>NZ_CP026498.1:0-2471 GCF_002953255.1 Streptomyces sp. CB01881
AGTACCGGTAGGCCACTGGCGAGGTTTCCGCGCGTGCGGGTCCTTTTCCAGTGGCCCCCGGCCCGAACCCGCCGTGCACCTTTCAATGCAGCGGGCTCTCCAGAGACTTGGTGCGCGAACCTCGTCAAGTGCCCTTGTGGACGGCCTGATGACAGGGTGCGCAGACGACGAGTGTCCTGCTGTGCTTCCTGATCATGATGGCCGCCCACTCGGGCGGTAGTTCGAGCTTCCTGAGGTCGGCGAGGCCACGGACTTGATGGACTTCCACCGGCCGTGGGCGCTCGCAGACCTCGCACCACTTTTGGCGCAGCCGACGGATGAGTCGGATGCCCCGCTGGTGGCGGTGCGGTTCGAACGGGGTACGCGGCGCATCGTTGATGGCCGTGTGTTTCTTTTGGACGAGGGGAATTCCTCCGAACCGTGCGATCAGCGGCTTCCTGCCTACCCGGTCGATCCTTGCTTCGAAGCACCGGCGGAGACCGAGTGGTGTGTTCACCGTGGCCTTGTATTTCGCGGCCATCTTGGTCACCGATGAACGGTGCCTGCAGGCAAGGGTCTTGAGTAGCGAGGTGACCATCACCCCTTTGAGCCGGTCGAGTCGCCAGACGTCGCCGGCCAGCAGGTAGTACTGAACGATGCCCCGGTACTGTGCGCCGTACCGTCTGACGAGCTCGTAAGGTGTGAGTCCCGCCAGGTGGCGTAGGGGTGCGGGGTGTCCGCGTTTGAGAAACGGGGCTGCTTTGGCCTCGATCACCTTCCTGGGGACACGCAGGGCGATCTTCCCGTTGGTGTTGCGGGCCCCCGTGCGGGAGCGCCGGTCGCGGGTGATCTTCGTGTCTGCGTGCTGGACGGTGATCTCGTAGCCGAGGAACCGTGCCGCTTGTGTGCGGGCGTGGGTGATCAGGGTCTTGTCCTGGTTGAGTTCCAGCTTGAGTTCTTCATGCAGGAACTGGCTCAGACGGTGCTTGATCGTCTCGGCTTCGGCCTTCGGTCCGATGAACCCGAGGAGGTGGTCGTCCGCGTAGCGGACGTACCGCAGACGCCGGAATCCGGGATCGCGAGGGTCTCCGACCGGCAGACGTCGCAGCCGCTGGCGCAGCTCGCGGACGGCCGGGGTTTCGATTTTCTCCCCCCAGTATTTCTGCCGTTTTCGGAGGCGGTTGATCTCGTTCTCCAGGGTCCGGTACTCCGGGTTCTTGGCCCGGGTCTTTCCTCGGGTGTATTCCGGTATGAGAACTGTCTCGACAAAGCGGTCCAGCTTGTCCAGATAGATGTTGGACAGGAGTGGAGAGACGACCCCGCCCTGCGGGGTCCCCGACAGGGTCGGGTTCCACTCCCAGTCTTCCATGTACCCCGCCTGGAGCATCTGTCGGATGAGGCGGAGGAACCTGGCGTCATGGATTCTCTCGGCCAGGATCGACAGCAGGACGTCGTGGTCCAGCGAGCCGAAGCAATCCGAGATGTCCCCTTCGATGAACCAGGTCGTCCCTGTCCAGTTGATGACCACCTGGCTCAGGGCCGTGTGGCATCCCCGTTCGGGACGGAAACCGTGGGAGAGGTTGGAGAATCGGGGTTCGTAGTATGCCTCCAGAAGGAGGCGCACTGCTTCTCCCACGAGTTTGTCCGACCATGACGGCAATCCGAGCGGTCGCATCTTCCCGTTGTTCTTGGGGATGTGGATGCGGCGGACCGGGCGGAAGCGGTATCGCTCGTGGCGGAGGGCTTCCACCAGGTTTGCGATCTTTACCTCGGACATGCCGTCTGCGGTTTCCTCGCAGGCCCCGGGGGTCAACGCACCTTTGTTGGCGTAGATCCGCCCGTAGGCATGCAGGTACAGATCCGGGTTGAACAGCTGTCGGTACAGTTCGTTGCACGGCAGACCGTGCCTGCCGCGTTCGCGCAGGACATTCAGCACTGTTTCGGCGCTCTGCATTACGCATACCTCCCAGTGATCTTCATATCCGGGTCTCCTGGTCCCCTTCGCCCTGTGGGCGGTGTTACCGCCCGCCTTGGCAGGTCGTTACTCCTGCGACTACTACGGGACCTCCGTCGCCATGGGGATTTCTATCCCTTTAGGCGATCCCATGTTCGTCTCCGACATACGTGTCTAGCGTGATTTAGGCGCCCAACTCATCCCCTTGAATTCCCTCACTGGGAATCGTTCCGCAGTCCGGAGGTTGCAGAGAATACGCAGTGACTTCCCTGCAGGACGCGGCGCCGGTGTCAAATGCGGTTCCGGCGGATGTCATGCCATTGCATCTCTGGAGATTTGGGTTCAGGCAGTCTAGCTTTCGCCATGTCACGCGGGCCTCTCAGCGCACCGCCTCCGCACTTGAGCGCGGCCGCTGATTTTCTGGCATGCTACGGTCCCCTTCGCCTTTCGACTCCAGGTAAGCCATTGGGCCCAGGAACATCCCTCCAGTTCCTCCCGGTTGCACCGGGAATATAGTCAGAGCGCTTCATGGCGCACC
>NZ_CP026498.1:2481-18717 GCF_002953255.1 Streptomyces sp. CB01881
ACGGGGAGGCCGGCGACCGCGGGGTGGGCGGCGACCCGGTCACGCAGCGGGAAGTCGCGCCAGCCGGGGATGTTGACCGGGCTGACCGTGCCCCGGGCGATGTCGACCGGGCCGGCGCTGCCGATGCCCAGGGCCCGGGCCTGCGGCCAGAGCGGGTGCCGGGCGAGCCGGTCGAGGACGCCGTGCACGGCGTCGAGGACGGCTCCGGCGCCGTCCCGGGCCGGGGTGGGCAGCTGGACCTGGTGGAGGAGCGCGCCGTCCGGGCCCACCAGGCCGCCGGCGATCTTCGTCCCGCCGATGTCGAGCGCCGCGAGGACGCTGCGCGGGGCGAGGCTCTGGTCGTGGGCGACAGCAGCCCGGTCATGACTCATTGTGACGATCTCCGGCGTTGGGTGCGGACGGCCGCTCCGCCTCCATGGCGTGGCGCGGGCGGTCGTTGGGGTGATTCTCGCGGCCGATGGCAACGTTGTCCAGGAGCGGCCCATGACCTCCGGGCAACGAGACGGATTCGTCATTAAGTTAGGCAAAGGTTTAGTAAATTGAGCCGGTTCGATTGACAGAACCACTGGATATCGATGTTGACCGGTCTATGGACCTGGCCGGGATGTGACGTCTACCTCAAGCAGCCAACGGCCCGGGAGCGCCGAAACGGCCCCCGTCGGCCCTGGTTCCGTCGTCGATGACGACCCCCGCGAAGGATGGGCGAAGATGCGAAGAGGATGGGTGGCCGTCGCGGCCGCGAGCATGGTGGTTCTCACTGCCTGTAGCAGCGGCGGTGGCGGTTCGTCGCCCGCCGCCGCAACGGCCACCGGTCCGGCGAGCGTGTCCGGCGACATCACCGTGCTGACCAACCGCACCGACCAGATCTCGGACGGCACGCTGAAGAAGTACGCCGACGAGTTCAACCGGCTCTACCCCAACATCAAGGTGAAGTTCGAGGGGATCACCGACTACGCCACGGTCTCCGGCAAGGTCTACGGCCTCGCCAACGTCGGGGTCGCCACCGGCCTCGTGTGCAACAAGGCGGTCTGGGCCCAGGCCGGCATCACCGACTGGCCCACCACCCCGGAGCAGTTCGCCGGCACACCTTCCGCCGGTACTGGTGGTTCACCCCGTGGCTCTACCTGCTGGCCCCGCGGCCCTGTTGGTGGCCTTCACCTACCTGCCCATGGCGGAGATGATCCTCGGGCCGGCGACCGACGCCCACGGCTGGACCGGGTACCCCACTCCCGCCGCCGAGTTCGCCCTCTCCCGGCTCGACCTGACCGGGGCCGCCACCCTCGGCACGGCGGACGTACCGCCGCCTGAGCGCCCACGTGAGGTCCCTGGCTCCACGCCAGCCGGTGGCCGTCGGCGACGAGGGCTTCTACGGGCAGGCCGGCCGCGCCGACTATTCCTGCTCCGACTACGAGGGCGTGGCCTGGAAGAAGCTCCTCGCCCTCCCGGCCGTCGACTACGGCACCGTCCACGTCTACCCCCAGAACCGGGGCGAGACCTCCGCCGCCAAGCCCGGCACCAACGCCACCGACTGGGGCGCCCGCTGGATCACCGACCACCTCGCCGACGGCCGCGCCCTCGGAAAGCCCGTCGTGATCGAGGAGTTCGGCCTCCGGATCGACCCGGCGAAGGACATCGCGGGCAACGCGGCCCGCGACCGCGCCTACACCGTCTGGACCGACGCCGTCCTGACCGGCCACGGCGCCGGCGACCAGTTCTGGCTGCTCACCTCCCGGACCGATGACGGCTCCTTCCACCCGACTACGATGGTCACCGCGTCATGTGGAACAACGACCCCGCCTACCCGGGCCGCACCACCGCGAAGCTGTTCGCCGCACACGCCAGGGCCATGACCGGGGCCTCCGCCGGCTGAGCCGCGCCGCCCGTCGGCCCGGCTGCGCAGCGCCCGGGCCGACGGGGACGTCAGGACCAGTGCCGGAACCACCAAGGAATCGCCCCTCATGCCCTTCGACCGACCGCCCGGCCCGACCGTCCTCTTCCAGGGCGACAGCATCACCGACGCCGGCCGCCGCCGGGACGCCCCCGCCGACCTCGGACGGGGCTACGTGGCCCTGGCCGCCGGACACCTGGCCGCCGCCCGCCCCGGCCTCACCGTGCTCAACCGGGGCGTCGCCGGGGACCGCGTCCGGGACCTGCGGGCCCGCTGGGAACGCGACACGCTGGCTCACCGGCCGGACGTGCTCTCCCTCCTGGTCGGGGTGAACGACACCTGGCGCCGCTACGACGCCGACCAGGTCACGTCCGTCGCCGAGTGGGAGGCCGACTACCGCCACCTGCTCACCGAGGCCCGGGACCGCACCGGCGCCGACCTGATCCTGGTGGAGCCGTTCCTGGTGCCCGTCACCGCCGAGCAGTGGACCTGGCGGCAGGACCTCGACCCGCGGATCCACGCCGTCCGGCGGCTGGCCGCCGAGTTCGGCGCCGGGCTGCTCTCCGCCGACGGCCTGCTCAACCAGGCCGCCCGCACCGCCGGGGGCCCGGAGCTCGTCGCCGCCGACGGCGTCCACCCGACCCCACTCGGCCACCGGCTGCTCGCCGAGGCCTGGACGGCGCTCGTCCTCGCCCGCCGCATCCCGGCACTGCGGGAGGCCCGGGCGTGAGCGGGCGGCGCGGTGGCCGCCCCACCATGAACGACGTCGCCGCTGCGGCCGGCGTCGGGCTCAAGACCGTCTCCCGTGTCGTCAACGGGGAGAGCGGTGTCACCCCCGACACCGCCGAGCGCGTCCGCGCGGCCATCGCCGAACTCGGCTTCCGCCGCAACGACAGCGCCCGCCTGCTGCGGACCGGCCGCACCGCCAGCATCGCCCTGTTGCTGGAGGACATCGGCGACCCGTTCTCCTCCGCGCTCTCGCGCGCGGTCGAGGTAGTCGCCGCCGGGCAGGGCTGTCTGCTGTTCACGGGCTCCAGCGGCGAGAACCCGGACCGCGAACGCGAACTCGCCCTGGCATTCTGCGCCCGGCGGGTGGACGGCCTGCTGGTCGTCCCGGCCGGCGACGACCACGGCTACCTCCTGCCCGAGACCGCCTCCGGCACTCCGGTGGTCTTCCTCGACCGCCCGGCCGCAGGCCTGGACGCCGACGCGGTGCTCAGCGACAACGCCGGCGGGGCCCGTGAGGGCGTGCGGCACCTGATCCGGCACGGGCACCGCCGGATCGGCTTCGTCGGCGACCTCCCGCACATCCACACCAGCGCCGAACGACTGCGCGGCTACCGGGCCGCGATGGCCGAGGCCGGTCTGCCCGTCGACGAGCGCTGGATCGCCACCGGGCCGACCGACCGGTCCACGGTGGCACGGGCAGTGACCACGCTCACCACCGGACCGGAGCCGGTGACCGCCCTGTTCACCGGGAACAACCGGATCACCGCCGCGGCACTGCACCACCTGCCCGCCGACGCCGGGCGGCCCGCCCTGGTGGGCTTCGACGACCTCGAACTGGCCGAGCTGCTCGCCCCCGGGCTCACCGTCGTCGCGCAGGACCCGGCCGCGCTCGGCACCACCGCCGCCAGGATGCTCTTCGAACGGATGGGCCGCGACCTCGGTCCGGGCCGGCGGGTGGAGATCCCGACCCGGCTGATCGTCCGCGGATCGGGCGAGCTCCCGCCCCCCGGGGACCGTCCCGCCTGAGGTCCGTCCAGGGTCTCCGGCACCCCGGTCCTCGTCCCCCGCGGCACCACCTCACCGCCCGTCGCCGCGGACCGCTGAGCCCCGGGGGCGGCCGCCGGGCCCGACCGGACGCCGTCGAAGCAGCAGAAGGAGCGCCGGGCCACCGGGGCCTCCCCCGCGGTTCACCGGATTCCGGCGGGCGCAGCCGCGGAGCAGGAACGATTCGCCGCGGCCCTCACGCCACCGGAGGAGGCGAACCGCCGGCCGGCCCCTACGGTCAGTCCCTCCCTGCCCTGACAGGGCCCGGGCGGACGTGCGACGGTGGATACAGAACCGCGACCCCGAACACGCGTGTGTGTCACCGCCGCGCGGGGGTCCCAGCTGATCGCCGGTGCACGTGATCGCCGGGAGGATGCACCATGCGGACGAGGGACGGAGCACCGGGCAGGCCGGGAGACGAACGCCCTGCACAGTCACGGACGGGAACCGGAGGACCGGGCACGGAGCCCGCGGACCGGGCGGGCACGGAGTCCGCGGACCGGGCGGGCACCGGACGGGCCCGGCGGGCAACCGAGTGGGGCAGGGCGAAGTACTCCGATTCCTGGGCCGAGGACCTCTGGCGCCGGCTGAACGCGGTGGACTTCCTCGGCCAGGCCATTCAGCTCGCCGCCACGCTGCTGCTGTGCGCCCTTCCGTTCATGATCATCACGTCCGCCCTGGCCGGGCGGCCGGCGGTGTCGACACTGATGCTGCGGCTGGGCCTGAACCAGCAGGCCGCGGCCGATTTCAACCACCTGTTCAACTCCTCCGCGGCCACCTCCTCGGCCGTCACCGGCCTGTCGTGGGTCTTCTTCATCCTGGGCGGCCTCGCCTCCGCCGGGTCGATCCAGCGGCTGTACCAGCGCGTGTTCCAGTTGCGCGGGCAGGCCCGGGACCCCCTGCGCGCGCTGGTGTGGCTGGCCGTGCTCGTGGGCTGGGCCGCGCTGGGCACCTCGGCGGGCCCCGGGATCCACGCCGGCGCTCCGGTCCTGTGGTGGATCATCAACGTCCCCGCGTTCATGGCCTTCTGGTGGTTCACGATGTGGTTCCTGCTGGGCGGGCGCATCCCGGGGCGCAGGCTGGTGCCGTGTGCGGTCGCCACCAGCACGTTCTGGATCGGCATGCTGGTCGTCTTCCACTTCACCTTCTCCGACATGATCATCAGCTATGACCAGAAGTACGGGCCGATCGGCGTGGTGCTCGCCCTCATGTCGTTCTTCATCGCGATCGGCGTGGTGATCACCCTGGGCGCGGTCACCGGCATGATGTGGCGCGATCGCGGCCTGTCGTTCCGCGCAGCGGTCACGAGGGCACGGCGGTCATCGTGACGCCCGGCGCCCGGGTGTCACCCCCGGACCGGGACGGGGCCCGGCCCTCCGCCGGCAGGATCGCCTGGACCGCGCTGAGGGTGGTCGGCTCCGTGGCCGCGCTGGTCGCCCTCTACTACGTGCTGCCACTGGACCACTCGTCCACCGCGGCCACCGTCACCATGCTCCTCGCCGGGCTGACGGGCTTCGTCGCGCTGGTCGCCGTCCAGGTCCACTCGATCCTCCGCTCCCCGCGCCCGGGCATACGGGCCGCGGAAGCACTGTCCACCAGCGTCCCGTTCTTCCTGCTGCTGTTCGCCGCCACCTACGTCGCGCTGGCCTCGCTGTCGCCCGACAGCTTCGGCGCCCGGCTGTCCCACACCGACGGCCTCTACTTCGCCGTCACCGTGTTCTCCACCGTCGGGTTCGGCGACATCACCGCCAAGACCGAGACCGCGCGGCTCGTGGTGACCGTCCAGATGCTCGCCGACCTGATCGTCCTCGGCCTGGCCGTCAAGATCATCGTGGGCGCGGTCCACCGCCGTCAGCAGCGCAGGGAAGGCCCGGGCGACACCCGGCCCCGGGCCGAGGACCAGCCCGAGGACCGATAGGCCCGTCCGGCGCCTCGAAGGACCCACGGCGCGCCCGTCGCCGCGACCGCCCCACCGGCGGCACCGGTTCCGGCCCGCCGGACGCGGCCGTGCGCTCCGCCGGCAGGCACGCCGGGCACGCCGGGCACATCAGGCTCAGGCACGTCACCACGACGGCGACGGCGACGGCGACGAAGTAGAGCAACACCCGGACTGGCGGCGCCAGTTCGGGGGTCTTCGTCTTCCCGTGCCGCCCGGCCGGGTGCCACTGGTGCCCGACCTGACCGTCGTGACCAACAGCGTGGTCTGCCGGCACACCGCGCACATGGGCCTGGCCGTCGATGAACTCCGTACCGCCGGCCGCGAGGTGGACGCCGAGTACTGGCGCACATCTCCCGTGACGAGTGCACATGATCGATGCGGGAACGGGCGCGCGGCCGGGGCGGTGGAGTCGGCTCAGGAGGCCGTCGCGGGAACGAGGTGGTCCAGTCCCCGCGCGCTGCCCGTCGCGGCCTCGGTCGAGCGCGGCAGCATGATGCTCTCGTAGGCGCGGACGGCGTCGTCGACGCTGGATTCGGCGACGAGGGCGTGGGCGAGGTCGGAGCCGTCGAGCATGGCGAGATTGGCGCCCAGCCCGACCGGGGGCATCAGGTGCGCGGCGTCGCCGAGCAGTGTGACGCCGGGAACGTGCTCCCAGGTGTGCGGGGCAGGCAGGACGTAGAGGGACCGGTTGACGAACCCGCTGTCGCTGTTGCGCAGGATGTAGCGCAGACTCTCGTCCCAGCCGTCGAACATCCCCAGCAGGTGCGTCCGCACGGCCCGCCGGTCGCCGAGGTCGATACCGGCGGCCACGTGCCAGTCCTCCGGCGCGCGGAGCGCGATGTAGGCGCGGATGTGGCCGTGGCTGTTGCGCTGGGCGACCAAGGACCTGCCGGTGCCCTTCACCAGCATCGATCCGTTGCCGACCAGCCGCGCGAGGTCGGGATGGCGGGTGTCGCAGTGGTCGAATCCGGTCTCGACGAAGGTGACACCGGTGTAGCCGGGCACGGCGCCCGACAGGACCGGGCGGACACGCGACCAGGCGCCGTCGGCACCGACCACCAGGTCGAAGTCCTCGGCGGTGCCGTCACCGAGGAGCAGCCGGCAGGTGCCGTCCGTCAGCGGGGTGACCCCGGTGACGGCGCGGTCCCACCGCACCGTGCCCTCGGTGAGCGAGCCCAGGAGCAGGCCGCGCAGTTGGCCCCGGTCGATCTCCGGCCGGCCGCCGGCGGCGGAAGGCCCCTGATGCGTCAGGAGGGCGCCGGTGGCGAAGTCGAGCACGCGCCACTCCTCGCCTTCGGGGCGGGAGAGGGCATGGAACCGGTCGAGGAGCCCCGCCGCACGCAGGGCGGCCTGACCGGTGTCGGCGTGCAGGTCGAGGGTGCCGCCCTGCGGGCGGGCGTCGGCGGAGGCCTCGCGTTCGAAGACGGTGACGGAGTGGCCGTGTTGCTGCAGGACTCGGGCGCAGGTGAGGCCGCCGAGGCCGGCGCCGACAATCGCGATGCGGGAATCACGAGCAGAGTTCACAGGAGTGTCCCTCGGGAGGTGGGTGAGTTGCCGGGAGGCCCGGCCCCACCAAGAAAGCACACTCATTCAATAAGTGCAACGACTCAACTTTCGCAGTCACTTCACATTGGGGTATGGTGGGCGAGTGACCGAACCGACCGGGCGCCGCGAGCGCAAGAAGGCCCAGACCCGCCAGTCCCTGGCAGACGCCGCACTCGAACTCTTCCTCGACCGCGGCTACGACCAGGTCGGCGTCAAGGACATCGCCGACGCCGCCGACGTCTCGGTGACCACCTTGTTCAAGCACTTCTCCGGCAAGGAAGCCCTGGTCTTCGACCAGGACGACGACCTGGAGGCGGCGCTCGTTGCCGCCGTGCGCGACCGCACCCCCGGCACGTCGATCCCGCAGGCCCTGCGCGAGCACATCCTGCAGGGGCAGACCCAGTTCGCCGTGCACACCACGGACCCGCGGTTCGCCGACTTCACGCGCATGGTGCAGGAGACCCCTGCGCTGCGCGACTACGCCCACCGCATGTGGACACGCCACGAAGCGGCCCTGGCGCGGGCCATCGCCGAGGCCGCCGGCGCCCCCGAGGACGACGTCAGCTGCGCCGCCCTGGCTCATTTCGCCCTTGAGGCCCGCGGCCTCATCCTGCGGCACGCCGAGCCGCACCGCGCCGCCGACGAGGCCTTCGCGCTGCTCGAACACGGCTGGGCGGCCTCCCACCCGGGCAACTGACCCGGTCTGTCCGGAGCCGCGGTGTGCGCGGATGCGGTGTGCGCTCTCACAGGTTCAACCTGAGTAACTACGCTGCCACGCAAGCCACCTGAACCGACATCCGGCCGGACAGAACCTCTCGACGACACCGCCCTGCGGGGCCGGCCGCGACGATGCCCGGCCCCGTCGGGGCCGAAGGCCTCCGGGCCGGGCCGGTCAGGCCGGTCAGGCCGGTCAGGCCGGGGGTGCGGTGCTGCCGCGGGGGGGGTGACCCGGGGCGCCAGGTCCTCGTAGCCGCCCGGTTGCCGGCCGGAGATCAGCGACAGCAGGGTCCGGGCGGCGTTGGCCCCGTAGGCGTGGATGTCGCGGGTCAGCGCGGTCAGCGCCGGGCGGACGACCTGGACCAGCGGCGAGTCGTCCCACGCGACGATCGACAGGTCGGCAGGGACCCGCAGGCCCATCTCCTGGGCCACCGAGAGACCGGCCACCGCGGTGATGTCGTTGTCGTAGAGGACCGCCGTCGGGCGTTCGGGGGTGAGCAGCAGCCGCCGGGTGGCCCGGGCGCCCTCCTGCCCGGTGCAGTCGGTGTGGACCGGGGGGAGCGCCTGGAGTCCGAGCTCCGCGCAGACCCGCGCGAACGCCTCGTCGCGGATCGCGGTGTGGACGAGCCCCGGCAGGCCGGCGACCCGGGCGACCCGCCGGTGGCCGAGCGCCGCCAGGTACTCCAGGGTCTCGCGGACGGCGGCGGCGTCGTCCGACCAGACCGGGGTCAGGCTCCCCGAGCCGGAGGGGTGGCCGATCACCACGGTCGGCAGGCCCAGCTGCTCCAGCGCGGGGATGCGCGGGTCGTCGGTGCGCAGGTCGACCAGGATCGCGCCGTCGATGTGCCGCTCGCCCCACCAGCGCCGGTAGGCCTCCAGGCCGCGTTCGTGGTCGGAGACGACCTGGAGGGCGAGCGAGTACGAGGAGTCGGAGAGCACGTTCTCGATGCCGCCGACCAGCTCCATGAAGAACGGTTCCGTCCCCAGCATCCGGGCCGGACGGCACAGTGCCAGGCCGACCGCCGAGCTGCGCGCGCCGCTGAGTGCCCGGGCCGCGCTGTTGCGCACGAAGCCGATCTCGTCGGCGACGGCCGCGATCCGGGCACGGGTGGCCTCCGAGACGCCGGGCCGGCCGTTGAGGGCGTTGGAGACCGTCACCTTGGAGACGCCGACGATCGTGGCGATGTCGGTGATGGTCGGCCGCCGGGGCGGGGCGCTCTTCGGGTGCGACACCTGGTCCACGCGTGGCCCTTCTGAACCGGTAAGGCCTCGCGGCCACGGGCGTGAGGTGTTGACAGCATTCGGGGGTCCGACCCTACCGTCTGGAACCGCCAGGACCATGCCGAGTACCGGGCGAGCGTGCCGCGCTTCGTCGCCGAGTTCGGCTGACAGGCGCCGCCCGCCCACGCCACCCTGCAACGCGCCCTGCCCGGCGAGGAGTTCGCCCCCGACTCGCCCGGCATGCTGCACCACCAGCGGGCCGAGGACGGCAACGGCAACGGCAACGGCAAGCTGAACCGCGGCGTCGAACGGCACTTCGTGCTCCCCGGGGACTTCGACCGCTGGCACTACCTGACGCAGGTCGTCCAGGCCCGCGCCGTCGCCGCCGGCATCGAGCACTGGCGCTCCCACTGGCCGCGCTGCGCCGGGACGGTGGTCTGGCAGCTCAACGACTGCTGGCCGGTGTCCTCCTGGGCCGCGATCGACGGCGACGGCCGGCTCAAGCCGCTCTGGTACGAGCTGCGCCGCCTCTACGCCGACCGCCTGCTCACCCTGCTGCCGGGCGCCGACGGCGGCGCGCCGCAGATCGGCGTGGTCAACCAGGCGGGCGGGCCCTGGCAGCCCACGGTGAGGCTGCGCCGGTGCACGGCGGACGGCTCGGTGACCGCCGAGGCCGAGGTGCCGATCAGCGTCGGGGCGCGGTCGGCGGCCCGGATCGGTGTGCCGCAGGCGCTGGCTCCCGTGGCGGGTTCGGCGAAGGAGTTCCTGGTCGCCGACGCGGACGGCCTGCGCGCCCTGCACTTCCCGGTGACAGACCGCGTCTTCGCCTACCCGCGGCCGGAGTTCACCGTCGAGGTGGAGCCGGTGGCGGGCGCCGGCAACCGCGTCGACGTCGTGGTGACGGCGGGCACGCTCGTCCGCGACCTCCTGTTGCAGGCCGACCGCCTGGCGCCGGACGCGGTCGCCGGCCAGGGGCTGCTGACCCTGCTTCCGGGCGAGCAGGCCAGGATCCGGGTCGACGGCTGCGGGCCGGTGGACGCCGCCGCCGCCCGCTCCGCGCTGTTCTGCGTGGAACCCGCCTGAGCGGCTCGGGAGCGGTGGCAGCCGCGGCGCCGCCCGCCCCCGAGCCCGCGGGTCAGCCCCTGCCGGTCAGGAGCAGCGGCTGGTACTGGGGGGCCTTCGCGGTGCTCCCCGCGCCGATGACGGTCAACCGGCCGCCGGGGTCGGAGACCACGGCCTGGTAGGAGGAGGTCGGGCAGCCCGGCACGGACAGGTCGAGGGTCTGCCAGCGGCCACGGGTGTACCGCAGGCCCAGCGGGCGGTCCTGCTCACCGCTCGCGTCCCAGCCGACGGCGGCCATGCCGCCGGGAACGGCGGTGACCGACCAGAGCTTGCCCGCGACGCCCTCCGGCACCGGGACGGTCGTCCAGGTGCGGCCGTCGTAGTGCGCGACCAGCGGGTGGCCGCGGTCCTTGTCGGCGAGGACCGCGCGGCCCACCACCCAGACGTCGCCCGGGGTTCCGGCGACGCTCTGGTACTCGCCGTACAGCCCGGGGAACGCGGGGGCGTCGACCCTGGACCAGCCGCGACCGTCGTAGTGCAGCAGCACCGGACGGTCGTCGGGGTACGAGGTGTTGCCGACCGCCCAGACGTCGTCGGGCGCGATCTCGGTCACGGAGTTGAGCCACCAGTCGCCATCGATCGCGGGTGGTTCGAGGCGGTGCCAGGCCGCGCCGTCCCAGTGCTCGATCAGCCCGGTCGTGCGGGTCACGACCTCGGTGGAGCCGCCGGGGGCCGGGCTCGGCCTCCGGTCCGTGACCACGCTCGCGCCACCGACCGCCCAGGCGCTCCCCCGCCGCGGCGCGGAGGCGCCGAGGAGGTAGCCCGTGGTCAGCTCTCCGGGCGGCCGTTCAATCTCCGTGGCGGTCCACGCGGTACCGTTCCAGTGGCCGGCGAGGAACCGGCCGCTGCGCGGGTCGAGGTCGCCCAGCAGCCAGGCGTCGTGCGGGGAGCTTCCGGCGAGCGCCGTCGCCCGTCCGTCGAAGTCCGGTGCGGGCGAGGGGAGTTCCTTCCACTGCCCGCCCGGGCTGTCACGCGCGACGACCACCGGGGCGAAGCCCGTGTGCTGTCCGTCGTCCGCGATCCGGAAGCCGGCCGCCCAGGTGGTGTGCGCGTCGAGCCGGACCCCGGTGCTCAGCACCGCGCCCTGGAGCGGCAGCTTGGCGGGGACGAACCCGCCGGCCGGACTCCCCGTCTCGGCCGCGCCCGCCGACGGCTCCCCCGCGGCGGCCCGGACGGTGACGGCGCCCGCCGCCCCGGCCCCGGCCGCGACGGCCGTCACCGCCGTCGTCACGGAGACCACCAGGGCGGCAGCGGCCCACCGTCGTCCTCGTTGCATCAGTACCTCTCCCCGTTCCCGTCGTTCTCGTCGGTCTCGTCGGTCTGGTCCCGCGGGCGCCGAACGAAACGATCACGCCCGCCCAAGGAGGAGAGGTCCGAGACCCGACGATCTGTTACACCCGCCGCCGCGCCCGCGCCGGGCCGCCGGAACCGCACCGGACCACCGCGACTGCACCGGGCCGGCGGAGACGCACCCCGCCACCGCGACTGCGCCGGGCCGCCGGACCGGCGCTGACCCCTGTGCAGCGCCGGTCCGGCGGCCGTCCTTCCCGGCCGGGCTCCCCGGGTGGGGCCGGGGCCGTGTCCCGGTCAGGTCTCACCGGAACGACGTTGAACTCCCCGATGGGGGCTCCGGGACCGTCGCCGGACGGACTACCGCAAGCCTCCCCCGGCCACGCGGGCCGGGCAAGGCCGTTCTGCTGGACGATCGATTACCCACCCTCAACGATCGCCCCCCGTCGTGGTGCGCGGGCTCCGCCCGGTCCCGCGCGGGAGACTGGTGCCGTGGACAGCACCCCTGGACGGGACGACGGGCGCGGCCGGCCGCCGCACGTCGCACGCGGCGGCGGGGGCACCGCCGTCGTCGTCGGGGCCGGTCCGAACGGGCTGGCCGCCGCCGTCCGGCTCGCCCGGGCCGGTCTGCGCGTCACCGTGCTGGAGGCCGCCGACGAGATCGGCGGCGGCGCCCGGAGCAGCGAGGCGATCCTCCCGGGCCTCCTGCACGACCACTGCTCGGCCGTCCACCTGATCACCGTCGGCTCGGCCTTCCTGCGCGGCCTCGACCTGCACCGCTACGGACTGCGCTGGTGCCTTCCCGAGATCGACTGCGTCCACCCCCTCGACGACGGAACCGCCGGCGTCCTGCACCGCTCCGCCGAGGAGACCGCGGCCGGACTCGGCGCGGACGGTGCCCGCTGGCGACGGCTGTTCGCCGCCCCAGCCGCGTCCTACGACGAACTCGCGGACGACATCATGCGCCCGCTGCTGCGCCTCCCCCGCCACCCGCTGCGCCTGGCCCGCTTCGGCGCCCCGGCGCTGCTTCCGGCCACCGTCCTGGCGCGCGCGTTCACCGGGGAGCAGGCGCGGGCGCTGTTCGGGGGCGTGGCGGCGCACGCCTACCGGCCGCTGGACCGGCCGCTCAGTTCCGCCGTCGGGCTCGGCATCCTGGCCGCCGGCCACCGCCACGGCTGGGCCGTCGCCTCCGGAGGATCGCGCTCGATCAGCCGGGCGCTCGCCGCGCTGCTCGCCGACCTGGGCGGCACCGTCGAGACGGGCCGGCGGGTCCGCTCGGCCGCCGACGTCCCTCCCGCGGACATCACGATGTTCGACCTCGCGCCCGGCGCCGTGGCCGGCATCCTCGGCGACCGCCTGCCGCCCCGGGTCGCCCGCGCCTACCGCCGCTTCCGGCACGGGCCGGGCGCCTTCAAGGTGGACTTCGCCGTGGCCGGCGGCGTCCCCTGGACCGCCGAACCGGCGCGGCGGGCCGGCATGGTCCACCTCGGCGGCACCTTCGAGGAGGTCGCCGCCGCCGAGAGGGAGATCACCGCAGGACGGATGCCACGGCGGCCCTTCGTCCTGGTCGGCCAGCAGTACCTGGCCGACCCGCAACGCTCCGTCGGCGACGTCCACCCCCTCTGGACCTACGCGCACGTCCCGCACGGCTACACCGGTGACGCCACCGAGGCCATCACGGCCCAGATCGAACGGTTCGCCCCCGGGTTCCGCGACCGCGTCGTCGGCTGCTCCGTGCGCAGCACACCGGAGTTCGCCGCGTACAACCCGAACTTCGTCGGCGGGGACATCATGACCGGGGCCAAGAACGTCCCCCAGCTGCTGTTCGGCCCCCGCCTCACCCTCCACCCCTACGACACCGGCGTTCCCGGCCACTACCTGTGCTCCGCCGCCACCCCACCCGGCCCCGGCGTGCACGGCATGTGCGGCGCCAACGCCGCCGAGGCGGCCCTGCGCCACCTCCACCGCGGCCCCTCCTGAGGGGGAAGGCGGGGCGCCCGTTCTCGGTCACGAAGCTGCCCGGTACCGGCCGTTCCTCCGGAATAGCTGAGCAGGCCTCATCTTCAGCGGGACGACGGCCGGCGTCCGCAACACCCTGTCGTGTCACAACCCGCAGGAGCGTTCCGTTGACATCCCCCGTGCCGGAGCGCGGGGGTTCCTGACTCACTTCGCCTGACACCTAGCGGACCATGTAGCGGTACATCGGAGCGCCTTCCCAAGCCGGGGTCTTGTCGCCCAGCTCCCGGTAACCAAGGGCTTCGTACATCTTCATGGCAGCCTGCGCTTCGGGCCGGACCGCGAGTGTGACGCGCTCCGCCCGGGCACCTTCGAGTACGGCCGTGTGCAGTTCCCGACCGAGACCCTGCCGACGCCGATCCGGGGCCACAGCGATTTCCCGGATCACGAACGTCCGATGTCCGTCCTCGCGGGTGAAGTCCTCGTCCAGGCCGAGGCCATGCCACCAACGGCTGTCCGACTGGAGCAGGACACCGAAAGCGAACCCGACCAGGGCACCTGCGCGGGCCAGCACCAACCGAAATCCGGGCATGGTCCGGAACGATTCGTAGCCCTCCAGAAACCCTGCCAGGTCGCGGGGCCCCTCGAAGTACGGCGGCTCCGCGAACACCTGCTCGTACAGAGGCGCTATCTCGTCCAGCGCCTGGGCAGCGGCATCCGGGTCTGTGACACTCTCGATTTTGGCCTTCTCCACGGTTCTCCTCCTACGCGATCAGGTGGGCAGTGCCGGCAGCGGCGGCGGCCGGATCAAGGGCGTGGAGGAAAGAGTGCGCCTCCTGCATGGACGAGCGCGCCCGGCCTGACGACACCTCGGTCAGCAGTACCGAACCCGACTTCAGCTCGTGGGCGGATTCCTCTGCTTCGCCGGCCCGCGCGAGAGCTCCGGCGAGAGAGAAGCGCACCAGGGCTTCGTTCCTCGCGTAGCTCGATTCCTGGTGTCCCAGCGAGCGGCGCAGCCAGTCCACCGCGGCCTTGTGGTGCCCGGCCTCGGTGAACAGCGCGGCCTGCGCCATGGCCAGCTCGCCGGGCCCGTGGAAGACCGCCCAATCCGGTAGCGGCCGGGCCCCCCGTTCCTGCTCGTAGACCCGGGTGGCGTCAGCGAGCCTGGAGCGAGCGCCGGCGTGATCCCCGAGCATGGCCAGCGCGCGAGCCTCCCGGGTGGCCAGGATCGACAGCAGGGAGGGAGACGCCCACCCCTTGGCCTTCTCCTGTGCTCCTCGGGCCAGTTCGAGCGCCTTGTCCGGCTGCTTCTCGCGGATGTTCATCAGCGCCATCGACGCCATCACCAGAACGGCAAGTGAATGGTCCTGCAACTCCTCGGCGCGGGTGAGGGCGTGGCGCCAGTGCACGAGGGCGCGCTGGTTGTCTCCGGCGTCGAAGGCCAGCCACGCGACGTGTTCAGCCGTCTCCCCGGCGATCAGTCGAAGTTGCCGGCCGATCGTGCCGGGATAGCTCGTGGTGGCGATGATCCGCTCGACTCGGGAGAAGTGAGCTTGCGCGAGAGGGCCCACAGTCGCGCCGCCGAACCGATCGTCCAGGCCGTACAGGGAGGCGAGACCGGTCCGCAGGTCCATCACTGTCTCGGCTCCGATCCGTGGCTGCGGGAGGGCGGCGGACACGGCGGCGCCCCCGGTGAGGGCGATGAAGGATCGACGGTTCACGTCTTCCAAGCCTTCTCGTGGTGCGGGTGGGATTCCTGATCGACGGTGGGACGGCACGGTGAATCCCGCCTGCTCCAGCGGGACACCGAGCATCGCTTCGAGGACTCGCTGCCGGGCCGGATGAGGACACGGCGGTAAGGGCAGGCGCCAGCGCTGGAACTGGCGCGCACTCAGCTCTTCCTCCTCACCGAGCTTCCGCGCGGTCACGGCGTACACCTGTCTGAATACGGCTGGACTGTTCCAGCCGAACTCTGCGCAAAGGCGGGTGAATTGCGTCTCCACATCGCAAGACGGTAGACCTCCGACGCCCTGCGGCGCAGGCACCCGGCAGCGAAAAAGTCCGTCGAAAAGTCCGTCCGTGGCATGCCGTTGATCTTGCACTGGCGGTCAACTGGTCTCCGCCGTGGAGTGACCGACTGATCACCGTCGGTCGCGCTCTTGGGCGAGAACAGCACACACCCCTCCGCAATCACGCGGACCATCCGGAAGGAGTGGACGACATGAGCGAGAAGAACGGCGCCGGCAACAGCAGCGGCAGCGGGAGCGGCGACAGCGGGGACCACAACGGCGACAAGCCGAAGAGCGAGTAGCCGCCGCCAACGGCACTCGCTACGGCGCTACCGATCCAATCACGCTCAACCCCGAGGACGTCCCGGCCTCAGCGCGGCATCCGTCGGCGGCATGACCGGCGTGCCGCTGCCCGCAGCGCGGAGAGCACCCCAAGACTCCCGCCTCGACCGAACGTTAGACAAGAGAACTACGGCCGAGCCGGGGCACACGGCCCCGCGCCGCAGTGGCGCGGGACCGACATCTCGTGAAAGGAAGAACCTCCTGTGCCCAACAGCATCCAGGTCAACGACCTGACGCGCCGCCTGGACCACTCGGTCCCGGACGGCGACTTCACCCCGGCGGCGTCCGTGGAGTCCCTGACGCGCCGCCTGGACCACTCGGTCCCGGACGGCGACTTCTCCCCGGTGGGAACCGAGGGTCTGACCGCAGTTCCGAACTGATGCCGATGAGTTGACGGCATGGCGGGTCGGCTCGGGTGATCACCCGAGCCGACC
>NZ_CP026498.1:18727-316749 GCF_002953255.1 Streptomyces sp. CB01881
CCCGCGTCCCCCTCCTTCTTCGACCTCGACCGGAAGGACCCAGACCTGATCCGACTGCGCGAGGTGGGCGCGGAGAGCGCTCTGCCTTTCGCCCTGATGGAGCGCCTGGTGAAGTCGGGCACCCCCTACGCGGAACACGCCCGCACCCTGCGCAGCGAGAACGTGACCGTGGCCGGGGCGAACTTCGACTGGTTCGACGCCGAGCTTCCCGGCGAGATCGCCAGCGAGATCAACCTGACGGACTACGAGATCGTCCAGCACACCGACGAGCGCCGCGCGGCGCTGACCCAGGCCCTGGACCACCTGTCGTTGGTCCACCCCGAGGGATTCGCCCGCGTGCGCGAGTTCGTCCGGGGGCTGCTGTGGGTCGGTCTCAAGCCAGGCATCCGCACCTCCTCGCTGACCAGCTCCAGTGACCCGGCGCTCCCGTACGTCATCGTGTTCTCCGAGAAGGCCCGGCACCACATCCCGCCGAACACCGTCAGCCCAGAGCCGTCGCTCCTCTTCCTGGCGGAGAACCTGCTGCACGAGGGGACGCACCAGTCGATCAGCTTCCACGTCCTCCAGCTCCAGGTCTTCGCCGACGGGTACTCGTCCAAGACGTCCCCCAAGATCGAGATCGCGTGGCGCGCCTCGCAGGGAGTGGCCCGTAACCAGTTCTGGGAGATTGACCGGGCGTTCCACGCGACCTGTGTGTACAACCAGCTACTGCGCTTCCGCCAGGTCGAGTTGGCCCGCGACGACCTGACGCCCAACGAGCGCGCGAGCTTCCAGAGCGCCCACGACGAGGGTCTGCCGGCCGTCCGCTACCTCATGCGCGAACTCGAACTTCTGAGTGAGCACTTCTCCCCCCACGGGGTTGAGCTGCTGGCCGACCTGCGCCACCAGACCGACCAGCTGTAGTGCCACGCTGAGCAGAACCGAACGAGAGAAGGTCCAGTGCTCCAGCACCTCATCGACCAGGACGAGGGCCTTCGAATGGTCCCCACCGACCGCAACGAGCTGACCACGGCGGTCAGCCAACTCAACGAGGAACTCCGGGGCTTGCCCGACGAGGCCGACCCCGCTCGTACTCGGCTCCTGACCAGGTGGATCGGCATCGGCCAGATGTGCCTGGGCAACCACGAGGAGGCCCGTACGCTTCTCCGGCAGTCGCTCGACCTGGCCGCAGCGATCGGCAACACCCGGGCCGTCGTCGCCACCGGTCTCAACCTCGGCGACGCTCACCGCTACGCCGGTGACGTGCAGACTGCGGACGCGCTCTACCGCAGTGCCCTGAACACCGCGCGAATCCAGCACCCGGAACTTGTCGACTTTGCGCTTCAGCACACCGGCAAGCACCTGATGGAGCGCGGCGACCTCGCGGGTGCCCGGGCCCGTCTCCAGGAAGCGCTGCGGCTGCGGGTCGCCAAGGGGGACGCCGGGCTGGTCGAGTCCACGCAGGCAGCACTCGCCCGGGTGGAACTGCTGATCGGCCAGGCCGACGCGCCGGCGGCAGACGGCGCGGTGCCACGCCGGTGGAGCGGCCAGTGGACCTCATGGCTCCAGTCCCGCACCACGGCCCGGACGCCGGCCCGGTGGGCAGAGGACTTCCCCGCTCTCCGGGACGCTGTGCGCGGGCTCACCGCACACCAGCGCGTGCACCCGCGCCTCCTGCGCCACCTGCGTGATCAGTCGCTCCCCGCCGAGCTGATCGCCGCTATGGCGAAGGAGGCCGAGAAGGCCGTAGCCGCTGACGGGTACCTCCACAACGGCAAGTGGAACGCGGCCGCCGGCGATGCCGCGAGCCGCTTCGCCGGGCAAGTCGATCTCGCCGCAGTCGTAGCGCGGTCCACCGGTCTGGATGTCGAACAGCCGCACACTGGGGTCTACATCGCGTACCTGGCGAAAGGGCAGTTCCTCGACTTCCACGTGGACGAGGTCGGCTTCGGCGAGGCCAACCTGATCCTGTGCCTCAAGCACGAGCGCCCCACCGGCGCTCCCAGGGCCAGCACCACCGTCTTCATCAACGCCGACGGCTACCTCGAATACGATCTCGCCGCGGGTGACTGCGTCGTATTCGACGGCGCGCTCACGCCGCACGGCCGGACGCCCCTCAGTGCCGGAGAGGGCATCACCCTCATCAGCTTCGGCTTCCGCGCGCGTGATCAGGCCTCGCGAACGGTCACGAACCTTCCACCGGTCCCTGCGTAATACCGGTGTGCCCTACGACTCCGGCGGGGCCGGCCGGGCCGATGTCAGGCCGGTGTCAGGAAAGCTGTCGCAGCCCCGCGTCGAGGGCGGCGTAGTCGCCGTCGGTCAGACCGCGGCGGGGGTCGACCCGGTGGAGCAGGGCGGCTCCCGGGTGGTGGGCGGCGACCCAGGCCCGGTCGGTGTCACGGATCTCGTCGTCGACCCAGGCGAACGGGCGGCCTGCCGCCCAGTCGACGAGGGCGCGGGTCTTCCAGTGGAGGCCGTCCCGCTCGTCCTGGTCGTCGGTGGCGGACGGCTCCGGCCAGGCCACCACCGCCAGCCTCGGCAGACCGATGCGCGGGGCTATGCAGTCGTTCGCGTCGTCCATCCACGTCGTGGCCCAGACCACCTCGCACGGGAGCGCCGCCAGCCGCGGCCCGTGCTCGGGGTTGATCCTCGCCAGGAGCGGGTTCGCGTCGGCGCCCGGCGGTCCTGCGCCCCACGGTCCGGGAGCAGCGGGATAGGTCGGATAGCGCCACGGCTCCGCGCCGAACGGGATGAGCGGTCCGTCGACATCCAGAAACAGCAGCGGACGCTGCCCCGAGGTGATCACGACAGCACCCTAGCGGCGGATCCCGACGCGGCACGCCCCGGTTCGACCCCGGGCCGGGCCCAGGTGGGCCCGGCCCGGCGGCGCCGCGCCGACCCGGCGCCGCGGCTCTCCGGTCAGGCGCCGACGTAGGCCGCGAGGTGCTCGCCGGTGAGGGTGGAGCGGTCGGCGACGAGATCGGCGGGTGTGCCCTCGAAGACGATCCGCCCGCCGTCGTGGCCGGCGCCCGGGCCAAGGTCGATGATCCAGTCCGCGTGCGCCATGACCGCCTGATGGTGCTCGATGACGATGACCGACTTGCCGGAGTCGACCAGGCGGTCGAGCAGGCCGAGCAACTGCTCGACGTCGGCCAGGTGAAGGCCGGTGGTCGGCTCGTCGAGGACGTAGACGCCGCCCTTCTCCGCCATGTGGGTCGCCAGCTTCAGCCGCTGCCGCTCGCCGCCGGACAGCGTGGTGAGCGGCTGACCGAGGCTCAGGTAGCCGAGCCCGACGTCGGCGAGCCGCTTGAGGACGGCGTGCGCGGCCGGGGTGCGCGCCTCGCCGGCCCCGAAGAACTCCTCGGCCTCGGCCACCGACATCGCGAGCACCTCGCTGATGTCGCGGCCGCCGAGGTGGTACTCCAGCACCGAGGCCTCGAACCGCTTCCCCTCGCACTCCTCGCAGACGCTGGCCACGCCGGCCATCATCGCGAGGTCGGTGTAGACGACCCCGGCCCCGTTGCAGTTCGGGCAGGCACCTTCGGAGTTGGCGCTGAACAGGGCCGGCTTCACGCCGTTCGCCTTCGCGAACGCCTTGCGGATCGGGTCCAGCAGACCGGAGTACGTCGCCGGGTTGCTGCGCCGCGAGCCGCGGATCGCGCCCTGGTCGACCACCACCACACCCGCGCCGGCCGGCCCCGGAGCGTCGACCAGCGAACCGTGCACGAGCGAGCTCTTGCCCGAGCCCGCCACGCCGGTCACCACGACCAGCACCCCGAGCGGGACGTCGACGTCGACGTCGCGCAGGTTGTTCGCCGTCGCTCCGCGGATCTCCAGCGTCCCGGTGGGCTTGCGCACCGTCTCCTTGACGGCGGCGCGGTCGTCGAAGTGGCGGCCGGTGATGGTGCCGCCCGCCCGCAGCCCGTCGACGCTGCCCTCGAAGCACACGGTGCCGCCCGCCGTCCCCGCGCCGGGCCCGAGGTCGACGACGTGGTCGGCGATCGCGATCGTCTCCGGCTTGTGCTCCACGACGAGCACCGTGTTGCCCTTGTCCCGCAGCCGCAGCAGCAGGGCGTTCATCCGCTGGATGTCATGGGGGTGCAGGCCGATGGTGGGCTCGTCGAAGACGTAGGTGACGTCGGTGAGCGAGGAGCCGAGGTGACGGATCATCTTGACGCGCTGCGCCTCGCCGCCCGACAGCGTGCCGGCCGACCGGTCGAGCGAGAGGTAGCCGAGGCCGATCTCCACGAACGAGTCGAGGGTCTGCTGAAGCGCGGTGAGCAGCGGTACCACCGACGGCTCGTCGAGGCCGCGGACCCACTCGGCCAGGTCGCTGATCTGCATCGAGCAGGCGTCCGCGATGCCGATCCGCTTGATCTTCGACGACCGGGCCCCCTCGCTGAGCCGCGTGCCGTCGCACTCCGGGCAGACGGTGAAGGTGACCGCCCGGTCCACGAAGGCCCGGATGTGCGGCTGCATGCCCTCCCGGTCCTTGGAGAGCATCGACTTCTGGATCCGCAGGACCAACCCCTCGTAGGTCATGTTGATGCCCGCGATCTTCATCCTGACCGGCTCGTGGTGGAGGAAGTCGCGCAGTTCCTTCTTGGTGTACCTGCGGATCGGCTTGTCCGGGTCGACGAAGCCCGACTCGCTGTAGAGCCGGTAGTTCCAGCCGCCCGTCGTGTAGCCGGGGATGGTCAGCGCGCCCTCGGCGAGCGACTTGGAGTCGTCGTAGAGCTGGGTGAGGTCGATGTCGGAGACCGCGCCCCGGCCTTCGCAGCGCGGGCACATGCCGCCGGTGATGCTGAAGCTGCGCCGCTCCTTCACGGTCTGCCCGCCGCGCTCCACGGTGACCGCGCCCGCGCCGCTGACCGAGGCGATGTTGAAGGAGAACGCCTTGGGCGAGCCGATGTGCGGCTTGCCGAGCCGGCTGAAGAGGATGCGCAGCATCGCGTTCGCGTCGGTGGCGGTGCCGACCGTGGAGCGGGGGTCCGCGCCCATCCGCTGCTGGTCGACGATGATCGCGGTGGTCAGCCCGTCGAGCACGTCGACCTCGGGACGGGCCAGTGTCGGCATGAAACCCTGCACGAAGGCGCTGTAGGTCTCGTTGATCAGCCGCTGCGACTCGGCGGCGATCGTGTTGAACACCAGTGAGCTCTTGCCCGAGCCGGAGACACCGGTGAACACCGTCAGCCGGCGCTTCGGGATCTCGATGCTGACGTCCTTGAGGTTGTTCACGCGCGCGCCGTGCACGCGGATCAGGTCGTGGCTGTCGGCGGGGTGCGGCCCGGACGACTGCGTGTCCGTCCTCGTGGCCATGCTCATCGTCTCTCCATCTGTTGCGCGGCGCCGTTCCACTGTCCGGCCGGACCGCCTTCACGGTCTCCGGAGGGGTTGCCAGGCTCGATCTAACCAGTTTCGGGCGCGTCCGTGACGATCACGCTAGTGCGCAGCGATGACCTGCGCTTCTCCGTTCCTGACCGGTTCCTGACGGGTTCCTGACCGGTCCGCCGGGCCGTCGGCCGAGCGGCGCGGACCGGGGGAAGGCCTCGGCGCCCGGCCTCTTTCCCGGCCGGATCACCCCGGTGCGGCGGCGGCGGTCGTCCATCATGGGAGGGCCGGGGGGAGGGCCCGGGAGCCCGGTCCTCCACCGGACTCTCCGTACGGTCCGACGAACCGGCAGAAGGTGGGACAGCATGGCCGAGGAAGCTCGCAAACGGCGTTGGCCCGCCATCGCGGTGGTCGTCCTCGGCCTCTGGTTCCTGGTGCGGGGCGGTGCCGGCGGGCACTCCGGCGAGCCGGCGACCACCGCCCGGCCGACGACCACCGCCTCGCCGGGCCGGTCCGCCGCGCCGACGGCCGGGGCGACGGCCGGGACGGCCGGGCCGGGCACCGCGTCCCCCTCGCCGAAGGCCGCCGACTCCGACTACGCACCGGGCCGGTTCGCGGGGCCCGTCCGTACGCACGCGGCCGGCGCCGGCGTCGACCCGCAGCTCCTGATGGCCATCCTCTACATCGAGTCGTACAAGCCGCACGGGCCCGAGGTGGAGCGCGCCTGGCAACGCCTCAAGCCGGACGCCGCGTTCGGCATCGCCAACATGCACCGCGCGGCCTTCGAAGAGGCCCGGCAGGGGCGCGACTTCGCCGGCCGGGCCTGGGAGGACCTCCCCGACGACCCGGACCTCGCGGTCGAGGCCGCGGCCTGGCACCTGCACGACCTGGCCGCCCAACTGCCCGCACACTGGTCCGGGCCGTACACCAAGGACGAGTTGATGGCCCTGGGCTACAACACCGGTGCGGGGAACATGCTGGCCTTCGCCCGGAACGTGCCCCCCGGTGCGGCGGCCCGCTCCTACCTCGACCGCCTGCACGACAACTGGTCCAAGGCCGCGGAGTCGCTGCGCCCGTGACCGGCCCGGCGTTGCCGCCTACCCGGTGGAGCCGCGTACCCGGTGCCACGTACCCGGTGGAGCAGGGTGGACCGGGGCTGGGCCGGTCGGGTGGGGTCGGGGGCGCACCGGTGTGGTGTCGGAGGACGGCGGCGGGCGGGGACGGGAGGCTGGTGCTCCGGAGGCAGGCAGGAGAGAGCTTGTGAGTGGGCGCGGCGGTCGAGGCGTCCGGGGTCCCGTGGCCGCGCGCGGGACCGCGGGTGAGGTCGTGGACGGGGATCCGTCGGCGGGTGATGCCGGGGTGCTGGGCACCGCGCTCGGCGTGGTGCTGGCATTCTCGCTCGCGCAAGGCTCCTGGCAGTGGTTCTCCACCTACCTCGGGGTGACGCTGCTCGCGGCGGTCCTGTCCTTCGGCCGGCTACCGGTGTGGGCGCCGGGCCGACA
This sequence comes from Streptomyces sp. CB01881, assembly GCF_002953255.1. Classification (GTDB taxonomy): domain Bacteria; phylum Actinomycetota; class Actinomycetes; order Streptomycetales; family Streptomycetaceae; genus Kitasatospora. The sequence continues at coordinate 25,540 of NZ_CP026498.1, forward strand.
GCCTGCCTTCGGGTGGCGTCTGGCGGCGTACGCGCTGGTCGTCGGCCTCTGTGTCGCGCTGGCGCTGGCCCCCGCACTCCAGCGCTGGGACTGGCTGTTCCCCATGCCGGAGACCCGTCACGAGTGCGTGGAGTCAGGCCGGTACCAGAGCCTGCAGACGCAGGCCGCCCTGGGGAGCCTGGCGGGCCAGGCTGGTGACGCCCTGGCCCACGCGCAGCAGGAGCAGAGCCGCCAGGCCGTCGACGACTGCCTGGCGTCGACGACGACGCGCTGGCTGCCGGCGTACGCGTTGGGCACGGCTCTGCTGGTGGGTGCGACCTCGTGGTCGCTGGGGCGGGCAAGGGCCCGGAGGGCGGCGCCCCGGTCGCGCTGACCTCCGGTGCCTCACGGTGGGGCGACATCGGGCACGGGCAGCCCCGGGTGGCGGGTCGGCAACGGCCGTTTGAGGGCAACCGGTTGTGGGTGGTTGATTGACAACGACCGTTGATGGACGGCTGGTTGTGGGCGACTTGTCGAGAACATCCGCTTGGGTGTAGCCAGTTGTGGACGGCTGGTCGGGGAAACGGCCGCCACCGCACCGGGGGACCTGACAGCATGCCGGGTGCGGCGGGTCGCCAGTGGCGGGCCCGATGCCGAGGTCGTCCAGGTCGCCCAACCCGGAGGAACGGATCAGTGTTTCCACGTACTTCACCGTCGGACCGTTCGACGTGGTCGCGCCGCCTCCGGGTGACACCGGCCCTGGTGACGGTGTCGGCCCTGGCCGTGGGGCTGGCCCCGTCCGCCGCGTTCCCGGTCACCCTCCCGGCGGCAGCGGCCGCGCGGTCCGCGTCCGCCGTCGGCCCGGCCGGGTCGGCGGCCGCGGCGCAGGGCGGGGAGCAGGCGCAGCGGGCCCGGCTGCGGCAGTTGGCGCAGCGGCTCGTGGACACCGGGGCGCCGGGTGTGGTCGTGCGGGTCGACGACGGCCGCGGCCGGCCCGTCGAGATCGCCGCGCAGGCCCCCTGGTCGGTCCGGGATCACCGGCTGAAGGCGGGTGACGAGTTCCGGATGGGTTCCAACACCAAGACCATGATGGCCGTTCTGGTGCTCCAGCTGGTTGCCGAGGGAAGGCTCTCCCTGGACGACCCGGTGGAGAAGTGGCTGCCGGGCGCGGTCCCGAACGGCGCGGCGATGACGCTGCGGATGCTGCTGAACCACACCAGCGGACTGTTCGACTACACCCAGGACGGCGCGCTGCTGGGCTCGATCCTCGGCAGGGACCCGCACCGGTGGACCTCCACGGAGCTGCTCGCCGTGGGCGCGAGGCACGAGCCGCTGTTCGCCCCGGGCACGAAGTGGTCGTACAGCAACACCGATTACGCCGCGGTCGGCGCCGTCCTGGAGCGGGTCACCGGGGCCGCTCTCGCCGACCTGGTCCGGGACCGGATCGCCCGGCCGCTGAAGCTGGACCACACCTACCTGGCCACGGACTCCACCTGGCGGGGCCGGCACGCCCGTGGCTACGAACCGGACCCCGCCCACATGCCGCCGGGTGTGCCGGACGCGTTCAGGGAGGTCGCCGGGCCACGGCGCGACGGTCACGTGGACGTCTCCGGCAACGACCCCAGCTGGGGCGGCGCCGCCGGGGCGGTGGTGTCCATCCCGCAGGACTGGTCGCGTTTCTACACCGCCCTGATGTCCGGCAGGCTGCTGCCCGCCGCGCAGCTGCAGCAGATGCTCACCACCGTCCCGGTCGACCCGGAGAACCCGGGGGCTGGCTCCGGGCTGGGCATCGTGACGGCGGCCACCCCCTGCGGCACCGTCTGGGCGCACGACGGGGGGATCACCGGCTACTCCAGCAGCAACTACACCGACCGGGCCGGCAGCCGCACCGCCACCGTCCTCTTCTCGACGGAGCTGCTGTTCGAGTTCGAGGCCGACCCGAAGCTCGTCGAGGCGAGCCAGGAACTCCAGACCGCCGTGCTCTGCGCGATGTTCGACAAGCCCGTCCCCACCACGCCGCTGACGACCGCGCCGCCGACAGCCACACCGCCGACGGCCGGCCCGGCCACCGCCCGGGCGCGCTGACCGCGGCGGCCCGTCGGCGACGGACTGCCGGGGTGTCACCCCGCCTCGCGGGGAGCGCCCGCATCAGGAGGCCGGCGGGGTGGTCGGCAGGATGGTCGGCGCGGCCCTGCGGAAGGCCGGGACATCGCCGCTGCGAAGCAGGTCGAGGGCCGGTCGCCGGATCCCCGGGTCCTGGGCGGAGGCGCTACGACAACTCACCCTCGGCACACCCGAGGTCGTCGCCGGCGAACTCCGAATTCTTGCTGGCCGCGGACAGGGCAGGACTCCACCGCGGACCGGGTGGCCGCCCGCCCGAGGCATGGGAAGCCCGGTTCGTACACCCGAGGGCGATCCACGCCCGTGCCCGGTGCGCCGCCCCGACCCGTGCGGCCGACACCAGGACGGCGGCCCGCACGTCCGCGATCGCCTCCCTCAGCCGCGCGGTCAACCGCTGCGCCCGCTCCTCGGTGACGGGCTGCTGCCCGCTCCTCCCTGTCCCCGTGCCCGGTCCGATGCTGTCGAACCATCGGCGGGCTCCGACGGCGTGGCGGTGAGGACCACGCCCCGCTCGGCGATCAGTCGGACTGCATATGCAGGCAATCGACATATGAAGGGAAATGGCCTATGTTCGTCGCATGGCGGGCGGCCGGCTCCGGAGAACGGACGAGTCCCGGGGTGGGCGCCCGCTGCACACGCGTGGTCCGGCATGCGACCGGGCCCCCGTTTCCCCGAGGGAGGACCCGTAGTGCACCACCGTTCCCGCACGCCCAAACTGCTCGGCGCCGCCGTGGCCGTCGTTCTGGGCCTCGGCGTCGGCGTACCGCCGGCGTTCGCCGGACCGGCCGGGGAACCGGCCGCCGACGCCGACCCCGTGCCCGGCCTGGTCGCCGGCACGGACACCACCGCCCCGCAGCTGGTCACCGGCGTGGACGAGCCGGCCCCGGGCGCCGACGCCGCCGAGGCGGCCCGCGCCCACCTCGCCGCCCACCGGGACCGCTACCGGGTCGACCCGGCGCAGCTCGTCGTGACCGGCGTGGAGCGCTCGGCGGACAGCCGCCGCACCGTCCGGTTCGAGCAGCGGCACGGCGGCCTGCCGGTCTTCGGCGCCGCCTACCTGGTCCACCTGGCCGGCGAGGGCGACGCGCAGCGCGTCGAGTCGGTCGGCGGCAAGTACTTCACCGGCCTGACCGCCCCGACCACCCAGGCCGTGCCGGACGAGGTGCTGCGTGGCCTCGCGCTCGCCTCGGTCGAGGACGGCCCGGCCCGCACGGGCGTCACCGCCGAGGACCGCGGCCCGGTCGTCCTGCCCGGCGGCGCCGGCCGGCTCGCCCGGCACTTCACCGTGCGCGGGACCGACCGGACGATGTGGGAGGGCAAGGCCCGCGAGCTCTACCTGGACGCCGGCACCGGCACGGTCGCCCTCTCGCTCACCTCCCGGGTCCCCGCTGCCACAGGAGCGCCCGCCGCCGTGACCGCGCCCGCCGGTGCGTCGACGGCCGGCCTCGAACCCGCCGTCGGCACCGCGCCGGACGTCCAGGGCCGCCCGACCCGGGTGAACATCGCCCGCCTGCCGGACGGCACCTACCAGCTGATCGACCTCACCCGCCCCGCGCCCCTGACCGTCTACGACGCGGGCGGCCGGGACGAGTACGAGGTCGGCGGCCAGCTGCCCGACGGTGTCCGCCCGCCCTCCTCGCCGACCCCGGACTTCCCGGCCTCGCTCGCCGCCACCGGGGCCGCCGAGGCCCAGCGCAACGCCGGCGCCGTGTACGACTTCTTCCACGACCGGCTCGGCCGGGACGGGATCGACGGCGCCGGCGGCCCGGTCAACGCCGTGGTGAACGTGACCAGTGGGGGCGAGAGCCTGCCGAACGCCTACTGGAGCAGCGGGCGGATGACGTACGGGGGCGGCAACGCCAAGTTCTACCCGTTCGCCGTCGCACTCGACGTCGCCGGCCACGAGATGACGCACGGGGTCGTCGAGAACACCGCCAAGCTCGTCATGCGGGACCAGTCCGGCGCCCTCGACGAGGCCCTCGCCGACTACTTCGGCAACGCGGTGGAGGTCACCACCCGCGGCATCCCGATGACCGACCCGCGGGCCGCGCTGCTCGGCGAGAGCCTCTGCCGCACCGGCACCCCGGAAGCCTGCGCGCAGCGCCGCCTCGACACCGGCCGCAGCACCGTGAACGACTACGTCGGACTGCCGGTGCACTTCACCGAGGACGCCTCGCACGACAACTCGGGCATCATGAGCGGCGCGCTGTGGGACATCCGGCGCACCCTGGACCCGCTGCTCGCCGACCGGCTGGTCTACCGGGCGCTCGCCGAGTACCTCACCCCGCTGGACACCTTCGTCGACGCCCGCAACGCGGTGCTCGCCGCCGGCCGCTCGCTCGGCCTCACCCGTGCCCAACTCCGTTCGGTGACGGCCGCGTTCGACGCGCACGGGATCAAGGAGGGCTGGGAGCGGCGGATCGGCATGGACAGCCGCACGGTGTTGCGCTCGCTCACCGACGGCACCCAGAACCGGCCGGACGTGGCCAACGGCCGCTGGGTGATGGCCGCCGGGGAGTCGGGCTTCCTCGGCGTCCTCACCGGGACCGTCGGCAGCTCCGCCGAGCCGGTCCGGCTCAGCCCGGTCGGCGACAAGCGTTCGCACACCGGCCCCGCCACCGACGGCACCGTCGCGGCCTGGGCCTCCCAAGGCGAGACCACCCCGGGCCGGCCGGACTGGTCGGTACTGGTCCGCCCGCTCGACGGCGGCGCCACGCACACCGTCCACAGCGCCGCCGGCCTGATGGTCTCGGGCGTCCGGGTCGCCGGCGGGATCGTCGCCTTCGAGGCGATGGACTTCAGCACCGGCCGCACCCTGCCGTGGCTCTCGGTGGACGGCGCGCAGGCCGCGCCGATCGCGCTGCCCGACGGCCACCACGGGCAGGGCCTCTCGCTGCGCGGCGACCTGCTCGCCTGGACGGAGCGGTGGCAGGAAGGCGAGCGCACCGTCTACGCGCCGACCGTCTACTCGGTCTCCGCGGGCAAGGTCGTCGCCCGGTACGTCGCGGGCGGCACGGGCGGCACGGGCGGCACCGCGGGGACGCTGGCGGTCCACACGCTGCTGACCGCGAAGCGGCTGCTCTGGCTGGAGACGCCGCTCGACGGGAGCCGCGGCACCTCGATCCGCTCCGGCGCCCTCGACGGCTCCGGCGTGACCGACCTGCTGGCCGGCAGCACCACGGAGCCGCGCCAGATCGACGAGCTGACCGCCTCCGAGAAGGCCGTTACCTTCGCCTACACCTTCACCTGGCCGAAGGGCCGGCGCGTCGCCAACAGCGACCTGCCGAAGCTCTGGCAGCTCCCGATCGACGGCGGCACCCCGCAGCGGTTCTCCTGCAACCGGGGCGGCCAGTACATGCCGGTGGCCGACCGCGGCACCCGGGTGCTCTGGGCCGACGCCACGCCCGGCCGCACCGATCTGGTGATGCGCGAGCGCGCGGCCGTCACCTGCTGACCGAGGAGCGCTGCCCCAGGGTCCCACCCAGGGCGTCCCGCCCCCGGACGCCCGGACCCCGTTGCTTCCCCGTCTCCTGCCCGGCCGCTTCGCTTTGGCGGCCGGGCGGGGCCTTTTGTGTTGCGGGCCGGCCGCGCGCGGCCGAGCCCGACCGGCCGACAGGGCTGGAGCCGCAGGTGCGGGGCCGGCTCTGCTCACCCTGCCGCGGACATCTGGTTAGAGCTCCCTGACGTGCGGCGGGTTACCGGTGGAGATGGAGAGCTTCCCGTGCTGGATCTGGAGGTCGCTTCCCCCGACGATCATCCCGTTGGCGCGGGTCATCGAGACATTGCTCCGGCCGAAGGTGACCGAGATGCCGTCCCCGAAGGTCACCCACTTCTTGAACTCGTTGATCCCCTGGAACATGATCCGGTCCGGCATCGTGAAGAACATCCGCTCACCGTCGTGGCTGAGTTTCATCCCGCCGCCGACGGTGAGGTGACCCTTCACCCGCGCTTCACCGGAGACCCGTGCTTCACCGGTGTGCAGCTCGTTCAGGTCGGCCTTGTCCGCGGTGGCGGTGCCCAGCTCCTGGCCGCCGTCGCGCAGGACGCGCACGCCGGAGGTGGGGAACTCGATCCAGCCGTCGGTGGTGGCGCGGCCCTGGACCCACTTGGTGTTGATGCCGTTGAGGTCGGCCTTGTCGGCGGCGACGGTGCCCCACTCCTGACCGCCGTCCTTGCGGACGTTGATCCCGGACCGCGGGAACTCCAGCCAACCGCTACCGCCGTCACGGTCACCGACCCACTTCGTGTTCACGCCGTTCACATCGGCTCTGTCGGCCGTGAGGGTTCCCAGCTCCTGGGCGCCGTCCTTGTGGAGGCCGGCCCCGGACGAGGTGAACTCGATCCAGCCCGCGCCCGCGTCGCGGCTGCCCGCCCACTTGGTGTTGACGCCGTCCACGTCGGCCCGGGCGGCCGTGACGACGCCGGGGACGTTGGTCGGGCCGTGGTAGACGTTGACGCCCCTGTCCGGGAAGGTGATCCAGCCGTCGTCGTTGCTCCGTCCCTGGACCAGCCTGGTGATCACCCTGTCCACGTCGGCCTTGTCGGCCGTCACCCTCCCCAGGTCGTGCTTCGCGTCCCGGACGTCCAGGCCGTCCGCGGTGAAGACGGCGCGGCCCTTGTGCTCCGTTCCTTCGATCCACGGCGAGCGCGTCCCGTCCCCGAACTCGGGGACGAGCGCGTGGACGGTGGTGGTGAGGAAGTACCCCCGCTGATCACCGCCGTCGGGTGACTTGGCGACCAGGGTGTAGGTGGCGCCGCGTTTCGGAGCAGTGGTGGACCAGGAGTACTCCTGGTGAGCGGCCGCACTTCCCTGCGCCGCCGGCTCGCGGCGCACTTCGGCACCCGTCGCGTCGAGGATCCGGTAGTCGAGGGTGTTGGGCCCGTCCCACTTCAGGACGAGGGGCTCGTTCTGGTCCCCGTCCAGCAGGGACTTCTCCGCGCGGAAGTTGCGCGGCACCCTCGGCGTCTGCTTGACGAATCCGAGGGTGGTGGTGAAGGGCTGTAGCCGCATGGGCTCGTTCCGGTCGCCGCCGCCGGTCCTCTCGTGGATCTCCAGGAGGGACAGACCCGCTTCATCGGCGACCGGGATGTTCTCCAGCTTCAGGACCAGGGCCTCTCCGCTCTCCAGGAACGGGTGCCTCGCTGCGTGGGGCTGTGCCTGGTCGAACTGGGCCCGGAAGAGGAGCCGGCCGTTGTCCCACCTGAATTCCAGCTGGTCGTCGATGGGCCGCTGCTTCGTCCTCTCGATACTCGTGGTCACCGCGGCCGGATCGTTCGTCAGGGGCGAGGAGAAGGAGAGGAACGGCAGCTCGACCTCGATGTAGTCCCACTCCACCGCGGACTGGTGGGAGTTGGAGGCGATGATGTACACCGATCCCCGGGACGGTTCGCCGGGGAGCGACGCCTGGAGCCCCGTCGGATCGGTGATGATCTCGTACTTCAGCAAGGACGGCACAGTGCGGACTCCCTACCTCGGTGCTCCCGCGATGCGGGCAGACGACGGGACAGGTACTTACCGGCCCGTCAACGGTAGGCACCGCCCCGCCGTCCAGGAGCCGCGATCCCGCAGAGCTGGCCCGAACAGGCCTCCCTCTGGCTGGAACCACTGTCGAAGGAAGGGTCCCTGGCGCCCTGGCCCTGATCCGTCTCCAGACCTGGCGTGTCGTCATCGACCTCCCTGCCGGCCTGGTCAACAGGGAGGGGTTCCCCGGCCGGCCCACCCTGACGGCGACCGACGGCCGTGCGACCGCAGTCTTCTCGCGCCCGGCTGCCCGGTGGCCTCAGACGCGGGGCGGCAGGACCTCGATGATCTCGGCGGTGCCGGCGGCGGGTTGGGCCTCGTGCATGGTGATCACGTCACCGGCCTTCAGATGCCGCCACTTCTCGGACTGCAGGGGAGCCAGGCGGATGTCGGCCGTCTCTCCCGGTCCGAGTTGCGGTGCGAACTCCACCCAGAGCCGCGCGGTGTTCAGGTCTCGTTGTCCAACTGCGGTGTGGCTACCGATGTCCCACAGAGGCCTGAGCTGACCATCTCCGGAGAAGGCACTCTGGCGTCCGCCCTCGTCGGCTCCCAGCAGGGTCAAGGTCGCACGGATCGTACCGTGCTTGACCTCCCAGCCCCGCCACTCGCACCAACGGCGGCTGCGGCCGAGCATCATCTGCCGAGCGGCCTCGGTGAGCCTCTCCCAGAAGGTGACGGACACCGGATGGACATCCGCGATCTCGATGAGCATGTCGAGCGCCATCTCCCATTCCTGGAGCTCGATGTCCCTGCGAACATCTCCGACTGTCTGGCCGTTCTCTGCGGCGGCGTCCTCGGGCAGTAGGTCGGCGGCCTGCCGAAGGAGTGCGAAGGCGTCATCCATGTGCTGGATTGTCACCTGGTCCCTGGGGCCTTGTCACAAATGACCATGCAGGCGCAGCGGCACGCGGCGCGACCGGGCACTCCAGAGTTTCAGGATTTTCTGGCTGGTGGTGAGGCATCTGTCCCGCATCTGTTCCGCCGAACATGTGCGAGGTGGCGGCGACGGCATGAGCGGCAGTAGATCACGGGCAGTGATCGCGGGGCAGATGGGCTTCCCGTCCGGGATCGATGCGGTCGGCGAGGTAGATCAGGGTCGCCTGGGGGTCCATGCCGAAGGCGGCGGCGACGAGTCTCGGGTCCATGGCCTTCACAAGGTCGACCAGGCGGGTGCTGCGGATCACGCGGGGCAACGATGTCACGGAGGGCCGATCCGTACGCCGTGTTCCCGGCCCGCGCGAGGGGCGGCGGCCTGGCCATCGGGGGCGGAACGGGGTCCTCCCGGCCGGCTTGACCACAGGTCAGAGCAGGCGGTCTCGGCGCCGCCTTGCCATGTTCGATGCAGACTGACGACGACAGTCCGGCTACCCACTGTGGGCTATGATCGCGGCTCGGACTGCCTTCCGACATGAGAAGAAGCACCAGTGGACGCCAGGATCACCCGGATCCAAGCCAAACTCGCCGCACTGCCGACCACGGAGAAGGCCACACTCGGCCCCGTGCTCACCGTGACGCAGGTCTCGGACTTCGAAGACGCCCACGGCATCCGACTGCCCAAGGAGTTCCGACAGTTCCTCACCCGAATCGGGCACGGCGGATACGGTCCCACCTATGGACTCTTGCCCATGGAGCGGTGGCTCGGGCGGGGTCACCCGGGGCAACCTGCCGAACCTTTCCCGATCGCCCCGGACCTGGATCTTCCAACAGGTCCCGACGACCGAGGCGACCTCACGGGATCCTTTCCCGGCACCATCACGGTCGTTTACCGGGGCTGCAGCGACCTCACGCTGCTGGTCGTCGCAGGACCCGGACGTGGGCGTCTGGTGGAGGTCAACGCCGAGGGATTCTTCGCCCCTCGCTTCTACGCCGACCCCGACTTCCTTTCTTGGTACGAGCGGTGGCTCGACTTCGTCCTGACGGGACACCGGGACCTCAACTGGTTCGCCGACCAGATGGCCGGCGATGAGGATCAGCTCGTGGCCACACTCCTGGACGACGAGCTCCCGGCAAGGCGGCGAGCCGCCGCCTACACGTTCATCACCCGCCCAGACCCGAGCACCACCTTGCCCGGCACGCTGCTGCGGGCGCTGGCCGCAGAGACCCACCCGGCCGTCAGAGAAACGATCCTCCGTGCCCTCGCAGCTCAGGGAGAACACGGTCGAGACCTGCTGACCACGGCGCTCGCCGATCCGGTGCCTGACGTTCGCTCCCTCGCTGCCATCCTCATGGCGACGACCACACCGCCGAGCCGGCGGCTACCTGCCCGGCGGCGGGAGGCCCTCAGCCGGCACCTCGCGAGCGAGACAGACGACTCGGTCCGGGACACCCTTCAGAGAATGCTCGAACAATCAGCCTGACGTGGCACTACCCAGGCGCCCAATCACCGTCGCCGACATACCGCTGACACCCTCACCAGCAAGCACTGCGAGCCGCGCCGTCGCAGGTGCGGATAAGACGTGATCCACGTCCAGCATCCGGGCAGCCGGCTCTTGGTGCCTTGCAGCACCGGGTCGTGTGACTGCCGCCTGCCTGCCATCGCGCTGTGGCTCCCCGGGTGCCCCGCCCGCCGACCCGGGGCGGGCAGGTGGCGGTTTCCCGGCGTTCACGTCCCGCGGCGGGCAGCCCGCCCCCATCCGCATATCCCACACACCAGGACGTACAGCCACTGGCTTGATCATGGACGGCTGACCGACATCACGAATTCAAGTTCGGGTAGCGTCGGGCCCGTGATCATATGGCTCAACGGCACCCACGGCGCAGGCAAGACGACGACCAGCGCCCTCGTGCAGCAGCTGATCCCGGATTCACGGGTGTTCGACGCCGAGAAGGTCGGCGAGATGCTCATGGACATCACGCCGGGGCTGCCCGAGACGGACAACTTCCAGCACTGGCCGCCGTGGCGGCTGCTCGTGGTCGAGACCGCCCGCCGCGTACTCGACTACACCGGTGGGACTCTGGTGATGCCGATGACTGTCCTGGACGAGCAGTACTGGCGCGAGATCAGCACGGGCCTCGCCCAACACGCCATTCCGGTGCGGCACTTCGTCCTCCACGCCGACCAGGATACCCTCCGCGGGCGCATCGCAGGGGACACTGTTGTTGGTCCCAACTCCTGGTTCCGCCTCAAGTACCTTGAGCCCTACGCCGAGGCGGCCCGCACGTGGCTGCACGACGAGGCCGAAGTCGTCGACACCACGCACCTCACGCCCGCCCAGGCCGCCCTGCAGATCGTGGAGGCCGTCAACGGCTGAGGCTTGATCACGGCCCTCTTGAGCGTGGAGGGGCTGAGCTGCGGTTCCGCGTTCAGATGCCACACAGCTGCTCCATGAGCTGCGCTTTCACGACCAGCGAGCCCTTGGCGGTGCGAAGCAGGAGTCAGAGATGTGCTTGCGCACCGCGCCATCGACGTTCGCGGTCATCAGGAACGGCTGTGCGACGATCCGGGACACAGCAGGGTCGAAATCCGCGAACAGCAGCCGCGCCGGCTCCAGCCGGGACTCGTGGATCACCGGAGCCTGCTCCGTCGCCGACCAGAAGGACCCTGAATGGTGCTTCTGGCCCAGGTACCAGCGAAACATGCGCCATCGGGCCGCGTCGAAGAGGTCGCTCAGCGACACCTCACTGAAGGCGCACTCCGCGAACGCGCTGCCGTCCACGTTCCTCGCACGTAACGTCGCTGACGAAACAACACTTCCTACGGACACGAGTACGCAGCCCCTGCTGCCGCCCTTCAACCGCCACGAGAGCAATAGTCAAGACCTGTGGATGAGATGACGTGCAAGCAGGCTGCGGCGCCCAACGAGGTCGATCCTATGCTGAGGGTCGTGCAGGTACTGGGTAAGAGCAGTGAGGACGAGATGGTCGCCTGCTTCTTGAGCGGCGAGCTGTCCAGCCGGAGGTTCGGCCGGAACCTCCGGTCCCACCTGGCGGCAGCCGGGCAGGCCGAGCAGTTGCTGACGCATCCGGACCTCTTCGACGCTGGAGCGAACTTCGCACGTCGGGCTCTGCTCGCTGCGGTGCGCGGGTACGGCGAGAACCGCGATCTGTTCGAGAACTTCCCCGCTCACGTCACCTGGACCAGGGCGCTCCTGTCCGCCGACGAGGCAGCCGGCGTGCGCTACCTCGACTATTCCTACTGGGTCGAATTGTCGGGTGGCAGCCGCCGGCCGACCGACGCGGCTGCACGCATCAGGGCAGGGCAGCGGACGTTCGACGTGCCCAACGAACCGTTCATCGAGGCAGCCCAGGCGCTCATCGGAGGCGAGCGGTTTCCTCCGCTCATCCTCGTCGGCGAGACGCAGGACAACCTGGTCTGCATTGAGGGCCACCTGCGCCTGACCGCCTACGCCCTCGTCGGCTTCCCGACCGACATCGAGTGCCTGATCGGCACCGCGCCGACCATGGGACGCTGGGCGCGGTAATCCCGTCGCGGGGCCGGGTTCACCGTTTCGGGGTGGTGAGTGCGGCATGGGCGACGCCGCGTGTCAGCTCGGGGCGGCCGAAGACGTCCATGCTGTCGATGAACTGGTCGACGGCCCCGGCCATCGGCAGAGCGCGGACAGCGGGATCGGTGATGCGGGCGGTCAGGGCGGCTGTTCGAGGGGTGCGGGCGACGGCGGAACCGAGCCCGTCGCCTACTTCGCCGCAGCGGCCGACGAAAGCCTCTTCATAGGAGATGCGCTGCCATTGGCAGGCGAGCAGGTGGAGCCAGAGATCGTGGGGATACCAATCGAGATTGGCGCGGGCCGGTGCGAGTTGCCCGAGCCCGTCGTGGAAGACGGCGCCGGCGGTGACCTCGGCGAGGAGCTGGGGGTGGCCAGCCAGTCCGTCAGGGTGACGTCCTTGCGCGGGTCGAAGCCCAGTCGAGCGGTGAACCAGGCTCCAGGGTCGGTGACGTCGACGCGGTTGTTGCCCTGCATGGCGGTGCACCGACCGGACCGGCCGAGACTGTGGAGCTGCTACTCCGACATCACCCGATCAGATTCACTGCTCGATCAGGTGCCGGTTGGCCCGGCTCCAGGCGAGGCGGGCCCGGAGTTCGTCCAGGTGCCCTTCGGCGACCCAGGTGGCCTGGGGCTCGTGTCCCTGTTCAGCCAAGCGCCGGACGGCATCGATGCCGTGCTCCTGAACGGTGAGCACGGCATCGACCAGGCCCGCCGTGTCAGTGAGGCCGTAGGCGGCGGCGAACACCTCAAGGCGGTGACGCCGGTCGGGCGGCCGCGGGTAGCGCAGCCACCGCATGCACTCGCCATCGTCGCGGAACGGCGCCGCGTATTCGAGTGCGTACGCGACATCGTGCAGTCGTGGCGCCGGACGCGCGTGATCCCAGTCGATGATTCCTATCGGCCGGGCGCCGCGCCACACGGTGTTCCAGGGACCGAAGTCGCCGTGACAGATCACTTCGTCGCCGACGAGTCCGGAAGTGGTGGTGGACCAGCATGTCGTGTCCGGAGGTTGGTATCCGGCCACGGCGTCGTGGTAGTCGCGCAGGAGGCCGGCGAAGGTGATCAGGCCCTGGTCGTCGACGAGCTTGGCCCAACCGTCCGGACCGGATTCGCCGCTGATCCAGGTCAGTACCTCGCGGCCCTGCTCATCGAAGCCGAGCACGCGGGGCGCATGTTCGTAGCCGACGGCCTCCAGATGGCGGAGCAGGCCGTGAACCGCCGGGGTCCACGGTCCGGCCGGCCGGTGCACCGTGTTGCCGATGCGCTCGACCCGACCGAGATCTCGTGTAGTCACCTGGCAACCGTGGCGAGGAATCCGCCGTGACGCAACTGGTTATCGTGCCGTTGCACTGGCCGCAGCCGACCGCGGCCGGATCAGCAGCCTGCAGTGCACGGTGGCCGTGGCCTTGGTCGGGTTCACGATGGTGACCTGATCGATCGCCAGTTCCACCTGGGCCACGTGGCTGCCGGGGGCGGGGCTCGGTCATGCCGCCACCTCGGACCGCTCGACCAGGATGCCATTCTCGAAGCGGGCGCCGGAACGGACCAAGGCGACGAGGTGGGCGCCGGTGATCGCGCGCCATCGCGTCTGGGCGGACTCGACGAGCTTGAACATCGCGAGCGCGGCCGCCGGGCTGCCGGCGCCACGGGTGACCTTGGTGCGGAGCTTGACCGTCGAGAAGGTCGACTCGATCGGGCCCGTGGTCCGCAGGTGGATCCAGTGCTCGGCCGGGAAGTCGTAGAACGCGAGCAGTTCGTCCCGGTCGTTGCTGATGGCTGTCTCAACGATGACCACGGGTAACCCGAAAAAGTGAATGCGCTGACCAGCACTTCCACGCTCCTTGTCCCGTTAGGAACCCGCCAGACATAGCGGTCCGGAATTGGACACCGAAACGCGGAACCTACAAGGGACTTCGCGAAGGATCACCCTGACGAGCCGAAGTCAGTATCCAGTGCTCCTTGGCCTCCTGAGAAAGCCGGCGCACATTCGCGTCTGTCAGGCAGGTAAGGCAATTGGCCGAGCCGTCCGGTGCGCGCTCCGAACAGACCGCCGTTTCGATCGACTCCGTTGTATGTTCAGGGTGCGAGTCCTGCCGCGGCGGCGCGGCCGGTCTGATGTGGCTGAGCGTTGTAGGTGGCCTGTGGGCCTGTGAGCGTTTCAGTTGGCCCCGCTGAGTTCGTTGTTGGCCTCCGACGTGTGACTCGGCATGCCAACCGTGGTGTCGGCGACGAACCGGTCGCCCGAGACGGATGTCGATCTCGTGGTGTCGAAACTCGCATGCGCTTCCGCGGGGAATGTGCCACTCTCCGGCGCATGCCAGCTCGTAACCGCAGACTGCCACGCCACCTGTCGTGGCCGCTCACGCCGACGGACATCCGCGCGGTGCTCGGCGAACCACTGATGGACGAGGTCCATCTCGGCTTCGTCGAGCATCCTCAGTACGACAGCACGCTCCTGCAGGCCTCACGGAACCCCTTGACCACCTCGAACTACGGATACAACAAGTTCCCCGCCGAGTGGTCGCGCGTACGGATCACCATCGCCCCGCTCCCGGCCGGTGAACGGGCCCACGCCCGCGGCATCCTGCGTGAGCAGGCACTCCCCGAACTCCGGGACTGGGTGGACCGGATCCGACGAGCACCCGAATCGTGGAGCCTGACCCGCCACAGCCTCTCCTGGCGCGTCACGGGCCACGGTGTGGCCCGCCGCGAGGATGAACAGCCCTACCCTCCGGCCGAACCCGGGTGAGGCGGGTCGAGGACCCGCGGTCCGAGCGGGTCACCAACCGTCGGATGCCCTGCTGATTCAGCGACAGTTGTCGTGCCGGGCTGACCGACGAACCGCACGTCGAGCAGCGCCGTCGGCGACAAGTGACGTGCTGGGTCACGCAACGGCGTGCGGGGCCGACGGGGTCGGGTGTCCGAGCCCCCGGGTACGGTCTGTGTATGAATGATCAAGAGAATTCCACCTTTTCGATTCACGACTTTAGGACCTGGGAGCCCGTCCTGCGGCTCCTGCGGGCAGAACATGCGGAACAGCTCGCCGCCCCCGGCGGTCGCGTGGTGGGCCTCATCGGCCGGGGCGGCTGGAGCGTGCCCCTGAAGGACATGACGAACGACGCCGTGTGGCGGGTGCACCGCACTCTGGTGAAGGACGGCGTTGACGCTGTCACGTTCGCGGTGGAGATCGAGGCGGCGGGAAGGACCCGGCTCCGCATGCTCGAGTCCAGCCCGGCGGTGGAACCCGGCATCGCCCCGAATCCGGGGGCGCTTGTCCTGGTCGAGGACTCGCTTCCCGAGCCCTGGCGTCGCCTTCCCGATCCGGCGCCAGGCGCGGTGCCAGCGCCGTCGGCGGACCCGGCGCTGCTCGAGCGGACGCTGCGCGAGCGTCTGCCCAACGCCGTTGGCGCCACCGAAGCCGAGATCGCAGCGGCGGAGATGCGCCTGGGCGTCACCCTGCCCGAGGAGCTCAAAGCGCTCTACCGGGTGACACGGGCGGACTGGGCGGACTGGGTCGGTGACTACGAGGCGGCGAGCCGCCATTCCAGGGCGGTCGGCTGCGAACTCTTCGGCCTGGCAGGCCTGTACGTCGCCGAGGCGGCGACCCGCGAGTGCCCATGGCAGTTCGCGGCGTTGGAAGTGGTTGACACGCGGCCCTGCGCCGCCGTGCAGGGGCTGGCCGGCTCACCGGGCTGGATCGTCTTCGGCGACAACGGAGGCGGCGACCGGCTGGCCGTCGATCTGACGCCGGGCCCCCGCGGGCACACCGGACAGATCATCCTCATCTCCCATGAGCAGAACATCGGCGCCAAGCTCGTCGCCGACTCCCTCACCGACCTGGTGCTGGACCGGCCCGCCGCGCAAACCGGCAGCCTGGAGACTCACCCACCGGCCGCGGCTTCGGCCAACGCATACAGTCAGCAGAGCCTGGAGGACAGCGTCCACCCCGGCCTGGAAGTTCTGTCCATCGGCATGTCGACCAGTCAGCAAGTCAGCCTCGCACCGCTGATCGGGCTCCCACGGCTACGGACCCTCAGCGCCCACCCCGGCACGCTCGCCGACCCTTTGGAAATCACCGAGCTCACCGGGCTGGAATACCTGGAACTCGGGTCCCACGAGTGGCGCGTCCTCCTCGATGCCAACGTCGTCCCGCGCAGCCTGTTGGCGGCCGCCGTCAAGGCGCCCTACGACGGGGACCCCTTGGCCCTCGCTGACCTTGTCAACGAACTCCTCGCCCTGTGGGACCGGCCCCCGATCACCCGGACCGTCATCGAAGGCGACCTCGGTCCAGTGACCTAGAGGGCGTCTGTCGAGTGGCGATCATCATCCGGTCCGGGTGAGGTCTTTTCGAGTCGGGGTCGGTCAGGTTGATCTGGCCCTCGGGTCTCGCCGGCGGTGTGTACGGCTTCGGGGCGCCGCCGAAGCGGCGCCCGTCGCGCATCACTCCGTGGTCGGAGGCGGAGGCCTCGAACTTCGAGCCGTCGACGGCGAGCGGCGCCACCTCGACCAGGCCGGCCTCGGCGCAGGGACCGAGCACCTGGCCGAAGAGGTCAGCGAGGGCCCCCTGGTGGCGGACCCGGAAGCGGGCGATCGTCCGGCGTCGGGGGCCTGGTTTGCGCAGATCACCCTGAAGGCGACGTCCTCGCGGCAGCGGCGCTCGATCCCGCGCGAGCTTCGCTCACCGACGCAGGAGGAGTGGCGAGCAGGGGGGAGCATCGCCTTCGGCTCGTGGGCAGCCCGGCCGTGCCCATCGGAGTGACAGGGGCTGTAGAAGGGCTCGACGTGGAGCTGCTCGATCGCCTCGATCACGAACCAGGCGAGGTGGTCCTCGGGCAGCCAGCCGCGCAGGTCAGGTGGCTGCAGGGCTGCAGCAGCGGTTGGTCCCGATCGCATGCGAGGAAGTTCTGCGGCATGCCCGGATGGTCCAAAACGGCCTGGACAGCAAAAGTTTGTGCGACAGCGCCCTTGAGAATCAGGCGCCGGAGTTGTCGACGAACCCCAAGATATCGAGGTATTCGATTTTGGGCCGGACGCCATAAATGCCCGCCACCTTGTCGACGAGCTCCTCCGTGAAGAAGGAGCGGCCTTTCTCCTCGTCATCCCACACGTAGAAGTTCCTTGCCCGAACGCCGTCTTCGTCGAGCATGAAGCTCTTGAAGCGAAGGCCGGCCATGCCTTCAAACGGTCCGCGGAGTTCGCCGGCAATCTTTGCGAGAGTTGAACGATCGAACTTGTCGGTCTGCGTGAAAGTCACGAGCACGCCGATCATGGGGCCTCCTGTCGATTGGGTGAGCAACGGTCGATCGAGTGATGCTAGCGACGGAGCCTAGTACGCGCGGCCGGAAATTCTTGTGATTGGGCCGCGAGTCGGAGATGCGGCTCGCGGTCGGCGATGAGGGCCAGGAGCGCGTCAAGATGTACCTGCACGAACGCCCGCTCGAACGGGCGGGCGATTTGGCGCACATCATTCCGGCCAATACTTGCGGCCGCGCCTACCTGGCACGTATCGAGCCGTGATCAATGTGCGGGATTCCGCCCTCGCTCCGAGGTCTGATCAGGTGGATCGTCCTGCGTGACGCGAGTACAAGAGGGACCAGGCCGCAAACCGGGAGAACAAGGGTTCCAAGGGTGGCCGACCCGTCCGCCATGTTGTAGACCTCTGCAAGGAACGGAACACCGTCGAGCGCGTGATCAACAACCGCACCGCTCCTGGCAACCGACCGTCCGGACTCCCGGTGCGACAGCCGGTCCGTGCCCGACCGGAGGTTCCAAGGCCGGAGTCAGCCGTCCCGGCATGCCGGGACGGGGACGGCCGGGCGTCACGCCGGACCGGACGCCGATGTGCGGCCGGGCCCGCGCCACCGGCCGTGGCGGATCAGCAGGACGGTGAGGGCTGCCACCGCGACCGCCTGCGCCCAGGCGGAGGTGGTCTTGTCATGGGACCAGATCGGTTCGTACATGTTCGGCAGCGGCCCCAGGGCTCCGACGTCGACGTAGCGGTAGAGGAGGATCGCGGCGAGGCCGGCGGCGGCGGTCAGCCAGGCGAAGGCGTCGCCGATCCGGTGGCGCCAGAGCAGGACGAGAAGGACCGCCAGACTCGCCGCGGCGGCCTCGACGCGGAAGAGGGTCCCTTGACTGATCGTCGCCGTGACGGCGTCGTACTGGCCGGCGAGGCGGGCGTGCACGGCGGCGTCCACGGCCAGCCCGGCCGCCGCGAGCAGGCGCAGGACGACGTCGAGAGCGCGACCGTGGCGCACGGGGCCGGGGTCGGGGCTGGCCATGACGGATACCTCCGGGACCGGTGGGGCGGGGTCAGCTGACGGTGAGGGTGCCGTGCATGAACGGGTGGATGGAGCAGATGTAGGGGTGGCTTCCCGCCTGGGCCGGTGCGATGAAGGTCGCCGTCCCGCCGGGGGCGATGGTGCCGGTGTCGAAGGACTTGTCGCTCGCGGTGAGGGTGTGGGCGGTGGAGTCCTCGTTGACGACGGTCACCGTTGCGCCGGGCCGCACGGTGATGTCGGCCGGTTCGAACAGGAAGTTCTTGATCGACACCCGTACGGCGGCGTTGCTGTTCGCACCGGACGGCGACGCCGTGCCGGCGGGAGACGTAGCTGCCGGGGAGGCGGCTGCGGGAGACGTCGCCGCGGGAGAGGTGGCTGCCGGAGACGTCGCTGCGGGAGACGTCGTACCGCCGCCGCCCGATCCGGAGCTGGAGCAGGCGCTGACGGTGGCGGCGAGGAGCAGGGCGGCGCCGGCGGCCTGGAACAGGCGGGAAGTGGTCACTGGGCTCCGTTCGAAGGGGGGTGAGGAACCGTCGCACCGGCGGGGGCCGGTGGCGCGCTGCCCTCGTCCGGACGGTGGCCCCGCGCTGTCCTCGGAGCCACCGCCTCACCTTCGGCACGGCCCGCGCGGCGGCCGGGCCGCCCCCTCCGGGAAGCAGCGCCGGTTCACTCGCCCGGGCGACCGGGAGAGGTCCGGACGGCGGGCAGGGCACCGGACGGCGCGGGACCCGACAGGCGTCGCGCGGGCGCGTCCCGGGAAGGCCGTACCGCCGTCCGGGGGTGATGCGCCCTGCGGTCGGCGGGCTCCGCGCCACCGCGGTGCCACGATGTCGGCATGGCGACGCCGGACTGGTACCACCGAGAGATCCTGGACCCTGGGAAGCAGCCCCTGTTCTGCCTCCTGCTCGGCCTGATCGGGGCGTTCCTGTTCATCAGGATCAGCGTCCGGATGATCCGGGCGCAGGTGTCCTGGTGGCCGCAGAACGTGACACCCGGCGGGCTGCACATCCACCACGTGGTGTTCGGTGCCGTCTTCATGATCGTGGCGGGGATGGGGCTGGCCTCGCCGGCGGGGCACCACCGCCCCTGGGGCGAGGTACTCGGTGCGCTGTTCGGCATCGGCACCGCGCTCGTGCTGGACGAGTTCGCGCTGATCCTGCACCTGCAGGACGTCTACTGGTCCGAACAGGGCCGGCTCTCGGTGGACACCGTGGTCCTCGGCACGGCCGCGTGCGGGCTGCTGCTCCTCGGCGCCACCCCGTTCGGCGTGAGCGACGCCTCGACCGACGGCGCACCGGTCTCCGACTGGTCCTACGTCACCGCCATCCTCCTCAACGGGGCGCTCGCCCTGGTGACGATCGCCAAGGGGAAGACGTTCACCGGCCTGCTCGGCATCCTGGTGCCCCTGTTCGCCCTGGTCGGCGCCGTGCGGCTGGCCCAGCCGGGGTCGCCGTGGGCCCGCCGGTTCTACCGCGAGGGCAGCCGCAAGGCCGGCCGCGCCGTCGCGCGGGAGGAACGCGAGGGCTGGCGGCGCACGCTGCGGATCAGGGTCTACGACGCCATCGCCGGCCGGCCCACCGACGCCCGGCCCTCGACGCCGCCATCGAATCCGCCCCCGGCTCCACCGCAGTGACGGCGGCGGAGACGGGCCGGCCGGGCCTTCAGGCCAGCCGTGAGGGAGGAACACGGAGCCGCTTGCATGACCATGCGACATGATGCATACTCTTCCCATGTCCAAGGTCCTCACCTCCCTTCCCGCCGGCGAGCGCGTCGGCATCGCCTTCTCCGGCGGCCTCGACACTTCGGTCGCGGTCGCGTGGATGCGCGACAAGGGCGCCGTCCCCTGCACCTACACCGCCGACATCGGCCAGTACGACGAGCCCGACATCGCGTCGGTTCCCGGCCGTGCGAAGGCCTACGGCGCCGAGCTCGCGCGTCTGGTCGACTGCCGTGCGGCGCTGGTCGAGGAGGGCCTGGCCGCGCTCACCTGCGGCGCGTTCCACATCCGCTCCGGCGGCCGCTCCTACTTCAACACCACGCCGCTCGGCCGTGCCGTCACCGGGACCCTCCTGGTCCGGGCGATGCTGGAGGACGACGTCCAGATCTGGGGCGACGGCTCAACCTTCAAGGGCAACGACATCGAGCGGTTCTACCGCTACGGCCTCCTCGCCAACCCGCACCTGCGGATCTACAAGCCCTGGCTGGACGCGGACTTCGTGACCGAGCTCGGCGGCCGCAAGGAAATGTCGGAGTGGCTCCTCGCCCACGACCTGCCCTACCGCGACAGCACCGAGAAGGCCTACTCCACCGACGCCAACATCTGGGGCGCCACCCACGAGGCCAAGACGCTGGAGCACCTGAACACCGGTGTCGAGACGGTCGACCCGATCATGGGCGTGCGGTTCTGGGACCCGTCGGTCGAGATCGCGACCGAGGACGTGACCATCGGCTTCGACCAGGGCCGCCCCGTCACGATCAACGGCAAGACCTTCGCCTCCCCGGTCGACCTGGTGATGGAGGCGAACGCCATCGGCGGCCGCCACGGCCTGGGCATGTCGGACCAGATCGAGAACCGGATCATCGAGGCCAAGAGCCGCGGCATCTACGAGGCGCCCGGCATGGCCCTGCTGCACGCGGCCTACGAGCGGCTGGTCAACGCGATCCACAACGAGGACACCCTCGCCCAGTACCACAACGAGGGTCGCCGCCTCGGCCGGCTGATGTACGAGGGCCGCTGGCTCGACCCGCAGGCCCTGATGATCCGTGAGTCGCTCCAGCGCTGGGTCGGCACGGCCGTCACCGGCGAGGTCACGCTGCGGCTGCGGCGCGGCGAGGACTACTCGATCCTCGACACCACCGGCCCGGCCTTCAGCTACCACCCGGACAAGCTATCCATGGAGCGCACCGAGGACTCGGCGTTCGGCCCGGTGGACCGGATCGGCCAGCTCACCATGCGCAACCTCGACATCGCCGACTCGCGCGCCAAGCTGGAGCAGTACGCCGGGCTCGGCCTGATCGGCTCCGCCAACCCCGCCGTCGGTGCCGCCCAGGCCGCCGCGACCGGGCTGATCGGCGCCATGCCGCAGGGCGGCGCCCAGGCCATCGCCTCCCGCGGCGAGGTCTCCGGTGACGACGCGCTGCTCGACCGCGCCGCCATGGAGTCCGGCACGGACTGACGACCCGCAGGCGAAGGGCCCGGCCTGCCGGGCCCTTCGTCGTCTCCGCGTCTCCCGTGGGGACGGTGCGGCGCGGCGACCGGCGTTGCCGCCGGGCCCGGGGCATGGCACCGGGGCGCGGGGCGGCGGCACCGCGGCGCCCTGCGGTCACCGCTTGACGGCGACTCCGGCGTAGGCGGGGACCGCCTGCTGCCAGCCGTCCGGCAGCTCCTCCTTCGGGCGCCACAGCGGCAGTTGCACCAGCCCGGGGTCGGCCAGCTCGAAGTCGCCGAAGAGCTCCCGCACCTGGTCGCCGGTCCGCAGGACCAGCGGGGAGCTCGCCCGGCTGTAGATCCGCGTCGTCTCGGCCGCCGCATCGGCCGTCATGAAGTCCTGGGTCCCGTGCGAGAGGATCAGCAGGCTGCCCGGGGCCAGGGCGTCCCGCAGCCGGGCCACCGTCTCGGCGGCGCCCTCCTCGTCCCGGACGAAGTGCATCACCGCGACCAGCATCAGGGCCACCGGCCGGGAGAGGTCGATCGCCTCCTTCAGGCCGGGGTCGCCGAGTATCGCCTCCGGGTCGCGCAGGTCGGCGTGAAGGACCGTGGTGTGACCGACCGGGTGGTGGGCCAGCAGTGCGCGCGAGTGCGTGAGGACGATCGGGTCGTTGTCGACGTACACGACGCGGGCGTCGGGGGCCACCCGGTGGGCGACCTCGCCGGTGCTGCCCACCGCCGGGATCCCGGTGCCGATGTCCAGGAACTGGCGCACCCCCTGGCCGACCGCGAACTCCACCGCGCGGCCGAGGAAGTCGCGGTTGCTCTGCGCCGCGAGCCGGGCGTCGGGCATGACCTCGATGATCTTCTCGGCGGCCTCCCGGTCGGCCGGGAAGTTGTCCTTGCCGCCGAGGTAGTAGTCGTACATCCGCGCGGGGTGCGGGATCCCGGTGTTGAGCTCCGCCGGTGGCTGCCACTCCCCCGCCACCACCGACCACGGCCCGCCGGTCACCGCATCGTCCTGCATGAGCTCTCCCCGTACTCCGTGACGTCCAGTCACCTCATCCTAGCCAGGGCCCGCTCCGGCCCGGGAGGCCGGACTCCGGATGTCGGGCCTGACGCCGGACGCCGGGCCTGGACCTGACGCCGGACCTGACGCCGGACCTGACGCCCCGTAAGCATAGGATCCGATGGTCTGCGCACCACCGGCCCCACGGGAGGAACCCCCATGTCCGACCAGCGTGTAGTCGTCATCACCGGCGGCGGCACCGGCATCGGTGCGGCCACCGCCCGACTGCTGCGCGCCGACGGCCACCACGTGGTGATCTCCGGCCGACGCCCCGAGCCGCTGGAACGCGTCGCCCGCGAGACCGGTGCGGTCGCCCACGTCTCCGACGCCACCGACCCGGACGACGTCGAGGCCCTCGTCGAGGCCGCCGTCTCCAGGTTCGGCCGGCTCGACGGGCTCGTGCTCAACGCCGGGGTCGGCCGGGGCGGCGCGGTGGGGGACGTCGCCCTGGAGGACTGGGAGCTGGTGATGCGCACCAACGTCACCGGCCCGTTCCTCCTCCTGCGGGCCGCCCTGCCGCACCTGCTGCGGTCGCGGGGCGCCGTCGTGGCGGTCGCCTCCGTCTCCGCCCTGCGCAACGGCAGCGCCAACGCCGCGTACGCCACCTCGAAGGCCGCCCTGCTCCAGCTCTGCCGCTCGCTCGCCGTCGACTACGGCCGCGACGGGCTCCGGGCCAACACCGTCTGCCCGAGCTGGGTGCGCACCGAGATGGCGGACCGCCCGATGACCCGCCTCGCGGAGCGGGAAGGCCTGGCCGGCGGCGTCGACGAGGCGTACCGCGAGGCCACCCGGCTCACCCCGGCGGGCCGCCCCGGCGAGCCCGAGGAGGTGGCGGCGGCCATCGGCTGGCTGCTGTCCCCGGCGGCGGGTTACGTGAACGGCGCGGTGCTCACGGTCGACGGCGGGGTCACCGCCCTCGACCCGGGCACCACGGCCTTCGATTTCCGGATCGAGCCGCGCCGCCCGCACTGACGGCCGCCCGACCCGGCCGCCGCTCGACCCGGCCGCCGGGGACCGGCCCGCCCGGCGCTGACCCGCCGTCCGGGCGGCGCGGCAGGTGGCTCGGACGGGGGTGCAGACCACCCGGGCGGCTCAGGCGACGGCCATGGCCGGGAGCGGGCGCCAGGCGACGGGGACGTTGCGCATCACCAGGGCGCAGTCGAGGGTGGCACTGCCCGGGGGAAAACGGTCCGGGTCGTCGAAGAAGGACGACGCGGCGGAGCGGACGCGGCCCGCCTCGACGTGCCAGGCGCCGGTCCGCAGCTCCATTCCGTCCAGCCCGTGGTTCGCCCTGGTGGCCGACCAGCCCTTGGCACCGTCCTGGAAGAAGCGGGAGGCCTCCGCGAGGCCGGCGAAGAGGCTGCTGCCGTGCAGTTCGTCGACCAGGTCGACGGTGACGTCCGCCCGGGCGGCACCGTCCCGGGTCGCGAAGGCGACGTGCACACGGTCGGCCGTCTCGTGGACGTCGAAGTCGGCCCGGCCGTACTCCCCGGGGAAGATCCGGCCGCCGGCCCAGGCGTTGACCCGCGAGGCGGTGTCGCGGCGCGGGATGTAGACGCCGGTCTCGGTGCCGTCCGGCCCGTCCCACTCGACGGCGATCCGGTGGGCCGCGTTCTCGCTGCGCAGCCCGAACGCCCGGGGCGCCCAGCCCGGCCGGACTCCGCCCAGCCGCAGCAGGCAGATCCCCGCGACCGCGTGACCGTTCACCAGCTGCGGGCGCAGCCCGCCGGGGAGCAGGCGGGCGGCGGCCTCCGGGGCGATCCGGTAGTTCACCAGCAGCCGGCGTTCGACGACGCTGGACAGGTTCGGTTGTCTCATGCCCCCTCCTTCTGAGCACCTGAGCGCCACTTGGTGTGGCGCAGCACGATCTGCTCGGGGCAGACGGCGCTGAGGAAGCGGCCGACGGAGGTCGCCAGGCGCTCCTCGACGAGCGAGTAGAGGATGCGGTTGCCGTCCCGGCGTTCGGTGATCAGCCCGGCCCCCTTGAGCACGCCGAGGTGGCGGGAGACGGAGGGTGCGCTGATCGGGAACCGGGCCGCGATCTCGCCGGCTGCCAGCTCCCCGCCCCGGAGGTCCTCCAGGATCTGACGCCTGGTCGGGTCGGCGAGTGCGCGGAAGACGCCCGCGTCGTCCTGAGCTTCTGTCACGCCCTCATATTTAGCACCTTGGCTAAGTAGCTAACAAGTGCAGCCGACTCGGCGGGAGCCCCCGAAGCGGCACGGAGCGGGCGGCGCCCGGCCCGCGGCCCCGGACCTGCGTCACGCCTCGGACCTGCGTCACACCTCGGACCTGCGCCATGCCTCAGACCTGTGCCATGCCGCCGTCGACGAAGAGCTCGACTCCGGTGATGAAGCTGGAGGCGTCGCCGGAGAGGAAGGCCGCGGCCTTGCCCATCTCGCGGGGGTCGGCGATCCGCCCGGTGGGATTGCCCTCGCCCATCCTCCGTACCGCGGCGGGGACGGCGTCGGCGCCCTGCGCCATGGCGAGGGCGCTCCGCAGGGACTCGGTGTCGACGGCGCCGGGGCTGAGGACGTTCATGCGGATGCCGGTGCCCTTGATGTCCTGGATCCAGGACCGGATGAAGGCGCGCACCGCGGCCTTGGCGCCGCCGTACAGGCCCATGCCGGCCGGGGGCTGGATGGACGCGGTCGACCCGATGATGACGACCGTGCCGCCGGGCGGCAGCAGCGCGATCGTCGGCTGGACGGTGAACAGGACGCCCTTCGCGTTGACGCCGAAGGTCCGGTCGAACTGCTCCTCGGTGATGGCGCCGAGCGGGGCGTGTGCGCCGATGCCGGCGTTGGCCACGACGGCGTCGAGGCGCCCGTGCCGTGCGATGACCTCCTGGTACGCCGCCTCCATGTCCGCAAGCCTGGTGACGTCGGCCACGATGCCGGAGCAGTTCGGGCCGATCGTGGCGACCGCCTCGTCCAGTGCACCCCGGTGCAGGTCGGTGATGACCACGCGGGCGCCCTGGTCCACGAATTCCCGGGCGATTCCCAGGCCGACGCCGGATGCGCCCCCGGTGATCACAGCGACCTTGCCTTCGAGCGGGAATCCCATCGTTCTCTCCTCAGGGTGAATGCGCCCGCACCGCACGGACGCCGGCGGGATGCGCCTTACACTCAATAAGTGGAGGCGCCCCCGGTTCTGGGATTTAAGCGGAGGCGCCTCCACTTAGCAAGTGCACCAACGACGAAGGAGCCCCCATGACCACCGGCACCGGACGGCCGCTGCGGGCCGACGCGCGGCGCAACCGGGAGAAGATCCTCTCCGTGGCCGTGCGCGTCTTCGCCGAGGAGGGGCTGGACGCGCACCTCGAACGCATCGCCAAGGAGGCAGGCGTGGGCTCCGGCACCCTCTACCGGAACTTCCCGACCCGGGAGGCGCTGATCGAGGCCGCCTACCGCAACGAACTGAGCCGACTGTGCGACGCCGCCCCCGACCTCCTGGCGGCCATGCCGCCGCGTGAGGCGCTCCGCGCCTGGATGGGACGCTTCATCGACTACGCAACGGCGAAACTGG
Source organism: Streptomyces sp. CB01881 (assembly GCF_002953255.1). Lineage (GTDB taxonomy): Bacteria > Actinomycetota > Actinomycetes > Streptomycetales > Streptomycetaceae > Kitasatospora. The sequence goes on from NZ_CP026498.1 coordinate 51,629, forward strand.
GGATGGCCGAGGCCCTTCGCGCCGTCGTCGACTCCGGCGTCAACCCCTACGCCCACAGCCGCGAGCTGATGATGACCGCCCTCACCTCGCTCCTGGACGCCGCAACCGCCGCCGGGACGATCCGGTCCGACATCAGCGCGGGCGACATGTTCGCGGCCCTCACCGGTGTCGCCCTCGCCTCGGGAAGGCCCGAACAGCGCGAGCAGGCCGAACGGCTCCTCGACCTCGTCCTGGACGGACTCAGGTACGGAACAGCGGGCTGACGCCGCAGGTGGCAGGGCCGGCGGACGGTCGTCCGCCGGCACTTCCGTGGCGGCGATCACGACCCCGCAGGTGGCAGGGCCCGTCCCGAGGTGGCACCGGCGGGCGCACGGCCGGCGCGACGCGGAGGAACGGTCAGCCGGGCATCATGCCCATCTGCCGCATCATTCCGACGCCGTCCCAGCTCCACCAGCCCTCCTTGACCATGCCGTCCTCGAAGCGGAACACCGTCATCCCGGCGGCCTCGATGGTCTTGTTGCTGGCCGGCATGCCCATGAACTCCCCGATGTGGGTGCCGCGCCAGACCCAGCGGGTCGCCACCTGGTCGCCCTCGGCGATCTGGGCCTGGATGTCGAAGGTGAAGTCGAAGGCCGTCCGGTAGCCCTCGATCATCTGCCGTACGGCCGCCGGGCCGACCGTGTCGCCGTCCATCGACGGGTCGTGGTCGCGGTAGTCCGGCGCGAGCAGCTCGTCGAGTGCGGACATGTCCCCGCTCGCGGGGTCGACCAGGAGCCGGCGGGCCGCGGCCTTCTGGAGCTGCTCGTCGCGGACCAGGTCCAGGTTGGTGAAGGTCGGCGGCTCCTGACAGAGCGCGACCATCTCGCGGAAGATCCGGTCGGTCTCCGGCAGCCCGGAGTTGCGCATCGCCGCCTCGTAGGACGGGAACTCGACGATCTCCACGATGTGCTGGGCGTCCGCCCGGTCCGCACCCACCATCGCGTGGGTGGCGGTGCGCCTGCCCTGGGTCTGCTCGATCCAGGTGTCCATCAGCCGGTTGAGCTCGTCCGGCCGCTCCGTGCGGCACTCGACGATCTGTACAAAGGTCATCGCAGACCTCCCGATCACTCCCCCTGCTGGCCGCCGTCCGCGATCGCGCCGCCTTCCACTCTCCTCCTGCCGCCGCCCCGTCACCACAAGAAGGCGCCCGGCCCGCAGACCGGGCGGCCAGGGGCCGGGACGGGCGCCCAGGGGCCGGACGGGCGCTCCCCCGGCGGCTGCTCCGGCGGGGCCACCGGCTCAGCCGCCCTCGCGCGGCCCCAGCTGCCGGAGGCGGCCGGTCAGGAAGTCGCGCTCGACGGTGTTCTCCGTCAGCAGCAGCGCCTCCTGGTAGGCGAGCCGCGCCTCCTCGGTGCGGTGGAGCCGGCGCAGGAGGTCGGCGCGGGCGGCGGCGAGGTAGCCGTAGCCGGCGAGCTGCGGTTCGGTGGCGAGCGCGTCGAGTGCCGCCAGTCCGGCGGCCGGGCCGTCGGCGAAGCCCATCGCCACCGCCCGGTTGAGGGCCACCACCGGTGACGGCCAGATCCGGACCAGCAGGTCGTAGAGGGCGACGACCTCCCGCCAGTCGGTCTCCTGCCAGCTCGGCGACCCGGCGTGGACGGCGGCGATGGCCGCCATCAGCGCGAACCGCCCCGGGGGCCTCGGGCGCAGGGCCTCGCGGACGAGCGCGAGGCCTTCCTCGATCGCGGCGCCGTCCCACCGCGTGCGGTCCTGTTCGGCGAGCAGGAGCAGCCGGCCGTCGTCGGCCGAACGGGCCTCGCGGCGGGCGTCGGTCAGCAGGATCAGCGCCAGCAGCCCGGCGACCCCGGAGTCCCCGGGCAGCAGGGTGCGCAGCATCCGGGCCAGGTCGAGGGCCCGTTCCACGAGGTCGCGGCGGACGAGGTCGTCGCCGGCCGGGGCGGTGTGCCCGGTGGTGAAGAGCAGGTGCACCACGGTGAGGACGGCGTCGATGCGCTCGGGCAGTTCGTCGGCGGGCGGTACCCGGTAGGGGATGCGCGCGGTGGCGATCTTCTTCTTGGCGCGGGTGATCCGGGCGGCCATGGCCGGCTCGCTGACGAGGAAGGCGCTGGCCACCTCGGCGGTGGTGAGGCCGCACAGCAACCGGAGGGTCAGTGCGACCTTGGCCTCCTCGGCGAGGGCCGGGTGACAGCAGGTGAAGATCAGCCGCAGCCGGTCGTCGGGGTACTCCTCCGTCGGCGACGGCTCCGGTGCGGGGCCGTCGGCAGGATCGGCGGCCGGGTGGGCGGCGGGGTCGAGGAGCTGCGGCAGCGACCGGCGCAGGGTCGCGTCGCGCCGCAGCCCGTCCAGTGCGCGGTTGCGGGCGGTCGTGGTGAGCCACGCCCCGGGGCGCTGCGGGATGCCGCGCTCGCCCCACACCGTCAGCGCCTTCGCGTACGCGTCCTGCACGCACTCCTCCGCCAGGTCGAGGTCGCGGGTGACGCGCGCGGTCGCGGCGAGCACGAAGGCCCACTCGCGACGGTGCGCGTCCGCGACCGCGGCGGCGACCACCGGGTCCGTGGCCATCGGCGGCCTCCGTCAGTCGATCACCCGGACGGGACGCACCTCGACGCCGCCGCCGAAGTGGAGCGGGACCTGCTTGGCCAGGCCGATGGCCTCGTCGAGGTCCGCGGCCTCCACCAGGTAGTAGCCGCCGAGCGCCTCCTTCGTCTCGGCGAAGGGCCCGTCCGTGACGGCGAAGCCGCCCGACCCGTCCTTGCGGACGGAGGTGGCCGTCTCGGTGAAGTGCAGGGCGTTGCCGCCGAGGACGGCCGTCGCGTTGCGTTCCTGGAAGGCGCGGTGGTCCTCGTGCACCTCGGCCAGGGTCTCCTGCGGGGCGGCGGCCCAGGAGGCCTCGTCCCCGTAGATCAGGATCAGGTACTGCGCCATGGTGTGCTCCCCTCTCGCTCGGGCCCGCCGTCCGGGCCCTCCACTCGTACGACGTGCGGCACCCGCCGGGATCGACAGCGCCCTCGGGGTCATCTTCCTGCGGCCGGTGTCGATCCGGCCTCCTTCCGTCCGTCGAAGGAGTGAGACCGGAAACCCGTTCCCCGATCCGCAGAGGATGTGGACCCCATGTCTCACGACGACTTCCCCCGCGCGCCCGCCGCGGCCCGGCCCCACCAGGCGTGGACCCTGGTGCTGGCCTCCCTCGGGTTGTTCATGGTCGCCCTCGACACCCTGGTGGTGACGACCGCCCTGCCCGTACTCAGAGCCGACCTGGGCGCGAAGCTCACCGACCTCGAATGGACGGTGAACGCCTACAACCTGGCCTTCGCGTGCCTGCTGCTGACCGGCGCCGCGCTCGGCGACAGGTTCGGCAGGCGGCGCGTGTACGCCATCGGAGTCCTCGGCTTCGCCGTCGCCTCGGCGGCGGCCGCCATGTCCGGCTCCGTCGGAGCCCTGATCGCCGCCCGCGCGGTGCAGGGCGGCTTCGCGGCGATCGTGATGCCCCTGACGCTCACCCTGATCAGCCAGGCCTTCCCGGCCGAGAAGCGCGGGATGGCCATCGGGCTCTGGGGCGGCATCGCCGGTCTGGCGGTCGCGATGGGACCGGTCGTCGGCGGGGCCATCACCAACGGCCTCGCCTGGCAGTGGATCTTCTGGCTCAACGTCCCCGTCGGGCTCGCCCTGGCCCCGCTCGCGCTGCGCCGGCTGACCGAGAGCTTCGGCCCCAGACCGCGCCTCGACCCCGTCGGCCTCGCCCTGGCCGGTACGGGCTTCCTGGGCCTGACCTGGGGGCTGGTCCGGGCGAGCACGGTCGGCTGGGGCAGCGCCGAGGTGCTCCTCTCGCTGCTGGCCGGGACGGCCCTGGTGACCGGCTTCCTCGCCTGGCAGCGGCGGGCCCGCAACCCCATGCTCCCGCTCGGCCTGTTCCGTCTGCGCGCCTTCTCCACGGCGAACGGCGTCAGTTTCTTCATGTACGCCTCGCTGTTCGGCGCGCTCTTCCTGATGTCGCAGTTCCTGCAGATCGGGCTCGGCAACTCTCCGCTCGCCGCGGGCCTGTGGATCCTCCCCTGGACGGCGACCCCCATGGTGGTCGCGCCCATCGCGGGCGCCCTGTCCGAGCGCTTCGGCAACCGCCCCTTCATGGCCGCGGGGCTGGCACTGCAGGCGGCCGGACTCGGCTGGGTCGCCGCGATCGCCGCCCCGGGCATGGGGTACGCCCAGCTGAGCGTCGCCCTCACGGTGGCCGGGGTCGGAACGTCGATGTGCTTCCCGACCGTCGCCAACGCGGTGATGGGCTCCGTGCCACAGCAGGAGGCCGGGGTCGCGTCCGGGACGAACAGCGCCATCCGGGAACTCGGCGGCGTCTTCGGTGTCGCCGTCCTCGCGGCGATCTTCACCGGGCCGGCCGTCTACGGCTCGCCCGACGCCTTCGTCGACGCCTTCAGACCCGCCCTCGGGGTCGGCGCGGGCCTGGCGGTCGTCGGCATCGTCTCGGCGCTGCTCGCGCCCCGGCGCGCAGGAACGCCGCGGGAGGGCGGACCGGGCCCGGCGGGCCGCCCCGCCGAACCCCCGGCCGTGCGGACCGTACGCACCGGCGCGTGATCCCGCCGGCCCCGCCCGCGTCCGTGCCCGTGTCACCGTCCTCGTCCTCGTCCGTGTGGTGTCCGGACGGGGGCGGGGGTCAGTCCCCGGAGGAGCCGAAGATCCCGACGTGGGTGGGCCGGCCGTCGGTGTGGAGGAGCACGTAGCGGCCGGTCCAGCGCATGGTGTGCTCACCGTTGAGCGTCGTGTCCGGGCCCGGGGTCCAGCGCAGGAGGGCCTCGTGGGCGCGGGCCGTCGCGGCCTCGTACTGCTCGACGGTCGGGCGCTCGGTGCCGAAGTGGTGCACCAGCCGCTCGGGGGCCAGGGGGCGCAGCGTCCCGTAGTCCGCGCCGCTGCCCATGCCCGGGGGTTCGGTCGTGGCGACGACGTGCCGCACGTCCAGGATCGAGTGCGTGCCCGCCTCGGCCATGTACTGCTCGTCGGCGTAGAGCTCGGCGCGGCTGCCAAACATGGCGCCGTCGCCGTAGAGCTCCTGGAAGACCTCTTCGTGGAGGGCATCCAGGGTGGCCTCCACGCTCCCCCGATACGGTGTGACGTACTCCCACGTACTGCCGCCCATGACCGCTCTCCCCTTCGTCCGCGCTCAGTGGGGGCAAAGCTAGCCTGCGGCACCGACAACGGCGGCGGCCCCCGGTACCCGGGCCGCGCGCCACGTGGACGGGCGCGGCGTGGACGGACGCCGAACGGACGGGCGCCGAGCGGACGGGCGCGGCGTGGCAGGCTTGCGGGCCATGAGCGCGAACGATGCGGGCGGGCCCGGCGGGCGGATGCCGCTGCTGGTGGTGGACGCCGCCAATGTGGTGGGTTCGGTGCCCGACGGGTGGTGGCGGGACCGGCAGGGGGCGGCGGAACGGCTGCGGGACGCGCTGGCGCACGTCGCGCGGAGGGGGCTCGCGGACCACGGCGGCGCGCCGGAACGGTACCGCGGCGGACCGCTGGAGGTGGTCCTGGTCGTGGAGGGCGCCGCGCGCGGGGTCACGGGAGTCCCCGGGGTCGAGGTCGTCGCCGCGGCCGGCAGCGGCGACGACCGGATCGTCGGGATCGTCGGGGACGCCCTGGCCCGTCGGCCACAGCGGGACTGCCTTGTCGTCACCGCGGACCGTGGCCTGCGCGCCCGCGTCACCGCCCTCGGCGCCGGCGTCACGGGCCCGCGCGCCGTGTGGCCCGCCCGGTCCGGGACGCAGACCGACTGAGGGCGGACGACCGGCGGACGGCTACCGATGACCGGCGGGAGAACGCCGACGGGCGCCGCCGGTGTGCTCCCGTACGCGTCTGCTGTGCCGGCCGTGGCGGCTGGTGTCATGGGGTCCTTCGTCTGGCAACCGAGTCGGAGGGGACCGGGTGGGATCACGCAGGCCGCCGGCACGTCGGGGACGGCCGGGAAAGAACAGCGGTGGTGAGTCTCTCGTCCTGTTGCTGTGCGGCGCCGTGGTCGTCGTCGGCCTCGTGCCGGCGTTGCTCCGGTGGCTGTTCGCGCACTGGTGGTTGCCGCTGCTCCTGTCGGCGGCCGGTGCGGCCGTCGGCGTGGCGGTGGTCCGGGGCCGACTGGCCCGGGCGGCCGCGGCGCGCGAGCGGCGGCGCCGGCTGCGGCTCGCGCTGACGGGGCCGGGCGGCCTCGACCAGCTGGGGCACCGGGCCTTCGAGTTCGCTGTACGGGACCTCCTGCGCCGCGACGGGTGCCGCGCGGAGCAGGTGGGCGGCGGCGGCGACCAGAGCGCGGACGTCCTGGCGACGGACCCGCTGGGCCGCCGCTGGGTCCTCCAGTGCAAGCACAAACAGGACCCGGCCGGCGGCTCGGCGGTCGGCGTCGGCGTGCTGTACGCGCTGGTGGGCACCAACGAGCGGGTGCACCGGGCCCAGGTGCCCGTCGTCGTCACCAACGGCAGGTTCACCGGCCCGGCGGTGAGGTGGGGCCGGGAACAGGACGTCGTCCTGGTCGACCGCGAGCTCCTCGGCCGCTGGGCGGCCGGCGGCCGGCCGCTCTGGGAGCTGCTGCCCCGCGTCCCGGCACCCCGACCCGGTCGGCACCACTGATCCGGCCCGGCTCTCCCTCCGCAGCCACGCCCCACGCACCCACCCACGCCCCCACACACCACACCCCACCCACCCATGCAGTCACACACCCACGCAGTCACATGCCCACGCAGTCACCAGAACGGGGACACACCGTTGACCATCAGCACGTCGGCGGCACTCGCCGTCATCATTCTCATCCGCCTCAACCGCCGCACCGAGGCCCGCAGCCGGGCCGACGAGCGGTTGATGGCCTTCCTCTGCATCGTGCTCGGCGTACTCATCGCCGCCTCGCCGTGGGGCCGGACCATCCTCCGGCTCGTCGGCGTGGTGACCCAGGCAACCCTCTGAGGCCGCCCCGGCCCGGCGCGAGGGGCGCTGCGGGGCGGTTCCCCCGCTGCGGGGGGCGCCGCTCGTACGGTCGCCGCGCCGGGTCAGGGTGCTGGTTTCGTCCGGACGTACGCACGATTCGAGCGTCAAGCATTGCCTCTACGCGTGAATCGATCGTATGGTCGTCCTGCACCCCACACCGGAGGACCAGCCATGCACCCCTTCCGTTCCCCCGGGTCGGCCGCCGGTCGGCTGCCGGGCCGCCCCGACCCCGCCGTGCGGCGGTGAGCGGGATGGACGAGATCGACCGGGCGATCCTGCGCGAGCTCCAGACGGACGGCCGCATCCCCTACGCCGAGCTGGGACCCAAGGTCGGGCTGTCGCCGTCGGCGGCCCGGCAGCGCTTGCAGCGGCTGATCGACGCCAAGGTGGTCCAGGTCGTCGGGGTGACCGACCCGGTGGCGATGGGCGGTCAGGCCATGGCGCTGCTCGGCATCCGGGTGGACGGCGACCCGCGGGCGGTGGCCGATGCCCTCTCCCGGCACGACGAGGTCGTCTACGCCGTCCTGACCTCGGGTGCCTTCGACCTGTTCACCGAGGTCGTCTGCCACAGCCCGGCCTCGCTGCTGGACTTCATCAACGACGTGGTGCGCCCGGTCGAGGGCGTCACGGCGGTCGACAACTTCCCCTACTTCGGGATCCACACCCACCGGTTCCTCTGGGACGTGGGCTGAGGCCCGCACCGGGCCCCTCCCTCCCCGCCGAGCCGTTCACCCAGGACAAGGACTCCCGCATGCCCCACGAGCAGCCCTCCGGCGTCGACTTCTTCGCCCGCAAGGCCCTGCCCGCTCCGCGCGTGAGCGGGTCGGACGCGCGCCGCATCGCCGCCGAACACTTCGGGCTCACCGTGCACGCCGACGTCCTCGGCAGCCAGCAGGACACCAACTTCCTGCTGCGCCAGGGCGACGGCGGCACGGCCGTCGCCGTGCTCAAGATCGCCAATCCGGCGTTCAGTGCGACCGAGACGGCGGCGCAGGACGCCGCCGCCGACCTGGTCGCCGAGGCGCACCCCGGGCTGCGGGTGGCGACCGTCCTGCGCGACCCCGCGGGGGCCCGGCGGGTGGCCACCGTCGTCACCGAGGACGGGCCGGTCACCGCGCGGCTGCTGCGCTTCCTGCCGGGCGGAGCCCTCTCCGGGCCCCGTCACCTGTCCCCGCGGACGGTGTCGGCCATGGGCTCCATCGCCGGCCGGGTCGCCACGACGCTCCGCGACTTCCGCCACCCCGGGCTGGAGCGGGTCCTGCAGTGGGACCCGCAGTACGCCGACCGGGTCGTCGGCGGCCTGCTCCACCACGTCGCCGAGGCGGACCGGCGCGCCGCCGTGGAGGCCGCCACGGCCGGGGCCTGGGCGGGGCTCGGCGAGGTCCGCGACGCGCTGCCCCGGCAGGCCGTGCACCTCGACCTCACCGACGACAACCTGGTCCGCTCGCCGGGCAGCCGAGCCGGCCTCCCCGACGGGATCATCGACTTCGGCGACCTGACGCACAGTTGGGCGGTCGCCGAGCTCGCCGTGTGCCTGTCCTCCGTGCTGCACCACGTCGGCGCGGAGCCGCACCACGTCCTGCCCGCCGTGCGGGCCTTCCACGCCGTGCGCCCGCTGTTCGCCGAGGAGGCGGCGGCGCTGTGGCCGCTGGTCGTGCTGCGGGCGGCCGCGCTGGTCGTCAGCGGCCGCCAGCAGGCCGACATCGACGGCGACAACGCCTACGTCAACGCGGCACTCGCCGGCGAGTGGCGGATCTTCGAGCAGGCCGTCTCGGTGCCGTCCGCGGTGATGGCGGGCCTGGTCGCCGACGCGCTCGGCCTCCCCTCGCGACCGGCCCCCTCGCTACCCGTCGGCCGTCCGCTGGTGCCGGGCCTCGCCCCGGACGGGATCGCCCTGCTCGACCTGTCGACGGAGGCCGACGCCATGGACCACGGCGCCTGGCTGGAGGCCGGCGCCGAGGGCCGGCTCGCGGCCGACCTGCTCGCCCAGGGCAGCGCCGCCGTCGCGACCCGGTACGGTCGGCCGCGGCTCACCGCCGCCACCCCGTTGTCCGCCGACTCCCCCGCGACCGTCGCGACGGGGGTCGACCTCTGGTTGGGCGGCGCGGCCGGCCTCCAGGCGCCCCGCGACGGCGAGGTGCTCGCCGCCTCGCCCGGCCGGGCGACCATCGGCTGCGGCCTCCACCTGCTGGACGTCTCCTGGGACGGCCCGGCCGCCCCCGGGGTGCGCGCCGGCGAACCCCTGCGTGCCGGCGACCCGCTGGCGGCCCTGCCCGCCGGGACGCGCGTGCACCTCGCGCTGCGGCGCCGGCAGAGCCCCGAGGTGCCCGCCCTGGTGCGGCCCGAGTACGCGGCCGGCTGGCTCGCCCTGACCGCCGATCCCGCCGGACTCCTCGGCCTGCCGGCCACCACCGGCACAACCTCGTCGGCGGAGCTGCTCGGCCGGCGCGACGCCTCCTTCGCCGGCGTGCAGGAGCACTACTACGACGACCCGCCGCGCATCGAACGCGGCTGGCGGCACCACCTGGTGTCCACCGACGGCCGGGTCTACCTCGACATCGTCAACAACGTCACGCCGCTCGGCCATGCGCACCCGCGCGTGGAGCAGGCCGTGTCCCGGCAGTTGCGACGGCTGAACACCAACTCGCGGTTCCACTACGCCTCGGTGGTGGAGTTCACCGAGCGGCTGGCCGCCCTGCTGCCCGAACCGCTCGACACGGTGTTCCTGGTCAACTCGGGCTCCGAGGCGGTCGACCTGGCCCTGCGGCTGGCCATCGGTGCCACCGGCCGCCACGACGTCGTGGCGCTCCGCGAGGCCTACCACGGCTGGACGTACGCCTCGGACGCCGTCTCCACCTCGGTGGCCGACAATCCCAACGCGCTGACCAGCCGCCCGGCCTGGGTCCACACCGTGGACTCGCCCAACCCGTACCGCGGTCGTCACCGCGGCACCGACGCCACCGCGTACGCGGGCGACGCGGTGCGGGTCGTCGACGACCTCGCGGCGTCCGGCCGGGCACCCGGCGCCTTCGTCTCGGAGTCCTTCTACGGCAACGCCGGAGCGGTGGCCCTGCCCGACGGCTACCTCCGGCAGGTGTACGCGGCGGTGCGGCGCCACGGCGGTCTGACGATCGCGGACGAGATCCAGGTCGGGTACGGCCGGCTCGGCAGCTGGTTCTGGGGGTTCGAGCAGCAGGGCGTGGTGCCCGACATCGTGACGGTGGCCAAGGCCATGGGCAACGGCCACCCGCTGGGCGCCGTCATCACCTCGCGGGCGGTCGCCGACCGCTACCGCGACCAGGGCTACTTCTTCTCCTCCACCGGGGGCAGCCCCGTCTCCAGCATCGCCGGCCTCACCGTCCTCGACACCCTGCGGGACGAGGACCTCCAGGGCAACGCGCTGCGCGTCGGCACCCACCTGCGCGACCGGCTCCGGGCCCTCGCGGACCGCCACCCCGTCATCGGCGCCGTCCACGGCGCGGGCCTCTACCTGGGCGTCGAGCTCGTCCGCGACCGCGTCACCCTCGAACCCGCCCCCGAGGAGACGGCGGAGCTCTGCGACCGGATGCTCGAACTGGGCGTCGTCGTCCAGCCCACCGGGGACCACCTCAACGTCCTCAAAATCAAGCCGCCGCTGTGCATCGACCGCGCGGCCGCCGACTTCTTCGCCGACATGCTCGACCGCGCCCTCACCGAACTCTCCCCGGGCCCGCGCGGGCACTGACCGCCCGGCGCCGGAAGCTCAGGACCAGGGCGAGGACCCGGCCGAAGTTCAGCCAGTACGTCGACCCTCCGGCGGACGTCCTCGCGGCGCTCACCCGGCTGGCACTCGGCGCCACGGCGGGCCGGCTGTTCCACTCGCAGCTCACGGGGGTCTACGCAGCCGTCGTCGTCGGGGCCTCGGCCCCCGCCCTCCTCAGTCAACTGGGCGCGGCCCGAACGGTCCCCGGCGCCCTGGAGACCCCCGGGGAGTCCGCCGACGCGGCACCGTCGGCCGGACAGGGCGTCAGGCCGGATTCGGGCGGGCCTGCTACGGGCAGGCCGGATGGCACGGTCGGCAATCACCTGCCCGCCATGCCTCCGACCCGCACTCCGAGCGGGAAGTCCGCGTCCTTCCGGCTGGGGCTCTCCACCGAGGCAATGCTCGGCTCGCTGCCGACCGGACAGGGCACGCGGACGGCGGTCGCGGTCCCCTCCGACAGAGAGCTACTGGACGCCGTGCACCGGCTCGAACCTCAGCAGCAGGAATGCGTCACCCTCCGTTTCCTCCAGGGCCTGCCGGTCGCCCAGACGGCGAAGATCATGGGCAGGACCGTCAGTGCGATCAAGCGGCTTCAGTACCGCGCCGTCCGCACCCTCGCCCGCATGGTCGACGGGATCGCGAGCGCCGAGGCCGCGCCACAGCTCTGAGACCACCGCGGGCCGTCCGGGGGGATCCGGGGGAATCCGGGGGGCCGTGCGCCATCCGGGGCTGTCCGGGAGGACGTCCGACCCGGAGTTGAACATGTTCAAACGAGTGCGCCATGATGATCGCGAGCGGGAGCGACCGGCCCCGAGCACGGGCGCCGGGCCGCCTCGCCGTACCCCGCCGCGCCCCGGTGCACGCCCCTGCCCGGGCGGCGGCAGAAAGGACCGTCCGCCGTGCCGACAACCTGGCAGAGCCGCTGCGCCGCCCTCGCGATCGCACTGATGTGGGGGTACGAGGGCCTCTGGTGCAAGATCTTCCCCGGCCGCGCCGACCAGCGGGCCATCGTCGAGGGCCTGCCGTTGCTGTCCGAGGGCGCCGCCACCGTGCTGCTCGTCGCCATCGGCCTGGCCGAACTGGCCCTCGGCGCCTGGGTGCTGAGCGGGCGCCGGCGCCGGCTCGCCGCGCTGGTGCAGACCGTGCTGGTGGTCGGCTTCAACACCGGCGGGCTGCTCGTCGGGGCCGACCACATCCCCGAGCCGGGCCGGCTCGTCGTCCAGGACCTGGCCTTCCTCGCCCTGATCTGGACGGTCGCCGCCGAACGCCCGGCACTCGCGGCCGCGCCCGCGCACCCCGTGGCGGCCGCCGTATGACCGCCCGCACCACCGCCCGCACCACCGCCCGCGCGGGCACCCCGTGGGCCGAGGGCCGGCTGCTCACCGTCCAGCCCCGGCAGCCGCGCGTCCTGTTCGGCCGGATGTACGAGGACCCGGCGGTCGAGCTCGCCGCCTTCCCGCCGCCCGCGGCCCGGGTGCTCTGCATCGCCTCGGCCGGGGACACCGCCGCCGCGCTCGCCGCCGCCGGCTACGAGGTCACGGCCGTCGACCTCAACCCCGCCCAGCTCGACTACGCCCGCGGCCGGCTCCAGGCCGGAGCACCGGCCGTCCCCGGCTCGGCCGAGCGCCTGCTCGCCACCGGCCGCGCCGCCGTCGGCACGCTGCTGCCCGCCTGGCGCCCGTCCGCACTGGAGCGGTTCCTGCGCCTGGACGACCCCGCCGAGCAGGCCCGGCACTGGCGGCGCACGCTCGACGGCCCCGGTCTGCGGCTGTTCCTCGCCGCCTCGCTCCGGCCCGCCGGAGCCCTGGCCGTCGGGCTGCGGCCGCCCTTCCGCGGCGTCGTGCCGGAGCGCTTCGACGCCGTGCTGCGCGTCCGGCTCGCCCGTGGCTTCGCCCGGCACCCCAACGCCGCCAACCCCTGGGCCTGGCGGCTGCTGCTCGGCCGCGAGCTGCCCGGAGGCGAACCTCGTGGGCGTGACCTGGTCGGGCCTGACCTGCCCGGACGTGACCTGCCCGGTGGTGGGGCGGCCACGGCCGGACCGGCCCAGGGGACCGTCCGGCTGCTCGCCGGGGACGTCGTCGACCACCTGGAGCGCTCCCCGGCCGGCCACTACGACGCGGTGACGCTCTCCAACGTCCTGGACGGGCCCGGCCCCGAGTTCGCCCGGCGGTTGCGCGCCGCCGTCCGGCACGCCGTGCGGCCCGGCGGGGTCGCCGTCCTGCGCAGCATCCGCGAGCCGGGCCCCGCCGGCCCCGGCGCCGCCGCCGAGGACCGCTCACTGCTGTGGGGCGTCGTCCGGGTGGTCCGGCCATGAACCCCGCCCGCCCCGCCTCCCGAAGGGCCTGACCGTGCGCCACCTGCTGCAACGCCACCCCCTCCCGATGCGCACCCACTTCGCGCACTCGCTCGTCCTCACCTACGCGCTGCCGCCCGAGCGGCTGGAGCCGCTGGTACCGCCGGGGCTCATCCTGGACACGTACACCGATCCCGGCGGCACCGAGCACGGCTTCGTCGCGGCCGCCGTGGTGGACGCCCGCGGCCTGCGCCCGGCCGGGTTGCCGGCCCGGCTCGGCGCGGACTGCGTGCTCACCGGTTACCGGGTGTTCACCCGCTTCCCCACCCCCGGCGGCCGGACCATGCGCGGCCTGCGCATCCTGCGCAGCGACACCAGCCACCGGCTGATGGTCGCGGGCGGCAACCTGTTCTCCCGCTACCACTACCGGCTCGCCCGGATCGGCAGCCGGGTCGTCGGCTCGACGCTGGAGTTCAAGGTGCGCAGCGCCGACGGCCTGGCCGACCTGCACGTCCGGGCCGACCTGGCGGGCGGCCCGGCGCCGCTGCCGCCCGGCAGCCCGTTCGCCGACGCCCGAGCCGCCCGCCGGTTCGCCGGGCCCCTGCCCTACACCTTTGAGTACGAGCCGCAGACCCAGTCGATGATCGTCGTCAAGGCCGTCCGCGCCCACTGGGAGCCGGTGCCGGTCTCGGTGGAGGTGCCGCGGCTGACGTTCTTCGACCACGGCCCACTGGCCGGCAGCCGGCCCGTACTCGCCAACGCCTTCCACGTCGCGGACCTCGACTACGGGTGGCAGGCGGGCAGCCGCCGCGCCCTCGACGGGGGAATCCGGTGAGCGGTGTCCGCCCGGTGGGCCGGGAGCCGCACGAGGTCCGTCCGCAGGAGCCTGCCGGCACCGAGGCCAGCGCGCCCGGCGCGGCCGCCGAGGCCGTGAGCACCGCCGGATCCGCGAGCGCAGGCGGATCCGCGAACGCAGCCGGTCCCACGGTGACCGATGCCGGCCGGCCCCACCGTCCGTCCGGGGTGCGCGAGGTGGTCGGCTACAACTGGCCGCTGTACGCCGCCGGGGCTCTCGCGGCCGGCGGGGGCTGGGTGCTGGCCCGGTGGCTGCCCCGCCCGGCGGCCCGGCTCGTCCGGGCGGGCGCGCTCACGGCGGGTTGGCTGCTCGCCGCAAGCACCGCCGCCACCTGGTGGGTCTACGACCGCTCCGGACTCCACGGCTACGCCTGGCTCGACGACCTCCTGCCGGAGGGGCCCGGCCGGCATCTCGTGGTCGCCACGGGCCTCGACGAGGCCAGCCGGCCCGTCGCGGCACGCCACCCGGCCGCGCCCCAGCGAACCGCGGACCTGTACGACCCGGCGCTGATGACGGAGGGCTCGATCCACCGGGCGCGCCGCCGGGTGCCGCCGGTGCCCGGCAGCCTGCCCGCCCGGCCGGGGGCGCTGCCCGCCGCGACCGCCTCACTGGACTCCGTGCTCGCCGTGTTCTCGGCCCACGAGCTGCGCCGGCCCGCGGACCGCGCCGCGCTGTTCGCCGAGGCGGCCAGGGTGCTGCGGCCCGGGGGTGCGTTCGTCGTGGTCGAGCACCTGCGCGACGCCGCGAACTCCGCCGTCTACGGTCCCGGCGCCCTGCACTTCCTGCCGCGCTCCACCTGGCTCGGCCATGCCGCCGGGGCGGGCCTGCGCCCGGCGGCGGAGCGGCGGATCGCCGGCCTGGTCACCGCGTTCGTGTTCCGGCGGGCCGGGGCATGAACGGACTCCTCGACCTGGCTGTGCAGTTGCGGCTCGTCGGCGCCGTGCTGGTGGGCGTCGGCCTGTTCCACGCGGCGCTGCCGCGCGTGATCGGATGGCCGGCCGACCTGGACGGGACCACGCTGATGACCCGTCGGGTCTCCTGGGCGCACCTCTTCTTCATCGGCCTGACCTGCGTGCTGCTGGGCCTGCTGCCGCTCCTGCTGGCCGGCGAGCTCCTCGCGGGCACGCCGCTGGGCACCGCGCTGCTGGCCGGCCAGACGGTCTTCTGGGGTGCCCGGTGGCTCTTCCAGTTCACCGTGTTCCCGTCCCGGCTCTGGCGCGGCGACCCGCTTCGCACCCTGGGCCACGTCGCGTTCGCGGTGCTGTGGACGTGGGTGACGGTGGTGTTCGCGTGCGCGCTGTGGCGGGTGCTGTAGCCGGCCCGGGCTCCGCGCCCGCCGGGGCCCCGGCCGGGGCGCCCGCCGACCGACCGTCCGCGCCCACCCGCCGGGGCACGGGCGGGCGCGGACGGATCCTCGGGGGCCCCTACGACTGAACGCGGGAGCCTACGGCGGGGCCGGGGGCCCTACGACGGAGCCTTGGCAGGGCCTTGGTGGGCCTTGGTCAGGGGCACCGCTTCCAGGCGAGGTGGTAGAGGGTGTTGATGCTGCCGTCGGTGGAGTCCATCGTCATGAAGCTGGTGGTCCTGGACGGGTCCGACGTGCCGGCGCTCACCCGGAGCTCGGTGTTGATGTTGAAGTTGCGCAGCTCCCCGCAGGGCGCCCAGACAAGGGCCTCGACCGCGACGGTGTCGGTCGCCTGCCAGCCGTTGTCGAGCGTCCCGGCGAACTGGTGGCTGCGCGAGGCGGTCTGGGGCGAGCCCTGGAAGTAGTAGCTGGCCTTCTGGAGTGCGGTCGCCCCCTTCTCCAGGTGGGCGTAGCCCCGGTAGTCGGCGGAGGCGATGGCGTAGGTGAAGCCCTGCGGGACGTGGACGTTCAGGTTGAGCTGACAGTTCTTGCGGAAGTCGGTGGGCTTGGAGCCGACGCCGACCTGGGCGATGTAGTCGCTGTACGTCACCGTGAAGGCGGTGTTGTCCGGGGAGACCGCGATGGCGGCCGTTCCGGCCGGGCAGCCGGACCCGTTGACGGTGGCCACGTCGATGACGATCTTGTCGGGCGGAGGCGTGGACCAGCCGGTGCCGGAGGCGGCTCCGGCGAGCTGGGTGACGAGCAGGGCCGCGGCTGCGCCGCCGACGGCCAGGACGCGTACGGTCACGGGCGTATCCTTCCGCTTTTCCCGCCGGTTGCCGGTCGCGCACCCCCACGTGCGGACCATCCGAGCGGGTTGTCGCGTACATGCCACCACCTCCGGTTCCGCGCGTACAGGGGGAGCAGGAGAGCGCATCACGTCGCGTCGGCGTGAACCCCCCGGCGCAGGGCGGCACGTTCACGCCCCCAGCGGGCGCCCCCGAGCACGTGCCCGGCCCGGAGCCCCGCATCCGATATGCGGTATGCGGTATGCGGTATGAGATCTTGATCGCGAGGGTCAAGTCGATTGCCACCAGGGCAATATTTTCCTCTTCAATCAACAATCTGTTTATCATCTCCGGGTCCTTGTCCTGCCTGCCCGGAGCCCCCGCATGCCTACGCCCCCGCCCGCCCGGCCCCGGCCGCATCCGCTGCACGTGCTGCGCACCACCGTCTTCGCGATCGGCGCACTCCTGGTACTGGTCGGGGTCGGTGTGGTGCTGCGGCAGCCGCTGCTGATCCCGCCGCTGGCCGCCAGCGCGGCCCTGGTCCACGGTGCGCCCGGGCTGCCGATCTCGCAGCCGCGCAACCTGGTCGGCGGCCAGCTGCTCTCCGCCGTGATCGGGTTCGCCACCCTCACGGTGACCGGGAGCACCGCCTGGGGCGCGGCGGTCGCGGCCGGGCTCTCGCTGGGCGCGATGATGCTGACCCACCTCTCGCACTCCCCCGCCGCCGCCACCTCCGTGATCGTGGTGCTCCAGGCGCCGTCGCCCACCCGGTTCCTCCCGCTGCTCGCCCTGTCCACCGCCCTCCTGGTGGCCATCGGCCTGCTCCCCGGCCGGATCGGCGGGCACCCGGAGCGCTACCCGCTCACCTGGTGAAACCTCCGCCCGAACCTGCGCCATGCCGGACCTGCGCCGGTGCCGGCCCGGCGGCCCGCGCCGTCCGCCGCCGGTGCCGCGATTCCCGCGTTGACGCACCGCCCTGCGGGCCGGTCCAGCCCGATTGCGCGGAACTGCCGCGCGCCGAGGGCCGGTTCGTGCCAGCATGCGCGGCATGACTGATCGCGCACTGAGCTTCGGAGTGATGGCGCAAGCATACGAACGGTTCCGGCCGGGGTACCCTCTGGAGCTCTTCGACCTGGTGACGGCGTACGCGGGCCGTCCGGTCCGGACCGCCCTCGAAATCGGTGCCGGGACGGGCAAGGCGACCCGCCTGTTCGCCCGGCAGGGGATCGCGGTCACCGCGACCGAACCCGACGGGGCGATGCTCGCCGAGCTGCACAAGCACGTGCCGGCCGGCGTCAGGACGGTCCGGGCGGCGTTCGAGGACCTGCCACCGGGCGACCCGTACGGGCTGGTCTACGCGGCGGCGGCGCTGCACTGGACCAGTCCGGAGGGCCGCTGGTCACGCATGGCCGGACTACTGGAACCCGGTGGCGTGTTCGCCTGTTTCGGCGGGCCGGTCCAGCCGGCCGACCCGGCCGTGGAGGACGCCGTCCGCGCGGCACGGGCACCGTTCCTGGAGAGCGACGAGGTCCCGTCCCCGGACGGGACGCCTCCGGAGCACGCCATGCAGTGGCCGGGCACGGAGCTCCAGCGGTCCGAGTGGTTCACCGGTGTGCGGCAGTCCGTCATCGAACGGCGTCTGACGATGAGCTCCCACGACTACGTCGGTCACCTCTCGACCGTCTCGGCCTACCTCGTCCTGCCTCCCCCGGAGCGGGAGGAGGTACTCGGCCGGATCCTGCGGGTGCTGCCGGAGACGGTCGAGATAGCCGCCGACATCACCGTCCACCTCGCACGCCGGCGCGACGGACGGCAGGAGTAGGCGGGCGGCGGGAGTGGACCGGTGCAGGGGTAGGCGGACGGCAGGAGTAGGCGGACGGCGGGAGCAATGGGGCCCTCCGGCCCTGGCGGACCGCCGCCGGGAAGGGCAGACTCCTCGGAGGTTTCATCCGGCCCGCCGCGGCAGCGGGCCCAGGCTTACGGAGAAGTCATGGCGGACAGCGCGGCGACCCAGGCGAACACCCCCGTCAAGGTGTTCCTCCTCGACGACCACGAGGTCGTCCGCCGGGGCGTGTACGACCTGCTGGACGCCGAGCCCGATCTGACCGTCATCGGCGAGGCCGCCACCGTCGAGCAGGCACTGGCACGCGTTCCGGCCCTGCGGCCGGACGTCGCCATTCTGGACATGCGCCTGCCGGACGGCGACGGCGTCACCGTCTGCCGCGAACTGCGCTCGCGGATGCCCGAGTTGGCGTGTCTGATCCTCACCTCCTTCGACGACGAGGAGGCCCTGCTCGACTCGATCATGGCCGGCGCCGCCGGCTACGTGCTCAAGCAGATCAGCGGCACCGACCTGGTCTCCGCCGTCCGCACGATCGCCTCCGGCCAGTCCATGCTCGACCCCGGCGCCGCCACCCGCCTGATGGCCCGCCTGCGCGGTGACACCCCCGCCCAGGCCCCCGCCTTTCCCGAACTCACCGAGCGGGAGCGGGAGATCCTCGCCCTGGTCGGCGAAGGGCTGACCAACCGCCAGATCGGCCAGCGGCTCTACCTGGCCGAGAAGACCGTCAAGAACCACGTCTCCCGACTGCTGGCCAAGCTCGGCGTCGAGCGCCGGGTCCAGGCCGCGCTCATCGCCACCCAGGCCACCGCCGCCGACCGCCCGACGGGGCGCTCCGTCCTGTGAGCCCCGACGCCCCCGTACCGGCCCACGGTCCCACCCCACCCGGGACCGTTCGGCGGCCGAGAGGGACCGAAGGCCCCTCACCCCGCGGCGGGTCCGGCAGGAGCATCGGTGTCATGACCTCCGCCCACACTCCGCCCGCCCCCGTTCCCCCCGACCACACGCCGCTGGACGAGCGGCAGTGCTTGCGGCTGCTGGCCGGGGCCTCGGTCGGGCGTGTCGTCTACACCGTCGGCGCACTGCCGGCCGTCCTGCCGATCCGTTACCGCCTCGACGACGACGGCAGCGTGCTGCTGCGCAGCGCCGCCCGTTCCGAGCTGGTCCGCGCGGTGGGCGGCGCGCTCGTCGCCTTCGAGGCCGGCGAGGTCGACGCCGCGGACGGCAGCGGCTGGAGCGTCACCGTGCTCGGCCGCGCCGACGTGACCGAGGACCCGCCGCCGACCGGTGCGGCCGGTGCGGCCGGTGCGGTCAAGGGCCCGCCGGCGCCCGTCCGGGTGTCGATCCGGATCCGCCCCGAGCTGGTGACCGGCCGCTTCCTCACCGACCCGGCGGTCGCGCCCCTCACGTCCTGACCCGGCGCATCCGCCGCCGCCCTA
This sequence comes from Streptomyces sp. CB01881, assembly GCF_002953255.1. Taxonomy (GTDB): domain Bacteria; phylum Actinomycetota; class Actinomycetes; order Streptomycetales; family Streptomycetaceae; genus Kitasatospora. Next base: position 70,901 of record NZ_CP026498.1, read on the forward strand.
ACCCGGCACCCGGCCCGCACCGGCCGGGCGGCCGTCCCGCACACGCCAGGCAGCCGGCGGCGCCGCCGGACGGCAGCCGGACAACCGCCTGACGGCAACGGCTCACCCGCCCAGCGGCGCCCACCAGACCAGCCTCGTGCCGCCCTCCGGCACCGGCGCGATCTCGAACACCCCGCCCACGCCGTCGGCCCGCTCCGCCAGGTTGCGCAGACCGCTGCGCCGCCCCTGCTCCGGGATTCCGACGCCGTCGTCCTGGACGGTCAGCCGCACCTGCGCCCCGGTCGCCTGGAGCACCACCTCGACCCGGCGGGCCCCGGCGTGCCGGGCGGCGTTGCTGAGCGCCTCGCCCAGGACCGCCACGACGTGGTCGGCGACCTCCGCCGGGACGTCCGTGTCCAGCAGGCCCTCCATGCTCAGCCTCGGCGGGAACCCGAGGACGGCCTGGGCCTCCTCCGCCGTCCGGACCACCCGGGCCCGCAGGCCCTGCCCGGCCCCCTCCTCCCGGGCCCGGAGGCCGAAGATGGTCGAGCGGATGATCTTGATGGTCTCGTCGAGGTCCCCGACCGCCCGGAGCACGCGGTCGGACGCCCCGGAGTGGTCGATGAACCGGGCCGCGCTCTGCAGCGTCATGCCGGTGGCGAAGAGCCGCTGGATCGCGAGGTCGTGCAGATCGCGGGCGATCCGGTCCCGGTCCTCCAGCATGGCGAGCTGCTCGGCGTCGCGGCGCCGCTCCCCGAGCTCCAGCGCCAGCGCCGCCTGGTCGGCGAAGCCGAGCAGCGGTCCGATCTCCCGCTCGGTGAACAGCGCCTCCCCCGCCCGCCGGGCGAGCAGCAGCACCCCCGCGATGCGCCCGGCGGAACGGCCCAGCGGCACCGCCACCGCCGGCCCCAGACCCTCGAACCGACGCGGGCCGGCGGTCAGCCGCGGATCGCCGTCCAGGTCGGCCGTGGTGACCGGTGATCCGTCGGCGCACGCCTGGCCCGACAGCGACCCGTCCTGCGGCACCACCAGACCCAGCCGCCGGGCGGTGTCCCCGCCGAGCGCCAGTTCCACCCGCAGCGTGTCCGCCCCGGCGACCGGCACCGAGACGTCCGCCAGGTCCGCCCCGGTGATCTCCCGTGCCCGCTGCGCGATCAGTTCCACGACGTCCGAGCGGGACGTCCCCGACAGCAGGGTCCGGTTGATCTCCGCGCTCGCGCTCAGCCAGCGCTGCTGGCGCTGCGCCTCCTCGTACAGCCGGGCGTTGTCGATCGCGACGCCCGCCGCGACGGCCAGCGTCGCGATCACCGACTCGTCGTCGGCGTCGAACTCCTCGCCGCCCCGCTTGTCGGTGAGGTAGAGATTGCCGAACACCTCGTCACGCACCCGGACCGGGACGCCGAGGAAGGTCCGCATCGTGGGGTGGTGCGCCGGGCAGCCGTAGGAGGCCGGGTGCTCGTTGAGGTCCGCCAGCCGCAGCGCCTCCGGGTGCCGGATCAGCTCGCCGAGCAGCCCCTTGCCGGTCGGGTAGAGGCCGATCCTCGCGATCTCCTCCTCCGACAGGCCCACCGTCAGGAACTGCGACAGCGTTTCGCCGTCCGGCCCGATCACGCCGAGCGCGGCGTAGCCGGCGTCGACCAGCACGGCGGCCGCCTCGACGATCCGCCGCAGCACCTGCGTCAGATCCAGCTCGCGGCCCACCGACAGCACGGCCTCCAGCAGGCTGTGCACCCGGTCGCGGGTGCCCCGGGCCGCGTCGATGCGCGCCTGGAGCTCCTCCAGCAGCTCGTCCAACCGCAGCTGTGGAATGCGCGACCGCTCTACGTCGCCGCCCACCGGTGCCCTCCTCGTCCCCGCCGTGCCCCTGCCGTGCTCCTGGCATGTCTCCGCCGTTCTCCGGCGACGACCCCGATTCTGGCAGAGCCCCCGCGACCAGCGGAACGGCACCGGGCACCCGCCCGGGGCCCGGGGCCGGCGGGCGGGGCCGGAGGGCGTCAGGGCGTCAGGGCGTCAGGGCGTCAGGGCATGGGGACGTGTCTCACGCGTGGATCAGGCACCGTGATCGGTCGGGCGGGAAGCCTTGTCCGTCCAGCCTCGGGCGAGGGCCAGTCGGCCTGACCGGTGTGCCTCGCGCTGTTCGGTGACCCATCGCTCCACCTGGTCCACGGATGCCGCCGGCGACCGGCCGCTGGTGTCGATCAGGTGGGTGCGCCATCGCGGGTCCCCGGCGGTCCACGTGGTCCACCGGTGCCAGGCCATCTCCGGCCGGCTCCCGTCGATGATGACGTCGGGCCGGAAGCGCGGGTCGCGGGCGTGCCCACGGTGCCAGGCCGCCCAGCCGCAGAAGGCGTCGGTAGCGGCCTGATCCCATCGGCCGCCGTCGCGTACGGCGAGTCGGTCGCGCCGGTCCTGGTCGGCGACATCGATCAGGCAGACGGCGATCCCGTCCAGCAGCGGTGCCGAGGGGGCGGCCAGAACCTCGCCCAGCGGCGAGTTGCCGGACAGCAGCAGGTCCATTCCGCGGGCCTGGTACTCCAGCGCGCGGCGCACCCACACCTCGGTCGTGCGATGGCGCCAGTCGGGCGGGATCGGTGGGTCCGGGACGCCGACCTCGTCGAAGTCGTGCACCACGACCCCGTCCAGTCGGTCGGCGACGGCGAAGGCGAGCGTGGTCTTGCCCGCTCCGCTGGAGCCGGTCAGCTTCAGCAGCATCCGGCCAGGATGACAGGCCGCCAAGGTTTCCGACCGGGATTTTCGGGCCCCGGCGGTCCTCCGCACTCGCCGGACTCCTCCCGCCGGCCCGCCGGCCACTCGTCGGCCTGGTCACCCGGCCTGGTGGACGGGCTCCGGCGTGGTGGGCTCCGGCGTGGTGGGCTCCGGCGTGGTGGGCTCCGGCGCGACCGCCGGGGTGCGGGGAGGTTCGGCGGGTACGCGCCCGCCCGTGCGGACGACGGCGACACCGGCGGTCACCACGCAGGCGACACCCACCAGGCCGGCCGGACCGGGGATCTGGCCGAGCAGCACGGCGCCGATGGCCGTGGCGATGGCCGGCTCCAGGCTCATCAGGGTGCCGAAGGCGGCGGTGGTGAGCCGTCGGAGGGCCAGGAGTTCGAGGCAGAAGGGGAGCAGCGGCGCGAGTGCGGCCAGGAGCAGGCCGACGAGCACCAGCGACGGCGTGAGCCCGCCGATCGCGGACGGGCCGGCGAGGACGGTGGTGACGAGCGCGGCGGTCGGCAGGGACACCGCGAGTCCCTTGAGGCCCTCCACCTGGTCGCCGGCGTGCTGGGTGAGGACGATGTAACCGGCCCAGCAGGCGCCGGCGCCGAGCGCGAGGGCGATGCCGACGAGGTCCGTGCCGCCGTGCCAGGGTTCGGTCAGCAGCAGGACTCCCGCGCCGGCCAGCGCGCTCCACCGCAACAGACCGGCCCGGCGCCCGCCGTACAGGGAGACCGCGAGCGGGCCGAGGTACTCCAGCGCGCTCGCCGTGCCGAGCGGGATGCGGGCGACGGCGAGCATGAACAGGGACATCATCCCCGCGGTGACCACACCGAGGGCCAGGCAGGCCCGCAGGCCGGCGCGGGTGAAGTCGGCGCGCCGGGGCCGGGCCAGCACCAGCAGGATCAGCCCGGCCCAGACCAGCCGGAGCCAGGCGGCGGCGACCGGGCCGAGCCGGTCGAACTGGGCGGCCGAGAGGGCGAGGCCGGCCTGGACGCTGGTCATGGCGGCGAGCGCCATGGCAGCGCCGTACCGGGAGCCGCCACGGCTCGACAGGGCCTGCTTGTGCGGGGTCATGGGGATCATTGGACCGCCTGATGACCATTGCCGTCCACGTGCCATTTCTGGACAGTCCGTTCATGAATCATGAACGATGGAGTGATGGACACCCGCCGTCTCGCCCTGCTCTGCGAGCTGACGCGCCTCGGCTCGATGCGCGCCGTCGCCGAGAGCCTCCACGTCACGACCTCGACCGTGTCGCAGCAGCTCGCCGCACTGTCGAAGGAGGTGGGGCAGGTGCTCGTCGAGCCGGACGGGCGCGGGGTGCGGCTGACCCCGGCCGGCCGGCGGCTCGCCGAGCACGGGGCGCGCATCCTGGACGCGGTGGAGGCCGCCCGGATCGACCTGAGCGCGGGCGCCGAGCCGAACGGCACGGTGCGGGTGGCCGGCTATCTCACGGCGGTGCGGGACCACCTCCTCCCCCTGGTCGTCCGGCTGGCCGAGGCGTACCCGCGGGTGCGGCTGCTGGTGCGCGAGCACGAACCGCCGGAGTCACTGGCACTGCTGGCGGACGACACGGTGGACCTGGCGCTCACCTACGACTACAACCTCGCGCCGGCCCCGGTCGACCCCTCGGCCGACGCGGCCCCACTGTGGACGGCCCGGTGCGGGCTGGGCGTACCGGCGGGCCTGGACGTGCCCGCCGGCGGCGCCGTCCGGATCTTCACCGCCTGTGCCGGGCTGGACTGGATCGTCAACTCCCGCCACACCGCCGACGAGGTGGTGGTGCGCACGCTCTCCTCGATGGCGGGGTTCGACCCCCGGGTCACCCACCGCGCCGACAGCCTCGGCCTCGTCGAGCACATGGTCGCCGCCGGCCTGGGCGTGGCGCTGCTGCCCGCGGGACGTCCGCCCGTCCCCGGTGTTCGCTTCGTCCCGCTGGACGACCCGCCCGTCGTGCTGCGCGCGTACGCGGTGGCGCGCCACGGCCGGCTGCGGTGGCCGGCACTCTCGCTGGTCCGCGAACTGCTGCGCGAGCAGGCCGACCCGGCCGGCGGGCCCCGGGCCTGAGCAGGTCCGCGAGCAGGCCCAGGACGAACACCCGTGCCCGGCGGCGCGGTTCCATCCGGGCGAACCGGCCCGCGATCCGCCCCATGGCCACATCGAACGCCTCCCGCCAACGGACGGGGTCTCTCCTGTGGCCCGCAGCCACCGACCGGTCTTCTGTCTTCACACGCCGGTGATCATCGGTGGCGCCGCACCCGACTCCGCACCGGTCCTGGCCAGCACCATCACCATCCATGACTGAACTGCTGAGCGGCCGGGCGCTCGTCGCCGTCCATCCGGTGTGACCGCCATCACGCTTGGGTGGTGTCACATCTGACGCCGCTGCCCTGTCTTCATGCCGGAAACGAGAGAAGGGATCGTGAAGATGAAGGCCGTCATCGTGTGCGCCTCCGTGTCGCACGGCAATACGCGTCGCGTCGCCGCCGGAATGGCCCAGATACTGGGCGCGAAGGTCGTCTCCCCCGAGCAGGCCGACCTGACGGAGCTGGCCGACGCCGACCTCGTGGGATTCGGCTCGGGTGTCTTCTACGGCAGACTCCACCCCCGCCTGACCGACTTCGTCAAGGCACTTCCCCCCAGGCGGGGCCGGGCGTTCGTGTTCGCCACCAGCGGGCTCCCCGAGATCCCGCCGGCGCCTTTCACCCGCCCCCTGGTCCAACTCCTCGAAGGCAAGGGCTTCCAGGTGGAGGGGAGCTTCTCATGCCGGGGGTTCGACACCTGGATGCCCTTCAAGCTCGTCGGCGGCATCAACAAACAGCGGCCGAACACCGAGGACCTGGCCGCCGCGCGGGCGTTCGCCGAGCGGCTGCGGGACAGGCAAGGGCCGGCGTCCTGACCAGTGCCGCTCCGGGGCGTCGGCCTCCACTGCATCCTGAAGCTCACGCGCCGCCCCGGCGGATTCCGGCCCGCGCCGCCCCGGGGCAGGGCGGCGCGGCCTTCGACGGGAAGACTCAGACGGCGCCGAAGTCGCCGACCCGGACGGCGGCGACGAAGGACTGCCAGGCGGAGGCGGGGAAGAGGAGGGCGGGGCCGTCGGGGTCCTTGGAGTCACGGACGGGCATGACACCGGGGAAGCCGTCGGCCACCTCGACGCACGCGCCGCCGCCACCACTGAAGGAGCTCTTCCTCCAACGCGCGTCTTTCAGATCGACGTCCATTCAAAATCCCTCCGTACCGAGCGGATCATCGCCATCGAGTCGGCCTGGTTCATGGCCTCGATCTGAAGTCGATCGTAGCTCTTGACCAGCGGGAGAACGGCTTCGGCCTCGCGATCGAGGAACCCCCGCTGCTCATTTTCGGAGTACCCGAGCACCCTGCGATCAGGCATGGTAAGGAGGAAAACCATGCGCATGAACGGCCGATTCTCCCCGAGGCTGAACGGGGCCACCTGGATGGCGATGTCCGGCCGCTGAGCCATCGCCTCAAGGTGCAGGAGCTGGGCGATCATCACATCCCGGCCTCCGATCGGTCGGCGGATGCAGCTCTCGTCCAGGACCGCGTGGACGAGCGGCGGTGACGTCCGTTCTAGGCACTGCTGCCTTGTCGTCAGAAAGTTCACACGCTCCTCGGCTTGTCCCCGGGTCGCGCTTCCCTGCCTGACATGCCCGGCCTCCAGAGCGGTTGCGTACTCCACGGTCTGCAACAACCCGGGAACGACATCGATCTCGAACAGGCGAATCTCCGCCGCCCGCGACTCGTAGTTCGCGTACTCCGGGAACCCCGGCACCAGGGCCGTGTGCCGGTGCTGCCAGTACATCAGCGACAGGGTGCCGCCGGTCTCCAGCACCTCGTCCGCCTTGGCGGCGAACTTTTCACTCGGAGGGCGCTGCGCAAGTTCGACGAACGAAACGTAGGACGGGTCGTACTTGACCTTGCGCGCCAGCTGCGCCTGCGTCAGGCCCTGCCCCTCCCGCGACCTGCGGAGTTGGACACCGAAGGGCGCCCACGGGCTGGACGTCGGGTCAAGTTGCTTCTTGTTCACGGCCGCTCCCCCAACATTCCTCGACATCGAGGTCAAGTCGATTGCCGCTTCCGATGCTAGCCGCCATCGCGCCACCATGGGCACGGAACGTGAATGTCCGACTTCGGAGGGTGCTCAATGAGATCTGCTCGACCCGACGCGTCCACCAGGCTCCACGGCTACGGGATCCGCTGGGACCAGGCCGCCCGCCTGTACCGGGTGCGCAACGAGTTCACCGGGGCGTGGCTGCGGGACAACTCCGGCGCGCTGCTGGGATTCTCCTCCTTCACCGCCGCCGACCGGGCCTGGCGCTCCTTCGAGCCGCACCGGCGGGTGGCCTGATGGGACCGATCCTCAACCGCGCGACCGCCGAGCAGCGCCGTGACGCCGCCCTCGCCGTCGAGGAACTCACCGCTGTCCTCGCGCTCGCCGACGCCAAGCTGCCGTCGCTCGAAGTGGACTGGGACTACGGCCGGCTGACCGGTGCCTACCTGATCAACCTCGGCTCCGCCCGCACCGCCCAAGTCCTGCGCATCACCGATCTCCTGCGCAAGGGCCTCCAGCACGAGCGGCAGGCCGACGGTGCCTGAGGTCATCGCCGTCCGGCTCCTCTGGCGGCTGTCCTTCGCCGCCGTCCTCCTCCTCGCCCTCACCCTGCGCCGCGCCGCGCCACGCCGTGTCCGAGAGCACCCTCAGGCGCCGCGACCCCCGCCGGCTCGCCGAGCTCCCCCTCCCCCCTCCACGGGCAGCGCGCCAACTGAGGCCTCCTGGGCGGCGCTCACGGTTCTCGCACCATGCGCAGGTTCGGCAGCCTTCCCCGCCAGAGCTCGCGCTCGCCCGTGGCCTCGAATCCGTGGCGCCGGTAGAAGCGGATCGCGCGCGTGTTGTAGTCGGTGACCCACAGCCGCACGGGTGTGTCCCCCGCCCACGCGAGGAACTCGCGCATCATCCGGTCGCCGAGACCCTGGCCCTGGGCTTCGTTCGACAGGTACATCGGGCCGAGCGTGACCGTCTCCTCCCGGCGGCCGCAGACGAAGCCGACGGTCTGCGCCCCGGAGCGGGCGACGAGGCAGAACAACAGGTCCGGCTGCCGCAGCGCCGCCTCGATGAACGCCCGCCACCCGGCGATCCCGTCCGCCGTGGCGGAGGAGCCGTGCTGCTCGCGGATCCAGGCTTCGTCGATCCCCGCGTCCTCGCAGGGATACGTCTCCAGCCAGACCCTCAACTGAAGAGGGCCGAGAGCCGGGGCGTCGTCGGGGCGGGGCGGTTCGAGTACGTGGGGCATGGACCCATTCTCGACGGCCCGGGGACCCTGCAGACCGGGGCCCCGGGGCAACCTGCGCGCGCAGCAGTCCGGTTCACCTTCGCCCAGGGGCTGTCCTGGACCCGGGCCGGCGCCACCGGGACCGACGTCCCGTCAGGCGGTGCCAAGGCGGCGGCCGGTGATCTCGTCGGGGCGGATGCGCACCCAGAGCGGACGGTCGCCGCCGGCCCACGGGGTGGTGCCGGGCAGTTGCGAGAGCCGCTCTGCCTCGTCGGAGTCGTCGACGTGGTGCGCCTCGCCCAGCACCAGCACGCTCCAGCCGCGGCTCAGGTGGTCGTCGATGTGGTCGACCTGGAACGAGACCGGCGAGCCGTCCGCCGGCGCGGCGCTGCCCCGGGCCGCCGTGCGGTAGACGATCGTGCCCTCGGTCACCGCGTAGTTGACCGGGTAGACGGCCGGCCCCGGCTGGACGGGGAGCCCGACCCGGCCGACACCGTGGGTGCCGATGAGCGACCAGCACTCCGGCTCGGTGAGGTGGAGCAGGAGCGGTCGCGGCCCGGGTGCGGACTGCCCCGGCGGGGCGTCGGCGCGGCCCTCCAACAACTCGGACCAGGACATCCGCAGGGCCCCGCCGATCCGGGCGAACCCGGCCGGGTCGAAGGCCGGGCCCGCGTTCAGCAGGTGCCGGAGGTAGCGGGGTGCCATCGCGGCCTGGTAGGCCAGCATCTGGTCGGTCATGCCGAGTTGGTCGCGCCGCTCGACGACGCGGCGGGCGACGTCGGCGGGGTCGGCCCGGCCGATGACGTCGGGGTCGGGGGTGTGGTTCACGGTGGCTCCTCGGCTCGTCACGGCGGTTCCCGCGCCGGCGCCCGTGGGTCACGCCCGGAAGAGGGCGACCTTCAGGGCGCCGTTCTCCCCGGCGTCGGCGAAGACGTCGTACGCGTCCTGCATCTCGTCCAGGCCGAAGCGGTGGGTGACCAGCCCGGCGACGTCCAGCCGGCCGGCGGCGAGCATGTCGAGCAGCAGCGGGGTGCTGTGGGTGTCGACCAGGCCGGTGGTGATGGTGAGGTTGCGGATCCAGAGCTCCTCCAGGTGCAGCAGGGCCGGTTTGCCGTGCACGCCGACGTTCGCGACCCGCCCGCCGGGCCGGACGACGCGGGTGCAGAGTTCGAAGGACTCGGGCACGCCGACCGCCTCGATCGCCACGTCCGCGCCCAGGCCGTCCCCGCTCAGCGCGCGCACCGCCTCCGGGGGCGCGTCGGCGACGGTGAGGGTGGTGTCCGCGCCGAACCGCTTGGCGGCGTCCAGACGGGCCTGCGCGAGGTCGACCGCGATGATGCGGGCGGGGCTGTAGAGCCGGGCGGTGAGGATCGCGGCCAGGCCGATCGGGCCCGCACCGACGACCACGACGGTGTCGCCGGGCCCCACCCGGCCGTTGTGGACGCCGACCTCGTAGGAGGTGGGCAGGATGTCGGCGAGCAGCAGCGCGGCCTCGTCCGTGACCCCTTCGGGCAGCCGGTGCAGCGAGTTGTCGGCGAAGGGGGTGCGGACGTACTCGGCCTGGCAGCCGTCGACCAGGTGGCCGAGGATCCAGCCGCCACCGCCGGTGCACTGGCCGTAGGCCGCCGCACGGCAGTAGGCGCAGCGGCCGCAGGCCGAGATGCAGGAGACCAGGACGCGGTCGCCGGCCTTGACGGTGCGCACGCCCGGCCCGGTCTCGGTGACGGTGCCGACGGCCTCGTGTCCGAGGACGCGGCCTTCGGCGACCTCGGGGACGTCGCCCTTGAGGATGTGCAGGTCGGTGCCGCAGATGGTGACCGCGTCCACCCGGACGATCGCGTCCTCGGCGTCGCGGAGGACGGGGTCGGGGACCCCTCCCCAGGTACGGCGGCCCGGTCCGTGGTAAGTCAGCGCCTTCATCTCCCGGTCACTCCTCTCGGGCTCCTCGGTCCTCCCCCGCCGTCGGAGCCGGGCGGTGGCGGAGCCGGGCGGTGGCCGGCCTGGACGGCAGCCGACAGCGGGCGGTGGCTGATGCGGGCAGCAGCAGATGCGGGCGGTCGCCGACGCAGGCGGCGGCGGACCCGGACGGTGGCCCCGGTTCCGTTTTGCTCCTCTTCCGTTACTCCTCCAGCCTTCCGCCGAACCGCGGCAGCCGCCAGGGGCGGGCGGGCCCCGGCCCTGGGCCGACCGGCCCTGACCACCGCCCCGGGGCGACGGAGGGCAACGGAGGGCGACGCCCCGGCGGCGGACGGCGACGCCCACGCGGGCGGGGCGGGCAGGCGGGCGGGGCGGGCAAGCGGGCGGGCCGGGGCGCGTTCGGGGGGCTCCGGGGGCGTGTTCGGGGCGCGTCGTCGAACACCAGGCAGGCGGGAGTCGGAAGTCGGGCCCTAGGCTGGTCGGTGGCGTAGGGCGAGCCAGGGAGGACCCCTTGGGCAGCGCATCGGAGAGTTCCGCCCCCGTACCACGGCTGCGTCTGGACGAGCTGCTGGACGAGCTCCAGGCCCGGCTGGACTCGGCCCGGGGCACCCGCGACCGGATCCACAGCCTGCTGGAAGCGGTGCTGTCGGTCGGCCGCGAGCTGGAGCTGACCCAGGCGCTCCACCACATCGTGGAGGCGGCGGTCACCCTGGTGGACGCCGAGTACGGCGCGCTGGGCGTGATCGGCGAGGACCAGCGACTGTCGCAGTTCGTCCCGGTGGGCCTCAGCGAGCAACGGATCAAGCTGATCGGCGCGCTGCCGTCCGGCCACGGCGTGCTGGGCGAGCTGATCCGGCACCCCGAGCCGCTGCGGCTCTCCCGGATCTCCGACCACCCCGCCTCGTACGGCTTCCCCGCCAACCACCCGCCGATGAGCTCCTTCCTGGGGGTGCCGATCCGGGTCCGGGACAGGGTGTTCGGGAACCTCTACCTGACCGAGAAGCGCGGCGGCGCGGAGTTCGACGCCGAGGACGAGTCGGTGCTCGCCACCCTCGCCGTCGCCGCCGGGGTCGCCATCGACAACGCCCGCCTGTACGCGCGGGCGCGGCTGCGCGAGCAGTGGCTGGCGGCGAGCGCCGAGGTGACCAGCGCCCTGCTGTCGGGGAAGGAGGAACAGGACGTGCTCGACCTGCTGGTCGCCCGGGCCGCCGGGATCTCCGGCGCGGACCTCGCCGTCGTCGCACTGCCGCTGCCGGACGGCGGCGCGCTGGAGGTGCGGATCGCCGCCGGGCTGGGTGAGCAGGCGCACCGCGGTCTCGTCCTGCCGGTGCACGGCTCCTTCGTCGGTGCCGCGGTCCTCACCGGCGGGCTGGTGGTCAGCCCGGATGTGCGCAAGGACCCCCGGATCACGTCCGGTCCGCCGCGCTGGGAGGGGCTGGGCCCGGCGGTGGCGGTGCCGATCGGCACGACGGAGCACCGGGTGCGCGGCGTGCTGATGCTGGCCCGGGCCGCGGGCTCGGCGCTGTTCGGCGAGGAGGAGTCCGGACCGCTGCTGGGCTTCGCCGGTCAGGCCGCCGTCGCGATGGAGCTGGCCGAGCGGCGCCGGGACTCCGAGCAGGTGGCGCTGCTGCGGGAGCGCGACCGGATCGCCCGCGACCTGCACGACCTCGCGATCCAGCGGCTCTTCGCCACCGGGATGACCCTTCAGGGCGCCACCCGCTTCATCGACCACCCGGAGGCGTCCGACCGCGTCCTGCGGGCGATCGACGACTTGGACGAGACGGCCAGGACCATCCGCGCCACCATCTTCGGCCTGCGCCTGCGCGAGAGCGGCCCGGCCGCGACCGGTCTGCGCAGCCGGGTGGTCGAGGTGATCGAGCGGGCCGCCCGGACCCTCGGCTTCACCCCCGGCCTGCGGATGTCCGGCCTGCTCGACGTCACCGTGCCCGCCGAGATCGCGGACGCGGCCGTCGCGGTGCTGGAGGAGGCGCTGTCCAACGTCGCCCGGCACGCGAACGCCGGCTCGGCCGAGGTGACGCTCACCGCCGGGACCGAGCTGTCACTGACCGTGACGGACGACGGCGTCGGCCTCCCGGCCGGCGGCCGGCGCAGCGGGCTGGCCAACCTCGCCGACCGCGCCGCCGCCCTCAGCGGCACCTTCACCGCCGGCCCCCGCACCGAGAGTGGCGGCACCGCTCTGGAGTGGCGCGTCCCGCTGGCGAACGAAGGGACCTCCGGGCAGCCAGCCCAGTGACAGGGGAACGTCCACCAGCCGTCCCGGGCGCACCGCGTCAGCACTCACACGTCGCGGCCGACAGCGAGGGTGGTCGGTTGCTCGTCGCGGTTCTCCGGGGTGAAGGCGTCGCGTCGGGCGAGGGTTACCGACAGAGGCAGGCCCAGCCGCTCGGCCGCGTGCCGCCGGACACGCACCTGCGCTCGGGTCCGGGGCCGGAACGAGGGGAGCCGCGAGCAGCCGCAGCCCGGGCGGTGATCGTAGGTCAGACCCTCCGCGAGCACGGTCGCAACGACGGACCATGCCTTCTTGTCGCGTCGCCGGGGCGCCGCGAAGTCGTAGCCGGCGAAGACGAGCGGCTCACGACAGCCGGGGCAGATGCGCTTCCGGATCGGCCACGTGCTGCCCTTGAAGGCGAGCCGGCACGCGACGCACACGTAGTGCCGGAAGGCGCCGTTGAACGCGTGGTAGCACATGGTCCGACAGACTACGCGTCGTCCGCGGGCGGGCCCAGCGGATTCGTGCGCCCCATCTGGCCGGTCAGCCGCCTCGTCAGCCGCCACAGCGCACGGGGGTTGTGGATGAGGGAACAGCGGGACAGCCCTTAGGATCGGCCGGATGCTACCCGTTTCCGTCCATGACCGGGCCGAGTTGGCCACCCTGCTGCGTCGCGATCCCGCACTGCACGCCTACGAGTTGGGCGACCTCGACGACTTCTTCTGGCCCTGGACGAACTGGTACCGCCTCGGTGACAGCGTCGCGTTGGTCTACCACGGCGCGGGGCTGCCGACCCTGCTCGCCTTCGACCGGCCCGAGGACGTGGGCACGCTGCGGAAGTTGCTCGACGGGCTGCTCGTCCTGCTCCCCCGGCGCTTCCACGCCCACATCGCCGAGGGGGCCGAGGACGTGCTCGGCTCGCGGTTCGACGTGGAGTCCAACGGGCTGCACCTCAGGATGGCCCTGACCGACCACGACCGGCTGCTGCGCCAGGAGGCCAGGGGCGAGCAGCTCACCCGTGCCGATCTGCCCGACCTGCTGGCGCTGTACGAGACGGCCTACCCGGGCAACTGGTTCGACCCGCGCATGCTCGACACCGGCCAGTACGTCGGCGTACGGGACAAGGGTGAGCTGGTCGCCGTCGCGGGCGTCCACGTGTGGTCGCCCGAGCAGCGCATAGCCGCCCTGGGCAACGTGACGACGCATCCGCGTGCCCGTGGCCGGGGCATCGGCAAGGCCGTGGTCGCGGAGCTCTGCCGGCGCCTGCTCGGCTCGGCCGATCATGTCGCCCTCAACGTCAAGGCGGCCAACCCGGCGGCGGTCGCGCTCTACACGGCGCTCGGCTTCGAGACGGTCGGCCGCTACCACGAGCTGTCCGTCAGCGGCTGACGGCGGTCGGGGCCGAGGGCTCCCCGGGCGGGCTGCGACTACACCTCCGGGTCCTCCAGCACGTCGGCGGTGGCCAGCCGCGGCGTGGGCGCGCCCTCGGGACCGTAGCCGAGGCGGATCAGCATCTGGACGTGGCCGGGGCGCAGGTGCGGCTCGCGGGCGGCCCAGCGCAGGTAGGGCCACTCCATCGCCTGGTGGAGCAGCGAGGCGCGGACGCCGTGGACGGTGGCGGTGAGCAGGACGTGCTCCAGGGCGAGGCCGGCGCGCAGCCAGTCCACCGGCCCGTCGCGGTCGGTGGCGAGGACGGCGATCCGCGGCTCGCGTTCGAAGGTGGCGGGGGTGCGGTGCTCGGCCGGCCGGATGGCGGCGAAGTCCCGCATCGGCAGTCGGCCCGCCCGGTCCTGCGGCCCGAGGGCGGTGGCGGGGATGCCGTACGGGACGGCGTCCCCGCTGCGGATCCAGTGACGGCTCTCGGTGAGCTGCGCCTGGTCGGTGGTGTTGCGCCGCTCGCCTTCGGCGGTGAGCTCCAGCAGGCGGGCCGTCTCGTCGTGGCCGGGGAGGTGGAGGAGGGCGTCCTCCGCCCGCGCGACCGTCACCAGTTCGTCGAGGACGGCGGGCGGGACCGGGTCCTCGGTGAACGGCATGCGGATGGTGTGGCGGTGCCAGACCGCCTCGTACAGCTGGTCCGTGCCGGGGAGCCGGACGGGCGCCGGGGCGTCCAGCCGGACGGCGGCGAAGAGGTCCGGTTCGGCCGGGTCCGGGAGCAGGCGCACGTCCGGCGCCCAGCCGAGGTGGCGGGCGGCGACGCGCAGGTTGAGCAGTGCCGCGCCGACCGAGATGTGCATGGCGCGGCCCTGGGGGTCGGCGGCCGGGACGGCGCGCTCGCGGGCGGCGCGGACCTCCAGGGTCGAGGTCTCCGGCTGGAGCCGGAAGCGCCAGGGCTGGCTGTTGTGGAGGGAGGGTGCGGCGACCGCTGCGGACACGAGCTTCTCCAGCGCGGCGGCGTCGAGGGTGAGGGTGGTCATGGCCGTCTCCAGGGGTGCGTGCCTTCTGCGGTTCGCGGTCAGCCGGCGGCCGGTCGCGGTCACCTGTTCGCGGTCAGGCGTCAGCGGTCAGCGGTCAACCGCCGGCCGCCGGCCGGCGGCCGGCGGCCGGCGGATCGCCGCGGAGCACGTCCAGGCGTCGGCGGTACTCCTCCGGTTCGATCTCGCCGCGGGCGAGGCGCTCGGCGAGCAGCCGTTCGGGCGTGGGCCGCTCGGTCGGCGGGCCGGCAGGGGGCGGGGCCGCAGGGGGCGGGGCCGCAGGGTGGTGCTGGGAGGCATGGCCGACGTACCGGACCAGGACCACCACGCCGAAGATCAGCAGACCCCAGAAGAGCAGCATGCTCACGGTCATCAGGCCGAATCCCCAGCCGCTCATACCGTGATCGTTCCAGTACATCATCGTGGGCTCCTCGGCCGGGCCGGTGAGGCTTTCCCCCTCACCACCACCGTGCGGCCGGGAGCGGGGCGGGCGCTTGGGCCGTTCGGCTCAATCCCGGGGGCCGTCGGGCTCGGGCGCGCGTCGGGCACGGGTCCCCCGTCGGGCGGCGCGGGAGCTCACGGCGGGCGCGGGAGCTCACGGCCGGTGGTGCTGGGGCGCCTCGGCGTGCGGGCCTTCCAGGTGGTCGGCGTCGGCGTGCGCGGCCAGGACGGCGGCCTGGAGTCGCCGCTCCACGCCCAGTTTGGCGAGCAGCCGCGAGACGTGGTTCTTCACCGTCTTCTCGGCGAGGTAGAGCTCCTGGCCGATCTGCCGGTTGGTCTTGCCCTCCCCCACCAGCGCGAGGATCTCCCGCTCGCGCGGTGTCAGCCGGGCGAGCGCCACGTCGGTCGCGCTCTCCTCATGGTGGCGCAGGCTCTCCATCAGCTTGCGGGTGGTGGCCGGGTCCAGCATGGACTGGCCCGAGGCCACCGTGCGCACCGCGCTGACCAGGTCGGCGCCCTTGACCTGCTTCAGCACGTACCCGGACGCGCCGGCCATGATCGCGTCGAGCAGCGCGTCGTCGTCGTCGAACGAGGTGAGCATCAGGCAGGCCAGCCCGGGCAGCACGTCCCGCAGCTCCCGGCAGACGCTGACCCCGTCGCCGTCCGGCAGCCGCACGTCGAGGACGGCGACGTCCGGACGCAGCGCCGGGACCCGGGCCAGCGCCTGCGCGCAGGTGCCGGCCTCGCCGACGACCTCGATGTCGGGTTCGGCCTCCAGCAGGTCGCGCACGCCGCGCCGGACCACCTCGTGGTCGTCCAGCAGGAACACCCGCACGGTCTGCTCCGGCCCCGCGGACTCCGTCGCGTCCATCGCCTGCTCCCTGGATAGCCCGGCCGTCCCCTCCCCGATTCTGCGCGCCCCGCCCGCCCCGTGCACCGGCGGGCCGGTCGGACCCGCCCGTCGGCAGGTCGGCCGGTGGCAGCCGGACCGGTCAGCGGCGGCCGGACCAGTGCGGCTCCACCCGCTCCCAGTCGGGCTCCCAGCTCCGCTCGGCCCTGCGGTCCAGGGTGTGGCGCCCGGCCTCGTACGCACCGGCCGCCGCCGTCGCGAGCATCGCTCCCGTGCCGAGGCCGACGAGCACGGCGTCCGAGGCGATCAGCCCGGTGCTCCTGGCAGCGGCCGCGGGGTTCCCGGAGTCGTCGAGCAGGATCGGGACGGACGTGCCGACGGGCGTCCCGGCCTGCACGTGGATCGTGCCGCTCCCGGGCCCGGCCGGGTACTCCCAGCGGGCCTCGGCCTGCGCTCGCGGGGCCCCGGCCCGGAAGTCGTCCGACCAGGCCGAGCCGGTCGTCACCGCGGTGACGGCGTGCCGGTGCCGGGCCGTCGCGGCGGCGGTGTGCGTCTCCGTCCGGTACACCAGCAGCGCCGCGCAGACGGACACGGCGGCCGCGGCCGCCAGGAGCAGCGCCAGTGTGGTCACGAGCCGGCTGTAGGCCCGGTCGAGCGGACGGCAGAGCGGGTTCCGGTCCCGGCCCGTGGCGCGGCGGACGTGTCGTCCGAGGGTCGTGTGCGTGGCCGGGAGCTGCTGGGCGGGCATGGCGCACCTCCTCGGGACCGGGCCTGGCGCTGCCGGTCGTGGCCCCAGTGTCCCCCCGCGGGGGCCGCCGCCGCAGGGCCGAGTGGGCCATGTCCCCGGGCCCTCCGGCCCGTGCCCGCCTGCGCGCCCGCCCGTTTTCCCGGCTGCCCGCCCACCCACCTGCCCGGCGACTGCGGGGCCCGCGGGGCCGGACGGCCCTCGCGGCGGGCGGCGGGTCTGCCTAGCGTGGGAGGTCAGGAGCGGGCCGACGTGGCCCCCGTCCGGTCGCCGAGCCTGTGTGGAGGAACCATGACAGCCGCGAGTTCGGACGGCCGGGACCGTCCGGTCGTCCTCGGCGTCGACGCCGCGGCCCCCGGGCCGATGGCGACCGTGTGGGCGGCCGACGAGGCCGCCCGACGGGGACTGCCCCTGCTGCTGGTGCACGCCGTCCCGCCCCAGGACTTCCACGCGCTCGACGAGGACCGCCGCCGCGCGAGGCGGCGTGAGCAGGCCTACGAGACCCTCGACCGGGCCGCGGCGGCGGCCCGCGAGCGGCACCCCGGCCTCGACGTGTCCACCGTCGTCGCGGAGGAGGTGCCGACGGTGGCGCTGTGCCGGGAGTCCGCCCGCGCCGGGCTCGTCGTCCTCGGCACGCGGCGGCTCAGCCGGATGGAGGAGGTGCTGAGCACCTTCTCGGTGACCGTCCCGGTCAGCGCCCAGGCCCACTGCCCGGTCGTCGTCGTCCGCGAGCCCGAGCACGTCACCCAGGACCCCCCGTACGTCGTGGTCGGGGTGGACGGCAGCGCGTCGTCGGCCGCCGCCGTGGACGTCGCCATCGGCCTCGCCGCGGAGCGGCACGCCGACCTGCGCGCCGTCCAGGTCTGGCACCGCCCGGCCATCGGCCGCGTCGACCCGCAGAGCACCGAGCAGGAGCTCCGGCGGCTGCTCGTCGAGGCCACCGCAGGCCCGCGCGGACTCCACCCCGAGGTCCACGTGGCCCACGAGGTGGTCCACGGGCACCCCGTCGAGGAGCTCGCGAAGGCGTCCGAGCACGCGCTCGCCGTCGTCGTCGGCCGCCGGGGCGACGGCGGCTTCACCGGCATGCGGCTCGGCTCCGTGCCGCACGGCCTGCTCCACCGCGCCCACTGCCCGGTCGTCACCGTGCCCACTCCCCCGGACGACGGGCCGTGAGTCCACCCCCGCCCGCCGCCCCCACGGTCCCGTCCGAGTACCGGAGGAACCCATGAACGGACCCGTCGTCGTCGGTTTCGACGGCTCGCCCGAAAGCCTCGCCGCCACCGGCTGGGCGGCCCGGGAGGCGCTGCGCCAGAGGCTCCCCCTGCAGATCCTCCAGGCCTGGCCGTGGCCGGGCACCGACGTGGTCGGGACGGACGAGGCGATCACCCTGAGCCGTCAGCGGCTGGCCGCCCGGGAGGCCGACCTGCGGGCGGAACTCGCCGGCCTGGAGGTGACCTCGGCACACGTCCACAAGGACCCGGCCGAGGCGCTGGAGGCCGCCGGACGGACCGCCTCCCTGCTGGTGCTCGGCTCCCGCGGGCTGAGCACGGTACGCGGCTTCCTGGTCGGCTCGGTGAGCCACCAGGTGCTGCGCAGGGCCGCCTGCCCGGTGGTGCTGGTCCGGGCGGGAGACGGCGGGAGTGACGGCGGCGGGGGCGGCGGCGACGGCGACGGCGGGGACGGGGACGGCAAGGGCCAGGACGGCAACGGTGACGGCGGGGACGGGGACGACGACGCGGGTCGGGAGGTCGTCGCCGGGGTGGACCTCGACCACCCGGGCGACGCCGTCCTGGCGTTCGCCTTCGCGGTCGCGGACCGGCGCCCGGCGCCGCTGCGGGTCGTCCACGCCTGGTCGCCGCGGAGCAGCAGTCACCTGGCGCTGGACGCGATCGGCGCCTTCGACCAAGAGCAGTTGACGGTCGGGACGAGGCGCCTCGCCGACCTCCTGGCGCCCTGGCGGTCCCGGTATCCCCGGGTCGTGGTGGTGCCCGACCTCGTCCAGGGCAGTGCCGCCGCGGCGCTGGTGGACACCTCGGCGGCGGCCGGGCTGGTCGTGATCGGCCGTCGGCTCCGCAGGTCGCCGCTGGGTGCGCACCTGGGCTCGGTGGCCCACGCCGCGATCCACCACGTCCGCTGCCCGGTCGCCGTCGTCCCGCACGACTGAGTTGCCCTGTGTCAAGCCGCTAGTTCGGGATCTTTGGCGAGCAGGGCTTGGAGGGCTCTGTGTCGGGCTGGGTTGTAGGCGGTGTGGTCCTGCCAGCAGTGCCAGATGACGTAGAGCCAGGATCGGGCGAGGATGCGGACCGCGTGCGGGTGGTCGCATCCTCGGTTGATTGCGCGGGTGTAGATGTCATCGGCCCAGGGGTTGGCCCGGCGTGAGTCGCCGGCGAAGTCGCAGACGGCGTCGCGGAGCTGTCTGTCGGCGGCCCAGCGGAAGCCGACATGGCGGGCCTTGCCGGATTGGCGGGTGGAGGGTGCCACTCCGGCCAGGCAGCTGAGGGATTCCGGGGTGGGGAAGCGTGCCCGGCAGTCACCGATCTCGGCGAGGAGTCGGGCTGCGCGGACGGTTCCCGAGCGGGGCAGGGAGGTGAACACGGGGGCGTCGGGGTGCAGGCGCAGTTGCTCGGTGATCTGGTCGGAGAGGGCTTTGATCTGCTCGGTGACGGTGTTCAGGGCCGCGACCAGGGCCCGGGTGACGTGGGTCAGGGCGGTGCCGCGGTTTCCGGTGGGCCCGCGGGGGGGCGTCCTTCAGGCGTCGGCACAGTGTCCGGGCGGTGGTGCGGCCGCTGTAGCCCGCGCCGTCCAGCCAGGCGCTCATGCGGGTGGGGGTGAGCCAGTCCGCGCGGTCCTGGCAGTCGAAGCGGACCAGGAAGCGCAGGCTGACGGGGCTGTCGATGTCGGCGAAGAGACCGACGGCGCCGGGAAGGGCGTTGCGCAGGTGGGCGCGGAGCTGGTTGGCCAGGGCGACGCGGTGGTGGACCAGGTCCTTGCGGGCCCGGCAGGTGACGCGCAGGGCGGTGGTGCGGGGGCTGTCCGGTGTCAGCGGCCGCAGGCGGGCCCGGTCGGTGCGCAGGGTGTCGGCCAGGACGAAGGCGTCGAAGCGGTCGTCCTTGTTCCCGGCCGAGCCGTAGCGCGAGCGGAGGTTCTTGACCTGGTTGGGGCTGATGACCACAACGGTCAGTGCGGCGTCGAGGAGGCTTTGGACCACCGGGCCGTCGGGGCGTTCGATGGCCACCTCCCCGGCGCCCGCCCGGTGCAGGCGTCGGGGCAGGTCGCGCAGTCCTTGGGCGGTGTGGGGGACGGTGAAGCGCTCCAGGGTACGGCCGGTGGCGTCGACGACGGCCACCGCGTGGTCGTCGCGGGCCCAGTCGATTCCGGCGGTTACCGCGCCGGACGGGGTGTTGGGCAGGTGGGCCGGGGCAGAATCCATCACAGCCTCCTCGCTGCTAGCCCAGTGGGGAGGCACCTTGGTTCCCGGACGCGGACTGCCGCTTCGCTCACTGATCGGCGCTCGGTGGCGCACAGCCCTGTAGACGGTCGGCGCGTACCGGTCCGCCGTCGGGCCTCGCGGAACTCAGTCCGGACGTCACAGCGTCGAGCGAGCGGGGCGATGACCCGGCGGCACCACGGTGCATCGGCGGCACGGACACCAGGCCGCCGACAGTCACCAGCCTCCACCAGCACGGTGACCTCGGCACCTGGACGACCTCACCACTGACACCACCAAGGTGCACCAGTGAGCCCGACGGCGCCCGCGGCGCCCGGGCCAGGGGCCCAGTGCCAGGTGACCACTGCCGGGTGATCTCTGCCGGATGACCTCCCGGGTGATCCCTTCCGGGACCGTTCGGCGGCACGGCCGGGCCGAACGGCCCACGCCGCCGTCCCGCGCGGCGCGGCAGCCTGGTGGTGACGACAGGTGACGAGAGGTGAGAGCCATGCACACCGTGATCGTGTACGAGAGCATGTACGGCAACACCCGCGAGATCGCCGAGGCCATCGCCGAGGGTGTCCACCAGGCCGACCCCCGGGCGTCGGTCGACTGCCTCCCGGTCGCCCGGGCGGACGCCGATGTCGCCCGGACGGCGGACCTCCTGGTGGTCGGGGGCCCCACCCACATGCGCGGCATGTCCTCCGGGCTCAGCCGCCGGATGGCCGCCATGGCCGAGGCGAAGAAGGAAGGGCACGAGGACGCCGCCCACGAGGCGTACGAGACCGCCGAGGGCCCGGGTCTGCGCAACTGGTTCCACCAGCTCCCCAAGACGGAGCACGGCACGCACGCCGCGGCCTTCGACACCCGGGGGGCCTCGCCCGGCAGCGGCGGCGCGGCCGCCGGCATCGCCCAGCGGCTCTCCCGCCACCACTACGACGTGGTCGCCGAACCCGAGGGCTTCATCGTCGAGAACGGCGACGGCCCGCTCCGCGAGGGCGAACTCGACCGGGCCCGCGCCTGGGGCGCCGCGCTGGTGTGAGGCCTGCGGCGAAGGCCGGGGCGGGACCCGCGAGCCGCGAGCCGCGCCTGACGGCGGTCCCGCGTGTGCCCGTGCACATGGGCCGGACGCCCCACCCGCGCGGGGTCCTGGCCCGGCCCCGGAGCGGGGGCCGGGGCCTCTGGGACCCGTGCCGGGCTCCGGGCCATGGTGGAGTCCTCCCCGAGAAGGTGACCGCGATGGAACGGATCAGGATCGCCAAGCACCCGGCCCGCCCGCGGCCGCGGCCCCCGCTCGACCTGCGGACCCCTCCGGTCGCCCGATGCCCTACTAACGCCGTGCACCGGCCCGGGTCGCCACCAGCCCGGGTCGTCACCGGCGCCGGACCGGATCGCCGGTGCCTCGGCCATGCCTTTGACAACGCATCGTGCGTGCAGAGGAGTTGTGGAGGTTCCAGACCTGCCGACTGGCACGCCCGGTCCCGGGTAGGCGACTGGGTGAGGGTCGGCCCACCGGGGGCCGGCGCAGCGTCGCAGGAGGACGAACCGATGCCGAGGTCCGCCGTTCACCCGTTGCCCGTCACGTTCCCCGACAGCCCGCTGCCCGACGTCGCGGTGGACGCGCAGCTCAGCTTCGACCCCGGCCTCCCCTACGCGGCGTGCCTCTCGTTCCCACTGGCCGGGTGCAGCTGCACGGGCAGCGATCCCCAGGTGTGCTGGTACTTCAGCCGTGAGCTGCTGGACGAGGGACGCCACGCCCCGGCCGGACGCGGGGACGTGAAGGTCTGTCCCGGGTGCGCGGGCGAGGTGCTGATCACCTTGGAGGGGCCCGTCGGCAAGGCGGTGCTCAGTGCTCCGGCCGACGCCGTCGCCGCGTTCCTCGCCGACTCGTTCGCGCTGGTGCCCGCCGGTTCGGAGAGCCGCCACCTCGACATCGACGCCGCGGTCGACCGGCTTCTCGACGACTGATCGCACGCCCGTGTCCGAGCCCTCGGCACGCCGTCCGGGCGGCAGGCCGGCCTGGGCACAGGTCCAGGCCATCGGGATCGGGTCGATGCCGGGTGCGGCCGGTGACGCCGGTCCACCGACCGTGACCGTCCGTCGCCGGAGGACGGTCAGACCGTCGACGGAGTGCCGGTCGGGGTGGCCGGCTTGACCGGGCCGGTCCACTCCGTCGCCGAGCTGTAGTAGCAGAGCGCCTCGTGGTCACCGGGCACCCACCAGGCGAGCGCCGACGGGTAGGACGTGCCCATGCTGGCGCCCCGCGGCCGTTCCGTGCCGCTCTGCCGCTCCTGGCAGAGCCGCTCGGCGGTCTCGCTGACGGCGTCCACTCCGGGGTAGGAGGTCCCGCCGGGGATGCGGACCACCGCGAACACCTCGTACCGGTGCGGCTGGTCGCACGGGACGACCTGGTAGTCGTCCGGGTCGTGGTCGCGCCTCGGCGACAGGTAGTCGGTGGCGCAGTCGCCCGCCTTCAGGTACCACTGGCCCGCCGGCCCGGCGTACTTCGGCCGACCGTCCGGGCCTCGCTCGGGGCCCGACGAGAGGTCGTGGAAGACGAAGGCGAGGAGCACCGCCACCGCGACGGTGACGAGCCCCCAGAAGCAGGAGAACACGAGCCCCCCGACGGCGAGGCCGAAGCCGCGCTGGCTGCGGCGCGAGATCCGCCGGAAGGCGCCGATGGAGAACCCGAACGACACCAGTGACAGCGGCGGGACGAACCCGAGGACGCCGAGCACGAGCGAGGTGACGGCGAGTCCGCTCAAGCGCTTCCGCGCCGGCTGGCCCGGCGCGTTCGGCGGCCATCCGTGGGCGCCCGGCCCGTAGGCCGTCCGCCCGGCCGGTGGCGGCGCGAAGGGGTCGGCCGGGCCCGGCGGCGGCACGGCGGGGCCTGCGGCCTCCGCCGGCGGTGCGGGCACGGCGGAGGACGGATCGTCGAGAGGCTGCGACACGGTGGCTGGATTCCCGGTGAGGTAGGCGGAGGCGCCCGCTCCCCACGGGCCGCGCGGCGAATATAGCGGATCATATGACCACGGATCATTCGCGTTCCGCCTGAGGATCGCCCGCGCATCGCCCAACACGGCGCCGGGGCGCGGGGCGCGGGGCGCACGAGCATCGCCTTGAAGGGCCGGGGAGTTGGCCGGGGCGGGACCGGGGCGGGCGGCGGGCGCCTGGTAGGTTCGCCAGGGCGGCTCACTGCCGAGCCGACGCCGGACGGGGGCGGCAACCGGCATTCCCGCCCGGTGCGGAGCCCGTTGACGGGAGAACGCGCATGACCTCCGGCCCGAACCCGGTGGACTTCTCGGACCAGGCCGCGCAGGCCGCACGGCGCTCGCTCGACGTGCGCTGGATCCACGGCTCCGAGTCGGCGAAGCACAACACCGACCCCGAGCTCCAGGTCCACCACTACGACGAGCACACCGTCATCCTGCGGCAGAACAAGGCGGTCGACTACGAGGCCCCGTTCCTGTTCCTGCTGTTCGGCGACGAGCGCGCGGTCCTGATCGACACCGGCGCCACCGCCTCCCCCGAGTACTTCCCGCTGCGGCGCGTCGTCGACGGGCTGGTCGCGGACTGGCTCGCCCGCCACCCGCGCACCGGCTACCAGCTGCTCGTCCTGCACAGCCACGGGCACGGCGACCACGTCGCGGGGGACGCCCAGTTCGCCGGCCGGCCGGACACGGTGGTGGTGGACGCCGCGCTGGACACCGTCCGGGAGTTCCTCGGCCTGGGTGACGATCCCGGCACGCCGGCCCTGCTCGACCTCGGCGGCCGCGTCCTGACGTGCCTGGCCAGCCCCGGCCACCACGCGGCGGCGATCACCTACTACGACCCGTTCACCGGCTTCCTGCTCACCGGTGACACCGTCTACCCGGGCCGCCTGTACGTCGCCGACTGGGACGCCTACGTCGCGACCGTCGACCGGCTGATCGCCTTCGCGGACGCCCACCCGGTCAGCCATGTGCTCGGCTGCCACATCGAGATGACCACCGAGCCCGGCGTCGACTACCCGATCCGCTACACCTACCAGCCCGACGAGCCGCCGCTGCAGATGACGGTCGGCCAGCTGCACGACATCCGCCGCGCGCTCGTCGAGGTGGCCGGCCGGCCCGGGCGGCACGTCTACGACGACTTCCTGATCGTCTACCAGGCGTAGCGCACCGCCGGGCGGCGGCCGGGACGGCGGCCGGCGCGCGGAGGGTCACTCGACGCGGAGGGCACCGTTCAGCGTGCGGGGGGCAGCTCACCGCGCCGAGGGCCCCGTCCAGCCGGCCGGCACGTGGCCGAGGCGTACGCGCTGCGGGTGGTCGCCGACCGGCACCGAGGCGGTCTTCCGTCCGGTCGCGAAGTCGATCGCGGTGACCTGGTCGGCGCCGCTCTCGGAGATCACACAGGACTTGCCGTCGCCGCTGACGGTGGCCCAGTAGGGCTTCGAGGCGGGCACCAGCGGTCCCTCCTGGAGGGTGGCGCGGTCTACCACCGTCGCGTAGTCGTCCATGGTGCCGGCGACGCAGAGCTTGTCGCCGGCCGGGTTCACCGACAGGCCGTGGTGGCGCGAGTCGTTGACCCAGGTGGTGCGGTCCTCGCTGGTCGCGGGGTTCTTCGGCAGCGTCTTGATGTGGGTGATCCGGTCGGCGACGACGTCGTACTCGACCAGGCCGTTGAAGAAGGACACCTGGAAGTAGAGCTTCGACCCGTCGGGGGTGAACGCGGCCGGCCGGACCGCGTCGGAGAGGTCCGAACGGCCGGCGGCGTCGAGCCGCTCCCGCATGTCGATGACCTTGACCTGTGCGAAGGTGTCGGCGTCGACCACGGTGATCCTGCGGTCGCCCTTCGTCCAGTCCAGCCACGGGGCGTCGAGGGCGGTGTTGACCTCCCCGATGGACATGTTCCAGATCCGCCGCCCGCCGTCGGTGAAGAGGTTCTCGTGGGGCTTGTCGCCGGTCGCGAAGGAGCCGAGCTGCGCGCCGGTGCGGACGTCGAGCACGTGGACCGTGTTGGAGGTGGAGGCGGAGACCGCCACCCGGGTGCCGTCCGGGGAGAGCGCCATGTGGTCGGAGCGGTAACCCGACACGGGGAAACGCCAGTTGATCCGGCCGGTGGCGACGTCGAGGGAGACGACGTCGGCGAAGCTCGGGCGGGAGACGACCACCGCGGACCCGTCCGGGGTGGAGTACATGTCGTCGACGAACTGGTCGTGGCCCTCCCCCGGGCCCAGGCGGATGCCCAGGAAGTAGGCGAGTTTGACGGGGTTGAGGTAGATCTCGGTGAGCCGCTGGTCCTTGTCGGGGACGACGTTGAGGCGGCCGATCCGGGCCAGGTCGCCGCTGGAGTGGATGACGTCCGCGGTGCCGTCCCAGTTGTTGCCCACGAACAGCACCTCGCGCAGCCCCTCCGTCCGCTCGGAGGCCGCACCGGCCGCACCCGCCGCGCCCGCCGGGGCTGCGGTGGCGAGGGACAGGACGACGACTGCGGCGAGGGCGCCGATGGCTCTGGTGCGGCGGGACTCGCGGTGGGGACCGGAGTCCGGCCGGGGCCTGGCATGGGACATCGCCACTCCTTCGCGGGTGCGATCAGGGTCCGGGACGAGGGTTCGCCCGATGCCGTTACTCGACGGTAGAGACAGGCCCTCTTCCTGACAAGACGTCAGCAAGGGCTTTCCTCCCCCGCGCGGGTGAGGAGGACCGTTCCCGCGACGGAGGACCGGGGCGCCCGGCCGGTGCGACCTTGGAAGCACGGCCCCGGCGGCCGGAAGAGCAGACTCGGCTGCACTGAAAGAGGTTTGACGATGCGTAGGCTCCTCGCAGGCATGGCGGTCCTGACCGCCGCGACGGTGTTCGCGGCCCCGGCCGCCTCGGCGGCGGCCGGGCCGAAGGCGGAGCTGCGGGGGTGGGCGCGGCTCGACACGACCGGCCCCGCCCCCAAGGACGACCGGCTCACCCTCGCCGTCGACGCCCGCTCCCGGCACCGGCCCGGCAGCACCACGGGCTCGACCGAGGCACGGGGGCACGCCACGATCCGGCACGAGTTCCCCGAGGGGGGCGTCGTGAACGCCGAGATCGACGTCGACTGCCTGATCACCACGGGCTCCACCACGGCCCTCACCGGGACGGTCTCGTCACTGACCATCACCATGCCGGGCCAGTCCCGGCCGGGGCCGGCGGCGGCCTGGCATCCCGAGACCGCCTTCAGCTTCTACACCGACGACAGCGGCCACCGCCGGGTCGGCTGGCGCATCCCGCGCTACGACGACCCGACCGCCCCGCCCGCCGCTGCCAGGTGCGAGGTGCCCGTCCGGGAGGACGCGGACTTCTACCTGGTCGAAGGCGGCTTCACCCGGCGGCGGTGACCGCGCACGGCACCGCTCCTGCGGGGGTCAGCGCAGCGGCACGCGCTGCGGCGGCAGCAGCTCGCTGGGCTGGACGATGACGAAGCCGTCACCGGTGAAGGACAGCTCCCACCCCTCGGTCGCGGTGCCGCGCCGGCGCCAGGCCTCCGTGTTGGCGCTCTGCGCCTGGAGCTGCACCTCCAGCGCCGACGACCAGCCGACCACGGCGTCCGCGTCCGCGTAGACGTACTCGCCCGCCCGGACCGGCATCACCAGCGGCCGGCCGGAGGTCATCACCACCACCGTGCCGCGGCCGGACAGTTCCAGGCTGCGACTGCCGACGCCGGAGATCCGCTCGCCGCCCTCGATCCCGACCGCCTGCCACGCGATGCCGGCGTCGAGGGCGAGGACGTAGTTGCTGGTGATGGTCAGCCGGTCGCGCTGCAGCTCCAGGATGTGCAGGTGCTGGGCGAGGTTGGCCAGGTAGACCGTGCCGGTGCCGGTGCAGCGCATCAGGTCCAGGGCGGCGGGCTGCGCCGCGCCGGGGCCACCCTGCCACCCGCCGTGGCCGGCCTGCTGGTTGCGCTGGCTGCGGGGCGGCCTCCAGGCGGTGAACCGGACCCGGCCGGTGTGCGCCACCATCGCGCCGGTACGCGCCAGCACCTCGGCCCGCCCGTCCAGCGCGACCCGCAGCAGCTGCGGGTTCTGCAGGGCGAAGCGCTCGTCGCCGACGAGGGCGGTGTGGTCGAGAAGGGGACTCTGCACGGTGCTCGTTGCTCCTCAGCTGCGGGCTGTTCAGCCGCGGATCTTGAGTCGGCCGGACGTGTCCTCGCTGGGCTGGACGACGACGAACCCCGAGCCCCTGAAGCCCAGTTGCACCGCCTCGCCGCTGCCCCGGCCGATCAGCGCGCCGACCTTGAGGGTCCGCCGGGTCCTGATCTCCAGCCCCGTCGTCCAGGCGACCAGCGCGTCCGGGTCGACGTAGGTCTCGGCCTCGGCGCAGTCCAGCACCACCGGGACGCCCCGGGAGGTGACCGACACCCAGCCGCTGCCGCTCACCGTCACGTTGTAGAGGCCGGTGCCGGCCAGCAGCGCCGGCCCCTTCACCTTCTCGACGGTGCAGCCCAGCGAGGCGTCCAGGGCCAGCAGGTGCGAGCCGTTGACCGACAGCGACTCGTCGTCGAGCTGGAGGTTGAGCACGTCCGCGCCGAAGTCGGCCAGGTAGAGCGTGCCGTCCCCGAACCAGCGCAGCAGCGGGCTGCGCTCGCCCGACGCCCACTCGCCCAGCGTGCGGCGGAACGACTGCGACACCGGCTCGTACTGGAGGAAGCCGTCGTAGGCCACCATCGCGCCCGCCTTGGCGAGCACGTCCTGTCCGCTCGTCACGGCGACCCTGCACATCGCACCGCCGTGGTTGGCCATCCGGGCCGTGGCCGGTGCGGCCGTGCAGCCCTCCAGGTACGTGCCCGACAGCAGCTGCCGCTCCATTCCCGACCTCCTTGCCCGGGGCTCTCTGCCCGGCTCACACCTCGAACGGCTGGACCACGATGAAGTTGCCCGGCCCGCCCCTGAACTGAAGGCTGTACGACTCCGCGGCGTGCCCCGCGTAGGCGGAGCGCCGGATCCGCACCGGCGCCGTGGTGATCACCTGCGCTCCGCGCGACCAGGCGACCAGTGCGTGGACGTCGGCGTACGTCTCCGGCCCGGGGGTGACCGGAAGCACCACCGGGATGCCGTTGGTCTTCACCACGACCGTGCCGTGACCGCTGAACTGGAGCGTGTAGAAGCCCCCGTTCGGCAGGCCCTCGCCCTCGATCCGGCGGACCTCGTGCTCCAGGTGCGCGTCGAAGGCGAGCACCCGGTCGGAGCTGACACAGATCGCGTCGCCCTCCAGCCGCACCGTGTGGAGGTGGCTCGCCTCGTCGGCCAGGAACACCTGGCCCTCGCCGGTCACCCGCATCAGCTTCAGCGTCTGCCCGGTGAGGTTGCCCGTCAGCCTGCGCAGCACCCCGGAGCTCTCGTGGGCGAACTCGGCCCGGCCCTGGTAGGCCACCATGCTGCCGTGCAGGGCGAGGACGTCCTGCCCCTTGGTGAGGGTGTAGCGGACGAGGTGGTCGTTCTGCTGCACCCAGCCGGTCTGCTCGGGGACCTCGGCGTACTTCACCAGGCTGATCCGGACTCCCGGCCGCGCGGGCGGCTCCGGCGGCACGGCTGGCGGGGTCGGGGGCGGCGGGGGCGGCAGCCGGACGGCCGCTGCCTCACCGGCGGGCACCGGCACGACGGGCACCTGAACGGTGGGCGCCGGCACGACGGGCACCCGGACGGTCGGCGCCGGCACGACGGAGGGCTGAGCCGCCGAGGCCGGGGCCGCCTCCGGCTCGTCCTCGATCGCCTCGCCGCCGAAGTTCTCCAGCAGCGCCCGCAGGCCTCCGTCGAAGCCCTGTCCGACCGGGGTGAAACGCCACTCCCCGTTCCGCCGGTAGACGTCCGCCAGCATCACCGCACGCTCGGTGCTGAACTCCGCTCCGGTGAACGAGTAGCGGCCGACCTCCACGCCGTCCGCGACCAGCCGGACGTACCCGGAGGCGACCTGCGCCATGCGGCCGTCGCCGTCGATGGTCGCGGTCAGGCTCAGCCGGTGGATGGCCGGCGGGACGTCCGGCAGCACCACCCGGAACGCCTCGGTGTCACCGGACTGCGCGCCCAGCAGGCGGATCGAGCCCTCGGGACTGGCGGGCTGGTTGAAGAAGACGAAGTAGCGGTCGTCGCTGAGCCGTTCCTCGGCGTCCAGCCCGAAGCAGCTGATGTCGAACACCAGGCCCGGCGCGCTCAGGTACACCCCGAGATAGAGGTCGGTCCCCGGTGTCAGATCGGCTATGCGCACGCGCGAGGCCTTGACGAGTTCCCTGGTCATAGCGCCGAACCGGCCCTCCCCCTGGCTGTAACGGGCGTGGTCCTGGCGACCTTACCCCACCCCGTTCGGGCGAACCAGGAAGGCGGCCGGTTGCCGTTGACCAGGCGTTCCGGTGTGTCCGGTGCCCGCAGCCGGTCCGGCCGCGGAAGGCTGACGGGATGACGCACGCGATCCTGCACGCCCTGTCGATCACCGGCTCGATGACCTGGGAGATCACCTGGGCCCTGATTCTGGGCTTCGTCCTGTCGGCCGGTGTCCAGGCCGTGGCGCGCAGGTCCACGATCGTCTCGGTGCTCGGCGACGACCACCCCCGGACACTCGCCCTGGCCGCCGCCCTGGTGATCCGGTTCCTGCGCACCGGCGGCCGCGCCATGCTCCGGATGATGGGCGGTTCTCCCGGCTCCCAGCACGAGGACCCCGACCCCCGGCCCTGACCCGGCCCTGCCCCCCGGCCCTGAGCCGGTCCTGCCCCCGGCGCGCCTCCACGCGGCGTCCGGCGACGCTCCCGGGCGGTTCGTGCCGTCACCGGGGGCGGAGGCGGCGAGGTCGTACGGGCACCCGGGCGGCGCCCGTACGACGTCGGTACGAGGTCACTCGAAGCCCAGCGGCCCGATGCCGAGGTCCTCGCGCATCAGGCCGCGCATCCGGGCCATGGCGGTGCGGCGCTGGGCGATCAGCGGCGCGTCCTCGACGGAGCCCACGACCACCCCGCGGGCGTAGGCATCACGGAGCCGGCGCAGGCTGAGGAAGGCCTCGTTGCCCGCCGTGACGACCGGCGTCGGCCCGACGAGCCAGAGGCGCTCGCTCGCCGTGTAGAGGCCGGTGCCGCGAAACGCCTCCCGGACCGCCGCGTCGCGGGCCGCCTCGGAGCGGTGGTCACCGAGGGCCACGGCCCGGATCTCCTCACCCGCCGCCTTGAGCGCGGAGACGAACTCCGTGTACGCCTCGCGCCGCACGTCCAGCGCGTGCCGGGCCTGCTCGCGCCGCCAGCGGGTGCGGTCGGCGATCAGGGTGGCGGCGATTCCGATACCGGCACCGGTGAGCGTGGAGAGCAGGGGCATCCAGTCCATGCGCCGCAGCCTGGCCAACCGGGCCGGGCCCGCGCCAGTGGATTTTCGGCTCTCCTCCGGCCGGGCCGCGCGCCGGGCGCTCAGACCGGGGGCCGGAGCGTGCCCGAGCGGACGACCTCGGCGTACCAGCGGGCGCTGTCCTTGGGGGTGCGCCGCTGGGAGGCGAAGTCGACGTGGACGATGCCGAACCGCTTGCCGTAGCCGTACGCCCATTCGAAGTTGTCGAGGAGGGACCAGAGGAAGTAGCCCCGCACGGGCGCGCCGGCGGCGATCGCACGGTGGACGGCGGTGAGGTGGGCCTGCAGGTAGGCGATCCGCTCGGGGTCGTGGACGGCGCCCGACGGGTCGCTGTAGTCGTCGTAGGCGGCGCCGTTCTCGGTGACGAGCAGGGGCAGGCCGGGCAGTTCGTCGCGCAGCCGGGTGAGCAGTTCGTACAGGCCGTCGGCGTCCACCGGCCAGCCCATCGCCGTGCGTTCGCCCTCGGCGGGCAGGAAGCGGATGCCCTGGTCGGCCGGCCAGGCGGAGCGTTCGCCGCCGCCGTGGCCGTCCTGGCGGGGGGCCTGGCCGGCCGGGCCGTCGGCGGCGACCACGGTCGGGGTGTAGTAGTTGATGCCGAGGGAGTCCAGCGGGCGGGAGATCTCGGCGAGGTCGCCGTCCCGGACGAAGGACCAGTCGGTGACGTGCGCGGTGTCGGCGAGCACGTCGGCCGGGTACCGGCCGTGGAAGACCGGGTCGAGGAAGATCCGGTTGGCCAGGCCGTCGATCCGCCGGGCCGCCTCCCGGTCGGCCGGGCCCTCGGTGAGCGGGCGGACGGCGGCCAGGTTGAGGGTGAGCGAAACCCTTGCCGTGGCGGGGAGTTCGGCCCGCAGGGCGCCGACGGCCAGGCCGTGGGCGAGCAGCAGGTGGTGGTGGGCGGCGAGGGCCGCGGCCGGGTCGGAGCGGCCGGGGGCGTGGACGCCGCTGCCGTAGCCGAGGAAGGCGCTGCACCAGGGCTCGTTGAGCGTCGTCCAGGTGGAGATGCGGTCACCCAGGCGGCCGGCGGCCAGCGTGGCGTACTCGGCGAAGCGGTCGGCGGTGGCCCGGTCCGTCCAGCCGCCAGCGTCCTCCAACTCCTGCGGGAGGTCCCAGTGGTAGAGCGTCGCGACCGGAGCGATGCCGTGTGCGAGCAGCTCGTCCACCAGCCGGTCGTAGAAGTCGAGGCCGGCCTTGTTGGCCGGACCGCTGCCCCCGGGCCGGATGCGCGGCCAGGAGAGCGAGAACCGGTAGGCGGGCAGGCCGAGTTCGGCCATCAGCGCGACGTCGTCGCGGTAGCGGTGGTAGTGATCGGTCGCGATGTCACCGGTGTCACCGTTGCGCACC
Organism: Streptomyces sp. CB01881; assembly: GCF_002953255.1. GTDB lineage: Bacteria > Actinomycetota > Actinomycetes > Streptomycetales > Streptomycetaceae > Kitasatospora. The sequence continues at coordinate 102,578 of NZ_CP026498.1, forward strand.
CTTCCGGGCGTCCGGCTGAAGGTGTCCCAGATGGACGGGGTCCGGCCGTCCTCGTCGGCCGCGCCCTCGATCTGGTACGCGGCGGTGGCCGCGCCCCAGAGGAAGTCGGCGGGGAACGCGAGGGGCGGGGCTTGGTCGGTCATGTCGCCTTCCGGGGTCGCGGGTTCGCGGCTGCGGGTCGTCATTACTGGTTCGCGGTTGGTGGTTCGGGGGCGCTGATTCACGGCCGCTCGCTTGGGGTCGCGGGTTCGCGGTTACTGGCTTGGGGGGCGGACGCGGGCTTCAGCCCTTGACGGCGCCCTGCATGATGCCGCCGACGATCTGGCGGCCCAGCAGGCCGAAGACGAGCAGCACGGGGAGCGTGCCGATCAGGGTGCCGGCCAGGACGATCGACTGGTCGGGTACGTACCCCTGGCCGAGCGACTTCAACGCCACCTGCACGGTCGGGTTCTGGGAGCTGAGGGCGACGACCGGCCAGAAGAAGTCGTTCCAGGTGGCCATGAAGGTCAGCATGCCCAGCACCGCCATACCGGGCCGGGCCACCGGCAGCACGATCGAGCGGAAGATCCGCAGCAGCGAGGCGCCGTCGACGCGCCCGGCCTCGACGAGCTCGTCCGGCAGCGCCTGGACCAGGTACTGCCGCATGAAGAACACCCCGAAGGCCGAGACCAGCGAGGGCAGGATCACCGAGGACAGGGTGTTCTGCAGGTCGAGCCGGACGATCAGCATGAAGAGCGGGATCACGCCGAGCTGCGGCGGGATCATCATCGTGGCGACGGTGACGCCCAGCAGCAGCCCGCGGCCGCGGAACCGCAGCTTGGCGAAGGCGAAGCCGGCCAGTGTGGAGGAGAGCACCACCCCGGCCGTGACGGTGGCCGAGACGATCAGCGAGTTCAGCAGCGCCTCGCCGATCGCGGCCTGCCGGAGGGCCTCGCCGATGTTGTGCAGCAGGTTCGGTCCGGGGGTCAACGCCGGTGTGGCCGAGCTGAGTTCGGCGTTCGACCGGCTGGCGGCCACCAGCGTCCAGTAGAACGGGAAGGCGAACACCACGGTCGCGGCGATCAGCACCGCGTAGGCGAGCGGGCCGCCGTGCAGCGGCGAACGGGGGGCCGGCCGCAGCCGGGAGGCGGACCGCGGGCGGAGGGCCGGCCGCAGTCGGGAGGTCGGTCGCAGGAGCGTCACGGGATCACCGGTCCGTACGGTTGCGCCGGGCGGCGACGGCCGCGTTCAGCAGGGCGAGTACGACGATCAGCAGGAACATCACCCAGGCGACGGCGGCCGCCCGGCCCAGGTGGAAGAAGCTCCAGCCCTGCTCGTACAGGTAGAGGCCGAGGGTCTGGTACTGGTGGGAGATCCCGCCGCGGGAGTTGCCCTCGTAGAGCAGCGGTTCGCCGAACAACTGGGTGGCGCCGATGGTGGAGACCACCACGGTGAACACGATCGTCGGGCGCAGGCCGGGGACGGTGACGTGCCGGAACTGCTGCCACCGGGAGGCGCCGTCCACCGCGGCCGACTCGTACAGCTCACCGGGGATGGCCTGCATGCCGGCCAGGTAGATCAGCGCGTTGTAGCCGGTCCACCGCCAGGTGACGATCGCCGAGACGCCGAACTGCGAGGCCCAGGTGCCGGCCTGCCAGTCCACCGGGGAGAGCCCGACCTGGCCGAGCACCCAGTTGATCAGGCCGTAGTCACGCCCGAAGAGCTGGGCGAAGACCAGTGTGGCGGCGGCCACCGAGGTCGCGTACGGCAACAGCATCGCCACCCGGAAGAAGGTGCGGCCGCGCAGCCGGTAGTTGAGCAGGTGCGCCAGGCCGAGGGCCATCAGCAGCTGCGGGACGGTGGAGAGCACGCCGATGGTGAAGGTGTTGCGCAGCGCGTTCCAGAAGAACGGGTCGGCCAGCAGACGGGAGTAGTTCTGCAGGCCCAGCCAGTCCATCCGGTCGGCGCTCTGCAACTCGACGCGGTGCAGCGAGACGTACGCCGTGTAGAGAAGGGGGAAGAGTCCGAAGGCGGCGAAGAGGCCGAAGAACGGGGCGAGGAAGCCGTACGGCGCGAGCCGGCCGGCGCGACGGGTGCGGGCCTTCGCCGGCCCGGTGGCGGGCAGGCGGGCGGAGGAGACGGTGGCCATGGGCGGTGTCTTCGTGGTGGATTCGTCGCGACTGTCCGTCAGTTCCCAGCAGCCTTGCGGATGTTGTCGATCGCGTGCTTCCAGGCGGCGTCCGGCGCGGTGCCGGTCCGCTCGACCTCGCCGAGGGCGTCGGTGAAGGCCTTGCCGATCACGCCGTCGTCCACGCCGAGCACCTGGGCCGGCATGGCGGCCGCCGACTCGCTGAAGATCCGGCCGATCGGCGCGTTGCCGAAGTAGGGGTCGGTCACGTCCTTGATCGCGGCCTGCGCGCCGACGGAGGAGGGGAAGGAGCCCTGCTTGGTGAACAGGGTGGTCTGCTGCTCCTTGGCGGTCAGCCACTTGATGAGGTCGGCGGCCTCCTTCGGGTGCTTGGCCGTCCTCGGCACGGCCAGGTACGAACCGCCCCAGTTGCCGGTCCGGCCGGGGCCGGGGGCGACGTCCCAGGTACCCGAACCGGCCTCCCCCGCCTGGCCCTTGATGTAGCCGAGCATCCAGGCGGGGCAGCTCAGGGTGGCGAACCTGCCGGTGCTGAAGGCCTTGTTCCACTCCGGGCTCCACTGCGGCAGCTTCGCGGAGAGGCCGTCCGCGACGAGCCGGCCGGCGTCGGCCCAGGCGGTCTTCACGGCCTGGCTGGTCTCGAAGACCGGCTTTCCGCTCTCGTCGGCGTAGCGGACCTTCTGCTGGCCGACCTCGGCGGTGAACATGCCGGCCGCGCTGTCGGTCCAGACGTTGCCGGGCACGGCCTTGGCGACGTACTGCCTGCCGAGGTCGAGGTAGCCCTGCCAGGTCGACCAGCGGGCGGCCAGTTCGGTGCGGTCGGTGGGCAGGCCGGCGGCCTTGAACAGGTCGGTGCGGAAGCAGATCGCCTCCGGCCCGATGTCGGTGCCGGCGCCGAGCACCCGGCCGTCCGCGGTCTTCACGGCGGCGCCCTTCCACGGCACCAGCTCGTCGTTGACCGCATCGAGGCCGAGGGTCTTCAGGTCGGTGAACTTGTCGGCCTGCTTCTGCAGCACGCTCGCCACCCGGCCCACCTCCAGGCCCTGGATGTCCGCGAGGCCGCCGCCACCCGCCAGCTTGGTCTGCAAGGCCTGCCAGTACTGGCCCTCGTCCTGGGTGTCGGTCTGCTTGACGGTGATGCCGGGGTGCAGCTTCGTGTACTCGTCGTAGAGGCCGCTCTCCTTGAAGCCGAAGGTGCCGAAGAGGTCGACGGTGATGGTCACCTTGCCGCCGGCGGCGTCGGAGGAGCCGGTGGAGCCGTTGCAGGCGGTGAGCAGGAGGGCGGCGGCGAGGACGGTGCTGCCGAGGGCGGCGGTGGAGCGGCGCATGAGGTCTCCCTGGCGGGGCGGGTGGGCTTCGTGGCGAGGGTGGGGGCGCGGTGGGCGTGGCAGGGTGCGTGCGGCGGCGCGATCGGGTGCAAGCGGGTGCGTGCGGGGTGCCTGCGCGGGCTCGCGCACGGGAAACGGCGGCCCGAGGAGCGGCCGGGCGGAGCGGGTGCGGTGCCTTGCGTGTGCGAGAGCGCTTTCTGAGAGCGCTCTCAAGCGCTGAGAGGAGCGTGCCGTGCGGTGGCGCAGCGGTCAAGAGGCTGAAACCCGAACGTAATCTCTGCGGTGCCCCGGGCCGGGCGTTCAGGAGGTGAAGACTACGGCGAGCACGGCGCCGAGGAGCGCGCCGAACACCGCGCCGAGGAGTGCGGGAAGGACGGCGCGGTGAAGCCCGCGCTCAAGACCACGCGTCCGAACCGGGTTGGGGGCCGGGGTGAGCCGGGCCAGGCCGGGCTCAGGCCGAGGCCCGCCGGACCAGGCGGGTCGGGGTGATCACCGAGGTCGGACCGCCGGCCCGCAGACCGGTCGCGGGCACCGACGCCGGGCCGGTCCCGTCGAGGCGGCGCAGCAGCAGGCGGGCCATCAGCCGGCCCATCTCCTCGATGTCCTGGCGCACCGTGGTGAGCGGCGGCTCGGTCCAGTCGGCGATCGACTCGACGTCGTCGAAGCCGACCACGGCGACGTCCTCCGGCACCCGGCGCCCCGCCTCGCGCAGCACCCGCAGCGCGCCCGAGGCCATCGCGTCGGAGGCCGCGAACACGGCGTCCAGATCGGGCCGGCGGGCCAGCAGTTCGGCCATCGCGCGGCCGCCGCCGTCGGGGGTGAAGTCTCCCTCGGCGACCAGCGCCGGGTCCCCGTCGGGCAGCACGTCGCGGTAGCCGTCCAGGCGGTCGAGGGCGGAGGTCTGGTCGAGCGGGCCGGTGATGGTGGCGATGGCGCCGCGCCCGAGCGAGCGGAGGTGGCCGACGGCCAGCCGGGCGCCGCCGCGGTTGTCGCTGTCCACGTACACGAGTTGGCGGTCGGACTCGGCGCCCGGCCAGCCCGGGCGGCCGCCCACCACGAAGGGCAGGCCGACCTTGCGCGCCATCTGGGGCAGTGGGTCCGGCTGGTGCAGCGAGAACAGCAGCGCGCCGTCCACGTGGCCGCCGGCCAGGTACCGGCCCACCCGCTCGTAGTCGTGCTGGTCCTCGACCATCATCAGCACCATCTGGTTGTCGGCGGCCGACAGTTCGCGGCCGATGCCGCGCAGGTGCTGGGCGAAGAACGGGTCGGAGAAGAGCCGGCTGCCGGGCTCGGCCACCACGACGGCGACGGCGTGGTTGCGCCGGGTCACCAGGGTGCGGGCGGCCAGGTTGGGGAGGTAGCCGAGCTCCTCGACCGCGCGCTGGACCTTCTCCCGCAGCGCCTCGCGGACCCCCGCTCCCCCGTTCACCACCCGCGACACCGTGGCGCGTGAGACCCCCGCCCGCTCGGCAACCGACTCCAGCGTCGGGCGTGGCGCGGCCGGGTCGGCCTCGGCCGTGGGACGCGGCGTCTGCTCCGGCACCGTGGGCTCCTCTCGCTCGCGGACGGCCTGCCCCTGAGCCTAGTACGACGGTCGGACTGCATGACCTGACATGGGGTGATGTGCCGCATGCGCAGCGGCGGCGCCCAGTGGACCGGGCCGGTTCCCCGGTCCTCGTTCAGGCGGGCTGGAAGAAGGCGAGCATCTTCCGGCCGGCGCCCGGCGACGCCAGGACCTCCTGGACGTGCGCGGACTGCCGGCCGGCGGCGCTGGTCCGTTCGAACATCTCGCGTTCGAATTCCCTGACGGCGGCGGGGAGATCGCCCGGGTGCGCGGCCAGCGCGAGGCCGAGCAGCGCGCCGTCGAGCATGGCCATGTTGGCGCCCTGCCCCACCGGTGGCATCAGGTGCGCGGCGTCCCCGAGCAGCGTGACACCGGGTGCCGACGGCCAGGTCAGGCCGACCGGGAGGGTGGTGATCTGCCGCGGCAGGACCGTGTCGTCGCAGGCCGCGATCAGCGCGGTGACCCGTGGGTCCCAGCCGGCGAACAGGTCGGCGAGCCGCACCCGGGCGGCGGCCGGGTCGTGGAACGGGATCCCGCTGGTGGCGAGCCAGTCCTCGGCGGTGTTGTAGAAGCTGAGGTAGATGCGCACGCGGCCGTCGCCGTTGCGCTGCGCCGAGAGGGACTGTCCGTCGCCCAGCACCCAGTAGTTGCCGCGCCCCACCATCGCCGCGAGGCCGGGGTGGGTTCGGTCGATGTCGGGGATGCCGAGCTCGACGACGTTCTGGCCGGTGTGCGCCGGCCGGGCGTCGGTGAGCAGCGCCCGGACCCGGGAGTGCGCGCCGTCGGCGCCGACCAGCAGGTCGTACGTCGCACTGCCGCCGTCGGCGAAGTGCAGGTGCCCGTCGTCGGCGGATTCGAAGGCGTGCCCCCAGCGCACCGTGTGTTCGGGGAGGGAGTCCAGCAGCAGGTTGCGCAGATCGGCGCGGTCGACCTCGGGTCGGTCGAGCGGGGCGTCGTCGGGTGTGTCCTCCTGGAGCAGCAGGGTGCCATCCGGTTCGAGAAGGCGCAGGTCCTGGCCTTGGCGACGGGCGATCGCGTGGAACCGGTCGATCAGGCCCGCCTCGCGCATCGCCTGCTGCCCGGTCCCGGCGTGCAGGTCGAGCATGCCGCCCTGGCCGCGCGCGGCGCGTGATGGTTCACGTTCGTACACGACGGCGTCGACGCCGTTCACGTGCAGTACGCGGGCGAGGACCAGGCCACCCAGGCCGGCTCCGACGATGGCAATGTTCACGGCTACCCCGATTCGCCGTATCGGTCGATACACTGTATCAAGCGATGTCACTGTAACACCCTGGCGATGTATTGTCGGCGGCATGTTGGTGTGGGAGCGGCCGGAGCCGTCGGATCGACCGGTGCCTGCCCCGCTGAGCCGGGAGCGGATCGTCGGGGCGGCGATCCGGCTGGCCGACGCGGACGGCCTGGCCGCGGTGTCGCTGCGCAAGGTCGCCGCCGTACTGGACGTCGGGCCGATGCGGCTGTACGGCTACATCGCCACCAAGGAGGAGCTGCTCGACCTGATGGTTGATGCGGTGTACGCCGAGATCCGCCCGGCCGGAGACAGCTGGCGGGAGGTGCTGCACTCCCTTGCCGAAGCCACTCGGCGGGCCGCTCACCGGCACGAATGGTTCGCCGATCTGATCGGTGGGCGGCCGCAGCTCGGTCCGCACACGCTGGCCGGCGGGGAGGCCGTGGTGGCCGCGATGGGCGGTGTCGACCTGGACGTCACCGTGCCGGCGATCGCCGCGGTCAACGCGTACGTGGTCGGCGCGGTGCGCCGGGAGGTCACCGAGCGGCGCGCCGAGCGGGCCACGGGGATGGACAAGCAGCAGTGGCAGGCCGCCTTCGGGCCGTATCTGGAGCGGACCTTCGCAACGGGCCGGTTCCCCGCGCTGGCCACGGTCGTACGCGACGGCCCCCACCTGGACGCCGACCGGACCTTCCGGACCGGCCTCGACTTCCTCCTCGACGGCATCGAGGCCCGCATCTCGAACTGACGTCCGGCCGAGGGCCCGCACCAACTCCGACCGCCGCACCGGAGGGTCCTGGCGAACCGCTGAGAGCGCTCCCCTGCCCTCTCCTCCCCCCACCCGGGCTCCCCTGCCCTCTCCTCCCCCGCCCGGGCAGGCCGCAGCGGCGGCGGACGGTGCCCGTCCGCCGCCGCGCGCCACCCCGCGTCAGGTGGTGCTGAACGTGAACCAGTTGACGTTGACGAAGTCGGCCGGCTGGCCGCTGGTGAAGGTCAGGTAGACGTCGTGCTTGCCGGTGACCGCGCTGATGTTGGCCGGCACGGTGGTCCAGCTCTGCCAGCCGCCGGTGTTGGCGACGGCGAACGAGCCGACCGGGGCGCTGGTCCGGCTGTCCAGCCGGACCTCCACCAGTCCGCTGACGCCGCCGGCCGCACCCGAGGCCACCCGGGCCTTGAACTGCCGGGCCGGGGTGGTGCCGAAGTCCACACCCGGGTAGAGCGCCCAGTCCCCGTTGGCCAGGGCGGCGAGGTTCTGGCCACCGCCAACGTCCGTGGTGGTCTCCAGCGCCGCCCCCGACTGTCCGCCGTAGGCCTCGGCCTGGATGGTGCCGTACGCGCTGCCGGTGCCGCCGGGCGGCGGCGTGGTGGTGGGCGGCGGGGTCGTCGGGGGCTGCGTGGTCGGCGGCGGCGTGCCCGTACCCCCGGAGCTGTAGACCGCGACGTAGTCGACCAGCATCGGGACGCCGGAGGCGGTGCTCGCCGTCGGCGTGCGGTAGCCCGCCACCGGGTCCGGGAAGGCGCCGCCCATCGCGACGTTCAGCAGGATGAAGTGCCCGTGCGCGGTGGCCGCGTCCCAGCTGGCCGCGTCCATCTGCGCCGAGGTGACGGAGTGGTACTGCACGCCGTCGACGTACCAGCGCAGCTGCTGCGGGCTGACGGTGCGGTCCCACTCCAGTGCGTAGGTGTGGAAGTTGCCCTGGCAGGCGGAGCCCGGGCAGGCGTGCACGGCGCCGAGGCCGGTGGTCTCGTTGCACGGGCCGCCGGGGTTCCCACCGCAGTGCAGGGTGCCCCAGACCTGGTTGACGCCGTTGACGTTCTCCATCAGGTCGAACTCGCCGATGGACGGCCAGTTCCAGTAGTTGCCGCGGTACGGCGCTCCCAGCGTCCAGAAGGCCGGCCAGTAGCCGGCCGCGGCCGCGCCGGTCACGCTCGGCATCTGGATCCGGGACTCGATCCGCAGCTTGCCGCCGGCCGGCGGTTCGAAGTCGCTGCGCCGGGTCTCGATCCGGCCGGAGGTCCAGTTGCCGTTGGCGTCCCGGATCGGGGTGATGCGCAGGTTCCCGGCGCCGTCCTGGCGGAGGTTGGCGGTGTCGGCGGTGTACGTCTGGACCTCGCCGGTACCCCAGTTGGCGGCGCCGCCGGGGTAGCTCGTCCCGGTGTCGACGATCCAGTCGGCGCCGGAGGGCAGGGTGTTGGCGGCGCCGCCGAAGTCGTCGCTCCAGACGGTGGTCCAGCCGGCGGGGGCGGGCGGGACGGCCGCCGTGGCGGTGGAGCCCAACAGTGCGGCGCAGAGCGCGGTGGCCGCGCCGGCCGCCGTCAGGACGGTGGCCAGGGCCCGGCGGGGACGCCGTCGGCGGGTGGCGGTGGTGCTGGGCACGGTGGTGCTGGGCACGGTGGTTCTGGGCACGGTGGTTCTGGGCACGGTGGTTCTGGGCACGGTGCTTGCGGACACGGCGGGGCACCTCCGGGGGTGGGCGGACGTGGGGGCTCGGAGCTGGTGAGAGCGCTCTCATCCGATGCGCACCACTGTCCCGCCCCCGAACGACTGCGGTCAAGAGGTGAAGTGACGAACTTCTGCCCTCGACCAATGGGTTCATGCCTTGAAGCGAGTGAGGTCGACCGCCTTGCGTGGGGGTCGACCGCCTTCCGGGTGGGGCTGGCCGCCCTCCGAGCGGGGTTGACCGCCTTCCTGGACATGTGTCTATGATTAATGGACACTTGTCCAGAAAGGAGCCCGTCCATGGGCGTCGTGGCGAACACGCTGGTGGCCCTGGTGGCCGCGCTGCACGGATACATCCTGGTGCTGGAGATGTTCCTCTGGGAGCGGGCGCCCGGCCGGGGCCTCTCCGGCTTCGACGCGCAGATGGCGAAGGCCACCGCCCCGTTGGCCGCCAACCAGGGCCTCTACAACGGCTTCCTGGCCGCCGGCCTGGTCTGGGGCCTGGCCGCCGGCGACCCCACGGGCTTCCCCGTCCAGGTGTTCTTCCTGTCCTGCGTGGTGGTGGCGGGCCTGTACGGCGCGGCGACCGCCAACCGTCGGATCCTCTTCGCCCAGGCCCTGCCCGGCGCCCTCGCGCTCGCCGCCGTCCTGGTCGCGCGATGAGCGACGCACGGGCCGACCGCACCCGGGCCCGGCTCCGCGCGGCCCTGCTCGCCGAGTGCGCCGAACGCCCGCTGGCCGAGGTCAGCGTGGCTGCCGTGGTCCGGCGGGCGGCCGTCGGACGGGCCACCTTCTACCTCCACTACGAGGACCTCCAGGGCCTCGCGGTGGACGCCTGCGCCGAGGTCGTCCGGGACGCCGTCGACGCCCTGCACGCCTGGCGCGGCACCCCCGACCCGGCCGCCCCGCCACCCGCCCTGGCCGCCTTCCTCACCGAGGTGGACCGGCACGCGGCGGTCTACCGCTCACTGCTCCTGCCCGGCGGCACCGGCCCGCTGGGCGACCTGCTCCACCGTCAACTCCGCGAACGCAGCCGCACCGAGCGGCGGTTGGCCGGCGCCCCGCATCCCGACCTGGTCGCCACCGCCGTCGCCGCCACCTTCAGCGCCCTGCTCGCCGACTGGCTCCACGCCCTGGTGCCGGCCACCCCGGACGAGCTCGCGGCCCACAGCTGGCGCCTGCTGATCTCGCTCCACCGCACGCCGTTCGCCTGAGGTCCCGCGAGCCTCGGGGCCGCCCGTCCGGCGCCGGACGGGCGGCCTTCGCCCGCTGCCGCAGCGTCGCGACTTGCCTGATATCTTCGAGAATGCCGCAATTGTCCCGTGGCACTCGACCGTGCCGCCTGCACTCCAGGAGCCCGGAATGACCGGTCAGGCCCAGCCCATCAGCGCCGTCGCCCGCGAAGCACTGGAACGGGAGCGCGCCGGGCTGCGCACCGACCGCGAGAAGGTCGCCGCCACCCTGCGGGGCGGCGAGGAGGTGGGCGACCGGGCGGACCAGGCCGACGAGTTGCAGCGCGCCACGGAGGTCGACCGCCTGGACGCCCGCATCGCCGAGATCGACGGGCGCCTGCGCCAGGCCGCCGTGGCCGGCCCCCCGGGCACCGACGCGATCGGCGTGGGCAGCACCGTGCGGGTGCGGTTCGCGGACGGGACCGAGACCACCGTCCAGGTCGGCGAGCTCGCGGAGGCGCTGGACCGGACCCTGGTCACCACCGACAGCCCGCTCGGGCGCGCCCTGCTCGGACGCCGCGTCGGTGAGACCGTCGGCTACGAGGCACCCACCGGGCCGACGACCGCCGTCGTGCTGTCCCTCGGCGACGGAACCGGAGCGTAGCGAGGCGGAACGGGCGGCAAGGCCGGCGAGGGACCCTACGACGACGAGGGCATCGAGGCCGGCGAGGGCGGCAGCGCAGCCTCCCGGTCACCCCGTGACGATGCCGGTCACGAGATTGATGGTGGTGGCAAGGATGCTCGCCCCGAACACGTAGGACAGCAGGCAGTGCCGGAGGATGACCGCCCGCAGCCCGGAGCTGGAGACGCTGGTGTCGGAGACCTGGTAGGTCATCCCGAGGTTGTAGCTGAAGTAGAGGAAGTCGCTGTACCGGGGCGGGTCGTCGGTGTTGAAGTCGATCCCGCCGCCGGCCGCCCCGCCCCCGGCCGGCAGGTAGTAGATGTACGCGTAGCGGGTGGCGTACATCAGGTGCAGTGCCGCCCAGGAGGCGAACACACCGCAGAACGCCGTCGCGGCCGCCGCCTGGGTCTCGTCCGACCTGCCGACCAGCAGCAACGCCACGATGCCGGTCAGCCCGCACAACGCGGCCGCCACGACGACGAGTTCCTCGACGACGGGCCGGAACTCCTCGCGCCGCGCGTTGCGGTGGGTGGCGTCGGCGTCCATGGGCCACAGGACGCACCACCCCGCCACCACGAAGACCGTCTCCGCCGAGGCGATGCCCGCGAGGATTCCCAGCGCGGTGCTGGCCAGCGCGCCGACGACGGCGCCGGCCACCGCACCGACCACCGCCGAGCAGGCGAGCCGGGGGACGGCGGGGAGCACCAGGCGGTGGTACATGGAGGGCCTCAGGACGCAGGAACGGTCAGCGGTGGAGCAGGGGGTGGAACAGCGCGGGCGGGGAGGACAGCGTCAGCGTATCCGCGTGGGTGTCCCGGCGCGGACCCGCCGCACGGAGGGAGAGAGGGACGGAGCGAGCGAGCGAGGGTGCACCCCTGCGAAGGGCCCGGTACTGCCCACGGAGTCGAATGGCGTGGCCGGACCAACGGGCATAGCCTGCCCGAAAGTGCCGTTCCGTCCCCTCATGCCCGCTTCGGAGGGTTGAGTGTCGTGAGCACCAACAGTGACCAGCAGGATCCCCGGGAGGCCGGAGTGGGGCCCGTACCCGAGGCGGATCCGGAGTTCCACCCCTACCACCACCCCGCCGCCGGCTGGGGCGCGGCGAAGAGCGTGTCCCGCTTCATGGTGCGCGAGGGCGCACTGGTGGACGGCCCGCGGGCGATCATGCGGATGAACCACGAGAACACCGGTTTCGACTGCCCGGGGTGCGCGTGGCCGGACGACACCAAGGGCCTGCACCTGGACATCTGCGAGAACGGCATCAAGCACGTCACCTGGGAGATGACCCGCAAGCGGGTCGGACGCGAGTTCTTCGCCGCGCGCTCGGTGACCGAACTGTCCGGGTGGAGCGACTACGACCTGGAGAACCAGGGGCGGCTGACCGAACCGATGGTCTACGACCCCGAGTCCGACCACTACGTCCCGATCAGCTGGAAGGATGCGTTCGAGGTGGTCGGCCGCGCCCTTCGCGGGCTGGACGACCCGAACCAGGCCTCCTTCTACACCTCCGGCCGGCTCGGCAACGAGGCCACCTTCCTCTACCAGTTGATGGCCCGCGAACTGGGCACCAACAACCTGCCGGACTGTTCCAACATGTGCCACGAGGCCAGCGGGCGCGCTCTCCAGGCTTCCCTGGGCACCGGAAAGGGGACGGTCGACCTCAAGGACTGGGAGAGCGCCGACGCCCTGTTCATCCTGGGCGTCAACGCCGCCTCCAACGCGCCCCGGATGCTCACCGCCCTCGCCGAGGCCTACCACCGCGGCGCGCAGATCGTGCACGTCAATCCGCTCGTCGAAGCGGCCGCCACCCGGACCATCATCCCCCACGACATGATGGACATGGCCCTGTTCAAGACGACCCGGACCAGCACCCTGAACATCCAGCCGCGCATCGGCGGTGACATGGCCCTGCTGCGCGGCATGGCCAAGGCGATCCTGGAGCAGTCCGAGTCCGACCCCAGGGCCCTGGACCGGGAGTTCATCGACCGCCACACCGCCGGCTTCGACGAGTACCGCGCGTTGTGCGAGGCCACGTCGTGGGAGGAGATCGAGAAGCAGTCCGGGCTGAGCCGCGCCGACGTCCTCAGGGCGGCACGCGTGTACGGCGAGGCCGACCGCTCCATCATCAGCTGGTGCCTGGGGCTCACCCAGCACGAGCACGGCGTCGACACCGTCCGGGAGATCGTCAACCTGCTGCTGCTCCGCGGCAATCTGGGCCGGGAGGGCGCCGGCCCCTCCCCCGTGCGCGGGCACAGCAACGTCCAGGGCAACCGCACCTGCGGCATCGACCACCGCCCCAGCGGCGAGTTCCTGGACCGCCTCGCCGAGGTCTGCAGGATCCGGCCGCCGCGCGAGCACGGCCTGGACACCGTCAACACCCTCAGGGCGATGCACAGCGGTGACGTGAAGGTGTTCGTCGGCATGGGCGGCAACTTCGCGCTCGCTGCGCCCGACACCCCGTACACCTACGCGGCGCTGCGCTCCTGCGAGCTCACCGTCCAGGTGAGCACCAAGCTGAACCGCAGCCACGTCGTCCACGGCCGGCAGGCCCTCATCCTGCCGTGCCTCGGCCGTACCGAGAAGGACCACCAGCGCAGGGGCGTCCAGAGCACGTCGGTCGAGGACTCGATGAGCATGGTCCACCTGTCGGTCGGCATGAAGCGCCCCGCCTCACCGCACCTGCTGTCCGAGCCGGCCATCGTCGCCGGCATGGCCCGCGCCGCCCTGCCCGACAGCGCGACGCCCTGGGAGTGGTACGTCGAGGACTACGACCGGATCCGCGACACCATGGCCCAGGCCCTCGACGGCTTCGAGGACTTCAACCGTCGGGTGCGCCTGCCGCTCGGCTTCCGCCTCAAGCAGCCCGCCCGTGAACTGGTCTTCCTGACCCCGTCCGGGCGCGCCGAGTTCTCCACCGCCGCCCTGCCCGACGTCGTCCCCGCCCCCGGCACCCTGGCCCTGGGCACCATGCGCTCCCACGACCAGTGGAACACCACCATCTACTCCGACAACGACCGCTACCGCGGGATCAGGAACCTGCGCACGCTCGTCTTCATGAACCGGGCCGACATGCGCGAGCGCGGCATCGCCGACCTCGGGCCGGTCGACATCACGAGCACCGCGAGGGACGGTAGCCGTCGCTCGCTCCACGGCTACCTCGCCATCCCCTACGACATCCCCCGTGGCTGCGCGGCCGGCTACATGCCGGAGATGAACGTGCTCTGCGCGATCGGCGACCACAGCACCCAGAGCGACCAGCCGATCATGAAGCACCTCAAGGTCACCATCAGCCCCTCCGCCTGACGGCGGGTCGGCCCACTCTCGGTCCGCCGCCCGGCCCGCCGTCACCGGACGAACCGCTCCAGGAGGAGATAGGCGCGCTGCTCCGCGGCGGCGAGCTCGGTCGGGTCGACCTCCGCCGGCCAGAGGTCGCCGGCCGCGGCGTCGTCGGCCTCGCGCAACTCCACCACGGCTGCCGCCAGGTGCGTCTGGACGACCGGGAACGACCGCTCCAGGCGGCTCTCCAGCACCTGCTCCGCGTGCTCGGACGCCTCCGTGCACGCGGCCAGCGCGCGCTGCGCCCGGACCGCCGCCCGGTCGTGGACCACCAGCAGCGCACAGGCCAGCGCGATGCCGATGCCGAGAACACTGCTCAGCACCCGGTCCGTGACGAGGGTCCCGGTGGGCGAGGGGGCCGCCAGGTCGGTCAGCAGCAGCGCGAGCGGCGTGAGGAAGACGACCCCGAGGCCGTAGTTGCGGGCCACGACGTACTCCAGCAGGAACTCCAGGAGCACGATCACCAGCACGAGCGCCACGGGACCGGGGTGCGCGGCCAGCACGCCGAGCGCGAGCACCAGCCCGGCGGCCGTGCCCAGGGTGCGCTGGACGGCGCGCTGCGCCGCCGTGCGGACATTGACCGAGTGCAGCACCGCGGCGGCGGAGATGGCCGCCCAGTAGGCGTGGCCGAGGCCGAGCGGCAGGGCCGCCCAGCCTGCCAGCCCGGTGCCGAGTGCCATCCGCAGAGCAGGGACGAGCAGGACCGAGGAGTGGCCGGGGCCGCCCCCGCGCTGCCCCGTCAGCAACTCGGCGGCGCGAAGCTCGGCGGCGAGCAGCGCGGCGGCACGGCGGGTGGCGGGACCGGCCGGGTCCTGGCCCGGGGCGGCCCGGGTGGCGGCGGCCGGCGGCGACAGCTCCGACAGGAGCGGCGGCTCCCGGTGGCGACGGCTCACCAGCAGGCGGACCTGGCCACGCAGGTGCTGCGCCAGGCCGGTGACGTCCTCCGGCGGCCGGCGGCCGGACCCGATCAGCAGCGACCAGGAGAGGTCGGTCAGGCGCACGCAGGTACCGCCCCGGCCGGCGCCCAGCTCGGCGGCCGTCGGAGGCAGGACGTCGAGCATCCGGTACGCCTGCAGAACGGCGGCGGTCGCCCGGTGTCGGGCGGGCCTGCTCTCGCCCGCCGCCTCCCCGCTCATCGCACCGCCGCCGGTCGCCTCCCCGCCCACCGCACCGCCGCCGGTCGCCTCCCACAGGTACGTGAGCTCGCGCAGGGCCGCCGCCACGGCGAGCCGCTGCGGACGGTCCGGGTAGACGAACCAGCCCGCCACGGCCAGACCCCAGGCCACGGCAGCGCCCAGGGCGGCCAGGCCGGTCTGGGGAAGGACGTCGGCCGGGGCGGGTGCGCCGTTGGCCGCCACGGCGAAGGAGAAGAGCAGCAGCACCGCGCCCAGCCCGCCCAGCCGTGCCGCGTCACAGGCGAACTTCGCGATGCCGGCCACCACGGCCATGGCCGCGATCACCACGGCGGCGCCCGCTCCCCCGTCCCGTGGATGGGCCCACGCGGCGAGCGCCGAACCGCAGCCCACGCACGCCGTCATGGCCACCGCGACCAGCGCGAGCACCCGGGCGCGTCGCGCATAGGGCAGGTTGTGGCCGAACGTGGTGGCGAAGGATCCCAGCATCGTGTAGACGGCCTGGTCGGCGTGTCCGGCCAGGGCCAACGGCACCGCCGGCAACGCCATCGCCAGCGCGGCCCGCAGGGCGAAGGACAGGGCGCCGTCGACGCTCTTCAGGGCGAGCGCGCCCCGCGGGGAGAGCGCGCGCCGCACCCTGGCAGCCGCACGCCTCCGGCCGCTCCCCCTGGTCCTCAGCACGCGCCGACCCGCTCCTCGTCCCGGATTCATCACTCCGCGCACCTTCCGCGAATTTCCCGGAGAAGTCAAAGAGGGATTACCGATGGCCCGATCGGCGCCGGTTATCCGAAACGATAAGCCATACCTATCGGCTTATCGGCGGCCCCTCTTTGACTTTTCAGGACGGGCGACGGAAGCTGCTCCCACGCCAGAATTCGGATATTCGCGAACGACACTCGTGAATACCCGGAAATTCGGTGCACCCTCCGGACGGGGCGGAGAGGGAAAGAGCCGGACCGGATCATGAGCAGCTTCCGCCCCGTCCCACCGAGGCGCCGACCTGTCCCACCGAGGCGCCGACTGGCGTCCGAGCCGGCGGTCCGGTAGACCCGGGACGTGCTGTTCCGTCAACTCGAATACCTGGTGGCCCTCTCCCGGGAGCGCCATTTCGCCCGCGCCGCGCAGGCCTGTCACGTCTCCCAGCCCGCCCTCTCCGAGGCGATCCGCAAGCTGGAGGAGGAGCTGGACGTCCCGCTGGTCCTCCGCGGCCGCAAGTACGAGGGCCTCACGCCCGAGGGCGAACGCATCGTCGTGCGGGCGCAGCGGATCCTGGCCGACCGTGACGCCCTCCGGAGCGAGGTCGGCGCCCTGCGCAGCGGGCTGAGCGGCCGGCTGCGGATCGGGGCCGTCCCGACCGCGTCCGGCGCCGTCGCCCAGCTGACCGGCCCGTTCTGCGCGGCACACCCGCTGGTCACCGTGGAGGTCAGGGCCGACCTCCAGTCGGAGGAGATCCTCCGGCGGCTGCAGAACTTCGAACTCGACGCCGGAGTCACCTACCTGCACGGAGGCCTCTCCGAGAACCTCCGGGCCGTTCCGCTGTACGAGGAGCGGTACGTGCTGCTCACCGGCGGCGCCGACAGCCTCGCCCACCGGACCACGGCGACCTGGGCGGAGGCCTCGCAGCTGCCGCTCTGCCTGCTGACCCCGGCAATGCAGGGCCGCCGGGTGCTGGACGAGCTGTTCGCCGAGACCGGGCTGCGGCCGTCGCCCCGGGTCGAGACCGATTCCGTGGCGGCCCTCTTCGCCCACGTCCGGACGGGCAGGTGGGCCAGTATCGTCCCGCACACCTGGCTGCACGTCTTCGGCGTGCCGTACGGCATGCGGGCGGTGCCGATGACCGGGCCCGCCCGGGCGGTGCCGGTCGGGCTGGTGGTGTCCGCCCGCGAGCCGGGTTCGGTCCTGGCCCGCGCGCTCACGGAGACCGCCCGCGACACCGACGTAGCCGCCGCCCTGGACCGCCTCCCCGGCGACCCCGGGCCGCAGTAGACGAGCCGCGGTGAACGGACCGCAGCAGGCGAGCCGCGGTGAACGCGCCGCTGTGGACGAGCCGCAGCAGGCGGGCCGTCGGACGGACATGATGTCGGTGACACCTCATCACCAACCACACCCGACACGTTGCGAGGACCAGATGACCGACGCCTCCACCTCCTTCCGGCTCCACCCGGGCGCCCCCGACTCCCCCGTGATCCTGCACGTCCCGCACTCCTCCCGGGACATACCCGCCGGGGTCCGCGCCGGGATCGTGCTGGACGAGGAGGCGCTCACGCGGGAACTCGACCACATCACCGACGCGCACACGGCGGAGATCGCCGCGAGGGCGGCGGCCGCGGCGCGCGTCACCCCCTGGCGGTTCGTCAACCGGCTCTCGCGCCTGGTCGTCGACCCCGAACGCTTCCCCGACGAGCGGGAGGAGATGCTGGCGGCCGGCATGGGCGCGGTCTACACCCGGACCACGCACCGCGAGGCGCTCCGTCCGGAGGACTTCGACGGCCGGCCGTTGCTGGAGCGCTACTTCCACCCGTACGCGGAGGCGGTGACGGCCGCGGTCGAGGAGCGTCTCGAAGCGGTCGGTCGCGCGGTGGTCATCGACGTCCACTCGTACCCGACGAAGGCCCTGCCGTACGAGCTCCACGGCGAGGGGCCCAGGCCGCCGGTCTGTCTCGGCACGGACCCGTTCCACACGCCCGCCGCGCTGCTCGACGCGGCGCGGCAGGCGTTCGCGGGCTTCGGCGGCATCGGCCTCGACAGCCCGTTCGCGGGGACGTACGTGCCCCTGCGGCACTACGGGAAGGCTGCGAACGTCAGCGCCCTCATGGTGGAGATCCGCCGCGACCTCTACATGGACGAGCCCGGGGGCCCCGCCGGCCCCGGGCTCGACGCGCTGGCGGACGCGCTGGCCGACCTCGTCGGGCGGCTCTCCGGCTGACCCGGGGGCCGGGGGCCCGCGGCCTACTGGCTGACGGGCCTCCGGGCCCCGCGACCTACTGGATGCTCCAGCCGTGCGGATGGCCGGGGTCGGCGGGGCAGGCGAAGACGTTGAGCTCGCCCCAGCGGCCGACGGTCACCTCGGTGGGCGTGGCGTACCGGTGTGCCGGCAGGTCGCGTTCCTCCAGTGGTTTCCAGCTGCCGCTGCCGCCGTCCCACTCCGAGCTGTCGACGGTGAGCAGCAGGTGCATCGGTGTCTCGCAGGCCCGGCAGTCCATGGGGCCCGGGTCGGTCGTGTGCCAGGAGGCGAAGCCGCCGGCGCGCCAGCCGGGCGGGATGGAGAGGTCGTACTGGTAGCGGGCCGACCGGTCCGCGCCTTCGTCCGCCGACTCCTCGGCGTGCTCTTCGCGGTTCTCCTCGGCGGCCTCCTCCTCGGCCTCCTCCCGAGCGTCCTCCCAGGCGTGGATCCGGGCGCACAGGTCCTCGGGCAGGAGGCCGGCGAACGGGTACGTGGCCACCTGCTCCGGGTGCAGCACGCACGGCTCGGGCACGTACCCGTCGAAGCCGACCACCTGCGGCTGCGGCGGCGCGGCCAGCACCTCGGCCACCTCCCGGGAACGACGCCAGCGCAGGTCGAGGTGCATGCCGTAGCCGGTCGGGCCGTGCAGGTCGAAGGGGCACCAGAAGACCTGGAGCAGGTCGCAGCCGTCCGGTCCGGCCGACAGGTCGGGGAGGTCCCGGCGGTACAGCTGGGCCAGGCCGATCAACGGCGTCGGGGCGGCCGCGTCCTCCGGTTCGAGCCGGTACTCCCGCCTGAGTTCACCCAGGAGCTGCCGCTCCTCGTCGGTGGGGCCCGACGAGGGGTCGCGGGCCCAGGCCGTGTCCAGCACCTGACGGTAGCGGTGGATGTCGGCCGGGCGCCTGCCGCGGCGGCGGCCGTGCGGCTGGGGGCACACCGGCCACGGCTCGTCCGCCGGCCACAGCAGCGGCCCTCCGATGTGGCTGGCCGTCGCCTCCGGGCGGCCCGGCCGCGGGTGGAGCCGGGTGGTGGTGCCCCGGTGGGCGGCCAGTTCCGGGAAGAGCGCCTCGACGTCGAGCGGGCGCGGCGGGGTGGTCCTCGTCATGGTGACGACCCTAGACAGCCGCTGCGCCCGCCGTCCGGCCACCCCCGGCGGCGGGCGGCAGTCCCCACCCTCGGATGGCTGCCCATGACCCACCATCTCCACGGCGATCGCCCCTGTCCGACACCTCCGACCCGGCCCGAGGCCCGCCCCTCGGGCCGGGATCTCCACAACTTCGCTACAAGAACGCCGGGTTACTCCCCTATCGGCCACCTCCCTGGAAGCATCTCTGCTGGGCATCGGGGAGGTGCCCGTGGACGCGATCGATGGGGGTTGCGATGAACACTCGGATCAGCGACGCGAAGCCTCCGGCCCGGCCCCGGCCCCGGCCCCGGCCCTCCGGAGCGGTCACCCGCGCACTGACGAAGGGCCTGTTCCTCCTGGCAGGACTGGCCACCACCGTTCTCGGCTTCAGCTGGTTCGTCGACGCGAACGACGCGGTGGGCGCCTACCGCACCGCCCCGGTGTGCGGCACGGCGGCGCACACGCCCGGCACGGACTGCGTGCGGCGCGAGACCGGCAAGGTGACGGCCAGGAAAACCGGCACCGGCGGCGAGTCCACCACCTACACGCTGACCGTGGCACGCGAGACGGCCCCCGGGCACAGCTACACGGTCGACTCGGAGTTCTACTACGACGCGACAATCGGCGTGGACGTGGAGCTGGCGGTCTTCCGGGGGCAGGTGGCCGAGGTCTCCTACCACGGGCACCGCGCCCAGAACCCGGGCACGCCCTGGCTGACCTCCCTTGAGGTGGCCCTCCTGGTCGGCCTGGGATCGGCACTCACCGCCACCGGCGTGTCCTGGTCACGGCTGGGCCTGAAACCGGCCCCCTTCTATTTCTCCATCGCCGTCTTCGTCGCCGTCATGGCCTTCCTCGGCTGCCTCGTCTTCGTCACGTCGCAAGAGCCGCTCGCCGCCACCCTGGCCGTCCCCGTCCTCGGCTGGCTGCTCATGACCGCCTGCGCCACGGTGGCCACCTGGGACGGCTGAGGGCGCTGGTCCCACCCGGCGACCATGACCCCACACCCATCTGCGCGAGCTCTCACCAGCTCCGGCGAAGCACCAGAGGAGAACGGGCTGTATCCCTTGAACTACCAGAGGCCCGGCGGCCGTCGGCGACGCTCGGTTACGGCATTGCCGCGAATGCCTCCCGATGGTCGCGTGCCCACTGCTCAAACGTGCCCGCCGGCCGGCCGAGCACCCGCGGCACGTGGTCGGTGACGTAGGCCGCACCGCCGGCGCGTGCCCAGCCGATGCCAGTGACCATCCCGGCCGGCAACCGGTCGAGCACATTCGTGTCGGTGATCCTGACCGGCCGTTCCAGCACGCCCTCCAGGATCGCCGCCTGGTCTGCGGACGTCAGAAGCTCCGGCCCGGTCAGGTCGTACCGCTGCCCGTCGTGCGCATCGCTGGTCATGGCGGCGACGGCGACCGCGGCCACGTCCCTCGGGTCGACGATGGCCTGCCGGGAGTCGCCGGCCAGGTTCGGGATCGGTTCTCCGGCCTGGATCAGGGCCCGGTACCGCAAGAGGTTCGAGGCGAAGCTCGGCGGGCGAAGCATCGTCCACACGAGCCCGCTGGCCTCGATCGCCTCCTCCGCGGCGAGGTGCCACGCGCCGACGGTCGCCCCATCGAACCGCTCGCCGCTGCCGATGGCGGACAGCTTGACGATCTTACGGACGCCTGCCGCCCGCGCGGCCGCGACCAGGGCGATGTCGTGGTCAGCGGTTGGTACGGGGGGCACGGTTACGAGGAAGACCGTGTCGACGTCGGCCACTGCGCGCGCCAGCGACGCCGGGTCGTCGAAGTCGGCCCGCACCCCGCCGGGCCGCTCGCGGCGGGACATCGCCCGGAACGGTAGGCCCCGCTCGGTGAGCAGGCGGACGACGTGACTACCGATGGTGCCGGTGGCACCGGTAACAAGGATCATGTCCCGACGATGACAGCGCTCTCACACCTCGTGATAGGAAGTTTCGGCACTATCGTGGGCCGCATGAGTTCTCTCGTCGTGCCGCCTGCCCTTCTGCGGTGGGTGGCCGGGATCGATGTCGCTACGGCGGCCGGTTCGGCGGCGGTCGACGTGCCCGACCACGCCACCACACTTCTCCTGCGCACTGACAAGCGCGAGCTGATCGTCCTCGGCCCCCGTACCCGTGCCGCCTATCACGTCGCCGCGCCCGGCCACTCGTGCGTGCGGGTTCGTATGCAGCCGGGTCGTGCCCAAGCCCTGCTCGGACGTTCGCTGCATGGTCTCGCCGACGGTGTCCTGCCGCTCCGCGAACTACCGGACCTGGACATCGACGAGCTCGCCGCCGACCCGGTCACCGCTCTCGAAAAGGCATTGGCCGACCGCCCGGAGCCGTCGGAGCGGCTCGAAGAGGCGGCGCGTCTACTGGCCGGCACCACTGTCACCGCGACCGCGGCCCGGTTGCACATCAGTGAGCGCCGCCTGCACGCCCTGTTCACCGACGCCACCGGCTTGTCCCCCAAGCACTTCGCACGCATTGACCGCGTTCGCACCGTGCTCGCGGCCGATGCGGGCCGATGGGCGGACATCGCCGCGACGGCCGGCTACTACGACCAGTCCCACATGACGGCCGAGTTCCGCCACTTCATGGGTGTCCCACCGGCCGCGTTCACCGCTGGTCGGCGCCCCGCCGCGACTGTGTGCACTGCCTGATTTCCAGGACACCGCGCAGAGAAGCAGGTCTCCCGGTGATCACAGCGCGTCGCAATCCCGTGATCACCAGCCCTGTGCAAGGCGAAGAGGGGCCGGCCAGTCACGCGCCGGAACGTCATGTCGGTGACGGACCGAGTGGGTAGAGGCCGTTGCCGACTGCTCCGACCGGTGCGAGGAAGGGGCATTCAGGGGCCCGGCCGTCCTCCGTGGGGGACGTCAGAACAGCCGGGCCGGTCGGTGGGTTACTCCGAGTCGGGGTCAACGAGGAACACGCGCGTTACGGGTTGCTCCGTCTCGCCCTCCTGCCCTCTGCCACCTCGTTGTACTTCCTGACGAGGTCCGCGTACTGCGGGTCGGTCCAACTGTCCATGGAATCTCCCTTCCCGCATCAGCGTAGGGACTGCCCCGAGCGTGGCCGGCTGTTACGCCGGAACAACTTTGCTGGGCTTCGGCTTCGGCTTCGGCTTCTTCTCGATCTTGATCGGGCCGCAGTTCGAGCTGGGCGTGTGCCAGACGATCGACCGGACACCCGCCTCGCTCTCGTTCGGGCCGGCCCACAGCTCGCGGTCCGGGGCCACCCCGGCCGTCTCCATGATGGCCAGCGTCAGGGCGACGTTCTCGGCGTCGTACGCCATCTCCTCCGGCGTCTCCCGGATGTGGTCGAAGGTCCTCCAGCGCTGGGCGTCCTCCAGCGTCGCGCGGCCCGGCCCCTCGGCGCCGCAGGGGGTACCGTCCTCGGCCTCCCCCACGCACCGGAATGTGTGGAGCGCCGGCGGCCGGTCGGAAGCGACGTCGGGCTGAATGGTCCAGTCCAGGAGGCGGAAGGGTCCGCGCACAGGGGTACCTCGGGGGTGGGTAGGGACAGGCGGATGAGACGACGGGGCAAGCCCGGCGCGGATGACCCGCGCTCGTTGCCTGCCGGGTGTCGCCAGGAGCCGCGCCCACGGGTCGACGGGCTGGAGCCTGTCGGCGCTCAAGGGCATCTCCTGGCGCGGCAGTTGGTGCAGACGCAAGTGCGCGAGGATGGAGTCCCTCGACATCCGTTCGGCGGGCGTCGCGAAGCTGTCGTCCCGCCTGGCGGCCCGGTAGTCGTCCAGCGGGGACCACTTCACGGCTGGCTTGGTCGACGCGGGCGTGCGCACGGCACGCCTCCCGGGCTTGGAACGCGACGTTGACGACGCCATGAGGTTGCCCCTTTCGATCCGTTCTGCTGCCGGCGAGCAGAACCGATCCTCCCTCGTCACGCAGTGTCCGAGTAACGTCAACAAGGCGTCACTTCGGCCTTTTGCAAGGCGTCATTTCGGTGTCACAACGGCCTGCCACGGCCTACATTTGGACGCATGACGACCCCGAACGAGACATTCCGTGCCGTTCGCATCAGCCTCCGCCTCAGTCAGGACGAGATGGCACGCAGGCTCCGCGACGCAGGTGACGCCATGGGCGAACCCAACGACGCCAACAAGCGGCTTGTCCAGTGATGGGAGGCCGGTGACGTACGGGCTCCGCGCCCGGTGTACCTGCGGGCGCTGGAGGCCGTAACCAAGCTGCCCGCCGATCGCCTAGGGTTCCAGTCCGTTCACCTGCCGCCACGCGTTGCAGACGACGGAGCCGGAGGGCACGACGTGACACCTCTTCACCCGACGGAACTCCCCGCGCCCGGCCCGGCAGGCGACGACTACAGCGGGGGGCCTGCCTCCGCCGCGAGGCCCAGCAGGCCGGCGGCCTGTTCGCGCATCTCGACCTTGCGGACCTTGCCGGTGACGGTCATCGGGAACTCGTCGACGAGGTGCACGTAGCGCGGGATCTTGTAGTGGGCGATCCGGCCGGTGCAGTACGCGCGCAGGGCCTCGGGGGTCAGCTCGGGAGCGCCGGGGCGCAGCCGGACCCAGGCCATCAGCTCCTCGCCGTACTTGGCGTCGGGGACGCCGATGACCTGGGCGTCGAGGACGTCGGGGTGGGTGTGGAGGAACTCCTCGATCTCGCGGGGGTAGATGTTCTCGCCGCCGCGGATGACCATGTCCTTGATGCGGCCGGTGATGGTGAGGTAGCCCTCCTCGTCCATCACGGCGAGGTCGCCGGTGTGCATCCAGCCGTCGGCGTCGACCACCTCGGCGGTACGGTCCGGCTGGTCCCAGTAGCCGAGCATGACCGAGTAGCCGCGGGTGCAGAGTTCGCCGGGGGTGCCGCGGGGGACGGTCCGTCCGGTCTGCGGGTCGGCGATCCTGACCTGGAGGTGCGGGCCGGGCCGTCCGACGGTGGAGACGCGGCGCTCCAGCGGGTCGGTGGCGCGGGTCTGGGTGGAGACCGGGGAGGTCTCGGTCATGCCGTAGCAGATCGACACGTCGCGCATGCCCATCCGTTCGACGACCTGCTTCATGACCTCGGTGGGGCAGGGCGAGCCGGCCATGATCCCGGTCCGCAGGCTGGAGAGGTCGTGATCGGCGAAGCCCGGGTCGTTGAGCTCGGCGATGAACATGGTGGGGACGCCGTAGAGCGAGGTGCAGCGCTCGGCGGCGACCGCGTGCAGGGTGGCGGCGGGGTCGAAGGCGGGGGCCGGGATCACCACGCAGGCGCCGTGCGACAGGGCTGCGAGGTTGCCCATGACCATGCCGAAGCAGTGGTAGAACGGCACCGGGACACAGATCCGGTCGTGTTCGGTGTAGCCGCACAGCTCGCCGACGAAGAACCCGTTGTTGAGGATGTTGCGGTGCGAGAGCGTCGCGCCCTTGGGGAAACCGGTGGTGCCCGAGGTGTACTGGATGTTGATCGGGTCGTCCGGGGCGAGCCCGGCGCCGGTACCGGCATGGCCTTCGACGCCGGTACCGGCCGGGCCTTCGGCGCGGGCCGGCCCGTCGGCGTCGGCAGCAGCGGCAGCGAGGAGGCCGGTCCAGGCGGCGGAGCCGATCAGCAGGACGTCCTTCAGCTCCGGGCAGCGCGGCGCCGCCTCGGCGAGCATCGCCGCGTAGTCGGAGGTCTTGAACGAGGGCGCGGCGACGACCGTGCGGATGCCCGACTGCCTCAGCACGTACTCCAGTTCGTGGGTGCGGTAGCCGGGGTTGACGGTCACCAGGATCGCGCCGATCCGGGCCGTGGCGTACTGCACGAACACCCATTCCGCGCAGTTCGGGGCCCAGATCCCGACCCGGTCGCCCCGGCCGACGCCGAGGGAGAGCAGACCGACCGCGACCCGGTCGACCTCGGCGGACAGCTCGCGGTACGTCCAGCGGCGGCCGGCCGGCAGGTCGACCAGCGCCTCGCGCTCGGGGAAGGCGCGGACGACCCGGTCCAGGGCCGCGCCGATGGTTTCGTCGAGCAGGGGCGTGGCCGTGGCACCGACGCCGATGCTGGCGGGCGGGGTGGGCATGCGGGGGCTCCTCGGCTCGTCCGGACAGCTGGCGCCCGAGTCTATGCAGGGCCGCGCCTGACGTCATTCACCCGTGCGTACTGGAACCATGACGCAACGTCACCGAATTGTCGAAGGAAGGTCGGAGGAGGACCCATGGCAGGTCAGTTCGAGGCCGTGATCGAGGTCGAGCGGCCCATCGCGGAGGTGTTCGCCTACCTCGCGGACGGCAGGAACGACCCCGAGTTCAGCCCGCGAGTCCTGGAGATCAGCAAGGACCCCGACGGCCCGACGGCCCCCGGCACCGTGTTCACCAGCACGGTCAAGGACGCCGGGATGCGGACCAGGCGGCAGATCCGGATCACCGCACTGGACGCCCCGACCACGCTGCGCTGGACCGAGGTCTCCCGGAACCTCGTCACCTCCAGCGTCGGGGGCTACGACCTGACACCGCTGACCGGGACCACGACGCGGGTGCGGATCTTCAACTCGCTGGAGGGGCACGGGTTCGGCAGGCTCCTGGTGGGCGTGGCCCTGAGCGCGGCCCGCAAGGACGCGCCCGCGTTCGGCCGGCGTATCAAGGCGGCGGTCGAGGCCTCCTGACCGCGCCCCCTCTCCGGGTCGTCCTGACCGCGCCCCCTCCCCGGGTCGTCCTGACCGCGGCCCCGCCCCGGGGTGCAGGCCGGCGGCAGGTCGGCCCGGCACAGCGGCGGCCCGGGGCGGGTGCCGCCACACCGGGCCGCCGCCCTCCACCGCCCCGGTGCGGGCCAGGTGCCTCTTCGGGCAGGGATGTGCGGAGATCGTCCGCCGTCTGACCAGCCGAAACGATCAGTCGGGTACATTCGCGCCTGACTGATGATCAGTCAAGGGGGCGTGGGATCGGAGCAGGTCATCGCCCCCTCCCGGCCTTTCACGCACCCTGGACAGGACCTCCATGCCGAACCCGCAGCCCGCCGTGACCCGGCGCACCGTCGTCGGGGCACTGGGCGCCACCGCCGCCGCGCTCGCCGTCGCCCCGGCCGCCGCATCCGCCGCGACCGCCGCCCCCGTCCCGCCCGCCACCGCCCCCTCGCCCGCCTCCGGGCGGGCCGCGCGGACGGTCAGCGCGCCCGCCACCCGGGCACAGTCGGCGACGGGCCCGGAGGCCGCGACCGTCCGGGCCGGGTTCCCGATCCGGTACGTGGGCGTCAGCTGGGACGGCCCCCGGCGCGGCGCGGCCATCCGGCTCCACCGGGACGGCGCGGCCCCCGGCGCGTGGCAGCCCCTGCCCGCCGGCTGCGCGGGCGGGCCGGACGGCCCCGGGCGCCCGGCCGGTGCGGGCGCCATCGGCACCGCCACCGCACTGGTCGCCGCCGGCGGCGCGCCCGGCTACGACCTGCGCCTGCCCGACGGCGCCGGCAACGTCCGCACCGCCGCGATCGACACCGTGCACGGGCCGGTCCGCACGCTGGCCGTCGCCGCGTCCGCCCCGGCCTCCTTCGCCGGCGTCGAGTACCTCTCGCGGGCCGCGTGGGGCGCCGACGAGTCCAAGCGCTTCAAGAACGGCGTGGAGAACTCGCCCGCGAAGTACTACCCGCTCCAGACCCTGACGGTCCACCACACCGACACGCCGAACGCCGATCCCGACCCGGCGGCGACCGTCCGCGCGATCTACGAGTACCACGCGATCACCAACGACTGGGGCGACATCGGCTACCACTTCCTGATCGACGAGGCCGGCCGGATCTACGAGGGCCGCTGGTCCGGCGACGACGGCGTCCCGGCGCACGACACCGCCGGCAACGTGGTCACCGCCTTCCACACCGCGGGCTTCAACTCCGGCAACCTCGGCATCGCCCTGCTCGGCACCCTCAGCAGCCAGGACCCCACCCCGCAGGCCCGCCGCTCGCTGACCTGCCTGCTCGCCCTGCTCACCGGCACGCACCACCTCGACCCGCAGGCCCACGTCACCTTCGTCAACCCGGTCAACGGCGTGACGAAGCCGGTCGACATGATCAGCGGCCACCGCGACTGGCTCGCGACCGACTGCCCCGGCGGCACGATGTACGCGGGCCTGCCCGCGTTGCGCGCCGACGTCGCCGCCCTGGGCACCCCCGCGGGCTGACCCCGTCCGTGCTGCCCGCCCCTCGCCGGACGGGGCGGGCGGCAGGCGGCAGGCGGCGGGCGGCAGGTCGTTCGGACGGCGGCTGCCCTACGCTGGCTGCATGCCCCCAGACCGAGTCCCCGGAGAGCCGGCCGACCACGGGAGCGCGCCGCCGGCCCGCGGGCTGGACGCTGTCCGCCGGCTGCTGGCCGCGCGGGGCGTCGCCGTCCTGAGCGGCGCGGGACTGTCCACGGAGTCGGGCATCCCCGACTACCGCGGCGCCACCGGCCTGCTGCGCCGCCACACGCCGATGACCTACCAGGAGTTCACCGGCAGCGAGGCGGGCCGGCGCCGGTACTGGGCCCGCAGTCACGCAGGGTGGCGCTCGATCGCCGAGGCGCGGCCCAACGCCGGGCACCGGGCCGTCGAACGGCTGCGCCGGGCCGGCCGGGTGTCGGCGGTGATCACCCAGAACGTCGACGGCCTGCACCGCGCGGCCGGCACCGTCGACGCCGTCGAGCTGCACGGCGGGCTCGACCGGGTCGTCTGCCTCGGCTGCGGGCGCACCAGCACCCGCGAGGAGCTCGACCGCCGCCTGCACGACCTCAACGGCCCGGCCGCGGCCGCCGGCGCCCGGATCAACCCGGACGGGGACGTGGAGCTGCCCGACGCGCTGGCCGACTCCTTCCGCATCGCGCCCTGCGCGGCCTGCGGCGGCATCCTCAAGCCCGATGTCGTCTTCTTCGGCGAGAACGTGCCCCGGCCCCGTGTCCAGCACTGCTACGACCTGATCGACGACGCCCGCGCACTGCTCGTCCTCGGGTCCTC
Organism: Streptomyces sp. CB01881; assembly: GCF_002953255.1. Taxonomy (GTDB): domain Bacteria; phylum Actinomycetota; class Actinomycetes; order Streptomycetales; family Streptomycetaceae; genus Kitasatospora. The sequence goes on from NZ_CP026498.1 coordinate 130,586, forward strand.
CCTCACCGTCATGTCGGGCCTGCGCTTCGTGCGCCACGCCGCACGCACCGGCAAGCCCGTCGCGATCGTCAACCAGGGCGCGACGCGCGGCGACGCGTACGCGGAGGTGACCCTCCCCCTCCCGCTCGGCGTCACCCTGACCGCCCTCGCCGAGCAGCTCGACACCGCGCCGGACCCTCGGCAGGCGTGAACCGTGCCCGACGGCGGCGCCCCCCGGCGTCCACTGCCGTGGCGGTCTCGGTGCCCCGGCGTCCGTCTCTCCGTTCGCTGGTGCAGCAGGGCTGGAAGGATGATCACACCGGGCCGCGGCTCCGGGTACCGTCCGCAGGTACGGAGGGACGGTACCGGTGGGTGCGGGGGGACGGCGCCTTCGGGTTGAGTATCCTTGGTAGTTGTTTGGTTCTGGTGTTTTCGGTTGGCTGATGAGGGGAGCGGGGCTGTGGCGGATTCGGGACTTCTGGCCCATCAGCGGCAGGCGCTGATCGCCGAGATCGTGCGCCGCAGCGGTGCCGTGCGGGTCGCGGACCTGGTCGAACAGCTGGGGGTCTCCGACATGACCGTCCGCCGGGACCTGGACGCGCTGGAGCGTTCGGGCACGGTGAAGAAGGTGCACGGGGGTGCCGTGCTCGGTTCGGAGACGGCGGTGGCCGAGCCGGGGTTCGAGGTGAAGTCCGGTCTGGAGTCGGCGGCCAAGGCCGCGGTGGCGGACGCCGCGGCGGCGCTGGTCGAACCGGGCAGCGTCATCGCGATCTCGGCGGGGACGACGGCCTTCGCGGTCGCGGCCAGGCTGCTGCGGGTGCCGCGGCTGACCGTCGTCACCAACTCGCTGCCCGTCGCCGACCTGATCCGCTCGGCCGGGGAGCAGCACGATCCGGACGCGCCGTCGCTGCTGCTGACCGGCGGCTCCCCCACGCCGTCCGCGGCGCTGGTGGGGCCGCTGGCGGACCAGTCGATCCGGGCGCTCCACGTCGACCTGCTGGTCCTGGGGGCGCACGGGGTGTCCGAGAAGGCCGGCCTGACGACGCCGAACCTGGCCGAGTCGCAGACCAACCGGGCGCTGATCGCCTCCGCCCGGCGCGTCGCGGTGGTCGCGGACCACAGCAAGTGGGGTGTCGTCGGCCTCAGCGGGTTCGCGGCGCTGGAGGACGTCGACGTGTTCGTCACGGACTCCGGGCTGGGCGAGCACGCCCGGGGCGTCCTGGCGGAGGCGGTCGGCGAGCTGGTGGTCGCCGAGGTGCCCGCGGCCTGAGCGCGTCGGCGCCCACCCGCGGATCGGCGCAACGCCAACGCCCGACGCCCCGGCACCCTGACGTCCCGAGCTCGCGTCCTCCCGACCGCCCGACCGCCCGGCTTCCCGACCGCCCAGCGCCGCGAACGCGCCCGGATCCGCAGCAGGAAGGGTCTGCGCCGGGGTGGCGGGCCCGTCCTCGCCGCCACGATCGGGCAACCTGGTGGTCCTTCCCGGTCACAGCACCAGCCCCGGCCGGGGAGCGAGTTGTCGGCCGTGTGGAGGAGGAGACCCTCGTGAGCACCGTGCGAACCCGCAGGATCGTCCTGGTCCGGCATGCCAAGTCCGAGCGGAGCGACGTCATCGACGACCACGAGCGCCCGCTGGCCGAACGGGGCCGCCGGGACGCGCCGGCCGCGGGCCGCTGGCTGGCCGGTGCGGGCATCACCCCGGACCTCGCCCTCGTCTCCACGGCGACGCGCACCCGGGAGACCTGGGACCTGCTCACCCCCGAGCTGTCCGAGCGCCCCGGGACCGTCTACGAGGAGCGGATCTACGCGGCGAGCCCCGGCGAGCTCCTCGCCCTGCTCACCGAGCTGTCCGAGGAGGTGGACGACGTGGTGATGGTGGGCCACAATCCCGGCATCCACGCCCTGGCGGAGATCCTCGCCGGCGAGTCCGAGGGCGACCTGACGGCCCGGATGAGTGCCGCCTTCCCCACCTCGGCCATCGCGGTGCTCACCTACGAGGGCTCCTGGAAGGCGGTCGGGCCCGGCGCCGCCCGGCTGGTCGCCTTCTGGACCCCGCGCTCCTGACCGCCGTCGTTCAGCGCACCCGGCCGTCCCAGCTCCACGCGCCGGCGGGCACCTCGGGCAGGCCCGGCAGGGCGATGCGGCCGGTACACCGGAGCAGGGTGCCCCCGGGGGCGTGGCCGGTCGGAGCGGCCGGGAACAGCCGGGCCAGGGCCGGGCCGGCGAGCTCGTCCGGAACCGACCGGTCGAGGCCCAGGCAGCCCGCCAGGTCCCAGCCGTGGACGAGGAGTTCGACCGTCCCCATGGCCGCGAATCCCGATCCGTCCGAGTGCCCCCACGGGTGCCATGCCCGGGCGTCCGCCGGTGCGTCCCGGACCGCTCCGGCCAGCAGGGCCGCCGCGATGCGCAGGCCCTCCAGGCAGTGCGGGATCGGCGCGGCCGGGTCGAGCGAGCCGAACAGGGTGATGTAACGGTCGGCCGGACGGGCCGTCAACAGGCCCGCGTAGCCGAGCAGGCCGAGCGCGAGATGGTCGAGGGTCGCGCGGCAGGTCCAGTCACTGCCCTCCGGGCGGCGCGACCAGTCGGCTTCGGCGGCCCGGTCGAGCAGCACGGTGGTCCGGGCGGCGGCCTCCGTCACCAGCGCGGGCCAGTCCGTGGCGGCGGGAGCCGGGGCGGCGGTCGTCACTTCCGGATCCCCTCGATCAGGCGGGCGTAGCTGTCGGCGCCGTGGCCGGCCTCGATGGCCTGTTCGGTCTGGCGGGCGAGGAGTTCGGGCAGGGCGGTGTCGACGCCTCGGGCCCGGGCGGCGTGCAACAGGTGCTCCATCGCGGCGAGGTGGACGGTGAGGCTGGCGTCATCCCCCGGGTACGCGCCGGCGTCGGCCTGGGCGGCGTAGCGGCCGATGAAACCGGCCACGGCACCGGCCAGCCAGCGGGTGGCGACGGGGGTGAAGTCGGCGGCGCGGACGCCATCGGCGCCGACCAGGGCCACGCCCTGGAGCCAGCCACTGAGCGAGGACCACATCAGACCGAGCAGCGCGGTGTCGTAGAGGCCGGCGAGCCCGGCGTCCGGGCCGAGGTCGACCTGGTCGCCGAGAACGGCGAGGGTGTCGCGGTGGCGGGCCAGCGCCCCGGGCGCGCCGCTGTAGAGCAGGGTCGCGTCGGGGCCGCCGATGCCGGGCGGGGTGATCATGATCGCGCCGTCGAGGTAGGCGAGGCCGTGCTCGGCGGCCCAACCGGCCAGCTCGCGGGCCTGTTCGGGGGAGCCGGAGGTGAGGTTCACCAGGGTCCGCCCGGGAAGCAGGGCTTCTGTTCCGGCGAGGACGGCGCGCAGGGCGTCGTAGTCGAGGACGCAGGCGACGATCAGCGGGCCCGCCGCAACCGCCTCGGCCGGGGTGGCCACCCGGACGGCGCCGCGGGCGGCCAGCGGTTCGGCCTTGGCGGCGGATCGGTTCCAGACGGTGGTGGGGTGGCCGGCGGCGAGGAAGGCGGCGGCGAGCACGCTGCCCATCGCGCCCAGGCCGAGGACGGTCACGGGCTCGCGGGCGGGATCGGCAGGGCCGGCGGCGCGGGCGGGATCTGCGGCGCGGGCGGGATCGGCAGGCCCGGCGGCGCGGGCGGGGTTCAGCGGCGGCATGGGGTGATCTCCCTGGTGGGATGCGGTCTTGATCGACATCGCTCACTCTCGTCGCCCGACGAGACCGCCGACAGTGGCAGGATTGCCCTTCGCCGTACTATTCCTGCCATCCCTGCCAGTAGGCTGCCGGGCATGAGCGCCTTACCGCACACCCCCGGACGCGGCCCCGGCACCGTGGCCGTCGCCGTTCTCGACCACACCGAGCTCCCACTCTGGGACCTGTACGAACTCGGTATGGCCTGCACAGTCTTCGGCATCCCGCAGCCCGAGCTCGCCGAGCGCTGGTACGAGCTGCGGCTCTGCGCCGAGACACCGGACGCCGAGGCGCCGCCCAGGCCGCTCGGCGGGTTCGGCTTCTCGCTGCGCGCCGAGTACGGCTGGGAGACGCTGGCCGACGCGGACACCGTGCTCGTCACCTCGGTGCCGGACGCCTGTGTGACGGGCGAGCGCGAGGTGCCGCCGACGCTGGTGGCGGAACTGCGGCGCGCGGCACGGGCGGGGGCGCGGATGGTGTCATTGTGCACCGGCGCGTTCGCCCTCGCGGCCGCCGGCCTGCTGGACGGACGCCGGGCCACCGCGCACTGGTCGCACACCGCCGACCTGGCCCGGCGCTACCCGGCCGTCACCGTGGACGACAGCGTGCTCTACGTGGACGACGGGGACGTGCTGACCAGTGCGGGCGTGGCGGCCGGCCTCGACCTCTGCCTGCACCTCGTCCGGCGTGACCTCGGCGCGCACGTGGCCAACCAGCTGGCCCGCAAGCTCGTCGTCCCGGCCCACCGCCCGGGCGGGCAGGCCCAGTTCGTGGACCTCTCGGTGCCCGTCGCGGACGACGACAGCCTCGCACCGGTCCTGCAGTGGGCGATCGCCAACCTCGAACAACCCCTGACGGTGGACGAGTTGGCCCGACGCGCCCGGATGAGCCCGCGCACCTTCTTCCGCCGCCTGCAGGCCGCCACCGGCACCACCCCGCTGCAGTGGCTGCTCAACCAGCGGCTCGCCCTCGCCCAGTCGCTGCTGGAGGCGACCGACCTGCCCATCGAGCAGATCGGCGAGCGCAGCGGCCTCGGCAGCGCGACCAACCTGCGCCGCCACTTCACCGCCCGGGTCGGCGTCACCCCGACCGACTACCGGCGGGCCTTCACGGCCCAGGCGGCCATGGGTGGACGCTGACGCGGGCTCCCGATCGGGCGGCAGGGCCAGCAGCGGGAGGACTGCCCCCGGCGGTGGCGCACCGGGTCCGTCCGCCGGCTATCCGGGCAGGCCGACCGCGCGCTCGCCGCTGCGACGCTGCTGGACGACCACGGCGACGACCAGCAGCGCGCCCTGGGCGACGTTCTGCCAGAACGAGTTGATGCCCTGCACGGTGAGGCCGTTGTCCAGCGCGCCCAGCAGGGCGACGGCCAGCAGCGTGCCGCCGACGCCGCCCCGGCCGCCCTTGAGGGCGCTGCCGCCCAGTGCGGCGGCCGTGATCGCCTTCAGCTCCAGCCCCTCGCTGCCGGAGACCGGCTGCCCGGAGCCGGTGCGGGCGGTGAGCAGGATGCCGGCGACCGCCGCCACCACGCCGATCAGGGCGTAGACGGCGACCAGGTACTTGTTGATCGCGATGCCGGCCAGCCGGGCCGCGGTGTCGTTGCCGCCGATCGCGTAGAGGTTGCGGCCGATGTCGGTGTACTTCAGCAGCACGTGCACCGCCAGGGCGGTGAGGATCAGGATCCAGACCATCACCGGCAGCCCGGCGATCTTTCCGCGTCCGAGGAAGACGAACACCGCGTCGTTGAGGACGTAGCCCTGCGCCCGGCCGTCGGAGACCAGTTGGGCGAGCCCCTTGTAGGCGGCGAGGCCCGCGAGGGTCGCGATGGTGGGGTTCACCCGGCCGTACACGATCACGGCACCGTTCAGCACGCCGACGAGCGCCCCGACACCGACGGCGGCGGCCATGCCGGCGAAGGCGCCGGAGCCCGCGGAGGTGAACGCTATCGCGCTGACCACCGAGGCGAGGCCGGCCTGCGAACCCACCGAGATGTCCAGGCCGCCGCAGATGATCACCACGGTCTGCACCACGGCGAGCAGGCCGGTGATGGTGGCGGCCTCGGCGATGACCTGGATGTTGGTCCAGCTGAGGTAGTTGTCGTTCAGGGCCCCGAAGACCGCCAGCACGGCGCCGAGCGCGCAGACGAGGCTGAGGTTCTGGCCGCCGATGCCGGCGAGCAGGGCCATCGGGCGGGCAGGGCGGCCGTCGGGCGCGCCCTTGAGGGCCGGCGGGGTGGTGGCGGTGGTCATCAGGATGCTCCGGAAGGGGTCGTGCCGGTGATGTCGTCGGCCATGGCGAGTTGGAGGACGGCTTCCTCGGTCGCGTCGTCGCGCCCCAGTTCGCCGGTGATCCGCCCGCCCTGCATGACCACGATCCGGTCGGCCAGGCCCAGGATCTCGGGCAGTTCGGAGGAGATGACCAGCAGGGCGACCCCCTCCTCGGCGAGGTCGGCGATGATCCGGTAGATCTCGGCCTTCGCGCCGACGTCGATGCCACGGGTCGGTTCGTCGAGGATCAGCAGTTTCGGGCGGCGGGCCAGCCAGCGGGAGAGGACGACCTTCTGCTGGTTGCCGCCGGAGAGCTTGCCGACCTCGTGCTCGACGGACGGGGTGCGCACCCGCAGGCGCTCCGCGTACTGCTGCGCGAGGTCGCGTTCGGCCGTGCGCTTCACGAAGCGCAGGCGGCGCAGCCGTTCCAGGACGGCGATCGAGGTGTTGTCGCGGACGGAGCGGTGCAGGAACAGCGCCTGGGCCTTGCGTTCCTCGGGGGCGAGGGCGAGGCCGGCCCGGATCGCCCGTCGGGGGCTGCCGGCGGGCAGGGGCCGGCCGTCCAGGGTGACGGTGCCGCCGCGCACGGGCAGGTCCCCGGCGAGGGCGAGGGCCAGCTCGGAGCGTCCGGCGCCGATCAGGCCGGCCAGGCCGACGACCTCGCCGGCGCGGACGGTCAGGTCGATGTCGCGCACGTGGTCGGTGGTGACGCCGCGGGCCTCCAGGACGACCCGGTCGGTGGCGACGGTGCGGCGCACGAACAGGGCCGACAGGTCACGGCCGACCATCTGGCGGACGAGTTCGCCCTCGCTCGTGCGGTGCGCGTCCTGCACGCCCACCAGGGCGCCGTCGCGCAGGACCGCGATCCGGTCGGCCAGCCGGAAGATCTCCTGCATCCGGTGCGAGACGTAGACGACCGCGATGCCCTGCTCGCGCAGCCGGCCGATGAGGGCGAACAGGGCCTCGACCTCGTGCTCCGAGAGCGAGGAGGTCGGCTCGTCGAACGCGATCAGCTTGGCCTCGCCGGTCAGGGCGCGCAGGATCTCGACCAGTTGGCGCTGGGCCGAGGTCAGCCGGGAGCCGGGCAGGTCGGGGTCGAGGACTCCGGCGAAGCCCAGCCGGTCGAGGTCGGCGGTGATCCGGCGGCGCAGTTCGGCGCGGTCCAGGCGGCGGCCGGCACCCCTGGGCAGGGAGCCGGCGTAGACGTTCTCGGCGACCGAGACGTGCGGGATGATCTCGGGCTCCTGCGGGATGATCCGGATGCCGAGGGCTCTCGCCCGGGCCGGGGACCGCAGGTCGACGCGCCGGCCGTCGAGGACGACGTGGCCCGCGGTGGGCTGGTGGTCCCCGGTCAGGATCTTCAGCAGCGTGGACTTGCCGGCGCCGTTCTCACCCATCAGCGCGGTCACCTTGCCGGCGGGGAAGTCGAGCGTGACGCCGTCCAGGGCCTGGACGGCTCCGAAGCGCTTGACGAGGCCCTCGACGCCCGCGGTGCGAGCCGGCGACGGATCGGCGGACGGGTCCGCGGACGGGCCGGCAGCCACGCCGGGGTCGGCGGACGGGTCCGGGTCGGCGGACGGGCCGGAGCCGCCGGACGAACGGCCGGCGTGCCGTGGGCCCGCGGGTGCGGGTGGCCGGGGCCCGGCGTTCGGGCGGCGCGCTCTGCTCATGGCTGGGTCACCTCGGGGGTGTCGGACGGGCGTGGCGGCGGGACGGGCACGGCCGGCGTACGGGCGAGGCCGGCCCGTCGGCACGTCGGCGGGGAACCGGGTGGCCGCCCGGCGCGGGCGGGCGGCCGGTGGCGGGGTGACGACCGCTCAGGAGCAGGTGACCCCGGCGCTCTTCCAGGTCGCGGCGTCGACCATGGTGGTCTTGGCGAACGCCTCGGCCGGCATCTCCTTGCCGCTCTTGAGCTTGTCGTACATCGTCTGGACGGCGAGCGCGCCGACGTCCCGGCCGTTGATGAACAGCGCGGCCTTCATCCCGGAGGCCTGGGTGCCGCTCCAGTCCTTGCAGGCCAGGTAGGCGCCGAGGCCGACCCCGATGACGTTGTCCGCGCTCAGCCCGGCGTTGCGCAGGGCGGTGACGCCGCCGTGCACGTTCTCGTCGTTGCAGCCCCAGACGACCCAGTGCTTGACGCCGGCGTTGGCGGTGATGGTCGCGGCGACCTTGTCCTGGGCGCCGGTGGGGGTGTTGTCGGTGGCGACGTCGATGGACTGGACGCCGGGTGCGACGGTGCCGAAGGCCTCCTTGGCCGCCTTGACCCGGTCGCCGCAGACGGTGACGTCCTGCTTCCAGGCCGCGATGACCCGGGTGTCGGCGGCGTTCCAGCCCGCCTTCGTGTACTCGTCGGCGGCCCGCTTGCCGACCTCGGCGCCCATCTGGGCGCCGCTGAAGCCGACCCGCGGGACGAGGTCGCCCTTGGCGCACACCGACGGGTCCGGACCGGTGGCGCAGACCTGGTCGTCCGAGGTGAGGAGGGCGATCCGGGCGTCCCGGGCGGTCTGGACGACCTGCGGCCCCACGGCCGGGTCGGGGACGACGACGATGACGCCGTTGGTCTTCTGCGCGATGGCCGCCTGCACCTCGCTGACGGTCTTGTTGGCGTCGTTCCCGAGGTTGACGACCTTGAGGTCGATGCCGAGCTCCGCGGCCTTGGCCTTGGCGCCTGCCGCCTCGCCGACGAAGTACTCCTGGTCGCCCTGCTTCTGGAGGTAGGTCAGCGAGATCTTGCCGCTCACCGTGGCGACCGACGAGGCGCCGGTGGTGGAGTCCTGGCCGTTGGAGCAGGCGGTGGTGGTCAGGCCCAGGGCGAGCAGGAGGCCGATGGCGGCGGCCCGGCCGGTGGTGCTGCGGATCATGGGGGAGCGCTCCTTTGTGCCGGGGGTGAGGACCGGGTCCGGCACGGCTGGTGAGGTCTGGGGTCGGGCGTGGGTCGGGCGTAAGTCGGTCCGGCTGAGCAGCTGCGCAATAAGCGATCAGATCCAAACACGTTCAAACGCGATGTGAAATATCACATGGCCTGGCGGCCTCGCGTCAAGCACTCGCACAGGACGAGATCAAGCTGTGACGTGGCGCGACGCCTCGGCGCCACCCGCACGGCCTACTCGGACCTGACCCCACGTCAATCGGCACCCGCACCGGACCTCTTGAGCACGAGCCCCGGACATGTCATGCTGCGTTGCTTTCTGTTTGATGTTCCGACAGAAACCGACGGCAACGAACTGCCGATCCCCCACCCTCGCTTGCGCACCCTGGAGCGCCCATGCGGATACCCCTGCCCCGCGCCCTCCCCCGGACACTGCCCCGCACCCTCCCCCGCGCCCTCGTCGCGCTCTCGCTCGCGGCGACCGGGCTCGGCACCGTCGTCCTCGGCGCGGCCGCCCCCGCCGCCGCCCTCGACAACGGGCTCGCCCTCACCCCGCCGATGGGCTGGAACTCCTGGAACACCCTCGGCACCGGGGTGACCCAGGAACAGGTCGTCCAGACCATCGACTTCATGTCCGCCAACGGGCTGGTCCAGGCCGGCTACGACACCGTCACGATCGACGACGGCTGGTCGCTCGGCCACCGCGACGGCCAGACCACCGACCTGGTCAAGAACTCCTACGGCGCGATGCAGCTCTACGACGCCAACCGCAACCCCGTCAGCGGCACCGACGGCACCGGGCTCGACCCGACCAGCGGCCACCTCGTCCCGGACCCGGACCACTTCCCCGCGCACACCGTCAACGGGCAGAGCCTCAACGGGATCCAGTACCTGTCCTGGTACGCCCACAGCAAGGGCATGAAGTTCGGCCTCTACGCCACGGACACCTACACCACCTGCCAGGGCCACCCCGGGAGCCTCGGCCACGAGTCCACCGACGCCGCCGACTTCGTCGCCTGGGGCGTGGACTTCGTCAAGTACGACGACTGCCCGTACGGGCCGCCGATCACCGGGCCCGACGGCCACAACTACGGGACGCAGGGCGAGGGGAGGGAGCTGACCCGCTCCGTCTACGCCCGGGTCCGCGACTTCCAGCGGGCGCTCGACGCCGCGTCCCAGGCCCAGGGTCGCCCGCGGGTGGCGCTCAGCGTCTCCGCGCAGCCGGTGCACACCGGCGTCCCGCCGCTGCTGGCCGCCGACGACCCGGCCCGCACCGACCCGGTGGTGGTCGCGGCCGGGACGCACACGAACGAGGCGCCCGGCTACGCCCCGACCGGGGTCTGGTGCGGGCAGGTGGCCAACCTCTGCCGGATCGGCGGCGACCGCGGCCCGGACCTGGAGGGCGTGCTCTACAACGGCCAGCTCCGGACGGCCCTGAAGTACCCGGACAACGTCCGTCCGGGCAGCTGGAACGACCTGGACATGATGTTCGCCGGCTGGCAGGACCCGTACGGCGTGTACGGCCAGACCGACACCTGCCCCTGCCACAGGCCCATGTCCCTGACCGAGTCGCGCAGCGAGATGTCGGTCCTCGCGATGATGGCCTCCCCGCTGATCTCCGGCGCGGACCTGCGCACCGCGGCCGACTCCCGGCACACCCAGGACGGCCTCACCTGGTCCACCGGCATCACCGCCGACCAGCTGGCCGTCTACAAGAACACCGACGTCATCGCGATCGACCAGGACCGGCTCGCCGAGCCCGCCGTGCTGGTCGGCAGCCCGCCCAACAGCAGCACGGCGTCGATCGTGCTCAAGCGGCAGCTCGCCAACGGTGACACCGCCGTCCTGCTCGTCAACCAGGACCCGTCCGCCCCCCGGACCGTCTCCACCTCTCTGGCCGACCTCGGCCTCACCGGCCCCGGCTACTCGGCCAAGGACCTGTGGACCGGCTCCACCGGCACTGCCACCGGCGCCCTCAGCGCCCAGGTCGAGCCGCACGGCGTCGCCCTGTACCGCCTCAAGGCGCTGCCGGGCACCATCCCCGCGACGGTGATCGGCGACGGCCGCTACCACGGCATCAGCGCCGGCGGCACCGGCGGCCAGGCGCTGGAGGTCCAGGGCACCTGCAGCGCCCCCGACGGCTCCCCCACCGACGTCAACACCTGGTGGGACTGGCACACCTCGGAGCAGTGGCAGTTCACGCCGAACGCCGACGGCACGGTGCGCATCACCGACAACTGCCTCACCCCGACGCAGACCCACGGCACGCTCACCGGAACGGGTACGCCCGGCCTGTCCGCTCTGGTCCGGAACGCCTACGACCCCGGCAGCGCCGCCCAGAAGTGGCGCGTCGTCCAGAGCGCCGCGACGGGTGCGCTGACCATCACCAACGTCGCGACCGGTCTGGTCCTGGCCGCCCCGCAGGCCGCCGCGACGTCCCCCGTCGTCCTCAGCCCGGCCGACGGGTCGGCGCCGGGGCAGTCCTGGACGTTGCTGTCCTGACCCCGGCCTCCCCCTGCTCCCCCGGCCCCGGCGCCTCGCCGGAGCCGGGGGTCCTACCCAACTCACCCTCTCTGGAGGACCTTTGCGCTCCCCCAGCACCTCGCAGACCCGCCGCACCTCGCCGTCCCGCCGCATGGCGTCGGCGTTGACGGCACTCACCCTGCTCACCGGCGGCGGGGCCCTCGCCGTCGGACTCCAGCTCGCCACCGCACCGCCGGCGGCGGCCCTCGACAACGGCCTCAACCTGACGCCGCAGATGGGCTTCAACAACTGGAACTCCACTTACTGCGGCGCCCAGTTCAACGAAGCCATGATCAAGGGCATCGCCGACCTCTTCGTCAGCAAGGGCCTGAAGGCGGCCGGCTATCAGTACGTCAACCTGGACGACTGCTGGGCGCTGCCCGAGCGCGACGGCTCGGGCAACCTCGTCGCCGACCCGGTCCGCTTCCCCGGCGGGATCAAGGCGCTCGCCGACTACGTCCACGCCAAGGGCCTGAAGTTCGGCATCTACTCCAGCGCCGGCGTCCACACCTGCGACGTCAAGGGCTTCCCCGGAGGCCTGGGCCACGAGCAGCAGGACGCCGACCTGTGGGCCTCCTGGGGCGTCGACTACCTGAAGTACGACAACTGCAACAACAAGGGCGTCGACGCCCAGAAGCGGTACAAGGCGATGGGCGACGCGCTGAAGAAGACCGGCCGCCCGATCCTCTACAGCATCTGCGAGTGGGGCAGCACCGGGCCGTGGAACTGGGCGGCCCCGGTCGGCAACTCCTGGCGCACCACCGGCGACATCAGCGACACCTGGCAGAGCATGATCTCCATCGCCCAGGCCAACCAGGGCCTGGCCAACTACGCCAAGGCCGGGGCCTTCAACGACCCCGACATGCTGGAGGTCGGCAACGGCGGCATGACCGGGACGGAGTACCGGACCCACTTCAGCCTCTGGGCCGAGATGGCCGCCCCCCTGATGATCGGCACCGACCTGCGCACCGCCGAGCCGGAGACCTTCGAGATCCTGACCAACACCGACGTGATCGCGGTGGACCAGGACCCGCTGGGCCGGCAGGGCGCCGTCGTCTCCAGCGAGAACGGCCTGGTGGTGATGGCCAAGCCGCTGGCGGACGGCAGCCGGGCGGTCACCCTGACGAACGAGGGCTCGTACGACGCCACCATCACCGCCACGGCGCAGACCGTCGGCATTGCCGGTGCGAAGTCGTACACGGTCAAGGACCTGTGGTCGAAGAAGATCACCAAGGGCGACGGGACCGTCAGCGCCACGGTGCCGGGGCACGGGACGGCGATGTTCCGGATCACCCCGGACTCGCCCGTCGCCCCGCCGACCGGGGTCACCCAGCTGAGCGACCTGCCGTTCGCCTCCGTCACCAACTTCTGGGGCCCGGTCGAGCGCGACCGCACCAACGGCGACCACGTGGCCGGTGACGGACAGGCCATCACCCTCCGCGGCCGGTCCTACGCCAAGGGCCTGGGCACGCACGCCCCGAGCGAGGTCGCCTTCCACCTCGGCGGCGCCTGCAGGAACCTGGTGACCGACGTGGGGATCGACGACGACGCCTACGGCAACGGCTCCGCGGTGTTCCGGATCTACAAGGACGACACGCTCGTCGCCGACAGCGGCACCCTCACCGGGAAGGACCCGGCCAAGCACCTCACCGCCGACCTGACCGGTGCCACCACCGTCCGCCTGGTCGCCACCGACGCGGGCGACGGCACCAGCTACGACCACGCCGACTGGGCGGGCGCGCGCATCGCCTGCGGCAGCGGCCCGGCCGCCGGCGCCCACCAGCTCTCCGACCTCGCCTGGTCCTCCGCCGGCAACAGCTGGGGCCCGGTCGAGAAGGACATGAGCAACGGCGACAACCAGGCCCGTGACGGCAGCACCATCACCATCGCGGGCGCCACCTACGCCAAGGGCCTGGGGGTCAACGCCCTCAGCGAGGTGGTCTACTACCTCGGCGGTTCCTGCTCCTCGCTCACCACCGACGTGGGCGTGGACGCCGAGGCGAACGGCCGCGGCACCGTCTCCTTCGAGATCTACAAGGACTCCGTCAAGGTCGCCGACAGCGGCCTGATGACCGCGCGCGACGCCGCCAGGCACCTCACCGCCGACCTCACGGGCGCCGACGAGCTGCACCTCGTGGTCACCGACGGCGGCGACGGCACCAACAGCGACCACGCCGACTGGGCGGGCCCCGTCCTCACCTGCTGATATCCGCCCCACCGGAAGGCGCGGTGCCGGGCCCCCGCCCGGCACCGCGCCGCGTCGTTCGCGGACGTCAGGCCAGGCGGTGGGCCCCCGCGGCGGGGGCGGTGGGAAAGACGAGCGGCGCGGTGTGCCCGGCTTCGGCGAAGGCGCGGGTCACCGCGGTGGTCACCGCGGCGGCCGCGCCGTCCGGGGCCAGGGCGATGACCGAGCCGCCGAAGCCCCCGCCCGTCATCCGGGCGCCGAGCGCGCCTGCGGCGACGGCGGCCTCGACGGCGAGGTCGGTCTCGGCGCAGGAGACCCGGAAGTCGTCGCGCAGCGAGGCGTGCCCGGCGGTGAGGACCGGGCCGAGGGCGGCCGGGTCGCCGCCGTCGAGCAGCGCCACCGCCTCGCGGACCCGGTCGTTCTCGGTGACCACGTGCCGCACCAGCGGCCTCAGTTCGTCCGGGAGCCCGGCGAGCGCGTCGCCGAGATCGGCGGCCGGGAGGTCGCGCAGGGCGGGCAGTCCGAGCAGGGCGGCGGCGCGTTCGCAGCCGGCGCGCAGCGCGGCGTACGCGCCGTCGCCGAGGTCGTGCTTGACCCGGGTGTCGATGACGAGGAGGGTCAGGCCGGCGGCGGCGGGATCGAACGGGACGTGCCGGACGGCGAGGTCCCGGGTGTCGAGGTGGAGGGCGGCCCCGGCCCGGCAGACCATGGACGCCATCTGGTCCATCATGCCGCAGGGCACGCCCGCGAACTCGTTCTCGGCCCGCTGCGCGATCAGGGCCAACTGCTGGTTGTCCAGGTCGAGCCGGTAGAGGTCGCGGTAGGCGGTGGCGACGGCGCACTCCAGGGCGGCGGAGGAGGAGAGGCCCGCGCCGGAGGGCACGTCGCTGTCGACGAGGAGGTCGGCGCCGCCGACGGGGTGGCCGGCCCGGCCCAGGGTCCAGACGACGCCGGCGGGGTAGGCGGCCCAGCCGGGCACGGCGCCGGGCGCGAGGGCGGCCACGTCCAGCTCGACCGGCGGTCCGTCGCTGCGGGTGGAGTGCAGGCGCAGCAGGCCGTCGTCACGGCGGCGGGCCTGGACGCGGGCGGCCTGCGGGAGGGCGATCGGCAGGACGAACCCGTCGTTGTAGTCGGTGTGTTCACCGATCAGGTTGACCCGGCCGGGGGCGGCCCACTCGCCGTCGGGGGTGTGGCCGTAGAGCCCCTGGAAGGAGGTGGCGGTCATCGGGCGACCTCCCGCAGGCGGCGGGCGGCGTCCTCGGGGGCGACGTCGTTCATGAAGGCCTCCATGCCGGACTCGGTGCCGGCCAGGTACTTGAGCTTCTCGGCGGTGCGGCGGACGGTGAACAGTTCGAGGTGGAGGGCGAGTTCGTCCCCACCGACGGCGGGCGCCTGGTGCCAGGCGGAGATGTAGGGCGCCCGGACGGGGCTCTGCGGGGTGCCGAAGAGCCGGTCGAAGCGGCGGAGCAGGTCGAGGTAGAGGCCGGGGAGTTCGGCGCGCTGGTCCTCGTCGAGGCGGGTGAGGTCGGGGACGCGGCGGTGCGGGTGGAGGTGGACCTCGTAGGGCCAGCGCGCGGCGAACGGCACGAACGCCGTCCAGTGCTCGCCGGCCGCCACCACCCGTGCCGGGTCGGCGCGTTCGGCGGCCACCAGGTCCTCGAACAGGTTGCGGCCGGTGGCGGCGCGGTGGTGGGCGGCCTGCTCGGTCATCCGGGCGGTGCGCGGGGTGGTGAAGGGGAGGGCGTAGATCTGGCCGTGCGGGTGGGCGAGGGTGACGCCGATCTCGGTGCCGCGGTTCTCGAAGCAGTAGACCTGCTGGACGCCGGGCCGGGCGGAGAGTTCGGCGGTGCGGTCGGTCCAGGCGTCCAGCACCAGGCGGGCGCGGTCCTCGTCGAGGTCGGCGAAGGAGGCGTCGTGGTCGGCGGTGAAGCAGACCACCTCGCAGCGGCCGGTTCCGGGCCGGACGGCGTGCAACCGGGCGCCGTCCGGCAGGTCGGCCGTACCGGGCAGGCCGGCGAGGGAGGGGAAGCGGTTCTCGAAGACGGCGACCTGGTAGTCCCCGGCCGGGATCTCGCTCAGCCGCCCGTCCCGGGAGGGGCACAGCGGGCACTCGTCGGCCGGCGGGTGGTAGATCCGGGCCTGGCGGTGCGCCGCGATGGTGACCCAGGCCCCGGTGGCCGCGTCGAGGCGGATCTCGGAGCCGCCGGAGGGCCGGTCCAGCGGACGGCGGTCGGTGGCGTCCCGGTCGGGCGCCGGACCGCAGTCGTAGTAGATCAGCTCACGCCCGTCGGCCAGCGTGGTCACGGTCCTGCTGGTCGGTGCGGCAGTGGTCTCGGCCATCTGTTCTTCGTCTTCCTTGCACGGCGACATGAGCAAACATTATCGAACAATACTCAACAGGGAAGCCCACAGGAAGGGCCCGCGTGGTCGACACGCGGGCCCGAGGGTGCGAACGTGGCCGGCGGCCTGCCGGCGGAAGCCTGCGCCGGGCTACTCCGAGCTCGCCCGGACGACCAGCTCGGCAGCCAGCACCTGCCCGGCGCCGGGCACGGACTCGCCCCGGACCTGGGCCAGCAGCAGCCGCACCAGGGTGGCGGCTATGGCGCGCAGCGGCAGCCGCACCGACGTCAGCGCGGGGTGCAGGTGCCGGCAGAGCGGGGTGTCGTGGAAGCCGGTCACCGCGATGTCGCGCCCGACGGCCAGGCCCTCGGCGCGGACCGCCTCGTAGACGTCCAGGGCCGGCAGGTCGCTCTCGGCCGCCACCGCCGTCGGCCGCTGCGGGCCGCGCAGCAGTTCGCGGAGCGCGGCCACCCGCGGCGCACCGGGTGCACCGGGTGCGCCCGGCGGCGACTGCACCACCTCCAGGCCCAGCCGGCGGGCCTCGGCGTGGAAGCCCTCGCGCCGCGCCGCCATCCAGGGCGGCTCCGCGTCGGACGCGACGAAGCCGACCCTGCGGTGGCCGCGCGCCGCCAGGTGCCGGACCACGTCGGCCATCGCCGCGCCGTTGTCGATGTCCACCCAGTGCTGCGGCAGGCCGGGCGCGGTCCGGCCAAAGGCGGCGAACGGGACGCCGGCCCGCGCCGCCCGTGCGACCCGGGCGTCCTCGTGCAGCACGTCCGCGAAGACCAGCCCGTCCACCTGACGGGCCGCCACCAGCTCGTCGATGGCCGCCCGGGCCGCCTCGTCACCCGCCGTCGGGCGGACCAGCAGGACGCGGTGCCCCTCGGCACCCGCCGCGTCCACCAGAGCCTCCAGGAAGCCCGCCATCAGCGGGTTCGGGTCGAAGGGGTCGTCCACCGGGGCGAGGTAGCCGATGGTCCGCCGCTCGCCGGTGCGCAGCGAGCGGGCCGACTGGTCGGGCCGGTAGCCGAGCTCCTCGATGGCCGTGGTGACCCGGGCCAGGGTGTCCGGGTGGACGCGGTGCGGGGCGTTGAGGGTGTTGGAGACGGTCTGCCGGGACACGCCCGCCGCGCGCGCGACCTCCGCGATGGTGGTGGCCCGGCGCGGCGGGCGTGCTCCCTGGGTCATCGGTGCTCCGGTCGGTGGGTCGGGACGGTGGACGGGGCGGTGGACGGGGCGGCCGCTATCCCTGCGTCCGGCGCAGGGTCAGCAGTCCCCCGCGGGGGACGGTGACCACGCCGTCGCCGGCCAGGTCGGCGGTGTCGCTACGGACGATACGCCCGCGGGCGTCGTGGACGGTGACCTCGGCCCTGCCCCGCAGGCCCGGCAGCCGCACCTCGGGGTCGTCGTCGGCGTTGGCGACGAGCAGGGTGTGCCACGGCCCGTCGCCGGCCCGCACCGGCAGCGGGGCGTAGCGGGCGACCGCCACCGTCCCGTCGCCGGTCGCGGTGACCATCGGGTAGCCGAGGTCGGGCCTGGCCGGGCGGAGTTCGCCGAGTTGCAGGGTGGTCAGGTGCTCGCGGACGACGCCGAGCCAGAACGCGAGGGCCTCGCGCTGCTCCTGGCTCTGGGCCGCCAGGTCGACGGAGATCTGCGGGACGGCGAAGAGGACGTTGATCAGGTGGCAGGCGATCTGCTCGGGCGGCTCGGCCGGGTGCCACATGAGCATGTCGGAGTGGACCGCGACCGGCCCGGCGACGAGTCGCAGGTCGAGGGTGCGCTGCCGGTTCTCCTGCGGGCTGAGCGGGCAGTCGGTGGCGCGGATCATGGTGGTCCACGGCCAGAGGCCGGGGCTGGTGTAGGGCTGGCGGTGCTCGGTCATCGCCTCCGGCTGCGCGGCGGTGATCCGGCGGTGGACGGCGGCGAGCAGCAGTTCGACGCCCTCGTCCACGGTGGCGCAGTCCGCCTCGGGCCCGGGGGCCGGCGGGTCCGGCACGGCGAACCAGTCGATGAAGTCGATCTTCAGTCCGTCCATCCCCCACTCCTCGACGGCCCTGGCGAGGCGGTCGGTGAGGTGCTCGCGGACGGCCGGGTAGCGGGGGTCGGCGACGACGGCGCCCATGTGCGCGGCGTCGGCGAGCGCGTAACGCCCGAGCCGGTCCCAGACGGCGCTCTCCTTGCCGATGAACGGCAGGGCGTACCAGAGCAGGTAGCGGACGCCGAGGTCGTGGACGCGGGCGACGTGGGCGGTGGCGTCGGGCAGCGAGAGGGGTTCCCAGTCGCCGCAGTGGGCGTAGCCGCGGGCGCGGTCCCGGGTCATCCAGCCGTCGTCGACGATGATCGTGTCGAGGCCGAGGGCCTTGCCGAGGGCGGCCTGGGTCTCCACGGCCTGCGGGGTGACGTTCTGCTGGAGCGTGTACCAGGTGGAGTAGGCGGGACGGCGGGCGGCCTCGGGGACGTGGGCCGTCCGCCCCTCCCCCCACCAGCCGGCGAGGTCGGCCAGACAGCCGGCGAAGTGGCGGCGGGAGGTGTCGATCCGGACGGTGAGGCGTCCGGTGGCCTGGGCCCAGAACCGGAACTCGCCGTTCTCCTCGACGACTCCGGCGCCGGCCAGGACGTCCGTGCGGTCGGCGGCGAAGGCGCAGAGGGCGACGTCACCGGTGCCGACCAGGGCGGCGACCGGCGCGCCCTTGGCCAGGGAGATCCGCCGCGGGGCGCTCCAGGCGGCGGGCAGCCAGCCGGTGCCGCGGGGCTCGGGGGTCCAGAAGGCGGTGGCGTCGGCGCACGGGACGCGCCACTCGATGCGGGTCTCGCCGCCGCTCTCGGCGGTCACCTCGATGACGCCCTCGGTGACCGGCCGGACCGTGGCGGTGCCGCCGGCCCGCAGGTCCAGTCCGTCGGCGGGCAGCGGCCGGAGAGCGCCGGCGGCGGGGGCGTGCGGTTCCCAGAGCTCGTCCATGGTCAGCCTTTCGTCGCGCCGGCCAGCAGGCCGGAGATGAACTGCCGCTGGAGGACCAGGAAGAGGACCATCATCGGCAGGGTGGAGACGGCGGTTCCGGCGAGGATGGCACCGTAGTCGGTGGTCGCCTCGCTGGCGTGCAGGGTGGCGAGCGCCACCGGCAGGGTGTGCATCTCGGGGCTGCGCAGGGCGATCAGCGGCCAGACGAACTGGTTCCAGGACCCGAGGAAGAGGAAGATCGCCAGTGCGGCCAGGGCGGGGCGCATGACGGGGACGACCACGCTCCACAGCACCCGCAGCTCGCCGGCGCCGTCGACCCGGGCGGCGTCCAGGAGTTCGTCGGGCATGCTGCTGAGGGACTGGCGCATCAGGAAGATCGCGAACGGCACGCAGAGGCCGGGCAGCACCACGGCCTGGTAGCTGTCGAGCAGGCCGATCGACATCATCATCTTGAACAGCGGCACCAGCATCACCTGTTCGGGCACCACCAGGGTGGAGAGCAGCACCGCGAACAGGACGGTGCGGCCGCGGAACCGGAACTTGGCGAAGGCGTAGCCGGCGAGCAGCGCGACGATCAGCGCGCCGATGGTCTGCAGGCCGGCGATGGCCAGCGAGTTGAGGACGACCCGGCCGAGGCCGATCTTGTCCTGGAGGTGGGAGAGGTTGTCGCCCAGATGGCTTCCGGGCAGCAGGTTCGGGGGCCAGTCGAAGATCTCGGAGTCGCCGTGGGTCGCGGCCACCACCAGCCAGTAGAAGGGGCCGACGGAGAGGCCGGCGACGCCCGCCAGGACGAGGGTCAGGGGCCAGCCGCGCAGCCGCGCGGACCTCGCGGTGCTCATGGGCGTTCTCCCATCAGGCGCATCTGGGCCGCGCCGAGCACCGACACCAGCAGGGTGAGTGCGTAGGCGATGGCGGAGGCGTAGCCGAAGTCGAAGTAGTGGAAGCCGTTGTCGTACAGGTACATCGAGACGGTGAGGGTGGCGTTGTCCGGGCCGCCGCGGGTCAGCACGTACGGCTCGTCGAAGAGCTGGAGGGTGCCGATGGTGGAGAGCACCACGGTGAACAGCAGGACCGGGCGCAGGGCGGGCAGGGTGACGGAGGCGAAGCGGCGCAGCGGGCCGGCGCCGTCCACCATGGCCGCCTCGTACAGCTCCCTGGGGATGCCCTGGAGGCCGGCCAGGTAGATCACGGCGTTGTAGCCGGTGTAGTGCCAGGTGAGGACGAGGACGACGGCCATCCGGGACCAGAACGGGCTGCCGAGCCAGTCCACGCCGGGCAGGCCGACCTGTTCGAGGAGGTGGTTGACGGCGCCCTGGCGGGTGTTGAGGAGGAAGGCGAAGACCACGCCGGTGGCGACCAGGCCGGTGACGGCCGGCATGAAGACGCCGAGGCGCCACGCCGTGCGCCACCGGACGAACACCGAGTTCATGCCGACGGCCAGGCCCAGCGCGAGCACGAGCATCAGCGGGACCTGCACGACCAGGATCTGAGCGGTGTTGCGCAGGGCCGTCCAGAACAGCGGGTCGTGGAGCAGGCGCCGGTAGTTGGCGGTGCCCGCGTTGCGGGTGGCCGCGCCGGCGCCGGTGGTGAGCGACAGCAGCAGCGAGGAGACGATCGGGTAGGCCTTGAACACGGCGAAGGTGATCAGGGCGGGCGCGAGGAGCAGGTACGGCACCGCCCTGCGGCGCCAGCGGGACCGGGGGCGCGGCTCGGACCGGCGGCGGGCGCGCGGCGCCGCCGGGCCGGCCGGGGCGGCGGTTCGGGTGGCCGTGGTCACCGGACCGTGCGCCCGGTCTGCTGGGCGAGCTGCTTGGCGGCGTCCTGGAGGGCGGCGGCCGGGTCGGCGCCCTTGAGGAAGACCTTCGTCTGGGCGTCGCTGGCGAGCTTGAGGGCGCGGGCGTAGTCGGCGGAGTAGTTGGTGGCGTCGGCGCCCTCGCCGAGCAGGTCGGCGAAGGTCCGCAGGACGGGCTGTCCGCCGTAGTAGGGGGCGGGCGCGGAGTACATCGGGTCCGCGTAGGCGGCGGTCAGCGCGGGGAAGACGCCGCCGGAGGTGAACATGGCGTTGACCGAGGCGGGCCGGGTGAGCGCGTACTCGACGAACTTCCAGGCGGCGACGCGGCGCGGGCTGGAGCCGGCGACGGCCAGGTAGGTGGAGTTGACGATCGCGGTGCGCTTCCCGCCGGGGGTGACCGCCGGCGGCCGGGTGAGGCGCCAGTTGCCGCTCTGGTCGGGGAACTTGGCCTCCAGGTAGTGCGCGGCCCAGGCGGGCAGGGGGCCGAGGGCGAGCTTCCCGGCCTTCATCAGGTTGCGCCAGCCGTGGTCGCCGGCGGCGTCGGCG
This sequence comes from Streptomyces sp. CB01881, assembly GCF_002953255.1. GTDB lineage: Bacteria > Actinomycetota > Actinomycetes > Streptomycetales > Streptomycetaceae > Kitasatospora. Next base: position 151,716 of record NZ_CP026498.1, read on the forward strand.
ACCAGTCCGGCCTCGTCGAGGCGCTTGATGATCGTGAGGGCCCGGACCGCCTCCGGGGAGCTCACGGTGATGTCGCCCTTGAGGTCGAAGTAGAAGGCGCCCTGGAGCTGCATCAGCGACTGGAGGAAGTCGAGGTCGGGCGCGGGGGTGGCGGGCCGGTTGAGCCCGACCAGGGCCATGCCGGGGTTGGCGGCCTTGAACCGGTCGCCGATGGCGAGCACGTCGTCCCAGGTCTGGAAGGTGGTCGGATCGATGCCCGCCTTGTCGAACATGTCCTTGCGGTAGAAGAAGCCGAGCGGGTTCACCTCCCAGGGCAGCGCGTGGACGCGGCCGTCCTTGCCGGTGACGACGGGCCAGAGCCCCTGGGCGAACTTGTCCTTGTGGGCGTCCGCGCCCAGCCCGGAGAGGTCGGCCAGGCCGCCGGGGAACTTCTCCATGTAGCCGGGCAGGTAGTCGCAGCCGATGTGCAGGACGTCGCCCAGGCCCTGGCCGCCGGCCGCCATGCCGACGGTGATCTTGTCCCAGATCGCGGGCTCGCCGAGGTCCTGGACGTCGACCTTGATCCCGGGGTTGTCCTTCTCGAAGGCCGGCACGACGCCTCGCAGGGCCTCGGCCGCCGTGGCCCAGGACCAGACGGTGATCATGCCGGTGGCGGCGTCCCCGCCCGGGGCGGCGTCGCCGCCGGAGCCGGAGCAGGCGGACAGCGCGCCGCCGGCGGCCAGGGCCAGCAGGCCGCCTCCGGTGGTGCGGAGCAGATCACGACGGGAAAGGTGTGACATTGCATTCCTCTCTGAGGGGTGGCCCGGCCAAGGGGTGGGCCCTGGCCTGCGGGGGGCTTGCGTGGTCGTGCGGTGGTTGCGCGGTCGTCGTGCGGTGGTTGCGCGGGGGCTTGCGGCTGGTGCGGTTGTTGCGGGAGGCGGAGGCTTGGGGCCTCCCGGCCGAACCCGGTCAGGAGACGGTCAGGAGGAGGCCGGGAGGCGGTCGGAAGGCGGCCGGCGTGCCGGTCAGCCGGCGGCGGCGAGCTTGAGGGCTCCGGCCAGCCGGGCGGCGACGTGCAGGTCGGTGCTGGCGTGCGGCGACAACCGGATCCAGTCACCGCGCCGGGTGGTGGACAGACCCTCCCGGGTCAGTGCGTCGTGGACGGCCTGCGGGTCGGCGCCGGGCAGCCGCAGCCGGGCGATCCCGCTGCCGCCGCCCTCCCCGGTGCCTCCGTCAGGGCCGCCCGCGCCTGGGCCGCCGGAGATCTCGGCGCCGGCCGCCCTGGCGGCGTCGAGCAGGACGCCGAGCACCTCGCCGATCCGGGCGTTGATCCGCGCCGCGCCGACGTCCCGGACCAGGGCGAGGCCCGCGCCCAGCGCGGCGACGGCCGGGCCGTCCGGGTTGGTGAGCGTGTGCGCGACGGCCCCCGGCCTGGCGGGGCACGGGTGGTCGGGCGCGTCGATCGGGTCGAGCACGCCCGACCAGCCGCCGAGCCCGGGGCCGAGCAGTCCGGCCACCCGGTCGCGGACCAGCAGCAGCGCGGCGCCCCAGCCGGACCGGAGCCACTTCTGGCCGCCGGAGGCGAGGATGTCCGCGGCGTCGGCGGCGAACTCCACGGCGCCCAGCGCCTGGACCGCGTCCACCACCAGGACCCGCCCCGGACCGATCACCTCCTTGATCGCGGCCAGCGGCGCCCGGAACCCGGTGGCGCTGTCCACCGCGCAGACCGAGACCGCACGGACCCGCTCGTCCAGGTGGGCCCGCACCACGTCCGCCGTGACCGGGCCGTCCAGCAGCCGCACCGTCAGACCACCGTTGCCGGCGGCCCGCAGCCAGGGGTAGACCGCACCGGGGAAGTCCGACCGGGAGACCAGGACGGTGCTCCCGGCCTGCGCGGCGGCGAAGGCGTGGGCCGCGGCGAACATGCCGTGCGAGGTCGAGCCGACGAACGCGATCTCGTGCGGCGCGCACCCGAGGAGCTCCGCCGCCGTCCGGGCCGCCTCCTCCCCCGCCACGTCCAGGGCTTCCAGCGCGGCCCACCCCCGGTCGCGGATCTGCGCGGCCGACCGGACCAGCACCTCGTGCACCGAGGCCGAAACCGGGCCGAACCGTGCGAAGTCCAGATACCCGGCCGGCTCGCCGAACTGCCGCAGATACTCCGGGACAGAGCGCACCGGCATGGGATCCCTCCGAGTTCGGACCGAGTTTGAACGTTCAAATCCACAAAATCAAGCAGAACCAAACAGGCCTGCGGGGTGGGAGACAGCAAACGCTTGTCGACCTGTTCCCGTCAAGACCCCTGCGCGACCACCTGCCACCCCGAGACACTTCCGTTACCAGACCCTTCCGTTACCCGGGGATCAGTCGGAGATGCGCACGGCGAGGGCCGGCCTGATCCGGGCCGCGTGCCGGGCGGGGCCGAGTGCCGCCAGCAGGGACGCGGCGAGGGTGACGCCCGCCAGGGTGAGGACGGGCCCCCACTCGATCGGGAACCCGCCTTCCAACCCGGCGAAGGCGGAACTCTTCTGGTACATCAGCCAGGTGGTGAGCACCCCCAGGAGGCTGCCCAGCAGAACGCCCTCCAGCGCGATGAAACCGCTCTCCCAGAGGAACGAACGCTCGACCGTCCGGGCCTGGCAGCCCAGGGCGCGCAGCACGCCGATGGTGCGGCGGCGCTCCCGGACGGCCCGGACCATGACGACGCCGAGACCGGTGATGCCGATCAGCAGGCCCAGGGCGAGGAAGCCCTGCATCAGCTTGAAGAAGGCGGTGTCGGCGGCGAACAGGCGGTGGACGTCGGAGGCGATCGGACTGGCCACCAGGCTGGCCGGGAGGTACTCGCCCTGGAGACGGCCGGCAAGGGCCTCCGGGGAGACCCCGGGGGCCGTGCGGACCAGCGCACCCGCGGTCCGCGCGTCGGCACCGAACTGCTGGGCCACGCTCCGCTCGCCGGCGATCACCGGGTAGACGGTGGCGCTGTTGCCGTTGGCGGGGTAGAAGGCGAGCCCGCTCTTCAGCACGCCGGCGATCGTCTTCTGCTCGGAGCGCCCGGTGCCCGGGTCGGTGAGCGTGAGGGTGTCGCCGGGGGCGAAGTACTTGCCTGCGGGACCGCCGGTGGAGCCGAAGAAGTTGTCCACGACGACGTACTGGGGGTGCGTGGCCAGCGCCTGCCAGACGGCCGGGTCATCGGGAAGACCCGGCAGCCGGTCCCGGAAGGCGATGCCCGTGACCGCCCCCTCGGGTACGCCGACGACCGCCGTGTCCAGCGGCCGCGTGGTCCGGTGCCCGGGGTCGGTCGACTGGCCACGCGCGTCGAGCAGCGGGGTGACGGCGGCCGTCTGGGCCGCGAGCGGCCCGGTGCGCAGGGCGGCGAGCGGGTCGCCGCCCACCGCCTGCGGGTTGTAGTCGAGCTTCAGGGTGTAGCCGGCGGTCGCGTCCCTGGTGGCCTGGCCGACGCTGGCGTTCACGAGACCGGAGATCTCGGTGAGCAGCACCAGGACGAGCGCGATGAGGGTGTACATCACCAGGGTCGAGCCGGTGCGGAAGCGTTTGGCCAGCGGGTACGCGGCGGCCAGCCGCAGGGCGAGGCCCTGTTGGGTGGGCCTCGCCATCACCCGGCGCAGCGGGCGGAGCAGGGCCTGCTGGTTCTCGCTGACCAGGATCACGGCGGAGAAGGCGGCGAGGCTGCCGAGGATGACGTAGACGGCCGTGGAGGGGGTGTCGAACACCCGCGGGCGCAGCACGCTGGCGGTCAGCGACCAGACCAGGACGAGTCCTGCGGCGACGCTGGTGACGGCGCGGCGCGGAAGCACCCGCAGGGCCGCGGGGACGGCGAAGAGCACGGCCAGGGCGGGCAGGAGGTAGGTCTGTTCCGCCTGGCTGCGGGCGACTGCGGGAACGGCTGCCAGTGCGCACAGCACGGCCAGCGCGGTGGCGACCACCAGGAGCCGGCGTCGGGGTCCGCGGCCGGGACCGGCAGGCTGTTCCCGGATCGCGGCGATGATGTTGAACCGGCTGATCCGGGCGCTGGTGGCGGCGATCGCGGCCAGCGCGATCACCAGGCCGGTCGCGGCCCCGTTGAGCAGGCTCGTCGGGGTCATGGCGAAGACGATGGAGAGGCCGCCGCCGTCCACCGACCAGCCGCGGAAGATCTGGGCGGCGATCAGGGCGACTCCCCAGCCCACGCCGACGCCGATCGCCACCCCGGGCACCGTGGCGGCCAGTGCGTAGACCGCACCCTCCAGGGTGAAGGAGCCGACCAGGCGGGAGCGCTTGAGGCCGACCGCCCGGAGCATGCCCAGCTGGGGCTTGCGCTCCTCGGCGAGCATCACGAAGACGTTCACCAGCAGCAGTGCACCGGCGATGATGCTGAAACTGCCGATCATCAGGAAGAGGGCACCGAGCACGTCACCGGTCCGCTGGGCCTCCACGAGCACCGTGTGTTTGGGGGTCTCGACGGCGGCGCGGCCCGTGTCGGGGCCGAGAGCGGTGCGGATCTTCGCCGTGACGGTGTCGGTGAGCCTGTCGCCCGTCTCGACGCCGCCGCGGTTGGAGACCACGGTCACCGACAGCGGCTGCGTGCCCGCCGCGCGGCTCGCGGCATCCAGCGCACCCGGTGGCAGGAACACGTCGCGGTTCTGGCGACCGCCGAGGCCGGCCCCGGCCAGACCCTGCTGCGCAACCACCCGCTCGACCCGGTAGTCCACCGGCTGCCCGTAGAGGTACAGGGTGATCATCTGCCCGCTGCCCACGTGGAGCGAGCGGGCGAGGGGCGCGTTGAGCACCACCTGGCCCGGCAGGGGTGCGGGCCCGTGCAGGCCGGAGTCCCCGCCCGCCGCGCCAAAGCGGCCGGCCGCGTCGAGGTCGGTCTGCCAGGCGAGGACACGGGGTTCGGCGACCGTTCCGCCGGCGCCCCGGGGGTTCGCGGCGGCGGCCTGGGCGACCTGGGCGCTGAGGACGCCGTCGACGTCGGGATCGGCCGTGAGCGGTTGCAGCCGGTCCGCCACGTCCCGTCCGACGGCGGGGTCGGTGGCGACGATGCGTTCGTCGAGCGGGCCGAGCGTCCGGTAGGCCTGCTGGCGGACCGAGAAGTTCAGGGTGTCGCCGACGACGAGGGCGCCGACGATGATGGCGGTGCCGAGCACGGAGCCGGTGATGACCAGAGCCGCCTCGGTGCGGCGCCGGGCGACCTGGCGCAGTGCCAGGCGCCGGACCACCGGCTGCCGCACGGCGAGCAGGAGGAGCGCGAGCAGGGCCGCGGCGGCCGAACCGAGCACCAGTGGAAGCAGGTTCGGGTACATCGCTCAGTCCACGTGTTCCAGTTCGGTCCGGAGGCTGTCGGAGACCAGACGGCCGTCGCGCATCCGCACCAGGCGCGGCAGCCGGCGGCCGATCGCCTCGTCGTGGGTGACCAGCACGATGGTCTGACCCTCGTCGCGGTTGAGCCCGGTCAGCAGGTCCATCACCTGGCCGGCCATGGCGCTGTCCAGGTTGCCGGTGGGCTCGTCCGCCCAGACGACGGCTGGCCGGGCGACCAGGGCCCGCGCGATGGTGACCCGCTGCTGCTCGCCTCCGGACAGCTCGCTCGGACGGTGCGTCACCCGGTCGCCGAGGCCGACCCGTTCCAGCATGCCGACCGCCCGGGCGCGCGCCTCGTGCGGCGGGGTTCCGGTGAGCAGCAGCGGGAGTTCGACGTTCTCGGCGGCCGTGAAGACCGGGATGAGGTTGAACGCCTGGAAGACGAAGCCCATCGCCCGGGCCCGGTGTTCGGTGCGCTCGGCGTCCGACATCGCGAACAGGTCCCGGCCGTCCACCTCGACCCGGCCGGCGTCGATGTCGTCCAGGCCGGAGAGGCAGTTGAGCAGGGTCGTCTTCCCCGACCCCGACGGACCCATCACCCCGACCAGCTCCCCGTGGTCCACCGTCAGGTCGAGGTCGCGCAGGGCGGCCACCTCGACCGTCCCGGTCCGGTAGACCTTGCGGACGTCGGAGGCCGCCAGCAGCGGCCGGCGGGGGTTCATGCCGGCTCCCGGCGTCAGTGGGGCAGCGGACGGCCGGACGGCCTGCGCGCGGCGCCGCCGGGGCGGGCGGGGCGGGCGGGGCGGGCGGGAACCTCGACGCGGATCATCTCCGCCACCTCCTCGGGGATCGGGCTCGTCTCCCACTCTCGTCGCCCCACCGCCGGACTCGCAGGGCCGGACGGTTCCCCCGCCGCGGCCGACCGGGGGCGTCCCCCGGGTGCCGACCGGCCCAGCACGCGGGGCCGGTCGGCCCTCCGGGCAGCGCCGAGAGCCGCCGTTCCTCGTCGGTGTCGTCGACGTGACGGGCCTCGCCGACGACGAGGACGCTCCAGCCGGCGCGTCGGCGCCGCACGTCACGACAGGCCGGTGTGGCGGCTCCCGTCTCCATCACAGCCGGTCCCTCCCGCCTCCGCCAGGGCTGGCCGACGTCCCGGCACCACGGGCTCCCGGCTCAGTCGTGCGGGACGACGGCGACCGGCGACTGCGCGTGGTGGATCACGGCGTGGGCCACCGGGCCGAGCCGCAGCCCGACAGGGTGGGGCCGCCGGCGACGGCCGACCACGGTGAGCGCCGCACCCGTGGAGGCGTCCACCACGGCACCGGCGCCGGTGCCGATCCGGCTGTCCTCGACCACGACGGTGTCCGGGAACTTCTCGCGCCAGCCCGTCAGCGCCTCGCTGAGCAGCTCGGCCTCGATGGAGCGGAACTGTTCGGTCTCGGTCTGCGGAGCCACCCACCCGGCGTAGCCCCAGACCGGCGGGGGCTCCCAGCCGTGGACGGCGTGGAGTACGGCGCCGCGCGCGGCGGCCTCGCGGAACGCGAAATCGATGACGGCGTCCGAGGGGGCGCGGGTGTCGATGCCGACGACCACCTTCGGGCCTTCGGGTGCGTCGGTGCGCTCCGTGTCCGACGCGCGGACCAGGACGACCGGGGCGTCGCAGCGCGCGGCGACACCCTGGCCCACCGAGCCGAGCAGCAGTCGGTCGAAGCCGCCCAGTCCTCGCGAGCCGAGGACGAGCAGTTCGGCCGTGGCGGCGGCTCCGGCCAGTACGTCGGCCGGGACGCCGTCGCCGATCAGCTCGGCCCGGATCTCCAGACCGGGGAAGGAGCGGCTGACCTCCTGCCGCGCGTCCATGAGCATGCGGGTCGTGAGGGCACGGACGTCCGCGGGTTGCCCCGGGTCCGCATCGATGTCGTCCTCCCAGGTCCGGGCGTGGACCAGGCGAAGGTGCAGACCACGGCGGACGGCCTCGTCGGCCGCCCAGCGTGCCGCCGTGAGGCTTTGCGGCGAGCCGTCGACGGCGGCCATCACGTAAGGGGTCATCGGTTTCCTCCGGGTGGGGTTGCGGGTTCGGGGTCGGGTGCGAGCTCGTCGCGGCCGGCCGGCCCGGCGAGGGAGGCGATGCCGCCGCCCACCGGGTAGGCCTTCGCTTCGCGCCCACTGCCCGTCATGTCCTGTCCGAACGTCGTCGGGCCTGCGCCGGTCGGCAGGCACGGCCAGCGTGCACCGGGAGCGGGGGTCGGGCGCAGGGTCGCGCGGGCCCCATCGGTGGGGCCACAGGTCCCCACCCGGGCCCCGCCGGAATACCCCGGTCGGCCCTGTGCGCGCCCGCCTCCGGAGCGTGACGATGACTGGAACACGTCCGACCGCTCCGAGGAGGCCCGCACGCATGGCCAGCATCGACAGTCCGGTGCCGCTCCCCCTGTCCCCCCAGGAGCTTCACGCCCTGAACGCGCACTGGCGGGCCGCCGACTACCTGGCGGCCGGCCAGATCTACCTGCTCGCCAACCCGCTGCTGCGTGAGCCGCTGCGCCCCGAGCACATCAAGCCGCGCCTGCTGGGCCACTGGGGCACCTCGCCGGGCCTCAACCTCGTGCACACCCACCTCAACCGCGTGGTCAAGGCCCGCGACCTGGACGCGATCTGCGTCTGGGGGCCCGGGCACGGCGGCCCTGCGGTCCTGGCCAACTCCTGGCTGGAGGGCAGCTACACCGATACGTACCCCACGGTGACCCGTGGAAGGGATGGCGCGGCTGTTCCGCCAGTTCTCCTTTCCCGGCGGCGTGCCCAGCCACGTCGCTCCCGAGACGCCTGGCTCCATCCACGAGGGGGGCGAGCTCGGCTACGCGCTGTCCCACGCCTACGGTGCGGCACTGGACAACCCCGGCCTGCTGGTCGCCTGCGTGATCGGCGACGGCGAGGCCGAGACCGGACCGCTGGCCGCCTCCTGGCACGGCAACAAGTTCCTCGACCCGGTACACGACGGCGCCGTCCTGCCGATCCTCCACCTCAACGGCTACAAGATCGCCAACCCGACCGTACTCGCCCGCCTGCCCGAGGCGGAGCTCGACGCCCTGTTGCGCGGTTACGGCCACTACCCGCTGTACGTCACCGGCGACGACCCGCTGACGGTCCACCAGGCGATGGCGGCAGCCATGGACACCGCACTCGACCGGATCGCCGCGATCCAGGACGGGGCCCGCGCCGACGGAAGCACCCGCCGCCCGCACTGGCCGCTGATCGTGCTGCGCACACCGAAGGGCTGGACCGGGCCGGCCGAGGTGGACGGCGTGCCGGTGGAGGGCACCTGGCGGGCCCACCAGGTCCCGCTCGACCAGGTCCGCGACAACCCCGAGCACCTCGCGGAACTGGAGGCCTGGCTGCGCTCCTACCGCCCCGAGGAACTCTTCGACGAGCGCGGCCGGCCGGCCAGGTCCTCGCCTGCATCCCCGAGGGCACCCGCCGACTCGGCGCCAACCCGCACGCCAACGGCGGGCTACTGCTGCGCGACCTCCCGGTCCCGGCGCCGGAGCGCTACGCCGTCCCCGTCGACAAGCCCGGCAGCACCCTGCACGAACCGACCCGGATCCTCGGTGACCTGCTGGCCGATCTGATGGCTGCCACTGCCGAGCGCCGGGACTTCCGCCTGGTCGGCCCCGACGAGACCGCCTCCAACCGCCTCCAGGCCGTCTACACCGCCACCGGAAAGGCGTGGCAGGCGGACACCCTGCCGGTCGACGAACACCTCGCCCGGGACGGCCGGGTGATGGAGATCCTCTCCGAACACACCTGCCAGGGCTGGCTGGAGGGCTACCTGCTGACCGGCCGGCACGGCCTCTTCTCCTGCTACGAGGCGTTCGTCCACATCGTCGACTCCATGGTCAACCAGCACATCAAATGGCTGCGCACCACTCGTCGGATCCCCTGGCGCGCACCGCTCGCCTCACTCAACTACCTGCTCACCTCCCACGTCTGGCGCCAGGACCACAACGGCTTCTCGCACCAGGACCCCGGCTTCGTCGACCACGTCCTCAACAAGAGCCCCGAAGCCGTCCGCGTCTACTTCCCGCCGGACGCCAACACCCTGCTCGCCGTCGCCGACCACGTCCTGCGCAGCCGTGACTACGTCAACGTCGTCGTCGCCAGCAAGCAGCCCTGCTTCGACTGGCTCACCCTGGACGAGGCCCGCGCCCACTGCGCCCGCGGCGCCGGCATCTGGGAGTGGGCCGGCACCGACCACGGCACCCGCGAGCCCGACGTGGTCCTCGCCTGCGCCGGCGACGTACCCACCCAGGAGGTCGTCGCCGCGGCCGACCTCCTGCGCCGCCACCTCCCCGACCTCGCGGTCCGGGTGGTCAACGTGGTCGACCTCGCCCGCCTGATGCCCGCCGAAGAACATCCGCACGGCATGCCCGACCACGAGTTCGACGCCTTGTTCACCACCGACCAGCCGGTGATCTTCGCCTACCACGGCTACCCGTGGCTCATCCACCGCCTCGCCTACCGCCGCGCCGTCCACCCGCACCTGCACGTCCGCGGGTACAAGGAGTCCGGCACCACCACCACGCCCTTCGACATGGTCGTCCGCAACGACCTCGACCGCTACCGGCTGGTCATGGACGTCATCGACCGCGTCCCCGGCCTCGCCGTCCGCGCCGCCGCCGTCCGCCAGCGGATGGCCGACCAGCGCGTGCGCCACCACGACTGGATCCGCGAACACGGCACCGACCTCCCCGAAATCACCGACTGGCACCTGAACGCCTGAACCGGAGCAGGGGGGATCACCCCAAGGAGAGCATCACCATGGAACTGCCCGTCACCGTCGGTGTGGACGCGTCCGCCGCGAGCCTGGCTGCCGTCGACTGGGCCGCAGCCGAGGCCCTGCTGCGCGACCGTCCGCTGCGCGTCCTGCACGCGCTGCCCCTGATGCCGTGTCTGCTGCCCAGCTGGGCCGTCGAACCGCTGCCGAGCGGGTCCGACCTGATCCACGAGGCCCGGCACGTCCTGGCGAAACGCCATCCGCAGGTGCGCGTGCACGCCGAGGAGGTCCACGACGTCGCCACCGCGGCTCTGGTGGCGGCTGCCGAGGACGCCGAACTGCTGGTGCTCGGGGCGCGCGGGGACGGCGGTTTCCCGGAACTGCGCGTCGGCTCCACCGCCCTGCACGTCGCCGCCTGGGCCGGCTGCCCGACCGTCGTTCTCCCGGCGGAGCAGCCGGGCCCGGGACCGCGCGAGCACGTGGTGGTCGGCGTGGACGCGCGCCGCCCCGCCGAGGCTGCGCTCGCGTTCGCCTTCGATGCCGCCCGGCGTTACGGCCTGCCGCTGAGAGCAGTGCACGCCTTCGGGGCCCGGTCAGCCGGTGGGACCGCCGGATACCGGGACGAGGAGGCTGCACTGCTCGCCCGCGTCCTCGAACCGTGGGCGACCGCCCGTCCCGACGTCGAGGTCCTGCAGGACGCGGAACCCGCGGGTGCGGGAATGCTGCTGGTCGACGCCTCGGTGAAGGTCCGGCTGCTGGTCCTCGGCCGCCGCCCCCTCAGCTCGGTGGGCCGACTCGGCCCCGTCGCCCACGCCGTCCTCCACCACGCCGAGTGCCCGGTCACCGTGGTGCCCGAGGCGTAGAGCCCAGGGGCCGGGAGCGTCGGTACCCGTGCCGGGGCTGCCCGGCCGCTGCGGGCGGAGCCCCGAATCGTACGAGGCTCCCCACCGGTCGGCAGGCCGCCCGTGTCCGGGCGCGGCGGGCCCGAACGGCGAGGTCCGTACCGAGGCGGACGTGCTCGGCGGGAGTCTGTCCGGGCGCCCCGCCGACGGGGAGACCACCGTGTCCCGTGTTCAGCCACCGGATCGCCCCGGTCAGGCCCGCGTGGTGAGCCGGAGCTCGACGCCGACGACTCCGGGCACGGACCGCACCAGGCGTTCCAGGACCGGTGCGGAGACGGCATCGGGCAGGTCACCGGACAGGGTGATCCGGCCGTCCTCGGAGCGGACGTCGGTGTCCGCCGAGGCGGCCGGCCCGAGCGTGGCGACCAGTTCGAAACGCACCCGGTCGGCGAGCTCGCGGTCGTCGCCGAGGTAGACCTTCAGCAGGTCGCCCCGGCTGACGATGCCGACCAGGTAGTCCTCCTCGTCGACCACCGGGAGCCGCTTGAGGCGGCCGCGGGCCATCGCCCGGGCGGCCTCGTCGAGCGAACTGCCGGGGTGGACGGTGACGGCGGGGACGGACATCATCCGCCCGGCGGTCAGGGCGTCGGCGCGCTCGCCGTCCCGGTCGCGGGCGGTGAGCAGGTCGGCCTCGGAGACCACGCCGATCACCCGGCCGTCGCCGGTCAGGACGGGGACGGCGCTGACCTGCCAGCGCTGGAGGGTCTCGGCGAGCTCGCGGAAGTCCGCGTCGCGGCCGACGGCGACCACCGCGTGGGTCATGACGTCGGCGACGGCGCTCGGTGTGCTGGTCACGGTGGCCTCCTACGAAGCGGCGCGGTAGGCGCGGGGGTGTTCCAGGGCCTGCTCAGTGTCGTCCTCCGTCCAGTCGAGGGTGGCGTGGACGGCGACCACGCCGTCCACGGCGCGGCAGAGCTGTTCGGCGATCGGGATGAGACTGCGGCGGGGAAGCCGCCCCTCCAGGGTGACCACACCGTCGTGCACCGCGACCCGGACGTCGCCGGGCGCCAGCCAGAGGGTCTGGCCCAGCACGTCGTGCGCGATCTCCTCGCGGATGGCGGCGTCGTGGCGCAGGAAGACCTGGAGCAGGTCCCTGCGGCTGACGATGCCGACCAGACGGCCGGCCTCGTCGATCACGGGCAGGCGCTTGACCCTGTGCTTGTCCATGGCCCGGGCCGCTTCGGGCACCGACCAGCCGGGGCGGGCGGTGACGGCGGGGCTGGTCATCAGCCCGCCGGCGGTCTCCGCCTCGGCACGGGCGCGGTCCTTCGCGTCCAGCCAGCGGCCGGGGTAGCGGCCCTCGGGGTCGGGCAGGACGGCCTCCTTGCGGATCAGGTCGGCCTCGGACACCATGCCGAGCGGGCGGTCCTGGTCGTCGAGCACCGGGATCGCGGTGATGTCGTTGCGGTGGAACAGCGCCGCGATCTCCTTGAACGGCGTGTCGGGCCGGGCGGTGACGACCTCACGGGTCATCACGTCGTTGACGCTGCGGTGCTGCATCGTCCTCACTCCTCCTCGAAACTCCTCCTCGAACGGGCCCGTAGGGAGGGTCCCGCCTTCACTCTCCGCCTGTGGCGCGCCTGCGCACAGGGCCGACCGGACCCGGTCGACCGGGCCGGTTCGGCCCAGGACAACGCGGCCGGTGAGGGTGAGGATGGGAGAACCCGACCTCGACGGAGGCGTCATGACCACGGACAGTGGCGGGCCCCGGCCCCAGCCCCGGCCGGGCCTGCTGACCTTCCTCGGCGGCGTGGGCACCGTCACCGGCAGCAAGTTCCTGGTCGAGACCGACCACGCCCGCCTGATGGTCGACTGCGGCCTGTTCCAGGGCCTGGCCGAACTGCGCCGCCGCAACCGGCGCCCGCTGCCGCTGGACCCGGCCGACGTCCGGGCCGTCGTACTCACCCACGCCCACCTGGACCACTGCGGCTACCTGCCCCGCCTCGTCCGCGACGGCTTCCGCGGGCCGGTGCTCACCACCCCCGACACCGCCCGGATCGCGGAGCTGATCCTGCGTGACAGCGCCCACCTGCTCCGCGAGGAGGCGGACCACGCCAACACGCACGGGTGGTCCAAACACCGGCCCGCCGAACCGCTCTACGACGACGAGGACGTCGAGAACGCGCTGAGGATGTTCGACCCCGTCCCGCTGGACACCGACGTCGAGATCACCGCCGGGATCGTGCTCCGGCTGCACCGCGCCGGGCACATCCTCGGGTCCGCCTGGGCCCACCTCACCCTGGAGGACGGCCGCACCCTGGCCGCCAGCGGCGACCTCGGCCGCCCCGTCCACCCGCTGCTGCGCCCGCCCGAACCCTTCACCGGCGCCGACGTGCTGCTGATGGAGTCGACGTACGGCCACCGGCACCACGAGGAGACGGCGGCCCGCGAGTGGTTCGCCCAGGCGCTGGAACGGACCCTGGCGCGCGGCGGGACCGTCGTCATCCCCTCGTTCGCGGTCGACCGCACCGAGGTGGTGCTGCACCAGCTCGCCGAACTGCGCCGCACGGGCCGGCTGCCGGCCGGCGTCCCCGTGTACGTGGACAGCCCGATGGCGCTCGCGACCCTGCAGATCTACCGCGAGGCCTTCGCTTCGGGCTCGGACCAGCTGCGGCCGGACGTCCTGGCCCGGGGCCCCGCCGCCCTGGACCCGGCGCCGTTCACCCTGATCCACTCGCTCCAGGACTCGCTCGCCCTGGACCGCGCCCACGCTCCGGCGGTCATCGTGTCCGCCTCCGGCATGGCCACCGGCGGCCGGGTCGTCCACCACCTGCGCCACCTGCTGCCCGACGTCCGCAACACCGTCGTCGTGGTCGGCTACGCCGCCGAGGGCACCCGCGCCCGGGACCTCGTGAACGGCGCCCGCGCACTGAAGATGTACGGGACGTACGTGCCGGTGCGCGCCGAGATCGTCAACGTCCCCGCCTTCTCCGCGCACGCCGACGCCGCCGAGATCATCGACTGGCTGCGCCCGGCCGCACCGCCGAGCGCGGTGTACCTCGTCCACGGCGAGCCCGAGGGCTCCGAGGCCCTGCGCGCCCGGATCGACCGCGAGCTCGGCTGGACGGCCGTGGTGCCCCGCTCCGGCGAGCGGGTGCTGATCCGCTGACCTCCGCCGGCCGGAGCACGGCTGCTCGACGCCGCGCGGGGAGCGGAGCTCCTGGTGGTCGCCGGCCGGGACCACTCTTCCGCGGCACCACCGCCTCCGGTTCGCCCGATGCCCACCGACGCTCCGGCCTTCCGGGCCGGGCGGGACCTCGGCAGGGGCCGTTCGGCCCCTGCCGACCCCGGCCCGCCGTGGTGCCATGGAGGTGCGGGGCCGTCGCCCCCCCGCCCCCCGCCCCGCGCCGAGGAACAAGCTGGAGGCCGTGATGAAAGCCGCAGTGGGAGACCGCCTCATCGTTCAGGGCACCAGGCCCGGCGCGGCACGGCGGGACGGCGAGATAGTCGGCCTGCACCATCCGGACGGCAGCCCGCCGTACGACGTGCGCTGGTCCGACGACGGGCGGGTGACGGAGTACTTCCCCGGCCCCGACGCGCACATCCACCACTACCGGCACGGTGACGCGACCACCGCTCCCGTCGGGGCCGACCCGCATCTCTTCGCCGACTGACGGGTCATGGTCCGCGGCCGACGCACCGGACCACCGCGATAGCCGGTCGACGCCCGCAGCGCGTCCGAGGCGGACCTCGCACAGGTTCCACCGGCCGCCCGACGGATCGGCAGTCCGGAGCCGCCCGCCGCCGGGGTTTCCGGGCGGCTCCGGCGGTACAGCGCCGAGGTCCGTCGGCACATCGAGGAGCGCATCCGCGCCAGCGGGCCCCGACAGGGCGGGGCGACGTTCCGGGGCCGTACGCCGCCCGGCGGCTGACCGCGCGGGGTGCAGGCCGGCCGGTCGGAAGGGGACGGCTGGGAGCCCTCCGTCCCCTGCGGGAGTCGTCGGCCGGGACCTTCGGCGCCTCGATGGGGCTTCTCGGCCCCTGGGACCGCTCGTGGACGGGGCGGGATTCTGGTCCCCGGTCGGGACGGCGCACTCCGGCGCCGCGGCCGGCCGGGACCATGGGAGGTCGCAGACATGTCGTACAGCGTGGTGGTGGGGATCGACGGTTCGGCACAGAGCGCGGCGGCGGCCGGGTGGGCTGCCCAGGAAGCCGACCGGAGGGGCCTCGGACTGCGGATCGTTCACGTCGCCGGGAGCGAGGTCGACGCCCTCGGCCGTGATCTCGGCGGCGCTCCTGGCGCGGTGCCGGCGTCCGTGGCGGCGATCCGCGACCGCATCGCGGCCTGCCTGCCCGGGCTGGAGGTCTCCTTGGAGATCGTCCCCGGGAACGCGGCGGAGGCACTCGCCGCCTCCCGCCGGTCCGAGGTGCTGGTCCTGGGATCGCGCGGCCTCGGTGGCTTCGCCGGCCTGCTGGTCGGGTCGGTCGGGCTCCGGGCTGCCGCCCGGGCCCGCTGCCCCGTGGTACTGGTCCGCGCCGGAGCGGACGGGCAGGGCGGATCGCCCGGCGACGTGGTCGTGGGCGTGGAGGGCGACCGGCCGTGCGACGCGGTGCTGGCCTTCGCCTTCCAGCACGCCGCCACCACCGGAGCCGCCCTGCGTGCGGTGGAGAGTCGGAACACGTCCCACGGCCCCTACACCACCGAAGCCCCGGTGGACCGGTGGGAGGTCCGGGAGTCGCTGGCAGCGGCCGAGCAGTTGCGGCTGCGGGACACGCTGGCCCACTGGCGGGACAAGTACCCCGAGGTCCGCACCGAGGCGGACATCTGCCCGTGGAGTCCGGCGAGGGCCCTGGTGGAGGCCTCCCGCAGCGCCTCCCTGGTGGTACTGGGACGGCGCACCTCCAGGCACCCGCTGGCCATGCCCCGGCTGGGGCCGGTGACCCAGTCGGTGCTCCACCACGCGCACAGCCCGGTCGCCGTCGTGCCGCACGACTGAGCACATCCGCGTGCCGGTGGCCGCGGTGCCCGCCACCGGTTGCGGCGGTGCCCCGCTCCGGGACCAACCGCACGCCGTGGCAGGGACCTTCGGGCCGCTGCCGAGGGCCCGAAGGGCGGATCCCCGTTCTGCCCGCACACGGAAGCCTGGTACCGAAGGCGCTCGCGGCCCCGCCGGCGCCCGATGTCGGACGATGACGGAAAAGGTGGTCCAGCATGTCCCCTCGCCCGAAGCACGAGGCGAAGCCGTCTCCCGCGAGCGGTCTTCCCACTCCGTCGGCGGCCGTTGACCGGCTGGTCGCATCCGCCCTGGCGTCCCTCCGGGAGTACGGCTCCTTCACCCAGGAGCAGGTCGACCACATCGTCAGGAAGGCGTCCCTGGCCGCGCTGGCGCGTCACACCGCACTGGCCGCACTGGCGGTGGAGGAGACCGGGCGCGGGGTCTTCGAGGACAAGGCGGTGAAGAACGTCTTCGCCTGCGAGAACGTCACCCATGTGATGGCCCGGACGAAAACGGTCGGGGTGGTGCACCGGGACGAGATCGACGGCATCGTCGAGATCGCCGAGCCGGTCGGCGTGGTCGCGGGCATCACCCCGGTCACCAATCCGACCTCGACCACCATCTTCAAGTGCCTGCTGGCGCTGAAGACCCGCAACCCGATCGTCCTCGCCTTCCACCCCTCGGCCCAGCGCTGCTCCGCGGAGGCGGCCCGGATCGTCCGGGACGCCGCGGTGGCCGCCGGGGCACCGGCGCACTGCATCCAGTGGATCGAGGAGCCGTCGATGGCGGCCACCAGCGCGCTGATGAACCATCCGGACATCGCGACGATCCTGGCCACCGGGGGCAACGCGATGGTCCGGGCCGCGTACTCGTGCGGCAAGCCGGCGCTGGGCGTCGGCGCGGGCAACGTCCCCGCGTACGTCGAGCGGAGCGCGGACCTGCGACAGGCGGTGAACGACATCGTGCTGTCCAAGACCTTCGACAACGGCATGATCTGCGCCTCCGAGCAGGCCGTCGTGCTGGACGCGGCCATCCGCGACGCCGCGCTCGCCGAGTTCCGCCGGCTCAAGGCACACCACGCGAGCGCCGAGGAGAAGACGCTGCTGGAGCACCACCTGTTCGGGACGGACGTCGGCACGGCCTGCGCGGGCGGACGGCTGAACGCCGCGGTGGTGGGCCGCTCGGCCGCGCAGATCGCCGAGGCGGCAGGCTTCAAGGTGGCGGCCGACACCTCGGTGATCCTGGTCGACTGCGAGCGGGTCGGGCCGGAGGAGCCGTTGACCCGGGAGAAGCTCTGCCCCGTACTCGCCGTGCTCACCGCCGGCTCCCGCCGGGAGGGTGTCGAACTGGCCGCAGCGATGGTGGAGTTCGACGGACTCGGGCACTCGGCCGCGGTGCACACCGAGGACGCGGCGTTCGTCGAGGAGTTCGGGCACGTGGTCAAGGCCTGCCGGATCATCTGGAACGCCCCCAGCTCGCAGGGCGGCATCGGCGACGTCTACAACGCCTTCACGCCCTCGCTGACCCTCGGGTGCGGCAGCTACGGGCACAACTCGGTGTCCGGGAACGTCTCGGCGCTGAACCTCGTCAACATCAAGCGGATCGGGCGGCGCAACACCAACATGCAGTGGTTCAAGGTCCCGCCGAAGATCTACTTCGAGCGCAACTCGGTCAAGTACCTGGCGAGCATGCCGAACGCGCACCGGATCGTCGTCGTGACCGACCACACCATGGTGGCGATCGGCCACCTGGAGCGGATCCGGGGCGTCCTCGACCGCCGCCGGGAACCGGTCGAGGTCCGGGTCGTCGACTACGTGGAGCCCAACCCGAGCATCGACACCGTGCGCAAGGGCGCCGCCCTGATGCGGGAGTTCGAGCCGGACACCATCATCGCCCTCGGCGGCGGCTCGCCGATGGACGCGGCCAAGGTGATGTGGCTGATGTACGAGCACCCGGAGGTCGAGTTCGCCGACCTGAAGGAGAAGTTCTTCGACATCCGCAAGCGCGCCTTCACCTTCCCCGACCTCGGTGAGAAGGCCAGGCTGGTCTGTATCCCCACCACCTCGGGCACCGGCAGCGAGGTCACCCCCTTCGCGGTGATCACCGACACCGCCACCGGCCAGAAGTACCCGCTGGCGGACTACGCGCTCACCCCGAGCGTGGCCATCGTGGACCCGGCCCTCACCACCCGCCTGCCGGGCGACGTCACCGCCGACACCGGCTTCGACGCCCTCACCCACTGCATCGAGACCTACGTCTCGGTCTACGCCAACGACTTCACCGACGGCCTGGCGCTGCAGGGCATCCGGCTCGTCTTCGAGAACCTGGAGCGGGCCGTGACCGACGGCCCGGGCGACCAGGTGGCCCGGGAGAAGATGCACAACGCCGGAACGATCGCCGGGATGGCCTTCGGCTCGGCCTTCCTCGGCGCCGTGCACGCCATGGCGCACACCCTCGGCGCCACCTTCCACATCGCCCACGGCCGCACCAACGCACTGCTGCTGCCGCACGTGATCCGCTGGAACGGCTCCGCCCCGGCCAAGGTGACCGGCTGGCCCAAGTACCGGAGCTACGTGGCCCCGGAGCGCTACCAGGACATCGCCCGGATGCTCGGCCTGCCGGCTGCGACCCCGGAGCAGGGCGTCGAGTCGCTGGCGGCGGCGGTCGAGGAACTGCGCGACCGGGCGGGCATCCCCCGCTCCTTCAAGGCGGTCGGCGTGGACGAGGCCGCATTCCGTCCTGCCGCAGCAGGCGATGAACGCCTACGAGGACCAGTGCGCCCCCGCCAACCCCCGGATGCCGATGCTCGCCGACCTGCAGCGGCTGATGCGTCAGGCCTACTACGGCGACCAGGCCTGAAGGCCCGGAAAGGGACGACCGAGATGACCTCCTCGCAGCACGAACGCACCTCCTCCGCCTGGGACGGCTTCACCGGCGGAGCCTGGCGGGACACGATCGACGTCCGCGACTTCATCCAGCGGAACTACACCCTGTACGACGGCGACGCCGCCTTCCTGGCCGGCCCCACGGGGCGGACCACCGAGGTGTGGCGGCAGATCACCGCCCGCTTCCCCGAGGAGCGTGCCAAGGGGGTGTACGACGTCGCGTACGACATCCCGTCCACCGTCACCGCACACGCGCCGGGCTGGATCGACCGGGAGCGGGAACTGATCGTCGGCCTCCAGACGGACGCCCCGCTCAGGCGCGCGATCATGCCGAACGGCGGCTGGCGGATGGTCGCGGGGGCGCTGAAGACCTACGGCTACCCGGTCGACCCGCAGCTGGAGAAGGTCTTCACCCGCTACCGCAAGACCCACAACGACGGGGTGTTCGACGCCTACACCCCCGGCATCCGGGCCGCACGCAAGGCCGGCGTCATCACCGGCCTGCCCGACGCCTACGGGCGCGGCCGGATCATCGGCGACTACCGCCGGGTCGCCCTCTACGGCGTGGACCGGCTGGTCGAGGCGAAACTCGCCGAGAAGACGGGGCTGGACGCCGCTCCCACCGACCCGGCGCGGCTGGAGGAGACGATCCGCGAGCGCGAGGAACTCGCCGAGCAGATCCGGGCCCTGGGCGAGCTCAAGGAGATGGCCGCGGCGTACGGCCACGACGTCTCCGGACCGGCCCGCACCGGCCGGGAGGCCGTCCAGTGGCTGTACTTCGCCTACCTGGCGGCGGTCAAGGAGCAGAACGGCGCGGCCATGTCGCTCGGCCGCACCTCCACCTTCCTCGACGTATACCTCCAACGCGACCTCGAATCGGGCAGACTGACGGAAAGTCAGGCCCAGGAACTGGTGGACGACCTCATCATCAAGCTGCGGATCGTCCGCTTCCTGCGCACCCCGGAGTACGACGAGCTGTTCTCCGGCGATCCGACCTGGGTCACCGAGTCGATCGGCGGCATGGGCGCGGACGGCCGCACCCTGGTCACCCGGACCTCCTTCCGCTACCTGCAGACCCTGTACAACCTGGGCCCGGCCCCCGAGCCGAACATGACCGTCCTCTGGTCGCCGCGACTGCCCAGGGGTTTCAAGGAGTTCTGCGCCCGGGTGTCGATCGACACCTCCTCGGTGCAGTACGAGTCGGACGAGCTGATGCGCCCGCGCTTCGGCGACGACACCGCGATCGCCTGCTGCGTCTCCGCGATGGAGGTCGGCAAGCAGATGCAGTTCTTCGGCGCCCGGG
The DNA here is from genome assembly GCF_002953255.1 of Streptomyces sp. CB01881. GTDB lineage: Bacteria > Actinomycetota > Actinomycetes > Streptomycetales > Streptomycetaceae > Kitasatospora. The sequence continues at coordinate 171,782 of NZ_CP026498.1, forward strand.
TCAATCTCGCCAAGACGCTGCTCTACGCCGTCAACGGAGGCCGGGACGAGAGGTCCGGCGAGCAGGTCGGGCCGGCCACCGTCCCGGTCGGCGGGGACGTGCTCGACTACGACGAGGTGCTGGCCCGCTTCGACGAGCAACTGGACTGGCTCGCCGGGACGTACGTCCACGCGCTCAACGTCATCCACTACATGCACGACAAGTACGCCTACGAGCGGATCGAGATGGCGCTGCACGACCGGGACGTCCGGCGCACCATGGCCTGCGGCATCGCCGGGCTCGCGGTGGCCGCCGACTCGCTGTCCGCGATCAAGTACGCGAAGGTCGTGCCGGTGCGGGACGGGACCGGACTGGTCACCGACTACCTCGTCGAGGGCGAGTACCCGGCGTTCGGCAACAACGACGACCGGGTGGACGGGATCGCGGTCCGGCTCGTCGAGGAGTTCATGCGGAAGGTCCGCAAGCACCCCACCTACCGCGGCGCGGAACACACCCAGTCCGTACTCACCATCACCTCCAACGTGGTCTACGGGAGGAAGACCGGCAACACGCCGGACGGCCGCCGGGCCGGCGAGCCGTTCTCCCCCGGCGCCAACCCGATGAACGGCCGCGACAGCCACGGCTACGTCGCCGCCGCGCTGTCCGTCGCCAAGCTGCCCTACGAGCACGCCGAGGACGGCATCTCGCTCACCAACACCGTCGCGCCGGACGCCCTCGGGCGCACCGGGGCGGAGCGGATCACCAACCTGGTCGGCGTGCTCGACGGCTACGTCACCTGCCGCGGCTTCCACATGAACGTCAACGTCCTCGACCGGGACACCCTGCTGGACGCCATGGCCCACCCGGAGAAGTACCCGCAGCTGACCATCCGGGTGAGCGGCTACGCGGTCAACTTCGTCCGGCTCACCCACGAGCAGCAGCTCGACGTGATCGGCCGCACCTTCCACGACGCGCTGTAGCCCGCCCCGCCCGCACGCGGTGCCGACGCCTCCCCGACGAAGGCGGCCGGCACCGCGCCTCCCCCGAGGAGTACTTCCCCATGACCGAAGCCGTGCTCGCCACCCCCTCCACCCGGCGCCCGGTGACCGGCCGCCTGCACTCCTGGGACCTGTCCACCGGCGTCGACGGCCCCGGCACCCGCTTCGTCACCTTCCTGGCCGGCTGCCCGCTGCGCTGCCTGTACTGCCACAACCCCGACACCCGGTACCTGCGCGACGGCCGGCCGACCTCCGCCGACGAGATCGTCCGGGAGGCCGCCAAGTACACCGCGTTCATCCACGCCTCCGGCGGCGGGGCCACCGTCAGCGGCGGCGAGCCGCTCCTCCAGCCCGCCCTCACCGGCGAGCTGCTGCACCGCTTCAAGCACGAGCTCGGCCTGCACACTGCGCTGGACACCTCCGGCTTCCCCGGCGCCCGCGCCACTGATGCCCTGCTCGCCGACACCGACCTCGTCCTGCTCGACGTCAAGTCCTGGGACCCTGACCTGTACCGGCACCTGACCGGGCGGGAACTCGCCCCCACCCTCGCCTTCGCCCGCCGCCTGGCCGACCGCGGCACCGAGGTCCGGGTCCGCTTCGTCCTCGTCCCCGGCCTCACCGACCCCGCCGCGAACATCGAGGGGGTCGCCTCCTTCGCCGCCTCGCTCGGCAACGTCACCCGCGTCGACGTCCTGCCCTTCCACAAGCTCGGCGCCGCCAAGTGGCGGGCGCTCGGGCTCGACTTCACCCTGGCCGACACCCCGGTCCCCACGCCCGACCAGACCGCCGCAGCCCGGACCGTCTTCGCCGCACACGGCCTGCACGCCGTGTGAGCAGAGCCCCCCGGTCAGGGCGGGCCCGGCGGCGCCTCCGGACGGCCGTAGCCACCACCCCCCGGAGTCTCGACCACCAGGACGTCCTCCGGCGCGACAGTGGTCGAGTCGCATCCCGACAACGGTTGCACGGACCCGTCCGAACGCTCGACGCGGTTGGCGCCGAGCGCTCCGGGCCCGCCGCCCGCCAGGCCGTACGGGGGCACCCTGCGGTGACCGGACAGCAGGTTCACCGTCATCGGCTCGCGGAACCTGATCCGCCGGACCGCCCCGTCGCCACCGCGCCACCGCCCGGCGCCGCCGCTGCCGGCCCGGACGGCGAACTCCTCCAGAAGAACGGGCAGGCGCCACTCCAGCACCTCGGGATCGGTGAGCCGGGAGTTCGTCATGTGGGTCTGCACGACGGAGGCGCCGTCGAACCCGTCGCCTGCGCCGGCGCCCGAACCGAGAGTTTCGTAGTACTGGTGCTGCGGGCTGCCGAAGCTGACGTTGTTCATCGTTCCGGAACCCTCGGCCTGAACCCCGAGGGCCGCGTACAGTGCGCCGACGACGGCCTGCGAGGTCTCGACGTTGCCGGCCACGACCGCGGCGGGGTAGCCCGGGGCCAGCATCGAGCCGGGCGGCACGACGATGCGCAACGGTCGCAGGCAGCCGTCGTTGAGCGGGATGTCGTCGGCCACGAGGGTGCGGAAGACGTAGAGCACAGCCGCGGTGACGACCGACGCGGGGGCGTTGAGGTTGGAGCCGAGCTCGGCCGAGCTGCCGGTGAAGTCGACGACCGCGGACCGGTGCCGGTGGTCGACCGTGACCCGGGCGGCGATCTGCGCCCCGGAGTCGGTCTCGTACCGGTGGACGCCGTCGTGGAGCCGGTCGATCACCCGGCGGACGGCCTCCTCGGCGTTGTCCTGGACGTGCCGCATGTACGCCTGCACCACGTCGAGGCCGAAGTGCCCGATCATCGTGGTGATCTCCTCGACACCCTTGCGGTTGGCCGCGACCTGGGCCCGCAGGTCCGCCAGGTTGGTCTCCGGGTTCCGCGAGGGATACGTCGCCTCCCGCAGCAGCCGCAGGGTCTCGGCCTCCCGCAGCCGCCCGCCCTCGACCAGCAGCCAGTTGTCGAACAGCACCCCCTCCTCCTCGATCCGGCGGCTGGCGGCCGGCATCGAGCCGGGGGTGAGGCCGCCGATCTCGGCGTGGTGCCCGCGCGAGGCGACGAAGAACAGGATCCCGGTTGCGGCGGCGTCGAAGACCGGCGTGACCACGGTGACGTCCGGCAGGTGCGTCCCTCCGTGGTAGGGGTCGTTGACGGCATAGGTTTCGCCGGCCCGCATCGAGCCGCCGCGGCGCCGGATCACCTCCCGGACGGTGGCGCCCATCGACCCCAGGTGGACCGGGATGTGCGGGGCGTTGGCGACCAGGTTCCCCTCGGGGTCGAACAGGGCGCAGGAGAAGTCCAGCCGTTCCTTGATGTTGACGGACTGCGCGGTCGATTCGAGTCGCACACCCATCTGCTGGGCGACGGACATGAAGAGGTTGTTGAAGACCTCCAGCAGGACCGGATCCGCCTCGGTGCCGACCTCCGCACGGGGCACCGCGGCGACCCTCTCCAGCAGCAGGTGACCGGGCTCGCCGACGACCATCCGCCAGCCGTCGTCGACCACGGTCGTGGCACCGGACTCGGCGACGATCGCGGGCCCCGCCACCTCCTGCCCCCGGGCCAGCAGTTCACGCCGGTACAACCCGACCGTACGCCACCGCCCGTCGGCGTACATGGGGACCTCCTCGGGCTCGCACGGCACTCCACCGCCGGTGGCGCCGAGCGCACCGAGATCGGGCTGCTCGGTCAGACCGGTGGCCTCCACGGACAGCGCCTCCACCACAATCGGGCGGTCCATCAGGAACGAGTAGAGGGCACGGTGACGATCCTCGAAGGCCGCGGCCATGGCGGACGCGTCGGCCAACTCCACCGGGATCGCGGTGTCCGTCCCGTCGTAGCGCAGCCGGGCCCGCCGGACGATCCGGATGCGCTCCGCCGCCACGTCCTCGGCCATCAGTTCGGTCCGGGCGGCCGCGGCGAGCGTCTCGGCGACCTCGGCGATCCGGTCCGTCGCCTGCGGCCCCAGTGGGACCTCGACGGACTGCTCGCGCATCACCGTGGTGTCCGCCAGCCCGATGCCGAGTGCGGAGAGCAGCCCGGCCATCGGCGGCACCAGGACCGTGCGGATGCCGAGGGCGTCGGCGACCGCGCAGGCGTGCTGGCCGCCCGCGCCGCCGAAGGTGGTCAGCGCGTAACGGGTGACGTCGTGGCCCTGCTGGATCGACACCCGCTTCACGGCGTTGGCGATGTTCTCCACGGCGATGCGCAGGAAGCCCTCGGCGACCTGCTCCGGACCGCGGTCGTCACCGGTGCGGGCGGTGATCTCCCCGGCGAGCGCGGTGAACGCCCCGCACACCGCGGACCGGTCCAGGCCCTGGTCCCCCTCGGGCCCGAACACCCTCGGGAAACGGCCGGGCTGGATGCGGCCCAGCATCAGGTTGGCGTCCGTCACCGTCAGCGGACCACCGGCCCGGTAGGACAGTGGCCCGGGTTCGGCCCCGGCCGAGTCCGGGCCGACGCGGTACCGGCTCCCGTCGAAGTGCAGCACCGAGCCTCCACCGGCGGCGACGGTGTGGATCGCCAGCATCGGCGCCCGCAGGCGGACCCCGGCCACCTGGGTGCTGGAGACCCGCTCGTACGTGCCCGCATAGTGGGAGACGTCGGTCGAGGTGCCGCCCATGTCGAACCCGATCACGCTCCGGTATCCGGCCAGTTCGGACATCCGGACCATGCCGACGATGCCGCCGGCCGGCCCCGAGAGGACCGCGTCCTTGCCCCGGAAGTGCCCGGCCTCCGCCAGGCCGCCGTTGGACTGCATGAACAGCAGCCGCACGCCTCGCAGTTCGGCCTCCACCTCGTCGATGTAGCGGCGCAGCACGGGCGTCAGGTAGGCGTCCACGACGGTGGTGTCCCCGCGTGGGACCAGTCGCATCAGCGGGCTGACCTCGCTGGAGAGCGACACATGGCGGAAGCCGACGCCGCGGGCGACCGCGCCGACCGACCGCTCGTGCTCGGGGTGGAGGTAGCTGTGCAGACAGACCACCGCGACCGAGCGGATGCCGTCCTCGTGGGCCGACCGCAAGCGGACGGCGAGTCCTTCGAGGTCGGGCGGGCGCAGCACCGTGCCGTCCGCGGTGATCCGTTCGTCCACCTCGACGACCCGCTCGTACAGCGGCTCGGGCAGGACGATCTCGCGGGCGAAGATGTCCGGCCGGTTCTGGTAGCCGATCCGCAACGCGTCACCGAACCCACGGGTGACCACCAGCGCGGTCCGCTCGCCGGCACGTTCCAGCAGCGCGTTGGTCGCGACGGTGGTACCCATCCGGACGGTCTCGACGCCGGCCTCCGCGAGGGACTGCCCGGGGGCCGCGCCGAGCAGGTGACGGATGCCTGCCACGGCCGCGTCCCGGTACCGGCGGTCCACCGACAGCAGCTTGTGCGTGACCAGGGCGCCGTCCGGGCGCAGGGCGACGACATCGGTGAACGTCCCCCCGCGGTCCACCCAGAACTGCCAGCCACGTCGGGCCACGGCCACCTCCGGATCGGGGTCGGGCATCGGGCCCCCGGTTCGAGTATCCGCGGCGGTCGGAAGGTCCCGCAAAGGCGGATACTGGGGGGGCTGGTCCTGTCGGTGGAACGGACGACGAGGTCGACGATGGCGGCCGTGATGCTGGGTCTGCTCCGTGAAGGGCTTCCTGGCGAAGCCCGGGTGGCTCTCGTCCCACGGTCGGTCCACGAGGTCGCCGACCTGGGTCTGACGGTGGTGGCGGAGGCCGGCGCCGGCGCCGCCGCCGGATTCCCGGACGCGGCCTACCGGGCGGCCGGTGCACGGGTCGTCCGTACGCGCGAGGCCGCCTCGGCGGACCTCGTGGTCTCGGTCCGCCGACCGACGGTGGACACCCTCGGGCCGCTCCGCCATGGACGGATCCTCGTCGGCCTCCTCCGGCCCATGGACGCCCCCTTCGTCATCCGGCGCTGGGCGGACGAGGGGGCGACCCTGATCAGCCTGGACCAGCTTCCCGCGGCCGCCGCGTCGGCGAGTCCGCTGGATGCGGCGTCGGCTCAGGCCGGCATCGCCGGGTACAAGGCGGTGGTAGTGGCCGCCGACAGGCTCGGCCGGGAGCTGGCAGACCACTTCACCGGGCCTGCTCAGGTGCTGGTCCTCGGTGGTGGCCCGGCCGGCGTCCGGGCGGTCGAGACGGCGCGGTCGCTCGGCGCGGCCGTCTACGCCCAGGGCGGCGACGCACGGGCCCGGGCCGCGCTCACCGCGGCCGGGGCGCAGCTCGTGAAGGCCCGGGAACGGCTGGACGCCCGGGCACAGCTCGTGGACGCCGGTGGGCGACCCGGGGACGCCGGTGGCCCGGGCCGCTCCTGGGTGTTCCCCGCCCTGCCGCCGGTGGATGTCGTGATCAGCACCTCCGAGCCCGTCGACGCGGACCGGCCCGCCCTGATCGGCGACGACGCCCTCCGGACGCTGCGCCCCGGTTCAGTCGTGGTGGATCTGGCCTGCGGGCCGTACGGTCGGACCATCGCAGCGGCCGAGCCCGGCATCGAACGGGTGACCGGCAACGGCGTCATCGTGATCGGCGCCGGCGACCTCGCCGCCCGGGTTCCGGTGACGGCCTCGGCAGCCTTCTCCGACAGTGTCACGGCCCTGCTGTCCCACCTCGTCCACGAGGGTGTGCCGGTCGTCGACCTCGCCGAGCCGGCCCTCGCGGAGCTGGTCGTGAGCCACGCCGGCACCATCCGTCACGAGGGCGTGCTGCGCCGGCTCGCAGCCATGACCGCCGCAGCCGGACTCCCGTAGTCGACCGGACGCTCCCCGGAGGGCCGGCCGGGGGTCAGCACCGTCCGGCGAACAGCGCCGCGTACCGAGCGGCCGACGCCGCGTGGGTCGCGCACCGGGCGAAGCAGCAGGCCAGCAGGACCGTGTCGACGGTGTCCGTCCGGTCGGTGGCCGCGCCGTCGAGCAGCCGCTCGTACAGCAGCCGCTGGCGCTGGGCGACGCCGTTGAGGCCTTCGTGCAGGTCCGCGACGATCTCGGCCGATGGCCCCCGGAGTGCCCCCGCCGCCCCTGCCACCATGGCGAGCGCGAGATCGCCGAGCCCCAGGAGCGGCGTCCGCAGACCCTCCGGCAGCGGTCCCCTGGCGCGCCGCGCCGAGGCGATCTCGCCGATCTGCCCGGCAAGTTCGGCCAGCTGCTGCAGGTCGCCACCGATGTGGACCGCGGCCACGACCTCACCGGTGCCCGGCAGGGCCCCCACGGGAACCCCGAGGAGACTCGAAGCGTCCTCCTCCAGCGCCTCGCGCAGCGCCCTGAGCTCTCGCTCGACGGTCTCCAGCTGCGCACCGACCTCGACGGCGGCCGGGCCGAGCGCCGCTTCCGACGCCCGTCGCAGGGCGTCCTCCACCAGGTCGGCCTGGTCCGCCAGCCGCTGGCTCGGGCCTGGGAACGCATTGGTCATCCGACGGCTCCCGTCCCGACCGCCCAGCGGCCGTCGTCCGCGACGATCGCGCTCTCCGTGGTGGCCCCGCCGTCGACGGCGAACGCGCTGCCGGTGGGTCCGGCGGCGTTCACGGCGACGGCCATCGCGACCCGGCCCCTCGGACGTCCCATGGCGCACTCCGTGCGTTCGATCCGCCGCACCGGTCGGGCGCGGTGTCCTTCCAGCCTGCATCGCACCGTGCGGTGCGGCGCGCCGGGGCGGATGTCCGCCGCTGACGTCGGCCGAGGCTCTCCCCGTGCCGGTGCACTCCGCTCGGCCCACCATGGAAGTGCGGGAGGCGGCCGGCAGGCCAACCAACCGGTGGGCCGAAGCCGCCTCCGTCGGTGAGGAGGACCGCCCATGAACGAGAGCGCCGCATCAGGCCCCGTCCGTACCAGGCGCTGGGCACTGCGACTGGACCTCTTCGAGGAGGGTGACGTCACCAAGGTCCACGCCGTGCTGGACACGGGCGACAACACGCTGGAGAGCCGCACCGAGGCCCACCGCAACCCGCACGACCCGCCCGTACCGGAGATCGGCGACGAGTACGCGGCCGGGCGCGCCCTGGTCGAGCTCGGGCACATGCTGCTCCGGGCCGGGATGACGGACGCGACCGCGAACGACAGGTCCGGCCCCGCCTGACATCAAGGGACCCGTCTGACGTCAAGGGGATCGTGGTGCACCTCCTCGGCATCCGGCCCGGCCGGCCGTTCCGGCGGGCGCCGGGCCCCGGCGGGGCGGTCACCGGGCTCGACCGCCTGCGGGGCTGACCGGTCACCGCACCGGGAATCCCCGCCCCGACACCGGAGGTCGGCATGAACGGACCGATCGTGGTGGGCTTCGACGGCTCGCCCGAGAGCGTGGCCGCGACCGGCTGGGCCGCCCGTGAGGCGGTGCTCCGCGGGCGGCCGCTCGAACTCGTCGAGGCCTGGCCGTGGCGGAGGACCGACGTCCTCGGCACCGAGGATGCGATCGCCTGGAGTCGGCAGAGGTTGGCGGCCAAGGAGGAGGAGCTCCGGGCCGTGCTCGCCTCGGGCGCCCAAATCACCTCGACCCACGTCCCCGAGGAGCCGGCCGACGCCCTGGAGGCGGCCGGCCGGAACGCCGCCATGCTGGTTCTCGGCTCACGGGGGCTCGGCACACTCCGCGGCTACCTCGTCGGATCGGTCAGCCAGGAGGTGCTGCGGCGGGCAGCCTGCCCGGTGGTGCTGGTCCGGGCGGAGGAGGGCGGTCCCACGACGGGCGGTTCGGCGTCGGGCGGTTCGGCGGAGGGCGACGTCGTGCTCGGCCTCGATATCCGGCACGCCTGCGACGACGTCGTCGCCTTCGCCTTCGAGGCCGCCCGGCTGCGCTCGGCGCGGCTCCGGGCGGTGCACGCCTGGATGCCGCCCACCGGCAGCGAGTACATGGCCTTCGCCGCGATCGGCAGCATGGACGCGGAGCTGTCGGCCGCCGAGCAGCGTCAGTTCGCGGACACGCTGTCACCCTGGCGGTCGCGCTGTCCGCAGGTGACCGTGAACGCGGAACTCGTGCGCGGCCACGCCGCGGCCACCGTCGTCGAGGCCGCCGCCGGCGCGGGCCTCCTGGTGGTCGGCCGCCGTGTCCGTCGTGCGCCGATCGGTGCACACCTCGGGCCGGTGGCGCACGCCGCCATCCATCACGTGCAGTGCCCGGTCGCGGTCGTTCCGTACGACTGAAGCCGCACGAAGGCAGGGCCACCGCCAGAAGCCGTACGGAGGCACGGAGGACCGGTCGTGCCGGTCGCACGGCGGCCTTCGACGGCCGCACCGGCATCGCCGTCCCGTGCGCCACCGGGCCCGGCGCGAGTGCGCCCGCCGTTGGCGTCCCCCGTGTTCCCGGAGCAGGCTGGAGGGAGGAGCTTCTCCGCGCCTTGCAGGGATGCGCACCGCAGGACGGCCGGAACGGGTTCGCCCGGCCCGCCCGGGTGCGCGCGTTGCACGCATGTCCGCAAGGGTCAGGAGGCTGTGCCATGGCCACCCCCACCACCTACCGGCCGGTCCGGCTGACGGCAGCGCTGGATGCCCCGCTCTCGCGCTGGCTGTGGCTTGTGAAGTGGGTCCTGGTGATCCCCCACATCGTGGTGCTGGCCTTCCTCTGGATCGCCTTCGTTCTGGTGACGGTGGTCGCCTTCTTCGCGATCCTCTTCACCGAGCGCTACCCGCGTGCCCTGTTCGGCTTCAACCTCGGTGTCCTGCGCTGGAGCTGGCGGGTCTCCTACTACGCGTACGGCGCGCTGGGCACCGACCGCTACCCGCCGTTCAGCCTGCGTGCCGAGCCGGACTACCCGGCGCGGCTCGACATCACGTACCCCGAGCGGCTGTCCCGGGGACTGGTGCTGGTCAAGTGGTGGCTGCTCGCCATTCCGCACTACCTGGTGGTCGGCATCTTCACCGGCGGCTGGCGCGGGGGCTGGACCGAGACCGGGCTGATCGGTCTGCTGGTGCTGATCTCCGCCGTCGCCCTGGCGTTCACCGGCAGCTACCACCGCGACCTGTTCGACCTGGTCATCGGCCTCAACCGCTGGGTGTTCAGGGTCGCCGCCTACGCGTCCCTGATGACCGACGAGTACCCGCCCTTCCGACTCGACATGGGCGGCCCGGAGCCGGAAGGCCCCGGCATGGGCGGCCCCGAGCCGTACGGCGACCTGCCGTGAACGCCGGCCCGGGTCCACGCCTCGCGCAGAGGGTCCGGCCGGCCCCTTCTCGCTGACCGACCGGCCCGGGAGCCGGGGGGCGGAGGCTCCTGCCATCGACACCCGTCCGCGACGGAAGGTGGCGGGGACGGGGCCCTCCGCACGTCCGTCACGAGGACGCCCCGCCAGCGCGCTGGGAGGCAGTCATGCGCCGTGTCATCCGCTTCCGCGAGCTCCGTCGGAACCACGTCGGCCTGGTGGGTGGGTCATGGCGGAGATTCCGTCCGGCATCCTGTTCGCCGAGCAGTTCGCCGAACGGTTCGACGGCTTCTCGATCGGCAGCAACGACCTGACCCAGCTCACCCTCGGGGGCGACCGCGACTCCGGCCTGCTCGCCCATCTCTTCGACGAGCGGGATCCCGCTGTCACCCTCAGCATCGAGAGCCTGATCGCCGCCGCCCACGCTGCCGACCGCCACGTCGGGCTGTGCGGCCAACGCCCCAGTAACGACCCGGACTTCACCCGTTTCCTGGTGGGAGCCGGGATCGGCTCGATCTCCGTCACACCGGACGGTTTCGCCGCCGTGAAGCACTCCCTGGCTGCGGCTGAACAGGCCGGCTGAGCAGCCGACGGTGGATCCGCGACACCTGTTCGCCTGCCGAGCACCTGGCGGGTGCCTGCCGGAGAGGGCGCTTCCGGTCAGGGAAGTGCCACGTGGCGGTGGTGCCCCCGCCCGGGCGTGGCGCCAGGGTGACCGTGCCGCCGTGGGCGCCGACACTGCGCCCCGGACTCCGACCCGGTCACCGTCCTCGCCTCACCGGCCGGGCGCCGCGAATCAGTCGCGGGGCGTGGAGTCGCTGCCGGGGCGCAGGTCGTCGAGGAGTTCGGCGCGGTCGGTCAGCAGGGCGGTGAGGACGGAGCGGGCGACGGTGAGAAGCTCGGCGATGTCGGGGCTGGTGAGCCGGTAGACGACGGTGGTGCCCTCACGACGGGAGGTCACGATGCCGGTACGCCGCAGGATGGCGAGCTGCTGGGAGAGGTGGGCGGCCTCGACCCCGACCTCGGGGAGCAGTTCGGCAACGGCGTGCTCGCGCTCGCTGAGGAGTTCCAGGACGCGGATGCGCACGGGGTGGCCGAGGGTTTTGAAGAACTCCGCCTTGTGCTGGTAGAGCGGTACAGCGGTGACGGACGGCTGTCGCGGGGCGTCGGCGTTCAGGGGTTCACCACCCCCGTCGGTTGTCGGCTGGGCTGGGCATCATCGGTTGAGACTGTACCAACGCCGGTGAACCGCCCGGTCAGCGTGGGGTGAGGTGGCGCCGGGCGTAGCCGATCGCATCCGGGGTCGCGGCGAACACCCGGTGTTCGGCGTGCAGGGCGTCGAGGACGCCGAGCGCGTCCAGCGTCTTGAGGTGGTCCTCCCTCGCGCCGGAGACGAGGACGAGGATGCCGCGGCGCTCCAGCTTGGCGATGGCGTCTTTGAGGACGAGGGCGCCGGTGGCGTCGATCGCGCTGACCCGCGACAGGCGCAGGATGACCGCCTTGACGTCGGTGGTCTCGGCGAGCTGGAGGAGGAAGCGGTGGGCGCCCGCGAAGAAGACCGGGCCGTCGATGCGGTAGGCGACGATGTGCTCGGCGAGCAGCGCCTGCTCCTCGGCGTGGTGGTCGGCCGGGGGCAGGCCCTCATGCAGGCCCACCCTGGTGAGCGCGGCGGAACGGGCGACCTGGCGCAGCGCGAGGGCGCCGGCGACCAGCAGGCCGACGATGACGGCCGTGACCAGGTCGAAGGCCAGGGTGGCGGCGGCGGTCAGGGCCAGGATCGCGGCCTCGCCCCGGCCGCTGCGGGCCAGTGCGCGCAGCGAGGCGACCTCGACCATGCGGATGGCGGTGGCGATCAGGACCCCGGCAAGCGCGGCCAGCGGGATGCCCTCGACCAGTGGGGCGGCGGCGAACACCACGACGGCCAGGACGGCGGCGTGGACGAGGGCGGCGAGGCGGGAGGCGGCGCCGGAGCGGACGTTGACGGCGGTTCGGGCAATGGCGCCGGTCGCGGCGACGCCGCCGAACAGCGGGGCGACCAGGTTCGCCACCCCCTGGCCGAACAGCTCTCGATCGCTGTCGTGCCGTTCGCTGACGCTCATCGCGTCCGCCGCCGTCGCCGACATCAGCGACTCCAGCGCCGCCAGCGCGGCCACGGCCAGGGCGGCGGTCGCCAGGTGGGGTACGGCACCGAGGTGGAGAAAGCCGAGTGAGGGGGCGGGCAGCCCTGCGGGCAGGTGCCCGATCGTTGCCACGTCCGGATCGGCCCGGCCCGTGACCAGGGTGGCCGCGATCACCGCGATCAGGGAGAACGGGACACCCGGGCGCAGCCTGGCGCCGACCAGCATGATCAGAGCGACGCCGCCCGCGAGTGCGAGCGGGGCCAGGTGCGGCGTACCGGCGAAGTCGGCAACCGCGTCCCAGGCGGTGACCACGACGTTCTCCGCGCCCGACGCCTTCACGCCGAGCGCGGCCGGTACCTGCTGGAGGCCGATCACCCCGGCGATGCCCAGCGTGAAACCTTCCACCACCGGGGCCGGCACGTACGCCATGAAGCGGCCGGCACCGCCGAGCGCGGCGGCGATCAGCAGCACTCCGGCCATCAGTCCGACCGTCAGTACGCCTTCGGTGCCGTACTGGTGGACGATCGGGACCAGGACCACCGTCATCGCTCCGGTCGGCCCGCTGACCTGGAGGTTGGAACCGCCGAAGAACGCGGCGAGCGCACCGGCCACCACTGCGGTCGCCAGTCCGGCCTCGGCCCCCGCGCCCGAGGCGACACCGAAGCCGAGCGCCAGTGGCAGCGCGACGATCGCGACCGTCAGCCCCGCCAGCAGGTCCTTGCGCGGCGAGCGGCCCATCGTCGCCAGCCCCGCCCGGTCCGGCAGCACCGCGCGCAGCCGCGCGTCCGCCCGCCGGGCGGACGTCGTGAAGGCGGAAGAGCTCGTGAGGTCCGTGGTAGCCCGACTCATGCCCGGCGTGCCTGCCGTCCGGGCTCGCGGAGTTCGGCGAGCAGGGTCCCCTGGTCGGCGATCAGCTCGGTGAGGATCCGCCGGGCCGCGCGCAGCAGTTCGGCCACGTCCGGGGTACTCAGCGCGTACATCACGGTGTTGCCCTCCCGGGTGGCCGTGACCAGCTGGGTGCGGCGCAGCACCGCGAGCTGCTGGGAGAGGTTGGACGGCTCGACCTCGATCGCGGCCAGCAGCTCGTGCACCGGCCGCGGCCCGTCCTGCAACAGCTCCAGGACCCTGATCCGCACCGGGTGGCCGAGCGTGCGGAAGAACTCCGCCTTGGCCTGGTACAGCGGCACCGCCATCGCTCAGTCCTCTTCCTCTTCGTCCGCCGCGCGGTCCAGCACGATGCCGTGGTGGGCGGCGATGCGCAGCAACTGTGTGATTCGCCCCCCGTATGCCTGCACGCCGTCCTCGTCGCCGGCTTCTCGTGCCCGGGCACGCAGCACCCGGGCCTCGGCGAGCTGCGCGCGCAGCTCCTCGTCGAACACGTCGCTCATCGTTGCCCTCCCATGGCCGGGCGCCGGGGCATCCGACCGCACTGGACTCTCAGTACAAGGATGCAGCATCTATGAATGTGAAGAATTCTTCAACTTACGTTCAAGGCAAGTCGCGGCCCGCGGGGCGGCGGGGCAGCCTCCGGGCGTCAGTACCGGACCGCGGCACGGCCCGGCCCGGCGTGCACCCGGCTGGAGCAGGCCCTGACGCCGCCTTCGGCACGGCGAGGGCTCGCAAGTAGTAGCCATGGACATAGTAGCCATGTACGCTATTTGCCATGAGCAAGGGTTCCACGGGCGCGACGCCCGGCTTCCTGGTGTGGCGGCTCGCCAACAAGTGGCGGGTCGCGGTCGATCGCGCGGTGGCCCCGCTCGGCCTCACCCACGCGCAGTACTCGGTGGTCGCCTCGCTGTACGGCATGCAGCGGACCGGCGAGCGACCCAGTCAACGCCGGCTCGCCGACCACACCGGCCTGGAGGCGCTGTACGTCTCGAAGCTGGCGCGCGCCCTGGAGGCGGCCGGCCTGGTCGAGCGCACCCGCGACCCGCGCGACCCGCGCGCCGTGCAGCTCGCCCTCACCGAGCAGGGCCTGAGCGTCACGCGGCAGGCGATCGCGGTGGTCCAGGAACTGCATGCGCGGCTCCTGGAGCCGCTCGGGGGCGTCGACGCCCCGCGGACGCTCGCGTTCACCGACGAGCTGACGGCCCTGCTCGACGCACCCCTCGCCCCATCCCGGTCCAACGACGAGAGCAACCAGGGGAGAACACCATGACCAGCACCGCACCCGTCGCCGACGCCCGCGTCCTCGGCCTGGCCCACTACGCCGCCCGCGGCGTCCTGGAGCACGTCCTGGCCCGGCACGGCCTCACCTTTCAGCAGCAGGTCGCCCTGCGCGTCGCCGTCACCGCCGACGCCCCGCAGACGCCCGACCAGCTCGTCACGCAGATCGGGGCCTCCCTGAAGGCCGGTCCGGCCGACGTCCGCACCACTCTCGACGAGCTGCTGGCCGAGCGGCTGCTCGTCGAGGACGGCGCGCACCTTCGCGCCACGGAGGCAGGGCGCGAGCTGTTCGCCGCCGTCGGCGCAGCGACCGCCCCCGTCACCGCCCGCGTCTGGGGCGGGATCCCCGCCGAGGACCTGGCCGCTGCCGGCCGTGTCCTCGCCCTGGTCACCGAGCGCGCCGACGCGGAGCTCGCAAGGCTGACCGCATGACCCGATAACCGCACGGCCGGATGACCGCCTGACCGCACGGCCGGATGACCGCCCGGTTCTGCGGCGTCGTGCCCCGGGTGGCCTCAGCGGGCCGGGCGCCACATGGTGGTGACGACGTGGCCCGAGGCGGTGGTGAGCTCGTCGCGGGGGGTGAAGCCCATGCTGCGGTAGCGGCCGAGGTTGGCGGGGTTGGACGACTCCAGGTAGGCGGGGGCTCCGAGCTCGTCGATCCGGGCCAGGCTCTCGGCCAGCAGGCCCATGCCCAGCCCCTTGCCGCGGTGGTCGGCATGGGTGCCCAGCAGGGTGAGGTAGAAGCACGGCTCCTTCGGGGCGACCGAGTAGAGCTGGTCGTAGACGGCCAGGATCGCCCCGGCCGTCGCCTCGTCGGTGGTCCGGGTCAGCAGGTCCGCCAGGCCGCCCTCCTCCTCCTGGGTGAGCTCGCTGCCGCCCGGCGGGATCCAGACCGCGGCGGCCTCGACCTCCGGCGTCACCAGCAGCCACGGGTACCGCAGCGCCGAGGTCACGTAGAGCCGCCACATCGCGGCCGCCTGCTCGGCACGCCGCCCGACGTCGGGGAAGGCCGGGCCCCACAGCGGGTCGTGGAAGAACGCGCTGGTCAGCGTCGACACGACGGCGTCGATGTCCGCGGGGGTGGCCGTCCGCACCGGGACACGAGGACTGTGGGAGGTCATCCACCCACCCTACGCGGCGCCGCCCACGTGCTCCCGGAGCAGCGCGGCCAGGGCCTGCGCGTACGAGTTGGGGCGGCGGCGCCGGGCGAGGGCGACGCCGAAGTGGCGGGCGGGGCGCGGGGGCTGCACCGGGACCACCCGGGTGCCGGGCTGGGCCGGTTCGAGGGCGGCGTACGGCACGAGCGAGACCCCGACCCCGGCGGCGACCAGCGAGCGGGCGAAGAAGTAGTCGGTGGTGGAGCCGGCCACCAGGAGTTCGAAGCCGGCCAGTTCGGCGTGCCGGCGCAGGAAGGCCTCGGTCTTGAGGCAGCCCAGCACCCAGCGCTCCCCGGCGAGTTCGGCCAGGTCCAGGGCATCCCGGCCGGCCAGCGGGTGCCCGGCCGGGAGCACCACCGAGAGCGGGTCGTCCATCAACGGCGTCCAGTCGAGGCCCGAGCGGTCGCCGGGGACGACGGGCAGCGGGCCGTCGAAGTGGTAGGCGAGGGCGAGGTCGGCGGTGCCCTCGCGGACCATCGGCAGGCTGTCCTCGGGTTCCCGCTCCAGGATGCGCAGTTCCGCCTCCGGGTGGTCGGCCGCGAACCGGGCCAGGACGGCGGGCAGCAGGTGCCGGCCGCCGCTGGTGAAGGTGGCCAGGGTGAGCCTGGGCCGGGCCTGGCCCAGCCGGCCGATCTGTTCCCGGGCGTGCCGCAGTTCGGCGTCGATGGCGCCGGCCGCCTCCACCAGCAGACGGCCCGCCTCGGTGAGCCGCACCCCGCGGGTCGAGCGCTCCACCACCGGTGTGCCGAGACCCCGTTCGAGCGCCGCGATCTGCTGGGACACGGCGGACGGGGTGAGCAGCAGGGCGGCCGCCGCCCGGTTGAAGCTGCCGTGCTCGGCGACCTCCCGGAGCATGGCCAGCCGTCGGACGTCGATCATCGCGCTCCCCCTGGTCACCCTCATCAGCTCATCAACCGATCAGCCCTGCCGGCCCGGGTCGGCCCGGTCGGCCGGGTCGGCCAGGACGGCCGGGTCATCCGCGTCACTGCCAGGCCGGGCCATCCGCGTCTGCCCGGGTCGGCCCGGTCGACAGTTCTGCTGTTGACGCGTTCAGTGGATCGGTAGTTCTGCTGAGGACCATACGCCAGCAGAGTGGTGTCCGTGGGAAGCACCCAGCACAACCTGAGGGGACAGGACATGCGAAACGTCTGCGTCATCGGCGGGAGCCGGTACTTCGGCCTCCACCTGGTCACCCTGCTGCGGGAGTCCGGTGCCCGCGTCACCGTGGTCAACCGCGGCTCGGCCCCGCCGCCGCCCGGCGTCGAGCACGTCGTCGCCGACCGGTCGGACGAGGCCGCGCTGGCGACGGCGCTCGGCGGCCGCACCTTCGACGCGGTGATCGACCAGGTGCTGTACACCCCCGATCAGGCGGCGGTGGCCCGCCGGGTCTTCGGCGACCGCACCGGCCGGTACGTGATGACCTCCACGATGGAGGTGTACGACCCGGCGACCTCGCCGCTGGTGCGCACCGTGCCGGGCGTGCCGGTGCCGGAGACCGCCGTCGACCCGGCCGGCTGGCCGGTGGACCTCTCACTGCCGTGGCACGACCCGGCGGCGCTCGCCCGCCGCTTCGACGAGGCGACCCGCTACGCGGAGGGCAAGCGGCAGGCGGAGGCGGTGCTCGCCCAGGACCCGCCGTTCTCCTGGGCCAGTGTGCGCAGCGCGCACGTGCTGGGCGGGGGTGCGCGGGACTTCACCGGCCGGCTGGCGCACTACACGGAGCTGATCGCGGCCGGGCTGCCGGTCGTCGTGCACGGCGAGCCGCAGCCGACCTCCTTCGTCCACCACGAGGAGATCGCCGCCGCCCTGGTGCGGATGGCCGCCATGGAGGCGGTCGGCCCGGTGAACGCCTGCTCCGACGGGCCGCTCGACGTGGTGGCACTCTGCGAGCTGATCGCCGGCCGGCTCGGCACCACCCCCCGCTACCGCGTCGTGCCGGGCGGGGCCGACACGGAGGGCACGACCGGCACGGGGAGCGGGGAGCGCGCGGCCGGCGCGGACACCTCGCCGTTCTCCTTCGACCGCTGGTACCCGATGGACAACCGGCGGGCCGCCGGGCTCGGCCTGGACTTCACGCCGACGGCGCAGTGGCTGCCCGGTGCCGTGGCCGCCTCCGCCCTCACCCCGACCTCCGCAAAGGTGGCTTGACATGCGACAGCGCACCATCGGCGGCACCTCCGTCGGCGCGATCGGCCTCGGCGCGATGCCGCTCTCCGTCGAGGGCCGCCCGGACGAGGACGCCGCGCTCGCCACCCTGAACGCCGCGCTCGACGCGGGTGTCACCCTGCTCGACACCGCCGACTCCTACCACTGGCATGCCGGCGAACTCGGCCACAACGAACGGCTGGTGGCCCGCGCCCTGGCCGCCCGTCCGGCCGCCGACCGCGCGGCCGTGCTGGTCGCCACCAAGGGCGGCCGGGGCCGGCCCGGTGACGGCTCCTGGACGGTCGACGGCCGGCCCGAGCACCTCCGACGGGCCGCGGAGGGCTCCCTGCGCCGGCTCGGCGTCGAGGCCATCGGCCTCTACCAGCTGCACAAGCCCGACCCGCTGGTGCCGTGGGCCGAGTCGGTGGGCGTCCTGCGCGACCTGCTGGATGCCGGGAAGATCCGCGCGGCCGGGATCTCCAACGTCGACGAGGAGCAGATCCTGACGGCCCGGGAGATCCTCGGCGACGGCCTGGTCTCGGTGCAGAACCGGTTCTCCCCCGCGGTCCGCGCCGCCGAACCGGAGCTGCGGCTCTGCGAACGGCTCGGCCTGGCCTTCCTGCCCTGGAGCCCGCTCGGCGGCCTGTCCCGCAGTGTGCTGGACGACCCCGAGGACACCACCGTCGGGCAGAGCGCCTTCCACCGGATCGCCGCCGACCGCGGTGTCTCACCCCAGCAGGTCGGCCTCGCCTGGCTGCTCGCCCTCTCCCCCACCGTCGTCCCGATCCCCGGCGCCCGGCGCCCCGCATCGATCCGCGACTCCGCCGCCGCTGCCGGGCTCGTCCTCGAACCGGCCGAACTCGCCGCCCTGGCCGAGCCGTTGGCCGACGAGACGGGGCCGGCAGGCCGGTGAGCGGCAGACTCGTGGGCGGCAGGCGGGTGGGCCGCCCCGCCCCACGGCATCCGAGGCAGGGCGGGGCGGCGCCGATGAGGTCAGTTGTTCTCCTCGGCCCGGACGATCTGGTCGATCCGGCGCTGGAGCGCGTCGGCCTCGGCACGGGCCCTCCGCGCCGCCTCGTGCTCGCCGAGCCGGTCCAGGGTGGCGGCCTTGCTCCGCAGGTCCGCCACCTCCTGCCGCATCTTCGGAAGGTCGTAGGTGACGGAACCGCGCGTGGACGGGCCGGTGGAGGCGGACTGGCCGGACCCGGTGTCGGGCTGGACGGCGCAGACCGCACTGACGCCGCCCGCGCCGAACAGCGAACCGCCGAACAGCGTGTTCAGCACGCCCTGGCAGGCGGCGGACTCCTGGGGCGTCTTCGGCCCGTTGTTGGCGGCGGCCGGCTGGGCGAGCAGGAGTGGGGCGGCCAGCAGCAGTACGGAACAGGCAGCACGGGTGGCGTACTTCAGCGACTTCGGGGTGTTCGGAGTGTTCGGGGACGTGACGGACCCTCCGGGTAGGTGATGGACGAGCGAGCCATCACTACCGGACGGTCGGTTCACGGCGGCGGATGCTCCGCCGTCCGTAGGCGTGTCAGCGAACCGTAGGCGTGTCCGCGGGCCGCAGGCCTGCCAGCAGGCCGCAGGCGCGTCAGCGGGCCGACGGGGCCGGTCAGTAGTCGTCGTCGGGATAGCCCCAGGTCACCGCCGCCTTCGCCGCCGGAGCGGTCTCGCCGACGACCCGGGCCACGGTCTCCTCGAACATCGGCCCCCAGCGGTAGAACCGGGTGATGATCAGCGGATGGCTGCTCTCGCCCGTGACGAAGAACTCGCCCTGGTCCTCCGCCCAGCCGATCGGCACCTCGTCCTCGATGCCCTCGTCCCGCAGGAGTCCGACCAGGGCGCCCAGAACGAGCTCGGCCTCCTCCCGCCCACTGAGCCCGCCGACGCTGAGATGAAGATCGATGTTGACTGACATGGGTCCGCATCGTAGCCGCCCCCACCGACAGCCCTGCGCGGGGCCGTTGCCGGTCCGCCGCCGGTCCGCCGCCGGGCAGTGGCCGGTCAGTGGCCGGTCAGTGGCCGGTCAGTAGCCGCCGAATCCGCCGTAGCTGTGCCCGCCCGTGAAGCCGCCGGTGCCGCCCATGCCGGTGCCTCCGAAGCTGGGACGGGGGCCGGAGCCCGGCGGACTCGGCGGGATCGGCTGCGGGTCGTCCTGCCTCACCGACCAGCCGTGCCTGGCCATCTCGCGCCACCACTGGGCGAAGGTGACGCGGACGCCCCGTGCCAGACACTCCTCCTCGACGGCGGCCCGGGCCGCGTCGTCCCACCGCAGGACGATCCCGGCCGCCTTCTGGGCGCGCGCCAACGCGTACAGGTCCTTCTCCAGCTCCGGCGCCGTCAGCGGCTCCTGGGAGAGCGCGGCCGGGTCCGCGGCGCCCGGATCCGCAGCAGCCGGCAGGAGGTCGGCGCGGAAGATCCGGACCCGGACCGGACCGTCGCCCTCCTCCCCGTCGTCCCCCGGCTCCTCGCCCACCGCGTACAGCCACACCCGGCGCGCGGCCACCTCCTCCAGGAGGGCGCGGCGCTGCTGCGCCTCCCGGGCCCGGGCCAGCTCGGCCGCCTGCCGCACCGCTCGCTGCTCCGCCAGGCGCCGGTCGATCTCCTCCCGGACAGGCCGGTAGGCCTCGGTCGCGCGCTGCACCTCCGTCAGGAAGGCGCGCTGGGCGGCTTCCGACCGTTCGACGGCCCGCTGCTTCCAGCCGGGCCAGTGACGCGGGGCGGGGATGGTGTTCCAGGCCCCGGTGCCCTTCTCCAGGTCGAACGTCGCGCCGCGGCCGCCGTGCGCCCGGTACAGCACCTCCAGCGCACGGGAGACGGCGGCCAGGAAGGCGCTCTCCGCTTCGCTCCACCGCTCGCGCTCGGCCTCGGAGCAGGCGACCGCCTCGCCCCAGTTGCCCTTGATCCGGTAGACCTCGACCTGCTCCGGCAGCTCCACCGAGGCGACCGGCTCGAACGCCCCTCCGCACCGCTTCGTCGCATGGAGCCGCACGTTGTCCTGGTGGACCTTGACCTCGGTGACCGCCACTGCGCCGACCTCCCGCCAGCCGATTCAACCGTCACCCACCATAACGGCGCGACCACCGTCCGCGTCAGCCCCTGGCACCGGGTCCGTCCGGCCCCGGGGGCGGGGTCGGACGGCAAGCCACGGGCACCGGGGGCGGGCACGACCGGTTCCGGCACCGTCGGGACGGTGGTGTTGCCGCGCCGGCCGGCGGCAGTGTCATCAGGGCCGGCCCCTCCCCCGCCCCTGGGATCGGCAGCGCGCGGACGGACGTCAGGCCGGTCCCGGCGCCCGGGGAGGTCCGGGTGCTGCTCCGGCCGGTCGGGGGCGTGCGGTTGACCGTCGCGCGCTCCGCGGTGAACGGTCACGCCTCGTACGGGCACCTCGACTTCGAGCACCATCCGACGAGGGCCGATGCCACGGCCACGCCGTGACCTGGTCCGTGGACCACGCCGGCGGTGCCGGGAGTCGCCGGCCGCCCAGGCAGCGCGCGGCGGGCCGCCCCGTCCTGGCTGCCACGCCCGGGGCGGGGAGCAGGCCCCCGCCCGGGGCGCGTCGTCAGCCCTCGCCGCAGGAGGCTCCCGGCGAGGCCAGGACCTTCGCCGCGCAGGCGTGCCCGCGGGCGGCGGCGGCCCGCAGGTCGCCGTCGGCGAGGTAGCCGGCCAGGAAGCCGGCGGCGAACGCGTCGCCGGCGCCGGTGAGGTCACGGACCTCGGCGACCGGCGGGACGGGCACGGCGAAGGGCTCCTCCCCGGGGGCGTCCACCACCGTCGCCTGCGCACCCGACTTGGTGACGACCGTGGTGGCCGCCAGCCGCGCCCGCCCGGGACCGGGCCTGCCGTCGGCCAGCAGGCCGAGGAAGGCGGACTCCTCCCGGTTGGCGAACAGCAGGGTGGGCGCCAACCCGGCGGCGAGGGCGAGGAACCGCTCGCGGCCGAAGCGGCCGAGCATCCCGGTCGAGGAGGCGTCGAGCGAGGTGGTGCCGCCCGCCCGGTGGACCCGCCGGAGAGCGTCGACGGCGGCGGCGGCGACCGGTTCCCCGTCGAAGGAGTAGGCCGGCACGTGCAGGTGGGCCAGCCCCTCCAGCCAGGCGTCCGGGACGGTGTCGAGCAGTGTCGCCGCGCCCCGGTCGGGGAGCATGGTCCGCTCGCCGGCCTGGTCGATCAGCACCACGATGCTCCCGGTCTGACCCTTCCGCACGACCCTCACATCGACGCCGTGGCCAGCCAGTTCGGCGACGACGCCGTCCCCGGCCGGGTCGTCCCCGACGCAGCCGAGGAAGCGCGCCGGGCACTGGCCGGCGGCGAAGCCCGCGACGTTGGCCGCGCTGCCGCCGCGCCGCCGGAAGACCCGGGCGCTGGAGTCGGTGCCGTGCCGCAGCGGGCCGTCCACCCAGACGACGATGTCCTCCACGAGGTCGCCGAGCACGCCGAGTACCCCGCCCACGGGGCTAGGCCTCGCTTCGCAGGGCGGCGAGCGCGGTCGCGATCTGCCCGCCGAGCCGGACGTTGCCCCGGTAGACCTCGACGTTGACGTCCAGGCTGCGCCCCTGGGTGTCGCGCTGGATGAAGTCGAGCAGGAATGGCGTCGACGCGTTGCCGGTGACGCCCTGTCGCTCGGCCTCGGCCCAGGCGCGGGCGAGCAGGGCGTCGAGCTCCTGCGGCGGCAGCTGCTTGGCGGGGTCGACCGGGTTGGCGATCAGCACGGCCTGCGGCAGCTCCAGGCCGTCCCGGGCCGCGATCACCCGGGCGGCCTCCTCGGGCGAGTCGACGCGGTAGTTGATCCGGTGGCCGGAGTCGGTGACGTAGAAGCCCGGGTACTGGTGCGTCCGGTAGCCGATGACGGGGATGTTGAGCGTCTCGAACCGCTCCAGCGTCGCCCGGATGTCGAGGATCGACTTGACGCCCGCGCTGATGACGGTGACGGGCGTGGCGGCCAGCGTGGTCATGTCGGCCGACTCGTCGAAGGTCTCGGACGCCCCGAAGTGCACGCCGCCGAGGCCGCCGGTGGAGAACACCGGGATGCCCGCCCGGTGGGCGAGGAAGGCGGTGGCGGCGACGGTCGTCCCGCCGTGCCGGCCGAGCGCGGCGACCAGCGGCAGGTCGCGCAGGCTCGCCTTGTCGAGGTCGTCCGCCTCGGACAGCTCCTTGATCTGGTCCGCGCCGAGTCCGACCGTGGGCACCCCGGCGTACACGCCGATCGTGGCCGGGACGACCCCGGCGGCCCGCAACTGCTCCTCCGCCTCCAGCGCGACCTCCAGATTGCGGGGCCGGGGCAGCCCGTGCGTGAAGATGGTCGATTCCAGGGCGACGACGGGGGCTCCGGCGGCAACGGCCTGGGCAACCTCGTCGGAGATGCGGACGGGCAGTGCGGTCATGGCACGGGCTCTCTCTGCGATGCCACCACGGTGTGGCAACTCGGACCCAGCCTAGAGACGGGTCGCATAGGCATCCAGAATGAGTCCTGGGCCTTCTCATAGGCTGCTGGCTATGGGTTTCACCTTGCGTCAGCTCGAAGTCTTCCTCGCGGTGGCCGGCACGCTGCACTTCGGCCGCGCCGCCGAGCGCCTGCACATCTCCCAGCCGACGGTCAGCCAGGAGGTGGCCCGGCTCGAACGGACCGTCGGCGTGGAGCTCTTCGACCGCAGCCGGCGGGCGGTGCGGCTGACCCCGGCCGGCGAGGTGATGGCCGCCGAGTCGGCCCGGCTCCTCGAACAGGCCGGCTCCCTGCTCGCCCGGGTGCGGCTGCACGAGGAGTCACGGATGGGGACGGCCCGGATCGTCGCCTCCCCCAGCGTCATGAACCGCCTGCTGCCGGCCGTGGTCAGCCGGGCCGAGCGCGAGCTCCCGGCGCTGGAGCCGGCCGAACTGGCCGTCGACACCGGCCACGTGTCGACGACGCTGGCCGCGGAGCTGGCCGACATCGGGCTCGGCCGCTTCCTGGAGGACGTGCCCGGCTACCGGCGGGAGAAGCTCGCCGACGAGCCGGTGCGGGTGGCGGTCAGCCGGCGCCACCCCCTCGCCGGGCGGGACGGCATCCACCTGCACGAGCTGCGCGACCTGCCGCTGCTGCTCTGGTCGCGGGAGCAGCACCCGCGGTACTACGACCACGTGCTCGGCCTCTGCTCGGCGCGCGGCGTCGAACCGCCGGTCCTGGTCAGCCCGCCGCGGATCGTCGGCTCGCGGCTCTACCTGCTCGCGCAGAACCGCGCGTTCTCGCTCGTCCCCGCCTCGATGGCCGGGCACCTGACCGAGGAGGTGGTCACCGTCCGCCTCGCGGACCGGGCCACCCTGCCGCTTGAGATGCAGTGGCGGCTGGACGACGAGCGGCCCCGGCTCGCCGCCCTGCGCGAGCTGATCCGGCAGGAGGCTGCCGCCCTCGGGTCCGGCTGAGCCGCCGTTCCCGGGGTCGGCGAGCCAGGCCGGCCCCGAGCGCGGCGCGCCGGGCCGCGGAGCGTCAGAACCGCAGCGTCCAGCTCTTGATGGCACCGGACCAGAGTCCGTAGACGTCGGTCGCCCGCAGCCGCCAGACGCCGTCGGCGGTGCACGCCGAGGCGTCGACGCCGAAGATCCCGGTGATCCCCGAGCCGCCGTCCCAGATCCGCTCCTCGCGCAGCAGGAACACCGTGCCGTTCGGTGCCACCAGCTCGACCCGCAGGTCACCGCGCCAGCCGTGCTCGATGTCGACCTGGATCTCCAGGTCCTTCGGTGCCTTGCCGGACACCCCGGAGACGGTGACCGGCGACTCGAAGGCGGCCTTGCCGTCGATGACCACCGGGGTGGTGCCGGCGAACAGCGGGCCGCGCGGCCGGTTGGCCACCGTGCCCGTGTAGAGCAGCCGGTCGGGCGAGCCCGGCCCCGCATCGACCACCGAGCCGGTGGTGGCCGCGGCGGTCAGCGCGGCGGCCACCTGGGCGGGTGTGGCGCCCGGGTGGTCCGACAGGTAGAGCGCGGCGGCCCCCGCCACGTGCGGGGACGCCATCGAGGTGCCCGACATGGAGAGCCCGAAGCCGCCGTAGTCGCTCCAGTTCGCCGTGGAGACGATGTCCACGCCGGGCGCGAAGAGGTCCACCAGCGGGCCGTAGTTGGAGAAGGACGCCTGCCTGTCGTCCGGGTCGGTGGCCCCGACGGTGAGGGCGGTGGGCACCCGGGCCGGCGAGTGCTCGGCCGCGTCGACGCTTCCGTTCCCCGCCGCCACCGCGTAGGTGAGGCCGGTGGCGATCGAGTTGGCCACCGCCGCGTCCAGCACCGGGTCCGGGTCGCCGCCCAGGCTCATGTTGACGACGGCGGGCTTGGCGGCGTGCTGCGTCACCCAGTCGATGCCCGCCACGACCTGCTCGGTCGTGCCCTCGCCGTCGTCGTTCAGGACCCTGACGGCGACGATCTTCGCCGACTTCGCGACCCCGAACACGCTGCTCGCCACCGTCCCCGCCACGTGCGTGCCGTGACCGTGGCCGTCCTCGGCCACGTTGTCCCCGTCGATGGCGTCGTAGCCGTACGAGGCCCGCCCGTCGAACTCCTCCTGGGTGACCCGCACTCCGGTGTCGATGATGTACGCGGTGACGCCGCGCCCCGCCGAGTCCGGGTAGGTGTACCGGTTGTCGAGCGGGAACCGGCGCTGGTCGATCCGGTCCAGGCCCCACGAGTCGGGTGCGGACTGGACGCCGTCCAGCCGGACCCGCCGGTTCTGCGAGACCAGGGCCACGGACGGGTCGGCGGCCAGCCGCCGGGCGTCCCGCGCGGAGAGCTCGGCGGAGAAGCCCTTCAACGCCGCGTCGTACGTATGCCGCACCTTGCCGCCGTAGGCGCGGGCGAGGCCCTGCGCCCCGCCCGCGACCGACCGGGCGGCGGCGGCCTGCGGCTTGAGCACGACGAGGTAGCTGCCCGGTACGGCGTTCGCGGATCCGGCGCCCTGGACCGCCCCCTCCGGCGTGGCGGCCGACGCGGGGAACACTCCGCCGACGCCGACGCACAGACCTGCGGTCACGCCGAGTACCGCGCAGATGCGGCCGAAACCTTGCCTCGGACTCATGGTCCCCCCTTTGGAATTCCCCTGGGGACCAGATTGACGGTTCGTCAAATAGCTTTCAATACAAGGGTATTGTCGTCTTCCGGACAAATGACGGACGGCCGGGTGGCCGGGTCCGCACCGCCGCCCACCGCTGCACAGCGGTGGCGCGGACGTCCACAAGGGGCGCGCGCCACGGCGTTCGCCACCGGAACCGTGCGCGCGGACCACAACCGCACCCACGGACGGCACGTTTGCATGCGCGTGAACCGCTTCATCCGAATCGCCCACCGCACCCGCCGACTCGCCGCCCATACGGGCACCGCCCTGGCACACGGAGCCCGCGCCCTCGTCGCCGCCGTCGTCCGCCTCGACGCCCGTGTCGAGGCCGCCGTGCGCTCCTGGACCCGGCCGCTCACGACCCGCCTGGGCGGTCTGCTGCGCCGTCTCGCCGCCGCCAACTGCAGCGACGCGCTGAGTCGCAGCCTCTCCTGCCGCGCCCGGGAACGCTCCCAGGACGACGGCTAGCCCGGCCGGACAGGGTTTCCGGGACGCCCCCCGCTGGAGATGATGCACCGCCGCGCCCGACCTGAGCCCCCTCGCCCCGTGGCTCGCGGCCGGACCCCGCCGACAGCCGTGCGCCCCGGAACACCGCCCGTGCGGACGGGCGGTGTTCCGGGGCGCAGCCGTGTCAGGCCTGGCAGAGCCCCTTCGTCCAGTCCACGGTCGCGGTGGCCTGCGAGTACTTCCACTCCGGGGCGAGCAGGTCGCGGTCGAGCTGGCCCGCCGCCGTCCTGTCCTCGACGACGTAGCCGAAGTCCTGGAGCCAGGCCGGATAGAGGTTCTTCGACCCGATGTAGAACGCCGAGCCGTCGACCGCGACCAGCTTGTGGTGCAGCGCGTACGGGTGGCCGTCCGCCCAGGTGGCGGTGGGCGCGGCGCGGAAGGTGGCGAGCTGGAGGTTGCCGCAGAGCGCGGCGCCGGCCTTGGCCTGGTCGCCGGTGAGGGCGGTCAGCCTGGCCTTCAGGACGTCGCTGATCTCGGCGAGCGACTTGATCTGCGAGTAGCCGCCGCTGCCGATGGTGCCGCGGTTGGCCGGGTCGCTGACCACGATCCGCACCTTCACGCCGGCGGCCAGCTTGGCGGCCAGCGCCTCGTACAGGCGGGAGTCGTAGCGGGGCAGCGGCGGGCAGGTGCCGTTCATGTCCTGCTGGGAGATCTCGATGTGGTCGGTCGCGCTGGAGACGAGCGCCCGCAGGGCGTTCTCCTCCGGGTTGACCGTCTCGTAGTCGCGGTCGGCGTTGGTGTTGTCGTGCAGGGTGAGCGGGCTGCACTTGGCGTCGGCCGCGCCGGGAACGGGGCCGGGCCGGTAGGCGGAGGTGGGGTCGTTGGCCTTGATGCCGACGCCGAGGCCGCCGACGGCGATCACCGGGACGGTGCCGGTGGCGGCCGGGGCGGGGTTGAGGTCCCGCTCCATCGAGGGGCTGCACGCGCCGCCGTTGGAGGAGGCGAACCAGGCGTTGTCGAACACTCCGGTGTGACCGCAGGTCCAGTCCCAGAGGGTGTCCAGGTAGCTCGCGGCCGAGCCGGCGGCGGGCCCGGTCAGCGCCAGGTCGACGTCCGAGACGGGGTGCGCGGTGTCGAGGTAGTCGTCCTTCCACCCGTTGATGCCGCCGGCGACGACGCTGCGGCCGTCGACCACCAGCAGCTTGGAGTGGTTCCAGGAGAACGCGGTGCGGGAGGTGGTCATCGACGCCACGTTCAGGGTGACCGAGCCGGCCGCGGGGCCGAGCTTGGCGATCAGCTCGTCCCGGTAGCGGGACGGCAGCACGTTGGCGTTGTAGACGGGCGCGGCGCCGACCATGATCCGCACCTGGAGGCGGTGGCCGGCCGCCACCGAGGCCTTGAGGCCCTCGACCAGGGCGTCCTGGAAGCCGCCGTTGGGGAACGGCGCGAGGGTGGAGACGTCGACGGTCCGGGTGGCGGCGGCGACGTCCGCCTTCATCCGGGCCAGCAGCGCGCGGGTGCCCGGGCGGTCGGCGCAGGCGGCGTCGCCCCAGCAGCCGGGCGTCTGGAGCAGCCAGCCGGCCGGGTTGTCGGCGGAGGCGTTCAGGCTGTTGCCCTCGGTCCGCTGCCAGACCGTGCCCGCCAGGCCGGGCGCCACCTCGCGCAGGGCTTGCTCGACCGCGTCGAGGTGGGCGGTGCCGCCCTCGCCGCCGACGACGGTGCCGGCGGCGGTGTCCGCGTGGGCCGGCAGGGACGAGGCGACGGTGAGCAGGGTGGTGGCTGCGGCGGCGGCCAGGGCCGACCGCACGAGGCGGCCGGACCGGCGGGACCAGGGGAGGTGCACGTGTGGTTCCTTCGAGAAGTGACGGGTGGTTCACCCGTGGGACGACCCGAGATTACCTGAAAGTAACTTGATGTCGAATCTGCGCATGACAATCAGTCACCGGGCCGGAACCCCACCCGCCGTCCGACCCCCGCCGATCGGCAGGGCCACCCGACAGGTGATCCTGACGGCGCGCCAGGCCGCACCGCACACCCGGACGCCGTACCGTCGGCCCATGTCCCTCGGCCTGCTCTCGGCCCTCCTGGCCGCGCTGCTCACCGGTTCCGCCACCGTCCTCCAGGCGGTCGGCGCCCGCCGGGCCGCCGCCGGCCACCGCGCGGGCGACGCGGCCGCGCTGACCGGCGCACTCCGTCAGTGGCCGTTCCTGCTGGGCGTCGGGATGGACATGCTCGGCTTCGCCGCCGAACTCGTCGCCCTGGAACGGCTGCCGCTCTACGAGGTCGAGGCCGTCCTGGCCTCCGCGCTCGCCGTGACCGCCGTCGGGGCCTCCCGCGTCCTGCGGGTACGGCTGCGCCGCAGCGAGTGGACCGGGGTGGCCGCCGTCTGCGTCGGACTCTGCGTGCTCGCGCTCACCGCCGGGCGGGACGGCAGCGGCCGGGGCGACACCGCGATGCGCGTCGGCGTGCTGCTGGTCGCGGTGGTCCTGACGGTCGCGGGCCGGCTGGTGGTCCGGTTCGCCGGCCGGCGCCGTGCCCCGCTGCTCGGACTGGTGGCGGGCCTCCAGTTCGGGGTGGTCGGCGTCGCGGTGCGGGTGCTTCCCGAGCCGCGCCTGCCGCAGCTGCTCGCCGAACCCTCGGCGTACGCGATCGCCGTGGCCGGCCTGGGCGGCTTCACCGCGCTGACCTGGGCGATGCAGAGCGGCTCGGTCACGGCCGCCACGGCGGCGATGGTCCTCGGCGAGACACTGGGCCCGGCCGTCGTCGGGGTGCTCGTGCTCGGCGACCACACCCGGCACGACGCGACACCGCTCGCGGTCACCGGCTTCGCGACCGCGGTCATCGGCGCACTGACCCTGGCCCGCTTCGGCGACGCCGAACAGCCCGCCGCGGCCCCGGCGCACTGACCCCGCCTCGGCCTCCTGATCCCCTGCCGTTGACGGAAGTTGACGATCCGTCACCCGTGGACCGGTGGGCGAGGTGAAGGGTGCGGGGGCGACCGGTCACACCGGCACCCGGCACGGCCTCCACCACCGGCCGCGGCGGCCGCCGGCAGCCCGGGAGCCGGCCGTCCCCGGGCACGGCCGCGGCGGCCGCGCCCGGGGCCCTCGCCCACGGCTCAGGCGCCGTGGCCGCCCAGGACCTCGCCGACCAGGTCGCGGGCCTCGGCCTGCACGCGGGCCAGGTGCTCGTCGCCCCGGAACGACTCGGCGTAGATCTTGTAGACGTCCTCGGTACCCGACGGGCGGGCGGCGAACCAGGCGTTCTCGGTGCAGACCTTGATGCCGCCGATGGCCGCACCGTTGCCCGGCGCCTCGGTGAGGACGGCCGTGATCGGCTCCCCGGCCAGCTCGCCGGCCTTGACCTGCTCCGGCGAGAGGCGGCCCAGCAGCGCCTTCTGCTCGCGGTCGGCCGGCGCGTCCACACGGGCGTAGGAGGGCGCACCGTGCCGGTCGGTCAGGTCGCGGTAGTACTCGCTGGGCGTGCGGCCGGTCACCGCGGTGATCTCGGAGGCCAGCAGGGCGAGCAGGATGCCGTCCTTGTCCGTCGTCCAGACCCCGCCGTCGCGGCGCAGGAAGGACGCCCCGGCGGACTCCTCGCCGCCGAACGCGATCGAGCCCTCCAACAGCCCGTCGACGAACCACTTGAAGCCGACCGGCACCTCGACCAGGTCGCGCTTGAGGTCGGCCGCCACCCGGTCCAGCATCGAGGAGGAGACCAGCGTCTTTCCCACCGCCGCGTCCGCCGGCCAGTCGGCACGGTGGCGGTACAGGTAGTCGACGGCCACCGCCAGGTAGTGGTTCGGGTTCATCAGGCCGTCGGGGGTGACGATGCCGTGCCGGTCGGCGTCGGCGTCGTTGCCGGTCGCGATCGCGTACTCGTCCCGGCGGCCGATCAGCGAGGCCATCGCGGCGGGCGAGGAGCAGTCCATCCGGATCTTGCCGTCCCAGTCCAGCGTCATGAAGCGCCAGGTCGGGTCCGTGACCGGGTTGACGACGGTCAGGTCGAGGCGGTGCGTCTCGGCGATCCGCCCCCAGTAGGCGACGGACGCCCCGCCCAGCGGGTCCGCGCCGATCCGCAGTCCGGCCGCCCGGATCGCGTCCACGTCCAGGACCGAGACGAGGTCCTCGGTGTAGGTGGTGAGGAAGTCGTACCGGCCGGTGGTCGCGGCGGTCAGCGCGCGGGCGTACGGGACGCGCTTGACGCCGCGCAGGCCGTCCCGGATCAGAACGTTGGCCCGGTCCTGGATCCAGCCGGTGGCGTCGGAGCCGGCCGGGCCGCCGCTCGGCGGGTTGTACTTGAAGCCGCCGTCACGCGGCGGGTTGTGCGAGGGCGTGACCACGATGCCGTCGGCGAGCGCCTGCGGGCTGCGCCGGTTGTGCGCCAGGATCGCGTGCGAGACGGCCGGGGTGGGGGTGTAGCCGTCGGCGCTGTCCAGCAGCACGGTGACGCCGTTGGCGGCCAGCACCTCGACGGCGGTCACCCGGGCCGGCTCGGACAGCGCGTGGGTGTCCGCGCCCAGGAACAGCGGGCCGGTGACGCCCTGCGCGGCCCGGTACTCGCAGATCGCCTGGGTGGTCGCGGCGATGTGGTCGTCGTTGAAGGCCGCGTCGAGCGAGGAGCCCCGGTGGCCCGAGGTGCCGAAGGCCACGCGCTGGCCCGGCTCCTCCGGGTCCGGGTGCAGGGCGTAGTACGCCGTCACCAGCCGCGCCACGTCCACCAGGTCGTCCGGCTGCGCAAGCTGACCGGCCCGTGCGTGTGCCATACGTGTCTCCCACCAGTCCCTGTCCGTACGCCGGCCCCGCCGGCCCGGCGCTTCCTTGCCCCGTGCTCACCGATCGTAACCAGAACACGACCGATGGCCGTACCCGGGCACTCGGCGGGTACGGCTCACAGCGGCCGGGACCGGGGTGGAGACGGACGTGGGGACGGACGTGGGGACGGTGACGGGACCGGGGTGGGGCCGGTTCAGGCGGGCAGCTGCTCGCGGAAGGCGTCGAGGGCGGGCGCGGTGGTGGTGGCGACGAACTCCGTCACCGTGTACTCGGCCAGCCCGGCCCGCGTGAACGGGTCGGTGCGGGTGATCTCCTCGATCGTCGCCCGGTCGGCGCCCGCGGCGAGGATGACACCCCCGTCCCGGGGCACCTTGCGGCCCGAGGCGAGGAAGGTGCCGGCCGCGTAGTGCTCCTTCAGCCACTCCACGTGCTCGGCGAGCACGGCGTCGATACGGTCCAGCGGCGCGGTGTAGGTCAGCTCCAGAACGAACATGCGGCCCAGGCTATCCGCACGCCCCGAGCCGCCGTCAGCCGCCCGGCTGCCGCGGGATTTTACCGAACGGTCGACCAACCGGGTCCGCCGCGCGGCTAGCGTTCGAGGCATCCCCGGACAGCAGGCGCGGGCAAGGCCGCGCAGGAAGAGGTGTGCCATGAACCGGACCGACGACCGATCCCGCGCCGGGACCGACGACCGGACCGACGCCGGGACCGCGACCGCGGGCGGAGCCGCGAGCAACGACCGGATCGACGTCCCCGCAGCCGCGGCGGCGCTGCCCCTCGCGTGGAACTCGCGGGTCCTGGGCCGGGTGGGCCCGACGGCGGTCAAGGTGCTGCGGATGGACGGGCTGCCGGTCGCGGAGGAGCGGCACGGCCACACCGAGGTGCTGCTCGTCCTCGACGGCCGGCTGGAGCTGGTCGTGGACGGCGCCGATGTGCCGCTGGGGCCGGGCGGGATGTACGTCGTCCCGGCGGGCGTCCCGCACGCCGTGGCGGCGGGGAGCCGGGGCACCCTGGTGATCGTGGAGGCGGCCGACTGAACCGGTGCGGCAGCGTGTCAGGCTCAATCATGCCCGGTCAGCGGCCGTTCCGGTAGGACTCAGCACACGTCCGTTTCTCCTTGCCCCGGCACCGCCCCGGCCCGCAGACTCGTCCGCATCCACTCCCCCGGCCCCGTGCCGGCACCCGTCCGCGGGCGCCGTCGCGCACGTCGTGCTGCCCAGCCGGCCGAGAGGAGTCGACGGATCAAGGGGGAATCAGGGCATGAACGGTGTGAACCAGGACGCGGTACTGCGGGCCCGGATGCTGCTGCTCACCACCGACCGGCGGGTGCTGCGCGGGCCGAACGCGCTGTCCGTCTACCGGCTGCTGACCGCGGTCGCGCCCGAGGTGTACGGGTCCAAGCTGGCCTACGTGCTGGTTGAGGCGGCCGGCTCCCCGGCGGTGCGTGAACTGCCGGACGCCCGGTGGGCGTTGCTGGAGGAGGCGGTCGCGGTGGCGGAGGCGCTGGAGCCGCGGAACCCGTTCCGGGCGAAGGTGCTCGCCCGGGCGCTGGCGGCCCGCCGGGCGCTGTGACCCGGCCCCGCCCCGCCCCCGGACCGGCCCGGGGGCGGGGCCGCCATCCCGTCAACGAGCCGGAGCTTCGCCAGGCCGGCATCACCTCGACAGGGCCGCGACCCGGCCGGTGCCGACAGCCGAGCACGGCCCCGTGTCACCCGGGGCACCCGGGTCGGCGCCCGCCGGGGAGCCCGCCGGGCCGCGCCGTGAGATCGTCAGCCCATGGAACAGCGCGTACTGGGCCGCACCGGCCGGCCCGTCTCGGTGGTGGGACTCGGCACCTGGCAGCTCGGCGCCGACTGGGGTGACGTCCGCGAGGAGGACGCCCTGGCGGTGCTGGACGCCTCCGTCGAGGCCGGCGTCACCCTCTTCGACACCGCCGACGTCTACGGCGACGGGCGCAGCGAGCAGCTGATCGGCCGGTACCTGAAGGGGCGTCCGGATGCGGAGGTGTTCGTCGCCACCAAGTTCGGCCGGCGGGCGGAGCAGCGACCGGAACACTACCGGCTCGACAACTTCCGCGCCTGGGCCGACCGTTCGCGGGCCAACCTGGGCGTCGAGCGGCTCGACCTGGTGCAGCTGCACTGCCCGCCGACGCCGGTGTACTCCGCCGACGAGGTCTTCGACGCGCTCGACACCCTGGTCGCCGACCAGCGCATCGCCGCGTACGGGGTCAGCGTGGAGACGTGCGCGGAAGCGCTGACGGCGATCGCCCGGCCGGGTGTCGCCAGCGTGCAGATCATCCTCAACGCGTTCCGGCTGAAGCCGCTGGAGCGGGTGCTGCCGGCGGCGGCCGCGGCCGGGGTGGGCATCCTGGCCAGGGTGCCGCTGGCCTCCGGGCTGCTCTCGGGCCGGTACACCGCGCGGACCACGTTCGCCGCGGACGACCACCGCACCTACAACCGCCACGGCGAGGCCTTCGACCAGGGCGAGACCTTCTCCGGGGTGGACTTCGCGACGGGTGTCGAGGCCGCCGCCGCGTTCGCCGCGCTCAGCCCCGAGGGCGCCACGCCGGCCCAGACGGCGCTGCGCTGGATCATCCAGCAGCTGGGCGTCACCACCGTCATCCCCGGCGCCCGCGACACCGGGCAGGCCCGCGCGAACGCGGCCGCCGCCGGCCTGCCACCGCTGCCGGACGCCACCCTGGCGGCGATCCGCGAGCTGTACGACGACCGCATCCGGCCGCTCGTGCACGACCGCTGGTGACCGCGAGCCCCCGTACCGCTGCGCGGCCCACCGTTGGGGCCCGCCGGATGGTGGCCCGCCCGGTCCTCGCCCACTCTGGTGGGCATGGGTAGCAAGCAGTGGGTTCCCGCGGTGGTGCACTGCCGTCCGGGCCAGGTGACGGGGGCGGAAACGGCCGCGGCGCACGTCGCCGGCGAGGTCCGCGTCACCGGCCGCTGGGTGAGGATCCGTACCGGCCACGGCGAAGCGGAGACCTGGATCTCCGCCGCCGCGGTCCAGCGCATCGTGTGGGGGGAGGCGCCGCCCGACGACTGAGCACGGCCGCCCGGGCACCGCCCGGGTGCACCGGAGGAGACCCGGCCCGGCCGGTTCAGGCCAGGGCAGGCCCCGGCACGGGTGGCTCAGGCCAGGGCGTGCGTGAGGGCCGATGTCCAGTTCGCGAGGGCGCGGCGGGCCAGTCGGCTGTCGGGGGCGTAGCCCTCGAACAGGTGGAACGCTCCCGGTACGACGTGCAGCTCGGTGTGGACGCCGGCGGTCATGAGCCGCCGTCCGTACTCCATCGCCTCGTCCCGGAGGGCGTCGGCCTGGCAGATCTCGACGTACGCCGGGGGCAGGCCGGCGAGGTCCTGCGCACGGGCGGGGGCCGCGTACTGGTCGGCGGCGGCGGAACCGAGGTCCAGCACAGGGCGGCGCAGCATCGACGGTGGCGCGACGAATACCGGGACCTCCGCGCCCGGCTCGACCCGGACACCACGGCCCGCACCCGGCTGCTGACACTCGGCATCGCGCACGAGCAAGGCTATGTCGCGTTCTGGGAGGCGCTGGCGGCCGACCCGGAGGGGACCGGCGAGCCGGGGCCGGAGGGGACCGGCGAGCCGGGGCCGGAGCCAGGGAGCCCGTAGCCGGGCGGAGCCCGCTCGGGTTTGCAGCACGGCACCGCGTCACCCGCCCATGACCCGCCCCGCCCGGCCCCCGAACCGCCCCCGGGGGCGGGGCGATTGCGTGTGTACGCGCCGACTGCGGTACAACACTGCAAATATGACGATTGATCGGAGAGATCTGTAATGAGCAAGTCAGCCCTGCCACGTCGCGGCCTGCTCGTGGGGGCGGCGGCCACGGTCATCGGGTGGAACACCGCCGGGCGTTCCTGGGCCGTCGCCCCCTCCGAGCGGACGGCCGAGGGGGTCGAGGCCGCCGGGGCCGGGGGTGCCGAGGAAACCGGCGCCTTCGCCGCGCTGCCGCGGCTGGACGGCACCGTCGTCGTCGATCCCGGCACGCTCGCCCGCTTCGGGGGCGACTTCGGGCACCTGGTCACCGCCGCGCCCAGGGCCGTCCTGCGCCCCGGGTCGGTGAACGACGTCGCCGCGGTCGTGGGCTTCGCCCGGCGGCACCGCATCCCCGTCGCGATGAACGGCCAGAGCGGCACCGGCACGGCCGCCGAGCTGGAGTCGCACTCCAGCTACGGGCAGGCCACCGCGCCCGGCGGCATCGCCGTCGACGCCCGCGGCCTGGACCGGATCGTCGCCGTCACCCCCGGCCGGGCCGTGGTGGAGGCCGGCGTCACCTGGGCTCAGCTGACCGACGCCGCGCTCGCCCAGGGGTGGATGCCGCCCTGCCTGACGGACTATCTGCACCTGTCCGTCGGCGGGACGCTGAGCGTGGGCGGGATCGGTGGCGCCGTGCAGCGGTTCGGGCTCCAGGCGGACAGCGTCGAGTCGGTCGACGTGGTCACCGGCACCGGGCAGCTGGTCACCGCCTCCCCCACCGCCAACCGGGAGCTGTTCGAGGCGGTGCTGGCCAGCGGCGGCCAGGCCGGGATCATCGTCCGCGCCACCCTGCGCCTGGTCCGGGCCCGCGAACGGGCGCTGGTGTTCAACCTGTTCTACGACGACCTGGGCCTCTACCTGGCGGACCAGGAGCGGCTGATGGCCGAGCAGCGCTTCGACCTCCAGGTCGGCGACGTCGCCCGCAACGCCGCCGGCACCGGCTGGCGCTACAAGGCGGAGCTCGTCGCCCACTACGACGGCACCGCCGCGCCCGACCGCGAGGCCCTGCTGCGCGGGCTGCGCTGCAACCCCGCCGAGACCACCGTGGTGGACCAGACCGCGCGCGAGTACGCGTTCCGGGTGGACGGCTTCGCCGACTACCTGAAGGCGGCCGGCCTCTGGGGCCTGCCGAAGCCGTGGATGAGCCTCTTCCTGCCCGCCTCGACCACCGAGACGTTCGTGCGCGAGGCCGAGGCGCTGCTGACGCCCGAGGACCTGGGCGCCGGGCTGCTGCTCTTCTACCCCTTCCGGACCGACCGGTTCACCCGCCCGATGGCCGTGATGCCGGCCGAGCCCGTCGGCTGGCACTTCGACCTGCTCTCCTTCCCCACGCCCGGCACCGACCACGCCGCCGCCCTCCGCCGCAACCGACGGCTGTACGACCGGGCCGTGGCACTCGGCGGCAAGCGGTACATCATCGGCGCGATCCCGGACATGACCCGCACCGACTGGCGGCGCCACTACGGCACCCGCTGGGCCGACGCGGTGGCCGCCAAGCGACGCTACGACCCGGCGGGCATCCTGACCCCGGGCCAGGGCATCCACGCCTGACATCCGTGAGGATGCAGACGGCTCCGCCCGGAGGTCCGACCCTCCGCCCGACCGATGCTCCGGCCCTTTCGGCCCCGAGCCCGCGGGATGGCTGCGCCTCACCTGGTGGTACGCGAAGAGCGGATCTCGGCCGAGATCCGCTCTTCGCGTTTGCGGGCGGGGCCGCGGGTCAGGTGCGGGCGGGGGTGGCGGACAGGGTGATGACGCGGTCGAAGTGGGCGTCGAGGTGTTCGTCGCCGTGGTGGACGACGAGGAGGCCACGGCCGGTGGTGCGTTCCTTGAGGGTGCGGAGCACCAGTTCCCGGCCGTTCTCGTCGAGGTTGGCGAAGGGCTCGTCGACGAGGTAGAGGTCGGCGTCCTCGCACAGGAGAGCGGCCACCCCGACCCTCTGGCGCTGGCCGGAGGACAGCTCCGAGGGGAGCTGGTCGGCCAGGGCGTTGAGGCCCATCGAGGTGCGCAGCCGCTCGTCGGCGACCAGTGCGCGCACCGGCAGCGGGGGCAGGTTCACCGGGGCGGTCAGGCTCGCCACCCGGGGCGGCAGCGCGACCAGGCCGGCGTCGGGGGCGAGCGTGCCCGAGAGGATGTGGAGCAGCGTGGTCTTGCCGCAGCCGTTGGGGCCCCGGAGCAGGAGGTGCTCACCGGCGCGCAGGTCGAAGTCGTCGATCGCCAGGGTGACGTCGTCGCCGTACTGGACCCGGGCGCCGTGGACCAGGACGGCCGGGCCTTCGTCGTGGTAGGGGGTCGTGCGGGAGCCGCGCAGGGTCTGGATCCGCTTGAGCACGGCGGTGCTCCGGCGGGCCTGCGGGATCATGTTGATGAGCTCGAAGATCCCGGTGACGGCCCTCCAGAGCGAGTTCACGAAGGCGAGGAAGCTGCCGAAGGACATCCGTCCGGCGAAGACGAAGTAGGCCCCGATCACCATCGAAGCGGTGTCCGACAGGTTCATCACCAGGTCGCTCAGGGTGTTCTGCTTCTGGGCCAGCCGGTAGTTGACGAAGGTGATGCCGAGGTAGCCGTCCAGTGCCTGACGGTTCACCTCCCGGGTGCCGGGCAGCAGCTTCGGCAGGCCTCTCAGCGCGTGGAAGGCCTCCAGGGTGCGGCTCAGCCGGTTGATGTACCCGGCCTCCGCGTCGCGTTCGGGCTCGGTGTTGTCCTCGATCCGCTTGGCGATGGCGTTGCTCACGACCACCAGCGGCGGCACGATGACGAGCAGGATGAGACTGGCCTGCCAGGACAGGTAGAGCAGCACCCCGACGAAGGCGAGGGACGACACCGCCTGCTTGGCGATGCGGATGGCGATGGCGATGGCGGGCAGGACGCCCTCGTACACGTCGTTGTGCACCCGGCTGACGTAGGAGGCGTTTCCCGCCTCGGACAGCCGCCGGCTGTCCTGGCCGAGCGCGCGGTCCAGCAGCTCCAGTTCGAGTTCGAGCACGAGCGCGTTCTCGAAGCGCTTGCGCCAGCAGCCGATCCAGTAGCCCCCGAGGTTGAGGACGAGGCCGAGCACCAGGTAGCCGGCGCCGAGCAGGAGGAACCGGCGGAAGTTCCCGGCCAGGATCGCCTGGTCGAACAGCGCCTTGAGCAGCAGCGGGTGCAGGACGGCCTCGGCCCCGCCGGTGACCATGACGGCGGCCGCGATCACCCCGAAGCGGGCCCGGTGTCCGTGCAGGAGGCGCCAGAGTTCCTTCACCGCGACACCTCGTCCAGGAGGAAGTCGGCCGTGCCGCCGTGGTTCACGCGGTGGAGGACCCGCAGCACGCCGGCCGATCCGGTCAGGTAGTCGGTGGAGCAGCGCAGCAGCCCCTCGCCGGGTACGCCCAGGGGCGCCACGCCGTCGCGCCGCGGTATCCCGAAGCGCTCGTCGGGCTCGAACAGGAACACCTTCCGGACGAAGTCGAGCTGTCGCAGGGCGGTGTCCCGGTAGGAGGTGTCGCCGGTGATGGCGGCGGCGTCCAGCATGGCGTCGGCGATCCCGGACATGCCGAACCCGTACCCGGGCAGCACCGACTGGGCGACGTCCACCGCGCGCAGGACGGTCCGCGCGTCGTCCAGCTCGCCGTAGCGCAGCAGCACCTGGGCGACGCCCGCCGAGCCCACCTCGACGTACGGCTCCATGGTGCCGCCGAAGTTGAACATGATCAGGCCGTCGTCGTCGCCGAGGGGTTCGGCGTGGTCCATCTCCCAGGCCAGCGCGCCGCGTCCGAGCCGCAGGCAGCGTTCGTCGCCGGTGACCTGGTACATCCGCAGCAGGAACACGGCGACGCCCGCCTGGCCGAAGCCCAGGCCGGTCAGCGGCCCGTCGGCGGAGAACTCGTTCAGCCAGTAGACGTGCCGGCCGTCCTGCTTCGCGGAGTCGCACAGCGCCCGCGCGCACTCCCTGGCCGCGGCGAGGTCGCGTTCGGCGTGGCTGCGCAGGTAGAAGTGCAGGTTCGTCATGCCGAGGCCGGCGAGGCCGTAGTAGAAGGTGTGGTCGCCGGTCTCCGGGGCGCGCCGGTTGGCGTGTGCCAGCAGTTCCCGGGCGTGGCTGCGGAGTCCGAGCGAGTCGGCGGCCCAGGCGATGCCGGCCAGGCCGTTCATGAGGCCGTCCGGGTACTGGGCCACGTCGATGCCGGTCAGCCTGTCCTGCAGCCAGTGGCGCCAGGCGGGCCGGACCGGGATGCCGGAGGCGTTCAGCGCCCACAGGACGCCGCTCGCCCCGAAGCCGAGGCTCAGCGGGTTGGTGACGTGCGCGAACGGGTCCACCGGGAAGAGGGTGTCCCGGTCGGTGTCGGCGGCGGCCTCGACGAAGGCGGCGACGCCGGCCCCGACCTCGGCCAGCCCGAGCGTCGACTCGACGACCGGCCGTGGCGGTGCGGGCCGGACCTGGCCGACCAGCTCGGTCTCCTGCTCCAGGAACTCCAGGACCTCGACGAGCGTGATCCGCGCCTGCGACAGGTCCATCAGCAGCTCGTGGATCCGCGCCGGCCAGCCCAGGCCGTCGGTGAAGACCCGGTAGAGGCCGAGCACCTCCGGGCGCAGGAAGGACATCGCGGCGATCGGGAAGACGAAGTACGCCATGGTGTTGGCCAGGGCGTGGAGGTCGTCCTCCGGTACGGGCGCGCCGGAGCCGCTCCGGGAGTGGCTGAACCCGGGTGTGTAGAGCTCGACCGGCTTCTCCAGGTGCCCGTCCGCCCCGTCGGGCCCGGCCAGCCTGCACGACTCCAGGTCGATGACGGTGACCTCGAAGGTGTCGGGGTCGACGAGCAGGTTCGAGGCGGACAGGTCGCCGAGGATCACGTTGCGTTCGTGCGCGGCCCGGACGGCGCGCGCGAGTCCGCGGAAGACGGCGAGGAAGATCCGCAGGAACTCCCGCGACCCCTCGGCGGTGATCACCGGCCGGGCGAGCGGGTTGCGTTCGAGCAGGACCGAGCGGATGTCGGTGCCCTCGACGAACTCCTCGGCGATGAAGTGGTGCTCCCAGTGGCTGAAGGTGACGATCGGGGCCGGGAAGCAGCCGGCGTCGGCCAGCCGGTTCAGGAAGGTCCACTCCCGGGCGAGGATGTCCACGGCGTCGTGGTCCTGGCGCGGGTTGGGGTTGGTGTGCGGGCGGGCCTCCTTGAGGATCACCTTCCGGTCGCCGCGCGCGGTGTCCTCGGCGGTGTAGACCCCGCCGGAGTTGGAGAACTGGATGGCCCCGGTCACCCGGAAGCGGCCGCCGAGCAGCTCCTCGTCGTCGGCGTCCTCCTCGGGCTTCCAGTCGTCGAACGGCCAGGGCTGCCACGATGGTTGGGCGAACCCGGGGCGCCGGTCGTCGGCGACCTCGCCGTCCGGTCCGGCGATCCGCGGCAGCCGCCGGCCCAGGATGTCGAGGGTGTGGGTGGCGAGGAACTGGCCGTACCGGAAGTAGAGCGACCTGGAGTCCCGGTAGCGCAGGTCGGAGAGCACGTACGCGCCCTCGGAGCCGTCCAGCAGGCGGGCCAGATCGGCCAGGCACGACCGGAACTCGTCGTCGTCGCGCGGGTAGACCGTGACGAGCTTGCCGCCACTGCCCCGGGTCATGCCCTTGGAGTTGAGCATCTCGAAGATGTTGAGATCGAGGGCGATCTTGAAGTCGATCCGCTTCCCGGTCAGGTAGGCGACCACGGAGGCGGCGACCTCACGCACGTTGTGCCGGCTCGCCGACACGTGGATCTTCCAGCCCTGGGCCGGCAGGTCCGGGTTGTGCCGGTGGCTCCACCAGATCCCGCTGCGGACGAAGCGCGCCCGGTGCCGCTCGTCCAGCGTCGCGAGGAAGTGGTCGGGCCTCGGCTCGTAGTAGACATCGAGTGGGTCGAAGAACAGTGTGTCGTTCCACGCGTAAAGGAATCGGTGGACCCATCGTTCGTCGCGCATGTCCGCCTCTGTGTGGTCGTTCGGGTGTGCCGCCGGGAGGACGGCGGGTGAGCCGGGAACGGCCCGTGCGGGGTGCCCGGTCCCCGCACGGGCCGCCGTCGGGTCAGTCCTTGACCGGCGGCTTGGTCGGCTCCTTGCAGCAGTCGCTGGAGCTGCTGCTCAGGCTGAGCACGGCGGTCCTGGCCGGGCTCATGACCGGCTGCAGGTTCTGGAGCTTGAGAACGCTCACGGGGATCAACTCCTCAGTGGTCCGTGGGAAGCGGGGAACGACGGGCGGCGGGCGGAGATGCACCTGGACCTCCGCGTGGTCCGCCCGTCGGGTCAGTCCTTGACCGGCGGCTTGGTCGGCTCCTTGCAGCAGTCGCTGGCGCTGCTGGTCAGGCTGTACACGCCGGCCGCGGCCGGTGTCAGCCGCGGCTTGAGGTTCTGGAGCTTGAGTACACTCATCCGGATCACCTCCCCCGGTGATCGGGAGCGCGCACGGGGCGCTCATGAGGTGGACGGGAGCTACCGGGGCCCGTGCGGGGAAAGGCTGAACCCCGCACGGGCCCCGCCGCGTCAGTCCTTCACGGGCGGCTTGGTCGGCTCCTTGCAGCAGTCGCTGCCGCTGCTGCTCAGGCTGAGCACGGCGGTCTTGGCCGGGGTCATGACCGGCTGCAGGTTCTGGAGCTTGAGAACGCTCACGGGGATCAACTCCTCTGGGGTCGAGAGCGCGAGGACGCGCTCGTTGAGCTGGGACGGGTTACCGGCCGATCGGCATGGCCCAGTCAACAGCAGTTGCTGATCAGGTACATGCGGGATCGGGCCCCATGTTTTCCCGTCCACTCCCCCATGTTTTCGGCGCGCCCTCCCCAGCGGACGGGCCGGCGAAGCGGGCCCGTCCGGAGGGGGACGGGTCAGGCCTCGCCGAGCTCGGCGGCCAGCCGGTGGAGCGCCGCGCGGTCGGGCAGACCGGTCTTGCGGAGCAGGCTCGCGAGGTGCTTCTCCACCGTGCGGGGGGAGATGACGAGCCGACGGGCGATCTCCTGGTTGCCGACCCGTTCGGCCATCTGCCCGAACACCTCGTACTCACGGATCGTCACGCCCTGGGCGCGCAGACCGGCCGGGATCCGGTCCCGGCCGGCCCGGCGCTGCGCGACGCTCGCACCGGTGCGGCGCAGCAGGCTCCGGCAGGCGCCCGCCACCGCGGGGACGTCCAGGTCGTGGAAGTAATCCTCGGCGGCGCGCAGCCAGGCCACCGGATCGCCCCAGCCGTCCTCCAGCGCGGCCTCCGCGACCAGGCGCAGGGCGAGCCGGCCGCCCGTCGGGAAGACCTCCTCGTGGGCCCGCATGGCCGTCACGGCCCGGGCGGCCTCGTCCGCCCTGCCCTCGCGGCCCAGCAGGACGGCGTCGGCCGCCAGCAGGAACTGCCGGTTCCAGGCGAGGGCGGCCGCCGGCGCGGCCGACACGGCGGCGAACCCGGCCCGGTCGGCCCGGCCCGCGAGGACGTCGAGCAGCGGACGCAGGCCGTACCGTCCGGCCAGGTAGAAGACGTTCGGGTGGTCGCGTTCCCAGTCCGCGGCGGCGGCCAACTCGGCCTCCGCCAGCGGCCGGTCCTCCTCCAGCAGGGCACAGACCGCCCGGCACAGGCCGAGCATCACCGGTACCAGGAAGGACCGGCCGCCGCCCGCCTGGTCGAAGGCCTGGAGGGTGGCCTCCATCTCGCGGCGGCGGCCCTGGTGGGCGGCGCGGGTGGCCGCGGTCAGCAGCAGGTAGCGGTGGGTGGCGAGGTTGCGCATCCGCGCGGTGACGTCGAGGCAGCGGTCGATGATCTCCCGGGCGCGTTCCGGATCGCCGGTGAGCACCGCGTACATGGCCAGCAGCCCCTCGGTGCGCTGGGCGCGCGTGATGGAACCGAGCTCCTGCGCCGCCGTCAGCGCCTCCTCCAGCGTCCGGGCGTCGCCGTTGCGCATGAAGGAGTTGGCGCCGAGGCGGATCAGGGCCTCGAACCGCCAGTTGGGCAGAGCGTGGGCCTCGGCGACCTCGAGCATCCGGGCCAGGTATCCGTCGGCCTCGTCGAAGCCGCGCTCGCGCGCCAGCATGGCGAGCAACTGCCAGGCCTGGCAGGCCAGTACCGGCTGCTCGGCCCGCTGGGCGTACTCGGCCGCCGTCAGCGCCCCCCACTCGGCGTCCGCCAGGTGCTCCTCCTGTCCCGGGAGCAGGGCCAGGTGACCGCGGACCACCGCGAGGGCGGCGGTGTGGGCGGGCGCGCCACGCTCGCCGAGGAGGGCCTGCGCCGCCGCCAGCTGTTCGGCGCCCTCGCCGCTGCGCTCGCCCATCAGCGCCGCCCAGGCCAGGCGGGTGTGCAGGGCGATCCTGCGGTCGGTGTCCAGCGCGGCGGCGCCGGCGGTCGGGAGGGCGCCCAGCAGCTCCAGGGCGCGGTCCAGCCGGCCGGCTTCGGCGAGGGCGTTCACCAGGGCCTCGGTGATGTCGGCGCGGTCGGCCGGGGCGGCGAGCCGCTGCCCGCGTTCCAGCAGCCGGACGGCCACGCCCGAAGTGCC
Source organism: Streptomyces sp. CB01881 (assembly GCF_002953255.1). Taxonomy (GTDB): domain Bacteria; phylum Actinomycetota; class Actinomycetes; order Streptomycetales; family Streptomycetaceae; genus Kitasatospora. The sequence continues at coordinate 214,995 of NZ_CP026498.1, forward strand.
ACCGGCCAGGGCCTGCCGCCCGGCCTCGGCGTACAGCCGGGCGGCGGCTCCGTCGTCCCCGGCGGTCTCCAGCAGGCGGGCGGCGAGGTGACATCGGTCGTCGGCAGGGTCGGGTACGGGCTGCGGTGTCTGCTGGAGCGTGGCGGCGGCCCGCCTCGCGACGACGGCGCGTTCCACGGCCGGGACGCCTGCCAGCAGCGCCTCGCCGATCAGGGCGTGGCGGAACGCGTAGCCGTCCGGCACGGTGCGGTCGGGGACGACGAGTTCCGCCTCCACCAGTGCTCTCAACCCGGCGAACATCCGGCGGTCGTCGTGCCCGGTGATCAACTGGACGGTGCCGGCCGAGAACCGGGGGCCGAGCAGCGCCGCCAGCACGACGAGCTCCCGCGCCGGCGGGTCCAGCCGCCCGGCCCGGCCCGCGTAGGTGCGCACCACGCTGGCCGGGACGGTCGCGGCGAGGTCTCCCGCCACCCGCCAGCCCGCCCCGTCCCGGCGCAGCGAGCCGTTGCCGGCCATCTCGGCCAGTAGCTCCTCCACCAGGTACGGGTTCCCGCCGCCGACCTCCGCGAGCCGGTCGACCACGTCGGCCGGCACCCCGTCGGCCGGCACGCCGAGGCAGCCGGCGGCGAGGTCCCGTACGTCCGGCTCACCGAGCGGCCCGAGCGCGAACACGGACGCCGCCCGGCGCCGCTCGGCGGCCTGGAGCAGGTCGAACGCGGCCCCGGCCTCCGGCCGCAGCGTGGACAGCAGCAGCACCGGCAGGCCGGCGACGTTGTCCACCAGGTACTCCAGCACGGCCAGCGTCTCGGAGTCCGCGTCGTGCAGGTCCTCCAGCACCAGCACGCAGCCCGCCTCCCGGCCGAGCACGGCGAGCAGGCGCAGAAGCGCCTCGGCGAGCTCGACCACGCAGTCCGGCCGGCCGGGGGCGTCGGCCGTCCGCCACTCGGGGACCACCCGGGCCAGTGCCGGCCGGTACGGCACCAGCTCCGGGTTCTGCGGCGGGCCGGTCCGGCGCAGGCCGGAGCCCAGCGCCTCCATCAGCGGGCGGAAGGGCGTACCGGCCCCGCTCGGGCTGCCCCGGCCGCGCAGCACCGGCAGGCCCAGGTCGGCGGCCTGCCGGGCGCACTCCTCGGCCAGCCGGGACTTGCCGATCCCGGCCTCCCCGGAGACGAACACCGCGTGTCCGGAGTCGTCCTGAAGGGTCCTCAGTATCCGTTCGAGCAGCGCGATTTCGTTCTTCCGCCCGACGAGGGCCGGTGACCTGGTAAGCATGGCCGCAGGCTAATCGAGCTGATCATGATCCGGAAGGGCGTCGAACGGGCGCCGCCGGGGTGGCGGGGCGACGTGGCCCTCGGGACGCCGCCCACGCGTCCCGAGGGAGTCCCGAGGAGCTCTCGGGGTTCGGTCACACGTCCTCGCCGGCGTACCGGCAGGTCCAGGTCATGGTCTCCCACGGGTCGTGCGACAACGCCAGGGCTTCGCCACCCGACAGGGCGTTCGCCCGCCGGGCGAGGGCTCCGGTGGTCCACAGCCTGATCTCGCCGACCGGGTGTGCGTCCGTGCCCTCCTCCAGCTGCTGCGGCGGCTCCAGCACGGGGATCACGTCGAGGGTCTGCATGGGTGGTCTGATCCTTTCTCGAGCGTCAGGGCCTTGGCGCCGCTGACGCACACTCAGGGGGTCGGCGCCAGCAACAGGGCCGACGGCGTCCGGTCGGCGAAGCCGAGCCGCAGCAGTCCGTGGCCGATGCCCGCCAGTCCGGTCAGCAGCCCGGGCGCGACCAGGCCGGCCGGGGTTCCGCAGCGCGGGCCGTACCGGTCGAGCGCGGCCAGCAGGAGGTGCGTCCGGTGGTTCCGGGCCGTCGGCGCGACGGGGTCGGTGCGGTGGGCGAGCACTTCGAGGACGCCCAGCTCGCCGTGGCAGAGGCTGTGATCGGTCGGCGTCCGGGAGCCGGCCCCGGCGGCCCGGGCCGTGATCTCCGCCGGCCATGGGCCGTCCGCCGCCACCGGCCGGCCGGCGATCGCCAGCGCGAGGCCGGCCGGGCCGCGGCACCAGGAGTCGCGGGCGGGAGGCCCGTCGGTGGGCAGCCTTTCAGTGGCCGGCTTCTCGGTGGCCGGCGTCCCGGTGGACAGCCTTTCGGCGGCTGCTCGGAGCGCCGTCAGCCCCGCGCTCTCGTGGCCGGCGTCGCCGGTGGCCGCCGCGAAGCGGAGCAGCGCCCAGCCGATCCCGGCCGCACCGGTGGCGAAGCCCGGCCCCGGTGGCAGCCGGCGGGCGGCGAGGCGGTCCGCGCAGGCCCGCGCCCCGCGCCGGGCCTCCTCCGAGCCGGTGACCCGGTGGACGGCGAGCAGCGCCGCGAGGCCACCGGCCAGGCCGTCGGCGATGCCCGGGGCCGTCCCGGTCTCGGCGGCCCGCACGGTCAGGGCGGTCGCCGGGCCGGTCAGCGCGGCGAGTTGCGGGTCGTCCAGCGCGGCCGCCGTCATGGTGACCGCGTAGGCGATGCCGCCCAGGCCTGCGAAGCCGCCGGGGCCGACGGCCGCGAGGTCCTCCGGCCGGGCTGCGAGCCGCTCCAGCACGGCGGGCAGCGGCTGGAGGGCGCGCGCGGCCGTGTCCGCGTAGCGGTCGTCGCCGGTGAGCGCGGCGAGCTGGGCGAGGAACAGGGCCACCCCGGGGTAGCCACCGCCCAGATCCGCGCCGCACGGCCTCAGTTGCCAGTAGCGGTCGGCGACGAGGTCGAGGCCGAGCCAGTTGGTGCGTGCCGGGCCCTGGTGGGCCAGTTCGACGAGCCGGTCGCCGATGCGGCGGGCCGCGCCGAGCAGCCGTTCGGGGTCCACTGCCTCCGGGCCGGGGCCGCCCGGGACCGCCGACACCGGGACCGCCGGTGTGCGGGCGGCCGGTCCGTCGACTTCCGGTTCACGGGCGGCCGGTCCGTGGGCGGCGGCGGTCGACCGCGCGGCCATCGCCGCCCGGATGATCCACTGCTGCGCCGCGAGGTCCGCCTCCCCCATGCCCCGGATCCGTTCGGCCGCCCGGTCGAGGCCGGACCGGTCCAGCGCGCCGGCGATGCGCTCCCCGCCGCCGCTCCACAGGTCCACCGAGCCCGGCGTCGTGGTGAACAACGGCACGTCACCGTCACGGAGTTGGGCGATCTCGAACGCCAGGGCACCCGGGTGACCGGGACCGGCGGACTCGTCCGTGCCGAGCAGCCCGAACAGCGCCTCCCGCTCCGCCGCGTCCCGCAGGGCGTCGGGGTGGGTCGCCTCGGTCAGCAGCGTCGTGTAGATCTGCGTGGGGCGCACCACGACCCGGACCGCGGTGTCCGCGAAGCTGCTCAACATCCCCTGAGGGCCGAGCAGTTCGCGTCGGCCGGCGGCAATGGCCCGGTAGCCGCCGGCGAAGCCGGCGACCAACGCCTCGGTGTGCGCGGCGGGTTCGGCCCGGCCACCGGCCAGGCCGGGACGGTTGGCCGCACCGGCGAGCGTCTGCGGCCGGCGCACCAGCCGCATCCGGTCGGTGCCCGGATCCGCCCACTCCACCCCGTCCATCGGCAGCGGCGCGCCCGGGTCACCACCCAGTCCGGAGACGTCCATCGCCTCCCGGTCCCCGAGGAGCAGGTGCGGGAGCAACCCGATCCGGTACACGGACGACCGCAGGGCGAGCGCCGCCGGGTCGTCGGCCCGGGCGGCTGGCGGCGGGTGGAACAGGGTCTCGACGTCGATCAGCGCCGGTTCGTCCCCCCGGGCGACGAGGTTCTCGAAGTGCAGGTCCGTGCCCTCCAGGGCGTACAGCAACGCCAGCAGCGAGCCCTGACGGCGGTAGAAGCGGTCGAGCTGCGACCGCGTCTCGCACGGCCGGTGGGTGATGTACTCGACCCAGCCGTACGCGCCCCGGTCCAGCAGGGCCAGTACCGGCAGCCCGGGCGTACCGGGCCGCGCGTTGAACCATTCGAGCACGTCGTTGAAGTACCGGTGCGCCTGCAACGGCCGCGGTTTGTAGACCACCCGGCGGCCGTCGGCGAACCGCAGGACCGCCACCGTACGCCCCCGCCGGTGCCCGTCACCGGCCCCGGTGTCCACGCGGAGCAGGTCGCCGGGGTCCACCCCGCGCAGCAGCGTCGCCACGATCTCCGCCCGGTCGGCCGCGAACCGGCCGAGGAGCTCGTCCAGCGCCGCCACCGCGTGCAGACAGCTCTGCCCGATCACCCGCCCGAGCACCGGGTACGTGGTGAACAGCGCAGCGAGGGAAGCCTGATGCTTCATCGATTCGACGAAGCTGTCGAACCGTTCGGACGGCGTGCCCCCTCTGAGCCCACCTGCCGCCCTCGCCCCGTGGAGTTCCAGCACGAGCACACGGGCGCAGCGCCGCGCCAGGGCACGGGCCAGCCGACGCACGAACGCGGCCCGAACCGCGGCGCCCTCCCCGTGCCGGTCGGGCAGCCGTTGGGCGGCCCGCTCCGCGAACGGGGCAAGAATCGCCACGAACCCGGCATCCCAGGAAAGTTCACCGGCGGCCGGGCGGAAGGCTCCCGACGGCGGCCCGGCCACCACCTCGTCGACGAAGGCCGCCCAGTCCGGCCTGACCGCCCCGGCCCGCTCGGCCCCGGGCAGCGCCCGTAACCACCAGGTCGCCACACCCGGCGCAGCCGCCGACCGCTTCCACGTGTCGATCACAGCGCCCAAGCGTGCCAGCCACCAACCATCCACACAAGGTCCTCGGTTCGAACACAGCCCCGAGGCGGCACCGTGGTGGCGCGCGCCACCGGGAAGTGATCGACTCCTCCGCGATGCGGATGCGGCGGGACGCCGGAGCCGCCAGGCAGCGCCCTCACGGCCGCGGCAGCGCCCTCACAGCCGCGGCGAGGCCCGGTGCGGGCGGTGTAACGGCACCGAATCGATCTCCGTGGTCCACCGCAACACGCGCTTCCTAGGTTGGGCGTCCGTGCAGGCGCCGCCGCACGTTCGACGGGTGGGCCTGGGCCCGCATGGTGGAGGGGGACGTGTGATCGGGACTGCCGGCGGTCGGGCGAGGACGGTCTGTTCGTACTGCGGCGTGGGCTGCGGGGTCGTTCTCGACCTGACGACCGGCTCCGACGGCCGCCGCACCGTGGCGAAGGTGTCCGGCGACAAGGCGCACCCGGCGAACGGAGGGCGGTTGTGCACCAAGGGCGCGACACACGCGGACATGCTGGCCGCGCCGGGCCGCCTCGGGACGGCCCTCGTCCGCAGCACCCGGGAGGAACCCGCCGTCCCCGTCGACGTGGACGTCGCCGTGGCGGCGGTGGCGGGTCGGCTGAGGGCCATCCTGGACGAGCACGGACCCGACGCGCTCTCCTTCTACGTCTCCGGGCAGATGTCGCTGGAAGCGCAGTACCTGGCGAACAAGCTCGCGAAGGGCTTCGTGCGGACGAATCAGATCGAGTCCAACTCGCGGCTGTGCATGGCTTCGGCAGGTTCGGGATACAAGCTGTCGCTGGGCTCGGACGGCCCGCCCGGCTCGTACGAGGACTTCGAGCGGGCCGACGCCTTCCTCGTGATCGGCGCGAACATGGCCGACTGCCATCCGATCCTGTTCCTGCGGATGATGGACCGGGTCAAGGCGTCCGGTGCCCGGCTGATCGTCGTCGACCCCCGCCGCAACGCCACGGCCGACAAGGCCGATCTCTTTCTCCAGATCAGGCCCGGCACCGACCTCGCCCTGCTGAACGGTCTGCTGCACCTCCTGGTCGAGAACGGCCACACCGACCCCGGGTTCATCGCCGAGTTCACCGACGGCTGGGAGGAGATGCCGGCCTTCCTCGCCGACTACCCCCCGGCGAAGGTCGCCGGGATCACGGGCCTCCCGGAGGCCGACATCCGGCAGGCCGCGCAGTGGATCGGCGAGGCGGGCGAGTGGATGAGCTGCTGGACGATGGGGCTCAACCAGTCCACCCACGGCACCTGGAACACCAACGCCCTGGTCAACCTGCACCTCGCGACAGGTGCGATCTGCCGCCCCGGCTCCGGCCCGCTCTCCCTGACCGGGCAGCCCAACGCCATGGGCGGCCGCGAGATGGGCTACATGGGCCCCGGCCTGCCCGGCCAGCGCTCCGTCCTCGCCGACGACGACCGGGCCTTCATCGAGAGCCTGTGGGGCATCGACCAGGGCTCGCTGCGCACCGAGGTCGGCCGTGGCACGGTCGAGATGTTCGAGCGGATGGCCGCCGGCGACATCAAGGCGTGCTGGATCATCTGCACCAACCCGGTCGCCTCCGTCGCCAACCGCAGGACGGTCATCCAGGGCCTGGAGACGGCCGAACTGGTGATCACACAGGACGTCTTCGCGGAGACGGAGACCAACGCGTACGCCGACGTGGTGCTGCCGGGCACGCTCTGGGCCGAGTCCGACGGCGTCATGACCAACTCGGAGCGGAACCTCACCCTCGTCCCCGGAGTCGTCACCCCACCCGGTGAGGCCACCCCGGACTGGCTGCTCATCTCCCGTGTCGCCTGCGCGATGGGCTTCGCCGAGGCGTTCACGTACGACAGCGCGGAGGAGGTCTTCGAGGAGCTCAAACGGGCCTGGAACCCGAAGACCGGATGGGACCTGCGCGGCGTGAGCTACGAGCGGCTGCGCGACGCCCCGGTGCAGTGGCCGGCCGCACCCGGTGCCGGGGCCCGCAACCCGATCCGCTACCTCAACGACGGCATCAGCCAGACCCTGCTGGAACGATCCGACGGCACTCGCCCCCGGCTCGTCTTCCCCACCCCGAGCGGTCGTGCCCGGTTCTTCGCCCGCCCGCACCTCCCGGCTGCCGAACTCCCGGACGACGACTACCCGTTCGTCCTCAACACCGGCCGGCTCCAGCACCAGTGGCACACCCTCACCAAGACCGGAAAGGTCGCCAAGCTCAACCGGCTCAACCCAGGGCCCTTCATCGAGATCCACCCGGAGGACGCCCGGCGCCTCGGCATCACCGACAAGGACCACGTGGAGGTCGCCTCCCGCCGCGGCCGCGCCGTCCTGCCCGCCGTCGTCACCGACCGGGTGCGCCCCGGCAACAGCTTCGCCCCGTTCCACTGGAACGACCTGTTCGGCGAGTACCTCTCCATCAACGCCGTCACCAACGATGCCGTCGACCCCGTCTCCTACCAGCCGGAACTCAAGGTCTGCGCCGTGAACCTCGCCAAGACCTCCGCACCGGTGCAGGCCCGTCCGAGCACCGTGCCTGCCGCCGACACGGCCACGCCCGTGACCGCGGCCGCCTCCGGCTCCGGCTCCGACGCTGGGCCGGGAGCCGTCACGACCCTCGCGCACGGGCAGGCCGGTCCGGCCCCGGCTGCCCTGCCCGCCCTGGCCACGCTGTTCGGCCTCACCGACCTCGCTCCGCCGGCGCTGGCCGACCACCAGCGCCGCTACCTCTCCGGCTACCTCGCCGGCGTCGCCCTGGCCCCGCAGACCGACGTGCCCGTGCTCCCGTCGACCGCCCCCTTCCCCCCGGACACCGCCCTGTGGGTGAACGGCGTCCTCGCCGGCGCCTTCTCCCGCACCGGCGACCGCGGCGGCGACCGCACCGGCGCGCCGACAGCCGTCGACGAACCCGCGACGGCACCGGCTCCCTCCGCCGGGGCGCCGGCTCCGACCCGCCGCATGCTCGTCCTGTGGGCCTCGCAGACCGGCAACGCCGAGGAGTACGCCGCCGCCCTGAACGCGCGCCTCGCCGAAGCCGGCCACGCCCCCACCCTGCTCGCCATGGCCGATGCCGACCCGGCGCAGCTCACGGCCGGCACCGACGTGCTCCTGGTCACCAGTACGTTCGGCGACGGTGACGCCCCCGACAACGGCGCGGACTTCTGGCAGGGGCTCAGCGCCCCCGATGCCCCGCTGCTGCGCGACGTCCGCTACTCCGTCCTCGCGTTCGGCGACTCCGCCTACGACGACTTCTGCGGCCACGGCCGCCGCCTCGACGAACGCCTCGCCGCTCTCGGTGCCACCCGCCTGCACCCCCGCGCCGAGTGCGAACCCGACGACGGGGAGAGCGCCGACACCTGGTTCAAGGCCGTCCTCACCAACCTCGACGGCCCGGCACCGGCCCAGGGCTCCGCGAACGCTCCGGCGGCAGCGCCGGCGGCGGCACCGGTGTCAGCACCCGTGGCAGGCCCGGTCGCCGGCGCCGCCACCCGTCCCACCAGGAACGACCCCCACCGCGCGCCACTCTGCGGCAACCAGCTCCTCAGCCTGGCCGGCGCGGGCAAGGAGGTCCGCCGGTTCACCTTCGACACCGGCGACGCCCTCGCCTACGAGGCCGGCGACGCCCTCGGCGTCCGTCCCGCCAACTGCCCCGATCTCGTGAACGAGTGGCTGGCCGTCACCGGCCTCGACCCGGCCGCCGAGGTCGTTCTCGCCGGCACCGCCACCGCCGGCTTCGCCGAGGCGCTCACCCATCACCTCGACATCACCCGCATCACCCCCGACCTCCTGCGCCTCGCGGTCGAACACACCGGCGACCGGGATCTCAAGCGGTTGCTCCGCCCCGACAACAAGGACGGGCTCGCGAAGTGGAGCTGGGGCCGTCAGGCGGTCGACCTCCTCACCGAGTACCCCCTCCGGATCGGCGCCCAGGAGTGGACAGACCTCCTCAAGCGCCTCCAACCACGCCTGTACTCCATCTCCTCCAGCCCGCTCGCCACCCCGGGCAGGGTCAGCCTCACGGTCTCCGTGGTGCGCTACGAGGGCCCCCGCGGCCACCGGCGGAAGGGAGTCGCCTCGGCCTTCCTCGCCGATGTCGAACCCGGCACCGAGGTCCCGCTGTTCGTCCAGCGCTCCGCGCACTTCCGCCCGCCGGCCGACCCCACGACCCCGGCCGTCATGGTCGGACCCGGTACCGGCGTGGCGCCCTTCCTGGGCTTCCTCGACCACCGGCGCGCCCTCGGCCACCGCGCCGGAAACTGGCTCCTCTTCGGTGAACAGCGCCGCGCCACCGACTTCTACTACGAGCAGGAACTGGAGGAACTGCACCGCCACGGCACCCTCTCCCGCCTCGACCTCGCCTTCTCCCGCGACCAGCGCGCCAAGGTCTACGTGCAGGACAGGATGCGCGAGAACGGCGCCCTGCTGTGGTCCTGGCTGCAGGACGGAGCCCACTTCTACGTCTGCGGCGACGCCAGCCGGATGGCCAAGGACGTCGACCGCGCCCTGCGCGACATCGCCGTCACCCACGGCGGACTCGACGAGGACCACGCCGCCGCCTACGTCAAACAGCTCGCGGCCGAGAAGCGCTACGCCCGCGACGTCTACTGACAGTGGGGTTCGCACGGAGACCGTGGGCCCCCGCACCCTGACGCGCGCCGGTAACGACCATCACCCGGTCGGGTGAAACCGGGCGCGTGGCCCGGCTGGGCCGGGGCGGGGCCGCCCGGGTGGGCGATGATGCTGAACGGTTCGCCCAGGAACGGTTCTCGGGGCGGCGTCCGCCGCCGTCCGGGCGAAGTCCCCTGTGAGAGAGGAGCACGATGACGGTTCCCGCTGTGACGAAAGAGGTCGAGGAGTTCGTCGGCCTCTGTGTGCCGCTGACCGGCTTCCCCGCGTTCGACCTGTACGCCACCGGCATGGCCGAGCGTTACCTGGAGACCGCCCGGCAGCAGGTCGGGGCGGCCGCCTTCGCGGAGTTCTGGACCGCGTGGACGGTGGCCGCCTCGGAGTGCGGCGGTCCGAAGGACCTGTCGCCCGTCCACCTGGAGGTGGCCCGGGCGGTGACGTACATGTGGCTCACCGGCGCCTGGCCCCGGCTCGCGCCGGCCGCGCACGCGGCGCTGCGCCGCCAGATGGCCAACGAGGAGTTCGTGGTCGCACCGGAGGCGTACGTCGAGGGCCTGGTGTGGCGGACGTTCCACGGGCACCCGGCCGGGGCCAAGCCCCCGGGCTTCGGCACCTGGGCGGTCAGGCCGCCGGCCCAGCCCACCGCCGACGGACTGCGCCAGGACCTCGGCCTCGGTGAGGAGTTGGTCTGCCGCACCGGCCTGGAGTCCGAGGTCGCACTGGACGCCGTGCCCGATCACCTGCTGCCCGGCTACCGCGCCTGGCGCCAGATCCCGCCGTCCGCCGTCCCGACCTCGGCCGGGCCCGCCGCCCGTGAGGAGCACGCATGACCGAGAACGTCACCACCGTCAGCGCGGACGAGGCCGTCCGCCGGCGCTACGACGTCGTCATCGTCGGCGGCGGCTGGTCCGGCAGCCTGATCGCCAGGGAACTCGGCGACCTGGGCTGGAACGTCCTGATCCTGGAGGCCGGCAACAGCGGCACCGAAACCTGGCCCGGCTACCTCGGCTCGCTCACCACCTACCACTCCGCCGTCGCCAAGGTGCCCAACTCCGCCTACCGGCGCAACACCGCCGCCCCCTACCCGGACGTCCTCGACCTCGCCCCCGTGCGCGACCCGAAGCCGGGGCAGCCGGAGTTCACCGCCAACGGCTACTTCGTCCAGAACGGCCGGCTGCCCTACGGCACCGACTACCTGCGGGAGTTGGGCGGCGCGGCCATGCACTGGCTCGGCGCGGTGCCGCGCATGCACCCCGAGGACTTCGCCACCGAGGAGTTCGGCTACGGCCGCAGCTGGCCGGTCGGCGCGGAGGAGCTGCAACCCTGGTACGCCCGAGCCGAGTTGGAGATCGGCGTGGCCGGGAACGCGGACGACCAGCGCGCGATCGGAGTCGTCACCAGCGACGACTACGTCTACCCGATGCACCAGATCCCGGCCAGCTACATCGACGAGTACTGCCGGGGGCTCAACGGCACGAACATCCTCGACGAGGTCACCGCCGAGTCGTACGAGCTCCAGGTCAGGAGCCTGCCGCAGGCCCGCAACTCCACCCCGAACCCGGACTACTCCCCCGTCCCGTACCGGCCGGAGAGCGCGGTGGGCCTGCCGAACTACGGCGAACGCTGCGTGGGCAACGCGAGCTGCGTGCCGATCTGCCCGGTGCAGGCCAAGTCCCACCCGCTGCGCCAGCAGGCCCGGTTCTCGAAGACGGTCTCGCTCGCCACCCGCTGCGTCGCGACCCGCGTCCGACTGGCGGGCGCGACCCGGGGCGGCCGGGTGAGCGGGGTGGAGTTCCGCACCTACACCGACCCGGCCTCGCCCGTCGGCCGCTCGTACGTCGTCCAGGCGGACATGGTCGTGCTGGCCGCGCACGCCATCGAGAACGCACGGCTGCTGCTGTTCTCCGGCCTCGCCAACGGCAGCGACCAGGTCGGCCGCAACCTGATGGACCACCCGACCATCCTCAACTGGGCGCTCGCCGACGAGAGGCGCGGACCGGTCGGCCCGTTCCGCGGGCCCGGGCACACCTCCGGCTGGGAGGCCTTCCGCTTCGGCGACGGCCGCACCCGGCGGGCCCCGTTCCGGATCGAGATCGGCAACTGGGGCTGGGGCTGGGCCACCGGCGCGCCGATGAGCAACGTCGCCACCTCCCTCGGCATCGGCGGCGACGGGAACGGCGAGGTGCGACCGGACGGCGTGTTCGGACCGGAGCTGCGCCGCCTGCTCGGCTCCACCGTCGGCCGGCAGCTCCAACTGCAGATCGCCGTCGAGCAGTCGGCGAACCCGAACAACCGGGTCACCATCGACCGCCGCTACCGCGACGCGATGGGCAACCTCCGCCCGGTCATCACCTACGACCTCGACCGGCACACCCGGGACGGGCTGTTCGCCGCCCGGAAGGTCGCGCAGCGGATCTTCCACGGCCTCGGCGCCACCGACTACACCGACCACGCGCCGCGCGACGGCGTGCCCCCGCTCGGCCACTTCGAGCACACCCTGGACGGCGAGACCCTGCACCTGGCCTACAGCGGTGCCGGGCACGGCGCCGGCACGCACATCATGGGCGGTTCGGCGGCCACCTCCGTGGTCGACGAGTACCAGCGCACCTGGGAACACCCCAACCTGTACGCCGTCGGCTGCGGCAGCATGCCCTCCATCGGCACCAGCAACCCCACCATCACCATGCTGGCCCTGGCCCTGCGCAGCGCGGAGCAGATCCACCAGGACCTGCTCCTCGACCGCCGGCCGGCCGATCTCCGCGGCGCGGAGGGACGGCGACCGGCCGGCGGGGCCGACGAGTCGGAGGTACTGACGTGATCACCGCCCTCGAACTGGACCGAGCGGGCTTCGGCGTCCCGAGGACCATGCCCGACCTGCGCAAGTACCTCCAGGCCGCGCTGGAGGTGGAACACCTGACCGTCCCCGTCTACATGACCGGGATGTACACCATCTGCCCCGGCACCAACCGCACCGCGTACTACGCGATCCGGGCCGTCCTGCTGGAGGAGATGCTCCACATGACGCTGGTCGCCAACCTGCTCAACGCGGTCGGCGGCACCCCCAGGGTCAACACCGGCTTCGTCGCGAAGTACCCGGCCAGGCTGCCCTTCAGCGGCGAGACCGTACCGAGCATCGGACTGCAGCACTTCTCCCCCGACGCGCTCAGGACCTTCCTGCGGATCGAACAGCCCAAGGCGATGACACCCGCCGCCGAACGGGGCTCCGGCTGGACGTCCATCGGGCAGTTCTACGACACCGTCCGGGAGGGCCTGGAGTACCTCATCAGGACCCTCGGCCACGACCGGGTCTTCACCCGCGAGAAGCCGGGCCACCAGGTCGGCCCGGAGGACTTCTACAACTCCGGCGGCGAGGTCTTCCCGGTCGACGGCCGCAACTCGGCGCTCGAAGCGCTGGAGACCATCACCGAGCAGGGCGAAGGCGTCCACGACACCATCTGGAACAGCAACAACCGCTTCGGCGAACAGCCCGAACTCGCCCACTACTTCCGCTTCAACGAGATCTACACCGGGCGCAGCTACGGCCCCGACGACCGCCCCAAGGACGAGCCCAGCGGCCCGCTGATCGACGTGACCTGGGACGACGCCTACCCGATCCACGGCGACTCCAAGGTCGCCGACTACCAACGGTTCGAGGCCACCAGCGCGGTGTACGAACAGGCGGTGGCGTTCAACTCCCGCTACGCCGTGCTGCTGTGCTACCTGGACTCCGCCTTCAACGGACGGCCCCGGGACATGGCGCTCGCCATCCCCACCATGCTGGAGCTGCGCGACCGCGCCGGACAGCTCTACCGCAACCCCCACCCGGACCCGGAGCAGGCCGCCCTGGGCCGGTTCGCCAGCGCCACCTTCGAACTCGGGGCGCCCGACTTCCAGGCCGCCGAGAGGGAGGTCGTGCGCAACATCCAGGCGGCGTCGCTCGAAGCGGGCGCACCGATCGACCTGTCCGCCCTGGCCTCCGACTCCGCCGAGGCCTTCGCCTGACCGTCCGGTGACCCCGGCGGCAGGCTTCCTGACCCCGGGACAGGGCGTCCACACCGCATCCACACCCGACCCGACCCACGCGCCCCGCACTCGGAGATCCTCCGGGCGGCCGCGAAGGCCTCCGCCCGTCCGGCCGTCAAGCCGGTCGGACGGAGGCCTTCTCCCGTGTCTCCGGTCTCCGGCCTCCGGTCTCCCGTGTCTCCGGTCTCCCGTCGGGGAGTCAGCGGGGGTCGACGATCTCCGGCGCGAAGACGGTCCCCAGCGGTTCCGGGCCGACGTACTGCTGGCAGTTGCACTGCCGGGGCTCGAACTGCAGCGGCTTGCGCTCGGCGTCCCAGGCCGTCGGCACCTCGACCGCCTCGTGGCACTTGCCGTGCTTGTCGTGCTTGGCCAGGTGGTGGGTGCATCCGCAGACGGGCTCCGGGGGACGGCTCGCCGCGTCGAGTGCGAGCTGCCGCCGTTCAGCGGCCTGCAGCAGCTCCATCCTCCGTTCGTGGCGCATCTTCAGGGCACCCCGAACGTTGTCGCCGACCCAGCCCCCACCCACCATCACCGCGGGTATCAGCGCCCAGATCCAGCCACCCATGCCATCACTCCCCTTGATCAACCGGCCCCACAGCTTACGACCTGCCCGGGTGGACCCGCCCCACTCGGGCGGAGGCCGGGAAGGCCTCCGTACGAACGGCCGCGCGCCCGCACGAATGAACGGCCCTGCCCCGGGCACACGCGATGACCGGACATCCCGTAGCTCACGAGAGGGTCGATTCCGATGGTTGTTCTTGTCCTCGTCCTCCTGCTGGCCCTCATCCTGGGCGGCGCTGGTTTCGCCATTCACGCCCTGTGGTGGATCGCGCTGGCCGTCCTGGTGCTGTGGGTCCTCGGGTTCGTGTTCTCCTCGGGTGCCGGGGGCGGCCGGCGGTGGTACCGCTGGTGACCGCCGGCCCGGATCGCTCTTCGGGAACCGGGCCGCCCCCATCGGCAGCGGCGGAGCCACGCCCTGCCGTGCCCCACGCCCGTTCGCCACGCCCCGTTCGCCGGCCACCTGCCTGGTGGCCGGCGGCCTCATGGACGGACCTGACCGCCCCGCGTCCGCCCGGCACTGCGCCCGCGCCGCTGATCAGCGCGGCGGAGGCAGCCTCGGCGGGGGCGGGGACCTGCGTTCGGGCGGTAGCGGCAGATCCGCCCAGACCGCCTTGCCGCCGCCGTCCGGGTAGCAGCCCCAGCGCACCGCGAGGCGGTCCACGATGACCAGGCCGTGGCCACCGATCTGCCCTGGCCGGCGCGTGCCGAGGCGGGGCGGTTCGGGGCTGCGATCGGTGACCCGGACGCGCAGGCGGTCGCCGTGCCGGGTGAGGTCGAGATCGCGGGGGCCGCCGCCGTGGCGGACGGCGTTGCTGAGGAGCTCCGCGGCCACCAGGACGATGTCGTCCGTCGTCGGCGGTGAGTCGGCGAGATGCCAGCTGCGGAGGGCCTCACGGACGAAGGCGAGGCCGCCACGGACCGGGCAGGGGCCCCCGGAGTCCAGAGCCAGACGGCGGTGGCGGTGGAAGGCCGCTGGGGCGGTGAAGGGGCACATGGTGGAAACCGGCCTGTCGGGAGGCGTCTCTCGCCCGGGCGTGTGCCCCGGTACGGCCGGGTTATGTGTTCAGCCCTCGCCGGATACCGGTACGTCGCCGGATACCGGTACGTCGTGGTGGGCGGCGGCCTCCTCGGCGGTGGCGTGGACGGGGAACAGCGCAGCGGCCTCGGTGAGCTCCAGGACCCGGCGCACCATCGGGGCCGGCGCGACCAGGACCAGCGGGACGCCCTCGTCAAGGGCCCGTCGGCGCAGGGCCAGGAGAAGGTTGAGGCCGCTGGAGGTGAACAGGTCCACGCCCGAGAGGTCGACGGCGAGAACGGAGGGCTTCTGGTCGAGCGCGGCACCCAGGGCCTGCGCGGCGGCCGGCTCGCTGTCCATCGTCACGTCACCGGCCAGGGAGCACACCAGAGCGGCTCCCACGCTGACGGTACCGGTCGTGAAACTGTCGGGCACCGGTGTCTCCTCTGCGTCCGGTCCTGGTCGTAGGCTCAGGTCACCGTGTCTGCGGCGGCCCGCTCCGCCGTCGGCAGACCGGCGGCGGTCCCGGGCCCGGGGGCGTACGCCCAACTCTCGGCGATGCCCTCCAAGCTCTCCCAGAGCTCGGCGGCCTGGTCCCGCAGGTGGACCGCGATGGCGCTGCCGGCCTCGGTCGCCGCCAGGTAGGCGTCGATGCCGGTGACGGCGTGCCTGACGGTGCGGCGCATGGACTCCACTCCGCCGGCGTCGGCCCCTTCCTCGCAGGGCCGCCCGATCCTGTCGAACAGGAAATCGGACAGTCCGTTGAGCCTCTCGCGGGTCAGCTCTGTCACGGGGCCACCTCCCGGATCGCCGGTGCCTTATCAAGGGTTCGCCCGGATGCCGCATATGTCAAGGTTTGCGTGAATTTTATGTCGTGCTTTCGGCACCGTGAATCGGCGGTCGTATCCTGGGGTCGTGGAGAACAACACAGCGGCGGCGCGGCGGTGGACCTTCCTGACCAACCACGCCCGCGTGCTGGTCCAGATCGCGCGCGACCCGGGTATCCGGGTCCGCGACATCGCCACGAGCTGCCTGCTGACCGAACGCGCGGTCCAGCGCATCATCGCCGACCTCGAAGAGGCCGGCTACCTCACCCACGAGCGCACCGGCCGCAGCAACCACTACCACGTCATCGCCGGCAAGCAGCTGCGTCACCCCGCCGACAGCGGCCCCAGCCTCGCCGAGCTGCTGTCCGTCCTGCTGCACTGACCGGGCACCCGGCTGCCGGGACCCGGGCTCCACGGCGCGTGGCGCGCAGCCGGCGGCCCCGGTCACCGGGCGGTTTCCAGTGGCCGGGCCCATCCCGGCCGACCGCGCGTCTGCCGCTCCGCTGCGCCGTAACCGCCCCGGCCCGCCGCCCTTCCACCCGTCCCGTGCCGGACCGGGTGCCGTCCCGCGCGCCCGGTCAGGTGTGAGGCGCGGTGATCCGGGCAGCCGCCCGGCATGCTGCTGATCAGACCGCCGGGCGTCTATCCGCCCCAGGGGGACACCGATCTCCTCGTCGCGTGCGTGCGCCGTGAGGAACTGGACGGTTCCAGCCGGGTGCTCGACCTCGGCACCGGGACCGGCGCCGTGGCGCTCGCCGCCGCGGCGGCCGGGGCCCGGGTCACGGCCGTGGACCTGTCCGCCAGGGCCGTCGTGGCCGCCTGGCTGAACTCACGGCTGCGCCTGCACCGGATCCGGCTTCGCCGCGGTGACCTCGCCCGCCCGGTGGCCGGCCGGCGGTTCGACCTCATCACGGCCAACCCCCCGTACGTTCCGACCGCCGAAGACCCCCGCCCCGGAGCGACTCCGGGGCGCGGAGCGGCGCTGGCCTGGGACGCCGGGCCGGACGGGCGGCTGCTGCTGGACCGGATCTGCCGCGAGGCCCCACGGCTCCTGGCGGCCGGCGGGGTGCTGCTCTTCGTGCAGTCCTCGCTCTCGGACGTCCACGCCTCGCTGGCGGCGTTGCGCGCGGCCGGCCTGCGGGCGGCGGTGGTGGCCCGGCGGCGGCAGGCCTTCGGGCCGGTGATGACGGCGCGCGCGGCTCTGTTCGAGCGGCGGGGCCTGATCGGTCCCGGCGAGCGCGAGGAGGAGCTGACGGTGGTGCGCGGTGTCCGGGACGAGTGACCGGGCCGCGACCAGGGTGGTCGTCGTGCCCGGCGGGCCGTTGCTCGTCGAGGGCCCGGTGGAGGTCGTCCTGCCGAACGGCACGGTGCGCGTCGCCGACCGCCCGGTGGTGGCGCTGTGCGCCTGCCGGCGCAGCCGGCGCTACCCGTTCTGCGACACCAGCCACCGGCGGCGCGCCCGTGCGGACCGGAGCTCAGCCCGGCCCGGGCGGCAGGGGTGAACGCAGCGAGGTCCGGCCGGTGCGCCAGTGGCCGAGCAGGTGGTCGGCGAACCGGTCGTCCACGACTTCGGCGGCCGCGATGCCGAACGCGATGTCGGGTTCCAACCCGGGTTCCTGGACGGCCAGTTCCTCGATCACGCCACGGCGGACCAGTTGTTCGTGGACGGCGTCCGCCTCGACGTGCTCACGGTAGAACAGGGTGCCGTCCGGTCCGGCGCCGAGGCGTTCCAGCGCGGTGGCGAGGCGGGCGGAGGCCGGCGAGGAGGTGATCTCCAGGGCGGCGAAGTGCCCGACGGCGGCGCCGCGCAGGGAGCGGTGGAGTCCGAGGAGGGTCATCAGGTTGACCACCGCCAGCGCGGGCGCCGGGACCAGGTCGAGGTAGTGCCCGTACCCGGGGTCGAGGCCGAAGTCGGCCATCATCCGGGCGAAGAGCAGGCAGTGGGCGCGGTCGGGGCGCCCGGCGCCGTACTCGTCGTACGCCACCGTCATCAGGACCGCCTGGGCGGGGCCGTGGATGCGCGGCAGCATCCACAGCTGCGGGTCGGCCTCCTTGAGGTGGTAGACGGAGCGGTGCACGAGGTACTCGCGGGCGTGCCGGCGCTCGCCCTCGGCCAGGAGGAAGTGGGACGGCCCGCTCCCGTCGGCGGGCTCGGCCAGCAGCCGTTCCAGCGCCTCCGGCAGGGGCCGCACCGGGGCTGCGTCGGCGCGCACCGCCGCCAGGAAGGGACGCTCCAACTCTCCCCGGAAGTAGAGGAGTTCGGGCTCCCACTCCCAGTCGGGGTGGACCCCGGGCAGGCCGCGGTCGTGGAGCTCGTAGCAGAGGTGGAGGGCGAGCTGGTGGTCCTCGCCCCACGGATCGGTGCACGGGCCGGGCCGCGCGCGGAGGCGGCCGGCGCCGGGCGGTCCGGCGGTCACCAGGCCCAGCACGGCCTCCGACTGCGGCCCCCGCGGGGCCGGGAGCCGTCTCACCGCCCGCTCCGGCGGCCCTCGGTGCCGGCGCACAGCACCACGAAGGCGATACCCGGCGTCAGGGCCCAGCAGCAGGCGAAGGCCCAGAACACGGCCGCCACCGAGGTCCGCAGGCCCGCCACCAGCAGGCCCGGTGAGAGCAGCCCCGACAGCAGCACCGGGCGGGGCCGGAGCCCGGACACGACGTCCCGGGCCCGGCTGCGCAGTCCGAGGCCGGACCTGCGCAGCACGGCGTCCAGTTCGTGGTCCCTGCGGAGTCCGCCGTCGATCCGGAGCAGCGCCGCCCGTTCCTGCCGGTCCATCCTGACCGCCTCCTCGCGGTGGCCCGTCCCCCGTTCGCCGGAGCGGCTTCCCCGGATCCGCCCCGGCTAACGCCCGGGACCCGGCTCGACGGCCGGGGGCAGGCGCACGGCCAGCAGGCAGCTGTCGTCCGCGGGGTTGGGGCCGCCGAGGCCGGCGACGATGTGGTCGAGGCAGTCCGCGAGTGCGGTCGCGCCGCACTCCTCGGCGGCCCGCAGGAGTGGTTCCGGGCGGCCCGAGCCGCCCTCGCGGCGGTTGAGCAGGCCGTCGGTCCACAGCAGCACGGTGTCGCCGGGCCGGAGCGCCAGCTCGGCGTCGCGGTAGGCGGTGGCGCGGTCGGCCCCGAGCACGGTGCCGGCCGGGCCCTGCGCGAGGGCGGCGGTGCCGGCGCGCAGCACCGCCGGCGGCGGGTGCCCGGCGGCGCTCCAGACGAGTGCGCGGGCGGCCGGGTCGAGCAGGCCGCACAGGACGCTCGCGATGTGGCGGCTGCCCTGGTGGCAGAGCATGGTGTTGAGCCGCCCGAGGACCGCCGCCGGGCCGGCACCGGTGTAGCACAGGCCGCGCAGGGCGTGCCGGAGTTCGGCCATGCCCACGGCGGCCGCCACGCCGTGGCCGCTGACGTCGCCGACGGCGAGCAGGACCGTGCCGTCGGGCAGCGGCAGCAGGTCGTACCAGTCGCCGCCCACCCGGGGCTGCTCCCCGGCGGGCAGGTACCGGGCCGCGTGGTCGAGGCCGGAGGCCGACGGGTCGGGCCCGGTGGGCGTCGGCATCAGCGCGCTCTGCAGGGCCCGCGTCATCCGGTGTTCGGCTCCGGCGCGGCGCCGCTGCTCGGCGAGCCGGGCCCTGGCCGCCGTCAGGGCCTGCTCGGTGCGGTGCCAGGCGGTGACGTCCTGGACGACGCCGCGGACGGTCCGCGCGGGGCCGCCGGCCGGGGCGGTCAGCGCCTCCGCGGTGACCCGGACGGTGCGCGGCCCGGCACCGGTCGTGCCGACGGCGACCTCCAGGGTGGCGTTCCGCTGCCCCGCGAGCAGGCGGCGGGCGAGCAGCCGGACGGCGGGGCGGTCCGCGGGGGCGACGCACGCCAGGACCTCCGCGGGCGTGGCGCCGGCCCGGCCAGGGTCCAGGCCGAGCATCCGCAGCGCCTCCTCGGAGAGTTCGAGGCCGGGCGAGCCGGCGGACCACCAGAAACTGCCGAGGCCGGCCAGCCGGTGTGCCTCACCGAGCCGCGCCGCCCGCTCGGCCGCGCCGCCCCGGTGCCGCCAGGTGAGCAGGACCCCGTCGAGGAAGGGCACCGCCCGCAGGCTCAGCCTTCCGGCGGCCCCGGTGTCCGGCCGGGTGAAGTCCGTGGTCCAGCCCTCGTACGGGACGCCGTCGGCGGCAGCGCCCAGGATCCGTTCGAACGCGCCGGAGGCCACCAGCCCGGGGTGGAGCTCGCTGAGCCGCCGGCCCTCCGCCGGGCCCGGGCCGGCGGCGGCGTTGGCGTAGCCGACCCGCAGGTCGGTGATCGACCCGCCGTCGACGCCCCGGCGGACGGCCGAGAGCACCAGCACCGGCGCGTACATGGCGTCGAGGACCGCGCGGAACCAGTACTCGCCGCCCGGGACCTCCAGTCCCGGCCCGCCGTCGCCGGCGGCGCCCACCCGCAGGAGGTGCCCGGCCGCCAGGTTCGCGAGCGCGTCGACGTAACGGCTGGCCGCGCGGGCCCGGTCGGCCCGCCCCTCCCATCCGAGGCTCATCGCCCCGACGATCCGGTCGCCGCGGCGCAGCGGCACGGCGCAGGCGATCCGGCCCGGCACGATCCGGCCGGTGTCGGGCGGGCGCTCCCCGGGCCGGTCGGGGTCGAACTCCCAGACCATGCCTCCGCCGTGCGCCGCCGCGACCAGCGGCACCCCGGTCTCCGGCGGGATCCGGCGCCACTGGCTGATCCGGCGCGGCTCCACCCCGTGGCTCCCGACCAGGGCCAGGGCTCCGTCCGGTTCCAGCAGGCCGAGCACCACGGCGAGGACGCCCAGCGGCGCGAGCGCGACCTCGTGCAACAGCCGGGCCAGCTCCTCGGGGGTGTCCGCACCGGCGAGTGCCGAGGCGGCCAGGTGGTACCGGGCGGCCAGACCCGGCACCGGTGTCAGGCGCGCCGCAGCGGGCGGGGCCGGCACGGGCGGGTGCGGGTCCTGCAGCCGCGGCGGGACGGCGGCCGGCGCCGTGACGGGGCCGGGGACCGGGAGGTCCTCGTCGACCGCGGTGTCGCCCTCCAGCGGGGCCGCGATGCCCACCAGGCCGGCGGCGATGTCCGCCAGCTTGCGGTTGGTGTCCTGGGAGAGCTGGACGAGATGGCCGAAGGCCTCGTCCGGCGTGCAGCCGAGCCGTTCGGTGAGCATGCCCTTGGCCTGCTCGATCACCCCGCGGCTGCGCATCGCGCGGCGCAGCCCGTCGGCCTCGGCGCGCAGCCGGTCCACGGCCTCCCGCAGCACGGCCGTCTCCCCGGTGCGGGCGGACGTGCCGGAGCTGTCACCGGCGGGTTCAGACACAGGCCGCCGCCGTGTCGGGGTAGAGCGGCAGCAGCGCCGCCACCCCGGTGAGGTCGATCAGGTCCCGGACCCTCGGGCCGGCGCCGGCCAACCGCAGGGCGCCGTTCCCGTCCCGGGCCCGCCGGGCCGCGCCGAGCAGGACGTTGAGGCCGGTCGAGTCGATGAAGCCGACGGCGGCGAGGTCGACGACCAGACGGACCGCCCCGCCGTCCACCAGGAAGTGGAGCAGCCGCCGGACCTCCGTCGCCGCGAAGTCGTCGAGGTCCCCGCTGAGCGGGACCACCGTCCAGCCGTTGACCTCGGGAAAGTCCTTCATCTCGGTCACCCTCGACACCGTGGCCCCATGGTTCGGGGCCTCCTCAAGGCTAGGTCGTGGACGGCGCCGGGTGCGAACCGCCGTGGGGGGACGAGCGTGACGAAGCACGGGGCGGCGAACGCCATCGACCGTCGGAGCAGCTCGATGGTCCGACCCCGTTCCCAGAAGTCGGCCAGGGCGCACCGCAGGACGTCCACCAGCTCCGGCGGCGCACGGGCGCCGTCTGCCTCCGGACACGACCTCCTTCCCGGACACGGCGGGACCCTCGCAGCCGCCGTCGCCGTCAGGCGGGCCAGCGCAGCACGGCGCCGAGGCCGCCGGCCGGTCCCGGGGCGGTGTCGGGGACGAGCACGGCGTCCGCTCCGGCCGCGACCGCGCAGCGCAGCAGGGCATCGGCGGCCGGCGCCAGGCGCGGGTCGTCCACGCCCATGCTGCGGACGGTGGCCCGGTCGACACCGATGTGGTCGGCCCGCGGCCCGGTCCACACCGGGCGGTCCGGATCGTGACGGCCCGCCTGGACCAGGAGGGTGGCGAGCCGGTGCTGCTGTGCGGCGCTCACCACGGCGGGGACGCCCTGGGCGGCGGCGCCGGGCGCGGTCTCGGTGCCGCCGCCGTCCGTGGCGTGCTCACCGGGACGGCCGAGGCCCGCGTGGAAGTCGTCCAGGACGGCGTCGAGGTGTCGGCGCCGGTGGTCTTCCCAGGCCTCGTCCAGGCGCCGGTCGAAGACCTCGTGCGCGATGCCGCCGGCCCGCCCGCCGCCGTCGACCTCGGTGGTGACCGCCCGGAGGCCCTGCGGCAGCCGGTGATGGACCGCCCGGCGCTCGCCGACGTCGCCGGTGAGGACGAGCAGGCAGGCGCCGCTGTCGGGCCAGACCCGGGCGATGTGGTCGGCGATGATGCCCGCCGTGCGCTCCCAGGTGTCCTCGCGGCGGTGGCGGTAGTGCCACTCGCGACGGTCGGCGGGCGGGGCCCGGTGGCCCCGGGCCTGCCGCTGCGGCCCTTCGACGGTGCCGGCCGGCGTGTTGCGGCCGAGCGCGCGCAGCTCCAGTTCGGCGCCGGTGCGGTCGACGGCGGCGATCAGGCAGCCGGCCGCCGTGTCGTCCAGCAGGGCGAGCAGCGGGGCGGTGTGCGGCAGCGGCCCCCAGGTGGCGGCGACGTCCGGCGGGGAGGCGCTGAGCGGGGCGTCGAGCGCCACCGCGCCGTCCGCGGCGAACAGCGCCCGACCGGGCGGGGAACCGGCGGCCGGCAGGCCGGCGAGGTACTCGCCGACGGCGCCGCGGGTGGGCCCGTCGACGCCGAGGTCGGCGAGCCGGTGCACCGCGGCGCGGTCGATCAGTGCGCGGCGCTGCGCCGCGTCCTCGGTGGCGTGGGAGGTGTCGAGGTAGACGGAGGCCCAGGGACCGGGCCGTTCGAGCAGTGGAGCGAGAGAGGCGAGTTGCATGGCTGACTCCCCGTTTCGGTGGGTCGCCCGTGCGCCTACCCCGCGGCGGCGGGCGGACACCCCGGGGGCTGCCCGCGCATGAGGTTTCGCCGCCTGCGGCCCGGTCAGCCGCTCCGGCGAGGATCCCTGCGACGAACCGAGGCTGCCCTGACCGCGTTCGGCTCCTTCCTGTCCTGCGAGGAGTCCGGCCCCGCCCGGTTGGTCGGACAGGCCCGTCCCGCGGAGCGGGCCGGGTTCACGCGGCCGGCGGTCTCCGAGCGCGGGTGCTCAGCGCGGCGGCCGCCCGACGGTGGACGGCTGCCGCGGGGGCCGGTCGGTGCGGCGCTCGGGCAGTCGCAGTTCGCACCAGACGGCCTTGCCCGCCGACCGGGGTCGCCAGCCCCAGGAGAAGGCGACGTTGCTCAGCAGGAACAGCCCGAAGCCACCCGTCTCGTCCGCGCGGTACAGCGGCCGGGGCCTCGGCGGGTGCGGATTGCCGTCGGTGACCTCGATCCGCAGCACCCGCGGGCCGCGGGCGAGCAGCAGCGACTCCGGGCCGTCGGCGTGCCGGCAGGCGTTGGTGACGAGCTCCGACACCAACAGCACCGCGTCCGCGACCACCATCGGATCGGGTACGTCGGCGAGGACGGCGGCGGTGAAGGCGCGGGCCTCGCCGACCGCGCCGGGCCTGCGCGACAGGGGCAGCCGCCGCGCCCACGTCGGGGCTCCGCCGCCCCGTGACGGCTTGTTCGTCGGCGACAGCCGGGCTCCGGTCATGCCATCGGTCCTCCCGGTCGAGTTCGGTGCGACACGTTCTCGTCGCTCGTGGGTCGGTGCTCGAAGCTCAGTGCCCGACATGGGGCCCGGTGCGCCGTTGCGGGCGGGCCCCGGCCGGCGTACCGGCAGCCCGTCCGGTCTGGTCGGCGGCCCGCGGCTCCCGCCGGGACGCCTCCGCGCCCCCACGGGTTCCACGGGCCCGGCCGTCCGGTCCGGACCCAGGGCTCGCGCCTACCCCGGCGGGCGGACCGCTAACGCCGGCCGCCACCGGAACGTGCGGGGCCCGCCGATGGGGGCGACCGGAGCGGCCCCACCGCCGGCCGGCTCACTCGGCCTGGACGGCGATCAGGCAGGTGTCGTCGTCGGTGTCGGCCGGGCTGAGTTCCAGCAGGCGGTCCAGGTAGCGCTCCAGGTCCGGGCCGGGGGCACCGGCGGAGCGGATCAGCTGGTCCACGGACTCCTCGACCGAGCGGTCCCGGCGCTCGACCAGGCCGTCGGTGTAGAGCAGCAGGACCTCGCCCGGGGCCAGGTGGGCGGTCTGCTCCTCGTACGCGGCCTCCTCGACGGCGCCGAGCAGCACGCCGCGGGGCAGCGGCAGCACCTCCGCGCCGTCGGGGCCGAGCCGGACGGGGGGCAGGTGACCGGCTCGGGCCCACCGCAGTTCGCCGCCGGCCGGGTCGAAGACCACGCAGACGACGGTGGCGGTGACCTGCCCGGGGTCGCGCATCGCGGCGGTGTTGGCCCATTCCAGCAGCCGGCCCGGCCCCGCGCCGGTGACGGCGAGGCCGCGCAGCGTGTGCCGGAGCGCGACCATGCCGGTGGCCGCCTCGACGCCGTGGCCGGCGACGTCGCCGACGGCGAGCAGCACCCGCTTGTCGGGCAGCACGAGGACGTCGTACCAGTCGCCGCCGACCCGGTCGCGCCTGGCGGCCGGGCGGTACCGGACGGCGGCGCGCAGGCCGGACGCGCCGAGCGGGGGCGGCGCGGGCGGCAGGATCGCCTGCTGGAGGCGGAGGGCGAGCTGCTCGCTGACCGCGGCCTCCTGCTCGGAGTCGGCGAGGCGTTCCCGGGTGGCGCCGAGCGCGATCTCGGTGCGGTGCTGGGCGGACACGTCGTGGTAGGCGCCGCGGATGCCGGTCAGCCGGCCGTCGTCGTCGAGGACGGGCTCGGCGACGACGCGGGTGTAGCGGTGCGTGCCGTCCGGGCGGGCCAGCCGAAAGACCGCGGAGGAGGTGCGGTGGCGGTGCTGGACGGTGTCGACCAGCCTGCGGACGGCGGCCTGGTCGTCGCGGTGGGCGTACCGGGCCAGGTGGAGGAACGGGACGGGGGCGCTGTCGGCCGGCAGGCCGTACAACTCTGCCAGGCCGTCGCTCCACAGGATCCGGCCGGCGGCCGGGTACTCCTCGAAGCCGGCGACACGGGCGAGCCGCTGGGCCTGGCGCAGCAGGGCCGCCTGCTCCCCCTCGTCGGCCCGCATCTCCAGCTGCCAGCTGACCAGCAGCCGACCACCGAGCGGGGCGGCGGCGAGCAGGACGGTGGCGGGCAGGGCCCGCTCACCGTCGCGGAAGACCAGCCGCACGCGTTCGGCGGGCAGCGCCTCACCGGATTCGTGGACACGGAGCAGCCGCTCGAAGAGGCCGCCGGCGCCGGCCGCCGGGTAGGTCTCCAGGAATGAGGCGCCTTCCAGCGAGCTCCCGGGCCGGCCGAGCGGATCCGGGAATCCCTCGCCGGCGCGGACGATCGTGAAGTCGGTGACACGGCCGTCCCGGAGGGCCGGTTCGAGCAGCAGGGCGGGGCTGAGCAGCCCGTCGAGGACCGCCGCCTGGTGTTCGTCGGGGGGCGGGGGCGGGTCCGCCGTGTCGAGGAGGGTTGCGCAGAGGCCGGCGAGGCCGCGCAGTGAACGACGTTCGGCCGGGGCGAGGGACGGCCCGGGGGCGGGCCAGACGACCTCCAGGGCGCCGTGGCACCGGCCGGCGTCGCGCAACGGCAGGACGGCACGGGCGGAGCCGGCCGCGACGGAGGGGGCGGACGCCGCCCGGTCGCCCGGCCAGAGCTCCGCCCCTGAGGACCGGACCCGCTCGGCCGGGGTGCCCACGCCCGGCGGGACCCGGCTCCAGGCGGTGGCCTCGGCGGCGGGCAGTCCGGCGTGCGCGGCGAGTTCGAGCGCGCCGTCCGGCAGCCACCGCCAGACGGCGACGGCCCGGGCACCCGACGCCGCCCGGGCATGGTCGAGCACGGCCTCGGCCGCGTGTTGCAGGTCGGGGGTCACGGCGAGGCCGGGGGCGGGGACGGGGACGGCGGCGCGTTCAGGCGCGGGTGCGCCGGGTGCGCCGGGTACGTCGGGTACGTCGGGCACGCCAGGCACGCCGACTGTGCCGTCGGGCCGCCCGACGATGTCGGCGGCCAGGGTCACGGCCGGGACCCCGGCCCGACGCGCGAGCCGGGCGAGCTCGGCCGCGGCCTCGACGGGCGGGACGCCGAGGCGTTCGGCGAGGACGCCGGTGGCGAGGTCGGCCAGGGAGCGGTTGCGCTCCTCGGCCCGGGTGCGGGCGGCGGTGCGCTGGAGTCGGCGCACCACGGCGGCAAGGGCCCGGGCGGTGTCGGCCTCGGGGCCAGGCCCGGCCGTCATGAGGACTCCAGCCAGTGCCGCATCCGGTCGAGCAGCAGGCCGATGTCGACGGGCTTGGTGACGTGGTCGTCGGCGCCGGCGGCGAGGCTCTTGCCCTCGTCCCCGGGCATCGCCTTGGCGGTGACGGTGATGACCGGCAGCCGGGCGAAGCGCTCGTCGGCGCGGATCGCGGCGATCGCGGCGTAGCCGTCGAGGCCGGGCATCATCACGTCCATCAGGACGAGGCTGGTCTCGGGGTGGCCGCCCAGCATGTCGAGGCAGGCGCGTCCGTCGGCGGCGTGCAGGACGGTCAGGCCGCGCTGTTCCAGGGCGGCGGCGAGCGCGAAGACGTTGCGGATGTCGTCGTCGACGATCAGGACGGTGCGTCCGGCGAGCTCTTCGTCGACGGGCGCGGGGGCCGGGGCGGGGGCTGGGGCGGCGGGGCGGCCGCCGAGCAGGCGGATCACCCGTTCCCGCAGGTCGTCCAGCCCGTGGGTGATTTCGATGCCTCCGACGACGATGGCGGAGGGTTCCGTGGCGCCGTTGCCCTCGTAGCCGAGCACGGGCGTCCGGTCGCCCAGGGCCGCGAGCAGTCCGGGCGCGAGTTCGGCGGAGCCGGTGAGGTCGCACACGACGCAGCGGTAGGGGCCGGCGGCGAGGGCGCTCCGCAGTCCGGCCTCGTCGCCGGTGCTGTGGACCGTCACCGGCGGTTCCGGCGTCCCCAGGGCTTCCACCGCGGTGCGGGTGAGCAGGGTGAGCAGGGCCGGCGGGTCGGGTTCGACCACGAGGACCTGCGGTTCGACCGCCGGCCGGCCCTCGGGGCGTCCGGGCGCGCCGAGCGGCAGGTAGAGGGTGAAGCGGCTGCCCCGGCCGCTGGCGGAGCGGACGGTGATGGTGCCGCCGAGCAGCCGGGCGAGCTCGCGGCTGATCGACAGGCCGAGGCCGGTGCCGCCGAACCGCCTGCTGGTGGTGCCGTCGGCCTGCTGGAAGGCCCCGAAGATGGTGTCCAGGTGGGCGGCGTCGATGCCGATGCCGGTGTCCTCGACGTGGAAGGCCACCGCCTCGGCGGTGCGGGCGAGTTCGGCCGGCAGGTCCGGCTCCGTCACGCGCTCGATCCGTAGCTCGACCCGGCCGCTGTCGGTGAACTTGACGGCGTTGGAGAGGAGGTTGCGCAGCACCTGGCGCAACCTGTCCTGGTCGGTGACGAGTTCGGCCGGTGCCGCCGGGTCCAGGGTGGTCTCGAAGGCGAGGCCCCGCTGGTCGGCGAGCGGCCGGAAGGTGGACTCGACGTACTGCAACAGCTCCTGGACGGCGAAGGGTTCGGGGGTCAGCTCCATCTTCCCGGCCTCGACCTTGGAGAGGTCGAGGATGTCGTTGATGAGCTGGAGCAGGTCGGCTCCGGCGGAGTGGATGACGCCGGCGTACTCGACCTGCTTGGGGGTCAGGTTGCCGGCGGCGTTCTGCGCCAGCAGCTGGGCGAGGATGAGCAGGCTGTTCAGCGGGGTGCGCAGCTCGTGGCTCATGTTGGCCAGGAACTCGGACTTGTACATCGACGCGAGGGTGAGCTGGCGGGCCCGTTCCTCCAGCTCCTGGCGGGCCTGTTCGATCTCCAGGTTCTTGGCCTCGATGTCCCGGTTGCGCTCGGCCAGCAGCGCGGCCTTCTCCTCCAGCTCCGCGTTGGAGCGCCGGAGCTCCTCCTGCCCGTTCTGCAACTCCTCGGAGCGGTCCTGGAGTTCGGCGGTGAGTCGCTGGGACTCGCCGAGCAGTTCGTCGGTGCGGGCGTTGGCGAGCAGGGTGCCGATGTTGACGCCGCAGGATTCGGCGAACTGGGCCAGGAAGTCCCGGTGGACCTGGCTGAACGGATGGACGGAGGCGAACTCCAGCACGCCGATCAGCCACTCCTCCAGGGCGATCGGCAGGAGCACCAGCGAGCGGGCGTCCGCGGCCCCGGCGCCGGAGGCGATCGTCGCGTAGCCGGGCGGCAGGTCGTCCACGACGATCGTGCGGCGGCTGCGGGCGGCCTGCCCGACCAGGGTCTCCCCGAGGCGCACCCGCTTCTGCGGCGGGTCGGCGGGCGACCTGCCGTAGGTGCTGATGCGGGCGAGTTCGGGCTCGGTGCCGTCCTCGGGCTCCCGGACGAGGTAGAAGGCGCCGTACTGGGCGCCGACCAGGGGCGTCAGCTCGTCCGTGATCATGTCGGCGACGGCCTGGATGTCGCGGCGGCCCTGGATGGCGGCGGAGAAGCCGGCGAGGTTGGTCTTCAGCCAGTCCTGCTCCTGGTTGGCGAGCGTGGTGTCGCGCAGCGACCCGACCATCGCGTTGATGTTGTCCTTGAGGTCGGCGACCTCGCCGGAGGCGTCGACGGTGATCGAGCGGGTGAGGTCGCCGGCGGCGACGGCGCTGGCCACCTCGGCGATCGCGCGGACCTGCCGGGTGAGGTTGCCGGCCAGTCCGTTGACGTTCTCGGTGAGCCGCTTCCAGGTGCCGGAGACGCCCTCGACCTCCGCCTGGCCGCCGAGCCGGCCCTCGCTGCCGACCTCGCGCGCCACCCGGGTCACCTCGGCGGCGAAGGAGCCCAGCTGGTCGACCATGGTGTTGATGGTGGTCTTCAGCTCCAGGATCTCGCCGCGCGCGTCGACGTCGATCTTGCGGGTGAGGTCGCCGTTGGCGACCGCCGTGGTGACCTGGGCGATGTTGCGGACCTGGTTGGTGAGGTTGTTCGCCATGGAGTTGACGTTGTCGGTGAGGTCCTTCCACGTCCCGGCGACGTTCGGGACGAGCGCCTGGCCGCCGAGTATGCCCTCAGTGCCGACCTCCCGGGCCACCCGGGTCACCTCGTCCGCGAAGGCGGAGAGCGTGTCGACCATGGTGTTGATCACTCCGGCGAGGGCCGCGACCTCGCCCTTGGCCTCGACAGTGATCTTCTGGGAGAGGTCGCCCCTGGCCACGGCCGTGGCCACCTGGGCGATCGAGCGGACCTGCCCGGTCAGGTTGGAGGCCATCACGTTGACGTTGTCCGTGAGGTCCTTCCAGGTGCCGGAGACACCCCGGACGGTGGCCTGGCCGCCCAGGTTGCCTGCCGTGCCGACCTCGCGGGCCACCCGCGTAACCTCGTCGGCGAAGGCGGACAGCTGGTCGACCATCGTGTTGATGGTCTCCTTGAGCTCCAGGATCTCGCCGCGCGCGTCCACCCGGATCTTCTGGGTGAGGTCGCCCTCGGCGACCGCCGTGGTCACCTCCGCGATCGAGCGGACCTGGGCGGTGAGGTTGTCGGCCATGACGTTGACGGACTCGGTGAGGTCGCGCCACGTCCCCGAGACGTCCCGCACGTCGGCCTGGCCGCCGAGCCGCCCCTCGGTACCGACCTCCCGCGCCACCCGGGTCACCTCCGCCGCGAAGGAGCCCAGCTGGTCCACCATCGTGTTGATGGTCGTCTTCAGCTCCAGGACCTCGCCCCGCGCGGTGACCGAGATCTTCTGGGTGAGGTCGCCCTCGGCGACCGCCGTGGCGACGTGGGCGATGGCGCGGACCTGGCCGGTCAGGTTGCCGGCCATGGAGTTCACCGAGTCGGTCAGGTCGCGCCAGGTACCGGCCACCCCGGGTACCCGGGCCTGGCCGCCGAGCCGCCCCTCGGTACCGACCTCCCGCGCCACCCGGGTCACCTCCGCCGCGAAGGACCCGAGCTGGTCCACCATCGTGTTGACGGTGTTCTTCAGCTCCAGGATCTCGCCGCGCGCGTCCACCTCGATCTTCTGGGTGAGGTCCCCGCGGGCCACCGCCGTGGTCACCTGCGCGATGTTGCGCACCTGCCAGGTGAGGTTCCCGGCCATCGCGTTGACCGAGTCGGTGAGCTCCAGCCACGTCCCGGCCGACCCCGGCACCCGGGCCTGGCCGCCGAGCCGACCCTCGGTACCGACCTCCCGCGCCACCCGGGTCACCTCCGAGGTGACCCGGGACAGCTGGTCCGCCATGCCGTTGAACACCGTGGCGATCTCGCCGAGCAGGCCGGGCCGGTCGGGGGTGAGCCTGGTCCCGAAGTCGCCGTCGCGCACCGCCGTCAGCCCGGCGAGCAGCTGTCGCAGGCCCTGCTCGGCCGGGTCCGCCGGCTGCGCGCCGGACACCGCCTGGTCGTCCATCCGTCCCACCGTCCGGATCGGCCGCACCCGGGGGCGCCGGGCGGCGCGCTCCGGGTCGTCGGGCGGCGGGCGCCGCCCTGCTCCCACTGTGCCACCCGTCGGCCGGACACGGCAGGCCCAGGCCCGCGACCCCGCGCCGGGCGGGCGGGCCGGCCTCCGGTGGGGGGCCACGCCATCCGGCACCCGGCGGCGTGAACCGGCGGCGGGCACCAGTCCCGAAGCCCGGGGCGCCGCCGGCCCCCGGGGTGACGGTGCCCCCGGCGGGGTCGAGGGTGCGTCGAAGAGCAGCCGCTCGATCCGCGGGCGGCGGCCCCCGCAGCAGCGCGGCAGTCCGCTGCGGGGGCCGGCAACGCCCGGCGGGAGGGGAGTTCAGCCCGGCGTCCCGGCGCCGGCCGGTGCCTGCGGCCCGTCGGCCCAGCCCGGGGAGTCCCGGTCGTCCAGCTCCTCGCGCAGCCGGGCGAGGGTGGCGGTGAGCAGCCGGGAGACGTGCATCTGGGAGACGCCGATCCGGGCGGCGATCTCGGACTGCGTCCAGCCGTCCCAGAACCGGAGCTTGAGCACGGTCTGCTCGCGCCGCGGCAGCCGGCCCAGCAGCGGGCGCACCGCGGTGCGGAAATCGGCGAGTTCGAAGTTCTCGTCGCAGCCGCCGAGTCGGTCGAGCAGGGCGCTCCCGCTCTCGTCGCTGTCCTGGTCGCGCAGCGCGTCCAGCGAGTTGGGCCGGTACACCCGGCCGGCGACCAGCCCCTCAAGGACCTGTTCCACCGTCAGGTCCAGGTCCTCGGCGATCTCCTCGGGGTGCGGGAGGCGGCCGAGTTCCTGCTCCAGCCGGTCCGACCCGCGGGCCACCTTCAGGTACAGCTCCTGCATGCTGCGCGGCACCCGGACCGGCCACGAGGTGTCGCGGAAGAAACGCTTGATCTCACCGGCGATGGTGGGGATGGCGTAGGTGATGAACTCGACGCCGCGCGCCGGGTCGTAGCCGTCGACGGCCTTGATCAGGCCGATGGTGCCGACCTGCAGGATGTCCTCCATGTCCTCGGCCCGGTGCCGGAACCGGGCGGCGATGAAGCGGACCAGCGGCATGTTGAGTTCGATGACGGTGCCGCGCACGTAGCTGTAGGCGTGGGTCTCGCGGGCGAGGCCGGCCAGCCGCTCGAACAGCGCGTCGCTGAGCTCGCGTGCCTCGGACTTGCCCATGGTGCGCAGCTCCGCATCGCTGGGACGCGGGGGCAGGTCGGGCGGGAGGCCGGACGGCGGCACGGCCGCCCGGTCGGTCCGGTGGCCGGTTTGCACGGGGACGGGGGTGGACACGGTGGCTTCTCCTGGGCATCGGGGCGAACGGCCCCGGCACCGCGAACGGACCGTTCACGTGCCGTGGGCTTCTTTCCCGAGAACCTCTGCCCGGCTGCTTCAAGCGACGGTCCCGGTGGCACCTGCGGGTGCGGGGAGCGTCGGGCTGGTCGCCGTGACCGCTCCGGTGGTGTCCTACCCGCAACATCCGGTTTCATCCCGATCTGTCATGATTTGCTGCCCCTGCTCCGGGTAGACGCCGCCGGGCAGTGACCCGAGGAAGGTGCCACGATGACCGTCCCCGTTCCCCCCGACCCGGACACCGAGCCGATCCCGCACCCGTACCCCGCACCGGGGCCGGGCGAAGGGCCCCGGCCCGCCCCGCCGCCGATCCCCCCGTTCCCGCGCCCGGAGCCCTTCCCGGACCCGGACCCGGCACCACTGCCCGAACCGCATCCCGGACAGGCGTGACCGCCGCCGCCCGGGGCGGCCGTCGGCCCGGTGCCGGCGGACGCCCGGGTCCGTGACCGCCGCCCGCCCGGATCGGGGCCGGCGGACGTCAGTGCCGGCGGACGCGGTGGTCGATCCGGGCGACGCGGTGGTCGAGCGGGGACGGCACCTCCAGCCACACCTGCTTGCCCGTGCCCTCCGGCAACGAGCCCCAGGCCCGGGCCAGCCGGTCCACCACCCGCAGGCCGTGCCCGCCCGGCCGGCCGGGGTCGGCGTGCGGACGCAGCCGCGGCGGCACCGGGCTGGCGTCCGCGACCTCGACCCGCAGCCGTTCGCCGTTCCAGCTCAACCGCAGCTCGCGCGGGCCGCCCGGGGCGTGCAGGCACGCGTTGGTGACCAGCTCCGACACCATCAGCAGGACGTCCTGCGTCACGGCCCGCTGCTCGTCGTCCTCTTGTCGCTCCTTGTCCGGTTGCTCCTCGTCCTGTTGCTCGCCGTCCTGTTGCGCCGCGTCCTCGCCGGGTAGCCAGTGCCAGGCCGCCAACGCCTGGCGGCTGAAGTCCCGGCAGCGCTGCACGGCGCCCTCGGCATCCTCCAGCCGGAGCCGTCGGGTCCGGTCGGGTTCCGGGAGCGGGCCTTCCCACGGGCGCTTCATCCGGTGCTCCTCAGTCGCCGTCGGAGGGAGGAGCGTCCGCCACCGGGCGGGGAGCCCGCAGCGCGGCGCCGAGGTCCGGGTGGATCCGCAGCACGCCGTCGACTCCGGTGAGCGCGAACAGTCTGGCGACCACTGGACGCGGGCCGGCCAACTCCATCCGGAGCCCGGCCGTCTCGGCGTCGAGCCGGGTGCGCAACAGGATGTTCAGCCCCGTCGAGTCGCAGAACCGCAGACCGGTGAGGTCGACGACGATCCGCTCCAGCCCCTCGTCCTCCGGCCCCTCGTCCGCGGGCAGGGCCAGCGCCCTGCGCAGCACGTCACCCGTGTCGTGGTCCAGCTCGCCGGTGACGGTGACGACCCGGGTCGCCCCCTCCCGGCCCGTGACGACGTGCAGACCGCCGCGTTCCTCGTCCCCCTCGCCGTCGCGGTCGGAGGGGTGCTCGGCTGGCCGCGGCATGGTGGGCTCCCGGTCCGCTCGGGACGGCGTCGTACCGTCCCGACCATCATGCCGCGCGGCGCGGCGGGCCGCACGGACGACCGGGGCCGGTGGTACCGCCGGCCCGGGCGGGACCGGGCCCGCCACGTACTCCTCGTCCTCCATGCCCCGCGTCTGTCCGGTCCGGCGGCGGTCACACACGCCGGAGGGCACGTCCGGAAGGCACGTCCGGAAGGCACGCGCGCGAGCCGACCACGTGGACGCCGCCGCAGACCGCCCCGGGTCCGGACGGCGACGTTTCGGCGGCGCCCGCCCGCCCGGCAAGACGCCGTCCATGACGTTCCGTGCACATCCGAACCCCCGCACCGTGGTCACCTACCTCGGCTACGTCAACGCCGGACGGCGGCCGCCCCCCGTGCCCGCCGGTCTGCTCGGCGCCGCCCACTGGTGAGCCGCCCGCCTCGGCCTGTCCGGCGAGGGCGTCGACCCGGCCACCGGCCGCCGCGTGCCGATGTCCGCACTGGCCGAGCAGCTCGTCGAGTACGCGACTCCCGGCCTCACCGCCGCGGGTGACCTCGCCGCCGTACGGTCCGGACTGGCCCGTCTGCACCGCCTCGGCACCGGCGCCGCCCGCCGGCGCCTCACCCTCCGCCGGTGCGGCCGGCTCACCGCCGTCGTCGGCGAACTCGCCGCGCTCACCACCTCGGCGGCCTGACCCGGCGGGGTTCCGGACACCCGGCCCGCGCGCCGTGGACGACCGGCCCTCGGGCCGCCTCCGGGCCGCGTCCGGTCGACCTCCGCCGGTGCGGCGCCGGGCCGATGATCACAGCGGCCGGTGCGGGCGTGCGGCGAACGAGTGGTCCGCGGGGGCCATCCCGGGCGCGGCGGCGTTGCGTCCGGGACGCGGCCACCCTCCGGAAGGTACACATGGGGCCGCTCGCCGCGAGGGCGGGCCGGGCGCCCGGCGCGGTCGGGGCCCGGGGCGAACGGGGCCCGGGGCGAACAGGGGATGAATGCGCACCACAGTCGAACTCCTGCTCTGGTGGGGGCTGTTGCCGCTGTCGAGCGCCCTGCCGATCAGTAGGGTGAGCCCGCTGGAGATGGCCGGCGGCGGCTGCCTCGGCGCGGGCGGTCGCGACGGCGCGGTCGTGGTCCGGCGCGCGTCCGGCGCCGCTGTGGGCGGTACGGCGCACCGGGCGCAGGCACTCCCGGCCTTCCCGCAGCCCCTCCTCGGCGACACCGCCCGGCTCGCCCTCGCCGTCGCCGTCGCGTCCGCCCGCCACCGGTGCGGCACGTTCCGCAGCGTCCGGCCCGCCCCTGCGTCCTCCTGCGCGGCACCGGCCTGCTCGACGCCCCGACCGGGGAAATCGGCCTCGCCCGGCGCGGCGCCGCCCTCGACCAACACGCCGCGGCCGGGCACGGCCGGGACGCCTTGACGGTCCGCGCCGCCGTCCTGCCGCTGCGCCGCCTGCACTCCGGGCTGCCCGGCGACTACGTGGCGCGGCTCGCCGTCGGCCTGGCGGCGCTGCTGGCGGCGATGGCCGCGCGGCTGTGACCGGCGCACCGTCTCGCCCACGGTTTCCACCCCGACCCGCCGGGTAGCCGCGGGATGTCGCAGCCCGAACCGGACCCCGATCGCAGAAAGGCCGCCCGTGCGGATGAACACCGGTGAACCGGCCCGGCGGCCCCGGCCGCCCGGCAGGCGACGGCCGCGTGTGCCCATGCCCCCGGCCCGGCCCGCGCCGTCCGGGGACGGCGTCCCGCCCGGGCTGCGGACCGTCGCCGGGTACACCTGGCGACTGGTCCTGCTCGGCGTGGCGGCCTTCCTCCTCGTCCTCGTCCTCACCCGGCTCGAACTGCCGGTCGTCGCGGTGTTCCTGGCCCTGGTCATCACCTCCGTGCTGCGGCCGGTCGTCGATCTCCTGGACCGGCTGGTGCCCCGCTCGCTGGCCGTCCTGCTGGCCTTCCTGGCCTCGATCGCCCTGGTCGGCGGGATCCTGGCGTTCGTCGGCACGACCGTCGCCGACGAGTGGACCGGCCTGGGCCGCGAACTGCACGGCGGCCTGGGCCGGCTCGACCGCTGGCTGACCGGCGCGCCCTTCCACCTCCACGCGGGCACCGTCACCGACTTCCGGGCGAAGCTCGGCGAGTTCGTCGCCGCCCACCGGTCGACACTGATCAGCACCGCCATCAGCGGCGCGGGCCGGGCCGTCGAGGTGGTCACCGCGGCCGCGCTCGCGGTGTTCTGCTCGGTGTTCTTCCTCCACTCCGGCGACCGCATGTGGTCCTGGGCCGAGCACCAGCTTCCCGCCCGCGCCCGGCCGGTCTGGGGCCGGGCGGGCCGCGCCGCCTGGCAGACCTTCGCCGGCTACACCCGCGGCGTGCTCATCGTGGCATCGACCAACGCCGTCCTGGTCGGCATCGCCCTCGCCCTGCTGGGGGTGCCGCTGGTGCTCCCCCTGGTCGTCCTGGAGTTCGTCGCCGCACTCGTCCCCCTGATCGGCTCCCCCATCGCGCTGGCCATCGCCTCGCTGGTCGCCCTGGCCGCGCGCGGCCCGGTGGTCGCCCTGCTGGTGCTCGGGCTGATCGTGGTCATCGGCCAGATCGAGGGCCATCTGCTGCACCCGCTGGTCCTCGGCTGGTCGGTGCGGCTCCACCCGGTGGTGGTCGCCCTGTCGGTGACCGGTGGCGCCGTGCTGGGCGGGGTGCTGGGCGCGGTGGTGGCCGTGCCGGTGGTGTCGGTCGCGTGGGCGGTGACCGGCGAGCTCCGCGACCACGGGACCGGGGCCCGGCCGCGGTCCCGGCCCCGGCCCACCGGACGGGCAGCCCCGTAAGGGCGGGGCGCGGGGCGGTCCCGGCGCTTCGCCGGGCGGGGTAACGTTCCGTCAGACGACGACGGCAGCCGCGGCTGCACAGACCGGGGAAGGACGCCATGGCACGTGAGACCGCCGCCGTCGTGACGAGTCCGGCCGACCGGGCCGCCCGGTCCGTCTGGAGCGCCCGGTCCGCCTGGGGCGTGCTCGGGCTCCTCCTGCTCACCTGGACGGTGTTCGAGGCGGTGAAGCACACCGGGGCCACCGTCCCGTGCGCCGTGCTCGGGCTCCTCGTCCCCTCCCTGACCAGGGCGGCACCGGGCTCGGCGGCCGTTCGACACCTGCTGCTCCGGGTCTGGGCGCCGGTCGCCGTCATGGCGGTCTGCTCCGCCGTCCCGGGCCCGGCCGACGACATCGCCGCGCCGTTCACCTTCGGGTTGGCCTGGCTGGCCCACATCGCGGTGGGGCGCGCCCTGGGACACGGGATCCGGCCGTCCTGAGCCGACCGCCGGATCCGGGGAGCGGGACCGGGGCTCAGCGCAGAGGGCGCTGCACAGGAAGTCGGGCGGGCCGACTTCCCGCGCAGCCGCCCGCCCGGCCCGGGCGCTCCGGCCCGCTCGGCCCGCTCGCCGGGGCGGGCACGGGCACCGAGGCCGGGGGCGGGGTCAGACCAGGCGGTGCATGCCCACCGAGTGCGGGGCCGTCCCGACGAAGCCGTGCTTGGCGTAGAGGCGGTGGGCGTCGCCGTCGGCGATGAGCGAGACGTACGCGCCCGGCACGGCACGGCGCTCCAGCTCGGCGACCAGGCCCGCCATGATCCGCCCTCCGAGACCCCGGCCCTGATGGGCGGGCAGGACGCAGACGTCGGCGATCTGGAAGACCATG
Source organism: Streptomyces sp. CB01881 (assembly GCF_002953255.1). Classification (GTDB taxonomy): domain Bacteria; phylum Actinomycetota; class Actinomycetes; order Streptomycetales; family Streptomycetaceae; genus Kitasatospora. The sequence goes on from NZ_CP026498.1 coordinate 251,792, forward strand.
CCGCCGTCGCCGACGATCCGCCCCATGCCGACGGTCGCGCCGTCCCCGGTGTGCACGGTCACGCCGTACCAGGTCCGCGGCAGCCCGGCGGCCACCGCGGCGGCGGGGCGGTCGCTCATGCCGGAGGCGGTGCGGAGGTGGCGGAAGGTGTCGACGTCGGGCACGCCCGACCGAAGCTCGTAAGAGTCATTAGCGTCATTCATACCTTACATCATAGGGTGGGTGGCTCCGGGTGCCCCACGGCCCGGGATCCCGCGTCGCGACGGATGCCGCGACGCTCCGGCCGTCCCGAAAGGAAAGTCCGTGTCACAGCCCCGGATCCTGCTGCTGGACGCGGCCCCCGGCGGGCTGCTCGACCGGGAGCTGGCGCGGCTGCTCGACCACGGGCTCGCCGTCACCCTCAACCTCCGACGGGTGACCGACAGCTCTGCGGCGCGGGCCGCCTGGGCCGGCCGGGTCGAGTTCGCCGACTTCGACGCCTTCGACGAACCGGCGCTGCTCGCCGCGACCGTCCGGGGCGGCCTCGGCTACGACGCCGTCAAGTCCCGTGGCGGGGTGCCGATGCGCGCCGCCTTCCTGGCGACGGCGACCGACCCCCGTCTCGCCCGCCGGCTCCGGGCGATCGGCCGGGCCGGGGCCGGCACCGACCACGTCGACCTCGCGGCCACCGCCCGCCACGGCGTCGCCGTCACGCACACGCCGGGGTCCAACGCGAACGCGGTCGCCGAGTTCGCCCTGGCCCAGCTCCTCGCCCTGAGCCGCGACCTTCCCGCCCACAACGAGGCCGCCCACCGGGGAAGTTGGCGCACACCGGCGGCGCCGGCGGTGGAACTCTCCGAGCTCACCCTCGGCATCGTCGGCCTGGGCCGGACCGGTCTGGCCCTGGCCACGCGGGCCGGGGCCCTCGGCATGGACGTCCAGGCGTTCTCCCGCCGCCCGGCCGGGGCCCCGGTGCGCGCCGCCGACTCCCTCCGCACGCTCCTGGCCGGCAGCGACGTCGTCTCCCTGCACCTGCCGCTCACCCCGCAGACCCGCGGGCTGATCGGCCGGGCCGAGCTGGAACGGATGCGGCCCGGCTCGGTCCTGCTCAACACCGCCCGCGGCGGCATCGTCGACGAGCAGGCCCTGGCCGACGCCCTCCGCGACCCCGCCCACCCGCTCGCGGCCGCCGCCGTCGACACGTTCGAGCACGAGCACGCCGCCTTCGCCTCACCGCTCGCCGGCCTGCCGAACGCGCTGCTCACCCCGCACATCGCCGGGATGACGCGGAGCGCGATGGCCACCGCCGCCCTCCGCTGCGCGGACCACCTCGCCGCCCTGCTCGCGGGCCGCCCGGACGGCGTTCCGGTGGCGACCGCGTGACGGCCCGGCTCCCCGAGGGCACTGGGCGGGGTGCGGGGACCGGACGGGGCGCCGGGACCGGGCGGGGCGCGGGGATCACGGTCCAGTGGGTGAGGACGTCCTGGACGAAGCGGTCGCGGGGCGGGCCGGCGGCAGCTCGCCGGAACGCCGCAGCGGCCGGCTTCGCGGTGCCGTCGCAGCCCTCGACGCTGTCCGCGCCTTCGCCGTCGATGCCGTCGGTGCACCCGGCACACCTGGCGCACCTGGTGCACCTGGTGCGCATGGGCGAGGCGGACGGCTTCGCACCGCGGGAGGGGTGGGAGGTCCTCCCGCCCGGCGCGCTCGGGCTGCGCGAGGCCGACGGCCGGTTGCGGGTGCTGCCCCCGGTGGAACCGTTGTACGGCCTTCCGCCGCGCGCGCGGCGCCCGCCGGCCGTGCGGCTCGCACCCGGGCAGTGGGTCCGGTGGCAGCTCAACTACCGCTTCTCCAGCGCGGCGGGCGTACGGGACTGGTCCTACTGGCTGGACACCTTCAACATCGCGTACGGCCCGGCCGGCCCCGGCCTGTTCCTGACCGAACCCACCGTGCTCGTCGACGAGTGCGGCCCGGTCCGGTAGCCCGGCGCCCGGCCCCACCGCCACAGCCCAAGTGCCGGGCGGCGCGGGGCCACCCGGCACCGGGCGCGAGTCGCAGCGACGACCGGAGTGTCACCAGGTCGCGCCGGCGGGCTGGCGGGTGGTGGCGTTCAGACGGTTGAAGAAGTTGGTCAGGCTGATCCAGAGGACCAGTGAGGCCAGCTGCTTCTCGTCGAAGTGCGCGGCCGCCGCGTCCCAGACGACGTCCGGCACGACCGCCCGGTCGGCGAGGCGGGTGACGTGCTCGGCCAGCTCCAGGGCCGCACGCTCGGCGTCGGTGAAGTACGGCGCCTCACGCCAGGCGGCGACCGCATGCAGGCGCTCGTCGGTCTCGCCGTTCTTCTTCGCGCTCGCCACGCCGCCGACGACGCAGTAGCTGCAACCGTTGATCTGGCTGGCGCGCAGGTGGACGAGTTCGAGGGTCGACTCGGGCACGCCACCCTTCTTCGCGGCCTTGAGCACGCCCAGGATCGCGGGCATCGCCTCGGGGATGACGACGGCGGGGTTGGCCATACGGGCGTCGTTCACGGTGGTGTCCTTCTCTCGGTGTTCGCTCGTGCTGTCATCCCTTCGACGGAGCGGATCGCGGAAGTGTGACAAGCAGGCGGAAGAGGTCCCGGGAAGGAGCCGCCGGGCTCACCGGCCGGGCGTCGACGCGTCCGCCGGGCTCACCGGCCGGCCCTCAGCGCGCCCGGCCGACGGTGGCGAGCAGGCAGGCCGCGGCGACGGCGGCGAGCGCCGCGGCGGTGGCGTACATCGTGGCGGCCCCGGCGTGGGCCGTCAGCCCGCCGAACACGGTGCCGGACCCGATACCGATGTAGATGGCGGAGGAGTTCAGGGCGACGACCAGCGGCGCCTCCTGCGGGGCGGCGGCGATCAACCGGTGCTGCTGCGGCGGGGTCTGGCACCAGCTGCCCGCGCCCCAGGCCACCGCGAGCAGCCCCACCAGGGCGGGCGCGCGTGTCCCGGAGGCCGCCAGCAGGCCGAGACCTCCGAGCCCGGCGGCCAGCACGAGGTAGCCCGTCGACAGCACCCGGACCGGGCCGAAGCGGTCGGTGGCGCACCCCGAGGCGAGGTTGCCGAGCACCGCGCCGAGCCCGTAGAGCGAGAGCGCCCACGCCGTGTCGGACTCCCCGATGCCGACCGCCGCGAGCGCCGGAACGCTGTACGCGTACACCGTGTAGGCCGCCGTCATGCCGAGCACGGTCAGCGGCAGGACGGCCCGCACGGCGGGACGGCGCAGCACCGCGAGGCGTTCCCGCAGTGGCACCGCAGGGTTGCCCGGCAGCGCGGGCAGCAGGAGGGCGAGCGCCGCCGCGGTGAGCAGCGCGAGCGCCGCGACCGCGGCCAGCGCCCAGCGCCACCCCGTCAGTTCGCCGACCACGTCCCCCAGCGGGACGCCGAGTGCGGTCGCGACGGTCAGCCCGCCCACCACCACGGCCAGGGCCCTGGCCCGCCGTTCGGGGCCGGCCAGGAAGGCGGCGACCGCCCCCGCGTTGGGGGTGAACGCCGCCGCGGCGCCGGCTGCGGCCACCCGCGCGGCGATCAGCGCGGCGAAGGTGGGGGCGAGCGCCGAGGCGAGGTTGGCCACGCCGAGCCCGGTGAGCGCGGCGACGAGCAGGGTCCGGCGTGGCAGCCGGGCGGTGAGGGTCGCCAGCACCGGGGAGAGCAGGGCGTACGCCGCCGCGAAGGCGGTGACGGCCTGGCCCGCGGCCGCCGTCGACGCGCCGAGGTCCGAGGCCAGGTCGGGCAGGAACCCCGCGACCGCGAACGCGTCGGTGCCCACGGCGAAGGTACCCAGGGCCAGGACGGGGACGACGCCGGTCCGCGGCGGAGTCGGGCCGGTCGTGGCAGCGGCAGGGACGGCGGCAGCAGCAGGCGACTCCGGCCTTAACGAGATATTCAATGTCCCGATTCTCCTTCGCAAAAAGCCCGGCCGGGCGGCCGGGCGGCGTACAGCGGACGGACGGGCAGGCTACGGCGGGCGGACCGGGGTGCGGGCCGCTCCGGCCCACGGGGAGCGAGGCGTTCGGGCCCGTCCGGCCCACGGCATGACGGCTGGTCAGCCGCCCAGCCGCTCGTGGAAGCGCCGGACACGCCCGGGCGCACCCGCAGGGCTGGCCGCCAGCAGGTCGGCGAGGGTCTGCGAGGCCAGCTCGCGGCGCCACGCCAGTTCGGCCCGCCGCATCGCGCCCGCGATCCCGCACGGGCGCGCGAACTCGCCCGCCGCCGCCTCGGCACCCGCTCCCCTGCGGCGGATCTCGGTGCAGCGGAACGCCTCCGTCGCCCCCTCGACGGCGGCCACCACGTCCATCAACGTGACGTCCTCGGGTGCGCGCGCCAGCCGGTACCCGCCGCGCGTGCCCGGCACGGAGGCCAGCACACCGGCCCGTACCAGCGGCTGCAGACGCTTCTTCAGGTACACCGGCGGCAGTTCGAAGATCTCCGCCAGCCTGCCCGTCGGGATCGGCGCCTGGTCCTCCAGCCACGCCAGCGCCAGGCAGCAGTGCAGGCCCCACTCCACACCCTCACCCATCAACATAACCGGGATACTACATGTCCCCAAATGGATCCGGAAAGGCCCGACGCCGCCCGAGGGGGTGCACCTGGATACACCCCCGTTGGGCAGCTACACGCAATGGCCCCGGCGGCGCGGACCGGAAGAGTCGACGTCGACAGAGACGGACCGCACGAGCAGGAGGCCAGAAGACATGCGGGCTTGGAAGGCGGAGACGGGGGTGTTCCTCACCGTCGCGTTCGTGGCGGCGGGGGCGTTGGGGGCGGTGCAGCCCGCGACGGGGATTCCGCCGGAGGTCGTCCAGTTGACCCAGTTCGGCCCCGCGGCAGGGGTGTTGGTGGTGGCGCTGCTCTGGCCCTCGCGCATCCGGCAGCGTCTCGCCGGGGCGCTGCCCCGACGCCGGACGCCGGACACGGCCCAGGCCGGGAAGGGCGGGGCGGCCCAGGCCGGGAAGGGCCGGGCGGGCCGGGAACTGTGGATGCTGCTCTCGGCACCGCTGATCATCGCGCTCGCCGCGGGCACGTACGCCCTACTGGAGGGAGTCGGCCGGTTCACGGATCCGCGCACCCTGGAACACCCCTTCGCCCTCGTCGTGGTGGCCCAACTGGTCGGCGCGTGCGGAGAGGAGATCGGCTGGCGCTGCCTGCTCCAGCCCCTGGTGCGGACCAGGTTCGGCCCGGTCACCGCGTCAGCCCTGGTCGGCCTGGTGTGGGGCTTCTGGCACGTGCAGGTCTTCACCCACGCCCCGGCGTACGCGGCCGGTTTCCTGCTGGCGACCGTCGCGATGTCCGTCGTCCTCGGCCTCGGTCTGGAGCACGTGCGGTCCAACCGGCTGCTGCTCGCGGGTGGCTTCCACACCCTGGTGAACCTGGGGATGCTCCTGTTCCTGGACGACGACTCCGGCGCGGTGCTGCCGATGGCGCTGTTCGGCGGCGCGTGCCTGGTGGCGGCACTGCCGTGGGTGATGCGGGCGCCCGGCACTAGGCTCGTGACCGCGGCGGAGCACGGCGCGCGCTGACGGGGGAACAACGGGTGGGCAGGGCAGAGCGGTGGGCACAGCGGAGCAGGTGAGCACGGCGGAGCGGCAGGGCACGGCAGAGAGGCAGGGCACGGCAGCGGGGGGCGCCGCGGGCGGCTGGGCCGCCGTCGGGCGGTGCCAGCTGCTGTCACTCGCCGGCTTCGCGGTGACCGCGGTCGGCGGGCTGGTGGTGTGCACGCTGCTCCTGCTGCCGGTCGGGGTGGGGTTCCCCCTGTTGCCGCCCGCCGCGGCGGCCCTGCGCCGGCTCTCGGACCGGTACCGGTCCTGGACCGCCCGCTGGACCGGCACCTGGATCAGCCCGCCCGAACCGCTCGCCGTGGACGGCTCCGGGAGCCGCCGGCGGCGGGCGGCGGCCGTCCTCGGCGACGAGGGGTTCTGGCACGACCTCAGATGGGCCTGGCTGGAACCGTGGGCCGGCGGGGTGCTGGTCGCGGTGCCGCTGGCGCTCATCGAGTACGGAGCGTTCGGCGCACTGGTGCAGCCGTTCATCTGGCGGCTCCTCGGCGACGGCAACTGGTACGCCTTCATCCCCGTCGAGTCCACCGCCACCATGCTCGCCGCCGCCGTCCTCGGCCTCGTGTTCGTCGCGGCGGGGCTGCGTCTCGCGCCCCGGGTGCTGGAACTGCACGCCCGGTGGAGCCGGCGCACGCTCGCCGCGCCCTACTCCACCGAGCTGGTCCGCCGCATCGAGCACCTGACCGACACCCGCGCCGACGCACTGGACACGCAGGCGGCCGAACTCCGGCGCATCGAACGGGACCTGCACGACGGGGCGCAGGCCAGGCTGGTCGCCCTGGGCATGACCCTGGACAAGGCGACCCGGCTCCTCGACGCCGATCCGCAGACCGCCCGCGAGCTGCTGCTCGTGGTCCGGAGCACCTCGGAGCGGGCCCTCCAGGACCTCCGGGACCTCGTCCACGGCATCCACCCTCCCGTCCTCGCCGACCGCGGTCTCGGCGACGCCGTCCGGTCACTGGCGCTCGACAGCTTCCTCGACGTCGACGTCGAGGTCCGGCTGCCGGGACGGCTGCCCGCGCCCGTCGAGTCCGCCGCCTACTTCGCGGTCGGCGAACTCCTCGCCAACGCGGCCAAGCACTCCGGCGCCCGCGAGGTACGGATCCGCCTGGCGCACGCGGACACCGTGCTGCGGGTCACCGTCACCGACGACGGCCGCGGCGGCGCGGACCCCTCCCGGGGGAGCGGACTCCACGGTGTCCGGCGCAGGCTCAGTACCTTCGACGGGGCCCTCACCCTGCACAGCCCGCAGGGCGGACCGACCACCGTGACCCTGGAGATACCGTGCGCGTCGTCATTGCCGAAGACCTCTTCCTCCTCCGCGACGGGCTGATACGGACCCTTCAGGAGCACGGCTGCGAGGTGGTCGCGGCCGTCGACAACAGCCCGGCCCTGCTGCGCGCGCTGCGCGAGGAGGAGCCGGACGTCGCCGTGGTCGACATCCGCCTGCCGCCGACCTTCACCGACGAGGGCCTCCAGGCCACCCTCGAAGCCCGCCGCGCCCGGCCGGGCCTGCCCGTCCTGATCCTCTCCCAGTACGTCGACCAGCTCTACGCCCACGAGCTGCTGGCCGGGGGCGAGGGCGCCATCGGGTACCTGCTCAAGGACCGCGTCACGCACACCGCCCAGTTCATCGACGCCGTCCGCACCGTCGCGGCCGGCGGTACGGTGATGGACCCGCAGGTCATCGCCAAGCTCCTGGCCCGCAGCGACGCCCGGGGGAACACCTCGCAGCTGACCCCGCGCGAGCACCAGGTGCTGGAGCTGATGGCCGAGGGCCGGTCGAACGCCGCCATCATGGGCACCCTGCACATCAGCGAGAGCGCCGTCGCCAAGCACACCGCCGCCATCTTCGCCAAGCTGCGGATCGAGGCGTCCGCCGACGACAACCGCCGCGTGCTGGCGGTCCTGGCCTACCTCAAGCGCTGAGGGCGGGAGACCGACGGGCACGGCCCCGCCGACGTACGTCGCCGCACGTCGAGCCCGCCAACGCCCGCCGATCGTCCGTCAGGTCGGGCGGGCGCCCGCCCCCGACCGCTCACCTGAGGCCTGCGGACCGCTCCGGCTCCGGCTCCGGCTCCGGCCGATCTCACGCACGGTCTCAGTCCGTGGTGACCCGCAGGTTGGCGAGGAGGGTGGCGCCGTCCGCCGAGGTGGCGAGGACCCGGCCGGAGCGGTGCCAGTGGGTCACCGCGCCGGCGTGCCCGCGCAGGCCCGTGTACGGCGGGTCGGCCTGCGGGAAGACGACGGTGGCGGCGGGCGCGGCGTCCGGGCCGGTGCCGGTGCGAACGAGGGCGCCGGTGCCGTCCGCGAGCGGCACGGTGAGCGCCCAGTGATCGCCGTCGGCGGTGGGCGCGTGCGGCGCGAGGCCCTCGACGGTCAGTTCGGTGACGCCCCCGGCCGTGTCGGTGGTCCAGGAGAGCGTGGTCCGGTCCGGCTGCAACTGCCGGTGCGCGGTGAGCAGGCCGCCGCCGGCGACCACCGCCGAGTCGCCGGGGTCCCCGGCCGTGCGGTCCAGCCGGAGCCGGGCGCGCAGCTCCCATCCGGGCTGGTCCCAGCGCCAGAGTTCGGTGAGCGGCGAGCCGTCGGGCAGGTTCGAGATGACGACGGCCGCGCAGCTGGTCGCCGTCCGGGAGATCCGGCCCACCGGCCGCTGGCCGTTCCCGAGTTCGCGCCAGACCACGGTGGGGCGGGGGGCGAGGGTGTCCAGTACGGCGATGCCGTCCTCGTCCACGGTGACCAGGTGGCGGCCGTCGAAGGACCGGGCGAGCTGCCGCGTCCGCAGGGTGGTCCAGGGCCGGACGACGCGGGTGGCGAGGTCGAGCCGGGCGATCTCGCGCGTCCCGCCGTAGCCGGCCACGAGGAGCGCGCTGCCGCCGTGGTCGGCGAGGACGAGCTCGTCGGCGGGCACGTCCCAGCGCGCCTTGGTACGGCCGTCGGCGGTGAGCAGCCGTACGCCCGCCTGGCCGCAGGCGACCAGCACGGCACCCGATCCGAGCAGTGCCGCATCGAGCACCGGCAGTGTGCCAGGCCGGTCGGCGGCGGTGTGCGTGGGCGCGCCGCCGGCGGGGCGGGTGTCGCGCCGCGGACCGGGCAGGTCGGCGGCGGCCAGCGGGTCGGCGCGTTCCAACAGCCGCTTGGCGAGGACGCTCTCGGCCCGGCCGGCCTGGGCGCCGCCGAAGCCGCCGTCCCGCACGACCGCCCGGGCGGCGGCGGTGGCGAGTTCGCGGTCGGCGGCCGGGTCGGCGGCCGGAAGGTCCGCCAGGGCCGCGGCGAGCGCCGAGCGCCCGGTGGAGCGCGGGTCGCCGTCGGTGTCGAGGACGGCCAGCGCGAGCGCCCGGGTGGACTCCCCCGCGCCGAGCGCCAGCAGGTAGGGCAGTGCCCGGCCGCGGGCCGGGCCGCCGAGGGCGACGGCGTCGCGCAGGTCGGCCGCGACCGAGGGCCGCAGCGACTCGTCGGGCCAGGCGGCTTCGACGGCGCCGAGGCGGTCGCCGGCGTCCCGGCAGTGCGCGGCCCAGGCGACGCGCAGTTCGCGGGCGGCCTGCGGGTGGGTGGCGGAGAGGCGTTCGACGGCGGTGGCGAAGGCACCACGGCGGTGCGCGATCCGGACGGCGCGCTCGCGCTCGCCGGCCCGCCACCAGAGCCGGACCACCAGGTGGGCGTCCAGGTCCCGGCCCTCGGCGAGTTCGGCGGCCTGGGCGGTGCGGTCGTGGCGGATCAGCACGGCGACCGCCTCGGCCGGCGCGTTCAGCAGGTCGGCGAGGACGAACGCCGCCTCGTCGACCCGGCCGTCGCGTTCCAGCTCCTCGGCGGCCCGTCGGTAGAGCGCGGAGAGGTGCTGGTGCACGGTGGGGCCGGAGAGCGGGGAGGTGCCGCCCGCGCCGCCGGCCTGCGGGGTCGCGCGCAGCTCGCCCGCGTAGCGGCGGGGCAGGCCGAGGGAGAGCCAGGGCCGCTGGTCGGCCGCCTTGGCCCCGGCGAGCCGGACGGCGTCGCGCAGGGCGTCCTCCCACTGGCGCTGTTCGAAGGCGCGGGTGAGTTCGTGCAGGTAGCGGGCGTGACGGCCGCGCACCAGCCGGGCCGCCGGGGTGCGCAGGGCCAGGCGGGCCAGCAGGCCGCCCAGCAGCGGGCGGCGGGGCCTCCGGGCCGCGCGACCGGGGGCGGCTGCGGCGGAGCCGTCGGCGGCGGAGCCTGGTCCGGCGGGGGCCGCCGGGGCGGGCCCGGCAAGCACCCCGCTGTTGCGGGCCACGACCAGCCCGGCCGCGAGCGCGATGAGGAACCCGCCGGGACGGAAGCCGCGCTCGGCGATGAGCCCCACGAAGCTGGCCGCGGCAAGGAGCCCGGCGCCCAGCGTCACGACCAGGACGGTCCAGTACGCGGCCCGGCCGGCCCGGCCGGCCAGCGCCGCGAGGCCGTCCGGCCGCGGCCAGGAGAAGGACCGGCGGGGGCCGGCCGGCGCGTCCTTGGTGAGCCGGCGGGCCCGTTCGCTCCGGGGGCCGATGCCGGCGGCCGCCCGCAGGTCGGGCTGCGGTCGCGAGGGCAGGGCCTCCAGGACGGGTTCGGCGGCGGGTTCGACGGCGCCGACCGGTCGTGGGCGGTGCGGGGTGAGGCCGGCCGGGTCGAGCCAGACCGACGGGTCCGACTCCGGCAGTCCGGCGATGGCGTGAGTGACCATCAGGCCTGCTGCCGTGAAGGACAGTTGCCCGGGCCCGGCGCCGGAATCGCCGGTGCCGGCGGCGACGAGTGCGCCGCTACGCGCACGTGTCAGCGGCAGTCCGGGGGCCCGGTCGGCCCGGCTCTCCACGGCCGCCACCAGTACGAGCAGCCAGCGCCCGTCCGGGAGTTCACGCAGCTCGGCGCCTTCCTGCCAGTGCGCCAGGACGCGTGCGGCCGCCTCGGCCGCGCCGATCACCGGCACGTCGAGGAGGTAGCCGGCGGCGGTGACGGTGGCACCGAACGCCGCGGCGGGGGTGGCGCTCAATCGTCGCTCCCGATCAGGTGGTGGATCCGTCCGGTGTAGGCGTCGCCCACCACGATCCGGCCCGGCCGGGTCTCGGCGGCGATCAGCGGCAGCGTCGGGTGGACGGCGGGCAGGGTGGTGCCGCCGGAGAAGCGGGTCAGGGTGCGGACGCCGTCGGCGCGGACGTGGCGCACCAGGAGGCCGCTGCGGGTACAGGTGATCAGCGCGGGCACCGCCTCGTGGTGGACGAGGCCGATCACATCGGCGTTCTCCCGGAAGGAGATCCGGTGTGCCTGGCCCTGCCCGTTCCTGACCTCCCAGTCCCTGCCGTCCTCCGACCACGCGACGGTGGCGCCGCTGTGCAGGAGGTGGCGGGCACGGGCCGCGCCGACCGGCAGGCTCCGGCCGTACAGCCGGGGCTCGCGGAAGCGGTTGAAGTGCTGCGGCCCCTCGGCGCCCCGGCCGACCTCGCCGTCGTCGGTGACGGTGCCGTCGGGCGCGATCCGCCACCAGCGGCCGGCCAACGGCAGCAGCAGGTCGTCCCCGCCGCGGAGCAGCGGCAGGACGGGGCGGGTGAACTGCCCGTCCAGCCCGGCACGGTCGAGGCCGAAGGCGGCCAGTTCGGCGGTGAACCCGGCCTGCTCACCACCTGCCGGGGACAGCGGGCGGCCGCTGACGTAGGGCACGAGCTGGTCCCCGCGTGCGTACAGGGCGATCAGCCGCCGGCCGATGCGCCCGGCGGCGAGCACCGGGCCGTGCAGCTTGTGGCGCTTCGCCCGCACCTCGGTGGCGGGTCCGTTCCCGCTGTTGGGCAGGTTGGCGGCGAGCAGGAAGGAAGGGTGACGGCCCCGGGCGAGCAGGGTGCGGGTGTCGGTGGTGAACGCGGGCAGCGCTCCCCCGGCGACCCCCGCAGCCTCCGACGGAACGGCAACGACGGCGGGCGCGGCGGCCCGCCGGAACTCGCGGCCGCGCAGTGCCCGCACGGCGATCTCCGCTGCGGGGAGCGGGAGTTCGGTCGTGGCGCCGTCGATCCGGACGGTGACGCCGGTGGCACCCTCGGCGGACCAGCGGGCCACCTCGCTCGTCAGCACCCGGGCCCGAGCCTGGAGTTGTTCACCCAGCCGGGGCGAGGTGAGCACCCATGCGCGGTCCTCGGCGTCCAGGCCGGCCTGGGCGCGCGCCACGTCCTCGGGGGTCGGATCGGCCGGGCGGCGGGAGGCCAGCCAGGCCGGCAGCAGCTCGGCGAGGTCCCCGGTGAGCCAGTGGCCGTCCGGGTCGCCGAGGACGCCGACCACCAGCTCGGTGCCCCGGGCGGCCGCCCGGCGGTGCAGGACGAGCAGCGCGGCGAGCTGGACGAGCCGGCCGGCGCCGGCCTGGGCCGGACCGCTGTCGACCAGGGCGACGATCCGTCCGCGAACCGCCGGTGTGCTGAACTCGGATGCGTGGTGGAGGAGTTCACCGTCGACGAAGCGGCGGAGGAACTCGTCCGGGTGAGCGTCGGCGAGCAGCCACTCCGAGGGCAGCAACCGGTCCGGCCGGCCGGCGCGGGTGAGGCCGCCGAGGCCGTCCGGGTCGCCGAGGACGTCGACGACGGGCTCGCGCGTGCCGACCAGGGTGTCCAGACGGCGCAGCAACGGGCCGAGGGCGACGGCGAGTTCGGGGCTGAGCGCGGAGAGGGTGGCGGCCCAGGGGGCGAGGGCTGCGGGCAGGCGGGTGGCCGTCATCGCTCCGCGCTCCGGGTGTACGGCTCCAGGGCGTCCGGGGAGCCGGCGGGCGGGGGCGGGTCGGCGACCAGCGCGTGGCCCGGGACGAGCACGCAGAGCTGTCCGTCCTCGGCACCGAGCGCGCGGCGCCAGAGGGCGGCGGCGGGCCCGGGCCGGGCGGTGGTGGGAACCAGCAGGCCGGCGTCGCGGCCGAGGTAGCGGGCGCCGTCGGCCCACGGCAGGTCGGCCCCGGCGCCCAGGACGAGAAGGACCGTCGTGCCTGCGCCGGGCGGGGCGCCGGGCGGGGTTCCCGTGTCGGACGGGGCGCCTGCGCCTTCCCGGGCGTCGGCGTCGACCCGGGCGCCGGCGGCGTTCGGCACGCCTGCGGCGGCGGGCGTCGTGCCACCGGCGGGCGGGCCGTCGGCGAGGACGCCGAGGCGGGCACCGTCGCGGAGCCGGTCCCGGGTCGCGGCGGCCAGCGCGGGCACCGCGTCGCCCAGGGCGAGCACGGCGGCGGCGGGCAGCGGGGGCTCGCGGCGCTCCCACCGCAGGGGGAACGAAGGCAGGGGGAACGAAGGCGGGGCGGTGGTCACGAGGGCGCGACCGCCGCGACCAGCTCGGCGCGTATCCCGGCCAGCGCGGACGGCAGGTCGGCCGGGTCGAATCCGGCGTCGATCTCCCGCAGCGCGGCCTCCAGCCGCAGCCGTGAGTCGCGCCCGGCGGGCAGGCCGCGGTGCTCGGCGAGCAGCGCGGTGCCGGTGCGGGCGAGTAGTTCGGCCCGGGCCGCCGTGCTGCGGGAGAGCTCCTCCGCGGCGTGCACCAGGCTCCGGTTGGCGGCCTTCTCGATCAGGTCGGCCAGGGTGTCCCGGGCCAGCGCCTGGGTGTCGGCGGTCGGGGCGATCAGCGGCAGCACCCACAGGTCCCGCGCGGAGGCCGTGGTCCGGCCGTCGAGCACGGCCGCCGCCGCGACCAGCTTCTGTGAGCGCACCGCCCGCCGGTCGCTGAGCGGCACCCCGGCCCCGCGCAGCCGGCGCAGTGCGGAGCCGAGCAGCGGGGTCACCTCGTCCAGGTCGCACTCCCGGGCCGCGGCGGCCAGCCGGTCCACGGCGCCGAGCAGGTCGCCGGGACGGGCCGCGGCGGCCGCGGGGCGCCGGCCGGCCTCCAGCAGCTCCTCCAACCGGGCGTCGGCCACCGGCTCGACGAAGACCCGGGCCAGGAAGCGGTCGGCGAAGGCGGCGAGCGCGGGGTCGTCGGGGAGGTGGTTGGCGGCGCCGACGCAGACCCGCAGCGGGCTGGCGAGGACGGTGCGGCCCCGGCGGAAGACCCGCTCGTTGAGCAGGCCGAGCAGCGTGTTGAGGACGGCGGTGGAGCCGAGGAACACCTCGTCCAGGAAGGCGATGTCGGCCTCGGGCAGCATTCCGGCGGTCTCGAACTCGACCCGGCCCTCGCGGAGCAGGCGCAGGTCGACCGGGCCGAACAGCTCGTTGGGCTCGGTGAACCGGCCGAGCAGGTACTCGAAGTAACGGCCGCCCAGCTGGCCGGCGACCCTCCGCACCGCCTCGGACTTGGCGGTGCCCGGCGCGCCGACGACCAGCAGGTGCTCACCGGCGACCGCACAGAGCGTCACCACCTCGGCCACCGTCTCACGGTCGATCATGCCCCGGCCGGCGGCGGCCACGGCGGCGCCGATCAGCTGAGCGTCCCCCGCCAGGGTGCCCTGCCAGGTGGCATCGGCCCGGCGGACGGCATCGGCCGGCTGGACGGCGTCGATCGGGCTGCCGGCGTCGATCGGATTGCCGGCATCGGCCTGGCGGGTGGCATCGGTCGGGTGGACGGCGCCGGTCGGGTTGGTGCTGGTCTCGGTCACGAGCACCGGAGTCTACGGGGGCCGTCTCCGCGTCGACCAGCGGGTTTCCGGCTGGCCGCCCCCCGCCCCCCGGGGGGCGGGCGGAGGACCGTTCAGTCGCCCAGCCCCGGCCAGCCGTCCCGGTTGGAGCAGCTCTCGTAGTCGTACCGGGTGAGCCTGTCCCACTCCTCCCCCGTCGCCTGCTCGTACGCCTCCTCGTGCACGTAGAGCAGCTCCTCGCAGTGCCGCCCGGTGAACGGCGCGAACCGGTCCGGCTCGCCGAAGACGCTCTCGTACACGGCGCGGCCGGCGGCGACGACCGCTGCCCGCGAGTACAGGAACCCGTCGTCCGACTGCGGGAACGGCTCACCTCCGGGCCGCTCCATCCCGGTGACCGGCAGGGTGCCGAACTCCTCCTGGTCGAGCCGGTACAGCGCCTCCGCAAGACGCTCGCCGAAGCCGATGATCTGGCCCACCGGCCCGGCGGCGAGCACCTCGGTCAGCCGCTCGCAGCCGGTCTCGATGTCGTGGCAGGTCGACGTCCCGGTCGGCCCGCCGAGGATCCCGATCAGCTCCCAGAACCGCGCCCAGGTGATCACCGGCAGGTCTCCGCCGACGGCGGGGCCGCCCTCGGTCGCGCCTGCGTCGGTGGCCGGATCGGTCGTGCCGGTCGTGCCCATGCGTTCTCGGCCCTTCGTGGTGTGAGGTGTCAGCGGTGGTCGTCCGCCGGAACACACCATGTCATCGCGCACTGACAGATCCGCAGGCCGGCGGGCCCGCAGCCGCATCGGGCCGGCCGACGCCCGCACGCTGCGGGCCGGGCCGGGCGGCCGGCGGGAGGGGCCACACGACGGGAGGGGCCACACGACGGGAGGGGCGCACGGCGGGAGGGGCGCCGGGCCAGCAGGCGCCGGGCGGGGCCGGTCTCATACTCCAGCCGAAGGCTACCTACGTCGATTTTTTCCACAACGAAGCGGAGAAGGTGAACGAGTCCGGATTACCCCATCCATCTTTAGTGGAGCCCGTAATCTTCATGTGCAAAATGCTTTTGCCCTTCGTTTCGAGACACAGGGCGACACCTTTTCGCAGCAAAACACCATCTTGTAGCTGCGAGGCAGATACTGGATTTGGAATAGCCTGTTGACGCGCATCCCTAGCGCATTGAATGGCCCCAGGGTTGACGTCCGAGCTGATGCCCACTGCAGCCACATTAAAGGTCAACGAGTCTTCATTAGATGGACTACTGGCACATCCAGTGGTGTGCCATTCGATCTCCATAGAACTTGCATCAATTCCAGCTGCGGCCGGATTCTTCTCGGTCACATGGATATGCGTGTCCACTGGATCCTGGTCAAGATCGAAGTAGTTGCGAGAGCACTGCCAGTTTCCCGACGTCGCTGCTGGCATCACGAAAACGCGGTCGCGGTATACCTCGTTCCACGTGACAGGGGGAGGAGTAGTGGCGGGGGTCACCGTTGGACTGGGGCCCGTAGCTGAGGGCCGACTCGTCGCTGCGACTGACGGCGCCGCCTGTGTCTGAAGCACAGGCGGCGGACCGCCTGCCTTTCCACCGTCCGAGTCGCCGCCGGGACGGATCACGGAAAGGACTCCACTGATGAAGATCCCGACACACGCTACGGCCACCACAGCGGTGGAACCCCCGGGAACTCTACCGAGCACAGCCTTTAGGGAATCAGCAGATGCCCCCGTTACCAGCCCCTGGGGCTTCCCGGGCGGCGGAGGAGATGGCCGGCTGATGTCGCCGGCCGCATCCTGCTCGTTGGCCACCTCGGGCGGCGCGTTGTAGAAATGGAAGTGCTGGCTCTCAGCCTGATAGGTCCGACTGTCCCCTTTTGCATCAACCTCGAAGTTGGGGCCAGACTCGCGGCCGCGTTTCGACTGCTTCACCTTTCGGTGAAGTGCTGGTCGCGGCCAGCCTGGTAGACGCGGGCATTCCCTGACGCAGTCACGTTGAAGATCGGTCCAGTCGCGATACGGTCCCGCTCCTCTGCGGGCAGGGCAGGCACAAGCTCCTCTCGCAGCAACCTGTCGATCTCGGCTGCGAGATCGGGGTCGCTGACGATGAGCCTCCGAAACTTGGTCTGCCAGTCACCGGCGAGCGCGGCCTGGGCATCGGCGTCGTTACCTTCACGCGCCGCCAATGCCTCGACTCGGGTGTCGTCGAGATCAGCCTCGATCGCAGCCGCTCGCTCCGGATGCACTCGCTGCCAGAGCCGCGCGACGGCTGACTTCGCGAGCTCCCACGAATCCGTAGCCAGCACGGTCACCAGGGCCGTGCTGGCGGTTGTTACCAGTTGCACCTGTTCAGCGTCCACGAGTCCCCAATCTACGATCCAGAGCGGCACATGATAGACCATCAGAGGGATCAGAGCCGGGGCTCCTGAGGGCCGGATCACGGGCGCCGACCCTCAGCCCTCCTCCGCTCAGAATGACTTCATCCAACCGGGCGATGCGCACGACAGTGACTGCGCTGGCCTCGCCCAGGTCGAGGGCGTGCCGAGTCCGGCCGAGCATGCCGGCCGTCAACGAAGCGGCGGCCACCGCAGTCACCGGGTCGCCGCGCTGGGACAGCAGCGCGGGCAGCAAGGCTACGAGGCCGCACCAGGACGCGGTGTCCCCCAACCGCTACCCGCCCCTCCGCACCGCGACTGAGCTTGATTGGGTGATGTTGGAGCCGTTCACCTGACAGTCGGCTATCGGCACCGGTAGCCCTGGGACATGAGGTATGCACAGGGCAGCGGGTTGACCGACGCGGGGAGGGCCACACGGGAGCGGTTACGGCTTCAGGTGGCGGAACGCTTCCAAGCCGGGTAAATGAACTCGGAGATCGCTGCCGCAGCGACCCGATTGTGCTGGCCTGGGACCACCTCCGCCTACACCTGCCCGCGGTATGCGTGAGTTCATCGAGGCGAACGCCGAGTGGCTCGCGGTGTTCCATCTGCCCGCCTACGCGCCTGACCTCAACCCGCAGGGGTGGATCTGGTCACTGGTCAAACGCGAGATTGGCAATCTCGCCACCGCGGACCTGGGTCAGATCACCCGAGCCGTGAAGCGTCGGCTCCAGAGGATCCGCCGCCCCGACGGCCACCGCCCCCGGGCAGTACGCCGACTTCCGGCGGGTCGGACAGGCGAGCACCGCTGACTCCTCGGACGCGCCCGACGCGGTACCCGCGGCGCGCGCACAACCTTTCCGCCGTCGGTTCGTTCGCCAGTGGTGAGGACCTTCGCCAGCCCGGACGACCCTGCCGACCCCGGCCACCCCGACGCCCCTGCCGCCCCCCGCCCCAGCGCCGACCGCGACCGCGACGCCGACGGCAGCACCGCGGCACCGCCCCTGGTCCTGTACCTGCGCGCCGCCGTGCCGGAGGACGCCGAACTGCTCGCGCGCTGGCGCCGGGAGGCGTCGGCGTGGGTGGCCGGACGGCACGGCAACCCACAGTGGTCCGGCCCCGACCGGCCCGAGCGCCGGCTGGCCCTCATCGAGAAGGGCGCGACCGTGCTCGCCCTGCTGGAACCGGACGGCCCGGCGGTAGCCACGTGCACCATCTGCCCTCGGGGGAGCAGGCGCCGATGGACGGCCGAGGAGCGCGCCGTCCCGGCCCGCTACCTGCGCAAGAGCATCGTCGACCGCGCCCATGCGGGCCGCGGCATCGGCAGGCTGCTGCACGAGTGGGCCGGCCACCGGGCGGCCGGCGCGGGCGCCGTCGTCCTGCGCCTGGACGCGCGCTCGGACAACCCCGGCCTGAACCGCTACTACCGCTCGTGCGGCTGGCGGTACCTCAGGACGGTCCCGGGCATGGCCTCCGGGGCCCTCTTCGAGACCCCGGCGCTGCTCCGCCCCGGCCTGCCGGTGCACGAGCTGGGCACGATCCGGCTGCCGGACTGACCGGGCCGACACCGGCCTCGGACGGCAGAACGGCAGGACGGCGGAACGGGCAGGAGAGCAGGAGAGCAGGACGGCACCGCCGGGCCACCAGACACCCCGGCCCGTCAACTGCCGCCCATCCCGCCCTGCGCCGCGACCATCGTCACGTTCAGTCCGGCCACCGCCCGGGCCAGGCCCGGCGTTTCGGCCGTCAGCCGGTCGGTGAGCGCCGTGACCCGCTCGGTGTGGGCCCGCCGGTCGTGCCGCGAGAGGACCAGCCGCAGGTGTCCGTGGGCGGCCAGCGCCGCCAGGACCGCCTCCGCGAACGGTGCCTCGGCGACCGGGCCGCCGCCGCGCACGAGCTCCGCCACCCGCACCTGGAGGTCGAGCGCCTCCCTCGGGTCCGCCATCGCCACCGCCCGGTGCGGCACGACCGGACCATAGGGGTCGCGGTCCGCCATGGTCACCACACCGAGCACGGCGAGCCGCTGCTCGACGGCCTCCAGCGTGTCGTCGCGGCTCCTTCTGATCCAGGCCTTCCAGGTGCGCGGCCGCGTGCCCAGCTCGGCGAGCAGCGCGTCGAGGACGCCGTCCTCCGTCGGGGCGGCCGTCACGACCCTGACCCGGCCCGCGTCGTCCTCGACGGCGGCGCCGCGATGGGCGAGCTCGGCCAGGGCGGCCGCCCGCAGCAGGAAACCGGCCCGGGTGCGGTCCTGCAGGGACTGTGCCTGCGTGTCGAAGGCCAGCAGATACGCGGCCAGGTGCAGCGGTCTGTTCATGCCACCGACGATACGGAGCCCGGCGCCGCCCGGCGTCGGCCCAGAGGCCGGAACCGCGCTCCGACCACAGGACCACCCGGCCGGCCCTCCGTCGTCCCCCGGGACCGGCTCGCCTCGGTGGCGCCTGCCCGGCCCGCCTCGGTGTCGTGTGCCCGAACCGTCTCGGCGCGGCCCGCCCGGCCCGCCTCCGGGCCGGTGTTCAGCTCGCCTCGGGGTGGAAGCGGTGCAGGCCCTTGCGGTCGTAGTACCTGGTCATCGCGAAGCCGAAGACCAGCGCGGCCACCGTCCCGATCGCGATCATGATCCAGGCCCGGGCCAGCCCGGCGTCGGCCTGGGCGTCGAAGTAGAGGATCGCCCGGACGCCATCCGTGAGCTGGCGCATCGGCTCGAACACCGCGAGCCCCCGGTAGAACTCCGGCAGGGCCTGGAGCGGGACGGTCGCCCCGGAGGACGGCAGCGACAGGGCGATGAAGACGAACATGCTGATCAGCTGCCCGATCCCGCCGAACGCGGCGATCAGCGCCTGGGTGCCGAGCCCCACCGCCGAACTGGCACAGACCGAGAAGACCCAGAGCAGCGGCAGGTGCGAGGCGTCCATGCCGAGCACCCCCACGGTCGCCAGCATCACCAGGGTGGAGGTCAGCAGCGAGATCCCGACCGACATCACGGAGGTGACGACCCACGTCTGGGTCCGGCCGATCGGCACCAGCGGGCGCTGGGTGCGCAGCGGCCCCAGCTCACTGGCCGCGTAGCCGAGCGCCACGTCGACGCCGTTGTTGATCACGTTCGCACCCAGGAAGCCGCAGAGGACGAGCAGCAGCGTGTAGTAGAACGCCGTCAGGCCGAGACCGCTGTGCGGGCCGATCGGGTGGCCGACCTGGACGTCGACCGTCACCGGGTCGGCCAGCTGGAGCGCCGCCGCGTTGGTCGCACCGCCGCCGCTGCCGGCCTGCCCGGACGGCTGCTGGGCCTGGGCCTGGGCTTGGGCTTGGGCGGTGAGGGTCCGGCCGAGCTGGGTCGAGGCCTGTTGCGCGGCGGCCTGGGAGATCGACGAGGCCAGTGACGAGGCCAGGCTGCCCACCCCGGGGTTGGTCAGGACGGTGATCGTCGGCCGTGGCGGCGGCTGCGGGCCGGCCGGGGCGCCGAGGGCGGCGACGGCGGCGGTGAATCCGGCCGGGACCTCCAGGGCGCCGGCGATCTTGCCGGAGGACAGCTGTTCGTTGGCCCCGGCCCGGTCGAGCAACCGCCAGTCGACCTGGTCCCCCGGGTCCGGCGCGTTCGCGATGCCGGCCGTGATCTGCGCGCCGAGGTTCTGCTGCTGCCCGCCCACGGTGGCGCCCTGGTCCGAGTTGACCAGGCCGATCGGCAGCCGGTGCAGGTCGGCGCGCGGGTTGATGATGCCGCCCATGTAGAGCAGCGAGAGCAGGAACCCCACCAGGCCGACGATGACCGTCGGCACCACCCAGACCTTGGGGTTGCGCAGCACCTGCGAGGCCCGTACGCCGGCCGCGGGCCGGTTCGAAGTCATGGCTCTCCCGTGGACGTCGTTCGGTCGGCCCCCGCCCGACCGTAGCCCTCGGCCGCCTCCGGACCGCGGCGCCTCGCGCGCGCCGCCGACCGGGTCGACCCGGTCGGCGGCGCGGCCTCGGGAACGCCCCGCGGGGGAGCCCCGGGAACGCCCGGCGCTCCGACCCGGGGGCCCGCTGCTCCCACGGACGCCCGGTGCGCCGGCCGACACCCCGGGGGCCGGCCGGCGCCCGGTGCGTCAGCCGACGGTCAGTGCTTCAGCGCGTCCGCGCCCCGGTAGCCCGCGGGCACGCCCTGGGCGATGATCGCATCGGCCACCATGTGCCGGGTGCGCAGCGCCAGGATCTCCTGGTAGGCGGGCGAGTCGTACCAGGCGCGCACCGCCTCGCGGTCGGGGAACTCGATCACGATCAGGTCCGGTCCCCAGGACCCCTCCAGCACCTCGACCTCGCCCCCGTGGACCAGGAAGCGCCCGCCGAAGGGCTCCAGGGTGGCGTCGATGCGCTCCAGGTACTCGACGATGTCCGGGCCGAACTCGACCGAGTGGACGTGCGCCAGCGCGTAGGCGGTCATGTGCTGCTCCCCCTTGTCGTCCGGGACTCGTGCCCCGGAAGCCGACTGTTCGCGGGACCCGGGCGGCCCGGGACCGGAAGGTCCCGGGAGCCTGGTGTCCCGGTGGCCGGACCGTTCCGGCCTGGCTCCGACCGTACGGCACCACCGGCGCACCGGAATCAGTCGGGAATAGGTACTCCGCGACCGCCCGCATCCGCCCACCCCCCTGGCGCCCCGACTAAGCGCTTGCTTAGAATCGCCCTCGTCCGACGTCCAGACAGGGGAGCCGTCATGTTGTCCGCAGAGAACCGTCAGATCCGCCTCGCCCGGCGACCGGTGGGCGAGATCGGCCCCGAGGACTGGGAGCACGCCACCGTGGCGGCCGCGGCACCCGGCGAGGGCGAGTTCGCCGGCCGCACCCGCTTCATCTCGCTGGACCCGGCCATGCGCGGCTGGCTCGACGACCGGCGCTCCTACCTGCCGCCCGTCGGCCTCGGCGAGGTGATGCGGGCCGGCTCGGTGGTCGAGGTCACCGAGTCCAACCACCCGGGCTTCCGGATCGGCGACCTGGTCGTCGGTACCTTCGGCGTCCAGGAGCACGTGGTCTCCGACGGCAAGGGCACGCTGAAGGTCGACCCGTCCGCCGCCGCGCCGTCGACCTTCCTCGGCGCGCTGGGCATGCCCGGCATGACGGCCTACTTCGGGCTGCTGGACGTCGGGGCGCTCAAGGAGGGCGAGACGGTGGTGGTCTCCGGCGCCGCGGGCGCCGTGGGCACGATGGCCGGCCAGATCGCCAAGGCGAAGGGCTGCCGGGTCGTCGGCATCGCCGGCGGGGCCGAGAAGTGCGCGCTGCTGACCGGCGAACTGGGCTTCGACGCCGCGATCGACTACCGCACCGAGGACGTCAGGAAGGCGCTGCGCACCCATGCCCCGGACGGTGTCGACGTCTACTTCGACAACGTCGGCGGCGAGGTCCTGGAGGCGGCGCTGGCCAACCTGGCGATGCACGCCCGCGTGGTGATCTGCGGTGCGATCAGCCAGTACAACGCCACCGAGGGCGTGCAGGGCCCGGCCAACTACCTGTCGCTGCTGGTCTGCCGGGCCCGGATGGAGGGCTTCGTGGTCTTCGACTACGCGCCGCGCTTCACCGAGGCGGCCCGGGAGATCGGCGGCTGGATCGGCTCGGGGAGGATCAAGGTCCTGGAGCACGTGGTCAAGGGCACCGTGAACGACTTCCCGCAGACCCTCCGGATGCTCTTCCGCGGCGAGAACACCGGCAAGCTCGTCCTCGAACTGGTCTGACCGCTTCCCTCCCTTCCCTCCCGCGCCGGCCCGCACGGCTCGCACGGCCCGGACGGCGGCCGGCCCCTCCCCGGCCCCGGGCGGTGAGCGGGCAGGCCCCGGGCGGTACGCGGGCCGGCTCCAGGCGGTACGCGGGCCGGCCTCAGACGGTCAGCGGGCCGTCCGAGGGGGCGACCGGCGCGGGGAGATCGGTACCGCCGCGCAGGTAGCCGTCGACGGCGGCCGCCACCGCCCGGCCCTCGGCGACCGCCCAGACGATCAGCGACTGGCCGCGCCCCGCGTCGCCCGCGACGAACACGCCGTCCGCCCCGGCGGCGAAGCCCTCGTCCCGGACGAGCCGGCCCTGCCGGTCGGCGGCCAGGCCGAGCTGGCGGGCGAGGCCGCTCCGGCGCCCGGGCCCGTTGAAGCCGAGGGCCAGCAGCGCCAGTTCGGCCGGGACGGTCCGCTCCGTCCCGGGCCGGGGGCTGCGGTCGCCCGGCCGCGCCTCGGCGAACCGGACCGCCGCCAACCGCCCGTCCGCACCCGCCTCGAACCCGACCGTCACCGCCGCGAACACCCGCGGCTCGGCGGCCGAGCCGCCGGCCTCCTCGTGCGAGGTCGTCACCCGGTACACCTTCGGGTGGACGGGCCAGGGCTGGCCGGGCGCGCGGCGGTCGGGCGGCCGCGGGTTGATGTCGAACTGGGTGACGGCGGCGGCCCGTTGGCGCAGCGCCGTGCCCAGGCAGTCGGCGGCGGTGTCGCCACCGCCGACGATCACCACGCTGCGGCCCTCGGCGCTCACCGGGGAGGCCGGGCAGTCGCCCTCGTCCACCCGGTTGGCCAGGGTCAGGTAGGTGATCGCCTGGTACACCCCGGGCAGCCGGCGGCCGGCCACCGGGAGGTCGCGGCAGGCCCTGGCACCGACCGCGACGACCATCGCGTCGTGCCGGGCCCGCAGGGCGTCCGCGGACACGTCCCGGCCGACCGCCACCCGGGTGCGGAACCGGGTGCCCTCCGCCGCCATCTGGCCGATCCGCCGGTCCAGGCGGTGCTTCTCCAGCCGGAACGGCGGGATGCCGTAGCGCAGCAGCCCGCCGATCCGGTCGGCCCGCTCGTACACCGTGGTGGTGTGGCCGGCCCGGGTCAGCTGCTGGGCCGCGGCCAGGCCGGCCGGGCCCGAACCGACCACGGCCACCCGCAAGCCGGTCATCCGCTCCGGCGGCTGCGGCCGGTCGTACCCGTCCTCCCAGGCCCGGTCGGCGATCGCCAGCTCCACGTTCTTGATCGTCACGGCCTCGCCGTCGATCGCCAGCACGCAGGCGCTCTCGCAGGGAGCCGGGCAGAGCCGGCCGGTGAACTCGGGGAAGTTGTTGGTGGCCAGCAGACGCGAGGCGGCCGCGCCCCAGTCCTGGTGGGCGACCAGCGTGTTCCAGTCAGGGATGACGTTGCCCAACGGGCAGGCGTGGTGGCAGAACGGCAGGCCGCAGTCCATGCAGCGGGCCGCCTGGGAGCCGACGACCGGCAGCAGCGCGCCCTCCCGGTAGACCTCGTGCCAGTCCCCCAGCCGCTCCTGCGGGGCCCGACGCTCGCGCGGCCGCCGGGGCGTGGTGAAAAAGGCCATGCGGTCGGCCATGGAATCAGCCATCGCGGTCTCCGGCAGGGCGTGCCAACGCGGGTGGCGACGCCGCCGTGCCGGGCCGGACGGGCGCGCCCCCGGCCGGCGCATCACCGTGTGGCCACGGTACGCCTGCGGACCGCCCGGCGGGAGGGGGGACGCTCGCCGGGTCCACCGGAGGGGCGGCGGGAGCCGACGGGAGTGGCCACTGGAGCCGACGGGAGGCTCAGCGGGAAGCGGGCGGAAGCAGCCGGAAGCGGGCGGGGAGGGAGGCTGCCGGGCCGGTGACAGGGGCCGCCGGCCCGGGCGGACGGGAGCACCGCCGGGGCGGGTCAGTCGCGCAGGAAGGCCTCCAGGGCGGTGGCGAAGGCCACCGGCACCTCGTGCATCGGGTAGTGGCCGGAGTTGGTGAGGACCTCCAGCTCCGCCTGCGGGTAGTGCGCCAGCCAGGTGCCGCGCATCACCTCGGCCGACAGGGCCGGGTCGTGCTCGCCGACGAAGACCTTGACCGGCAGGGTGCTGCCGGCCACCTTCGCCGCGAAGTCCTGGGTGCTCCAGTCCCGGAGGTAGGCGCCCATCGCCTCCGGGCGGGAGCCGGCCACCGAGCGGGCTGTCATCGCGTCCAGCCAGCGGCCGCAGGCACGGTTCCCGGTGACCAGGTCGAGGATGGCCCGGCGGTTGGCGGCGTGCTCGGGCGCCCCGTGGAAGAGGTCGTCCATGCCGCCCTCCAGCGGGAAGGCGCTCGCCGGGACGGGCGTCACCCCGACCAGCTTCCGGACCCGCTGCGGAGCCTCGGCGAGGACGCGCTGCGCCGCCTTGCCGCCCATCGAGTGCCCGACCACGGAGAACTCGTCCCAGCCGAGCCGGTCGGCCAGGGCGAGCGCGTCCGAGGCGATCTCGGCGAGGGTGAACTCGCCGTCCACGTCCCGTCGTTCACCGTAGCCGCGGTAGTCGAGGAAGGCATAGCCGAAAGTGTCCCGGTCCAGGTGGTCTAGGAACTGGCCCCACCCGGCGCTGGTTCCGAACCAGTCGTGCAGGACGAGCACCTTCTGCCCGCCGGCTCCGATGGTGCGGTGACTGATCGTCATCCACGGCTCCCTTCTGGCGATCTGACGGCGGTTACCTTCCCATCCGTCCGCGGGCTACTCCCGCACCTGGCGCCCACGGTGGGGCCAGAACGCCAGGCCGACGCCGCAGGCCGCCGCCACCAGCCCGAGCACGGCCACCGGACGGGACCACTCCCCCGCCCCGGTCGGCGCGAAGGCCACCGGCAGGACCAGCAGGGACGCGGCGACCGCGGCCACCCCGTGCGCCGGCCCGGCCGTACGCCGGTGCGAGCCGAAGGCGTCGACCAGCAGCAGGTATCCGGTCAGCAGCACGGCCACCGCCGCGGCCTGCCAGAACGGCGGCTCGCCCAGCGCGGCGAGCGCCACCGCCCCGGCGGGCAGCACGGTGGCGCGGCCCGCCGCCAGACGGGCCGCCCAGCCGACCGGACGGTTCCGCGGGTCCACCGGCGGCACGGCGCCCGCGGCGGCGAGGGCGCCGGCGATCACCGCGGCGGCCGGCCCGAACCGGTCCACCGCGCTGCCAGGATCGTCCACCGGCCCGGCGGCGGCGATCGCCAGCGCGGCTCCCGTGGCGCGCAGCGCGGCGCGCTCCGCCCAGGGCGGCAGTGTCACGTTCATCGGACTCCTCCCCCGATCCGGCGGCGCAGCAGGGGCGCGAGCGCGAGGTCGAGCGCCTCGCCCGGGGTGTAGCGGGCCACCGGGACACCCTTCGCCCGCAGGGCCGAGCGCATCGCCTCGCGCTCGGCGTGCCAGAGCCGCAGGGCGAGGGCGTCGATCTCGTCGCCGGGCTCCACCGCCGGTTCGCCGGCCGGGATCTCCACCACGACGAGCGGATTGCCGCGGTCGCGGACCTGCCCGAGCACGTCCAGGATCCGCTGGTCGGCGAGCGAGGTGAACGCGTACACCAGCGCGTGGCCGGGCAGGGCGGGCAGTGGGAGCCGGGGGAGGTCGGTGCCGCGGTGGCGGCGGTCCTGGCGGACCTCCAGCACGCTCTCCACCATCCGGTAGAACTGCCGGTCCCCGGTGCCCGCGGCGAGCCAGCGCAGCTTCCCGCCGATGGCGACCAGGCCGACCCGGTCGTGCCGGCGCAGGTAGGCGCGGGTCAGCCCGCCGGCCGCGCGCAGCGTCTCGTCCAGGCTGGACAGGCCGGTGGCGGCGTCCCGGAAGTCGGCCAGGGTGTCCAGCAGGACGACCGCGTCGGCGGCCCGCTCGGCGGCGAACTGGTTGATCTGGACGGCGTCGCGGCGGGTGGTCGACGGCCAGTGGATGCGCCGCTGGCGCTCGCCCGGCACGTGCGGGCGCACGCCGACCACCTCGACGCCGGTGCCCTCCTGGACGGTGGTGTGCTCGCCGAGCCGCTCGGGCAGCCGGACCGGGATCGGGGTGAGCCGGGCGGCGCTCGGCACCGGGAAGACGTCCACCTCGCCGAGTTCGGTGCGCACCGTCCGGCGGGTCAGGCCCCCGGCGTCGTAGACGTCGAGGTCGACGGCGCCCAGGGTCCAGCGGCCCCAGCTCCGGGCGCGCAGGACGAGGTCCACCTCGGCCGCTCCGACGGTGAGCGCCTCCAGGGCCACTCCGGGACCGAGGGCGACGGTGGGGTCGAGCGGGCCGATCCGCCCGTCGTGCCGCACGGTGATCCGCACGACGACCGGCTCGCCCTCGAAGCAGCGGCGCGGTTCGGCGGTGCTCTCGGCGGCCAGCCGGGTCGGCCTGCCGTGGCCCGGGGCGGCCAGCGCCAGCAGGACGGCGGGGCCGGCCGCCAGGGCGAGCAGCCAGGCGTGGCCGGTGGCCAGGGCGGCGACGGCCGCGACGGCGGCCACGGTGAGCAGGCACAGGGTCTGCTCACCGGCCCGCCAGTGTGGCGAGGGCGGGGAGCTCGGCAGGCCGGCCACGGTGGCCCGGGCACTGCGGGCCAGCAGCCGGGCGGTGACCCGGTCGGCAACCTGGCCGTCCCTCCGGGCACGAGGCCGCTCGGTGGCGGGCCGCTCGGCGGCGGGCGTGGAGGACCGGCCTCCGCTGCCCGCGGGCGCCACGGCCAGCCGCCGCACCGGGCGGCGGCCGGCGGCGGCGCTCTGCGCGGCGAGCCGGCGGGCCCGCTGCCCGTCCGGTGACGCGGGATTCACCGGGCGCCGCCCGGCGAGCGGTCCGCGTCCGTCTCCGCCGCCCGCGGCAGCGTCTGCGGCGCCGGGACGGTGGCGACCAGCCGCGCCAGCACGTCGTCCGACTCGATCTGGCGCACCCACAACTCCGGCTTCAAGGTGATGCGGTGGGCCAGCGCCGGCACGGCGAGCGCCTTCACGTCCTCCGGCGTCAGGTAGTCGCGGCCCTCCACCATCGCCCGGGCCCGGGCGAGTTGGATCAGCGCGAGGCCGCCGCGGGGCGAGGCGCCGACCTGGATCTGCTGGTCGCGGCGGGTCGCATCGACCAGCGCGACCACGTACTCGACCAGGTCGTCGTCCACCTCGACCCGCTCCACGGCCGCCCGCATGGCGAGCAGTTCGGCCGGGCTGCTGACCGGCTCCAGGACGGGCTCGGGCACCGACCGGTCCAGCCGGGCCCGGAGCATCGCCGCCTCCAGCCCGGTGGACAGGTAGCCCATCCGCACCCGGAGGAGGAAGCGGTCGAGCTGCGCCTCCGGCAGGGAGTAGGTGCCCTCGTACTCGATCGGGTTGGCGGTGGCGATCACCGCGAACGGCTGCGGGAGCCGGCGGGTGGCCCCGTCCACGGAGACCTGCCCCTCGGCCATCGCCTCCAGCAGCGCCGCCTGGGTCTTCGGCGGGGTCCGGTTGATCTCGTCGGCCAGCAGGAGCTGGGTGAAGAGCGGGCCGGGCCTGAAGACCATCTCCCCGCTGCCCCGGTCGTAGAACGGCGCGCCGGTGACGTCCGAGGGCAGCAGGTCGGGGGTGAACTGGATCCGGCGGAAGTCCAGGCCGAGGGTGGTCGCGAAGGAGCGCGCCAGCAGGGTCTTGCCGAGCCCGGGCAGGTCCTCGATCAGCACATGGCCGCCGGCCAGCACGCCGAGCATCACCAGGCGGAGGGCCTCGGGCTTGCCCACCACGGCCCGTTCGATCTCCTCGACCACCGCGCGGGCGCGCTTGCCGGCCTCCTGCGGCGTCAGCACGGGGGCCGGGACGGCGTCACCGGTCTCGGCAACCGGGGCGGCGGGGGCCTGGGGAACGGCGGTCATGGCTCTCCTGAAGGGGCTGGCTGCGGTGTCGGTGCCGTGGGGTGATGCTGCGTGTCGAGCGGGGCGGTGGTAGGGGGAGGGTGCTGCGTGTCGAGCGGGGCGGTGGTAGGGGGAGGGTGCTGCGTGTCGAGCGGGGCGGTGGTACGGGGAGGGTGCTACGGGTCGGTGCGTGCGGCCGGTGGTTCTTCCCGGCTACAGGGATTCGAGCCGGTCGACGAGGGCCAGCAGGACCGGCGCCGGAACGGGCTCGGCCGACGCCGCGGCCTCCGGGTCGATCCAGGGCCAGAGCCGGGGGCCGACCAGTTCGGCGGCCCGGTCGCGGTCGGCGGTCAGCGAGACCCCGTGCGCGTCCGACAGCCGTGCCGCGAACAGCCGTTGGAGCCGGCCGCGCAACGGCTGGCTGTCGCCCTGCGGGTCGAGCCCGTGCCGGACGGTCCAGCGCCAGTCGCCGAGCCCGGGCTCGTGCGCCTCCATCAACCGTGCGCGCTGCCGCAGGCCTTCCGTCCCGACCCCGGCGCCGGCGACGTACCGGCCGACGACCAGGGCGACGGCGGTCAGCAGGACCGCCCCGGCGCCGGCCGCGGGCGCACCGCCGACCAGCGCGAAGAGGATCTCCGCCAGGACGGCCACCGTGATCAGCTCGATCAGACTGTGCTTGACCGAGCCGGGCTCGGCCACCGCGTCCCGTCCCCCACCGGGGCCGGCCTCGTCCTGCCCCGGTCTGTTCCGGCCGGTGTTCATCCGCGTCCTCCTGCCGGGCCGGTGGTACCCGCGGCCGTGCCCGCGGTCGTTCCTGCGGCCGGGACGGGCTCGGACGGCGCCTCCGCCCGGGCCGCGAGGTGGGCCGCGATCGCGTCCAACGCGCCCTGTGCGCGGCCCACGTGGCCGTCGCCCATCGGGTGGGACGAGTAACGCGCCTCCCGGAACAGCCCGGTGAGCGCCTCAGCTGAACCGCGGTCCACGTGGTCGTCGGCCACCGCGCGCTCCAGCAGCTCGGTCGGGCTGTCGCAGGCCCGCCGGGCCGTGCCGGAAGCCGCCAACGAGCCCTCCATCGCGGCGTAGCAGGCGATCACCGCCGCCCGCGCGTCATCGCCGGAAAGCGCCCGGCGACCGGTGGCCACGGCGGCCGCGAGCACCTCCTCGGGCCGCGCGGGGGCGGCGGGCAGCGGCGCGGGCAACCGGTTCCGGGAAATGCTCAGGCGCCGCCAGACCTGGACGAGGAAGACCACGAACGCGACCGCCACCGCGACGGCCAACGCGCCGATCAGCACCGCGACGAGGGCCTTGAGCAGGCCCCCTGAGCTCGGGTCCACCGGCACCGGCGGCGGCGTCGGCGGGTGCGAGGAGCTCGGCAGCACCTCCAAGGGCCCGTTCACCGTCCCGACCGGCCCGTGGAGCCGGCGGAAGGCGAACAGCAGCAGCGGCACCGCGACGGCGGCCCCGGGCAGCAGCACCATGGCCGCCCCCCGCAGTCGCTCGGCCCACGGCGTCGGCCCGTCCAGATGCCGGACCTCCTCGCGGAACCGCACCGCGAACCGGCCGACGAGCGCCGCCCAGCCCAGGGCCAGCAGCACCACCAGCCCGATGGGCCCGATCAACCCGGTCGTGGCCGTGCCGCGCAGCCCGCCGTCCGGACGCAACGCCGCTGCGGCCACCGGCAGCCCGACTCCCACCAGAAGGACGATCACTGTCCGCCCGCCCGGCCCTCGCCCGGCCCCGCCCGACGGCACCTCGCCGCCCATGCGGCCACCCCCCGGTCCCTCCGCGCGCGGATGATCACACGCGAAGTGCAGCGTCGCACACCAACTGTCGCACTGTCACCCCCCGAAAGGAGGGGGCGGACGAGGTGGGCGGGCGGATCCGACGGAGGGAGGCCCGTGGCCGACTCGCCGGGCCGGCGGGGGCCGGGTGGGCCGGAACGGACGGCCCGGCGTCGCAGCCCGGGCCCCGACGTCCGGAGTCCGGGCAGGCGAACCTACGGCCGGCAACCCGGCCGAGAGGCAGTCAGGCGGGCCCACCGCCTGCCCCACTGCCCCGGCCGTCCCGGACCATCCCGGGCCGGACGCGGGGCAGGGCCGGGTGGTCAGCCTCGCGGGAACACCAGGGACTGGACCGCGGGGAGCTTGCGCCAGTCGCTGGAGACGATGCTCGCGTGGGCCCGGGCGAGCTGTTCGGCGCGGGCGCGGGCCTGGTCGGCCGTCGGGTCGGTGGCGCTGATCGCGGGGGCGACGTTGTGGGCGTCGGTCATCGTCAGCAGGTAGTGCCGGCTGTCGTACCAGGACGTGTCGATCCCGCCGGTGTACGCGGCGGCGTCGCCGTCGAAGACGACGAACCAGGGGCGGATGGCCGTCTCCGCGTACTGGGTGCGCGGGTCGCCGGCCGCGGCGCCGAGGACGGCCGGGAAGACCTGGGCGTCGCCGATCCGGCCGGCCGCGGCGAGGTCGCGCAGGTGGCGGCCGTACTCGACGTCGGTGTGCAGGGTGTCGAACGGGTTGCCCAGCTCGAAGGTGCCGGGGATGACGTACAGCAGCACCCGCCCGGCGAGCGCCGCGCGGGTCGGCCAGTTGCCCGCACGGGCGGCCTCGTCGGCGGTCGCGTACGAGCCTCCGCCGGGCTTGGCGAGCAGGTCGGCGGGGCGGAAGACGGCGGGGCCGAGGTGTGCGGCGATCAGCGAGTCGAGCTGGGCGGGGCCCATGCCGCGGTTGCCGGCGAAGCCGCCCTTCAGTTCCAGCTTGACCACCAGCGGGCCGGCCTCGGGGTGGGCCCCGAGCCAGATCCGGACGTCGTCGAGGCAGGTCTCCGGGTTCTTGTTGGTGCCGCCGGTGTAGAGCTGCGCGGGGGTGCCGGCGGCGGCACAGTTGTTGGCGTTGCCCAGCGGGTTGGAGTGGCTGACCTTCCACTCCTTGGTGACGGTGTCCGTCCAGGCGTCCAGCTCGATCATGCCGGTGCCGGTGTCGAGGGCCTGGGCGAGGCGGCCGAACGCGGCCGGGTCGTAGGTGTTGTGGATGCCGACGGTGGTGGCCGAGCCGAACGGGAGGTCGCCGGGCCCGCTCGCGTCGGCCACCGGGGCCGGCAGGAGGGCGGTGGCGGCTGCGGCGAGCAGACCGGCGGCGATGGTGCCGGCGAGGGCGCGGCGTACGGTCACGGTGGCTTGTCCCCTTGTCAGAACGCGTGTGGCTGCGTGTCAGAACGCGTGCGGTTGTCCCGGAACGCGTGCGGCGGTCGTCCTCGGACGATGCCCGGCCCGGGCGACCCTCACGTGAAGCGAGCACAACAACTCCGTAACGCCGACGGGACAACTACGGCCGCCGGACGACCGGCCCGCCGCGGGCCGGGGCCCCCGCCGGTGCGGGCGCGCCCTCGACAACCTGCCGGCCGGACCGTCCCTGACCGACCCGCAGCAGTGGACGGCGATGACGGATGCGACCTCCGTGTGGTAGACCCTTGCGCTGACACCGGGGCCACCGGTGCGGGCCCCCGGACCGCCGACACGGCGCGGCGGGCCGTGACCTGACATCGGGGGATGCCATGACACTTCGCCGTACGCTGACCAGATCCCTGGCCGCCGCCACCGTCGCGGTGCTCGCCGCGGCCTGTGGCAGCGCAGCGGGCCCGTCGGCCGGCACCACCGCCGACGCCACCGGCAGCGCCATCAGCACCGCCGGCACCACTGGAGGCGGCACCACCGTCCCCGGCCCGGGCCGGAGCGAGAGCGCCCCGCCCCCTGCGCCGACGGCGCCCGGCCGGGCCGTTCCGACCGCGCGGGGGCAGGTGCTCCACGGGGTCGCCGTCGACACCGGATTCACCGCCCAGGTGGTCAGCGCCAACACCAGCGCCGCGCTGCCGGGCATCGCCGCCCCCACCGGAAGGACCACGCTGCTGGTCC
This sequence comes from Streptomyces sp. CB01881, assembly GCF_002953255.1. Taxonomy (GTDB): domain Bacteria; phylum Actinomycetota; class Actinomycetes; order Streptomycetales; family Streptomycetaceae; genus Kitasatospora. The sequence goes on from NZ_CP026498.1 coordinate 283,626, forward strand.
GGCTCAAGGTCGCCTCGGACCCGGCCGACCGGACGGTCAACGCCCCGAACCACCAGGCCCTCGTCGTCAAGTACCCGGGCTGCGACCCGCTCCGGGACTGCTTCACCGCCGACGACGGGGCGCGGGCCCTCCCCGAGAGCGACGTCCGGGAGGGCGTCCACATGAACAGCGTGCCGGACTGGTTCGGCAAGCTGGACGCCAACACGGCCTACTACAAGTACGTCTGGCAGTTCGTCCCCGAGGGCGCCGACCTCTCGGCCGCCCAGCTCTGTTCGAAGCGGATCGGCAACCAGCAGGACGTCTGTGTTCCGCTCGGCCCGGTGGAACCCTTGAACGGCCAGGTCGACCGCGCCGATCTGGAGTCGCGCTGACCGGTCGTTCCCGCGGCGGCCCACGCATCGTCGACCAGCTCATCGCCTGGGACCCGGACGAGTAGGGCGTGACCTGACGCCGCCAGGCACTTGTCTAGGTCGTGGCCCCGGCCCGCGCCCGGCCGGCGGGGCCGGCGGGGTCGTCCCCGCCGGCCCCGGTCCAACGGGCTCGCGTCCAGCGGCACGAACCGGATGACGTCGTGCCGGCTCCCGCCGGTGGACGTGGCGGAGAGCGGGGTTCCGCGGCGGCCGCCGATCAGGTGGTGCGCGGAGCCGGTGTGGCGGGCACCGCTCAAAACCGGATGGCGGCCTGAGCGCCGACCTGCGAGGATCTCCGGATGATGATCTTCGCCGACGATCTCGGCCACCTCTCCCACACCGTCACCGGCGACGGGCCGCCCGTGGTCCTCGTCCACGCCGGCATCGCCGATCACCGGATGTGGGACGCGATCGTGCCCGCCCTCGCGGAGCGGCACACGGTCATCCGGTACGACCTGCGCGGCTTCGGTGAATCCGCGCCCCCGACCGGCCCGTTCAGCGAGGCCGACGACCTGCGCCGTCTCCTGGACCACCTCGGCCACGAGCGTGTCCGGCTCGTCGGCGCCTCCTGGGGCGGCCGCGTGGCCGTGGAGTTCGCGCTCGCCCACCCGGACCGGGTGCACTCCCTCGTCCTGCTCTCCCCGCCGTGGCCGGGATACCACTGGTCCGCGGACATGATCGCTTACGACGAGGCCGAGACGGCGGCCCTGGACGCGGGGGACCTCGACGAGGCCGTCCAAGTGAACCTGGACATGTGGGTGCGCGGGCCGGCCCGCACCTGGGACGCGGTGGACCCGGCACTGGCCGACCGCCTCCGCGGTGCGGTCCGGACGTCACTGGCGAACCAGGACGTCGTGGGGACGCACTCCCAGGGCGTCACGGACGGCGACGTCGCCACGATCGCCGTCCCCACCCTGGTCGGAATCGGGCGCCTCGACGTCCCCGACTTCCAGGACATCAGCCGCCGGTACGCCGACGCCGTCCCCGGTGCCACCCTGGTCGAGTTCCCCTCCGCGGCCCACCTCATCGCCCTGGACGCGCCCACCGAACTCGTCGCCGCGCTGCTCCCGTTCCTCGCCCGCTAGGACCAACGCCGTTCAGTCAGGGCGGTGGACGGGGCGCCAAGGGGTGTTCGTGAGCATCTTGATGCTGATGGTGGCTTTGTAGGTAGCCCGATCGATGGCGGGTCCGCGTGCGTTAGACGTGGAGATCGCGCGGTTGACGATGCGGTCTTTCGTGCGGACCCGTCGGGCGGGCAGGAGCCGGGCCAGGACATGACGGCCGATGACGCCGCATCGTGCCGGTCCGCGGATGGTGTACCGGCTCGGCGGGAAGATCGCTGGGTATAGTGCAGGCGTTTCGGGGGGCCGACGGCGGGGAGTCTGTCGACTTCACCCGCCACCTCGCGTTCGCGAACATCCAGGACGCTGCGGGAGCCCCGATGACCACACCACTCAGGAGGCCGTCCCATGGAACCCGTCACGCTGATCACCGGTGGCTCGACCGGAATCGGCGCCGCCACCGCCCGCGTCCTGCTCAAGCAGGGCCACCACGTGGCCGTCACCGGACGCGACGCGGACAAGCTGGCCGCCTTCGCCGCTTCGGCCGGAGCGGGCGAGCGGCTGCTGACGATCACTGGCGACACCAGCGACGAGCACGACGTCGCCTCCGCCGTGCGCCGCGTGGTGGACGTGTGGGGCCGACTGGACAACGTCATCGCCAACGCCGGCTTCTCACTGCCCGGCAACCTGGAGAGCCACGCCCCAGAGGACATGCGCGCCATGGTCCTCACCAACGTCCTGGGTCCGGCCCTGCTGGTGCGGGAGACCCTGCCGCATCTCAGGGAGTCCAAGGGCCGGCTCGTGATCATCGGTTCGGTCGCCGGGGTGCGCAACACGCCTGGCAACCTGTACTCGGTCACCAAGTGGGCCGCGCACGCACTCGCCGAGAACACCCGGCTGCTGGTCGGCAAGGATGGAGTCGGCGTGACCGTCGTCGCCCCCGGGGTGGTGGACACCCCGTTCTGGAACGAGCGCGGCGGCACTCCCGACGCCTCGCCGACGATGACCCCCGAGCAGATCGCGAACACGATCGCCTTCGCCATCAACCAGCCCGCGGGCGTGGACATCAACCACATCACCGTGCGGCCGACTGGCCAGCTCGGCTGACGCCGCGCTCCCAACGACCTTACGAAAAAGCCGCCTTCGGCCCCCGCCGCGTACCAGGCGGCGCAGGCCGAAGGCGTGCCGGGAGCGACCGTCCGCCGGCCTGGATCCAACGCCGTTCAGTCATGCGGGGGAGCTGCTGGTCGAGCCGGGTCGGTCAAGCCGGTGAACAAGGCGGCGGAGCTGCGGCAGAAGAGGTCTGTCACTCCAAGACATCCTCACCACAGGAGCTCCGCTGTTGGAACAGGCACGTTATTGCGAATATCCGGTAACGATGGCCAGCTGGGTGGCCAGGAACGCGGCTGAAAGTGAGGCGGTGCGAGGCGTGTGCGGCGCGGCCATGGGGCTCTACAGTGATCACGGCGGTCGCTCGAACGGCCCATCCACCATGAGGGGGAACTGACTTGGCTGTCCCATGGGACCTTCTGATATCCACCGCCGGTGGCGTCGCCGCCACCGTCGTGGGCGTCATCGCAGGCGGGATCGTCGGGCGACGCGGCCAGAATCGCCAGTGGCTGCAAGGGACACAGACTGCCGCCTACGAGAGGTTCCTGCAGGCGTTCGGCGCTGTGGAAGCCGAGCTCCGCGAAGCGTTCCTTGAGGAGCGCCGGCCTGCCCCACTTATTTGGGGCCCGTTCAACGCCGGAGTGCAGTCGTTGAGCCTGGTCGCAACTCGTGAGGCCGCCGACGCGGCAATCGAGCTCTGCGAGGTCGTGGAGGATTTCACCATCCTGTTCCACGGTCGCCAGACCACCGACCTTGAGAAGCTTCGGCCGATTCACAGCGCGCTGGAGGAGGCACACCTGAAGTTCGTCAACGCGGCTCGACGCTCGCTCGACCCGTCGCAAGAGCACTTCGTCCGAACGCTGGGTGGCCCACCACCGTGGCGCGGCGTCGTATCCTTCCACGCCCAAGGAGCCATTCCCGACAGGGGCGAATAGCAGCGCACCCGTCGGCATCACGAGCCACCCAGGGTGCTCTGTACTGAGGTTGGCGCTGGTCCACCAGTGAGAGCGGTGAGCGGGATGAACGCCTTCTGTGTGCCGAGCTGGGCCGGCGTCGGGCCAGCGGGGGTGGGAACGTCGGTCAGGCGATCGAGAAGCGCCTCTACGGCCTCGCGGTCGCCTTCGAGGGCTTCGCGTTCATCTGCGGTGAGATCGAGCTGTTCGAGCATCTGCTGGATGCCGTCCTTTACGTTCAGAAGCTGGCCCCGGGTGGAATCCTTGGGCAGGTAGAACGGGCAGCGGGCGCAGGCGAGACGGTGGGGGCACTTGGCGAAGAAGTCGTAGCTGCAGTAGCCCTCGCCCAGGTCGTAGTACTTCCAAGGCTGGCCGCCGCCTGTCGCGGCGCCGGTCAGGATGGCGTCGCGGTCGATGAGGACCTGGATGGTGCGGACGTTGCGGGCGAAGTATTCGGCCTTGCGGTAGGCGGCGGTCAGGGTGCGCTGCAGGATGGCGGCGTAGTGCCGGGTGCTGGCGGCGTGTTTGTGTCCGAGCCATTGCTGCAGGTCGGCCAGGGACAGCGACTCGCGGGCGTTGAGGAGCTGGGTGGCAATGGTGGCGCGGGCCCGGTGGCTGGTCAGGGCTCCGCGTGAGTCGGATTCGGGGATGCCGGCCTTGCCGCACAGGATCGGGATGAGTTTCTCGTTCAGGTATGCCTTGCCGACGAGTTGGGCCCGGTAGCAGAACAGGTGCTGGCGTAGGCGGCCGGTCTTGCGGTCGGCGATGTCGGGCTGGGACGGGCGCACGGCCTGCCATGCCTCGATGAGCTCGCCGACCAGCGGGTCCACCGGTTTGCTGAACGCGCCGGAGGTCTTGTTCTGCGGTATCCGCAGTAGGCAGATCCGGAACTTCTCGCCGGTGGTGTCGTCGGTTCCTTCGTCCCAGTCGACGCAGTCCCGTTCCAGGCGGCGGATCTCGTCGACGCGCAGGCCCCCGAACAGCCACACGCCGACCAGGGCGCGGACCATCTCGATCGGGTAGTAGTTGCGGTGCCACCCGGACGCCTTGGCCGCCGGGGTGCCGTAGGCCAGCAGGTCGTCGGAGGTGAGAGTGAGTCCGGCGGCCATGAGCTTGGCCCAGGAGGCGTCGTCGATGATGCGGGGGTTGGGGCCCATCCCGGCGCGGATGGACAGGGGCAGGCTGAGCACCCGGCGGGGGTCGAACCGCGCGGTGATCCACTCCCACTCGATCAGGTCCGCGAAGAACCCCCGGACGCTGCCGATGCGCTGAGTCTTCCCGACCGCCGACAGCTCCTGGCCCCAGCGGGACTTGTTGCGGTTGTGCCCGGCCCATTGGCCGATCACCGCGTGCAGGGTGTCGGCGACGTACTCGGCCGCGATGTCGCGTGTCCACAGGTCCGGGGTCAGGGCCTGCGGGTGCTTCTCGGCCGCCCACCGGCCGGCGATCAGGATCACCGAGAACATCGAGCGGATCGTGGCGGGCTCGTGTGTGGACAGCTTGCGCCAGCGCATCGGTGCAGCTTGGCTGCCAACTCCCGTCCGCTGAGGTGGATGTAGCGCATGGTGGTGGACAGATCGCGGTGTCCGGCGTAGAGGGCGATCTGGTCGATCGTCCATCCGGCGCGGGCGAGGTCGGTGAGCCGCAGATGGCGGAAGGTGTGGGTCGACATGCAGGGCACGCCGGCCTGCTCAGCGAGTCCTTCGACGATCTTCGACCAGCTCGAAAGTCCGAGTCCGGCACCGTAGTTGCGCCGCGAGACGCTTCGAAGTAGCGGCCCGTCGATGCGGCCGAACAGCGCCCGGCGCTCGCTCAGGTAGGTGGCGAACAGCTGGGAGGTGGCGTCCCCGTAGGCGACCTCCCGGGATCGCTTGGACTTGGTCGTGACCGCCCGCAGGTGGATCAGCCGGTAGGCGGGTTCGAAGCCGCCGACATCGAGCCGCACCAGCTCCTCGCGGCGAAGCGCGCCGTCGTAGGCCAGGGCGACCATCAGCCGGTTGCGGAGCGACAGCGCGCCCGCGGCGTCCAGGACGGCCTGCCAGCCGGTCTCGTTCGGTATCCACGGTGCCTGCTCGACCCGGCGCACCAGGCCCTGCTTGGGTCGGCGTCCGCGCCTGCCGGACTGGCCACGGCGTACCGGGTTGCGCTCGCGCAGTCCATCCTCGACCAGGTAGTCGTAGAAAGAGCGGACGGCCACGACCCGTTGCTGGATAGTCGCGTTGGCCAGACCGGCGCCCGAGTCCAGGTGGACGACTTTCGCGGCACGCGGGTTCGGCCGCTCCAGCATGTCGCCGATCCAGGCCGCCACCACGTCCGCGCGGATCGTCAACGGGTCCGCACCAACCAGCGCGCAGAACCTCAGGTGATCCTCCACAGCCCGCCCGTAGGCGTCGATGGTGTTGTCAGCCCGACCGATGTTCGCCGTGAACTGCAGCCACCGCCGGGCCTGTTCATGCTCCGCCAGCAGCGGGAACCTGTCCCACATCACAAGAACCACGACCCAGAACCGTAGCCAGATCAGATTCCACATAAGGCTGCCATATCAAGGACTCTTGGGGTAGCGGCCGGGGTGTTCGCGCCGGGTCATATCGGTGAGCTGACGCGGATCGTGCCGTTCGAGATGGTCGAGAGGTGCGGGCGCAGACCGGTGCGGTGCAGCGCAGGGTCCGGCTGGTGTCGGCGCGGGTCAGGTGTACCTGCTGCTGGCCGCGGCGCTCTTCACCCGGGTTGGGCTACCGGCAGGTGTTCGACCGGCTGTGCGCGGGGCTGACGGGCCTGGCGCTGGTCCATCCCAGCGGCAGTGCTCTTCGCCAGACCCGTCAGCGGCTCGGGCCGGCACCGCACCGGCGCCGACCTGCTGGTGCGCTGCAAGTCCGGCCGGAACCTGCCACTGGTGGCCCGTCACCGCGACGGCTCGGCAGTGGCCCGGCTTGGAGCACTGACCGTTCGCGTCATCGACGCCGAGATCAGCATCCGCACCGCCGCCGGCGCCCGCACCGGCCACTACCGGCTGCTGACCACCCTCACCGACCCCGGCGCCCACCTGGTCGCCGAACTGGTCCGGCTCTACCACGAGCGCTGGTAGATCGAGACGGCCTACGCGGAGTTGAAGTCCACGATCCTGGGCGGACATGTCCTGCGGGCCGGCACCCCGCAGGACATCGGGCAGGAGGTCTGGGCGTTGCTGACCGTCTACCAGGCACTGCGGACCCCGATGACCGACGCCACCGCCAGCGTCCCGGGCACCACCCCCGACCGGGCAGGCTTCCTCACCGTCCTCGCCGCAGCCCGGGACCAGCTCGTCCTGGCCGCCGGTGTCATCACCGGCAACGACATCGACCTGGTCGGCGTCATCGGCCGTCATATCCTGGCCCGGCTCCCGCCCGCCCAACGGGTCCGCACGAGAGGCCGCATCGTCAAGCGCGCGATCTCCACGTACGACGCAGGCGGACCCGCCATCGACCGGGCCGCCTACAAAGCCACCATCAGCATCAACATGCTCACGAGAATTCCTTGACGCCTCGTCCACCGCCCTAACTGAACGGCGTTGCCGCTAGGACCCCGTGCTGGGCCCCTGCGCTGGGACCTCGGGGCACCGACCCCGGCCGCCCGCCCACGACAGCCGTGAGGCCTGGTCAGGCGTCGGTGCCCGGCAGGTGGCCGGGAAGGTCGGTGAGCCGCTCGATGCGGCGGACCGTCCCGTCCGCCGTCGGCGACGGTCCACCGGTGACGAAGTCGATGCCGCGGTCCAGCCAGATGCCGGTGAGCCCGGCGAGGGCGGCTGCGTTCACATCGCTCTCCAGCATGTCGCCCACGTTGACCGCCTGCGCGGGGTCCGTCCGCATCCACCGGCAGGCGGTGGCGTAGGCGGCGGGCTTGGCCGCACCGAGCTCGGTCGGGGTCAGCACGGCTTCGAAGTATTCGAGGAGGCCGAACCGGGCGAGCTTGGCGCGCTGCTGCCCGGGGTCCCCGTTGGTGAGAACAGCCAGACGCGGACCCCGGGAAAGCCGCTTCAGGGCCTCCAGACACGGCCGGACATCGGGGTAGCACCGCCAGGACTCCTCGAACCCGGCGAGGTAGCGCTCGGCGATCCAGGCGTCCAGGAGGCCGGGATCCTCGGGCACCGGCTCGCCGAGCGCCGGCAGGAAGGAACGGAGCCTGCGCCGGTGGTGCTCGGCGAAGGAACACCGGCCGGCCAGGTACTCCCGCATGTGGCGCGCCTCCAGCGTCCACCACAACGCCACCAGCTCCTCCGGTGGAGCCGTCGCATCGGGCGCGTCCTGGACGATCCGTCCGATCGTTTCGAAGACCGCGCCTCGGTGGTCGACCAGGGTGCCGTCAAGGTCGAAGAAGATCACATCTGCCATGGGGTGATCCTCTCCTGACGCCTCTTCCCGACACCAGGGTCGGCCCTCGCGAGGCTCCCCCAGGACGGCTGCCCGAGCGCGACGCCGCACCGTTCCCGTCTTCTCCGGCCCGTCGTCGATAATGGCATCATGATCGACAGGCAGCTGCGGGTGGTACTGGCCGAGGACTCCGTGATTCTGCGGGAGGGGATGGTCGAGCTGCTCTCCGCCCGGGGGTGCGAGGTGGTGGCCGCGACCGGGACGGCGCCCGAACTGCTCGCCGCGGTGGCCGCGCACCGGCCCGACGTCGCGGTGGTGGACATCCGGATGCCGCCCACGCACACCGACGAGGGCATCCGCGCGGCCGTCGAACTCCGGGCGACCGCACCCGAGGTGGGCATCCTGGTCTTCTCCCAGCACGTCGAGACCGCCTGGGCGTCGCGGCTGCTGGCGGGCGGTGCCGCGGGGATCGGGTACCTGCTGAAGGAACGGGTGGCCCGGACGTCGGAGTTCGTGGACGCGCTGCACCGGGTCGCGGACGGCGGGACGGCGTTGGACCCGGAGGTCGTGACCCGGCTGATGCAGGGCGGCCGGCGCAGCCGGGTGGACGGGCTGACGCCGCGCGAGCGGGAGGTGCTGGAGCTGATGGCGCAGGGGCACTCCAACCGCTCGATCGCCGCGCGGCTGGTGGTGTCGGAGCGGGCGGTGGAGAAGCATGTCGCCGCCGTGTTCACCAAGTTCGACCTGCCGGCCACGGAGGTGGACAACCGCCGGGTGAAGGCGGTGCTCACCTACCTCTCCGAGACATCCGGTTGACGGACCGTCAGATCCGGCTCGGCAGTTCGGCGGTGACGACGGTGGGCCCGCCGAACGGGCTCTCCAGCCGCAGCACGCCGTCCACCGCGGCGAGCCGCTCGGTCAGCCCGGCCAGGCCGGTCCCGCCGGGCGCGCCCACGCCGGAGGCCGAATCCCCGATCACCGCCCCGCCGCGGCCGTCGTCGCGCACCGTGAGCCGGACGCGGCCGTCGGCGGCCGTCGCCGACAGCTCCGCCGTCCGCGCGCCGCTGTGCTTGGCGAGGTTGGTGAGCAGCTCGGCCGCACAGAAGTAGACGGCCTGTTCGATCGCCGGGTCCGGCCGCTCGCGCAGGTCGACGCGGACGGCGACCGGGACGGGTGAGGTGCCGGCCAGCCCGGGCAGGGCCTCCCCGAGGCCGCCGTCCAGCGCCACCGGGTGGATGCCCCGGGTGAGCCGGCGCAGTCCGGTGATGGTGTCGTCGGTCTGGCCGCGGGCGCGGTCGACCAGGGCGCGCAGGCGGGCGAGGTCCGGGCTCCCGGGGCCGGCGCCGGGGTCGAGTACGTCGTCGGCCAGCGTGAGGGTGATGGCGAGCGCGACCAGCTGGGCCTGGGTGCCGTCGTGCAGGTCGCGTTCCAGGCGGCGCAGCCGGCCGGTGTTGTCGGCGAGGAGCGTGGCCCGGGCGGATTCGAGGGCGCGCACGCGCTGTTGGGCGCGGGCCGGGCCGAGCAGCAGCCGGGCGAGGCTCCGATTGGCCGCGCCGAGTGCACGGTTGGCGGGCGGGCCGGCGGCCAGGACGGCGAGGCCGAGCAGGACGGCGGCCGCGTCCAGCCAGCCGGCGGGCCGCTCACCCGGCTCCAGCAGCCGTACCCAGAGCGGGAACCCGAGCAGCCAGCCGCAGCCGAGCGGCAGGACGACGGCGGCGGCGAAGCCGAGCAGTCCGAGCGGCAGGCGGATCAGCAGGTAGAGCAGCGACCGCCAGGCGACCGGGTCCGCCAGGACGGCGCGGCCGCGGGCGAACGCGCCGTCCTGCCTCGGTGGCGGGGGTGGCGGTTCGACGTGCTCCCCCAGCAGCCGGCCCACCAGTCGGCGGTGGAGCCCGCCGAGGCCGCGCGCGCCGGCCAGCGCGGCGACGACGAACGGGAGGCCGAGGACGGTGAGCGAGAGCAGCGTCCCGGCGTAGAGGACGGCGAGCGCGTAGGCGCCGCCGAGGACGGCGGCCGGCAGGCCCGCGACGGCGAAGAGCAGTTCGCCGCCGCGGACGGCGAAGTACCGCCGCGCCCCGGAGGACGGCCGTACCCCGGAGGGCCGCCTGGCTCCGGAGGGCGGCCGTACCCTGGAGGGCGGCCGTACCCTGGTGGGCGGCTTGGCTCCGATGGGCCGCCGCGACGCGTCACCGGCCCGGTCAGCCACGCTCGCCGCCGGCCAGCTCGGCGGCCGGGCCGGTGATGGCGCGCAGGCCGGTGCCCAGGATGCCGGGTACGGTCAGCGCGGCCGCACCGGCCACGATCCAGCCGCAGGCGGCCACCGGGACGGCCGGCGCGGCGGAGCCGGTGACGGCCGTGCTGAAGGCGGCCGAGGCGACGGCGGCGACCGCCGCGCCCAGCAGCACGCCCACCGCCGTGGTGAGCACCGCCTCGGCGGTGAGCATCCGCAGCAGCTGACGCCGGGTGGCGCCGACCAGCCGGAGCAGCGCGAACTCGCGGCGGCGGTCGGCGGTCAGGGCGACCAGGGTGTTGACGGTGGAGACGGCGGCGAAGCAGACCAGCATGGCCAACTCCGCCTGGCGCAACCAGACGTCGGTCGCGGAGGTCACGGACGTCACGGTGGCGGCGGACCCGGGGAGGGCACGGGCCACCGCTTGCTCGGCGGTGCTTGTCATGATCGACATCGTGCCCGACACCCCGGTCAGGAGCGCAACCGGCACCACGGCGGCCGAGAGCCGGTGCGCGTAGCCGCGCAGGTTGGCGTCGGCCAGCCAGCCCGAACGGGGGGCCGCCCACCGCACCGGCGCACCCAGCACGGTGGCCAGGCCCCGGGCCGCGAGCGGTCCCAGCAGGGCGACGGCAGCCAGCAGCACCAGCGAGGCGAGCATGGCCGCCTGCCCGGCCTTGTCGAGCTGGTCGGCCGGCCGGGTGGCCGCCAGCCGCAGCAGCAGCGCGCCGCCGGTCAGCGCGCCGGCTCCGGCCAGCAGCCGCACGACGCCGGTCCGGCCGTGCTCGGTGGAACCGGCGGTGAGCGCGGCGGCCGGCGGGATCCGGGTGATCCGCCGGGCCGCGACGGCGGTCGCCGCCAGGCCGACCAGCAACGCGGCGGCGAGCGCCACCAGCATCGGCAGCGGTGTGCCCGGGACCCGTACGGCGGGCGCGGCCATCCCGCGCTCCTGAAGGGCGGCGAGGAAGCCGCGCGCGGCGAACGCGCCGGCCGCCCAGCCGGGCCCGGCCGCCAGCAGCGTGGTCGCGACCACCTGGCCGCGCACCAGCCGGCGGACCTGCCGGGGCGTGGCGGCGACGGTCCGCAGCAGTGCCAGCTCCCGGTGCTGCTGGCGCAGCGCGAAGCCGAGCGCGTTGACCACCACGAAGAAGGCCACCAGTACGGCGATCTCGCCGAACGCGCCTGCGATCACCATCAGCCCCGGCCCGGCGGGCGCCTTGCGCGCGGCGGCGGGCGCGGTGACCTCGGCGGCGAACAGCGAGCCGAAGAGGGTCACCGTGGCGACGGCGAGGAAGAGTGCCACGGCCAGCCCGGCGAACGCGGCGGGTCGTCTGCGGAGCTGCCCGAGCACGAGCGCGGGCACCGGACGGCCGGCGGCGCGGAAACCGGAGCCAGGGCCGGATCCCCGGCCGGGGGCGGACTGCGGGCCGGGGGCGGGTCGCAGGTGCGGAGGCGTCATCGTGGTCACCCGCCCAGCCGGCTCAGCCGCTCGGCGACCAGCGCCGCCGTCGGCCGCGCCAGTTCGTCGACCAGCAGCCCGTCGGCGAGCAGCAGGACGCGGTCCGCGTACCCGGCCGCCACCGGATCGTGGGTGACCATCACACAGGTCTGCCCGTCCCGGTCCACACCGGTTCGCAGCAGGGCGAGGATCTCGTGACCGGTGGAGCGGTCGAGCGCGCCGGTGGGTTCGTCGGCGAAGATCACGTCGGGGCGGGTGACCAGGGCGCGGGCGATCGCGACGCGCTGCTGCTGGCCGCCGGAGAGCTCCCCCGGCCGGTGCCGTTCGCGGCCGGCCAGGCCGACCCGGGCGAGCGCCTCCCGGACGGCCGCGCGGTCCGGGCGGGCACCGGCCAGGCGGCCGGGGAGCTCGACGTTCTGTGCGACGGTCATCGCGGGCATCAGGTTGAACGCCTGGAAGACGAACCCCACCCGGCTGCGCCGCAGTTCGGCCAGCCTGCGTTCGGACAGCCGGGACACCTCCGTCGAACCCCAGTGGACGGTGCCGCCGGTGGGGCGGTGCATGCCGGCGAGGCAGTGCAGCAGGGTGGTCTTGCCGGAGCCCGAGGGCCCCATCACGGCGGTGAAGGTCCCGGGTTCGAACGCCACCGACACCCCGCGCAGCGCCTGCACGGCGGCGCCGCCCCGCCCGTACTGCCGGTGCAGGTCGTCCGCACGGGCGGCGGGTTCCGCCATCACTGTCGTTCTCGTCTCAGCCATGACTCCATGCTGGCCGGGCCGGGCGCGACGATCGATCGTGCCCGCCCCCGGATCGGCGGTTCGGTTTTCCGAACCCCTCCCGAGACGTCGCGGGTTGTCCGACGCCCCATCAACCGACGCCTGCCCTGCGTGTACGGTCGGCACCATGGATCCCAGCGGCCGGCCGACTCTCGACGAGATCGAGGAGTGCTTCGTCGCGCTTGTCGAGGGTCGTCTGTCCCGGGACGAGGCCGACCGCTGGGCCGCGCGATGGGTGGCCGACGACGAGCTCGCATGGGACGACCTCTCCTGGTGGGCGCTCGGTCTCCTGCACGGGATCGACCTGCCCGCAGGCCCGAACGCCGCCTACCTGCACGACGACGGCCAGCTGCGCGGCTGGCTCGCCGAACTGAGGAAGCGCCGGACGGTCTGACGCGGCCAGGGCTGCCGTCCCGGCGCCGGTCACGGTCGGGTCGTACGCCTACGGGAAACCGCTGATGCCGGGGCCGACGGGGCTGCCAGGGCTGCGGGGGCCGACGACCACGGCAAATCATCCGCAGAGGCCCCGGGCCCGCCCTCCGAGCCCCACCGTCCGAGACCCACCGCGCGGACCACCGTCCAGGACCCACCGCGCGGACCGCCCCCGGTGAGCGGGGGCGGGCCCTGTGGGACCACCGCGGTGACCGCCTCCGGCGCCGCGCGTCGTCAGTCCGTCGCGCGGGCCCGCTCGGTGATGTTGCGGGCCATGCCACCGAAGACCACGCTGTGGAACGGCGCGACGGACCACCAGTAGGCGTGTCCGGCGAGGCCGTGCGGGTGGAACAGCGCCCGTTGGCGGTAGCAGGCGGCGCCGTCGCCGTCCGGGGTGACCGACAGCTCCAGCCAGGCCAGGCCCGGCAGGCGCATCTCGGCGCGCAGCCGCAGCAGCCGTCCCGGCTCGATCTCCTCGACGCGCCAGAAGTCCAGCGAGTCCCCGACCCGCAGCCGGCCCGGGTCCCGCCGCCCGCGGCGCAGGCCGACGCCGCCGACCAGGCGGTCCAGCCAGCCGCGCAGCGCCCAGGCGAGCGGGAAGGAGTACCAACCGTTGTCGCCCCCGATGCCCTCGACGACCTGCCAGACGGCGCGCGGGGAGGCCTGCACGGAGCGCTCCCGGACGTCCTCGTAGAGGCTGCCGCCCGCCCAGTCGGGGTCGGTGGGCAGCGGGTCGCTGGGTGCGCCGGGCAGGGAGGCCGAGGACCAGCGGGTGGCCACCTCGGCGTCGCGGATCCGGCGCAGGGCGAGTTCCACGGCCCGGTCGAAGCCGATCAGTCCCCCGGGCGGGTCGGGCACCCACCGGGCGATGTCGTGCTCGCCGCACACCACCCGGTACCGCAGCGACTCGACCAGCGGCCGGGCGATGGCGTTCGGCACCGGGGTGACCAGGCCCACCCAGTGGCTGGACAGCCGCGGGGTGAGCACCGGCACCGCGACGATGACGCGACGGCGCAGCCCGGAGGTCCGGGCGTAGCGCTGCATCATGCCCCGGTAGGTGAGGACGTCGGGCCCGCCGAGGTCGAAGACCCGGTTGACCTCGGGCGGCAGCCCGGCGGCGCCGACCAGGTAGCGGAGCACGTCCCGGACGGCGATCGGCTGGATCCTGGTCCCCACCCAGCTCGGGGTGACCATCACCGGCAGTCGCTCGGTGAGGTAGCGCAGCATCTCGAACGACGCGCTGCCGGATCCGATGATCACCGCGGCGCGCAGCTCGGCGGTGGGCACGCCGCTGCGCCGCAGCGTGCGGCCGACCTCGGCGCGCGAGCGCAGGTGGGGCGAGAGCTGCTGCTCGGGCACGTCGCCGGGGATCAACCCGCCCAGGTAGACGATGCGGGACACACCCGCCGCGGCGGCGGCCTCGCCGAAGGCATGGGCGGCCTCGCGGTCGGTCTCCTCGAAGCCGGATCCGGTGCCCAGCGAGTGGACGAGGTAGTAGGCGACGTCCACCCCTTCGAGAGCGGCGGGGAGCGTGTCGGGGCGGGTGACGTCGCCGGTGACGGTCTCGACCTGTGCCCGCCACGGCTGGTCGCGCAGCCGACCGGGGTCGCGGACCAGGCATCGCACCGGGTGACCGGCGGCGAGCAGCTCGGGGACGAGGCGGCCGCCGATGTATCCGGTGGCGCCGGTGACCAGGGAGCGCTGGGGGGTGGGAGGCTGGTCGGTCATGCCCGCTCCTTCGCCCGGTGGTCACAGGCCGGCGGGCGCTGTTCGGTTCCGGGGTGCTCGGTGTGCTCCCAGGATCTCGCGCATCGTCCGGGACCGGCGACCGGGCGGACCGGTGGCCGCCGCGGACCGGTGGCCGGATCCGGACTGGTGGCGCTCGCCGATCGACCGCCTCCGCCGATCCGTCCGGTCCCGGCTACGGACGAGCCGTGTCGGTTCGTCCCGTCCACCCGGTGGGGCCCTCGCCGCGGCCGCGGCCGTGGGGAGGACCGTGATGTCCGCTGTCCGCCCATCGGGTCCGCCGCCCCGCTGCGGGAGGAACGGCCCGGAACAGTCGGTTCCGGGCCGTTCCTCGTCAGTGCCGGGAACGCATGCGGGAGCCTGGGGCGGCTCGGGTGGCCCCGGTGGCCCGGGTCCCGATCACCGCCGCATCACGTCACCTGCACGGTGTCCTGCCCGGGGCTGGTGGTGAGTTGAAGCAGCCGGGTCGACCGGGCCGAGGCAGCAGTCGTGATAGCGCGGACCGGGTGTTCCTGGCGGCAGCTGCCGAAGGATTCTGCTCCGTGGCCGACGGTGTAGTGGTACTTCACGTGGTGGCACGACGACGGCACCGTCGAGCGGATCCATGACGTGCCGCCCTGCGCGGCTGGGTCCGTGAAGGCGACGGTCGCGGCGCGGAGCCGAGCGCCGGCCTGATCGACTCGCAGCGGATTCTCGTGGCTCACCGCCCATCGGCGCCTCACACGTGGCTACGAGACCGGCCCGGCCCACTCGGAGGCCATGATCCACTGGGCCGTGATCGGCATCATGGTCCGCAGATTCACCCGCGGGTGGCCCGCTCAGCGCCCCGGCCCGCGACCCCTTCGCCTCTTGCCATGACGTCCGTACTACCGTTTCTGGGCTCTGTACCGCTTGAGGAGAGTGGTGAGCCTCTCCGGGTCAGCCCCGCCGTTCAGTTCAGCGGTCAGGTCGTCGGGGCAGAACTCGTAAAGGTCGCCCCACCACCGGCGCCCTCGGTTGTCCCAGATGCGGTACCCACCAGGCACGCCTCTGGCCACGTAGCGACGCCTACTCACGAAGCCCCCGCCGAGAGCAAGGCCCACGCCCGTAGCCCACTTCCCCTCCCTCACGCTCTACTGACAGTAGGCTACGGCAGATCTCAAAGGCGATCTCAGGTAGACCCTTTCCCGGGGCAGGGGATCAGTCCCTGCAACAGATCCACCGAGCCCACCAGGAATATCAGCTCGTATGCGCGGAGCAGCCGACCGTATCCGCACGCTTACCCGTACCCGCACCCGGCGACGACCGTCCCCTCCGTCAGGCCAGTGCCGCCGAGCACGGCCGCCGACTCCTCCTCGGGTTCGGGCGCCGGTTCCCGTTCGAGCAGGGCGTCCCGCTCCAGGCCGCCCCGGCCGTGAACCCGGCCGGGGCGTTGAGCGCGACGCTCTCGCCCCGGGCCGGGTTCTCCCGCCCGCCCGGCGCCGGCTCCCCGCGGACGGCCTGTGGCACCTCACGCGGCTGAACACTCGTCACGTGCCGAGGACGCACCACGCGAGCCCGTACAGCCCGGCAGGATCAGGCGAGCAGCGACTCGAAGTTCGCGACGAGCTCGGCCGGGGACGGCATGGCCGTGTTCTCCGCCCGCATGGCGCCCGCCGACTTCCGCAGCGCCTCGTCGGTGAGCAGCCGGTCGAGCAGGACCGCGTCCACGGCGTCCGCCGTCGACCGCAGTGCGAAGCCGTACGCCTCGGCGGCGGCGACGTTGATGAAGTGGTCCGCGCCCTGAGGAAGGATCAGCTGCGGGACGCCCAGTGCGGCGGCGGTCATCATGGTGCCGGAGCCACCGTGGTGCACCACCGCGTCGCAGGCGTCCAGCAGTTGGGCGAGGGGCACCCACGGCAGCGGCTGGACGTTGGCCGGCAGCTCGCCCAGCGGCGCCAGGTCCGTGTCGCCGACCGCGAGCAGGATCTCCGCGTCGAGGCCGCCCGCCTGCTCCAGCAGTCGCTTGACGGGCGCGATCCCCTCCCACTGCGTGACCACGGTGCCCAGCGTCACCGCGATCCGCCGCCGCGCGCCGCGCCCGACCAGGTCCGCCGGGACCGTCCCGCCGCCGTTGAACGGCACGTACCGGACGCGCCAGCCGCCGCCGTCCCCGCCGAGCGAGGCCGGAACGACGTCCAGGACGGTGGACTCGGCGGGACCCTCCAGGCCGTGCGCCCGGTACTCGTCCGCGAACAGCCCGGCCAGGAGGCCGGCCATCCCGCCGGTCGACACACCGAAGTTGTGCACCACCGCGGGTATGCCGAGCTTGGCGGCCACCAGCGGCGCGGCCGGCTGGAACGGGGCGTGCACCAGGACGTCCGGCCGCCAGCGGGCCACCACCGCCAGCAGTCCGTCGATGGTCACCCGGCCGTGCTCGGCGAACCCCCGCGCGGCCAGCGCCATCGTCTCGTCGTCCGGCCGCTCGTCATCCGCGAAATGGACGTCCGGGAGGACCCGGGCGAACGCCTCGCGGACGTCCGTCCCGTCGCCCACGTCGACGGCGGGCAGCCCGGTGCTCCGGAGCTGCTCGATCGGGGTCTGCCCCGCGAACAGGACGTCGTGGCCGGCCGCCCGCAGGGCCTGCGCCGCCGGTACCAGCGGGAATATGTGGCCGACCGAGGCAGGGGCGGCGAAAAGGACGCGCACAGCGGTGCTCCCTCGTACTGGAGTTCGTTGGTGTGAAAACGTATCAGCCACCTGGAGAATTCATTCCTGGGCTGAAAGCACAAGAACGACACTTTTCATCACGTCGAATCCTGTTCCATCGGATATAACGTTCTACGGCCCGCGCCATAGTGGCAGGTGAGGGGCCAACACCCCGGCTCTGGGCTGATCCTGATCTGACGTCAGCGCGAGAGTGCATGCACGTGATCCTCGACGGCGACGGCACGCTGACGGAGTCGGACCGTCTCGCAGGTGCCCGAGAGAACGACGACAATCTGCGGTTCAGCCAGAAACACAAGGCGTTCGGCGGCACCATCCAGTTCCCGTCCGAGCCGGACGACACGCCGCTGCAGGGCCTCCGAGGTCGAATCCGGCCCACCCCGGACATCACCGCCACTCGCGTCCACGCCCTTCCCTCCCTGGACAAGGCGGCGGCCGACGGCCTGTCCACCCTCGCAGACAAGGGCTGCATCGGCGCCGCCGCTCGCCCCCGGCCGGTGAGTCGGCCGTCCGGCCAGGATGCCGGGCGAGGTACCGAACCGCGCTGCCGGCCTCGAACCCGGGATGTTCAAGGCGCTTGCCCACGTTGGCGTGCAACGTCTTCTCCGTCGAGGCGAGCGCGCCGAACAGCGCGAGGCCGCCCTCGCACGGGGCTGTGCCGTGGCGTTGTAGCGGCCTCCGAAGGCTCGGAGCCGGTCCCTGGCCTCGGTGAGGTCGGTGAAGTCGTTGGGCGAGAGGGCCTTGCGCCGGATGGCAGAGAAGTAGGTCTCGACTTGGTTGAGCCAGGAGGCGTGCACGGGGGTGTGGACCATGACCGTGTTCGGGAACGCCGCGGTGAGCCGGTCGGCCGCCTTCTGACCGCGATGGGAGGAGCCGTTGTCGACCGATCGGCCGAAGTGGATCACTGGTACCCCGCAGCCTGCCCCGCCCGCCACCGCCCCAGCCCCAGCCCCAGCCCCAGCAATGACCGGGTACAAGAGGCCACTTGGACAAGGAAAACGCAACTTCGACATGGCCCGCAGAAGCAGCTACCTTCACCTGGTCTTCGGCGATCGCCCACGGTCGCGCAGGAGTTCCTTCAGGCCGAACCGCCCGCGACGGGATGAGTCGGTCACGCCCCACGAATCCTCGCCCCATGCGTAAGCCATCGAACCGGGTCCACACCGGGCACCCCCAACCAGGGAGAGACGTATGCCTCATCTTGCTCTGTACACATTCGGCGTCCTGAAGTCACCTCTCGCCGATCCCGCACCTCTCACGCGCGAGCTCCACGACAGCAGCGAGGCCATCTACCGGAAGATCAGCCGGCACCCCGGATACCTCGCTCATGCTGAAGCGACAGACCGCGACCGGGGCACGCACTTCGACTTGGACTGGGGTGCCTGGGGAGAGTTCGCCGTACCGACCTGGTACGGCAAGGGCCGTACGGTGGAAACCACCGCCCTGGCCGCGACCCTCTCACTCTGGACCGACCTGCGCCCCGCCTTCGACGCCATCTACACCGGTCTGCACCGTGAGGCGCTGAACAGGCGCTACGACTGGTTCGAGAGGACAGGACGCCCGAGTCACGTGTTCTGGTGGGTCTCCGACGGCGTGATACCCACCTGGCAGGACGGGGTTTCCAGGCTGGAGCACCTCCACGACCACGGCTCCGCGCCGCACGCCTTCACCTTCCACCACTCGTTCGCCCCGGACGGAACTCCGACCAGGATCAAAGGCATCGGGCCGAAGAGCGACCAGGTCCGCTGACAAGGAAGCCTCACCGACCCCGGCATCTGACCCCGCACCACACTCGACACAGGCTCCACAGTCAACCCCCGAGGGATTTACGGAGCCGACCGGTAAGGGTGGTCCTGTCGCCGCTCGCGCCATCGAACCCAGGAGTCCGCGCCATCGGCTCGGTAACGGTCCCCGCCGTCGTAGCGCCACTCGGCAACCAGCAACCTTGCGTTGGCGGGTGCTTGCCGGTGCGGGGTGAGCAGTGCCGTCAGCTCGTCGTACCGGGCGTCGACGCCTCCGTGGCCGGGGTGCCGCCCGATGCCGGCAGCGCCTTCCCCGTACCACTGGTTCCACTCGACGGCCCGGCGGCGGAGAAGTGTCGGTGGGGCCTGGGACACTCTGGTCCGTGCTGATCAAGGGATACGACTACGGGCCGCTGGTCGCGGGTGAGTGGCTGCTTGGACGCGCCGGGTTCTGGTCCAATCACCTGCTGGCCGTGTGCCGGTTCACCTCGGGCGAGAGCCCGCCGGCACCCGAGTGGTTCGGTGACGACGGCGCCGACACGGACGCCCTGTCCGAGGTCCTCCTGGGCGACCAGGCCTGGCCGGCGTTTCGAATCCCGTTCCAAGGCGGTCACAGCGCCGTCGTCGTCTACCGGAACCTCATCGGTGACTTCGGGATCGACTACGTGCTGACCCAACCGGATTGGCCGCGGGCAGAGGACCTGTCCAGCTTTGACGGCGACTGGTACGGCCCGGGCCTGTCCTGGCGCGACATCGTGCACATCGCCGAGACGCCGGACGTCACCGCACCCGGCGTGCACGACACCGCGGCCCGACTCCTGCTTCTGGTGCCGCTGCTCGCCGACGACGAGTTGCCGCCGGAAGCGCCGGCACGGGTGAACGCCGCTCTCACGGCCATCGGAGCACCCGAGGACTCTGCCCAGGACACGGCTGACCATCTCCTTCGGAACAGACGGCCTGCAGCCGGCCGCCGTGCTGATGCCGACTCCCCTTTGAGTGGTGGCGGCCGCCGGCACACTGAGCCGGCCTCGGATGAATCGGCGGCGTTGTGGGCACTCGACCTCACTCGATCCCAGAACGATGCCCTCGCCGACGCCCTGGGAAGCAGGCCTCTGCCGGCGTCGGCGTCTTGAGGACCGCGAGCCGGCTCCCGGAGCAGTGATCACGGCTGGGATGATCTCGCCGTGGCTGGTGTGATCACGGCGTCGGAACCGTCCTGGACAACCCTGTTCACCGGGCTGGGCCCGCGCGACGTCCTCAGGCTGATCACGATGCTCCGCCGTGACGGTGCCGACGCGGTGCGCAGAGGCCGGCCATGAAGGGTGGGCGCCGGGGAGTCAGCGCTCGTCGTCCCCGCGCGGCCCGTGGATGGTGCGCTCGGCCTCGGTGATGGGGACGTCGTTGATGCTCGCCTCGCGACGCCGCATCAGGCCGTCGGGGGCGAACTCCCACAGCTCGTTGCCGTGGCTGCGCCACCACTGGCCCTCGTCGTCGTGCCACTCGTACTGGAAGCGGACGGCGATGCGGTCGCCGGTGAAGGACCAGAGCTGCTTGCGCAGCGCGTACTCGTGCTCCCTGGCCCACTTGTCGGTGAGGAACGCGGTGATCTCCTCGCGCCCGTTGACGAACCGGTCGCGGTTCCGCCAGACCGAGTCGGGTGTGTAGGCGAGGGCCACGCGCTGCGGGTCGCGGGTGTTCCAGGCGTCCTCGGCCGCCTGGACCTTGGCGGCGGCGGTCTCCGCGGTGAACGGCGGGAGCGGGGGGCGTGCGGATGACATGGGGAACTCCGTGGTGGGAGGGCGTGCGGGGCGGTCAGAGGGTTTCGGGCGTGCGGGGCGGTCAGAGGGTTTCGGGCGTGCCCGGCGGCAGCCGGCGGAGGCGGCCGGCCAGGTCGGGGGCGGCGAAGGCCTCGGTGATGCGGGCCGGGTCCTCGACGAAGTGCTCCCAGGACTCGAAGTGCAACGGGACCACCTGGCGGGCGCCGAGCGTGCGGGCCAGTTCGGCGCCCTCGGCCGCGCTCAGCGAGAAGGCGAGCTCCCCGGTGCTCGGGAAGTGCGCGTCGCCGAGGTGCAGGAAGGCCGTGTCGACGGCGAAGCGTTCGGCGATCTCGTCCAGCGCGGCATGACGGGTGGTGTCGCCCGAGAAGTAGAGCGTGCCGCCCTCGTACTCCACCACGAACCCGGTGACCGGGCCGGTGACCGGCTCGGTGCCGGCCGGGCCGTGCCGAGCCGGGGTCGCGGTCACCGTCACGGTGGTCGCGCCGGCGGTCGTCCTGACGCTCTCCCAGGGGGCGAGGCCGGTCGCCCTGCCGCCCAGCCGGGCGGCGGCCTCCGGGGTGGTGAGCACCGCGCCCGCCCGCGCGGCCGCCTCCCGGCCTGCGCGGTCGAGGTTGTCGGCGTGCTGGTCGTGGGAGAGCAGGACCAGGTCGACGGGCGGCAGCTGCCCGGGGCCGAGCGCCGCACCGGCGGTGCGGCGCAGCGGGCGGGCGGCGGGATACTCGCCGGGTTCCTGGTCGAGGGCCGGGTCGGTGAGGATCGTCAGGTCGCCGATCCGCAGCAGGACGGTGGCGGTGCCGAGGTAGGTGACGGTGACCGGCGCTTCCGGGACCGGGGTGCCCGTGACCGGGGTGGCGGCGGCCGGCTTGTCCGTGACCGTGATCGCGGTGACCGTGGTGGCCATGGCGGGCGCTCCTTCGACGAGGGGGCTGGGCAGCAGGGCGGGACCGGCAGGGCGGGGCGGGGGCCGGGGTCAGCGCGCGGCGGCGGCGTCGATCTTGGTCTGAAGCGCCTTCAGGAGGTCCTGGAGCAGTCCGATGGTGATCTCGTCCGTGAGGTTGCCCTCCCCGTCGAAGCGCTCGTGCGAGCGGAAGACGATGACCTCGGGCTTGACCACGACGTCGCTGTCGGTCCAGACGAAGACCTGGCGCAGCGCCAGCTGGGCGCGGACGCTGCCGAAGTTGGTCGGGGCGGCGCCGAGGATCGCGGTGGGCTTGCGGTGCAGTGGCAGGCCCTCGGTCTTGGTCCAGTCGGTGCTCAGCCAGTCGAGGGCGTTCTTGAGGACGCCGGGGATGGAGTAGTTGAACTCCGGCGTGGCGATCAGCAGGCCGTCGGCGGCCTGGACGCGGCGGCGCAGGTCGTTGACGATGGCCGGCCGCTTCTCGGGGGTGTCGAGGTCCTGGTCGTACGCGGGGATGTCGCGCAGGCCGTCGTAGATCTCGATCTCCTGGCCGCCGGGGTTGAACTTCCGGGCGGCGTGCAGCAGCCGGGTGTTGTGCGAGTCGGAGCGCAGCGAACCGGAGATGGCGAGGATCTTGGCGGTGGCCATGGCGGGACTCCTTCAGAAGCGTGATGCGGTATTCAGCAAGGGAGTTGTCGGACCGTCCGGTGAACCGGGCGGCTTCGACATCGAGAAAACTAAACCGCTCAGTTCATTCTGTCAACCAAACGGTTTAGTCTTGACAATGAACTGAATCGTGTAGTTCATTCGAATCATGACCACTCCGAGCGCGACCACGACCGCCATCGCCGCCACCACCACCCCGGCCGCCACGCACCCGGCCGCCGCCCCGACCGGCCAGGCCACCACCGCCACGCGGTCCACCGTCCGCGTCGTCCGCCCCGTCCACACCTACGAGGGCGCCGGCTTCCCCGTCCGCCGGCCCTTCCCCACCGCCGAGCTGCCGTTCCTCGACCCCTTCCTGATGGTCGACCAGGTCGGCCCGGTCAAGCTCGCGCCGGGCGAGGCGAAGGGCGCTCCCCCGCACCCGCACCGTGGCTTCGAGACGATCCAGTACGTCATCGCCGGCGACATCGCGAACGCCGACTCCCGCGGCCACCACGCCGTCGTCCGGGGCGGTGGCGTGCAGTGGCTCACTGCGGGTTCCGGAATCGTCCACGAGGCCCTGCCCACCGAGGAGTTCCTCGCCGAGGGCGGCCTCCAGCACATGCTCCAGATCTGGGTCAACCTGCCGGCCCGGCTCAAGACCGTCCCGCCGCGCAGCCAGAACGCCGAGGCCGGCGACCTCCCCGTCGTCACCACGGAGGACGGCGCCGAGCTCACGGTCATCGCCGGCAGCACCCACGGCGCCACCGGCCCGTTCGCGACCCACACGCCGGTCCTGGTGGTGCACGCCCGCCTCGCAGCCGGCGCCCGGGCCGACTTCACCGCGCCGGCCGGGCACAACGCCATGCTGTACGTGATGTCCGGCGAGGCCGCCACGCCCGACGCGCAGCTCCCCGACGGCCACCTCGCGGTGCTCGCGCAGGACGGCGAGCGGTTCACGGTCGAGGCCCGGGGCGGGGCGGCCGAGGTCCTGGTCCTGGCCGGCGAGCCGATCGGCGAACCCGTCGCCCGCAGCGGGCCCTTCGTGATGAACACCGCCGCCGAGCTGTACCAGGCCCAGCAGGACTTCAGCCGCGGCCTGATGGGGCGGCTCCCCCTGTGAGCCCCTCCTGCCGGCGCGACCCAACCCGACCCGACCCGTTCCACTGACACGTCCGGATTTGCCACCTTTGCGAACCAAACCGTTCAGTTCATATACTGAGAAACCCCCGAGAAACCCCCGTCCCGGGACCCACCCCCTTCCCCACCCCCGGAGCCGGCACCCGGAGCCGGTCCCCGGACCGGGCCCACCCCCGAGGCCGGGCCCTCCCCCGGAACCAGGTCTCCCCCTGGACCAGAACGCAAGAGGACACCGCCATGGGCGTCGACACGGCAGGCACGGCAGGCACAGCAGGCACGGCTGACGCGACGGACGAGTACGGCATCCCGATCATCCCCGACCCCACCGACTCGGCCCAGCGGAAGCGCCGGGCCATCATCGACTCGGCGCTCACCGAATTCCTCGCCGAGGGCTACTCGGCCGCCTCCATGGACGCGATCACCAGCCGGTCCGGAGTCTCCAAGGCGACCATCTACAAGCACTTCGGCAGCAAGGAACGCCTCTTCCTGGCCGTCATCGGCGGCATCCTGCCCCAGACGTACGCCGGGCTCGAATCCTGTACCGCCACCATCGTCGAGGCCACCAACCTGCGGACGGCACTGGTCGACGTCACCACCGCGTGGGCCCGCATCCTCCTGCGCCCGGACATCATGTCGCTGCGCCGGCTGGTCATCGGCGAGACGGAGCGCTTCCCGCAGCTGGGCCAGCTCTGGTACCGGGTCAGCTACGACATGATCAACGGCCCGCTGACCGAGGCCTTCACCGAGCTGGACCAGCTCGGCGTACTGGACGCCCCCGAACCCGCACTCGCCGTCCAGCAACTCGTGGCCACCACCATCGGCGTCCCCCAGCTGACGGCCACCTTCGCCCCCGACACCACGTTCAACGACGCCGAACTCGCCCGCCTGATCACCTCGGGCGTCGACCTCCTGCTCGCCCGCTACGCACGCTGACACCCGCGGGACGGCCGCCGACGCCCGCCGACGCACGCCGACACCCGCCGACACCCGCGGGACGGCTGCCGACGCCTTCCGGCCGCGACGGCGCAGGCACCGGCTCCGCCGCCGGCCGGATCCGCCGCCCACCCCGAATGCACCGCCGCACTCCACCGCGGCGCGTCCAGGGACCGGCGGGGGCTCCCTGCGATAGGAATGGCACCGAGGGCCGGTCCCAGGCGGAGGAGCCAGCAGCGTGAACCAGCAAATCGATGCACAACTGCGGGACCTGAGAGCAGAGTTGGAGCCGGGAGACGCGACTCCCGCGCTGGTCGCGGCCGTCGCGGCCGGCCGCGCACCGCTCGGTGCGCTCGCCGAACTGGCCGCCCGGCAACAGCGGATCATCACCTCCGACCGCCGCAGCCTGCTCCTGCTCGCCACCCGCTGCGCCAACCGACCCCTCGGCTCCTGGTTCGCCACGCTCGCCGAGGGCGAGAGCGCCGCCCTGCGCACGCTGCCCGCACTCGCCGCCGCCTGCGGAACCATCCTGGACCGGACCGCCGACCACCCGCCCCTGCCCGACCACCAATCCCCGTCCGACCAGCCACCCCTCCCCCGCCACCCGCCCCTGCCCGGCTGCCAGGCCTACCCCGCCTACCTGGCCTGGCTCGCGCTCAACGGCCTGCCGGCCGCCGTGGCGGCCGCACTGGTCGCCAACTTCGCAGCCTGGGGCGGCTACTGCGCCGCCATCGCCGAAGGGCTGCGCCGCCACCACGGGTTCGACGACGCGGCCTGCGCCTTCTTCGACTTCTTCGCCCAGCCCGCCACCGCCCTGGAACAGCAGGCCGCCGCCGCCCTCGCCCCGGCCGCTCTGGGCTCCGCCGAGCTCGCCGCCGCGCGCGAGTACGGCACCCTTCTCCAGGCCTACGAACGGCTGTTCTGGGAGACGCTCGCCGCACTCCCCACCGGCTGAACGGCCGACGACAGTCGGCCGACGGCAGGCGGCACACACAGTCGGGCGCAACCGCCGGCGCAACCACCGACTCGACCCCGCGCCCGGCACCGCCGACGGGCCGGCCCGGGACCACGTCCGTCAGGCCCGGGACCGACCGGCGGTGAGCGCCGTCGCCGGGAACGCGCCGTTGCCCAGCACGTGCCGCCACCCAACACGTGCCTGTGCCCGGCGGCGACCGCTCGGAGCCGAGGGCGATCCGCAGCCCCTTCACGGTTCATGCGGACCGCCCGTCGGCCCGTGGTCGGAGTCGGCGACCGGTCACACCTCCTCACCGTCGGATGGGCCGCTGCGGTGGTTCGTGGGGACGGCGCGCCGGGCCGTGCCGCCCGCCGCCCGCCACCCACTCCCGCCTCCTCCCACTGGACCGCACCGCCCCGCCCTCGCGAACACATGACATCGTGGACACGTCAAAACACCGTGGAGGGGAAGTGACAGTGGAACGCTCGGGCGGGCCCAGGGTCCTGGTCGACGACGAGTGTGAGATGGCGTACGGCGCGCCCCGGTCGCGCCTGCGGGAACACGTCCTCGGGTACCGGGGGTACCGGTTGGCGTCGGACCGGGCCCGGCGCCGGCTGGAGGTACCCACCGACGTGGTGACGTTGACGATCGGGTTCGAGGGGTCGCTCCGGCTCACCGACGCGGTCGCCACGGCGGACACCGCTTCGTTCGGTTCGGTCGTCGCCGGGATGCGGCGGACCGCCACGATCGCCGAGCACAGTGGTCGGCTGCACGGCCTGACGGTCTCGCTCACCCCACAGGGTGCGTACCGGATCCTCGGCCCGGCGCTCGGAGACCTGGACGGCCGGTGGACCGAGGCCACCGCCGTCTTCCCCGGCCGCAGTGGCCGGGAGTTCACCGAAAGGCTGCACGACGCGCCGAGCTGGAGGGCGCGATTCGCGCTGCTCGACGCCCACTTCGACGCGCGGTTCGCCGCCGACCGTGCGTGGGACCCGTCCGCGGCCTGGGCCTGGGAGCAGTTGCGCGCCTCGCACGGCCGGACGTCGGTACGGGCGCTGGTGGACGGCACCGGCTGGAGCCGTCGCCGGCTGGAGCAGCGCTTCCGTGAACACCTCGGCCTCGCACCGAAGCAGGCGGCCGACATCCTCCGGCTCCAGCACGCGCTGCTGTCCTTCGAGCGGCGGCCCGGGTGGGGCGGCGCCAGGATCGCCACCCACTGCGGCTTCTACGACCAGGCCCACCTCACTCGCTCCTTCCGTGCCGTGGTGGGCTGCTCACCGAGCCGGTTCTTCGCCTCCCGCCGGGCCGCCCAGGTGCCCGAGCCAACGGACCGCCTGGCCGGGCGGGTGACCACCGCGATCGAGGCCGTGGAACGGGCGCCCTCCGACTGACCCAACCGGTACTGCGCATTCCTACAATCCCCGCCCGCGTTCCGTACGGCAGGCTGGACCGAACGGGGCGGCGTCGGGGGGGCCGCCCCGGGCCTCGTGTCGCGTACGGGGGCGGGCGCACACCGGCCACAACTCTGACCGAAGGGTCACCATGCCGCGAACGGGATCTCGTGCTGTCGCCATGCTCTAGGGAGCCTTGCGGCGGAACAGGGCAATGTCGCGGTGGAAACCCACCATGAGGTCGCCGGCCGGGGTGAAGACGGCGGTGCGTGGACTGCTGAGTGCCAGGGACGCAGTCACGGTGCGGGAACGGAGGTCCCAGATCCGGACGGTGTTGTCGTTGCTGCCGGTGGGGGCGATCGGGTTGCCGTCGAAGCCGGTGCACGTCACTGAACTCCCGCACCCGTCGTCGAACCCGTCGGTCGTCCTCCGGTGCCGCGTTCCCCGGCAGGTGGACGTGGCGGCGGGGTAGGCTCCCGATCATGAACGACGGAAGCGGCGCCCCGGGCGTACCCGGCGCACCGAGCGCACTGGGCGGGCCGGGCAGCGGCGCGACGGCGGACGGTCCTGGGCCGGGCACCGCGGGTCCCGAGGGCGAGACGCTGCACGACTGGGCCCGCGCGCACGGCATCGCGGTCAACGATCGCGGCCGCATCCCGTCCCACATCAGGGACGCCTACGAGCAGGCGCAGGCGACGTACGGTCCGGCCCCACGCAACCCCTGACACCGCAACGCCTGACACCGCAACGCCTCACACCGCACCAGCGGGGTGCCGGACGGCGATGGCCGCCCCGCGCCCTCACCGCCTTCCGGGCCGACGCCTACGTGTCCGCTGCGCCCCGTGCGACTCGAAGGGCTGGTGGTCCGGCGCGCAGACCTGCCCGCGCGGCGGCAGTTGGCCGTCGACCAGGAGGCGCTCCTCGTAGCTCCCTCTCAGCTCCCTCTCAGCTCCCTCGCGAATCCTCGCAGCAACCCCTCGCCCCGGAGTCGCCGGCCAACTCGGGTGGGCCACGGCGGCGTTCCGGGCCGGACTCCGCCGGACAGGGCCTAAACACCCCCGATCGGCCGCGTTTCCCCCGGTTTGCACCACCGCGTTGCATAGCGTCGGTGCCCTCCCGACCGAGCCCCGGTCGACAGGCCCAGGAGACCGGCTGCCGTGCAACGCAAGTGGTGGACCCTCGTCGCCGTTTCTGTCGCGACGTTCATGCTCCTGCTCGACATCACGGTGGTCAACGTCGCCCTGCCGTCGATCCGCAAGGACCTCGGCGCCAGCTTCACCGATCTCCAGTGGGTGTTCGACGCCTACGCGCTCTCCCTCGCCGCGCTGGTGCTGACCGCCGGTTCGCTCGCCGACCGGCTCGGCCGCCGCCGGGCCTTCGCCGCCGGCCTGGTGATCTTCTCCGGTGCCTCGCTGCTCTGCGCACTGGCGCCGAACCCGGCCTTCCTCAACGTCTCCCGGGCCGTCCAGGGTGTCGGCGGAGCGGTGATGTTCGCCGTCTCGCTCGCCCTGGTCGCCCAGGAGTTCCCGCCCGGCCGCGAGCGCGGCACCGCCATGGGCCTGTACGGGGCGACCATCGGCGTGGCGGTCGCGGTCGGCCCGCTGGTCGGCGGGGCGCTCACCGACACGCTCGGCTGGGAGTCGATCTTCTACCTGAACGTGCCGATCGGGGCGGCCGCCCTGGTGGTCACCTACCTCAAGCTGGCCGAGAGCCGCGACCCGAACGCCACCCGGGTCGACTGGGCGGGCGTCGCGACCTTCAGCACCGCCCTCTTCCTGCTCGTCCTGGCACTGGTACGCGGCAACGCGGAGGGCTGGGGCAGCACGCTGATCGTCTCGCTGTTCGCCGGCTCGGCCGTGCTGCTCACCGCGTTCGTGGTAATCGAACTCCGCGTCCGCGAGCCGATGCTGCCGCTCGGGCTGTTCCGGCGGCACGCGTTCACCGGGGTGCAACTGGCCGCGTTCGCGGTGTCCAGCTCGCTCTTCGCGCTGTTCCTCTACCTGACGCTCTACCTGCAGAACTACCTCGGGCTCTCGCCGTTCGCGGCGGGCGTGCGCTACCTGCCGATCACGATGCTCAGCTTCGTCGTGGCCCCCGTGGCCGGCCTGCTGCTCTCGCGGGTGCCGGCGCGGCTGATGCTCTTCGTCGGGCTGGTCGCGGTCGGCGCCGGCCTGCTGCTGATGGGCGACGTCCAGGCCGACGACGAGTGGACGGGGCTGCTGGCCGGCTTCCTGGTCGGCGGCGCGGGCGTCGGCCTGATCAACCCGGTGATCGCGGACGTGGCGGTGAGCGTGGTGCCGAAGGAGAAGAGCGGCATGGCGGCCGGGATCAACGACACCTTCCGGCAGGTCGGCATCGCGGTGGGCATCGCCGTCTGGGGGGCGGTCTTCGTCGGCCGGGGCGCCGACAAGGTCCGTGAGCTGACCGCCGGAACGCCGACCGCGGAGGGCGCCCGCCCGCGCGAGCTGATCGAGGCCGCCTCCTCCGGCAGCCTGCCGCAGGCGCTGGACGCCGTGCCCGAGCCCGCCCGACAGGCCGTCCGGGACGCCGCCCGCGCGGGGTTCCTCGACGGCCTCAACACGGTGCTGCTGCTCGGCGGGCTGGTCAGCCTGGTGGGCGCGGCGCTCGCGCTCTGGCTGGTCCGGGAGAGCGAGATCGACCGCCAGGAGGTGTGACACCGGGCGCGCCGACCGTCCCGGGTCCGCGGAGGGGCTCCCTCCGCGGACCCGGAACACGACCGGTCACGACGCGGCATGACGGGGCGGGATGGGGCGGGGCCTGGCAGCCGGGTATCCGGAGAAGCCGCCCCGGCTCCTCAGCCCTGGTACTGGACGACGATCTTGGTGAACTCGTACGGGGACTGCGCGATGCCGCTGCAGGCGTCGGCGTCCGCGCCGGAGCCGCAGGCACGGTCGCGGTTGACCGACCAGAAGGCGAAGCGGGCGAGGTGGTGCTGCTTCGCGTAGGCGAGGATGGTGCGGAAGTCGGCGGTGGTGACGGTCTCGCCGGCCTCGTCGGTCTTCCCGTTCATCGACGACACGCCGATGTGCCGGAACGCGGCGTCGTCGCTGTAGCCGTACGCGCTCTTGACCGCGGCCTTCAGTCCGTCCAGCGCGCTGACCGTGGCCTGGCCCATGGTGCCGCTGTGGCCGCCGAAGTCGAAGGGCATGACCACCCAGCCGTCGTTGGCCAGCCCCGCCGCCGCGCCCCGCTTGATCAGGTCCTTGCCGGTGGCGTCCGGCCCGGTCGGGGTGGTGCCCATGGTGATGTAGGTGACGATGCCGGGGTTCTTCGTCTTGACGATCTTCAGGGCGTCCACCACCCGCTGACGGACCGTCGCGTTGGAGAACTCGGTGTTCTCGATGTCGACGTCGAGGGCCTTCAGCCCGTAGGCGTCGATCACCTTCTGGTAGGCGCCGGCCAGCGCGCTCGCACTGGAACACTTCTCGCCCAGCTTGTTGCCGCTCCACCCGCCGACCGAGACCATGACGTCGCCGCCGGCCGCCCGGATCGACTTGATCGCGGCCTCGTCGGAGCCGCCCGCCAGCGGCCGGCTGCCGTCCCACTTCGGGTTGCAGCCACCGTCGGAGAGGATGAACGCGAGGGTGAACCACTTCACCCCGGTCGCCTTCATCACGTCGGTGGGCTTCTGGGGACTGCCCCAGCCGAGGTACTCGTACGGCGCGGCGGCCATCCCGGGCACGGCGGCCGCGGCGGTGGGGGCCGCCTGCGCGGCTGCGGCGGCGTTCACGGGGGCCAGCAGCAGGGCGGCCGAGCCGAGGGCGGTGGCGAGCAGCGGGGCGGTGAGACGGACCCCGATAGCCTTGTGCATGCCAACTCACTTTCGTCGAAGCCGCCGCGCGGGGCGACGGGCCGGGGGGAGAGCAGAGGAGCGGGAGAACGGAGGAGCGGAGGAGCGGGAGAACGCGCCCGTGGCAGCCATGGTGGGCGCCACCAGAATCGGGGCACCGGAGCCACGCGGTCAATGACTTTCGTTAGGAAAGTTTCCCAATGGTCGCCAGAGCCAACCCCCGATGCCGCTCAGTGTCTTGACGGATCAAGTAAAGCTCCCTAACTTGAACGCCCTCGCCCCAGCCAGGCGCCCCACTCCCCCGCCGCCCCCGGAGGCCCCGGTGTCATCCCCAGGTCTGTCCCGAAGAATCGGCCTCTTCCAGGCCGTCACGATCAACATGAGCCAGATGTGCGGCATCGGCCCGTTCGTCACCATCCCGCTCATGGTCGCCGCGTTCGGCGGCCCCCAGGCGGTGATCGGCTGGATCGCCGGCGCCGTCCTCGCCCTCGCCGACGGCCTGGTCTGGGCCGAACTCGGCGCCTCGCTCCCCGGCGCCGGCGGCACGTACGTCTACCTCCGCGAGGCCTTCCAGTACCGGACCGGGCGGCTGATGCCGTTCCTCTTCGTCTGGACGGCGATGCTCTTCATCCCACTGATCATGTCCACCGGCGTGGTCGGTTTCGTCCAGTACCTCGGCTACCTGTGGCCGTCGATGACGGACGGCCAGGGCGACCTGGTCGGGCTGGCGTTCGTGGCACTGGTGGTCCTGCTGCTCTGGCGCCGGGTGGAGAACATCGCCAGGCTCACCACCGTGATGTGGGTGGTCATGATCGCCTCCGTCCTGGCCGTCATCCTCGCCTGCTACACCCACTTCAGCCCAAGCCGCGCCTTCGACTGGCCCGCGCACGCGGTCGAGTTGTCCCACAGCCAGTTCTGGCTCGGCTTCGCAGCCGGCCTGACGATCGGCATCTACGACTACCTCGGGTACAACACGGCCGCATACCTGGGCGCCGAGGTCCGACAGCCAGGACGGGTACTTCCGCGCGCGATCGTGCTCTCCGTCGTCGGCATCATGGCGATCTACCTGCTGCTCCAGGTGGGCGTCCTCGGCGCGATGGACTGGCACGCCATGCTCGACCCGGACTCGGTGGCCTCCAAGTCGGTCGCCTCCGCGGTCCTGGAGAGCACCTGGGGCAAGGGGGCGGCCGACGTCGTCACGGTACTGATCCTGATCACCGCCTTCGCCTCCGTACTGGCCGGACTTCTCGGCGGATCCCGCGTGCCGTACGACGCGGCGCGGGACGGGGTGTTCTTCCGCGCCTTCGGCAGGCTGCACGCGAAGCACGGCTTCCCGGTGTACGGGCTCGCCGCGATGGGCGTACTCACGGCGGTCGGCTTCCTGCTCGGGCGCCACCTCGGCAGCAACGCGGCCCACCCGCCGCTCACGGTGCTGATCAACCTGCTCACGACGGTGATGGTGATCGTCCAGGCGCTCGCCCAGATCGTCGCGGTGAGCGTACTCCGGCGCCGCCAACCGGGATTGGCCCGACCGTACCGGATGTGGCTCTACCCGGCCCCCGGCGTCGTGGCGGCCGTCGGCTGGCTGGTCATCTACGGGTACGCGGACCGCAACGCGCCCGGCTTCCACCCCATCGAGTGGTCACTGGCATGGGTGGCGGCCGGCGGCGGGGCGTTCCTGCTCTGGGCACGGACGGAACGGACGTGGCCGTTCGGACCGCGCGAGATACGGGAGCAGTTCGCCTCGGCCTGACGGACGTTGAAGGGTGCGGCCTCGGGGCAACGGCTCCGAGGCCACACCCGTTCACGGGAGCCGGCTCGCGAGCCCCTTCTCGACACGTCGCCTGATCCGCTCGAACGACTCGGGCAGGCCGTCCGCCAACTCGGCATCGAGGCGGCGGCGTTCAGCCCGGAGGAGCCGCGCGGCGGGGGCACGGGAGCAGTGAACGTACCACCAGGGGTAGATGCGGTGGATCACCCGGCACCTCCCGGGGCGGTCCAGTGGATGCGCAGGTGGTGGACGCCCTCGGGGAGGACGAGCGGGAGCGACAAGGGCCCGTTGTAGTTGAGGCGTTCAGCGACGACGCGCTCGGCGGCCGGACCGGTGAGGTAGCGCTCGAACCACTGCCACTGGGGTCCGCGGAGCGGGCGGAACTGGAGGGCGGACCAGAGCGCGTCCAGGGCGGCGGGGAGAAGGAGGTAGGTCGTCGGCGGCATGATGCCGCCGGTGATCTCGGCGATGACGGGGCGAGCCTCCCTCATGCGGCACGCTCCCCGGGAGCGGCATCGGGGCCGATCTCCGCCCAGACGATCTTCCCGATGCCCCGGCGGGGGCAGCAACCCCATCGGCGTGAGAGGGACTTGACGAGGAGGAGACCCCGCCCGTGCTCGTCGTCGTTGGCACTGGCGCGAAGCACCGGCCCCCGGTCCGCCCGCGCGTCGTGCACCTCCATCCGCAGACGGACATGGTCGACGGAAAGCACCAACTGCACACGATTGCCGATGGGCGTCCCGTGAAGCAGTACCGGTAGGCCACTGGCGAGGTTTCCGCGCGTGCGGGTCCTTTTCCAGTGGCCCCCGGCCCGAACCCGCCGTGCACCTTTCAATGCAGCGGGCTCTCCAGAGA
>NZ_CP026498.1:317005-405673 GCF_002953255.1 Streptomyces sp. CB01881
CAAGGGTCTTGAGTAGCGAGGTGACCATCACCCCTTTGAGCCGGTCGAGTCGCCAGACGTCGCCGGCCAGCAGGTAGTACTGAACGATGCCCCGGTACTGTGCGCCGTACCGTCTGACGAGCTCGTAAGGTGTGAGTCCCGCCAGGTGGCGTAGGGGTGCGGGGTGTCCGCGTTTGAGAAACGGGGCTGCTTTGGCCTCGATCACCTTCCTGGGGACACGCAGGGCGATCTTCCCGTTGGTGTTGCGGGCCCCCGTGCGGGAGCGCCGGTCGCGGGTGATCTTCGTGTCTGCGTGCTGGACGGTGATCTCGTAGCCGAGGAACCGTGCCGCTTGTGTGCGGGCGTGGGTGATCAGGGTCTTGTCCTGGTTGAGTTCCAGCTTGAGTTCTTCATGCAGGAACTGGCTCAGACGGTGCTTGATCGTCTCGGCTTCGGCCTTCGGTCCGATGAACCCGAGGAGGTGGTCGTCCGCGTAGCGGACGTACCGCAGACGCCGGAATCCGGGATCGCGAGGGTCTCCGACCGGCAGACGTCGCAGCCGCTGGCGCAGCTCGCGGACGGCCGGGGTTTCGATTTTCTCCCCCCAGTATTTCTGCCGTTTTCGGAGGCGGTTGATCTCGTTCTCCAGGGTCCGGTACTCCGGGTTCTTGGCCCGGGTCTTTCCTCGGGTGTATTCCGGTATGAGAACTGTCTCGACAAAGCGGTCCAGCTTGTCCAGATAGATGTTGGACAGGAGTGGAGAGACGACCCCGCCCTGCGGGGTCCCCGACAGGGTCGGGTTCCACTCCCAGTCTTCCATGTACCCCGCCTGGAGCATCTGTCGGATGAGGCGGAGGAACCTGGCGTCATGGATTCTCTCGGCCAGGATCGACAGCAGGACGTCGTGGTCCAGCGAGCCGAAGCAATCCGAGATGTCCCCTTCGATGAACCAGGTCGTCCCTGTCCAGTTGATGACCACCTGGCTCAGGGCCGTGTGGCATCCCCGTTCGGGACGGAAACCGTGGGAGAGGTTGGAGAATCGGGGTTCGTAGTATGCCTCCAGAAGGAGGCGCACTGCTTCTCCCACGAGTTTGTCCGACCATGACGGCAATCCGAGCGGTCGCATCTTCCCGTTGTTCTTGGGGATGTGGATGCGGCGGACCGGGCGGAAGCGGTATCGCTCGTGGCGGAGGGCTTCCACCAGGTTTGCGATCTTTACCTCGGACATGCCGTCTGCGGTTTCCTCGCAGGCCCCGGGGGTCAACGCACCTTTGTTGGCGTAGATCCGCCCGTAGGCATGCAGGTACAGATCCGGGTTGAACAGCTGTCGGTACAGTTCGTTGCACGGCAGACCGTGCCTGCCGCGTTCGCGCAGGACATTCAGCACTGTTTCGGCGCTCTGCATTACGCATACCTCCCAGTGATCTTCATATCCGGGTCTCCTGGTCCCCTTCGCCCTGTGGGCGGTGTTACCGCCCGCCTTGGCAGGTCGTTACTCCTGCGACTACTACGGGACCTCCGTCGCCATGGGGATTTCTATCCCTTTAGGCGATCCCATGTTCGTCTCCGACATACGTGTCTAGCGTGATTTAGGCGCCCAACTCATCCCCTTGAATTCCCTCACTGGGAATCGTTCCGCAGTCCGGAGGTTGCAGAGAATACGCAGTGACTTCCCTGCAGGACGCGGCGCCGGTGTCAAATGCGGTTCCGGCGGATGTCATGCCATTGCATCTCTGGAGATTTGGGTTCAGGCAGTCTAGCTTTCGCCATGTCACGCGGGCCTCTCAGCGCACCGCCTCCGCACTTGAGCGCGGCCGCTGATTTTCTGGCATGCTACGGTCCCCTTCGCCTTTCGACTCCAGGTAAGCCATTGGGCCCAGGAACATCCCTCCAGTTCCTCCCGGTTGCACCGGGAATATAGTCAGAGCGCTTCATGGCGCACCGGCATTGGTCACCAACTCCGAGACCAGCAGCAGCCCGATGTCGGCGAAGCGTTCGCCATCGGGGACCTCGGCGAGCAGCTTTTCGAGCTGTCGGCGCGCCTCACCCGGCGATCGCCTGCTGCGCGGCAGCCAGCAACTGGCCACAAGAGCAGGGCGGCGGGGCAGGTCAGAGCTTTTGGACATGGCGTAGCCACCTTCCGGAAGCGGGGAGTCGAAGACGTCAGGAACCAACGGAGCACCGGGCGGCGACCGGAAACGGGCAAAACGATGCCCGACGACCAGACTTGATCACTCAATCGATCCGCTGGACTACTCACCGTCAGTGTGCGCTGTGCACTGGGTCACATGCAAGTGACACTGATGCAAATTTGCACTCGACACAGAGTCGGCCCCTGCTAGCTTCAACTCCGCCCTACAGGCAGACTGATGACTTCGAGTCGAGAGGTAGTGAGATGCCAGCTGGCGGGAAGCCAACCGTAAGAAGCCGTCGGCTTGGCGCGGCTCTGCGGAAGCACCGCTTGACAGCCGGGCTCGATCAATCCCACGCCGCGGACGCCCTGGTGTCGTCGGTGGCGAAGATCTCGCGCATGGAGTCGGGAAAGGTGACCTCCCGCCCCTTGGACGTCCGCCTGCTTCTCGACCTGTATCAAGTCCGTGATCAGGAAGAGCGAGGACGGCTCGAATCACTGGCCCGCGAGAGCAACCGTCGCGGCTGGTGGCTCGACTACAAGGGCGTAGGTGAGAACTACGCCGCCTACATCGAACTTGAAAGCGACGCTACGCACATAGCGACGTGGCAACTCGGAATCATTCCGGGCCTCCTGCAGACGTCGGCCTTTGCAGCAGAGATGCACAACGCCAACCCCACCGTGGTGCCGGCGGCAAACCGCGACGAGTTCATCAAGGTACGCCAGGCTCGCCAGAAGCGAATCGAGGA
Organism: Streptomyces sp. CB01881; assembly: GCF_002953255.1. Classification (GTDB taxonomy): domain Bacteria; phylum Actinomycetota; class Actinomycetes; order Streptomycetales; family Streptomycetaceae; genus Kitasatospora. Next base: position 319,865 of record NZ_CP026498.1, read on the forward strand.
TGGCAGCGTCAGGTTCACGGCCATCATGTGGGAGCCCGCCGTAGTTGCGCCCATGGGCACAAGAGAGGTTCACCGGGAGCAGCTCCGGCATCTCATCCGGGTAGCGAGACTTCCCAATGTGACACTTCAGATCCTGCCCCTGAACTCGGGGAACGCCGCCAGGGTCGCGGGTCCGTTCACCAGCATGTCATTCGGATCAGACCCCGCGCTGGAAGCCGTCTCGTTCGAAGGCTTCACGAACGTTGTCGTGGTGGAGTCTTCGGAGGAGCTGACCGGTTATGCCTATGCACTGGAAACCTTGAGATCTGCTGCATGGGCCCCGGACGCAAGCCTGGAGTTCGTCCGCCAGGTGCTTCGAGAACTCCCGTGCGAAGAAGGTAAGGAAGAGGAAGAGTGAGAAGGATCGAGCTGGCCACCCCGTTCAAGAAGTCGTCGTACTCCCAGCAGGGGGGTGAGTGTGTCGAGGTGGCGAGCCTCCAAGGTGGCGGCCGAGCAGTCCGCGACAGCAAGGACGTCGACGGTCCTACCCTCCAGTTCCGTCCCGAGGCATGGCAGGCGTTCATCAGCAGCCTTCACATCCGCGAATTCCCGATGGACTGAAAGCGGGACCACATGACCCACTACTCCGTCGCCTCCACCCTGCCGGTGACGTGGAGGAAGGCCACCGCCAGCAACCCGAACGAGAACTGCGTCGAGTTCGGCCAGCTGGACACCACCGCCGTCGTGGTCCGGGACAGCAAGGACGCCCACGGCCCCGCACTCGCCTTCGACGCCACCGCATGGCAGGCCTTCGTCGCCGGCATCCGCTCCGGGGACTTCCCCACCGACAACTGACCCGCCCGACACACCAACAACCCCGCGCCGAACCGGACGCTGTTGGTCGATACATGGGCCTGCATGACGTCGGCCTGTCCGACCCCGACGGGGTCGGACAGGCCGACGTCATGGTTGGGGAGCGTCGCAGGGCTCGCGAGGTGCTGGAGGAGAACGCGAGGCCGCCGGGCCGTCGGCAGGCGGAGCGGTCCGGGACCGGAGCGCCGATCGGATGACGGGCCTCGGCGTCCTGGTCGCGCCGCATCGCGGACCGCGTCGTAAACCATTGGCCGACCGCACCGTCCCGGAGGGAAGCTGTGCCCCATGACGACGACCTTAATCACCGGGGCCAACAAGGGCCTCGGCTACGAGACCGCCCGCCGCCTGATCGCCGCGGGCCACACCGTCTACCTGGGAGCGCGCAACGTCGAGCGGGGCGAGGCAGCAGCTGCCGAGCTCGGCGCCCGGTTCGTGCAACTCGACGTCACCGACGATGCGTCGGTCGCCGCCGCGGTGGCCACCGTTGAGGCCGACGGCGCCGCCCTGGACGTCCTGGTCAACAACGCCGGAATCGAGGTGCGGTCACCGGAGGGCGAGATCATCGGCGCCGCGGAGCTGACCGCCGACGTGATGCGGGAGGTGTTCGAGACCAACGTCTTCGGCCTGGTCCGGGTGACCCACGCCTTCCTGCCGCTGCTGGAACGCTCCGCCGTCCCGGTCGTGGTCAATGTCAGCAGCAGCCTGGCCTCCCTGGCCCACGCCGGCAAGGGGTACCCGGGGGCCGCCTACCCGGTCTCCAAGACCGCGGTCAACATGCTCACCGTGCAGTTCGCCAAGGCGTTCCCGCGGATGCGGATCAACGCCGTGGAGCCCGGCTACACCGCGACGGACCTGAACCGGCACGAGGGCGCGCAGACCGTCGAGCAGGGCGCCGAGATCATCGTTCGGATGGCACAGCTGGGGCCGGACGGTCCGACCGGCGGCTACGTCGACGCGGCAGGTCCTCTGCCCTGGTAGGCGACGAGGTTGACGGGCGCCGCGCCGGGACCGGCGCGGGGCCCGTCCCGCTGCTCAGCTGTCGAACCAGACGACGAGCCGCACGTTGTCGTCCCCGTGCGTCGAGGCCAGGGCCTCCATGACCGTCCAGACGGGCTTCCACTCGCCGTCCTCCGTCACCGCCTCCCTTCGGCGCATCGTCTCCGCGCGGTAGAGGATGCCGTCGATGAGCCATTCGCTACCCTCGGGCCACTCCTGCGGCTGCCCCATCGCCGACTCCGGCAGGCCGACGGCCTGCGCGAACCGCGGGCACCAGCCGGCCTTTCCCGTCAGCCGGAGTCCGTCCGCCGTCTGCCGGTACTGGTGCAGCCGGCCGTCGGGCCGCTCCGCGGGCTCGTTCCAGTCGACCGCCTTCAGTTCGGCCCAGGTGATCCAGGTGACTCCGTCGGCCGCCTCCCACGCAGTGAACCGGTCCACTTCGGAGCGGACGGCCTCGGGGGCGACGCCTCCGAGGCCGCACCCGTTCACGGGATCCGGCCCGCGAGCCCCTTGTCGACGCGTCGCCTGATCCGCTCGAACGACGCAGGGAGGTCGTCCGCCAACTCGGCATCGAGGCGGCGGCGTTCAGCCCGGAGGAGGCGCGCAGTGGGGGCCCGGGAGCAGCGCGCGAACCACGCCTGCGGGCGCGTGAGCGGCGGCAGCGCGACCCGCTCATCCGTCACTCCCGCCGTCCTCCCGCGGCACCCCTGTGTCGCGTCGCCCGGCACGGTGCCGGGCCGGGCTACCACTGTGTGGCAGGGCCGCCGTCTTCGTCTTTGGCACCGAGCGCAGACTTCTTTGGCACTGAGAGCACACGGATCCGTCCACCCGGTGAGTTGACCGGTATTGCGCTGGCTCGCGGGCCTGCCGATGCTCGACGATGGCGTGTATACGTCACGCGGGGGGTGCACGTGAAAGCATCGGTCTCCACCACGAGCGTCAGCGCACGCGACGGCTTCGAGTGGTGGACCCACATGGTCGGTGACCTGGTCATGCCGGTGTCGGTCACCAGCACTCATGCAGACCGCTTCCGCGGCACCGCCACATCCATCCCGCTGGGCGACACGGACATCTTCGGCTTCACCTTCTCCCCGATGTCAGCCCGCCGGGCTGTTGGCCACATCCGGCGCGGCGACCCGGAACAGTACTTCCTCTTCCTCGTCCACGGCAGTCCCATCGGTATCGACCAGCGTCGCAACACCTCCCTGCTCACCGCGGGGGACATCGCCCTCTTCGACTCTTCCCACCCCCTGAGCTGTGAGTTCCAGGACGAAGGACGCCTGCCACGCGTCACCCTGCTGCGGATACCACGGTCCGCCCTGCCACTGTCCCAGGACCGAACGGACCGACTACTCGGCACCGCACTGCCGGCACACACCGTTCCAGGGACGCTCCTTGCCTCGTACCTGACCGAGCTCCGGTCCCAGGCCGAGCGGTGCGAACCAGCCGAGCTGCGGCGCCTGGGCGGCATCGCGCTCGATCTCACCGCCGCCCTCCTGGCATCGGCATCCGACAGTACCCTCGCGCTGCCCGCTGAGACCCGCCGGGAAGTCCTGCTGGCGCAGATCGGCGCCTTCATCGACCGCAACCTCGCCGACCCCGACCTCGGGCCGGCCGGCATCGCCGCGCACCACCACATCTCGGTCCGCGCCCTGCACCAGCTGTTCCGTTCCCAACCGGAGACCGTGGCCGCGACGGTCCGGCGCCGCCGGCTCGAACGCTGCCGCGCCGACCTCGCCGATTCCCGCCTGCGCGACCGTCCGATCGGCCCCCTGGCCGCCCGGTGGGGCTTCCTCCTGCCCGCCGAGTTCAGCCGGGCGTTCCGGGCCGCGTACGGCGTCACGCCCACCGAGTTCCGGCACGGGGCAGCCGCACGCCCGCCGAGGTCTGCGCCGAGGCACAAGTGATCCGGCACGGAGCCACAAGAGACCCGGCCCGTGCCGGGTGACGCTGGAATGCCTCCGTCGGGAGGGCGTCACCCGAGAACAAGAGAGAAGAGGACCAACCGTGTTGGGTAGGAAGACACTGCTCGCCGCAGCCGCCGCCCTCGGCGTCCTGGCCTTCCCGCTGGCCGGCGCCGGCCCGGCCTCCGCGGCGGCCCCGAGCCCCGGCTACCAGGTCGGGTGCTGGAGCAACGAGTACTACTGGTGCGACCAGGTCGCCGCCAACGGCGTCGTCGCCGAACTGGACATCCACCGTGGCCCCGACACCAGCGGCCACGACCGGGCCACCGCCTGGCTGCACACGAGGACCTACGGTCAGAACCTGTGGGTCCTGACGTCCAACGGCAGCGGCGGGTGGGACTGGCTCGGCATACCGGCCACCTATGACATGGGCGGTGGGTGGTACGGCACGGACTTCAGCAAGTCGGACGCCGGCGTCCTGATCAAGGTCGCCGTCTACAACTACGACACCGGCTCCTACATGTACACCAACGCGCACTGAACCTCCGGAAAGGCCGCTGGCGGCATCCGTGCACGTCGTGCACGGATGCCGCCGGCGGCCCGGACCGCGCCGGGCCGGGCCGGGCCGATTCAGACGTCCCGGACCGGGCCCGCGAAGTCCGCGAACGGACCGGCCGCGACCCGCACGTCATCGCGGATCCGGATGTCCTCCGTTACCGGCGTGTCCGCCCCCTTCAGGTGCCGCGTCCGCCGGGCGACGCCGGCGGGATCGGACGTACGGCACACGTCACCGGGTTCGGGCTCACTCCTCGGCCGCTGTCTGACGACCGTGCTCGGCCGGGCCGCCCACACGGGCCCGGCCGTGGGACGCCGCCCAGGTCACCGGCGGAGCCGGGGCCTGAGCCTGGGCCGGCAGGGACGGCAGCAGGGACGACGTCGACGGCTCCGGGGCGTCGGCGAGGACCGGGCGCCGGCCCCGCTCCCGGGCGCTGTCGGCACGCGGCCCGGGCTCAGCGCGCAACTCCCCCGCCGTGGCGCGGAGCACGGCGATGAGCGCCAGCAGCATCAGCATGCCGTGGGCCGGCATGGACAGGTAGGGCGCCAGGTCGGGGGCGATGAACTTGAGGTAGCTGCCGAGGGAGGACAGCTGGACCAGGACCGGCAGGTACCAGAGCTTCCGCGGCAGCTGGAAGGCGACGATCACGCTGAGCACGTCGGCGACGTAGAAGTACCGCTCGTGCATCGACGGGAGCAGGAACGGCACGGCGATCGCGGAGGCGGTGGCCAGCAGCAGCACCCTGGTGTCCGTGAGCGCCGCCCGACCGGCGACTCCGCCCGTCCCGCCTCCCCGCCGTACGGCCCAGACGGCGAGCCCGACCAGCGCCAGCACCACGACGCCCGCGACGAGGACGCCGGCGCTCCGCACGGCGTCCTCGTCGGCCTGCGGCACCGAGACGAACTGGTAGACGGACGGCGCGTTGAGGGTGAGCTGCTTGTACGTGTCCGGCTGACGGGTGTAGACCGTCAGCAGCTGCCACGGGTCGGCGCCGAGCAGGAAGGCGGGGATGTCGAGGGCCACGTAAGCGGCCGGCAGGGCCAGCAGGCTCCGCCAGGGCACCCGCTTCACGATGACCAGGACGAGCAGCAGCGGGAAGAGGAACACCGCCTGGAGCTTGAACGCCAGCGCGATGCCGAAGAACGCGCACGCCCACCACGGCCGGTCGCGGAGCACGTGGTAGACGCCGCCGACCAGGAAGGTCGTGAAGATGGCGTCGGCCTGGCCCCACCAGCCGCTGTTGGTCACCACCGTGGGCAGGAGGAGGACGACCAGCGCGGCGTTGAAGGCGTGCCAGGTCCGGTCCGGCCACCGCAGGGAGACGATGCGGAACGTGTAGGAGGCGAGTGCCAGGTCGAACAGGATCGAGATCCACTTGATGCCCGCCAGCGCCGACACCGGCAGGTAGGTGAGCGCGGCCATCAGGTAGAGGTAGGGGACGTTGTAGTCCGAGAAGTCCGCGTTGCTGAGGGCACTGAACCCGCCATGGTCCGCCATGTACCGGTACCACGGGCCGAGGAAGTAGTAGTAGTCCGACGACTCGCTGTCCAGCATGAGCATCCTGACCGAGAGCGCCGCCGTCACGGCGGACATCACGGCCAGGGCCAGGACCATCGGGTCGGGCGCACCCCGGCGCGGTTCCTCGGCGGTGGTGTCGGACATCGGACTCCATTCAGGTCGGCGCGCCGCTCCCGGTGACGCGCGCTGCCGAGGGACGGGCCCGTCGTGGATCCGGCCGCCGGCTCGCGTAGGCCGCAGACGGTTCGCGCGGCCTTCCGGGGCCGACGCCCCGGCCCGGTTCGACTGCCGGCCTCAGCCACAGTTCAACCACCGGCCCCCGCCGCCCCCGTGGTCCGCCCCGACCGTGGCGTCCGGCGGACGGCGCGCGTGTGGCGGGCTTCCTCCGGCCGGCCCCGGGGCCCTTGTCTACCGGGACCGCGGTGTTCGCGGGAGGTCGGCAAGGGCGCGGAAGAGGGCAGACGTTCTCGCCCGATCGGGCAGGTTATTCCCATGATCGGACTGATGCTCCGATCGTACCCGTAGACTGATGCGCAGTTGACTCGAACCGGTCAGATTGGTCTGAACCTCTGCCGCCCGGCTACTGGTCGGCGAGCGCCGTGCGCCGCGCGAAGACCGCGGGGCGGGCGGTCTCCAACGCCGTCGCGACGGCGCCCAGGAGGACGGCCTCCTCCCCCAGTTCGCTCTGGGCGAGCTTCGGCCTGAGCGGGGTGAGCTGCTGGAGCGCGCGCTCCAGGGGGTCCAGCAGGAGGTCGGCGCTGCCGCCGATACCGCCGCCGAGGACGACCAGGTCCGGGTCGAGCAGGGCCGACAGGACGGCGACGGCGTAGGCGAGCTGCCCGGCCTCGCGGTGCACCGCCTCGATGGCGAGCGGGTCACCGGAGCGGGCTGCGTCGAAGACCTCCTTGGCCGTCAGCGGGCCGCCCATGCCGAGCTCCAGCGCCGTCCGGACCACCGCGTCCGCCGCGGCCGCCTCCTCGATCGTCCCGCCCGGCGTGCCGTCGGGCCGGGCGGGCAACGGGACGAGGCCGACCTCGCCGGCCGCGCCGTGGGCGCCGGAGAGGAGTTCACCGTCCTTGAGGACACCCACGCCCAGGCCGGTGCCGATCAGCAGGTAGGCGAACATGCGGCTGCCGCGGCCGGCACCGAGGGTGAACTCGCCGAGGGCGGCGAGGTTGGCGTCGTTGGCGACGGTGACGCCGGTCTCCAGACCCTCCCCGATCCGGTCGAACAGACCCGGTCTGCCCCAGCCCGGCAGGCTGGTGGCGTACCGGACGCCGCGCCGCTGCTCGTCCCACACACCGGGCGTGCCGATGACCGCGTGCACGATCTCCGCGGCGGCCAGGCCCGCCTCCGTGGTGGTCTCCCGGGCCGCGGCCACCACGGCGTCCGCCACCGCGTTGGCCGTGCGGCCCTTGTTCGGGATGTCCCGGCGGGCGACGATCCGCCCGGCGAGGTCGGCCACGGCGACGCGCAGCCGGGCCCGGCCGATGTCCACGCCGAGCACGTGGCCGGCGGTCGGGTCGGGCTCGTAGAGGACGGCCGTCCGGCCGCGCTCGGGCACGAAGCGGCCGGCCTCCCGGGCCAGTCCGGCCAGCTCCAGCGCGGCGAGGGCGGCGGAGACGGTGGGCTTGGAGAGGCCGGTGTCCCGGGCGAGCTGGGCCCGCGACGAGGGGCCACCGGTGCGCAGCAGTTCGAGCAGCAGCCACTCGTTGTTGCTGCGCAGCCGCTGCCGGTTCCACGGCTGCGCCGGCGACCCGCCCGGCGGAACGGTGCTCGGCAGGTGGCGGCTCATCGGGTCCTCCGGTCTCGGCGTGCTCCGCGGCCCCCGGTGGTCGGCGGCGCTCGGGCGGCACCCGCGACCGGGCACCGCCGCCCAAGTATGACCGGTACTCAGTGCACCCACCGGGCCGCGCACGGCACGCCCGGGTGCCGCCCGGGTGCCGCCCGGGTCGCGGCCGGCTCGCACCGGGTGCCACCTGGGGCGTGCACGGCTCGCACCGGGTGCCGCCCGGGTCGCGGCCGGCCCCGGGTGGCCGCGAGTCGTCGGCGGGAGCCGGTACGGTGTGGCCGGCCGGATCGTCCCGGCCGGTTCTCGCCGGGTGACCGGCCCGGCGGCCGTCAGCCGACCCAGGTGCCGGTGAGGGACTGCACCGCCGAGCCGTCCAGGTCGGCGAGCTTGGCGCCGACGAAGGCCCGCGCCCGGTCGGAGGTCTGCACCCGGAACGGCGGCTGCTCGGCGGTGAGGGCCTCGATGACCGGGGCGGCCGCCTCGGCCGGGGTCTGGGCCTGGGTGAAGGCGGCGCGGGTGCGCTCGACGTAGGCCTCCAGCGCCGGGGCGTACGGGCCGGCGGCGGTCAGCAGGGCGGGGAGGCCGACGCCACCCGGCGTGCCGCGCTCGCCGAGGCCTTCGACGACCGGCCGGACGACGCGGACATCGCCGCACTGGAAGCCGTGTGGGCCAAGCTGAAGGCGCCGCCCGCCACGCCCGAGGTCCGGACCCGACGCCTGGCCTCGAAGGCCGACCCCGAAGCCTGAGCCCGGGGCCTGAGCCAGAAGCCTGGGCCGCAGGAGCCCCACCGCCCCACCGGGCGCTTCCCTGCCACCGGCCCAGCCCGACCCGGCCCCGACCCGACCCCCGGTTACAACACCACTACCGGCGAGTCAAGGTTTCACCGGTCCATGGGCGTGCCGCGGCGCGACGAGTGATCATGGGCGTATGCGGTCCCGGTTCGGCAATGGAGGAGAGGGCGCCACCCCCGCGGGTCAGGACGACCGGTCACTGGCGGCGGCAGCGGCGGCCCTGACCGCGAGCGGCGGCTCCGTCACGGTGGGTGACAGTCCGGATCTCCTCCGCAAGGTGCTCGCCCTCGCGCCGGTCGGCGTCGCGCTGCTGGACGAGCGGCTGCGCTGGCAGTACCTCAACGCGGCCTTCACCACCGCCACCGGACTGCGCCGGGCCGACCTGCTCGGCCGGCCGGTCGCGGCCACCGCCTTCGCGGGCGCGGCCGGCACGCTGCGCCGTGTCCTCGCCGACGGCCGGGACCGCGAACACGCCACCGGCGGCCCGGACGGCGCGGGCGCCCCGGTACCGGCCGGCCTGCGGGTGCGCTACCGGCCACTGGAGGCCGGCGGGCACGTCACCGGCGTGGTGGTGGTCGTGCTGGACGACCCCGGTCCGGAGCAGGAGCTCCGGCGCGAACTGGCGCAGGCCCGGGCCCGGCTGGCACTGCTCGACGCCGCCACCGAGCGGATCGGCACCACGCTCGACGTCGACACCACCTGTGCCGAACTGGCCTCCTTCGCCGTGCCCCGGCTCGCCGAGCTGGTGACCGTCGACGTCCTGCCGCCCGACTCCCCCGCCCGGCCCGGCCGCACCCGCGGCCTGCGGCTCCACCGCGCCGCCGCCCACTGCACGGGGAGCCTGCGCACGGCGGTGACGGAGCCGGCCCGGCCCGGCGAGTCCGTGCGCTACCGGGACGGCTCGGCCGCCGCCCGGGCACTGGCCGCGGGTGTCGCGGTGCTCGCCGACGTCCCCACGGACGGGCAACTCGCCGACGCCGCCCCCGACCCGGCCAGCCTGGCCGCCTACCGGGCCGCCGGTCTGACCTCGCTGCTGGCGGTCCCGCTGGCCGCCCGCGGTCAGCTGGTCGGCCTGCTGACGCTGGCCCGGACGGCCGCCTCGCCCGGCTTCACCCCGGAGGAGGCCGCCCTGATCGGCGACCTCGCCGCCCGCGCCGCCACCAGCGTCGACAACGCCCGCCGCTACGCCCGCTCGCAGGGCATCGCCCTCGAACTCCAGCGGGCGCTGCTCAGCGAGCCCGGCAACCCTCACCAGAACATCGAGCTCTCCGCCCGCTACCTGCCCTCCGGCACCAGCTCGGTGGTCGGCGGCGACTGGTACGAGACGGTGCGGCTCCCGTTCGGCCGGACCCTGCTGGTGATGGGCGACGTCATGGGGCACGGCGTCGAGGCCGCCGTCGACATGAGCACCTACCGTTCGACCCTGCGGGACGTCGCGGGCATGGACCTGCCGCCGCACCGGATCCTGCGCCAGCTCGACACCGTCATCGCCGCCAACGACTCCGCCCGGCCGGCGACCTGCCTGCTCGCCCTCGCCGACCCGGGCCGCAACCGCTGGACCCTCTCCAGCGCCGGCCACCTCCCGCCCGCGCTGATCGCCCCCGGCCGCCCGACCGAACTGCTGCAGATCCCCACCGGCCCACCGCTCGGCACCGGCCTCGGCGGCTACGAGCAGGCCACCCGCGAACTGCTGCCCGGCGAAACGCTGCTGCTGTACACCGACGGCCTGGTGGAACGCCGCGACGAGGACATCGACGTCTCCCTCGCCCGTCTCGCCGCCCTGCGCCTGCCGGCCGCCGGCGAGCTGGACGACCTCCTCGACGCCGTCCTGCACGCGCTCGCCCCGACCGGGCCGACCGCGCCCGCCGCCGAGGACGACATCGCCGTCCTGGCGGCCCGGCCCCGCGCCCGGCAGGACGGCCCGGCGCCCGGGGCGACGGTGCTGCGCTGACGCTCCCGCCGTCGGGGGCGTCCGCCGCCGGATCCCCGGGGGCCGCGGGTTCGCGCCCCCGCGAGCGGCCCGGGTGCACCGCACACGCACGATTGCCGCCCCGGCGCCGAGCGGAGAGAGGTGCCCGCATACGCTGGGGCGGGCCCGAACGATCTCTTCGGCGGGCCGTGCAGGACACCGGGGGGGGGTGGGCCTGAAGCATGAAGTACGCAGGGGGAAGCAATGTCCGAGCACCAGGATCAGCACGGCCGCCACGGCATGCACGACGGGTACGGCGCGCATGACGAGCACGCGGAGTGCCAGGAGTACGCGGAGGCCGACGGGGCCGCCGGAGACGCCGGGGTGCCGGGGAGCCGGAGGCCGCGCTCGCTCACCCTGACCGGGACCGGCGCGGCGTTCGACCGTGCGGCTGTGCGGCTGTGCGGCTGTGCGGCTGTGCGGCTGTGCACTCTCGTGGCCTTGCGGTGTCGTGGCCTTGCGGGCTGCGGGCGGCGGGCTTGTGACCCGGTCTTGAACCCCGGTCTGCTGGCCCTGCGGCCCTGCACGTGGTGCCTTTCACTGTCGCAACCGGATCGCGGCCGACCCGCGACCACCACCTCTTCGGCGGAGCAACTAGAATCAGACACCGGTCGCGAGTGTTCCATACGCGCACGCACGAAGCGTGTGCACGGGGTGAGAGATGAGGTGTGCCGTGCCCGATGACTCCGGTGCGTCCACGCTCGCAGCAAAGCTGGACCGGTTGTTCGACGTCGTCCGCCGTCCCGACCGCGAGCAGTACAGCCACGAGGATGTGGCCCGGGCCTGTCGCGAGGCGACCGGGGAGAGCTTCTCGGCGACGTACCTCTGGCAGCTGCGGACCGGACGCCGGGACAATCCCACGAAGCGTCACCTCGAAGCGCTGGCGCAGTTCTTCCAGGTACCGCCCACGTACTTCTTCGACGACCGGCAAAGCGCCAGGATCGCCGAGGAGTTGGCGCTGCTCGGCGCGCTGCGCGACGCGGGCGTACGGGATGTGGCCCTGCGCGCGGTGACCCTCTCGCCCGAGGGACTCGGCACGATCAGTGACATGATCGAGGCGATCGCCCGCCGCGAGGCCGGTGGCAGGTAGCGGCCTACCGTACGAAGCGGATTCCCTCCGCGTTTCCGCGTTTGTAGTATCACCTCCCGGCGGGGGCGACCGAACGCCAGGGGGAGAAACGTGGGGTATCCGGGTGGGGTTGAACATGGGCTCTGGCAACGATGTCGGGGGGTCGCGGACTCGATACCGCTTCCGGAACCGTTCGGCATCCCGGCGCTGACCGAGTCGCTCGCCCGGCTGCGCGGCAGGCCCATCGAACTGGTGCCGCTCTCCGGCTCGGAGCACTCGCCCTGCGGCGTGCTGATCAGCACCGACCGCGCGGACTACATCGGATATCCGGTCGACACCACGGCGTTGCACCAACAGCACATCGTGCTGCACGAGATCGGCCATCTGCTCTGCGGGCACACCGGCGGCTCCGGCTCCACGGTGAGCACGGTGGTGTCACAGGCCCTGACGACCCAGCTGTCCGAGGAGCTGGTGCGCCGGGTGCTCGGCCGCTCGGTGTACACGGAGCGGCAGGAGCAGGAGGCGGAGCTCGTCGCCTCGCTGGCCCTGCAACGCGCCCTGCACCGGCCACGGCCGACGACGACCGGCCAACTCACCGACCAGATGGTGCGATTACGGCAGGTCTTCGGGTGGCCGCTGCGGCGCGGCGCGGCGCGCCGTGGGTGACCGACTGGCCAGTGCCGCCAGCTACTTCGCCGCCGCGGTCGCCCTGCTGAGCACGCTCTGGAAGATCCGGACGGACCGGGGGCGCCGGTCCGACCCCGCACTCCACTACGGCTACGCCTGCGGCGCGCTGCTCGGGGCGGGGATGGCGGTGAACGCCCCGGCCACGGCCTCGGCCCTGGCCGGCGTGCTGCCCCAACCCGCCCTTCTCACCCTGGTGGCCGACCAGTTGAAGGTGGCGTCGACCGGGGCGCTGGCCATGATGGCGTACGCCACCTGGGCGTCCGCGGCCGCGCGAGGCGCGGTGCGGCGGCAGACAGCCTTCACGGCCGCCACCGTCCTGCTGGGCGCCGTCGGCTTCCTCGCCGCCTCGCCCGTCAGTGACGGCACGACCGTCACCGTCGGCAGCGCGGACAGGCCTCTCCTGGCGGGGTACGTCGCGCTCTTCGCCGTCCACACCGCATGGTGCCTGGCGGTCTTCGGGTTCCTGATCGGGCGCTGCGCCTGGCACTCGCCACCCGGCATCCTCCGGCTGGGACTGCGCCTGATGGCCGGCAGCGCGCTGGCGGGGCTGCTGTGGACGGCCGACTGCCTGCAGGACATGACGGACATCCTCACCTCGGGCCGTGAGACCGGCGCGGACAGCGGGGTGTCCGCGCTGGCGGCCGTGGTCTGCATCGTGCTCGGCTTCGGCGGTGCGACCGCGTCCGCCTGGGCCGACTGGGTCAGACGCGTGCGGGCCTGGCAGGACCACCGCAGGCTCGACCCCCTGTGGTCGGCGGTGCGCTCCGTGCTCCCGGAGATCGAACTCGTGACCCCGGCGCGGCCGTTCGGCCCGGTCGCATCCCTCGGGCCGTTCGGGTCCTTCCGGCCGTTCGAATCCCTCGTGCCGTTCGGACCGTTCGGCCGCGGGGCCGGCCGGCGGCGCGACATCCACTTCGCGCTGTACCGGCGGATCATCGAGATCCGCGACGGTCAGCTCTCCCTCCGCCCCCATCTGCACCCCCGGGTGCCGCTCTGGGTCGGGGAGGTCATCGGACCCGCCGATGCGGAGGAGCTGGCGGCCGTGGTCGAGGCGGCGGCCCTCGCCGCCGCGCTGGAGGCGGCGAGGGCGGGGCACCGCTTCCCCATCGGCCCGGGCGAGGGATGCGTGCCCCATCCGGTGGTGGCCGACATCGGCGAGGAGGCGGCGTGGCTGGTCAAGGTGGCTGCCGCCTACACCGGTTCACCCGCCGTGGCCCACGTCCGCAGCCGGGTGCGCGGCGAGCTGGGCCGCGCCGCGGTCCGGCACTGACGCCCGAAAGCCGCCTCGTCGCTCCGCCGGCCCCGCGGGTGGCGGGGCCGGCGAGGCGGCGAGGCGGTTCCCCGGCGGGGCGACTGCCCGCGGGGCGGCTGCCCGCGGGGCCGGCGGGGCGGAGGCGACCGCTCAGGCGCGGGCCAGCTCCGGCATCAGCTCGTACACCTGCTCGGCGGACTCGGGATCGGCCTTCAGGCAGGCGAGGAGGTCGTCCCTGGCGCTGTCCGCCCGGTCGAGCCCGATCAGGCAACGGGCCCGCTGCAACCGGGCGTCCACGTCCTCGGTCGAGCCGAGCACCTCGTCGAGCAGTCGCAGCGCCTCACCGAAGCGGCCGGCGTCATGGTGGACCACGGCCAGGTTGAACTGGATGCCGGGCTCCGCCGAAAGCTCGACCGCGCGTGCCAGATCGGCGCCGGCCGCGTCCAGATCACCCTCCTGGTAGCGGAGTTCACCGCGCAGGGCCCACGCCTGGGCGCACTCGGGGTCGACGGCGAGTGCGGCCTCGTAGGCGTCGGACGCCGCCGCGAGGTCACCGTCGGCGACCAGCAACTGTCCCTTGATGCAGAGGAGCTGCAGACTCGCCGGAGTGTCCGCGAGCCCGGCCCGGACCTCGTTCCAGGCGAGCTCGTGCTCACCGGCTTCGAGGAGCAGTGCGGCCCGGTTGAGGCGGGCGTCGCCGAACTCCGGGTCGAGCTGGAGGACGTAGCCGAAGTCCGCCACCGCCGCCTCGGTGTCGCCGAGCTCGGCCAGGACGTCGGCCCGGTTGAAGTACGCCTCGGGGAACGGCGGCGAGAGCCGGATGGCGTGGTCGTAGTCGGCCAGCGCCTGCTCCGGCCGGCCCAGGTCGCGCCAGAGCATGCCCCGGTCGAAGTAGTACTCGGCGTAGTTGGGGTCGCACTCGATCACCGCCGTGTAGTCGGCGACGGCTTCGTCGTGGCGGCCCAGGCCCGCGTACACCTGTGCGCGGTTGTAGCGCAGCACGGAGCGGTGCAGTGCGTGCTCGTGGTCCTCCAGCGTCTCGTCGAGCCGGGCGATGCAGCCGTCCAGCAACTCCAACGCCGCCTCCAGACGGCCCTGGTGGACCTCGATCAGCGCGAGCCCGTTGCGGTTGAACACCACGCGCGCCTCCCGCTCCTTCGACTCGGGGTGCCAACGGGCGAAGGCGATCGCCTGGTTGACCCAGGCCCGGGCCAACTGGTGGTCGCGCCGGTCGGCGCCGAAGTGACGGGTGTGGAGCATGGCCGTGGCGTACGCGGCCTGCATGTGGACCTCGGGCGAGGTGCTGAGCGCACGGGCCTCGTCGTACAGCGGCAGCGCCTGCTCGGCGAGGCCGAGGGCGGCGAAGGAGGTGGTCATCTTGGTGGTGAAGGCCCACCAGTGGGTCGGGCTGCTCTCGTGGGTGACCAGCCGCCGGCCACGCTCCCCGAGGTCCAGGACGGCGTGGTAGAAGCCGAGGTCCATGCAGTGGTCGAGGGCGTGGCGCAGGGTGTCGGCCCCGGCCCCGGACGGATCGCTGCCGTGCTCCGCGTGCCAGGCGATGGCACCCAGTCGCAGGGAGGACTCCCCGGCCGTCTCCAGCTCCGCGCGCCGCAGGTCGTGCAGCCGGGCGCGTTCGGCGGGCGGCAGGCTCAGGTAGGCGGCGAGCTCGTCCGGGTCGTCGCCGATGCCGTCGCCGTCGATGTAGCCGCGGCCCGGCACGGCGCCGGCCGGCAGGCCCTCGGCTGCCGTGCCCGCGCCCGTCGCGCCCTCGCCCTGCGCGTCGAGCACCGTGCACCGGGCGGCGAGTGCGGTCGGCAGGTCCTCGCGGCCGGGACCGGCCGGACGCTCCAGCGGCTCGGTGCCGGTGGTGACCACCACGGTGAGCAGCTGCGGATCGACGCGTCGCAGCAGGACGGCGAGGAACTCCCCGTCGCTGGGGTCGGCCTGGTGGGCGTCGTCGACGACGAGCGAGCGCGGGCCGACCGCGCGCAGGTACGCCTCCAGGAACTCGACGAGGCCGTGGGCGATCCGCAGTGTGCGCAGCGCGGAGTAGAAGCGGGTGCGCTCCTTGGGCACCGCCAGGGAGGTCAGTGTCTCGCGGGTGGCCGGCACCAGGTCGCGCAGCTCCGGCGTGGTGGAGAGGATCTCGATGTCGTGCTCGGCGACGGCCTCGGGGCAGCAGGCGAGCGCGTCCGGGACGATCGCCCGCAGGATCGAGCCGACGGCGGTGTAGGGCCCGCGCAGACGGCGGTTGGCGTTCACCACGGCGAGCGCGGGCGGCAGGTCGAGCCGCTCGCGGGCTTCGACGCGGGCGCGGCGCCCGGTGGCGCGGACCCAGTGGTGGCGGTGCTCGGCCATGACTCAGCTGCCTTTCGCGCGGGGCGCAGGGGAGGAGGGTGGGTTCGGGGGGTCAGGCCGACTGGGCCGCGCGCCGCTCGCGGGCGGCGAGCACGACGACGGCGACGGTCTGCGCGAGGCTGAGCACCATCAGGGCGAGCGAGTCGAGCCGGCCGGCCAGCGAGGCCTGGCCGGTCAGGCGCAGCCACATGTCGTGCAGGAGGCGGTAGGCCGTCGGCACGACGACACCGGCGAACATCGTGAGGGTGAACACGTAGCCCACGAGCATCAGCCAGGCGTACCAGCGCGCGACCCTCCGGTCGACCGGGTGGTGGACGGACAGGTCCAGCGGCAGCCGCCCGACGGTGCGCCGAACCGCGTTGCGCAGCACGTCGGTTGCGGCGGCGTGGAGGTTCACGCAGCCCAGGACGGTGCCGAGCAGGACGTAGATGTCGGTCCGCAGGTAGAAGAACCCCTGCCAGGCGAGCCGCAGTGCCGTGGCGTAGGCCATCGCGAGACAGAGCGACGCGACGGTCACGTTGGTGCCGCGCGTCGCGTCGGCGATCAGGGTGAGCACGGCGATCGCCAGGGCATCGGCGATCATGCCCGCCATGATGGGCAGGTAGCGCTTCCGGCGCGGCACGCTGACCAGCCCGTCGAGGGAGGTCTCCAGCACCAGGTAGACCAGGCGGCGGCCGATGGAGAGCCGCGAGCGCAGGCCGAGCCGGCGACCGGCCAGGGCGTGGAAGGCCTCGTGCAGCGCGAGCAGCGGCACCTGGCCGACGAACAGCATCAGCACGACGAGGGTGTAGTACGAGCTGAAGAACAGGTTGTCGACGCGTGGGACCAGCTCGGGCACCCGGACCATCTCGGCCACCGCGAGGGCCGTCACGAGTGCGTAGCCGACGAGGGCCGGTCGGCTGAAGACCACCTGTCCCAGGCGCTGCCAGCGCACCGGCGCGGCCGGTCCCGCCGCTTCGCCGGCCGAACGGACGAGGTCGAGCTCCACGAGGGCCTCGACGAGGTCGGCGATGTCGACGGTCTCTCCGTGCACGGTCTGGTAGCGCTCGGCGGCCTCGCGGGGCGTGAGGCCCTCGGCGAGCATCCGGACCAACTCGGCGCCGTCGGCCGGGAAGACGGCGTAGGTGTCGGTCTCCGGGCTGCCGATGGTGACCTCGTCGGCCTCCGGCAGGTACACGAGCTGACGAAGCGGTACCGGCCGGTCCAGGTCGAGGCCCGGAGCGGTGGAACTGCTGTCCGTGGAGGAGTGCACGGATCCTCCTGCGGGAGGTAGACGGAGGGGCGAGGGGGTGGAGCGGTGCCGGCCGCCGCTGCTGCGTCCGGCCGGCACCGCGGTCCCCCTTGCCCGGGAGGATCGGTCAGTTCTGCACAGCGCAGGACCACGGCAGGTACAGCGCACGGGCCGCGCTGGTCAGGCGAACCGGGCCGGCCTTGCGGACGACGATCTTCTTCATGGCAACACACCTCCTTGGATGACTGGTCATCAACAGCGCCATCTGCTGGTATGAATGAGCCCCTTGGGGCCATCCACACCAGCTTGGCGATGTCGTAAGTGTGGGGAAGGTGTGGTGACCGTGTCAATGGATCGGATCATCAAACCTGGAGACCGCCAAACCGGTCGACTGCTGTCCCAGGTCAGAGGCTTTCTGGCGAAGTGTCGACGGCCGGCCCAACGCTCCCTCAGGGCGAAGCCACTCGGCGAAAGGGCCTGGAGTGGGTCGATCACAGCGGGTGAGCTATAAACTGATATGAATGCAGGGCCGATGCTTTTCCACACTGGCTTGGGACTGCCGGGCTCCGTGCGGCCAGGACACACCGCCGGGGCGCGGGGGTGGTCCTCGGACCGACCCCCGCGCCCCGGCGGCGGTTCGTTCAGAGCCTGGCGAGCCCCTGCTCCAGGTCCGCCCAGAGGTCCTCGGGGTGCTCGATGCCCACGGCGAGACGGACAGTGCCGGGGCCGATGCCGGCGGCGGCCAACTGCGCGTCGTCCAGCTGGCGGTGCGAGGTGCTGGCCGGATGGATGATCAGGGTGTGCACGCCGCCCAGGGAGGGGGCGAGGGAGGCGAGCCGGACCGACTCGGTGAGGCCGCGGGCCGCCTCACGGCCGCCGGCCAGGTCGAAGGCCAGGACCCCGCCGTGTCCCCCGGGCAGCAGGCGCCGGGCCAGCTCGTGGTCGGGGTGGGCGGCCAGACCCGGGTAGTGCACGGCGGTGACGGCCGGGTGCGCGGCCAGCCGGCCGGCCAGGTCGAGCGCCGTCTCGCAGTGACGGCGCATCCGCAGGGCCAGCGTCTGCATCCCGCGCAGCGTCAGCCAGGCCGCGTACGGGTCGGCCGAGGCGCCCAGCTCGGTGGCGTAGTGCCAGACGGTGCGGTGCAGTTCGGCGTCGGCGAAGACGGCGACGCCTGCCAGCACGTCACCGTGGCCGCCGAGGTACTTGGTGGCGGAGTGGACCACGATGTCGGCGCCGTGCTCGATGGGCCGGCAGAGCAACGGAGTGGCGAAGGTGTTGTCGACCACGCCCACCACCCCGGCCTCCCGGGCCACGGCGAGCAGGGCGGGCAGGTCGGTGACCCGGGTGGTCGGGTTGGAGATGGTCTCCAGGTGCAGCAGCCGGGTGTTGGGGCGCAGCGCGGCCCGCACCTCGGCGGGGTCGTCGCCACGGACGTGGGTGACCTCGACGCCCCAGCGCCGGGCCAGGTCCGCGAGCATCGCGAAGGTGCCGCCGTAGAGGCTCTGCTGGGCGATCACGTGGTCGCCGGAGCGCAGCAGGGCGAGCAGGACGGTGTTGATCGCACCCATGCCGGAGGCGGTGGCGATCGCACCGGCGCCGCCCTCCAGGCCGGCCACCGCACTCTCCAGCGAACGGACCGTCGGGTTGCCGAACCGGTTGTAGAAGAACGCCTGGTCCGGGGCGCCGAAGGCCTGGACCAGCGAGTCGGAGTCCTCGAAGGCGAACAGGTGGCCCTGGTGAAGCGGCACCCCCAGCGGGCGGCTTCCGGTCACCTCCTGGACGGGCGGGTGGACGGTCCGGCTCTCGGGGCGCAGCGCGCCGGGGAAGTCGCTCATGCCCCCATCGTCGGCGGGCCCGGGCCACGACTGCCAGGGCCAATCCCGGGCAGGTGGACCGGACGGCGGGACGCGAGCGGGGCGAGCCGGCCCGGCCCCTGCCCCTGCCCCTGCCCCTGCCCCTGCCCCTGCCCCTGGGACACGATGTGATCGTCCACGACCGGTATCGGCTCTCGTCCTCCCGGCCCGGACATGCGGGTTGCACAAACCCCTGTGGCCGGGGTGCGGCCTGTGGGAGGCTCTGGCCGACCGAAGTCGTCCAGCAAGGAGTCACTCCACCATGCGTCGCCGCTTTCCCACGGTCGTGGTCACGTCCGCTGCCACCCTGGCCGTGCTCACCGGCTGCTCCGGCACGGGCGGGTCCTCGCCGGCCGCCGCGCCGGATGCCTTCGACCCGGCGCAGGCCGCGGCGAAGGCGGGCAAGGATCCGTACGCGGTCTCGGTGACGGTGACGGGCGGGCCCGGCGGGACGAGCCTCACGGCGCGCCAGAACCTCAACACGGTGTACACCGGCCACAGGGAGCAGAAGGCCCCTGACGGCAGCACCCTGGAGTTCGTCGACACCGCCGACGCCGAGTACGTCCGCGGCCACGACGCCACCGGCAAGTGGCTGAGGACTCCGAGGTCCGCCGGCCCCGCGCAGATCGACTTCACGGGCTTCACCCCGCTGCTGCTCGCCCAGGGGTCCGCCGCCCGCAAGGGGATGGAGCACCGGGACGGCGTCCCGGTCTACCACCTCTCGGGACACCTGGACCTGGAACAGGGCGCCGGGGTCCTGCCCGCGCTCTACCAGACGCTGAAGTCCAAGGGTGTCCCGGGATTCGACCTCGATCAGTGGATCGACGCCCAGGGCCGCACCCGCTACGTCGAACAGGGCGTGGTCCTGGACGGCGCGAGGACGGTCGTCAAGTACGTCTTCAGTGACTTCGGTCCGGCCGAGACCTTCGCCGCCCCGGACACGAACGTCGCCTGACCGTCCCGGCGCCCGCCGGAGGGCCGCACGTCGGAGGGGCCGCACGTCCGGGGCCGCACGTCGGCGGGCCCGGCGGGCCAGGGGGCTCAGTGGTCGGCCCGGCTGCCCCCGGGCTCTCGCCGGCGGCGCCGGTGCGCACGAAGGCGGCCGACCGTCACCGGGCGCTGGACACCGCGCGCCGGACCCTGGACGCCGGGCGCCGGAGCCGGTGGTGACGAGCGCTCAGCGGCGTCGGGCGAAGATGCGCTTGGCGGCGTAGACGATCCCGACGATCAGCAGGACGACGAAGAGGATGATCAGGATCACCACGACCAGCAGGAACTTGCCCAGCTTGGCGAAGAATCCTTTCTTCTTCTTCTCGGCGGCCTGCTTCCGGACCACGCCCTCCGCCGCCAGGTCAACCACCGGGGCCTGTGCAGCGGTGGCCTGGACGGTGGTGGCCTGAACGGTGGTGACAGACGCTCCGGCGACCGATGCCCCGGCGACCGGCGCGGTGCCGACCGATACTCCGGCGGCCGCCACCACGGCCGGCCGAGGCGCGGCCACCGCCGCCGTGGCGCCCAGGCCCACCATGGCGGGCAGGGCGATCAGGGCCACCAGGGCAGCCGCCAGGAAACGTGCGATCCGGTGCGACATCGTGCTCCTCGTTCCGGGTGCGGGCGGCGTGCGCGACCGGACCGCCGCCTCCCGGCGCCCGGCCGAGGGATGGCGGTCCGTCAACGGCAAGCGGCCTCCCCCACCGAAGTTCTACAGACGCGTAGAACTTTAGCCGGTGCAGGCCGGCGGCCCGTTCGCACCCCCGGGCTCAGAGCCCGCCGGCCGGCAGCAGCACCACCCGGGCCGGGTCGAACGGCTCCCAGCGGGCCGGGGATCCGCTCCGCGCCACCCGCAAGCGGCACCAGCGCGCCCCGGCCGCGTCCTGCCACCAGCCGCTGACCCGGCCGAGCGCCCATCTGCCGTCGCCGTAGTGCACCTCGACCGGCTGACTGACCCACTCGACGTCCGCCTCCGCGACCGCCGGGCCTTCACCGCGCTCGCCGCCCCGCACCGGACTGCGCAGACTCTCCACCACGGTTCCGCCTCCCGTTCCGGACCAGGCCGCCGGCTCCCGCAACGGGACAGCCGCGCGACCGGACGTACAGCTCACCCGCCCGACTCTACAGTCGTGTAGAGCCCAGCGGACCGGAACCCGGCACGACCGACCCCGCCCCCGCCCCCCCCGTCCGGCCCGCCGCACCCGTCCGGCCCCGACCGTTCCCGGTTGGCGGAAGCCAGCCGCTGAACCCCGGCCTCCGGCCTCCGGCCGACACGGGGCCGACTCCCCGTTCCCGGTGCACCCGGCCCGCGCCGGACCTAACGTCGGTGCCGTACCGAACAGGCGGTCGCACCGGCGCCGCCCTCACCAGCCCCTCTCGCGGACAGGGAGTACCGTGCCCACCATCAAGACCAACGACGGCACCCGGATCTTCTACAAGGACTGGGGCAGCGGCCGCCCGGTCGTCTTCAGCCACGGCTGGCCGCTCAACGCCGACGCCTGGGACGAGCAGATGCGGCTGGTCGCCGAGAACGGCTACCGCGCCGTCGCGCACGACCGGCGCGGACACGGCCGTTCCGACCAGCCCTGGCGCGGCAACGACATGGCCACCTACGCCAACGACCTGGCCCAGCTGATCGAGCAGCTCGACCTGCGTGACGCCGTCCTGGTCGGCCACTCCACCGGCGGCGGCGAGGTCGTCCGCTACCTCGGCCGGCACGGCACCGCCCGGGTGGCCAAGGCGGTACTGCTGGGCGCCGTCCCGCCCGTGATGCTCCAGGGCCCGGGCAACCCGGAAGGCACCCCGCTGGAGGTGTTCGACGGCATCCGCGCCGGAGTGGACGGCAACCGCTCGCAGTTCTACTGGGATCTCAGCGAGAGCTTCTACGGCTTCAACCGCCCCGGCGCCGACCTCTCCGGCGCCGAGGGCCTCCGCCGGGCGTTCTGGCTCTGGAGCATGCAGGTCGGCGCGCGCGGCGCGTACGAGTGCGTCCGGCAGTTCTCCGAGACCGACTTCACCGAGGACCTCAAGCGGATCGACGTCCCCGTGCTGATCGCCCACGGCGACGACGACCAGATCGTGCCGATCGCGGCCGCCGCCCTGAAGACGGCCCGGCTGGTCCCGGACAACGTGCTCAAGGTCTATCCCGGTGCGCCGCACGGGCTGTACGGCGAGTTCCGGGCCGCGTTCGAGGCGGACCTGCTGGACTTCCTCAAGGCCTGAGCCGGCCCCGGACCGCCCACCCCGGACCGTCCACCCCGCCCCCTGTCCCCCGTGTGCTCCCGCCCCGCCCCTCCTGCGGGGGAACCCGCCCCGCCGGCCCCCGGCCGGCGGGGACTCAGAACGGCGCACCGCCCGGCTCCGGGGGCATCCGCCGCCCGGACGGCCTACCCCCGCGCGGCCGTCGTCCCGTCGTCCCGCCGGGCGCCGCGGCGGCGCTGCCAGAGGACCGGCGGGACGACGGCGGCGAGCGCGGCCGCCTCCGGGGCCGGCAACTCCTCCAGCGGGTCGGCCCCGCCCGCCCCGGCCGGGCCGGCCTGCGCCTGGCGGCTGTCGAACGCCCCCTGGTCGTCGAGGGCCTTCCGGTCGAAGGTGCCGGGGACCGGCAGGGTGTCCCAGCGGCTCACCGGCCAGGCGACGACGAAGGCACGACCGATCACGTTGTCCACCGGGACGAAGCCGCCGCCGGGCTCGTTCACGTGGTAGCGGGAGTCGCGGGAGTTGTTGCGGTGGTCGCCCATCACCCAGATCCGGTCCTTGGGGACCTTCACCGTTCCCACCGGCGAATCGCCGCACGGGGTCGCCCCCGGGTAGACGTACGGCTCGTCCAGCGCCACGCCGTTCACCTTCACCGGGCTGCCGGCGTTGCACTCGACGGTGTCCCCACCGACCGCGATCACCCGCTTGATCAGGTCCTTCTCGTCCTGCGAGGGCATCAGGCCGACCAGGCCGAGCGCCTTCCTGACACCCCGTACGACGGAGTTGCCGGACTCCTCCGGCGCCGTCTCCAGCCAGCCGCCCGGGTCACGGAAGACCACCACCTCGCCGCGCTCGGGCCTGGCGCCGAACCACGGGGTCAGTTTGTCGACCAGCACCCGGTCGTTCTTCTCCAGGGTGTGCTGCATCGAGCCCGAGGGGATCGAGAAGGCCTGCACGAAGAAGGTCTTGATACCCAGTGAGAGCACCAGGGCGACCAGCACCAGGATCGGCAGCTCCTGCCAGAAGGGTCGCTTCCTGCGTTGCTTCCCCTCCCCCGACTCCGTGCCGGCCCCCGGCTCGGCACCGTCCCCCGGTTCCGCACCGGCCTCCGGCCCAGCCCCGCCGCCCTGCGAAACCGCCCCGCCCGCGGGAGCCGCCCCGTCCGCG
The DNA here is from genome assembly GCF_002953255.1 of Streptomyces sp. CB01881. Taxonomy (GTDB): domain Bacteria; phylum Actinomycetota; class Actinomycetes; order Streptomycetales; family Streptomycetaceae; genus Kitasatospora. The sequence continues at coordinate 343,049 of NZ_CP026498.1, forward strand.
GTCGCCGCCGCGCCCGCTCCGCCGGTCTCCGCAGTGTTCTCGCCACTCATCCCCTGGGCCCCTCCCAACGGCCTGTCGGGGCCCGTACGGAACCCCGCTGTCAGCTAACGATCGGAGGTTCCCGGCCGCGCCCGGACGTGCATGCGCTCGCCCTGGGCCCCGAACAGGCTGAGGAACTCGACCGCGTTCGGCCCGGCGTTGCCGAAGGCGTGCGGGATCCGGGTGTCGAACTCGGCCGCCTCGCCGGCCGTGAGGACCAGGTCCTGCGAGCCGAGCAGCAGGCGCAGCCGGCCCGCCAGCACGTAGACCCACTCGTGGCCCTCGTGCACCTTGCGTTCCAGCTCGGGGCCGGCCCGGAAGCCCGGGGGCATGATCTGCTTGTAAGCGTGCAGCCCGCCGAGGTGGCGGGTCAGCGGGACGAAGGTCTGGCCGCCGCGGGTGAACGGGCGGGCGTGCACCCGCGGGTCACCGGTGGCCGGGGCGCCGACCAGCTCGTCCAGCGGAACGCGGTACTCCCGGGCCAGTGGCAGCAGCAGTTCCAGGGTGGGCTTGCGCTGGCCGGACTCCAGCCGGGAGAGGGTGCTGAGGGAGATGCCGGTGGCCTCGCTCAGCACGGCCAGTGTGGTGCCCCGTTCGCGCCGCAGCGCCCGCAGCCGGGGGCCCACCGCGTCCAGGACGGTGGAGAGCTCCTCGGTGGCGGAGGCGTCGGCGCTTACGTTGACGTTGGCGTTGGCGGCGGCGTCGGCTGCTGCGGCGGCGGCGGCGGCGGCACGGTCGCCGCTGTGGTGGGGGTGGGCCATGCCTTCCATCTGCCGCTCCGGCAAGCCGGTTTGTCAAACGGGCAGCACCCGGGCGGGGGCCGCCCGCTCCCGGGCAGGGCCCTCCTCAGTGCTCGCCGCCCAGCATGATCCGGGCGATCGGCTCGCGGCGGCCGACCACGCCCGCCTTGGCGAACACCGACTTCAGATGGTCCTGCACGGTGTACGGCCTCATCGCCGGCTGCCGGGAGACGTCCCGCGTGTCGCAACCGCGGACCAGCAGCAGCGCCACCTCCTGCTCCCGCGCGCGTCGGCCCGTACGCGGAGAGGTAGAGCGGAATCGCGTCGGCCGGTGTGGCCGGAGCCGCCACCACCGTCACCTCCCCCGCCGCCACGCCGTGCAGCAACGAGGCGTGCAGCACGTACCAGCGGCCGTCCCGCGACTGCACCCGGCCGGTGGCAGGAGCGCAGCGCGTTGCCGAGGTGCCGGGCCGCGGTCTCGGCGAGTTCGAGCTGCCGGCCGGGGAAGGGCCCGCGGTCCGACGCGCGCATGAACGCGGCGCAGCCCCACATCCCGCCGTGAGCGTCGAAGACCGCGCGCAGCTCGTCGCCGAATCCCGCCGGGGCGATCTGCTCGCGGTAGCGGACGCTGTGCTCGGGCCTGCCCCGGGTCACCCGGCTGAGCGTCTCGGCCCGGGCGCCGCTGTGGCGGATCTTCGGGAAGGTGGCGAGGTCGTCGGCCCAGACCTCCAGCCGGACGGCCTCCTCGAAGCGGTCGAGGCCGAGGTCGTCGCTGGGCACCGAATTGACCAGTCCCGTCGCCGGATCGGCGGTGTGCCAGCAGACGGCGTCGAACTCCATGGCCCCGCGCAGGAGTTGGTCCGCCGTCCGGAATACCTCCGCCGACCCGAGGCCGGCCCCGCCAGCTCCCGCAACCCCTCGATCGCCCGTTGCGCCGCCGCCCCGCGAACCCCACGTGATCCCATGGCCCGGAAGCCAACACGCCCACCGTGCACGCACCATGCCCCGATCGGCAGCGCTCCCCGCGCCTCCGGCCGGGCTGCGGGGAGCCAGAAGTGCGCCATCCTGCCGGGCACACATCACTCGGCATCCGCATGGACGCATACCCAATTCACTCAGCAGTCTGGACAGTCTCCGCCTCGGCGAGGAGCGCCCCAGCGGCCAACGACCAGGGCACCTGTGCGCTCAGGGTCGTGCGAACCTCCGCCGCCAGACGGAAGGCACTGGGCAGATCCGCCAGCACCTTGTCGATTTCGCGTGCCCAGGTGTCGGCGTCCTCGTCATCGTCACCAGACATCGGGACGAGGAGGCGGCCCGCCATTTCACGGCCGAGCCGGTCATGGAGCAGATCCGCCAGCCCGCTCTCCCTGCTGATCAGGACCGGGACGCCACTGGTAATCGCCTCCACCCCAACCAGGCCGAAGCCCTCCTTGCGTGACGGCATGATCACCAGGCTCGCCCGGCCCATGTCACCGGCGAGGCGTTCCTGGTCCGGCGAGTACGGCCGGACCACGACTTCGAGGCGGGGATCGCCCGCCCAGGCGCGGATCTGATCACGTTGCTCGTCCGCCCGCTCCGCCGGAGCGCCCCTGACCAGCAGGCTGATCCGGTCGCGTCCGGCTTTCTCCCGCCATTTGGTCACCTGTCCACAGGCCCGGGCCGCCAAGTCCAGGCCTTTCAGGTCCCAGTCCTCGGTCCTTCCGACCATCAGGACCCTCACCAACCCGCCTGGCGGAGTACGAGGCGAATCGTCATCAACATCGAAGCCTGGAACAATCAGCAGCGGCTCCGGCACGCCAGCGCCCAGCTCGTTCACGAATCGATAGTGGAGGCGCTTCCCTACGGTGACAACCCGATGCGCCGAGACGCCGAGCCGACGCTCGACATCGGTCCGCTCCTCCGCCACCAACGCACGGTCACTTGTCCGGTCCGGCTTGTGCCACTCGATCTCGTCGGGGGCCATGTGGATAAAGTGAAGCCGCCGGGCCCTCTTGTAGAAGCCGGCGACGATCGCCTCGGCGGCATCACCAGTGATCCGCCCATGCCCGATGACCAGGTCCGGGGTGACGCCCTCGGGCAGTTCCGGCCGCCGGCTGAGCCGGGCCTCTTCTGAGCGCCCGGGCACGTTCTCGGCCGGCAGCAGCTCAACCCCGGCAGCCTTGGCGCGCGCCATCTCGCCTTGGTCGGCATGAAGTACCGTGCAGTAGACCTTCGCGCCGGCGGCGGCCAGGGCCCGGCACATTCGCCGATTGAACGTGCTCAGGCCACCGTGTGCCGAGGACCACTCGGTGGCCACCGCCAACACGGTCGGGACATGGTGCTCAGCCTGGGGCTCGGCAGGAGGTTCCTCCACAACCAGTACCTCACTACCCCGGCGGTACCCGGTCAGCGCGAGCGGAGCATCGAAGGCGTCAGCAAGATTCAGGCCGACCTGCTCGCGGAGCGTGACACCCGCGCCATCCGCCGTCGGAACCAGTAGGTAGAGCGTTTCGAACCCGCCGATAGTCGGCCCGATGTCGGCGGCTCCCGCCAGCAGCCACACCTGCGCGGACTCCAGATCACCCTGCACGAGATAGGCCATCGCCCCGTTGTAACGCGCAAGGGCTCGCGTCATGCGCTCCTCGGCTCCGTCTACAGCTTTCTGCGCCCACTCCGCTGCGACTGCGGCCTCGCCCTCCAGCAGCGACAAGTAACAAAGGTTGTTTGCGATCTTACTGGTCGGCTTCAGCTCGTAGGCGGCCACCAGGAGTTCCCATGCACTACTACGGTCACCCTGCCCATAGTGCAAGTAGAACGCGTGAAAATAGTTGTCGGCGAGATCCGCACGAGTATGCCCAACGGACAGTCGCAACCACTCAGCAATGTCCGACCAGGAGCGCAACGGCCACCGCGTCAGTTCGGCACTGAGCTCTCCGCCCAGCCCCGCCACCCGCTCTACGGCGGCCTGGAAGCCGGTGGCCCCTTCCAGGTCGAAAGCGCTGTCGCCGGCCGAACAGAGCCAGCGCACGACGGCCGTGCCCCGGTAGGAGCATGTGACAGTCGTGATATCCAATGTGGAAGGCCGCCCGCTTGCGAGAATCGCCCTGTGAAGGAACTGCACCCCGTGTGGCACCGGCTCCGGCCCATCGGCGCTCAGTACCTCAAGAGCCCTCTTTGCGCGGTCGACAGTCGCCTGTGGCATCCCCGGACAGCATGTGGGAAGCCTGTGAGCCGGCTCCGCCGCGAACTGAGCGAGAAGGCATTCCAAGCGCCACGTGAGCAGCGTAGGGTAGCCGTCGGCACTCATGATCTGTGGGAGCTCGTGCTGGCCGAGCCGATTGAGCGTCCACAGGCGTACGTAGATCAGATCGAAGAGCTCTGCGTCTTCGGACAGCGCGACCCTTTCAGCGTCCCGGAGCACCCCTGTGTCGACCAACTCCCGATGGTGGGCGTCAAATGCCTCTCTGGTGATCGTGGGCCGCCCAAGCAGCTCCCGCGCAAACCAGACTTCGTCCGCGGTTGCCTGGCCAAGCGCCGAGCAGAGCACGTTGAAGACTTCAAGCCGCTCAAGGCTCATGCCCCGAACGAGCCGGACGAGGGGACGGTCAAGGACATTCTTGCCCTGTTCCATCCGGGACCGCACGTCTTCAAGCATCTCGGTGGTGAGTTCCATCGTGGTGGCGGAGCCTGTCTGCCAACGCGCGAACATCTCATGACAGTAGAGCTGAATGCCGTAGGGGTTCCCGTCAGTCAGCCGCCGCAGTTCTGAGACTGTTGCCTGGAAGTGCTCAAAGCACCGCGCATCCAAACCAACGCTGCGCAAGGGTCGAAGAATACAGTCCCGAATTTCCTCGAATTCAAGGAAGCGCTTAACCTCAATGTGGGCAAACTGGCGACTGAGTGGCGAAAACACTTCATTGATCTGGTCGACCAGGCCCGACGTTCCGGCGAGTAGCACGACATAGCCCGCAATCCGAGTACCGAGCGATCGCAGAGAGGAGAGGACGTCCCCGTTCTCGGCGATGAGTTGAGCCTCGTCAATGAGAAGAGCGATCGGCCTGCCCAGGGTACGGACGAAGTACCCGAGATCGGCGCGGAGTGCGGCCTCCGACGGCGCGCCACCTGTCCCGGCGAGGGCGAGCGCCTCGGGAAACTCCAGTGGGAAGTCATCGGGCGGGGTGGCGCCGGCGAAGACACGCCGGACGGCAACTGGCGTGACGAGCCCGTCCCTGTCGAACACACCCTCCAATGCGAGGGCCGTGACGAGCTCCTCGTAAACCTTGCGGTAGAAGGAGGCCAAAGTGGCATCACCCGGGAGGAGCTCCACCCTGACGGGGAGAACCCCTCTCTCACGGGCAAGCAGCTCGGTGATGTTCAGCAGGCTGGTCTTGCCGGCGCCCCGCATCCCGTAGACAGCGACGTAGCCGATCGGCCGGTCCACCCTTGCCTGTCCAAGCTCATAGTCAATGCGTCCGAGTTCCGCGGCCCGCCCGGCGAACAGCTCCTCACTTCGTACCGGGCTCCGATAGTCATACGGATTCTGCAACTGCTGCACGCCCACGCGGCTCCCCTCACGTCAGGGGAAGCGTATCGGGGTGCCGATCGAACTCCGCGCAGGAAGTCGGCGGATCGACTCTGCTGGCGAAGTCGCTCGGGTGGGTGTGGGACAGTAAGTGCCTGCCGGTTGAGGTGAGTTGGCTGTCTGTAGGGGTGGTTGTACTTAGGCCTGTAGGGGCGTACGGGATTCCGGCGGAGACTGCGGCGTTGGCTCGTAGGGTTCATCCGGGCGGGACCGATGAGATGCGGGTACGGGACGCGCTGGGACCGTTGTTCAGCGACGAGGACTTCACCGTGGGTGAGTTCGAGGAGATGTACGCGGACCTGGGGCGGCCCGGTATCTCGCCGGCGCTGCTGGCGATGGTCACGGTCCTGCAGTTCCTGCACAACCTCTCCGACCGGGACGCCGCGGTCGCGGTGGCCGATCGGATCTCCTGGAAGTACGCGCTGGGGCTGGAGCTGGAGTACACCGGTTTCGACGCCAGCGCGTTGTGCGAGTTCCGCGCCCGTCTGGCGTCCGGCGATCGGGCAGATGCCCTGCTGTCGCTGATGCTGGAACGTCTGAAGGCCGCCGGCCTGGTGCGCTCGGGCGGGCGGCAGCGGAAGATTTCAAGTCCAGTGAGACGGTCGTGACGCTATGAGGTTTGTGGTGCGGGTTCCCTGCGTTTGGCGGGGTCGTTGATCCACGCCGCCTTCGGGATCTCGGGTGGTCTGGGGCGGCGGCCGAAGCGTTCGGGGTGCCGTGCGTATGCCTCGGCGAGGGTGACGGCCCGCTGGTCGCGGATCTCCTCCGCGGTGCCGAAGTGGACGCTGGCGGGCGCGTGGAGTCCGATGCCCGAGTGCCTGTGCTCGTGGTTGTAGTACGAGATGAAGGCGTCGAACCATTCGCGGGCGTGGGCCAGGGAGTCGAACCGCTCGGGATAGTCGGCCATGTACTTGGTGGTCTTGAACTGGGCCTCGCTGTAGGGGTTGTCGTTGGAAACCTTCGGACGCGAGTGGCTCCTGGTGACGCCGAGGTCGATCAGCAGCTGGGAGACCTTCTTGCTGGTCATGGAGGTGCCGCGGTCGGCGTGCACGGTCTCGGGGACGATGCCGTTGCGCGTGATGGCCTCGCGGATCAACTCCTCAGCCCGTTCCGCTGATTCGGCCAGTTCGACGGTGTGACCGACGATGTAGCGGCTGAAGATGTCGATGATGACGTAGGCGTGGTACCAGATGCCCTTCCTGGGGCCGGCCGCTTTGGTGATGTCCCAGGTGAACACCTGCGAGGGGCCGTCGGCGACCAGTTCGGGCACCGTCGTGGCCGGGTGGGTGGCCTGGCGGCGGCGCTCACCCGACTGGCCCCGCTCACGCAGGATCCGGTACATCGTGGAGACCGAGCAGTGGTAGCGCCCGGTATCCAGCTCACGGGCCCAGATCTGCGCGGGCGCCAGCTCGGCGTACTCGGGGCTGTTCATCAACTCCAGTACCGCGTCACGCTCTTCGGAGGTCAGGGCCGACGGCTGGACCTGCGGGGACCTGGGCCCGCGCACGGGCGGCGGCTTCAGCCTGCGGTAGTGGGTGGCCCGGGAGCGGCCGGTCAGCCGGCACGCGGCGGTGATGCCCAGCTCGTGTTCGACGCCGGTGAACGCCTCGTCCACGACGGGATCGGCGGCGTGGGTCAGTCCGCGCTCTCGGAGATCATTTCCAAGAGCGCCGACGCTTTTCCCAGGACCTCCAGCGCGGCCTTGTTCCGGGCGAGCTCCTTCTCCAGCCGTTCCACCTGCCGGCGCAGCTTCTCGTTCTCGACCTCGGCGGCGGACCTCTTCGGGCGGGCCGGGCTCGTGCGCTGGTCGACCAGGTTCTCCAGGGCCCCGGCATCACGCGCGGCCCGCCATTCGGTGACGTGGGAGTGGTACAGGCGCTCACGGCGCAGGACCGCACCCTTCTCGTTCTTGGGCGCGGCGTCGTACTCGGCGACGATCCGCAGCTTGTACTCGGGACTGAACGTGCGGCGCTTCGGCTTGGGAGCCGGGTCTGCTGCGGACGGATTGGTGCTGGTCATCAGGGGTGGAACTCCTACTCGGGCCCTCTCAGGCTAACCCGACAAAGCGGGACGTCTCACCCAAGGCTGACAGAGAGGGCAGCGCACCGACTCGACTCACGTCCTGGCGTGCGTGCGCAGGCTGAACCGCATCGAATGCCTGGGCGAGGCCCTGCGCGCGGCCTTGGAGGAGATCGCCCGTACCAGCCCCGGCCTGATCGTGCCACTGCTCGGGCCCGGCTGGGACGAGCGCTACGGCCGCAAGGTCGAGACCAGCAGGCTCCTGCGCCGCAAGAACGCCTCGGCCACCAGGCTCGCCGAGCAGATCGGCGCCGACGGCCAGAGCCTGATCGCCGCCATCGACGCGGATGCCACCGCGGGGTGGATGCACAACCTCCCGCAGGTCAAAACCATGCGCGAGCTGTGGGGCCAGCACTTCGAGGCCACCGGCACCGGCCGACTGCGCTACCGGGACACCAGGGAACTGCCGCCTTCGGCCCAGCGCATCCGCTCACCCCACGACATCGACGCCCGCTACAGCACCAAGGGCACGCCCGGCGCGGACAGCGTGGAGTGGACCGGCTCCAAGGGCCACCTGACCGAGTCCTGCGACGAGGACTTACCCCACCTGGTCACCGACGTCCACACCACCTGCGCCACCGAGCCCGACGTCAGCGCCACCACCCCCATCCAGGACAAACTCATCGACCGGGACCTGAAGCCCGGTGAGCACCTGACCGACTCCGGCTACCCCAGCGGGGCGAACATCGGCGCGTCCCTGGAACGCGGCATCACCCTCATCGCGCCCGTCACCGTTCAGACCGGCCGAGGCGCCCACCACGGCACGTTCACCCCCAAGGACTTCCACGTCGACTGGCAGACAGGCGTCACCCGCTGTCCCGCCGGGGCCACCAGCATCTCCATGCGGCCGAAGAAGAACGGCCTGATCCGCGTTGCTTTCTCCCGCGCGGACTGCAGGCCCTGCCCCATCCGCGGTCAGTGCACCTCCTCCGCACCCCACCTCGGCCGGAGCCTGGAGATCCATCCCGAACCGATCCACACGGCCCGGATGCGGATGCAGACCGAACAGGACAGCCCCGAATGGCGCGAGACCCACCGGGCCCGCGCCGGGATCGAAGGCCCCGTCTCACAAGCAGTCCGAGGCCCCGGCCTCCGGCGATCCCGCTACCGAGGCCTCGACAAGACACACCTGCAAAACATCCTCATCGGCATCGCGATCAACATCCGCCGACTCGGCGCCCACTACGACACCACCACCGAGCCAGAACGCCGCCCCACCCGCATCCACACGCTATGCACCCAATACGGCATCGCAACGGCGGCCTGACCTAGATCAAATACTTCGCCAGCAGAGTCGTGGGACCGACTTCCTGCGTCGGAAGTTGCGGACCCGGGTCATCGTGGTGGATCGGGAGCCGACGAGGCCCGATGTCCCCTGCGCTGAGCGACTGTTGGACCTCCGAAGGATTCGTGGCGGGTACAGCCAGGGGTCAGGCCCGTGGCTCACCCGATGACCGCTTGACCAGCTTCGGCCGGCCTTCATCGACAGCCACGTAGGAGCGGCCAAGGGACCGGACCACTTCGTCCTGCAGCGGCCCTTCGGTCAGGGGGACCCCGTGGATCACCCTGCCGTCCGACACGCGGACTCTGCCGGCCGTGGGGCGTCCGCGCTCACCTCCCCAGGCTCGGGGCCGGCGGCCGCCGCGATGATGTTCCCCTGCTCGTCCACGAGGAGGCACAGTCCGACCGGAGCGCCATTCCGGCCTGTCATGTCACGCCGCCCATCCAGGTTGAACCAGACTCCGATGGTCGACGGGTTCCAGGTCCCCACGTGTCCTGCGCGCCGTTGAACACCATGTGGTTCTCGATGCCGTGCCACTGGACGGCGAGGTCGCACGGATCAGCGGCGGCACTGTTGTCGAGCTTCGCCTCGATGCACTGGGTCCCCTTGGTACGTACCGCCGAAGGTGCACCAGAACTGCGCGACCTGTCTCTGGGCCAGAACCACCGGGTTGCTCCGGGCGGCGGGAATCGCCGAGCCCTGACATGGCCTCCAGCATCGGCTACCGCCTCGCGCGGGGGGCTGGACCGGCGGCAACCCCAGAGGCCGAGGTGACCGCGATTCGTCATCCCGGCCACCGCACATGGTCATCGGGACCGGACCCGGTGCGTGGATTCACCTCGCCCGGCAATCTCCCTGAAGGCATCGGGTCGAATAGAAGATGATTCGCCCACCTCCAATCAACCGCCCGGGAGGGAAGGGCGTACCCCCTCACCGGCGATTTCAACCCCGAATCGACTGAGGGTTCGGCATCCTTCGCGTGTGCCGCTGACGGCGTTTCAGTCGGGACGACCCCGCCGGCCATCCACCTAGGATGCCCGCATGAGAGTCCGACTGACCAGGGACAGCGTCGCGATGGGCGACGACACGTACGCGCCGCACGCCGGGACGCAGGACGTCCCGGACGGCACCTCCGTCCGGGACGTCCTCGACGGGATCCTGACCTCCGGCTACCTCGCCACCATCGCCGGCGGGCGGGCCACCTGGATCGCAACGGCCGGTGACGCCTGGGCCGGTGACGCCTGGGCCGGTGATGCCACGGCCGGTGACGCCACTGTGCTGGCCGTCCTCGCGCAACAGTGGGCGGCGGCTCGGCTGCTCCCGGCCGGTACGGCCCCACTTGCCGCCCTCGCCGGCCCGGACGGCACCGTCCGGTTGCACTTCATCTACCGGACGCAACGCGATCCCGAGGCCGAGTACGCCCGCCTGGCCGGCGAGGCGGCCGGGTAGCCCGGCCGCCTCAGGGCTGCCGCCGGCAGCCACCGCCCCAGAAGAGGATGCAGTGGTCGTGGGCAAACTCGGCGATCGGGTCGAACCAGTCCGTGAACAGGTAGACGAAGAGACTGACCGCCCCGCCGAGCAGCCCGCCGATCGCCGCGGCCGCGGTGACCATCCCCAGCAGCAGCCGCCACCGCCCGGCGCCGTCCCGGGCCCGCCCCTCGTGCTCCCCCACGGCCGCCCCCTCGCCACCCCGGTCCACCGAGCATCCCGGCCCGGGGGCGCAGGCGCCAGCCAACGGGCGGACAACGAAGCCGAGTTGTGACCAGGGACGGGCCGGCAGCCGTACCCGCTACCGCTGCTCGGGCGGGTAAAGGGCGAGCAGGCCCGGGACCGTCGATGTCAGTCAGGGTGGCGGCCGCGTCCCCGGCCCGCAGGCGGCCACCCTCGACCTCGGCGATGAGGGCGTGCACGAGGGCGTAGCTGCCGGTGGTGAGCCCGGGGCACGGGAGGTCGCGACGGAAGCCCGGCCGGCCGCCCTACCGGTACTCCCGCAGCCGCGGGCGGACGCCGAGCGCCGTCAGGGCGAGCGCCATCGCCAGGGCGAGCGCGCCCAGGGTGGCCGTGGTGGTGTCGAGGTCCGAGTCGGTCGCCGCGACGGCGTCGTCCATCGCCCGGGTGTTGACGTCGATGGTGTCGCCGATCGCGCGCCCCAGCCGCTCGAAGTCGTAGTTGGACTGCCCGGGCGCCAGGCCGGTGTTGAGCGTGACCGCCTCCTTCAGCCGCCCGGCGTCGCGCAGTTCGCGGATCCGCCGGTCGTCCAGCTGGTACGCCTGGAACGCCGCGAGCACCCGCTCGGCGGCCTCCTGCTCGCCGGGGAAGGTGATGTTGCGAAGTTCCGTGCCGAGCAAGCCGCCGAACGGGACGGCCGCGTGGTCGGCGCGGTGGCGGCCGGCGGCGGTGGCCAGCCGGGCGTTGTAGTCGTCGAGCGTGGCGCCGTCGACCCGTGCGACGGCCTGGGTCTTGTCCAGGAAGCTCTGCTGGTAGGCGGCGGCCCGGGCCGGGTCGGTGAGGTAGCGGCTCTCGTCCGCGTTCAGGTCGTACGCGACGGCACGGGCCCGGCTGAGCGCGATCACCGAGTCGTAGGCGTTGCTCTTGGCGACCACCAGGTGGTCGTCGGCCCGGGTCACCAGGTGGAGGCCGACGGCCAGGGCGACGGCGGTCAGCAGGGTGACGGCGGCGAGCGGCGGATTCACCAGGCGGCGGTAACGGACGGTGAGCAGGCGCTGGAGTCCGGCGAGGGCGGCCAGCGCGAGCAGGCCGGTGCCGAGCAGCCACCACCACCCGGTGGCGAGGCCGTCGCGGCCCCCGGCGTAGACGCGGTCCACGGTGGCACCGCTCGCCGCGCCGACCTCGTCGGCGGCGGGCAGCAGGCGCTGCCGCAGCAGGTCGGTGGCCTGGCGGTAGGCGTCCAGCGCGGCCGCGGAGGGCTGGCCGGCCGGGGCTCCGGCCTGTTCCTCCAGCAGTTCGGCGCGGGCCACCAGGGCCTCGTAGCCTCCGAGTTGGCCGAGCACGGTCTGTACGGCACGCTGTCCGGCCGGGTCGCCGGCGGCCGCCTCGGCGGCCTGCTGGAGGTCGGCGTCGGCCTGGGCTCGACGCTGCTCGTAGCTGTCGAGCGTCTGGCGGCGCAGCGACGAGAAGTCCGGGTCGGCGCCGAGCAGCAGGAGGTTGGCGGCCTGGGCGTCCAGGTCACTGAGCGCGAAGTAGAGGTCGGCCGCGCGGGCCGCCTGCCGGGCGTCCCGGTGGCCGATGGCATCGGTGTCGGCGCGGGCGCCGGTCAGCACACCGGCGGCCGCCGTTCCCGCGGCGAGGAAGGCGGCCAGGCACAGCGCGGTGAGGGCGCGGACCAGGCGCGGGGTGCTCCAGCGCGTCGGCCGGCCGGTGAGCAGCGGGAGGACGCGCGCCAAGGCCCCGGCCCGCGGTGCGGGAGCCGGTCCGGGCCCCACCTCCCCCGGTGAGCCTGTCTTGCCCGAACCGGCTGCCGTATCCGCACTCGCTGTACCCGAACCCGCCGTGGCCATGGCCGCGCGTCCCCCTCCCCCGTAGAACGGTCCCGCCGTCACTCCCCCACGAAGCGGAAGCGGAATCGTTTCCTCAGCGCCGACGCTATGCCCCGGCGTCGGGGGGTGAGGCCGCCCCTGACGCGTTCTTGACGCGGCCGGCCAGCGGTCTTGACGCCTTCTTGACGCGCGTCAGCCCGGCGGCGGCCGATCCCCGTCAGGATGCCGACGGCGAGGGGTCGGGGGCAGGAGCAGGGTCGGGAGCAGGGCACAGCGGGCCGCGCGCCCGGCGGCGACCCCGGGTCAGAGCCAGTTGCGGCGCTTGAACACCAGGTACAGCCCCGTGCAGACCAGCGCCATCATGGCGATCGCGAACGGGTACCCGAAGGCCCACTTCAGCTCCGGCATGGTGTCGAAGTTCATGCCGTACACGGTGCCGATGAGGGTCGGCGCGAAGAGGATGGCCGCCCAGGAGGAGATCTTCTTGATCTCGTCGTTCTGTACGTGCCCGGCCTCGGCCAGCTGCTTCATCTCCTCGTTCTGCCGCTGCGAGACCAGGGTCGCGTTGACGGTGAGGATGTTCTGCAGCATCTGGCGGAAGCCGTCCACCCGCTCGGCCGCGTACGTGGCGTGGTCGGCCACGTCGCGCAGGTAGCGCTGGAGCTCGTCGTCGGTGCCGTACTTTCCGAAGCCGGCCTCCAGGCTCTTCATGATCTCCAGCAGCGGCCGGGTGGCCCGCTGGAGCTCGATGACCTCGCGGGAGAGCTCGTAGATGCGCCGGGAGACCTGCGGGTCGCCGCCGAACACCTCGGTCTCGATCTCGTCGATGTCGTGCTGGAGCCCCGCGATCACCGGCGCGTAGCCGTCGACCACGGCGTCCAGCACCGCGTACAGCACCGCCTCGGGGCCGAGCGCGAGCAACTCCGGGTCGGCCTCCAGCCGGCGGCGTACGGCGGACAGGTCGGGCGCCTGCGAGTGGCGCACGGTGAGGACGAAGTCGGGGCCGACGAAGAGGTGGATCTCACCGAAGTCGACCTCCTCCACGTCGTCCAGGTACCGGGCGGCGCGCAGCACGACGAAGAGGGTGTCGCCGTAACGCTCCAGCTTGGGGCGCTGATGGGCGACGATGGCGTCCTCGACGGCCAGTTCGTGCAGGCCGAACCGCTCGGCGGCCTCCAGCAGCTGCGCCTCCGCCGGCCGGAACAGCCCGATCCAGGCCATCGTGCCGGGCTTTCCGGGCAGCTGGCGGTAGATGTCGGCCAGTCCGGCGGGCTCCCCGACCCGGTGGCCGTCGTGGTAGACCGCCGCGTCGACGACGGAACGTTCCAGCGTCACCGGCTCGATGGGCTGCTCGTGCCGGGGGTCCATCGAGTGCTCGGGCGCCGGCTGGACGTCACCGCCGCGGGCCATGGCCAGGGTGGGACGGGAGAACGGACGCTTGCTCGCGCGCACGGCGCGCACACGCCAGTCGGACATGGCGGATACCTCCACGGTTCGGTGTCCACCGCTCCCGGGACCGGGGTCTCCGGGGCGGGGCAGGCAGGGAGGCGCCCGGTCGTCCTCCACCGCGCACGGCGCCCGGCCGCCCGGCGGCGCCCGCCGGTGTCAGCGGCGGGCGGTACGGCGGCGGAAGGCGGGAGCGGAACGGGAGGAGGGGTGCCGGGTGCCGGAGGACGAGGGGAACGTCCTGGGGCGGGGCCGACTTCGACCCGGACTACTGCACTCCACAGTTCTCACCTCCTCGCCGTCGGGCACCCGCACACCGGGTCGCCGTCACCTGGCCACCGGCGAGGGACCAGCCCGGGGGGCATGGCACGGCCGGCTGTCGCACGGGCCTCCCGCGGCCGAGCCGTTCCAGGGGTTGGCGGCCGGAGCGCGTCACTCGCGCCCCGCCCTCCCGCCCTCCCGAACGGTGTCGGGCCGTGTCAGGCCCTGTCGGGCGGTGTCCTGGAAGGCGTCGAGGCCCGCACCAGCACCCTACCCCAGGCCCGGTACCCGGCCGCCGCCCGTTCCGGCGCGGTTCCCTCCCGCCGCCTCCCCCTCCTTCTCCCGCTGCGCGTTCTCCCTCGGCGTGTTCTCCCGCTGCGCGCGAAGCTCAGCGAGCGGTCCGGAGCGCCGCCGCCCTGGAGGCCGTTCCCGCCCGTCCGCCGCCGCCTCCCGTCCGCGCCGCCCGCCGTCGCGGCGGCAACTCCGGGGCCTGTCCGAGGCCCTGATCACGTGACGGAACACAGGAGCTCGCGCAGAGCGGCGTGTTGCGGACAGGGTCGGGGGGTTCGCTCAGACAGCCGGAGCAGCCGCCGAGGCGCGGGTCGTGGCGGAGATGAGAGCTTCGCGGGGTACTCGCGCTGCGGCGGCCAGGGCGCGCCCCACCGGATAGGCGTGCGCGCCTGTCGGGAGGTGGCCGGGGCGACCGCTGAGTACCACGTCGATGGAGCCCAGGACGCCGTCTGCTTCCCGGGTTCGGTTCAGTCGTCGCAGTGCCTGGTGGGCGACTGCTTCCGCGCTGTCGTACAGGGTGGTTCCAGCGGGCAGGCTCCGCAGAATCTCCGGGGCCACCAGGGGGTAGTGCGTGCATCCCAGCACCACGGCGTCGCAGTCCCGGGGGGTTCGCTCGGTCGCGTCGGCGATCGCCTCCGCTGCGGCAGCCGTGTCACCGTGGTCGATCGCTTCGGCCAGGCCGGGACACGCGATCCGCGCGACCGGTGTGCCGTTCGCGAACTCCGCGATCAGACGATCCTGGTAGTCGCTTTCGGTGGTACGGACGGTCGCCCACACGGCGAGGTTCTGGCCGATTGCCGCGGCCGGCTTCACCGCGGGGACGGTTCCGATCACGGGAACGCGAGGCTCGAACCTCTCGCGCAGGGCGTCGATCGCGGTGACGGTGGCGGTGTTGCACGGGACCACGATGGCCTCCGCGCCGCGCTCTGTGGCCAGGTGGGCGGCGGTGAGCAGACGATCCGTGACGAAGGAGGCGGTCTTCGGACCCCAGGGGGCGCCCTCGGGATCCAGGAGCAGAAGCAGATCGAGTTCCGGGGCGAGGTGCCGAAGCCAGCCGGCCGTGGAGAGGAGGCCGAATCCCGAGTCGATCAATGCCACTGTCATGGGGGCAACGTACCAGTCGGATCTTGCCGCAGGCCGTGCCGAGCACCTGCGCGGCTCCCCCACGCCAACGCGGGCAGGCACCAGGAGTGGCCGAGGTCCGAGGGTTCGAGGCCGACGGTGCGGCCCGGCTCCTCGCACGGCAGCTCGGCCGGGCGCTCACCCCGCAGACCTGCCATGACCGGTGGCGGCGTCCGACCCTCCGACCCTCCGACCCTCCCGTCCTCCGGCCGGGCACCGCTACCGCGGGGCGAGGTGGGCGGCGGCGTACGGGACGGCGACCGTCTCCAGGCCGTCGACGGTGCCGAACACCGGGTGGACGTTGACCTCGAAGACCACCCCGCCGTTCTCCGCCGCGAGGTCCACCCCGGCCAGCGGGAGACCCAGGGATTTGGTGGCGGACACCGCCAACTCGGCCAGCCCGGCCGGGAGTCCGCCCTCCGTCAGCAGGGTGGAGACGGCGCCCTGGCACTCGTTGCACGGCGCGTCCGGGTCCGGCTGGACGTGTTCCACCGCGCGGACGACCCGCCCGGCGAGCACCACCACCCGGTACTGGTGACGTCGGCCGTCGGCGGTGAAGTTCCCGGCGTCGCGGGCGAGCAGCCAGTCGGCGCCCGCCCCGGCGTAGTGGTCCGCGGCTGCGGCGAGTTGGGTGCGGGTGGTGAGGTGGAAGACGTCGTTGCCGCCCATGCCGACGGTCGGCCGGGCCCAGACGTCGCCGCCGAGCCGGTCGAAGGCCTCGACGGCGGCCGCGGGGCTCGGCCGGGAGAGCGCGATCGTGGGCATCTGCGGGATGCCGTCGCGCGCGAACCGTTCGACGGTACGGTCCTTCTCGGTGGCCGCCCGCCATGCCTCGGCGTCGGTTCCGAGCGAGCGGACCCCGTGTGCGCGGAGCTGCCGCTGGCACGGCTCGAAGTCGCGGCGCCGGTGCGGCGGGATCTCGTAGACGAGCACCGCCTCCGCCGTCACCGCGACGCCCTCGGCGGGCACCTCCAGGCGGACCGCGCCACCCGGCCCCGCGCTGCTGATCCGCCCGGTGCCGCCGGTCATGAAGTGCCGCGCGTCGAGCTGGACGGGCACCCGGCCGGTGAGCAGCCTCACGGCGGTGGAGAGGGTCTCCCGGCTGCCCTCGGTCGAGCTGTGGTCGGTCATCAGGACGAGCTCGTGGGGACCCATGCGGCCATGGAACCGCCGCGCCTCCCGCACCGGCAAGAACGCGTTATCCGCCGCTCCGGCGGCAAGTGGCCGGAACCCGACCGGTCCGACCGCCGGGACCCGCACGCGCCCGACCGTCAGAACCCGCGCACACCCGGCTGCCGGCACCCGCCCGGGCTCATGCCGGCTTGCGCGCCTCGATCAGGAAGCGGGCGGAGTACGCGACGAACGGCCCCTCGGCCCGGATCAGCGCGTCCAGTTCGCGCTGCCGGTCACGGTAGGCGTCCACGGTGAAACCGGGCACCATCCAGATCACCTTCCGCAGGATATAGCGGAAATGACGTTTCCGCCCAGCTCAGGGGCATGATCGACCATCCGGAGTCAGCAAACGGTCAGCAAGACCCCCGGAGGTTCCGACCACCATGGCGACCACAGGCCTCACCCGCGGCATGGGCAGGTTCTTCGAGGAGTGCGAGCACCCCGAGTCCCGCTGGAGCAAGTGCCCGCACGAGTACAAGATCCGGTACCGCAACGCGGCAGGACGTCAGACGGAGGTAGGCAGCGGTCTGCTTGACGGTCATGAACTGCTCGGGCACGAGGAGCTCCTCCCTGGGTGGCGGTCTGGCCCGTCGGACAACGGGCGACCGATCCCCGCCCCGGTGGAGCAGTTGATCGCGGACGGCCTCGTCGTCGCCGACACCAGCACCTCCTCGTACCGGCCTGGGCACCTGCTCTCCCTGACGCCGCAGGGCGAGGCCGCTCGAAGCCGTCGAATCCTCGCGTACCGCCGATCCTCGCCTGTCCGCCGCTCTCTATCGCAGCGCCGCAACCGATCGAAGCACCACGCCCGCGGCCCGACCGGCCGAGGGCCTGTTCGTGGATGCGGCAGAAGCTGCTGTGGTGCGCGACGGCGATGCTGCGCAAGCCGCCGGGCTGTGCTCTTTGCCCGGGTGGATGCGCCACGCGGCGGTTCGGCCCGGGCGAGGCTCGGAGCCCGCACTGCGGGCTCCGAGCCGGTCGGTGGACAGCCGAAGGCCACCGGGTCTACCAGTAGTGGCGGCGGCCGGCGACCTCGTGGCCGAGCGAGCCCATGATCAGCAGGGTGAGGCCGATGAGGGCCAGGACGATGCCGACCGTCCACAGGAAAGAGACTCCCGTGACGAGTCCGATGGCGAGGAGGATGACTCCGAGGAGGATCATGACGTACTCCGTTCGTTCCCCCCGGTGCAGTGTTCCGCGGTGCGGAGGAAGGTGCGTGCACCAGCTCCTCTCAAGCACTTCGGTCGGGTGTCCGTTCGGATCGCGGTCCTTGCCGGCTTCCGCGGGCCGGGCAAAGTGGCGACGGGTGGAGTGCTGACGGGTGCGGTGCTGGTGCAGAACCGGCCGCCCGCGCTTGATCGGCGACCTGGCATGACCACGCGCGCCGAATACGCGGGCGGCTGGCCCTCCCCAGGGACTGCTAGGGCTTCAGGGCGTCCTTCGCCTTCTGTCCGGCCTGGGCAGCGTTGCCCTTGACCTGCTCGGCCTTACCCTTCACGACAAGGGACTCGTTGCCAACGGCCTTTCCCGTGACCTCCTTGACCTTGCCCTTGGCCGTCTCCGCGGTGTGCTTGGCCTTCTTCCCCGCGCTCATCCTGTCCTCGTTCCTCTGGGGGTCGATCACTAGCTTCGCGCTTGCCCCATTTGTTTCTATTCACACCTCTTTGTGGCGGGCCCAGTGCTCTGACCACATAGGTTCGCCGGGTTGAGGGGTTGTAGCGGTTGGATGTGCGGTGACGTCTGATCCGACTGCCGGGGGTGTGGTGGCTGAGCCTGTCCGTGTCCGCAGGTTGACCGATCAGGAGGGGCAGAAGCTGCAGCAGATCGTGCGGCGGGGCAACACCAGTTCGGTGCGGTACCGGCGGGCGATGATGCTGCTGGCCTCAGCCGGTGGGAACCGGGTCCCGGTGATCGCGAAGCTGGTGCAGGCCGACGAGGACACCGTGCGCGACGTGCTCCACCGGTTCAACGAGATCGGCCTGGCCTGTCTGGACCCTCGGTGGGCGGGAGGCCGTCCCCGCCTGCTCGGTCCTGATGACGAGGACTTCGTCGTCCGGGCGGCCACCACCCGCCCGACCAAGCTCGGCCAGCCCTTCACCCGCTGGTCCATCCGCAAACTCGCCGCCTACCTACGGAAAGCGCACGGGCGCGTGATCCGGATCGGCCGCGAGGCCCTGCACTGCCTTCTCCTACGACGGGGCGTCACCTTCCAGCGCACCAAGACCTGGAAGGAATCCACCGATCCGGAGCGGGACGCCAAGCTCGACCGGATCGAGCATGTCCTGAAGCGCTTTCCCGACCGGACGTTCGCGTTCGATGAGTTCGGGCCGCTGGGCATCCGTCCGACCGGCGGTAGCTGCTGGACCAAGCAGGGACGGCCCGACCGGTTGCCGGCGGCCTACCACCGAACCCACGGCTTCACCTACTTCCACGGCTGCTGCTCCATCGGCGACGACACACTGTGGGGTGTCAACCGCCGGCGCAAGGGGACCGTGAACACCCTGGCCGCACTGCGGTCGATCCGGGCCGCCCGCCCGGACGGCGCCCCGGTCTACGTGATCCTGGACAACCTCTCCGCCCACAACGGCAACAAGGTCCGCCAATGGGCCCGCAACCACAACGTCCATCTCTGCTTCACCCCGACGTCCTGGCCGCCCAACGTCGCGAACGCTCCCGCATCCGCCGCGAGAAAGGCACCCGCTGGGGCGGACGGCCGCCTGACGTCGCAGCCTGACCCGCCCCGGCGTCGCGTTCACCAGGACACGGGAACATCCTGGGCGATCCCGACCAGGTTCCCGTCGGCTGCTTCGAGCACCGCCAACCGGCGTCCGGGAACGTCGACGATCCCGGATGCCGGAGTCCCCCCGCCGGAGTGCAGCACGCCCTCGGCGTCCTGCACCAAAGCCGTCGCACCTGACGCAACCAGCGCTCCGTGGGCCTTCTCGACGTCGTCGACCTTGAAGAACACCAGCGGGTGGTCGACCCACGGCAGCCGCGACAACCCGATCTCGACCCCGCCATCGGCGAACGTGGCGTAATCGGCGTTCTGGAACACCGGCCCCCGGCCCAGCATGGCGGTCCAGGCCTCGATACCCGCCCCCAGATCCCTCGCCGGGTAAACCACCAAGTGCACTCCGTCCAGCTCGCCCATCCCGCAGCCCCTCTCCTCGGTCGATCACTCGAAGACAGACGCTACCGCCCGGCACCGACAAGAAATTGATCACCGCCGCCGCGACAGGACCCGGTGAACCTGTGCGGTCAGAGCACTAGGGCGAGTATCGGGTCGTGATCAATCTGCGGGATTCGCCCTCACAGCGAGGCCTAATCCGGTAGATCATGTCGCGTGACGCGAGTGCAACTGACGGATGCAGAGTGGGAGTTCATCGGGCCGTACCTGCCGATCGGCGAGTACGGCCCGTACCCCGAGCGGCTGCGGCAGCAGTTCGAGGGCGTGATCTGGCGCTTCAAGACGGGCGGGCAGTGGCGGGAGATGCCGGCGGAGTTCGGTGCCTGGTCGACCGTCTCCAACCGTTTCCGGCAGTGGAGGGATGCCGGTGTCTTCGAAGCCCTGCTGGAGGGCGCGATCGCGGAGGCCGCGAAGCGGGGCGAGGTGGACTTGTCGCTGGTCAGCGTGGATTCCACCACCGTTCGGGCCCACCACGACGCCGCCGGGATGCACCTGGGCCCCGAGGCCGTGACGGCCCTGGAAAAGGCCGCCGACGAGGCGGAGAAGGCCCGACAAAAAGGGGCGGCCCGGAGGAACAAGACGGACAGGACACTGCAGTCGATCCGGAACGCGAAGAACGACGACGCGCCCGGCGGCGGCGCAAGCTGCGACTGAAGGCCGCCCTGCTCGGACGCTCCAGGGGCGGGCAGACGAGCAAGATCCATGTCGCCGGCGACCGGAAGTGCCGTCCGCTGGTGTTCGTGCTGACCGAGGGGCAGGCTGCCGACAGCCCGCAGTTCATCCCCGTGCTCAAGAAGTTACGGGTCCGCGGGCCGGTCGGCCGTCCCCGCACCCGACCCGACGCGGTCGCCGGGGACAAGGCCTACTCGTCCCGCGGCAACCGCGCCCACCTGCGCGGTCGCCGCATCAAGGCGGTCATCCCGGAGAAGAAGGACCAGGCCGCCAACCGGAAGAAGAAGGGCAGCCGGGGCGGCCGACCCGTCAGCCACGACGCCGACCTGTACAAGGAGCGGAACACCGTCGAGCGCCTGATCAACAAGCTGAAGGCCTGGCGAGGCATCGCGACCCGGTACGACAAGACCCCCGCCAGCTACCTCGCCGGCCTCCGCCTTCGGGGCGCGATGATCTGGATCAAAGACCTCACCATGGTCACCCCTTGATCACGACCGAATACGCGCCCTAGCGGAAGCCGGAGGGGCCGAAGGGCCAGTGCGGGCAGCACTCCTCCGACGGGCCTTGAGCGCGGCTGGGTGGGGAGCGCACCGGCTCGGACATCACGACACACTCACTCCTCGTCTTCCTCCTCGTAGCGTGCTTCGTCGTCCTCGTAGTCCCCGTCGTCGGCCTCCACCTCGTCCTCGTATTCGTCCTCGGCTCCCTGGTCGTACTCCCCGTCCTCGGGTTCCTCTTCGTCGTACTGCTCCTCGGGCTCGCCCTCGTCCTCGTACTCCTCCGGTTCCTGGTCGTTCTCGGCGGCTTCCTCCTCCATGGCCTCCTCGTGGGTTCGCACCACCTCGCCGTCGCGAATTTCGCCACGCCAGCCCTCGGCCTCGTCGTTGGTGAGGGAAACGTGCCGCTGGAAGTTCTTGAAGTCCAGGCGCAGACGGCGGCCCTGGGCACGCCAGATGTTCCCGGTCTTCTCGAAGAACCCGGCGGGGATGTACTCGACCACCAACACGATGCGCGTCAGGTTCGGAGTGATCTCGTGGAAGCTGACGGCCCCGCGGGTGCTGCCCTTGGCGCCCTGTGAGGTCCACACGATGCGCTCGTCGGGGATCTGCTCCTGGACGGTCGCCTTGTAGCTGCGTTTCGACGGCCCGACCTTGACCTTCCAATCGGTGGTCACCTCGTCGCCCTGTGAGACGTCCTGAACGCCCTTGGCGAAGCCCGCGAAGTCCTCGTACTGGGTCCAGTGGTCGTAGACCGTCCGCACGGGCACGCCGACATCGAGTGTCTCGACGATGTTCATGACCTTCTTGCCGGCCTTCCGGCCGGCCTTGCCGCTGCCGAAGGCTCCCTTGACCTTCTCGACGACGTTGTCCTTCATGCTCTTCGCCTTCTCGGCGAGGAACGCCTTCACCGGTGAGTCGCCCTGCAGGACGCGTGCGCCCGTCTTGGGCAGCACGCCGCCGTTCTGGGCCACTTCCCCCAGCTGGCCCGTGACATCGGCGACCTTGTCGCCGGCCTTCTCAACCAGGTTCTCCAGCTGGGCCTGGAGGTAGTGGCCGAGTTCCTCCTTCAGCCGGTCGACGCCCGACATCCCAGGAGCCTCCTGTTCCGTCCTGGCCATGACCTACCTCCGCCGGGTGGACCGCGTGGACGTCTTGGCGGCGGCCTTCTTCGTTGCGGTCTTCTTCGCTGCGGTCTTCTTCGCGGGCGCGGCCGTCTTCTTCCCCGGGGCCTTGGCGGCGGCCGTCTTGGACGGAGTCGAGCGGGTGGACGTGCGCTTGGCGGGCGGAGCCGACTTCGCGGGGGCCTTCTTCGCCGCCGGGGCCTTCTTCGCTGCAGGGGCCTTCTTCCTCGCCGGGGCAGCGGCCTTCTTGGCGGGCTTGTGCGCGGGGGCGGACTTCGACGCCGGTTTCGGGGCCGTCCGCGAGGTACGCGAGCGCGGCCGCTGCTCTTCGGCCTCGGCAGCGGCTCCCCGGGACCGCGATGCACGCCCGCGGCGTGGCGGTGCCTTCTCGGCTTCGCCCTCGTCCTCGAGCTCCTCCTCGAGCTCCTCCGGTTCCTCTTCTTCAGGTTCCTGCTCCTCCTCCGGCTCTTCCTCCTCGTCGTACGGCTCCTCCTCCGGCTCCTCCTCGTCGTACGCCTCCTCCTCCGGCTCCTCCTCGTCGTACGGCTCCTCCTCCGCCTCCGCTTCCTTCGGCTTGCCCACGTTCAGCGTGCGCTCCCGCAGGGAGTCCGCGAGTTCCCCGATGCGACGGTTGGCCGCCGCTGCCACCGCTTGCTTGCCGACGTCGAGCAGTTCACCCCGGACCTGCTCGTTCAGCTGGGCGACCTGCGGCACTTCGCCCAGGCGCCGCAGCCCCTCGGTGGCGAGCTCACGCGGATCGAGCCCGAACCGCCTGCCTGCGATGTACGTCGCGACGGCGAATGCGAGCCGCCCCTTCTTCGCGCGGCCGAGCACGTACCCGCCGGCGACCGCCGCCGCAAGAGCGACTTTGGTGGTGTCCTTCATGGGGTCGTCCTTTCCGGCACTCGCTCGCTCCGTGGACCGGTGCGACGCGAGCGACCTGCGCCCTGCGCCTCGTCCTGCCCGGGGGTGCTGGACGGGCCGTGCACCGACGGGACCGCGCGCAAGGGTGGGGCGGGTCAGGTCGGCGGCGCCGATGGGCACGTGCTCGGCACCCGCCCGGGTCGTGCGGCACCAGGCGGCCGAGAATGCGGCCCTGTGCCCTTGCCAGCGCTCCGTACTTCCAGTCTGGCCAGAGCAGCAGGCATGCGCCATGTGGGCAGTGGCCGTTTCCGTCAAGGACACCGGCCTGCGTCAGCCGACCAGACCGTCGCGGTTCTCGCCCACAACTGCGTACGGGGCCGGGGTTGCGGACCACCGCCGCCGCAGGCCGGGCGGGAACGGCTGTCACCGGAATCCATGAGGAATGCCGTCTATCATGGAATAGCTGCCGGCGGCCCCACACCGGCACCTCGCAGCGCGTCGCCTCCGATCCCGGAGAAGGAAATGGCCCCAGACAAGAGGGAGGACGGCGTCAGGCCCAGAAGGCCTGCCCGCACGGCTCCGACCTCTGCGCGCCCCAGCGGTGCCGGGACCCGGCGGGCGGCGAGCGAGGATCAGGACACGGGACGCCGCCCTCGGCGCCGGGTCTCCGCGGCGCAGGCGATGCGCGCCGCCGCCGAGCAACTCGCGGAGCTCCTGGGGCGTGTACCCGAGTCCGTTTCGGCGCTCAAGCCCTCCGAGGACGGATGGCGGGCCGACGTGGAGGTGGTGGAACTGGAACGCATCCCGGAGACGACCAGCGTGATGGCCAGCTACCGAGTGTCGCTCGACGAGGAGGGCGAACTGCTGGCGTACGAGCGGATCCGCCGGTACACCCGCGGACAGATCGACCGCCGTACCTGAGAGCCCGCCACCCGCGACGGAGCGGAATCGTCCGCTCCCACCGCGACGGCGGGCCGGCGAAGGGAGGCACCGTGACTGTGGTGCCACAAAGCTCAGCCGGTGTTTCCCGCAGCGGGAGCACCGGGAACCTCTACGACATCCTCGAACTGATCCTCGACCGCGGACTGGTCATCGACGTCTTCGTCCGGGTCTCCCTGGTCGGCATCGAGATCCTCAAGATCGATATCCGGATCGTCGTCGCCAGCGTGGACACCTACCTCCGGTTCGCCGAGGCGTGCAACCGCCTGGATCTGGAATCCGGGCGCAAGGCGCCGGCACAGCTCACCGACCTCGTCGGGGAAGTGACCGAGGGCGGAGCGCACGGCAAGAGCAAGGGGGCGATCAGCGGCGCCGTCGAAGCCATCACCGACTCCCTCCACCTGGGGCGCGACAAGGACGAGGAGGAAGAGGAAGAGGAACCCGAACCGAAGCGCGCGAGGCCCACCCGCCGGCCCACCAGGCGACGGGAGGAATGACGTGACCCTCTACGTCTACTCCATCACCGCCGCCACGCACCCCCACAACCTGGACGGCCTGACGGGAGTTGGCGAAGCGCCGGCCGAACTACGGACCGTGTGCGCGGACACACTCTGTGCCGTCGTGAGTGAAGCCCCCGAGGGCCTGCGGCCCAAGCGACGCGACCTGATGGCACACCAGGCCGTCCAGGAGCGCCTGATGACCACCGGCACCGTGCTGCCCTTGCGTTTCGGCTTCACCGCCCCCGACGACGCCGCCGTACACCGCGTCCTTGAGGAGCGCCAGGAGGAGTTCACCCAGCGCCTGTCGGCGTTGGAAGGCTGCGCCGAGTACCACCTGAAGGCGGCCATCGAGGAGGACGTGCTGCTGCGTCAGATCCTCCAGGAGTCGCCCGAGGCCAGGCGACTGAACGACGACATCAAGGCCGGCGACGCCGGCCCGGACCTCCCGCTGGCGCTCGGCGAACTCGTCGCCCAGGAAGTCCTCGCCCGCCACCAGGCGCTTGCCTCCGGAATCATCGAGGCGCTGCGCCCCCACACCCGCCAGGAGAGGATCTCCGAGCCCACCGGGGACGACTTCCTCAACATCTCCTTCCTGGTGGACAAGGAACACCAGGAGCTGTTCCTCGCAGCGGAGAAGGGGCTCACCCACGAACTGGGCCAGGACTTCGACTTCCGGCTGTACGGCCCGCTGCCCGCCTACAGTTTCGTCTAGCGGAGGCACTCCGTGGGCCTGTTCACCCAGATCCTGACACTCCCGCTCGCACCGGTGCGCGGCACCGTCTGGGTGCTGGAACGCGTTGTCGAGGCCGCGGAGGACGAGTACTACGACCCTGCGCCTGTCGAACGGGAACTCGCTGCACTCGAGAGGGCTCTCCTGGCGGGAGACATCGACGAGGAGACCTTCGACCGCCGCGAGGACGAACTCCTCGACCGCTTGGACGAGATCAGGGCCCGCAGACAGCCCGACGACGACACGTGACCCCACCCGCACGCACCCGGCAGCGAAACGAGGTCGAGCCGTGACAGACCCCATCGCCAACCGCCTCGGCTCCCTCCCCTCCAGGTCCGCTCCGCCCTACGGGCAGTCCTCCGCCAGCCTCGCCGACATCCTGGAACGCGTCCTGGACAAGGGCATCGTCATTGCGGGCGACATCCAGATCAACCTCCTCGACATCGAACTTCTCACCATCAAGTTGCGCCTGCTGATCGCCTCGGTGGACAAGGCCAAGGAGATGGGCATCGACTGGTGGGAGCACGACCCCTCGCTGTCCTCCCGGGCTGCCAGCGGCCCCTCCCTGGAAGAGGAGAACCGGTTCCTGCGCGAGCAGATCGAGGAGAACAGGCGTCTGCGCGAGCAGGTCAACGCCCTGCGCGCCGACCCTGCCGCCCTGTCACCCGCCGAGGAGCAGACCGAGAGCCGCGACAGAAGCACGCCCGTTGCCCGCCCCAAGCGAGCCGCGCCCAGAACCCGCAACACCACCCGAGGTGAGCCATGACCCCCGAGCGGCTCGCCTACACCTACGCTGTCGCACGGTCTGCCGCCGGCCTGCAGCGGACCGTGGAAGGCCTGGTCGGCGTCGTGGGCGCTCCGGTCCACCTGGTGTCCGGCACTCGCGGCGGGGACATCGTGGCAGCCGTGAGCCCCGTGCCCAGTGAGAACTTCGACGAGACCGCCCTGCCCCGTCACCTCGAGAACCTCGAGTGGCTGGAGGCCCTTGCCCGTTCCCACCACGGCGTCGTCGAGGCGGTCTCGGCGTGCACCACTGTCGTTCCGCTGCGCCTGGCGACGGTGTATCTCGACGACGACCGGGTGCGGAACATGCTCGACGACGGGCTGGAGGTCTTCGTGGACCGGTTGTCCCGCCTGGCCGGGTACGTGGAATGGGGCGTGAAGCTGTACATCGACGCCCCACCTGACCCGCCACCAGCACCCTCGCCCGGGTCCGGTCTCGGCCCCGGGCGTGCCTACCTGCGCCGGCGCCGGGCCGACCGGGACGCACAACAGGACGCCCTACGCGTAGCCGGGCGTGGGGCCGAGCTGATCGAGGAAGCAGCCCTGTCCCACGCCGTGGACCGTGTCCGGCACCGGCCGCAGGAGGGCGAGCTGGCCATCGAACCAGGCGTGAACGTCCTCAACGACGCCTACCTCGTACCACTGGACCACGGCAAGGCGTTCCGGGCCGACGTGCTGCGCTCGGCCGCCGCCCTGCCCGGGGTCCGCGTAGTCGTCACCGGGCCGTGGGCCCCTTATTCCTTCGCCGCCCCCGGCCTCCCGGAAGAGGCCACGCCATGAACGACCCTTGCGGCACGGCCCCCGGCCCGCGGCCGGCGGCCGTGCCGCAACGCCAGGCAGCCCTGATCGACCTGCTGGACCGGCTGCTCAGCGGAGGCGTGGTCCTCACGGGCGATGTCATCCTGTCCATCGCGGACATCGACCTCGTCCGGATCTCCCTGCGGGCGCTCATCCTGTCCGTCAGCGAACAGAACCCCGCCCCCCGCATGATCGGCCGCGCCCGCGGCGGGAACAGCCATGACCGGTGACGCGCGTCGGCCTCGCGGCCGGTTCGACGAGGTGGCCGAAGCTGCCGCCCGCGCCTTCCGTCTCCTGCCCGCGACATCCCACGACAGTCCGCCGCCGGCCCCCGGCACACCGCCGGGCCGGCCACGCAGGATCTCCACCGACCCGGAAAGGGTCGAACGGGACCTGATGAAACTCGTCCTCACCATCGTCGAACTCCTACGCCAGCTCATGGAGCGTCAGGCCATCCACCGTGTCGAGACCGGCGACCTCAGCGAGGAACAGGAGGAGACACTTGGAGCTACCCTCATGGCCCTCCACGACCGCATGGGCGAGCTCTGCGCCCGGTACGGCCTGACGATGGAGGACCTCAATTTGGACCTTGGCCCGCTGGGCACGCTGCTGCCGCCCTCCGACTACGGCGTGTCCGATAATTGATGATCTTGCGGGTTCGCGGAGCCAGCGGACCAGGGATACCAGGACGAGTCCGGCTCGGACGCGTCCTCGGCCTCGCCGGACTGGCCGCAGGAGCCGAACCGTCCTCAACGATGCCGCAGTGGACCAGTCCTGCGCGGATGCGGGGCGAGGCGCCCGGGCAAGGTAAGCCGCAACGGGATCCGGAAGCGGCGCGCGTGGCCGACGGCGGCTGCCTGGACGCCGGCCCCTGGTCAGCGGAAGACCGCATCAGCGACCTTCTTGAGGGCGCCTGGCTGTTCAGGCCGGCGGGGCGCTGTGGCGCGAGCCTCCAGCATGCGGGCCCCGATCGCCTGGAGCTCTGTGCGGCCTGCCTCGCACGAGCCCGCTACTGGTTTTGGTCCGAACCCGGTCTTGACGGGTCAGCGGGCGAGGGAGACGGCGAAGGGCTTGAAGCCGTGTCGGCGCAGGATGTGGGGAACCACGAGGATCATGGCCTCGGTGGCGCGGGCTGTGGTGATGCCGCCGAGGTCCTCGATCCATCCGGGCTGCCAGCCCAGGTCGCCGAGCAGGCGGGTGACGATCTCCTTCGCGTTCTGGTCATCGCCCGAGAGATAGGCGGTCGGCGGGACGGCCAGGGTTTCGGGAGCGGTCATGACCATGAACAACATGGTGTTGAGGGTCTTGACCACATGGGTGTCGGGGAGTGCGCCCTGGAGCTTCTCGGCGAGGCTGCTGCCGGGATAGCACAGGTCGCCGGGCAGGCCGTCATCGGCGTCGCGGGTGGCGTTGGAGACATCGACGAGCAGTTTTCCGGAGAGCTCGGTGCGCAGGCCGGCCAGGCGGTCCAGGGAGCTGTCGCCGGGCGTCGCGTTGATCACGATGTCCGCGGTGCGGGCGGTAGTGCGCTGGTCGGCGAAGGCAATCTGCGGGGCGATGCCGGGGGTAAGGCCTGCGGTGTCTTCCGGGTTCCGGACACCGAGGGTGACACGGTGTCCGGCCGCGGAGAGCTTGCCGGCGAGGTTGGCGCCGACGCGGCCGGCGCCCAGGATGCCGATGCTGGTCATGAGGTGATGCTCCTTGCGGTGTCGGGTGGGTAGAGCGGAGGTGCCCGATCAGGCGATGGTCGACAGGACCTTGAGGGCGGCGGTGTGGATGCCGGGGGCGGCGGCCAGGAAGTCGCGGCTGCCCGTGTTCCAGGGCTCGCCCGCCAGGTCGGTGACGGTGCCTCCGGCCTCGGAGACCAGCAGGGCGCCGGCGACCAGGCCGGAGCGGACGTCGGAGAACTGCCAGAAGGCGTCCGTGCGTCCGGCGGCGACGTGGATGAGCTGCATCGTGGCGGGAACGGACACGCGCACGACCAGGCTGTTGATGAGCATGGCGGTGACCGAGCCGCCGATCCGCCGGAAG
This sequence comes from Streptomyces sp. CB01881, assembly GCF_002953255.1. GTDB lineage: Bacteria > Actinomycetota > Actinomycetes > Streptomycetales > Streptomycetaceae > Kitasatospora. Next base: position 371,665 of record NZ_CP026498.1, read on the forward strand.
GTGCGCTCGTCCTCGCCGGGCCTGGCCTGGCCGGTGCCGACGAGTGCGGCGCCCAGATCGGTCTTGGCGGACACCTTCAGGGGCCGGTCGTTGAGGCGGGCACCGCCGCCGGCGACGGCGGTGTAGGTGTCGCCGGTCAGCGGCAGGTGGACGACGGTGAGCGCCGGCTGGTTGTCGCGGACCAGGGTGGCGGTGACGGCCCAGTCCTCCATGCCGTGGACGTGGTTGATGTTGCCCTCGGCGGGGTCGACGACCCACCACTCCCCCGACGGGAGCGCACCGCCGGCCAGCTCGTCCTCGGCCCACTGCGATCCGGGCCGGGCCCGCAGCAGCGGCTCCCGCAGCACGTCCAGCACCGCGTCGTCATTGGCATGGATCTCAGCGACGACCTCGTCCAGACTCACGCCCCGGGCGTGCGAGGTGTGGCGGTCGCGCAGCGTGAGGCCTGCGGTCTTCACCGCGGCGGTCACCTCGGACAGGAGCGTCGTGTCGGCGGCGAAAGGCATGGCTGTGCTCATGGCGGGCTCCCTGGGTTCGATGTGTGCGGGCGGCTTGTCTCTCGCCTGCACTTCGAAGGTAGGGCCCCCGACCATTAACAACAAGTGCATGCTATTCACTTGTAGAGTTACTGCCATGCAACTGGATCTGAACCTGCTCACGGCCCTGGACGCACTGCTGGAAGAGGGCAGTGTCGCCGGCGCCGCAGCACGCCTCCACGTCACCGCACCAGCGATGAGCCGCTCCCTGGGCCGCATCCGCAAGGCCACCGGCGACCAGATCCTGGTCCGCACCGGCCGCAGCATGGTCCCCACCACCCGCGCGCTCGCCATGCGCGCCCAGGTCCACGCCCTCGTCCAGCAGGCCCACCAACTTCTCTCCGCACAACAAGAACTCGCCCTGACAGCTCTGGACCGGGTATTCACCGTGCGCTGGCACGACGCCCTGACCGCCGCCTGCGGCACCGCCCTGATCACCGCCGTCCACCACCAGGCCCCCGGCGTCCGGCTGCGCCTGTCCGCCGAACCCGGGACGGACGACGCCGAGCTGCGCCGGGGTGAGGTCGACCTCGAATCGAGCTCCAGCGCTCCGACGCTCCCGGACATCCGCCACCGCCTCGTCGGCAGGGACCGGCTGGTCGTCGCCGTCCGACCAGGCCACCCCCTCACCGAAGGTCCGCTGAGCATCGAGCGCTACGCAGCCGCCGAACACCTCACCGTTTCGCGACGCGGAAGCCTGCGCGACCCGATCGACGACGCCCTGACCACCCGCGGCCTCGAACGACGCGTCGTCGCCGCCGGGCCCACCGCCGCCTTCGCACTGCAACTCGCCCTCGACACCGACCTGGTCGTCACCCTCCCCCACGCGGTCACCCGCGCAGCCCGGGAACACCTCGGCCTGGCCACACTGCCGCCGCCACTCCCGCTGCCCGACGTCCCCCTGTACCTGCTGTGGCACCAGCGCTACGACGACGACCGCGCCCACACCTGGCTGCGAGACCTGGCCACCGAAACCGTCCAGACACTGTTCGCACCACCGACCGCCCCTCGACAGCCCCTCACCAACCGGACCGGGCAGTAACGGATACACCCGGGGAAAGGCCTGCGGCAGCTGACTCCTGCTCTCGTGAACATCACCTATTCGTGCGAGCGTGCGACTCCCCGTCTCACGTCGAAACGACGTCGTAAATCCGCGCGTACAAAGCCAGGCCCCGCTTTCCTGCCGTGGGCCGGGCGGCTTGCTGTCGGGTCGGGATCTGCGGCGCCGGCTCAGCTTGCGGTGGCGGGAAAGCTGTCCCACACGCGGTGGAGCGCGAGCAGGTCCCAGCCGCCGAGCATCCCCCGGCCCGTGTTGTTCCGCCGAACCCGGGAAGGCGCTCGATGAAACAGCCAGACCATTCCGCTTCCGTGACCGGCACGGGGTCGCTGCGCTCATCCACTCGGCGACCCCGGTGACCGGCCGCTCCGGGAGGAGCCGCGATGTCTCCCCACACATTGGCCGAGCCCCTGCACATCTACCTGAACGACCACCTGACCGGCGCGTTCGGCGGCGCCGCGCTCGCCGCCCGCATGGCCCGCACCCACCCGGGCAGCCACCACGCGGCGGACCTGAAGCGCCTGGCCCACGACATCGGACAGGACCGCGACGACCTCGTCCGGATCATGAACCGACTCGGCGTGCCCGTGCGGCACTACCGGACATGGCTCGGCCTCGCCGGTGAACGCCTCAGCCGCCTCAAGCCCAACGGCACCGTCATACGCCGTTCCCCGCTCAGCGACCTGATCGAACTGGAAACGCTGCGCACCGGTGTCGAAGGAAAGACCGCGTTGTGGCGGGCGTTGCGCGCGATCGCCGACACCGATCCGCGCCTGGACCAGGTGGAGCTGGACCGCCTTGCCGAACGGGCTGCCGAACAGGCCCGCATGCTGAACGGCTGGCACTACACAGTCAGCACTGCCGTCCTCAGGCACAGTACGGATCAGACCGACACCGGCAGGCGCAGCACCGCCCCGTGAGCACCGCGGTGCCACCGGAGTACGCCTCGATCAAGCTCACAACTCGCCTGCTGAACGCGGGAATCGAGCCGAGCATGGGAAGCGTGGGCGACTCGGTCGACGACGCCCTGGCAGATGTGGCGTCCCTGCTCGACGGGGTGCTCTGCGCCGGCACCGGCGCAGAGCACCGGCGGGCCGCGTACGGGCGGCGGCTGACCCATGTCGTCGACCGGCTGACCGACCGTCCTCGCCCGCTGAGCGAAGCCGAGGAGAACCGGGGACGCCGGCCCGGTCAGCGAGCGTCTGCACCGCCGCCTCGGCCCGGTCACGCAGCTGGCCCTCCGCAACAGGCTTGTGACATGGCGTGCCTGTTCGGCGCCAGGGGATCTTGAGTTCACCGATGCGCCCGGCCGACCGCCGCCGAGGCCGACGGCTCTGGGGCGTCTGTCCGTCCGGGCGCGGGCAACCAGAACGAGGAGGCCGTCGGCCGCGCCTTCAGGAGCAACGGCATCCCCCGCCAGCTGTTCATCACCACCGAGCTCTGGGTCCAGGACACCCCCGCCCAAGCGGTACAGCCCAGCCGGAACAGTGCCTGGCCAGCGACCCTGCCGGGGTGGGCGGCACCGCGAGCGCATGGCTGCGGCACACACAGTGGCGTCCCGTGCAAGGACGACCGCAAGCCGCTGGAGCCAGCGCCGATGCGGGCATGAGCCTCCTCGCGCCGACGGGCGCCCCGGCACGTGGCCGGGGCGCCGCGCTCGCCGTCGGCAACCAGCGCGCATTCCCCGTCGGGGTTCCGGGGGGCGTGCTCAGCCCGGGGAGATCCGACCTCGCCAGGCACCGCTCGAACCGCCGCGCTCCTCGATGTACCCCTTGAAGCGGCCGAGGTCGGCCTTGACCCGCCGGTCGACCATGCCGAGTGTGTCGGCCGCCGACTCGGCCAGACCCTCCGGCTCGAACTGCATCGCCAGACTGACCCGGGTGTGGTCGTCGTCGATCTTCCGGAAGGTCACCGTGCCCATCTGGTGCACGTCCCCGCCGACGGTCCGCCAGGAGACCCGCTCGTCAGGCAGCTGGTCGACGATCTCGGCGTCGAACTCGCGCTGGACACCCGCGATACTGGTCTTCCAGTGGGTGTGCCGGTCGTCGAGCTGCCGAACCTCCTCCACTCCGTCCATGAAGTTCGGGAACTCCTCGAACTGCGTCCACTGGTTGTACGCGGTGTGCAGCGGCACACCCACGTCGATCGACTCACGCACCATGCTCATGAGTGCTCCTCCTCGTGATCCTCCGTCAGTGCTTGGCGGCGTCCTTGACCTTCTCGCCGGCCTGCTTCAGGTCGCTCTTCACCTGGGTCGCCTTGCCCTCGACCTCCAGAGCCGGGTCGTCGATCGCCCGGCCGGCGGTCTCCTTCGCCTTTCCCTTCGCCTTCTCAGCGACGTTCTTCACCTTGTCTCCGGTGCCCATGGCATTCGCTCCTCCGCTCTCGGCCCGACCACTGCGGCGGGCGTCTCCGGGCGTCTGCTCGGACAGGAGGACCCGAAACCGTTCTGCTGGCGCGGGCTTGTTCCCGCCTGGCGCGGGTAGCCGCAGGAGGCCGTACTGTCCCTCTCCCCCCGCTCGGCACCGCAGCGCGCAGAAGGGAGAGGGACAGTACGGCCACTGCGCCTCGGTGTGGAGGAGGAGTACCTCCTTGTGGACGTCCGGACCCGTGCCACGGTGCCACGGGCGGCCGCCGTCCTGCGGGACGCGTCGCGGGTGCTCGGCCCCCGGGCGCAGGCAGAGTTCTACGCCACCCAGGTCGAGGGGTGGTCTGAGCAGCGACATACCGCGCGCCTGCCCCGGATCCGCCCAACCAATCGGCAGGAGCCTGCGACGGTCGGGTGGTACCGCTGGTGAGGGGCCGGCCCCGGGGACCCCTTCCCCGGGGCCGGCATCCACTGCGCCAGCGTCTCAGCGGATGCCTCGGCGGCGCGGAACCGCCCGCAGCGACAACAGCGCCCGGCCCGCGATCGCACCCCCGTACACCGAGAACCCCACCCCGATCAGCCACGACTGGACCACCAGGACCGTGCCGACCGGACCGTACGCGACCACGTTGGAGACGATCAGCGGCGCGAACACCAGCCGCGAGAACGCCCGCAGGCCGACCAGCGCGACGACGGTCGCGCCAGCCCCCGGAAGCAACCTGCGCCAGGCGACCCGCGTACCGAGCAGCAGCCGCTGCAGCCACCAGAACAGCAGCACCCCGCCACACACCGTGGCAACCACCTGCAGGGCCGGCTGCGCCGCCGTGTGTTCCCCGGGAACCCGGCTCCACGCGGCGACCAGGATGTAGCCGATCAGCCCGACCAGGGCCGCCACCTGCCGCCATGCGCTGAGCCAGGCGCCGGGCGGCAGCTGCCAGATCCGCTCGTAGGCGTTCTGCACCGCGGTCATCAGGCTGACCCCGAACAAGGCGAGGGCGGCAAGGCTGAGGCCGGTGGTGGTGCTGAGGACCTCGCGGCGCGAGGCGAAGAGCTGGCCCACAGCCGCCGAGGAACGGCCGGACAGGCCCAAACCGTCGGCGATCCAGTCGGCGATGCCGCTGCCGCGCGTCGGCGACGCGGCGGCGATCACCACGAGCAGCGGCACGAGGGTCACGAAGCACAGCGCCGCGAATGCCATTGCCCGGTGAAGCAACTCCACCTCACGCCCGCGGCGCCACGCCACCACGGCCACCCGCCGGGCATACCCGGTCATGGCACCGGGACGGCATGCAGGCACTGCATCGAGCGACCTCCAGGGGGATCGGCGAGCGGCTCGGCCACACCGGCGCTCACGTACACCCGGAAGGTGCCGGACTCGTCGGCATACACCGGCCGTCCGTCCGCCCCGGTCGTGTGCGTGAAATGCACCACGACAACCCGCGGCGGCGCATGGGCGCCAGGAGTGCCCGGGATCGTGACGGCGTATCGCTCGATGGGTGCCATAGCGGCCTCTGTATAGGCTTCCGCCCCCTTCGGTTGTGCAGCGCGCCTGCCCCGCCCCCAATCCGGCAAACAACCGGCCGAGGTCGACGCCCGGGAGGGGAGGGCCGCAGGTGGTGCCCCTCGCTCTACCATCTGCCGGCCGCGCGGGCCCCGGGTACCTCGATCCGACCCTGCCGTCCTCTTCGCTCGTGGGTTCCGCGACGTCCCGCCTCGGCACCGCGCCAATCCGTCCGACGTGCGGGACACTTGATGGGAGGAGCCGCCCGGCACCTACTGCATTCCCCCGCGGAGGGGCCGGCGCGGCCGGAGGAGGCGATGACATGGCCACTCCGGACGATCCGGAGCAAGCGGGCGAAGAGGCGCGGAGCCGGTCCGCAGAGGAACGAGCCATCGTGGCTCCAACCCCGGTAGCTGTCCGAGCCACAGCTGACGGCGACACGGCACAACCCGACGAGGAGACCCAGCGCGGGTCCGCGGAGGAAGGACGGATCGTGACTCCTACTCCGGCGGACGTCCGCACCGGAGAAGACGACGAGCATTCGGAACCGCCGCTGGGGGATTCCCAGGCACCATAAGGCTGCCGGGACGGGCTGAGCCCGTGCCGCTCTCTTTGGCGTCCCGCTGCTTGCAGCCGGCCACGCGCGCCCCTGCTCACGCGCCCCGGTCGAGACCGGCCAGCTCGCCGGGAGAGCAGCGTGCAGCACTTCGCGCTCGGCCTTCCGAACCGGGGCTCCGTCCAAGTCGACGTCGAGCGAGGGCACACAGCGCACGACCTCACCTCGACTCTCCTCAGGTTCGGTCCACACCTGGCTCCTACCCTGGGGCGGCCGCCACAACCGGCACCCGTCTGTGCGCACCGGCCGGCCGGGCCGCCACCGGGTCGGCTCACAGTGCACCCTTGCAAGCAGTGAAAGCACTGATAGGAGGCGGGCCACCTGTTCTCGCGTCGATGTCGGTCGGAATGGGCAGGCGCGTCCTGCCCATTCCGACCACCAGGACACAGCCGATGAGTACAGCTGTGCGACAGGACACGGAGGGAGACGACAGATGGGTGGGTTCGAATCGTTCGTCGCGTTGCTGGACACCCAGCCGGTCTACGTCGTCACCGCTGCAACCGACGCCGGGCAGCGCGCAGGCTGCCTGGTCGGCTTCGCGGGCCAGTGCTCCATCCGGCCTCCCCGGTTCACGGTGTGGATCTCCAAGGTGAACCACACCTACGCCGTCGCGATGCACTCTCCTGTCCTCGCAGTCCATCTGCTGCCGCAGCGTCACGACCTCGCGGAACTGTTCGGCGGCTGCAGCGGTGATGCGGTCGACAAGTTCGCGGCTGTTGGCTGGCGGCCCGGCCCGTCCGGAGTCCCGGTGCTCACCGACGCATTGACCTGGTTCGTGGGGCGGGTCCTCGACCGGGTCGACTGGGGTGATCACGTGGGATTCCTCCTGGACCCCATCGTCACCGGGACCACGACAGGGCGCTGTCCGCTCTGCCTTGGCGATGTCGCGGACATCGACGCCGGACATCCGGCTTGACCCCGGGGCTCGCCGACCGGCCCGGCAAGGAGGCACCGACGCGCCCGTGCCTGGCCGCGCTCGAAACACCTCAGCAACGGCGGACCGCCCGTGGAACGAAATGCTCCAAGAGGTCCGCGTGTGCCAGACCGGCGCGCAGATCCACTTCGGGTTCCTCCTCGGCATGGCCTTCACTCAGCGCTTGCCTCCCTGCCCCACTTTGACAACCGCTCACCAGCGGTACCACCGCCGGCGCGACCCTCCGGCGGAGCCACCGGCAAAGACGAACCCCAGCACCCAGATCACGAGGATGGCGAGCGCCACCCACCACAGCACGTGCACGGCGAATCCGGCGCCGCCCAGGATCAGGACGAGAAGCAGGACGATGATCAGTAGAGCCATGTTCTCCGCACCTCCGGCCCACCCGTCTGCCCGGCTGCCGCGAATCCACGCCTGCCGATCGTCGCGGAGTTCGGCTCGTGCAGGGCCGCCAGGGCGTGCTCGACGGCGCGGTGGAAAGTCGGATAGGCCAGGATCATCTGCTGCAGCCGGTCCACGGGTACCTCGGCGTGGACAGCGACTGCCAGGCCGTACAGCACTTCGCCGCCCGTCGGAGCGACGGCTGTCGCGCCGACCAGCACGCCACGGTCGGCGTCCTCGACGAGTTTGACGACTCCCGCGTTGCCCGGCCCGTGGATCCAGCCGCGGGCCGCCTTCGGAATGTCGGCCGAGCCGGTGCGCACCCGGAGGCCCCGCTCGCGGGCCGCGGCCTCGGTCAGCCCGACGGACGCGACCTCTGGGTCGGTGAAGGTGACGCGGGGCAGCGCCCGGTAGTCCGCGGGCGGCCCCGGTCGGCCGAGGACGGCGCGTGCGGCGAGCTCGGCCTGGTAGAGCGCCACGTGCGTGAACGGACCGCGCCCGGTCAGGTCGCCCACCGCCCACAGCCCCGGGGCGGCGAGCATCTGCCCGTCCACCGTGACCCGCTGAGCCTTCGGGTCGAGGCCGACCGTGTCCAGGCCGAGCCGGGAGAGGTCGGGTCGACGGCCCGTGGCGACCAGCAGCCGCTGCGCCGTGAGCTCCTCGCCGTCCTCCAGGGACAGGACGGAAGCGCCCGACCGGTACGCCGCCGAGACCGCCCGACGCCCGACGCGGATGCGCAGGCCGTCGCTGCGCAGCACGCCGGCGAGCACCGTGCCGGCCTCGGGTTCCTCCCCGGGCAGCAGCCGCTGCGCCGCCTCGACGACGGTGACCTCAGTGCCGAATCGGGCGAGGACCTGGGCCAGTTCGAGGCCGATCGCACCGCCGCCGAGCACGAGCAGCGAGTCGGGCCGGTGCTCCGCCCGGATGGCCTCGCGGTGCGTCCAGTACGGCACGTCCGCGAGCCCGGGCACCGGCGGGAGCTGCGGTACCGCGCCAGTGGCGAGGACGACTCCCCTGCGCGCGGCGAGGACGAGATCGTCCACCTGGACCGTCCGAGGGCCGGCCAGCCGGCCGTGGCCGCGGACCAGCTCGCCGCCCTTGTCGGTGAAGCGCTGGACCGCGGCCGTGTCGTCCCAGTCGTCGGTCGCCTCCTCGCGTATCCGCGTCGCCACCGGCTTCCAGTCGGCTTTCACCTCTGCCTGCCCGGCCGTTCCCGGAATCCGGCGGGCCTCGGCGAGCAGGTTCGCCGCCCGGATCATCATCTTGCTCGGAACGCACCCCCAGTACGGGCACTCGCCGCCGACGAGTTCCGCCTCCACCCCGACCACGTCGAGCCCGGCCGCGGCGAGCCTGTTCGCGGCGTGCTCGCCGCCGGGCCCCATCCCGAGCACCACCACATCGACCTCACGCCGCATGACCTGGCCTCCTTCGTGCGACAGGCGACTCCTGACCTGGCGGCTACCCGGCCGGCACTCCCGTACGCCACGCCGTCCAGCCGTGCGCGGGCCCCGCCCGACTGTCCGGGGGGGGATCCGGAGCAGGCCGTGCGGCAGTACTCGGCCTGCGCCCAGGGCCGAGCACGTGCGACCTTGTCCCGCAGCAGCCGCCCGTGGCACGGGTCCGGACGCCCACGAGGGAGGTACTCCTCCTCCGCGCCGTGTCGCAGCGGACCCACTGTCTCCCTCCCTTCCTGTCCCTCTCCCTTCTGCGCGCTGCGGTGCCGAGCCGGCGGCCGGGTCACCGCAGCCTCCTGCGGCTACCGCGCCGGGCGGGAACAAGCCCGTGCCGGCGAGACGGTTCGGGTTCGTATGCCCGACGAGCGGGTCTCCTGGCGGACCGTCGGCGGGGACGTGCACCAGATGGGCACGGTGGCCTTCCGGAAGATCGACGACGACTGACCTCGCCGGCAGCCGACGCTCGCTGACCGGACCGGCATCGGCGGCGGGCCTCGGCGGCGCTCAGCAGGCCGGCGGCCCGTCGGTGCGCGCCGACCACGACCTGGTGCGAGATCACCGTGCGAGCTGGCGGCCGGCCTTCGCGGCTTCGGACAGCCGGCGGTCCTCGTCGCGTCGCTGGCGGGTGTGGAGCACGCCCAGCGCGAAGGCGATGCCGGGTGGGGCCTGGATGGAGAGCTCGCGGATGGTTCTCTCGCCGACCACGCCGTCCTGGTGGGCACCGAGCGCCTTCTGGATGCGTTTCGCGCGCTTGGCCAGCCGACGGGCTTGCTTCCCGAGGAGCGGCTCGGTGCATTCGGCGGCGTAGCGGGCGCGTTTGGCGGCCTTCCGTGCCCGGTGCAGGGCGGCGTCGCGGTCCTGTCCCGGCGGCATGGCGAGCGCGGCACTCAGGCGCCGTCCGGTCCGCTTCCGTTGCCGGGTCAGGACCTTCCGGGCTTCCTTGCGGCCGTGCCGGGCGCGGAGGCGCAGCGGTGGTTCGGCGGCCAGATCCTCCAACACGCCGAGCAGCGCGAAGTAGCGGGGCCGGCTCATCGCCTGCACGGCTGCGCGCCAGGCGGTCTGGTACCGGTCCCGGAAAACGGCCTCCAGCAGTCGGCAAGTCGCCTGCGGCTGGAGGTCGGGAGGCAGGTCGGCGGCGTCGGCGGTGAGCTGCTCGCCCAGTACCTCGGCGTCTCGGGCGCGCCCGAGGATCCGGCCCAGTCGGCGTAGTTCGTCGTCGACGTGGTCCACCGCCCCTTTGCGGAGGAGCCGCCGGTGGGCGGCGAGCGCGCTGCGCAGGCGTCGGACGTGGACCCGCATCTGGTGCACCGCGTCGGGTTCGTTCAGTCGGACGGCGGCGTCCAGTGATTCCAGAGCGGCGACGTGGGTCCGCAGACAGGCGGTGAGGCAGTCGCCAACGGAGTGCGGGGCGTTCGGAGCGGTCGGCAGAGCGGTGCGGGATCCGTCCGGAAGCTCTTCGAGCCGGTCATGCAGGGCGCGGCCGAGTTTCGTCGCGCTGGCGGACGGCCGCAGGCCGCCCGCCAGCAGCCGCTCCTCGACCGCGTCGAGGAGCTCGGGCCCCGCATCCGCCAGCTCCACCTCGGTCTCGATCCAGTCGACGCGTCCGAGCGTCGCGCCGACCGGGCCGATCAGCTCCGCGGACACCGTGTCCTGGTCGATCTCCGCGAGGGTCCCCCCGTGCTCGTCCAGCAGCATCGTGGGCTCCCGCCGCGTCCGCAGGTGCGCCACGGCGCCGAGCCGGCCGCCGCGCGCGTGGACCGCTGCCCGGGCGGTCAGCTCCGCGGGCGGCCGGTCCCTGCCATCGGCGTCGGCAGGGAGGCGGGTCTCGGCACGGCTGCCGTCCGGCTCGGGAGTCTTGAGGTGCCACCCCGCGTCGTGGCCCCCGCTGCGTCGGCGCAGGGTCACGCCCCGGCGCAGGAGTCGGAGGTCCGGAGTGTCGAAGTAGACGGCGTCCAGCCGCACGGTGGCACCGGCGCGCACGGAGGCCACCCCGGACAGGCCGTCCGCAGTGATCGGCTTGCGCAGCGCGCCACCGTACGACCGTTCGATCTCCAGATGTCGTTTCGCCATACTGTCCGTCTGTCCGACAGGGCGCATCCGAATCACCGGCACCCGAGACAGGATTTCGCTTCGACAGCGTGCCGGGCGGTGCAGCAGGTCGGCAGGGTGGAGGCCCTTCCCGTGATGACCGTCAACAGAGTCGGGAACCTGTTCGAAGGTGCCGGGCCTCTCCCGCACGTCACGTAGAGAACTTGCGCGCCCTGGCGGCACTTCTTCCTGCGCGCCCTCAGCCCCGTCGGCCTCCCGGGAGTCGCCGTGATGCCGGGGTCGACGCTCCTGTCGCGCTGTTCCCCTACCGCCTCACGCGCTCGTTCCGCGTTCGCCGCGCCGAACATCCGTGGCGGGAGAAACCTCAGGGCTCGACGCCCGCGGTCTGTGCGCCGACAGCCGGTCGGATCCCGTGGTGTCCGGGCGAGTTTCGAAGCCGGCGAAGGCTACCGGGCCGCTGTTGTTGGCGGAGGCACGGGAACGGGAGACGCGAATGGGAAGACCGCCCTGGATCCAGTGAGTCAGGGAGGCGGTGGCGTGGGCGGGGCGCAGCAGGCAAGAGGCGGCCACCGCGCGTGCAGCTGCTTCTCCCAGGAGGGCGGTGACCTCCTGGCGGCCGTCGGCGAGTCTGACCAGGAGGCGCTCGGGTCGTTCGGCGGGTCCGAGGAGGCCGACCAGCACGGCGGGTTCGGTGAAGCTCATGTCGGTGCATCCCCTCTCCGGTCAGGGGCTGGTTCGATGGCGAACAGGGTGGTGGTCTCGGTGAGGTCGAGGATCCGGGACAGGAAGCGGCCCGGGCGCAGCGACAGGGTCTTGCCGGTTTGCCGGGCGCGCACGCGCAGCAGGATGTTCAGGCCGGTGCTGTCGGTGAAGCTGACGCCCGTCATGTCGATGGTCAGGACACCTGGACTCGCGTCCAGGGCGTGGATCAGCGCTCGCCCGAGACCTGCGGCGCAGTCCTGGTCGATCTCGCCGCAGACGGCTGCGACCGGGTGCTGCGAGGTGCCCGCGAGCCGTACGCCGACGGACTTGTTCCCGGCGGCGATCACGTCGGGGCTGCAGTGCTGTCCCGGCGGCGGTGGCGCCGTTCCCCGGGAGGTGCGCCGCCGCCGTGTTGAGGACTCCCACCTGGACATGGCGAGCTCCTTGGCCACTGACGACTTTCACTGAAATCCTGCGTCGCCCAGTCCATGTACGTCAAGCAAAACCGGAGTCGAAATGCACCTTTTGTGATGCTGGAAGGGCGAGACCTACGATGGGGTCATGGACCGGCACACGGCACCCCCGAGGACGAATTGGACGTTCCTCACCAACCACGCACGTGTCCTGGCGGCCATCGCCCGCGACCCCGGAACGCGGCTGCGTGACATCGCCTCCCACTGCGATCTGACCGAGCGCGCCGCCCAAGCCATCGTCACGGACCTGGAGAAAGCCGGCTACCTCGCCCACACCCGCGCCGGCCGCCGCAACAGATACGAGATCACCCCCGACACCCGCCTGCGCCACCCCGCCGACGATCACCTCCCCGTTGCAGCCCTTCTCGACCTCATGACCTCGGGGACAGAGCGCTCACACGCCACCCCCGCACCAGCTCCGCGCCAGCGGACACAGACCACGGGCCCGCAACCGACCACCCTCTCCACCTGAGCTGCGCCTGGCGGGGATGGCCCGCCCACGGGGTCCACGGTGACGCCGGCCGGTCCGCGTTCAGGTAGGCCGGACACGACAGGGCGGCAACGCATGGCAGGGGCAGTCGGGCGCACGGGTCCTACTCGCCGTGGATCGGCGCCCCGCAGGTGCAGGCGGGTGCGCGACGTCGACGTGGCAGCCCGCATCCCCCGCGATGCCGGGGGCATCCGGCCCGCCCGGGCGCCTCGCGCGTGGCAGAGGGCGCGGCCGGAAGCGTTGGTGGTAGGGAGAGGGCATGACCCTCTCACACCCGGCCGATCGCAGCGACGGCGGGCGCGGCCAGTTCGAGCGGCTCGCCGAAGTCGCCTCCAATTTCACCAGCTCGCCGACGTTCGCGTTGTTCTGCGTGATGCTGGTGGCGGCCTTCATCGTGGTCCACGCGGCCGGTCTGTCCGCGGAGTGGCAGATCCTGGTGGGGGACACGATGACGGCCATCACGCTCCTTCTGTTGGCGCTGCTCAAGAATGCTGAGCGTCGCGCCGAGCATGCCGTCCAACGCAAGCTGGACGCGATCGCCGCCGCTCTCCTCGAAACGCACGAGGGGCACGAGGGCAAGGCGCAAAGCGAGCTCAGGAAGGCGATCCGCATGGAGGAACGGTTCTGAGGATCGGCGACCCACGACCCGTCGGCGGATCACGCCCAAGCCAGCGGATCGGAGGGTGCAGTCACCGGTACAGTCCCGTCTCCGGCGCACGTCGCGCCGAACCATGCCACCCGGCGCCGAGCGGATGCCCCGTGAACGGGCCGGTCATCCGGGTTGAGCAGGCGACCGATGGCGACGTTGACGTCCAGAAGGCCGGCAGGCGGATAGCGGCCGGATCACCGGGTATCCGCTCAATATGCTCACACTCGGCGTGGAGGAGGAGTACCTCCTGCTCGACCTCGGCACGGGCCTGCCACGGGCCCGCGCGGAACAGGTGTGCCGAACGGCCGGCCTGCAGCCCGCCCTCGCCGAGGCCGAGATACAGCGTGAACTCCTGCAGGTCCAGCTGGAGGTCGCCACGCCCGTCTGCCGGGAGCTGGAGGAAGTCGGGGGGCACCTCCTGCGGCTGCGCCACGCTCTGGGGGCAGCCGCCGTCACGGACGGCTGTCGTCTCGCCGCATCCGCCGCAGCCCCCTTCGCCGACCGCCTCACCGTCCCGATCACCGACACCGCCCGCTACCGCGCCATGCGCACCGACGCGCCACAACTGACCGATGAGCAACTGATCACCGGCATGCACGTCCACCTCGGTATCCCCGACCGCGCGACCGGCGTCCTCGTGATGAACAGGCTGCGCCCGTGGCTTCCGCTGCTCGTGGCGCTGGCCGCCAACTCGCCCCTGTGGCAGGGCACCGACACCGGTTTCGCCAGCTGGCGCACCATCGTCTTCAGTCGCTGGCCCGTCAGCGGACCGCCCCCACGCTTCGAGAACGCGGCCGACTACGACCGACGCACCCGCGCGCTGGTGGCACGCCGGCTGATCCACGACCGAGGGCAGATCTACTGGCACATCAGGCTGTCCGACCACTACCCCACCGTCGAGGTCCGCGCCATGGACGTCCAGCTGCGTCCGGACGAGGCGGTACTGCTCGCCGGCATCGTCCGTGTCCTGGCCGACCAGGCCATCAGCGACGATAGAGCGGGGCGCCCCGGCTCCGCCGTCGAGCCGGAGGCCTTGGCCGCAGCCGTGTGGCACGGTGCGCGCCACGGCTCCACGAGCGAGGTGTTCGACCCTGTCCACGGCCGACTCGTCGCGGTCGGCGACGCTGCGGCCACCATGCTCGACTCCGTGGACCCGGCGCTCACCCGGAGCGGCGACCGCAGACACATCGTCCCCGTACTCGAGCGGTTGCTGCGCGAGGGCAACGGCGCCACCCGCCAGCGCCGGGTACTGCGAGAACACGGCCGGGAAGGCCTGATCGCCATGATCAGTGACCAGACCACCGGAACCTGACCGCGTCCCGAACCCACGTGCCTGGTCGATGGCGGCTTGTCGCCGATACGACCCCGGCACCCACCGCGCCGACACCGGCTACCGCGACACTGAGCTGCTGCCTGCGTGCCGTGTCCGTCCTCCTGCCTGGTCGGCCTGCAACCCTTCATCCGGACTGAGACCGCCGACGAGATCCTCGGCAAGGTCGATGCCTACCGCCGGCAATCTCCGTCTCGGGTCACCGGCTCCTCCCGTCCGCTCCTTCGGACGGCACTGCGCCGGCATCGGTACGCTGATCCACCCGCCGTCCGAGGAGGTCCCGGCCGACGAGGATCTCGCGCGAGCGGCGACGTAGCCGGTGACGTGGCTGAGCACGGTATCGGCGGCGGTGCCGCAGTGCTCGGGGGGCACCCGGCCTCGGCGAGGGTGGCGAGCAGCCTGGCGGAGGCGCTCGCCCTGGCCCTGGACGGCGGCTCACCGCCCGGCGACCACCCGGAGACGGCGGTCGCGCGCCCGCAGCCTGGTCCGGCGCCGGCCCGCCTGTTGGCCTCAGGCCTGGTCGGCGCTGTGACGGCGCTGGCCGCGGGTGCTGTGCGCGCCGTCCGCCACCGCCATCAGATCCGGAAGGCTTCGACCCGATGATGCCTCTGCACGAGCGGCTGCGCCGCGAGGCCCACGCCTGCAAGGGCGACGACGACCGCCCGCTGGCCGGCTGCACCGGCCTCATGGGGTATCCGAACGGCTCCTGGGCAGACGCCTCCCTGAGCATCCAACTGTGTCGACGGCAGGAGGCCTGACATGAATCCGGCCGAACACCTGATCCGAGCCGTGGACCGCGCCCAGCAGCGCCGCACCGCCTTGGCGGTGGGGGTCGGCGTGGTCAAGAAATACGGCGACGACCGCGGCGGCCTGCTGGCCGCACTGATCACCTACTACGCGTTCGTCGCACTCATCCCGCTGCTGCTCCTGCTGTCCACCGTGCTCGGTTTCGTCCTGCACGGACACCCTGGCGCGCAGCGGGCCGTGGTCGACTCCGCGCTCGCCGACTTCCCGATCATCGGGGACCAGCTGCGGCAGAACGTCCACACCATCCAGGGCAGCGGCCTGGCGCTGGTCGTCGGCATCCTGGGGCTGCTGTACGGCGCGCTCGGGATCGCGCAGGTCCTGCAACACACCATGGCCGAGGTGTGGAACGTGCCCGGGGTGAAGCGCCCGGGTTACTGGCCGCGCCTGGCCCGCAGCCTCGTCCTGTTCGCCGTCCTGGGGACAGGACTGATCGTGGCCACGGCGGCAGCGAGCCTGGTCACGATCGCGCTGGCGGGCTCTGGCGCCCGCATCGGCGCCCTGGTGCTTTCCGCACTCGTCAATGCCGCCTTGTGTCTGGCATGCTTCCGGATCCTCACTCCCCAGCAGATCGCGCTCCGCGCCCTGCTGCCTGGCTGTGCGATCGCCGGGCCGCTGTTCACGCTCCTGCAGGCCTTCGGCGCGGTCCTGGTCGCCCACGAGCTGCGCCACGCCACCGAGGTCTACGGGTTCTTCGCCACCGTGATCGGTCTGCTGTCCTGGCTCTACCTCGTGGCGCAGGTGACCCTCTACGCGGCGGAGACGAACGTGGTCCTCGCCCGACGGCTGTGGCCGCGCAGCCTCGTCCAGCCCCCGCTGACCGAAAGCGACCAGAGGGTTCTGGAGTCCGTCACCCTCCAGGAGGAACGCCGCCCCGAGCAGCACATCGACGTCGCCTTCGAGGACCCCGCCCACAGCCCGGCGGAAGAGGAGGACGGCTCCAAGGGAAACCGGTAGTCGAGCGGTGCACCAACCGCCTGAAACAGTGGAGAGGCATCGCCACCCGCTACAAGAAGACCACCGCCATCTAGCTGACCGGGCTTCACATCGCAGGCAAGTTCCTCTGGTCCGCCCGTTGATCCAAACGAAACTGCCTGGCGGCACCCCGGGTCAGGTCTCACCGGTGGGGCCAGCCAGGTGTGGACGCCCTGGTAGAAGGAGAAGCAGCCGCCGGTCACGAAGATGCCGACCGCGGCGAGCAGCGACCAGAAGAACCGCTCCTTGCCGTAGCCGAACGGATGGCGTGAGCCGGCCCGGCGGCGGCTGCGACTCAGGGAGGCGAGCAGGAACACCTGGTTGATGCTGTCGGCGATCGAGTGCGCGGCCTCGGCGAGCAGCGCGGGCGACGGCGCCAGCACCCCGGCGACTGCCTTGGCGACGGCGATCACCAGGTCGGCCACCAGGGCCATCACCACGGTCACCCGGGTCGCCCGGTCGGCCGGGGCGCGGCTGGTCCCCGTCGGGGGCCAGGGGCTCGGATCGCGGTCCATGGTGATCGGAACGGCGGAGTACGGCTGTTCCGGAGACCCGGTCAGGGTTTCGTGGATTCCGTGGCGGGTGCGATCTCCGTCATCGTGCACATGACTCCTCCGGGTGGAGTACCGGCCGCAGGTGCGTCTGCCCCCGGGGAAGCGGGGTCAACCTGGCAGGTCTCTGTCGATCCACCGTGGCGCCACCTCGGGCCGTTTTGACAGTCTCCGGCCGATCGATGGTTTCCCACCCGGAGTGGGCGGACTCGCGACGGAGAGGGTGGCGCGGGGGCGTCACGGCGGGATCTCGGCGGGTGGGCCCGGACCAGGTTCGCGCCGCGGCATCGGCCGCCCTGAGGTCCGCTATGGAGTGATTTGTTTGGTTTGGCTGCCGGGTCGGACGGGCAGCCGCCCGGCGGCGGGTGCTGCACCGGCCGGCCTCCGCCTCTGCGATCGCTGCTGGAAGGAGCACGCGGCATGACCGTCAATCCCGGACCCCCTGAAGGCCGTCCCGAGCCGCGCCTGGTCGCCAAGACCCCCAATCCGGGCCCTCCGACCCGCGGCGAGCGCGACGCCAAGGACACCGCTCTCGATGCCGCCCGGGCCGTGGATCCGGACGGGCCGCTCACCACCGACCAGGGCGTGCGCGTCGACGACACCGACAACTCGCTCGCCGCGGGAGAGCGCGGTCCCACGCTGCTGGAGGACTTCCAGCTGCGCGAGAAGCTCACCCACTTCGATCACGAGCGCATCCCCGAGAGGGTGGTACACGCCCGCGGCACCGGCGCCTACGGCTTCTTCGAGCCCTACGGGTCGCTGGCCGAGTTCACCTGCGCGGACTTCCTGCAGGAGGGCGGGAGCCGCACCCCCGTATTCGTGCGATTCTCGACCGTGCAGGGCCCGCGCGGATCCGCCGACACCGTGCGCGACGTGCGCGGCTTCGCCGTCAAGTTCTACACCCGGCACGGCAACTACGACCTGGTCGGCAACAACATGCCGGTGTTCTTCATCCAGGACGCGATCAAATTCCCCGACTTCGTGCACGCGGTGAAGATGGAGCCGCACAACGAGATCCCCACCGGAGGCTCCGCGCACGACACGTTCTGGGACTTCTGCTCGCTGCAGCCGGAGTCCACCCACATGCTGATGTGGGTGATGTCCGACCGGGGAATCCCGCGCAGCTACCGGATGATGCAGGGCTTCGGCGTGCACACCTTCCGCCTGGTGAACACCGAGGGCCGGGGCACGTTCGTCAAGTTCCACTGGAAGCCGAGGCTCGGCACCTACTCCCAGGTCTGGGACGAGGCCCAGATCACCGCCGGGCGCGACCCTGATTTTCACCGCCGTGACCTGTGGGAGGCCATCGAGGCCGGCGACTTCCCCGAATGGGAACTGGGCGTCCAGCTGATCCCCGAGCAGGACGAGTTCGCCTACCCGTTCGACCTGCTGGACCCGACGAAAATCGTTCCGGAGGAGCTGGTGCCGGTGCGACCGGTGGGCCGGATGGTGCTGGACCGCACCCCGGAGAACTTCTTCGCCGAGACCGAGCAGGTCGCCTTCCACACCGCCAACATCGTGCCGGGCATCGACTTCACCAACGATCCGCTGCTGCAGGGCCGCAACTTCTCCTACCTGGACACCCAGCTGATCCGCCTCGGCGGCCCGAACTTCTCCCAGTTGCCGGTCAACCGCCCGCTCGCCGAGGTGCGTACCAACCACCGCGACGGCTACGGCCAACACACCGTGCACTCGGGTACCAGTTACGCGCCGAACTCGGTGGGTGGCGGCTGCCCGTTCACCCTGGGCGGAGCCCGCCTGCCGGAGGGGGTGTTCGAGCACTATCAGGAGCGCGTCGACGGCGCGGCGATCCGCCGGCGCAGTCCCAGCTTCGCGGACCACTACAGCCAGGCCGCGCTGTTCTGGCGCAGCATGGCCGACTGGGAGCAGGAGCACATCACCGCTGCGTTCTCCTTCGAGCTCGGCAAGGTCGCAGAGCAGGCCGTGCGGCGCCGCATGGTCGCCAACCTGGCCCGGGTTGACGGCGCGCTGGCCGTGGAGGTGGCCCGCCGTATCGGGGAGCCCGAGCCGTCCGCCATGGCCGACGAGGCCGGAACGGAAGAGCTGCAGGTCTCGCCCGCACTGAGCCTGGAGAACCAGCGCGGCACGGGCATCCACACCCGCAAGATCGCCGTCCTGGTCGCGGACGGTGTGGACGCCGCTCAGGTGCGCGCCGCACAGGCCCGGTTGCGGGCCGAGAGCGCCACGGCGGAGACCCTCGCCCTCCACGGCGGGAGCGTGGTCGGCCGCGAGGCGCAGGACGTGGCAGTCGCCCGGGCGCTGCCAACCACAGCATCGGTGCTGTACGACGCCGTGGTGGTACCCGACGGCACCGACGCGCTCGCCGCTGATCCGGATGCCGTACGGTTCGTCAGCGAAGCCCTGCGGCACGGCAAACCCGTCGCCGTCCTCGGGTCCGGAATCGCCCTGTGCGAGGCCGGCGGCGGTGGAGGAGGCCTCCAGGACGTGACCGGGGTCGCGGTCTGCGGCAGTGGGCGACAGGCCGACGCCGCGTTCTGGGACGAGTTCGTCGCCCTGGCCGGACAGCACCGATTTCCCAGCCGTTGACACGCCCGCTGCACGTGGCTCTCAGAACAGTTCGTACGGGCAGTACGCGGCAGCGGCGTGCGGCGCACTGCGGTAGCGCGGTCTGCGGCAGCTCTCCGTGCCTCGAAGAGGTACGCGCCGCGCGGAGGGCCCCCTGTCCGCATCGACCACTGTCGGGAGTGCGAAAGCACCATCCGACGTGAGTGCGGCCGTCCGCCGGTCTGTCAGTCACCCGTTCGCGGGGACACGCGCTGCCAGCGCGGGCCTGGCCACCGCTGCACTCAGCGTGGAAAAGGAGCAGATCCAATGACCGAGTACGGGTACTTCCTGTCATGTGAGGAGTTCACCCCGGCGGAGCTGATCGACCAGGCCCGGGGGGCGCAGCAGGCCGGGTTCACGCGGCTGGCGATCTCCGATCATTTCCATCCGTGGAACGACGCGCAGGGTAACAGCGCGTTCGTCTGGTCGATGATCGGGGCTCTGTCGCAGGCCACGGCGCTGCCCGTCACCACGCTGGTGACCTGTCCGACAGTGCGGCTGCACCCTGCGGTGACCGCGCAGGCCGCCGCAACGTCCAGCGTCCTGCTGGGCGGGCGTTTCGCTCTCGGCGTCGGCAGCGGGGAGGCGTTGAACGAGCATGTCCACGGTGATGCGTGGCCGTCCTTCGATGTCAGGGCCGAGATGCTGGAGGAGGCTGTCGAGGTGATGCGCGAGCTGTTCACCGGCGAGCAGGTCAGCCACCGCGGCCGGCACTACACCGTGGACAACGCCCGGCTCTACACCACCCCGGACGGTCCGCTGCCGGTCTACGTGTCCGGGTTCGGTCCCAGGGCCGCCGAGTTGGCCGGCCGGATCGGGGACGGCTTCGTCACGATGACCCCGGACGCCGACCTCGTGGGCGCCTTCCGCCACGGCGGAGGCCAGGGCAAGAAGGTGGTGGGCGGCGTGAAGGTGTGCTGGAGCAGCAACCGGGACATGGCCGTCGATGTCGTGCACCGGCTGTGGCCCACCGAACTCCTGCCCGGCGAGTTGGCCCAGATCCTCCCGACTCCCGCACACTTCGAACAGGCCAGCCAGCTCGTCACCCGCGACATGGTCGCCGAAGCTGTGACCTGCGGCGACGACGTGGAGGAGCATGTGGAGACGGTGCTCGCCTACGCGCGCGCCGGGTTCGACGAGGTCTACGTCGGGCAGATCGGCCCCGACCAGGAGGTCTTCTTCGACGCCTACCGCGAGCTGGTCGTTCCCACCCTCAATCGCTGACCCCGGCTCGTCGATCTCCCGACGCCACCTGAGAACCGAGTCCGCGCGATCGGGCCGTTGAGCGGCGTGCGAAGCACCGCCTGCTCCCGTTCAACGCGGGTAGCTGAAGACCGTGCGCAGGAGTCCGCGGTGGGTAGTTGGGTGATGTCTGTGCTGTGCTGGTCCGGTCCCACCCGCACCGGACCGTGCCGTCCGACCGCTTCGTACCCGGTGGCGGGGTCCAGGCCGGTGATGAGTTGGAGGGGGCGGCCAGGTCGGCTGCCGCCAGGGGGTCGGGGTGCACGGTGACGCGGGCGCGCTGATCTGCGCCCAGCTGCGCCAAGCGGGACAGCAGGGCGGCACGCATGGCCGGGGCCGCCTTTCGGCACTACGTCCCCCGCATCCGGCGCTGCACGGCACAAGGCCCGTTTGCCGTGCCGCTTTGGGGAAAGCCGCAGAAGCATGGAAGCTCTGGAGCCTGTATGCCGCACCGTCGTGGTCACCGGCGCCAGCGCGGGCATGAAACGCGCCTGTGCGGTGGCGTTCGCGGCCCGTGGCGACCGCCTGGCGCTGATCGCGCGCGGCCGGCCCGGTCTGGAGGGGGCGGTGCGCGAGGCCGAGGAGGCGAGGGCTGCCAAGGTCGTCGCCATCGAGGCGGACGTCGCCGATCCGCAGGCGGTGGAGGCCGCCACCGCAAGGGTGGAGGCGGAGCTCGGGCTGATCGAGGTGTGGGTCAATGACGCGTTCGCGTCCGTGTTCGCCCCGTTCGCCGAGATCACCCCGAAGGAGTTCCTGCGTATCACCGAGGCCACCTACCTCGGCTCCGTGTACGCCACCCGCGCCGCCCTGGAACGGATGCTGCCGCGCAACCGAGGGGTGATCGTGCAGGTCGGCTCGGCGGACAGCTCAGGGGGCTTCGGGGCGCACGGCCGCTTCGACGAGCGGGCCCGCACGCACAGCCGCCAGCAGCAGACGGCACACGCGCTCGGCACCCTCGCCGACGCGGTGCGGCGTGCGTCCGGCCGGGTGTCGGCGGGTTTGCCCGGCCCCGGTGACGGGTTCTTCTCACGGATGCGGGGTGCACGCGCCCCGCAGTCATCGGACAGAAGGGTGTGACCACCATGCCTCGCGGATCGAGCCCCAAGCGGGAGCGGCAGTACGAACACATCAAGGACAGCGCGCTGGAGCGCGGTGAGAGCCAGAAGCGGGCCGAGGAGATCGCCGCCCGCACCGTCAACAAGGAACGCGCCCGGCACGGGGAGTCGAAGACCGCCAGCCGCAGCTCGGTGAAGGACATGTCCTCCTCCCGGCGCGGCGGCCTGCACTCCCACAGCGGCTCGAAGGGCCCGACCAAGGAGCAGCTGTACAACGAGGCGAAGAAGCGCAACATCCATGGCCGCTCGAAGATGAACAAGCAGGAACTCGAACACGCACTCGGCCGATAGGAGCACCGCCTCATGGGCACCGTCCCCGTGCCGCCCGACCCCGACACCACCCCCGTGCCGCCGGGCGAACCGCCGCCCAGGCCGCCGGACCCGCCACAGCCCGTCGAGCCTCCCGGCCCACCGCAGCCCGTCGAGCCGCCGGTGCCACCGGATCCTCCGGCCCCGCCCAGCTCTCCCGTTCCGCCCAGCGAACCACCCGGTCCGCCCCGTCCGGCAGGCCCCGGCCCCGGCCCCGGCCCCGGCCCCGGCCGCGAGCCTGCCCCGCCGGAGCCCGGGCAGCCTCGCCCTGCGGAGCCCCCCGACTGAATGCGCGGACGCCGAGTGCTGGGCCGGCCGGGTGACACCTGCACGCGTCGGGCGCCGCGCCCGCCTGGCGGTGGAGACCATGCTCACGGGCAACGGGAGGTCGGGTGTGCGCGCTCTGGTCGAGATCGTGGTGTGGTGGGCGGTGGTGACGGTGGTGACGGTGGTGCTCATCAGCTCCGTGTCGCCAGTGGAACTGCTGGTGGCCGTCCTCTCTGCTCTGGGAGCCGCGTTCGCAGCCCGCAGGATGCGCCTGGCCGCGGGCGGCCACTTTTACGGAGGTCAGGGTGCGCCGGGTGCGCTCCTTGCGTTGCCGGGCTCGGTCCTGCGCGGTCTGGCCGTGCTGGTGACCGCCACGGCCGCCCGTCCGGCGGACGCGACCGTGCGACACCTGCGGCTGCGACCCGGGGCCGGCTGGGCCGACACGCTGCTCGCCGCATCCCCGGACACCTGCGTGATCGACGTCCCCGCCGACGACGAGGTCGTCGTGCACGCCCTGCGCCCGCGGGCGGGGGTGGTGGAAGAGGTCGTGACACACAGCGGCGGTCGACGGTGAACGCGTGGACGGCCGCGGCCCTGGTCCTGCTGGCCGCCCCGGCGCCGGCGTGCCTGTGGGTGGCGGCCCGCGGAACCGCGGTGCGCCGCCTCATCGGGGCATCGCTGCTGTCCAGCGTGGTCGGTGCGGTCTTCCTGCTTCTGCCGCAGGCCTACGACCGGTCCTCCTACCAGGACCTCGCGCTGATGCTGGCCGTCCTGGCCCCGGCCGGCACCTCGTCTTCACCCGCTTCGCCACCGGCCGCCACCACGACACCCGCCCGCACGAGTCCACGCCCGAGCCCTGAGCACACCACCCTTTCGGCGACGAAGGAGCCCGCATTGCCCCCGCATCACGCGGTCGTCCTGGTGCTGCTGTGGGCCGGCGTGGCGTGCATGCTCCTGTCCGCGGCTGCCCTCGTGCGGCTGCGCGGCACCCTGATGCGGCTGCACGCCCTGGCCCCGGCATCGGTGGCCGGGGTGCCGCTGATCGCCGCAGCCGTAGCCGTGGACCAAGGCGCGGGCCGGGCGGCCGCCAAGACCCTGTTCATCGGGCTGCTGTTCGCCGCCGGCGGGACGGCCACCGCGATCGCCGGCTGGACAGAGCGTGACGTCGACGGCGTGGACGGTCGGGTGGCTTCGGTGGAGGGCATGGTCGTCCTCGGCACTCGGCCCGGGCGGCCGCGTGCCCGCTCTCGCCCGAGGTCACTCCGGCCGGACACAGCCCTATGGCCGGGCAGCCAGTCTTCACGGTGGGCTGCCCGTTGCGGCCGCGGCACACACCTGATGGATCATCAGTGACGGTCAGCAAAAGGTCAGCACAGGTACGAGCAGACCCTGTCCAACAAGCACGGACGTGAGACTCGATCGCTCTCAGCACCCCCACCCGGGGAGGCCCCCAGCTGGAGGCCCATGAGTCCGATCATGCCGGCTACAGCCGGCCGCCCAGCACCTGCGGAGGAGCTCTCGACGCGGGACCACGCGGGACATCCCTGCAGTTCAGAGCACTTTTCGAGCCGTCTCCCGGACAGACGGTGCTCCCACTGACAGGTGCGGCCAGCCAGCCCTTCCAGACTTTCCTCAATTCTTCCAAATCAGCACAATACAGACACCGGATCAGTCGATCTACTTGCGCGCCTCGATCAGGAAGCGCGCCGAGTGGGCCACAAACGGGCCCTCGGCGCGGATCCGGGCATCCAGCTCGCGCAGCCGGTCCCGATAGGCGTCGACGGTGAAGCCCGGCACCATCCAGATCACCTTCCGCAGGAAGTAGACCACCGCCCCGATGTCGGAGAACTCCACCCTCAGCCGCTCGGACCGCAGGTCCACCACCTCCAGCCCGGCCGCCCGCGCGTCGGCGCTCTCCCGGTCGGGGTGACGGCCCTCCCGCGCCTCGGGCTGCGGCCCGAGGAAGTACTCGACCAGCTCGAACACCGAGGCAGGCCCGACGTGCTGCGCGAAGTACGTGCCGCCGGGCTTCAGCACGCGGGCGATCTCCGCCCACCAGACGGTCGCCGGGTGACGGCTGGTCACCAGGTCGAACGCCTCGTCCGCGAAGGGCAGCGGCGGCTCGTCCGGATCCGCGACCACGACCGCGCCGAGCGGGTGCAGCAGCCGGGTCGCCTTGGCGATGTTCGGCGGCCACGACTCGGTGGCGACCATGGCCGGCGGGAATCCCCCGGACCTGGCCCCGGCCAGCACCTCACCGCCGCCGGTCTGGATGTCCAACGCCGCCGAGGCCGACGCCAGCCGCTCTCCCAGCAGCCGCTGGTACCCCCAGGACGGCCGCTCCTCGGTGGCGCGCCCGTCCAGCCAGGAGAAGTCCCAGCCGTCGACGGACACCGTCCCGGCCTCGGCGATCAAGTCTTCGAACGTACGCGACATAACCGCATCATCCCGGCCACCCGCCACCCCGGCCAACCGGTTTTCCGCGGGGTGCCTGGTCACACCCTGTGCGGCGCCGCGGCGCCCGGGGTGAGCCCTCGTCAACTGCCGACGATCCGGGGCGACACGCAGTTCACACCATTCGGATGACATTCCCCCGAGGACCACGCCGAGGGTCCCTAGTGTGCAAGGGCAAGTTGGTCTACGAAGGGATTTATGCCATGTACCGCACCGCCCGCACGCTCGCCGTCCTCCTCGCCGCCGTCGGCGCCGCGACGGCCGTCCCGGCCCAGGCCTTCGCCGACGGCCCGACCGTGACCACCACGACCATCACCGTGATCGGCACCGGCAATCAGCTGGCCGGCGGCGACATCTTCAACGTCGGCGGCGACAACGTGGTCGGCTCCTTCAACAGCAACCAGATCTCCTGACCACTTCCCGGCCCCACCCACCGCCCGCGCCCCCTCCGGCGCGGGCGGTGCCGCATGCGCGCGCAACGCATCGACAGGCCGGCAACCCGCGTACCGGCGTGCCGACGCATCGAGGAACCGGCGGCCCGCGAGTGGGCCCGACCCGAGAAGAAGTCGCCCGCACCGTCCTCGCCCGCCGGACCCTCAGGCCCCGTGCTGCGGCGGGCACTCAGACCCGTGTCGCGCGCCTCCCGGCCGACCCCGCCGCCACGGCAACGCGCCCGGTATGTACCCCGCCGCCGAATTGTCCGACCCGGCTGGTAGACAGTTGTTCGGTCCACCCACCGAAGGAGCAGCGCATGACCGTCGGCAAGCACGTCGAACAGTTCCACGGCCTCCCCGTCCTCGCCTTCGTCCCGGCCGTCGAGGGGGGTGCCGCACTGCCCGATGCGGCGGCGGTCGCCTGGAAGATCGGCATCGAGTACGACTCCCCGCGGAGCTTCGTGGAGCAGTGGCAGCGCTTCCTCGACACGGTCGACACCGAGCGTGTCACCGCCGTCGTCGTCGGCGAGTGGTCGGTGGACGGGCCGGACAGCTTCGCCCGGCCGCTGGCGGCCATCCTCGCCGCCGCCGGGCGGCTGCCGGCCCTGCGCGCGCTCTTCATCGGGGACATCACGTACGAGGAGTCCGAGATCTCCTGGATCGACATGGTGGACGTCACTCCGGTGCTGACGACCTTCCCGCAGCTGGAGGAACTGGTGGTGCGCGGCGCCTCGGGGGAGACGGTCGAGGGCGAGGGCGTCTCGCTCAAGCCGCTGCGCCACGACCGGCTGCGGGCACTGCGGTTCGAGTCGGGCGGTCTGCCGGCCGCGGTGCTCCGGGCGGTCGCGGAGAGTGAGTTCCCCGTGCTGGAGCGGCTGGAGTTCTGGCTGGGCGTGGAGATGTACGGCGGCGACTCCACGCCGGCCGACTACGCGCCCTTCCTCGACGGCTCCCGGTTCCCCGCACTGCGCCACCTCGGCCTCCAGGACAGCGAGGCGCAGGACGACATCGCCGCCGCGGTCGCACACGCCCCGGTGGTGGCCCGGCTGGAGTCGCTCAACCTCTCCATGGGCGTGCTCACCGACAAGGGTGCCGACGCCCTCCTGGAGGGGCAGCCGCTCACCCACCTCAAGGCGCTGGACCTGCACCACCACTACCTGACGGAGGCGGCGCAGCAGCGCCTGCGCCAGGCGCTGCCCGGTGTCGCGCTCGACCTCTCCGAGCCCGGCGATCCGGACGACCAGTGGCGGTACGTGGCCGTCGCCGAGTAGACGGGTCGAGGTCCCGATGGCCGTGCGGCAGGCGACCACGGAGCACATCACCGCGGAGCGCACCGCCACCGAACACGCCACCACGGAACACGCCACCACGAAGCACACCACTGCTGGACACCTCGCCACGGACCACATGACGACACAGCCCCTGACCAGACAACCCGTGAGCACGCGGCGCACCGCCGCCCGGCCAGGGAGCGGACAGCCGGCGCCCCGACCACTCACGGTGCTCGGCAACCCGGGACACCGGCGGGTCACGCTGTTCGCCGCGGCGGCCCGGGCGGCCGGGCTGCCCGAGCCGTCCGTGCTGCCGTGGATCGACGTGCTGCGCGGTGCGTACCACCTGCCCGAGGAGAGCGTGGTCCGCATCGAGTCGCCCGGCGAGGACGCGGCCGTGGACGAGCTGCTGCGCGGACGGGCACTCGGCTCCTCCTACGCGCCGACCAGGGTGGAGGGCGGCGCGGCCTGGTACGACGGGCTGATGAACGCCCTGCGCGCGCTGGCCCGGGTGCCGGGCGTCCGGCTGCTCGGCGATCCGGAGGAGATCGCCGTGATGTTCGACAAGCGCCGGGCGCACACGCTGCTGGCGGCCGCCGGGGTGCCGGTGCCGCGGGCGCTCGCCGGTGCGCCCGTCGGCGGCTGGGACGACCTGCGGGAGCGGCTGCGCGCCGCCGGGCTGCGCCGGGTGTTCGTCAAGCCCTCGCACGGCTCCTCGGCCTCGGGCGTGGTAGCGCTGGAGTTCGGCCCCCGCGGGCAGGTCCTGGCCACGACCCCGGTCGAGTTGGCGGGCGGACAGCTGCACAACTCGCTGCGGGTCCGGCGCTACCGGGACGAGCGGCAGGTGGCCGAGCTGGTCGACCGGCTCGCGCCGGACGGCCTGCACGTCGAGCAGTGGATCCCGAAGGCCTCCCAGTCGGGCCGCTCGGCGGACCTCCGCGTCGTGGTGATCGCCGGGCGGGCCACCCACGCGGTGGTGCGCACCAGCGCCGCTCAGCCGATGACCAACCTCCACCTCGGCGGCGCCCGCGGCAGCCTCGCACTCGCCCGGGAGGCCGCCGGTACGGCCTGGCCCGTCCTGTTGGAGACGGCGGAGCGGGCGGCCGCGTGCTTCCCGAACGCCCGCATGGTCGGCGTCGACGTGCTGCCCGCCGCCGGCTGGCGCCGCGCGCTGGTCGGCGAGGTGAACGCCTTCGGCGACCTGCTGCCCAACCTGACCGGTCTGCCCGGCGGCCCGGCCGAGGGCCTCGACACCTACGCCGCCCAGCTCGCCGTCCTCCACCCCGACGCCCTCCCCTTCCCCCGCCCCCACCATCTCAACGGCCGCCCCGAGCCGGCGAACCACGCACCCCTGGAACCGATCCGATGAACCACCAGAACCCCGGACCCACGCCCCCGGCGACGGCACCCGACATGAACGCCGTCGTGGGCAGCCACGACCTACTGCTCGTCACGCTCGACACGCTCCGCTTCGACGTCGCGGAGGAGCTGGCCGCGGCCGGGCGGCTCCCCAACCTCGCCGCCTTCCTCCCCGGCGGCCGCTGGGAGCGCCGGCACTCGCCCGGCAGCTTCACGTACGCCGCGCACCAGGCCATCCTGGCCGGCTTCCTGCCCACGCCGGCGTCCCCGGAGGGGCCGCACCCGCGCCTGTTCGCCGCCCGGTTCGCCGGTTCGGAGACGACCGCGTCGCGGACCTGGGTCTTCGACGCGCCCGACCTGCCGGGCGCGCTCGCCGCGGCCGGGTACCGGACGGTCTGCATCGGCGGCGTCGGCTTCTTCAACAAGCAGGGCCCGCTCGGGTCGGTGCTGCCCGGACTGTTCCAGGAGAGCCACTGGGACCCCGACATGGGCGTGCCGTCCCCGGTCTCCTTCGAGGCGCAGGTGGCCCGGGCCGAGCAGGTCGCCGCCGGGCAGCCGGCCGGGCAGCCCCTCTTCCTGTTCGTCAACGTCTCGGCGCTGCACCAGCCGAACTGGTTCCACCTGCCGGGCGCCACCCGCGAACACGGGGACTCCCGCGAGAGCCACGCGGCCGCCCTGGAGTACGTGGACGCGCACGTCGGCCGGCTCTTCGCGGCCATGAGCGCCCGCCGGCCGTGCTTCGCGATCGTCTGCTCCGACCATGGCACGGCGTACGGGGAGGACGGCTACACCGGCCACCGGATCGGCCACGAGGTGGTCTGGACGGTCCCGTACGCGCACTTCACCATCCCCGCCGGCACCGCACCAGCCCGCACTGCACCTGCCGGCAGCACACCTTCCGGCACCGCACCTGCCGCCGCCGCAGAGGAGGAGACTGCATGACCACGGCAGCCGCCCGGCGGGCCGAGTCGCCCTACCGGTCGTACGTCTACGCCTACCCGCACAAGACCGCCTACCGGCGGCTGCCGGAGCGCCCGGCACTGCGCGAGCTGTGGGCCGGTGAACCGCAGCACGCGCTCTCGCTCTACCTGCACATCCCGTTCTGCGAGGTCCGCTGCGGGTTCTGCAACCTGTTCACCCGCATCGGCAGCCCCGAGGGCCTGACCACCGCCTACCTGGACGCGCTCGACCGGCAGGGTGCCGCCCTCCGCGAATCGCTGGACGGCGACGCCCGGTTCGCGCTCGCCGCGTTCGGCGGCGGCACACCCACCTATCTGACCGCCCGCGAGCTGGAGCGGCTCTGCGACATCGTCGAGCAGCGGATGGGCGCCGACCTGCGGGCGATACCGCTCTCCGTGGAGGCGTCCCCGGCCACCGCCACCGCCGACCGGCTGGAGGTGCTGGCCGCCCGGGGCGCCACGCGGCTGAGCCTGGGTGTGCAGTCCTTCGACGACGCGGAGGCCCGCTCCGCCGTCCGCCCGCAGAAGCGTGCCGAGGTCGAGGCCGCCCTCGGCCGGATCCGCGCCGCCGGCTTCCCCGTCCTCAACATCGACCTGATCTACGGCATCGACGGGCAGACCGAGGCCGGCTGGCTCCGCTCGTTGGACGCCGCCCTGGCCTGGCAGCCCGAGGAGCTCTACCTCTACCCGCTGTACGTCCGCCCGTTGACCGGCCTCGCGCGGCGCGGCGAGCAGGAGAGCCCGGCCGACTGGGACGCCCGGCGGCTCGCCCTCTACCGAGCCGGCCGGGACCACCTGCTCGCGCAGGGCTATCAGCAGGTGTCGATGCGGATGTTCCGCCGCGCCGCCTCCCCGCAGGCCGGCGGCGGCGAGTACGCCTGCCAGACCGACGGCATGGTCGGCCTCGGGTGCGGGGCCCGTTCGTACACCTCCCGGCTGCACTACTCCTTCGACTACGCGGTCAACGCCACCGAGGTGCGCGGCATCATCGACGACTACGTGGCCACCGAGGACTTCCACCACGCGGAGGTCGGCCGGTACACGACGCCCGAGGAGGCGCGGCGGCGGCACCTCGTCCAGTCCCTCCTCCAGGCCGAGGGCATGCCGGTGGCGGAGTACCGGGCCCGGTTCGGCTCCACGCCCGCCGAGGACTTCCCGGCCGAGCTGGCCGAGTTCGAGGCCCGCGGCTGGCTGGCGGCCGACCCGCTGCGGCTGGTGCTCTCCCCCGAGGGCCTGGCGCACTCGGACCTCGCCGGCCCGATGCTGTTCTCGCCCGAGGTGCACCGCCTGATGGCCGAATACGAGGTGAAATGACCTTCCTCGGCATGCCCGCAACCGGCCCCGGTCCGGCCCCCATCCCGACCCCGGCTCCTCCTCCGACCCCGACCGCGGCCCCGACCCCGCGTCCGACCCCGACCGCGGCCCCGACCCCGCGTCCCGTACCGGACGGCGGGCTCGATCTGACCCTGCTCTACCGGGGCCCGCTCTCCTCCTGCGACTACGACTGCCCGTACTGCCCGTTCGCCAAGCGGCGCGACACCCCCGAGCAGCTGCGGGCCGACCGCGCGGCGCTCGAACGGTTCACCCGCTGGACCGCCGGCCGGGGCGGCACCGGCGACACCCTGTCGCTGCTGTTCACGCCCTGGGGCGAGGGGCTGGTGCGCTCCTGGTACCGGCGGGCGCTGGTCGAACTGAGCCACCTGCCACACGTGCGGCGGGTGGCGATCCAGACCAATCTCAGCTGTCGCACCGACTGGCTGGCCGAGGCCGACCTCA
Source organism: Streptomyces sp. CB01881 (assembly GCF_002953255.1). Lineage (GTDB taxonomy): Bacteria > Actinomycetota > Actinomycetes > Streptomycetales > Streptomycetaceae > Kitasatospora. The sequence goes on from NZ_CP026498.1 coordinate 402,307, forward strand.
CCACCCTGGCCCTCTGGGTGACGTACCACCCCGGCCAGGTCGGCCACGAGCGCTTCCTCGCCCGGTGCCGTGCGCTCGACCGGCTCGGCGTCCGGTACAGCGTCGGCGTGGTCGGCCGGCCCGAGCACCTCGCCGAGACCCGCCGGCTGCGGGCCGCGCTCCCCCCCGCCGTCTACCTGTGGATCAACGCCGCCGAGGGCCACATCTACACCGACACCGAGGCCGCCGACTGGCACGCCGTCGACCCGCACTTCGGCTACAGCCGCCACGCGCACCCGAGCGCCGGCCGGCCCTGCCGCACCGGCGAGTCCGTGCTCTCGGTCGACGGCGAGGGCACCGTCCGTCGCTGCCACTTCGTCCGCGACGTGCTCGGCAATCTCTACGACGGCTCGTACCGCCCCCACCTCCGCGCCCGGCCCTGCCCACTGCCGGTCTGCGACTGCCACATCGGCTACGTACACCTGGAGACGCTGCCGCTCTACGACGTCTTCGCCGGGGGCGTGCTGGAACGGGTGCCGCACGACTGGTGACACCTCCGCACTTCGTGAACGAGACAGGTCCTACCGGTCGCAGACGAACCTGAGGTTCTCGCCTTCGCCTTCCTCGCGGTGGAGCACGCTCGGCAGCGACCGGCGTCGCGGCTCCCTGACGGCGAATTCGAGGAGGAGGACGGCAGTCCTGGCCCTCCGGCTCACTCCGTCACGGGCAGGCACTCCGTCACAGGCAGGCACTCGGCGAGCAGGTCGACGATGTCGCGCCAGGCCCGCTGGGCGTGTTGCGGGTGGTGGCCGACGCCGGGGAGGACGTTCTGGTCGACCGGCGGGTGGTGGAAGGCGTGCAGGGCTCCGCCATAGACCACGAGGCGCCAGTCGACCCCCGCGGCCTGCATCTCCGCGGCGAAGGCGTCCCGTTGCCCGGCGGGCATGATCGGGTCCTCCGACCCGACCCCGGCCCACACGGGACAGCGGATGCGCGCGGCCTCGCCCGGCCGGCCCGTGGTCAGTGCGTTCACCGTCCCGATCGCCCGCAGGTCGACGCCGTCACGCCCGAGTTCCAGCACGATCGCGCCCCCGGTGCCGTAGCCGATGGCGGCGATCCGGTCGGGGTCGGTCCGCGGCTCGGCGCGCAGCACGTCGAGGGCCGCGTGGCCGATGCCCCGCATCCGGTCGGGGTCGGCGAGCAGGGGGATCGCGCGCGCCAGCATCTCCTGCGGGTCGGTGAACCAGCGCCCGCCGTTGATGTCGAAGGCCAGCGCCACGTAACCCAGTTCGGCGAGAGCGTCGGCCCGGCGACGCTGGAAGTCGTTCAGGCCCGGCCCCTCGGGCCCGATCAGGACCGCGGGCCGGCGATCGGCACCGGCAGGCAGCGCCAGGTGCCCGATCATCGTCAGCCCGTCGGCCGGGTACTCGATCGTACGCGTTGTGATTGTCGTCATGAGACTGGACCGTAGTGACTGCCGGACCCGGTCGGGCCGGTCTTCGCCGTCGGCGGAACAGCGCGGGCGCGGGACCTGGGCTGGCGCCGGGAAGGCCATCAACTCCCCAGCGCCTGGCGGATTCAGACCTCGTCGAACGGTTCGTCACTCCACCGGAACCAAGCACGACCGCCACTGATGTGCAGGAGGAACTCGGCGACCGGACCTGACGGGGCCACCAGGGAGAGGGCGCCTGCGATCCGGTCGTAGGAGTCGTCGAACCGCTCGTACTCCTCCCCCTCCACCAGGGCCAGCGACTCGTCGAACCACGGCTTCACCTCTCCGAAGGCCGGCGTTGGTGCGAAGCGCCCGTTCAGCCACGGAAAGTCGGCCTCGTCGATCACGATCTCGCCGAGCAGCTCCTCCTGCCGCATCAGTCGCCACACTTCGCCCTCGAATCCCATCCCGCCGGCTCTCCGATCGGTCGCCCGGTACCGCCGGCAGCCTCTCACGCGGCAAGGACAGCGAGGCGAGGACAGCGAGGCGAGGACAGCGAGGTGACGGCAATGCGGCAAGGACAACGAGGCGGGAGCGCCGGCACGCTGTTCGGCCGGGCCTTGGCGGAATCCGGAACGGCCATCGGGCCGGCAGATCCACCAGGCGGACGTTCCCCGTCGGAGGAGCTACTCGTCGCGCGTGGCGTCGATCTCGGCGGCCAGTGCGGCCACGTCGCGTGCATGGGTGTAGAACTTGGCGGCGTACTCGTCGCTGATCGCCGGAAGAACCCTCTCGAACGCCCCCAGCAATCTGGTCAGGCCTCGTCGGGCCGGTTCGGGGAGGGGGCCCTGGAGGACTCGGGTGGCGTAGCCGGCGGTGTCGGCGTCGAGCATGACCATGTCCTGGTCCTCGATGTCGAGGCCGCGGAACCTGGACGGGAACGGCATCGCCCGGTGGTCGTCCATCATCTGCGCGAGCGCGTCGAGCATCTCCGTGATCACGTGGGGGATCCTGTCACCGGCACGCGCTGGTCGAGGTGCCTTTCGCGCCACTGGTCCGAACGTCACGGCTCGTCCAGGCGCGCGCGCCCGCACCGAGGTCCCTAGCCTGGAGGGAGGAGGAGGCGATGACAATGCTTGGAGACGCACCGCTGGTGGCCATCATCCCGGCCGCCGACATTGCCCGGGCGAAGAGGTTCTACACCGACACGCTCGGCCTGAAGCTCAGCGAGGAGACCGCGCAGGACCTCACCTTCGAATGCGGCGGAACGGAGTTCGGCCTCTACGAGACGCCGAGCGCCGGACAGGCCGCCCACACGCTGGCGAGTTTCAAGGTCGCGGACCTCGATGCCGAGATGGCGGCGCTGCGCGGGCGCGGCGTCACGTTCGAGGAGTACGACCTGCCGGGGCTCAAGACCGTCAACGGCGTCGCGGAGGCCGAGGGCATGCGCGCGGCCTGGTTCAAGGACAGTGAAGGGAACATCCTCTGCGTGAACGAACGGACCACCACGTAGTAGCCACCTGCCCTACGTAGCACCCGCCCACCCACCACGGCACGCCCGCGCGCCGGGGCGGTCCCGTCCACCGCGGGACCGCCCCGGCGCAGGACACCCCGGCGCAGGACAGCCCGGCGCAGGACAGCCCGGCGCGTGGGCCTCCGCTCCACCACGCTCGCCGCCGCGGGGCATCCCCCGCCCCTTCCGGCCGGCCGGGGATCCCCGGGTCCGGTCGCGCGGCGGGCCGACTGTTACGCATAGTGGTGGGCGTGACCGACCTTCCCTGCACGCCCGGACGGCGGACGGTGCTGGCCGGCGGACTGGCGGTGCTCCTCGGCGTGGCCGGCTGCGGCAGCGGCAGCAGCGGCGGGCACTCTCCGACACCGTCGTCCGGCACAGCCCCGTCGTCCGGCACGGCGACCCCGACCGGCCCCCCCCCCCCCCCCCCCCCCCCCCCCGCC
>NZ_CP026498.1:405683-423851 GCF_002953255.1 Streptomyces sp. CB01881
TCGAGGCCCTCGGCGCGTGGAGCACCGGCGGGCAGGGCGTCGCCGCGGCGCAGCAGCGGGTGGCGGCGCTCGGCCTGCCGCCGTCCCTCGCGGACCAGGCCGGGCCCCTCCTGCCCGCCGCACCCCAGGCCGCGCTCCAGGTGATCGACGCCCAGTACGGCGGCATCCTCGCCGACTCGGCGAGCGTGCTGGTGGTCTGCCGTCAGTGGACCCTGGCCGCCGACGGCACGCTGACCCCGGGCGGTACCACGGTGGACGTGCGGCTCAGCCGCGCCGAGCCGCGTTGGACGGTCACCGCCCTGCACCCGGCCGACCCGGGACCGGCCGCGGCCACCCTGCCGACGGCCGCCGCGCAGGTCCTTGCCGAGCAGCGCATCCAGCTGCCGCCGGCGGCCGTCGCCGACCTGCGCAGCGGCACCGTCCACGACAGCGTGCTGCAGGCGATGCTGGCCCTTTCCCGCGACTACACCTTCCAGGTCAGCGTGGTGCGCTCGGGCCACCCGCTGAACGTCTTCGGCACCACCCGGCCCAGCGACCATCCGCAGGGCCGCGCCTTCGACACCTGGCAGATCGACGGCCATCCGGTCGTCGACCCGGCCACCCCGCCCGAACTCGTCGACGGCTTCATGCGTGCCGTGGCGGCCGCCGGTTCCTACAACGTCGGCGGGCCGAGGCAGTTGAGCGGCGGCCGGACCGCCAACCAGTTCTTCTCCGACCCCACCCACCAGGACCACGTCCACACCGGTTTCCTCACCTGAGGCGGGCCGGGCACCCCGACCAGCCAGGTGCTCGGCGGCCGGGTGCTCGGCGGGCGGGTGGAGTCGGGCGGGTGGAGTCGGACGGGTGCTCGGCGGACGGGTGGAGTCGGGCGCCCTGACCGACCGGGCAGGCGCTCAGCGGCCGCGCAGCGGCAGCGCGGGGATCAGGGCCGCTGGGCGACGAAGACGAACTCCTCTCCCGGGCGGTCGGGTGCGTCCCGGACCTCGCTCAGGACGAATCCCTGCGTGGCCAGGTCCGTCTCGACCTCCTGCCGCTCCCGGAACCTCAGGGGCGAGTCGGAGGTGAGCCGCCGCCCGTCCGCGGCGAAGACGTAGTTCCAGCGGAACGTCACCAGAGGCCCGACCACCTCGACCAGATCGACCCAGCTCTCGACCGCGCCAACGCCCGGGATCTCCGTGACGCCGTAGGAAGCCGCACGGTTCCACGACTCCCAGGCGCGCCTGGCCGGGTCCCGGGTCTCGAACACCAGGTGCCCGCCCGGTCGCAGCGCTTCGTAGGCCGCCTTGAGCGTGCGCTGCCACGCGGGAGGGTCGACGATCGCCTGGGCGACGTTCGCCGTCATGGTGACGAGGTCGACTTGCAGCGGTGGCAGGGTCGTTGCGTCGCCGCAGATCCAACGGACCCGCTCGCTGCGCGGTTTGCCCCTGGCCACCTCGATGGAGGCCAGGGCGGGATCGACACCGACGACCTCGAATCCGCGATCGGCCAGCAGGAGGGCGAAGACGCCGGTGCCGCAGCCGATGTCCAGCACCCGCCCGGCACCGAGCTGCCGGGCGAGGTCCAGATAGGCGTGAAGGTCGCCGCGATCGGGATCGAGCGGGTCGTAGACCGCCGCGAGCTGCGGGTGCGTGAAGATCTCGTCAGCCATGCGTCCGAAGGTACCGCCGGACGACGGCCGCGGCCTGGTCCGGGTGCTCCTCCAGCCACTTGCGGAGGTGTTCCTCGACGGCCTGTCCGACGCAGGCGCGCGCCGCGACGTTGCCCAGCCGGTCACGCGTGGCGCCCTCGAACTCGGGACGCTCCAGCCTCACCAGCACGACCGCCGTCAGGCCCTCGCCAATCCGGTCGGCGCCGAGGTCGGGGTCCGCCGCCGTCAGCAGCCGCCGCTCCCGCGCGTACGCGTTGACCGCGGCCGCCACACCGTCGCGCAGGCCCTCCACGTGCGAGCCGCCCGCGGGGGTGCGCCAGCCGTTGGCATAGCTCCGGACCCGCGCCTCGCCGGAGCCGCGCCACCGCAGAGCCACCTCCACCGTCCCCGCCATCCGCGGATCCTCCCGCTCGAAGCCGATGACGTCCGGGTGAGCGGGGGCCGCCGCCTGCTTGTCGAGGAAGGCGACGAAGTCCCGTGCCCCGCCCGGGAACCGGAACCGCACCGACCGGGGCTCGGCCGGGCGGCGCCGGTCGGTCAGCGCGACGTCCAGGTCCCGGTTGAGGAAGGCCAGTTCCCTGAACTCCTCGGCCAGGTCGTCGAACGCGTACTCCGCCGTCCCGAAGATCTCGGCGTCCGGCCAGAAGACGAGGGTGGTCCCGCTGTCCGTCGCCGGGCCCGCCTCGGTGAGCGGGGTGACCGCGGCGCCGCGCGCGTACTCCTGGACCCAGCGGACCCCCTCGCGCCGCACCTCGGCCGTCAGGCGACTCGACAGGGCGTTGACGACGAAGGGCCCCACACCGCAGAGGCCGTAGGGCCCCGTCGGGGCCGGCATGCGGGTCAGCAGGGCTTCGAGGCCTGCGCCGTCGGCCTCCCCGACGGGGACGCCGGGCCCGTCGTCGGCGACACGCACACCGCCGTCGGAGGTGAGAGTGATGTCGACGCGGCTCGCGCGACCGGCCACGACGTCGTTCACCGCTCGGTCGGCGGCCTCGAACACCAGGTTCCGCAGGCCGCGTTCACCGGTCGAGCCGATCCACATCCCCGGCCGCCTCCGAACAGCCTCCCGGCCCTCCAGCACCTGGATGTGGGCGGCGTCGTAGCCGCTGGCTTCCTCGCTCATGATGTCCCCTCCGATGGCGTTCAGCCGGAGGCCCCAGCCTAGGCGAATCCTGAGAAAACACCAGGTCAGGCCATCTTTACTAAGGGCACGGACCGGCACGTGAGCGCCTGTCGGGAGGCGGCCGCCCCGGAGGTCACGGACGGCTCCCGGAGTGTGGCTGCGGGCCTGCGGAGGCCGCGCGCGGCACCGTTCCGGGCAGCCCCGAGGTCACCGATTCCACGAGTTTCGCCGCCGGCCCTGACGCCGTCGTCCGTCGGCTTCACCGCCGACCTGATCCGGTCCTCCCTCCGGCGGCCCCGCATGGCGTCAATGAGGACACAATCTGACCTACATGGCCTCTACTGTCGTTCTTGGCAAGGGAAGTACAGAACCGACGAAGGCAGGAACCATGACCGGCATCACGACCTCCACCGCGACCTCCCTCACGACCGACGCCGCAACCGACGCCACGACGGAGAACGCGGCCGGCGTCACGATCGGCGGGGAGCGCGCCGATCTGCTGGAGGTTCTGGGCAACCACCGGGGCTTCCTGCGTCAGACCACTCGCGATCTCACCGACGAGCAGGCCGGACTCCGCACCACCGTCAGCGAGTTGTGCCTGGGAGGCCTGATCAAGCACGTCTCGTCGGTCGAGCGCGGGTGGGTGGACTTCATCCTGGAGGGCCCGTCGGCGATGGGCGACTTCAGCACCTGGACGGAGGCCGACTTCGCGAAGCGGGCCGACGAGTTCCGGATGCTGCCCGGTGAGACGCTGGCCGGCGTGCTGGCCGACTACGACGAGACCGCCCGGCGCACCGACGAGCTCGTCGCCGTCCTTCCCGACCTGGGTGCCTCCCACCCGCTGCCCAAGGCCCCCTGGTTCGAGGGCGACGCACACTGGTCGGCCCGCCGGGTGCTGATGCACATCGTCGCCGAGACCGCGCAGCACGCCGGGCACGCCGACATCCTCCGCGAGGCCCTCGACGGCGCCAAGACCATGGGCTGACCGTCCGTCACCCAGGCGGCGCGGGCCGGGCGGGCGGCGCGGACCGGACTCGCCGCCCCCGACATCCGGCCGGGGCCCGAAAGGGCTCCGGCCCGGCCGGTGCGGGGCCCGGTCAGCGGACGACGTCGAACACGTTCTTCTGCAGGCCGTTGGCGTAGGCCTCGTACTCGACCAGCCTCAGCTTCTGGGTGTCCTTGTCCGTGGTGCTGAACAGACGCTTGCCCGCGCCGAGCAGCAGCGGGAAGACGAGCAGGTGGTAACGGTCGATCAGGCCGGCATCCGAGAGGCTCCGGTTCAGGGTGGCGCTGCCGTGGAGGATGATCGGGCCACCCTCGGTCTCCTTCAGCGCGGCGACCTCGTCGAGCGAACGCAGGATCGTGGTCTCGCCCCAGTTCGTGACCAGGTCGTCCTCGGTGAGCGTGGTGGAGACGACGTACTTCGGCATCACCTTGTAGTCGGCGAAGTCCGCCATGTCCGGCCACACCGCGCTGAACGCCTCGTAGCTGGTCCGGCCCATCAGCATCGCGGTGGCTTCCTCCTGCTCCCGGCCCTTGATCTCGAAGGCCTCGGGGAGGAACTCGATGTCCTTGAAGGTCCACCCGGAGTTCCGGTAACCGGGCTCACCGCCCGGGCCCTCCACGACACCGTCGAGCGAGATGAAGGCCGTGCTGATCAGAGTGCGCATCCAGGGTTCCTCGGTGTCTCGTGCCCGGTTCTCGGCAGGTCGGATCGGTGCACGCCTCGGCCTCGACCACACTCGCGGCCGCTGCGCACCCCCCATGATCTCTGACCGTGGATCACGGGGGGAAGTCATCGGTGCTCGCCCGGCGCGTTTCCTGTGGCCCCAACCGCCCGACCGCCGACCGCCCCGGGGGCCCGCACGGGCGCCCGGCTGCGGGCCCCGCCGACGACGGGGCAGCGACGAACGTTGCCCGGCCCGCCGCACCCGGCGGGCCGGGCTCGGCGATCCGGACGGGGCGACCTGCGGCAACGGGCTTCAGGAATCCGCCCACTCGTCCGGCCCGGGGTCACGGCCCTCGGCGCGTTCGACCAGGCGGCCCAGGTAGTGGGTCCAGCCCTCGAAGTGCGGGGCGCAGGCCTCGGGCGGCAGGTCGCGGTGGACCAGGGTGAGCAGGGTGCCCCCGCCGTCCGGGGTCAGGGTCACCTCGACCGTACTGGCGCCGGGTGGCACCGCCACGTCCCCGCCCTCCGAGCCCCAGGTGAAGACCACCCGGTGGTACGGCTCCAGGGCCAGGAACTCACCGGAGGCCTGACAGTGGGCGTTGACGTCGGTCCGGAACGCCCCGCCCGGGGCGAAGGAGAACTCCCCGTCCCGCCCCATCCACGAGAGCCACTTCTCGCGATCGGTGAAGAAGGAGAACACCGTCTCCGGCCGGGCGGCGATCCACCGCTCCAGCACCACCTGATCGTTCGTCATCCGCCGTTCCCCTTCGACCCCTCGGCCCGCTGGGCGGCCTCCGCCAGCTCGGCGAGCACGTCCAGCTTCTCGGCCCACATCGACTGCAGATAGGCCGCCAGCGGCCCCAGCGCCTCGTGGTCGGCGCGGTAGTACCGTTTGCGGCCCTCCTGGCGCAGCGTGACCAGGCCCGCCTCCCGCAGCACCTTCAGGTGCTGGGAGACCGCGCCGAAGGTGACCTCGAACCGCTCGGCGATGTCGCCCGCGCAGAGCTCGTCCTCCCAGACCAGCCGCAGGATCTCGCGCCGGCGGGGTTCGGCTATCGCTTGCACCGCTTCCATGGCCGTCATTTTAGTCGGGGCTTCATCTTGCGTTCCAGGAGGCTGTCATTTTAGTCTCGACTTAATCAACGATCCCGAGTGCACGACGAGGAGCCCCGCCATGAAGACCGCGATGACCGAGTTCGCCACCCTGTTCGCCCGCACCGCCGAGGCCATCCCGTCCGACCGCCTGACCGCCGCCACCCCGTGCGCCCGGTTCACCGTCGCCGACCTGCTCGCCCATATCGGCGGCGTGCTGCCCGACTCCGAGCGCGCCGCGGCCAAGCGCCCCCGCACCGGCGCGCCCGCCGCTCTCACCGATCCCACCGCGGTGGCGGCCGTCGCCGAGCGCGCGGCCGCGGCCTGGCAGGCGCCGGAGGCCCTCACCGGTGAGACCGAGTTCGGCCCGAACACCGTCCCCGCCACCCTCGCCGCCGCCGTAACCCTCCAGGAGCTCGCCCTGCACGGATGGGACCTGGCCCGCGCCACCGGCCGGCCCTTCCCGGTCGGCGAGGAGGCCGCCGCCGTGCTGCTCGGCGTGGTCGAGCAGCTCGCCGACCAGGCCCGTGCCAACGGCGGCTACGGCCCGGCGCTCACCGCACCGGGCGGGGCGCCGGCCTTCGAGCGCGCGCTCGCGCTCAGCGGCCGCAACCCCGACTGGGCCGACTGACCCACTCCGGGCAGGGCCCCTCACAGGCGTCGACGTTCCGGGGCAGGCAGCACGGTTCCCGGGCAGGCGGCCCGGCATGTCATCGACGCGGGTCGGTCCCCGGCTCCGCCCCGGAGCTGCGCACCGGCCCGTCCGACGCCCCCCGGGCGCGGGCGCCCACCAGCCAGCAGGCCGCGGTGAAGCGGACCAGCGGGCCTTCCACGAAGGGCTCGAAGGCGGCGCGGACCGTCTCGACGACCCGGGCGCGGGTCGGTTCGTCGGCGCCGGGCAGGACCTGGCCGAGCAGGCCGAGCCGCGTGAAGTACCCGATCAGCTCCGGCTCCGGCAGGGTGAGGTCCGCGTCGACGGGCCGGATGTCGATCCCGTCCCAGCCGCTCCCCTCCAGGATCCGGCGGACCCTGTCCGGGTCGGCGAGGGCGAACTGGCCCGGCTCGTCCGGCCGGCGGGCGGGGATGCCCGGCAGGAGCGGAGCAGCGGCACGCTCGGCCGTCGTCATGAACGGGTTCTCCTCGATGCCGCGCCAGACGAGGAACCGCAGCCCGCCGCCGTCCCGCACGGCCCGCCGAAGGTTCGCGAAGGCCCGGACGGAGTCGTCGAAGAACATGACGCCGAAGCGCGACACGACCGCGTCGAAGGCGGCCGGCTCGAACGCGTACTCCTGGGCGTCGGCGAGGACGAAGCCGGCCGGCGAGCCCTCGCGCTCGGCGCGCGCCCGGGCCGCGTCGATCATGGGCTCGGAGATGTCGACACCGACGCAGCGGCCCTCTGGTCCGAGCAGCCGCGCGAAGGCCACCGTCGTACCGCCCGTACCGCAGCCGACGTCGAGCACCCGGTCGCCCTCCTTGACGGGGACCGCCTCGACGAGCACGTCCTCAAGGGGCTTGAGCACCCCGTCCAGCACGGCCTGCGCATCGACCCAGGCACGGCCCCCGGCGCCTTTCCATCGTGCCGCCTGCCCGTCGTCGCTCTTCTGCACGCCATCCATGATCGTCTCCTGTCGCTTGCCCTCGCGGGGCCGGGATGACACCGTTCCACCTCAAGCCGACTTGCTGGGGCTGATCGCGCTGGCACGTGCCGCCGGGTTCTCCCTCGACGAGATCACCGGCATGCTCGGCCCCGACGGCCGGCCGAGCATCGACCGGCTGATGCTCACCGCCAAGGCGCAGGAGCTGGACGTCACGATCCGCCGGCTCACCGCCCTGCGCGACTCCCTCCGGCACGCCGCCGACTGCCCCGCGCCCAGTCACCAGGAGTGCCCGACGTTCCGCCGCATCCTCCGCGCCGCATCCACCGGCTCGCTCCGGGCACCGGGGAGGAGGACTCCCCGGCCCCGGTGACCGGCGGAAGCCCGGCCCGACCACTGGAGGCCCGGGTGAGCGGCAAAAGCCCGTCCCGACCACGGGAAGCCCGGCTCAGCCACCTTCGGGCGGAGCGGTGCCGGGCACCCAGCGGACTTCGCCGGTGCCGAGGGCGACCGTCGCGCAGGGCCGCATCGGGTCGTCACCACCGCGGCGGGCCAGCAGCACCACCTCCCGGACCTCGGCGGACCGCGCCCCGAGCCGGGCGGCGCACTCGGCGGCGAGACCGCGCGGATCCCCGGTCCGCCCCAGCGAGAGATGGGGCGTGAAACCCGTGCGCCGGCCACCGCAGCCCGGAAACCGTTCCACCAGCGACCGGTACAGGACGATCCACGGCCCCGCGCCGGCCGCGGCCGGGTCGAGCCAGACCGTCGCGTACGCGCGGTGGCGAAAGCTCCGCACCCCTTGCAGCCGGGCCGCGAAAGGCTGCACCCCTGTCAGCGCCGCCGCCACCAGCGGGGCCGCCGCCGGGAAGTCGGACTCCGGCACGAACCCGAACAGCAGGTTGACGTGCGGCGGCCACCGGCGGATCTGCGGGTCGTGCTCCCAGCGGATGTCCTGGATCGGCGGCCACAGCTCCGGCGGCGGAATCCACGCGACCGCGGTACGGCCCGTCGGCGGGACGTCGAACACGCCCGCACGTCCGGCCCCGCCGTCCTCCGGGCCGAACTCCGGGCCGTACTCCGGCCCCGGCTCCGGCTCCATACCGGAAGGGTCCCACTTCGGCCGTCTGCTGCGGTACCCCGCCGCCCCCGGAAGCCCAGCACCGAGCCGCCCCGCCGCGGCCGCACTCGCGGCACCCTGCCGCCCGGCGCTCAGGCCCCCCGGGGGCTCAGGACCCGCCGGGCGCTCAGGACACGTCGGGGGCGAGCGGGAAGGTCGCCGTGAGGGTGGCACCCCCGGGGGTGTCCGTGACGGTCAGGGCGCCCCCGTGATGGCGGGCGATGTCGCGGGCGATGGGCAGGCCGAGGCCGCTGCCGCCCTCGTCCCGGCTGCGGGCGTCGTCGAGGCGGGTGAAGCGCTCGAAGACGCGCTCGCGGTCGGCCGGGGCGATTCCGGGGCCGTCGTCCTGGACTGCGAGGACGGCGAGCGCCCGGGCGGGGTCGGTGGTGAGGCGGACATGCACGGTGGTGACCGCGTGCCGGTCCGCGTTGTCGAGCAGGTTGGTCAGCAGCCGGCCGAGCCAGAGCGGGATGCCGTCCACCCGGACGTCCGGGGCGAGGTCGGTGGTCCGCCGGTGCGGGCCGGCGGGCCGGCCGAGGACGGTGTCGGCTACCAGGGCCGTGAGGTCGACGCGCTGCCGCGGCCGGTCGGCGGCGACGGTGGCGGCGTCGAGGCGGGCGAGCAGCAGCAGGTCCCCGGCCAGGGCCTGAAGACGGTCGGTGTCCAGCAGCGCACCGTGGACCAACTCCGCCCGGACCGCCTCGTCCGGGTGTGCGTGGGCGACCTCCAGCTGGGTGCGCAGCACGGCGAGGGGGCTGCGCAGTTCGTGCGAGGCGTCGGCGATGAACTGCCGTTGCCGGTGCCCGGAGGCCTCCAGGCGGTCGAGCATGGCGTTCATGGTGGCGGCGAGGCGGGCGATCTCGTCAGCGGTGGCGGGTTCGGGGACCCTGCGGTGCAGGTCCCTGTCGGTGATGGCCTCGACCTCGGCGCGGATCGCCTCGACCGGGCGCAGCGCCTGGCCGGTGACCCGCCAGGTGACGACGACGCCGGTGAGCAGCAGCAGCGGGAAGGCGACGGCGAGGGCTGCCTCGGTGGTGTCCTGCGCCTGGTCGGCGGCGCGGAGCGAGGTGCCGGCGTAGACGGTGACCGGCCCCGTGGGGGTGTCCGTGGTGACGGTGGTCAGCCGCTGGCGGTGGCGGTCGTGGAGGGGGTCGACGGAGTCCGTGGTGTGCGAGCCGGCGTGGCGGGAGACGGTGAGCGCGGGCCGTCCGGCGAGGTCGGGGCTGGCGGCGAGGACGGTGCCGTGGGCGTCGACGGCCTGGAGGAAGTCGGTGCCACGGCCCGGGTGCAGGACGGGGGTGAGCCGGCCCTGGGCGGCGAGCTGGGCGACGGCCTCGGCCTGCTCGCGGGTGCCGGCCGCGGCGGAGGCGACCAGGTTGGCGTGCAGGACGGCCAGCAGCCCCGCGCTGGCCACCGCGAGGGCGGCCCCGAGGACGGTGCCGGCGGCGGCGGTCGCGCGGGCCCGGACCGTCCTGGGGGTGACGGCCCGCAGCACGGCGCGGACGGGGGCCGACAGGGCCCGGACGGGGGCCGACTCGGCGCCGAGCAGGGCGGGCAGGGCCCTCAGCGGGACGCGAAGGGATCGGCGTGGGGCGGGCGGGGCCATGGTCAGCCGCCGTCGGGGGCGAGCCGGTAGCCGGCGCCGCGCATGGTCTGCAGGGCGGTGCGGCCGAACGGGGTGTCGATCTTGCGGCGCAGGGCGTGGATGTGGACCTCGACGATGCTGGGGTCGGGGGCGTGGTCGGTGTCCCAGACGTGGTCGAGGATCTCCCGCTTGGAGACGACGGTGCCGGCCCGGGCCGCGAGGTGTTCCAGGATCGCGAACTCGCGCGCGGTGAGGTGGGTGGGGAGGCCGGCCCGGGTGCAGGTGCGGGCGTTGGCGTCGACCACGAGGTCCCCGAGGGTGTGCAGGCGGGGCCGCTGCCGGTCGGTGCGGCGGTGCAGGGCGCGGAGCCGGGCGAGCAGCACGACGAAGGAGAACGGCTTGGAGAGGAAGTCGTCGGCCCCGGTGTCGAGGGCTTCGGCCTCGTCCCATTCGCCGTCCTTGGCGGTGAGCATCAGGATCCCGGCCTGGCAGCCGTCGGCCCGCAGCCGGGCGCAGACCCGGTAGCCGTTGAGGCCGGGCAGCATGATGTCCAGGACGATCACGTCGTACGGGTGACGGCCCGCGAGGTCCAGGCCCTGCGGACCGTTGTGGGCGGTGTCGACGGTGTGGCCGTCGGCCTCCAGCCCCCGGCGCAGTGCCGTCGCCATCCGCTGTTCGTCCTCGACGACGAGTATGTGCATCCGTCCAGGGTGCCAGGCGGTCCTCCCGGGCCGGCACGCGGCTTAAGCGGAGGTTCAGGAACGATCGGCCATGATCGCCGGGTCGCGGCCCGGGCGGTTCCGGGCGCCGAGTCACGAGAGGACGCCCGATGACCGACTCCACGTCGTCGCCCACCCCGCCCCAGCCGGACCACGGCCAGGACCGGGACCAGGGCTTGGACCAGGGTTTGGGGCAGGACCAGCAGCAGGGGACCGGACCGCAGTCCGGGAAGCCCGACGGGGTGGACGGCGGCCGGGTGAAGCGCCTGCGCCGGTGGACGGGCCGCCGGGAACGCCGGATAGCCGCCGGGGTGGCCGCGGTCGCACTGCTCGGCGCGGGCGGGCTGGCGCTGGCGGCGGCGCACGAGGAGCACGGCCGCGGCCACCACGTCACGGAGCTGGCGGACGGGCACGGCCACGACGGCCACGACCATGGGCACCGGGGCGGCCGGCACCGGGACGGCGAGTGGGCCGACGGTCAGCGGGGGGACGGCCGGCCCGGGGAGGACCGGCAGCAGGACGGCCACCGGCCGAAGGGGCAGCCGCAGCAGGGCCGCCACCAGCAGGGCGGCGACCGCCCCGGCGGCGTCGCCCCCGCGCCGCTGCCCTCGCTCGCCGCGTCGACCGCGCTGGAGAAGGCCCAGGGCGCCGTCCCCGGCGGCCGGGTGGAGTCCCTGAAGCAGGCCGCCCAGAGTGGCGGCGGCAGTGCCTGGGCGGTCGTGGTCGTCGGCCCCGACGGCGTACGTCACCTGGTCACGGTGGACGACGCCGGCCAGCTGACCGGCAACACCGTGGTCAACGGCACGGCCGACGGCGCCGGGCGCTGAGATGACGGGCACCACATCGGCCCGCTCTGCTGCCGCCTCCCCCGCCCCGGCGGCGGGAACGGCGGCAGCGGCGGGAACGGCGGCAGCGGCGGGGGCGAGCAAGGTCCCGCCGGTGACCGCCTGGTTCTGGCTGGTCAAGATCCTCACCACTGGGATGGGCGAGACCCTGTCCGACTTCCTCGCCCACACCGTCGGCCCCGTCCCGGCGGTGGCCGCGGCCGGCCTGCTGCTGGCGGGCGCGCTGGCGCTCCAGCTGCGGCTGCGCCGCTGCGTGGCCGGGGTGTACTGGGCGGTGGTCGTCCTGGTCAGCGTGTTCGGCACCATGGTCGCCGATGTCGCGCATGTCGCGCTGGGGGTGCCGTACGCGGTGTCAGCCGGCGCCCTGGCGGTGGCGCTGGCCGGTCTGTTCCTGCTCTGGCACCGGCTGGAGGGCTCGCTCGCGATCGACCGGGTGACGGGACTGCGCCGGGAGGCGTTCTACTGGTCCGCCGTCCTGCTCACCTTCGCGCTCGGCACGGCGGTCGGTGATCTGACGGCGGCCACGCTGGACGTGGGCTACCTGCTGTCCGGACTGGGCTTCACCGCCCTGATCGCCGTCCCGGCCGTCGCCGCACGGGCCCGCTGGGTCGGCCCGGTCGCGGGCTTCTGGTGGACGTACGTGCTGACCCGCCCGCTCGGCGCCTCGTTCGCCGACTGGATGGGCGTGAGCCGGGCCCGCGGCGGCCTGGACCTCGGTACCGGCCCGGTCAGCCTGGCGCTCGCCGTGCTGATCACGGCCGTACTCGCGCTGTCCGCCGTCACCGCACGGTCCAACCGCCGCGCGTAGCCCGGCGGCAGGCGGTCACGTGCGGGCCGCCGGAAACGACCTGTCCCCGGTACCCGACGGCGAGTGCCGTCGGGTACCGGGGGCGGGCGCAGCGCCCCCGCAAGCGAGAGCACCGGCAAGAGCACCGGCCGGGCCGGTCAGTAGCGGTCGGTGATCTCCGTGGCGAAGACCGTGCCCAGTGGTTCGGGGCCGATGTACTGCTGGCAGTTGCACGGGCGCGGCTCGTACTGCAGGGGCTTGCGTTCAGCGTCCCAGGCCGTCGGGGCCTCGACCGTCTCGTGGCACTTGCCGGCCTGGTCGTGCTTGGCCAGGTGGTGGGTGCAACCGCAGACCGGCTCGGGTGGGCGCTTGGCCGCGTCGAGGGCGAGTTGCCGGCGTTCGGCGGCCTTGAGCAGTTCCAGCTTCCGCTCGTGCCGGGTCTTGAGCATGCCCCGGAAGCGGTCTCCGGTCCAGCCGCCGCCGACCATCACCGCCGCCATCGCCCACCAGATCCAGTCACCCATGGCCAACTCCCCCGTGCCCGTAGGCGTTCTGACGCTCCCCCGGCCGGATCGCCGGGTACCGGGTCCAGGGTAGGCCCCAGTCGGCCGCCGGTCACCGCTCCGGGGCCCGTCCCGCCGCTCCGGGGAACGCCGGGACGGGCCCCGGGGCGGCGGGATCAGCAGGAGCCGGCCGGGCGGTCGCGGACCACCAGGCCGGTACGGCCGGCGGTGGCGTCCAGCCGGATCACCCGGGTGCCCCGGTCGGCCGCGGCCTCGTACCGGCGGCCCCGGTTGCAGGACAGCCGCTGCGGGGTGCCGCCGGCGGGCGGGACCTGCCCCAGCTGGGGCAGCACGGTGTTGGTCGAGCCGCCGCCTGCGGGTTCGCTGTACAGCGCTCGTAGGTCACGGCCTGGTCGGAGGCGGTGATGGCCCGGATGCGGGCGCCGGCGGGCAAGTCGGCGGACAGCACCTCGGTCACGCCGGAGCCGTCCAGGACCCCGGAGCGGATCGAACTGTTCCTGGCGCGGTCCGGGGGCGTCTCGGCCCACAGCAGCCGCCCGCCCGCGAGTCGCAGAAGGGGTCCGCCCACGGTCGGGCCGCCTCCGCCGGGGCCCCGGAGGGCGTACTGGGCGGTGACCTTGCCGTCGGCGATCGAGCAGGCGGTCGGCGCTGCGACGGGGTTCTTGTCGGTTCCCGAGCACTCGATCCAGCCGAGGACGCCGTCCTTGAGGACGAGGCCGCCGACGCGGTGGCCTTCGGGCAGCGGGAGCGGCACCGCGGCGGCACCGCCCCGGGAGAGGTAGAGCCCGGCCCGGCCGGTGGCGTAGTCCGTCATCGGGAACGCGATGTCGGGAAACGCGACGTCACCGCCGGAGAGCACGGCCGGGCCGACGCACTGCGATCCGCTGGAACGGATGACACTGCGGACCGGTCCCCCGGCACGCCAGAAGGCCCCGCATCAGTGCGGGGCCTTCTGGGTGGATGCCGGCGTTCGCCCGGGCGCCCGATCAGGGGAGCAGGCGCTCCACGGCTGCGGCGCCGTACTTGGCGAGGTCCTGGCGGGCCTTCTCGATCAGCGCGGGAGTGGGTTCGCGTCCCGAGGCACGCACCATGTCCTCGGGGTCGACGGGGTGCTCGGCCCCGGTGTGGAGCAGGTGGTCCGGCGTGGGCATGGAGTCGCTGTCACTGATCCTGGACATGAAGTACCTCCGGGAGAGGAGTGCGGGCCTGCCGCCGGACGGGCGACAAGCTCTTCCCTAGAGTGTGGACCCATATCGCCCGAACCGGACACTGCGAACCGCCTCCCGTGTCAAAACTCCGGCCCGACGGAGCGCCGGAAGCCCACCGGACCGGGGCGCACTCAGCCCTTGATGCTCTTGATGCCCTTGACGGCCCCGATGCCCTCGTTGCCCTCGTTGCCACCGGCGCCGTCGTCGACCAGGACGGCCGAGTCGAGCGCGCCCGTGACGCGGTCCAGCAGGGAACGCAGGGCGGCGAGGTCCTCGACCGGGAGGCCGGTGGCGGCGAGGAGCCGGCGCGGCACCAGGCCCGCCCGTTCTCGCAGGGCCAGCCCGCTGCCGGTGAGGCTGACGGTGACGGACCGCTCGTCCTCGGGGCTGCGCTCGCGGCGCACCAGGCCGGCCGCCTCCAGCCGCTTGAGGAGCGGGGAGAGGGTGCCGGAGTCCAACCGCAGGTGCTCGCCGATCCGCTTCACGGGCAGTTCGCCGTGCTCCCAGAGCACCAGCATGACCAGGTACTGGGGGTAGGTGAGGCCGAGATCCTTGAGCAGCACCCGGTAGACACCGCCGAAGGCGCGCGAGGCGGCGTTCAGCGAGAAGCAGATCTGCTGGTCGAGGCGGAGCAGCTCCTCGTCGCGGAGCGGGTCCGGGTCGGTCGACGCCGGGCTGACGGTCTCGGGGGGCTTGGCCATGACCCCATCGTACCGGCCGCATGCGCCATTCAGTTGTGCGCAATTCAATTGCGTGCTCTACTTGAGCCCGGAAGGCGGCCCACCGGCCGCCGGACGCAGAAGCACGACCGACGCAGGACGGAAGGAAACGGACCCATGGACGCGCTCTACACCGCAGTGGCCACCGCGAACGGCCGGGAGGGCCGCACCGTCAGCTCCGACGGCCGGCTGGACCTCGCCCTGGCGATGCCGCCCGCCCTCGGCGGCAACGGGCAGGGCACCAACCCCGAGCAGCTGTTCGCCGCCGGCTACGCGGCCTGCTTCGCGAGCGCCCTGGGCGTGGTCGGCCGGCAGGCGAGGGTCGACACCGGCGAGATCTCGGTGACCGCCGAGGTCTCCATCGGCAAGGACGGCGCCGGCTTCGGCCTCGCGGTGGTCCTGCGCGTCGAGCTGCCGGACGCGCTCGCGGGCGAGGCCGGCGAGCTGCTGGTCAAGCAGGCGCACGAGGTCTGCCCGTACTCCCGGGCCACCCGCGGCAACATCCCGGTCGAGCTGGTCGTCGAGTAACGACATCCGGGATGACGCCCCGGGAGCCCGGCACCAAGGGGACCCCGACGTGACGGAGGGCCCGCCGCGCGACTGCGCGGCGGGCCCTCCGTCGGTTCAGACCGTCGGTTCAGGCCGTCCGTTCAGGCCACCGGTTCAGGCCGGCGGCGTGGCCGGGCCGGCCGGGCCGCCGGCCGCGCGCAGGATGTCCAGGCGATGGCGGTACTCGTCGGTGTCGATCTCCCCCCGCGCGAACCGCTCGGCGAGCACCTGCTCCGCCGTCGGCGGCGCCGCCCCGCCCGGACCGACCCCCGCGGGTCCGGGTCCGGCCGGTCCGACCCCGCCCGGACCCCAGGCAGCGGGCGGCACCGGCTTCGACGTCCGCGAGAGGTGGCGGACCAGTGCGACGGCCGCCAGCACCAGGACCGCCAGGACCAGCAGCATCACGATCACCATCACCCCCACTCCCCAGCCGCTGAGGGCATGACCGTGACCGTGCCCGTACCAGTTCCTCATCACGACCTCCTCGTCCGGCCCGCCCGGGAGCCGCCGAGGTGACCGTCGCCCCCGCCCGACGCGGCGCCCCGGCTACCACGGCGCCCCACCCACCATCGTGCGCCCGGAAACGACCGGGCGAACCTGAGGATTGTCTGAGAATGCCCGGACATGGTCACCCGCTCCGTCGGCCAGGCCCACCGGAGTAGCGTTGCGGGTCATGGACCACCACCCACCGCGCCCGACGACCGCGAGCGGCTCGTCGCGGCCGGGGTGCTGCGCCGGTACGAGGACGGTCACCCGCACCCGGCGCTCGGGGGCTCGCCGATCAGCTACGTCTCGGCCCGCCTCTGGGACGAGCTCACCGCCCTCGCCATCGCCCCCTCCGCGGCCACCGCGACCGCGCACGCGCTGCTGCGCGCCATCGCCGGCGACGCGCTCGACGCCGCCCTGGCCCCCGGAAACGAGCAGGCCCCGCGCGACGACCTCTACGTCACGCACCCCGCCTTCATCGGCCGGCAGCGCCGGGTGGTCTGGTTCCAGCGCAGCGGCCCGCGCGGCCTGATCACCGCGACGTTCCCACCGGACGCCTGAAGCGGGCACCCGACCCCGGGCGCCGAAACCGGACACCCCAGGTCGGACACGCGAGGTCGGACACCCAAGGTCGGACGCCCAAGGTCGGACGCCCGAGAGCGGACGCCTGAACCCGGACGCCTGAGGCCGGGCAGCCCCGGCAAAGGCCGCCGCCGTCAGCGCTCGACCTGCAGGCTGTGGCAGACCCAGCTCAGCCGGCCCGGCCCGTTCAGCGGCGGTCGGTCGTGGTAGGTGCCGTCCGCCACCGAGAGGTTGACGATCAGGTACGCGTGCCAGTCCGGGCCCACCCCGCGCCGGTCCGCGTGCACCAGCGTGCCGTTGACGAACCAGTCCACCGAGTACGCGCCGAGCACGGTGCGCAGGTCGAAGGTCGCGCCCGGGGCTATACCGGCGTCGGCACCGTGCCAGTACCGGAAGCCGCCACGGACGTGGTTGGAGATCTCCAGCAGGTCCGGGTGGTCGGGGTGGTACTCGAAGAGGTCCACCTCGTTGCCGCCGTCCCGCCACGTCCAGATCGCGGGCCAGGCGCCCAGCTCGACCGGGAGCGTGACCCGGGCGGCGATGACGTCGCCGGTGCGGACCTGGAAGCCTTCCGGGCTCCCCTCGGTGGTGAGCAGGTTGCACGTCCACAGCTCCCCGCCGCCCCGCCGGGTGGCGGCGAACACCCCGCCGGGGCAGTAGGCCCGGCTGAGGAAGTCGAGCTTGTGGTCGCCTCGGTTGGTCGGCCCCATCCGGGGATAGGCGCTGCTGCGGCCCGCCGTCCACTGCCTGGTTGAAGTGAAGTCCGCGTCGAACACGACTGCCACGGCCGCCTCCCCGGTGTCCCTGGGTACCGGCGACCCGATGCCGACCGGTACGCAGAGTGACTTACCCGGTACGCTCCGCAGTATGCGAAGCGGATCCTCCGGGTCCGCCGCCGGACGCGCCGCAACCGGCCGACCGCTCAACCGGGCCTCGCCCGCCCCGGCCGTCTCCCACACCGGCCCTCGTCCGCCCCGGTCAGCAAGCCAGTCGGCGAGCCGGCCGGCCGGGACCCCTCCGTGGTCAGCCGACCGGGGCCGGCGCCGCTCCGGTGCTGCCGAGCCGGTCGGTGACCGAGACGACGCCGTCCACCGAGCGGCACAGGTTCAGCACGATCGGCACGAGGTACGGCTCCGGCACCGTGCCGCTGAGCACCACCCGGCCCTGGTCCACCTCCACGCCCACCTCGGCGGGGCTGACGCCCTCGACCCGACCGAGCACCTCCTCGACGATCTCCCGCCGGATCACCCGGTCCTCGCGCAGGAAGACCCGCAGCAGGTCACCCCGGCTGACCATCCCGGACACCCGGCCCTCCGCATCCAGCACCGGAAGCCGCTTCACCGCGTGCCGGCTCATCAGCCGCGCGGCGGCGACCACGCTGGTGCCGGGGGTGGTGCAGACGGCCGGCCCGGTCATCAGGTCGGCTGCGGTGACGGCGCCGCCCGGCCCGCTGCGGGGCAGCTCGGGTGCCGGCAGCAGACTGCCCGGGTCCTCCTGGGCCGCCAGGGTGAGCAGGAGGTCCGCCTCCGACACGATGCCCAACGGCCGTCCGTCCTCGTCCACCACCGGCACGCCGGTGATGTCGTACTCGGCCAGCAGGGCGACGATCTCCCGGAAGCCGGTCTCGGGCGCGACCAGGACCGCAGGGCTGGTCATCACAGATTCGACGGTGGCATGCCGCACGCCGGTTCACCTCGTCCGTCAGCATTGTCGGCCGGGCGGCCAACGGCCGACCGGGTACCTGGAGCATCGCCCCTGGCCACTCGCACCGCCAGAGGCCAAGGGGCTGAAAATCCGGGACCAACGGCCCTGCCCGCCGCACACCGCCCTCACGGCCTGCACCGCCTACGCCGCCCCCGCCCCGCCCGGGTGGCGTAGGCGAAGCGACGCGGCGTGGCGGCGACCGGTAGAGGTCGGGGT
>NZ_CP026498.1:423861-519999 GCF_002953255.1 Streptomyces sp. CB01881
CCCGACGGGCGGCTACGATCCGGCCTTCCTCGGCCCGCTCGTCCCGCTGCCGCACCCCACCGACCCGGGCATCGCCCTGGTCACGCTCCCGTACACACACTTCACGGTCCTGCTGCGGCCCGACCGCAGGCTCGCCGCCGCAACGGCCGTGGGGATCGACGGCGGCCGGTTGGTCGACCTCAAACGGGAGGGCCAGTGGCGGCTCGATCCCCGCGTCCCGGAGGCGCAGCAGGCCGGCGAGGCGCTCTACGCCGACAACGACTTCGACCGCGGGCACCTGGTCCGGCGGCTCGACCCCGTCTGGGGCGACGACGCCGAGGTGCGGGCCGCCAACGCCGACACCTTCCACTTCACCAACGCGGCTCCCCAGCACGCCGCCTTCAACCAGGGCAAGCAACTCTGGGCGGGCCTGGAGGACTTCCTGCTCACCCACGCGGCGACGTTCGATCGCAGGCTCGTCGTGCTGACCGGCCCGGTCCTGCGGCCCGCCGACCCGGTCTACCGGAAGGTGCGGATCCCGCTGGCGTTCTGGAAGGTCGTCGCCTTCCTCCAGGGCGGCGCGCTGGCCGCCACCGCGTACGTGCTCGACCAGAGCCCGGACCTGCCGAACGCCTCGGCCGCGCTCGCGGCGGCGGAGGCCGCCGACCAGCCGCCGCCGCTGGGCGCGTACCGGACGTTCCAGGTACCCGTGAGCGACGTCGCCGACATCACCGGGCTCGACCTGGGGCCGCTCCCGGCGGTCGACCTGTTGCCCGCTCCCCCGTCCCCCGCGCCGACCGCCCCGGGGGCGGAGCCCGGACCGGACCGGTGGCGGCCGCTGGGGCGGCACGAGGACATCGTCCTGGGGCCGCCCCGGTGACGAGGCTGACCAGCGCCCGCCCGACCCCGCCCTGCCGGGCGGCTCCGCGAGGCCCGCGGGGGCGGCGCCTCCCCGGACGGCGCAACCATCACATGATCGACTCGTTGGACCGTCCAGCACGGCACCACGCAAACCCGGGGAGGACGCGTTGGCAGGACGGACGGCCGGACCATCGCCACAGGGCGCGCCCGCGCACCCTGTGGCGCAGGCCGAGGCGGCGCTCGTGCGCCACTACCGACGGCTGGTCCGGCTGGCGTACCTGGCCCTGCCCGCCGACCGGGACCGCCACAGCCGGGTCCTCGCCGCGCACGCGGCCGTGCAGCGCGCCCTGCCGTCGCGCTGGAGCCGCCCGGCCGGCCCGGGCGCCCCCGCCGTCCCGGACGAGGACCCGGTGTACGCCGCCCTCCGTCTGCGGGTGCTACGGGCCGCGCTGCGCCCGCGGACCGCGGACCGGCTGCTCGCGCCCCGGGTCTGGGGGCTGCGGCTGTTCACCCCGGGCGGCGCGGAGGCGGACGCGGCGCTGGACCGGGAGCTGGCCGGCCTGGACGCACCCGCGCGGGCGGCGTTCGCCCTGCTGGCCGGGGAACGTCTCACGCCCGGGCAGGCCGAGGAGGTGCTGCGCCGGGCGGGCGCGGACGAGCCGGCCCGGGCGGTCGGCCGGGCCGGGGGGCTCCCCGTTGCCGCCGAGCCGGACCCGCCCGCCTTCGACCCCTGTGCCGTCCGCGTCCAGGCGACCGACCTGCTGCGCCGCCGCCGGACGCTCGGCGCCTCGCTCGTGGTGGCCGCGCTGGCGCTCACCACCACGGCCGCCGTCCTGTCCGGCCCTCCGGGCGGCGGCCCGCACGCCGCCCACCCGCTCCCCGTGCCGCCGGCCGGGCCGGCTCCCGATCCGGCCCGGCTGGTCCGGGTGGCACCGGACCAGTGGCAGCACACCGCCCGGGTCGACTTCTCCGCCTGGCCGGCCCGGGGCGACCGCCGTGACGACACCGCCCTGCTCGGCCGGGCGCTCACCGCCTGGGCACAGGCCGGCCGGCCCGGTTCGCCGACCAGGGCCGAACCGGGCACCACCACCGCCCCGCCCACCGGTACGCCGCAGCTGCTGTTCGCCGGCACGGTCGACGGCACGGCCGTGGTGGTGCTGTACGACGGCGGGCGGATCGCCCGCTACACCGACGGACACGCCGGCGGGCTCGACCTCGCCCGCGCCGACGACTCCTCCGTCACCACGGCGGGCGCGGTGGTGTTGCGCCGTCAGGGCACCTCCGCGCGCTACCTGCTCGCGCCCTGGATCGAGGCGGCCGACGTCCGCCGGATCGACCAGCCGGACACGCCCGCCAAGCCGTTGGACCGCGCGGACGGCGTGACGGCCGCGGCACCGGCCGCGTCCGCCGCCGGCAGCCCGGCCGGGCCGCTCGCGGACTGCCGGGGCGCCGCCGTGCTCCAGGTACGCTCCTCCCCCGTGATCGCCGAGAGGTACGCCTTCCTGCTCGCCGACCTCGGCGGGCTCGTCCCCGCCCATCTCGGCTACACCCCGCCGCCGGACCGCACCCAGCCCGCCCCGGAGCCGCGCGAGGCCGTGACCCCGGACGCCCTGCAGGCGTGGGCGCGCGGCGGCTGCGCGGTGCCGGACGGCACACCGGGGGTCAAGCGGCTCGACCTCTGGACGTTTGCCGTGCAGCAGCTGCCGCAGAACGCGGGCACGGCGTCCTGGGTCTGCCTACGGGCCGACCGCTGGAACGGCGAGGGCAGCGCCGCCACCGCCGTCCTGCTGCCGGGGGCGCGCAGCCCGCAACGCACCGGGGGCGGGCCGGGGCGCGCGTGCAGCCGGTTCGAGCAGGACACCGTCGGCTGGACGTGGTGGCGCTCCCCGCAGGGCACCGAGTTCCTGCTGGTGGCGGGCAGCCGCCGGGTGGCCCGGATCACCGCCAAGGGCCCGGACTGGACGGCCGATCAGCCCGTGCCGGACCACACCCTCGCGGTCGAACGGCCCGCCCGGGCCACCGTCTCGGTGGAGGCCGTGCTGGACGGCGGCACCCGGATCACGCCGATGCGGTGAGTGTCCTGGTCACACCAGTCGGGTGAACTCCCGGCGAGCCGGTCAACGGGTGGCCGGCTCCGCCTCGTAGTCGGGCAGTTCCATGGTGCTGCCGACCTTCCTGCCCAGCTCCAGCATCCTGTTCAGGATCCACTGCCGCCCCAGCAGCCCGTTCCGCACCCGCAGTCCGGCCGCGGTGCCCGGGGCGAGGAAGGGGCCGGTGCGGTCGCCGCCCTTCTGGCAGCCCTCGGCGTAGCCGCGGACGGCGTTCTCGTAGCGGGTGAAGGCGGTGCGGTGGTCGCCGCGGGCGCGCGCGAGTTCGCCGGCCAGGACGTACGCGGCGACGACGGCGGTGCCGGTGCCCATGCCGCCGATGGTGGCACCGCAGGCCGCGTCCCCGACCAGGGCGATCCGGCCGGTGGACCAGGCGGGGACGTCCGCCCGGCTGATCGAGTCGAAGTACAGCTCGGGGGCCTCGCGCAGGCTCTCCAGCAGCCGGGGCACCTGCCAGCCGAGGCCCGCGAAGGCGTCCCGGAGCAGCCCCTTCTGCTGCTCGATGTCGTGCCGGTCGTAGGCGAGTTCGGGCGAGGCGAAGAGGAAGAAGGCGCCCGCCCTGGCCGGGTCGCGGTGGTCCGCGCCGACGGAGGCGAGCCGGCCGGGCACGTTGAGGCCGACGGAGCCGGGTGCGAGTCCCAGGTCGTTGGGCAGTTGCCAGGTCGCGGCGTAGTACCCGAGGTGGCGGACGTAACGCCGCTCGGGGCCGAGCGCGAGCCGACGGACGTTGGAGTGCAGCCCGTCCGCCCCGATCACCAGGTCGAACTCGCGCGGGGCGCCGTGCCGGAACCCGGCCCGGACGCCGGTGGGCGTCTCCTCCAGCGCGGTGACGGAGTCCCCGAAGACGTACTCGGTGGTGGGCAGGCTGTGCCGGTACAGCACCTGGGCCAGTTCGCCGCGCGGCACCTCGACGTCACCGCCCGCGAAGTCGGCCGGGAGCTGGAGCAGTTGACGGCCGCGCTGGTCGACGAAGCTCATCGGAGTGCCGCCGGTGCCGATCCGGCGCAGCTCCTCCAGCAGACCCATCCGCTCCAGCACGGTCAGGTGGGTCTCGCCGCGGAAGTCGACGGCCTGGCCGCCGCCGCGCAGTGCGGGGGCCAGCTCGACGACGGTTGGCTCGAAGCCGTACCGCCCCAGCCAGTAGGCCAGCGCGGGGCCGGCGATGCTCGCACCCGAGATGAGGACCTTCGCACCCATATGAACCACTCCGTCCGTTGAGAGCCGACGCCGCCCGCCGAGGCTCCGGGGGCCCATCGGCGAAACTGTGTCTGGCGGACACTGATTGCTGCTGTGTACGGTAGACGCAGTTGGACCGGTTCGGCAAAGGAGCAGGCCGGAGGCAGGACGGGAGCGGGAATTGGGCAGCGGATCCGGCGGCGGGGCGGTCGACACGGCACGGCTGCTCTGGGGCCCCCACCCGAAGCCGACCCGGGGACCCAAACCGGCCCTCACCCTGGAACGGATCGCCCGGGCGGGCATCGAGATCGCGGACGCGGAGGGGCTCGGCGCCGTCTCGATGCAGCGGGTGGCCGGGCTGCTCGACTACACGAAGATGTCGCTCTACCGCTACGTGCCGGGCAAGGCGGAGCTGGTCGCGCTGATGGTCGAGGAGGCGGTCGGCGAACCCTCACCGGCCCCCGGCGCACCCGATTGGCGCAGCCAACTACACGACTGGGCCAACCAGTTGGCCATGGCCTTCGGTGCACACCCGTGGCTGCTGGATGCCACGGTCGGCCCCCGGATGACGGGCCCGAGGGAACTCGCCTGGCTGGAGCGGGTGGTGGCCGCGCTCGACGGCAACGGGCTGACCGGGCCGGAGCGGATGGACGCCGCCGTCCTGCTGGCCGGCCACGTCCGCGGCATCGCCGAGCAGGCCCGGACCGCCGGCCCCGCCGGCGATCCCGAGGCACAGCTGCTGGCCGTTCTCGGCGGACTGGTCCGGGAACACGCCGAGCGCTTCCCGGCGCTCGCGTCGGCCATGGCGGCGCCGGACGGTCGGGACCAGGCCCTGGAGTTCGGCCTGGAGCGCATCCTCGACGGCCTGGACGCGCTGATCACCCGCCGGCAGGGCCGCCGGGGCGTGTCCGGCGGCTGATCCCGTGGCGGGCCGCGTGCAGTGAGGGCAGCGGCGGCGGAGCGGACGGAACCGACTGCCCGTCACCGCCACTACGGTGACCCCATGGGTTCCTTCCTCACCGCGTACCTGATCGACCCCGACGCGATGGCCGACACCGTCGGCTCCCGCAACGACGCGTTGCTCGACGAGATCCGCGAGCACCACGCCGACTCCCTGGAGCGCGCCGACCGGGAGTTCGCCGGCCAGATCGCGGAGGGCGCCCCCACCGCCGTCGAGGCGCTGCGCGCGGTGGTGCACGGCGGGCCCTACGAGGGCGAGGAGCACGCGTTCCGGCACGGCTACGCGTACCGGCGCCTGTGCGCGGTTCACGGTACCGGCCTGCCCGGCCGCTCCTTCGGCCCGTTCCGGGGCCGGTGGCTGGACGAGGTCGACCGGGGCCTGCGGGCGTACGGCGTCACCGCCGTCTCGGTCGCGGACTTCGACTACGGCGGCGGCTTCCCCGACGGCTTCCCGTACTGCTCGGTGCCGTCCTGCGGCGAGTGGTCACCCGAGCAGTGCCAGGAGGCGCTGCAGCAGTACGAGCGGCACCAGCAGGAGGCCCCGGCCCTGGAGCGCGAGACGGCCGAGGCCGTCCGGGAGGTCGTCGAGTGGCTCCGCACGGCGCGACGGTACCGGGGGGTGCAGCGTCGTCGGCTTCGTCGCCCAAAGCCACCCCTGGAACAGCCCCGACCGGCCCGTGACATCGCCCTCCGCGAGGCGCCGGCCGCCGCCGGGCAGCGCCCCGAGCTCACCCCGTTGCGTCGCGAGTCTGACGGAGCGTCATTCCTTGGCCGTCCAGATGCCCAGGGCGCGATCGCGGACATCGGCCTGCGGATGCCGACGCAGGGCGTGCAGGGCTGCCCGCCACTCTGCCGGCCACTCTTGGCCAGGGCCGTACAGGGCCACCAGCCTGACCGCGAACAGCCCGGCGGCCAGACCGCCGTCCTCCGTCAACCGGCGGACGGCCGCCGACGTGTGCTCCCCCGGCGGCGTCCGGTCGTCTTCCGGACGCAGCTCCTCGGCCACCTTGCCCGCGAGGAGCGGGCGATCCGTCAACACAGCTGCCAGCTCGCCGAGTTCGTCACCAAGGGTCGCGGAGTTCAGGTCGATGGCGTGCCACAACCGCGGGACGGCCTGCGGGACGAGGGACGGCTCGGTCATCAGCAGGGCGGCCACGGCGCGGGCCCTCGCCCGGCTTTCGGCCGTCGTTTCCGTCATGTGGAAGTGCCCGCTGCTGAACTGCTCGATCCGCTGCCGGGCCGCCTCGTCCCGGCCCTCGTCGTCCGCCGGCCCGCCGGCCCGGACGGCCTCGATCAGGCGGCTCAGGGTCTGCTCCAGCAGGCTCCCCGGGGCGACACCGCCGAACGGGTGCGGTGCATCCGACCAGGCGATCGCACTCAGCGCCCGCGCGGCCGGCCGCCACCGCTCCCGCTCGGTCAGGTCCGTGACCAGGGGGACTGTCGCGGCCACCGCCTCCGGGGCGTAGCGTCCCCACACCGCGAGCCTCCCCGCGCCCATGGAGGCGACCAGGCTGTCCTCGGCGAGGGCCAGCCGGCCGACCAGTTCCGCGTAGCGGCGGCGGTCGTCCGCCGGCAGGGCGTGCGGGCGGAGCTCCCCGGCGAGCACCGTCCGCAGCTCGGAGGTGCTCTCGGCGATCTCCGTCAGCACGTCCCAGAGCGGGAGGTCGGCGGGCCGGGCCACCACCTGCTCCACCACCACCCGCCGCACGTCCTGGTGCTGCTCCGGAGCCCGGTAGGCCGCCTCCAGGAGCGCGGTCGCCTCGGGCAGTGGCAGGTGGGCGGCGGCGAGCCGGACGGCCTGCTTGCGACTGGTCACCTTGGTCGTCGGGTCGGTCACGATCCGCGCCAGGGCCGGGCCGAGCTCGTCCGCCGGGGTGAACCGGGCGGCGCGGCCGGCCGCGTACACCGCGACCCGGGCGCGCTCGTCGCCGACGTACCCGAGCAGCACGGGCAGCGCCTCGGCGGGACGCGCCGTCCAGGGCAGCGCGGCGAGGGCGGCCTCGGAGAGCAGCACGTCGGCGCAGTCGACGTACCGGAGCAACAGGTCCCGGCCGTGGCCGGGCAGGTGCGCGGCGGCCCGGAGGGCGGTGGTCCGCTGCTCGGGCGTCGCGGTGGTGTCGTCCACCGTCC
The DNA here is from genome assembly GCF_002953255.1 of Streptomyces sp. CB01881. Taxonomy (GTDB): domain Bacteria; phylum Actinomycetota; class Actinomycetes; order Streptomycetales; family Streptomycetaceae; genus Kitasatospora. Next base: position 431,076 of record NZ_CP026498.1, read on the forward strand.
GGGCCACCGCTTCGGCGGCCGACCGTACCTGACGGTCCGTCCAGCGGTCGGCGGCGGTGAGGTCGAGCGGCACCGGGGCGAGCCCGCCCGGCGTACTGCTCCCGGAGGCGAGCAACGGGCCGAGCAGATCGGTGCGCTCCCGGGTCAGCACGGCCTGCACGGCCGGGAGCGCGGCGGCGGCGGGCTCGGCCCCGACCAGGCGGGCCACCCGCTCCCCACGGGTGGCGGTGTCGGCGAGCAGGTGGGTCACCGCCCGTCCGAACTCCCGGTCATCGGCCGTCACATGCTCCAAGATCTCAACGAGAAAAGGGAGTCGGCGTGAAGCAGGATGCAGCCCGTCGACGAACGCGAGCAGCAGTGGGCTCGACCGCTCCAGCGCCGGCCGCAGCTCGGCCGCCACCGCCGCCTGCCGCCCCCGCGGGAAGGCCGGCGTGGCCGGGGCGATCCTTTCGATCGTGCGGACGGCCCAGTCGACCAGCTCCCGGGCGGTGCCGCCGGCGTGCTCGGCCAGCACGGAGCAGGCCAGCAGGGCCAGTTGGGTCCGGGTGTACGGCGAGCAGTCGCGCGCGGTCAGCGCGTCCTCGGTGAGGCGCGCCAGGAGTCCGGCCGCGTCGTCCTCAAGGAGCTTCGGCGGTACCGCGGCGACCTCCGCCAGGGCCTCGGCCCGTACCGGGTCCTGTTCGTTCCGCAGGCGCTGGAGCAGGACCAGGGCCTCACGGACCGCACTCGACGCGCCGGACTGTGCGGCCTGCACCACCACTTGACCCCAGGCGTAGCCCCGCTCCCAGAGCTCCGCCGTCCTGGTCTCCGCCATCAGCCGGGGCAGCGCCTCGGCGGCGGGGAGGTGGACGAGCAGGTCCAGCGCCTCGGGATCCTCGGCCAGCCGGGCCCGCGCCCGGGCGATCCGTTCCGGCGCGGGCAGGGTGGCCAGCACCTCCCCGGAGTACCCACGGGGGTAGGCCTTCGACACGGCCAACACCGCATCGTGCAGCACGACCCGGGCGGCCGGAGGCAGTTGGCGCGACAGCGCCGCATGGTCGGCGGAGCTGCGGTGGGCCAGTTCGGCGAGGAGCGGCAGCGGAGCCGCCGCCAGCCGACGGGCGAGCGCGGGCCGCAGCACCGGATCGTGCCGGCCCCGACCGGCGGCCACCAGCACCCGGGCGGTCCGCTCCGGGTCGAGGGCGGCCAAGGCCGCGAACCTGTCGCGCAACGGCGCGGGGAAGGTCGGCCGGTACTGCCTGGCGGGGTGGAGCTCCAGCAGGTCCAGCGCCCTCCCGGGCAGCCGACCGGCGGCGGCGCCCAGCCCGACGGCGTTCTGCCGCCAGAATCCCGCCCGCTCCGCACGGGGCAGTTCGGTGAGCCGGCGCTCCGCCTCGTCCAGCACCGCTGCCGGGTGACGCTCCCCGAGCGAGCGGGTGAAGGTGACGGCATGGGCCAGGCCGGGCAGTTCGCGCGCCACGAACGCGGGCGAGCAGACCGGCAGCAGCCGCCCCGCCTCGGCGGATCCCCACCGCTCCCGGGCGACAGGCACCAGCCGCTCGGCCACCGCCGTCCGGCCGGCCTTCAGGACGGCGCGAATCAGCTCGCCCCGGACCGCGGTCGGGGCCGTGCGGATGGCCTGCTCCACCACCTCGTCCGGCAAGGGGAGTTCACACACGGCCCGGTGGGCGTAGCGGCGCACCACCGGATCTGGGTCGGTCAACCTGCGTGACAGGTAAGGGAGTTGTCGTCCAGCCAGGGCAGCGAGCGCGGCGATCCGCTGCTCGTACGGGCCGCCGGTGGCCAACTCGTCAAGGAGGGGTGAAAGTTGGTTCTGCCCCGCGAGACGGTGGGCGGCGCGGGCGACCTCGCGCAGGCGCAGGGCATGGGGCAGGGACTCGACATCGGCCAGCAGCCGATCGGCAGTGAGCTGAAGCATCGCCGACGATTCTGCCGCCCGGACACCGGCTCCGCACCCGATTATCTCCGGACCTTCCCCGCGGCCACCCGGGCCCCTCGGCCGCTGCGGCGGGCACTCGCCCGGGCCGGCCACGAGGGTGGTGTCCCGAGCGGCGTATCGTCCGGCCCACGTCGTGCCTGCGTTCCCTCGAACCGCACCGTGACCAGCAGCGCCAAGAGCGCGAAGCGGCGGGTACCGGCTGGACGGACAGCGGCTCAGCGTGGTCGCCGTCCTCGCCGTCTCCACGCAGCGGGTCTCTCCGCCGCCGCCTGACCACCCACCACGCACCGGAGGGACGCCCGCCCGGCCGACGGGCGAGACAGCACGACCCGGGAGGGCACGCGGTGACCGCCGCCCGCGCGCCGATCGCCCCGGGCACACGCGTGCCCCGTGCCCGCCCCGGCCCGGGCGGCAGGACCCGGATCCCCCGCGGCGAAGATCGCTTCCCGGCTCTGCGATGATCGCCTCCCGAACTCAGGGAGACACCGTGGACAGTCGGGCGGAATCGGCCGGAGCCGGCACTCGGGGCGCCGGTGTCGGAGGTGTTCGGTACCGGCCGGGTGACGTGTTGAGGTTGGGATGCCCGTTCACCGAGGTCACGGTCTCCGGGGTCTCGCGGTTCCACGTCTCGTTGCACTGGCCGTGGTGGGAGATCGACCCAGCGGCGGACGGGATCGAGTGGAACGGCGACGTGGCACTTCCGACGCCTGCGGACGACGACTGGGAGAGCGAGTACTTCCGGACGGAGCCGGCGGAGGACACACTGAAGGCCGGCGACCGGTGCCTGGTGGGGATCCCCGCGACCGTGGTGCACGTCCTGGCGGTCCACCACTTCGATCCGCCTCTGGAGACCGGCTGGCTGCCACGACCTGCGACCTACCTCGACGTCCTGCGGCAGGGCCAGTCCTATGACACCAGGCTCAAGGAGCAGGGTTACGAGATCGACCCGGTCGGCGGTGTGCCGTTCCGGCTCGAACTGCTCTTCCGCCCTTTCGCGTTCCTGGAAACCGGCGACGAGGTCGTCGACCGCGACGGGCGTGCGTGGAGGTTCGACGCTCCCTGGTGCTGGAACCCGTTCGATGGCGGGCAGCCGAGCACTCCGGCCTGGCCGCTCGCCCTGCTCTTCCGCGACGGCGAGCCGGCGCCCGAGGCCGTCGCGGCCGTCGCGACGGCAACAGCCACGGGCAGCCACGCCGACGAGCTGACTCGCTGGGTGGAACTCACCCGTGCGGAGCCGATCACACCCGCCTGACCTGCCTCGGGTGCCGGCGCCGCGTGCCATCGCGCGGGCATGAGTGACGACCGTGCGGTGTGGGGGGCGAGCGGCCGGCGGACCGTGCGGCAGCGGGCGGGCTCTTCAGCAGCCGCTACGACCAGTACATCGACACCGACATCGCACACCCGCCGCCGACGGCCGGCCGCCTCGGCCGCTGCCGGTGACGGTTCCTCCGGCTCCGGCCCGATCGGACGCGCCCGGGGTCACGGCTCGCGCGAGTGCCGCAGTTCCTCCAGCTCGCCGGTGATCCGGCCGAGGAAGCGGGCCACCGCGGCCAGCTCCGCCGTCGTGAACTCGCCGCGCACCGTCTCCGTCCGCCGTGCCACCGGCGCGAACCAGTCCGCGGCCATCCGCCCGGCGCCCGGCAGGTACTGCACCAGCACCTGCCGGCGGTCGGCGGCGTCCCGGGTGCGCCGGATGTGCCCGGCCCGCTCCAGCCGGTCCAGGACCGCGGTGACCGCGCCCGAGGTGAGGGCCAGCTCCTCGCGCAGCCGGCCGGGGGTGACCCCGCCGGGGCCGCCGTCCTTCCCGGGAGCCGCCCGCATCACGGCCAGCAGCGCCTGGACGTCGGTGGAGTGCAGGCCGCTGGCGGCGGCGAAGCCGTGGCCGAGCAGGTGCAGCTCGGAGGCGAGGTCCTGGAGGAGCCGCCCGAACGCCGGCGTGTCGGCCGCCGTCGGAATGGTCGGGGTCGTACTCGGCTCCTGCTCCGGCAAGGTCATCTGCTCCGGCTCGTCCACGGCGTTCTGACCCGTTCAGCCTAACCGGCGGCGCTCGCCGACGGCGCGCGCACGGGGCAACGCGCCCCGGCGGCACACCCACGGGGGCACACCCACCGGGGGCGCGCCCCGCCGACCCGGTTCCGCCGTGCCCGTCGGCGTCCGGCGCCGTCAGACCCGCTCGCCGACCTGCTCCGGCAGCGCCGGACGCTCCGTCACCCGGGTCGGGCGGGCGGGCCACCAGACCCGGTCCCCGAGGTCACGGACCAGCGCGGGAACCAGCAGCGACCGCACCAGCAGGGTGTCCAGCAGCACGCCGAAGGCGACGATGAAGGCGATCTGGGCGAGGAACGCCAGCGGGATCACGCCGAGCGCGGCGAAGGTCGCGGCCAGCACCACCCCGGCCGAGGTGATCACCCCGCCGGTCGCGGTCAGCCCGCGCAGCACGCCCTCCCGGGTGCCGACCCGCTGCGCCTCCTCTCGGACCCGGGTCATCAGGAAGATGTTGTAGTCCACTCCCAGGGCGACCAGGAACACGAACCCGTACAGCGGCACCGAGGGGTCGGTGGCGGTGAAGCCGAACACGTGCGGGAAGACCACCGCGCACACGCCGAGCGTGGCCAGGTAGGAGAGCGCGACGGTGGCGGCGAGCAGCACGGGCGCCAGCAGCGAGCGCAGCAGCAGGACGAGCACCGCGAGGATGCAGAGCAGCACCACCGGCATGATCAGTGAACGGTCGCGCTCCGCGGTGACCCGGGTGTCGTACTGCTGCGCGGTGTACCCGCCGACCAGCGCGTCCGCACCGGGCACGGCGTGCACGGCCTGGCGCAGGCGCTGCACGGTGGCGATGGCCTCGTCGCTGTCGGCCGGGTCGGCGAGCGTCACGTCCAGCCGGACCCGCCCGTCCACCACCTTGGGCACGCCGCCGGCCGCACCGCCGGCCTGGGAACCCTGCGCACCGCCGGTGTACGGCCGGACGCCGGCCGTCCCGGGGACGGCGGCCGCGGCCGCCACCGCGTCGGCCTGCCCGGCCACGGCGAGCACGACGGCCGGATTGCCGGAGCCGCCCGCGAAGTGCGCGGAGAGCAGCCGCTGCCCGGCCGCCGAGGGCTGCTCCTTGATGAACAGCTCGCTCTGCGGCACACCGCCGGAGTCCAGGGTCGGCGCGAAGGCGGCCAGCGCCGCGAGCACCGCCAGGCTCGCCGCCCAGGTGGCGCGCGGCAGGCGTCCCACCAGCGAGGCCACCCGCTGCCAGACGGCGTGCACCGGCGCGCGCCCGTCGGCGGCGGGCCGGGCCGGCCAGTAGGCGGCGCGGCCGAGCAGGGTGAGCGCGGCCGGCAGGAAGGTGAGCGCGGAGAGCACCGCGCAGCCGATCCCGATCGCGCCGACCGGCCCGAGCGCCCGGTTGTTGGTGAGGTCGGAGAGCAGCAGGACGAGCAGGCCGAGGGCGACGGTCGCCCCGGAGGCGGCGATCGGTTCGACGGAATGCCGCCACGCGGTGCGCATCGCGGCGAACCGGTCACCGTGCAGGTGCAGTTCCTCGCGGAAGCGGGCGGAGAGCAGCAGCCCGTAGTCGGTGGCCGCGCCGATCACCAGGATCGACAGCAGGCCCTGTACCTGGCCGTCCACCCGTACCAGGCCGTGGTCGGCGAGCAGGTAGACCAGGGCGCAGGCGATTCCGAGGGCGAGGACCGCGCCGATGATGACCAGCAGCGGCAGCAGCACCGCGCGGTAGACGGCGAGCAGGATCAGCAGCACCACGCCGAGGGCGACGCCGAGCAGCAGTCCGTCGATCCCGGCGAAGGCGCTGCCGAGGTCGGCCGCGATCGCCGCCGGACCGGCCAGGCCGACGGTGGCGTCCGGCACCCGGGCGGCGAGCGCGCGCACGGCGCGGACGCTGTCGCCGGTCTGCCGCCCGAGGTCGGCCCGGAGCTGGACGACGCCCTGGAGGGCGCGGCCGTCCTCGGCCGGCACGGCGGGCGACACCCGCCCGGTGGCGCCGGGGACTGCGGCCGCCTCGCGCAGGGCCTGCCCGGCCGCGGCGCGCTGCGCGTCGTCGACGGCCCCGGTGCGGCTCTCCCAGACCACGATCACCGGCAGCGTGGCCGCCGTCTGGAACTCCTGGCCGAGCCGTGCCACCTCGGTGGACTCCGCACTTCGCGGCAGGAAGGCGGCCCGGTCGTTGGTCGCGACCTGGGTGAGCTTCCCCGCGTACGGGCCGAAGGCCCCGCCGAGGCCGAGCCAGACGATCAGCAGGGCGAGCGGGACCAGCAGGCGGGCCCGGCGCCGGGCGGTGGGGCTGCCGGTGAGCATGGTGGTGCGCCCTTCGTGGCGGGGCCGGTAACGGTCGATCGCATCATATATCTCAATGATTGAGAGAATTGAGAGATCGGGTGGGCCGCCGGCCGGCGGGACGGAAAACGCCACCGCATCCCCGACCGGGGGTCGGGGATGCGGTGGCGCCTGTCCGGAAGGGCCGGGAGGTCAGGAGACGCGCTTCAGCTGCCAGGAGTTGTTGTTGAAGCTGGGCACGGCCGAGTAGTTGCAGCTGGAGCTGTAGAAGGAGCTGACGATCGTCCAGCCCGCCGGCGGCCAGGTGGAGGCGCAGGCGTTGACCACGGTGCCGACCGGGAGGCCGGTGAGCTGCTTGACCTGCTTGGAGTTGGGGTTGAAGCCGGAGCCGCAGCCCGCGCTGTTCCACCACTGCACGTCGACGAAGCCGCTCGGGGTGAGCGTGGACCCGCACATGTTCGTGGTGTCCCCGGGCGCGGCGTGCGCGGTGGTCATCGTCATGGTCAGCGCGGCGGCGGTACAGCCCAGGGTCAGGGCGACGGCCCGAAGGCGGCTCATGGGATGCGGCTCCTCTCATTGACGCAGCGTGTCCGCGTCGATGAGTCATCCTGACGTGACGGAGCGTCCACGCACAGCGGCTTTCCAGCCCGATCCGACGATCATGCGGCGCAAATCCGCCCCTCCGCACTCCGGCCCGCACGCCCAGGCCCGCGCACTCCGGCCCGCGCCCCCCGATCGGCGGGCATGCGCCCCCTGATCAGCGGGGGAACACCCCCCGATCGGCGGGGTGCGCGGCCCGATCGGCAGGGCTCACGGGCCGGAGACTCCCCGGAGGGTGTCACGCGGTGATCGGCCCGGTGCCGAGGCGGATGTGGTCGACGGCCCAGAACCAGTTGTTGCCGGCGTCGTACATGCGGAACTTCAGGGTCACCGCGCGGGCACCGGCCGGAACGGCGAACTGCCTGGTGACCGCGGTGTTCTGGACGTCCTTGCCGGCGTTGTCGCTGCCGGTGGCGTCGCTGCTGTAGAAGACCAGCCGGCTCTCCGTGCCGTCGTCGAAGACGGCGGTGACGGCCGCCTTCTGCGGGGCCTCCTGGCGGTATCGGGGGGTGGCTCCTCGGTCACGGACGCTGGGCGGGGGCTGCGTTCGGCCCAGACCCGTTATGTGTACGTGGCCGAGGTGGACGGCACCCGCGCGTTGGATGGCGGGTCGGTGACGGCCCGTCGACCCCAAGCTGTCCAGACAACTTGACGGTCCGACGGGTACAGAACGCCCTCACCCCGGCCCTCTGACGCACGCCGCACGACCCGGGCCCCGGCCCCTGCCGCAGGGCCGGGGGCCGGGCGGTCGGCCCCCGTGTCCCCGCAGGTCAGCCCTACCGGTCCGGCGGACCGGTGCCGGGTCGCCGCACGCGCACCACGCGCTCGGGCCGTCCGGCCGGGATCCCGCCCGTGAACAGGAAGCTCACGGCGGTGATCCCGCTGCAGGCGAGCACCGCGGCCTTCAGTCCGGTGATCTGCGCGCTCTGGTAGCTCTCGACCAGGGCGGCGGCCTCCTGCGGGGGGATCTCCGGCCGGCCGGCCAGCGCCGTCGCCACGTCGTCGGCCGGCACGAAGGAGAGACCCGCCTCGATCCGGACGGCCGACTGCCCGGCGACCGCGTCGGAGATGCGCGGGTCGTCGTTGATCCGGGTGGTCACGGCACCGGCCAGCGAACCGATGAGGATGGCGCCGATCAGCGCCGTCCCGAGCGAGGAGCCGAGGTTCTGCGCGGTGTACTGGAGACCGCCGGCCTCGCTGCGGTCCTCCTCCTGGACGCTGGACTGCACCGTGTTGCCCAGCTGGGAGGCGAGCATCCCCATGCCGAGGCCGAGAAGGGCCATCGACCCGGCGAACGAGGCGCCGTGCAGGTCCGGCCCGATGGCCCCGATGAGCCACAGGGTCGCGGCGAGCAGGACCAGCAGCCCGCCGCGCACGATGGTGCGGGGCGAGGCGATCCGCAGCATCAGGGTGCCGCACATCGACGCGACGAGCATCGTGACGGAGACCGGGAGCAGCCGCAGACCGGTCTCGAAGGCGTTGAGGCCCTGGACGACCTGGAGGTAGAGCGGGATCACGAAGAACAGGCCGAGCAGGACGGTGTTCTGGTTGAACAGCGTCGCCAGCCCCGAGCGCAGGACGCGGTTGCCGAAGTGGTCCAACGAGACCAGCGGCTCCCGCCCCCGGGCCTCGGTCCGGCGCTCGTGCAGGCAGAACAGGTACAGCAGCGTGCCGCCGAGCGCGACGACGAACAGGGTGGGCGCGAACCCGAGCACGGTGAACGGCGGGTTCCTCGGCTGGACCCAGCCCCAGGTGCCGCTCTGCAGCACGGCGAGCACCACCAGGGCCAGCCCCGCGGCCGACAGCACCACACCGGCCGTGTCGAGGGAGATGCGGTGGGTCGGCGGCGGCTGGCGCGGGATCCAGCGGATGAACACCAGGATGAGCACGACGAGGACGACCTCACCCGCGAAGACCAGCCGCCAGGTGAGGTAGGTGGTGACCCAGCCGCCCAGCAGCGGGCCGACGGCGATGCCCGCGCCGGCCAGGCCCCCGACGACGCCGTAGGCCACGGCCCGGTCACGGCCGCTGTAGGACCCGGCGACCAGGGCCGCCAGGGCGGGCAGCACGAGGGCGGCCCCCAGCCCCTCGATGACCGACCACCCGAGGGCGAGCACCCACACGGTGGGGGCGACCGCCGTCAGCCCGGACCCGACCGCGTACACGGCCAGGCCGACGATGAACACGCGGCGGCGGCCGAACATGTCCCCGATCTTGCCGCCGGTCAGCATGAAGGCCGCCATCACGAGGGTGTAGAGGGTGATGACGGCCTGGATGGCGGTGACCTCGGTGTCGAAGTCCTCGACCAGCTGGCTGATCGACACGTTCATGACCGAGGCGTCCAGCACCATCAGGAACTGGGCCGTCCCGAGCACGGCCAGGGCCTTCCAGCGGTTCACTGCTCCTCCAGGCGTCTGGGACGGCCGGACGGCCTCCGCCCCCGGCGCAGGCTCCGCGGACCGGCACGCACGGCACCCTCCCCCGGGCACGCGCCGCGGACGGGCCGGGGCCGCGTGCCCGGGGGCCGTGTGCCCGGGGACGAACCGCGGACGTGCCGGGGGCGTTCAGGCGTTGGTGCGGGGTCAGCCGTTGAGGATGCGGGCCTTCTGCGCCGCGAACTCCTCCTCCGTCAGGACGCCCTGCTCCTTGAGCGCGGCGAGGTTCTTCAGCTGGTCGAGCTTGTCGTCCATGGAGGCCGGCGCGGGCGCGGCGGGCGGCGGCGCGGCAGCCGGCTGGGCGTACTGGGACTGCTGGGGCTGCTGGGCCTCCTCCTGCTGGGCCCAGCGGCCGGCCTGACGGCGCGAGACGCGGTTGGACACGGCCGTCGCCGTCCCCGCGACGACCGCGGTCCGTGCGACTCCTCGAAGTAGTCCGGGCATGGCTTCCTGCCTCAGGTGTGAAGGGCGGACGGGGAACCGGGGCGGGCCGGTCAGGTGACGGCGTCGAGCGCGTCCAGCGCGTCGATGACGTCCTGGACGGGCACCCGCCCGCTCGCGATCATGCGGGCTCCGGCGTGGCGCAGCGCGGTGACCATCGGGGCGGCCCACAGGTTCTCGTAGAGGAGCACCGCGGCGGAGTCGCCGGGCGCGATGAGGGCGCCGGCCTCGGCGAGCTCGTCCTGGCCGACGAGTCCGGAGGAGACGCCCTCGAAGAAGGTGAGGTCGAGTTCGCCGTCGCCGGTCACGTCCGCGAGCTCCAGGCCGAAGACCGAGCCGTCCTCCTCCTTCTTGATGAAGGTCAGGTCGAGGATGCGGATGATGCCCCGGTCGACCAGGTCGACGAGTACGGGCATGCCCTCCCCGGTCATGCGACTGCCGGGGAACTCGACGACCAGGTAGTCGATCGGGCCCGGGTCTTCCAGTTGCCGGGGGTCGGTGGGTTCGTTGGTCACGTCCGCTCCTGGTGGGTGAGATCCGGTCGGCGGGGTGGGGGACCCGGGTGGCTCCCGGGGGCGGACACCGGCGCCCGGCCTGCGGTCGGGCTGCCCGGCCCGGAACCGTCCGGCCTGACGCCGCCCGGCCCTGAGCCGCCCCGCTGTGAAACTGTCCCGTTGTGAAGCTACCGCGGCCTCCGACGGGGCGGGATCACCTGTTTGGGGTGACCGGCGGGCGGTGGCGGGCCGGCGCACCCGCGGCCCATCGGCCACGGCCCAGGGGCCGTTCGGGCCCCCGGTATGGGCCGTCCAGCCGTTGCAGGCGGCCGGGGCGCGATCGAAGATCGAAGGAAGGACCTTCCCGGACACCCCGTCCGGCCGTACGACTGGTGGTCGCCATGACCTCAGACCCGAGGGAGCGGAGCACCGTCGAGCCGGGACCGGCGCCGCCCCTGGCGGACACCGTCCTCGCCACCCGCCTGCGGGTTCCGCCCGTCCCGGCGTCGTTCGTCCGCCGCCCGAGGCTGGCCGAGCGGCTCACCCGTGGCCTGCGGTCGCACCCGCTGCTCCTGGTCAACGGCCCCGCCGGCGCCGGGAAGACCCTGCTGGTCTCCGACTGGGTGCGGACCGCGCCGCTGCCCGGCCCCGTCGCCTGGCTCACCCTCGAAGAGCAGGACGACGGGCCCGGCGCCTTCGGCGCCCTGCTCGTCGAGGCGCTCCGCCGCTCGGGTGTCCTCGGTCCCGCCGGGCCGGGCCTCCCGCACGGGGCCGGGCCGGCGCACCCCGGCCTGCCCGCCCTCCTGGCCGGCGGCCTCGCCGCACGCCGGCAGCCCCTCGTCCTCGTCCTCGACGAGTACGAGCGGGTCCCCTCCCCGGACGTCGCCGCCGACCTCCACGCCCTGCTGCGCCACTGCGGTGACGGCCTGCGCCTCGTCCTGGTCAGCCGCAACGAACCGCTGCTGCCCCTGCACCGCTACCGCGCGGCGGACCAGATCACCGAGGTCCGCGCCGCCGACCTGGCCTTCACCCCCGACGAGGCCGCCGTCCTGCTGCGCCGCCACGGCCTCGGCCTGTCCGAGGAGTGCGTCCGGGCGCTGACCGCGCGCACCGAGGGCTGGGCGGCCGGCCTGCGCCTGTGCGCGCTGGCCGCCGAACACGCCCCGGACCAGGAGAGGTACCTCAAGGAGTTCGAGGCCGGGCACAGCGTGATCGCGGACTTCCTGCTCGCCGAGGTCCTGGACGCCCAGCCGGCCGCGACCCGGGACCTCCTGTTGCGCACCAGCCTGCTCGACCGCACCCACCCCGCGCTGGCGAACGCCCTCACCGGCAGGGACGACGCGGAGCGCACGCTGGACGAACTCGCCCGCGCGAACACCTTCGTCACCCCGCTCGGCCACTCCTGGTACCGCCACCACCCGCTGTTCGCGGAGATCCTCCAGGTCCACCTGCGCGCCCGCCACCCCGGCCTGGCGCAGGAGCTCCACGCGACGGCCGCCCGGTGGCTGCACGGGGCCGGACTGCTCGACGAGGCGCTGCGGCATGCCGCCGCCGCGGACGAGTGGGAGCTCGCGGCGGGCTGGCTGGTGCAGGACCTCGCCATCGGGCGGTTCTTCGGCGAGCGGGCGGCCGCGGCACCGGCCGGGGTGTTCGCCGCCATGCCGCCGGGCACCGGTGGTCCGGCGGCCGAGCTGGTCCGCGCCGCCCGGGCCATCGCCGCACACGACACCGGGAAGGGCCTCGCCCACCTGGACCGCGCCCTTCAGCGGGCGGCCGCCACCGGTGGCGACGACATCGCGACACGGCTGAGCGCGGCCTTCCTGCGGCTGATGGCGGCCCGCTCGGCCGGCACCGGCCCGGCCGTCGAGGAGGCCGCACACACGGTCGAGCGGCTCGGCCGTCGGCTCCCCGAGCGGTGGCGCGACCACCCGGAACTCTCCGCGCTGTCGTCGGCCGCGCTCGCCACCGCCCGGCTCTGGGAGGGGCACGTCGACGAGGCCCGCGCGGGCCTGCTGGCGGACCTCGGCGGCACCGCGGCGAGCGGCGGCACGGCAGGCGACAGGACGGGCGCCAGGGCGACGGGGGACGGCGCGGCGGGTGACGGCGCAGCAGCCACCGTGGCCGGGGGCGGTACATCGGCGAGCGACCGGCCGCTGCTCCTGCCCGAGTCGCACGGCCTGCTCGCCTTGGCGGAGCTGCTGAAGGGCACGCCCGGCCGGGCCGAGTCCCACGCCCTGCACGCGGTCCGCGAGGCGCAGGCGCAGGACCCGTTGGGGAGCGGCGGGTGCGGCCTCGCCCACCTCGTCCTCGCCGAGGTCGCCGCGGAGCGCGACGACCTGCCGACGGCCCGGGTCAGCCTGCGGCTCGCCGAGGCGGACGGCAACGGCGACCCCCTGCAACAGGCGGAGCTCGACGTCACCCGTGCCAGGCTGGCGCTCTACGGCGGCGACCCGCGCGGGGCGCTCGCGTTGCTCGGCGGGCCGGCCCCGGCCGGGCGGCCGCAGGCGCCACCGGACGGGCCGCCCGGGGTGGCGTACCCCCCGGCCGGGACGCCCTGGGAGGCCTCGCCCTGGGCCCGGGACCGCGCCACGACCGTCGCCGCGGCCGCGCTCCTGGACACCGGCGACGCCCGGGCGGCCCTGGAGGCCCTGGACGCCGGCCGTGCCGGGAGCCCCGAGGCCGCCCTCGTCGCGGCCCGGGCGCACCTGGCCCGCGGCGACCGGCGGGCGGCGGAGGAGGCCCTGCCGCGGGACGTCGGCCGCACACCGGCCGTCGCCGCCCGCGCCCTGCTGGTCCGGGCCGAGTCGAAGCTGGCGGCCGGGCAGGACGACGCGGCGCTGCGCCTCGTCGCGCACGCCCTCGCCATGGCGCGGCCCGACCGGCTGCGGCGGGCGTTCCTGGAGGCCGGGCCGTGGCTGCCCCGCTTCCTGCGGGGCCGGCCGTTCCTGACCGCGGCCCACGCGTGGCTGCCCGACACGATGCGGGACGGCGCGGGGCGGTCCCCCGCGACGGCCGCGCCGGTCGAGCCGTTGACCGCGCGCGAGCAGGAGGTGCTCGAACGGGTGGCGCAGCTGATGTCGACCGCCGAGGTGGCCGCCGAGCTCAACGTGTCGGTCAACACGGTCAAGACCCATCTCAAGAACATCAACCGCAAGCTGTGCACCACCCGCCGGGCGGACGCCGTCCGCCGGGCCCGCCGGCTGCATCTGCTGTAGGGCCCGTCCCGCACGACCCGTCGGGTGCGCGCACCGGCCCGGGTTCACCTCGGTGGGGTGATGCCCGGGCGTGCCGGGCGCGGGCAGTATGGGAGTCGGAAGCCGCTCACCGAGCCGCCCGCCACGGACCGACACCGTGGTCCGATCCGGGGGAGCATTCATGCGCTACGAGATACGAGTCGCCGGCTGGATGTCGGACGTCCTGCGGCGCGAGGGCTTCCCCGACCTGGAGAGCTGCCTCCTCGCGGGCGAGACCGTCCTGGTGGGGCGCGTCGTCGACGAGGCCCACCTGTACGGGCTGCTGGCCCGCTTCCAGGCCCTGGGCCTGCGGGTCACCGAGTTCCGGCAGGTGGTCGAGTGAGCCGTGCCGGGTCCCCGCAGGACGGTGGACCGGGCGCCCCGTGAGGGTGCCCGGTCCACCGTCAGCCGTGTCGCCGCCGACCGCCGGGAGGGGTCATCCGCCGGCGTCGCCGCCCGCCGTGCCGGACGGCCCGGTGGCGGTCCGCTCCGGTTCCGTCCTGGGTTCCGTCCTGCCGCCGTGGGCGATCAGCGCGTAGATCGCGATGACGTCGAGGGCGATGATCATCACCGACCAGACCGGGTAGGACGGGATGAACGCCATCTGCGCGAACCCGTTCAGGACCAGCACGCCGACACCGAACCAGCGGGCCACCTGCACCCGGGCCAGGATGCCCACGACGGTGAAGCCCTGGGCGATCGCGAGGGCGAGGATCGCCCAGCCCCAGGCCCGGAGGTCCCCGAAGACGTAGTGGGCGTTGCCGACGAAGACGTGCGAGCGGTTGATCGCCGCGATGCCGTCCAGGCCGTTGAACAGGGCGAGGACGCCCATGAGGACGGCGGCGAAGGTCAGCATCGCATCGGCGTGTGCCGCCGGTGACGAGGCCGACGGGCCGACCGGCTGGGCGTGGTGTTGTGCCGTTGCCATCGAAAGCCTCCGATTCGGGTCACGCCAGGGCACGCGACTTCGCGCGCTGGTACTCGTCCTCCGTCAGGTCGCCGCTCTTGCGGAGCTCCGCCAGCTTGGCCAGTTCGTCGGCCGTGCCCGCGCCGGCGGGCTGCGAGGTGGCCGCGTCGCGCACGTACTCGCGGAACTCCTGCTCGTTCCTGCGGCTCTGGGCCGCCATCCGCATGCCCATGCCCCTGCCACGGGCGATCAGGTAGACGAACACCCCGAGGAACGGCAGGACGATGACGAACACGCACCAGCCGGCCTTGCCCCAGCCGTTCACGTCGTCGTCGCGGAACAGGTCTGCGAAGACCTGGAACAGCAACATGATCCACAGCACCCAGAGGAAGAACCACATGGTGGTGAGGAAGATGTTCAACAGCGGATAGTCGTCCATCGTCTGTCTCCCGCCTCTCCCGGCATCGGAGGTGGGCCCGGCCCTCCTGCGAACGGGCCCGGTGCTCCGCTTCCCACGCTCCCGGTCGGCCCGCCTCCGCGCACCACCCCCAACGGGTGATCCGCGCGGGCTTGCGGACCGGCGTCCGACGTGCCGGGACGGGTGTTCCGGGCGAGCATGGGACGACACCCCTCGAAAGGTGGAATGCGATGTTCCAGCTGCTGTGGATTCTGCTCATCGGATTCGTGCTGGGCATGATCGCCAAGCTCCTCCTGCGCGGCCCGCAGGCGATCCCGTGGTGGCTGACGATGCTGCTCGGCGCAGCCGGCGCCTGGCTGGGCAACGCGGTCGCCGGCTGGATCGGCGTCGCCCACACGAGCGGCATCGACTGGACCCGTCACGCGCTCCAGCTCGGCTTCGCCGTCGCCCTGGTCGCCCTCGTCGCCCCCGCCTGGACCAGGTCCCGCCCCGGCAGGTGACCGCCCGCGGCGCCGCGGGCGGTGGCCGGCCCGGTCCTCCCCGGCCGGCCTCAGCCGACGTGGACGCGCGGGCGGCGGTTGCGGTCCGGCTCGGCCTCGCGCAGCACCTCGCGGGTGACCGGGGCGACCTCGCCGTGGCCGAACAGGAAGAACCGCAGGAACTGGGCGAAGGGGTTGCCCTCCGTCCACTCGAAGTAGATGTGCGGCTGCTGCCCCGTCCGGTCGCGGACCGTCAGCAGCAGTGCCGCCAGCGCGTTCGGCACGCTGGAGCTCTCCAGCGAGAGCACCCGGTACCGGTCGTGCAGCACCTCGCCGTGGACCCGGAGGACGGCCTCGAACTCCGACGGGTCCCGGACGGTGACCTCGACGAAGACCAGGTCGTCCTCGGCCGGGATGTCGTTGTCCGCGCGGATCTGCCGCTTCTTCTCCTGGTACTCCACGAGGTCCCGGCTGTTGGGCTCGTTGGCGATCAGCCGCAGCGGGCGGTGCGTGTAGTCGCGGACGAAGCGCTCCGCGGCCTCGTCCAGGACCACGTCGGTCACGCGCAGCTCGAACGCCCGCTTGAGCCGGGAGAGCAGCGAGAGCAGCATGATGCCGGCGATGAAGCAGGCTCCGATCTTGACGCCGTCCGGCCGCTCGGCGATGTTCACCGCCGTCGTGTAGAGGAAGACCCCGGCGATCACCGCGAAACCGATGGTCCAGTTGCGCTCCCGCGCCTTGTGGGCCGCGATGGTGACGGCGATCGCGGCCGAGCTGATCAGCACCAGGACGCCGGTGGCGTACGCGCCGCCCTGGGCGTCCACGCTGGCGTCGAAGATCCACGTCACCAGGAACGCGATGGCGGTCAGCACCAGGACGGTCGGGCGCACCGCGCGGGCCCAGGTCGGGGCCATGCCGTAGCGGGGCAGGTAGCGGGGCATCAGGTTGAGCAGCCCGGCCATCGCCGAGGCGCCCGCGAACCAGAGGATGAGGATGGTGGAGAGGTCGTAGATGCTGCCGAAGGTGTTGCCGAGGTACTCGTGGGCCAGGTAGGCGAGGGCGCGCCCGTTGGCCTGGCCGCCGGGCTCGAAGGCCGCCTTGGGGATCAGCAGGGTGGTGATGAAGCTGGTGGTGATCAGGAAGACGCTCATGATCAGCGCGGCCGTGGTGAGCAGCTTGCGGGCGCCGCGGATGCGGCCGGTCGGCTTCTCCTCGGTGTCGTCCGGGTCGCCCTCGATGTGCGGCATCACCGCGACGCCGGTCTCGAAGCCGGACAGGCCCAGCGCCAGTTTGGGGAAGACCACCAGGGCGACGCCGATCATGGCGATCGCGTTGCCGTGTTCGGCGGTCAGCGCGTCCACCCAGTCGCCGACCACGTGCGGGGCGCGCAGGACCTCGTAGAGGCCGGTGGCGACCACGACGACGTTCAGCGACAGGTAGACGGCGACCAGGACGACGGCCAGGCCGATCGCCTCGCTGAACCCCTTGAGGAAGACGCCGCCGAGCAGGGCGACCAGGACGAGCGTGATCAGCACCTGCTTGCCGGAGAGGGCACTGCTCAGATGCGGGTTCTCCACCAGGTGAGCAGTGGCGTCGGCGGCCGACAGGGTGATGGTGATCATGAAGTCGGTGGCTGCGAAGCCGAGCAGCGTCAGGACGAAGATCTTGCCCTTCCAGAACGAGAGCAGCCGCTCCAGCATCGCGATCGAGCCCTCGCCGTGCGGGCTCTCCTGCGCCACCCGCCGGTACACCGGCAGCGCGCCGAACAGCGTGACGAGCACCAGCACGATGGTCGCCACCGGCGACAGCAGTCCGGCCGCGAGGGCGGCGATGCCCGGCTGGTAGCCGAGCGTCGAGAAGTAGTCCAGGCCGGTCAGGCACATCACCCGCCACCAGCGGGCGCCCTTGTGCTCGACGGGCGCCTGGGCGTGCGGGCCCGGGTGCTGCTTGGACATGTCCGCCAGGCCTTCGAGCAGCCAGGCCCGCAGTCGCTGCCGTACCGACGGCACGGCCCCCGGACCGACCGAAGCTGACGAGCCCACGAAGTCCCCTGTCCACGACTGTCCACGACTGTCCACGACGCCGGCCGCCCACCGGCACGCGGCTCCCGACCTCCGGCCGCCGGACGGACGGCCCGGTCAGGCTATGTGACCTGCTCCCCCGCGGCCGGGAACGCTGCGGGCGCGCCCCGGCGCGTCGCCCGCTCGGCGTCTGCCCGGCGGCTGCTCCTCGCCTACCCTGCGCCTGTTCAGCGCCTGTTCCGCGTCCTGGGGAGCCGCCCCGCACCGCGGTGGAGGGGCCGGTCCCGGGCGCGGCTAGACTCGCTCGACCGAAGTGAACAACTGTCCGGCCGGACGAAAGCGCCGACGGCGCGGCACGGCCGGGGATCGCGCGAGGGAATAGAACATGGTCGAGGCCTCCCCCAAGGTCGTTGTCGTCGTGCCCACGTACAACGAGCGGGAGAACCTCCCGGTCCTCGCCGGGCTGCTCGCGGACCTCAAGCTGCCCGGCCTGCACCTGCTGGTGGTCGACGACAACTCGCCCGACGGCACCGGGGAGGTCGCGGACAAGCTCGCCGCGGACTCCCCCGGCACGGTCGGCGTGCTGCACCGCACCGAGAAGGACGGCCTCGGACGCGCGTACATAGCGGGCATGACCCGGGCTCTGGAGGAGGGCGCGGACGTGGTGATCCAGATGGACGCCGACCTCTCGCACCCGGCCTCGGTGCTCCCGGTGATGGTGGAGACCCTGATGGCCGGCGACACCGCCGTGGTGATCGGCTCCCGCTACGTACCGGGCGGCTCGACCGCCGAGGAGTGGCCGTGGCACCGCAAGGCGCTGTCGGCCTGGGCGAACTTCTACGTCAACACGATCCTCAGCCTCGGGGTCCGGGACGCCACCGCCGGGTTCAAGGCCTGGCGGGCGGAGACCCTGCGGGCCATCGACCTGCCCTCGGTGAACAGCAACGGGTACTCGTTCCAGGTCGAGCTGAACTACCGGGTCGTCAAGCGCGGGCTGACCATCCGTGAGGTGCCGATCCGCTTCGAGGAGCGGGTCAAGGGCGCGTCGAAGATGAGCCTCGGGGTCCAGGTGGAGTCCGCGATGGCACCGTGGAAGCTGCTCCGCGACCAGCGCAAGCAGCCGTGACCCCCGCCCCGGCGGCCACCGGGCCCGGCTCTTTCGGGTAGCGCTCCGCCGCTCCGGCGGTGGAGAGGGCCGCCACGGGGAAGGAAGGGCGGCATGGCCCTTCTTCCGGAGACCTTCGCGACCGCACTGCGCCGCGGCGCCCGAGAACCCTTCGTCGTCCAGACGATCCGGGCGACGGTGGCCGCCACCCTGTCGTACGCGGTGGCCACCCGGCTGAGCAGCGAACCGGCCCCGCTCACCGCTCCGCTGACGGCGCTGCTGGTGGTCCAGGTCACCGTCTACTCGACGCTGACCACCAGCATCCGCCGGGTCAACTCGGTGGTGGTCGGGGTGCTGATCGCGATCGGGTTCAGCTCGGTCGTCGGGCTCTCCTGGTGGAGCCTCGGGCTGATCATCCTGGCCTCGCTGACGATCGGGCGGTTCGTCCGGGTGGACGAGTTCGTCCAGGAGGTCGCGATCAGCGCGATGCTCATCCTGGGCGTCTCACAGGTGACCTCGCAGGCCTGGGACCGGGTCCTGGAGACCCTGATCGGCGCCGTCGTCGGGCTGCTGTTCAACCTGGTGTTCGCACCGCCGGTCTGGGTGGACACCGCCGGCGAGTCGATCGAGGACCTCGCCCGGCGAGCCCGCCACCTGCTGAACGGCATCGCCGAGGAACTCGGCCGGCCGACCCCGGTGGAACGCGCGGCCGAGCGGCTGCACGAGGCCCGCCGGCTCGACCAGGCCATCGCGGACGTCGACGGGGCGCTGCGCCAGGCCGAGGACAGCCTGCGGCTCAACCCGAGGATCAGCGAGGGCCTGCTCTCCCGGCTGGTGCTGCGCACCGGGCTGGACACGCTGGAGATCTGCGTGGTGGTGATCCGGGTGCTGGCCCGCTCGCTCACCGACCTGGCCAAGCGGCGCGCTCCCGGCGAGCAGCTGTTCCCCGCCGAGGTGGCGGTGGCGCTGGAGGAGCTGCTGGCGCACGTCGGCGGGGCGCTGGTGAGCTTCGCGGTGCTGGTCACCACCCAGGTGAGCCACAACGCCGAGGAGGCCGAGCAGCGGCTCACCGCCGAGCTGGCCGCCGCCTGGGCCAGCCGGGAGAACGTCGCCCAGCTGTTGCTGCGGCAGGTTCAGCAGCACCCCGAGGCCTGGCAGCTGCACGGCGCGCTGCTGGCCGAGGTGGACCGGATCCTGGACGAGCTGGACCTCGAACACCGCGGTCGGCGGCTGATGGAGGAGCTGGACCGGGCGTCGGTGGCGAACCGGGAGCGGTTCTCCCGGTTCGCCTGGCTGCGCCGGCTGGCGCGCGGCGAGCGGCTGCGCGCCAGCCGGCTGCGGCCCGCCGGGCTGGCCCGGCTCTGGCGCGGACGCGAGCGCCGGGCGGGGTAGCCCGGACGGGACACGCACGGGCAGGGTGCAACGGGCGGGACAAGCACGGGCGGGGTGGCACGGGCGGTTGTGGCACGGGCGGTTGTGGCGCCGTCCGTCAGGGCATCGACCAGGGTTCCTGCGGGAGCGGCCTGCCGCTCTCCAGGTAGGTCTTCAGGTTGGACAGGACGGCCGACCACCCGGCCTCGGCGTCGGCGCGCTCGGCCTCGTCGGCGAGCCGGTCGTGGGTGACGGTGAGCCGGGTGAGGTCCAGGTGTCCCTGGAGCTCGAAGGTGACCCGGGAGGGGCCGCCCGGGCGCTGCTCGTCCGGACCGGCCCAGGTGGTGATCAGCCGGTGCGGGCGTTCGGCGGCCTCGACCGTGCCGGCCACGTCGACGGTGCCGGATTCGTCGGTCCGCCGGTGCTCCCAACGGGCACCGGGCAGCCAGGTGGAGACGTTGCGGTGGCCCCAGTAGGCGGCGGACTCGTCGGCGTTGGTGAGTGCGTGCCAGACGTGCTGCGGGGTGGCACGGACGTAGAGGATGCAGCGGTAGGGCGCGGCGGTCACGGCGTCACCCCCGGGCGGCGTCGAGGAGCGGTTGGATCTCGATCTTCCGCATCCGCAGCATCGCCGCCATGACGCGGTCCGCCTTCGCCCGGTCCGGATCGGCGATCAGCTCGTTCAGCACCCTGGGGGTGATCTGCCACGACAGGCCGTAGCGGTCCTTGAGCCAGCCGCAGTCGCTCTCCCGGCCGCCGTCCGCGGTGAGCTTCGTCCAGAGCTCGTCCACCTCCTGCTGGTCGGCACACTCGACCTGGAGCGAGACGGCCTCGGTGAACGGGAACAGCGGGCCGCCGTTGAGGGCGGTGTACTGCTGGCCGTGGAGTTCGAAGGTGACGGTCATGACACTGCCCGCCGCACCGGGGCCGGTCTCGCCGTAGCGGGTGATTTCGGTGATCCGGGAGTCGGCGAACACCGAGGTGTAGAAGCGGGCGGCCTCTTCGGCCTGGTGGTCGAACCAGAGGAAGGTGGTGATTTTCTGCATGCGCCCGACGGTAGCCGCGGCCCCCGGCCGGGCGGCCTCGCCACGGCCGGGGGTCACCGGTTCGGCGCCGCCCCGCCCGTGTGCGGGCCCGCCCGGGCGGGTCGGGTCAGTGGACCCGGCCGGCGTAGCGCCGGATGAAGCGCAGGCCGGTGGCGGCCGTCACGACGACGTCGTAACGGCCCTGGCCGTCCAGCGGCCAGGCCAGGTTGACCTGCTTACCGGGCTTGACCCAGACGGTCTGCGCGGTGCCCGCGTAGTCGTTGGGCGTGGTGGTGAAGGAGAGGTCGGTCATGCCGTCGTTGACCAGCTGGAGGGTGAGCCGGGAGGAGTTGCTCAGATCGGCCGTCACGATCGGCACGCCGATGTCGTTCTGGCCGTCCGGGCCGTCCGGGCCGTTCCGTCCGTCGCGGATCACGGTGCCGGCGAAGCGGCGGACGAAGCCGTCGGGGCCGTGGACGGTGAAGTCGTAGCGGCCGTTGGTGGCGGCGGCGTCCCAGACGTACGTGGCGGTGGCACCGGGGGCCACCGTGTGGGGCGTGCCGGCGAACGGGAGCAGGATGTTCGGGTAGATGGTGTAGGGGAAGGCGACCGTGCCGTCGTTGCTCATGGTGCAGGTGACCCTGCCGGTCCTGCGGTCCACGTCGGCGTCGGCCCAGGGCTGGTAGGGCAGGTGGCGGTGCGGTCGGTCGCCGCGCTCCTGGACGGGCATCGACTGGGTTCCGGCGGCGGGGAGTTGGACGCCGGGGAGCTTGGTCCCGGCATCGGCCCTGGCCATCAGGGCGTTGGTGTCCGGCAGTTGCGGTATCGAGAGGTCCGGGGCGGCGAAGTCGAAGCAGCTGGTGAGGTCCCCGCAGACGGCTCGTCGCCAGGCGGAGATGTTGGGCTCGGCGACACCGGTGACCTGCTCCATGAAGCGCAGCACCGAAGTGTGGTCGAAGACCTGGGAGTTGACGTAGCCGCCGCGAGACCAGGGCGAGACGACCCAGAGCGGGACGCGGTTGCCGAGGCCGATCGCCCGGCCCTGGGTGAACTCCTCCGGCGTGCCGGGCTCGGGGGTGGGCGGGACCATGTGGTCGAAGTAGCCGTCGTTCTCGTCGTACATGACCAGGAAGACGGTGTGCTGCCAGACCGCCGGGTTGGACATCAGCGACTGCAGCGCGGTGTTGACCCAGTGCGCCCCGTACGCCGGGCCGGCCTCCGGATGCTCGGAGAAGAGGTAGGGCGCGACCAGCCACGAGATGGTCGGCAGGGTGCCGTCCTTGCAGTGGGCGTCGAACGCGGCCGGGTCGAACTTGGTCATCGCGTTGACGTAACGCGGGTCCGTGACGGGGAAGTTGTGGAACTGCTTGAAGTAGGAGAGGGCGTTGTCGTCGTAGTCGCCGGTCCGGTCGTCCTTGCTGGGGTTGTGGTAGACGCGCCAGCTGACGCCCGCCGCCTGGAGGCGCTCGGCGTACGTCGTCCAGTCGGCGACCGGGTTGTCCGTCACCGGGGTGTTGTCGATCCAGGGCCCGGTGGTGCCGTCCCGGCCCGGACCGGCGGTGCCCGTCCAGAGGTAGAGGCGGTTGGGGTCGGTCGGGCCCGCCAGGGAGGTGAAGTAGGCGTCGCAGATCGTGAACGCGTCGGCCAGTGCGTACTGGTAGGGGATGTCGGCGCGGGTGAAGTACCCCATGGTGCGCTCGCCCTTGGCGGCGACCCACTTGTTCATCGCACCGTTGTTGATCGCCTGGTGGCCGGTGGCCCAGTCGTGCGGCAGGCCGCCCGCGTTCTGCGCGTTGTACTGGGAGGTGTCCATCCGGTAGGGCAGCATCACTCCGCCGTCGGCGCGGCGGGCGTCGGGCTGGCGGAACACGTCCGTCCCGTCCGGGAACTGGAGCGCCTGCTTGTCGCCGAAACCGCGGACGCCGTTGAGCGTGCCGAAGTAGTGGTCGAAGCTGCGGTTCTCCTGCATCAGCACGACGACGTGCCGGACGTCCTTGACGGTGCCGGTGAGACGGCCGGCGGCGGGTGCGGGTGCGGCGTCGGCGGGCGTGGCCGGAAGGCCGACGACGGCGGCGGCGCCGGCGGCCGCGGTGGCACCGACGAAGGTGCGGCGGGAGAGTTCGGACATGGCGAGCGGGCCTCTCGGGGGTGGCGGAGGTGGATCGGCGGATGCGGCGCGAACGACGGCCGCGCGGCCGTCAGAGCTGGAAGGTGGCGACGGCCGCGGCCGTGTCGGAGGGCCACTCGTTGGCGGTGAGGGCGGCCGGGTCCGTACCGGTGACGGGCCAGTCGGCGACCAGGGTGTGCGCCTCGGCGAGCTTCAGCGGGCCGGCGTACAGGACGTAGTCGATCCGGTCCTGCGGCTCGGCCCTGCCGTCGGCGCGCCGCTTGCGGGTCGGCGACCAGGTGAAGCCGGGCGCCTTGGCCGGGTCGCGGTTCTCCTCGCGGAAGCTGTCGGTGAGTCCGGCGGCCTGGAGCACGGTGGTGACCGGCCAGGCGACCGGGCCGGCGCCACCGTGCGTGGCGGCGGTGGCGGCCGTCCAGTCCAGGTGCGAGGGCGAGGAGAGCGCCCCGGCCACGACCACCGGCCTGCGGCCCGCGGCGTCCGCCCGGACGGCGTCGGCCAGTGCCCTGGCCTGCCGGAGCCGGACGGA
This sequence comes from Streptomyces sp. CB01881, assembly GCF_002953255.1. Taxonomy (GTDB): domain Bacteria; phylum Actinomycetota; class Actinomycetes; order Streptomycetales; family Streptomycetaceae; genus Kitasatospora. Next base: position 454,482 of record NZ_CP026498.1, read on the forward strand.
GGCGTTCTCGCCGGCCAGCACCTCGGCGGCGCCACGGCCGTCCTGCACGGCGTACGGGCCGTAGTCCGCCTCGTCCAGGTGCGCGGCCCAGAACCGGACGCTGCGGCCGCCGGGAAGCTGGAGGGTGGCCCCGGCGGCGGGGAGGTCGGCGGTCACCGGGGTGACGGCGGTCAGCGGGTAGCGGCTGAGGATGCCCACGCTGCCCTGGCTCTGGTAGGCGTACCAGCCGAGGGCGTCGGCGAGGGCCCGGGCGGCGGTACCGGCGGTCTCCTGCAACGCCAGCACGTCCAGCCCCTGGGCGAGGACGACGCGAAGCTGCTTCTCGGGCGCGTCGGCGAAGGCGGCGCCCACGTTGGCGAGGTTCCAGCTCGCCGTCTTCAGGCGCAGCGGGCCCGCCGGGTCGGCGACCGGGATCTGCACGGTCACGGTGTCGGAGGCGCCGACGCTGTCCCGGACCCCGACGACGACCACCTCGGGGTTCCTGGTCGGGCCTGCGGGCGCGGTGCCGGTGACCGTGCCGTCGGCGGCCACCGAGAGCCAGGCGGCGCCGCTGATCCGGCGGAAGACGGCGGTGCCCGCCGGGTTGCCCGCCGGGCGGGACCAGAGGCCGCCGAGCCTGACCGAGACGGCGGCACCGGGGGCGACCGGGGCGGTGGTCAGCGCGTCGACGGCGCTGTGCGGGCGGACGACGGCGGGCTTGGGCCGGAAGGTGAAGGGCTCCGTCTTCGCCAGGATGCCGTAGCCGTCCTTGGCCAGCAGGTAGGCCGTGTACGGGCCGCCGGTCAGCGCCGCGGTGTCGAGCTGGATGTCGCCTGCGGCACCCGGGGTGTACTTCCAGAGCAGCGAGCCGCCGTTGCCCGGCAGGCGGGTGCCGTCGTAGATGCCGACCCAGTTCTTGGCGTCGGGGGCGTCGGTCGTCCAGTGGAAGGTGAGCCGGTCGCCCTCGACCGGGCTGGCGGGTGAGGTGGGCGTCAGGGTACTGCCGGTGGCCACGGTTGTCCTGTCCGCCGCACGCGGGCAGGCCGGCCCGACTGGGGTGCGGGCGGGGCCTGGACCGTCGGCGGCTGGTCACGGAGGCGGGAGGGAGGCGTCCGCAGTTGGCTGTACAACTGCGGACGGCCCCCATTCATCCGAAGGTCAGCGACCGGGGCGTGAACGACGCATGACGGAATATCGGGCGCTCCGGGAACTCCGGGGCGTCCTGGGTGGGCCGGGTAACGTGTGACGGGCGCCGGGTGTCGGGCGATGAGCGTCCGGCGTCCGGCGTCCGGCGTCGGGCGTCGGGCGTCGGGCGATGAGCGACACGCGTCGGGTGATGAGCGACACGTGACGGGTGACGGCGTGACCGGCTGCGCCGGGATGACGGGAGCCCAGGGGCGGGTAGCCACGTGCCGGGACGGCACCGGGACCGCGCCGGGGCGCCCGTCGCCGTCAGCGGACCCGGACATGCGGGCTCACGCCGGGACCGTCATGACTGCCAGGGGCGTCAGGCCAGGGTGAGGAAGAGCTTCTCCAGCTCGGTCTCGCTCATCGGCGGGGTGTCCGCGTCGGCACCGGCCATGCACTGGCGCATGCCACTGGCCACGATCTTGAAACCGGCCCTGTCGAGCGCACGGGAGACGGCCGCCAGCTGCGTGACGACGTCCTTGCAGTCCCGGCCCGCCTCGATCATGGCGATCACGCCGGCCAGCTGACCCTGGGCCCGGCGGAGCCGGTTGAGGACCGCGCCGACCGCCTCGTCGTCCACCTTCATGCCTGGGCTGCCTTCCTCTACCGACCGGACCCCCAGTGTACCCCGTGGGGTATGACGACCGGGGCCGGCCGGGACGGCCGGGCGTGGCCGGCGCTCAGGGCCGGGCGAGGCGGCGCTCCCCGCCGGCGCCGGGGGCGTAGTCGAGTTTGTAGTGCGCGAAGACCTCCGGTTCGTACTCGGCCGGCAGGACGTCGTCGGTGCCGATCGAGGGCGCCTCCTTGACCAGGGACTTCGGGAACGCCACCCGTACGTACCCCGGTCCGAGCACGGCGCCCTCCAGCGGGACGAACACGAGCCGGCGCCGCGAGGGCAGTCCGACCGTGACCGTGGCGAAGAACGGCTGGTCACTGGCGGTCTCGACGTAGACGGATTCGAGCGTGCCGATCCGGCGGTCCTTCTCGTCGACCACGGCGTGGCCACGCCACTCCCTGATGTCCGCCGACCCGATCATCACGTCCTCCCATCACCGGCCCGTTCAGTTGGCGCTGCCCGGGACTCCCCGTCCATCCTGCTCCGGTCCGACCCCGGCCGCCCAGCCGCCCGGCGGGGCGGCCGGGCGGCGGGGCGGCCGGGCGGCGGGGCGGCCGGGCGGCGGGGCGGCCGGGCGGGGTGTCCACAGCGGGAACAATGCGGTCGGCCCGGCCCCCGGGCGTCCCCTAAAGTCCGAGCCATGCTGAACGGGGTGGGAGCGCGAGAGCTCTACGAGGGCCTGCTGGAACACGAGGGACCGGACGCGTACGGGGACGTCGTCGTGCCGTGGCTCGACCGGGCCCAGGGCGGATACCGCGCCGCGCTCACGGTGACGGCCGCATGCAACGGATGGTGGACCGCGAAGCGCACCGACGCCGGTGTCCTGGGCCTGCACCGGCAGCTCTACGCCCTGAGCCGGGTGAGCGACCTCCTGCTGCTCGGCCGGCAGCACTCCGACGATCCGGTGGACATCGCCACACCAGGACTCGCGTTCCCGGACCACGAGTACCTCGGGCTGTTCGGCGCCCTCGGCATGACACCCGCCGGGGCCGGGGCCTTCGACCCGGTCCTGCACGAGATCGTCGAGGTCGAGCAGGCCGACGACCCCCGGTCACCGATCGAGATCACCGGAACGCTCTGGCCAGGCCTGATCCTCGGCGACCTGGTGTTCGGCCGGGCGGGCGTCCGGGTCCGGGCCGGTGCCGACCATGCGCAGCGCGGTGTCGCCGACCGCTCGCCGCTGTACTGGAGCTTCCGGCGCCGCCACCGGCTGACCGTCGACCTCTCCCAGGGCTGGGGCGGCAACTCCCAGTGGGCTACCAGCCTCCGGCTCGACTACCGGTCGCCGGCCGGCGACCGGCTCAACGTGGACGGCGACCGCTCGATCGACGGCAGCACGGAACTGGACCCCGACCACCCGGCCAACCTCGGCCCGGAGGAACGGCTGCTGACACCCCGCGAACGCCGCGACCTGCTCCGCCACCGCTGCCTGCTCCGCACGCCCGAAGCCGCCGACGAGCTGGCCGGCCTCGCCCCCTGGGAGGAGGAGCTCATGCCCTTCCGCTGGGTCCTCCCCGCCGACGAGGAGTGAGCGGCACCCGTCAGGCCTTCCGGCCGTGGAGGTGGCACCGGGAGGGCCCGGGAGGCGGGAGGGCCCGGGAGGCGGGAGGGCCCGGGAGGCGGGAGGCCCCGTTCGCTGGGAGGGCCCGGGCGGCGGGAGGGCGGCGGCGGTCAGTCTGCGCGGGCGCACAGAACGTCAAGGAGCGCGCAGGACGTCGAGGAGGGGTGGATCGACCGGCCAGGGCAGGCCGGTGGCCGCAGTGGCGGCCAGGCGGAGGGCGCCCAGGAGGGGCGGGCCGTCGGGCCGGTGGAGGCGGGCCCCGGGGAGGCGGGCGGCCAGGGCGGCGTGGGTGGCCCCGCGCAGCCGGGCGAGCCGGAAGAGACCTCCGGTCAGGGCGAGCCGGGGCTCCGTGAGCCCGGCGGCGGTGGCGGCGGCCGTCGCGGCGGCGACGATCTCCTCGGCGGCACGCCGCACGATCCCGTCCGCGACCGGGCAACCGCCCTCGGCCGCGGTGGCGACGTCCGGGGCGAAGGCCGCCAGCAGCGCGGCGCGGTCGGGGCGCGGCTGGAGCGCGGCGGGCAGGCCGGTCACCGGGCCGTAGCGCCGTTCGGCCGCAGCCAGCAGCGCGGGCGAGCCGCCGGTCCGCCCGTCGTAGGCGCGCAGGGCCGCCTCCAGGCCCGCGCGCCCGATCCAGCCGCCGCTGCCGCAGTCGCCGAGCAGTTGGCCCCAGCCGTCGGCGCGCCGCCAGCCCGCGTCCGGGTGGTGGCCTACCGCCACCAGGCCGGTGCCGGCCGCGACCACCACACCCGGCCGAGTACCGAGCGCGCCCGCGTACGCGGTGACGGCGTCGCCGGCCAGCACCAGCCACTCCGCCCCGGTCGCGCGGGTCAGCGGACCGGGGAGCCCGGCCGCGAGGTCGCGGCCGAGCAGCGCCATCCCGGTCGCACCGACGGCGACGGCGCCGATCCGCGCGCCCGCGGGCAGCCCGGTGGCCAGGGCGTCGAGGGCGGGGAGCAGCTCGGCGAGGAGCGCGGCCGCGTCATGGCCGGCCGCGCCGACCCGCGCGGCCGCGGCGATGTTCCGCGTCCGCGCGCCGGCGAGCCCGGCGGGCCAGGTGCCCGGCGCGAGCGCGAGCCGGATCCCGGATCCGCCGACGTCGACGCCGACCACCCAGGGGCCGGCCTGCGGGCCGGGACCGTCTGCGGGCATCGTCAGCGCCCCTCGGTCACGGTGCGGTCCACCGGCGGCAGGGGGTGCCGCCGCCCCCTCGGCCGACCGGACGGTCAAGGCCTGCTCCGAGGTCCGGTCCACGGCGTCCCTCCCGGTGGGGCTCGTCCACGTCGTCCCGGGACCTCCGCGCGGGCGGCCTCTGCGGCCCGGCGGGCGCCGGCCCCGGGTGTGTCCGAAGTGTGCCACCACAGCCCCGGGGAGGGGACCGCGCCGCGCACCGTGCCGCCTTCCAAGGGGCGGACGCAGTGGCGCACCGGGCTCGCCCCCGACCGGCTACGGCCGCGGCCGCCGCGCCGCATCGCGCCGGTGGACCGCTGCACACGGCGCTCCGGCAGCGGCCTCTTCGACGGGCCGTTCCCGGACTTCAGCGCTCGGGTCAGGGCGGGCGCACGACAGGTGGCACGCCGGCTCCACGGGCGGCCGCGGGGACGGCGCGGCGTCCTCGACGCCCGCCGCGGACCCCCCGGAGCAGCCCGCCCAGGCGACCCTGACGACGGATATGCTTCCGGCGATTCAGGAGATCGGGAGAAATCCGGGGGTGCCATGGACCGGCCGTTGCTGTTCCTCGATGTCGACGGCCCCCTGAATCCCTACGCGGCGGAGCACGGGAGACGGCCCGAGGGCTACACGAGCGTCCGCATCCCGCGGGAGGACGGGGCCGCCGGGGAGCCCGGGAGGCCACGTGCCCGCGTGCGGCCGGAACGGGTGTGGCTCGACCACCGTCACGGGCGGGCCCTGCTGGCGCTGGACTACGAGCTGTGCTGGGCCACGGCATGGATGAATGACGCGAACAGGTGGATCGGACCCGTGCTCGGTCTGCCCCGGTTGCCGTTCGTCGACTTCGGCGAAGCCCTGCTCAACGAGCGTCCCGACGGCGTCCATTGGAAGTCCGGGCCGTTGGTGGCGTACGCCGACGGCCGCCCGTTCGCCTGGGTCGACGACGAGCAGGGCGACGCGGATCACGCCCACGTGGCGGCCGGCCACGGCGCGCCCGCGCTCCTCCATCACGTCAATCCGCGGATCGGCCTGCGGAACGACGACTTCGCCGCCCTCGCGGCCTTCGCGGCGTCCCTCCACCCGCCGAGGGCCGGCTCCTCGCCCTGACGGCGCCTCCTGACGGGGCTTCCTGACGGCGCCTCGGCCGGCTCCTCAGCCGGCGTCGAGGAACTCCGCGACCAGTCCGGTGAACCGTTCCGGCTCCTCCACCCACGGCCGGTGGCCGGAGCGGGTCAGCACCTCCAGCCGGCTCGCGGGGTGGCAGGCGGCCACCGCGCGAGCCGGTGCGGTGCCGATCATGCCGTCCGAGGCTCCGGCCACCACCAGGACGGGAGTGGCGGCGGCGCCCAGCCGGGCGATCCGCCCGGGCAGGGTGGCTCCGGCGGCCGAGCCGGCGTAGAAGGCCTCGCGCAGCCAGGGCAGGGTGGCGGCGTGCTCGGGCCGGTACTCGGCGCGGCGCCGCTCGTCCAGGACGTCCTCGTCCACCCGGCGCACCACCGGCGGGGCGTGGGCCGCGCCCTGATCGGGCATCTGAAGGAGCGCTATGTCCACTGCCGCTTCTCCCTGCTCTCCACCGACCACGAGTCGACGTCGGAGGGGCAGCGCAACCACGCCTTCTACCGCTCGCTGGGCTTCCTCTCCTACGAGGAAAAGCAGATGTCCGCCTTCGGCCTGCCCAGGGTCCGGACCAGCTGACCGGCCCGGGCCCGAGGTCGTCGTGACACCCGGCCCGGCTCAGCCGGCCGGGCCCCTCGGCCTCTCCTCGTCCACGATCTCGGCGTCGACGACCTCCTCCGCGCCGTCCGGCGCGGCCGTGGCAGTGTCCGACGGGCCGGGTGCGGGCCGGGCGCCGGCACCGGCGGAGGCCTGGGAGTAGATGGCCGTGCCGATCTTCTGCGCGACGACGGCCGCCCGTTCCATCGAGAGCCGGACCGCGGCGGCGTCCTCGCCCTTGAGCTTCTCCTTGAGGTCGCCGAGGGCGGCCTCCACCTCGGCCTTGACGTCGCCCGGCACCTTGTCGGGGTTGTCGGCGAGTATCCGCTCGGTCGAGTAGACGAGCTGCTCGGCCTGGTTGCGGGTCTCCACGGCCTCCTTGCGCTGCCGGTCCTCCTCGGCGTGCTGCTCGGCTTCGCGCATCATGCGCTGGATGTCGTCCTTCGGCAGCGAGGAGCCGCCGGTGACGGTCATCTTCTGCTCCCTGCCGGTGCCGAGGTCCTTCGCGCCGACGTGCATGATGCCATTGGCGTCGATGTCGAAGGTGACCTCGATCTGCGGCAGTCCCCGGGGCGCCGGCGGCAGACCGGTCAGCTCGAACACGCCGAGCCGCTTGTTGTACGAGGCGATCTCGCGCTCGCCCTGGAAGACCTGGATCTGCACGGACGGCTGGTTGTCCTCGGCCGTGGTGAAGATCTCCGAGCGCTTGGTCGGAATGGTCGTGTTCCGCTCGATCAGCCTGGTCATGATGCCGCCCTTGGTCTCGATGCCGAGGGACAGCGGGGTGACGTCGAGCAGCAGGATGTCCTTGACCTCGCCCTTCAGCACGCCTGCCTGGAGCGAGGCACCGACCGCCACCACCTCGTCCGGGTTGACGCCCTTGTGCGGGTCCTTCCCGGTGAGCGACCTGACCAGCTCGGTCACGGCCGGCATCCGGGTCGAACCGCCCACCAGGATGACGTGGTCGATGTCGGAGACCTGGATCCCGGCGTCCTCCACCGCCTGGTGGAACGGCCCCTTGCAGCGCTCCAGCAGGTCGGCGGTCAGTTGCTGGAACTGGGCCCGCGTGAGCGTCTCCTCCAGGTGCAGCGGACCGTCGGCGGAGGCGCTGACGTAGGGCAGGTTGATGCCGGTCTCGCTCGCGGACGAGAGCTCGATCTTCGCCTTCTCCGCCGCCTCGCGCAGCCGCTGCGCCGCCATCTTGTCCTTGGCGAGGTCGATGCCGTGGCCGTTCCTGAACTGCTGTACCAGGTGGTCGACGACCTTCTGGTCCCAGTCGTCGCCGCCGAGGTGGGTGTCGCCGTTGGTGGACTTCACCTCGACGACGCCGTCGCCGATCTCCAGCAGCGAGACGTCGAAGGTGCCGCCGCCGAGGTCGAAGACCAGGATCGTCTGGTCGTTCTCCTTGTCCAGCCCGTACGCGAGCGCCGCCGCGGTCGGCTCGTTGACGATGCGCAGCACCCTCAGCCCGGCGATCTCGCCCGCCTCCTTGGTGGCGGTGCGCTGGGAGTCGTTGAAGTACGCCGGGACGGTGACGACGGCATCGGTCACGTCCTCGCCCAGGTAGGCCTCGGCGTCGCGCTTCAGCTTCTGGAGCACGCGGGCGGAGATCTCCTGCGCGGTGTAGCGCCGGCCGTCCACGTCCCCCACCTCGGGGAAGCGCCACCCCGCGTCGCCGACGTGCCGTTTCACCGAGCGGGCCGTGCGGTCCACGTTGGTGACCGCCTGGCGCTTCGCCACCTCGCCCACCAGCACCTCGCCGCCCTTGGCGAACGCCACCACCGAGGGCGTGGTGCGGGCGCCCTCCGCATTGGGGACGACCGAGGGCTCGCCGCCCTCCAGGACGCAGACGACGGAGTTGGTGGTACCCAGATCGATTCCGACCGAGCGAGCCATCGCTGGCCTCCCTTGGGTACAGCCCCACCGGGCCGTGGGACTTGAGCCGGACCGTGTCAATTGTCGCTCCGCCGTGGGCGCCCTGCCCGCTCCCCGCCCGACCGGTCGGCCGGGGGGCGGGCAGGCTCCGGCTCCGCACGTCGGGCCGGGTGGCACGGGCGAGTTCGACGGCCTCGCGCCCGTCGGCGGCCTCCCCCGCCACCGGACCCATCGGTACAGGCGGTACAGGCGGTACAGGCGGTACAGGAATGTGACCACGGGGGAGCAGACTCCTTCGAATGACGTCCAGCAGGTGCGTGCGGCGGGCGCACCGTCGGCCGGCCGTCCCGGGTCTCCCGCAGCCTGGCCATCGTCGGCCGCCGGAGGGCCCCGTGTCGTCATCGCTGCGCAGGCACTTCGCGCACTTCGTGCGCAGTAGCGGATCCACCCGAACGATGCAGCGTCGGCCTCCCGCGGGAGGCCCGGCCCTCCCCCGCCGGAGGGAGTCCCCTGTCCTCGGCAACGGCCCTGGGCCCCGTCGGCGCGGACCGCCGTACAAGCGGACCCACCCGTCGGCCGGGCCGCCAGACCGCCGGAGCCGGACGGCGCGCGCCACCGGGCCGGCGCGGGCCCGCCGGGCCCCGGGTCACCCGGCCGGGCGGCGACAACGGGCCGGGGTCGCCCGGGCGAAGTAGCGTGATGTGCCTGGCCCGACCGTTCTGCCCGGTCCACCCAGGAAGTACCTGTCAGATCCCCTGTTCATCCTGCTGCCGGAGGAGGCCCGATGGGCGTTCCACCCGCTCGCATCGTCTTCGACGAGAGCGACCGTTCGGCCGTCGCGGACGCGGTGGCGGAGATCCTCGCCACCGGCGCGCTGACGCTCGGCCCGTGGACCGAGCGCTTCGAGCAGGCCTTCGCGGCCGAGCACGGCGCCACGCACGCGGTCGCCGTCGCCAGCGGCACGGCGGCGCTGGAGATCGTCCTGCGAACCGTCGACGTCCGCGACCGCGACGTGGTCGTCCCGGCCGTCACCTTCTACGCGACCGCCGGGGCCATCGTGCACGCGGGCGGGCGTCCGGTCATCGCCGATGTCGACCCGGCCACCCTCGCGCTCGGCCCCGAAACGCTGGAGGCGGCCCTCACCCCGGACACCGCGGCCGTGGTGCTGGTGCACATCGGCGGGCTGGTCACCCCCGAGGTGGACGCCCTGCGCGCGATCTGCGACCGCCGGGGCATCCCCCTGGTCGAGGACGCCGCGCACGCCCACGGCAGCAGTTACGGCGGGCGCTGCGCCGGGTCGTTCGGCCTGGCCGGCGCGTTCTCCTTCTACCCGACCAAGGTCACCACCAGCGGCGAGGGCGGCATGATCCTCACCGAGTCGGCCGAGCTGCGCGACGAGGCCCGGATCTACCGCGACCAGGGCAAGGGCTCGTTCACCACCAACCACCACGTCCGGTTCGGCGCCTCCTGGCGGATGAGCGAGCTGAACGCCGCCGTCGGCACGGTGCACCTGCGGCGGCTCAAGGAGTTCGTCGAGACCAGGCGGCGGGTCGCCCAGCGCTACGACGCGGCGCTCGCCGGCCTCGACGGGCTCCGGCCGGTGACGGAGCCGGCCGGTTCGCGCAGCAACTACTACAAGTACGTGGCGCTGCTGCCGGCCGGCGTCGACCGCGCCGCGTTCAAGCGGGCGGTGGCCGAGGAGTACGCCGTCCGGCTCTCCGGCGAGGTCTACGACCTGCCGCTGCACCTGCAACCGGTGCTGGCCGCCTACCGGCGGGGCCCGCTGCCGGTCGCCGAGGACCTCTGTGCCCGGCAGATCTGCCTGCCGGTGCACTCCGACATGACCGAGGACGAGACCGACCGGGTGATCGAGGCGGTCACGGCCGTCCACCGCCGTCTCGCCGGCTGAGGCGCCGGGCGACGGCCGCTCGACGGCGGCCCGCCGCCCGGAGGAACGCGACCCAACGAACCGGCCCGCCGGACAAGGAGAGAGAACGTGCGCGTAGCCGTCACCGGGGGATGCGGATTCATCGGCTCACACGTCGTGGACCGGCTGCTGGCGGCCGGGCACGAGGTGCTCGCGGTGGACACCACCGACAAGTACCTCAACCCCGGCGCGGAGTTCGCCCGGATCGACATCCTCGACCTGCCCGCGCTCACCGCGGCCCTGGACGGCAGCGAGGTGGTCTTCCACCTCGCCGCGATGGCGGACGTCGAACGCGTCGCCGCCGACCCGGTCCGGGCCGTGCGCACCAACATCGACGGCACCGAGGCCGTCCTGGAGGCGGCCCGGCGGAGCGGGCTCAGCCGCACCGTGCTGGCCAGCACCGTCTGGGTCTACGGCGCCGCCCTCGCGGAGGCGGGGATGGACAACGGCGAGCAGGAGCTGGACGAGCACGTACCGATCGAGCTGGATCACAGCGGGCACCTGTACGTCGCCACCAAGCTCGCCGCCGAGATGCTGGTGCACAGCTACCGGGAGCTGTACGGGCGGCACTTCACCATCCTGCGGTACGGCATCCCGTACGGGCCCCGGATGCGGGACGAACTGGTGGTCGCCCGGTTCGTGCAGGCGGCGTTGGCCGGACGGCCGATCACCATCGCGGGCGACGGGCGGCAGAGCCGCAACTTCGTCTACGTCGAGGACCTCGCGGACGCCCACGTCCGGGCCCTCTCCCCCACCGCCGAGGACCAGACGTTCGCGCTGGAGGGCTCGACCGCGATCTCGGTGCGGGACATCGCCGACACCGTCGACCGGCTCCTCGGGCCGGTCAGCATCGAGCACATCGAGGCCCGGGCCGCCGACTACTCCGGGCGCCGCATCTCGGCCGCGCAGGCCAAGCGGCTGCTCGGCTGGTCGCCGCGGACCAACTTCGCGGACGGGGTCCGGCGGTACGCGGACTGGTACCGGGAGGAGGCCTCGCCGGCCCCCGCACCAAAGCCTGCGTCGGGCTCCTCCTGAGGCGGGGCCCGTGCCGCACGCGCTGCTGGTCTCCGGCTCGCTCGGGCAGGGCCACGACGTGATGGCCCAGGCCTGCGCGGACTCGCTGCACGAGCGCGGGTGGACCACCGCCACCGTGGACGCGATGGCGCTGCTCGGGCAACGGGCCGGCTCGGCAGGTGAGTTGGTGTTCCGGCGGCTGCTCGGCCTGCCCGGGCTCTACGACGCCTTCCACTTCTCGGCGCTGCGGCCCGGTGCCCGGATCGCGCTGCTCGCCGACGCGGCGGCGCGGACCCGGCTGGTGCCGGCCCTGCGGGAACTGGTCGCGGAGCAGCGACCGGACCTGGTGGTGTCGGTGTTCGCGACCGCGACCTCCGCGCTGAACCGGCTGCGTGCGGACGGCGGGCCCGGCTTCCGCCACCTCGTCCTCTGCACCGACGTCACACCGCACCGGCTCTGGGTGCAGGACGGCACCGACCTCTTCCTGGTCACCTCCGAGGTCGCCGCCTGCGCGGTGCGGCGCTACCGACCGGACGCGGCGATCGCCGTACTGCCGGCGCCGCTGCGCGAACCGTTCTACCGCCCGCCCGGACGGGCCGAGGCCCGGGCCGAGGCCGGGGTGCCGCCGGACGCGCGGTGCGTGCTGCTGATGTCCGGCTCCTGGGGGCTCGGCCCGCTCGCCCGGACGGCGGCCTCGCTCGCGGACGCCGGACCGCACGTGCTCGCCGTGGCCGGCCGCAACCGCGAGCTGGAGGCCCGGCTCCGGCGGGCCGCCGGGCGCCGACCGCGTCTGCACCCGTTCGGGTACACCGACCGGATCCCCGTGCTGATGGCCGCCGCCGACCTGGTGGTCACCAGCTCCGGCGACACCTGCAGCGAGGCGCGGGCACTCGGCCGCCGGCTGCTCCTGCTGGACATCGTCCAGGGCCACGGCCGCGACAACCTCCAGCACGAGCTGGAGCTGGGTCATGCCGACGTGACGTCCGCCCGGCCCGCCGAGGTGGTCCGCAACGCCCTCGCCGCTCTGGAGCGCCCCGCGCCGGCCCCCTCCCCCGGTGCCTCGCCGGCCGGGTGGCGGACGGGGTTCGCGGCGGCGCTGGAGCGGGTCGGCCTGTAGCGGGCCACGGGCCGGCCTGGGCCGGTCGGCCTGGCGCGGGTAGGTCTGGGGCAGGTCGGCCTGGGGCGGGGTGGCCTGGGGCGGGCCGCGCTCGGCCGTTGAAGGGGGCGGCGGGCCGCGCGAGGACCGGCCGGCGCGCTACGGCACGCCATGGTCGCGCAGCGGGCCGAGGGTCAGGCCGTGGCTGCGGCAGTGGTCGGCGATCAGGGGGAGGGCCCCGAGGGTGGCGCGCCAGGAGCCGGGCGCGGAGGTGCAGTCCGAGTCGTGGAGCAGCAGCGTGGCACCGCCGGTGAGGCCGGGGCGGGCCGTGGCGTGGACGGACTCCGCGGTGGCGTGGCCGGTCCAGTCCCGGCCCCAGGCCGTCCAGAGGACGGTGCGCAGGCCCAGGCGGCGGGCAGCGAGGGCCGGGCCGGCCGTGCGGACGCCGTAGGGCGGGCGGTACCAGCGGGGCACGGCGCCGCAGATCCCGGTGACCGCCTCGGCGGTACGGCGCAGCTCGCGCAGATCGCGAGCGGGCGCCGGGTACCACTGCCGCCGGTGGTACCAGCCGTGGACGGCGACCTCGTGGCCGCGGGTCACCAGTTCGCGGCCGAGGTCCGGCGCGCGTTCCAGCATCGTGCCGAGCAGGAAGAAGGTGGCCCGGGCGCCGATCACGTCGAGGGCGTCGAGGATGTCCGGGGTGCTGCCCGGGTCCGGGCCGTCGTCGAAGGTCAGCGCGACGTGGCGGGGTTCGGTGCCGTACCCGGCGGTGCGGCGGGCGACCGTCCGGCGCACGGCGGTCAGGCGGACGGCGGCCGGGGCCAGGTGGAGCAGCTCGACGCCTGCCACCGCCAGGGCGGCCCGGCGGACGGTCACGGTCCGGTGCACCGGCGCCGGCCTCAGCCGAACCGGGCGGCCATCCGCCGGAAGGCCCCTGGTGCGATGCCGTGGATCCGGGCCGGGAGACCCAGCCAGCGCGGCACGAACGGCCGGTCGCAGGCGGTGGTGAGAGTGGTGAACACGGCGTCGGCCACCAGCTCGGGGGTGACCGGGCGGGGGCGTTCGCGCTGGTACGGGGTGCCGCGGCGGGCGAAGAACGGGGTCTCGACCGGGCCCGGCAGAACGATCCGGACGCCGACGCCCGTCCCGCGCAGCTCGTACCAGAGGCTCTCTGCGAACATCGACAGCCCGGCCTTGGTCGCCGAGTACGCCGCCTCGTCGCGGACGCCGACCTGGCCGGCCATCGAGCCGAGCAGCACGATCCGGCCGCGCCGGCGCTCCAGCATGCCGGGCAGGAGGAGGCGGACCAGGCGCAGCGGGGCGGCGAGGTTGACCTCGATCATCCGGTCCAGGGTGTCGGTGGGCGTCTCGGCGAAGGGGCCGCGCCAGCCGAGGCCGGCGCTGGCCACCAGCGCGTCCACCCGGCCGGCGGCCGTGAGGGCGGCTTCGGCGAGGCGCTGCGGTCCGTCCGGTTTGGCGAGGTCCTCGGGCAGGGCCCGGCCACCGGTGCGGGCGGCGACGGCGTCCAGGCGGGCGCGGTCGGTGCCGGAGAGCAGCAGCTGCCAGCCGGCCGTTCCGAGGCGGGCCGCCGTGGCGGTGCCGATGCCCGAGGAGGCACCGGTCACCAGGACCACCGGTGGGTCGGCCGCGGGGCGGCGGGGCTTCCGGGAGGGTTGATGGGGTTCGTCCGTCATGGCTCCTGCCGCTCTGTGCGCGCCGCGCCGTCGACCGGTTCGGGCACGTCCGTCCGGGAGGTGTCCCGGAGTCGTGTCCTTGCGCGGTGTCCGGCGCAGGTGTCCGGCCCGGTCCGTCCTGTACGGTCCGTCCTGCCGTTCGCCGGCTGTGGTGAATTGGCCCGGCAAGCCACCTTCGCACGGCGAGGCCCTCCGGGCGACCGGGCGCCGTCGGGGTCACCGGGGGCCGCAACGCGGGGGTCACCGGGGGCCGCAACGCGGCCGGCGTTCTACCGGGGCGGCAGTGCGGCCTCGGCGGCCTCGTCCGCGGCCGGGCGGGTGGCGGGGCCGACCTCGGCCTCCACCTCCCCGAAGCGGGAGAGCACGAAGGTGCCGCCGACCGCCACCGCGAAACCGGTCAACGCGCACCAGGCGTAGCCGGGGCGCGCCGCATCGCCCAGCGCCGCCACGCCGACCAGCGCCGGGCCGAAGGTCTCGGCGACGGTGCCGGCGGCCGTCGCCGCGGTGACCGTGCCGCGTTGCAGCGCGAGCGCGTACGCGAGGTAGCCACCGAGCCCGCCGACGGCGAGCGCGTACGCCGCCGGGTCGGTGAAGACGCCGGCCGGGCCGTCGATGTTCAGGACCCGGACGGCCAGGCTGGTCACGCCGAACCCCACACCGGCGAGCAGGCCGAGGCCGGCCGCGGCGGCGTTGCCGGTGTGCCGGGCCAGCACCACGGTGAGCAGCAGCATCAGCACCGTGGTGGCCAGCAGCGCCCAGTGGAAGGCGGGCGGGGCGTGGTCGCGGCCCTCGGGGCCGGAGGCGAGTGCGAGCAGGGTCAGGCCGACCACCACCGCGGCGATTCCGGCCACGTCGCCGCGCCGCAGGCGGGCGCCGAGCAGCCGGGCGGCGGCGAGCGCGGTGACCGCCAGGCTGGCGTTGGTGACCGCTTGGACCAGGAACAGCGGCAGGGTGCGCAGTGCGACGATGCTCAGCACGAAGCCCGCGATGTCCAGGCCGGTGCCGAGCAGGAACTGCCAGGACCGGACCAGCGCGGCCAGCAACCCGACCCGTACCCGGTCGGCCCGGGGCGCCGACCGGGCGCCGCGCGCCTGGAAGACCGAGCCGAAGCCGAAGCAGACGGTCGCGACCAGCGCGGTGGTGAGTCCGAGCAGCATGGCTCTCCCAGCCTCGGAGGCAGGATCCACCACCAGTCTCTGCCTGCGCGGCGCGGCCCGCACCGGAGGCGGGCGGGTGCCACGGTGGGTGGGCGTCACGGTGGGTGGGCGGCGGTCAGCGGCCGGGGAACGGGCGGCCGGCCGGCCTCACGGGTCCGCCGGGCCGGGCCGGGTGGATGGGCGGGTCGACGGACGGGTCGACGGACGGGGTGGGCCGGTGCACGAACCGGGTGGGCCGCTGGACGAACCGGGTGGGCCGGTGGACGGTCGCCGCCCGACCGGACGACGAGATGGTGCCCCGCAGGCTCCCCCTGGCACCTGCGGGGCGGTGGTCGTGTACCGGCGTGTACCGGGCGGTCGTCCTCCTCGCGGTCGTGGTCCGGGTTGTCGTGGTCCAGGTCGTCGTGGTCCAGGCCGTCGTGGTCCGGCTGGTCGTCTTCCTGGCGGTCGGGTGCCGTCTGCACCGGCCGGTCTCAGGAGTCGGCGGCCGGCGGGCCCTCCCCGGGGCCGGGGTGGCGCTTGGCCTCCACCAGCCCTCGGGCCGTCTCCGCGGCCACGGCGGCGGCGACCTCGGCCGCCCGGGTGTCGGTCACTACGGGCGCCACCGGTACGTCGGGCACTACGGGCACTTCGGGCACGGGCCTCTCCCCTCGTCGGCGGGCCACCCCGCTCCGGGGCCGGTGCGGTGCGGGCCCGGGCTCACCCGGCCCCGCACCGCGGTGGTGACCGCTAGCCCGCGGCGACGGCGGCCGTGGTCCGTCGCAGCCACCTCTCGTCCAGCGGTTCGACATCGTTGAAGTAGCCCATCAGCTGGGCGTAGACGGCCAGTTCGACCATGGCCGACTGGACGTGCCGGAGCGCGGCCTCGGCGCCGGGGTACGGTGCCGCCTGGAGCCACTCAGTCATGAGGGCCGCGGTCCGCAGCACGCGGCCACGGTAGTCGTGACAGACGGCGAGGGGGCCTCCGGCGGTGGTCAGTGCGACCAGTTCGGACCAGCACTCGCGGTTGCGCGGCACCCGGCCGCTCGCCACGCCGGACTCGTAGAGCCGCTCGTAGTCGAGGTCCCGGTACCAGGTGACCGTCTCCGGGGCGAGGGTCCCGGAGCCCAGCAGGGCGGCGACCTCGCCCAGCAGGCCGCCGGCCTGCCGCAGTCGCTTGTCCGCCGAGGCCACGTAGACGGCCGCGGTGCCCGGCCCGTCGCCGTGCTCGATCAGCTCCAGCGCCTTGAAGACGTCACCGGTGGCGGCGAGGAGTTCGAGTCCGGCGCTCTGGGCAAGGTGCCT
The DNA here is from genome assembly GCF_002953255.1 of Streptomyces sp. CB01881. Classification (GTDB taxonomy): domain Bacteria; phylum Actinomycetota; class Actinomycetes; order Streptomycetales; family Streptomycetaceae; genus Kitasatospora. Next base: position 470,753 of record NZ_CP026498.1, read on the forward strand.
CTTCTCGCGCCGGGCCTCGCTGCTCAGCTTCATCGCCGTATTGCAGACTTGAGACATGGGTGCTGCCTCCTCCCGGGGCAGGGGTGCCGTCGGCCGGCTACGAGCCGACCGGGGTGGACGGACTCTCGGCCATGCCGAGGATGTTGATGACGGCCAGCGACTGCCCGTAGGAACGGAGGCGGTCGAACCGCGTGATCGACCGCCAGCCGAAGTGCTGCCATTCGACGGGGTTCCGGTCGGCCGCCGCGGGGTCGAACTCCCTGAGTTCGGCCAGGAAGGCCTTGAGTTCGGCGATGAACCGGCCGAAGGCGCCTTCGTCCCCGTGCTCCTCGAAGGTGCGCTGGATGTCCTCCATCGCCGCTTCGTCGAGATCCACCAGGCCGAGGCCGGCGGCCCTGCGGAGGGTGTCCACGATGCGGAACTCCCCGCCGCCGGCCCGCAGCCGGCCGTCGTGGACGGTGTAGAAGCCGAGTTCCTTCGCCACCGCGTGGGAGGTCTCGTACTCGTCGAGGGCGGCGCTCAGCGCGGCCACGGCGCAGGAGACCCGCACGGCCGCCTGGCGGAGGTCGGAGAGCTCCAGGTCCGAGTGGACGAGGTGCAGTTCGCTGCCGGCCCGCATGAAGTGGGCGGAGCCCGTGGCGATGGGGCCGTCGACGCTGTCGTACAGGGCCGCCACCGAAGTGCCGTTCACCCGCTCTTCCGGATCGTCCGGCGGTGGGTCCGGTTCTTCGGGGACGGGTTCGGCGTGCTTGTTGCAGACTTGGGACATTTCTTCCTACCTCCTCGGCCGTCCGCGCCCACGAGAATGCGCACGGCGCGCGACGCCGAATCACCGGTGCGGCAGGACCGGACCCGGGGCGAAGGCGCGCCGCGCCTTGGCGCCGCCCATTCGCCGACGCCCCGAAATCCGGCTGAATCACCGTGACCCCGGTGTCCGAATCACAATGGTCCAGGTGTTTCAGAGAATTCCAGGTGACCTTTGACAAATCCGTTCCGACTTCTCGGACATCCACAGGAATCCGGGCAACCACCTGCCCGTCCGGGCGCGCGCGGCCGCCCGTTGACACGCCGCGCAGTCATCCCGTGGCCCAGCTGCGAAGTCGGGCCGTGAATATCCGTGAAAGCCGCCTCCCGGGAACTCGCCCGGGGAACCAATGCCACTCTTCAGTTCACTTCCGGTTCGGCGGGTTGTCAAGGATCGGCCGCCCCCGACCGGCCGAACCACCCGGCGCCCGGCGGCAATCGGGGATGGCGGCCCGAATCCGGCGCTCACGCTCCAAATCTGAGATCGTACACGGATTGTAGGGGTGGACGGAGATGAATTCCGGGGATTCGCCAGCGGAGCGGTGGACCGCCCGCGGCCGGCGCCGGCGTCGCGTCACACTCCGCGAGCCCCCGCCCCGCCCCTCACGGAGAGTCGGCGGCGGGGCCGGCGATGTCCGGATCACGGCCAGCGCCCTCGGCGGTCACCGGCAGGGTGTCCCACGGGATCGGGCCGGACGGGCGGGTGTCGGTGGCCGTGTGCACGACGTAGTGGTGGGGGGCCATCGCGGTGTCGCGGCCGGGGATGGCCGCGACCACCGCCCGGTGGGCCGCGAGCGGAGTGAGGCCCGGACCGCGGGTGGCGATGCGGGCGACGAGGCGGCCGTCCACCAACTCGACGGCGGTACCCAGGATCTCGGCGGTGATGCCGGCGGTGGCGCCGGAGGCGATCTCGGCACTGCCGAGGGCATCGGCCACCAGGGACCGGGCGGCGTCCAGGTCGATCCAGCCGCCGTCGACCACGGCCCAGGCGCCGGTCCGGACGGCGGACGGCACGCCCGTCAGCCCGGGCAGGTCGGCGAGCGGGAGCGGTCCGTGCGCGGCGGCCTTCAGGACGGCGGGCAGGGCGAGCGCGAATCGTTCGGTCTCCGCGCGGTCGAGCACCTGTGGGCAGGCGAGCAGGACGAACTCCAGACTGCCGGAGGTGCGCAGGAGGTTGAGCATGATACGGACCGGGAGCGGCGGGTCGGGCAGCCAGGTCAGTTCCGGGTCGCCCGTCGGGGCCGGGCGGGCGTCGGACATCGCCTCGGGGATGGTCAGACTGAGGTCGTTGACGACGACCTGCCGGGCGAAGCGGGTGCCGCGCAGGTGGGCGACGTCCTCGATCAGCTGCCAGACGTTCCCGGCGGGGAGAGTACTGTGCCAGTAGCCGGCGAGCGAGGCGGCCTTTGCCCGGCCGATCAGCTCGTCCAGGTCGGCGGCGTCCGCATCCAGGGCCAGCAGGGCGTCCTGGGCGAGGGTGCCGATGTGGTCGGCCATCGCGGCCCGTTGGCGGTTGGCCGAGAGGGCGGTCAGCACCAGGGCGGAGTGGCCGGCGCGCTGGGCGACCAGCGCGGCGAAGGCCGCGAGCAGGACGACCGAGGGGCTCGCGCCGGTCCGCCGTGAGGCGGCGGCGAGGTCGGCGCCGGCCGTGCGGGAGCGCAGGACCACGGCGGCGGCCCGGTCGGCCGGGCCGGTGATCCGGGAGTCCGCGAAGACCGTCTGCGGGCGGGTGGTGAGGATCTTCCGCCAGTGCCCGAGGGCGGCGGCGGCCTTGCGGCGGCCCTGCTCGCTCTGCTCCCGGGCGGCCACCTCCAGCGGGGTGCGCGCGGTGACGGGCGGCAATTCCTTGCCGGCCGCGAGGGCCAGCCAGTCCTCGATCAGCAGGGTGGTCGCCACGCCGTCCGCACCGGCGTGACAGACGACCACGACCAGCCTCAACGCCAGGTCGGCGTCGGCCAGCAGGGTGAAGCGGAGCCGCGGGCCGGCCGCCAGGTCGAACGGGACGGCCACGTCCGTCCGCCCCGACTCCTCCGCCAGCCGGTCGAGTCCGGCCGCCGGAAGGCCCGGGGCGTCGAGCACGGTGACGGCGAACTCGCCCTCCGCGCGGACCTCCTGGCGCTCCGGGAAGGCGTCCGGTCCGGGGCCGGGCGGGAAGACCGTGCGCAGCGAGTCGTGCCGCTCGACCAGGGCGCGCAGGGCGTCAAGTGCCGCGGTCAGGGTGGTGCCGTCGGGCACCGGCCAGGCCGCCTCCTTGTTGATCTGCTCGGGAAGGTCGCTCCGGATGCAGCGGATCATGTTGTCCTGGCCGAGGGTGAGCGGCCCGGAGCCGCTGCTCGCGCCGCTGTACCGGACCGTGATCCGCCGGCTGGTTGCTGTCACGTCGTCCGTGCCCTTCGGCTCGTCGGGGGTCCAAGGGGATCCGAGCAGCCCTGAACGGGCCTGGGGGAGGCCTGAGGGCTCAGCGGGTTGTGGGTCGGGACGCTACCAGCGACCCGGGAAGGTGGTCCAGACCAAAAGTCCGGAACTCCCCATGCTTGGCCAAGCAGAATCTGACACTTGGTCAATTTACCTTTCATGTACGTGACATGATGAACGATGGCGCTTCCCAGCACTGCAGCCGGAGCCGGAACGGGCGGTCGCCGACGGCCGCCACAGCGGCGCGGAACGGACCCGGCACCGGGGCGTCCGCGATCCGGCAGGGACCGTCGCCGAGGGCGCCCGCGCCGGTCAGGACCAGTGGCGCCGGCCCGGCCAGCGGCAGGCCGAAGCCCTGCACCAGCCGGCCGCCGAACGCCTTGACGCAGGCCTCGCGGCGACACCAGAGCTCGGTGAAACGCTCGGCCAGCACTTCGGGCGAGGAGGACTCGGCCAACGACGCGGCCTCGGCGCCCGGGAAGTAGCGGTTGGCGATCCGGGCGGCGACGCGCGGGTCGCGGACCTCCTCGACGTCGGCGCCGACCGGCCGGCCGTCGGCCAGGGCGAGGACGGCGAGGGCACCCGAGGCGGAGTAGCTGACACCGAGCGTGTGCCCCTCGCCCGCCGGCTCGGGTTTGCCGTGCGGGCCGCGGCGCCAGGCGAGTTCGGCCGGGTGCACGCCGAGGCGTTCGGCGACCAGCAGTCGGACGACCCCGTGCACGACGGTGAACCGTCGGCCGGTTGCTTCGTCCGGCCCCGCGGCGCGGGCCCGTTCGCCGGGGTCGAGCAGTGCGCCCAACGCCTCTACCACTGCGTCGGGTTGGTCCGTCGGGATCACCCAGAGGTCAACCAGGTCGACCAGTTCAATCGGGTCGACCGGGTCGGCCGAGTCGGGAGGCCCGGTCACGGTCCCGCCCGCAGGGCGAGGGTGCTGAGCACGCCGAGCCGGCGGTCGAAGCCCGCCGCCAGCACGGGCCGCCCCTCCGCCCGCCAAACGGGGAGCCGTTCGGCCAGCGCCGACCAGATGCCGGTGAACGGCTGGCCTCCGGTCGCCCGCACTGCGCCGTCGACACCGGCAGCGGCGCAGGCATCGACATCGGCGTCGGCGTCGGCGTCGGCGTCGGTGTCGGCATCGGCGTCGGCGTCAGTGTCGGTGTCGGTGCCGACGTCGACCGCCAGGCCGGGGCCGAGCAGAACGGCCGCCCCCTCCCCCAGGGCCCGAACCGCCTCGCCGACGGTCTTCGCCGCGAGTTCGTCATCGACCAAAGGGATCTGATTGATCGTCAGCTCACCGCCCGCCACCTCGTCGCAGACCAGCACCACCGCACAGTGCCGCTCGGGCAGGTCGACCGGCTCCGCGGCCCGGTAGTGCAACGCGGTCTGCTCGGCCAGCACCACCACCGCACGCCGGCAGGCCCCCGTCCGGTGGTACTCGGCGGCGACCCGCAAGGCACTGAAGGCCGCGGCCGGTCCCTGGTCGCACAGCGCGAAGGCGAGCGGCTCACCCGGACAGGACCGGCTGAGCGCCAGCGAACTCGGCGCCCCGGGACGGATGTCCGGAGAGTCGAAGGCCAGGATCAGCAGGTCGACCGGCCGGCCGTCGGCGAGTGCCTCGCGCAGCAGGCCCTCGGCCATCTCCTCGTACGAGTGGCCGACGCCCTCGGCCAGCAGGTCCTCGCGCAGCGGCAGGCCGTACGGACGGACCAGGTCGGAGACGAAGACCCTCAGGTCGGGATCGAGCGAGGTCTCCGACCGCCCGTCGGGGTACCCCACCACGGCCCGGGTGACGACCAGGCCGGAGGCGGAAGCGGCGCCCACCCGGTCAGTCCTCGGGGATGATGTGGCCGGCCACGTAGTCGGCCAGGCTGGTCACCGAGCGCAGGTCGTCCTCACCGATCTGCTCGACGTCGACCTGGATGTCGAGTGCCTCCTCGACCTCCAGGATCAGCTCGATGGTGCCGGCCGAGGTGAGGCCGAGATCGTCGAAGAGGCAGGCGTTCTCGGGGATTTCGGGGAGGTCGCGCTTGAGCACGCGCGGCAGCAGCTCGCCGAGGCTGTGCAGGATCCGCTCGCGCAGCTCGGTGTCAGTGGTCTGGACCGCGGGGTCTGGCATGGGTGTCCCGTCCCGTCGTGCGTGAGAGGTGAATGGGTGTGGTGGAAGCGGCCGGCCGGGGTGTGGTCGTCCTCGCCGTGCCGCTGCGCCCGCCGCGCGGCGGGGGCCGGCCCCCGGATCCCGGCGCCGGACGGTACGCCGGACCGGCGGTGCGTCAGTGTTCGACGGCCATGGCCGAGAAGGTGGCTCCGACGCCGGCGGCGGCGATCAGGTAGCGGTCGCCGCGGCGGAGCAGCCCCCGCGTGGTGGCGGTGTGGAGATTGATGAGGCTGTCTGCAGCGAAACTGTGCCCGACGGCGGGCACGTTGTCCAGCACCACCTTCTCCACCGGGTACCCGATCCGACGGCAGATCATCCGCCAGGAGGCCTGGTTGACGTTGTGCGGAAGGATCACCGCCACATCCGAGAGGTCCAGACCTGCCTGGTCGAGGGCGGCCTCCATCGCCTCGATCATCACCGCCGGGTACTCGCGCTGGTAGCGGGCGAGCAGGTCCTGGTCCCCGGCCAGGCGGCCGTCGAACTCCGGTCGATGGCGCACGGCGTAGGAGAGCACGCGGTTGCGCTCGCCGGTCGCACGGACCAGGCAGGCGGCCGCGCCCTCGGCGAAGATCCCCGTCTCGGGCACCACCTGGGCGTCCTTGGTGAAGGTCTTCTCCCCGGCCAGCACCAGCGCGAGGGCCTCCGGATCGTCGGAGCCGGCCAGCAGCCGGCCGGCCAGGTCGACGGCCAGCAGGCCCACCGCACAGGCATGGTGGGTGACGGTGAAGGCGACGGCATGGGACAGGCCGTAGCGGTCGAGCAGTTGGTGCAGCGGGTTGAGCGGGTAGGGCACCGCCACCGGCATGCTGCGCGCGTGGATCACGAAGCGGACGTGCCGTTCGCGTCCGCGCAGCTCCGGTAGTGCCTCGACGGCGGCGCCGAGCAGGTCGGGCAGCGTCCCGTCCGGGTCCAGTCGCAGCTGGTCCAGGCCGTGGAAGCGGCGGAAGAGTCGAAGTTGACGTGGGGTCAGGCCGATGCGCTCGCCCACCGCCTCGATGGGCACGGTGTGGTGGGGGAGGTGGACGGCCACTGCCTCCAGTGCGGTCACGCGGGCTAGTATTCCGACGCCCGACGGGTCGCACAAGTGATCTCGGGCCGTTCGAGGACGAGTTTGCGGACCTGTCCTCGGAGTCATCCGCCCCCTGCCGTCGAGCTGGTGGAGCCACACCCCATGACTGATCGTAAACCTTCCCTTCCCCCTGCCCGGGTGCACCCGGAGCTGGTCGAGCTGCTGGTCAAGGCGGCCGACGCGCCGCCGCAATGGGCGGCGCTGATCACCCCGCAGGCCCGGCTGGACGCCGATCTGCTGCTGGACGAGTGCGAACTCGCCCTCTTGGACACCCTGCTGACCGAACGCTTCGGCGCGGCGGCCGGCCTGGCCGCGGTGCGCGCCGGGCTGGACCTCGCCGCACTGGAGGCGCTGACCGTCGCCGAGGTGCAGCGGATCCTGCCCGAAGGGGCAGCCCGATGAGCCGCTTCCTGCTGGTCGTACCGCCGTTGACCGGGCACGTGAATCCGATCGCCGGCATCGCCCGCGAACTGACCGCCCGCGGGCACGAAGTCGCCTGGACGGGCACCGAGTCGGTGCTGCGACCGCTGCTCGGGCCGGACGCGCAGGTCCTGGGCACCGGCACCCGGGCGTTCCGGGCGCAGGGCGGGCAGGGACTGGCCGCCCTGCGTTCGCTCTGGGAGGGCTTCATCGTCCCGTACGCGCGGTTCACCACCAAGCCGCTGGACGCGGTGGTGCGGGAGTACCGGCCGGACGCGCTGCTGGTCGACCAGCACACCCCGGCAGGCGCCCTGGTCGCACACCGGCACGGGCTGCCGTGGGCGAGCCTGGCCCCCGGCGCGATGGAGCTGGGGCGGCCGTTCCGGGCGTTGCCGCAGGTGGAGGCCTGGATGACCGGGCTGCTCCGCGGCCTCTGGCAGCGGGCCGGGCTGCCGGAGCACGAGTACACCGACCCGCGCTTCTCCCCCGCCCTGGTGCTGGCGCCGACCGGGCGGGCGCTCACCGGCGCGGCGCCCCTCCCGGCGCAGGTGGCGCTGGTGGGGCCGGTGCTGGCCGAGCGGCCCGCCGATCCGGCGTTCCCGTGGGAGCGGCTGGACCCCGGCCGTCGGCGGGTGCTGGTCACCATGGGCACGCTGGCCGGCGGGCTCGGCGCGGACTTCCACGCCCGGGCCGTCCGGGCACTGGCGCTCTGCGGCGACGACGTGCAGCCGGTGATCGCGGCGCCGCACACCCTGCTGCCCGAACTGCCCGGCCACGCCGTCGCGGTGGACCGGGCCCCGGTGCTGGAGCTGATGGCCCGCGGCGCCTTGGACGCGGTGCTCTGTCACGGCGGGATGAACACCGTCGGCGAGGCGCTGGCGCACGGGTTGCCGCTGGTCACCGCGCCGATCCGGCACGACCAGCCGTTCGTGGCGGCGCAGGTCGCGGCGGCCGGCGCCGGGCTGAAGGTGCCGTTCGCCCGGGTGACGGCGGAACGGCTGGCGGCGCGGCTGCGCACCGTCCTGGACTCGGGCACCCACCGCGAGGCGGCCGCCCGGGTCGGGGCCGCCCTGCTGGCCGGCGGCGGGGCCGTCGCGGCGGCCGACCGGCTGGAGACGCTGGTCGCGGGTGGGACGGACCGTCAGAATCCATTGGTCTAGGCCATTGTTTCCGGAGGGCCGCAGACCCTAGGGTGGCGCCCAGTACTCCTTCCGCAGTACCCCTCACCCCTTCCGCAGCACCGCATCCCAGGTGCCCCGGCAACCCATCCCCGCACGGGAGTTCTGGTTGATCGAGACCAAGGGACTTCGCAAGTCCTATCCGTCCAAAAAACGCGGCCAGGCCGCCGTCGACGCCGTCCGCGGCATCGACCTGGACGTGGCCGCAGGTGAGATCTTCGGCTTCCTCGGCCCCAACGGCGCCGGCAAGACGACCACTCTGCGCATGCTCGCCACGCTCATCCGCCCGGACGGCGGCGAGGCCCGGATCGCCGGTGCCGACCTGCTCGCCGACCCGGCGGACGTCCGCCGCCGGATCGGCTACGTCGCCCAGGGCGGCGGCACCACCGACGCCGTCAGCGCCCGCGAGGAGCTGGTGCTCCAGGCCCGGATGCACGGCACCGGCAAAGCCGCGGCCCAGCAGCACGCCGAGGAGGCCCTGAAGGCCTTCGAGCTCACCGAGTTCGGCGACCGGCCGTGCCGCACCTACTCCGGCGGCCAGCGCCGCCGGGTGGACATCGCGCTCGGCGTCATCCACTCGCCCCGGGTGCTCTTCCTGGACGAACCCACCGTGGGCCTGGACCCCGCCAGCCGGGGCCACGTCTGGGCGGAGATCCGGCGGCTGCGCGACGAGGGCATGACCGTCGTGGTGACCACCCACTACCTGGAGGAGGCCGACGCGCTCTGCGACCGGGTCGCCATCGTCGACCACGGGGAGATCGTCGCCGAGGGCACGCCCGAGACCCTCAAGCGGGAGATCTCCGGCGACGTGGTGCTCGTCGGACTGCCCGCCGGGGAAACCGAACGGGCCACCAAGGCCCTGCGCGAACAGACCTACCTGCACCGCCTGGAGGCGCAGGGCGAGGACGGTCTCCGGCTCTACCTGGACGACGGCGCCGCCGCGATCCCGCAGCTGCTCCGCGTGCTCGACGGCGCGGGCGTGGTGCCCGGCACCGTGCAGCTCCAACGGCCCAGCCTGGACGACGTGTTCCTGGCCCGCACGGGCCGCTCGATCGAGCAGGCCTGACCACCGACTCCCCAAGGGGCTCCCATGAAGCTCGCCCGCGACACCTGGCTGGTCTTCCAGCGTCAGCTGCTGCTGATGTGGCGGACTCCGGTCTGGATCGCCGTCGGGGTGATCCAGCCGATCTTCTACCTGCTGCTCTTCGCACCGCTGCTCAAGAAGGTGCTGGCACCGATGGGCGCCACCACCTACGCCGAGGCCTACCAGGTGTACGTGCCCGGCTTGTTGGCGGTGCTCTGCATCTTCGGCGGCCTCTACACCGGCTTCAGCCTGCTCGGCGAGCTGAAGGCCGGCATCATCGAGCGGGCCCGGGTGACCCCGGTCAGCCGGCTGGCGCTGCTGCTCGGCCGGGCACTGCGCGAGACGGTGGCACTGCTGGTCCAGGCCGTCATCATCACCCTGGTCGCGCTGCCGTTCGGCCTGCGGGTCGGCCCGGTGGACCTGCTGCTGGCCTACCTGCTGCTGGGCCTGCTGGCCCTGATGACCTCGGCGATCTCCTACGGCATCGCCCTGCTGCTCCCTGCGGACGAGGCGATGGCCCCGGTGGTGAACACCATCGCGCAGCCGATCGCGCTGCTCTCCGGGGTGCTGCTGCCGCTGGCGCTCGCGCCGATGTGGCTGCAGTCGATGGCCAAGTGGAACCCCTTCTACTGGGCCGTGGAGGGCATGCGGGCGCTGTTCTCGGGACACGTCGGCGACAGCGTGGTCTGGCAGGGGCTGCTGGTCGTCGTGCTGATGACGGTCGCGGCGGTGTACTGGTCGGCACGGCTGTTCTCCACCCGGGTGCGCTGAGGCCCGGCCGGCGGCTTCGGGCGGGCGGTACGGGGGCGGGGGCGGGACCACTGTGGTCCCGCCCCCGCCCCCGTACCGCCGGCCGTCTCCGGATCGCCGGTCGCCCCCGCTCCGCAGGTGTCACTCGTCCGGATCGGGCGCGGCCTCCTCGCGGACGAAGCGGGCCAGCGCGGCCACCCCGTCCACGATCTGACGTTCCGTCATAGAACTGACGGAGAGCCGTAGCCTGCGCTCTCCCCCGCCGGCGGGGTAGAACGGCGCCATCGGCGTCCAGAGCACGCCGTGGTCCCGGGCGCACCGCTCCATGGCCGCGTCGTCGGCCGCGAAGGGCACCGTCAGGACGGCGAAGAAGCCGCCCTCCGGCCGGTTCCAGGACACCCCCAGCCGGCGGCGTTCCGAGGCGGGGAAGTGCAGCTCCAACTCCCGCAGCAGAACGGTCAGGTTGGCCGCGTAGTGGGCCGTCGCCGCGGCGTTGGCGGCACGCAGACGGCAGTCGTGGCGCAGCAGCATGCCGCCGATCACGGCCTGGCTGAGCGCGGGCGTGTTGACCGTCGTCATGCTCTTCAGCTTCGCCAGCTCGTCCGCCAGCAACGAGCGCCGCCCGCCGGGCCCGGCCACCTCCTGGTCGGCCACGACGTAGCCGAGGCGGGCACCGGGGAAGCAGGTCTTGGCGAAGGAGCCGAGGTAGACGACCTGGCGGCGGCGGTCCAGCGCCTTCAGCGTGGGCCGCTCGCCCGGCCTGCGGGCGAAGAAGCCGTACGGGTTGTCCTCGACGACCAGCAGGCCCTCCTCGGCCGCCGCGTCCAGCAGCCGGGCCCTGGCGGGGAGCGGCATGCTGGCGCCGGACGGGTTGGCGAAGTCGGGGACGACGTACAGCGCGCGCGGACGCCGCCCCGCGGCCCGCACGGCGCGGGCGGCGGTACGGACGGTCTCCGGGTCGGGCCCGCCGTCGGGGCCCTCCGGCACCGGGACGGTGGTCAGGTCCAGCAGCCGGGCGGCGCCGGTCACGCCGACGTAGCAGGGCGAGCTGACCAGCAGGACGTCGTCCGGGCCCGCGCAGAGGGCGCGCAGCGTCAGCAGCATGCCCTCCTGGGCCCCGACGGTCAGCACCAGGGCCTCGGGCGGGACGGCGAGGCCCTCGTCGTTGGCGAGGGTCCGGGCGACCAGGTCGGCGATGATGCCCTTGGTCGGCCCGTACTGGAAGAGCGTGGTGCGGACGGCGTCCCGGCCCGCGCCGGCGGCCGCCAGGTGGTCGAGGTAGGCGTCCAGGTAGGTGTGGACGTCCTCCGGTTCGAAGAAGCCCTCGTACGGGCGGCCGGGAGCGAAGGACACGGCCCCGGGGTAGCGGGTGGTGACCTCGTTGAGGAAGGTCATCGCGTCCAGCAGCGGGTCCGCGAGGGAGGCGTGCAGCTCTTCCAACGCCAGCGGCGGGACCGGATCCGGCGCGCCTGTGGGCTCAGGGACGCCCGTGGACCCGGGCACTCCTGTGGACGCAGGGACGCCCGTGGACCCGGGCACGCCTGTGGACGCAGGGGCGCCCGCCGGATGGACCGTGCCCGGCAGCTCGGGCGCGCTCACCGGAGGGCCTCGCGCAGCCGCTCGGCGGCGTACTGCTGGGCGGCGGCGGCCGCGTCGAGGACGCCCGTCATGGCGAAGAAGCCGTGCGGCATACCCGCGTACCGCCGGGACTCGACGACGACGCCCGCCGCCCGCAGCGCCTCGGCGTAGTGCTCGCCCTCGTCCCGCAGCGGGTCGTACTCGGCGGTGATCACGGTGGCGGGCGGCAGGCCGGCGAGGCTCGGGGCGCGCAGGGGGGAGGCGTGCGGGTGGTCGCCGTCGGCGGGGTCGGCGAGGTAGTGGCCCCAGTACCAGGCGACCGAGCGGCGGTTGAAGAGCGCCGGGTCGTCGTGTTCGCGCAGCGAGGCGGTGTCCGCCCGGTGGTCGGTGTTCGGGTAGACGAGCAGCTGGTGGCGCAGGGCCGGTCCGCCCTCGTCACGGGCGAGCAGGGTGAGGGCGGCGGCGAGGTTGCCGCCCGCGCTGTCGCCACCGACGGCCAGGCGCTGCGGGTCGATGCCGAGGTCCGCGGCGTGCCCGGCCAGCCAGTGGGCGGCGGCGCGGCAGTCGTGGACGGCGGCGGGGAAGGGGTGCTCGGGGGCCAGGCGGTAGCCGACCGAGGCCGTGACGCAGCCGACGGCGTTGGTGAGGCGGCGGCAGATCGCGTCGCTGGTGTCCGGCGAGCCGAGGGTCCAGCCCCCGCCGAAGAGGTAGAGCAGGGCCGGGAGCGCCGCGCCGCCGGCCTGCTCGGGGCGGTAGAGACGCAGGGTCAGTTCGCCGGCCGGGCCGGGAATGCGGTGCTCCTCCACGGCGGCGACGGGTTCGGGGGTGCCGGCGGCAGCCCGGATGTCGGCGAGGTCGGCGGCTCTGGCCTGGGCCGGGGTGAGGGTGTAGAGCGGTGGCGTGCCCGCCTGCGCGCGGCGCTCGCGCAGCGCTTGGGCCTGGGGGTGAAGTGGCATGGATCGTCCCATCGGACTGGGGGTTCGCGCACCCGGGGTCGGCCGCTCGGGGTCGGCCGCTCGGGGCCGACGGCCGGGGATCGGCGGTTCGGAGCCTACGGCCCGGGGTCGGCGATTCGGGGTCAAGGTTTCGGGCTCAGGGGGTGGGGATCGGGGACTCCGGGTCAGCGGTCCGCCTCGACGTAGATCGTCTCGTCCGTGCGGAACGCGGTGTCGAGGTCGGCGACGTCGGCGCGGCCGCCCTGGCGGTAGGCGCAGTGACGGATCTGCCCCGACTCGAAGCCCGCCCGGGTGAGGACGTGGCGCAGCTCGTCGAGGTCGTAGATCCACTGGTGGCCGTAGTGGCGGAAGATCTGGTTGACGAGGAAGGCCGGGCGGTCGGGCATCGGCGGGCCGAAGCCCATGGTGGTGAGGCGGCGGCGGTGCTTGGCGAGGAAGCCGTCGTTGGTGGCGTAGCCGACCAGGTAGCGGGCCAGGTCGGGGGTGGTGAGGCGCAGGACGCCCCCGGGGCGCAGCACACGCCGGGCCTCCCGCAGCCAGCCGACGGCGACCGGCAGGGTGACGTGCTCGATCAGGTGCTCGGCGTAGACCCAGTCGACGCTGGCGTCGGCGAAGGGCAGCGGCCGGCCGATGTCGAGCTGGGTGAACCAGCGGTCGCCGTCGACGCGGTAGAGGGTGCCCGGCTCGGTGACGGTGTCGGGGCTGGTCAGGGCGGTGAGGTCGGTGCCGAGGCCGGCCGGGTGGGCCGTCCGGAAGGCGGCGAACTCAATGCCGGTCAGACCGAGTTCGCGGAAGTCGTGGTGGTCGTACGGGAGCCGGTCGGCCGGTTCGAGGGTCTTGCAGGTGGCGACCCGGTCGCTGACCTCGTCGAGGCGGGCGGCGAGGCCCTCGGGGTCGTCCCAGTCCCAGCCGGGGAAGGCGTCCTGGTTCTTCATGGCGTCGGTCCTTCTGTCGGGGCTGTACGAGCTGCAGGAGCTGTCGGGCTGTGGTCGGGTGGCACGTCAGGCGGCGCATCGGCGCGGGCGGCGCGTCGGGCAGGCGACGTCGGGCGGGCGGCTCATCGGGCGCGCCGCGCTCCTCGGCGGGCAGCCCTTCGGGCAGCCGGGCCGTGGTCAGACGGGCCAGGGTGCGAGGACCGAGCGGTCCAGGGCGGCGGGCATGGGGCGGCCCAACAGGGCCAGCGTGTGCTCCAGTTCGTCGCGGAGCAGGCCGAGGACGCGGGCCACGCCGTCCTCTCCCCCAGTGGCGAGCCCCCAGAGCACCGGGCGGCCGACCAGCACGGCGCGGGCGCCGAGGGCGAGTGCGACCGCGATGTCGGTGCCGGTGCGGACGCCGCCGTCGAGCAGGGCCGGCACCTCCGGCGGGAGGGCGGCGGCGACCTCGGGGAGGGCGGCGAGGGCGGGCAGCGCGCCGTCCAGCTGGCGGCCGCCGTGGTTGGAGACCACGACGGCGTCCACCCCGTGCTCGGCGGCGAGCCGGGCGTCCTCGGCTGTCAGAACGCCCTTGAGGACCAGCGGGAGGCGGGTGCGTTCGCGCAGCCAGGCCAGGTCCGCCCAGGTCAGGGTGGGGTCGAACTGTTCCAGCGCATGGTCGGCGATGCCGGAGGAGCCGGCGCCGGCCCGGTGGCTGGCGGCCATCAGCTCCGGGTCGAGGTTGACGGCGCGGATCTGCGGCGGGACGGCGAACCCGTTGCGCAGGTCGCGCAGGCGCCGGCCTATCCGGGGGGCGTCCACGGTCAGCATCAGGGCGGTGAAGCCGGCCGCCTCGGCGCGTTCGATCAGCGCGGCGAGCGCGTCGCGGCGGCGCAGCCAGTAGAGCTGGAGCCAGAGCGGCCCGGTGGCCGCGGCGGCGATGGATTCGAGGGTGCGGCTGGCGAAGATCCCGGCGACGAGCAGCGCGCCGGCCCGTCCGGCTGCCCGGGCGGTCGCCGTCTCGCCGTCCGGATCGACCAGCCGGTGGTAGGCCATCGGGGCAATCCCGACCGGGAGTTGGAGGTCGGATCCGAGCAGCCGCACGGCGGTCGAGCAGGCGGAGACGTCGACGAGCGTGCGCGGCCGCAGTGCGTGGCGGCCGAACATTTCCCGGTTCCCCGCGAGGGTGCGTTCCGCTTCGCTGCCACCCTCGATGAAGTCCCATATTTCTGGTGGAAGTTGGGCGCGTGCAGCGCGCTCGATCCCGGCCAGCGTGAGCAGTCCCACGGGCATCCTCGCTCCCGGACGGCCGCGCTCGGACCAGTCCCGGTTCCGCAGCGTAGGAGGTCCGCACCAGATTGGTATAGACCTTGATTTGACCAATCGTCTGTGCAAAGGTCTGGCAACGGAATTGACCGTATTGGTTGAGAACGGCGTCCATGTCAAATCTCCTCACTGCGTGGAGTGGCGTTGACCGGCATTTCCCTCTCATCACTTCCGCCCTCTTCACCGCCGCACGCCGACGCCCCCCACCACTGGGTGGAACGGTTGCTGCTGGCCGGCCCCGGGGGCGAGGAGTGCCTTCACTTCGGCACACCCGTCGACCGTGACGCGCTGCGCGCCCTGGTCGGCGAGCAGGTCGAGCGGCTGGCCGCGGCCGGCCTGGTGCCGGGCGGAACGGCCGCACTGCGGCTGCCGCCCTCACTGGGCTTCGTCGCCGCTCTGCTGGCCTGCTGGCAACTGCGCGCCCAGGTGGCCCTGCTGGACCACCGGCTGACCGACCACGAGGTCGACCTCGCGGTCGGACGGCTGGCCCCGCAGGTGCTGGTAGGGTCCGAGCACCGGACCTCGGCGGCGCTGCGCGGCTTCTCCGAGGTCGATCCGGTGGCCGTCCGGCTGCCGGGCGGGCGACCGGCGGCCACCGGCCACGTGCTGGTCCAGCTCAGCTCCGGATCCACCGGTCCGGCCAAGGTCATCGCCCGCACCGCCGGCGACCTCGTCCGTGAACTCACCTGCTACCGAAAGCTGGTGGACTTCCCGGGCGAGGGCGATCGGGTGGTGCTGCTCTCCTCGGTGGTGCACGTGCTCGGACTGGTCGGCGGACTGCTGAACAGCCTGCACGCCCGCGCACCGCTGACCGTGCCGGCCCGGATGACGGCCGCGGGCATCCTCGCCGCCGTCGCCGCGGAACGGGAACGGCCGACCACCGTGATCGGCGTCCCCTTCCACGCCGAACTGCTGGCCGGCGCGGCCTCGCCACCCCCGTTGCCCCGGCTGCGGCGGATGGTGGTGGCCGGGGAGCTGGTCCGCCCGGGCCTGCCGGCCGCCTTCACCGCGGCGTACGGCGTCCCGCTGGGCACCATGTACGGGATGACCGAACTCGGCGTCATCGCCACCGACCTGACCGGCCGACTGCACCCGGCCAAACAGCCGGTGGACGGCATGGACCTCCGGCTGGTGGACGGGGAGTTGCAGATCGGGACGGCCGCCTCGCCGTACCCCGGCCTGGACGACCCGACCCGCTGGTCGGACGGCTGGCTGCACACCCGGGACGCCGCGGTCCTGGAGCCGGCCACCGGGCTGGTCACCGTGCTCGGCCGCCGGGACTCGCAGGTCTCGATCGGCGGGCTCAAGGTGGACCTCACCGAGGTCGAGCAGACCCTGGCGGCCCTGCCGGAGGTCCGCGAGGCCGTGGTGGTCTTCGACGAGGGCGCCATCGAGGCGTACCTCGCCGCCGAGGACGGTGCGGACCACACGCTCGTCCAGGAGCGGCTGGTCCGGGAGCTCGCCGCCTACAAGCGGCCCCGCCGGCTGGCCTTCCTGCCGCAGCTGCCGCGCACCGCCACCGGGAAGCTGCTGCGCGACCCGGCCGTCCTGCGGGCGGCCGCCCGCTGAACCGCGGTTCCCCGCCGAACCCGGTCCGCCCACCCGCCCGAACGCAGTATCCGCATTGCCCTTCCCGGCCGGGCCGACGCGAATACCCCTCCGTCCCCGCGGCACCTTCACCGCGGGACCGGAGCGGCCCTCCCGTCGCACCCGAACGGAATTCCCCGACGAACCGCACGCGCCGCCGCGTGCAGGCACCAAGGAGCACACCATGCAGGACCGCATCCGCGAGTTCGTCCTCGCCGCGCTGGCCGAGATGCAGTACGACGTCTCCGAGGTCACCGGCGACACCGACCTCGGCCCGGCCGGGCTCGACCTGGAGTCGCTCGCCCTCGCCGACCTCTCCGTGCAGGTCGAGGACGAGTTCGGGGTCAAGTTCGACCTGGACGAGATGGAGAGCACCGCGCTGATGACGCTGGACCAGTTCACCGCCGACGTCGCCGAGCGCGTCGCCGCTTCCACGGCCACCTCGGGCAGCCCGGCGTGACCGGCCCCGGCCTCCCCGACCGGGCCGAGGTGGTGGAGATCCTGGCGGCGTTCGGGCAGCGCGCCGCCGACTCCGTTCCCGAGGAGCTCGGATCACTCGAACTCACCTGGCTGATCGCCGAGTTCGAGCAGCGCTACGGCATCGAAGCGGACCTCGACGACGAAGCTTTCGAGGCGATCCGGACCGTGGACGACGCCACCGCGGTACTCCGCGCCGCCGTCCTGGCCGACGCCGCGAGCGCGCCGGCCGCGCCCGTTCCCGCGACGCCCGGGGCCGCACCGTCATGACCGGCCACGCCCCGCCCGTCACCGGCACCGCCGTCCGGCCCGTGGTCACCGGTGTCGGCGTGCTCAGCGCGGCCGGCACCGGGCTCGGCGCGCTCGCCGAGGCCGCCGCCCACGGCAAGGCCGCCTTCACCACGGTGACCCGGTTCGACGTCTCCGCCCGCCGCACCACCCGGGCCGCGCTGCTGCCCGAGCCGACGGGGCTGGCCGACGCCGTACTGGACGCCGTGGACCAGGCCTGCCGCCAGGCCGGCCTGCCCGCCGGGGCCACCGAGCACGCCGGGGCCACTGCACTCGCCGATCCCACCGGGGACGCCGGCCCGGGCGACCCGGGCATGCCCGTCCTGCTCGCGCTCCACAGCGACCTGCGCACCCGGGCGGTCACCACGGCCGTCGCCACCGGGGCGGCCGCCGTGTGGGGGGTCCCGGGCGTCACCCGGGTCTACACCGGTGCCTGCGTCGCGGCCGGCACCGCGGTGGCCGACGCCGCCGCGCTGGTCGCCGCCGGGCGGCACCCCCGGGTGCTGGTCGCGGCCGGGCACCTGGTCGAGCCGGGCGTCTTCGCGGCCTTCGACGCGGGCCGGGCGCTCTCCCGCGACGGCGAGCTGCGCCCGTTCAGCGCGGGCCGCACCGGCACCCTGCTCGGCGACGCGGCGGCGGCCGTGGTCGTCGAGGCCGAGCCCGCAGCCGAGCGGCGCGGCGCGACCGTGCTCGCCCGGCTGGCCGGCTGGGGCCGGACCGGCGACGCCCATCATGTCTGCCGCCCCGAGCCGGACGGCGGGGGCGCGGCGCGGGCCGTCCAGGCCGCACTCGCCCGGGCCGGCGTCGGCCCGGCGGAGATCGGCTACGTCAACGCCAACGGCACCGGCTCGCCACTGGCCGACCGGGCCGAGGCGAGTGCCCTGCGCCGGGTCTTCGGGGCGCACGCCGAACGGCTGCCGGTGAGCTCCAGCAAGTCCGTCCACGGCCACGCCCTGGAGGCCTCCGCACTCCTCGAACTGGCCGTCACCATAGCCACGTTGAGCGACGGCAGACTGCCGGTCAACGCCGGCTGGCTCGGCCCGGACCCGGACGTCGGCCTCGACCTCGTCCTCGACGGCCCGCGCACCGCCGGGCCGCGCTACGCGCTCACCCTCAACTCCGCGTTCGGCGGCGCCAACACCGCACTCCTGGTGGCCGCCCGATGACCGAGCTGCGCATCCTCTCCCAGGCCCGCTGGCCGGACCCCGAGCGCGCCGACCCCGACCTGCCCGACCGGCTGCCCCCGGTCCCCGGCTTCTCCGCCTCCTCCTTCAACCCGCTGGTCGCCGAGGCCGCCGAGCGCTGCCTGCGCGCCCGCCACGGCGCCGCCCCGGCGCCCGGCCGGACCGCCCTGCTGCTGGCCAGCGCCAGCGGCGACCGCGCCACCGCCCGGGCCATCGACGAGGCCGCGTCCTCCGGTCGGCGGGTGCCTCCGCTGCTGTTCTTCCAGTCCAACCCGAACGCCGTCCTCGGGCACATCGCCGCCCGCTGGGGACTGACCGGGCCCGTGGTGGCGATCAGCCCGGTGGAGGCGCCGCCGGGCGGGCTGCCGCAGGACGCACTCGACCTCGCCGCCCTGCTCCTCGCGGACGGCGACGCCGACCACGTCCTGATCGTCGCCGCGGAACAGGCCGACCCCGGCCCCGGCGAACGCGCCGACACCTCCGAACCGGGCAGCACCGAACCGGCCGACGCCGCCGAACCGGGCGCCTCCGAACCGGGCCATGCCTCCGGGCAGGCGGCCACCGGACCGGACGACGGCAGGACCGGCACGGACCGGGCCGTCGCCGTCCTCGTCACCACCGCCTGACCGCACGCAGCACCCCGCACCACCGTCACCCGGGACCACCGTCACCCGAGAGCACCGCCACACCACTGCCCCCGGCCGCGCCGCCGTCACCCGGGCGCACAGCAGCACCACCCGAGCGCACACCGTCACCCCGCACCCGCGCGAGCGGCCCCGCACGCCGCGTCCCGCCGCAGTACGCCCAGCACCATGGGAAGGATCCACCACCGTGAGCATCCGCAGTATCCGCACCCTCCTGGCGGACGACCCGGACGTCGGCGCCGGCAACGTCCTGTCCAGCCGGCTGGCCCTGGGCCCCGGCCTGGACGAACCGCTGCTGACCTTCGACACCCCGGTGGACGACCACGCCGCCTGGCAGCCCTTCACCCTGCACGAGCTGGACCGCGCCGTCCGGGCCCGCGCCGCCGCGCTGCACGCGCTCGGCGTCGGCCGCCGCGACCCGGTGGTGGTGTACGCGTCCGACGCCGCCGAGCACGTGCTCGCCTTCCTCGCGCTCGCCCGGCTCGGCGCCATCCCGGCACTGCTCAATCCCAACCTCGACGGTGAGCGCGCCGCCCGCTACATCGCCAGGCTGGGGCCGGTCGGCATCCTCGCCGACCCGGCGCACCTGGCCGCACTGGCCGGACACGACGCCGGTGCGCCGGCGTTCCCGGAGATCTCCACGCTCGGCGCGGGTGACCCGGAGGCCGCGCCCGCGCCCTACCGGCACTGGTCGGGCGACCCGGTGGCGATCACCCACTCCTCCGGCACCACCGGGATGCCCAAGGCCGTCGTCCACTCGCACGCGAGCCTGTACGCGGCGATCCGGCACCGCCTCCGGCTGCCCCGCCCGCAGGGGCAGGACCGGATGCTCAGCGCACTGCCCGCGCCGCACGCGGCCACCCTGATCGCCCTCAACCTGGCGCTCAGCTCCCACACCCGACTCGCCGTGCTCTCCCGGCAGTCGGGGGCCGGGGTGCTGGACGCAATCGAGGACTGGCGGCCCACCGGGGTGATCGGCTTCGCCGCCACCTGGGCCGAGCTGGCCCATCACGACTTGTCCGCACGGGAGTTGGCGTCGGTCGCGCTCTGGTGGAACACCGGCGACTGCGCCCACGAGGTGCACATCCGGCGGCTGATCGCGGCCGGCAGCCGCGAGTCGGTGACCCGGGAGGGCCGGGTCCGCCTGCCCGGTTCGCTGTTCGTCGACGGCCTCGGCTCCACCGAGATGGGCCACTCGCACTTCTTCATCACCCACGGCCCCGGTACCGAGCGGTACGGCCGCTGCGTCGGCCGCCCGCACGCCTTCGTCGACTGCGAGGTCGTCGGAGCGGACGGCGAGCCGCTCGGGCCGGGCGAGGTCGGCGAACTCGCCACCTCCTCCCCCACCCTGGCGCTCGGCTACTGGAACGACTCGGCCACCACCTTCCGGACCAGGCTCCGCGGCCGCTTCCTCACCGGCGACCTGATGTACCGCGACGAGGAGGGCTACTACTACCACGTGGACCGGCTCGTCGACTCGGTCGAACTCGGCAGCGGCAAGCGGCTGTTCACCGCCATGTCGGAGGAACGCGTGCTGGCCGCCTGCCCCGACGTGGCGGACTGCACGGTGGTCGCGGTACGGGCCGGCGGGCAGGTGGTCACCGACGTGCTGCTGGTCCTGGCCCCGGGCGCCGACCCGTCGGCCGACCGCACCAAGGCGGTCACCTCCGCACTCGACGAGGCCGCCGCGGCCACCGTCCGCCAGGTGCTGGTGGTGACCGGCGACGACATCCCGCTCGGCCCGACCGGCAAGGTCCGCAAGGTGCTGCTGCGCCAGCGCCACCTCGAATCGGTGACCGGCCGGTGACGGGCCACGACAGCGGCCGGCCGGCCGCCGTGGTCACCGGCATCGGCCTGGTCACGCCGGTCGGCCGCACGTCCGCCGAGGTCTTCGGGGCGCTGGCCGCCGGCCGCTCCGGCATCCGCGCCCTGCCGGAGGGCCACGCCGCGCACGGCTGGCTCACCGCCGCCGGGCTCGCCCCGGCCGTGGACGGGCGCGAGGTGCTGCCACCGACCGAGACCCGCTGCGTGGACCGGTTCGTGCTGCTCGCCCTGGCAGCCGCCGACGACGCGCTCGCCGACGCCGGCCTGGTCGTCGGCCGGGACGCCGACCCGCACCGCACCGCCGTCGTGCTGGCCACCGGCGGCGGCGGGCTGGAGACCTTCGAGCAGCAGTCGCACCGCCGGCTGGAGCGCGGCCGGCCCGGCGTCACCCCGTACCTGCTGCCCGGCATGCTCTCCAACATGGCCACCGCCCGGATCGCCATCAAGCACGGTATCCGGGGCTTCAGTTCGGCGATCGTGACGGCCTGCGCGGCCGGTGCCCAGGCCGTCGCCGAGGGGCTGCGGCTGATCCGGGCCGGCGACGCCGACGTGGTGGTCTGCGGCGGCAGCGAGTCCTCCCTTCACCCGACGATCGCCTCCGCTTTCACCAACGCCCGTGCCCTGTCGTCCGGTTGGGACGACCCGGCGCAGGCCAGCCGGCCGTTCGACGCCCGCCGCAACGGCTTCGTGCTGGGCGAGGGAAGCGCCGTGCTGGTGCTGGAGCGGGCCGGGCACGCGGACGCCCGCGGGGCGGCCGGCTACGCCGACCTCACCGGCTGGGGGGCGTCCACCGACGCCCACCACCCGACGATGCCGCGCCCGGACGGCGAGGGCGCCGCCGACGCGATGCGCTCCGCGCTCGCCTACGCGGGCCTGGCGCCGTCCGACATCGGCTACGTCAACGCGCACGGCACCGGCACCAAGCTGGGGGACGTCGCCGAGACCGCCGCACTGCGCGCCGTCTTCGGCGAGCACGGACCCGCGGTCAGCTCCACCAAGGGCGCCACCGGTCATCTGCTGGGCGCGGCAGGGGCGTTGGAGGCTGCCGTCACCGCGCTCGCGGTGGCCCGGGGCGTGCTGCCGCCGACGGTGAACCTCACCGATCCCGACCCGGCCTGCGCGCTCGACCACGTCCGGGGCGGCGCCCGGTCCGTTCCGCTGCGGGCCGCCCTGAGCAACGCCTTCGCCTTCGGCGGCCACAACGTGAGCCTGGTCTTCGGCCCGGCGTCCACCAGGTCGGCCAGGTCCGCCGACTAGCACCCGGACCGGCCGTGTTCGGCCGTGTCGTGCCCCGACCACGCACCCAGCCACTCGTCCTTCGCCACTTCCGGGGAGATCCCGTTGCCCATCCAGTCCATCACCCATGTCGAGTTCCATTGCGCGGACGCCGACAAGGCCGCGGCCGACCTCTGCGCCGACTTCGGCTTCACGCCCGAGGAGTCCGGCCCGGAGGAGTCCGTCGCCCGCGAGTCCGGCGCCGAGCGGGCCGTATCCGAGGGGCCCGGAGCGACCGCACCCGGCGGCGTGCGCGCCGTCCACCTGCGCCAGGGTGGCATCCGACTGCGCCTGCTCTCGGCCGCCGACCCCGCCCACCCGGTCGCCGACTACGTCGCCCGGCACGGCGACGGCGTCGCGGTCATCGCGCTCGGCTGCACCGACCCGCAGGCCTCGCTGGAGCGCGCCGAGCGGCACGGCGCCCGCGTGCTGGACCGCGCCGGCCGGCTGGTGGCCGGCTTCGGCGACCTGGCCCTGCGGTTCGTGCCCCAGCCGCCGGAGACCGGGCCGGAGCCGCAGGCCGGGCAGGAACCGCAGAGCGGTCATGGCTCGGCCGGGGCCCGGTCCGCCACCGGCACCGGCACCGGCACCCTGCTGGACGCCCTCGACCACGCCGCGATCTGCGTCCCGGCCGGCGAGCTGGAGCCCGCTGTGCGGTTCTGCGAGGCCGCGCTCGGCCTGCACCGGATCTTCGGCGAGTACATCGAGGTCGGCGAGCAGGCGATGGACTCCAGCGTCGTGCAGAGCGCCTCCGGCGAGGTCACCTTCACCCTGATCGAGCCCGACACCGGCCGCCGCCCCGGCCAGATCGACACCTTCCTCGCCGACCACGGCGGCGCCGGCGTCCAGCACCTGGCCTTCCGCACCGACGACATCGCCACCGCCGTCCGGACCATCCGCGGCCGCGGCGTGGAGTTCCTCAGCACCCCGGGCGCCTACTACGACGCGCTGGCCGAGCGGCTCGGCGGCACGGCCATCCCGGTCGGGACGCTGCGCGAACTCGACGTGCTGGTCGACCAGGACCACGGCGGGCAGCTGTTCCAGATCTTCGCCCGCTCCACCCACCCGCGCCGGACGTACTTCCTGGAGCTGATCGAACGCCAGGGCGCGGGCACCTTCGGCACCGCCAACATCAAGGCGCTGTACGAGGCCGTCGAGCGCCAGAACGCCGTCGCCTCCGCCTGAACCACCCCCGACCCGCCCGAAGGAGGCCACAACTCATGACCACTGCGACGGAGTTCCAGCTCACCGAGGCCGAGAGCGCACTGCTGCCCACCCCCGAGGAGGTGGCCGGCTACCTCGAACACGGCTGGTACCTCTCCCGCCGGCTGTTCAGCGACGAGGAGCTGGACACGCTCCAGGCCGCCACCGAGAAGTACTACGAAGGCCACCGGAACCGCCAACTGCCCGTCCGCCCACCGCACCTGGCCTCCTGGGAGCCCTCGCACGGCCCGGTCCAGCGGCACAACGACTACGTGCACTTCGAGAGCGACGCGATCGGCGCGATCCTGCGCAAGCCACTGCTCGGCGCCGTCGCCGCACTGCTCGCCGAGGCCGAGGAGATCCGGGTCTTCCAGGCGACGCTGATCTACAAGCCGCCGGTCCCCGAGGAGCCGAGCAACCAGGTGCCCTGGCACTTCGACAAGCACTACTGGCAGACCTCCTCCTCCGAGCGGATGCTCACCGCGTTCCTGCCGTTCCACGACTGCCACGAGGAGAACGGCACCATCACCATGATCGACGGCAGTCACCGCTGGCGCGAGCTGGACTCCGGCGAGGACTCCACCCGGCACTTCGCCCACCGCGACCGGTCCGAGCTGGAGGAGCTCCTCGCGGAGAACGCCCGCTTCAACGGGCAGCAGGTCCGCAAGGTGCCGATGCCGATCCCGCGCGGGCACGTGAGCTTCCACCACTGCCGCACCTATCACGGCAGCGGCCCCAACCTCGCCGCCACGCCCCGTCGGGCGGTCTCGCTGCACCTCCAGGACGGCGCCAACACGTACCGCAGGGCCACCCGGCCGGACGGCGGCACGGTGGTCTACAACCACGACGTGGTGGTCCGCCGCACCGCCGACGGCCGTCCCGACTACGCCGACCCGGACATCTGCCCGACGCTCTGGCGGGGAGCACGGTGACGGCCCGGACCCGGACGCCCGTCGCGCCACCCGCCCCCATCGCCCCTCTCGGTACCCCCGGGCAGCGGTACCGGATGCTGCGGCTGATCCGGGGCTTCGAGGAGCTGGCGCTCCGCCTGGTGAAGTCAGGGGTGATCACCGGCGGCATCCACCCCTACATCGGGCAGGAGGCCGTCGCGGTCGGCGTCTGCGCCGCGCTGGGCCCCGGCGACCGGCTCACCTCCACCCACCGCGGCCACGGCCACGTGCTCGCCCGGGGCGCCGAGCCGCACCGGCTGCTGGCCGAACTGGCTGGCCGTGTCGACGGGTTGAACCAGGGACGGGGCGGCTCGATGCACGCCGCCGACCTCTCGCTGGGCATCCTGGGCGCCAACGGCATCGTCGGCGCCGGCGCACCGATCGCGGTCGGCGCCGCCTGGGCGGCCCGGCAGGCCGGCGACGGCACGGTGGCGGTCTCCTTCTTCGGCGACGGAGCGCTCAACCAGGGCGTGCTGCTGGAGTCGCTCAACCTGGCCGCGATGTGGCGGGCGCCGGTGGTCTTCGTCTGCGAGAACAACGGCTACGCGACCACGCTGCCCGCCGCCACCGCGGTCGCCGGCAGCGCCGTCGGCCGCGCCGCCGCCTTCGGCATCCCGGCGGTGACGGTCGACGGGATGGACACCGAGGCCGTCCGGGCGGCGGCCGAGGAGGCCGTGCACCGGGCGCGCACCGGCGGCGGCCCCGGCTTCCTGGAGTGCCGCACCTACCGTTTCGAGGGCCACCACACCATGGAGCGGCGGATGAAGCTGCACTACCGCACGGCGGAGGAGGTGGACGCCTGGCGCACCCGCGACCCGCTCCCCCGGGCCGCCGCCGCGATCGGCGACGCCCGCGCGGCCGAACTGGACGCCGAGGTGGCCGCCGAGCTCGCGGAGGCCGAGCGATTCGCACTCGCCTCCGAACACCCGGACCCGGCAGGCGCGTTGACGTACCTGTACGCCGACGGGCGGCAGCCGCGGGCGGGGGCGGTGGGATGACCAGGCTCTCCTACACCAAGGCGCTCAACCGGGCACTGGCCGACGAACTCGCCGCCGACCCCGCGGTCTGCGTCTTCGGCGAGGACATCGGCGCCGGCCTGGCCGGTCCGACCCTCGGGCTGCTCGACCGCTTCGGACCGGAGCGGATCGTCGACACCCCGCTCTCCGAACAGGCCTTCACCGCGATGGCGATCGGTGCGGCCCTGGCCGGCCACCGCCCGGTGCTGGAGTTCCAGATCCCCTCGCTGCTCTTCCTCGTCTTCGAGCAACTCGTCAACCAGGCCCACAAGTTCTCCCTGATGACCGGCGGCCAGGCGGGCGTCCCGCTGACCTGCCTGGTACCGGGCTCCGGCTCCCGGGACGGCTGGGCCGGCCAGCACTCCGACCACCCGTACAGCCTGTTCGCACACGCCGGGGTGAAGACCGTCGTGCCCGCCACCCCGACCGACGCCTACGGTCTGCTCCGCTCGGCCGTCCGCGACCCCGACCCGGTCATCGTGTTCGCGCCCGCCGCGGCGCTGCCCGTCCGCGAGACGGTCACCTGGGAGCTGGCGCCGATCCCGCTCGGCTCGGCGCGCGTGCACCGGGAGGGCACCGACGTCACCCTGGTCGCCGTCGGCCACCTGGTGCACGACGCACTGGCGGTCGCCGGGGAACTGGCCGACGAGATCTCCGTCGAGGTGCTCGACCCCCGCACCCTCCACCCCTTCGACTGGGAGGCGCTGGCCGCCTCGCTGGATCGCACCGGCCGGCTGGTGGTCGTCGACGACTCCAACCGCAGCTGCGGCATCGGCGCCGAGGTGCTGGCCACCGCCGCCGAGGAGATGCGGCTGACCGTCCCGCCGCGCCGGGTCACCCGCCCGGACGGCGCGGTGCTCCCCTTCGCCCCCGCCCTCGACCGCGCCCTCCAGCCCGGCCGGGAACAGCTGCGGCACGCCCTGCGCGCCGTCATGAAGTAGCCCGCCCCACCCCGCACCCCCTTCCCCCGTAAGGAGCCCCACATGTCCACCAACCGCTACCACTGGGACCGTTCTCACCCCGGCCTGAGCAGCCTCCAGCAGGCCATCGACCCGCTGCGCCGCGAGGTCGTCGGCCACACCGTCTACGGCGGCCTCAACAGCATCGGGCGGGTCCGCACCTTCCTGGACCGGCACGTCTTCGCGGTCTGGGACTTCATGTCACTGCTCAAGAGCCTCCAGCGCGAGCTGACGAGCGTCGAGGTGCCGTGGGTCCCGAACGGGCCGACCGCCAGCCGCCGGCTGATCAACGAGATCGTCCTGGTGGAGGAGAGCGACGAGCTCGGCGAGGGCTACACCAGCCACTTCGAGCTGTACGTCGAGGGCATGCGGCAGGCCGGCGCCGACCCGAAGCCGGTCGAGGACTTCCTGGGGCTGCTGCGCTCGGGCACCGCGGTGCCCGAGGCGCTCAAGGGCGCCGGGGTGCCGCAGGCCGCCGTGGACTTCACCTCGACCACCTGGGAGATCATCGAGAACGCCCCGGTCCACTGCCGCGCGGCCGCCTTCGCGTTCGGCCGCGAGGACCTCATCCCCGACATGTTCGCGCAGGTCATCAAGATCGAGGACCCGGACGGCGCGCTGACCGTCTTCAAGGACTACCTCGCCCGGCACATCGAGGTGGACGGCGAGCAGCACACGCCGATGGCGATGCAGATGCTGATCGACCTCAACGGCGACGACGACGCCAAGTGGGCCGCCTGCGCGGAGACCGTCCGCCTCGCCCTGCGGGCCCGGGTGCAGCTCTGGACGGCGATCGAGGAGGCCTTCCCGGCCTGATCCGACCGGGAAGGCGGAGGGGGACGGCCGGGCGGCGGCCGTCCCCCTCCGGCGCGCCCCGGGCCTCCGGGCGCCACCCGGCACGCCTCCCGACGCCGCTCGGAGCACCTTTCAGAGCACCTTGGGCACCGTGGCGGCCACCGCCGGCAGCACGTCCGCCGGGTCGCGGTGGCGGTGCAGCTCCGCCCGCCCCTCGGCGCCGCGCAGCCGGGCGGCCAGCCGGGCCGGGAGCACGACGGTGGTGAGCAGCCCGGTGCCGTGGAAGCCCTCGACCGTCCAGGAGACCCACGGCAGCGGGTAGTTGGCGGCCGGGCTGAAGAACACCGGCCGGCAGCCCTGGAACCGGATCCGGTACGCCCCGAACCGGCTCCAGTTGGAGAAGCTGAACCGGCGCCGCTGCGGGTCGAAGCCGAGCGGCACGCAGTCGCGCAGCCGGTCGCGCCCGAGCGACTCCAGGAAGGCCAGGTTGGAGCGGAGGTTGAGGTGCTCCCCGGTGAAGTCCTCGACCGCCGACCGGAGGGCGGCGGCGAGTGCGGCCGGCCCGTCCTCCGGTACCTGCGCGAGGTGGACCTCGCTGAGCAGGTTGCCCACCAGGGACGCCGGCAGGCCGAGCGGGCGGCGCGCGTTGACCGGGACGGTCAGCCGGCGCTCCTCCCGGTCGCCGTCCAACTCGCGGACGACCGAGACGACATGGGCACAGATCGCATCGCCCGAGGAGAGCCGCCGACCCACCTCCTTCTCGAAGTCCGCACGCATCCGGGCGATTTCGTCGTCGCCGAAGTAGATCTGGACGGTCCGATTGGCGCGGGGCCCGGCCGCCACCTCGCGGGCCAGGGCGGCGGCCTCGACCGGCGAGGGCAGCCGGAATCCCGGCCGGCCGCAGTCCTCGGCAGGCAGCACCCAGTCGAGCATGGCGTCCTGATCCTCGATCAGCTCGGCCTCGGGAAGCTCCTCGCCCTCGACCGCGGCGGACCAGGCGTGCATCAGCAGCATGAAGCTCTGCAGGTCGCCGATCGCGTGGTGCCAGGAGCAGCCGAGCACGGTGCCGCCGGCGGAGGGCCGGGTGAGCCGCACGGTCAGCAGCGGGACGCCGCCGGCCCGCGCGGCGGGGGCGTCCACCGGGTCGACGAGTCGCCCGCCGGCCGAGGTGAGCCGGCCCATCGCCTCGGCAAGGGTGCCGTCGACGTCGTAACCGTCCACCGGGACACCGGAGTCGTCGCAGACCACCTCCAGTGCGCCGTCGACGGTGCGCAGCCGCCCGGCGAACACGGGGACCCGCTCCAGCGCCAGGGCCAGCCCGGCGGCGAGCCGGTCCTCGTCCAGTGACTGCTCGAAGAAGAGGACGACCGAGACGGAGAGGTCGGCCAGCATGGTGTCCATCAGCCCGCAGCGCAGGACCGTCCCGGGGGCCCGGCCGGCCCGGACGAGCCGGGAGTCGCGCAACTGCGGCCAGACGCTCATGTGTCCATCCCCGGGGCTCGCTAGAAGTCGTGCACAGCAAATGACAGGGCGGCACCCACGGACGGCGGGGCGGCACCCCGAACGATAGGGCAGCGGCCCGGCGCCGATCCAGTGGTCCAGTCCAATTTTTCGGTCCCGCCACCGCCCCCACGCGGTGCCCGCCACAGGGCACACCGCCGTGCCCGCCACGGGGCACACCACGCTCCCGCCCTGCTGCGCCCGCCCGTCCGGACTAGAATCCCAGGCATGGGAGAGCGCGCAGGCGCACCCGACGCGCCGCCACTGGTACTCGTCACCGACTCGGACTCGCAGCTGATCGACCCGGGCCGGGCCTACCACGTCGGCCGCGACCCGACCAGCGAGATCGTCCTGGACGACCCCCGGGTCTCCTGGCACCACGCCGTGCTGCGCGCCGCCGCCGGCCACTGGCTCCTGGAGGACGTCGGCAGCACCAACGGCACCTTCACCGACGGCCGCCGGATCCGGCAGGAGGACGTCGGCCCGGGCACCCGGCTGCGGTTCGGCGATCCGGCCGACGGCCCGGCCGCGAGCTTCGCCGGCCTGCCCGCGCCCGCCGTCGGCGAGCGGCCGTCGTTGATCGCCCCGCAGGCCTCGGGCGTCTTCCGCGCACCCAGCGCGATCATCCGGTTGCCGGGCCGGACGGTGCGGATCGGCCGGGCGGGCGACAACGACCTCGTCCTGGACGACCTGGTGGTCTCCCGCCACCACGCGGAGTTGCGCACCCTCCCCGACGGCGGCCACGAGATCGTCGACCTGTCCAGCCACAACGGCACCTACCTCAACGGCCGTCCGGTGGACCGGGCCCCCGTCGGCCCGGCCGACATCGTCGGCATCGGCCACTCCGCGCTCTGCCTGTCCGGCGACGAACTGGTCGAGTACACCGACACCGGCGAGATCTCGCTCAACGTCCAGGGCCTGGTGGTCCGGGTCGGCCCCGACCACCGGGTGCTGCTCGACGGCGTGGGCTTCCCGCTCGCCGAGAAGGCCCTGCTCGCGGTGGCCGGGCCGAGCGGCGCCGGAAAGTCCACCCTGCTCAACGCCCTGACCGGGCTGCGCCCCGCCGACGAGGGCACCGTCCTCTACGACGGTCGCGACCTCTACCGCGACTACGCCGAACTGCGGCGCCGGATCGGCCTGGTGCCGCAGGACGACATCCTGCACACCCAGCTCACCGTCCGCCGCGCCCTCTCCTACGCGGCCGAATTACGGTTCCCCGGCGACACCAGCAAGGAGGAACGCGAGGCCCGGGTCGACGAGGTGATCCGCGAACTCGGCCTGGAGAGCCGGGCCGACCTGGTGATCTCCAGCCTCTCCGGCGGCCAGCGCAAACGCGTCAGCGTCGCCCTGGAGCTGCTCACCAAGCCCTCGCTGCTCTTCCTCGACGAGCCGACCTCCGGCCTCGACCCGGGCATGGAGCGCTCGGTCATGACGATGCTGCGCGGCCTCGCCGACGACGGCCGCACGGTCGTCGTGGTCACCCACAGCGTGCTGAGCCTGTCCGTCTGCGATCGGCTGCTGGTGCTGGCTCCCGGCGGCCGGACCGCCTACTACGGCCCGCCCGACGAGGCGCTGGAGTTCTTCGGCTACACCGAGTGGCCGGAGGCCTTCGAGGCCTTCGAGAGCGAGGACCACGCCGCCTTGCAGCACCGGTTCCGGGAGTCCCCGCAGTACCAGCGGTACGTGGCCGCCGGCGCGCTGCCGGCCGTCCCGGCCCCGTACGCCGCCGCGGCCGGCGGGAGCCCGATCGGCCCGGAGAAGCCCCAGGGCTGGTCCTCCCAACTGGCCACCCTGGTCCGCCGCTACACCGCCGTGCTGGCCGCCGACCGGCTCTTCCTCACCGTGATGATCGCCCTGCCGTTCATCATCGGCGTCATGTGCCGCGCCATGGCCGGCTCCCGGATCACCTCCGAGAACGCCATCAACGTGGTGCTCACGCTCTGCATCGGCGGGCTGCTCACCGGCTCCGCCAACGCCGTCCGCGAGATCGTCAAGGAACGACCGATCTACCAGCGCGAACGGGTGGTCGGGCTCTCCAGATCGGCGTACCTGGTCTCCAAGGTGGTGGTGCTCGGCACGATCACGGTGGTGCAGGCGGGCGTGCTGACCACCGTCGGCCTCGCCGGGGTCGAGCTCAGCCCCAGGCTGGCCACGGGGGTGCAGGTGCACAGCGGCGTCGTGCTGCCGCCGCTGGCAGAGCTGATCCTGGCCGTGGCGCTGCTCTCCTTCTCGGCGATGATGCTCGGCCTGCTGGTCTCGGCGCTGGTCCGCAAGGAGGAGGCCACCATGCCGATGCTGGTGCTCCTCTCGGTGGTGCAGATCGTCTTCAGCGGCGCCATGCTGAAGCTGCACGGGGTTCCCGGTCTGGAGCAGTTCGCCTGGCTGGTGCCGTCGCGCTGGGGTCTGGCCGCCATGGCCCAGACCATCGACCTGCACACGGTCTTCCCGACCGCCATCACCGCCGACCCGCTGTTCCGCCCCGACCGCACCCGCTGGCTGCGCTGCATGGGCATGCTGGTGGGCCTCTCGGCGGTGCTGGGCGTCGCCGTGCTGGCACTGCTGCGCCGGCAGGAGCCGGCGATCATGCGCAAGTAGCGCGAGCATCGGGAACACCGGAAGCAGCCCTGCGACAAGCAGCCGGGAGACAGGCAGCCGCCCATGGACGAGTTCGAGTTCCGCCCGACCCATGTCGCCCCGCCGGGCGGGATGGCCACCTGGGCGGCGCCGGACCCGGGCCGTCCCTCCACCCCGCTGGACCCACTGCTGCCGGTCCGGCTGATCGGCCGGCAGGGCGACTGGGGGCAGGTGCTCTGCTCCAACGGCTGGTCCACCTGGGTGGACGGCCGGCTCCTGGTCTCCCTCCCCGAGGCGCCGCCGGGTGCCCTCGGCCCGGCCGCCCGCACGGCCGACCCGCGCCCGGCGCTGGCCGAGGCCGAGGGGGCCCTGGCCCGCTACCGCTCCCTGCTGGAGGACCTCGCCGCCGGCAGCAGCGACCTGGAGACGTTCCGGGACCGGTCACGCGGCCTGCGGATCGGGCTGGTCATCGACGGCGAGGAGCTCTGGGTGTTCGACCCGGTACACGACCGCTGGTGCTACTGCGACGGCCTCCAGCTCCAGACCTACGCGGTCGCCGGGCGCCCACGGGCGGCGCCGCCCGCCCCGCCCGGCGCGTACGAGCCGACCCGGACGGGTGAGCCGTGATCCCCCCGGACCGGCCGGACGACGCGAACCCGCGCCACCCCGAACCCGGCGAGGCGGAGCCCGGTGGCACGGAGCACGGTGGCACGGAGCCCCGCCGCGCCGAACCCGGCGACGCGAGCCCCGGCGGCACGGAGCCCGGCGACGCAAAGCCCGGTGGCACGGAGCCCCGCCGCGCCGAATCCGGTGACAGTACGCACCTGCCCGGCACGGAGTCCGCTCGTGCCCGGCGCGAGCCGGAGAGCTCCCCCAGCCTGCCGTCCGGCATGGTCGGGCGCCAGGTGGCCGGCTACCGGCTGGAGGCCGAGATCGGGCGGGGCGGCATGGCGGTCGTCTACCGGGCCAAGGACCTGCGGCTGGGCCGGACGGTGGCGGTGAAGCTGCTGGCGCCCGAGCTCGCCCGCAACGAGGTGTTCCGGCAGCGGTTCATGCACGAGTCGGAGGCCGCCGCCGCGATCGACCATCCGCACATCATCCCGGTGTTCCAGGCCGGCGAGGCCGACGGCATCCTGTTCATCGCGATGCGCTACGTCCAGGGCGGCGACCTGCGCGGCCTGATGAACCGCGGCGGCCCGTTCGCGGCCGAGCGGGCCGCCCGGCTGGCGCTGCAGATCGCCTCGGCCCTGGACGCCGCGCACGACCGCGACCTGGTCCACCGGGACGTGAAGCCCGGCAACGTGCTGGTCGCCGCCGGGACGGACAGTGAACACCCCGAACACCTCTACCTGGCCGACTTCGGGCTGACCAAGAAGTCGCTCTCGCTCAGCGGGCTGACCAGCGTCGGCCAGATCGTCGGCACCCTGGACTACGCCGCGCCCGAGCAGATCTCCGGCCGGCCGCTGGACGGCCGCTGCGACCAGTACGGCCTGGGCTGCGTGGTGTTCGAGATGCTGGCCGGGGCGCCGCCGTTCCGTCGCGAGAGCGATCTCGCGCTGCTCTGGGCCCACCTCAACGACCCGCCGCCCACCCTGCGCGACCACCGCCCCGACCTGTCCGCCGCCGTGGACGCCGTGGTGGCCAGGTCGCTCGCCAAGGCCCCCGAACAGCGGTACGCCGACTGCCTCCAGTTCGTCGCCGAACTGCGGGCCGCGATCGCCGCCGGCGCCGGCGCCGGGCCCGGCGAGGCGTGGCGGTCGGGCGGCCCGGCGACCCAGGTCGTCCCGGTCGTCGGCTCGGCCGGTCCGACCGAACCGCCCGTCGTCCCCGAGCCCCCGCCCTGGGCGGCCCCGGTCGTCCGCCCGCCGCAGCACTGAACCCGCCCGGCCCGAGCCCCTCCCCCGAACGCGGAGCCCTCATGAACGCCGCCAGCCAGCTCTTCGCCCTGCTCGCCGCAGCGATCCACGTGATCGTGTGGCCGCTGGAGAGCTTCCTCTACGGGCATCCACGGGTCCGCTACCTGCTCACCGGCAGCACGGCGGACGCGCCCGAGGTCCGGCTCTGGCGCTTCAACGTCGGCTTCTACAACCTGTTCCTCGCGCTCGGCCTCGCCGCCGGGGTCACCGCCCTGCACACCGGGCACGCGACGACCGGCCGCGCGCTGATCACCTACGTCAGCGCGTTCATGATCGCCGGCGGGATCACGCTCTTCGTCTCCGAGCCCAGGCTCTGGCGCGGGGCCCTCGGCCAGGCGGTCCCCCCGGCGATGGTCCTGATCGCCGACCTGTTCTGAGCCGTTCCGTTCTCCGAGCTGCTCCGAACCGACCCGCTCCGAACCGACCCGCTCCGAACCGACCCGCTCCGACCCGGGCAGCGCTAGGGACCCTTCACCTCGCCGGGCCGCCCCAGCCCCGCCGCCAGCAGGCCGCCCAGCCACCCCGCCACCAGACCCCACCCCGCCGCCAGCGGGACGGCCACCCAGAGCTGGGCGCTGAGCGAGAGCGAGCCGCCGCCGAGGCCGGCCAGCGGGTTGCTCCCGCCGAGGACGGACCCGAGGAGGTCGCCGAGCCCGCCCTCGCCGACGCCGACGCCCAGCACCGAGAGCCCGTAGTCGGCCGAGACCCGGGTCCAGACGCCCACCAGCAGCATCGTGACGGCCGCCGCCGCGCCCAGCCGGACGGCGTGCCGCCAGACCCGGACACCACGCGGCGAGCGGTACGCGGTGAGGAACCCGGCCGCGAGCATCAGCACGGCGGCCAGCGGCAGCAGCCACCAGGCGCGGGCGTCCTGCTCCGCGAGGGTGCCGAGGCTGACGGTGGCCTCCTGGCCGTCCGGTGCGCGGAGCACCGCGGCCAGCGACTTCGGCACCGGAAGACCCACCGCGCCGGCCAGGTGTCCGTGCCACTCGGCGCCGAGCCCGACGCCGAAGGCCATCCAGACCAGGTTGGGCAGGGCCAGCAGGAGCACGGCCATCGTCTCCCGCGCGTTGTCGTGCACGGCGGCGGTCAGCAGGCCCGCCACCACCCCGATCGCCACATAGGCGAGCAGCACCAGCAGCATCGCGAACGCGGCCGGGCGGACGGCCTGCTGGAACGGCACCAGGGCCCTCGGCAGCGGCGCCCGGCGGGAGACCGCGAAGGCGGCCGCCAGGACGACCAGCAACCAGAGCAGCCCGAGGCCGACGGTGCTCACCGCCTCGGCGTGGAAGCCGACCTCGGGGGCCAGGCCGAGGGCGCCGCCGAGCTGCTCGACGAGGTCGTTGCCGAGCGGGACGGCGAACGTGTGCTGGGCACCGACGGTGAGCAGCGCGAGCGCCACCACCCAGACGGCCGCCGTCCGGGCGACCCGGCCGAGCAGTTCACCGCCGTGGGCGACGGCCCGGAACCGCAGCTGGCGCAGGAACACCTCGGTCATGACCAGCGCGCCGGTCAGGCCGACGGTCAGCGGCATCGCGGTGATGCCCGCGTCCACGTGGGCGAAGAAGCCGGCGCCCCCGTCGAGTTGGACGGTGCCGCCGACGGCCAGCGCCAGCGTGGCGGCCAGGACCGACGGGAAGCCGCCGCCCGGCAGCGCGTCGGCGCCGGCCGCCCAGAGGCCGAGCGCGGCGACGGCCGCCATCGCGGCGAGCCCGGCGAGGACGACCGCGAGCGCGTCCAGCCAGCCGCGCAGGGCGCCGGGCGGTCCCGCCGCCGCGGTGGGGGGCTCCGGGTGCATGGGGGCTCCTCGTGGACTCGGGTGCCCCCCTCGCGTCTGAGACCAGGTTCACCCAGGACGGTCCGCCGCGCGCTGCGTACGCACGGCGACGCCGCGGCAGGCGGACCGCGGCGGCGCGGCAGGCGGACGGCGTCGGCGCGTACAGGCGGCCCGGCGGTGTCGCCGCCGATGGAGGCGGCGGCGCCACGGGCGGACGCCGGCGGCAGCGCCACGCACGGACGGGGACGACGCCGCGCGCGGACCGCGACGGTGGCGCCACCTGGTGTTGCGGCGTCCGGTCGGCGGGGGCAGAAATGGAAGCCAGTGGCAGGAGCCTTCTGTGCCGGTCGTTTCGCCGGCAGCCTGCGAAACGGAGCCTCGATGAGTTCCCAACCGCCCCCGTCCGGCCCCCCGTCCGGACCGCCCGCCGGCCCCCCGTCCGGACCGCTCTCCGGGCCGCCCTCGGGCCCGCCGTCGGGCCCGCCGTCCGTTCCCCCGTCCGGGCCCTCAGGCCCGGGCGCTCCTTCCGGCGGCGCACCGGGCGGGCCGTCCGGCGGGCGTCCGACGCCGTGGTGGCGCTCCGGCAGGAAGCTGGCACTGGCCGCCGGCACGGCCGCGCTGGCCGTCCTGGCGACGGTGCTGATCGTCAACAGCAACGGCAAGAACGGCGGGGCAAGCGACGCCATCCCGGCCGCCAACGAGGTGGCGCTGCAGACGCCGTCCGACCAGGGTCCGGCGCCGTTCACCCAGTCGGTGGAAACCACCGGTGTCACCGCCCCGCAGCCGACGTCGGCCGCCCCCGCCAACCCGAGCGGCACCACGAAGACCACCGCCGCGGCCTCGCCGACCGGCATCCACAGCGTGCAGGGTTCGTCGGCCGGGCTGTACGCGGGCTCGATGTCCAAACCGGCCTGCGACGTCGACCGGCTGATCTCGATGACGTCGACCGGGGACACCGGACGGGCCTGGGCGTCGGCCCAGGGAATCAGCCAGGCCGATATTCCGGCCTATCTGCGCTCGCTGACCTCGGCCTACCTGCGGGTGGACACCCGGGTGACCAACCACGCCTACAAGGGCGGTGCGTCGGTCGCCTACCAGTCCGTCCTGCAGGCCGGCACCTCCGTCCTGGTGGACGCGCAGGGCGTGCCCCGGGTGCGGTGCGCCTGCGGCAATCCGCTGGGGCCGCCGACCCTGGTGACCGACGCCAAGTACACCGGCACCTCCTGGGCGGGCTTCCACCCGTCCACGCTGGTCATCGTGGTGCCGGCGCCGCAGCCGGTGAGCGAGTTCATCCTGGTGAACGTCTCCACCGGCGGCTGGTTCGCCCGGGTGACGGGACAGGTCAAGGTGGAGGACCGGCCGGTCCAGCCGCCGAAGGAGCTGGCGCCGGGCATTCCGCCGGCCGCGCCGATGAAGCCTGCCACGCCGTCCGCCTCGGTGTCGGGGTCCACCTCGGCCTCAACCTCGGCCACCACTTCGGGCTCCACCTCGGCCTCGACCTCGGCCACCACCTCGGGCTCCACCTCGGGCTCCGGCTCGGCCTCCACCTCCTCCGGCTCGCCGTCCGGGCCGTCGTCCTCGGCGAGCACCGGCTCGAAGTCGGCCTCCTCCTCCGGCGCCTCGTCGTCCTCGCCACCGACGTCGTCCGGCAAGCCCACGATGACCGTGACACCGTCCGCGCCGACGACAACGACGACCGCGAAGACGGCTACGGCTACGGCTACGGCTACAACGACGACCACCGCGACAGCGACGGCTACAGCGACGACCACGGTCACGGGCACGACGACGGCCACGGGCACGACGACCTCGGCCCAGCAGACGGCGACGGCGACCTGAGCGACCGTCCCGCCTGCACCCCAGCCACGGGTGCGACGGCCGGGTGCGACGGCCGGCTGACCCTTCCACCTCCCGCCATGGCGGCGGGCGCCTCGGACCGAACGAGGCGTCCGCCGCCATTTCACGCCATCCACCAGCAAGGTTGGATTATCAAATGCTCTAAGGCTAGGGTGAGTCCCGATTTCAAACCACCTCACCCGTCGGCGCCCTGGAGCCCCCAGTGACTCTCCCCCGCACCACCGCGACCCGCACCCCGGAGGTGCCCGATGCCGCGCACTGACCGCAGCGGGACCGTCCTGCTGGCCGCCTGCCTCGGCCTGTTCACCGTCTTCATGCAGACCACCCAGACCATCGGCACCCTCGGCGCCGTCCGCGCCGGCCTGGGCCTGGACGCCGCCGACCTGGTCTGGATCCCGAGCATGTACACCCTGGTCGTGGCGTCCGTGGTGCTCGGCGCGGGCGCCTTCGCCGACCGGTGGGGGCGGCGGCGGATCTTCCTGATCGGCACCCTCGCGATGGGCGCCGGCGGCCTGGTCCTGGTGTCCGCCGACAGCCTCGCCGCCGTGCTCGCCGGGCAGGCGGTCGCCGGCCTCGGCGGCGCGCTGATCACCCCCAGTTCGCTCGCCCTGGTCACCCACGCCTTCCCGGACCCGCGCCGCCGGGCCGGGGCGATCTCCGCCTGGGCCGCCGCCTCCGGCCTCGGCCTGGCGCTCGGGCCGGTCACCGCCGGACTGGCACTGCGCTGGTCGACCTGGCACGCGGCCTTCTGGCTCGGCCCGGCGATCGCCGCACTCGCCGCGGCCGCCGCCCTGCTGGGCGTGCCGGAGTCCCGGGTCGAGGGCGGCCGGCTGGACTGGCCCGGGCAGTTCCTCGCCACCGCCGGGCTGGCCCTGCTGATCTACTGGCTGATCGACGGCGGCCATCACGGCTATCTCGCGGGCAGGCCGCTGGCCGCCGCCGTCACGGCGGCCGTCCTGCTCGCCGGCTTCACCGTCGTCGAACTGCGCCGCGACCACCCGCTGCTCGACCTCCGGCTGATGCGCAGCCCCTCGTACAGCGCCGCCCTGCTGCTGGCCGCCACCGTGCTGTTCGGATTCGTCGGCCTCTCCCTGCTCCAGGTGCTCTGGCTCCAGCAGGTGCGCGGGCTGACCGCACTCCAGGTCGGTGTCCAACTCCTCGCCGAGTTCGGCACGTTCATCGTGGCCTCGGCACTGGCGGGGGTCCTCGGACGGCGGGTCGGGGCGGCTCCGCTGATCTTCACCGGGCTGCTGCTGGCGGCGGCCGGCGCCGTACTCTTCGCCGGCGTCGGAGCAGCCGACGCCTTCGGCGGCTACGCCCCGGCACTGGTGGTCTTCGGCCTCGGCTGCGGCCTGGCCAACGCACCGTCCACCGCGCTGGCCGTCGGCCAGGTGCCGCGCGGCAAGGAGGGCGTGGCGGCCGGGACGGTCAACGCCGCCCGCCAGGTCGGTGCGGTGCTCGGCACCAGCATCCTCGGCACGTTGATGACCACCCGCTTCGAATCCGGCCTCGGCCGCCTCCCCCGGCCTGAACCGCTGGACGTGGCACGGGCGTTCACGGACGCCGTCGGCCACGCCGCCACGGTCTGCGCCGTCGTCCTGCTGGCCGGAACGGTGGCCGGAGCGGCCCTGTCGGCCCTCACCCGCCGCAACCGGCCGGCGCCCCCCGCGCCCGCCCCGGCCCGTCCGGAGACGGTCTCCGCACGGAGTTGACGGGCCGTCAGACTCCGGAGCGCGCGCCGCCACCGCCGCTACGGAGGGCGACGCTCGCCCCGAGCCCGGCCGTGCCCGGGCTCCTGGCCCCGGCTGCGACCCAGCCGTGCCCGGGCTCCTGGCCCCGGCTGCGACCCGGCCGTGCCCCGGCTCCTGGCCCCGGCCCGGCACCGGGGCCCGTCGTGGGCACGGGATGCGCTGCCGTGGGCGCGGGCTGCGCGGGCGGCGGGGAGGACGACAATGGAAGAAGATCCGGCCGGGCCGGTCCCGGCGGCAACCGTCATCACGAGTGGGGACGTGCCCATGGGACAGGCAGCCATCAGCGTCGTCGGTCTCACCAAGCGGTTCGGTCCGGTGGCCGCCCTGGACGGGGTGGACTTCGAGGTCCCGGCCGGCACCGTGTTCGGCCTGCTGGGGCCCAACGGCGCGGGGAAGACCACGGCGATCCGGATCCTGACCACCATCCTGCGCCCGAGCGGCGGCCACGCCGTCGTCCTCGGGCACGACGTGGTCCGGGAGGCGGCGACCGTGCGGCGGCTGATCGGGCTGGCCGGCCAGTACGCGGCCGTCGACCCCAACCTCACCGGGCGGGAGAACCTGCGCCTGATCGGGCGCCTCACCCAGCTCCCCCGCGCCCGCCTCCGCCCCCGCGCGGCCGAACTGCTGGACCGCTTCGACCTCACCGAGGCCGCCGACCGCCCCGTCCGCACCTACTCGGGCGGGATGCGGCGGCGGCTCGACGTCGCCGCGGCCCTCGTGCCGGAGCCGCCGGTGCTCTTCCTCGACGAGCCGACCACCGGCCTCGACCCGCAGAGCCGCACCGCCCTGTGGGAGCTGATCCGCGAACTGGTCCGCGACGGCACGACCGTCCTGCTCACCACCCAGTACCTGGAGGAGGCGGACCGGCTCGCCACCCGGATCGTGGTGGTCAACGAGGGCCGGATCATCGCCGACGACACCCCCGCCGTCCTGAAGACGCGGCTCGGGAACACCGTGATCGAGCTGGGGATGGGCGACGAGGCCCGGGCCGTCCGGGCGGCCGCCGTCATCGCCGGCCGCACCGGCGAGCCGCCCGAGCGCGAGGGGGCGCTGCTCCGACTGGCCTCCCGGGACGGGTCGCGGCTGCTCCTCGACGTCCTGCACTCGCTGGACACCGGTGACCTCGTCCCGCACACGGTGACCGTCCGCGAGTCGAGCCTCGACGACGTCTTCCTCGCCCTGACCGGACACCGGACGCAGGGCCCCGCGCCCGCCGCCGGGGCCGTACCCGCCGGGGCCGTAGCCGCCGGGGCCGTAGCCGCCGAACCCGCGCCCGCCGAAGGCACCGCTTCCCCCGGAGGCCCGTCATGACCGTGACCGACGCCGGCCGGCTCGGCACCCGTGCCGGTGAGCTCGGCGACCGCATCGCCGCGCCGGTGCGCGACGGCCTCGCGGTGGCCTGGCGCAACCTGATCGCACTGCGCCGGGTGCCGCGGCTGCTGATCTTCTCCACCATCCAGCCGCTGGTCTTCGTGCTGATGTTCCGGTACGTGTTCGGCGGGGTGGTCGGCCCCGCGCTGCCGCCCGGCGTCGGCTACGTGGACTTCCTGATCCCGGGCATCTTCGTGCAGACCGCCGTGTTCGGGTCGATGAACACGGCGATCGGCCTGGCGACCGACATGCAGACCGGGCTGATGGAGCGGTTCCGCTCGCTGCCGATGGCGAGGTCGGCCGTGCTGTCCGGGCGCACCACGGCCGACCTCGCGCGGAACGTGTTCGTGGTGACGCTGATGACCGCCGTCGGCTTCGCGCTGGGCTTCCGGATCCACGCGGGCGTGGCCGCGTTCCTCGGCGGCGTCCTGCTGGTGCTGGCGTTCGGCTTCGCGATGTCGTGGATCTTCGCGGTGGTCGGCCTGGCGGTCGGCGATCCGGAGACCGCCCAGGCCGCCGCCTTCCCCGTCCTCGCGCCGCTGGTGTTCGCCTCCTCGGCCTTCGTCCCGGTGAGCACCATGCCCGGCTGGCTCCAGGCCTTCGCCGAGCACCAGCCGGTGTCCAAGACCGCCGAGGCGGTCCGCGTCCTGGTGCTCGGCGGCCCGGCGTCCACCGCGGTCTGGGAGGCGCTCGCCTGGGACGCCGGGATCGTCGCGGTCTTCGCCCCGCTGGGCGTCTGGTTCTACCGCCGGGCGGTGTAGGGCGTCTCCCGCCCACCGGGTGTGCCCCGGCATCCGGCCGGCGGCGTTTACGTGCCCGCGGGATTTGCCGTGCCTACGGGGCTTGCCGTGTCTGCAGGGCTTGCCGTGCTCACGGGGCTTGCCGCGCCTACGGGAGCTCCTCGTGGTGGCCGCAGAGCCAGGCCAGCGCGCCGTACGCACCCAGGGCGTAGTCGGCGTCCACCCCGCGCCCGGCGCCCGCGCGGATCTGGACGGCGGCGGCCTGGAACTCCGCCAGCAGCTGAGCCCGGCACGGGCCGACGGCGCCGACGGCCGCCGACGCGGTCACCGGGGCGCCCACCTGGGTGCCGACCGCCCAGCGGTAGGCGCCCAGGACGCCGTGCTCGTAACGCGTCCACGGCTGGCGGCGGCTGTTCGCGGCCTCCAGGGCGGCGAACACCTCCGCCACCGAGCGCACCCCCACCGCCACCATCGTCGTCTCCTCGGCAGTCATGCCCCCGACGCTACGACCGCATCGGCGGAACCGCCGCCCGGCACCACCCGGTGCTCCGGCCCGCCGCCCCCGGCACCCTCCCCTGCACCGACCCGCCGACGGCCCCCGGACGGCCGGTCGGACGCTCCTCCGGGCGGTCGCGGCCGGGCCGCGGCGGGCGGTGCGCCGCTGATCCGACCGGGTGAACCCCGCGCACCGGCCGCGGCCCTTCAACGGCTCTCGATGGTCACCGTCCCGTGCAGCAGCCGGCCCGCCACCCGCGCCTTCTCCAGGCTCCGGGTGAACGCCGCCACCCGCTCCTGCGGCTCCAGGCTCATCAGGCCGGCCGGCCAGGTGCCGGGCGGGACCACGATCACCACCACGCCGCCCCGGCCCTCCGCGGCCGCCAGCCAGCCCGGCGACACCGCGACCCCGGCGGCCGGCTCCCACACCTGCCGCCCACCCACCAGGACCAGCCGCTCGAACCGCTGCGCGCCCACCTCGACCACCCCGGTGGTGGCCGGCGGCTCCCCGGCCGCGAGCACGAACCCGCTGTCGACGGCGTCCACCACCAACTCCCCGTGCAGCCGCGCGCCGACCTCCACGATCGCCTCCGCGACCAGCACCCCGGCCGACTCGCGCACCGCGAAGGCCCACACCATCGGCGCCCGCCGGGCGCCCTCACCCGCCTCGTCTCCCACACCCTGACCAACGAGCCGACCGCCCCTGCGGCTTCCCCCGACCGGGAGAATCCGTCGCGGAAAGTCCCCCGGCAGGGCCGCTGAGCAAGCCGACCGTCCACGGAACCACGGCCACCCCGTGTCGTAGTCGCCGACCCGCCCGGTCACAGCGCGCGCGAACTACTCGCCGGCCGGACTCCCGGCCGTGGAGGCCCAGTCCTCCGCATCGCTCTTCTGCTCAGCGGGCCGCATCGCGTCCTGCGGATCCTTGACGACGATCGTGTCGACCATCTTGTCCCACAGCTGCTGGGTGTTGCGGTCCCAGAGCAGCCAGAAGTAGACGATCCCGAAGGTCACCCAGGCGAGCAGGCCGATGACCGGTTTGGCGATCGCCTCGCGCAGGAACATCGTGCCCCAGGTCGCGGTCTGCTCCGTACGCAGTTTCACGCAGCGCATTCCGAGCACCTGCTTGGCCGGCGTCTGGCCATTGGCGAAGGCGAAGAGCGACCAGATTAACCAGCCGATGACCAACGTGACGACGATGAGCACTCCCTCCAGCAGGTACTCCCCGAAGCGCAGGGCCGGGGTGGCGAGCGGAACCCCCTGGGGAAGGCCCGCGACCTGGCGGCAGAACTGGCACGCCAGGCCCTGGCCCCAGTCACGGCCGCAGTTGGGGCAAGGTCGCACGGGTGGGGTTTGCACCGAGTCAGCTGGAACAGACATGACGAACTCCCGATCCGATACCGGGGTCGGTTCCACGTGCCGTCTGCCGAAGGACGGGCCCGGCCGCGCCAGGTCCGTGATCCCGGTCCGGGTCCGGCACAGGACCATCGACGCCCTAGTTCGACCCTGCACCCCGGTCGTGGCCGGGCGCAAGGGGCCCCGGCCCACCGTCCGACCACTCCCCGTGCCCCCTCTGGCCGGCAGTGCGCCCGAGCGTCGCACCGCGGGCGCCCCCGGCTCAGCCCCGGGGCGGCCGCGGCGGCGCGACCCAGGCGGCGAGCGCGAGCGCCCGACAGGAAGGCCCCCGGGGGCCTCACGGCGGCCGGGGGGCCGTCCAGGGTGCCCTTCCTGACCCGTTCGGCGCAGCCCGGATCGTGGTGGCGGCCCGGTGTTCACAGACTCGGATGCGGGGGTGGACTCAACCGGAGAGGCATCCTCATGACCAACGCTCTTCGCCGCGCCCTCGCGGTGGCCGCCGTGCTTTCCGTCGGGGCCGGCCTGGCGTCCTGCGGCAGCGCCAAGCAGTCGACCGGCACCACGTCCTCGGGAACGGCGAGCGGGACCGCAGCCGGGGCGGTGAAGATCGGCCTGCTGCTGCCGGAGACCAAGACCACGCGCTACGAGCAGTTCGACCGTCCGCTGATCGAGCAGAAGATCAAGGAACTGGCCCCGAACGCCCAGATCGACTACTACAACGCCAACCAGGACGCGACGACCCAGCAGACCCAGGTCGACACCGCCCTGACCAAGGGCGACAAGGTCCTCATCCTGGACCCGGTGGACTCCAAGTCGATCCAGTCCTCCGTCCAGAAGGCCCACGACGCGGGCGTCAAGGTGGTCTCCTACGACCGCCTGGCCCAGGGGCCGGTCGACACGTACGTGTCCTTCGACAACCACAAGGTCGGCCAGTTGCAGGGCCAGGCCCTGGTGGCGGCGGTGGGCGACAAGGCCGGCGCCGGACAGATCATCATGATCAACGGCTCGCCCACCGACCCGAACGCGGCCGACTTCAAGGCCGGCGCGCACAGCGCCATCGACGGCAAGCTGAAGATCGGCAAGGAGTACGACACTCCCCAGTGGGACCCGAACATCGCCAACCAGGAGGCCGCCGCGGGCATCACCGCGATCGGTGCGAACAACGTCGTCGGCATCTACTCCGCCAACGACGGCATGGCCGCCGGTATCGCCACCGCGCAGAAGGCGGCCGGGATCAACGTCCCGCTCACCGGTCAGGACGCCCAGCTCGACGCCATCCAGCGCATCCTGATCGGCACCCAGACCATGACGATCTACAAGCCCTTCAAGCCGGAGACCGACGCCGCCGCCGAGATGGCCGTCAGCCTGGCCAGCGGTGCGACCCTCAACCCCACCGTCGTGCCGACGACGGCGACCAACGGCAGCAACCACAAGACGCTGGCCAACCTGATCACGCCGGTCGTCGTGAACAAGGACAACAT
Organism: Streptomyces sp. CB01881; assembly: GCF_002953255.1. Taxonomy (GTDB): domain Bacteria; phylum Actinomycetota; class Actinomycetes; order Streptomycetales; family Streptomycetaceae; genus Kitasatospora. The sequence continues at coordinate 514,416 of NZ_CP026498.1, forward strand.
CAAGACCACCGTGGTCCAGGACGGCCTCTACACCGTCGCCCAGATCTGCACGCCGGACTACGCCGCCGCCTGCACCGCGGCCGGCCTCCAGTAGTTCCGACGCTACCCCGACACGAGCATGCCCCGTCTCCGAACCGGAGACGGGGCAAGGGAGTTGGTCACTGTGGCAGGTGAGACCGTACTGGCCCTGCGCGGGGTCTCCAAACGGTTCGGCGCCGTCCAGGCGCTCACCGACATCGAACTGGAGGTGCACTCCGGCGAGGTGGTGGCCCTGGTCGGCGACAACGGCGCCGGCAAGTCCACCCTGGTCAAGGCGATCGCCGGGGTGCACCAGCCCGACGAGGGCGTCATCGAGTGGCACGGCAAGCCGGTCACCATCCACCGCCCGCAGGACGCCCAGCAGTTGGGCATCGCCACCGTCTACCAGGACCTCGCGCTCTGCGACAACCTCGACGTGGTCGGGAACCTCTTCCTCGGCCGCGAGATCCGGCGCTTCACCATCCTCGACGAGGTCGCGATGGAGAAGCGCTCCCGCACGCTGCTGGACACCCTGTCCATCCGCATCCCCAGCGTGCGGATCCCCGTCGCCTCGCTCTCCGGTGGTCAGCGCCAGGTGGTCGCGATCGCCCGCGCGCTGATCGGCTCGCCGAAGATCGTGATGCTGGACGAACCCACCGCGGCCCTCGGCGTCGAGCAGACCGCCCAGGTCCTCGACCTGGTCGAGCGGCTGCGCGAACAGGACCACGGCGTGATCCTCATCAGCCACAACATGGCCGACGTGATGGCCGTCGCGGACACGGTCGCGGTGCTCCGCCTCGGCCGCAACAACGGTGTCTTCGACAAGCGCTACACCAACCAGGAAGAGATCATCTCGGCCATCACCGGAGCCACGGACAACGCCGTGACCCGCCGGAAGGCCCGTGGCCAGGAGGATTCCCAGTGAGCGAGAACTTCCCCGGGGGCACTGGGGGCGGCGAGCCCGAGCGCCACCACGTCCCGCTGCCCGAGGACAGCATGCCCAAGGGCGGCGTCAACGCGCCCGTCCCGGTGGCGCCCGAGGCCACCCCGGCCATCGACCCCCGACTGATCGTCCGCCAGGAGGGCATCAAGGGGTACCTCGGCGAGTTCCGCCGCCGCCTCGGCAGCGGCGAACTCGGGTCACTGCCGGTGGTGCTGGCCCTGATCGTGATCTGGGCCGTGTTCGGCAGTCTCAACAGCAGCTTCCTCTCCGCCCAGAACCTCTCCAACCTGTCCCAGCAGATCGTCGGCACCGGCATGATCGCGATCGGCGTGGTCTTCGTGCTGCTGCTCGGCGAGATCGACCTCTCGGTCGGCTCGGTCAGCGGACTGTGCGCGGCGATCTACGCCGTCCTGAGCGTCACCGACGGCGTCAACCAGTACCTCGCGCTGCTCACCGCCCTCGTCGGCGGTGCGGTGGTCGGCTGCATCCAGGGCGTCTTCTTCGCCAAGGTCGGCGTCCCCGCCTTCGTCGTCACCCTCGCCGGTAACCTCGGCTGGAACGGCCTGATGCTGCAGATCCTCGGCACCAACGGCACGGTCAACCTGCCCGGCAACGACTTCGTCTCCAAGCTCTACAGCACGATCTACGGGCAGCAGATCGCCGCCTACGGCACGGCGGCGATCGGCGTCCTGCTCTTCGTAGGGGCCTCGTTGTTCGACGCGCGCCGCCGCCAGGCCGCGGGCGTGCCGTCCCGTCCCGTGTCGGACATCGCGCTGCGGACCGTGGTGCTGGCGATCATCGCCTTTCTCGCCGCCTACACGCTCAACCAGTACAAGGGGCTCCCGCTGGCGCTCCTGATCTTCCTGATCTTCATCGTGGTGCTGGACTTCGTGCTGCGCCGCACCGCCTACGGCCGGCAGGTCTTCGCGCTCGGCGGCAACATCGAGGGCGCCCGGCGCGCCGGCATCAACGTGTCCGGGATCCGGATCAGCGTGTTCACGATCTGCTCCACCATGGCCGCGGTCGGCGGCCTCTTCCTGGCCGCGCAGATCCAGTCGGCCAGCCAGACCTCCGGCGGCGGCAACCTGCTGATGAACGCCATCGCCGCGGCCGTCATCGGCGGCACCAGCCTGTTCGGCGGACGCGGCTCGACCTGGTCGGCCCTGCTCGGCGCGCTGGTGATCGGCTCGATCCAGTCCGGGATGAACATCCAAGGCCTCAGCAACGCCATCCAGTTCATGGTCACCGGCGCGGTGCTGCTGGCCGCGGTGGTCATCGACTCGCTGGCCCGCCGCACCCAGAAGGCCGCCGGCCGCGCCTGAGCGGCGGCGCGCCCCCGGCCTCAGGGCTCAGCCGGTCACGTCAGCCGGTCACCGCGAGTTCGGCGACCACGGCGCGGTGGTCCGTCCCCGGCAGCCGGTGCTCGGCGACGGACACCGCCGTCAGCGCGTCTCCGTGCAGCACGTGGTCGATCTGGATCACCGGCGGCAGGTAAGGGTAGCCGGCGTTGTCCTCCGGCCAGGTGGGCGAGACCCCGCGGCCCAGTTCGGCGTGGGTGTCGGTGAGGCCGGTGGCGAGCAGCTCGCGCATCGGGGCGTGGTCGAGGGTCGCATTGAAGTCGCCCAGGAAGACGGCGTTGCGGGTGGCGCCGGTGGCCGCCGCCCGCAGGCCGGCGAAGTCCCGGGACCAGCGCCCGGCATCGCCCAGCGGGTAGTAGGTGTGCACGGCTGTCAGCCGGACCGTCCGCTCGCCGACCGCGACGTCGGCGGCCACCTGGGCACGGGCCGCCTCCGGCGCCGAGGCGTCCAGCGGGGCGAGCGGCAGCCGGGAGTAGAGCGCGGTGTCCCGGCCCGGCCGGGCCTGCCGGTAGGGCAGCAGCCCGGCGATCCCGGCCCGGTCCAGGGCGGCGGGCACTGCGCCCCAGAACTCCTCCACCGCGAGCACGTCCACCCGCTGCTCCCGCACCAGCTTCACCAGCGCGGCGGCGTCGACCTGGCCCTTGAAGGTGTTGCTGGTAGCCACCCTCAGCCGCGGCGCGTCGGCCGCCACCGAGCCGCCGTCCGGAACGAACCTCGGTACCAGCCAGCAGAGTTGGAGTACGGCGAGTACTCCGGCCACCCCGGCCGCCCACCACGAGCGCACCGCGAGCAGCACGGCCAGCGCCACCAGGGTGCCCGCCGCGACGTAGGGCAGCAGCACCATCGGCATGGCCAGCGAGGTGCCGTCGTCCCAGCCGCCGAGCCGGACCACGGCCAGCGCGGCCGGCACCGTCAGCCCGACCGCGCAGAGCCCGACCAGGACCCGCCTGGCCCAGCCCCACCGGCCCGGCCCGGCCCCGTCCCCCGCCGTCTGCTTCCCCACCCGCCACTCCCGTCACTCGACTCCGCCGGGAAGACGCCGCCTGGCGAGGTCCGGTTCCCGCGGCGGGAGCGGGCGCCCTTCTGGCCGGCCCGCCGGGCCGTCAGCCGCCGCGCACCAGGGGGCCGGCCGGGAAACCGGCAGGTCGACAGTGGTGAGGACGGACAGGAACCCACCCACCGACCGCCGCCGGACACGGCCCCGGGCTTCGACTACAGCTCTCCCTTCGACGCCTTGCGAGACGAGAACGAGACGCCGTGACGGGGTCCGGGGCCGGGGCCCTACCGAGCTGCCGGGTCAGGCGGAGGCGAGGCGGGCGGCCCACTTGGCGCGCCAGGCGAGGGCGTCGGTGACGCCCTCGGCGATAGTGCGCTGCGCCGTCCAGCCGAGCAGCTCGCGGGCGGTGTCGACGGCGGCGTAGCAGCCGATGACGTCGCCGGGGCGCGGGTCGGCCTCGCGGACGTCGAGCTTGGCGCCGACGGCCTCCTCGAAGGCGGTGACCAGCTCGCGGACGGTGGTGCCCTCGCCGGTGCCGACGTTGATGACCCGGTAGCGGTCGTCGGCGGCGGGCTTGACCACCTCGTCGAAGCGGGTGAGGGCGGCGACGTGGGCGTCCGCGAGGTCCTGCACGTGGATGTAGTCGCGGATGCCGGAGCCGTCGCGGGTCGCCCAGTCGACGCCGGTGACGGTGAACGGCGTGCCGTTGGTGTGGGCCTCGATCAGCTTGCCCAGCGCGTGGGTGGGGTTGAGGTCCTGGAGGCCGGTGCGCAGCTGCGGGTCGGCGCCGACCGGGTTGAAGTACCGCAGTGCGATGACGCGGATCCCCTCGGCGCCGTCACCGCGGGTCCAGTCCTGGAGGACGTGCTCCATCATCTGCTTGGTGCGCGCGTACGGGCTGTTGGCGTCGACCGCGCAGGTCTCGTCCACGCGGGCGTCCGGGGTGGGCGCGTAGATGGAGGCGGAGCTGCTGAAGACGACCCGGGTGCAGCCGTTGCGCTGGAGGGAGTCCAGCAGTTCGACGGTCTTGGCGACGTTCTCACGGTAGTAGAAGAGCGGCTTGGCGACCGACTCCGGCACGACGATCCGGGCGGCGCAGTGCAGGGCGGCGTCGATGTCGGGGTGTTCCGCGAAGATCCGGTCCAGCAGCGCACCGTCGGCGGTGTCGCCCTGGTAGAACACCCGGCCCTCGACGAACTCCGCCCGGCCCTTGGACAGGTCGTCGAGGATGACGGGCGTGATGCCCTGGTCGAGCAGCGCGGACGCCACGGTGCTGCCGATGTAACCCGCGCCACCGGTGATCAGGACCTTCTTCATACGCGGTTGCTCCCTTGCCTGGTCGGGCGCCTCCGTTCGGCGGCCCGTTGACAGCACGGACGACCGGGCCTGGGCGGCCGGTTCCGTCGGCCGTCCGATCGCTCGCGCACCGTCGGCTTCCGACCGGTCCCGTGGGGTCGCGGATCAGGCCTGGCGGGACCGGCGGCGCAGCCAGAAGCCGGTGGCGACCACGACGACGGCCGCGGCGGCGGTGCCGATGGCCGCCCAGGTGGCCGCTTCGGAGGTGCCGGCGCTCTTCTCGTCCTGCGGGATCTCCGCCGAGGTGACGGGCTTTCCGGCGCTCTGGGCGGAGGGCGTGGGCGCGGGGGTGACCGTCGGCGTCGCTGCGGCGGTGCCGGTCGGCGCGATCGTGGGCGCGGTCGTGGTCGTGGGCGCGGTCGTGGTCGTGGGCGCGGTCGTGGAGTTCGGCCCGGGCGCGGTCGGCCCGGAGGTGGTCGTCGGCGGGGTCGGCAGCACCGGGTCGACGATGGCCGCCGCCTCGACGTCCAGTTCGCGCTCGCCGTGGCCGAGGGAGGGGAACGCGCAGTCGACGGTGATCCGCCAGTGACCGGCGGGCAGGATCTCCCGGGTGGTGTAGGACCCGGGGTGGCCGGGGACGGCGACCAGCCGCCACGGTCCGGCCGAGCGGCCGTCCGCGGAGGTGGCGGCGAGCGTCCCGGCGAACTCCTCGACGACCGGTTCGTGGTCGTTCTCGAAGGTGGCCACGGTGGTGACGTGGCCGCCCTCCTGGCCGGTGACGTCGAGCTGGACGTTGTCCCCGTGGGCAACGGCCGGGAGGGCGGCGGGTCCGAGGACGGCCGCCCCGGCGAGGGCGAGGGCGACGGCGAGCGGTCGGATGCGCATGTCGGGGGTTCCTCGTGGGGGGATGGCCGGATGCGGCCGTCGCCGGTGTGACGTGGCGACGGCCGCACCCGGGTGGGTGGTGGGGGC
>NZ_CP026498.1:520009-582552 GCF_002953255.1 Streptomyces sp. CB01881
TCCAGGTAGGCCTGGCCGTTGGGCTTCTGCAGTTCCAGCAGCCAACCGCCGTAGTACCAGCGGTTGCTGACACCGAGGACCAGGGTCGAGCCCTCGGCGCTCAGGGTGAACCCGCCACCCGACGGGGTGAGCGCCCACTTCTGGGAGGACGCGCCGGAGCAGGGCTGCTGGGCGAGGTACTGGCCGGCCACCGGACCGCCGCCGAGCTGGAGGCACTTGTCCGAACGGACGGACTTGATCCGCACCGCGCCGGATCCGGCGTCCTCGAAGGTCCACTTCTGGTTGGCGTAGCCGGTGCGCTGGTAGGCGATGGCCACGGTGCCGTCGTTGAGCGAGCTGCCCCAGAGGTCGGCGGCCTGCCCGGTGAGGCCGTTCACCATGGTGTACCGGGTGCCGGGCTGCGGCCGGCCGCCGTCGGCGAGGGTGCTGAAGGTGGCTGCGCGGCCGGGCTGCGAGACCGTGCCGGCGGCGTCACGCACGGCGACGGCCACGGTGTACGAGGTGCCGGGGGCGAGCCGGACCAGGCCGACCACGGTGGCGCGGACGGTGCCCACGGACTGCCCGTTCAGCAGCACGTCGTAGCCGGCGGCAGCCGGGACCGCGGTCCAGCTCAGCACGGCCGAGTTCTGGGTGATCTGGCTGACCGTCATGGCCGGGGCGGTGTTGCCGCCGGTGGGCGTCGCGGTCGGGGTGGGGGTCGGGCCCGGCGTGGTGGTTCCGGTCGGCGACGGGGTCCTGGTCGGGCTCGGGGTGGTGCTCCCGGTGGCCGTCGGGGTCGGGGTGGTGGGGGACGGCGTCGAGGTCGGGGACGGGGTCCGGGTCGGCGTGGCCGTCGGGGTCGGGGTGGGGGTGGGGGTCGGGTTCGGACCGGTGCCGCCACCGGCGATCAGGAAGCGGTTGTTGGCGACGTTCCAGTGCGTGGCCAGGTAACTGCCGGCCGCGGGATTGGTGTTGTAGTAGTCGTCGTGGTGGCAGTCGAGCCGGTTGTCACTGGCGTTGTCCGGGCAGACCGTCTTCATCGCCGGGTAGTACGGGGCGTCCGAGTAGCACATGAGGTCCCACTCGTCGACGCAGTGGCCGCCCTTGCTCGAATTGGGTGCGCTGTTGCTCACCGCACCCAGGTTGTGGCCGAGTTCGTGCGCCGCCGTGGAGCCGCCCCAGCAGCCGGAGTCGGTCCGCCCGTACGAGGGGCCGAAGTTGCTCAGGTTGTCCTGGCCGGGCCGCTCGTCGCCCGCGAAGGTGCCGATGCCGCAGTACACCTTGGCGTCGGTGAACATCATGTACTTGCGGTCCTTGCGGTTGAACCCCTGCGCGGCGAGCGCGCGGTTGCTCGCGTTGAAGTCCTGGATCTCGGAGTCCGCGATCTGCACGTTCAACACCGATGCGGTGCAGTCGGATTCGGTGACGAAGCGCACGTGCCGGACGCCGCCGGTCTCCTGGGCGCTGGCGTTGTAGATGACGTCGACCTCCGCCGCCCACTTCTTGAACGACGGCAGGTACTGGGCGAAGCGGTCGTTGCCCGGGGTGTGGACGTACACCACCTGGATCCGGTTGCCGGTGCTGCCGTCCCCCTCGCAGACCAGCGCGGACCCGCCGGCGGCGGGGGTCTGCTGGGGCGTTGCGGCTCCGGCCGCCGGGGTCGCAGCGTCGCCGAGGAGGGCCTTCTGGCCTGCGTCCAGGACCGGGGCACCGCCCTTCAGCAGGTCGGCCGCGGCGGGCGGCTGGGCGTCGGCGGGCGGCGTCAGCGCCGCCACCGGGGCGGCGGCCGCGGCGACCGGCGGGACGTCCTTGTGGATGTCGATGTCCTTGGGCGGCGCGTCCGGACCGTGGCTGCACAGCTGGCCCGCGGTGACCTCCAGCGAGCCGGCGCAGCGGTCGCCCGTCGGCAGCGTCAGACCTGTGTAGACGAGACCGCGTTCCGGCTGGTCCTTGGGTATCTCGTGCAGCGGCGCGGCCTTCTGGTCCCGCTTCGGAGCGGGTGCCTGCGTGGCGCCCTCGGCGGTGCCGGTCTCACCCGGGCCGCCGTCCTCGGTGACGACTCCGGCCGTGCCCGCCTCCGCCCGGTCGGCCGATCCGCCAACCGCCGCTGCGGTGCCGGCCCGGACGGCGGCCGGCTCCAACGCGGTCTGGATGCCCAGTGCGCCCGCCACCAGTCCGGCCACTACCGCCGCCGCCATAAGCGCCGTCCGGCGCCCCGACCTCTTGCGCCGCCTGCGGCGGGTCTCCGTACTCCGGTGTCCCATCGCACTCTCTCCTGTCCTCGGTGTGACGGTCCGTTCGCCATGTGACGTGGCGTCCGGACCTTCCGACACCCTGGAGACCGGGGAGGACGGGAGGGGATAACAGAAACATCTTTCGAAATTCGATCGGGTGGATCGGCGTCGTGCCACGACGGGGTGTGCGGCCGGGTGTGCGGCCGGGTGCGCGCGGTGGGCGGAGGGGGTGCGCAGCGGGTCGCGCAAAGGCGAGCGGCGGGGCGCGGGCATGGGCGCGCGAGCGGGCATACGGGCGGGCGCGCGAGCGGGCGCGCGGCAGTGCCGGGGAGCACGCTCGGGGGGTACGCGCTCCCCGGCAGGGGTGGTGGCGGCCACCCGGCCGGGCTGCCCGGGGGTCCGGGTTCCGGCTGCCGTGACCGGAATGCTAGACCCGCCGGGTGGCCGTGGCCAGAGCTCTGACCAGCCGATTTTCCGCCCCGGACATGCCACTGCGACCCACCGGGCACAGCCGCAGCGTCTCACCTCCGAGCGGACATCAGCTCCGAGCGGACATCAGCTCTGAGCGGACGTCACCTCCGGCTGGATGCCACCTCCGACCGGACGTCATCTTCGGCCGGACCTCACCCCGGCAACCGCGACGGCGCGGTCGGCACGACGACGCGGGGCGGCCGCCGTCCGATCAGACCGCCGTCCGATCAGACCGCCGCCTGATCAGGCCGCCGTCCGGTCAGGCCGCCACGCTCAGCACGGGGGCGGCGATCCGGCGGGCGACCGGGGCGTGCATGGTCGCGAGGGAGGCGGCCAGCCGGGCCGGGTCGCCGGCCAGCCAGAGCCGCAGCGCGGCGGCGAGCGCGGCGCTGGCGGGGCAGGTCCGCAGCCCGCCGGCGAGGGCGATCCGGTCGCCGAGCAGCGGGAGCAGGTCCGCGACGGGCGCCGGCAGCCAGAGCATGACGGCGCAGGCTGTGGGACGGGCGAGGACGCGCAGCAGCCGCAGCGCCGCGGTGTCGTCGTGCAGGGCCGGGATGACGTCGAGCAGCCCGTCCGCCGCCACCTCCGAGACGTCGCTGCCGTGGCCGCGCGCCAGTTCGCGCAGCAGGGCCCGCTCGGCCGCGGTGATCCGGACGGTCAGCATGACTTCTTCGCAGTCCATGGTCCTGGTCCCGCCTTCCGCTTGAGGGGTGTGCCCGTCGGTGGGTCACGCGCGTGCTGGTCCCCGGCGCCGTGGGGCGCCGAAAGGGTTCTGCCCGTCAGGAGGCCTCCGTCACCGGCGCAATCAGGCCGTAATGGCCGTCGTAACGGCGGTAGAGCACCCGGCCGCGGCCGTCGTCCGGATCGGTGTGGAAGACGAACGGCCAGCAGGTGAGCCAGAGCCGCCGGGCGGCCTCGGCCACGTCGAGGCGGGGCGCGGGGTGCAGGCTCTCGGACAGCGGGAGGGCGGATCCGCCGAGCCGCGCGGTCGAGTGGGCGCGGACCAGCCGCAGGCCACCGCTCACCGGCCGGCGGTGGACCAGGCTGTCCTGTCCGGTGAGTGCGTCCACGAAGAGGTGGAAGCCGTGGTCCAGGGCGAGCAGCTCGCGGGCCGCCTCGTCGGGGGTGCGGCGGGCGAGGACGACCGACTTGCGCCGGACGATCTGCCGTTCGGCCAGCGGGCGCGGGGTGAACTGCGGCCGGTAGGCGCTCTCGTACACCGCGGCCAGCCCGATGTCCCCCTGCTCGCGCAGCCGGGCGGCCCGGGCGGCGAGCGTGCCGAGCGCGAGGTCCACCGCCTCGCGGACGGTCCTGCCGGACAGTTGGACCCGGACCGTACCGTCGCCGTCCAGCACGACCGCGGCCTGCGCCACGACCGGCCGGGTCACCGCCCGGTCGCACATCCGGGTGAGCCGGACCCTGGCCCCGTGCACTCCCGGGCCGAGCGCCGCGAACAGTTCCAGCGCCTGCACCCGCGCGTACTCGGCGTCCTCGCGGGGCAGCTCGCCGCGTATCTCCACCCGTACGTCGGGGGCGGGCCGGTGGCGCAGACGGGTCATCAGGGTCCTCCTCGGTTCCGGACCATGCCGGGGTCTCCGGAACGTGCCGGACGGTTCCGGACCATGCTGGACCGTCGGAGGCCCTCCGGCCGAGGGCCTAAAGACCCTGCCTGTGAGGCAACGGCGACCGGCCCCGCCCGGCCCGTCCGCCCAGGTCAGACCCTGAACCGGGACGCGGCGGCGCCCGGGGGCGTGAGCGCCGTGGTCCGCGCCGCTCCGCCGTACCGGTCACAGCGCCTGACGGCCGGTTGCGGACGTGCACCGTTCCGGGCCAGACTCCCGTTCGTGACCGAGACGATCCCCCTGGACCAGGGCGACCCGCGCTGGGTCTTCCCGGCCCTCACCGAGGCCGAGGCCCCCGCCGTCGAGGCCGCACTCGCCCTCGCCGCCGGCCGGATGCGCCGGATTGCCACCGGACTCGGCGTCCGGGCGGGCCGGGCCGGGGCCGGCCTGGAGTATCACCGGAACGAGTGGATCGTCGCCGCCACCATCACCGGCTTCGTCGAGACACCGGACCTGCTCGTGGTCTGCTCACTCGGCTTCCCGCGCCGCTGCGGGTTCGACCTGAGCTGGGGGCCGCCCTGGCGGGCGGGGACCGAGGTCGAGGTGGCGGGCGAGGTGGTGGACGGCTGGGAGGAGTGGTTCGAGCAACCCGTGGCGGCCGCCGAGGGGTTCGCCGCGGCGGCCGACCGGCTGACCGGCCCGGTGGACGCCGCGGTCCGGCGCGGCCACCGGGCCTGACGGTGGGGCCCGCTCGATCTGCCGGTGGGGCCGCCGGGCCTGCCGGTCGGGCCACGGGGCCTGCCGGTGGGGCCGCCAGCTCTGCCGGTGGAGTCGCCGGGCCTGCCGGTGGTGCCGCCAGCTCTGCCGGTGGAGTCGCCGGGCCTGCCGGTGGAGTCGCCGGATCTGCCGGTGGAGTCGCCGGGCCTGCTGGTGGAGTCGCCGGATCTGCCGACGGGGTGTCACCGGGCCGTGCCGCTACCACATCGCCCGCGGTCAACGCGCCCACCGCGCGCGCCGCGCCCGGGCGGGAGCGGCACGATCCACCGATGGGGTGATCCCCCCGCGTACGGCGCAACGCTCGCGGGACCGGCGCGTTTTCTATGACGTGCGCCCTCCGTCTGTGGCGCGCGCGCGGGGGTCTGCGCTGGCCGGAGCCCCCGGATCCCGCCTGTCGCGGCGGCGGCTCCGGCGGGCCCGCCGCGCCGGTCCAACTGGTTGAGAGAGAATGTCATGCCCCTGACGATCGAGCCCCGTAGACCGATCGCCCCCTCCAGGGACGCCCCCCGGCCGGGGGCGCCGGCCGCTCCCCCGCTCGCGCCGGGCGCACTCCCCGTCCTCGGCCACGCCCCCGCCCTGCTCCGCGACCCGCTCGGCTTCCTCGGCTCGCTCTCCCGCCACGGCGGAGTGGTGCGGATCCGGCTCGGTCCGCGCACCGTCTGCGTGGTCACCGACGCCCGCCTGGTCCACACCCTGCTGGTGGCACTCGCCCACGACTGCCCGCGCGGCGCCGTCCAGGACACCCTCAGGACCGCCTTCGGCGACGGCCTCCTGATGTCCGAGGGACAGGCGCACCGCGACCGCCGCCGGGTCGTCCAGCCCGCCTTCGGCCAGGACCGGATGGCCGGCTACCTCGCGGTGATGCACCAGGTCACGGAGGAGCGCGCGGCACGCTGGCGGCCCGGCCAGGTCCTCGACGTGGCCAAGGAGATGAACCACCTCGCGCTGGAGATCGTCACCCGAACGCTGTTCGACGCGCGGCTGAGCGAGGACGCGACGCTCGCCTTCCACCAGGCGCTGCCCGACATGGTGAAGGGCCAGATCGTCCAGTCCCTCTACCCGCACCCCGCCCTCGCCCGGCTGCCGCTGCCGGTCAACCGGCGGTTCGACACCGCCGTCCGGGTGCTCAACCAGGTGGTCGACCAGGCCGTCGACCGCGGCGCCCGGCCGGCCGGCCGCCCCTTCGGCGGCGAGGCGCAGCCCGGCCGCAACGCGGCCCCCACGCTGCCCGCCCTGCTGCGCGCCGCAACCGACCCCGCCACCGGCCGCCCGCTCACCGAGGCGGACGTGCGCTCCGAGGCGATCACCATGTTCGGCGCGGGCACCGAGACCGTCTCCACCACGCTCACCTGGCTGATCGACGAACTGCTGCGGCACCCGCGGGTGGAGGCCCTCGTCCTCGCCGAGCTGGACGAGCACCTCCCGGCGGGCACCGTCCCCACCCCGGAGGCGCTCGCCCGGCTCACGTACACGCGCAGCGTCACCCGGGAGGTGGTCCGGCTGCACGCGCCGAACGCCTTCCTGATGCGCACCGCGAGCGTGCCGGTCGAGCTCGGCCGGTACCGGATCCCGGCCGGTACCGAGCTGCTCTACAGCCTCACCGCGCTGCACCGCGACCCGCTGCTCCACCCGGACCCGCTGCGCTTCCACCCCGGCCGCTGGCGCGAGGGCGACGGCTCGGCGGGCACCGGGCCGCGGGCGTTCCTGCCGTTCGGGGCGGGCAAGCACAAGTGCATCGGCGAGGCGTTCGCCTGGGCGGAGCTGACCGTGGCCGCCGCCGCGATCCTGCGCCGCTGGCGGCCGACGGCGGTGCCGGGCGCCCGGGCCCGCGAGGTCGTCTGGACCACCGTCCAGGCCCAGGGCCTGCGCGTCCGGCTCGCCCCGCGCGAGGCCCCCGGTGCACCGGCAGGACCGGAGGCACGAGCGGGCACCGCGCAGGCGGACCCCGTACCAACCGGCACCGCCCAGGCCACCGTCGAACGACCTGCCGCCGCTTCCGCAGGTGCCGCCGGCGCCCCACGGATCACCGCCGTCCCGCGGCCGGCCCCGCCCGCGCACCCGGCGCCGCGCCCACCCGCCACGGCCGGCCACCGCCTCCCCGGCGAGCTGCTCACCGCCACCACCCGGCACGCCGACTGGGCGCTCCACCACGGCCTGCTCTGCCCCGCCGAGCTGCCGCGCTACCAGGCCTACGCGCTCCCCGGGTTGATCGGCCACGCCTACCCCCGGGCGCGCGGCGCCGAGCTCGACCTGCTGGTCGACGTCCTCGGCTGGTTCACCATCCTCGACGACCGCTTCGACGGCCCGCCCGGCCACCGCCCTGCGCAGGCCCGCGCCGTCGTCCACCCGCTGCTCGCCGTCCTGACGGGCGACGTTCCCGCTCCGGCAGCGGGCGACTCCCCGTTGCTGCACTCCTGGCGGGAACTGTGGCAGCGCCAGTGCGACGCGATGTCGCCCGCCTGGCGCGAACGGAGCGCCGCCGAGTGGCGGTCCTGCCTGGAGACCTTCCTCACCGAGTCCGCGCACCGGGCCGGACGCACCTCCCCCGGCCTGCCCGAGACCCTGCGTCTGCGTCGTCACGCCAGCTGCCTCTACCCGTTCATGAACATACTGGAGCGCGTCCACGGCGCCGACGCACCCGCCCGGCTGCACGCCGACCCCACGCTGCACCGGCTGCGCGCGCACACCGCCGACGCCGCGACGCTCATCAACGACCTCTACTCGCTGGAACGGGAGGAGCGGCAGGCCGCGGCCGCCTTCAACACCGTGCTGACCCTGCAACGCGTCCGCGGCTGCACCCGCACCCAGGCCGCGGCTGCGGTCCGCGCCCGGGTCGCGCGCCTGAGGGAGGAGAGCGACACGCTCCGGCGGCGCCTGCTGCTCCGCCACCCGGCCGGCCACTGGTACCTGAACGGCACCCGGGAGCTGGTCGACGGCGTACAGGCCTGGACCAGCACCTCCCGCCGCTACGTCGGTGACGGCCCCCGCGTCAGGGACGATCAGCGCCTCAGGGACGGTCAGCGCCTCGGTGACGGTCACCCCCTCAGCGACGGCCTCCGAGGCTGAACAGCAGGATCACGAACCCGGCGAAGAGGTGCGTGGCGAAGATGTAGATGCCCGCGCGGATCAGCATGGCCTTGCGCCTGCTCTTCTCGTCGCTGATGCCGTCGGCCATGGCCGGGTTCTCCTTCGGGTCGGGCGGTCGTCGCGCACGGTCCGGGCGGGCGTCGGCACGACGCCCGCCCGGTGCTCATCGACCGGGCGCGCGGAGCTCGGTGAGCAGCGCGCCCTGGTCGGCGATCAGGTCGGTGAGGATGCGCCGGGCGGCGCGCAGCAGTTCGGCGACGTCCGGCGTGCTGAGCGCATAGACCACGGTGTTGCCCTCGCGGGTGGCCGTGACCAGCTGGGTCCGGCGCAGTACCGCGAGCTGCTGGGAGAGGTTGGACGGCTCGACCTCGATCTCGGCCAGCAGCTCGCGCACCGGCCGCGGCCCGTCCTGCAGCAGCTCCAGCACGCGGATGCGGACCGGGTGCCCGAGGGTGCGGAAGAACTCCGCCTTGGCCTGGTACAGCGGGACCGCCATCGTCCGTTCTCTCCCTGCTGTTCGCTGGTGCCCGGGGGCGCCCGATCGGCGGGCAGTCCGGCGGCCCGGTGCGGCCGGGAAGCATCATCCCTTGCGGATGAAGAATTCTTCAAGTCGTCATCGCGCCCGGCCGCCGACCACCGCCGCCACCCCGCTGCCACCCCCTGCCGACTTCCCTCTCCGGCCCCCTCCCCCATGAACGAACAGGGCCCGGGAGTCCGCCAACCCCCGGGCCCTGCTGCACTACCGGCGCGTCATCAACACGGCACCACGACGTCGACGGTCACCGGAGCCGGGTTCCACGGGAAGTCGGCCACGCTGAAGCTGCCGTGCACGGTCGAGCCGCACGTCACCGTGCCGCTGACGCCCCGCACCTGCACCGTGCTGGCCTTGAACAACGTGCCCCCGCTCACCGAGCCGAGCGAGGCGCCGCCCACCACCTGACCGGAGAGGCCGGTCAGCAGCTGCCTGGTCGGCAGCTCCGGGCTGCCCGGGCTCGGCGGACCGGCCAGGGAGATCTGGCCGTAGAACGCAACACCGGTGCCGGTGATCTCGGCGCACACCTTGGTCGACAGACCGGCCTGCAGGCCGGAGGCGCCGCAGGTGACGGTGGTGGTCGTGGTCGTGGCGGTCGCCGCGCCGGCCTCGGCGGGGATGGCCAGGAGGGTCGCCGCCCCGGCGACGCCGGCCGCGAGCAGAGTGAGTCGGTTCATCCGCTTCTCCGTTTCACAAAGTCATACAGTTCTGCGCATGTGACATTTCACATGTGCCATGCCGTAACCCTGGCACATGATTCGAATGCCCACCGGCGATTGGGCCATCGACCCATCGGACAGACCGGAAAACAGCCTTTCGATGGCGCGATCTTGGCTCTTGACCGCAGGTGAATGCCGCCGAACGGCACCGAGGTGGCCCGTGCCCGTGCCCTCGACCCGGCGTGGGGTGTTGGACGGGGTGTGAAGCGTCTCCTCCGGATCACCGCCGCCCTGGCCGCCGACCGCGCCCTCGCCGCCCTCGTTCCCGGAGCGATCCTCCAGCTCCACGTCGGCGCGCCCGACGAGAGCCCCGACCACCACTGCCTGGACGCCGAGGCGCTGCCGCTGATCATCGACGCCGTCCGTGCCCGCGGCTACCGCATCCTCGACCTGCGCGAGCTGCTCGACCCCGCACGGGCGAGCGGGTGATCAGGCGAGGACGTCGGCCGTCATGGTGGGGGACGATCCCGGCCCTCCCCCGCCGCTGCTCCCCGGACGGCCCCCGGCAGGCCCCGGCAGGCCCCGGCAGGCTACCGGCCGCCCGCGGCAAGACCGGAGCGCAGGGTGTCGACCCGGTGGAGGGCGTCGAGGAAGGCCTGGCGGTCCAGGCGGCCGCTGTCCAGGCCGTCGGCCAGGGCGACGGCGGCGGCATCGCCCTGCTCGACGTCGCGGGCCGAGCAGAGCAGGAGGTCCATGCCCGCCTCGGCCGCGGCGAGGGCCCGGGCGGGGGTGTCCCCGAACAGGTTCAGGGCGCCGGCTTCGAGTGCGTCGGTGACGGTGACGCCCCGGAAGCCGAGGCGGTCGCGGAGTTCGCCCTGGACGACGGTGGGCGACAGGCCGGCCGGGCGGGCCGGGTCGAGGGCGGGGTAGACCGCCCAGGAGGTCATGACCAGGCGGACGCCGGCCGCGATGGCGGCGCGGTAGGGCTCCTCGCCGCGGGCGCGGAGTTCGGCGAGGGGGACGGGCAGGGTGACGGGCTCCTCGTCGGTGTTCTGGTCGCGCGCGGCGGCGCCGAGGCCCGGGAAGTGCTTGGCGGTGGCCGCGACGCCGAGGTCCTGCTGCGCGGCCAGGAAGGCGGCGCCCAACCCGGCCACCACGGAGGGATCCTGGCCGTAGGAGCGCTCGAAGTGGTCGATGAAGTTGTCGGGGGTGTCGAAGACGTCGAGGACGGGCGCGAGGTTGGTGTTCAGACCGGCGTCGGCGAGGTTGTGGCCGGCGCCGGCGCCCGAGCGGGCGGCCTCGGCGACCGGGTCGGGCGCCAGCCCGGTGCGGCGGGCGGAGAGTTCGGGAGCACCGGGCAGCCGGCGGACCTTGCCGCCCTCCTGGTCGGTCATCAGCAGCAGCGGGAGGGCGCCCGGGGCCTCGGCGGCGGCCTGGCGCAGCTGCCCGACGGCCGTGCGGAGTTGGTCGGGCGAGGTGATGTTCTCGCCGAACAGGATGACGCCTGCCGCCCGGCCCTCGCTGATCGTCCGCAGCAGGGCCGGCGGCGGGGTCGGCCCGGCGTAGGAGTAGACGATGCGCCGGCCGGCGAGCCGGCGGGAGTCCTCGTTCGGCACGGGGCTCTTCCTCTCCGCGGTGGGCGGCGGCCGGTGGGTTCCGTGCGCGGTACCAACCGGGGCCGGGGTCATGGCGGTCAGCAGCAGGATGAGGGCCGCGACGCGGACGGTCCGTCGGAGCGACGGCATCGGACCTCCCGGACAGGGGGACGGAACCGCAGCGGGACGGGACCGTGGGGGGACGGGACTCTGGAGCGACATGGACGAAGCCGGGCGCGGGGCCCGCCGGGGCCGGCCGCTCCGGTGCGTCAGGCTACCGGGAGCCGACCCGGCCGGGCTCCGCGCAACGCGCCCGCTACCCCATCCGCCGTAGCAGTCCGCCCAGCACCGCGACGCCCTCCGTGATCTCGCCCGGCGCGCCGGCCGCGTAGCCGAGCACCAGCCCGGGCGGGTGCGGCAGCCGGGCGTGCCAGGAGAGCGGCTGCACCTTGACGCCGTGGGCGAGCGCGGCCGTGGCGAGTTCGGTGTCCGTGCAGTCGAGCCCGGCCGGGAAGGTGACCATCAGGTGCAACCCGGCCGCCGCACCGTGCACGACGGCGCCCGGCAGGTGGGCGCCGATCGCGGCGATCATCGCGTCCCGGCGCCGACGGTGACGCGGACGCAGCAGGCGCAGGTGGCGTTCCAGCTCGCCGCTCTCCATCAGCCGGGCCAGCACCAGCTGCGGCAGGACCGCGTTGCCGAGGTCGGCGAAGCGCTTGGCCGCGAGGACGGCCTCGCGATGGCGGGGCGGGACGAGCAGCCAGCCGGTGCGCAGGGCGGGGGCGAGCAGCTTGGAGACGCTGCCGGTGTAGCAGACCTGTTCGGGGAGGACGCCGCGCAGCGCGGGCACGGGTGCGCGGTCGTAACGGTGTTCGGCGTCGTAGTCGTCCTCGATGACGAGGCCGCCCTCGCCGGCCCAGCGGAGCAGTTCGCGGCGCCGCTCGCCGCCGAGCACGACGCCGGCCGGGAACTGGTGTGCGGGGGTGAGCAGGACGGCGGGGGCGCCGGTGGCGCGGAGCGCGTCGACGCGGATGCCGTCGGCGTCGACCGGGACGGGCGGGGTGGCGGTGAGCCAGTGGCCGAGGTGCTGGCGGGTGCCGAGCGAGCCCGGGTCCTCGACCGCGACCTCGGTGAGGCCGGCCTGCCCGAGCACCTGGCCGAGCAGGGCGAGGGCCTGGGCCGCGCCGGCGACGATCAGCACCTCGTCGGGGTCGGCGCGGATGCCCCGGTTGCGCGCCAGCCAGTGGGCGACGGCCCGGCGGAGCGCGGGGGTGCCGCGGGGGTCGCCGTAGCCGAACTCGTGGGCGGAGAGCCTGTCCAGGACGGCGCGTTCGGCGCGCAGCCAGGCGGCGCGGGGGAAGGCGGCGAGGTCCGGGACGCCGGGCGAGAGGTTGATCCGGGCGGGGGCGGCGCGCAGCGCGTCGAAGCTCGCGGGGACGGGCGCGGCGTCGAACGGGGCGGGTGCCGGCGCTGGAGGCCCGGCCGGCGGGGGCGGCGGGGCGGGGGTGGCGACGACGACGGTGCCGCCCCTGCCCCGGCCGGCGATCTGGCCCTCCTCGGCGAGCCGCCCGTAGGCGTCGGTGACGACCCCTCGGGAGACCCGCAGCTCGGCGGCGAGCACCCGGGTGGCGGGCAGTCGGCTGCCGGCGGGGAGGCGGCCGTCCGCGATCGCCCGGCGCAGCCGGCCGGCCAGCCAGTCGGCGAGACCGCCCGGCGGTGCGTCGGCGGTGTCGAGCTGGAGGAAGTCGGCACCGACCGGTTTGGACCGGTCGACAGCCGGCTCTATGGACCTGTTCACCAGTCCATTGTGGACGCCAGGGTGGGGACATGACGACGGAGAAGGAATTCCAGGAGACCACCGCGCGGCCGCGGACCGCCGCCCCCTCGGAGCGCCACGGCTACGTCCACGGCTATTCGGCCACCGAGGCGCAGCGGCTCGGTGACCAGGCGGACACCCTCGCGGAGCTGCTGCACGCGGACACCGCGTACCCGACGGGCAGCCGGGTGCTGGAGGCGGGGTGCGGCGTCGGGGCGCAGACGCTGCACCTGCTGGCGGGCAGTCCCGGCGTGCGGCTGACGGCGGCCGACATCTCGGCCGACTCGCTCGCCGAGGCGCGCGCCCGGGTGGCGGCGCACGCGCCCGGCGCCAAGGTGACGTGGCACCACGGGGACCTGCACGAGCTGCCGTTCGCCGACGGCGCGTTCGACCACGTCTTCCTCTGCTTCGTGCTGGAGCACCTGGCGGACCCGGTGACCGCGCTGGCAGCCCTGCGCCGGGTGCTGAGGCCGGGCGGCACGGTCACGGTGATCGAGGGGGACCACGGCTCGGCCTTCTTCCACCCGGAGAGCGCCGCCGCCCGCGCGACGGTGGACCACCTGGTGCGGTTGCAGGCCGACGCGGGCGGCGACGGCCTGATCGGGCGGCGGCTGCACCCGCTGCTGACGGCGGCGGGGTTCGGCGACGTCGCGGTCCGCCCGCGCACCGTCTACGCGGACGGGAGCCGCCCGGCGCTGGGGGAGGGGTTCACCCGCCGCACCTTCGTCGCGATGGTCGAGTCGGTGCGCGACGACGCGGTCGCGGCCGGCCTCACCTCTGCGGCCGCGTTCGACCGGGGCGTCGTCGACCTGCGCCGCACGGCGGAGGAGGGCGGGACGTTCCACTACACCTTCTTCAAGGCCGTCGCGGTCAACCCCTGACGTGTCTCCGACGATCCGCGCCGTGCGCCCGGCGGGGAACGTCGGAGGCGCCGCGGCGGGCGCGGAACGTCGGACGGGCCACGGCGGGCGGGCCGGTCACCCGGCCTCGTCGCCCTCCCCCAAGGTCGCGAGCACCGTCCGCAGGGCATCGATCAGGGCCTCGGTCTGCTGCGGGTCGAGGTCGGCCAGGATGCGCCGTTCGGTGGTGAGGTGATCGGGGAGGGCGCGGTCGACCAGGGCATGGCCCTCGGGGGTGAGGGCGACGTCGCGGCTGCGGCCGTCGGACCCGCTCGGGGTACGGGTCACCAGGCCTCGGGCCTCCAGCCGGTCGAGGCGCTGGCTGATCGCCCCGGAGGTGACCATCGCGGACTCCATCAGCCCGGTGGGGGTGAGCCGGTAGGGCGGGCCGCTGCGCTTCAGGGTGGCGAGGACGTCGAAGGAGGGGGTGTCCAGGTCGTGCGCGGCGAAGTTCCGCTTCAGCTCGGCCTCCACCAGGCGGGTGAGGCGTTTGAGCCGGCCGATCACCTCCATCGGGGAGACGTCGAGGTCGGGGCGCTCCGCGCCCCACTGCCGCACCAGTCGGTCCACATGGTCTGCCACCGCTCCAGCCTAGACGACCCCCCAACGATGCCTTAGCGGTGAGATACCTCACAGCACCCGATTCACCCGGCCGGACCCGGATGTCTTAGCGCTGAGATACATTTTCCGGGTGCTTAGGAACCGACTCGGAATCGTGCTGGTGACCGCGCTCGCCCCCGCCGTCTGGGGGTCGACCTACCTCGTCACCACGGAACTGCTCCCGCCCAACCGCCCGCTGCTGGCCGCGGTGCTCCGCGCACTGCCCGCCGGACTGCTCCTCATCGCCATCACCCGCCGTCTGCCGAAGGGCAGTTGGTGGTGGCGCTCACTGGTGCTGGGCGCTCTCAACATCGGCGCGTTCATGGCCCTCCTCTTCATCGCCGCCTACCGCCTGCCCGGCGGGGTCGCCGCCACCGTCGGCGCCGTCCAGCCGCTGATCGCCGCAGGACTCTCCGCCGGGCTGCTCGGCGACCGGCTCTCGCTGCGCACCCTCCTCTCCGGCATCGCCGGCGTGATCGGGGTCAGCCTGCTGGTGCTGCGGGCCAACGCCCAGCTCGACGCCCTGGGCGTCGCGGCCGCGCTCGGCGGCGCCGTCGTGATGGCCACCGGCGTCGTCCTCTCCAAGCGCTGGACCTCGCCCGCCCCGCTGCTCGCCACCACCGGCTGGCAGCTCACCGCCGGCGGCCTGATGCTCGTCCCGGTCGCACTCCTGGTGGAGGGCGCGCCGCCGTCCCACCTCACCGGCGCCAACCTGCTCGGCTACGCCTACCTCGGCCTGATCGGCGCCGCCGTCTCGTACGCGCTCTGGTTCCGCGGGATCCGGGCGCTGCCGCCGACCTCCGTCACCTTCCTCGGGCTGCTCAGCCCCGTGGTCGCCACCGCCCTCGGCTGGCTGGTCCTCGGTCAGGACCTCTCGCCGGTCCAGGGGGTCGGCGCGGTCATCGTGCTCGGCTCACTGGTCGCCGCCCAGAACCAGCGCCCCCGGACCACCGCCCCGGAGAGCCCGCTCCCCCCGGCCGGGCAGCCCGCGTCGGCCGAGGCCGCCGCGACGCAGCAGCCCGTCCCCGAACCCACCCGCTGAGCACGCACACCGCCTGACCGCACACGCCGCCCGAGCGCGTGCACCGCCCGAGACCGCACGTCCCCCTTCCGGAACTGGAGAACCCCATGCGCATCACCGTGTTCGGCGCCACCGGCAACGTCGGCAGCCGCGTCGTCGCCGAGGCCCTCGCCCGCGGCCACCAGGTCACCGCCGTCCTGCGCGACCCGGCCCGGCCGCACAGCCTGCCCGGAGCCGCCACCATCGCCACCGGCGACGCCCGCACCGCCGAGGACGTCACCCGGCTGGCCACCGGCCAGGACGTGGTGATCAGCGCCACCCGCCCGGCCCCCGGCAGCGAGGGCGAACTGGCCACCGCCACCAAGGGCCTGCTGGCAGGCATGGCCGGAACGGGCGCACGGCTGCTTGCCGTCGGCGGCGCGGGCAGCCTCACCCTGCCCGGCGGCGGTGCCACCGTCATCGACGGCCCCGACTTCCCGCCCGGCTGGCTCCCGATCGCCCTCGCCTGCAACGAGCAGCTCGCCCTCTACCGGGCCGACACCGAGGTCGACTGGGCGTACCTGAGCCCCGCCGCGCTCCTCGAACCGGGCGTGCGCACCGGCCGCTACCGTCTCGGCCGGGACGAGCTGGTGGTGGACGCCGACGGCACCTCCGCCATCTCCATGGAGGACCTCGCCGTCGCCCTGCTCGACGAGGCCGAGCAGCCCGCCCACCACCGCACCCGCTTCACCGCGGCCTACTGAGCGGGCCGGGCGTCGTGCGGGTGCGACCGCGTGCCGGGGCCCCTGGGCCGGCGGGGCAGGGGCCCCGGCACATCCGCCGTCAGGCGCCGAGGCGCTCGACGGTCACCTTCGTGAGGACGACCTCCTCGACCGGGCGGTCGCCGCCGTCGGTGTCGCTCTTGGCGATCGCGTCCACCACGGCGGCGCCCTCGACGACCTCGCCGAAGATGGTGTGCTTGCCGTAGAGGTGCGGGGTCGCGCCGACCGTGATGAAGAACTGCGAGCCGTTGGTGCCCCGGCCCTGCCGCTTCCCGGCGTTGGCCATGGCCAGCAGGTAGGGCCGGTTGAAGTAGAGGTCCGGGTGGATCTCGTCGTCGAACTCGTATCCCGGGCCGCCGACACCCAGGCCGAGCGGGTCGCCGCCCTGGATCATGAAGCCGGCGATCACCCGGTGGAAGACGGTGCCGTCGTAGAGCCGGTCGGTCGACGTCTGCCCGGTCTCCGGGTGCGTCCACTCGCGCTCGCCCTGGGCGAGCTCCACGAAGTTGCGGACGGTCTTGGGCGCGTGGTTCGGGAACAGCTTGACCTTGATCGTGCCGAGCGTCGTCTCCAGCGTCGCGATGAGGCTCTCTGCCACGTGGTGTCTCCATGCTTCGTCGGGCCGGGGGCCTCGCGCCGCGACCGCCCCCGCATTTCCGCGCATACAGTAGTCGACCGGTCGCGTCCGGAGACCGGCCCGGTGCACCGGTGCCCTCCCGGGGCGGCTCGTCGGCGCCACCCGGCCGGGGCCGGTCACCGGGCCGGGTGTCCCGCAGCGGGAACGCGTTCGAGGCCGGGCCTGCCCGCCACGGACCGGTGGCCGTCCTGCTGCCGGAACAGCCGGCCGGGCCACCACATCCACCGGCCCGCGTCCAGGGTCAGGGCTGTGACCAGCACCGAGCGGACGACCACGGTGTCCAGCAGCACGCCGAACGCCACCGCGAACCCGAGCTCGGCCGCGAACACCAGCGGCAGCGAGGCCATCGCCGCGAAGGTGCCGGCCAGTACCAGGCCCGCCGAGGTGATCACACCCCCGGTGGCGGACAGGCCGGTCAGCGCGCCGCGCCGGGTGCCGTGCAGCAGCGCCTCCTCGCGGACCCGGGTGACCAGGAAGATGTTGTAGTCGATGCCCAGGGCGACCAGGAACACGAACGTCAGGAGCGGGAAGGAGGCCTCCGCGCCGGCGAAGTGGAACACGTGGTCGAACACCAGGCTGCTCACCCCGAGGGCCGCCCCGAAGGACAGCACCACCGTCGCCATCAGCAGCAGTGGTGCGACGACCGCCCGCAGTAGCAGCGCGAGGATCAGGAACACCACGACCAGCACGACGGGGATGATCACCCGGGAGTCGCGGGCGGCCGCGTCCTGGGTGTCGAGGACGACCGCCGCGTTGCCGCCGACCTGCGCGTCCGCGCCCCCGATCCGGTGGACCGCGGCCCTGGCCTGCCCGACGGTGCGCATCGCGGCCGTGCTGCCGGGGGCGTCCTTGAGCTCCCCCAGCATGACGGCCTCACCGTCCTTGACCATCGGCGTCGAGACCCCGGCGATTCCCGGGACACCGGACAGCGCGGCCCTCACCTGCTCCGCCGAGGCGGCCCTGGCCACCACGACGACGGGGTCGCCCGAGCCGGCCGGGAAGTGCCTGGACTGGATCTCCTCGCCGACGACCGTCTGCGGCCTGCCGGTGAACTGGTCCGTGGCGGAGAGCCCGTCGGCCTTGAGCCCGAACACCCCGGCCGCCATGGCACCGAGGACGAGCGCGGTGCCGATCCACACGATCCGCGGCCGGCCGGAGACGGCGGTACCGACCCTGGTCCAGACGCCCCCCTCGGCCGCCCCGGCCGAGCCGTACGACGGCCGCACCGGCCAGAAGACCCAGCGGTCGCAGATCACCAGCAGGGCCGGCAGCAGGGTGACCATGGCGAGCAGCCCCACCAGGATGCCCACGGCACAGGCCGGCCCGAGCCCCTTGGTGGAGTTGAGGGTGGCCAGCATCAGCAGCATCAGGCTGACCGCGACGGTCGCGGCGCTGGCGACGATCGCGGGGCCGGAACGGCGCAGCGCCTCCGCCATCGCCTCGTGCCGGTCCTCGTGCCGCCGCAGCTCCTCCCGGTACCGCGAGACGAGGAGCAGCGCGTAGTCGGTGGCGGCGCCGAACACCAGCACCGTCAGGATGAAGCCGGTCTGCTTGTTGACGGTGAGTCCGGCGTGCTTCGCCAGCAGGTAGATCACCGCCTCCGAGGTGACCAGGGCGCCGCCCGCGGTGAGCAGCGGCAGCAGTGGCAGCACCGGGCTGCGGTAGGTGACCAGCAGGATCAGGACCACCACCACCGAGGTGATCACGGTCAGGCCGCCTCCCCCGCCGAAGGCCTTGATCGAGTCGGACGCCTGACCCGCCGGCCCGGTGACGTGGAACCCCAGACCGTCGGCGTTCGCCTCGCCGACCCTGCTCATCGCGTCGACGGCCTTGCCGATCCCCTCCCAGCCCGTCCTGTCCTTCCGGATCCGGACCACGGTCTGGACGGCCTTGCCGTCCTGCGCCTCCACCGGTCCCTCCGGCTGCCCCACGACGTTCTCGATGCCCTTGAAGGCCTCGGCGTCGGCCCGGACCTTGGCCAGGTCGGCAGGGGTGAGGCCCTCGGGCCGGTCGTAGACCACGATCGCGGGGAGGGCGTCGGCGAGCCCGAAGCCCTCGGCCCGTTCGACGACCCCGGTCGACTCCGCGTTCCCGGGCAGCCAGGCCGAGTTGTCGTTCTCCTCGACGTCACCGAGCCGGCCGGCCAGCAGGACGGCCGGGACCAGCAGGACCGCCCAGAGGGCCAGGGCGACCCACTTCGCCACCCTGCCGCAGGGCAGGGCCGCTGTCTTCCGCATCACGTGCACTCCTTGGCGTTCAGTCGACGTTCCGGCGGGTGCGTTCCGAAAGGAGAGGAAGCAGGCGCCCGGAGTGTGACATCCGGTCGGGAGATGTGATCCACCTCTCATCAGCGGCCCGCGACGCACCGTCAGCAGGGCGGGCGCGGCGAGGCCCACCGGGCCGCGGCCGGGGCCCACCGGGTGCCTGCACACCATGCGGGGTGTCCCTGGCACCACCCCCAAGACGGGTGCGCGCCCTATCGATCACGCGGTTCCGGGTCGACATGATCAACGACGTGACCACGAATGCGACCCTCACCGCCCCGCCCGCCCGCGCCCGCCGACGCCGGACGCCCCTCGCCGCCCTGGCGGCCGTGCTGCTCGCCGCCGTCGCCCTGCCCGCCACCGCCGGGGCCGCCGGCGCCTCGGCCGCGCCCGCAGTCCCCGCCCGCTACGCCCAGCAGCACCTCGCCTGGCAGCCCTGCACCGAGGAGCCCTCGCTGGAGTGCGCCACCATGGCCGTCCCGCGCGACTGGCACCACCCGGCGGACGGCCCGGACGTCACCGTCGCGGTCTCCCGGCACCGCGTGGCCGACCCCGCCCAGCGGCGCGGCACGCTGCTGATGGCCGCCGGCGGCCCCGGCGGCACGGGCCTGCTGCGCCCGGCCGGTTTCGTCCACGACGCCCCGGCCCTCGGCGCCGCGTACGACGTGGTGGGCTTCGACCAGCGCGGGGTGGGCCACAGCACCCGGGCCGCCTGCCAGACCCCGGAGGAGTTCCAGGCCTTCTTCGCCGGGGACTTCCGCGACGACTCCCCCGCAGCCCGGGAGCGCGTCATCGCCAACTCCCGCAAGCTCGCGGCCGACTGCGAGGAACGCAGCGGCGGCCTGCTGCCCTACCTGACCACCGAGCAGACCGCCCGCGACCTCGACCTCTTCCGCGCCCTGCTCGGCGAGCGGCGGATCACCTACTACGGGCCGTCCTACGCCACCATGATCGGGGCGTACTACGCGACGCTCTTCCCCAACCGGGTCGAGCGGATGGTGCTGGACAGCAACATCGGCTTCGACGGCAGCTGGGAGCAGTTCCAGCTCGGCCAGCCGATGAGCTTCCAGCGCCGCTTCGAGGAGGACTTCCTGCCCTGGCTGGCGGCGCGCGACAGCACCTACCACTACGGCTCCACGCCTGCCGAGGTCAAGGCCCGCTGGGAGCAGCGGCGCGGCGCCCTGCACGACGCCCCGCTCGTCGACGGCACGCTCACCATCGGCCCCAACCAGCTGGACAACGGCTCCATCCAGGGCATCTACCGCATGAACAACGGCTTCTCACTGCTGGCCACCGCGCTGACCGCCCTGGAGGACTGGCCCGGCGCCGACCCGGCCGCCCGGACGACGGCACGACGGGTCTTCGGCGACTACCTCAGCCCGGAGTTCCTCGCCGAGTACTTCTCGGTGACCTGCAGCGACACCCCGTGGACCCGTGACCTCTCGGTCTGGACGGCCCGGGGTGCCGAGAACACCGCCCGCTGGCCGCTGGTGGGCGCCCGGACGCTGGCCTTCTCCGCCGTCTGCGCGGCCTGGCCGGCCCCGGCCGCGCCGAAGGTCCGGGTCACCGGCGCCGGGCTGCCGTCCGTCCTGATGCTCAACTCGGTGCACGACCCGGCCACGTACTACGAGGCCGCCCTCTCCGCCCACCGCGCGCTGCGCGGCTCCCGCCTGGTGACGGTCACCGGCAACGGTGACCACGGCCAGTACCCCGGCCCGAACACCTGCGTCCGCGAGGTCGTCGAGTCCTACCTGCTGGCCGGCCGGACACCCGCACGCGACCTCACCTTCCCCTCCCCGCAGGCGGGTTGACCGGGCGCTCGCCTCTCGGCCGCGGGTGAGCACGGCCGGATCCCCGATACCACCGCCCGCGGACGCGGCGTGGCCGCCGGACGGATCCGGCGGCCACGGGGCGGGGCGGGGCGAAGGGGTGGGTGTCAGCTACTCAGGGGCGGTCGAGGGTGATGGAGTTGACCGGGGTGAGGTCGGCCCAGACGCCGTTCTGGGCCGGCATGTCGTAGTTGCAGTTGGTGCCGTTGTAGCCGAGGCACAGGTGGGCGTGGGCGCCGCCGGACTGGTTGTTGAGGACCCAGTGCCAGCCGGTCTTGTTCTGCAGGTTGTGGGCGCCGTAGCTCCAGAAGACGTCGGTCGGCGGGGTGGAGGTGGGCGCGCCCTCGCCGTAGACGCAGACCGCCCCGTACGGGCAGCCGTCCCACGAGCCGTCGGCGGCCTGGGCCCCGGTGGCGCCCAGGGCGGTCACGGCGGCGGTCGCGAGGGCGAGCGCGGCGGCGGCGTGGATGATCTTGCGCATGGGTGGATCTCCCTCTGGTGTGGCTGATGTGGCTGCTCTGGCCAGTGATCAGCAGCGTAGGAGGGGTGCGGCGGCAGCGGTCCCTGACGGATGACAGGGTGACGTCCACGGGCCCGGCCGCGCGGCGTCGGGCCCGGCGGCCGGGCAGGCAGGCGGCCGACGGAGGCGGCAACGTCGGACTTCGGGCCTCGGACAGCAGCGGCGCCGGACAGCGGCGTCGGGCCCGGCCACCGGACGGCGGCGGTCACACGGGAACGTTCCCCGCCTCCGCGGCACCGAGGTCCTGCCGGCCGAGGACGCGCAGCAGTTCCAGCCGCTCCGCCGTCTCCGAACCCGGGTCGGCGGTGTACACCAGCAGCAGCTGGTCCCGCCCGCCGGTGGCCAGCACCTCGCAGTCGAGGTCGAGCCGGCCGACCACCGGGTGCAGGACCGTCTTGCGGCTGCTGCGCCGCACGGCGACCTCGTGCTGCTCCCAGTAGGCGGCGAACTCCTCGCCGGTGGCCCGCAGCCGCTTCAGCAGGGCGGCGAGGTGCGGGTCGCCGGGCCGGGCGGCGTGGGCCGCGCGGAGGTGGGCGACGTGGGCGCGGGCGAGGGCGTCGTGCTCCTCGGGCGGGAAGAGGGCGCGGGCGGCGGGGTCGGCGAACCAGCGGACCGTCACATTGCGCAGGTGAGACGCCCGGTCGGCCACGTCGCCGAGGAGCGCGGCGGCCATCGGGTTCTGGACGAGGACGTCGCCGACGTCCGAGACGACCTGGGCCGGGGTGTCGTGCAGGCGGTCCAGGATCAGCAGCAGGCCCGGGCGGATGTGGCTCAACGGGCTGTGGCGGCGCGGGGGTTCGTGGCCCGCGAGGTGAAAGAGGTGGTCGCGCTCGTCGTCGGTCAGGCGCAGCGCACGGGCGAGGGCGGCGGCCAGTTGCGGCGAGGGCTGCGGACCGCGCCCCTGCTCCAGCCTGGCGTAGTAGTCGACCGAGAGCCCGGCCAGTTGGGCGACCTCCTCTCGGCGCAGGCCCGGCGTGCGGCGCCTGGCGCCGGGCGGCAGGCCGACGTCGGCAGGGGTGAGGCGCGCACGGCGGCGGGTGAGGAAGTCGGCGAGGGCCGGTCGGTCGATCACGCGTTCCAGCATGGCGCACCGGCTGCCTTCTCAGCCAGGGACTGCCGATCCCTGGTTGAGGAGGTCTCTCCCGCCGCCGCGACGACCCCGGCAGAGTCGGTCCCGGCAGCCGGAGCGACCGGCCGCCGGACGGACGGGCGACGGGGAGTCGACGATGACGGTTTTTCTGGTGACCGGGGCGACGGGGCAGGTCGGGCGCAGGTTCGTGCCGCGGCTGGCGCAGTGGGCCGGTGCGGACTCGGTCCGGGTGCTGGTGCGGGACGAGGCGCGGGCAGCTTCGCTGGCCGCGCTCGGCGTGCGGGTGGTGGTCGGCGACCTGCGGGAGCGGGCGGACCGGGCCCGGGCGCTGGCCGGCGCGGAGGTGGTGGTCAACGTGGCCGCGGCGCTGCGCGGGGTGACGGACGAGGAGGCGTTCGCGGTGAACCGGGACGCGGCAGTGGAGCTGGGCCGGGAGGCGGCCGGGGCCGGTGTGCGCCGGTTCGTGCACACCAGCACCAATCTGGTCTACGGACGCGGGCTGGGCCGCCCCGCGGTGGAGGCCGACCGGCCGAACCCGGACGCCGCGTGGGGCGCCTACGCCGCGTCGAAGGCCGAGGCGGAGGCGGGGCTGCGGGAGCTGGGCGACCGGCTGCCGCTGGTCGTCGCCCGGCTGGCGTTCGTCTACGGCGAGGGCGACCCGCACCTGGCGGACTCGCTGCACTGGGCCGGCCGGTGGCCCTCGCACCAGCGGCTGCCCGTGGTCCATCACGCGGACGTGGCGCAGGCGCTGTGGCGCGCGGCGGTCACGCCCGGCGTGGAGGGCCGGACGTACAACGTCGGCGACGACGCGCCGGTGACCGCCTGGGACCTGCACGAGATCAACGGCGCGCCGCAGCCGGCGGGCGCGGGCGGGCACGACCCGGCCGACCCGTGGGAGGGACAGGTCTCGACCGCGGCGATCCGCCGGGAGCTGGGCTGGCGCCCGCTCTACCCGTCGGTGTGGACGGCCCGCGACGCCGGCGCGCTGTAGGCGGCGCCCCGGGTCCCGCCCGTCCTGCCTGTCCTGCCTGTCCCGCCCGCCATCCCGCCCGACGCCCGGCGCCCGCCGCCCGGCCTGCCGCCCGCCGCGCGCATGTCGAACCGCGTGCGGCAGACGGCACCGCGCCGACACCGCGCCGGGGGCGGGCTCCGCGCGAGCGGAACCCGCCCCCGGCCGTCGGTCGCTACCGCGGTGCCGGGGCGTAGCCGGCGGGCCGGGTGGTGAAGGTGCCCCGGCCCTGGGTACGGCTTCGCAACCTGGTCGCGTAGCCGAAGAGTTCGGCCAGCGGCACGGTCGCCGACACCACCGCGGTGCCGGCCCTCGGCGCCGAGCCCTGAACCCTGCCGCGGCGGGCGGCGAGGTCGCCGAGCACGCCGCCCACCGCGTCCTCGGGCACGCTCACCGTCACCTCGGCGACGGGCTCCAGGAGCAGCGGGCCGCACTTGCGCAGCGCCTCGCGCAGGGCGAGCCGCCCGGCGGTACGGAACGCCAGGTCCGAGGAGTCCTTGGGGTGGGTGGCCCCGTCGGTCAGCGTGACGAGCACGCCGGTGACGGGGTGGCCGGCCAGCGGGCCCTCGGCGAGCGCGTCCCGGCAGCCGGCCTCGACCGCCTGGACGAACTCCTTCGGCACCCGCCCGCCGGTGACGGTGGAACGGAACTCGAAGCCCTCGGCCACGTCACCGTCCAGCGGCGCCACGTCGAGCACGAGGTGGGCGAACTGGCCGGCGCCGCCCTCCTGTTTGACGTGCCGGTACACCAGGCCGCGAACACCGTCGGCGATGGTCTCCCGGTAGGCGACCTGCGGCCGCCCGACGGCGACCTCCAGCCCGTGGGCCCGGCGGATCTTCTCCACCGCGACCTCCAGGTGCAGTTCACCCATGCCGGACAGCACCCGCTGGCCGGTCTCCGGGTCGGTGCGGACCACCAGCGACGGGTCCTCCTCGGCGAGCCGGGCCAGCGCCGTGGCGAGCCGGTCGGTGTCGGTGGCGCGCCGGGCCTCGACCGCGACGGTGACGACCGGGTCGGCCGCGACGGTCGGCTCCAGGACCACCGGCGCGGAGGGCGCGCAGAGCGTGGCGCCCGCCCGGGCCGCCTTGGCGCCGACCACCGCGACGATGTCCCCGGCCACCGCCGAACCGGTCTCCGCGTGCCGGTCGGCCTGCACCCGGAGGATCCGGGCGATCCGCTCGGTGCGTCCCGTGCCGGCGTCCAGCACCGTGTCCCCCTTCCGCAGTGTTCCGGAGTAGACGCGCAGATAGGTGAGCCGGCCGGTGGCGGTGGCGTTCACCTTGAAGACCAGCGCCGCGAACGGCCCGGCCGGGTCGGCGGCCCGCTCGACCTCCGCACCGCCGGCCGCGCCGCGCACGGCGGGTACGTCCAGCGGCGAGGGCAGGTACGCCACCACGGCCTCCAGCAGCGGTTCGATGCCCCGGTTGCGGTAGGCCGAGCCGCAGAGCACGACCACGGCCTCGCCGGTACGGGTGAGGTCGCGCAGGGCGGCGGCCAGCGTGCCGGGGGTCAGCGACCCGCGGTCGCAGTACTCCTCCAGCGCGCCGGGATGGAGTGCGGCCACCGCCTCCTCCAGCACCCGGCGACGCCGCTCGGCCTCCTCCCGCAGCTCCTCGGGCACCGCGCCCTCCTGGTACGCGTCCGGGCCGGGCCGGTCCGCCCAGGTCAGGGCGCGCATCGTCAGCAGGTCGACCACACCGGTGAAGCCGTCCTCCCGCCCGATCGGCAACTGGACGGCCAGCGGGGCCGGGTGCAGCCGTTCGCGGATGGAGGCGACCGCCGCGTCCAGGTCGGCGCCCGCGCGGTCGAGCTTGTTGACGAAGGCGATCCGCGGCACACCGTGCCGGTCGGCCTGCCGCCAGACCGACTCGCTCTGCGGCTCGACGCCCGCGACGGCGTCGAACACCGCCACCGCCCCGTCGAGCACCCGCAGCGAGCGCTCGACCTCGTCGGCGAAGTCGATGTGGCCCGGGGTGTCGATCAGGTTGATCCGGTGGCCGTCCCACGCGCAGCTGACGGCCGCGGCGAAGATGGTGATGCCGCGGTCCCGCTCCTGCGGGTCGAAGTCGGTGACGGTGGTGCCGTCGTGGACCTCGCCGCGCTTGTGGGTCTCGCCGGTCAGGAAGAGGATCCGCTCGGTGACGGTGGTCTTGCCCGCGTCCACGTGGGCGAGGATGCCGAGGTTGCGGACCGTGGCGGTGGTCTGCACGGCGGTGCTCTGCACGGCGGTGCTCTGGGCGGCCGTGGTCTGGGCAGTGCTGGTCTGGACGGTGGTGGCGAGGTCGGTGCGCATGGCCCGGTGCCTTTCGGGGTGTTCCGGAAAAGGGCGGCGCGATTGCGGCGACGGAACAGCCTCGGCATGGGTCCGGAGAACACACGGCCGGCCGAATCCGCTCCCGTGCCCAGGTCAACTGGGCCAGGAGGGCGGGTGTTTCAGGTGTTCGTCGCAGTCATCCGATGCCGGCCGCGCAGCGGGCACCGGACGCACGAGGACACCAGGATCACCTCGTACCGCGAGGAGGGAACGACGACAGCGGTGCGGTAGCGCACGACTGACCCTCCCTCGACTCGTCACGGTGGCGCCGCCCCCGGAACGGCGGCGGCGTACGGCTGCGACCCGAGTCTAGGAAACCCGCCCCGTCCCGGTCACCGGGTTTTCCGGGCTCCGGCCGCCGGCCCCGGACGAGGGAGCCCGCACCGGCCGTGTGCTGGCCCCGCCGCCGTCGGCAGGACGCCGCTTCGTAGAGTGGCGCGCATGATGCGCCCGAACCCTGTGACCGCCCACGACGAACGGACGCTCCGCCGGTTGATCGGCGAGGCCGGACTCGCCCCGTGGGAAGGCGAGTTGACGGGGGTGGCCGAGCACGGAATCGCCCTGGGGCCGCGGCCGGACGGGTTCGGGGGGCCGGAGCCGTTCTCCCGCTGCGGCGGTGTCCCGGCCGTTCCGCCCGGCTTCGTCTGGCCGCGCTCCGGGTCCGGTCCGGATGAGCTGCCGGACTGCTTCGTCGCCCAGATCGACCTGGCGGAGGTCGCCCGGGAGGACGCCAACGGGCTGCTGCCGCCCCGCGGCCTGCTCTACTTCTTCTTCCCCGGCCACGACGGCTTCGCCGGCCGTGACCCGGTGACCGTCCGCTTCCACCCGGACCGGTCCGCCGCCGACACCGCGCCCTACGACGTGGCCGCCGACACCGCGTTCGCCGATCCCACCGCCGGATGGGGCGCCCCGCCATGGGAGTTCACCGGCCCGCCGGCCGCGCTGTACGCCGCCGGCAAGGCGATGCCGGCACAGGTCGAACGGTTCCACGACGAGCCGCTCCTCGACCTCCCCGACGAGGCCGCGGACCGGCTGGCCGCACTGGGCTCCGCCGCCCTCGACGTCGCCCCGGAGCACGGCGCGTACATGGTGCTGCTCGGCCCCGACCGGGAGACGGACCAGTACGTGGTCCCGCCACACGGCGCCGGGCCGGACCGGATCCTGCTCGACGCCGGAGTACCGGACTTCACCGGGTGCCCGCTCTACTACGTCATCCGCGACGAGGACCTGGCCGCCGCCGACTTCAGCAGGGTCGAGGCCGTCACCGTCCAGCGGTGACGAATCGTCCGGGGCACCCGGAACCGCGAGTGCCCCGGCCACTGCTGCTCAGGTCACGACGGGGCTGCGGCGTTCGAGGAGGACGACGTCGCGCCAGCGGCCGTGGTGCCTGCCGATCCGCTCACGAGTCCCGACCACCCGGAATCCCGCCTTCGCGTGGAGACCGAGACTGGCGGCGTTCTCGGGGAAGACGCCGGACTGGACGGTCCAGATTCCGGCGGCGTCGGTGGAGGCCAGCAGCGCCCCCAGGAGGGCCAGGCCGACACCCCCGCCCCGGGCGTCGGGACGGACGTAGACGGAGTGCTCGACCACCCCGGCGTACGCGCACCGGCCCGACACCGGGACGACGGCGGCCCAGCCCAGCACGCGACCGGCGCCGCCGACGGCGACCAGGCGGTGTTCCGGGAGGCGGGAGGCGTCGAACGCCTCCCAGGCCGGCGCGGTGGTCTCGAAGGTGGCGTCGCCGCCGTCGATCCCGGCCTGGTAGATCGCCAGCACCTGATCGGCGTGCCCGGGGAGCATCGCGGTGACGGTCATGCCGGTGGTGGTCATGCGGCGGCCTCGATGCCGAGCTCGGCGAGCAGGCCTCGGACGTGCTGCTCGATCCGGTCGCGGATCGGGCGGACGGCGTCGACGCCGTGGCCGGCCGGGTCGTCGAGCTTCCAGTCCAGGTACCGCTTGCCGGGGAAGTAGGGGCAGGCGTCGCCGCAGCCCATCGTGATCACCACGTCGGACGCCTGCACCGCCTCCGTGGTGAGTACCTTCGGGACCTCGGCGGAGATGTCGATCCCGACCTCGTTCATGGCCTCGACCACGGCGGGGTTCACGGTGTCGGCGGGGGCGGAGCCGGCCGAGCGGACCTCGACCCTGCCCCGGCCGAGGTGGGCGAGGAAGGCGGCGGCCATCTGGGAGCGGCCGGCGTTGTGGACGCAGACGAACAGCGCGGACGGGACGGCGGGAGAGCTCACGGGTTTCATCCTTCGGGGGCGGACGGGCGTCAGTGACCGGAGGCGGCCGGGTGGTGCCCGCCGTGCGGGACCACGACGTTCTCGGCGGCAGCTGCAGCGGGGTGGCCGAACAGCGCGGTGACCAGGGCGAGACCGACGGCCAGGCCGACGAGCTGGGCGGCGACGAACGGCAGCACCGAGGCGGGGGCGATGCCCGCGAAGGTGTTGGTGAAGGTGCGGCCGATCGTCACGGCGGGGTTGGCGAAGCTGGTGCTGGAGGTGAACCAGTACGCGGCGCCGATGTAGCAGGCGACCCCGACCGGGGCGAAGTGCGCGCGGCCGGTGCGGACCAGGCCGAAGATCAGCAGGACCAGGCCGGCGGTTGCCACGACCTCGCCCACCCACAGGTGCGGGGCCGAACGGTCGTGGGTGGACCAGTGCACCAGCGGCTCGGCGAACATCGCGTCCGCCAGCACCGCCCCGCCGATCGCCCCGGCGATCTGCGCGGGCACGTAGGCGGCGACCTCGCGGGGGCTCAGGCCCTCGCCGGTGCGGCGGCCGGTCCACCAGGCGGCCAGGGTGACCACGGGGTTGAAGTGGGCGCCGGAGACCGGGCCGAGCAGGGCGATCAGCACGCCGAGGCCGAACACCGTGGCCAGGGAGTTGGCCAGCAGCTGTACGCCCACGTCCTGGGAGAGCCTGGTGGCCTGGATGCCGGAGCCGACCACGGCGGCGACCAGCGCGCCGGTGCCGACGAACTCGGCCGCCGTCCGGCGCCCGAGCGGAGCTGTCTGCGTCATCTCGCCGCCTCCGCGGTCACGGCGGCGGTGCCGGCCGGGGTCTGGAGCAGGGAGGACAGCTTGGCCAGCGCGGCGGGCAGCACCCAGTAGTAGACCCAGGTCCCGCGCCGCTCGGAGCCGACCAGGCCGGCCTCGCGCAGCACCTTCAGATGGTGGGAGATGGTCGGCTGGGACACGTCGAACGGGCCGGTGAGGTCGCAGACGCAGGCCTCGCCGCCCTCGTGCGAGGCGATCAGCGACAGCAGCCGTAGCCGCACCGGGTCCGACAGGGCCTTGAACATCCTCGCCAGGTCAACGGCGGCGTCCTCCCCGAGTGGCTCACGGACCATCGGCGAGCAGCACGCCACCGCGTCCTCCTGGCCGAGCACCGGCAGTTCCAGATTCGACATACGTCTATGTTGACAGTCATCTATTCGGAGAGGCAAGCTCGCTGTATCGACAGACGTCGATACAAGACCCGGATCGGGGAGACCGCCATGTCCCGTGTTCAGCTCGCCCTGCGTGTCGCCGACCTCGAAGGCTCCGTCGCCTTCTACTCCCGGCTCTTCGGTACCGAGCCCGCCAAGCGGCGCCCCGGCTACGCCAACTTCGCCGTCACCGAGCCCCCGCTCAAGCTCGTCCTCATCGAGGGCGAGACCGGCGAGGACACCCACCTCGACCACCTCGGCGTCGAGGTCGAGACCACCGAGCAGGTCGCTGCCGCCACCACCCGCCTCAAGGACGCGGGCCTGGCCACCTTCGAGGAGAACGACACCTCCTGCTGCTACGCGCTGCAGGACAAGGTGTGGGTGCACGGCCCCGGCAAGGAGCCCTGGGAGGTCTACGTCGTGAAGGCCGACGCCGACACCCTCGGAAAGAGCGCCGACAGCGCGCCGGAGGCCTGCTGCGGCACCACCGCCTGCTGCACGCCGGACGAGGAAGCCCTCGACCCCACCCGGACCCCGGCCGGGACGAAGGCCGCCGCCGGCTGCGCGTGCGGCGCCTGACAGAGATACGGCGCCTGACAGAGATACGAAGCGGCCCGGACCGCGGAGATCGTCCTCGGGCCGGCACCCGGTGCACCCGGTCCTCGCGGCGTTCGGCGCTGCGGCCGTCAAGGGCTGGAGCCGGTCGGAGGACGCGCGCAGGGCGTCCGGACGGGGCACGCGGTGGCGCCGGCGACCGCGCGCCGGCGGTCCCGGATCCGCCGAACTTCAGTTCGCCCGCGGTGATCGCTAGTGTGCCCCGGTGAACAGCAGTGACAACCTCCCCGTCCAGGACAGCCCCACGCCGCAGAAGCCGGTGTGGCCGCGTAACCTGGCGCTCTCGCTCGCCGCGGCCGCCGCCGCGTTCGGCGTGATGAAGACGATCGACCCCGCCGAGGGCGGCACGGGCCGCGCCGCGGCCGCACCGTCCCCGGCCTCCGCCTCCCCCGCCGCCCGCCCGGCGGTGCCGCTGGACCAGGCGTTCCCCGCACAGGTGAAGGGCCCCTCCGGCGCGGTGTACACCAGGGTGACCGCGAAGGCGCTCGACTCCTGCGCCCCCGAGGGCTCCGTCGGCCCCCTGCTGAGCGAACTGGTCAGGAAGAGCAAGGGCTGCGTCGGCCACCAGACCGCGCTCTACACGGACGCCCAGAACAACCGGTTCAGCCTCTCCGTCCTCACCATGCAGGACCCCAGGGACACCGCCCACCTGCTCGCCCAGCTCTCCATGGCCTTCGGCGACCAGCAGGTGTCCCCCCAGACCCCGCCGCCGGGCTGGGGGCTGCCGGCGCTGCCCGCCGGCAGCGGGACGGTCCAGGCGTTCAGCGGCATCGGGCGCGCGATGGTGGTGGGCCTCGGCCAGTGGTCGGACGGGCGGACGGCCGACCTCCAGAAGCTCACCGACCGGCTCAGCCCCCTGCTGGACGGTGTCACCGACAAGGTCGCCGCCCACGAGGCGCCGCCGACGGCCGGCACGGCCTCTGCCGCCCCATCGGCCACCCACCCCGCCGGCCCGTCGGCCACCCCGTCGGCCGGCAAGTCGGCAAACCCGTCGACCACCGCGTCGGCCACCAGGCCGGCCACCTCCTCGGGCCCCTCGGGCAGCCCGTCGGCCGGCCCGTCGGCCACCAAGCACCCGGGGGCCTGACCCGGTGATTCCGGCCGTTCCCCGCGATACGGTCCGTCCGTGACGGAGAACGGTTGGGACATCGTGTTGCTCGGCGGGGCGTCGGGCGTCGGCAAGAGCCGGGCGGCCGCGCGACTGGCCGGGGCGTCTGGCGCGTTCGTGGTGGAGTTCGACGACGTGGTCAGCGCCGTCCAGGAGACCACCACGGCCGCCCAGCACCCGCAGCTCCACCTCTTCGCGGGCCTGCCCGACCCCGACGGCCTCCCCGCCGCGCAGGTGCTGGAGCTCCAGATCGCCACCGCCCGCGCCCTGGAGCCCGCGATGCTGGGCGTCGTGCGCAACCGGCTCACGGTCGACGTGCCCGCGGTGGTCGAGGGCGACTACCTCACCCCGGCCGCCGCCGCGCTGGCCGTCGAGGCCGGACGGGTGGCCGGGCGCAGCGTCCGGGCGGTGTTCCTGCACGAGCCGGACGCGGCCCGGATCACCGCCAACTACGCCGCGCGCGAGCCGGGGCCCTCCGCCCAGGCGCAGCGGGCCGAGGTCAGCTCCCGCTACTCGCACTGGCTCGCCGGACAGGCCCGCCGGCTCGCCCTCCCAGTGGTGGCCTGCCGCCCCTGGGACACGCTCGACGTGCGGTTGGGCGAGGCCCTGCGAACGGATTCGCCGGCCTCGGCAGGCTCGCGGCGCGCATCCGCCAACACCTGAACCGGCGCGGCATCCGTGCCGTCGTCCCGCAAGCCGCGGGGCCTGGCGACACGCCGGCGCAACGCGGCGGCAGCCCGTGTCCGGGGCGGGGTGCCGTCGTCCGGGATGACCCAGCGGAACGAGGCGACGTGACGGTCGGCCACGTTGACATCCGATGAGGTGGGCAAGCCACACGCCGTCGCAGTCGACAGGACGCCGGCGAGGACGTGTGGCCCTCGTCCGGGTCCTATCCTGCCAGTCCCCGGAGCAGGCCCTCCAGATCGCGCTCGCCGTCGCTGGTCTGGGCACCGTGAGCCAGTCCGCCGCGGATCAGACGCTCGGCCGCGGGGCGACCGACCTGGCCCGCCCAGGCGTCGTGCTCCCGCAGGAGACCCTCGGCCAGGTCCTCGGGGACGATGGCGCGCTTGGCCGCCGCGATCACACCCTCGGGCAAGGCTGCGATGTTGCGGGCGAGGCGGTCAACGATGTCGTCGAGTTCGTCGGCAGGGACGGCCCGGTTCACCCATCCGTAGCGCTCTGCGGTTTCGGCGTCGTACAGATCGGCACCCAGCACCGCCTCCAGGGCGCGATTGCGGCCGACCCGGCCGGCGAGGTACTGCGTGCCCCCTCCACCCGGGACGATGCCCATGAGAGCTTCGATCTGGCCGATCCCGGCGCGACCGATCGCCGCGAACGCCATGTCTGCGGCCGTGACGAACTCTGCCCCTCCTCCGCGCGCCGTCCCGGCGAGCTTGACGATGGTTACCTGGGGCTGGTGCCGAAGCAGCTCCCCGAGAGCCTGGAAGACGTTGACGCCGTCCGGAAGGTCGGCCGCGAGCCTGTCGAAGGCGTCTGGCGTGTCGACGAGCGACATGTCGACGTGGGCTATGAAGAACTCCGGATCGGCGCTGTCGAACACGATCACCCGGACCGAGTCGTCGTCCTTCAGCGCGGTCAGCAGGTGCCGGAGGTCGGCCATCAGGGCGACGTTCAGCACGTTGACGGGCGGGTTGTCGAGGGTGACGCGGGCGATGCCGTCTTCGCGACTCACCCGCAGGGTTGCGTAGGCGTCGTGGTTCATGGAGGTCTCCGATCGGTACCTGGTAGACATCTAGGTTCCTGATGCATACTCACAGTGCGACGGTGGGTGACCGGCCGTCAATAACGCACTTTCGGCATCGCAAGGATCGCGGAGGATACCGACATGGCCACTTCTGAAACCGGCGCCGCCGCCGGCATCGACATCGTCTACCGGTCCGACTGCCCCAGCCGCCCGATCCTCGACCAGATCGCCGACAAGTGGTCGATGATGGTGATGGCAGTCCTTGAGAAGCCCACACGGTTCAACGAGATCAAGCGCCGCCTTGAGGGTGTGACCCAGCGGGTCCTGACCCAGACCCTGCGCCGCCTGGAGCGCAACGGGATGGTCGTGCGCCGCGTGCTGCCAACCTCGCCGGTCGGGGTCGAGTACTCCCTCACCCCGCTCGGCGAATCCCTGCGGGAGCCGTTCGGCCGGCTGTACGACTGGACGGTCGACAACGCGGACGAAATCCGGGCGCACCAAATGGACTATGACCAACGCGTTCAGAGCTGAGAAGGCGTCCCCGGGAACCCCCTCGTCCTCGTACTGCAACGGTGCCTGCGGGCCCAGCAGCTCGAAAGGGGGCCGGACCAGCTCGAACACCAGACCTGATACCGCTGACCGTGCCCGAAATCCGCCGACCGGTCACCCGACTCGCCCGGCCCGTCCGCCGCAGCATCGACCACGTCCTGCGCTGGTCCCGCCGGCGCCGCCACCGGGCCCGGATCAGCCACTACCGCGATGCGCGTTACGGCGCGTCCACGAGCCGTTGGATGGTGTCGGCGATCCAGCGTTCGAGCTCCTCGCTGTCGCCGAGGTCGTCGCGCAGCACGCGCAGCCGCGCGGAGATCCCGAGGACGAAGACGTCGACTGCCCGGGCGCGGGCGTGGGCTTCCTCCTCGGTCATCCCGTAGCGCAGCAGCAACTGCCGCAGCGGCTCCAGTGATTCCCGGTCGAGGAACGTCGACAGGGCTTCGGCGGCCTCGCCGCGTTCGCCCGCGGCGCGCAGCAGGACGAGGAGCGGGTCCTCGCCCTCCATACCGGTCCACCGGTCGACGATGCCCCGGGCCATCCGGTGGCCGAGGGAGTGCCGCGGGCCGTCGAACCTGCGGTCGAGTTCGAGGCGGACTTCGGTGGCGGCGACGAAGAGCCCGTCCTTGCCGCCGAAGTAGCGGGTGATGAGGTTGGGCGACACTTCTGCGGACGCGGCGATGGCGCGGACCGTCGTGCGGGCGAATCCGGTGCGCGCGAACTCGCGTCGTGCGGCGGTGAGGATCCGCTCACGGGTCAGCGAGGCGTCCTTGAGTCGTGGCGTCGCGGTTTCCATGCCGTCAGGGTATCGGCACCCCGCCGCGATGTATACGCATGAACACATGATGTGTATGGTTGTACACATGACGCTGCCGTTCAGCCCCGTGACCGATTCCGCTCTGGATGACCTGCACCGACGCCTCGCCGCGACGCGCAGGCCGCTCCTTGCCCGGGCGGCCGGGTGGGAACGGGGCGCGGACGCGGACTTCCTCGCCCGCCTGCTCGATTCCTGGCGCGAGCGCTACGACTGGCGGGCCCACGAGGCCCGTATCCTCGACCTGCCCTGGGAGACCGTCGGCTCCGGCGACCGCGCCCTCCACCTCGTGCACCAGCGCGCCGCCGCCGACGCCCCTGTGGTGGTTCTGCTGCACGGCTGGCCCGACTCGGTGCTCCGCTTCGAGCGGGTGCTCCCCCTGCTCGAAGACCTGAACGTGGTCGTACCCGCCCTTCCGGGCTTCCCGTTCTCGCACGAGTCGGCACGGCCCGGGATGACGACCACTGCGATGGCGTCGCTGGTGACCGACGCGACCCGGGCGCTCGGATACGGGCGGTACGTCGTCTCCGGCGGCGATGTCGGCGCGGACGTCGCCGAGCAGCTCGCCGCGATGCACCCGGACCGGGTCGCGGCCCTGCACCTGACGAACGTCTCTCCACTGCACGCGGTCTTCGCGGACCGCTCCGCCCTGGGCGCGGAGGAGCTCGCCTACCTCGACACCGCGGCCGCGTGGCAGCGCGCCGAAGGGGGGTACATCGCACAGCAGTCCACCAAACCGCACACGCTCGCGCCCGCGCTGGCGGATTCGCCGGCCGGACTGGGGGCCTGGATCTGCGAGAAGCTGTGGAGCTGGTCCCACATCCCGTTCGAGGAGGAGGTCCTGCTCACCTGGATCAGCGTCTACTGGTTCACGAACACGATCGGAACGTCGTTCACGCCGTACGCCGAGGTCGCGCCGCCGGTGCCGTATGTGGCGACGCCGACCGTCCTCAGCGCCTTCTCGCACGACACCAAGCCCGCACCCCGCTGCTTCGCCTCCCGCTTCGTCAACGTCCGGGAGTTCATCGAGCACGAGAACGGAGGCCACTTCGCGGCCTGGGAGCAGCCGCTGCACTACGCGGAGGATCTCCGCCGGGCCGTGGGACTCGCGGATTGGTAGCCCGCGGACAGCGGCCCGAGTACCGCCTGCGGTTCCGGGAGACCGGGGCGCACCGTTGCAGCATGAGGGCGGTCCGGGCCGACGTCGGCCGACCGCGGTGCGGCGTACGGCGGGGCCGGGCCCTCCGCCTCCCCCGAGCAGCGGGCTGACGACCCGTCGGTCAGTCTTCCCGGGCGTCGTCGTAGGCCTCGCGGGCGGCCAGCACCTCGGGCATGTTCTGCTCGGCCCACGCCTTGATCGACTGCATCAGCGGGAGCAGGCCCGTCCCGAGCGGGGTGAGCGCGTAGTCGACCCGGGCCGGTACCGAGGGCGTGACGGTCCGGGTGAGCAGGCCGTCGCGTTCGAGGGCCCGGAGGGTCTGGGTGAGCATCTTCTCGCTCACGCCGGCCAGGCGCCGGCGCAGGTCGCTGTAGCGCAGGGGACCGTCGGCGAGGGCGTTGACGACCAGGCTGACCCACTTGTCGCCGATCCGGTCGAGCAGTTGCCGGGCCGGGCACTCGGCGAGGTACGCGTCGAAGCCGGCGCGCTCGGCCGCGCGGCGCTGGGCGGCGGTCGTGGTGGCCATGGGCTCTCCTCCCCGTACGGTACGCACTTTCCGGTGCGTGCTTCCCCGTGGAGAGCAACTCTCCTTAGTTTGGGAGCCGTTCGCAACCTCCGGTTCTGCCGACCCCAACTCCGAGGAGCGCGCCATGCGTGCCGTTGTCGTTCGTACCTTCGCCGGCCCCGAAGCCCTGGAGCTGGTGGACGTGCCCGTGCCCGAGGCCGGCCCCGGTCAGGTCCGGGTGCGGGTGGAGGCTGCCGGGGTCAACCCGGTGGACGCGGTGACCCGGGCCGGGGTCCTGGCGCAGGCGGGGCTGATGCCGCCGCGCGAGGTGGTCGGGATCGGCTGGGACGTGGCCGGCGTGGTCGACCGGGTCGGGCCCGGGGTGGCCGGATTCGCCCCCGGCGAGCGGGTGATCGGCCTGCGCGACCGGCTGGACGCCCCGCTGGGCTCCTACGCCGAGTACCTGGTGCTGGACGCCTCCGTGCTGGCCCCGGCACCGGCGGGGGTGCCGGCCGTGGAGGCGGCGACGCTGCCGCTGAACGGGCTGACCGCCGTCCAGGCACTGGACCTGCTCGGCCTGCCGGCCGGTGCCACCCTGCTGGTGACCGGTGCGGCGGGCGCGGTGGGCGGCTTCGCGGTCGAGCTGGCGGTGTTGCGCGGACTGCGGGTCGTGGCACTGGCGGGCGAGGAGGACGAGGCGCTGGTACGGGAGTTGGGTGCCGAGTGGTTCGTCCCGCGCGGCACCGCCGATCCGGCCGCCGCCGTCCGGTCCCTCGTCCCGGGCGGCGTGGACGGCGCACTGGACGCGGCCCTGCTGGGTGTCGTCGCACTCGGCGCCGTCCGGAACCGGGGGGCCTTCGTCGCCGTCTCCGGGGGCGCACCGGTGGGCCTGCGGGGCATCCGGGTGACCAACGTCTGGATCGCCGCCGACGGCCGCGCGCTCGCCGGCTTGTCCG
Organism: Streptomyces sp. CB01881; assembly: GCF_002953255.1. GTDB lineage: Bacteria > Actinomycetota > Actinomycetes > Streptomycetales > Streptomycetaceae > Kitasatospora. The sequence continues at coordinate 556,509 of NZ_CP026498.1, forward strand.
ACCTGGCCGCCCGGCGCCGCCTCACCCTGCGGGTGGCCGACGCCCTCCCGCTGGAACAGGCCGCCGAGGCGCACCGGCGGCTCGACCGGGGCGGCCTGCGCGGGCGGCTGGTCCTCGTCCCCTGAGCCTGCGTGCCACCCATGGGACCGGGGTCCACCACCTCGACCCGGGCCGCCCGTACCTCAGGTGCACCGCCACCCGAGCTGTTCACGCACCGGACTAGCGGCGCCCGGAGCGCTGTTGGCGGAGCCAGGCCACGGCGGCGACCAGGCCGACGGCGCCGCCCGCGCAGAGCTTGACGGCGCCCTTGGCAAGCAGCCAGCCGAGACCGGGGAAGGTCCAGCCCAGCCAGTGGAAGACGGCCAGCATCACCGCCACCGCCCCCACCGCCGCCAGCACGGTGACCGCCACCATGGCCCCGGTGGACAGCTCGCGCTCCTCCGAAGCCGTTTCCGCCGTTTCGTTCGTGCCCCCAGAATCCATGAAGGGCATCCTAACCCGGCGTCAGCGAGGTGCGTGGTGGGTATCGCCGGTGTGCTCGCCGGTCTCGTGGTCGGGGAAGCTGACGGCCAGGGTGACGCGGTACTCGAAGACGTCGTCGCGGTGGCCGGGGACGCGGGCCCAGGCCAGCGAGTGCACCTCGGCCTCGGGCGCCTGCCGGCACCAGGCGGCGGCCTCCTCCAGCGCCCTGGCCGCCGAACGGCCGGTGCAGACCACGGCGGTGTAGGCGGCGACCGCGATGTCGCCGCAGCTGCGGCCGGCCCGCGAGACCGCCCGGACCGCGGCCGCGGCATGGGTGAGGTCGCGGGCGAGGTCGTCGACCACGCGGGGCGGCGCCGGCAGGAGGGCCGGGCCCTCCGCCACGGTCTCCGGCAGGTTCGTGCTCACTGTCTGGGCCTCCGTCCGCCTGGTCACGGGATCCACCTGGATCGGGGTCCGCCTGAAAAGGGTCCGCCTGGTCACAGGGTGCGCCTGGTCACGGGCCCAAGGATGCCGGGCCGCCGTTCCTGGCATGACCACTTTCACCGGAACATCACCCGTCCGTGGAGCGGATGGTGTAGAAGACGACGCCTTCGGGCGCGCCCTGGTAAGGGACGGCCGATGCATCGGGCCAGGTCAGGCCGCTCGCCGACGGGCGCCGCCCGGAGCCCGACCGCACCTGCGCGCACCACCGCCGTGCCCCGGACCGCCCGTTCGGCTCCCGGTCGCGCCCGGTTCATGTCGGCTGCCGGGCGCCCGCCGTGACGGAGTCGTACAACTCCCGTTGCAGGAAACGGAAATACCGGCCGAGGCCGGACACTAGGATCCTCCCCGAGGCAGTCCGCCGCCGTGGCGGACGCCGCCCGAGGGGGAACCCATGCAGCTCAAGTCACCGCTCCAGTACGGTCGTCGGCACCTCTGGCTGCCGGCGCTGGCACTCGCGGGCGCCGCGCTGGCCGGGTGCTCGTCCGGCAGCGGGGGCGGGTCGGCCGCGCCCTCCACCGGCAGTGCGGCGTCCACCCCGGCCGCCGCGCCCACCACTGCGGCCCCGGTACCCACCTCTGCCGCGTCCACCCCGGCCGCGCCGGCCACCACTGCGGCGCCGACGGGCACCGCCGCCAAGCGACCCGCCGACGCCTGCACGCTACTCAACTCCCCCCAGGTGATCGCCGCCGTCGGCACCGGCGGCCCGTTCACCGGCACCCACCCCGACCCGGCGAGCGACGGCAGCCCGGTCTGGGGCTGCACCTGGGGCTCCCGCCAGTCGTACGCGTCGATCCGCGAGGTGAAGCCGACCGTCCTCGCCACCGTCAAGGCGAACCCGGACAACCAGATCACCCCGGTGCCGGGGGCGGGCCAGGAGGCGGTGCTGACGCAACGCAAGGACGGCACCCACCCGGAGGTGTACTTCGTCGCCGACGGCCGCACCTACTCCGTCGAGGTGGTCAAGGACCGCGGCCCGGGCGACAACGTCAACGCCCCGGCGGAGGCGTTGGCCGAGAGCGGGCTGGCCCTGGTGTTCGCCAAGGCGCTCGCGGGCTGAGCGGGCCGAACGGACGGGCCACCGGAGCGGCCCGGACGGACGGACCGGACGGACGGACCGGACGGACGGACCGGACGGACGGACGGACCGGACGGACCGGACGGACGGACCGACCACGCCGGCCGACCGGACGGACCGGCCTTCGAACGGCGCCGCGGCCCCGGTGGCCTGGGCCGTTCGAAGGCCGGCCGGGGACGCCGGGCGGCGCAGCCCGTTCCCCTCGGGGCGTGAACGGGGCCGGGCGGGGGCTGCGGGCGGATGCGGGTGCGGCGCGGGCGTTCACAGAATGACGCCACGGCGCCGTACCCCGTATTCCCCCTGACGGCCAAGGCGGATCGTATGAGCCGATTCCACCCGTCCCCGTCCCGGCCCACGAGGCCGCCGCGCACGAAGCCCCGGGCCCCGCAGCTCCAGCCCCGCAGCCCCGGCCACAAAGCCCCGGCCCACGAAGGGCGCGCACAGAGCGGCCTCCCTGCTCTCCGGTCTCGCCCTGCCCGCCCCCGCGGCCGGGGCGCTGGCCACCGCGATACCTGCGCGAGCCGACAATCCGACCATCTCGGGTACCAGCATGCGCTATGCCTGGGACACGGCCGAGCCGGGCCTGAGCCCCGCGCAGGTCTCGGCCTCGGACTTCGGCCGGCGCTGGTCCACGGCCGTGGACGGCGCGGTGTACGCGCAGCCGCTGGTGGCCGGTTCGACGGTGGCGGTCGCCACCGAGACCAACCACGTGTACGGCGTCGGCGCGGCCGACGGCAAGGTCCTCTGGCAGCGCGCGCTCGACACCCCCGTGCCGTCGTCCACGGCCTGTCTCCCCGGGTACCGGGATCACCTCAACGCCTGTGTACGACAAGGCGACCGGCACGGTCTACTTGGTCACGAAGTCCAACGAGGGCGGCGCGCACTTCTCCGTGCACGCCCTGGACGTCACCTCGGGCGCCGAGCGCAGCGGCTGGCCGGTGCCGGTCCAGGGCGACCCGGTGAACAGCCCGGGCGTCCCGTTCAACGCGGCCACCTCCGCCCAGCGCGCCGGACTGCTGCTGCTGGACGGCGCGGTGTACTTCGGCTTCGCCTCGGACTGCGGGGTCGGCACGTACGTCGGCCATGTCGGCGGCGTCAACACCACGAGCCGCAAGCTGACGCTCTGGTCCACGGAGTCCGGCTCGAACTCGCAGAACGGCGGCGTCTGGATGAGCGGCGGCGGCCTGGTCTCGGACGGCGCCGGGCGGATCATCCTGGCCACCGGCAACGGCGCGGGAACGGGCTCCTCGCCGGCCAAGGGGCCGGGGAACAAGCCGGGGAGCCACTTCGCGGACTCGGTGGTGCGCCTGGGCGTCAACAGTGACGGCAGCCTCGCCCCGAAGGACTTCTTCAGCCCGGCCAACAACCGGGACCTCGACCACAACGACCTCGACCTCGGCTCCGGCGGCCCGGCCGCGCTCCCGTCCGGCTTCGGCACCACCTCGCACCCGCACCCGCACCTGCTGGTGCAGGTCGGCAAGGACGGGCGGATCTTCCTGCTGGACCGCGACAACCTGGGCGGCACGGTCCAGGGCCCGAACGGCACCGACGCCGTGGTGGGCATGACCGGCCCGTACAAGGGCGTCTGGGGCCACCCGGGCGTCTGGGGCGGCGGCGGCTACGTCTACGTGATCGAGAACTACGGTTCGCTGCGCGCGCTCAAGTACTCGGTGAACGGCTCCGGTGCTCCGCAGCTGACCAGCGCCGGGACGAGCGCCGAGGGCTTCGGCTACGCGTCCGGCTCACCGGTGGTGACCTCCAACGGCACGGCCGGCGGGTCGGCGCTGGTCTGGCTGATCTACTCCGGTACCGGTCCGGGCGGCCAGAACGGCGAACTGCGCGTCTACGACCCGGTTCCGGTCAACGGCACGCTCAAGATGCGCCGCAGCTTCGCCCTCGGCACGGTGACCAGGTTCTCCGTCCCGGCGACGGACGGAGGGCGGGTGTTCGTCGGCACCAAGGACGGGCACCTGATCTCGTTCGGCCGCGCCTGAGGCAGACCGCCCGCATCCACCGCGTCCACCGCGTGACCGCGGCCCGGCCCCGTCCGTCACCCGTTCGAGCGCGTTTGTCCGCGGATCGCGCGGGTTGGAACGGCGGCCGGGCCCGGCGGCTCGTAGCGTCCTGACCCACGGGGCCCGATGCGCCCCGCCCCCAACCCGACCTCGTCCCGAGGGAGAACCCCGTGAAGTGCACCACCACACCCCGCCCCGCCCCCGCCGTACCGGCCGAGCGCCCGGCCGGCGCCGCCACCGCGGCGAAGCCCGCCTGGACCACCCCCGCGGTGGAGTGCCACCGCGCCGGCGCCGAGGTCACCGCCTACGCCGCGCGGACCACTCGGTGACCCAGCCCCTGACCCGCGAACGGTTCGCGGCCAGGCTGTACGACCTGCGCGGACGGTACTGGGACACCCACCCGTTCCACCTGCGCCTGCACTCCGGTGGCTGCACGCCGCCGGAGTTGCGGCGTTGGGTCGCCAACCGCTGGTACTACCAGCTCTGCCTGACCCGCAAGAACGCCGCCATCATCGCCAACTGCCCGCTGCCGGAGGTCCGTCGCTCCTGGGTGGAACGCCTCGCCTACCAGGACGGGCCCAGCGGCGACGAGGGCGGTCTGGCCGACTGACTGGTGCTCGCCGAGGCCGTCGGCCTGGACCGCGCCGAGGTCACCGACGAGCGGCACGTCGCCCGCGGGGTGCGCTTCGCCGTCGACGGCTACCTGCACTTCTGCCAGACCAGGCCGTGGACCGACGGCGTGGCGGCGGCGCTCACCGAGATGTTCTCGCCCGACCACATGGCCCAGCGGGTCACCGCCTGGCGCACCCACTACGACTGGATCGACCCGGCCGGGTACGCCTACTTCGAGCACCGCATCCCCACCGCCCGCAAGGACAGCGCCCGCACGCTCGAACTGGTCCTGGACCACTGCGTCACCGCCACCCAGCAGCAGGCCGCGCTGGACGCGCTGGCGTTCAAGTGCGACGTCCTGCGCGCCATGCTGGACGCCGTCGACTACGGCGCCGACCGATGACCGCCCCCGCCCGGACCGACCAGGTGCCCGGACTGCGGCGCGGCGTCCGGATGGTGCACGACCCGGTCCGCGGCCGGGGCGTGCTGCTCTACCCCGAGGGCGTGCTGCTGCTCAACGAGACCGCCGCCGCGGTGCTGCGCCACTGCGACGGCCGGCGCGGCACGGACGGCATCACCGCCGAACTCACCACCGAGTACGACGGGGTGGACCCGGACCAGGTCCGCGCGCTGCTCGCCGAGCTGGCCGGGCGGCGGCTGCTCGCCCTGGACGGCACCGGCGCTCCGGCCGAGCCACGGCAGGCCGCCGGCCTGCCCGGTGCCCCGGTCCGCCCGCCCGCGCCGCTCGGACTCGTCGCCGAACTCACCCACCGCTGCCCGCTGCAGTGCACCTACTGCGCCAACCCGATCGAACTCACCTGCCAGCGCGACGAGTTGGAGACAGAGCAGTGGCTGCGCCTGCTCGACCAGGCACGCGGCCTGGGCGTGCTCCAGGTCCACCTCACCGGCGGCGAACCGCTGCTCCGCCGCGACCTGGACCGGATCATCGGCCACGCCCACCACCTGGGCCTCTACACCAACCTGGTCACCAGCGGCCTGCCGCTGGACGCCGAGCGCACCGCGGAGCTCGCCGACGCGGGCCTGGACCACGTCCAACTCTCCGTGCAGGACGCCGACCTGCACCGCGCGGACGCCGTGGCCGGCCTCGCCGCGCACCGGCGCAAGCTCGCCGCGGCCGCGCTGCTGACCGGCGCCGGCCTGCCGCTCACCGTCAACGCCGTGCTGCACCGCGGCAACGTGGCCAGGATCGGCGCCCTCGCCGACCTGGCGGTGGAGCTGGGCGCCGACCGGGTCGAGCTCGCACACACCCAGTTCTACGGCTGGGCCTGGCGCAACCGCGCACACCTCGCCCCGAGCGGGGAACAGGTCCGCCAGGCCGAACGGGACGTGGCCGCCGCCCGGGAGCGTCACGGCGACCGCATCGAGATCGTGCACGTCACCGCCGACCACCACGGCGACACCGCCAAACCCTGTATGGACGGCTGGGGGCGGCGCCAGCTGGTGGTGGCCCCCGACGGCGACGTGCTGCCCTGCCTGGCCGCCGCCCAGCTGCCCGGCCTGCCGGTGCCGAGCGCCGTGACCGACGGCCTGGCCGCGATCTGGCACGACTCGCCCGCGTTCAACCGCTACCGCGGCACCGACTGGATGCCGGAGCCGTGCCGCAGCTGCGCGCTGCGCGAGGTGGACCACGGCGGCTGCCGGTGCCAGGCCTTCCAGTTCACCGGCGACCCGGGAGCCACCGACCCGGCCTGTCACCTCTCCCCGCACCACCACCTGGTCGCCGGGCCCGCCCCCGCCGGTGCCCCGCCCCCCGTCCCCCGGAGAATGCGCTGAAGATCCGGATCCTCGGCACCGCCGCCGGCGGCGGACTGCCCCAGTGGAACTGCGGCTGCGCCGGCTGCACCACCGCCCGCCGCACCGGCGCCGCCCGCAGCCAGGACTGCCTGGCGGTCAGCGCGGACGGCGCCGCCTGGTACCTGGTCAACGCCTCGCCCGACCTGCGCGGCCAGCTCCTCGCCGCCCCCGAACTCGCCCCCTCTCCCGGCACCCGCGACACCCCGCTGCGCGGCGTCCTGCTCACCAGCGGCGAACTCGACCACACGCTGGGGCTGCTGACCCTGCGGGAGGCCGCCGAGCTGACCGTGCACGCCACCCTCCCGGTCCGCTACGCCCTCCACTCGGCCTTCCCGGCCGGCCCGCTGCTCGCGCCGTACACCAAGGCCGGCTGGCAGACCCTCACCCCGGGCCGCACCGTCGAGCTGGCCGGCGGGCTGCGCGCCGAGCCGCTGGCGCTCGGCGGCAAACGGCCCCGCTACGCGGCCGACCTGCCCGGCGAGGGCTGGGAGGGCCGGCCGGACTGGGTCACCGGCTTCCGGTTCACCGACGCCGACGGCCGGGCGAGCGCCGTGTACGCACCCGGGCTCGCCGAGTGGACACCCGCGATGGACCGGGCGGTGGCCGGCGCGGACGTGGTCGTCCTGGACGGCACCTTCAGCACCGACGACGAACTCGCCGGGCACACCGGCGGGTCACGCTCCTCCCGCGGCATGGGCCACCTGGCCGTCCTGGACTCGCTCCCCCACCTGGCCCGCCACCCCGGCCCGCGCTACCTCTACACCCACCTCAACAACACCAACCCGCTGGCCCACCCGGGCTCGCCCGGCACCGAGGCCCTCGCCCGGGCGCTGGCGGCGGCCGGCGCGGCCGTCGCCGAGGACGGGATGCTGATCGAGTTCTGACGGCGAGGACGTGCACGCGCGGTTCCCGGCGGACTCCACGGGCCCGAGCAGTCCGGCCCCACCCGCCGTCAGGCCCCCTCACCACCTGCGCGTTCATCCAACGGTGGCGCCCAGGACGCCCATCGCTCACCCGGGTCGCGTCAGGTGATCGTGATACTAATCATTCGGGGGACGCGAACTGTCATGCACTGGCAGGCACGATGGTGACAGCCCGTCCGTTCCCCGAGGGTCCGCACGGTCAGGGGAGGGGCACGGTATGAGGGCAGGGATCGGCAACGCCGGAGACGGCGGAGCGGCTCGGACGGGGCGTCGGCTGCGACTGGGCAAGCGCGTCACCGGGACGGCGGCGGCGTTCACCGCGCTGGCGGCACTGACCGGTTCCCAGGTGACCGGCCTCGGGCTCCTGCCCGTCGCGGCGGCCGACTCGGCGACGCCCGTCACCGACCCGCTCACCCCCGTCTCCGTCTCCGTCTCACTGCCCGGCACCACGTTCCCCGGCACCGCGCAGCCGACCCTGGCCAACAAGCCCGGCGTCCCCGTCGACGGCGGGGCCGCCACCCCGCTGCCGCAGCCGCCCACCTCCCTGCCCGGGGACCCCTCGGCCGGCCCGTTCCGCACCGGGCCCGCCCTGCCGGAGACCGTCTTCGCCGCCTACCGCAAGGCCGAAACCGCCCTGGCCCAGCGCTCGCCCGGCTGCCACCTGCCGTGGCAGTTGCTGGCCGCGATCGGCGAGGTCGAGTCCGGCCAGGCCGGCCGCGGCGCCGTGGACGCCGCCGGGACGACCTACCGGCCGATCCTCGGCCCGGTGCTCGACGGCAAGGGCTTCGCGGCGATCCCCGACACCGACGGCGGCCGCCACGACGGTGACCGCGTCTGGGACCGGGCCGTCGGCCCGATGCAGTTCATCCCCTCCACCTGGGCCACCTGGGGCGTCGACGCCAACGGCGACGGCCAGGCCGACCCGAACAACATCTTCGACGCCGCCGAGGCCGCCGGCCGCTACCTCTGCGCGGGCGGGCGCGACCTCGCCGACCCGGCGCAGCTCGACCGGGCCGTCCTCGGCTACAACAACTCGGGCGAGTACCTGCGGACCGTCAGGAACTGGATGGCCCACTTCGGGACCGGTACCGCGACCACCACCCCGGACCGTCCGGCGCCGGCGGGCGCGGTGACCGCTCCCACGGCACCCGCCTCCTCCGCGGCGGCCACCCCGACCACCGCGCCCGCGCCGTCCCCCTCGGCCACCTCCCCGGCCTCGCCGTCCGCGACGCCGACGCCCACCTCACAGCCGTCCCCGTCGGCCACCCCGACTCCGACGACGAGCCCGAGCGCCACGCCCACCGCGAAGCCGACGACCACTCCCACCGGGACCCCGAGCACCAGCCCGAGCACCAGCCCGAGCGCGACCCCGACCGGCACGCCGACCGCGACGCCGACGGACTGCCCGGCCCCCACCCCCACCGGCACGGCCACGCCCACGGCCACCCCGAGCGCGACGGCGTCCCCGTCCGCGACGGCGACGGCCACCCCGAGCGCGACGGCGTCCCCGTCCGCGACGGCGACGGCCACCGCCCCCGGCTGCCCCGTCCCGACCGGTACCCCCTCGGCCACCGCGACCGCCACCCTCTCCCCGTCGGCCGCCCCCTCGCCCTCCGCCCACTGAGACTGCCGGGACCGCCGACGGTGGGGGATCCGGGCCTCCCGGGTCCCCCGCCGTCGGCGCTCACCAGCCGAGAGGCCGCCGTCGACCTCGCCGTCCCCGTGGACGACGCCGGCTGCGCGGTCGCGCCCTGCTCCTGAACCTCGGCGCCCAGGCGGTCCGCGGCGGACGCGGCACGGGACGCCCGGACGGCCCGGCAGCCGAACCGTTCAGCGCGCGGGCGACGGACGCGGGGCCCATCCGGGGGGAGATCGGACGGGCCCCGCGGGTCCGGAGCGGCTGAGGGTCGGCCGGGCTGTCAGAGGTGCTTGACCAGCTCCGGCATGAGGTCCTGGAAGGTGCGACCGCTGGCCGGCTGACCGATCGCGGCCATCTGCCAGCCGCCCGCCGTCCGCTGCACCTTGGCCATGATCTGCGCGGTGTACGGGCCGCCGCCGGTGAGCGTGTAGCGGGCCAGCTCGGCGCCGGTCTGCTCGTCGACCAGCCGGCAGAACGCGTTCTCGACCTCCTGGAAGGTCTGGCCGGTGAAGGAGTTGACGGTGAAGACGATCTGGTCGACCTCGGCCGGCACCCGGGTGAGGTCGACGGTGATCGACTCGTCGTCGGTGGCGTCGCCGGCGCCGCCGGTCAGGTTGTCCCCGCTGTGCCGCACCGAGCCGTCGTTGCTCTGCAGGTGCTGGAAGAAGACCACGTCCACCGGCTTGCCCTCGGCGAACAGCACCGCCGAGGCGTCCAGGTCGATCTCCTGCGAGGCCAGCAGCTTGGCGAAGAAGCCCTTCTTCTGGGCGGCGCGCCAGCCGAGGCCCATCCGCACCAGGCCCAACCGCCCGCCGCCCGGCTTCTCCAGGCTCAGCTTCTGACCCTTGGCCAGCGAAACGCTCATCGTGTCCTCCTCGTTCCTCCGCCGTGCGCGCTCTGAATCTACAGCACTGTAGAAACGGCCTGAGCCGACGTTTCATCGGCACGCAACACTCGGTCCTAGAAGACCCGGTACCCCGTTCCCAGGATCAACACCACATCATCCGAGCACAGGGAGGAGGTACGCCATGAGTGACACGCTCCAGGCCGAAGCCGCCGACCCCCTCCGGGCCGAAGCCGCCGGAGCGGTGCTCACCGGGATCGGCCGGCTCTACCGGCAGCGCTCCGCCTTCGACCCGGTCGCCGTCAGCATCGGGCACCTGGAGGACGTCGGCCGGTTCAACATCATCGGCGAGAAGGTGACCCTCTGGGGCACCGTCCGCTGCGCCGTCGAGGCCGACATGGCCGAGGTGGAGAAGCGCCTGGTCACCCTCGCCGAGCACACCGCGCAGGCCTACAACTGCACGGCTCAGGTGGACTACCTCCAGCCGGTGCCCGCGTCGCACAGCAAACCGGAGTGGGTGGCCGCCGCGCTGCCCACCTTCCGCCGGGTGGTCGGCACCGACCGCGTCGCCTGGGACCACCTCACGGGCACCCTGGAGCCGACCGCGGGTTGACCGCGCGGGCCCGCAGCGGGGTCACGTACCCAACGACGGCGGGGTGACCGCGTCAGCCGGTCCGCTCCAACCGCACCAGCGCGTCGAGCGCCTCGGCCCGGCCCCCGTCCTCCCCGGCGGGGGCCCGGTGGTCGGCCTCCGCGGCGACCGGGCGGCGGACGCGCTCGGCACGGACGGTGCGCAGGCCGGTACCGGCGAGGTCGGCGAGGACGTCCTCCGGGGTGAACAGGACGCGCGGGTCCTGCGGGCCGCCGACGCCCTCGGTGAGGTTGGTGGTGTCATGGCCGACCACCAGTAGGGTGCCGCCGGGGGCGAGCGCGGCGGCGGCGCGGCGCAGGGCGGCCCGTCGGTCGGCGGCGGGGAGCTGGAGATAGGCGACCAGGACGAGGTCGTAGCCCGTGGGCGGGGCGGCGAAGGTGCGCGCGTCGCCGTGGCGCCAGGTGAGCCGGCCGGCCACCTCCGCGGGCAGCTGGGCGGTGAGCCGTCCGGCACGTTCGACGGCGACGGCGGAGAAGTCGAGGCCGGTGACCTGCCAGCCCCGCCCGGCCAGCCAGATGCCGTTGCGCCCCTCCCCGGCGGCGAGGTCCAGGGCACGGCCGGGGGCGAGGCCGGCGACCTCGCGGACCACCCAGCGATTGGGTTCACCCCCCCAGACCAGCTCGCTCGCCGCGTACCGCTCGTCCCAGTCCCGGCTCTCCATCGCCCGTCCTCCGTTCCGCGGGGGCCACTCTCCACGCCACCGTACCGGCGCGGCGACTTTCGGCCATCCAGCGGGTTGACGCCCTTGACGGCGAATATTGGTCCAGTCCAATCTGTGATGTCGCCGATGCGTAAGGACTCCTGGTCCCGCCGCGCCGGCGCACCGTACCGAAGCACGTGCTCACCCCGGTCGCGCGCCCCCACAGCGCTCGGCCCGGCTCCCCTCGGCCCGCCCGGGCCCATCGCACCGCCGGAACCCCACTCATCCGGAGGACACCGCATGCACGACCGAGTCACGCCCGCGCGCCCTGCCGAGCGCCGGGCCGCCGCGCCACGCCGCCGGGCCACCGCACTGGCCCTGGCGGCGACGCTCACCACCGGCAGCGCCGCCCTCGCCCTGTCGCTCAACACGGCCTCGGCCGCGTCCGTCAACCTGCTGACCAACGCCGGCTTCGAGACCGGCACCCTGGCCGGCTGGAGCTGCGCCAACGGGTCGGTCGCCACCACCCCGGTGCACGGCGGAGGTTACTCGCTCAGCGGCGCGGCCTCGGCCTCCGACACCGCGCAGTGCCAGCAGACGGTCGCCGTCCAGCCGAACACCCAGTACATCCTCTCCGGCTGGGTGCAGGGCAGCTACGTCTACCTCGGCGCGACCGGCACGGGCGTCAACTCCCAGGCCTGGACGCCCGGTGCGACCGACTGGACGCAGCTCAGCAGCACCTTCACCACCGGTGCGACCACCACCTCGGTCACGGTCTTCACGCACGGCTGGTACGGCACCGGCACCTACCGCGCGGACGACCTCACCCTGACCGGGCCGGCCGGGCCGACCGCCGGCACCAGCCCGACGGCCTCCAACAGCCCCACCGCGTCCGGCAGTCCGACGGCTTCGACCAGTCCGACCGCGTCCGGCAGCCCGACCTCGTCCAGCAGCCCCACGGCCTCCGGCAGTCCCACGGTGACGACCAGCCCCACCGCGACGGCCACCGCCACCACGCCGGGCACCGGCCCGGCCGGGGACGGCAAGGTCACCACACCCACCGGGGTGACCGTCACCAAGGTCACCCACAACGCCGTGGTACTCAGCTGGCAGCCCTCCACCCTGACCAGCGGCGACGGCGTGGTCGCCTACAAGGTGTACTCGGGCGGCCAGCTGGTGGCCACCTCGATGGGCACCTCGGTGGCCGTCAGCTCGCTGCTGCCGAGCACCGCCTACGGCTTCACCGTCCAGGGCTACTCGGGCAGTCACGGCTCCGCCCAGTCCGCGAAGGTCTCCACGACCACCGCGGCCGCGCCCGCCGCGAGCCCGTTCCGCTCGGCCTACTTCGACCAGTGGGGCGTCTACGAGAACGCCTACCACGCGAAGAACGTCGACACCAGCGGCGCCGCCGGCAAGCTGGACGTCATCACCTACGCCTTCGCCAACATCCACCCGACCTCGCACACCTGCTTCCAGGCGGTGAAGGCCTCCGACTCCGCCAACGAGTCCAACCCCAACGCGGGTGACGGCGCGGGTGACGCCTACGCCGACTACCAGGCCGACTACACCGGCGCGGCCAGCGTGGACGGCTCCGGCGACGTCTACGAGCAGCCGCTCAAGGGCAACTTCAACCAGCTGCGCCAGCTGAAGGCCAAGTACCCGAACCTGCGCTTCACCATCTCGATCGGCGGCTGGACGTACTCCAAGTACTTCTCCGACGCGGCCGCCACCGACGCCTCCCGCAAGGCCTTCGTCTCCTCCTGCGTCGACATGTTCCTCAAGGGGAACCTGCCGACCGGCATCGCCGGTGACGCCTCCGGCGGCCAGGCCTCGGCGGCCGGCCTCTTCGACGGCGTCGACCTCGACTGGGAGTACCCGGGCTCGGCCGGCGGCCACACCGGGAACCACTACTCCCCCGCCGACAAGCAGAACTTCACCCTGCTGCTGAAGGAGTTCCGCACCCAGCTGGACGCCCTCGGCAACGCCCAGGGCAAGCGGTTCCTGCTGACCGCGGCACTGCCCAGTGGCCAGGACAAGATCGCGCGGCTGGAGACCGACCAGATCGGCGCCTACCTGGACTACGCCGACATCATGACCTACGACATGCACGGCGCCTGGGACGCCACGGGCCCGACCAACCACCAGGACCCGCTGCACGACAGCCCGAACGACCCGACCACGCCGATCACCCCGGGCACCCGCAAGTACAACGTGGACACCACGCTCACCGCGTACACCACCGGCCTGCCCGAGTACGGGATCACGGGCGGGTTCCCGGCGAACAAGCTGGTGCTGGGCATCCCGTTCTACTGGCGCGGCTGGACGGGCGTCCCGGCCGGCAACAACTTCGGCCTGTACCGGAGCGCGACCGGCCCGACGCCGGCCAAGCCGCTCAGCGCCGAGGCCGGGCTGGCGGCCTGGAAGGAGCTGGGCGCCACCGCCGCCAACACCCACTGGGACCCGGTGACCGAGACCTCGTGGGTCTACGACGGCACCAACTTCTGGACGGGCGACACCCCGCAGGCCATCCAGGCGCGCGGCGCCTACGCCAAGAGCAAGGGGCTGGCCGGAATGTTCGCCTTCTCCCTGGAGAACGACGACGCCTCCGGCACCCTGCTCAACGCCATGAACAGCAGTTTGCACTGATGTAGCGTCAGGTCGGTCGCCGGGCTCCGGCGCAGCACGGCCGGGCATCCGGTCGGGCTCCGGCGCAGCACCGCCCGGCTCCGGCAAAGCACAGCCGGGCATCCGGTCAGGCATTGCCGGGCGTCGCCAGGAATGACCCGGGGGCCGCGCGGATCACGGTGATCCGCGCGGCCCCCGGGTCGCCTCCGCCGTCCGCCGTCAGTGCTCCGGCACCGGGTCGACCCCGTTGCCGCGGCGCGCCACGCCCGGTCGGCAGCGGAGCAGCCGGCCGACCGTCAGCCGGGCGCCGCGCACCGCACCGTGCCGGTGCAGCGCCTGGACGGCGTAGGTCGAACAGGTCGGCGTGTACGGGCAGCAGGCCGGACGCTTCGGACTGACCTCGGTCCGGTAGTACCGCACCGCGCCGTAGAGCACGCCCGCCGCGAAGCCGCCCGGGGCGGGCGCCGCCGGGTCGGCCTGACCGCGGCGCCGGCCGCGACCGCCGGTCAGGGCGAACCGCACGCCCGCGGCCATCATCACCGGCACCAGCACGATCAGACAGGGATCGGCGACGTCCCCGCAGCAGTCGCAGGCGTCGCACGCATCCGACCAGTCGCGGTCCTTCTTCTTGGTCTTGCCGTTCTGCCGCTTGTACGCCAGCCACTCCCACCGCTGTGCCTTCCGCCGCCGTCGCTCCTTCTCGGGCAGCCACCACCAGGCCTGCTCGGGGCGGCGCGGCGGCGGATAGGAGAGTGGCTGATGGGGCGGCGGATGGGCCACGGCTCACGGTCCCTTCGGCAGGCCCGACGGGACCGGCCCCCGACGGTCCGGTCAGATTATCGAAGACGGGCCATCGAGGGGCACGGTCCCGTGCACCCTCCGGGAGAGCGGTCAGTCCTGGCCGCCCCCCAGGGTGGGGAAGAGATCGGTGAACGGCTGGGTGGTCACCGAGACGCTCCGGCCGAACGGGTCGTCGAAGTCCCAGATCAGGAAGAGCAGGAAGGCGATCAGTGCGCTGAACGCCCCCGCCAGCAGCAACTCCCGCGTCGAACGCCGGATCTGCAGCGCGAACACCATGCCGACGGTCACCACGGCACCGACGATCAGACCGAACCAGACCACCCCCGGCATGGTCGGCCCGGCATTCTGGCCGCGGGCGTTGCGGGCGTCGTCGGCGGTGCTGATCCGGTCCATCATCGGCTGGTAGGCCTGGGCCTCCAGATCGCCGGCCGGGGTGCGGGTGGCGACGTCCTGGCGCAGCTTGTCCAGCAGTTCGGTGCCCCGCGTGGAGATCTCGCCGTGCTCGCGCATGTACGCCCACTCGACGTCGACGACGTACGAGACGTAGGCGTCCACGTCGGCGCGGACCTTGTCGCGGAACTCGACCGGGTACACCTGGGCGCGCTCGCTCACCTCGTGCAGCGACTGCGCCTCGCGCAGCACGTCGTCCTGGGCGGCGCCGCGCGCCTCCCAGACGCCGGCGATGGCGAGGCCGAGCACGATCGCGTAGACCACGCCGATCATCATCGTCATGTACTCGATGACATCGGGTGTCTCGTCGGTGTTCTCGTCCTCGCTGGCCCGGCGGTGCCTCAGCAGCACCACCGCCACCACGACGGCGCAGGCTGCCGACATGGCGATGGCCAGCGCCAACCACTCGGACATGGGAACTCCCTTCTTCAGCTTGGGTTTTCCGGTTTCTTCGGCCGGCTCGGATGCGCCGGCCTGCGGTCGCCGGCTCGGGTTCGCCGAGCGGGTTCGCCGGCTTGCGCCCACCGGCTTGCGTTCACGGGCTTGCGTCCAACCGCCTTCGGTTCCGCTTCCGGCCCGCGCGGGTGGTCCGACTCGCGCGGGCCGGATCGGATGGCCCGGCCCGGGTGTTCCCGCGCGTGCCCGGCCGCCGTCGTGGGACGCGGCCGGACACCGTGGAGCGGGTGCCGGCCACCGGGCCCGAGCGCCGGGGAACGTGCGCGCCGTGGGCGCTCCCGGTGGGCGCGCCGTGGTCAGGAGCGGCCGGAGCCGCCACGGCCGGACCGGCCACGTGGGCGCAGGGCCGCCGCAGCCAGTACGGCGGGGACGGTGACCAGCAGCATCGTCCTGGTCGGTGAACTGCCGTGGTGGCGTTCCGGCGCGGGCGCCGGCGGGGCCAGCGGAAGCCGGACCGGTTTGACCACCGGCTTCGGCCGGACCGGGCTGGGGGCCGGCGCACTGGGCTCGACCGTCGGTGCCGGCGGTTCCGGCACGGGCGGCGGGGGCGGGACGACCGGCTGCGCGGTGGGTCTCGGCGTGGGTGTCGGCGTCGGCCGGGGGGACGCGGGCGGCGGGGTGGGCCTCGGCGTCGGGGTGGGAGCGGCCGGCGGAACCGGTGCGGGGGCCGGCGGTGGGGTCGGCGCCGGGGTGGGTCTGGGCGTCGGAGTGGGTGTCGACGTCGGCGTGGGCGTCGGTTTCGGAGTGGGTGTCGGCGTCGGTTTCGGAGTGGGTGTCGGGGTGGGCGTCGGCGTAGGGCTCGGGCACGGGTGGCAGGGCTTGGGGTGCGGATGCGGATGCGGATGCGGCTTGGGGCTGGGCTTGGGGTGGTGCAACAGCCCGGAGAGGTCGACGGTCACGCCGACCTCGACGTCGACGTCGACCTCGACGTCCACACCCCCCTCGCCGACCGACACCGAGACGTCCGTATCGGTGTCGACGCAGGTCTCGACCACCGGGCCGTGGGGTTTGCCCCCACCCTGGTGCTCGGGGACACGCGCCCCGGCCGCGCCGCTCAGCAGCGCGCAGAGTGCGGCGACCCCGGCCGCCGCGCCGGCCAGCCGGGCCCGGCGTCCGCGGACACCGCCGCCGTCACCGCTCACCGTGATCAGATCTGCGGTCACGGTCGCCCGTCCACCGGTATCCGTCGGGACTGCTGGGGCTGCTGTCGCTGCAGCATGGGTTCCTTGCACCTCTCACGTCGTCGGGAGCGTCGTCTGGGGGGATCGGCCGGCGCTGGGAGGCCGACACCGGACGGCCCGCCTCAAGGGGCGGGCCGTCCGACATCTGGTGAAACGATCTTGCGGTGGTCCGGGTTACGGCCCGACCGCGTTCTGTCCGGCCGTCAGCGGGTGACGGCCCGGTGCACCGCTCAGTGGCGGCCGTGCGCGATCTCGACGTTCTCCAGGACGCCGACCGCGTCCGGCACCAGGATCGCGGCCGAGTAGTAGGCGCTGACCAGGTAGGAGATGATCGCCTTCTCGCTGATGCCCATGAAGCGGACCGAGAGGCTGGGCTGGTACTCGTCCGGGATGCCGGTCTGGTGCAGGCCGATGACGCCCTGGTTGTCCTCGCCGGTCCGGATCACCAGGATGGAGCTGGTGTTCTCCTTGGTGATCGGGATCTTGCTGCACGGCAGGATCGGCACCCCGCGCCAGGCCGGCACCTGCTGCCCGCCGAGGTCGACATGGTGGGGGTAGAGCCCGCGCGCGTTCAGCTCGCGGCCGATCGCCGCGATGGTGCGCGGGTGCGCGAGCAGGTAGTCCGGGTCGCGGCGGCGGTTGAGCAGCTCGTCCAGGTCGTCCGGGGTGGGCGGGCCGGAGTGGGTCTGGATCCGCTGGTCGAAGTCGGCGTTGTTGAGCAGGCCGAACTCCGGGTTGTTGATGAGCTCGAACTCCTGGCGCTCGCGCAGCGCCTCGATGGTCAGCCGGAGCTGGTGCTCGGTCTGGTTCATCGGCTGGTTGTAGAGGTCGGCGACCCGGGTGTGCACCTTGAGCACGGTCTGCGCGACGCTCAGCTCGTACTCGCGCGGCTTCAGCTCGTAGTCCACGAAGGCGCCGGGCAGCTCGTACTCGCCCCGGTGGCCGGCCGACATGGCGATCTCGGCCTCACCGCGCTCGTTCTGGCGCTGGAGCGGCAGCGCGAGGAAGTCGCGGATGTGGTCCTGGAGGGCGGTCGAGCCCTCCCGGATGGCCTGGAACTCCCGCCGGGGCAGGGAGAGCACGGTGCCGGCGGTGGCAGACTTGGCGGTGAACTCCCAGACGGCGTCGGGGTCGAGCACCGCCTGCTCGCCGAAGCGGTCGCCGTCACCGAGGACGCCGACGACGGTCTCGTCGCCGTACTTGCCGGTGCCGATCTGGTTGATCTTGCCGTGGGCGATGAGGTAGATCCGGTCGGCCGCCGCGCCGCGCTCGGCCAGCACCTCACCGGGGCCGAAGTCCCGCTGCTCGCAGCGGTCGGCGAGGGCGATCAGCACGTCGTCGTCCTCGAAGCCGCGCAGCAGGGCGAGTTCGCCCAGCTCGCGCGGGATGACCCGGACCTCCGAACCGGTCTTGATGAACTCGATCCGGCCGTCGCCCACGGTGTAGGTGAGGCGGCGGTTGACGCGGTACGCGCCACCGGCGGCCTGCACCCAGGGCAGCACCTTGAGCAGCCAGCGGGAGGTGATCTCCTGCATCTGCGGCGCGGACTTGGTGGTGGTGGCGAGATTGCGGGCAGCGGCTGTGGTGAGGCTCGACTGCTGCGGAACCTGCTGTGTCTCCGGGCTGGTCTCCACCGGCATCGGCAGGGTTCTCCTTCATCTGGTCAGGTCACGCCGATCTGCCGCGGCGAAATGTGTGGCAGATCGTCAGATAGGCTTCATGGTGGGGGCGTTGGCGAAATCTCGCACGGCCCTCCGCCCACTCGGGCGGCCCACCGGGAACCCTAGATCACCGACACCCGGCCAGCCCCGTACGAACGCCGAGTGCCCCCCGATAGGGTGAATCTCAACCATGGAGTGGTTGGAATCCGTCAACTGTCCCTAGACGGAACTTCGAATTCCTGTGCATGCGAATCGCCCCCGGCCCGGAACGATCCCATCCAACCGAACGGAGCTACGGGAGGATTCGCGATCCCACGGCTGGGCCGTAACCCCGTGGAACTGGAGTTCGATCGTCGAACGGGTGGAGCGCACCGACGGCCGGAGGCTGCGGCGACGGGGCGTCGGACCACGCCGGTGCCCCTGCCGTCGATCCCGCACCGGCCTGCCACCGGCACGGCACGGAGCGGCACCGGCACGGCACCGGAGCGCTCACCGACCCGGTCCGGCCCGGCTCAGGCCTCTCGCGGCTCAGTCTTCTCGCGGCTCAGTCTTCTCGCGGCCGCCGCCTGTGACGGCGGTACCAGACCGCGCCCACCAGCCCGGAGAGGCCGATCAGCGCGAGGGCGAGTACCGGCCACCGGCTGCTGGCGAGCCGAATGTCGGCGAGCACCAGGAACACCACGGTCCCCACCGGGATCAACAACGAGAACGCCGTCTGGACGGCGGCCGCGACGATCCCGGGATCGGTACGGGCACTGCGCCGCTCGGGCCAGCCGGCCTGGTCACCACCGAAGTAGAAGGAGACGGCCCGGGTCGCCATCCGGCCGGTGGCCCGGTAGTAGGAGACCGCCATGTAGGGCAGCCAGACCAGCGGGACGACCATGCCGACCATGAGGACCAGCACCACCACCAGCCACCCGCCGGCCGTCCGCCAGCGGGAGGGCGGCGGGTCGACGCTCTCGCTGGTCAGTCCGAGCAGCCGGGCCATCCGCCAGATCAGCGACCAGAACCCGCGCCGTTGCCCGTCGCCCGTGGCAGCCGACGGGTGCTCCGCGAGGGAGCGCTCCGCGGCGGCCACATCGGGGTGGGCGCCCTGGAGTACCAACAGTTCGGCGGTCCGCTCCGGGGCGGCCGGGTCCTTGCCGGACAAGGCGGCGAGTTCCAGGAACAGCTGCCCCTGTTCCAGCAGCGCGGTGCAGAACGCGAACGGCACCAGCCACAGGAACGGCCCGCCGACGAAGGCGCCCTCGTTGCGACTCACCCGCCGGGCGCGGTCCACGGACAGCGCCACCAGCTCCCTCAGGTCCGCGTCCGGATGCGATGCCCGCAACTTGGCGACCCGGCGTGCGGCACGCGGGCCGCGGTGGCGGACGGCGAACACGGCGAGCAGCTCCGGCAGCCTGGAAGGGCGGGCACGGATCGAGCGCACCAGCTCCGCGACCGGGGGCTCGGGCGCGTCGGGCTTCTCCGGTACCGGTACCGCCGATCCCTCGGGTGTCACGTCCGTCACCGCTTCACCTCTGCCCGCTCGGCCTCGGCTGCCCGTTCCGCCTCGGCTGCCTGTTCCGCCTCGGGGCGCTCCGGGCGGGCAGCCCACGGCCCCTGCCAGCAGCCTAGTATCGGCACGCCGAGGCCGCTCGCGCCGCTGATCAGGCCACCTCGAAGCCGTGCCGGACGCGGTCGAAGCGGCCGGCCGCCAAGTCCTCGTCGGTGATCCAGAACGAGACGTTGACGCACTCGCCCCAGTCCACGTCCAGGGCCCGGTTCTCGATCTGGAGCAGCGGCCGGTGGCCCTCGGGGCGGCCGGTGTCGGTGTCGCACCAGCCAAGTACCCGCACGTCGGGGCGGGGCAGGTGGTCCCGGAAGTCCGCGGCGAGGTCGAGGGCGATCATGAAATCGTCCGGGAAGAGGTTCTCCAGCTCGCAGTCCTGGTAGGAGGGCGCGGAGAGCTGCCAGGCGGCCCGGACCGGGACGGCGGCGACGGCGGGGGTGGTCAGCTCGCTCTCGGGGGCGCGCCGGGGCGGCGCGCCGGCGGGGACGTGCAGGACCCGGCAGCCGCGGCCGCTGAAGTCGGAGATCCAGTCGTCGTGGAAGAAGAGGAGCAGTCCGTCCTCGGGCAGTGGCCAGTCGCCGCCGACGCCGCCGACGTCTGTGGCCCGGAAGGCCTCCGCCAGCCCGGCACAGTCGAGCCCGGCGAGGAACTGCATCGGCCGGCCGGCGAACCCGGGCCACTCGGTGCCGTCCGGCAGTGCGGGCAGGCCGCCGAGCCGCCCTGCCCCGGGGCCGGTGGAACCGGTGGCGCCGGGGTGGGGGTCACGGTCGGGGGTCGCGTCGGCGTCCGCGCCGGTGGGCTTGGCGTCGACGTCCGTGCGGGTGGTCTCCGCGTCGAGTACCAGGGAGGGCCGGAACAGTCCGTCGACCAGCGGCGCGGTCTCCGCGTCCGCCCGCGCGCGGATCGCCTCGTACACGGCGAAGGGCAACGGAGGCCCGGGGCGGCCCGGAGGCGTCCCGCCCGGGCGCGCGGTGGTCCAGCCCGAACGGGTGTCGTCCCGGCTGGTCGCGGCGGGGGTCGTGGTCGGCGCCCCGGACTCGGGCGCATCGGTGGTCAGCGGTTCGGCCATGGGCCCAAGCCTGCCATCCGGGTCTGACAAGCCGTGCGTCCGTGTGTCAGCAGCTCCCGGCGTCCGTGCGTCCGTGTGTCAGCAGCTCCCGGCGTCCGTGCGGCAGGCGTCCCGGCATCCGCGCATCAGGAGGCTGTGCATCAGGCAGGTCGTGCGGACGTGCCGACATGCGGACGTGCGGACGGCCCGTCAGGCGCCGGCACGGGGGTGGCCGGCGCCTGACGGGGGTTCGGGGGCCCTCCGCGGGATTCCTGGTGGGCCCGGGTCGCGGGGTGGCTCAGGAGCAGGTGACCTCGTTGCCGGGGACGTCGAGGATGCCGGAGTCGGTGGCCGTGCCCGCCGCGTACTCGTCGTAGATGTAGGTGTAGAAGTCGATCCGCGCACCGGAGCCGCAGGCCGAGTCGGCGGCGATCTCGTAGGTGAGCGTGACGGTGGTGGTGGCACCGGCCGCGACGGGCACGGTGTGGTGGACCACTCCGCTGGTGGCACCGGTGTCGCACGCGCTGACGTTGCCGCCGCAGGAGGAGAACGCGTACTTCAGCCCGGTGTTCTGGGTGGTTCCGTAGGTCGGCTGGATGGACTGGTAGACGAACTGCACGGGGGTGTCGTGCGGGTTGGTCAGGGCCAGGGTGAGCGTGACCGAGGAGCCCGGGGGCGCCGTCGCCTTGTCCGAACTGACGGCCAGCAGTGGGGTGTCGGCCTGGGCGGGGGCGGCCGAGAGGAGCAGACCGATGACGAGGGCCAGGATCGCGGTAATTCCGAAGCGGCTCACATATGTTCTGCGCATGACCAAGGAGCGTAGGGGCCTTCGCCGCCCGCCGCGCCGGTCTCCGCCCCGACCCGTACTGGCATATGACAGCGGAGCGGACGCGGCGGGCCATTGCCTACGCTCCGCCCTGCCCGGAGGGTGCCCGTCCCCCTACCCTCGGGCCGCGCCCGCTCCCCTCGCACACCACTCGGCGCCGGCGCCGATCGGTCTCCGGCCGGCGCCGGCACGCCACGTACCGGCGCGCACGAACCCCGCACGTGCCGGGCATCGGCACCGGTCAGGCAGCGGTCAGACGGCACCGCTCACACGGCGCCGGTCAGGCGGCACCCCGGTCACCGGGGCGGGGGCGGCTTCGAGCGGCAGGTCGACGACCGTCGGTTTGGCGGTCACCTCCGCGGCGTTCGACTGGGCCCCTGCGGCCAGAACCAGCAGGGGCGCCAGTACGGCGGCGGCGGCCCCGGCGGTGATCATGCGGCGCATTGTCATGAGGTCTGGACCCTCCTTCGACACGGGCGGGGTGTCCCGGTGACGCGGACGCCGGTGCGGCGCGTGGGGGCACCGGCCCCGGCGTCCGCGGTCCCGGGACAGCTGGTGAGCTCGGCACCTGGTCGGTGACCGGTGCCTGTGCCGAATCCTCGCAGCGGGCGCCGACGCAGCAACATCCCGTATTCCTGGGGGTGTTCGCCCCCGGGGCGCGCTTCCTCCCGGGAGGCTCCCGGCAGCCTCCTGCGGTTCCCGCCCTGCCGTCGGCATGCGCCGACCACACGGGCCGGGCTCCCCCGCGGCCGGACTCAGAGGGGCGGCGGCAGGATGCCGCAGAGTGCGGCGACCGCCGCCTGGTAGGTATGGTCCGGCGGCGTGGCGTAACCGACCACCAGGCCGTCGGTCGCGGGCATCTCGTCCCGCCCCGTCAGCGGGTGCCGGTAGTCGGCCAGTCCGTCCACGGCCAGCCCACGGTAGGTGGCCGCCTTGAGCACCGAACGCTCGGTGCCGGGCGCCAGCCGGAGCACCGCGTGCAGCCCGGCCGCGATGCCGGACACCTCGATGTGCGGTGCCCGCGCGGCCAGGGCGGCCACCAGGTGGTCGCGGCGGTCCCGGTAGCGGCGGCGCATCCGGCGGACGTGCCGGTCGTAGCCGCCCGACTCGATGAACTCGGCGAGCGTCAGCTGGTCGAGCGCGCTGGCCCAGGCCTCGCGCTCGCCCTTGGCGGCCAGCACCCGGTCGACCAGGTGGTCGGGCAGCACCATCCAGCCGAGCCGCAGCGCGGGCGTGAGGCTCTTGCTCGCGGTTCCGAGGTAGACCACCCGCTCCGGGTCGAGCCCTTGCACCGCGCCGACCGGCTGCCGGTCGTAGCGGAACTCGCCGTCGTAGTCGTCCTCCAGGACCAGCCCGCCGCGCCCGCGCGCCCAGTCGACCACCGCCGACCGCCTGGCCGCGTGCAGCGGTCCCCCGGTCGGGAACTGGTGGGCGGGGGTGAGCAGCGCCGTCCGGACCTCGGGCAGCCCGGCCAGCCCGCCGACCAGCGCGCCGTCCTCGTCCAGCGGCAGCGGCACGGTGGTCACCCCCGCCCTCGCCAGCAGCCCGCGGTGGAAGGCCAGCCCGTAGGCCTCCACGGCCAGCGGCCCGTTCTCGCGCGCGGGCAACACGGCGCCCTCGCCGTCGAACAGCAGCCGCAGCGCGTGGGCGAAGCCGGAGCAGACGACGATCCGCTCGGGATCGGTACGCACCCCGCGTGCGCGGGCCAGGTAGTCGGCGAGGACGGCCCGCAGCTCGCGCCGCCCCCGCGGGTCGCCCGGACCGAAGGCCTCGTTGGGTGCGGCGGTGATCGCCCGACGGCCGGCGGCGAGCCAGGCCGCGCGCGGGAAGGAGGCGGCGTCGGGCTGGCCCTGGCGCAGGTCGTGCGCGATCGGGCGGGGCGGGGACACCCGTCGGGCCCGGCTCGGGGCAACCGGCTCGGCGCGGTCGGCGACGGTGGTCCCCGATCCCTGCCGGGCGGTGAGCCATCCCTCGGCGACCAGCTCGGCGTACGCGTCGGCGGCGGTGTTGCGGGCGACGCCGAGGTCGGCGGCGAGGGTGCGGTAGGGCGGCAGCCTGGTGCCGGGGGCGAGACGGCCGCTGCGGATCGCCTCGCGCAGGGCTGCCATCAGCGCCGCACGGCGGCCGCCGGTGGCGGGCAGGTCGAGGTGCAGGTCACTGCCGGAGGCGGCGGCCGCGGCAGAGGTGGCGGAGCCGGCGGTCGGGGCGGAGCCGGCGGTCGAGGCGGAGCTGGCGGTCGGGGTGTCCGTCATGGTCACGAACCCTATCGCCGGGCAGCCGGCGACCCTGGGGCGGGCGGGCCGCCCCGGGGCCGCCGGGCGGGTGCCCCGCGACGGGGGCCGGCCTCGGATCAGTCGATCCGGATCGAGTTGACGATGTACGAGCGCACGTCGTTGCGGGTGCGCTCGGCGAGCGTCGAGTCCGTGGAGTAGGCACTGACCGTCAGCCAGGTGTTGCCGGCCTGCGGGACGCAGACAATGGTGGTGATCACGTCGTTGTTGCCGCCGATGACCTGGTAGTCGCCGTCGCCGGCGAGGTCCCAGACCTGGAAGCCCTGGCTCTCCACCGCGGCCTGGGCCAGGCCGAGACAGTCGCCGAGGGTGTCGTTCTTGGTGAAGGTGCCCCAGTGCGCGAACATGTGGGTCTTCCTTTCGCTCCGTGAGCCGGACCGTCCGTCACGGGCCGCCGCTGCGGCCCGTGCATCGAGCTTCGGGCGGCGGACGTCCCGGGGGCACGGGGCCTGGGGCCCATCCCTGCCCTGCGCCGGAACCGGGACGGGGCAGGGACGGGGCAGGGATAGGCCTGGGCGGGACGGGGCGAGGCCGGACGGGACCGGGACCGCGGGGGCACAGGCCACCTCGGCGGGGCGCGGGCGACCCGCGGGTCAGGAGCGCGCTGTCCACGCTCCGGCAGGGAAAGTGGGCCTGATCCGACCGGGTGGTACGACTGCTGCACCCGAGGCGAATCGTGACCGCCTTCGAGTGGTCATATCGGCGGATTGTGCGATGTCAGGCGTGTCGCCTGGATATTCCTTCCGGGCATGACCAACACCAGGAAGTACCTGTTCGCCGTCGGCTTCAGCGCCGCGCTGGCCGTCATATCCGCCGGTCCCGCCTTCGCGGGCGACTGCGACAGCGCCGGGTACAGCGCCCACGCCATGGCCCCGGCCGTGGCCCCCGCCGTCGCCCCGCCCGCGGGGATCGCCGACGGCCTGCTGCTCGACGGCTCGCAGGGCGGGACCACCTGCATCAACACCGGCAGCGCCACCGCCAGCGGCATCGTGACCGGCTCCCCGGGCGTGCTCTCCGGCAACCAGATCCAGATCCCGATCAACGCGCAGTTCAACATCTGCGGCAACAGCATCTCCCTCCTCGGCGGATAGGCCCGCACCGCTTTCCCGTCCGCCCCCACTACGAAGGGCTGCGGTCCCCGGCTTCCCCCGGGACCGCAGCCCTTCCCGCTTCCCGGGCGTGCCACCCGGGCGCCGGACCTCCCTACGGGACCACGGTCACCGGCCAGCGCCCCGCCTTCACCAGCCTCACCGCCACGGAGCCGATCACCCGGTGGCCGGCCTGCTCCGAAGCGCCGACGACGACGGCGTCCGCCTGCAGGTCGTCCGCCATCCTGGCCAGCCCGGTGAACGGGTCGCCGCGGACGGTCAGGAAGCGCCACTCCACCCGCCAGACGTCGCGCAGCCGGTGCTCGGCCTCGCGCAGCGCGGCCAGCAGCTCATCGGCGATCTCCTGGGTGGTCTCCTCGACGGCCGCGCCCGCGAGCGCGGTGGCCGCACCGAGGACGGGCTGCACGTACGCCACGGCGAGGGTCGCGTTCTGCCGCCTGGCAAGCCCGGCCGCGTAGGCGGTGGCCCGCCAGGAGGAGTCCGAGCCGTCCAGCCCGGCCAGGATCATCTTCGGCCCGTCGGTCCCCAGCTCGAACCCGGCCGGGGCGACCGCCGCCCCCGGCTCCCCCGCAGGCCCCCCCGGCACCGACAGGCTCCCCGGCGCCGCCGACGACCTCTGCATCGCTCTCGTTGCTCATGACCCGAGGCTATTGCGGCACAGCGGGTGACGGCATGGGGCGCGGTGGGTGAGGGCTGTGGTGCGGGCCACCCCGGGACGGGCGGACCGGCAGGGCTTCCGGCACGGGCCGCCGGGGACCGGTCACACACCGTCGACCATGTGCCCGGCCTCACAGCCCTCCCGGTGTGGCCCGGACCACTTCCGGGCCATGTTCGATCTTGAAAAATGGGGCATTTGGCTTCAA
>NZ_CP026498.1:582562-582831 GCF_002953255.1 Streptomyces sp. CB01881
GTAACAGCACCCTGCCCAAACCTGCGAATCCTTGAAACCCCCGCACCCACCCCCGTAACTTCGAACCCGTTGCACCGAGCACACCGCTCCCCGGCACCACCGCCCACCCGCAGACGGTGCCCCACCCCGCGAGCCCCCCGAAACCACCGCCCGCCTGGTTCCGCACGCCCGCACACCCCCAAAGGAAACCCATGACCTTCCGTCACGAGACCACCACCGCCACCACCGCCACCAAGCGCCGCAACCGCGTCCGGATGGCACTGCACTCA
>NZ_CP026498.1:582983-636213 GCF_002953255.1 Streptomyces sp. CB01881
CCCCCGGCGCCCCCGGCGCCCCCACCCCCGGTGCCACCACGACAACGCCGCTGCACCCCACCGACCCACCACGGGCCGGTCCGGTACAGCGGCGTCGTGGCATTTCCCGACCCGAAGAGGGACATTTCCCGGCCTGAAGAGGGGCATTCCCCGGTCCGAAGAGGGGTGGAGCGGGAAGTCGGACCCACCGACTTCCCGCTCCGCCGCCGCCCCGGTCCGGACGGCTCAGTCCCTGCAGACCACCACCGCCCGCAGTTCCGGATGTCCGGCCGACTCGTTCACGGCGCTCGCCAGCCACCCGTTGCCCCAGGGGCTGGACTGGTAGATCGACGTCCCGACCGCGAAGCCACCCCCACCGGTGACCGTGCCGGAAGGACAGGACTTCAGGCTGTCGGCCGTCCCGTGGAAGAGCGGGAGCGACGACGGGGGGTTCGCGAAGTCGTGGTGGTGGGACGTCGGCGAGCAGACCACGAAGGCCTCCACGTCGTGGGGCATCCCGGTCGGGTTGTTGATGTAGTAGGTCCAGCGGTCGTTCTGGGCGTTCCCGCCCGCGAAGGACTCCCAGACGCTGATGTCGCCGAGGTCGACGCGTCCGCCGCCGCCGGTCGCGTACTGACCGGCCGGGCAGTACGCCGTCGCGCCGCCCTCGCCCCGCGCCGCAACCGGCTTCGCCTCGTGAACACCCGGGTGTGCGGCTCCGTGGAGCAGATCGCCGTCGCCCAGAGGGTCCCGTCGTACGGGATTTCACCGACCGCGGTGACGATCCACGAGCTGCCGACGGCGTAGGAACCGATCATCGTCAGCGGGTTGTAGCTACGGGGAGACCTTGGGCCCTCCCCCCGTCGGGGTCTGGCCGGGTGGGCAGGTCGCCCTCGCCTCGTAGAACTCGATGACGTTGCTCGGGGGCACGGCCACCGGATCGCCGATGACCTGGGTCAGCACCTCCGCCGGGGCGGCGGCCGGGCCGGCCGCCGACGCGGCGTCGGGGTTCGCCGCGGGAGCGCCGCCTTCCCGGGCGACCGCCGGCGGCACGGTGAGGGAGAGGATCAGGGTGACCAGTACGACCAGGGCTCGCGTCCTTCTCAACGCTTCCTCCACGGGGACGGTGACGAGCAGGGATGCCTCCCGTACCCGCTCCGCTCGTGCCCCCAGTCGTCACACCCCGCGCACTCATTCCAACGAATCGAACAGATCGCTCCACCGCCCTCCACGGCCTCCGCGTCCGTGCCGCCGGCGTCATCGCGCCAGCGCCGGAGGGAAGCCGCCGGGTGGGCCGACGGCCTGCTCCCCGGACGCCCCGGCGAGGACCGGTCCGCCCCACACCTGCGGGCCGTCCGCTCCCGTCGGGCGCCGCACGGAAAACCCGTCGCGGGCGCGTTCCACGGTGTGACACGGTGCGGGCGGGTGCCGGTTCCGCTGTTCCGGCGGCCCGAAGCCGATCAGTGTCTACCGTGGGAGCGCCCGATGACGATGCCACAGCGCATGGTCCCCCTGCTGGAGCAGTACGACTTCGCCCGCAAGCGGCTCGCCGACCGCCTGGCCGGCCCGGTCGTGAACAGCGGGAACGGCACGGACGTCCCGGTCGGCCCGATGACGGACGACGAGTACCTGTGGGAGCCGGTCGCCGGGTGCTGGTCGGTCCGCCGCCACGCCGACGGACCCGGGTCCCGCGCGACCCTGCTCGTCGGCGCCGGCGACTGGGGCCGGGACACCGCCCCTGCGCCCCACCCGGTGCCCCCGCCGTTCACCACCCTCGCCTGGCGGCTCTGCCACCTCACCGAGATGCTCGCCCTCCGGGCCGACCACACCGGCGGCACCCGCTCGCTCACCCGGGACGACTTCGAAGTGGCCGGCGATGCGGCATCCGCGCTCGCGGCCTTCGAGGCGGCGGCCGACGCCTGGCGGAAGGTCCTGGTCGACACCGACGACGCGGCCCTCGACACCGTCGGCCACAGCGCCTACCCCTACGGCAGTGACCCGGAGAACCCGTTCATCGACATCGTCTGGTGGGTCAATCAGGAACTGCTCCACCACGGCGCCGAGATCGCCCTCCTGCGCGACCTCCACCACTACCGCGCGGGGTGGTCCTCGACGCCCTGACGGCGCGGACCGCCCCGGCCCCCACCGGCAGGTTTCAGGCCGGGCGGGGCGGGAGCGGCAGCGGAAGGGCGGGCAGACCGTCGATGCTGGTCCCGATGTACTGCTTGCCCTCGCAGTAGGTGTTGAACTCCTCGTCCGTCTTCCGGTCGAAGTACTGCTCGTGCAGGTCCCGGTCCGAGCGGTAGTCCATCAGCGGAACCGCGAACCCGCAGGAGTCGCTCACCCGCTCGGCCTTCACCAGGACGATCGCGCGCAGCGCCGATCCGTCCGCCTCCGCGTCGAAGTGACCCAGCAGGTCCCCGAACCGGGCGTCGTCCCGGAAGACGGGCTCGCCCTGTCCGTGCACCCGCACCACGGTCGGCGGTCCGTCGAAGGCGCACCACATCAGGGTGATCCGGCCGTTCTCCCGGAGGTGCGCGATGGTCTCGGCAGTCGATCCCCCGAAGTCCAGGTACGCGAGCGTGAGTTCGTCGATCACCGCGAGTGTGCCCGACCGCCCCTTGGGCGAGACGTTCACATGTCCGTCGGCGGCGAGCGGCGCGGTGGCGACGAAGTAGACGGGCTGGCGCTCGATGAACTCCCGCAGACGGCCGTCAATCTTTTCGTATGTCTTTCCCATGGTGGGATTCTCTCGCATCCCGGATAGCAAGAATATTTCTCTCGGATGTTGGGACACTCCTCTCGCGCAATGGGACGTCTTCGTCGGGCCCCGGACGGCCGCACCGCACCCACACCGGAGGGGGCACGGGCGCGGGCACCGGAACAGGCACGGGCGCGGGCACCGGAGCGGGCGCGGGCACCCGCACCGGCACGAGCCCCGGGTCAGAGCAGCCCGCGGGTGTGGGCGTAGAGGGCCGCCTGAGTGCGGTCGCGGAGGTTGAGACGGGTGAGGATCCGCGAGATGTGGTTCTTGACGGTGCCTTCGCTGACGTGGAGGTGAGCGGCGATCTCCCGGTTGGTGGAGCCGACCGCGATCAGGCGCAGGACTTCGGTCTCCCGGTCGGTCAGCGGCAGCGCCGGCGCGACCGCCGGCCCCGGCACCGGATCCGGTGCCGCAGGGACCGGAGCGGGCAGCGTACCGGCGAGGCGGGCCATGACCGTCACGTCGAGTTGGGCGACCCCGGCGTGGACGAGGTGGACGGCGCGGGCGAGCTCGGCGGACGGCAGGTTCTTCAGCAGGTAGCCGACGGCACCGGCACGGAGGGCCTGGGCGACGTACGCCTGGTCGTCGAAGGTGGTCAGCATGACGACCCGGCAGGCCGGAACCTGCGCGGCGAGCGTCTCCGCGGTCTCGATGCCGTCCATGACCGGCATCCGAACGTCGACCAGTGCGACGTCCGGCCGGTGGGCGACGGCCACCTCGACCGCCTGCCGGCCGTCGGAGGCGGTGCCGACCACCTCGATCCCGGGCTGGATGCCGAGCAGCGACGCGATGCCCTCCCTGACGAGGTCCTGGTCGTCCACGACGAGGACGCGGACGGGCTCCGCCGCGCTCACAGCGCCGCCACCGTCTCGGCCGGCACTCCGCACGGGAGCGTCACGGTGACGGTGACCCCGCCCTCGCGGCCGCCGCGAACGTCGACCTCGCCGCCGAGGAGCGCCACCCGCTCACGCATGCCCCGGATGCCGTGCCCGGGTATCCAACCGCCGCCGAGGCCCCGGCCGTTGTCCGAGACGGTGAGCCGGGCCGACGGCCCGGCCAGCGCCACCACGACCTCCACCCGGGTGGCGTGCCCGTGCCGCCGGGCGTTGGTGAGCGCCTCCTGGGCGGCGCGGTAGAGGGTGGTGAGCGTGGCGGCGTCGTGGGCGGCCTCGTCGCCGGTGACCGAGAGCGCCACGGTGAGCCGGTCGTCCCCCAGGTGGCGGACGAGGTCGGCGAGCGAGCGGGCGAGCGAGAACGGGCGGGTGTCGCGGAGCGCGCTGACCGACTCGCGGACCTCGGCGAGGGCGCGGCCGGCCGACCAGCGGGCGTCGGCGAGCGCCTGCGCGGAGGACGCCGGATCGAGGGTGCGGAAGGCCTCGGCCTTCTCCAACTGGACTCCGACGGCGGTGAGGTGGTGGCCGAGGCTGTCGTGGATCTCCCTGGCCACCCGGTTCCGCTCCTCGGCCGTGGACAGCTCCGCGACCCGGGCCGCGTAGTGGGCGAGCCGCTGGTGGGACTGCTCCAGCCGGGACCGCGCCTCCTGCTCGCCGACCGCGACGGCGGCCATGGAGAGGGCCAGTGCCAGCGCGAGGCCGAACATCAGCAGGTCGGAGACGTACGCCGGGTCGACCCACCAGTGCGGCACCCGGAGCGTGTACGCGGTGAGCAGCAGCCCGACGCAGCCGGCGGCGCAGCCGAGCGCGGCCCGCCGGCCGAAGGCGAAGAAGGCGGTGAACGGCACCAGGACGAACAGCGCCCGCGACACCCCCGACCCGTCCGCCGCGGCGACCAGCGTGAACAGCACCGCCCGCAGCGCGAGGAGGACGGCGGCGGAGGGCGGCCGCAGGCCGAGCCGCTCCGGGGCTTCGAGGGCGAGCAGCAGTGCGAGGCCCGCGACGAAGGCCGCCGTTCGGACGGGGTGGAACACCCCGGGCGCGACGGCGGAGTGGTAGATCCCGCCGGCCGCGACCACCGTGTACAGCACGGGCGGGATCCACGGCACCGGGCGGGCCGCCCGGCCCGCAACGACCACGGCGGATGGCACGGTCATCACTTCGGTCCTCCTTCCGACTCGCACGCTGCCAGGAACCATACGCCGTCCCACCGACAACTCCGCCACCTGGAAGAAAGGCAGGCCAAACGGCATAGGCCGGTCCTCCGGAAGACTGGCCGTTCGGCACTCCCGGAGGGCACCGGCCGCCGTCTAGCGTCGTCGACGTCCGCTCCGGGAACCCCACGGAGCTCACAAGAACCATGCCATGCATGGAACCTGAAGGAGCGTTTGCCCATGATCCGACGACGTTGGCACGCCAGGGCCCTCGCCGCTCTCGCGCCGGTCCTGGTCACCGCGGCCCTCGTGCCCGCCGCGGACACCGCGGCGGCCGCCGGCACGTCCTGCATGGCCCAGAAGCTGCGGGTGCCGGGTGCGGAGCGCCTGGTCTCCACCTGCCTCGACGACCTCACCACCAAGGGCCTGCCCGTCGGCCGGACCAGCCCGGCCGACTGGGCCGGGCTCCAGGCCTCCACCGCAACCGCTCCCCCCGCCGTGCCGGGCATCCAGCTCGACGGCTACTTCCCCGACACCTCCACCACCAACAGCAACAACGGGTGGAACCACGACAGCCAGTTCGTGATCCGGCTGCCCCGGAACTGGAACGGCGGACTGGTCGTCGCCGGGCCGCCCGGCATCCGCCGCCAGTACGCCAACGACCAGATCATCAGCGACCAGGTCCTCGCGAAGGGCTTCGCGTACGCCGCCACCGACAAGGGGAACACCGGCCCGCAGCTCTACCGGGACGGCACCGAGCCGGGCGACGCGATCCTGGAGTGGCACCAGCGGGTGGCCCAACTGACCGTCGCCGCCAAGGCCGTGGTCGCCCGGCAGTACGGGCGGGCGCCGTCGTCCACGTACGCCGCGGGGCTGTCGGCCGCCGGGTACCTGGTGCGGTGGCAGCTGGAGCACTACCCGCAGCTGTACACGGGCGGGATCGACTGGAACGGGCTGCTGCTCACGAAGGACGACCCCAACCTGCTGACCAACCTGCCGCCCGCGCTTCGCGCCTACCCCCGCGTCCGGGACGGGAAGCCCGGCGCCCTGGAGGAGATGTACGCGGCCGGCTACCCGGCGGGCTCCGAGAAGCTCTGGCCCGTCCACTACCAGACGCAGTGGGACTCCCTGCAGCGCGTCATCCGGGAGGAGTTGGATCCGGAGTACGACGGTGCCACGGAAGCCGGCACGCCCTTCTGCCCCGAGGGGACGGGCGCCGGCTGTGACACTGACTACGACTACGCGGCCCGGCCGTCCGCCGTCCACGAAGCGGTCGGGCGCGTCTCGCTCACCGGCCAGATCCGCCGGCCACTGATCACCGTCCAGGGCACGTTGGACGTGCTGCTGCCCATCAGCCGCAGCGGGGACGTCTACGACCGGATGATCGCGGACGCCGGCCGTGGCGGGATGCACCGCTACTACCGCATACCCGACGGCACCCACACCGACGGCCTCTACGACGCCGTGAAGGACGACACCGGGAAGCCCGTGGTCCGCCCGATGCACCCCTGCTTCATGTCGGCCTTCGACGCCCTGGTGGCCTGGACCCAGCACGGCACCGAACCGCCCGCGAGCGGCACCCCGGCCCAGACGAGCCCGACCGGCTGCACGATCTGAGGACGCGCGAGCCGGTCCGGCAACGGCGAGTGCCCTCGCGCCGTACGCGCGAGGGCACTCGCTGGCAGCCCGTGGATCACCGCATCATGTACACGCTGTCCATGAACTCGATGATCTGCTGGTCCGTCAGGCGCTGGCCGTTGCGGTGGCCCATGGCCAGGTCGGCCTCGCTGATCATGCCGACCAGCCGGTCGCCGTCGATGACCGGGATGCGGCGGATCTGGTGCTGCTCCATCTTCTTCAGCACCGTGTCCATGTTGTCCTCCGCACGGACGCAGTGCAGGTGGCCGGCCATTTCCATGGCCGTCATGTTCGCCGGGTCCCTGCCCTCGGCAAGACATCGGACGACGATGTCGCGGTCGGTGATGATGCCCTTCAGCTTCTGGTCGTCGCCACAGATCGGCAGAGCACCGACGTTCATGTCGCGCATCATCATGGCGGCTTCGGCGAGCGTCTGGTCGGCGCGGATGCACTGGGCGCCGGTGTGCATGATGTCTCGGGCAGTGGTCACTGGGACTCCTTGTCAGTTCTGCCCCCGAGTACCGGGTGTTCCGGTGCGATCACCATAAGCAACACTCCCGCCGACCGCGAGCCCACGCGAAGGCGGGGGCGCCGGGCCGCAGCCGCTCCCGGCGGCGGGATACTGGGGAGGTGACGCAGGAACTCGCCGACACGGTCGACGAAGCCGTCCGGAGCCGGCCCGCCACGGCCCTCCGGCCGTACGTCGCCTGGTACTCCGGCTACCGCCGGCGCGGCATCGCGCCCGCCGTGCACCGGGGGCTGCCCTCGCCGTACCTGACCTTCATCCTCACCCTGGACGAGCCGCTCACCGTCGCCGGGCACCCGGACCCGGACCAGCCGGCCGACAGCTACGCGACGCTGCTGGGCGGCCTGCACACCTCCCCCGCGCTGATCACCCACGACGGACGGCAGTCCGGCGTCCAGATCGCCGTGCACCCGCTGGCCGCCCGGGCCCTCTTCGGCCTGCCGGCCGGGGAGCTGGCCGGGGTGGACCTCCCGGCCGAGGCCGTCCTCGGACGGGCGAGCGCGCGGCTCCAGGAGGCGCTCCAGCTGGCCCGCGACTGGCCGGAACGGTTCGCCGCCCTCGACGGTGTGCTGCTGCGGGCCGCACGCCCCTCCGGGCGGGTGCCACCCGAGGTCGTCCGGGCCTGGCAGGCGCTGCCGGTGTCGGCGCTGGCCGCGGACACCGGGTGGAGCAGCCGGCACCTCCAGGACCGGTTCCGCCACGAGACCGGGCTGACCCCGAAGGCCGCCGCCCGGGTGATCCGGTTCGACCGGGCCCGGCGGCTGCTCTGCGCGCCCGGGCCGCCGCCCCGGCTGGCGGAGCTGGCCACACGCTGCGGCTACTTCGACCAGGCCCATCTGGCCCGGGAGTTCCGCACGCTGGCCGGCTGCCCACCGAGTGTGTGGCTGGCGGAGGAGGGGCCCGACGCGGCGAAGTTCCGAAACGTCCAAGGCGGGGCCGGGGCGGCGGCGCCAGAGTGGGAGCCGTGACAGCCCCCCGGTTGCCACTGTCCTTCCGAGGAGGAACACGCCATGGACACCCAGACTCCCGTCCCGCAGGTCTGGCCCAGCCTGCGCGCCCGTGACGCCCGGGCACTGATCCGGTTCCTGGTGGACGCCTTCGGCTTCCAGGAGGTGGTGGTGTACGGCGAGGGCGACCTCGTCGCGCACGCCGAACTGGCCTGGCCGGAGGGCGGGGGTGTGATGCTGGGCTCGGACCGGCCCGACCCCGAGGGCGCCGAGCCCTGGCCCGGCCGCCCGGGCGGCTTCACCGCGTACGTCGTCACGGCGGACCCGGATGCGGTCCACGCACGCGCCGTCGCCGCCGGGGCCCGGATCACCACGGAGCCGTTCGAGACCGACTACGGCTCCCGGGACTTCTCGGCCGCCGACCCGGAGGGCAACCGCTGGTACTTCGGCACCTACCCGGGCGCGCCCCGCCCTTCGGCCGGCTGAGTCCCGATGCCCCAGCACCCCCGCACCGCTCCGTCCACCACCGCAGGGCACCCGGCCGGAGGACCGTCGGCCTCGCCCCCACCCGTCCAGCCCTCACCTCGTAGGGCCCACGCGGCCCACGCGGCCCCCGGGACCGCCAACGCCCCCGGGGCCTCCGAGGCCGCCGTCGAGCGGCTTCGGGTGCTGCCTGGCGCTGCCGGAGGTCTCGGAGCGGGTCAGTCACGGGGAGCCGACCTGGTTCGCCGGGGCGGGGCACGCCCAGGTGTTCGTGATGCCGGTCGATGGGCCGCGCCGCTCACGCGGGCCGCGCTGTTCCTGCGGGCCGCGTGAGCGGCGCGGCCCACGCTGTTCCCGCAGGCGGCGCTGTTCCCGCACGGTGCCCCGGGCGCTGCTCACGCCGTGAGGAGCGCCCGGCGGGAAGGCCGGGCAGACTGGCTGCGCGGGCCCGGCGAACCGGCGCGGCGGCCCGGCGTAGCTCGGAGGCGGCCATGCCGCAGATGGTGGTGGACGGGCGCACGCTCGCCCTCTCGCACCTGGAGAAGGTGTACTACCCGGCCACGGGCACGCTCAAGGGCGAGGTGCTGCGCTACTACGCGGCCGTGCACACCGTGCTGCTGCCGCACCTGCGCGACCGTCCGGTCTCCTTCCTGCGCTGCCCGGACGGGGTGGACGGTGAGGTGTTCATCGCCAAGAACCCGCCCGCCGGGACGCCCCGCTGGGTGCGGACCGTGGAGGTGCCGAGCAGCAGCGGGGAGCTGCGGCAGGTGGTGCTGGACGACGGCGCGGCGCTGCTCTGGGCGGCCAACCTGGGCTGTCTGGAGCTGCACGTTCCGCAGTGGCACGCGGCCGCGGCCGCACTGGCGGACCGGCTGGTGCTGGATCTCGACCCGGGCGAGGGCGCATCCGTGCTGACCTGCCGGGCGGTGGCCCTCCTGCTGCGCGAGCGGCTGGCGGCGGACGGGCTCGACTGCTGGGTGAAGACCTCCGGTTCCAAGGGCCTGCATCTGCTGGTCCCGCTGGAGCCGACCCCGAGCGCCCGGGTCTCCGCGTACGCCAAGCAGCTCGCGGCCTCGCTGGAGACGGCGCACCCGGACCTCGTCGTGCACACCATGGCGAAGGCGCGGCGCACCGGGCGGGTGCTGGTGGACTGGTCGCAGAACAACGCCAAGAAGACCACCGCCGCGCCCTACACCCTGCGGGCGCGGGCCCGGCCCACGGTGTCCACGCCGCTCTCCTGGGCGGAGCTTGAGCGGGCCCGGTCGGAGGAGGAGCTGGTGTTCACGCTCGCCGAGCTCCCCGCGCGGCTCGCCGAGTTCGGCGACCTGTTCGCCCCGCTGCTGGCCGCGGACCGGGCCCGCCCGCTCCCGGCCGCACCGGCGCCACCCACGACCCCGGCGCCACCCACGAGCCCGACCACTGCCCCGGGTCCCGCCCCGACCCCCTCGCCGACCCCCACCCCCGCCCCAGCGCCCGCTCCCGCCTCCGCGCGCACGTCGTCGCGCTCTCCCCTGGTACTGGACCCGCCCGTCGAGGTGAGGTGCCCGGCCGCCGTCCCGGCCGTTCCCCCGCCGGACGGGCTGGGCGGCTCGGGCGTGCTGTACGAACTGAAGCTGGACGGCTTCCGCTGCGTGGCCTTCGCACGCGGCGAGCAGCCCCCGTACCTCCAGTCGCGGTCCGGGCGGGACCTCACCGCCGAGTTCCCGCCGGTGGCCGCGGCCGTCGCCCGGCTCCCGGCCGGGCTGGTGCTCGACGCCGAGCTGGTCGCCTGGCGCGGCGGCCGGTTCGCGTTCGAGGAGTTGCTGAGCACCCGGCAGGCACGGGCCGCCGACGACACCGCGCTCGGCCTGATCGCCTTCGACGTCCTGGCGCTTCCCGGGCGGGACGTCCGGCGGCTGCCGCTCGCGGACCGGCGCCGGCTGCTGCTCGCCGCCCTCGCCGACGTGCCCCCGCCGGTCCAGCCGGTGATGGCCACCACCGACCGGGCCGAGGCGTTGGCCTGGATGGAACAGCTGGCCGACACCGGGGTGGAGGGCCTGGTGTGCAAGGCGGCCGGCTCCTCCTACCGCCCGCGCGGCGCCGGCCGGGTCTGGGTGAAGTACCGGCGCTCCGACACCCTCGACGCAACCGTCCGCGCCGTCGTCGGTACGGCCGCCCGGCCACGGGCGCTGGTCCTGGAGCTGGCCGACGGCCGGGTGCTGCTCTCCACCCTGCAGCTCACACCGGTGCAGTCCCGGCAGGTCGCCGCAGGGGTACGGGGGCGGCTCGGCGATCCGGTCCGCGACCCGGACCACGGGACCCTGTCCCCGCTCACCGCCGTGCTCCGGGCCGAGGTGACGGTCACCGGCCGGCCCCCGACGGCGACCTTCGTCCGCCTGCGCGGGGACTGAAACCTCCGTCCAGCGCACTGCGTGACTCGGCGTCAGTTCACCCGCGCCCCAAGCCGGCCGTTCAGGCCCCCTCGGATCCCCTTCAGATCCCCATCAGGTCGCCGTCCGGTCCCCTCGGATCCCCGTCATCTGGTCCGCTTCACGTCCGCATCAGGTTCTGTACCAGCCCGGTCATCTTCGCCGAGGGTGCGACGTTGAGTTCCCGTTGCAGCAACGAGCGGTAGTGCTTGCCTCCCGGCCCCGCCACCCCCCATCGGCTACCGCTGACCCGGCGGCCTCATCCCCACCCCGTGCGCCCCCCGTGCGCCCGGCCCTGCCGGCACACGGGTTCGCGTGGTGCCGACGGCCCGCACCGACCGCGCCACCTCACCGGGACGGAGCCCCACACCGAGGAGCCCGGCGCGTCGCGTCACCACGTCGCGTCACCACGTCGTGTCACCGCGCGTGGCGGGAGGGTTCGGGTGCGTGGGCCGTGGGCCAGGGCGGGCTGGTCTCCGCGCGCGGCCCGCGGGCGAACTCGGTCACCAGCGTGTCGTTGAAGACCGGGAGGTCGGCCGGTTTGCGGCTGGAGACCAGGACGCCGGGGCCGTCCCGGCAGACGTGGACCTCCTCGTCCACCCAGAGGGCGCCCGCGTTGACCAGGTCGGTGCGGATGCTGGGCCAGGAGGTCAGGGTGCGCCCGCGCACCGCGTCCGCCTCCACCAGCGTCCACGGGCCGTGGCAGATCACGGCGACCGGTCGGCCGGAGGTGCAGAAGGCGCGGACGAAGGCCACGGCGTGCTGGTCCAGCCGCAGGTGGTCGGGGTTGGCGACGCCGCCCGGCAGGACGAGGGCGTCGTACCGGGCGGCGTCCGCCTCGGCGACGACGTCGTCCACGGCGAAGGTGTCGGCCCGGTCCAGGTGCCGGTAGGCCTGGACCCGACCGGGCCTGGTGGAGACCAGCCGCGGGGTGCCGCCCGCCTCGGCCACCGCCTGCCAGGACGAGGTCAGTTCAACCTGCTCGACCCCCTTCGGCGCGACCAGGAAGGCGACCGTCCGTCCGGTCAGGGTCACCAGCGGCACCGGCGATCACCCCGAGAAGTGCTGGTCCAGCACCGTCCGACCGTAGGCGGTCAGGTCGCCGGGGGTCAGCTCGACGGCGGCGGGCGGCGGGGCCGAGCGGACGCGGGCACGCGGGCAGTCCAGGTGGACCACCAGCTCCAGGTGGTCGATCCGGGCCACCAGGCCGACCGGGACCAGCAGCCGGGTGCCCTGGACCCAGGGCCCGGCGTCGACCAGCAGGTGGTCGCCGGCGTCCTGCTCGACCCGGCCGAGCGGGCCGTCCGTCGCCTCCACCTCGTAGCCGACCAGGTTCAGATCGGCGGCATGGTGGGAGCCCGGACGGTACTCCCACAGGTCGGTCGTCATGGCACTCACGCCTCCGGTTGGTCCCAGGGACGGCGCTCCCCGTGTTCACCGCGCTCGCGACGGTCACCCCGTTCTCCGCGGTCGCGGCCCTCGCCACCCAGGAGGTCCGTGCCGTCCGCGTCCGGCGGGCGGCCAGGTTGCCGACGGCGCAGCAGGGCCGCGACCCCGACCGCGACACCCACGCTGACCGCCCAGACCAGCGCGACCGCGACCAGGACCGGCACGGTCGGGGTGCGCGCGCCGATGCTGAGGCAGATCGCGCCCATCACCAGCGCGGTCATCAGGGCACCGGGCGGCACCTTCTGCGCCACGCGGCGCTGCAGCAGCCGGATCCGGCCCGGCTGTTTGGCCCCCATCGTGCTCAACCGCCGGTCCAGGCGCGTGTCCTGGCGCAGATCGGACTCGATCTCCTCCAGGAGCCGCCGTTCCCGGCCGCTCAACCCGGGTCCGTCCATCTCGGTCACCTCCGAGCCGTCCGGTGACGTCGTTCTCACGTCCGGGCGGTTGCCCGGTTCGACTGTGCCTCAACCGCTCCGGCCGGCCGGTACGGCGGGAGGGGTCGGACGGCAGGCTCCGAAGGCCCTGGGGCGGGCCAACAGGCTGTCGTCCAGCACGTGCAGCAGGGCGGCGGCGTCGCGGTGCACCTCGACCGCGCCCGCCGCCCGAAGTTCGGGACCGGTCGTGCCGCCGGTCTCCAGGGCGACGCAGGGCACGGCGGCCCGGCACGCCGCCAGTACCTCGGGCACGCTCCCGGCGACGAACACCGCGTGCGGCGGCGAGCCGTCCACGAGGTCGAGGGCGGTACGAACGGGGTCGCCGCCCGGGGTGTTCACGGTCAGCACCGGTGCACCGGCCGGGCCGGGCCCGGTGAGCACCACCGTCCAGCCGCGCGCGTCGCACTCGCGCAGCAGCTCGGCGTCGTCCGGCACGGGGGCGGGCCCGCTACCGGGCAGCGCGGCGCGCCAGTCG
This sequence comes from Streptomyces sp. CB01881, assembly GCF_002953255.1. Lineage (GTDB taxonomy): Bacteria > Actinomycetota > Actinomycetes > Streptomycetales > Streptomycetaceae > Kitasatospora. The sequence continues at coordinate 596,134 of NZ_CP026498.1, forward strand.
GTACCGAAGAGTGCCGCCGAGATGACCGTCATGGCCCACCGCTTCCCGTTCCGTGCCACGCACGGGCGCGCCCTTCCAGACTAGGCCCCCACCCCCGCCCCGCGCCTGGCCAGAGCACCTCCGCAGGCCCCGGCACGGGAAGTCGTCCGCCACCGGCCTCCCGTTCACGCTCCGCTCACGCCGGCGGGAAGCCCGGGGTGCGGTGGTGGGTGCCGTCCGGGGTGACGGCGAGGGCTTCGACGGCGGGGTGCCGGGTGGCCCAGGCGAGGGCGCGGGCAGGGCCCATGGCGAAGGCGGCGGTGGCCCAGGCGTCGGTGCGGGCGAGGCCACGGCCGACCAGGGTGAGGGAGGCGAGCCCGGTGGCCGGCAGGCCGGTGTGGGGGTCGATGATGTGCGGGCCGCGTTCGGCGGTGCCGGAGGTGGCGACGGCGAGGTCGTGTCCGGTCACCGTGGCGGCCAGGGCGCCGGGGTTCAGCGGGTCGGCGATGCCCACCCGCCAGGGACCGCCCGCCGTCTGGACGTCGCCGCCGCCGCTGACGACGTGATCGGCCGTTCCGGCGGCGCGCAGCAGCCGGGACGCCTCCTCCACCGCCCAGCCCTTGACCCAGCCACTGGGGTCGAGCCGCCCGGCGGGGCGGTCGGTGAACCAGCCGTCCGTCTCGGCGGCCACCTCGCGGCAGCGGACGAGCACCTCCGCGACGTCGGGGTGACAACCGTCCAGGGCGAGTTCGCCCCGGTCGAGGCGGCTGACGTCGCTGTCGGACCGGTACGGGGAGAAGACCGCGTCGATCTCGTGCAGCCGTCCGGCGATCCGGCGCAGGGCGGCCTCCGTCCCGGGTGCGGGGTCGCGGACGGCGAACGAGAACACCGTGCCCATGACGTGCTCGGTGTGCCGGAGCAGCGGCCGCGGCAGGGCGCTCACCGGCCGGCCTGGTCGAGGGCGCTCTGCAGCGAGCGGGTGTAGCCGTCGCTGGTGTAGGTGGCGCCGGAGACCACGTCGACGTCGGCGCTCTGGGCGGCGAGTGCCTCCTGGTTGAGCACGGGTATGGCGCTCGCGTTGATCTCCCGGTCGCGGCGGTCGCTGGTGGGGTACTTCACGACGTCGACCTTGGTGATCTTCGTTCCGTCGAGCGTGACCTTCACCTGGACCGGCCCGTACCGGGTGGGGACGGCGTCCCCGGTGACCGTCCGCACGGAGGATGACCCGGACGAGGACGCGGAGGAGGAGCCGGACGAGCCGGAGGAGGGCACGGAGGCACCCGAGGAGGCCTGCGCCGGCCCGGCGGCGGACAGCACCGTCGGGGTCGAGCCGCCCCCGCCGTCGTGGGGTTTGAGGGAGAGTAGCAGGATCACGCCGGCGGCGGTGGCGGTGCAGGTGACGACGGCTCTTCGCATCGGTCGCTCCTCTGGACAGCGGGAAGGCGGGAAGACGGAGAAGGGAATGGCGGGAAGGACAGCAGGGAGACGGAGAGACGGAGAGACGGGAGGCGGAGAGACGGGAGGCGGAGAGACGGGAGGCGGAGAGACGGGAGGCGGAGAGGCGCGAGGTGGCCCGGTCAGAGCTCGAAGGACTCGTGGTGGATGCGCCCGCGACGTACCCCGGCCGCCCGCAGCGCGCGGACCGCGTCCTCGCTGAACCGGGCCGGGCCGCACAGGTAGACCTCGTGCCGGGCGAGGTCGGGGACGAGACGGGCGAGCGCGGTACCGAGGTCCCCGGTCTGGGCGCGGCTGCCGAGCACTTCGTGCACGCGGGCGCCGCGCCGGGCAGCGACCTGGGCGAGTTCGGCACGGAACAGCACGTCGTCGGCGGTGCGGGCCCGTTGGACCAGCGTCACCTCGCCGGGCAGGGTCTCGAACAGCGCCCGCAGCGGCGTGATGCCGACACCCGCGCCGAGCAGCAGCACCTTGCGCGTCCGGTGCCGCCGGGCGGTGAACGCCCCGTACGGTCCTTCGGCGCGGACCTTCGTGCCGGGGCGCAACGCGGCCACGGCGGCGCTGTGCGCGCCGAGGTCCTTGACGGTGAAGCGGAGGAACTGCGGGTGTGCGGGCGCGGAGAGCGAGTAGGGGTTGGCGGCCCAGCGCAGTGCCCGGGTCTGGAACTGGAGGCGGAAGAACTGGCCCGGTTCGGCGCGCAGTTCGGGCAGCCGGCGGCCGGTGAGGAAGACCGAGACGACGCCCGGGCCCTCCGGCCGGACCTCGGCGACGGTGAGCCGGTGACGGCGGTCGCGCAGCCAGGGGACGGCCAGCCGGTACCAGCCGACGAGCAGCGCGGTGCCGAGGTAGAGCGCGGTCCAGGCGAGGCGGGCGGGGCCCGGGCCGAGATCGGCGCCGGTGGCGAGTTGGTGGCCGAACCCGAGGGCGACCGCGAGGTAGGTGCCGAGGTGCAGGTAGTACCAGGTCTCGTGGCTGAGGCGGCGGCGGGCGGCGCGGGCGGAGACCAGGCCCGTGCCGAGCATCAGCAGGGTGGCCAGCCCGGCCTTCAGCATCTCGGGCCAGTGCAGGACGATGTCCACGCCCTCGCCGATCGGGCCGCGGCCGTCGGTGAGCGCGTAGCCCCAGACCACGGTGAGCACGTGGACGGCGACCAGCCCGACCAGGTAGCGGCCGCCCCAGGCGTGCCAGCGGGCGAGGCGGTCGGCGCCGACTCCGCGTTCCAGGAACGGCAGCCGGGCCATCAGGAGCAGCAGGACGGGGGCCGCGTATCCGGCGAGCAGTCCGGTGATCCGGCCGGCGCCGGTGAGCCACTGCGCGGGACCCGCGATCCGCTCGGTGTCCTGCCACCAGAGCGCCAGCACGGCCACGGCGCCCGCCGCGATCACCGACCGGACGACCAGGGCCGTGGTGCCGGGGGGAAGCGGTCGGCGGGCCGGGCGGCGGGCCGGACCGGCCGGACGGGCTCGGTGTGTGAGCGGTACGGTCACGGTGCCCTCCTCGGCTGCCGGTTCTGCCTGGGAGGCCAACCATGCCAGCGGAGCCGACCGGGCGCGCGCCCCCAAGAGACCCCTCACGTTCCACCGGGGAGGATGTTTCCGCAGGTCAGAGAGGGTCCGCAGGACGGCGGCAGCCCCAGTGGATCTCACCGCTTTCTCACCTGCCGACGCCCGCCTGCGCCTTCCCACGCCCGCTGACGCCCGCCTGCGCCCGCGGACGGCTTCCGGCGCCTACTGGCCGCTGCGACCGGCGCTCACCACCGGGCGCCCGCCACCGGCTACGCGGGCTCGGGGTCGCCGGCGAGCCGGGCGTGCAGGTGCTCGTCGTGGTACTTGCCGTCACCGAAGAGGTACGAGGCGCGCAAGGTGCCCTCGTAGGGGAAGCCGCAGCGTTCGGCGACGCGGCAGGAGGCGTCGTTCCCGGCCGCGTGTGCGATCTCGATGCGGCGGGTCTCGGCCGTGGCGATGCCCCAGCTGGTGACCGCCCTGACCGCCCGGGTGGCGGCGCCGCGGCCGCGGGCGGCCGGTGCCAGCCAGTAGCCGATCATCGCGAGGCCGTCCTCCCGGTTCACCCAGCGCAGGGCGGTGTTTCCCAGCAGTGTCCGGTCGGCGCCGTCGAGGATGGCGAAGGCGGCGCTGTTGCCGCTCTCCCAACCGGCGTCGCAGCGGTCGAGGTACGCCCCGGCACTGGCCTCGTCGGTGGTGCGCAACGGGTTCCACAGGGCGATCGCCGGATCGGCCGCGGCGGCGATCAGGGCGGGCACGGCGCCGTCGCGGACATCGGTCTTCCGCCCCCAGGGGCACAGGACGACGTCTCCCAGGTCGAGCGTGACCGGGATGAACGAGCGCTGGTCGGCGGCGGTTTCGATGGTACTCATCCGCCCTTCCTACCCGGCTCCGGGTGAGCGCGCCAGCGAATTCCGCCAGGCCGGGAGGGGACCGGTGCGGCGCGCGGGACCGGCGGACGACGTCCGGCGCTCCGGGTGAGGCCGGTCCGGGCGGAGAGGGCCGGTGCGCCGGGGACGGCAGCCCCCGGCGCACCGGGCCCGCAGCAACCGGCCCGGGCGCATCAACCGGCCCGGGCGGGCGTCAGATCCGGGCGAGGTAGCCGTTGTCGACGAGCCAGAGCACGTTCAGCCGGGCCGGGCCGTTCGGCACGAGGGCGGCGTCGAGCTGGTACTGGAAGCCGTAGCCGGGCTGGCCGAACCAGGGCGCGATCGGGCCGGCGTGCACCTTGAACGGCTTCAGCACCTTGTAGTCGTGGTAGTTGCAGGGGGCCGCGGGGTTGCTGTCGAGGCTCTGCGGCGGGATCGAACGGCTGGCGTAGGGCAGGCCCTCGGGGGCGAGGAAGGAGCCGTACTCGCTGCCGTAACGGTCGATGTTCTGGTTCGGGTAGAGGGTGAGCTCGAACTCGATCGGGGTGCCGTCGGGCAGCGTGACGTAGCCGTTCGCCGGCGGGTAGATCCAGCCCGGGCTTCCGTTGTTGGCGGTGGGGCTGTAGTAGGTGGCCAGGAACTTGTCCTCGGAGAGGCCGCCGGTGCGCTTGTAGCCGATCAGTTCGCGGCCGACCGGGCCGGTGGTCGGCAGGTCCTCGGGGCCGAGGCGCGGGTCGCCGTGGTAGTCGGCGGCCGAGCACTCGTCGGAGGGGGTCGCGGTGGCCGCATCGGCGGTGGCCGTGTCCGCGGCGGAGGCCGGCAGGGCGGGGGCGAGCAGCGCTACGACCGCGGTGAGCGGTGCGACGAACAGGCGAAGGCGAAGGCGCACGGTGTCTCCGTCGTATCAAGGTCATAGGGACCGGAGGATGATCCGTCACCCTCCGTGTCCAGGTCGCCACCCAGGCAAGCGGATCACCTGACTCCACGTCAACAGGACGGGTCCGGAACGCCGGTGTTTTCTCCTGTTTCGACCAACCCGCCCACACCGAACCAAGGGCGTGCAGGATGGAGGGTCACGCCCCCGGGGAACGGTCGCGCCCCCGGCACGCCCGCCTGCATCGTCCGCGCCGCCTGCACCGCCTGCACCGTCCGCGCCGCCGCTCCGCCCCGCGTCCCCTGCCCGCCCGCACCGTCGGCCCGGACCCCACCCACCCCCTGGATCACACCCGGATCCACGCCCGGGGCCGCCCCCGCAGCCGCGCCCGGACCAACGTCGTAACGAAGCTGTTCCGGGCGCCATCAAATGCGTTGACACTCCGTCAAGCCGCCCCGACCATCTCGGATACGGCCCGGCCGTCAGGCCGTCGTCGCACCGACAATCGGGGGTGGACAGCGATGTCGTACCAGGCACAGCAGTGGGGGCCCGAGAAGATGCCGGGCTCGGTCCGGTGGGCGGTCGCAGGGGTGTGGGTGCATGCCGTCCTGAACGGCCTCGCCGGGCTCTTCCTGTTCGCACTGACGAGCGACGAGACCGGTGACGGCGTCGGGCTGGTCCGGCTCGTCGCCGTCCTGTCGCTCCTCATCTCCGTCATCCTCGGCACCTGCGCCGCACTGGCCCCGCGCCGGGCCGGCTGGACCAGGATCACCGTACTGGTGATCGAGTGGCTCTCGATCATCTCCGGCCTGCTCCAGCTCTTCTCCGGCGCCTTCATCGCGCTCGCCGGGCTCGCCATCGCCCTGCTGATCGTCACGGCCTTCATGTCGAACGACGGCAAGCGGTGGTTCAACGCCTGACGGAACGCGGCGCGCGGCGGCGAGGCGTCGCAACGAGGAGGTGTCGTCCGGCGGAGAGGTACCCTCCGGCGAGGACGCCCCGCGGCGACGGATCCTCGCCGCCACGCGGACGCCTCGCCCGATGTCGTTCCGCGTCAGGACCGGCTGCTCGGCGCCATCTTGCCGAGGACGTGGAGCAGCCGGTCGAGCGCGTCGCGGGAGTTCGGCTCGGTCAGGTTGACCATCAGCCGGAAGGCCACCTTCAGCAGGGCGGGGTGGCCGAGGCCGAGCGCGCCGGCCGTTCCGAGCAGCCGGGGGCGGCCCAGCACGTCGGCGACCAGCCGGCCGAGCGCGAAGTACCCGTCGTAGGCGGCGCGCAACGCCTGCGGGTAGGCGCGCAGGGCGAGTTCGCGACCGCGGTCGGTGCGCCGGGCCAGCGCCTGGACGATCGTCTCGGCGGCGTACCGGCCGGACTCCATCGCGTAGGCGATGCCCTCGCCGGTCGCCGGGCTGACCGTGCCGCCCGCGTCGCCGATCAGCAGCAGGCCGTCGGCGTAGTGCGGCTGGCGGTTGAGCCCCATCGGGAGGGCCGAGCCGCGGACGGGCTCGGTGATGCCCTCGGGCGTGAAGCCGTACTCGGGCGGCAGGAGGGCGCACCAGCGGCGGAGCAGGTCCCGCCAGTCCACCTCGCGGGCCACAGCGGCGGTGTCCAGCACGCCGAGACCGACGTTGGCGGTGCCGTCGCCCATCCCGAACACCCAGGCGTATCCGGGCAGCAGGCGCCTGGCCGGGTCCCGCGGGTCGCGCAGGTCGAGCCAGGCCTCCAGGTAGCGGTCGTCGTGCCGCGGGGTGGTGAAGTACGTCCGGTAGGCGACGCCCATCGCCCGGTCGGTGCGGCGGTAGCGCTGCATGGCGAGCGACAGCCGGGTGGAGTTCCCGTCCGCGGCGACGACCAGCGGCGCGTGGTAGCTGACCGGTTGCCGGTCCTCGCCGAGGCGGGCCGTCACCCCGGTGATCCGGCCGGTCCGCTCGTCGACCAACGGGCCTGCCACGTTGGCCCGTTCGACCAGTCTCGCGCCGGCGGAGGCGGCCCGGCGGGCGAGCAGTTCGTCGAAGTCGGCGCGCCGCCGGACCAGTCCGAACGAGGGGAAGGCCGAGAGCTGGGGCCAGTCGAACTCCAGCCGTCGTTCCCCGGCGACCACGCGCAACCCCCGGTTGTGCAGCCAGCCGGCCTCCTCGGAGACGTCGATGCCGAGGTCGACCAGCTGCTTGACGGCGCGCGGCGTCAGACCGTCGCCGCAGACCTTCTCGCGGGGGAAGGCCGACTTCTCCAGCAGCAGCACGTCGAGGCCGGTCCGGGCGAGGTGGTAGGCGGCGGTGGAGCCCGCCGGTCCCGCGCCCACCACGATCACGTCGGCGTGCTCCGGCCCGCGGCCGGGCGCGAGATCGGTGGACAACTGCTGCTCTGGGCCGGGCATCAGGCACTCCCACGGGTCGGATCGGCTGCGGACTCGCGGTCACCGACGATAGGGACAGCGACCGCCGTGCCGCGCCCCGACACGCGGACCCCGCCCCGATGACCGGTCGTTACCGGCCATCAGGGCGGGGCGTCGGCACCCGCGACGGCGTTCGGGGCACCCTCGGGCACGTGCGGCACGGATCGCCGGACGCGCCCCCGGCGGTCAGAGACCGCCGTTGACGACGGCGCTGGAGACCGCGCCACGGTGCAGGTTCCACTTGGCGAGGATCTTGTCGTACTCGCCGCTGTGGATCACCTCGTCGAGCGCCTTGGCGATGACGTCGCGCAGGGCGGTGTTGCCCTTGGCGACGGTGATGCCGTACGGACCGGCCTGCAGGAAGTTGGAACTGGCCAGCTCGAAGGTGCCGACGCGGCCCGGCTGGGTGGTGTTGTACTGGGCCACCGGGTAGTCGTTCAGGTCGGCGGCCGCCGCGCCGGCGGCGACCTCGGCGAGCGCCTGGTCGTCGCTCTCGAAGCGGTGGATCTGCAGCTGCTTGCCGGTCCGCAGGCAGGCCGCGGTCTGCCGGGTGGCCAGCTCGTCCTGGACGGTGCCGCGCTGGACGGCCACGGTCCGGCCGCAGAGGCTCTCCAGGGAGGAGAGGTTCAGCGGGTTGCCGGCCTTGACCACCATCGACGTCCCGGAGCCGAAGTAGTCGACGAAGTCCACGCCCGCGTCGGCCTGGTGGCCGTCGTCGGCGGCGCCCAGCTGGCGCTGCTTGGTGTCGATCACCGCCGACATCGCCAGGTCGATCTGCTTGGCCTGGACGGCCGGAATCAGCTTCTCGAACGGCATGTCGGTGAACTCGACCTTCAGCCCGATCGCGGAGCCGACCGCCTTGGCGAGCTCCGGGTCGAGCCCGGCGGGCGCACCGCCGGAGTCCTTGAATTCCACCGGCGGGTAGTTGAGGTAGGAGCCGATCTTGAGCACCCCTGCGGCCTTGACCGCCCTGGGGAGCCGGGCCTGGAGGTCGTCCTGGCTGTCGGGAGCCGGAGCGGGGCTGCCGCAGCCGGTGAGCAGCAGGCCGCCGGCGCCGAGGGCGGCGGCGGCACGCAGCGGTGCTCGGGAGCGCCCTGCGGCGGACAGGAGGGCGGGAGCGGGTCTGGGTGCGGGGGTGGATCCGGGTGTGGGGGTGGTGAGGGTTCGGTGCATCGCGATGCGTCTTCTTCGCAGGTGAGGGAGTGCGTTCAGGGAGACGCCGCGCCGGAGGGCTGCCGGGGTACGCAGGGCGGACCACATCGCCGTGTGCCCAGATGGGGCCGCCCCGGGGTGTGGGGGCGGCCGGTCGGCGGAGGTCCGCCTTCAGGGGCGGTCGGGGCCATCCTCGCACCCCTCGCCACGGGCGGAGGAGGCGGGGCGACCGAGGGCACGGTGCCGTCGGCGCAGAGGCGGCGGCTTCGGCGGGCCTCCTCGGCGTCCACGGCGACACGGAACGGGTCGCGGCGCCGCGCTGCGCGGGTCACGGCGCGGGCCAGGGCGCGGGCCAGGGCGCGGTGCCGCCACGGGTGGGAGGCGCGGCCCGGGCGCGGCGTCGTGCGCCACCCCTTCCGGCGTGGTGGCCCCCAGAAGCACGGCGCCCCGGGCGGTACACGTATCTCTCACAATCGGGTGATCGGATCGTTGCACGGGACTAAATCGGACAATTGGCCTGCCTGCATGGCAATCCGGCCAAATCTGCCTTGCATCGCCGCAGCGGCTGCGCGACGTTAGGGCCTCTCGTTCACCGTCACCCACCGTCACCGGTCGGGTTTCCGGCTGCCGAGGGCTCTCCCACCTGCCTCGCGGGCCTCACCCGGCCCGCCGATCCACCATGGACACCAGCATGCGCATCCGCTCCACTGCAGCGCGATCCCTCGTCGCCGTTCCCACCGCCGCCGCCCTGCTGCTGCTCGCACCGACCGCGCACGCGGTCGCCGGAGGCAAGCCCCCGAAGGGCAACAACGGGACCGTCAAGATCCACGACACGGCGACGGGGCAGGAGGACACCCGCAACGAGCCCAAGGTCTGCACCTTCTACCTGGACTCCTTCGGCTTCGACCCCGGCCAGGACGTCATCTGGCTGATCGCCGAGGTCCACGACAAGACCGAGAAGGCCGTCGCGTTCGGCGACCTGCCGGTGGACGGCAAGGGCCACGTCCGCACCGAGGACATCAACCTGCCGGACGGCCAGTACAAGCTGTACTGGGCCTCCGTCGAGCTGGTCGACGGGAAGCTGCCGGCCGAGCCGGAGCTCAACAACCCCAAGCACAAGGTCTTCAAGGTCGACTGCGGCGGCAAGACCCCGGCCCCGACCGGGAAGCCCTCGCCGAGCGCCACCCCGTCCAAGACCCCGTCCAAGACCCCGCCCGCCTCTCCGAGCACCTCGACGTCGCCCTCGCAGTCCCCCTCGGCGACGCCGTCGCAGACGCCCTCGCAGACGCCTTCGCAGACGCCGTCGCAGACGCCGTCGGCGACCAGCACGCCGACCACGACGCCGAGCACGCCGGCCTCGCCGACCGCGACCACCGCGCCGACGGCCAGCCCGTCGGCGACCACCCCGGAGAAGCCGTCCGCGACCCCGTCCGCGACGCCGTCGGCCACCACCCCGGCCACCACCGAGCCGAGCACCGAGGCCCCGGCCCCGACCACCGGCCCGACCACCGCCCCGACCGCGACCGTCCCGGTGCAGACCCCGCCGGCCAACACCGTGGTCAACCCGGACAAGCCGCTGATCATGCCCGCCGCGGTCAGCGTCCCGACCCCGATCCCGGGCGCCGCGCAGGCCGGCAAGAACCTCGCCTCCACCGGTAGCGACGGCACCCTGCTCTACGCCGGCGCCGGCACCGCGCTGCTGCTGGCCGGCGCGGGCGCCGTGGTCTACACCCGCCGCACCCGCAAGTCCTCCTGACCCCGGGAAGCAGAACGGGCGGGCCGGTGACCGAACGGTCGCCGGCCCGCCCGCCGGTTCCGGAACGCTCCGGCGAGGAACCGGGACCGGACCCGTCCGGGTGAAGAACGAGGCCGGCCCGGTGGAGGACCGGAACCGGCCCGGCCAGGGGGCGGGACCGGCCTCGCGACCGGCCCGGCCGGGGCACGGGCCCGCTCCGGTCAGGGGTTGATCGCGGGCACCACGAACGCCGCCATCACCGCCAGGTGCACCGCGCCCTGGAGCGGGGTGGCCCGCCGGGGAATGACCGTCAGCGTGCCGACCACGATGGTCAGCGAGAGCAGCACCAGGTACGACGGGCCGAGCCCGAGCACCAGCGGGCCGGGCAGCCAGACCGAGGCGACCCACCGCCGGGATGGTCAGCCCGATGCTCGCCAGCGCCGAGCCGAGTGCCAGGTTGAGGCTGGTCTGCACCCGGTTGCGCAGGGCCGCGCGCAGCGCCGCGATGGTCTCCGGCAGCAGCACCAGCAGCGCGATGACCACGCCGACCACCGAGGACGGCAGCCCGGCCGACTCGACCGCCGACTCGATGGTGGGCGAGACTCCCTTGGCCAGGCCCACCACCGAGACCAGCGAGACGCCGAGCAGCGACAGGCTGGCGAGCGCCGCCCGGTTGGTCGGCGGCTCGGCGTGGTCCTCCTCGGTGAGGACCTTGCCCTCCGGCGTGACCGGCAGGAAGTAATCCCGGTGCCGGATGGTCTGGGTGGCCACGAACAGCCCGTACAGCATGATCGAGGCGGCCGCCGCGAAGACCAGCTGGGTGGAGGAGAACTGCGGGCCCGGCGAGCTGGTGGTGAAGGTCGGCAGTACCAGGCTGAGCGTGGCGAGTGTGCCGATGCAGGCCAGCGCCGCGCCCGTGCCCTCGGCATTGAAGACCGCCACCCGGTACTTGAGCGCGCCGATCAGGATGGACAGTCCGAAGATGCCGTTGCAGGTGATCATCACGGCGGCGAACACGGTGTCCCGGGCCAGCGTGGAGGCCTTGTCCCCACCGTCGGCCATCAGCGTCACGATCAGTGCCACCTCGATGACGGTCACCGCCACGGCGAGCACCAGCGAACCCATCGGCTCGCCGACCCGGTGGGCGATCACCTCGGCGTGGTGCACGGCGGCGAGCACCGCGGCGCCCAGGAAGCAGGCGACCAGGGCCACCACCCAACCGGGCACGTCACGGTGCCAGGTCAGGACGAGAAGGACGAGGGACACCACCGGGACGACCACGGTCCACTGCGCGATGACCGCGTGGAGCTTTCTGATCATGCGGCCGAGCATCGCATCCGTCACCGCGTTGGCCGGGCAACGGCGCCGGCCCCCCTGCCGATGTGACCGGGCCCGGTGCCGCGAGCGCCGTCCGCGCTGGTCAGCCACCGTACTCGGCGAGGTAGCCGAGCACCTTGGCGACATGCGCACTCACCCGGTCGGGGACGCCGCCGGTGTCGGCGACGGTCTTGTCGCTGGTCCGGTAGCCGGCCGTGACGAGGGCCGGCAGACTGTCCGTCATCCCCCGGTGCTTGAACTGCTGGTCGAGCCAGCAGACGTAGTTGCCCATCGACGCGATCGCGTCGACCGGGTCGAAGTAGTCCTTCACCCCGTCGTGGTCGGCGTCCTGCGCCCAGGCGTTGAAGACGGCGGGCGTCCACATCGCGATGCCGTACTCGCCGGACTCGGGGTGCGCGGCCTTCGGGTCGAAGCCGCTCTCGGCCTTGAGCATCGCGGCCAGCAGCGCCGGGGTGATCTCCGGCTCGGGGCACCGGCGGGCCGCGTCCTCGATCGGGCCACGCAGTTCGACGGGCACATCGGCACCGGGCGGGAGTGCACCGGGCGGAACCGCCGCGGGCGGCCTCGCACCGGACGGAACCGCCGCGGGCGCCTTCGCACCGGGCGGGAGCAGGCCGGCCGGGGAGGACGGCGGTGACGCACCGAGCGCCGGCCCGGCCGCGGTGACGGTCTCCGGGGAACCGACGGGCTCCGGGGCGCCGGTGAGGGCGAGCACCACGGCGGCCGCCGCAACCGTCCCCGCCAGCCCCACCAGCCTGCCCGCGCCCGTGACCGCACCCGCGCCGCCCGCGGCCGCACTGCCCGGACCCGCACCCGGACTGCCCGGACCCGCTCCCGCACGGCCCGGCCCGGACCGCCGCCGGCGTCCGCGTTCCCGGCCCGCGGCGGCGCCCTGCCGCCCGCCCGCCGCGGCCGCGGTGAGCAGGGCGGTGAGGTCCACCCGCCCCCGCACCTCCCGGTCCACGGCCAGGCAGGCCGTCACCACCTCCCGCCAGCAGGCGGGCAGCGCATCGTCCAGCCGCAGCGGCGCCGCGCCGCGCGCATACGCCTGCGCGGCGAGCGAACGGGCGCGGGCGGTCGCACCCAGGAAGGGGTGCAGCCCGCCGGTGAGCAGCTGGTGGGCGAGGACGCCGAAGGCCCAGATGTCGGCGCTGGGGCGCAGGGCGACGCCGCGGGCACCGGTCCGCTCCGACCACCACTCGGGCGGGACGTGGTCGGGCGAACCGAGCGGCGGCGCATAGGCGTGGGTGCCCTCCAGCTCGGCGGTGAGGCCGAAGTCGGCGAGTTTGGCGGTGCCGTCGGCCATCAGCAGGATGTTGCCGGGCTTGAGGTCGCCGTGCACCCAGCCGGCGCCGTGCATGTGGGTGAGGCCGGCGCCGACCTCGGCGAGGATCCGTTCGGCGCCGGGGACGGGCGCATGCGGACGGGCGGCGGCCAGGACGTCCTGGAGGCTGCGGGCGGCGCGTTCCATCACCAGGGCCACCGCCCCGTCGAGCCCGGGGTGGGCGGGGTCGTCGACGGTGACGACGGCGAGGGTGCGGATCAGGTGCGGGTGGTCGGCGAGACGACTGAACCGCATCTCACTCCGGGCGACCTGCGCCATCGTCCGCCGCTGCCCTGGGCTGAGCCGCGCCGGGCTGAGGAACTTCACCGCCGCGTCCGGGAGTTCACCCGTCCCGTGGGCGGCGTGAACGGTGCCCCAGGCGCCGGCGCCGATCGGCTCGCCGGTGCGGTAGCCGGCCACGGGGTAACCGGGCGGCACCGCGACCGGCGGCTCCTCGGGCCGGTCCGGCCGCGGGGCGGCGGGCTGCGTGGGCGGCGGCACGGCGCCGTCAGCCGCCACGCCGGGGCGGGAGCAGCGCCAGGTGTTCCTCCCGGACGAGGTCGAACCTCAGTGCCAGGGCCACGAGTTCCTCCCGCTTGCCCCCGCTGCGGCCGGCCCCGTCCGCCGCCTCCTCGGGCGTGTCGCGCAGCCGCAGCTTGGTCGCCACCAGGTAGTCGATGTGGTAGTTGACGGCGGATCGGGTGAGGTCCCGGCAGGCGGGCAGGGCGCGTAGCCGGGCCACCACGTCGGTGGCGCCGGGGACGGAGGCGGCGGAGGGCGCGCGCAACCGGGGTTCGCAGAGGGCGAGCAGGACCAGGAAATACTTGGAGGTCGGGTCGAGGGCGAACGGGCTGACCGTCCGCTCGCCGTCACGGGCTTCGGACTCGCCCTCCAGGTAGGCGTGTTGGGGTGCGAAGACCTTGAACGCGGCCGGTTCGCCGAGGGCCGGCAGCAGGACCCGGGAGAACTCGAACGGGACCGGCGCGCCGAGTCGGCCGGGCGCGACCTTGACGTGCTCGCCGGCGCCCTCCAGGTTCTCCACCACGTAGGTGGCGGAGGCACTGAAGTTGGAGAGCCGCCAGTAGTCCTCGGCGGCGGTGATCTCGCCCGCCCGGCGCGAGACGCCCTGGTCGGCGAGCGGGATGGCGACGGGGCGGCCGGGCTCGCCACGCCCGAACTCGGCCGCCTCGCCCGGGCCCAGGTGCAGCAGCACCGGCCGGGCGGGGCCGGCGGGCCGGGCAGAGCCCGGATGCCTGCCGAGGCTCGCGGGCCGGATCGACGATCCGCCGGGCGCGAGCCCTCCGGGGGACTCGCTGCGGGCTTCCGGGCGGGGTTCGGGCAGTTGCACGATGACCGTGTCCATGCAGGCCACCTCCGTGGGTCGGGTCGATCGTAGCCGTCCGAACCGCCTCGCGCCGGTCCGCCACTCGAACGAGTGAACGCCGTGGCGTGGCGGCACCGGCCCCTCGCCACCGGGCGTCGATTCCGCCTGCCCATCACCGAGTTGGCGGCCGGTCGGACGGACCGGACGTCCTCCGGGAGGCGGAGGCCGCTCCTCCTCCCGGTCGGCGGGTCGGGCCGGTCGGCCGGGAGACACACCCGCCGCCGGCTGCCAGGGTTTCGGCCATGGACACCACCAACCCCCTTGCCCCCAGCACCGTTTCACCGGCCGCCACCCCCGCGCGACGGTCCCTGCTGGGCGCCTCCGCACTCGGGCTGGCCGCCGCGGCGGCCACGGCCGGCCCACTGGGCGCCGCCGGACGCGCCGAGGCCGCCCCGCAGGAGCGGCGCACACCACGCCGGTTCGAGGGCCGGACCGTGCTGATCACCGGCGCCACCTCGGGCATAGGGCGGGCGGCCGCGACCGCGTTCGCCGCAGAGGGTGCCCGGGTCGGGTTCTGCGGCCGCCGGGCCGAACTCGGCCGCCAGGTCGAGCAGGAGATCCGCCGCGGCGGCGGCGAGGCCTCCTACTTCCCGGCGGACGTGCGCGACCCGGCCCAGGTCGAGCGGTTCACCGAGCAGGTGGCGGCCCGGTACGGCGGTATCGACATCGCGGTCAACAACGCCGGGATCGGCAGCGGCCGGCTGCTCCACGAACTGACCGTCGCCGAGTGGGACGACGTCATGAACACCAACGCCCGCGGGGTCTTCCTCGCCGTCAAGTACCAGGTCCCGCACATGCTGAAGGCCGGGCGCGGGGTGATCGTCTGCACGGCGTCCTCGGCCGCCGAGCAGGCCCGGCCGAACGGCGGAGCCTACGCGGCGAGCAAGCGGGCGATCCAGGGCATCGTCAAGGCGGCGGCCCTGGCCTACGGGCCGCGGGGCATCCGGGTCAACGCGATCCTGCCGGGCACCACCGACACCGCGTTCGTCCGCCCGCCGGGCGTGCCGGACGCGGACTGGGCGCGGTTCAAGCAGGCGTTCGGCCCGCTGAACGTCGAGGGGCTGGAGCGGATGGCCGAGCCCGCGGAGATCGCCCGGGCGATCCTGGCGCTCGCCTCGGACGACTTCGCCTACCAGAGCGGCGCGTCCGTCCCGGTGGACGGCGGGGCGACGGCCGGACGGCGGCTGGTGATGCCGCCGGCCCGCTGAGTCGTCACCGACGCCCCCCCGGGGGGGCGGCCGGGACGCCCGGGGCGAATGGCCACCATGGTTGCAGCACGTAGTTGAACCGTCACCTTGAGTGTGATGCAGCGCACATGTGGCATGTCCACGAAATGTGCAAGACTCATCCCACCCAGTGAGATTCCCTTGATTTCCAAGGAGGTTCCTATCATGCACGCTCGGATCGCAGCTCTGATGGTCACCGTGGCAGGGATCACGGCCGCAACGGCCCTTCCGGCCTCGGCGGCAACGGTCGCCGACACGTCGGACAAGGTGGCGTGCGTCGCCGCGGTCAACCTGCCGTGCGCCTGGCAGGAGACGACCGACGGAGGCTTCGTCGGGGTGGCGCAGGTCTCGGCCGCCGACCCGGCTCAGCTGACGCTCGTCCGGGTCGAGGTCAAGACGCAGCGGGCCTGGGGCAGCCCGTGGGTCACCGTGGCGTCCGCGACCACCGTCACCCACGGGTCCGCCAAGGCCGTCACGCCCCGCGTGGTCACCGGCGACCTCCGGATGATCTGCGCCACCGGCGGCCCGGCACTGGATGCCGCGCAGCGGGTCACCACCTGTACCAACCCGTTCTGATCCCGGCAGGGTTGGTGAGGCCTCCGGGGACCGTGGGGGTTCCGTAGGCCGGAAACGGTTCGGGGGGCACGGCTGTGCCCTGCCCCCCGAACACCACCAACTCCACCGGCAGCCACTCAGGAAGCTCCCAGTCCGCACTCAGGCCAAGGGCGCGCCGACAATGCGCCAACCTCCCGCCGGAACCCGCCCGGCGCGTGCAACCCTCTTCGGAGCATGGGATTTTGCACTATCTTGGCAATGCGTGGAGCGGGGCGGGCCGCCCACCCGGAAGGCGTACCCCGAGCGACGAGGCCCGCCCGCGCACCGTGCTCCACCCCGCCACGGCGACACCTACGGGGACGGAGGGGGAGCGTGTCGATGCCCGAGGGGACCACGCGTTCGGCCGGGGCCGGCGTCGGCCCGAGCACCAGCACCAGCACCAGCACCAGCACCAGCACCAGCACCAGCACCAGCACCAGCACCAGCGAACCGGAAGCCGACACGGCCGGCCCGGACGGCCCTGGCGGCCCGGTCCGCACCGCGGCCGACGTCGCCCCGGTCGCCGCACCACCGCGCGGGCGGCTGGCCAGTCGGCGCAGCACCGTCGACGCCGTCCTGCGCCGCTCCCCCGCACAGCCGCTGTTCCGGCTCGCCGCCACCCGCCGGCTCGCCGTCCTCGCCTACCACGGCATCGACGACCCCCCGACGTTCGCGCTCCAGATGGACCGCCTCGTCCGGGTCGCCCGTCCGGTCTCGCTGGCCCGGGTGGAGCAGGCCGTCACCTCCGGACGGCCGCTGCCGCACCGCAGCGTGCTGGTCACCTTCGACGACGGCCACCGCACCGTGCTCACCCAGGGCCTGCCCGTCCTCGCCCGCCTCGGCGTCCCGGCGGCCGCCTTCGTGGTCACCGAACTCATCGACGGCGACCAGCCGTTCTGGTGGTCCGAGGCCGCCTTCCTGGCGGCCCACGGCGGCACCGCCCGCGCACTGGCCGGCACGGCACCCGGCGAGGTGGTGCGCAGCATGAAGCGGCTTCCCGACACCGACCGCCGGACCGCCCTCGCCGAACTGCGCGAGAGCGCCCGCGCCGGCGCCCCCCGCCAGGAACAGCTCACCCGGCACGACCTGTTGACGCTGCGCCGGTCCGGAATCGCGATCGGCAACCACACCGTCGGCCACCCCTGCCTCGACCACTGCGACGACGACACCGTCCGGGACGAGATCACCCGCGCCCACCGCGACCTGACCGGCTGGCTCGAAGGTGAGGAACCCACCGCCTTCGCCTACCCGAACGGCAACGTCGACCACCGCGCCGACCCCGTGCTGCGCCGTCTCGGCTACCGCACCGGCTTCCTGTTCGACCACCGGCACGACCGGCTGCTGCCGCGCCGGCCGCTGCGGATCAGCCGTCTTCGGGTGAACTCCACCACCGGCCGGGACAGGTTCGACACCATTCTCTCCGGGCTCCATCCGGCCGTGCACCGGCTGCGCGGCGGGGCCTGACGAGCGCTGGGGGTTCTGGATGGCACCTGCCGAAACCACGGAGACCGCGCCCGGGAGCGGGGCGGCGACCCGGGCCACCGCGCCCGTCCGGTACCGGACCGCCGCACTGCCGGCGGATGTGCTGGACGGCTGGCGGCAGTTGGCGGCCGCCGATCCCGGCGGCTCCTGGTTCACCACGCCCGAGTGGGCGCTCGCCTGGTGGGAGACGCTCGGCGCCGGGCAGGGCGCCGGTGAGATCACGGTCTGGCGCGAGCCGGACGGGCGGGTCTCGGCCGTCGTCCCGCTGCTGCGTACCCGGCGCCGCCTGCACCCGCGCGCACCGCTGGCCGTCCCCTGCCTGACCGTGCTCGGCTCCGGTCCCGGCGCCGCCGACCATTGCGGCTTCACCGCCGCGCCGGAGCGCCGCGCCGAGGTCGCCGGCTGGCTCGCACGGCGGGCACGCCGCACGACACTGCTGCTCGGCGACCTCGACCCCGCCCAGCACGGACTGCTGCCGCCCGGCGCGGTGGAGACCGGCCGCACCCCGTGCCCGCGCGCCGACCTCGCGGCGGGCCCGGACGCGCTCGGCTCCCGCCAGTTCCGCGCCGACCTGCGCCGCTACGGCCGCAAGCTCGCCGCCGAGGGGATCACCTTCCGCTGGGTGGCTCCGGCCGTCGGCGAGGGCGAACTCGCCGAGCGGACCGAGCTGTTGCACACCGTGATCCGGCTGCACGGCGAGCGGCGCGCCGCCCTCGGCCTGCCGACCACCTTCGACACGGCCCGCGCGCCGCTGCACCTGCGGCTGATCGAACGCGCCGCCGCCACCGGGCGCGGCGAGGGCCCGGCCTTCCTGGTCGCCGAGCGGGCCGACGCGGTGGCCGGCGTGCTCTACGGATTCCGGTGGCGGGACACCTTCGCCTACTACCAGATCGGCTGGGACCAGAGCTGGGCGCCGCTGCGGCTCGGCACCGCGGTGATCGCCGAGGCGATCCGGGCCGCCGCCGACCAGGGCCTGGCCACCTTCGACTTCCTGCGCGGCACCGAGCCGTACAAGTACCGGTTCGACGCCGTGGACCGCGAGGACGTCTCCTGGCTGGTGCCGCGCGGGCTGTCCGGCGCACTGCTCGGCCTCAAGTACCGGGCGAAGGCCGCGCGCCGGGGCTGAGCAGCGGGTGCGTCAGGAACCGGCCGTCCCGGCGACCAGGGCCACCGCCTCGTCGAGCCTGCCGACCTCGTCCGGACTGAGCGTCGGGTTGGCGGCCCGCCGCGTCCTGGCCTCCGCGAGGTGTTCCTCCCCGATGCCGTCGAGATGCCGCAGCAGCGAGGAGAGCACGGCCCGGGCCACCACGGAGACGGCGGGCACGGTGACGGCGGCCTGCGCCAGGATCAGCGCGGCCATCGCCGAGTCCAGGCCGGGCGGTCCCTCCTCGGCGGTGGCCCAGTCGATCACCATCGGTCCCGCCGGTGTCAGCACGACGTTCTCGGGATGGAAGTCCAGGTGCAGGACCCGGTGCCCGGGGTCTGCGGAGAGGCGTGCCGGGATCGCGTGCAGACGCCGCAGCAGCTCCGCCATCATCCCGCCCGCCCGTTCGGCCGTGATCGCGCCGCTGACCAGGGCCTCCACCATCGTCGTCCCGGAGAGCCGCTGCATCACCAGCTCACCGGCGGCCGGCCCCGGCCAGACCGCGGGAACCGGAAAGCCGCGCTCCGCCAGGTACGCCATCACGTCGGCCTCACCCGTGGCGTCCTCACCGCCCCGATAACGACGCAGCACCCGGCCGTCGTCCAGCGCGAACACGTCCGCCGTCCGGCCCGCTCCCACCAACTCGCCGATCCTCATGGCGGAGAACCTAGTTGGGGCGGGCCGGGTGGTGCCAGATCAGCGCCCTGTCGAGCAGCGCCCACGCACGTGCTCGGCTGCCGGGAAAGCCGCTAGCGACCCCATCCCCGGGAACCGGTCGGCCGGTGGTCTGCGGTCTCGGAGCCAGCCGTCTCGGAGCCGGCGGTCGCAGGGCCGGCGGTCGCAGGGCCGGCGGTCTCGGGGCCGGAGCTGGTGCGGATCGACTGCGTCGCCGCCGGCACGCCCGTCCCGCTGCCTGTCCCGCTGCCCGTCCTGCTACCCGTCGGCGCCCTCATCGGGGCTCGGGCGGGGACTCCCGGTGACGCCGGTACGCCGCCCGGGACGGCCCCCGCCACCACTGCACGTGCAGGGGCACCCTCGGCGGCGCCCGTCCTGGCGGCGCCCGCGCCGGCGGCGTCCGGCCTGGAGTCGGCAGCCTCCAGCGAGACCAGCCGCAGCACGAAGTTGGGGTGTTCCGGATGGCCGCCGGTCCAGTCGGCGTCCTTGCTGCGGATCACCCGGGTGCGGGCCCCGGAGCCGAGGCTCTGCACCGGGCCGGGCAGCACCCGGACGTTGGGCCACCAGCGCCCGTCCCAGCTGTGCTCCAGCTCCAGCTCCCACTCGTCGTCCTCGCGGACGTCCAGGGACTCCCCCACACGCCCCGCGAGGATGCTGGTGCCGTACGAGGCCCGGACCACCGCCCGCTGTTCGAAGGCGGCGTCCTTGCCGATGACCGTGATCCGCCACGGCCCGTCCATCCGCAGCACGGCCGCCCTCCCGAGGTCCTCCGGTGCGCGGGGCCACCCGGCCCCGTACCTCCCTCAACGGGCCGGTGGAGCCGTTCGGTTCACCCGGTGGGGACGGTCAGCGGCGGCCCTTCAGCCAGCCGGCGAAGGCGTCGAGCGCAGGCTCCGTGCCGAGGCGGCCGAGGCCGATCCGGAACCGGTCGGTGGGCGTGGGGGTGAGCTCGGACCGGTAGATGCTCGCGGGCAGCAGCAGGACGCCGGCCTCCTCGACCAGTCGGGTGCAGAACTCCTCCACCCCGTCCGGGCCGAGGTAGCGGGGGTAGGCGACGCAGCCGCCGTCCGGGGCCCGCCACTCGAAGAGGTCGGCGAACTCGGCGAAGAACGCGTCGAAGAGCGGCAGGTTGGCGGCGATGACCGCCCGGTTCCGGGCCAGGATCGACTCCCGGTTGCCGAGCGCGATCCGGGCCAGGATCTCGCTGGGCGCGGAGTTGCAGATCGTGGTGTAGTGCTTGGCGCGCTCCAGACGGCTGCGCAACTCCCGGTCGCGGCAGGCGATCCAGCCGATCCGCAGGCCCGGCAGGCCGAGCGACTTGGAGGTCGCGTCGAGGGAGAGGGCGCGCTCGGAGAGGTCGGCGGCCTGCGGCAGTGTGCGGGCCGGGTCGCGCTCCAGGCCGCGGTAGACCTCGTCACTGAAGAGGTGGATGCCGCGCTCGTCGCAGATTCGGGCGAGCCGGCGGAAGTCGGCGGCGTCGATCACCTTGCCGGTGGGATTGTTGGGAAAGTTGACGGAGACCACCCGGGTGTTGGGGCGCAGCGCGGCGGTCAGCTCGTCCAGGTCGAGCGCCCAGTCCCGGCCGGCGTCCAGGGCGACGCCGGTGACCTCGCAGAGGGAGAGCGGAACGGTCTCCGCGGACTGGTAGTTGGGGGTCACGACGACGGCGTGGTCGGCGGGGCCGAGCAGCACCTGCATGGCGAGGTTGAGCGCCTCCTGCGCGCCGCCGAAGCAGACCACGTCGTCGGCGTCGACGTGCTCGTACAGGCCGGCGACGGCCTGCCGCAGCGCCGGGTCGCCGAAGGTCTCGGTGTAGCCGAGGGTGAGTGTCTCCCAGGCGTGCCGGTCCTCGGGGCCCGCCAGGGCGAGCAGTTCGGACATCGCCATGGTCTGCGCGTCGGAGGCGGTGAGGTGGTGGCGGGCGGTGAACTCCCAGCGGGAGAAGTGGGTTTCCAGCCGGAAGTCGGGGAGCTGGGTCATCTTTCGTTCCTCTGTGGTGCGTCGGCCGCCGGCCCGGCCTCGGGTCCGGCGTGGCTCTCGGGTCCGGTGTCGGTGCCGATGTCGGTGCCGGTACCGGTTTCGAGGCCGGTTTCGGTGCCGGTGTCGGTCTCGGCCCTGAGGTCGGCGAGCAGGGCGTACACGGTGGAGCGCGACACCCTGAGCGCGGTGGCGACGGCCGGTACGGCGCGGCGCACGGCGAGCACCCCGGCCCGGTCGAGTTCGCGCAGTACGGCGAGCCGGTCCTCCCGGCCGAGGCGCTCCGGCGGCCGGCCGTGGGCACGGACGTAGCCGCCGATGACGTCGTTCATCCGCTCGGTCCAGTCGTGCTCGAAGAGCGGTTCGGGTCGTGGCGCGGTGGGGGCGGCGAAGCCGGCCAGCAGGGCGGCGGCGTGTTCGAGCGGTCCGCGGTCGAGGTTGACGCAGAGCACCGCCGAGGGCCGCCCGTCGGTGTCGCGCAGGATGGCACTGACCGAGGAGAGCCGCCGCCCGTCGGGGAGCAGCTTCTCGTAGGGCCCGTAGACGTCGGGCGCGGTCGGCGCCAGCCCGTCGAGCTCGCCGAGCAGGGACGGGTCTCCGGGGGCCCGGCTGCTCATCGGGTTCCAGAGCGCGAGCACCTCGTCCCGGGCGACGTCGTGCAGCACCACCTCGGCGTACGGGCCGAGCAGCAGCGCCACCGCCTGGCAGACGGGCGACCAGGTCCGGACGCGCGGGTCGGGGGTCTCGGCAGTCATATCTGGACTGTACGTCCAACCTGGACGTTCCGTCCAGCGATTCACGCGGTGCGCCCCCGCCGGACGGGGCGGGGGCACACGAGCTCAGCTGCAGCTGATCAGCAGCGCGAGGGTGGCGGAGCAGGTGCGGGACGCACGGTCATTGGCCGGCACCGGGTCGACGGGCGCACTCGCGGTGCGCGCGGCGGTGACGGTGAAGGTCCGGCCGAGGTTGAGCAGGCCGACCTGCAACGAGAGGTGGCGGGTCGTGGTGGCCCCGACGGCGAGCGGCGTGGCGAGGGTGCAGGTCAGCTTGCCGGCCACGACGGTGCAGTCGGTGGAGGAGGCGGTGAACCCGCCGGGCAGGTCGGCGCTGACGGTGGCCGAGTCCACCCTGCCGGGACCCTGGTTGGTGAGGGTGAGCGTGTAGTCGACCCGGCCGGAGAGCAGCCCGCCCACCGGGGTGGCGCCGAGCGAGACGGCGAGGTCCGCGGTGGGTGCGGTGTAGGTGAAGCGGTCGGCGGGGCTCGTCGCGCTGGTCCCGCCCGGGGTGGTGACCCGGACGTCGACGGCGCCGGCGGCGGAGGCCGCGGGCGCGGTGGCGGTGCAGCCGGTCGCGGTGCAGGAGAACGTGGTGGCGTTCCCGGCGGCGCCGAAGCTCACCGCGGTGGCACCGGCCAGGTCGGTCCCGGTGAGGGTGACGACCGTGCCGCCGGCCTGCGGCCCGGACGCCGGGCTGATCCCGGTGACCACCGGCACCGGCAGCGGGAAGCCGAGAACGGTCACGGTGTTGCCGGTGAAGTCTGCCAGGTACCCGCGCCGGCCGTCGGGCGTCAGCGCAAGGGTGTACGGGCTGGCGCCGACCGGCACCGTCGCGGTCACCGTCCGGTCGGCGGTGGCGATCACGCTCAGCGTGTCGTCGGCGTAGTTGGACGCGTACGCGTGGCGGCCGTCGGGTGAGAGGGCGACGGCGAACGGGTTGGCGCCCACCGTCGCGCTGCCGACGACGCTGCCGGCCGCCGTATCCAGCACGCTCACCGTGTTGTCGCCGCCGTTGGCGCTCCAGAGGCGGGAGCCGTCGGCGCTGAGCGCCAGGCCGAACACGCCGTGCCCGACCGGGACGGTGGCGCTCACGGTGTTGGTCGCGGTGTCGATGACGTCCACCGCCTGGGCGGCCGAGGCGGCGACGTAGACGTGCGCGCCGTCGGGGGCGACGGCCATCCCGTGCGGCTCTGCGCCGACCGGGACGGTGGCGGTGACGGTGTTGGCCGCCGTGTCCAACACGCTCACCGTGTTGTCGCCCGGGTTGCTGACGTAGGCGTGCGCGCCGTCGGGCGCGACCACGACCCCGAAGGCCCCCGCACCGACCTGGACGGTGGCGGCGACGGTGTTGGCCGCCGTGTCCAACACGCTCACCGTACCGTCGAGGTGGTGGGTCAGGTAGGCGTGCCGCCCGTCCGGCGCCCAGGCGACGGCGTACGAGCCGGTACCGGCCGTGAAGGTGCCGGTCACCGCGCCGGTGGCGGGGTCCAGCACGGTGACGACTCCGCTGCTCTGGCTGGTCACGTACGCCCGGCTCGCGTCCGGGGCCAGCGCGACGCCCGCCGGGTAGGCCGCGACCGGGACGGTGCCGGTGACGGCGGGCGGCGGCGCGACCGGCGCCGCCGCCACCGCGGTGGCGGGCTGGGACAACAGCGCGGCCGTGGCCGCACCGGTGGCAACCACGGCCGTCCAGGAGCGGCGCGGGGAACGTCGTATTCTCACGGAGGTCTTCTCCAGACTCGTCAGGCCATCGGGAACGCGCTTCGGGAACGCGGCGGCCCCGGCGCCTGCCGGGGCCGCACGAAGCGTAGGAGACCGGTTGACTGACCGACATGGCTTGATCGGGATTGTCGCCAAGTGTTCAGAACCGTTCGCCGGCCGGGCCGGCCCCCGAGGCCGTCACGGCGATGCGGAGACCGATACGGACACGGACGCCGACGCCGATGCAGACGCCGACGCGGAGACGGATCCGGACGCGGTGGCCGATCCGGACGCGGCCGGCGTGCCGCTCCCGGACGGCGAACCGGTCCCGGACGGCGTGCCGGTCCCCGATGCCGAACCGGTCCCGGACGAGGCCGGTGAGGGCGAGGGTGACGCCGGCTTCGGCGCGACCTGGAGGCCGATCACGTGCCCGTCGGCCGTGAGGAAGTACTGCAGACCCGCGTAGCCGGGCGTCACCAGGATCCCCTGGGTCATCTTCGGCAGCTGGCTCGACCGGGCCAGCTCGGCGCCGCTCCCGGCGTCGCGCCACACCACCTGCTCGGTGCTGTACGTCTTGAGCCCCTGGAAGAACTTCACCGGGATGTCCGTCCCGATCAGGACGCGCTGGTCCTTGGGCCCGAGCAGGGTCGTGAAGCTGAGCGTCGTCTGGTCCTGGGACCAGGCCACCGACAGGGCGCCGTTGGCCAGGTCGATCCCGGCGAGCTTGCCCGCCCCCGCGTCCATCGCGTAGACGCGGTTGTTCTCCGGGTCCACCGAGACCATCGACGGGATGAAGCTCTGCTTGGCGCCGCTGTTGGCGAACGGCTGGACCGTCGCCACCTTGGTCGAGTCGGCCTGGGACACCGCGACGACGCTCATCGGGGTCGGGGTCGGCTTCCCGCCGTTGGTCATGGCGACCACGTAGTCGTTGATGACGGCCATCGCGGACGCCGCCGTCTGGCCGTTCTGGAGGTAGGACACCGGCCCCCAGGTCGGGTCGGGGGCGAACGCGCCGTTCGGGTAGGAGTACCGGTAGAGCTTGGTGGCGCCCGGGAGGTAGATCTGCCCGGTGCCGTTGAAGACGGTCGTGGTGATCCGGCCACCCATCATCTCGGGCAGCGTCACCTGGGAGAGCACCCGGAGGCTCTTCGGGTCGATCGCCACCAGGATGGAGGGCGGCACGGCCGTCGGGTCGGGGCAGTCGAGGAAGGCGCTGAACCCCTGCTCGGTGCAGCCGGGCTGGCGGTTCACGGTCTTGGCCACGATCGTGCCGTCGGGCAGCGCGTCGTAGCCGTTGTAGGCGGTGTCGCGCGGCGCCGACTGCCCCGTGGGCAACGTGGTCTGCGCCAGGACGTTCCCGTTCGCGGGGTCGATCCTGGCGATGTGGTAGCCGTAGATCACCACCAGACTGCCGTCCGCGAGGGTGTTCAGGACGCCGGGGTAGTTCCACTCGTCGGTCGCGTTGGTGTTGATGAGCACCCGCCGCCAGACCTCGTTGAAGGTGCCGGGCTCCACCCGCGAAACGAACGAGCCGGACGCCGCCGGATTGTCGCCGTAGCCGCCGCCGTAGACGTAGAGCTCGTTCGGACCGCGGTCCACGATGTTGTACGGCGTGACGTAGACCTGGTCCGAACTGTGGGCGAACACCTGGTTGTTCGACTGTGCGCCCGGGAAGTGCGCGCATGCGTAGAGGTGCGTCCGGTTCGAGTCGTGCACCTCGAACGCGGCGATGGTCGGGAACCACGGGGCGTTTCCCTCGGCGGCGGCGCACGACTGCTCGCCCGCGACGAGGGACGGGGTCCCGACCAGCGGACCGTTGGCGGCCGTCTCGTCGGCGGGCGGCGAGGAGGTCGCCCGCGGGCCGTTCCCGCCCTTGCCGGAGTCCGAACCGGAGCACCCGGAGAGCCCGACGAGCACGGCCATCACCACGGCCGCCATCACGGCCGTCAAACGGAGAACGGACAACCGGGTCGTCATCGGCGGCTCCTCAGCACGCTCGCGGCGGCGGTGTGCGGGACCGGCCGCCACCTGATCGACGGTCAGACTGTCAGCGCCCCGGCGACCGGCCATGGCTGGCACGCCGAACACTGCGCCCAACACGCCGACGGTCACCCAGGTGGGCGGTCCGCGTGGCCCTCGCCGGGCCGCCCGCGGCCGGAGCGACCGTCACGGGGCCCGGCGAGGGAACGGCCGTCGCGGGGAGGCTCGTCGCCGGGAGGCCGGTCTCACGGAGGCCCGTCACCCGGAGACCCGTCGCAGGGCAGCCGTCGCGGGGTCACGGCTGCTGCGGCGGGCCGATCAGCGGGGCGCAGACCGGGGCGGCGAGGCCGACGAACACGACCAGTTCCCGGCCGCCCGGGTTGGTCTGCAGCGGGACGGTCTGCCAGTTGTTGGCGAGCCAGACGTTGCCCGAGGGGTCGATCTGCACGGCGGTGTTCCGGGACAGGCCGTCGAAGGTGTAGCCGGTGTCGGGCGGCGAGATCGGCTGCCCGGTCCGGTGCCCGGGCGGGCAGGCGGAGAGCCGGGTGCCGCAGAGCCTGGCGACCCGGTGGCCGCCGAAGTTGGCGACCCAGACGGTGTCGTCACCGTCAACGGCGATGCCCCACGGCAGGAAGAGCCCGTCGTTGACGAACGGCTGGTCGGGGGTGGTCCCGTCCGGGCCGACCACGGTCACCGAGGCACCCGGCACCCGCTGCGTCACGTCCCGGACGGCGTCGGCCAGGCCGGTCGGGGTGCCGTCCTCGCACGGGAGCGGGACGACACCGCTGTTGGCCACCCAGGCGTTGCCCCGGCTGTCGGTGGCGACGCCCAGCGGGTTCCTGATGCCGCCGCCGGTGACGGTGCGGACCGGCTCGCCCTCCGGTGACAGTTGCAGGACGCTGTCGCTGCCGTTGCCCGTCACCCACACCTGGCCGTTCCCGTCGACGACGAGGTCGAAGGGCTTGACCAGGGCGCCGTCCGGCGGCGCGATCCGGCGCGCGGCCTGCGGGTCGCCGTGCGGCAGGACGGTGACGCTCCGGCCGCCGCAGTCGGCGATCCAGATGCTGCCGTCCCGGTCCGAGACCGTGCCCTGCGGCTGGACGATGCCACCGGAACGCCAGCCCTCCGCGGGGGACTTGGCCGCGCCGTCGGGGCCGAACTGCGAGACGCTGCGGTACAGCCTGCTCGGATCGAGCGGGCACCCGGAGCCCTGGAAACCGAAGTTGCCGACCCAGACGTCCCCCTTCGGATCGAGCGTGATGCCGTAGCCCGCGCCGTAGAGGCCGCCGCCCCGGTAGGGCGCGCCCGGCACGTCCTCGCCGGTCGGCGAGAGCCGCAGCACGCTCCGGCTTCCGCAGACGGAGGTCCGGGGGTCCGCGGCGTACTGGTAGTTGTTGGTGACCCAGGCGTTGCCGTCCGCGTCGAAGGCGATGTTGCCCGGACCGTTGATCTCGTGGCCGTTGCCGGTGTACCGCAGCGCCAGCGTCCAGGCGTCGGGGGCGGCGGGCAGCGCCGGCCGGTAGAGCGACCGCACCGCGGCCAGGGCGAACAGCTCGCCGACGTGCTCGCCGGGCCCGTGGGCGATCGCGACGGCGGCCTCGAAGGTGTTGGCCGGCTCCGGCTGCCCGGGCTGCCCGGCCAACCGGAACAGCTCCGCGCAGGTCTGCCCGTCCACGCAGCCGGCCAGGATGTCGGCCAGCGTGTTGAAGGCGGGCAGCGTGGACGTCTCCGCCCCGTTGGGTGCGGTCGCGAGCACCCGGGCGACGCCCCCGTCGGCGACGTCGGCGAGGTTGTGCGAGATCGCGGCGGCGTTCTGCAACCCCGGGTAGCCGCCGGAGATGCCCCCCGGGCCGGCGAACCGGGCCAGCGCGTAGGCCGCCGCCACCGTCGTCCGCTCGTTGACCACCACCTCGTCGACCCGGGCGGCGTTGACCGCCGCCACGCCCGCGTGCTCGCGCGCGGAGCCGAGCACGGCGGCCAGTCCGACCGGACCACCACGGCCGCGTTCGGCGAACAGGTACAGCACCGCCCGGGGGTCGGCCGGCCGGTGGTAGCCGAGGTGGAAGCGGCCCGCACCGTCGGTCCGGCCCCGGGCGAGGGCCTCTGCCGGCGCGCCCGGACGGTCACCCGCCCGGTACAGCGTCACCTCGGCCGCCCCGATCGGGGTGTCCCCGCTGCGGACGACGCCCTGTTGGACGTCCGGGCCGGTGCCCGGCACGTGGTCGGCCGAGGCGGTCCAGGTCGTGGTGACCGTGAGGGCCAGGAGAGTGGCTGCGAGCGGTAGCAGGCTCCTGCGTCGGCGCATGGGACGGCTCCGGTGGGGACGGTGGCGGAGGAGGGCTCGGACTGCCGGCAGGTCGACGGACCCGGCCGGACAGCAGCGCCAAGGTGGCACGCGGACCCGCCCACGCGGTTCACGACGGGTGCCGGACCGTCCGAGTCGCACCCATCGGGTGAGGGCGTACCGCCTCCTGGGCCCGGGCCGCGCGGCCACCGCCCGCGCGCGCGTGCGCCCGTGCGCCCGGGCGCCCGGGGGGACTCCCGGTGCGGCGGCCCCTACCGGTGGCGGCCCCGAGAGGTGGCGGCCCCGAGCAGGTCGGGCGCAGCCTGGGAGGAGGCCGTCGCGCACGTCCGGGAAGCGGTCGGACACCGTCGAGGAGCAGCCATGGACGAGATCGACGTACTGGTCGTGGGCGCGGGCCCGGTGGGCCTGACCGCGGCCGCCGAGCTGCGCCGCCATGGGGTCGGCTGCCGGATCGTGGACAGGCTGGCCGCTCCGCAGCACTTCGCCAAGGCCGTCGGGGTGCAGCCGCGCACGATGGAGCTGTGGGACCTGATGGGCCTGGTGCGCGCGGCGCTCGACGAGGCCGTCCCGATGCGCGGCCAGCTCCTCTTCGCCGACGGGCGGCCCGGCCCGCGGATCGACCTGGTCCTGCCGACCGACATCCCCTACGGCTTCGCCGCGCTGCCGCAGTACACGACGGAACGCCTGCTCACCGACCACCTCGCCGGGTACGGCACCCGGGTCGAGCGCGGCACCGAACTGCTCTCCGTCCAGCAGGACGCGGACGGCGTCCGGGCGGTGCTCGGCACCGCGTCCGGACCACAGGAGGTGCGCGCACGGTACGTGATCGGCTGCGACGGCGCGCACAGCCTGGTCCGGAAGGCGGCCGGCCTGCGGTTCGAGGGCGACGCCTTCCCCGAGCAGTACATGCTCGGCGACGTCGAAGTCGACTGGGACCTCCCGGACGGGTACGGCGTCCGGGCGATGCACCACGACGCCGAAGGCCGGGTGGACGACGTGCTGGTCTGCATCCCGCTCCCGGGGCGAGGGCGGTACCGGATGTCGATGACGGTGCCGGACGAACTCTCCACCGACGGCGGCCCGGCGGGAGGCGCCTCCGAGGACGGCGTCGCGCACGGGTTGGAGGGCGGCCGGGCACCCGAGCTGCGGCACATCCAGGCCGTACTCGACCGGCTGTCGCCCCGGCAGCCGGTGCACGCCTCGGCGCTGCGCTGGTCGTCCACCTTCCGGATCAGCCACCGCCTGGTGAACAGCTACCGCGCGGGCCGGCTCTTCCTCGCCGGCGACGCCGCCCACATCCACCCGCCGACCGGGGCCCAGGGTATGAACACGGGTATCCAGGACGCCTTCAACCTGGCCTGGAAGCTGGCGCTCGCCGTGCGGGGCACCGGCACGGCCGGGCTGCTCGACAGTTACGACGCCGAGCGGCGTCCGGTCGGCGAGGAGGTCGTAGGCCGGACGGTGCGGCACGCGCGGGAAGGCGTCCCCACCGACACCGGGGACCTCGACGCCGTGCTGCGGCGCGAGGCCCAGCTGCTGGTCGGGTATCCGGACAGTCCGCTGGTCGAGCCGGCCGCCGGTGCGCCGGACGGGCCCGGGCCGCACGGGCCCGGGCCGGGCGAGCGGGCGCCGGACTGCCGGGGGCTGGAACGGGAGCTCGCGAACTACCCCGTCCGCCTCTTCGACCTGCTGCGCGGCCCGCGCCACACGCTCCTGTTCCACCTCGGTTCCGGAACCCCCGACGAGCACGTGACCACCTGCACGGTGGCCGCCCTGTCCGCCGCCCACGGACTGCTGGACGTGTACGCGGTGCTCGCCCCGGACGCGCCGTCGCCGCAGTGGCGCCTGCCGTCCGTGCGGGACGGCGCCGGCGGGTTCGCCGCGGCGTACGCGACCCGCCCCGGCGAGGCCTTCCTCGTCCGCCCCGACGGCTACCTCGCCGGCCGCTTCCACCCGCCCACTCCGGAGGGGGTGGTGGACGCCCTGCGCCGGACGTTCAGGGTGGGGTGAGGAGGCAGGGCCTGGCCACACCGCGCTGATACTGACCATCCGTCACATCACTGTTGTCGGAAGGCGGGAGACGGATTGCAGTTCTGTCTCCGTCCCTTCAAAGGTCTCGCCCGTTGGCGGATCCGCCGTCACTGTGGACGGCGAGCCGACATCTGGGGGGAACAATGAGCGACGGACTCGACCTGGCCGCAACGGCGGTCGGAATCATCTCGGCCGCGGCGGGCAGCGCCGCGGCCGGCATCGGAACCGCCGCCGGGCGGCTGGTCACCGACCTCGTACGCTCCAGACTCCAGTCCGTCCCGGACGGCCCGGACGCCGTGACCGCCGTCGAGGACAATCCCCAGGACCCGTCCGCCCAGGCACGTCTGACCGACGTCCTTGCCCAGGCACTGGCCGCCGACCCGGACTTCCGCGCCGCCCTCGCGCAGAACGTCTCCCTCTCCCGAACGGTGCCGCCACCACCGCCGCCCGGCAGCATCAACATCGGCGCGGGCGCCACGGTGAAGAACAGCAACTTCGCCTTGCGCGACGTCGTGGTCAACCACATCCGCCACACCAACAACAGCACCCTGGCCATCTACGCGATCGGCCTGGTCGTGCTGCTCGCGCTCGCGGCCTACGGTGGCGCGAACCTCCTCGCCGACACCGATTCCCCCTCTCCCGGCCGCGCGGCGGCGTCACAGGGCCAGGCGGCCTCACCGCCGACCGCGGCAGACCCGGGGCAACCAAGTGCGACGACTGCTCCGAGCCCCCCGCACGGCGCCGCCACGCTCGCCGATCCCGCACTGGGCCATCCTGCCGGACCAGGCCGCCATGCCACCGGGGTGGACGCTCGACGGCGCCGCGCACGTCGATCCCAGCTGCCCCGGGTGCGTGGCCGGGGTCAGGTACACCGGGCCGGCTTCGCTCTCGTTCGCGGTCAGCTCCTACAGCAGCACCGCCAAGGCGAAGGAGGACTTCGAGGCCCACGGGTTCGGAGCGGCCCCCAACATCCAGCTGGACATGCCCGGCGTCGGTGACCAGCGCGTCGGGACCAGGGGCTTCTCGCTCACTCAGGTCCCGGGCAGCGTCATCACGGTGGTGCGCGTGGGCTCCCTTGAGCTGACCGTGCAGGCGTTCAAGAGCTCCTCCCCCGCCGATGACGACGATGTCGCGACCGTCGAGGCCGTCACCCGGATGTTCGCCGAGCGGGCCCGGCAGGCGCAGAACGGCCAGACGCCGACCGCGCGGACCCAGCAGTAGGAACCGCCTGACGGCGTTTCAGTGTCAGTCCCTGCGAGCACAATGAAGTACGCCGCCGACGTGGGGACGTCCTGGCGCGGCTGATCCCGTATCTCGCGAACTCGTCGCGTGCGGCTCGCGGAGGCCGATCGGCCACACTTTACGGCGCACCTCGCGCGGCACGAAACGGGGGGAGCACTCGGATGAGCCTCAACAACTTCATCGGCTTCGTTGTCATCGTTGGAATCGTCGTGGTCGGCTTCAAAATCGTCGGTTGGATCGTGGGCGGGGACGACGCGAGCAGGCAGTCGCGCTACAAGAGCGGAAGCGGGGACAGCAGCGGAGGCGGGGACGGGGGCGCCGGCGGCGGAGGTTGTGGCGGCGGAGGCCACGGGGGCTGCGGAGGCGGGGGCGGATGTGGCGGAGGCTGCGGCGGGGGTTGCGGGGGCGGCAGCTGAGGAGGGACACAACGTGCTCGCACGACAATTCGCACGACGCATCGACCGCGTACAGGCGGCGGTCGACGCGCTCGAACTCCCCGACGCCGTCTACAAGACGTGCCCGTTCAAGCCGCGGGAGCTGGTCGCGACCGGGCTGCGGCAGTGGCTGCGGTGCTGCGGAGCGGCGATGCTGGACCGGCAGATCATCGGCATGCCCTCGTTCGCCGTGGACGAGGCGTGGCACGGGCTGATCCTGTGCACCGAGCGCTACGCGGCCTTCTGCGAGGCCGCCTACGGCCGGTTCCTGCATCACCACCCCCAGGGCGGCGAGCTGCCCGGGAGCGCGAAGCAGGCGGGGTCGATGCACGAACAGTTGCACCGGACCGAGGTGGCCTGGTCGTTCGTGGCCCGCCCCGGGGAGAAGTGCGTCCTGTGGGACCTGGACGTGCAGGTGGGCGTACCCGAGCCGTGGGGCGCCGGCGCGCACGGATAGCCACGCGAAGGGGCCCCCGACCACTCAAGATGGCGGTCGGGGGCCTCGCGATGACTGGCCGGTCAGAGCGAGCCGAACTCCCCGGCCCGGACCGCGGTGACGAATGACTGCCAGGCACCGGCGGGGAAGACCAGCGCCGGGCCCTCGGGATCCTTGGAGTCACGGACGGGGACAGCTCCACTGAATCCATCCGCAACCTCAATGCACCCGCCCCCTCCGTTGCTGTAGGAGCTCTTGCGCCACTTGGCGCCCAACAGGTCAACGTGCATGGCGTTCGAGTTCCTTCCGTACCGCACGGATCATGGCCAGGCTGTCCGCCCTGGAAAGCGCGTCCACCTGGAGCCGATCGTACTTTCCAGCCCATCCGGCGACCGTCTCGGCATCCTGCTCCAGGTAGCCTCGCTGGAGCGTCTCCGTGTATCCGACCATCGTCCGATTGGGCAGGGTGAGGAGCGTCACCGGATGTGACAACGGGCGATCCTCGGCAAGAGCGTACGGGGCTACCTGAATGACGATGTTCGGCCGACAGGACAAGAACTCAAGGTGAGAGAGCTGTTTAGCCATGACAGTTGAGCCGCCGATCGGACGCAGCAGCACTCCCTCATCCACGACGGCATGGATGGCCGGCGTCCGGTCAAGCAACCTCTGCCGCGCGGACAAGAGATTCAACCGCTCATCAGCTTGCACCCGGGTGGCTTCACCTCTCCGCACGATGGCGGCCTCGTAGGCAGCGGAGTAGTCATGGTCCTGCAGGATGCCGGGGACCATGCCAGTCTCGAACAGTCGCACAGCGATGGCTTCGCGCTCTTTGGCGGTGTACTCGGGGAAGCCTGGGATCAGAGCGCCGTTCTTCCAGCTCCACCAGAGCAGCTCAAGCGATCCGCCGGCAGCCAAGACCTCTTCGGCTCGCTGAACAAACTTTAAGCTCGGAGCCTGCTTTGCCGTCTCCACATTGGAGATGTAGACGCTGGAGTACCGGACCAGCGCGCCAAATTCGACTTGCGTCAACTCCTTGTCCTGCCGTGACCTGCGAAGCTGTACGGCAAAAGCCGCGAGCGGAGATGACGTTGGATCAAGTGTCCGACGATTCATGACCGTTCCAACTTAAAGTCGGGTGAACTAGAGAGTTGAAATGCTTCCGATGGTAGCCCCACCCACGCCACCATGAACACAGGTCGTAACGGCCTCACTCCACACCGCTACCCCCTGGAGCCACCATGTCCAGCTGCCCCCGCATGCCCATCTCCACGCCCAAGGTCGGCGAGATCGTCCGCGACCTCGCCCACCGGACCGCCGACGGGGAGCCCACCGAGGGCGCCTACATGGAAACCCTCGCCGGCCTCGCCTACCTCCGGCCCGCCGGCGGCGGCTGCGAGTGGACCACCAAGCCCGAACACGTCCAGCGGCTCGACCACCCCTGAGACCTCACCGCCCAGCACCCCGGCAGGCCCCACGCGCACGACGTCGTGTAAACCCAACTCCCGTCATCCTGGCGGGAATCACTGCCGCGACAGGCCCCTCGGCCCACGCCTCCTGAACTTCGGCCTGCACCTCACCACGTGCGTCATCGACGGCCTTCCCGTCCCCTTCACCCCCCCTGCCGGCAGCAACCACATCCGACTGATCAGCACCCCCGACCCCCGACCGGCTCGCGGCCCCGCGCGAGCCGGGCGGGCGACCACACCCAAACGCCCTCACTGGAGCCCGACTTGCTGCATTCGCTCCCCGACATCCTCACCAACCCGCCCCGCCGTCGGCTCACCCATCAGGCCCTCGTCCTCAACTCCGACGGCGCCGTCCTCCTCCTCGAAACCACCCACTGCAACGGCCACACCCTCCCCGGCGGCAGCGCCGAACGCAACGAACTCCCCCACCTCGCCGCCCGCCGCCACACCGAGACCCAGACCGGCCTCGTCCTCCCCCTGCGCACCCTCCTCGCCGCCGACCACACCGACGAACAACTCCTCCCCGAGGCTGTCCACTTCGTCTACTGGGGCGGCCGCCTCACCCGCGCCCAGGAGACCACCCTCACCCGCCACCGACCGCCCCACCACGTCCTCGGCCTGCACTGGGTCCCCGACACCCGCCTCGCCGACGTCATGACCACCGGCCACCACCGCCGCGTCACCCAGGCCCTCACCGCCCTCGCCCGCGGCGCCCACCTCCCCTTCCTCCTCCGCGGCATCCCCGCCGAATAGGGCCTGTTGTGAACGTGGATCGCGCCTCGTGGAAGCGGATCCTGGTCGCGGCGGTCAACGAGTGGTTGCGACTACGCTGTCCGGATGCAGCCACTGGTGCTGTTCGACCTCGACGGCACGCTTCTTGATCGCGATGCCGCGTTCGCTGTCTGAGTCCGGGAGTTCGTCAGCGACCGCATCGCCCTGGTCTGGGCGACGGCGGCTACACCGGCTGGCTGGTCGCCTTCGCCGCCGCCGTCCTCACACGAATCACCCCTGCTGGGCCCGTAGGATCAGGACTGTCAGGCGGGCAAGTGGGGGGACTGTGATGGACACGACCGAGCGGTGGATACCGCCGCTGAGTGCCGGCCGCCGTCCGGCTGGGCAAGCACTGATGGCCCTGCTGGAAGACCCTCGGGCGCCCCGGGTATGCCAGGTATCCGGCCCCTGCGGCATCGGTAAGACCCATCTGCTCACCTGGCTGGCCACCGCCTGCTCTGACCCTGCTACGCCGCACCGGCAACGGCCCGATATGGCGGTGTCGTTGGCCGGAACGACCGTCGACAGTGCAACGTGGACCATCGCCGCCGGACTGGGCCTTTCTGCACGCACGGCCAAGGAGCTCGTTGCCGAGTTGCGTGCAGCGGGCCGCCCTCGGCTCCTGTTCCTGTGGGATCTCAACCGGTCGGTCGAGCCGGAAGCGGTGGCAAGCCTCTTGCTGGGCCCGCTCTTGGACGTGCCCGGCATCCGGGCGGTCATCGAGTCGGCCTGTGATGTGCCTGTGGTTGGGCAGTCGGCGGTGCTGGCGTTGGATGAGCCCCGGTGGACGGAGGTCGGGCGCTTCGCGTCCTGGTACGACCGGCAACGCACAGGCTCTCCTTTCAACGCTGAACAGGTGTATCCGAATCCTGGTCTCGCGCTACTCGCGGCCAAGGTCCCGGCCGAGGCCGCCGTGTCGGCGGACGACCCGGACGTTCCCGCGACCTGGTGGGCCTCGGTGCCGGGCGAGGTACGTCCGGCCATGGGCGCGCTGGCGGCCGCGGTCCGGCCGCTCACCCTGCAAGAGTGGTCCGTCCTGGCCGATCCCGAAGTCGTCGAGCACGCCGCGGATCTGCTGCCTCCGGATTCCCCTGCCGGCGACACTTGGTGGCTGCCCCCGGGTCCGCTCCGGCAGATCGTGACAGCCGGCACCGATCCGGTCGACCTGACCAGTGTCGCCCGGGCCCTTGCTGCGACCGTCCCCCGCGCGGCCGACCGCACTCCGGATCTCCTGAACGCGGACTCCGATCGACTCGGCCTTCTCCTGGGCCAGTGCGTTCGGGCCGAGATGGCACAGCAACTCCTCGAAGATCCCCTCTTTACCGCCTGCGCAGACCCACTCGCCACCGCGGCGGCCTTCGACTCCCGCACCGAAAACCATCTTTACGCTGCGTGGCATGCGGCCGGCCCCGCCTTGCTGGGAGAGAGCGATACCGCCACGCGAGCCGAGATCCTGAGGGTCCGCCTGCTGGACGGCCGTACAGACCACGGCCTTCCGCCCGTGCCTGGTGCGCCCTGGCATGCCGAGTGGTCCTGCTGGCCGATGCAGGAGCACGCCCCGCTGGTCGCAGCCGCCCTCGGCCGAGGCTCGTTCGACGGGCGGATCCTGGCAGCGGATGCGACCGGCAACGTCCAACTGATCGACCTGGCCTCGGGGCGACTTCTCGATCGCAAGGTGCTTGTCGGGCCGGAAGGCATGACGGCGCTCACCTGTTACCCCGACGGGACGGTTACCGCGATCGGCCACGACGGCGAGATGCATCTACTCGCAGGTGATCTGCGGCTCCCGCCCCCCGCGATCGGCCGCCCGACGGCCCTGGCACACCTGCCGGCGATCGGCGACGACACCGGAACGGTGCACTGGTTCGGACCCGAGGGAACCAGCGCGGAGCGCCTCCATCAGGGGCCGGTCACCGCCCTCAGCGCCACGCTGCTGCCCAGGGCCGGCGACGCCGCCAGATCCCCGCTCCTCGTCAGCGGAAGCATCGACGGACGCGTACGCGCCTGGCGGCCAGGCTTGCCGGCCATGGAGCGCGTAGTAACAGAGCACGGTCACCGGGTGACTGCGGTAAGCGTGGCCATGGGTTCTGCAGGCCTTTTCCTGGCCACAGCGTGGGCCGACGGCTTGTTGCGCTTCGGCCCGGTCGACCCGGCCGGCCACGCGGTCGAGGTCGCTCTCGGGACAGCCGTCCACGCCCTCCTGATCGCCGACCCGAACCACGTCGTCTGCCTCTTCCCGGAGGGGCTCACCCGGCTCAGCCTCTCACCTGCCGATCCGATGTGAGAACCGGCCGTAGGCCAGGCGCAACAGTCTCGTTTCTGCGAGTGCTCCTGGACCGGCGACACCGGCGGCATCATGGCTCGATGCCGCCGGCATGTGGCTCGAATGCGTGACAAGTTCCTGTTGAAGTAGATCGCCTACCCGAAAGGTAACCCTCGACTGCAGGTCGATCTCAGCCCCCATACCGGTCCGCATACGCGTCGGCGTACAGCGAGGCGGGGAATTCGGGATGTGTCACCCATGCAGAGATGCTCTCGATGACGACGGCCCATGAGCGCGCTGCCTCATCGAATTCACCCTTCTTCAAGGCGATCGAGGTTCGTGCGAGTCTCCTGTCCACAAGTTGAGACCATGCCTCAAATGCCGTAGCAATGTCCGGATCGCATGATGCGAGCTTGGCGCGACTGCGCCGCTGGCGGGTGATGACGAACTCCCGCGCTGCGTCGTACTGCTCCTTGGTCGGAATGCCTTTGGGTGTAGTCATTTCCATCCCTCGTCGCTCGTTTCCGGACTTGCGGCAATCGCCTGATAGAGATCCTCGAACGGAATGGTTACGGTCACCCGACTTCCAGGGTTTATTCGCAGATCCACACCCCCCGGGATTTTTGCCAGGACACGCACCGGCATCGGTACGGCGCCGGGCCAGTCTTGCGGGAGATAGTCGGGCGAGGTGCAACCCTCCAGAACTCCTCGGTCGTTCTCTCCCGAAATCACGAAGGGCCTCTGCCGCTCCGGAGTGGAATATACGAGGATCTCCGCTCTCAGAAGCTCGTCCAGAAAAACCTGCTCACTGCAGTACCCGGTGGCTGTCAACTGGAGCTTGTTCTCCAGGTCGTTGACCGGAGGGGTCAGCCCGAGTGCCATGGGTGAGGGCTTGTAATTCGGGTTGTGCATGAACCGCACAACATTCCCTGTCTGATCGATCTGCCAGGCCCCCACCACGCCATGCGCGGGCACCTCTCCCTCAGGATCGAAACCCGGATCTATCGAATAGAGCCACTGGCCCGGCCGCTGCTTCGCTGCTGCACGCATGGAGTTGGTCAGTTCAGGCTCCCGGCGTCCAGCCGTCATCTTGATCCTGTCCTTTCGGGCTTTTGCTGTCTCGAATCTTCCACAATGCCCGGCCCTAGGGTGCGTGACTGCCCGAATTTCTTCCCAGCTCCGGCCTGTAGTACGGATTCTCAACATAGCGGACCGGCACGCCGTCCTTCATCTCCCAGGCGCCCTTGATGTTCTCGACACGCACTCCGCCCGGAAATACGACTTCACGCTCTTCTTCGTAAGGGGTGTGCTTCCCCAGGGTGGCGTTGACGTCGATACCACCCTCTGCATCGATATCATAGCGCCAGGGCTTTGAGCCACCAACCTCGGCCAGCGGATCTCGCGTCGTGCCGACGAATATCGAGTTCTCGTTCTTGTTCGCATAAGTGTAGAGATTGTTGAAATCTTCGACCCAGGGTTTAAATCCGGTATCTGGCTTGAAGATCTCGTCCGGCGCCCTGCGCTCGAAGCGGAAAAGGTCCTCGTCCGTGGTCCGCCACTTTGGAGCGTGCTCCATGCCGCTGAGATCGACATTCTTGTTGGCCGCCGACTTCAAAGGGTCGGTCGGCCATGCGCTGACGCTCTGGTCTTCAAGCTCCAAAAGCTTCCGAAGCTCTTCCGGAAGACCTGCTCTTTCGGCTTCCTTTGCCGCCTTCTCCGCAGCCTCCTTGGCAGCCTTGTCCGCCGCTTCCTGAGCTGCCTTGGCGGCGGCCTGCTCGGCGGCTTCATTCGCCGCCTTCTCCGCGGCCTTCTTGGCGGCGTTCTCGGCGACGGCGGCGGCTTCGCGTTCGGCGAGGGTGGCGGCGGTGCCACCGCCTCCGGTGCCGGCGCCGATGAGGAAGTTGCCGACGAGTTTGCCGCTCGCCTCGGACGGGTCGTTGCCCCAGCCGCTGCCGACCAGGCCCTTGAGGAGGTCGACGGGGTGGTCGCCGGCCTGGATCAGGCCGGCGGTGGTGGTGGACAGGCCGTCGAGGTACTGGGCCGGGTGGGACAGGTTGTACGGGTCCATCGGGTTCAGCGAGCGGCCGAGCTTGATCATGTCGGTACCGCTCTTGACCAGACCGCCGTAGAAATGCTCGTACGCCACCGGGACGCCCATCAGGCCGTCCTTGACGTCGGCCTTGAGGATCTGCATCTTGCTCGGCATGGCGGGCGCCGCCGCGACCGCGGCGCCGATCGCCCCGGCGGCGGTGCGTGCGGCGGAGTCCCGCTGGGCGCGGGCCGCGTCCAGCTTCTCCGCGGCGTGCTGGAAGTCCGCCTCGGCCGGGTTCTTGAAGTCGACCGGCCGGTCGTGGACCATCGCGTCCTCGATCGCGGCCTTCGCGGCCGCGTCGGCCTTCTTCTTCGCCGCCTTCCACAACCTGGCCGCCTCCGCGGCCTCGCCCTGTGCCCAGGTGACGGTGTGCGCGTACGCCTCCAGGGCGGCGGCGGCCTTGCCGCAGGCGTCCGCGGCGGTCAGCCACTGCCTGGGCTGCGGGTCGAACGCCTTCTGGAAGGCCTCCGCGGCGGCGCCGGTCCAGTGCTCGTGGTCCAGCCTGGCCAGGCCGGTGCCGGTCTTCTCGAACGCGTCGTGGAACCTCTTCAGGTGCCCGGCGGCCTCGTTGAGCTTCTTCGCGTCCCCGTGGACCAGTTCCTTCGGGTCATCGGTCTGGTCGAGCCCGCGCTCGCCGACCTTCAGCCCGGCCCCGTCGGCGACGTCGTCGCCCCACCCGTTGACCTTCTGGGCCGCGCCGTGCAGCCCGGCCTCGTCCAGGGCGCCGCCCACCAGGTGGGAGCCCTTCTGGACGACCTTCCCGCCGGCCTTCACACCCGAGTCGACGACGGCATCGGTCGCGTCGACGAGGTCGGTGAGGCTGAAGTGCAGGCCCATCAGTGGTCACCCGCCGCGGCCTCGGCGATCTGCTGGTAGATCCCGAACGGCCCCTCCAGCTTCTCCTTGCCGACGTCCTTCCACGTCTTCCCGATGTTGTCGAAGGCCTTGTCCGCGGACTCCTGCGAGAAGTCGGGGTTGGTGAGCTGGGTGTACGGGTTGTCGCCCAGGACCGCGTCCCAGGACTTGCCCTCGATCTGCTCCTCGCTCTGGTGCGGGTTGCCGATGCCCGCCGCGACGACGTCCTTCAGCAGGCCGCTGCCGTACTTCTCCTGCTCGTGGTAGAAACCCGCCGACAGGCCGAGCTTCACGGCGATGTCGGTGCCCTCCTGCACCAGCGACCGCACCCCCCACGACCAGCGCTCGCAGAAGTCGGTGAACACCGCCTGCAGGTCCGGGTGGCCGGCCTCCATGCCGGTCAGCTCCAGCCCCGAGAACCCCCGCCCGGACTCCGCCAGACCCGCGATCCCCAGCCCCTGCAACTCGGCGATCGCCCCGTTGATGCCCTCCTCCGCCAGCTTCAGCGCCTGCGGATCAACCCCGAACCCCGAACCCGCCATTGCCCCCACCCGTCGTCGTCAGTGGCCCGTCCAGGGCCACGTCGTCCGGCACGATCCCCCGCATCGGCGGGAACAGCATCG
>NZ_CP026498.1:636223-643011 GCF_002953255.1 Streptomyces sp. CB01881
CCGCGCGCACCGCCAGATACGGCAAGCCATCCACCGGCACGTCCTTCACCCGCGCGAACGCCGCCAGCTCCTCCTCCGACGTGAACGCGAAGATCCACCGCAGACCGCCCTCATCGGCCGTCCACACCCCCTCGTCCCCCCACCGCGGCACCAGCACCGCACTCAGCCGGAACTGCGCCACCATCAGAGCCGGGTCCCCCAGCCCCGCCCGCAGCATCCGCACCTGATGCACCAGACCCGCGTTACGCACCGTCACCCCCCGACCTCCCAGGGCAGTCAGCGTATCGCACACATGTACACCCACTACGAGCCGCCGGCCAGCATGTGCCATGGGCCTCCGGCGGGAATTGGGCCTTCCCCCAAGTCACTGACCCCGTCAAGAGAGGCCTTGACCGATGAACGATTCCCAACTCACTTGGCAGAAATCCCAGTTAGAAGCGATTACCAAACCGAGGGACCTGGCTGTCGCTCGAACTTCCGCGCGAAGCCAGCGCCGGGCCTATGTCCTGGCAGCGTTCCGCTGCCACCATGAGCCGTCCCTCTCAAGATCCTCCAGATCTTGAGACCTCTGTTCGATGTGGTCGAGGAACTCGGCCGACGGTCTCAGTCGATGCGATCGAGTTCCGTGAGCAGCTTCTTGAACTCCCTCCGGAGCCAGCGCAAGCCGGCGGTGACGGCGATGGCGGCGGTGAGGAGCGCGAAAGAGGCAGCGGCGGCGACGAGGGGGAGCCCGGAGTGGTCGCTGATCTCGCCGGTCTGCGGGTCCATCCACATCCGCTGGTGGTCACCGTCCTGGCCAGCGGAGCTGGAACCGCGTCGCTCGGATCGTTCACGGCCGTCGAACATCCAGTGATACACGCATGAGGTCTCGACTCGGACCGAGCCGCTGTCCGACGTGTAGGTGCCGTCAACTCGGCAGCCGTTGAGGGTGGTGGTCACCGCCTGTGAGGTGCGGGCCCAACTCGCGACGGCGTCCGCGACGTCGTCTGCAGCCAAGGCGGAGGTCCAGAGCAGGAGCATGAGGATGATCGCGGCTGCGTGCCTGAGCACCGGCACACCGCCGTCGGTGAGCGGCAGCGAAGCGGCGAACGCCACCAGCAGGCCCGCACCACCGACGAGGAGGAGAGGAGTGAGCGGCAGGGCGGCCACGGTCGATCCCCAGGACCAGCAGAGCAGCGCGCCGCTCACCGCGCCGGTCAGCGTGCCCGTCAGGGTGAGAAAGCGCCAGAACGCCGTGCTGCCGGGTGTCATCGAGTCCCCCCGCCGATTCCGACGACGATCCCCATGCTGACAGGCGTGGGACCGGCATTCCACGGAAATCCAGGCAGCGGGCGGGATTGGCACCGGTCGCCGGAGACGGTCCCGAGAGCCTGTGGTGATCGCCTCGATGGGCCGGAGTCCGCCGGCGAGAAAGGCCAATCACACGATCGGGCATGGGAGTTCGCACCCCAGGACCGGCGCCGACCGGCTACTGGAACGTGAAAGCGTGATGGCGGGTCCGCCAGAGTGCCCAGGCGTTGCGGGAACCAGGTGATGCCGCGGGGCGTGATCATGATGCATGAGTGCACGTCTTCCGCAGGAGCTTGCGACGCCCTCGTTGGTCGTCGATGTCGATGTCCTGGAGCGCAACATCGCGCGTATGGGGGCAGCAGCCCAGGCCGGCGGCTTCATGGTGCGGCCACATGGCAAGGCGCACAAGTGCCTGGAGATCGCGCGGCGCCAGCTCGGTGCCGGTGCGGTGGGCTTGACCGCGGCCACTGTCGGGGAAGCCGAGGTCTTCGCCCGGGGCGGTGTGCCCGACCTCTTCATCACCTACCCGTTGTGGGTCGACGACGACAAAGCTCACCGCCTGCGCGGTCTCGCGGACTCGGTCGCGCTGCGGGTCGGTGCGGACTCCGTGGAAGGCGTCCAGCGATTGGGGCGTGCACTGGGGGGCTCGGCGGGGCAGGTGCAGGTGATGGTCGAGATCGACTGTGGCCACCACCGAACCGGGGTTGCTCCCGAGGACGCGGCGGTGATCGCTGAGGCGGCCGGTGATGCCGGGCTGGAGGTGACGGGAGTGTTCACCTTCCCTGGACACGGTTACGGCCACGATCCTCAAGCCCGTGAGCGTGCAGCCCGGGACGAGGAGCGAGCGCTCAGCGCTGCCGCTGACGCCATGCGGGCCGTCGGAATCGCTGCACCGGTGCTCAGGAGGCAACCGTCGATCACGTCCGGACGGTACTGCAGCTTCTTGAGCCTGCGCTTCACCGCCCGGGTGACCTCGCCGAGGTTCGCCGCGGCGAGGTTGCCGATATCGTGCTTGACCAGCGACCGGACACCTTCGGTCGGGTTGAGGTCGGGCGCACAGGTCGGCAGTTGGAACGCCGTGAGCCACTCGGAGTTCGCGTCGATGAAGCGCGAAGCGGCTTTGCCAGGTGCAGGCGGACGTTGTCCCGGACCAGCACGATCGGGCCGCCGAGTTGGACATGGGCCCGACCGCTCACATGCCTCCCTCGACGAACAACGCTCTGGGCAGACCGGACAACGCCTGGATCCACGCCTACCCGCGTGCCGGCGGGTGCTCGACCGGACGGCGTCCCCAGGCCGAAATC
The DNA here is from genome assembly GCF_002953255.1 of Streptomyces sp. CB01881. Taxonomy (GTDB): domain Bacteria; phylum Actinomycetota; class Actinomycetes; order Streptomycetales; family Streptomycetaceae; genus Kitasatospora. Next base: position 638,818 of record NZ_CP026498.1, read on the forward strand.
AGCGGCGCGAGTGTCAGGTCGAGTGCGCCCGCGTGGATGGCGGCCAGGTGCGCGTCGATCTCGGCGTCGTCGGCCAGGCCGGCCGCGAGCAGCTCGCCGCGCACGTGCCGGATGGTCGCCGCCTCCAGCCGGTCGCAGGCCGGCCCGCCGACCGGGAAAGTGCCCCCCGCGGCGACATCCACCAAGCCGGCCTCACGCAGTGCCCGCGGCAGTGTCCGGCCGTAGCGCAGGTCAGCGCCGCGGCGCAGCAGCAGCTCCCGGACCGCGTCACGCAGCCGGTTGGCCCGCCGCTGCGCAGGACCGCTGTCGTCCAGGCATGCCAGTGGCTGCAGAGCGGTGTCGGCGTCCTCGATCAGCAGCCAGCCGCCGGGCCGTAGCGCTGCCGCCATCGTGGCCAACGCCCGAGCCCGGTCGGGTACGTGGACCAGCACGAGCCGGGCGTGCACCAGATCGAACGTCCCCGGCTCCGGGGGCGCGTCAGTGGCGACGTCGTGCCGGCGCACCTCGTACCCGTCGCCTGTCTTCAGCCACGACGGGTCGATGTCCGTGGCCAGCACGTGCCCGGTCGGGCCGACGGCCGCCGCGAGCGCCTCCGGGATACCGGGGCCACCGGCTCCCACTTCCCAGCAGCGCGAGCCGGGCCCGACCCCCAGTCGATCGAAGTGCCCGCGCGTCACACCGTCGAACAGTTCGGCCAGCCAGACGAATCGCTCGCCCGCCTCGGCGCGCGCGTTGTCCAGCAGGTACCCGCGGGTGGGAGCGGAGTCTCCGCCGGGCGCGGCAGTCCCGGCTGTCGGATCCGGTCGACCATCAACGTGCGGCGGGCGGGGCGAGGAGGTCATGACTCCATGGTCAACCTCCCCCGGCCACCGGCGCCACGACGACGCGAGAGGGATATCTCACACAGCCGGCGAAGCCCGCACGCCTGCAGCACGGTTCTGCACCGTGACGCACCGGAAGGGGTTTCGCCGAAGCCCCGGGCTGGGGCAGGGGCCAAGTGTGGCCGCCGTGAAAGGCGGCCGTGAGGCGTCGGCGGTGGAGGGCTGCGACGCCCGGATCCGCCGCGCCCGTGACACCGGTCGCGGCCGGGGCGGCCCAGCTGGTGCCCGGGAGGCTACCGGCGCCGGCGGCAGCGGAAGGCCGGACCGTCGCACAAGGCCCGGTGTCAGGGTCAGGAACGCCACCGCCACCACCGGCCCCGGGGGAACCGGCTGACCGAGTATCACCGTCGTTCGCTGCGAACGCAGTGAAGTACCGCCGCCGACGACTGGGCGTCCTGGTGCGGCTGATCCCGCCTCCCGCGAACCGTTGTCGCCGGCCGGTGCACGGAGGCGAGTCGGTCGGACACCACGCCGCACCTTGTCCCAGCGCTACCAGGGGGAACAGGCAGATGAGTTTTCAGGGCCTCGTCATCATCGTGGGGACCATCTTGATCGGCATCAAGCTCGTCGCCTGGGCCGTGCTCCGGGACGACGCCGACCGGAAGTCCCGCTACAGGGGCGGAGACGGCGGCGACACCGGCGGAAGCGGCGGCGACTACGACGGGGGCCACGGTGGCTGCGGAGGCGGCCACGGTGGCTGCGGAGGCGGCCACGGTGGCTGCGGAGGCGGCTGCGGCGGCTGCGGAGGCGGCTGCGGCGGGGGCAGTTGAGCTCCGAGCCGTCAACCGATCGCCAGGACGGGGAGCAGCATGCCTTCGTGAACGCCTCCCCGGCGCATCGACCGCGTGCAGTCGGCGGTCGATGCGCTCGATGACCTCTCCGCCCGTGCCGGGATTGCCGGACCAACAGTCGCACCGGACTGAGGTCGGCGTGGCCCTTCGCAGCCCGGACCGACGAGGAACGCGTCCTAGGGGGGATTTGGACGTGCGGGTGGGTGTACTCGGACCGTGGGGCGTCACCACCGGCGCCGCACCGCCGTCCGGTGCCGCGGGGCCGCCGGTCCGGTGGTGATGTACGGGCCGGAGTCCCGTCGTCCCCTTCTCGCGGTGGCTGCCGGCCTGGCTCCGGAGCCTGCCTCGGTCAGCCCGTAACGTGGTTGGCCCAGAGGGACTTGTCGTCCACGTTGTCCTTGGTGACCAGGGGTGCGGGGAGCTGGTCCTCCAAGCCGTTGGGCAGGGAGACGATGGTCGACCCGTGGTCGGTGGGCCCGGTCTGGAAGGACTTGCCCTCGGCGGCGGCCTTGGCGTAGTACAGGGCGTACTTGGCGTAGAGGTCGGCTGGCTGGGAGACGGTCGCGTCGATCTCGCCCTTGCGGATCGCGTCGAGCTCGGCGGGGATGCCGTCGTTGGAGACGATGGCGATGTGGCCGCTCTGCCCGGCGGGCTTGAGCAGCCCCTTCTGCCGGAGCAGGGCGAGGGTGGGCTGCAGGAAGACGCCACCGGCCTGCATGTAGATGCCGTTCAGGTCCGGGTTGGCGGCCAGGGTGGACTGGAGCTTGGCGGAGGCGACGTCGCCCTTCCAGTCAGTGGGCAGCGCGATCACCTGGATACCGGGGAAGTTGCGCTTCATGCAGGCGGCGAAGGCCTCGGAGCGTTCGTATCCGTTGATGGAGCTCAGTGCGCCCTGGAGTTCGGCCACCTTGCCCTTGCCGCCGAGCTGCTTGCCGAGGAACTCGCAGGCCTTGGTGCCGTACGAGCGGTTGTCCGTGCGGACCACCATGTAGACGGTGCCGTGCTCCGGTTCGGTGTCCACGCTGATCGCGTGGATGTTGGCGCGGAACAACTCGGAGAGTGTCGTGTCGGTGGTCATGGTGTTCTGCGGAGCCATGACGATGGACTTGGGATGCCGGGTGGCCATTGAGCGGACGTTGGCGGTGAACGTCGCCTCGTCGCCGTCCGAATGGGTCGGGGGCAGGACGCTCAGCTGCTGGTCGTTGATCTCCTGCTGGAGGTACTTCGCGTACGCCTTCCAGAAGTCGGAGTCGGCACGGGGGATGTCGATGCCGATCTGTTGACGGGAGTTGCCGGGGTCATCGGAGTCCCCGCAGGCGGTGAGGCAGCCGGCGAGCAACACGGCGATGCAGCCCATGCAGGTGGTCCGGAGGGTTCGGCTCTTCATGTGTCAGACCGTTCTGGGTGGTGGGGTTGGTGCGTACCGAGAGGGAGGGGAACGGATGTACGGGACTCGGCAGGTCGCCGTCAGGCGAGGGTGCCGAGTCCCGGGGAGCCGGTGCCGGCGACCAGCCAGTCCTCGACGGCGGTCACGTGCACGGTGCTGGCGCTGGCGGCGAGGACGGCATCGCGGTTGACCAGGGCCCGCCAGATGGCCTCGTGGTCCCGGTGGGCCTGTTCGCGGGCGGGTGCGTGGTGGGTGCCGCGGACGATGCGCAGCCGCTGGGTGTGGGTGGAGAGGATGCCGAGCAGGGTGGAGAGTACGGGGTTGCCCACGGCGTCGGCGATGGTGCGGTGGAAGGCGATGTCCAGCTCGACGAACTCCTCGATGTCGGCCGCCGCGGCGCTCCGGTCGAGGACGGCCCGCAGCGTTCCCAGGTTCTCGTCGGTGATCTCCGAGGGCGGTGGCCTGGGGTTCCAGCAGCCTTCGTATCTGGAGGAGTTGGCCGGCGGTGTGGCCTTGGGAGACGTCGGCGGCGAAGGCGAGCGATTCCAGGAGGAGGTGGGGTTCGAGGCCGGAGACGTAGGTGCCGTCACCCTGCCTGGGGATGAGGATCCGCATCGCGGTGAGCGCCCGGACGGCCTCGCGCAGGGAGTTGCGGGACAGCCCGAGCTGGTCGGCGAGTTCGGCCTCGTTGGGGAGTCTCGCGCCGGGCGGCAGGGCGCCGGAGACGATCATTTCCTTGATCTTCTCGATGGCCTGGTCGGTCACCGCCATGGGTGTGTGCCTCCTGCGTGCGGGCAAGGGAGTGGTGGTCGGTCGAGGGGGCGGGAACAGGGGGCCGGAGCGGCGCGACCGGTGCCCGACCGGCTGGTGGCGCCGCTCCGGCGGCTCGGGGGGCTTCGGGCCCGTCACTCCTGTTTCTCGCCGGAGGCGAAGCGGGAGATGATCAGCGCGACGATGATGATCGCGCCGTTGAGGAACTGGTTCCACAGCGGCGGCACGCCGGCGAGGGTCATGACGTTGACCACGAGTTGGAGGGTCAGCACGCCGGTGAGGGCGCCGAAGAGGGTGCCGCGGCCGCCGTTGAGGCTGACGCCGCCGATGACGGTGGCGGCGAAGACCTGGAAGATCCAGCCGT
>NZ_CP026498.1:643021-643284 GCF_002953255.1 Streptomyces sp. CB01881
GTAGTGGCCGGAGGACGCCGGCGAAGGCGGCGAGCAGGCCGCCGAGGATGAGCACGGTCCAGGTGATCCGGTCGACCCGGATGCCGGCGGCGCGGGCGGCCTCGGCGTTGCCGCCGATCGCGTAGAGGGCGCGGCCGTGGCGCAGCCAGGCGAGGGCGCTGCCTCCGGCGAGGAAGAGGAGGGTGCAGATCCAGATTGCGGCCGGGATGCCGAGCCAGTTGGTGCGGCCGAGGTAGGTGAGGGAGTGGGGCAGGGTGACGATG
>NZ_CP026498.1:643294-643836 GCF_002953255.1 Streptomyces sp. CB01881
TGAGGCGCAGGGATCAGGAACCCGTTGATCGCGCCGATCAGCGCGCCGACCACGAGACAGAGCGGGATGGCGGTCCAGGAGGGGAGGAGTCCGAGGCCGTTGAAGCGGGCGCCGTGGTCGGGCAGGACCAGCCAGACGGCGATGACGGGGGCGACGCCGATGGTGGATTCGAGGGAGAGGTCCATCCGGCCGACGATCAGGATCAGTGCCTCGGCGAGGACCAGCAGGCTGAGTTCGGTGGCCTGCTGGCCGACGCCGAGGAGGTTGTCGGAGGTGAGGAAGGCGGGTGAGACGGCGAAGCCGATGACGCCCAGGACGAGCAGGACCGGGACGAGCGACAGGTCGCGGTAGCGGGCGAGGTCGAAGCGCGGGCCGGCCGGTGCGGCGGGGGCGGGGGCCGGGTGTGCGGGGGCCTCAGTGGTGGGGGGCATTGGGTTCCTTCGGGTCGGTCGGGCCGGTCATGCCCTCCATGGCTGCGACCAGTTGTTCGTCGCTCCAGCCGTGCGCGAACTCGGCGACGACGCGGCCGTGGAATGGAACAT
>NZ_CP026498.1:643846-644641 GCF_002953255.1 Streptomyces sp. CB01881
TTCGTCGGAGCAGGGCGCTCCTGCCGGCGTCGGCGACTGCGCGGACGGTGCCGAGCAGGGATTCCTTGGACTTGATGTCGACGCCGTTGGTGGGCCGGATGGCGACCAGGACCTGCGGCTCGGTGGCCAGTGCGCGGGCGATGACGACCTTCTGCTGGTTGCCGCCGGACAGTGCGGACACCGGGGTGGCGGGGCCGGGTGTCTTGATGTCGAGGTCGCTGATCATCCGCTCGGCGAAGGCCCGGGTGCGGGAGGGCAGTACCGTGCCGTACGGGCCGAGCTGGTCGGTGACGGTCAGGGTGGCGTTCTCGGCGACGCTGCGCTGTGGGATGAGGCCCTGGATGTGGCGGTCCTCGGGGACGAAGCCGATGCCGGCTGCGAGGGCGGCGGGAACGCGGCCGGTGCGCACCGGGCGGCCCGCGACGGTGATGGTGCCGGCCTGGGGGCGGTGCAGGCCGGCCAGTGTCTCGCCGAGCCGGACGTTGCCGCTGGCCGCGGCGCCGGCCAGGCCCACGACTTCGCCGGGACGTGCGGTCAGGGAGACGTCCTGGTAGGCGCCGTCCAGGCTCAGCCCGGTGACCTCCAGGAGCGGGGCGTCGTCCGGGTGTGTGCGGCCGGCCGGTGACCAGGCGGGTTCGGCGTCCCGGGTGCTCTCGCCGGTCATCGCTTCCACCAGGGCGTGCTGGTCGAGTTCGGTGACGGGTGCGGTGATGATGTGCCGGGCGTCGCGGTAGACGGTGACGGTGGTGCAGAGGTCGTAGACCTCCTGCAGGTGGTGGGAGATGAACAGGAACG
>NZ_CP026498.1:644651-809780 GCF_002953255.1 Streptomyces sp. CB01881
GCAGGTGGTGTGAACAGGAACGCGACGCCCTGCTCCTGGAGTGAGCGCAGCTTGTCGAAGAGCTTGTCGATGCCGCGGGCGTCGAGCTTGGCGGTGGGCTCGTCGAGGATGATGAAGCGGGCGCCGAAGGAGAGCGCGCGGGCGATCTCGACGAACTGGCGCTGTTCGACCGTCAGGTCCTCGGCGCGTGCGGTCGGGTCGACGTCCACGCCGTACTCGGCGAGCAGGCCGGTGGCGCGGGCGCGCAGTTGCTTCCAGCGGATGGGGCGCAGGACGGCGGTGCTCTGGCGGTCGAGGAAGAGGTTCTCGGTGACGGTCAGCGCGGGGATGATGGTGGAGCGCTGGTAGACGCAGGCGGCCCGGGAGCGCCAGGCGTCGGTGTCGCCGGGGGCGGGGGCGGGTTCGCCGTTGAAGCGCAGGGTGCCGGTGTCGGGGTTCTGCAGGCCGGTGAGGATCGAGACGAGGGTGGACTTGCCCGCGCCGTTGCGGCCGACCAGGGCGTGTGATTCGCCCGGTGCGACCGAGATGCGGGCGTCGCGGAGGGCGACGGTGGCGCCGAAGCGCTTGCTGATCCCGTCGGCCTCGACGACGGGGCCCCGGACGGGGCTGGGGTCCGCCATGGCGGGGGTGTCCTTTCCGCAGGATCCGTGGGCGGCGGCCCCGGAAGGGGGGGAGTCCGTGCCGCCGTTGACGATCGGTCGGTGGGGTTACTTGCCGACGTTGTTGCCCCAGAGGGACTTGTCGTCGACGTTGTCCTTGGTGACCAGGGGTGCGGGGAGCTGGTCCTCCAGGCCGTTGGGCAGGGAGATGATGGTCGACTGGTGGTCGGTCGGGCCGGGCTGGAAGGTCTTGCCCTCGGCGCCGGCCTTGGCGTAGTAGAGCGCGTACTTGGCGTAGAGGTCGGCGGGCTGGGAGACGGTGGCGTCGATGTCGCCCCTGCGGATCGCGTCGAACTCCTGCGGGATGCCGTCGTTGGAGACGATGGCGATGTGGCCGCTCTGGCCGGCGGGCTTGAGCAGGCCCTTCTGCTGGAGCAGGGCGAGGGTGGGCTGCAGGAAGACGCCGCCGGCCTGCAGGTAGACGCCGCCCAGGTCCGGGTTGGCGGCGAGGGTGGACTGGAGCTTGGCGGAGGCGACGTCGCCCTTCCAGTCGGTGGCCAGCTCGATCACCTCGATGCCGGGGAACTTCTCCTTCATGCAGGCGGCGAAGGCCTCGGAGCGGTCGCGTCCGTTGACGGAGCTCAGCGCGCCCTGGAGTTCGGCGACCTTGCCCTTGCCGCCGAGCTGCCGGCCGAGGAACTCGCAGGCCTTGGTGCCGTAGGCCTTGTTGTCGGCGCGCACGACCATGTAGACGTTGCCCTTGTCGGGGCGGGTGTCGACGCTGACGACCGGGATCTTCTTGGCGGACAGCTGGTCGAGGGTGGAGGCGATCGCGCCGGTGTCCTGCGGGGCCATGACGACGGCCTTGGCGCCGGTGTTCTGGAAGACCTGGACGTTGGCGACGAGCTTGGTGACGTCGTTCTGGGAGTTGCTCACCGGCAGGGTGTTCAGGCCCTGGGCGGAGGCGTCCTGCTTGACGTACTGCGCGTAGGAGTTCCAGAAGTCGGAGTCCGCACGCGGCAGGTCGACACCGATGGCCGGCCTGCCGCCGGCGGCGGCCGTGTTCGAGTCGCTGCCGCGGTTGCAGCCCGTGGCGAGCCCCGCCAGGACGACCACGGCGGCGGCGGTGGCCGCGATGCTGGAGGAGCGAGGGTTCATGGTGCTGATCTCCTGGGCTGGGATGACCGGCTCCCCTGCGGGGGCAGGGAGCCGGTGTGGTGGGGACCGAGAGGCCTGTCCCCGGAAGTGAGGCGGGGGTGGTTGAGCCGGACTGCCCTTCCCGGCCGTCATACAGGAGGGAGGCCGTTCCTGGATGTGGGGATTCGTGGCAGGCACGCCGGATCGGGCCCTCCGCAATCATCGGATGCCTTGCGATCACGAGGACCTTATGAGCTTGGCACCCGGCTGACAATAGGGAAACTTCGGACGAATCTCAACCGCAACGCCGGGGCCTCCGCTCCGGGCCGAACGAACTGCTATCACCCCTCAGGGATGGAGATTTGAGAAACAGTTAGAGTACTGTCGGAACCCTTGCCGAGGGGCGCCGACAGGCATCGGAGGACTTCTTGCAGTGGGCGGCCAACACTCGTGCGGTCATGGCGTCACAGATACATCCGATGTGTTGGCTCGGTGAAGAGTCCCGGCCCGCGGACCTGTGACGGGGGTCAGGGTGTGAAGCCACTGCGGATCGGACCGGCGGGGAAGAGGTTCCGGCAGTCCTCGGCGATGACGGCCGGGTCTTCGACCTCTCGGACCTGACCGGTGACATCGACGGGGCGTTCCTCGCTTCGGAGAAGGGAAGCCTCGTGGAAGGGGGCGGGTGCCGGTCGGCCCCGTGCCGGGGACACCGGCAGAAATAGAGCTCGCCCCGCCCGCAGCTGGTGCTGTGGCGCCCGGGGGCACCCGAAGGGCACGTCACACCCCGTCGACGTGACGATTCGGATCGTCAGGGCCTCCGACCCACTGGAAGGCGGCTTCATCTGCGGGGGATCGCCGGCCCCGTGGTCCGGCGATCCCCCGCATGGTGCCCGCGTTCCGACGCACGCCGGGCGCCTCTGTGCGATCGCTGGTCGAATCTATGGCGACAACGGGGTCGGCGGAGTGCGGAGTTGCACAGCAACCAGGGCCGAACGGTGCCGAAGTGCACCGTGATCCCGTGATCTGCGGCCGCGCGCAGGGATCCGGCAGGGGTGATCATGCCGAGCGACGGTGTTCCGGACCTCTCATGGCCGGCCGGACGAAGCCGGGCGGACGACATCCACCCGGCTTCGTCCGGCGGCCGGTCGGGAGTCCCTGCGGGGCGGGGGCCAAGCCTGGCCGCCGTGGAAGGCGGTGGTGAGGCGGCGGCGGTGGAGGGTTCCCACGCCGGTCACGGCCAGGGCGGCCCAGGTGGTGCGGCCCGTGGGAGTGGGGGCGTCCTCCGGGAGGTGCCAGCCCGGGGGGGAGCGGCTCGCCCGCCCGCAACGCGGCGAGAAGGGGAAGCACACGGGGGGAGCGGGCCGCTCGTACGGGTCGGGGTGCGACGCACGGCGGGTCAGGGCGACCGCGACCAGGAGGGCGACGAGGCTGCTCAGCACCATTGCGGCGCCCGGGTCCGCCCCGAGGACCGTCACGGCCGTCCGGGCGGTGACGACCGAGACCACGATCAACAGCGGGACGACCACGGCGGTCGGCAGCCTGAACGAACGCCCGCCGGTGACCGCAGTGCCGCCGCCGACCAGCAGACCACGGCTCCGTAGGCGCGCCTCCAGGTCCCGGGCGGGCGCGCTGGGGCCGAACGCGGCGCGCGGGGCGCCGAGCGGGCGTCAGGCGTCCGCGTCAGGCGTCCGGGTTCGTACCCTGCTGGACCCGCCTGATCCGTTCCGCCTGGAGCGCGGTGAACTGCTGCAGCGTCTTGTGGTCGCGCTCGTCCTCGTCGAGCTCGATCAGGACCACGACGGTTCCGACCCGCAGCGCCATGGCCGAGGCGACGACGTCACCCGCGGAGTCGGACGAGTCTGCGGGCTGCTCGAAGCCCTGCGACTGCTCGGCGGCCGCCTTCAGGGTGATCCGGTGCGCCTTGCTGTTGCCCTTCTCCAGCGACGTCACCATCGCCTCGAAGGCAGGGCCGGCGTTCTCCGCGGTGTCGAAGGTCAGCATGGTGAAGCGGATGTCGTTGTCGGTGTTGGAAGCCAGCTCGTACCGGACGGTGCCGCCCAGTCGGAGACCGGAGCAGCTGCTCGACAGCTTCTTCCGGCAGGTGCTGGACGCCTCGGCCTGCTCGATGGCCTTCGGCGGCTTCGCGCCCGAGGCGAGCCGCCACCCCGGGGGGAGCGAGGTCGGGCTCGGCAGCGCGTCCCGCACCTGGTCCGGCTCCGACAGCACCACGCCGGCGCTGAACGCCGCCCCGGCGCTGCCGGAACTGCACGCCCCCGTCCCCAGGGCGAGTGCGGCGGCCGTCCCCGCCAGTGCGAGATTGCGTCCGTACTGCTTCAGCTTGTCCATCACGGTGCCCCCGTTGCGCTCTTCACCTCGAAGATCATCAGCGGACATCAAACCACACGATCACCTGGCGACTCCGTCCTCCTGTCTGCCCAGGCCAGGACCTCTGACGGGGACTCAGTGACCCTCCGGCGACATGCGTCAGGGCCCCGACCGGCATGCCCGTCGGGGCCCAGCACGATCACGGCCCGGTCGGTCGGGGCCGAACCCGCCGGCCCGGACCTCGGTGGTGCACGACCGCCCGGTCCCGGGGATCAGGACGGAGGCTGTCGGCCCGCTCGGTTGATCACGAGTGGATGACGCCCTGGGTGGCGCGGCCGTCGCCGTCCCAGTCGCCGGTGACGGGGGTGTCGCCGGCGTTGCCGTAGCTGACGGAGGTGACCGTGCCGTCGTCGTGGCGGAAGTAGAAGGTGTGGTTGCCGGGCATGTAGACGCCGACGTCGGTGCGGCCGGAGTGGTCCCAGTCGCCGGCCAGGGGGATGCTGTTGGGGTTGCCGAAGGTGACGGTCTGGTCGGCGGGGCCCTCGGTGTTGCTGTTGCGCAGGTGGAAGGTGCTGGTGGCCGGGTCGTAGAGGCCGACCGTCACGGTTCCGTCGCCGTCCCAGTCGCCGGCGACGGGCTTCCAGTCGCCGCCGTTGCCGAAGGCGAAGGAGGTCACGTCGCCGTTGGCGTGGCGGAGGTAGAACTTGGCGGTGTCGGGCATGTAGACGCCGAGCTGCGAGGTGGTGCCGTCCCAGCGGCCCAGCACGGGGCGGTTGCCCGGGTTGCCGAACACCAGCGTCGACTGCGCCGCGCTGCCCGAGTTCGCCAGGAAGAACGTCGAGGTCGTCGGGTCGTAGGCCGCCTGCGTGTCCGTGCCGTCCCCGTCGAAGTCACCCGCCAGCGGGATCATCGGTGTGTTCCCGAAGCCGAAGGCCGGGCGGGTGGACACGGCGGAGGCCGCGTTGTCCGACAGGTACCAGGTCAGCGTCCTGGCCTCCGGCTTCGGCGGGGTCACCGGCCCCGGGTTGTCCGGGTACGGGTTCGCGTGGTCGGCCCCGAGGCCGGCCCTGGGGCCGCAGACCGGCCAGGCGTTCTGGCCCTGGGAGGCGAGGACCTTCTCGGCGATCAGGATCTGCTGCTGCTTGGTGGCCTGGTTGGCGTACGGCGCGTACTGGCCGCCGCCATTGGCGATCCAGGTGGACTGGAGGAACTGGAGGCCGCCGTAGTAACGGGGGCTCGTGGAGGAGACGATCGACCAGTCGCCGCCGCTCTCGCACTGCGCAACCTTGTCCCAGGTGGCCACGGAGGCCGCGGTCGCGGAGCCGGCGGTGGCGGCCAGGGTCGCCGAGGCCAGCGGGACGGCGGCGCCGAGGGCGAGCACGCGGCTCAGACGGGAGCGGGTGCGGGTGCGGGTGCGCTGCATGGACATGGATGTTCCTTGGGGTGGTCTCGGTTGACGGTCTGCCCGACGCGGGGCGGGTACGCCGGAACGCGCGGGCGAGTACGCCGGCAGCGCGGGCGAGTACGCCGGAAGGCGTTCGCGAGGTGCCCGGTACGCGCTTCGTACCGGGCACCCGGGACGGACCGCTCAGAGGGTGAGGTCGAAGGAGACCGCGCTGGCGCTGCCCCCGGTTCCGGGGACGGCGTTGTCCTGCCAGCCCGTGGAGTCGCTGTAGACCTCGTGCAGCGCACCGTCGTTGACGATCTCCACGACGCGGTCGCCGCTGGCCTTGACCTTGACCGAGACGGAGGTGATGTTGCCGCTCACTCCCGGAACGACGTTGTCGCGCCAGACCCCGCCGTCGGAGTAGATCTCGTGCAGCACACCGCCCTCGACCGCCTCGATCACCCGCTGCCCGGTCGCCTTGTTGATCGCGAACCCGAGCGCGCTGATGTTCCCGCCCACCCCCTGCACGGCGTTGTCGTGCCAGCCGTCGGCGTCGGCGTAGATCTCGTGCAGCACACCGTTCTCGACCGCCGCGATCACCCGCCGGCCCGACGGACTGTAGGCGATGTCCAGCGCGCTCACGTTCGCCACACCCGGGATCACGCTCTCGTGCCATCCGGTCGAGTCGGTGTAGATCTCGTGGATCGTCCCGCCCTCGACCGCCTCGATCACCCGGTGCCCGGTGTTCGGGTCGAAGGCGAAGGCGAGGGAGTCGATCGTCCCGGAAACCGGAACGGCCTCGTCGTGCCAGCCGTCGGCGGCCGTGTAGATCTCGTGCAGCGCGCCGTTCTCCACGGCCTCGATCACCCGCTGACCCGACGGACTGTAGGCAAAGGCCAGCGCACTCAGGTTTCCCACACCCGGTACCGCGTTGTCCTGCCAGCCGGAACCGTTGGTGTAGACCTCGTGCAGCGCACCACCCTGGATCGTCTCCAGCGTCCGGTTGTTCGCCGCCGGCTTCGGCGGCGTCGGTGTGGCGTCGTCGACGATGCTGTTGTTGCGGACCGGCCTGTAGGGGTTGCCGCGAGTGCCAGGGAAGTAGGGGTACGGGATTTCGCGGTGATGGACGCCGCTTCCGCTGAACTCGTAGCCCATGTAGGAGTTGTGAGAGCTGTCGACCCAGCGCTCGAAGAGGACGATGTGTCCGTCGTTCCCGTAGGCGTCGTTCAGCAGCGCGTCGCCCGGCTTGAGGTCCTCCTTGCCGATCCGGGAGGTCACCCCGGTGGGGACGAATTCGGGAGTGGTGAGCGAGTAACTCAACTTCCAGGCCATCGAGACGTACCCGGAGCAGTCCGTGCGGTAGCCCTGGTAGCTGCTGCTGCCGTTGTACTTCAGACCGATGTCGACCCACGAGGCCGCCCGGTTGATGACCTGGCTACGCGTCAGGCTCGGCGCGCTCACGTTCGACGTGGCGGAAGCCCACGGGGCGGTGCCCGGTTCGCTCGGCGTGATCGGGCCCTGGCCGGCGCCGCCCACGTCCCCGTCGAGGGTCGCGTTCACGGAGGCGGCGCTCTGCGGCGTCGCTCCGGCCTGGGCCGGCACGGCGGTGAGAAGGGCGGAGGCAAGGCCTGCCGTGAGGAGCGCTGTGACAGCACGGGTGACGCGCTTGTCGGGCATGTGGGTACCCCTTTGTCCTTGGTGATGGGTTGGAACTCTTGTGAGAGGTGGTGCCGATGGGCCATGAGGGCCCCGAACCGGGACACCGGTCGGCAGGGAGCCCCGTCCGCGCGCAGTCGATCGAACCGTGGCGCTACGGGCGGGCGGGACAGCCCGAGGAGCACGTCGCTTTCCCCGGCGACGTGGCGATCGAGACCGTCACTCATGAAGGGCCGTCATTCGGGCGGAACCTGTCGCGCCCCGAATGTGAGGCCGGTCACGGCCATATGACGCAATGGGTTCCGGTTATTCCCGGCACGGGAATTCGTCCGTCGGTTGCCCGGTTCGCAGCCGTTCCCGTCAGCGGGTCACTGCGTGCGGCCGATTGACGGGATTGGAGCGGGGATCGACGTCGATCCGCCCCTGATGGTGCACCGTGGGGCGCCTACCGCGCCTGCCGGAGGTCTCCTGTGCCCACGCGCTGTCGGGGACCTTGAGGGTGCCGTGCCGCACAACTCTCCCGTCGCCCCGCACCGGGCGCCCGGGCCGGTGGGCGGCGGGCGCCGTGAATGACCTCTGGAATACCTTCATGTCTCCCTCGTGGAATGCCGATAACGGCGAACATCGCCTCCGTGCTCTACCGGTCCCCGTGCGGCGCCCTGCGTTCCGCCGCACACCGGACGCCACACGCGGACCTGTCGTCGAATTTATGGCAGCACCGGAACGGGCAAAGTGCGGAGCTGCACAGCAACCGGGTTCGAACGGTGCCGGAGTGCACAGTGATCCCATAGTCTGCGGCCGTCAGTACGGAATGCGCGGGGGGAAACTGTGCAGAGCGATCTCATGCCAGACATGTCATCACCGGTCGGGCGATCCGGCCGGGCGGCCGACATCCTGGCCATGCATCACGCCGGCCGCAAGGGCGGGACACCGCAGGTGCTGCGCTGGCTGGCCAACCGCACCGGGGCCGACGTCTTCCTGATGAACCCTTCGGGCACCGGGGCCAGGGCCGGAACGTTCCCGTCGGACGACACCGCGCGGGCCGCGTGCCTGCGCGGAGCCGGAGACATGGCCGAGCGAGGGCTGCAGTCGGCGGTCATCGACCAGGGCGAACTCACGTGCTTCATCCTCGTCCTCGACAACGACCGGACTCTCCGCGCGCCCCTCCTCACGGCGGTGGCGCGCCGGCCCGCGGCTCCCGACCTTCCGGTCCTGCTCGCGGATGCCGTCTCCATCCTCGGCCTCACCTGGCACGCCGAGGACGCACGGCGGAGCCGGCAACGGCTCCGCACCGCGGACACCAGGACGAGGGAAGCCGTCCTGCGCCTCCTGATGGACGGTCAGACGGCGATCGCCCAGGACGTCGCGGGAGCACTCCGGCCCACCCTGCCCGAGGTCATGCAGATGTACGTCGTCGAAGGGCCGCACGAGGCGCGCAGCGAACTCGCGCTCCGGATAGCCGAGACGAACAAGGACGCATGGGTCGTGCCGTGCCCCGTCTACAACGACCACATGCTCGTCCTCGCACCCCCGCCCCCCTGCCCGACCGCCGCCCTCCCGGTCTGGGCGACCCACGGTTCGACAGCCGAGCGCCTCCGGCTCGGGGTGAGCAATCCCCTGCACCTGCGGGAGACCGCCACCGGCTACGCCCAGGCGTTCCACGCCCTGGCCGCCGCACGCCACCGCACCAGCCGGCTGTCCACCTTCGCGGGGGAACCGGACCTCGCACTCACCATCGGGCCCGCCGTGGCGGCCTGGTCCGACTCCTTCCTCTCGCCGGTGCGATCTCACCTCCCCCGGCGCACGCAGGATCCGGACGGCCCACAGCTCCTGGCCACCGCCGGCGCGTGGCTCCGGTTCTCCTCCGGAGCCGCCACCGCTCTGAACATCCACCGCAACACTCTGGCCGCGCGCCTGGCCCACGTTCAGGAGCTGCTCCGCCTGGACCTGACCCGGCTCGCCGACCAGTCCGCCCTGGCCCTCGCCCTCCACGCGGCCGCCGGCCGCACCGCGTCCCACAGGAGTGACGGCGGCACGGGGGAAGGCCGACCGACACCGCCCCCGTCCCTGGACGAGCTCCTCGTTCTGCCGCGCGTCGCGTCATGGGCGCACCGGCAGTTCCGCCCCCTTCAGGACACCGGCACCCCGACCCCCGTCGCGGAGACGATCGGCACCTGGCTGCACCTGGACGCACACATCGGCCACACTGCCGGGGCGCTGTCCCTCTCGGAGTCCGCCGTCCGCAAGCGGCTGGCACGGGCGGAAGTGCTACTGCAACGCTCGCTGACACGCCCCCCGACCGTCGTCCACGACCTGTGGCTCGCTCAACGGGCCCTCGAACTGACCGGACGGTGATCAGGACCCCGAGGAGCCCAACTGCCCTGGAGGGTCGGTAGAGTGACCGCTCGCCGACCGGGGAGAGGGGTGCGCGTGACCGCGGGGGAACAGGTCGACCGGGCACGCGCCCAGCTGTTCGGCGAGGTGGCCGAGCTCTACGACACGGCCCGGCCGGGGTACTCGGACGCGCTGGTCACGGAGGTGCTGGCATACGCGGCCCTGGGTGACCGTACGGCGGTGGAGGTCGGCGCGGGTACCGGCAAGGCCACCGTGCCGTTCGCCGAACCGGGCACTCCGCTCGTGTGCATCGAGCCCGACCCGCGCATGGCCGAGGTCCTGCGCCGGAACACCGCGCGGTTTCCCGCCGTCCGGGTCCGGTCCGGCCGCTTCGAGGACTGGCAGCCGGGCGGGCGGCGCTTCGGCCTGCTCCTCGCCGCCTCGTCCTGGCACTGGCTGGACCCGCAGCGGCGCTGGGACCTCGCCCACGGCGCCCTCGCACCCGGTGGCGCGCTTGCGCTGTTCTGGAACCCGCACCGGGTCCGCGATGCGCGGTTGCAGGCCGCACTCGCCGAGGTCGACCGCCGGCACGGGATGGCCAACACGCCGCACGGCGAGCCGGCGTCCTCCTTCGGCGAGGTGCCCGGTGGCTCGCTCGGGCCGGACGGCTGGCCGGAGGCGGAGTGCCGCCGGGACGGCCGGTTCACCGACCTGCGTGCCGTCCGGTACCGGCAGGACCGGTCCTACGACACCGACGGCTACCTGGGCCTGCTGGCCTCGCTCTCGGCCTACCGCGCCCTGCCCTCCGGCCGGCGCGAGCAGGTCCTCGCGGAGACGGCCCGCGTCCTGGACGCACACGGCGGCCGGATCGACATGGACCACCTCAGCGACCTCTTCCTCGCCCGGGCGCGGTGAGCCGGCCGCCCTTGGACGCGGTGGCTCCCCTGGGCCGACGGCGCGGGCGGCCACGGTGTGGGCCGCAGACCGGCCGGGCCGGGCCGGGCCGGCAAGCGACCGCCGGCCCTCGACTCCGGACCTCGGACCCCCGACCCCCCGACAGGACGTCAGGACGGTCGCGCGTCAGGCTTCAGGCCTGCTGTGGCCGGGCGCGAACATCAGGTCGGTGGCGCGGGCGAGGACCTCGGCGCGGGTACGGCCCTCGTGGTCGGCGACGACGTTGTGGTGCGCGATCGCCACGCAGAAGGCGATCAGGCTGCGGGCCTCGACCTCGTCGGGGTCGGGGCAGAGGGTGCCGATCATCTCGCGCAGCAGGGCCATCCGCCGGTTGTCCACCCGCCGCAGGCGCTCGGCGACGGCCGCGTCGCGCCGGGCCCAGTCGCGGACCGCCAGGTCGATCGGGCGCAGGCGGTCGTCGGAGAAGGTGAGTATGCCCGCGCGCCGGGCCTTGGTCCTCGCGTCGCCCCCCTCGCGTTCGACCCGGTCGATCACCTCGTCGGTGCTCTCCCGTTCCCAGGTGTCCAGCATCGTCTCCAACAGCGTGTCACGGTCGGCGAAGTACCCGTAGAACCCGCCCTTGGTGACGCCGAGCCGCTTCGCCAGCACCTCGATCCGGACGGCGTCCGGGCCGCCCTCGGCCAGGGCGGCCAGGCCTTCCTCCACCCATCGGTCGCGCGGTGTGCGAGCAGCGCCCACGGTGTGTCCCACCTCACTCGTCGCCGGATATACGCAACCGTATATCCGGGTCTAGCCTCGTCTTGTACGCAAGCGTATAAAACGGGGGCGGCAGACGGCGCCCCGAGCGGGAAAGGCGCACCGGCCATGAAACTTCCTGTCGAAGCCCACACCGATCGGTCCTGGCGGATCCACGAGTTCGCCCGGGACTTCCGGATCGAGGACGTGTGGTCGTACCGCACCCCCGGGGCCGGGCCGGACGACTTCCCCGTGATGCTCGCCGCGATGCGGGCGGGCGGCGGGTTCGACCGGCAGAGCCCTCCGGCCCGGTTCCTCTTCGCCGTGCGCTGGAAGCTCGGCGCCCTGCTCGGGTGGGACAGGCCCGACACGGGTCTCGGAACGCGGGTCCCGTCGCTCTGCGACCGCCTGCCGCAGGACCTCCGCGAGACCGTGGACGGCTCCGACTCCGGCGGCATGCCGCTCACCCCCGTCTACCAGCTCCCCGACGAAGCCGTCCGCGAACTGGCGAACAAGACCGTCCACACGCTGATGCACCTGGGGTGGGTACCGACCGGCGACGGCGGCCACGAACTGCGGATGGCGGTCCTGGTCAAGCCGAACGGCCGGTTCGGGCGGCTGTACATGGCGCTCATCGCGCCGTTCCGTTACCTGATCGTCTACCCGGCGCTCACCCGCCAGTGGGAGCGCGCCTGGCAGGACCGGGCGCTCCTCCTCCCCGGGAGCGCCGACCCCCGCCCGTGAGCGCCGCGGCCGGACGGGCACCGCTCCCGGCGCCCTCGGCAGGGGCGCGCCCCGTCACCGCCCTCCGGCCGTCTCCTCGACCACCACACCCCCCGGGGAGTGGGGCTCCAGGTCGCGGAAGAACCGGGCCGCGTCGATGACGGCCTCCGGCGGGTGGACGCCCGGGTGGCGGGCCGTCCCGTCCAGCAGCTGCGCGAGGCCGAGGGCGAGCGGGACGCCCGTGGCCAGGGCCATGTCGGCGAGCAGGCGCGGCGGGTCCTCGGCGGGGCGGGCGAGGACGCCGAGCGGCCGGCCGTGTCGCGCAGGCCGGTGGCGGCGGCGAAGAACGGCGGCAGGCCGCCCGGGCCGCGGAGCCCGGCGGCCCGGACGCCCGCGGTCAGGGCGCGCCCGAGCGGGGGGTCGGCCAGCAGGGTCGCCGCGGACTCGTTGTCCAGCCGCCCCCGGTCGAGGTCGCGCCGCAGCCCGTCCAGGAAGGCGACGGTACCCCGGGTGACCACCATCAGGCAGGCCGCGCTCCCGGTGGGCGCGAGGCTGCGGTGCAGCGTCACCGGTTCGGGGTGGCCGACGGTGTAGGCCGTCCCGGCCCGGCCGCCCGGCAGCGCGAGCGTGACCGGCCGCAGCGGGGGCCGCTGCACCAGCCGCCCCCGCTCGACCACGGCGACGGTGCCGCTGATCTGCTCCATCCAGTGGACGGCGGCGGCGCCCGCCCTCCCGTCCGGCCCGGTCAGCTCCTCGCCGGTGTCGGGGACGTCCACCGGCCAGGCCGTGTACAGGTCGTGGACGGTGTCGAGCCGCTCCGCCGCCAGCGCGGCGAGCAGGTTGGAGGCGCCGGGGCTGGCGCCCATGCCGAGCACGGCCGTGACACCCGACCTCCGGGCCTCGCCGTCCAGTTCGAGCATCCGGACGGTCGGCTCCCAGTCGTCGCAGAGGTCCCGGTAGTGGGTGCGGGCGCGGATCGCCGCGGCGAGCACGGCCGGGCCGAACCGGTAGTAGGGCCCACCGTGTTGAGCACGACGTCGGCGGCGGCGAGAGCCCGGTCGAGCTGCCCGGCGTCCGTGACGTCGACCTGCTGCGCCGACAACGCCGTTCCACTGAAGCGGAGTTCGCCGGCGAGCCGGCCGGCCGCCGGCAGGTCACGGTCGGCCACGACGACTTCGCGGACGCCGGGCAGCTCGACGGCCGCGCGGACGGCGGCCACGCCCATGGCGCCGGCGCCGCCGAGGGCGAGGATCCTCATCGGTGCGCTCCCATCGGTGCGGTGGACTCCAGGTAGCGGCGCAGGTCGTCCAGGTAGCCGTCGACGTAGACCGACCGCGGCGCGGCCACTGCGGTGAGCAGACCGCGGACCGAGCCGTCCTCGGCGGTCACCGGGTCGGCGATGCGGCCGGGCACGCGAAGTCGATGTTGTCAGCCCAGTAACCGTCCCCGAAGATGTCCACCTTGGTGCCCGCACCGCCCGGCCCGGTGTGCGGGTTGGCGGCGTTCGCGCAGTACGCGGCCTGGGCGTCCTGGAGCGTCGGGAACGGGCCCAGCTGCGGCGTGTACTGGACCGGGACGTCCTGGCCGCCCGCGTCGGCGCAGAGCCCGCCGTCGGTGAAGTCGCAGGTCCGCTTGCCGACGACGTCCTGGAGGGTACCGACGAGGATGTTCCCGGGCGTGGCGACGTTGGTGAGGACGAAGACGTAGTAGGCCGCGACGGCGGTCGCGGACTCGGTCGGGGACTCCGTGGGCGTCGCGGTGGGGCTCTCGGCGGTCGGACTCTCCGCGGTCGGGCTCTCGGTGGCCGGGCTCTCGGTGGCCGGGGTGGACGGGGACTCGGTGGGCGTGGGGGTCTCGCTCCCCGCCGGGGGCGCCGGGCACGTCGGCGCCTGCGCCGGCAGGCCGTCGCCGCGCGGCGACGCCCAGGGGGAGGCCGGCAGTTCGGGGCGCGCCCCGCCCCGGGACGCCGGGACGGAGTTGACCCAGGCGACCACCTCGCGCGCGCGGTCACCGATCTGCTTCTCCGAGGCCGAGCCGCAGTACAGGTAGTTGTTCAGGTAGTGGATGGTGAAGGTCGAGTACGTGGAGCCGTCGTAGACCGTCTGCGGCTCCGCCGCCACGACCGTGGGGTCCACGTGCGAGACGCCCTCCTCCAGGAGCCAGTCGTGCTCGAACATGACGTAGCGCGTCGGGTCCGCCGCCAGCTCCTGCCCCGTCCCGTACGGCGGGGCGATGAGCAGCGCACCGACCGGTTGCCCGGCCCCGATCCTGGGCAGCACGTTGCGCAGGAAGAGCCCGCCCTGGCTGTGCGAGATGAGCACGACGCGCTTGCCCTGCTGGAGATCGTTCTGCACGTCGCCCAGGAGTTTGACGTTGACCGGGTCGGAGGCGAAGTTCGGGTCGGCCACCTTCTGCGTGATGCTCTGGATGAAGTCCGTCGTCACCGCCACCGGCAGCACCCCCGCACCGAACCCCGTCAGCACGCAGACGCTCTGCACCAGGCCCTCGGCCTCCTTGATCGGGTGGTCCTTGGTGACCCTCGTCGCCTCCCTGCAGGTACTGGCGACGTAGTCCGCGATCTTCAGGCTGGAGGGGTTGAATGCGAGGTTGATGTGGACGGGAAAGCCGAGACTCCGGGTCAGCGACTCCTCCAGGAGCTGCTTCAGCCGGGTCGACGAGTCGAAGTTGTTGAGGACGCCGTTGACGAAGTAGAAGGACAGTCCGGCACCGCCGTTGGGCGTGTCCCGGTACGCCGCCGCCCCCGCGCCCAGGGTCGGCGCGGCGGACGGCGAGGGCTCGGCGGCGCGCAGGACGTGGCCGGCCAGGGCGGCCCCGTTGGCCAGGTAGGTCTGCCCGCCCTCGGGGGTGCTCAGCTGGCGCAGCTCCCAGATGACCAGCTCGGCGTCGATGGTGCCCTGGTCGACCCCCTGGGCGACCGCGCCGTCCAGGGCCGCGGAGAGGCCTTCGAGAGCACGCTGGGCGTCGTCGCCGCTCAGCGGCCTCTCGAAGGCGGCGAGGCTCTGCCGGAGCGTCGCCACGGCGGCGGACGACGGCCCGCCGCTGCCGCCGGCCGACGGGGCGCCGCTCGGTGAGGCACCCCCGCTCGGCAAGCTGCCGCCGGGCGAGGAGGAGCAACCCGCGACCAGGGTCAGCGCCGCGGCGAGCACCACGCCGGCGCGGACGCGGACTCTTCTGCTGGACGTCATGGCTGCCCCTCGGGTGAGCCCTCCTGCTGAGCGCCGTGCAGCGGGACGAAGGTCGGGCACGACGATCGTGGAGCGCGGCGGACCGGAACGCTCTCACCGTCCGTCCCCTCGCCGGGAACCTCAACCGGGGTGCGCCGCCCAGGTGAGCAGGCCCCGGCGAGCAGGCCCCGGCGAGCAGGCCCCGGCGAGCAGGCCCTGGTGGCCGAGGCCGCCGAAGGCCGGTCGATCAGCCGCGGGCGGCCTCCCGCAGGGAGCCGATCCGGTCCATCAGCCACTGCGGCGGATCGATCAGCCGGACGCCCTCCTGCTCGTCCGGGTCGGTCCGGGCGACCACGGCGACCATGTCCACCGCGCCGGTGTTGACCGGGACGTGCGGGGTGTCGGGCGGAATGTAGAGGTAGTCGCCGGACTTCAGGACGGTGTGCTCGTCGAGCTTCTCGCCGTGCCACACCTCGACGGAACCCCGGACGACGAGGATCGCCGACTCGTGGCCGGCGTGGAGGTGCGGGCGGCCACGACTGCCCGGGGGCAGGGTGACCTGGTGGAGGCAGAGGCTCCGGGCCCCCGCCGACTGTGCCGAGACGCCCGCCGCGAAGCTCCCGCCCTGCTTGCCGTCGTACTGGCCGCCTCGCACCACCACGCAGCCGACCACCTCGGTGTCCGCACCGGGTGCCATGTGAAACTCCCTCCCCTTCCGCCGGCGCCGCTGGCCGCCGCGAACTCGCGGCCGGAGCTGAGCGCCTGGCGGTGATTCCGAGTGTTGCCGGATGTTCGGGATCCGAGGGCTCCGGCGCCCGGCCCCTCGGGCGGCGCCAGGGGCCCCTGCCCTCGGTTCGTCGAACGGCCGCGCACCTCCCGCGCGCGGCCGGACCCACCCTCGGTGATCACGGGAAGCCGGGCGGGGCCAACGATCGATCTTCACTCGAAAGGGTGAAACCGGCCGCCTCGACGCCGATCCGCGGGGAGGAGGGTGGCGGGGAGGCAGCAAGGTCCGCAGGCGGGGAGCGCCGCGGCGGCCGGTGGAACCGTCCGTCCGGTGCGAACCGGTCAGGCCGTGATCCAGTCCTCGACCGGGATGACCGGCGTGACCCCCGGGCGGTGGACGGTGCCCTCGATCAGGCCGTACATCCGGTCGGCGGCGTAGTAGACCTCGTTCTCGTTCTTCAGGCCGAACGGCTCCAGGTCCACCAGGAAGTGGTGCTTGTTGGGCAGGTTGAGCCGGACCTCGTTCACCTCCGGCCGGTGCGCCAGCACCCGGTTGGCCATCGCGTACAGGGTCTGCTGCAACGAGTACGAGTACGTCTCGGCGAAGGCCTCCAGCAGGTGGCGGCGCGACTCGCGGTAGGAGCGGTCCCAGTCCGCGTCCTTGCCGTCCGTGCCGGTGAGGGCGTGCGCCCAGCGGGCCGTCACCTTGGTGGCCAGGATCCGGTCGTAGGCCTCCTGAAGGGTGGTGTACCGGTCCTTGATGTAGCCGTGGAACTCCGAGGCGGTGGAGTTGAGGACGGTCAGGTCCTTCAGGCCGGAGACCACCTGGAAGCGCCCGGTGGCACCGGAGTAGGTGACCTCCGCGGTGCGCACCTCCTGGCCCTTGCGGGCGAAGGAGTGGCGCTGCTTGTCGGTGGTGACGATCCGCTCCCAGGCGTACTCCTCCAGCCGGATCCGCGCCTCGTGGACGACGCCCTGGGACTCCACGAAGTGCTTGGCCAGCAGCAGCCCGAACGCCTCCGGCGACTCGACGCCGTGCTCCTTGGCGAAGGCGTACACCGTGTTCTTGGTGGTGTCGGTGGGCAGGCAGTGGCCGTTGTCGCCGGTGAAGTGGACCGCGTCGAACTCGCCGCGCAGCGCGACGGAGACGTTGAGGTCCCTGATCTCGTGCCAGGTACCGTCGCCACCCTTGCGGGTGATCTTGACGATGCGGTTTCGGCCTTGCCGTACTGGTTCTGCGCGAGCACGTTCTCGTACATCGTGTCCAGCTCCTCGGTTCTGCGGATGCGTGCCCGGTCGCACGCCTCGTCCGCAGGCCCTGGGTGGCGGACCTCGGCGGGAACGGGCGGTGCGGCCCGGGGTGAATCCCGCACGCCCGGCGTCCGGCGCCCTCGGGGCGCCCCCCGCCGTCCGGCCCGGTCGGGGCCGCCCCGGGACTGATGTCCATCCCGGTCCGTTGGAGACCCGCACATACAAACACAGCCCCCGGCCGACCCGCCAGGGTGTGGTTTCACCTGAGTACGGGTACGCGGCGTGGCGGTGGTTCGTCTGTTCCGCCGATTCCGGCGCCGGGGACACCGCGAACTCGCCGCCGCGAACTCGCCGCACCTCGCCGCCAACGACCGCCCTCACGCCAACGGCCGGCCGAGGACGTAGACCGTGCGGACCACCACCGCGGCGGAGAACACCAGCAGGTGGTAACCGATCAGCGCGTACAGGCTCAGGTCGCCCGTCACCATGGGCCCTCCCCGCAGGCCGAGCAGTTGGACCCCGGTGACGCCGAAGAAGATCCCCAGGAAGGTGAACAGCACCCGGCTCAGCAGTTCGCCGGCCACCCGGCGGTCGCGCGGGTCGGACAGCAGGCGGACGTTCACCGCGAGCCGGCCCTCCTCCAGCGCGCTGCCGATCCGGTCCAGCCGGCGCGGCAGCCTCCGCAGCACCGGCAGCAGGGTGAGGAGTTCGTCCTGGGCGGCCTCCCGGGCGCTGCCCGGCGCCAGCCGGTCGCCGAGCCGGGCGGCCGCGTAGGAGCGGGAGGCCGCCAGCATGTCGAAGCCGGGGCTGAGCCGCAGCAGCGTGCCCTCCAGCGTGCCGAGGGCGCGGAACACCGCGGCGATCTCCGGCGGGACGGCCAGCCTGAAGTCGGTGACCAGCCGGAACAGGTCGGTGAACATCTGCACGTCCGGCGCCGAGCCGTGGCCGAGGTGGCGGGCGCTGAACTGGCCGAGCGCTCGCTGCAACCGCTGCTCGTCGACGTCCTCGGGGCGGTCGGTCACGTCCAGCAGGGCGTCCCGCAGGGCGGCCGGATCGGCGCGGTCCACGGCCAGGAAGAGCCCGGCCATGGCGTCGCGCAGCCCCGGGTCGATCCGGCCGACCGAGCCGAAGTCCAGCAGCGCCGGACGGCCGTCCGGCTGGAGCAGGATGTTGCCGGGGTGCGGGTCGGCGTGGAAGACGCCGTCGCGGACGACCTGGTTGAGCAGCGCGGTGAACAGGGTGTCGGCGAGCTCGCGGCCGTGCTCCTCGTCCGTGGGCCGCGCCTGGCCGAGCGGGGTGCCGTCGATCCTGGTCATCACCAGGACGCGTTCGGTACTCAGCGCCTCGTGCACCTCCGGCATCGTGACGCTGTCATCGCGGCGGGCCTCGGCGGCGCGCCGGACGGCCGTCATGTTCCGTGCCTCGACCCGGAAGTCGAGTTCCTCGCGCAGGGCGACCGCGAAGCCCTGCGCCAGTTCCACCAGGCCCAGGCTGCGCCCCCAGTCGGTGCGGGACTGGAGGGTGGCCGCCAGTCGGCCGACGATGTCCAGGTCGCGCTCGACGAGTTCGCGGACGCCGGGCCGCTGCACCTTGACGATGACCCGGGTGCCGTCCGCCAGCACCGCCGCGTGCACCTGGGCGATCGAGGCGGCGGCGAGCGGACGGTGGTCGAACTCGGCGAACACCTCCGTCGGGGCGGCGCCGAGCGCGGCGACGAGCTCCCGCTCCACCTCCGGCCACGGCGCGGGCGGGACCTGGTCCTGGAGCCGGCTCAGCTCCTCGACGTACGGCGCGGGCAGCAGGTCCCGGCGGGTGGACATCACCTGGCCGAGCTTCACGAACGTCGTGCCGCCCGCCTGGAGCGCCTGGCGCAGCTCCTGCGCCAGCAGTTCGTGCCGCGTCCCGC
The DNA here is from genome assembly GCF_002953255.1 of Streptomyces sp. CB01881. GTDB lineage: Bacteria > Actinomycetota > Actinomycetes > Streptomycetales > Streptomycetaceae > Kitasatospora. The sequence goes on from NZ_CP026498.1 coordinate 663,531, forward strand.
CGTCCTGGCCCCGGCCGCGCAGGTAGGGGCCGAGGCCGTGCCGCCCGGCGATGCCGACGATCTTGGAGTAACGGCGCATCCGCGCCAGCCGCCCGCGCAGCGACTGCGGCCAGGAGAGCGGGCGGACGCTGCCCGCCGGCACCACCAGGTCCAGGACGACCAGTGTCACCATGGCCACCAGCAACGCGATGGCGATGAGCAGCGGGCTCAGCACGAGCCGCTGCTCGTCCCGCTGGAGCTGGTTGCCGAGCAGGCCGCCCGCGGTCGAGATCCCGATCACACCCGCCGCCACCGCCCGGGACAGGCCGGCCTCGATGCCGAGCAGCCGGCGCCCGAGCAGGGCGGGAGGCACGACCAGCACGAAGCCGCCGACCAGCATGCCGATGATCCACATGTTCCCGGTCCCCCGTTGGTTGCACCGGCGGCCGCGCACACCGGTGCCCGGCGCCGACGGCCCACCGGCGGACTCCCCCTCCGCCTCGGCCGTGCGGCCGGGACCGCGCCATCATGCCACCCGCAGGGCGGGTGCCCGGCCCCGGGGTGCGGGCATCCGTCAGGGACATGACGCATCGTCACGGCCGGGACGCCGCAGGGCACCGGGAACCGGCCGGGCCGCCCCGGAGAAGCAGCCGACCTGGCGTCGGGTAAGTCGAACGCCGCGCTCCCCCGGTAAGGGTTCGAGCTCCACCGCCGCCCGGCTCCGGACCGGCAGGCAAATTGGATTCCTGGAGTCGTATTAGATAGCCTTCGAACGTGAGGCTGACCAAGAGCACCGACATCGCCCTCCGCATCGCCATGCGGCTGGCCGTCCTCGACGAGGGCGCCAACCCGACCACCCGCGAGGTGGCCGAGGCCGTCGGCGTGCCGTACACGCACGCGGCCAAGGTGGTCAGCCGGCTCCAGCACCTCGGCGTGGTGGAGGCCCGGCGCGGGCGCGGCGGGGGCCTGGTCCTCACCTTCGCCGGCCGGACCGGCTCGCTCGGGCTGCTGCTGCGCGAGCTGGAGGGCGTCGGTGACGTGGTCGGATGCGAGGACGAGCCGCCGTGCCCGCTGCGGTCCGCCTGCCGGCTGCGCGGGGCGCTGCGCACCGCGCAGGAGGCGTTCTTCGCGACGCTCGACCCGCTCTGCATCGGCGACCTGGTCGCCTCCCCCACCGGACCGGTCCTGCTGAGCCTCACCGGCAGGCCCGCCGACTGACACACCCGTTCCGACCGGCACACCCACCCCACCCGAACCGCCAAAGCCCGGAGCCGGGGCCTCGCACGCCCAAAAATACGACTCTCAGATACCAATTTGGAGCGAACCCGATGCTGTCCGCCAAGTCCGCCGAGGTCGTCGAAGCCACCCTGCCCGTCGTGGGCGGTGCCATCGGCGAGATCACGCCGCTGTTCTACAAGAAGCTCTTCGCCGCCCACCCGGCGCTGCTGCGTGACCAGTTCAACCGGGGCAACCAGGCCAACCAGAGCCAGCAGCAGGCACTGGCCGGCTCGATCGCCGCGTTCGCCTCGGCCCTGATCGCCCACCCCGACCAGCGGCCGGACGCCATGCTCGCCCGGATCGCCCACAAGCACGTCTCGGTCGGCATCAGCAACGAGCAGTACCGGGTCGTCCACGAGCACCTGTTCGCCGCCATCGTCGAGGTGCTGGGCGAGGCCGTGACGCCCGAGGTGGCCGCCGCCTGGGACGAGGTCTACTGGCTGATGGCCAACGCGCTGATCGCCGTCGAGGACCGCCTGCGCGCCGGGTCCGCCGCCGCACAGGGCGGTGCCCCGGCCGCGCTGTGGCGCCCGTACACCGTGGTCGCCCGCTACCAGGAGACCGACGACGTGACCACGTTCCTGGTCCGTCCGGCCGACGGCGGCCCGGTGCCGCCCTCCCGCCCCGGCCAGTACGTCTCGGTGCGCGCCACCATGGCGGACGGCGCCCGGCAGATCCGCCAGTACAGCCTCTCCGGGAACCCGGACGGCGCGCTCCAGTTCACCGTCAAGCGGGCGACCGCCGCAGCCGCCGGCGGGCCGGTCGGCGAGGTCTCCACCCACCTGCACGACCACGTGCACGCCGGGGACGTCCTCGACATCGCCCCGCCGCTCGGCGACGTCGCGCTCGCGGACGCCGACGGGCCGGTGCTGCTCGCCTCGGCCGGCATCGGCAACACCCCGATGACGGCCATGCTCTCCCACCTCGCCGCCACCGGTTCCACCCGGACGGTGATCTCCGTCCACGGCGACCGCGACCAGCTCTCGCACGCCTTCCGCTCCGACCTCGGCCAGCTCACCGCCAAGCTGGCGAACGCCACCGCCCACGTCTTCTACGAGCAGCCGCTCGGCGACTGGCCGCAGGAGCGCACCGGCCTCGTCGACCTCTCGACGGTGCCGGTCCCGGCCGGGACCACCGCGTACCTGTGCGGCCCGCTGCCCTTCCTGCGCTCGGTGCGGGAGCAGCTGCTCACCGCGGGCGTCCCGGCGGCGTCGATCCACTACGAGGTCTTCGGTCCCGACCTCTGGCTCGGCCAGGACGCCTGACCGGCCGGGTCGCTTGACCGGCCCGGGCGCCTGAACGGCCGGGAAGGTCCGAACGGCCGCGGGTGTGCGCGTGCAGGCGGGTGGCGGCCCGCCTGCACACGCACGCGCACCCGCCCGTCCGCGCGCACACCCGCGCACCCGGCGCGGCACCCTCCCGCCCGCCCGGCCCGCTCGGTAGCATCGCTGCCGCACGATCACCGGCGGGCCGGCCGACGGCTCCCCGACCACCGGCGCAGGGAGGGGCGATGCGGGTCGCGCTCTTCGCCACCTGCGTGAACGACGCGCTGTACCCGTCCACGGCGATCGCCACCGTCCGGCTGCTGGAGCGGCTCGGGGTGGACGTCGACTTCCCGGCCGCGCAGAGCTGTTGCGGGCAGCCGCAGTTCAACACCGGCTACCGGCGGGCCTGCGAGCCGCTGGTCCGGCGGACGGCGCGCGCGTTCGCCGGCTACGACCACGTGGTGACGCCGTCCGGCTCCTGCGTGGCGATGGTCCGTGACAACTACCCGCGGATCGGGGCCAGGGCCGCCGCCGAGGGCCGTGGCGCCGGCCTCGCCGACCTGGTCGGGCAACTCGTGCCACGTGTGTACGAGTTGACCGAGTTCCTGACCGATGTGCTGGGCGTCGAGGATGTCGGCGCCTCCTTCCCGCACACGGTGACCTACCACCCCTCCTGTCACGGGCTGCGGGTGCTCGGCCTCGGCGAGCGGCCCCGCCGGCTGCTCCGGGCGGTCCGCGGGCTGGAGCTGGTGGAGCTCCCGGGAGCCGAGGAGTGCTGCGGCTTCGGGGGCACCTTCGCGGTGAAGAACCCGGCCGTCTCGGCGGCGATGGGCGAGGACAAGGTGCGCAGCGCCCTCTCCACCGGCGCCCGGGTGCTCTGCGGCGCCGACAACTCCTGTCTTCTGCACCTCGGCGGGATGCTGCGCCGCCGGGGCGACGCGTTGCGCCCGTTGCACCTCGCCGAGATCCTGGCGAGCACCGAGGCCGAACCCTGGAGGCCGAGTTGAGCCGCCCCGCCTTCCTCGGCCTGCCCTCGTTCCCGGGCAGGCACGCCCGCAACGCACCCGCCCCGGGCGGCGTCGTGACGGGCGGCACCGGAACGGTCGGCGCCGCACCGGGCGGCGCCGTCACGGGCGAGCCGTTCCCGGAGGCCGCCGCCCGCGCCACCCGGGACACGACGCTGCGCGCCAACCTGCGGCACGCCACCCACACCATCCGCGACAAGCGGGCCCGCGCGGTGGCCGAGCTCCCGGACTGGGCCGGGCTGCGTGCGGCCGGCAAGGCGATCAAGGACCACACGCTGCGCCATCTCGACCGCTACCTCGTCCAGTTGGAGGAGGCCGTGACGGCGGCCGGCGGCACCGTGCACTGGGCCGCCGACGCGGACGAGGCCAACGCGATCGTCACCCGGCTGGTCCGCGCGGTCGTCGGTCCCGACGCCGGCGAGGCCGAGGTGGTCAAGGTCAAGTCGATGGCCACCCAGGAGATCGGGCTGAACGAGGCGCTCGCCGCCGCGGGCATCACCGCGTACGAGACCGACCTCGCCGAGCTGATCGTGCAGCTGGGCGACGACCGGCCCTCGCACATCCTCGTCCCGGCGATCCACCGCAACCGCGCCGAGATCCGGGAGATCTTCGCCGGGCGGATGGCCTCGTGGGGGCGGCCGGCGCCCGAGGGACTGATCGACGAGCCCGCCGAACTCGCCGAGGCGGCCCGGCTGCACCTGCGCGAGAAGTTCCTCCGCGCCCGGGTCGCCGTCTCCGGCGCCAACTTCATGGTCGCCGAGACCGGCACGCTGGTGATCGTGGAGTCCGAGGGCAACGGCCGGATGTGCCTCACCCTGCCGCGCACCCTGATCTCCGTCGTCGGCATCGAGAAGGTGGTGCCGACCTGGCGGGACCTGGAGGTCTTCCTGCAGCTCCTGCCGCGCTCCTCCACCGCCGAGCGGATGAACCCGTACACCTCGTTCTGGACCGGGGTCACCCCGGGCGACGGCCCGTCGGAGTTCCACCTCGTGCTGCTCGACAACGGGCGGACGGCCACCCTCGCCGACGAGGTCGGCCGCCAGGCGCTGCGCTGCATCCGCTGCTCGGCCTGCCTCAACGTCTGCCCGGTCTACGAGCGGGCCGGCGGGCACGCGTACGGCTCGGTGTACCCGGGGCCGATCGGCGCCATCCTGACGCCCCAACTACGCGGCGTCACCGGCCCGGTGGAGGCCTCGCTGCCGTTCGCCTCCTCGCTCTGCGGGGCCTGCTACGAGGTCTGCCCGGTGGCGATCGACATCCCCGAGGTCCTGGTCCACCTGCGCGAGCGCGTCGCGGCGCAACGCGGGCACCGGCTGGAGCGGGCGGCCGTCGCGGCGGCCGGCTACGTGCTCGACCACCCGGAACTGCTCCGCGCGGCCGAGCGCGCGGCGGCCCGGACCAGGCGCTTCCACCCGCGCCGCCTGCCCGGACCGGGCCGGGCCTGGACGGACACCCGGGACCTCCCGGAGCCGCCGCCCGAACCCTTCCGCGACTGGTGGCGGAGGAACCGCCGATGACGACGCACCGCCCTCCGGGCTCCCGCGAGCTCGTCCTCGGCCGGATCCGCGCCGCGCTCGGCACCGGCCGTCCGGCGACGGGCGACCGGTACGCCGCGCCGGCCCCGGACGAACAGCCGCTACCCCGCGACTACTTGGCGAGCCACGCGCCGGCGGACGACCCGGCGGCCCTGCTCGACCTGCTGCACCACAACCTCGCCGACTACCGCGCCGAGGTCCACCGCTGCCCGTCCGCCGGGCTGCCCGCCCTCGTCGCCGCGCTCCTCGCCGCGCGCGGCTCGCGCAGCGTCGCCGTCCCGGCCGACCTGCCGCCGGCCTGGCTCTCCGCGGCGACGGCGGTCGAGGCGCGACCGGACGACGGCACCCTCACCGCGGCCCGGCTGGACCGGACGGACAGCGTGCTGACCGGCTGCGCCCTGGCCATTGCCGAGACCGGGACCCTGGTCCTGGACGCGGGCCCGGCCCAGGGCCGCCGCCTGCTGACCCTCGTCCCCGACCACCACATCTGCGTCGTCCTGGCACCCGGGCAGGTGGTCGCCTCCGTCCCGCTCGCCCTCCCCCGGCTCGACCCCGCCCGCCCGCAGACCTGGATCTCCGGCCCGTCCGCCACCAGCGACATCGAACTCGACCGGGTCGAGGGCGTGCACGGCCCGCGCACCCTGGAGGTCGTGCTGGTCACTCCGGACTGACGCCACCGCGCCGCCCGCTCAGGCCGGGCGCAGCTCCAGCGTGCAGCACTTCGCCCCGCCGCCGCCCTTGAGCAGCTCGGAGACGTCCACCGGAACCGGCTCGTAGCCCTGCTCGGCCAGCCGGCCGGCCAGCGCCTTGGCGGTCTCCGGCAGCAGGACGTGCCTGCCGTCCGAGACGGCGTTGAGGCCGAACACCTCGGCGTCGGCGCGGTCGGCGAGGATCGCGTCCGGGTAGAGGCTGCGCAGCAGCGCCTGGCTGTCCGGCGAGAAGGCCGCGGGGTAGTACATGACGTGGTCGTCGTCGAGGACGGCGAGCGCGGTGTCCAGGTGGTAGTACCGCGGGTCGACCAGGGTCAGGCCGAGCACCTGCACGCCGAACAGCGCCCGTGCCTCGGCGTGCGCGGCCGGGTCGGTGCGGAACCCCGTCCCGGCGAGCACCCGGCGGCCGGCCACCAGGTGGTCGCCCTCGCCCTCGTTGACGTGGCCGGCCCGGCGGACCTCCCGGTACCCGCGGGCCCGGAACCACTCCTGGTAGGCGTCCGACTCGGCCGCCCGTTCGGGGTGACGGAAGGTGGCGACCAGCGCCCGGCCGTTCAGCACGGTGGCGCCGTTGGCGGTGTAGACCATGTCGGGCAGGCCGGGCAGCGGGTCGATCAGCTCGACGGTGTGGCCGAGGCGCAGGTACAGCGCGCGCAGGCGCTCCCACTGGCGGAGGGCGAGCGCGGTGTCGGTCGGGCGCGCCGGGTCCATCCACGGGTTGATGGCGTAGTCGACGGTGAAGTGCGTCGGCCGGCACATCAGGTAGCGCCGCGGCCTGGCGGTGCGCTCCGGGGTTCGGTTCGGCATGCGGCAACCTCCGCCGTCCGGGGTTCGGGGCCGGCAGCGGCACGGGTCGTGCGAGCGCTGCCCAGAGGGCGGCTGCCCGGCCCGCGCGGTTCGCACACGCGCGCGGGCGCCCCCGGCCGACGCAGGCCCCCGCGCACCCGGCGCGGCACCCGGCGCACGACGGCGCGCCGCGCGCCCCGCACACCGCCGGTCCGCCCGCCCCTACGTGGCCGATCTCACGTACCGGTAAGGGCCACCTACGGTGGCGTAGGTCACTTGAGACGGTGAACTATCTACTTCATGCCGAACCTCCAGGAGACCCTTGACCTCAGTTCGTACGCCGCCCTCGGGGACAGCTTCACCGAGGGCCTGAACGACCCGGGAGCGGACGGCGCCTTCGCCGGCTGGGCGGACCGGCTGGCCGGTCTCCTCGCCGACGGACGGCCGCCGGGCGCGTTCCGGTACGCCAACCTCGCGGTGCGCGGCCGGCTGCTCGACCAGATCGCCGCCGAACAGGTGCCGGAGGTCCGGCGCATCCAGCCCGACCTGGTCACCTTCTGCGCCGGCGGCAACGACATCCTGCGCCCGGGCAGCGACCCGGACGAGGTGGCCGAGCGCTTCGAGGCGGCCGTCGCCCAACTCACCGAGTTCGCCGGGACGGTGCTGATCTGCACCGGCTTCGACACCCGCGGCGTGCCGCTGCTGAAGCACCTGCGCGGCAAGATCGCCACGTACAACGGCCACATGCGGGCCGTCGCCGACCGCAACGGCTGCAAGGTCGCCGACCTCTGGTCGCTGCGCGCGGTGCAGGACCGCCGGGCGTGGAGCGACGACCGGCTCCACCTCTCCCCCGAGGGGCACCAGCGGGTCGCCCTGCTGGCCGCCCGTTCGCTGGGCCTGCGCACCGAGCAGGACCCGGAGGCGCCGTGGCCGGCCCTCCCCGTCCAGTCGGCCGCCGACCACCGCCGGGAGAACCTCCAGTGGGCGCGCGAGTTCCTGGTGCCGTGGGTCGGCCGGCGGCTGCGCGGCGAGTCCTCCGGCGACAACGTCGAGGCCAAGCGGCCCGAGCTGACGCCGCTCTGACGAAGCCTCAGTGCCGTGACGGCGCGGGCCCCTTGCGAGAACCGCAGGGGCCCGCGCCGGGCTGACGGACCAGTCCGACCAGCCGGACCGCACCCGCGTGCACCACGGCGGCCAGCGCGGCGCCGACGACGTACCAGAGCAGGTCCGGCGCGTTGAACGTGGAGCCGAGGACCAGCCTGGCGAGCGTGCTGCGGCGGCCCAGTTCGTCGGGCACGCCGGTCAGCTGGAACAGTTCGACCGCCCAGCTCAGCCCGGCGGCCAGCCCCGCCGCGGGCAGCGGCCGCAGCCGCGGCGCCACGAGCAGCACCAGCGCGTACACCAGCACGGTGTACAGCGCGTCCCCCGCGCACTTGGCGAACTCCCCGCCGGCCACCGCCCGTACGCCGAGCCCGGCCGCCACCGTCAGGACCGCCGCCACCGCGGCCGCGATGCGCACGGTCCGCCTCCCCCGAAGATCATTCACACCGGCCACCCTAAGCGCCCGGCGTCGAGGCGCGTGTCCCGGAACCGCCGCCGCCCGCCCGGCGTCCCTCCCTCCCGACGGGTCGGTCCGGACGCCGGACCGGTGGCCCGGTACCCTGCTGGCCGGCCCGCCGAAGGGCCGGGTCCGCGCAGGTCGCGGACGGGAACGACAGAAGGACGGGGCGGGCGCAGTGACGCAGCTGACCGAAACGGTGGAGGGGTCCGGCCTGCGGGCGGACGCAGGAGAGGACGGCCGGGGGCCGGGGCGCCGGTTCGCCGTGGACGGGTTCGCGCCGCGCCACGACGGCCGCTCCCGCGAGCGCGGCAAGGCGCTGCGCGGGCGCACCCCGCGCGAGCGGCACGCCGAGCTGGCCCTCGCCGGCGACCGGCCGACCGCCGTCGAGGCGATCGAGGCCTCCAACGCCGGCCGCCTCACCGACCTGGTGCCGATCCGGCTCGGCCGGATGGCGGCCACCCCGTTCGCGTTCCTGCGCGGCTCGGCCGGCCTGATGGCCGCCGACCTCGCGACCACCCCGGCCACCGGGATCACCGCCCAGCTCTGCGGTGACGCGCACGCCGCCAACTTCGGCCTCTACGGCGACGCCCGCGGCCGGCTGGTCATGGACATCAACGACTTCGACGAGACCGTGCCCGGCCCGTGGGAGTGGGACCTCAAGCGGCTCGCCGCCAGCCTGGTGCTGGCCGGCCGGGAGATCGGCGCCGACGAGACGACCGCCCGCCGGGCCGCCTTCGACGCGGCCGGCTCGTACCGGCGGACCATGCGCACGCTGGCCAAGCTGCCCGTGCTGGACGCCTGGAACGCCGTCGCCGACGACCAGCTGGTCTCCTTCGCCCAGGCGCACGACCTGGCCGAGGCGCTCCAGAAGGTCGGTGCCAAGGCCCTCGGCAACACCGGCGCCAGGTTCGCCGCCAAGTCGACCGTCCGCACGGAGGACGGCGGGTGGCGGTTCACGGCCGCTCCCCCGGTGCTCAGCGAGGTGCCGGACGCGACGGCCGGCGCGGTGGCCGCGTCGCTCGGCCCGTACGTGCGGACGGTACCCGCCGAACTGCACCCGCTGCTCTCCCGCTACCAGGTGCAGGACGTGGCGTTCCGCGTCGTCGGCACCGGCAGCGTCGGCACCCGTTCGTACGTCGTCCTGCTCACCGACCACCGCGAGCAGGCGCTCGTGCTCCAGGTGAAGGAGGCGCGCCCGTCGGTGCTGCTGCCCCACCTGGCCCGCGCGGGCTTCCCGGTCACGGAGCCGGCCCAGGACGCCCACGAAGGCCGCCGGGTGGTGCTCGGCCAGAAGCGCATGCAGGTGGTCAGCGACACCCTGCTCGGCTGGACCACGGTGGACAAACTGCCCTACCAGGTCCGGCAGTTCCGCAACCGCAAGGGCAGCGTGGACCCGGCGGCACTGCTCCCCGGCCAGCTCGACGACTACGCGCGGATCACCGGCGCCCTGCTGGCCCGGGCCCACGCGCACACCGCCGACCCCGGCCTCATCACCGGCTACTGCGGCAAGAACGAGGCGCTGGACGAGGCGGTCGCCGCCTTCGCGGTGGCGTACGCGGACCGCACCGAGGCGGACCACGCCGACCTGCTCGCCGCCATACGGGCGGGCCGGCTCCCGGCCGAGCACGGCGTCTGACGGCCGGTCACCGCGGGCCGGCGGGGTCCAGGAACGGCGCGACCGCCGCGACGAACTCCGCCGGCCGGGCGCGGTGCACCAGGTGCCCGGCCCCGATGGTGACCACCTGGCAGTCCGGGATCCGCTCGGCCATCTCCGCGATCCGGTCCTGCGGCACGTGGCTGGCCGGGCCGCCCGCCACCACCAGGGTGGGCGCCGTGATGGCCGCCATCCGCTCCAGCCAGACCGGCTCCGGGGTGTCGATCTGCCGCTTGACCGCCTGAACCACCGCCCAGTCGAAGTCCACCGGCCCGTCGGGCGCCGCGGCCACCGGGGCCGCCGGCCGCGGGTGGGGGGCCGGGACGTCCTCCAGCACCAGCCGGCCGATCCGCCCGGGGTGCTCCTGCGCGAGCAGGTAGGCCACCACGCCGCCCATCGAGTGGCCGGCCAGGTCGACCCGGTCCAGCCCCAGCGCGTCCAGGAAGCCCAGGACGTCGTCCCGCATGAGCTCCAGGCCGTACCGGCCGGGCCGGCCGCTGTCGCCGTGGCCGCGCAGATCGAGCGCGTGGACGTGGTGGTGCGGCGCGAGGCCGGGCAGGACCACGTCCCAGTCGGCGGCCCGCTCGCCGAGCGCGTGCAGCAGCACCAGCGGCGGGCCGCCGGGCCTGCCGCTCTCCCGGCAGGCGAGGGCGACGTCCGGCAGCTCCACGATCCGATGCGCAGTCATAGCGGTCACCGTATGCCGCAGCCGCCACCCGCGGACGATCCGTTCGCCCAGCGCTCAACGACCCGCCGCCGCGCGCTACTGCTGCGCCCGCGCCCCGGTCGGCCCGGGCCCGACCGCGGCCTCACGGTCACCCCGCGCCCCCGGACCGGCCTCGGCACCGGCATCGGCCTCGGCCTCCCGGCCCGCCCCCGCCCGGCCCGCGCACACCGACGCCAGCACCGCCAGCCCGGCCACCGCCGCACAGACCGCACTCGCGTACGTGTACGCCGCCCGGTGCCCGCCGCCGCCCCCGGTGGCGCGCAGGTAGACGCCGGAGAGCGCCGAGATGGACACCGCCGCCGCGATCCGCTGCGCCATCTGCAGGATCGCCCCGCTCACCCCGGCCGCCTCGGCGGGCGCGTGGCGCAGCACGTACGCCTGGTTGGTCGCCCCCATCACGCCCACGGCGGCGCCCCCGGCCAGTTGCAGCGCGGCCAGCAGCCACGGCAGCGCACCGGCCGGCCCCCAGTGCACGACCAGCCCGCCGGCGAGCATCACCAGGGCCGAACCGGTCATGCCCGCGGTGACGGTCCGGCGGCCGAAGCGCTGCACCACCCGCCAGGCGAGCGCGGAGGCGACCCCCATCGACACCGCCGAGGGCAGCGAGACCAGCGCCGCGCCCATCGGGGAGAGCCCGAGGCCGTCCTGCAGGAACATCGCCAGCACCAGCCCGGCCGCGAGCGAGGAGCCGAACTGCGCCATCGCCACCGCCGTCCCCAGCGCGTAGGGCGCGGACCGGGTGAGCGCCGGGTGGATCAGCGGGTGGCCGCCGGCCCGGGCGTAGCGACGCTGCCACCCGACGAGCATGCCGAGCAGCAGGCAGTCACCGGCCGCGAAGGCCAGCCAGCCGGCCCAGCCGGGCGGCTGGACGAAGGGCAGCATCAGCGTCAGGGTCAGCGCGCCGACCAGCAGCAGCCCGACCAGGTCGAGGTCGGCGTGCCGGGCGCTCGGGCGCGGCCGTGGCAGGTGGCGGGCGGCCAGGACGACGGTCGCCAGCCCGAAGGGCACGTTGAGCAGGAACGTCAGCCGCCAGCCGTGCTCCGGCCCGAACGCGGCCAGCACCGCACCGCCGACCGGCGGCCCGAGTGCGAAGGCGAGCCCGCCGGTGACGGCGTACATGCCGAGCGCCCGCGCCCGCAGCTGGCCGCTGAAGACGTCCTGGATCGTGCCGATCATCTGCGAGTTGACCAGTCCGGCCCCCGCGCCCTGGAGCAGCCGCGCCGCGACCAGGACCCACGGTTCGGTGGCGGTCGCCGAGAGCAGGCTCACGGCGGTGAACAGCGCAAGACCGGTGACGAAGAACCACTTGCGGCCCCGGACGTCCCCGAGCCGCCCGCCGGGCACCAGCGCCAGCCCGAAGGCGAGCGAGTAGCCGGCCACGATCCACTGCAGGTGGGCCGGCTGGGCGTGCAGGCTCTCGCGCAGGGCGGGGATCGAGGTGTTGAGCACGGACTGGTCGAGCAGCGTGGTGAACCCGCCCGCGACGCAGACCAGCAGGACCCGGCGCCCCGCCGCGTCGAACCGCTCCCGGGGCGCCTCGGCTATCGGGCCGGCGGAGGACCGCTTCACGGTGCCACCACCACCAGCACGTACCTGGCCTCTTCGGGGCCCGGACACCGGAAGCGGGTGCTCTCGGCGACGAAGCGCAGGCAGTCACCGGCTGCGAGGAGTTGCGGCTCCCCGTCGACGGTCAGCTCCAGGCCGCCCGCCGTCAACCACAGGTGGTGCTCCAGCCCGGGCACGGACGGCCGGTCGTACGCGATGTCGGCCCCCGCCGGCAGTCGGCCCTCGATGACCTCGGCCCGCAGCGAGCCGTGCGGCGGCGACACCGCCCGTCGGACGAACCCGGTCTCCTCGTCGCGCCAGACCGCCTGGTCCGCGGCCCGCACCAACCGCGCCGGCGCCGGCTCGACCTCGGCCAGCAGCCGCGACATCGTCCGCCCGTACACCGCGCAGAGCCGCCCCAGCAGCGCCGCCGTCGGGCTCACCTCCGCCCGCTCCACCCGCGACAGCGTCGACCGGCTCACCTCCGCCCGCCGCGCCAACTCCTCCAACGTCCACCCGCGTTCGAGCCGCAGCTCGGCGAGGCGCGAAGCCAGTCGCTCGTCGGCGACCGTGTCGATTCCCATATTCGCGATGCTATCCCGGATGTGGGACCGGACGGCCGGACCCGACAGCCGGGGCGGGGCCGAACCGGTCCTGGCCGGGGCGGGGCGGGCCAGTCGTGGCCGGGGCGGGGCGGGCCAGTCGTGGCCGGGACGGGGGCGGGGGCAGCCGGCGTCGACCCCGCCGGCCGGGCGGTCGTGGGGGCACCCTCGGCCCGGTGCACCCGCGCGTCGACGATCGCCGGAAGAATTCCCGGACGAGGATGTCGAGAACCCGTGGGCGGCTCCGTCCCAGGGGTGGAAGCGGCCAGAACGGGCCGCACGACACCGAGGAGAAACACGATGGCCAAGTACCTGCTGCTGAAGCACTACCGCGGCGCCCCGGCCCCGGTCAACGACGTGCCCATGGACCGGTGGACGCCGGAGGAGATCTCGGCACACATGCAGTACATGAACGACTTCGCGGCCCGGCTGGAGGGGACCGGCGAGTTCGTCGACGGTCAGGCGCTCGCCCCCGAGGGCACCTGGGTCAGGTACGACGGCGAGGGCCGCCCGCCGGTCACCGACGGCCCCTTCGCCGAGACCAAGGACCTCATCGCCGGCTGGATGGTGATCGACGTCGACGGCTACGAGCGCGCCGTCGAGCTGGCCGGGGAACTGTCGGCCGCGCCCGGAGCGGGCGGGAAGCCGATCCACGAGTGGCTCGAACTGCGCCCGTTCCTGACCGCGCCGCCCACCATCACGGAGTGACCCCAGCCATGAACGAGGCCCTGCTCCGGAGCCTCACACCGAGCGTGCTCGGAATCCTCGTCCGCCGCGGAGCCGACTTCGCGGCGGCCGAGGACGCCGTGCAGGACGCGCTGGTGGAGGCGGTCCGCGTCTGGCCCGCCGACCCGCCGCGGGACCCGAAGGGCTGGCTGGTCACCGTGGCGTGGCGCAGGTTCCTCGACGCGACCCGCGCGGACGCCGCCCGCCGCCGACGGGAGGACCTCGTCGACGAGGAGCCGCCGCCCGGGCCCGCCCCCGCGGTGGACGACACGCTCCAGCTCTACTTCCTGTGCGCCCACCCGTCGCTGACGCCGTCGTCCGCGGTCGCGCTCACGCTGCGCGCCGTGGGCGGGCTGACCACCCGCCAGATCGCCCGGGCCTACCTGGTGCCCGAGGCCACCATGGCGCAGCGCATCAGCCGGGCCAAACGCACCGTCTCCGGCGTGCGCTTCGAACGGCCCGGCGACGTCGCCACCGTGCTGCGCGTCCTCTACCTGGTCTTCAACGAGGGCTACGGCGGCGACGTCGACCTCGCCGTCGAGGCCATCCGGCTCACCCGGCAGCTCGCGGCCGCGATCGACCACCCCGAGGTGGCGGGGCTGCTCGCCCTCATGCTGCTCCACCACGCCCGGCGCGCGGCCCGGACCGCACCCGACGGCAGCCTGGTGCCGCTCGCCGAGCAGGACCGCACCCGGTGGGACACCGCGTCGATCGCCGAGGGCGTCGGGATCCTCCAGGCGGCCCTCGCCCGCGACCGGCTGGGCGAGTTCCAGGCCCAGGCCGCCATCGCGGCCCTCCACGCGGATGCGCCGACCGCCGGGGAGACCGACTGGGTGCAGATCGTCGAGTGGTACGACGAGCTCGCCGGCCTGACCGACAGCCCGGTCGTCCGGCTCAATCGCGCGGTCGCCGTCGGTGAGGCCGACGGCCCGCGCGCCGGCCTGGCCGAACTCGCCGCACTGGACGACTCACTGCCCCGCCACACCGCGGTGGCGGCGTACCTCCACGAGCGCGACGGCGACCTGGCGACGGCGGCGCGGCTGTACGCCGAGGCGGCCCGCAAGGCACCCGACCTCGCCGAACGCGACCACCTGACGCGCCAGGCCGCCCGACTCAACACCCGCCTGCGCCGCTGACGGACCGCCCGCAGATCCTCCGTGGTGCGACGGTCCGGCAGCGCGGGCACCACCTTGCCCGGCTCGATCCGCTCCGGTGGCTCGGTCTCCCAGCACCCGTGCTGGAGGTAGTGGTCGGTCAGGATCAGCGGCAGGTCGCTGTTGTTGGTCAGGACCACCGAGGTGCTGCGGAAATCCGCCACGACAAGGGCGGAGGCCGGCGCCGGGGCCGGTGAGGACCGTGGAGTCCTGGTGAGCCCTGGCGGCAGCCGCCACCTCGCAGGCGACCAGCGGAAGTTCGGGCCCCGTCACGGGCGTGGGTTCGGCGACGGCGAGCAGCCGGCCGAGGCCGAGACGGCCGTCGCGGGCGAGGCTGTCGCGCAACTGCCGGGCGGCGAGCAGCGCCTGGGCACTCGGTGCGTAGGCGATCGTGGTCAGGTCCAGCAGGTGCCGTCGCGCGTCGTCCGGGCCGACGGGCTCCCAGGCCGCGTGCAGCGGGAGCAGACCGAGCCGGCCGCACGGGACGAGGACAGCCTGCCGGGGCCTGATGGCGGCGTACAACGGTGCAACGACGATCTCCCACAGACGGCGGCAGACCCGGTCGAGGGTCTCCCGCCACCGGCCGGGGTCGGCCGCCCGCTCGGCCTTTGCCGACAGGTACTCGGCGACCAGGCCGTCCACCGCCGCCTCGGTCAGCAACGGCAGGTCGACACCGGCCCGGTACGGGCCGTCCGCGATCAGCGCGGTACCGCCGACCAAGGCCGGCGCCAGGTAGACGATCGGAGCGTCCGAGGCGGCCGCGGACACGGTGGCTGGCCCGGACTGCCGCAGGAAGTCCTGGTGGCCGGGCAGGTCGCGGACGGCGTCGATCGCTTCGTCGAGTTCGCGCTTGGCGGCGCGGCGGTGCGCCGCGGCTTCTTCGTCCAGGCCCAGTTCCGTGCGGAAGTCGGTCCCCGGCAAACCAAGTTGGTCGTATGTCACGCCACTCCCCACCCGGTGACGACGGTGCGGGGAAACCCGCAACCTCCCGTGCGGACGAGAGTAGCAACGAACCCAGCGGCCCGAGCGGGATCAGTACGGAAGCTTCGTGCGGTGCGGGCGAACCGCGTTGCGGTGCACGGCATCAACGCCGGGCCCGACCGATCGCGAGGGCCTGGTCGTCTCCCTTCGAGATTCGCGACCTGCTTGACGCGGTGCATTCCGAAGCTCGTTGACGGGGCGTCTGATTCCTTCACGGAGCCACGTCCCGGCGTACCTTCATCGCCGCGCGGCCGGAAGCGCGTGAGTTCGCAGATTCCTGGACGCCCCTGATGGGGACCCCCACGGGGGTGGCTGCCTTCTTCGACGTCCAGCGGCGGGTTCCATACGGTGCCAGCATCATACGGCGAATCCCTGTTCTCCTTCATGCAGGAGGACAGGGCTTCGCGTCAGTTGAATCGATCGAGCTGCTGAAGGAGTCAGGCGCAGCTCATGTCGACCGGAGCGGCATCCGGACCGATCCGGGTGCAGGTGTGCTGCGGGGCTTTCAGGTCGGAGACAGAGCCTTGCCAGACGGTGGCCTGCCAGAGGGCCTCCAGCCCACCGGAATTCTCCTTGAGGCGCGGATAGCGCAGGACTTCCCAGGAAGGGAACCTGTCCTTTTGCGCCCTGCTGTCGAAGCCGGTGAATTTCCCCCGGAGAGCGAGGCGTTGACGCCGCATGCGACAGCAGGGATGAGCGCGATCAGCGGGCCGGACGCCGGCTGTGGATCAGTCACAACGAGACCCCGGGGGAACGCCGGCCTTGGAGTGAGGCATTTGGGGGTGTTCCGTGCAGGCTGGTGGAGGGACGCCGGGATGTGTCGGCAGCCGGGGGCGCGTCGACCGCCCGGCGGGCACAGTCGGACAGGACCTACGAACGGCGGGCCAGCAGGTGGGCGTCGAGGAAGCCCCGTTCGGAGGCCGGGTCGTGGAGCAGGCGGGCGAAGGGAACGAGCCCGGCGTCGGCCAGCAGTCTGGCGAGGCGGTCCACCGGCCAGCTGTAGGCAGGCGTCACTTTGTGGTCGAATCGGACCGGCTCCGGTCCGTCGGCCCCGAAGAATGAGACCAGGAGCAGGCCGCCCGGTGCCAGGACGCGCACCTGCTCGGTGAGCAGCTCCGGCAGTTCCCCCGGCGGGGTGTGGATCATCGAGTAGTGGGCCAGCACGCCACCGAGCGCGCCGTCCTCGACCGGCAGGGACTCCATCCGCGCCTCCTGGAAGCGCAGCGCCGGATGGGCCCGCCGGGCGTGGTCGACCATGCCCGGGGAGAGGTCGAGCCCGAAGGCGTCCAGGCCCAGTTCGTGCAGCATGGCTGTCAGATGTCCGGGCCCGCACCCGACGTCCGCCGCCCGCGGGTTGCCCGTCGCGCGCACCAGTTCGGCGAAGGTGCCGATCATGGCCCGGGCGAACGGCCGCCCCTCCAGCCGGTCTGCGAACAGCGACGCGTACAGCTCGACGACCCCGTCGTAGGCCGCCCTGGTCTCGTCCTGATGATCCGCCACAGGAAGGACTCTAGGCCGGTCCGACAATTGATCTCGTGGCAGGTCGAGGTGAGGTGACGGACGCGGCGCGGGAGCGGATTGAGCCCCTGTTGCCACAGGTGGATGGGTGTGGCCGTCCGTGGCGTGACCACCGGCAGGTGGTCAACGGGGTGCTGCGGCGGCTGCGGACGGGGGCTCCGTGGCGCGACCTCCCTGAGCGGTACGGGCCGTGGCAGACCGTCGACGAGCGGTTCGCCCGCCCGCTGGGAGGCGGACGGCACCTGGGTGAGGCTGCCGGAGCCCGCCCGGGTCCGCGACGACACCGTGGGCCGGGTGGACTGGACCGTCGCCGTCGACTCCACGATCGATCGCGCCCACTGGCACGCCGCCGGCGCCCGAAAAAGGTGCCCCTACTGCCGAGGAGCCGGCGTCCCGACCACGGCGCAGCGCCCGCGCTCCGCCCCCGCCCCCTCCCCCGGCGGCGGACGTGCCCCGTGACATCGCCCGCCCCAGGCCCCCGCTGACCAGTCATATGATGTCCGCGACCAGGGCCGATCACGGCCCGTGCAGGCTGGGGGGATCATGTTCGGCATCATCAGGCCGTGTCGGCACCGGCTGTCCGAGCGGTTGCAGGCGTCGTGGATGGCGCACCTGTGCGGGCTCTGCCTCGCTCTTCGGGACGACCACGGCCAGCTGGCCCGGACCGCGACCAACTACGACGGTCTGATCATCTCGGTGCTGGTCGAGGCACAGAGCGCGAAGGACGACACCTCCGGCCGCCGCACCGCCGGGCCCTGCCCGCTGCGGGGGATGCGGACCGCCTCGGTCGCCAAGGGCGAGGGGGCGCGGCTGGCGGCGGCCGTCTCACTGACGCTCGCCTCGGTGAAGATCCGCGACCACGTCGAGGACGGGGACGGCGTGTTCGCGCGCCGGCCGGTCGCGGCCGGGGCGCGCGCCGTGACCAGGCTCTGGGACCGCAGGAGCGCGGGCAGCGCCTCGGTGGTCGGCTTCGACACCGCCGTGCTGCTCGACGCCGCCGCCCGTCAGGGCGAGTTGGAGCGCGGGCTGGAACCGGGCGGCTCCGTGCTGCTGGTCACCGAGCCCACCGAGAGCGCCACGTCGGCCGCCTTCGCGCACACCGCCGCACTGTCCGGACGGCCCGGCAACGCGGCGCCACTGGCCGAGGCGGGGCGGCTGTTCGGCCGGCTCGCCCACCTGCTGGACGCCGCCGAGGACCAGGCCGAGGACGCCGCCGCCGGCGCCTGGAACCCGCTCACCGCGACCGGCACCGACCGGGCCGAGGCAGAACGCCTCTGCCGGGACGCCGTCCACGGCATCCGGCTCGCCCTGCGCGAGGTCGAGCTGACCGACCGGGCGCTGGTCCACGTCCTGCTCGCGCACGAGACCGAGCGCGCGGTCGAGCGCGTCTTCGGCCCGGCCGCGCACACCGCCACCTGCAAGACCCGGACGGCGCCCGACGGGGACACCGCCACCGCCCCGGCCGGCTCCAACCCCTACCAGTCGCCGCCCCGGCACGACCCGAACCAGGCGCCGCCGGCCGGTCCGGGCGCACCTGTCCCGCCGTGGGTGCCGCAGGGGCCGGGCTTCTCCCCGCCCGGCACCCCGCCCCCGCACCGCCGCAACCTGCTGGCCGGCTGCGCGGTCTGGGCACTGATGGCCTGCTCGTGCCAGCTGATGTGCTGCGACCACAACGACCCGTTCTCGCGCGAGCACCGGCCCGGCTGGTGCGCCCGGCAGAACTGCGACTGCGGCTGCGGGGACTGCTTCCAGTGCTGCCAGTGCTGCGGGGACGACGGCTGCTGCGACGGCTGTGACTGCGGCTGCGACGGATGCGACTGCGGCGGCTGCAACTGCTGAACCCCGGCCTGCGGGCGCACCGGCGCGCATTCCCGGAACCACCCCCGGGAACACCCTGGGTTTCAAGGGAAACTGACACGACCACAGGTGGAGGCGGGCCCGTCCGAGTGGCGAGCCCGCCCGCGTGGCGGCTCCTGCCTGCGGTGGACGACGGTTCCACCACAGGCAGGACGCGGAGCCGGGCGCATGCGATCTAACGTGGCGTCATGTCGAGAACTCCCCGGCACCACACCGCCGTCACCCGTGTCGTCACCGGTGTCGCCAGCCGTTCCGCACCGCTGACCGTCTTGTTCGCGCTGCTCTGCCTCGTGGCGCCGCAAGCCGCCGTGGCCACCCCCGGCCCGGCCACCGCCGGCCTCTCCCCTCCCCAGGTCGCAGAGGCGCCACAGGTGCCGACGCCCACCGTCCGGCGGCCGGTCGGCACCGCCTCGCTGCACTTGGTGGACGCGGGCCGGCGTGATCCGTGGCGGGCCGACGCCGCCACCCGCGAGCTAATGGCGACGCTCTGGTACCCGGCGCTGTCCGGGCGCGGCGAGCGGGCCCCGTACATGTCGGCGGAGCTGTCCACCGTGCTGTTCGGCGGCCCGGAGCCGAGCCGGGTGCGCACGGGTTCGCTGGTCGGCGTGCCCCCGGTACCCGGGCCCCACCCGCTGATCGTGCTCTCACCCGGCTTCGGCTTGAGCCGCACCTCGCTCACCGCCCTCGCCGAGGACCTCGCCGCCCGTGGCTACGCGGTGGCGGCGCTCGACCACACCTACGAGACGGCGGTGCAGTTCCCGGACGGCCGGGTGGAGCGCTGCCTGATCTGCGACCGGGTGGACGACCGGCGGGCGGCGGAGGTCACCCTCAGCCGGGCGAAGGACATCCGGTTCCTGATCGACCGGTTGACCGCCGGGCCTGGCGCCGGGCCTGGCGCGGAACCTGGCGCCGGGCCGGTCCGCGGGTTCCGGATCGACCGGTCCCGGATCGGCGTGGCCGGGCATTCGCTCGGCGGGGCGAGCGCGATCGAGGCGATGCACGAGGACGGGCGGATCCGTGCCGCCGCCAACCTCGACGGCGACTTCTTCGTCCCGCCGCCCGACGACGGCCTCGCCCGCCCGGTGCTGCTGCTCGGCGCCCAGCGCGGTGGCGACTCCCCGTCCACGGCCGACTGGGAGCGGACGTGGAAGCACCTGACCGGCTGGAAGCGCTGGCTCGACCTCCCCGAGGGCGGCCACATGACCTTCTGCGACCTGCACTGGCTGGTGGACGCGTTCGGGGTCCGCGACCAGGTGCCGCCGGACGTCGCGCGGGAACAGTACGGCACCATCAAGGGCGCGCGCGGGCTCGTCGCCACCCGGGCCTACCTCGGGGCGTTCTTCGACCGGCACCTGCTCGGCCGCCCGGGCCAGCTGCTGGACCGCCCGTCTGCGGCCTACCCGGAGGTGAGCCTCGTCAACTTAACCCGGCCCTGAAGGACCGGGCTTGTGGGTAGGGCGCGGCTGGCTGTCGCGTGGCCTCCCACGTCTGAGCCACCTATCGGGTGGCTGGGACGCGTGACTCACGCCCCGCGGTCCACACGGCTTCGCCCTTGCGTGCGATGTTGTGGGACGCGTTGTGGTCCGCGTGCAGCATGACGCCGCAGGCGCGGCATGCGAACGTGGCCTGGTCTGCACGGTTCTTCCGGTCGATGTGGTGGCATGCGGAGCATTCCTGGCTGGTGTACGCCGGGTCGACGTACACCAGCGGGACCCCGGCCCGTTTCGCCTTGTACTCCACGAAGGCGGCGAGCTGGTGGAAGCTCCACGAGTGCAGTTGTTGCCGCTGGTCCTTGCGGAGCCGTACCCGGCCGCGGATGCCCGTGAGGTCTTCCAGGGCGATCCCCGCGCCGGTGCGTTCAGCGGTGGTGACGATGGTCTTGGAGACGATGTGGTTGACGTTGGCGGTGTGCCGGGCCTCCTTGCGGGAGCGCTTCTTCAGCAGACGCTTCGCGGACCTGGTGCCCTTGGCCTGGAGTTTGCGTCGTAGGTCGCGCTGTCGTCTGCGGTGCCGGTTCAGGCCGCGCCCGGCGGCCCGGTAGCCGGTCGAGGTGGTGGCGATGTTGGCGATGCCGAGGTCCACCCCGATGAAGGAGGCCGGGTCCTCGTCGACCGGTTTCCCGGGAACGTCGCAGGTGGCGATCAGGTAGAACACGCCGTCGCGTTCGATCAGGTCGGACTCGCCCCGGCGGTGGTCGCGCAGCATCGTGAGCGCGTCCGCCGAGCACGCGAAGCGCACGTTCTTCAGCCGGCCGCCGGTGGTCCAGATGCTGACGGTCTGCCGGTCCGGCTGCCAGGACAGGCAGCGGTCGTCGTACGGCTGCGCGGCCTGCGCCCGGAATGTGACCGGTTTGGACTCCGCCCTGCGGCGGCGCCCGGATCCGGGCCTGCCGAGGTTCCCGGCGCGGATGTTCGCCTTCAACGCGGTGTAGGCGTCGCGGACCTTCTTGATGGTCTGCTGGGCGGCCTGGGCTCCCAGTCCGCGCGCTTTCAACTCGGCGTAGGTGTGCTTGCGCAGCTCGTACTCGCGTGGGACTCCGCGTTCGAACGCCACGGCGGACACCCAGTTCGCCGCCTCGTTGACCGTGCGCAGGGTGGAGCGCAAGGCGGACGCCGCGTCGGCGTCCGGCAGCAGCTTGAGCTGCACCACGAGCTTCACGGCGGGAACCGTAACAGCCGCCTCTGACACGCGGCCCTCCAGCTTTCCGCAGTGCTGCTGCAACGCTCCGCGTCGCTGGGTTCGGGATGCGATTCCTCCCAGCCGTGAACGGCCGGGGTCCCTCGCACGACCACGCTGAAGTAGCCGACGCCGTCGTCCGGCTCGGCCCGGTACGGCCCCGGACCGGACGAAACCTCACCGCCGCCGACCCACGCCCCCGGCTCCGGCGCCGCCGGGCCGCGCTCCCACAACGGCAGCACCTCGACCCGCCGCCCCGCACCGGCGGCTCTCGCCGGTTCGTCCTCAGGCATCGGAGCCCGTCTCCGCCGCCCGCCGGTCGGCGACCAGCGAGCTCTCCAGACGGGCCAGCAACACCCGGAACCGCTCCGTGTCCTGCTCCGTCATCCGCCCCTCGGGCAGCACCCGTACGCCCCGCGTCTCGGTCGTTCCCTCGTTCATGCCCCCGACGTTAGGCCCTGCCGATCAACGCCCGATAAACAACCTCCCCGCCGCCCCGCCCCCACCCCGCCCGAGCCTTCGTCACCGAGGAGCCGCAGGTCACGCGATACCGGTAGGCCGGACGCGCGGCTGAACAATCGGTTGACCAAAGCCGTCTTCCCCATGGCAAGCCCCGGGAGTCGACGCGGTCTGGCCGTGACACCGGCCGTGGCTCCTCGTGTCCCACGGCCTGGCCGGTGGCTGGTGGGTGACCACGGTGGTCGTCGTCGCCCGCCTCCGTGGAGGGGCTGGTCGTCGCCCCTCCCCCGCCGACGCCGGGACGCCTACTTCGGGACGTCCTCCCGCCGGCTTCCGCGGAAGGCCTCAGGCCCGGCCCAGCACCCGGTCGACCGTGATCTCGATGACCACCCGGTCCGGGTTCACCCGCGGTTCGCGGTAGCGCTCGGTGTAGCGCCGGACGGCCTCGGCCACCGCCTCCGGCTCGTCCCGCACGACGGCGACGCCCTCCAGCGTCGACCAGCGGGCGCGGTCCACCTGGCAGACCGCCACCCGCATGCCGGCCGGTCCGGCCGCCAGGACGTTGCGCACCTTGCGGCTGGTCCTGCTGCTGATCACGCGTGCGGTCCCGGTCTCCGGCTGGTACGTCACCCCGACCGGCACCACGTGCGGTGAGCCGTCCGGCCGCTGCGTGGTCAGCGTGGAGATGTGCCGCTCCTGCCAGAAGGCTAGGAACGCGTCGTCGAGTTCGCGCGGATCATGGGCCATGCCCGCGATCGTACGACGCCCGGCCCGGTGCGCGGGCACCGGGCCGGGCGTCCGCCGGCGTCACGGCGTCAGTGGCCGCGCGCGATCCACTCGGGCAGTGCGGGGGCCTCGGCACCGATGGTGGTCGGGTCGCCGTGCCCGGTGCGGACCGTCGTCTCCGGCGGGAGGGAGAGCAGCCGGTCCCGGATCGAGTCGATGATCGTCGGGAAGTGCGAGAACGACCGGCCGGTGGCGCCGGGGCCGCCCTGGAACAGGGTGTCGCCGGTGAAGACCGTCCCGAGGTCGGGCGCATGGAGGCAGACCGCGCCCGGCGCGTGGCCGGGGGTGTGCAGCACGGTCAGCGCGGTGCCCGCCACCTCGATCCGCTCGCCGTCGGCGAGTTCGCCGTCCGGCAGCCGGTCGGGGTGGGTGAGCTTCCACAGCGGAAGGTCGTCCGGGTGCAGCAGGATCGGCGCACCGGTGCGGGCCGCGAGCGCCGGGGCCGCGTCGATGTGGTCGTTGTGCGCGTGGGTGCAGACGATCGCCACCAGCCGGCGCCCGCCGAGCGCCGCCTCGATGGCCGCGGCGTCGTGGGCCGCGTCGATCACCACGGCCTCGGTGTCGTCGCCGACGATCCAGACGTTGTTCTCCACCTCCCAGCTGCCGCCGTCGAGGTCGAAGGTTCCGGCGGTGACCAGCCGGTCGATCCGGGCGGTGCCTCCCGTGCTCACAGGACCACCACCGAGCGCAGCACGTCACCCTCGTGCATGCGCGTGAACGCCTGCTCCACGGCGTCGAGCTCGATGGTCTCGGTGACGAAGGCACCGAGGTCCAGGCGGCCCTGGAGGTAGAGGTCGATCAGCATCGGGAAGTCCCGCGAGGGCAGGCAGTCGCCGTACCAGGAGGACTTCAGCGCGCCGCCGCGGCCGAACACGTCGAGCAGCGGCAGCTCCAGCTTCATCTCCGGCGTCGGCACGCCGACCAGGACGACGGTACCGGCCAGGTCGCGGGCGTAGAAGGCCTGCTGGTAGGTCTCCGGGCGGCCGACCGCCTCCACGACCACGTCCGCGCCGTTGCCGTCGGTCAGCTCGCGGATCGCCTCGACCGGGTCGGTGGTGCGGGAGTTGACGGTGTGCGTGGCGCCGAGCTTCTGCGCGGTGGCGAGCTTGCGGTCGTCGATGTCCACCGCGATGATCTTCGCAGCACCGGCCAGCCTGGAGCCGAGCACCGCCGCGCCGCCGACACCGCCACAGCCGATCACCGCGACCGAGTCCCCGCGGCCGACGTTGCCGGTGTTGATCGCGGCGCCGATGCCCGCCATCACACCGCAGCCCAGCAGGCCCGCGACGGCCGGCTCGGCCGCCGGGTCGACCTTGGTGCACTGGCCGGCCGCGACCAGGGTCTTCTCCGCGAACGCACCGATCCCCAGCGCCGGGGACAGCTCGGTGCCGTCCAGCAGGGTCATCTTCTGCTTGGCGTTGTGGGTGTTGAAACAGTACTGCGGGCGCCCGCGCTTGCAGGAGCGGCACTGGCCGCAGACCGCACGCCAGTTGAGGACCACGAAGTCACCGGGCTCGACCTCGGTGACACCGGCGCCGACCGACTCCACGATGCCCGCGGCCTCGTGGCCGAGCAGGAACGGGAACTCGTCGTTGATGCCGCCCTCACGGTAGTGGAGGTCGGTGTGGCAGACGCCGCAGGCCTGGATCCGGACCACCGCCTCGCCCGGCCCGGGGTCGGGCACGACGATCGTCGTCACCTCCACGGGCGCACCCTTGGCACGCGCGATGACTGCCTTGACCTGCTGGGCCATCCGATTCCACCTCCGTCGGCCGATGCGGCTCTGCACCGGCGGGACCTGCTCAAACGACTTGCCCACGAAGCGTATCGTCCGCGCCGGTCCACGCCCGGCGAACAGCCTCGGTGATCCGGCTCACCCTCTCCGGCCCCCCTCTCCGGCTCCCCTGTCCGGCCCTTTGGCCAGCCCCTTCTCCGACCTCGCCTCAGGCCCCTTGCCCGGCCCCGTTCTCCGGCCCTGCCGCAGGCTCACCTCAGTACCGGCCCTCGGCCGCCGCCCCGGGCAGGCCGGCCCGCCCAGGCCCGCACGGCGCGTCGGCCGGCCGAGGGCGTGCAGCGAACGCCAAGTGCCCGTCACCGTCCACTCACCCACCCGGCGTTGGCTGGAATCGTTGCTGACTGTGGCACGCCGCCCACGTACGGTCGTACCGAACCCGACCCGTCCGACCCACCCGTCCCGTCGGCTCCGCCCCCGCCCGCCCGGAGCACCCACCCGAACCGTCGCGCCTCCCCGGATCCGCCCCCCGCCGGGCCGCCCCGAGCAGCCCACCGCCCTGGAGTCTGGAGTACGGATGTCCGCCGAGAACAGTGCCACCTGCGCCGGCACCGGCACCGCTGCCGCGACCGCGACCGCGACCGCGACCGCGGCACCATCAGCAGGAACGACCACGGAACCCGCGCTGCTCCCGTTGCACTGCCTGCGCAGGCTGGACCCGGGCCCGCCGCGGCTCGGCGTGCTCCCGACCGGCACCCCGGTCTGGCTGGTCAGCCGCCACGCCGACGTCCGGCAGGTGCTCACCGACCCGCGGCTGGGCCGGGCGCCGCTCCTCACCCCCGACGCGCCCCCGGTGTCGGTGGTCCCGAACCTCCTGGACGACCCGCAGAGCCTGCTCAGCCTCGACGGCCCCGAACACCAGCGGCTGCGCCGCACCGTCCAGCGGGCGTTCACCCCCCGCGCGATCGCCCGGTGGCGCCCGTGGGTGGCGTCGGTGGTCGAGGGCCTGCTCGACGAGCTGATCGACCGGGGCTCCCCCACCGACATCGTCGCCGCCTACACCCGTCCACTGCCGACGGCCGTGATCAGCAGGCTGATGGGGCTGGACGGTCTGGACGGCGAGCGCCTCGGGCACTGGAGCGACCACGCGTTCTCCACCACCGCCTACTCCGCCGAGGCGATCCGGGCGGCGCTGGAGGAGTTCGCCGGGTTCGGCGCCGGGCTGATCGCCGAACGCCGTGCCACCCCCGGCGAGGACCTGGTCAGCAGCCTGCTCGCGGCGGCCGAGGAGAGCGGCGACGTCACCGAGCCGCAGCTCGTCTCACTGGTGATCGGCCTGGTGGTGGCCGGGCACGAGACCACCATGACGGCGCTCGGAAACGCCCTGGTCTACCTTCTCGGCGACGGCCGCGAGGCCTGGAAGCAGCTCGCCTCCGACGAGCGGAGCGCGGCGGCCGCCACCGAACAACTGCTGCGCGCCATCCCGCTCGTGGACACCGATCACCTCCCCGGGCTGCTGCGGCGCAGCATCGAGGAGGTGGAGATCGGAGGGGTGGTCATCCCGGCCGGCAGCGTGGTCGCCGCCGACACCGGCACGGCCAACCAGGACCCCGAGGTGTTCACCGGTGACCTGCTGACCGAACTGTTCTCGCCGCCGGTCGCACCGATGCTCACCTTCGGGGCCGGGCCGCACCACTGCCTGGGTGCCTGGCTGGCGCGGATGGAGATGGAGCTGGCACTGCACCGGTTGGCCCGCCGGCTGCCCGCGCTGCGGCTCACCGCTCCGACGGACGCCATCGACTGGCGGCGCGGCCTGGTGACCCGCAGTCCGCGCACGCTCCAGGTCGCCTGGTGACGGCGGACTCGGCGGGGACCGCCGGACGGGCGGCCGGCGACCCGGTGGTGGTCCGGGTCGACCACGGGCGCTGCGTCGGCTCGGGCATGTGCGCCCTCGCCGTACCCGGCTCCCTGGTACTCGGCGCGGACGGGCTGGCCCACCCGGTGCGGGCGCCGCGGCCGGACGGTGCGCCACCCGTCGGGGAGCCGCTGACGGCGAAGCTGGCCGAGGCGGTCGGCTTCTGCCCGGTCGAGGCGCTCGCCCTGTACTCCGCCCGCGACGGACGCCGGATCGCCCACGCCGAGTGAGGCCCACGGCGCTCCCCGTGCCCAGCACCCCGCCCACCACCCCGCCCCCGGCACGGCCCGGTCGTCGGCGCCGCCCCAGGAGCGGGGTGGCGCCGACGACGGGGCGGCGTGCCACGTCACCACACCGGGGTCGCATCACCACGCCGGTCCACGTCACCACGCCGGGGTCACGTCGCCGCGGGGCGCGCCCGTCCGACGGCGACGGCCGCGTCAGACCTGGTCCGCGCAGGCCAGGGCCATGCGCAGTTCACTCACCGGGTCGCCTTCGTGGTACGGCCGCTCACTGGCCTCGATGTGGTCCAGGAACTCCTGGTACCGCACCGCGTACATGAGGTGGTACAGCGGCTCGACCAGCTCCAGCGCGCGTTCCGGTGCCGACCCGGGGACGTGGTCGCGCCACGCCCGCGCCCACACCTCGGCGACCTGTGCCCACCGCTCCTCCGCGACGTACTGGCGCGGGCGCAGCCCGTCCAGGGCGGGGTGGCCGAGGCAGGAGTCGGCGAAGTCGACGACCACCACCCGAGTGCCGTCCGTGCCGTCGGAGCGCCAGTTGCCGGGGTGGAAGTCGCCGTGGACCAGGGTGTCCGGGAGCCCGCAGCCGGCCAGCTCCGCCACCAGCGCGGGCAGCCGCGCGGCGAGGGCCCGGGCGGCGTCGCGTTCACCCGCCGTCAGCTCGCCGCCGGGCTCCGCCGCGAGCCGGTCGATCAGGGTGTTCACCTGCGCGACCAGCGTGGGCAGGGTGCGGTCGCGCAGGCCGGCCGAGGCGGCCCGGCCGTCGGCGGCCAGCGCCGCCTGGGCGGCGACCAGCCGGGGCACCACGTCGGCGACCTCCTCGGCGGACGGTCCCCAGCAGTCCTCCCCGGGCACGTGGTCGATCAGCAGGCGGCCGCGCTCCGGGTCGGAGCCGAGCACCGGCGGCACCAGCGTCGGGTCGGCGGAGCCGAGCAGGGCGATCACGTCGCCCTCGTCGGCGTTGAACGCGGGGTTGGTCGCCTTCAGCCAGGCGTCGCCGCCGGTGGCGGTGCGGTAGCGGAACAGGCCGGAGAGGTTCCACGTCCGGATCTGCTCGGGCCGTCCGGCCGAGGGGCGGCCGGCCCGGTCCAGCGCCTGCTCCGCCCAGTCGAGCGTGTCCCGGAGCCCGGCGGGCGTGGCCCAGCCGGCCCGTCGCTCGGCCGGGCCGAGCAGTGCGGCGGTGTCCGGGCCCGCCTGACGCGGCACCAGTCCGGCGGGTCGCTCCAGCGCCTCGACGTGGTAGACCACGTGGCCGCCGTTGCCGCCCTCACCGTCCGCCACCCCGGCCAGCCGGAGCACCACCACGGGCACGCCCAGCTCCTGCGTCAGCCGCTCGACCACCGGCGCGGCGGCCGACCACCACGCCTCGTCCACCTCGTAGGGGCCCTGCGGACCGAAGTACTCGTCACCGTAGGTGAGGTGGGCCGTGACCGACCGGCTGTTCGCTTGCTTCATCCGGGCAGGCTCGCTGATCGGACCTGATCCGCGCGACCCATTTTTCCGGCAGCCGGCCCGGACCGGGGGTGACCTGCCCGGGAACCGGCGGTGGCCGGCTGCTTGGATGGTGCCCGTGACCGCTGCACCGAACACACCTGCACCGAAGGCACCGAACACACCGGACCGACCGGACTGCCCCTGCCAGCTCTGCGCCCCCGGGGTGTCGGAGGAGTTCCGCTCCGAGCACTGGGCGCAGGAGGCGGCGGACGTCCGGGCCCACGGGGTGCACGTGGTCGGGATCGTCGGCGGCGACGTACCGGACTGGGCGTTCACGGTGGGGCTCTGGCACTCCCACCGGCTCCCGGAGGTGGCCATGTTCGGCCTGCGGGTGCACGACCTGATGCACTGGGTCGGGGCCGCCGCGACGCGCCTGCGCGAGGGGGCGCCGACCACGGAGGACAGCCTCCTCGCCGGTGTCCTGGACGGCTACCCGCTCACCGTCAAGCCGGTGGACCCGGGCTGGCACCGGCCACTGCTCGGCACCGCGGTCGGCTTCTACCGGCGGGAGCCGGTGCCGGTCGTCCAGCTGGTCTGGCCGGACGCCGAACGGCGGTGGCCCTGGGAGCGGGCGGCCAGCTCCGGCTGCCGGGCCCAGCCGCAGCTCTGGCTGCCGGTCGACGCCCACCCGCAGGGGGTCTGGACGGAGGAGGCCGCCCAGACGGCCTGAGCCCGGCCCGGACGCCCGAGCACCTGCGGGCCACGGAGGACCAGGGGCCCGGCGGGTGCAGCAGCCACCGCCCGGCCCCTTCGCCTCTTCGCCCCTTCGGACCCGGCTACGGGATCGGCACCGCCGTGCCCGAGACCCGGATCCGGGTGTCACCCTCGCGCAGCCCGACCGTCAGCACGCCCGGGCGGCCGAGGTCCTCGCCCTGGTGGAGGGTCAGGGTGGCCGGGACGGTCACCGCGCCCCGCTCGCGCAGGTAGGCCCCGAAGGCGGCCGCCGCCGCGCCGGTGGCCGGGTCCTCCACGACGCCGCCGACCGGGAACGGGTCACGGACGTGGAAGACGTGCTCGCTCTCGCGCCAGACCAGCTGGAGCGTGGTGAGGTCCCGGGCCGTCATGTAGGCGGCCAGGCCGTCGAAGTCGTACTCCAGGCGGGCCAGCCGGTCGCGGGTGGCAGCGGCCAGGACCAGGTGGCGGGCGCCCGCGTAGCCGATCCGGGGCGGCAGGGCGGCGTCCAGCTCGTCGGCCGACCAGCCGAGCAGGGCGAGCGCCTCGGCGACGTCCGCCTCACCGACCTCCTCGACGTGCGGCTCCACGCTGGTGAGGGTGGCGCGCAGCACGCCGTCCGCGCCCTTGTCGACTTCGATCGGCACCTCACCCGCCTGCGTGGCGAAGACGTACCGGCCGGGGCCGCTCCAGTCGGCGAGCGCGACGGCCGAGGCGACGGTGGCATGGCCGCAGAACGGCACCTCGGCCAGCGGGCTGAAGTACCGCACGGTGTAGGCGCCCCCGGCGTCGCCCGAGGCGTCGGGTATCAGGAACGCCGTCTCGGAGTAGCCGACCTCGGCCGCGATGGCGAGCATCCGCTCGGCGGACAGGCCCGAGGCGTCGAGCACCACGCCCGCCGGGTTCCCCCCGCCCGGGTCGGTGGCGAAGGCGGAGTAGCGCAGGATGTCGGTCTCGGGGGCGGCCAAGGGTGCGGCGTCACTGGTCATGACCGCTCGAACACCGCCCTTCGGCCCGCTGTTCCCGGCCTCCCCCACCGACCGGTGGTGCGCCGCCCGCCACGCCCCCCGGCCCGCGGCCCAACCGCGCCCCGACCCACGCCCCGACCCGCGCCCCGACCAGTGCGATGATCACATTCATGGCCGTCACCGTCTTCCAGCAGCAACTCCGCGACCGGTTCCTCGCCGCACCCGTGGTCGCGCCACCGCCTCCGTGGCGGCCGGTCGGCCGTGGCCTGATCCCGGTCGGCGGGCTGCTCGGCATCGGCTTCGCCACCGACCCGGCCACGGGCCACGACCTCGTGCTGACGGTGTCCGGCACCGGCCACGGCCTCTTCGACGCGGTGACCGGTGAGAAGATCGAGCGCGAGTACGACCCGGAGGAGGAGCCCGACGGCCCGGACCTCTCCTGCCCCGGCATCGGCCCGGTCGCGGACGTCCGCATCCCGGTGGCCGGCCTGTACGGCGGCGGACTGCACACCGGCGCCGACGGCGGCTGGCACATCGAGGTGGTGACCCCGGAGTGGCCCAACGGGCGGGTGCTGCTCTGCACCGGCCGCGGGCCGTTCGAGGGCGGGCACGGCGAGAACTGGTGGCACGTGTACCACTCCTCCTGGTCCACCTTCCGCGCCGCGGGCTTCTCCCCCTCGGGCCGGACCCTGGCCGTGGCCACCAGCAGCGACCTCACCCTCTGGACCCGCGCCGGCACCGGCGGCTGACCCCGCCGCCACGCCCACCCGCACCGCGGGCCCCGCCCCGGAACGCACACCCACCCGCACCGCGCCCCCGCCCCGGTACCGGCGGCGGAAGCCGCGGCCGCGGTCCGCTCCGCCCGCGCCTCCCGACGTGCGGCCGGTCCGCCGGTCGCCGATGCTGGGCGTCGACGCGTGTCCGGTGTACGGCGCCCGGGCCGGCCCGAGGAAGGACGACCCCGCATGAGCTCCCTCGACTTCGAGGTCATCGACAGCCCCGACAGCTCGCTCAACAAGACCTCCGTGCTGGTGACCGGCCCCGACCACGCCCTGCTGGTGGACGCCGGCTTCACCCGCTCCGACGGGCGCCGGCTGGTCGAGCGGGTCCGGGCCAGCGGCAAGCGGCTGACCACCGTGTTCGTCAGCCACGGCGACCCAGACTTCTACTTCGGGGCGCAGGAGGTGCAGGACGCCTTCCCGCAGGCACGGTTCCTCGCCACGGCCAGCACGGTGGAGCACATCCAGGAGTCCTACGAGGACAAGCTGAAGGCCTGGGCCCACCTCGGCCCGGAGCTGCCGTCCAGGCTGGTGCGTCCCGAGGTGCTGCACGGCGACGAACTCGTCTTCGAGGGACACCGGTTCGAGCTGCGCGGCGCCGACTTCCACCTGCCGGACCGGCACTACCTCTGGCAGCACCACCACCGCACGATCCTCGGCGGGGTGCTGCTCTTCGAGGGCCTGCACGTCTGGACCGCCGACACCCCGACACCCGAGCAGCGGGCCGCCTGGATCGACCTGCTGGACGGCATGGAGGCGTTGCAGCCCGCCTTCGTGGTGCCCGGCCACCGGACGGCCGGCGGGCCCGCCATCGCCACCGCGATCGACCACACCCGCGCCTACCTGCGGGCGTTCGAGACCGAGATCGGCCGGGCGACCGACGCGGCCTCCGCCAGGGAGGCCCTGGAGCAGCGCTTCCCCGATCTGGGGATGAAGCTGGCGGTCGACATCGGGACCAAGGTCGCCAAGGGCGAGATGACCTGGGGCTGAGCCGAGATGATCGAGATCCCGAGGTCCACCGCCGCCTTCGCCGAGTCCGAGGCCCCCGCCGACGTGGTCCGCCGCCAGTACCTGGCGTCGGCGCGCGGTGACCTGGCCGCCCTGCGGTCCACGCTCGCCGACGACGTCGAGTGGACGGAGATGGCCGGCTTCCCGCTGGCCGGCACCTACCGCACTCCGAAGGGCGTCACCAACGGGGTGATGGAGCGCCTGGCCGCCGAGTGGGACGGCTGGACGGCCCACGACGACCACTACGTGGTGGACGGCGAGAACGTGGTGGTGCTGGCCCGCTACACCGCCGTGCACCGGACCACCCGTCGCCCGCTGGCGGTCCGGGTGGCGCACCACTTCACCGTGCGCGGCGGCCTGATCGTGCGCTTCGAGCAGTTCGTCGACACCGCCCTGGTGCGGGACGCCATGACTCCGTAGCGGGCGGCCCGGTCCGACCACACGTCCTGCGGATCCCCGCGGGCCCGGAGAGACCCACCCTCCCGGAGGAGCCCACCCTCCCGGAGGGGCCCGCTGGAAGGACCGCCACAGGAACCCTCCGGGACGACCCACCGGACGGACCCACCGGGCGCACGCCAAACCGCTCACGCCCCGGTTCACCCGTTCGGGCGACCAACTGCGGCGCGCCTGGCGTGGTCTCGACAGGCTGCGCCGGATGGCGGCAGGCTGTCCGTGATTCCGGCCGGAGAGCGAGGAGTTCAGCATGAGCACGGGCACAGCAGGAACGGCCGACGGCGGCGGGCGCGAGCGCCCGATCGTCATCGTCGGCGCCTCCCTCGGCGGGGCGAAGGCCGCGGAGGCACTGCGCGAGGCCGGGTACCGCGGCGGCATCGTCCTGATCGGTGACGAGCACGAGCGCCCGTACGAGCGTCCGCCGCTCTCCAAGGGCTACCTGCTCGGCAAGACGCCGCGCGAGAAGATCTACGTCCACCCGCCCCAGTGGTACGCCGAGCACGACGTCACGCTCCGGCTCGGCGCCCCGGTCGTCGCGGTCGACCCGGCCGGGCACACCGTCACGCTCGCCGACGACGGCCGGATCGAGTACGCGAAGCTGCTCCTCACCACCGGCTCGGTGCCGCGCCGCCTGCCGGTGCCGGGCGCGGACCAGGACGGCGTGCTCTACCTGCGCCGGGTCGAGGAGAGCGACCGGATCCGGGCGGCGCTCAAGCCCGGGGCCCGGGTCGTGGTGATCGGCGCGGGCTGGATCGGCCTGGAGACGGCGGCGGCCGCCCGGACCGCGGGAGCCGAGGTGACCGTGCTGGAGGCGGCCGAGCTGCCGCTGCTGCGGGTGCTGGGCCGTGAGGTCGCCCAAGTCTTCGCCGACCTGCACCGCGACCAGGGCGTGGAGCTGCGGTTCAACGCCAAGGTCGAGGAGCTGACCGGCACCGGCGGCGCGGTCACCGGGGTGCGCCTCGCGGACGGCTCCACGGTGGCGGCGGACACGGTGATCATCGGCATCGGCATCGCCCCGCTCACGGCGCTCGCCGAGTCGGCCGGCCTGGAGGTCGTGAACGGCATCAGGACCGACGAGCACCTGCGCACCTCGGACCCGGACATCTACGCGGCGGGGGACGTCGCCAACGCCTTCCACCCGCTGCTCGGCCGCCACATCCGGGTCGAGCACTGGGCCAACGCGCTCAACCAACCGCAGACGGCGGCCCGCGCGATGCTCGGCCAGGACGGCCCCGAGGCGGTCTACGACCGGGTGCCGTACTTCTTCACCGACCAGTACGACCTGGGGATGGAGTACACCGGTTACGTCGAGCCGGGCGACTACGACCAGGTGGTCTTCCGGGGCGACCGCGCCGCCCGCGAGTTCATCGCCTTCTGGCTGTCCGGCGGCCGGGTCCTGGCGGGCATGAACGTCAACGTCTGGGACGTCACCGACCCGATCCGCGAACTGGTCCGGTCGAAGCGGGTGGTGGACCCGAAGGCCCTGGCCGACCCCGACGTCCCCCTGACCGACCTCTGACGCGCGCCCCGGGCCGGCCCCGCCGCCGCGGGCGGCTCACCCTAGGAAGGCGGCCGCGGGAACGGCACGGGTGAGGCCCACCCCGGGCATGGCGTCCGGGGTGGGCCTCACGGTGCGGATCAGGCCGCCGGGGACCGGTGCACGGCCGTCAGGCGACCGGCGGGAAGGCTTCGGCGTCGGGCTTCAGCAGCTGGCCCGGTGCCGGCACGGCCTTGTTCACCAGGTAGTCGGTGACCAGCTTGTTCAGCTCCTTGCTCCGGCCGACCGCGCAGTGCTCGATCACGTCGACACTGACCAGCACGGCGCTGCCGAGCTGGCGCTGCATGTTCTGGGCGAACTTGTACTGGGTGGCCGGGTCGTAGAGGTTGCCGATCACCATGACCGGGTTGGCGGTGCGGCGGTTCCAGGGGCCGGTGTACCGCTCGACGTCACGTGCCGGGGCCGGCCAGGTGGCGCAGGCGGGCGCGTCGAAGGCCTGGTAGCGGCCGAAGGTCGGCGACTCCTTCTCCCAGGCGCGGGCCACGTTGGCGAACACCCGCGGGTTCGACGGGTACGGCTTGTCCTGGCAGTTGACGCCGTAGTACGAGTCGTCGGAGCTGTACGGGGTCTCCGGAAGGGCCTCGCGCAGCGCGGTGGGGACGGTCACGGCCAGCACGTTCGCGTCGTCGGCGGCCTTCGCGGCCGCCAGCGAGGGCGCACCCTGCTGCTGGAGCACCTCGTGCAGGGCCTGCAGCGACTTGGCCAGCGGCGCCTGCCGGGTCTGCGCGTAGAGGGCGTTGGCCACCTGGCTGGTGAAGCTGGAGAGGGTGACCTTGGTGCCGTCCGGCAGGGTGACCGGGCTGGTGCGCAGGTGGTCGCGGATCGCGTCGAACTTGGCCCGGGTGTCGCCGTCGCCGAAGGCGCAGCGGGGGGCGCCGGCCGTCTTGCAGCGCTTCAGGTACTCGTCCAGGGCGAGTTCGAAACCGCCGGCGCGCTGGCGGTCGTACTCCAGGCCGTTGTGCAGCCGCAGGTTGGGGTCGACGTTGCCGTCGATGATCAGCGCGCGAACCTTGTCCGGGTACATGTTGGCGTAGGTGGCGCCGATCAGCGTGCCGTAGGAGAACCCGGCGAAGCTCAGCTGCTTGTCGCCGACGGCCCGGCGCATCCGGTCGAGGTCACGGACGACGTTCTCGGTCGACATGTGCTCGATGAGCGGGCCGGCGTTGCGTTCGCAGGCGTCGGTGTAGTCCTGGGTGGCGGCCAGGGTGCCGTCGATCTCGGCCTTGGTGACGGGTACACCGATCTGCCGGTCGGTGACGGCGCTCGCCTCCTCGTCGGTGGTGAAGCACTTCAGCGGGTTGCTCCGGGCGACACCGCGCGGGTCGAAGCCGACCAGGTCGAAGCGGGCCTGTACATCGGGGCCGAACCGGCTGGTGGTGGCCCAGAGGTAGCCGCTGCCGCCGGGGCCGCCGGGGTTGAGGAACAGCGAGCCGATCCGCTTGGACGGGTCCCCGGCCCGGCGGCGCATCATGGCGATGCCGATCTTCTCGCCGGACGGGTCCGCGTAGTCGAGCGGCACCGGGTAGACGGCGCAGTCGTAGATCCCCGGGTCCGGCTTCGTCGGGTCGGGGTTGCAGGGCGTCCAGGCGACCGGGTCGACCCGGGCCTCGGCGGCGGGCGCGGCCGAGGGTGGTTCCGGTGCGGCCGACGCCGCGACGGCGGTTCCGGCGACGAGAGCGAACGCGCTGGCAACGGCCAACGCCAGACTGGGTATGCGGGACACGCGACCTCCTCCGGTTCTGCAAACCCGGCCAGCCTGGCAGCCGGGGCCCGGGAGGGGAAGACCATGAACGACGACGAATTCTTCTGGCTGACCGTCATGTCGCAGTGATTTCAGCACTCTGACGGACATTCCGGCGCAGGATCCACGGCGTGCTGACGGTGCACCGCCAGCTCCCGGGTCCCCCACGGGTGGCGGTGATCCGCCACGGGCCGGGCCGCCACGGGCCAGGCCGCCACGGGCCAGGCCGCCACCGGTCGGGCCGCGACCCGCCGAGCCGGCCCGACGTCCGGCCCGACACCAGTCCTCTCAGGCCCGCGCCACGACCTCGCCCGAGTCCGACACCGGCTCCGGCTCCGGCAGTGGCTCCGGCTCCGACTCCGCCACCCCGGGGCGACGGCGCTCCGCCCACCGCACCACCGGCCCCATCGCACAGCCCGCCGCCAGGAAGAACCCACCCAGCAGCAGCCACCCGGGTACGCCCCAGTCCAGCAGCAGCGTGGTCAGCAGCAGCGGTCCGACGGTGCGTGCCACCGCCACGCCCGAGCCGAAGAAGCCCTGGTACTGGCCGGTCTGGTGGGCGGGCGCGAGGTCGAAGCTGATCTGCCAGGAGCCCGCGGACTGCTTCATCTCGCCGATCACCTGGAGCGTCGCGGCCACCACCAGGAGGCCGGCCATCGCCCAGACCGGGACGTCCCCGGCCGAGAGGGCGAAGACCGCGCAGGAGGCGAGCAGGATGACGCCCGCGTCGCGGACGGCGCGAGAGGCGGAGCGCAGCCCGGTCACGCCGCGGGCCGCGCGGACCTGGAAGGCCATCACCACCACGGTGTTGAGGACGAACAGGGCCGAGCCGAGCCAGGCGAGGTGCTCGGCCCTGGCGGCGATCCAGAGCGGGATGATCAGGCTGAGCAGCGGCATCCGCAGCAGCAGCACGGTGTTGACCAGCGTCACCACGGCGTAGGGACGGTCGGAGAGCACGGCCAGCTTCGGTCCGGTGCCCGGGCTCACGGGGGCGGGCGGGACCTCGGGCAGACGCAGCAGGATCAGGCCGCTGACCAGGAACCCGACGGCGGTGACCGCGAAGGCGACGAGGAAGCCGGTCC
This sequence comes from Streptomyces sp. CB01881, assembly GCF_002953255.1. Classification (GTDB taxonomy): domain Bacteria; phylum Actinomycetota; class Actinomycetes; order Streptomycetales; family Streptomycetaceae; genus Kitasatospora. The sequence continues at coordinate 699,999 of NZ_CP026498.1, forward strand.
GGCTCCCGGTGCTCAGCACGACGCCGCCGACCGCGGCGCCGAGGGCCAGTCCGGCATTGAGGACCGCCTGCAACTGGGCGAGCAGCGTCGTCCGTTCCGCCCGGCCGACCAGGCCGCCGACCAGCGCCTGCCGGGCCGCCGAGAGTCCGGACTGCGTCGTGGCGTAGAGGCAGACGGCGACCAGGAACGGCGCGAAGGAGCGGACCACCAGGAACGACGCGACCACCGCACCGGTGGCGAGCGCCAGCAGCACCGCCGTGCCGCGCGGTCCGCGCCGGTCGGCGAGGTGGCCGAGCGGGACACCGGCCAGCGAGCCCACCGCCCAGGCCACGGCCAGGCCGAGGCCGAGCCGGGTGGGGGACATCCCGATGACCCGGGTGAAGTAGAGCGCGGAGCAGGTGTAGTACGCGCCGTCGCCGATCGATCCGACCAACTGAGCGGTGGCGAGCGTCCGTTGGACGCCTGCGGGCGGGACAAGGCGGATCGGCAAGGAGACTCCCCCGGTGCGGCGGCCCCGCCGGGAGGCCGCCCGTTCCTCTACTGACTGACAAGATCAATCCTAGGAGTCGGGTGGCCCAGCGGAAAGGTCCATTCACCAACCGGGCAGGTGGGCCACTTCGGTGCCCCGGACGGCCCTGCCGCCGGCCCTCTCCACCGGGCCCCTCCACCGGGCCCCTCCACGGGTCCACCCCGGGGCGCCCACACGGACCCTCGGCGGCCGAACTGCCGTGCGGGAACGGACGATCCGTCACCCGGGCTTCACCCGGACGGCGGTACCGAGGCCGCGACCCGCCCGCCCCGTGCCGTCCGTATCCACCCCATCCGACATCCGGAGCCACCCCGTCCGACATCCGGCGGGATGTCCGGTCCGGCCCGAAGCCCGTGTTGACCGGCCAGTAGCCCCCTCCTATGCTCGTCCGCGTTCGCGATCCGGCAGCGGGGCCGGGGCCGCCCGGGCCCGCCCGGCCGGAGTCGTCGCCGGCTCGAAGGGCTCCCCCCATCAGCACCTCCATCGCACCCTCGGGCAACGCCCGGAACGCCACCGATCCCACCGCCAATCCCACCGCCGCCCCCGCCGCCCCCGTCGCCGAGGCCCCGCCCGAGGCGGAGGCGGAGGCGCCCGCGGTGAGCCCGGCCGACGGACCCGCGGCCCCCACCGGACGCCGGCGCTTCCTCACCTACCTGCTCGCCGCCCCCACGCTCACCGTGGCCGCCCGGCTGGGCCTGGACGCCGCCGCGCCCGCCACCGCGCAGGCCGCCGTCCAGACCGCCGCCGAGCGGGCACTCGCCGAACAGGCCTCCGCGCCTTCACAGTTGATCGGCCTGCCGGGCATCCCGGACATCCTCGACCCCGGCGACGCCCTGATCGTGGCCGGCCTGCCCACCTCCCACCTGCTGGTGCTGGAGGTCACCGCCGACGGACGCGCCGCCCTGCACCTCCCCCGCCTGGAGGTCGGCCAGGGCCTGACCACGGCCATCGCCATGCTGGTCGCCGAGGAGCTCGACGCCCGGCTCACCGACGTCGACGTCCCGCTCGCCGACGGCCGCCCGGAACTCCTCTTCAACCAGCTCACCGGTGCCTCCAACTCGGTGCGCTCGCTGTACGACCCGGTCCGCGCCGCCGCTGCCGCCGCCCGGGCCCGGCTGGTCACCGCCGCCGCCCGCCGCTGGTCGCTGCCGGCCGGCACGCTGCGCACCGCCGACTCCGCCGTCCTCGCCCCCGACGGCCGCCGGGCCGGCTACGGCGAACTCGCCGCCGAGGCCGCGGGAATCGCCGTCCCGGCCGTGCCCGCCGCACCCAAGCCACCGGACCAGCAGCGCCTGGTGGGGCGGCCGACGGGCCGGATCGACGCCCGCGACATCGTCACCGGCCGCGCCAAGTACGCCGGGGACCTCGCCGTTCCGGGCGCCGTGCCCTGCGTGGTCGCCCGGCCGACCACCATCAACGGCACCCTCCGGTCGCTGGACGCCTCGGCCGCCCGCGCGATGCCGGGCGTGCTGGGCGTGTTCACCGTCCCGACCGGCGTCGCCGTCCTCGCCGAGACCTTCGACCAGGCGCTCAAGGCCCGCGACGCGCTGCTCACCTCCTGGCACCCCGGCCCGGTCGCCGCGCTCTCCGACGCCGACATCCGGGCCCGGCTGCGCGCCGCCCACCTGCCGTTCCTCGTCCCGCCGCTGCTCACCCAGTACGTGGACAGCGAGTTCGACTTCGCCTTCGTCAACCACGCGCCGATGGAGGTGCTGACGGCCGTCGCCGATGTTCGGCCGAACCGCGCCGAGCTCTGGTTCGCCTCGCAGACCCCGATCGTCGCCCAGCAGACCATCGCCGCCGAGCTCGGCCTGCCGCAGGACGCCGTCACCGTCCACGTGGTGCGCGGCGGCGGCTCGTTCGGCCGGCGGCTGTTCTTCGACGCCGCGCTGGAGGCCGCACGGATCTCCCGGGCGGCCGGCCGCCCGGTCAAGCTGATGTGGACCCGCAACGACGACATGCGCCACGGCCGGATGCGCCCCGCCAGCCACCACCGGGTCCGCGCCACCTACGGCCTCGGCCAGGTGATCAGCTACGAGCACCGGGTCGCCACCGTCCGGACCGACTTCCGGCACGGGCTCGGCGAGGCGCTCACCGCCGCCGGCTTCAACCTCTCGGTGGCGGGGATCAGCCTCGCCCAGGCGTTCTTCCTGCTCAGCGAGAAGAACCCGTACGACGTCGGCATCCCCACCCAGTTGCTCGCCGAGGTCCCGCTGGACATGCACACCGGCAGCTGGCGCTCGGTCTACTCCGGCACCGTCCGCGTCGCCGACGAGATCATGATGGACGAACTGGCCCGCCGCCTCGGCCAGGATCCGGTCGCGTTCCGCCGGGCCCGGGTCCGCGACGCCGCGGGCCGTGCCGTGCTCGACAAGGTCGCCCAGGCCGGCCGCTGGGGCCGCCCGATGCCCGCCGGCCAGGCCCAGGGCATCGGCTACCACGACGAGAACGGCGGGCGCGTCGCCTACCTCGTCGAGCTGGACGCCACCGACCCGAAGCAGCCCCGCGCCACCAGGGCCGTGATCGCCGCCGACCTCGGGCTGGTGATCAACCCCCGTGGACTGGAGGCCCAGTTGACCGGCGCGCTGATCGACGGCATCTCGGTCGTCCTCCAGGCCGGCAACCACATCGACCGCGGCGCCGTCCGGGAGGGAAGCTTCGCCGACTTCCGCTACGCCCGACAGCGCAACAGCCCGCCGTCGGTCGAGATCCACCTCATGCCGCCGAGCGGAGCACCCGGCGGCGCGGGCGAGTTGGGCGTCCCGGCCGCCTCGGCGGCGGTCGCCAACGCGTACGCCCGGGCGACCGGCACCAGCCCGCGCTCGTTCCCGATCGACTGCTGAGCGCCCCCTGCGTTCAACCGACCCCCGAAGGGCGCAACTCCCCATGCCCAGCCACACCTTCGTCCTCAACGGACAGCCGGTCACCGTCGAGGCACCGGACGACATGCCGCTGCTCTGGGTGCTGCGCGACAAGCTCGGCGTCACCGGCCCCAAGTACGGCTGCGGGGTCGGCGTCTGCCGCGCCTGCACCAGCCACCTGGACGGCGAGGAGTTCCAGCCGTGCACGATGGCGGTCAGGGACTGCGCCGGGCGCAGCGTCACCACCATCGAGGGGCTGGCCGACGGCGACACCCTGCACCCCGTCCAGGAGGCCTGGCTCGCCTGCGACGTCGCCCAGTGCGGCTTCTGCCAGCCCGGCCAGATCATGACCGCGGCAGCCCTGCTGCGCCGTACCCCGGCCCCGACCGACGCGGACATCGACCAGATCCAGAACATCTGCCGCTGCGGCACCTACCCCCGCATCCGCGAGGCGATCAAGCAGGCCGCCGCCCGCCAGGCTCCGTAGCGCCGCCCGCCAGGATCCGCAGGGCGGTTCGCCAGGATCCGTAGTGCGGTCCGCCCCGCCCGGTGGCGCGGGCGGGGCGGACCGGTTCAGCGGGCCGTCAGCACGCGCGCAGGCCGTTGTGGAAGAGCCAGTTGCCATCCGCGTAGGCCCCGTAGACGAACGCGGTGCCGACGTACGGGTCGCCGTTCGGGTGGGACGCGGAAGTGATCCGGTACCACACGTTGCCCTGGTTGTTGATGTCCGCACCCCTGATCCAGCAGTCGGGGGAGATCCAGTCCCCGGACCAGCTGAAGGACTGCAGGGTCAGGTCCTGGGTGACCTTGGTGGTCCCCCAGGACGAGTTGTACAGGCCCACTCCGTGACCGCTGGGGTGATCGTGGAGGAAGTACACCCCGTCGGCGGACGCGCTGCCCGCCGCCAGGCCGACGCCACCGGCCGCCAGCGCCGCGACGGTTGCGACGGTCGCGCCGCGCCGCCCGAGCCTGCGGAGGAGTCCCTTGCGCATGTCGATTTCCCCTGTCGTTGTCGTCTCGTTGGCCGGTCGCCCTGACGGCGACGGCGGGGACAGCTGACCCGATCACCTGCGGTGTTCGGTACCGCCTGACGGAAACTGACAACAGCTGACTGCGGCGGCAGGGCCGGCCCCGGAGCCGCCTTCCGCCGGGACGATTCAACCGATGGCCGAACACCGCCGTCACGCGTCGCTATGATCCGTACGCGACAAGCGAAGAGCGGTACCGAGGGATCTGACACTGTCTGACAGCGGGGGGCGTCATGGCGGAGCGGGAGTCACGACCGGGAGAACCCGAACGCGTCAGAGCGGCCGAGGACTTCGCCGCCGAGTTGCGCAGGCTGCGCCGGGAGGCGGGCCAGCCCTCCTTCCGCACCATGGCGAGGAAAGCCGGCTCGATCTCCCACACCACCCTGCACGAGGCGGCCTCCGGATCGAGGCTGCCGTCCTGGCCCACGACCAGGGCCTACGTCCAGGCCTGCGGCGGCGACGAGGCCGAGTGGCACCGCCGCTGGATGTCCACCACCAACGAGAACCCGGCCACGGACGCGGACACCCGGCCGGTGGCGCCCCCGCCGCCGGCCACTCCCGCCGAGAGCCCCGCGGAGCCGTCGACCTCGCGCGCGTCCGGAAACACCGAACAGCCGCTGCACCGCCACCGCCTCTGGACCCACGCGGTCAGCCTGCTCATCGGCACGCTGCTCGGAGTCTGCGGCACGCTCGGCCTGGTCGCCTTTCGTGGCCCCGTCGCGCAGTCCGCACTGCCGCAGGACTGCCCGGTCGGCGACGCCGCCACCCACCAGCCCGCCGAACCGGAGGCCGGCTCGGCCGCCCGCCCCGCCCCTCCCGGCCCGCTTCCGGCGACGGACCACACGGCGAGCGCCGGCCCGGCCCCGTCCTGGGTGTCCCGGCCCGCCTTCGACCAGCAGATCCTCTCCGGCACCGACGTCGTCCTGCCCGTCCTCTCGCCGGTCGCCCGGGGGGACGCCCTGGTCGTGACGATGATGCTGACCAGCACCTGCCCCGGAAAGGTGACGGTGACGGACACCCAGGGCGACAGGTTCGGAATCGTCGGGGACGTGACGGACTCGCTCCGGCACCGGGTGCTCGTGCTGGCCGCCTTCGGGGTCCCCGCGCTGACCACGGCGGACGCGATCCACGTGTCCTACCCGCACTCGAGCAAGTACCACGTCGCGGTGGACGAGTTCCACGGCATCTCCGCCGCCCGGGGCAGCGCCCACGCCTCCGGCGAGAGCGGCGGGACCGCCTTCACGACCAGCGCCACCCCGCTCGACTGCACGGCCGGTGACCTGCTGGTGGGCACGGTGGGCACCAACACCGGCACCGCCCCCGAGTTCAGCCCCGGCTGGACCACCCTTCCGGTGCTCCGGCTCTCCTCCTACCGCCTCACCACCGCCCACCAGGTCGCGGCGGACTCCGCTCCCTGCGCCGCGACCGGACAGACCACCGCGCAGTGGGGCGCCGTCCTCGCCGCCTTCCACTGACCGGACGCGTTGCCGCCCCGGGCCCGCGCCCCGGGCCCGCGCCCCGGGCCCGCCGGGGCGCCTCAGACCTTGCGCGGGTCACGGCCGAAGAAGGCGGCCAGCCGGTCGTAGGGCGGCGCGTCCTCCGGAACGGTCACCTCGGGGCCGAAGGCGCGGCCGTCCTCCTCGCTCCCGCGGTACTCGGGGCGCAGCGCGCCGCGGCCCCAGGCGAGCGAGGCGCGGGCCACGTCGTGGTCGAGGCCCGCCGTGGACTGGCCGGTGGCGCGGGCCAAGTCCCAGCCGTGGACGGCGAACTCGGCGATCTGCTGGTCCACCGGGAAGCGTGCGGGCAGCGTGCCTCCCCCCGGGATCTCGATGGTCCCGGAGAGGTCCCCGGCGTTCCGCCAGGCGGCGACCAGTTCCTCGGCACCGGCCTCGAAGGCGTGCAGCCAGTCGTCCTCGACCCGCTCGAAGGGCTGCGACCAGTCCGGATTGCCGCCGTTCGCCCGGACGCTGAACTGCCGCAGGTCGTGGAGGAGATGGCTGATCAGGTCGGCGACGTCCCACGACCGGCAGGTCGTCGGGTGACCGGCCTGCTCGGCGCCGGCGCCGTCGATCAGGCCGGCGGTCTGCGCGAGCGCCCGGGCGAGCAGGTCGATCGGGTCTTCCGCTGCGGTCATGGCGACACCTCTTCGGGGCTGGGACATGTGCTCGGACCGGCCGATCGTAAACGGGACCGCCGCCACCGGCCCGGCGCGACACCGCGCCGGGCCGGTGGCCGGATCCCCGTGCCCGCCCCCGGGCTCAGCGGGTCAGGACGCGAACCCGCCGTCCACGGCGATCTCGGCACCCGAGATGTAGCGGCCGTCCTCGCCCGCGAGGTGGGCGACGGTGGCGGCGATGTCGGCGCCGCTGCCGTACCTGCCGAGCGCGGTCAGGCCCGCCTGGAACTCCGCCGACGGACCGTCCGCCGGGTTCATCTCGGTGTCGATCGGCCCGGGATGGATCACGTTGACGGTGATCCCCCGCGGACCCAGCTCACGGGCCAGCGCCTTGGTGAGCCCGATCGTCGCGGCCTTGCTGGCCCCGTAGAGCGAGGCGCCGGGGAAGGCGACGCGCTTGGCGATGCAGCTGCCGATGGTGATGATCCGGCCGCCCTCGGTCAGGTGGGCGCTGGCGGCCTGGGCGAACAGGAACGGCGCCCGGACGTTGACCTCCAGCACCCGGTCCACGTCGTCCAACGCCAGCTCCCCGATCGGACCGAGCACGCCGACGCCCGCGTTGTTCACCAGGATGTCGAGGCGCCCGAAGCGCTCGGCCACCGCCTCCACGACATCCCGGACGGCCTGCGGGTCGGCACTGTCCGCGCGGACCGCCCACCCCCGCCGACCCATCGCCGTGATCTTCGCCGCGACCGCCTCGGCCCGCTCGGCGCTGCCCTGGTAGGTCAGCGCGACATCGGCGCCGTCCTCGGCCAGCCGCAACGCGACCGCCTCCCCGATCCCCCGGCTGCCGCCGGTCACCAGGGCCGCCTTGCCGTCGAGCTTCGCGAACCCGTTCACGGCCGCCGTCGCCACAGTCTCACTCGTCGTCATATCGCCTGAACTCCTTGACTTGTTCTCGGACATGACTTGATCCTCGCCCCACGGGGCCCGCGGGTCCGGCGGCATTCGGACATCGCGTTCAACGTTCAACAATCATCCCGTCCGAGCAGCTTCACGGGCCCTCGCCCTCACGGCGAAGGCCCGCAGGTCCTCGTCCGGCGGCGGCTCTCACAGCCCCCTCGGAGCGGCCTCCTCAGAGCAGCCTCGCACGGCCGACGTCGATCGGATGTCTACGCGCGGACGGTCTACTGCGAGCACAGACCACCCCTTCGAGACCCTGGAGAACCCTCGTGATCAAGCGTGTAGCCGTCGGCATGGCAGCGGCCACCCTGTGCGCACTCGGCGGCGGTGCGGCGCTCGCCGACGCGGCAGAGGACAACACACCGCACGACCGACTGCCTACCAGACCCCCGTCAGCCCCGATCGGCATCGGACTCCGGATGGGGCGGCCGCGCAGGACACCCCTGCCCAGGGCGCCGTGAACGCCTGGATCAACCACGAGGAACACCGCGTGCTGGCGGGCGACCCGCCCCGGAACCCGCTTCCGAACACCGCCGCGTGGAGTACCGCCTGACCGGGCACCCCGTGACCGCAGCGGGCTGGCTCGACAAGCCCCGTGAGTACGACCTGTAGTTCAGCACGTCCGCCCCGCCGGCACTGCGGTGCCGACGGGGCGTTTCGTCACCCCTGGCAGTCCTCGCAGCAGCCTCGGCGCGCCCCGACACAGCCGACACCGCCCGAGCGCCGGGAGCCGGTGGGCCGCGCCGCGGCGAGTGCCCGCCTCCGCCTCACAGGCCGAGCCAGGCCGGGCCGGGCCGGCGCCATGGCCGCAACCAGGGACGCGACCGCAGCCGCGGGCACCCAGCCACTCCCCTCGGCCGGGTCGAGGGCCGGCCCCCTGGCGTAGCTGTTCACGCCGCGGAGCCCTCCCCCGCAGTTCGTCGCGTCGTTCCCGACGACTGTCGCGCCGGACAGTTCCCGGTCGCTTCCCAGCCGGGGCATGCCGCCGAACCCGTCCACCCGCCCCGTACCCTGGACGCGCCGGAGCGGCCACCCCCAGGAAGGGGGCGGCCGCTCGGTACGGGCGGGGTTGGCCGCCGGAGGCCCGGCTGTCAGAAACCCCCTGTCAGAAGCCCGCTGTCAGAGGTGAACTGTCAGAGGCTCAGGCGCCAGGAGCCCGCCGCCACAGCCCCACCGTCACAGCCCCACCGTCAGAGGCTCAGGGTCTGGCCCGGGAAGATGAGATCCGGGTTGCCGCCGATCGCCTTGGCGTTCTTGGCGTGCAGGCTCGCGGTGTCGGTGCCGAACTTGGCCGCGATGTCGCTCAGGGTGTCACCGCTCTTGACGGTGTAACTGCCACCGGAGGTGTTGGTGCCGACAGCGGCCGGCTTGGACGGCTTGGCCGCGTCCTGCGACTTCCAGGACTGCGGCTTCTGCGACTTCGCGGCCGGCTGGCCCTTCTCGCCCTGGGCCGGGCCCGCCTGCGGGGTCTGCGCGGGCTTGGCCTGCTGCTGGGTCTTGGGCGTGGCCGCCTTGGGCGCAGCCGCCTTCGGGGCCTCGGCCTTGGCGGCCGGGGCCGAGGTGTCGACGGCCGCCGGAGCGCCGCCCTTGGTCAGGCCGGCCTTGACGGAGCAGACCGGCCAGGCGCCGGGGCCCTGCGAGGCGAGGACTTTCTCGGCGACCGAGATCTGCTGCGCCTTTGTCGCCTGGCTGGCCTGCGACGCGTACGCGGTGCCGCCGTACGCGGCCCAGGTGGACGGGGTGAACTGCAGTCCGCCGTAGAAGCCGTTGCCGGTGCTGATGCTCCAGTTGCCACCGCTCTCGCACTGGGCGACGGCGTCCCAGGTGGAGGTGGACGCGGCGGAGGCCGAGGTGGCCGTGACGAGGCCGGCCACCGGGAGGGCCGCGACGGCCCCGCCGACCAGCACCAGGCAGGCGCGGCTGCGGCGCTTGCCCGTGGTGGCGGTGTTGGTGGTGGCAGCGGCAGTCTCGTTACGGAGTGTCATGAAAGTCCTCTCGACAAGCCCCGGGCGGGCAGGCGGAACCAGACCCCTGGCAGGGCCGTCGCGCTCACCTCACTCGACGGGCGGCCACGCACGTGTCGGACGTGCCGTGCCGCCGCGGTCACCCCCGCTCGCCGACGGCCTGTTCGAGCCGGCCGTGTCGGCGGGCACCGCCCTCGCGCCGGGGGTCAGTCGGCGGGCTGTGCATCGGGGGTGAACCCGGGTGGTGCTCGTTGCACCGCCAATGAAGCTACGGGCCCTCCGGGGCCGCCACAAGCAATTCTTGGACGCCGCAGGTCAGTTGACTGTTACCGGTGGTATCGATCATGAAACCCCATCCGAAATGACCAGGTTTGACCGCATTTTCAAGATCGAATGGTCAATTTCCGTGCCCGCGCTCACACTTGTCCACCCGTGAGCCCTCCCGCACCATCGACCCAGTGCGATCGGCAGCTGACACACCGTCACCACCGCTGCCGGAGTTCCCGGTTCCGCGCCGGACCGTCGTGGCGTCGACCACACCCGCTACCCATCGTGTCCAAGCGGTCGCGCAGCGCATGGTGCACGACCGGTCCGTATCCGACGTATCGGGTACGCCTCTGCACGCCGCCGCCGCACCCCTCTCACGCGCCCGCGCCGCCCCCGCCACCGTGCCCACGCCGCCCCACCGCCCCCGGGCCAGCCGGCCGAGGAGGGGCCGGACACGGGCGGGCCGGCCGAGGACGGGCACGGCGAGGACAGGCGGGCTGCCCGAGAACCGTCAGCCCCCGCCGTCCAGCCCCGCGTCCCGCGCGAGCAACGCCGCCTGCACCCGGTTGTCACAGCCCAGCTTGGCCAGGATCCGGCTGACGTACGTCTTCACCGTCGCCTCGCTCATGTGGATCCGGGCGCCGGCGTCCGCGTTGGAGAGCCCCTCGCCCAACAGCGCCAGCACCTCCAGCTCACGCGTGGTCAGCACCTCCAGCCGCCGCCGGGCCGCCGTGCCCCTGGCCGCGGCCGGGCCGGTGCGCGTGCCGGCCAGCGAGTCCACGATGTGCCGGGTGGCGGCGGGCGACAGGAACGCGTTGCCGGTGGCGGCGGCGCGGACGGCCTGGATCAGCTCGGCCGGCGCGGTGTCCTTGAGCAGGAACCCCGCGCCGCCCTCGGTGATGGCGCGCAGTACGTTGTCACGCTCCCCGAAGGTGGTGAGGATCAGCGCCCGCGCCCCCGGTACCACCCGGCGCAGCTCGCCGAGCGCCGTGAGCCCGTCCATCACCGGCATCTGGATGTCCAGCAGGACGACGTCCACTCTGTGTGCCAGGGCGAGATCGAGGGCCTGACGGCCGTCGGCGGCCTCGGCGACCACGTCGATGTCGTCGGCAGAGGACAGGATCATCCTGATCCCGGCCCGGATGAGCGGCTCGTCGTCGGCGACGAGGACTCGGATCACTGCTGGTCATCCCCTCGGTAAGTGCGGGTGGCGCTGCTCGGCACCATCCTCACACCTCCCGTGCCCGGCCCTTCCCGCGGTCGGGTGTTCCGGCCGGGCCCCCCGGTCAGGCCCTCCGGTCGGGCCGTCCGGTCAGGACTTCACCGGGTAGTGCTGCTTCTCGACCAGGGCGCCGTCCTTGAAGCAGAGCCGCACGATGTTGTCCTCGCCCCACGTGTCGGTCGTCTCCTCGGAGAGGAAGTAGCGGCACGCCGCTCCCGCCGGCGGGGTCGGGCCGGAGCCCTCGTAGCCCTTGGTGAAGAAGGCGTTGCCAGCCGGCAGGCGCTTCTCCACCTCGGCCTGCGGCATGCCGACCTGGATCGAGTCGTACACCGACCGCTTCACGGTCGCCTCGCCGGCGGCACGGACGAAGGAGACCACCCCCCAGGCCAGCAGGCCGCCGACGACGAGCAGGACCACCAGCCCGCTGAGCGCGCAGCCGAGCGCGGGACTGCGCCACCGCCGTGCACCGGGCCCGCCGTCGGCCGCCGGCAAGGCGTCCAGCAGCCACGCCTCCGCACCCGCCACCCCGGCCACGTCTCCGGCGCCGCCGGCCGCACCCGCCGTTCCGGCCACCGACCCGTCCGCAGGCGCCCCGCCCGCCCCCTCGTACGGCAGCACGGCGGCGAGCCGGAACCCCGCCTCCGGTGTGGGCCCGGCGTGCACCATCCCGCCGACCAGCCGGGCCCGCTCGCGCAGGCCGGTCAGCCCCTGGCCGCCGCTGACCGCCGCCGCCACGCCGGCCGCGTGGACACCGACCGGCTCGGGTGCCCGCGGGTTGACGACCTCCACCACCAGCGCGTCCGGCTCGTAGCGCAGGGCGACGGTGATGACCGCGCCGGGCGCGTGCTTGTGCGCGTTGGTCAGCGCCTCCTGGACTATCCGGTAGGCGGCGTGGCCGACGTTGGCGGCCGGCGGCCGGCGATCACCCGCCTCGCTGAAGGAGACCGGCGTCCCGGCCGCGCGGGAGGACTCGACCAGCTTCGTGATGTCGTCCAGTCCGCCCGTCCGCCCGGTGCCGGGCGTCGTTGCGGCGGCCGGCGCCGGCAGCGGGGCGGTCGACTCGTCGTGCAGCACGCCGACCACCTCGCGCAGCTCGCGCATCGCGGCGACGGCGGCCAGCCGCAGGACGCCGACGGCCTCCCGCTGGCGGTCGGTGAGCGTGCGGTCCACCTCCAGCGCCCCGGTGTGGACGGATATCAGGGCGAGCTGGTGGCCCAGGCTGTCGTGCATGTCCTGGGCGATCCGGTGCCGCTCGCGCAGCCGGGCCTGGTGCGCAACCATGGTCCGCTCGCGCAGCAACTGGTCGTTGCGCTCGCGCAGCGCGTCCAGCAACGCCCGGCGCTGCGCCCGGTAGCGGCCCCAGAGCGCGGGCAGCACGGCGAGCAGCAGGAACCCGCCGAGCGAGAACCCGATCATCAGCTTGACCGGCGCCGACCCGATGTCCTTGACCACGCCGACGGCCGTCATCAGCAGGAACCCGCCGGTGAACGAGCCGGCCAGCACGCCGACCCGCTTCACCCGGGCGCCGGCCGACCAGCCGGCGCAGACCAGCAGCGGCAGCGGCCCTGCGGCCCAGCCGCTCGCGGCGGCGGTGAGCACCAGGACGGTCGCCGGCAGCCCGCGCCGGAGCAGGAAGAGCACGGCGGTGCCCGGCCCGGAGAGCAGGAAGAGGCCGGAGTCGCTGCCGGCCTCAAGCGGCATCGCCAGCGCGCCCAGCAGCAGCGCGCCGCCGACCTCGCGCACCACCAGCCCGGGCCGCCAGGGCCCGGGAAACGCCGTCCGTACCGCCTTCGACCAGGCCTTCGCCAGTGCATCCACCCGTCGAGGCTAGCGAAGCCGCCGCACCGGGCGCCTTCACCCTTCGTCTAGATCCACCCCCGACGAAAGTCGCGTCCGCTCGCCTGACGAAAGTCGCGTCTGTCTCTCCCGAGGACGATGGCGCCCCCGGCTGCCCGCCCCCGACCAGCCGCCTCACCCGTACGCGCCGCCTCACCCGACCCGCCGCCTCACCCGTACGCGGTGAGCAGCAGCGCCACGTCGTCCACCCGGTGCGTGGAGCCGACCTCGTGCAGCAGCACCTCCGCCAGCCGGTCCAGCCCGTCCCCGCCCTGGCCCGCCACCCCGGCGGTGCGCGCGAGGGCGGCCCGCAGCCGGTCCACGCCCTCGTCGATCGGCACCGCCGGGTCCTCGACCAGGCCGTCCGTGTAGAGCGCGAGCAGCGATCCCCGGGACAGCCGCAGCTCGGTGACCGGGTACTCGGCCGTCTGGTCGACCCCGAGCAGCGGCCCGCCCGCGACGTACAGCGCCTCGGTGTGCCCGTCGGGGTGGCGCAGCACCGGCGGCAGGTGTCCGGCGCGGGCGATCAGGGCGCTGCCGTCGGAGGGGGTGAAGCGGATCAGACAGCTGCTGGCGAGCAGCCCGGGGTCGAGGTCGAGCAGGAGCTGGTTGGTACGGACGAGCACCTCGTCCGGCGGGTGGCCGCCGGTGGTGAAGGCCCGCACGGCGCTGCGGAGCTGGCCCATGGTGGCGGCGGCACCGACGCTGTGGCCCTCGACGTCGCCGATGACGAGCGTGAGGTCGCGGCCGGTGACGACGGCGTCGTACCAGTCGCCGCCGATCTCCATGCCCTGGGTGCCGGGCAGGTAGCGGGCGGCGATCCGGACGTCGTCCAGCCGCGGCAGCCGGTGCGGCAGCAGGGCCTGCTGGAGGCCGCGGGCGAGCGCGAACTCGGCGTCGTAGAGCCGGGCGCGCTCCAGCGCCTGGGCGATGAAGCCGCCGAGGGCCGTGAGCAGGCCGCGCTCCTCCAGCGTGAACGCGCGGGTCTCGTCGAAGCCGATGATGCAGCTGCCGACCGGGTGGCCGGAGGCGATCAGCGGCAGGAAGGCCCAGGCGCGCATCTCGTCCAGGGCGATGGCGGGGTAGGCGGCCGCGAGGTCGTGGACGGACTCGAAGAAGATCGGCGTGCCGGTGCTGAGCGCCTCGGCGCCGGGGACGCGGGCACCGATCGGAGTGCCTTCGAAGCGGTCCAGGAACCCGTCCGGGTAGCCGCTCTGCGAGATCAGGTGCAGTCGCTTGTCGCGGACGGCGTAGATGGCCAGCTCCTGGCCGCCGAACGCCGGCAGGATCTCGTCGGCGACGGCGCGGCAGACCTCCTTGACGGTGACGGCCTCGGTGAGCGCACTGGCGAGCTGGAGCAGGTGGTACATGCCGCCGACGCCGGTCCGGACGCCGGGCGGGGGCTCGCTCGGCGGCGGCCCGGCCGCGCCGGGCGGCGGCTCGGCGGCGACCACCCGGCCCGTGACGCCGTGCGCGTCGGGGTAGAGCGAGAAGGCGAACCAGTCGTCCGGCGGCCGGGCCGCCAGGAACGCGGTGGGCTGCTGGGAGAGCATCGCGGCCCGGTAGCGGTTCTCGTACACCGGGTCGGACAGCCAGGGCAGTGCCTCCCAGGGGTGGAGTCCGACCAGGTCCTCCCGCCGGGTGCGCAGCAGCAGCTCGACGCTGCGGTTGGCGTAGGTGATCCGGCCGTCCGGGTCGAGCGAGAAGACGCCGTCGCGCAGGCGTTCCACGGCGGCGGCCGCGGCGGTGCCGGTCCGGGTGTCGAGGACGGCGCCGACCAGGTGGGTGCGCACCTCCGGGCCGCCCTCGGGGACGCGGCCCCAGAGCTCGACGGGGTACGGGTGGCCCTCCCGGTCCAGTACCCGGACCCGGGCGGCCAGCACCCGGCCGTGGTCGAGGGCGGCGCGGGCGGCGGACCGGAACTCCGGCAGGTCGCCGGGGGCGATCCGGGTGGTCAGGCTGGCCACGCGGCCGTCGAACCCGGCGGGGTCGAGGCCGAAGATCTCGCAGAACTGGTCGTCGACGGAGAGCGCCCCGGTGGCCACGTTCCAGTCGAACAACCCCACCCGGGTGCTCGGCGGGGTCGCCGGCACCAGCTCGACGACGGCGGTGTCGCCGTTCGGCTCGACGGGGTGCCCGTTCGCCTCAAGGGCCGCCAGCCCGGCCGCGAGCCGGTCGGCCGCCGCGCCCAGGTGCCGCCGCGCGTTCTCCGGCACCCCCTCGTCGGAGGCCGCCCAGAGCACGCTGATCACCCCGTACCGTTCCTCGCCCGCGGTGACCGGCACGCACGCCGAGGCGAAGTCGTACGGCATGCCGACGGCGAGCTGCGGGAAGCGCCGCATCGTGTCTTCGGTGTCGGACAGCGTGATCATCCGCCCGGTGCGGTAGCTCACCGCCACCGGCAGCGGCCCGGCCGCGGCCACCCGGCGGAACGCGCTGACGATCGACAGCGGCACGCCCGCGATCGTGCAGAGCACCAGCGACCGTCGGTCGCGCGAGCGCAGGTACGCCATGCCGCCGTAGGCGTCGGTGCTGCCGATCGCCTTCCGGACGGCGGTGGCGAGCAGCGCGTCGCGCTCGTGCGCCGCCCTGGCGGCGGCATCACTCTCCCGGGGGCGGTGCGTGTCGGGTCGCGCCGCCCGGGCACCGCCGGTCACGTGCGGACCGGCCTGGTCCGCTGGCACACCCTGGCGCATTCTCCCTTGCTACGCCCGGGTCAAGAGACTGTCAAGGCGAGCCCGGGCCCCCGCCCCGGCGTGCCCGGCGCCCCCGGCTGCGCCAGCATGGTCACCATGGCGCACAGCCGGCCGGGCCCGACCACCGTCGTCAACCTCAAGGGTCACCGTGACGACCCCGCGTACGCCGATGTCGTCTACGTCGGCCGCGCGATGCACCGCGGCGGCTGGCACCTCCCCGAACACGCGCTGCACTGCCCCTACCGCCCCGGCCCGGACCTCACGCGCGAGCAGATGCTCGCCGACTACCGCGCCTACCTGCTGGCCCGTCCCGAGCTGCTCGCCCTGGTCCCCTCCCTCCGCGGGCACCGCCTCGGCTGCTGGTGCGTCCCCCTCCCCTGCCACGCCCAGGTCCTCGCCGACCTCGCCGACCACGGCACGCCGTAGCAGTTCAGAGCGCCCCGAGGTCGATCTCCACCGGGAACGGCACCGTCGCCCTCACCGTGCCGGTGAACACCTCACCCTCGCGGTAGGCGCAGCCCGCCGGGTCCAGAAGGGACGTATACACAACGGGGGCGCCCGATGCCGCCTGTTCGACCCTCCAGTAGAACGGGATGCCGGCCTTCGCGTACTGATCCACCTTGACCACCCGGTCGGTGGTCTCCGACCCCGGCGAGACGACCTCCACGACCAGCGCCACGTGCTCGGGCCTGGTGGGGGCGATGTCGATGGTGTCCGCCCGGTAGACAACCACGTCCGGGCGGCGGTTGTTCAACGGCACGTCCTGCAACCGGACGTCGAAGTCCGTGTCGGCGTTCCACTCGACGCCACCGGCCCGGTCCAGTGCGTTCGCCAGGAGACGGGCCAACCGGTTGTGGCGCTTGGAGGCGCTCGGGCTCACGACCACCATTCCATCCACGATCTCGATGCCCGCGCACTGCTCCTCGGACCAGGAGTCGTACTGCTCGCTGGTGATCTGCCGGTGCATCCACGCGGGTGCGATCATCTCGGCGCTCACGGCCTGCCTCCCCGGAGCCTGCTCGACGGACTTGTGTTGCGCAGCACAGCCTACTGTCTCGGGCTGACGGAGCGGCGGCGCCGGACGGCCGCCTGCGAACCGTTCGGGCGGCCTTCGATATCCTCCCTCGGACAGGGCGGCGCAGCGGCCGCCCCGGGGGAAGTGAGTAGCGAAGATGCAGCCGGCCGGGTCCGACCGTTCCGAAGCGCGTGTGCCCGAGCAGCCCGGGCGGCCCGACGGGGAGGCCGGGGCGTCGTGGCAGTGGGACGGCGAGGAGGACGGGGGGTCGGAGGCGCCGGAGGACGTGGTGAGCGGAGGTGCCGGGGAGGACGGCGGGCCCCGGCTGAGCCGGCGGCGGCTGCTGACCGGGGCCGGGGTGCTGGCGGCGGGCGGGGCGGTCTGGGCGTTCTCCCGCGCCGGTGGCGGGGCGGACCCCGCGCCGCCGAGGCCGCGGCCGACCCGGCTGGCCGGGCCGGAACCGCTCTGGACGTACCGGGGCCCGGAGGCGATGACGCCCGAGCGGCTGAGCGACCGCCCCTCCCGGCCGGTCTTCCTCTCCCGTTCCGGACTCCAGGTGCTCGACCCTGCGACCGGCACCCCGGTGCGCACGCTGGACTTCGCCCTGCCCAAGACGGACTGGCCGAGCGACGTCGAGCTGTCGAACGGCCGCGTGGTCATCGGCGGCGACCGGGTGTACACGGCCTCCAACGGCCACGTCGACAGCCGCCACCTCACCGACCCGGCCTCGGAGTGGAGCCTTCCGCTGCCCGAGGAGCTGGGCACCGGCATCACGCTGTTCGGCTGCGACGGCGACCTCGTCTACGGGCGGGCCATGCCCCGGCCGTACAACGGGAGCGACAACCTGTTCGCCGTGCGCTACCGCGAGAACGTGGTGACGTGGGCCCGCCCGTCGACGGGCTCCGAGCGGCCGCTCACGCCGCTCACCTCGGTCGGCGGCCGCGTCCCCTTCTTCGACACCTCGACCGCCGGCACCCACCTGGTGCTGCTGGAGACCGCCACCGGCAAGCGGCTCTGGGAGATGCCGGTCGAGGTGAGCCTGAACTGGGCCGTCGCCGACGCCGAGCACGTCTACGCTCCCGCCGGCACGGCCGGTCTGCGGGCCCTGCGGCTGGCCGACGGCGCCCCGCGCTGGTCGGTGGCGCCCGGCCCGAACGAGGAGTGGCGCCTGCTGCCGCCGGTCAGCGACGGGACCCGGGTCTACGTGCCCCGCGACGACGGCGTGGTCACCGCGTACGCCGCGGCCACCGGCGCCAGGCTCTGGGTGCACCGGCTGCCGTTCCGGCTGGACCGCCGCAGCCGCCCGCTGCCGGCCGGGCCGACGCTGTTCGTGCCGGGGCCGGCCGCCGCCGGCGTCTGCGCGCTCGACGCCGCGACCGGCGAGGAGCGCTGGACGTTCCGGGACTCCGGGCCGGGCGTGGACGTCTGGTCGCTCTCCAACGACGCCCAGCGCCTCTACGCCGGCCACGACGACGTCCTGCACGCCCTCCCCCTCCCGTGACCCCGTGGCCCGTAACCCCCGGGCGCCGTCTCATGTCCCCCGGCCACCACCCGTGACCCCGGGGCCGTCAGGCCGGCCGGCGCCGGGGCAGGATGGGCGGATGCAGGTACACCCGATCTCGCCCGACCGGCTCGCCGAGCTCCTCGCCGACCGCATCACCGCGCTCCCCGGGGCCGGGGAGCGGTGGCTGCGGGTGGCGGTGGACGGTGCCGCGGCGGCGCGGCCCGGCGAGCTGGCGGACGCCCTGGTGGAACCGCTGCGGCTGCGCGGGCACCCGACACTGCGGGTGTCCGCGGCGGGATTCCTCCGCCCGGCCTCGGTGCGGCTGGAGTACGGCAGGCAGGACGCGGACGCCTTCCACGACCTGTGGCTGGACGACGGGGCCCTGCTGCGCGAGGTGCTGGACCCGCTGGAGCCGGGGGGCAGCGGCCGCGTCCTGCCCTCGCTGCGCGACCCGCTGACGGACCGTTCGACCCGCGCTCCCTACACCGAACTGCCGCCCGGCGGAGTCCTGTTGCTGGACGGCGCACTGTTGCTCGGCCGCTGGCTCCCGCTGGAGCTGACCGTCCACCTGGCGCTCTCCCCGGCCGCGCTGGCCCGCCGCACCCCGCCCGGGGAGCAGTGGACGCTGCCGGCCTTCGCCCGCTACGAGGCCGAGACCGTCCCCGCCGACCTCGCCGACCTCATCGTCCGGGCCGACGACCCCCGCCGCCCGGCCCTGGTCGAGAGCCCGTAGGCCGGGCCTCGGGCGCGGGGCCGCGCTGGCAGTACGGACACCAGAACGCCACCCGCTCCTGCGGCGGCGTCCCCTGTTGCGCCGTCAGCACCAGCGTGCCGCAGCGCGGGCAGGGGCACCCGGCGCGGCCGTAGACCCAGTGCTGGTGGCCGCGGCGGGTGTCGCCGGTGGTGACGTGGCCGTCGCGCAGCCTGTTGGCGTCGAGGAGCTGCCGGGCCCGCTCCACCAGCCGGTCGGGGCGCGGCAGTTCACCGACCGGGGTCCACGGGGTGACGCCGGCGAGGAAGCAGAGTTCGTTGGCGTAGACGTTGCCGACGCCGGCCAGGTTGCGCTGGTCGAGGAGGGCCTCGGCGACCGGCCGGCCGGGGTGCGCGAGGAGCCGGCGGACGGCCTCCGCCTGGTCCCAGTCCGGGCCGAGCAGATCGGGCCCGAGGTGTCCGACGGCGCGCTGTTCGTCGGCGGTGCGCAGCAGTTCGACGACGGGCAGCCGGTAGCCGACCGCGGTTCCCTCCTCGGTGCCGAGGACGGCGCGGATCTGCCAGGCGGGCCCGCCCGCCCAGCGCTCGCCGGGGCGGTAGACCTCCCAGCGGCCGTCCATCCGCAGGTGGGTGTGGAGGGTGAGGCCGCCTTCGAGGCGGGTGAGCAGGTGCTTGCCGCGCGGGGCGACCTCCAGCACCCGCCGCCCGGCGAGCCCGGCGGTGGCGTGCGCGGGCACCCGCAGGTCCGCGGTGGTCAGCACCCGGCCGGCGAGGGCCTCGTGCAGCCGGGCCGCCGCACGGTAGACGGAGTCACCTTCTGGCATGTCTCCATCCTCTCCCGCCGGCGCCCCGGCGCGCATCGGCAGGCCGGTAGCAGGTGCACCGCCGGGCGGTGCGGTCAGCCGGCCGCCGCGGGCGCCGGCTGGTCGCGAACCACGACGACCGGGCACGGGGCGTGCTCGGTGAGGTGCCGGCTGACGGAGCCGAGCAGCGCGCCGGAGAAGCCGCCGAGGCCACGGCTGCCGACGACGACCAGAACGGCGCCGACGGCCGACTCCAGCAGCGCCTGGGCGGCATTGCCGGGCACCACGGCCTCGGTGATCCGCACCCCGGGGTCGTCCCCGACGACCTTGGTGACGGTCTCGGCGAGGGTCCGCCCGGCCAGCTCCTCGGGGTTGAACCCCTCGGCCGGGGGCACGCTCAGCCCGGCCCAGCCGTAGAAGGCGGGGTACTCCCAGGCCGCGATCGCGTTGACACTGCCGCCCACCAGCCGGGCGTAGTCGACGGCCCAGCGCAGCGCGTGCTCCGAAGCGGGCGAGCCGTCCACGCCGACGACGATCCGGGGGGTGGCGCTGTTGGCCATGCCGCTGCTCCTTGTTCGAGTGCTACCTCGGCTTCACCAGCCTCTGCCTCCCAGAACATAGATCAAAAGGGACATTCCACCACTGATTGCCACGCCGGGAGCGCCGAACGCTTTCGATGTCTGTGCGATCCTGACCGGATGGCGAGGAACAGGCCGAGGAAGCCGCATCTCACCCCCGGATTCGCCGGGACCCTGTCGGCACCGGAGCGGCCGGAGGGGGACGCGAGCCCCGTGCCCGTCCGGTCGCCGGTCGCCGACCGCGGGTTCACCGATGCGGCCGGTTGCCGCTGGACGCTGGCCCGGGGCCCGCTGGACCCGCGACGGGCCAAGCGGCTGGCCGTGAGCGCCGACCTGATGTCCATGGGCACGGCCTACGACGACGAGCAGGAGCTCTGGTTCCCGGCGTTCCTCCCCGAGGCGGACCGCCCGGGCGCCTGGCTGGAGGCCGGCAGCCGGTACGACGTCGACGAGCTGCTGTCGTACCTGGCCTACGAGTTCACCGACCAGGACGGCCGGACGCTGCTCTACATCCAGACGTTCTGCTGAGATCCGGACGTTCTGCCGAGCCCGGCCCGGGCCGGGACATGGTACTGGCGGGTGCGCGGGCCCCATCACCCACGCACCCGCCAGGGTTTCAGGCAGCCGGAGCCGCGTCAGGCCCGGTAGGCGGCCCAGGAGTTGGACATCCTGGCGACCTGACCGGGGGTGAACTGCGTCATGCAGGAGTCGTACGTGTAGTCCATGAAGTTGTGGATCGGGTCGAGGCCGGTCGCGGTGCAGGTGTCGCGGCCCGCGGGGCACTGGTAGGCGGCGCTCTTCTCGGCCGGGGTGTCGGAGACGTAGTCGCCCTGGCCGCTGCAGCCGCCCTGGAAGGTGTGGTAGAGACCGAGCCAGTGGCCGACCTCGTGGGTGGCGGTGTCACCCTCGTTGTAGTTGGCGGCCGAGCCGCCGGGGAACGAGGAGTCGAGGATGACGACGCCGTCGTCGCTCGGGTTCCCCTTGTAGGAGCTGGGGAACGTCGCCCAGCCGAGCAGCGACTGGCCGAGCTTGGCGGTGTAGAGGTTGAGGGCGCTGGCCCCGCCCTTGCGCAGCGAGCTCTTCATCGCCTTCTCGGCCGAGGAGCCCGGGGTGACGCCGTTGTACCAGGTCCCGTTGTCGGTGTAATCGGTGCCGACCAGCTGGAACTGGAACTGGCTGGCGGTGTTGCCCGCCCCCTGGCCGCTGTAGGCGGCGTTGAGCACGGAGATCTGCTTCCCGATGTCCGTCGAGCTGAGCTTGCCCGTCGTCCCGGAGTGGATGACGTGCACGTACACCGGGATGGTGGTGGTCGCGGCCAGCGCGCCGGGGGCGAGCAGCGTGCCGCCCTGGGAGGAGGTCGCCAGCTTGGCCACCCGGGCCTGGAGGTCCGCGTCCATGGCCTTGGCCTGGGCGTCGGTGACGGCGTTGGGCTCCTGGCCGACGGCGCTGCCCGCGGGCTTGCGGGCGCCCGCGTCCTGGTTCTGCGCACCGTCCCCGCCGACGCACTGGCCGGCCGGGGCCTGGGCGGCGGCGGTGGAGAACGAGGCGGGTGCGGCGAACTGGGTGAGCCCGAGCGCGGCGACGAGGGCGGCGGCGCTGAGGAATCTGCGGGAAACGCTCGAAGGGACGCGGGCAGAACGACGCATCTGCGCTCCTGAGGGGGGAGTTGTGGGGGGTGGCGGCTGTTCGGGGGAGCCGCCGAGCCAAGGCTACGCAGGGCCGCGTGTACGCGTCAGTTGTCTTCCAGCCTGAAAGTTCTGACGACAATTCGGACATAACCCGGAAGCCTGATCGATAGACACCGGTCACAGGTGGAGCATTTCCGGTGTCGCGCGATCGCAGCGATGACCCCGAGTTGTCCGAAAGTTGACACCCCGTCCGCCCCGGAAAGCCCCGGCAGGCCCCGGAGGGCCACCCGGACGGGTCGGCGGGCGGCCCCGCACCGCCTCGCCGAGACTACGACGCCACGAAGACGATCTCCCGTAGGGCACGCGCACCGGCCCGGTCGAGTACCACGGCCGACGCACAGCCGGCCGGCGGCTCCCCCGCACCCGCCAGCCTGCGGCGCAGCCGCCGGGCGGACTCGCGGTGCCGCGCGAAGGCGTACGCGGAGACCCGCTGCCCGCGGGCGTGCTGACCGCCCCGGGCCTCGTCGGCGCTGGCATCCAGCAGGATCAGGTGCACCCGCCGCCCCTGCCGGGCCGCCGCCCGGACGAGCCAGCCCCGCACCCAGGGCAGCGCCCCGCAGTCGTGCACCGCGAGCGGGCCGCCGTCGAGCACCGCGCGGCGCAGCCGCCGGTAGTGCGCGGCCCGGACCAGCGGCCGGTAGACGAAATACGGCAGCCAGCCGGGCAGCCGGGCCGCGTACTCGGCCCGCACCTGCTGGGAGTCGACCAGCCGGGCGGTGATGCACCGGCGCATCAGGGTGCTCTTGCCGCTGCCGGGCAGGCCGGAGACGACCAGCAGGTCGTCGGACCGGTAGTGCAGCGCGGCCGGCGCCTGCCCGGGACCGCCCTGCCGCAGGTCGTGCAGTCCGCGCGGGCGCAGCACCGGGCCGAGCGGACCGGCCTGGCCGTCCGCCCGCGCCGGGGCGCCTCCGCCGGCGGATCGCGGCACAGGCACCTGGGCCCCGGGCAGGCCCGCTCCGGACGGTCCCGTGCCGGTGGGCCCCGCCCCCGGCACCGTCGTCTTCGCCACCGGCACTCCCCCCTGACTCCCCGGCCTCCGCCTTTCGAAGGAGCCTGCCCTCCTCCAAGAGGAAGTAAAGACTAGTGGTCAGCGGCGGTCCGGCCGAGTCCTTTCACCGTCCGCTCACAGCACCGCACCGCCGCCACCCGGGCGCCGACGGCCGGCGACGCCGGGCCTGCGACGGGGGTGACGGCGGCGACGGGGGTGACGGCCGCGCGGCGGACGTCCGGGCCGGTCAGCCCAGCTGCGGGGCGATCCGGGAGGCGATCAGCTCCAGGTGGTCCAGGTCGTCCAGGTCGAGGATCTGGAGGTAGACGCGCCCGGTGCCGACGGCGGCGTAGCGGCCGAGCTTCTCCACCACCTCGTCCGGGGTGCCGGCCAGGCCGTTGGCCTTCAGTTCGCCGACCTCGCGGCCGATCGCGGCGGCCCGGCGGGCCACCTCGGCGTCGTCCCGGCCGACGCAGGCGACCAGGGCGTTGGAGTACACCAGGTCGTCGGCCTGCCGGCCGGCCTGCTCCACGGCGGCGCGGACGCGCCCGAACTGGGCGGCGCTCTCCTCGACCGAGGTGAACGGCATGTTGAACTCGTCGGCGAAGCGGGCGGCCAGCACCGGGGTGCGGGTCGGGCCCTTGCCGCCGACCAGGACGGGGATCCTCTCCTGGACGGGCTTGGGCAGCGCCGGCGAGTCGGTCAGCCGGTAGTACCGCCCCTCGAAGTCGAAGGTGTCGCCGAGCTTGGTGTTCCAGAGGCCGGTGACGATCGCCAGCTGCTCCTCCAGCCGCCCGAACTTCTCCTTCGGAAAGGGGATGCCGTACGCGGTGTGCTCCTCCTCGTACCAGCCGGCGCCGAGGCCGAACTCGACCCGGCCGCCGCTCATCGCGTCGACCTGCGCGACCTGGATGGCGAGCACCCCGGGCAGCCGGAAGGTGGCGGCGGTCATCAGGGTGCCGAGCCGGATGGTGCTGGTGTCGCGGGCCAGGCCGGCCAGGGTGATCCAGGCGTCGGTCGGGCCGGGCAGGCCGCTGACACCGCCCATCTTCAGGTAGTGGTCGGAGCGGAAGAAGGCGCTGAAGGCGCCGAGCTCCTCCGCGGTCCGGGCGACGCGCAGCAGCGTGTCGTAGCTCGCGCCCTGCTGCGGTTCGGTGAAGATTCGAAGATCCATACGGGCCATTCTGGTCCAGAGCATCCCGCGCTCACGGCGGTTCGCCGGACACGGCGGGCGTCGGGGCGGCGAACGGCGGCGGTCCACGGGGTGGCCGGGGCCTCCCCGCGGAGGGTCCCCCTGGCCCGCGGCGGGGTGGCAAAGGTCTCAGCCGGAGCCGCCCGGAGGGCCGTCCGGCTCGCCTACCGTGGACGGATGTTCGCCACGCCCGACGAGTCCCACCGAGGCTCCCCCGACCAGCCCGCCGGCTGTCCGCTACCCGGGATCGTCGCCGCCTTCACGCCGCGGCTCGCCGAGTTCGCCCTCCGGCCCGGCTTCGGCGCCGCGGTCGACCAGCACGCCGCCCAGATCCGCGAGCTGCTGTACGCGCAGGGCCCCGAGCTGCTGCCGCTGCCCCTGGACCGCACGGAGCTCTCGGACTACGCGCTCGGCCTCCTGGACGCGCTCGGCGAGACCGGCCGGCTGGAGCCGGTGGGGTACGACTACGCGGTGCACCGGCTGACCGCGATCTGCTGGCTGGTGCGCGAACAGGGCCTGCTCACGTCCTGACCGGCAGCCCTCAGCGGTCCTGCACACGCCCCGGCCGGCCCGGCCGGAGCGGTCCTGCACGCGTCCTGCACGCGTCCTGAACCGGACCGCCGGGCTGGGCCGCCCGGGTGACCCGCCCGCCGGCCGCCGACGGCGTACAGTGGCGGTCCACGGAACGGACGGCGGGGCGGGGCGGTACAGGTGAGCAGGAACGACGCGTCGGGCACGGTCAGGACCGGCCGCGAGGCCAGTGCGGGCGGGCACCGCGCGCTCGTCTGGCGCGAGCTGCCGGAGCAGCCGGCCGCCGCGGTGCTGGTCCTGCACGGCGGCGAGGAGCACAACCTCTCCCGGCCCGGCCCGCTCAACCTGCCCGGCCTGCGGATGTACGGGTTCCTGCGCGCGCTGCGCCACGAGACGACGGGCACGGGGGTGGCGATCGGCACCGTCCGCTACCGCCACCGGGGCTGGAACGGCGAACGTGCCGACGCCGCCCGGGACACCACCGCCGCGCTCGGCGACCTCGCCGAGGAGCTCGGCCACGTGCCGACCGTCCTGGTCGGCCACTCGATGGGCGGCCGGGCGGCCCTTCGCGCGGCCGGGCACCCGAACGTCACCGGCGTCATCGCCCTCGCCCCCTGGTGCCCGCCCGAGGACCCGTGCGAACAGCTCGCCGGCCGGGACGTGCTGATGCTGCACGGCGACCGGGACAAGATCACCTCCCCCGCCGAGACCCTCGGCTTCGCCACGCGGGGCCGGGCGGCCGGTGCCCGGGTCTGCGGCTACACCGTGTCGGGCAGCGGCCACGCCCTGCTCCAACGGATCGGCGACTGGCACCGCGCCACCGCCCGCCTCGGCGCCGGCCTGCTCGGCCTGCGCGACCTCCCCGCCGAGGTCACCGCCGCCCTCGCCCTCCCGGCCGACTCCCCCGACGCCCTCACCCTCGCCCTCCCCGCCCACCCCCGCACGGCGCCGCCCCGCCGCCCCGCCCCGGTTCTCCCGACGGACGCCTGAACCGGCGGCGGGGTGCGTCGGGCGCCCGGCCGGAGTCCTCAGGCGCGCCCCAGGAGCCCGCGCACGTGTGCCTCCACCTGCTCGCGGTCGTAGCCGCGCCGCACGATCTTGAACTGGGGCGGCTGCGCAGGCGCCTCCCCGGTCTCCAGGGCGGCGAGGAAACCGTCGACCTGGCCGCGGTCGTAGCCCCGCCGCACCAGGTCGAAGCCACGGAAATCGGACGGTCCGGACGCTGTCACCATGGTGCCGACCACTCCTCCACACGTGTCCCCCGCGAAATGTGATGGAGCGCCATCCGCGGAGCTGGCTAGATTGCCCGCCATGGTAACGACCTCAGACCCGGCCGACTGGCGCACGGCCAACCGTGCGAACTGGGACGAGCGCGTCCCGATCCACGTCGCCGGCCGCTTCTACGACGTTCCCTCCTTCGTCGCGGGCGGCGACACGCTCCGGGACTTCGAGCTCACCGAAGTCGGCGTCGTCGGCGGGAAGAGCCTGCTCCACCTCCAGTGCCACATCGGGTTGGACACCCTCTCCTGGGCCCGCCGCGGAGCGACCGTCACCGGCCTCGACTTCTCCGCACCCGCCGTGGAGGTGGCCGGCGACCTCGCCGCCGAGATCGGCGCCACCACCGCCCGGTTCGTCACGGCGGACGTGTACGACGCCGTCCGGGCACTCGACGGACGCGCCTTCGACATCGTCTACACCGGCCGCGGCGCCCTGTGCTGGCTGCCGGACATCAACCGGTGGGCGCAGACCGTGGCGGCCCTGGTCGCTCCGGGGGGCTTCCTCTACCTGGCCGAGTTCCACCCCGTCGCCGACGTCCTCGCCGAGGACGGCCGCACCGTCGAGGGTGACTACTTCCGGCGCGGCCCCATGGTGTTCTACGAGCCCGGCACCTACGCCGACCCGGACGCGGCGACCACCGCCAACCTGACGTACGAATGGCTGCACGGCGTCGGCGACGTCGTCAGCGCGCTGACCGCCGCCGGCCTGCGCCTGGAGTTCCTGCACGAGCACGACGGCGGCCACTTCCGCCTCCCCGACGGGCGGGGCGTCCCGCTGGTCTACACGCTCCGGGCCACGAAGCCGGAGGACACCACGAAGGCGGGGTGACACCCGCCCCACCGTGTCGGCCGTCGCCCGGCCGTCGTGCGCGTATCCACCGTTACACAGCCGATGAGCTGCCGATGGACGCCCGTGACACGACCGGCCGGGGACCGCGACACGCGCCTCCTACCGTCACTGACGACGCCCCGGCCGAACCCGGCCACGGGCGGACCACGACGAAGGGGACAC
Source organism: Streptomyces sp. CB01881 (assembly GCF_002953255.1). Taxonomy (GTDB): domain Bacteria; phylum Actinomycetota; class Actinomycetes; order Streptomycetales; family Streptomycetaceae; genus Kitasatospora. The sequence goes on from NZ_CP026498.1 coordinate 726,780, forward strand.
ACCGCATGACCAGGAGCCGTACCCACCGTTCCGCCGCCCGTCGGGGCCTGGCGGTCTGCGCCCTCACCGGGGCCGCGCTGCTGACCACCGTCACCGGTGGAACGGCCTGGGCCGACGGAGGCACGAAGCCCACCCCGGCCCCGGCGTCCGCCGCGCCCAGCGCCCCCAGCGCGCCCAATGCCCCGGCCGTCAACGGCGCCACGCCGAGCGCCGCCCCCCAGCCGTCCCGCCCCGGGGCACCCACCGTCGCGGGCTCCGGCAACGGCACCACCGCGACCCCCGCCGCGCCGGCACCGGCCGGGGGTGGCGCGCCGCAGGTCCGCGAGGTGCCCAAGGGCGCGGCCCAGGCCGGGGACGGCTCCGGCTCGGCCGGCGACTCCGGCCTCATGCTCGTCGGCGGCGGCACCGTGGCCGCCGTCGGTGCCGGGGCGCTGGGCTTCGCCCTTCTGCGCCGCCGCTCCGGTGCGCGCGGCTGACACCGGTTCCGGGCCCTCCGGGCACCCCGCCGCCCCGCCCCCGCACGGTCACGTGCCGGGGTGGGGCGGCGGGCCCCTGCCGGACGACGGGAGGCCCGGAACCGGCGAGGCGGCGGACCGGACGGCACGGACGGACCCCGCCGGGCGCGGCGGTCACCGGACCGGCCGCCGTGGGGGGCGCCCCGGAGCCCACCGCGGGCGCCCGGCCTCCAGGACGGCCGTGGACGGGCTGCGCCGGACCGCCTTCGGCGCGGCCGGCCTGCTCTGCCTCGTCCTCGGCACCACCGTGGCGCTGTCGGGCCGGCACACCCCCGTGGTCCGCGTGGAACCCTCCGTACACAACGCCGCGGATCCGCCCGCGACGCCCGCGAAGGGCGCCGGCACGGGCACCGGCACGAGTGCACCCGCGGTACCCGCGAGCGGCCCGCGGCCCTTCGCCGCCTCCCCGCCGACCAGGCTGCTCGTCCCGGCGGCCGGCGTGGACGCCCCGGTCGTCGGACTCGGCCTGAACGCCGACGGCACGGTCGAGGTGCCGGCCGCCGACCGGGGCGGCGAGGTCGGCTGGTACCGCAACGGTCCGACCCCCGGCGAGACCGGCCCCGCCGTCCTGATCGGGCACTACGACACCGCGCACGGCCCGGCCGTCTTCCAGGCGATGCCGAAGCTCCGCCCGGGCGACACCATCCAGGTCCGGCGGGCCGACGGCAGCACGGTCGACTTCCGCGTCCGCACGCTGTTGCAGGCCTCGAAGGACCGGTTCCCGACTGAGACGGTCTACGGCGACACCGCGGCGCCCGAGCTGCACCTGATCACCTGTGGCGGCCGGATCGGCCCGGACGGCCACTGGACCGACAACATCATCATCCTGGCGGACCTGGTCACCAAGGCCGGGTGAGAGGGGCGGGCCGGGGTCGGGGGGCCGCCGGCGTGTCACGGCCCCGACCGCCCCGGCCACCCCCGACCCGGCCCGGCCCGACCGCCCAGCCCGCCCCCGGTTCCGTCCGCAACCATCCGGCCGCGGGCGGAACCGGGGGCTCCTGTTAGGACGACCTAGTCACCGTGGACGAACCGGCGCATCGCCGCAGATCAGGAGGGAGGCCACGGACCGTGGCAGCAGCATTGACGGCCCGGCTGCGGGCCGGTGTGCCGTCCCTGGCCGGTGCGGCCGTCGCGATTGCCGGGCTGGCCGCGCTCCTGGCCGGTTGCGCGACGCCCGGCGAGCTGCGGGACAACGGTGTCACCGCGCGGGTCACCCCACCCACGGTGCCCCAGCCGCTCTGGTCGGACCTCGCGGCGGCTCCGCCCCCGACCTCAAGCGGCCGTGCCACCGAGCCGCCGCCGCAGCCCGTCCCGGACGTCACGGCGCCGGGCCAGGACATCACGGCGCTCGACCTCCGCACCCTCCTGGCCAAGGACCCCGGGGTGACGGCCGACGAGCGTCGCGCCCTCGACGGCTGCCCCGGCTGCGAGCTCCGCAGCCCCGAGTTCCGCGACCTCACCGGCGACGGGCGGCCCGAGCTGGTCACCGCGGTCGGCACGGCCACGGGGGTGGTGCTGCACGTGTACACCCTGACCGGGGACCACGTGCTGCCGGTGCTGCGGGTGCAGGTGTTGAAGGGCTTCAGTGCGAAGACAGTCGGCTCCGACCTGTGGCTGGACGAACCGACCTCCGTTTCCGCCCAGACCAGAAGCCACTATGGCTGGGACGGGGTCCGGCTCAGCCTGCTGGAGCAGAAGCTGGAGGGGATCGGCTCGATCCCGGTCCCCGCCCAGGGCAGCACCGACCCTGCGGTGACGCCGTCCTCGGGTCCCGGCGCGCCGCCCGACGCGGCCCGCCCGTCCGTCCGGCCGACCGCCGTCCCGGCCCCCCCGGGCCGGACCGCCGTCCCCGGGAACGGCACCGGCGGAGCGGGCACCACCCCCCGCACCGCGACCCCCGTCCCGGCACCGCCCGCCCGTCCGACCTCAGCCCCGGAAGCGAAGCCATGAACGCCGCAGTTCCGCCCGCCCACCCGCACATCCTGATCGTCGAGGACGACGAGGTGATCCGGGAGGCCACCCGGATGGCCCTGGAGCGGTACGGTTTCCCCGTCTCCACCGCCGCCGACGGGCTGGAGGGACTGGAGGCGTTCCACGCCGTCCGCCCGGACCTGCTGCTGCTCGACGTGATGCTGCCGCTCCTGGACGGGGTCGGCCTCTGTCGGCGGATCCGCGAGGAGAGCCAGCTGCCGATCCTGATGATGTCGGCGCGCACCGACCCGGTCGACGTGGTCTCTGGGCTGGAGGCCGGTGCGGACGACTACGTCGTCAAGCCGTTCGAGAGCGCGGTGCTGGTGGCCCGGATCCGGACGGTGCTGCGCCGGGTCCGGGTGGTGCCGGCCATCGAGGCCGCGCCGCCCGTCCCGGCCGTTCCCGCCGTTCCCGCCGTCGCCGCAGCGGCCGTCCCGGCGCCGGCCGCCGTCCCGGGCTCGGCGGCGGCACCGGTGGAACCCGCGCCTCCCGGGGCGCCCGCGGCTCCCGCCGAGCCCCCGGCGCGGACGGTGCGCAGCCTGGACGGGATGGAGGTGGACACCGACAGCATGGAGGTGCGGGTGCACGGCCGGCTCGTCCCGCTCACGCCGACCGAGCTGCGGCTGCTGCTGGAGTTCACCGCCGCGCCCGGCATCGTGCTGGAACGTTCCGGCCTGCTGGAGCGGGTCTGGGACTACGAGTGGGGCGCCGACACCCGGGTGGTGGACGTCCACGTGCAACGGCTGCGCGCGAAGATCGGCGCCGGCCGGATCGAGACGGTGCGCGGGTTCGGCTACAAGCTGCGGCGCCCGGCATGACGCTGCGCCGTCAGATCGCCACCGCCGTCGCCGCGATCTCCGTCCTGGTCGCCGTCACGGTCGGCCTGCTGGTCCACCAGGCGATGGTGCGCCAGCACATGGACCAGGCCCGGGCGTCCGCGCTGGCCGCGCTGGAATCGTCGCTCGGGGCGTACAAGCGCGGCGAGGTCGCCGGCCAGGGCGCCGCGGTGAACGACCCGGAGCTGCCCGAACGGCTCCGCACGCTGGTGGCGGACAACCGGCAGGGGTCCCTCCTGGCGGCCGGGCCGCAGGGCGAGGCCATGTGGGCGGCCGGCCCGGTCCAGAACGGGGCGCTCTCCGTCCGGGTGGACTTCGCGCAGGACCGGCAGGCCATCGCCGACCTCGACCGGATCATCCTGATCACCGTCACCGCCTCGGTCTTCACCACGGTGCTGGGCGGGGTGCTGGTCGCGGACCGGATCAGCCGCCGGCTGCGGACCGCCGCGGCGGCCGCGCGCGGGATCGCCACCGGGCGGACGGACACCCGGATCGGTGAGCTCGTCGACGGGCGGGACGAGGTCGCCGACCTCGCGGCGGCGGTCGACTCGATGTCCCGGGCGCTGCACCGCCGGCTGGAGGACGAGCAGCAGTTCACCGCGGACGTGGCGCACGAGCTGCGCACCCCGCTCACCGGGCTGGTGACGGCGGCCGAACTGCTGCCGCCCGGCCGGCCGACCGAGCTGGTCCGGGACCGGGTGCAGGCGCTGCGCTCGCTGGTGGAGGACCTGCTGGAGGTCTCCCGGCTCGATGCCGACGCCGAGACGCCCTACCTGTCGGCGGTGCCGCTCGAACGGGCGGTCCGCCGCACCGTCGCGCTGACGGGGCTGGCCGTGACGGTGACCGGCGAGGCCGATGCGGTGGTCCGCACCGACCTGCGCCGGCTGGACCGCATCCTGGGCAACCTGCTGGTGAACGCGGACCGGCACGGCAGCGGCCCCGTGCTGCTGGGCGTGGACGGGTTGCGGATCACCGTGCGCGATCACGGGGCCGGCTTCCCGGAGGACCTGCTGCGGCGCGGACCCCAACGGTTCCGGACCGGTGCGCGCGAGCGCGGGCGCGGCCACGGGCTGGGCCTGACGATCGCACAGGGCCACGCCCGGGTGATCGGAGCGGCCCTGACGTTCGCCAACCACCCCGACGGCGGCGCGGTGGCGACCCTGCTCCTGCCGGCCGCGGCGGAGCACGACGGGACGGAGCACGACGGGTCGGAGCGGGTCGGAGCGGAGCAGGACGGGCCCGACGACGAGGAACCGCAGGGCTCCTAGCACGGGACCACTCGCAGTTTTCGGTGGAGCGAGCACAAGCCTTGAACCAGTGGGAGCGGTTCCATCAGTCGGCGCGCCGCCAGCGGCGCGTCCTTGCTGTGAGGAGTCGCTCATGCGACACCCCCGCACATCGGAGCACTCTCGATCGGCGCGGCACTCACCCTGGTGAGCGCCGCGTTCGCGGTGGCGAGTGCGGACCCCGGCGCCGCGGCCACACCCGTCTGCTCCGTGGCCTACAGCACGGTCAACGAGTGGGCCGGCGGCTTCCAGGGCTCCGTCACCATCACCAACAACGGTGCGGCGCTCGATGGTTGGACTCTCGGCTTCGACCTCCCGGGAGACCGGAAGGTCACCCGGGGCCGGGGCGCCCGGTGGTCCCAGTCCGGCAGTCGCGTCACGGCCGGGAACGAGACCTGGAACGGCTCGCTCGGCACCGGCGCGAGGACGAGCGTCGACGCCTACGTGGACGGCGGCCGCTACGACCGTCGGCTGCAGAGCGGCAACTGGTGCACCCAGGCCGGTGCCGGCCTCGGCGAGCGGCCGCAGGCGGCCCCGGCCCCGGGCATCGACGCGTACGTCTGGATGAAGCCGCCGGGCGAGTCGGACGGGGTCGGCAAGCTGATCCCGAACAACGAGGGCAAGGGCTTCGACCGGATGTGCGACCCGACGTACACCGGCAACCCGCGGAACAACAACCACATGTCGGGCGCCCTGCCGGACGCCCCGCTCTCCGGCCAGTGGTTCTCCGCGCAGTTCCAGGAGCTGCTGAAGAACGCCTACCCGGCGCTGTGAGCCGACCCGTCCGGTGAGTGGCCCGCGGCCGGCCGGAGCCTGCCGGTTCCGGCCGGCCGCGGGGCCCTCGGCGCGCCGAGGTCAGGACGACTCGCGGACCACCAGCCGCGTCGGGAGCACCAGGCGGGACTGCTCCTCGCCGGTTCCGGCGATCTGCTGGAGCAGGACGCGGGCCATCGTGCGGCCCATCTCCTCGATCGGCTGGCGGACGCTGGTCAGCGGCGGGTCCAGGTGCCGGGCGACCGGTGAGTCGTCGACGCCGACCAGCGCGACGTCCCGGGGCACCTCGCGGCCACGGGCGCGCAGGGTGGCCCGGGCACCCGCCGCCATGACGTCGGAGGCGGCGAAGACGGCGTCGAGGTCCGGGCAGCGGTCCAGGAGTTCGCCCATGGCCCGGCGGCCGCCCTCCTCGGTGAAGTCGCCGGTGGCGACCAGTGCGTCGTCGCCCGGCAGCCCGGCGGCCGCGAGCCCCCGGCGGTAGCCGTCCAGGCGGCCGTGGGCGGCGTCCATGTCCAGCGGGCCGGTGATGGTGGCGATCCGGCGGCGGCCGCGCCCGGCCAGGTGCTCGACGGCCGAGCGGCCCGCCCCGACGTTGTCGGAGTCGACGTAGGCGACCGGCTCGTGCTCCGAACGGCGGCCGTTGAGCACGGCGGGCAGGCCGAGGTCGCGCACGAGGTCCGGCAGCGGGTCGTCCCGGTGGACGGACACCAGCAGCACGCCGTCCACGCGCTGGGCGGCGAGGTACTGCTCGAAGCGCTGCCGCTCCTGGTCGGTGCGGATCAGCGTGAGCAGCAACTGCTTGTCCGCCTGGCCGAGTTCGGCACTCACCCCGCGGATGATGTCCAGGAAGTAGGGCTCGGCGAACAGCCGGGCCTCGGTCTCCGGGACGACCAGCGCCACCGCGTCCGTCCGACTGCCCGCCAGGGCCCGCGCCGCCCGGTTGGGGACGTAGCCGAGCTCCGCGACGGCCCGGGCGACCGCCTCCCGTGCCTGCTCGCTCACCCGGGGCGAGCCGTTGATCACCCGGGACACCGTGCCGCGGCCGACCCCGGCGCGCGCCGCGACCTCCTCCAGGGTGGGCCTGCCGGTCTGCCGTCCGCTCACTGCCTCGCGCCTCCCGTTACCGCCGTCTCCCCCGTATGAAACCGCGTCCGCCGGCGGTCCGGTCAAGCCGGTCGGCACGGCGGAGAATATGGGAGCGCTCCCATTCTAGATCACGAGCGGGCGCCGTCACCACGGGTGCATTCAGGAAGTGGCGACCACAGCCCCGCCCGAAGCCGACGGAAGCCAATTCGGGTTCATCTCTTGACATCCGGTCACCTCGGGCAGGAACCTTCCGGCTGTGGCGTGGGAGCGCTCCCATGAACGGCCGGGTCACCGCCGGCCCGCCAGAGCCCACCGGCGCACCCCAGCACCATCCCGGACGAGGAGAGTGGCATGCGCAGCAGCAACACCGGCACCACCACCAGACACCGGCGCCTGAGCGCCGTCGCGGCCCTGACCGCCACGGCGGCCCTGCTGGCCGGATGCGGCAGCAGCGGTGACACCGGCGCCGCCGGCGACGGCGGGACGATCACGCTGCGCGTCGGCACCTTCGGTTCCTTCGGCTACGACAACGAGACCGGGGCGAAGCTCTACGCCGAGTACGAGAAGCTGCACCCCAACATCAAGATCGTCGAGTCCAACGTCGCCGACGGCCAGAAGTACTGGGACACCCTCAAGCTGCGGCTCTCCCGGGACAGCGGCCTCGCCGACATCCAGGCCGTCGAGGTCGGCTTCATCGCCGAGGCCACCGGCCCCACCCTGGCCGGCAAGTGGGTGGACCTCGGGAAGACCGGCGGCGCGGACGTCAACGCCTTCCTCGACTGGAAGACCCGGCAGGCCACCACCCCGGACGGCAAGGTCATCGGCCTCGGCACCGACATCGGCCCGATGGCCGTCTGCTACAACAAGGACCTCTTCGCCAAGGCCGGCCTGCCCACCGACCGGGCGCAGGTCGGCGCGCTCTGGGCGGGCAGCTGGGACAGGTTCCTGGAGACCGGCCGCGCCTACCAGGCCAAGGCCCCCGAGGGCACCGCGTTCCACGACTCGGCGAGCGGCCTGTTCAACGCCGTGATCTCCAGCGAGCCGGTCCAGTACGCCAATGCCAAGGGCGAGTTGGACTACCAGAACAGCCCGGGCGTCAAGAAGGCCTGGTCCATCGCCACCGCGGCGGCGACCGGCGGGATCACGGCGAAGCTGCGCCAGTTCGACGAGAAGGGCACCTGGAACGCGGGCTTCAAGAACGCGAAGTTCGCCACCGTCGCCTGCCCGAGCTGGATGACCGGCATCATCAAGGAGCAGGCCGGGCCCGAGAACCAGGGCAAGTGGGACATCGCCCCGGCCCCCGTCGCGGGCAACTGGGGCGGGTCGTTCCTCGCCGTGCCCAAGTCGGGCGCGCACGTCGAGGAGGCCGCGAAGCTGGCGGCCTGGCTGACCGCACCGGCCCAGCACGCCAAGGTGTTCGGGGTCAACGGCAACATCCCCTCCTCGAAGGACACGCTGGCCTCGGCCGCCGTCCAGGATGCCAAACTGGCCTATTTCGGCGACACCCCGGTCGGCCGGATCTACTCCGAGGCCGCGGCCGGCATCAGGGCCGTGCCGATCAGCCGCTGGGACGGCCAGGTGAAGACCTTCATCACCGACAACGGGATCCTCGACATCGAGCAGCGCGGGACCGATCCCGCGCAGGCCTGGGCCAACGTCCAGAAGCTGATCGACGACAAGATCCAGAAGTAGCGGGCACCCGGGGCCCCCGGCCGTCGGACGGCCCCGGAGCAGCTGTCACGGGCCGCCTGCCGTCTGTCGCGGACCACGCACGCACACCCGCGGGCGGCCCCGGCGGGCGACACGCGCCCCGGGCCACCACGGGCGCCGAGGCCCCCGCCGAACGGACCATCCCACCCCACGGGCAGCCCCACCCCACGGGCCACCCGTGCACTGACCCCACCCCCAGCCACCGACCCGGAAGGACGCCCTCGTGTCCACCCCCGTCCGGGTGACGGCCGACGGCACCCCGCCGCCCGGCCCGCCGCCCTCCTCCGCCGCACCGCCGAAGAGCCGTGCGCCACAGCCGAACTGGCGCAGCGCGCTGTACCGCTGGGACCTCAGGGCGGCGCCCTACGCCTTCGTCGCCCCGTTCTTCCTCTGCTTCGCCGCCTTCGGGCTCTTCCCCCTCGTCTACACCGGCTGGCTCTCGCTGCACCGCGTCGAACTCGGCGGGGCGGCCGAGTGGCGGGGCCTGGAGAACTACACCGGCCTGTGGGGCAGCCACTTCTTCTGGAACGCGCTCACCAACACCTTCACCATCGGCGTCATCTCCACCGTCCCGCAGCTGCTGCTCGCACTCGGCCTGGCCCACCTGCTCAACCACAAGGTGCGCGGCCGCGGCCTCCTGCGCGTCGCGGTCCTCGCGCCGTACGCCACCTCGATCGCCGCCGCCACCCTGGTCTTCGCCCAACTCTTCAACAGCGACTACGGGTTGATCAACACCGCGCTGGGCTGGGCGGGCTTCGCCCCGGTCGACTGGGAGTCCTCGAAGTGGCCCGCGCAGATCGCCATCTCGGTGATCGTCACCTGGCGGTGGACGGGCTACAACGCCCTGATCTACCTGGCCGCGATGCAGGCCGTGCCGCAGGACCTCTACGAGGCCGCGGCGCTCGACGGGGCCTCGCGCTGGCGGCAGTTCGTCAGCGTGACCGTTCCGTCGATCCGTCCGACCGTCCTCTTCACCGTCGTGGTGTCCACCATCGGCGCCACCCAGCTGTTCGGCGAGCCGATGCTCTTCGGCGGCAGCCTGGGCGTCAGCGGCGGCAGCGGCAACCAGTTCCAGACGCTCAGCCTGCTGATGTACGAGAAGGGCTGGGTGACCGGCGCGCTCGGCCAGGCCTCCGCGATCGCCTGGGTGATGCTGCTGCTCCTGCTGCTGATCGGCGCCGTCCAGGCCGTCGTCGCCCGTGCACGCCGCAGGAAGGACTGACCCGTGACCACCGTACCCACCGCCGCCCGGCGGCCCGGCCGCCTGCGGCGGTCCGCGGGCCGGCAGCACCACGCCGGCCCCCTCGCCCACGTCCTGCTGGGCCTGGCCGCGCTGGTCTCGCTCTTCCCGCTGTACTGGAACCTCGTCGCCGCCTCGCACACCGGCGAGCGCGTGGTCGCGGCGCCGGCGCCGCTGCTGCCGGGCCCGCACCTGTTCGAGAACCTCGCCTTCGCCTGGAACCAGGTCGACATGGGCGAGGCCCTGGTCAATACCACCGTGGTGGCCGGCCTGGTGGCCCTGTCCACCGTGCTCTTCTCCACCCTGGCCGGTTTCGCGTTCGCCAAACTGCCCTTCCGGGGCCGCAACGTGATGCTGGCCCTGGTGGTCGCGACGATGACGATCCCGCCCCAGCTCAGCGTCATCCCGCTCTACCAGATCATCACCGACCTGGGCTGGGTGGACCAGTTGCAGTCGGTGGTACTCCCCTCCCTGGTCGCCGCCTTCGGGGTGTTCTTCATGCGGCAGTACCTGCTGGAGGCGCTGCCGGTGGAGCTGGTCGAGGCCGCCCGGGTGGACGGCGCGCACAGCCTGCGGGTGGTCTGGCACGTGGTCTTCCCGGTGGCGCGGCCGGCCATGGCCGTGCTCGGCATGCTGGTCTTCGTCCAGTCGTGGAACGACTTCTTCTGGCCCTTCATCGCGCTGACCCCGGACGGCAGCCCGACTCTCCAGGTCGCGCTGGCCGGGCTGGGCTCGGGCAACCACAGCGTCGACCAGGCGATCGTCCTGACCGGTGCGCTCATCTCGACCGTGCCGCTGCTGCTGGTCTTCGCCCTGCTGGGCAAGCACATCGTGGGCGGCATCACCGCCGGAGCGGTCAAGAACTGACCCCGGTCCGGGCACCCGCCCGGGCCGGAGCCGACCTCGCGCCCCCTGTCCCCGAACACCGTTGGGAGTACCGCCATGACCGTCCCCGCCGTCGACCCCCGCGTCCCCGCCGTCGACCCCCTGGTCCCCGTCCTCACCCCTCGCTTCCCGGCCGGTTTCCTCTGGGGCACAGCCACCTCCGCCTACCAGATCGAGGGTGCCGCCGCCGAGGACGGCCGCACCCCGTCGATCTGGGACACCTTCTGCCGCACCCCGGGGAAGGTGTTCCAGGGTCACACCGGTGACGTGGCCGTCGACCACTACCACCGCTTCCGCGAGGACGTCCGGCTGATGGCCGGGCTCGGGCTGACCGCCTACCGCTTCTCGGTCTCCTGGCCCCGCGTGCAGCCCACCGGCCACGGCCCCGCCGTCCAGCAGGGCCTGGACTTCTACCGCCGGCTCGCCGAGGAACTGCTCACCGCCGGCATCACGCCCGTCGCCACGCTCTACCACTGGGACCTCCCGCAGGAGCTGGAGGCGGCCGGCGGCTGGCCGGAGCGGGCCACCGCCGAACGGTTCGCCGACTACGCGACGCTGGCGGCCGAGGCCCTCGGCGGCCTGGTCGGCCAGTGGACCACCCTCAACGAACCCTGGTGCAGCGCCTTCCTCGGCTACGGCTCCGGCGTCCACGCCCCCGGCCGCACCGACCCGGTGGCCGCCCTGCGCGCCGCCCACCACCTGAACCTGGGCCACGGCCTGGCCGTCCAGGCGCTGCGGAGCACGCTGCCCGCCGGCGCGCAGCTGTCGGTGTCGCTCAACCTGCACGCGCTGCGCCCGCTCACCCCGTCGGACGCGGACCGGGAGGCGGTGCGCCGGATCGACGCCGTCGGCAACCGGGTGTTCCTCGGCCCGATGCTGGACGGCGCGTACCCCGAGGACCTCCTCGCCGACACCGCGCAGCTCACCGACTGGTCCTTCGTCCGGCCCGGCGACGAGAGGACCGCCAACCAGCCGCTGGACTGGCTGGGCGTCAACTACTACACGCCCACCGTAGTCTCCGCGACCGCCGCGGGGGCCGAGCCCGCCCGGCAGGACGGCCACGGCGGCGGCACCGCCTCTCCCTGGCCGGGCGCGGACGCGGTCGGCTTCCACCAGCCGCCGGGCGAGCGGACGGCGATGGGCTGGGCGGTCGACCCGTCCGGCCTGCACGACCTGCTGACCGGGCTGACCCGCCGGTACCCGCGGCTACCGATGATGGTCACCGAGAACGGCGCGGCGTACGAGGACGAGGTCCGCGCGGACGGCACGGTGGACGACCCGGAGCGTGCCGCCTACGTCCACGCCCACCTGGCGGCGGTCCACCGGGCCGTCGCCGACGGCGCGGACGTGCGCGGCTACTTCCTCTGGTCCCTGCTGGACAACTTCGAATGGGCGTACGGCTACGAGAAGCGCTTCGGGCTCGTCCACGTCGACGACCGGACGCAGGCGCGCACCCCGAAGACCAGCGCCCGCTGGTACGGCCGGGTGGCCGGCACCGGCGAGCTGCACCACCCGGCCGGGGAGGGCTGAGGTCCCTGAAAGGCCACGCGTCCGGGTCCGCACCGGAGTGAGGGCGGCGGGCGGGACCAGGCCCGGACCCGCCGTGGGAGCGGCCGGTTCGGCCTGGCCCCGGCATACGATCGGCGCATGTCCACGCGATCCGCTTCCTTGTCGTCCGCGAAGTCCGCGAAGTCCGCGAAGTGCACGAGGTTCACGAGGTTCACGTCGTGCGAGCCGTCCGCGTCGTCCTCGTGGGCGCTCTGGTCCAAGGACTCCGTCCTGTCCGTCGCCTCGGTCGGCTCGGCCCTGTCGATCGGATCGGTCGGCTCCGTGCTCTCGGTGGGCTCGGTCGGCAGCGTGCTGTCGGTCGGTTCGGCCGGCTCGGCGCTCTCCGCGCTCTCCGCCGGGTCCTGGTTCAGCCTCGGCTCGCTGCTGTCCGCCAACTCCCGCTGGTCGGTGCTGTCCTGGCGGTCCCGGAACGGGCTGATGGCCGCCGGTGTGGTCGCGGCCGTCGCGGGCGCCGCTCTCGCCGGCGGCTCGCTGTCCCGGCGGGGCGCCCGGCGCGGGGGGCGGTGACGCGCACCGGCGGCCCGGCGGCCGTACCCGTCTGACGCCACCGCCCGCGATCACCGGAGCCCCCGGTGGCCGCGGGCGGTGGCGTTCCGGCGCGGCGGCGGCGCCCTGAGCACCGCCGCACCCGCGCCGCACCCGGCCGGCCCGCCCCCGCCCCGGGGCGGGCCGGCCGCTCTCACGTGCGGGCCGCTCTCACGTGCTTTCTCGCGCGGGCCGGTTCCGTACGGGCGGGCCGCGAGGGCGGGCCGTCTCGCGGCGCACCGGATGCGCGGGCCGGCCCGGAAGGCGCCGGACGAGGAGAGCCGACGTCAGGGGCCCTGCGAGCGCTGTCAGTGCCCGCGAGTAGGTTTCTGGAACACAGCCCGCCGGTCCGGCGCGGCGGCCCCCCTCGTTGTGAAGGAGACGGTGTGTTGTCAGTCCGGGAGGACTCGAGCACGGCGCGCGTGATACCGCCCGCGCGGCCACGCAAACTCGCCAAGGTCCCGTTCGTGGAACTCGCCGACGGGCGCCTTCAGGGCGTGGTGTCCAGCGGCTCGGACATCGAGCGGGTCTACGTCTCGTCCGTCGCCGCCGGTGACTACGCGTTCGCGTGCAGCACCAACAACAACCGGCCCTGCGGCGGCGCCCGCGGCTCGTTCTGCAACCACATCGCGGCCCTGATCGGCGAGGCCGTGCTGCAGTACGGCGCCGAGCGCGTCGCCCGCTACCTGCGGGTCGAGCCGTCCAACGGGGAGGCGAGTACGCAGGGCATCACCTCCGCGATGACCGCCACCCGGCCGGCCAAGGCGGACGCCACCGCGGCGGCGCCGGTGTTCAGCCGGTTCCTGCGCCACCTCGCCTACCTCGAACTGGCGCCCACCACCGACCCGCTCCCGGAGCTCCACTGGTTCCCGACCACCAGGGCGGTGGCGTGATGCGTACGGACCTCCTCACCGAACCGGTCGACGGGCTGGACGAGGCCCTCGCGGCCGTGGACGCCTTCGACCGGGCGCTCGTCGGCGGCCTGCTCCGGCCGCAGCCCGCGCAGGCGACCGGCCTCGCCGGACTGGCCGACGCCGTCGCAGGATCGCCGCTGGCCGAACGGGTCGCCGAGGCGGCCGCGAAGGCCGCCGCCGGAGCCGCGGGCGAGGAGCACCTCGTCGCCCTCGCCGCCGCCCGCACCGCACTGCTCGGCTCCGTCCACGACGCGCTGACGGCCCGTCTCGACGAGGCGACCGGGCGGACGCCGGGCGACGTCGCCGCCCCGGTGGCGGGCGAGCCGACGGCCCCCAACCTGCTCGCCGCCGCCCGTTCCTGGCTCGCCGACCTCGCGCGTGCCGGGTGGCAGGGCCTCGACCACGAGCTGGTCTCCGGCTCGGCGCCGGTCGTCTCCGCGATGCTGCCGGATCCGGCCCTGCGCCGCCTCGCGACGCTGCTGGACGGCTTCGCCACCGAGCTGGCCGCCTCCTGCCCCGGCGCCACCCTGGAGCGGATCCCGCTGCGCCGCTGGGCCGACCTCTGGTCCCGCGCGATGCTGCTGACGCTGCCCGGTGCCGCCGGCGCGCCGGCCGTCGCCACCGTGACCGGCCGGCTGCTGCCGCTCGGCGTCGACCTGCACGAGCACGCCACCGCCGCACAGGCCCAGGTCCACGCGGTGTTCGAACCCGCCGACGGCGGCCCGGCCCGCCTGGTGCGCGCCGGCGTCGCGGTGCCCAAGCCGGACACCGTCGTCGGCGCCGGCGTCTGGCAGCTGCTCCGCCCCCACCTGTCGCTGCTGGCGGCGGCCGGCGAGGGCCTGGCGATGGAGCTCGCCGGCATGCCGGTGACCGCCGAGGGCGACCTGCTCTGGAGCGACGAGCACGCCCGGCCCGGCGCCGCCGCCGACGCCTTCGCCACCGCGCGCGTCGCGCTGGCCGGCGCAGCCGCCGCACCGACGGCGCCCCTGGACCGCCACCCGGCACGCATCGCCCTGCCGGTCCTCCTGGAGGGCTACACCGTCCAGCAGGACGGCGACGCCGTGGCGTTCGCCCTCGCCGGGCACCGGCTCGCCGTCGACACCGACCGCATCCCGGCCGCCGGTCCGCTCACCGCCGAGGCCGTCGCGGCGTCGAGCGCCTGCATCGGCCTGCTGCGCTGGGACGCCGGGGCGTACCTGCTCCAGCCGCTCGCCGTCGAGACCGTCGTGAAGAAGAAGACCGTCGCCGTCCACGCCGGCGCCTGGGCCGGCGGCACCACCGACAAGGCCGGCCTGAAGGCCGAGAAGGCCGCCACCGACGCGGTGACGGTGCTGCGGGAGCGAGCGGGAAGGCTCCTGCGCAAGTGACGACCGACCACGCACCCGACCACGCACCCGACCACGCACCCGGCCCGGCACCGGATCCGGCACCCGGGGTGGACACGGACGAGAACCGCCGCCAGGTGCTGTACTGGCGGCTGCTCGCCCGGCTCTTCGACCACGAGGAGCAGCCGGCCCTGGAGTCCGCGAGCATGGCCGTCGTCGAGGCCATCGGCCTGCCGCCCGCCCTGCTGGACCCGCAGGCCTCCGTCGACGCCGTCGTCCAGCGCCACCCGGCGCTGGCCGAGGAGTTCGACGGCCTGATGGTGCCCGAGGAGACCGCATCGGACGGGGGTGAACGGGACGGCGCCGCCGAGGTGCGCCGGGCCGCGCTCGTCTCGAAGGTGCTGCTCAACGTGTTCGGCACCGGCTCCGGCGCGGTGACCGCCGGCCAGCTGGCCCGCTGGCAGTCCGACGCGGGCTGGCTGGAGCGGGCGCTCGGCTGCAAGCCCGGCGAGCTGCGGGCCGGCCGCCCCGGCGGCACGACGGCCGGGCGCGGCCCGGGCGGCGGCGGCACCACGCCCGACCTCTCCACGCTGATCCCCGCCATCGGCCCGGAGCTCGGCGCCATCGAGGCCGGCCTCGTCAAGCGGATGCGGCTGCGCGAGGTGCTCGCCGACCCGGCGCTCGCGAAGCAGCTGACCCCGAGCATGTCGCTGATCGAGCAGTTGCTGCGCGACAAGGACAACCTCTCCGGCGTCGCCCTGGCCAACGCCAAGACCCTGATCCGCCGCTTCGTGGACGAGGTCGCCGAGGTGCTGCGCACCCAGGTCGAGAAGTCCACGGTCGGCGCGCTGGACAGGTCCGTCCCGCCCAAGCGGGTGTTCCGCAACCTCGACCTCGACCGCACGATCTGGAAGAACCTCACCAACTGGAGCCCGGAGGAGGAGCGGCTCTACGTCGACCGCCTCTACTACCGCCACACCGCGCGGAAGACGACGCCGCAGCGGCTGATCGTGGTGGTGGACCAGTCCGGCTCGATGGTCGACTCCATGGTGAACTGCACCATCCTGGCCTCGATCTTCGCCGGGCTGCCCAAGGTGGACGTCCACCTCGTCGCCTACGACACCCAGGCGGTCGACCTCACGCCGTGGGTGCACGACCCCTTCGAGACGCTGCTGCGCACCAACCTCGGCGGCGGCACCGACGGCCGGGTCGCGATGGCACTGGCCCAGCCGAAGATCGCCGAGCCCCGCAACACCGTCGTGGTCTGGATCTCCGACTTCTACGAGTGGCAGAGCGAGCAGCTCTTCGAGTCCATGGCCGCGATCCACCGCTCCGGCGCCAAGTTCATCCCGGTCGGCTCGGTGACCAGCTCCGGCCGCGCCAGCGTCAACCCGTGGTTCCGCGAACGCTTCAAGGACCAGGGCACCCCGGTGCTCTCCGGCCACATCCGCAAGCTCGTCCACGAGCTCAAGACCTTCCTCGCCTGAGGCGTGCCCGTGCCGTCCCAGGCCCCTCCCGCACTCCCCCGGCCCACACCCAGAAAGGCCCCCCGCATGTCCGACCTGCTGCGCGCCCCCGCCGAGCTCAAGTACGCCGAGGAACTGGACTGGCTGGAGTCGATCGACGACGGCCCCAAGCCCTTCACCTGGCGGCTCTCCCCGAAGATGGTCCGCCTCTTCGTGCTGGGCTCGGAGCGCTCCGACGGCCTCGACCGGGAGATCCCGCAGAAGTGGTTCGGCGACCGCAGCATCGTCGAGCGCGCCATCGTCACCCTGGCCTCCGACCGGGGACTGCTGCTGATCGGCGACCCCGGCACCGGCAAGAGCTGGCTGGCCGAGCTGCTGGCCGCCGCCGTCTGCCGCAACTCCACCCTGGTCGTGCAGGGCACCGCCGGCACCACCGAGGACCACATCAAGTACTCGTGGAACGTGTCCATGGTGATCGCCAAGGGCCAGTCGCGGGAGTCGATGATCCCCTCGCCGATCATGACCGCGATGGAGTCCGGCTCGATCGGCCGCTTCGAGGAGCTGACCCGCTCCACCAGCGACGTCCAGGACGCGCTGATCTCCATCCTGTCCGAGAAGTACATCTCGGTGCCCGAGCTGGACAGCGACGGCATCGTCTTCGCCAAGCCCGGCTTCTCCGTCATCGCCACCGCCAACAGCCGTGACCGGGGCGTCAACGACCTCTCCTCGGCGCTCAAGCGGCGCTTCAACTTCGTCCGGATCCCGGTCGTGACGAACCGCAAGAGCGAGGCGGAGATCGTCCGCTTCCGCACCGAGGAACTGCTGCGCCGTCACCAGATCGAGCTCGACGTGCCGCCGACGCTGCTGGACGTCCTGCTGCAGAGCTTCGGCGACCTGCGCGCCTCGGCCGCCGCGGCCGGCAGCGACGACGAGAAGCTGGAGTCGGCGCTCTCCACCGCCGAGCAGATCGGCGTGCTGGAGGACGCCATCCTGCACGGCAACTTCTTCGGCGAGCGCGCACTGACCGCCCGGACCCTGGCCTCCTCGCTGGTGGGCTCGCTGGCCCGGCGCGAGCCGGAGGACCTCGCCATCCTCAACAAGTACCTGCACGGCGTGGTCGAGCCGCGCAGCAAGGACGAGGGCGGGGCCTGGCCGGAGTTCCTGGAGGGCGGCCGCGACGCGATCGCCACGCTCTCTTGAGCGCCGTCGGGCCGACGGCCGTCTTCGACGCGCTGCGCGGCCAACTCCAGGAGGCCGCCGCCGCGTTCGCCGACGGGCCGGACGCGCTGGAGGGCATCCTGCTCGGCCTGGTCGACGACGTCGACCGCGCGGTGCGCGAGCCGTTGGAGATCTTCCCGGTCTGCCACCACTCCCCCGCCTCGGCCGTGGCGATGGCGCGCCGGCTGCGCGAGAAGCAGCCCAAGGTGGTCTACCTGGAGCTCTGCGAGGACATGGCGCCGCTCCTGTCCGAGCTGCGCAACTGCCGGCTTCCGGTCGCGGTGCAGGCCTTCGCCACCGAGGTCGAGGGCTTCCCGGCCGACTGGTCGCCGCTGTCGGTGGTCGCGCCGATCACCGAGGCCTCGGCCGAGTACCAGGCCATCGCCTACGCGCTGGACACGCCGGGCGTCGAACTCGTCCTGGTCGACCGCTCCTCGGACCACGTCTTCCAGTGGGAGCCGCGCGGCACCGGGGACTCCGGGCCCGCCGACCCGGACGCGCCCGCCGCCGAGGAGGAGGCCGCGCTGCACGGCGACGCGGTCGGCGTGGAGATCGGCGACCTGCGCCCGCGCTTCGCCGAGCTGGAGGAGCACCTGCTGCGCCACGGCAAGGTGCGGCACTGGTCGGAGTGGTGGCACCAGTACGTCGAGCTGCCGCTCGGCGACGCCGACCACGACACCTACCGGCAGGTCATGCTGCTGATCGGCAGCCTCTTCCGGCGGCTGGCCCCCGGCGACGGGCAGCGGGTCCGGGTGGACGAGGACCGCGAGCGCTACATGTGGACGCGGATGCGCGAGCACCTCGCCGCCACCGGCGCCGACCCCGCGGACTGCCTCTACGTCTGCGGCGCGTTCCACGCGGCCAGCCGGGTCGCGGAGTTCGGCGTCGCGGGCAGCGACACCTTCGAGATCGGCCCGCGCACCGCCACCACCTGGCAGCACGGCCTGATCCCGTCCAGCCACGCGGCGATCGAGGCCCAGTTCGGGCTGGCCGCCGGCTCGGTGTCGATCGCCTCGACGCTGTGGACGAAGAACCTCAAGCGCACCGGTGTGCAGCCGTTCCGGCTGGCCGGGCAGGCGGGCGCCCGGAAGCCCTCGCGTGCCCGGAAGGCCGCGGCCGTGACGGCCCCCGGGCCGGACCTGCCGCCCGAGGACCGGCTCTCCGGCTTCCTCCGGCGGCCCCCGGTGCTCGACCGCCTGGACGAGGCCGAACTGCTCGGCTGGTCGGTGGAGATCGTGCGCGCCGCCCGCCGCAACGGCTACCTCGCCTCCACCGCCGACGCCATCGCGGTGTTCGAGACGTCGATCCTGCTGGCCGGGATGCGCGACCGGGCGAAGCCCACGCCGTACGACTTCCAGGACGCGGCGGTCACCTGCATCGAGAAGGACACCGTGCCGGGCCGGCGGAACGTCGCCCGGCTGGTCGAGATCATGATGGGCGGCGACCGAATCGGCCAGGTCGGCTACGACGCGCTGCCGCCGCTGGCCCGCGACGTCCACGACCGGCTCGCACCGCTGGCCCTGAAGCTGGAGCAGCGCGGCGTGCAGCGGGCCCTGCTGGACATCGCCTCCCAGCCGGAACTGGAGCCCTGCTCCGACGTGTTGTGGATGCTGCGGTACCTGCTGCCGCAGGGCGCGGCCCGCCCGATCATGGGCGAGCGCAAGCTCGGCGAACGCCCGATCCAGGAGTCCTGGGACCTGGCGCTCGGCACCCACCAGCGCGCGCTGATCGAGCTCGGCTACGAGGGCGTCAGCATCGAGCAGGTCCTGGAGCAGCGCCTGCGGCGCACGGCGAACGCGCCGCAGGCCACCGCGGCCGTCGTCCTGGAGGCCGTCGAGGACGCCACGCTCCACCTGCGCAGCCGCCGGCTCGCCCACGAGCTGGGGAGCCGCGCCCTGGAGGTGCTGGCCACCGAGCGCAGCGTCGACGGCGCGCCGGAGGTGCTGCGGCGGGTGCGGCGGCTGCTGGCGTTCTACCGGACCAGCGAGCCCGTCCTGCCCGGCTGGATCGAGTCCTTCGTCCGGACGGGGTACGCGCACTACTGCACCCTGCTGCCGACGGCGTTCGCCGACGAGGACGCGACGGTCCGCCAGGTCGCGGCGATGCTGGGCTTCCTGTTCGGCATGGAGGGCCTGGCGCTCTCGCTGGGGTGCGACCGGACGCAGCTGGAGCTGGCCGTCGCGCAGTCGCATCCGCAGGACCCGTCGAAGGTCGCGCTGCTGTGGGCGGCGCAGGTGCACCTGGGCGGGCTGTCCCGCGCGGAGCTGCGGTCGCACTGCGACGAGCTGCTCGCCAACCCGCTGGTACTGCCCGCCTATCCGCGCTACCTGAGCGGTCTGCTGCACGCGCTGGAGCCCGTCCCCGGCCTGACCGACTTCGTCGTGGAGGCGGTGTCGAACGCCTTCGGGCGGCTGCCGGACGCGGTGCTGCTGCCGTGGCTGCCGACCCTGATCACCACCCTGCGCGCGGACGGCGCCGACCTGGCGCCGCTGCTGATCAGGGAGGCGGGGCGGATCTTCCCCGGCCGGCTGGCGGCGCTGGACGACTGGGTGCCGCCGTGGCGGGCGCAGCCGGAGCCGGCCGCCGTCCTCCCGGCCGGGCGGGCGTCGGCCGCACGGGGCGTCGCGCTGCTGGCGGCGCACCCGGCGGCCTGCGACGCGGTGGCGGACCTGCTGGGCTGCGACGGGGAGTGGGCGCCCGCCGGGCCCGCCCCGGCGGGCGCGGCGCTGCTGGGCCGCCACCCGGCGACGGCGCTGGCCCTGGAGGCGCTCCTGGCCTCCGCCTGACGGGCGACGCGTGGGCCGGCCGCGCCGGGGGCACTCCCCGGCGCAGCCGGCCCACGCCTGGCCGTTCCCGTCAGGACCCGGCGGGCACCGGGCGGACCAGCTCCTTGAGGACGTCCTCCATGGTGACCAGGCCGATCGCGGTGCCGTCGGGCTCGACGGCCGCGGCGAGGTGCGTTCCGGAGCGGCGCATCGCCGTGAGCACGTCGTCCAGCGGGGTGGACGCCGGGACGCGGGCGATCGGCCGCAGGACGCGTGCGGGGAACGGCCGGTCGCGGGCGCCGTCCTGCTCCAGTGCGTCCTTGATGTGCAGGTAGCCGGTCACCGTCCGGTCCGCGGAGAGGACGGGGAAGCGTGAGAACCCGGTCCGCGCGGCCAGTTGCTCCAGCTCCTCCGGCGTGGTGCCGGGGCCCGCGAAGACGATCCGCCCGCGGGGGGTGACCACCTCGGAGACCGGGCGGGAGCCCAGTTCCAGGGCGTCCTGGAGCAGTGCGGTGTCGCGCTCGCTCAGCAGCTCGGCGTCGGAGGAGTCCTTGACCATCCGGGCCAGCTCCTCCTCGCTGAACACCGAGGCGACCTCGTCCTTCGGCTCGACGCGCAGCAGCCGCAGGATGCGGTTGGCGAACGCGTTGATCGAGAACACGAGCGGCCGCAGCGCCCGGGTCGCGGCCACCAGCGGCGGCACGAGCAGGTAGGCGGCCTTCTCCGGCGCGGCGAGGGCGATGTTCTTGGGGATCATCTCGCCGAGCAGCATGTGCAGGTAGGTCGCGACGGCCAGTGCGAGGACGAACGAGACCGGGTGGATCAGCGCGTCCGGGACACCTGCGGCGTGGAACGGCGGCTCCAGCAGGTGTGCGATGGCCGGCTCGGCGACCACGCCGAGCACCAGGGAGGAGACGGTGATGCCGAGTTGGGCCGTGGCCAGCATCGCGGAGACGTGCTCCAGGCCCCAGATGACGGTGCGGGCCCGGCGGTCGCCGGCCTCGGCACGCGGCTCGATCTGGCTGCGGCGCACCGAGATCAGCGCGAACTCGCCGCCGACGAAGAAGGCGTTGGTGACCAGCGTGAGCAGGCCGATCACGAGCTGGACGGCGGTCATCGGGTGCCCTCCCGGCGGCCGGCGCCCGTGCCACCGTCGCCGTCCCCGTCGCCGTCCTCGGGGGCGGGACCGGGTGCGGTGATGCGGACGCGCTCGGCGACGTGGTGGGCGACGGCGGCGACGTCCAGCGTCCAGCCGTCGACGTCCACGGTGTCCCCGGGCACCGGGATCCGGCCGAGCCGCTCCGCGATCAGCCCGGCCAGGGTCTCGTACGGACCGTCGGTGCCCGGCAGGCCGATCGCGTCGAGCTGGTCGGTGCGGGTGATGCCGTCGGCGTCCCAGCGGTGGCGGCCGTCCGGGCCCTCACCGAGGTCGACCAGGTCGGCCGGCCCGGCCGGGTCGTGCTCGTCCACGACCTCGCCGACGACCTCCTCCACGATGTCCTCCAGGGTGGCGATCCCGGCGGTGCCGCCGTACTCGTCGATGACGACGGCCATCGTCTGCTCCCCTCGCAGCCGGTCCAGCAGGCGGTCGACGGTGAGCGTCTCGGGCACCAGCAGCGGCTCGGTCATGAGCTCCGACACGGGGTGCAGATGGCGCCGGCCGGCGGGCACGGTCAGCGCGTCCTTGATGTGGACGGCGCCGACCACGTGGTCGAGGTTGTCCCGGTAGACGGGGAAGCGGGACAGGCCGGTGGCCCGGGTCAGGTTGGCGACGTCGGCGGCCGTGGCGTGCTCCTCCAGCGCCCGGACGTCGACCCGCGGGGTCATCACGTTCTCCGCCGTCAGCTCGCGCAGGTTCAGTGAACGGACGAACAGCTCGGCGGTGTCGGGCTCCAGCGCCCCCGCACGGGCGGAGTGCCGGGCGAGCGCGACGAGCTCCTGCGGGGTACGGGCGGAGGCGAGGTGCTCGGCCGGCTCCAGGCCGAGCCTGCGCACCACGCGGTTGGCCGTGTCGTTGAGGTGCCCGATGAACGGGGAGAACGCGGCCGAGAACCAGTACTGCGGCCCGGCCACCGCCTTGGCCACCGCGAGCGGGCGGGAGATGGCCCAGTTCTTGGGCACCAGCTCGCCCGCCACCATCAGCACGACCGTCGACAGCAGCACGCCGAGGATGACGGAGAGGCCCGCGGCGGCGCCGTGCGGCAGGCCGGCCGCCTCCAGCGGTCCGCGCAGCAGTGCGGCCACGGACGGCTGGGCGATCATGCCGATCACCAGGCTGGTGATGGTGATGCCCAGTTGGGCCCCGGACAGCTGGAAGGTGAGGCGCCCGACCGCCTTCAGGACGGTCGCGGCGCCGCGCTCACCGCGCTCGGCGGCCCGCTCGACCGCGCCGCGCTCGACGGTGGTCAGCGAGAACTCGGCGGCGACGAACACCGCACAGGCGGCGGTGAGCACCAGCGCGAGGAGCAGCAGGAGCACTTCGGTCACCGTGCCACCCCCGCCCCGGCACGCGGACGACCTGTCAGAGGGGGAACGGCACGGTGGGCACTGGGAGGCTCGTCCATCGCGGGGACCGCGACTCCTTCGCTTCGTCGAGGGTGGTCGGTGCGGCGGGCGGGCCCGGTCGGGGCACCGCAGCGCGCTCTACAGGAGTGTAAAGGGTTCGCAAATCAGCGCCGCGCAAGGACCTGCGCCGAGCGCCGCCCCGGGCACACCGCCCACGGCTGCCGCCGGCCCCGCGCCCCGCACCCCGCACCCCGACGAAGCGTCAGCCGATGAAGCCGAGTGCGCCCAGGGCGCCGACCCCGCCCAGGAGCATGAAGACGGGCATCAGGACCTTGATCTCGACCCGGCTGCCGGCGCGGAACCGCATGCCCTTCGGCGGCCCGACCGGGTACCAGAGCCGACGGCCGATCGGGATCGGCCACAGCACCGGGCAGCCGGAGACCGTCAGCGCGTCGCCGATGCAGTGCACCAGCGCGCCGAGCACGATCGGCAGGCCCACCCAGAGGTACTCCTGGCCGGGCTCGGTGAACAGCCACCCGGACCCGTTGCCGGGCCGGTCGAGCACCTCGACCAGCATCCAGGCGCTGCACGCGCCCAGCAGCCAGACCAGCACGTCGCTGGAGACCCGGGCGTGCCGCCAGAGCAGTCCCTCGATGGCCAGCACCATGTGGACGAACAGCACCGCGAGCACGCCCCAGCGCCCGCCGTACACGCAGACCGCCGACGCCCCGGCGCCGCAGAGCACGGCCCAGGGCCATGTGTGCGTCAGCGTCCGGTGCCCGCCCGAGCGGCGCGGGTCGCGCTTCCCCCGGGTCGCCTTGTAGACCGCGTACGAGAGCTTGTCGATCACCTCGCAGAGCGTCCGGGAGACCGGCCCGAAGGCCCGCGATATCGTCGCCGCCTTGTGGTCCAGGTCGGGAGCCAGCGCCGCCCCGGCGCAGATCAGGGCTCCCGCGAGCAGCACCGGCCACGGCATCGGGTGGTCCCAGGCCGTAGCCGCGGCACCCACCCCCAGCCAGGCCGCCGCCCCGGAAAGCGCGTGTGCCGGTCCCATCATCGCGACAACCATCCCTCGGTCAGCTGCGGGCACACCGCGTGCCCGGCGGTCCCGCAGCATATCGACAGATGATCTTGCCGCCCGAAAACCGTCACCCCCGCCCTACTCCGCCCGTGCCCTCCCGTGCCGTCCCGCCCGCCGCTCGTACCGGCCCCGGCGCCGGCGTGCCCGTTTGAGTACGGGTACTCAGGCGACCGCCCGGGCCGCCCGCCTACGGTGACGGTACGGAGCGGGACGGGACGGGGGAAGGGGCCGGAGTGTTCGACAAGGGGCTGGCGAAGGGCTGCCTGGGGGCGGTGGCGGGCCTGGTCGCCATCGTCCTCGCCGTCCTGGTCCTCAACATGGGCGTGTGGTGGTCCATCGGGCTCGACGACCCGACCGCGCCGAGGTCCGGGCCGGAGCGCGTGCGCCACACCTCGGCCCAGTTCCGGGAGCGCAGCGAGCAGGCCCTCCGCGACACGGTCGGCGGCCTCGGCCCGAACCTGGTGCTGAGCGACACCGGCTTCGACGTCCGGCAGTACGGGCCGCGTGCCAACGGCGTGCCGAGCAGGCTGTCCTACGTCGACCGGCAGCTCGCCGCCCGCACCAGGATCCTCGCCTCCCACCGCGCGGAGCTGCGGAACGCCGTCGCCGCCGAATGGCGGGCGCACGGCTACAAGGAGAGCGGGTGGATCTGGACCCCCACCGAGCCGGAGAAGGGCCCGGACTACAACTTCAGCGCCGAATCGCCCGACGGCGTCTCGGTCTTCGTCCAGCTCGTGCCCGGCCCCGGCCAGACGCTCGGCCTCACCGTGTCCGTCCGCGGCGACGGCGTCGAGTACGACCCGGACGCCGCCCGCCCCACCGCTACTCTCCAGCCGGACGTCGAGGACGCCCACTGGTCGCACTGAGCTCCCGGGCGGCGCAGACGTCGCCGCGACGCCGGTACTCGTTGGGGCCCTCCTGTCCGAGGGGGCCGACGCTCACGAGGCCGATGCTCACGGGGCCGCGGTGGCGGGCCGGGGCCGGCGGGCCGGGACGGCGCGGGCGTGCGGACCGGCTCTGCCGTGCGGCCCCGGCACTCAGGCCCCGGCACTCAGCTCAGGGACTTCCCGGACTCCACGACGACCCCGTACAGGTCGGCGATCGTCGCCAGCGCGCTGTGGTGGATCTGGTCGGCGGTCAGCTCGTTGCCGCACGACCGCAGCGGCCGGGTCGCGCAGGCGTCGGCGACGACCGTGGGCCGGTTCCCGCGCAGGAACGCGCCCGCCGTCGTGAACGTCACGCACATGTGCGTCATGAACCCGGCGACGATCACGTCCGTGTTGCCGGCCGCGTCGACGTGCTTGCCCAGGTCGGTGTCGGCGAAGCCGTTCGGGACGTGCTTGACGACGACGGGCTCGCCCTCGACCGCGGCCACGCTCGGGTGGATCCGGCCGATCTCCGCCCGGATGTCGTACGGGGTGCCCTCGCCGCCGTCGTTGATGACGTGGATGACCTTCGCACCGGCCGCCCGGGCCCTGGCCAGCAGCTCGGCCGCGGAGTCGAGCGCGGCCTGCCAGCCCTCCAGCTCCATCACGCCGCGGACGTAGGTGTTCTGGTAGTCGATCAGGATCAGGGTCGAGTCCGCGAGCGAGGCAGGCGTCTCGTCGAAGCCGTTGAGCTCGCGCAGGGTCGTCGTGGCCATGGGAATACCGCCTTGGGTCCGGTGCCGTGTCCTGCAGTTCACCCTCGGTGAGCTGCGCCGTCCAGAACGCTACGGCCGACCGCTTCATGTCGGCAATGCCGTCTAACATGCAGATACCGACATCACCTTTGCCGACCAGCGGAGACCTGTGAACACCGTCAACCGGCTCATCGTCATCGTCCTGTTCGAGGGCGTCGACCTGCTCGACGTCACGGGACCGCCCGAGGTGTTCTCCTTCGTGCAGCGCGAGACGGACGACGCCACGGGCTATCAAGTCGTCCTCGCCGCCGAGACCCTGGACCCGGTCACCACCTCCGCCGGCGTGCGCGTCCTCCCCGACACCACCTTCGACGAGGTGTCCACGCGGGCCATCGACACCCTCCTGGTGCCCGGCGCGGTCGAGATCGACGGCCGGCGCCGCGTCCGCCCGCTCACCGACCCCGCGGTGGTCGACCGGGTGAGGACACTCGCCGCCAGGACCCGGCGGGTCGCCTCCGTCTGCGTCGGGGCGCACATCCTCGCCGCCGCCGGACTGCTCGACGGCAGGCGCGCCACCACCCACTGGTCGACCGCACAGCAACTCGCCGCCGAACACCCGGAGATCGAGGTCGACGCCGACCCGATCTTCATCCGCGACGGCGACGTGTGGACCGGCGCGGGAATCAGCGCCTGCCTCGACCTGTCGCTCGCCCTCGTCGCCGACGACTTCGGCGAGGCCACCGCGCTGCGCGTCGCCCGGCAGCTCGTGATGTACCTGAAGCGCCCGAGCGGGCAGAGCCAGTTCAGCGTCCCCCTCGAACCCGTGTCGACGACACGGCGCATCGAGGACCTCCGCCACCACATCACCCGCACCCTGGCCGACCGGCACACCGTCGCCGGCCTTGCCGCGTTCGCCCACGTCAGCGAGCGGCAGCTCACCCGGATCTTCAAGGCCGAACTCGGCATGACCCCGAGCGTCTACATCGAGTCGGCCCGCGTCGAGATGGCGCGCAACCAGCTTGAGTCCACCGACATGACCCTCGAACGCATCGCGTCCACCTGCGGGTTCGGCACCACGGACACGCTCATCCGGGCGTTCCGCCGCAGGCTCAACACGACACCGACGGAGTACCGCCTCCGGTTCCGCTCCGGCCCCGTCTGAGAACAGGGGCCCGGAGCACGGGAATCACCGCGCGGCAGCACACCGCACCGCTCCGCACCCGGAATCCGGCCGGACGTCGGCAGGACGCCCATCAGACGCCGATCGGACGCTGATCGGACTCCGGACGGACGCCGGACGGACGCCGGTCGGACGCCGGTCAGATCGCCGCGCCGAGGCCGGGCGGCGGGGTGATCCCGAACCCGGACTCCAGGACCTCGACGATCTCGTCGGCACCGTCCAACTCCCGGACCGAGAGCGCGCCTCCGGCCTCGGTGCGGGTCAGGGTCGCCCCTTCGAGCCGCAGGTGGGCGTCGGCGCGGGTGCCCTGGACGTAGATCCGCTTGAAGGGCGAGCGCGGGTGGGTCGCCACGTGCCAGTTGGACATCGCGATGTCGGGCGCGGGGACCGGGTCCAGGGTGAAGGCGGTCTGGTCCTCCCAGGTGTCGCCCGTCCTCGCCTGGAGCACCCACACGGGGGCGGGGCCGTCCGGCTCCTCGACGACCAGGCGATGGTGACGCCCGGCGCCCTCACGGACCTCGCCGGGGACCATCGGAAGGGGCTCCAACAGGGCGCCGATCGCCCCGAATCCGACGTCGGCAAGGTGGCGGCCGGACTCGCCGGGCACACGGACGGCCAGCACCATGTGGGTCCGCGGCCGGATCTCCCCGGGGCGCGCACCGAGGCGGACGCGGCCGGTGAGCCGGGTGACCTCGAACCCCAACTGCTCCAGTACGGCGGCGAGCAGGGTGTTGTGCTCGAAGCAGTAGCCACCCCGGGACGATTCGACGAGCTTGGCCTGGAGGTCGGCGACGTCGAGCGAGGGCACCGAACCGACGACCACGTCGAGGTTCTCGAAGGGGATGCCGTGGACGTGTGCACGGTGCAGGGAACGGAGAGTGGCGAGGGTGGGCTCGGGCTCCCCGGCCCATCCGATGCGTGCGAAGTACTTTTCCAGATCAACAGTCATATGGTCACCGTACAAACAGCACTGGGGTTCCGACCACCGACTTCGGCCCCGGCGGGAGTGGACCGTACGACCTAGGTCGTACGGTCCACTCCCGCCATCCGACTGCCGTCCGACCACTCGCCAGCCTGCCGTCCGACCTGCCATCCGACCTGCCCGGGCAGACCACGGCCCGGGCACCCGGCGGATCCGGTCGCTCCTGCGGGCCGGTCAGAAGGCGGAGTTGGCGACCCAGTGCGCCAGCAGCTCCTCGTCCCCGTGCACTTCGAAGCGGTCCGCGGACCGGTCCAGCCGGCCGTAGAGGAACAGCAGCAGGTCGGCGGCGGTGCCCCGGACCGTCACGTCGGCGGTCACGTCGGCGGCCGCGCCCGCGCCGTCGGGGTCGAGCCCGAAGCCGTCGGCGCGCAGCCAGACCAACCAGTCCCCGTCCCCGTCGGTGCGGGTGAACCGGATGGTCCGGTCCGCGCCCCGGAGGGCGGCGGTCCCGGGCGCGAAGAAGGCGGCGAAGGGCAGGTTGGTCAGGAACTCCGAGACCCCGTCGGCCGCGAGGGCCGGGTCGATGCCGGGGCGCAGGCCCAGCGCGAGCTCGGCGTCCACGCGGTGCACCAGGGTCTCGAACAGCATCCGGCGCACCCAGAACCGGGCGTGCTGGTCGGCGCCCCAGGCCCACATCGGCTCGTCGAGGTCGCCCGAGGCGAACTCCGCGGCCGCCTGCGCCGCGGCGTCGGCCAGCCAGTCGGGGTAGCCGTCCGGGCCCTCGGGCAGCCTGAGGTCCACCTCGCGGCTGCGCGGCGGCTCCTGGATCCGCTGCCGCAGCAGGACGGTGAACCAGCGCTGCACGCTGCCGGAGTGGCGGACCAGGTCGGTCAGCGTCCAGCCGGGACAGCTGGGCACCGGGGTCGCCGGATCGGCGGTCCGGACGGTGGCGACGAAGCGGGCGGTCTCGGCCGCGATGCCGGCGGCGTGGTCGACGGTGGTGGTCACGGACATCGTTCTCCCGGGGAGGCGGTCCCGTTGGGGCACGGGCAGGGGCTCGGTCAAGGGCGCGGACAGGGGCACGGGCAGGGGCTCGGCAGGCGCAGCGGAAACCTCGGGCGCGCCCGGCACCTCAGGCACGGGGCCGGTCGACGAGGGGCTTGTCGACCACGGCCTTGGCGTGGCTGAACGTGTCGATGGAGTACTCGCCGTGGTAGCGGCCCATGCCGCTCTCGCCCACGCCGCCGAACGGCAGCTCGGGCATGGCCAGGTGGGAGACCGGGAGGCCGAAGGAGAGCGCGCCGGAGGAGGTCTCCTCGGTCAGCCGCCGCTTGGTCCGCTCGGACTCGGTGAAGGCGTAGAGCGCGAGCGGCTTGTCCCGCTCGTTGATGAAGGCGATGGCCGCGTCGAGGTCGGGCACGGCGACGATCGGCAGGATCGGGCCGAAGATCTCCGCGCGCATCACGGCGGCGTCCGGGGAGACGTCCGCGAGGACGGTCGGGGCGAGGTAGCGCGCGGCGCGGTCGTGCCCGCCGCCGGTGACCGTCCGCCCATCGTCCAGCAGGGCGGCCAGGCGGTCGAAGTGGCGCTCGTTGACGATCCGACCGTACTCCGGACTGGCCGCCGGGTCGGCGCCGTACATCTCCCGGACGGCGTCGGCCAGGTGCTTCTCCAGCCCGGCGGCGCTCTCGCCGATGGCGAGGACGTAGTCGGGGGCGACGCAGGTCTGGCCGGCGTTGAGGAACTTGCCCTGGGCGATCCTCCGTGCGGTGACCGCCAGGTCGGCGCCGGGTTCGACGACGACGGGGCTCTTGCCGCCGAGCTCCAGGGTGACCGGGGTGAGGTTCCTGGCGGCCGCGGCCATCACGATCCGCCCGACGGCGCCGTTGCCGGTGTAGAAGATGTGGTCGAAGCGCTGCTCCAGGAGGGCGGTGGTCTCCGGGACGGCGCCCTCGACGACGGCCACGGTCTCCGGGTCGAGGTAGCGCGGCAGCAGCCGGGCCATCGCCGCCGAGGTCTCGGGGGCCAGCTCACTCGGCTTGACGACGGCGGTGTTGCCGGCGGCCAGGGCGCCCACCAGCGGGGCCAGCGCGAGCTGGAGCGGGTAGTTCCACGGAGCGATGACGAGCACCACGCCGAGCGGGTCGCGCACCACGTGGGCCTCGGCCGGCTGGAAGAACCCCGGGACGGCGGCCGGCTTGGGCCGAAGCCACTCCTCCAGGTGCGCCACGGTGTGGTCGAGCTCGTTCAGCACGAACCCGATCTCGGTGCGGTAGGCCTCCGTCGCGCTCTTGCCCAGGTCGGCGGCCAGCGCCTGCTGGAACACCTCGGCCTGCTCGGTGAGCAGCGTGCGCAGGGCCGCCAGCCGGTCCAGGCGCCAGGCGAGCGGCTTGGTCCGGCCGCTGTCGAAGGTGGCGCGCAGGCGGGCGACCAGGGCGGGGATGTCCGCCTCGGCGGGGGTCGGGGTGTGCGTCATGGGGGTCTCGCGGTCCTTCCGGGAGGCTTGAAGTCCTAGATGGTTGATGTCTTCAAGTAATTTCGACGGTAGACCTCGATGGTTGAGGATGTCAAGCATCCTCCCTATGCTGGCCGCATGCCCCAGACGCCCCGGCCCGTGTCGCCGCCCTCCCCCGACGAGCTGATGGACCAGCTCGCACGGGTGGCCGCGGCCTACTACCGCCACTTCGCCACGGTGGCCGCCGGGCACGGGCTCACCCTGATGCAGGGCAAGACGCTCAGCCTGCTGCGCGGCCCCCGGCCCATGCGCACCCTCGCCGACCTGCTGGCCTGCGACGCCTCGAACGTCACCGGGATCGTCGACCGGCTGGCGACCCAGGGTCTCGTCCGCCGCGAGGCCGACCCCGCCGACCGCCGGATCAAGAACATCGTGCTGACCGAGCAGGGCGAGCTCACCGTCCGCCGCATCCGGACCGAGCTGATGTCCAGCCTCACCACGCTGGAGGAGCTCACCCCCGACGAGCGCGAGACCTTCCGCACGCTGCTGGGCCGCGCCTTCCCCGAAACCGCCGCGCCGCGGCGGTAGCCGGCCACCACCGGCGATCACCGAGCACCGCTCCCAGCGCCCCCGGCGCCCCGTGGCGCACGCGCGACCGGCGTACGGCCCCGCCACCCGCTCCGCCCGCCGCTTCCGCGGACCGCTCAGGCCGGCGCGTCCAGGCGCCAGAGCGGGAACGCGTCCTGGGCCGGGTCCGCGGCCAGGTGGGCGCTCAGGAGGCCGGCCTGCGCGGCGTCGAGCGCCAGCTCCTCGGTGACCCTGCGCCGGGTGACGAGGGTGAGGCCCTGCCGCACGAGCGCCGCCCGCCGGCGGGAGTACCGCGCGACGACGCCGGGCCCGTCGGCCGCGACCCCGCCCGGCCGCCCGTCGCCGACCCGGACGGGCGCCACCGCACGGGTGGACGCCGCGACGCGCGCACGGTCGCGCTCACGGGCGATCTCCGAGAACCCGCAGACCTCCAGGCTCGCCCGCTCGGCGTCCGCGAGCGTCCCAACCGCGCCGCCCGCCCGGGACCGCTCCTCGGAGGTTCAGCCCCATGACCGGGGCCGCCTGCCGCACCTAGCTTCATCCCGCCGGCCTTTGCCAGAACTTGACCACGGCGAGAGGAAGTTGTGCCGATGAGCGGCTCCACACCCGTCCGGATCACCCCGCGCCCCGCGGCGGACCACCCCGGTCCGCCGGAGGAACTGGCCACCCCCTACCGGCAGTACGTGTACGCCTACCCCCACCAGAAGAGCTACCGGCGCCTGACCTCCGGCCCCCTCCTCACCGAACTGTGGGCCGCCGAGCGGCTGGACGCCCTGTCGCTCTACGTCCACGTGCCGTTCTGCGAGATGCGCTGCGGGTTCTGCAACCTCTTCACCCGCACCGGCGCCCCGGAGGAGGTCACCGGCCGGTTCCTCGACACCCTGGAGCGCCAGGCCCGGGTGACCCGGGAGGCACTGGAGGCCCAGGGCCGTCAGATCCGGTTCACCCTGGCCGCGTTCGGCGGCGGTACCCCCACGTACCTCACCGCGACGGAGCTGACCCGCCTCGCGGACATCTGCGAGGACGTCATGGGCGCCGACCTCAAGGCCGTCCCCTGGTCCGTGGAGACCTCGCCCGCCACCGCGACCGACGACCGCATCGCCGTCCTCGCCGAACGCGGCGCCACCCGCGTGAGCATCGGCGTGCAGACCTTCCTGGAGGAGGAGGCCCGCGCGGCCGTCCGGCCGCAGAAGCGGGCCGAGGTCGACGCCGCGCTGACCCGTCTGAAGGCGGCGGCGTTCCCGATCCTCAACATCGACCTCATCTACGGCATCCAGGGCCAGACCGAGCGGAGCTTCCGCGTCTCCATCGACGCGGCCCTCGCCCGGGAGCCCGAGGAGATCTACCTGTACCCGCTGTACGTCCGCCCGCTCACCGGACTTGAGGGCCGCCACGCGGAGACCGGCGACGGCTGGGACGAACAGCGCCTGCGCCTCTACCGCTCCGGCCGGGACCACCTGCTGGCCGCCGGGTACGAGCAGACCTCCATGCGGGTCTTCCGCCGCCGGGGCACCGCCGCCGTGGACCTGGCCGACGACGCCGGGATCAGCGAGTACAACCAGCAGGCCGGCATGGTCGGCCTCGGCATCGGAGCCCGCTCCTTCACCACCGACCTGCACTACACCACCGACTACGCCGTCGCCGTGCCCGAGGTCCGCCGCATCATCGACGACTACATCGCGACGCCGACCGACGACTTCCGCCGCGCCCAGTGGGCGTTCCGGATGGACGACGGGGAGCGCCGCCGGATGTACCTGCTCCAGACCCTGCTGGAGAGCACGGGCACCTCCGAGGCACAGTACCGGCGCCGGTTCGGCGCCCCGCCCCGGGAGCACTTCCCGTCCCAGTTCGCCGCCCTCCGGGAGCGCGACTGGATCCGCGAACACCCGTCCGGCACCCTGCGGCTGACCCCCGAGGGCATGGCCTGGGCGGACGCCATCGGCCCGTTGTTCTTCTCCGCCCGGGTGAACGACGCGATGGCGGCCTACCAGGACCGCTGAGCGGAGCCGTCCAGCACCGGCCGGGCCGGCCGCCCGCTCCGCCCCGCGGTCCCGGCGCCCGGCCCGGCCGGTGCGAGGTCAGGAGGAACCGGCCGCCGCTCCCCCGCCGTGACGCACCGGCAGGGCGACCACCGCCAGGCCCCCCAGCAGCAGCACCAGGCCCAGGCCCGGCCAGCCGCCCAGCCGCTCGCCCAGCAGCAGCGTCCCGAGCACCGCGGCCACCAGGGGCTCGGCGAGGCTGAGCGTTCCGGTGGTCGCGGCGCTGATCCGTCCCATCCCGCTGGTGAACAGCAGATAGCCGAGCGCCGTCGTCCCCAGCGCCAGCCAGGCGATCAGCCCGAGCGCCCGCGGCGAGCCCAGCCCCGCCGGCGCCGCCGCCAGCCACGGTGACACCAGCAGCCCCGCCCCGAACACACTGACCGGCGCGGCCGCTGCCGGATCACCCCCGGCGGCCCCCAGCCGCTTGGACGCCGCGATGTAGACGCCGAAGCCCGCCCCGGCGGCCACCGCGAGCGCCACCCCCACCGCGTCCGCCGTCCCCCCGCCGCCGGGCAGGAGCAGGAGCCCGATGCCCGCGACCGCGACCGCGGTGCCCGCGGCCCACCGGGCGTCCAGCCGCTCGTCCGCCAGGGCTCGGGCGCAGAGCCCGGACACCACCGGGACGGTCCCGAACGCGGCGGCCGTGGCGGCCGCCGCGCCCGTCCGCTCCACGGCCTGGAGGAACGCGGCCTGGAAGACCGCGGTCACCGCGACGCTCAGCAGCAGCCAGTACCGGACCTCGGGCCGCCACAGCGTACGCAGTCCCCGGGGGCGCAGCGTCACGGCGCAGAGCACGGCTCCGCCCAGCAGCATCCGGCAGGCGCCGAGCGCCACCGGGTCCACCCCGGCGTCCGCCAGCAGCTGGGCCGGCCCGACCGTCCCCCAGAGCACCGCCGCGGCCAGCACCGGCACCACCCCGGCCCGGACCTCCACGTCTCCTGCCACGCGTCCCCCTCTCCAGCCCTCGCCGGTCGCGGCACCGACTCTGACGAAGGCTAGGTTCGCCCTGTCCGCAGGCCAATTGGGGAATGCCATTGCTCCTGGCGGGCCGGGCACCCGGCGCACCGGATCTTCCGACAAGAGCACTGCGCGACGGTGCCGAGTGCGGCCCGCGCGCTTCAAACCTGGTAATCGCAAACGTTCACCCTATCGGGTACAGGAAGCACTCCGGAGCGCCCCGGCGCGCGCCTCCCCGCCTACCGTTGATCAGCAAGCGACAAGGGGCACCCGATGCGGCGACCCCCTTTTTGCCATGCCAAATGACGACCCGTCATGACGTGCGGTTTCCTTCGATCCGCCGTCCCGCGACGGGCAGTCCTTCGACGTGCAGTCCTTCACAGAGGGAGCCCCGCCATGTCCGCGGACACCGGACCCGAGAGCAGCATGGAGAGCAGCAGCGTGGACGCCCCGGCGGCACGGTCATGAGCCGTACGGCCCTGGACCGGATCCTCAACGGACCCAGCGGCCTCGGGACGGCGGGCCTGCACCCGGGACGGCGCGACGCGCGGCCGAGGACCGGCGAGCCCATCCCCGGCCTGTACCACCACCCGGTCGCCGAGCCCGATCCGGAGCGCGTCGCGGAGGTCGGCCGCCGGATCAAGGCCTGGGCGCTGGACGAGGTCCAGCTCTACCCGCCGGAGTGGGAGGACCAGTTCGACGGCTTCTCGGTGGGGCGTTACATGGTCGCCTGCCACCCCGACGCCCCCGACATCGAGCACCTGATGATCGCCGCCCGGCTCATGGCCGCCGAGAACGCGGTCGACGACTGCTACTGCGAGGACCACGGGGGCTCGCCCGTCGGCCTCGGCGGGCGCCTCCTGCTGGCCCACACGGCCCTCGACCCCCTGCACACCACGCCGGAGTACCACCCGGCCTGGGCGGAGTCGCTGCACGAGGACGCCCCCCGGCGGGCCTACCGCTCCGCCATGGACTACTTCACCCGCGCGGCGACGCCGTCGCAGGCCGACCGGTTCCGGCACGACATGGCCCGCCTGCACCTGGGCTACCTCGCGGAGGCGGCCTGGGCCGAGACGGACCACGTCCCCGCGGTGTGGGAGTACCTGTCGATGCGCCAGTTCAACAACTTCCGGCCGTGCCCGACCATCACGGACACCGTCGGCGGCTACGAACTGCCCGCCGACCTCCACGCGCTGCCCGCCCTCCAACGGGTCATCGCGCTGGCGTCCAACGCCACGACCATCGTCAACGACCTGTACTCCTACACCAAGGAACTGGCCAGTCCCGGCCGGCACCTGAACCTGCCCGTGGTGATCGCCGAGCAGGAGGAGAAGAGCGACCGCGACGCCTACCTGAAGGCGGTCGAGGTCCACAACGACCTGATGCACGAGTTCGAGGCCGAGGCGGCCGCCCTGGCAGCCTCCTGGCCCTCCCCGTCCCTGGTGCGGTTCCTGCGCGGCGTCGCCGTGTGGGTCGACGGCAACCACTACTGGCACCAGACCAACACCTACCGCTACAGCCTGCCCGATTTCTGGTAACCAAGGAGCCTATCCGTGACCACGACCGACATTCCCTCCGTTGCCGCCACCGCCTCCGTGCCCGGCCCGGCGACCCCGTACCAGGGCGACATCGCCCGCTACTGGGACCACGAGGCCCGGCCGGTGAACCTGCGCCTCGGCGACGTCGACGGCCTCTACCACCACCACTACGGGATCGGCGACGTCGACCACGCCTCGCTCGGCGACCCGGGCGACAGCGAGCGCGAGAAGAAGGTCATCACCGAGCTGCACCGGCTGGAGTCCGCGCAGGCCGAGGTGCTCCTGGACCACCTGGGCAGGATCCGGCGCGACGACACCCTGGTGGACGCCGGCTGCGGCCGCGGCGGCTCCAGCGTGATGGCCCACCAGCGCTTCGGCTGCAAGGTCGAGGGCGTCACCCTGTCGGCCAAGCAGGCCGAGTTCGGCAACCGGCGCGCCCGGGAGCTCGGCATCGACGGCTCCGTCCGCGCCCGGGTCTGCAACATGCTCGACATGCCCTTCGAGAACGGCAGCGTCGCGGGCTCGTGGAACAACGAGTCCACCATGTACGTCGACCTGCACGACCTCTTCGCCGAGCACTCCCGCATCCTCGCCGTCGGCGGCCGCTACGTGACCATCACGGGCTGCTGGAACCCCGCCTACGGGCAGCCGTCGAAGTGGGTGTCGCAGATCAACGCGCACTTCGAGTGCAACATCCACTCCCGCCGGGAGTACCTGCGCGCCATGGCGGACAACCGCCTCGTGCCGCAGGCCGTCATCGACCTCACCCCCGCGACCCTGCCCTACTGGAAGCTGCGCGCCGCCTCCTCGCTCGTCACGGGCATCGAGGAGGCGTTCATCAAGTCCTACGAGGACGGCTCGTTCCAGTACGTCCTGATCGCGGCCGACCGGGTCTGACCGGCCGCCTCCGCGTGGGGCCGGGGCGTGCGCACACCCCGGCCCCACGTCGTCGCGGGGCGCCCGCGCGGCCGGCGACGGGTCAGGCCAGGGCCTTGGACTGCCAGTAGCCGAACTGGCGGAGCGGTTCGCCGTCGAGGGACCACGGCCAGGGCGTGACCGTGTCGCCGATCAGCTCGAAGACGGTCCCGCTCTCGCGCACGCGGCCGGCCTGGACCAGCGCGTAGGCGAGCAGGTTGAGGTCGGCCCGGGCGCCCGCGTACGCGAGCCGGCCAGGGACGAGCCAGCCGGCCAGGGCGGCGTCCAGCGCGCCGGCGGCCCGGTGGGTCGACCACTGGCGCCGCACCAGCAGTCCCTCGACCCCGCCGCGGGCCAGCGTGCGGGCGTGCTCGTCGACCAGCGCGGTCAGCTCCACCCCGGTGGCCGGCGCCGCCGACGGCACCCCGGCCCGGACGGCGTGCACGAAATCCAGCTGGCTGCTGCGCGAGCCGCACTCCTCCGGCGACAGGTAGCGCAGCATCTGCAGGTGGGCCTCCCGGTTCCACGGGTCGCGCGAGGTCACCTCGTGCCAGACGGTGAACAGCTCGCGCGAAGGGGCGCGGATCAGACGCAGGATCCCCAGCAGCGCCACCCAGGGCGTCGGGTCGTCCGGGAGGACCTCGGCGGCGCGGTGGCAGTGCCCGGCCGCGGCAGCGGCGTCCTCCATCCGTCCCGCGTGCCGGCCACGGACCAGCTCGACCCACGCCTCGAACACCAGCGGGTCGCCGCCGCGCGGGGCGCGCAGCCGCCAGGTGCGGGAGACCCCCGAGGGCGCCGCGGCCTCGGCGAGCACGGCGATGCGGTGACCGCGCCTGTCCCAGTCCGTGCCGGCCTCCTGGAGAAGCCGCTCGACCTGGTCGACCTGAATGCTGACCTGGCCCGGCATTCCGGGGGAATTCAGCTGCCGCCGGACACGGCCGAGTTTGACGTCGTCGAGCTCCGGCAGCAGGCGCGGGCCGGAAGCGCGAAGTCTTCGGAATATCGACACGCGCCGCAGCCTAGGGCCCCGATGGAATTCCGGACAGCCCTCGGGGGAAATTGTTATTTCCCGTGATTCCGGTGACCCTACGGTCTCGTACGGCAACCGGCCGCGCACCCCCCGGCCCGCCACGCATTACCGCGGGGAATGACCGGGCGTCAGGAATTCGGATTCCCGGCGGCGTAATTCCCCGGCCGCCCGGTCCGCCGGGGCGTCGCGGGCCAGGGACCTTGCGCGCCGGGCCCGTTGCCCCGGGGCGACAGCACGGTCACCCTCCGTGCCCGCCGAAGGCCTCCGCGTCGCCTACCTGGCGGATCGCGCCCGGCAGCGGTTCACTGGGAGTGAGCAGGGCAGGGAATGGAGGCCCGGCGATGGAATGTCCCCACCCGATCGGATTCCACGCTGAGGTCCGCGAGCGCTACGCCGCGGCCGGGGCGGAGATCACCCGGCTGGTGAAGGCCGTGCCCGAGGACCGGTGGACGGCGCCCACGCCGTGCCGCGACTGGGACGTGCGGGCGCTGGTGAACCACCTCGCGGCGCAGCACCTGTGGGTCTGTCAGGCGGCCGCGGGCTACACCCCGGAGCAGATCGGCCGCCGGTTCCGGGGCGACGTGCTGGGCCGCAACCCCCTGGGCGTGTGGACGATGGCCGTGGGCAGCGCCCTGCGCGCCCTGAACGTGCCGGGCGCCCCCGATCTCCTGGTCCACCTGTCGTACGGGCTGCGCGACGTCGGCGGATACGTGCGTGAACTCACCGCCGAGACCGTGGTGCACGGCTGGGACCTCGCCCGTGCGCTGGGCGAGACCGGCCGGATGCCGGTGGGCGCCGCCCGGTACGCGCTCGTGGAGTTCCGGGGCTACCGCGACCTCACCGGCACCGGCCGGTTCGACCCGCCGCACGCCACGCCGCCCGGCGCCGACGCCCAGGAGCTGCTGCTCGCCCTCACCGGGCGCGACCCGCACTGGTCCACCGAGTTGCGCTGATCCGCCCCTTCACACGGCCCTGCGCCCGGCCCTGCACCCCGCCCATCACCCGGCCGCCGGGAAGGGCCCGGCCGCGCACCTCTCGGTCCGGCGGCGCACCTTTCCGCCCCGCGCACCTCTCCGGCCCGGCCGACCCGGCCCCGGGCCCCTCCCGAGGCATGATGAGGCCCCGGCGAGGAAGGAGCCCCATGACTGCTGGTGCCCGTGACGAAGGGTGGCGCCGCGTGGCGCCGGCCCTGCCGGGGCTTTCGGTGCTCCGCGGCTACCGGCGCGAGTGGTCGCGCGGCGACCTGCTGGCCGGCGTCACCGTGGCGGCCTACCTCGTGCCGCAGGTCATGGCGTACGCCTCCGTCGCCGGGCTTCCTCCCGTCACCGGGCTCTGGGCGATCCTGCCGGCGATCGCGCTGTACGCCCTCGTCGGCTCGTCCCGGCTGCTGTCCGTCGGCCCCGAGTCGACCACCGCGCTGATGACCGCCACCGTGATCGGACCGCTGGCGGGCGGGGACACCGGACGCTACGCGGCGCTGGCCGCGTCCCTCGCGGTGGTGGTCGGGCTGCTGTGCGTCCTGGCGTGGCTGACCCGGCTCGGTTTCGTCGCCGATCTGCTCTCCCGGCCGGTGCTGACCGGCTATCTCACGGGCGTCGCCCTGATCATGATGGTGGACCAGCTCTCCAAGCTCACCGGGGTCGAGGTGAAGGGGGAGGGCTTCTTCCCCCAGCTGGCGTCGTTCCTGTCGAACCTGTCCGGGGCCCACGTGGCGACGGTCGTCTTCAGCGCCGCCGCGCTGCTCTTCCTCTTCCTCCTGGCCCGCTTCCTCCCGCGGCTGCCCGGCCCGCTGCTGGCCGTGGTGCTCGGCACGGCGGTGTCGGCGGCGTTCTCCCTGAAGGACCACGGTGTCGCGGTCATCGGCGACATCCCGGCCGGGCTGCCCCGCCCCCGCCTGCCGGACCTGGACGAGCTGAACCGGCTGCTCCTTCCCGCCCTGGGCATCCTGCTGGTCGGCTACACCGACTTCATCCTCACCGCACGCGCCTTCGAGCCGCCCGGAGAGGGAGGGCGGCCGGACGCCAACCAGGAGCTGCTGGGCCTCGGCGCGGTCAACATCGGCGCCGGCCTCTTCCAGGGCTTCCCGGTGAGCAGCAGCGCCAGCCGCACGGCGCTGGCGAAGTCGGCGGGCGGGCGCACCCAGGCGTACTCGCTGCTGGCCGGCGTCGCGGTGATCGCCGTGCTGCTGTTCCTCGGCCCGCTGCTGCGCGACACCCCGGACGCGGTGCTGGGCTCCCTGGTGGTGTTCGCGGCGGTCCGGATGATCGACATCGCCGGTTTCCGCCGGCTCGCCTCCTTCCGGCGCCGGGAACTCCTGCTGGCGGTCGGCTGCCTGGCCGGCGTACTGGCCCTGGACATCCTGTACGGCGTGCTGGTCGCGGTGGGGCTCTCGGTGGCCGAGCTGCTCAGCCGGGTCGCGCGGCCGCACGACGCCGTGCTCGGCACCGTGCCGGGCGTCGCCGGGATGCACGACGTCGACGACTTCCCGCAGGCCCGGACCGTTCCCGGACTGGTGGTCTACCGCTACGACTCCCCGTTGTTCTTCGCCAACGCGGAGGACTTCCGGCGGCGCGCGCTGGCCGCCGTGGCGGCCCAGCCGGGCCCGGTGAGGTGGTTCGTCCTCAACACCGAGGCGAACGTGGAGGTGGACATCACCGCGCTGGACTCGGTGGACGCCCTCCGGCTCGAACTGGCCGACCGCGGCATCGTCTTCGCGCTGGCCCGGGTCAAGCAGGACCTCCGCGACGACCTCGACGCCTACGGCCTGAGCGCGTCCGTCGGCGAGGACCTGATCTTCCCCACCCTCCCCACGGCGGTGGCCGCCTACCGCGCCCGGGCCCGGGACACGCCGTAGCGGTCGGCGGCGGGCCGCGCGGCCGCGCCCGGCCCGGTGCCCGGCGCAGCCGCGCTCAGCCGCGGGCCGGCGCCCCGCGGCGGGCGACGAGCTTGCCCAGCTCCCACAGCAGCAGGAGCGCGACGGCGGCCAGCAGCGCCCAGCAGAACTGCCGGACGTTGAGGTCGGTGGTGCCCAGCAGGCGGTGGAACACGTCCATCTGGGTGACCAGCACCGCCAGGACGAACTCGCCGAGGGCCGCCAGGTTCATCTGCCTGCTGTCGAAGGTGGCGACGTTCAGCACCGAGCCGCGCTCGCTGCGGCACTCGTACGCCGCCACGATCAGGCAGAGCGCGAAGGCGGCGAAGGAGATCGAGTTGCCGATCTGGAGGCTTCCGTAGCGCGACTCGCCCAGCTTGATCAGCAGGAGCAGCGCGACGGTGACGGCCAGCCCCGCCAGGCCCACGGTGATCACGACGGGCCTGGTCAGCACCGTCTCCCCGCGCGGGCGCGGGGTGCGCCGCATCAGCCCGGGGCTCGCCAGGTCGAATCCCAGGGCGAAGCCGAACGGGGCGTTGACCACGAAGTGGATCCACAGGACCTGCGCCGGGGTGAACGGCTCTCCCGCCGCGAGGTTGAAGACGGTGGCGCCGAGGAAGGTCAGGACGAACGTCACCAGCAGCACCAGGACGAACCGGATGTACTTGGTGAGGTTGTCGTAGAGCTTCCGGCCCTCCTCGACGGCGTAGACGATGGTGGCGAAGTTGTCGTCGGCGAGGACCATGCGGCCGGCGTTCTTCGCGACGTCGGTGCCGCTGCCCATGGCGATGCCGATGTCGGCGGCCTTGATGGCCGGCGCGTCGTTGACGCCGTCGCCGGTCATCGCGACGACGTCGCCCTTCTTCTTGAGCGTGTCGGCGAGCAGCACCTTGTGCTCGGGCGCGACGCGTCCGACCACGCCGATGGCGTCGATGCGCGTCAGCCGCTCGTGCTCGGGCATGGCGGCGAAGTCGGCGCCGAGGACGGCCTCGCCCTCGATGCCCAGCTGCCGGGCGATGGCCTCACCGGTGGTGACGTCGTCCCCGGTGACCATGCGGACCCGGATGTGGGCGGCCTGGGCGTCGGCCACGGCCGCCCTGGACTCCTCCCGGGGCGGGTCGACCATGCCGACGAGGCTGGTCATCCGCAGGTCGGTGACGAGCGCCAGCAGGTCGCCGGCCGGGTCGAAGTCCGCCGGGTCGAGGTCCCGCACGGCCGCGGCCATCACCCGGCGCCCCTCGCCGCCCATCCGTTCGGTCTGCGCCTGGGCCCTGCCGCTCAGGCCGGCGTCCCACGGGATGCCCGTACCGGCCGAGAGCGCGGTGGTGGCGCGGTCCATCACCGCGGGTGCCGCGCCCTTCACGAAGCACCGGACCACGCTGCGCCCCGCGGCGTCCACCGTCGAGTTGAAGGTCGCCATCAGCTTGTAGCCGGGGTCGAACGGCAGCGTGGCGAGGCGGGGGAAGCGCTCCCGGGTGGCCTCGATGTCCAGCCCGGCCTTGTGCCCGAGGACGAGCAGGGCGCCCTCGGTCGGGTCGCCCACGACCTCGCCGTCCACCAGTTTGGCGTCGTTCGCGATCAGGTAGGGCAGCACGGCGTCCTCGATGCCGGCGGAGGTGCCGGCGGCGTGGTGGACCTTCCCGGCGAGGCGGTAGCCGGTGCCGGAGACGGTGTAGCGGTCGGTGGGGCTGAGCACCTCGACGACGGTCATCTGGTTCATCGTCAGGGTGCCGGTCTTGTCGGAGTTGATGGCCGAGGTGAAGCCGAGCGTCTCGACGGAGGGCAGCTCCTTCACGATCGCGTGGCGCTTGGCGAGGTTGAGGCTGCCGACCGAGAGGATCACCTGGCTGACGGTCGGCAGCGCCTCGGGGATGGCGGCGATCGCCAGCGAGACCGCGCTGACGAAGAGGGCGTCCCACGCCTGGTCCCGGCTGCGGCCGAGCGCGAACATGACGACCATGGTCAGACCGGCCGCCGCCGCGATCCACAGCGTCAGCGTGTTGAGCTCCCTGGTGAGCGGCGACTGCTCCTTCTCGGTGGCCGACAGCATCCCGGAGATCTTGCCCAGCTCCGTGCCGGCGCCGGTGGCGGTGACGACGAGCAGTCCGCTGCCGTGCGTGACCGGGGTGTTCATGAACGCCATGTTGGTCTGGTCCCCCGGCGGCAGGCCGCCCCCGGCCGTCAGCGTGCCGGCGTCCTTCGCCGCCGGGACGCTCTCGCCGGTGAGCGCCGACTCGTCGATCTGCAGGGCGCTGGCCTCGATGATCCGCCCGTCCGCCGGCACCTCGTCTCCGGCCGAGATGAGCACGATGTCGCCGACGACCACCAGCTCGGCCGGGATCTCGGCCTCGGTGCCGTCCCGGCGGACCCGCGCCGTCGCCTCCATCATCGACTTCAGCGCGTTCATCGCGCTCTCGGCCTTGCCCTCCTGGCGCAGGCCCACGACCGCGTTGAGCAGGGTCAGGACGATGAGCAGGATGCCGGTGCCCCACTCCCTGATCGCGAACGACACGATCGCCGCGGCCACCAGGATGATCTGCATGTAGGTGCGGTACTGGTCGAGGAAGCGCAGCCACTCGGGCCTCGCCTTCTCCTCCGGCAACGCGTTCGGCCCGTGCGCGGCCAGCAGTTCAGCCGCCCGGGAGGCCGTGAACCCCGCCGCCGGGTCCGCTCCGAGGGCGGCCACGACCTCCTCCGGCGGCCGCGCGTACCACGGTACGGAGCCTGCCGGTCCCGACTGGTCAGCCTGCTCCGCCATCATCGCTCCTCACGATCCGGATCCGCCGGGCCGGCCGTCCCGGCCGTCCCGGCCGACCGGGTGCGCCGCCGCGTACGGGTCGTCGGCGGCTCCCTCGGGGGCCTGCTTCTCCAGCCGGCGCCTGGCCGCGCGGAGCTCCTGCCGGGCCTCGTCACCGACGGTCGGGTACTGGGGGTCGAGCCCGATCAGCGTGTGCGCGAGCACCGCCGCCGCACAGATCCGCGCGAACCACTTCCGGTCGGCCGGCACCACGTACCAGGGCGCCCACGGCGTGCTCGTGGCCGACAGCATCTCGGAGAACGCCTCCTGGTAGTCGTCCCACCGCTCGCGCTCGCGGATGTCCGCCGCGGAGAACTTCCAGTTCTTCTCGGGCAGGTCGATCCGTTTCAGGAAGCGGGTGCGCTGCTCCTCCTTGGAGAGGTTCAGGAAGATCTTCACCACCTTGAACCCGTTCTCGGTGAGGTACCGCTCCCAGTCGTTGATCGCCCGGTAGCGGTCCTCCCAGATCCCCGGCCCCTTCGCCTCGTCCGGCAGCCTCTGCCGGTCGAGGACCTCGGGGTGTACCCGCACCACGAGCACCTCCTCGTAGTGCGACCGGTTGAAGATCCCGATGTCGCCCCGGGCCGGCAGCCGCTGCGCGTACCGCCACAGGAAGTCGTGGTCGAGCTCCTCCGCGGAGGGCACCTTGAAGCTGCTCACGTGGACGCCCTGCGGGTTCACCCCGCTCATCACGTGGCGGATCGTGCCGTCCTTCCCGCCGGCGTCCAGCGCCTGGAGGCAGAGCAGCACTCCGTAGGTGTCCTGGGCCGCCAGCCTGTCCTGGTACTCCGCCAGCAGGGAGACGCCGGAGCGCAACAGCTCCGTGCCCTCGCGCTTCTTCAGACCGGCCTTGAAGCGCGGGTCGAAGTCGGCTTCCAGGTCCACCTCCGAACCCGGCTTCACCCGCAGCGGCTTGATGAACTTCGCGATCCGCTTCGCACGTTTGTCGGCCACCGCCTGCACCAGCTCCTCCCGGGTCCGGCGGGCGCCACGA
Organism: Streptomyces sp. CB01881; assembly: GCF_002953255.1. Taxonomy (GTDB): domain Bacteria; phylum Actinomycetota; class Actinomycetes; order Streptomycetales; family Streptomycetaceae; genus Kitasatospora. The sequence continues at coordinate 770,359 of NZ_CP026498.1, forward strand.
GGCTCTCGCCGTATTCTCCGCCCGCACGGGCGACGGCGGCTGCTGCCCGTACCCGCAACCGCGTGCCCCTCGTCCCGGACGCCGCAGACGTCCCCGTTGCGCACTCCCGAGTCTCGGCAGCGCGGCGGCCGCCCGCACGCCGGCCTACGCCGCACGGGGGACCGCCGCCCCGGCGGCCGGCGGCACCGCCGCGGGTCACCGGGGGACGGACCGGACCAGCAGCAGGGCGATGTCGTCGGTGCGGTGCTGCGCGTGCCCGGCCCGGCCGACGAGCGCGTCGGCGAGCCGGTCCAGCGGTTCGCCGCCGTGGCGGGCGAGCGTGGCGGTGAGCTCGGCCACCGCCTGGTCGAGATCGCCGCCGGGCGTCTCGATGAGGCCGTCGGTGTACAGGACCAGGGTGGTGCCGACCGGCAGCCCGACGCGGATCTGCGGGTACTCGGCCGCGGGGTCGACGTTCAGCACCACGCCGGTGAGCGGCTCCAGCGCCTCGGCCCGGCCGTCCGGGTCGTACCGCAGGGGCACCGGATGGCCCGCGTTGGCCAGCCGGGCCTCGCGGTGGACGAGATCGACGCAGAGGTAGCTGCAGCTGGCCAGCAGGGTCGTGTCCAGGTCGGCCAGCAGGCGGTTGGTGCGGGCGAGCACGGTGCTCGGGTCGGCGTCGGCCGCGGCGAAGGCGCGGACGGCGGTGCGGACCTGGCCCATCAGCGCGGCGGCGTTGACGTTGTGGCCCTGGACGTCGCCGATCACCACGGCCACCGTGTCGGCACCGACCCGGATGAGGTCGTAGAAGTCCCCTCCGACGTCCATGTCCTCGGTGCACGGCAGGTAGCGGGCCGCGATCTCCAGGCTCGGGACGGTGGGCAGCGCGTGCGGCAGCAGGCTCTCCTGGAGGCCGTGGGCGAGGAGGAGCTTGGTGTCGTACAGCCGGGCCCGGTCCAGGGCCTGGGCGATCAGACCGCCGAGCGAGGTGAGGACGGCGCGCTCCTCCACGTCGAAGCGGTGCGGCTCGGCGAAGGCCAGCACGCAGGTGCCGATCAGCCGGCCCGAGGTCACCAGCGGCAGATAGGCCCAGGCGGCCATGCCGTCCTGCGTCTCGTGGCGGTCCGGGTAGAGCCGTTCCAGCTCCACCCGGGTCTCGAAGAACGCCGGAACGGGATTGGTCGACGCCTGGACGCCGGGCGTGGACTCCGTCAGCGGGGTGCTGTCGAACTGGTCGACCAGGCCCGGCGGATATCCGCGGTGGCCCACGATCCGCAGCCGGCCACCCTCGGCCATCAGCACCGCGACGGCCTGGCCGCCGAACGCCGGCAGGATCTGCTCGGAGACCATGCCCACGACGTCCTGCACGCTGACGGCCTCGGTCAGCGCACCGGCGAGGTGGAGGAGGTGGTACAGCGCTCCGGGCCGCGTGTGCACCACGCGCTCGGCGGGGGCCCCGGCCCGTCGGCCGGCCTTGGCGTCACCGGTGACCTCGGCGGCTTCGACGACCCGTACGGTGACCCCGGAGGCGTCCGGGAAGAGCTGGAACGAGAGCCACCGGTCCGGCGGCCTCAGTGCGACGAAGGAGGTGGACTGCCCGCCGATCACCGCCGCGCGGTAGTGGTACTCGTACACCGGGTCGCGCAGCCAGGGCAGCGCCTCCCACGGCCGTACGCCCAGCAGCCGGTCGACCGGTTCGCCGAGCAGCCCGGCCGCGGCCGGGGTGACCGCGGCCAGCCGGCCGTCCAGGTCGATCTCGCAGACGCCCTCCGGCAGCCGTGCCGCCATCGTGCTGCCCGGGCCGGCGGAACGGTACTCCGCCACCGCGGGGCTCGGGCCGGGCCGGATCGGACGGCCCGCCCGGGCCGCCACCGCCAGTGGCCCGGCCAGCCGCCGGGCGAGCGCGTCGAGCCCGTCGCGTTCACCGGGCGACAGCTCGGAGGGGTGCGCGGCGGGCCAGAGGACGAACAGGGCCCCGTAGGTGGTCCCCTGTGCGACGAGCGGAACGGCCGCGAGGCAGAACGAGTACGGCATGGCGACCGCGACGCTGGGGTAGCGGCGGGCCATCTCCTCGGGACCGGCGACCCAGACCGTCCGGCCGGTGCGCACCGCCTCGACGACCGGGATCGGTGCGGTCATGCCCACGTGCCGCCACGGTCGGGTGAACTGCCGGGCGGCCCCGAAGGTCATGACCAGTTCGAGCAGGCGCTGGTCCTCCGACAGCATGTAGAGGCCGCCGAGGTGCGCACCGACCCGGTCCGGCACCGACCGCAGGATCCGCGCCAGCACCGCGAGGCCGCGCCCTTCCATCACCTCGGCGGCCTCGTGTCCGGACCGCGACGACGCATGTGGCGACATGCCCATCACAACAACCTCGTTCGAGCCGACGGCGGACCCGCGCCCCCCTCCATACTGGCCCGGCCGGGTACCGTACGCGTCCTGTCGCCGCCCGGCGGACGGCGGTGGAGCCGCACCGCCGGCGCCCTCCACGTGCTGACCCGCCGGGAGCGCGGTGGACGGCCGGCCCGCACTCCGCGGGCAGCGCACGAGAAGGCCACCCCGGGGAGACCCCGGGGTGGCCTCGGCTCCGACCGCCCGTTCAGGGCTGATCCCTGGGGAGCGGATCAGTAGGGCTCCGCCTTGCTCTCTGCTTCGACCTGGGCGACCTCGGCCACGGCGATGGCGAGGCCTAGCGCCTCGGTGATGTGGCCCGCCGCCGCCATGACGCGGGCCGTGCCCACGATGGGCGCGACCGCGACCAGCACGTCCTGCAACTGTTCGACCGTCAGCCCGGCCTCGACGGCCGGGCCCACGTGGGCGAGGTAGGAGATCGCGGGTGCGTCCATGGCCGCGAGGGCCGCGATCCTGGTGAGGATGAGCGTCCGCTCGTCCAGGCCGCAACGTTCGAGCGAGTCGACCGTCATGGCGGCGAGCGTGTCGAGGACGGGGGTCTCTGACTGTGTGGTCATGCCTGGCTGCCTTCCGCGGGAGGTGGCACTGACAGGGAAGTGCGCCGGACAGCGGGAGTCGCCACCGCCGACGGGCCCTGTTCCGAAGACTAGAGGCCTCACCCGGACCGCGCACGGCGGGCAGCGGTCAGCGGCTGCCTTCGCACGTCGCGTCGAGGAGCACGGTGCCCGGCCGGCGTCAGCCCGCCGGGGCCGTCGGAGCGGGCGGGACCGCGCCGGCCGTTCCCGGTACCGTCGGCGCATCCTCGCGACGCCGCCGCCGCAGCCAGACGGTCAGCAGGAGGCACGGCAACAGGAGCCCGCAGAGGGTGAGGACGAGGAACGTCGTGAAGCCGCTGATGTGGCTCACCAGCCACTCGAAGTTCTGCCCGAAGAACCCGACCACGAACGACAGCGGGAGGAACACGGTCGCCACGATCGTGAGCCGCTCCATCGTGGCGCTCTGTCGGAGAGTGATCTTGTTCTGCTCGACGGAGATGACCGCGATGTTCGCCTCCAGGACGGTGGTCAGGAGGTCCCGCTGGGCGGCGACCTCCTCGTTGACGAGCAGGAGGTGGTCGTGCACGTCGCGGAAGTACGGCAGGAGCTCGGCCGGCGACCTGCCGGTCTGCAGCCGCCGGCCCAGCACGGCCAGCAACGGGTGCACGACGCGGTAGAAGTCGGTGGCCTCCCGGCGCAGGAAGTAGATCCGCTCGGTCGGCGCGACCGCCCCGGAGAACACCGTGGCCTCGATCTCCTCGATGTCGCGTTCGAGTCCCGCGACGACGGGCGCGTAGCCGTCGACGACCTGGTCGAGGATGCCCCAGAGCGTCGAGGCGCTCCCGGCCCGCAGCAGCTCGGGCCTGCGTTCCAGCCGGCTGCGGGCGCCGGCCAGTTCGCTGGCGACGCCCTGGCGGACGGTGATCACGAAGTGCTCGGCCAGGAAGATGCTGATCTCACCGGTGTCGACCTCCTCGCGCTCGTCGTCGTAGCGCGCGGTGCGCAGGATGATCAGCTCCGTGCCGTCCTCGTACTGCTCGGCCTTCGGCCGCAGGTGGAAGGCCTGGGCGTCCTCGACGGCGAGTTCGTGGAGGCCGAAACCCTCGCGGACCTCCTCCAGTTCCCCGGCGCCCGGTTCGAACATGCCCAGCCAGACGAAGCCGCCCCGCGCACAGCGCGCGGCGGCCTCCTCCAGAGGCATCGCACCCTCGTGCTGCCGGCGCCCGTCGCGGTAGTGCGCACAGTCGACGATCATGGCCTTCCTCCTCGCGTCCGGCCCGCCGACGCCTCCGCCACCCCCGCCGCGCCGTTCGGCGACGCGGTGCGCCGGCAGGCCTCACAGCAACGCCTGCTCCTCCGCTCCACCTCATGCTCCTCCGCTTCGCCCGTAACGTCCCCGCGCTCCGTCCCGGACGTCCCGACGCATCGGCCGGAACGTCCCCCGCGGCCGTCCGAACCGCCCCGCGGTGGCCCCGCACGGTGGACGCGCCCGGGGCGGCGGCCGAAGGTACCGGTGGGCAGGGACCTTCGGTCCCTCGGCAGCGGGGCCTCCCGTGCGTTCTTCTTGAGGCGCCACCGGAACCCGCGCCCGGCGTCCCGGCCCACCACCGGCCGTCGACGCACGCGGTCCACCGCCACGTGCCCGAGGAGTACGCCTTGCTTTCCGCCGAATCAGCCCGGGTCGTCCGCGACTCCCTGCCCGCCGTCGGCGCGGCCCTCGACGAGATCACCGCCCGCTTCTACGCCACCATGTTCGCCGAGCACCCGGAGCTCCTGGACGGGATGTTCAACCGCGGCAACCAGGCCAGCGGCGCCCAGCGCCGGGCCCTCGCCGGGTCGATCGCCGGGTTCGCCGGCGCGCTGCTGGCACATCCCGACACCCGCCCCGACGCGCTGCTGGCCCGCATCGCCCACAAACACGTCGCGGTCGGCGTCACCGACGACCAGTACACGATCGTGCACAAGTACCTCTTCGCCGCCATCGCCGAGGTGCTGGGCGAGGCGGTGACACCCGAGGTGGCCGCGGCCTGGGACGAGGTCTACTGGCTGATGGCCGGTGCGCTCATCGCCCAGGAGGCCCGCCTCTACCAGGAGGCGCAGGTCCGGCCGGGGATGGTCTGGCAGCAGTGGACGGTCGTCGAGCGGCGCGAGGAGACCGCGGACACGGCCTCCTTCCTGCTCCGGCCCGCCGACGGCTCCGACGCCCCGCCGGCCCGGGCGGGCCAGTACGTCAGCGTGCGCGTCCTGCTGCCCGACGGCGTGCACCAGTTGCGCCAGTACAGCCTCTCCGGCGCGCCCGGTGGCCGGCTGCGCCGGATCACCGTCAAGCGCGTCCACGGCGAGGGCCCCGACGGCGAGGTCTCCGGTCTCCTGCACCGCACCGTGCGCCCCGGCGACGAGCTCACCCTGTCCGTGCCCGTCGGCGACGTCCTCCTCGACGACACGGACGCCCCGCTGGTGCTGGTCTCCGCCGGGATCGGCTGCACGCCGATGGTGGGCATGCTCGAACACCTCGCCGCCACCGGCTCCCGCCGCCCGGTCCTCGTCCTGCACGCGGACCGCTCCCCCGCCGACCACGCCCTGCGCGCCGACACCGAGCGCTTCGTGGCCGGACTGCCCGACGCCCGCGCCGTGTTCTGGTACGAGCAGCTCTCGGCCGAGGAGCCGGAAGGGCGCACCGGGCTGATGGACCTCGACGGCCTCGACCTGCCCGGGAACGCCCACGTGTACCTGTGCGGCGCGCTGCCCTTCATGCGGGCGGCCCGTGACCAGCTGCTGCGCGCCGGAGTCCCGGCCCGGCACATCCGCTACGAGGTCTTCGGCCCCGACCTCTGGCTCGCCGACGCCACGGCCTGACACCGGCCGCGCAACCGCCGCCGCGGCAGGACCGCCCTGCCGCGGCGGCGGTGCATGCATCCCCGGTGCCGGGCCGGGGCCCCGAGGGCCCCCGGAGGTCACGGTGACTGACGGGGCTTTCAGCCCCCGGAGGGATCTTGGCAGAAGCCCCGGGTAAGGTAGGCGATCGTGGCGAGTCGTAAAACGTCGATCATGGAAGCAGCGGCGCGGGTGATCGCGCGGCGTGGGGTGCGCGGGCTGCGGGTGGAGGAGCTCGCCGCCGAGGCGGGCGTGTCCACCGCGTTGATCTACTACCACTTCAAGGACCGCACCGGGATCCTCCGGCAGACGCTGGAGTTCATCAACGACCGGGCCGAGCGCTACACGACCGAGCGGGCCGCCGACGCGCCGCCGCTGACGGCCCGCGAGGAGCTGGAGCAGACGCTGCTGCTGGAGCTCCAGGACACCGCCGAGGTGCGCGAGAACAGCACCGCCTGGGGCGAGCTGCGGGCGAGCGCGGTGTTCGACGGGACGCTGCGCGAGGACCTCGCACGGGCCACCCGGGTCTGGGTGCAGGAGGTCGCCGAGTTGCTCGGGGCGGTACAGCCGATGTCCCCGGCGGTCGCCCTGGCCGGTGCGGCGGAGCGGCTGACCGCGCTGCTGGAGGGGCTGAGCACGCGCTGGCTCAGCGGCAGCCTGCCCCTGGCACACGCCCGCGCGCTCATGGCCGAGGCGATCGACGCCGAGGTGGCCCGACTCGGCTCCTGAGCCGGCGGGTCCGGACCAGCGGACTCCGAACCGCCGCGCCGGAACCGGCCGGCGGCCCGAACCCGCGGGGTCCGAGCCGGCGTGCGTCCGGGCCGGCCTGCGCTCCGAGCCGCCCGCAGCGGCCGGACGTCACTCTCCGTACGGAAGTCGTCGGACCTGCGTCATGCCACGCCCGCGAGTTTGACTGATTTTTCAGTCAGTGCGAGCCTGAAGCCGCAGGCCGGGTGCTGCCGCCGGCCCCCTCCCGTGGTGCGCCGCCGTGTGGCGGCGCGAAGAGTGGACCTGGTGGCCCGTGCGCCCTCCCCCGCACCGCCGCACGATCTGGAGACCCTCATGACGCACCACCGCGATGACCGTTCCACCGAGGCCTACCCCTGGGTGCCCGCAGACGACGCACCGCACGCCCGGACGTGGATGTCCTGGCCCTCCCGCCGGGGCGTGTGGGGGCTGCGCCTGGGCGGCGTCCAGGAGGACATCGCCCTGATCGCCCGGACGATCGCGGAGTTCGAGCCGGTGGTCATGTGCGCGCCCGACGACTGGACGGCGGGCAAGGCCCAGCCGTGGTGCGGTTCCGCGGTGGAGGTGATCACCGCCATCCCCACCGACGACCTGTGGATGCGCGACATCGCGCCGGTGTTCCGCCGGGACGGCCACGGCGGCCTGGACGCCGTGATCCTCAACTTCAACGGCTGGGGCAACAAGCAGGTCCACCACGACGACGCCCTGGTCGCCGAGCGCCTCGCCACCCGCCGGGGCCTGCGCCACAGCTACGCGGACTTCGTCGGCGAGGGCGGCGCGATCGAGACCGACGGCGACGGCACGGTCATGGCCACCGAGAGCAGCCTGGTCAACAAGAACCGCAACCGGGGCATGAGCCGGGACGAGATCGAGGACGCCGTCCTGGACGCCTACGGCGCGGACGAGATGATCTGGCTGCCCGGCATCAAGGGCCGGGACATCACCGACGACCACGTGGACGTCACCTCCCGGTTCGTCCGCCCCGGCGTCGTGATGGTCCAGCTGCCGCCGGCGGACCGCAACGACGCCTGGGCGCGGGACGCCCGCGAGCAGTTCGCGATCCTCTCCGCCGCCACCGACGCCCGCGGCCGCCGCCTCCAGGTCATCCCCGTGCACGGGCCGGACACCGTCCGCTCCCGCAGCTCGAAGTTCGTCGACTCCTACCTCAACTTCCACGTCGTCAACGGCGGTGTCATCACCGCCCAGTTCGGCGACCCGTACAAGGACGCCGCCGCGAAGGAGGCGCTCGCCACGGCGTTCCCCGGCCGCGAGGTGGTGCAGATCGACGTCGACCGCCTGATGGCCGGCGGCGGCGGCATCCACTGCTCGACCATGCACGAGCCGCTGCCGTAGCCGCGGCCGCCTCCACCGAACACCCCGTTCCGAAGCCCCGACAGCCCCGACCCCCGGCCGGAGACCCCCCATGCCCAACGCCCTGTCCCGCCGCACCCTGATGCGCTCCCTCGCCGGTGCCGGCGTCGGCGCCCTCACCCTCGGCCTCACCGCCTGCGATCCCACCGGCGCCGGCGACCTCGACGCCGTCTCGCCCTCGCAGCAGCCCGGCGGTGCGGCCACGGCGGGCGCCGGCGCCCGCCGCTTCGGCGCCGAGTGGGAGAAGCACCTGCGCACGGTGATGTCCTGGCCCGCCTCCGAGAGCGTCTGGGGCGACCAGCTCCCGGACGTCCGCCGGGACGTCGCGGGCCTGGCCCAGGCCATCGCGGCGCGCGAGCCGGTCGTCCTGATGGCCCGCCCCGAGCAGAAGGACGCCGCACAGAAGGCCTGCGGCTCGGCGGTCGAGGTCGTGCCCATCGCCGTCGACGACCTGTGGGCCCGGGACACCCTGCCGGTGTTCGTCGAGGAGGGTGGCAAGGTCAAGGGCGTCGACTTCAACTTCAACGGCTGGGGAGGCAAGCAGCAGCGCGGCAACGACTCCGAGGTCGCCCGCGCGGTGCTGGCGAAGTACGGCGTCGAGCGCATCGAGACCCGGCTCGTCGCCGAGGGCGGCTCCTTCGAGACCGACGGCCAGGGCACCCTGCTGGTGACCGAGAGCTCCGTCGTCAACGACAACCGCAACCCGGGCATGACCCGCGACCAGGTCGAGGCGGAGCTCAAGAAGGCCCTCGGCGTCACCAAGGTCGTCTGGCTGGCCGGCGTCAAGGGCAAGGACATCACCGACGCCCACGTCGACTGCCTGACCCGCTTCGTCGCTCCCGGCGTCGTCCTGCTCGACCAGGCCTTCCCCGGCACCCCGGCGGACGTCTGGTCCCGCGCCGCCGACCAGGCCCGCACCGCCCTGAAGAACGCCACCGACGCGAGCGGCAGGAAGCTGGAGGTCGTCGAGCTCCAGCAGCCCGACCCGGACAGGATCACCGGGCGCGGCGACGCCTTCGTCTCCTCGTACATGAACTTCTACATCGGCGCGAAGGGCGTCTACCTGCCGAAGTTCGGCGACGACCGGGCCGACGGCCGCGCCCAGCAGATCATGAAGCAGTACTTCCCCGGGCGGGAGATCGTCCCCGTGAAGATCGACGCGATCGCCGCCGGCGGTGGCGGCATCCACTGCGCGACCCACGACATCCCCGCCCTCGGCTGAGCGGCCCCTTCCGGCGGGGCCGGGCCCGGTCCCAGGACCGGCCCCGACCCCGCCGCGTCAGACGGCGGGCTGCTGCTGGGTGACGCAGTGGATCCCGCCGCCTCCCGCCCCGAGGTAGTCGATGTCGAGCTGCTCGACGGTGCGGCCGGGGAACAGCCGGGCGAGGGTGGCCCTGGCCGCGCTGTCGGCCCTGGTGTCGCCGAACTGGGCGGAGATCACCGCGTTGTTGCAGAGGTAGTAGTTGGCGTAGGAGCCGACGAAGTCGGGGGACGTGGAGCGGATGAGGTTGTAGTCGGGGCCCTGGATCTGACCGACCGTGAACGGGGTGCCCTGGGCGCTGGTGGCGGTCGAGAGCGCCCGGTACTGCTGGCGCTCGTCCTCGGCCCAGACGTCGGTGTCACTCGCCAGGGGCTTCTGGACCACGGCCGCGCCGGCGCCGACGAAGCGGGAGGTGGCGTCCACGTGGTCGTCGGTGATGTCCTGGCCCGCGATGCCGGGGAACCAGATCACCGTGGAGGCGCCGAAGGCCGCGCACATCGCGGCCTCGATCTGGGCCTGGGACATGCCGGGGTTGCGGTTGGGGTTGATGATGCTGCTCCGGGTGGCCATCAGCGTGCCGGCGCCGTCGGTCTCGACGGCGCCGCCCTCGGCGACCAGCCCGGCCCGGGCGAACGGCACGCCCAGGTAGGCGGCGGCGCGCTGGGCGACCAGGGCGTCGTTGCCGTGCGGGTTCTGGTGGTTGCCCCAGCCGTTGAAGCCGAGGCCGATCGTGTCGAGACCGCCCGTGCCGTCGGTGCGGAACACGGGCCCGGTGTCGCGCATCCAGCAGTCGTCGACCGGGATGTCCCCGATGACCGTGACGCGTGAGCCGCACATCGACCGCGCCTTCGCGACACTGGCGGGATTGGCGCACAAGGTCACCGGCTCGTACTTCGCGATGGTCTTCGCGATGAGGGCGATGTTCGACTGGACACCGCTGAGTTTGCCCCGCCAGATGGTGCTGCTGTCCGGCCAGGCCATCCAGGTACGGGTGTGCGGGACGGTGTCCAGCGGCACGCGGTAGCCCGCGGCGCCGACGGCGGCCGGTCCGCCCGCGGTGGTGCGGCGTTCCCCGGCGGCCAGGGCCTGCCCGCCGGTCGCCGCGGTCAGCGCGGTGCCGGCGACGGCGAGCCCGGCGGCCGTCAGGAACCGGCGCCGGCCGACGCTCCCGTCGGCCGGCGTCTGAAGTCTGGAGCGGTCGTCCATCACTGCCTCCATGTCAAAGTCCGCTGCTCCTGCAGCAGTTGACCGAAAAGGTAAAACTGGCCAAGCGCTTGGTCAATACTTCTCGCAGGCATCGGCCCGGACGGTACGGCGTTCCCCGGGCCGGGCGCCCGCCGGGAACCGCAGGCGGCATCACCGGCCCTGCCCGGCGCCGGCAGTCGTTACAGTGACGGCCATGGCGACACAGGCGACAGGCACAGATCGGGGAACGGCCTCCGGACCGGGCGGCGCCGGCCGGACGCGCGCGTCCGCCAAGGGCGAGCAGACCCGGGCCCGGCTGATCACGGCGGCCCGGACCCTGCTCGCGGGCGACGGCGCGGGGCGGTTCACCACCCGCAACGTGGCAGCGCTGAGCGGGGTCTCGCACGGGATGTGCCACTACCACTTCGCGGACCGCACCGAGCTGATCGTCGCCGTGGTGGAGGACATCCGGCCCGAGTGGATCGCCCCGCTGGAGGAGGCGGTCACCGGCCCGGGCGACTTCGCCGAGCGGGCGGAACGGGTGCTGGCGCTGCTCACCCGGCCCGAGAGCCCCGACCTGGCACGCCTGCACGCGGCCCTGCACTGGCTCGCCCTCAACGACGAGCGGGTCCGGGCCGGCCTGGAGGCGGAGTACGCGCGGTGGCGGTCCTGCTTCGTGCACCTGTTCCGGGCCCTGGCGGACGAGCGCGGCAGCGGCGGCGACCCCGTCCCCCTCGGCGAGGCCTTCGCCGCCGCCGTGGACGGGATCGCCGCCATCGGGTCGCTGGACGGGACGGTGGACGCCGCGCGGGTGCTGCGGACGCTGATGGACTCGCTGGCGTCCACCGTCTGACCGGCCGGGACGCGCGCCGTCAGGGGGTGGCGCCGGGCGCGACGGGCTGCTGCCGGGTGGCGCAGTGGATGCCCCCTCCCCCGCCGGCGATGTGGAAGATCTCGACCTGCGTCACCTTCCGCCCGGGGTGCAGGTCGCCGATGATGCCGGCCGCGCGGTCGGCGGCGGCCCGGTCGCCGAAGCGCGGCACGATGACGCCCCCGTTGCAGCCGTAGTAGTTGAGGTAGGTGGCGGGGAAGTCCTTTCCCGCGCCCTCGATGAGGGCGATGTCGGGCTCGGGGAGTTCGATGACCTTCAGCGTCCGGCCGTTCGCGTCGGTGTCGCTCCCGAGCACCTGCAACGCCTGGTCGGAGGCGGTGGTCCAGACGTCCGGCGGGGTGTCGGGGCCGGGCCGGTGGAGGACGACGGTGCCCGGTTCGGCGAAGCGGGCGAGGGCGTCGATGTGGCAGTCGGTGATGTCCTGCCCGGCGACCCCCTTGATCCAGAGCACCTTCCGCACGCCGAACAGTTCCCTGAGGGCCTCCTCGATCTGGTCGCGGGACTTGCCGGGGTTGCGGTTGTCGTTGACCCAGGAGCTCTCGGTGGCCATGAGCGTGCCCTCGCCGTCCGCCTCGATGCCGCCGCCCTCCCCGGTGACGGGAGCCTGGATCCGCGGGATGCCGTAGTGGCCGAGGAGGGTGCGGGCAACCAGGCCGTCCTCGGCGTGGGTCTGCTTGTTGCCCCAGCCGTTGAAGTTCAGGTCGACCCCGGCGAGCCCCTGCGGGCCGGTGACGAAGGTCGGGCCGGTGTCCCGCGCCCACAGGTCGTCGACGGCCAGGTCGAGCACCTCGACGGAGGAGCCGCAGGCCTGCCGGGCCTGGCCGGCCTGGTCGGGTCTGGCCATCAGCACCACCGGCTCGAACCCGGCGACGGCCCGGGCCAGCCCCGCGATGTCCTGGCGGACACCGGGGAGCTGGTCTCCCCAGACCTCCTCCAGCGCCGGCCAGGCCATGAAGGTGCGGGTGTGCGGACCCGACTCGGCCGGCATGACCCACGCCGGCCCCGCCGGGCCACCCGACGAGGCCGGGGCCGTACCGCTCGGACCGGGCGGCTCCGCGTCCCCGCCGTCGGCGGAGCAGCCGGCCAGGGCCAGTGCGGCGAGCGCGGCTCCTGAACGCAGGAACGTGCGGCGGGGCGGCCTGGGTTGCGCCATGGAGCCTCGATCCGGCGGGTGTCGGGGGTACGGCTCCGCACGCTAGCCGGTGACTTCGCAGGTGGGGTCTTAGGTTTCCAGCCAGCGGGGTCGGGTTTCGTCGATGCCGAGGAGTTCGAGCAGGTGTGCTTGGACTCCTCGGTTGATGAGGATGACGGGTGGGCTGGTCGCGGTGCCGGGTCGGAGCATGAGGCTGTCGAGGTGGTAGAGGATCATGCGGCCGGTGGGGCGGACCTTGCGGTTGTCGGGGTAGAGGCCGCCCATGGTCCGGTCGGGGCCCAGGGCCTGGCGGACCTGGCGTTCGATCAGGCAGAACACGAGTAGGGCCAGGCAGATGACGGTGATCAGGGCGGCGATGCGCCGGTTGTGTTCCAGGAAGATCGGGGCGACGGCGAGCGGGCCCTTGAAGTCGTTGTAGCGACGCTCGACGACGCCTTGGCCCTTGTAGCGCTTGAGGACCTCGGCGGCGTCGGCCTGCTCGGGAGTGAGCCGGGTGACCAGGGCGTACCAGCCGTCGGCGGCGGCCTCGGTGTCCAGGATGTCCTGATCGAAGTGCCAGGCCAGGGACGGGCGCCCGTCGGAATCGACGGTGACCCCGGTGCGCAGGCAGCTCGCGACCCGGCGGGTTTTGGCGATCACGCCGATGCGGGCCTCGACCTTGGCCGCGGTGTTGTAGAAGCGGCCGCCGGCCGAGCGCTGCAGTTTCTCCAGGTCTTCCGCGGCCCGGGCCAGGCGCTTGGCGCGGGCGGCCTGCTGGCCTTTGGCGTTGCCGGTGGAGTGGACCAGGATCCTGCGCAGCCGGTGCTGCGGGTCGCTCTTGCGTGGCCCGGTCATGACGTGGACGTCCTCCAGGACCCGGTAGGACTCCCGTTGGTCGGCGGGGGTGTTCCGCTCGCGGTCGCGGTCGTTGACGTAGTCGACCGGCCGGGCGGAGTGAAGGTCGAGGGCGGCGTAGACATCCGCCTTGACCTGGGCGGCCGGGAGCGGGGCGATGAAGTCGACCTTCGCGTCCAGCAGTGCGGTGATGTTCGGGTGGGAGACGAGTTTGGAGTCCGCGACGAGCAGGAAGTCCTTGCGCTCGGCGGTCTTCCGCAGGGCGTTCATCGCGCCGACGACCTGCGCGACCTCGCCCGCGCCGCCGTCGTAGACCCGGTGGAAGAGGGGGATCCCGCCGTCGCGGGTGACGGCCAGGCCGGCCTGGATCTGCTTCAGATCCACCCGCCGGTCCTTGGGGTGACCGTACCTGACCTGCGGAAAGCCCTCTTCCTGGTCCTCGTAGGCGCCGAACAGGGACATCGACGTCATGTCCCAGTGAATTTGGGCGGTGTCGATGCCGAATTCCGCGATGGCCTGCGCGCCGACGGAGCCGGTGATCTCCTCCAGATGCGGGGCGATCGCGTCGAGAGCGCGGGCGAGCCTGTCGTCGTTGAGCAGGTCCGGCTCGACGCCGAAGACCTCCTCGACGGCCCACGTCCGCGCCCAGTCCCGGACTCGGACCATCGAGGTCGGCGAGGACAGCCGGTTGGCGACCAGGACCTCGATCACCTGCCCGTGCGTGAGGTGCGCGACCTCGCGGATCGGACACAGCTCGTCGATGATCCCGGCCACGTCCAGCCGGCGCAGAAACTCGGCAGAGGCGGGCAGAGCGCCCAGACGCCTCTCCACCACCGGGGCCAACTCCACCGTCATACGAGGACGCTGGACCCGGGAACGACGCGAGCGAGATATCGACACGCCCTACCCAACGACCCACCCCCGCCGAGGTACCGGCCACATCATCAGTTCATCCGAAACAGCTACATGCGAAGGATGGGGCTAGCCAAGGAGCGGTCGGGAACCGGCCCGGCAGGCACCCGCCATCGGGGTGAATCCGGCCGCGCCCGCCGCCCCGGCCCCGGCGGGCACCGGGCAGGCCCCCGCCGGGACCGGGCCACCCCGGGCTACAGCGCGCGGCGTGCGGCGGCGATCCGGTGGGGATCCCAGCCGGGCCGCGGGACGGACTCCAGCAGCAGCCCGGTGTAGGGGTGCTGCGGGTCGTCGAGGACCCTGGCGGTGGGGCCGGACTCGACGATCCGCCCGTGGCGCATGACGACGACGTCGTCGGTGACGCAGCGGACGACGCCGAGGTCGTGGGTGATGAACAGGTAGGCGATGCCGGTCTGTTCGCGGATGTCGGCGAGCAGGTTGAGGACCTGGGCCTGGACGGAGACGTCCAGGGCCGCCACCGCCTCGTCCAGGACCATGACGGCCGGCTCGACGGCCAGGGCCCGCGCGATGGCGACGCGTTGGCGCTGGCCGCCGGAGAGCTGCCGCGGCAGCGCGTCCGCCGCCCTGGTGCCGAGACCGACCTGGTCGAGGAGCTCCCTGATCCGGGCGTCGTGGTCGGCATCGGGGAAGTGCAGGCGCAGCGTCTCCCGGAGGACGGCCTCGACGCTGGTGCGCGGGTCCAGCGAGAGGTACGGGTCCTGGAAGACCATCTGGACCTCGCGGGCGCGGGCCAGCCGCTCGGCCCTCCCCCGCGCCCGGCCGGTGCGGGCCCGGCCCAGGACGCCGACCCGGCCCTCGTCGGCCTGTTCGAGGCCGACGATGATCCGGGCGGTGGTGGTCTTGCCGGAGCCGGACTCGCCGACGATGCCCAGGGATCCGCCGGCGGCGAGGCCGAAGGAGACGTCGTCCACCGCGCGCACGGTGCCGAAGCTGCGGCGCAGGCCGGTGACCTCCAGGACCTCGCCCGCGACCCGGCCGGTGGAGCCGGTCACGGAGGTGCTCTCACGCATCGGCGGTGCTCCCTTCGAGGAGGTCGCTGTGGTGGCAGGCGGCCCGGTGCCCGGGCTGTCCGGGTGCCGGGCGCGCCCCGGGGGCCTCCTCGCGGCAGAGACCGGTGGCGAACGGGCAGCGGGCGGCGAACGCGCAACCGGTCAACTCCTGCCGCAGGTCCGGTGGCTGGCCGTCGATGGCGGCCAACCGCCCGGGCCTGGAGTCCAGCCGGGGGGTGGCGGCGAGGAGCGCGGCGGTGTAGGGGTGGCGGGGGCGGTCGAAGAGGGCCTCGGCGGGGCCGCTTTCGACGATGCGGCCGGCGTACATGACGTGGACGCGGTCGCTGACGGCGGCGGCGAGCCCGAGGTCGTGGGTGACGAACAGCAGGCCGGTGCCGAAGCGTTGGCGCAGCCGGCCGAGGAGCGCGATGACCTCCGCCTGGCTGGTGACGTCGAGCGCGGTGGTGGGCTCGTCGGCGAGCAGCAGGATCGGGTCGCCCATCAGGGCACCGGCGATCATGACGCGCTGGAGCATGCCGCCGGACAGCTGGCCGGGGTAGCGGCGCAGCAGTTCCGGGCCGAGGCCGACGGCGTCGAGGAGTTCGGCCGCGCGCCGCCCGGCGTCGGCCGCGCTCATGGCCCCGGTGAGGCGGACGCCCTCGGTGAGGAAGTCGCCGACGCGGCGCAGCGGGTTGATGGCCGCCCGGGGGTCCTGGAAGATCATGGCGGCCCGGCCGGTGCGCAGGGTGCGCAGGCGGCCGGGGTCCATCGTCAGGACGTCCTGGCCGTCGACCAGCACGCGGCCTTCGGCGGTGGCGCCGGGCGGCAGCAGGCCGAGGGCGCTGCGGGAGGTGAGGGTCTTGCCGGAGCCGGACTCGCCGACCAGGGCGACGGTCTCGCCCGGGGCGACGGTGAGGTCGACGCCGTCGAGGACGGGACGGGCGGTGCCGGGCAGGCGGAGCCGGAGGTGCTGGATGTCGAGAGCGTTCACGCGGCCCTCCGGGCGAAGCGGTCGGCCCAGCGTTCGCCGACGACGTTGAAGGCGACGACGGTCAGCACGATGAGCACGCAGGGAAGGACCGCGGAGAGCGGGTAGCCGTGCTGGATCGCGGTCTGGCCGTCGAAGACCATCCGGCCCCAGTCGGGGGTGAGGACGGGGACGCCGAGTCCGAGGAAGGAGAGGCCGGCCAGGTCCATGAGGGCGTATCCGAAGTTGATGGTGGACTGGGCGAGGACGATCGGGGCGATGTTGGGCAGGACGTGCCGCAGGCAGATCTGCAGGGTGGAGTGGCCCTGGACCTGGTAGGCGCTGATGTAGGGCCGCTCGCGTTCGGCCAGCACCAGTGAGCGGGTCAGGCGGGAGACGTAGGGCAGGTAGGCGATCGCGAGGGCGATGACGGGGGCGAGCAGGCCCTCCCCGTACACCGAGACGATCAGGATGGCGAGCAGCATGCCGGGGAAGGCGAAGACCAGCTCGGTGCTGCGGGACAGCACGGAGTCGAGCCAGCCGCCGCGCCAGCCGGCCGCGACCCCGACGAGGACGCCCGCGACGGTGGAGAAGGCGACCACGCCGAGTGGGCCGAGCAGGGAGGTGCGGGCGCCGAGCAGGAGCCGGGAGAGGGTGTCGCGGCCGGCCGCGTCGGCTCCCAGCAGGTGGTCGGCGGACGGCCCGGCGAGGGCACCCGAGAGGTCGACGTCGTTCGGGTCGTACGGCGCCAGCCAAGGGGCGAGCAGCGCCGCCGCCACGATCAGGGCGACGAGGGCGAGGCAGGCCGGCTGGAGCGGGGCGCGGGCGGCCGTGACCTTGGCGAGGCCGCGTCGGCGGGTGAGGGCGACACTCATGCGCCGGCCCCCCTCGCGCCGAGGGTGACCCGGGGATCGACCAGCGGGTGGAGCAGGTCGACGATCAGGTTCACGGTCATGAACAGGGCGACGATCATCAGGGATATGGCCTGGACGGTCGGGAAGTCCTTGGTGGCGGTGGACAGTTCGAGGAGCTGTCCGATGCCGCCGATGCTGAAGGCGGACTCCACCAGGATGGTGCAGACCAGCAGGGTGGAGACGATCAGACCGCCGGTGGTCAGCACGGTGCCCAGCGAGTTGCGGAACACGTGGCGCCGGATCACGTGGCGTTCGGGTACGCCGCGGCTGCGGGCGACGGCGATGTGCTCGCCGTCCAGGGCCTCCAGCATCGCGGAGCGGGTGACCCTGGAGAGCATGCCGATGAGGTACAGCGCGAGGGCGATCGCCGGCAGGGTCAGGTGCCAGAGGAGGTCACCCGGGCCGTCGCCGGTGCCGCTGGTCGGGAACCAGCCCAGCTTGACCGCGAACAGGCCCTGGAGCAGGACCGCCGCGACGAAGGAGGGCGTGCCGACCGCGAGCGTGGTGGAGACCAGGATCGCGGAGTCGGTCGCGCCGCCGCGCACCGCGCCGATCCAGCCGAGCAGCAGGCCGACCACGACGACCACGACCAGGGCCATCGCCACCAGGGTCAGGGTGGCGGGCAGCCGGTCGGCGAGCAGTTTCGACACGTCGGTGCGGTAGGTGATGGAGCGTCCGAAGTCGCCCTGCAGGACCTGTCCGAGCCAGCGGAGGTAGCGGACGAGGAAGGGATCGTCGAGGTGGTACTGGTCGTTGATCGCCTGCAGGGCGGCCGGCGAGGCCGAGCGGCCCGACAGGAGGAAGCTCGCCGGGTTGCCCGGCGCCAGGTACATCGCGCCGAAGACCACGAAGGAGGCGCCCAGCAGGGTGACGGCCATCTCGGCCAGCCGCCGGGCGGCGAATCTGAGAAAGCTCATCGGGCCGCCCCGACGTCGGCGGCCCACGGGTAGTAGAGGTAGGAGATGGTGGTCGGGGCGCCGGTGATCCGCTTGTTCAGGAAGACGGCGGTGGGCCACTCGGCGACCGGGATCCACAACAGCTGTTCGGAGGCGGTCTGCTGGAGCCTGGCCTCGACGGCGGCGCGCTTGGCGGGGTCGTACTCGGCGACGGCCTGGTCGACCAGGTCGTCGTAGGCCTTGTCGCTGTGGCCGGCGAAGTTCTGGTACGCGCCCGTCCTGAAGTTGGCGAGCAGGTCGAGCGGGTCGGTGACGGAGTCGTAGTACGTCTCCGGGAACATGTCCAGGCCTTCACGGGCCTTGGGGTCGGTGAACAGCGCGGTGAAGGCGTTCGGCGCGATCGTCTTCAGCTGGACGTCCAGGCCGATCCGGGCTCCCGCGGCCTGGACGGCGGTGGCGAGCAGGGAGACGTCCTGGCCGATGGTGCTGGTGGCGATGGTCAGCGTCCTGCCGTTGGCGCCGGCCTCCTTGACGAGCTCCTTGGCCCGGTCGATGTCCTGCGCGGTGGGCGTGAGGTGCTCGAAGGCCGCCTTGCGGACGTCGTCGGGGGCACCGGCCCAGGCGGCCCTGGTGGTGAGGGAACCGGTGACGGTGCCGGCTCCGGCGAGGCCGGTGCGGACGAAGCCGGAGCGGTCGAGGGCCAGGGAGAGCGCCTGGCGGACGCGGAGGTCGCCGAGCGGGCCCTGCGTGCTGGTGACGTTGACGTTGACGGTGCTGAGGCCCTCGCCGAAGTACAGCGTGCCCACGCCGCTCTTGCGCAGCCGGTCGTAGCTCTCGGTGGGGATCAGGTAGCCGCCGTCGACCTCGCCGCTGAGCATCGAGTTGGTGCGCGCGGAGGGGTCCGTGAGGAAGCGGAACACGGCCTTCCCGGCCTTGGCCCTGGTGCCCCAGTAGTCGTCGAAGCGCTGGAGTTCGATGGACTGGCCCTTGGCCCAGCTGCCGAGCTTGAAGGGGCCGGTGCAGTCGAGGCCGCCGCTGGTGCCGTAGTCCTTGCCGGCGGCCTCCACCCCGGCCTTGGCGGCGACGACCCCGGCGGCGGTGGCCATGTACTGCGGGAACTGGGAGTCGGACTGCTTGAGTTTGACGGTGACCTGGAGCGGGCCGGTCCTGGTGACGGACTCGACGTTCTGGAACACCTGGGCCCAGGCCGCCGCGTTGTCCGGGTTCATCTGCCGGCCGAGGCTGTAGACGACGTCGTCGGCGGTCATCACCGTGCCGTCGTGGAAGTGCACGCCGGAGCGCAGGTCGTAGACCCAGGTGGTGGGGTCGGGGTTGGACGCCTTCTCCGCCAGCCCGGGGGCCAGGGTGAGCTGGGGCGTCCAGCGCATCAGGCTCTCGCAGACGTTGGCGAGGACGGTGTTCTGCGGGTAGTCGAAGGCCTGGGTGTAGTCGAGGGTGGGCGGCTCGGCGTAGGTGGCCCAGGTGAAGGAGTCGATCGCGCCCGCGGCCGGCGGGGTGGTGGCGGACAGCTGGATGCCGGCCTGGCCGGTCCCGTCGGCGCGGGGCGGGCCGGCGCAGGCGGCGACCAGGGCCGTGGCGCTGAGCAGGGCGGTGACGAGTGCGGGGCGCAGCCGCCTCGGGGGGCGTCTGGCGGGTGCGGGGCGTCTGGCGGGTGCGGGGCGTCTGGTGGGTGCGGTGGGGGCCATGAGGGTTGTCCTCCGTTCGCTGGCGGTCGGTCAGGCGCGGGCGGCCGGGATCTGCTGGGTGATGCAGTGGACGCCGCCGCCGCCGTGGGCGATCACCCGGGCTCGGACGCCGACGACCTTGCGGTCGGGGAACGCGGCGGCGATCACGGCCAGCGCCCCCTCGTCCTCGGGGTGGTCGGCGACCGGGACGACGACGCCGCCGTTGGCGACGTAGAAGTTCAGGTAGCCGACCTCGACCTCGCGGCCGTCCACCTCGACGAAGGCGGACTGCGGCACGTCGACGATCTCGAAGGGCCGGCCCTGGGCGTCCGTGCTGTGCTCCAGCACGGCGCGGTTGGCCCGCATCCGCACGTGGTCCGGGTGCCCGGGGTCGGCCGGCAGCTGCACGACGACCTTGCCGGGCGCCGCGAAGGCGCAGACGCCGTCCACGTGCCCGTCGGTCTCGGTGTCCAGCGCGCCGCCGTAGGGCAGCCAGATCACCTTGGTGACGCCGAGGCGGGCCTTCAGCTCGTCCTCGATCTCCTGCCGGGTCATCCCGGGGTTGCGGTTGGGGTGGAGCAGGCACTGCTCGGTGGTGATGAGCGTGCCCTGGCCGTCGACGGTGATCGCCCCGCCTTCGAGGATCATCTCGGAGCGGACCGCCGGGACGGCGAGGTGCTCCAGCAGCAGGCCGCTGATCCGGTCGTCGGCGTCCCAGGGGTGGTGCTTGCGGCCCCAGGCGTTGAAGCGGAAG
This sequence comes from Streptomyces sp. CB01881, assembly GCF_002953255.1. GTDB lineage: Bacteria > Actinomycetota > Actinomycetes > Streptomycetales > Streptomycetaceae > Kitasatospora. Next base: position 790,741 of record NZ_CP026498.1, read on the forward strand.
TCCACGCCGGCGCGGCGGCCGTCCTCGTCGAGGACGAAGAGCGGCGCGCTGTCGCGGAACCACGAGTCGTCGATCGGCAGCTCCACGACGGTGATGCCGTCGCCGCACAGGGAGCGCGCCTCGTCGCCGTGGCCGGGCGGCGCCACCATGGTGACCGGCTCGAACTCCGCGATGGCGCGGGCGACCGCGGCGTACTCGCGCTTGACCTCGTCGAGGGTGTCGCCCCAGAGGTCCGGCCGCACGGGCCAGGCCATCAGGCAGCCCTCGTGCTGGGTCCACTCGGCGGGCATGCGGAACGTCATGGGAAACCTCTTCCGGTCTGGTGTGGTCTGGTCTGGTGGCCGGCGTGACGGGCGCGCTCCGCGTGACGGGCGCGCCCGTCCGGCCGGCCGGAGGGTGGTGGGGGCGGGAGGTCCCGGCGGCCCGCCTCCGTGGGGTCGCGGACGGGCCGCCAGGAGGTCAGACGGCCGGCGGAGCGACCGGCTGGGACTGGGTGGCGCAGTGGATGCCGCCGCCGCCCGAGGCGATGTTGTCGATGTTGACCTGGACGATGTCGCGGTCGGGGAACTCGGCCTGGAGGATCGTGCAGGCCGTGGCGTCGGCGGAGGCGTCGCCGAACTGGGGGACGAGCACGGCCCCGTTGGCGGTGTAGAAGTTGGTGTAGCTGGACAGGAAGTCCTTGCCGCGGCCGCGGATCCGCGTGCGGTCCGGTCCGGGGAGCTCCACGATCGTCAGGGACCGTCCGCGGGCGTCGGTGGCGGTGCGCAGGACCTGCTTGGCCTGCTCGTAGACGTCGGCCCAGATCTTGGCCGTGCCGGGGCCGGGCTTGTCGAGGATGACCCGGCCGGGTGCGGTGAAGCGGGCCAGGCAGTCGACGTGGTAGTCCGTGATGTCCTGGCCGGCCAGTCCGGCGAGCCAGATGACCTTGTCCATGCCCAGCGACGTCCGCAGGGCCTGCTCGACCTGGTCCTGTGACATGCCGGGGTTGCGGTTGGGGTTCACCAGCGAGCTGACGGTGGCCAGCAGCGTGCCCTGGCCGTCCGTCTCCAGGGCGCCGCCCTCACCGACGAAGGAGGCCTGGACGCGGTCGACCCGGTACTCGGCGAGGAGGGTGGCCGCGGCCGCGGCGTCCTCGTCGAAGCGCTGGTAGTACGGGGTGCCGGTCTTGCCCCAGCCGTTGAAGTTGGTGTCGACGCCCGCGACGGTGCCCGGTGCGACCACGAAGGTCGGACCGAAGTCGCGGATCCACAGGTCGTCGTTGGCGATCTCGACGACGGTGATGGGGTAGTAGGCGCCCCGGCCGAGGTAGTACCGGGCGTCGGCGGCCTGGGCCGGGCGGGCGAGCACGACGACCGGCTCGTACCGGGATATCTCGTACGCGACCCGCGCGATGTCGTCACGGACCGCCGAGAGCTGGGTGCTCCAGATCGACGACAGCGCGGGCCAGGCCATGAAGGTCCGTACGTGCCGGTCGCTCTCGGCCGGCATCCGCAGTCGCGGTACGGCTGCCGTCGAGGAGCCCGCCGGGGCCGGTGCGGAGGCGGTCGCGGCCTGGGCGGCGGCCGGGAGGACCGATCCGAGGGCGGCCAGCGGCACGGCGGCCGCACCGAAGCGGAGCAGGCTGCGACGCGAAGGAGTGGGGGTGGTGTTCATGAATCGCTCCCCAGGAGAGGTGGGAGGAAGTGGGGTGCCCGCATCTTTCACCGTACTGAATTTTCAGTCAAGCCCTGGAGGCGCCGAAGGGCGCCCCACCCCCAGCCCGGCATCGACTGAACCCGCCCAGGCCTGCATACGGACGGTGTGCCCTGGGGCACGCCAGCGCCCACCAGGCAGGATGCGGGAACGGCTCGGCGGAGGCATGCTGAAATTGTGATCAGGATCTGATGCCGGCCGAGCCGCGAACCGGGTAGGGTTGGCGACCATGCCAGACCGTCGGACAGGGATTCTCAAGGCCGCCACCCGGGTGATCGCCCGGCGCGGCGTACGCGGGCTACGGGTGAGCGAACTGGCGGCCGAAGCCGGCGTCTCCACCTCGCTCATCTACTACCACTTCACCGACCGGGCGGGCATCCTGCGGGAGACCCTGGAGTTCATCAGCGACCGCGCGGACCGCTACACGGCCGAGGAGCAACCCGCCCCGGCCCGCGCCGCGGACCCCCGCGCCGACCTGGAGCAGGTCCTGCTCCTGGAGCTCCAGGACACCACCGAGGTACGCGAGAACAGCACCGCCTGGGGCGAGTTGAGGGCGACCGCCGTCTTCGAGCCGGACCTGCGCGAGGAACTGGCGAGGACCACCCACACCTGGGTGCACGACGTCGCCGAACTGCTCGCCCGCGCCAACCCCACCGGCACCGCCCCGGCACACGCCGCGGCGGCGGAGCGGCTCACCGCCCTCGTCGAGGGCCTCAGCGTGCGCTGGCTGAGCGGTTCCCTGCCGGTCGGGCACGCGCGCAGCCTGCTCAGCGGCGCGATCGAGACGGAGCTGGAACGCTGCCGGCCGGCGGCCGAGCCGGCCCACGGCACCCGCCCGACCAGCGGGGCCGGATTCGGCCGGGGCTGAAAAACCATCTAAACTCCGCGGGACCGGTCGCGCCCGTCACTCGTGCGCTCGCGCCGGCTCATCGCCCGCGACGTTCGTGCCGCCCGTGCCGCCCGTGCCCTCGGGCGAACCCGCCGAAGCCGCCGACGCCCGCCAGGCCCACCCCACCGGGCCCTCGTACGGCCGAAGCCGGGCGTGCCCGGTCCCGTGTTCCACCCCGTCCGCCGAGAGAGGCAGTCCGCATGTCCGCTGACCGATCCCCCCTCACCCTGCTACCGGTCTTCCAGGAGCTCACCGCGGACGACCCGCGCGAGGTCGGCGGCTACCGGCTGTACGCACGGCTCGGCGCCGGCGGCATGGGCCGGGTGTACCTCTCGTACACCCCGGGCGGCCGGCCGGTGGCACTCAAGGTGGTGCGGCCCGAGCTGGCCGGGGACCCTGAGTTCCGGGCCCGTTTCGCCCAGGAGGTGGCCAGCGCCCGGCGGATCCACGGGCTGTTCACCGCGCAGCTCGTCGACGCGGGCGTGGAGGCCGCCACACCGTGGCTGGCCACCACCTACGTACCGGGCCCCTCCCTCCAGCAGGTGGTGCAACGGTTCGGCCCGCTGCCCGAACGGACGGTCCTGCTGCTGATCGCCGGCATCGCCGAGGCCCTCCAGGCGATCCACTCCACCGGGGTGGTCCACCGCGACCTCAAGCCCGGCAACGTGCTCATCGCCGCCGACGGCCCCCGGGTGATCGACTTCGGCATCGCCCGCGCGGCCGACGCCAGCGCGCTCACCGGCACCGGGCTGCGCATCGGCTCGCCCGCCTACATGGCCCCGGAGCAGGCCACCGGCCGGGCCGCGACGCCCGCCACCGACGTCTACGCCCTCGGCGCCCTCGCCGTCCACGTCGCCGGCGGCACCCCGCCCTTCGGGGACGGACCGGACCCCGCCACCCTCTACCGGGCCGTCCACGAGGACCCCGACCTCAGCCGGGTTCCGGCGGGCCTGCGCGACCTGCTCCTGCACTGCCTCGCCAAGCAACCCGAGCACCGCCCGACCACCGCCGAGGTGATCGCCGCCGCCCGGAACCACCCGGCGGTGGGCGGGCACCTCAGGTTCGGCGAGGACTGGCTTCCCCACCCGCTCACCAGCCAGATCACCCGGCACGCCGACCTCCCGCAGGTGCCCGCCGCGGCTCCCGCGGACGCCGCGACCGTCATGGCCGCCGCCGGTGCCGGCTGGGACTCGGCCGCGACGGTCCTGGCCCCGTCCCACCCGGCCGCACCCGCGTCCCCGTTCCCGCCGACACCCACCGTCGTCGCGGCCGCCACCGACCCGACGCCCGCGCCCGGGGCCGCCGGCACGGCGTCGTCCGCACAGCCTGCCGCGCCGCGCCGGGAGGAGCGGGCGCGGGAGCGCCGCAGACGCACCCTCGGGCGGACGGCACTGACCGCCACCGTCGCCCTGCTCGTCGGCGCCGCCGGGATGGTGCTCCTGCTCGACGACCCGGACGACACGGAGGCGGCCGCCGACGACCCGGTCTCCAGCGCTCCCGCGTCCGTCGCACCCACCGCCACGCCGGCGCCGGGCGCCCCCGCGACCTCCGCCGCACCGCCGCCCTCCGCCCAACCTTCCGCCCAGCCCTCCACCCCGCCCGCCGCGGCCCCTGACGCCGGCTACACCGTGGCCTACCGCGGTGTCGAGCTCACCTCGGCGGACTCCGGCTACGAGTTCGACCTGGCCTCGGGCACGGTGGTCCCGGCCGACAGCGCGGTCTGGTACGTGAGCCGCAACGAGAGCGAGTTCCTCATCCCGGAGAACGCCGCCGCCTACATCGGCCAGGGCACCGGCCTCGGCCTCCCCGAGTGCCTCAAGGGCCTCGCCGGCCACCCCGCCGCGCGGGTCCCGTTCAGCGCCGTCGAGCGCGGCGCCTTCTGCCTGCGCTCCCCGGACGGCCGGAACGTCGCCGTCGTCCGGGTGCTCTCGACCGCCGACGCGGACCGGCCGGTCCGGGTCTCCGTGGACCACTACCGCCGCAACGGCTGAACCGGCCGAGGCCTGGCCCCGGCCCGGCCCGGCCCGCGGGAACCGCCGGGTGCGGACGCGGCCCGCCGCACGTCGAGGGCGCCGACCACCCTCAGGACGGCCGCTGCTGCCGGGCGGCCCCGGGCGCCGAAGCGGGTTCGGCAGCCGTCGCGGCCGGGGGCCGGACCGCCTCGGCGGCCGTCCCCTCGGCCGGAGGGTCCCCCTCCCGCATGGCCGCCGTCTCGGCCTTGAGGATGCGCATCGACTTCCCCAGGCCGCGCGCCATGTCGGGCAGCTTCTTGGAACCGAAGAGCAGCACCAGGACGGCCACCATCACCAGGACGTGCCAGGGCTCCAGACCATTGCGCAGCACCTCTGCCTCACCGGCCTTTCGTCGTCGTTGCCGACCCTGCGCGCTCGGCGGCGCAGATCATGTCGGGTTCTCGCCACTTCACCGTAAAGCTTGACTGATTTTTCAGTCAATGCGATGGTTCAGGTCCGGCGCTGCCGGTGGGCCGGGTGTCTTCTCCGCCCGCCGTCCCCGTGCGGACCGCTCCCCCTCGGAGCCCGTCCCCTCCGCCGAAGCCGATCCACCCCCAGCACCACCGGAGAACACCGTGTCCCAGACCCCTCTCGCACGCCGCACGGTGCTGCGCTCCCTCGCCGGCGCCGGTGTGATCGCGCTCGGCGCGACCGCCTGCGCCGCCGACGCCGAGGCCGACGACCCCGCCGACCCGGCGACCGCGCCCTCCGGCGCCCCCGGGCAGCCGTCCGCCGCTCCGACGGAGCCGCCGGCCGCCCCCGCGCGGGGGCGCAGGCTCGGCGGCGAGTGGGAGAAGCACGAGCGGACCTTCATGGCCTGGCCCGCCTCCGAGAACGTCTGGGGCGGCCAGATCGGGGCCGTCCGCAAGGACATCGCCGAGGTGGCCCGGGCCGTCGGCCAGCGCGAACCGGTCGTCCTGCTCGTCCGGCCCGGCCAGGAGGCCACGGCCCGCAACGCCTGCGGATCGGACGTCGAACTGCTCTCCGTCCCGGTCGACGACCTGTGGGCCCGCGACACCGTGCCGGTGTTCGTGGAGGAGGGCGGCAAGGTCAAGGGCGTCGACTTCAACTTCAGCGGCTGGGGCGGCAAGCAGGAGCACACCAACGACGCCCGCATCGCCCGGGCGGTGCTCGACAAGTACGGCATCGAGCGCGTCGAGACCCCGCTCACCGCGGAGGGCGGCTCCTTCGAGACCGACGGCCAGGGCACCCTCATGGTCACCGAGAGCTCCGTCGTCAACGACAACCGCAACCCCGGCAGGACCCGCGACCAGGTCGAGGAGGAGCTGAAGCGGGCCCTCGGCGTCAGCAGGGTGATCTGGCTCGCCGGCGTGCGGGGCAAGGACATCACGGACGCCCACGTCGACTGCCTGGCCCGCTTCGCCGCCCCCGGCGTGGTCTTCCTGGACCGGGCCTTCCCCGGCACTCCGGCGGACGTCTGGTCCCGCTCGGCCGACCAGGCCCGCTCCGTCCTCGCCGAGGCGGTCGACGCCACCGGCAGGAAGCTGAAGGTGGTCGAGATCGGCCAGCCGGACCCGGACAAGATCACCGGCCGAGGCGACTCCTTCGTCTCCTCCTACATGAACTTCTACATCGGCAACAAGGGCGTCTACCTGCCCCTGTTCGGCGATCCCCGGGCCGACGACCACGCCCAGGACGTCTTCCGCGACCACTTCCCGGGCCGCGAGATCGTCCCGCTCGGCATCGACACCATCGCGTCCGGCGGCGGCGGCATCCACTGCGCCACCCACGACCAGCCGGCCGGCTGATCCCGCCCGCGCACCACCCCCAGCAGAACCCCCGGCACGCACCCGGACCCGCGTGCCGGTCCACACCTGAGGAGACCCGAGGCCATGGGCCCGTACGACCCCGCCCCCACCGGCACCGACCGGGGGGAACCGTGCAACTGACCCCCACCGAACGCGACCGCCTGCTGATCTTCACCACCGCCGAACTCGCCCGGGCCCGCCGTGCCCGCGGCCTGAGGCTCAACGCCCCCGAGGCCACCGCGCTCATCGCCGACACCGTCTGCGAGGCGGCCCGGGACGGACGGCGGCTGGCCGAGGCCGTCGAGCGGGGACGTTCCGTCCTCGGCCCCGACGACGTCCTGCCCGGAGTGCCGGACCTCGTCACCGAGATCCACGTCGAGGCGGTGTTCGACGACGGCACCCGGCTCGCGGTGGTCGCCGACCCGTTCGGCGGCGGCGGCCTGGCCGGGGCCGCACCGGGCGCCGTCATCCCCGACGGCAGCACCGGGCCCGGGCCCGAGCCGGTGCGCACCCTGACGGTGCGCAACACCTCGGACGTGCCGATCTCGGTCACCTCGCACTTCCACTTCTTCGAGACCAACCCGCGCCTGGCCTTCGACCGCGCCGCCGCCTACGGCACCCACCTGGCCGTCCCGGCCGGCTCCACGGTGCGCTTCGACCCCGGCGCCACCGTCGAGGTCGGCCTCGTGCCGATCGGCGGCGAGCGCGTCGCCATCGGCTTCGCCGGCCTCGTCGACGGCCCGCTGGACTCGCCCCGGGTCCGGCGGGAGGCCCTGCTCCGCGCGGCGGCACAGGGCTACCTCGGGGCGGACGGCGACGACGAGCGGGAGACCACGGAGTGAGCGACACCATCATCGAGGCGTCCGAGTACGTGGCCGTGCACGGCCCGCGGGCCGGGGACCGGGTCCGCCTCGGCGACAGCGGCCTGGTCGTCCGGGTCGAGTCGGACTCGCAGGCCCCGGGGGACGAGTTCCTCGTCGGCTTCGGCAAGACCGCCCGCGACGGCCTGCACCTCAAGGCCGCCGCCGTCCGGGACACCTGCGACCTCGTCATCAGCAACGTCCTCGTCATCGACGCGGTCCAGGGCATCCGCAAGACCTCGATCGGCATCCGGGAGGGCCGGATCGCGTCCATCGGGCGGGCCGGCAACCCCGACACCCTGGACGGCGTGGACGTGGTCGTCGGCACCGGGACGGCGATCGTCTCCGGCGAGGGCCTGATCGCCACCGCCGGCGCCATCGACACCCACGTCCACCTGATGTCCCCCCGCATCATGGAGGCCTCGCTCGCCTCCGGCGTCACCACGATCATCGGCCAGGAGTTCGGCCCGGCCTGGGGCGTCGGCGTCAACTCCCCCTGGGCGCTGCGCCACGCCTTCAACTCCTTCGACGCCTGGCCCGTCAACATCGGCTTCCTCGGCCGCGGCTCCTCCTCCCGTCCGGCCCCGCTCGTGGAGGCCCTCGCCGAGGGCGGCGCCTGCGGGTTCAAGGTGCACGAGGACATGGGCGCGCACACCCGCGCGCTGGACACCGCGCTGTCCGTCGCCGAGGCCCATGACGTCCAGGTCGCCCTGCACACCGACGGCCTGAACGAATGCCTCTCCGTCGAGGACACCCTGCGCGTCCTCGACGGCCGGACCATCCACGCCTTCCACATCGAGGGCTGCGGCGGCGGCCACGTCCCCAACGTGCTGAAGATGGCCGGCGTGCCCAACGTCATCGGCTCCTCCACCAACCCCACCCTGCCGTTCGGCCGGGACGCGGTCGCCGAGCACTACGGCATGATCGTCTCCGTCCACGGCCTCAAGACCGACCTTCCCGGCGACGCCGCGATGGCCCGCGACCGCATCCGGGCCGGCACCATGGGCGCCGAGGACGTCCTGCACGACCTCGGCGCCATCGGCATCACGTCCTCCGACGCCCAGGGCATGGGCCGCGCCGGCGAGACCGTCCGCCGCACCTTCGCCATGGCCGGCAAGATGAAGGCCGAACGCGGCCCGATGGAGGGCGACGGCCCGGACGACGACAACGAGCGCGTGCTGCGCTACATCGCCAAGCTCACCATCAACCCCGCCATCGCACACGGCCTTTCGCACGAGGTCGGCTCGATCGAGGTCGGCAAGCTCGCCGACGTCGTGCTGTGGAACTTCGCGTCGTTCGGCGCCAAACCGCAGATGGTCCTCAAGGCCGGCTTCCCCGCCTACGGCGTGACCGGGGACCCCAACGCCGCCACCGAGACCTGCCAGCCCCTCGTACTGGGCCCCCTGTTCGGAGCCCACGGCGCCACCCCCGCCGACCTCTCCGTCGCCTTCGTCAGCCGCGCCGCGGCCGAGGCCGGCACCGGGGCCCGCCCGTACGACACGATGACCACCCGGCGCCGCCGCGTCGGCGTCCGCCACACCCGCGGCATCGGCCCGGCCGACCTGGTCCGCAACAGCCGTCTCGGCGAGATCCTCGTCGACTCCGGCAAGGGCCTCGTCACCCTCGACGGCACCCCCCTGCACTCCGACCCCGCTCACGAGGTGTCGCTGAACCGCCTCTACTTCCTCTGATACTTCCTCTGAGCCGGGCCGCGGACCCGCCACGATCCGACCGCCGGCCGCCGGTTCGCCCTCCCCTCCAAGGCCGGGCCGGCGGCCGGACGGACCGCGGGGGGCGGTCCGCCGCTGCCCGTCCGGGCGGGGTCCCTGCCCGGAGGTGCAGCGAGGACCCGGCCACCCGCGCCGTGCCTCCCCCTGGCCCCACGGCCCCCTGCCCGGACGCCACCCGCCGCCGTCTAGGCTCGGGGGAACACCGACCAGGGAGAGGGCGAACACGAGTGGGCAGCTGGGAGCGCGCGCTGGACGCGGCCGGGATCGACGACCCGGGACTACGCGACGACTACAGCCGGCAGCGCCGACAGGTCACGCAGTACAAGCGGGAGGCGGCACTGGCCGCCGGACTCCTCCTGCCGGCACGGCTCGTGCCGCACGTGATCGCGGCCACCGCCTTCATGCACCGCACCGACAGCCTGCTCGACAGCGGCCCGCTCGACGAGCGGAGGGCGGCGTACGCGCGCTGGGAGCAGGAGACCGCCGACAGCCTCGCGACCGGTGGGACCGCCCACCCCGAGCTGCGCCCGCTGCTGAACACCGTCGCCGTGCACCCCGCCCTGCGCGACCGCGCGTCGGAGCACCTCGCCGGAGCCGCCGCCGACCTCGACTTCGCCGGGTTCGCCACCGAGGCCGACTACCAGCACTACGTGGACGGCTACTCGCTTCCCGCGTTCATGGTCGTCGCCACCCTGCTCGGCCCCGAGGGCGACCAGACGGCCTACCGGGCCGCCTGTCGCACCTTCATCGACGCCAGCCAGCGGCTCGACTTCGTCAGCGACCTCGCCGAGGACCTGGCCGAAGGCCGCCTGACCATCCCCGCGCAGGACCTGGACCGGCACGGGGTCACCCGCGCCGACCTGGAGCAGGCCCGCAACCTCCCGGCCGTCCGGACGATGGTCACCGACCGGCTCGACCAGGTCGACCGCACCCTCGCCGAGGGCCGGGCCCTGATCGGCCTCGTCCCGGCCGCCCACCAGCCCATGGTCCGCTGCATGATCGGCCTGGACGAGCTGACCAGCGCCGCCGCCCGGGCCGACATCCCCGCCCTGCTGCGCCGCTCGGCCGGCCCGGCCAAGCCCGCCGCCCTCCGCCTGCTCGGCCGCGAGTACCTCCGGGCGCGCCGCCTGAACCGCTGAGCGCCACCCGGGGCCGTACCGCGCCCCGGGTGGCGCGCGCGGCGCGGACCGCCCGGGGCGCCCGGGCCGGACGACCCGGCCAGGCCCGGGAACGGCCCGCGCGGCGCGGCGCGGTGACGGGGCCCGCTACCTGAACAGGCGGTCCCCGCTGGTGGCCATGCGGTGGGTCGCGCCGTGACGGTTCACCCAGTCACGGACGAGGTTGACGGCGTTGGCGCACTGCCAGCTGTCGTCGTACTCGCGCACGCCGGTGAAGGCGCCGTAGCCCGCGATGATGCCGTCCACGCGCGCGTCGCCGAGCAGCTTGTCGACGTACCACGGATCGTTGTAGGTCGTCGTCCAGGACAGCGTGGCCGCGAGCTGTCCCGCGGCGCGGTCCGCGGCGCCCTTCTTCAGTTCCGCGCACGTGTTGTAGCTGGGCTCCGTGCAGTTGCCGAACCCCTTGGTGATGTCGCTGTCGCCGTAGTCCATCGCCCGGTGGCCGGCCGGGAACCCGGAACCGGACCGGTCGAAGGCGTTCCGGGCCTGGTCGCGGGTCCCGGTCGTGGTGATGCCCTCCAGGCCGCCGAGCCTTCCCTCCAGGCTCTGCCAGCCCCGGCCGCCCACGTCCGGGGTGTTGCCGCCGTGGTACTCGTAGAACCCGTAGAGCACCTGGATCCCGGCGGCCGTCAGCCGCTGCGCCTTGTCGCGCAGTCCGGCGACGCTGCACCCGCGGTTCTGCTGTTCCCCGCAGTAGTTCGGGTCCTTGATGTCCAGCCAGACCAGCGCCAGCCGGCGCCCTGCGTTGGCGTTGGAGACGATGCGGTCGATCATGCTGTCGAAGCTGGGGCCCAGCCGGGAGTCACCGGCCGAGGAACAGTCGTGGTAGGCGCGCCATTCGTTCGGGTTCCACCAGGCGCAGACGTCGATCTCGATGCCGTTGGCGCCGTGCTTGAGGGCGGCGTCGACGCCGTCCAGGGTGTCGACCCGGTGCGCGATGGCGTAGATCGCGTGACGCTGATCGGCCGCCGCCGCCGGGGTCGTACCGAGCGCGGTGGCTCCGATGATCCCGCACAGCGCCGCCACCAGCGCCGGTAAGATCCGCCGGCCGGCCCCGTGCCCGAGTTGAGTGATCAAGAAACGCACTCCTTCTGTCGACATATCTGACGCGGACACCTCACCAACTGTACGTTGACAAACGGCAAATGGACACGGGATCCGGGCAGGAGCGGTCCCCGGTTCCCCGAGAGGTGCGGGGAACCACCGACCCGCCGCCGGCCCGCCCCCGCCGCAGCCCCCGCTCCGCCGACCGGGCGCGCGCTGCTACTCCAGCAGCTTTCGGCCCGTGGAATAGCTTGTGGATGCCGCCTGGCACCACCCAGCGACCAGGCCGGAGAGCGACCGGAGGAGCACATTGCCCAGGGAGGCGCCGTACCTTGCCGTGAGCGACGCACTGCGCGCACGCGTCCTGGCGGGAGAGTGGGAGGTCGGGAGCCGCCTGCCGTCGCGGACGAGGCTCGCCGAGGAGTACGGGGTCGGACGGAACGTCACGCAGCGAGCCGTGGAACGCCTGATCGTCGAGGGCCTGTTGGAAGGACGCGCGGGATCGGGAACCTACGTCAGGGTCCCGTGCGAGCGCCTCCCGACGGTCCGCTCCCGGCACCTCGGCCACCGCGCCGGCCTCGCTCCCCCCGCCCGGACGGAGGAGCGGGGCAGGGCCGACGCCTGGGACGCGCACAGCCTCGTGCGCGTCCCGGCCACCGGGCCCGTCGCCGAGCGGCTCGGCATCCGCCCGGGGGACCCCTGCGTCACCACGCACTACGAGTTCCTCGCCGACGGCCGACCCGTCCAACTCTCCCGCTCCTGGGAGCCGATGGCCATCACGGGCGGCACGCCGGTCGTGCTCCCCGAGACGGGACCGTACGCGGGGAAGGGCGTCGTCGAGCGCATGCGCGCCATCGGCGTGGCGGTCGGCACCGTGGTCGAGCGGCCCCGCCCGGCCCGTGCCACCCGGGAGCAGGCACACCTCCTCGGGATCAGCCCCGGGGACCTGGTCCTCCGGATCGAGCGGACCATCTACGACACCGGCGGTCGCCCCGTGGAGACCGCCGACATCGTCATTCCGGACGGACGGCGGCAGGTGGTCTACGAGTTCGGAGTCGACCCCCCGGTGCCGCCGGATCCCGCGGCACGCCGGACCACCACCCGGAGCCGGTGACCCGTGCCGTCGTCTCCGCGCCCCGGACTCGTGCGCGACCCCGACTTCGGGCGCCTGCTCGCCGCGACCGCCGCCGGCCAACTGGGCGACCGCATCATGTTCCTGGCACTGCCGCTGGTCGCCGTCGCGGCCCTCGACGCCGACGAGCTCCACGTCGGGTTGCTGACCGCGATGGTCACCACGGGCTCGCTCCTGGCCGGACTGCCGGCCGGCGCATGGGTGGACCGCATGCCGAAGCGGACGGTCATGATCAGCACCGACCTCGTACGGGCACTGGCGCTCGCGACGATACCGATCGCGTGGTGGGCCGGCCTCCTCACCGTGGGCTGGCTGCTCGCGGTGGCCCTCGTCCACGGGGCGCTGACCGCCGTCTTCGACGCCGCGCACGTCAGCTGCGTCCCGCACCTGGTCGGACGCGAGGATCTCGTCGAGGGGAACGCGAAGATCTCGGCGGTGCGCTCCGTGACCAGCATCGGCGGCCCGGCGCTGGCCGGCCCGCTGGTCGGCTGGGCAGGGCCCCCTGCCGCGCTCCTGGCGAGCTCGTTGGGGATGGCGGTGTCCGGAGTCCTCGCGACCGGCATCCGGAAGCGCGAACGGCGCCCGGAGCCCGCCGGACGGCCCCCGCTGCTCCGCGGCGTCAAGGAGGGCCTGACGTTCGTCCTCACGAGTCCCGTGCTCCGCGCGACCGTGCTGGGGGACGCGTTCTTCCTCGTCTTCCTGGCCGTGTACCAGGCCATGCTGCTGGTCCTGCTGCCCAGGGAGCTGGGCCTCGACTCCGCCGGCATCGGCCTCGTGCTGTCGGGGATGGGCTGCGGCGCCCTGGTGGGTGCGCTCTGCGCGAGGCGTCTGTCCGCACGGTTCGGCCCCGGTCCCGTCTGCTGGCTCGCGCCCCTCGTCACCTGCCCGCCGACGGTCCTGATGCCGTTGGCCCACCCCGGCTGGACCGTCCCCGTGGCGGCGGTCGGGCTCGCGGCCCTCTCCCTGGGCGGCGTCGTGCGCGTCGTCGCCCAGTCGAGCGTCCAACAGGCGCTCACCCCGGCCGGCATGCTCGGCCGGATGAGCGCGACCACCCGGTTCCTGTCCGGCTGCGGCCTGCCGGTGGGCGCGGTCCTGGGCGGAGCCGCGGGCGCCGCGCTGGGAGCGAGGACCACCCTGTGGATCGGCGCGGTCGGCATGACGCTGAGCTTCGTCCCGGGCTTCGCCTCACCGCTTCGCACCATGCGTCGGGCACCGGAGGCGGAGGACCCCGGCCCCGCGCGCCCCGGCCCCACACGCGACGGCCCGCCCGCTCGTCGGCTCGTCCGCCGGTGGCGGACCGGCCGGCAGTGACGGACCGGCCGGCAGTGACGGACCGGCCGGCAGTGACGGACCGGCCGGCGGCCTGGCTGCGGGGCAGGACGGCGCGGACGACGGCACCCACGGGGGCGTTGGTGGCGGTGAAGGTGCCGCCGAGTTCCTCGGCGCGTTCGGCCATGGAGCGAAGGCCCACGCCGGAGGCGGAGGCGTGGGCGGGAAATCCCGCGCCGTTGTCGGCGACCTCGACGGTGACCCGGTCGGGCGGGGCCTGGAGGGTGAGGCGGGCGGCGGTGGCTCCGGAGTGGCGGATCACGTTGTTGAGGGCCTCGCCGCTGCGGCGGAGAAGCCGCCGAAGACCACGGAGTGGGTGGCGCCGATCCGGGCGCAGGCGAGGATCGCGACGACCGCCTCGGCGATCATCGGCAGGTAGACCGCGACCCGGTCGCCCTTGGTGACACCGAGCTCCAGCAGCGCGTTGGCGGCGCGGGAGACCTCGTCCTTGAGCTGGGCGTAGGTGATCGAGCGGCTGTCGCCGGGCTCGCCCTCGAAGTGGATGGCGACGCGGTCGCCGTTGCCGGCCTCGACGTGGCGGTCGACGCAGTTGTAGGCCACGTTGAGCTTGCCGTCGGCGAACCACTTGGCGAACGGCGGGTTGGACCAGTCCAGCGTCTCGGTGGGCTCGACGGCCCAGCTGAGGCGGCGGGCCTGCTCGGCCCAGAAGCCCAGGCGGTCCTCGGAGGCCTGCGCGTACGCGGCCGCGGTGACGTTGGCGGCTGCGGCGAGCTCTGCCGGCGGGGCGAAGCGCCGCTCCTCCTTGAGCAGGTTGGCCAGGCTCTCGTTGCTCAACGCGCACTCCTCATGCTGTTCTTGCGTTTCCTTGCATGGTCCCGCCGGAAGGTGACCTCCCGGCGCCCCCTCGATCATCAAGGGCGCCGGGCGCGCCCGGGCCCGCATCGGGCTGAACTCTCGGTGCTCAGACTTAAACCTTTCGGTACCGTGCCGGCCGCCGGCCGGAAACCCTTCGGGCCCGTACTGCAAGCCGAAACCCGTCAACCGGCCGAATCCTTCGGTCCCGACCGTCATCCGCCACCGGTCCGTCAGCTCCTAGCCTGACCACCGACGGTGCCCGGACGACAGGGCTCCGCCGAGCGGCCGCAGCTGTCCCGTACAGGTACGGCCCCTCGCCCATCGGGGGACGCCAGGAAAGGGAACATCGGATGGCGCTGCGCAGGGCGACGACAACGGAACGAACCGAGCGGGTGGTCACGGCCGGCCCACCGGTGAGGCGGCCACTCGCCACCCTCACGGCCGCCGCCCTGCTGCTGCTCGGCGGATGCGGGAGCGCCGACGACGGGACCCCCGTGGGAGCGTCGGCCGCACAGGGACCCGGCAGCGCCGCGGACCGGGCGGCGACACCGGGCGTCTCCCCGACCGGGTCGGGGGCGGCGGAGGACCGCGCGCTCCCGGGCGGCCTCGGCGATCCGGCAAGCGCACCGACGGGCAGCCCGGCGTTCGAGTCCGACGGCCCCCGCAACCCCACCTACGGGGGCCTCGGAACGCTGACCGCCTGCGACTCCGGGCGCCGCCTGGCCGTCCTGGACGCCCCGCTGACCGACGTGCCCGACGGCGCCCCGGTCGGCAGCACGCTGCCCACCGGCGCCAACGGCGAGGAGTTGCTCGTCTGGACCGAGCCGGACGGCGGCCTGGTGCTGCAGTCCCTGCTCTCCAGCGGCGCACCCGTGCCCCGGCTGGTCACCGCCGAGCCGAACGGCACCGTCGCGGTCCGGGACGAGGCCGAAACGGGCCCCGACGCCCCGGTCCAGCGCTGGCAGCTCACCGACCGTCGACCGCAGCCGGGCGCCGCCTCGGCGGACGGCTCCGCCACCCCCTACTGTCTGCGGATCAGACCCCGGGACGGCGCCGGCTGCCTGCTCGACGACGGTGCCGACGCGCCCCTGGTGGTCGGTGACTGCGCCTCGCGCGCCGCGTGGTGGAGCCCCCAGGGCCTGCTCACCCCAAGCGACCTCTGACCGGCCCGACCGAGACCGCCCCCGACCGATCGGAGCCCGCCATGTCACCGACCAGTGCCGACGTCGCCATCTGCCCGCCACCGACCGCCCTGGACGATCCGGTGGCGCTGTACGCCGTCGACGCCGCCGGTACCGGCCGGGTCGTCACCCGGCGAGAGCTGACCGACCAGGTCGGCCGGGCCACGGCCGCGATGCGCCGGCTCGGCGTAGGCCCCGGCGACCGGGTCGCCCTGCAGTTGCCGCTGATCCCCGAAGCCGTGGCCGCACTGCTGGCCTGCGCCCGGATCGGCGCCGTCGCCACCACGCTCACACCGTCGGCGCCCCCGCTCCACGATCCGTCCGACGAGCTCGCCCGACAACGCCTCCGGCGCGTCAGGCTGCTGGTGACGGCCGACGACCAGCGTCCCGCCGGGAGCAGGACCACGCCGCCCGGGTCGCCGCCGGTCCTGGTGGTGCCCACTGGCAGCGGGCCGGCCGGCCGACACCTCGCCCTCGCCGCACCGTCGGCCCGGAGCAGCCGCCCCGTCCCGGCCCCCGAGGAGCACGCGGCCGGTCTCCGGCTCGGCCTCCGCGGCCCCGCCGACGTCTACTGGTGCGCGGTCGACCTCGACTGGCTGGTCCGCCACCCCCTGGCCGTCGCCGGGCCGCTGGCCCTCGGAGCCGCACAGGTCCTCTGCCAGGCCTCTGCCCGCTCCGCCCACCCCGAGCGCCTCCGGGAGACCCTCCACACCTACCGCGTGACCGTGCTCCACGCCCGGCCGGACTCCCTGCAGGAAGTCCTGCGGCACTCCCCCGTGACCGGCCGGCCCACCCCGCCCGCCTACGACCTGCGCCTCGTCGCCCCGGTCCCCGACCTCGCCGGCTCCCCCGCTCCCGACCACTGGTACTGGCAACGGGAGCACCTGCCCAGCCCCTCCTGGCACCTGCGACACGGCCCCAGCCCCTGGTCACTCCGACCGTCCGCCGTCCCCACCGACTCCCTCTCGGGGCAGAAGGACACGGTCGCCCAGCCGTGAGCACCGGTCCCGGCGCCCTGCCGCCGGGACCGGCACCCGATGCCGCCCCACGGACCTGTCCGACGACCGCTCACGCCGCACCCGTACCCGCCCCGCACCCATGGCTCGTGCCGAGGCCGGACGACGCCCGTGACGCGCGCGCCACACCGTGGGAGGCGGGCGGACCGGCCGCGGTCGGCTCACCAGCCGACCAAGCCGCCGACCCGCCCCTCCCGCCCGTGCGGACCCGCTCCGCGCGGGCCGGGAGATCCGGGCGGCTGCTCCCGTGTCACATTCCCGCGCCGCGCGGGGTCAGGGTCATGAGAGAACGGGGAGCCGGGCGACGCAGGTCACCGGAGCCCCGCGCAATCCGACGAGGAGCGCGCCGGATGACCGCACCCGGCCCGCCCCACCGTCGCCGCGTACCGACCGGTGCCGCGTACCGACCGATGCCCGAGGAAGGCCCCCATGATCCCGCTCCCCCGCGCCGCTGCCATCGCCGCGCTGACCGCCCTGTCGATCGCCGCGACCCCCACCCCCGCCTCGGCCGGGTCGGCGCACCGACAGCACTGGTCGGCCGCATGGGCCGCGCCGATGATGCACCCCTCCGCAGCGCCCTGGTTCGCGACCTGGGCCGGGCAGGGCTTCGACCACCAGACGGTGCGGGAGGTGGTGCGGCTCGGCACGGGCGGCAAGGCGGTCCGGTTCCGGCTCTCCAACGCCTACGGGACGGCTCCGCTGCGGCTGACCGGGGCCAGTGTCGGCCGGGCCGCGGACGGGGCGGCCGTCGTCCCCGGGACCGTACGCCCATTGCACTTCGACCACGGGGACTCCGTCGTCGTCCCCGCCGGCGGGGAGGTCCTCAGCGACCCGGTGCCGCTGCCGGTGGCGGCCCGCGACCGGGTGGCGCTCACCCTCTACTTCGACGGTCCGACCGGCCCCGCCACCTACCACCAGCTCTCCATGACCACGACCTACCGGGCCGACGGCGACCACCGCGGCGACACCGGCGCGGCGGCGTTCAGCGACGCCGTCCGCCCCGGGTACGGCTCCTGGTACTACGTCAGCGGCGTCGAGGTCACCGGCGGCCGGCGGGTGGGCAAGGCGGTGGTGGCCTTCGGCGAGTCCACCACCGACGGGTTCGGCGCCACCGTCGACGGGGACGACCGCTACCCCGACCGCCTCGCCGAACGGCTCGTCGCCGACGGCCGGCCGCGCCCCGTGCTCAACGCCGGCATCGGCTCGAACAAGATGCTCGCCGACTCCGCCTGCGCCGGCGACAGTGCCCTGTCCCGCTTCGAGCGCGACGTGCTCGACCAGCCCGACGTCGGCACCGTGATCGTCTCCCACGGGATGAACGACATCCTCCGCACCGGGGACCAGATCTGCGGCGTGGACCGCGACGACCCGCCCGTCACCCTCCAGCGGCTGATCGACGCCCACCGCACCCTGATCCGCGCCGCCCACGCCCGCGGCGTCAAGGCCGTCGGCGCCACCCTGATGCCCTTCGGCGGCGCGCCGTTCTGGACCCCGCAGACCGACCGGCTGCGCCGCGACCTGAACGAGTGGATCCGCACCTCCGGCGAGTACGACGCGGTGGCCGACTTCGACCTGGCCATCGACCCGGCGGGCACCGGCACCATCCCCGACGGCTACCACTCCGGCGACCACCTCCACCCCAGCCCGCTCGGCTACCGGGCCATGGCCGACGGCATCGACCTCGACAGCCTGCAATGACCGTCAGGACGGCGGTCCGGGACGGGCCTCGCACAGGCCAAGGACCCGGTGGCGCTCGGAGTGGAAATCAGGAAGGCTCGGGCGCATGGTCTCGGTATTGCAGAACGTGGCGATCGACTGTGCGGATGCCTACGAGCTGGCCCGGTTCTGGAGCAGGGTGACAGGCCGTCCGCTCCATCCGGAGGACAAGCCGGGTGATCCGGAGGTTCAGGTGCTGCTGGCGGAGGGCCCGCTCCTCCACTTCAACCAGGTGCCCGAGGTCAAGACGGTCAAGAACCGGATCCATCTCTGTCTGCGCCCGGAGACCTCGCGCGAGCAGGAGGTGGAACGGCTGCTGGGTCTCGGTGCCACCCTCGTCACCGACCGCCGGAACCCCGACGGCTCCGGCTGGGCGGTCCTGGCCGATCCCGAAGGCAACGAGTTCTGCGTTCTGCGCAGTGAGTCCGACCGGGCCGCCACGACTTCCTGACACTTCCGCCGGCCGTCCCCGGTTCTCCCGGGCACCGGCCTCAGCCTCACAGGCCGAGACCGGTGCCCGCCGACCTCGGCTCCCACCGCAATTCCGGGAAACGCCGAGCTCCCGGGAACGCGGAACTCCGGGAAACGCAGAGAACCCCCACCCGGGATCCGGGTGGGGGTTCTCTGTGAATGATTGTTCGGCGGCGTCCTACTCTCCCACAGGGTCCCCCCTGCA
>NZ_CP026498.1:812011-812294 GCF_002953255.1 Streptomyces sp. CB01881
GCTTCGGGTCTTGGGCATGCAACTCAGGCGCCCTATTCGGACTCGCTTTCGCTACGGCTACCCCACACGGGTTAACCTCGCTACACACCGCAAACTCGCAGGCTCATTCTTCAAAAGGCACGCAGTCACGAGACACACAGCAAGCTGCACGTCCGACGCTCCCACGGCTTGTAGGCACACGGTTTCAGGTACTATTTCACTCCGCTCCCGCGGTACTTTTCACCATTCCCTCACGGTACTATCCGCTATCGGTCACCAGGGAATATTTAGGCTTAGCGGGTGG
>NZ_CP026498.1:814558-961455 GCF_002953255.1 Streptomyces sp. CB01881
GGGCTTCACCGTTCGACTTGCATGTGTTAAGCACGCCGCCAGCGTTCGTCCTGAGCCAGGATCAAACTCTCCGTGAATGATTACTCGGCCCACTGATTAGAAGGGGCCGGTTCACACCCGCGTTGAGCGGCACGGCAACCACCGGAATAGGGCGGCCCCGCGCACTGCGTCCTCGCTGTGTTATTTCAAAAGGAATCTCCAACCCCAGAAGAATCTGAGGCCGGGGATGTCAACATATCTGGCGTTGACTTTTGGCACGCTGTTGAGTTCTCAAGGAACGGACACTTCCTTCGGACCGCCTTCCAGCGGGCCCTCCGGGCGCTTCGTTCTTTCGTGTTCCCAGCTTATCAGATGTTTTCCGCTCCGTTTCCGGCGCTTCGTTCATCCAACTCGCTGGTGTCTTCTGCGGCTTGACGCCCCGTCCGACGTTCCAAACTCTAGCCCATCACCGCTCCGAGAAGCGAATCCGGCCGCAATCCATATAAACGGACACGCCGAATAAGACCCGAGCCGCGCCGCCGAAAAAGGCAAAGCACGACCCGGCCCGAACCGGGAAGTGGTGTTTCCAGGGATTGGCCGCTCCGGGACCGTCCGCGCCGATGCGTGTCCGGTGCTCCCTGCCGAGCGACTGGGCGACAGTACTCCTCTTCCACGCCCCAGAACAAATTGCCCCGCCCTGCCGCGCAGATGTCTCCGCCAACTCCCGCACGGCAGCGCGGCAACGAACGTCGGGTCAGTTCGGCGTCTCCGGCACGGCCTCCGGCACGGCCACCGGCGACGAGCCGCCGGGCACCAGCAGGTGCGGCGTCCCGCTGCCGTCCGCCGGCACGCTCCAGACGTCGGTGCCCTTCCCGTCCTGGCCCGGCAGCGCGTAACCGAGTGTCCCCCCGTCGAGCCAGGCCGCCTGGTCGTCCACGCTGCGCGGCTCGGCCAGCGGGTACTCGCGCATGCCCGCCAGTTCCAGGACGTGGAGCCGCCAGGGCGCCGCCGGGTCGGCCGAGACCTTCTTCTTGAAGGCGATCCGGGTACCGTCCGGCGAGAGCGAGGGGCACTCCACGTTCTCCCGCAGCGTGCGGGCCGACCACGCCCGGAGGTCGCCCTCGACCAGGTGGGTCCGGCCGCCGGTCGAGACGGTGGCGTAGAAGCGGTTGTCGTCGGCGGCGAAGGTGACGCCCCAGTAGTTGACGTCGGCGGCGTGGTAGCGGGTGCCGCCGACGGTCAGCGGGATGGACTCGACCGACTTGACCAGGTAGCCGGTGCGCAGGTCCAGGATCGAGGTCCGGGTGGAGAAGGTGCCGGCCGCGTAGGAGTCCCCCACGGCGAAGGTGGTCCAGGAGAGCAGGTGCCCGGAGGCCGACACCCGGGCCCGGTTCGGGATGCCGGGGACCGTCACCGTCTGGAGCTCGGTGAACCGCCGGTCGTACACCACCGCCTGGGTGCGGGCCGGGGTGCCGGGCAGCGCCCGCAGGCACAGGGCCCGGTCGCCCGCGGCGTAGAAGCGGACGCAGGACGGGCCGTCCGGCGCCCCCGGGCTGCGGGCGACCCGTCCGGTGGCGGTGTCCCGGTAGTACAGCCCGGGTCCGTCCAGGGTGAACGAGCTCTCGGCGGCCACGAGCCGCTGCCCGCCGCCGCGCTGCCTGGCGTGCAGCACGTACCCCAGCGAACCGCCCAGCAGCACCAGGGCGGCGGCGATCAGCACCACCGAACGCGCCTTCACGAGGCCTCCCCCTCCGGCAGGATCCGCCATGCGGCGGCGAGTGCGGCGGCCAGCGCGAGTGCGGCCACCGTCAGGGCCGGGCGCGGCCCCCACCACGTCCAGGCCGCGCCGAAGCCGGCCGCACCGACCAGCCGGGCCAGCGCCTGGCCGGTCTGCAGGACGGCGAGCCCGCCCGCCCGGCCGTCGGGCGGCAGCACCGGCCCGGCGAGCGCCATCAGCACACCGTCCGTGGCGGCGTAGAAGACGCCCAGGAGGACCAGGACGAGTACGGCGGCCGGCCATCCCGGCGGGGCGGTCATGGTGAGGTAGGCCGCGAGCAGCGCACCGTGCCCGCAGAGGAACGGCGTGCGCCGCCCGGTCCGGTCCGCGATCCGGCCCGCCGGTACGGCCAGCAGCAGGTAGCAGGCCGCGGCACCGAGCGGCAGCAGCGGGAAGAGCAGGGGCGGCAGGTCCAGGCCGCGTTGGAGCAGTAGGTAGAGGAAGGAGTCGCCGATCGTCGCGGCACCCAGCAGTGCGGCGGCCGTGACGATCCGCCGGAACACCGGATCCCCGAGGGCCCTGCTCCTCCTCCTTCCGGCCGGCCTCGGCCCGGCGGCCGCCACCGCCACCGCCGGCCCGGCCGGGACGAACAGCACCAGCACCAGCACGCCGAACAGCCCGGTGGCGAAGCTGACCACGAAGACCGCGTCGTACGCGTCGGCCGTCGCCCACAGCACCACGAACGCGACCAGGGGTCCGAGCAGCGCCCCCGTGGTGTCCATCGCCCGGTGCACGCCGAACGCCCGGCCGAGCGCCTCCGGCGGTGCGCTGAGCGAGATCATCGCGTCCCTCGGTGCGGTCCGCACGCCCTTGCCGAGCCGGTCGGCGGCCAGCGCGGCGGCGATCCCTCCGGCCGCCCCGCCGGCCAGCAGCAGCCCGAGCCGCGAGAGCGCCGAGAGCAGGTAGCCGACCCCGGCGACGGTCCGGTGCCGGCCCCCGCCGCGGTCGGCGAGCCTGCCTCCGAGCAGCCGGACCACCGCCGTGGCGCCGTTGAACAGCCCGTCGAGGAAACCGAATTGCAGTGGTGAGAGGCCGAGCCCCAGCACCAGGTAGAGCGGCAGCACGGCGGTGACCATCTCCGAGGAGACATCGGTGACCAGGCTGACCGCGCCGAGCGCGATGACCGTGCCGGGGACGCGTCGCCCCGGCCCCGCGGGGCGGGGCGACGCGTCCGGACGGCGGCCGGTGGTGGCCAGGTACATCATCAGTGGCAGCTGTACTTCGGGCTGGCGTCCTTGACCTGGCCGTCCGTTCCGACGTAGCTCCAGCCGTAGCCGGAGTCGGTGAAGTCCAGCTTCAGCACGCCGTACTCGCCGCTGATCCGCTTCTGGCTGTTCGGCTGGACCTGCTCGATCGGGTACGGCTCGGCGCCGCCCATCCCGCCGACGATCTCGACGATCCCGTCCGCGGTGGCCTTCCCGTCCGGGTCCTGCGGGGCGAACCGCTCGTAGTGGTGGTCGTGCCCGTTCAGCACCAGGTCGGCCCTGGCGCCGTAGAGGATCTTCCACACCGGCCGGGAGACCGGGTCGTTGCCGTGCCCGCCCGAGGAGTACAGCGGGTGGTGCCAGTAGGCGGCGACGCACTTCTTCGCGTTGGCCGCGAGGTCGGCCTTGAGCCAGTCGATCTGGGCGCTCTGGTCGAAGGCGTTGGAGTCCAGGGCGACGAAGTGCCAGTTGCCCTCGTCGAAGCTGTACCAGCTCTTCCCCTGCGGGTAGGCGATGCTGCCGAAGTACGCCTTGTACCCGGCGAGCGACCCGGCCGGGTCGTAGGTCTCGTGGTTGCCCGGCACCGGGTGGGTCTTCGCCTTGAACGCCCCCCAGGTCTTGTCGTAGTAGTTGCGGAAGTCCGCCAACCGGGCGTCGTCGTACTGGTTGTCACCCATCGTCAGGTAGAACTTCGGGTTGATCTGCTGGGCCAGCGCGGCCGTCTTCGGGTGCGCGCAACCGCTGTCCGAGGCGGTGCACTGTGCGGCGATGTCGCCAGCGGCCACCACGGTGAACGCCCCGCCCGGCGTGGGCGTCGCCGTCGGCCCGGTCGGTGAGGGGCCGGTCGGCGAGGGGCTGCCGTCCGGCACCCCGTACACCTGCATCTCGAACAGCGAGTACCCGTACGACGTCCCGCGCGCCGTCCCGTACATCCGGACGTAGCGGCCGTGGCCGGCCAGCCCCGTCCAGTCGTCCGTCCCGCCGTTCCCGGCCTTCTCCTCCGCCAGCGTCGTCCAGGTCACCCCGTCCGCCGACACCTCCACCCGGTACGCCTTCGCGTAGGCGGACTCCCAACTCAGCTTCACCCGGGAGATGCTGACGCTCGCTCCGAGATCGACCCGCAGCCACTGCGGGTCCTTCCCCTCCGCACTCGCCCACCGCGTGGAGGCGTTCCCGTCGAACGCCTTCCCCGCCGCGTACGACGACCCCTCGGTGGACGAGGCCGTCGCGGCCTTGCCCTGGGAGACCAGCGGATCGGCCGCCGCTCCCGCCCGCCCGGACCAGCCGAGCAACAGGCCGCCGAGCAACGCGAGCACGGCGGCGAAGATTCCGACACGAACAGGCCTTGCCGAGACACCCAGACGCATCCCTGGACTCCATGACCTTGAGAAACGGCGAGAGCTGGACTCCGGTCCACACCGCACGAACTCACCGGGCAGCGGCGACCGCAACACCGTGGCGGCCGGGTCAGAGCTCTCACTGAGCGCGTCACGCCCCATCCGGCACGGGCGCCGCGCCAAGCCGCCAGCCGACAGCGTAATAGAAAGTAAAGTTCCCTACCAATAGTTGGGCGGCACCGACTTCGCCCGTCTCCGGGCCCGGCGCACCACGGGGGTTGAGGCGGCGTCGGGCCGCTCCGCCGCGGCCGTCCCGCCCGGCGTCCTCCCCGTACCCGCAGCGCCCGGCCGGGCCGGCGGCCACCGCCCGGGGCCGATCCGGCCGCACTGATCGTTACTGCTTGACAGGGTGCGTAATACTGTAACGCGCACGGCCCGGGCGTCGTCGGAGCGGGCAGCGCCATCGGGGCCTCGCGGGTCCAGCGGGTCCCCTCTCCTCCCAGCTCGGAGCACGACATGCACCCCTTCCTCGACCAGCCGGGGCCGCTGGCCTTCGCGCACCGGGGCGGCGACCTCGGCCACCCCGAGAACTCGCTCGCCGCCTTCGAGGCCGCCGTCGCCCTCGGGTACCGCTACCTCGAAACGGACGTGCACGCCACCCGCGACGGAGTGCTCGTGGCCTTCCACGACTCCCGCCTCGACCGGGTCACCGACCGCACCGGCGCGGTGGCCGAACTGCCCTGGGACGCCGTCAGGCAGGCCCGGATCGGCGGGACCGAGCCGGTGCCGCTGCTGGAGGACCTGCTCGACGCGTTCCCCGGGGCCCGCTTCAACGTCGACGTGAAGGCCGCGCCGGCCGTCGGGCCGCTGGTCGAGGCGGTCCGCCGGACCAACGCCTGGGACCGCGTCTGCGTCGGCGGCTTCTCCGACAGCCGCCTCGCCGCCGTCCGCGCCGCCGCCGGCCCCCGGCTCGCCACCTCGCTCGGCCCGCGCGAGGTGGCCCGGCTGCGGCTGCGCTCGCTGGCCGGGCCGCTGCTGCGGGGGCGCGGGGCGCCGTTCGCCGGGGTCTGCGCGCAGGTGCCGGAGCGGCACCGCGGCGTGCGGGTCGTCGACCGGGCCTTCGTCCGTGCCGCCCACCGTCTCGGTCTGCAGGTCCACGTCTGGACGGTGGACGATCCCACCCGGATCAGGGCTCTCCTCGACCTGGGTGTGGATGGCATCATGGCCGATCGCATCGACGTCCTGCGCGACGTCCTCGGTGAGCGCGGCTGCTGGACCGACGGCAGCACCGGCTCCAGCACGAAGATGGGAGCCTCATGAACACCACGGCCCACCTGTCGGACCGTCTCCCGGACCATCCGGCGACCACCACCACCGACGACCGCGCCCTGCGCCGGATGCAGTTCGGCTGGTACATCAACGACTGGGCCAACGCCGCCTTCTCGGCCACGGTCCTGACGGTCTTCCTCGGGCCCTACCTGACCTCGGTGGCCAGGAACGCCGCCGACGCGGCCGGCGACGTGCACCCGCTCGGTCTCTCGGTCCGCGCGGGGTCGTTCTTCCCGTACACGGTCTCCTTCTCCGTCCTGATCTCGGTCGCGGTGATGCTGCTGACCGGGACGGTCGCGGACCGCACCGGGCGGCACAAGGAGCTGATGTGCGGCTTCGCGTACGTCGGCGCGGTCGCCACGATGGGGATGTTCCTCCTCGACGGCGACCGCTACCTGCTCGGCGGCGCGCTGCTGGTGGTCGCCAACATCGCGTACGCGGTGTCGGTCGCGCTCTCCTACGCCTACCTCCCCGGCCTGGCCTCCCCCGACGAACGCGACGCGGTCTCCTCCAAGGGCTGGGCGTACGGGTACGCGGGCGGCGGCCTGCTGCTGGTCGTCAACCTGGCGTTGTTCGAGGGCCATGACGCGCTCGGCCTGTCCTCCGGCACCGCCGTGCGCATCTGCCTGGCCTCGGCCGGCCTGTGGTGGGCGCTGTTCACGATCGTCCCGATGCTGCGGCTGCCCTCCCGGGCCGGGGCGACCCCCGAGCGTGCGGCGCCCGTGCCGGACCGGCCCACCGCCGGCAGCCTGCGCGAACTCGCCCGCACCCTGCGCAGCATGCGCGACCACCCGCTCACGCTCCTCTACCTGGGCGCCTTCCTCTGCTACAACGACGGCATCCAGACCGTCGTCTCCCAGGCCTCGCTCTACGGCAGCGAGGAGCTCGGCATGGACCAGACCTCGCTGGTCGCCGCCGTGCTCCTGGTCCAGATCGTCGCGATCGGCGGCGCGCTGCTCCTCGGCCGGATCGCCCGCCGGTACGGCGCCAAGCGGACCATCCTCGGCTCCCTGGTCGGCTGGGTGGTCACCGTCGGCCTCGGGTACCTCATGCCGGCCCACCGGCCCGCCTGGTTCTTCGCCCTGGCCTGCATGATCGGCCTGGTGCTCGGCGGCAGCCAGGCGCTCTCCCGTTCGCTGTTCTCCCACCTCATCCCGGCCGGCCGGGAGGCCGAGTACTTCGCCGTCTACAAGGTCAGCGACCGCGGCACCAGCTGGATGGGCCCGCTGGTCTTCGGCCTCGCGTACCAGATCACCGGCAGCTACCGCTCGGCGATCATCTCCCTGCTGGTGTTCTTCGTGATCGGCTTCACCGTGCTGGCGACGGTTCCCGTCCGCCGGGCCGTCGAGGCCGTCGGCAACCCCGTCCCCGAGCGGCTCTGACGGACCGGGACGACCCGACCGGCCGGGCAGCCCGGTCGGGTCGTCCCGGTGCCCCCGGGATCGGGGAGCAGCGGGGCCCGGCCGGTCCGCCGGGCCCTCACGAGCCGGCGGTGGCCGCCTCCAGGGTGGTCGCCATGACCGGGCTGGTGAAGGTGTTCGTCGCGTCCCCCGAGGAGGGGTGGTAGGAGCCCCACTTGAGGTAGTTGCGGTCGCCGTCCCAGGTGGTGCCCTTGAAGGTGCCCGAGCCGGTGGTGAAGGTCTGCTTCACACCGTCGAACCAGAAGTCGATGGTGCCGTTGGTACGGCCCAGGCGGATCTTCAGCGCGTAGGAGTGCCACTGGTTGTTGGCGGTCGGCGCGGTCCACAGCTGGTGCGCGACGTGGTTGACGTCCCACTCCTGGAGGCGGATGCGCCCGGTCGTCGCGTCGATCTCGATCGGGTGGTTCGCCGTGTCGGTGCTCGGCGAGCACTTGAGCTGGAAGACGTAGCGGCTGTTCGAGTCCTTGATGTCCACCTTGGACGACCAGCCGAGGTAGAAGGTGTCGCCCTCCTTCAGGTCGGGGCCGACCGTCTCGCAGCGCTCCTCCCCCGCGGCCTGGAACGCCCGCCACACACTGCCCTTGACGGAGTCCTTGACGACGCCGAAGCCGCCCTGGGCGCACTGGACGGCGGCGAAGGAGGACGGTCCCTTGCTGGTGCTCGGGGTCCACAGGACCTTGCCCGCGGCGGCGGCGGAGCTGCTGGCGGTGGCCGAGCCGCAGGAGATCGCGAACGTGGTGAGGGCCACGAGGCCGAGGGCGGTCTTGCGGTACCGGGACAGAAACGACATGCGTCTCCCTGGGGATGAGTGGCCGGAAAGGACGCCGTCCGGGCCGGTCGGCCGGGGCGCACGGAGCGATTCGACCACCTGACGGACTGTCGGGCCAAGCGGGCCGGCCGGCTGCGGCCCTTTCGGGCACGTCCACCGGCCGGCCGGGGGCACCGCGGCGGGGGCTGTGCGGACGCCCTGGACGCACCGCACCACCCCGGCCGGGCGTACCGCTACCGGGTACGCCGCTCCGCCCCGCCCGGTTCCCCGGAGTTCTCGACGTCCACGTCGTCCACGTCGTAGGAGGAGGTGCCCGCGTCCAGCAGCGGCTCCTCCGTCTTGAGGTGCGCGGGGGCCAGCGCCCGCAGCACGTGGTAGCCGGTGATGACGACCAGGGTGCCCAGCGCGATGCCGCTGAGGCTGAAGGTGTCGCTGAACTTCAGGGTGACGTTGCCGATGCCGATGATGATGCCCGCGGCGGCCGGCACCAGGTTCAGCGGGTTGCGCAGGTCCACGTCGGACCGGATCCAGATCTGCGCGCCGAGCAGGCCGATCATGCCGTACAGGATGACGGTGATGCCGCCGAGCACCCCGCCGGGGATCGCGGCCACGACGGCGCCGAACTTCGGGCAGATGCCGAACAGCAGCGCGAAGCCGGCCGCGGCCCAGTAGGCGGCGGTGGAGTACACGCGGGTGGCGGCCATGACGCCGATGTTCTCGGAGTACGTGGTGTTCGGCGGGCCTCCGAGCGCGGTCGAGAGCATGGAACCGACGCCGTCCGCGGAGATCGCGGTACCGAGCTTGTCGTCCAGGGTCCGGCCGGTCATCTCCCCCACGGCCTTGACGTGCCCGGCGTTCTCCGCGACCAGCGCGATCACCACGGGCAGGGCCACCAGGATCGCGGACCACTGGAAGGAGGGGCCGTGGAAGGCGGGCAGGCCGAGCCAGTCCGCCTTGCCGACGCCCGACAGGTCCAGGCGCCAGTGGTCGGTGGCCTGTCCGCTCGCGTCCACCGAGTGGATCTTCCCGAAGACCCGGTCGAACAGCCACGAGATCCCGTAGCCGAAGAGCAGCCCGAGGAAGATCGCCACGCGCGACCAGAAACCGCGCAGGCACACCACCGCCAGCCCCGTGAACAGCATCACCAGCAGCGCCGTCCACTGGTCCTGCGGCCAGTAGGTCGAGGCGGTGACGGGCGCGAGGTTGAAGCCGATCAGCATGACGACGGCGCCGGTGACGATCGGCGGCATCGCCGCGTGGATGATCCGAGCCCCGAACCGCTGGACGGCGAGGCCCACCAGGAACAGTGCCGCACCCACCACGAACACGGCGCCGGTGACCGTCGCACTGGTGCCGCCCTGCGCCCGGATCACCGCGGCCACACCGACGAAGGACAGCGAGCAGCCGAGGTAGCTGGGCACCTGACCGCGGGTCGCCAGCAGGAAGATGACGGTCGCGACGCCGGACATCATGATCGCCAGGTTGGGGTCGAGCCCCATCAGCACGGGCGCCACGAAGCTCGCGCCGAACATGGCCACCACGTGCTGGGCGCCGAGCCCCGCCGTTCGGGGCCAGGAGAGTCGTTCGTCGGGGCGGACGACCGCTCCCGGTGCGGGCGTCCGCCCGTCACCGTGCAGTTTCCAGCGCACGCCGAGATCCATGGGGGAGATCGCTTTCTCTGTACTTCCGGTGGAACCTTCCGCATCATTCTCCGGGCCACCGGATCCTCCGTACGCCACCGCCCCCGGCTCCCGGCCTGCGCACTCACCCGGCGCGGGCGGAGTGAGGCCGCGTCAGGAGCCGACGGATCCCACGGCGCCGCCCACCGCGGGCAGCAGCGGTGGGCGGCGCCGGGCCGGCATCGGCGTCCGACGGTACGGGCGGGCCGGTGCCGGCCCGCCCGTACCGCCGGACGCCATGACGCGGCGGCGGACTACCGCCTCGGCCCTGCCACGGCGTACGCCACGGTGCCGGTCGCCAACAGGGCCCACGCGATCGCGGCGGACGCCGACGTACCGGGGGGAAAGAGCATCCAGTGGACCACCTCTCCCACCGTGCCGTCCGGAACCGGAACGAGGAGTGTGACCGCGAGCCACGCGGTCGGCAGGGTCCACGCGAACTGGGCTCCGAACAGCGCCGCCCCGAGCGCGGCCAGGCCGACCAGGCCCGCGCTGTCCCGGACGACGACCGCGGTGGGGGCGAGCTCCACGCCCACCGTCTGGACGGTCAGCAGGGCCAGGCCGGCGACCGCACCGATCAGCAGCACGTGCGCCGCCCGGCGGGGCATCCACCGGATCGCCGCCGTCCGCTCCAGCGCGACGTCCCACCCGCCGAGCCCGACCGAGGCGGCCGCCACGTTCGCGGTGAGGACGAGGACCGCCGTTCCCAGGTCCACCGGGCCAGGGCTGTGCAGGGCCCACAGCGCCAGCGAGACGAGCGCGACCGCGGCGGCCGAGCCGGGCACCTGCCGTGAACGGGCGTACAGGGTCAGCCACCTCATCGGGACGCCTCCCCCGTCAGCAGCAGACGCTGACCGTGCCGCGAGCAGGAGAAGGTGGCGGCCCGCAGCTGGGCGATCCAGGAGCGCTGCTCGGCCGGTGACACCGCCATCAGCTTCTGCCAGGCCGCGTCGGCGTCCGCCCAGGTCTTCTGCGAGTACACGTCGGCGCCCTTCTCCTGCAGTGGTCGGAGCTGGGAGTCGTGGAGGGCCCAGCTCACGGCGATGCTCTGGAGCGCGACGTCCTCGCTTCCCCCGCCCTCCCGGTCGCTGTACCCGTGGCAGTTCGGAGCCAGCCCCTGGGAGATCAGTGCGCGGGTCAGCACCTCACCCGTCGCATCGGCGAACAACCGTTCGTCGAAGTCGACCAGCACCACGTCGGGGGAGAGCTCGCGGTCCTCGCCGAGCGCGCGCAGCCTGTTGTCCTCCCGCACCGAGTGCGGTGCCTGCTCGCCCAGGACGTCGCGCAGCACGCGCAGCGCCTCCGTGCCGCGCAGCGCGAGCTCGGGCAGGCGTGAGCGGTTCGCCTGCGTCACACACACCGGTCCGTCGCAGACCAGGGCGGCGGCGGCCTTGTCGACGACGTAGGTGTCGCGGGCAGCAGCCGGCAGGACCAGCAGGGCCAGGGCCGCGCCGGCCAGGACGGGGACCACCCCGAGCAGCCGGGCCCGGCGGGTCACCGCCGACAGCAGGACGAAGCCGGTGGCGAGCAGGCCGAGCAGCCAGAGCGTCTGGCCGAGGTGCACGCGGCCGGACAGGGTCAGCAGCATCTCCCGCGGCTCCACGACCGTCGGGGACAGCTGGGCGAGCCGGTTCGGCGCGATGCCCGACGGCAGTTCCCCGGAACCGTCCTGCCGCAGGAGGAGGCCCGTCATCATGAGGAACAGCACCACGAGCGTCGGCGGGGTGAGCACGGAGGGCAGGGCCCGCGCGACGCCCATGCCGAACACGGCCCCCGCGACGAGGGCCAGTGCCGCCACGAGCGAGATCGGCAGCCACCCGAGCGACGTGTAGGTGGTCCGGCCGAGGGCCACCTGGACTCCGCCCACGAGGACCACGAGCCCGAAGCCCGACACCAGCGCGAGCGCCATCGCACCGGTCGGCAGCGCCGCACGGCGCCAGGCCGGCAGCGGCGTGGTCGTCAGCAGTTCGGCCGTCCGCGAGCGGGACTCGCGCAGCCCGTACACCGCCCCCATGCCCACCACGAGCGGCCACCAGAAGGCCAGCAGGTACCGGGTCCACATGGCCATGGCGGTCCACTGGGCCGTCCACCCCGCGGTGCCCTTCCACCAGATCCCGTCGATCAGGAAGAAGACCGCCAGGCTGCCGCCCAGGACGACGACGCCGGCCCACGGGGCGACGGAGCGCCTCAGTTCGATGCGCAGGACACGTCCGTTCACCAGTTGCCTCCCGGACGGACGGAGTCACTGAGCAGCGCCGAGTAGCCGCGCTCCAGCGGGCTGTCGCCCGGGTGCTCGGTCCCGCCCGCCGCGGCCAGCTGCTCCGGCGTGCCCTGGAAGACGAGGCGGCCGTCGGCGAAGAGCACCACGTCGGAGCAGGCGGCCGCGACGTCCTCGACCAGGTGGGTGGAGACGACCACGCAGGTGTCCCGGCCCAGTTCCTGCAGCAGTTCGCGGAAGCGCAGCCGCTGCGCCGGGTCCAGGCCGGCCGTCGGCTCGTCCAGCAGCAGCACCGCGGGATCGTTGACGATGGCCTGGGCGATGCCGGCCCGCCGGACCATGCCGCCGGACAGCGTCTTCATCCGGTGGTCGGCGCGGTCCGCCAGACCCACCCGTTCCACGGCCCGCTGGACGGCCGCGGGGACCTCCGCCTTCGGCACCTCCTTCAACCAGGCCATGTACTCGACGAACTCACGCACCGTGAAGCGCTTGTAGTAGCCGAAGTCCTGCGGCAGGTAGCCGATCCGGCGACGCAGGGCCCGGTGGTCGCCCAGCCCGCCGGCCGCGGTGCCGAGCAGCTCCAGTTCGCCCTCGGTGGGGCGCAGCACCGTGGCCAGCGTCCGGATCAGGGTGGTCTTGCCGGCTCCGTTGGGCCCCAGGAGGCCGTGGGTGCCGATGCCCAGGGAGAGGTCGAGCCCGTCGACGGCCATCTTCTTCCGGCCGACGCGGACTCTCAGCCCGGCGGCCCGGATCTCCCAGGCGTAGGTCTTCGGCGCGGTGTCGGCCACGCTCGTCTTGAGCGGCATGCAAAGGTCCCTTCCGAGGGTCGGTGGTGGTTTCACAGCGTTGAGTACGCGTTCCTGCGGACGATCACGGCGCCGGTGCCGAGTGCGAGGAGCACTCCCCACACGGGCAGCCGGTCCGACTCCAGGACGAGCTCCAGGGCGAGGGGGACACGGCCGGTGGCCCAGGCGGGTGTCACGACGACGACGCCCCACGCGACCGCCAGCCCGATGGCGGCGCGGGTCACACCGACCACGCTGCCCAGCGCCAGGGCGGTGGAGGTGAAGGCCAGGGAGGGCAGCAACCACTGCGCGGCCGTCATGGTCCCGGTCAGCCATCCCCCCACCAGGAGCGCCGGCAGGACCACCGCGAGGACCGCCGTGGTGCGCCGGAGGAGCAGGGGCAGGCCGGACCGGGCGGTCGAGGCCGTCAGTTCGTACGCCGGGTCCAGGCTGCGCGACCACGACGCGGCGACACCGCACAGCGGCAGCACGGGCGCGATCGCCACCAGGGGGGACGCGCCGCCGAAGAACGGCGGCGACGCGACCGCGTCCAGCAGCAGCGCCGCCAGGGTGACGACGCCGGTCATGGCCAGCCAGGGGGCCATGACCGGCGTCAGCCAGGTCGAGACCCACCTCGGGCGGTACCGCCGCGAGGGCGCCCTGACGGCCGCGTCCAGCTGCGGTTCCAGACCGGCCCGGACGGTGCCGAGGAGCGCGGTGAGGTCGGGAGCCTCCGTGGCCACGGAGGCTGCCAGGTGGCTCCGGCACGGCGCGCACGTCTCCAGGTGGGCCTCCAGCGCCCACACCGTGTCCGTGGCCATCGTCGCGTCACCACGTGCGTAGTCGTCGATCAGCCGCTTCGACGGGTGTTCCCCGCTCCTGACGATCCGCTCGCTCATGCGCCCACCTCGCTTCGCTCGGCAGACGCTTCGCTCAACGCGCACCTCTTGATGACTCTCTCGCTCCGCTCGCTCATGCCAGCGCCTCCCGCATCGCGATCCGGGCCCGGCGGGCGCGGGTCTTGACCGTGCCTTCGGGCAGTCTGAGCAGGACGGCGGTCTCCCGGACGGAGAGCCCGTCGAGCACCGTCGCCTGCAGTACCTCGCGGAGTTCCGGGGCCAGTCGCCGCAGGGCGTCGCCGACGTCGCCGCCGACGGTCCCGGCGAGTGCCTCCTCCTCCGCCGCGGGCACCACGGCCCGCTCGGCGGCGGCGACCGGCGGTTCGGCGTGGTGGGCGCGGCGCCGGAACGCGTCGACGAGGCGGCGCGCCGCGATCGTCCACAGCCACCCGACGGCCGTCCCGCCGACCGCGCTCCCGGCGAACGCGTCGGCCGCGCGCCACACCGCCAGATAGGTCTCCTGCATGACCTCGGCGACGATCTGCTCGTCCGCGCAGCGGCGGCGCAACCGCACCGCCAGCCACGGCGACGTGCGCCGGTACAACTCGTCGAACGCCCCTCGGTCGCCCCTGGCCACGAGCTTGACGAGGCGTTCCTCGTCCAGCTCGTCCAGTGCTCTCCTGCGTGATCTCACACCAGCCAGACGCCCGATGCGGCGCGCAGGTTCTTCATCCGCCGTGACCTGCGTCACAGTCGCCGACCCCGGCCGGCGGCCCCGGGGCCGACCCCGCGGCAGGTGCCGGGGAGTCGGGGCTCCCCGATCCTGACGCCCACCGGACCACGGCCGCCCGCGGGCGGGGCCGCAGGTCGCGGCGGGTGCGGTGGCGCCGCCGGCACGCTGGTGGGGGCGGGGCCCGATCCAGGAAGCTGGTGGCATGCGAAACGATCACGTCGACACCGGGCCGGACACGCCGGAGCAGTCCGCCGCGGCCCCGGGGTACCGCCGTTCGGCCGGCTCCCCGCGCGGGCAGGCGCGCCGGCAGGAGCTGTTGGAGCTGGTCACCGCCGACATCGCCGAGCAGGGCCTGGTCGGCTTCTCGCTGCGGCGCGCGGCGAAGGCGGCGGGCACGACGCACAAGGTCCTGCTCTACCACTTCCCGAGCGCGGAGGACCTGTTGCGGGAGGCCGTGGAACGGCTTCGTGCCCGGCGGGTCGACCGCGGGCTCGCGGCGGGGCGGGCCGCGCCGACGAGCCTGGCCGAGCGGGTACGCGCGATCTGGCCGCTGTTGTCCGGTCCGGACGAGGGGGCGCGCGCCCTGGACCAGGCGCTGGGCCTGGCCATGTACGACCCGGAGCGGCACGGTTCGCTCGCCCTGGACGCCACGTCCTCGATCCTGCCGGCGCTGCGTGCGCTGTGCCCCGCCGACTGGGAGGAGCGGCGCAGGCAGGAGGTCGCCGAGCTGATCCTGGCAGCGCTGCGCGGATTGCTCGTGCAACGGCGCATCGGCGGGCCGCAGGACACGGGCGAGGCCGGCCTCGCGGCGCTCCTGCGGATGCTGGAGCGGGAGGAGGCGGCCGGAGAGAGGGGCTGACCAGGGCGGATCCGGACGACCGGGACCGTGGGCGACGGTGCGGTCGACCAATTGCGAACCATGTGGTTCACTTTTTAGGACGGTCCTTCACGGTCGATCCGCTCCGTTCCCGGAGGTCAGCATGAGCACCGATGGCGTCACCCTCCAGCCCGGCCGGCCCACTCCGCCCCCGCCCCGCGTCGCCGTGCGCCTGCGCAGCGGCCCGGTCGAGCTCGCGGCCTGGCACTATCCGGGCACCACCGGTGCCTGCGTGGTGATGGCCGGGGGCTTCGCGGTCACGAAGGAGCCGGCGACCGACCGGTTCGCCGCACGCTTCCACGCGGCGGGGCTGAGCGTGCTCGCGTTCGACTACCGGCGCCTGGGCGGGAGCGGCGGCAGCCCGCGGCAGGTCGTGCGCGTCCGCGAGGCGCTCGACGACTGGAGCGCCGCCGTGGAGCACGCGCGGACGCTTCCCGGCGTCGACGGCGACCGGATCGCGGCCTGGGGGTTCTCCGCGTCGGCCGGCCACATCTTCGCGCTCGCCGCGCGCGACCGGCGCCTGGCGGCGGCCGTGGCGCAGTCGGCGAACGCGGGCGGGCCGGCCGCGACGAGCCACGCGATGGCGTTCCAGCACAAGGGCACGGCGCTCCGGGTGCTCGGTCTGGGCCTGCTCGACGCGGCGGGCGGCCTGGTCGGCCGGGAGCCGCTCCTGATCCCGCTGGGCGGGAGGCCGGGCGAGGTCGCGGCGCTGACCACGCCGGACGTGCCCGACGGCGTGCGCGTGCTGGGCGCCGAGGCCGGGTACCCGGACTGGCCCCAGGTGGTGGCCGCGCGCTCGGTGCTCACCCTGGGCACCTACCGGCCGGGACGGCACGCGCCGCGCATCGCCTGCCCGCTGCTCGTGGTCGTGTGCGAGGACGACCACTCGGCGCTGCCGGCCGCGGCCGAGCGCGTCGCCCGCCGGGCCCCGCGCGGCGAACTGGTGCGCCTGCCCGGAGGTCACTACGCGCCGTTCCTCGCCGCACACGAGCAGGCCGTGGCGGCGCACCTGGACTTCCTCCGCCGCCACCTGCACCTGGCCGACCCGGAGGAGCCCCGTCGGGCGCGCCCTCGCATCGACGGGACCGTCCCGGCCCGGGCCGTGACCGCCGCGACCGCTCCGACCGCCGTGCAGTGGGAGCATTCCGACGATCCGTCAGGCCGAAGGGATGGCCCGTGACGGGGCGGGCCCGACCGGCACCGGCGCGGTCAACGGGCCGTTACGTGCAGGACCTCCTTCACGATCGTCCCGGTGGCGCCCACGACGTGGGCGACGGCCCCGGCCGCCAGGAGCAGGGAGCCGAGCAGGATCCAGCCACCCGGTCCGCTGACTCCCTGGGCCTCCGAGCCGGCCGACCTCGAATCACGACTCGCCTGCTCCGGTGACCGCAGGAGCTCCTTCATGATGTGTTCCGCCCCGACCACGGCATGGGCGGCTCCGGCCAACGCCATGCCGGCGACACCGATGGCCACCCACCCTGCTCGACCGATCTCGTCCATCGCTCTCACCGTCCTCCGGCGAGGCGCAGCGGGAAAGCGCCTCTCCTTCGCGTCGCCTCGATCCTTGCGCCTGCACCCACACGGCCGCCAGAGCCGACCGGCCCTGCCCACCAGGGCCACTGGACCCAGTCGACCGGCCGCCGCGACGACGGAGCCGTCGCCCCCGGCCGGAGCCGCCGCCCGGCGGAGCACCCGGCCGCACCCGCCGGAGTAGCAGCCGTACCGCGGTCGTGCGAACTTGGTGGAGGAGATCTCCGACCGGGTCGCGCGGAAACGGGCGACGGATCTATCCGAAGGAGCCCGATCATGGCGAGCAACGTCAGCCGGAAACCGTTCGCGACCGGCTGGACCACCTTCGCAGCCTGCCTGATGATCTTCGGCGGAGCGATGGCCGTCCTTGAGGGGATCGGCGCCATCGTCAACGACGAGCGCTACGTCATCACCGGCAACTACGTCTACAAGTTCAACGTCACCGGCTGGGGCTGGCTGCACCTCATCCTGGGCCTCCTCATCGTGGTGGCGGGCTTCATGCTCTTCACCGGCGCGATGTGGGCACGGATCCTCGGTGTGGTCGCCGCAGGGCTGAACATGATCGTCAACTTCCTGTGGCTGCCCTACTACCCGTTCTGGGCCATCGTCCTGATCGCCATCGACATCTTCGTCATCTGGGCCCTGACGGCCGGCACGCACCGGGAAGCCCACGCATAGACGGCGGGTCGCCGCCGGGCCGGGTCCAGGACCGGCCCGGCGCCATCCGTCCGGCAGGCCCCCCCGCTCCGGCACGCCGCCCGGGGCCGCTCAGGCGGGCGAGACGGCGACCCCGAGGGAGTCGGCCCCCATCGGCTTCGGGGCGCCCTTCTCGTAGAACACGTCGAGATCGGTGATGACGAAGCCCGCCCCGGTCAGCAGCCCGGCGACCGGACGGGTCAGGTGGCACCCGGCGAACAGCCGCTGCTCCAGCGGGTCGAGACGCCGCTGCCAGCGGCGCACGGCCTCGTCCCCCTCCGGGGCCAGGCCGTGCTCGACGAAGTGCAGCGTCCCGCCGGGCCTGAGCACGCGCCGCACCTCGCGCAGGGCCGCCTCGACGTCCGGGACGGTGCACAGCGTCCAGGTCGACAGCGCCGCGTCGAAGCAGTGGTCCGGGAACGGCAGCACCTGACCGTCCAGGCCGCCGCGCTCGACCGGGACGGGGGTCGCGGCCAACCGGTCGGCCGCCAGCCTCCAGCCCACCTCGGAGGGGTCCACCGCGGTCACCCGAGTCACGGCCGCCGGGTAGAACGGGACGTTCAGCCCCGAGCCGAACCCGATCTCCAGGACATCGCCCTCAAGCCCCTCGCAGACCCTCCGCCGCAGGTGCGCGGCCTCCTTCGTCCCGCAGACGACGTTGACGATCCGCGGCACGACCTGATCGGCGTAGAACCCCATGGCGGCCTCCAGCCCTCAGGACCAGTCTGGCATCGGGCCGGTCCACCCGGCACCCCCCGGCCGGGCCGCACGGCGCGGGGCCCGGCCGGGCGTGCGGGGAGGGCCGACGGGCGTCAGGCCCAGAGCACCTCGCCGAGGGTGCCGCCCTCCCGGGCGCCCGGGAGGACGTACGCGACGGCCGAGGCGGTGTGTTCGAGGTGGGGGTTCAGGGCGTCGCGGGCAGCCAGGCGGGACTGGACGCGGGAGAACTGGGCGGGGTCGCGCACGAAGGCGCAGAAGAGGAGGCCGCGGTCGTCCGGTCCGTCGTCGTAGCTGTAGCCGCGGCGGAGCATCCGGGCGCCGCCGTCGAGGCGGGGGCTGGTGAGGCGGACGTGGGCGGTGGCGGGGATGACGTAGGAGCCGTCCGGGTTCTTGGTGTAGATGTCCGGCTCGTCGTGCTCGGCGGTGCCGGTGAGCGGGGCGCCGTCGCCGATCCGCCGGCCCATCGCCAGGTTCTTCCGGTCCTCGGGGAGGGCCGCGAAGGCGGCGGTGTCCATGCGGATGCGCCGGTAGACCAGGACGGTGCCGTTCTCGTGCGGCCCGGGCGGGCCCCAGACCCACTGCCGGGCGGCCTCGTCGTCCGGGTTGGCCGTGCCGTCCTTGAAGCCGAAGAGGTTGCGCGGGGTGGTGCCCGGGGCCGTCGGCGGCAGGAACCCCGACTGCGCCCAGCGCGGTACGGCACCGACGGCACGGGCCGCCGACCCGGCGAGCTCGGCGACGACGGCCAGTGTCCAGTGGTCGGTGGCGCACGCCTGCAGCAGCAGGTCGCCGCCGCCGCGCGCCGGGTCGAGCCGGTCGCCGGGGAACGCCGGCAGCTCCGCCAGCCGGGCCGGGACGTTGAGCCCCAGCCGGGTGGCGAGCGCCGGGCCGACGCCGACCAGGGAGGTGAGCCGGGTCGTGCCGCCGCCCTGCAACCGCGGGTCGGCCGGCGCGTCGGACGCCGCGGACGACAGGGTGCGGGTGAGTGCGGCGAGGAGCGCGCGCAGGGCCTCCCGGTCCGCGGCGGCGGAGGTCTGCGGGAGGTCGAAGGCGATCAGCCGTGTGGCGGCGGGCTGAGGGGACGTCACCCCGGCCTGCCGGGCGCCGTGGAAGGGGATCGCGGCCTCCGGGGGCGGCCCACCGGTGGCGCCGCGGTGGCCGGACGTGCGGTCGCCGCCCGCCAGTTCGCCGGCCGCCGCGCCGATCCCGGCGGCGAGGACCCCTCCGGCGGCGAGCAGTGCCCTCCGCCGCCCGATACCGGTCACGGCGGGCCCGGTCGGCGGCTGCGCGTTTTCCGGTTCGGTAGGCATGCGCCCTATTGGAGACGATAGAACACTTGCCATGCAAATCATGCCTTCTGACGATTCGTCGACCCCTGCGGCCGCCCGGCCGCCGGCGTTCCGGACGGCCGCCCTGCGACACCTGCCGACCCTGGCCGTGTCGGTCGCCCTGGCCGTGTCGGTCGCCCTGGCGGCCGCCGGGTGCTCCTCCAGCGGTTCGGGCTCCGCGGACGCCGGGCACCCGGCCGGGAGCGTGCTACGGGTGCCGGAGGACTTCCCCACCGTCCAGAAGGCCGTGGACGTCGCCCGCGAGGGCGAGACGGTGCTGGTCGGCCCGGGCGTCTACCGCGAGAGCGTACGCGTCGCCAAGGCCCGCATCGTCCTGCGCGGGACGGACCGCAACAGCGTGGTCCTCGACGGCGGGCTGCGGCTCGTCAACGGCGTCACCGTCACCGGCCCGGGCTCGGTGGTGGAGAACCTCACCGTCCACGGATACCTCGCCAACGGAGTCCTGTTCACCGGGGTCACCGACGAGAAGCTGCAGCAGCACGGCGCGGGCGGCTCCGCGTACGACCCGCTGGACACCGCCCGTTTCCCGGTCGTCCAGGGCTTCCGGGCGACCCGGGTGACGGCCTATGACAACGGCCTCTACGGCATCTACGCCTTCGACGCCCGCGGCGGCGTGATCGAGGACTCCTACGCCTCCGGGCAGGCGGACTCCGGCATCTACGTCGGCCAGTGCAAGCCGTGCGACACCGTGGTGCGCGGCAACACGGTGGAGCGCAACGCGGTCGGCATCGAGCTGACCAACGCCTCGGACGGGCTGTCGGTGCTGGGCAACCGCGTGGTCGGCAACCGGGTCGGCGTCACGGTGAACTCCAACGACCTGGAGGCCCTCGCCCCCCAGCACGGCGCGGTGATCGCGGGCAACGTCGTCGCCGACAACAACGCCGCCGACACCCCGGAACAGGCGGACGGGGGTTTCGGGATCGGGATCGGGATCGGCGGCGGCACGGCGAACCAGGTGCTCCGCAACCTCGTCCGGGGCAACCGCGCCGCCGGGGTGCTCGTCACCGACCCGCCGGGGCACCCGGCGAGCGGCAACCGCGTCGAGGGCAACCGCACGGACGGCAACGGCGCCGACCTCGTCCTGGCCTCCGCCGACCCGGGCAACTGCTTCACCGGCAACCGGCCCGCCGTCCAGAGCCCGGACGACCTGGAGACGGTGGCCGGGTGCGGCGCCCAGGGCCGCAGGCCGCTGGCCGCCGGCCGCACGGCCCCGGTCCAGGCGCCACCCGGCATCCCCTTCAGCCAGGTGCAGGCCCCGCCCGCGCAGCCCTCGCTGCCCGACCCGACCACCCCCGGCCGCCCGGCCACCGACCTGCCGGGAGCCGTCGACCCGGACGCCTACCGGCTCCCGGCCGACCCTTCCGACGCCCCCCAGAAGGTGGGTTGAGCGCCGGGACACCGCCTCGGGTCACCTCCGCCGTCACCCCGTGAGCCACGGCGCCTCGGGGAGCTTCGCGTCGCCGTTGCGCCCGGAGAACTCCACGGTCGTCGGGGTGCCCAGGTCCGCCATCCGCATCGTCACCCGCCGCAGCGTGCCCTCGCCGTCGACCCAGTACGTCAGCGGCGAGCGCCCGGTGTCGGGCGCGGCACCCTGGGCACGCGGTCCGGCGAACCGGTCGTAGCTCCGGCCGTCGATCCGGTCCCGGCCGAGCCAGCGCGCACCCGACTGGGCGAGCAGCAGCGGGTTGTCGGGCCGGTCGGCGCCGAGCTGGACCATCAACTGGAGCCCGGCGTCCAGCGGATCCGCCGTGTACTGGCGCGGCGACCAGCCCGCCCGGGGGACGTGCTCGGCATGCTGCCAGGGCGGCCCGGCGTCGCCCTCGGGCGCGGGGGCCAGGCCCAGGCCGCCGGCGTCCCAGACGATCAGACCGTGGTCGAGCGGACCGTTCGCCCCGGTGACCTGGTAGCGGCCCGCACCCCGGCGCGTGCGGTGGTCCACGATCCCCTCGACCCTGACCTGTACGCCTCCGCCCTCCGCCGCCGTGAGCACCACCGCCACCGGAGCGGCCTGGTACAGGTTCAGCCGCGACAGGGCCAGCCGTGCCGCCTCGTCGCCGGTCACCGGCCGCTCCGAGGCCTCGTCGGAGACGGTCCGGTAGGCGGCCAGTCCGCCCACCGCGAGGCCGCACACCGCCACCGCGACCAGTGTCCTGAGCCAGAGGGTCCGACGCGGCCCACGGCCGTCGGTCTTCGTCTTCCGGGCCATGCCGTTGCCTTCTCTCCTTCGTCGGTCACAACGGTCGGGCGGGTTCCCGGACCGGTGGTCCGGGAACCCGCCCGATACCGGCCCCCGCGGGAGGGCCGGAGCGACTACTGGTGCCGGGCCCTTCGCCTACGGGCCGTCACCAGCAGGGCCGTTCCGAGGACGGTGAACACCACGGCACCGGCCAGGGCCATCGACGTCCCCTGCCCCACACCGGTACCGGCCAGGTGCGAGCCGGGCGCGGGGCGCGGTGGCACCGGCGCGGCCGGGGTGTCCGGCCCGCCCGGGGTGTCCGGCGGCGTCGGCACCGGCGTCGGCACCGGCGTCGTCGTCGGCGTCGTCGTCGGCGTCGGGGTGGACGTCGTCGTCGGGGTGGGAGTGGGCGTCGGGGTGGGGATGAGCCGGTTGACGGCCGTCACCGAGACCCCGGCGTCGAGGTTGTCGGAGGTGAGCACCAGCGGCCCCGCCACCGGGTTCTCCGGTGCGGCGTAGCCCGTCGGCGGGCTCAGCTCCTGCCAGTAGTACGTCCCCGGCGTGCCGCTGCCCTGGCAGACGCCGTCCGCACCTGTCGTACAGGGTTCACCGACGGGCGTGTCCGGCTTCGCCCCGGTGGCCTGCAACCCGTCCGTGCCGTTCGTCTCCTGCCACAGCCGGAACGTCGCACCCGCCAGCGGCTTGCCGTCCTGGTCGTGCTTGACCAGGCGCAGCACGCCGTCCTGCCGGCGGAAGCCGAAGTCGAAGGTGTGGTCGTTCTCGCCCGGTCCGCCGGTGGTCAGGGCCCGTTCCGGATACTTGCCGCCGGACGGGACGACGCCCTTGGAGTCGACGAAGTGGTTGTCGCCGACGTCGTGGTCGGTGGGCACCCACTGGTAGAGCGGGCCACCCTTGGCGTAGTCGGCCGGCTCGTCGATCCGAATGGTGTACTTCGTCCTCGGCTTCAGGCCGCCGGGCACGTTGGAGTCGTCGAAGTAGTACTCACCGCGCTTCGTCGTCTTCGTCGTGGCGACCACCTTCCCCGACTCGTCGTAGAGGTGGACGGTCGCGCCGGGGACCGGCCGCTGGCCCGGGCTCTGGGTGCCCTTGCGCTCGGGGTCGTACCAGACCCGGTTGCCGATCTGCAGCGGCGCCTGGTCGCAGAGCACCTCCAGGTCGCCCATGGAGGCGCCCTTGCCGAACGGTGCGTTGGTCCCCGCCGGGGTGAGCCGCAGGCCGAACTTCGGGTCCTGCTGTCCGTTCCGCTGGAGGAACGACGTGCCGTAGCCGAGGGCCTGGTGGTTGGGGTCGAAGGCGGAGGTCGCGATGGTGTTCTCCACCTTGGAGAGCGCCATGCCGGCGAACGCCGTGTTGCGGTGGCCGCCCCAGCTGGTGTCGAAGAAGCGGGTGCCCCGGGGGGACAGTCCGCAGCCCTCGTTGGTGTCCATCACGTACGTGCCGTTCGCCGGGCAGGCCTTGTTCAGGTCACCGCCGGACATGACGCTCGCGACCGAGCCCGGCGCGGGGGCGCCCGGACCGCGGTCGGCGAAGCGGTCGCGGAAGGCGAGCAGCATCGAACCGTCGGCCTCGAAGGCGATCTCGCCCAGCTCCGGTTCGGGGTTGGCGATGGTGGTGGTGCCGCACGCCCGGCCGTTCTGCGTGGTCGGGTAGGTGGCGGTCCACGGGAACCAGCCCGCACCGTCGCACGGGACCCCCGGGCCGACGGTCGACTGGCGCGGGTAGTCCAGCGGCTGGTCCAGCACCGCCTTGCCGAACACCCCGGTGCCGAGGTCGAACGGCAGGACCACCGCGCGCAGGTCCGCGAGCTTCCCGGTGGACTCGCCCGAGCAGACACCGCCCAGGTAGCCGGTACCGTCCTGGAGACCCAGGCCGAAGGGCCGCCAGTCCCCGGCCGCCGGGCAGCCCGGGTCCGGGATCTCGTAGACCGCCTTCGGTGCGCCCGCGCTCGGCACGGTCGCGTCGTAGCGGTACAGCCTGCGGTCGGCGAGGTTGACGACGAACAGGTCCCGGCCGTCGTCGGTGATCTTGATGCCGCCCAGGCTCTCCTTGCCGGGCACCGTCAGGAAGGCGTCGTCCGTGCCCGGGCCGTGCACCGACGCCCCGGCGTCCGGGACGGTCGTGAACAGCGTGGTCCGCTTCTGTGCGGGGTCGGTGACGTAGATGCCGCCGGCACCGCCGGGGCCGTAGTCCGTGCCGCGCTTCGCCACCGCCGCCGAGAACACCCGCCTGTCGGCCTTGTTCCACGCGATGCCGAACAGCGTGCCCGTCTCCGCGTCGGTGGCGAGGTTCGTCACGTTGACGTCCACGCCGTCCTGCCCGCGCGCACTGTACGGGAAGGACACCAACGTGCGGCGCGTCCCGCCCTCGGTCGTCGTCGGCTGACAGGTCGTCACCAGCGGTGCGTTCTTCTGGCAGTAGTCGCCCGGGTTCCACAGCCCGGTCGTGTACGCCACCTCCTTCCCGCCGGTGAGGTCCACGAACTCCTCGTTGCTGCTCAGCTGGTTCGGCGCGCCGTCCAGCCCCTGCCGCGAGGCGAACGCCGGGAACAGCACCCCCGGCTTCGGATTCACCACCTGCACCCGGTACTTGCCCCCGGACAGCTTCGATACGGCCGGCGCCAGCTTCACCGTGCCGTCGGCCGCCGTGACGCCCTCGATGCCGGCCCCGGCGTCGTCGGTGAGCTTCACCTGCACACCGGCGATGCCCGGCTCCAGCGCCGGCGTCCACACCCCGCTCGTGTCGACGGCCCGCACCACGCGGACCGTCACCGTCCCGTCGCCGGACTGCGGAAAGGCCGACGGGGCCACCGCCAGCGAACAGGCGCCGATCCCGACGGCCACGGCCACGGCACCGCCGAGGGTGCGACTGCCCGGCACACCCGTCCGGCGCCGGCCCGGGCCGCGCGCGGCACCGGCTGTTTTCCCAGTTGTCGTTGTCATCCCTGCTCTCATCGTCCAGTTGGGCCTGTCGCCCGACCTCTTGAGGGAGTCCGCGAGTGGCGAAAAGCCGCCATTGTTAACGGGAGCTTAAAGGGGCATCGCACAAGTTCGCAGCAGAACTTGAACGTTGACGCTCAATCAGAGATCTGTCGACATCAGGCCAGGCCTCCCGCACCGGCTGCACCGCACGACTGCCCAACCCGCCTCCACCACACGCAACTTGCGCAACAGCGCCGCCCTCCGGAGACCGCCGGAGCAGACGTGTTCCGGGCCCGTCGCATGCCGAGCGCCCGACGGCGGATCCCGTGTCGAAACCCCGGCGCGGGCCCTTGCCCCGCGCGCCCCCGGGCCAGGGACTTTCACGGCTTGGCAATGCCCGGGCCAAGCGGGCCGAAAGCCACCGGCGGGCAGGGCCCGCCGGTTCGACGCTCCCCCGCTCCGGGAACACGGCATTTCGATTGTTCGGGTGGGACCCGACCGGTCCTGGTCGAACCGCCCGCGCCGACTTCACGGCACGTCGGGCACCGGGCCGTCACCGCCTGCGCCGGCGGTGCCCCGAGCCCGCCTCAGCCCGCCGCGCCCGCGTGCAGGAGGTTGCCGGCGCGGGCGGCCAGGCCGTCGGCGCCGCACCGGGTGGCCAGCTCCAGCCCCCGGGCCAGGGCGCTGCGGGCGGCCGGAGCGGCGCCCAGCGCCTCACCCAGGTCGACCAGGGCGATCGCGTGCTCGTACCGGGCCGGTGACCGCTCCAGGTGCCGGACGGCCTCCGCGAGCAGCCCGGCCGCGCGTGGCCGGTCGTGCACCGCCGCGCAGAGCCGCAACGCGCTGCCGATGGCCGAGTCCGTCCCGGACTCCCGGGCGCGGCGGACGGCCTCCTCGGCGAGGTCACGGGCCCGGTCCGGCTGGTCGGGCGCGACCGCGCGCGCCAGGTGCCCGAGCCACGGCGCCCACACCGTGTTGCGCCACCCGCGCGCGTCCAGGGCCGCGCCGGCGGCGGTCAGCGTCGCGGCCGCGCCGGGCGCGTCGCCCCGGGCCAGCAGGAGACGGCCGTACAGCGTGGGGGCGTCGGGCAGCACCATCACCGTCGGGTACGGCGGGCCGAAGGCGTGCTCGCGCGCCAGTTCCAGGGCCTCGGGGAGCCGGCCGCGCGCGGCCAGGGTCTCGGCCAGCGCCCTG
Organism: Streptomyces sp. CB01881; assembly: GCF_002953255.1. Classification (GTDB taxonomy): domain Bacteria; phylum Actinomycetota; class Actinomycetes; order Streptomycetales; family Streptomycetaceae; genus Kitasatospora. Next base: position 840,108 of record NZ_CP026498.1, read on the forward strand.
ACCGCGTCCCAGTGCAGCGGGACGCCCGGGCCGATCCGTTCGGCGAGGCGCAGGGCCCGGCGAAGGTAGTCCTCCGCGGCCGCCAGGGCGCCGCAGCGGAACCGGAGCATGCCGGTCAGCAGGTAGGCGAAGCCGAGGTGGCCGCCGCTCCACCCGGCGACCTCGTACGCGCGGACCGCCTCGGTGAACAGTTCCTCCGCCCGGTCGACCCGGTCGGCGTAGAGGTAGCTGATGCCGAGGATCCCGGGCAGCTCGAAACCCCAGGTGGTGTTGGTCCAGCCGAGGCTGCGGGGCAGGCGGCCGTCCGGCAGCGCGGACTCGGCCAGGGCGATCGCCTCCTCGCGGTCCACCCCGCGCAGCGTGAGGTCCCAGCAGCGCAGCACGGCCACCGCATGGGCCAGGCCGCTGTGTTCGAAGACGCCCTCGTCCGGGGCCGGTCCGCCGTTCGCGCCGGTGCCGTTGGCGGTGGGGGCCGGACCGTCCGCCCCGGTGTCGCTGAAGGCCAGTCCGACCGTTTCGAGCATCCGGTCGAACTCCGCGAGCCTCCGGGAGCGGCCCGGACCGTCCTCGTCCTCGAACTGGAAGGCGGCGAACATGAAGTGGGCGACCTCCAGGCGCAGGCGGCCCGGGCCGGGGAGGGTGCGGGCGGCCTCCTCGGCGCACACCGCGGCGGCCTCGCCGAGCCGGTTGCTGTGGGCGAGGGCCTGGGCGAGCCGGAAGATCGCGTCCACCCGGAGCTCGGGGCCCAGCCCGTACGGGTCCGCGAGCGCCAGGCGCAGTTGGTTGACCGTGGTCGCCGGGTCGGTGAGCAGGGCCGAGCAGCCGAGTTCGTAGAGCACCACGGCCCGGTCCTCGTCGGCGGGCGGTTCGCTGATGGCGCGGCGCAGGCAGCGCTGGGCCGCCTCGGGCGCGCCGATGGCCAGGTGCTCGCGGGCCGCCCGGCGCAGCTTGCCCACGATCTCGCCGTCGCCCTCGGGCAGGGTCTCCAGCAGGTGCCGGGACGCCGTCAGCAGGCCGAGGCCGGCGTTCTCGGTCTCGACGGCGGCGACCCCGTGCATCCCGGTGCGGGTGGCGGGAGGCATCGACTGGTAGACCGAGGTGGCGATCAGCGGGTGGACGAACTCCAGCCGGCCTCCCGGCGTGCTGGTCAGGACCCCGTGCCGGCGCAGCTCCCGGACGGACTCGGCGGCGGTGTCCGGGCCCTGGGCGCAGATGGCGGCGGCGAGGTCCGGGCGGATGTCGGTGCCCAGCATGGACGCCGCCCAGGCGAACTGCACGGTGGTCGGGCCGATCTTTTCCAGCCAGTGACGGAGCGTCATGCCCCGTGCAACGACGGCGAGTTCGCGCAGCTGACCGGTGCTCTCCTCGACGGGGTCGAGCCGTTGGTCGAGCACCTCGCGCAGCAGGGCGGTGGTCTCGTACGGGTTTCCGGCCGTGACCGCCCAGACGTGGCGGCAGAAGACGTCCTCCGCCTGCGTGCCCAGGGCCGCGCGGACCAGGTGCGCGACCGAGGCCGGCTGGAGCGGGCGCAGTTCGTGCCGCCGGTCGGCCCTGCCGACGAGGCCGCGCTGCAGTGCCAGGGCCTCGTCGGGGAACTCGTCGCGGCAGGCGAACACCAGCAGGGCCGGCAGCTCCCGTGCGCGCACCGCGAGGCCCGCCAGCCAGCCGAGCGACTCCGGATCGGCCCAGTGCAGGTCGTCGACGATCACGGCCACCGGCGAGCGCTGCTGCACGAGGCGGGTGAGCACGAAGTCCAGCCCGTCGCGCACTCCCTGCGGGTCGAGCTGCCCTCCGGGCGGCAGCAGTCCGACCGCCGGACCGACGATGTCCTCCCAGGGCCCGAACACCTGCGCCCGTTCCTCGTCGGACAGGGCCGCCAGCACCGGCTGTACCAGCTGGCGCACCACGTGGAACGGATCGTGGCACTGCCGCTCCCCGCCCCGGGCGAACAGCACCGTGCAGCCCGCGCGCTTCGCCTCCCGTCGCACCTCGGTCAGCATCGCGGTCTTGCCCAGCCCGGCCGCGCCGGTGTACACCAGCAGTTCCCCGATCCCGGTACCGGCGGGCCTGGTGAGCGCCCCGACCGCCTGCCCGGCCGACCGGATCTCGGCCTCGCGCTCGTGCAGCGGACAGCCATCCCCGCCGTCGCCCCGGACCGCGGACTCCCCTTCGGCCACCGTCGCCTCCAACTCACTCGTCCACGGCCGTCGTTACCGATCCCGAGGCTACTGCTGAACGGAGCGCTCCGGTGCCCGCTTGACAATCCGCCCGGCCGAAGCCGTGGCGCCGCAACTCGCCGCCCTCACCGGAACGTCGGCGGACTCGGCCTTCCCAGCCCTTTCCGGGCCGTTGGGCTGCCCGACCGATGCCCCGTGGTCAGCCCGCGGTGCCGGCCGTACGCGGCCGACGGCCGTCACGTTCCAGCCGGTGGTCCACCCACCGTCGGCCTGCGGCGGCCAGGGCGTCCAGGTGCGGGGCGTAGCCGAGACGCCTCCGGTGTTCGCGCACGCCCGCGATGACGACGGCGAAGGCGGTGATCGCCTCGGGACCGGCCGTGCTCCAGGCGGGGACCGCGGCGGCCCACTCCTCCGCCTGCCGCGGGCTGTGTCCTTCGTGGATGAGGCGCAGCACCAGCGACGCGGTGTCGGTCCAGGAGGCGGCACGGGCAGGCCACGCCCAGTCGACGGCCCGGGCCCTCCCGTCGTGGACGAGGAGATTGCCGGCGGACAGGTCCGTGTGGGCCAGCGTGTCACCGTCGACCAGGCCGGGCGCCGCCGCCTCGATCCGCACGAGCTGCTCCAGGCGGGCCGTCGCCCAGGCGTCCAGCCGGTCGCGGTCGTGTTCGGCCATCAGGTGCCAGAGCCGGCGTTCCGCGAGCCGCGCGGCGAACGGCTGCGTCGGTACGGGCGGCGCCGGGGTGAGCCGTTCGACGAGGGCGACGAGGGCGGCCGCCACCGACGGCAGGTCGGGGGAGCCCGGGCGCAGATCGGCGTGGTGCCCGGGGAGGTGCTCGAACCCGAGCAGCAGCCATCCCCCGGTCTCGATCAGCCACTCCAGCCGGGGGGCGACTCCCGGGAGGAGGGGGTGCACCTCGGCCTCCTTGCGGTGCTTCCAGGCCTGCGGATTCGCCGTCCGCACGGCTTTGCAGAAGACGTCGCCGTCCGAGGTGCGCAGTGTCGCCGCGAATTCGGAGATCGTTCCCGCCGTGGCCGGTTCGGTGCCGGTCACCGGCCTGCCGATGGCGGTTTCGACGGCCAGTCGCACGTCCCCCGGCAGCTCCGTCCAGTCGCAGGTCATCGGCGGTCCGTTGCCCGGTGGGGCGGACGGGTGGCGGCGCGGCGTGTCCGGTCAGAGGTCACCGGCGTGCTCCAGGTATCCGGGGAGCTCGGCGAAGTGCCCGATGACCCCGATGCTCCCGGGAAGGTCGTCCGGTCGGGGCGACGACGTGACCAGGACGGCGCGCATGCCGGACCTGGCCGGCCCGATCGCATCCTTGGCCGGGGTGTCCCCGACGAACAGGATGTTTCCGGGCGGACAGCCCGCCGCGCTCACCACGGCGTCGTAGAACAGCGGGTTCGGCTTGCGGACCCCGAGGGTGCTGGACAGGACCAGTGCGTCGAAGCAGTGGGCGATGCCGGCCGCCCGGAGGGTGCGGCGGCGCACGGTCTCGGGGCGGCGGGTGTCGCAGGCCAGGACGCACACCAGCCCGCGCCCGTGCAGACGGCGCAGCGCGTCCGCGGCCCGCGGGTCCACCTCGGCATCGGGCACCGCGGTGAACACGGCCTCGTACGCGGCCCCCGGATCGGGGATCACGGCTCCGCACTCGTGCGCGCTGCGCCGCAGCAGGTCGGTGAACCGGCTCTGGGTGAGGTGTGCCCGGTCCTCCTCCCGGGCCCGGCGGCTGACCAGGTCGAAGGCGTCGGGGAAACCGTCCGGCACGACGGTCGCGCCGAGGCCGTGCAGGACCCGGGCGACCGTGACCCCGTCCGGTTGCGGGCCCGGGTGCGCCAGGGTGTCACCGAAGTCCAGCGCCAGTGCGCGGATCCTGGCCATGCTCGACACCGTCCTTTCAGGCCGTCCGCCGGTGTTCTCCGCGGCCGGATCGGACGGTGCGCGTTCCGCGCGTGCGGCCGAGCGGCGCGGGTGCGTCACGGGACGACGAGGGTCTTTCCGAGGTGGCGGCCGGTGGTCTGCTCCCGCAGGACGCCGGGCAGCTCGACGAGGCCGACCTGCCTGGCGATCATGCGCTCGATGCGGTGCGGTGCGATGGCCGGTCCGGCGAGGTCGCCGAGAGCCGCTTCGAAGTCCGCGGGCACGGTGCCGTAGGTGCCCGCGATGCGGACCTCCCTCCCCTGCCAGCCGGTCGTGACGATGCCCTCGCGGCGGCGTACCGTGTCCAGGTCGCAGTCCAGGCCCGGTAGCGAGTCGCCGGGCGCGGTACCGCCGTAGAGCAGGAGCAGGCCGCCCCGCGTGGTCATCCGCAGCGCCTCACGGAGGACGTCGGGGCGGATGAAGCTGGTCGCGAGGACGGCGACGTCCAGTGCGCCGGTCGGTACGGACGCGGTCGGGCCGATCGGGACGTCGACGATCCCCCGCTCCCGCAGGAACGCCCGGCGGTCCGGGGTCCGGTTGGTCAGGACGACGTCGAGGCCCATCGTCCGGGCCAGGGCGGCGATGAGCACGCCGGCGGCTCCTGCGCCGAGCACGCCGAGCCGCACGCCGGCCAGGTCGCGGTCCAGGTGGCGGGCGGCTCTGGCGAGGCAGTGCCGGGCGCATGCCAGCGGCTCCGTGAAGACCAGTGTGCGTGCCGGGATGTGACGCTGCACGGCCGGCAGCGCGGCGCCGAGGCGGTCGGCCGGGCCGGCCGCCCACATCGTGGTGGCGAAGCCCGTGCTCCGTTCGATCGCGACGTTCGGGTCGAGGGTGACCCGCTGTCCCGGCGGGAGGCCCGGGAGCGTGGACTCCTCGACCACCCCGACCAGCTCGTGCCCGAACTGGCTCACGCCGTACCGGCTTCCGGCGACCTCCTTCAGGTCCGACCTGCAGACCCCGGCCAGTTCGATCCGGACGCGCACCGCGTGTTCGCCCGGCGGGCGTTCGGGCGGACCGGGGTCGAACCGCGGACCGCCCGGCTCCAGTACCACCCGCATCAGAGGGCTTCCAGGGCTTCGCCGAACCTGTCCGCGACCAGATGGGCCTCGGCGGGCGTCAGGACGAGCGGCGGGCGCACCTCGATGACGTTGCCGAGGCCGTGCTCGGAGACCCGGGTGAGCACGCCCCGCCCCTCCAGTGCGCGGTGGTAGGCGTGCGCCTGCTCGACGGCCTTGCCGCCGTCGGGTCCCACCAGCTCCACCCCCAGCATCAGGCCGAGGCCGCGGACGTCGCCGATGACCGGGTGGTCCTGCTGCAGCCCGCGCAGGCGGTCGAGCAGGACGGCCCCGCTGGCGCGGACGTTCTCCAGGAAGCCGGGCCGCTGCACGATCTCCAGGGTCTTCACCGCCGCGGCCGCCGACAGGTTGTGCCCGCCGTAGGTGAAGCCGTGCAGCGAGCGGTCCCAGTCGGCCATCCGCTCCTCGGTCAGGATCGCGGCGAGCGGAAGGCCGCTGCCGGTCAGTCCCTTGGCGAGGGTCATGACGTGCGGTTGCACACCGAAGTGGTCGGCGGCGAACATCTCACCGGTGCGGCCGAACCCGGTCTGGATCTCGTCGAAGATCAGAACGATCTCACGGGCGTCGCAGAACGCCTTCAGTTCCTGGAGGTAGCCCGGCGGCGGGACGACGTTGCCGCCCGCTCCGCTGATCGGTTCCATGATCACGCAGGCCACGCTGCCGGAACTGGCGTAGTCGATGAAGTCCTCGATCCGCTGCACGCAGAGCATCCCGCACACGTCCGGCGTCTGCCGGTAGAAGCAGCGGAAGCAGTACGGCCCGGGAACCTGCACCCCGCCGGGGAACCGGTACGGGAAGGGCGCCCGCATCCTGCTGGTGCCGTTGAGGCCCGCCGCGGCGAGCGTCTGGCCCACGTGACCGCGGAACGGCACGATCACGTCGCGCCGCCCGGTGTGGTGCTGGGCGATCTTGACCGCGCCCTCGTTCGCCGTGGAGCCGCCCGAGCTGCGCAGGTTCACCCGGGTCAGATTGGCGGGGCTGATCCTGACCAGCTCCCGCATCACCCGGTTGGTCGCCTCGGTCTGGAACGAGGAGCCCGCGAACAGCAGCTCCTCCGCCTGGGCCCGGATCGCGGCGACCACCTCCGGATGGCTGTGGCCCAGCAGCAGGTTGAACGTGCCCGAGACGCAGTCGAGGTACTCCCGGCCCGCACCGTCCCAGCAGCGCACGCCGTCGCCCCGGACCAGCACGGCGTCACCGAGCCGGTACTGCGCCACCTGCCGGGGGTCGGCCGCGACCTCACTCATGACGGCCCCGCCGATCGGCGTCCAGGGCGTCGAGCTGCGAGCGCACCCAGGCCTCCAGGGTCCACGGCTCGGCGGCCTCACGGCGGCGCCCGGCGGCCTCGGCCCGCAGCGCGGCCGGTGCGGTCAGGGCGTCGGCGATGGCCTCGGCCTGCTCGACCAGGTCGAACGGGTTGACGGTACGGCAGACGCCGCCGAGCACCTCGGCCGCGCCGCACGTCTCGGACAGCACCACGTCGGCGTCGCGCTCGTTGACCAGCGGCGCCTCGAAGGCGCTCAGGTTCTGCCCGTCGACCGTGGAGTTGAACACCAGCAGGTCGGCGCGCCGGAAGCTGCCGAGGGTGTGCTCGACGTCGTTGTCGCAGTGCAGGCGCACGGTGTCCGCGCCCAGATCGGCGTTGACCTCGGCGATGGCCGCCCGCACCCGGCGGACGTAGTCGGCGTTGGCCGCTACGTAGAGCCGGTTCGGGTTCATCCGGACCAGCATCCTGGTGCCGCGCAGCCTCGGGTCGGAGCGCACGGCCAGCCCGAACGCCCGCACGGCGCGCTCGGCGTTCTTGATCGGGTCGGTCCGTCCGCTGTGCACGACCAGCGGTCCGTCGCCCGCCCATGCGGCGATGTCGTCCGGCAGCCCGGGGGTGCGGCCGGCGAGGGTCAGCGGACTGTAGCCGAGCGGCATGGTCCGGACACGGGTGACAACGCCCCGGCGGCGGACGAGGCCGCGCTCCCGGTCGACCTCGGCGTCGGGGATCAGGTCGGCGACGCAGTCGAGGAAGTTGCGGCACCACCGGTCGGCGAAGAACCCGATCGTGGTGGCGGGCAGCATGCCCTCCAGCAGGCCCGCCCGCAGGCGCTTCGGCAGCACGCGCCAGTAGTCCGGCGACGGCCACGGAATGTGGACGAACATCAGGATCGGCGCGTCGGGCCGCTGTTCACGCAGCCTCCGCGGGACGCCGACGAGCTGGTAGTCGTGCACCAGGTACAGCGGCTCCGGCGAACCGGCCGAGCTCTTCAGCAGCGCGTCCGCGAAGTCGCGGGTGAACTCGTCGAAGCACTCCATCGCCCGGTACGTCTCGCGGTCGAAGGTGGGCGTCGTCCAGGAGTCCCAGCCGTGGTTGTTGGCCGCCCAGAGCAGTTCGGCGGTGAAGAAGTTCTGCACCACCTCGAAGGTCCTCCGGTCGTGGCGCAGCAACTGGACGCGGATCCGCCGGCCGGAGCCGAGGCCGAGCCCGATACCGTCCGGGTTCTCGCCGGCGGCCCGGTGGTCGTCGTCCGTGTCGGCGCTGGCGATCCAGGACACGTCGAGCACCCCGGCCTGCTCGGCGACCACGTTCCCGGTGCCGCCCGGCGCGAGCCAGGGACGCAACTCGCCGGTGCCGGGGTCGGGTGCGTAGGTCACCGCGGCCCGCTTGCTGGCCAGATAGATCTGATGCTCCGTCATCGGTTCTCCTCTTCCTGGGCGATGAGCCTGCTGCTGGCTTCGAGCACGTCCACCGGGTCGAGTCCCGCCAGTTCGGGCAGGTGGGCGGCGCGCTCGCTGTGCAGGCAGGCGTTGCGCGGCCGGCACGCGTACGCGGTGCTGTGCTTCGGCAGGGTGCGGACCAGGGCCGGGTCCCTGTCGCAGCACGTGGCGATGTGCCGCGCCCAGGCGAGCCTGCTCACCCTCCTCGGCCCGCCGAGGTGGACGACGCCGGTGTGCGCGGACCCGAGCAGGGCGGTGGTCCACACGGCGACGTCGTCGATCAGCACCGGGCTGTTCCAGTGGTCGTCCGGTACGGCCACCGGCTGGCTCCTGCTCAGCTGCTGCGCACAGGTGGTGAAGAAGTTCGGCCGCAGACCGTCGCGGTCCCAACCGTAGACGAGGCTCACCCTCAGGACGAGGACGTCGCCGGTGGCCAGCAGCGTGTCCTCGGCGGCGAGTTTCGCGCGGCCGTAGGCGTTGGCGGGCTCGGCGCGGTCGGACTCGCCATAGCTCCTCCTGCTCCCGGGGAAGACGTTGTCGGTGGAGATCAGCAGCGCCCTGCGGTTCCCGAGCGCCTCCGCCAGGTGCCGGGCGCCGCCGCGGTGGGCCGCCATCGCCTGCCCGGGATTGGCCTCGCACCAGGTGATGTCGGACGGGCCGTGGGCGACGACGACGGCATCCGGTCCGGTCGCGGCGAACAGGGCGTGGACGGAGCGGCGGTCCCCGACGTCGACGGGATGCCAGCCGAGCCGCCGGACCTGCGCCGCGGCGGGCCGGCGGCGCGAGCTGAGGGTGACGGTGTGCCCGAGCGCACCGAGCCGCTCGCCCACCCGGCCGGCGAGGTAGCCCGCGCCGACGACCAGGACGCGGAGCCGGTTGCCGGTCAGAAGCCGGTTGCCTGTCATACGTCTCCTCCAGTCGGGCCGGCCGGAAGCCGGCCCAGCAGCCGGCCACCCGCGGCCACGAGCACCCCGCCAAGCGCCACCGCGGCGAGCGCCGTGGACAGGCCGACCGCGCCGGCGAGCGTGCCGACCAGCGGCGGACTGGCCAGGAATCCGGCATAGGACACGGTCGTCACGGCGGAGATCGTCCGTGCGCGCCGCCCGGGCTCGACGCTGCGTCCGACCGCCGAGAGCAGCGTGGGCACCACGGGCGCCAGTCCGCACCCGGCGACCACGTAGCCCGCCACGGCCCACGGCACGTTCCAGGCGGCCGCGCCGACGGCGAGACCGGCTCCGCCGACCGCTCCGCCGACCGAGACCAGCGTGCCGTCCGACAGCCTCGCCCCCTGCCACTGGGCGAGCATGCGCCCCGCGGACAGTCCGGCCATGTAGGCCGCCGGTCCGAAGCTCGCGAGCAGCGGACCCGCGCCGAGCTGCTGCACCAGGTGGATCGCACCCCACTGCTCCACGCTGTTCTCCATCAGGAGCGCGACGGCACCCACCGCCCCGAGTGCCAGCAGGAGCCCGGTCATCCGCCGACGCCGGTCCGCGACGGGCGGCGGCTCCTCCCAGCCGCGCCCGTCGATCGCGAGGACCGCGCTCAGGCCGACCAGCACCGCGACCGCCGTCAGCACCGCTTGCGGGGAGGCGCCGAGGTAGCGCGCCAGGCCGGCGGCGGGCGCTGCGACCACCATCGCCAACGGGGTCGCCGCATGCACCTTGTTGAACAGCCGCCGGCCGTCCCTGGCCTCCTGGGCACCCAGCGTCGCGTTGAGCCCCACCTCGACGCCGCCGCTCGACGCCCCGAGCAGCAGCAGGGCGCCGACGAAGGCGGCCTGCGACCGGGCGAGCCCCACCAGCAGGACGCTCACGCCGAAGAGCGCCGTGACCACGGGCAGGGTGTACTGCGCCAGCCGGTGGGCCAGCGGACCGGTCAGCAGCATCGCCGGCACCGCGGCGACGGGGATCGCGAACAGGGACAGGCCGAGCTGCTGGTCGGTCAGCGAGAGCTCCGCCTTGATCCCGGGGAGCAGCGCGGACCAGGCGCCCCAGAACAGACCCCAGCTGACGGCTGCCGCCAGCAGTCCGGGCACTCCGCCACTTCGCCGCACAGACGCTCCGTCCGCTCAGAGGGCGTCCCGCCACCGTCGACAGGACCTGCCGGGCCGATCCGGTTAGCGTGAGCCCCAAGGACCGACGGAGAGCGACCATGCAGGTGCGAACGGTGAGGAACTGGGTGATCGACGCCGGGGGCAGCTGCACCACGGCACTACTGGACGACGGGACCCGGTGGCGGGAGGGTTCGGTGAACCCCGCTTCGGTCGGGGATCCGGCCGCCGACCGCGCCCTGCTCGGGCTGCTGCGCGCCATCGCCCGCCGCCTGGGCGGCGGGCGGTCGACCGGCTGGCTGGCGACCGCCGCGGTCGACGCCGACGAGCCGCAGCGCGAGCTCGACCGGTTGGCCCGTCTGGCGGAACGCTCCGGCCTCACCGGAACCCTGGTGATCTCGCGGGACATCGTCCCGCTGCTCCTGGCTCCCCCGCTCGGGGGGCGGGGCGTGGCCGTGGTGAGCGGGACGGGTTCGGGCTTCCTCGCGAGCGACGGGATCCGCCCGCCCGCCTCGGCCGGCGGCTGCGAGTACCTGGGCAGCGACGAGGGCAGCGCGTTCGCCCTCGGCCTGGCCGGCCTGCGGGCGGCCGTCCGGGGCGGCGACGGCCGGGGCACGCCGACGGCGCTCGCCCGGGCACTTGCCGAACACACCGGGTCCCCGGTGCCCGAGCTGGCCCGCCGGCTCGCCACCGAGCCCTTTCCCAAGGCCGCGGTGGCCGCGCTCTCCGCCGTCGTCTGCCGCTGCTGGCTGGACGGCGACGCCGTGGCGGCCCGGGTGGTGCGCACCGCGCTCGGCGAACTCGTCCGCGGGGTGCGCGCGGTCCGCGACGCGGCGGGGCTGACGGACGGCTGGTCGGCGGCTCTCGGAGGCGGGGTGTTCCACGGCTGCCCGGCCTTCGCCGAGGCGCTGCGCCACCGGATCGTGACCGAGCTCGGCGCCGACCGCCCACCCGTGGTCGTCGACGACCCGGTCCGCGCCGTGCTCGCGGCCCTGCGCGCGCACGAGCACGGCCCGCCCGCGTCCCTGGCCGGGCGCTGGGTGTGGCAGAGACCGCTGGGCGGAGGAGAGACGCGATGACGCACGGACCGATCACCCTGGGGCTGTGCCTGGCGGCGCTCGCACCCCTCGGCCTGGAGGACGCGCTGCGGGTCGCCGCCCGGAGCGGCGTCGGCGTGGTCGACCTGCCGGCCGACCGCGCGTTCCGGCTGGTCGACGCCGACCGGCTGGACGATCCGGGCCACCACCGCACGGTGCGGTCGGCGCTCGGCACGGCCGGGATCGAGGTGGGTTGCGTCAGCAACAGCCGTGACACGCAGGTCCTGCTCGGGCCGCACGGCCCCCACACCGATGCGGTGCTGGCGGGCCCGGCCGAGGCCAAGCGGGCGTACGGGCTGCGGGCCGCGCTCGGCACCGTCCGGCTGGCGGCCGGAGTCGGCGCCCCGCAGGCCAGGCTGATGCTCGGGGTGCCGGACCTCGGCCGCTGGCTGTCGTGGTGGGGCAGCGAGGTGAGCTGGCAGGACAACATCGAGGCGTGGGCGCGGGCGGCGGCGCCGGTGCTCGAACTGGCCGGCCGTCTCGGTGTGCAGGTCCTGGTGGAGCCGCACCCGAAGCAGGTGGTCTACGACCCGGCGAGCGCGCGGGCGCTGCTCGCCGCCGTCCCCGCGGTACGGCTCTGCCTCGACCCGGCGAACCTCGCCGCGGTGGGCCACGACCCGGTGGCCGCCGTGCGGGGCTGGGACGGCCGCGTGGCCGCCGTGCACGCCAAAGACCTCGAACAGTGGCGCGACCCGAGGGATCCGCAGGGGGCCGGCTGGGCCCGCTACGGTCCGGGGCCCGCGATCCGCTTCCGGGCGCTCGGCTCCGGTGAACTGCCCTGGCACTCGGTGGTGGCGGCGCTGCTCGACGAGGGCTACCGCGGGGTGGTCTACGTGGAGCACGAGGACGCTCTCCTGCCGACGGAACAGGGAGTGGCGAACTCCCTGGCGGTGCTGCGGGGGCTGCTGCCGGAGACCGCTGCCCAGGGGAGGACCTGGTGAACACGGACGGAGTGCGCGGCGCCCTCCTGGCGGGCGGCGTGGGCGAACGCATGGGGCCGCTGACCGCGAGGACGTGCAAGCCGCTCGTCCCGTACGCGGCGTCCTGCCGACTGGTCGACTTCAGCCTGGCGAACGCCGTCCGCTCCGGGCTGCCCGAGGTCGTGCTGCTCTCCCTGCACCGCGAGTCCGACCTGGTGCGTCATGTGCTGGCGCACTGGGACGGCCACCCGGACACCAGGCTGCACTTCGGCCCCCACGACCGGCTGGTCCGCAGCGGCGGCGGACCGGCTCCCGGCCGCCCCCTGCCGGAGCGCCCGGCCGAACGCGGCACCGCGGACGCGCTCCTGGCCAACGCGGAGCACCTCTTCGCACCGGGCGCGAGCGACCTGCTCGTCCAGCACGCCGACCACGTCTACGTCTTCGACTACCGGCCGATGGTGGCCGCACACCGTGCGTCGGGGGCGCACTGCACCATCGGCGTCCAGCGCGTCGAGCGCAGGTACGTGAAGCTGTTCGGAATGGTCGAGGTGGACGCCGGTCTGCGCGTGCGCGCGCTCGTCGAGAAGCCATCGGACCCGACCTCGGACCTCGTCTTCACGGCCTTCTGCCTGTTCCGCATCGACGCCCTCCAGGAGGTGCTCCGCGAACTGGCGGCCGGCGGTGACGACCACTGGCAGCACGACATCAGCCGCGACGTACTGCCCCGCATGATCGCGCAGGGCCGCCCGGTCCGGGCCTTTCCCGTCGCCGGCTACTGGGCGGACATCGGCACCGTCGACCGCTACCACGCCGAGCAGCTGAAACTGCTGCGGCGGCCGTACCCGATCCCGCCCGGGATGCTCCCCCGCACCCTGCGCGGGGCCGCACCGCGCTTCGTGCCGGCGTCGGGAAGCCTGCTCGGCACGGAACCCCCCGGGGACGCGGTGGTCGAGCAGAGCGTGCTGCACCCGGGCTGCCGGATCGGACGGGGGGCGCGCGTGCTCCGCTCGGTGGTGCTCCCCGGCGCGACGGTGGCCCGGGGCGTGACCGTACGGGACAGCATCGTGCTGGCCGGCGAACGGCTGACGGCCGACCGTGAGGGGCTGGCGGTCAGCCGGATCGATCCAGGGCACGGTTCAGTTCCTCCGAGGTGATGAACGAGGTGTGCGTGCCGGCCGAGCGGACGGCGTGCGCCCCGGCCAGCGAGCCCGCCCTGGTACACGCCTCCCAGTCCCGCCCGGACAGCCAGCCGTGGAGGAACCCGGCCACGTAGCTGTCCCCGGCGCCGTTGGTGTCCACGACCTCCGCCGCCGGCACCGCGACCGGTGGCACGTGCCGCACCGGCCGGCCGGGCAGCTTCAGATAGCTCCCGCGTCCGCCCGCCATGACGACCACGGCCTTGGCCCGGCCCCGGCCCAGGATGGCGTCGGAGACCTCCTCGATCCGGTCGCCGATGGCTCCGGCGGAGAGGAACACCAGGTCGGCACCGTAGGCGAAGTCCTCCCGGTACGCGTCCCGCCCGTCCCAGTTGTGCAGATCGGTGGAGGTGGACAGCCCCGCGTCGATCGCGTCCGCCAGCGCGTGCCGCGCCCAGTCGACGAGTGAGAGGTGTGCGTGCCGGGTGCGGCCCAGGGCTCCCCGGTAGAGGTCCGGGCTCACCGTCATGCCCGGCGGATGGCGGCCGTCGTAGAGCGAGATCCTCACGCCCTGCGGATCCACCAGGTTGACGCTGCGCCGGGTGCCGCTGGGGTGGATCCGATGGGTGAAGGACAGCCCGGCCTCCGCGTAGCGGGCCAGCACGAGCCGGCCCTCGGGATCGTCGCCGATCACGTCCGCGAAGTGCGTCCGCAGGCCGAGGGAGTGGCAGCCCAGCGCCACGCCGTTGCCCGTGTGCCCGACGTACCGCCGGATGGGCGGCACCTTGATCGTCTCTCGCGCGGGCAGCGGAAGCTGCGGCACCCGGACGATGGTGTCCACGCCGACTCCGCCCACCACGACGACGTCCCACTCAGTCATCCGGTCCCCCGGGGCGGTCCGCCTCGGCGATCAGCGCCCGGTGGATCTCCTCGTCGGTCACGTCGTCGGCGACCACCGTCTCACCGAGCTCCACGGGGAGGACGAAGCGGATGTGCCCGTCGCGGATCTTGCGGATCTGGCCCAGGGCGTTCAGCGTCTCGACCGGATCGACCCGGACCGGGAGGTCGGAGATCACGACGGGCAGGCCGACCTCCCGGAGGAGCCCGGTGATCCGCCGCAGCAGCGACGGAGCCAGCAGCCCACGGCTCCGGGCGATCCGGGAGGCGCAGGCCATTCCGTACGCGACCGCCTCGCCGTGCAGCACGTGCTCGTACCCGGCGACGGTCTCCACGGCGTGGCCGACGGTGTGGCCGAAGTTCAGCGGTCTGCGCAGGTCCTCCTCGTACGGGTCCTTGGCGATCAGCCGGCACTTGATCACACTCGCGCCGTGCACCAACCGTGCGGTTGCCACCGGGTCGGCGCGGAGGAGGTCGGCGTGCCGCTGCTCGATCAGCTCGAACAGCTCGGGCGAGGCGATGACCCCCTTCTTGATCGCCTCGGCGAGCCCCGCCCTCAGGTGGCGGCGGTCCAGCGTGCGCAGGTAGCCGACGTTCGAGACGACCGCCGAGGGCTGGTAGAACGAACCGATCAGGTTCTTCGCCGAGGCGTGGTCGACGGCGACCTTGCCGCCCAGTGCCGCATCGACGTGGGCCAACAGCGTGGTGGGCACGTTGATGTAGGGCACGCCCCGCATGTAGGCGCTCGCCACCCAGCCGACGGTGTCGATCACCACGCCGCCGCCCATGGCCAGGACCACGTCCCGGCGGGCCAGCGCACTGCCCGCCAGCCAGTCCAGCAGCCCGGCCGCCGTTGCCAGGCTCTTGCTGTTCTCCCCGGCGGGGAAGGAGGTCATCGCCACCGTCAGCCCCGCGGCGGTGAGGCGGTCGGCGAGCCGCCGGGCGTGCAGCAGCGCCACCGAGTCATCGGTGATCAACGCCACTCGCCGACCGCCGATCTCCGAGCACAGCCGTTCCACGGCGTCCTGCTCGTCGTGGCACACGTGGACGGCGTACTCGTAGCTCCGCCGCGCCGAGGCGACGATCGGACCGGCCGAGTCCCGCGGCAACGCGAGCCGTTCTGAAATCCTGACGCATTCGGCCAAGCTCCACCGCCCTCAGACCTGCCGCATGGCGCGCCGACCGGGAAAACCGTCCCGAAGATAGCGCGCCGCGGGCCGATCAGTTCGTATATTTCCTTGTTCCCGACGCGTCGTCACACGGATGGGGATCGGCCGGTTCATCGGATCGTCCGATGACCATCCCGCGCGCAGGTGCCGAGCACGGCCCGCCACGGGTGGCCGCCGGCCGGTCGCCGAGCGCGTCCGGCACTGCGACGGTGGCGCCGGCGGCGGCCCCGTGCGGGGAGGGCCGCTACCCGTCCACGGGCCCGGCCCGCACGACGCCCGGGGGCCCGGCCGACGGGGCACCCGGCGGGAGCGGCTGCTCGGCCCAGATGATCTTGCCCTCCGAGGTGTACCGGACGCCCCAGCGTTCGGTGAGGCGGGCGACGAGGAACAGGCCCCGGCCGCCCTCGTCCTCCGCGACGGCGTAGCGCAGGTGCGGGGCGGTGCTGCTGGTGTCGGAGACCTCGCAGATCAGCGCGCGGTCGTACAGCAGCCGCACCTTGATCGGCCCGGTCGCATAGCGGATGGCGTTGGTCACCAGCTCGCTGAGCACCAGCTCGGTGACGAAGACGGCCTCGTCGAGGCCCCACTCCGTGAGCCGGCGGGTGGCCTCGGCGCGGGCCCGGGCCACGGCCTCGGGAGTCGAGGCCACCTCCCACGCGACGGTCCGGTCGGGCTCCAGCACGCGGGTGCGGGCGACGAGCAGGGCGATGTCGTCGCTCTGGCGGGCGGGCAGCAGAGCGTCGAGCACGGCCTCGCAGGTCTCCTGCGGCGACCGGCCGGGGCGGGCGAGGACCGACGTCAGGACGTCCAGGCCGACGCCGATGTCGCGGGTACGGTCCTCGACGAGGCCGTCGGTGTAGAGGACGAGGCTGCCGGCCCGTGGCAGCCGCACCTCCGCGGCCTCGAAGGGCAGCCCGCCCAGACCGAGCGGCGGACCGGCGGGGAGGTCGAGGAGCTCCACCGTGCCGTCCGGGTGGACCACGGCCGGCGGGGGATGCCCGGCCCGGGCCAGGGCACAGGTGGCGGTGCTGGGGTCGTAGATCGCGTAGAGGCAGGTGGCGCCGGTGATCGCGGGCTCGCCCCCGGCCGCGGCCGTCTCCTGGTCGATGTGGGCGACCAGTTCGTCCAGGTGTCCGAGGAGCTCGTCCGGCGGCAGGTCGAGGGCGGAGAAGTTCTGGACCGCGGTGCGCAGGCGGCCCATCGTCGCGGCCGCGTGCAGGCCGTGGCCGACCACGTCGCCGACGACGAGCGCGACCCGGGCACCCGGCAGCGGGATCACGTCGAACCAGTCGCCGCCGACCCCGGCCTGCGCGGGCAGGTAGCGGAAGGCGATGTCGACGGCGCTCTGCTCGGGCAGTGCGCGCGGCAACAGGCTGTGCTGCAGGGTGACGGCCATCGTGTGCTCGCGCGTGAAACGGCGGGCGTTGTCGACGGACACGGCGGCCCGGGCGGCCAGCTCCTCGGCGAGCGACAGGTCGTCCTCCTCGAACGGACCCCTCTCCCGGTCGCGCCAGAAGCAGGCGACGCCCGTCAGCACACCCCGTGCCGTCAGCGGAACGGCGATCAGTGACACCAGGCCGTACTCCAGCACCGCCTGCGTGAGCTCGGCGTCCTGCCGGCGCCACCCGGCGTCGGCCGCCAGCTCGGGGACCAGTGCGGACCGCCCGCTGACGAAGCCCGCCGCCTGCGGAGTGCTCCCGGCCCACCGGACCAGCGTCCCCGGGCGGTACAGCGGCGAATCGTCGGGAAGGCCGCTGAGTGCCACCCTCTGCAGCTCCACCGGGTCGTCCGCCGCCAGGGTCAGCGGCTCCTCGCCGCGCAGGACCGCTTCGGCGAGGTCGACGGTGGCGTAGTCGCAGAACTCCGCGGTGGCCAGGTCGGCGAGCTCCTCCGCGGTGCGCCGGACGTCCAGGGTGGTGCCGATCGCCATGCTCGCGTCGTACAGCATCCTGAGCCGGCCGCGGGCGACCTCGGCCCTGCCGGCGAGGGCGCGCAGCTCGGTGGAGTCGCGCAGGGTGGTGACACTGCCGGACGGGCCTCCCGCGCTGTCGATGGGGCGGTTGTTGACGGCCAGCATCCGGTCGCCGACGGGGAGCACCTCGTCGGTGACCTCGCGGTCGGAGAGCAGCAGGTCCTCCGTGCGGGCGGCGAGGCCGAGATCGGTGACGGCGCGCCCCTCCACATCGGGGGGGAGGTCGAGCAGCTGGCGCGCCTCGTCGTTGGCGAGCAGGATGCGGCCGTCGCCGCTGCCGATGACCACGCCCTCGCGCACCGCGTGCAGCACCGCGTCGTGGTGCTCGTACATCCGGGTCATCTCCTCCGGCCCCAGGCCGTGGGTCTGCCGCAGGAGACGCCTGCCCACCAGCGCGGTACCGGCCGTGGCCAGTCCGAGCGCGACGGCGCCCGCGCCCAGGACGACCGGCAGCTGGCGGTTGATCGCACTGCTCACGTTGGCGACCTTCACCCCGGAGGACACGATGCCCACGACCGCGCCGTTGGCGTCCTTCACCGGGACCACCACCTGGTACTCCCGGCCGAGCGGGCCGTGCACCTGCTCGACGGTGACCCCGCCGTTCAGCGACGGCCCGATGGTGCCGACGAACTGCTTGCCGATCTGCGCGGGATCGGGGTGGGTGTAGCGGATGCCGTTCCGGTCGGTCACCACGATGAAGTCGACCCCGGCCGCCATGCGGGCGGACTCGGTCAGTGGCTGGAGCACCGCGCTGGGATCGGGGCCCTGCATCGTCTCCACCAGACCGGGGCCGTGGGCGAACGACTGGGCCGCGGCGAGCGAGCGGTCGCGCGCCGCGTCGTAACGATCGCTGCGGGACTGGATCAGCAGCGCGACGACGGCCGCCACCACCAGCAGCAGCACGATCAGCACCTGAAGGACGAACATCTGCCCGGCGACGCTGCGGATGCTCATCATCGACCGCAGGCTCTGCGGCGACGGCTCCCGCGGCACCGGGGGTGAAGGTCGCCGCCCACGACGGCTGCCCGGTCGGTGCAGGGGCAACCGGAGAGAGCGGCCCGCGTCTTTGGCCATACGCCCATGGTCCCGCGCAGGACACGAGGAGGACACACGACGCGGGTCGGACCTCGCGCGGGAGCCCGCGCGGGAGCCCCCGCGGGTGCCGCGCCCCCACGGGTGCCGCGCGTACCGCCCGGACGACGGCCCCGATCACCGGCGACGCAACGTCACCGGCGACGCACGCTCCGCGCGCGGGCCGCCCCGGACACCCGTGGTGTCCGGGGCGGCCCGGCGCCCTGGCGGCCTGCCGCTCGGCGGCGGCGTCAGTAGGTGGTGATGCCGGGGTCGGAGAGGCCGGGGGCGCCGGTCTCGACGTGGCCGGCGAGGCGGCGGACGAAGTCGCCGGTGCCGCCGGAGGTGACGGTCACGTCGTACCAGTGGCGGCAGGCGCTCAGGTCGACGATGTACGCGAGGGTGGCGCCGCGACGGACCGTGACGGTCTGCGGCGTGCCGCCGTAGGCGTTGGCCACCGTGAGGACGGCGTCCACGGCGCCCGTGTTGGTGAAGGTCAGGTCGAGGTTGCCGGTGGTCGGGTCGTGGCGGGCGGTGACCTCGGGCCCGGCGGTCGTGCCGGGGTTGCGGAAGCGGCGCAGGAAGCCGTTGGGTCCGTGGACGGTCAGGTCGGTGACGCCCTTGGAGTACGTGGTGTTCCACGCGTCCGCGATCGTCTTGCCCGCCTCCGCGGTGTACGTCCACGGGCCGTCGGTGCGGTTGGGCGAGGTCACCAGGAACTGGGCACCCGCCGAGCTGCCCGCACTGAAGGTGAGGCGGTACTTGCCGGTGGCGGTGTCGGCCGAGCCGTCCACGTACGGCGCGTACTTCAGCGGGCGGGTCGGCCTGGCGCCCGGTTCCTGCTTCGGCATGGTGCCGGTGGCGGGCGGGGTGGGCACGTAGTCCGGGTGCCGGACGCGGTCCGGCGGGAGGTAGGCGGCGGTGGAGGGCAGCGTCGCCGGCGTCGCGTTGGACGCGGTGAAGTCGAAGGCGGAGGTCAGATCGCCGCAGATCGCACGCCGCCAGGGCGAGATGTGGGGCTCCGCCACGCCGAAGCGGCGCTCCATGAACCGGATGATCGAGGTGTGGTCGAAGGTCTCCGAGCAGGCGTAGCCGCCGGTGCTCCACGGGGAGACGACGAGCATCGGCACCCGCTGGCCGAGACCGTACGGCCCCGCGGAGTAGCCGATGCTGCCGGCGTACTGGTCGGCGGTGGTCGCCACGGTCGACAGGCCCTGGGAGGCGGAGGCGGGCGGGAACGGCGGCACGACGTGATCGAAGAAGCCGTCGTTCTCGTCGTAGGTGATGAACAGCGCGGTGCGGGCCCACACGGCGGGGTTGGAGGTCAGCGCGTCCAGCACCTGCGAGATGTACCAGGCACCGTAGTTCGCCGGCCAGTTGGGGTGTTCGGTGAAGGCCTCGGGGGCGGCTATCCAGGAGATCTGCGGCAGCGTGCCGGCCTGGACGTCGCGCCGCAGGAGGTCGAACAGGCCGTCGCCCGCCTTGGCGTTGGTGCCGGTGCGGGCCTTGTCGTACAGCGGGTCGCCGGGCTTGGCGTTGCGGTAGTTGTTGAAGTACAGGAGTGAGTTGTCGCCGTAGTTGCCGCGGTACGCGTCGCCGATCCAGCCCCACGAGCCGGCCGCGTCCAGGCCGTCGCCGACGTCCTGGTAGATCTTCCAGGAGATCCCGGCCTTCTCCAGCCGCTCGGGGTAGGTCGTCCAGCTGTACCCGGCCTCCTGGTTGCCGAGGACCGGGCCGCCCCCGGTGCCGTCGTTGCCGGTGTACCCCGTCCACATGTAGTAGCGGTTGGGGTCGGTGGAGCCGATGAACGAGCAGTGGTAGGCGTCGCAGAGGGTGAAGGCGTCGGCGAGCGCGTAGTGGAACGGGATGTCGTCGCGGGTCAGGTACGCCATGGTGGTGGCCGTCTTGGCCGGGACCCACTGGTCGTACTTGCCGCTGTTGAACGCCTTGTGGCCACCGGCCCAGTCGTGGTTCAGGTCCTGGATGAACTGCATCCCCAGGTTGTTGGCCTGGGGTCGGAACGGCAGCACCTCCTTCTTGGCGGCGTCCGTCTGGTGCCACACCGACTTGCCGCTCGGCAGGGTCACCGGGCGGGGGTCGCCGAAGCCGCGGACACCCTTCATCGTTCCGAAGTAGTGGTCGAACGAACGGTTCTCCTGCATCAGCACGACGATGTGCTCGACGTCCTGGATGGTGCCGGAACCCCCGGCCGGGGCGATGGAGGCGGCTCGCGCGATGCTCTGCGACAGCGACGAGAACGCGGCGGTCGCGCCGGCGAGTTGGAGGAAGCGGCGACGGTTCAGCTCTGGCATGGGTGGATTGACCTCTGCATGTCACGAAGGTGGAGGACGGCCTCCCCAAGGACAGCGGCTGCGGGGTACCGTCCGGCGGACCGTTCATGACTGCCCGCTGTACGCCCGGCGAACGCATCGAGTTGTACGGACATGTGGCGGCGGATCACCTCGTCGCGCCGCCCTCGCCGGGTTCGCACCTGCCCGTCCTGCTCCGGCTTCCGCCCGGAGGCCGGGGGGCCGGGGGGCCGGGGCCGGAGCAGGACGGGTTCCCGTGACGGGTCGGGATGTCAGGCGGGCTTCCGGCAGAGCAGCGCGTACGGCCGCGAGGCCCAGAGTTCGTACCAGGGCTGGCTGTAGGCCACACCGGCGACGAACTCGCCGTCGGCGCACTGCCCCTTCGAGTAGCGGTACGCGAAGTCACCGCCGCCGGCCGCCGCCGGGCGGTTGTCGCCCTTGTCGAACCAGACCGTGCGGACCGAAGTGCTCAGCGGAACAGCCGACTTGGCGCACAGAACGCCGATGGAGCGGCCGTTGCGGCTGTACCCGGTCGCGACGTGGCCGGCGGGGCACTGCGCCTTGGTGTAGCCGTACGCCCAGTCGGTGGTCACGTACGTCTCGTCGTGCACGACGGTGGACGCGTGGCCCGCGTCCCACGGGTCGGCCTGGGTGGCGTTGGTGCACAGGCCGCGGTCGCTGCCGTGGCTGAGCCCGATCAGCCGGCTGCCGTCCGGGCACGAGGCCTTGCGGGCTCCCGAGTCCCAGTCCGGCCGGGTCTTGAGGTAGGCGGAGCGGTTGTCGTCGCCCGCGCTGGAGTCGAGCTGGGTCCAGACCGGCGAGCCTGTCGGGGCCTGGCCGACGCTCTGCGAGGTGATCGGCCACTCGCGGTGGAAGGCGAGGAACGGCAGCTCCTTCTCCAGGACCGGAGTCCCGAGGACGACGAGGCGGGCCATCAGCGCACCGTCGATGTCGAGGCCGCCGTAGAGGTCGAGCGTGCCGTTGACGCTGGGCGTCGCACCGCCGAGGACGACCGAGCCGTTCACCGCGGTCCGCAGATAGGGCTCGATGGAGGCCTTCACCCCGACCGCGTCGTAGAGGGCGATCGAACCCTCGGCCAGCAGACCGGTCCGCACGGAGGCGTTGCCGCTGAGGGCGAGGCGCAGCGGGGAGACGGTGGACGTGCCGGGCTCGGTGGTGGTGGTCCAGCCCTGGCCGACGGCATAGTCGGAGTGCACGCCCCAGTGGCCGTCGTACGACTGCTCGGCGTCGATCGTCACCGTGCCGTCCGCGCTGATGGCGGCGGACAGCGTGAGGTTCAGGTTGATCACGACCGGCAGGGGGCCGACCATCACCACCGGGCTGGCGCCGAGCTTGGCGAGCGGGATCTTGACGGAGGCGCCGGCAGCGAGGTTGGTGCCGCTGACGTGCCAGTCGGCGTGGGCGCCGAGGTCGAAGCCGACCCGGGCCTGCTGGGGCGCGAGGACGCCGAGGCCGCCCTGGTAGGAGAAGCTCACGGCGGGGTCGATCCGAACCGAGCCGGACAGCCGGACCGAGGAGCCGTTGGGCAGCGGGACGGTGGCGTCGGCGCTCAGGCCGAGACCGCTCGTGATGGTGCCCCGGCCGCTGGTCGGGCCTATGTCGACGGACGCCTTGAGGCCCTCGACCTGCGGCTCGACTCGGATCGAGGCGGGGTCGACCGGGGCCTTGAGACTGGTGTTGGCGTCACCGAGCAGTTCCGGGAGGGTCGCCGGACGGGTGCTGACGGCGACCGTCCCGTCGAAGGCCTCCTTCACCCCGGTGACGGCGACCAGGGCGCCCTGCGGTGCGGCCGGCGTGGGCGGACTGTCGATCAGCCGGCCGGGCTGGACGTCGGCCGTCGAGGTGCCGGAGGTGGCGGCCGCGTTCCCGGCCGCGGTGAGCACGGCGTCGCCGGTCCTCGGGTCGTAGGAGGTCAGTGCCAGCGCGGGTGCGCCGGCGGGCGTGGCGGGGGCCGCGGGCGCGGCGGCCCCGACGGACTCGCCCCCCTTCGCCGGGATCGCCACGGTGGCGGTTGACACGCCGTCGGCCGGGGGTGCCAGGGTCGCCGCGGTGGCGGAAGCGGCGGCCGGGGCGGTTGCCGTGGCGGTGGCGCCCGAGACGGGGGCGGGTGCCGCCACCGCGACGTCCAGGGTGAAGCCGGAGAAGACGAGCAGGGCGCTGGTCGCGGCGACAGGGAGTAAGAGCTTGCGTTTGGCCACGTGAGGTCCTTCCGGGTCGGCGGAGGTGTGATGCTGTGCAGCCAAGTCTTTCGGGAGGTGCTTACCCAGGACCTCGCACCAACCAAAGCCTCACCGGACGGATCGTGAACTTCCCGTGTCCGCTTCGAAGTCGAACCATCCACCGGTGCAGCACAGACCGGCACGGGCGGGCACGGGCGGGCACGGGCAACCGTGGGCAACCGTGGGCAGCCGCCCGTCTGATCGCACGTCACCTCCCGCCAGGCGCCGGCGCGGAAGACGCTCGACAGCACCACCGTCGGCACCGGTGCCGCGGGCGCCCCGGACGCCCGACGAGCCCTCCGTGCGGTCCCGGTCGAGGCGGGGCCGGCACGGAGGGCTCAACGTTCCACAGCGCAGCCGACCGGCGGCCCCGAGAGGTGGATCAGCCCAGGATGGCGGGGTCCTCGGCGAGTTCGGCGAGCAGGGCGTCCAGCTTCGCGCGGTCGACCGAGGGCATCACGAAGACGTGCACGTAGCTGCGGCGGGTCGACTCGTCACCCGGGACGAGCAGCACGTCCTGCGAGGACAGCGACCACTTCGCCACCAGTTCGGCGCTCGGCTTGCGGAACCGTACGGTGACGGCGCCCGGGGTGCGGGCAGGCCAGAGGGCGACGCCGAGCTCCTGCTCCATGGCCAGCAGGCGCCGCTCCAGGTAGTCGGCGAGCTCCTGCGCGGTCCGGATCCGGTCGACCTGGTCCTGGTAGGAGTGGCGGGACAGGTGGTCCCAGAGGATCAGCGGGGAGAACCCGTTGCGGGAGCCGGCGAAGGTGGTGTCGGGCGCGCCTATGTAGTCCGGCTGGGACGGCGGCGAGATCTGGTACTTCACCTTCGTCATGTAGATGCCGCAGGGCCACGGCGCGCCGGCCCACTTGTGGCCGCTCATCGCGATCGAGGAGACCATGTCGACCTCGCCGGACCCGGCGGTGGGCAGGGCCAGTCCGAAGTCGAACTCCGGCAGCTCCGCCTCCGGCGTCCAGCCGTACGCCGGGTCCTGGGAGGCCATCCGCAGGAACGGCGCGTAGCCCGCGCCGAGCGCGCCGTCCACGTGGATCCAGAAGCCCCGGCGCACGTCGACCAGCGGCTGCCCGGTGTGCGGGTCCGTCCCGTACACCACCTCGCGCCGCAGCAGGCCGTGCCGCTCGAAGATCGGCAGCAGGCGCTCGCAGACCGTACGGACGTCGTCGTGGGCGCCCTTGAAGGTGCTGCCGAGGTTGAGGTTGACGAAGACCGGGTGCCCCTTGGCGGCGAAGAACTCGACCAGCACGGCGAGCGCGTCGACGTCGATCTCGCCCGGGCCGTCCCAGGAGAACCCGGACGGGCCCGGGCGGGACGGCACCTCGGCCGGCCACTCGCGGCGCCCGGTGGCCGGGTCGACCAGCGGGCACTCGTCCGGGTACAGCTCCAGGCCGACGGCCTGGAAGGTCTCGACGGCCAGCACGCGGACGGCCTTGGCGAAGGAGTAGTGGGTGTCCTCGGAGTAGAAGGCCACCGGGCGGTGGGCGTTCGGGTTGTGCCGGTCGGGCGCGGCCTGGACGTAGCGCACCTCGTCGCGGGGGGCGGCCGGCGGGTGGATCAGCGCCTTGCCGCTGAGGTAGTCGCGGGCGTTCCAGAGCGCGTACATGTTGCCCTCGGTCGAGCCCATGGACAGCATGTAGCCCCAGTACGACTCGGGGTCGGCGGGGTCGTGCGGGCGCTTCGCGTGCCACAGCTTCGCGTAGTAGTCGAGGACGGCGCGCTCGACGACCTTGGTGTTCGGCTTGTAGCCGCCGCTCTGGAACGGGTCGCCGAGGTTGTTGATGTTGTTCGGCATGAACCGGGCCAGGTCCAGCGCGGTGCCCTGCATGTCCTGGGTCGCCTGGTAGCCGACCAGGTGCTTGCGCTTGCGCGTCAGGTACTCGTCCACCGTGTCCAGCGCGCGCAGCCGCTGGGCGTCGTCCAGTCCGGCCGCGGGGAGCACGAAGTCACCGCCGTCCAGCTCCGGGCCCGGGTCGACGGCGGTCGCGGCGGCGGTCGCAGGCACGGTCGCAGGCGCGGCGAAGGTGGCGGTCGGGCTCATGGGCGGGGCACTCCGGGCGTGGTGGGGAGGTTGGGGGGCGTTCGCCGCCCGCGCCCAGGATGGAACTCTCCAGCGATTCTGGGAAGCTCCTCCGAACAAGATTCGATCGAAGGCCGGATGAGTTTGCTCATCGACGGATTCGGCTGGAATCCTGGCGGGCATGCCGAACAATCCGCAGCACCGGCGGACCCCCATCGACGACACGGACCGGGCGATCATCCGCGCCCTCGCCGACAACGCCCGCATCCCGAACAACGCCCTCGCCGAGGCGGTGGGCATCGCCCCCTCCACCTGCCTGGCCCGCGTCCGCGCCCTCCAGGAACGCAACGTCATCCGCGGCTACCGCGCCGAGGTCGACCCGGCGGCCATCGGCCTGCCGCTCCAGGCGATGATCTCGGTCCGGCTGCGCGCCCACACCCGCGAGCAGAACGAGAGCTTCCGCAGCACCGCCCCCGACCTGCCCGGCGTCCTGGCCGTCTTCCACATGGCCGGCTCCGACGACTACCTCCTGCACGTCGGCGTCGCCGGCCCCGAGGCCCTGCGCGACTTCGTCGTCGACCACCTCACCACCCACCCGGCGGTGGCCCAGACCCGCACCAACCTGATCTTCGAGCAGATACCGGGCCGCCGCTACCTGGGGCGCGTCTGACCGCGTCTGGCCCTTCCCGCCGGGCACGCGTCGTCCTGCCGGCAGGCGCGCGTCGTCCTGCCGGCGGGAGGCCGGGGGCCGTCCTCAAGGTGTACCGGCCCGATGCGGCGACGGGCGCGGGGCCACGGCCTACGGGGCCATGGAGTGCCGGCCAGAAGCCGGCACCGATCACGGACCTCGTGGTGGCGCCCGAGCATCGGCCGGCGCCTCCTTGTCCGTCGACGGCGGTGACCCCTTCCCTCCACTGTCCGAAACGAGGGAACGCCCCCCAACTGCCCGTGAGGGCCACCAGCCGAGCCACTGGTGAGGACCGTCGGACAGGTCGGAAGCGCAGCCATTGCCCCCGGAGCGCCATACGACAGCGCCGCCTGAGTGAGGCTCAGCCTTCAAGAAATCAATCGAATCAGACTTAAGGGCCGCTTACGGTTACAGGCATTGACGTGTCCAGGCCCGGGCGGGAGGGTGACGACCAGGCGGCGCAGTCCGCGCTGCCGGCCCGCCCCCACCACCTCCGGAGCCCCCGTGATCACTCGCCGGACCATGCTCGGCGCCTCCGTCGCGGCCCTGACCGCGCCGGCACTGTTCGCCCTGTCCCCGACCGCGGACGGCAGTACCACCCCGCAGCGGCTCGACGTCGATCTGGTCAACACCGTGTCGTCCCAGCCGGTCTACGCCTACGTCCTCGGCCTCGACCCGGCCCAGGGCAACAGCTGGGCCTTCCTGCGCTCCGACGGCAGCACGCTCTACCACCCGGCCTCCCCCGCCGCCCCGGGCGCGCCGCTCGGCGCCGACTGTGCCATCGCGCTGGGTGCACCCGGCGGCACCCCGAGGCGGATCCAACTGCCTTACCTCTTCAGCGGACGGATCTACTTCTCCGTCGGCCGTGAGCTGGTCTTCCTGGTCAACCCGGGCCCGGGCATCGCGCTGCCCTCGGTGAGCAACCCGAGCGACCCCAACATCGGCACCTCCTACGGGTTCTGCGAATTCACCTACGGGCCGGACCAGTTGTACGCCAACATCAGCTACGTCGACTTCGCCGCCGTCCCGATCGCGTTCGACCTGACCGCCGCCGGCGGGCGGCAGAGCGTCCGCGGCCTGCCCGCCGGCGGCCTGGACTCCGCCGCGAACGCGCTGCGCACGCAGGCCGCCGGCGACGGCGGCGACTGGGCCCGGCTGATCGTCCCGGACTCCGCCGGCCGGACCCTGCGCATCCTCAGCCCCAACACGGCGATCAGTGCCGATCCGTCGCTGTTCAACGGCTACCTGGACAGCCACCTCACCGCCGTGTGGCAGAAGTACCAGGGCACCGACCTGGTGATCGACACCCAGGCCGGCTGGGGCACCGTCACCGGCCGGGTCAGCAACGGCGTGCTCACCTTCCCCGGAGTCGGCGGCTTCGCCAAGCCCTCCACCGCCGCCGTCTTCAACTGCAGCTCGGCGCCGTTCACCACCGGCAACGACCTGATGGGCAACCTGAGCGCCCGGCTCGCCGCCGCGCTCAACCGCACCACCCTGCTGGGGAATCCGCACCAGCCGGACGGCGAGAACCCGGCCGCCTTCTACACCGCCCCGCGCACCAACCACTACGCCCGCATCCTGCACGCGACCAACCCCGACCACCTCGGCTACGCGTTCCCGTACGACGACGTCCACCCGGCCGGCGTGGACTTCGAGGGCAGGGTGCAGTCGGCGAGCCCGACCCTGCTGTCCGTCACCGTCGGAGGCGCCCAGGGCCCGGCCGACCCCGGGCCGTCACCGCAACCCGGCGGCGGGACGAGCGCGTTCGCCACCATCCAGGCCGAGTCCCACAGCTCGCAGTCCGGCACCGCACCGGAGGCCTGCGGCGACACCGGCGGCGGCCAGGACATCGGCTGGATCGCGAACGGCGACTGGCTCGGCTACGCCGGCGTGGACTTCGGCAGCTCCGGCGCGACCCGGTTCCAGGCCCGGGTCGCCTCCGGCGCCGCACCCGGGGTCAGTGGCCTGGTCCAGGTGCGGCTGGACAGCCCGACCGCCGCACCGGTCGGCAGCTTCGCCGTCGCCAACACCGGCGGCTGGCAGAGCTGGCGGACGGTGCCCACCGACATCACCCGGACCACCGGCAGGCACACCGTGTACCTCACCTTCACCAGCGGGCAGGGCGCCGACTTCGTCAACCTCAACTGGTTCACGTTCGGCTAGGCACCCTCCGTCCGGATCATCCGGACCATCCGGCGGACCGGAGAAGGACGCCCGCGCTGCGGCGGCCCGGCCGGGGAGGCGGTTGCGGTCCTCTCGCAACTCGCCGGTCGCGTGGAAGCGAACGACACACCGTCCCTGCCGGTCGCAGGGGACGACAACGAGCGCCGGATGCAACGTCCCACCTCCCCGGGGGACCTTGCCTCTCCCGCCGCCCGTCCACGCCCGCCCGTCCATGGCCGCTGATGTCGGCGGCCCCCGCTACGGTCGTCCCCATGAACACCGAATCCGCCACCCGGTACGAGCCGTTGCCCGGACGGGTCGGCCATGTCGCCGCCATCGAGTCGCTCACGCTCGACGGGCGCCGCCACTTCTTCGGCTTCGACCACCGCAGCGACCTGGTCGTCTCGCCCCTCATCGACGACCCGGACGCGATGGCCGCGTTCGCCGCCGCCCACCTGCGCCAGAGCGACGGCCCGCACGATCCGGCGTACTGGGCCACGCTGGTCGCCGAGGCCGCCGAAGGCTCCGGCCTGGTCGAGGACGACGCCGAGCGGACGTTCACCACCGACGGCCTGCGCACCGAACTCCCGGAGCCGGGCGGCCATCTGCTCTACCTCCTCGATGCGGTCACCGACCTCGACGCGGAGACCGGCCCGTCTGCCGACATCGAGCAGGCCTGCGAGCGCCTGGGCTACGCCGGGCCGGACGACGACGACTTCGCCGACGCCGTCGACGACTGCCTGGAGACCGTCATCACCCACGGCCCGCTCCACCACCCCGACGAGTGGACGGTCGTCCGCGGCTACCTCGCCGCCGCGATCGCCACCGTCCCGGACAGCTGGGGCCTGCTGTTCGGCCCCCTCGCCGAGGGCCTGGCCCGCACCCACTGAGCCCGCACCCACTGAGCCATCACCCCGCCCGTGCGTCACCGAGCGCCACCGCCGCACGTTCGGCAGGGCCGTGAGACGGGGCTACGGCGCGCTCGCACCCCCGCCGACACTGATCAGTCCGGTCTCGTAGGCGGCCACCACGGCCTGAGCCCGGTCGCGGAGGCCCAGCTTGGCCAGGACACGGGCGACGTGCGTCTTGACGGTCGCCTCCGAGAGTTGGAGCCGGGCCGCCAGTTCGGCGTTGCTCAGTCCTCGGCCGAGCAGGCCCATGACCTCCAGCTCCCGGGGTGTCAGCGCGGTCAGCGAACGGTGCAGTGACGCCGTGCCGCAGTCGCGGCGGGCGAAGCGTTCGACCAGGCGACGGGTGATGGCCGGGGCCAGCAGGGCGTCACCGGTGCGCACCAGGTGGACGGCGGCGGTGAGGTGCTCAGGGCTGACGTCCTTGAGCAGGAAACCACTCGCGCCTGCCGAGAGCGCGGCGTAGACGTAGTGGTCCAGGTCGAAGGTGGTCAGGATGAGCACCCGGGGGCCGTCGGCCGCATCCGTGACGATGCGCCGGGTGGCCTCCAGGCCGTCCATGTCCGGCATCCGGATGTCCATCAGCACGACATCGGGGCTGGTGCGGCGGACGGCTTCGACGGCCTCGGCACCGTTGGCGGCCTCGGCCACCACCTCGATGCCCTCGGACATCAGGATCAGCCGGAACCCGGTGCGCACCAGCACCTGGTCATCGGCCACCACGACGCGCAGCGGATCGGTCACGGGCCCTCCAGGGGTATCAGCGCGCGGACCCGGTAGCCTCCGCGCGGACGCGGTCCGGTCTCCAGGGTGCCGCCGTGGACGGAGAGGCGTTCGCGCAGGCCGATCAGCCCGCGTCCGCTGCCGGTGGCCGCGGCGGCGCCGGGACGGCCCCCGGTGTCGGTGATCTCCACCCG
The DNA here is from genome assembly GCF_002953255.1 of Streptomyces sp. CB01881. Classification (GTDB taxonomy): domain Bacteria; phylum Actinomycetota; class Actinomycetes; order Streptomycetales; family Streptomycetaceae; genus Kitasatospora. Next base: position 869,554 of record NZ_CP026498.1, read on the forward strand.
AAGCCGCTCGGCGGTGTACTCGACGTTCACCTCGGCGGTCGCGCCGCCGGCATGCTTGATCGTGTTGGTCAGCGCCTCCTGCACCACGCGGTAGGCGGCCAGTTCGACCCCCGGCGGCACCGCGCGCGGTGGCCCCAGCACCGTCAACTCCACCGGCAGTCCCGCCCGCCGGACCCCGTCGACCAAGGCATCGAGCCGGTCCACGCCGGGCTGGGGTACCAGGTCCGCCGCGGCGTCGGGGCCGTCGGAGTCCATGGTCAGCAGGCCCATCACCTGGCGCAGTTCGGTCATCGCCGCCCGGCCGCCGCTCTCCACGGCGAGCAGGGCCTCACGGGCGAGGTCGGGTTCCTTGTCCATGATCTTGCGGGCGGCACCCGCCTGAATGACCATCACCCCGACGTTGTGGGTCACCACGTCGTGCAACTCTCGCGCGATCCGCGCCCGTTCGTGCTCCACCGCCCGGTTCAGCGCCTCGACCTGCCCCCGCTCCAGGGCCAGGAGCCGCTCCCGCTGCTCGTCGACCCGGCGGCGCCACTGCCGGATCTCGTACGCCACCGCGAGCACCGGGATCAGCACGAGCAGCGCGACCACGCCGTTCGGGAACTCCGGCAGCTTCGCGCCGGTGAACAGCAACACCAGCCCGGCCGCCGCCGCCGGCAGACTCGCCAGGGTGGCCGCCCGGTGGACGCAGTGCACGGTGGCGTTGTGGATCGCCACCAGGCAGACGACCCCCTCCCAGTACCCGAGGTCCCCGGAGAGCCGCCCCACCGGCACGGCGAGGACCAGCACCGCCCACAGCACCGCCAGCGGGAAGCGGCGCCGGAGCACCAGCGGCAGCGGCGCGAGAAGCACCAGGAGCGGCCGGCCGAGCCAGCCGACCGGACCGTCGATGATCAGAACGTACCGGCTGCCCACCAGCGCCAGGACCAGCGCCAGCGCCGCGTCGGACCATCGGCCGCCGCGTGGGGTCGGGCGTGGGGGGAGGAACCTCGTCACCGGACGATTGTGGCGGACCCCGCCGCCCCGGCGCATCCTTCCCCGCGATCATCCGCCTGCGACTTCCGGATACATCGCAAGGATGACATCGGGCGGCATGCTCCCGGTGCGGTACGCGAATTGCCCCGCCGGAGCGACGTGCCCGGCAGGCCCTCGGCGCCAGGCTTCACACCGTCACACAGAAGCGGACCGAGGGAGACGACCCATGACCGTGCCCGTGATCGAGCTGACCGGTGTGAGCCGCCGGTACGACGAGGGGCCGCCGGCCCTGGACGCCGTGTCGCTGACCGTGGAGACCGGGGAGTCGGTGGCGGTCCTCGGACCCTCCGGCAGCGGCAAGTCCACCCTGCTCAACCTGATCGCCGGCCTGGACCGGCCCAGCGCGGGCACGGTCACGGTGGACGGCGTCCGGGTGGACCGGCTGGGCGAGGCCGGCGCCGCCCGCTACCGCCGGGCCAAGATCGGCATGGTGTTCCAGTTCTTCAACCTGCTGGACGACCTGACGGTGGCCGAGAACGTGATGCTCCCGGCCGACCTGGCCGGAGTGGAACGTGCCGAGGCGCGACGCCGCTCGGCGGAGCTGCTCAACGTGCTCGGGATCGCCCGCCACGCGCGCGCCCACCCGTCCCGGCTGTCCGGAGGGGAGCGCCAGCGGGTCGCAGTGGCCCGCGCCCTGATGAACCGTCCGGCCCTGCTGCTGGCCGACGAACCGACCGGCGCCCTGGACTCCGCCTCCGGCGAGGACGTCGAGCACCTGCTCACCCGGCTGAACGAGGACGGCCAGACCATCGTCACCGTCACCCACGACCTGACGCTGGCGCGCGCCTGCGCGACCCGCACGATCAGCATCGTGGACGGCCGGATCGCCGCCGACACCCGGACGGAGGCCGTCCGATGAAGGGGGTCGGACGGGTGGTGCGGTCGGGCGTGCGCCGCCGGAGGGTCCAGACGGTGGTGATCGTGCTGGCCACGATGATCGCGGTGACGGCGTCCGTCCTCGGCGGATCACTGCTGGTGGCCTCCGGCGGGCCCTTCGACCGGGCCTTCGCCGCGCAGCGCGGGGCCCATCTGACGGCCGAGTTCGACGCCGCCCTGGCCACCGGGCCACAGCTCCGGGAGACCGCCCGGGCGGCCGGTGTCACGGCCACCGCAGGCCCGTTCCGCACCACGACGGTCGACCCGCAGGCGGACGTCGGCCTTCCCGCCGGCATGTCCCTGCCGCCGCTGCGGATCGTCGGCCGGGCCGACCCGGACGGCCCGGTCGACCGCGTCACGCTGGTCCGGGGAAGCTGGCCGGCGAGCCCCGGCCAGATCGTCCTGTCCGTCGACTACGACAGCCCTGTCGGGGAACTGGGCACGGTGCTGCGCCTCCCCGGGCTCCCCGGCGGTCCCGCTCTCACCGTCGTCGGCTTCGCCCGCTCGGTCGGCCGCAGCGGCGACGGCTGGGTGGCACCGTCCGGCATCACCGCGCTCACCGGCCCCGGCACGACCGGCGGCTACCAGATGCTCTACCGCTTCGCCGCCGCGGACACCGAGGCCCGGATCGCCGCCGACCGGGCCGCCATCACCGCGGCAACCCCGGCGGGGGCGCTGCGCGGCACGCAGTCCTGGCTCACCACCAAGCAGGGCTCCGACCGCAACACCGCGCTGTTCGTGCCCCTGCTCATCTCCTTCGGCCTGCTCGGCGTCCTGATGTCGCTGCTGATCGTCGGCGTGGTCGTCGCCGGGGCGGTCGGTACGGCCACCCGGCGCATCGGCATCCTCAAGGCCGTCGGTTTCACCCCGGCCCAGGTGGTGCGCTCCTACGTCGGCCAGGCGCTGATCCCGGCGGCGGCCGGCACCGCGCTGGGCGTCGTCGCGGGCAACGCCCTGGCCGTCCCGGTGCTCTCCGCCACCGCACAGGTCTACGGCACCACCGGCACGGTCGTGGCGCCGTGGGTCGATCTCGCCGCCGTGACGGGCGCGCTCGGCCTGGCGGCCCTCACCGCGTGGGCCGTCGCACTGCGGGCCGGCCGGCTGCGCACCGTCGACGCACTCGCCGTCGGCCGGACCACGCACGGCGGACACGGGAGGCGCGTCACCCGGCTGACCGCCCGGCTCCCGCTCCCCCGCCCGCTCGCCCTCGGCCTCGCGCTCCCGTTCGCCCGCCCCGCGCGGGCGGCCGGGATGCTCGCGGCGATCGTGTTCGGCACCGCCGCCACCACCTTCGCCGTCGGCATCACCGCCACGACCACCTGGGTGCAGGCCGCCAAGAACCACGACTCCGCCGACGTCGCCGTACACCTCCTTCCCCGCCCGGGCGCGGCCTCGGCCACCCCCGATCCCGCCACTCTGGCCACCTCGGTCGAACGGGCGGTCAACGGCCGGGCGGAGACGGGTTCGTACTACAGCGTCGGGCAGGCGGAGCTGACCGTCGCGGGCGTGGCCGGCACCACCAGGGTCTTCGCGTTCAACGGTGACGCCTCCAGGGCCGGCTACCGGATGGTCTCCGGACGCTGGTTCCAGGGCCCCGGCGAGGCCGTCGCCCCGTCCACCTTCCTGACCGCGGCCGGCGCGCGGGTCGGGGACACCGTCCGGCTGGAGGACCACGGTCGGACGGTCCCCGTCCGGATCGTCGGCGAGGTCTTCGACCCGCACGCACAGACCAACGAAGTCCTCGCCCACGGCGCGACGTTCACCGACGTGGCACCCCGCAGCTACTACGTCACCGTGCGGCAGGGCAGCAACGTCACCCGCTACCTCGACGGGCTGGGCGCGGAGCTCACACCGCTGGGCGCCACCGTCGAGACCGGCCGGGCCACGGGGTCGAGCGACGTGATCGCCGCCCTCGACACGCTGACCGCCCTGCTCACCCTGATGCTCGTCACGGTGGCGGGCCTGGGAGTGCTCAACACCGTCGTTCTCGACACGCACGAGCGTGCCCGTGAGATCGGCATCGCCAAGGCACTCGGCATGACGCCCGGTCAGACCCTCGCGATGGTCATGGCATCGGTGACCCCCGGCGGACTGGCCGGCGGCGCCATCGGGCTGCTCGCGGGCGTCGCGCTGCACACGGTCACCGCGCCGGCCATGGGACACCACGCCGGGCTGCGCCTCCCCGGCGCGGCCGTTCACGTCTTCCCGGCGGCGGAGCTCGTCGTGCTCGGCGCCGGCGGCCTGGTGATCGCCGCCGTCGGCGCGCTGCTGCCCGCCGTCCGGACCGCGCGCGCCCGTACGGTCACGGCGCTGCGCACCGAGTGACGTCCGAGGTCGGCGAGCGACCGCGATCCGGGCCTGCGTGGTTCACAGCGTGCGAGCGCTCACTCGCTCGCAGGGCCCTCCGGCAGGCCACCAGGCGGTGTCCCCCGTCGTGAGCCGGAACACCTCCGCGGCACCCTGCGCAACGGCTCCCCTCCCGTCCATCGGGCGCCGGCGTACGCGGACGTACCGACGCCCTGTCCGGAGCCGGCCCCGAACAGCACGCTGCCCCGCCCCGGACGGGCATCCCGGCCGCTCGGCGGGCCGCCGTCGCCGCCGCGTCGACACCGCTGGTCCCGTCGGCCGGGCTCCTGCCATCAGGTACCGGTCGAGCCGGGCCCGCCGGGGCCCGATCCCGCCCTCAGCCGGGCTGCTGCGCCCGCGGCTGGGCGTGCTCCGCCCAGTCCACGATCTGCATCGCCGCTCCGGCGGCCTCCCTGCCCAGGCAGCGCGAGTGGTGGCGGAGGGCGATGTCGTCCAGGGCGAGGTGGCGGCCGAAGGCGGGGTGGCCGGCCAGTCGGCGGGCGTAGGCCCACACCCGGGTGTGTTCGGCGATGCGGTGCACGGCGGCGGCGTCGAGGTGCCAGCGGTGCACGGTGTCCAGCTGGACCAGGGTCACCCAGAGCCGTACGTCCGCGAGGGTCGGCTCCTCGCCCAGCAGGTGGTCCCGGTCGTCCAGGCGGCGCTCGATCAGGGCCAGCCCGTCCATCAGGACGTCCAGGGCCGTCGCGCGCGCGGCCGTGTCGGTGTCGGTCCGGCCCGCACGCTGAGCCGGGCCGTTGATGCTCCGCTCGCACAGCAGTCCGACCGTCTCGATCGCGGTCTCGGCGCCACGCGGGGACAGGTCGGGTCCGGCGAACCGCCGGGCCAGGTCGGTGAGGATCCCGGCGGGGTCGGTGCTGACGATCCGTCCGCTCCAGCCGTCGCTGAGCACCGGTGGGGTCGCCGGACCGGGGTGGCGGTGGGAGCTCGCCTCGTACAGCGGTCGCAGCGCGAGGTAGCCGTCGTCACCCGCGTCCGGCAGTGCCGGCAGCAGCGTCACCGGAAGGGTGCCGTCGAGGCCGAGCAGGCTGTGGGTGACGGCGATCCGCAGACCGTCCGGACAGGAGAGCGCGAGGTGGAGGCGGTAGCGGTGGGGCACGGGGTAGTACCCGCTTCGGGCATCGTGACCGATGCGCCCACGGAGGGAGGGCTCGACGGAGGGGAACGAGGAGGACATGGGTCTCCCGGGCGTCGGAGGTACGCGGACGCGCGTACGACTGATCGGACTGATCGGGCGGGGTGAAGGGTGGGCTCAGGAGAGGCGAGGGCCCCGCGGGCTCGGACGGCGGTGGCCGCCGGACGGCGGTGGCCGCCGGACGGGAGTGGTCGCCGGACGGCGGGGAGCAGGCACTCAGGCCATGCTGCTGCACACCCGCTGCAGATCGATGTGGCGACGGTGCGTCAGCACGGGGAGCAGCCGGACGGCGTGGGCCACGCCGTCGGTCACCGGCTCCACTCGCCTCACGGCTCTCCCGCCCACGCTTGAGGATCTGCGTCTCGGAGTCTCTTCCCGCTTCGACGCCCCGTCAAGGGTTCCGGCAGCAGGGAACGGCCGCGTCCCACATCGTGGGACGCCGCGTCCCGCTCACCTGGACGATCAGTCCGGGCCGTACTCACCGATCGGCAGGTACGGCCCGCTGGACCGACTCTTCTCCTACGTCGGTTGCCTCCGGCTCGGGCGGAGATGCCGAGGCGGGGGCGTCGTCGGCCTCAGTCCTCGGTGGGGCCCAGATCGGGAGTGCCCCGCAGTTCCACGGTGCGGGTGGTGGAGCCGTGCAGTTCGAGCACCGTAATCTCGTTCCGGCCGGCCTTCAGGACCGGCGCGGGGACGTAGAGCGTGGTCTGCGGGCCTCGGGACCAGTACCGGCCGAGTGCGAAGCCGTTGATCCACACCTGGCCCTTGGTCCAGCCGTCCAGGGCGATGAAGCCGTCGGCCGGCCGCTCCAGGTCGAGGTGTCCGCGGTGGAAGGCCGGGCCGACCGGCGGAACGGCCGGCCCGGACGCGGCGAAGGAGAGCCCGCGCAGATCGTCGAGGGGCAGCGGTCGGCTGGACCAGCCGTCCGGGGCCTGGCCGTTGACGGTGACCTCACCGCGCAGCCCCTTGCGGTCGTGCATGCCCTGCCCGTAGTTGACCCTGCCCTGGTTCTCCACCAGCACGGCCAGGTGCGCGCCGCCGCGGGGCACGTGGAAGGCGAGGGCGTGCTCGTGGCTCTCGCGTTCCAGGACGCCGACCGGCTGGCCGTCGACGAAGACCTGGGCGCGGTCGCGCACCTCGGCGATGCTCAGGACCGCCGGCCCGGCCGCCGGGAGCACCGTCTCGTACAGGACGAATCCGAAGGACTGGCCCAGCTCCTCCATCAGCTGGGGGCGGTCGGCGTGCACCGCACTGCCGAGACCCTCGCGGTGGTCCAGGAGGCTTGCGCAGGCGGTGAGTTCGACGACGACCGGGGAAAGTTTGGGTGCGGGGGCGGGTACCGGCTGCTCGGGGACGGGCGCGTACCTGGCGATGACCTCACGGAAGGCGGCGTACTTGGGACCGGGGTCGCCGGCCTCGTCCAGCGGCGCGTCGTAGTCGTACGAGGTGACGGTGGGGCGGTACCTGCCCTTGTCGTTGGCGCCGTTGGTGAGGCCGAAGTTGGTGCCGCCGTGGAACATGTAGATGTTGACCGAGGCACCGGCCGCGAGCAGCCGGTCGAGGTCCGCCGCGGCGTCGGCCGCGCTGCGGGTGACATGGGTGCCGCCCCAGCGGTCGAACCAGCCGATCCAGAACTCGCTGCACATCAGCGGCCCGGACGGCTGTTGCGTGCGCAGTTCGGCGAGCCCGGCGTCCACCCGGCTGCCGAGGTTGACGGTGCGCAGGACGCCGTCGAGGCCGCCGCGTGCCAGGTCGAAGGGCTGGTCGCAGGTGAACAGCGGCACGTCCACTCCGTGCCGGTCCAGCATCTGCGCCAGCTCCTCCAGGTAGCCGGAGTCCTCGCCGTACGCGCCGTACTCGTTCTCCAACTGGACGGCGAGGACCGGGCCGCCGCGGGTGGAGAGGTGGGGGAGGACGGACGGCATCAGGGCGCCGAGGTAGTCGTCCACCGCCTTCAGGTAGCGCGGGTCGCGGCTGCGCAGTTCGACGTCCTCGTCGGCGAGCAGCCAGGAGGGCAGGCCCCCGCCCTCCCACTCGGCGCAGATGTACGGGCCCGGGCGCAGCAGCACGTACAGGCCTTCGGCGGCGGCCAGGTCGAGGAACCGGGGCAGGTCGAGACCTGCGTCCAGCCGGAACTCCCCGCGCCGGGGCGCGTGGAGGTTCCACGGGACGTAGGTCTCGACCGTGTTCAGCCCCATCAGGCGTGCCTTGCGGAGCCGGTCGGCCCACTGCTCCGGGTGGACGCGGAAGTAGTGCAGCCCGCCGGAGATGATCCGCAGCGGTCGGTCGTCGAGGCGGAAGCCGTCTGCGGCGATCTCCAGTCGTGGCATTGCCGTGGTGCTCCTTGCGGTCGAGGCGGTCGTCGGGTCAGTTCAGGGGGCGGCAGAGCAGGGCGTCGGGGACTCCGCCGTGGTTCCACTTCCAGGTGTAGGCGACGCCGGCGAGGTACTCGTTGTCGGCGCACTGGCCCTTGTAGTAGCCGGGTGCCCAGTCGCTGGCGGTGGAGCCGCCCGTGGCGGGGCGGTTGTCGCCGTGGTCGAACCAGGCGTTGCGCCCGGTGGTCGGCAGCGGGGCTGCGGCAGGCGCGCAGAGCAGGGCGGACATCGCGTTGCCGTGGACGCTGTAGCCGACGGCGTAGGTGTTGTCGGGGCACTGGAGCTTGTTGTAGCCCGAGGCCCAGTCGCCGTGGGTGACGTAGCGCTCGTCGGTGACGGTCACCCAGGCGCCGGCTCCGGCGGCGGGCCGGCCCGCGTCGGTGCACAGGCCGCGGCTGTCGCTGCGGCCGAGGCCGACCAGGCGCTCGGTGTCGGGGCAGTTGCCCTTGCGGTTGCCGTTGGACCAGTCGCCCTGGGCGAGCATGCGGCCGGAGACGTTCTGGTCGCCGAAGTCGAGGTCGAGCATGTTCCAGCGGTTGACCGGTGCCACCGGGCCGGTGAGGCCGGGCGCGTTGACCAGCTTGTTCCAGTCGGCGGCCCGCCAGTCGCCGGGGTCGCCCAGGCCGAGCCGCTTGCCGGTGGCGTCGTAGGAGAGCAGGGCCCAGTTGTCCTGCGGGTTGCCGTTGGCGTCGCTCCAGCCGACGACCGGCCACTGGGCGAAGTCGGCGTCGTTCTTCACCAGGATGTCGGTGAAGTTGTGGAACCAGGCCTGCTCCTTGGCGTTGGCCGAGCCGCGGCCCGCCGCGCCGAACTCGCTGATCCACACCGGCGCCGTGAAGTGCTGACCGGACTGGGTGACGAACAGCGCCTCGTCGTTGACGACCTGGGCGAGCTGTTCGGGGGTGAAGTCCTGGTAGCGGGGGTCGCCGGTGGAGCCCGGGCCGCTGTCCGCCCCGGTGTTGGCGGGCCCGGTGTAGGCGTAGAAGTGGGCCGCGTAGACGAGCTTGTCCGACCGGACCAGCGTGTTCGAGAGGTTGCGCACCGGGGTGAGCATCGGTCGTTCGTGCCAGGTGATCGCGGTCGGGATCCCGGACCAGTTGATGCCCTCCATGACGACCAGCATGTCGGGGTCGGCCTGGAGGATCCGGTTGCCGGCCTCCTCGAACGCGGCGTACTCGTCGTGGGAGTCGCCCCAGCCCCAGTTGGGGTTGTCCCAGGTGTCGCGGCGGACCTCGTTGCGCAGGTCCGCACCCACGACGCGCTTGTTCGCCTGGTACCGCTGCACCATGAACAGCCAGTCCGCCTCCCACTGCTGGGTGGACTGGCCGCTGTTCCAGCGCTCGTTGCCGTCCAGGCCGCAGCAGAAGCGGTAGGTGGTGGTGTGGTTGTTGAGGATGACCGCGAAGCCCTCGGCGGTCAGTGCGGCGACCACCGCGTCGAAGACCTGCAGCGGGGTCTTGCCCTTCAGCTGCGGGTTGGCGGCCACCGCCGCGTCCGGCACGGTGCCGGTGTCGTGGATCAGCGCGTTGGCGAACGGCAGTCGCACGCTGTTGAGGCCCAGGCCGTGGAAGTCGGCCAGGATCTGCGTCATCGGTGTCCGGTCCAGGCCCAGCGGGATGTTGTGCGACACCTGTCCCGCCTGGTTGTGGGCGGGGTCGTTGGCGTCCCCGCTGCCCTCCCAGGTGCCCTGCGCGCCGGCCCAGTTGCCGGCCTTCAGCTTGAAGCGGTCGCCGTTGGCGTCGACGATGTACCGGCCCCGGGTGCTCAGCGGGCCCGTCCACGACGCCGCGAGCTGCGTCCCCGTCATGGCGGACGCGGTGGTCGGGGCGGTGGTGGGGGGCGCTGCGGCGGCAGCGGGTGTTCCCCCGAGGGCGAGGGCCGCCGCGACGGCCGCGGCGGGCAGGATTCGGGCGAAGGAGCGTCGGGCGGTGGGAGGCGGGCTGTCTGACCTCATGGTTTCCCCTCCAGGGTGGGGTGGGGCCTCGGATCTTCGGATGGTGCGGCCCGGACCGGCGGTCCGGAGTCAGGGGGGCGGACCGGGGGCGGCTCAGCCCTTGAGTCCGCTGGTGGCGATGCCTTCGACGATGTAGCGCTGGGCGACCAGGAACATGGCCACCAGCGGTGTGATGGTCACAACGGCTCCGGCGAACAGTCCGGGCAGGTTGATGCTCTGGGAGGTGAGGAAGGTCGACAGGGCGATCTGGGCCGTCCACGCGGACGGGTCCTGGCCGATGACGAGCGGCCACAGGAAGGAGTTCCAGCTGTCGATGAAGGCGAGCGCGCCGAGCGACGCCAGCATCGCCCCGGACGACGGCAACGCGATCCGGCGGTAGAGGCCGAGCCAGCCGAGCCCGTCCAGGCGTCCGGCCTCCTCGATCTCGGTGGGGAACTGGAGGTAGAAGTTGCGGAAGAGCAGGACGGCGAAGGGGTTGAACAGCCCGGGCGCGATGATTCCCCACAGCGTGTTGACCCCGCCCATGGAGCCCACGAGGACGAAGGTGGGCACGAACGTCACCGAGCCGGGGATCATCAGCGTGGCCACCACCAGGGCGAGCAGAACGCCACGCCCGGGCACCGGTATCCGCGCGAGGGCGTATCCGGCGGCGGAGGCGAGGACCGTCGACACCGGGGCGGTGATCGCGGCGATCAGCAGCGAGTTGCCGAGGGCCTGGCCCATGTGCAGGGCGGGGTCGCTGAAGAGCCCGCTGAAGTTCTCCCAGTGCATGGTCGACGGCCACCAGGTCCAGTCCGGTGACGTCAGGCCCCGCGTGTCCATCAGCGCGTTGCGCAGCATCAGGTAGAAGGGCGTCAGGAACACGGCCGTCAGCAGGCCCGCCAGCGCCCCGCGCGCGCACCGGCGAAGTACCTGCGGCAGCTCTCGCGTGCTTCGCATTCCGCTCACTCCTCCCCCTTGCCGAAGCCGGTGACCCGGCCCTGGAGCAGGGTCACACCGACGATGACGGCGGTGAGCACGAAGGCTCCGGCCGATCCGAGGCCGTAGTTCTGGGCGCCCATCGCGGTGTCGTAGAGATAGACCAGCGGGGTCCGGACCGGGGCCGTCGCCGCTCCGGACAGCCCGCTGTTGAACAGGTTGTAGAACTCGTCGAACGCCTGGAAGGCGGCGATGAACTGCAGCATCAGGACGGCCACCGAGGTGTTGCGCAGCATCGGCAGGGTGATCCTGCGCAGCAGGCGCAGGCCGGTGGCGCCGTCGAGTGCGGCGGCCTCGTGGATCTCCCTGGGGATGCCCTGGAGGCCGGCCAGGAAGAGCACCATGTAGAAGCCGACCTGGAGCCAGAGGCGGAGGGTGACGAGGACGACCCAGTACAGCGGCGGCGAGGTGGTCTGCAGCCACGGGACGGCGGACATGCCGAACCATCCGCCGATGGTGTTGGCGATCCCGGCCGGCAGCCCGTTGAACAGGCACATCTTCCACACCAGGGACGCCGCGACGTAGGAGACGGCGGCCGGGATCAGGAAGGCGGTGCGCAGCAGGGCCCGGCCGCGCCGGATCCGGTGCACCAGCAGCGCGAGTCCCAGCGAGGCGGCGAACGTCACCGGCACGATGAACAGCGTGAACAGCAGGATCTGGACGAGCGATCTGCGGAACACCGCGTCGGAGAGCAGCGCCCGGTAGTTGTCCAGGCCGACCCAGTGGCCCAGGGCGATGGTGCCGCGGGCCTCGCTGAGGCTGAGCAGGAAGCTCCAGCCGATCGCGACGTACTTGAAGACGCCGAGGCCGATCAGCAGCGGTCCGGCGAGGAGTGCGAACGCTCCCCAGGCACGCCGGTCCGCGCGCGGCCGCCGGGTGGCGGCGGTGCCCCGCGGCCCGGCCGCTCGGCTCCCGGCGCGCTCGTCGTGAAGCACGGCCGGGGATGCGGGCCTCGTCATGCGCGCTGCTTGTCGATCTCGTTCTGGGCCTGCCTGGCCGCGTCGGCCAGGAGCGGGGACGCATCGCCCTGCCCGCTGACGATCTTCGCCGCGGCCGCGCTGAACAGGGAGCTCACCGCGCTGTTCCAACTGCCGGGGTTGTGCCGGCCGTACTTGGCGGCCAGTTCGACGGTCTCCTTGGCGGCGCCCTGGGCGACCTTGGCGGCGGTGGCGGCGACGGACTTGCGCGGCGGGATGTGGAAGCCGTAGCTCTCCGACCAGTCCTTCTGCAGGTCGGTCTGCTGGATCCAGAGCCACTGGACGAACTTCTTGGCCGCGTCGACGTTCTTGCCCTTGGCGTTGACGCAGCTGGTCCAGCCGCCGACGCGCACGACGGGCGTGCCGCCGGCCCTGTAGGCGGGCCAGGGCAGGACGCCGAAGTCGTCGCCGAGCGCGGTCTTGACGGCGGGCATCGACCAGAGGCCGCCCCACTGCATCGGGACGACGTTCTGGGTGAGGGCGGCGGGATCCCACCAGTCGGTGGTGAAGCCGAGCAGCAGGGACTGGTCGTCGTGCAGGCGTTTGAGGCCGCCCACGGCCTCGGCGGCCTGCGGGGAGCCGAAGACGGCCTTGCCGTCGGCGACCAGGTCGCCGCCGTTGGACCACACCGCCAGGATGGCACTGTCTCCCAGGCCGTCGTTGCCGAGGAACAGGCCCTTGGTGTTCTTGGTGGTCAGGGCCTTGGCCGCGGCGACCAGCGCGTCGAAGGTGTCGGGCGGGGTGATGCCGGCCTTGGACAGGACGCTCTTGCGGTAGTAGAGCATCATGACGTCGTCGATCATCTTGACGCCGTAGAGCTTGCCGTCGACGGTCGCCGTGTCGAGGTCGCCCTGGTTGAAGTCGGCCTTGGCGCTGCCGTAGAGGTCGTCCAGCCGGGCTATCTGGCCGTGCCAGGCGAGGCTGTCGTTGAAGTCGCCGATCTCGAAGACGTCCGGGGCCGCGTCGGTGAGCAGGGTCGCGTTGAGCTTGCCGGCGTAGTCGCCCGGGGTCCAGGTGACCTTGACCGCGATGTCCGGGTTGGCCTTGGTGAACTCGGCCGCGTAGCGGGTGAGGGCCTGCTGGGTGCCGGCCTCGCCGTAGGCGTGGGACCAGACGTTCAGGGTGGTCTTCGCCCCGCCGGAGGCTCCGCCGGTCGGGTTGCTGGTGCAGCCGACCGCTGCTCCGGCGACGAACAGGATGGATCCACCGAGGAATCCTCTGCGGCCAAGCCGGGATTTCTGTGCGCTCACGTCGCATCCTTCGGGCTGAGGGTGTGGGGCTGCGGGTGGGTCGTCCGGCGTGGCCGGTGTCCGACGTTCACGACTGGCAGGCGGTGGCGGACATCGGTCGTGCCGGAGGCTCGGATCGGGTGGTCGGCGGATCCCGGGCTGCCCGGGGTAGGCGTGGTGACGATTCGCCGGGGGTCTTCAGGGAAGCAGGGCCTGGATGCCCACGACGGCGGCTCCGCGGGCCCACTCCTCCCAGGGGAGTGGACGCAGGGTCAGCGGGCACCTCGCCGCCGCCTTGAAGCAGTGGGCGGCGTAGGCCTCCTTGATGTGCGTTCCGAAGAGGTCGTAGGTGTCGAGTCCTTCGCCGGTGACGACGACGCGCTCGGGGCCGAGCAGGTTGACCAGGGTGGCGATGCCGGTGCCGATCGCGTGGCCGGCCCGGGCGAAGGCGTCGCGGGCGGCGGGTTCGCCGCCGCGGGCGAGCTGGACGGCACCGTCGAAGTCAAGGCCCGGGTCGCCGGTGGCGCGGCGGACGGTGGCGAGGATGGCATCGCTGGAGGCGATGGCCTCGACGCAGCCGACCTGGCCGCAGTGGCACCGCGGCCCGGACGGGTCGATGCTGATGTGCCCCATCTCGCCGGCGACGCCGTACGCGCCGGTGACCAGCTCGCCGTTGACGACGATCCCCGAGCCGATCCCGGCTCCGATGGTGACCAGGGCGAAGTACTCGGTGCCGATGCCCTCCCCGTACCAGTGCTCGGCGGCGGTGAGGGCCTTGACGTCGTTCTCCACGGTGACGATCAGGCCGGTCGCCGCGGCGACGGTCTCGGCCAGCGGCACGTCGCGCCAGCCGGGGAGCACGGAGTAGCGGACGCGCCCCCGGGGGCGGTCCACGTCGCCGGAGACCGCGATGCCCAGGTGCCGGGTGCGGGCCCGGTACTCGGGTCTCGCGTCGAGGAGTTCGGCGACGAGGTCGGTCAGCAGTGCGCACACGGCGGCGGGGTCGCGCTCGCCCAGCGGGCGGACGGCGGTGGTGCGCATCCGTGCCCGCAGGTCGCAGACCGTGCCGAAGAGGGTGTCGGCACTGATCTTCACACCGACGAAGAACTCCCGGTCGGGAGTGACGGCGAGCGGGTTGACGGGACGTCCGGCCCCCGGAGCGGTGCGCTCCGGGGGGAGTTCGTGCAGGTAGCCGTCGTCGATGAGCGGCCGGGCGGCCTTGGTCACGGCAGTCGAGGACAGGCCCGTCCGACGGGCCAGCTCCACCCGGCTGAGCGGGCTCTCGGCCAGCAGCAGGGCGAGGATGGCGGTTTCGGCCGGTGCGGAGACCAGCGGCTGCGAGTGATGTGGAAACACGGCGGCAACCTACCGGTAAATAAATAACTTCGTCCAGTATTGATTTCCCGTCAGGAGGCACTTACGCTCTGGCCCAACTCCGGGCGCTTCCACTGTCGTTCACCATGGCGGCCGGCCACTTCCGGTCCGCGCCTGACCCCAGCGTCGCCCGACACCCCTCAGGACCTCCCGTGCCTCCCACGACCTCATCCGTATCCTTCGACCCCACCCGCGGGCTGGCGGTCCTGCGGACCCCGAACAGCGTCTACGCCGTACGCATCGGCGCCGACGGCAGCCCCCGGCACCTGCACTGGGGGGCGGAGATCGACACCGACGCCCTCGACGGACTGCCCGCGGCCACCTCACCCGCCGCGAGCAGCTTCGAGGCGGACCCCGCGCCGGACGAACTGGCCCCGCAGACCGGTGCGCGCTTCGGGCCCGCCGGCCTCCAGGTGCGGTTCGCCGACGGCACCCGCGGCGCCCAGTGGTCCTTCACCGGGCACACGGTCCGGGGCGGGGAGCTACGGCTGCACCTGGCCGACCGCCACTACCCGCTGGCCGCCGAACTCTGCTACCGCGTCCGCCCCGGCAGCGACGTCATCGAGCGCTGGACGGAACTCACCCACACCGGCGCCGAGGACTCCGGCCCGATCGGCGTCGACCGGCTGGACTCCGCCTCCTGGACGGCGCCGGCACTGCCCGACTACCGGCTCAGCCACCTCGTGGGCGGCTGGAACAGCGAGTTCCAGCTGCACCGCGACCGGCTCCCGGTCGCCGAGACCGTCCTCACCAGCCGGCGCGGCGTCACCAGCCACCACGCCAGCCCCTGGCTCGCCCTCGACGACGGCACCGCCGACGAGGAACAGGGCGAGGTATGGAGCACCGCCCTGGCCTGGAGCGGAAGTTGGCGCGTCACCGTGCACCGCGACCCGGTCGGCCGCACCACCTGGACCGGCGGCTTCGGCCACGAGGGAATCAGCTGGACCCTCCGGCCCGGCCGGAGCCTGCACACCCCGGTCTTCGCCGGCCTCTACACCCCCGGCGGCTTCGGCGCCGCCAGCCGCGCCTGGCACACCCACGTCCGCACCGCCGTCCTGCCCGGCCCCGAGCGCGACCGGCCCGTCGTCTACAACTCGTGGGAGGCCACCGGATTCGACGTCGACCAGGCCGGCCAGCTGCACCTGGCCCGGCTGGCCGCACGCCTGGGCGCCGAACTCTTCGTCCTCGACGACGGATGGTTCGGCGGCCGTACCGGCGACCGCGCCGGCCTCGGCGACTGGACACCCCGGCCGGCGGCGTTCCCCGACGGGCTGCGCCCCCTGGCCGACGAGGTGCACCGCCTGGGCATGGCCTTCGGACTGTGGGTGGAGCCGGAGATGGTCAACCGCGACAGCGACCTCTACCGCGCCCGTCCCGACTGGGTCGTCCACGCGGCGACCCGGGACGCCACCGAGCTGCGCAACCAGCTCATGCTGAACTTCGCCCGCCCCGACGTCGAGGCCTGGGCCCACCGGACCCTGGACCGACTGGTGCGCGAGCACGACGTCGACTGGCTCAAGTGGGACGCCAACCGCGTCGTCACCGAAGCCGGACCGGCCGGCGACCCGGACCCCGACCGGCTCTGGATCGACCACACCCGCGCCGTCCACCGGATCATGGACCGCCTCCGCGCCGACCATCCCGGCCTGCGCATCGAGGCCTGCGCAGGCGGCGGCGGACGGGCCGACCTCGGCATCCTCGCCCGCACCGACCAGGTCTGGACCTCCGACAACACCGACCCGGTCGACCGGCTCGGCATCCAGCACGGCTTCAGCCAGCTCTTCCCCGCCCAGGCCATGGCCGCCTGGGTGACCGACAGCCCCAACGTCACCACCGGCCGCACCACCCCCCTGCGGTTCCGCTTCCACGTCGCCATGGCCGGCGCGCTCGGCCTCGGCGCGGACCTGACCGCCTGGTCGGAGGAGGAACTCGACGAGGCCGCCGCATTCGTCGCCCGCTACAAGGAGATCCGCCCCCTGGTCCAGCACGGCCGCCAACACCGCCTGCACGGCCCCGGCGGAGTGACGGCCGTGCACTACGCGACCCAGGACGGCGGCGAACACGCCGTCCTCGCCTGGCGCCCCGCGACCCGGTTCGGCCACCGGTCCCCCGGCCTCGCCCTGCCGGCCCTGGACCCCGCGGCCCACTACCTCGACGTCGACGAGGGCACCACCCACAGCGGCGCCGTCCTGACCCGGCGGGGCATCGACCTGCGGCTGCCCGCCGGCGACTACGCCAGCCGCCTGATCCGGCTGCACCGGATCACCTGACCGGTCTTCGCGGCCCCGAGCCGGCTCGCCTACACCGCCCCGCGCGAGGACACCCCGCAGGCCTGGGAGGAGTGCGACCGGAGCGTGGCGGCCGAAGCCGCACGGGTCCCCGGTTCCGGCGAGGACCTGGACGCCTCCTTCGTCCACCTCGGCGCGGTCGACGAGACCGCCCACTTCCTCGGCTGCGGCCCCGAGTACCGCCGCGCGACAGAGACCGCCGACGGACTCCTCGGACAGCTCCTCACCGCCGTACGCGGGCGGCCCGGCGCCCGGACCGAGGAGTGGACCGTCATCGCGGTGACCGACCACGGTCATCGCGAAGGTCCCGGCCGACCTCGCCATCCCGATGGCCCACCGCGGCGCAGGCGCAGGCGATCCCGCCGGACCCGCCCGGTGACACCGCGCGCACCCGTCGGGAGGCCGACCTCCGGTTGACAGGACTCTCGACGACGAGGCTACGTTTGGTAGCAGATCTGTCACATCTCGTGACCATCTCTGCCTGACACCCCTCCCACGAGGAGCCCGAGCGTGACCACGACCCCCACCCGTCCCACCGCCGTACCGTCCATCGAGCAGCTGCCCCAGCCGAAGCTGCGCACGAACACCGACATCCAGGGCAACGTCCTGGCGGCGTTCAACAAGGACTTCACGGACTTCCGCTACCTGCACTTCCCGGACGCCGCCAAGGGCCGCGGCTGGCTCTCCGCGATCCTCAACACCGTCGCGACGACGAACGAGACCGAGGACTTCAACGAGCAGTTCTCGCTGTCCCGCAGGGCCTTCGGGCGCGACCCCGCCATGGCGGCCGTCCGCTGCGGGGTCTCGCTCACCTTCGAGGGCCTGGTGACCGTCGCCGGCAAGCCCGATCAGGTCAAGAAGGACCTCAGCGGCTTCCCGGCGTTCTGCGCGGGCGCGGCCGCGCGGGCCAAGGACCTCGGGGACGCCGACGAGAGCGACCCCAAGCACTGGCTGTTCGGCGCCGGGACCGGCGACAAGGTCGTGCACGCCGTCCTCATCGTCGCCGCGGACACCGAGGAACTGCTGAAGGAGAAGCTGAAGAACCTCGACGCGGTCGAGAACGCGCACCAGATCACCCGGGTCCACGTGGACCAGGGCCGTACCCTGACGGGCCCGCTGAAGGGACACGAGCACTTCGGCTACAAGGACGGCATCTCCCAGCCCGGCGTGAAGGACTTCCACCGGGAGGACCCGGAGAACAAGGGCTTCCGCGACAACCACGCCGGGACCGAGCTGATCGAACCCGGCGAGTTCGTCTTCGGCCACAAGAGCGAGGCGGGCGACCGCAAGGCGCCCGCCTGGATGAAGAACGGCTCGCTCCAGGTGGTGCGCCGGCTGCGCCAGGACGTCGCGGGCTGGAACAAGGCCGTGGTGGAGGGCGTCAAGAACTTCACCGGGACGATGGACCCCAACCGGCTCGGCGCCTGCCTGGTCGGCCGCGCGAAGGACGGCACGCCGCTCGCCCCGCCGACCGGCACCCTGACCGGCCTCGGCTCCGACCGCAACGACTTCGACTACAAGAACGACCCGATCGGCCTGCACACCCCCTGGGTCGCGCACATCCGCCGCACCCACCCGCGTGCCTTCGCCGGCGTCGGCGACAACAAGCCGAAGAGCCACCGGCTGATGCGCCGGGGCATCCCGTACGGCCCGCAGTTCCAGGGCCCCGCGGACGACGGCAAGGACCGCGGGCTGATGTTCGTCTGCTATGGCACCTCACTGGAAATGCAGTTCGAGCTGGTCCAGCAGCACTGGGCCAACGACGCGAACTTCCCGCCCGGGGACCCGACCGGCTCCCCGCACGTCCCCAACGGCCTCGACAAGGTCATCGGCCTCGCCGGCAAGGCCGAGATCGGGCTCGCGGACGGCACCTCCGGCACGGTCGACATGAAGCGCTTCGTCCGCACCACGGGCGCGCTCTACGCCTTCACCCCCTCGATCAGCACGCTGCGCCTCCTCGCCGAGGGCAAGGACCTCCCCAACAAGCCGGTCGGCTCCTGACCGCCGATCGCCCCGAGGAGACACCATGGAGAACCCCGTCATCGACGGCACCGCCGGTGACCGCGCCCGCTGGCAGACCTGCCGGCAGCTGGCGCGCGAGCTGCTGCTGGTCGGCCCGGACGACAAGGACCTGAAGCTGCGCTACCTCGACGTCCTGATCAAGGACGGCGTCCCGGAGACGGACGAGCCCAAGGACGTGCTGATCATCGGCGCGGGCATCGCGGGCCTGGTCGCCGGGAAGCTGCTCAAGGACGCCGGACACAACGTCACCATCCTGGAGGCCAACGCCAGCCGGGTGGGCGGGCGGATCAAGACCTTCCGCTCCACCGGCGACGAGCCCGACGCACCGTTCCACGACCCGGAGCAGTACGCGGAGGCCGGGGCCATGCGGCTGCCCAGCTTCCACCCGCTCGCCCTGGCACTGGTCGACAGCCTCGGCCTGAGCCGGCAGCTGTTCTTCAACGTCGACGTCGATCCGGACACCGGCAACCAGAACGCGCCCGTCCCGCCGGTGGTCTACGAGTCCTTCGAGCCGGGCAGGGTCTGGAAGTACGGCGCGGACAGCCCCGACTTCCGCGAACCGGTCAAGCGCTTCAACTCCTGGATCCGCACCAACCGGATCCAGGCCCGCCGCAAGGAGTACGCCGCCGACCCGAGCTGCGTCAACGAGGGCTTCCACCTCACCGGCGACGAGGTGCGGATCACCGCGACCGACATGGTCAACCAGGCCCTGGAGCCGGTCCGCGACTACTACTCGGTGATCAGGGACGGCAAGCGGGTGAACAAGCCGTTCGCCGAGTGGCTGGACGGCTGGGCCCGGGTGATCCGCGACTTCGACGGCTACTCGATGGGCCGCTTCCTCCGCGAGTACGCGGGCTTCAGCGACGAGGCCGTCGAGGCGATCGGCACGATCGAGAACATGACCTCGCGGCTGCACCTGGCCTTCTTCCACACCTTCCTGGGCCGCAGCGACATCAACCCGACCGCCACCTACTGGGAGATCGCGGGTGGCAGCTGGAAGCTGCCCGACGCGCTCGCCGAGGAGCTCCGGGAGGAGCTGCGGATGGGCCGGCGGATGATCCGGATGGAGTACTGGGACCCGCGTCGGGACGGCGGGGGCGCCCGGAACGTCGGCCCGATCGGGCCGCAGGTCGCCGTCGAGACCGTCCCCGAGGACGACCCGGAGGCCGAACCCACCGTCTGGAGGGGCGACTTCGCGATCGTCACGGTTCCGTTCTCCGCCCTGCGGTTCGTCCAGGTGACGCCACCGTTCTCCTACAAGAAGCGCCGGGCGATCATCGAGACCCACTACGACCAGGCCACCAAGGTGCTGCTGGAGTTCTCCCGCCGGTGGTGGGAGTTCACCGAGGCGGACTGGAAGGCCGAACTCGACTCCATCACACCCGGCCTGTACGAGTACTACCAGCGGGCGGGCGAGGACGACGCCGAGGCGGCCGTGGCCGCCGCCCACAACGGCCACCGGCCCCCGCGCAACCTGCCGGACGTGCTCCTCGGCGCACACGCGAGCGTGGACGAGCACCGGATCAGCCAGGCCCAGCGGGACGTCTACCAGCACACCCCGCTGCTGCGGGCGAGCGTGCGCCCCACCACCAACTGCTTCGGCGGGGGCTCGACCACCGACAACCCGAACCGCTTCATGTACTACCCCTCGCACCCGGTGCCCGGCGCCGACGGCGGCGGGGTGGTACTGGCCAGCTACAGCTGGTCCGACGACGCGGTGCGCTGGGACTCCATGGAGGACGACGAGCGGTACGTCTACGCACTGCGCAACCTCCAGTCGGTGCACGGCCGGCGGATCGAGGTGTTCTACACCGGCTACGGGAAGACCCAGAGCTGGCTGCGCGACCCGTACGCCTTCGGTGAGGCGGCGGTCTACACCCCGCACCAGATGACCAGCTTCCACCTCGACGTGGTCAAGCCGGAGGGCCCGGTGCACTTCGCCGGCGAGCACGTCTCGCTCAAGCACGCCTGGATCGAGGGCGCGGTGGAGACCGCCGTCCGGGCGGCCATCGCCGTGCACGAGGCTGCACCGCCGCCGCCCCCGGCGCAGCCGGAGATCCGGCCCGAGGTCCAGGTCCGGCCGGAGAGCCGGCAGGGAGTGATGCGCGGATGAGCGGCAACGAAGAATGGACGGTGGCCCGCTACCTGGCCACCCGGCTGGAGCAGTTGGGCATCCGGTACCTGTTCGGGGTGCCCGGGGACTTCCTCGGCCCGTTCCTGACGATCATGCAGGCCACCACCGGCGTACGCTGGATCGGCACCCCGACCGAGATGGGCGCCGGCTACGCCGCGGACGCCTACGCCCGGGTCCGGGTCGCCGACGCCGACCCGGACGCACGCGAACAGGGCGTCGGAGCGGTCGCGGTGACCTACGGGGTGGGTGCGTTCAGCCTGCTCAACACCATCGGCGGCGCCTACGTCGAGGACGTGCCACTGATCGCGATCAACGCGGCGCCGTCCTACGAGCAGTGGCTCAACCAGCAGGCGGTCGGCCTGCTCACCTCGCACATGAGCCCGCGCCGGGAGAGCAACCTGGACGTCTACCGGCAGGTCACGGTGGACGCACAGGTGCTCTCCAACCCGGGACTCGCCCCCTCACAGATCGACAGCGCGATCACCGCGTGCCTGACCGAACGCAAGCCGGTCTACCTGGAGGTGATGGAGGACCTCTGGCACGCGCCGTGCGCACCTCCACAGGGCGAACTCCGCGCTCACGAGCGTTCGTTCACCAAACGGAACGACGAGATGCTGGAGAAGGCCGTCGCGGCGGCGGTGGAGCTGATCGGGAAGTTCGGCACACCGATCGTCTGGGCCGGAGAGGAACTGGTCCGCCGGCGGCTGGAGAACGAGCTCCTGGAGTTCGTGCAGACCACCCGGATGCAGTTCTGCACCACCGTCGGCGCGAAGTCCGTGGTCTCCGAGCGGCACCCGCTGTTCGCCGGGGTCTACAACGGCAGGGCGAGCCTGCCGGAGATCCGGAAGGTCTTCAAGAACGCCGGGTGCCGGATCGGCCTGGGGACCTGGTCCACGTCCAAGAACCTCGGCGGCGAGCAGTCGATCGGCGACGACTGGATCGTGGCGGCACGCGACGGCGTCAGCGTCGGCGCCGGGTACTTCCCCGATGTCCAACTCGGCCGGTTCATCGTGGCGTTGCGCAACGCCCTGGCGGGACAGACCTTCCCGGCCGACCACTTCGCCCTGGCGCACGCGGCGGGCCTGGACGTCCCGGCCAGCACGGCCGACTTCCTGGACGAGCTGAGCACCGACCGGTACCCGCCGGAACTGACCTACGACAGCTTCTTCCAGCACATCAACTTCTTCCTGGAGCACCAGGCCACCGGCGGGGACCCACAGGCCCCCTCGCCGTTCACGGTGGTCTCGGACGCGGCGTTCGCGCTGCTCGGCTCGATGAACCTGCGGATCACCGAGCGGGCCGGCTTCCTGGCACAGAACAGCTGGCTGTCCATCGGCTACTCCGTCGGCGCGGCCACCGGCGTGGCACTGGGCCGACAGCAACCGATGAAGCGCCCGCTCGTGTTCGTCGGGGACGGCTCGTTCCAGGAGATCTGCCAGGAGCTGTCCACCCAGGTGCGTCACCACCTGCGGCCGGTGGTCTTCGTCCTGGACAACGAGGGCTTCTACGGCATCGAGCAGATGCTGGTCAGCCCCTGCTACTACAAGGAGAAGCCGTCCAACGGGGCCGACTTCTACAACGTGCTGCACCCGTGGCGCTACGAGAAGCTGGCCGAGGTCTTCGGCACGGACAAGGACCGGATGCACGGGTACGAGCTCACCACCCACGCCGAGCTCCGCTCGCTCCTGCAGGACATCGCCGACCCCGGCAACGACCTCAACCACGCCCCGATCCTGGCCCGCGTCCGGCTCAGCCGGCACGACTACCCGAAGGCGCTCCAGTACAAGATCGACGAGAAGTGCACGTAGCCGCCCGACTCCACCGGCCCCCGTCCCCGACGGGGGCCGGTGCGTGCCGGACGGCGAGGCCGCCGAGCCGCGTGTCGGCAGCAGCGACCTTGCGCCGCCCGGGTGGCAGATCGCCGGGAACGCGCCCGCGCGGGGCCTCGCTGCCAGCGCCTGGCTAGTACTGGAAGAGTACTTCCGGATTGTTCGGCGAGGGGCCATCCAGCAGCGGACTGCGGATCCCCTTCAGCGTCTGGTCGAAGAACGCTGTCACGTACTCGCGGGTGATCACCACCCCGCGTTCCGGGGAGAGGGGCGGCGTCGGGAACCCGGCCTGCTCATGAAGCAGGTCCAGGTCGCTGAAGCTGAAGTGGTCGGCGCCGGCGACCGTCAGCCACTTCTTGTAGCCGCCGAGGGCGGCCCAGGGGTGCTCCCAATCGGTGTTGGCGGTCGTACCCAGCATGAGGAACGGCCGGTTGATCTGGCCGGGCGTCGGGTCCGGGTGGAAGGAGCCGTCCATGTTCACTCCGGCCCGTACTCGCGGGTCGGCGATCATCGTGGCGGCGGCCGCCGCTCCGCCGAGTGAGTGTCCGGCCATGCCGATCTCGTGCTTGTCGATGAGGTGTGCCAGGGGCCACGCGGTATTGCCATGCGTCAACTGGTCGATCACGAAGGACACGTCCAGCGCGCGGCTGGCGGCGACGGAGTCGAAGTCGAGCGTTTCCGGGTGATCGCAGATCGCGCACGGCGGCGTCTGGCCGTTCGCCAGCGTCTCGCCGCTGTCCTCGTAGGTGTGGCCGACAAGCGCGACGACGTAGCCGTGACTGGCCAGGTCGGTCGCGAGCGAGGTGAGCGTGATGCGCGGGTCCTCGTACGCGGGCGAGAGGACCACCAGCGGATACTTGCCGCGCTGCGGCCGCGCGCCGTCGAACGCGTGAGTGGTGACGCTGGAAAGGGTCTGTGGGGTGACGCCGGAGCTCGCCGGCAAATTCTGCCGCTGGACGATTCCGGTTGCCTCGGCGAGGGTCATGTAAGGAGCCGGAGTCCCGGTCCCGGGGACGGCCGGGTAGACCATCGTGACGGCCAGTTGGCGGGGGCCGGATGACGGCACCCACGGGTCGGGACGGCTCGCGTCGGTGAGGTGGATGACGTCCTCGCCAGCGGCGTAGGGGCCCGTCGGCGCGGGGAGCGTGCCCTGGAAGGACCGCGGGGGCGCGACGGCAGCTGTGGCGGCGGTCGCGTGCACGGTGGACGGCGGGGTCGTGGCGGCGAGTCCGGTGCCGGTCGCGGCCACTGATGCGGCGAGACCCAGGATTGCGACAGCGCTGATACGGCGCTTGCGGTTCGAGGTGGTGTTCACGAGCACGATCCTGCCCGGCCCCGCCCTGACGCTCGATCATGCGGGCTTCCGTCTTGAGGGTGGTACTGGCTACACCCTGAGATCCCGACACCCCGAGATCCCGGGCCGCGTGTCGCCGGGCGGGAAGTCACAGGGCCGCAGGCTCGTCGCGCCCGGGGCGGCTCCGTGGGTGCGGCAGGTCGTCCGGGGAATGCGGTCAGTCCTCGGCGTCCCGCCTCGGATCGACCTCTGCGTTCCGGCCCGGATCGGCCTCGGCGTCCCGGCGGTCCAGAGCCTCCGCGGTCGCGGGGTACTTGGCGCGGAGCCGGTCCCGGAGGGACTGGGCGGGCCTGTCCGCCACCGATTCCGCGTCGGGTTCCACCTCCGGGCCGGCCGCCATGGCACCGGTTGCCCGCAGCCGCGTCACCTCCGCCTCCAGCTCAGCGACACGGGCATCGAGTCGCTGCACGTCTCGGGCCGCGT
This sequence comes from Streptomyces sp. CB01881, assembly GCF_002953255.1. Taxonomy (GTDB): domain Bacteria; phylum Actinomycetota; class Actinomycetes; order Streptomycetales; family Streptomycetaceae; genus Kitasatospora. The sequence goes on from NZ_CP026498.1 coordinate 893,901, forward strand.
CCCGGTATCCCTCCTTGTGGCGCTTGGCGACGTCGGTGAGGGTGTCCACCCGGTCCGCGAAGGCGTCGCGTTCGGCGGCGATCGGCTGAACGACCTGGCCGGCGACGACAGCCGCAATCCAGTCGACCCATTCGTTGATTCGCCCGGTGCCCTGGTCGCCGATCAGGGCGGCGTCCTGCAGGCCGGCGAGCATGGCTGGGCGGATGGCGTCGGCGATGCGCTGCTGCGGGCCGGGCTGCTCGGTCACAGCTGCTCCTCGATCACGATTCGTATGGCCTCGACGGCCGCTCTGGTGCGGATGGTGTTGGAGAGGCGATCCTCCCATGCTCCGGCGCCATGTCGATGCGGGTACCTGGCCGCCCTGGCCGCCGCATCAGGGGGCCAGGGCACGCAGCAGAGCCAGGCCCTCGGCGGACGCAGGGTCGGCAGCGGCCTGGTACACCACCAGCTGTTGCTCCGGGGCACTGTTGACGGTGAACGTCTCGTAGCGCAGATCGAGGTCGCCAACCTGCGGGTGGCGGAACCGCTTCGAACCGCCCGACTTGCCGTGCACCTCGTGCCGGGCCCACAACACCCGGAACTCGTGGCTCTTGAGCGAGAGTTCGCCGACGAGTTCGGTCAGCCCCCGGTCCTCGCGGTCCCGGCCCGCGGCACTGCGCAGGGCGGCGACCGAGGCCCGGGCCGCCTCGTCCCAGTCGCGGTGGAACGAGCGTGCGGCCGGGTCGAGGAACGTCATCCGCAGCAGGTTGTCCGTACGCGCGAACGCCGCGTAGAGGGCACCCGCGGACGGGTTGAGCGCCAGGACGTCCAGCGAGCGGCCGAGGACGAGGCCGGGAGTGGTCAGAGCTCCCAGTAGCTGCAGGAGTGCGGGTGAGACCCGCTCCGGGCCCCGCCGGCGGCGGGGCCCGGGCGAAGCGGTCAGATGGAGCAGATGTGTCACGGCCTCCTCGTCGAGCTGGAGCGCGCGGGCGACGGCGTTCAGCATCTGCCGGGAGGGGTTGCGCTCGCGCCCCTGCTCCAGGCGCGTGTAGTAGTCGGTGCTCACCCCGGCGAGCAGGGCCACCTCCTCCCGGCGGAGCCCGGAGACCCTGCGGTAGCCGGCGGCGGTGATGCCCGCGAGCTCGGGCGGCAGCTGTTCACGGCGGGCGCGCAGGTACTCCCCGAGGGGGTTGCCACGCGACAGGGTCTCGTCAGTGCGCATGCTCCTGAGGCTAAGGCCCGCGTGCCACCGGGCCGAAGCCCTGATCCACGGTGCAGCGCCCCCAGGAACACCGCGGCCTGGAAGCCTCCCCCGGACGGTGCCAGGTTGGGTGGTCATGAGCAACGACCAACTCCACCCGTACATCGGCCTGTGGGTCAGTGCCGACGGCTTCGTCCGACAGGAACTCCGGGCCGACGGCCGCTACGACGAGGCCCGCGGCGAGCGGCCGAGCGCCTACACCGGCAGCTACACCGTCACCGGCTCCCACATCGACTACCTCGACGACACCGGATTCACCGCGACCGGCGACGTCCGCGACGGCGTGCTCCACCACGAGCACCTGGTCCTCCACCGCGCCGACGCCCCGCCACCGGCCCCGTAGCCCCGGCCGGCCACCCACCAACCCCTCCCCCAACGGAAGTCCGCCATGCACGCTGTCCACCGTCCTACCGACACCGCACGCCACCCCCTCCTGGAACGGCTGCGCCGAACCGCCGGCGACCCGGGGCGCCGCATCCTGTTCACCGGTGCCACCGTCCTCACCATGGACCCCGCCCTGGGCACCCTCGACGTCGGCGACCTGCTCGTGGCCGGCAGCACCATCGCCGCCGTCGGCCCCGATCTCCGCGCCCACGGGGCCGCGACGGACGCGATCGTGGTCGACGCTGCCGGAACCATCCTCACCCCCGGCTTCGTGGACACCCACCGCCACGCCTGGCAGGCCCAGTTGCGCCGGACCATGCCCGACGTGAACGACCTGGCCGGCTACGTCTCCACCACGCTCGCCGGGTACGCCCCGGCCTACCGGCCCCACGACATGTACGTCGGCACCAGGCTGGCGGCACTGGCCGCCATCGACGCAGGCATCACCACGATGCTGGACTTCTCCCACAACTCACGCAGCGCCGAGCACTCCGACGCCGCCGTCCGAGCCCTGGTCGACAGCGGCATCCGAGGAATACACGCCGCGATGGGCCCGCACTTCGGCGCCTGGGACCGGCAGTGGCCCGCCGACCTGACCCGCCTGCACGCGCAGTACACCGACCGCCTCACGACCATCCGCCTCGCCGCCCTCGCCACCGACCGGATAGCGGGACCCGCTCTGGCCTACGGCCCGGAACTCGCCCGCACCGCAGAAGAACTGGGCATCGGCGTGAGCGTGGACGCGGTCTTCGGAGAAGCCTCCTCGGAGGCGATTCTCCGCTGGGAACGGCAGGGACTGCTCGGAGAGCACCTGACCCTGATCCACGCCACCGCGCTGAGCCCCGACGCGTGGCGTGCCATCGCGGCCAGCGGCACCACGGTGTCACTCGCGCCCACTTCGGACGCCCAGATCGGGCTGGAGAGCGCCGTGCCCGCCATCGACGAGGCACTGGCGGTCGGCGTGCGGCCGGGTCTGAGCATCGACGTCGAAGTCGCCCTGGCCGGAGACATGTTCACCCAGATGCGCGCCCTGCACACCGTCCAGCGCATGCGGGCCGTTCACGGAGCCCACGGCACCGACCGCGAGCCGACACGCATCGGCACCCACGACGTACTGGACTTCGCCACCCTGCACGGTGCGCGGACCTGCGGCCTGGCCGAGGTCACCGGCTCGCTGACGCCCGGCAAGCAGGCCGACCTGCTGGTGATCACCACCGACGAGATCAACAACCTGCCGCTGAACGACGCCACCGGCGCCGTCGTCCTGGGCAGCGACGCCCGCAACATCGACACCGTCCTCGTCGGCGGGCAGGTTCGCAAATGGGCGGGCCGCGTTCTCGACGTCGACCTGCCCACGCTGCGCGCCGAGGCCGCCGCCTCCCGCGATCGCATCCTCCACGCGGCCCGGCGCCCGGCGACACGCCACCTCCCCGCAGGCTGACGCCGAACGGGCCCGACCCGAAGCCCACCTCGTCTCGTGGGCGCCGGGCACGGCCAGGATCAAACGGAAGGTGCTCCTCGCCCCGACCCGGCCGCGCGGCAAACGCGTCCGGTGCGGCGGCGCGGTCCGGTGCGGCGGCGCGGTCCGGTGCGGCCGACACCCGGTAGACGGCCGAACCAAGGCCGTCTACGCGGTGCTGACCGATCGTCAACACGCGCCTGGTGTCCTGTCGGTGTCCGCAGCCGCAACCGCGCGGTCCACCGACAGTAGGAGAGCCCCGTGTCCCACCCCTCAACCCGAGACCTCCGCCCCCGCGCCCGGCTGGCGGGGCTGGCACTCGCCGTGTCCGCGATATCGGTGTGCAGCCTCCCGCTGCTCGCCGCGCCGGCGAGCGCCGCGCAGGCGGACGTGGTCGAGCAGATGATCACGATCCAGGACCACCAGAACCACCACTCGCTGGCCAGCGCCGACGGGGAGGCCTCCCGGATCATCGCCCGCAACTACCAGAACGCCTCCACCTCGTTCTGGATCTCCAACAAGCCGGGCGGCCGGGTGGACTTCGCCCGCAACGTCAACGGCACCGAGCGCGTGCTGGAGATGGACCTCAACGACGGCCGGTCCACCCAGTTCATCCACTGGTGGGCGGGCGACAACCAGCAGTGGACCCTGGAGTCCGCCGCCGAGGGCGGCACCTACATCCACAACGCCCGCGACAACCGCTGCCTGACCTACCACGGCCTCGACCGGGAGGTCACGGTCGAGAACTGTGACGGCAGCATGTCCCAGCGGTTCGACCTGAGCGGGCCGGGCACGGGCACCTCCGTCGAGCAGCGCTTCCTCGACCGGCTCAACGCCGTGCGCGCCCAGAACGGCAAGCCGGCGGTACGGCTCAACCAGACGCTCGCCCAGGCCGCCAAGTGCAACGCCGACCAGATGGACCAGCGCCACGTCTCGGGCCACTTCTGCGACTCGGCGAACATCGCGCGGGGCCTCGGCTACACGTGGAGGGGGTTCGGTGAGATCGCGTTCTACGGGCCCACCGACGTCGACGCCGCCGTCGACGGCTGGATCAGGTCTCCCGGCCACCTGGCGATCATGCTCGGCGACTACACCGAGGTCGGGCTGGCCCGGACGGGCACGGCCTCCTGGAACGCCGACTTCGGCTCCCGCTGACCACCGGGACCGCCCCGCCGGCCCGGTGGGGCGGTCCGACGTCTCCCCGCCTCTCCGTTGTGACCCGGTCGGGGGACGTTCCAGCGACAGCAGCAGCCCACTCCCCCGCGCGCCCGGCCCACGGTCGTGCAGGGCAGCGACCACTGTCCAGGCCAGGCCCACCACTGCTGCCAGGAGTTCCTCAGACCTGGCCCGGCTCGCGTCCGGACGCCAGGGCCTCCTGTTCGTCGGCGGCAGTCTCGGCCTGCACGCCCGGACGCAGACCGATCACCGCCACCACGGCGGCCGCGACCATGATGGCCGCCATCCAGTAGAGGACCGTCTGGGTGGCGTGGGCGAAGTCGTCCCGGAAGAACTGCGGGATGGTCGCGGTGCTCCCGCTCCCGCCGCTCTGCGCCTGGACCTGGGAGAGGTGGGTGGCCTCGGCGACCGCCTGCGCGTGTGGCAGGCCCTGGGCGACCAGGGAGTCGGTCAGCTGGGTCCGCAGGTCGGTGACCAGGACGGTGCCCAGCACGGCCAGTCCCAGGCTGGCGGCGTAGTTGCGGACCGTCTGGGTGATGCCGGTCGCCTCGCCGTAGGACAGCCGCGAGGCGCGGTTGACCGCGTCCGTGCTGGAGGGGGTGAGCATGAAGCCCATGCCCGCGCCGGCCAGCACGATGTCCCACTGCTGCGTGCTGAAGCTCAACGTGGTCGCGTCGCCCGCCCACAGGTAGAACCCGACCGCGGCCAGGACGCACCCGAGCACCACCGGCCGCTTCGCGCCGCCCCGGTCGAGCATCCGGCCGCCGATCTGCGAGGCGATCACGAACCCGATGAAGAAGTAGAGCAGGAAGACACCGGCATTCGAGGAGGAGTCACCCAGCGCGATCTGCGCGTACTCGCTGGAGAAGAAGAAGACCGGGACGAAGACCAGCATCGAGATGCCGAGCACCAGGTTCTGCACGGAGAACGCGCGGATCCGGAAGATGTCCACCTGGATCAGCGGCGAGACGGTGCGCTTCTCGACGATCGCGAAGCCGACCAGCAGCAGGAGACCGGCCGCGATGCAGAGCCAGATCGCCGGGTTCGACCAGCCCCAGACCTGCGACTGCTGGAAACCGAAGACGCTCAGCCCGACACCGCCGGCGATCAGGGCCAGGCCCCGGTAGTCCATGGGCGCGGGCCGGCTCTCCGTCGCCGGCTTGGAGATCGCGATCAGCACCAGCGCGATCGCCGCCACCGGCAGGTTCACCCAGAAGATGGCCCGCCAGGTCCATTCGGTCAGGTAGCCGCCGAGGACCGGTCCGATCGCGGTCAGACCGCCCGCGATGCCGAAGAACAGGGCCAGCGCCCGCCCGCGCTCGCGCAGCGCGAAGTTCTGCACCACGATCGCCAGCGCCGCCGGGAACATGATGGCGCCACCGAAGCCCTGGACGGCGCGGAAGGTGACCAGCCACGCCTCGGCCGGACTCCCGGTGGGTGTGAAGCCGCAGCAGGCCGAGGCGCCCGCGAAGATCAGCACCCCGAGCACCACCATCCTGCGGTGACCGACGGTGTCGGCGAGCCGACCGCCGAAGGCGAAGAACGCCGCCAGGGTGAGCAGGTAGGCGTTGATCACCCACTGCACCCCCGTGCTGGTCAGCTTCAACTCCTGCTGGATGTTCGGTACGGCGATCGAGACGATGGTCTGGTCGATGAAGGTCATCGCCACGGCGAAGATCATCGCTGCCAGCACCAGGTAGCGCGAGGATCCGCCGGCGGGAGCAGTGCTCACGGTTCGCTCTTCCCTCCGGGGTGCGTCCGCGCGTCGACTGCTGGCGGATCTCACCTGTGGGGCGGGCCCGTTCCTGGAGGGAGGGGGCCCGGTTCCTGCCGTTCGTTCGGCAGGCTCCCCATGCTAGCTACCGGCCCGGGACGACGCCTGACGGAGCACCCGGCCATCACCCCATCGGGCGTTCGCAGCGGCGGGCCGACCGTCAGGACCCACCGACCCACGGAAAGCCGCTGTCGTCCGCTGTCCTTCCACCTCACGGCTTCCGGGTCGTGCGCATCAGCCGAGGAACCGCACGGTGATCGACACGAACCTGTCGGCGTCGCCCAGCCACGGGTAGTGGCCCGCGCCCGGTTGGACGACGAACTCGAACGGGCTGTCATCCTGCCTGAGGCGTCATGCGACAGGCGGTCGGACCCGTCTTCAGCCGGCCTCCGCCGGGGCCGACGGCTGATCGTCGGCCCCGGCGGCGGTGTGGATCGGGCCGTCGGTCCGGGTGAGCGGCCGACCGGTGCCGCCCCAGCGGGCGGCGATGATCTCGGCGGCGACGGAGACGGCCGTCTCCTGCGGCGTGCGGGCGCCGAGGTCGAGCCCGGCGGGGGCCGACATCCGGGCCAACTCCCTTTCTCGCAAGCCGGCTTCGCGCAGACGGCCCAGCCGCTCGCGGTGGGTTCGGCGCGACCCGAGCGCACCGATGTACGCCAGTTTCGGCAACCGCAGCGCGGTGGCCAGCAACGGCACGTCGAACTTGTGGTCATGGGTGAGGACGGCCACCACCGTACGGCCGTCGATCCGGCCCTCCTCAGCCTCCTCGGCCAGGTACTCGTGCGGCCATCGCACCACGACCTCGTCCGCGTGCGGGAAGCGGGAGGCGGTGGCGAACACTGCCCGCGCGTCACACACCGTGACGCGGTAGCCGAGGAAGGACCCCAACTCGGCGACCGCGGCGGCGAAGTCGATCGCACCGAACACCAGCATCCGCGGGGGTGTGACGAACGACCCCACGAACAGGGTCAGTTCGCCGACCTCGGCGAACTCCTCACCGTCCAGGCAGCGGCCCGCGGTGTCATAGTGGCGCAGCCCTGTTGTGCCGTGTTCGAGCATGCCGCGGACGTCGAGGCCCACCGCGCGGTCCAGCGCGGCCGAACCGAGGGTGCCGCAGGCGCGGTCCGGCCAGACGACCAGGCGGCTCCCGAGCGCGCCCGGGCCGTTGTCCGGGCCGGTCACCACGGTGGCCACCGCGACAGGCTCGCCGGCACCCAACGACGTCACCACGTCCGGAAGTTCGGGGAAGGTTCGGCTGGACACGGGTTCGACGAAGATCTGGATCGTGCCGCCGCAGGTCAACCCCACCTCGAAGGCGTCGCCGTCGCTCACCCCGTACGACCGCAACACCGGGCGTCCCGAGATCCGGGCCTCCTCGGCCTCCTCGTACACCGCGCCCTCGACGCAGCCGCCCGAGACACTGCCGACCACGGTGCCGGAGGCCGAGACCGCCATCGCCGCACCCGGCCGGCGGGGCGCGCTCCGGAAGGTGCTGACCACGGTGGCGAGCCCGAAGACCTCGCCCGCGCGGTACCACGGGTACACCTCGCCCAGGACGTCACGCACGGTGTCCCCCTCGCGGACGCCGGCAGGCCCGGCGCAACCGACGCGCGACCCCCAGCAGGATCAACCCGGCGAGGAGGATCGACGCCAGGCGCTTGGCCACCGGTCCGCGGGCCACGGCGAGCAGGTCCAGCGGCTCCCCCTCCGCCGAGGTGGCCCGCGGCTCCCCCACGGGTGCGGACCGCCCGGCGGCGGACGCGGCCGCTGCGGGTTCGGCGGCCGCCGGCTGCGTGGCCGGCGCGGCTCCGCCCCCGCGCTCGTGTTCGGCGGCCAGCCGCTCCTCCAGACAGGCCGTGAACTGGTCCAGCAGCTTCCGGCTGATGTCGGTCATGACGCCCTTGCCGAACTGGGCCACCTTCCCGGTGATGCTGAGCCGGGTCTCGACGGTCACCCGGGTGCCGTCGCCGTCCGGGGCCAGCCGTGCGGTGACGTGCGCGTCGGCGTTGCCCTGGCCGTGCGTGTCGCGTCCGGAGGCGGTGAGCCGCACGGTGTGGTTCGCCTCGTCCCGCTCGTCGAACGCGGCGGTGCCCCGGTACTGCACGGTCACCGCTCCGACCCGCACCTTGACCGTGCCGTGGAACCGCTCGCCGTCGACCCCGGTGAGCTGCGCCCCCGGCATGCACGGGGCAATCCGCTCGACGTCGGTGAAGAGGTCCCAGGCCGCTTCCACCGGCAGGCTCACGTGGAACTCGTTGGTGAACTCCATGTGGACGAGCCTCCTTGCCCAGATCTGCCCGGTGCCCCGGAATTCCCCCGTCGACGTACGTTCCAACGATGACCGGCCACCCGGCGATTCCCCTCCCGGAGCCGTCCCCGGTCAGCTCCACAGGCTCACCCGGACGGTCGGCCGGTAGTGGTCCACCGGTACACCGGTGGCCCGGGTCATCAGGCTCTTCACGGCGGTGGGCGTGGTCACGAACCGGCACAGCGCGGATGCGGTCGGCGAGCGCCGGTCGCCGCGCAGGGCGGAGGCCCGCAGCACGCCGTTGACCGGGGTGCCGGGCACGGCGACCACGGTGAGGGTGCCGCGACGCAGCTCGTCGCGGACGAGGTGGAGCACGGCGAGCGACAGCCCGTCGCCGGCGACGGCCGCACCCAGGGCCGCACTGGTGCTGGGGAAGATCGACGCGTCGGCGTCGCCGACGCCGTGCCGCGTCAGGAAGGCGCCGCCGGGCGTTCCGGGGTCGAGCCCGCCCGGGCCGAGCAGCCAGTGTTCCCGGGACAGCCGGCCGACCGGTAGGTGCAGCCGGCCGCCGTCGCCCTGGTCCGGCCGGACGCCGGCGTGGCGCGGTGAGGCGACCACCACCAGCTGGATGCGCAGGAACAGGATGTGTTCGAGGGTGTCCGGGGCGGGACCGACGGCGACGGTGCCGGGCTCGGCGGCGACCGGGCTGATCGCGACGTCCGCTCGCCGGTCCAGCAGCAGCTCGCCGAGCGCGGTGGACGCCACCGCGAGGGTCGTGGTCTCCACGTCCGGGTGCCGCCGGACGAAGGCCTCCAGCAGTGGCGGGGTGATCTGCTCGGCGGTCGTCTCGGTCGCGGCGACCCGCAGGTAGGAGCTGTCCGCGCCGGCCTGCCGGACCTGCCGGCGGGTCTCCTCGGCCAGGCCCACGATCTCGGCCGCGCCCGCGGCCAGCCGCCGCCCGCCGGGCGTCAGGGCGATCCCGCCCGCCGCCCGGACGAAGAGCCGGTCGCCGAGCTCGCGGCGCAGCACGGCGACCGCGCCCGACACCGCGGGCTCGCTCACCCCCAGGGAGATCGCGGCGGCCTTGACCGAGCCGAGCCGGGCCACCGCGACGAACGCCCTGAGCTGTGTGAGGGTCATCGCCGCCTCCAGCGATCGCACGCCCCCCACGTGTCAGCCGTGGACGGCTCTTAACCATTCCCTTCAGTCGCCGTTGACCCGGGCGGTCGCCGGGGTGACAGTGCGCTCGTGCGGTGCGTGGTCCTTGCCGCGGGCGCGCCATCACCGGAGGCCGGGCCCGCCATCACCGGAGGCACTGCACCAGGAGGCCGTCGTGCAGGTTCCCGCGTCATTCGAGTACCGGCGGGCGCAGAGCGTGGACGACGCTCTCGCACTGCTGGAGCGATTCGGTGAGGAGGCCAGGATCATCGCCGGCGGGCACAGTCTGCTGCCGATGATGAAGCTGCGCCTGGCCCGTCCGGGGCTCCTGGTCGACATCAACGACCTCGACGAACTGGACTACGTGCGGCAGGAGGGCGCGGAACTGTGCATCGGCGCGCTCACCCGCCACCGCGGCCTGCTGGAGTCCGAGCTCGTCGGCCGGCTCTTCCCGATCTTCCACGACGCCGAACGGGTGATCGCCGACCCGCCGGTCCGCAACCGGGGCACCATCGGCGGCTCGCTCTGCCAGGCCGACCCGGCGGAGGACCTGTCCGCGGTGTGCGCGGCCGTCCGGGCGGTGGCGGTGGTGCTCGGCCACGGCGGGCGGCGCTCGGTGCCGATGGCGGACTTCTACCAAGGGCCGTACGAGACGGACGTGGGGCTCGGCGAGATGCTGGTCGAGATCCGCGTGCCGATCCTGCCGAACGCCGGCAGCGCCTACGAGAAGGTGGAGCGCAAGACCGGGGACTGGGCCATCGCGGCAGCCGGCGCCGCCCTGTCGCTGGCGGAGGGGCGGATCGGGACGGCCGGCGTCGGGCTCGCGGCGGTCGGCGTGTCGGCCGTCGGCTACCGGCGCGCCGAGGAGAGCCTGGTCGGCCGCGAGCCGTCCGAGGAGGCGTTCGCCGAGGCCGGCCGGATCGCCGCCGAGGACTGCGATCCGGTCACCGACACCCGCGGGACCGCCGCCTACAAGCGGCACCTGGCCGGCGAGCTCACCGAACGCGCGCTTCGCCGCGCCGCCGAACGGGCCCGGCAGGCCGCGACCACGGCCTGAACGGACGGAAAGGACGCTCGCGATGCAGGTCACCATCAATGTGAACGGCGAGGACCGCACGGCCGAGGTAGAGGCCCGGCACCTGCTGGTCCGCTTCCTTCGCGACGACCTGGGCCTCACCGGCACCCACTGGGGCTGCGACACCAGTAACTGCGGTACCTGCGTCGTACTGTTCGACGGCGAGCCGGTCAAGAGCTGCACGATGCTGGCGGCCATGGCGGCCGGACACCGGGTGCGCACCGTGGAGAGCCTGGAGACCGCGGACGGCCTCGACCCGGTCCAGCAGGGGTTCATCGAGCAGCACGGGTTGCAGTGCGGATTCTGCACGCCGGGCATGATGATGACCGCCCGCGCGCTCCTGGACCGCAATCCGGACCCCACCGACCAGGAGATCCGCGAGGCGATCTCCGGCCAACTGTGCCGCTGCACCGGCTACTTGAACATCGTCCGCGCGGTCCGGTGGGCCGCGCACCACCCGACGGAGGCCGCCGTCGCCGCCGATGCGATCGCGGGGAGCACGCCATGACCGCCGTTCAGGAGACCGGGTCGGCACCCGCAGAGGAGCGCCCGATCGGCTACGGGCGGCTGAAGCGCAAGGAGGACCCGCGGTTCGTCCGCGGCAAGGGACACTACGTGGACGACGTGCAGCTGCCCGGCATGCTGCACGGCGCCGTGCTGCGCAGCCCGCTGGCGCACGCCCGGATCGTGTCCGTCGACACCTCGGCGGCCGAGTCGCACCCCAAGGTCCGGGCGGTGATCACCGGTGCCACCCTGGAGGGGCTGGGCCTGGCCTGGATGCCCACCCTGTCGATGGACACCCAGGCGGTGCTGGCCACCGACAAGGTGCGCTTCCAGGGTCAGGAGGTGGCGTTCGTCGTCGCCGACGACCACTACGCGGCACGCGACGCCATCGAGCTGATCGACGTCGAGTACGAGCCGCTGCCCCCGGTGGTCGACGCGCGGCACGCGCTGGACGCCGACACGCCGGTGATCCGGGACGACCAGGAGGGCCGTACCGACAACCGCATCTTCGACTGGGAGGCGGGCGACAAGGCGGCCACCGACGAGGTGTTCGCGCGCGCCGAGCTGGTCGTCGCCCAGAACATGCTCTACCCGCGCGTGCACCCGGCCCCGCTGGAGACCTGCGGCTGCGTGGCCGACATGGACCCGGTCGACGGCAAACTCACCCTCTGGTCCACCACCCAGGCGCCGCACGCCCACCGCACCCTGTACGCGATGGTCGCCGGGCTGCCCGAGCACAAGATCCGGGTGATCTCCCCGGACATCGGCGGCGGCTTCGGCAACAAGGTCCCCATCTACCCCGGCTACGTGTGCGCGGTCGTGGGCTCGATCCTCACCAAGAAGCCGGTCAAGTGGGTCGAGGACCGCTCCGAGAACCTGATGAGCACCGGCTTCGCCCGCGACTACCACATGCACGGCGAGATCGCGGCGACCCACGAGGGCCGGATCCTCGCCGTCCGGGTCAAGGTGATCGCCGACCACGGCGCGTTCAACGGGACGGCCCAGCCCAGCAAGTTCCCGGCCGGCTTCTTCCACGTCTTCACCGGCTCGTACGACATCGAGGCCGCCCACTGCGCCGTCACCGGCGTCTACACCAACAAGGCGCCCGGCGGCGTCGCCTACGCCTGCTCGTTCCGGGTCACCGAGGCGGCGTTCCTGATCGAGCGGCTGGTGGACTGCCTGGCGGACGAACTGCACACCGACCCGGCCCAGTTGCGGATGAAGAACCTGATCCGGCCCGAGCAGTTCCCGTACCCGAGCAAGACCGGCTGGGAGTACGACTCGGGCGACTACCCGGCCACCCTGCGCAAAACGCTGGATCTGGCCGGCTACGACGCGCTGCGCCGCGAGCAGGCCGAGCGCCGGGCGCGCGGCGAGCTGATGGGCATCGGGCTGTCGTTCTTCACCGAGACGGTCGGCGCCGGGCCCCGCAGGCACATGGACATCCTCGGCCTCGGGATGGCCGACGGCTGCGAGCTGCGGGTGCACCCGACCGGCAAGGCGGTGGTGCGGCTCAGCGTCCAGAGCCAGGGCCAGGGGCACGAGACGACGTTCGCCCAGATCGTCGCCGAGGAGCTCGGCATCCCGCCGGAGGACATCGAGGTGGTGCACGGCGACACCGACCAGACGCCGTTCGGACTCGGCACCTACGGCAGCCGCTCGACTCCGGTCTCGGGCGCCGCGGCGGCGGTGGTGGCCCGCAAGGTCCGCGACAAGGCACGGATCATCGCCGGCGCCATGATGGAGGTCTCCCCCGAAGACCTGGAGTGGGAGAAGGGCCGCTGGTTCGTCAGGGGCGACCCGACGGCCGCGAAGACGATCCAGGAGATCGCGCTTGCCGCGCACGGCGTGCTGGAACTGCCCGAGGGCGTGGAGGGCCATCTGGAGGCCACCACGGTCTACAACCCGCCCAACCTCACCTTCCCGTACGGCGCTTACCTCTGCGTGGTGGACGTCGACCCGGGCACCGGCGTGGTGAAGGTGCGCCGCTTCGTCGCGGTCGACGACTGCGGCACCCGGATCAACCCGATGATCATCGAAGGGCAGGTGCACGGCGGCCTCGCCGACGGCGTCGGCATGGCGCTGAGCGAGATCATCAGCTTCGACGAGGACGGCAACTGCCTGTCCGGCTCCTTCATGGACTACCTCGTGCCGACCGCACTGGAAGTGCCGGCCTGGGAGCTCGGCTACACCGTCACACCGTCCCCGCACCACCCGATCGGAGCCAAGGGCGTCGGCGAGTCCGCGACGGTCGGCTCGCCCGCAGCGGTCGTCAACGCGGTGATGGACGCCATCGGCGTCCGGCACGCGGACATGCCGCTGACCCCCGGGCGGGTGTGGCTGGCGATGCACGGAGGTGTGGAGGCGCCGCAGTGAGCGAGCGAAGCGAGGTCGCTGATCACAAGGCGCGTGTGCGCGAAGCGCCTGCCGAGTTCCACGAGGCGGCCGCATGAGTGCCGGCCTGGCTGTCGAGCAGCGAATGGCCGAGCTGGCGCGCAGTCAGGTGCCGTTCGTCAAGGCCACTGTGGTGCGCGCGCTGCACCCGACCAGCGCGCAGCCGGGAGACACCGCGCTGGTCCTGGAGGACGGCCGGATCGAGGGTTTCGTCGGCGGGGTCTGCGCTGAGGCGACCGTCCGCGTGCAGGCGCTGCGGCTGCTGCGCACCGGCGAGTCACTGCTGCTGCGGATCTCGCCCGGCGCTCCCGCGCAGCCGCAGGAGGAAGGCGAGGCGGGCACCCTGCTGGTCGCCAACCCGTGCCTGTCCGGCGGCGAGTTGGAGATCTTCCTGGAGCCGCTGCGGCCCGACCCGGTGGTGCTCGTGCTCGGCGACACCCCCATCGGCCGGAGCCTGGTCGCACTCGGCGCCGGGCTCGAGTACGACATCCGGACCGCCGCCGAGGAGGTCACCGCGGAGGAACTCGCCGACGTGGCGGCCGTGGTGATCGCCTCCCACGGACGGCAGGAGGAGGGGTTGCTGACCCGTGCCGCGCGGGCCGGGGTGCCGTACGTCGCGCTGGTCGCGAGCCGCCGTCGCGGCGCCACCGTGCTCGGCGGTCTCGACCTCACCTCCGAGCAGCGGGACCGGATCCACACGCCGGCCGGGCTGTGGATCGGCGCCCGCACGCCCGGCGAGATCGCCGTATCGATCCTGGCCGAGCTGGTGGCCTCGCGGCACGCCCTGTCGGTACACACCGAGGAGGCGGCCGCCGAGACCGCGCCGCCGTCCGCCGAACCGCAGACCGCGCTCGACCCGGTCTGCGGCATGACCGTCGCCGTCGTCGCCGACACCCCGTACTCGGACGCCCGCGGGCACCGGCACTGGTTCTGCTCGACCGGCTGCCGCGACCGCTTCGAGGCCGGGACCGCCCAGCCCGCGGAGGCGCTGTGACCGAGGCCGCCACACCCGCGACGGCCGAGTCGGCCCGGGCGGCAGTCGCGCGGGCCGTACCGGACCCACCGACCCTGCACGCCTCGCTGGACTCCCTCGGCTACCTCGCCGACCCGGGCCTGACCACCGCGCTCTACCTCGCGTTGCGCCTGCCCCAGCCGTTGCTGCTGGAGGGCGAACCCGGTGTCGGCAAGACCGAGGCCGCCCGTGCCCTGGCCGGCGTCCTCGGCAGCCCGCTGATCCGGCTGCAGTGCTACGACGGACTCGACGCCGCCGAGGCGCTGTACGAGTGGAACTATCCGCGCCAGCTGCTGAGCATCCGGCTCGCCGAGAGCCAGGGCGTGACACTGGACGAGGCCGACCTCTTCACCGACGCCTTCCTGCTGCGCCGCCCGGTACTCGCCGCGCTGACCCACCCGGGCCCCACGCCCGCGGTGCTGCTGATCGACGAGATCGACCGCGCCGACGACGACTTCGAGGCCTTCCTCCTGGAGGTGCTGGCCGAGGCCAGTGTCACCATCCCGGAACTGGGCACCGTGCGTGCCATCGTCACACCGGTCGTCGTACTCACCTCCAACCGCACCCGCGACCTGCACGACGCCCTCAAAAGGCGTTGCCTCTACCACTGGATCGACTACCCCGACACCGAACGGGTCGTCGAGATCGTGCGCCGCCGCGTCCCCGGGACCACGCCCTCGCTCGCGGCCGACGTGGCAGCGTCGGTACACCGGATGCGGACCCTGGAGGTCCAGAAACCGCCCGGCATCGCCGAGAGCATCGACTGGGTCGGCGCGCTCACCCTGCTCGGCGTGGAGCGGCTCGACGACGCCGCCGCCGACCGGACCCTCGGGGTCCTCCTCAAGTACCGGGAGGACGTCGACCTGGTACGCGACCGCGGGCTCGCCTGGCTGGTCGGCAGACCCGAGAACTGATCCCCATGGCCGCACCGCCCGCCGGACTCCCGCCCTTCGACCGGCCCGCCTTCGCTGCCCGCTTCGGCGCCGCGCTGCACCGGGCGGGTGTCCCGGTCACGCCCGAGCGTTCGGGCCGCTTCCTGGACGTACTGCACCTGCTACCGCCCGTGGACCGGCCGACGCTGTACTGGGCGGCCCGGCTGGCCTTCGTCACGGCCCATGAACAGATCG
The DNA here is from genome assembly GCF_002953255.1 of Streptomyces sp. CB01881. Classification (GTDB taxonomy): domain Bacteria; phylum Actinomycetota; class Actinomycetes; order Streptomycetales; family Streptomycetaceae; genus Kitasatospora. The sequence continues at coordinate 909,452 of NZ_CP026498.1, forward strand.
AGCCGTTCAACCGCGTCTTCGCCGCACTCTTCGGCGGACAGGCGGACCCCGCCGACAACAGGGGGTCCCCCGACAACCCGCCGCTCCCGGGCCTCGAACCCGGACCCGGCGCACCCCCGGCCGCCTTCCCGACACCGCCACGCCCCGCGGCCGGGCCCCTGCCGAGTGGGGCGCTCCACCGGGACGCCGCCGGCGGAGCGCGCGACCGGCCCACCCGCACCGGCGCGGAGCGGTTGGTCGGCAGCACCGCCGAAGCACTCGCGCAGCAGGACTTCGGCACCTTCGGACCTGGCGAACTGGCCCAGCTGGACCGCCTGTTGGAGAACCTCGCGATCAGCCTCCCGCTGCGCCGCACCCGCCGCCGGGAGGCCGACCCGCAGGGGCGCCACATCGACCTCCGCCGGAGCCTGCGGCGCAGCCTGCGAACCGGCGGGGAGACCGTCCGGTTGGCACGGTCGCACGGCCGGCTGCGCCGCCGACCGCTGGTGCTGCTGTGCGACATCTCCGGCTCCATGGAGCCGTACACCCGCGTCTACGTGCGGTTCTTCTCGCGGCTGTGCGCACGGGCGGGGTCCGGGGTGGCCGCAGAGATCTTCGTCTTCGCCACCCGGCTGACCCGCCTGACGCCGGTGCTGCGGCACACGGCTCCGGATGCCGCGCTGCGCCGGGCGAGCCGGGCCGCCCCCGACTGGTCCGGCGGCACGCTGATCGGGCGGGCGCTCGCGGAGTTCAACGACCGCTTCGGACGGCGCGGCATGGCCCGGGGAGCGGTGGTAGTGATCTTCTCCGACGGCTGGGAGGGCGAGGACCCGTCAGCCGTCGGCCGGGAGACGGCCCGGCTCCGCCGACTCGCCCATCGCGTCGTCTGGGTCAACCCCCGTAAGGCTGCGCCCGGTTACGCCCCGCTCGCCGCCGGGATCGCGGCAGCGCTCCCGCACTGCGACGCCTTCGTGAGCGGGCACAGCCTCGCGGCGATGGCGGACGTTTTCGACGCCATCGCCGACCGCGAGCCATCAACGGCGAACAGAACGGCGCGAACCCCGTAGGGGCGTTCCTGGTGCGCGCTTCCTCAACCGCCGATGAACAACCCTGACAACCACGCCGACCATCGGCCGACGGCGATCTCAGCGCCTGTCGCAAGGCCGTCGTTCGTGACGGTCGACCCGTGCGACCACGGCGGCGGACGGCCGAAGCCCCGCCGACTGTTCCCGCTCAGCTGGGACACCGACCGCATCAACCACGTCGGCGGAGGTCCGGCCCTCCGCCTCACCGGCGACAGCGGCAAAGCCCTTGTCCACGCCGGCAGGATCTACGGCAGTCGCCCACTACGGCTGGAGGGCAGGACGGTGGAGCGCTGCACCAACAGGATCCGGTCGGGGCAAGGCCAGGCCACGCGCCGAGACGAGATGCCCGACAGCACATGGCGGGGCTCACCTACCCGGATCGATCACCTGGATGCGCAGCCTCCATCCCTTCAGGTGATCACGGCGCCGAACAGGCGATTCGGCGTGGCCGCGAAGGCCCGCCGCCGCACGCGTACGGTGGATGTACGGCCGGACGGGCAGCCGGTGGCAGGCACTGCCGGCTGCCGCCGCGGGTGACCGCGCGTCGCCATGCGGTGTTCTGCTCCCCTACAGGAGGGAAAGGCCATGCCCGAGCACAGGATCGGCACGCAGGAGGAGTTCGAGGCGGCCCGAGAGGAGCTGCTTGCGGAGGAGAAGAAGCTCACCCGCCGAAGTGACGAGCTCGCGCGGAAGCGGCGGGAGCTTCCCTGGGTGCCGGTCGGGAAGGACTACGGCTTCGAGACCGAGGGCGGCACCAAGTCGCTCGCGGACCTCTTCGGCGGGCGCTCGCAGCTGCTTGTCTACCACTTCATGTTCGGCCCGCCGTACGAGGCCGGATGCCCGGTCTGCTCCTCGATCGCGGACACCCTCAACCCCAACGCGGTCCACCTGAAAGCCCGCGACGTGACGCTGATCTGCTCCTCGCGGGCGCCGATCGACAAGCTCCTCGCCTACCGGGAACGGATGGGCTGGACCTTCGACTGGATCTCCACCGCCGGCAGCGACTTCCACCGCGACCTCGGCTTCCAGTACACCGAAGAGGAGCTGGAGCCGTTCCTCCAGGGTGACATCCCTCCGACCGTCCGGCAGATGGCGGAGGCCTGCGGCACCGACGTGCCCGGCTACGTCACCGAGGGGCCCGGGCTGAGCGCCTACGCGCTCTCGGACGGCACCGTCTACCGGACGTACGTCACCACTGCGCGCGGCCTTGAGCCTGCCATGGCCTACTACGGCCTCCTCGACCGGACGCCGATGGGCCGGCACGAGGAGGGCGAGGAGACCCACTGGCTGCGCCGCCACGACGAGTACGGCAAGAGCTGAGGATTCGACCGACTCGGGCCGATCCCGCGTTGTGATGGTCCGCCCCTGCACCAGGCGACGCCGACAGCGCGCCAAGGATCGGACCAGTGACCGGTCTCAACGGCACCGGCCGCTACATCCGGATGTACGGCACCGCCCGCGGCACCGGCTTCGGCTACTCCCTCTGGTCCTTCGAGGTCTACAGCTTCTGACCGACTGAACGCACGGCTCCACGGCAGACGCTCCGCCTCGCCGCAGCACCGGGCACAGCATCCCGGATTCGAGGCACTCGCGCAGGCTCCCCGATCCCGCGCCGTCACGAACCGGACGTCCAACGACTCCGCCCGGGCTCCGCGCCCGTCACACCCTGACGGGCGCGGAGCCGTACGGGAATCCGGTCCACAGTGTGGCCGCGCTCTCCAGCGGGAAGTCCGAACCGACCTGCCGGGTGGTCGTTCGGTGCGGCCGAAATCTCCGTCTACTCTCCTGCCGCGACGGCAGATTCCGACCCGAACACGTGCGTTGTTCGTGCCCCGCCCCCGATCGGAGGGCGGGCACGAACAACGCACGGGATACGCTTGCGGTTATCCGAGGCCGCGGGCGTCCTGCTTCAGTGCGGTGTCCACGGTCAGCGCGGTCGCCACGACGAGGCTGAGCAGCGGGTCGGCGAGCACTTTCGGCGGCGATCGCGCTTCTCCGGGATCGTGCAGTCGCAAGGCCGACCGCCCCCTCCCGCCCGGCCCACAGCTGAACCACTGGCAGTGGGCTGCGGACTCGTCGAACACCCTGCCTCGTGCTCACCATCCGGGGCGACGCAATCGCTGCGGGCCGCCGCGTCAGGACGCCAACTACACATCTCCGCAGCTTCGGTGTTCGGCGATCAGGTCCCGATACCAGTCGTACGAGGCCTTCGGGGTGCGCTTCTGCGTCTCGAAGTCGACGTGGACGAGGCCGAAGCGCTGGTGGTAGCCCTCGGCCCGTCGAACAGGCTGTCATCTATCCGTGGCGGTGGTTTGCCAGGTCGTCGAGGAGGAGGTCGGCGACCACCTCCTCGACGACTGCGGTGCGCAGTTCGGCCATGGAGTCGACGAGCGCCTGGTCCCAAGGGGCGGCCGTGAGGCGGCCGGGATCGGGGCCCGAGGGAACCCGGGGCGCGGCGGTGCGATAGTCGTCGGATGCCATGCGCCAGGGGACGGCTCCGGTCTTGGCGAGGACGTGGGCCGCGATGCGGATGCCCTCGCCGTCGAAGTCGCCGTGGTAGTGCAAAGAAGCTCCGTTGTCGGCGAGTCGACGCAGCAGGTGGATCACGGCGGTGTTGGGCCAGCCGGAGGTGCAGACGAGCGGCGGGCAGTGGTGACCGAAGCGGCGTAGGGCCAGTGCGAGCACGCTGGGGTTCTCGGTGATGTGCACCGGCCCTGCGGGGCCGGTGAAGTCGCCGGGTGTGCGGAGTTGGGCGAGGGTGAGGCTGACGGGGTGACCGGCTTCGGCGCAGATGCGGGAGACCCTGGCGACCGGGCCGTCGCCGTCGAGGCGCAGACCGGCGGCGAGCACGGTGGAGGAGAGCTGGTCGTCGGCCACGCCGGCCCGGCTCCAGAGTGCGCGTCGCCCCTCGGCGACGTCAGGCAGGTCGGTGCCGTAGAGCACCGCCAGGGCGCGCAGGACGAGGGAGGACAGTCTGGTCCCGTCGTCGAGGGCGTGGGAGTCACCGTCGAGGAGGCGGGCGGCGAGGACCGGGAGTGGCTCGCCGCCGGCCGGGAGTGCGGCGAGGACGGTCAGCGCGGCGGTCAGCAGGCTCCGGGTCCGGTCGGGTGAGCCGTCGACGAGGCCGTTGGTCCGTAGGTGGCCGACCCACTCCAGGAGGACGGGCTGGGCGGTGACCACGTCGTGGCCGGCCAGCCACCCCCAGAGCGCTTCGCGTCGGCCGGCCGCGAGTTCACGCTCGGCGGCCCGGTCGCGGATCGGGCCGAGGATCGCGGTGACCACATCCCGGACGGGCCGGCCGCAGGCGTCCAGTACGGCGCCGTCGAGTCCGGCGAGGGGGATCGTCGGTTCGGCGCCGGGGAGCCGGTCGAGTCCGAGGAGGTCCGCCAACGCCTCCCGGCCGGCGTCGTCGAGCGGACCGGACCGCACCCGGGTGACGGGGCGGCCGCTCGACAGCCGGTCGTGGACGGCTGACCAGAGGGGCCGGAGTTCGGGAAGGTCAAGAGGGTGGCGGTCCGTCATGCCGTCTCGTCAGGGTCGGCTTCGTCGGGCAGCAGGTCGGTGCCCGTCCAGGTGAAGCGGGCGCTGGTGACGGCATCGTCGCCGTCACCGCCGGTGATCAGCTGGTGAACGGCGATGCCGGAGAGCTCCCGGTAGGTGCACCACTCGTGGTCGGAGGTGAGCACCAGGTCGAGGTCGAGCGCCGCGAGGAGGCCGAAGACCTGCCCGCGGTTGACGGTGTCGACGCCGACGAAGACCTCGTCGAGCAGGATCAGTCGCGGCGACTCCGGCACCGCCTCGTAGTGGGCCGCCACCGCAGCGAAGAGCGGCAGGTGGAGGGCAATGGCCTTCTCGCCGCCCGAGAGCGCGCCGTGGAGCTTCTTGGTGAGCAGTTGCCATCCGGAGCCGTTGGCGCGGTCCAGCTTGACGACGAACTGGTGCCAGGCCGTGTAGTCGAGGACGTCGGCGAGCTGCTCCTCCCATGTGGACGCGGTGTTACGGGACTTGGCCTCCTCGATGCGGCCCCGGAAGAAGGCGTGCAGGGCCTCGCGGTCGGCTTCGGTGATCCGGGCCGGGTCCTTGAGCAGCAGTTCACGGGCCGTCCGGGTGCCGGCGGGCAGGTCGGGGTGGATCTGCCACACCAGACGGACGGCCACCCGTGAGGCGGTGCGGACCCGTTCGAGGTGGCCGTTCATCCGCTCGACGAGTTCCCCGGCCTGACGGATGCGGGAGGCCAGGTGGCGGCGGGTGTCGCCGGTGAGGGTCCGATCGAAGAGGCTGCGTTCGGCGGCGGTGATGTCGTCCTGGCTTCGGTCACGGTCGCCGGTGAGGAGAGCGAGGAGGCTGGTCGCGCCGACGCGGATGCCGTCGATGGTGGCGGTGAGGACGTGGATGTCCTCTTCGGCTTCGAGTTCGAGGTCGGCACGACTGCTGAGGCTCTGGCGGGCGCGGTGGACGGCCTCGGAGAGGCGGTTCAGGGAGTCGCCGAGGTTCCTGGCGCCGTGCGGCAGGTTGGGCCACGTGGCAGCGGTCTCGCGCGCCGCTTCGAGGGTGGCCCGCGTGCCGTCCAGGGAGGTGAGGATGAGGCCGAGGCCCGCGTCGTCGGGAAATCCGAGGACGCAGAGGCGGCGGAAGCCGTGGGCGGCCTCGTTGCGGGCCGCCACGGCGTCGTCGCGTCGGGCCGCGTCCTGGGCCATGGTCGCGCTCAGCGAGCCGATCCGGCCTTCCAGAGTGAGAAGTGCCTGGGTACCGGTGTCGATCTCACGGCGGATCCGGTCGAGCGAGTTCCGGAAGTCGCTGATGCGGACGGCCACTTGGCGGTAGTCCTCGCCGACGGTGCTCTCGACGGCCTGGAGCGCGGACCGGAGCCCGCGCGCTGCGGCCTCGGCATCCTCGGCCTCGTTCAGGCTCTCGGCTGCCGCGCCTCGGGACACCTCGGCATGGCTGCGGGCGGTGTCCCAGGCGTGCTGGGCGCCCGTCCAGGCGAGGTGGGCGTCGAGCCAGACGTCGGCCTGTTCGCGCAGTGCGTCGGCCGCCCCGGCAGCCGTGTCCAGGGCAGCGCGCTCCGTCGGCAGGGCGTGCTCGGCCGAGGCGACGGCGAGCGCACGCAGCGCGTCCGCGACCGCGTCCTCCTGCCGCGCCAGGCGTTCGACGGCCTCGCGGACGGCGTCCTCGCGGGCACCCACCTCGGACTCGGCCCGCTCCCAGTCGCGCTTGGCCTGTGCCACCTCCCGGTGGTGCGGCCGGGAGCGGAGGTCGGCACCGAGGCGCGTCCGGCGGTCGGCGAGAGCGCGCAGCCGCCCCTCGAAACCATTGACGGTGGTGTCGGCCCCGGCCAGTTCGGCGGTGAGCTCCGCGATCCGCCGCTGCCTCGCACGTTCCCGGGCTGCGGCGCCGATGTGGCTGGACTCCTCCTTGCTCCAAGAGCCGACCGCCGTCGCCAGCCGCCAGCTTCCGTCGGCCGCCACGGCGGCCGGGTGGCCTGCGGGGAGTGTGGCACCGTAGGCGATGCCGGCCAGCAGCCGCTGTACCTGGCCGGGCGGCACCGGGCCGTCAGGTTCCGGAGCGAGAACGTCGAGCAGCGAGGGGCCCGGTGCGGCCACCACCGATGCCGGGTCGGCGAGGGTGTCGTGGCCGGCAACGACGAGGCTGCCGTCGGGGGTCATCCAGGCGTCCAGCAGGCCGCCGGCTTCCAGGGCGGCTTCGACGCCCGCCTGGTCGGCAGGCGGTACGTCCGGCCGGAATGCCAGCAGGCGCCACAGCGGCGCTCCCGGCAGGACCGAACGGTCGGCCGTACGGGTGCGTGGTGGGACCGGCGGGAGATCGGCCGCGGCCGCGGTGCGTTCCAGTTCCCCGACGACCCGGTCGCGCCGGGCACGGGCGTCGTCCCGGCCGGCGCGGGCGATCGTCTCGTCCGCGGTGATGGAGCTCTCCGCCACCCGGGCAGAGGCCTCGACCAGCGCGAGCACGTCGGTCTCGACGGCGGCACGGGACGCGAGTTCCTCGGCATCGTCGATGGACAGCTCGGTGCAGTCGGCAGTAGCCCACCGGCGCAGCAGCTCGGCGTGGGCCCCGACGGCGGTCTCGTAGGCGTGGGCGTTCCCCTCGCGCCGCGCGGTCGCGTCGGCCAACCGTTCGCGCGCCGAGTCGAGGTGCTGCTCCGCCGTCGCCCGGTCCGCGACGGAACGCTCATGACGCTCGACGGCGGCGCGGACCTCGGCGATCCGGCCGTGCCGCGAGACGACCGCACCGCGCAACAGGCGACGGGCCTTGCGCCCCTGCTCCTCAGTGTCCCCGGACCGACCCGGTGCGGTGCCGAGCAGCGACTGCACCTCGGTGCAGACGGACTCCATGGCGGCTCGCCGTGCCGCGGCCAGCGTCTCCTCCCGGGCGGCTCGGGTGCGTTCGGCCCGCTGCTCGGAGCGCAGCCGCGCATCGTCGGCGCGCTCGGCGTCCTCGGTGGCTGCGTGGACCTTCCTGCCGGCGGCGGCGCGGACACGGGCGGCGGTCAGGGCGGCCTGGTCGGCCCTGCTGCGGAGCTGGTCGAGTTCCTGCCCCTGCCGGTAGACCTCGGAGCCGAGCAGTCCCTCGATGGCGCCGTCGATCTCCTGACGCCGGTGTTCCAGCTCCTCCTGTGCTCCCCTGCTCTCCTCGCGCCGGCGCAGGGCCTCGGTGTGCGCCTCCTCGCTCTCCCTGGCGATGCGGGCGAGGTTGTCCATCTCGGTCGTCGCGGAGATGAGCGCCGCCGCCCCGGCGCGCAGGACACGCTGCGCGTAGCCGCGTTGCTGGTTCGCCACGGCGGTGGCCGCGGCCACCTCCTCGTCCAGGGTCTTCAGGTGCTCGCGCTGGCGGTCGAGGCGTTCGAAGCCCTCGGCCAGTTCGGTGATCTCACCCTGGCCGAGCGGGGGCAGGGCCCGTGACAGCAGGGAGGACAGCAGCGAGGGATCCAGGCGCTCGGACAGCTTGGGGGTGCGGAGCTGGAGCAGTGCGGTGATCAGGGCGTCGTAGCGTTGCTCGCTCAGCCCGGGGAAGAGCGTGCTCCGGACCGTGGTGCGGTAGTCGGCCGGTGATCCGTGCAGCTCGCCCCGGCCTTGCAGGGCTTCGGCCAGGGCGGCGCGGGTGAGCGGCTGACCCGCGTCGTTGACCAGGGCGAGACCGCCGGGGCGGTCGATCCGTGCGCCGGTGGTGAAGTAGTCGACCGTGACGTTGGTGGTGTGCACGCTGGCCTGGAGCCTGGCGCCGCAGGTGAACCGGACGGGACCGCCGTCGTCGCGGACGAACTCCAGCCACACGTACCCGACACGGGTCTTGCCCGAGGTGCCCTCGCCCATCAGGTTCCAGTGCATGGTGCGCTCGGAGCCGCCGAAGGTGGACAGCCGGTTGGGGCGCAGGCTGGCGTCGAGCAGGAACGGCAGCAGCACCTCCAGCGCCTTGGACTTGCCGGTGCCGTTCTGCCCCCGCAGGAGCAGTCGGCCCTCGTGGAAGGTGAAGGTCTCGTCGTAGTAGCGCCAGACGTTCAGGATGCCGGCCCTGGAGGGCCGCCATCGCACTGCTGCGGCCACCGTCGGGAACGCGGAGCGCTGCGGGAGCTGTGTCACGGTCATCGGAAGTCTTCCCTGGTCAGGTTGCGGGACCGTCGGTCACGGTGGTCCGGTACCGGAACGCCGCAGGCCGGGGAACGGTGCGGTCGCCTGTCCGGCGGGCCAGGCCGAAGTCGTCGAGGACGCGAACGGCATCGGCCGTGAGGCGCTGGGCGCCGTCCTCCGATTGGTAGCTCTTCGCCCACTGCGGGAAGCGTCGCAGGAGTTCGTTCGCCTCGACGGTGAGCTGTTCCGGTGTCAGCCCGTCCGGAGCTGCCGTCAGCGGATCCAGCAGGAGCAGGGCGGCGACGCGGGCCGTCGCGGAGTCGTCCGGGAAGCGGCTGTCGGTGGCGATCCCGTCCGGGTCGACCAGCAGCAGGCCGTCGGCCCGCTCTTCCAGGACGAAGCCGCCCTGCTCGGCGGCGCGTCGGACGATCTGGCGCCCGGTCGGCGAGCTGAGGTAGGCGAGTTCGTCTGCGCCGAGCTCGTCGTGGTGGAGGACGGGATCGTCGAAGAGCCGGCGCAGCACCGAGTGCCGCAGCCCGAGGTTGCGCTGTGCATCGGAGGCGTCGGCACCGCCGTACCGGCTCTCGCGCACCGCACCCCGCAGCAGTTCCTCGAAGCGCAGCGGCACGTCCTCCGCCGGCACGGCCAGCCGGGACGGCCCGACCGGCGCGGCGAGCAGGCGCATCAGTACGGTCGCGTCCACCCGGTAGAGGACCTTGGCCTTCGCCGAGTCGACGAAGCTCTCAGTGACGCCGTCCACGGTGAGGAGCGCGCCGTAGGACTCCAACAGCTTGAGGACGTCCACGAAGGCCATGCGCTCGGACCTGGTCGCCGTGTCGAAGGGCGGCAGCGCCTCGTCGGTGGCACAGGCCTGGACGACCCGGTCGGCGAGCAGGCCGACCGTCGTCACCGGGACCGGGAGCAGCTCGGCCACGACGACGCACAGCAGGGTGTAGCGGCGGCGGTCGAACGGCGCCCTGCCGGACCGCAGTCGGCGGGCGGGGCGCGAGGCGTCGGGGGCGGTCCGGATCTTGAGCAGACGCGCGTATCCCAGGCGAGGCTCCACCACCAGCTGCCAGCCACAGTGGTAGTCGAACCACTTCGTCAACGGGTCCTGCCGGCGACGGATCAGCTCGAAGGCGGGCGGGTCACCACGCTCGGTGATCAGGGGTCGGCCGAGGAGGAGCCTGATGCCCCGGGCGACGTCTTGCCGCTCGGCCAGGACCAGTTGGTTCGCGAGGGTGCTCATCCCGTCACCCGTCCGGCGGGCCGCGCGCTGCCTGGGCTGCGGATCTCCACCAGGTAGTCAGGCCCCTCCAGCCTCCCCCGAGGCGTCCGCAGGACGGCTCGTCCGCCGCCGGGCAACGGCCGGAGGACGACCTCGACGCGGCCGTCCGAGGTGACCGCCCGACGCGCTCCGCTGCCGTCCGGCCGGACGGCCAGCGCCCGGCCGAGGAGGTCGAGCAGTCGCTCGAAGACGGCGTGGTCCAGTGTGCCGAAGCCGGAGAGCCGTACCGGGCCGTCAGTGCCCAGGACGTCCCAGGCCGCTTCAAGTTCGGCCCGCTCCTTCCGGGCCCGCTCGGCCCGGGCCGCCTTTACGCCGCCGACGTCGCGCACCTTGCCGGTGCGCGTGAACCGCTCGGTGCGACCGCTGGTGCGCAGCAGGGCCGAAACCTCCACCGGCGGGGCCTCCGCCCACGTCCCCGATGACGGCACCAACTCCGGGTCTGGGTGGGCGAGATGGGCATGGCGGGCCGGCCCCAGCCCGAAGGCGGCCGACCACAGGCGGTGCAGGTCGTCCTCGCCGGGCGCCGCGGCGAACCAGCGGGCCAGTTCCCGGAAGTCCTGCACCGCGCTGGACGAGCGGCGCCGTGACTCGGTGATCCGGTCGAGGACCTGGAGGAGCGTCACGATAGCGCGACGCGCGACGTCGTGCAGCTGTTCCACCCGGGGTCGCGACCCGTCCGCCGGCCGAAACCAGGCCCGAAGGCCCTCCCAACGCGCCCGGCGCCGCTCCAGCCAGGCCGGCGCGGGATCGCCGTCGGCGACCGGTGGCAGCTCGGCACCCCGCAGTGCCCGCTCGTGCAGCAGGCTCACCCCGCGATGCTCGACCCGCTCCACGGCAGTGGCCACCGCCTGGCCCCGCTGGTCGAGGTTGACGAGGAACTCCTGGAGATAGGCCACCGTCGCGGCCTTCACCTCACGGAAGGTCGCCAGGTCCGCGCCCTCGGCGCGCAACAGGCGCTGCAACTCACCGTTGAACGCTTTGGTGTTGGCCAGCAGAGCCTCCAGGTGGCCCTCCAGCTCCTGCAGCGTGGTGAAGACCCGACGGTCCGAGGAGACGGGGTCCCCCAGCAGCACGTACAGCTCGTCGAGCCGGTCCGTGATCGCCTCCAGCACCGCCGTCTGGAGCGCACCCGTCGATGCGAGCACGGACAGGGCGTGCTCGACCCCGGCGAACGCGGCCTCACCGCGCCGGGTCAGCGAGTACTGGAGGTTGCGGCGCTCGTACTCCTCAGCGGTGCGGTAGTTCTCCGCGTGGTTCTGGACGACATCCAGCAGCTGCCACTCCCTGAGCTTCCGCAGCGCTTCCTGGAGATCGTCGTCGTGCACCGCATCGAGCCAGCCGACCGTCCGCAGCCGGGTGCGGACCTCGTCCAGCCCGAGAGCTGTCTCCAACCGCTCGTTGGCCGCACCGAAGGCCTGCAGGATCGCACCGTAGAGCTCGGCCTTCTCCCCCGTCGTGAACCGGAACATCTCCGGCGGCACTCTGCGCAACGACTCCCCTCCCCTCCGTTGGGCACCACAGTACGCGGACGCACCGACGGAGCGGACCGGATCGGGGGACCGGAAGGGAAATCAGCCCGAAGCGCCGGCCCCACCTTGTACACGGCGTCCTCGACAGCCTCGTACTCCCACACCCTCGGAGGGAGCCGACCCAGCCGGAGGAGGCTCGCATCGGTATCCCTGTCGCGACGCGTGTTGTCGTCGAGCCGAATCCTTCTGCCACGCGTCACGCCACCTGGTGCTTCCCCGCGCCCCGGGGCCACCCGGTAGCTGCGGAGACACGCTGCCACCAGGGCGCGACTAGTCCGGTGACGGGCGATCAACGCCTGATGTGATCGCCCCTGGTGGGCGAGCCCGAGCTCAGCCCGGGGCCGCTGTCATCGGGACCTTGCCTTCTCGGCGATCCCAGCGAGGTCGAGGTCGTCGCCGCTGATGTCGGCGAGCCAGTCGTCATGGACGTATTCGAACGCATATGTCCGGGTGTCGAGTACACCGATGCTGCCGGCCGTGACCCGCTGGTGTGGATTGACCGGCTCCGGCTGCCACCGATCTCTCTTGGGGTCGACCAGCTGGGCAAGCGCGTGGGACACGGTCCGGCCGTAGCGGCGGGGTCCGTTCTCGTGGTGGTAGTGGCCGCCGACATGCAGTCGCGGCTGGAGATGCTCGATGAGCCTGGAGAGCCTCTCCGAGCCCTGGACGTCTCCTCGCCTGCTGCGGGACAGGCCGTAGGGGCCGTCGTGGGTGACGAGCACGTCGACGGTGCCCGGTTCGGTGGCGAGCAGCCGCGAGTACGCCGCCTCGTCGAAGTCCATTTTCCCCGGCGCCTCGATCAGACCGAGGAACGCCACGTGCTCCCCGGCGACCTCCATGGCGTGACCACAGACGACATGGTGGAACGCGCCGAAGGGATCCACGGGCACGACATCAGCGCGGCCCTCGTCGTGCAGGGAGCCGAGCCACTCGTGGTCCTCGTGGTTTCCACTCAGGAACAGGATCCGGGGCAGTTGCTGGAGGGCGGCGACCACACCCGTAGCCACCTGCGCCGTTGAATCGAGCAGTCGGAAGAAGTCACCCTGTGCCGGATTGTCCGCATGGAACCGACGACTTGCTTCATCGAACCGTCCGGCAGACGGGTAGGCCCCCAGATCCCCGACCTGGATGACGGCATCGAGCCGCACCCCTCGCCGCGCCTGCAACATCGTCAGAGCGCCCAGCGCGTGCAGCACACGCCCGTGCACATCACCGACGAAGGCAATCTTCATCGCTCACAATCCCATACTAGAGACAACTGTTCGTATCCCAGTAGGTCGAGCGACGCAACGGTGAGATGTCGACCACCGGTTCCATGCCCGGTTGCCCACGACCCAGCGCTCCGTCGTCCTACCGACCAACCGAGCCGACGCAAGTATCGGAACCGGGACGAACAACCGTCAAGCCCGAATCCGAGCACAGGCCGACGATCGCATGTGGAAAGCCTCTCTACTTCGGCAGCTACTTCGGCGACTACCTGCAGACCGGCGCCGAAACCCCGCGGACCTCGCAGGCCGGGTTGCGGAGTACATCGACCACGCAGTCCTGCACAAGGTCCTGGCTCGACAATGCCGAGCGCATCGTGCGCGTCCACGCACATGGCCACGTGGCCGAGTTGCCGCCGTACTTCCGGAGAGTCGATGGGGAGCTCGCGGCACTGCATTCCTTCTCCGGGACGGCTGCGACGTACTGGCCGCTGCGCCGCGAGGCGGTCGATGTGACCGACCCCGATGTAGTGGATGCCCTGAAGAAGCCGAACCTCCACCGCGGCGACCGCCTGCTCGACGACTTCGCGCAGGACATCGAGCGAGACCTCAAGGGCTTCTCCGAGCGCGACTCGATCCACATCCTGGTATCGCTACCCGGGCCAATCGCGGCGCGCTGGGATCGACGCAACTCCGACGGCCAACTACCGCTAATGGTGGACCCGATGAGCTGCGATCAGGTCTCGGCACCAGGCGTACGACACCTTCGGCGTGCGGCGCTGCGTCTCGAAGTCGACGTGGACGAGGCCGAAGCGCTGGGGTAGCCCTCGGCCCGACGAACAGGCTGTCATTGTGACGAGACCACAACTGCAGGACGTCACCCCTATTCAAGGCGACAGTTCCACCGCAGAGTTGAGAGGGCCGATCAACCCGGCTACTTCGTGCGCCCGCTTTCCGATGGGCCGCCGTGTTCGGCGGTCGATGGCGCGATATCGACCGGCCCCCTTGCCGGCGCGTACCGCCGCCGTAGCATGACCGGATGTCGGATTCGGTCGCGCAGGGAGGATCCCGCTGGAGCTGCACTTCAGCACGCTCGGATCGCTCAGGGCCCGGCACGGCGATCGGGAGCTGCGGCTGAACCGGGCTCGGGACCGCGCGGTGCTCGCCGTCCTGCTCGCGAACGCCGGGCGGCCGGTGCCCGTGGCGGAGATCATCGACGGGGTCTGGGGCGAGGAGGTGGACGAGGCGCCGAACCGGGCGAGGGGGCTGCCGGCCACCATGTACCGGCTGCGCAACGCCCTGGCCGGCGCGGACGGCACCGTCGAGGGCGGCTCCGTCGAGGGCGGCAATGTCCTGCGGCACGTCGGCAAGGCGTACCGGCTGGAGGCGGACCCGGCGAACATCGACCGCGCGGTGTTCCTCGCGGAGCTCGCCGCCGCCACCGCCGCCCGTCGCAACCGGCAGCCCGAGCGGGCCCACGCTCTGCTCACAGCCGCGCTCGGCCGGTGGTCCGCGCCGGTGGCCCTGGACGGCGTGCCGGGCCCGTTCGCCGAGCACGACCGCCGGATGCTGGCCGGGCGCCGGGAGGAGGCCCGGCTGGCCCAGCTCGAACTCGACGTCGAACTCGGGCTGCCGCTCACGGCGGAACCCGCCCCGGAGCCGGCCACCGTCGTCCCCCACGCGCTCGCGCTGGCCCGGGCCGGCCGCACCGAGCAGGCCCTCGCCCTGCTCGCCGACTCCGCCCCCGGCGGCGAGGCGGCGGCTCTGGCGGCACGCCTCCGCGGCCGGGCCACGGACCTGGCGGACTGGACGCCCTGGGCCTCCCGCACCGCCCCCCGGCAGGTTCGCCGGCCGTTCCAACTCCCGCCTGACATTGCCGACTTCACCGGCCGAGCGACCTTGCTGACGGAGCTCGCCGCCGCCCTGGCCGCGCCGGGACCACGGTGGGTCACCGTCACCGGGCCGCCCGGCTACGGCAAGAGCGCGCTCGCCATCCACGCCGCACACCGACTCGCCCCCGGCCATCCCGACGGCCAGCTCCACGCCGACCTGGGCGGGCAGGCCCCCGGCGCGGATCCGGCCGCCGTCCTGGCCGCCTTCGTCCGGGCCCTGGGCGTCGAGGAGCGCGCCGTCCCGCCGGGCCTCACCGACCTGCGCACGCTCTACCTTCGGCTGCTCGCCGGGCGGCGCGTCCTGGTGTTGCTCGACGGCGCCGTCGATGCCGAGCAGGTCCGCCCGCTGCTGCCGGCCGAGCCGGGAAGCGCGGCTCTCGTCACCGCCGGCCGACCGCTGCCCGGTGGACACACCGTCACCGTCGGCCGGATGACGCCCGACGAAGGGATCGAGCTGTTGTCCCGCGCCCTGGGCCCCGGGCGCCTGGCCCGGGAACCGGACGCGGCGCGGGCCCTGGCCGCTGCGTGCGACCATCAGCCCCGCGCCCTACGGTGGGCCGCGAGCCGCTTGGTGGGCCGTCCCGCCTGGCCGATTTCCGCCCTCCTTTCACACCCGCACACATAAGATCCGTCTGCGAATAAACGCGAGCGTTCATCCCTCGTCAACCGGCCCATCACAAAATCCCGAAGGCGGCGGCGATCACCATCTGATCAGGTAAGCCGCCCGGAATCACCGGCGATGGGAAGAGGACGAACTGATGAGTGGGACCGTCACATGTATCAACCGCGCGCCGGCCGGCACCGCCGCCGAGCACGGTGCGGCGCGCCTGATCAGGCAGGGCGACGGCTACCCGGTCGCCCACTACGCGCCGGACGGCAACCGGTCCGCCCGGTACGCGACCCGGGCGTCCAGCACGGCCGGCTGCGGCACCAAGGCGGTCAGGCGCGCCGCCGGCCGGCTCCACGGCGGGATCGCCGACCCGAGCTCCACCGAGAGCCCCCACGCCGTTCGGCCGGTACCGGAGAGCCGCTGAGCCCCGCGCGCCGCCCTTACCGCCCCGCCCCCGGCCCTCGGCCCCAGCCCCCAGCCCCCAGCCCGCAGCGAATCCCCCACGCGCCACGCCATCCACCAGCCCCGGCGCGCCGTCCACCCGGGGCCCGACGAGCCGCCGGGAGAGCCGTCATCGCCACCGACCCCGTACCCGCCACCGAACGCACCGCCTCCAGCGCGTCCGACCTGCGTTTCCACCTGCTCGGCCCGCTGACCGCCCGGGTCGACGACCGCCGCCTCGACCTGGGCCGCCGCCAACAGCAGGCCTTTCTCGCCATGCTGCTCGCCCACCCGGGCCGGCCGCTGACCGCCGCCCGCCTCGCCGAGGGCATCTTCGACGAGGACAACCCGCCCACCCGGCCCAAGTCCGTCCTGGCCACCCACGCCTACCGGCTGCGTCGCGCGCTGCGCGACCACCACGCCGCACACCTCCTGGTCACCGTCGACGGCGGCTACCGCCTCGACGTCCCCGCCGAGTCGCTGGACTCCGTAGCCTTCGACCGCCTCGTCGCGCAGGCGGAGAACGCCGCCGCCGACCGGCCGCGGGCCCGCGACCTGTTGACCCGGGCGCTGGCCCTGCACAAGGGCGAGCCGCTGGCCGGACTGCCCGGCGGCCATGCCGTCGATCTCCGCCGCCACCTGACCGAACGCCGGGTGGCGGCACTGGAGGCGAAGCTCGCCCTCGACGTCGATCTGGGGGACAACCCGTCCTGCCTGGTCGAGCTCGACCAAGCCGTGTTCGCCCACCCGTTCCGCGAGCGGTTTCGCGCCTTGCTGATGCTGGAGTACCACCTGGCGGACCGCCCGGCCGAGGCGCGGGCCGTGTACGCCGATGCCCGGCGCGACTACCACACCGAGGGGCTGGACTGCCCGGAGCTCGACGCGCTGCACACGCGGATTCGGCACGCCGACCCCACCCTCGGCACGGCCACCCGCCCCGTGGGCCGCTCGGCCGCAGCTCACGGCCGGCCTGCTCCCGACCGGGGGACGGACTCCCGAAGCTCGCCAGTACCGGAACAACTTCCCACTCCCCTGGTCGACTTCACCGGCCGGCAGAGCGCTGCTGCAGAGCTGACCACCGTGCTCACCCGGCCCGACCCGGGCGCCGTGGTCATCTCGGCGGTCAACGGAATCGGCGGTTCCGGAAAGACCAGTCTGGCCGTGCACGTCGCCCACGCCCTGCGCGAGCGGTTCCCCGACGGCCGACTGCACCTGGACCTGCGTGGCGCCCAGGCCGACCCGCTCGACCCGGCCGAGGCACTCGGCCAGCTGCTGGCCTCGCTCGGCGTCGCGGACCGGGAGATCCCGGCAGACCCGGCCGAGCGCGCCGCGCTCTACCGCACCACCGTGGCCGGCCGCCGCCTGCTGGTGCTGCTCGACAACGCGGCCTCCGCCGAGCAGACCGCCCCGCTGCTGCCCGGCGCTCGGACCTGCGCCGTCCTGGTCACCAGCAGGGTCTGGCTGACCGGTCTCCCGGGCGCCCACCACCTCCACCTCGACGCGATGGAGCCGGCCGAAGCGCTGGACCTGCTCGCCACCGTCGCCGGCCGCGCCCGGACGGAGGCCGAGCCCGAGGCCGCCACCGCGATCGTCACGGCCTGCGGCCTGCTGCCGTTGGCCGTACGGGTTGCCGGCTCCAGGCTCGCAGCCGACCCCGCGCAGTCCCTGGCCGGCCTGGCCTCCGCCCTGGCCGACGAGCGGACCCGACTCGCCGAACTCGCCCACCACCACACTTCGGTCGAGCCCGTCCTGGCGCTCTCCTACGCCCGGCTCGACAGCGAACAGGCCCGCGCCCTCCGGCTGCTCGCCCTCCCGGACACGCCCGTGCTCGGCCTGGACCCGGCCGCAACGCTGCTCGACCGCTCCCCTGAGCGCACCCGCGAGCTCCTGGAATCCCTGGTCGACCTGAACCTGCTGAACTCCCCCGCCGCCGACCGGTACGGGCTCCACGACCTGCTGCGGGTCTTCGCCCGCCGGCGCTGCGCCGGCGAGGACGCCCCGGCAGAGGTCTCGGCCGCGTACGCCCGGCTGCTCGCCTTCTGCCTGGCCACCGCCCGTAACGCCGAGGCGACCGCCCACCACGTCGAGCACACCCGCCGCAGCCTGATCACGGCGGAGACCACCGTGCCCGGCAGGTCATTCGACACGGTGGAGGACGCCACCGCCTGGCTGCGCGACCAGACCGACCTCCACCAGGCGGTGATCCGCCGGGCCTGCCAGGACCCGGCCCTGCCGCTCGCCCAGGCCGCCGACCTGACGGACAAGATGGGCTCGATCCTGTTCGGCCGCGACTACGTGACCACGGTCGGCGACCTGGCGGCCCGGGTCGCCGAGGCGGCGCCTGCCCGCGACGAACGGGACGCCGAGGCGCTCGCCCGCTCGGTCCGCGGCAGCATGCTCTGGCACGCCGGCTCCTACGCGGCGGCGGGCGAGGAGCTCCGCCGCTGCCTGCCACTGTGCGCCGGGGCGGCGCTGCGCCGACTGCGCGCCAACGTCCTCCAGCTGCTCGGGGCGAACGCGCGGGTGCTGAGCGACTTCGAGGCGGCGATCGGTCCGCTCGAAGAGGCGTCGTCGCTGTTCCACCAGCTCGACGACGAGACCGCCGAGGGCCTCGCACTCGGCGAGCTCGGCTACAACCACGCCAGGAGCGGCCACCTCGCCCGGGCCCGCGCGGCCGGTGAGCGGTGTGCCGAGCTGACCGGCAGTGAGGTGTCCATCTCCTCGTCCGTCGGAAGCTACTACCTGGCCCGGATCCTCCACCTCTGCGGCGACCTCGCACGGGCCCTGGAGCGGGCGGAAGGCGCCCTGGCCCGGTTCCGTTCCTTCGGCATGCCCGCCTTCCAGGCCGCGACCGGCGGCCTGATCGCCGGGATCCACCTCACGGCCGGGCGGCCGACGGCCGCCGTCCGGGCCGCGGAGGAGGCAGTTCCACCGGCCCACTGCGTCGGCGGGATGCTGGAGGGCACCGTGCTGCGCGTCCTCGGCCAGGCCCTCGCCGACCTGGGCCACCGCAGCCGGGCCAGGGCCTGCCTCGAACAGGCGCTTGAGCACTTCAGGCGGCTGGACCTCGACGCCGACGCGGCCGAGACCGAGCAGCTGCTCGGCGTGCTCATCGAATGTCCATCGCCATGACCGAGCCTTATGTCGTGCCCCGGTCAACCGGACCGGGTCAATAGGGAGGCAACGCACATGTCCGTCAAGGGAATCCGTCGGGTCGTCCTGGGCCTGGCCACCACCGCGCTCGCCGGCGGGATCGCACTGACCGGCGCCGGTACGGCTTCGGCATCGAGCGGCGGCGGCTGCGGCGGCCCGGGTTGGAAGCAGACCTGCATCAGCGCCGGCGGCGGCCAGGTGTCGGCGCAGGTGAACACCAACTTCGCGAGCAACAACTGCACCGAGCAGATCATCATCTGGGACTACACCACCGGCAGCCAGGCGATCTCCACCTCGTTCCCCTGCCACTCCGGCCAGTACTCCTACACCTACACCCTCAACAACCCGACCCCGGGCCACGACTACAAGGCCGAGGCCCGCTTCTACTGGCAGCCCGGCAGCGGCTACGACTACCAGCTCAGCCCCGACCTCTGGTACTGAGCCACCGGGGGGTGAGGTGACACCGCCCTCCGCCCCTGTGGGTCCTGAGCCCGCACCGCGTCCCGCCCCCGACACTCACGGGGGCGGGACGCCCTGGCACCCGGTGGCCCCGCGCCAGGCCCCGCTGGACAGTGGCGCCGGCCGGACGTCGACGGGAAGGCACGAGTCGGCACGAGCCCGGCGAACAGGCGGGACCTCACGGGAGCACGGCGGCCCACCCGGCCACGGGAGCCGCGGGGCGGCTCCGTTCGGGTGGCGGCGGTACGGCCGGAGACGAGGCCGACGGTGCTCACTGAGGCGGGCAGGGCCACGTGCCGCGAGCGAGTTCCGGCCCTCGCGCAGCGGAACCTGCGCCTCCGGACCGGGGACGGAATGCCCGGTCAGGTGACCAGGCCGTGGCGGTAGGCGTAGATGACGGCCTGGACCCGGTCGCGAAGTTGAAGTTTGGTGAGGATGCGGGAGACGAAGGTCTTGACGGTCTCATGGCTGATGACGAGGGTTGCGGCGATCTCACTGTTGGAGAGGCCGTCGGCGACGAGGCGGAGAACTTCCAGTTCGCGAGGAGTGAGCGGGATGTCCCGGTGGGTCTTCTCGGCGGGGCGGATGCGGGCGGCGTAGCGCCCGACGAGGCGGCGTGTCACGTCAGGGTCGAGGAGGGCCGCGCCGGTGGCCACGGTCCGGATGCCGTGGAGCAGTCGGTCCGGAGGGGCGTCCTTGAGGAGGAAGCCGCAGGCGCCGACGCGCAGTGCCTCGTAGACGTATTCGTCCAGGTTGAACGTGGTCACCACGAGGACTTTGACGGGGTGGGGCACTCCGACGCCGGCCAGCAGGCGGGTGGCTTCGAGGCCGTCGAGGACCGGCATGCGGATGTCCATCACGACGACGTCGGGTCGTACCTTGCGGGCGAGGTCGACCCCGGTCCGTCCGTCTCCGCACTCGCCCGCCACCTCCATGTCGGGCTGGGCACCGATGATGGTGACCAGGCCGGTGCGGACCAGCATCTGGTCGTCGCAGACCAGGACCCGGATCGGTGCGCTCACGAGGTGCCGTCGGCGGGGATTCGTGCCCGGACGGTGAAGCCGCCGTCCGGGCCGCAGCCGGCGCTGAAGTCGCCGCCCAGAACGTCGACGCGCTCGCGCAGGCCCGCCAGGCCCCGTCCGCTGCCGGCGGCGACGGCGGTGGCGCGTGAGCCGGTTCCGTCCGTGCTGACCTCCACGGTGATCTCCCTCTCGCCGCGCTGAACCTGCACGGAAGTGTGGCTGCCGTGAGCGTACTTGAGGGCGTTGGTCAGTGCTTCCTGCACCACCCGGTAGGCGACGAGGTCGGCGCTGCCGGTCGATGCCGGCGGTGTGCCCCGCTCGGTGAACTCCACGGGCTGTCCGGCCCGGCGGGTCTGCTCGACGAGCGTGAGGACCCTGCCGACGGCCGGTGTCCTGGCCTGCATGGCCTCCGCCGGGCCGCCGCCGTGGTCGGTGCCGTGGCCGGTCTCGTAGTCGGTGCCGTGACCGGGGTTGAGCAGGTCCAGCAGGTGACGCAGGTCGGTGAGGGCGCGGCGGCCGGTGTCGCTGACAGCGGTCAGGGACTGCTCCAGCCGCTCGGGTGCGGCGGTCAGGTAGCGGGCGGCTTCGGCCTGGACGACCATCGCGGTCACGTGGTGGGTCACCACGTCGTGCAACTCGCGGGCGATGCGGATGCGTTCGGCAGTACGGGTCTCGGCAGCCACACGCTCGCGGCGTGCGGCCTCCGTGGCCCGTGTGGAACGCAGCCACGCCCCGGCTCCCCAGGCCAGGGCGAGCGTCAGGTAGAACGTCACGAACTCCGTCGCCGTCTCGCCGCCCGAACCGAGCCGGGCAAGCGCGATCGCCAGCGGCACGTACGCCACGGACAGAAGGATCACGGTGGTGCGCCGGCGCTGTTCCAGATGGAAGCCGGCACTGATCAGCGCGACGGGCAGGGTGGTGCCGGCGGCCGAGTGGTAGCCGCACAACTGGTCAAGGGCGAAGCCGCACGCCACCAGCGCGAGACAGATGACCGGCCACCGCCGGCGCACCACGAGGGAGAGGCATTCGAGCGCGAGGGCCACGACGGCCAGCGCGTCGAAGGGGCGGGTCGGCAGGTCCCCGACCTGCGTCCCGTGGCCGCGTAGTCCCGGCAGGAACGACGCGACCAGGAACAGTGCCCCGAGAGGGAGGTCGCGGAGGGTGACGTCGAGCCGGCGCCACACCTGACCGGCCCCCTGAAGGCTCATCACCGGGTGAGTGTAGCGAGGGCGTCGACGCGCTCGGCACGCCGGCGGGGGACGATGTGGCCGCGCCGACGGGCCAGCCGCAGGAAGACGACCGTGAGCAGCGCGCCGAACAGCGTCGCGTACACGCTGGCCTCCGGGCCGAACTCGCCGCCGGTGAGCAGCTTGGCCCCCGACGTCGAGGCGTCCAGCAGTCCGTGCGTGTCGCCGTTGCCCGAGACCTCGGTGCCGAAGATGCCGGACTCCGCGAAGTTCCAGCCGAAGTGCAGGCCGATCGGCAGCCACAGGGAGCGGGTGGCGGCGTACCCGGCGGCGAGCATGCCGCCGGCCTCGATGGCGATGGCGACGCCGCCCAGCAGGGTGGCGTCCTTGTTGAGCAGGTGGGCCGCACCGAACACGCTGCCGGACAGAGCCAGCGCGATGTACGTTCCGAGGCCGCGCTCCACGAGCCGGAAGAGCAGGCCGCGGAACATCAGTTCCTCCGTGACGGCGGCGCCCGCCATGAAGCCGACCAGCCCGATCGCCCCGGCCGGGGAGCCGAAGCCGTGGACCTCGTAGTCCCCGAGGAAGTAGATGTTCGCAATGACGGATCCGAACATCGCGACCCCGATCACCAGGCCCCGCAGGAGCGACCCGGGCGCTCCCTCGCGGGCCAGTTCCGTGACCGGGCGCCGCTCGGTACGCCCCACGACCCATCGGTAGACGAGCACCGAGAGCATGACCGTCAAGCCGCCCACGAGGAGCGAGAGCCACGGGTTGTCCTGGACCGCGGTGGCACCTTGTCCGCCGACCGCACCGGCCAGGACCACGGCCGAAATCTGCCACACCAGTTTCATGACGACTCTTTCTTCGGTTCCGTTTCCGGTTCCTTGTCCGGTCCGCGGCCAGGGCGCCGCGGCTGAACCGAACGCTAGGGAAACGGTGATCAGGAATCGTCACCTCACAGGGGACACCTGCACGTAGCTCTCACGGGGGACAGACCCCAGCCACCCTCCCGGGGTGCGAGCCTGTGCAGCTGCGGGGAGGCTCCGGTCACGGCGCAGAGCAGGCCGCGGCGCCGGCTGCAGCGGCTGGGCGGTCACTGTGCCGTCATGGGTTCCCGTGCGCGGTGAGCGCGACGGTAGGCCAGTGGTGACAGGCCCACATACGTGTGGAAATGCTTGCGCAGGGCGACGGCGTCGCCGAAGCCGCAGACAGCGGCGACCCGCGCGACGGTCAGGTCGGTGGACTCCAGCAGGAGGCGCGCGTGCGCCAGCCGCCGCTGCGCCAGCCACTTCAGCGGGCTGCAGCCCACTTCGCTGCGGAACCGCCGGGTGAAGGTGCGCACGCTCATGTGAGCGTGCCGGGCCATGTCCTCCAGTGTGACCGGCTCGGCCAGCCGGTCCACTGCCCACTGCCGCGTCGCCGAAGTGGAATAGTCGGTGTCCTGCGGGACCGGGTGCTCGATGAACTGTGCCTGCCCGCCCTCACGCCACGGCGCCACCACGCAGCGCCGCGCGGCGGCCGAGGCCACCGCCGCCCCGTGATCCAGACGGACCAGGTGCAGGCACAGGTCGATGCCGGCCGCTCCGCCGGCGGACGTCAGGATGCGTCCGTTGTCGACGAACAGCACGTCCGGATCGACCTCGACGTCGGGGAACAGCCGTGCCAGCGCGTCACACAGCGCCCAGTGCGTGGTGGCTCGCCGACCATCCAGCAGACCGGCCGCCGCGAGCAGGAAGGCCGAGGTGCACAGGCTGACGATGCGGGTCCGCGGCCCTATCCGGTCCAGAGCCGCGGCGAGTTCCTCGGGGAGCGTGCCGGTCGCGAGCAGGTGCTCGCCGGGCTCCTGCGTGGCGAGTACGACGGTGTCCGCGGTCTCCAGCACCGACTCGTCGTGGTCGACGACGATCCGGTAGTCCTCGTGCGTGCGGACCGGTCGGCCTCCGAGGGAGCAGGTACTGACGGAGTACAGGCGGGTCCCGTCCGGTTCACAGGCCTCGTTGAACACCCGGGCCGGGATGCCCAGGTCCAGCGGCAGGACTCCGTCGAGGGCGAGAACGGCAACACGATGCGGCATGGCCGGAATGGTACGACAGGTGGCTCCCCGGCCACTCACCCGCGTCCGCGAGCACACGCCAATCTTTCTTCCGTCGGGACCGCGGTTCCGACGGAAGAGATCGGGACGGACATGAGCGAGGACAACATGAGCGAGGACAACATGAGCGAGCGCACCATGCGGGCTGTCACCGTCAGGGAGTTCGGCGGGCCGGAGGTGCTGACCGTCGAGGAGGTCGTGCGCCCCGAGCCGCTGCCGACCGAGGTGCTGGTACGTGTGCACGCCGCCGGCGTCAACCCGGTGGACTGGAAGACCCGCGAAGGGCAGGGCATGGCGGGACTGCAGACGTTCCCACTGACCCTGGGCTGGGACGTTTCCGGCGTCGTCGAGGAGGTCGGCTTCGGTGTCACCACGCTCGCGCCCGGCGACGAGGTGTACGGGATGCCGTGGTTCCCGCGCGCCGCGAACGCCTACGCCGAGTACGTGACCGCTCCGGCCCGCCAGTGGGCCCGCAAGCCGGCCACCATCGACCACACGCACGCGGCCGCCGTGCCGCTGGCGGCGCTGACCGCCTGGCAGACCGTGGTCGACACCGCCCGTGTGCAGGCCGGCCAGCGCGTCCTGGTCACGGCCGCCGCCGGCGGAGTGGGCCACTTCGCGGTCCAGTTCGCCCGGCACCTGGGCGCCCACGTGATCGCCGTCGCCAGCGACGCACGCCACCGCTGGCTCAAGGAACTCGGCGCCGACGAGACCATCGACTACACCACCACCCGCTTCGAGGACGTCGCCCACGACGTCGACGTCGTCATCGACCTGGTGGGCGACGCACATGACCGGACCAGCACCCGCTCGCTGAAGGTCCTGCGCCCGGGCGGCCTGCTGGTGGCCGTCCCTGCCGGTGTCTCCCCGGAGCTGGCCCAGGCCGCCGAGGCCGCCGGCGTGCGGGTCACTCCGTACCTGGTCGAGCCGGACGGCGCGGCGCTGGCCACGATCGCAGGCCTGATTGACGCCGGTGAAGTCGACGTCGAGGTGGAGGAGACGTTCCCGCTGGAGCGGGCCGGCACGGCACACACCCGCGTCGAGGCCGGCCGCACCCGCGGCAAGATCGTCCTGACCATCGCCGACTGACCGCCCCCGCGGGGAGTTTGGAGGAGCACCATGTACTACGAGATCCGCCGCTACCAGGCCCGGCCCGGACGCCGCGAGGAGTGGGTGCGCTACATGGAGGACGTGGTCATCCCGTTCCAGGCCTCGCTGGGCATGGACGTGACCGCCTCCTTCGTCGACGCCCAGGACGAGGACGGCTACGTGTGGATGCGCCGCTTCGAGAACGAGGCCCGGAGCGAAGCCCTGTACGCGGCCGTCTACCAGCACGACCGCTGGAGGAACGAGATCGGCCCGGTCGTCCACGACCTGCTGATCCCCGAGGAGTCCGTCGTCACCCACGCGGTCCCCACCCCGGCTTCGCCCCTGCGGTGACCCGGCTGCGGCTGCTGCCCGCCACCGCCCCCACCCCACCCCACCCCAGCGAAGGAAACCTTGATGAGCTCCGGCACACTGCGGAAGTCGGCCCCCGCCTCGTCGGTCACCCAGGCTGCCGCCGGCGCACTCATCGCGGCGGTACGCACCGCCGCTGCCCGGATCGGCTTCACGCCGGCCATCGCCGTCACCGACCAGGGAGGCCATCTGAAGGCATTCGACCGGGCCGACGACGCGCCCTTCCTCACCGCCGAGGTCGCGTTCGACAAGGCCTGGACTGCGGCCTCGTTTCACATCCCCACCCATACGTGGAACGACTACCTCGCCAACCCGCGGGTCGCACCACTGACCGGCCACCCTCGCCTGACGGCCGTCGGCGGCGGCTACCCGATCACCGAGAACGGCCGGTGCATCGGAGGGCTGGGCATCTCCGGCGGCAGCTACGAGCAGGACCAACAGGCCGCCGAGGAGGCCCTGGCCGCTCTCGGGTTCGAGCTGCCCGGTCCCTGACCGGCCACCGGAGTGTGGGTCCACTGACGGCTGCAGCCGATTGCCCTGACCAGCCGGCCTTGCGGACTGCTCGCCGGTCCTCCGTGCCGCCTGACAGCGCTGGCAGGACTGCGAGTCCGCCCTCGAAGGCGGGAGGCGGAGAGGCTGTCGACCGGCACAGCGAGGACAGTGTCCTCGCTCACGGGCCGCGCACCGCCGATCCCTCGTGACTGCGGAAACGGCCGCCAGGGTACGTCGGGGCCCGCCGAAAAGCCGGTCACCGGCGGTGTCCGACCGGACGCGGCTCATGGACTGCGATGGTGCCCGTGAACGGACAGGGGCAGGCTGGGAAGTGCACCCCGCGGCGGCCGGCCGATCGGACCCCGCCGCCGTACGGGCCACGACGGCCGCGCGCAACTCCGTGCCACCGAATCCTTGGAGGTCACCCATGACCGATCCCGCTGCCCGCCACACGGTCGGCCCGATCGTGGTCGGCACCGACGGTTCCCCCCAGGCCCGGAATGCCGTCACCTTCGCGCTCCGCGAGGCCCGACTTCGCGCCACCGGTCTGCGGGCCGTCTGCGCGTACGAGTACGCCCCGACCCGGCGATCCGGCTTCGAATGGACGGTCTCCTCCGGCCCCGACAGCGGCCCCGTCCCCCAGCAGCGCGATCTCGTCACCCAGGCCGTGGCCGACTCCGTCAGGGAACTGCAGGAGCAGCTCGGCGCACCGTTCGTGGACGTGGAGATCGTCTGCGAACCCGGCCGCCCGGCGCAGGTCCTCCTCGAAGCCAGCACGGACGCCGGCCTGCTGGTGGTCGGCTCCCGGGGATCGGGCGCCTGGGGACGCCTCGCCCTCGGATCGACCAGTACCGAGGTCGTCCACCACGCCCGTCTCCCGGTCGTTGTCGTCCCGGCGGAACCCGACACCGAACCTTCCTGAGCGCCGATGTCCGAAACGATCGACCCGGCCGTCGGGACAGGCTCGGACGGTCCCCGACGGCGCCCTGTGGGGCAGTCTTCAGGTCACGACGGACCACGGAAGTCGACCACGTGCTCGTCGGACGGGGTCGATCGGCGCCCCTGCCCACGCACCCCACCCGACCTACCTCCCGCGCCTCGCCCGGTGGGCTGCGATCAGCTCGCGATACCACGCGTACGAGGCCCTGGGAGTGCGCTTCTGGGTCTCGAAGTCGACGTGGACCAGACCAAAGCGCTGACTGAACCCCTCCGACCACTCGTAGTTATCGATCAGAGACCATGTGTAGTACCCGCGGACGTCGATGCCTTCGGCGACCGCTTGGGCCAGGGCGTCGAGGTGGGCGGCGAGGAAGTCGATGCGGGGCTGGTCGGGGGTGGTGGATTCCTCGACGGAGCAGCCGTTCTCGGTGATGGTGAGGGGCGGGAGTGCCGCTCCGTACGACTCCTTCAAACCGGTCAGGAGTTGGCGGAGCCCGTCGGGGACGACAGGCCAGCCGAAGGCGGTGTGGGGGACGTCGGGGATGTCGACGAGGTCAAAGGGGAGGCCCGCGTCGGTGGGGGCGGCGATGCGGGTGGGGTTGTAGTAGTTGACTCCGAGGCTGTCGAGGCCGGGAGTGTGGATGAGCTCGGTGTCGCCGGGACGGATGGCGCCGTAGATGTCGTCCGGGACTCCGAGGGCGGAGAGGTCGGGGTAGGTGCCGAGGAGGACGGGGTCGGTGAACAGGCGGTTGTGCAGGGTGTCGTAGGCCTCGGCGGCGGCCGCATCCTCGGCCGAGTCGGAGGCCGGCCAGACGGGGGTGAGGTTGTTGGAGAGCATCACCTCCAGGCCCCGCTCGTGGAGCAGGGAGGCGGCCAAGCCGTGAGCCAGGAGCTGGTGATGGGCGACGGGGAGCGCCTCGAACATCAGGGCGCGTCCGGGGGCGTGGGTGCCCAGCGCATAGCCGAAGACGGTGTGGACGAAGGGCTCGTTGAGGGTGATCCAGGCGGGGACGCGGTCGCCGAGCCGATCCGCGACCACTGCCGCGTACTCGGCGAAGCGGTACGCGGTGTCGCGGTTGAGCCACCCGCCGGCGTCCTCCAAGGCTTGCGGGAGGTCCCAGTGGAAGAGGGTGGGCAGCGGGGTGATGCCGGCGGCGAGCAGGTCGTCCACGAGGCGGTCGTAGAAGGCGAGTCCGGCGTCGTTGACCTCACCCGTACCGGTGGGCAGAACCCGGGGCCAGGCGATGGAGAAGCGGTAGCCGTCCAGCCCGAGGCCCTTCATCAGGGCGATGTCCTCGGGGTACCGGTGGTAGTGGTCGCACGCCACCGCACCGGTGTGCCCGTCGCGGACTGCGCCCGGGCGAGCGGAGAAGGTGTCCCATACCGAGGGCCCGCGGCCGTCCTCCTCCGCCGCCCCCTCGATCTGATAGGCGGCGGTGGCGACACCCCAGCGGAACCCCGCCGGCAGGTCGAAGCGGTCCGGCATGACAGCCTCCTGGCATGAACGTGAGGATTGCTCATGTTATCGACTCAACGGCGAAACGCCAGAGGCAGTCGACCGCCACGTCGAGACGCCGATCACCACAAAGGACGGACCCACTGGACAGGGACCCCAGATCCCACCGAGAGCCCACTTGACCCCCAGCACCTCCCATGACGCCTGATCCCACCTCATGACACCGAATCCGTGAGAGGCGTGCGAGAGGCCGGTGAGCCGCAGTGAGCCTCCTCACTGCGGCTCACCGCACTCTGAGTCGGATCCCCTCCACCACCAGATACTCCGGTTCGGGCTGTTGCTTCGGCGATTGACCTTGGAGTCCAGTGTCACCGGACCTGTTCCAGCGGGTACCCCTGGGCCAGAGCGGCCTTGCGGAAGGCAGCGAGCCGATCGGCGGGGACGGCGAAATGGCGCTCCCCCAGCCGGGTCACGAGGGTGCGCAAGCGCCGGTCCCCCGCCAGGAGAGCGGCGATGGCACCGTCCGCGCATTCGATCAGGTGGACCGGGCCGGTGTCACGGACCTGGCCGAGGCGGCGGGCTGCGTCGTCCAGGAGCGTCGTGATGGTCTGCGGCAGCGGATGCCGGCTTGCCGACTCCAGGTAGCGACGCAGTTCACTGAGGTCGCGTCCGGCGTCGACGGCTCGGAGCAGGGAGCGGTGGGTGAGGCTCCAGACGTGGTCGCCGGCCTTGTCCGCGAAGGCGTCCAGAAGCAGGGCGTCGGCGGGGGCGAGTCCGTCGAGGGCGGCGATGTCGTGGTTCGGCAGGACGGTGATCCGGCCAGCCGGGGTTGCCGGTTGGGGCTTGGAGCTGGGGGTGTAGGTGGCCGCCTCGCCGGTGGCGTAGGCGCCGAGTGGGTTGAGGCGTATGGCGAGCAGACCGTCGTAACGGCTGAGTTGGTCGAGGTAGTCGCCGCCCCAGTTGTGCTGGTAGTCGGTGCGGGCTCCGGCGGGCGGGATGTAGTCGATGTCGATCAGGCCGAGGACGGCCGCGTATTCGAACAGCACGGCGAGCGTGTAGCGTCCCTGGAGCAGTGACCAGTCGTGGTGGCCGTCGTAGCCGAGGCTTCCGTACTGGGGGTCTTCCAGGTACAGCTTCCACAGGGCGCGTTCGCTCCGGGTGATGACGGGGTCCTGGCCGGCTCGGCGCATCTGCGCGAACAGCTCGTCCACGGCGATCCATTGGCCGGCGGTGCGGGTGGTGAGCGCCTGGCCGACGAGCTCGCGGCGCGGTCGGGCGGCGGTGAGGACGTTGGCGGCGCGCTGGCCTTTGATCTCCTCGATCCGGGAGAACTCGTCCAGCAGGGTGTTCTTCAGCCAGCGCTGCCACAGGGCGGCGATGGTCTCGTGTGCGGGCTTGGCGAGGGCGGTGCGGCCGCGCGGGGTCAGCGTGAGCCTGCCGGAGGCGAGGGTCGTCAGGCCGCCGGCCTGGAGGATCAGCGGCCAGGCGAAGGCGGCGATGGCCTCGTGTTCGTAGAAGTCGCCGCCGTCGAGGACTTCGGTGATCGCGGCGACGGTGGCCGCGCTGGGCCTGCGGGTCTTCTCGCTGCAGCGGAGCTTGCCCGTGGCGCACAGCTGGAGCACGGCGGCCAGGTTGGCCTGTGCCTCGTGCTCGGTGACACGGATCCGGTGCTCTTTCTCCTGCCAGTCCTCAAGCTGGTGGCCGATGCTCACAGCTGTCCCATCGCCACGGTGTAGTGGAAGCCGTCGGGGCCGCAGGACTGCTCCAGGGTGCGGACGATGTTCCGGGCGTCGTCGTACGGGCCGGAGGCGTAGAACGGCTTCCCCTCGCGGCCGAAGACGATCGCGGGCTCATCGCCTCGCACAGACCCGAGGTACGGGGCGGTGTCCGCGAAGCCCGGTGCGGGCGTGAAACCGAGGGAACGCGCGTACTCGACCGCACCGTGCACGATCGTGCGAGCCTGGTCGAGCTCGATGCTCAACGGCGGCTGGTCGAAGGCAGAGTAGTACCGGCGCAGGTACGCAAGGAGTGAGCCGGCTCCGATGACCTCCGGCTCGACGGTGTTCTTCACGCCCAAGCAGTAGACGTCGACCAGGAACCCGCACACCGTCAACCTGCTGGCGCGCTCCTGACGGGCCACCAGCACCTGGGCGAAACCGCTGGTCGCCGTATCGTCGGCGGCATGGGGGTACCCCCGACCGGAGGCTGGGGGAGGGTCGGCCTCCGCCCACGCGGGAACGGCAGCCAGCCCCAGGCCGGCGCTCCAGCCCGCGTTCACCCAGCACCCGACCACCGGCCGATCGGCCGGGGCCACCCCTTCCGTCCGACACTCGGCCACCTGTCGCAGCAGCGCACTCGCCTGCGCAGGGCGCAGCCCCAGCGCCCTCGCGATCTGCTTCGGCCCGCTCCCCGCCGCCCGCAGCTCCGAGACCCTGGCCAGGACGTCATCGCTCTCCATCACCCGGGCATTGTCCACCAGCCCCGGACACCGGAGAACCCGCCCATGAGCGTTCGACCCCAACGGCTGGCGCACGCCCCAAACGGCCGCCGCCGACGTGGCAGTGCCGCTATGCTGGAGCGTTCCGGGGTCGGCTTCCGCCACGATCGGGTCCGCCCGTCCGCTCATCTCAACCCGGCTACGTCACCTCTGCAGCCCTGTGTCACCGCTGCAACTCGCAGGCATCCCCGCAACCGCCACTGCCGCCCTCGCCACCGTAGTCGCCGTCGCCGAACGCGACCGCCGAGCCGCCGGGCGCTGCCCGAACATTCGCTGATCCCCGTGCCCGCCAATGCGCCGGTTGTTCCGTCCGGCGGCGGTCACGGGCGGGCCACCGGGCGGTAGCCGTTCCCGGCGAGCCAGGCCCGCGCCCGGCCTCGCTGCCGCTCCTCGGCGAACAGGCCGAACCGGTGCAGCTCGTCCTCACGACGCGCCAGGACGTCCTTGAAGCGGCGGAACGCCCCGCGACCGGCGATCGCGATCTCCAGGCGATCCGCGAAATCGGCGTCACCGACCGTCGCGATGAACAGCTCCATGTCCCGGTATCCGTCCCGGGAACCCTCACACCACACCGGCAGCCACCGCTCGTGGTCTTCGACATCCTCCGCCCGCTCGTCGGAGTCGACCTGCTGGGGCCAGCAGTCACCGGTGGTCAGGTCGATCCGGCCGCCACCGAAGACCGGGTCGCCTTCCAGCAGCCCGGACAACTCCTCCAGATCCACCGACAGTGGCCTGAGCACCGGCACCGGGCCGCACCCCAGGGCTGCGTCGAGCTGTCGCGTCAGCTCCACATCCCCCTCCCAGTCGCGTTCACCGAGTGCGGCGATGCACCGCCCGGCCAGGTCCGTTGCCCCCGGCACCCGCGCGGTCACCGCGTCGCCGAGCGCATCCCCGATCTGCTGCAGGACCCCGGCCAACGGCTGCCCCGACAGCAGCGCGACCAGCGCCGCCCCGTCGCCGGCATGCCGCGCCGCGCGCAGCTGCCGCAAGGTCTCCTCGCTCCACGTGTCCTTCATGGGCAGTACGGTAGCCGCGCACCCGGGTCGGACGAGCGCAAGGAAAGCCCTCAGGGAGTGAGCGCATCCGCCGCTGGCTCGCGGATGTGCCCGACGTGGTGGGACGGGGTGCATGGGCACGAACACGGTCTCCCCGGAAGACCTCGCCGCACTGGTGGACAGGCTGCGGTGGGACAAGCGCCGTCATCCCCACCGCGGTCGGGGCGAGTACCAGGCAACCGCCCACCAGGTGCTGGAGACGGCGGCCACCCTGGTCGAGGCCGGCCGGGCTCACACGGTCGTACGGACGCTGCGCACCGCCATGGACAGGGTCACCCGCGCACTGATGTACCTGGACGACTCCTCCGGCATCGTCGGTGACGCGCTCCAGGGACTGGTCGACCTGTACGCCCGCGCCCTGGAGCAGGCCCCGCCCGCCAACCCCAAGACGCTCGCTTCATGGCTGGTCTCAGCGCAGTTCGACGGTCCCGGCTGGCCTCGCATCCACCTGCGCGCGTTCGCGCCCGCCTTCGGGGAGCAGGACATTGCCGAGATCACCGCCCAGGTCCAGGCACGCGCCGCCACCACCGACCCCGACTCATGGAGAACCCGGTTCGCCGTCCGCGACTTCCGCGAGCAGCTCGCCGAACTCACCGGCGACACCGACCACTACATCGCGGTCCTCGCCGAGGACCTGAAGGAACCCGAGCAGTACCGCAGGATCGCGCACGCCCTGGTGGAAACCGGACGCGCGGCCGAGGCCGTCGACTGGGCCCGGCGCGGTCTGGTCCACCACCCCGGCAACCCCTACAGCGACAGGCTGCGCGACCTGCTCGTCGACCTCCTGCTCGACGACGGCCAACTCGACGCCGCACTCGACGTACGCATCACCGAGTCCGCACCGAGCACAAGCACAAGCACAAAACCAGCTTCATCGCCAAACTCGACAAGGCCGGACTGGCTCCCTGATCCGCTCGGCTCCGCGGATTCCCTACCAGCCGCGCAGCGCCTCCCAGCGCCGCTCAAACACCGCCACGCCCTCGGACCCGAACAGCAGTCGGCTTGGCCAGTCGCTTGGCCAGCTCCGCCGAGTCGATCCGCAGCTGCTCGCCAAGGCCGACGTGGACGGCGCCGATGGCAGAGCCGATCTTGCGCGATTCACGATCGTAGGTACGCCAGTCCTAGCTCAGCACCCCGGCGAGGTAGTCCCAGCACTCGGCTGCGCACTCCGCCGCATCCAGCGGCTCGACCGACGGCGGACGCAACGCCGGCACCCGAAGCTCGGCCACCACAGTTCCCTGCGGTGACGATGCCATGCAGGTCGCACACGTAGGAGACGTCCGGAACCGCCCATGCCTCGTCCACCAGCGCGCAGCGGCGCCAGATCCCCAGCACCCGGCGCGGTAGGTAGTCGCGCCCCAGGTCGTGGTCGTGGTGGTGAAGCTGCCCCTGCGGCGTGGGTAAGGCACGCGGATGGCCGGTTATCGCGTGAGGTGTTGGATCAGGTGACGAAGGCACCCGTTGCTTCGGGGGAGCGCGTGCGCGAGCCCTGCGCTCTGTGGATCTGACCGCACCCCGGAACCGGGGGCTCGCCTGGCGGAGCCCCTGCGGACCGGCCGTCTCCGGTCTCTCTGAGCGGTAGATTCGGGCTGAGGGTGGCACACCGGACAGGTCGGGAAGAAAACACGTGGCGGGGAACGCGAGGGAGCGGCTGGCTGAGCTGCTCGGCGGGTCGAAGCCGACGGGGGCCTTCAGCGTCCAGTTCGAGGCGCCCGCGCACGGGCTCGGGCTCGAGGTGGCCGGTGTCGGGCAGCTGAGTCTTCCGCTGCGCGCGCCCCAGGCGAAGAAGCTGATCGCGGTGGCGCGCCCCGCGTTGTTCGGCCGGGGCGAGGAAACGCTGAGCGACACCAGCGTCCGCGACACCTGGCAAATCTCGCCGGATCAGATCACTCTGGCCGGCCCCTCCTGGCCGACGCTGCTGAATGGCGCGCTGGAGCATTTCCGGGACGAGCTCGGGCTCCCGGCGACGGCCCGGCTGCGAGCCGAACCGCACACGCTGCTGGTGTACGGCAAGGGCCAGTTCTTCCTCCCCCATCAGGATTCGGAGAAGGACGACGCCATGGTGGGCACGCTGGTGCTCTCCCTGCCCTCGGCGCACACCGGCGGAGAACTGGTCATCGAGCATGCCGGACGGCGCAGCACCTACCGCGCCTCGAGGACGGAGCTGACCCTCGTCGCCTTCTACGCCGACTGCCGGCACGAGGTCACCCCGGTCCGATCCGGGTACCGGGTGACCCTCACCTTCAACCTGCTTGCCAAGCCTGGGACTTCGGCGCAGGATACCGGTCCGCTGGCCGAGCTGGCGCACTGCCTGGACCAGCACTTCAGCACGCCCGCCAGGCAGCGCTACGCGACACGGGACCTCGACCCGCCGAACCGGCTGGTGTATCTGCTCGACCACGAGTACACCCAGCGAGGCCTGAGCTGGGAGCGGCTCAAGGGTGCCGACGCCGAGCGCGCCGCGCTGCTGCGCGCCGCCGCCGGGCAGGCCGGCTGCGAATCGGTGCTCGCCCTCGCCGAGGTCAAGCAGACCTGGGACGCCTACCCCGCCGATGATGCCCCCTGGGACGACTACTACGGGTACGACGAAGAGGGCGAAGATGAGGACGACGGCCCCGCAACCGACGACTACGTCGTTCAGGACCTGATCGACGACGAGATCACCCTCGACTGGTGGACCGGCCCGGACGGCGCCGGCGGCGAGCCGATCTCGTTGTACGTCCACGACTACGAGGCCTGTGCCAGCACCCCGAGCACGAACCTCACGCCCTATGAGGCCCAGTACGAGGGCTACATGGGCAACTACGGCAACACGCTGGACCGGTGGTACAGGAGGGCCGCGGTCGTCGTGTGGCCGCGCGAGCGGGCGTTCGCCGCATGTGGCGAGGCCGGATCGCGGTGGGCCCTGGAGGAACTGCGCAACCGCATCGAGCAGGGAGATCCGGACGGCGCACGCACCGCCGCGCACTCCCTCGCCCCGTTCTGGAAGCACACCGTTGCCCAACCCGAGCTGCTGGACTGCGCGTTGCACGTGGCCGCGGGCCTGGGTGCGGCCGAGACCGCGGCGATGCTGCTGGAGCCGTTCCAGGTGGGCGCGCTGGGGCCGGAACACGCCGGCGGGCTGGCTGCGGCGGCCGAGCGGTACGGCACCGCGTGGCTGCGCCAAGTCGTCGACGGCTGGTTCGGCCCGCGGAACCGCTACGAGCCCCACCGGCACGAGTGGACCGAGAGGCTGCCGGATCTATGCACGGCGCTGCGGGCCACAGGACCGGGTACAGCGGCGGAGCGGCTGCTGTTCGCCGGGGCCTGGACCGCAGTGGCCGGCGACCTGCTGCCGTCGTCCACGACCGGTCCGGCCGAGACCCGCCGCTCCCAGCTGGAGGCGCTGGCCCTGCCACTGCAACGCATCCTGCAGGCGGCCGACCAGGAACAGCGGGCCGAGATCCTGACCGCGCTGCGCGCCCAGGCGGATACGGTGCTGGAATGCCTGATGCCGATGCTGCGCTGTTCAGCGCAGGCGCTGCCGACGGACGCCAGGCGCACGGCGGGTCTCGACGCGCTCGCACGCGACTGCGCGGACCGGCTCCGCGCGATCGCCGCACGACAGCCGCGTGCCGCGGACGACTGGTCGATCGCCTGGACCGGTTGCGGCTGCGAACTGTGCGCCGCCCTGGAGACGTTCCTTGGTTCCCGCTCACGGCGAGTCCTTGAATGGCCGCTGGCGAAGGACGGACGCCGGCACGTGCACACCAAAATCGACTCGGCCAGGCTCCCGGTGCACCACCAGACCAGACGGCAGGGACGCCCGTACACCCTCGTGCTGACCAAGACCGAGCAGCTGTTCATCCGCGAGCAGAGCGCCCGCCACCAGGCCGAAGCCGACCTGACCTGGCTGACCTCGGCCTGGAACGCCTAGTGCTCCAGAACTGCTTCACGCTGCCTTTCTCGGTCGGATCGCCCAGCCAGCGAGCTGGCCTGGGCGGGCGCTGGACGCGAGATCGCGCGCTACCTCACGAGCCCGCAGGGCCGCAAGCACTACCAGGAACCGACCTTCATGTCCGTGGTGCCTGATAGCGTGCCGGGCATGCCGCACCGCGCCACTCCGCGCCGCACGGGCCACCTCTTGCCCCTCGCCGCCGCCGATGCCTTGTGGGCCGAGTTGATGGCCAACAGTGTGTTCCCGGCCGCTGGGCAAGCGTTCACCGGCTTCCCTGCCGATCCGCGGGTGGGGTACGTGCTGCTCGGCGCACGTGCGGTGCCGACGGTGAAGGGAGTCGGCGGCCGGTGGCATGTTCAAGAGGCCGATGTGCGCCGGGCGGCCGAGGAGCTGCGTGCGGTCAAGGCGTGCGGGGTCGGCCTGGTCCGTGTCGCTCCTTTCCGCGGGTCACTGAAAACGGGGCAGAGGGAGGGGCCGGCGCTGCGGTGGCGTCAGCGCCTGGGCCAGGAATGGGCCCGGGCTCGCGTCGATGCCGCCCCTGGGCCGTTGCCGCGCGGCAGTGACCATCTGCCGCATCTGGCGGGGATCGACTGGCGTCGGTCCCTGATGGAGCGGACCGGAGCGGGGGCAGGGGACACATGGTGGCTACCTCGCACGCTGGTGAAGATGCTGGACGCGGCCGAGCACGCCGAGGAGCGGTGGCTGCTGGCCGCGCGGACCTGCCAGAGGTGCGGCGCTGTGGCGGATCAGCTCGAGCAGTGGCGGGTCCAGGCCGGCAGCAGCCGGCAGACGATCTGCCCCGACTGCCGCACAACCACGCCGCGCCCGTACAACGGGGAGCTGGAAGGCCACGTCTACTCGGTGCTCAGCAAGAAGCGCGCCTCGCTGGAAGTGTCCGGGTGGAGGTGCGCCGTCTGCCGGGAAGCACCTGCCTTCGCGGTCGACCACTGCCACGAGCACGGCTACGTCCGCGCGCCCGTCTGCCAGTCCTGCAACACGCGGGAACGGCCGAACTACCTCTACAGCAACGACGTATACGTGACCAGCCGCTACGCATCCCTCTTCCATACCCACGCCGAGGACTGGCTGCCGCACTGGCACCGCTGCCCCGGCTGCCGCGCCCGCACCACGCTGCCGTTGCCGCACCTGGCGGCACTGACCGCACTCCTGGTCGGCGAACCGCTGCGCCCGACCCACCGCGCCCCCCACAGCTCCCGCGGGCGCAAGCCCTGCGGTGAACTGCGTGCTTCCTGGACGGGCAGTCACAACGCTCCCGGCTCCTGCATGATCACCCTGAGTGTGGACTACTGCCCCAGTGGGGAGCACCGCATCCTGGCGCAAGTCCCCTACCGCGAAGCCGTCGACCGATTCCGCACCTGGCTGGCCGAGACAGCCCCGGCGGTGGCCGCTGCTGCGGGGCCCGGCCGCCATGACACCGTCCCCGCGCAGTTCCGGCCCGTCGTTCCGGACACCAGCAGCGAGGGCCTGGCGCTGTTCTGAACGTTGACTTCTGCGCACCCGCATCCTCGGCAGTGTCATCAACGAGTACTGCTATGCGGCTTGACCTGCAGCAACGACTTTCCGAGCCCCACAGGCTCCGGGAAATACTCGCCTTCGTCGCGCCGTGCCTTCGACAAAGGCACCTGCGGCTGCCTCACCATCGACCGACTCATCCGGCGCTTGGGCAGCCGCTGGACCTGTCAGCGCGCACTTGATCGGTGGCGAAGGCGTCAAGTGCGAACCCCCCAGCCGAGATCTGCGATCACGGCGAGCAACCACCGAACCCGTGCCAGTGATCTTGTCAGCGGTCACGCAATTCCCCACGATCTGCATGATCAGCGTCACGTAATTCGGCTCAGTCGCTGATCTTGTGATCGGTCGGGTGGTGTCGGTGGTCCCGGGGCTTGACCCCGGATGTTGGACACGGGGTTATGCGGCTTGGGCGAGTGTAGTTGATGTTGTGCTGAGGGCGGTCTCGTAGGCGATGGGGCTGCGGTGCCCGAGGCTGCTGTGGCGGCGGACGGTGTTGTAGCGGTGGAGCCAGCGGAAGAGTTCGAGGCGGGCTTCGCGCTCGCTGGACCAGCCCCTTCGGCCCTGGAGTGTCTCGCGTTTCGCGGTCGCGTTGAAGCTCTCCGCGAGCGCGTTGTCGGCGCTGGACCCGACGGCGCTCATGGACTGGGTCACGCCGGCCCGGCGGCAGGCCTCGGCGAAGGTCCGGGAGGTGTATTGCGACCCGTGATCGGTGTGCATCACGGTCCCGTCCAGGCTGCCGCGGGTCCGCTCGGCCGCGGCGAGCGCGTCGACGACCAGCTCGGCGCGCATGTGGTCGGCGATCGCCCAGCCGGCCAGCCGACGTGAGCACAGGTCGATCACGGTCGCGAGATAGCAGAACTTCCCGCCCCCGACGCTCAGATAGGTGATGTCGCCGACGTACTTCTGGTTCGGTTGCTCGGCGGTGAAGTCGCGGCCGACCAGGTCCGGGGCCTTCGCAGCGGCAGGGTCCGCGATGGTGGTGCGGTGTTTGCGGCGCAGTCGCAGTCCGGCGATCCCGGCGGCGTTCATCAGGCGGGCGACCTTCTTGTGGTTCACGACCTCCCCCTGGTCGCGGAGCTCGGCGGTGACGCGGGGGACGCCGTAGGTGCCGTCCGAGGCGGCGTGGACCGCGCGTATCCGCGCGGTGGCCTGGGTGTCCGCGGCCTGCCGGGCGACCCGCGCCGGGGCGGTGGACCGCCAATAGTAGAAGCTGGACCGGGCGATGCCCAGGACCTGACACAACCGCTTGACGCCGTAGCGGCGCTGGTGGTCGGCAACGAACTGGCAGCGGTTCAGGAGCCGTAATTCATTTACTGCTTGAGTTGATCTCGTTGTCGTGGTCCTCGATCACGCGCTTCAAGGCTTCGAGTGTGCGAGGAGGGCGGGGCCGGCGGAAGACGAGGATCCTGGCGAGCTCGGGCCCGGCGAATGCCAACAACGGCTTGGACCTCCCGGCGTGGTAGCTCAGCACGTTGCGCTTGCGGCCCATCAGCTCGGCCGCGAGGGTGAGGGTGACGGAGTTTCGGCTGCGGAGAACGGCGGCCAGGACACGGTGGCGGTGATCGAGGGTGCCGAAGCCGGGGTTGCGGCCGCGGCCGTCCCTGCCCGCACTTTGACGTTCGGCTTCGGTCAGGATCTGCTGGCACGGTTCGAGGCGGAGGACGAGCTGTTCGAACTCTTCTCGGGGCATGCCGGTGAGTGCGGGGTGGGTGAGGAGGAAGGTGACCTCGGCCGGGATCGGAGGCCCCGACTCGTCGCGTGGATCTTCTTGAAGCTGCTGGTCGGGGCCCTGCGGGGCGATGGTGTAGTTCCACTCGCCATGGAACTCATCGCGCTCGACCCGCTGCTCGACGCCCTTGCGCTCGGCCCGAGTGAGTGTTCGGCCGGTGGGGTACTCGTTCTCGTCGAGGACGGCCTGGACGGTCAGCCCGGTGCTCGTGCGGGTGGCCGAGATGGTCTGCAGCAGCACCTCGTAGCTGGTCAGCGGCTGCCCCCGCAGGCTGTGGGTGATCCTGGAGAACAGCCGGTGTTCGACCTTGTTCCATTTCGAAGTCGCGGGCGGAAAGTGCAGGACGGTGACGGCCAGGCCGGACTCGTCGGCGAAGGCGGCGAGGTCCTTCTTGAACAATGTGGAGTCCGCTGAGTTCGCCCCTCCCGAGTCGGCGGTGACCAGTAGGCGCGTGGCGTCGGGGTAGTCCAGGCGCCCCTGGTGGTTCCACCAGCGCCGCAGGGACTCCACCGCGAAGGCGGCGGTGTTGCGGTCGGTGCCGACGTTGACCCAGCCGGTGTCGCGTCCCAGGTCGTAGACGCCATAAGGGATGGCGATCGGTGCTCCTGGGCCCAGGAAGTCGTGGTCCGGGGCGGTGATCGGCTCGCCCTTGGGACGCCAGCTGCGGCCGGCGCGGGCGAAGTCTCCGATCGGCTCCTTCTTCTTCGCGTCCACGCTCACCACCGGCAGGCCCTGCGCGAGGAAGCGTTCGACGGCGGCGTTGATGTGCCGAAACTGGGCGTCTCGGTCGGGCACGTGGCTGCCGGCCCGGGTCTTGGCCATGCCCTGCAGGCTGAAGCCCAGCCCACGCAGCAGGTCGCCGACCACGGGGGCGCTGACCGGATGGCCCGCCTCGGTCAGCTCACGAGCCAGGTCGCGCAGCGAGGCGGTGGTCCAGCGCAGTGGCGAAACGGGGTCGCCCACCTCGTGCGGCTCGATCAGCGACTCCAGTGCCGCCACCAGGCCCGGGTCGCGCTCCGCGGCGGACTTGCGCCCACCGCCGGGTCGGCGGACCCGTCCCAGCACCTCCGCCCCGCCCGCGAGCTCGTCGCATCCCCGGGCAACGGTCGACTCCGACACCTCCGCCAGCCTGGCGACCGCCGAGATCCCGCCGTGTCCCAGAGCCTCGGCCTCGGAGGCCAGGTAGAGGCGGCGCTGCCGCTCGTCCAGATGCGGCAGCAGCACCGCGAACTTCACATCCAGCACCGCAAGGACATCACCCGGGATCGTCACAACAGCCCATCTACCATGCCCCGCAGCGACATTGGGCTGAAACCGGCAGTAATTTGCTTACGGCTCCTCACCAGCGCGTCTCCCCTGCGAAATACCGGGCGGCCTTGCGCAGGATGTCCCGCTCCTCCTCCAACTCCCGAATCCTCTTGCGCGCGGCCGCCAGCTCGGCCTGCACCGCGTCAGCAGCCGGGGCCGGAGTGACTGCCCCGGACGCCGAGTGCGATGCGGGACGCCGTCCGTCGGCGGTGCGGATCCAGTTGCGCAGGGTCTCGGTGTTCACTCCCAGGTCCTCGGCGACCGACTTGATCGTCGCCCCCGGCCGGGACCGGTACAGCGCGACCGCGTCCGCCTTGAACTGCGGCGGGTAGTGCTTCATCACCATCTCTGCAGGACTCCTATCCACCCGGACCATCAAGATCCAAGTGTCTCTGGTGTCCAACATCCGGGGTCAACGCCCGTAGACCTGCCTCGGCGTCTGCTGGTCGGCGTGGCATATCCCCGGGTTGGCGGAGCAGGTGTCATTCCCCACAGGCGTCGCGAAGACGATGTCATCGATGATCGCGCTGATGATGTGGCACAGCAGGCAGTGACCCGAGGGGTCGGTGTTGCCGACCGGGTCGCCGTTGCCGTAGGTGAAGCGGTTGCCTTGGATGGAGGGTGTCGTGCCCAGCTGCCAGGAATCGCGGGAGGCGAAGGTGCCGCTGCCGGGTCGGTACCAGCGGGCGGCCATGTTGACGTCGCCCGAGGCGGGGTCGGTCCAGCCGCTCTGGTAGCCGAGCGAGTTGGTGGCCCCGGCGCTTGCCGTGGGCTTGCCGAAGGGGTCGTAGGCGGTGGAGCCGGTGACGCTCTTGGCGGTCGGGTCGATGGTGGCGACCACATCGGTGTGCTGGTCGCTGATCACCAGGCGCGGGTTGGGCGTTGCGCCGGTGGTCGCCGTGCCGAGGAGCTTGCCGCCGGGGGTGCGGGTGTAGGTGGCGGTGCCGTCCGTGACCACGTTGTTGGAGCCGCCGTCGTAGGTGAAGGTGGTGTTTCCTGCCTGGGCAACGCGGTCGGTCGAGTCGTAGCTGTAGGTGGACGGCCCTTCCTTGACCATCCGGTCGAAGCCGTCGAACTGGACGTCCTTGGGCTGGGAGCCCTGGGCGGTGCTGCCGGTAAGGGTCCCGCGGGCCGAGTAGCTGTACGTCGTGGTCCCGTCGTTGAGCAGTTCGTTGCGCTCGTCGAAGCTGGAGGCGGTGTCGCCGGCGGAGGTCCGGTTGCCGGCCGCGTCCCAGGTGTACGCGGTGGCGGTGGTGCCGTTGTTCCAGTTGGTGAGCCGCCCGGCCAGGTCGTAGCCGTACTGGTTGGTGGCGGCCCCTGCTGTGCCGGTGGTGGTCTTGCTGGTCATCCGGCTGTTGAGGTCGTAGCTGTAGCCGATCGAGGCGACGGCCGTTCCGCTGGGGTTCTTGCCTGGCCCCCCTTGACTCGCCTTCTCCCGTGCCTACCGTCCGGCGCCATGGACCGCCGGAAGGGGCCCGTGGCGCCGCATTGTGTCCAGGGCCGCCGCCCCGGTCCGTGTCAGCAACCACACGAAGGAGACGAGCATGACGGAGAACAGGCTGCGCAGCGAGGAACGGGGCGCGGCGGGGTGGGATGGCGTAGACCGCAGGACGCGCCCTGTGGTGCGGCGGGGTTGGTGGGTGGCCTGGCGGAGTCCGGAGCGGATGGGGGGTGCGGTGCTCGCCTCGGCCGGCGCGACCTGGCTGGTGCAGGGGGTGGCGTTCGTGGTGGAACACCTGCACATCACGGTGTTCTGGCGCTGACCCCTGAGGGCCGGCCCGCCGTTTCCGCTCGGGGGTTCGGAACGGCGGGCCGGGCTTCTCCAGGCTGCGGCGTAGCCGCGGGTCACGCACCCGCGGCTACGCCGTGCGCCGTCGGGGTGGTCGTTGGCCCGCTCGAACCGCCAGAAGTCCGACAAGGACATCGCCGAATGGTGCCCGGTCGAGACCGAGAAGTGCGACTACATCAACCGCTGGACCGTATCCAAGACCCGCTGGCGCCAAAGCGTCGACACCACCGAGAAGAACGTCCTGCGTGACCTCGGCGCGAACTGCCCCAACGACAACCTGACCATCAGGCTCGCCCGCTGACCGCCAGACCCGGCACCGCCGGGCGGCAGCGGGAACACCCGCCAGGCCCCGCTGCGCCAGGTCGACGGCCGCGTCCGTGGTCGGCACGGGGTCAGCAGACACACGAGTATTCGTGGTCGGCGCCGCAGTCGCAGCAGTGGAAGCCCTCGATCAGGTACCCGCACCCCTCGCAGCCGAAGTCGAAGGCCACCAGGTCGTCGTCGTGCTCGTCCGTGGTCGCGCTGTCACGGGCGTTGCGCTGCTGTTCGAGGAGCTCTACGGCGGCCTTGTAGGTGGTGATGTTCTTGTAGCCCTCGAAGATGTCGTACAGGAGAACGCGTTCGGCGGTGTCGGGGTGGTCGAGCAGCGCGATCGCGTCGGTGTGCGTGAGCTTGTAGGTGCTCTTGATCGCGGCGAGTGCGCTCTTGCGGGCGTGGTTCTTCGGCATGGCAGGCCCCTCCCAGGGCTGCGGCGATCCCGTGACCCGCCGCGCAGGAAGGCGTCGGCCGGAAGAAGCGAAGGATGGAACTGGCGGCTCGGCGCGGAGCACCTTCGGCCGCGTCCGGTCACGGGCCGGACGGTCGCCGGGCCTGGCGAGCCGGGCCCACGGTCACTGACCGCGTATCAAAGGTAGTGGACAGCCCCGACAGTGTCCGGCGGAACGCGGTGAGCTGCCTCGGCGGGTCCGACGTGCGGCCCGGAGCCCGGCACCCGCCGCCCGTCGCGGACCAATTTCGGGCGGACGCGCGGCGCACGGGTGAACCAACACCGACTGGCGCACCCGGACGAGCCAAATCGGTGTTGATTCATGCGTGACAGCTCACGGCGACTACCAGTTCCTCTCCGATCCCGCCGACGCCTGGACGCTCATGCTCCCCATCGTCCCCGGCTCACGCCCGGCCGACGACGAGACCGTCGTCCTGAGGAAACCGGCCACGGACACCTTGCAGATCCCGGCGAACGTCGACAGGTGGGTGGAGCTGTCCGAGGCGCTCACACAGGCGGGTGTTCCGCCGGCCGTGGGCGACGTCGCCGCGTTGCGGCAGATCGCGAAACTGGACCAGGTCGTGGCGGACGCGGTTGTCCGCTGGGTTCTCGTTGCCAACCGGTGGACCCGCTGACGCTTCGGTCGTCCGGTGCGGACCTGGTCCTGGTCGTTGGGCCCTACCTGCGGCG
The DNA here is from genome assembly GCF_002953255.1 of Streptomyces sp. CB01881. Classification (GTDB taxonomy): domain Bacteria; phylum Actinomycetota; class Actinomycetes; order Streptomycetales; family Streptomycetaceae; genus Kitasatospora. The sequence goes on from NZ_CP026498.1 coordinate 952,632, forward strand.
GAGCACGCAGCTCGCTTGAGCCAGGTGGCTCGGTCGGCGAGTTGTTCGGTGTCCCAGCCGGCACCGACAGGTCGGCGGGTGGTCAGGGCTTGCGGTTGAGGAGGAGGGTGAGGAGGTCGCGGGCGGCGCGGCGGCGGTGCGGGGTGGGCGCGGCGATGGCGGTGAGGGCGAGGACGGTGATGGTGGTGAGGTAGCCGGCGGCCGAGGTGGCCAGGGCGAGGGTTGCGGGGTCGTGGGCGTTCATCGGCTTCTTCCGTTCAGCTGGGCCGGGCCGGCGCGCGGTGGGTGCCGGCCCGGTAGACGGGGCGGGTGGGTCAGTGGGAGGCGAGTTCCTGGAGGCGGTGGGCGACGTCGGCGGTGGGCAGGCTCAGCAGGCCGCAGTCTCCGTCCTCGCGGGGCAGGTCGTTGATCGCCTCGCGCAGTGCGCTGTCGGGGCGGGGAAGGCCGGCGGTGTCGGGCAGGGGCGGGGCGAGGCGGGAGGCGAGGTGGGCGTAGCCGGGCAGGTCGGGCAGTTCGGGGGCGATGGGGGCGATGGTGCCATCTTCGAGGCGGGCGGGGCCTGCTGGAACCAGTGCTCGGCGTCGTGCGGCTCGCCCATGCGCAGGTGGTGGAGGTAGAGGCAGTAGGCGGCGAGGTGGCTGCCGGCGCCGGCGGCGAACTGCCACCACCAGGTGGCCGAGTACTGGCGTCCGGCGAGGTCGAGCAGGCAGCCGAAGACCAGTGCTCCGTTGGGTTCCCATCCGTCGACGAGGCGGTCGATCGTCTCGTAGGCGTCGGGTTCGTTGATGACGACGGTGGCCAGGGTCCGCAGGTCGCGGCGGGCGTCGGCGTGCACGGTCGTGGGCGCTGTGGGGGGGGTCTGCGGCGCGAGGGCGGCGAGTTTCTCGGCGATGCGGCGCTGGCCGGCTTCGAGGTCGTAGCGGGGGCGGTCGGCGGGCAGGGGGCCCGCGGCCTTCAGCAGGCGATCGAGGTCGGGGAGGGTCGTCACCTGGTCACTCCTGGTCCTTGGTGGTGGCGGGGCTGATGATCCGGCGTGGCTGCAGCCGGGCCTCCAGCTTGTGTCGGGCCTGGGTGGTGAGGGACTTCACCGTTGCCTCGTCGATGCCCATCGCCGTGCGGGCCACGCTGAGCCCGGTGATGAAGCGGAGCACGATCACGTCGAACTTGGCGCCCGTCAGTGCCTTGATGGCCTCGCCGAGCGCGATGCCCGCCTCCAGGTTGTTGACGCTCACGGTCAGGTCGTCCAGGAACGGCTCCTTCTCCAGGCGCAGCGCCTCGGAGAACATCAGCCGGCCCGGACAGGGCGCGGAAGCGGTCGACGTACTCGCGTTCCACCTCCACCAGGTGGCGCAGCGCGGCCCAGGCGTGGGTGGCAGGCTGGGGGTGTGTCAGGACGCGGTCCCAGCAGGCGCCGAGCTCGACGAATGCTTCGGTGACGAGGTCCTGGGCGAGGGTGGCGTCGTCGAGGCAGGCGTAGGCGTAGTCGAAGTAGGCGTCGGCGTGGAGCTCCTGGAAGGCTCGGAAGGTTATGGGCAGGTCCACCCGGGGGGTGGTGCCGGCGGCGTCGGTGTGGGTCGGGTCGGTCACTTCGCCTCCCCGGCCGGGTCCGGGACGCTGCCGCGCGGCCGGCGGGAACGGGCGGCGCAGGGCAGGGCGAGGACCACGGTGCCGGGTCGGCCGGCGGGCCGCGGCGGGAGGGGAGGATGCAGGTACATAGGGCGGGGTCCTTCGCTGGTCGGGTACAGGGGCACGGTGACGTTCCGCGGGGGTCCATGCGCGTAGCGTGCCGATAGGGGCATCCAATCCTTCGAACAGGCGAAAGGTTCACGTTCCGAAGGTAAAGAATTGCAGAGGGTGACATTCCGCGGCTTGGGCAACGACTACCGCCTGAAAACGGGTATATGGCCATGAAGCATGGCGACAGCACCCCTCCACACCCGGGAAACGCTTCAAGTCATGGACGCGAGAACCGGCCCGACTCGAACACCACGCTGCCTGGAGGAAACCGGCCGCCCACAACCCCGGCGCAGCCACGACAGCACCCTGCACCGCCGACTACGCCAAGGCGGCGGCCACCGTGTCCTCCGGCCGCCTCTCGACGGCGGCGCTCTCCTCCACCACGCCGACGGAGCCGCTCGCGTCCGGCAGCCACAGCTCCGCGGCACGAGAACGCGACGCCGAACCCCGCCCCGACACCGTCACCCGCGCCCGCCGGCCGGTCAGCTGCCCGTGACCCTCCCCCAGTCCGAAACCACCGCCTGGAGCTCACCTCCAGGCGCAGCTGGGCGCCGGGCCAGGGACCGGGGGTGATGAGAACGGTGCCGTTGCGGCGCAGCTGCGCCGCGAGGCGCTCAAGGGCGCGGGGCGCAAGGCCGGTGGGTGCGGCGGCGAGGACGACGGTGCAGGCCGAGGCGAGCGCGGTGACGACCTCGGCGAGGTGCTCGCCGGGGTGGTCGGCGACGACGAGGCGGCGCAGGTCGATGCCGTAGCCGTCCGCTGCTGCCAGGCCGAGGTCGGGCAGGCCGACGGCGGCTGTCCAGGCGTGGTCGTCCGCGATGGCGGGGCCGGCGGCGAGGGCCCGGAGCAGGCTCATGTCGGTGGCCTCGGTGATGGTGCCCTTGGCCAGGCCGCCGTGCGGAAGCAGCCGGGCGAGCGGTTCCAGGACCGGCAGGACGGTGGCTTGGGCCTGCCGGGCGCGGGTCGCCGGGGAGGTCTGTTCCAGCAGGGCGGCAAGCCGCTCGGCGCTGTCGACGTACGCCTGGTCGCGGATGGCGGCGAGCCTGGTCACCGGGCCTTCCGATCGGCACCGGCCGCGGCCGGTGCCGGGGACTGCGCGCCGGGCCGGGCGGACGTGGTGTCGGCCGGAACGGGCTGCAGCACTGCGGTGTCGGCGATCACCCAGGCGGCCTGTGCGTCTTCTCCCCAGCGCACGTGGGCGATCCACGGTCCGGGGCCGGGGCGGCGGCGGGCGGTGACGAGGCCGGAGTGCCACCGGCCCGCGGTAAGGACCCAGGCCAGCCGCCAGCACCGGTCCGCGCCGCCCGGATCGGGTGAGCCGGCCATCTCGGACGGCACCGTCACGGCGTCGCGCCACCGGCCGAAGTACGGTCCGACGGCCGGCTCGGGCAGCGGCCGGACGGTCTCCTCGGAGTAGAGGAACCAGCCCCAGGCCTGCCCGTCAAGCGTGGCCACGTCGTCGCCCCACCGCACGTGGACCACCCAGCGCGTACTGCCGGGCGGGCGACGCCAGACCGTGAGCAGCCCGGGCCGCCCCCGGCCGCCGAGCCGGATCTCCACCAGCCGCCACCGGCGCACGTCCCGGGAGGCGCCGGGCAGCGTCATCAGCTCCCGTGGTGCCCGTTCGGCATCCCCGGGCAGCCCTTCTGGAGGCGCGGGGCGGGAGAATGGCACGGCTGAGGTCATAGACTAAGTATTCGACCATTTGTTCGAGTGATCAAACGTCAGCCATCCGCCACCTCGCGCAGGCTCTCTGTGCCGAGGCGCGATATGTGTCACTTCGGCACGCTAACTGTCACCAAGATCGTTTCGGTGGCATGGGGCCGCTGTCGTCCCGGTGAAACTCCCTGGGGCGACGTGACCAGTTCGGGGCCGGTGAGTTCACCGGGCATGACGTCTATGGGCCTGCCTCTGTGGAACGAGTGGACGACGCACGGCGAGACACAGCACCAGGAGCAGGTGGATTTCGGGGGTGGGCCAGCGGCCGGCCGGAGTCTGACGGAGGAGGAGCGGCCGCGCTGGAGCGGGCGGCGGCCACCGGGGAGCGCGGGTGCTGGGCTTCTCGGGCGCTTGGTGGGCCGCCGTGCGACAGGCCTCTGCGGTGGCTTCGGCGGGCCTGGTGTCCGCAAGCTGGCGCTCGGAATCGGGGCTCGAAGGGGTCGTGCCGGTGGACGAGGGGCGCCACCAGCGGCAGGCCCGTGGGTCGCTACAGGACCCACGCGCCCGGCAGGTCAGTGCCGCGCAGTTCCGCCCCGCTATTTCACCCGCCGACATTCGCACGCACGAAAGTGACCGCATACTCGAATTGGCGCGGTCAATTATTCCTGCCCTGAAAGCAGAGAATTTTCTTAGTGCGTGATTCCGCGTTCCCTCCGCAGTTCGCAGCCCGCTGCCCGGGACCGGACGGGCCGGCCACGGGCAGCGGGCGGGGGTCATCCCGCGTATGCCAGGCTGATCTGGTCGCCGAAGACCACCCAGTGCTGGCCGGGGTCGTTCGCGTCGCACGGCTTGGTGCCGACGTTCGGCGTGCCGTAGGCGTTGGCGAGGCAGTAAGCCGGGGCGTTGGTGAGGAAGATCTTGTCGCCCTGGAAGCTCCAGTACTGGCCCGGGTCGCGGCCGTCGCACGCCTTGGTGCCGACGCTCTGGGTGCCCCAGGGGTTGGTGAGGCAGTAGGCGCGGGCGTTGGCCAGGGCGATCTGGCTGCCCGTCACGGTCCAGTGCTGGCCCTGGTCTGCGGCGTCGCACGCCTTGGTGCCGACGTTCGGCGTGCCGTAGGCGTTGGCGAGGCAGTAGACGCCCGGGTGCAGCGCCGGCGCGGCCGCCGCGCTCCCGACCGGAAGGAAGGAGGCGGTGAGCGCCAGAGCGGCGAGGGCGAGCGTCCTGCGGAGGGCGAGTGCCATGGGGAATTAATCCATTCTCGATGCAACACATGCTATTCGTGAACGATCATTACATTAATCGACCGCCCGGTTCGAGCGCGCAGAGAATTTCTATCACCCCTCGGCACCGCCCAAGAAGCCGAGCTTTGCGCATTCATCCGAACGGGGAGTGGGCCACCCGGGAGGGAGCTCCGACGAGGACTCCTGCGGCGGCGGGGCCGCTGAAGACCCGCGGTCCTTGACGGCGCCAGGGGGGCCGGGATGCTCTGTGCGAGGCGCCTGAGGCGTCTGGGAGTCGTGGCCGGTTCCGGGTGCCGGCCACGCAGGCACCGTCGACAGCGGCGGGTGACCACGCCGATGCTACGTGTTGCTGTCATATGCGGAAGCGTGACGGATCCACGTCCGGTGCGGCGCCTTCCGAGAGCCAGGCAGCGGGCTGCCGCCCAGGCCGTCGCGGCGGCGCCAACCCGACCCCGTCCGCACCAGGTGCGGACAGAAGGAGACAAGCCTCATGGCACTGTCAGCAGCCGACCTCGCCAAGCTCGGCAACACGCCGATCGGCATCCAGTCCACGTTCTTCCACAACATCTTCCTGCGCCTGGACGGCGCGGGCGTGACCGTCTCGACGGACAACGGCGGCGGCAAGGTCAACTGCCAGTACGGCCCCGGCCCGCTGACGGCGTTCAAGGTCCACGCCAACGCGGACGGCTCGTTCTCCTTCGAGTCGGCGGTGTCCGCGAACGTGTTCCTGCGCATGGACGGCCGCGGCGTCCCCTCCACGATGGCCGGCGGCGGCACGGTCAACGGCCAGTTCGGCCTGGGCCCCTGGGAGAAGTTCCTCCTCATCGCCCAGCCCGACGGATCGTTCTCCCTCGCCTCGCAAGCCTTCCCCGGCATCTGCCTGCGCCTGGTGACCGGCAGCGGCGTCACCACCGAGACCGGCCCCGGCGGCACCGTCAACTGCCAGACCAACGCCATCGGCGGCGAGAACGAGAAGTTCTGGCTCGACGTCGCCTGACCTTCCATGCAGGTGCTCCGGAGATCCGCCGGGGCACCGCATGCGGGGCCGACCGCGAGCGCCGCCAACCCGGTCGGCGTGGCAACCCCGGGCTCGGACACTCCCACGCCGGGCCGCAGGCCAGCGGCTGACAGCGCACACCCCCACGGCATCGCCCCCGTGAGCGGACACCGAATACCCACCGGCCCGCTGTGGCCGACCAGCATTCGACTGCGGTGCAGGTGACAGGTAGCGTGCCGAAACGGTGACAACCACCGTGCTTCACCAGGCGAAATCCGCCAGGTCATCTGACGCCGTTGGTGACAGCTACGGCGCTTCGGCACACTCTCGTGCCGACATCAGCCCCGTGGCCCGAGTGGCGCGACCGGCCGCCGAGGCCCGCCCGGCTACGGTGGATCACCCCCGCTCCCCGAGGACACTCATGCGCCCCGCCCGCTTCCAGCAGTTGCTCCTCGACGCCGCGGCCGGCCTGCCCGGCACGGCCGCGAAGGCCTTCGCCGACACCGGCCACACCCGCCACCCGTACGGCATCGCCGTCGAGGCCGGCGGACGAACCTCCCTGTGGCAGGTCGCAGGACTCGGCGCCCCCGGCGACAAGTGGTCCGAACCCGAGCCCGAGCCGGTCCTCGGCACCAAGGCCTCCGCCGTGGACGTGCCCGGGCATGCGGCGTGGGTGTCGATGGTCTCGCAGGTACTCGGTCGGGTCACGATGCCGGGGGTGAGGGTGTCGTAGCGTCCCTTGTAGGTTCCGGGTTTCGGTGTCCAACGGCATCGGCGTGACCTGCAGGGCTTCGGCGTTCCACGCTCGTGTCATCCGAACGCGTTCCTGAGAACTGTGTCCAATCCTTGCTGGTCGGGCTCTATGACGTCGCTGGTCCTGAGCGGGGTCGGGGGTTATGCGCCCGAAGCGCAGTGAGCGCGCGCTTGGCTATCTCGTCGGACGTGCCGGCAGCGTCGACCGTGACGAGGAGATCCTGCCTGGCGTAGTGCCGGGTGACGGGCTCCAGCCACGCATCGCGGGACCTGAACTTACTGCGGATGCTGCTCTCGGTGTCGTCCCCGCGTTGGTAGAGCTCACCGCCGCAGACGTTGCAGACGCCATCGACGAGGAGCTGGTCCACCTCTGGCTCGAAGCGGTGGGTCCGCTCGTCGCGGCAGAAGCCACGGGCGGCCAGGCGGCGGACGTGGCGCTCCACCTCCGCCTCGGGAAGGCGCAGGTGCAGCACACCGTCGAGGGGTTTGCCGAGCTCCCGGAGGAGCTCGTCCAGAGCGAGCGCTTGTGCGGTGCTGAGCGGGTATCCGACGAGGAGGAAGCCCGCAAGAGCCTCCCGGTGCAGGCAGTCACGGACGATCGCGGTGATGATCTCGTCGGGGAACAGACTGCCGGAATTGATGATCTCTGCGGCTCGGATCCCCGACTCGCTGCCCTGGGAGAGGTGAGCACGCATCAGATCGCCGACTGAAATCTGCGGCACTGCCAGGGCCTCAGCCAGCGCGGTGGCCGGGGCTTGCTGCCTGAGTCGCTGTTGTCTTTCCGGGCGTGAGAGCTGCGTTTCCGCTGTTCAGGCATGAGGTCGGCGGTCTCGGGGAGTGGTGGCGTGTTGAGTCGCCGCTCGTGTGGAGGTCGGGATGCCGTCGGTCGTGGGACTGCTGGAACAGCGTGAGCTCACCGCTCGCCGTCGTCTGGACAACCTTCGGGAGGAGGCCGACCGTATCCAGGCCGAGCTGGTCGTGGCCGAGCGGGAGTGGAACGAGTGGGTCATCGCCCGTTCGCGTGTCGACGAGGTGCTGTCCTCAGGGGGCGACGTCGCCGGCCCGGGTGCCGCCGAGGAGCCGTCGGATCGCGGTGAACCGTGCGCGCTGCCGGCATCTTCGGAGGCGGCGAAGCCCAAATCGGTGGTGCCGATGTGGCGTGCGGGGCTGGCCTGGTCGGCACTGTCGGTGGACTACCAGCGCATCCTGCAGGTGCTCGCGGACCGGAATCGTCTCGGCCAGGGGTCACTGACGTGCCAGGAGATGGCCGGCAGCTTCGGCCTGGACCCGGTGCCCGCGAAGGTGGAGGCCCTGCGGTCGAAAGCGAAGCGGCTGACAGCGCGGGGGTGGCTGGCCGAGCCGGCACCGGGCCGGTTCACGCTGGCGAAGGCCGTGGCCGGGCCAGGCGGCGGGTCATGAGCATCGTCGCCGACCAGTAGACCATCGCCTCCGCGCTGGTGGTGGAGCGTTCGAAGTCCCGCACGAGGCGGCGGCTTCGCATCAGGTGGGCGAAGAACCGCTCCACGATCCACCGCTTGGGCAGCACGACGAAGCCGCGCATGTCGTCACTGCGTTTGACGATGGCGAGGACCAGGGCGAGGGCGGCCAGGCAGTGCTCGACGAGGGGGCCGGTGTAGCCGCCGTCGGCCCAGACCAGGGCCAGCCGGTGGTGTGCGGCGGCGACCCGGGCGAGCAGGACATGGGCGGCGGCGCGGTCGCCGATGTCCGCCGCGGTGACCATCACCCCCAGCAGCAGGCCGAGGGTGTCGACCACCACGTGGCGCTTGCGGCCGTTGATCAGCTTGCCGCCGTCGAAGCCGCGGCTGTCGGCGCCGACGACGGCGTCCGCCTTGACGGACTGGGAGTCGATCACGCCCGCGCTCGGCTCCGGGTCCCGCCCCGCCCTCTCCCGGACCCTTCCACGCAACCGGTCGTGGAACTCCTGCACCAGACCGAGGTCGCGCCAGCGGCGGAAGAACGCGTAGACCCGGTCCCATGGCGGGAAGTCGGCCGGCATCGCCCGCCACTTCGTTCCGTTGTCGGCGAGGTAGCGGATCGCGTCCAACATCATGCGGTGGCAGTAGGCCTCCGGCTGACCGCCCCGCCCGCGCAGCCAGGCCGGCACCGGCAGCAGCGGCCGCACCACCGCCCACTCCGCGTCCGACATGTCCGTCGGGTAGCGGCGCTCGCGCGCCCCGTGGTCGGCGGCGTTCCCGAACCGGTGAGCGAGGCAGTCACACGCGAGGGTGACCGAAGTGGACCCTGCCTCCGCGATGGCGTACAACTGCGACAACAGGGCCTCCTGGACCGCTCTTTGGCGTAGACACCCTTCGAGCTACCAAGAGGCCCTGCTTTCATGCGCGGCGGCCGCCACACTCACCCGATCGAGACTCCCGTTCGACCAACACCGCTCAAGATCGGAACGACAACAGCCACT
>NZ_CP026498.1:961482-962278 GCF_002953255.1 Streptomyces sp. CB01881
GATCGGAACGACCCACTGAACACTGGTGGCTGGAAGAGGAGGACGCGCATCAGCCCATCATTCCTCAGCTCGACTTCGACCGCGGGCCTGGGACGTGCTTCTGGTGCAAGACGCGCCAGAGCCGGACCTTGAGTGAACACGCCGACCGGCGGCTCCACGCGGCTTGTCCAATTGGACATCCACTGGACATGGCGCCCCGGAATTCGACACTGGAACGCGGAACCTACAATCCCTTCTCGTCGCCGGTGACCACGTAGAGGTACTTCGAGCGTTATCTGGGATTGCCAACCTGATTTAGCAGGTCAGCGAAGAATTAGAGGTTCTGTCATGTGAGGCACGTTCAGCTCGCACTTCGGCTGGGATCATCGACCTCCGGCGGATCCGACGGGTGTCGCGCCCGCTGCGCTACACCTGGCAGGACGGCGGCGTGATTGCCCTTCCGTCGGGCGTGTTGGGCTTTCAGCCGTGTGGAACCCCCGGCACGGGCTCTCTGGACATGGGGCGTCTTGCGCAGTGTCTGGTCAGCAGAGTGGGCCCGAGGAGTTTCCTCGGACCCACTCTGCTGGCGATCCGATTTTCGGACGGTCCCATCGGTGCTGGGTCAGCTGGTCTGGAAGTTCCAGGTGCCGAGGGTGGTCCAGTTGCTCCAGGGGCTGCCGTTGGTGCTGTAGGCGTGGGAGATGACGCCGTCGGTGCCGGTGGCGAAGACCTCGGCGGTCTTGGTGTCGGCGTTGTAGACGGCGGTCGGGGTGCCGGCGAACTTGAAGGTCCCCATCGTTGACCAGCCGCTCCATGC
>NZ_CP026498.1:962288-968852 GCF_002953255.1 Streptomyces sp. CB01881
TGATGTTGTAGGGACATCACGCCGTCGGCGCCGATGCCGAACAGCTCGATGGCATTGCTCGCAGCGTTGTAGACGGCGGAGGGGCTGCCGGTGAACTTGTAGCCGGTGTCGAGGGTCGACCAGCCGCTCCACGTGCCGCCGTTGACGTTGTAGTTGTGCGACATCACGCCGTCGGTGCCGACCGCGAAGACCTCGGTGACCTTGGTGACAGGGTTGTACACCGCCACGGGCCTGCCGGTGAAGTGGTAGTTGGTCCCCAGCGTGGCCCAGTCGCTCCACGCCCCGCCGTTGGTGCTGTAGGCGTGGGAGATGACGCCGTCGGTGCCGGTGGCGAAGACCTCGGCGGTCTTGGTGTCGGCGTTGTAGACGGCGGTCGGGGTGCCGGCGAACTTGAAGGTCCCCATCGTTGACCAGCCGCTCCATGCGCCGCCGTTGATGTTGTACATGTGCGACATCACGCCATCGGCGCCGATGCCGAACAGCTCGATGGCATTGCTCGCCGCGTTGTAGACGGCGGAGGGGCTGCCGGTGAACTTGTAGCCGGTGTCGAGGGTCGACCAGCCGCTCCACGTGCCGCCGTTGAAATTGTAGTTGTGCGACATCACGCCGTCGGTGCCGACCGCGAAGACCTCGGTGACCTTGGTGACAGGGTTGTACACCGCCACGGGCCTGCCGGTGAAGTGGTAGTTGGTCCCCAGCGTGGCCCAGTCGCTCCACGCCCCGCCGTTGCTGCTGTACGAGTGCGACATCACGCCGTCGGTGCCGATCGCGAACACCTCGGCCGTCTTCGTGTCCGGGTTGTAGAGGACGGGTGCCGCCGCCGAGGAGGGAGCCGTCGTTGGGGTCGGGGTCGGCATCGGGGTGGGGTCCGGGTACGGGTTGGTGCGGTCGGTAGCCAGGCCGGTGCCCGGGCTGCAGGTCCACGCCCCGGCACCCTGGTCGGCGAGGATCTTCTCCGCTATCAGGATCTGCTGCTGCTTGGTCGCGAGGTCCGGGCGGGCCGCGTACGCGGTGCCCCCGTAGTACTTCCAGTTGCTCAGGCTGATCTGCAGGCCACCGTAGTAGCCGTTGTTGGTGTTGATCGACCAGTTCCCGGTGCTCTCGCACTGGGCCACCTTGTCCCAGGTCGCCACCGAGGCGGCGTTCGCCTGGCCGGCGCCGAGAGCGGCCGCGGCGACGACCAGTCCGAGTACGCCAGCGGCGGTGACGCCCAAACGGGTACGGGCGGAGCGGGAGGGAGTGCGGGTCATTGGAAGGTCCTTCGGGAAGTCGTGGGAGTCGGGACGGTGGCCGCGGCGGCCGGGCTCGGATGGATCCGGCCGCCGCGGGGAGATGACCTCGGATCAGTGGGTGCTGAACTTCCAGGTGCCCGGCGCGTACCAGCTGCTGAAGGGGCTGCCGATGCGAATGTCCTACGTGGCCGGGCGGCGATCACCGGACGGTGCGGTCCACCGCTTCCGGCGGCTCTGGGGGCAGGTAGCACCGGCGGAGCAGGGGCGAGGTCCGGTAGCTGCGGGAGATCAGGCTTTGGGCGCGGCCTACGGCGTCCGGCTGGTCGGATGGGTCCCGGCTGAGGAGGTAGACGAGGAGGTCGATCCAGTCATACGTGGGCTGTGCGCTGGCGTGCTGGAGTCCGTCGGCGGGTTCGGCGTGCGCCCACAGGGCGTCCACGCCTCGGCCGCCTCGTTCGACTCCGCCGCCGCACCGGGGTGTCGGCGTTTCAGGCTGGCGTAGACGATGCCCATCCGCGGGCTCAGCCGCCCCGGCCGAGGCTCGCCTGGACGACCCGATGTGCACCATTCGATGCGGAGGCGTCAGCGAGCCTTGGGCAGGGCCCGACAGCAGAGTCAGGCCCGATTGCGCGAACGACGGCTGCCCGTGGGCAGCATTGGCTGGAGCGGAGTCCGGGGCCCGCCAGGTGGTTTGTCTGGCGGGCCCTACGGTCCTCCTCCGAGGCGAGGGGGTCAGCTGGTCTGGAAGTTCCAGGTGCCGAGGGTGGTCCAGTTGCTCCAGGGGCTGCCATTGGTGCTGTAGGCGTGGGAGATGACGCCGTCGGTACCGGTGGCGAAGACCTCGGCCGCCTTGGTGTTGTTCTCGTAGACGGCGGTCGGGGTGCCGGCGAACTTGAAGGTCCCCATCGTTGACCAGCCGCTCCATGCGCCGCCGTTGATGTTGTACATGTGCGACATGACGCCGTCGGTGCCGATGCCGAACAGCTCGATGGCATTGCTCGCAGCGTTGTAGACGGCGGAGGGGCTGCCGGTGAACTTGTAGCCGGTGTCGAGGGTCGACCAGCCGCTCCACGTCGTTGACGTTGTAGTTGTGCGACATCACGCCGTCGGTGCCGACCGCGAAGACCTCGGTGACCTTGTTGACGGGGTTGTAGGCGATGGCGGGGGTACCGGTGAAATGGTAGTTGGTCCCCAGCGTGGCCCAGTCGCTCCACGCCCCGCCGTTGGTGCTGTAGGCGTGGGAGATGACGCCGTCGGTGCCGGTGGCGAAGACCTCGGCGGTCTTGGTGTCGGCGTTGTAGACGGCGGTCGGGGTGCCGGCGAACTTGAAGGTCCCCATCGTTGACCAGCCGCTCCATGCGCCGCCGTTGATGTTGTACATGTGCGACATCACGCCATCGGCGCCGATGCCGAACAGCTCGATGGCATTGCTCGCAGCGTTGTAGACGGCGGAGGGGCTGCCGGTGAACTTGTAGCCGGTGTCGAGGGTCGACCAGCCGCTCCACGTGCCGCCGTTGAAATTGTAGTTGTGCGACATCACGCCGTCGGTGCCGACCGCGAAGACCTCGGTGACCTTGGTGACAGGGTTGTACACCGCCACGGGCCTGCCGGTGAAGTGGTAGTTGGTCCCCAGCGTGGCCCAGTCGCTCCACGCCCCGCCGTTGCTGCTGTACGAGTGCGACATCACGCCGTCGGTGCCGATCGCGAACACCTCGGCCGTCTTCGTGTCGGCGTTGTACACACTCTGACCGGCAGTCGCAGCAGCCGCCACGGGCGCCGGAGCCGGCGGCGGCGCATCGGCGGCGATGTTGTTGTAGCGCAGGCCGAAGTAGCCGCTTGCCGGGTGGCCTCCGATCTGACCGTCACCACCACCGTCGAGGTAGTCGGCGGTGGAGAAGGTTCCGGTGGCCCGGCTGCCCTCCGCTATGTACTGGAACTTGTGGGCGGCCTTGTCGACCCAGTGGTCGAAGAGAATGACATGGCCGGAGCCGAGGATGTTCCCGTCATGCGGGTCGTTGTCGAGTGCATCGCCCGGCTGGAGGTCACTCAAGGGGATGCGCGTGGTCAGCGATCGGCTGTCAAGGCTGTCCGTGTTCTCACTGCTGCTCAGGTGCCAGGCCATGGAGACGAATCCGGAGCAGTCCTCACGGTACCCACCGTAGTAGCCGCCTTGGTCGTACGGGACGTGCTGGTTGAGCCATGCCTGGGCGCGCTCCATGACCTCGGTTCGGGTGATCGTGCCGTCGACGGAGGAAGCCGCCTGGGCAGGAACCGCAGTAAGCGTCGCGATCGAAAGGCCGGCGCCGAGCAACCCGGCAGTGCAGCGGAGGGCAGTGGAGCGGGAGCGGGACAAGGGGATCTCCTTGAGGGGTGGCCCAGGGATGGGTCGAAGACATGGGAGGCGCCGAAGGGCGCGGGGCAGCCGTGGCCGCAACAGGTGGCTCGGGCACCGCACTTCTGGCCGCGCCAGGGGCCCGGATGCGGGCTGGAGGGTGCGGGGCTGGTCGGGCGCGGTGCGCTCAGCAGGCGTCGAGGCCTTCGTGTGCCGTGAGCGGCACGGGCGGTAGGTAGTTCAGGTTGAGCCAGGGCGAGCTCTGGTGGCTTCGGGTGATCAGGGTGCGGGCGCGCTCGACGGCGTTGGGCGTGCCGGGAGAGTCCAGGGTGAGGAGGTAGAGCAGGAGGTCTACTCGCCCGGGTTCGGGGCGTGCGCTGATGTGTTGGAGTCCGTCACTGGGCACGGAGTGGGCCCACAGGGCGTCCATGACCTCGGCCCTGCCGTTCGACTGGACGGCTCCGCCGGGCTGTCGGGGGATCAGGCTGGCGTAGACGATCTCCACCGGCTGGCTCAGCCGCCCCAGCCGAGGCTGTCCTGGGACACCGCCGGGGCCGGGACGGCGACCGGGGCGGCCATGGCGGCGGAGGGCGCGAAGATGATCGCGGTGAGGGCGACGGTGGCGACCGCGGTGGCCTGGGCGATACGGGTGCGGAGCATGGTGGGAGTCCTTCGCTGCTGGGGTGTGGCTGTCCTGTGCCGGCAGGCGCCCCGCGGTTGGCGCTTCGTCCGGTTGCCGTCCCGGGGTGTTCCCTGGCGGCGATGAACAGCTTTGCGGTTCGTTGGTGCTGTCGGAAGGTGTTCTGACTGTCGCCTGTCGGACTGTCCGAAGCCGGACACGATGGCGTGACCCTGACAATTCGACGCCCCCAATGGCCTGCACCGCAATCCCCGCAAATGTGGCGCAAGACGGCATTAACGGTCCGAATGGATCTTGAGCGAAGCATCGAAGAGCTGTTTGGATGCAGTGAGTCGCTTGCGTGTCCGAAAGGGACCGACGAACCGTGGGGGGACGAATGTTCGAGGTATTGGGGCTGGCCAGCGGGGCCGCGGTGGTGTACCAGGCCATGCTCGACCATCCCGGCTACAGCGTGGACGACATCGCCACCCACTGCGGCCTGACCCCCGTACAGGTGCACGACCACCTCGACGAGCTGAGCCGGCTCGCCCTCGTGCGCATCTCCGCCGAGTGGCCCGGGCAGTTGCGCGCGGTGAGCCCCGAGATCGGCCTGGCCGACATCCTGGCCCGCCAGGAAGCCGAACTCGCTGACCGCCAGGCCAAGTTGGCGGCCTCACGCGCCGCCGTCACGCGCATGGTCGCCGCGCGTGCCGAGCAACGCTCGACCCACGGCGAACGCCTTCTCGGCATGGACGCCATCCACAGCCGCCTTGAACGGATGGGCCGCAGCGCCACCACCGAGGTCCTCAGCAGCCAGCCCGGCAACCAGCGCCCCGAGGACCTCACCGCCAGCCGCCCCGCCGACACCGAGGCGCTCGGGCGCGGCATCACGATGCGCACCCTCTACCAGGACGCCACCCGCAGCCAGCCCCACGTGGCCACCTACGCCCACTGGCTGCTCAACCAGGGCAGCGAGGTCCGCACCGCCCCCACGATCCCCCAGCGCCTGATCATCGTCGACCGCACCCAGGCGCTGGTCCCCATCGACCCCGCGGACAACCGCAAGGGAGCCCTGTACGTCACCGAACCCGGCATCCTGGCCACCCTGCTCGACTTTTTCGAACAGGCCTGGAACGCGGCCGTCCCCCTCGGCGCCACCCGCCCCAAAGACCCCCAGACCGGCCTCACCCCCACCGAACGCGAACTCCTGCGCCTGCTCGGCTCCGGCCTCACCGACGACGCCGCCGGCCAGCGGCTCGGCATCTCCTCCCGAACCGTCGGCCGCCACATGTCATCGATCATGGAACGTCTGGACGCCAGCAGCCGCTTCGAAGCGGGCATCAAAGCCGCCCACAAGGGCTGGCTCTGATCCACCCGGTGCCGCGCCCGCTTCGCTGCCTCTGCCAGGACTGCGGGCCGTGCCGCAGAGCCGCCGGGGAGGGCACGGCTCTGGATCAGGGGGGCTATCACGATGCGGGCCCGGCTGCGCAGGCTGCGCGAGCAGGGTCTGGCCGAGGAGCTGGTGCTTCCCAAGTCCGGGCGGGCGAAGGGCTGGTTCCTGACCGAGCACGGCGCCCGGATCGCCGGGGTGTTCCCCGAGGTGGCGGACATCCGACCCAGATCGGACCGGCGAGCTACGAGTTCGGCTCTGCTGGAGGCGAGCAGGCCGGGCAGGTGGTCTTCGATCGCCTGGTGGCCGAGGCCGATGACCGCAGCGCGTCGTTTCATGCGCGGACTCCTTCCGCTTCGTGAAGGAACTTGTCGGTGCACGACGAGTAGAGCCCAACTCGCGGTTACCATCCAGGCGTTGTCCGTAGTCCCGGGGTTGTCCCCCCATGGCTCGCAGTAGGCTCGCGGTCACCGTCGATGATGGAATTGGCCCCGTGGACGACCAGATCAGGCACCCCCTCGCGTACGCCCGCGCGCTTCGCGGCTGGTCCCAGACCGACCTCGCGGCCCGCATCCACCACGCCGCCAGGAACAGGCCCGAGGGCCTTCGCTCCGGCACTGACAAGGCGGCCGTCAGCAAGTGGGAGAACTGGCGCAAGACACCCAGCTTCGAATCCCAGCTTCTGATCGCCGAAGCCTTCGACGTTCCGATCGCCGATCTGGAAGCCTTCGTGTGGCCTCACTGGCTGCCAGGGCAGGAACAGCCGGTGCTGCTCGGATCGGCGTTCACCGTCCTCGCCCTTCGAGATGCACAGAGAGCCGCTATGTACCACCGCCGCCGCACCTTCATGGCCCGTCAGCGCGCTCGCGCTGGCCGGGCTCTCCACCAGGGCCGTTGCAAAGTCCTGTGATCTTGTGGTCGCGCTGGTCAGGCGATGCCCAGTAGGTCGAGCGGGCGGGTGAAGGGCTCGTAGGAGGCGTGCCGGATGCCG
>NZ_CP026498.1:968862-971526 GCF_002953255.1 Streptomyces sp. CB01881
CAGTAGGTCGAGGGGTGAAGGGCTCGTAGGAGGCGTGCCGGATGCCGGCGGCGATGTTGGTGTGTCCGGCGGTGCGGAGCATGTTGATGGCCAGGTTGCGAAGGGTCGCCATGTTTTCGGGTCCGTGGGCGGTGCGGATTTTCGAGGTGTCCTCGGCGAAGGTGGTGTCGCGGACGAAGTGGAGCCGGTTCTCGATGGTCCATTGTGACCTGGCGAGTTGGCCCAGGCGCTGGGGCGATGCCTGCTGGGAGGTCAGGTCGGTGATCGCGTAGACGGTCTGGCGGCTGACGGTGCCGGTGGCGAGGTCGGTACGGTGGCGCAGGATGCGTACGGCCTGGGCGGCGTGAGGGAACTCCAGGCCGAGGCCGGTGACGGTGAGGGCTCTGGTCACCCGGGTTTCCCGGCGGCCGTGGCCGATCTCGCGGTCGTAACGACGCGCGGTGACGTTCTTCCAGGGTAGTGATCGCAGTCGGCGGTGCAGTTCGGGCTGGTTGGCCTTGACCACCAACAGGTAGTGCGCCTTCTTCTCGTCCACCAGGAAGCGCGCGTGGGCGCGCTGGGTGTGCAGGGCGTCGGCCGTGACCGTGACCCCTGTCAGGTCGAAGGGCTCCAGTAGCGCGGCGAAGCAGGTGATCTCGTTGGTCTTGTCGGGGACCCGCAGCTGGGTGACGGTGCGGCCGTCGCCGGTCATCGCGGCCAGCAGGTGGGCGGCGGGCGACTCGCTGTGCCGGGAGCCGCGGGCGGTCTTGCCGTCCACGGCCAGGGTGTCCGAACCGGCAGGATCAGCGCCGGTCAGATCGGCCAGTCCGCCGGGGCAGACCAGGCCGACGACCCGCCGGATCGTGGCGGCACTCGGTGCGACGCGCACGCTCAACGCCCCCACGACCCGGGCACCGAGGCGGGCCAGGGCGTGCTGCGGCGCGTTGGCGGACCACTGGCCGATGGCCGTATACGAGCGTGCGCCGGCGACAACCGCGGAGGCGGCAACCAGCAGCACCGCCACGAACGGGTGACGCACTCCTCGACGCCGACGCGGATCGGGCAACAACCGCAGCCGCTCCATCAGCGACAATCCCGCCATGTCCTCCGGAGCCGGCGACTTGATCAGGCAGACGGTGGCAGACTGACGACACATCGAAGCTCCGGTGGTGCGAGGCGACTTGGGAAGGTCACCCCGTTCAACCGGAGCTTCGATGCGTTCGTGACGGCCCGGCCAGCACTCCTCGCGCCGCCGCGGCCTGCGGACTCACATGGTCACCGGGACTTTGAAACGCCCCTGGGCTCTCCACCCAGTGGGCCGCCCTCGAACCCGACCGGCTCACCACCGCCCTGAACGGCAAGCACGTCGATGCGGAACTGGTCGACTGGCTGGAGGACACCAGCGCCAAGCTGACCGCCCTACCTACCGAACAGCGCCAGCACACCGCGAAACTGATGGACGCCCAGCTGGACACGGTGGCCTCCGAGATGGAGCCGAACCCGCCCGGCAGGTATACCGTCCGGCCGACGGGCAGCACGCGCTTCAGCTCCGCCGCGACGGCGCCGTCCAGGCCGTCCTTGGGATTGAGCAGCAGCGGCCCTCGCTTCGCCTTCGCCAGCGGAATCGCACTCACCGCGTCATGCCAGGCGTCGAACCTCGCGACCACGGCGGATTCCGCCGCGTTTCCCGACGCCGCCTCCTTCGAGCGCCAGTACTTCCTAGACGCGTTGACGGACGTCTCCGCTGCAGACGCACCAGAGACCCGCGCAACATCCACCGGCTTGGTACTGGCAGCGAAGGGCATGATCCGGAAGGCCTCCATCCAGAGGTTCTTCCCTGTCGTTCCGATCTCCTGCCGGACCACGCCGCGGTTGTCCAGCCGCTGCCAGCCAACGCTCTGGACGTGCCCGTCGGACCGGTAGTAGTTCGAGTTGCTGCCACCGAAGGTCAGGGCCTCCAGGGACGGCCCCGCCGCACCGACCTCGCCGACCAGCAGCTTGCCACCGCTCTGTACCGAGGGAACTCGCCCGTACCCTTGCCAGCCGATTCCGGACCAGTGTGCACGAACCTCCAGGAGCGCGTCAGCGGGCGCGGACGCCCAGGCGAACTCCACCGCCTCGATGGGCTCCGAGCGGCCGGTCCATCCAGCGAACTGCTCGGAGGTACTGCCGACCCATGGACTCCACCCCAGGTTTCGCACATGCGCCCGGTACGCCAGCGCCCGCCCGCCGGCGGCAGCCGACCCGATACGGGAAACCTCAACCCGGTCCTCCTGGGTGAGCGCCACAGCCCTCGGCTCGCTTGTGCCTCCTTCGGTCGTAGCTACGGCCCGACCCGGCCCAAGACACGCCATCAGGAGCCCAGCCACTATGGCCGGAACCAGACGGGACCCTCCCTTTGATACGAAGGCACGCTTCGATCTCTGCATGACTGCCCCCCGAGTTTGCATGCGCTCCACTTCCCCCACCATGACTATCTCTTTTGCGTATATTTACTTTGCGGATCATGCTAGCCATGCTCTAGCCCCTGTCAATCCCGTGCCTCCGCTACATTGCTGCACCCTGATCGGTAGCTATTTAGCTTGATTTTTATGCTGTCGCCGCGATCTTGGCGAGGTGCGCTTCGAGCGTGGGTTCGCGTTTGACGGTCTTCCCGACGTCGTAGCGGGGTGCCGGCCTGCGGTT
>NZ_CP026498.1:971536-972295 GCF_002953255.1 Streptomyces sp. CB01881
CGTCGGAGCGGGGGCCTGCGGTTCTTCGAGCCCGGTGGCCGTCCGGGGCCTGGGCGTGTCGGTTGCGGCACGGCTGCTGGGTTGGGCGTCTTCGCGCGGATGTTGCGGAACCCGCGTCGGACCCGGGCGGGGGTGAGCCTGCTCGACGGGGCCGGTTTCTCCCAGGGGCGGCGTAGGTCCTCGGCGAGGGGGCGGGCGAGGCGGAGTTGGGTGTGGGCGACGATGACGAGCCAGGTCCACAGGTCGGCGGTGTCCGGGTTGCGGAAGCGGGGGGCGGTCCAACCGAGGGTCTGCTTCATGAGTCGGAAGGTGTGCTCAAGATCGAATCTGCGCAGGAACGTGCGCCAGATCCGGTCCAGATGCTCGGCGTCGATGCCGGTGGCGGAGGACCACAGCCACAGCGGTTTCGCGTCCCTCTCGCCCGGCAGCTGCTCGACCTTGAGGCGGACCAACGTGCCGTGGGTGATGGGGATTTCACCTTCGTGGTCGAGCCAGGGGCCGCGCTTTTGCAGGCGCTGGTGCATCCGGTCCCACGCTCTCGCCTCGGCCTTCCCGTAGCGGGTGGTGTCGGTGGTGGTGGCGGCGTCCGGGGTGTGCCAGCTGTCGGGTTTGGCGAAGGTGAAGACGCCGCCGTGCCGGCGCGGGCGTCCGCCCTTCGGGGTGGAGCGGGGCTCGCCCGGGTCACGGAGCATGACCCGGTCCGAGCGTAGTCGGCCGACCAGTTCAACCGGAAGATCGGACAGGACGTAGGCTAGGCCA
>NZ_CP026498.1:972305-982243 GCF_002953255.1 Streptomyces sp. CB01881
GTCCAGCAGTCCGACCCACGACGTGCGCCCGGACTCCAGGGCGGCAACGAAGGAGTACGGCCAGCCGGGGACGAACTGGTCGGCGCTTCGACCGCGGCCGTAGACGTGGCAGAACAGGCGCTCGCCGCTTGTCGGGGCATCGGGCCGCAGCCAGTTGGAGACGTCTACGGCCAGCGCGATTCTCCCGTCCGCGAGCCGTGGCAGCGGCAGGCCTGTCAGGGTGCGGCGCAGCCGCGTCGGCTCCAGCCATCCCCGGTCCAGCGCCTGGTACAGGGCGCCGTGCCCGCGCCGGTGCTCGGCCGCGAGCGAGAGCTCCACCAGCGTTTTCACTGGTCCGTCCGTGCACAGCACCGCGTCCGTCAGCTCGAAGAGCGCGTCCGCGCGGGCGTACAGGCAGTCGTAGAACTGAACCCGAAAGCGGGACAAGATGCCCAATGCGTCGCTCGTGGGCGGGTCAAGGGGGAGACTCATATGCAGCGGCCGTTCTCTTGGGCTTCGTGACTCGACATCTCGAAGCGTGGAGAACGGCCGCCTCCGCTGTCCCGGGAAGAACCGCAGATCAGCAGGTCGGGTGACCAGCAAGGTTAAACAAAAAGCTAAGGAACCCGGCTGGCAACACCATCGGAACCGACCCCGACCCCGAAAACAGCCCCACCGCTACCCAGCCCTTCTCAACCAACTCATCAACCCCCAGGCCGCCGACAAGGCCCACCAGCGAACCACCCACCCGCCACAGGAGCGTCTCACCGAACTCGGGATGCGCTGGGCGTAGCTCAGTCCCTTCCGCCCGGCCGGGGCGCAGGGGCGCAACCCGCTGCAACGCGGCCCGGCCGCCCTTCGGAAAAGGTGAATGCCCAGGTCAGGGGTGCAACGCGGAACCCGCGTTGCACCCCATGTTGCGGATGGCGGTCAGCGTGCGGCGCGGCGGCCACGCTGACCCTCAGCCGATGGCCTCCCAGATGTCGGGGAGGGGCCGCACGAACCGTGCGGTGTTCTTGGGGTTGTCCTCGCTGAACGCTTCCCAGTCCGGGAGCTCGTGGTCCACCGTGTCCGGCGAGTCGTGCCGCACGCAGTGCTGGGCGAGCCACCGGTCGTCACGGCCCACCGCGTAGACGCTGATGAGCCCGTGCCTGCTGACCAATTGCTCCCAGCGCCCGACCTGGCTGGTCTCGACCCAGTTCTTGCACCGCGTGTTGGACCGCGTCCGGGCAACGCACTGGATGCCGTCGATCGGGTGGGGGCCGATCCACAGCCGGTCGTTGATCACGAACAACATCGGGGGGCGCTGGCCCAGATTCTCGCTCACGCCATCGATCCTGTCAGACAACACAGCCTGCTCCAGGCGGATTTGGCCCACTCGGTCAGCCACCAGCCCGCGCAGCAGCGAGTCGATCCCGCCGCCGATGGTGGCTGTCGTGGGGTGCTGTCGCGCCCGGACCTCGTACGGGGGTAAGCGCCTATCCGCGCAGGTCACAGGGCGCGACAGCACCCAACGCGACAGGGGGTCGCGACAGCCCCCCGCGACAGCCTCCGGCATCGGCGCTCACGCGGCGCGGTGCGATGGCGGACCGGCAGTGTCGTCTGACGTTGCACCTGGACTGCGAAGTTGGATCGTGGAGTGAGCGCGGAGTAATCACGGGCTGGCCACGGGTAGCGGTGCTGCGTCGGTATGCCTGCTGGCGCGAAGGGTGGCGAGGCCGAAGGCCAGTCCTCCGGCGATGAACCAGGGGTTCCACAAGGCCAGCGTCCAGACCCGCTGCTGTTCGCTCACGGAGGCCCCCACGTGCGCGGTGCCGGTCAGCAGTATCACTTCGATGCCAATGCCACGTGCCAGCAGGACGGCGCTGACACTCCACCCCAGCCCTCTCGCCAGCGCTGCGGGCGTCCTCCGAAGATCAGAACGGGTGAGCAGCCATGCGAGCACGGCGCCGAGGAGGCAGAGCCCACCCACGCCCCACAGGCCGGCGACGACGAACCATAGCGGCCGCGTGGTGGCCAGCGGACCGGCGGAGACACTCAACCCCACATCACCGCCGAGGCCCCAATAGAAGTGCAATCCCGCGAAGGCGACCGCCCACCCGCACGCGATACGCCCCCACAGCGTGGACCGTGCGGAACCGCCTGCTCCCTCCTGCTCGCGGTTCACCGCTGAACCGCCCGGGCCTCGCGCCCGCCGGCGCGCGGGCCGGCCGCCTCCTGTGGCAACACGATGAACGCCGTGCCGTGGGCCAAGTCGACGCTGGAGCGGGGCGGCGCACCGTCGCTCTCGTCGTCCCGCCGCAGCCGCTCCACCCGCCGCTGCTCCAACTCCGCCGTCTTGTTCCCGTTCACGGTCGCCGTCAACTCATCGAACGCCACGCTCGACAACGACCGGCCCGTGCGCCTGCGAACCCACGGCAGCAAGCCCAGCCCCGTGAACCACCGCCACACACTCTCCGCCAGCGCGAACAGCACCAGGAGACACACCAACGCCGGAAACGACGTGGCCCACACCGCCACAGATGCCCCCATCGCCTCAACACAGCTGACGGTCGGAAAACGGCGCAAGGGTCAATGTCGTTCCCCTCGGACGTGCCCAGCGGGAAGTCCCTCAACGCCAGCCGGCGGCCCGTCCGTGGACCGCGCGCCCAGACACATCGGCACTCGACCCGGCAGCGGTCCAACTTCGATGGCAATCAGTCCAACTCCGCGTCACAGGACAGGCAGCGTAGAGCCGGCGAACCGGCCGCACGGCGACCACACTCACCCGATGGCCGCGTCCCTCCAGCCGGCGCACGACGGGCAGTCGACGTAGGCCACCGGGCCCGCGCAGAACGCCAGGCAGTCCTCGCAGGTCTTCAGTCGCTCCGCGAAGCCCTCCCCCACGCACGCGCCGAACGACGGGTCATCGCGGATCCACCGGCGCGTGTGCGAGTAGGGCTCGCCGGTGGGGGCGACCGCCTCGAAGCGGACCCAGCAGCCGCACACCATCACCCCGCTCGCGGCCATCGCCAGCCTTGCGCCGACGGGTCCGGCGAACGACGGCCGGGTGAGCAGCGAGTTGTTCTGCTGGTCCACGCGGTCCATGGTGTACTCCGCGCCCCAGGCGAACCGGTCCCTCAAGTCCGGGTCGGCGTGGATGTGCAGGGCGAGCCAGTGCTCCACCGCCAGGGTGACCGCGCACTCGGGCCCGTATGCCTGGCCCAGCACGAGCAGCGCCAGCGGGTCGCACACGGTCGCGGGCACCGTCTGGTCCAGGCGCCCGGCGGGGACCAGGTCGAAGAGTTCCTCGCACCGCTCCGCCAGTGGGTAGTCCACGTGGTCCTGGTTGTGGAAGTCCCAGTCGGTCGTGTCCTCGGGGCGTTCGTGCTGCGCGATTCCGTTGATAGCGGTCATTTGGTGTCAGATCCTCTCGTTCGGGCCATGACCCGATCCGACCCCGATTCACCTGTGGATAACTTTCTGCACCTCATCGCCATATCGGCATGAAAGATGCTCAGTCAGGATGGATCGGTCATCGGAGCCGCAGGTGTCCGGCACGCTGCTGTACGGTCCACGCCCACCCGGCGACCGCGTCCAGGGCCCCTGTCGCACCCGGCTGTCCGGCCCCGACCACGCACGGAGGAACGCAGGTATCCGCGCAGGTCACAGGGCGCGACAGCACCCCACGCGACAGGGGTCGCGACAACCCCCGCGACAGGCTGCGGTCCAACCCCCCACCAGGACAGCGCCGGGACGGCCTCCCGGAGCACCACCAGGGCCACCAGAGCAGCCTCCACGGCGGCCTGACGGCCACCCAGCCGCCCGGCAAGGACAGCAGCGCAGCGGGACGACGGACGCCCGGGACGGCGAGACGACGGGCGGCAACCAGGACGACGGCCGAAGGACGGCGAGGCGGGTGGCCGAGGGCCGGCACCGAGGCCTGCGGCCTCCGGGTGAGCGGCGAGCCGGGCGGGCGCCAAGGACGTCGAACGGGAACGGCGGCGGCCAGGGGGGACGACGCGCGGCACGGCCAGCGGCCCAGACCACGGCGACGACTCCGCGCGGCCGTCGTGGAGCGCTGCTCCGGACGACTCCGTGGGGCCGTGCCCGCCCCGTCGCCCCCGTGCCCGACGAGCGGTCCCAGCCCTTGGTCACCTGATTTCCTCGCAGGTCAGAGCCAGTACCAGTGACCGAAGTGACCGAAACCGGAGGCCACGACGACGAAGGCACAACCCCGCCGCGGGAGACACGGCCCGGCCCGGCGCAACGGGACGGGGCGGCCACTACCCGGCGACGGGCACGGCGACGGCCGGCCCGGACCACACCGGCCCCCACCACCACCCCGACGACGGACACCGCTACCGGGGACGGCGGGTCCGACCCTGGACGGCGGCCCAGCACCAACCAGACCGGCGCAGCGAGGCGGGGCCGGGCACGGCCCCGGCCCGGACGACCCGGGGCCCGGCAGCTCCACCCAGGACGAAACCGAACACCGGCCCTACCGCCACCCTCGCCCCCGCAATTCCAGCCAGAATTCACGCCATCATCGGTGGCCAATCCGCCAAAACAACCCAAACGAAATGTCCGGCGGAATTCAGCCTCGAATACAGGCCCATAACGCCCGATCGGCCCTCAAGCGAGCCGACCCGACCCCCGACCTCATCGACCACTACATACAGTCACCAAACCAGCCCGGCCGCCGACCTGACAGGACACCCATACAGGTCCAACCAAAGGTCCAGACAATACAGTATGAGCGGCCATTCCACGCCCCCACCGACCAACAGGTCACACCCGACGGCTCCTCGCCGGGTAGAGCTTCGCGTGCAGCACGCGGTCCTCCCACCACGGATCGTCCGATGGAGACCAGCGCGGCCACCAGCTCGCGCTTGGTCGGGACCGGCAGCACCAGCGGGCCCAAGTCCTTTGCGGCGCGGGCCTGTACGCAGTCGGGGCACTCCAGCCGGTCCGGCCGGGCCTTCTCCCGCAGCTCCAGCTTCGAGTCCTCCTTCCCCCCGATCGAGCCCCGGCACGTCCAGCACGGGCGCAGCACGGCGTTCGCCGCCCGGGCGGCCTCCGGCTGCTCTTCGGCCTCCCGTTCCCGGCGGTCCTCGCGGTCCTGGTGGCAGGGCCAGCAGCGGACGCCGGGGCGGCGGGTCCACTCGACCTGTCCCTGGCGTCCGTACTCCCAGGTGCTCTCCTGCTCGGGAACGTCGCCGCAATCGATGCAGGCCACGTGGTGCAGGTGGCCAGGATCGGAATCCCCTGAGAGGGCGAGCGTGGCGGCGACCTGGCGGGCCGCCGTCAACCGAGCTTGGATACCTGGTAGTGGCTGATGTACCAGCGGTCGGCCGCCTGCTTGACCACCAGGCTCAGGTTCACCGTGAGCGTCGGCCGGTCGGTGAACGAGAAGTCGACACTCGTGTAGCCGAGCACCACACCGTCGACCAGCTGCCTGGTTTCGAGGATCCGGTAGTCGGCGGTCATCCCGATCGGCTGGGAGCCGTAGTAGTCGGCGATGCCGCGGCGACCGACGGTGTACGGATGGAGGCCCTGGAAGATCGCGTCCTCGGCGAAGCAGGAGGCGGCCCGCTCGGGCTGGTGCGCATCGACGGCCGCCTTCCACTCGTCGAGGACTCCACGAAGGATCTTCTCATTGTCCGCTGTGCTGCTCGTCGGAGTCGTGGCGCCGCCGGCGTGGTCGGGGTCGCTCGGGTGGGGCGAGAGCGGGGTGACCTCGTCGGTGCGCCAGATGCGCAGCGGCATGGAGGCCAGGACTTCCTCGAGCCGGCCGCCGTCGGCGGCGGCGAAGAGCCCGAGGGTGCGCCACTCGCCCGGTCGCAGGGGAGGGCGCCACAGGCGGAGCAGGTGTCCCTGCGTCGCGAGCTCACGCGCCCGTGCGGCCTCGCGGGCGCGGATGTCCTCGACAGCCTGCTCCGGGGTCCCGTCCGGGACGTGGGTGGTCATCGTGACGAGGAATTCCATGATCACCTCTTCCGGGGAGCCGGCCGTACGGGAGCCCGCCGTGCGGTTGGCCGACGCGCCTCTACCCAGTCTGCTTCAGCCAGATCGGGCGGTCCTGACGAGCAAGCCCCAGACGGCCTCGTCAGCTCGGCACCCTGCCTCGCGAGTACCACCCCGCCGCCCTGGAGGCCTTCGCCTAGGCTGTGTGTCGAAAGTGGATCTGGTGCTGTGGATGATCACGGTTCATGGGTCGGGGAGATCTCACGGACGAGCAATGGGCGGTGCTGGAGCCGTTGTTGCCGAAGAGCACGAAGGCGGGCCGGCCACCTGTCTGGCCTCGGCGGCAGCTGATCGACGGCATACGGTTCCGTGTCCGTACAGGGGTTCCGTGGCGGGACGTGCCCGTCGAGTACGGGCCGTGGGGCCGGGTCTACGACTTGTTCCGCCGGTGGCAGCGGAACGGCACCTGGCATCAGGTCTTCACCCGGCTGCAGTCCTTGGCCGACGCGAAGGGGAGGATCACGTGGGACCTGAGCGTCGACTCCACGGTCTGTCGTGCTCATCAGCATGCGGCTGGGGCCCGCAGGCAGGGTGACCTGCAGAAGGAACCGCCAGGCGGTGTGTTCACCGAACCCGAGGATCACGGACTGGGTCGCTCACGCGGCGGGTTCACCACCAAGTTGCACCTGGCCGTCGAGCAGGGTCAGAAACCCATGTCGATCGTGATCACGGCCGGGCAGCGCGGCGACTCGCCGCAGTTCGAACCCGTGTTGGACAAGGTCCGCGTGCCCCGCATCGGTCCGGGACGGCCACGCGTCCGCCCCAACCGCGTGCGGGCCGACAAGGCGTACGCCTCCCGCAGGAACCGCGGCTACCTGCGCCGCCGCGGGATTCGCTGCACCATCCCGGACAAGGCCGACCAGGCCCGCAACCGCCGAAGGCTCGGTTCCCGCGGCGGCCGGCCGCCGCGCTTCGACCCGGCCGACTACCGCGAGCGCCACGCGGTCGAGTGTGGGATCAACCGCCTCAAGAGGAACCGCGCTGTCGCCACGCGGTACGACAAGCTCGCTGTCCGCTACGAAGCGACAGTCCTGGTCGCGGCGATCAACGAGTGGCTGTAATCCTTCACTGAAAAGGCATCGGGGTCCACGGCAACGCCTCCCGCCAGCCCTGTCGATCGTGAGCCCAGTCCATCATCACCTTGGCGGTCGACTCTTCTGGGCCGAACACTTCATGGAGCCTTGGAACGTGGGCCTGGTAGTGCTTGTCTGCACTGCCTTCGCGGTACTCGACCTGGTAACAGCAGGTCGTGCAGAACCTCCTCGGTTGGATCGTCCACGGTACGACCGCCCGCTTCAACTACACGCAGCACTGGCTTTAGCATGCACGCGACTGTACCGACCCATAGGACTCAACTGCCCAGCCGTCCACAACCTCCCGAGGCAGAACACCTAGCCCGATGACGAGGCTGGCCGCGCCGCCCACCTTCCAGGAGAGGAAGCTGCGATCTTTGCCCAGGCGGACGAGCTCAACGCCCACATCGCTCGGTTCCTCGAACACTACGGGTAGGCTCGTAGGTATGGGAATTGACTGGGAGAACATACTCGGCGCAAGCGGTAACGGCCTCGACGATGCCTACGACAGCGCGGTCTCCGCGGTCATCTACAGCGATGACCCGGTGGAGGACCGTCGGCCACTCCCAGTCGGCGAAGAGCACGACGACACAGACGGCTTGCGCTGAACTGAGGAAACGCCCCGGCAAGCCGCGGCGTTTCGCCGTCAGGTCAGGGGTCAGTCAAGAGGTGGCCGAGCTCAACTCTGCAGCTCGATCGCCGCCTTCACCGAACTCGTCATCCCCGGCAACGGCACAGGTGACGGCCAGCACTACGGCACGGGGGTGCTGCCCGAGCACCGAGGTCACGGCCTCGGCCGATGGATGAAGGCCGAGTCGATCCGACAGGCCCACAGGGACTATCCGGACCTCGGTGACCTCCTGACCGACACCGCCGACAGCAACGCGCACATGCGACGGGTCCACGACGGTCTCGGCTACACACCCACGCACACGACACACCAGTATCAGCTCGACCTTTAGCAGAGAGCGGACGGGCCGGACCGGGACATCACCCCCTCCGGCCTGTCCGTGCTTTCGATACACGCCCTAGTGAGCCAACGGCCTGTGCCGCCCTGAAGCCCGCGAGCCCGCCGGGCCTGCCGGCTGTAGATCGACGCTTGGGTCCGAGAGCCACGGTCGCCAGGCCTGCTCTCGACGAGGGCAGGCCGTTCTGGTCGACTCGTAGCTCAGGAACTGCCGCCCAGCCGACTGATGAGTCCGTCCCTGGTGATTCCGTGTTCCTGGCCCCATGCCGCGAGGCGGTCCAGGTCGACCGGGTCGGGCAGCACGCGCAGCGCTTCCTCTGCTTCTTCCCGATACCCGGCCCTTTCCAGGATGGCAACGACTTCGCTCCTGCGGTACTCCACGATGATCATCTCGCTCAGTGGAAACCCCCATACCTCACTGTCGGCCTTCCGGCCGGCGAAGTCACGGCGGCCGAGCCGCAGGTCCGCCTCGAAGCCGGACCCGAACCGCCTTGCCGCCCGGACCTCCGGCGCGTCCAGGGCCGTCTCTGCCTACCTGTTCCCGCCGTGTCCGAGGAACAACGCCGGCCCGGTCCTGCGGGAGCGTCCTGGCGGCCTTCCGGGGCCGCCCGCACGCCCCGGCCGACGGGGCATCCTCAGCCCGGCCAGAGCCGGCGGATGAGGACGAACGCGCGCGACGTCCACGACGTCCTGGCCCCGGGCCTGAACCCGCCGGTGCCCGCGCCGCCATTGACGGGATGCGCTACCCGCCCCCGCGACCGGAGACGGCGACTGGGTCCAGTTCAACACCTACCCGCCCGAAGACCTCCGCCGCCGGCTCAAAGCGGCCTGCGCAGCCGACGGAACCACTGACTCACCACCCGGGGCTACGCCCGGGACTTCGGCCCGTCACGCTGACTGCCCGAGCGGAGCAGCTGACGCGTCCCGCCTCACACCCCAACCCGACCCCACGAGCGGCCGGCACCAGCCGGACGCGAAGAAGAAGGCACAGCGCAGCGACCGGACACACCGACCAACGCCCCGCCCACCCCCACCACAACCAGGCAGGGGCCCAGGAAGGCAAGTCGGCATGGTGAGAACGCTGTCTCGGCACCCCCGACCAGCGCAAACAGCCGGGCAAACGGGACCAGAGCCGGGCGCCGAACCGAACCCCGGACCGAACCCCCAGCCGGCCCCCCGACCGAACAGCCTGGGCCTGTCGCACGGCGCAGCGCGCGGCGTGGCGGCGCCCGGGGCGGCCTGGCTGGGTGGGCAGCGGGTCTCGTCCCCGCGACAGCCGAAGGGAAGAATCCTCGGCCACCTGCACCAAATGGCAGGCGGGCCGCATGTCCGTCCGCATCACGCGCCGACTTCCCGGCCACCCGAAGCCCCGCCAGCCCTTCCCGCCTCGTGCGCGTCATCCCGACGAAGATCGTCAGGCTCTTCTCGCCCCGCCGGGTCACCTCCCGGTTCCGCACCCCGCTCGAACGCCGGCTCTCCGCCTGACCGCCCCTTGACCGCACACCCCCACAGCCCCTCTCATGGAAGGACGGCGGGGAGGTGGTCACGGTGGCCGACGGACCGAACGGCGGACGCGACGTACCGGGAACGGTGATGGCCGTGGTGCTGGCGGTGATCGTGCTCGCCCTGATGCTCTGGGGGGCGACCGCGAACGACGCCCCGCCCGGCCGGTCCGACTGCACGGGCTCCTGCGGCTGGCACTGAGCCTGCGCCTCTCGACCCTCGGCGATGGCCCTTTTGAGGCTCTTCTGCTCCATCTGTGGGTCGGTGCGGAGCGCCTGACACAGCACACGCCGTCCCCTGTGCAGATCTTGAGGTGTTGAGGCCCGAGATCGGTCGCGCAGGGAGAACGGCGTGCGGTTCACCACGGTATTGAAGTCGCTGGTCGGATGCGAGCAGGCGGTGCCGGAGGA
>NZ_CP026498.1:982253-1026942 GCF_002953255.1 Streptomyces sp. CB01881
CGGGACGCCGGGCGGCACCTGGACGCGGTCGGACTGCAGTTGTTCCTGGAGGCCGACGCCCCGCGTGTGTCGTGCGAGCGGCACGGGGTGGTGGTCGCGGCGGTGCCCTGGGCCCGACACGACGCCGGGCACACGTACGACTTCGACCAGCAGGTCGCCTGGCTGGCCACCGAGTGCTCCAAGTCGGCCACCGCACAGTTGATGCGGGTCGCCTGGCGCACCGTCGGCGCGATCCTGGCCCGCTACCAGCGTGATGCGGAGGCCGGGATCGACCGCCTCGCCGGGCTGCGACGGATCGGCGTCGACGAGATCTCCTACCGCAGGGGCCAGAAGTACATGACCGTGGTCGTCGACCACGACACCCGGCACGTGGTGTGGATGGCAGACGGCCATGGCAAGGACGTCCTGCGCTCGTTCTTTGATGCCCTGGGTGCCGAGCGCGCCCACCGGCTCACGCACATCAGCGCCGACGGCGCGGAGTGGATCGCGGACGTGGTCGCCGAGCGGGCCCCGAACGCCGTGCGCGCCATGGACCCCTTCCACGTGGTCGCCTGGGCCACAGAGGCGCTGGACGAGGAACGCCGCGCGAGCTGGAACCGGGCCCGCCGCCAGGCCGCGGACCCGGACCTGGCCCGCAGGCTGAAGCACTCCCGCCACGCGCTGTGGAAGAACCCGAGGACCTCACCGACCGGCAGACGGCCAAGCTCGCCTGGATCGCCGCCAACGACCCGCGCCTGCACCGGGCCCATCTGCTCAAGGAGGGCCTGCGCACGATCTACCGGATCGCCCGGGCCGAGGGCGTCCACGCTGCCGTCGCCGCGCTGGACCGCCGGCTGTCCTGGGCCGGACGCTGCCGCATCCCCGCCTTCGTCGACCTCGCCCGCAAGGTCCGACGCCACCGCGACGCCATCCTGCACGCGATCGTCGAGGCGTTGAGTAACGGGCTGATCGAGTCCACCAACACCAAGACACGCCTGATCATCCGACGAGGGTTCGGCTTTCGCAGTGCCGAGGCCGTCATCGCCCTCGTCATGCTCTGTCTCGGCGGCACCCGGCCTGCCCTGCCCCGCCGCCAACTCGTCTGATCACACCCACAGATCCAGCAGAAGAGCCGCATTTGGGCAGGGGGTGAGTCGCGCGTCACACGCCACACAAAGGGGGGAGTAATGGCATGTCCACGACACCATGTCGGGATCCAGTCAGGCCGATTGGCGACATCCGGAAAGCCTTCCGATGCCCTCGGCGAGCGGCGAAGCTATTGATCGCCGCCAGGGAAACAGCCGGAAGCGGTAGCCGAACGGAGCGTCAACCGCGGGACGCCCGGCCCGGCCCAGCACACCTCTCCCACCAGCAGAAGCAAGGACTCCGTCATGATCCGCACCCGTATCGCCCAGGCCACCGCGGTCGCCGCCGTCTTCCTCACCGCGCTCCTGATCGCCCCCGCCGCCTCGGCCGCCACCGCCGGGACCACGCCCGGCTCGACCGCCGTCACCTCCGACAGCCTCGGCTGGGGCGGCTGAGCACGCGATGGACATCGTCTACGCCAGCCTGAAACGCCGACACCCCGGCACGGGGGCGGAGGCGAGCGAAGCGGCCGAGGCCGTGGACGCCCTGTGGGCGCACGCCAAACCCGCCGACGGACTCCAGCACGCCAGCGCACAGCCCGCCTTGGACCGGATCGACCTCCTTCTCTACCTCCTCAGCCGCGACCCATCCGACCTGCCCGACGCCGTCGGCCGCGCCCACAGCCTGGTCTCCCGCAGCCACCGGACCTCGCCCCTGCTCCGCCGGTGCTACCTGCCCCCGGAGCCGCCGGGGGCCACCGGCCACACCGCCCGGTGACCACTGCGCCGCCAGCCGCCTGACACATCCCGCGCCCCCGCACCGCCGTGCCGTACGACCCGCGATGGCGCCCACCGAACTTCGCACCACCCCTCCGGCCGGGGCGACCACTGCCCGCCGGATACCCGACCGACCGTTCCGCCGCCCGCCGGCCCTGAACTTCCCGCTGCCCGCTCCCGGCCGGACACGCCCCGCCAGGCATGCCAGCAGTGCGCCAACAAAAACCTGCCCCGCTCACGACTTGGAGCTTTGCCATGTCCCGCGCCCGTACCCGCCTCGCCTCCTCCGCAGCCGCCGTCACCCTGGCCGCCTCCGGTCTCAGCATCCTGGCCGTCCCCGGTGCCCACGCTTCGACGCTCACCGATTCGATCGTCCAGACGGCCACGAGCCAGCTCGGCAACAACGCCTGCGGAAACGGCGGATACTACGCTTCCGGCACCGGCCAGCACTCCAGTTGCTCCGGCGGCCACCAGGCACACGCCTGGTGCGCGGACTTCGCCGGCTGGGTGTGGGCGCAGAACGGCGTCCAGAACCTCGGCATCCTGAACGACCTCGCCAACAGCTTCCAGACCTACGCGAACAAGTACCAGGGCGGGCTGTCCGGCACCCCGCACGTGGGCGACGCCGTCTTCTTCCACCCGAACGGCTTCAGCGGCACGGACTACGACCACGTGGCGCTCGTCACCGCGGTCAACTCGAACGGCACCATCGACTACATCGGCGGCAACCAGGGGAGCCCGAGCAGCGTCAGCCGCAACGCCGGGATGCCGTCCCAGCCCGGCTCGGTGGTGTGGACGACCAGTTCCGGATACCGCGTCAATGTCCAGGGCTACGCCAGCCCGGTCGGCGGCACCACCACGCCCCCGCCTGTCACCGACCCGGTCGCCCCCCAGGTGACGGACGTCGCGCCGGCCGCCGTCTACAACCCGGACAACGGCACCTCCGAGATCTTCGCGATCGGCACCGACGGCGTGCTGTCCCACGCCTACAGCACCAACGGCGGCCAGTGGAGCGACTGGTACCCGATCGACTCCTCGTTCCACTTCACCGGCAAGCCCACCGCGGTCTACAACCCGACCAACAAGACCACCGAGGTCTTCGCGATCGGCACCGACGGCGTGCTGTCCCACGCCTACAGCGTCAACGGCGGCCAGTGGAGCTCCTGGAGCACCATGGACCCCGGCTACCACTTCACCGGCTCGCCGTCCGCCGTCTACAACCCGTCGGTCAACGCGGTGGAGCTGTTCGCTGTCGGCACCGACGGCAAGCTCAACCACAAGTACTACGCGGGCGGCGCCTGGTCGGCGTGGAACACCATGGGCAACTGGACCTTCGTCGGTTCCCCCACCGCCGTCTACGAGCCCGACCTCAACACCGCCGAGGTGTTCGCGATCGGCACCGACGGCGTGCTGTCCCACGCCTACAGCACCAACGGCGCCGCGTGGAGCGACTTCTTCACGCTGGACCCGAGCTACCGCTTCACCGGAGCCCCGGCCGTCGTCTACAACCCGAACAACAAGACGGCCGAGGTATTCGCGGTCGGTGCCGCCGACGGCGTCATGTCGCACGCCTACAGCACCAACGGCGGCCAGTGGAGTGGCTGGGCCACCCTCGATGCGGGCTACAAGTTCGCCGGCGTGCCCTCGGCGGTCTACAACTCCACCACCAAGGCCGTGGAGCTGTTCGGCACCGGCACCGACGGCGTCGTCAACCACAAGTACTACCTCGGCAGCTCCTGGTCGTCCTGGGCGTCGCTCGGCAGCTGGAAGTTCGCCGGCACTCCGGTGGCCCTCAACGAGCCGAACACCAACGCCGCCGAGGTCTTCGGCATCGGCCAGGACGGCGTGATCTCGCACGCCTACACCAGCAACGGCAGCCCCTTCAGCAGCTGGTACTCCCTGGGCACCTGGAAGTTCAACACCCACTAATCGCAGGTCAACCCGCCCGCGGCCGCCGGGTCCCTCGGACCCGGCGGCCGCGCCCGTCTTCGCCTGACCGCAGCCACCGGCTGCTCCCACGACTTCCCGAAGGACCTCCAGATGACCCGCACCCCTTCCCACGCCCGCACTCGCATGAGCACCACCGTCGGCGCCCTCGGCCTGGCCGTGGCGGCGGCCTCCCTCGGCGCCGGCCAGGCGGACGCCGCCTCGGTGGCGACCTGGGACAAGGTCGCCCAGTGCGAGAGCACCGGGAACTGGTCGATCAACACCAACAACGGCTACTACGGCGGCCTGCAGATCAGCCTGAGCAACTGGAAGTACTACGGGGGCACCGCGTACGCGGCCCGCCCGGACCTCGCGACCAAGCAGCAGCAGATCCTGATAGCGGAGAAGATCCTCGCCGACCAGGGTGCCGGAGCGTGGACCTGCAGCCCGGGCACCGGCCTGGCCACCGACCGCACCAACCCGTACCCGGACCCGACCCCCACCCCGACGCCGACCCCGATGACGGCCCCCTCCTCGGCGGCGGCCCCCGTCCTCTACAACCCGGATACGGCGACAGCCGAGGTGTTCGCGGTCGGTGCGGACGGTGTGCTGTCCCACAGCTACAGCACCAACGGCGGTGCCTGGACCGACTGGTCCACGCTCGACCCGTCCTTCCGGTTCTCGGGTGCCCCGGCGGTGGTGTACAACCCGGTGAACAAGGTCACCGAGGTGTTCGCGACCGGCAAGGACGGCGTCATCTCGCACAACTACCTGTTCAACGGCGGCCAGTGGAGCGGCTGGTCGACCCTCGACCCGTCGTACAAGTTCTCCGGCAGCCCGACCGCCGTCTACAACGCTTCGACAAACGCGATCGAACTGTTCGGCACCGGCACCGACGGTGTGCTGAACCACACCTACAACCTCAACGCCGGCTCCTGGCAGGGCTGGACCTCACTCGGCACCTGGAAGTTCGCACGCACCCCCACCGCCGTCTACAACCCGGACACCAAGACGGCCGAGGTGTTCGACATCGGTGCGGACGGTGCGCTGTCCCACAGCTACAGCACCAACGGCGGCGCCTGGACTGACTGGTCCACGCTCGACCCGTCCTTCCGGTTCTCGGGTGCCCCGGCGGTGGTGTACAACCCGGTGAACAAGGTCACCGAGGTGTTCGCGACCGGCAAGGACGGCGTCATCTCGCACAACTACCTGTTCAACGGCGGCCAGTGGAGCGGCTGGTCGACCCTCGACCCGTCGTACAAGTTCTCCGGCAGCCCGACCGCCGTCTACAACGCTTCGACAAACGCGATCGAACTGTTCGGCACCGGCACCGACGGTGTGCTGAACCACACCTACAACCTCAACGCCGACTCCTGGCAGGGCTGGACCTCACTCGGCACGTACAAGTTCGCCGGCAACCCCACCGCCGTCTACGAGTCCGCCACGCACGCGGCCGAGGTCTTCGGCATCGGTGCCGACGGCCTGATCTCCCACGCGTACAGCGCCAACGGCGGCACCTGGAGCAACTGGACCACCCTCGGCACCTGGAAGTTCCAGACCACCTGATCCTGAGCGGCGAGGAACCCGCACTGCCCCGGGGCCCGATCAGCCCCGGGGCAGAGGACTGCGTGGGTACGGCCGGTGCGGCCTTCGGTGCGCGGAGGCGAGAAAGGACGGTCTGCCCGGGCCCGCTCGGGCGCCTCCAAAAGCCATTCTCTTCCAAACCCTCGCCCGCGCGTCCCCTCCCGGCGTCGTCCGCCCTCGCCGTGCGGGCCTACGGCTGGGCCGGGTCGGTGGTGAAGCGTTCGGGGTGGGCGGCGCTGGCGTAGGCGACGGTGGTGGCGACGGAGATCCCGAACAGGTGCATGAGGTGGACCGGGTCGCCGGTGTGGCGGGCCTCGTCGAGGATACGGTCGGCATCCATGCTGCGTGAGTGCCCGTAGAACCCGTCGGGACTCCGCTGTCCCCGCGGAGGCATCGACGGGCGGAGGCTGCTGCTGACTTGCTTCCCCTGATTTTCGTCGTCGTCCGGCGGCGCCGCAAGCGCCGACGGACGGTCATCGGGCGCACGAGGCGCCGAGTCGGTCGGCTTGGTTCGCGCCTATTGACTCGGCCCGCTCCAAGCTTTGACAGCAAAGCTTGGAAGCCGCCTTTGGCGACACCGGATGGCGCAGTCACCGGCGGAGGTCCAGCCTGGACTGGAAACGCGCTAATCACTCTCATCAAAAACGACAAGCAGAGAAGATGGTTCGGCCCGAGTGGGCGTTAAGTCCGATCTTCCCCGGTTTGTGATCACTCGATCGTGGGTACTGGCCGCTATGCGACAACTCCGTGGGCATGTCCATGCTGAGATGCCAGGCATGGAGAGAGAGCCGTACCCCAGTGACTTATCGGATGCACAGTGGCCGCTGATCGAGCCGATGATCACGGCCTGGAAACAGGACCGGGTGGCGCGGTCGGCGACCGGGGATCCGGGGTCCTGCGACCTGCGAGAGGTCGTGAACGCGATCTTCTACCAGAACCGGACGGGCTGTCAGTGGCGCTACCTACCCCATGATCTCCCGGCCTGGTCGGCGGTGTTCTACTACTTCAGCCTGTGGCGCCAGGACGGGCTGGACCAGCGGATCCAGGAACTCCTGCGCTGCCAGGTGCGGGAGAGGGCCCGCCGATTAGAGGACCCGTCCCTGGTGATCATCGACACCCAGTCCGTTCGGGCGGCCGCCGGTGTTCCGAAGACCACGACGGGACTGGACGCCAACAAGAAGGTGTCGGGCCGCAAGCGGGGACTGGCTGTCGATGTGATGGGCCTGATCATCGGCGTCGTCGTCCTGACCGCCTCCGCCCATGACAACGCCGCCGGCACCGCCCTGCTCGACCAGGCCGCCGAACGGTGCGGCAGTCGGCTGGAGAAAGCCCTGGTGGACCAGGGTTTCAAGGACGAGGTCATCATCCACGGTGCCCTGCTGGACATCGACGTCGAAGTCGTCCGCCGCAACCCGGCCGACCAGGGCAAAGGATTCGTCCCGCAACCGAAGCGGTGGGTGGTCGAGCAGACGAACGGCACGCTGATGCTCCACCGGCGCCTCGCCCGTGAGTACGACTACCGGCCCGATACCTCCGCCTCGCGCGTCTACCGGGCCTCCACCGCGAACATGACCCGCCGCCTCACCACACCCGCCCCGGCCTGGCGCGACACCCTCGGACTGGCCGCGTGAACGTCACCGAACTCCTGGCCGGCCTCCAGGCCCGGCAGGACGAGGCCACCACCCGGGCCGCAGAACTGCGCGACCAGATCGAGCACCTCACCGCCGCCCTGGCCGAGACCGAGGCCCGTCTCGCGGACCTGACCACCACCCGAAAGATCATCACGGAGGTCGCGCCGACAGGAACCGAACCGGAACCGCCCGAGAGGAACACCACTTACCAGGCCATCGTGAACGCCTTCAACCAGTACCCCGGCCGGGCGTTCCAAGCTCGCGAGCTGCACGAACTCCTCGACATGCCCACCGATGAGGCGTCCGTCAACATCACCCGCAGCCGCCTCGGACGCCTCACCCGCCAAGGCTTCCTCACCCAACCCGGACGAGGCCGCTACCAGAAACGGACTTAACGCCCACTGAGACTGGACCGCAGCGACCTGACCGGCGAACTGCTCCGGTGGGCACGACGCGAGATCCTCATCAAGACCGGACCCGGAACCTTCAAGATCCCGGCCGGGCCACCCAGGCCCTCCAAACTCGCCGTTCGCCGCGAGGACGTGCTCGCTGTCATGGCGACGGCGCCCGACCGCCACTGGCACACCCGCGAGATCGCCGCCGCGCTGAACACTGTCAAGGAGAACACCCTCACCATCCACCTGAGCGCCTGGGCACGCAAGAACCTGCTGGTCAAGACCGCACCGGCAACCTACGCTCTCCCCGAAGACGCACCAGCAGACGCCCGAACCAGCCAGCCCAATGCCGCGAACTCGCCGATCTACGCGTTGATTTGACAGAACTGCTCAAACCATAACTTTTCGGCATTGCCTCGGCGTTCGTCAGCACGAGGAGGGCTGTTCATCGCTGGCCCTGCCGGCTCGGGAGCATCGTGAGGGCCCGCGAGCGCTGAGCCACCAGTTCGTCGTAGGTGCCATCGCGCTCGGCCCACCGGTGCATCAGGACGCCATTGACGAGGATCTCGCGCGGAGTGGGCTCGCTCCCCAGCAGGTCCATCACCTCGGTGGCAAAGTCGTCGAGCGGCAGCGCGTGCGGATTCACCTTTTCCTGTCCTGCCGTGGCGACGGCCGGGGGGACGAGCTCGACGACGTCGACGCCGGTGCCGTCGAGCTGCGCGCGCAGTGCCTCGGAGTAGGCGTGCACCGCGGCCTTCGAGGCGGCGTAGCTGGGCATGGGCGGGAACGGCAGGAAGGCGATGCCGGAGGTGACGGTGATGAAGGTGCCGGCACCCCTCTGGACCAGGTGCGGAGTGAAGGCATCGATGACCCGGATGGTGCCGAGCAGGTTGGTGTCGATCGTCGTTGCTGCCGCCTGGAAGTGCGCCGGGTCGCGCAGGTCCTCCAGGAGCATGACGCCCGACATCGTCACCACGGTGTCCAGCTCCGGGTATCGGGCAAGCGCGGCGTCACGGAAGGCTTCGACGGAGGCGCTGTCGGTGACGTCGACGCCGATCGTGCCGAATCCCTCCTCGGCGAGTTCCGAGAGCGCCTCCGGGCTGCGGCCGCCAATGGCCACGGTGCTGCCCGCCGCAGCGAACCGCCAGGCCAACTCCCGCCCGATTCCGGATGTTGCGCCGACGATGAGAACAGTGCGGTTGGAGAGGTCCATGGGATCTTCCCTTCAGTCCGGGGCGCCGCCGGGCGTGCAGGCCGGCGGCGCAGACAGTGAGGCTCTGTCTCTTTCAAAACAGTGCTGTCGCAGTCTTGACGGCATCCGACGGGTGTAGAACGGCCCCCGTCTTCCCTGGTCCTGCCAGGGCCCCCTCTGAGATACGCGCACCGCACTACGGTGTCGGTATGAAGGACGAGAAATCCGGCAACCGGCTCGGCAGCTACCTACGTGCCCGGCGTGAGCTGGTCTCTCCGGCGCAGGCGGGACTCCCGCCCGGCGGGAACCGGCGTGTGCCGGGCCTGCGCCGCGAGGAGGTGGCCCTGCTCGCCGGCATCAGTCCCGACTACTACTTGCGCCTGGAACGGGGCCGCGACAAGAACCCCTCGCCGCAGGTCCTCGAAGCCATCGCGCGCGTGCTGCAGCTCGACGAGGTCGAGCGGACGTATCTGCTGGGCCTCTCGTCGGCACGCCCGAGAGCGCCGCGCCGTCGGCGGCCCGAGCACGTACCGGCGCGGGTGCACGAGTTGCTCGGGCACCTTCAGCTTCCCGCGTTCGTCGAAGGGCGAGCGTTCGACGTCCTGGCCTCCAACCCCATGGCGATCGCCCTCTCCCCCCGTCTGCGGCCCGGCGAGAACCGGCTGCGTTCCCTCCTCCTGGACTCCGAGGAACAGGCCTTCCAGCAGGACTGGGCAAGGGCCACCGCCGACTTCGTGGCTGCCCTGCGCACCACCATCGGGGACGACACCGACAATCCCCGGTTCGTCGAGCTCGTCGGCGAACTCGCCCTGTCCAGTCAGCGGTTCCGCACCCTCTGGGCCCGCCACGACGTCCGCACTCTGGATGGAGGCACGACCACGGTGAACCACCCCGTCGTCGGCGAACTCCGTCTCCACCGCGACAAACTCGCCATCGACGACGTCATCCTCGTCATCTACTACCCCGACAAAGGCAGCGACAGCGACGAGAAACTGCGCCTCCTCGCCGCACTCGCACACACCGAGCCCGCCTACACAGCGCGCGGCATGGCCGACGCCGCACTACGCAACTGGCCACCCGTCTGAGGCGCGCCCGGAGTTTTGTGTTTTTCGACCACCAGGGAAGGGGCTTGACGCCCTCGGGGTATCAGCCTGCCGCGTCAGTGCCATCACCGAGCCGGTGATGGCACATCACCCGCCACTCAGCACCTTCATATTCCTGCGATCCGCACGCTCCCTCGGGCATCGACTGTGAGATGGGTGGCCAGTTTCGCAGCGCCGCGTCGGCCACCTGCTGGAGTTCGGAGCGGTCCGACAATCATGGTGGGTCGTCTAGGTTTCTCACCGAGGCTCGGCGTGGGGTGGTGCGGGGATCCGGCGATGAACGTCCTCGAACAGATCCCGCATCGCCATGTGGAAGATCTCGGCCTGGTGTTCGCCGACAAAGGCGGTGTGTCCGAAGACTTCCAGGACGACCATGCCGTGCATGTGCCCCCATGCGCTGACGAGGAGAGCGGCCGCAGGAGGCGGCAGGGTGTCCGGGCCGTGCGGAATCAAGTGTTCCAGGTCCGCCTGGAGGGCTGACGAGAGGACCCGGGTGCCGGCCGCGGCCAGTTGTGACGTGGTGAACCCGCCGAACAACTCGCGCTGGAAGACCTCGCCCACCCGGCGCATCGCCTGAACGGTCGGACCCTCGGCCGGTGCCTCGTAGTGCCGCAACGGCGCCCCGTACAGCA
Source organism: Streptomyces sp. CB01881 (assembly GCF_002953255.1). Lineage (GTDB taxonomy): Bacteria > Actinomycetota > Actinomycetes > Streptomycetales > Streptomycetaceae > Kitasatospora. The sequence goes on from NZ_CP026498.1 coordinate 992,558, forward strand.
GCTGGAATCGCTCGGGGTGGGTAACGGCCCATCGGCGGTAACCCTCGGCGGCGGCCAGGAACCGCAGAGCAGCCGGTTCGTCCGCCATCGTGTCGACAGCCGCTGTCACGGCGTCAGCCAGGTCCTCGTACGCCTTGGCGACGAGAACCGTGACGAGGGCGTCCCGGTTCGGAAAATAGTGGTAGAGCCCCTGCACGGTCATACCGAGGCCACGGGCGACCGCTCTCAGGGACAGGGCGTGCAACCCGTGCTCGGCGAGGTGGCTCTCGGCAGCGGCCACGATCTCCTGGGTGGCGACGGCCCGGCGTCGCTGGCGCAGGGATGGCAGGACCGTCGCGGACGCGTCTGCGGACATACGGCGATCCTATGGTGCCGACCCGACGGGGTCTCAGAGGTCTACGACTATCTGAATACCTAACAGTGTCAGGTAAATCTCCTCCTGCTCAAAGGCCGATCGCCTGACTAGCGTCGTGCCCTGGTGATGAAGAGCGCGGCGCCGCGCCCCCTCTGGCGGGGCGAAGGAGATCTGCGCCGCACTGCGCCGGCCCATGCCCGGCCCACCCCGTCTTGCCCCCAGAAGAAGCTTCAAAGGAGATCATCCGTGTTCGAACGTGTGGCCGGATTGGCGATTCGCCGATCCCGGCTGGTCCTGGTCGTCGCCGCCCTGGCCGTGGCCCTTATGGGGGTCGTGGGAGCGGGCGCCTTCGACAAGCTGAAGGGGGGTGGCTTCGATGACCCGGCCTCTCCCTCCACCCGGGCATCGAAGGTCATCGACGAGAAGTTCGGCGGCGAGACCAACCTCGTCCTGCTGGTCGGCTCCCCCGCCGGCCGCATCGACACCCCCGCCCACCGAGAGACCGGCCAAGCCCTGGTGGCCGAGCTCAAGAGGGACAAGCGCCTCAGCAACGTCGTCTCGTACTGGGAAACCAACAGCCCAGACCTGCTCTCCAAGGACGGCCGCGAGGCCATGGTGCTCACCCACGTGAGAGGCGACGCCACCCAGCAGCGGAAATACGCCAAGGAGATCCTCGACACCTACAGCGGCACCTACAGGAACACCCTCACCGTCCAGGCCGGAGGGGGCGCCGCCGTGGGCGCAGACCTGTCGAACCAGGTGGTCGAGGATCTGATCCTCGCCGAAGGGATCGCCATACCGCTGACTCTCGTACTGCTCCTGTTCGTCTTCGGCAGTGTGGTCGCGGCCCTGCTGCCGCTGATCATCGCGCTGATCGCCATCATGGGATCGTTCGCCCAGCTCTTCCTGCTCGGCAGCGTCACCGATGTCGCCGACACCGCGACCAACCTCACCACCGCCCTGGGCCTGGGACTGGGCATCGACTACGCCCTGCTGATGGTCAGCCGCTTCCGGGAGCAGCTCGCGGCCGGGGTGAGCGTGGACGACGCCGTCCGGCGCACCGTGCACACAGCGGGCCGCACCGTCGCCTTCTCCGCCGCTACCGTCGCGGCCGCCCTCGCGGCACTCCTGGTGTTCCCGCAGTACTTCCTGCGCTCGTTCGGCTTCGCCGGAGTCGGCGTCGTCGCGATCGCGGCCCTGAGCACCCTGTTCGTGATGCCGGCCCTGCTGAAGGTTCTGGGGCACCGGGTCAACAGCGGTCGGCTGCCGTGGGCGAAGACGCGGAACTCCGCCGCCCGCGCACCCCTGTGGGGACGGGTGGCACGCACCGTCATGCGGCGGCCCGCGCTCACCGCACTGCCCGTCCTCGCGGTGCTGTTCTTTGCGGCCGGCCCGCTGCTGAACATCACCTTCGGCACGCCGGACGAACGCGTGCTGCCCAAGGACGCCGAAAGCCGCCAGGTCTCGCAGGCACTGCGCCAGAAGTTCGGCGGCAGCGAGGACTCGGCCCTCCACATCGCCATCAACCAGCCCGTGGACAAGACCCCGCTGGCGTCGTACGCAGCCCGACTGGCCGCGCTCAAGGGCGTCGAGCGCGTCGAGACCAGCACGGGAACCTACACCGCGGGCCAATCCACGGCGACCGGGCCGGGCGACCCGACGCTGGGCCGACCCGACGCACAGCGGATCAGCGTGATGAGCGGCCTGACACCGAAGTCGGACGCGGCCCAGAGCCTCGTCGAGCAGGTGCGCTCGGCCACCCCTCCCCCAGGGACACACCCCCTGCTCGGCGGAACGGACGCCGAACTCGTCGACTCCAAGGAATCCATCGGCGACCGGCTCCCCCTGGCCGTGGCCCTGATCGTCGTCACCACCTTCCTGCTGCTCTTCCTGTTCACCGGCAGCATCGTGCAGCCGCTGCGCGCACTGGTCCTGAACGTGATCAGCCTGGGAGCCACCCTCGGCGTGATGACCTGGATCTTCCAGGACGGCACCCTCTCCTCACTGCTCGGCTTCACCGCACAGCCGATGGAGATGACGATGACCGTGCTGATGTTCTGCATCGCCTTCGGCCTCTCGATGGACTACGAGGTCTTCGTCACCAGCAGGATCAAGGAACTCCACGATCAGGGAGCGGACAACGAGACCGCCGTGGGCAACGGACTCGGCCACACCGGAAGCATCGTCAGCGCGGCGGCCTGCCTGCTCGCGGTGAGCTTCTTCGCCTTCGGCACCTCCAAGCTCAGCTTCATGCAGATGTTCGGCCTCGGCAGCGGACTGGCCATCCTCATCGACGCCATCGCCGTACGCGGCGTCCTGGTCCCCGCCGCGATGCGGGTGCTCGGCCGCTCGGCCTGGTACGCGCCCCGCCTCCTGCGCAGACTCCACAACCGCTACGGCCTGAGCGAGGGCGGACCCGAGCCGACCTCCCCATCCGGACCCGCGGCGGTGGCCCCGGCACCCACGGCGAACTGGACCAGGGGCTGACCAGCAAGCGCCGCCCGGCGCGACTCCGGTTTCCGTCTGTCCGCGCGCCACCGCGAGTCGGCACACGGCGGCGAGCTGCCTGCCCGGATGGCCTGATCATGCAGGACCACTGGTCACACGGGGGCACGCTTCGACACCGCCGGGGGCCCGGTACGGGCCCCCGGCGCTCAGGAATCCAAAGACGAGACGGTGCCGTACCAAGTTTTGAGGAGAAGGCCATGATCTTCCATATCAACCGCTTGACGCCCAAGCCCGACCTGAGTGAGGAGCAGCTCAAGGCCTGCCTCGACCTGCTGCGCCAGGTCGGCGAGACCTGTCCCGCCGTGAAGTCGTACGTGGTCGGCCCACACCCCACTGGGGGCTTCGCATACGGAGCCGTGTTCGTGATCGAAGACCTCGACGGCTACCACGAGTACCTGAACCATCCCGCGCACGTCCGCCTCGAACTGGAAGGCATCGGCTACCTCGCGCGGTTTGAGGCCTTCGACATCACGGACTCCGCCGACCCCGAGATCAAAGCAAAGATCGAGCAGGTACAGGCTCGCCACTTCGCCGAACACCCCGAGATCGCCGCACTCGTGGCACAGGCCGCCTCTTTCACCAGGCCCGGCGGCGAAGACACAACAACCCCGTCCTCCTGAGCGGCGAAATCCTGCCGGGCGCCCCACGGCCACACCCCTGACGAGGCGCCAGGCGTAGAGCGCACATTCAGAGCGCGCCCAGCGCGCAACAACCCGCGGAACCAGGAGCTCGCAATGAACACGAACGACCCGATCGACCGGCTCAAGGACGCGATCAACTCTCACGACCCTCACCAGGTCGCTGACTGCTTCACCACCGACTATCGGTCCGAGACCCCGCATCGGCCGCAAGACGGCTTCACCGGGAATGACCGGGTGCTCATGAACTGGACCGCCATCTTCGGTCGGCTGCCCGACATCCGGGCCGAGGTTCTTCGCCGCACCACGGCTGATGCCGAACTGTGGTCGGAATGGGAGATGGTCGGCACAGCCCCGGACGGCACCCAGGCCGTCATGCGTGGGCCAGTCATCATGACGACCCGCGACGGACGCATCGACTGGACACGTTTCTATCTCAGCCCTGTCGCGGTCAACGTCAACGGATGAGCTGACTGAGGTTTTCTCAACGAAATGGTCTGGTCCCCGCCGAGGTATGAAGGGCGGCCGCGGACAGACGTGAGCCCCTGGTAGGACAGGTCTTTCTCACAGGATGCCTGGTCACCGGGGGCTTCACGTTGGTCACCTATGCTGCAGTACTCGTTCCGCACATCGTGGAAAGGCTGGCCAATGAATCGGCTGGGCCGTGGGTGAGCGGGTCAGTAGGCTGCGGCCATGTTCGAATACCACGGCTGGATCAACGTTCAGGAGAGCGCCAGCGCCGACGATGACGACTACGACGACGGCCGTCTGCGGGGGATCGTCGAGGGCATCGAGCGGCGCATCCGGGAGATCGGCAGCCCGTATCTGCTTGATCTGCGATGGATGAACGGGCAGGTGTTCATCCACTTCGGGGGATTCCGCAACCACCGGGACGCGGAGATCATGGAGTTCTTCGGGGAGGTCGGTGAGCGGGCTCCGGGTTCGTATGGCCTGTTGCATGTGCACGATGACGAGGACCCTGTGAGTTCCCCGTCTTGATCCTTATGCCGTGAAGGGCTCTGGCAGCTGAATTCGTAGATTGAGCTGGAATCTATGGGGTCTCGCTCAGATGGCTCCTGGGATGGCCAGGAAGTGCTGGTGGAACTACTCCGGCAAGCACAAGACCCACGGCCTGCTGTTCCTCGCGCTCACCGACGAGCGGGGCAACCTGGCCTGGATCTCCGCGGCGTAGCCGGGCCGCTCCAGTGAGATCACCACCGCCCGCCACAACCAGATCACCGCACACCTTCGGGACGCCGGCCTCGGTGCCCTGGCCGATCTTGGCTTTGTCGGCCTCGATGACAACCCTGACGACCCGGTGATCGTCACCGGCCGCAAGGCCACCCGAGGCCACCCGCTCACCGCCGCGCAGAAGGAAGCGAACAGGCTGGTCAGCCGCGAACGCGCGGCCAACGAGCACGGCTTCGCCGACCTCAAGGCGTGGCGCATCCTCACCAAGGTCCGCATGAACGCCCGCCACGCCACCAAGCTCCTGCGGGCACTGCTCGTGCTGACGAACGCCGAGGTCAGCCGCTGACGGATGATCACCTGCTGGCGATCACGCTCCCGAGCAGCCCGAGGACCCCACCCCCGCCCCACACCAGAGCCCGTGACCTGCAGCTTTGAGGATGAAAACCTCTCACTGGTCGCACCGTACCCGCGCGCTCTGCGCCTGCCCCAACCGTCAGCGTGGGTGCCGGTGGGACATGGACGCCGGGCCTGACGGCCCGGGTGGTTGCGGTGGCTCCCGGCCCTGTCGGGTCGGCCGGTTGTTCGGCGGTGTGGTCTGGGGGCTGCCCGGATCGGGGACGGGCAGTGGCCAGTTGGGGTGGGCGAGGTGGTGGCGCAGGGCTTCGAGGCGGGCGAGGTGGTGGTCGAGGGCGGCGGTGACGGTGCTCGTGGTGGCGGCTACTCGTGCTTCGAGGTCGTGGATCCGGTCCAGGAGGTCCTGCCAGCGCCTTTCGGCGGCGGCGACGGGGTCAGGCGCGGCGTCGGTCGCTGTCATCGCGGAGCTGGGCGGTGTGGTGGGTGAGGGCGTCGAGGCGGGTGGCGAGGTCGCCCTGGCCGGTGCCGAGGTGGGGGCGGATGGCGGCGAGGGGCTCTATGAGGTCGGCGGGGTCGGTGGCGCCGAGGGCGGCGGTCAGGGCGGCCTGGGCGGGGCGGGCGCCGGGGGTGAGTGCGGTCGTGGTGATCTGGGCGGCGAGGACCCGCAGCTCGGCGGCGTTGTCGCGGGCCCAGGCGGTCACGGTTCGGTCGGCGGCCCGGCGGTCGCGGGCGGCCTTGACGCGTTCCGCTCCGGTACCGGCCTGCGTCGTGCCACTGGCGGGCTTGAGGCGCAGGTAGCGGTTCTCGGCGGCCTGGCGGCTGGCGACGCCCATGGGGCGGGCGAGGTCGGCCCAGGTGGCGCCGGCCTCCCGGGCGGTCTCCACCAGGCCGGCTTCCCAGCCGGCGAGTTCGGTGCGCAGTTCGCGCAGCAGCACCAGGGCGGCCAGCGCCTGCCCGGAGCCTTCCTGCTCGTCAGGGGTGGTCGGAGGCTGGGACGCGGGGTCCTGGGCGGTGCGGACGGCGTCGTCGATGGCGGCCAGCGCCGCCGCGGCCGCCAGGAACGAGGCGGGCTCGACCGGCCGGGGACCGTCAGGGGCGGCTCTGCGGGGCTTCTCGCTCATGCAGTCACTCTACAGGCGACACCAGGGCTTGTCATCGGGTGAATGACGCGCTAGAAAGGAGTCAGGTGAAGCGCACTGGCACCCATTCGATCAGTGGAGGTGTTTCGCGATGCTGCTGCGCACCGACCCGTTCCGCGAGCTGGACCGTCTGACCCAGCAGTTCCTCAACACGACCGGCACCTGGTCGCGTCCGACGCCGATGCCGCTGGACGCCTACCGGGCCGGCGACGAGTACGTCATCTGCTTCGACCTGCCGGGGGTTGACCCGGAGGCGATCGACATCGACGTCGAGCGGAACATGGTGACCGTCAAGGCCGAGCGCCGCCCGCGCCAGGAAGGCGAGGGCATCAAGTGGGAGCTGTCCGAGCGCCCGCTCGGCGTGTTCTCCCGCCAGGTCATGCTCTCCGACACCCTCGACCCCTCCGGGATCACCGCCGACTACGACGCCGGCGTGCTGACCCTGAAGATCCCGGTCGCCGAGAAGGCCAAGCCCCGCAAGGTCGCGATCAGCCACAGCGGCGACCGCAAGCAGATCCAGGCCTGACCGGCCCCCGATGCCGTTCCGCGCCGCCCCTGATCTCTCCCCCCTCGATCAAAAGGGGCGGCCGGAACACCCCCGACCGCAGGCCGCCCCCGCCCGGACCGGCCTGCCCACAGCGACGCGGAAACGCCATGAACGGCCAGAGCAACCAACCCTTCATCGTGCGGGCCAACGGCGAGATCGACCTCGACACCGCCCCCGCGCTGCGTCGTACTCTGGCCGCCGCGCTCGAGTCGCACCGGGAGGTGGTGCTCGATCTGTCGGAGGTGACGTTCATGGACTGCGCGGGCCTGGGCGCCCTCGTCCGGGCCCGCAACCAGGCCGACCGCAGCGGCAGGCGCCTGGTCCTGCACGACGCCGGGCGCCGCGTCGTCCGGCTGCTGAAGCTCACCAGTCTGTACCGGCGCCTGGCCGTCGATCCCTGACTGTCGGCGGGCGACGCCCGGGCCGGCCCTTGGGACGGAGGGAGAACCGCGATGACTCTTCGATGGGAGGCGTTCCTGGAGGAGGTCCGGGAACGCGGTGAGTACGCCACCCCGCAGGAGGCCGAGCGCGCGGCCCGGGTCGTCCTGGCCCTACTGGGCGCCCACCTGGTCGGCGACGTGCGCGCCGAACTGGCCGCCCGCCTGCCGGAGACCATGGCCCTGATCCTGCTCAACCCCTTGCAGACTGCCGAGCCGCTCAGCCCGGAACGGTTCGTGCGCGCCACCGCCGCTTGGATCGAGGGCGCCACCGAAGCCACGGCCCTGTGGGACATCGGCGCCGTCCTCAGCACGGTGGCCGACGCCGCCGGCGAGGACCTCACCGGGCGCGTCCTGCTCCAGTTGCCGCCCGGCTACGACCTGCTGTTCGGCCGGCCGACTGCAGGGACACGACCCTGACCACTCCCCTCACCCCGGCCGCGGGCCCGCGGCCGGCCAGCCCCTGGAAGGCTCCACGGTCATGACCCGCTACCGCCACCTTCTCCAGCAGGTCCGCGCTGAACTTTCCCGCCGGAAGACAACCGAGGGCTCGTACCGCTGAGTTCGCGTCTTGGACCCGCGGGAGGCCGGGAGTCGCGTCAGCCGATCTGTGGCAGGTCCTCGAACGAAGGGCCGGGCCACCACCGCGCGGCGCTTGCCCGGAGGCGGTCTGACGGTGACGGAGCGGCTGCTCACAGGATCGTCACCCAAAGTGGCCTCCACGGGGCTCGCCCGCGACTCAACGCGGTGGGTCGAGCACGTTGCGGATGTGGGTGGCAATGTGCAGATTGAGGCGTGTCTCGACGACGCCGAGGTCGTGGCCGGTGATCTCGCCGATGCGCTGGAGGCGGTAGCGGACCGTGCTGCGGTGGATGAGGAGCATCTCAGAGGTCGCGTCGTAGCTGCAGCCGCTCTCCAGGTAGCGCGAGAGCGTCATCACCAGCTCGGTGTGGTGCTGGGCGTCGTAGTCCAGCAGCCGGCCCAGCCATACGTGGACGAAGAGGTCGGCTTCCCGCTCGCCTTCGCCGGTGCCCATCATGCGGCACAGGCCCAGCTCGTCGAAGGCGGTGCTGCCGTACGGGTCCTGGGAACGGCGGCGGACGGCGAGGGCACGGACGGCCTCGTCGTAGGAGTGCGGCAGATCGGCGAGGACCTCGCACTGGCCGCCGACCCCGATCGCGCCTGCGCCGGTGCCCAGGCCCTCTGAGACGGCCTTGTACAGCTCGTCCCCGAGATGACGCGGGTCCTCACCGGCCACCAGGACGACCGCTGTCGCGCCACGAGAGCCGATGAGCACGTCCCGGCGCAACCGCTCCGCCGCCCGTGTCACCGCGTCGCAGAGCGCGGCCCCCTCGGGTGCCCCTGGCCACTCCAGTACGGCGACCTTGTGCGGCCGGTGCAGGTCGTGGCCCAGGGCTGCTGCCTGGGTGAAGGCGTCCTTGGTCCCCTCACCTGAGACCAGCCGGTCGACCAGGTCGCGGCACAGCGCGGGCTCCAGCTCGGCCAGTCTGCGCTCGTGGAAGAGAAGGGGAGCCAGGAGCCGGGCGGCCTGTTCGAGCGCCGATGTGTCCGCTTCCGCCGCCCGCCGGTCCGGATCATCCAGCACGATGACACCGAGCAGGTCTCCCGCCATTTCTATGGGCATGACCAGTCGGTCACGGTCCCGGACGGCGCCGGGCTGGCGCCGCGCGCGGTGCATCAGGGCGTCCCGGCGCCGGTCCTCCGACTCGGGGCGGGTTCCGCTGCCGACTCCCCTCTGGGGGCCGCCCGCGCAGGGACCTGCCCAGGCCCGGGGGTTGCCGAAGCTGTCCTCGGTGAGGGTCGCGAATCCTGTGTGCTCGTGCAGGGCCTGGAGGATTCCCGCCTCGCCTCTGCCGGAGACAGCGGCGCGGGAGAGCGCCTCATAGGTGGCGAGCCGCGAGGCCAGGGCGGAGGCAGTCCTCCTACCGAGGGCCACGGTGGGTGAGCCGTTCTCGGGCTCCGGCAGGTTCCCGGTATCGGACAGGTCCCCGCTCACCGGTATGTCCCCGGACCCGGCGGCCGGCTCGCCCCGGTGCCCGGTGAGGCGTGCGAGGACTGTCCCGGTCTGCCGCGCGAGCAGATCGGTCATAGCGGTCTCTTCAGCCGAGGGTGTGGTCGGGGACCGGACGACGAGATAGCCGAGGCAGGTTTCCCGGTACCGCAGTGCGATGGCCCACGCCCACGGTCCGCCCAGCTTGTGCAGGTGGTGGCTGCGGCCGTCCAGGGAGTCGATCCGCCGGTCGAGCAGGTCGGCGGCCACCACGTCGGCAGCGGCTGCTTCACCCGGGGCTCCGCCGGTTGGGCCCGCCTCGGGTTCCCGCGCCGCATCCCCGGGCCGGGCGACCGCGGTGGAAGCCGCCCGGAGTGGTGGGCAGCGCCGCGCCAGACCGTTGTGGACGGCATAGGCCGCTTCGGCGGTGAAAGGGCCGGTGGCGGCGATCGCCGCCATAGCCCCCCACAGCACCTCGCGCTCGTCCTCGCCGTCGAGCATGACCGTCACCAGGCGTAGCAGCGCGTGCTGCGCGGCCGCCGGCTGCGGGACGGGGAGGAGGGGGCCGGTGGTCGGAGAAGGCACGGCGTCCATGGCAGGTCCATGTGCGGCTCGGAAGTCCTTACCGTCTACCCGCTACGCCGCTCGACACACGTTCCCACGATGTCCGGTCCCTGTCCTCGGGGACCGGAACCGCAGCGCGGATTGGTCCTGCCGAGGCGAGGAAGTGCGCCGCGTACCGCGCGAGGCTGCTACCAGGTGTGGTACGCCGTCCGTACGCCTGGCTGCCCGCCGACCGGTCCCGCGTCGCGACGGAGGAGATTCCCATGGCGAAGGCAGTTGGCATCGATCTCGGCACCACCAACTCGGTCATCGCGGCCTGGGAGGGCGGTGAGCCCTCGGTCGTCCCGAATGCGGAGGGGGCCAGGACGACCCCGTCGGTGGTCGCCTTCTCCGAGGACGGTCAGCGGCTGGTCGGACAGCTCGCGCGCCGGCAGTCGATCCTCAACCCCAAAGGCACCATCACCTCCGCGAAGCGGTTCATCGGACGTCGCTACGACGAGATCTCCGACGAGGCCAAGGCGGTCTCCTTCGACGTCGTCGAGGGGCCCGGCGGGGTGGCCCGTTTCGAGGTGAGGGGAAAGCAGTACGCGCCGGAGGAGATCAGCGCGCAGGTGCTGCGCAAGCTCGCCGACGACGCCGGGAAGTCGCTCGGCGAGAAGGTGACCGAGGCGGTCATCACCGTACCTGCCTACTTCAACGACGCCCAGCGCCAGGCCACCAAGGACGCCGGGAGGATCGCAGGCCTCGACGTGCTGCGGATCATCAACGAGCCGACCGCCGCGGCGCTGGCCTACGGGCTGGACAAGAAGGGCCACGAGACGGTCATGGTCTTCGACCTCGGCGGCGGCACGTTCGACGTCAGTCTGCTGGACGTCGGCGACGGTGTGGTGGAGGTCCGCGCCACGGCGGGCGACTCCCACCTGGGTGGCGACGATTTCGACCGCCGTCTGGTGGACCACTTGGCGGACGGCTTCCAGAAGGCCGAGGGCATCGACCTGCGCAAGGACCCGCAGGCTCTGCAGCGACTGTTCGAGGCGGCCGAGAAGGCGAAGACCGAGCTGAGTTCGGTCAGCCAGACCCAGGTGAGCCTGCCGTTCATCACGGCGGACGCCTCCGGGCCGAAGCACCTCACCGAGACGGTCCGCCGCTCCACCTTCGAGCAGATCACCTCGGACCTGGTGGAGCGCTGCCTCGAACCGGTCAGGACCGCGATGGGCGACGCCAAGGTCACCGACAACGACATCGACGAGGTCATCCTCGTCGGCGGCTCGACCCGCATCCCGGCCGTGCAGAACCTGGTCCGCCGGCTGACCGGCGGCAAGGACCCGAACATGAGCGTCAACCCCGACGAGGTCGTGGCGCTGGGCGCCGCCATCCAGGCCGGCGTGCTCAAGGGTGAGGTCAAGGACGTCCTGCTGCTGGACGTCACCCCGCTGTCGCTGGGCGTCGAGACAGCCGGCGGCGTGATGACCAAGATCATCGAGCGGAACACCACCATCCCCGCCCGCCGGTCCGAGACCTTCTCGACGGCTGAGGACAACCAGCCGGCCGTGGACATCGTCGTGCTCCAGGGCGAACGCGAGCTGGCCGCCGACAACCGGGTGCTGGGCCGCTTCCGGTTGGAGAACCTGCGGCCGGCCCGGCGTGGGGAGACCCAGATCGAGGTCACCTTCGACATCGACGCCAACGGCATCCTCAAGGTCAGCGCCAAGGACCGGGACACTGGCGCCGAGCAGTCGATCACCATCAGTGAGGGCTCCAACCTCGACCCCTCCGAGGTCGAGCGGATGATCAACGAGGCCGAGAGCAACCGCACCAGCGACCTGGCCCTGCGCGAGGCCATCGACGCCCGCAACGAGCTCGACGCCGCCGCGTACCAGGTGGAGCGCCGGTTGGACGACCTCGGCGACGCCGCTCCGGAGCACGAGCGCGCCCGCGCCCGACTGCTCATCGACGAGGCCCGTTCCGCCGTCAAGGAGGAGGCGCCGACGGAACGGTCCCGGAGCCTGGCCTCCGAACTCCAGCAGATCCACGCGGCGCTGGCCGCCCACGCCGCCGGACCGGGCGAAGCCGGGGGTGGAGCCCAGCCCGGTGCGGCGGCGCCCGGCCAGGGTCCCGAGGGCGGCTCCCCGAGGGGCGACGACGACGTCATCGACGCCGATTTCGACAGGAGCTGAGGCGGCGACATGTCCGATCAGGAACAGACGCGTCCCGCCGAGGACCGCTCCCCTCCCGAGCCCGAGCAGACGTCGCCCGAGCAGACGCCCACACCGCAGACGATCCCACGGGCCCCCGGGGCCGGGGAGCAGGAGCAGCCGCCCCGCCGCCCCGAGGTCGAGGAGCTGGAGGATCGGTGGCGGCGAGCCCTCGCCGACCTCGACAACCTCCGCAAGCGTTACGCCCGTGAGCTTCCCCGGGAACGGGAGGCTGAGCGGGCCAAGGTGGCCGCGGCGTTCCTCCCGGTCGTCGACAACCTCGAACTGGCCCTCGCCCACGCGGGCGCCGACGACCCCGGCACGATCGTCAGCGGAGTCCGGGCGGTACGCGACCAGGCCGTCGAGGTGCTGCGAAGCCTCGGCTACCCCCGTTACGACGAGACCGGCGTCCCCTTCCAGCCCGAGCAGCACGAGGTGGTGTCCGTGGTGGACGAACCGGACACAACCGCGGGCACCGTCGTCCAGGTGCTGCGGCCCGGGTACGGCGAACCCGGCCACCAGCTGCGGCCGGCCGCGGTAGCGGTCAGCCGCAAGTGGGAGTGAGGCCGCCATGGCAGACGACTACTACGCGGTGCTGGGCGTCCCCCGCACCGCCGGCGCCGCCGAGATCCAGCAGGCGTTCCGTACCCTGGCCCGCCGCTACCACCCGGACGTCAACCGTGATCCGGCCGCAGAGGAGCGCTTCAAGCAGATCAACGAGGCGTACAGCGTGCTGTCCGACCCCGACACCCGGTCCCGCTACGACCGCTTCGGCCCCGACTTCCGGCAGATTCCGAAGGACTACGACGAGCGTGTCGCGGCCGGCCAGGGCTTCGGCGGCGGAGCCGGCGCGTACCGCGGCAGTCCCTTCGGAGGCACCCGGGGCGCCGACCGGGCAGGCGCCCGGACCTGGACGGAGACCGGCTTCGACGCCTCTGGCGTGGACTTCGAAGATCTCTTCGGAGGGATGTTCGGCGGCCGGGCGGGGGGCGCCGGACGGGGCAGCCCCATCCCCGGCGCGGACCAGGAGGCCGAACTCACGCTCAGTGTGGAGGAGGCGTACCGCGGCGGCCGGCGGAAGATCACCCTCGGCGGTCCCGGCGGGGAACGCAGCTACGACGTCACCATCCCGGCCGGCGTCGTCGATGGGCAGCGCATTCGGCTCGCGGGGGAGGGCGGCCGAGGCCGCGGCCCGGGTTCCGCCGGGGATCTCTATCTGGTGGTCCGCATCGCCCCCCATCCCCGCTATCGGCTCGTCGGGCGCGACATCCACGTCGAACTGCCGGTTACCGCCTGGGAGGCCGCGCTAGGGGCGACGGTGCCGGTCTCCGGTCCGGGCGGGACGGTCAAGGTGCATGTGCCGCCCGGTACCTCCACCGGCCGCAGGCTGCGGCTGCGCAGCGAGGGGATGCCCGACCCCAAAGGTTCCCCCGGTCACCTCTACGCCGAAATCCAGGTGATGGTGCCGCCCTCGCCCAGCCCGCGCGAGCGCGAGCTGTTCGAGGAACTGGCCGCCGTCTCCTCCTTCGACCCGAGGAAGCAGACATGAGAGCCGAACAGCGTTCTCCCGCCGAAGGCACCGGACAGCCCGGCACCAGGGCTGCCTATCCCCTGGTGCGGGTCTACCGAACCAGCCCCGGCCCCTATCAGCTCCCCATGGCCGGAGTGGCCAGCAGGAGTGGACTGCCGCCCGAACTCGTCAGCCGCTTCGTCGCCCTCGGGCTGGTGGACGCCGAGCGTGATGCCCGGGGCCGGCTGTGGTTCCGGCCGAGCGCGCCGTCGGCCATCGCCCGGGTGCAGCGGCTACGGACCGGACTGGGCCTCAACTACGCGGCCATCGGCGTCGTCCTGGACCTGCTCGACCGCATCGAACGCCTGGAAATCGCACTGCGGCGCAGCGAACGAGCCGCCAAGGAGCCCACACCATGGACATGAATCGCCTCACCCAGAAGTCCCAGGAAGCGCTGCAGGAAGCGCAGAGCGTCGCGGTACGGATGGGCCAGACCGAGGTCGACGGGGAGCATCTGCTGCTGGCCCTGCTCGATCAGCAAGACGGCCTGACCACCCGTCTGCTGGCCGGTGCCGGCGCAGACCCGGCAGCCCTACGGGCCGCCGTCGAGGCCGATCTCGCCAAGCGTCCGCGCACGACCGGTCCGGGCGCCGCCCCCGGCCGAGTGATGGTGACCCAGCGGCTGGCCCGACTGCTCGACACCGCGGAGCAGGAGGCCAAGCGGCTCAAGGACGAGTACGTCTCCACCGAGCACCTGGTGCTGGCCCTGGTGGACGAGGGTTCGATCACCGCAGCCGGCCGGCGGCTCGGTGAACAGGGCGTCAACAAGGACTCCTTCCTCACCGCCCTCACCACAGTGCGCGGGAATCAACGGGTCACCTCCGCCAATCCTGAGGAAGCGTACGAGGCCCTCGAGAAGTACGGGCGCGACCTCGTTGTCGAGGCCCGCAGCGGTCGCCTCGACCCGGTGATCGGGCGTGACGCAGAGATCCGGCGGGTGATCCAGATCCTCAGCCGCAAGAGCAAGAACAACCCGGTGCTGATCGGCGAACCGGGCGTCGGCAAGACCGCCATCGTGGAGGGCCTGGCCCAGCGGATCGTGCGCGGCGACGTGCCGGAAGGGCTGCGGGACAAGACGGTGTTCTCGCTCGACATGGGCTCGCTGGTGGCCGGGGCGAAATACCGCGGCGAGTTCGAGGAGCGCCTCAAGGCCGTGCTGTCCGAAGTCAAGGGAGCCGAGGGCCGGATCCTGCTGTTCGTGGACGAGCTGCACACCGTCGTCGGGGCCGGTGCCGCCGAGGGCGCGATGGACGCGGGCAACATGCTCAAGCCGATGCTGGCGCGCGGCGAGCTGCACATGATCGGCGCCACCACGCTGGACGAGTACCGCAAGCACATCGAGTCCGACGCGGCCCTGGAACGCCGCTTCCAGACGGTCCAGGTGGACGAGCCGACCGTCGAGGACGCGATCTCCATCCTGCGCGGCATCCGGGAGCGACTGGAGATCTTCCACGGCGTCAAGATCCAGGACGGCGCACTGGTCGCAGCCGCCACCCTCAGCCACCGCTACATCAGCGACCGCTTCCTCCCGGACAAGGCCATCGACCTGGTCGACGAGGCCTGCGCGCGGCTGCGGACCGAGATCGACTCCATGCCCGCCGAACTCGACGAACTCACCCGCCGGGCCACCCGGCTGGAGATCGAGGAGGCCGCGCTGGACCTTGAAACCGACCCGGCCAGCCGCGCCCGCCTGGAGGACCTGCGGCGTGAACTGGCCGATCTGCGGGGCGAGGTGGACGCCAAGCACGCCCAGTGGGAGGCCGAGCGCCAGGCCATCCGCAAGGTCCAGGAACTGCGCCAGAAACTGGAACGCGCCCGGCAGGAGGCCGAGCAGGCCGAACGAGCCTACGATCTCAACCGGGCCGCCCAACTGCGCTACGGAACCGTCAGCGAACTGGAGCGCCGGCTGGCCGCTGAGGAGGAACAGCTCGCCAACAAGCAGGGCGAGAGCCGGATGCTGCGTGAGGTGGTGACCGCCGAGGAGATCGCTGAGATCGTCTCCGCGTGGACCGGCATCCCCGTCACCCGGCTCCAGGAGGGCGAGCGGCAGAAGCTGCTCAGGTTGGACGAGATCCTGCGCGAGCGGGTCGTGGGCCAGGACGAGGCCGTCCAGCTCGTCGCCGACGCGGTGATCCGGGCCCGCTCCGGGGTACGCGACCCGCGCCGGCCGATCGGCTCGTTCATCTTCCTCGGCCCGACCGGCGTCGGGAAGACCGAGCTGGCCAAGACGCTGGCCGCCGCATTGTTCGACAGCGAGAGCAACATGATCCGCCTCGACATGAGCGAGTACCAGGAGCGGCACACCGTCAGCCGCCTGGTCGGCGCGCCCCCCGGATACGTAGGCTACGAGGAGGGCGGTCAGCTGACCGAGGCGGTGCGTCGCAAGCCGTACTCGGTCGTCCTGTTCGACGAGATCGAGAAGGCGCACGCCGACGTCTTCAACACGCTGCTCCAGGTGCTGGACGACGGCAGGATCACCGACGCGCAGGGCCGTACCGTCGACTTCCGCAACACCGTCATCATCATGACCTCGAACCTGGGCTCCCAGCATCTGCTCCAGGACGCCACCCAGGCCGGCGAGATCAAGCCTGAGGTGCGGGACCTGGTGATGGGCGAACTCAACGGCCATTTCCGGCCCGAGTTCCTCAACCGGGTGGACGACATCGTGCTCTTCCACCCGCTCGGCATCGCGCAGATCGAGCGCATCGTCGACCTGCTGCTGGAGGACCTGCGCCACCGCCTCGCCGAGCAGCGGATCGACCTGGTACTCACCGAGGACGCCCGCCGGCTGATCGCGGCCGAGGGCTACGACCCGGTCTACGGCGCCCGGCCGCTGCGCCGCTTCATCGCGCACGAGGTCGAGACCAGGATCGGCCGCGCGTTGCTCAGCGGCGAGGCACGCGAAGGCGTGACCATCCTGGTCGACGCCAGGGCCGCAGAACTGACCGTCACCCTCCAGGACGAGCTGCAGGAGCGGTGATGACTACTTCTCCAGAAGGCCGCGCCGCCCGCAGGGGCCGTGACGGCAGTACCGACGGCGCCGGGGCCTCGCTGCCGACGGTCGCCTGCGCCAACTGCGGCCGGACCAACCGTGTACCCGCCGCGGCGGAGGGCAGCCCGCGCTGCGGAAACTGCCGTGCCCCGCTGCCGTGGATCGCCGAAGCGGGCGACGCCGACTTCGGGGAGGTCGCCGAGCAGGCGAGCCTGCCCGTGCTCGTCGACCTCTGGGCCACCTGGTGCGGTCCCTGCCGAATGGTGAGCCCAGCCCTCGAACAGGTCGCCAAGGATCTGGCCGGCCGGATCAAGCTCGTGAAGGTCGACATCGACAAGTCGCCGGCTCTGGCGCGGCGGTTCGAGGTCCAAGCCGTACCCACCCTGCTGATCCTCGACCATGGCAGGCCCGTCGCCCGCCAGACCGGAGCCGCGCCCGCCAACGCGCTGCGCCGGTGGGTGGGCGAGTCACTCTCGGCGCCCCGCGGACCGGCCGACTCCACCTCCGGGAGGCCGCGATGACCAGCCTTCCCGACCCGCACCTGTCCATGGTTCGGCCCGTGGCGCCCAGAACACCGCAGGGTTGCGAGGACCGCCTGCGCACGGGGACTCCGTGGCTGCACCTGCGCCTGTGCCTGACCTGCGGCAACGTCGGCTGCTGCGACTCCTCGCCGATGCGGCACGCCTGCGTTCACGCGGCGACCCGCGGGCACCCGATTGTCCGGTCGTTCGAACGCGGCGAGGACTGGCGGTGGTGCTTCGTGCACGAGGCGATGGTCTGAGCCCGGCGTACTCGCCCGGCGTCTATTCCAGCACCATTGCTTCCGCCGCTGCTCTCCGCATCCGCCTTCCGCCTTCGCCTCCGTTTCCACCGAAGGGAGTGAATCGTGCCGACGCTCACGCCGACAGCTGACGTCTACGGCGCTTATCCGCTGCTGTCGGACGACCAGATCGCGATCCTGGGATCCTGCGGACAGGTACGGCCGGTCCGCGAGGGGGAACAGCTCTTCCGGGCGGGCGACCTCAGCGAGGAGTTCTTCGTGGTCCTCAGCGGCACGGTGGCCGTGGTCGAAGGCCACGGCGAGCAGGAACGGGTCGTCCACCTGCACGAGGCGCACAGCTTCCTCGGCGAACTCGGCGTACTGGAGGGCCAGACCGCCCTCCTCAGCGCGGTGGTGAGCACGCCTGGCGAGGTTCTCGCGGTCGGTTTGGCCGCCCTGCGCGACCTGCTCAGCCGCGAACCCGCGCTCGGCGACGTGATCCTGCGGGCCTACCTGCTGCGCCGCACGATGCTGGCCGGCGCGGGCACGGGCTTCCGTATCATCGGCTCCGCCTTCTCCCCCGACACCCGGCGGCTGCTGGACTTCGCCGCCCGCAACCGCCTCCCGCACCGCTGGGCCGATCTGGAGAAGGACACCGAGGCCGAGGCGCTGCTGACGCGTCTTGGCATCGCTCCGGAGGACACTCCGATCGTCGTCTGGCACGAGCACCGGGTGCTGCGCAATCCCTCCAACGCCGAACTCGCCCAGGTGATCGGGCTGCGGACCGAGACCGTCGCGAGGGCTGTCTGCGACCTGATGGTGGTCGGCGCGGGGCCCGGAGGCCTGGCCGCAGCAGTGTACGGCGCCTCCGAGGGGCTCTCCACCGTCGTCCTGGACGCGGTGGCGACCGGCGGCCAGGCCGGTACGTCCTCCCGGATCGAGAACTACCTCGGTTTCCCCGCGGGGATCTCCGGCATGGAGCTCGCCGAACGCGCCGTCGTGCAGGCCACCCGGTTCGGCGCCCGTATCACCGTCCCCGCCGAGGCCGCTGGCCTCGAACAGCGCGACGGTGCCAACGTGGTGCGGCTCGCCGACGGCAGCACGGTCGCCGCCAACAACGTGGTGGTGGCCACCGGCGCTCGCTACCGGCGGCTGACCGCCCGCGGCGTCGAGCGGTTCGAGGGACTTGGGGTCCACTACGCCGCCACCCTCTGGGAGGCACGGACCTGCCGTCTTGACACGGTGGCCGTCGTCGGCGGCGGCAACTCTGCCGGCCAAGCAGCCCTGTTCCTGGCGCGCGAGTCGCCCGCCGTGCATCTGCTGGTCCGCGGCGGAGACCTGGGCCACAGCATGTCCCGCTATCTGATCGACCGGATCGAGCAGCACCCACGGATCCATGTCCGGCTGCATACCGAGGTCCAAGAGGTCACCGGCGAGGACCGGGTCGAAGCCGTCGTCGTCCAGGACAACCGCACCCGCGGGCAGCAGGTGCTGGAGGCCCGTGCCCTATTCGTCTTCATCGGTGCGCGCCCTGCCACCTCCTGGCTCGCCGGCGCCGTCACTCTGGACCCGCGCGGCTTCATTCCGACCGGGCAGGACGTGGCCCATGTGGCAGCGGACCTCTGGAAACCCCTGGGCCGCGCCCCACTCGCCCTGGAGACCGGCCTGCCGGGGGTCTTCGCCGTCGGCGACGTCCGCAGCGGCTCGGTCAAGCGGGTGGCCTCCGCAGTCGGCGAGGGCGCCATGGCCGTCCGCCTGGCCCACGAGCACCTCGAGGAGGTGAGACCACCCGTCATCCGATGACCTCAGCTCATCCATCGACGCGAGAAAGGAAAAATGCCATGCCCGTCATGGGTATTCCCAAGTTCGAGCGCTTCTTCCGCGCAGCCGCCGGCCTCGATGTCAACAAGAACGACCTCAAGCGCTACAACGACTTCGTGGACGCCAAGCTCTACGACCTCTTTCTCATCGGCATGGCCAATGCCAAGGCCAACGACCGGGACATCGTCGAGCCGCAGGACCTCCCCGTCACCAAAGGCCTGCAGGAGAGTATCCACGCCTTCAAGAAGCTGGATGAGGGCATCGAACTACGCCCACTGCTCGACCAGCTCGCAGCCCGCCCTGCCCTCGGCATGGAGGCCGCCGAGGACACCCAGCAGCGGCTGCCCGTCCTGGCCGGCGGCCTCAGCGTCGCCCTCGCCCGCGCCCTCAGAACCATCGCCCGTGACACCCGCCGCCCCTCCACGGACCAGTGGGATGAGGCCTTCGAACTCTTCGACCTGCTGATCTGAGCGGGTATCCACCAGGCCGGCGGTTCCGCCGGCCCTGCCGGGTGAGATCGTCCTTGCCCAGGTGCAGCAGGTCGACGGCGACGAAGTGCGCCGGCCACTCCCGTGACGCCGCCTCCGCCCGGGCACCGCGCGCTGTGGCGCGGGCCTGGAGCCGCTCGAACACGAGCCGGTCGTTCTCCCAGACGACCAGCTCCCCGTCCAGCCCCGCCCCGGTGGGGAGCTGGGCGAGCGCGGCCTGCCGGATCTCGGGGAAGGCACAGCGGCCAAGTCGGCGCCATGCCGCGAGCGCAGAGAACGACCCGGCCGCCAGGATGGACGACAAGCCCGGTCCGGAAGCCGTCGAACCTGGGCTCTGCGGCGTGGCCGGCGGGCAGCGCGGGCTCGCTCACCGCGAGGGCCGGCATCGGCTCCGGCAGCGTCCACGTCATGGCCAGCGCCTAGCGCGGTTCGCGCCAGGCCGCGCAGCCAGGGGTGGGCGTGGTCGGTGTCGTAGCGCTGATGCCACGACAGGTTATCGGTGCCGACGGCAGTTCGAGCGGGAGGGGGAGCACGACCAGGCCGAGGTCGGCGGCTGCGGACCGGGTGGTGGCTTCGGGGACGGTGATCAGGAGATCGGAGCCGCGCGCGAACTCCAACGCGGCCGCTTCCGTGGGCGCGGTCGCCACCACACGGCGGGTGAGGCCGAGCCGTGCGAGGGCGTCGTCCGTGGCCAGCGGGCGCAGCAGCCGCAGGTTGCGGACGTCGCCGACGAAGAGCGCGCCGCCGGGGGCGAGCAGCCGCGTCAGCTCCCCGACCACGTCCGCGAGGTAGTCGGCGGACGGGAAGTACTGCACCACCGAGTTGATCACGATGGTGTCGAACTCCCCGGCGGGCAGGCCGTCGGTGTCTGCGCCCAGGCGAAGCGCTTTTCCTATTTGCCTATTACCGGTGATCGCCTTCATGACGGCTGCCGAGCTCGCGCGCCACCCTCCGCCGCAGGGCGGGGAACGGCAGCCCGCCACCACCCAGCACCGCCTCGTGGAAGACCCGCACGTCGAACCCTGCGCGCAGCTCCGCCTCGGCCCGCGCCCGGAGCCCGCCGAACTCCAGGAAGCCGGCGCGGTAGGACAGCGCCTGCCCCGGCAGGTCCGTCGCGTAGCGCAACAGGTCCGAGTCGATCTGACCGTCCGCCTCGGTGGAGTTGGCCCGCATGAACTCCCGGGCCTGCGCGAGGCTCATCGTCCCGAGGTTCAGCCCGGTGTCGACCACCAGCCGCTGCGCGGTGAACCGCTCCTGCGCGAGGCGCCCGTACGCGTCCCACGGGTCGTCGTAGAGCCCCATCTCCCAGCCGAGCCCCGCCGCGTACTCGGCCCAGCCCTCGCTGAACGCACCGAACTCGGCTGCCTCACGCCGCAGTCGCGGCAGTGAGCGATCCTCCGCCTGGCGGGCGAGGTGGAAGTGGTGCCCCGGCGCCAGCTCGTGGTAGATCAGGGAGGCCGAGCCGATCAGCGATCTGCCCTCCAGGCCCGACCCGTTGTAGCGGTAGCGCCCGAGCGGACTCGCCGCGGTCGGCAGCTCGTAGTACCCGAAGGTCATCCCCGCCTCCAGCGCCGGGTCCAGCCGCGCCAGCCCGTACGACGCGGCCGGCAGCACGGCGAACCACTGCGGCAGCAGCGGGGCCAGCCGGTCGAGGTGGCCGCGGAACCGGGCCTCGACCTCCTCGGGCGTCCGGGCGTACAGCCGGGGCTCGGACCTGAGCCGGTCGTGGAACTCGGCCTCGGAGCCCTGGAAGCCCAGGGTCGCGCGCACCTCCCGCATCCGCCCGGCCAGTTCGCGGCACTGGTCGCGGCCGAGCTCGTGGAGCCGCTCGGGCGGGGTGTCGCCCCCGGTGCCGGTCCGGACGAAGTCCCGGTACGCCTCCTCGCCGCCCTCGTAGCGCGCCCAGCCAACCTCCTGCGGCGCCGCTGCCGGATAGGCCGGGTCGTCGACGAGGCCGAGCAGCCGGTCGAAGGCCGGCGTCAACTCGGTCTCCACCAGCCGCCGTACGCCGTCCCGGAGGCGTCCTCGCTCAGCCGGCCCCAGGCCGCCGAGCCGGTCGTCCGCCACCGTCACCCGGCGCGCCGCGGAGGACCGCAGGCCCTCGACCGTGGTCCGCACTCCGGCCAGGGCGGGTGCGGGCACCCGGAAGCCGCGCGCGGCCTGTCCGACCACCTTGTCGCCGATCGAGCCGACCACCCGCGCCAGTTCGCGCACCAGCGTCAAGTAGCGCCCGGCGTCGCCTCGTTCGTCGAACCGGAAGGGACCCAGGACGGCGTCGACGTACAGCGACAGCGGGAACAGCCGGTACGGCGTGACGGCCGGCGTCAGCCAGTACCACCGGCGGGCCCGCAGCTCCTGCTCGGCCAGCGCCGCGAGGACGGCCGCGGTGTCGGCGTCGGCACCGGACAGCTCCGCACCGTCGAGCACCCGGACCCGCTCCAGCACGCCCGCCGCGAACCGTGCCCGCTCCTCGGCCTCCGCGAGCGACGCCCCCGGCAGCGCCTCGACCGGGAGCCCCTGACGGACTCGCAGCAGCGGATCCCGCTCCAGCAGGAACTCCCAGTAGCGGTCCGCCAGGTGACCGACCTCGCGACCCGGTTCGTTCGTCCTCATGCCGACATCCTGGCCGTGCCGGACCGCCACGTCACCCGGCCGGCGACACCCAGGCCGCGACACCCCTCGAAAGAGTGAATCAAGATCTCCGCCCCGCCGTCACGCACCGACGCCCACTGCTCCCACCCAGGCGAGAGGCGGCGCCCCTCATTCGAACACTCCTTCCCCGCACGCGCGTTGAATCTCCGCCGCCGATGCCGGAGGGCACCATGACGGCATGCCCCGTCGCACCCTGCCGGTCGCCCTGACGGCCGCCATGACCGCTGCCGCCGTCGCGCCGAGCGGCTGCGGCGGCGCCGCCCCGTCCTCGACGACCACACCGCTCGTGGACCGCGGGGACCGTCCGCATCGCGGCGGCCGGTGAGACGCCGGGCTTCGACCCGTACTCCGCCTTCGGCGCCGCCCGGGCCCACTACTCCTACGTCGCAGCTCCAGCCGTTCACGGACGAGTGGACTCCCGGCCGACGGCTGGCCCACCGGTTGCCGCGAACGCCAGCATGGGCGCCATGACCACCACGTGCCCCCGAGCCGAGCGGGCCGCCCAGGCCCGAGAGGCCGAAGCCCAGCTCGCCGCCGCCGGAATCGACGGGGTGGCGTTCGGCTGGGTCGACAACGCCGGGCTCACCCGGGTGAAGTCCGTTCCGCTCGCCCAGCTCGAACACGCCGCCGAGTACGGTGTCGGCGCCGTACCCTGCTTCGACGTCTCCCTGGTGGACGACTCCTTCACGACGACGCCTTCGAGCATCGGCCCGGTGGGCGACCTGCGGCTCGTCCCCGACCTCGACCGGCTCACCCCGCTCGCCGCCCAGCCCGGCTGGGCCTGGGCCCCGGCCGACCGCTACACCCAGGACGGCACTCCGCACCCCCGGCTGCGAGCGCCACTTCGCCCGCCGGGTCACCGAGGCCGTCGAGCGGCGCGGGCTCTCGGTGCGGGCCGGGATCGAGATCGAGTGGGTGGTGGCCGACGCCGCCGGGGCCCCCGCGACGGTCGGCCCCGCGTACGGGATGACCCGCTTCATCGAACACTCCGACTACCTGCGGGAGGTGCTGCGCGCCCTCACCGCCCAGGGGTTGGCCGTGCTCCAGCTCCACCCCGAGTACGCCGCCGGGCAGTTCGAGGTCTCGGTCGCCGCCGAGGGGCCGGTCGAGGCGGCCGACACCACGATGCTGGTGCGCCACACCATCCGGGCCGTCTCCGCCCGGCACGGCCTGCGGGTCTCGTACGCGCCCGTCTTCACCGAGGGCTCGGTCGGCAACGGCGGTCACCTGCACCTCAGCCTCTGGCGACAGGACCAAAACCTCGGGGCACCGCTCGATAGGCAGAACCACCCGAACGGCGTCGGTGTGAGCCTCCACGGCCTTGACGATCAGGTCCCGCCGGACGCTGTCGCGCACGAGGAGCCTGATCAACTCCCTCCGCAGCTCGTGGCCGGCGTCGTTCCAGGCCTTCCGGATGCTCGCCTCTTCGAGCAGTCACCATCGCGACCGGTTACCGCACGTAACGCCGGTCTGCCGTCCGCTCCGCGGACGCGGGGAAGTGCCTCTGGAAGCACGCCGCGAGCAGAGTCGAGAGCTCAACCGGACAGGACCCCGCCCAGCCGCCGCGTCATCGCGGTCCGTGGGTGTGCAGGAAGACCACCGGGCCGCCCTCCAAGCGGCCGGCCGCGTCCAGATCGAGCAGGGCGGCGAGCGCCTTGGCGGTGTAGGTGCGCTCCAGGGCCAAGCCGGCCTGCGCGGAGGCGCGCGCGAGGGCCTGGTCGCCGGCCCGGGTGGGGTGGGCGTAGCCCTCTCCCAGCCAGGCCGTCTCGGTGCGGATCGCGCCGGGTGCAGGCTCGGCTCCGCTCAGGTCGGCGCCCCGGGACCGGAGCAGGGCGGCGGAGCGGCGGGCCAGTCCGAGGAGGGTGGCGGAGTCCAGCCGCAGGGTGTCGTTGACCACGACGCCGAGGACGCGGGTGCGCAGCCCGGCGAGGCGCAGCCCGAGGGCCAGCCCCGCGGCGGTACCGCCGGAGCCCACGGGGGTGACCAGCCACGCCGGTTCCGGCAGTTCCCCGGCCCTGACCTGTTCGCCCAGCTCCAGGGCGGTCTCGACCGCGCCGAGTGCGCCGAGCGGTGAGGAGCCGCCGGCCGGGAGGTAGTACGGCAGGGTGCGACCGTGGGTGTGCCGGGCGAAGAGCCAGGGCGCGGCCAGGATCAGCCTGGTCTTGGTGTGCAGGAAGTGCAGCGTGGCGCCGGAGGCGCGCAGCCGTGCCAGCTGGGCCCGCACGTGCTCGTCGACCGGGTGGTCGATCAGGCCCAGAGCCACCTCCAGCCCCTGCTCCCGCGCGTACCAGGCGGCGGCGAGGCCCCAGTTGGTGCCGAGGCCGCCGACCGTGAGGATGGTCCTCGCGCCGCGCCGCCGGGCCTCCGGCAGCAGCCACTCCAGCTTGCGGACCTTGTTGCCGCCCCAGCCGCCGTCGCCGTAACCACTCTCGTCCTTGAGCCACAGCTCGGTACGTGTGCCCAGCCCGGGCAGCGCCCGAACCGGCGTGGGCGCCTCACCCAGCCGCAGGAACGGAAGCCGTCCGGCCAGTTCGGGACAACGCTGGTGCAGCAGCGGAAGTCGCATGAGGAGACGGTAGAGCACCGG
The DNA here is from genome assembly GCF_002953255.1 of Streptomyces sp. CB01881. Lineage (GTDB taxonomy): Bacteria > Actinomycetota > Actinomycetes > Streptomycetales > Streptomycetaceae > Kitasatospora. The sequence goes on from NZ_CP026498.1 coordinate 1,017,367, forward strand.
GCCGGGGCGCGGACCGGCTTCGGCGTCAACTCGGCGCAATCGCTCAAAGGGCACTGGCCACGCGGTGCACCTGGCGGCGCCGCTGCTCGATCCCGAGCAGTGCCCGGTGCTGGAGCTGCGAGCCGAGGAGGAGCACGCGTGTGGCGGGGACGGCCGAAGCCGTCCCCGCCACACGCATTGCTGTTTCCGGTCAGCCGAGCGGCGAACCGGCCGCACCGAGGGTGTCGCGAAGCCACTGCTCGACACCTGCCACGTGGACCGTCGCCCAGGAGTGCGCGAGCTCCGGAGCACGGCGGGTGATGGCGTCGAGGATGGCGCGGTGCTGCTGACGGGTGCGCTCGACGGCGCCCTCCTCCGTCAGTCCGCGCCAGATCCGCGCCCGTGCGGTCGGGCCGGACAGGCCGTCGATCAGCGAGCAGAGCACGGTGTTGCCCGAGCCGGCGGCGATCCGGCGGTGGAACTCGAGGTCGTTGTCGATCAGTTCCTGCAGCGTGGCGTCGTCGCTGAGGCCGTCCAACACCTCGCGCAGGGCCGTGATCTCCTCGTCGGACATGACCCGAGCGGCCATGGCCGCGGCGGCGGGCTCCAGGATGCGGCGGACCTCCAGGAATTCCAGAACCGTGTCGTCCTGGTGGAAGTCGACGACGAAGCCCAGGGCGTCCATCAGCAGGTTCGGTTCCAGGCTGGTCACGTACGTGCCGTCGCCTTGGCGCACATCGAGTACCCGGATGAGCGAGAGGGCCTTGACCGCCTCGCGCAAGGAGTTGCGCGAGAGGCCGAGCCGCTCGGCGAGGTCGGCCTCCCGGGGAAGGCGGGAGCCGGGGCGGAGCTCGCCACTGACGATCATCGCCTTGATCTTCTCGATCGCCTCGTCGGTGACTGGCACTGCATGCCTCCCATGGTCATGTGCTGTGCAGCATAGTCCTCGCGGCGCCATTCGAACGCCTATTCGAACTGGCGCGCCCATCAGGCACCGCCGTAGTCGCCCGGCCCGGGCTGACGGACTGCGGTCCTGTCGCCCCGGGGTCGCTCACGCCTCGCCGGCGGCCGGCCCGAGCGGCCGCAGCCCGTACACCCGGGTCGCGTTGCGGCTGAACACGGCCTCCTTCTCCTCTGAGGCGAGCCGGTCGGTGAGGCGGTCGGCGATCCGGACGACCTCGGGGTATCCGGCCTGGAGGGTGCAGACCGGCCAGTCGGAGCCGAAGAGGATCCGGTACGGGCCGAAGGCTTCCAGCGCGGTGTCGGCGTAGGGCTTGAGGCCCTCGGTCCGCCAGCTGCCGGGGGTGGCCTCGGTGACCATTCCGGAGAGCTTGCACACGGTGTTGGGCAGCGCGGCCAGCCTGCGTAGGTCGGCTGCCCAGGGGTCGAGCGCGCCGGTGGCGATGGGTGGTTTGCCGAGGTGGTCGAGGACGAAGGTCAGCCCGGTGATACCTGCGGCGGCGAGGGCGGCGGCGGGCAGCTGGTGCGGCTTGACGACGAGGTCGTAGGCGAGGCCGGCCGCGGCGACGGCGAGCAGCCCGTGACGGACGTCCCGGCGGAGCAGCCAGTTCGGGTCGGGCTCGTCCTGAACCTGGTGGCGGATGCCCACCAGTCGCTCCCCGCCGGGTAGTTCGCGCAGGGCCGCGATCGTGTCGGCGATGTCCGGGGCGGTGAGGTCGGTCCAGCCGACGACGCCGGCGACCAGGTCGCTGTCGGCGGCGAGGGCCAGCAGCTCCGGGGTCTCTTCGGGAACACAGACCGTCTGGACGGCGATGGTGCCGACGACGCCCGCACCGCGGGCTGCGGCTTCGAGGTCCGCGACGGAGAAGGAGCGGTCGAGCGGGGCAAGGGCCTCGCCGGTGATCCAGGGCTGCGGGCGGACGGCCAGGTCCCAGACGTGGTGGTGCGCGTCGATGATCTGCCGGCCGGTCACAACTGCCACACCACCGGCAGACCTGCGGTGCCGCCGGCCTTCGAGTAGTCGTGGACCACGTCGAGGAGGTCTGCCATCCGGGTCTGCCAGGCGACGTTGACCGGCAGGCGCTCCAGCTCGGCGAGCAGGCGATCGTAGTCCTCGCACTCCAGGAGGTGGAAGAGCTCGCAGCCGCTGCGCCAGATGGTCCAGGAGGTCACGTCGGCAGCCCGGATTGCGGCGGTGAGTTCGGCGGGCACGGCGCGGTGTGCGGCCTCGTACTCCTCGATCCGGTCCTCGCGGACGCGGGTGTGCAGGGCGATTCTCATGGCTGCTGCTCCGGGTGGGCGGGGTCGACGATGATGACGTTCAGGATGCGGGGGCCGTGGACGCCCTCCACGCGGTCGAGTTCGATGTCGCTGGTGGCGGACGGGCCGGAGATGAAGGTGAGCGGCCGGGTGGGGTCGAGGCGCGAGAGGGCGTCGGGGACGTCGTCGGCGATCTGCTCGGCACGGAGGATGCACAGGTGGTAGTCGGGGACGAGGGTCAGGGCGCGGCGGCCCTGGCCGGGGCCGGCGTCGAGGACGATGGTCCCTGTGGCGGCGATGCCGGCGGCGGCGAGGGTGATCGCGCCGTCCAGGGCATCCAGGGCGGGGACGTTCAACGGCTCCGGATGCCACTCCCAGGTGCCGGACGGCAGCAGCTCGATGGGGAACCCGCCCGGCAGCGCGAGACGTTCGACGCCGCCCGCAGTGAGCGCGGCGGCGATGGCATCGGACAGTCCGGCCCGGTCGGTGCGGGTGACGGTGGCGCGGTAGTCGGCGACGCGCTCGGCGAACAGGGCCACCGTGTTCTCGCCCGCCCCTGTGTGAGTACGGCGGTAGTCACGGGGCACGGGCACATCGCCCGGGGTCTCGTCGGCCGGGACGTCGGCGAGGGCGGCGCGGATGCGGCCGAGGACGGCCTCGCGGCTGCTCATCGCTCCCCTTCCTTGTTCTTGCGCCACCAGGTACGGAAGGACTCGGCGGGCGGCGCGGGGGTGTCGCGGGTGTCGGACCAGCCGTGCAGTGGGCCGGGCAGCCGGCCGATGCGGCCGCGTCGGGCGAGAGCGCGGCCCCCGACACTCGCCGCCTTCTGCGCGGCGGCGAGCAACTGCGGGGAGTCGAGGACGGCGGCGGCGGCTTTCATCGCCACGGCCTCGGCCGGGGGAAGTCGCTTGGAGGCCCGCTTGGCCTCAACGACCTCGGCCCGCAGGTGGGCCAGCACCTCGGGGATGTTGATCTTCACGGGGCAGGCGTCGTAGCAGGCCCCGCACAGGGTGGAGGCGAACGGCAGCGACGCGGCGTTCTCCACTCCCACAAGCTGCGGGGTGAGGACGGCGCCGATCGGCCCGGGGTAGACCGAGCCGTACGCGTGGCCGCCAGTGCGCTCGAAGACCGGACAGACGTTGAGGCAGGCCGAGCAGCGGATGCAGGCGAGGGCCTGGCGTCCGACCTCGTCGGCGAGGGTGTCGGTGCGGCCGTTGTCGAGGAGCACCAGGTGGAAGTCCTGCGGCCCGTCGCCGTCGGTGGTGCCGGTCCAGGTGGAGGTGTAGGGGTTCATCCGCTCGCCGGTGGAGGAGCGGGGCAGCAGTTGCAGGAACACCTCCAGGTCCGTCCAGGTGGGAACGACCTTCTCGATGCCCATCACGGTGATCAGCGTCTCGGGCAGGGTCAGGCACATCCGGCCGTTGCCCTCGGACTCCACCACGACGACGGTACCGGTGTCGGCCACGGCGAAGTTGGCGCCGGAGACGGCGACCTTGGCGGTGAGGAACTTCTCGCGCAGGTGCAGGCGGGCGGCCTCGGCGAGCTCGGCCGGGTCGTCGCCCAGTCCCTCGGGCGCCGGCTGCCCCCACTCCCCCATCCTGGCGGCGAACAGGTCGCGGATCTCGGTGCGGTTGCGGTGGATCGCGGGGACGAGGATGTGCGAAGGACGGTCGTCGCCCAACTGGACGATCAGTTCGGCAAGGTCGGTCTCGTACGCGGTGATCCCGGCCTCGGCGAGGTGTTCGTTGAGGCCGATCTCCTGGGTCGCCATGGACTTGACCTTCACGACCTCCCGCTCGCCGGTGGCCCGCACCAGCTCGGTGACGATCCGGTTGGCCTCGGCGGCGTCGGCGACCCAGTGCACGGTGCCGCCCGCCGCGATGACGGACTGCTCCAACTGCACCAGGTAACGGTCCAGATGGCGCGCGGTGCGCTTCTTGATCGCGGCGGCCGACTCGCGCAGCTCCTCCCAGTCGTCCAGCTCCGAGGCGACGGCGAGGCGCTTGTCGCGGATGGTGCCGGTGGCCCGCTTCAGGTTGGCACGCAGCTGGGTGTCCTTCAGTGCCTCGCGGGCGGCGTCGGGGAAGGACGGGGAGCCGAGCCAGACGACGCCGCGGTCGCCGGGGTTGCTCATCGTGCGGCTCCTTCGGTGGCGGCGAGGATCTCGGCCAGATGCATGGTCCGGACCGGACTGCCCTGTCTGGAGAGGCCGCCGCCGATGTGCATCAGGCAGGAGTTGTCGGCGGCGCACAACACCTCGGCGCCGGTGTCCCTGACTCCCCGCGTCTTGTCGGCGAGCATCGCGCCGGAGGTCTCGGCGTTCTTGACGGCGAAGGTGCCGCCGAAGCCGCAGCAGGAGTCGGCGGCCGGGAGGTCGATCAGCTCGATGTCCTCGACGGCGCGCAGCAGTTGAAGCGGACGGTCGCCGAGGCGCAGTCCGCGCAGCGAGTGACAGGTGGGGTGGTAGGTGACGCGGTGCGGGAAGCGGGCGCCGACATCGGCGACACCGAGGACGTCGGTGAGGAACTCGGTGAACTCGTGCACTCTGGGCACCACTTCGGTGACCTGCCGCTGGAGCTGGGCGCTGCCGTACTGCTCGGCCAGCACCGGGTGGTTCTCGCGGACCATGCCGGCGCAGGACGCGGACGGGGTGACCACCGCGTCGTACTCGGCGAAGGTCCGGGCGAAGCGTGACACCAACGGCATGGCGTCCGGGCGGTAGCCGGTGTTGAAGTGCATCTGCCCGCAGCAGGTCTGCTCCTGCGGGAAGTCGACCGTGTGGCCGAGCCGCTCCAGGACGGTCACCACCGCCCGGCCGGTGCCCGGGAACATGGTGTCGTTGAAGCAGGTGACGAACAGGGCGATCCGCATCAGCCCTCCTCCGAGGGGGTCGGCACGTCTGCGGCGAGCAGCCCGCGCTCCTTCAACTCCGCCCATAGTGCGTCCGGGACGCCGTGGTGGAGCATGGCGGTGGCGTCCCGGACCTCGGCGGCGCTGCGGGTGCCGACCAGCACACTGGCGACCGCCGGGTGCCCGAACGGGAACCGCAGCGCGGCGGCCCGTAGTGGCACGCCGTACCGCTCGCAGACGGCCTTGAGGTCGAGGGCGCGGGACACCAGGCCGGCGGGCGCGGCCGCGTAGTCGAAGGTGGCGCCGGGCCGAGGATCTGCGAGCAGGCCGGAGTTGAAGACGCCGCCGATCACGACGCCGACGCCACGCTGCTGTGCGAGCGGCAGCAGTTCAGCAAGTCCGCGCTGGTCGAGGAGGCTGTAGCGGCCGGCCAGCAGGACGGCGTCGATGTCCGTCTCGCGGACGAAGCGCGCGAGCAGGTCGGCCTGGTTCATCCCGACGCCGATCGCGCCGAGGACGCCTTCGGCGCGCAGGCGTTCCAGCTCGGGATAGGCCTGGTCGAGGGCCTGGCCGGCATGGTCGTCGGGGTCGTGGAGGTAGGCGATGTCGATCCGGTCCGTGTCCAGCCGGTTCAGGCTCTCCTCGATGGAGCTGCGCACGCCCTTCGCGCTGAAGTCCCAGCGTCGGCGGTGGGTGGCGGGGACGGCGAAGCCGTTGGCGAGGTCGTCGCCGCCGAGGTCGGCCGGCTCCAGCAGCCGGCCGACCTTGGTCGACAGCACGTACTCGCTTCGGGGCATGGCGCTCAGCGCATCGCCGAGGCGGCGTTCGGACAGGCCGAGGCCGTAGTGCGGGGCGGTGTCGAAGTAGCGGACGCCCGCCTCCCAGGCGGCGTGCACGGCCTGCTCCGCCTGCTCGTCGCTCACCGCCGTGAAGAGGTTACCGATCCCGGCCGCGCCGAAGGCGAGCTCGCTGACCCGCACCGGGCTTCGGCCCAGTCGGTTCCGACGCAGGTTCATGGCTTCGGCTCCGGGCGAAGGCGTAGGCCGGCCATACCGCCGTCGACCGCCAGGGCGGTGCCGGTGATGCTGCCGGCGGCCGGGGAGGCGAGGTAGGCGATGGCCGCGGCCACCTCCTCGGCGGTGACCAGTCGGCCGGTCGGCTGGCGACCGTTCAGCGCGGCGCGTTCGGCGGCCGGGTCAGCCGCGGCGCCCAGCAGCCGCCCGACCCATGGGGTGTCGACGGTGCCCGGGTTGACGCAGTTGACCCGGATCCCCTCGCGGACGTGGTCGGCGGCCATCGCCAGGGTGAGTGAGAGCACCGCGCCCTTGCTGGCCGAGTAGAGGGCGCGCTGCGGCAGGCCGGCGGTGGCGGCGATGGAGCAGGTGTTGACGATCGCGGCGCGCTTGGAGCGGCGCAGGTGCGGCAGGGCGGCGCGGGTGACGCGTACCAGCCCCAGGACGTTGACGTCCAACACCCGGTGCCACTGCTCGTCGTCGTTGTCCTCCACCGTCCCCGCCGCTCCGATGCCGGCGTTGTTGACCAGGATGTCGATGCCGCCGAGCGCCTCGGCCGCGCCGACGACGGCGGCGCGGACCGAGGCGTCGTCGCTGACGTCGGCGGTGAAGCCGCGCAGCGGGACGGGGGCGCCGCTCGGGTCGAGGTCGAGGACGGCGACCTGAGCGCCGCGCTCCGCGAGCAGCCGGGCAGTGGCCAGGCCGATGCCGGAGGCGCCGCCGGTGACCAGGGCGGTGAGGCCATTGAGATCGGTGGTCATGCTCGCGCCTCCGTGCGGACCCGGGCTTCCGTCGCGGCCAGGTCGGCCGTCCAGAACGCCCCGTCGGGGTAGCGGTAGGTGTCGATGGTCGCCTGGTGCATGGTGGCGGAGAACCCCGGCGAGGTCGGCGCCCGGTAGTGGCCGTCGTCGATCCTCACCGGGTCGAGGAAGTGCTGGTGCAGGTGGTCGACGAACTCGATGACGCGGTCCTCGGTGGTGCCGGAGAGCGCGACGTAGTCGAACATCGACAGGTGCTGGACCAGCTCGCACAGGCCCACGCCGCCCGCGTGCGGGCAGACCGGGACGCCGAACTTCGCGGCGAGCAGCAGAATGGCCAGGTTCTCGTTGACGCCGGCCACGCGGGCGGAGTCCAGCTGGAGAACGTCGATGGCGCCGGCCTGGAGCAGCTGCTTGAAGACGATCCGGTTCTGCACGTGCTCGCCGGTGGCGACCTTGATCGGGTGGACGCCGCGCCGGATGGCGGCGTGGCCGAGGATGTCGTCGGGGCTGGTGGGCTCCTCGATCCAGTACGGGTCGAACTCGGCGAGTGCGTTCGTCCACTCGATCGCCTCGGCGACGTTCCAGCGCTGGTTGGCGTCGACCGCCATCCGGATGTCCGGCCCGACGGCCTCGCGAGCGGCGCGGCAGCGGCGGATGTCGTCCGCCAGGTCGGCGCCGACCTTCAGCTTGATCTGGGTGAAGCCCTCGGCCACCGCCTGCGTGGCAAGGCTGGTGAGCTTCTCGTCGCTGTACCCGAGCCACCCGGGCGAGGTGGTGTAGGCGGGGTAGCCGCGGCGCAGGAGTTCGGCGGCCCGGTCGGGTGCGCCCTGTCTGCCCTTGCGCAGCAGTCCGAGGGCCTCGGCGGGCGTCAGCGCGTCGGTGATGTAGCGGAAGTCGACCTGGGACACCAGCCACTCGGGGTCGGCGTCGGCGAGCAGCTGCCACAGCGGCTTGCCCTCGCGCTTGGCCGCGAGGTCCCACACGGCGTTGACCACGGCGCCGATGGCCATGTGCATCACGCCCTTCTCGGGACCGAGCCAGCGCAGCTGGCTGTCACCGATCAGGTCACGGTACAGCGAGCCGGGGTCGGCGCACAGCTCGGCGACGGAGCGTCCGACGACGTGGTCGGCGAGCGCGTCGATGGCGGCGGCCTGGACGTCGTTGCCACGGCCGATGGTGAAGGTGAAGCCGTGCCCTTCGTGGCCGCCTGCCGAGGTGCGCAGGATCACGTAGGCGGCGGAGTAGTCGGGGTCGGGGTTCATCGCGTCGGACCCGTCCAGCTCCCGCGAGGTGGGAAAGCGGATGTCGAAGGTCTCGACGGCGGTGATCCGCGCAGCGGTGGTTGCGGACAACTCGGTGCCTTTCACGCGTTGATGAACGTCTGGCGCTGGGTGCCGAGGCCGTCGATGGACAGCTCGACCGTGTCGCCCTCACGCAGGTACGGGGTGCCGGGCAACCCCAGGGCCACACCGGCCGGGGTGCCGGTGTTGATGACGTCGCCGGGGCGCAGCACCATGTACTGGCTCAGGTACCAGACCAGGTACGCCACCTCGAAGATCATGTTCTTGGTGTCGCCGTCCTGCCGCACCTCGCCGTTGACCGCGAGCCGCAGCCCCAGCGACTGCGGGTCGGCGATCTCATCGGATGTCACCAGCCAGGGACCGAGCGGGTTGAAGGTCTCGCAGGACTTCCCGAGGTCCCACTGCGCGGAGTACTCCAGCTGGAACTCACGCTCGGAGACGTCGTTGCTGATCGTGTAGCCGGCGATGCACGCGCCGGCCTCGGCGGGGCTCGCCAGGTAGCGGGCCTCGCGGCCGATGACGACCGCGAGCTCCACCTCCCAGTCCGTCTTCACCGAACCACGCGGGATCAGTACCCGGTCGTAGGGGCCGACCACCGTGGAGGGGTCCTTCATGAAGACCACCGGCCGCTCGGGGACGGCCGCTCCCGTCTCCGCCGCGTGGTCACGGTAGTTGAGGCCGACGCACACCACCTTCCCCGGGCGGGCGAGGGGAGCGCCGACCCGCAGGCCGGCTGTGTCGACGGTCGGGAGCGAGCCTTCGACCAGCGCCTCCCGGACCCGGTCGATCCCCCCGGAGGCGAGGAACGCCCCGTCGATGTCGGCGGTCAGGGCCGTGAGCACGAACGTGGCGCCCGCCTGGTCGATGACGACCGGAGTCTCGGCTCCCGGTGCGCCGATGCGCCCTAGTCTCATGTCTTCTTCTCCTGTCGTCACGCCGAGGACGGAGGCCTCACAGGCGCCAACACATCGGATGAATCTGCAGTGCCCCGACCATACGAGCACCGACCGCGCCACCGCAAGAAGTCCTCCGATGACTGTCGGCAGATCCGGCCGCGTCCGCCCATGACCGCAGCTCAGGTTGCACGCTTCAGGCCCATCAGGTCCCTCCGGGAAACCCGGATGTCACGGTTGGGAATCATCCGAGGTCTCCTCTTGTCAGCCAGATGTCGGACTCGTAAGGTCCTCACTGCCGCAAGCCATCCGATGACTGCGGGCTGAACGGTCCGCTGCCAGCTGCCACGGACCGCCACAACCGCGGGCCGGTCGCCCCCCCACTGCGCCGGGCCGCACCGCTTGCGAACTCACCCCGCAGGGGCGCCTGCCATCCCAGCCAAGGAGATCAGCACCATGAACCCTCGCTCCTCCAGCATCGCGGCCACCGCCGCCGCCGTGGTCGTCCTGGCGGGGCTCGCCACGGGCTGCAACCGCGGCAGCGACTCGAACGCAACGC
>NZ_CP026498.1:1026952-1031150 GCF_002953255.1 Streptomyces sp. CB01881
GGCAGCGACTCGAACGCGGCCGCCGCCGGCGGCAGGCCGGCCATCGGGATCGACCTGCCCCGTGCGGACTCCGACTTCTGGAACTCCTACGCGCAGTACGTCAAGCAGGACGCCTCCGCCCAGGGCCTGAACACCCTGCCGGTGAGCAACTCCCAGAACGACGTCACCAAGCTCGTCGCCAACGTCCAGGTCTTCCAGAACACCGGCGCCAGGGCCGTCGTCATGGCCCCGCAGGACACCGGCGCGATCGCCTCCACCCTCGACCAGCTGTCCGCCAAGAAGATCCCGGTCGTCAGCGTCGACACCCGCCCCGACAAGGGCAACGTCTACATGGTGGTGCGCGCCGACAACAAGGCGTACGGCACCAAGGCCTGCGAGTTCCTCGGCCGGCAGCTCGGCGGCAAGGGCAAGGTCGCCGAGCTCCAGGGCGCGCTGAGCTCCGTCAACGGACGCGACCGCTCCGAGGCGTTCGCGGCCTGCATGAAGGAGAAGTTCCCCGGCATCGAGGTGATCGAGCTGGCCACCGACTGGAAGGGCGACGTCGCCTCCGCCAAGCTCCAGTCCACCCTGGCCGCCAACCCGGACCTGGGCGGCGTCTACCTGCAGGCCGGCGGCGTCTTCCTGCAGCCCACCCTCGCCCTGCTCCAGCAGAAGGGCCTGCTCAAGCCCGCCGGCCAGAGCGGCCACATCGCCATCGTCTCCAACGACGGCATCCCGCAGGAGTTCGACGCGATCCGCAGGGGCGACATCGACGCCACCGTCTCCCAGCCCGCCGACCTCTACGCCAAGTACGCGCTCTACTACGCCAAGGCCGGCGCCGAGGGCAAGACCTTCCAGCCCGGCCCGACCGACCACCAGTCGACCATCATCTCCCTGCCCAACGGCCTGGAGGACCAGCTCCCCGCACCCCTGGTCACCAAGGACAACGTCGACGACAAGTCCCTCTGGGGCAACGGCGTCGGCAAGTAACCCCACCGGCTCATCGTCGGCGGCGGCACGGACTCCCCTTCCGGGGCCGCCGCTGACGGATCCTGCGGAAAGGACGTCCCCGCCATGGCGGACCCCAGCCCCGTCCGGGGCCCCGTCGTCGAGGCCGACGGGATCAGCAAGCGCTTCGGCGCCACCGTCGCCCTCCGCGACGCCCGCATCTCGGTCGCACCGGGCGAATCACACGCCCTGGTCGGCCGCAACGGCGCGGGCAAGTCCACCCTCGTCTCGATCCTCACCGGCCTGCAGAACCCCGACACCGGCACCCTGCGCTTCAACGGCGAACCCGCCCCCGCCCCCGGCGACACCGACGCCTGGCGCACCCGGGCCGCCTGCGTCTACCAGCGCTCCACCATCATCCCCGCGCTCACCGTCACCGAGAACCTCTTCCTCGACCGCCAGAGCACCGGGGCGATGCGCCCGATCCGCTGGAAGCAGCTGCACGCCCGCGCCACCGGCCTGCTCGCCGAGTACGGCGTGGACGTCGACCCGACCGCACGCGCCGATAACCTGACGGTCGAACAACGCCAGTTCGTCGAGATCGCCCGCGCGCTCTCCCTCGGCGCCCGCTTCATCATCCTCGACGAGCCCACCGCCAAACTCGACGCCCGCGGCATCGACAAGCTCTTCGACAAGCTGCGCTCCCTCCAGGAGCAGGGCGTCGCGTTCCTGTTCATCTCCCACCACCTGCAGGAGGTCTACGACCTCTGCACCACCGTCACCGTCTACCGCGACGCCCGGCACATCATCACCGCACCCGTCACCGAACTCGACCAGCACGCCCTGGTGGAGGCGATGACCGGCGAGAGCACCCGGGACGCCGAACCCGCCTGGTCACCGGCCGGCCGCACACGCCCGGACGACGCCCCGCTCCTGGAGGTCACCGGGCTGAGCCTGGACGGCGCCTACCACGACCTCTCGCTCACCGCACGCCCCGGCGAAGTCGTGGGCCTGGCCGGCGCCGCCGCCAGCGGCAACGTCCGGCTCGGCGAAACCCTCGCCGGCCTGCACCACCCCCGGTCCGGCACCATCACCGTCAAAGGCCGCCCGGTGCGCACCGGCCGCGTTCCCGCCGCCCTCGCGGCCGGCATCGGCTTCGTCCCCGAGGACCGCCACATCCAGGGCCTCATCCCACAGCGCAGCGTCGCCGAGAACGCCACCCTGACCGTCACCGACCAGCTCGGCTCGTACGGCACGGTACTGCCCTCGCGCACCCGGGCCTTCGCCGAGCGGATGATCGACGACCTCGACATCAAGACGCCCGGCCCCGCCACCCCGGTGTCCGCGCTGTCCGGCGGCAACCAGCAGAAGGTCGTCATCGCCCGCGCACTGGCCACCGACCCGCAGGTCCTGGTCGCCATCCGGCCCACCAACGGCGTGGACATCAAGTCCAAGGAATCCCTGCTCGGCACCGTCCGCGAAGTCGCCGACGCCGGCAGGAGCGCCCTGATCGTCTCCGACGAACTCGACGACCTGCGGGTCTGCGACCGCGTCCTGGCCATGTTCCACGGCCGCGTCGTCGCCGAGTTCGCGCACGGCTGGAGCGACGAACAACTGGTCGCAGCCATGGAGGGCATGACCGGCCCGACCGACCCGAAGGAACCCAATGCCCCCCACCACTGAGCTCCGAGCACCGTCGGCCACGGCCGTCTCCGCCCCTGCCGGGCGCCGCTTCGACCTGGCCCGCTACCGCGACCTGTCGCTCGTCCCGGTCCTGCTCGTCCTGGGCGTCATCGGCTTCGCCGTCTCGCCGGCGTTCCTCACCTCCGACAACCTCCTCGGCGTCGGCCAGCAGGCCACCGAACTCAGCCTGCTCGTCCTCGCCGAAGCCCTCATCCTGATCGCCGGCCGGATGGACCTCTCCCTGGAATCCACCATCGGCGTCGCCCCCGTCATCGCCGTCTGGCTCGTCCTGCCCGACCACGGCGCCCGCTTCAACGGCCTCGGCCTCCTCCCCTCCTGGACCGCCATCCCGCTCTGTCTCGCCGTCGGCGCGCTGATCGGCGCGATCAACGGGTTCCTGATCCTCAAACTGCGCCTCAACGGCTTCATCGTCACCCTCGGCGCACTCACCCTGCTCCGCGGCCTCCAGGTCGCCATCTCCCAGGGCCAGTCCATCGTCACCCTGCCCCACTCCCTCACCTACCTCGGCCGCACCAACTGGCTCGGCATCCCGGCCGCAATCTGGATCTGCACCCTCCTCTTCCTCGCCGGAGGCAGCGCCCTCGCCTGGCTGCGCCACGGCCGCGCCCTCTACGCGATCGGCGGCAACGCCGAGGCCGCCCGCGCCGCCGGCATCCGGGTCGACCGGATCACCTGGACCGTGCTCATCCTCGGCGGCCTGCTCGCCGCCTTCGCCGGCATCCTCTACACCGGCCACTACGGATCCATCTCCGCCGACCAGGGCAACGGCTGGATCTTCCAGGTCTTCGCCGCCACCGTCATCGGCGGCGTCAGCCTCAACGGCGGCCGCGGCACCCTCTTCGGCGCCCTCACCGGCGTGCTGACCCTCCAACTCGTGGTCAACGTCATGACCCTCGCCGGCGTACCACCGCTGTGGAACCAGTTCCTCAACGGCGCGATCATCATCGTCGCGCTGATCATCTCCCGCTTCGCCTCCGGCGAGAAACAGGAGTGACGGGCCCCCTGGCCTGAGAGCCGCCGGAGCGGCGCCACCAGCCGGCCGGCAACCGGTCGCGCCGCTCCGGCCTCCCCGTCCCGCCCCCACGACCGACCACCACTCCCTTGCCCGCACGCAGGAGGCACACACCCATGGCGGTGACCGACCAGGCCATCGAGAAGATCAAGGAAATGATCGTCTCCGGCGCCCTGCCGCCCGGCGCGAGACTCCCCAACGAGGCCGAACTCGCAGCTCGGGCTGTCCCGCAACTCCCTGCGCGAGGCCGTCCGCGCACTCACCGCGATGCGGATCCTCATCCCCAGACAGGGCGACGGCACCTACGTCTCCGGCCTCGAACCCCACCTCCTCCTGGAATCGCTCGCCTTCGCCGCCGACGTCTCCCAAGGCCACACCGCCGGCCAACTCCTCCAGGTACGAAGACTGCTGGAACCCCAGGCCACCGCCCTCGCGGCCGACCGGATCACCGACGAGAACCTGGGAACGCTGCGGGCCGTCCTCGACCGGAGCGCCGCGGCGGCCGACATCGAGGAGTTCGTCGAGCTGGACATCGCCTTCCACCGCACCGCACCA
>NZ_CP026498.1:1031160-1067246 GCF_002953255.1 Streptomyces sp. CB01881
CGATCGCCGACGCCGTCGGCAACCCCGTACTCTCCACCCTGCTCGGCATCCTCTCCACCCACACCCAGCGGCTGCGCATCGTCCGCGGCATCCGGCACGCGCCCGCCCGCGAACAGGCCCACCGCGAACACGAAACCATCTGGCGGGCCCTGGTCAACCGCGATGCCGTCCTCGCCGCCAGCGCCAGCACCGTGCACGTGACCGCCGTCGAGGACTGGCTGGCCACCGGAATCCCCACCGAATCCCCCGGCCCCGGCACCAGCACCTCGTAACACCGAGGCCTCGGGCCTCCGGTCCTGTGCCCCCGGCGCGCAGCACCCCACCCCCAAGGACGGCACCAAGGCCCGCGAGTTCCTCGGCAAGCAGCTGCGCGGCAAGGGCATGGTCACCGAACTCCAGGGATCCCTCGACTCCATCAACGGCTACGAGCGCTCCGACGCCTTCGCCACCTGCATGAGGCGAAACCTCCCGGCGATCGAGGTGATCGCGCTGCCCACCGGCTGGAACGGCGACGTCGGCTCCTCCAAGCTCCAGTCCACCCTCGCCGCCAACCCGGGCCTCGGGCGGCATCTACCTGCAGGCCGGCGGCATCTTCCTCCAGCCCACCCTCGCCCTGCTCCAGTAGAAGGGCCTGCTCAAGGCCGCCGGCAGAGCGGCCACATCGTGATCGTCTCCAACGACGGCATTCCGGCCGGGCTCGACGCGATCCGCAAGGGCCGGATCGACGCCACCGTCAACCAGCCCGCCGGCCTCTCCTACGCGCAGGCCGTGGCAGGAATACATCGGATATTTCGTCAAACCCGCCAGGGCACCCTCCCCGGCCGGCCGACGCCTTCCCAGGCGTGGCATCAGCGCGGGTCGTGCAGCGTGGTACCGGTGCCCTCGTCGAAGCGGTAGTAGACGGCCAGACCCGGTTCGTTGCCGATCAGACGGCGGCCACGGTCGGCGGCGATCTCGGCGCCGCTGCGGGGGCGGAGCCAGATCCGCACCTCGTCCAGTTCGCCGCGCCCGAAGGAGCGGGCACCGCGCCCCAGGGTGAGCCCGCCGAGGCCGGCGTAAGGCATGTCGCAGGTGCGGCGGCCGACTTCGACGCCGTCGCGGTAGACGATCTGCTCGCGGGTGTCCCGGACGAAGACGCAGGCCCAGTGGTGCCAGTCGGTGTCCGTGGTGCGCTGCGGGATGTCCAGGTCGTCGTGGAAGAAGGCGAAGGTGAAGGTGTCGTCCGGGCGGAAGCCGATGTGCAGGGTGCGCAGCCGGACGCCCTTGGAGGCGCCGTGGCCGGTCATCGCCCGCAGGCCGTCGTGGTCGGCTCGCCCTGGACGGCAGGCGCGGCCCCGCTCCACACTCCACCGCGGCCGGCCCGCGACGCTCCCCACCGGCTCCACACTGCCTGCCCGCCGACCTCAACCACGGCGCACCGGTCGGCTTCGCGAGCAGCGCCCGTCAGGTCCTCGCACACGTTCGGCCGAGGTGCGGGGCGAAACGTCCGGTCGCCGCGGCCGGACCAGGCTGGGGCCGCTCAGGATGCGCTGGCCCGCGGTGGCAGGAGGATCCATGCCACCGGGGATGTCGGTCCTCGTGGCTACGATCACCGGCATGCCTGATGCCTTCACCGTCCTGTGGACCCACGACACGTGCCGCGCACTGCGGAAGGCGGGCCGCGTCGGCGAGCGGCCGCCGGTCGCCTTCAGCGGCGTCCACTCCTCGCTCCCGGCCTGGTCCGGCGCCCGGGCCGGGGACGAGGTGTACGCACTGCACGTCAACCGACGCGTCGTGTCCGTGGTGAGCCGCATGCGGGTCGTCGACCTGGAGCGGCAGGACTGCTGTGGCACCGCCCCCACGACCTGGAGCGATCCGGCCTTCCCGGGGCACGGCGACTGGTCCATGCTCGGCGCCGGCGGCTGCGGCGCCTCCGCGGTCCACGTCGACGCAACACCCGTCCGCTTCGACCTGACCGTCCCCGGCGACCTGCTCGCCACCCTGACCTGGCGGAACCGCCGGAACCAGACCCGCGTACTGAAGTACGTCGTGGACGGCCTCCTCGAACACTCGGTCAGCCTCCAGGGCTTCTACCGGCTCACCCCCGAGTCGGCCGACGAGCTGGCGGGGATCGTCGACGCCGTGGGCACCTCGATACCGGCGAGGTAGCCCGCTCCACGTCGTCCGGCCGGACGTCGTCAGTCGACCGGACCGGGCGCGAAGTGGTCACGCAGCCGGGCGGTCCTCGCGTCCCGGATGCGGAGGATCTGGCCCTGAGTGCCCGACCTCGCCGGCCACCGGGCGCGCCTCACCGCCCGTCGACCGGACCGGCGTCGGGAGAGCCGGCGCCCCGGGAGTCGGCATCGGGAGAGTCGGCGTCGGGAGAGCCGGCGTCGGGGCAGCGGGCGTGGTCGATCCCCCAGAGGCCCGCCTTGCTCAGCACCCAGTCCTGCAGCGGCGGGTCGTCGTAATTCTCCCGGTCGGTGAGGACGAAGCTCACCCACACGTCCTCGGCCGGCTTCAGTTCGAGGGTCCGCTGGTCGGACAGGTTCTCGTACGTCACGGTCCGCCAGGAGAGGCCGGCCGCGCTGAGCGCGGCGGTGAGCACCGACTCGGTGACGTGCGAGTCGACGGTGCGCAGCCCGCCACCGGGCACCGGGAGTTCCAGCTCCCCGTGCCAGACCGGGATGAACAGCCGCTCCAGCAGACCGCACCGGCAGAAGACCGGCTGCAGGCTGCCCCAGCCGAACCAGTGCGTCCCGGACGCGGCCCCGTCGACGGGCCCGCCGTCCCAGGGCTCACCGTAGCGGGCGGTGAGCCCTGGCAGCGCGGCGCCGACCCGGAGGGCGTCCAGCGCACCGGTCGCTGCCAGCGCCGTCAGTTCGGCGATGAGGCCGGACACCGGCGGTCCGGTGCGCTGGTCCTGTTGCATGACGGTCAAACCCCCGGGTTGGTCGTGGTGCCGGCGTCCGACGTCCGGCAATCGGCAATCGGCAATCGGCAATCGGCAATCGGCAATCGGCCAACAGTAGCCAACGGGCAGTCCGGAGATCGCGGGATCCGGCACGACTTTGTGCTGCCTCGCCATCACTCTCGCTGGACAGCTGGACAGCTGGACAGCTGGGCAACTGGACATCGGCGAGGCCCCGCGCTGGCGCCGGTGGCCACCGCGCCGGAGGCCTGTAGGCAGCACGAAGGGCGGCCGGACGCCTTCGTCACGTGTGGGGTGATCGCCCCTGACCACGGCCCGACCCCGGCCACGCCCCGCCCCCGACCCCGCGCGCGGGGCGCGACACGGGGCGGGGCCGGGACCTGGTCCGTCAGGAACCAGGGACCAGGACCAGGGACCAGGATCAGGGATGCAGAACGCGCGAGGGCGCCGCCGCGTTGTCGGCCGCCGCCTGGGAGCGGACGGCGGGGGTGACGCAGACGTCGTCGCCCGGCCAGGCCTCCCGCCAGACGTAACCGGAGGTGCAGGTGTGCGGCCCGTAGGGTCCGGACACCCAGCGGCTGTAGCGGGCCGCGTTGTCGGCGGCGGCCTGACTGCGGGTCGACGGCGTCACGCAGGTGTAGTCGCGGAAGTCGCCGTCCCGCCACACGTACCCCGGGACGCAGGTGTTCGGCCCGTAGATCCCCACCGACGTCGCCGAGTAGACCGTCACGCTCGCGGTGCCGCCGCTGATCGACGTGGCGATCGAGTCGCCGTTGGCGTTCAGCGAGGTGACGGGCAGCCGGGCACCGCCGTCCAGCGTGCGCTGGAGGTAGGGCGTCCCGTTGACGACCTCGTGGATCAGCACCACGTCGTTCGGGATCCCGGCGGAGTAGCCCGCCTTACGGGTGAACTCCACCGTGTAGTAGTGGAACGGGTCCGAGCCGATCGGCACCCGCAGCAACAGCGGGTGGGAGCCGTCGTCGCTCTGGAACGAGCTGAGGGTGTGGCTGCTCCAGCCGGCCGGGGCGACCGCCACCCGGCCGTGGTCGACCCAGCCGAGCTTGTCGAGCTGGAACCCGACCAGGCCCACCGGCTGCGTGTTGCCGTAGGTGCCGCCGGTGCCCGAGGCGTAGACGTTGGCCGCGCTCATCTCGTCCCACGGGTCGTCGTACTCACCCGGCGCGGACCACGGGGCGTTGCGGTAGCCGGTGTCGTTGGAGAAGGAGTGCCCCAGTCCGTACCCGTGCAGCATCTCGTGGGCGACGGACACCGAGCCGAGGCCCGTGCCGTCCAGGTAGATCGCGCCGCCCGCGCCCCACCAGTCGATGCCCACGTTCGTGACGACGACCGTGCGGTGGCCCGCCGGGACGGTGTACCCGCCGGCGCTCGCCGCGTTGACGCAGTCGTTGAACCGGGTCCACCGGTCCCGGCCCTGTTCCTGTGCGAGGGTGTAGGGCATCGTGAACCAGCCCGCGGCGTTGGAGTTGCGGATCCGCACCGCGCCGCCCGAGATGCTCTTGAAGTAGTCGTCCATGCCTCCGGTGCCGGCGCCGGAGTCGGTGAAGAAGTTCTTCAGCCAGGCTGCGCTGTGCGGCTCGGACGCGTTGTCCGAGACCTTGCACATCAGGATCGACCAGCCCGTGTTGCCCCGCACCGGCACCGCCTGAGCGCCCTGCGGAACACCCCACACCGCCATGACGAGCGCGGTCACGAGCACCGCTCCCCCGGCGCGGATCCGGCGCAGCCACCGCCCCCGCCAGCCATGCACCCGACAATCATGCTTACCCAAGCCTTCCCCCTCTCAGCACCCCCGGGCCCGTCCCCGGACAGGCGACCGCACCCGTACCCACGCATCGATGAGCAATAAACCCCTTACGGAAAAGGCCAGTTGAGAAGTCCCGAGCGCCCGCCCGCACCACCGGAGCAGCCTGCCGCCAGGGCGTATACGCCTCACACCCCGGGTCGGCTCGCGCCCTCCAGTCGGCGGGCGCTCCACCCCCGGGCCGCCTCCGAACAGGCTTGCCACGTCCAACCCCGAGAACAGACCCCGAGAACAGACCCCGAAAGCAGACGCCGAAAGCAGACCCCGAAAGCAGACGCCGCGAGCGGGCACTGAGAGCCTGGCGCACGTCCACCCCACCAACTCCGGCTCGGTCACAGCTTAATAACGTCCCGTCAGTTGACTGGATGTGACATTGCACATATCACATCATGCTCCCCATGAGAAAAGTCGTAGCCCTGCTCTCGGCCGCCGCAGCCGTAGCCGCCTTCGGCGGAGCGTCCGCCAGTGCCGCCTCCGACGTCCCCGCCCCCGAGGACGTCGGCCAGGGAAAGCTCGTCTGGAGCTCCTGCAATGACGCCGCCACTCCCGCGCTGCAGTGCGCGATGCTCGAAGTGCCGGTGGACTACGCCGACCCGCGCGGCCGCAAGATCAAAATCAAGGTGAACCGCCTGCCCGCCACCGCGCCCAGGGACAAGCAGCAGGGCCCGATCCTGCTCAACCCCGGCGGGCCCGGCTCCTCCGGGCTCTGGATGCCCGCCTTCGTCTCCGGGAAGCTCCCGCAGGACGTCGCCTCCACCTACGACTGGATCGGCTTCGACATCCGCGGCACCAACGCGAGCGAGCCCCATGTCGTCTGCGACGCCCACTACTTCGACGCTGAGCGCCCCGACTACCAGGTGAGTCAGGGCAGTTCGAAGGCCTGGCTGGCGAAGGCGGCCGGCTACGCCGCCAACTGCGCGGCCGACTGGTCCTGGCTCCTGCCGCACATGACCACCGTCGACAGCGCGCGCGACATGGACAGCATCCGGCGGGCGCTCGGTGTCCGGCAGATCAGCTTCTACGGCGGGTCCTGGGGCACCTCGCTGGGCTCCACGTACGGCCAGCTCTTCCCCTCGCACGTACGACGGATGGTGCTGGACAGCATCGTCGGACCGACCATCAGCTGGTACGACCACAACATCCTGCAGGACAAGGAACACCAGCGCCGCTTCGACGCCTTCGCGGCCTGGGCGGCCAAGGCCGACTCCGTCTACCACCTGGGCACCGACGCCGCGTCCGTCAAGAAGGCGTACGACCAGGTCGAGGCCGCACTGCGGACCGACCCGGTGGACGCCGCGCCGGCCCCGGGGAAGATCGGCCCGGCCGAGTTCGAGGACATCTTCTACGGCGGGGGCTACAACTTCCTGCGCTGGCCCCGGATGGCCACCGTCCTCTCGGCCCACGTCACCCAGCACGACACCCGCCCGCTCGCCATCGCGTACAACCGGTACGCGGCGCCGGGCGGTGACGACGGCGCCTTCCCGGCCTACAACGCGGCGCAGTGCAACGAGAACGCGTGGCCGCGCGACTGGGAGTTCTGGAAGAAGGACCAGGCCAAGGTCAACGCGGTCGCGCCCTTCTACACGTACAACAACATGTGGTACAACGCCGCCTGCATGTTCTGGCCCTCCCAGGGCAACCCGGCGGGCCGGACGAAGATCACCGGCAAGGGACTGCCGCCCGTCCTGCTCTTCCAGGCCACCGAGGACGCCGCCACCCCGTACGAGGGCGGGCTCGCCATGCACGACGCGCTGCCCGGCTCGAAGCTGGTCGTGCAGACCGGCGGCAGCTTCCACGAGATCCTCTTCCACGGCAACGCCTGCCTGGACGACACCTTCACCGCGTACCTCCGCGACGGCAGCCTCCCCACGGGTGGCGGCCGCATCGCCAAGACCTGTGCCCCCGAGGCCGATCCCGACCCCGTCTACGTGACCCCGCCGCCGGCCCTCACCGGCAAGACCGCCACCGGCGCCGCCACCGACGCCACCCCGCTCGCGCCCACCGACCCCGAGGCGGTCCGCGGCGCGCTCCACTGATCGGCCCCGCCCCGGGACCGTGGCGCGTGCCACGGCCCCGGGGCGGCGGTGACGGCGTGGCCGGCAAACCGGGGCCCGGGGTCGGATCCGGCGGCCGACGGCCGGCAAAGCAGGGGCTGCATCCGGCGGACGGCAACGGGGGGCTGCGGCGGCACGGACGCCCTGGCGACCCGCGGGTCTCAGGCCACGTCGTGCGGACGGAACTGGATGCTGATCCGCGGGCCCACCGGGCGCGCGCTCTTCGGGACGGCGTGCTCCCAGGTGCGCCGGCAGGAGCCGCCCATGACCACCAGGTCCCCGTGCCCCAGCGGCTTGCGCACGACCGGGCCGCCGCCGTGGCGCCGGCGCAGCACCAAGGCACGCGGTTCGCCCACGGACAGGATCGCCACCATGGTGTCCTCGCGGGCACCGCGCCCGATCCGGTCGCCGTGCCAGGCCACGCTGTCGCGGCCGTCCCGGTAGTAGCAGAGGCCGAGGGTGCGGAAGGGCTCGCCCAGTTCCTCGGCGTAGTGCCGGCTGAGCGCCGAGCGGGCCTGGTCGAGCACGGGGTGCGGCGGTTCGGCGTCCGCCGGATAGGAGGCCAGCAGGCGGGGTACGTCGACCGTCCGCTCGTACATCTCGCGCCGCTCGGCCCGCCAGGGCACGGTCGCGGCCAGCTGTTCGAACAGCCGGTCGGCCCGTCGGCCCACCCCGCAGCGCACCGGTGCCGGGCGCGTCCCTGCCTCCGCGGCGTTTCGCCCGGCTGACGGTCCGGCAGGCCGTCTAGTCTCGGCCCGTGGGACAGCCCGACCAGCGCGCCGAAGGCGCAGGACCGTTCACCACCCGGCTCACCTGGCGCCCGCCGGGCGGCGGCACCGCCGTGTGGGAGTCACGACTCGCCCGGCGGCGCGGCCTCCTCGCCGTCCACCCTCCCGGCGCGCCCACCGGCCGGCACGCGAGCGCCGACGACGTCGCGATCGCCCGCCTGCGAAGGCTCAACGCCATCGCCGCGACCGCCTTCATCATCGGCGGCGCCCTCTTCGCGGCGGGTGCCGGCGTCGCGCAGTTCGGCTCCGGCGACGCCACCACCTGCGCCTCGCTCTACTTCGCCGGCGGCCTGTTCTTCAACACCGGCGGATACGTCTCGCTGCTCCAGGTCGTCAACGCACCCCGCCACGTCCCCGGAGGCGAGGGCCGGCTGGTCACCCACCGCTGGCGCTGGTGGAGCTACGAACCGACACGGGTCGACTGGCTGAGCGCGTTCGTCCTGTTCGCCGGAACCCTGGTGTTCGCCGTCAACCTGATCGACTCCTTCCTGCAAGGACTGAGCGTCCAGCAGGTCAACCGGCTGATCTGGACCCCCGACGTCATCGGCTGCATCCTGTTCCTGGTCTCCGGCCACCTCGCCTTCGTCGAGATCTGCCACGGCCGACCCTGCGTCCGCCGCCGCAGCCTCGGCTGGTGGATCGTCGCCGTGAACCAGCTCGGTTCCGTCCTCTTCATGATCTCGGCGCTCGCCGCCTACACCCGCCCCGCGACCGACAGCCTCGTCAACGCCGACATCGCCAACTGGGGCACCCTCACCGGCGCCCTCTGCTTCTCCGTCGGCGGCATCCTCCAGCACCTCGAACGTCCCTGACGCGGCGCCCGGACACTGTGAGCCGGGCGGTGCACGCGGGGCGACGGGGACGGGGCGGTGGGGACGGGGCGGCGCAGGCGGGCGGCGTCTGCGGATGACGCTGTCAGCTCAGGGCGTCGGCGAGCATGAGCGCGGCGACGGCCGACAGGGCGACGGCGAAGGCGCTCTGGAGGGCGCGGCCGCTGAGGCGGTCGGCCAGGCGTTTGCCGTCCCAGGCGCCCAGCACGGCCGCGGCGGTGAACGGCGCGACGACCGCCCAGTCGAGGCTGCCGGTCGCGCCGAGGCGGGGCAGCAGGGCTGCCAGCGCGCTGGCCGAGATCACCAGCAGGCTGGTGCCGACGGCCTCGGCCATGGTGAGGGCGAGGACGGAGACCAGGGCGGGGACGGCGAGGAAGCCGCCGCCGACGCCGAGCAGTCCGGTGACCGCGCCCAGGCCGGCGCCGGTGGTGACCGCCCGGAGCCCGGTGGGTTTCACCCCGGCGGCCGACTCACCCGTCACCACTGCCTCACCCGTCACGGCCCATCGGTTCGCCGCAACGGCCGGATCGGGCACGGTGGTTGCAGCCCGGGCCGTTGCGGCCACAGCAGGTGCGGCCACGGCGGATCCGGCCACGGCGGGTCCGGACGTCTCCCGCCGGCCGGCCAGCATCCGCCAGGCCGCCAGGGCTGCCAGGACGGCGAAGCCGGCGGTGAGCAGCGCGGCCGGCAGGTGCGCGGAGAGCGTGCCGGCCACGGTGGCCGTCGGCAGCCCGGCCGCGGCGAACAGCAGCCCGGTGCGCCAGCGCACGCGCCCGGCCCGGGCGTGGGCGAGCAGCCCGGTCAGCGAGGTGACGGCGACGATCAGCAGGGCGGCGGTGCCGGCGTGGGCGGGGCTGAAGCCGAGCAGGTAGATCAGAGCCGGGACGGCGAGCATGCTGCCGCCCCCGCCGAGGCCGCCCAGGGCCAGGCCGACCACGGCGCCTGCAGCCAGGGCGAGGACGAGCGTGGTCATATGACCTGTCCGCCCGCGCCGTGCGCGGAGACGACCGGGAGCCCGGCTCCGGCCCAGGCCCGCATGCCGCCGGCCACGTTCACGGCGTCGACGCCCTGCGCGGCGAGCAGGGTGACGGCCTGCTGTGAGCGGTGGCCCGAGCGGCAGACGGCCAGCACGGTCCGTCCCGCCACGCCCGGCGGGAGCTCGCTGCCGAGGCTGAGCGCGGCGAGGACTCCGAGCGGCAGCGGGACGGCGGCGGGGGCGTGCCCGGCCGCGAACTCGTCCCGTTCGCGGACGTCGAGGAGGACGGCGAGGCCGGCCGAGAGCATCCGCTCGGCCTGGGCCGGATCGGCCTGGCGGGGAGCAGGCGGCTGGTGGGGCGGGAGCATGGCGGCCTCCGGGGTGGCGCGGTACGGGAAGGGAAGGGAGCTGAAGGGAAGAGAGCTCTCGGCGGACCGGTCGACGGTGGCCGCGGCCGGGGCCGGGGCCGGGGCCGGAAGAGCGCGCCCGTCCTCGGGTGCCGGCAGGGCCGGAGCGGACGGGTGGGGCGCGGCGGGGCCGACCCCCGGGTGGCGGCCGGCGTGGGCTGCCCTCTTGCCGTCGATAATACCCATGGGGGTATCGTAGAGAGCAAGAGATACCCCACCCCGTATTTTTTTCGGGCATGACGACCGCCTCCCACCACCCCCGCGGCCCCCTGTGGCGGCCGGACAGGAGAGTTCCACGTGTTCTTCGCCCAGTACTACCTCGACTGCCTCTCCCAGGCCTCGTACCTGGTCGCCGACGAGACCACCGGCCGCGCCGTGGTGGTGGACCCGCGCCGCGACGTCGACGAGTACCTCGCGGACGCCGAGGCGCACGGCTTCACCGTCGAGGCGGTGATCAACACCCACTTCCACGCGGACTTCCTCGCCGGCCACCTGGAGCTGGCGGCCCGCACCGGCGCCTGGATCGGCTACGGCCGCCGCGCGGAGACCGAGTACCCGATCCGCAAGCTGGCCGACGGCGAACGGATCAGCCTGGGCGACGTCACCCTGCAGATCATGGAGACCCCCGGCCACACCCCCGAATCGATCAGCGTGCTGGTCCACGAGCGGGCCGAGGACACCGTCCCCTACGGCGTGCTCACCGGCGACGCGCTGTTCATCGGCGACGTCGGCCGCCCCGACCTGCTCGCCTCGGCCGGCGTGAGCGCCGACGAACTCGGCCGGATGCTCTACGACAGTGTCCAGCGCAGGCTGATGTCCCTGCCCGACGAGGTCCGCGTCTACCCCGCCCACGGCGCCGGCACCTCCTGCGGAAAGAACCTCTCCACCGAGCGCCAGTCCACCATCGGCGCCCAGCGCGCCACCAACTACGCGTGCGCCCCGATGAGCGAGCAGGAGTTCGTCGCCATCGTCACCGCCGGGCAGGCCGCCGCGCCGGGCTACTTCGGCTACGACGCCACCCTCAACCGCCAGGACCGGCCCCTCTTCGACGCCGCGCAGGCCGCCCGCCCGCTGACCACCGACGAGTTCCGGGCCCTGCGCACGGCCGGGGCGCTCGTCCTCGACGCCCGCCCGCCGCACGAGTTCGCCGCCGGCCACCTGCGCGGCGCCGTCAACGTCCCGGCCGACGGGCGCTTCGCCGAACAGGCCGGCGCCGTCCTGACGCCGGACGCCGACCTCCTCGTCGTCGCGCCGGACGGCCGCGCCGAGGAGGTCGTCACCCGGCTGGCCCGGATCGGGTTCGACCGTACCGCCGGCCACCTGCACGACCCGGAGACCACCCTCGCCGAGCTGGCCGACGACCTCACCCCCGCCGGCCGGGTCACCGTCGACCAGCTGCGCACCGCCCTCGCCACGGAGCAGCCTCCACTGGTGCTCGACGTCCGCACCTGCGCCGAGCGCGCCGAGGGGGCCGTCCCCGGCTCGGCACACCTCGCCCTCAACGAGCTGCCCCACCGGCTGGACGAACTCCCCGCCGGCCGGCCGCTCGTGGTGCACTGCGCCGGGGGCCACCGCTCCTCCGTCGCGGCCAGCCTGCTGCGCCACCACGGCTTCGCGGACGTCTCCGACCTGCTCGGCGGGTACGCCGCCTGGCAGGCCGCCCACCGGCCGACCACCTGAGCCGACGACTACCGGCGGCCGACCGCCGTCCGCCGTCCGCGCCGCGTGCCGATCGCCGAGCTCCGCTCGAAAAATACCCCTCCGGGTATACTGGAACCGGGGGAAACGACGCCACAGGAGATGTGACCATGCAGGTTGACGAGGACGCTGTCGGCGCGGTGCTCAACCGCCTTCGCCGGGCCCAGGGCCAGCTCGCCGGAGTGATCGCGATGATCGAGGCCGGGCGCGACTGCAAGGACGTCGTGACCCAGCTCGCGGCCGTCTCGCGCGCACTCGACCGGGCCGGATTCAAGATCGTGGCCAGTGGCATGCGGCAGTGCCTGGCCACCGCCGACGGCGACGCCCCGCCGATGAGCGAGACCGAGCTGGAGAAGCTCTTCCTGGCCCTCGCCTGACGCGCCCACCGCAGCGGGAGACCGCGGGCGCGTCCGCTCGCCGCCCCGCCCGCCCGGACCCATCCGTTCAACGACCCCGGACACGCTCCGGAAGCCGGAGAGAAACCATGGACCACGGCATCACCACCACCCTCGACCTGCCCTTCGACGAAGCCGTGCGGCAGGTGCGCGACGCGCTCGCCGAGCAGGGCTTCGGCATCCTCACCGAGATCGACATGCAGGCGACACTGCGGGCCGGGCTGGGCGAGGAGATCGAGGACTACCTCGTCCTCGGCGCCTGCAACCCCCCGCTCGCCCACCGCGCACTCCAGGGCGACCGGCGCATCGGCCTGCTCCTGCCGTGCAACGTCGTGGTCCGCACCGTCGACGGCCGGACCGCGGTGGAGGCCATGGACCCACAGCTGATGGTCCAGGTCACCGGAGAGGCCGGACTCGGCGCCGTCGCCGACGAGGCGGCCGCCCGCCTGCGCGCCGCGCTGGACTCGCTCACCGCCTGACCGGCGCTTCCGGGGCCCGCCCGCGCGGGCCCTTTTCCTGTACCTCCTCTATACCCCCACCCGTATTTTCGCGGGATCCCCCATCGCAACGGAGCCCCCCGTGCAACACCTCGACGCCCCCCTCCCCCGACCCTCCGCCACACCGCCCGAACAGCGGGACCCGGCCGCCGGACCGCCGGACGCGGCACCGCGGCCCGGCCCGCTGGGCCGCCTGGGCGTCTGGTCCGTCCGTCACTTCAAGGCCGTGCTGGCCGGCTGGCTGCTGGTCGTGATCGGGCTCGGCGCCTTCGCCCCGCAGGTCACCAGCGCGCTGTCCGGCGCCGGCTGGCAGGCCGACGGCTCCGAGTCGGTGAAGGTCCGCCAGGTCGCCGAGCAGCACTTCGCCGGCAACGCCTCCTCCGCGCTCCAGATCGTGGTCAGTGCCGACCGGCCGGTCACCGAACCCGCCGTCCGGCGGGTCGTCGCCGAGGCGTCCGCGATCGCCGCCGCCGACCCCCGGGTCTCCACCGTCATCGCACCCCAGCCCGGTGCCACCATCAGCCCGGACGGCCGCACCGCCGTCCTGCTCGCCGGCGCCGCCGCCTCCCCCGACGACATGGTCCGCGCCGCCGACGACCTCAAGGGCCCGCTGAACAAGCTGTCGCGGGACGGCGTCACCGTGCACGCGACCGGCGCCTCCGTGCTGTGGAGCGACTTCAACAAGGCCAACCACGACGCCATGATGAAGTCCGAGATCATGTCCTGGCCGGTCACCCTGGCCATCCTCGTCCTCGCCTTCGGCTCGCTGGTCGCCGCCGGCCTGCCGCTCCTGCTCACCATGGCCGGACTCGCCGCGTCCGCCGGGTCGCTCGTCCTGATCAGCCATCTGTTCCCGGTGTCGGTCTGGGCGATGAACTTCGCCATGATGTTCGCCCTCGCCCTGGGAATCGACTACGCGCTGTTCATGGTCGTCCGGTTCCGCGCCGCCCGCACCGGGGGCTCCCGTGACCACACCCGGGCCGTGGCGCAGACCATGGACACCGCCGGCAAGGCCGTCCTGCTCTCCGGGGCGACCGTCCTGGTGAGCCTGTCCGCCGTCATGCTGGTGCCCTCCCCGGCGTTCAGGTCGATGGCCGGCGGCATCATGCTCGCCGTCCTGTTCGTCCTCGCCGCCACCCTGACCCTGCTGCCCGCCGTCCTCGGCAGGCTCGGCCACCGGGTCGACGCCCTCGCCCTGCCCTGGGCACGTTCCGCCGAGAGCCGCTCGCCGCGCTTCGCCGCCTGGGGCGAACGGCTGTGGAAGCACCCGCTGCGCTACGGGGCCCTCGCCCTCGCCGCGCTGATCGCCCTGGCCGCCCCCGTCGTCGGCCTGCGCACCGCGATGCCCTCCATCGCCGTCCTCCCCGAGGACGCCAGCGCGCGGGCGGGCTACACCGCCGTCCAGCAGGCCTTCGGTCCCGGCGCCCCGGGCACCCTGCAGATCCTCACCCCGGCCGCGAACGCCGCGGAGGTGAGCGCGCGCCTCGCCGACGCGCCCGGCATCGCCGGCACCATGCCCGCGACCCCCGCCGCCGACGGCTCCGGCTGGTCGATGATCCAGGCCGTGCCCACCGTAGACCCCTCCAGCCCCGACCTCGCGCACACCGTGCACGCCCTGCGCGCCGACCTCCCCCCGGACACCCTGGTGGGCGGCGCGGCCGTGGAGAACCTCGACCTCCAGCACCTGCTGGCCGAGAAGACCCCGCTGGTCATCGGCGTCGTCATGGCCCTGGGCTTCCTGCTGCTGCTCGTCGCGCTGCGCGCACCACTGATCGCCGCCCTCGGCACCGCCGCGAGCCTGCTCTCCACCGGGGCCGCGTTCGGCGTCGCCCGCCTGGTCTTCCAGGACGGCCACGGCGCCGGCCTGCTCGGGTTCACCCCGCAGGGGTTCCTCGACGGCTGGGCACCGGTGTTCTTCTTCGCGATGATCTTCGCCATCGCGATGGACTACACGGTCTTCCTGCTCGCCTCCGCCAAGGAG
The DNA here is from genome assembly GCF_002953255.1 of Streptomyces sp. CB01881. Taxonomy (GTDB): domain Bacteria; phylum Actinomycetota; class Actinomycetes; order Streptomycetales; family Streptomycetaceae; genus Kitasatospora. Next base: position 1,045,520 of record NZ_CP026498.1, read on the forward strand.
CACTACGAGCGGACCGGCGACCCCCGCGAGGCCATGGTGGGCGCCCTCGCCCACTCCGGCCGGGTGGTCTTCGCAGCGGCCGGCGTGATGGTCGCGGTGTTCTTCACCTTCGCCCTGTCCGGCCCGCTGCCGCCCAAGGAGATGGGCATCGTCCTCGGCGTCGCCGTCCTGCTCGACGCCGCCCTGGTCCGGCTGGTCCTGCTGCCGGTCCTCCTGCGCCTGACCGGGCGCGCCGCCTGGCACACCCCGGCCTGGCTGGACCGCGTGCTGCCGAGGATCTCCTTCTCCCACGACTGACCATCCGCCCCGGCGCGTGTCGGCGGGACCGTGTGACGCGGTCCCGCAGACACGCGTCGGGCCGTGTCGGACGATGTCCGACACGGCCCGATCCGACCGGCGCCCGCCCTTCGGCGGTGGCCCTTCAGCGCCGGCCCAGGAGCCTGGCCAGGAACCCGCCGCCCTTACCGGCGCTCCGGTCGCACGCACAGCGGTCGGCCTTGCGCACCCCGGCCAGCACCTGCTCGACGTGCATCCCGCACCCCGCATAGCCCGCCTTGCCACAGCTGCGGCACACCGTACGTCGACACATCGCATGACTCCTTGCCTCACGGCCCCGCGGCGGGGCACCTTCCCTCCAATATACCGGGAGGGGTATTTTTCCGGCCGCCGGGACGCCGGCCTCCCGGGCCACCCGCCGCCCCGACGCGGAACACCGGCCCGGCCGCCGTCGAGGACCCGGCGTCGGGCCCGGCCCGGAGACTGCCCGGCGGCCGGGTGGGCGGGCAGCGCCGGGCCCTGTTCGTCCGGAGGGCCCGGCACCCTTGCCGGAGGCCGTGGGCGGGACGCGCCCGGCCACCCGGCCGCCGGGCGGCTCAGTGCAGGACGGTGACGGGCGGTTCGCCGCCGGTGCCGTCGTGGGCGACGAGAACGAAGCGGCCCCCGGCGACGGGCCACAGGACCACCGGGTCGATCCGGGTGTGCCCGGGGACCGACTGCTTGGACTGCCGGCTCCCGGTCGGGGCGGCGAAGTGGTAGAGCGAGTTGTCGTGGGTCAGCGCCCACACCGTGTCACCGTCCGCGGCGACGCCTTCGACCGACTCGTCCACGCCCGCGGTCCACCGCTGGGTGCCGTCGGCCAGGGAGAAGGCGACCAGCCGTCCGGTGCCCCGTCGGCGGGTGCCGTGGGCGGTCGCCTCGAAGGTGATGTCGTCCGGCTTCACCGCCGGAGCGACGAGCAGGTCCCCGACCACCACCGCGCCGTAGGCGGGCCGGGCGGGGAAGGTGTCGTCGAGTCCCGATCCCGGTTGGACGACCAGGTCGAACTCGGGGCCGGAGACCGGGACGGTGGAGCGCAGGCGGCCGTCCCGGGCGTAGCCGAGCACGGCATGGGTGCCGCGGCCGGCCTCCTCGTCCACCCAGAGCGTGACCGGGTCGGCGGCGAGCAGGGCGAGGCCCTTGAGCCGGCTGGTGACCGGGAGTTCGGTGTGCGTCTGCTCCCGGCCGTCCGCCGGTCGCAGCGTCCGCAGGACGGGGGCCGTCTCCCCGCAGCGGGCGACGGTCACCACGGCGGCCGGGGCCCCGGCCAGGGCGACCGGGGTGCAGCCGGGCTCGGTGCGGGTCTGCCAGAGCGTCCTGCCGTCGGCGAGGGCGGCCGCCCGCCAGCCCCCGTTCTCCTGGAGCACGGCCAGCCCGCCCGCGATGGCGGCGGTTGCGGCGACGGCGTCGTCGCCGGACCGGCCGGGCGCGTCCACGGACGTTGCCCAGCGGGCCGTGCCGGTGGCCAGGCCGAGGGCGGTCACGGTGGCGCAGGGCTTGCCGTGCGCGCTGTGGCCGACCAGGCCGACGCCGTCGCCGGTGGCCTCGCTCATGGTGCACACGGTGTCCTGGCCGGGCGGGGTCCACCGCCAGGCGACCTCGCCGGTGTCGACGCGGTAGCCGACGACGGCGTCGGCGCGGGCGCGGACCAGGATGCCGCCGTCGAGCCAGGCGCCGATCCCCCGGGCGTCGGAGGGCCGGTCCGGCTGCGCCTGCCAGACCGCTCCGACTTCCACGTCGTGCTCGTAGGGAAAGGTCACGACCGCCAGGAGCACCCCCGCCAGCGCGGCCGCCGCGGCGGGCCGGCGGCCCGTCTTGACGGCGCGGTAGAGCCCCCAGGGGGCGAACGGCATCAGGTTCACCATGATCCCGACCAGGAACAGCACGGCGGCCGCGTCCCCGCCGTTCCCCGTCCCGATGGCGACGAACGCGATGACCGGCTCGGCAACGCCGACCGCCGCCAGCAGGGCCCCCATGGCCGGCCGGATCCACCGGGACACCCCGCGAGCGGGCTCCGGCCCGTCGCCCCCCGCCGGCGTCCCGTCCGGTCCGTCGTCCGGCATCTCCTCCGGCCTGCGGTCCTCGATCATGTCCGACTCCCCCGTGTCGCCGCCGTCTGCGGCGGCGGCGCAGAGGCAACCTACCGAAGATCACAGCACGCCACGATGGCGAAGTACCCGATCACGGCAGGGATTTGCCTGATCTTGACGCGGGCCGGAGCGGCCGGGCGGTCGCCGGCCGGTCCACCCGGCGTCAGGCCGCGACGAGGCTCAGCGGGTCCGCGCTCCAGTCGGCGCTCCGGAGCTCCTTCAGCAGTTCGGACGGGGGGACCGTCACCACGGTGCAGGCCGCGTGGGCCTGGCAGTAGCGGCTCACCGAGGGCCGCAGGATCCGGGGCAGGCGGCCGCGCCGTCCGGCGCCCACCACCAGCAGGTCGTCCGGGCGGTCGGCGACCGCCACCAGGGCCCGGCCGGCGTCGGCCCGCAGCACCATCGGCTCGATCCGGACGCCCTCCGGGTATCCGCCGAAGGCCTGCTCGAAGGCCTCGTCGAGCCGCTCGCGGGCCGCCTGCGCCCAGAGCCGTGCCAGCGGCGGGCACGGCTGGGCGCGGTAGGCCGGCTCGCCGCCGACCGGGGTCCAGGCGATCACGGGGACGAGGACGGCTCCGCGGAACACGGCCTCCTCCACGGCGCGGTGCAGGGCGGCCAGGTTGGCCAGCGAGCCACTGATTCCGACGATTACCCGAGTACCCTCGGTCATGACTCTCATCTTCCTTCGAATCGCAGGTGGTTTCGGGATTATAGCCAGCTATTCACATGCATGGCAACCAGATCCACCTGGGATCACGCAATCACCCCCAGCCTCGACCCCCCGTCGGCGATACGCCGGCCGGGAGGTCGGGAGCGCGGGATGAGTCAGGGTCATGTCAAGCCTGTGGAGCGGAAACGGCTCGTCCCCGGCCCACTGGAGGGGCGGGCCGGGGACGCAGGGTGCGAGACGGTGCCGGCCGGCCTCAGCGGTCGAGCGGAGCCGGCGCCGGCGCGGCCTCGACGCCCGCCGCCGGGGACGCGGCCAGGGCCACCACCCGGCCCGCCCGGCCCCGGGAGGCACGCGACAGCAGCACGTAGAACCCTGCCGCGAGCGCGCCCGAGAGGACGAAGCTGAGGTCGATCCCGCCGGTCAGCGAGAGCAGCGGGCCCCGGTAGACCGGCGTGTCCACCGCGCACAGCCCGACGGCGCTGCCGACGGCCCAGGCGACGGTGGCCGGGACGTTCCAGCCCGCGCGGTACCAGTAGATGCCGCCGCGGGTGCCGTGGTTGTAGACCTGGAGCGAGCGCCGGTCGTAGTCGCCCCGGCAGCGCCGGTGGCCGATCAGCGTGATGACCGCCCACGGCGTGCCGATCGCGGTCAGCACCAGGACGAAGGAGGTCACGGCGTCCTGCGCGCTCCAGACGAAGTGGCCGAGGAAGACGAGCACGGTCGCCGTCGCCGCCACCACGTAGGTGGCCTGCCGCCGGGTCGCCCGGGGCAGGATGGCGTCCAGGTCCAGGCCCATGCTGTAGAGCATCAGACCGGTGTTGCCCGCGCTGCCGAGCAGGCCGTTGAGCAGCAGCGGCACGAGGATCCAGAGCGGGGCGCCCTTGATCAGGCTGCCGACGTAGTCGTTGCCCGCGCCGGTGGCGACGGCGGTGAAGGCGCCGAACAGCTGCGGGATCAGCAGGCCCAGGAAGAGCCCCGCGGCCGTGGCCCCCAGCACGCGCCGGTTGCCGTGCTTCGCCGGGGAGACGTAGCGGGTGTAGTCGCCGAGCAGGGTGATGAACGCGATGGGGCCGCTCAGCCCGGCCGCGACCACGGCCAGCAGCCAGGTCTACCAGAACCCGCCGAGCAGGTACGCGCCGTGGGCGGAGCCGTCGAAGTGGGGCGCGAAGGCGAGGAGGCCGGCCAGCAGCAGGGCGCCCATGGCCCACATCAGCACGCGTTCCATCCTCAGCAGCAGCTGGTAGCCGAAGATGGCCGCCGTCGCGCTGAGCCCGGCCAGCACGCTGTACGTGATCACGTACGAGACGCCGCCCGCCGGCAGCCCTAGCAGGCGGTTGAGCGCGCCGACCACCACGTCGCCGCCGACCCACAGGGCCAGGGCGGTGTAGCCGAGGGAGAGCAGCAGCCCGATCACCGAGCCGAGCAGCCGCCCGCGGACGCCGAAGAAGGCGCCGGAGCTGGTGGACAGGTTGGTGGCGGTGCGCAGCGACACCAGGGCCAGCGGCGCGGTCAGCACGATGCCCAGGGCCGTGCCGAGGAGCAGGGAGGTGGCACTGGCCCAGAAGGAGAGGCCGAAGGAGACCGGGAGCCAGCCGAACACCACCACGCCGAACGCGAGGTTCGAGCCGACCAGGATGGAGAGCACGTCGCGTGGCGTACTGGTGCGCTCGGCCTCGGGGATGGTGTCGACGCCGTGCTGTTCGATCAGCGCGTGGCCGCCGGCGGACGGGGCTTGGAACATGTGCATCGTCTTCCTGGCGCTCGCGGCGGCGGAACGAGGAGGGGATCGCCGCCGGGTGCCGGCAGGGCCGAGGCCGCACCAACCCGTCCATGCTTCGTGGCGGAGGCGCGCGGGGACACCGTCCGATCCTCCACAACGCGCCGGCGCCCGGACCGGGACCGCTGTCGGGTGCTACGGCCGCCGCCGATTCGGGCGCACCGCGTGCGCGGCCGGCCGCACAGGGCCACCGGGCAGGCGGGCCGGCGCCGGGGAGACGGGGCACCGGGAAGGCGGACAGACGGGCAGACGGGCAGACGGGCAGGCCGGGACGCGGGAAGGCCGGGAAGGCGCCGGGCCTCCCCGGCCTCCGGCTCAGGCCCGCGTGACGGTGACCGTGCAGAGGCGCTTGGTCGGCCGGGTGAGGGCGACGTACAGGTCCCGCTCCCCGCCGGGCCGGGCCGCGGTGATCTCCGCCGGGTCGACGACCAGGACGGTGTCGAACTCCAGGCCCCGCGCCTGCGAGGCGGGGACCAGGCGCGCCAGGTCGGCGAGCCCCGCGGCGGCCAGCTCCGGGAGCCTGGCGTCCGCGCAGACCACACCGGCCAGTTCACCGGGGTGCGTCTGCGCCTGGGCGTGCAGTTCGCCGGCCAGGGTGGCGGCCAGGCCCGGGGCGGACGTCGCGATCGTGCGGGGCTCGTCGCCGTGGCGGATGGAGCTGCTCGGGGTCTGGCCGGGGGCGATGACGGCGAGCAGGTCCCGGGTGGCGGCGAGGATCTCCTCGGTGGTGCGGTAGCTGACGGTCAGGGTGTGCAGCGCGAACCGCGTGCCGAACTCGGGGGCCAGCGCCTCCTCCCAGCCGCGTGCGGTGGCCGCCGGGCCCGCCTGGGCGAAGTCGCCGACCAGCGTCATCGACCGCGCCGGGCAGCGGCGGCCGACCATCCGCCACTGCATCTCGGTGAACTCCTGCGCCTCGTCGACCACCACGTGCCCGTAGACCCGCTCCGGCGGACCGTCGACCAGGGCGGCCGCCTCGTCGAGCAGCGGGACGTCGGCGTCGGTCCAGGGGGTGTCCGGGCCGCGCCGCAGGCGGGCCCGCTCCTCGTCGGCCAGCTGCGGCAGGAACCGGGCGAGCAGGCCGGGGCTGCCCAGCAGGGTCCCCACGACGTCCTCGGGCACCAGGCGCGGCCAGAGCTCCTCCACCGCCCGCTCCACGCCGGCGTCGCCCAGCAGATCGGCCCGGACGGCTTCCGCGTCGAACTCGTCGGCGGCGTTCGAGGACGGCGCCGAGTCGAGGCCGAGGTGGCGCAGGTCCGAGGCGGCGACGCGGTCGAGGTCGAGGCCGGTGAGCTGCGCCACCTGGGCGTCGATGAGTTCCAGCGTCTCGACGGTGCCCCGTTCCATGGCGTCCGTGACGGCGTCGGCCAGCAGCTCCTTGAACACCTCGCGGGCGCGGTTGTGGCCGAGGCCGAGGCGCGTGGCCGCGTCCCGCGCCCGGGCCACCTCCTCGTCGTCCAGGTGCACCCACTCCTGGCCCGCCCGCACGGCGAACCCGCCCTCCGGCGCCTGCCGCGAGCGCACCAGGCCGGCGAGCGCCTCGGCCATCGCCGCTCCGCCCTTCAGGCATGCCACGTCGGCGGCCTCCACGGCGTCGGGCTCGGCCCCGGCCAGTTCCGCGCAGGTCGCCAGCACGACGTCGTTCTCGCCGAGCGACGGCAGGACCTGCGAGATGTAGTCGAGGAAGCGCGCGTTCGGCCCGAGCACCAGGACGCCGCGCTCGGCGGCCTTCGGGAACGCGTACAGCACGTAGGCGGCGCGGTGCAGCGCGACCACCGTCTTCCCGGTGCCGGGGCCGCCCTGAACGACCGTCACCCCCCGGTGGCGGGAGCGCACGATCGCATCCTGCTCGGCCTGGAGGGTGGCGACCGCCGCGCCCATCCGCCCGGTGCGGCGCGCCTGGAGGGCCTCGGTCAGCGGGCTGTCGCCGACGACGTCCTCGGCGGTGGGCTCGGAGCCGTCCAGCAGTTCGTCGCTCACCCCGACGACCGAGCGCTCCGCCATCCGCAGGTGCCGGCGGCGCCGCAGGCCCATCGGGTGGACGGCGGTCGCCTCGTAGAAGGGGCGTGCCGCGTCCGCGCGCCAGTCCACCAGCAGCGGCAGGTCGCTCTCGTCCACGTGCAGGCCGATCCGCCCGATCCGCAGGGAGAAGCCGTCCGCCGCGTCGATCCGGCCGAAGACCAGGCCCTCCCCCGCGCCCTCCAGCCGGCGCGCCTCGGTCGTCAGGCGCGCCGCGGCGAGATCCCGCTCGTACACCTCGGCCGCGCTGCCGGCCTGCGCGGCCAGCACCCGCGCCAGCTCGGCGCGCGCGCCGGCCAGCCGTTCGTCGAGCAGCCCGTACACGGCGGACACCTCCGCCCGCTCCGCTTCCACCACACGCACGGCACCGTCGTTGACCTGCGACAAGACCGGGCCCTCCTCTCGTTCGACCCCCCACTATGCGGGCAAACCACTTCGAAAGTAAGGCTTGACTTGCGCTGACGATCCTGGCCTCAAGGCAGGTACCGCCGCAGGTCAGAGAACTGATAGATGATCAGTGAACTGACGGCCGGTCAGCCCGGCCGCCTGACGTTGTCGTACCTGGGGTTCGGTTCCGTCCGGGTACCGGTCCTGAGCAGCGGCTCGACCCGGGCGCCCGGGCAGCCGTCGGCCGAGCGCGTGCACTCCAGGCGGAAGGTGCCCGGCCCCCACCGCTCGGACCAGAGGGCCATCGGCGCCCCGCACTCCCCGCACGGCGGGTGGGGCGGGTCCGGCAGGCGTTCCACCGGCCGGGTGAAGGTGCGGGGCTCGGTGAAAGCGCCCGGCAGGCCGTCGTCCAGGGCGGCCTCGGCGGGGAGGCCGACACCGAGGAGGCCGCCGACCAGGTGGTAGACCTCGTCGAGCTCCAACAGGCCCGCCAGTTCGTCCGGATCCGTGTCGTCGCCCGAGGGCAGCAGGCCGCCCCGGGTCAGCAGCTCACGGGTGAACGGGCTGGCGGGTACGGTCGGCGCCCCCTCCGCGTAGCCCCAGACGTGCCGGCCGTCCACCAGGTGGTCCAGCCAGGGCGGGTCCATACCGGTGTCCAGGATGTGCAGGCTGCGGGTACCCGCGGACGGATGCGGCCGCCCGGTGCCGGAACCGCGGTCGGGCCTGAACGGCGCCTCGCAGGACTCCACGGCGAAAACCCACCCGTTGCCCGCGTCGCCGAACCGCGCCAACCCGGGCAGCCGCTCACCGAGCAGAACACCCTGCGACAGGCTCTCCCCCGACAGCCGCAGCGTCCGGTCCAGCGTCACCGCGTCCATCAGGGAGCCCTGTTCGGCCCCCAGCCGCACCGCCAACTCCTCGATCCCGACGCCGTGCACGAACGTCAGGTGGAAGTGTTCAAGACCCTCGCCGATCCAGGCGATCCCCTCGTCGATCACGGCCCGAGCCTACTGCCCGGGCAGGGCGGCCCACCGGTGGTCGGCGGGCGGTGCCCGCTCCTCGGCGCGCGGTCGGCAGTAGCGGCAGCAGGCGCGCCGAACCCCGGGGCGGCGCACGGAATCCCGCCCCCGGGCGGACGCCGGGCCGCGACGGCCGGTGGACCTGCGTGGCACCGCCGGTTCACCGGCCGCGGCCGGCAGGAGCCCGGCCCTGCCGCCAGGCACGACTCCTCGCGGAGGGGTGGCCCCGACGGGTCATCGGAACGAGGTCGCGGGCGACGGCGTACGGCTGCGACACATTCCCTGCAGCGCAGATGTTGCTTCATGTCTCTTTATGTTTGATTATGTTGCACAGAAGCGCTCGGGCACCCCGGCCGGGCGGCCGCCTGTGAGAGGACGCCGTGATCAGAACCACCGCCAAGCTCGCCGACGGGCGCGAGCTGATCTACTTCGACAGTGACGCCGCCGCCGGCCGGGGCGCCCGCGACCTGCGCCCGCTGGAGCCGGTCAGCAGTCGGTCGGAGATCCGCCGCGACCCGGCGACCGGGGCCTGGGTGACGATCGCCGCCCACCGGCAGAGCCGGATCTACCACCCACCGGCCGACGAGTGCCCGCTCTGCCCCTCCCGGGACGGGCGGCTGAGCGAGATCCCGGACGCCGACTACGAGGTGGCCGTCTTCGAGAACCGCTTCCCCTCGCTCACCCCGGCACCCGCGGCCGCGGGCCTCCTCGCCGGCCCGCACGCGCCCGGCCCGCCGTACGACGTCCGGGCCGGGAACGGGCGGTGCGAGGTGGTCTGCTTCACCTCCGACCACGGCGCCTCCTTCGCCGACCTCGACGAGGCCCGCGCCCGGCTCGTCCTGGACGCCTGGACCGACCGCACCGCCGAACTCTCCGCCCTGCCCGGCGTCGAGCAGGTCTACTGCTTCGAGAACCGCGGCACCGAGATCGGCGTCACCCTCGCCCACCCGCACGGCCAGATCTACGCGTTCCCCTTCCCCACACCCCGCACCGCCCGGACCGCCGAGCAGGCGGCCCGCCACCGCGCCGCCACCGGCCGCAACCTCTTCGAGGACCTGCTCGCCGCCGAACGCGCCGACCCCGTCCGGGTGGTGGCGACCGGCGAGCACTGGACCGCCTTCGTCCCGTACGCCGCGCGCTGGCCCTACGAGGTCCACCTCCACCCGCACCGCCGCGTCCCCGACCTCACCCGCCTCGACGAGGACCAGCGCGCCGAACTCCCCGGCCTCTACCTCGACCTGGCCCGGCCTCCGACCTGCTGCGCCGCTTCGACCGGCTCTTCGGCACCCCGCAGGCCCCCGTCCGGACCCCCTACATCTCGGCCTGGCACCAGGCGCCCCGCACCGGCGGCGAGGAACTCGCCCTGCACCTCGAACTGTTCACCGTCCGCCGCACCACCGACAAGCTCAAGTACCTGGCCGGCACCGAGTCCGGCATGGAAGCCTTCATCAACGACGTGTCGCCGGAGACGGCGGCGCAGCGCCTCCGGGAGGTCGCATCATGAGCAGGTACCTGGTCACGGGTGGCGCCGGATACGTCGGCAGCGTGGTCGCCGCTCACCTGTTGGAGGCCGGGCACCGGGTGACCGTCCTGGACGACCTCTCCACCGGTTTCCGGGAGGGCGTGCCGGCCGGTGCCGAGTTCGTCCAGGGCCGGATCCAGGACGCCGGCACGGTGCTGGACGCCTCCTTCGACGGGGTGCTGCACCTCGCCGCGTCCTCGCAGGTCGGCGAGTCCGTCGTGGACCCGGAGAAGTACTGGCGCAACAACGTGGCCGGCTCGCTGGAGCTGATCAGCGCGATGCGTGCGGCAGGCGTGCGCAAGCTGGTCTTCTCCTCCACCGCCGCCACCTACGGCGAGCCGGAGTCCGTGCCGATCGCCGAGACCGCCCGCACCGCGCCGACCAACACCTACGGCGCCACCAAGCTCGCCGTCGACCACCTGATCACCAGCGAGGCCGTCGCCCACGGCCTGGCCGCCGTCTCGCTGCGCTACTTCAACGTGGCGGGCGCGTACGGGGCCTACGGCGAGCGGCACGACCCCGAGTCGCACCTGATCCCGCTGGTCTTCCAGGCCGCCCTGGGGCAGCGCGAGCACATCGCGGTCTACGGCGACGACTACCCGACCCCGGACGGCACCTGCATCCGCGACTACATCCACGTGGCGGACCTGGCCGAGGCGCACCTGCTGGCACTGGACGCGGCCGCGCCGGGCGAGCACCTGATCTGCAACCTGGGCAACGGCAGCGGCTTCTCGGTGCGCGAGGTGATCGAGTCGGTCCGGCGCGTCACCGGCCGGGAGATCCCGGTGCGGACCGTCGGCCGCCGTGCGGGCGACCCGGCGGTGCTGGTGGCCTCCGCCGAGCGCGCCCACCAGGCGCTGGGCTGGACCCCGCGCCGCCCCAACCTGGACGACATCGTCGCCGACGCCTGGAAGTTCACCCTGGAGCACCCCGCATGACCACCTTCCACGACCTCTACGGCGCCGCGCCCGCCGGCACCTGGGCCGCGCCCGGACGCGTCAACCTGATCGGCGAGCACACCGACTACAACGACGGCCTCGTCCTGCCGATCGCGCTGCCGCATGCCACCCTCGTCCGAGCGCGCCCCCGCGAGGACGGCCTGCTGCGCCTCCACAGCGCCCAGGGCGACGACCGGATCACCGAACTCGACGTCACCGCACTCGCCCCGGACCGGGTGGGCGGCTGGGCCCGGTACCCCGCGGCCGTGGTCTGGGCCCTTCGGCGGGCCGGACACCGAACGAAAGCGGCCCGCCGACCGTGCACGACGCCCCCACTGCCTCCCCCGATCTCCTGACCCTGAACGCCGGACCGGCCGTCGCCGTGGTCGACCCTGCCGGGGGCGGCCGGCTCGCCGCCCTGAGCGTCGCCGGCGTGGAGCTCCTGATGCCGGGAGCCGGCTTCGGCTCCTTCCCGATGGCCCCCTGGTGCGGCCGGCTCGCCGGGGGCGTGCTGCGCAGCGCCGGGCGCTTCCACCGCTTCCCGCGCGAGGCACCGCCCCACGCGATCCACGGCACCGTACGGAACTCCCCGTGGCGAGTGGTCCGTGCGGCCGCGGACAGCGCGCTGCTGGAGCACGGTCTGGGCGCTCCCTGGCCGTTCGCGGGCCGCGTCACGCAGGAGTTCGCGCTGAGCCCGTCCTGCCTGCGCCTGGCGATGACCGTCGAGTCCCACGGCGAGCCGTTCCCCGCCCAGGCGGGGTGGCATCCGTGGTTCCGCCGCGACCTCGGGACGGGCGGGCCCGCCGAACTGCGCCTCGCTGCGGCCTGGCAGGAGGAACGCGGGCCGGACCACCTGCCGACCGGCCGGCGGATCGCTCCCCGCGAGGGGCCGTGGGACGACTGCTTCGGCATGCCCGACGGGGTCGCGGTCACCGTCGACTGGCCGGGCGCCCTCACCCTGGAGATCACCAGCAGCGCACGGTGGGTGGTGATCTACGACGAGCCCGCCGAAGCCCTCTGCGTGGAGCCGCAGTCAGGACCGCCCAACGGGCTGAACACCCTGCCCCGTCCGGTCACGCCGCGCTCCCCGCTCACCGTGACCAGCACGTGGCACTGGAGCCCGCCCGCCGGGCAGGCCGACGAGGGTCAATTGAGGTAGGGCCCGGTATTGAACACGTACTGATCAGGCGGGTGTCCTGGAGACACCGCGAGGGGCGGACGCGGAGACCGGTTCCCCACCGATCTGTGGCAGGTACAGCATGGGCAGCACCATCAACCGCATCGCGGCCACCGCTCCGGCACCGGGCGGCGCCGCGATATACCTGCGCTGCCACCCGTTCGACCCGACGGCGATGGAGTGCCACCGCCGGGCCATCGAAGGCCTGGCCGTCGCGATGGGCCTGCCGGAACCGCTGCTGTACCTGGACAACGGCGTGCGCGCGGCCGACGGCCTCCCGGCCCTGGACAGGCTGCTGCGGACGGTCGCCGGGGGTCGGGTCGGCACCGTCCTGGCCCCCGGGCCCTTCGTCTTTCTCCTTGGACGACACCGAGGCGCGCGGCGTGGCCGGCCTGCTGGAGCGGCACGGCTGCCGAGTGGTCGAGCTCCCGGCACGCCGTCGGCTCACGCACCCCGCGGGTGGACCGAACCCCCCGCCCGCGTGGGACGGCGGCTCCCGCAGGCCGGCGGATCTCGTGTCCTGTTGACGCCCTCGGGCGAAGGGGCGGGCGGGGAAGGTGACGCGTGACGCCGCGGGCCCCCGGGGCCGGGATCCACAAGCCCCGGGCCCCGACGGCCCCGTGGCGGTGGCTCCGACCCTCACGGAGCACCGCCGCCGTCGACGCCCGCCCCCCACCACGGCTGCTCTGCCGCGGCGGCAACGGGGGCGGACGACCCGACGGAGCAGGAGGGGCACCGCCCAGGTGGGGGATGAGGGCGGCACCCCGGCCCGGGCGGCTGACGTACCGCGCGGGCGCCCCCTCCGGCACGACGCGATGTCAGGGCAACCGGCCGGAGGGAATCGGGGAGGTCGGGAGCGTCCTCGGAGGCACGTTCCACCGAACCATTGGCAACACTATCCAACATTTACCAACGTCAAGCAACACCCCATCCATCCGCCGGCCGCCCACGGCGACCGCCGTGCGGGCCGGGCGCAAGCCGCACGGGGCAACGGGTCCCCGGCCTCCCGGCCCGCCGCCGGCGGCCCCCGGTGGCGACCGGGGCCCCCGTCGCCACCGGATCCGAACGGACGTCAGACGCGGCGGGCGCCGCCGGTCATGTCTACGTCACGGGCCGGTATCGATTCCGGCCGATACGCCAGGATGTTGACATGCGATTGCTTGGCGAGTTTTCTATGACGCAACGCGTTTGATCTCGTTTAAACGTGATCGACTAGGCGACTGTGAAGCGTCGGGCTGGCTGCCCAACCTCCCACCCTCCGATCCAAGGGGTCCTCATGCTCAGTGCACCCACCCGCAGACTCTCCGCCGTCCTGGCCGCGGGGCTGCTCCTCCCGGCCGCCCTCACGGCCTGTTCGGACGGCCACGAGCCCAGCGGCAGTGGGGAGGTCGCCAAGGTCGACGGCAAGATCTCCATCACCTACCTGCAGAAGCAGGGCGACCAGGAGTACTTCGTCGGCGAGGCCGCCGGGGCCAAGGCCAAGGCCGCCGAACTCGGCGTCGACCTCAAGGTCGTCAACCTCGGCAACGACGCCAACAAGGCCGTCAGCGAGGCCAAGGCCGCCATCGCCCAGAAGAGCAACGCCATCATCGTCGTCGTCCCCGACCCGGCCGTCGGCCCGCAGATCGTCCAGACCGCCAAGGACGCCAAGGTCGCCCTGCTCACCTCCGACGACCAGATCTGCACCACCGGCCCCGACCCGGCTGGCTGCGCCCCGGAGAACCTCGTGCCCCGGATCGGCTTCAGCGGGGAGCAGATGGGCACCGAGGTCGGCAAGCGGGCCGCCCAGGAGTTCACCAAGGCGGGCTGGAACCCGGCCGAGACCCGCACCATCTCCGCCTGGAAGCAGGACGTCACCGTCTGCACCTCCCGCGTGAAGAGCGCCAAGACCGCCTTCCTGAGCGGTGGCGGCAACGGCGTGCAGAACGTCGACGTCGCCACCGACAACACCCCCACCGGCGCCCAGGACAAGATCGCCGCCGTCGTCACCGCCAACCCCACCGTCAAGCACTGGGTGGTCTGGGGCTGCAACGACGAGAACGTGCAGGGCGGTGTGACCGCGCTGGAGAACGCCGGCTTCAAGGCGGAGAACGTCATCGGCGTGGGCCTCGGCGCCTACCTGGCCTGCAAGAACTGGAGCACCGACAAGCCCTCCGGCATGAAGGCCGCACTGTTCATCAACGGCAAGGACGTCGGCGCGCTCGCCGTGCAGACGATCGTCGACAAGCTCAAGAACGGCAAGGAGTTCCCGAAGGAGGCCTTCGCGCCGACCACGATGGTCGACCCCGCCAACTGGAAGGCCTCCGGGGTCACCTGCAGCTGACCCGTCCCCGCGCCGGTACGGGTGCGGCGACGGCCACGTCCGGCCCACCGCACCCGCCCGCCCGGCCCACGCACCCACCCGTGCCGCGGCGCCCCGTCACAGCGCCGGGACCGCCGAGATCCGCGTTCCTGCCACGGCACCCCGACGTATCTGCGAGGTTCCCATGAACTCCCCCGGCATCCGCCCCCCGGAGCCCCCTCCCCCCGCACGGCCCGGCGCCTTGGCCGTGGCCGTCGAAGGGGTCACCAAGCGCTTCGGTGCGGTCCAGGCCCTGTCCGGCGTCAGCCTGGACTTCCCCGCCGGGCAGGTCACCGCCCTGATGGGCGAGAACGGCGCCGGAAAGTCCACCCTGCTCAAGATCCTCACCGGGGACCACCAGCCCACCGAGGGCCGGATCATGACCGACGGCCGGCCGGTCTCGTTCGGCTCCCCGGCGGAGGCCAGGGCGGCCGGCATCCGGATCATCCCGCAGGAACCCGAGATCATCCCGCACGTCTCGGTCGCCGAGAACGTCTACGCGGGCTCCCTGCCCCGCACCGCCGGACGACGCCTGGACCGCGCCGGACTGCGCCGCAGGATCACCGCCGACCTCGAACGGCTGGGATTCGACAAGGTCCTCGACCCGGACCTCCTGGGCTCCGAACTCACTCCCGCCCAGCGCCAGCTGGTGGAGATCCTGCGCGCCCTGACCGGCGAGGCGAAGGTCATCGCCTTCGACGAGCCGACCTCGTCGCTGTCGGAGAGCGAGGTGGAGGCGCTGTTCGCGCTCATCCGGCGGCTGCGGCAGGACGGCGTCGCCGTCATCTACGTCTCCCACCGCATGAAGGAGATCTTCCAGCTCGCCGACCGCATCGCCGTCCTGCGCGACGGCGCCGTGGCCGGGGTCCTGGAGGCCACGGACACGGACGAGGGCGAGGTGGTGCGCCTGATGGTCGGCCGGGACCTCTCCACCCTCTTCGTCCGCCAGGACGTCACCACCGACCGGGTCGTCCTCGACGTCCGCTCCCTGACCACCGACCACGTCCGGGACATCGACCTCCAGGTACGGGCCGGAGAGGTCGTCGCCCTCGCCGGGCTGATCGGCGCCGGACGCTCCGAACTCGCCCTCGCCCTCGCCGGGGACCATCCCGTCCGCAGCGGCACCATCACCCTCGACGGCCGACCCCTGCGCCCCGGCCGCCCCAGGGCGGCGATCGCCGCCGGCATCGGCCTCGCCCCCGAGGAACGCAAGGCCCAGGCGCTGTTCCTGCACCGGTCGATCCGCGACAACACCTCGTTGGTCGTACTGGACCGGTTGCGCCGCCTGCGCTTCGTGAACCGCCGCCGGGAGCGCGCCCTGGCCCAGGAGTTCACCGACCGGCTGCGGGTGCGCACCCCCTCCGTCGAGCACGAGGTGCGCAAGCTCTCCGGCGGCAACCAGCAGAAGGTCGTGCTCGCCCGCTGGCTGGCCCGCCGGCCGAAGCTGCTCATCCTCGACGAGCCGACCCGCGGCATCGACATCGGCGCCAAGTCCGAGATCTACCAGATCATCGCGGACCTGGCCCGCGAGGGCACCGCGCTGCTGGTGATCTCCTCCGAGCTGCCGGAGGTCCTCGGCCTCGCCGACCGCGTGGTGGTCATGCAGAACGGCCGGGTCACCGGCGAACTCACCCGCGCGACGGCGAGCGAGGAGACCATCCTCCAGCTCGCCATGGCCGACGACCTCGCCCCCACCGGCCTCCCCCTCTCCCCCGCCCCCACCGACGCAGCCCCCGGAGGCCGCTCATGACCACCGCGACGGCCCACCGGTCCACCGATTCCGGCACCCGCAAGCGCCCGTCGTTCGCCTCGCTCGGCGGACAGAACCTCAGCCTCATCGGCGCCCTCGTCGTCGTCCTCGCCCTCTTCGGCAGCCTGAACGACAACTTCCTCAGCCTGTCCAACCTCCAGGTCATCGCCGAGGCCGCCACCATCACCGGCCTGCTCGCCGTCGTGCAGACCGTCGTCATCATCTGCGGCGGCCTCGACATCTCCGTCGGCTCGCAGGCCGGCGTCGCCTCCGTCGTCTCCGCGATGGCCTTCACCTCCGCGGGCTCCAACGCCCTGGCCGGCATGGCCGCCGCCGTCGGCGTCGGCCTGCTGGTCGGCATCCTCAACGGCGTCGTCATCGTCTACGGCCGGGTCAACCCCACCATCGCCACCCTGGCCGGCCTCGCCGCCTACAAGGGCCTCGCCCAGCTCCTCTCCGACGGCCGCGCCCAGGGCTACGTCCTCAACGACGACGTCTTCGTCTTCCTCGGCCGCGGCAAGATCGCCGGCCTCCCGGTGATGGTCTGGATCCTCATCCTCACCGCCGTCGCCGTGCACCTCCTGCTCAAGTACACCGACATCGGCCGCAACGTCTACGCCATCGGCGGCAACGACACCGCCGCCCGCCTCGCCGGCATCAGCATCAACAAGTACCTCATCGCCGTCTACGCCCTCATCGGCGCCGTCGCCGCCGTCGCCGGCATCCTCCTCACCGCCCGCACCGGCTCCGGCCAGCCCGTCTCCGGCAGCGAAGGCCTCGAACTCAAGGCCATCACCGCCGCCGCCCTCGGCGGCTGCGCCCTCAAGGGCGGCAAGGGCGGCATCGGCGGCACCCTGCTCGCCGTCGCCCTCCTCGGCTGCCTGGAGAACGGCCTCACCGTCCAGGGCATCAACTCCTTCTGGCAGAACGTCGCCCAGGGTGCCCTGCTCGTCATCGCCGTCGTCATCCAGCAGCGTCGCACCGGCGAACGCGCCGTCGGACTCCCCGCCTGATCCCGGCGCCGGCACCCGCGCTCCCGCGTCCGCTCCCGCCCGAGGCCGGAGCGGACGCGGGAGCGCGGCACGTCCGGTCGGGGCTGCCGGCGATCGCCGGAGCCGGACGCCCGTCCGGCGCGCTGCGGCGGATGCCGGCGGTGCTACTTCGCCGGGGAGTCCACGACGACGAGCTCACCGACCCTGTCCGCCAGGACCGACTGCGCGTCGGGCGGCATCCCGGCATCGGTGATGAAGCAGCCCACCTGATCCAGTCGCGCAAAACTGCTCAGCCCGATCGCTCCCCATTTCGTGTGGTCGGCCACCACCACGACCTGGCGCGCCCGGGCGATGAATGCACGATTCGTCTGGGACTCGGCCAGACCGGGGCTGGTGAGACCTTCCTCCTCGGTGACGCCGTGAGTTCCGAGAATCAGCTGATCAGCGTGGAGCGACATGATCGTGTGCTCGGCAACGGGCCCCACGAGGGCCTGGGAACGGGTCGAGGAGCCTCCGGTCAGGAGAACGACCGGGGCCTGTGCACCCGGTGCGGCGTGACTCCGGAAGAGCACTTCGATCGGAAGCGAATTGGTGAGAATCGTCAGATCGGGGATGCCGAGGAGCCGCTTGGCCACCGCATAGGTCGTCGTCCCGCCGCCGAGGGCGACGACGCTGCCCGGCCGGACGAGAGCGGCGGCGGCAGCGGCAATCTCGGCCTTGGCCGTGGACTCCAGCGTCGACTTCGCGTCGAAGCCGGGTTCCTCCGTGCTCCTGGAGGCGGTGACCGCTCCCCCGTGCACCTTTTCCAGGAGGCCCTTCCCCGCGAGTACGTCGAGGTCGCGGCGAATGGTCATGTCCGAAACGTCGAAAGCCGCGACGAGGTCCGCCACCCGAACGGCGCCTTCGCGCCGGACCGATTCCACGATCAGTGCACGGCGCTGCTGGGCGAGCAATCCCTGATCCGCCACGGCACTCCCCGAATTCCCGCTGCTCGTTCGACGGGCCGAATATAGCGCAGCGCCCGTAGGCGGTTCAGAGGTCGGCCGTCCGCAGTGCGGTTCCGGCACGCCCGCAACGATGCACGCCCGGAGCGATGACGGACACGCCCGTACCGCCCGCGCACCGTCCGACGCCCGATGCCCCGCTCCCCGCGCTTTCCGCCCCGGGCTCCGGCCCGACCCGGGCCGCCCCCGGCTGGAGATGCTGGAGCGGCTGGCAGAGGGCGGTCTGCCCGGCTACGAGGTGACCCTGGGCAGAGAGCCGGAACGACGGCTGGCGGTGGTGCGAGCGGTCTGCACCCCCGCGGAGATCGGAACCGGGGTCGAGGAGTGCGTAGGTCGACTGCTGCCCGTGCTCGGCAGGGCGGGAATCGCATGGGAGCCGCCGCTGTGGGGGCTGTACCCGCTCGACCTGGAAGAGCGGATGGAGATCGCCGTCGGAGCGCAGACCCCGCAGGGGGAAGTCATGCCCGGCCTGGAATTCGAGGAGCTGCCCGGCGGACTCGTTGCCGAGACCATGCACATCGGGCCCTACGCGCAACTTCCCCTGGCCTACAACGCACTCTTCGCCGCCATCCACGAACGCGGACTGCGCCCGCAGGCACCCGTACGCGAGGCCTATCTCGTCGGACCGGCAGAGGCACCACAGGAAGAACTGATGACCCGACTGATCATCCCCGTCCAGGAGAGCACGGCATGACCACGGTCATGGGCATCGACGCCCGCGGCACGCAGCACTGCGAGACCACAGCCCTGGGGGTGCTGCTGCGGCACCAAGGACTTGATCTGTCCGAGCCCATGCTGTTCGGCCTCGGCTCCGGCCTGTCCTTCATCTACTGGGACGGCAAGAACATGGGCTTCCCCTTCCTCGGGGGACGGGTCAAGCCCTTCGACCTCACCAGAGACCTGACCACCAGGCTCGGGCTGGAACTCCTGACCCAGGAGACCACCTCCCCGCGCAAGGCATGGGACAACGTGGCGGCCGCCATCGACGCCGGCCACCCCGTCGGACTCCATCTCGACAGCTACTACCTGGACTACTTCGGCTCGAAGGTCCACTTCGGCGGCCACGTCGTCGCCATGTACGGCTACGACGACCACCATGCCTACCTGGTGGACACCGACCAGCAAGGCGGAGCCGTCTCCACCAGCCTGACCAGCCTCGCCCGGGCCAGGGCCGCACGTGGCCCGATGACTGCCAAGCACCGGTCCTTCGCTCTCACCGTTCCAAGAGACCTGCCCGCCCCACACGGACAGATCGTCCCCGCCATCACCGCCTGCGCCGACGCCTTCCTCAACCCGCCCATCGCCAACCTCGGTCACCGCGGCATCGAGAAGGCCGGCAAGCTGGTACGCACATGGCTCCAGCGCACCGACGACCCCCAGCGAGACCTGCCGCAGGCCGCTCTGTTGATGGAGAAGGCCGGCACCGGCGGCGCCCTGTTCCGCAACCTCTACCGCGACTTCCTCGCCGAATGCACCGATCTGCTCGACAGCAGCCACCTGCGCACCGGCCACACGCTGTACACCGAGGCGGCCGTCCTGTGGACGGAGGTGTCAGCACTGATCAAGAAGGCCGGCGAATCGGGCGATGCGCAGTGCCTCGTCCAGGCCGGCTCGGTCCTCGGCGATCTCTCACGGATAGAGCGCGAGGCCATGCAAGCACTGAGCCGCCTGGGGAATGAGCCCCCAAGCATGATCCAGCCCTGACAGCCTTCAAGGAACCTTCCGCCCCCCGCCCCGCCACTTCCCGTCACTCCCCGCCCGCACCACCCGCCGGCGCCGTGCTGCCGCGCGCCACCAGGGCCACGCCGAGCGGCGCCTGCCGGGCCGGTGAGGCGCCGTCCGCGATCAGCTGGACGGCGCGCTCGCCGGCCTCCTCCAGCGGCAGACGGACCGTGGTCAGCGACGGCCGGAGGTCCACCGCGAACGGCACGTCGTCGAAGCCGATGACGGAGACCTCCTCGGGGACGGCCCGCCCGAGGTCGTCCTGCAGCGCCGTCAGTACCCCGGCCGCCATGACGTCGCCGAGGGCGAGCACCGCCGTGACACCGGCATCTGCGGCGAACAGTCCGAGCGTCGCCTCCCGCCCGCCAGACCGGGTGAAGTCGGTGAACACCACTCTGCTGTCGGGGAGTTCACCCCCGAGTCGGGCCCATGCCGCCCTGATCCCGGCCAGGCGCCGGTGGACGGTGAGCAGGCCTGCGGGGCCGGCGACCACGCCGATCCGGCGGTGGCCGAGCCGCCACAGCTCGGTCGCCGCGATCTCCGCCCCGCCGCCGTGGTCGAGCGGGACGAACGGCTCGATGCCGCGTTCCCCGATGCAGGCCACCTGGCCGCCGTCCGACCGGAACGCGTCCAGTTCGGCCGTGAACCACTGCGTGAGGTCCCGGTCGACCGAGCCGCTGCCCGCGATCACCAGGGACCTCCTGGAAGGCGCCAAGGGCGTCCAGCTCGCCGAACTCGGCGTGCGTTCCGCCCGCGAGGGCCGCCGCCTCCCCGTGCCCGACCTGACGCCCTGACTCCGGCCCGCACCCCCGACACGATTGCGTTGACACCATGACCGTCATCGACCTGCCCGGCCTCGGCCGCCACCGGATGTCCGAGCCCACGCACCTCCCCGCCACCGCCGCGCCGGCCACCTCCCGGATCGCGTACGCCGCCGCCCACGTCGTCGCCGACCCGCTCGGCGAACACCGCCGGCGCACCCGCCGTCGTCGACTGGGACGCCACCCTCGCGTTCCGCCGTCACCTGTGGCCACTCGGCCTCGGCATCGCCGACGCGATGGACACCGCCCAGCGCGGCATGGGCCTCGACTGGCCCGCCACCCGCGAGCTGATCACCCACTCGGGCACGGAGGCCCGCGCCACCGGCGGGCTGCTCGCCTCGCTCGCGGAGATCCGGCAACTCGGCTTCGGCGTGGGCCGCCAGGAGTGCATGGCCGGCTGGGACTCCGCAGCCGCCCCGGTCCTGTGGCGCGACTCCATCATGGGCGCCGTCCTCATGCTCAAGCCGAGCAGCGAGATGCCCTCGGACCTGCGACCGCTGATCTACCACACGCTCAAGACAGCCGAGGGCATCAGCCGACTCACCGCGACGCCCCTCTCCGGCGTCGTGTAGGCACCGCAGCAGACCGCCGACGCTGCCGCCCCGCGATCACCTCGCGGGGCGGCACCACGGAATCGCAGGGCGTCACAGGATGTGCCAGCGCAGCCCGTCATCGCCCTCACGCAGCCCGGAGACACGTCGGACAACCTCCGCCAGCGTTTCCGAACCCGCCGCAGCGCGCTTCGCGTTCGTCGTAATCATCCTCAACTCGCGCAGGTCCCGGAGAACTTGGTACCCCTGCCATTCGACGACATCAAAGCCGTACGACCGGGCGAAGGCCTCGTAGTGCGCCTTGCCGTAACCGAACCGGCGACAGTGGATCTCGATCGTCACCAGGTCGGTCTCCGGCTCCCCGTAGCTGGCCGTGTCCCAGTCGCAGAGCACGGCCGCCGAGCCGTCGTACAGCGCGTTCCGGTGCTGCGGGTCGCCTTGGAGCAAGGCCGGCGGCAGGGCGAAGCGGACCTCCGCGAGGGACTTCTCCAACCTGTCGAGGCGGGCGGACAGGTACTGCAGATCCTCGTCGGGGAGCGCCGTGACAGCGGTCAGCGAGCGACGGATGGCACCGACGGTGTCGAGGGACCGGAGCGGGAACGGCGGGGCCGGAAGCTGGTGGAGCATCCTCAACG
>NZ_CP026498.1:1067256-1072214 GCF_002953255.1 Streptomyces sp. CB01881
GGCTGCTCCAAGGAGGGGGACGGTCGGGAAATCCATACCGACCAGCCACTCGACCAGTTCGACGGTCCGGCGCACCTCGGCGATGTTCGAACCGCGTCGCGCGATCTTGACCACCACCGGGCTGGAGGCCAGGAGGAAGACCGCGTTGGTATGTCCGCGCAGGACGGTGGCGCCTGACGCGTCCAGGCCAGCCGCCCGGCATGCGGCTTCGAGGACACGGTTCACTTCGGACTCACTGAAGCCGCCGATCCGGCTCGGTGCACTCATACCCGTAAGGCTGGCGGACGACCGCCCCGCTGTCACATCGCTCCCGACGGGAGCGTCAGAATCTCGCCCAGCTCGCGGACCACGCGCACCGAACGCAGCCGGGTCGGCAGTACGTCGATCACCGCCCGCGCGCGGGAGCCCAGGATCTCCGTACGGTGGGCCTCAGGCACCTGAAGGTAGGTACGGCCGGCCAGCTGGCAGGCTTCCGCGAGGCTACGTTCCTTGATCAGGCAGACAGCCTGCTCAAGGTGCAGGAGAGCCGGGTCGATCCCCGTGCGGTCCGGATACAGGGCGAGTGCCTGCTGCTGCGCGGCACGTGCCCTGCCGGTCTCACCGAGATAGGTGCAGGTGCCGCTCAGATAGAGGAACAGCCGGCGCTCGGGGAAGGCCCAGGCGTCCTCGGGGTCGCCGTGGTCGCAGCGTTCGAACATCTCCTGGGCCTGGTTGACCGCCGTATGGGCCTCCGCTGTCCGCCCCAGCCGCGCGAGCGCTCTCGCCTCGGCCGCTGCCGCGAAGGCACCCGTGGCCGTCGGGCGTCCGCGGTTGAGCAGCCGGGCCTGGCGTGCCAGTTCGGAGGCCTTCTCCAGCGGACCGTAGTAGTACGGCAGCATCGCCGCCTGAACGCGGACCCGGGCCCTGAGCCGAGCGCTGCCGCTGTCGTCGGCCGCCACCCGGACCGTCCCGTACCAGCGTTCGGAGTCGTCCAGCCTTCCCAGCTTCATCAGCGCGTCCGCTACCAGGGTCGACACGACAGCCGTCATCTCGGACAGCCGCACCTGAACGCTCGCCGGCTGGCGTTCCGCCGCATGCAGCCGGATTTCCTCCAGGTCCGCAAGCAGCCGTCCGAGCATGACCGCCGGCGGCGTGAACACGTAGTCACGGCGCAGACTCATCACCCGCTCGTCCAGGAGCTCCAGCTGAGTCGCGCTCACCGTCGTCAGTGCGAGAGTCCGCTCGACCGCCCTACGAGCGGAATCCACCAGGGAGGTCAGCGGATCGCTCTGCCCTTGGCGCGATCCAGCCGATGTCGAAGCGCGCACGGGTGTCCGAGCATGTCCTGCGCGCACCGGGAGTTGCCGAATCCCGGCTGGTTCGCCGCCGACGCGGTAGTCGCCCGAGAGGCCGAGAGCGGTGGCGTCGGTCCGGTACAAGCGGCAGAGCAGGTCGATCGTCCCTGCGCGGGGCTGCCGGTCCGTCTCTCAGTGCCCGAGCTGGTCCGCGTCGAGCTTCGGACGGACGATGTCGCCCTCGTCGCACAGCTTGATCAGGACGTCCACGGCATCCTTCAACGTCCAGCCATGAGCGAGCC
This sequence comes from Streptomyces sp. CB01881, assembly GCF_002953255.1. GTDB lineage: Bacteria > Actinomycetota > Actinomycetes > Streptomycetales > Streptomycetaceae > Kitasatospora. The sequence goes on from NZ_CP026498.1 coordinate 1,068,833, forward strand.
GGTAGGCCCGCAGACGGCTGACCCCGCAACACGACATGACCGCATCGACGGTCCGCCGGATGTCCCGGTCCTCCACCACACCCTCGGCGCGAAGGCGCTCGACGCAGGCCAGTCCGTGGGCCATCCCCCATCACCCCCTCGGCTGTCGACTTCGCTTCTCAGCGTAGCGATCCCACATACGGAGCGTGCCGGAACCAGTAACTGGTTACTGCTCTGGCCTGCTTGGCGGCTCCACGACAGTAACTTCCGCCTTCGCCCTCAACTTCCTCCTGTTGCAGCCGGTTGGCGTGCTCGCGAACCTTACGGAACCCGCGATCGACCACCAAGCCCGCGGACTTCCCCGGTACGACCCCCTGCGACCTGCACGGCCCGGAGGACCACTCATGACCGTTGAAATCTTCTCCGCACCCGCAAGGGCAGCCGAGATCTCCGGAGTTCGCCGTCACGTTCCCGTCGCGCTGGCGAGGCTGGGCATCACGTTGCCTCCGAACGAGACCGACACGGTTGTCCTGCTCGTGTCCGAGCTCGCAACGAACGCTGGTGCGCCATGAAGCGCTCTGACTATATTCCCGGTGCAACCGGGAGGAACTGGAGGGATGTTCCTGGGCCCAATGGCTTACCTGGAGTCGAAAGGCGAAGGGGACCGTAGCATGCCAGAAAATCAGCGGCCGCGCTCAAGTGCGGAGGCGGTGCGCTGAGAGGCCCGCGTGACATGGCGAAAGCTAGACTGCCTGAACCCAAATCTCCAGAGATGCAATGGCATGACATCCGCCGGAACCGCATTTGACACCGGCGCCGCGTCCTGCAGGGAAGTCACTGCGTATTCTCTGCAACCTCCGGACTGCGGAACGATTCCCAGTGAGGGAATTCAAGGGGATGAGTTGGGCGCCTAAATCACGCTAGACACGTATGTCGGAGACGAACATGGGATCGCCTAAAGGGATAGAAATCCCCATGGCGACGGAGGTCCCGTAGTAGTCGCAGGAGTAACGACCTGCCAAGGCGGGCGGTAACACCGCCCACAGGGCGAAGGGGACCAGGAGACCCGGATATGAAGATCACTGGGAGGTATGCGTAATGCAGAGCGCCGAAACAGTGCTGAATGTCCTGCGCGAACGCGGCAGGCACGGTCTGCCGTGCAACGAACTGTACCGACAGCTGTTCAACCCGGATCTGTACCTGCATGCCTACGGGCGGATCTACGCCAACAAAGGTGCGTTGACCCCCGGGGCCTGCGAGGAAACCGCAGACGGCATGTCCGAGGTAAAGATCGCAAACCTGGTGGAAGCCCTCCGCCACGAGCGATACCGCTTCCGCCCGGTCCGCCGCATCCACATCCCCAAGAACAACGGGAAGATGCGACCGCTCGGATTGCCGTCATGGTCGGACAAACTCGTGGGAGAAGCAGTGCGCCTCCTTCTGGAGGCATACTACGAACCCCGATTCTCCAACCTCTCCCACGGTTTCCGTCCCGAACGGGGATGCCACACGGCCCTGAGCCAGGTGGTCATCAACTGGACAGGGACGACCTGGTTCATCGAAGGGGACATCTCGGATTGCTTCGGCTCGCTGGACCACGACGTCCTGCTGTCGATCCTGGCCGAGAGAATCCATGACGCCAGGTTCCTCCGCCTCATCCGACAGATGCTCCAGGCGGGGTACATGGAAGACTGGGAGTGGAACCCGACCCTGTCGGGGACCCCGCAGGGCGGGGTCGTCTCTCCACTCCTGTCCAACATCTATCTGGACAAGCTGGACCGCTTTGTCGAGACAGTTCTCATACCGGAATACACCCGAGGAAAGACCCGGGCCAAGAACCCGGAGTACCGGACCCTGGAGAACGAGATCAACCGCCTCCGAAAACGGCAGAAATACTGGGGGGAGAAAATCGAAACCCCGGCCGTCCGCGAGCTGCGCCAGCGGCTGCGACGTCTGCCGGTCGGAGACCCTCGCGATCCCGGATTCCGGCGTCTGCGGTACGTCCGCTACGCGGACGACCACCTCCTCGGGTTCATCGGACCGAAGGCCGAAGCCGAGACGATCAAGCACCGTCTGAGCCAGTTCCTGCATGAAGAACTCAAGCTGGAACTCAACCAGGACAAGACCCTGATCACCCACGCCCGCACACAAGCGGCACGGTTCCTCGGCTACGAGATCACCGTCCAGCACGCAGACACGAAGATCACCCGCGACCGGCGCTCCCGCACGGGGGCCCGCAACACCAACGGGAAGATCGCCCTGCGTGTCCCCAGGAAGGTGATCGAGGCCAAAGCAGCCCCGTTTCTCAAACGCGGACACCCCGCACCCCTACGCCACCTGGCGGGACTCACACCTTACGAGCTCGTCAGACGGTACGGCGCACAGTACCGGGGCATCGTTCAGTACTACCTGCTGGCCGGCGACGTCTGGCGACTCGACCGGCTCAAAGGGGTGATGGTCACCTCGCTACTCAAGACCCTTGCCTGCAGGCACCGTTCATCGGTGACCAAGATGGCCGCGAAATACAAGGCCACGGTGAACACACCACTCGGTCTCCGCCGGTGCTTCGAAGCAAGGATCGACCGGGTAGGCAGGAAGCCGCTGATCGCACGGTTCGGAGGAATTCCCCTCGTCCAAAAGAAACACACGGCCATCAACGATGCGCCGCGTACCCCGTTCGAACCGCACCGCCACCAGCGGGGCATCCGACTCATCCGTCGGCTGCGCCAAAAGTGGTGCGAGGTCTGCGAGCGCCCACGGCCGGTGGAAGTCCATCAAGTCCGTGGCCTCGCCGACCTCAGGAAGCTCGAACTACCGCCCGAGTGGGCGGCCATCATGATCAGGAAGCACAGCAGGACACTCGTCGTCTGCGCACCCTGTCATCAGGCCGTCCACAAGGGCACTTGACGAGGTTCGCGCACCAAGTCTCTGGAGAGCCCGCTGCATTGAAAGGTGCACGGCGGGTTCGGGCCGGGGGCCACTGGAAAAGGACCCGCACGCGCGGAAACCTCGCCAGTGGCCTACCGGTACTTGTCCACGGCAGCCACCATGACGATTCGACGGCCACGCTCAACGTCGAGTTCCGGTTCGTACGTTCACTCCGCCGCCTCCGCGTCCTGGTGCTCGATACCGGTCGCGGTCGGCCGTGCGAAAGGAAGGCCGAGCCAGATGCCGAGGACGGCCGCGGACTGTTTCTCGTGGCACAGCTGGCCACCGACCACGGTACGGAGCTCGGGGCAAACGGCAGCACGATCGTCTGGTTCGAGTGCGCCCTGAAAGCGCCTGGTTGTATTCCCGGCAGAGCCGGGAGGAATTCGGAGGATATTCCTGGGTCCAATGGCTTACCTGGCGCCGAAAGGCTAAGGGGACCGTAGCATGCCAGAGAAGCGGTGGCCGGGTCCAG
>NZ_CP026498.1:1072224-1073847 GCF_002953255.1 Streptomyces sp. CB01881
AGTCGATTCAAGATCCGCCGGAAAGATATCCGAAACCGGCGCCGCCCCCTGCATCGGGCTTCGAACACCGATGTAACTCCGGGGAGCGGGACGATGCCCAGCGAGGGCATTCGAGGAGATGAGTGGGGCGCCTAAGTCGCGCTAGCACGTACGGCCAGGATGAACAGGGGATCACCTAAAGGGCGCGAGCCCCATGGTGACGGAGTGTCCATAGTAGTCGCAGGAGTCACGACCTGCCAAGGAGGACGGGAAAGCCGCCCACAGGGCCAAGGGGCACAGGTGACCGGATATCAATGAGACCGGAAGGTATGCGTAATGCAGAGCGCCGAAGCGGTACTTGATATCCTCCGTGAACGCGGCAGGCGAGGCCTGCCGTGCAATGAGCTCTATCGACAGATGTTCAACCCGCAGTTGTATCTCATGGCCTACGGGCGCATCTACTCCAACAAGGGGGCGATGACGCCCGGGGCGACAGGGGAAACCGCCGATGGAATGTCGCTAGCGAAGATCGGGCGCGTCATCGACGCGTTGCGCCACGAGCGCCACCGATTCAAGCCGGTCAAGCGGGTCTTCATCCCGAAGAAGAACGGGAAGCGAAGGCCGCTCGGCCTGCCATCATGGACGGACAAGCTGGTCGGCGAGGTGATGCGCCTCCTGTTGGAGGCGTACTACGAGCCGCAGTTCTCCGACCACTCCCACGGTTTCCGTCCCCGCCGGGGCTGCCACACCGCTTTACGCGACGTGGCCCGCACCTGGACCGGGACCAGCTGGTTCATCGAGGGCGATATCGCCCAGTGCTTCGACGCACTCGACCATCGGGTGATGCTCGAAACACTGGCGGAGAAGATCCACGACAACCGGTTCCTGCGGCTGGTGCGCAACATGCTCAAAGCCGGATACCTGGAGGACTGGAAATGGAATGCCACACTGAGCGGCGCTCCGCAGGGCGGTATTCTGTCGCCCATCCTGTCCAACATCTACCTGCACCGGTTGGACACCTTCGTCGAGAAGGTTCTCGTGCCGGAATACACCCGGGGAAAACTCAGGGCGAGGAACCCCGAGTATCGCAGGGTCGAAAGCGATATTCAGCGTGCCCGGAGGCGCGGAGACCGCGTCTCCGTACGCGTCTTGCACAAGCGGCTGCATTCTCTCCCGAGTCAGGATATGAACGACCCGGGATACCGCCGCTTGCGCTATGTCAGATACGCCGATGACACCCTCCTCGGGTTCGCCGGACCCAAGGCTGAAGCCGACGAGATCAAACAGCGCCTCGCCCAGTTCCTGCGTGACGACCTCAAGCTGGAACTGTCCGAGGAGAAGACCCTGGTCACCCATGCCAGAACACAGGCTGCCAGATTCCTCGGCTACGAGATCAGGACCCAACGGGACGACGGAAGGTCCGAGCGGAAGAAGGGAAACCGGCGGCTACGCCGTTCGGTGAACGGAACCATCGCTCTCCACGTCCCGAAAGACGTGATCAAAGCCAAATGCGCGCCCTACCTGACGCGCGGAAAGCCCGCGCACCAGCCATCGATGTACAAGCACGACGACTACAATCTCGTCGGCATCTTCGGCGCCAGGTATCGCGGGATCGTCCAGTACTACCTGCTGGCCGGCGACGTC
>NZ_CP026498.1:1073857-1158692 GCF_002953255.1 Streptomyces sp. CB01881
TCGAAGATGGAAGTACAAGGCCACCATCGACTCCCCGGCCGGGCCACGCAAGTGCCTCCAGGTCAGTCTCGCCCGTGCCCCGAGCAGCAAGCCACTGGTCGCCCGGTTCGGCGGAATCCCACTCCGACGCAGAAAGGACGCGGTCCTCAAAGACCGCGACCCCGCCCAAGCAGTCTCCGCGCCACGCCAACGCGAGCTGGTCAAAAGGCTGTTGGCCGGGTTCTGCGAGCTCTGCGGAGCGACCGACAACATCGCGGTCCACCAGATCCGCAAGCTCGCTGACCTCGACCTCTTCGGACAGGGACAGCCCAACTGGGCCGCCCTCATGGCCAGGAGACGGCGGAAGACCCTCGTGGTCTGTCCAACCTGCCATGACGGCATCCACGTTGACTGCGCAAACACACCTCACGGAAGTCACTGGAGAGCCCGTTGCGATTAACGTCGCACGACGGGTTCGGGAGGAGGCCGCTGGGAAAAGGACCAGCTCACGCGCTGGCACCTCGCCCGGCGGCCCACCTCACGGTCCCTGTAGCCGATGAGTCGGTCGCCACATCATCGGGCCAACGGCGGCCGCCGGCCGGATCGCGTGGCGGGGTTGACAAGCGCGCCCCCGATCGGAGCAGGAGTCGCGATCCACTCGGGGCAGCTCTCACCGCGTGCTGGGCAGCAGGCCACGTGATCGTCCTGGGCCTCCTCGGCCAGCTCGTTCACCACCAGGTCGAGGACGCGCCGACGTTCCGGGCAAGCGCCCCGCTGGCCGTCCTCGACGGCGAGTCCGACTCGTAACTCCTCCACTGAATCGCACTGTTCCCACGGCCTCGCCACGCAGACCGTCCGAGGAGGTACTCCGATGAGCCCCTTACCCCACCGTCACGCAGCTATTGCCGCGCGCAGTCGGGCGAGAGCCGCCTCGGCTTCTTCCCGGACCTCCGGCAGGCCTCGGCTCGCCCGCACGACGCGCTGGAGTTGGTGCGGCAGGCGGTGCATCGCCGCTCCCTTGACGGCCGCCGTCATCTGCTCGCGGGCAGCGCTGCGGTCGCCTTGACGGGCCAGGACCTGACCGGCGGTGATCGCGGAGATGATCTGCCACTGCGCGGTGGTCTGCAGGCCCGGATATGGTGCGCGGTCCAGCAGGGCGGCGGCCTCGCTGATGCGCCCTGTGCCTGCCAGGCCTCGCAGGTGGACCTCGTGGTGGGTGAACTCGGAGAACAGCGGGGTTGCCGAAGCGGCGTCGAGCAAGCCTCGTCCCTCGGCTACCGCCGAGTCGAACGCCGCGGTGTGCCCAGCACTGCCTGCGGCCCGGGCCAGCAGGATGACGGCTTCGGCCCGCTCCTCGGGAGTGTTGGCGAGGTCTCGGGCCAGTGCCAGCCGGTCCAGGGCAGGGCCCAGCATGCGGGCCTTGCGCAGCTCGTTTCCGTGGTGACGCAAAGCGTAGGCGTGCAGGCTTCGGTCGCCCAGTCGGCGAGCGATCGCAGTGCCCTTGCCGGTCCAGCGTGCGGCCGTGGCGAGACGTTCCTCGGGCAGGACGTGGCCGAGGGCGACGCCGAGGCTGACACGGGCGCGGGCGAGCAGGCGCAGCACGTCGGTCTCGGTGTGGCCGTCGGCGGCTCTGGCTTCGAGGCGGGCGACGAGGGGCCACAGTTCGTCGACGGCGGCGGCTGCTTGGCCGGCTTGGCGGACGATCTCGGCCAGGCGCAGCACACTGTCGGCGAACTGGATCACGGCGTGATGGTCTCCGTCGGCGTCGTCGGTGATGCCGAAGACGTGGGGTGGCAACTGCAGACGTTCGGCGATGTGCCGCAGGGCACCAATGTCGGTGATGGTCCTACTGCCGGTCTCCACTCGGGAGATGTACGAGGTGGAGTAGCCCAGCAGGGCACCGAGTTCCTCCTGTGGCAGGTGGTGCAACTCGCGGTAGAAGGTGAGGATCTGGGGCAGGCTGCGGCGGCTCAGAATGGCCTGCGCCCTGGGGGTGGTCCAGTGCCAGCGGATGCCGCTGCGCGGGTCCGGCCGGGCCATGGGTCAGCTCCGATCGAGCAGTTCGTACCAGCGGGCGATGGAGTCCTTGTAGCCCTGCGGCATGACCAGGCCGGGTACCTCGTCGCGGTGGAAGAGGCCTGCTTCCTTGTGCTCGTGGCTGACGACGGGGGGCTGGTGGGCGTCGGTGGCGGTGCAGCCGTAGGTGACGATGAAGACCAGGCGGCCAGGCAGCGGCTCGTACATCCACGTGTCCAGCAGCGCGCCGGCAGTGGCCTTCCAGCCGCTTTCCTCGCAGATCTCAGTCTCCACGCGGGTCTCGGGCCTCTCCTTGCCTTCGAGCTTCCCGCCGGGCAGCTCCCACTCCTGGCGCTCGTTCTTCAGCAGCAGGACCCGGCCCTGCGGGTCGAGGACCACGCCCTTGATCGAGATCGGGAACGTCGGCGGCACATAAGGCTTTTCGGTCATCTCTTCTTCCACGGCGCGCGGGCTGGCACGGGCACCTCGAACGTAGCAGCGTTCCGGTGCCCCAGACTCCCGACGGCCGGTGATCTGGCTTTGACAATCTGTCACTTCACCTGGGGAGGGTGCGGCGGGGAGAGTGTGTCGTCTCCCGTCCGCCCGGTCTCACGAGGGGGATCCACCATGCCGTCCTTTGACACCGCGGTCGCATCCGCAGGAGAAGATTTCACCGCCGCGTCCCTGAGCGGCGGGGTACGTGAGCGCGCCGGCGCGGTGCTGCGCGAGCGCGGCCTGGTGCGGCTTGGCAGGCTGGGCGGGCGCGAGGATGTGCTGTACGCGGCAGGCCGCTTGATGGTCGGACTGTGGCCGCACCGCGATGCCGATCCGGACGGGCTGACCGTCATCCGCGACACCGGCCGCCATGACGGCCGGGCGGGCTTCGCCGGCCTCGGGCGCGGCGACCTCGACCTGCACACCGAGTGCGCGCAGCAGCCGCAGCCGCCCCGTCTGCTCCTGCTGGCATGCGCGCGGGCGGGCGATGCCGGCGGGGAGAGCCTGCTGACGGACGGCCGAGCCATCCTCAGCGAGCTGGCCGAATTCCATCCCGCTGCATTGGAGGCGCTCTCGGCGCCGCGGGCCGCATTCTTCGGCGGGGCGGACGGCCATTTCGCGCCCGTGCTGGAGCAACTAGCTGGCGGGCGGTGGCACTTGCGGCTGCGCCAGGACTCCCTGGCCCGTTTCTCGCCGGAGGCCGAGGCGCACCTGCCCGCCCTGCGCCGGGCCATCGAACGGCACACGACCCGGCTGCGCCTGGCCGCCGGGCAGGGGATCGTCCTTGACAACCACCGCTTTCTGCACGGCCGAACGGCGTTCCGAGGCGAGCGACTGCTGTTGCGCGCGCTCGGTGATCCGCACCCCGTGGTCGGCTTGGACGCCGGCTTTGCCGCCCCCTGGTCCACGCCCGCTGACGCCGGAGCCTCGGGACAAGGGACGGCCTGATGGTCGGCGTGAACGCCCACGGCCGAACGCCGCCTCACCCGCTGAGTGCATCGCCGCCCGGATCCACGACCGAAGCGAAGAAGACCGTCACACCACGCCCTGCCTCGAAGCCCATCCGGCGGGCACCTCGGACGGTCAGCCGCCGTCCAACCGGCAGCTGACCGTCGACAAGCAGCACACCCACCTCACCGTCTCCTGGTGATGCGGAGCGCATTCCGCGCCCCGACGCCAGGTCCCACAAGGGAAATCCCAACAGGAGGAACCACATGGCTCAGAAGATCACGGTCGAGAGCCCGGCCGCCCCGGTCACCGGCTTCGCCGACGAGTTCGACCTCGACGTCCGCACCGTCGAGACGGCCGACGCGGCCAGCCTGCAGGTGCTCACCGACGACGGCTGCGGCAGCACCTGCGGTGCCTGCACCACCGGCGTGCACTGACCCCGCCCGGCCGGGTGCGCCGGGACACCCGTCCCGGCGCACCCGGCCGGCACCACCCTTCCGCTCCCCTAAACCCCGAGGTCCGCCATGCGCCGCCGCCCGTCCGCTCCCACGGCTTCCTACCGCGCCACCGGCGTGGCGCTCGTGCGCGCCGTCGCCTGTCCCGACCTGCCCGTGCCCGCCTGGCCGGACCTCACCACCGACGCCCCGGAGCAGGCACACCAGCAGGTGGAATGGCTGCGCACGCTGTGCGGCGACGAGCACCTCACCGAGGCGCTCGCACTGGCCAGCCCGGTCCTCGCCCACTGCATCGAACAGCTGGTCGCCGCCGAGCAGCCGGCACCGCGGGAGGTGCGGCGCGCCGCCCTGTCGACCGCGCGCTACCTTCTGCGTGCGCAGGCCCGCCCGACCCCGTTCGGGCACTTCGCCGGTGTACAGGCAGCCGCCTTCGGACCGGCCTGCAAGGTCCGCTGGGGCAACTCCCACCACGTGGTCGCCCAGGCTTCGGCTGCCTTCCTCAGCCGGCTGATCGAGCGGCTGGAACAAACGCTGCTGCTCCGGCTGGACGTGATGACCAACAACACCGTCCACGTGCGTGGCAACCGCCTCGTGATCCCCCACCAGCCGCTGGCCGGGCCCGGCGGAGCGACGGCGGCAGAGACCACCCTGCGCCACACTCACCCGGTCGCGTCCGCCCTGGCCGATGCCCGTCGCCCGATCCGCGTCCAGGATCTGATCGCCAAGCTCAGCACAGAGTTTCCAGAAGTACCCGCCGAACGGATCAATGGGGTCCTGTCCGAGCTCGTCGCCTGCCGCGCCCTGATCACCAACCTCCAGGCCCCGGCCACGGAGCCGGACCCGCTCAGCCACCTCTTGGCCGCGCTGCAGAGAGCCGGTGCCGACCGGGTCCCCGTCGCCGCCGCCTTGGTCGCGGACCTGCGTGCCACCGACGACCTGCTCACTGCGCACAACGGGGCGCCCAGCCGCGCCGTCCGCGACCACGCCCGGACCGCGGGCTCCATCAGCGGCGACCCCAGCGACCCTGAGCGCCCGGCGCTGGCCGTCGACCTGCGCCTGGACGCCGACCTCGTACTCCCGCAGGCCGTGGCCGACGAAGCCGCACGCGCGGCCGACCTGCTCACCCGACTCAGCGCGCTTCCCAACGGCACTGCGGCGTGGCGGGCCTACCACCAGCGGTTCTACGAGCGATACGGCCGCGGCGCGCTGGTCCCGTTACTCGACATGGTCGCGGACAGTGGGATCGGCTGGCCAGACGGCTACCCCGGCGCCCGGCCCACCGAGGCACCGCGCTTCGACCAACGCGATGCAGTCCTGGCCGCTGTCGCTCAACAGGCGGCTCTCGACAGCGACCGGGAGGTCGTCCTGGACGACACATTGCTGGCCGCACTCGACCTCGGCCCGGACGAGCCGCGTCTTCCCCCGCACTTGGAGATCGTCGCCCGAATCCGCGCCCGGACCCAGAACGCCCTCGACCGTGGCGAGTTCCGGCTGGAGGTGGTCTCTGCATCCCGGGCGGCCGGTGTCTCGGTCGGCCGCTTCCTCCATCTTCTCGCCCCCGACCACCGGACCGCCTTCGCCGATGTGATGACCAGCCTCCCGACCATGGACGAGCGAGCCGTTACCGCTCAGCTGTCCTTCCCACCGCTGGACGCGGCCACCGGACACGTGGCGCGCAGCCTGGCGACCGGCCAACTGGTGATCAGCCTCGCCGAGCACCGCCCGAGCGCCGATGACATCCTGCGTCCGGAGGACCTCGCGGTCGGCTGCGACGGGCGACGGATGTACCTGGCCGCGCCGGCGCTCGGGGTGCGGATCGAGGCCGCCGCCACCCACGCCCTGAACCTCCGGACCCATACCCCACCGCTGGCCCGCCTCATCACCGAACTGTCCCGCGCCCAAGCCGCGCAGGTCACCCGCTTCTCCTGGGGTTCCCTGCGCTCGCTGCCCTTCCGGCCCCGGCTCCGGCGCGGCCGTGTCATCCTTTCCCCTGCCACCTGGCGCCTCACCTCCGCCGATCTCCCGGCCCAGAGTGCTCCGTGGGAGCAGTGGGACGAGTCCCTCACCGCGTGGCTTGAGCGGCGCCGGGCACCGCGGCACGTGCTGCTGACCGCCGACAGCCAGGGCCTGCCGCTCGACCTCGACCACCCCGGCCACCGCACCCTGCTGCGCACCTACCTCGGCTCCACCCCGCACGCCGTCCTCGCCGAAGCCCCCGAGCCGGCCGACCTCGGCTGGGCCGGCGGACGGGCCCACGAGGTCGTCGTCCCCGTCACCGCCACCAGGTCCCCGGCCTGGCCGCGCCTTCCCAAGCCCACACCCGCTCGCGTCCTGGCCCGTGGCCACGGCGACGCCCCCGGAACCTCCCGGGTCCTCCTCGCCTCCCTCTACGGCAACCCGGACCGCCAGGAGACCGTCCTCGCCCGGCATCTGCCCGAACTCCTGGAGCACCTCGGGAAACCGGCCTGGTGGTTCGTCCGTTTCCGCGACCCACGCCATCACCTCCGACTGCGTGTCGCCCTGCCCGCCCCCGACGACTTCGGACCCACCGCTGCCGCGGTCAGCAACTGGACCGCCGAGCTGCACCGAGCCGGGCTCCTGTCCGAAGTCGTGTACCCGACCTCGTACGCGGAGACCGGACGATGGGGCGAGGGCCCGGCATGGGCCGCGGCCGAGCAGGTGTTCCGCGCCGACTCCGCCACCGTCCTCGCCCAGCTGTCACAGCCCGCGCTGCCCGGGCGGCAGGCCCTGCTCGCCGCCCACGCGGTCGCCATCGCGGTCGGCTTCACCGGCTCGGTCACGGCCGGGCTTCGCTGGCTCGTCACCAACGTCCCCGCCAAGCCCCCGGCTGCCATCCCGCGCTTGGTGTTTCGTGAGGCCGTGCGCCTGGCGGATCCCGCCGACCAGTGGGCGGCGCTGTGTGCGAAGCCGGGCGGCGCCGCGATTGTGGACGCCTGGAGCGAACGCCACCGAGCCCTCGACGCCTACCGCCTTCACTTCCCGGGACCCGACACCCAGGGGGTGGAACCGGACGACGTGCTCGGTTCCCTCCTCCACTGCAGCTATGTCCGCGCCCACCGCATCGACTTCGACGACGAGGCCCAAGTCCTCTACCTGGCCCGCGCTGCTGCCCTCGCCCGCCTCTCCCGGGACGGCGACCTGTGACCCCACCACCTCACCCCGCCCTCCGGCTGTCCGACCGGATCGCCGAGCTGCTCGCCGACCCCGCCGACGCTCCCATCGCGTGGACGTCCCGACCGCAGTGGCGCCAGTCCCTCGCCCACGGTGCCCCTGGCATCGCCCTGCTGCACATCGAACGCGCCGCCACCGGCCGAGGCCCGTGGGATCCGGCATGCGCCTGGCTCGCCGTCGCGGCCGGTGTTCCGCTCACAAGTGGGGCCGACAGCTACCTCTACTACGGAGCCCCTGCGTTCGCGCACGCCCTCGCCTGTGCCGCCCAAGCCCGACCCGGCTCCTACCGGCGCGCGCTCGCCCACCTCGACCAGGTCGTGGCCGACGACGCGGTGCGGCGTAGCGAGGAGGCGCTCGCCCGGATCGACCGCGACAAGTTCCCGGCGCTCGCTGAGTTCGACACCATCCGCGGCTTGGCCGGCGTCGGCGCAGTCCTGCTGCGTCGGGCGCCCAACGGTCGGGCAGTCCGACGGGTCCTCGCCTACCTCGTCCGCCTCACCGAGTCCGTCAAGCACGACGGCGAGCTGCTGCCGGGCTGGTGGACCGCCGACGGCCCGTCCGGCAAGCCGGACCGGGGTTCTCCCACGGTCACGCGAACAACGGCCTTGCGCACGGCATCGCCGGCCCCCTCGCTCTGCTCGCCCTGGCGCTGCGCCGCGGCGTCGAGGTCGAGGGTCAGCACGCGGCGATCCGTACCGTCCTGGCGTGGCTGGAGCGCTGGCGCGACCGCCACGTGTGGCCGTACTGGATCACGTCCGCGCACCTGACCGGCCCCGACCGCAGGCCCCTAGCACCACAGCGGCCGAGCTGGTGCTACGGCACCGCCGGGGTGGCCCGCGCGCAGCAGCTCGCCGCCCTCGCCCTCGGCGATCCCCGGCTTCGCCACCAGGCCGAAAGCGCCCTCGCCACCGCGCTTCTGGACCCACTGGCGCTCGCCGCGACCACCGACGTCTCCGCCTGCCACGGCTACGCCGGGCTCGCCCACATCGCCCATCGCGCCGCCGCCAACGCCTCGCCATGCAACGCTGCCCGGCTCCGCGCGGCCACCGCCCTGCTCCTGGACACCACCCACCCCCCGGGCACCGACCCCGACGAGCAAGCCCGCCGTCTCCTCGCCTCGGCCGGGCCTGCGTTCCTGGACGGCGCCGCCGGCACGGCCCTCGCCCTCCTGTCGCCCGCCTCCGGCACCACCCCAGCCACCCGCTGGGACGCCTGTCTCCTGACCTCCTGACTGAGGACCGACCCGATGACCACCGGATGGATCCAGCACGACATCACCGTCGCCGACCGCGGCACCACCGAGCACCTCGCCGCCCACCACCTCGCCCCGATGCTCGCTGTCGCGCAGAACTCCGGCGCGTTGGAGGGCTGGTGGTACGCAAGCAGCCGTTCCGGCTCCGCTACCGTGCCGACGCACCCGCTCCAGCGGTCGCGGCACTCCTGGACGCCCTCGTTGAAGAAGGGCTCGTCCGACGCTGGACTCTCGGCATCTACGAACCGGAGACCGAGTCGTTCGGCGGCGAGGAGGCGATGGCGGTCGCGCATCGCCTGTTCCACGCCGACAGCCGCCATCTACTCGCCCGGGCCGTTCAGGAGCCGCCCACCGCACTCGGCCGGGCTGAGACCGTCGTCGTGCTGATCTCCGCCATGTTCCGCGCCGCAGGGCTGGACTGGTACGAACAGGGCGACGTCTGGGCGAAGTTCGCCGTCCTCCGCAACGTCCCCGCCCCGGTCTCCGCCGGTCGGGCCGCCACCCTTGCCACCGCGATGCACCGCCTCATGCGCCTCGACACCTGTGGGGTCACCCGCGACGGGGCGCCGCTCGCCGGTCACAGGGGCTGGGCCGACGCATTCGAGCGCGCCGGGCAGGACCTTGCCCGCCTGAACCGCGACGGCCTCCTCACCCGCGGGCTGCGTGCCGTCCTCGCCCACCACCTCGTCTTCCACGCCAACCGCGCTGGGCTCCCGACCGACCACCAAGCCTCCATGGCCGCACGAGCATTGGATGCAGTCTTCCACTCCGACGAGGGCCCCGAGCCCTCGAACTCCATCATCCGCGCAACCACTGGGGTCACCCACATGACTACTCTCAGCGACGACACCACCTCCGCAACCTCCGCACAGCTGCGCGACGCACTCACCGACCGCCTGCTCGCCCAGGACGCCATCCGCAGCGCCACGGTAGAGACCGCCTTCCGCACCGTCGCCCGCGAGCACTTCCTGCCCGGCTTCCCTCTGGAGACCGCCTACGCGGACAACCCCACCTACACCAAGACGGACGGATCCGGCACCCAGATCAGCGCCGCCTCCCAACCCGCGATCGTCGCCCTGATGCTCGAACAGCTGGACGCCAGGGCCGGCGAGAAGATCTTCGAGGCCGGGGCGGGCACCGGCGTGAACTCCGCCTACATGGCCACCATCGTCGGCCCCCACGGACACGTCGTGACCGTGGACGTGGACGAGGACCTCGTCGACAGCGCCCGCAAGCACCTCGCCGACGCCGGAATCACCAACACCGAGGCCGTCCTCGGCGACGGCGCCATCGGCCACGCCGACGGCGCCCCCTACGACCGCGTGATCGCCACCGTGAGCACCAGCGAAATGCCCACCACCTGGCTCCAGCAGGTCAAGCCGACCGGGCGGATCGTCCTGCCGCTGCGCCTGCGCGGCACCGCCTCCCGCACCATCGCCTTCGAGCGTGGCGAAAACGGCTGGGTGTCGGTCGACGACCAGCTCGCCGTCTTCATGCCACTGCGCGGCAGCATGGACGACGCCCGCCGCACCGTCCGCCTCACCAGCCAGGGCGACGTCACGCTCCAGGTCCACAAGGACCAGGACGAGGCGGTCGACGCCTCCCTGCTGCTCGGCGTCCTCGACAGCGGGCGCCAGGTGAGCTGGACCGGTGTGACCATCCCGGCCGGCACCACCTACGAGTACCAGGACCTGTGGCTGGCCCTCACCCTGCCCAACTCCCTCATGCGGATGAGCGTGACCGGCACCGCCCGCGACCGCGGCGTCACCCCGATGTTCGGCTGGGGCGCCATGGCCACCGTCGACAGCGGCTCCCTCGCCTACCTCACCCTTCGCCCCGACGAGTCCGACGCCGACGGACGCAAGACCTACGAGACAGGAGTCATCGGCCACGGCCCCAACGGCGCCGCGCTCGCCGACCTCGTCTCCCAGGAGATCCGCGCCTGGAACACCGATTTCCGCGACCGCCGCCTGCGATTCGAGCTCCCCGACATCCCCGCCACCGCCAACCCCGCCGCCGGCCGCTTCGTCCTGGGCCGCCCGAACCACCCGATCACCATCACCTGGGAGTAGCCCCGTGCACCCGACCGGACCCATCGCCCGGCGCTTCCCGCTGGTCGCCCGGATCCGCCCCGCGTGCCTGCCCCTCGACGCCCGTGTCGGCCGGCTCACCGAGCTGGCCGACACGGCCACCGAGCAGGCAGACCCGGGCCAGGCATCCACCGTCTTCAACCAGGCCGCACTCCTCGCCTCCGACCTCGGCCTGCCCCACTACGCCCGCGAGCTGTGCCACCGCCACGCCCGCCTGTACCTCAGCCGCGGCCCGCTCCCGGCAATGAGCGCCATCCGCGGCCTGGAGCCAATCGTCAACCTCGCTCGCCTCCACATCCGTGCCGGCCACCACCAACAGGGCCACCAGCTCCTCCTCGACCTCTACCGTGCCATCAACACCGGCACCGCCGCCGTACTCGACGGCATCACCGTCCCCGCCCACCTCACCGAGACCGACCAGCAGCGCGCCGAGGTCCGACAGTGGCTCTGGCGCGTCGTCCTCGCCGACGGCACCCGCGCCCTCACCTCCGCCGGACGCTGGAACGATGCCCTGCGGCACATCGAGGAACACCGCGGGATCGGCCTACGCATCCTCGACGGCCGCCAGGTCGCCGTTCTCGCCCACGCCACCACGGGGGATACGGTGGGCGCCCTCGATCTGCTGGAGACCACCGAACCCGGCGCCCCCTGGGAGAACGCCGTCACCACCGCTCTGACCGCCCTCTTCCGCCCCGGCGACCGGCAGGCCGCCGCCACCGCCGTCGACCACTGGTTGGCCCTTGAACCCGTCGACGGCTTGGCCGTGTTCACCACCCGCCTTGCGCTCACCGCTCTCGACGCCGCCGGCCCGGCCACACGCGCCGCCGCAAACCTCCTACGACATCTCATCAGCCGCACGGGTGATTCCGGCGACGGCTACGCACTGCGCGACCTCCTCACCCACCCGGAGACCCGCCGCCACCTCGTACCCGGCCAGGCTGGGTTGCTCGAACGGGCTCTCACCGCCTGCGCGCTGGGCTCCGGCACCCTTCCCACCGCCAGCCGCGAGCACCTGTCGGCCGCGCTGGCCCGCGCCGGTGCGGTGCTCGAAAGCTCCCCGTTCGACCCAGGCTCGCCCGGACCGAATCCGCTTGAACAGCGCACTCGAACAGCACCGTCATCAGACGCCGGCCCGCTCGCCAAGCCGACCAACTCAGCTACCTGACTGCCAACTTGCCCTGCCTGCATAGCTGCGGGCGGCTTCGCGCGTTCGAACGCCACGAAGAACTCGTACGGAGAATCCTGCCGGCCGAGGCCGCGTGATCCGCACGGGCGTGGTGCGGCCACGCCGCAGACAGGTATGAGCAGGAAGGCACAGCGGTTCTCCAGCGTTCGGGGTGGAGAAGCCACCTTCCAATCAACCTCCGATCAGGCCCTGCCGGAGCCGTGGGGTAAGGCGTGCCCACCGACTTCGGCCAGGGGGCGTCGGCCGATTACCAACGGATGTGCAGCTCTTTCAGCCCGTTCTGGAAGTTGGAGACCAGCCGCTTCGGCGGCACGTCCGACGCCAGCTCCAGGCCGGGAAGCTCGGTGACCACGCGGCGGATCAGGGCCGACATCTGGATCCTGGCGAGCCTCGCTCCCACGCAGAAGTGCGGGCCGAAGCCGAAGCTGACGTGGTCGTTCGGGGTGCGGGTAACGTCCAGGCGGTCCGGTTCGGGAAAGACCGACTCGTCCCGGTTCGCTGAGGCGTGATAGACGACCACCTTGTCACCCCGTCGGATCCGCTGTCCGGCCAGCATCACGTTCCGGGTCGCGGTGCGACGGAAATGCACAACGGGTGGCCAGAACCGGAGTAACTCCTCCATTGCCGCATCCATCAGGTCGTACCGCAACGACAGCGTGCGATATTGGTCAGCATGGATGAGCAAGGAATACAGGCCGCCGGGGAGGCCGTTCCGCAGGGTCTCGTTTCCAGCGACTCCGAATAGAAAGAACATCGTCTCGAACTCGATGGCACTCAGGCCGGCTTCCCGCATGCGGGCGACGATGCTGCCCGGCGGCGGATGCTCGGCGAGCGCGTGGGCGTACGCGAACATGTCAGCGAGGGCCGCGCGGGAGCGCGGGTTGAGCGGGCGGCCGTCGGGGGCGGTGAGGACAGTCGGGCGGTGTTCGAGCGCGGCGCGTCCCATGTCGGTGAGCCGGGACGGGTCGGCAGTACCGGACTGAGCGTAGTCCGGGTCCTGGTAGCCGATCACGCGGTTCGACCAGTCAACCAGCAGCTGCCGGTCCTGCTCGGGCACGCCCAGGATCAGGGCCAGCGTCCACACGGGCAGATCGGCGGCGATCGACACGAAGTCGACTTCGCCAAGCGGGCGGATCCCGGCGACGAGTTCGGCGGCGCGGCTCTCGATGGCGGTGGCCAACTCGTGCAGCGCCCGCGGGGTGAAGGCGGCCGCGACGACGCGGCGCAGCCGGGAGTGGTCGGGCGGGTCCTGGTTGAGCATCATCGTCCGGGCGAAGTCGAGGTCCTCGACGGTGTCCGGGTCCCGGATCTGCGTCGCACCCAGGTGCGAGGAGAAGTCGTCCGGAGAGCGCAGCACGTGTTTCACGTCCGCGTGCCGCAGCACCGCCCAGTAGCCGGGCCCGGCCGGCCAGTCCCCCACCGCCGGCTCCTCCACCCAGCAGACCGGCGCCTCGGCCCGCAGCTCACGGAACAGGTCGTACGGCACGCCCTCGGCGTACGTCCCGGGGAGGAAGACCCGGTTCGCCCGCGCCTGATCGAAGCCCATACCGGCCGACCGTACGCCGCGCCCCGGCGGCCTGCCAGAGCGCCGGACGTGGCGGCTGCGCCCATCGGTCGCCGGGATCCCGTAGGGTCGGCCAATGGCGAAGTACTTCGACGTTCATCCAGAGTCTCCCCAGCCGCGCACCATCAGCACCGTGGCCGCAAGTATCCGGTCCGGGGCCCTCATCGCGTACCCGACCGACTCCTGTTTCGCCCTGGGCTGCCGGTTGGACAACCGCGACGGCCTTGAGCGGATCCGGTCGATCCGGCGCCTCGACGAACGCCACCACTTCACCCTGATGTGCGTGGACTTCGCGCAGCTGGGGCAGTTCGTCCAACTCGACAACAACATCTTCCGCGCCGTCAAGGCCGCGACGCCTGGCAGCTACACCTTCATCCTCCCCGCCACCAAGGAGGTTCCCCGCCGGCTGATGCACCCGAAGAAGAAGACGGTGGGTGTCAGGATCCCCGACCACACCGTCACCAGGGCCCTGCTCGCCGAACTCGGTGAGCCCCTGGTCTCCAGCACCCTGATCCTCCCCGACGAGGACGAACCGATGACCCAGGGGTGGGAGATCAAGGAGCGGCTCGACCACGTGCTGGACGCCGTGGTGGACTCGGGTGACTGCGGCACGGAGCCGACGACGGTCGTCGACTTCTCGGGCGGCGGGCCGGAAATCGTCCGGCGGGGGGCCGGCGACCCCGCCCGCTTCGAGTGACGGGGGCGGGGCCCGGCGGGCCGGCCGAGGCCGGACACGCCCGCCGGCCCCGGGCCGGTGCCGCGCGGGCGGGAGGGCCGGGGTTGACGCCGTGTCACGCCGGACGGAAGACTCCTCCGGGCATACGAGGAGGCCGCGGAACCGCCGTGATCGAGGAACTGGTACCCCCGCCCGCCACGACGGCGCACGCGTTCACCGACCACGAGGCGGCCGTCACCGCGCTGTACCCGCAGGAGGCCGCCGCCGTCGCGCAGGCCGTGCCGAAGCGCCGGCGGGAGTACGCGACCGTCCGGATGTGCGCGCGGCGGGCCCTGAACGGGCTGGGCGTGCCGCCGGCGCCGCTGGTGGCGGGCCGGCGTGGTGCGCCGCGGTGGCCGACGGGCGTCGTGGGCAGCATGACCCACTGCCCCGGGTACCGGGCGGCCGTCGTGGGCCGCTCCGGCGACTTCCTGGGGCTGGGTGCCGACGCCGAGCCCAACGAGCCGCTGCCGGACGACCTGCTGGACTTCGTCTCGCTGCCCGGGGAGCGTGCCCGGCTGCGCGAACTGGCGGCCGCCGCGCCGGAGGTCTGCTGGGACCGGCTGCTGTTCAGCGCCAAGGAGGCGGTGTTCAAGACCTGGTACCCACTGGCCGAGCGCGAACTCGACTTCTCGGAGGCCGAGTTGGACTTCGATCCGGAGGCGGGCACGTTCTCCGCGCGGCTGCTCGTCCCGGGGGTGAGCGCCGGGGGCCTGCGCATCGAGGGGTTCAGCGGCCGGTGGCTCTGCCGCGACGGCCTGGTGGTCACCGCGATCGCGGTGGAGCGCCCCGCCGGGCGCTGACGGCCCCACGCGCCCGGTCCCCGATGCGCCCGGCCCGCAAACGACTGCGGGCCGCAAACGACTTCGGCCCGCAGACGGCTCCGGGCCGCTGCCCGTCGGCAGCGGCCCGGAGGACCGGCCGGGGGAACCGGCCGGAGGGAACGACGGGTCAGCTCGCGCCGGCCGCCGGCCGCGCCGCCGGGTCGGCGGGCAGGGTCCGCGGGTAGCGGCGCCCGTTGAGCATCTTGCCGATCCAGGTCGAGCGGACCAGGTAGTGGTAGCTCAGGAAGAGGATCGGCAGCGCGATGGCCAGGATGAGCGGGTACTTGAGGGCCCAGTTCAGCGGCCAGTCCCGCATCAGGACCTGGAGGGCCATCACCAGGGGCATGTGGATGATGTAGATCCAGTACGACGCGTCCGCGATGTAGCGCCGGACCGGACTGAAGCCCGAGAAGAAGTGCAGCGCGGCGCCGACGAGGCCGAGCGTCCAGAGCCAGCCCGCCAGACCGTAGCCCAGCGCGCAGAGCAGCTTGGTCGAGCCGGTGAGCGCCTCCAGTTCGACGTGGCCGTCGACGGTGACCACCGAGGACTGCGGGTCGAACCCGCCGAGGGCGGCCGTCGCGGCGGTCACGGCCGCCGCTGCGGCGACGTAGCCGATCCAGCGCGTGCGCCAGCCCTGGAGGATGGCGGGGTTCTTCTGCAGGTACCAGCCGAAGGAGAAGGCGACGGCGTAGCCGACCGCGGTCGGCAGCTGGGGCACCAGGTCCGTGTTGGGCGTGGGGAGGCCCTCCCACAGGTGCCACTGGTCGAAGAAGTACAGGCAGAGCGCGACGGGCAGCGCGAGCACGGCCGGCTCGGCCCCCAGGGCGCAGACCCGGCCGAGGAACCGCTCCAGGACGTTGCCCCCGGACGCGGAGGCCGACGGGGACTCCCCGCCCTTGCGGAACAGGCCGAGCACCTTGTGCCCGACGAGCACCGCCACGTACAGCCAGTACAGCACCCAGAGGAACCAGAGGTGCGCCAGCGGGATGGGCACGATCGCCCGCGTCGGGACCAGGCTGTCCACCGGGCCCTTGATGCCGAGCACCACGGCGACCAGGATCACGTTCGCCGGCAGCACCAGCAGGATGCCGAAGAGCAGCGGCAGCAGGATGCGCTTGCTGCGCTCCTTGAAGAAGCCGCGCGCCTTCAGCCGCCGGTACTGCATGCGGCCGAAGAAGCCCGCCAGCAGGAAGAAGACCGGCATCCGGAACAGGTGGATGACGAAGTAGGCCAGGGCGAGCGGGGAGCTCGGGGAGTTGTCGACGATCGGCCAGCCGGTGTAGTGGAACCCGGGGATGAAGGAGAGCGTCCCGTGCAGCACCACGCCGAGCAGCAGCGCGAACCCGCGGAGCGCGTCCAGGCCGTGGTACCGCTCGGAGGGTGCCTTGGCGGGGGCCGCGGCCTGCGCGGGTATCTTCTGGCCAAGGTCGACTGACGGGCTACCAGTCTTTTGTTTCATGATTTCCTCGCCGGGGGAATCGGTCGCGTCGGAGGATCGGTCGCGTCGGACGGTGGACGGGTGGTGCGTGCCGGTTCGGTCCCGGGGTTACTTCTCCTGCGCGGCCGCGGCGGCGCTCTCGTTCCGGCGCGGGCTGCCGGAGCCGGCGCTCCGCCCGAGGTCCTGGAAGTTCTTCGTCGCGATGTTCAGGCAGAACGAGGGCGAGATGCGGAAGAGCCACCAGAACAGCTTCCAGAATCCGGGGACGACGATGACGCCCTGGTTCTTGGCGACGGCGTCGAGCGCCTTCCTGGCGAACTCCTCCGGGGAGATCGGCTTCTTCTCCTCCCACATCGCCTTGGTCTGCTCGCCGCTCACGCCCTCGACCTCACGGCCGTACGCGCCGCCCTCGATGAACGGGGTCCGGATGACGCCCGGGCAGAGCACGCTGACCCGCACGCCCAGCTGCGCGGCCTCGGCCCGCAGGTTGTGCGAGAGGCCGACGACGGCGTGCTTGGTGGTCACGTAGGAGGTGGTACCGGGGCTCGGGACCAGGCCCGCCATGGAGGCGGTGTTCACGATGTGGCCGAAGCCCTGGTCGATCATCACGTTGTAGGCGGCCTGGACGCCGTTGACGGTGCCGCCGAGGTTGACGTCGATGACCCGCCGCCAGTCCTCGATGCGGTAGTGCCGGGCGCCCGCGCCCATGCCGTGGCTGATGCCGGCGTTGTTGAACAGGTAGTCCAGGCGGCCGGTCCGCGCGACCGTGTCCTTGACGAGCTGGGCGAACTCGGCGTGGTCGGTGACGTCCAGCCGGGCGGCCACGGCCTTGCCGCCGGCGGCCCGGATCGCGGCCGCCACCTCCTCGGCCTGCTCCAGCTGGAGGTCGGCGAGGACCACCTCGCAGCCGCGGGCCGCGAGGTCCTGCGCCAGTGCGCGGCCGATGCCCGACGCGCCACCCGTGATGATCGCGGTCGCGTCCTTGTAGATTCTGATTGCGCTGCTCTGCGCTGCCATGACCGGTTTTCCCTCCAGGACTCCGATGGTCGGCCCGGGTCCGAGGCCGTCAGCCTCGTACCGAAGCCGTCTGCTCCTGAAAATCGCTCATCGATTTCAGGTTGTTTCCGAAACGGTTGATGGTGCTGGTCTGCACAGAGCCGCTGCCCGGCGGAAGGAGGTACTTCACGAAGGTCGCGAGCGTGGCGCTGGGCCCGAGGTCGATGAAGGTCGCATCGGTCTCGGCGGTCATCCTCCCGATGGTCCGCGAGAACTCCACCGGGTTCCTCATGGCCGCCCAGATCCCGTCCGCCGTCACGGAGTCGACCGGGCCGGCCGTCGTCGAGGAGACGATCGGGATCTGCGGCGGCGCGAAGCCCAGGCCGCCGAGGAGGCTGCGGACCTCGGGCTCGACGGGGTCGATGAGCTCCGTGTGCACGCCCCAGTTGACGGGCAGCCGCTCGCAGAGCACGCCCTCGCCCTTGAGGGCGGCCTGGAGGTCGTCGATCCGCGCGGCGTGCCCGCTGACGACGAAGTTGCCGTCGAAGTTGCGGCCCGTCACCCAGGTGCCGGCGAAGAGGGACGCGTGGGTGTGCAGGAGTTCGGGCGGGCCGACGATCGCCAGCATGCCCGCGCGCGGCGTCCGGTCGGCGAGCAACCGCGCGAAGTCCACCGCGAAGGAGATGCCGAGCTCCAGCGGGAAGACCTCGGCGACCACGGCCGCGGTGATCTCCCCCAGGCTGTAGCCGAGCAGGAAGTCCGGCCGGTAGCCCAGCTCCTGGACGACGCGGGTCAGGCTGTACTCGACGCAGAGCAGCGCGGCGTTGGAGTCCGCGAGCGAGTCGAAGGGATCGCTCTTCTGCCGGGCGGGGTCGAAGACGGTGTCCAGCAGCGACTTGCCGAGGACGGGCGAGGCGATGTCGTCGCAGTGGTCCAGCCAGAGCCGGTAGCGCGGGTGCTGCTCGTACAGCTCGCGCGTCATGTGGAAGTACTGGGAGCCCTGGCCCGAGTACATGAACACTATGGGTTTGGTCATCGCCGGTGCTTCCCAGGGGTGTCGGTCGTGGGCGGGCCCGCGGCGGCGTTCCGGGACGCCGCGGCGGTCAGCATTTCTGCAGGCAGATCGCCGAGCTGATCCCGCCGAACCCCATGCTGAGGCTGACGGCCGTCTCGAACGACCAGGGTTCCGCCTCCTCGCGCACCCAGGGGAACGACGGGTCCACCGGGTCGGCCAGGTTGCGGGTGGGGTGCAGCTTCTGCTCGCGCATCTGCAGCAGCGTGGCCACGACCTCGACGGCGCCGGCGGCGGTCAGTCCGTGGCCGGTGATCGACTTCGTCGCGTTGATCCGCGCATGGGTGAGGCCGACCTCGCGCAGCGCCCGCAGCTCGGTGTCGTCGCCGGTGGGCGACCCGGTGCCGTGCGGGTTGACGTAGTCGACCGCGGAGGCCGGGATGCCCGCCTCCGCCAGCGCCGCCCGGACGACACCGACCTCGCCGTCGAACGACGGGTTGGGGTTGCGGTTGCCGTCCATCGCGGTCGCGCCGCCGCCGAACCGTGCGTACGGCGCGGGGTGCCGGCGGGCGCCCGCCCGCTCGACCACGACCGCGGCGCAGGCCTCGCCGAAGACGAAGCCGTCCCGCCCCCGGTCGAACGGGCGGCAGGCGGCGGCCGGGTCGTCGGCCCAGCGGGTCGACCCCATGGCGCCCATCGCCCGGAACGCCAGGCACTCCCAGTACGAGAGGTCCATCAGCGCGCCCATCGCGATGCAGACGTCGACCTGGCCGGACTGCACCGCCCGGACCGCCTGGAGCACGGCGAGCAGGCCGCTGGCCGAGGCCCCGCCGAGCGTCTGGGCGAAGCCCCGGATCGGGAACGCCTCGGTGCAGAACCCGCACAGGTCGGTGTCCATGAAGGCCATGCCGTACGTGGGGCGCAGGAACTCGGGGCGCTCCGCGTGCCGGGCGTGGAGCTGCGTCAGCTCCCGCTGCTGGACGTTGGAGCCGCCGATCACCAGGCCGATGCGGCGCGGGTCGGCGTCGTCCAGCCCGGCCTCGTGCCAGGCCTCGTCCAGGGTGGCCAGGGCCGCCCGCGAGGACAGCGAGGCCGTCCGCAGGACCCGCGGCGGGACGGCCGCGGGCATGGTCAGCTCGCCGATCTCGGCGCCCAGGAAGGACGCCTCGGCGCCGTCCGGCGTCCCGGCCGGGGCAGGCGGCACCTGCCGGCCGGGACGCTTCAACGTGCCGAAGGCGTGGCGGCCGCCGAGGAGCGCGGCGGTGAAGTCGCCCTTGCCCTGGCCCACCGCGCTGGTGACGCCGAGGCCCGTGACGACGACGTCGCGGGTGTCAGGAGTTCGACTTGCCATGGATGAGCTCCGCCAGTTCGCCGATGTTCTTCGCGTTCGCCAGCTCGGACAGCGGGATGCTGACCTCCAGCGACTCCAGCGTCATCATGAGGATCTCGGCCCGGTCGATGGAGTTGGCGCCGAGCTCCTTCAGCGAGTCGGCGGGGTCGAAGGCGTGCTCCTCCAGCTCCGGGAGGACCTCGCGGGTGTGCTCGACGATGAGCTTGAAGACGTCCTGGTTCGACGGCATGGTGTCGCTCTCCTAGTACTGGGAGGTGATGAGGTCACGGACCTCGGGCTGGTGGAAGGTCTTGTCGTGCATGGCCACCTCGCGCTCGATGTAGCGCGGGAGCTCCGCGCGCAGCTCGGCCACCAGGTGGTCCTTGAGCGTGATCAGCGAGAGCCGCGGCTTCTCGGCCAGCGTCTCGGCCAACTCGACGGCGTAGGGCAGCACTTCGGCGCGCGGAAGGACGGGGAAGGGGATTCCCCGCTCCTTCAGGTCGCGGCCGTAGTACGTCTTCGCGGAGAGCAGCATCTCCTCGCCGAGGCTGAAGCCGAGCTTCTTCGGCAGGATCAGCGTCGCCCCCATGCCCGGCGTGAAACCGTAGCGCATGAAGTTGGTGGTGTAGATGCTCTCCTGACTGAGGATCACGAAGTCGGAGAAGAGTCCCATCGCGAAGCCGCCGCCGATGCCGTGGCCCTGCATCGCGGAGATGACGGGAACGGGGCAGTCCAGCGCCAGGCCGTAGATGTCGGAGTCGGTGAAGCTGATCTGCCGGTCCTGGATCTGGAGCAGGCTCTCCTTCCGGCCGCCGCTGGCGAAGTAGGTGCCGTAGCCCGTGAGGATGACCGCCTTGCAGCGCTCGTCGGCCTTGACCTTCTCGAAGGCCTCGCTCAGGCCGATGATGAGCTGGTCGGAGAAGGTGTTCTTGTGCTCCTTGTCCTGCATGGTGATCTGGACCACGGAGGGTCCCAGCTGGGTGTAGTCGACGGCTGCGCCCGGCATGCCCTACTCCCCTTCCCAGGGAAACTTCCCTGTGTTCACGTAGCGCGCGATCTTCTGCAGGTTCTCCCGGTCGGAGAACACCTCACGGTTGGCCTCGACGGCCTTCTCCCGGGAGGGGATCAGGATGTCGTCGAGGTTGCGCAGGTACTTCTTGTAGCGGGCGACACCGGTCTTGGGCAGGTACCGCAGCCGCAGGATGTGCTTGCGCAGCAGGTTGCCGCTGTTCTCCTCGGCGGCGTCCACCAGCTGCCAGTCCACCGCCTGCTGCGCGGTGAACGGCTGGGTGGTCAGCGTGATGTAGTTGGCCCGGGCCGGGCCGACCTTCCTGATCAGGAAGGGCAGGACGCAGGCCGGCATCAGCCCGAAGAGCAGCTCCGAGAGGCTGAACACCGACCTGTCCTCGCACACGACGATGTCGCAGGCGGCGACGAAGCCCAGGCCCCCGGCGTTGACCTTGCCGCGGACGTGCGCGATGGAGACGAACGGGCCGAGGGCCAGCGAGAGCCAGAGGTCGTACAGGGCCTCGGCGTGCGACTTCTCGTGGCCGCCGCTCTCCTGGGAGCCGAGCTCCCGGAAGTCGGCGCCCCAGCAGAACACCTCGGGCAGGCCTTCCAGGACGATGACCTTGGCGTGCTCCTCGCAGTGGCGCACCACGGCGGTGCACTCCTCGACCAGCCGGCGGTTGATCGCGTTGTCCGCGTCGGGCCGGTGGAGTTGGAGGAAGCAGATCTCGTCCTGGAACCTGACCTTGACGGTCTCGAACTCCGCGGTGTTCAGGACAGCCACTCGTACTCCCGGTGGAACTCGTTGATCCGCTTGAGGAAGAGGAGTTCCTTGCCGAGCGTCTTGCGCGCCTCGGGCACGATGCCGGTGTCGAGGACGGCGTTGCGGGTCCCGAACTTCACCGCGTGGTTGGTGCGCAGCAGCATGTCGTACTCCGGCATGCTCAGTTCGTAGCGCTTGTCGAGGTGCTTCTCGATCTCGAAGCGGCGCACGTGGTCCTGGCTCTCCTGGCGGACGACGCCGCTGAAGAACTCCGAGCAGCAGCCGGAGCCGTAGGAGAAGACGCCGACGCGCTGCGGGCTGGAGAGGTCCGCGTTGTCGATGGTGCTGGCGAGCGAGAGCATCGTGGTCGCGCCCATGACGTTGCCGACGCGCTGGCAGTACGTCAGGCCCGGGTGCATCCGGCGCTGGAAGTCCTCCTCGATCGCCGCCGGGCGCGCCTTGACGAACTTGCGCATCAGGTTGCGGTGCGCACCCTTGATCATCCCGCCGAAGGGCGTGTGGAAGGCCAGGTAGCCGAAGCTGTTCACGAAGTCGACGTCGCCGACGCGCCGCTGGTACTCCAGGAAGGCGTTCTCGCAGCAGTCGAGGTACGAGAGCAGCGACAGCTCCGCGTTGCCGGCCTCGCTGTCGGCCAGCGGGCGGCAGGTGTCCATGACCTCGTGGCCGTAGTAGCCGCTGGCGCCGACGTCGATCTGGAAGACGTTCGGGGTGTCGCTGATGAGCATCGCCACGGCGCCGGCGCCGCCGCTCGGCTCGGCGAAGGACCAGTCCTCGGAGAGCGCGTCGCCGCCCTCCGCCACCATGAACCGCGTGATGTCGGTCGCGATGACCAGGGCCTTCGCGCCGGGGGAGGTCTGCGCGAGGATGAAGTTGGCCGCCATCTGCAGGGCTGCCACGCCGGAGTAGCAGGCGTTCTTGATCTCGAAGAGGCGACAGTTGCGGTTGAGCCCGAGCAGGCTGTGGAAGTACGTGCTCATGGACTTGCCGAAGTCGAACGCCGACTCGGTCGCGGTGATGACGAGCTCGATGCGGTCCCGCTCCTCGGGGGACATCGCGTCGATGATGGGCTTGGCCGCGTTGACACCGAAGGTCACCGGGTCCTCGTACGGCAGCGCGACGGTCTTCTCCTTCATGAGGAGGTTGTCGAACCTCGCGGTGTCGAGCCCGCGGTGGATCGCCAGCTTCTCCACGTTGACCTGGCAGGTGCCGGCGAAGACGTTCATCGCTTCGATTCCGACGGTCGTCATCTTTTCTCTCCCTGGGACTTACTGGTCGGCTCGGGCCGGTTCGCTGCGCTAGTTGATGGGCTCGATCTCGGTCAGGTCGAAGTAGCCCCGGTAGCCGTTCATGTAGACGGCCGGACGGTGACCGAAGAGGACGGTCGCCTCGGTCGCGGTCCGCAGGCTCCCGTAGTCGCCGGTGGTGGACTTGACGAGGGTCCCGACCGGGTACGCGTCGTTCCACCGGCGGACCAGTTCCGCCGCCGACTGGCGGGGCTTGGCGGCGACGGCCGGGCGCGGCTTGGCGGCGGCGGGCGCCGAGTGCCGGACGGGGTTCGGGATCTCGCGGCGGATCTTCTTCACCAGCTTGGTGAGGACGTCGCCGTGGCCGATCTCCTCGAACTCCATTCCCTCGTAGCCGAGGAGGTGTTCCACGGTGTCGGTCCACCGCACCGAGCTGACGATCTGCTTCGCCAGGTTCTCCTTGACGAGGTCGTTCTCGTAGGGCCTTCCGGTGACGTTCGAGATCACCGGAATCCGCAGCTCGGAGAAGGGGATGCCGGCGAGGAACTCCTCGAACTCGGCGCGGGCCGGCTCCATGTAGCGGGAGTGGAAGGCGCCGCTGGTGTTCAGTGCGACGAAGAGGTGGTTGCCCGTCTGGAAGTGCGGCTGCGCGGCCCTGATGTCCTCGACCAGGCCCGAAATCACGATCTGGGAGGGCGTGTTGTAGTTCGCCAGGTCGACGGAGGTGAGGCCGTTCTGCTCCAGGACGGTTCTGATCTCCTTCTCCGAGGCGTTCAGCACGGCCGCCATGCCGCCGCCGGAGGCCTGGGCCATCAGCTCGCCGCGCTTCTTCACCAGCCGCAGGCCGGTCTCGAAGTCGAAGCACTCCGCGGCCAGCAGTGCGTTGAACTCGCCGAGGCTGTGGCCGGCGACGAAGTCCGGCACCTGGCCGGTCTCGCGGAGCTTGCGGTAGTAGGACAGGGCGTTGACCACGTACAACGCGGGCTGGGTGTACTCGGTCTGGTTGAGCAGGCCCTGGGGGTCCTCCAGGCAGAGGGTCTTGACCGAGTAGCCCAGGATCGAGTCGGCGGCGCGGGTGAGGTCCTCGAACTCGTCGAAGAGCGCGCCGCCCATTCCCTTCCGCTGCGATCCCTGACCGGGGAAGACGTATGTCCGCATGGAGAACCCTTTCTCGTCTTTCGGTGTGTTGGCGATGGTCGCCCGACCGCCCGGCTGCTCTGCCGCACGGTTGTCCGACCGCTCGTGCTGCACGACCTCTCGGCTGCTCTGCCGCTCGTGCCGCCCGACCGTTCGCATCTCTCGGCTGCGCGTACTTCCCGTCCGGCTGCGCGTACTGCCCGTCCGCGCACGCCACGACGGACCGGATGAGGCCCGGCAGGGGGCGACCGCCCGCCCCTTACCTGCTCGTCCCGGAAATGCCCGCGGCTCTCCGCACTCCTCGCCGGCCGGCACCTCGTCGCGCCCTGCCAGGCCGTGTTGGACCGGCCGGCAGTTGACGTGACATCAGCCTTTGTGCCCCCCCTGGTTACCGACGGTGACGGATAATCAGATCATAGTGCCTGGCTGCACGGGGTGACCAGTGTGACAATTCCCATCGGCCGTCAGGGCGGCATCGCGCCCGCACCACGCCGGTTTCAAGCCAGGGCGTGCAGCCGCTCCGTCAGAATCCCGGCGGCCTCCCGCATGAGCCCGGCCGCGATCCGGTCCACGTGCCGGTTGCGCCAGTTCTCCTGCGGGGTCCCCTTCACCCACTGGTTGTAGGAGCCGAGCGCGGGACCGGTGTGGACCTGCACGTTCGCCGGATCGCGCTCGGGGTCCGTGAACGAGAGCCGGCTGGTGTACCCGTAGTACCAGCGGAAGATCAGCGCCATCCTGCGTTTCGGGCTGCGCTCGGCACGCCCGATCTCGGCCACCCGGCCGGTGCGTTCCAGATGCTCCCTGGTCTCCCGCCAGACCTCCTCCACGCTCCGCTTGAAGTACGTCTCCTGGATCTGCCGCCGGGTGCCCTCCGGAATCTCGTCCCAGGAGTCGTAGGACTTGTAGAGCGCGAACAGCTTGTTGGCCCGGGCGGGAAAGAGCACGCCCTTCCTCAACACCTGGACCAGCGCGCCGATCTCGAACATGTCACCGGCCGGACAGTAGTCGGTGTCCTGGACGTCGATTTCCTGCAACCGGTCCTTCACCGCGTCGGTGATTCCGGCCTCCACCGTGCACTGGTTGACCGAACCCGTCATCACGAAGTCCGCACCCATGGTGAAGGCCGCGGCGACGGCCTGCGGGGTGCCGATCCCGCCCGCCGCCCCCAGCCGGATCTCCTCGGTGTACCCGAACTCCCGGGTCAGGTCGCGGCGCAGGGCCTGCATCGACGGCAGCAGCACGGTGGGCACGCCGCGGTCCGTGTGGCCCCCCGAGTCCGCCTCGATGCAGAGGTCCTGGGCCACCGGGACCCCCCTGGCCAGCCCGGCCTGCTCGGGGGTGACCCGGCCCTGCGCCAGCAGCTGCGCGACGAGGGCCTGCGGCGCGGGCCGCATGAACTCCCGCGCCACCTCGGGGCGGGAGACCTTCGCCACGATCCGGTGGCCCCGCACGACACCGCCGTCAGGACCCCGGCGCAGCCCGCTCAGGTGGAACAGCACCAGGGCCGGCGTGACCTTGACGAAGGCCGAGGCCTCGACGATGCGCACGCCCTCGGCGAGCAGCCGCTCGACGGCGGCCGTCTCGCGCGCCGGGTCCTGGAGGTCGCAGAGCAGGTTGACGCCGAACGGCTGGTGCGGCGCCAGGTTCCGGCGGATGTGGGCGATGTCGCCCCGCACCCGGTCCGGGCTCAGCCCCGCCGCCCCGAGGAAGCCCATGAAGCCGCCGCGCCCCATGGCGACCACCAGCTCCTTCGAGGCGATGCCCCGGTACATCGACCCCGACAGGTACGCGTAGTCGACGCCGAAGTCCCTGCGGAAGGACTCGCTCCCGAGCCTCCGTGCCACGCTGTCCAATGCAGCCCCCTGCTCGACGGGCCGGGGACGGCCGCCCCCTTCCGGGAGGCGGCCGCCCGCCCACTGTTCCTGGTGTCCCTGCGGGCGCGCCGCCCCGGTCACTTCTTGCTGCGCGAGCTCCGCCGGCGACGGCCCACCCAGGTCTTGGCGGCCGCGATCCGCTTCTCCTCCCGGCTGCCGGAGTAGAACAGCTCGCAGAAGGAGCGGATGGCGGAGAGCGACTTCGGGTCGCTGAGGATCACGAAGTGGTTCGAGGAGTCCACGTCGGTCCGGTGGAAGTTGGGCAGCTGCTGCTGCCACTCCTCCCAGTAGTTCACCTGGTCCAGCGCCGTGCCGTCCTCCTGGGTGGAGAAGACCGGTTCGAGCTCCCCGTAGAAGAGGCCGCTCTTGTTGCGGAAGTAGAAGCAGGTGACGGACTCCGGCCGGGCGAGCGGACGGACGTCGTACTCCAGGACCCCGTAGGCCTCCTGGACCCGGACGTTCTGCTCCACGAGGGCGCGCAGCGCCTCCGCGGAGCCGCCCAGGCCGCGCTGCTGCGCGACCGCGATCAGCCGGTCGAGCAGCTCGTCGTCGCCCTGGCTCCAGTCGACCTCGGCGGCCGCGATGAACGCGTCCGCGAAGTTCTCCGGAGCCGGCCTGACGGCCGCGAACAGCAGGGCGTTGACCTGCTGGAGCACCATGTCCTTACGTGACATGGTCATTTCCTTCACCCTATCACCGTACATCGCGTCGACCATGACGATGGTCTCCACCGTCTCGCCCTGCTCCTGCAGTTGACGGGTCACCTCGTACGCCAGCAGGCCGCCGAGCGAGTAGCCGCCGAGGTCGTACGGACCCTCGGGCTGGACGGTGCGGATGATGTGCGCGTAGTGCGCGGCCATGGCCGTGATGCCGTTCAGCGGCTCCGCGTCGGACATCCAGCCGCGTGCCTGGATGCCGTGGAAGGGCCGCCCGAACGCGTCGGCGACCGCGCCGTAGACCTCCAGCCCGCCGAGCCCGCCGTGGAACCAGAAGACCGGCCGGCCCTCGGTGACGGCGTTGAGGCGGATCACCTCGGGGAAGCGCGCCTGGGGCTGCGCGGCCCCGGCGGCCGCGGCGGCGGACGGGACGGCGGAGCCGAAGCGGCGCACCAGGTCCCGGGTCGACCGGCAGTCGGCCAGGGCCTGGAGGTCGGCCGCGGGGTCGACCTCCGTCTGGATGCCCTTCACCAGCTGCATCGCCAGGATCGAGCTGAACCCGAGGTCCTGGAGCGGCGCGTCGAGGTCCAGCGCGTCCGCCGGGACGCCCAGCAGGTCGGCGACCAGGACGGTGAGCCGCTCCGCGGCGCCGGTCCCCGCCGGGGCGGCCTGACCGTTCCCGGCCGGGGCCGGGACCACCGGCGCGGGCGCGGGGACGGGCGCGGACGGCTCGCCCTGGGGCACCCAGTACCGCTTCCGGTCGAACGGGTAGGTCGGCAGCGTCCGCAGCATCCGCGGCGCCCGGCCCTCGCGCGGGAGGGCCTCCCACGGCACGTTCCCGCCCCGGGCCCAGAACAGGGCCACGTTCTCGGGCCGGTTCTCCGCGAGCAGCTCGCGGACCACCGCGTCCCCGACCCGTCCGCTCAGCAGGGCGCCGAGCTCCGAGTCCTCACGTCGCGCGTCGCCCGTGAAGAGCGGCACCGGGGCCTGGCCGGCGGTGCCGGCGAGGTAGTGGCCGAGGCCCGCGACGAGCTCGCCGGTGCTCCCCGCCACCAGCGCCAGCCGCGCGTCCATGGCCTCGCGCCCGCTCTGCAGCGTGTGGGCGAGGTCGGCGAGGGAGAGCCCGTCCTGCGCGTTCACGAACTCCAGCAGCCGCTCGGCGACGGCCTTCAGCCGGCCCTCGTTGCGCGCGGAGAGGACGACGACCTGCGGTGCCCGGTCGTCCTCGTGCCCGTCGGCGACGGACTGCTCGGGGACGTACTCCTCGACGACCAGGTGGGCGTTGGACCCGCCGGCGCCGAAGGCGCTGATGGTCGCGCGCCTCGGGTACTCACGCTCCTGCCCGTCGACGTCCACCACCGGCCGGTGCCAGGGCTGCGCCTCCCGCGGGAGGTAGAACGCCGTCCCGGCCGGCTGGACGCCGGGGTTGAGCCCGCCCTGCCCGACGAACGGGACGAGCCGGCGGTGCTTGAGCTGGAGGGCGACCTTGCTCAGCTGGGCGATGCCGGAGGCCGCCTCGGCGTTGCCGAAGGAGGACTTGACCGTGCCCAGGGCGCAGAAGCCCTCGTCCTGCGTGTGCCTGCCGAACACCTTGCGCAGCGCCGCGAACTCGATGGCGTCGCCCAGCTGGGAGCCGTTCGCGGACGCCTCCACGTAGCCGACCGTGCGCGGGTGGACGCCGGCCCGCTCCAGGTTCTCCTCGATCAGCTCCGCCTGCCGGTCGGGGCTGGGCACCATCGGGCCGTTGGTCCGGCCCTTGTGGTTGGTGGCGCTGGACCTGATGACGGCGAGGATCTCGTCCCCGTCGCTGACGGCCCGTGCCAGCGGCTTCAGCAGGACGGCGCCCACGCCCTCGGCGGGCAGGAAGCCGTCGCCGTCCAGGAAGGCCCGGCTGCCGGGATCGCTGCCGGTGAGGCCGGTCAGGCTCAGCCCGAGGAACTTCTTCGGGTGGAGCGTCAGGTTGACGCCGCCCGCGATCATCATGTCGCAGCCGCCGCGGCGGAGTTCCTCACAGGCCATGTGGATGGCGACGAGCGAGGAGGAGCAGGTCGTGTCGACCGCGAGGCTCGGCCCCTGGAGGTCGAAGAAGTGCGACACCCGGTTGGCGATGGCGCTGTAGGACATCACCGAGGTGATGGACTCGTGGACGATGTCGGACGACAGCAGCTGGTACTGCTGGTACATCGCGCCGACGTAGACCCCGACCCGGCTGCCGTACGCGGTGCGCAGGCGCTCGCGGGTGTAGCCGGAGCCCTCCAGGAGGTTCCAGACGCACTCCAGGAAGAGGCGCGTCTGCGGGTCCGTGATCGCCGCCTCGCGCGGCGAGACGTTGAAGAACAGCGGGTCGAAGTCGGCGACGCCGTCGATGAACCCGCCCCACTTGGTGGGGGTCCGGCCGGGCTTGTTCTGCTCCGGGTCGTAGTAGAGCTCGTGGTCCCAGCGGTCCTCGGGGACCTCGGTGACGAGGTCGCGCCCGGCGGCCATGGCGTCCCAGAGCTCGTCGAGGTCCCTGGCCCCGGGGTAGCGGCCGGAGAGGCCGACCACCGCGATGGCGTCCTCCTGCGGCGCGGACCGCCGCTGCGGCGCGTCGTCGGCGGGCTCCCGCCGTACGGGTGCCGCGGTGGCGGCCGTGGCGGCGGGAGCGGACGGGACCGTGGCGGCGGAGGCGGGCGGCGCGGCGGGGACCGCGGGCGGCGCGGCGGGCGCGGCCGGTTCCGGCGACGCGTCGCGGATGCCCAGCACCGACTCCAGCGCGCCCGCGTGGGCGCCGAGGAAGTAGCCGCTCAGGTCGTCGATGGTCTGGTGCTCGAAGAAGAGCGTCTTCGACAGCGAGCCGAAGTCGGCCTCCAGCCGGTTGGTGACGGCGAGCGCCAGCACCGAGTCGATGCCGAACCGCTCGAACGGCGCCCCGGGGTCGATCCGGTGCGCGGGCACCTGGATCACCTCGGCGAGGGTGTTCCTGAGGTACGTGACCAGCTCGGCGCGGACGGCCTTCCGTCCGGCACCCGCGGAGCCTGCGGCGGGCCTGGCCGGCGCAGGCGCGGGCACGGCCGCGGGCCGGGGCTCCGGCTGCGGGGCCCCGTGCAGCACGGTCCGCCGGATCCTCTCCGCGTCCCCGGCGATCACCAGGACCTGGGTCCGCGGCGCGCCGAGCGCGGCGTACAGCGCGGCGAGCCCGGTGGCGGTCGGCATGGGCACCATGCCCAGCCGCTCGCGCATCACCGTCTCGGTGGCGGCGTCGACGCGCATCCCGCCCTCGGCCCAGAGCGGCCAGTCGACGCAGACGGAGGCGCCGGAGCGCAGCCCGCGGGCCACCAGCTCCTGCCGGTGGTGCGTGTAGGCGTCCTGGAAGGCGTTGGCGGCGGCGTAGTCGGCCTGCCCGGTGTTGCCGAACACCCCGGCCGCACCGGCGCAGACGACCAGGAAGTCCAGCGGGACGTCCTTGCTGGCCTCGTCCAGGTTGACCAGGCCCGCCACCTTCGGCGCGAGCACCTCCCGGCACTCCTCGGCGGTCTTGCGCCGCAGGAGGCCGTCACGCAGGACGCCGGCGCTGTGGACGATGCCGTGCAGGGCGCCGTGCTCCTGGACGATCCCCTCGACCAGCGCCCGCACCTCGGCCGCCCGGGCGACGTCCACGCGCTCGTAGCGGACGTCCGCCCCCTGCGCGCGCCAGCCGTCCAGGACGGCCCGCTGCTCGGGGCGCAGCGCCGAGCGTCCGGCCAGCACGAGGGTGATGCCGTGCACCGTGGCCATGTCCTGGGCGAACAGGGTCGCGACGCCGCCGAGGCCGCCGGTGACGAGGTAGACCCCGCCGGTCCGCCAGGGCACCCGGGTCTCGGGCCGGTTGTCGCCCTCGGCCCAGGTCAGCGCCTCGGTGCGGCCGTCGCGGAAGCGCAGGCAGGCCTCGCCGGGGTGGCGGCGTCCGGCGGCGACCCGGCCGGCGAGCTGCGCGGCGGGCTCGTCCGGGTCGACCAGGACGGCCTGGGCCAGCAGCCGCGGGTCCTCGGCCTGGGCCGACTTCAGGAGGCCGAGCAGGCCCTGAACGGTCGCCGGCTCCCCCCGGTCGGGGACGACGAGCTGCACCAGCAGCCGCTCCCGGGCCGGGTCGTCCAGCAGGCGCCGGACGTGGGCGAGGGCCTGCTCGGTGTACTCGGTGAACCGCTCGGCGATCCCCGCGGCGGCGGAGGTCAGGGACAGCACCCGCACCGCCGGGTCCTGGCCGGCCAGCGCGTCGGCGAGGGCGGGCAGGTCGGGCAGCAGGACGGCGTGCCGGTGCGGTTCGACCGCCGCGGCGCCCGGGGCGGGCTCCCGCCAGGCAGGCACGAAGGCGACCGACTCCACCCCGGCGGCCCGGACCACGGGCGTCTCGGCGGCGGCGCCGACCTCGCCGTCCAGGACGCGGTAGGACATGCCCCTGATCCGGGCGCGCACCCCGCCCTGCTCGTCGCAGAGGTCGATGTCGAGCTTGAAGACCTTGCCGCCGCGCTCGACGCCCGCGCTGTAGCGGATCCAGGCCCACATCGCCTCGGTGCAGGAGCCGAGCACCTCCAGCTCGTCCAGGGCGAACGGCAGCGAGGGCTTCATGCCGGACACGTCGAGGGTGTCCGCGTCGCCGCCCGCCAGCCCCATGCCGAGCGAGGCCTGGAGCGTGGAGTCGAGGAGGCTGGGGTGCAGGACGTAGGCGTCCCGGGTGGCGCGCACCGAGGCGGGCAGCTTCAGCTGCACCAGGACCTGGTCACGGCCGATGTGCAGCCGTTCGATGCCGCGGTGCCCGTCCCCGTAGCTGAAGCCGATGGCCTCGTACGCCGGGTAGAGGCGGTCGGCACCGATCTCGGTCCGGCCGCAGGCGGCCCGCAGGCCGGGCAGGTCGAGCACGGCCGGGCCGAGGTCCTTGAGGACCACCTGCCCCTGGCTGTGCACCACCGCGGCGCCGGGGGTGTCGCCGGCCGGGCCGGCGATCTCGTAGTCGGCCTCGTCGTGGCCCCTGGGCACCAGCGAGGTGGTGAGGGTGACGGGCTCCGCGCCGGCGGTCACCGGGCGCGCCCAGACGACGTTGCGCAGGGCGAGGCCGCGGCCGCCTTGGGCCGGTCCGCCGAGGGTGAGGGCGGCGGCGGCCCGGGCCATCTCCAGGCAGGCGACGCCGGGCAGGACCTTGTGGCCCTTCACCACGTGGTCGCGGAGGAAGAACTCCTCACCGGTGAACTCGGACCGGTAGCGCCGGGAGCGGAAGTCCGAGACGTCGGCGTGGAGCAGCGGGTGCGCGGCGGTGTGCTGGCCGGTCGCGGCCGGGAGCGCCGCGGTCTGCGGCTGCGCCTGCGGCACCCAGTACCGCTCGCGGGCGAACGGGTAGGTCGGCAGCGGGACGCGGGTGTACTGCCCGTCGGCGAACAGCGCGGCGTAGTCCAGGCCGTAGCCCTGGACGTAGAGGTCCGCGACGGTGGCGAGCAGTTCGGCGAGGGAGTCGGGGTCGGTGCCCGCCGCCGCCTGCCGGATGCACTCGTTGCCGAAGTTGCGCAGCGCGGCGCGCTCCTGGTTCCCCTGCGCGGGCACCTCGCCGGCGCAGACGCGCGGGCTCTGGCCCTTGGCCGTCCACAGCCGCAGGTTCTGGACCAGCTCGGCCTGGTCGCGCACGACCAGGGCCAGCCGGTGCGGCAGGTGCCTGCGGCCGACGAGCAGGGTGAAGCCGATGTCGCCCGGGTCGAGGCCGGGCTGCTGCTCGCAGTGCGCGAGGAGCCGTTCGGCCTGCTCCTCCAGCTGCTCGGCGGTGCCCGCGGACAGGGTGACGAGGTGCGCGGAGGGCCCGCCGGTGCGGTGGGCCCGGTACGGGGCCTCCTCGATCACCAGGTGGGCGTTGGTCCCGCTGACGCCGAAGGAGCTGACGGCGGCGCGGCGGGTGCCGTCTCCCCCGGCCTCCCAGGGGCGGTCCTCGGTGTTCACGTAGAACGGGCTGTCGGTGAAGTCGATGTGCGCGTTGCCCCGCTCGAAGTTGATCGAGGGCGGGATGCGCCGGTGGCGCAGCGAGAGCAGCACCTTGATGACGCCGGCGATGCCAGCGGCGGTGATGGTGTGGCCGAGGTTGGACTTGATCGAGCCCAGCGCGCAGTAGTCCCGCTGCTGGGTGTAGTGGCGGAAGGCCCGCTTGAGCGCCTGGTACTCGATCGGGTCGCCGAGCTTGGTGCCGGTGCCGTGGGCCTCCATCAGCTGGATGTGCTCGGGGTTGATCCCGAACGCGTCGTAGACCGAACGCTCCAGCCGCTCCTGGGACTTGGCGCTCGGTGCGGTGATCCCGTTCGACGCGCCGTCCTGGTTGACGCCGGAGCCGCTGATGACGCCGTGGATGTGGTCCCCGTCGGCGAGCGCGTCGCTGAGCCGCTTGAGGACGACGACGCCCGCGCCCTCGCCGGGGACGAAGCCGTCGGCGCGGTCGTCGAAGGTGTGGCAGCGGCCGCTCGCGGAGAGCATGCCGGCCTGTCCGGCGATCACCCAGAACTTGGGTGTGGTCTGGATGGCGACACCGCCGGCGATGGCCATCTCGGTCTCGCCGCCCCACAGGCCCTGGCAGGCGAGGTGGATGGCCACCAACGAGCTGGAGCACGCGGTGTCGACGGAGATCGCCGGGCCCTGGAGGTCCAGGTAGTAGGAGATCCGCGCCGGCATCGCCGAGAGCGCGTTGCCCCACATGGACTGCGGCGGCGCCTCGCCGCCGAACAGCTGCGCGTAGCCGCTCTCCTGGCAGCCGACGTAGACGCCGACCTTGCGGCCCCGGGTGCCGGCGCCCGCGTAGCCGGCGTCCTCCAGCGCCTTCCAGGACTCCTCCAGGAACACCCGCTGCTGGGGGTCCATGTAGGTCGCCTCGACGCCGGAGATGTTGAAGAACGTCGGGTCGAAGCGGTCGATGTCGTCGATGAAGCTGCCGTGTTCGCAGCGCTGCGCGCCCTCGGGGTGGTAGCCCGACATGTCCCAGCGCGAGATCTTCTCGATCAGGTCGTGGCCCTGCGCCAGGTGCTCCCAGAGCTGCTCGACGCCGGGCGAGCCGCCGAACCGGCCGCTCATGCCGACGATGGCGATCGGCTCCTTGTGCAGCGGGCCCGCCGGCTCGTGCGGTGCCCGCGCGGGAACCCGGGCCTGCTGGGCCTGCGGCGCGACGGCCGGCTGCGGGGCCGCGGGGTGTGCCGCCGGGAGCGGGGCGGGCTCGGCGGCCGGGGCGCGCAGCGCGGCAGGGAGCGAGGCGGTGGCCTCCGCGCGGTGGGCGCCGGCGATGTACCGGGCCAGCCGGTTCACCGAGCCGTGGTCGAAGAGGTCGGTGGTGGCCAGGTCGATGCCGATCTTCCGGTTGATCTCCTGGATGAGCTGCACGCCGATGATCGAGTCGATGCCGTAGTCCATGAAGGCGTCGTCCGCGGAGATCTGCGTCCGGTCGACCTTCAGGGAGAGCTTCAGTTGCTCGAAGATGACGTCCTTGACGTGCTGTTCCAGCACCTCGTCCGTGACCGCCGGTGTGCGGGCCCCGGTCCGCGCGGGGCGGTGCGCCGGGGCCTCGGGGCGGGCCGGGGCGTCCTGCGCGTCGGCGGCCCGCGCGGCGCCCCCGTCGGCGGGGGCGCCCGCGAGCTCCTGGCGGATCAGCCCGTCGCTGTCGGCCGCGATCACCTGGTGGCCCAGGTCGTGCAGCCGCTGCGCGGGGAACGACACCGCGCCGAAGCCCTCCTCGTCGAGCACCTCCTCCCAGGACTCGGGGGTCAGGCCCGGGCAGCCCGGGATGCGCAGCTCGGTGTCCTCGTACAGCCACCAGCCTTCGAGCAGGCCGAAGGTCAGGTGGGTGAAGAGCGAGTGCGAGGAGAGCTCGTTGGCGAGCAGGACGCCGTTCTCCTTCAGCGCGCCCTTGGCGTTGCGCAGCGTCCGGCGGATGTCCTTGGTGGCGTGCAGCACGTTGGTGGCGAGCACGATGTCGTAGGAGCCCGGCTCGACGTCCTGGCCGGCCAGCGGCGCCTCGACGTTGAAGATCCGGTAGTCGAGGTACGGGTACCTGGGCCCGTACTCCTTCTCCGCGTACATCAGGAAGGACTTGGAGAGGTCGGTGTAGCAGTACGTCTCGACGTGGGCGGCGAAGGGTTCGAGCCGCTCGAAGACCTTCACGCTCCCGCCGCCGGTGCCCGCGCCGATCTCCAGCAGGCGGATCCGCGCCGACGGGTCGCAGCGCACGATCTCCCGCACGATGCCGGCCACCGCGTCGGCCATGATGCCGTTGAAGGTGTCGGTGACGGGGTTGTTCTTGTAGATCCCCTCGACCAGCTCCATCGAGGAGTTGGGGAACATGACGTCGGTGGCGAGCACCTCGCCGGTCAGGATCCGCGGCAGGGCGCGCAGCATGGCGTCGAGGAGCACGACCTGCGCGCGCAGGTCGGCGTTGCGCGACCACTGCGCGCTGCGCTCCTCCCACTCCGCCCAGACGTCGCGGCTGCTGACCGCGTGCACCGGGCGGGCCTGTGCGGCGTCGCCGTGCAGGTAGCCGCGGTCGAGGAGCTGGCGGACGGACTCGTCCAGCCAGCGCCGCAGCTCCTCGCCGAGCGGCAGGCGGGGGGCGGCGTCCGAGAAGAGGCCCACGCTCTGCAGCTGGCTGAGCAGCAGGCGGCTCAGCAGGTCGTCGTCGACCAGGGTGTCCGCGGTGCCGTCGGCGGCCTCGACGGCCGGGGCCGCCGTGCCGTCCGCGATCTCCCGGCAGAGGCGGGCCAGGGGAACCCGTGTACCGCTGCGGGCGGTGGTGATGGCTTCGCGCCGGATGATGTGCTGCATGTTACGAGTTACCCCCCTGAGCCTTGACCAGGCCGAGCTGGTCGAACGTGCCGGAAAGAAGGACGTCGAGGGCCGCCATGCCGTCGGCGGGCTCGATCGAGGCTGCGCCGGCCCTGCTCATCCGCTCCTGGTACTCCTGGGAGGCGACGATGCCGACGCTGCCCCAGTAGCCCCAGTTCATGGTCTTCACGGGGGCGGAGAGAGCGGAGCCGAGCCGGTGGGCGTAGGCGTCCTTGAAGACGGAGCCGGCCACGTAGTTGCACTGCCCGGGTGCCTTGAGGAACGAGTTCATCGAGGAGAAGAACAGGACGAAGTCCAGCGGCTCGGTCCGGAAGACCTGCACCAGCCGCACGCTGACGTCGACCTTGGCGCTGACGGCGGCGCGGAAGCGCCCCTCGTCCATCCGCTCCAGGCTCTGGTCGAGCAGGACGATCGCCGAGTGGATCACGCCGTGGATGACGGGGTGGCTCTGCTTGATGTGCTCGTAGGCGCCCTGCAGTGACTCCCGGTCGGCGGCGTCGGCCTGCACGTAGCGGGGCTCCGGGCCCAGCCGGCCCAGCCGGCCCAGCTTCTCGCGGATCGCCGCGTCCTCGGCCCGGCGGCCGATCCAGACGACCTGCGCGCCGTAGGTGCGGATCATGTGCTCGGTCCACGCCTCGCCGATGCCGCCGGCGCCGCCGATCACCACGTACGTGCCGCCCTGCCGGTACACCGGGTTACCACCCTGCGCGGTGTCCCCGGCGGTGTCCCGGTCAGTGTCCCGGGCGGTCTCCTGGATCGGGAGGAGCGCCTGCTGGTACCAGCGCCTGCGGCGGTACGCCCGGACGCTGCCGCGGTCCTCGCAGGGCAGCGCGAACAGCTCCGCGAGCGGCCAGTCGTACCCCTTGTCGAGGTCGGCCAGGCGCACGTTCCAGCCCGGGTACTCCTTGGCCACCGAGCCGAGCAGGCCGTGCAGGCCGGCGTGGGTCGGGTCGACGGTGTCGCTGCGCCGCACCGGCAGGCTCTGCTCGGTGACGACGGTCAGGTCGAGCGTGCGGCGGCCGTAACCGAGGCTCAGCAGCGCCTTCAGCGTGCGGAAGCAGGCATACAGCCCGCCCTCCTGTGCCTCGACCAGCGCGTCCTCCGTGACGGCCGGCGGGGTCTGCTGCTGGGGTGCCAGCCAGACCAGGTGGGCGACGGGGTCGCCGGCGGCGTCGAGCCGGGCGGCGATCGTCTCCACGGTGTCCGCGGGTGAGACGGCCAGGCGCTCGGCGCCCGGGTGGACGGTGCGGATCCGCTCCCAGTGCTCCTGCTCGCCGCCGACCACCAGGACGCGGCCGTCCGCGGCGGCGGGGGTCTGCGGGGCGGGCTTCGGGACGACGTCCCAGACCGGCTTCAGCAGGATGTTCGCCGCGGCCGACGGGTCGGCGGCGGGGACGGGTGCGGCCGCGGGCGCCGGGGTGGGCGCGGGCGCGGCGGGCGCCGGGGTGCCCACATCGGCGGGCACATCGCTGCCCGCGTCGGCGGGAGCCGGGGTGAACCAGTAGCTCTCGCGGGCGAAGGGGTACGTGGGCAGCGGGACCCTGCGGGGCCGCTCGTCCGCGTACAGCTGCGCCCAGTCGACGGCCGTGCCGGTCACCCAGAGCCCGGCCAGCCGCTCGCTCTCCGCCGCGGACGGCGCACCGCCCGGGGCCGCCTGGGGGACGTGCACGGCGCCCCTCCCCCGGCCCTTGGCGGCCTGACCGGTGAGGACACCGTCCGCCCGGCCCTGCGCGGAGTACCGCGTCAGCTTCTCCGCCAGCTCCCCGAGGGTGGCGGCGACCAGCGCCAGACGCCGCGTCATGGCCTCGCGGCCCACCTGGAGCGAGAACGCGAGGTCCCGCGGGTCCACCGACGGGTGCGCCCGGACGTGGTCGCCGAGTCGTGCGGCGGCGGTCCTGAGCTGCTCCTCGCTCCTCGCCGAGAGGACGAAGACGCGGGGGACGTGCGCCGGCTCCGGCGCGGCGGACCCGGCGCCCTCGTCGTACTCCTCCAGCACGAGGTGGGCGTTGGTGCCGCTGAAGCCGAAGGAGCTCACGGCCGCGCGCCGCGCGGTGCCGGCCTCCGTCTTCCAGGGCGTCAGGGCGGTGTTGACGTAGAACGGCGAGCGCTCGAAGTCGAAGTGCTCGTTGTGGCGCTCGAAGTTGAGCGTCGGCACCAGGTGCTTCTGCTGCATGCAGAGCACGGCCTTCTGGATGGAGGCGATGCCCGCGGCCGCGGAGGTGTGCCCGAGGTTGCTCTTCACCGAGCCGATCGCGCAGTAGCCGACCTTGTCGGTGTGCTCGCGGTAGACCGTGCCCAGCGCCTCCAGCTCGATGGGGTCGCCCAGCTTGGTGCCGGTGCCGTGCATCTCGACGTAGCCGATCCCGGCCGGGTCGATGCCGTGGCGCCCGTAGACGTCGCGCTCCAGCTCCATCTGGCTCATCACGCTCGGCGCGGTGATGCCGTTGGTCTTGCCGTCCTGGTTGATGCCCGAGCCGAGGATGACGCCGTGGACGTGGTCCCCGTCGCGCACCGCGTCGTCGAGCCGCTTCAGGACGAGGGCACCCACGCCCTCCCCGGGCACGAAGCCGTCGGCGCCGTTGTCGAAGGTCTTGCAGCGGCCGTCCGGCGAGAGCATCCCGGCGCCGCACATGCTGATGTACGCCTCGGGGCTCAGGTAGAGGGTGACCCCGCCGACCAGGGCCATGTCGATCTCGCCGCCCTTGAGCGCCTGGGAGGCCAGGTGGGTCGCGACGAGCGAGGAGGAGCAGGCCGTGTCCAGGGCGATGGCCGGGCCCTTGAGGTTGAGGAAGTAGGCGATCCGGCCGGCCGTGATGGCGTTGCTGTTGCTGGTGGCCGAACTGGCGTCCGCGCCCTGCTTCTGCATGAGCATGCTGTACTCGTTGCTCATGATCCCCAGGTAGACGCCGCACTTCTCACCGCTCAGCGCCCGCGGGTCGTACCCCGCGTCCTCGAAGGCGTGGTACGCCTCCTGGAGGAAGAGGCGCTGCTGCGGGTCCATCGCCTCGGCCTCGGCCGGCGGGATGTTGAAGAACAGCGGGTCGAAGACGTCGATGTCGTCGAGGTCGCCCATCGACCGGCAGTAGACCTTGCCCTTCTGGCTCGGGCGGGGGTCGTAGTACTCGTCGACGTCCCAGCGGGACTTGGGGATCTCCCGGACGCAGTCGCGCCCGTTCGCCAGGTTGTCCCAGTACTCGGCCAGGTTCTCCGAGCGGGGGTAGCGCCCGGCCATGCCGACGATCGCGATCGCGTCACCGCGGCGCGGGCCGGCGTCGCGCTCCCCGGCCCGGGCGGGGGCGGCCGCGACCGGCTGCGCGGCCGGCCGCACGGCCACCGGCGCGGGCTCGGGGGCGACGACGGGAGCGGGCTCGGGGGCGATCGCGGGAGCGGGCGCCGGCTCGGCTGCCGGCGCGAGGGCGCTCAGGACGACGGGGGCGGGCGCCACGGC
This sequence comes from Streptomyces sp. CB01881, assembly GCF_002953255.1. Lineage (GTDB taxonomy): Bacteria > Actinomycetota > Actinomycetes > Streptomycetales > Streptomycetaceae > Kitasatospora. The sequence continues at coordinate 1,112,312 of NZ_CP026498.1, forward strand.
GTCGACGGGCTCCGCGACGGGCGCGGCCTCGGCGTCGGTGGCGGGGGCGGCGTCGGCGGGGGCGGTCAGCCCGCGAAAGGGACGCCCCTGAGGGGCGCCTCCCTTCCCCAGCTCCCGGAGGATGCAGGCCGTCAGCTCCTGGATCGTCGGGTGGTCGTAGAGCCTGGTGGCGGGGAGGTCCAGCCCGTACTGCTTGTTGATCGCCTTGATCCACTCCACGCCGATGATGGAGTCCAGCCCGAAGTCGGTGAAGCTCCGGTCGAGGTCGAGCTCGTCCTCCGACACGTACAGGGCGGCGGCCAGGCTGCTCAGCAGGTCCGCCTGGACCTCGTCCTCCGAGAGGGCCGGCTGCGGCGCCTCCACCGTCACCGGCGCCGGAGCGGCGACCGGCTCGGCAACCGGCGCCACCGGCGCAACGGCGACCGGAGCGGCGGCCGGCAGAGCGGCCGGAGCCGCGGCCGGGGCGGGCGCCGCGGTGCGCAGCAGGTTGTGCAGGTAGGCCGCCAACTGGCGGACGGTGGGCGTGTCGTAGAGCCTGGTCGCGGCCAGGTCGAGGCCGTACTGCTTGTTGATCGCCTTGATCCACTCGACCCCGACGATGGAGTCCAGCCCGAGGTCGGTGAAGTTGGTGTCGGTGTCGACCTCCTCCTCCGCCATGTACAGGGCCTGGGCGAGGCTCACCGCCAGCTCGTCGACGAGGGTCTCCTCGTCCGGGCCGGCGTAGGCCGTGACCACCGGAGCGGGAGCCTGCGGGGCCTGGACCTGCGGGGCGGGAGCCTGCGGGGCCGGGGCCGCCACCGGGGCGGCGGCGGGGGCCGGCGGAGCGGGAGTGGACACCGGCGCGAGGGTCACCGCGGCGGCGGGACGACGCACGGGCGCCGGAGCCACCGGAGTGGCCGGCCCGCCGCCGAGCGGGGCGAGGCCGATGCCGCGCGGCTTCGCGACGGCGCGGGCGCCGCCGGACGGCACGGGCACCGTGGCGGGCCGCACCGGCGGGATCGGCTTCAGGGGGGTGGGCTCGGGCGCGGTCACCACCGCCACGGGCGCGGGTGCGGCGGCGGGCGCAGCGGCCGGAGCAGCGGCGGGCTCGGCAGCAGGCGCAGTGGCGGCGACGGCCGGAACCGCGGTGGCCGGCGCGGGCGCCTGGCCCGCCGGGGCCCAGAACCGCTTGCGTGCGAACGGGTAGGTCGGCAGCGAGACCCGGGCCGGCTGCGGGGCGGGGTAGAAGCCCCGCCAGTCCAGGCCCAGCCCGCTGACCCAGAGTTCGAGCAGCTTGCCGAACTTGCGCTTGCGCACCCACGCCTCGATGGTGTGCGCCATGTCCTCGTCCTCGGCGAGGAACGACACGGCGTCCTTCGCGCGCTTCACCCGGCCCCGGTAGACCTCGCCGACGGTGTCCTTGCCGTCCAGGTGGTCGCGCAGGCGGGCGAGCAGCTCCTCGGCGGAGCCGGCCAGGAACGCCAGCCGCTCGTCCAGGTGCTCGCGTCCGGTCTGGAGCGTGAAGGCGATCCCGGGCAGGTCGGCGTCACCGATCCGCTCCTCCTGCGCCCAGTCGAGGAGTCGCTGCGCCTGCTCGCGGAGCTGCTCCTCGGTGCGCGCGGAGAGCACGACGACGGTGGACAGCGGCTGCTGCGCCGGGTCGGTGTCCGCCGGGCGCCCGGCGGGGACGTACTCCTCGACGACGACGTGCGCGTTGGAGCCGCCCGCGCCGAAGGAGGAGATGCCGGCGATCCGCGGGTACTCGCGGGGGCCGTCGGCGGTGTCGATCACCGGCCGGTCCCAGTCCGCCAGCTCCCGCTGCACCCGGAAGGGCGTCCCCTCGAAGTCGATGTGCGGGTTGAGCACCTCGGAGTGGAGCGAGGGCGCCAGCTTGCCGTGCTGGAGCTGGAGCAGCACCTTCGTCAGCGCCGAGATGCCGGCGGCGCTCTCGGCGTGCCCGATGTTGCTCTTCACCGAGCCGATCGCGCAGAACTGCCGGTCGTCCGTGTGCCGGGAGAAGGCCTTGGTGAGGCCGGCGATCTCGATCGGGTCGCCGAGGGACGTACCGGTGCCGTGCGCCTCGATGTAGCTGACCGTGCGCGCGTCGACGCCCGCCTTGTCCAGGGCGTGCGCGATCACGCCGCTCTGGGCGTTCGGGTTCGGCACCGTGTAGCCGTTGGTCCGGCCGCCGTGGTTGACCGCGGTGGCCTTGATGACGCCGTAGATCCGGTCGCCGTCGGCGATCGCCCGGTCCAGCGGCTTCAGCAGCACCGCGCCCACGCCCTCGCCGGGCACGTAGCCGTCGCCGCCCTCGCCGAAGCTCTCGCAGCGGCCCTTGCTCGACGCGAAGCCGGTCTGGCCCAGCAGCCGGTACTTGTTCGGATGGAGCGACAGGTTGACGCCGCCGGCGACGGCGACCTCGCAGTCGCCGAGCTGGAGGCTCTGGCAGGCGAGGTGGAGCGCCGTCAGGGAGGAGGAGCACATGGTCTTGAGCGTGATGCTCGGGCCCTGCCAGTTGCAGTAGTACGAGACGCGGTTGGCGATGTTCGCCGCGTTGCCGGGGATCACCCGGCCCTCGGCCTGCGCCTGCTCGGTCGCACCGTACAGCTGGTACTCGTCGTACATCGCGCCGACGAAGACGCCGACGTTGCCCTCGACGCCGTTCGAGCGGTGCCGGTTGAGGTCCTGGCGCGTGTAGCCGGCGTCCTCCAGCGTCTCGTGGACGCACTCCAGGAACAGGCGCTCCTGCGGGTCGGTGAACTCGGCCTCGCGGGGCGACATGTTGAAGAACAGCGGGTCGAACCGGTCGACGTCGTCCAGGAACCCGCCCCACTTGCCGTAGGCGGTGCCGGGCTTGGACGGGTCCTCGACGGAGTGGGCGCGGTGGTCCCAGCGGTCCGCGGGCACCTCGGTGACGCTGTCCCGGCCCTCGGCCAGGTTGCGCCAGAACTCGCGGAGGTTGCGGGCCTGCGGGTAGCGGCCGCCGAGGCCGATGACGGCGATGTCGGCGCTGCGCGGCGCGACCGCCGCACGCGGCTCCGGCACGACGGCGGGCGCCGGGGCGGGGGCAGGCGCGGCGGCGGGCGCCTGAGCCACGGGCACGGGGGCCACGGGGGCGGGAGCCACGGGGGCGGGAGCGGCCACAGGGGCGGGGGCGGGGGCGGGGGCCGCGGGCCGCACGCCCAGCAGCTCCGCCAGCTTCTCCCGGTGCGCCTCGACCAGGTAGCCGGTGAGCTGCCTGATGTCGCGGTACTCGAAGAAGAGCGTCTTCGGCAGCCGGCCGAAGACCGCCTCCAGCTTGGCGGTCAGGCTCATCGCCATCACCGAGTCGATGCCGTACCGCTCCAGCGGGAGGTCGGCCTCGATGCGGTGCGCGGGCACCTTGAGCGCGCCCGCCAGCAGCGTGGTGACGTACCCGACGGCCCTGTCCTCCAGGCCGTCGTCCTGCCGCTCCACTGCCGCGCCGGGAATGTCGGTGCTCACTGGTCCTGTGTCCTCACCGGCCTGCTGCATCGTCAGCGCCTGCCTGATTCGGGCCACGTCGCCTGCGGCGACGAGCACTTGGTGGTGGTTCGTCTGGAGGCTGCGGGAGAGCGCCTCGATCCCGGCCGCGCGCTCCAGCAGGGAGATCCCGAAGCGGTCGCGGAGCTCGGCCTCCGTGCCCGCGTCCGGGCGCATGCCGCCGTCCGCCCAGAGCGGCCAGTCGACGGAGAGGGTGCGGCCGCGCCGCAGTCCGGCCGCGACCAGGCCCTGCCGGTACTCGGCGAAGCCGTCCATGAAGGCGTTGGCCGCCGTGTAGTCGGCCTGGCCGGCGTTGCCGGTGACGGCGGCGCCGGAGGAGAACGTGACGAAGAAGTCCAGGTCCGCGTCCTTGGTCGCCTCGTCCAGGTGCACCAGGCCGTCGACCTTCGGCGCCAGGACGGCACGGAACTCGCGGGCCGGCTTCCTCAGGATGAAGTTGTCCTCGATCACGCCGGCGCTGTGGACGACGCCGTGGAGGTGGCCGGCCGTGCGCACGATCCGGTCGACCAGGGCCGCGACGGCGTCCCGGTCGGCGACGTCGAGGCTCGCGTAGGAGACGTCGGCCCCCGACGCCCGCAGCCGTTCCACGGTCCGCCGCGTCGCGGCCGTCTCCGGGGAGCGGCCGGCGAGGACGAGCGTGGCGTCCTTCACCTGGCCGGCGATCTCCTCGGCGAAGATCAGCCCGAGGCCGCCGAGGCCGCCGGTGACCAGGTAGACGCCGCCGGCCCGCCAGGGCGCGCCGGGGCGGTCCGCCGCGGGCTCCTCGGCCCAGGCCGGCACCTCGCGCCGGCCGTCCCGGTACCGGACGGTGCTGTGAGCGGTGCCGGCCTCGTCGGTGCCCGCCGGGTTGCGGCGCTCGGCCGCGAGGAGCGCGCGCAGCGCGTCCGCTCCCGTGGCGGCGTCCACGAGGACGACCTGGCCGGTGATCCGCGGGTTCTCCAGCCGGGCCGTCCGCAGCAGCGCGCCGAGGCCGGAGAGCGCCGGCGACTCGGGCCGGTCCGCCAGCACGATCTGGACGAACACCTCGGACTGCGTGCCGTCCGTCAGCAGCGCCTTCGTCCGCTCGAACACCTGGAGCGCGTAGTCGGTGTAGCGGCCCGCGAGGTCGGCGGCCTCGGAGCCGAGCACCTCGACCTCGCAGTCGGCGTCCGGGGCGACCGCGACCGCGTCCGCGAGGACGCCTGCCTCGGCGAGGACCACGGTGCGCCGCGCGGTGTCGGCCGCCGGTGCGGGCAGCGCGCGCTCGCGCCACTGGGGGAAGGCCAGGACGGTGCCGGCCGCGTCCTCCCCGGGCAGGGTCCGGGCGGTGCCGGCCGCGGGCTCCCGGGCCGGCTCCTGGGCCGGCTCCTGGGGCATCGCCCGGACCGCGAAGCCCGTCAGGCGCACCCGGACCTCCCCCGCGTCGTCGCACAGGTCCAGGTCGAGGCGGCGGACGGCGCCGTCCTGCGGGCCGGTCCCGCTCGGGCGGATCCAGACCCAGAGGCCGGGCGTCAGCGCGCCGAACACCTCGACCCGGTCGACGGCGAAGGGCAGCAGGGTCTGCGGCGCGGTGTCCGGGCCGTCCGCCGGCATCCCCAGGCAGGCCTGGAGCGCCGCGTCGGTGAGGCCCGGGTGCAGACGGGTGGCGTCGAAGCCGGGCTGCGCGGCGGCGGGGAGCACGAGGCGCGCCAGCAGCTGGCCCTCGCCGACGAGCAGGTACTCGATGCCGCGCAGCGACGCGCCGTACTCGATCCCGGCGGCCGCGAAGGCCGCGTAGACGTCGTCGGCGTCCACCCGGCGGACGGTGCACTCCGCCCGCAGCCGCGGCAGGTCGACCGGGCCGGGTGCGGCGCCGACGGGCACGACCGTACCGGTGCTGTGCAGGACCTGCGCCGTACCCGGCCCGTCCGCGTCCTCGTCCGCGGCGAAGACCTCGAACCGGACGCCCTGCGCGTCCTCGGGGCCCTGCACGTCCTCGGTGCGCAGCGCGTCCTCGGGCCGCAGCGCGACGTGGAGGTCGCGCGGGCGGTCGCCCACCCGGAACGGGCGGGCCCAGACCACGTCGGCGAGGGCCGAGCCCGGCTGGGGCGTCCGCCCGCCGGCCGCGGCCGCGAGCGCCATCTCCAACTGGGCGACGCCGGGCAGGATCCGCTCACCGCGGACCCGGTGGTCACGGAGGAACGCCTCCTCACCGGTGAAGGTCGAGGTGTAGCGCTGCCGCCCGAACTGGGAGGTGTCGCGCTGCACCAGCGGGTGCGGCGCCGCCGCGGCGGACGGGCCGGGACCGGCCTGCGCACCCGGCTGCTCCTCGACCCAGTACCGCTCCTTCGCGAACGGGTAGGTGGGCAGCGGGATCCGGAACGGCCGGGCCGACGCGTACAGCAGCGGCCAGTCGACGGCGCAGCCGCCGGCCCAGGCCTTCGCGACGGCGGCGTGGTCCCCGGCCGCGATCCAGGAACGGACCAGCGCCTTGCGTTCCTCGTCCTCCTCGTCCCAGGTCAGCTGCTCGGGCGCCCGGCCCCGGAAGAGAGCGGTCCCGCCGCCCTGCCCCAGGTGGGTCCGCAGGCCGGCCGCGACCGCGGCGGTGGAGTCGGCCACGAAGGCCAGCCGGTGGTCCATCGCCTCCCGGCCGGCCTGGAGCGAGAAGGCCAGGTCGGTCAGGTCGAGCCGCGGCTCGTCCGCCAGGAAGGCGAGCAGGTTCTCGGCCGAGCTGTCCAGCTGCGCCTCGGTCTTGGCCGACAGGGTGACGACGACGGCCGCCGAAGCGGTCCGCACACTGCTGTCACGCATTGCGATACTCCTCCAGCACGACGTGGGCGTTCGTTCCGCTGAATCCGAACGAGCTCACGGCAGCGCGCCTCGGCGCCCGGCCGGCCTGGGGCTCCCAGGGTTCGAGGCGGGTGTTGACACGGAAAGGGGAATGGGCGAAGTCGAAGTGCTCGTTGGGAGTCTCGAAGTTCAGCGACGGCACGAGCAGACCGTGACGCATGCTCAGCAGCGCCTTGTGCACCCCGGCCACCCCGGCGGCCGCCGAGGTGTGCCCGATGTTGCTCTTCACCGAGCCGATCGCGCAGGAGTTGGCCGGCACGCCCCGCTCGCGGTAGACGGTGCCCAGCGCGTCGAGCTCGATCGGGTCGCCGAGCTTGGTTCCGGTGCCGTGCATCTCGACGTAGCCGATGGACGCCGCGTCGATGCCGTGCCGGTCGTAGACCGAACGGACCAGGTCCATCTGGCTGTTGGCGCTGGGCGCGGTGATGCCGTTGGTCTTGCCGTCCTGGTTGGTGCCCGAGGCCGCGACGACGCCGTAGACGTGGTCGTGGTCGGCCTCGGCGTCGCCCAGGCGCTTCAGCACCAGGGCGCCGACGCCCTCACCCGGCACGAACCCGTCCGCGCCGTTGTCGAAGGACCGGCACTGCCCGTGCGGCGAGAGCATGCCCGCCTCGGACATCCCGACGTAGGTGTCCGGGAGCAGGTAGAGCGAGACGCCGCCGACCAGCGCGATGTCGATCTCGTGGCTCGCCAGCGCCTGCTGGGCGAGGTGCAGCGCCACCAGCGAGGACGAGCACGCGGTGTCGATCGCGATCGCCGGGCCCTTGAGGTTGAGGAAGTAGGCGATGCGCGAGGCGGCGATGGCGTTGCTGCTGCTGGTCGCCGCGTTGGTCTCCGCGCCGTTGCGGAACACCAGGAAGCTGTACTCGTTGCCGCTGATCCCCAGGAAGACGCCGCACTTCTTGCGGCTCAGGGACTGCGGGTCGTACCCCGCGTCCTCGAACGCCCGGTAGGCCTCCTGGAGGAAGATGCGCTGCTGCGGGTCGAGCCCTTCCGCCTCCAGCGGCGAGATGTTGAAGAACAGCGGGTCGAAGCAGTCCGCGTCCTCCAGGTAGCCCAGCCACTTGCAGTTCGTCTTGCCCTTCTGGCCGGGGCGCGGGTCGTAGTACCGCGCCACGTCCCAGCGGGACGGGGGCACCTCGCGCACGGAGTTGCGGCCGTTGCTGAGGTTGTCCCAGTACTGGCGGAGGTTCTCCGAGCCCGGGTAGCGGCCGGACATGCCGATGACGGCGGCCCGGTCACCGGTCCGGACGGCGGACGGCGCGGCCTCCCGCGCGACGGGGGCCGGGGCGGGCGTCGTGGTGGCGGGCACCGGGGCAACGGGGGCCGGGGCGGCGGAGGCCGGGGCCGGCTCGACGGGGGCGGCGGGCGCGGGAACGGGGGCCGGAGCCGGGGACGGCGTGACCGGGGCCACCGGGGCGGCAACCGGGGCGACCGGCTGCGCGGCGGCGACCGGCTCGGCCTCGGCCGGCATCTGCGTCTCCAGGTACCCGGCCAGCTCGCGCAGCGTCGCGTAGTCGTACAGCCGCGTCGCCGTCAGCGACGTGCCGTACAGCCGGTTGATCGTCTTCACCCACTCGACGCCGATGATGGAGTCCATGCCGAGCTCCACGAAGTTGCGGCCGGCGTCGACCTCCCCCGGTTCCAGGAACAGGGCCTCGGCCAGGCTGCTCCGCAGCTCGTCGATGAGGACGGACCTCGGTCGGACCGGCCGGGCCGCGACGGGCGCGGGCGCCGGCACGGAGGGGACGGCGGGCACGGGCTCCGGCGTCGGCACGGGATCCGGCGTCACCACGGACTGCACGGCCGGCGCGGGTGCGGCGGCCGGCGCGGGCGCGGGCGCGGCGGCCGCCATCTCACTCCGGAGGAACTCCGCGAACTCCCGCACCGTCGGGTAGTCGTAGAGCCGGGCGGCCGTCAGCGCGGTGCCGTACTTCTTGTTGAGGGTCTTGATCCACTCCACCCCGACGATGGAGTCCAGGCCCAGCTCGATGAAGTTGCGGCCGAGGTCGATGTCGCTCTCCGGCAGGTACAGCGCCTCCGCGAGACCGGCTCGCAGCTCCTGCCGCAGCACGCTCGTGGACCGCACCGGCGCGACCGGGGCCTGCGGCACGGGCGCCGGGCCGGCGACGGCGGCGTCGGGGGCGGCCAGGGGCCGTGCGCCGGGCACCGGGGTCACGACCGGCGCGGGCCGCCCGGACGGAGCACCCAGCTCGCCCAGCCGGACGTTGCGCGGCTTGCCGGCCAGCGAGACCGGTGCGGCGGGCGCCGCACCCGGGCTCCGCAGCACGATCTTCGCCCGTCCGGCTGCGGTCCCGCCCGTCGCGGGGGCGGCCACGACCACCGGAGCAGCGGCCGGGGCCGGGGCCGCAGCCACAGCCACCGCGGCCGGAGTCGGGGCCGCCGCGGTCGGAGCCGGGGCGGGCGCGGCCACCGGGGCCGCCGCGGGCCGCTGCTGCGTGGCCCAGTACCGCTTGCGCGAGAACGGGTAGCCGGGCAGCGCGGTCAGGTGCGGCTGCTCGCCCGCGAAGAGCTTCTGCCAGTCCGGCGTCGCGCCCTGGCAGTAGAGCGCGGCCAGGGCCGAGAGCACGTCCCGGTACTTGGCCGCCGGGGTGCCGGGCACCGCCAACTCGGCGAGCAGCGCCTGCGCCTGGATGTCGAGCAGCGAGCGGTCCTTGCGGTCCCGCGGCACCTCGCCGCGGCGGACCGTCGGCGAGTCCTCACCGCGCGCCGCGGCGTCCAGTGCGGCAAGGGCGTCGGCGGCGTCGCCGACGACGAGCGCGCAGCGGTGGGCGAAGTGCTGCCTGCCCTCCAGCAGGGTGTACGCGGCGTCGCCGAGGCGGGCGGCGTCGAAGTCCCCGGCCCGCAGGGCCTCCCGCAGCTCCCGGACCCGCTCGTCCAGCGCCTCGGGGGTCTTCGCGGAGAGCACCAGCAGCCGGGCCGGTGCCTCGCCGGACGGCGCCGTGCGCTCGGGCGCGCGGTGACTCTCCACGACCATGTGGACGTTGGTCCCGCTCATGCCGAACGAGCTGACCGCACCGAGGCGCGTGCCCTGCGCGTCGGCCGGCCACGCCTTGGCCGCCTTGTTGACGTAGAAGGGGCTGTCCTTCCACGCGATGTAGTCGCTGTCCTGCTCGCAGTGGAGGCTGGCGGGGATGACGCCGTGCCGCAGCGACTGGACGAGGGCGATCAGGCTGACCACGCCGGAGGCGGCCAGCGTGTGGCCGACGTTGGTCTTGGTCGAGGTCAGCGCGCAGTGACCGGCCCGGCCGGTGCGCTCCTTGAAGACCTCGTTGAGCGCGTTGACCTCCACGGGGTCGCCGAGCCTGGTGCCGGTGCCGTGGGCGACGATGTGCTCGATGCGCCCGGCGTCGATCCCGAAGCGCCGGTGGACGCTGCGGTGGAGGTTCGCCTGGGCCGCGCCGTTCGGGGCGGTGATGCCGTTGGTCCGGCCGTCGTAGTTCATGCCGCTGCCGCGGATGACGGCGAGGACGGTGTCACCGTCGGCCTCCGCCTGCGACAGGCGCTTCAGGACGACGACCGCGACGGCCTCGCCGAGCACCATGCCGTCCGCCCGCGAGTCGAACGCGTGGCAGACGCCGCTCTCGGAGAGCATGCCGGCCTTACTCGTCTCGGCGAACACCTTGGAGGTGGTCGCCAGGTTGACCCCGGCCACCACCGCGGCGTCGCACTCGCCGCTGCGCAGGCTCGCGCACGCCTGGTGGGCGGCGGCCAGACCGGAGGAGCAGGCGGTGTTGATGGCGAGCACGGGACCGGAGAAGTCGAGCAGGTAGGCCAGGCGCGAGGCCATGATCGCCTCGTGCTGCGCCGTGATGCTGCCCTCGCCCTGGGTCAGGTGCAGGTAGTCGCCCTGTTCCGCACCGACGAACATGCCGATCTGCTCGTCCCGGAGCCGACGCTCGCCGTAGCCGGCGTCCTCCAGCGCGTGCCAGGCCTCCTGGAGCAGCAGCCGCTGGCGCGGGTCCATGCTCTGCGCCTCGCGCGGCGAGATCTCGAAGAATGCGGGGTCGAACTCGGCGATGCCGGGGACGAATCCGCACCGGGTGCGCTCCGGGTCCTGTGCCTCCGGGTCGCTCCAGTCGGCGCGGCGGTCCTCGGGCACGGGCGAGAGGACGTCCCGGCCCTGCTCCAGGATCTTCCAGAACTCGTCGACCGACCGGGCGGCGGGGAAGCGGCCGCTCATGCCGATGACGGCGATCGCCTCGGGTGCGCCGTCCGCGCTCCTCCCCCGGACCGGCCCGGCGGCCTCGGCGACCTCGGCGGCCGTGGCGGTCGTGGCGGGCTCGGGGACGGCGGTAGCCTCCGGGGCCTCGGCGGCCGGGCGCCCGGCCTGCTTCGTGTAGCGCTCGCGCAGGGCGTCCTGCTGCTCCGCCACCAGGTGCGCCACCAGCCGCTGCGGGGTGGGGTGCGAGAAGAAGACCGAGGGCAGCACCTCGAAGCCGAAGTGCCGGCTCATGGCCCCGGCGAGCTTCGCCAGGTTGACGGAGTCGAATCCGAGGTGCGAGAGGTTCTCGTCGGCGTGGATCTGCTCACGGGGCACCCTGAGCGTCTCACCGATCATCGTTTCCAGTTCCGAAAGAACCAGGGTGTCGAGGTCCACGTGCTCCGTTCCCGGGACGAGCGCGCTGTGCGCAGCGTTGTTGACGGCAGGTGCGGCAGGTGCGGCAGGTGTTTCTGGTACGGCAGGTGCGGTCGGTGCGGGGGGCGTCCGGTCCACGCCGAGCAGGCGCCGGACGCGGTCCGGCTCCCCGGCCAGGACGAGCTGCTGGGTCCGGCCCTGCCCCAGGAGCCGTTCGAAGAGCGCGATGCCCTCCTCCCGGTCGAGCAGCCGCAGCCCGCTGGAGGCGAGGTACAGCTCGGCGCCCTGCGCGTCGTCGAACCCCATGCCGCCCTCGCGCCACAGGGGCCAGTTGACGGCGACGGTCGCCCCGGAGAGCGAACCCTGCCGCACCCGCTCCTCGCGGTGCCGGGCGTAGGCGGTCTGGAAGCGGTTGCCGACGGCGTAGTCGCAGCTGCCGAAGTCCCCGAGGACGGCCGAGGTGGACGAGAAGTAGCAGGCGAAGCCGAGGGGTTCACCGGCGAGGACCTCGTCCAGGACGAGGGTGCCGGCCACCTTGGAGGAGAGCCGGTCCTCGAACGCCGGGGCGTCGGTGGTGAGGACGCTGCCCTGCCCGGCGACGCCGGCGGCGTGGATGACGCCGTCGATCGCCCCGAAGCGCTCGTGCGCCGCGCTCACGACCGCCCGCATGGCCTCCCGGTCGGCGGCGTCGGCCCGCCCGTACAGGACCTCGCCGCCGAGCGCCTCGATCCCGGCGATCAGCTGCTCCCGGCCTGCGTCGAGGGGCGAGCGGCCGGTCAGCACCAGGCGCGCGGAGCGGGTCCGGGCGAGGTGCTCGGCGAAGAGCAGGCCCAGGCCGCCGAGACCGCCGGTGATCAGGTAGGTGCCGCGCTGCCTGAGCAGGTCCGTACCGGCGCCGGGCGTGCTCGGCCGGACCCTGCCGACGTGGCGGGACCCGCCGCGGTAGAGCACGCTCGCCGGCTCGGCGGCGGCCAGCTCGTCCCGCAGGCGCGCGAACCAGGCCGCGGGTGCCATCCGGCCCCCGGCGTCCCGGTCCTGGACGGGCCGGCCCTCGGCGTCCCGGGCGTCCTCCAGCACGGCGGTGAACGCCACCCCCGGGAGCACCCGGCCGAGCGAACGCTCGAAGCCGAGCCACGACTCCAGGTACGCCTGCTCCACGCCGTCGCGGAACTCCCCGGCCTGGACGATCCGCCGGACCGTCAGCTTCGCCGCCGCGACCGCCTGGAGGAGGTGGAGGGTGGTGCGGTAGGAGGCCGGGCCGGCGCCGTCCTCCAGCGTCCACAGGTTGAGCAGGCCGTCGACCGGGCCGTACTGCGCCCGGATCTCCTCGAAGGCGCGGACCCAGTCGCCGGGCTCCCGGGCGTCGACCTGGTAGGAGTGCTCCGAGGTCTTCCGGTAGCCCTCGCCGCGGGTCAGGAGGACCAGCGTGGTCGCGGGGTCGAGGGCGCGCGCGGCGCGGGTGAGCTCGTCCGGGCCGGCGGGGTCGGTGCCGAGGCAGACCAGGATCCGCGCCGCGCCGGACGGCGCGGCGGGCAGCGCCTCGGGCTCCCAGTCCTCCGTGAAGACCAGCGCCTCGTGGGCCGGGCCGGCCGCAGCGGTTCCGACCGCGGCGGCGACGGCCGGGGTGGTGCCGGCGACGGCCGGGGCGGTACCGGCGAAGGTGCCTGCCAGGGCCGCGGCCGTGCGCGTGGTGTCGATCCAGTAGCGGTCCCGGCCGAAGGGGTAGGCGGGCAGCGCGATGCGCGCCGGCGCCACGCCGTCGTACAGCCCGGCCCAGTCGACGGTGACGCCCTTGACCCAGAGCTCCAGCAGCCTCGCGAGGTCCCGGCCGGCGAGCGCGTCGTCCGGCCGCTCCTCGGCGGCGAGCCGCGCGAGGGCCTCGGTGTCGCCGCTCGCCCGCCCGCGGACCAGGCCGTCGGCCTCCTCGCCGGCCGCGAAGCCCTTCAGCCGTGCGACCAGCTCCGGCATGGTCTCCACCACGAGGCCGAACCGCTCCCGCATGGCCTCGCGCCCCACCTGGAGCGTCCGGGCGACCGAGGGCAGGTCGGCGTCGGCGAGGCCCTTCGCCTCGATCCAGTCGGCGAGTTGGCGTGCCTTCTCGGTCAGGCGGTCGGCGCTGCGGGCGGAGAGCACGACGAGGACGGGCGCCCCGGGCGCGACCGCGGGCGCGGGCTCCGCCCGGTACTCCTCGACGACCAGGTGGGCGTTGGACCCACCGGCCCCGAAGGAGGAGATGCCCGCGATCCGGGGCAGTTCCCGCTCGGCCCCGTCGACCGTCACCACGGGCCGCCGCCAGTCCGCCAGGGTCTGCTGGACGGTGAAGGGCGTGCGGTCGAAGTCGATGTACGGGTTGAGCTCCGCGGAGTGCAGCGACGGGGCGAGCTTGCCGTGCCGCAGTTGCAGCAGGACCTTGGTCAGGCCGGACATGCCGGCGGCGCTCTCGCAGTGCCCGATGTTGCTCTTGACCGAGCCGATCGCGCAGAACCGCTCGTCCTGGGTGTGCCGGCGGAACGCCTTGGTGAGCCCGGAGATCTCGATCGGGTCCCCGAGCGCCGTGCCGGTGCCGTGCGCCTCGATGTAGCTGACGGCCCGGGGGTCCACCCCGGCCTGCCGCCACGCGTCGGTGACCGAGCGGGCCTGCGCGAGCGGGCTGGGGACGGCGTACCCGTTGGTCCGCCCGCCGTGGTTGACGGCGATGCCCCGGATGACGCCGTGTATTCGGTCGCCGTCCGCCACGGCCCTGGCCAGCGGCTTCAGCAGGACGGCGCCCACGCCCTCGCCCGGCACGTAGCCGTCGCCGCCCTTGCCGAAGCTCTCGCACCGGCCCTTGCCGGAGACGAACTTGCCCTGACCGAGCATCAGGTACTTGTTGGGGTGCACCGAGAGGTTGACGCCGCCGGCCAGCGCCACGTCGCAGACGCCCGCGCCGATGCTCTGGCAGGCGAGCTGGATGGCGCTGAGCGAGGAGGAGCACATCGTGTCGACGCTCATGCTCGGGCCGCGGAAGTCGAAGTAGTAGGAGACCCGGTTGGCGACGGCCGAGGGGTTCCCGGAGAGCGCCACCGGGCGCCCGAGGACCTGCTCCTGGGCCCCGTAGAGCTGGTACTCCTCGTACATGACGCCGACGTAGACGCCGATGCTGGGCGGCGTGCCGTCGGCCGAGGGCGCGTTCAGGCCCGCCGGGGTGTACCCGGCGTCCTCGACGGTCTCGTAGGCGCACTGCAGGAAGAGGCGCTCCTGAGGGTCCATCAACTCGGCCTCGGAGGGCGAGATGTGGAAGAACAGCGGGTCGAACTCGGCGACGCCGTCGACGAATCCGCCCCACTTGCTGTAGGTCTTCCCCGGCGCGTCCTTGTCGGGGTCGAAGTACACGCCGTGGTTCCAGCGGTCGGCCGGGATCTCGGTGACGCTGTCGCGGCCGGCGGCCAGGTTGGCCCAGAACTCGTCCAGCGTGCGGGCCTGCGGGTAGCGCCCGGACAGGCCGATGATCGCGATGTCGAGCCCCCGCGTCCCCTCCGCCGCCCCCTCCCGCGTCTCCGACCGCTCGGGCTGCACCGACCGCACGGGCTGCACGGGCTCGGGCGGCCGGGCCGGCCCGGCCGCGCCCACGGGCTGCGGCGCGTCCAACCGCGTGCCCCACCGGCTCGACGCCAGGGGCTTGCGCGGCACCGCCTTGCGCGGCACGGGCCTGCGCGGCCGGTCGGCCCCGCGCGGCGTCGGCGCCGGCGCGGGCGCCCGGCCGGCCGGGGCCTCCTCCTCACCGGCGGTGCCGAGGTGGCGCAGCAGCGCCGGGCGGTGGTCGGCGATGAGGTGCTGCGCCAGCCCGTGGAGGTCGCGGAACTCGAAGAAGAGGGTCTTCGGCAGCGACCCGAGGACGGTTTCGAGCTCGGCCGTCATGGTCATCGCCATGACCGAGTCGATGCCGAAGCTCTCGAACGCCCGGTGGGCGTCGACCCGGCCGACCGGCACCTTGGTGGCCTGGGAGAGCAGGCCCTTGAGGTAGGCGGTCGCCTTCGCTGCGAGCTCGTCGCTGTCGTGGTGTGTCACGGGGTTGTGCGTCACGGATTCGTCCCGACGGCAGAGGTGACAGGGGAGGTCTGGTGCGGGGCAGGCGTTTCAGGTGGGCCGGACGGCGCGGCCGCGGTGACCATCACCTGGCTGTGCGGGGAGTTGAGGATCCGGTGGAACGCCTCGATCCCTTCGGCCGTCCCCAGCGGGACGACGCCGTAGCGCGAGCGCAGCAGGGCCGCCGTCTCCGGCGTGACGTGCATTCCGCCGTCGGCCCAGAGCGGCCAGTTGACGGACTGGCTGTGCCCGCTGCGCTCGCCTCGGGTCACGAGGTCCCGGCGGTGCCAGGCGTAGGCGTCGAGGAAGGCGTTGGCCGCCGCGTAGTCGACCTGGCCGACGTTGCCGGAGGCCCCGGAGGTGGAGGAGAAGGTCACGAAGAAGTCGAGCGGGAGGGCGGCGGTGGCGTCGTCGAGGTTCACCACGCCCGACACCTTGGGTGCCAGGACGCCGCGGAACTCCGCCTCCTGCTTGCGCAGGATGAAGCCGTCGTGCGTGACGCCGGCGCTGTGGACGACGCCGTCGATCCGGCCGCACCGCTCCAGCGTCCGCGCCACCAGCGCGTCGGTGGCGGCGCGGTCGGCCGTGTCGGCCTGCTCGTAGTGCGCGGCGCGGGCGCCGAGGGCGACCAGCTCGTCGAGGGCGCGGAGCTTGTCCGGGCCGGACGGGGAGCGCCCGGTCAGGACGAGGGTGGCGTTCCCGGTCCGGGTGGCGATCTCCCGGGCGAGGACGAGGCCGAGCGCGCCCGTCCCGCCGGTGATCAGGTACACCCCGTTCTCCTTCCACGGGAGCGGGGTGGCGGCCGCCGTGGCGTCCTCGGCCCAGGCCTGCACCTCGCGCCGGCCGTCCCGGTAGCGGACGAGGGTGTCCTCCGGGTGGGCCCGGTTCTCCAGGATCCGTTCGACGGCCCTCGCCGGGGTGTCGTCCGGGTCGAGGAGAAGCAGCTGCCCGGTGACGTTCGGGTTCTCCAGCGCGGCCGTGCGGAGCATCGCGACGAGGCCGGAGAGCGGGAGCGCGTCCGGGCCGCCGGCGATCGCCAGCTGGAGGTGGGCCTTGCCGGCGGTGCCGCGCACCTCGGACTTCAGCCGCTCCAGAAGCTGCACCCCGTAGTCGGCGTACCGGCCGTCGAGGGTCCCGCCCTCGTCGGCCAGGACGACGACGTCACTGTCGTCGCCGCTCCTGAGCAGCTCGGCCGCCTCGGGCAGGCCCGCGAGGAGGACGGTCCGCCGTGCGCCGTCGACGCTGGAGGGCCCGCCCTGCGCGGGCCTCTCCTGCCACCGCGGGTAGGAGAGTGCCGCTGCGCCGGGGGTCCCCACAGGGTTGACCGGATCATGATGCACCGTCACTTGACGAGACGTTACATGATCACCAGTCGACTCCGTGGTGGAAATCGGATCATGATTCTTATTTAGATTCAGGACCCGGAACGACAGCCCGGCGATGCGTACACGGACGCGTCCCCGCTGGTCGGCCAGGTCGACATCGAGCTTGCGGATCGCCGCGTCGGCGCTCTCCTCCCCGCTCGGGCGCACCCACGCCCACATCGCGTCGGTGCAGGCGTCGAGGACGAGGACGTCGTCCACCGCGAACGGCACGGCGAGGCCGGAACCGCTGCGCGCCGCCCCCTCGGCGCCCGGCCGGCCGAGGACGCCGACGCAGGCCTGGAGCGCCGCGTCGAGCAGGCTCGGATGCAGCGTGAAGTCGCCCTCGGTGCCCCGGACCGGGTCCGGCAGCGCCAGCTCGGCCAGCGCCTGCCCCGGACCGGTCCAGATGTGCCGGACACCCCGGTGCGAGGGCCCGTACGCGATGCCGGCCGCGTGGTAGAGCTCGTAGCAGTCCGCGGCGGTCAGCCCGGGGAGGTCGCAGGCGTCCCGCAGGGCGTCCAGGTCGAGGACGGTGTCCTCGGCGCCCTCCACGAAGTAGAGGGTCCCCTCGCCGTGCAGGACGGACTCCTCGTCGTCCGGGGTGCCGTAGACGCGGAACCGGATGTCGCCGTCCGCCTCGGGGTGCAGGCCGACGTGCAGCTCCTGCGGCCGGTCACCCACCCGCAGCGGCTGCGCCAGCACGACGTTCCTCAGCGCCACCGGCGCGGACGGCTCGACGGCCGTGCGGCAGGTGAGGCAGGCGGCCGCGACGGCCATCTCCAGGAACGCCGTGCCCGGCATCGTCCGGGAGCCCTGCACGACGTGGTCGCGCAGGAAGAACTCCTCGCCGGTGAAGACCGAGCTGAACCGCTGCTCCGCGAAGTCCGAGGTGTTGGCCTGCACCAGCGGGTGCAGCCGGCCCGGCCCCTGCGCCGGCTGCGGCCCCTGCGGCGCCCGAGCCACCAGGGGCTCGGCGTCGAAGGGGAAGCAGCGCTCGCGCGCGAACGGGTAGGTCGGCAGCGCGATCCGCCGGGGGGTGGCGGCGCCGTGCAGCAGCCGCCAGTCCAGCGGCACGCCGTTGGCCCAGAGTTCGAGGAGCTTCTCGTACTTCCCCTTCCCGGCCCAGGCCCCGATCATCGCGTCGAGGTCGGTGTCGGGGGCGAACAGCGTCAGCACGGCGCTGTCCCGGGTGACCGTGCTCCGCACGACCTCGTCACCGGAGCCGCCGCCGGAACCACTGCCCGAACCGCCGTCGAGGAAGTCCCGGAGCTTCACCAGCAGGTCCGGCACCGACCCGGCGATGACGCCGAGGCGCTCCTCCATCGCCTCGCGGCCCACCTGCAGCGTGTAGGCGATGTCCGCGAGGGCGGCGCCGGCGTTCTCCGGGCGCTCCAGCCAGTCCGCCAGGTTGCCGGCCTGCGCCCGCAGCTGCTCCGCCGTCCGCGCCGAGAGCGGCACCACGGCGGGCTGCGCGTCGTCGGCCGCGGCCGGCTCGGCCGCCTCCCCGGGCAGGTACTCCGCGATGACGATGTGGGCGTTGGAGCCACCGGCGCCGAAGGACGAGACACCGGCGACCCGCGGGACCGCGGTGCCCGAACCGTCGGCCGGCGCCGGGCTGGGCCAGTCCGCCAGCTCCCGCTGCACGACGAACGGCGTCCCCGCGAAGTCGATGTGCGGGTTGAGCGGGTGCGCGTGCAACGAGGGGGCGAGCTTGCCGTGCTGGAGCTGGAGCAGGACCTTGGTGATGCCGGCGATGCCCGCCGCGCTCTCGGCGTGCCCGATGTTGCTCTTCACCGAGCCGATCGCGCAGAACTGCCGGTCCTCGGTGTGCTCGCCGAACGCCTTCGCCAGCCCGGCGATCTCGATCGGGTCACCCAGCGCCGTGCCCGTGCCGTGCGCCTCGACGTAGCCGACGGCGCGCGCGTCCACGCCCGCCGTCGCCAGGGCCCGGCCGACGACGTCGGCCTGGGCCTGCGGGTTCGGCACCGAGTAGCCGTTGGTCTTCCCGCCGTGGTTCACGGCCGTGCCCTTGATGACGCCGTAGATCCGGTCGCCGTCCGCCACGGCCTTCGCCAGCGGCTTGAGCAGGACGGCGCCCACGCCCTCGCCCGGCACGTAACCGTCGCCGCCGGCCCCGAAGCTCTCGCAGCGGCCGTTGGTCGAGGCGAACCTGCCCTGGCTCAGCAGCAGGTACTTGTTCGGGTGCAGCGAGAGGTTCACCCCACCGGCGACCGCCACCTCGCAGTCGCCCCACTTCAGGCTCTGGCAGGCCAGGTGGACGGCCGACAGCGACGACGAGCACATCGTGTCGACGCTCATGCTCGGGCCCTGGAGGTTGAAGTAGTACGACACCCGGTTCGCGATGGACGCGGGGTTGCCGGCCACCGCCAGCGGCGTGCCGCCGAGCTGCGCCTGGGCCCCGAGGAGCTGGTACTCCTCGTACATGACGCCGACGAAGACGCCCACCCGGCCGTCGAGGACGTTGCCGGTCCGGCTCTTCGCGGTGTCCCGGGTGTAGCCGGCGTCCTCCAGGGTGTCGTGGACGCACTGGAGGAACAGCCGCTCCTGCGGGTCCATGATCTCCGCCTCGCGGGGGGAGATGTTGAAGAACATCGGGTCGAAGTCGTAGGCGCCGTCGAGGAATCCGCCCCACTTGCTGTACGTCTTCCCGGGGGCGTTCGGGTCGGGGTCGAAGAAGCCGCCGACGTCCCAGCGCGAGGCTGGCACCTCGGTCACGCAGTCCCGGCCGGCCGCGAGGTTCTGCCAGAACTCGCGGACGTCGGCGGCCTGCGGGTAGCGCCCGGCCAGGCCGATGATCGCGACGTCACCGCCGCCCACGGGGCCCTGCGTCCGCTCCTGCTCCTGCTCCTGCGCCTGCGCCTGTGCCTGACCGGATCCGAGGGTGCGCCAGGCGCGGGCGGGAGCGGTCCGCTCCGCGGCGGCCGGCCCGGCGGACGGGGACGGCTGCGGGCGGGCGGCCACCGCGGGCAGCAGCTCGCGCATCCGCTCCGGGTGGGTCTCCAGGAAGTGCCGCGTCAGCGCCGCGATGGTCCGGTGCTCGAAGAAGAGCGTCTTCGGCAGCGAGCCGAAGACCGTCTCCAGCGTGCGGGTCATGTCCATCGTCATGACGGAGTCGACGCCGTAGTCCTCCAGCGGCGCCTCCGGGTCGATCTTGGCGGCGGGCAGGTCGATGACCGACGCCAGGAGCTTCTTGAAGTACGCCGCGGCCTTCTGGGCGGTGGCCTCGTCCTGAACGGCCACGTCCTGGCCGCTCACGTCCCGGCCGGCCGCCGGCTCCTCCGGGCGGTCCGCCGCCGGGGCCGGCAGGGCCGGGGGCCGGTCGGACGGCGCGTCGGCGAGGAGGCCCGCGAGGAGGGTCTCGCGCAGCCGCGGCCGGTCGCCCTCCAGCACCAGCACCTGGCCGTGCTGCGAGGCCAGCGCCCGGTAGAGGGCCCGGACACCGGTCTCCGTGCGCAGCGGGACGAGCCCGAACCGCTCGCGCAGCGACTGCTCGGTGCCCGCGTCGACGTGCATGCCGCCGTCGGCCCACAGGGGCCAGCCGAGCGACACCGTCCGGCCGTGCCGCTCCCCCGCCGCCACCAGCGTGTTGCGGTGGTGCGCGTAGGCGTCCATGAAGGAGTTGGCCGCGGCGTAGTCGGACTGGCCGACGTTGCCGAGGGCCCCGGCCACGGAGGAGAAGGCGACCAGGAAGTCCAGGTCGTCGCCCCGGGTGGCCTCGTCCAGGTGCACCAGCCCGGCGACCTTCGGTGCCAGCACGCGCGCGAAGTCGGCCTCGTCCTTGCGCAGGATGAAGGCGTCCTTGATGAACCCGGCGCTGTGCAGGATGCCGTCGATCCGGCCGTGCGCCTCGCGGAGCCGGCCGACGAGCGCCACGACGTCGCCCCGGACGGCCACGTCGGCCTGCTCGTAGGCGGCGTGGGCGCCGAGGCCCGTCAGCTCCGCCAGGAGCGCGTCCCGGCGCCCGTCGCGCGGCGCGCGGCCGGCGAGGACGATCCGGGGCTCCCGCACCCGGGCGGCGATGTCCCGGGCGAAGACGGCGCCCAGCCCGCCCGCGCCACCGGTGATCAGGTAGACGCCGCCGTCCTTCCACGGCACCCCGGCCGGGGTACCGTCCGCCTCCTCACGCCACCGCAGGACCTCGCGCGTCCCGCCCCGGTGGCGGACGGCGGTGTCCGACAGCGCGGCGCGGTCGGCGGCGACCTGGGCGGCCGCCTGCTCCGGGCCGTCCTGCGGGTCGACCAGCACGAGCTGGCCGAGCACCTTCGGGTTCTCCAGCCGGGCCGACCTCAGGACGGCGGCCAGCCCCGCCCACAGGGACGGCTCCTGCGCCGCCGGCGCGACCAGCTGGACGGGCACGCCCTGCTGCCCGCGCTCGCCCAGCACCTCCTTGACGGCGGCGAGGACGGTCAGCGCGTCCTCGGTGTAGCGGGCGTCGACGCCCGGCGCGGCGGAGTCCAGGCGCACGACCCGGGCCGTGCCCTGGGCCTCCAGCGCCGCCGCGACCTCGGGAAGACCGGCGACCAGCACCAGGCCGGCCCCGGTCACCCCGGTCACACTGTCCGCCCCGGCCGCCCCGGCACGGTCCGCGCGCTCGGCGGGGACCCAGCAGGGCGCGGCGAGCAGCTCCGCGGTGCCCGACGGCGATCCGGTGCCCGACGGCGATCCGGCGGCGGCCGGCTGTGCACCGGCGACCGGCTGCGCCGTGTAGGCGCGCAGCGAGACGCCCTTGAGGCGGACGCTCACCCGGCCCCCGTCGTCGCAGAGGTCGATGTCGAGGCGGCGGACGGCGTCGCCCGGCCGGCCGCCACCCTCGCGCACCCAGGCCCACATCACGGGGGCGCAGGGGCCGGTGATCTCCACCTCGTCCAGTGCGAAGGGCAGCAGGAGCGGCCCGCCCTCGTCCGCCAGGGGCAGCAGGCCCGCACAGGCCTGGAGGGCGGAGTCCAGCAGGGCCGGGTGCAGGCCGTAGTCGTCCAGCGTCCCCCGCACCGCGTCCGGCAGGACGAGCCGGGCGAGCACCTGGCCGTCGCCGGTCAGGAGGCGGTCGAGGCCACGGTGGCCGGGGCCGTAGGCGATGCCCCGGGCGCCGAACGCCCGGTAGGTCTGCTCCGCGTCGAACTGCGCACCGCCGCAGGCGGCCTGCAGCCGGGCCAGGTCGAGGGCGGCGGGGTCCGCCGGACCGCTCTCCGGGGCCACCCGGACGAGGCCCTCGCTGTGGATGACCGGCTGCGCGTCCGGGCCGTCCTCGTCGGCGGTGCTGTGGATCTCGAAGCCGACCTCGTCCGGGCCCTTCGGCAGCAGGCGGACCTGGACGGTCCGGGCCCTCCCGGTCACGGTGACGGGCCGCGACCAGACCACGTTGCGGATCCGCAGGCCGCCGTGCGGCCCGTCCAGCGAGGCCGCCACCGCGGCCCGGGCCAGCTCCAGGCAGGCCGCGCCGGAGAGCACGCGCTCGCCCTGGACCTGGTGGTCCTTCAGGAAGAACTCCTCGCCCGTGAAGACCGAGGTGAAGCGCTGCTCGTTCAGGCTGGAGGTGTTGGCGTGCAGCAGCGGGTGGAGCCGCCCGGCGCCGGTCGCGGGCCGCCGGTCGGCCGCGGTGCCCGGGGAGAGCCAGTAGCGCTCGCCCTGGAACGGGTAGGTCGGCATCGGCACCCGGCGGGGCGCGGCGCCGTCGTACAGCTTCTCCCAGTCGAGCACCAGGCCGGTGACCCAGAGCTCCAGCAGCCTGTCGTACTCGTGGCCGGCGGTCCAGGCGTCGAGCGCCTGCGCCAGGTCCTCGTCGGGGGTGAAGACGGCGAGCACTCCCTGCCGCCGCTCGACGCGGCCCCGGTGGAGCCCGTCGGCGCCCGCCTCGCCGGCCAGGAACGCCCGCAGGCCGGCGGCGAGTTCGCCGGTCGTGCCCGCGACGAGGCCGAGCCGCTCCTCGTAGGCCTCCCGGCCGGTCTGGAGGGTGTGGGCGAGATCGGCGAGCGCCGTGCCGGCGCCCTCGTCCTCGGTGGTCCAGTGCAGCAGCTGCTCGGCCTGGGCCCGCAGGCCGGCCTCCGTCCGGGCGGACAGCACGACGGCGGCGGGGCGGCCCGCGGAGTCCGCGGCGGGCCGGGCGGCCGGCGCGGGGCGGTACTCCTCGACGATGACGTGCGCGTTGGAGCCGCCCGCGCCGAAGGAGGAGATGCCGGCGATGCGCGGTGCCTCGGTGCCGTCGGCGGCGACGGGGCGCTGCCACGGTGCCAGCTCGCGCTGCACGCGGAACGGGCTGTTCTCGAAGTCGATGTGCGGGTTGAGCACCTCGGCGTGGAGGGAGGGCGCCAGCTTGCCGTGCTTGAGCTGGAGCAGCACCTTGGTCAGTGCCGAGATGCCGGCGGCGCTCTCGGCGTGCCCGATGTTGCTCTTCACCGAGCCGATCGCGCAGAACTGCCGGTCGTCCGAGTACTCCCGGAACGCCTTGGTCAGGCCGGCCACCTCGATCGGGTCGCCGAGCGAGGTCCCGGTGCCGTGCGCCTCGACGTAGGTCACCGAGCGCGCGTCGACACCCGCCTCGCGCAGCGCGTGGCCGATGACGTTGTGCTGCGCGCGGGGGTTGGGCACGGAGTAGCCGTTGGTCCGGCCGCCGTGGTTGAGGGCCGTCCCCCGGATGACGCCGTAGACGGTGTCGCCGTCCTCGACGGCCCGGGCGAGCGGCTTCAGCAGCACCGCGCCCACGCCCTCGCCGGGCACGTAGCCGTCGCCGCCCTCGCCGAAGCTCTCGCAGAGCCCCTTGCTCGACGCGTACTTGCCGTTCCCGAGCATCAGGTACTTGTTCGGGTGGAGCGAGAGGTTGACGCCGCCGGCGACGGCGAGCTCGCACCCGCCGGTCCGCAGGCTCTGGCAGGCCAGGTGCAGGGCGGTGAGCGAGGACGAGCACATCGTGTCGACGGCCAGGCTCGGGCCGTGCAGGTCGAAGACGTAGGAGATCCGGTTCGCGATCGACGACGCGCTGCCGGACAGGGTGACGTTGCGTCCCTTCGCCTGCTCCTGGGCGCCGTAGAGCTGGTACTCCTCGTACATCACGCCGACGAACACGCCGACGTTCCCGGCGAGACCGCGCGCGCCGTAGCGGCTGAGCGCCTCGCGGGTGTAGCCGGCGTCCTCCAGCGTCTCGTGCACGGTCTCCAGGAACAGCCGCTCCTGGGGGTCCATGAACGCGGCCTCGCGCGGGGAGATGTTGAAGAACAGCGGGTCGAAGTGGTCGGCCCGGTCCAGGAAGCCGCCCCACTTGGTGTACGTGCGGCCCGGCGCGTTCTTGTCCGGGTCGAAGTACGCGCCGTGGTCCCAGCGGTCGGCCGGGACCTCGGTGATGCAGTCCCGGCCCTCGGCGAGGTTGCGCCAGAACTCGCGGACGTTGCGGGCCTGCGGGTAGCGCCCGGCCAGCCCGATGACGGCGATCTCCGGGCCCTCGGGCTCCGTCGCGGGGCGGCGGGCCGGGGCGCGCCGTGCGGCCCGCCCGCGGCGCGGCGCCGCGGGGACCGCCCGGACCGCGGGAGCCGCTTCGACGGCGGGGGCGCCGGCGGCGGGCTCCTGGTCGTCCGCGCCCAGGAGCTCGGCCAGCCGCTCCCCGTGGGCCTCGACGAAGTACTCGGTGAGCGCGCTGATGCTCTGGTACTCGAAGAAGAGGGTCTTGGGCAGCGAGCCGAAGACCTGCTCCAGCTTGTTGGTCAGGTTCATCGTCATGATGGAGTCGATGCCGTAGTGCTCCAGGGCGTCGCTCGCATCGATCCGGTCGGCCGGCAGGCGCAGCTGGGAGGCCAGCAGGGTGACCAGGTACCGGCCGGCCCGCTCGGCCGGCGTGGTGGCGCCGGCCTGCGGGGGCGCGGCGTGGTGCTCGGGCTCGCCGTGGACGAGCGGGGCGTCCGCGGCAGGGTTCAGGTTCGCGGCCGGGGTCGCGGCCGCGTCGTAGGCCCGGGAGGTGAAGCCCCGGAGCCGGCAGCGGACGGCGCCGGCGTCGTCCAGGAGGTCGATGTCGACCTTGCGGACCCCGAGGCCGGGCCGGTCGTCGGCGCTGTACCGCACCCACGCCCACAGCCCGGACGTGACCGGCCCGAAGACCTCCAACTCGTCCAGGGCGA
Source organism: Streptomyces sp. CB01881 (assembly GCF_002953255.1). Classification (GTDB taxonomy): domain Bacteria; phylum Actinomycetota; class Actinomycetes; order Streptomycetales; family Streptomycetaceae; genus Kitasatospora. Next base: position 1,136,773 of record NZ_CP026498.1, read on the forward strand.
AGGGGAGGTGGAGAACGGTCCCGGCGGCGTCCGGGGCGTCGCCGGCGGCGCCGAAGAGGCCGACGGAGGCCTGGAACGCGGAGTCCAGCAGGCCCGGGTGGAGCACGAAGGCGTCCTGGGTCGCCGCTGCCCCGGCGGGGAGCACCAGGCGCGCCAGGGCCTGGCCGTCGCCGACCGCGATGCTCTCGATGCCGCGGTGCGCCGGCCCGTAGTCGATGCCCAGCTCCCGGTACGTCCGGTAGCACTGCGCGGCGTCGAGGCGGTCGGTGTCGCAGGCGGCCAGCAGCGCGGCCACGTCCACCGGCCCGGCCGGGGCGTCGGCGGCGGGGACGGCCACGCCCTGGCTGTGCACGACGGGCGCGGCGTCGGCGGCGCCGTCCTGCAGGCTGGAGATCTCGAACGCGACCTCGCCGTCCGCCTCGGCGAACAGCGTGGTCCGCATGTGCACGGGCCGCCCGTCCGCGGTGACGGGGCGGGCCCAGACCACGTTGCGCAGCGTCACGCCCTGCGGGCGGGTGTCGAGCGAGGCCTCCAGGGCCGCCCGCGCCATCTCCAGGTAGGCGGCGCCCGGCAGCACCTTGCGGCCCTTGACGACGTGGTCCGTCAGGAAGAACTCCTCGCCCGAGAACACCGAGCCGAACCGCTGGGCGTCCAGGGAGGAGGTGTTGGCGTGGACGAGCGGGTGGAGCCGGACGGCGCCGGGGGCGGCGGCCGGACGGCCGGCGGTGAGGTCGCCCACCCAGTAGCGCTCACGGGCGAACGGGTAGCCCGGCAGCGGGAGCATCCGCGGGCCGTTCCCGCGGTGGAGCCGGCTCCAGTCGACGGCCAGGCCCTTGACCCAGAGGTCGAGCAGCCTGTCGAACTTGCCCTTCCCGATCCACGCGTCGACGGTCGCCGCCATGTCGGTGTCGGTGGCGAAGCCGGCCAGGGTGTCCCGGTGGTCCCTGACGTTGCCCAGGTGGAGACCCTCGACGTCCTCCTCGCCGGCGACGAACGCGGTGAGCCCGGCGGTGAGTTCGGCGGCGGAGGTGACGGGCAGCGCGAGCCGCGCCTCCATCGCCTCGCGGCCGGACTGCAGCGTGTGGGCGACGGCGTCGAGGTCCAGGGCCGCGGCGTCCTGGCGGACGATCCACTCCAGCAGGGCCCGGGCCCGCTCGCGCAGCCGCTCGCCGTCCTTGGCCGACAGCACGATCAGGCGCGGGGCGCCGTCGTCCGCGCCGGTGCCGCCGGCGGCCTCGCGGCGGTACTCCTCCACCACGACGTGCGCGTTGGAGCCGCCCGCGCCGAAGGAGGAGACACCCGCGATCCGGGGCCGCTCCGTCGTGCCGTCGGCGCCGACGGGCCGCTGCCAGTCGGCCGCCTCCTGCTGGAGGCGGAACGGCGTCCGGGCGAAGTCGATGTTGGGGTTCGGCTCCTGCGCGTGCAGGCTGGGGGCGAGCCGCCCGTGCCGCATCTGAAGGACGATCTTCAGCAGTCCGGCGATGCCGGCCGCCGCCTCCAGGTGGCCGATGTTGCTCTTCGCCGAGCCGACGGCGCAGTACTGCCGGGCGTCGGTGTCCTGCGCGAACGCCCGGGTGAGGCCGTCGAGTTCGATCGGGTCGCCGAGCTCCGTCCCGGTGCCGTGCGCCTCCAGGTAGCTCACCTCGTGGGCCTTGACGCCCGCGCGGTCCAGCGCCTCGCGCACCACCTCGGCCTGGGCACCCGGGTTGGGCACGGTGTAGCCGTTGGTCCGGCCGCCGTGGTTGATGCTGCTGCCGCGCAGCACGGCGTGGATGACGTCGCCGTCCCGCTCGGCGTCCGACAGCCGCTTGAGCAGCACCACGGCCACGCCCTCGCCGGGCACGAATCCGTTGCCGCCGGCTCCGAAGCTGCGGCACTTCCCGTCGTGCGACAGCATCCGCTTGCCGGACATCAGGGTGTAGTTCGACGGGTGCAGGTAGAGGTTGACCCCGCCCGCGAGCGCGAGGTCGCACTCGCCGCGCCGCAGGTGCTCCATCGCCTCGTGAACGGCGCTCAGCGAGGACGAGCACATGGTGTCGACCGGCAGGCTCGGGCCCCGCAGGTCGAGCAGGTACGAGACACGGTTGGCGACCGAGGCGAAGGACGTCAGCGGGTGGAGGTTCTCGTTCTGCTCCCGCAGCGCGGGCCCGTAGAGGTCGAAGCCGGTCTTGGAGACGCCGGCGAAGACGCCGACCCGCCCGCGGTGCGCGTCGGCCAGGCGCCGGCGGGTGTAGCCGGCGTCCTCCAGCGCGTTCCAGGACTCCTGGAGGAACAGGCGTTCCTGCGGGTCCATGTTCATGGTCTCCTGCGGCGAGATGCCGAAGAAGAGCGGGTCGAAGTCGGCGAAGCCGTCGAGGAAGCCGCCCCACTTGCTGTAGCTGCGGCCCAGCGCGACCGCCTCGTCGCGGTCCGCGTGGTAGAAGCCCTCCAGCTCCCAGCGGTCGGCGGGGATCTCGGTGACGCAGTCCCGCCCGGCGGCGAGGTTCTGCCAGTACTCGTCCAGGTTCGCCGCCTGCGGGAACCGGCCGCTCATGCCGACGATGGCGACGGCGTCCGCGGCGGACGGCGCACCGGGTGCGGGGGGTGCGGCGGGGACGGGGGCCGGGGCGGGGACGGGGGCGGGCTCCGCGACGACGGGGCGCTCGGCGACGGCGGGGCGCTCGGCGACGGCGGGCCTCCCGGCGGCGGCCGGGGCCGGGGCCGCCTCAGCAAGGGCCGCAGCGGCGGCGACCGGGGCCGGAGCGGCGAGCCCGGTCCAGGTGAGGCACGTCCCCCGGTGCTCCCGGAGGAAGTAACCCGCGAGGGCCTCCAGCGAGTTGAACTCGTAGAGGACCGTCTTCGGGACGGCCTCGAAGGTCTCGGCGAACTTCCGGTTGAGCCGGGTGACAACGATGGAGTCGATCCCGTAGCTCTCCAGCGGGGCCTCGGCGTCGATCTTCGCCGCCGGGAGGCCGATGACGCCGCCGAGCACCTGCCGGAGCCGGTGCACGACCTTGTCGCGCAACATCCCCTCGTCGCCGGCCGCGGCCGGCGGCGCGGAGGCCGGCACCACGGCGGGAACGGCGGGAACGGCGGGAACGGCGGCAGCCGCAGGGGCGGCCGCGGGCTGCTCCAGGAGCGCCCGGCGGATGCGTGCGCCGTCGCCCTCGACCGCCATCACCTGCGGGAGCTCCAGGGAGAGGCTCTCGTGCAGGACGCGGACCCCCGACCCGGTGCGCAGCGGGTGCATGCCGACCTGTTCCAGCAGCGCGCGCTCGGTCTCGGCGTCGGGTGCCATGCCGCCCTCGGCCCAGAGCGGCCAGTTGAGCGAGAGGCTGCGGCCGGAGCGGCGCCCCTCGGCGACCAGCCCGGCGCGGTGGTGGGCGAAGGCGTCCATGAACGCGTTGGCGGCCGCGTAGTCGGACTGGCCGACGTTGCCGGTGACCGCCGCCGCGGAGGAGAACAGGGCGAAGAAGTCCAGCGGGTCGCCCTGGGTGGCGGCGTCCAGGTTGACCGTCCCGGCCACCTTGGGGGCCAGGACGGCGCGCAGGTCGTCGGCGCTCTTGCGCAGGACGAAGCCGTCCCGCAGGACGCCCGCGCTGTGGATGACGCCGTTGACGGCGCCGTGCTCCTGCCGCACCCCCGCCAGGAACGCCGCCACGCCGGCGGCGTCGGCGACGTCGAGCGGGGTGTAGTGCACCTGTGCCTGCGGGCTCCGCAACGACTCCAGCAGCCGCCGCCTGTCCGCGTCGAGCGGGGAGCGGCCGGTGAGGTGGACGGTGGCGCTGCGCACCGAGCTCAGCACGTCCCGCGCGAAGATCAGCCCGAGGCCGCCGAGGCCGCCGGTGATGACGTAGGTGCCGCCCTCCTTCCAGGGCAGCGCGGGCCGCTCCGGGGCGGGCAGTTCCCGCCAGGCCAGGACGGACCGGCCGCCGTCGTGCAGCCGGACGGCGCGCTCGGCCGGGCGGTCCCGGCTCGCCAGGACCTGCCCGGCGGTCGTCGCCACCGGGGCGTCCGCGTCGACCAGGACGAGCTGGGGCACCAGCCGGGGGTTCTCCAGGGCCGCGCTCTTCAGCAGGCCGAGCAGGCCGGCGCCGAGGGCGTCCTCACCGTTCCACGGGCAGACGACCTGCACCAGCGTGCGGGGCGGCGACGGCAGGGCGAGGAGCCGGCGGACGGCGTCCAGCACCTGGCCCGCGAGGTCGGTGTAGCGCTCCGCGAGGCCGGTGGCCGGGCTCTCCAGCAGGCGCACCACGGCCGTGCTGTCGGACTCCTGCAGGGCCCGGGCCAGTTCGCCGGGGCCTGCCAGCAGCACCAGGTGGCCGGGCTCGCGGCCGGTCGCCGGCGAGGCGTCGGCCGCCTCCCAGACCGGGTGGAACCGGACCAGCTCCGGGCCGGCCGGCTCGTGGCCTGCCTGCTCCGGGCCGGCTTCCGCGTGGCCGGCCACCTCCTGGCCGGCCACCTCCTGGCGGCGCCTCAGGAACTCCTTGACGTGCTCCCGGGAGACGCGCTGGGCCTTGAGGTCCAGCAGCAGCTGTTCGAGTTGCCTGTCCATGGTCAGCGACCCCCGTTGTCCGTGGTACGGCCGGCGTCGTCGAACGACCGGCGGATGTGCTCTGCGGCGGCTTCCATGCCGAGGGAGTCGCTCAGGTAGCTGTCGAGGACGTCGTCCAGCAGCGCGTCCGGCCGTGCGTCCGGCAGGCCGGCCTCCACCGCGCCGGCCCCGTCCTCAGGACCGTCGATCCGCTTCTCGGCGATCCAGTACCGCTCCCGGGCGAAGGGGTAGGTGGGCAGCGGGACGACCCGGACCGTGCGCCCCGGGTGGAGGCTGCGCCAGTCGAGCTCGAAGCCGTTCACCCAGAGGTCGAGCACCTTCGCGTACTTCCCCTTCGCGATCCAGGCTTCGAGGATCGCGCCCATGTCCTCGTCCGCGGTGAGCGCGGAGAGTGCCCGGTCCTGGCGCTTCACCCGGCCGCGGTGCAGCCCCTCGGTCCGCTCGGGGCGCTCCAGGAAGCCCTGGAGACGCTCCCTCAGCTCGCCGAGGGAGCCGACGACCGTCCCCAGCCGCTCGGGCATCGCCTCGCGCCCGGTCTGCAGCGTGTGGGCGACGTCGGTGACGGACACCCCGCGCAGCTCCGCGGCGGGCAGCCAGCGCAGCAGCGCCGCGGCCTGCTCCCGCAGCCGCTCCTCGTCCTTGGCGGAGAGGACGACGACGGCGGGCCCGTCGGCCGGACCGCCCGCGGCGGCCGGCGCCGCCGGGACGTACTCCTCGATCACCACGTGCGCGTTGGCGCCGCCCGCCCCGAAGGACGAGACGCCGGCCCGGCGCGGGACCTCGGTGGTGACGCCGTCCACGGTGACGACCGGGCGCTTCCACTCCGCCTGCTCGCGCTGGACCACGAACGGGGTCGAGGCGAAGTCGATGTGCGGGTTCAGCTCCTCGGCGTGCAGGCTGGGCGCCAGCTCGCCGTGCTGGAGCTGGAGCACGACCTTCAGCACGCCGGCGATGCCCGCGGCGGCCTCGGCGTGGCCGATGTTGCTCTTGGCCGAGCCGATCGCGCAGTACTGGACGTCCCGGGTGTCACCGGAGAACGCCCTGGTGAGGCCGTTGATCTCGATCGGGTCGCCGAGCGCCGTCCCGGTGCCGTGGGCCTCGATGTAGCTGATCGTGCGGGCGTCGACGCCGGCCCGGTCGAGCGCCCGGCGCACGACCTTGCCCTGCGCCACCGGGTTCGGCACGGTGTAGCCGTTGGTCGTCCCGCCGTGGTTGATGCTCGTACCGCGGATGACGGCGTGGATGTGGTCGCCGTCCCGCTCGGCGTCCTCCAGTCGCTTGAGGACGATCGCGCCGACGCCCTCGCCGGGGACGAAGCCGTTGCCGCCGAGCCCGAAGCTGCGGCACTTCTCCTCGTCCGCGAGCATCTGGAGGTTGCACAGGTTGAGGTAGCTCGACGGGTGCAGGTAGAGGTTCACCCCGCCCGTCACGGCCAGCTCGCAGTCGCCGCGGAGCAGGTGCTCGCAGGCCTCGTGAAGAGCCGTCAGCGAGGAGGAGCAGAGCGTGTCGACCGGCATGCTCGGGCCGTTCAGGTTCAGCTTGAACGAGACCCGGTTGGCCGCCGACCCGAACGAGGTGTACGGGTAGGTCGTGTCGCCGCGGCGCCACCGCTCGGGCCCGTAGAGGTTGTGTCCGGCGCGCGTGATGCCCACGAAGACACCGACCCGGCCGTCGAAGTCCCGCTCGATGCGCGCCCGCGTGTAGCCCGCGTCCTCGAACGCCTTCCAGGTCTCCTGGAGGAACAGGCGCTCCTGCGGGTCGATCTCCATCGCCTCGTTGGGCGTCATCTCGAAGAACAGCGGGTCGAAGTCGGCGAAGCCGTCGAGGAAGCCGCCCCACTTGCTGTAGCTCTTGCCCTCCGCTGCGGCCCTCTCCTTGTCGGGCTCGTAGAAGCCGTCGAGGGGCCACCGGTCGGCGGGGATCTCGGTGACGGAGTTGCGGCCGGACCGCAGGTTCTCCCAGTACGCGTCCAGCGTCTCGGCCTGCGGGAACCGGGCGCTCATACCGACGATCGCGATGTCGCCACCGCGGTTCGGCGCGGGCTCGGGTGCGGCCGCCGGCGCGGCGGCGGCCGCGGGCGCGACCGGCGTGGTCCGCCCGGGCTCAGCAGGTGCTGCGGCCGCTGCGGGCGCAGGCATCACCGCGGCCGGAGCCGCCGGAGCGGCCACGGCAGCAGGCGCGAGGCCGACCGCCCGCTCCAGGGCCTCGTCCTGCCGCCCGGCGAAGTGCCCGGTGAGCTCCTCGATCGTGCGGTACTCGAAGAAGAGCGTGCTGCTGACCTCTCCCAGGTCCTTCTTGAGGTTGTTCAGGAGCTGGAGGATGAGGATCGAGTCGATGCCGTAGGCCGACAGCGGCTCCCGGGCGTCGATGGACCCGGCCGGGATCAGCAGGGTCCGGGCGACCAGCTCCCGCAGGTACGTCCGCATCGCGTCCTTGAACGCCGCCTCGTCCACCCGCACGGGCTGCGGGGCGGCTTCCGGCTCCGGCTGCGCGGCGGCGGGCGCCGCGGGCCGTGCCTCGGCGGGCGCCACGGGCTGGGGCCCGGCCTCGGCGGGCGGCTCGACGCCGTCCGCCTGGCGGATCACGCCGTCACTGAAGGCGACGACGACCTGCTGGCCGAGCGGGTGCGCGTCCCGGGCGGGGAACTCGACGGCCGCGAAGCCCTCCCACTCCAGCACGGACCGCCACATCGCGGGTTCGAGGCCCGGGCCGCCGGCGTCGCGCAGCTCCGGGTCGTCGTACAGCCACCAGCCGTCCAGGAGGGCGAAGGTCAGCATGCCGAACACGGTGTAGCCGTCGATCTCGTTGACCACGACGGCGCCGCCGGGGCGCAGCAGGGCCTTGCTGTTGCGCAGCGACACGCGGATGTCCTTGGTCGCGTGGAGCACGTTGGTCGCGATGACGAGGTCGTAACCGCCCTCCTCGAAACCCTGCTCCGCCACCGGCCGGCCGGCGTCGTAGAGCTCGGTGCGCAGGAACGGGTTCTCCGCCCCCCACTGCTGCCTGCCGTGGATGAGGAAGGCCCGCGAGAGGTCGGTGTAGCAGTACTCGCCGATGTGCTCCGCGTACGGGCGCAGCCGGCGCATGACCGTGGCGGTGGTGCCGCCGGTGCCGGCGCCGACCTCCAGGATGCGGAACCTCGCGCCGGGGTCCTGCGCCAGCCGGCGCTCGACCAGGGCGACGGTGCAGTCGCCGACGACGTCGTTGAAGTAGTCGGCGATCATGTTCCGCTTGTAGATGCCCTCCACCAGGTCCAGGGAGGAGCCGGGGAAGATGACGTCGACCGCGGAGGTGGCGCCGGTGAGGATGCCGGTCAGTGCCCGGATGGTCTTGTCGACCAGGTCCACGGACGCCCGCAGCTCCGGATCGGCCAGCCACGCCTGCTTGTTGCGCTCCCACTCGGCCGCGGTCGCGGCCGCGTCGACGGGGTCGGCGGCGCCGGCGCGGTAGCCGGTGCCGGTCTCGACGAGGTGGCCCTGCTGCACGAAGAGCTTGAGGGTCTCCTGGAGCCAGCGGTCGTACTTGGCGATGATCCCGTTGGCCTGCTGGAAGGAGGCCGCGTCGAAGACGCCGCCGGGGAACCAGCCGCGGCCGTGCAGCTCGCACCAGAGCAGCTTGGCGAGCAGCGCGTCCAGCTCCCGGAGCTTGTCCTTCGCCTGGGTCTCCACCGTGCGCAACGCGCCCTGACGGGAGGGGAGTTCGGGGGCGAGCGGGCCGGCCTGCGCGGCCGCCGGGCTCAGCACCCGGACGGACTCGTGCGCCGAGTAGGCCTCGAACCGTTCCGGCTTGCGGGTGTTGACGTAGACCAGCTGCCCGAGCGGCGCGGCCAGCAGCCGCTCGACCGCGTCCATCGCGAGCGCCGGGTCGATGTCGCCGAGGCCCTCCTGCTGGTAGATCCGCTCCCGGACGTGCTGCGGGACGTCGAGCCCGCTGCCGACGGCGCCCCAGTAGCCCCAGTTGACCACCTTGACGGCGTAGCCGCGCTCCGCGGACAGCCGGTCGGCGAGGGCGTCCTCGAAGGCGTTGCCGGCCACGTAACTGCAGTAGCCCATGGTCTGGTTGATCGACGCGATCGAGGAGAAGAACAGCAGGAAGTCGAGCCCCTCGACGTCGAAGACCTCGGCCATCCGCACGCTGGCGTCGACCTTGGCGCTCAGGCCCTGGCGGAACTGCTCCTCGCTGGTGTTCGGCAGGCTCTGGTCGACCAGCCCGAACACCGACTGGACGACTCCGTGGACGGTGCCGAACCGCTCCTTGACCTTCTCGTACGCGGCCCGCAGCGACACCGGGTCGGCGGCGTCCGCCGGGACGTACCAGGGCGCGCGGCCCAGGGCGCCCAGCCGGTCGATCTTCCGCTGGATGGCGTCGTCCTTCTCGCGGCGGCCGATCCAGACCACCTGGGCGCCGAAGCGGCGGATGACGTCCTCGCTCCACAGCTCGCCGATGCCGCCGGCCCCGCCGAGGACGACGTAGACGCCGCCCTCCTTGTACGGGGTGCGGGCCGGCGCGGGGAGCGCCACCTCGGCCAGGCTGCGGCGGAACCACTGCCCGCGCCGCAGCGCCCGCACCGAGCGGGCCGGGGCGCCCAGCAGGGCGGCCACGGGGGCGGGTTCGGCCACGCCGAGGTCGAAGGACTTCACGCCCCAGTTCGGCAGTTCCCTGGCCATCACGCCGGCCAGGCCGAGCACCGCCGCGTCGGCGGGGTGCACCGTCTCGCCCCGGAGCACGGACTGGGTCTGCCGGGTCACGACCGTCCAGCTCAGTTCCTCGCCGCCGTAGCCGAGCGCGAACAGGGCCTTGGTCAGCCGGAAGAAGGCGACCACGCCGGTGTCGGTGCGCTGCAGCAGTGCGGTGGCCCCGGCCGTCGCGGCGGCGTCGGCCGGCGAGATCCAGACGAGGTGGCGGACGGTGCCGATGCGGCGCAGCGCGGCGGTGAGCGCCTCGACGCTCCGCATCTCGCCGTCGGCGAGGAAGTGCGGGGCGGCGCAGCGGGCGGCGATGGCGGCGCGCTCGTCGGCGTCCCCGCCGACGACCACCACGTTGCCGTCCAGGATCAGGCCGTCGGCCGGCTCGGCGCCCTGGCCGGGGGCCGGCTCGCGGACCCACAGCGGTGCCAGCGACAGGTGGTCGGCGTCCTCCGGGCCGGTGGCGCGCGGGGCGGCCAGGGCCGTCGGGACGGGGGCGGCGGGCAGGGCCGGGCGCCGCGTCACGGCCTCCTCGGGCAGCCAGTAGCGCTGGCGCAGGAAGGGGTAGGTCGGCAGCGGGACGCGCAGGTGCGCCCCGGCGGGGAAGAGCCGCGCGTACTCCAGCTCGTAGCCCTGGAGGTACAGGTCGCGCACGGCTTCCAGCTGTTCGGTCCGGGCCGTCCCGGCCGCGCCCTCGGCGCACTGCCGGATGCAGCTGTTGCCGAACTGCTCCAGGGAGGTCTGCGGGCGCGGCGCGTGGTCCGCGAGGTCGGCGACGCGCACGTGCTCCTCGCGGCCGTCCGCGAGCCACTCCCGCAGGCGCGCCACCAGCTCGGCGGTGTCCCGGGCGACGCAGGCCAGCCGGACCGGGCAGTGCCGGCGGCCCAGGAGCAGCGTCAGGGCGACGTCACCCAGCCCGGTCTCCGGACGGCCGGCCAGGTGGTCCGCCAGCTGGGCGGCCTGGGTGCGCAGTTGGTCGGGCGAGAGGGCGGACAGCACCACCAGGTGGCCGTCCGTGGCCGGCCCGGTGCGGCGCCGCTCGGGGGCCTCCTCGATCACCAGGTGGGCGTTGGTGCCGCTGAACCCGAACGAGCTGAGGGCGGCCAGCCGCGGGCGGCCCGGCTCGGCCGTCCACGCGCGGTGGACGGTGTTGACGTAGAACGGGCTGCCCTGGAAGGCGATGTGGGCGTTGCCCTGCTCGAAGTGGAGGGAGCGCGGCAGCTCGCGGTGGTGCATGGCGAGCAGGACCTTGGCGAGGCCGGCCACCCCGGAGGCGGGCGCGGCGTGCCCGATGTTGGTCTTCACCGAGCCGATCGCGCAGTACTCCTGCTTGTCGGTGTAGGCGCGGAACGCCCGGGTCAGCGCCTGGAACTCGATCGGGTCGCCGAGCTTGGTGCCGGTGCCGTGGGCCTCGACCAGCTGGATGCCGGCCGGGTCGATGCCGAAGGTGTCGTAGACCGAACGCTCCAGCCGCTCCTGCGACTTCGCGCTCGGCGCGGTGATGCCGTTGGACGTCCCGTCCTGGTTCAGGCCCGAGGCGCGCACCACACCGTGGATGTGGTCGCCGTCGGCGAGCGCGTCCCGCAGGCGCTTGAGCACGACCATGCCGACGCCCTCGCCGGGGACGAAGCCGTCCGCCCGCTCGTCGAAGGTGTGGCACTGGCCGGTGTCGGAGAGCATGCCGGCCTTGTGGGCCGCCAGGTAGTAGTCGGGTGCGCACTGCACCGAGACCCCGCCGGCCAGGGCCAGCTCCACCTCGCCGGCGCGCAGCGCCTGGCACGCGAGGTGGATGGCGACCAGGGAGCCGGAGCAGGCCGTCTCGACGGCGATGGCGGGGCCCTGGAGGTCGAGGTAGTAGGAGATCCGGGCCGGGATGATCGCCTCGGCGTTGCCCCACATGGCCTGGGCCGGGGCGTCCTCGGCGGGCGCGGTCAGGTAGTCGCTGATCTGGGTGCCGATGTAGACGCCGCAGTCCCGGCCGCGGACGGCCTCGCCGGCGTAGCCGGCGTCCTCCAGCGCCTTCCAGGACTCCTCCAGCGTCAGGCGCTGCTGCGGGTCCATGTAGGTGGCCTCAAGGCCGGATATCTGGAAGAACATCGGGTCGAAGAGGTCGATGTCGTCCATGAGCGAGGCGTACCGGGGGTGGCCGGCGCCCGGGGAGACGTACGCGGAGAGGTCCCAGCGGTCGATCTCGCCGACCAGGCTGCGGCCCTCGGCGAGGTACTGCCAGAGCTGGTGGACGTCCTTCGCGGTGCCGAACCGCCCGCTCAGGCCGATGATCGCGATCGGCTCGGTGGACGGGTCCGCGGCAGCGGCGGGCGCAGCGGCGGAGGCGGGCGCAGCGGGTGCGGGGGCCACGACGGCGGTGGGCACGGCGGCCGCGGGGGCCTCCGGCGCCGGGACGACCGAGGTGGCGACGACCCGCGCCGGGGCGGCCGCCGCGGGGACGACCGCGGACCGCGGCGCGGGAGCGGCTTCGGGCTCCGCGACGGCCGAGGCGGCCAGCTCGTCGCGGTGGAACTCCACCACGTACCGGGCCAGCCGGCGCACCGAGCTGTGGTCGAACAGGTCGGTGGCCGCCAGCGTGGTGCCGAGCGCGGTGTTCAGGTCCTGCGTCAGGCCGACCCCGAGGATGGAGTCGACGCCGTAGTCGGCGAAGGCGTCCTCCTCGGAGATCTCCCGGCGGTCCAGGCCGAGGGACTGCTCGATCTGCGTGAGGATCGCCTCCCGCACGCGCGCCTCCTGGACCGCGACGGGCGCGGGCGCGGCGACGGCCGGCGTGACGACCGGTGTGACGACCGGGGTGACGGGCACGTCGGCGGCCACGGGCAGGGCGACGGGCGCGGCGACGGCCGGCTGCGCGTCGGCGGTGCTCCGCGGCAGCAGTGCCCGCGCCTGCCCGGGAAAGGTGTCGGCCACGTAGGCCGCCAGCCGGCGCACCGAGCCGTGGTCGAACAGGTCCGTGGTGACCAGCACCCCGCCCAGGTCCTCGTTGAGGTCCTGGATCAGCTGCACCCCGAGGATGGAGTCCACCCCGTAGTCGGAGAAGGCGTCCTCCTCGTGGACCTCGCTCGCGGCCAGCCCCAGGGAGTCCTGGATCCGCGTGACGATCGCGCGCTGCACATACGCCCGCACCTCGCCCTCGCTCACCACCGGCGCGGCCGGCTGGTTCTGCACGGCCTGCACGGCCTGCGGCTCGGCCGCGGCGGTGACCGCGGCCGCGGGCACGTCCGCACCGGACCGGGCCACGACGATCTGGTGGCCCGCCTCGTGCACCGCGGCGGCCGGGAAGGCGACGGGGCCGAAGCCCGCCTCCTCCAGGACCGTCCGCCAGCTCGCGGGCGCCAGGCCGGGGCAGCCCTCGATCCGCAGCTCGGCGTCCTGGTAGAGCCACCAGCCGTCGAGCAGGCCGAAGGTCAGGTGCAGGAAGAGCGTGCGCGCGGCCATCTCGTTCAGGACGAGCTCGCCGTCCGCACCCAGCAGCGCCTTGGCGTGGCGCACGGCCGCCCGCACGTCGTGGGTCGCGTGCAGGACGTTGGTGGCGAGGACGATGTCGTAGCCGCCCTCGGTCACGCCCTGCTCCGCGGGGCCGCGCTCCACGTCGAAGAGCTCGAACCGCACGTACGGGTGCTCGGCGCCGAACTCCTTGCGCCCCTTGAGCAGGAAGTACTTGGAGAGGTCGGTGTAGCGGTACTCGGCGATGGCGTCGCGGTACGGCGCGAGCCGGCGCAGCACCTTCTCGCTCGTGCCGCCGGTGCCGGAGCCGATCTCGAAGATCCGCACCCGGCGGGCCGGGTCACGGTCGAGCAGGGCCGCCACCCGGGCGGCCACCTGGTCCGCCATGATCTCGTTGAGGGCGTCGGCGCTGTCGCAGTGCCGGTAGACGCCCTCCACCAGGGCCATCGACGAGCCGGGGAAGATGACGTCGGTCGCGGGCCGGCGGCCGGTGAGGACCTCGGGGAACGCGCGGACCGCCGGGTCCAGCAGGGCGACGTAGGCGTTGGCGCCGTTGCCCTCCCGGCACAGCGCCTCCCAGCGCCGCCACACGGCGTCACCGTCGGCCGGCGCCTTCGCGGTCGGCGTGTAGTGCCCGGCACCCTCCTCGCGGTACTCCAGGTAGCCGTGGCCGGCCAGGATGCGCAGGCTCTCGTCGAGCCAGCGGTCGTAGCCGCCGCCCGGCTTCAGCCCGGCCCGGAGCCCGGCGACGGAGCCGCCCTCGGCCCTCAGCCCCACGGCCCGCAGCTGCGTGAACAGGAGCTCGCAGAGCAGCTCGTCGTCGAAGCCCCGGGCGCTGCCGGAGTCGGCGAGGACGCGCCGCAGCTGGTGCTCGTCCGCGGTCCGCACCGCACCGGCCGCACCGGCGGCACCGGCCGCCGGCTTCGCGGCCCGCTTCGGGGTCGTGGTCTTCTCCACGGCGAGCTGGTCGAACGGCCCGGAGAGCAGCGCGTCCAGCGCCGCCATGCCCTCGGCGGGCTCGATCGAGCCGATGCCGTCGAGCTCCATCCGCCGCTGGTAGGCGTCGGCGGCGACGACGCCGACGCTGCCCCAGTAGCCCCAGTTCATCACCTTCACGGTGGCGGGCCAGGTCTGCTGCAGGAGCCGGGCGAAGGCGTCCTTGAAGACGCAGCCGCAGACGTAGTTGCTCTGGCCCGCGGAGCGCTGGAAGGAGTTGAGCGAGGAGAAGAACAGCACGAAGTCCAGCGGCTCGCCGGCGAAGACCTGGGCCATCCGGACGCTGACGTCCACCTTGGCCCGCACCGCGGCCCGGAACCGGTCCTCGGTCATCCGCGCCACGCTCTGGTCGAGCAGGGCGATGGCCGAGTGGACGACGCCGTGGATCTGCGGGAAGCGCGCCTTGACCTGGGCGACGGCGGCCGCGAGGGACTCCCGGTCGGTGGCGTCGGCCTGGAGGTACCAGGGCGCGGGGCCCAGCAGGGCCAGCTCGGCGGTCCGGGCCCGGATCGCCTCGTCCTCGGGGCGGCGGCCGATCCAGACCACCTGCGCCCGGTAGTTGCGCACGACGTGCTCCGTCCAGGCCGCCCCGAGGCCGCCGGCGCCGCCGATGACGACGTAGACGCCGCCGTGCTTGTACGCCGTGGCGTCCTCACGGGCGGCCTCCTCGGCCGGCACGGGCACCAGGGTCTGCCGGTACCAGTGCCCGCCCCGGTGCGCCCAGGTGGCCGCCGCCGGCTCCGCCGGGAGGTCGAGCGCCTCGCGCAGGACGGAGTCGCGCAGCTCCTCGACGTCGGCGAGGCGGACCCGCCAGCGCGGGTTCTCCTTCGCCAGCGAGCCCAGCAGGCCGTGTACACCGGCGTGGGTCGGGTCGACCCGGTCGGTGTCGCCGACGAACTGGCTGCGGACCGTCACGGCGGTCCACTCCAGGGCCCGCTTCTCGTAGCCGAGCGCCAGGAGCGCCTTGGCCAGCCGGAACCCGGCGTAGGCGCCCTGCTCCTGACGGTCGATCAGGTCGTCGCTCTCCGGTCCGGCCGGTGCGGCGCCGCCCGCGACCCAGACCACGTGGTCGTAGACCGCGCCGCCGCGCGCCAGCCGCGCCCTGAGGCCTTCGACGGTGTCGCCCGCCCGCAGCAGCAGGACCTCGACGCCCGCGTGGCCGGCGAGGACCGAGCCCAACGCGTCCGCCTGGTCGCCGACGAGCAGGATCCGCCCGCCCGGGGCGCGCTGCGCCGCGGGCGGGAACGGCGGCTGCGCCTGCTCCCAGCCCGGCTTCAGCAGGGTGAGCCGGCCCTCGGACGTGGCCGGGGTGGCGGCGGGCAGCGGCTGGGCGGCGCGCTTGACCGGGCGGGTGCTGAAGGCCCTGATCCGCACGCACACGTTGCCCTGCGCGTCGCACAGGTCGACGTCCAGCTTGTCGCCGCCCTGCCCGGAACCGCCCTGCCCGGAACCGCCCTGCGCCGAACCGCCCTGCCCGGCCGGACGCTCGCTGCGCCGCAGCCACGCCCACATGGTCGGCGTGCAGGGCCCGAGGATCTCCAACTCCTCCAGCGCGTACGGCAGGTGGGCACCGTCGACGGCGTCCAGCAGGCCGATGGAGGCCTGCAGGGCGGCGTCGAGCAGGCTGGGGTGCAGCCCGAACCGGTCGAGGCCGTCCTCCGCCGCCCGCGGCAGCGCCAGCTCGGCGAGGACCTGCCCCTCACCGGCGAAGATCCGCACCAGGCCCTGGAAGGCCGGACCGTACTGGATGCCCTTGCGCCGGTAGGAGGCGTACGCCTCGGCGGCGTCGATCTCGTAGGAGCCGCACTCGGCCCGCAGTCGCGCGAGGTCGAGCGGGGCCGGGCTCGGGGTGTCGCCGACGACGATGCGGCCCTGGCTGTGCACGGCCGGCTGCGCGCCGGCCACCGGGGCGAGGATCCGGTAGCGCACCCCCGCGGCGTCCTCGTCGAGCTCGACCCGGACGTCCGACGGGGTGTCACCGACCTTGACCGGCCGCATCCAGACGACGTCCCGGATCACCACGGTGCCGGGCCGGCCGCCCTGGTCCGCCCGGGCGGCGGCGTGGGCCGCGCGGGCCAGCTCCAGGTGGGCCACACCGGGGAGGACCTTCTCCCCGGCCACGACGTGGTCGCGCAGGAAGAACTCCCGGCCGGTGAGGGTCGTCCCGGCCGGCCGGCCGGGCTCCGCGGAACGCCGCAGCAGCGGGTGGCCGGCCGCGGCCGCCGCCTGCCGGGCGACGTCCTGCTGCCACAGCCGCTTCCTGGCGAAGGGGTAGCCGGGCAGCGAGACCGGGGCCGGGCGCCGGCCGCCGAACAGCCGGAGCCATGCGAGGTCGTGCCCCTGGCAGTAGGCCTTGGCGACGGCCCGCAGCGCGTCCGCGTAGAGCGCGCCGTCATGGTGCAGCCGGGCCGCCTGCTCCAGCAGGCGGTCGCCGGCCTCGCGCACCTCGGCCTTCGGCGCGAAGCCCTTGGGCACCCGCGCGGTGAAGACGTCCGGCGCCTGCCCGTCCCGGGCCCACTGCCGCAGCAGGCGGACGGCCTCGGCGGCGTCGCGGGCCACCACCGCGCAGCGGTGCTGGAAGTGCGGCCGGCCGTCGAGCAGGGTCGCGCCGACCTCGCGCAGGCCCTGCGGGCGGGTGGCGTCCTCCAGGAAGTCGATCAGGTCGGTGACGCGCTGCCGCAGCGACTCCTCGGACTTGGCCGACACGGCCAGGAGGTGGGCGGGCATCGTCGCGGCCTCGTCCTCGTTCTGCACCGGATAACTCTCCACAACCATGTGTGCGTTGGTCCCGCTCATACCGAACGAGCTGACGGCCGCGACGCGCCGGCGCCCGGCGCGCTCGGGCCAGGCCCGGTTCGCCTTGTTGACGAAGAACGGGCTGTCCTTCCAGGCGATGTACTCGCTCTCCTGCTCGCAGTGCAGGCTCGCCGGGATCGTCTCGTGCCGCATGGCCTGGACGAGCCCGATGAGGCTGACGAGGCCGGAGGCCGCGAGCGTGTGCCCGACGTTCGACTTGACCGACGTCAGGGCGCAGTACTGCTGCTTGTCGGTGAAGCCCTTGAAGGCGTCGTTGAGCGCGTTGATCTCCACCGGGTCCCCGAGCCGGGTGCCCGTCCCGTGCGCGACCACGTACTCGACGTCCGCCGGGTCGACCCCGTACTGGCGGTACGTGGAGCGCAGCAGCTCCGTCTGGGCGTCGCCGTTGGGGGCCGTGATGCCGTTCGACCTGCCGTCGTAGTTGATGCCGCTGGCGCGGATGACGGCGTGGATCCGGTCCCCGTCGGCGACCGCCGCGGAGAGCTTCTTCAGGACGACGACGGCGACGGCCTCGCTGAGCACCATGCCGTTGGCCCGCTTGTCGAAGGCGTAGCAGACGCCGTCCTCGGAGAGCATGCCGGCCTGCCGGGTGCCGTCGAGCAGCTGCGGGGTCGTGATCAGGCTGATCCCGGCGGCGAGGGCGGTCTCGCACTCGCCGTTGCGGATGCTCGCGCACGCCTGGTGGGCGGCGACGAGGCCGGAGGAGCAGGCCGTGTTGAGGGCCATCACCGGGCCGTTGAGGTCCAGGAAGTAGGACAGCCGCGCGGCGAGGATGCCGTCGTGGTTGGCGGTGATGCTGCCGGTGCCGCGGGCGAGGTCGCCGTAGTCGCCCTGCTCGACGCCCACGAACATGCCGACCCTGCGGGTGGTCGCCGGCTTCCAGCCCGCGTCCTCCAGCGCCCGCCACGACTCCTGGAGGAGCAGCCGCTGGCGCGGGTCCAGGCTCTGCGCCTCCTTGGGGGAGAGTTCGAAGAACAGCGGGTCGAACTCGTCCGGTCCGGACAGCTGGCCGACCCGGAACGCGCCGAACGGGCTGTCCTCGGGCTCGCCCCAGAGGGCGAGGCGCTCACGGCTGACCGGGGTCACGGTGTCGCGGCCCTCGGCGAGGACGGACCAGAGCTGGTCGACGTCGTCCGCGCCGGGGAAGCGGCCGCTCATGCCGATGACGGCGATGGCGTCGTCGTCCGCGCTCCCCCCGGCCGCTGCCCGGGCGGCCGGCTCGGGGCGGGTGCCGCCCGCCTGCTGTCCGGCCGTGGCGGCCTCGACGGCGGCGATGGCCTCGACGGCCCCGTCGACGGCGGCCTGGGCCGGGGTGACGGCCTGGGCCGCGGCAGCCGGCTGGGCCGGTGCGGCGGGCCGCGCCGGTGCCGGTTCGGACGCGGCCCGGTCGAGTGCGGCCCGGAACCAGTCCGGCTCGGTCACCTCGGCGGCGGTGGCGGGTACGGCGTCGTCAGCACCGCCGTAGAACGCGGCGAGGACGTCCTGGTGCTCGGCCGCGAAGTAGCCCTTGAGCTTGCGCAGCGTGGAGTGGCTGTAGAAGAGCGAGGGCGAGACCTCGACGCCGTAGTGCGAGCCGAGCCGGGCCGCCAGCTCGGCCAGGCTGACCGAGTCGAAGCCGTAGTCGGAGAGGTTGTCGTCCTCGTAGATCTTGTCGAGGCCGATGTTGACGGCCCCGCTGATGATCTCCCTGAGGTCGCGGTCCAGCCCCTCCTCGGCGCTGACCACCGGCACGGTCGGTGCGGACGCCGCCGCCGGGGCGGACGGCGCGACGGCCGGCTGCGGCTGCGTCAGCCCGAGGAAGCGCACCACCCGGCTGGGCCTGCCCACCAGGATCATGTGCTGCGGGGCGTCCTGGGCCAGTAGCTGCTCGAACAGCGCGATGCCGTCCTGCGTCTCCAGGAAGTCCTGGCCGCTCGACCGCAGGAGCATCGTGGTGGTGTCCTGGTCGAAGCCCATCCCTCCCTCGCGCCAGAGCGGCCAGTTGACGACCACCGTCCGGCCGGAGAGCCGCCCGGCCGCGACCTGTGCGTCGCGGTGGGCCGCGTAGGCCATCTGGAAGCGGTTGCCGACCGCGTAGTCGCAGGTGCCGAAGTCACCGATGACGGCCGAGGTCGAGGAGAAGTAGCAGACGAAGTCGACGGGCTCGCCCGCGAGCGCCTCGTCCAGCGCCAGCGTGCCGCGGATCTTGGGCTCCAGGATTCCCGCGAAGGTGCCGGGCTCCTTCTGCAGGACGCTCCCCTCGCCCTGGACGCCGGCCGCGTGGACGACGCCGTTCAGCGCGCCGAAGCGCTCGCGCGCCTGCTCCACGACGCGCTTCATGTCCTGCGCGTCGGCCACGTCCGCCTGCACGTACACGGCCCGGCCCCCGGCGGCGGTCAGGCCGTCGAGCATCTCCTGGCGCGCCGCGTCCAGCGGGGAGCGCCCGGTGAGCACGAGGTCGGCCCCGTAGTTCTCGGCGAGGTGCCGGGCGACGATCATCCCGAGGCCGCCGGCCCCGCCGGTGATCAGGTAGGTGCCGCCGCGCCGCAGGGCGCCGGGGCGCTCGGCGAGGGCGGCCGGCCGGACCCTGCTGACGAAGCGTCCGCCGGCGCGGTAGAGCGCGCTGACGGCCTTCCCGGTGCGCAGCTCGGCGAGCAGCCGCTGCGTCCAGGCGGCCTCGTCGGCGGGCCGCTGCGGGTCGGCGGCGTCCTGGAGCACGGCCACCACGGACAGCTGCGGCATGACCAGGCCCAGCGACCGCTCGAAGCCGATGTGGGCCTCCAGCAGGGCGCGCTCGACGCCGTCGCGGTACTCCCCCGCGAGCACGAGGCGCCGCGCGGGCAGCTTGGCCGCGGCCACGGCCTGGAGGGTGAGAACGACGTCACCGAAGTCCTCGGCGTCCCAACCGGGCTCCAGCGCGCGGAGGTTGACGACCGCGTCGATGCCGGGCCGGTTCGCCGCGAGGTCGCGGAACGCCTCCCGGTAGTCCTGGGGCTCACCGCGCCGGACCTCGTAGGAGTCCGCCGCCACCTTCCGGTAGACGTCGCCGAAGCCGACGAAGGCCACCGGCAGGGCGGGGTCGAGCGCGCGCACGGCCCGGGCGATCCCGGCCTGGCGCTCCGCCCCGGTGCAGAGGAAGACGACGCCACCGGGCTGCCGGTCGGCCGCGCCGTCCAGCGCCTGCGGCTCCCAGCCCTCCACGAAGGCGAGCGACCGGGTCGGCTCCTCGGCCTCGGCCACGGCGGCCGGGGCGGTGACGGCGACCGTCCGGGCGACCGGGGGCGCGACGGCGACCGACGCGGCAACGGCCGACGCGACGGCGACCGGCTCCACCGGGGGCCGGCCGAGGGAGAGCGGCTTCGGCGCGTCCAGCCAGTGACGCTCCTGCGCGAACGGGTACGTCGGCAGCGGGATGCGGCGCACCTCGGCGCCCCGGCCCAGGGACTCCCAGTCGAGGGCGAGGCCCTTGACCCAGAGCTCGGCGAGCTTCTCGCCCCGGCCGCGTTCGAGCCAGCGCGCCACCACCTCCTGCATCTCCTCGTCGGCCTCCAGGAGGGCGACGGTGTCCTTGTGCGCGCGCACCCCGGCGTGGAAGACGCCCTCGACGTCCTGCCCGCCGTCGAGGAAGGCCCGGAGCTTCTCGCGCAGCGCGTCGTGACCGTCCACGACCAGGGCGAGCCGCTCCTCCATGGCCTCGCGGCCGACCTGGAGCGTGTAGGCGATGTCCGGCAGCGCGGCCTCCCGGCCCTGCTCCGACAGCCAGTCCAGGAGCGCCTGCGCCTTCTCGCGCAGGCGGTCACCGTCCTTCGCCGACAGGGCGACGAGCTGCGGCTGCGCGGTGCGGCCGGTCTGCGGCGCCGGCTCCTGCGCGGGCACGTACTCCTCGATGATCACGTGAGCGATGGCGCCGTGGGCGCCGAAGGAGGAGACGCCGGCGATCCGGGGCAGCTCCCGCGTCACCCCGTCGACCGTCCGCGTGGGGCGCCGCCACGGCTCCAGCTCCTGCTGGACGTAGAACGGCGTGTTCGCGAAGTCGATGTAGGGGTTGAGCTTCTCGGAGTGCAGGGACGGCGCGATCATCCCGTGCTTCATCTGCAGCAGCACCTTGGTGACGGCGACGACGCCGGCCGCGCCCTCCAGGTGCCCGATGTTCGACTTGACCGAGCCGATCGGGCAGTACTGCTTACCGGCGGTGTGCTTGCGGAACGCCCGGGTCAGGCCGGTGATCTCGATCGGGTCGCCGAGCGAGGTGCCCGTCCCGTGGCCCTCGATGTAGCTGACGTCCTCGGCCGAGAGGCCGGCGTCGGCCAGGGCGGCCGTGACCATCTCCGCCTGGGCCAGCGGGTTGGGCACCGTCATCCCGTTGGTCTTGCCGCCGTGGACGGTGGCGACGCCGCGGATCACGCCGTGGATGTGGTCGCCGTCGGCGACGGCCTGGTCGAGCGGCTTGAGCAGGACACAGCCCACGCCCTCGCCGGGCACGTAGCCGGTGCCGCCGTCGCCGAACGAGCGGCAGCGCCCGTCCTTGGCGAAGAAGTTCATCTGGCTCAGCGACACGTACTTGTTCGGGTGCAGCGAGAGGTTGGCCCCGCCGGCGAACGCCAGCGACGCGCTGCCGTTGCGGATGCTCTCGACCGCCATGGCGATCGCGTAGAGCGAGGACGAGCAGGCGGTGTCGACGGTCAGGCTCTGCCCGTGCAGGTTGAAGAAGTACGACACGGCGTTGGAGGCCGCGGCGCGGTCGGAGAGGACCACCTCCTGGCCGCTGAGCAGCTGGTACTCGTTCCACATCATGCCGAGGTAGACGCCGACCTTGCGGGCCTTGTCGGCGCTCAGGGTCTTGCGCGTGTACCCGGCGTCCTCCATGGCCTCCCAGGCCGACTGGAGGAACAGGCGGCTCTGCGGGTCGGTCAGCGCGGCCTGGTTCGGGGACATGTTGAAGAACAGGGCGTCGAAGTTCTCGGCGCCGTCGATGAAGCCGCCCCACTTGCTGCTGCTCTTGCCGGGCGTCTTCTCGGCCGCGTAGTGCTCGTCCTTGTCCCAGCGGTGCGCCGGGATCTCCTCGATGCAGTCCTCGCCGCGCTCCAGGACCTTCCAGAACTCGTCGAGGTTCCGGGCCTTCGGGTAGCGGCCGCTGATGCCGATGACCGCCACGTCACGCGACCGCCCGGCGGCCTGCGGGTGCCCCTGCACGGCCGGGGCCGCGGACACCGCCGGTGCGGTCTGCGTCCGGAGGGGCTGCGCCGGCGCGACGGGGACCGGGGCGGCCGGTGCCGCTGCGGCCGGGGCCGGGGCGGCGGACTGCCCGAGGTCGAGCAGCTCGGTCAGCCGCTCCGCCTGGTTCTCCGAGAAGTACCCCGCCAACTCGTCGATCGTCCGGTACTCGAAGAACAACGTCCCCGGAATCGACTCGAAGTCCTTCCCCAGAAGACGCATCAACTCCATGATCTGGA
>NZ_CP026498.1:1158702-1295515 GCF_002953255.1 Streptomyces sp. CB01881
ACGGCCCTTCCTCCACCGTCCGGCCCAGCAACTCCTCCGAACCACCACCCGCAACCACCACCGGCTCCGCGACAGCCACCGGCGCCGCAACCGGCACCGCAGCCGGAGCCACTACCGGCGCCGCAACCGGTGCCACGGACTCCCCGAGACCCAGCAGCTCGGTCAGCCGCTCCGCCTGGTTCTCCGAGAAGTACCCCGCCAACTCGTCGATCGTCCGGTACTCGAAGAACAACGTCCCCGGAATCGACTCGAAGTCCTTCCCCAGAAGACGCATCAACTCCATGATCTGGATCGACTCGATCCCGTACTCACCCAACTCCGCAGCAGCGTCGATCCGCCCCTTCGGAATCCGGAACACCTGCGACAGACGGTCCTTCAGATACTCCACCGTCCGGCCCAGCAACTCCTCCGAACCACCACCCGCAACCACCACCGGCTCCGCGACAGCCACCGGCGCCGCAACCGGCACCGCAGCCGGAGCCACTACCGGCGCCGCAACCGGTGCCACGGACTCCCCGAGACCCAGCAGCTCGGTCAGCCGCTCCGCCTGGTTCTCCGAGAAGTACCCCGCCAACTCGTCGATCGTCCGGTACTCGAAGAACAACGTCCCCGGAATCGACTCGAAGTCCTTCCCCAGAAGACGCATCAACTCCATGATCTGGATCGACTCGATCCCGTACTCACCCAACTCCGCAGCAGCGTCGATCCGCCCCTTCGGAATCCGGAACACCTGCGACAGACGGTCCTTCAGATACTCCACCGTCCGGCCCAGCAACTCCTCCGAACCACCACCCGCAGCCGGCACCGGCTCCGCGGCCACGGCGACGGGGACGGTCACGCGCGCCTGGACCGACGGGCGGACCGCCGCGGCGGCCACCGCCCGCGCCGCCGGGGCCTTCGGGGCCGCCTTGGCGCGGTCCGCGCCGGCCACCCGCAGCACCTTCTCGATCTTCGCCCGCTCGCCCTTGGTCACCACGACCTGGGTCTCGCCGGAGACCAGGATCTTCAGCAGCGCCTGGATGCCCTCGGCCGTCCTGAGGCCGCGCATGCCGGAGTAGTCGTAGTAGAGGGTCTTGGCGGTGCCGTCCTGCTCGATGTCGCCGAGCATCCCGCCCTCGTCCCAGTACGGCCAGTTGACCGAGATGCTCCGGCCGTGGCGCAGGCCCTCGGCCCGCAGCGCCTCCCGCTGGTGGGCGTAGGCGTCGAGGAAGCGGTTGGCGGCGGCGTAGCTGCCCTGCCCGAAGTCGCCGACGTAGGCGGCGATGGACGAGAAGAGGACGAAGAAGTCCAGCGGGTCCTGCCCGGTCAGCTCGTCCAGGTGGACGGTGCCGTGCAGCTTCGGCGCCAGGACGGCGTCGAAGTCGGCCTGGCCGGCCTCCATGACGCCCGTGCTGCCGACGATGCCGGCGCTGTGGAAGACGCCGTCCAGGCTGCCGAAGCGCTCCCGCGCCGCGGACAGGGCGCGGCCGACGTCGGCGCGGTCGGCCACGTCGCAGGCGAGGTAGAGGACCTCGGCCCCGGCCGCCTCCAGCGCGGCGAGCTTCTCCCGCCGCTCGGCGTCCGGCTCGCGGCGCCCGAGCAGGACGAGCCTGGCCCGGCACTGCTGGGCGAGGTAGGTCGCGAGGTGCAGCCCCAGCGCGCCGGCGCCGCCGCTGATCAGGTAGACGCCGCCCTCCTTCAGGGGCAGCGGCGAGGCCGCGGGCTTGCCGCCGGCGGTCCACGGCCGGAGGACCCGCTCGGAGCGGGTGGCACCGGTGTGCCGGATCTCGTGCCCGCCGCGGGCGGTGGGACCCTCGGTCAGGTGCAGTTCCCGCAGCACGCCGGCGGCGACGGCCTCGGCGACGGCGGCCGCGTCGAGCTGGAGGGTGTTCATCCGGAACAGGTGGTTGACGGGCGTCATGGCGCGGGCGAACCCGGAGAGTGCCTCCGCCGCCGCCCGGGCCGGCTCCTGCGCACCGGGGCCCTGCTCGCCCGGCAGCACGGCCAGGTACTGGATCTCGTGCTCGACGCCGGCCTGGTGCACGGCCCGGAAGAGGTGGCGCAGGCTCTCCAGCCCGAGGGTGAGGTCGGACTGACCGGGCGTCAGTGCCCAGAGGTCGGCGATCTCCCGGGGCAGCCGGCCGCGTTCGCCGAGCGTGCGCAGCAGGCGGTCGAAGTCGGCGCCGCTGCGGCGGTCGACGGTGAAGACGCCGGGGGACGGCTCCGCGAAGGCCTGGCCGGCCGTCACCCGGACGACGGGGCCGCGGCGGGCGGCCGCGATCCGTGCCGGGCGCGCCTCGTCGTCGTCGAGGACGAGCAGGACGCCGTCCGCGCCGGCGGGGGCGCCGGACTCCTGCGGGGTGCCCTCGGTCCAGCGCGGGACGTAGAGGTGCAGCTCCTCGTCCTTCTTGGCCGCGAACTCCTTGAAGACGAGGCCGGTGGCGCGCACGCACTCCGCGCCGCTCTCGTCGCAGATCGCCAGGTTGACGCTGACCGCGCCGTCGCGCGCGATCCGGTGGATCGTGGCGTGGCAGTAGGAGGTGCTCGGGATCGGGGCGAAGACGACGAGCTCTTCGAGGCTGAACGGGATCCTCAGCACGCCGTCCTGGTGGCCGATGCCGCGCAGGGTGTTGAGCGCGGCGTCGAAGAGCGAGGGGTGCATGGTGAAGGCGGGGTACTCGCCCTCCAGGCCGTCGCCGAGCACGATCCGGGCCAGTGCCTCGGTCTCGCCGCAGTGCAGCGTCTCGATGGCCTGGAAGGTCTCGCCGTAGCCGAAGCCCAGCTCCCGGAAGCTCGCGAAGATCTCCGCGTTCTCCTGGCGGCCGGTGCACCGTGCCAGGATGCCGGGGATGTCGATGCTGCCCCGCACCCGCGAGGGCTGCTCCGCGGCGTAGTTCGCGCGGCCCTGCGAGAACACCGTCCGCCTGCCGTCGGTCTCGGCGTAGACGAGGTAGTCCAGCGTGTCCTGCTTGAGCGGGCTCAGCTCGATGTTGACCGTCCGGGAGTCCTCCTCCATGACGATCGGGTGGCCCCAGATGATGTCCTGCAGCGTCACGGCGTCGGAGCCGCTGGACAGCCGGGCGGCCGTGTACGCCATCTCCATGTGGGCGACACCCGGGAGCAGGATCTTGCCGTCCACGACGTGGTCGCGGAGGAAGAACTCGTCCTTGGACAGCTGCTTGCCGAACCGCTGGGCCTGGAGCGTGGACTCGTTGGCGTCCAGCAGCGGGTGCAGGCGCGGGCGCGCGCCCTGGCCGGCCGCCGCGAGGGCGGGGCGGGGCGCGTCCGCCCCGGCCCAGTAGGTCTCGCGTGCGAAGGGGTAGCCGGGCAGCGACACGGGCAGCGGCGGCCGGTCGCCGAAGAGCCGCTCCCAGGCGAGCTCGTAGCCCTGGCAGTAGAGGTCGGCCAGGGCGCGGACGGTGTCCTGGTAGCGGCCGCGGTCGCCGGCCGCACCGGCGGCGCGCCCGATCAGCTCGTTGCCGTACTCGGTGAGGGCGACCTGGGGCTGGAAGTCCCGGCCGGCCGTCCCCCGGAAGAGCTGGGGGGCCTTCTTGCCGTCGAGGAACTGCTGGAGCAGCTGCGCGGCCTCCTCGCGGGTGGCGGCGACCAGCGCGCAGCGGTGCGCGAAGTGGTGCCGGCCGCCGAGCAGGGTGGCGCTGATCCCGTCGAGGCCGGGCTCCGCGGCTCCGCCGTCCTTCAGGAGGGCGAGCAGCTCCGCCGCCCTGGTCCGCAGCGTCTCGTCGGTCTTGGCGGAGAGCACGAGGAGCTGGGAGGGCCGGTCACCGGCGCCGGAGCGGACCGGTTCGGCCCGGTAACCCTCCACCACGACATGGGCGTTGGTGCCGCTGATGCCGAAGGAGCTGACCGCGCCGAGCCGCTTGCGGCCCGGTGCGTCCTTCCAGGGCCGCGCCTCCCGGTTGACGTAGAAGGGGCTGTCGGCCCAGTTGATGTAGTCGCTCTCCTGCTCGCAGTGCAGGCTCGCGGGCAGCGTCTCGTGCCGCAGGGCCTGCACCATCCCGATCAGGCTGACCACGCCGGAGGCGGCCAGGGTGTGCCCGACGTTGGTCTTGACCGAGGTCAGCGCGCAGTACTGCTTCTTGTCGGTGTAGCGGCCGAAGACGCCGGCGAGGGCGTTCACCTCGATGGGGTCGCCGAGGCGGGTGCCGGTGCCGTGCGCCACCACGTGGTCGATGCCGGCCGGGTCGATGCCGAACCGCTCGTAGACGGTGCCCAGCAGGGCGGCCTGCGCGGGCTGGCTGGGCGCGGTGATGCCGTTGGTCCGGCCGTCGTAGTTGACGCCGCTGGCCCGGATGACGGCGTGGATCCGGTCGCCGTCGGCGACCGCCTTCGCCAGGGGCTTCAGCACCACGACGGCGACGGCCTCGGCCATCACCAGGCCGTTGGCACGCTTGTCGAAGGCGTAGCAGACGCCGTCCTCCGACAGCATGCCGGACCGGGTCGCGTGCTCGAAGAACGTGGACGTCGACAGGAGGTTGACGCCCGCCGCGACCGCGGTGTCGCACTCGCCGGTGCGCAGGCTCAGGCAGGCCTGGTGCACGGCCGCCAGGCCCGCCGAGCAGGCCGTGTTGATGCTGAGCACCGGGCCCGAGAAGTTCAGGAAGTATCCGAGGCGGGCGGCCAGGATGCCGTCGTGGCCGGAGGTGAGCGTCTCCTCGTCCCCGGTGAGGCGCTGGTAGTCGCCCTGCTCGGCGCCGACGAACATGCCCATGGTGTTGTCGCGGAGCTGCCGGGCCCCGTAGCCGGCGTCCTCCAGGGCCCGCCAGGACTCCTGCAGCAGCAGGCGCTGCCGCGGGTCCATGGTCTCGGCCTCCTTGGGGGAGATCTCGAAGAACAGCGGGTCGAACTCGGCCGCGCCGGGCAGCCAGCCGCCCTTGACGCCGGTCACGTCGAGGGGGCCGCGCCAGCTCTCCAGCCGGTCCGCGGGTATCCGCCCGATCGCCTCCCGGCCCTCGGCAAGGAGGTTCCAGAACTCGTCGACCGTCCGGGCCTGCGGGAAGCGTCCGCTCATCCCGATGACCGCGATGGCGTCGTCGTCGGCGGAGGACGCACCGGGCGTGCCGGGGGCGGCGGGGGCCGCTTCGGCCCGGACGGCCCGGGGACCGGCCTCGGCAGCAGCCTCGGCGGCGGGGGCGTTGTCGGCGCGGGAGTTGTCGACGGGGGCGTCGGCCCCGGCGTTCCCGGCGTCCCCGGCGTTCCCGGCGGCCTCGGTGGCGGGGGCGCCGACGGCCTCCGTGTAGGTGCGCCGGACGGCGTCCCGGTGGTCGCGGACGAGGTGGTCCCGGAGCATCTCCAGCGTGAAGTAGGTGTAGAAGAGCTCGGGCGTGACGTCGATCCCGAAGTGCTCGCCCACCCGCAGGGCCAGTTGTGTGTTGCCGACTGAGTCGAACCCGAGGTCGGTCAGCCGGTCCTTCGGGTGGATCTCGTCCGCCGCGAGCTTCAGGACCCGGCCCGCGATGCTCCGGAGATCCGCCTCGACACTCTCTTCGACGCCCAAACCTGCCCACTCCCAGTGGCGTGCGTTGCCGCCCGCATCCGATGCTGGTTCTTCGTGCCCGGCCTCGTGCCGGGTCTCTTGGTGCCCGTCCTCTTCGTGCCGGGTCTCTTCGTGCTCGGCCGCTCCCTGCCCGGCCGCTGCGCCCCCGGCTGCCCCGGCCCCGGCCGGGGCCGGCACGCCGTCGGCGACGTCCGGGGTGATCCAGAAGCGCCGCCGGTCGAACGCGTAGGTCGGCAGGCGGAGCCTGCGCGCCCCGGCGGACCGGAAGAGGTCCGCCCAGGGGAGGCCGTCCCCCTTCGTGAACGCCTCGGCCAGCGCCAGGAGTTGTTCCGTGTACTCGTCCGCGGGGACCTCCGCGCCGAGGTGGAACGCCTTCGACACCTCGCGGCGCGGCCCCTCGGGGCCCGGCGCTGCGGCCTGCTCCCCGTCGGCCGGGGCCGGCTGCCCGGCGGAGCCCCGGTCGTGGAGGCAGTTCCTCGCCCGTCCGGCCTCCAGCAGGCGTTTCAGCTTCACCCGTAGCTCGTCGGCGCTGCGCACGACCAGCGCCGTCCGGCGGTCGAGGTGCTCGCGCCCGAGGAGGAGCGTGGCGCTGAGGTCCGTCAGGTCGACCCCGGGCCACTCCCGGTCGAGCCACCCGGCCAGGTCGCGGAGCCGCTGCTCCAGCGCCGTGGTGGTCCGGGCGGAGAGGCAGATCAGGTAGCCGGGGCGGGGCCGGCGGGTGGCCGCGGTGCGCGGCGGCGCCTCCTCCAGCACGACGTGCGCGTTGGTGCCGCCGAAGCCGAAGGAGCTGACGCCGGAGCGGCGGGGAAGGGGCTCACCCGCCTCCGAGAGCAGCGGCTTCCAGGGGCGCAGGGATTCCACGATGTGGAACGGCGTGCCCTCCAGACGGATGCGCGGGTTCAGGGCCCGGAAGTTGTGCAGGCCCGGCAGCTGCCCGTGGCCCATCGCCAGCAGGACCTTGATGAATCCGGCGATCCCCGCGGCGGCTTCCAGGTGGCCGATGTTCGGCTTCACCGAGCCCAGGCCGCAGTGGCCGGACGGCCCGGACTCCGCCTCCGTGCCCGTCCCGGACGCCTCGGCGTCGCCGCGGGCCGCCCGGAACCCCTTCACCAGGCCCTGGATCTCCACCGGGTCGCCGGTGGGCGTCCCCGTCCCGTGCGCCTCCACGTAGCCGATGGTGTCCGGGGAGATCCCGGCCCGGCGGATCGCGTCCGCGATGACCTGCGCCTGCGCCTCGTCGTTGGGGTAGGTCAGGGTGCGGGTGCGGCCGCTGTGGTTGGCGGCGCTGCCCTTGATGACGCCGTGGATGGTGTCGCCGTCGCGGACGGCGTCGGCGAGGGGCTTGAGCAGGACGAGGCCCGCGCCCTCCCCGCGGACGTAGCCGTCGGCCCGCTCGTCGAAGGTCTTGCAGGAGCCGGTGGGGGACAGCATGCCGGTCTTGGAGAAGGAGACGTTGCGCCCCGGGGTCAGCACCAGGTTGATCCCGCCGGCGAGCGCGACGCCGCACTCCTCCTGGTTCAGCGACCGGACGGCCAGGTGCAGGGCGTGCAGGGAGGCGGAGGACGCCGTGTCGACCGCCACGCTCGGCCCGCGGAAGTCGAAGAAGTGGGAGATCCGGTTGGCGATGACCGCGCCCGCGGTTCCCGTGGAGTGGTGCGCCGCGACCTCGCGCAGCTCCCGCTCCTGGAGTTCCTTGTAGTCCAGATTGTAGGAACCGAGGAAGACCCCGACACTCGTTCCCGCCAGCGCTTCGGGCCGCACCGCGGCGTCCTCGATACAGGACCAGGCGAGTTCCAGCATGATTCGCTGCTGCGGGTCCGTACTCTCCGCCTCCAGCGGGGAGAGACGGAAGAACGCCGCGTCGAAGGCGTCCACGTCCGTGAGGAAGCCGCCCCATTTGCTGACACCCCGACGCACCGGTCCGTCACCGGGATCGCCGTCCGGAGAAGGTAATTTCCTCCAGTCCCAACGGCTCCGGGGGACTTCGTCGATGTGTGACCGGCCGTGTTTCAGGTTGTCCCAGAACTGTTGGTAGTTCTCCGCCCCGGGAAACCTGCACGCTATGCCGATGACGGCAACGTCGTTCTTCTGCATGGGAAGACCCCTCTTGACATCCCCGGTGTCCCGGCCGTAACGGACGGCGGCCGTGGCGGTGCCACGGCCGCGGGCGCGCCTCGGTGTCGAGCGTCAATTGCACGTGCCGGAGCCGGAACTCCGCACGGGGATCAACAGGCACACCTCGCCGGCCTCATCGCCGGCATCCGCCGAACCGGTGCCTGGATCTCGCCTGACCACGCCTTTTTGGCGCGACGCAACCCGACCCGCCCTGGGTGACGATCAGTCGGATTACATGTCGGTTCGTGTTTTGATGCGCTCCCAACCGCCGCGGTCCTCTTTTGCGCAGCCGTCGGCCCGCGCTTGCCGAATGCCCACCAGATGTGGGGCATTCCGTCCGCCGGCAGTGCGGGACAGGTCCGCACGGGCCGGGTTAATCCGTGGTGTCCGGTGAGTCAAGACCCTGAGGTGACCGCTTCCGGCCATGCAGGACCCTCCCTCTCTTGTCGACACCATGGACATGCCCTTCCCGGAACAGAATCCTGCAAGATCTAACCGGGCGTCAAGTAAACGATTGGTGCTCTGTGCTGACGAAGGGTGGACAGGGAGCGACGGAATCCGTCCCCCGGGCCACTGCGACGGCCACCAACTTCCCGCCCTCGCAACCGATCCGATCCGGCCCCTCCGCCGCCGGATCACCGGGCGGCCGGCCCGAAGAATCCCGCCGACGAGCCGGCCCGGGGCATTCGACCGCTGATTTCGGGCGAAGGTGATGCGGTATCAGCCAGAGGACTCGACAACAGCCGCACAGGGCTGCGAACTTGATCAACAGTCCGACATCGCGCCTCCTGGTTCAGTAGTGTGCATGACCGAAGAAGTGTTCGCCCAGCGGAGCGGATCACCGCCTGCGGGCTCGGACGGTTCCCTCACCCTTGGAGTGGTTCGAGATGACGGTTGTGCATGAGGCGCCGGTCGGCGACGAGATCCCCGAGATCCCGGCCGACGCCCACGGGCGGGTCGCCGAGCTGCACGAACTGCGCGAGCAGGTCCGCCGCGGCCCCAGCGAGAAGGCCACCGAGGCCCAGCACGCCAAGGGCAAGCTGACCGCCCGCGAGCGGATCGACCTGCTGCTCGACGAGGGCTCGTTCCGCGAGGTGGAGCCGCTGCGCCGGCACCGCGCCACCGGCTTCGGCCTGGAGGCGAAGAAGCCGCACACCGACGGCGTCATCACCGGCTGGGGCACCGTCCACGGCCGCACCGTGTTCACCTACGCCCACGACTTCCGGATCTTCGGCGGCGCGCTGGGCGAGGCCCACGCCCAGAAGATCCACAAGATCATGGACATGGCCATCGCGGCCGGCGCCCCGCTGGTCTCCCTCAACGACGGCGCCGGCGCCCGCATCCAGGAGGGCGTCACCGCCCTGGCCGGCTACGGCGGCATCTTCCAGCGCAACACCCGCGCCTCCGGCGTCATCCCGCAGATCTCCGTGATGCTCGGCCCCTGCGCCGGCGGCGCCGCCTACTCCCCGGCGCTCACCGACTTCATCTTCATGGTCCGCGAGACCTCGCAGATGTTCATCACCGGCCCCGACGTCGTCCAGGCCGTCACCGGCGAGAAGATCAGCCAGAACGGCCTCGGCGGCGCCGACGTCCACTCCGGCGTCTCCGGCGTCTCCCACTTCGCCTACGACGACGAGCAGTCCTGCATCGAGGAGGTCCGCTACCTCCTGTCGCTGCTGCCCCAGAACAACCGCGAGATGCCGCCCACCGCCGTCAACGACGACCCCGTCGAGCGCCGCAACGACTCCCTCCTCGACCTGGTGCCCGCCGACGGCAACCGGCCCTACGACATGCGCAAGGTCATCGAGGAGATCGTCGACCACGGCGAGTACCTGGAGGTCCACGAGCGCTGGGCCACCAACGTGCTCTGCGTCCTGGCCCGCATCGACGGCCACGTCACCGGCATCATCGCCAACCAGCCCCAGTCGCTGGCCGGCGTCCTGGACATCAACGCCAGCGAGAAGGCCGCCCGCTTCGTCCAGATGTGCGACGCCTTCAACATCCCGCTGGTCACCATGCTCGACGTCCCCGGCTTCCTGCCCGGCGTCGACCAGGAACACGACGGCATCATCCGCCACGGCGCCAAGCTCCTCTACGCCTACTGCAACGCCACCGTGCCGCGCATCCAGCTCATCCTGCGCAAGGCCTACGGCGGCGCCTACATCGTCATGGACTCCCGCTCCATCGGCGCCGACCTCTCCTTCGCCTGGCCGACCAACGAGATCGCCGTGATGGGCGCCGAGGGCGCCGCCAACGTGATCTTCCGCCGCGACATCAACGGCGCCGAGGACCCCGAGGCCATGCGCGCCCAGAAGATCAAGGAATACAAGAGCGAGCTGATGCACCCGTACTACGCGGCCGAACGCGGCCTCGTCGACGACGTCATCGACCCCGCCGAGACCCGCCAGGTCCTCGCCTCCTCGCTCGCCATGCTCCGCACCAAGCACGCCGACCTGCCCAGCCGCAAGCACGGCAACCCGCCGATGTAGCAGCGCCGTTCAGCCGGCCTTCAGTTCCCGCGCCACCGTCCACCCACCACGCATCCGCCGGGGGAGAAACCGGATCATGGCCGTACCCGTCGAACCTCTCGTCCGCATCGTCCGTGGCTCGCTCTCCGACGAGGAGCTCGCCGCCCTGACCGCCGTGCTGATGGCCCGCGCGGCCGACCGGCAGGCCGCCGCCGCGCCGGTCGAGCCGATCGCCACCTGGCAGCGCCGGGAGCGCCGCCCGGCCTACTTCTCGCCGGTCAGCTGGCAGCAGGCCGCCTGAGGACGGCCCCGGCCCGCCGTTCACCGTCGCGGCCGGCGGGCCGAGGCCGGATGTGGCAGTACTCACGTTCGTGATTGGCCGCGGCGGCGCCGGATGCGGCACAGTGGCCCCATGAGCGCGGACACGAGGAGTCACCACGCCCCCGGGCAGCGCGCCGCCGGACGCCGGCGGCCGGTGCAGCAGCGCAGCCAGGAGCGCTACGGCCGGATCCTGGACGCCTGCGCCGGACTGCTCGACGAGGTCGGGGCCACCGCGCTCACCACCAAGGAGGTCGCGCACCGCGCCCAGGTGCCGATCGGCACGCTGTACCAGTTCTTCGCCGGCAAGGAGGACCTCCTGGCCGCGCTCGCCGGCCGCAACCTCGACCACTACCTCCAGCGCCTCGACCGGCGGCTGAGCACCGGGGTCCCGCCCGGGCCGGCCGGGTTCACCGACCTCGCCGTGGACGAGTTCGTGGCGATGAAGCGGACCGTGCCCGGCTTCGGCCAGGTGGACTTCGGGCTGGCCGACGCCGCCGTGCCCACCGGGGTCCGGGACGACCGGCACCTGATCGACGCCGAGCTGGACAACAACACCGCCGTCGCCCTGCGCCTCCAGGCACTCGGCGGCGAACTGTTCGCGGCGGCGGACCCGGCGGTGGTCACGCTGCGCCTGCGGGTGGCCCTGGAGGCGGCGGACGCCGTGCTCAAGCTCGCCTTCCGCTGCGACCCGGACGGCGACCCGGTCATGATCGCCGAGTCCAAGCGGCTGGTCCGCCGCTACCTCGCCGAACCCGCCGGCCCGCGCTGAGCGACGGCCCGGCCGACCGCGGCGCCGGTTCCCGCACCGGGCCTGCACACCACGCCGTTGCGAGCCCGCGCGGACCGCAGCAGAGTGGAAGCAGAACGGCCGCCCGCGCGGCCACCGCTACCCGAGGAGCAAGACCATGCACGCAGCGGTAGGTGACCAGCTCCACATCCACAGCAGGTCGGTGGGCATGGTCGACCAGAAGGGCGAGATCATCGAGGTGCGCGGCGCCGAGGGCGAGCCGCCGTACGTGGTCCGCTTCGAGGACGGCCACACGGGCCTGATCTACCCCGGTCCCGACTGCAACATCGAACCCCGCCAGGCGCTCCGCTGACCCAGGCGGCCACCACCCCGCGTGCCTGCGGCGCGGGGTGGTGACTCACGTGTCCGCCCCCGCCTCCGCCCCCGCCCCCGCACTGCCCGGCGCGCTCGCCGGGCTCGCACCACTGCTCGACCAGTACGGCTACCTGGCCGTGGCGCTCTTCGTCCTGCTCGACAACTGCGGCATCCCGGCGCCCGGCCAGACCGTCCTGGTGCTCGCCGCCGTCTACGCGGGCGCCGGGCACCTCAGCCTCGCCGCCGTCGTGGCGATCGCCTTCACCGCCGCGGTCGCCGGGAACAGCCTCGGCTACCTGATCGGCAGCACCGGCGGCCGCGCCTTCGTCCACCGCTGGGGCCGCTACGTCCTGCTCACCCCAGCCCGGATGGCGCGCGCCGACGGCTTCTTCGCCCGGCACGGCGGCAAGGTCGTCACGATCGCCCGCTTCGTGGACGGCCTGCGCCAGACCAACGGCATCATCGCCGGCACCACCGAGATGCCCTGGCGGCGGTTCCAGCCGTTCAACCTGCTCGGGGCTGCGCTCTGGGTCGGCGTCTGGTCCGCCTTCGGCTACCTGGCCGGCGCCAACATCGGCGCGGTGTACCGGACGGCGGTCCGCTACCAGCTCTGGCTGCTGATCGCCCTCGTCGTCCTCTGCGCGGCCCTCGTCGTCCGCCACCTGCTGCGCCGCCGCAGGCCGGACGGCGGACGGCGCGAGCAGGCGGACGAGAGCTCCGGGGGCCCGAAGGGCGGGCGCGCGGACGCAGGCCCGGACGCGGACGCGGGGTCCGAGGGCCGGGAATCCGAAGGCCCGGAGGGCGAACGCCCGGGGCCCTAGCGGAGCGGGAACACCTCGAACGGGACGGCGAAGCGCGTCCCGAGCCGGCTGCCGACGCCCCGGCCGAAGCCCTCCAGGAACTCGCGCGGGTCGCCCATCGCGCCGCCCAGTCCGGCCAGGTACGCCTTGTGCTCGGCCAGCGAGGCGACGCCCTGCTCGAAGTGGTCGGTGGTGTCCACGGCGTGCCGGGCGTCGGGCGAGGCGACCGCCCAGACCTCGCGCACGCCGTTCCACGGCTCGTGGCCCTCGGCCGTCAGCTCGCGGAACACCCACCGGTTGCCGGCGTCCCGCACCGCGTCCAGGGTGGCCCGGCCGACGGCGATGTGGTCGGCCTGGTTGAGGAAGGTCCCGCCGTACGTCTCGCGGAAGTTGCTGGTGATGACGATGTCCGGGCGGTGGCGGCGGACGGCTCGGGCGATGTCGCGGCGCAGCGGCAGCCCGTACTCCAGTACGCCGTCCGGGTGACCGAGGAACTCGACGGTGTCGACGCCGACCACGGCGGCCGAGGCGATCTGCTCGGCCTCGCGCAGCGGCCCGCACTCCTCGGGGCTCAGCGAGTCGATGCCGGCCTCGCCGCTGGTGACCATCAGATAGACGACCTTCTTGCCCTGCGACGTCCAACGGGCGACGGCGGCGGCGCCGCCGTACTCCATGTCGTCGGGGTGGGCGACGACCGCCAGTGCGGTCTGCCAGTCCTCGGTGACGTGCTCGAACGGCTCGGGGGCCTGCTCGCTCATGGTGGTGCTGCCTCTCCGTGGTGCACGCGGTGCAGTCGGCGCGGTCCTGGCGCCCATTGCAGTCATACGGTCGTACCGATGGTGACTCTAGAAGATCACCGATCCCCTCGTCCGCCGAACGCTCCGTCAGACTCCCTCCCACGAGGGCTCGCTGTGTCCTTGCCCCTGACCCGCAGGTCAGGGGTTAGCGTCCCGGCACCCGCAGCGGGACGGCCGCTGCCGTGTTCCTCCTGGAGTTCCACCATGCCGCTCCCGACCACCGCCCGCGAGGTCCGGCTCCGCACCGCCCCCGACGGGCTGCCCACCCCCGCACACTTCGCGCTCGTCGAGACCCCGCTCGCCGCGCCGGGCGGGGGCGAGGTGCTGGTCCGCAACCGCGCCTTCCTGGTCTTCCCCGGCCTGCGCACCCTCATCGGCGGCGAGCTGGGAGACCTCCCGCTCCCGCGGATCCTCCCCGGCCATGCGCTGTTCGGCCCCGCGCTCGGCGAGGTGCTGGCCGCACCGGCGGGCGGCCCGCTGCGCCCGGGCGACCTGGTCACCCACATGCAGGGCTGGCGGGACCACGCCGTGGGCGACGCGGCCGGGTTCACCCCGGTGGACGGCACGCTGCCGGACCCGGTCGCCCTGCTCTCCCCCGCCTCCGCCGGGTACGGCGGGCTGACCCGCTCGGCCGGCGTACGGGCGGGCGACGTCGTGCTGGTCACCGGGGCGGCGGGCGCGGTCGGCACGATCGCCGGACAGGTGGCCCGGCTGCTCGGCGCCTCGCGGGTGATCGGCACCACCGGCTCACCCGCCAAGGCGAAGCGGCTGACGGCGGAGCTCGGCTTCGACGCGGTGCTGGTCCGCGGTGCCGGGCCGATCGGCGAGCAGCTGGCCGGGGCCGCGCCGGACGGCATCGACGTGCTGCTGGACACCGTCGGCGGCGAGCAGCTCACCGCCGCCGTCGGCGCGGCCCGGCCGGGTGCACGGTTCGCCCTGGTCGGGGCGCTGGCCGGGCAGATGGCGCCGGACCGGCGCGGCGGCAGCTCCCCGGCGGTGGTCGACACCTTCCGGCTGCTCAGCCAGGGCGTCACGGTGCGCGGGTTCCGCGGCCAGGACCACCCCGGACTGGAGGCGGAGTGGCGGCAGCGGTTCGGCGACTGGCTGCGCACCGGGGAGCTCACCTTCCCGTGGACGGCCGTGCCGGGCCTCAACCGGGCCCCGGAGGCGTTGCCGCAGCTGATCGAAGGCCGTACGTTCGGAGCGACGATCGTCGAGGTGTAGACGTACGGGCGGGTGGACGGGCAGCCGGGCACCCAGGTGAGCGGGTGGACGGGCAGCCGGGTGGCCGGAACCGGCGGTGGGGGGACGGATGCGGATCGGTGATGCGGCGGCAGCGGCGGGAACCACACCCCGGGCGCTGCGCTTCTACGAGCAGCGCGGACTGCTGCCGCCACCGGTCCGCACGGCCACCGGCCAGCGCGAGTACGGGCCGGCCGAGGTGGCCCGGGTGCGGGCGATCCGCGAGCTGCTGGCGCTCGGCCTGACCGTCGAGGACGTCCGCAGCCGCGCCCACCGGCTCGACCTGCTCACCGAGTACCCGCCGCGCAGCTGCGCCTCCACCGGCGACGCCGGGCCCGAGACCTTCGCCCCGGTGATCGAGCAGCGGCCGGCCGCCCTGGACGCCGAGATCGCCCGGCTGACCTCGCTGCGCGAGAAGCCGGCCCGGCACGCCGCCACCGGGGGCGGCCGGAGAGCGGCGTAGCGCCCCGCGCCTCAGCGTGCAGGGCGGAGCAGGGTCCCGATGCCGGCGCAGAGCAGGTCCAGGCTGCGGGCGAACTTCTCGTCCGGGTCGTGGGCGGCCGCGGCGGCCACCGTCCGGGGGAAGCTCCGGTGGAGGGCGGCGACGTCCTCGGCGGTGACCGGAACGGCCGGTGGCTCACTCTGCTCCTGGAGCACGTAGCCGGTGACGTGGCTGAGCACGGTGTCGGCGGCGGTCCCGCGGTGTTCCGGGGGCACACCGGCCTCGGCGAGGGTGGCGAGCAGCCGCTCCATCAGGGCGAGCGCGCCGGGGCTGAGGGTCTTCGGGCTGCCCGCGAGCATGATCGCCCCGCCGGGGTGCCGGCGGATGCTCTGCCGCAGGGCGACGGCCTGCGCCGTGACCCGCGCCGGCCAGTCGGCCTGCGCGGGCAGTGCCGCCAGGGCGGCGGTGCCGGCCTCGTACGCCTGCCGGGCCACCCGGTCGGCCATCAGCTGGAGCAGTGCGGCCTTGTTGGGCACGTGGTAGTAGAGGCTGCCGGCGTGGACGTCGAGCCGGTCCGCGACCTGCCGCATGGAGAGGCCGTGGTAGCCGGTCTCGGCGAACACCGTCATCCCCGCGTCGATGATCCGGTCTGCGGTCAGCTTCACGGTCGCAGTCTAGCGAGCCCGGCCAACTTTCAAACAGTGTTTGAAAACGGGCCCGGCCGCGCTACTGTCATGATCAGCAAAATCGCACGGGCTCGGAGGGGGGCGGTGACGATGGACATCCTCATGTTCAACGTGACCACGGCGGCACTGATGGTGCTGATGTTCAACGGCGGTCTGGCCCTGGTCGGCCGCGGCACACTGGGCCGGCGGCGGATCCCGTGGGCGGGCGTCGGCCTCACCGGGCTCGCGCTCGCCGGGGTGGCCGTCCAGCTCGGCTGGTCGGGGGCGATGGGGGCGCTCGACGCGGACCCCTCGAAGTCCGGCTGGTGGCGCGTGGTCACCTCCGTCTTCATGCAGAACGGGGGCTTCGGCGGAGCCGCGTGGAACATCGCCACCCTCGCCGCCGTCGCGGCCCTCGCCGACTGGTTCTGGGGCGCGCCGCTGACGCTCGGCCTGTTCGCCGCGGGCATCCTGCTGCCCGAGCGGATCGACGCACTGTGGGGCCAGACCTCCCACAGCACGGACCCCCGCAACTTCGCCGGCAGCTCCGGCGCTACGTACTTCCTGGGTGCGACGCTGGCCGCGGCACTGCTGCTGCACGGCGGCACCGGCGAGCGCGCCGGCCAGGGCGCCGGCCAGGGCGCCGACGACGAGAGTGTGCGCCGCAGGGCCGTCCGCAACAACCGGCTGCTCGCACTCGGCGTGCCGGTGCTCGGGCTGGCGATGTGGTTCGCCCAGGAGAACGGGCACGGGCTGGTCTCCGCTTACGGCTTCGCCCTCGGCGCACTCGCCTGGGCCGCGTTCCGCACCGTCCTGCGCCCGGACCGCGACCTGGTGCAGCCGCCGCGCACGACCGTCGGCTCGCTCACCGGGCTCGTCGGCCGACGGGCCCGGAGCGCCGGCTAGCCGACCGGCCCCGCCCGCGCCACCGCCCGCGCCACGTGCGCCGTTCCACCGTGACCACGAGGGAGAAGCATGTCGGAGAACCTGCGCCGGGAAGTGTCGAGGCTCGTCGACCAGGAGGTGGCCAGAATCCTGGAGGAGACCGACCGCGGGGTGACCCGTACGGTGAACCGCGCGCTCGGCGTGGACGACGGTGCCCCGGCGTTCGACACCGCCCGTTGGCAGGCCCGGCTCGGCGAACTCCTCGCCGCCCACCACATCCCGGGCGCCGCCCTGGCCGTGCTGGCCGACGGCGAGATCCACGAACTGGCCGCCGGCATACTGCACACCGGCACCGGCGTCGAGGTGACCCCGGACTCCGTGTTCCAGATCGGCTCCGTCAGCAAGGGCTACACCGCCGCCATGGTGGTCCTGCTCGCCGACGCCGGGAAGCTGGACCTCGACGCGCCGGTCACCGACGTCCTGCCGGACTTCGCGGTCGCCGATGCCCGGGCCACCCGGACGATCACGCCGCGGCAGCTGCTCAACCACACCAGCGGCATCGAGGGCGACTACGTCAACGACACCGGCCGGGGCGACGACTGCCTCGCCCGGTACGTCGAGGGCGCGCGGGCCGTCGGCCTGACCAACCCGCCCGGCGTCACCATGTCGTACTCCAGCACCGCCTACAACGTCCTCGGCCGGATCGTCGAGGTGGCCACCGGCCGGACGTGGGACGAGGCACTCAAGGAGCTGCTCCTCGACCCCATCGGGCTGGAGCACACCATGACCCTGCCCGAGGAGGTGCTGCGCTTCCGCGCCGCGATGGGGCACATGGGCGAGCCGGGCGAGAGCCCCGTCCCCACCCCGCTCTGGAACATGCTGCCGCGCTCCGCCGGCCCGTACGGCGGGATCAGCGCGACCGCCGCCGACGTGGCACGGTTCGCCCGGGTCTTCGTGGACGGGGGCACGGCGCAGGACGGCACCCGGGTGCTGCCGGCCGCCGTGGTCGACGCGATGCTGACCCCCGAGGTCGAGATGCCCGACCAGTGGTTCCTCGGCGCCCACTGGGGCCTGGGCTGGGGCCTGTTCGAGTGGGACGGCGCGCGCGGCTTCGGCCACGACGGCAGCACCTTCGGCCAGCTCGCCTACCTGCGCACCATCCCGGAGAAGGGCCTGGCCATCGCCCTGCTGACGAACGGCGGCGGCGCCGCGCCCAAGGTCTTCGAGGCGCTCTGCCGCGAACTGTGCGCCGAACTCGCCCAGGTCGCCATGCCCGGGTTCGAGCCGGCCGCCGAACCCCCGGCCGTGGAGACGGTGCCGTTCCTCGGCCTCTACAAGCGCGAGGGCTTCCTGATGACCATCGCCGAGGGCGACGGCGGCCGGGGCACGCTCCGGCTGACGTACGAGGGCGCCGACGGCCTGGCGGGCACCTTCGACCCGCTGGTCTGGCACCTGACCCCGGTCTCGCACACGCCCGCGAAGACGGTGTTCGCCGGGCGCCGCAACGAGAGGGACGCCTGGATACCCGTGGTGTTCTACGCCCTCGCCGACGGCAGCCGGTACGTGCACTTCGGCGTCCGGGCGACGGCCAAGTCGGCGTAGCCACCCCAGGCAGCTCTGCCGGCCGGCCGTGGGGGCCGGCCGCTACCGGCCGGCCCCCACCCGCCCGAGGAAGCCGGGGTCGGCCACGCCCAGCTGGGCGCAGAAGTCA
The DNA here is from genome assembly GCF_002953255.1 of Streptomyces sp. CB01881. Classification (GTDB taxonomy): domain Bacteria; phylum Actinomycetota; class Actinomycetes; order Streptomycetales; family Streptomycetaceae; genus Kitasatospora. The sequence goes on from NZ_CP026498.1 coordinate 1,176,745, forward strand.
CCCGCGATGCCGAGGAGTTCGGCCATCGGCACCGGCTTGCGGGTGGTGCCGGCGAGATCCTCCCGGGCCTGCTCCGTCCAGAGGAACGGGTAGACCGCCACGCCCTGGTGCGCGGCCAGCCCGGCCGTCTCCTCCCGCCAGCCCGGCCAGCGCAGGCTCTCGTAGAACTGGTCGAGCGCCCCCGACAGCAGCCACTCCAGCCAGGCCGCGTACCCTGCGCCGAGCGCCTCCCACTCCAGGCTGTCGGGCGCGAAGTAGACGATCTCCCCCGGTGCCCCGGGCCGCTCCGGTTCCATGCCGTTGAGCGCGAAGACCCCGCCGAGGACGTCGTGGGCGACGACCAGCCCGTCGGCCGGCCGCCAGTCGGGCTCGACGGCCGCGGGGAAGGCGTTGACCTCGGCCAGCGACGGCAGCCCGCCCGGCCCGCCGTAGACCCGCAGCCAGCCGCCGTCCACCAGCAGGCCTCCGCTGTGGGCGACCATCGCGCCGAGGAACGACCTGGTGGTGACCTGGAGTTGTTCCAGCCCGACCGGTCCGCGGGCCGGGTCGGCCGGGCAGACCTCGACCTCCGCGCCGCCGCCCCCGAACAGCTCCTCCAGCACCGGCCAGGCCGGGTCGTCCACCTCTGTCAGCTCCGCAAGTGATCGCACCCCGGCATGATCGCAGAACCGGGACCGCGGACCATCATCGCCATGTTGCAGAGAACTCTCTGCAGACACATCTATGCAGAGAACTCTCTGCAACTTACGATGGCGTCATGACCGACAGCCCCGAACAGCCCACCCCGCACGCCCCGCACGCCCGGCCGCAGCGCCGGATCGACGCCCGGAGCCTTCGCGGACTGGCCCACCCGCTGCGAATGCAGATCTTCGAACTGCTCAACCTGGACGGCCCGTCCACCGCCACCCGGCTCGCCGAGCGGCTCGGCGAGAACACCGGCACCGTCAGCTGGCACCTGCGCCACCTCGCCGAGCACGGCTTCATCGAGGAGGAGACCGGCCGCGGCACCAAGCGCGAACGCTGGTGGCGCCGGGTGCCCGGCGCCAACCGGCTCGAAACCGCGGACTTCCGCGACGACCCCGAGACCCGCGGCGCGCTCTCCCTCTACATGCACGAGCTGGTGCAGCAGTACTTCAACCGGGTCATCTCCTACATCAACGAGGAGTGGGAGGACGAGTGGCGCGGCGTCGGAACCATCTCGGACTGGAGCAAGCTGCACCTGACACCTGCACAACTCCAGGCGCTCAACGATGAGTTGGCGGAGGTCATCGCCCGCCACGCCCCGGAGCCGGACACCGCGCCCGACCCGGGCGCGCTGCCGGTCGTGGTGCAGCTCCAGTCCTTCCCGCGCCGGACCAGGGGCACCGAGTGAGCCGCGGTGCACGCGGCGGACTGCTGCGCCGCAACCGCGACTTCCGCCTGCTCTGGTCCGGCGAGACCGCCGGGAAGTTCGGCGCCTCCGTCACCGGAGTGGCCCTGCCACTGATCGCCGTCTCCGACCTGGACGCCTCCACCCTGCAGATCAGCCTGCTCAACGCCGCCGCCTGGGCGCCGTGGCTGGTGATCGGCCTGCCGGCCGGTGTCTGGGTGGACCGCTTAGCCCGCCGGCCCGTCATGCTGGCCACCGCCGCCGTGTCACTGCTGCTGTTCCTCGCCGTCCCGGTGGCCGACCGGCTCGGCCACCTGAGCATCGGCCTGCTGCTAGCCGTCTCGCTGCTGACGGGCACCGCCGCGGTCTTCTTCCAGACCGCCTACACCGCCTACCTGCCCGACCTGCTCGACCCCGTCGACCAGCCCGAGGGCAACGCCAAACTGCACGGCAGCGCCTCCGCCGCCCAGATCGCCGGCCTCGGCTCCGGCGGTCTGATCGCCCAGTTCGCGGGCGCGGTGAACGGCATGCTCGCCAACGCCGCCACCTTCCTGGTCTCACTCGTCTGCCTGGCCCGGATCCGCCACCGCGAGACCCCGGCCCCGCGCAGGGAACGCGCGTTGCGACGCGAGGTCGGCGAGGGCCTGCGCCTGGTGGCCGGGGACCGCTGGCTGCGCACGCTGACGCTGTTCGGCGCCGCCTCCAACCTGGCGCTGATGGGGTACCAGTCGATCCAGGTCGCCTTCCTGGTCCGCGAGGTCGGGCTCGCCTCCGGCACGGTCGGCGGGCTGATCGCGGCCGCGGCGAGCGGCGGCATCGCCGGGGCGTTCGCCGCCCGCCGGGCCGCCGCCCGGATCGGCACCGCCCGCGCGATGCTCCTCTTCGAACTGGGCCTGTCCGGCCTCGCCCTGCTGATCCCGCTCACCACTGACGGCGTCGGCGTGCTGCTCTACCTCGCGGGCGGATTCAGCGTCTCCGCCGGGGTGGTCGCAGGCAACGTCCTCAAGTCGGGCTTCCTGCAGAGCTACTGCCCGCCCGGGCTGCTCGGCCGTATCACCGCCAGCGCCGCCGTCCTCAACTACGGCACCATCCCGCTCGGCGCCGTCCTCGCCGGCGTCCTCGGTACGACGCTCGGCCTGCGCCCCGCGATGTGGCTCACCGCCGCCGGCGTCCCGCTCGCCGCCCTGATCCTGCTGTTCTCCCCCGTCGGGCGCACCCGGGACTTCCCCGCCGCCGGCACGCCCAGGACCGTCGGCACGTCCGCCCCCAGCACCTCGACCCCGGCCTGACCTGCGCACCGGCGCCTCGCCGGCTCGCCGCCCCGCCGCCTCACCGAAGACGGGGCCGGCGCACCGAATCCGCCGACCGTCCGGCGGAGTTGTCGCTCGCGCGAAGTCACGACCAGAGCGCAGCGCCTCTCGCCAGCCGTCGCCGGTCGGCCGTCCCATCGACCTCATCGACACCGAGTGACCGTTGTTGGCGGTCGGCTCCGGCTCCGGCTCCGGCTCCGGTCAGGGTGAGGGAAGGTCCGGGCACACGGCTGCCGTTCCGCTCACGCCGCGACGGGTGACGGGACGCGGAGCGGCGCCAGTGCGGTGCTCCAGGCGATGACCTGGTCGAGCATCGTGTTCAGGGCGGGCAGGTTGTAGTCGCCGGGCTTGAAGACGTGGTAGCCCTCGAACTCGGTGATCAGGGACAGCGCGACCTGCTGGCGCACGTCGGCCATCTGGAGCTCGGCGGCGACCAGGCGCAGCTGTTCGACGGCGCGGACGCCGCCGACCGCGCCGTAGGACACGTAACCGACCGCCTTGTTGTTCCACTCGGCGTAGAGGAAGTCGAGCGCGTTCTTCAGCACGCCGGGGATGCCGTGGTTGTACTCCGGCGTCACGATGACGAAGCCGTCGAACGATGCGATCTCGTCCGCCCACCGCCGGGTGTGCTCGTTCCGGTAGTCCCCCAGGGACGGTGGCACGGGCTCGTCGAGGTGCGGCAACGGGTGGTCGCGGAGGTCGATGAGTTCGAACGCGACGTCGGTGCGGCGCGATGCGATGTCGAGCACCCACTTGGCGACCTGTTCGCCGTTGCGGTTGGGGCGGGTGCTGCCGAGGATGATGCCGATCTTGAGCATGACGGGCCTGGCCTTCCTCGTTCGCGGTGCTTGGCGTGACTGGCACCTGCGGAGTTCGTGCTGCCCGGCAGATCGTCTGCGGAGCAGACAATCTCGCCAACAGCGGGCCGCTGCCTATCATTCCTGGTATGGGCAGCATTCCTCGTACGGGCAGCGATCCTGGTACGGGCAGCGGGACGCAGACCACGCCGACAGCCGGGTGTCCCGACCTCACGGAGGACTTCGGCTTCTCGCTCATGGCGGTGGCGCATGCCTACCGGACTGCCGTCTCCCCGGTGCTCGCGGGCGTCGCCCAGGGTGCCCGCGGTTTTCAGACGCTCGCGGCCGTGGTCGAGGGCGACGGGCCGAACCAGGTCGCGCTGGCCGGCTACCTGCGGATCGACCGCACGGTGATGACCTACCTGCTCGACGACCTGGTGGCGGCGGGCCTGGTGGAACGCCGGCTCGACCCTGCCGACCGGCGCCGGCGCAGGATCGTCGCGACCCCCCTGGGCGTCGAAACCCTCCGTGACCTTCAGCGACAGGTGAGGGCGGCGGAGGACGCGCTGCTCTCCGTCTTCGACGAGGACGAGCGGGCGGTGTTCCGGTCCCTGCTCGCCCGGCTCGCCCGCACCGTCGCGGAGGGCGAACCGGGCGGCCTGTCCTGCGAGGTCGGCGCCGACTCCTGCGACGTCGGCGCGGACTCCTGCGACGCCACCGTCAGCCCAGGGCGCGGTCCAGGTTGAACGCGGCGCTGATCAGCGAGAGATGGGTGAACGCCTGCGGGAAGTTGCCGAGTTGTTCGCCGGTCCGGCCGATCTCCTCGGCGAACAGGCCGACGTGGTTGGCGTAGGTGAGCATCTTCTCGAAGGCCAGCCGGGCCTCCTCCAGCCGGCCCGCCCGGGCCAGCGCCTCGACGTACCAGAAGGAGCAGATCGAGAACGTGCCCTCGGCGCCCCGGAGTCCGTCCGGACTGGCCTCCGGGTCGTAGCGGTAGACCAGGGAGTCGGAGACCAGGTCCGAGGTGAGCGCGTCCAGGGTGGAGAGCCACTTGGGGTCGGTGGGCGAGATGAACTTGGCCATCGGCATCATCAGCAGGGACGCGTCGAGGACCTTGTCGTCCAGCCCCTGGACGAACGCGCCGCGCTCGGCCGACCAGCCGCGGGCCATGATCTGCCGGTAGATCGCGTCGCGGGACTGCCGCCAGCGGGGCAGGTCGGCGGGGAGCCCGCGGCGGTTCGCCACCCGGATCGCCCGCTCCAGCGCGACCCAGCACATCAACCGCGAGTACACGAAGTTGCGCCGGCCCCCACGGGTCTCCCAGACCCCCTCGTCGGGCTGGTCCCAGTGCTCGCAGAGCCAGTCCACCACGGCGCCGACCTCGTCCCAGTGACCGCTGCTGATCGGCTGCCCCCACTTGTCGTAGAGATAGACGGAGTCGATCAGCGCGCCGTAGATGTCCAGCTGGAGCTGCCCGGTGGCGGCGTTCCCCACCCGGACCGGCGCGGACCCTAGGTAACCCTCCAGGTGGGACAGCTCGTACTCGGGCAGGTCGCAGCTCCCGTCGATGCCGTACATGATCTGCAGCGGGCCGGTCTCCTTGGTGCCCCGCATGATCCCGTGCTCGGAGATGAAGCCCATGAACGCCTCGGCCTCCGAGGTGAAGCCCAGGCGGAGCAGGGCGTAGATGCAGAAGGCGGCGTCACGGACCCAGACGTAGCGGTAGTCCCAGTTGCGCTCGCCGCCGATCTGCTCGGGCAGGCTGGTGGTCGGTGCGGCGATGATCGCACCGGTGGGCGCGTAGGTGAGCAGCTTCAGCACGAGCGCCGAGCGGTGCACCATCTCCCGCCACCGCCCGTGGTACTGCGAGCGGGACAGCCAGTGACGCCAGAACCGGACGGTCGCCTCGGCCTGCTCCTGCGCCTCGGCACGCGGACACGACCGGGCCGGGACGCCGTCGCCGATCCGGTCGAGGGCGAACACGTGCGACTCGCCCTCAAGGAGCTTGAAATGCGACCACACGTCCGCCCCCTCGCCCTCCAGGGGTGCGGTGGAACTCAGCGCGAGCGTCAGCGACGGCGAGCGGAACACGGCCTCGTGGCCTTCGAGGTGCACGGTGTGCGCTTCGGCGCCGTAGCCGAAGCGCGGGGCGATCCGCGCCCTGAACGGGAGCACCCCGCGGACGCACACCACCCGGCGGATCAGCCGGTGCCGGCCCGCCTCGCGGGACTCGTCGACGACGGGCATGAAGTCCTGGATCTCCGCCACCCCGTCCGCGGCGAAGAACCGGGTGATCAGGACGTTGGTGTCGGGGAAGTAGAACTGCCGGGTCCGGGCCGGCACGTCCGCGGACAGTGCGAAGCTGCCGCCCCGGTCGGCGTCGAGCACGGACGCGAACACGCTGGGTGCGTCGAAGCGCGGGCAGCAGTACCAGTCGATGGTGCCGTCGGTGGCGACGAGCGCGGCGGTACGGAGATCACCGATCAGGCCGTGCTCGGAGATCGGCGGATACCGGGAACCGTCCGGCTGACCGAATCCGCCGCTGCCGTACTCCGCCATGGCCGCCTCCTCACCCGGTGGTGCGGGGCATCGAGCCGAACCTCTTGTCCCATGCTAGGTCGCGGCATGTCGGAGCGCCGAAGCGAACCGGCAGGCCGCACCTCGCACGCGAGGGCGGCGACCCGGTACGGAAGCTCGTCGCGGCCCGGCGGGCCGCGACCCGTCCGAAGCCGCTGCCAGGGCACTGCATCCGGCCTCCGTCTGCACCGTCCGGGCCACCGTGGTCATCATGGAACTGCGGCCGACGGACAGGAGGATGCGCGATGGAACTGTTCCCACCGATGCCGCTCGCCGAGTGGCGGGACACGAAGGAGACGCTGCACCGCTTCGCGCAGGTGGTGGGCAAGATCCGCCTCGCGGCGAGCGTGCGGCGCAACCACTGGTGGAACGTCCCCTTCCACCTCACCGGGCGCGGGATCACCACCCGGCCCATGGGACTGGTCGACGGCAACCCGGTCTTCACCGTCGACTTCGACTTCGTCGACCACCTGCTGGTCGTCGCGATGGCGGACGGCAGGGCGGAGTCCTTCCCGCTCCCCGGCCAGTCCGTCGCCTCGTTCTACCGGCAGACCCTGGAGACGCTGGCGGCATTGGGCGTCCGGGTGGAGATCCGGGTCCCCCGGCCCTACCGGCTGGCCGACTCCGACCGGCCGTTCGCCGAGGACTTCGAGCACGCGACCTACGATCCCGCCTGGGCGAACCGCTACTGGCAGGTGCTCGGCCAGGTCGGGCTGGTGCTGGAGGAGTTCGCGGCGCGCTTCTCGGGCAAGGTCAGCCCCGTCCACCTCTTCTGGCACTCGCTCGACATCGCCCACACCCGGTTCTCCGGAAGCGCCCTCGACCAGCCGTCGCAGGTGGACCCGGTGACCCGCGAGGCGTACTCCCGGGAACTGATCAGCTTCGGCTTCTGGTCCGGGGACGCCGACCTGGGCGAACCGGCCTTCTACTCCTACACGACTCCCGAGCCGGCGCACCTGGCCGAGGACCCACTCACTCCCGCATCCGCCCGGTGGACCGGGCTCAACGACAGCCACCTGGCGGTCCTGCGCTACGACGACGCCCGTACCGAGCCCGATCCGAGAGCGGCCGTGCTCGCCTTCTACGAGAGCGCGTACCAGGCCGGAGCCGCCCGGGCCGGCTGGGACGTCGGCCGCCTCGCCTGCCCGGGCGGGATCACGGACCCGCGGCTGCCGGCCCCGCCGCTCTGAGCACGTCAGTGCAGGTGCACCTGCCAGTCGGCGGGGACCTTGCCACTCGGGCCGGGCACCGGCTGCGAGTCCGGGTGCGCGGCGGGCGCCGCCAGTTCCGGCCCCTCGTAGTACTGCTCGGTCTCGACGTTCCACAACCACGCCTCACCGGGCTCGAAGCTGGCCAGGAACGGGTGCCCCGCCTCCCGGGCATGCCGCGTGCCGTGTTGCGAGGGCGAGGAGTCGCAGCATCCGATGTGCCCGCACGCGGCGCAGCGCCGCAGGTGGAACCACCACCCCGGCCCGTCCCCCGCCAGGCACTCCACACACCCCTCTCCGCTCGGCCGCGCGGAGGGGTCAATCCCCCGGATCGGGCTGTCAGCCATGGGACACGCCTCCCGATGAGGGCTCGGCCGGTCGCGCCGGTCCGGCACGTCGAGGCCCAAGCCGTCGGACCGTCTCTCCGAATCCCAACCAGCCGGCGCGCACGGGGATTCCGTGCCGGACGGCGGCGGGCGGTCCTGACTTCCCGGGTCGGGCCGTGCCCACGGGAGGCGGTTGCGCCCCGACGTGACCACGAGGGCCCGGCGGTGACCTTGAAGGTGGCGACCGGCTGTGCGTGACTGGAGGGAGCAACAGTGGCCCGGCCGACATCGAGGTGCTCCGGATGGGATTCATCGGCACGGTGGGGCTGGTGCTCCACCCCGAACGCACCTGCGCGCCCACCGTGGAGGCCGTGGTCCGTTGGAGCCGGGCCCGGGGGACGAAGGTCCTGGGGCTGGCGGCGGAGGTGGCACGGATCGGCTGCGAGGCCATTCCGGTCGAGGCCGAGGAGATGACCACGAGCGCCGACCTGATGATCAGCCTCGGCGGGGACGGCACCATGCTGCGCGCCATGCGGCTCGCGACCGGGGGCCACGCGCCCGTCCTGGGCGTCAACGTCGGACGCCTGGGCTTCCTCGCCGAGGTCGACATACCGGAACTGCCTGCCGCACTGGACGCCATCGACGCCCGCCGCTTCACCGTGGAGGCCCGCTCCGGCGTCCACGCCCGCTTCGGGGCCGCCCAGGAGACGGCACTCAACGACGTCGTGCTCCTGCGCAGCCCGGGGCACAAGTCCGCGGCGGTCGCCGTACGGGTCCAGGGCGAGCCCTTCGTGGCCTACACCGCCGACGCGGTCGTGGTCGCCACGCCGACCGGCTCCACCGCGTACAGCTTCTCCGCCGGCGGCCCGATCGTCTCCCCCAACGCGGAGGGGCTGCTGATCACCCCGGTGGCTCCGCACGCCGCGTTCAACCGCTCCGTCTTCCTCTCCAGTGGCGAGCGGCTCGACCTGGAGGTCCTGCCGCACAGCGGCGACCTCGCCGTCGAGGCGGACGGCCTCCTGGCCGGCCACGTCTCACCGGGCGCCGTCATCGAGGTGACCATGCTGCCCGCCGCCGCACGCGTCGTCCGACTCGGCCACACCACGTTCTACCAGCGGGCCCAGCGCAAACTCCGGCTCACCGGCTCGGCGGAACACGGCTGATCCCCGGTCCGGTTCGGGCGCCCGGGCAGTGGTCCGGGTGGCACCGGCGCATGGCTCCTCCCCACCCCGGTCACGTCCGGCGTCCGGGCACGTGCCCGGACGCCGGACGTGACCGGGGTGGTCAGCCTCGCGGGGCCAGGGCGGCGTCGGCGGGGGCCGGGGTGGTGGTCTTCACGCAGTACTCCTGCTTGCCCCAGATGCCGTCGCAGTACTGCCGGCTCTGCATGTGCCAGTCGGGTCCCAGGATCTGGCACCGCGTCCCGACCGGGAATCGGGCCCTGCCCGCCCGTCCTCGCCCTACATGTCGGCTCGCGCACTGCCAGCCGTCGGAGCAGGCGGTCGGAGCCGGAGCCGGGACGGCGGGGCCTCGGCGCCGCCGCCCCGGAGACCGCGGGCCGGCGGCGTCGGCGCAGCCCCGGGGCGGCCCGCAACGGCCGTACCGGTCCGTACCCTGGTCCCATGACCCCGGAGGAGCTGGCCAACCTCGCGCACCTGCGGCGCGCGCGGGACCTGATCGACCGGGAGTACGCGCGTCCGCTCGACGTGCCCACGATGGCCGGCCGCGCGCTGATGTCGCCGGCACACTTCTCGCGGCAGTTCCGGGCGGCCTACGGCGAGACCCCGTACGGCTACCTCATGACCCGCCGGATCGAGCGCGCGATGGCGCTGCTGCGCGCGGGCACGAGCGTGACCGACGCCTGCATGACGGTCGGCTGTACGTCGCTGGGCTCCTTCAGCTCGCGCTTCACCGAGGTGGTGGGCGTCGCCCCGAGCGTCTACCGCGGCCGTGAGCACGCCGCCGTCACGGCGATGCCCGCCTGCGTGGCGAAGCAGCGCACCCGCCCCACGCGCGGCGGACCGACGGGCGGACCGACGGGCGGATCGAGCAGGAATCGAGAAGCGGACGAGAAGTCCGCCGCCTAGCGTTGCCCGCATGGACATCGCACTTCAGTACTTCCACATCACCGTGAACGACCTGGACGACTCGCTCTCGTTCTACCGCGACGCGCTCGGCCTGGACGTCCGCAACGACGTCGCCTCGGGCGGGCACCGCTGGATCACCCTCGGCAGCGCGGCCCAGCCGGACCTGGAGTTCGTGCTCTCCGAGCCGCACGCCGGCCGCTCCCAGGCCGACGGCGACGCCCTCCAGGCGCTGCTCACCAAGGGCGTGCTGCCGATGATCGTCTTCCGCACCGACGACCTCGACGCCACCTTCGAGAAGGTCCGGGCCTCCGGGGCCGAGGTGCTCCAGGAGCCCATCGACCAGGCGTGGGGTCCGCGTGACTGCGCCTTCCGCGACCCCTCCGGCAACATGGTGCGGATCTCGCAGGCGAAGAAGTAGCACCGGCCGGACATCCACGGCGGCCGGCCCGCCGCCCGCGCAGCGCGGAACCGAAGAGGCCCCTCAGCCCCCAGGCGGTTTCCAGGGGCCTCTTCGGCTGCCCACCGGGAGGGGTCGGCTACAGCACGGATGTGTAACGGACCTCCCACCCTCTTGTTAATGCTATTTCACATTACTATGTTACACATCACATTGCTGACACAGGTCGGCCCCTCCCGCACCCCAACTGTGGCGAGGAAACGCCTGCCGCCTCCTCCCCCGGCAGACGTCGCACCACGCGCACCCCCCACACCTTCACCGGAGGAACATCAGTGCCCCCCACCACGTCCGTTCGCAACGCCCTGCTCTCGGCAGCCCTCACCGCCGCCCTCGCCGTGCCGCTCATCCAGAGCGCCCAGGCCGCGGCCCCCTCGGCACCCGTCGCGGCCCAGGGCGCCGCTTCGGCCCAGGCCGCCCCGGCCCCGGCCGACCAGGCGGCGCACCGCGCCGCCCCCGGCGGGACGGGCTCGGCCGGCCCCCAGGGCTGGCCCGGGGCCGCCGCGCTCCAGCCGACCACCGGCAGCCAGCCGGGCGACCCCGCCGCCCCGGCCCTCGCGGACGTCGCCGGCCAGGCCACCACCTGCACCCCGGAGGCGTTCACCTCCCTCTCCCCGGCCGCGCTCGCCGACTTCCTCTCCGACCGCAGCCACACGTACCAGAAGTGCCTGCGCCCGCTGCTGGTCAATTGGAACGTTCAAACCGCCAAGGTGATGACGCCCGCGCACGTCCAGGCCGTCGCCAACCGGATCACCGAGCTCGCCCCGCGCTTCGACGGCGCCAACAACCTCAACCAGCAGGAACTCTGGTACTTCCTGCACGTCGCCGTCCTCTTCGACTTCGGCCACGCCGAGATCGACATCTCCGACGCGGCCAGTGCCGGGGCGATCGACCGGGCCATCCGCGCCTACACCGCCAACCCCCGCGTCCTCGATCCCACCACCACCAACGGCGACACGATGGGCGAGCTGCTCCAGACCAGCACCGCCCCGGGCCTGCGCGTGGCCCGTCTCCCGCTGGTCAAGCAGATCCTGCGGCTGTTCGCCCCGGGGAGCCCCGTCGTCGGCGACCACGGCTGGAACTGGGCCGTGCAGGGCGCCCTCCAGATCAACTTCCAGGGCATCGAGAACGTCGGCGAGGACCCGCAGGGCCTCTTCCGCGCCGCGGTCGCCGCCGACGCCGACTACCGCCAGGCCTTCCGCGCGTACGCCGGGTACACCCACCTCAAGGGCACCGACAGCGAGTGGGCCGCCGGCGACGCGATGCTGGAGTACGGCCGCTTCGCCGGTATCGCCGCCCTCAAGGCCGAGTTGACCGCCGACATCGGCCCCACGCTCCAGCAGGCCACCGGCGTCTTCGGCCGGCTGAGCCGCCCCTGGGGCAACCTCGTCGGCACGGTCAACAACCTCGGCCTGTGCGGCCAGTACAACGTCTGCCGCGAGGTCCTCAAGCAGGAGTTCTTCCCCCACACGTACACCTACGACAACGGCTCGCTGGTCGTCCGCACCGCCCTCGACCGCGCCACCGCCGACCAGCTCTACTACGCCACCAAGCAGGTCAAGGCCCAGTTCTTCCGCGTCCTCGGCACCGACCAGCCGCTCGCCGGCGACAACCACCCCGTGCTGACGGTCCAGCTGTACGACACCAAGTCCCACTACCAGGCGCTGCAGTCCCCGCTGTTCGGCATCGGCGACGTCAACAACGGCGGCATGTTCCTGGAGGAGCAGTCCAGCTTCTACACCTACCAGCGGACCACCGCCGAGTCCTACTTCAGCCTGGAGGAGCTCTTCCGGCACGAGTACACGCACTACCTCAACGCCCGCTGGGCGATCCCCGAGGTCGGCTACACCAAGCGCTGGCCCAGTGCCGCCACCTTCGCCATGAACGAGGGCACCGCCGAGTACTTCGCCGGCTCCACCGGCAAGGACGGGGTCAAGGCCCGCAAGTACATGGTCCGCCAGATCGGCTGGGACGACCAGGCCGGCACCCCCCGCCTGAGCGTCGACCGGATCCTCCACGCCACCTGGGAGAGCGAGGGCTTCTCCGCCTACCCGTACGCGGCGACGTTCTTCAACCTGCTCGGCGAGAAGCACCCCGACCAGCTGGCCGAGATGTACCGGCTGCTGCGCGCCGACGACCTCGACGGCTACAACGCCTGGCGCGACCGCCTCGGCCACGACGCCGCCCTCCAGCGCGAGTACACCGCCTACCTCGACGCCGAGATCCCGCTCGCCGACTCCCTCTACGTCCCCGTCACCAACTACACCGCCAACGGCAGCCTGAAGTACGCCTGGGCCTCCGAGGTCCAGAACGCCTTCGCCGCGGCCACCCAGAACACCCCGGTCTGCAAGGACAACGCCGACTGGAACAACAAGATGCGGTTCAGCTGCACCGGCCGCATCACCGCCAACCTCACCAACCCCGCCGACGCCGGACAGGTCCGCAAGGACATGGCCGCCACCATCGACCACTACCTCCTCTCCCGCGGCGGCGCCGCCGCCAACAACCTCGCCGACATGAACTGCTGGTTCGGCAAGGTCGACGTCTGGCCCACCGGCCGGGCCGGCAGCGCCGACTACTCGTGCGAGGGCCCGCTGCGCCGGTAACCGCACACCCGCACACCCGCACCGGCCCCGGGACGGACACGGGACCCGTTCCCGTGCCCGCCCCGGGGCGCGTGGCGCACCGGCCACCCGGCGCCGAGCCCGGGCGGGCCCGGCGCCGTACGTTGTTCCTGTGGCACGGAGCGAACGAGCCGGCCGGCTCGCACCCCCCAGCTGGCTCACCGCGGGCCTGCGGCCGCACTCGGCGCCGATCCCGTGGGCCGCCGTCGCCCGGGCCGCCGTCGCGCTCTCCGCGCCGCTCGCGGTCGGGATGGCCGCCGGGAACCCGGGCCAGGGCGCACTGGTGTCGATGGGCGCGCTCTCCGCCGTCATCGGCGACACCGCCGACGCCTACCGGATGCGGCTGTTCAACATCGCCGTCCCCCAGCTCTTCGGCGCCCTCGGCGTCACCCTCGGATCGCTGGTGCACGGGCAGGGGTGGACGGCCGTCGCCGTGCTCACCGTGACCGCGCTGGTCTCCGGCATGATCTCGTCGATCGGCGCCGTCGCCTCCGCCTCCGGGCTGCTGCTCCTGCTCAACGCCGTGGTCGGCGCCGGCCTGCCGATGCCCTCGCCCTGGTGGAAGCCGCCGCTGCTGCTCACCCTCGGCGGGCTGGTGGTGCTGCTGCTCACCCTGTTCGCCTGGCCGCTGCGCGGCGGCGTGCCGGAACGGACGGCGGTCGCGGCGACGTACCGGACCGTCGCCGACTTCCTCCAGGCCGCGGGCACACCCGCGCACGACGAGCGGCGGCAGGCCGTCACCCACTCCCTCAACGAGTCCTACGACCTGCTGCTCGCCCACCGCACCCGCCGGCACGGCCGCTCCCCCGGCCTCGCCCGGCTGATCGCCCAGCTCAACTCGGTGATCCCGGTGGTCGAGGCCGGCTCGGCGGCCAAGCTGCGCCCGCCCTCGCTCGGCCCGCTGCCGGAGGCCTACCCGGCGGCGGTGCGGGAGCTGGCCGCCACCGTCGAACAGGGCCGGCCCGACGCGCGCGCGCTGGACCTGCCGCCGCCCACCGGCCCCTCCGAGCGTGCCATCGACCAGGCGCTGCGGTACGCGGCCGCCGTCGCCGCCGAACCCGCCCCCGACCCGTTCGGCCCGGCCGACCGCATCGGCCGCCCCGCCGCGTTCCGGGTCCGGGCCCGGCGCACCGCACGCGCGGCGCTGCTCTCCGGGGCGTCCTGGCGGTACGGCCTGCGGCTGGCACTCTGCATCGGACTCGCCCAGGTGCTGGTCTCGACGCTGCCGGTGCCCCGCTCCTACTGGGTGGCGCTGACCGTCACCTTCGTCATGAAGCCCGACTTCGGCTCCGTCTTCTCGCGCGCCGTGCTGCGCGCATTCGGCACCGCGGCCGGGCTGCTGATCGCTATCCCGGTCCTCGCCGAGGTGCCGCGCGGGTGGTGGGACGTGCCGATGACGGCCCTGCTCGCGATGCTGATCCCGGCCTTCTCGGTGAAGGGCTACGCGTTCCAGACCGCCGCCATCACCCCGGTCATCCTGATCCTCTCCGACCAGCTCAACCACCAGGGCTTCCAGCTGGTGCTGCCCCGGCTCCTCGACTCCCTGCTCGGCTGCGCGATCTCGCTGATCGCCGGCTACCTGCTCTGGCCGGAGTCCTGGCACACCCGGATCGGCGACCGGCTCGCCGACGCCGTGGCGGACACCGCCTCGTACGTCACTTTGGCCTTCGCCGCGGCGCCCGGGCGGGACCAGGCCGTACGGCTGCGCAACCGGCGCCGGCTCTACCGCGACCTGTCCACCGTCCGCTCGGAGTTCCAGCGGGCGCTCACCGAACCACCGCCGACCGGGGCACTGGCGGCCGCCTGGTGGCCGCTGGTGATCGCGGTCGAGCGGATCGTGGAGGCCACCACGGCCACCCGGGTCCGGATCGACCACGGCGACCCGGCGCCGCCCGCGGCCGAGGTCGCGGCCATCACCCGGGAGCTGAGCGAGCTGGCGGAAGCCCTGCACGCGGGCGCGGAACCGGCGGCCCCGCCGACGAAGGCCGGCCCGGACGGCCGGGACGGCCCGGACGGCCCCGAGGAGCAGCCGGACGGTGTGCTCGCCCCGCTGCACCAGGAGGTCCGGGCGGCCCTGGCGATCGCTGCCCCCGACCCCCTGGGCTGAGCACGCTGCGGCATACGCCCGTCGGGCCGGCCGGGCCGCAGCACGGTCGGGTCGCAGCACGGGCCGGGTTCCAGGACGGTCCGCGGCGGGCGGCACACCCGGCTGCGGGCTCCCGGGCGGGCGCCTCAGCTCACCGCCTGCTTCACGAGCGCACCGATCCGCTCCTCCACCTCGGGCGTCACCTCGGTCAGGGCGAAGCCGGCCGCCCACATCGTGCCCTCGTCCAGCTTCGCCTGGTCGCTGAAGCCGAGCGTGGCGTAGCGCGCCTTGAACTTCTCCGCGCTCTGGAAGAAACAGACGATCTTGCCGTCCAGCGCGTAGGCGGGCATCCCGTACCAGAGCTTCGGCGCGAGGACCGGGACGACGGCGGTGATGACGGCGTGGACCCGCTCGGCCATGACCCGGTCCGAGTCCTGCATCTCGGCGATCTTCGCGAGGACGTCCCGCTCCGCCTCCGCGGCCTTCTCCGCGGCCGAGGCGCGGCGCGAGGCCTTCTTCAGCTCCTGGGCGTGGTCCTTCATCGCGGCCCGCTCATCGGCCGTGAATCCCTCGTGCCTGCTGCTCGCGGTGTCGCTCATGGCGGTTTCCCCCTGGAGGATCTCGACGTGCGGATCTTGGAGGGGACCATATCCCGGCTCACTGACAACGCGTCAGCCGGTAGGCCACCGACCGCACTCCGTCCCCGCCGCCACCCCCACCGGGCCCGCCGAGAAGCAGGCCCGCAGGGCTGACGGGCGAGCAGGCCGACGGGCGGACACCCGGCCTGACGAACGGTCAGACGGCCGTGTCCTGGTCCTGGATCCGCCGCCAGGGCCGGTCCGCCTCCAGGGCGAAGGCCAGTTCCAGCAGCAGCCGCTCCTGGCCGTGCGCCGCCGACAGGTGGACGCCGATCGGCAGGCCGTTGCCCGCGGCCTCGGCGGGCAGCGCGATCGCCGGTGCGCCCGTCACGTTGTTCACCGGCGTGAACGCCACGTAGCGGTGCAGCCGGTCCAGCAGCTCCTCGAACGCGACGTTCGGGCTCAGGTGGCCGATCGGCGGGGCGACGTGCGCGAGCACCGGCGAGAGGATCACGTCGTGGTCGCGGAACAGGCCCGCGTACGCCGCCTCGGCCTGCCGGAGCCGGCGCAGCACGCCCGGCAGCCGGTGGAACTCGCGGTGGAAGGAGCGCCGCAGCCCCGACGTCAGTCCGTCCAGCTTCCGGGCCTGGAAGCCCGGGTCCAGCACGAGCCGGCCGGTGGAGGCGATCAGGAAGGCGATGTACCCCCAGTAGGCCGTGAAGTCCCGGGAGAACTCCTCGGCGAACGGCAGGACCGCCGGCGTCACCTTGTGCCCCATGGCCTCCAGTCGCCCCGCCGTCCGCTCGACCGCGTGCCGGGTCGGGGCGTCGGTGACCGCCACCGGGGAGTCCACCACCAGCCCGATCCGCAGCGGCCGGTCACCGGGCCCCTCCACCAGGCCGATCGGCGGCAGCGACGGGTTGCGGTGGTGCTGCTCGGCCGCCGCGAAGAAGGCGGCGGTGTCGCGGACCGAGCGGGTGACCACGCCGTCGGTGACCAGGTCGATCGGCAGCCGCCGGCCCTGGTCGTTGGGAACGGTGCGGCCCCGGGTCGGCTTCAGCCCGACCAGCCCGCAGCAGGCCGCCGGGATGCGGATCGAACCGCCGCCGTCGTTGGCGTGCGCGATCGGGACGACGCCCGCCGCGACCAGCGCCGCCGCCCCGCCCGAGGACGCCCCGGGCGAGTGCGAGGGCCGCCACGGGTTGCGCACCGGCCGGGCCTCGGCGAACTCGGTGGAGGCGTTGAGGCCGAACTCCGGCAGCCGGGTCTTGCCGAGCACGGCCAGGCCGGTGCCGAGGAACTGCTCGGCGAAGCCGGCCGTCCGCCGCGCCGGCTTGGCCCGGAACGCCGAACTCCCCTGCCCGGTCGGCATCCCCCGCAGGTCCACGTTGTCCTTCAGGTAGCTGGGCACCCCGAACAGCGCGCCCCGGTCACCGGCCGGCGCGCTCCGCGGCCGCCCGTACGCGGCGAACGCGACCGGCGCCAGCGCCGCGTCGACCCGCTCGGCCCGCGCCGCGGCGGCCGCCGCCAGCTCCGCCGGGCTCACCGCACCGGCCCGCACCAGGGCCGCCAGCGCCACCGCGTCGTGCTCCCCCAGCGCATCGTCCCCGAACGCGTGGACCCGCTCATCCGCCATGCGAACTCCCCATCCCTACCGGCCGGTAATGCGCGCGAGTTCCGCAGTCTAGGCGCGGACGGTCCGTCCGGACACCCCGTCGCCCACTCGGGAACGGCTACCGCCGGCCGGCCCCGACCGGCCATGATGGCGCCGTGACCGACAGGACGAACGAGACGGGCCGGGCCGCGTCCGAGGCGCTGGGCCTCTGCGTGGTGGCCAACGTCGCGCAGGAGACCGACCACGGCGAGGGCGGGCTGGAGATCCGCGCCGGCCTCCGGCACTTCGCGCCCGGGGCCAAGCTCTGGATCGCACCGCCGCGGTGGTGGAACGGCCATGTGACCGTGGCCGGGCGGCACCGGGGCAACGGCCGCCGCTACACCACGATCGTCGTCCGGGAACGCTTCCTGGAGAACTTCCGGGTCGGCGCCGTCCACAGCCCCGCGCTGCACCGCGCCCTCGGCGGCGAGTCCTGGAGCGCGGAGGAGGCAGAGAGGTACGTGCGGTACCGGGCCGTCCCCCGGCTGACGGCCCAGGTCCGGAGGGAGGGCGAGGAGTTCTTCCGGTACGCGACCGCGGTCACCGACCCGCCACCCATGGAACTGGAGCACGAGGGCGTCACCTACCACCTGGCACACTTCAACGCCAGGCGCGCCCACTACTCGCCACTGCCGCCACCGGTCGAGCCCTCCCCGCCGGTCGGCGGCTGAGGCCGTCGGGCGCCTCCCCTCCGTCTCCCGAAGGTGGTCACCATGCCCCAGCGCCCGGTCGCGGTCATCGGCGAGTGCGTCGCCGACGCGTTCGCCGAGCCCTCCGCCGAGCACCGGCCCGGCGAACTCGCCCTGCGCGTCCTGCCGGGCGGCGGCCCCGCCAACACCGCCGTCGCCCTGGCCCGGCTCGGCACGCCCACCCGCTTCCTCGGCCGGATCTCCGCCGACCCGTTCGGCGCCCTGTTCCGGCAGCACCTGAGCGCCTCCGGTGCCGACCTCGGCGGCTGCGTGGACGCCGCCGAGCCGAGCACGCTGGCCGTCGCCTCCTTCGACCCGCAGGGCCAGGCGAGTTACACCTTCCACGCCGAGGGCACCGCCGACTGGGCGTGGACCGCCGACGAACTCGCGGCCCTGCCGCTGGCCGGCGCCGACTGCCTGCACACCGGCTCGCTCGCGCTGGTCCGCGAGCCGGGCGGCCCGCGGATCGAGGAGCTGCTCGCCCGCGGCCGGGCCGGCGCGACCGTCTCGATCGACCCCAACGTCCGCCCACTGCTGGTCGATCCGGCCGTCTACCGCGCCCGGCTCCCGCACTGGTGCACCCTGGCCGACATCCTGCGGCTGAGCGTCGACGACCTCGACCTGCTGATGCCCGGCGTCACCCCCGAACGCGCCTGCGACGCCTGGCACCTGGCGGGCGTCCGGCTGGTCGTGATCACCCTCGGGAGCCGGGGCGCCCTCGCCTCCCTGGACGGCGAGCGGCTGACCGTCGCCGCACCCGCGACCACCGTGGTCGACACCATCGGCGCCGGCGACTCCTTCACCGGCGGCCTGCTGCACCACCTCGGCGGACTCGGCCGGCTCGGCGGCCGGCTCGACGGGCTGACGGTGGAGGAGGTCGGCGACGCCTGCCGCTTCGCCGCCCGCGTGGCCGCCCTGACCTGCGCCGTCGCCGGGCCCAACCCGCCCTGGCAGGCGGACCTCCGCGGGGACGCCGGGGCGGCCGTCCGGTAGCCCCGCACCCTGGGACCCCGTCGATCGAATGATCCATGTGATCAGATCGTGACAGCGGCCAGCCATCCCCCGAAGCCCGGAAAATTCGGGCCGAAAGCCTCTCTTCGGCCACATCCGGCCCTCCCGGCCGCCGATCACATCGGATCACTTGATCCCATTCCCTTGACTCCGATCGAATGCCCGCCCCAAGACGGCGTGCATTCGCCCCCACCCTCGCGGTCCGCGGGCCACCACGCCCCGTCCCGGACCGCGAGTCCACCGCACCGCGCGCCCACCCCGGGACGGCCGGTCGCCCGCCCCGGCTCGCCCGGGCCGCCGGACCGGCGCTCCGCCCGGCCCGCCCACCTATCCTGCCCAGCAGCCCGAGTTCCCACCGAAAGCCGGTCCCCATGCTCGACTTCGACGACACCGGATTCCGCCGCGGCGGCGCGCCACACCGGATCATCTCCGGTGCCGTGCACTACTTCCGCATCCACCCCGACCTCTGGGACGACCGCCTGCGCCGGCTGCGTGCCCTGGGCGCCAACACCGTCGACACCTACGTCCCCTGGAACTTCCACGAACTCCCCTCCGGCGAGTACGACTTCACCGGCTGGCGGGACCTCGGCCGGTTCACCGAACTGGCCCGGGCCAACGGCCTCGACGTCATCCTGCGCCCCGGCCCGTACATCTGTGCGGAGTGGGAGTTCGGCGGCTTCCCGGCCCGGCTGCTCGCCGTCGACGGCCTGCGGCTGCGCTGCGCCGACCCGGCCTACCTGGCCGAGGTCGACGGCTGGTTCGACGCCGTGGTGCCCGAGATCCTGCCGCTGCTGGCGAGCCGGGGCGGTCCGGTGGTGGCCGTCCAGGTCGAGAACGAGTACGGCAGTTACGGCAACGACGCCGCCTATCTGGCCCACCTCCGCGACGGCCTGATCGCCCGGGGCGTCGACTGCCTGCTGTTCACCGCCGACGGCGCCGAGGACACCATGCAGCAGGGCGGCACGATCCCCGGCCACCTCGCCACCGCCACCTTCGGCTCCCGGCCCGCCGAGCGGTTCGAGGTGCTCCGGCGTCACCAGCCCAAGGGCCCGCTGACCGCCATGGAGTTCTGGATCGGCTGGTTCGACCACCTCGGCGAACCGCACCACGTCCGGGAGGCCGGGGAGTCCGCCCGCGCGCTCGACGACCTGCTCGCCACCGGTGCCTCCGTCAACCTCTACATGGCGCACGGCGGCACCAACTTCGGCTTCTGGGCCGGCGCGAACCACACCGGCACCCAGCCGGAGGACGCCGGCCACCAGCCCACCGTCACCAGCTACGACTACGACGCGCCGATCGGCGAGGCGGGCGAACTCACCGCCAAGTTCCACGCGTTCCGGGCCGTCATCGGCAAGTACGCCCCGCTGCCCGAGACGGAGCTTCCCGAGCCGCTGCCGCGCGTCACCCCGCAGCGGATCGACCGCCCGACCGGGCGCGCCCGTCTGCTGGCCGCCCTCGACACCCTGTCCGCCCCGCTGCACCGGGCCGCTCCCGAACCGATGGAGAAGGTCGGCCAGTCGCTCGGCCTGATCCACTACCGCACCCGCGTCCCCGGCCCGCGGGCCGCGCTGCCGCTGCGGATCGACGGCATCGGCGACCGCGCCCACGTGTTCGCCGACGGGGTGCCGCTCGGCGTCCTGGACCGCAACGCCCCCGACGGGACCCTGTCGTTGGAGACCGGCCCGGCCGGCACGACGCTCGACATCCTGGTCGAGGCGCTCGGCCGGGTGAACTACGGGCCGCTCCTGGAGAACGACCGCAAGGGCATCGGCCGCGGGGTCTCGCACGGCCACCAGCGCCTGTACGACTGGGAGATCCGGCCACTGCCCCTGGCGGACCTCGGCGGACTCGCCTTCTCCGGCACCGTCGGGGCGAGCGACGGCGACCCGGTCTTCCACCGCTTCGAGGCCACCCTCGACGCACCCGCCGACGCCTTCGTCGCCCTTCCCGGCTGGGGCCGCGGCCTGCTCTGGCTCAACGGCTTCCTGCTCGGCCGCTACTCCCACCAGGGCCCGCAGCGCACCCTCTACGCCCCGGCCCCGCTCTGGCGCGCGGGCGCCAACGAGCTGGTGCTCCTCGAACTGGAGACCCACGCCGAGGCGGTGGAACTGCGCGACCGGCCCGACCTCGGCCCCACCGCGGCCGCCCCCAGCGTCGACTACTGAGCCGCCGCCAGCCGCCGGGCGGCACACGACGGCACGGCCCCGCCCGGCCGGTTGCCCGCGGACCCCTCCGCGGGCAACCGGCCGCCCCCATGGCGGCACCCCCACGCACGCCTGCCGCCACCGGCTCCCGCCCTGCAGCACGCCGCCCAGTGCCCGACAGCACACCCGATGCCCCGCAACACTCCGACCGATGCCCGGCAGCTCGCCCGGAACCGATGGTGCTACTGTCGCTAGCATCATGCTGCTGAAGCTCGATCTCGCGGACAGCCGCCCCCTGCACGAGCAGGTGGCGGGTGCGATCCGACGCGCCATCGCCGAGGGCGAGTGCGCGCCCGGCGACCGGCTGCCGCCCGCACGGGAGCTGTCCCGGGCGCTGGGCGTCAACGCCAACACCGTCCTGCGCGGCCTGCGCGCACTCCGGGACGAAGGGGTCCTGGAGTTCCGCCGCGGCCGCGGCGTGACGGTGGCCGCCGGCGCCGACCAGCGGGCCGAACTGGCCGCCAAGGCGGCCGCCTTGGTCGCCGAGGCCGCGCGGCTGGGCTACAGCAGGGCCGATCTCGTGGAACTGATCAGGAGGCTGCCGTGAACGGCGGGGGGAACCGGATACGTGGTGCGTGGTGGAGCGCGGCCGCCTGGACGGCCGGGGTCCTGGCGACCCTGGTCGCGATGCCGCTGGCGGCGGCCGGCCGGCTGCCGGACGAGATGGCCACCCACTGGGGCTCGAACGGCCACCCGGACGACTCGATGCCGTTCTGGGCGGTGCCGCTCTTCCCGGCCGGACTCTGGGCGGTCACGGTACTGGCCCTCGCCCTCACCGCCCGGTGGACCGGCCCCGCGGCACGGTCCTGGGCCGGCGTGGTGCTGCTCTCCGGAGGTGTCCTGCTCACCGGCGCCCAGGCGTCGATCGTGCACGCCAATCTCGACCGGACCACCTGGGCGGACGCCGCCCCGGTCGGCTTCGAGGTCGTCGTCATCCTGGCCGCTTCGGCGCTCGCCGGTCTGCTCGGCCACCTCGCCGGTCGTCGCGCCACCACCGCGGAAACCGCCCGGAGCGGCGGAACGGCTGACGGAACAGCCGGCGGAACGGACGGCGGACCGACCGGCGGACCGAACGACGGCCCCCGGCTCGACGTCCCCGCCGGCGAGCGCTTCGCCTGGCTCTCCCGCACCGTCAACCCCTGGCTCCAGCTCACCGCGACCCTGTTCGGCCTGGCCGCCACCGTCGGCGCCGGCGCCGCGGCCGCCGGCCTGGCCGACGTGCTGTGGGCGGTCGCCCCCGCACTCGCGGTCACCGGCGTCGCGGTGTCCGCCTGCTCCACCGTCCAGGCTCTGGTGACGCCGAAGGGCCTGGAGATCGCCTTCGGCCCCGTCGGCTGGCCGGTGCGCCGCTGGCAGCTGGACGCCATCGAGTCGGCCCGCTCCGAGCAGCGCACCCCGGCCCAGGTCGGCGGCTGGGGCTACCGCCTCAGCGGCCTCGGCACCACGGTGATGCTCCGCCGCGGCGACTGCCTGGTCATCCACCCGCGCAGGGGCTCCGACTTCGCCGTCAGCGTCGACGACGCCGAGCGCGGCGCCGCGCTCCTCAACTCCATGACGGCCCGGCCCGCCGGACGCTGACCGGGAACCGCCCCGCACTCCCCCGGCCCGCCGGACGCCGACCCGGACCCGGAGCCACCCCGCACTCCCCCGCCACGCCCACGGCCGCCCGGAGCACCTCACCGTCGCGACACGCAGGCCGACCGGAGCACCTCACCGTCGCGACACGCAGGCCGACCGGGCGGCTCTGCGGCGCGCGGGCAGCCGCTGCGCCGGTAGCGTGCGGGGGACGGCCGCTGTCGATCACGCTGCTCGCCCGCCGGGCCGTCGATGCCGTCGATCACCGACCGGCCGCCGCTGCGCGAGCCCCGGCCGTGCACCACCGAAGGGGACGAGACGGGTTGCCCGAGCCTCAGCTGACTCCGGAGGTCTTCGACCGGGCCATCGTGGCGATCGCCCTCACCGCGGGGCCGGAGCACCGCCTGGTCTACCGCAACGACGCCTTCCTGGCCCTCTTCGGCCCGCGCCCGACGGGGGTGCCGATCCGGGAGGTGTTCACCGAGCCGGGGGTGGACCGGTTCTTCGAGACCCTGGACCTGGTCCGCGCCGACGGGACGGCCCGCCAGGTCACCACGCCGCGCACCGTCGAGACCGCCGAGGACGACCCGGAGAGCCACCGGCACTTCGTCTACAGCTGCTCGCCGGTCTCCTCCCGCTTCGGGCCCGGCGTCCTGGTGAGCGCGATCGACACCACCGCCGAGGTGCACTCCGCCCAGCGCGCCGAGCGGCTGTCCACGGACCGCCTGCACGCGCTCCAGCGCTACGAGGCGCTGATGTCGGCCGTCTCCCAGCTGGTCTGGCTCACCCGCGCGGACGGCACCATGGTCGAGCTGGTCCCGGGCTGGGAGGAGCTGACCGGGTACCCGTGGCGGGGCACCATGGACGAGAGCTGGTTCGAGCTCATCCACCCCCGGGACCGGGAGGGCCTGGCCCGGCGCTGGCTCGACGCGGCGGAGGGCGAGCCGACGATGTTCGAGCACGGCTTCCGGGTCCGCACCGTCTCCGGCGAGTACCGCCACGTCGCCTCGCGGGCCGTGCCGATCGTGCGGGACGGGCGCCTGGTGGAGTGGATCGGCGCCACCTCCGACATCGAGGACCGCTGGCGCAACCGGCTGCGCGAACGCCTGCTCGCCCGGGCCGTCGCGGTCACCGAGGCCCCCCGCCCGGAGGACGCCTTCGCGGCCGTCGCCGGCCTGGTGGTGCCCGACCTCACCGACGCCTGCACGGTGTTCGTGCTCTCCGGCCGGGAGTACTCCTCGCAGCCCGGGGAGATCCGCGGCACCCGGATCGCCTCCACCGCCCGGCCCGGCCTGCCCCCGCTGCCGCCGCTGCGCCAGCAGAGCTTCCTGCTCGGGCCCACGGCCCGCCGGGCGGTCGCCGAGCAGGCTCCCGCCCTGCTGACCTTCCCGGCCGGCCACGTCCCGCCCGGGCTGGTCCCCGAGGAGTCGTCCCGCTGGCTGGCCCGGGCCCGCGCCACCAGTCTCACCCTGCTGCCGATCGTCCTCGACGGCGTGACCGTCGCCCTCGCCGCGGCCGCCGGCTGCGACGACACCCCGCCACCCGGCCGCGCCGACATCGAGCTGCTCCAGGACGTCCTCCAGCGCGCACAGCTGCCGCTGCGCCAGAGCCTGGAGCTCCAGCGCACCCGGGACGTCGCCCTCGTCCTCCAGCGGGCGCTGCTCACCGCCCCGCCCGCCGTACCGGGCGCCGAGCTCACCGCCCGCTACCAGCCGGGCAACCGCGCCGCCGAGGTCGGCGGCGACTGGTACGACGCCTTCGTGCTGCCCGACGGCTCCCTCGCCCTGACCATCGGCGACGTGGCGGGCCACGACCTCACCGCCGCCACCACCATGGGCCAGCTGCGCAGCATGCTGCGCTCCATCGCCTACAACCGCACCCACCTACACACCCCGGCCGACGCCCTCACCGGGCTGGACACCGCCGCCGACGGACTCGGCGTCGCCGTCTTCGCCACCGCCGTCCACCTGCACCTCGCCCGCGCCACCGGGACGGACGGCGGTTGGCTGGCGGCCTGGTCCAACGCCGGCCACCCGCCGCCGCTGCTGCTCCCGGCCGACGGCGCGCCGCGCTTCCTCGACGCCGGGGAGGCCGACGTCCCGCTCTGCGTGGCCCCCGCCGAACCACGGCACACCCACCGCGCGCCCGTCGGCCCGGGCGACACCCTGCTGCTCTACACGGACGGGCTGGTCGAGGTCCCCGGCGAGAACCTGGCCACCGGCCTGGCCCGGCTGGCCGCCGCCGCCGGGCGGGCCCAGGGCCTGCCGCTGCCGGACCTCTGCGACCGGCTGCTCGCCGGGGTCCCGGACGCCCTCGACGACATCGCCCTCATCGCCTTCCGCGCCGCCGTCCCCGAGCCCGCCACCCCCGAGCCCGCCGCAGCCGAGCCCACCGACGCCTGACGCCACCCCGGCCGCGCCCCGGAAACCCCGAACCGCCCCACCCCGCCCCGCCCCGCCCCGCAGGGCGGTAGATTGCCGGGACTCCCCGCCGCGCCCCAGGAGCCCCAGGAGCCCCCCGTGCTCGACACCACCGACGCCGCCCTCGTCCGCGAACTGCAGCACGACGGCCGGGTCAGCTACCAGCGGCTGTCCGAGCTGCTCGGCATCTCCCGCGAGGCGGCCCGGGCCCGGGTGCAGCGGCTGCTCCAGCGCGGCGAGGTGCGGATCGTCGGCATCGTGCCGCCCGCCGTCGCCGGGATCACGGCGGTGGCCCACGTGTCGCTGGACGTCGCCGGTCCCGGCCGCCCGGTCGCGGCGATGGCGGCCGGGCGGCGGTCGACCAGCTTCGTCTCCTGCACGGCGGGCCCGCAGAGCGTGCTCGCGGAGGTCCGGGTCGCCGACGGGGCCGCCCTGGAGCGCGAGTTCGCGGCGCTGCGGGCGATTCCGGGCGTGCGGGGGCTGGAGGTGTTCCGCTGTGCCGAGCTGGTCCGGGACGCCTACTCGCCCGAGGTCGCGGGCCTGCGGGCGGGGCCGCCGCCCGAGCTGGACGCGGCGGACCGGCGGCTGCTCGGCCTGCTCCAGCTCGACGGACGCGCCAGCTTCGCCGCGCTCGCGGAGCGGATCGGCCTCTCCCAGCCGGCGACCCGGGCGCGGGTGCTGCGGCTGCTGGAGGAGGGCGCCGTGCACGTGACCGGGCTGGTGGAGTCCCGCGCGCTGGGCGTGCGCGAGGCGGCGGGGGTGGGGCTGGGGGTGCGGGGGCCGGTCCGGCCGGTGGCGGAGGCGGCGGCCACGCTGCCCGGGGTGAACTACGTGGCCACCGGCTACGGGCGCTTCGACGTGGTCTGCGGCCTGGACGCGCCGGACCGGTCGGTGCTGCTCACGGGTCTGGAGGCGGTGCGCGCGCTGCCGGGCGTCTCCCGCTCGGAGTCGTGGGTGCACCTGGACATCGTGAAGGAGTCCTACACCTACGATCTGCCCATCGACTAGGCGATTCCGTCGCCTGTAAACGGTCTCACAACTGAATCGCCCACCTGGGCCACCTTCGCAAGCTAATCGTTTCCAAACCACTCTTGACGCTTTCTTTTCGCACGCCTTCAATGGCCGGACACCTTCCCCCGCGAGAGATCCGGTCCCCCGATGACGTCTTCTTCTCCCCCACCGCCGCAGGTCGAGGCGCTGCCGCGCTCCCTGGGCGTGTTCGGCGGGGTCCTGCTGACCCTGTCCTGCGTCACGCCCGCGTCCTCGCTCTTCATCGTCGTGCCCCCGCTGCTCCAGTCGCAGGGCAGCGGCGCGGTGCTCAGCCTGCTGGTGGCCGCCGTGCTCTCGCTCGGGGTGGGCCTCTGCTACGCCGAGCTCGGCACCCTGGTGCCCAGCGCCGGCGGCGAGTACTCGATCGTGGGCCAGGTGCTGGGCCGGCTGGCCGGCTGGCTGGTGTTCGTGATCTCGATCGTCTCGCTGCTGGTGATCCCGCCGATCATCGCGCTGGGCACCGCCGGCTACCTGGGCTCGGTGCTGTCGCTGGACCCGGCGGTCGCCGGCGGCGCGGTGATGGCCCTCGCCGTCGCGGTCGGCGTCCTCGACATCAAGTCGAACGCCCTGATCACCGGCGTCTTCCTGGGCCTGGAGGTCCTCGCCGCCGGCGTCGTCACCGTCCTCGGCCTGACCCACGTCCACCAGCCGGCCTCGACCCTGGTGCACGCGGTCGTCCCGGACGGGCAGGGCGGCACCAGCCCGTTCACCGCGGGGCTGCTGATCTCGGGCCTGGCCGTCGCGATCTTCACCTACAACGGCTTCGGGACGGCCGTCTACCTGTCCGAGGACCTGCGCGACCCGCGCCGCTCGGTCGCCCGGACGGTGCTCTGGTCCCTGCTGGCCGGGGTCCTCGTCATCACCCTCCCGGTGATCGCGATCTGCCTGGGTGTCAGCTCCCCGGACCAGCTCGCCGCGGGGGACCTGGTCGCCATCGTCGACGGCTGGGCCGGCAGCGCCGTCGGCACCTTCGTCAGCCTCTGCATCGCCGCCGCCATCCTCAACGCCGTCATCGTGATGGTGATCCAGAACGGCCGGGTGCTGTACGCGTCGGCCCGCGACCGGACGTGGCCCGGCCCGGTGAACCGCGCCCTGGGCACCCTGCATCCCCGCTGGGGCTCCCCCTGGGTGGCCACCCTGGCGATCGGCCTGCCCGGCGCCGTCCTCGCGCTGACCGTGCCGATCGACGCGCTGCTGGGCTTCACCGGCGTGGTCGTCGCGGTGATCTACCTGCTGCTCGGCGTCGCCGCCCTGGCCGCCCGGCGGGGCCGCCACCGCGCCACCGACGCCTGGCGGATGCCGCTCTGGCCCGTCGCACCGGTGATCACCACCGTGGTCCTCGGCTACACGCTCACCCAGCAGGCCGGGCGCGACCTGCTGATCACCCTCGCCGTCCTGGTCGTCGGCGTCCTCTACTGGTTCCTCTACCTGCGCCCGCGCAGCGCCACCCACTGGGTGCTCAGCCTCCCCGCCGACCAGGCCGGCCCCGCGGACGCCTCCTCCGCCACCGCCTCCTCCGCCTACGCCGCCACCTCGGAGACCTCGTGAACCACCCCGCCGAACTGATCGTCCACAACGCCCACGTCCACACCGTCGACGACCGGCGCCCCCGCGCCGAGGCGGTCGCCGTGCGCGACGGGCGGATCGTCTGGGTCGGCGACGGCGACGGCTGGCGCGAGCTGGCCGGCCCGGGCACCGAGGTGGTGGACGCCCGCGGCCGACTGCTGGTGCCCGGCTTCGTGGACAGCCACAACCACGTCCGGCTCGGCTCCGACTCCGCCTGCGTCCAGCTCGCCGGCGCCGGCGACCTGCCCGGGATCGGCCGCCGGATCGCCGACTGGCTGCGCCGCAACCCGGAGGCGGACTGGATCGAGGCCGAGGCCTTCGACTACACCGCGATCCCCGGCGGCCGGATGCCCACCGCCGCCGACCTCGACCCGTACACCGGCGGCCGGCCCGCCTTCGTGCTCAGCTACGACGTGCACACCGCCTGGCTGAACACCGCGGCCCTGCGGCGCCTCGGCATCACC
The DNA here is from genome assembly GCF_002953255.1 of Streptomyces sp. CB01881. Lineage (GTDB taxonomy): Bacteria > Actinomycetota > Actinomycetes > Streptomycetales > Streptomycetaceae > Kitasatospora. Next base: position 1,204,794 of record NZ_CP026498.1, read on the forward strand.
GCGGACACCGGCGAGCTCGCCTTCGGCACGGTGCAGAAGGACCCGGCCACCGGCGAGCCGACCGGGTTCCTCACCGACTTCGCGGTCCGCGGCCTCTCCCGCGACGGCCACCGCGCGCTGCGCGCCGCCGGCGTCCCGTGGGCCCACCCCGACCGCCAGTACGGCCGGCTCGCCGCCAGCCTCGACCTGGCCGCCCGCTACGGCATCACCACCGTCGTCGAGCCGCAGAACTCCCTCGACGACCTGGCCCTGTACGAGCGGGCGATCGCCGAGGGCCGGCTCCGTTCCCGCCTGGTCGCCGCGCTCTTCCACCCCCGGGGCACCACCGACGCGGAGCTCGCCGAGTTCGCGGCGGCGGCGCGCCGGCACGACACCGACCGCTTCCGGGTCGGCCCGCTGAAGCTGTACATCGACGACGTCGTGGAGCCGCACACGGCCGCGCTGCTGGAGCCCTACGCGGGCCACCACAGCCACCGGGGCGAGACCTTCTACCCGGCCGGGGAGTTCGCCGAGGTGCTGGCCCGCCTCGACGCGGCCGGCTTCCAGGCCTTCGTGCACGCCACCGGCGACCGCGGAATCCGCACCGTGCTGGACGCGGTCGAGCACGCCCGCCGGGTCAACGGCCCCCGCGACGCCCGCCACCAGGTGGTCCACGTCGAGTGCCTCGACCCGGCCGACGTGCCGCGCTTCGCCGAGCTGGGCGTGGTCGCCTGCATGCAGCCCCGGCACTGCTCCCCGGACATCGCCGGCCCGGGCAAGGACTGGGCCGAGGCGGTCGGCGAGCACCGCTGGTCCAAGGCCTGGCCGATGCGCAGCCTCCAGGACGCCGGCGCGGTGCTGGCCTTCTCCAGCGACTGGAACGTCGCCGAGATGGACCCGCTGGTCGGCCTCTACACCGCCGTGACCCGCCAGGGCCTGGCCGGCGGCGAGGCCTGGATGCCCGACGAGACCGTCACGCTGGCCGCCGCCCTACGCGGCTACACCCTCGGCAGCGCGCACGCGAACTTCCTGGAGGACCGCCTGGGATCGATCACCCCCGGCAAGCTCGGCGACCTCGTCCTCTTCTCGGACGACCTCTTCGCCCTGGAGCCGAAGGCCTTCCTGGACACCCGCGCCGACCTCACCGTGGTCGGCGGCGAGGTGGTCCACCGGGCCGGCTGAGCCCGGAGGGGCGCATACTGGCAGTAATGACGAACCAGCCCGTGCCCAGGCGCCATCTGCCCACCAGCCCCTTCCGCGCGAAGGTGCCACCACCGCCCAAGCACTTCGCCCTCGACGACCGCGTCTCCCACGACGAGTACGGCCTCGGCCGTGTCGTCGCCGTCGAGGACGGAGCCACCGCGATCCTCGTCGACTTCGGCTCGCAGGAGAAGAGGATCACTGCACCCTTCGCCAAGCTCTACCTGCTCTAACGCCCCCCGTCCGCTCCGACGCCGCCGGCCAGACCGGTAGCACGGTACTCCGCAGGCCCGCCCGGCCCCAGCAGCCCGGCGGGCCTGCGCACGTCCGGCCCGGCGCGCGCTACTCGACCGTGACGCTCTTGGCCAGGTTGCGCGGCTTGTCGACGTCGCGCTTGAGCGCCACGGCGGCGTGGTAGGCGAGCAGCTGGAGCGGGATGTTGAGGAGCAGCGGGTCGAGCTCGGGCTCGCTCTTGGGCACCAGGATGCAGTGGTCCGCGAGCTTGGCCTCGGGCCGGCGGTGGGCCACGGCCACCACCCGGCCGGAGCGGGCCTTGATCTCGCCGAGGGTGGTGAGGTTCTTGTCCAACAGCTCGTCGTCGGGCACCAGGGCGACGGTCGGCAGCTCGGGGCTGATCAGCGCGAGCGGGCCGTGCTTCAGCTCGCTGGCGGGGTAGGCCTCGGCGTGGACGTAGGAGATCTCCTTGAGCTTCTGCGCGCCCTCGCGGGCCACCGGGAAGCCGCGGACCCGGCCGATGAACATCATGCCCTCGGACTCGGCGTACTCGGCGGCCAGTTCGGCGATGCCGTCGCTCTGCGCGAGGATCTCCCGGATCTGGCCGGGCAGCGCCTTGAGGCCGGCCACGATGCGGCGGCCGTCGGCGGGCGAGAGGTCGTGGATGCGGCCGAAGTGCAGGGCGAGCAGCGCGAAGGCGACGACCGTGGAGGTGAACGCCTTGGTGGAGGCGACCGAGATCTCGGGCCCGGCGTGCAGGTAGATGCCGCCGTCGCACTCCCGGGCGATGGCGCTGCCGACGGTGTTGACGACGCCGAGCACCCGCCCGCCCTTGCGCTTGATCTCCTGGACGGCCGCCAGGGTGTCGTAGGTCTCGCCGGACTGGCTGACCGCGACGTAGAGGGTGTCCGCCTCGATCACCGGGTTGCGGTAGCGGAACTCGGAGGCGGGCTCGCTGTGCGCGGGGATCCGGGCCAACTCCTCGATCAGCTGGGCGCCCATCTCGCCGGCGTAGTAGGCGGAGCCGCAGCCGAGGATCTTGACCCGGCGGATCTCGCGCAGCTCGCGGGCGTCCAGGTTGAGGCCGCCGAGGTGGGCGGTGTTGAACCGCTCGTCGAGCCGGCCGCTGAGGGTGCGCTCGACGGAGCCGGGCTGCTCGTGGATCTCCTTGAGCAGGAAGTGCTCGTAGCCGCCGGTGTCGTAGGAGTCGATCTCCCAGTCCACGGTGGACGGCTGGCGGTGGGTGGTGCGGGCGTCCTCGGTGAAGGTGCGGAAGCCGTCGGCGCGGACGGTGGCCAGCTCGCCGTCCTCCAGGTGGACGACCTGGCGGGTGTAGCGGACGAGCGCCGAGACGTCGGAGGCGGCGAACATCTCCTTCTCGCCGATGCCGAGCACGATCGGGCTGCCGTTGCGGGCGACGACGATCCGGTCGGGCTGCTCGGCGTCGAGCACGGCGATGCCGTAGGTGCCGACCACCTTGCCGAGCGCGGCGCGGACGGCCTCCTCCAGTTCGATGCCCTCGGCGGCGTGCGCGGCGATCAGGTGGGCGAGCACCTCGGTGTCGGTCTCGGAGCGGAAGACGGCGCCCTCGGCGGTGAGGCGGGCGCGCAGCTCGTCGGCGTTCTCGATGATGCCGTTGTGGACGACGGCGATCCGCTCGGCGTTGTCCAGGTGCGGGTGGGCGTTGGCGTCGCTGGGCACGCCGTGGGTGGCCCAGCGGGTGTGGCCGATGCCGGTGGTGCCCTTGAACCGGGCGGGCACGGCGGCGGCGAGGTCGGCGACCCGGCCCTTGACCTTGCGGACCTTCAGTCCGCCGGTGCGGCCGCTGACGGCCACGCCGGCCGAGTCGTAGCCGCGGTACTCCAGCCGGGCCAGGCCCTCCAGCAGGAAGGGGGTCGCGTCCTTGGGGCCGATGTAGGCCACGATTCCGCACATCTGGGTGACTCCTTCGAATGACAGAGGGGGTGGCTTCGCCGAGCAGGTCGGTGCTCAGCCGTAGACGATCCGGCGCAGTTGCCGGGCCGAGAGCCCGGGGGCCGCGACCCGGCGGGCGGGAAGCTCCTCGGCGAGCCGGGCGAAGATCCGCTCGTTGGTCAGGCCGCGCGCCTGGAGCTCGCCGTGGCGGCGGCGGACGTACTCCTCGGTCGTCTCGGAGAAGTACGCCAGGACCTCCGCGACCACCCGCGCCGCCTCCCGGGGCCCGAGCGGGCTGGTCCGGGTGAGGTGGGCGAGCAGCTCCTCGTGAGGGTGGTGCGAGGGGTGGGGGTGCGGGACGCCGGGTGAGCTGGACACGAGTGAGGAGCCTAGGCCGGACGGACCGGGAAGATCAAAGATCCTGCCCGAATTCGGGCAGATCCCGAGGCTTTCGGCCCAAGGGTCGTCACCGGACGCCCGGCCCGCCCGCCCCGGCGGGCGGGGAGGACGTTCATCGCCTTGTCGACACACCCTTGTAGCGGCACCGGATCGCCACGTAGCGTGATTCTCCGCATACGCATCGGAGATGCGTGCCGGAAGACCGGAGGCTTGCTGATGTGCGGGATCACCGGATGGGTCGCCTTCGACCGCGACCTCACCACCGAACGCCCTGTGCTCGACGCGATGACGGCCACCCAGCTCTGCCGCGGCCCTGACGCCGGCGGGGTCCACCTGGAGCGGCACGCCGCGCTCGGCCACCGCCGCCTGGCCGTGATCGACATCGAGGGCGGCACCCAGCCCATGACGGTGGAGCACGACGGCCGGGTGCTGGCCGCCCTCACCTACAGCGGGGAGGTGTACAACCACCGCGAGCTGCGCGCCGAACTGGCCGCGGCCGGGCACCGCTTCCGCACCCGCAGCGACACCGAGGTGGTGCTGCACGCCTACCTGGAGTGGGGTGAGGGCCTCGCCGAGCGGCTGAACGGCATGTTCGCCTTCGCCGTCTGGGACGCCCGCAGCGAGGAGCTGCTGCTGGTCCGGGACCGGATGGGCGTCAAGCCGCTGCACTACCACCGCGCCCGGCACGGCGTGGTCTTCGGCTCCGAGGCGAAGGCCGTACTCGCCCACCCCGACGTCCGGCCGGTGGTCGACCTCGACGGGCTGCGCGAGCTGTTCGCCGTCACCAAGACCCCGGGGCGCTCGATCTACCGGGGCGTCGTCGAGGTGCCGCCCGGCCACGTGGTCCGGGTCCGCCGCGAGGGCGTCTCGATCCGCCGCTACTGGGCACTGGAGGCCCGCGAGCACACCCACGACCTGGACGCCACCGTGGCCACCGTCCGGGCCCTGCTCGACGACATCGTCCACCGCCAGCTGGAGTCGGACGTCCCGCTCTGCTCGCTGCTCTCCGGCGGCCTCGACTCCAGCGCCGTCACCGCGCTCGCCGCCAGGCAGCTGCGCGCCGCCGGAGCCGGCCCGGTCCGCTCCTTCGCGGTCGACTTCACCGGCCAGAGTGAGCACTTCCGGGCCGACGAGGTCCGCTCCACCCCGGACGGCCCGTACGCCCGGCTGCTGGCCGAGCACGTCGGCGCCGACCACAGCGTCGTCGAGCTGGACAGCGCCGAGCTCAGCGACCCGGCGCAGCGCGCCACCGTGCTGCGCGCCCGGGACGCGCCGGGCGGCTTCGGCGACATGGACATCTCGCTGCTGCTGCTCTTCCGCGGCGTGCGGCGGCACTCGACGGTGGCGCTGTCGGGCGAGTCCGCGGACGAGCTGTTCGGCGGCTACCGCTGGTTCCACGACCCGCAGCTGGTCGCCGCCGACGACTTCCCGTGGGCGGGCGCGGTGGCCCAGCTGGGCGGCACGGGCACCGGGCCGCGCGAGCAGCTGCTGGACCGGGGCCTGGTCGGCAAGCTCGACGTGCACGAGTACCGGCGGGCCCGCTACCGCGAGGCGCTGGCCGAGGTCCCGCACCTGCCGGACGCCGACCCGGTGGAGCGGCGGATGCGGGAGATCTCGTACCTCAACCTCACCCGCTTCGTCGGCATCCTGCTGGACCGCAAGGACCGGATGAGCATGGCCAACGGCCTTGAGGTCCGGGTGCCGTTCTGCGACCACCGGCTGGTCCAGTACGTCTTCAACACCCCGTGGGCGATGAAGAGCTTCGACGGCCGGGAGAAGAGCCTGCTGCGCGCCGCCGTCCGGGACGTCCTCCCGGCGGCGGTCGCGGACCGGCTGAAGAGCCCGTACCCCGTCGTCCAGGACCCGCGCTACCCGGCGCTGCTGCGGGCCGAGCTGGCCGAGCTGGCCGCCGACCCGGGCGCCCCCGTCCTGCCGCTGCTGGACCGCCGGGCGCTCGTCGACGCGCTCGCCCCGGACACCGACCCGCAGTCCGTCCGGCTCGGGGTCGACCTGGCGCTGGACCTCAACACCTGGCTGACCGAGTACCGGGTCTCGCTGGAACTCTGAACGGCCGTCACCCCCGGACGGCGCGGCGCGGGCACCCGGACGGCGCGGCGCCGTCCGGGTGGCGACCCCCGGCCATCCCGCTTCGCCGGGTGGGAACGGCGTGCGGTAGCGTCGCCGACACCTCCCGAATGGCGGCCGATAACGCGGATTCGCAGCCGCGTGCCGTCAGGATGGGGAGCGAACCGTCCGTCTCGATCCGCCGGGGGATCTCCGTCATGCAACCGCGAGCGTTCGCGATTCTCACCGCTCTCCTGCTGGGGGTCCTGGGCCTGGGATCGGTGGCCGTCACCGACTGGACGCCCGCCACCGGCACCCAGGCGGCCGCGTCGGCCGCCCCCGGCGCGGCGGGCTCGGGCGCACCGGCCGCAGGCACCGTCCAGACCGCCGGGGCGTCGGCCACCCCGACCGGCGACCCGGCGGTCTGGACGCGTTCGACGCTGCGGAACAAGATGATGGCCGAGATGGAGGCCACCGACCCCGGCGTCGCGCTGGCCGACCTCGACAAGATCACCAAGGAGAAGCCGTACACCGTCCGGTTCTGCCACCCGATCGCGCACGAGCTCGGGCACCAGGCGGTCAAGCGGTACAACGCCGACTTCCAGAAGGTCATCTCCTTCCCGCACGAGACGTGTGCGGCCGGCTACCTGCACGGCGCGGTCGAGGAGATGCTGAACGCCTCCACCCAGCCCGAGGTGGACCTGCTGAAGCTCTGCGCGCCCAAGAACAGCGGCCCCTGCATCCACGGCGTCGGCCACGGCACGATGTTCGTCGCCAAGCAGGACGTGGCCAAGGCCCGCGACCTGTGCAACAAGTTCACCACCGACCAGAACCGGATCCGCTGTTCCGAGGGCCTGTTCATGCAGCTCTTCGGGCCGGACGAGGAGGACGAGACGGCAAAGGCGAACCTGCCCGCCGACAAGCTCGCCCAGGACCCGCTCTACCCGTGCAAGGACCAGCCGGCGCTGTTCCAGTCCGCCTGCTACTTCTACGCGCCGACCTTCTACCTCTCCTCGCACGACTACCCGAACCACCCCGAGGTGTACGGCGACGCGCTCAAGTGGTGCCTGGCCGGCAAGGCCTCCGGCGGCGCGGTGGACTGCAGCCGGGGCGTCGGCTCGCGGACCATGAAGTACAACCTGGACCGCGAGGACTGGGCCGCCCAGCAGTGCGCCACCGCCGCCGACGGCTGGCAGCGCAAGGCCTGCGCCGAGGGCCTGGTCAGCTACTACACGGTGAACTACACGGACGCCGGTGCGGCCGGACGGCTCTGCGCCAAGATCACCAACAAGGAGATGCAGGGCTACTGCCGCTCGGCGAGCGGGCTCTCCGCCTCGCTCGACTGACCGCTCCCCGCCCCGGCCCCCGGGCCACGTCCCGCCCACCGGGCCCGCGCCGCACGGCGCGGGCCCGGTTCCGTAGGATCGGGCCGACCCGGGTGCGCCGAGGACGCCGCGCCGCCAGGCCCGCACCACCTGGAGCCGCCGTGACCTCCGAGGACTTCCGCGCCGCCGCGCACACCGCCGCCGACCTGGTCAGCGACTACCTCGCCGAACTGCCCGCCCGCCCGGTCTGGCGGCCGATGGACGACGAAGCCCGCCGGACCCTGCTGGACGCGCCGCTGCCGGCCGCCGGCCGCCCGCTGACCGAGCTGCTCGCCGCGATCGGCCGGGACGTCCTGCCGCACCCGATGGGCAACGGCAACCCGCGCTTCTTCGGCTGGGTGAACTCCGCGCCCGCGCCGGCCGGCGTCCTCGCCACGCTGGCCGCCTCCGCGATGAACCCCAGCTCGGCCGGCGGCGACCACGCCGACGTCCACCTGGAACGGGCGGTGGTCCGCTGGATCGCCGAGCTGGTCGGCTTCCCGCACCCGGCCGGCGGCGGGCTGCTCACCTCGGGCACCTCGATGGCGACCATCGTCTGCCTGGCCGCCGCCCGCAACCGGGCCGCCCGCGAGGCCGGGTGGGACGTCCGCGAGGACGGCCTCGCCGGGATGCCGCCGCTGGTCGGCTACGTCACCGGCGAGACGCACTCCTGCGTCCGCAAGGCGGCCGAGCTGCTGGGCCTGGGCAGCAGGCACCTGCGCACCGTCGCCACCGGCCCGGACGGCCTGCTCGACGTCGACGACCTGCGGGCCGCCATCGGGCGCGACCGGGCCGCCGGACTGCTGCCGTTCCTGGTGGTCGCCTCGGCCGGCACCGTCGGCACCGGCGCGGTGGACGCCTTCCACCCGGTCGCCGACCTCTGCGCCGAGCAGCGGCTCTGGCTGCACGTGGACGGCGCGTACGGGGCTTTCGGCGTGCTGGACCCGGCGATCGCGCACCGCTACGCCGGGATGGAGCGGGCCGACTCGCTCGCCCTCGACCCGCACAAGTGGCTCGGCGTGCCGGTGGACTGCGGCTGCGCACTGGTCCGCGACACCGGGGAGCTGCGCGGCACCTTCAGCCTCGTCCCCTCCTACCTGCGCGACGAGGCGGCCGGCGCGCTCGGCTGGTTCTCCGAGTACGGCACCGAGCAGACCCGCCCGTTCCGCGCCCTCAAGGTGTGGGCCACCATCGCCCACCGCGGCCGCGACGGCCTCTCCCGGGACATCGCCCGGTGCACCGCCCTGGCCCGCAGGCTCGGCGAACTCATCGAGAAGGACGATGAGTTGGAGCTCCTCGCCGAGGTGCAGACGTCGATCGTGGCGTTCCGTCACCGCGCCGCCGGGCGGGACGAGGCCGCCCTCGACGCCGTCAACCGGGAGCTGCCGGTGGCGGTGCAGCGGCGCGGCCGGGTCTTCGTCACCGGGGCCCGGCTGGACGGCCGCGAGATGCTGCGCGCCTGCCTGCTCAACGCCGCCACCACCGAGGCCGACCTCGAACTGCTGCTGGCCGAGGTGAAGGCCGCCGCCCGCGAGCTGCCTTAACCCGGGCCCGGAGACATTAACCGACAGGTCACGGAGGATTCGTGATCGCGAAACACCGGAGCGGCAGATTTGTCGGCATGGAGCACACGGAGCAGCTGACGACGACCGAACCGACCGCATCCTCGACGCCGACCCCCTCCCGTGCCCAGCGGCGCGGCGCCCGCACCCACCGCTGGCGCCGCGACACCGTGGAGCTCGCCGCGGTCTTCCTCTCGGTGACCGCGGCCGACCTGGTGGCCAAGGTCGTGGTGCACGGCCCGGACGGCCCGGTGGTACTGGCCGGCTCCGCGGTCGCCCTGGTGGCCACGGCGCTCTTCCACACCTGGTGGTCACACCGCCATCAGCTGCACGGGCCGCCGGCCCCGGACGCGCCCGCGCCCCCGGCCGTGCCGGGAACGCCGGGAGCGTCCGGGGAGCCGCTGAAGGGGCCGCTGCACGACTTCGAGCAGACCACGCTCTGGCGGGTGCGCACCACGGTGCAGGACTCCCCCGGCAGCCTGGCCCGGGTGTGCACCGCCTTCGCGCAGCGGCAGGTCAACATCGTCTCGATGCAGTCGCACCCGCTGCCCAGCGGCACCGTGGACGAGTTCTTCGTCCGCGCACCGCAGTCGCTGACCCGGGCGGACCTGGCCGCACTGGTGGCCGCCGCCGGCGGGCACGACATCTGGAGCGCCCCGGCCGACGCGCACGACCTGGTCGACGTGCCCACCCACGTGCTGGCGCTGGCGACCCGTACCGCGCTGGACGCCGCCGAGCTGCCGATCGCGCTGCGCCAGCTCTTCGGGCAGTGCACCATCCGGCAGTACCCGGGCGCGGCCGGGCGCGGCGGCGCCGGCGTGGACGGGCACGTGATGCGCCTGCCGGTGCCGTCCGGCGACCTGATCGAGCTCAGCCGCCCGCAGCTGCCGTTCACCCCGACCGAGTTCGCCCGGGCGCAGGCCCTGGTCGAGCTGGACACCCTGCTCGGCCCGCGGGTCCCGGACGTCCGGGCCCGGCTGGCCCAGCCCGCCGGGGCCGACCTGACCGTGCGGCGCGCGGACGCCGGCGACAAGGAGGCGGCACTGGCCATGCACCGCCGCTGCTCCTCCGACACCCTGCGCAAGCGCTACCACGGCCCGGTCCGGGACGCCGACCGCTACCTGGACCACCTGCTGGACGCCCGGCACGGCCAGGCCCTCGCGGTGGAGGCGGCGGACGGGCGGATCGTCGCCCTCGGGCACCTGATGTGGGACGGCGACGGCGCCGAGGTCGCGGTGCTGGTCGAGGACGCCTGGCAGCGGCGCGGGCTGGGGCTGGACCTCATGCGGCGGATGGCGGCGCTGGCCCTGGAGGCGGGCGTGGAGACGGTGTACGCCGTCACGCAGTCCTCCAACACCGGACTGATCGCCACCATGCGGAAGCTGGCCGCCCCGCTCGACTACCAGGTGGAGGAGGGCACCCTGGTGATCACGGCGCACCTGGCCGAGGCGGCCGAGGAGCTGCCCGCGCCCTGGCCGACCCGGCCGGGCCGGTAGTCGTTTCTTCACCAGATCCTCACGGGACGCCCCGGGCCGGACGGCGATCGCGCCGTCCGGCCCCGCCGCGCCCCGGCCCGCGGGGAACCGCAGGCCCCCGGAACGGCGTCCCCAGCGGCGAAGGGCCCGTCCGTACACCGTCTTTACTGACGCCGCGTCAGGGCCCGCCGACGGCCCCGGCAGGGCCTCCGGAGCAGGCGGCACGGGGTCCGGATCGCCGAGCCGGGCGGCGGAGTCGGTAGGCTGGCCCCGTCCCCGCCGCCCAACGGCCCGTTATCCGGCCCCGGGCGGTGCCGCAGCAAGGAGGAACCACTGAGCATGGCAGGCACCGAATCGGAGCCCACAGGCGCACGCGACGCCTCGCTGCCGGCCCGCGCCAAGATCGCGGTCACGGCCGGCAAGGTGGCCGCCGCCGTGTCCCGTAAGGCCGGCCGCGGAAGCGGCTCGGTGATCGGCGGCAAGGTCGCCCTCAAGCTCGACCCCGACCTGCTCGCCACGCTCGCCGACCACCTGGACGTCGTGCTGGTCAGCGCCACCAACGGCAAGACCACGACCACCCGGCTGATCGCCGAGGCGCTGCGCGCCGCCGGCCCGGTGGTCTCCAACGCCCTGGGCGCCAACATGCCGGCCGGCATCACCTCCGCCCTGGCCGGCGGCTCCGAGGCCCGCTTCGGCGTCATCGAGGTGGACGAGAAGTACCTGGCCGGGGTCGCCCGCGACACCCGCCCGAAGGCGATCGCCCTGCTCAACCTCTCCCGCGACCAGCTCGACCGCGCCGCCGAGACCCGGATGATGGCCGAGAAGTGGCGCGAGGGCCTCCAGGACACCGAGGCCGTGGTCATCGCCAACGCCGACGACCCGCTGGTGACCTGGGCCGCCTCCTCCTGCAAGAAGGTGGTCTGGGTGGCCGCCGGCCAGGCCTGGAAGGAGGACGCCTGGTCCTGCCCCGCGTGCGGCGGCGTGATGCAGCGCCCCGGCGAGGACTGGTTCTGCCAGGACTGCGGCTTCCGCCGTCCCAACCCGCACTGGGCGCTCCAGGGCACCCACGTGATCGACCCGCAGCGCGGCGCCTGGCCGATCTCGCTCCAGCTGCCCGGCCGGGCCAACCTGGCCAACGCCACCAGCTCCGCCGCCGTCGCCGCCGTCTTCGGCGTCGCCCCGCAGGTCGCGCTGGAGCGGATGCAGTCGGTCACGGCCGTGGCCGGCCGCTACGACGTGGTGCAGTACCAGGGCCGCGACATAAGGCTGCTGCTGGCCAAGAACCCGGCCGGCTGGCTGGAGACCTTCTCGCTGATCGACGGCCCGCCCGCGCCGGTCATCCTCTCCGTCAACGCGCTCGACGCCGACGGCACCGACACCTCCTGGCTCTGGGACGTCGACTACGAGCGCCTCGCCGGGCACCCCGTCTTCGTGATGGGCCAGCGCAAGCTGGACCTGGCCGTCCGCCTGGAGGTCGCCGGGCTGCAGTTCCACGTGGTGGAGTCGCTGGAGCAGGCCGTCCGGATGGCCCCGCCCGGCCGGATCGAGGCGATCGCCAACTACACCGCCTTCCAGCAGCTGCGGAAGGTCGTGGCCGGCTGATGCCCGGCCCAGCAGCCCACTTCACGATGGAAGGCCTTCGAGGATGAGTGAGAGCAGCCTGCGCGTGGTCTGGGTCTACCCGGACCTGCTCAGCACCTACGGCGACCGGGGCAACGCCCTGGTCGTGGAGCGCCGGGCCCGCCAGCGCCACCTCAACGTGACCCGGATCGACGTCCGCTCCGACCAGGCGGTGCCCACCAGCGGGGACATCTACCTGATCGGCGGCGGCGAGGACCGCCCGCAGCGACTGGCCGCCGAGCGGCTGCGCAACGACAGCGGCCTGGTGCGGGCCGCCGAGAACGGCGCGATCATCTTCGCCGTCTGCGCCGGCTACCAGATCCTCGGCCACGAGTTCATCAACGACCTCGGCGAGCGCGAGCCGGGCCTCGGCCTGCTCGACGTCTGGACCGCCCGCGGCGAGGGCGCCCGGTGCGTCGGCGACGTGCTGGCCGACGTCGACCCGCGGCTCGGCCTGCCGCAGCTGACCGGGTTCGAGAACCACCAGGGCGTGACCCACCTCGGCCAGGGCGTCCAGCCGCTGGCCACCGTCACCGCGGGCCGGGGCAACGGCACCGGGGACGGCACCGAGGGCGCCTGGCGGGACACCGTCTTCGGCACCTACCTGCACGGGCCGGTGATGGCCCGCAACCCCGCCGTGGCGGACATGCTCATCAAGCTGGCACTGGACGTCAACGCCCTGCCGCCGGCCGACACCACCTGGTACGACGCGCTGCGCGCCGAGCGCATCGCGGCCACTTCGCGCCCCGCGTAACAACGCGTCGTGCGCCGGTCCGCCCCGACCGGGTGCCCGCGATGCGGTCACCCGGTCCACGGACGGGCCCGGACGTACGACAATGGGGTTGCCGGCTGCACACCCTCCTCGGCAGCAGGCTGCACTTCCGCGCGGGGGCGCCGACGGCGCCGCTCCCGCGTCGGCTCCTGCCCGGCCGGACGCAGGGGCCGTATGCTCGACTTCGCGGCCGGTTTCGGATGTTCTGTCCGGATCGGCCGGTCCTTCACCCCACGGTCATCTCCCCGCCATCACGGCGTGGAACGGGGCCGCTACGGTGACGGTTCGTCGTCCCAGCCTGTAGTCCGGCCGTTCCTCGGTTCTGCTCGGGAGTTGCAAAGCAATGCGTATTGGAGTGCTGACCAGCGGCGGTGACTGCCCCGGCCTGAACGCGGTGATCCGCTCCGTGGTCCACCGGGGGGTGGTCGACCACGGTGACGAGATCATCGGGTTCGAGGACGGCTGGCGAGGTTTCCTGGAGGGCGTGCACCGCCCCCTCACCCTGGACTCGGTGAGCGGCATCCTGGCCCAGGGTGGCACCATTCTCGGCTCCTCCCGGGTGCAGCCGAGCCACCTGCGCGACGGCGTCGAACGCGCCAAGCGGTACTGCGCGGACCTCGGCCTGGACGCCGTCATCCCGATCGGCGGCGAGGGCACCCTCAAGGCCGCCAAGCTGATGAGCGACGCCGGCCTGCCGATCGTCGGCGTGCCGAAGACGATCGACAACGACATCGCGTGCACCGACGTCACCTTCGGCTTCGACACCGCCGTCTCGGTCGCCACCGAGGCCCTGGACCGGCTGAAGACCACCGCCGAGTCGCACCAGCGCGTCATGGTCGTCGAGGTCATGGGCCGCCACACGGGCTGGATCGCGCTCAACGCGGGCATGGCCGCCGGCGCCCACGCGATCGTCGTCCCGGAGCGCCCCTTCCACATCGACAAGCTCACCGCCGTCGTCCGCGAACGCTTCGACCGGCAGAAGAAGTTCGCGATCGTGGTCTGTGCCGAGGGTGCCAAGCCCGAGGCCGGCACCATGCACTGGGAAGAGGGCAGCAAGGACATCTACGGTCACGAGCGGTTCACCGGCATCGCCACCCAGCTCTCCCGCGAGCTGGAGCACCGCCTCGGCAAGGAGGCCCGCCCGGTGATCCTCGGCCACACCCAGCGCGGCGGCACCCCGACCGCGTACGACCGGGTGCTGGCCACCCGGTTCGGCTGGCACGCCGTGGAGGCCGTCCACAAGGGCGCCTTCGGCCACATCACCGCACTGCAGGGCACCAACATCAACCTGGTGCCGCTGGGCGAGGCCGTCGCCGAGCTGAAGACCGTGCCGCAGGAGCGCTACGTGGAGGCGGAGACGGTCCTCTGACCCTCCCCTCACCCCCCGCCGGCCCCGGGCGTCCGCCCGGGGCCGGTGTCGTTCCCGCACGCCGCCCGCGCCCGCGGGCTAGCGTGGCCGGTGGAGCAGACCACCACGGGAAGGATGCAGCCGATGGAGATCCTCGCGTACGGCGTTCAGGCCGACGAGCGGCCCCTGCTGGAGCAGGCGTTCACGGGCCGGCACGAACTGCGCTGCCTGAGCGTCTTCCTCAACCGGGACACCGCCCCGCTGGCCGCCGGCTACCCGGGCGTCAGCAGCAGCGTCAACGACGTCCTCGACGCCGGCACCCTCACCCTCCTCGCGGCCGGCGGCACCAAGCTGATCGCCCAGCGCTCGACCGGCTTCAACAACATCGACCTGGAGGCCGCCGCCGAACTCGGCCTCACGGTGGCCCGGGTCTCCCACTACAGCCCCTACGCGGTCGCCGAGCACGCGTGGGCGCTGGCCCTGGCCGTCAACCGCCGGCTCGCCCGGGCCGCCCTCCGCTGCCGGGAGTTCGACTTCCGCCTCGACGGCCTGCTCGGCCGCGACGTCCACGGCATGACGGTCGGCGTGATCGGCACCGGCAAGATCGGCGAGTGCTTCACCCGGATCGCCCACGGCTTCGGCACCGAGCTGCTCGGCTGGGACATCGCCGAGAACCCCGCCTGCCGCGAACTCGGCATGACCTACACCGAGTTGCCCGACCTCCTCGCCCGCGCCGACCTGATCAGCCTGCACGTCCCCCTGCTGCCCGCCACCCACCACCTGATCGACGCCGCCGCGCTCGCCCGGATGAAGGACGACGCGATCCTGGTCAACTCCAGCCGCGGCGGCCTCGTCGACACCGCCGCCCTGGTGGAGACCCTGCGCGCCGGCCGGCTCTCCGGCGTCGGCCTCGACGTCTACGAGGAGGAGACCGGCGTCTTCTTCTACGACCGCTCCGTCGAGGGCATCAGCGACGACACCCTCGCCCGCCTGGTCACCTTCCCCCACGTCCTGGTCACCTCGCACCAGGCCTACTTCACCCGCACCGCCGTCGGCCAGATCATCGACGCCACCGCCCGCAACATCGAGGACTTCGGCGCCGGGCGCACCAACGAGAACACCCTGGTACCGAGGAGCTGACCCCGCGACGAGCCGGACCGGGTCAGCAGATCGGAGTGGCGTTCCAGTGCTGGCGGAAGCGGCGCCGGGCCCGGTGCAGGCGGGAGCGGACGGTGCCGACCGGGAGCTGCAGGGCCTGCGCGATCTCCTCCTCGCTCAGGCCCAGCACCCTGAGCGAGAGCACCTGTTGGTGCTGACGGGAGAGGCGGTCCAGGATGTCGTCGATGTGCACGACGTCCAGCGGGTTGGCGTCCTGGGTGACCTCGGGGAGCGCGTCCGCGGTGGAGTCCACCGAGAGCCGGGCGGCGCGCACCGCCTCACGGACGGCGATGGCGCGCACCCAGCCGTAGAACGCCCCGGTGTCCCGCAGGCCGTGCACGCCGCGGTAGACCGCGAGCAGGGCCTCCTGGGCGGCGTCCGGGCCGTGCCGCCTGGCGATCGGCGTGCACACCCGGGAGACGTAGGGCGCGATGTGGGCCAGCAGGTCGTTGAGCGCCCGCCGGTCGCCGGCCTGCGCCCGCGCGAGCAGCGGCGCCGCGGTCGCGGCCGGGCTCGTGTCGACCGCCGTCACGACGCGGCGCTCCCGGTCGGCCCGCCGAGCGCGGCGAGGTCCAGGAGCGTGGACTGCACGTCGTCCCGGAGGACCGCCATGAAGGGGGCGCTGAAGCACTCGGTCCAGTACGGGAACTCCACCGCGAGGCGCCCGTCGAAGGTGGTCACACAGGCCATCAGCGGGCTGCGACCGGCCTGCGGGAAGTACTGCTCCCGCGCCGGCACCAGCCGCACGTCGAGCAGCTCCAGTCCCTCGGGCAGCGGCGGGGCCGCGACGGCTCCCATGTTGGTGGCGATCACCGTGCCGGCCATCAGCGGCGGGAACTCCGCCACCCGGGGCATGATGCGCACCTCCAGCAGCGGTTCGCCGGCCTCCAGGGCCCTGCGCAGCCCGCCGGTCACCGTGCGGGCCAGCTCCACCGGCTCGCTGTCCGGGGCGACGTCGAGCGCCTGGACGTTGGAGGTGACGGCGGCGATCATCTGGTCGCGCGGCACCGGGGGCGCCATCCGGGAGCGCACGTCGACGGGCGACAGGCAGCCGAGCGTCCGCGGGCCCTCACCGGGCAGCCGCCGCCGGGCGGCGACCAGCAGGGCGCCGGCGATCAGCCCCTGCACCGAGACGCCGAACGCGGCTGCCGTGCAGCGCAGTTGAGCGGTCCGTTCGACACTCAGCCGCAGTCGGGCAACCTCGATCCGGCCACCCTCGGCCCCGCCCGCAGCGTCGTAGGGCACCAGCTCGACCGGACGGGCCCGGGCGGCGGCCACCCGGCGGTCGAAGTACCGGGCGACCTCCTCCTCGGGGCAGGGCGGCAGTTGCTCGGTCAGCGGCGCCGGCCAGTCGGTGCGCCACGACTCCGGGGGCGTACCGGGTGCGGCGAGCAGTTGCGCGTAGCGGTCCCAGAGCGCGTGGTGCAGTGCGATGGCGCTGTGGCCGTCGGTGATGGCGTGGTCGATGACCAGCACCACGGTGTCGGTACCGGCGCCGCGCAGCAGCGTGGCGCGGACCAGCGGGCCGCCCACCGGCAGCGGGGCGTTGAGTTCGTCGGCGTAGCCGTCGTCGGCACTCTCCCGCACCACCAGGCGCGGCGGGGTGTCGAGCTCCTGGAGGACGAATCCGGTGTCCTCGCGTGCGATGCGGCAGCGCAGTGGCGGGTGTTTGGCGGTCAGGTCCGCGAAGGCCGCGGTGAGCACCTGCGGGTCGACCCCGCCCGACACCGCGCAGGAAATGACGGCCCGGCTCCGCTGGCCGACGTAAAGCGTTTCCACGGGGCATAGCAAGCGCTGCATGGTGAGCCTTTCAAGCTGTGGAACAGAGCACTGTTCGGTCCTGCGGACGGCGACCGGATCAGGTTCGGCCGAATCCGCATTTCCGCAGCACAATTCGTATCCCCCGTAGCTGCGACGGACCCGCCGAAGGGGTCCGCGCGCTCAGCTTTTCACCTGGTCACGTATGCGCCAAGGTCGCCTCTCAGACATGGCCGAATCACGTCTTTCAGCGCGTTCTCGGCCAAATCCGCCCCGGTACGGGAGCCGGGAGATCCACATCCGAGCTGGCCGAACGCATCAGTTGTCCACTTCTGTCCCAGCCGTCCCCGCCGAAGTTGACCTTGACCTGACAATGGCGGCTCCTGATAATGAGGCTCTGAGTGATCACCGTCGCCAATGCATTCACCAGTGCGATGCCTCTCCACGTCGGGCTCCGTTGGGCCCGAATTCACCCCTCTCTTTCCTTGAGCTTTCCTCGGGTACGCCGGCAGCTTTCCTCGCGCGCGCCCCCGACTCCCGCTCGATCACATCGGCCGGTCTCTCCGGCGGTATTCCCGCTCCGCGCTGAAGGTTGGTGCCATGTCAGTCCATGAGGAAGAACTCCGGCCGCTGTCGGGCGCCCAGGAAGGAATCTGGTTCGCCCAGCGGCTCGACCCGGCCAATGGCGCCTACAACACCGCCGAGTACGTCGAGATTCACGGCCGCATCGACCCGGTGCTCTTCGAGACCGCCCTGCGGCGCACGGTGGCGGAGGCCCAGACCTTCGCGCTGCGCTTCCGTGACACCCCGGACGGCCCGTGCTGCGTGCTGCCCGCCGAGCCGGCCGACTGGCCGCTGCACCGGGTCGACCTGAGCGCGGAGCCCGACCCGCGGACCGCGGCCGAGGCGTGGATCCGCGCCGACCTGGCCGCCGCCGTGGACCTGGAGAGCGGCCCGCTGTTCACCCACGCGCTGTTCACGCTGGGCACCGACCACTACGCCTGGTCCCTGCGCGCCCACCACATCCTGCTGGACGGCTACAGCTACAAGCTGGTGGCCCGCCGGCTGGCCGAGACCTACAGCGCGCTGGCCGCGGGCGGCGAGGTCCCGCCGGATCCGTTCGGCCCGATCGGCCCGCTCCTGGAAGCCGACGCCGCGTACCGTTCCTCGGAGCGCTCCGCCCGGCACCGCGCGTACTGGACCGAGCGCCTCGCCGACGCGCCCGCGCCGGTGCGGCTGAGCGGGCGCACCGCGCCGCCGGTCTACCCGTTCCGCCGCCGCGCCACCGTGCTGCCCGACGCCGAGGGCCTGGCGGCGGCCGCCGGCCGGTTCGGCGCATCCCGCACCGACCTGCTGGTGGCCGCGGTGGCCGCCTACCTGCACCGGGCGACCGGCGCGGAGGACCTGGTGCTCGGGCTGGCCACGATGAGCCGCCCGGGCTCGGCCGCGCTGCGCACGCCGGGCACCACCTCCGACATCCTGCCGCTGCGGGTCACGGTGAGCCCGGGCACCACCGTGGGCGAGCTGGTGCGCGAGGTCACCGCCGAGCTGGCCGCCCTGCGGCGCAACCAGCAGTACCGCGGCGAGTACCTGCGCCGTGACCTGGGCCTGCTCGACGGAGGCCGGCGGCTGTACGGGCCGGTGGTCAACCTGATCCCGTTCAGCGAGGACCTGCGCTTCGGCGAGCACCCGTGCACCTCGCACCACCTCACCGGCGGCGCCGTCGAGGACCTGCAGATCAACGTGCGCCCCGCCGAGGACGGTCCCGGGCTGTGGCTGGCCTTCGACGCGAACCCCGCGGTCTACACCGAGCAGGAGCTGACCGCGCACCAGCAGCGCTTCGTGCACCTGCTCGACCAACTGGCCACCGCCGAGCCGGGCCTGCCGCTCGCCCGCACCTCCCTGCTGCTGCCGCACGAGCACCGGCAGCTGCCCGAGCTCACCCCGGCGCCGCCGCTGCCCGCCGCCCTCACCGCAGCGGCCCGCGCCACCGTGCCGGCCCGGTTCGAGGAGCAGGCGGCCCTCGCCCCGCAGGCGCCGGCCGTCACCGACGAGCGGGGCACCCTGACCTACGCCCAGCTGAACGACCGGGCCAACCGGCTCGCCCGCCTGCTGGCGGCCCGCGGTGCCGGCCCCGGCCGCCTGGTGGCGCTGGCCCTGCCGCGCACCGCCGAGCTGGTCACCGCCGTCCTCGCCGTGCTCAAGACTGGCGCCGGCTACCTGCCGCTGGACCCGGCCCAGCCCGCCGAGCGGCTGCGCCTGGTGACCGAGGACGCCGCGCCGCTGCTCACCGTCACCGAGACCGGCAGCGTCGGGAAGCTGCCCGCGGACGGCCGGCCGCCCGTGGTGCTCGGCGCCCCGGAGGACGAGCGGGAACTCGCCGCGCTCTCCCCCTCCGACCTCACCGACGCCGACCGGACGGCGCCGCTCACCCCGGACACCGTGGCGTACGTCATCCACACCTCGGGCTCGACCGGCCGGCCGAAGGGCGTGCCGGTCCCGCACGGCAACGTGCTGCGACTGTTCGCCGCCGCCGCCGAGCGCTTCGCGTTCGGACCCGAGGACGTGTGGACGCTCTTCCACTCCTACGCCTTCGACTTCTCCGTCTGGGAGTTGTGGGGCGCGCTGCTGCACGGCGGCCGCCTGGTGGTCGTCCCGTACGCGGTCTCCCGTGCGCCGGGGGACTTCCTGGAGCTGCTGCGGCGCGAGCGCGTCACCGTGCTCAACCAGACGCCCTCGGCCTTCCACCAGCTGGTGCGGGCCGACCAGGAGGCACCCGCCGAGGCCGCGCCGCTGGCCCTGCGCTACGTCGTCCTCGGCGGCGAGGCGCTGGAGGCCGCACACCTGCGCCCCTGGCTGGACCGGCACGGGGACCATGGCCCGGAACTGGTCAACATGTACGGCATCACCGAGACCACGGTGCACGTCACCCACCACCGGGTGACCCGGGAGGCGGTCGAGGAGCCCAACCCGCGGGGCACCATCGGCGTCCCGCTCGCCGACCTGCGCGTGTACGTGCTGGACCACTGCCTGCAGCCGGTGCCGCCCGGCACGGTGGGCGAGATGTACGTCGCCGGTCCCGGCCTGGCGCTCGGCTACCTGGACCGGCCGGGGCTGACCGCGCAGCGCTTCGTCGCCGACCCGTTCGGTGCACCCGGCTCCCGGATGTACCGCACCGGCGACCTCGCCCGGCGCGCCGAGGACGGCACCCTGGAGTACCGGGGCCGGGCCGACCAGCAGGTCAAGATCCGCGGCTTCCGGATCGAGCCCGGCGAGATCGAGGCCGCCCTGGTCGGTCACCCCGCGGTGGCCCAGGCGGCCGTGGTGGCCCGCGAACTGGGCGGCGACCGGGTGCTGGTGGCGTACGTGGTGCCGGCGCCCGCCGAGCGGCC
Organism: Streptomyces sp. CB01881; assembly: GCF_002953255.1. Lineage (GTDB taxonomy): Bacteria > Actinomycetota > Actinomycetes > Streptomycetales > Streptomycetaceae > Kitasatospora. Next base: position 1,225,033 of record NZ_CP026498.1, read on the forward strand.
CGACCCGGGCGCGCTGCGGGCCCACCTGGCCGGGCTGCTGCCCGAACACCTGGTACCGGCCGCCTGCGTACTGCTGGAGGCGCTGCCGCTGACCGGCAACGGCAAGCTGGACGCGGCCGCGCTGCCGGCGCCGGACTTCGCCGCAGCGGCCGGCGGCCGGGCCCCGGACACCGCCGAACAGGCTCTGGTCTGCAGGCTGTTCGAGGAGGTGCTGGGCCTGCCCGGGGGCAGTGTCGGCCGCGACGACAGCTTCTTCGCCCTGGGCGGCCACTCGCTGAGCGCCACCCGGCTGCTCTCCCGGCTGCGCCTGGAGACCGGTCAACAGGTGCCGGTGGCGGCGTTGTTCGACGCCCCGACGCCCGCCGGGGTGGCCGGGCGGCTGACGCCCGACGGTCCGCGGTCGTGGGCCCGCCCGCCGCTCGCGCCCGCCGTGCGTCCCGAGCTGCTGCCGCTCTCCCACGGACAGGAGAGCATGTGGTTCCTCAACCGGATCGACGCCTCCGGCGCCACCTACAACATCCCCCTGGTGGTACCGCTGGCCGGCGAGCTGGACGTCGAAGCGCTGCGTGCGGCGCTGGCCGACCTCGCCGACCGGCACGAGAGCCTGCGCACCCTGCTGACCGAGACGGAAGGCCGGCCCCGGCAGCGGGTGCTGCCCGCCGGGGAGCGCGCCCCGCAGCTGACGGAGGTCGACTGCCCGGCCGAGGAGGTCGCCGCGCAGCTCACCGCCACGCTGCGCCACCGCTTCGACCTGGCGGGTGAACTGCCGCTGCGCGCCTGGCTGCTGGGCACCGGCCGGGACCGCGTCCTGGTCCTGGTCCTGCACCACAGCGCCGGTGACGGCTGGTCGCTGCGCCCGTTGGCCGACGACCTGTCCGCGGCCTACGCGGCCCGGGTCGCGGGCCGGGGCCCGGGGTGGCGCCCGCTGCCGGTGCAGTATGCCGACTACGCGCTCTGGCAGCGCCGCCTGCTCGCCCCGCCGCCGGCCGGGACAGGCCTGCTGGAGCAGCAACTGGCCTTCTGGCGCCAGGCGCTGGCCGGCCTGCCGGAGGACGCGGGACTGCCTGCGGACCGGCCCCGTGGCGCCCGGCCCGGCGACCGCGGCGCGGCCCGCACGCTGACCGTGGACGCCGAGCTGCACCGGGCGCTGCTGCGGCTCGCCGAGGACGGCGGGGCCAGCCTGTTCATGGTGCTGCAGGCCGCGCTGGGCGCGCTCCTCACCCGGTGGGGCGCCGGCCCGGTGGTCGCGATCGGCACGCCCGTCGCCGGGCGTACCGATCCGGCGCTGGACGACCTGGTCGGCCTGCTGACCAACACCCTGGTGCTGCCCACCGACGCCTCCGGCGACCCGGACTTCCGCACCCTGCTGGCCCGGGTGCGGGCCGTCGACCTGGCCGCCTACGACCACCAGGACCTTCCGTTCCCGCTGCTGGTGGAAGCCCTCAACCCGCCCCGGCACCCGGCCCGGCACCCGCTGTTCCAGGTGATGCTGGCGCTGCAGAACGCGGGCGAGGCCGTGCTGCGGCTGGGCCCGGTCACGGCGCCGCTGCGGCCCACCGCGACCGGCACCGCCAAGTTCGACCTGTTCCTCGACGTGGTCGAGCGGTCCGACGAGCACGGCGCCCCGGCCGGCCTGGACTGCCATCTGGAATACGCCACCGAGCTGTTCGACGCCGCCACGGCCCAGGGCCTGGCGCAGGCGCTGCACCGGCTGTTGGCCGCGGTCGCCGCCGACCCGGCGCAGCGGCTCGGCGCGCTGCCCGCTCCCCCGCCCCCGCACGGCGCGGCCGATCCGGCCCGGCCCGACTCCGACCCGGCGGCGCCGGAGCGCGCCGCGCTGGCCGCCGGCGGGCTGCGCGCAGCGGCCGCCGTCCGCGAACCGGACGGCCGGCCGAGGCTGTTCGCGGTGCCCGCCCGCGCGGGGGCCGCCGAGCAGGCCGCACGGGCGCTCGGCACCGACGCCCGGCTGACCGCGGTCGGCACCCTGCCATACGACGCCGACGGCGCGCTGGACACCGCCGCGCTGCTGAGCCTGCCGCCGCTGGACCGGGTGACCGCCGGGCAGTGGCAGCGCGCACTGGCCGCGCTGCCCGGCGTCCGCGCGGCCACCGTCGGACTCGAGGACGCGCCCGAGGAGCTGGGCACCCGGCGACCGGCCGCCGCCCGGCGCCGCCCGGCGGTTGAGCAGTCGGCCGAGGCGGCGGCCGCCGCGGACGCGCCCCTCGCGGTGAGCACCGGCCCCGAGCTGCCGGAGCCGACGGTGGGCAGCTGGGCGGCGGCGCTGCGCCGCGCCGCCACGGCCGGGGAGCACGCGGAGGTGGTGCACGTCCGCACGGACGGCTCGGAGACCCGGCGCAGCTACGCCTCGCTGGTCCCGGAGGCGTCCCGGGTGCTGGGCGGGCTGCGGGCCCTCGGGCTGCGCCCCGGCGACCGGGTCATCCTGCAGTGCGAGGACACCGAGGACTACCTCGCCGCACTGTGGGGCTGCATCCTGGGCGGCATCACGGCCGTCCCGCTGACCGTGCCCGCCTCCTACGAGGCCCCGTCGGCGGCGCTGACCAAGCTGGAGGGCATCTGGCGGATGCTGGGCATGCCGCCGGTGGTCACCACCACGGCCGGCGAGCCGGGGCTGCGCGGCCTGGCGGAGCGGCGCGGCTGGCCGGAGCTGCGACCGGTCACGGTGGACGCGCTGCGCCGGGGCCCGGAGGACCTGGACTGGTACCAGGCGCGGCCGGACGACCTGCTGCTGATGCTGATGACCTCGGGCAGCACCGGCCTGCCCAAGGCGGTGCGGCTGACCCACGGCAACGTGCTCAGCCGCTCGGCGGCCGCCGCCCTCACCAACGGCCTGTCGGCCGCCGACGTCTCGCTCAACTGGATCCCGCTGGACCACGTGACCGGCGTGGTGATGTTCCACCTGCGCGACGTCTACCTGACCTGCCGTCAGGTTCATGCGCCGACCGGCTGGCTGCTCCAGGACCCGCTGCGCTGGCTCGACCTGGCCGACCGCCACCGGGTGAGCGTCACCTGGGCGCCCAACTTCGCCTTCGGCCTGGTGGCCGAGCACGCCGACCGGATGGCCGGCCGCCGCTGGGACCTGTCGCCGATGCGGCTGGTGATGAACGCGGGCGAGGTCGTGGTGGCCGCCACCGCCCGCGGCTTCCTGCACGTGCTGCGCCCGTTCGGCCTGCCGCAGGACGTGATGCACCCGGGCTGGGGCATGTCCGAGACCTGCTCGGTGGTCACCGACGTCAGCCTGCCGGGCGAGCCGACCGGGGCCGACGAGTCCTTCGTCAGCTGCGGCCTGCCGTACCCGGGCTTCGCGATGCGGATCGTGGACGGCACCGACCGGGTGCTGTGCGAGGGCGAGGTCGGCCGGCTCCAGGTCAGCGGTACCTCGGTGACCTCGGGCTACCACGACAACGCCAAGGCCAACGCCGAGTCGTTCACCGCGGACGGCTGGTTCGAGACCGGCGACCTGGCGTTCCTTCGCGCCGGTGAGCTGTACATCACCGGCCGCGCCAAGGACGTCATCATCGTCAACGGCGTCAACCACTACAGCCACGAGATCGAGGCCTGCGTCGAGGAACTCGCCACCGTGGTGCGCAGCTTCACCGCTGCGGTGGCCGTGCGCCCGGATCCGTCGGCGGGCACCGACGAGCTGGCGCTCTTCGTCCACCTGGCCGACGGGGTGGACGCCGCCGCGGCGCTGCGCGAGATCCGCGGCAAGGTGACGCGGGAGATCGGGGTGAGCCCGGCCCACCTGCTGCCGATCGCGGCGGCCGTGATCCCCAAGACCGAGATCGGCAAGATCCAGCGCACCCAGCTGCGCAAGCGCTTCGAGGCCGGGGAGTTCGACGAGGTGCTGCGGCAGGCGGAGGTGCTGCTGGGCACCGCCGCCACCGTCCCGGACTGGTTCCTGCGCCCGGTGTGGCAGCCGGCCCGGCCGCACCGCGCGCCGGGCGGCACCCCCGGGCACGTCCTGGTGCTGGCCGGCCGCGGCGAGCGGGCCTGCGCCGTGGCGGAGCGGGTGGCCGCCGGGCTGCGGGCGGCGGACGGCCGCTGCACCGTGGTGACGGCGGGCCCCGGCTTCGAGCGCGCCGACGCGGCCCGCTACCGGGTCCGGCCCGACGACGAGGCCGACCTGGCCCGGCTGCTGGACCGGCTCGCGCAGGACGGCCGCACGGTGGACGCCGTACTGCACCTGGGCGCGCTGGACGGCGCCGACCGCGAGCCCGACAGCGTCGCGGAGCTGGTCGAGGCTCAGCGCGACGGCGCGCAGTCGCTGCTCGCGCTGGCCCGGGCGCTGGCCGCCCGGGCCGCCGCGCACCGCACCGACCGGCTGCCGCTGGTCTTCGCCACCTCCGCTGCCCACGCGGTGCTGCCGGCCGAGCGGGGCGGCTACCTGCACGCGGCCGCCGGTGGGCTGCTGCGCACGCTGCGCGAGGAACTGCCCTGGCTCGGCGCCGTCCACCTCGATCTGGCGGCGGACGTCGACGCCGAGGCGGCGGCCGGGGCACTGCTGAGCGAGCTGGCACTGCCGCCCGGTGAGCCGGAGGTCGCCTACCGGTCGGGAGTCCGCCACCTGCGCCGGCTGGAGCCGCTGCCCGAACAGCCGCTGCCCGAGCGACCGTTGCCCGAACAGCCGTCGGCCGCCGAGCAGAGCGCTGACCCCGACGCGCCCGGCTTCGTCCTGGTCAGTGGCGGCCTGGGCGGGGTCGGCACGGAGCTGGCCGCCCACCTGCTGCGCACGGCCGGCACCCGGCTGCTGCTGGTCGGCCGTACCGCCCTGCCCGACGAGCCCGACCGGGAGCGGGAACCGGCCGCGGGCGGCCCGGCCGCCGACCGGATCGAGGCGTACCGGCGGCTGCGCGCGCTGGGCGAGGTCCGCTACGAGGCGGCCGACGTCACCGACCCGGTGCAGCTGCGGGCCGCGGTGGACCGGGCACGCGACGCGTGGTCGGCGCCGCTGGCCGGCGTGCTGCACCTGGCCGGCGACCGGGACGAGGCGCCGATCACCGAGCTGGATCCCGAGCGCTGGCGGTCCGCGCTGGCGGCCAAGGTCGAGGGCGGCTGGGTGCTGCACCGGCTGGCCGCGGAGCTGGGCGCCTCCTACACCGCCTTCTCCTCGGTCAACGGCTTCTTCGGCGGCTCGCTCAACGCGGCCTACGCGGCGGGCTGCGCCTTCCTCGACGCGCTCGCGGTGCGCCACGGGCGCGACGGACGCCCGGTGCGCAGTCTGGCCTGGAGCGCCTGGAAGGGACGCGGGATGAGCGAGGGCTACCGGTTGGCGGCGCTGACCGAGGCCCGCGGCTACCGCGCCCTCGATCCGGTGGCGGCCCTGCGCTCGTACGACCTGGCGGCCTCGCTGTCCGAGCCGCACCTGCTGATCGGCGCGGACCGCACGGCGCCCTGGGTGCGCGCGCACCTGGCCGGCCCGGCCCGCCCGGTGCAGCGGCTGGCCGGCCGGGTGGTGCTGGCCGACGGCGCCGACCTGGGAGCGGTGTGCACGGGCGCCGCCGAGGCGGCCCGGACGCTGGACGTCGACGGGCACTGGGTGCTGCGGGCCGCGGGGTCCGCCGAGCCCGGCGCGGCCGGGGCCCCGGACGGCACGGCGGACCGGCTGGAGGAGACCATCGCCGGGCTCTGGGCCGGGGTGCTGGGCCGGGAGCGGATCGGCCGGGACGAGAACTTCTTCGACCTGGGCGGCAGTTCGCTGCTGCTGGTGGCCGCGCAGGCCGGCGTGAACGAGGCGCTGGGCACCGACCTGACGGTGGTGGACCTGTTCGGCCACCCGACGGTGCGCGATCTGGCCCGGCACCTCGCCGAGAGCGGCGTGCGCACCACCGACGGCACCGCGCCCGCCGACGGCACGCCGGAGAGCGGCGCCACCGGCCGGCCGGCCGGGCCGACGGCACCGGGCGCCCCCTCGGCTCTGGACCGGGCCCGCCAGCAGGCGCAGCGGCGGCGCACCGCGCAGGCCGCCCGCCGTACCAATGCACAGCAGAAGGGCGACAACCATGGCTGACGAGCAACTGGCCACCACCGACCCGACCACGGGCGACGATCCCCCGCTGATCGCCGTCATCGGCATGGCCGCCCGGTTCCCGGGCGCGGCCGACGTCGCCGAGTTCTGGGCCAACCTGGCCGCCGGCCGGGACTCCATGCGGCCGGTCGGCGACGAGGAGTTCCTGGCCGCGGGCGGCGACCCGGCGGACCTGGCCGACCCCGACCTGGTCCGCACCGTCTCCGTCCTGGAGGGCATCGACCGGTTCGACGCCGCGTTCTTCGGCTACAGCCCGACCGAGGCCGCCGTGGTGGACCCGCAGCAGCGCCTGCTGCTGGAGACCGCCTACCACGCGGTGGAGGACGCGGGGTACGCCGGCGGCTTCGGCGACCGGCAGGTCGGGGTGTACGCGGGGGCGGGCGACAGCCGCTACTACCCGGCGCACCTGCACCCGCAGTACGCCGGCCGGCCCGGCTCGGTCGCCCTGGTGCACGCGGCCACCAGCAACTCGCTGGGCACCCTGGCCACCCGGGTCTCCTACGAGCTGGGGCTGACCGGGCCGAGCCTGTCACTGCAGACCGCCTGCTCCACGGCCCTGGTGGCCGTCCACCAGGCCTGCCAGGACCTCATCGACTACCGCTGCGACACCGCCCTGGCCGGGGCGGTGTCGGTCAACCCCTCGGCGCTGCTGGGCTACCGCTGGGTGCCCGGCGGCCCGTTCTCGCCGGACGGGTACTGCCGGGCCTTCGCCGCGGACGCGGCCGGCACCTCCTCCGGTGACGGGGTGGGCGTGGTGGTGCTCAAGCGCCTGGAGGACGCGATCGCCGACGGCGACCGGATCCGGGCCGTGGTGCGCGGCTCGGCGGTGAACAACGACGGCCGCCGCAAGGTCGGCTTCACCGCGCCGAGCCCGGCCGGCCAGACCGAGGCGGTCCTCGCCGCGCAGCTGGCGGCCGGCATCACCGCGGACACCATCGGCCTGGTCGAGGCGCACGGCACCGCGACCGCGATGGGCGACCCGATCGAGGTCGCGGCGCTCACCGAGGCGTTCCGGCACAGCACCGACGAGCGCGGCTACTGCGCGCTGGGCTCCGTGAAGACCAACATCGGGCACCTGGGCGCGGCGGCGGGCATCGCCGGTTTCGTCAAGGCCGTCCTCGCCCTGGAGCACCGGCAGGTCCCGCCCAGCCTGCACTTCGAGCGGCCCAACCCGCTGATCGACTTCACCGCCACCCCGTTCCGGGTGCCGACCGCGCTGGAGGACTGGCCGGCCGGCCGGCACCCGCGCCGCGCCGCGGTGAGCGCCTTCGGCGTGGGCGGCACCAACGCGCACGTCGTGCTGGAGGAGGCGCCGGCCGTCCCGGCGGACTCCCGGGCGCCGGAGCAGGAGCGCTGGCGGGTGCTGCCGTTGTCGGCCCGCACCCCGGACGCCCTGCGCGGCCAGGCCGACGCGCTGGCCCGGCGGCTGGCGGACGACCCCGGGCTACGGCTGGCCGACGTCGCCCACACGCTGACCGGGCACCGGCCGGCGATGCGGCTGCGCTCGGCGGTCGCCGTGCGCAGTGCCCGGGAGGCGGTGGGCGCGCTGCGCGCGCCGCTGCCCGAGCCGGTGGAGGTGGCGGACGGCGCGCCGCGGCCGGTGGCGTTCCTGTTCCCCGGCGGTGGCACCCAGTACGTGGGCATGGGCACCGAGCTGTACCGGGCCGGCGGGGTGTACCGGGACGCGGTGGACGAGTGCGCCCGCATCCTGCGGCCGGGGCTCGGCGGGGACCTGCGCACCGCGCTGTTCGAACAGGTGGACCCGGCGGCCGCCGAGGCGTTCCTGGCACTGGTCGTCACCCAGTACGCGCTGGCCGCGGAGCTCGCCGAGCGCGGGGTGCGCCCGGACGCGATGATCGGGCACTCGCTCGGTGAGTACACCGCGGCCTGCCTGGCCGGGGTGTTCACCCTGGAGGAGATGCTGCCGCTGGTCCACGAGCGGATCCGGCTGATCTCCGCCTGCGGCGGTGCCACCGTCGGGGTGGCGCTGGGCGAGCCGCAGCTGCGGCCGTTCCTGACCGACGGGGTCTCGTTGGCCGCCGTCAACGGCCCGGCCGCCTGCACGGTCGCCGGCCCGGTGGCCGCGGTGGCGGAGCTGGAACGGCGGCTGGCGGAGGCGGGGGTGACGTTCCGCCGCCTGCGGATGCCGGCCGCGGCGCACTCCGCCGTGCTGGACCCGGTGCTCGGCGAGCTGGCCGGGCACCTGCGCTCGGCCCCCCTGCGCCCGCCGCGCATCCGGTACGTCACCAACGTCACCGGCGACTGGGCCACCGACGCGCAGGCCGGCTCGGTGGAGCACTGGGTCGCCCACACCCGGCAGACCGTGCGGTTCGCCGACGGCGTCCGGACGCTGTGGGAGCGCGGCAACCCGGTGCTGGTGGAGATCGGTCCCGGGGACACCCTGCTGAAGCTGGCCGGCGCCGCGCTCGGCGAGCAGGCCGCGGTGGTGGGGGTGACCACGATGCGGCACGCGAAGGCCGAGAGCCCGGACGGGCAGGTACTGGCGGCCGCCCTCGGGCGGCTGTGGAGCGCCGGCGTGGCCGCGCTGCCCGAGCCGGACCCGGCCGAGCAGGTGCGTCCGGTCCCGCTGCCCGGCTACGCGTTCGACCGCCGGCGGTACTGGATCGACGCCCCCGGGGCCCGCCCGGCCGGGGCGGCGGACGGCCCTGCCGGGACCCCCGCCGGACGCTCCCCGCGCCCGTACCTGACGACCGAGCAGGTGCCGCCGCGCACCCCGCTGGAACAGGCGGCCACCGAGGTCTGGGAGGCGGTGCTGGGCGTCGAGGGCATCGGCGTCGACGACAACTTCTTCGACCTGGGCGGCGACTCGATGCGCGGCGTGCTGCTGACCGGCCGGCTGCGCGAGGCCGGGGTGCTGGACGTGCCGGCCGCCGCGCTGCTGTCGGCCCCGACCGTGGCCCGGCTGATCGCGGCCGCGGGCCGTGGCGGCGGCCCCGAGGCCTTCGCACCGCTGCTGCCGCTGCGCGCCGAGGGTGAGCAGACCCCACTGTTCTGCGTGCACCCGGGGGCGGGCGTGTCCTGGCGGTATTCCGGGCTGCTGCCCCACCTCGGCGCCGACCAGCCGGTCTTCGGCATCCAGGCCCTCGGGCTGGACGGGCGGCGGTCACCGGCCACCGACGCCGCGGCGATGACCGACGCGTACGTGGCGCTGCTGCGCGAGCAGCAGCCGCACGGCCCGTACCGGCTGCTCGGCTGGTCGTACGGCGGTTTCGTCGCGCACGCCATTGCCTGCGCCCTGCAACGGCAGGGCGAGCAGGTGGAGTTGCTGGCGATGCTGGACGCACCGCAGCCGTACGGCCTGCACTGGACCCAGGAGCAGATCGAGTCCCAGGTGGCGGCGCTGCTGCTCCGGGTGGCGGGCCTGGAGCCGGGCGACGGACCGCTGCCGACCGTGGCCGGGGTGCTGGCGCGGCTGTCCGGGACCGACGGCGGGACTTCGCCGGTGACCGGGGCGGAGGCCGAACGGATCGCCGAGGTGATGCGCAACAACCTGCGGATCGCGCCCGGCTTCGCGCCCGGGGTCTTCGACGGCGACGCGCTCTTCTTCACCGCGAGCGCGGACCGGCCCGCCGCGGACGGGGCGGTCGACCCGTCGCTGAGGCCCGGCAAGGCCGAGGCCTGGCGTCCGTACGTCACCGGCACCCTGCACGACCATCCGGTCGACTGCGGCCACTACGGCATGACCGAACCCGGGCCGATGGCCGAGATCGGCGCGGTGCTCGCCGCCGCGCTGAAGTCGTGAACGACCCCGTGAGACAGGAGAGACCCGTGAGCAGTCCGTTCGAGGACCGCGGCGACGAGGCGTCGCACGTGCTCCTGGTGAACGCCGCAGGAGAACACTCGCTCTGGCCGGTCTTCGCCGAACTCCCGGCCGGCTGGCGGCAGGTGCTGCCGGCCGCCTCCCACCGTGCCTGCCTGGCGGCCGCCGAGCACGCGGCCGCCGCTTCCACCCCCGGTACCACCACCCGAGGAGTCTCCCGGTGATCCAGCCGAGCCAGGTCCCCTTCGCCGAGAAGGACCTCTACGAACTGGGCGACGCCCCCGAGTTGGGGCACACGCCGCGGCACATGTACGCCTCGCTGATCCGCCGGGAGCGCTACGGCCGCCCCGCGGACGCCTTCCGCACCGAGGTGGTGGACGTGCCGCCGGTCGGCCGCAACCAGGTGCTGGTGAAGGTGATGGCGGCCGGCGTCAACTACAACAACGTCTGGGCGGCGCAGGGTTACCCGCTGGACGTGATCGCGGCGCGGCAGAAGCAGGGCGCCACCGAGGACTTCCACATCGGCGGCTCCGACCTCTCCGGCGTGGTGTGGGCCACCGGCGAGGGGGTGCGGCAGTTCAGGCCCGGCGACGCGGTGGTGGTGCTCGCCAGCACCTGGGACGAGCACGCCGAGGACATCCGGCTCGGCGCCGACCCGGCGACCTCCGCCAGCCAGCGGGTGTGGGGCTACGAGGAGAACTACGGCTCCTTCGCGCAGTTCGCGGTGGTCGGCGAGTACCAGTTGCACCCCAAGCCCGCCCGGCTGTCCTGGGCCGAGGCCGCCTGCTACCTCGCGACCGCGGCCACGGCCTACCGCCAGCTGTTCGGCTGGGAGCCGCACACGGTCCGGCCCGGCGACCCGGTGCTGATCTGGGGCGGCGCGGGCGGCCTGGGCAGCATCGCGATCCAGCTGGTCCGGCACGCCGGGGGCGTCCCGGTGGCGGTGGTCTCCAACGAGGAGCGCGGCGAGTTCTGCGTGCGCCTGGGTGCCCACGGCTGGATCGACCGGCGCGACTTCGACCACTGGGGACGGCTGCCGGACGCCACCGACCAGGAGGCGATGGCCCGCTGGCTCCAGGGGGCCCGGGCGTTCGGCCGCCGGTTCTGGGAGGTGCTGGGCGAGCGGCGGGCGCCGCGGATCGTGCTGGAGCACTCCGGCCAGGACACCATCCCGACCTCGATGTACCTGTGCGACAACGCCGGCATGGTGGTCATCTGCGGCGGCACCACCGGCTACAACGGCGACGTGGACCTGCGGTTCCTGTGGATGCGGCAGAAGCGCCTGCAGGGCTCGCACGTGGCCAGCGCCCGGGAGGCGCGGGAGGTGTCCGCGCTGATCGAGCAGGGGTTCGTCGACCCGTGCCTGTCGCGCACCTTCGACTTCGAGGATGTCGGGCTGGCGCACCAGCTCATCCACGACAACCAGCACCCGCCGGGCAACATGGCGGTGCTGGTCAACGCCGGACGCTAGCGGGCAGCGCCGTCCAGCAGAACACCCCGTCGCCCGCGGCGCTGATCCGCACCAGCGCCGCGGGCGGCGGTGCACCCGGTGCCCGGGCCGTACCCGGCGGGCGCGGCACGCCGGGCGCGCCCGGCAGAATCGGCCGCAGCCGCAAGGCCCGCGGCCGGGCGCCGGCCGGCGGCGGGTCGGCGGTCAGGCGGGCCACGGTGAGCGTGCCGAAGGTCTCCGGCTGCAGGCCGCACAGCAGTTTGAAGGCCGCCTCCTTGGCGGAGAACAGGGCCAGCAGCCGGTGCTGCGCGCCCGGCGTACCGGCGTCGCCGGCCCAGGCGCGCTCCGGCCCGGTCAGCACCAGGCGTGCCGCGGCGGCCGGCAGCGGGCGCAGCTCCAGGTCGCAGCCGACCGCGGCGTAGCGGCTGAGCGGCGCGGCGACGGCCACCGCGAGCCCGGCCGAGTGGCTGATGGACAGTGCCCAGCCGGCCGGCGCCAGCGGGCGGCGCCCGGCCCGCCCGATCTCGCCGCCCGGGCCCCCGGCCGCGCGCAGCGCCCGCCGCGCGGCCCACCGGCCGGCCAGGAACTCGCGGCGGCGGGTGGGCGGCATCCCGGCCGCGGCCCGTGCCTCGCCCGGCCCGGCGGGCGTGACGTCCACGTGCCCGGCGTCGCCGTCCCCGTCGGCCCCGGCGACGGCCCAGGCCAGGGAGAGGCCGCGGGCGGCCAGTGCAGCACGAAGCGGCGGCAGGTCGTCCAGGACCTGCCGCCGTGTGAGCTCCGCGGTCACGCCCGGAGCAGCTTCTTGACGATCTTTCCGGCCGGATTGCGCGGCACCTGCTCGATGAACTCGATCCGCGCCGGGCGCTTGTACGGCGCCAGCCGCTCGGCCAGGTGGCGCTGCAGTTCGGCGCGGCCGGTGCCCGCCGCGGCGACCACGTAGGCCAGCGGCACCTCGCCGTAGTCGGCGTCGGGCACGCCGACCACGGCCGTGTCCTGCACCGCCGGGTGCTGCAGCAGCGCCCGTTCGATCTCGGACGGGTAGACGTTCTGCCCGGCCCGCAGGATGAGGTCCTTGGTGCGGTCGACCAGGTGGATGCGGCCGGCCCGGTCGATCCGGCCGAGGTCGCCGGTGCGGATCCAGCCGTCCGTCGTGGTGATCTCGGCGGTGGCGTCCGGGTTGTGCAGGTATCCGTGCATGACGCCCGGCCCGCGGACCACGATCTCGCCGATCGCCTCCGGCGCCACCTCCTGCCCGTCGGCGCCGATCGCGCGCACGGACATGCCGGGGATGACCCGGCCGGCGGGGACGATCTCGCCCACCGCGTCCGGGGCCGGGTGCTCCTCCGGGCCGAGGGTGACGAACGGGCCGCCGACCTCGGTCATGCCGTAGACCTGCCGGAACCCGCAGCCCAGCCGCTCGGCGGCCGCCACGTACACCTCGGGAGGCATCGGCGCGGCGCCGTACATCACCTCGCGCAGGGTTCCGAGCTCGGTGCGTTCCAGGACCTTGGCCTGCAGCATGAAGCGCAGCATCTGCGGGACCAGCCAGATGTGCGTGGCGCGGTGGGTCTCGATCGCGGCCAGCGCGCGCTGCGGGTTGAAGCCGGGTATCAGCACGGCGGTGGCCCCGGCGGCCAGGTAGGTCAGTGTGACCACCATGCTGCCGTGGTAGAGCGGGCAGCAGTTGACCAGCACCATGTCGTCGGCCGGCCTGCTGACGGCCAGCCAGCCGAGCGCGATGGCCCGGAACGACCGCTGGTCCACCACGACGCCCTTGGCCCGCCCGGTGGTGGCCGAGGTGTGCAGGATGGCGACGGGGTCGGTGTCCGCGACCTCCGGCAGCTCGAACTGCGGGGCCCCCGCACCGAGTTCCGCGAAGGCCGGCTCGTCCAGGGCGATCCGCCGCGGCACCGGAAGGTCCGCGAAGCGCTCCAGCAGCGCCGTCTCGCCGATCAGGGCGGCCGGCTCGACCCGCTCCACGATCTCGGCGACCTCGGACACCGTGAGACTGTGGTTGAGCGGCACGAACAGCGCGCCGATCCGGGCCAGCGCGAAGTAGGTCTCAAGCACCTCGACGCGGTCCAGCGAGAGCACCACCACCCGGTCACCGGGGGCGATGCCGAGAGCCGCCAGCCCCCGGGCGAGGCGGACGGTGCGCTCGTGGAACTGGGACCAGGTGACCGAGCGGCGCTCGTCCACCAGCGCCACCCGGTCGGGGAAGCACTGCCGGTTGCGTTCCGCCAGCTGGCTGAGCCACATCACGCACCGCCGGACTGCTGGACGGCGCTCCGCTCCTCGACGAAGCGCTCGTAGTCACCGATCGTGGCGAGCTTCTCCATGTCCTCGGCGGTGACCTCCACGCCGGTGCGCTGCTCGATGAGCAGGACCAGACGCACCAGGTCTCCGCTGTCGATGCCGCTGGCCGCGAGGTCGACGTCGTCACCGATCCCGTCGGTGTACTCCGAGGTGCCGGTCAGTTCCACCAGCATCGACCTGATCAGGCTCATGGTTTCCCTTTCGCTGTGCGCTCGTTCGCTTCATGCGCTTGTTCACTTCGCCGTGGGCCCGTCCGCCGCGCCCGTCCGCCGCGCCGCTCGTCGGCCGTCGGTCGCCGAGCAGCCGAGCAGCCGAGTAGCCGAGTAGCCGCCGCGAGCGGTGGCTCCTGGCACTGCCCTCACCTCTGGAAGGAGGGACGCCACGGGTCCGGCACTCCCCACCCCGTGCGTGACCTTCATCACGCCCGCGGATCCGCGACGCCGGGGATAGCCCGCGCCGATCGGCGCCTCTTTCTGTTTCGGAGGCGCCGATCGCGACGATGCGGCGCCCGGACCGGCAGGGGAACTGAAGGAGTGGCCAACATGACCGGCGGGCATCAGCCGACGCGGCACGCGCCGACCACCGGGCAGGGCGAACAGAGCGGTCAACTGCCGCAGAACGACGCGGAGTTGCTCGCACAGTTCGAGGCGCTGGTAGCAGCCGGCGAGACCGTCGAGCCCCGCGACTGGCTGCCCGACGGCTACCGGCGGATGCTGATCCGGCAGATCGCCCAGCACGCACACTCGGAGATCATCGGCATGCAGCCGGAGGGCGCCTGGCTGACCCGCGCGCCGACCCTGCACCGCAAGGCGGCCCTGCTGGCCAAGGTGCAGGACGAGGCCGGGCACGGCATGTACCTGTACTCGGCGGCGGAGACCCTGGGCGTGGACCGCGCCGACCTGATGGACGCGCTGCACCGCGGCCAGCAGCACTACGCGGCGACCTTCGACCACCCGGCGCTGACCTGGGCCGACACCGGCGCCATCGCCTGGCTCACGGACGGCGCCGCGGTGGTCAACCAGGCACCGCTGACCCGTACGTCCTACGGCCCCTACGCGCGGGCGATGCGGCGGGTCTGCCAGGAGGAGGCGTTCCACGTGCGGCAGGGCTACGACCAGTTGCTGGCGCTGAGCCGGGGCACGCCCGAGCAGCACCGGATGGCCCAGGACGCGGTGAACCGCTGGTGGCTGCCCGCGGTCGCCCTGATGTTCGGCCCACCGGACACCGAGGCGGGCGGCGCGGGCGTGGCCGTCGGCTCGGCGGTCTCCCGGCGGGCGATCGCCTGGGGCATCAAGCAGCACACCAACGACGAGCTGCGCCAGCGCTTCGTGGACCTGGTCGTACCGCAGGCCGCCAGCCTGGGCCTGGCCCTGCCGGACCCGGCGATCCGCTGGAACCCCGAGCGCGGCCACCACGACTTCGGCCCGGTCGACTGGCCCTGCTACCGGCAGGCGCTGGCGGAGGGCACCCACTGCGCGCGGCGGCGCCTCGCGCACCGGGAGGCGGCCCACCGGGACGGCGCCTGGGTGCGGGAGGCCGCCGAGGCGTACGCGGGCCGCGGCGGCGACGAGACGGCGGAGGTGGCGTCATGACCAGCGGGAACGGCAGCCCGTCGGCGTCCTGGGAGGTGTTCCTGCGCGCCAGCCGCGGACTGGCCCACCAGCACGTCGGCTCGGTCCGCGCGGCGGACCGGCAGCTGGCCCTGGCCACCGCGCGTGACCTGTTCGCCCGCCGCGGCGAACCGCAGTCCCTGTGGGTGGTCCGCTCGGACCAGGTGCACGCGGTCTCGCCGCAGGAGAAGGACCCGTACTTCGCCGGCGCGGCGGACAAGCCGTACCGCTACCCCGGCCACTACACCCCGCTGGGCGGTCCCGAGTCGTCCGCGACGCCCGAGCCGCCCGAGTCCACGGAGGGTGCGAGCCATGACCGCTGACACGACGGCCGGTACCGCCGTCGGGGCGACGGTGGCGCGGGAGCACGACCTGGCCCGCTGCGCGCTCGGCCTCGGCGACGACGCACTGATCCTGGCCCAGCGGCTGTGCGCCTGGATCACCCGGGCGCCGAGCATCGAGGAGGACCTGGCGCTGTCCAACATCGCGCTGGACCTGCTCGGCCACGCCCGGATCCTGCTGACCCTGAGCGGCCGCCTGGACGGCACCGGCCGCAGCGAGGACGACCTGGCGTACCTGCGCGACGGACGCGAGTTCCGCAACACGCTGCTCACCGAGCTTCCGGGCGGCGACTTCGCCGTCACGGTGGCCCGGCAGCTGCTCTACACGCACTACGCGCGGTTGTACTACGCCGAGTTGGCGAGCTGCGCGGCCCCGGAGCTGGCCGCCTTCGCCGGGCGCGCCGCAACGGAGGTGGGCTACCACCGGGCGCACGCCGACGGCTGGACGGTCCGGCTGGGCCTGGGCACGGCCGAGAGCCGCCGCCGGATGCAGCACGGCCTGGAACTGATGTGGCCGTACGCCGCCGAGTTGTTCGAGGCGGACGAGGCGGTGGCGCGGCTGGACGCGGCGGGCCTGGTCCCCGCCCCGGACAGGGTGCGCGAGCGCTGGCAGCGCGAGGTGGCCGAGGTGGCGGCCCGGGCGGGCCTGCGCGTGCCCGAGCCGTCCTGGTCGGCCGGCGGCGGCCGGGACGGGCGCCACTCGGAGGAGTTCGGGCTGCTGCTGGCCGAGCTCCAGTCGGTCCACCGCCAGTACCCGGGAGGCACCTGGTGAGCGGCCCGGCACCGGCCCGGCCGGGCTCCGCGGCCGCCGGGTCACCGCAGTCGCGGCCACCCGAACGGCGACCGGCCGAACGGCGAATGACCGAACGGCGGCCGTCCGAATGGCAACTGGCCGAACTGCGCTCCGCCGTCGAGGAGTTGCCCGATCCGGAGCTGCCCATGGTGACCCTCGGCGACCTGGGCGTCGTGCACGCGGTCCGGATCGGCTCGGACGGCACGCCGGAGGTGGAGCTCACCCCAACCTTCCTGGGCTGCCCGGCGATGGAGGTCATCGAGCGGGCGGTGCGCGGCGTGCTCGCCGAGGCCGGACACCCGGCGGGCCGGGTGCACCGGGTGCTGGTCCCGGCCTGGAGCACCGACCGGATCAGCGAGCGGGGCCGGCGCCGGCTCGCCGAGCACGGGATCGCCCCGCCGGGGCGCCCGGCCGGGGCCGAGGTCCGGGCGGTGACGGTGGCGCTCGGGCCGCCCTGCCCGCACTGCGGTTCGCAGGCCACCCGGCCGCTGAGCCCGTTCGGGGCCACCCGCTGCCAGGCGATCCTGCTGTGCACGGCCTGCCGCGAGACGTTCGCACAATTCAGGGCGGGGTGAGGCGAGGTGCTGAGCGCGATCGACGAGACCGACCGGCCCGCCGGGCCGCAAGGTTGGCACGCACTGACGGTGAGCGGGCTGGACCACCTCACCGACGACACCGTGGCGGCCACCCTCGCGGTGCCGGACCGGCTGGCCGGGGCCCTCTCCCACCGTGCCGGGCAGCACGTGGTGATCCGCCACCGGCAGGGCGAGCGCGAACTGCGGCGCTGCTACTCGGTCTGCCCGCCGCCGTTCGACCCCGGCCGGCTGCGGCTGATCGTCAAACGGGCGAGTCCGGACGGCTTCGGGGCGTACGCGACGACCCGGCTGGCGGTGGGAGACCGACTGCTGGTCTCCCCGCCGGCCGGCACCTTCCAGCTGGCCCCCGCACCGGTCACGCACCACGTGCTGCTGGCCGGCGGCACCGGCATCGCCCCGCTGCTGGCGATGGCCGCGGCCGCGCTGCGCGACGACCCGCACTGCCGCGTCTCACTGCTGTACGCCGCCCGCGGCGCCGGCTCGCTGCTGCTGGCCGACGAGCTGGCCGACCTGAAGGACGCGTACCTGGGCCGGTTCACCCTGCTCCAGGTCTTCTCCCGGGAGCGCCGGGAGGCGGACCTGCTCTCCGGCCGGCTCGACGGCGCCCGGCTGCGGCGCCTGCTGTCCGCGCCGGGCACCGAGTTCGACGCCGCCACCGCCTTCTACCTGTGCGGGCCGTGGGGGCTGGTGACGCTGGCCCGGACCGCGCTCGCCGAGGCCGGCGCGGCCGAGCGGCAGATCCGCCTGGAGCTCTTCTCGCCCGAGGGGACGCCCGCCGCGGTTCCGGTGCCGCCGGCCGGCCGCAGCGTCCAGGTGACCGCGCGGCTCGGCGGCCACACCGCCGGGGCGCGGATGCTGCCCGGCGACCGCACGCTGCTGGACGCGGTTCTGCGGGTCCGGCCGGACGCACCGTACTCCTGCCGGGTCGGGCTGTGCGGCAGCTGCCGCGCCCGGGTGGTCTCCGGCTCGGTGGTGCTGGACAGCCAGTACGCGCTCGACCCGGCCGAGGTGGCGGCCGGCTACACCCTCACCTGCCGTGCCCGTCCGCAGACGGATGCGGTCGAACTCGACTTCGACGCCTGAGACTTCGGGCGTCCCGACCGCCGGCCCCGGCTGGGCCGGCGCAGAGAGGAATCCTTCATGACGTCGACCAGACTCACCGACCGGACCGCGCTGGTGACCGGCGGCAGCCGCGGCATCGGCCGGGCGATCGCGCTGCGGCTGGCCGCCGAGGGCGCGCTGGTGGCCGTGCACTACGGCCACGACGAGCAGGCCGCACAGGACACCGTCAAGCAGATCGAGGCGGGCGGCGGCCGGGCCTTCGCCCTGCGCGCCGAGCTCGGCGTGCCGGGCGACGCCGAGGCCGTCTGGGACGGCTTCGACCGGGGTCTGGCGGCGCTCGGCGCGCCGGCCGGTGTGGACATCGTGGTGAACAACGCGGGCGTCACGCTTCCCAAGCCCATCGCGGACGTCACCGAGGAGGACTACGACCGGGTCTTCGCCGTCAACACCCGCGCGCCGTTCTTCATCCTCCAGCGTGCCCTGCCCCGGCTGCGCGACGGCGGCCGCATCGTCAACATCTCCTCGGGCGCCGCCCGGATCGCCTACCCCGCGATCGCCGCCTACACGATGACCAAGGGCGCGCTGGACGTCCTCACCCCGGCCCTGGCCCTGCAGTTGGGCCCGCGCGGCATCACCGTCAACACGGTCGCGCCCGGCTTCACCGAGACGGCGATCAATCCGACCCTCGCCGACCCGCGGATCCGCAGCACCCTCGCCGCGCACTCGGTCTTCGACCGGCTCGGAACACCCGCCGACATCGCGGACGTGGTGGCCTTCCTGGCCGGCGACGACGCCCGCTGGATCACCGGCCAGTGGATCGACGCGACCGGCGGCGTCCACCTCGGCCTCTGACACTCTGGAGCCCAACAGATGATCAACCAAACGCCCGTCCCCGGGGACGCCGCCGAGCTGGCCGTCTTCGCAGGCACCTCGCCGTACGAGGACTACGTGCACGCCTCGGTGCTCGGCTCGCTCCAGCAGCCGCTCACCGACGCGCCCGACGAGATGGGTTTCCTGGTCACCACCCAGGTGATGGAGCTGTGGTTCAAGCTGATCGTGCACGAGTGGCGCGCGGCCTGCGACGCGTTCGCCAAGCAGGACCTGCCGGCGGCGCTGGACGCACTGGAGCGCAGCCGCCGTGCCCACCTGTCGCTCAACGCCACCTGGACTCCGCTGGCCGCGCTGACGCCGGTGCGCTTCAACGGCTTCCGGGCCGCCTTCGGCCAGGCCTCGGGAGCCCAGTCCGTGCGGTACCGGATGATGGAGTTCCTGCTCGGCGAGAAGTCCGGAGCGGTCCTGGACGCCCACCGCGGCGACCCGGTGGAGCACGCCGAGCTGGGTGAGCACCTGCACGCCCCCACGCTCTGGGACGAGGTGCTGCACTTCCTGCACTCCCAGGGCCACGAGGTACCGCAGGCCGTGCTCCGACGGGACGTCACCCAGGCCTACGAACCGGACGAGGGCGTCGTCGAGGTGTGGCGGCGGATCTACCGCGGACCGCAGCACGATCCGCTCCTGCGGTTGGCCGAACTGCTCACCGACATAGCAGAGTTGGTCCAACGCTGGCGCACCGACCACCTGCTGGTGGTGCGGCGTGCGATGGGCGCCAGGCCGGGCAGCGCCGGCACCTCCGGGCTGGACTGGCTGGACCGCCGCGCGCGGCGCCAGGTCTTCCCCGAGCTGTGGACGGTGCGCAGCGATGTCTGACCCGATGTCCGACGCGACCACCACGACGACGGCCGGCTCGACGACGGCCGGCTCGAAGGCGACCTCCTCGGCGCCGAGCGGCAGGACGATCTCCGCCTTCGCCGCCGAGGAGGAGCGGCGGGTGCTCGGCCTCAGGCCGGTGCTGGCCCCGGTCCACGGCCGCTACGGCGACCACCCGCACCAGGTCTACGACCTGTGGCCGGCCGAGGGCGGCCACGACGACGCGCCCCTGGTGATCCTGCTGCACGGCGGCTACTGGCGCTACGACCGGATGCACTTGACGCCGTTCGCCGCCTACCTGGCGGGGCAGGGGCTGACCACCGTGCTGCCGGGCTTCCGCCGCTCCGGCGGCGCGGGCGGCTACCCCGAGACCTTCGACGACATCGCGCGGATCGTGGACACCCTCCCGGCCGGGCGGCCGTACGTCCTCGCCGGGCACTGCTCGGGCGGGCACCTGGCGCTGTGGGCCGGTGCCCGCGCCCTGCTGCCGGCCGACTCCCCCTGGCACAGCACCGAGCCGCCCACCGCGATCCTCGCCCTGGCCCCGCTCACCGACCTCCGGGCCACCATCCGCGACCGGCTCAGCGAGGACGCGGCCCTGCAGCTGCTCGGCGGCCCGGAGGCCGCACCCGAACGGCTGCCGCTGGTGGACCCGGTCACCCTGCTGCGCGGGCCGGGCACCACCGGGGTGCGCACCGTCCTGCTGCACGGGGCGGTCGACGAGGAGGTGCCGGCGGGTCAGTTCACCGACTACGCCGCCGTCCACCGAGACCTGGAGGTCGTCGTGCTGCCGGACACCGGCCACTACACCCTGATCGAGCCCGGCGCGCCGGGCGCCCGTGCGGTTGCGGATCAACTGCACCGCCTGGCAGCGGAGTTCGCCCCCGGGAAGGCCGTTGGGAGCGCGGGGAGCACGGCGTGAGCAGCACCGCCGAACACCTCGCCGAACACCTCGCCGAACGCCTCACCGAACCCGAACGCCTCGCCGACCGAGCCGCCGCACTGGACGCCGCTGACCCGCTGTCCGGCCTGCGCGAGCGCTTCCTGCTCCCGCCGGGCGTCGTCTACCTGGACGGCAACTCGCTCGGCGCACTGCCCGCGGCCGTCCCGCCGGTGCTGGCGGACGTGGTGCACCAGCAGTGGGGCACCGGTCTGATCCGCTCCTGGAACGACCACGCCTGGTGGCAGGCCCCGCTGCGGGTCGGCGACGCGATCGGACGGCTGATCGGCGCGGCCCCGGGGCAGGTGGTGGTCGGCGACTCCACCAGTGTGCAGCTGTTCAACGCGCTGAGCGCGGCGGTCCGGCTCCGCCCCGGCCGGCCGCTGCTGGTCGTCGACCGGGACCACTTCCCCACCGACCGGTACCTCGCCGCCTCCGTCGCCCGGCTCCACGGCCTCCGGCTCCGTGCGGTGCCGGCCGACGCGCTGGCGGGCCTGCTGTCCCGGGAGGGTGAGCAGGTGGCCGCCGTGCTCGGCGCGCCGGTGGACTACCGCACCGGCGTGCTGACCGACCCGGCGCCCGTCACCCGGGCCGCCCACGACGCGGGCGCGCTGACGGTGTGGGACCTGTGCCATGCCGCCGGAGCGCTGCCCCTCGACCTGGACGCGCTCGGCGCCGACCTGGCCGTGGGCTGCGGCTACAAGTACCTGTGCGGCGGCCCCGGCGCCCCGGCCTTCCTCTACGTGGCCCACCGCCACCAGGCCGGCTTCGACCACCCGCTGACCGGCTGGAACGGCCACGCCGACCCGTTCGACCCCACCGAGGAGTACCGTCCCGCCGAGGGCATCGCCCGCGCGCGGATCGGCACCCCGCCGATGCTCTCCCTGCTCGCGCTGGAAGCCGCCCTCACCGTCTTCGACGGCGTCGACCCGGCCCGGCTGCGCGCCAAGAGCCTCTCGCTGACCGGCTTCCTGCTCGACTGCGCCGACGACCTGCTCGCCCCGCTGGGTTTCACCCCCGCCACTCCGCGCGAACCGGGCCGGCGCGGCAGCCAGGTCGCCCTGCGCCACCCCGAGGCCTACGCCCTGGTCCAGGCCCTGGCCGCCCGCGCGGTGATCGGCGACATGCGCGCCCCCGACCTGCTCCGCTTCGGCGTCAACGCCCTCTACGTCTCCCACGCCGACGTGCTGCACGCCATGACCACCCTGCGGGAGATCGCCGCCGGGCGCGCGCACCGGCCGCACCTGGCCGGGCAGCGGGCCGTGGTGACCTGAGGCGCGACCGGTGGACCGAACGGCCGTCCCGGCGTCCCGGCCTGCGCCGAGCGGCCGGTCGGCACGGGGTCGGTGCGCCGGCGACCGGGGTCACGGCCGGGGGAGGCTTCGCCGTGGCGTGGGCCACCACGGCGAGAAGGCCGGAGGAGCCGGCCACGGGGCCGACGCCCCGGCCGATGACGAGCACGGACACGGGCACCGTGGCGGCACCGGTGTCCTCAGGGTCCAGGTGGCCGCTGTCGCCGGGCCGCGGATGTGCCGGGTCGTAGGCGGTGGCGTCGGGACCGGCCGTCCGTCGCGTGCCGCCCACCCGGCGGACGTGACAGCGGGGCCGGGCGTCCGGACGGCCCGGGCAGGCCCGTGGCCGTTCGTGGTCAGGCAGGTCACAGTGTTCATGCCACCCTCCGCATGCCTCGACGGTGGTGCCGGTCGCGAGCATGGACGGCCGCGGGGTGCCGGGAGATCCGGCCAACGCCTCGGCGGGCCGCTCGACCCGGTGGCCGACCAGCCGTCCTGCCATTCACGCTAGCGGCCGCGCAAGGGCGGACGGTGGTACCCGGGACGGAACCTCCCGGTCGGGGCGGCACCTCGGTACTACGCCGAACGGGGACGGCCGCACTGCCGCGCCGTCACCGTGCGGAGGCGGCGGGATTCCGTGGCCGGTGCGGTGCCTGATCAGCGCACGCTGTCCGCCGGGTGCCGGCTCGCGAGCGGCGCGGGACGTGGACCCGCGAGGGACAGGACGTGGTCGGCGCGGCCGGTGAGCAGTGGAAGGTCGTGGCTGACGAGGACCACCGCCAGGCCCCGGCCGGTGCGCAGATCGCCGAGGAGGTCCATGAGCGCCGAGGCGGTGTCGGTGTCGAGGGCGGAGGTGACCTCGTCGCAGAGCAGGACATCGGGTTCGGCGGCCAGCGCGCGGGCGAGGGAGACGCGCTGGCGTTGTCCGCCGGACAGCTCGTGGGGGTGGCGGTCCGCGTAGTGCGAGGGCAGGCCGACGGCGGTGAGCAGTTCGGCGACGCGCTCCCCGCACCGGGCGGCGGGGAGGCCGAAGTGCAGCTTCAGGGGCCGGGTGAGGGTGGCGCCGATGGTGTGGGCGGGGTTGAGGGCGCCGAGGGGGTTCTGCGGGACGAGCTGGATGCGGCGGCGCTGGTCGCGGGCGCGCCGTCGGTGCGAGGCCGCCAGCGGGCGGTCGTGGAGCGTCATGGTGCCGGTGTCGGGCGCGTGGAGTCCGGCGAGGGTGCGGACCAGGGTGGTTTTGCCGCAGCCCGACGGGCCGACCACGCCGGTGAGCGTGCCGGGGGTCAGGTCGAGGTCGAGGTCCGCGAGGACGGTGCGGCGGGTGCGGCCGCTGCCCGTGTGGGCGCCGAGCGACCGCACGCTCAGAACGGGGCGTTCGGCCTTGGTGTGCCGGCTCCCGGGCTCGGCGGGCGCGGCCGCCGGGGCGGCCGGTACGGTCGCCGGGCGGGCCGGGGCGGGTGACGGGGCCTGCGCGGGCCACAGGGCGAGGACTTCGTCGGCGCAGCGGGCGACGAAGTCGGGGTCGTGGCTGGTGAGGGCGACGGCGATGTCGTCGCGGTCGGCGATGGTGCGCAGCAGGTCGGCGATGTCGTCGCGCAGGGCGGCGTCGAGGCCGGCGGTGGGTTCGTCGAGCAGGAGGATCCCGGGCCGTCGGGCGAGGGCGCGGGCGAGGGCGACACGCCGCTGCTGACCGCCGGAGAGGCCTGCGGGGCGGCGGTGCCGGAGATGTCCGTCGACCGGTAGGCGGACGGCACGCAACAGGTCCGGCACGGAGGTCCCGCGCCGGTCGGCGGCGGTCTCGGTGATGAGGCGGTCCACGCGCATGCGCGGGTTGAGGCCGGAGCCGGGGTCCTGGCCGACGAAGGCGAGCCGGTGGCGGCGGAGGCGGCGGAGTTCCTCGGGTGGGAGGGCGAGGATGTCGTGGCCGAGGACGTCGACGGTGCCGGCGGTGACGCGGGCGCCGGGTGGGAGGGCTCCGGCGAGAGCGCGCAGCAGGGTGGTCTTGCCGGCGCCGGAGGGACCGGTGATGGCGTGGACGCGGCCAGGGGTGAGAGTGAGGCCGGCGTCGGTGAGCAGGGGTGTGTCCCCGAGGGCGATGGACAGGCCGGTGGCGCGGGCGGCGGGGGCGGCGGTGCTCACAGCGGTGTCTCCGGGATGGGCCGGGCGGGGGCGAGGGCTTCGGCGGCGAGGTTGACGCTGATGGCGAGCAGGCCGATGGCCAGGCACGGTGCGCCGACGGCCCAGGGGTTGAGGGTGATGCCCGGGGCGTTCTCGCGAATCATCAGGGCCCAGTCGGCTTCCGGGGGTTGGGGGCCGAGCTGGAGGAAGGCGGCGACGGAGACGATGTAGACGCCTTCGACGAAGCGCAGGCCGAACAGGGCGAGGAGGGTGGAGCGCAGGTTGGGCAGGACCTCGCGGACCGTCAGGTGCCACAGGCCCTCGCCGCCCGCAGCGGCGGCCTCGACATAGCCGGTGGCGGCGATGGGGGCGGCTGCGGCGGAGACGATCCGTACGGCGTAGGGGATGCCCAGGAGGGTGGCGGCGGCTGCGACGGCGAGGCGTCCGCCGCCGGGCCAGGCCAGGGCGATGAGCATGATGGCGAGGACGGAGGGCAGGAGGATCGTCAGGTCGGCGGTGCGTTCGATCCACCGGCCGACGGCGGGGCGCAGGGCGGCGAGGATGCCGAGGGCGGTGGCGGCTGCGGTGACGATGAGGGCGATGGCCAGGGCGGTGGCGATCAGGGGTGCTCCGCCGCTCAGGAGGCGGCTGAGGACGTCGCGGCCGAGCTGGTCACCGCCGAGCGGCGCACCGGCGCCGTCCCCGGCGTAGGGGAAGGTGACGGGGGTGTCGATGGGGTGGGGGGCGAGGAGCGGTCCGGCGAGGGCGAGGACGACCAGGAGCAGTGCGGGGACGGCGCGGACGAAGACGCGTCCTTTCCGCCGGGCGGCGGGCGGGGAGGCCGCTGCTGTCGGGGCGTCGGCGGTCATCGGCGCTCTTCTCCGAGGGTGGTGGTGCGGATGAGGTCGGCGAGCAGCAGGAGCAGGCTGATGGCGGCGCCGGCTGCGGCCACGACTCCGGCGACCAGCGCGGTGTCGCGGTCGCTGATGGCTCCGGCCAGGAGGGCACCGATGCCGGGGTAGTTGAAGAGGGTCTCGACGACGACGGTGCCGCCCAGGAGCATGCCGGCGGAGGTGGCGATGCCGACGGCGATGGCGGGCAGGGCGCCGGGGAGCATGTGGTGGCTGAGGACGCGCCGGCGCGGCAGGCCGTCGAGGACGGCTGCCTGGACGTGCGGCAGCGCGGCCTGGTCGGCGAGGGCTCCGCGCACGATGCGGGTGTTCCAGCCGATCTGGGGGATCGCGAGGGAGAGCAGGGGCAGGGCGAGCATGGTCCACGACTCGGGTCTGCCGTCGGGGCCGGTGAGTGTGACGGCGGGCAGCCAGCCGGTCCACTGGGACAGCAGGAGCAGGAGGGCGACGGAGACGACGAACTCCGGGAGCGCGAACGCGGCGGTGGAGACCGCGTCGATGGTGCGGTCGGTGCGTCCGCCCGGGCGCAGCGCGGCCCAACTGCCGAGCGCGAGCGCGCCGATGGTGCTCAGGGCGAGGGCGAGGGTGCCGAGTAGCAGGGTGTTGGGGAAGGGCCCGGCGAGGACGTCGGTGACGTGCCGGCCGCGTGCGGTGGTGCCGAGGTCGCCGGTGGGCAGGCCGGTCATCCAGTCCCAGAAGCGCTCGGCGACCGGGCGGTCGAGCCCCAGGGCGGTGCGGCGGGCGGTGAGGTCGGCGGCGGTGACGCCGCGGTCGGCGGTCGCGCCGGCGGCGTCTCCGGGGAGGAGCTCGACGGCGGCGAAGACGCCGGCGAGCAGGACGACGAGCATGGCCAGGCGCCGTGCCACCTGCCGGGCGGCCCGGCCCGCATCGGGGAGGATGCGGGCCGGGAGACTGTGCGACCGGAGCGTGGTCAACGCGCCAGCCAGGTCTTTTCGAGCTGGACGCGGCCGTAGCCGGGGAGCTTGGGCAGGTCGCGCACGGCGGCGCCGACGAGGTCGATGCCGTCGGCCATGCCCCACAGCAGGTAGCCGGACTTGGCGAACTCGATCTCCTGGAGCTGGTGCAGCAGCTTGCCGCGCCCGGCGGCGTCCGCCGTGGCCATGGCCGTGCGGTAGGCCTCGTCGAAGGCCTGGTCCTTGAAGGCGGCCTCGTTCTGGCCGGCGTCGGAGAGCATCGTCTTGGACGCGAAGAAGACGACCGAGTCGTTGGTGCCCCAGTACGTGGTGTAGAGCGGGGCCTTGAGCCAGGTGGCGTCCCAGAAGATCTTGGAGTCCTGCTTCACCACGTTGATCTTCACTCCGGCCTCGCGGGCCTGGGTGGCGAACAGGGTCGCCGACTCGGCCAGGCCGGAGATGTCCTCGGTGGTGATCAGGTCGTAGGTCTTGGAGGTGTCGAAGCCTGCGTCCGCGAGCAGCTGCTTGGCCTTGGCGAGGTCACGGGTGCGCTGGGGGATGTCCTTGGCGAAGGCGGGGTCGCCGGTGCCGAGGATGTCGTTGCCGACGCTGCCGTAGCCTGAGAGGACCTGCTTGACCATGGCGTCGCGGTCGACCGCCAGCTTGAGGGCCTCACGCACCCGCGCATCGGCGAAGGGGCCGTCGGCGGTGCGCATGACGATCGGCATCGCCATGTCGTTGGGGCGGCGCAGGATCTGGACGTCCTTGCGGGCCTCGGCGGTGCGGGCGGCGACGGCTCCGACGTTGGAGGCGACGTCGATCTGCCCGGCGAGCAGGGCGTTGGCCATGGCCTGGGGGCTCTCGAAGAGGCGGACCTCGACGGCGTCGAGGAGGACCTTGCCGCCGTACCAGGTGTCGTTGCGGACCAGGCGGGCGTTGCCGTCGCGGTACCAGTCGAGCTTGAACGGGCCGGTGCCGGGGGCGCCGGCGACCGCGTCGTCCTTGGTGTCCTTCTTGAGGACGAAGGTGGTCAGGCGGGTCAGCAGCGGCAGGTCCGCGTTGGGGTAGTCGGAGACCAGGACGACGGTCTTCGCGTCCTCGGCCTTGATGCCCTCGGGCTGGATGCCGGGCAGGCGGCTCTTGCCGGCCGGGGTGTTGCGCAGGCGCTGCAGCGACCAGACGACGTCGTCGGCCGTGACGGGTGTGCCGTCGTGGAACGTCGCGCCGTCAGCGATCGTGAAGCGCCAGGTCTTCAGGTCCTCCGACGGCTTCCAGGAGGCGGCCAGGCGCGGGACGGTGTTGGCGGTGGCCCCGGGAACGGCCAGCGTGTCGTAGAGCAGACTGATGATCAGGTAGTCGCTCTCGTTGGCCTGCGATCCGTGCGGGTCGCGGGTGATCGCCGAGGCCTTGCCGAGAGCACCGACCTTCAGCGTCCCTCCGGCGCGGGGCTGCGAGGAGGCCGTACCCGCGGATGCGGCGTCCTCGGACCCACCCGTGCCGCTGCTGCAGGCGGCGAGCGCGCCGGCCACCCCGACACCGGCACCGGCCCACAGCAGCTGTCGTCTGGTGACGCCCACGTTCGTTCCTCGATTCGGGTCGAGCTCAACTTGCTTAGGTTTACCTACCCTAAGTTCGAGACGGGCCGCAAGCCGCCCGACGGAGCGCACCCACTTCCGGGCCATGCGCCCCTCCGCCCCAAAGAGGCACTTGAGCTGGGAAGTTGACCCTGCGCAGCACGTGCACCTCCCCCCGGAACCGGGACTGCGCAAATGTAGACACCGAAATGTGGACGCCAGCCAAGTAAGGCTTGCCTTACTTCGAAGTCGTTGTTACGTTTCCTGTCGTCCGGCCGTTCGAGCCGCCCCGGACCCCACGCCTCCCCCGCTGCTCCCGCCTGCCGTCCCGCACCGGCGCGGTGATGCCGCGTGCCCGCACGCCCTCTCTCCCCTGTCCCCGGAAGGCCCCGCCGTGCCCACCTGCCCTGCCCCGGTACGCCATCTCGACACCGCCGCCGCCGCGGAACTGACCGCCACCGCCGCCAAGCTGCTGGACTTTCACGGCTCCGCGACCAGCCCCCACCTGCTGGCCGACCTGCCCGTGATGTGCGCCCAGCTCAGCGACGGACTCCGGCACGCGCTGCGCCCGGTGGACACCGCCGACGGCCTGTTCGTGCTGCGCGGCCTGCGCCCGGACGACGTCGAACTCGGCCCCACGCCCGGCCACTGGTCGACCGTCGGCGACGCCGGCGCGCTGTGGGACGTGGTGCTCCTGCTGGTCTCCGCGCTGATGGGCACCCCGATCGCCTGGGACGGCCAGCAGGACGGCCGGTTCGTGCACAACATCGTCCCGTCGCCCGGCCACGAGAGCGAGCAGACCGGCGCCTCCAGCTCCGTCCTGCTCACCCCCCACACCGAGGACGCCTTCCACCCCGGCCGCGCCCACCTGCTCCTGCTGTGCTGCATGCGCAACCACGACGACATCGCCACCACCGCGGCCAGCGTGCGCCTGGCCGACCTCGCCGACGAGGACGTCGCCCGGCTGAAGCGTCCGGTCGCACCGATCCTGCCCGACGACGCCTACGAGCAGGCCCAGAAGTTCGCCGGCCGCCCCGCACCGGTGCCCACCCTCTTCGACTCGCCCCAGGGCCTGACCATGCGTTACGACCCGGCCTACACCCCGCTGGAAGAAGCCGACGAGGCGTGGCGGGAAGCGTACGGGCGCCTCGGACAGGAGCTGGCCCGCGTCTCGGTCGCGGTGAGCCTGCGGCCCGGCGACGTCCTGGTCGTCGACAACGACCTCGTCGTCCACGGCCGCGTCCCCTTCCGGGCCCGCTACGACGGCACCGACCGCTGGCTCAAGCGGGCCTCCGTGCGCGTCGAGGGCCGCCCCACCCGCCCGGTCGCCGAACACGACGAGCACGGCTACGGTCAGGCCGCCCTCACCGCCTGGGCCTCCTGACCAGCCCTCCCGCCTTCCAGACGCCGCCTCACCCATCCGAAAGGGCACCCCACGTGGACCGGGACGACACCACCCTGCGCGTACTCTCCACCAGCGACCTCGCCGGCCTGGACATCACCCTGGCCGACGTCGTCGACACCGTCGAACAGGCCTACCGCAACCTGGCCGCAGGCCAGTCCGACAACCCGCGCAAGCTCACCGTCAAGCCCGCCGACGGGCACTCCGTCTCCTACGCCATGCTCGGCCGCGACGGGGCCCGCAACGTCGTCGCCATCAAGACCTCCTACAAGCACGGCCTCGACAAGGGCCGCGACGAGCAGCACTACTACACGACGCTGACCGTCTACGACGACGTCACCGGTCTGCCGGTCGCCATGATGGACTGCTCCCGCATCGGCTCCCTCCGCACCCCGGCCGTCTCCGCCCTGCTGGCCCGCGAGTGCGCCGCCCCCGACGCCTCCACGGCACTGGTGATCGGCACCGGCACCCAGGGCCGCCTCGCGCTGCCGTTCCTGCTCACCACCCTGCCGAAGCTGGAGCGCCTGCTGCTGTCCGGCACCCACCCCGACGGCATCACCGCCGTCCGTCAGGAGCTGGAGCGCCACTTCCCCGGCCGCGAGCTGGAGTTGGTCACCGACCTCAAGCGCGCGGCGCGCGACGCGGACATCGTCGTCGCCACCGCCGGCGGTCACACCCCCGCCGCCGTCGAGGCCGACTGGCTGAAGCCCGGCGCAACCGCGATCCTCGTCGGCCACGGCCTCGCCCCGTCCACCCTGCACCGCGCCGACCGGGTCATCGCCACCAGCGAGGCCCAGATGCGCGTCACCGGCACCGACATGGCCGACGCCGACGGCAACCTGCCCGCCGTCGACCTGGAACTGCCCGTCGTCATCTCCGGCGTCTCCAAGGCCCGAACCGCCCCCGACCAGCGGATCTTCGCCTACAACAGCGGCCTCGTGGTCACCGACATCGCGCTCGGCCACCGCTTCGCCCAGCTCGCCGCCGACCAGAACCTCGGCACCGAGGTGGCCCTGTGGCGCTGACCCTGCCCGCCCACCCCGACCCGCTCGCCGAGCGCATCCACGCGAGCGGCCTGCTCCAGGAACTCGCCCACGGCCTCGGCGGCGGGTTCCACTACCTGCTGCCGGAGCGGTTCGACGCCAACCTCGCCGCGTTCCGCACCGCCCTCACCGAAGCCGGGGTGAGCGGCAAGGTGTACTTCGCGAAGAAGGCCAACAAGGCCGCCGCGTTCATCGAACGCTGCGCCCGTGCGGGCGCCGGCGTGGACGTGGCGAGCCCGGGCGAGCTGCGCGAGGCGCTCGGCCACGGCGTACGCGGCGAGGACCTCGTCGTCACCGGCCCCGCCAAGGCCGAGGCACTGCTGCGCGTCGCGGCCCTCCAGGGCGCGCTCGTCGCCGTCGACTCCCTCGACGAACTGGAGCGCGTCCTGCACCTGGACACTCCCCGGCCCGTCCGCATCCTGCTGCGCCGCTTCCCGCCCGCCCAGCCCGGAAGCCGCTTCGGCCTCGACGACGACCAGCTCGACGCCGCGCTGCCGCGCTGCGCCTCGGCGGGTGCGCGGGTCCGGATGGAGGGCTTCAGCTTCCACCTGTCCGGCTACGAGGTGCAGCCCCGCACCGACCTCGCCGGCGAGCTCGTCGAACTGTGCCTCAAGGCCAGGGCGCTGGGACTGCAGGCCGACCGGATCAGCATCGGCGGCGGCTTCGCCGTCGACTACGTGCCCGCCGGTTCCTGGGAGAGGTTCCTCTCCGACCAGGGCCCCGACGACTACCACGGTGGCAAGGCCTTCACCGCGGGCGACTTCTACCCCTACCACTCGCCCGTCGCCGGCCCCGACGCCCTGCGCGCGATCCTCGCCGCCCGTCCGGGCGGAGCCGGTGACCCACTGGCCCAGCGGCTGCGCGAGGCGGGCGTGATGCTGCTGCTGGAGCCCGGACGCGCACTGCTCGACCGGGCCGGGTCCTCCGTCTTCCCCGTCCAGGGCGTCAAGGACCGTGCCGGGTACGGCATCCTCACCGTGGACGGCACCAGCCTGAGCCTGTCCGAGCAGTGGTTCAACAGCGAGTACCTGCCCGAGCCGCTCCTCCTTCCGCGGTCCCCCGGCGAGGACGCCGAGGAGTTCCGGGCGTGCGTCGGCGGGGCCAGCTGCCTCGACTCCGACCTCCTGAGCCGGCGCAAGATCGCTTTCCCCGCCCGGCCCCGCCCCGGCGACCTCCTCGTCTACCCCAACACCGCCGGCTACCAGATGGACTCCAACGAGTCCCCCTTCCACGAGCTGCCGTTGCCGCCGAAGGTCGTCATCGACCACCCGGACGGCTCGGTTCGGCCGCGCTGGCGCCTCGACCGCTGACCCCCCCGCACACCACGTTCTGACGGAGCTTCACGCCATGACCGACGCCTTGACCCGCCCCCCGGTGGTCAGCCGGATATCCGACCTCATCGGCTACACCCCGCTGTTCGAGCTGGCCCGCGCCGACAACGGCGCCCGCCTCCTGCTGAAGCTGGAGATGTTCAACCCCACCGGCAGCGCCAAGATCCGCATGGCCCGGCAGATGGTGCTCGACGCCGAGGAGCGCGGGCAGCTGCGCGAGGGCGGCCACATCATCGAGTCCACCTCCGGGAACACCGGCCTCGGGCTCGCCGTGGTCGCCGCCGAGCGCGGCTACCGCTTCACCGCCGTCGTCGACAACCACGCCGCCGCCGACAAGCTGCGCGGCATGAGGGCGATGGGCACCGAACTCGTCTACGTCGACGCCGACACCGACGGCGAGGAACTGCACACCGCCGCCCGCGAGGAACTCGCCGAGGAGATGGCCCTCGGCAAGGACAACACGTTCTTCACCGAGCAGCACAACAACCCCAGCAACGCGGTGGGTTACCACGCGGTCGGCCGGGAGATCGCCCAGGCCCTCGACAACCGGGTCGACGTGCTGATCGGCGCGGTCGGCACCGGCGGCGGCCTGTGCGGCACCGCCCGCGAGCTCAAGAAGTACGTGCCGGGCGTCGCGGTCGTCGGAGTCGAGCCGAAGGGCTCCATCGCCTTCGGCCCTCCCGCCCACGACTACTACCAGTCCGGCACCGGCACCCCCGAGGGCGCCACCATCGGCCTGCTCGTCGACTACGACCTCATCGACGAGGGTGTCAAGGTCGGCGACATCGAGGCCTTCGCCACCGCCCGCGTCGTCGCCCGCCGCACCGGACTGCTCATCGGCGGCTCCGCCGGAGGCGTCGTCCACGACGCCCTGGCCCGCCTGACGACGCTGCCGCCGGACGCCGTCATGGTCGCGTTCATCAACGACGGCGGCGAGAAGTACATGGACACCGTCTTCAACGACGACTGGATGATCGCCCGCAACCTCATCGACGAGGCCGTCGAGGCCGACATCGACGAGTCCCTCTCCAAACTCCGCACGCCCTGACCCCAAGAGACGTGACAACCGCCATGCAGCAGCTGACCACCCTGGCGCGCGACAGCCGCGCGCTCGCCGCCCTCGCCGTCCCGCTCGCCCTCACCCAGCTCGCCCAGGTCGCCCTCACCACCACCGACACGATCATGATGGGTGTCCTGGGTACCGAGGCGCTGGCTGCCGGCGGCCTCGCCCTGGTGATCTTCAACCAGCTCCGCACCATGGGCGTCGGGCTGGTGACCTCCGTCGGCAACCAGGTGGCAGCCGCAGCAGCCCGCGCCGAGCGCGCAGCCGACAACGAGGCCGTCGCCGTCGCGGGTGCGGACGGCGACGAGGTGCGCGGCCTGGTGCGAGCCGCGATGGCTGTCGCCACCCTCGCCGGCCTGGCCGGGGCCGTCCTGATGGTCCTCATCGGCCAGGCCGCCACCTGGCTCGGCCAGGACGCCGCCATCGCCCACCGCGCCCAGGGCATGCTCGCCGCCCTCGCCCCCGGCCTCGTGCCCTGCCTGTGGTTCCAGGCCGTCCGCCAGTTCACCGTCGGCATGCGACGCCCCCAGGCCCTGCTGCAGATCACCCTCGCCTCCGTCGCCGTCAACGCCGCCCTCAACTGGGCCTTCATCCACGGCACCTGGGGCCTGCCGCAGCTCGGCCTCACCGGCATCGGCGTCGCCACCAGCAGCGTCTACCTGTTGTCCTTCCTCGCCCTCTACGCCTCCGCGCGCCGCGACCCGCAGCTGGCCCCGCTCCTCAGCCCGGACTTCTGGCGCGCCGACGCGGCGACCGTCCGCCGCCTGCTCGGCCTGGGCACCCCCATCGCGGCCACCTACGGCTCCGAGGCCGGGTTCTTCTCCGTCACCGCCCTGCTCGCCGGCAGCTTCGGGCCGGCGGCGCTCGCCGCGCACACCGCCGTCAACCAGCTCGTCTACATCGTCTTCCAGGTCGCCGTCGGCCTCTCCCACGCCGCCTCCATCAACGTCAGCCGCGAACTCGCCCTCGGCGCGTACGCCGCCGCCCGCCGCATCAAGAACACCGCGCTCGCCTGCGGCGCCGCGGCCACCACCCTGGTCGGCCTTGCCTACCTCACGCTCCCGGACCTCGTCCTGCGCCCCTACTTCGACCCGGACTCCGTTGCCGACCAGCAGGGCCTGCAGATCGCCACCGGTCTGCTCTCCGTGGTCGCCGTCCTCCAGTTCTTCGACTGCGCCCAGAACATCGGCGTCGGACTGCTGCGCGGTCTCGACGACACCGGGAGCGGCTTCCGCATCACCCTCATCGGCTACTGGGCCGTCGGCCTGCCCGCCGCATGGCTCCTCGCCTACCCCCTCGGCGGCGACACCCGCGGCCTGTGGCTCGGCCTGCTCGTCGGCCTGGCCACCACCGCCGTCCTCCTCCTGCGCCGCTACAGCCGTGCCCTCACCGCCAAGGCCGCCGCGGCGCCCGAGAGCGTGGCCGCCGGAGCCTGACAGCCACCTGCAGGTCCGCACCGGGGGCGGGGAACCCGGACGGCCCCCGCCCCCCGGGCACACTCCGGACCCGTAGGTGACCGTGGTACCGCGGTACTACGGTCACGCCGATGATCGGCCCGCGGTACCACGGATCGCGCCGCCCCCGCCCCTAGCGTGGAACACGAGGGCGGCCGGGACGGCCCGGCCCCGGAGCACAGAGGTGAGCGATGATCGAGGCGCACCAGCTGACGAAGCGCTACGGCGAGAAGACCGCCGTGGACCGGCTGGACTTCACGGTCAGGCCGGGGACGGTGACGGGCTTCCTCGGGCCCAACGGAGCCGGCAAGTCCACCACCATGCGGATGATCGTCGGCCTCGACGCCCCCACCAGCGGGACGGTCCGGGTCAACGGCCGCCGCTACGCCGAGCACGCGGCACCGCTGCAGGAGGTCGGCGCGCTGCTGGAGGCCAAGTCGATCCACCCGGGCCGCTCCGCCTTCAACCACCTGATGGTCCAGGCCCACACCCACGGCATCCCGCGCCGCCGGGTCGAGGAGGTCATCGAGCTGACCGGCCTCGGCTCGGTGGCCCGCAAGCGTGCCGGGGCGTTCTCGCTCGGCATGGGCCAGCGCCTCGGCATCGCCTCGGCCCTGCTCGGCGACCCGGCCACCGTGATGCTGGACGAACCGGTCAACGGCCTCGACCCCGAGGGCGTCCTGTGGATCCGCAACCTCCTCACCTCGCTCGCCGCCGAGGGCCGCACCGTCTTCGTCTCCTCCCACCTGATGAGCGAGGTCGCGCTCGTCGCCGACCACCTGATCGTCGTCGGAAGGGGCCGGCTGCTCGCCGACACCACCGTGCAGGAGCTGGTCCGCGAGGCCGGGGGAGACGCCGTGAAGGTCGTCAGCGCCGACTCGGCCCGGCTGCGCTCGGCCCTGGCCGGAGCAGACGTGGAGATCACCGGCCGGACCGGCTCGGAGGAACTCCTCGTCACCGGCCGCACGGCCCGCGAGATCGGCCTCACCGCCGCCGAGCACGGCATCGCCCTCTTCGAGCTCACCCCCCGGACGGTCTCCCTGGAGGAGGCGTTCATGGACCTGACCAGGGACGCCGTCGAGTACCACGGCACCACCACCGCCAAGGCCGCCGACACCGTCGGCACCGAGACCCCGAGGAGCGTGGCATGAGCACCATCGCCCCGAGCCCGACGTCCAAGAGCGCCGACCACCGGCCCACGGGCCACGCCTACAAGGTGACGGCGGGCCGCGTGCTGCGCTCCGAGTGGGCCAAGCTGTGGTCGCTGCGCTCCACCTGGATCACCCTCGGCCTGGCCCTGCTCTTCCTGGTGGCCTTCGGCCTGATCGCCGCGTTCCAGTTCAAGTCGCGGATGGCCTCGGGCCGCCCGATGGACCGGGACTTCGCCCAGGCGAGCACCCTGAGCCTGTCGCTGTTCGGCACCAACTTCGCCCAGCTGGCGCTCGGCGTCCTCGGCGTGCTGGTCGCCGCCGGCGAGTACTCGACCGGCATGATCCGCTCCACCCTCGCCGCCGTGCCGCGCCGCCTGCCCGTGCTGTGGTCCAAGGCCGCCGTGTTCGGCCTGATCGCGCTGGTGCTCGGCACCGTCGGGGTGTTCGCCGTCTTCCTCGCCGACAGCCGCATCCTCTCCGGCACCCGCGCGGCGATGACCCTCTCCGACGCAGGCGTCGTGCGCGGCCTGCTGGGCGCCGGACTCTACCTCGCCCTCGTCGGCGTCATCGGCGTCGCCCTCGGCGCACTCCTGCGCTCGGTGGCCGGCGGCATCGCCGTCCTGGTGGCCACCCTGATGCTGATCCCCGGGCTGACCGCACTGCTGCCCACCTCGTGGCAGGACCACATCAGCCCCTACCTGCCCAGCCACGCGGGCGAGGCGATGTTCGCCCTCCACCACGACACCACCACCCTGTCCCCGACCGCCGGACTGATCGTCTTCCTCGGGTGGACCGTCCTCGCCCTGACCGGGGCCGCCGTGCGCCTCGTGCGCACTGACGCCTGAGGAACCGCCGGTGCGGCGGCGCGCACCCCCGCCGCCGCACCCCTTCTCCCTCGATCCGGACCGGCGCCCGGCGCGACCGGGCGACGATGGACAGGTGACAACCGTGAACGACCAGTACGCCGCCGCCCCGGGCACCGACCTGCTGTCGGCCCACCCGGTGTTCGGCCGCCTGGCCCGGTTCGGCCAGCGCGTCCGACAGGCGGACCGCAACCACCCCTGGGTCCTGGACACCGCCGTGGTCGCCCTGGTCTTCGTGCTGTTCTGCGTGCCCGACCTCGTCCGGGGCAGCGCCACCGGCCCGTTCCACGCCGACGGCGACTCCCCGCACGAGCACCGGATCGCCTTCACCCACCTGGCCCTGCCGGCCATGCTGGCCTTCCAGGCCGGCCTGGTCCTGCCCCTGCTCTGGCGGCGCCGCCGACCCGCCGCGGCCTTCGCAGCGATCATGGCCGTCTTCGTGATCCAGTGGTCGCTCGGCGCCGCACTGCGCGCGGACGTGGCCCTGCTGGTCGCCCTCTACAGCCTCGCCCTGCACGGCAGCCTGCGGAAGCTGGCCTGGGCGTGCGGCGCCATGGCCGGCGCCCTGGCCCTGGTCGCGGTCGAGCTGTCCTCCGGCGTGTCGCTCGGCGACGCGCTGTTCTTCCTGTTCAGCGCCGCGATCGCCGCGGTCGCCCTCGGCATCGCCGTGCGGATCCGCCGCGCCCAGCTCGCCGGGCTGCGCGAGCGCGCAGCCCGGCTGGAAATCGAGCGCGACCAGCGCAGCCGGCTCGCCACGGCCCACGAGCGGGCCAGGGTGGCCCGTGAGATGCACGACATCATCGGCCACAACCTGTCCGTCATCGTCACCCTCGCCGACGGCGGTGCCTACGCGGCCCAGGCGGCTCCCGACCGAGGCCGTGAAGCACTGCTCCTGATCGGGGAGACGAGCCGCCAGGCGCTCGGCGAGCTGCGCCGCATGCTCGGTGTCCTGCGCGACCAGGGCGACCAGGCCGCCGAGTTCGCCCCGCAACCGGGCATCGGCGACCTCGACGCCCTGTGCACCCGGATCCGCGCCGCCGGCCCTCAGGTCGTCTACACCGCCGCCGGCGAACTCGACCAGCTGGACCGCGGCGTCCAGCTGATGGCCTACCGCATCGTCCAGGAGGCCCTCACCAACGCCCTCAAGCACGCCGGCCCCGACACGCGGGCCCACGTCACCCTGGCTGCCGACACCGCCCGGCTGAAGGTGCGCGTCCGGGACACCGGCCCGAGCGGTCGTGACCGCACGCCCGCGCACGGCGCCACCGAGGGCCACGGGATCTCGGGAATGCGTGAACGCGCGGCGGTGTACGGCGGCACTGTCACGGCCGGTCCCGGCCCCGGGGCAGGATGGACCGTCGAGGCCGAACTCGACCTCACCCCCGACCCGACAGGCGGCCCGACGTGACCACCGTCCTCATCGTGGACGACCAGCCCCTGCAGCGCTACGGCTTCCGCATGCTGCTGGAGAGCCAGCCCGACACCGAGGTGGTCGGCGAGGCCGCCCACGGCGCCGAGGCCGTCCGGCTGACCGCCGACCTGCGGCCGGACGTCGTCCTGATGGACATCCGCATGCCCGGCATGGACGGCATCGAGGCCACCCGTCAGATCGTCGCCACCGGCGGCCGCTCGCGCATCCTCGTCCTGACCACCTTCGACCTCGACGAGTACGCCCACGCCGCGCTGCGCGCCGGGGCCAGCGGTTTCCTCCTCAAGGACGCCCGCCCCGAAGAACTCCTCGCCGGCATCCGCGCGGTGGCCGAAGGCGACGCGGTCGTGGCCCCGGCCATCACGCGGCGCCTCCTCGACACCTACGCCCACCGCCTGCCGTTCCGTCCCCCCGGCGCGATGCCCGCTCCCGACGAACGCCTGGACTCCCTGACCGACCGCGAACGGGAGATCCTCGTCGCCATCGCCCACGGTTGGACCAACGCCGAGATCGCCCAACGACTGGTTCTCGCGGAATCCACGGTCAAGACCCACGTGAGCCGGGTACTGGCCAAGATCGGCGCTCGGGACCGCGTGCAGGCTGTGATCTTCGCCTACGACCGCGGCCTGACCCACCCGAACCCGCCGGCCTGACCGCCCTTCCTCGCTCTCCCCTGCCCTCCCCGCCGGCCCTCGCCTGACGAGCGTGCCCCGGACTCGCCGGCCGGCCACGCCGGTGCGTTCCGCCACCCGCGCTCCGCCGCCCGGGCCGGCTCACCGGGCCGACGGTCCGTGCTGCTGACGTGTCCTCCGCTCGCGTCCTCGGCGCACGGGGCGCGACGACCTGCGTGCGCGTGCCCGGGTGGGGTGTGGGTGAGCCGGTCGGCTCACCCACACCCCACCCGGGCGAAACCCCGCGGAGGGTACGACCGTCAGGCCGCTGCGGACGGGAGCCCGCGGCGGGCGAGCGCGTCCGAGGCCTTGGCGGTGGCGTAGAGGGAGACGACCAGCGCGATGGCGAGAGCAGCGCCGCCGGCGAACAGGGTGCCGGAGGAAACGGCCTTCGGACTGCCCGCCTCGGTGCGGGCCGAGCCGGCGATGAACGGGAGCACGACGAGCACGGCCACGCCGAGGACCACCTCGCCCCAGACGACCTTGGGGAAGTGCCGCAGGGTCAGGTGCAGCAGGGAGACGGTGTCGTCGGTGGTGCGGGCCCGGGCGATGCGGGGCATCAGCCAGAACTGGTTGAAGGCGCCCGCGGTGACCAGGCCGGCGACCAGGAGGATCTTGACGAGCAGTGCGATGCCGTAGCCGGTGGTCCAGAGCTGGGAGATGCCGCCCACGTGCTTCCAACCGAGCCAGAGACCGGAGATGGTGACCGCGCCGACGCAGACCATGGCGACGAGGCCGAAGCGCCGCCACGTGTCGGCCCAGAGCAGCCCGGCGCCGGCGCCGAGGCGCTTGCGGGTGCCGGCCAAGGTGACCAGCAGGGCCAGTCCGCCGAGCCAGACGGTGCCGGAGACGATGTGGGCCTGGTCGAAGACCGGGTTGAGCCACGCGTCGAGGTCGGCCGGGGTTGTGGTCGGCACGCCGGCGATCAGGGTGACCGTCAGGGAGAGCGGCAGGGCGGTCAGGGCGATCCGGTCCGTGTGGCGGCGGGCGGCCGGGGTGAAAAGGGCGATCAGCGTGGCGGCGGTCGCCACCAGGACGAGGTTCTGGACCAGGTAGACGGTGCCTTGGGCGATCCAGGCGCCCTTGGCCGCAGGAGCACGCAGGTAGTCCCAGATCCGGTCCGGCGCCAGGGCGTCACCGAAGGGCATGCCCTTGCCGGCCCGGGCGACCCGCGCGGCGAGCTGGAAGTAGCCCGCGACCAGCAGGACCACGCCCGCCCAGGCGAGGTAGTGGGCGGTGCGTCTGCGCAGGACTTGGGCGTCCTCGGTGTTCGTTTCCGGCGCCCGCAGTGCCGGGCGGACCGTGGTCGCGTAGGTGACGGTGGTGCCGATGGCCCCGCTGAGACCGATGAAATAGCCGGTCTTGGTGAGGGCCCGCCAGAGCTGGGGCATGGCGTATCCGGCCGTGGTCGCGGCCAACGAGGCAGTGTGCATAAGGTGAGGCTAGCCTAAATAAGGCCAGCCTTATATCGGCTGTCCACAGTTCGGCCGATCGTCACCAATTCGTGAGCAGCGGCGCCCTGAGCAGGGCCGACGCCCGAGGACGGCGCCGGGCGCACCGACGGGAGCCTTCCTCGCCCCGGCCCCGGAGGGCCGACCCCGCGAAGGGCCAGCCCCACGGAGGGCCCACTCCGCGGAGACTCGCGGGCTGCCCGAAGAGGACACAGAAGCCGCCGTGGGCGATTCCCGGCCCGTTGCCCGACGGGAAGCGACCGGTCACCGCCGGGCCCTGCAATCCCGGCGGGCATTCGACCGGGGGCATTGTCGCCGGGATGCGCGACCGAACGGGCGACGACCGCCAGTGGTGTGAATTGGAGCTTGAGGCAGTAGGCCCAGAACGGAATTGTCCGACCGCCGCTCAGAGCCCTTGTCATTCCCGCGTCATTTCCATGGAAATCAGGTTGCCGGGCTGTCGACCCAGGCGAATCCGTACGACCGCAGGCCGCCGGAGGCCGGTGCCCACCCGTCGACGTGTTCCGACGGCGGCACTCCGGCATCCGGCATCCGGCCTGCGGACAAGATCCGCCAGAATGGAATGTCAATATCTCATCAACGATGCACAAGGAGTCGCTCCGAACGGACAAGCGTTCAATTCCCGCCTGTCCAACCGAAACCCTGTCCCTGCGACTACAGTGCGATTCCTGAGCCGACTTCCGGGGGCGTCGGCGGCAGGCGTCCATGAGAACACGGTCGATAGCGGAGACATGTCAGAAATCGGTATACCGACGCACCGGAATCCCGGTCCCCGTACGGGGGAAGCCGGCTCCGCGAGGGTATTGCCGCTGTCCGCGGCCTCGCGGCCGGGCGGCGCGGGGCTGGACTTCGCCAGGGTGCTGATGGAGGTCCCGCACGGCCGCCTCTCCGGGACGCTCCTCGTGACGGGTGACCCCGGCGGCCGCTTCCACCTCGAAAACGGCGTCATCCTGGAGGTCACCTCCCCCGGTTCGCCGGGAGTCGAGACCCTCCTCCTGCGCTCCGGCCGTGTCACCGAGACCGACTGGGCGTCGGCGGTCCGCTCCGGGGCCGCCGGGTGGCGCGTGGGCGCCGAACTGGTCGCCCGGGAACTGGTCGGCTCGGCCGAGCTGCAACTGATCTGCGCGATGGCGGCGCTGGACGGGGCCCTGGCGATGGGAATGGGCCGGATCGACCGGGTCGCGCTCGATCCCGAGCCGCCGGCCACCTGCTTCGCCGCACCGGAGGGCATCGAACCGGAGTGGCTGAGCCGCGAGAGCGAGCGGCGGATCAGGGCCCTGGGCGGACAGCCGGTCTCACCGTTCCGCGACCGGTTGTCGCGGACCGACGCCGGGACCCGGCTCCTGGACGACGGGATCGCCGGCGAACGGCGGGACATCCTGCAAAGGGCCAACGGCAGGCGCAGTTCCCGCGACATCGCCTTCCTGCTCGGACGGGGCCTCTACGCCGTGACGGTCGAGGCCTCACGCCTGCTGCACGAAGGGCTGGTCGACGTCGCGCCCCCGGCCCTGGGGGCGGCCGACGGGCCCGCCCCCGCTCCGGAGTACGGACGGAACCCGGAGCCGACCGGTCAGCCGGGCCGCACCGAGGAAGCGTCGCGGCTGCCGCGGCGCCGGCCGGGGACCAGCGGGATCACCGGCGTCCTTCCCCTGCGCCCCGTCTCCGGCCCCTGGCGGCCCCCGACGGCGCTCACCGCGGAGGACCGGCGGTTCGGCAGCGCGCAGTAGCAGTCACCGCGGACGTACCCGGCGCGTGCCGGGTGGACGAACGGACCGGGCGGCGACGGCTCGTCGGCGCCCGGCGACCCAATCAACGGGAGAACCGTGACAGACAGACATGACCAGCTGGCCGCAGAGGTGCGGGTGCTCCGGGACCGCGTCGTCGGAGTCACCGACGTCGTGGTGGCCTCCGTCGACGGGCTGGTGATCACCTCGGAGACGGACGAGACCGCGGGGGCCGAGGGCCTGGCCGCCCTCACCGCGGCCTCGTTCAGCATCGCCCGCCGCGCCGGCAGCATGAGCAGCAAGGGCCGGCTCCACCACACCGTGTCGCAGTTCACCGACGGCTACCTGGTCGCCCGGGCCGTGGGCGACATGGCGCTGATCGGGGTACTCGGCGACGCCGGCATGGACGTGCAGCGACTGCAGGCCGAGGCCCAGGAGTCCGCGGAGCGGATCAGCGTACTGCTGACCGCGGCGAGCGGCAAGGACGAGGCCGGCCATCCCCACCAGTAGCCGGGTTGTCGACCACGGTGTCGACAACAGTGCCATTCCAGGACGACACGGAGAAGGAGCGCAAGTGAGCGGGTCGGAAGCAAGAGGGTCCCGGAGCATGGCCGAGAGGATCGCGAGTCTGGTGAAGACCCTGCGCGCCGAGGTTCCGGACTGCGTGGCCGCGGGGGTCATCGACATGTCCACGGGCATGCTGCTGTCCGTGGAGACCGTGGACTCGCACCCGCCGGAGGTCCTCGACATGCTGGCGGCGGCCACCCTCGACCTCTTCCAGGGCCGGAACGTGGTGATGATCGAGGGCATCTTCAAGGAACGGCGCGGGGTCGTCAGCGACCGCCACTACTTCCAGGAGATCCTCGTCAACAGCGACAACCTGGCACACCTCTTCCTGCGGATCGACAGCACCGACGAGATCGTCGCCGTGGTCGTCTGCCGCAAGACGGTCAACGTCGGCATGCTGTTCGCCCAGGCCCGGAGAGTGCTCAAGGACCACGGCCAGCTGTGACCACGCTGCACGGCCCGGCCGGCGTGCCCCGCTCCCGGCGGGCGCGCCGGCCGGGTGGCGTAGCCTTCGTCACGTGTCCTTCGAGTACGCGGAGCGCGCGTCCCGGCTGCCCGGCGCGGTCGTGTGGACGCGGGGAGCCGCCGGGCGGCCCGGCGACGGCGGGTCGGTGTCCGCACAGGCGTCCACGCGTGGGTCCATACAGGCGTCCGTGCACGCGCCCGCGCCGCCTTCCGTACTGCCGGACGGCTGCATGGACCTGTTGTGGACCCGGGGCCGGCTCCTCGTCGCCGGGCCCGACACCCGTGCTCACCGCCCCGGTGTCGGCGGTGAGGGCCCGTGGGCGGGTGTCCGGTTCCACCCCGGCACCGCCCCGGCCCTGCTCGGCGTGCCGGCCGACGAGCTGAGGGACCAGCGCGTCGGCCTCGCCGACCTGTGGCCCGGCGCCAGGGTCCGCCGTCTCACGGAACGCGTCGACGCGGCGCCGGACCCGGCCGCCGCCCTGGAGGACCTGGCGGTGCTCCTCGCGGCCGAGGCCGAGCCCGCCGACCCACTGCTCGGAGCCGTCGTGGCATCCCTGGAGGCCGGCCGCTCCGTCACGGCGACCGCCGAGTCGGTGGGTCTGGGCGCACGACAGCTCCACCGCCGGTCCCTGGGCGCCTTCGGCTACGGCCCCAAGACCCTGGGCCGGATCCTCCGCCTGCAACGCGCCCTCGCCCTGGCCCGCTCGGGCGTCCCCTTCGCGCAGACCGCCGCCGTGACGGGCTACACGGACCAGGCCCATCTGGCACGCGATGTCAGGGAGTTGACCGGGGAGTCGCTGAGCGGCCTGGTCGGACGCTAGGGCCCGCCGTCGTCCACCCGCTCGCCCGTCCGCCGGGCGGGCGAGCCGGCGGGCCGGGGTCCGTCTCCGGCCCCCGGCTCACCCGGCCGCGTCCGGCAGGGGTGCGAGGAGGTCGACGCCGTTGCCGTCCGGGTCGTGCACCGTGGCGTAGCGCTGGCCCCAGAAGGCGTCCCACGGCTTCAGCTCGCCGTGGTACCCGGCCGCGATCAGGTCCTCGTACACCGCGTCGACGTGCTCAGGGTCCGTGCAGCGGAACGCCAGCCCGGTCCGCCCGCCCCCGGCCGGCGGGCGCCACGACGGGTGGAAGGACCGGACGGTCTCCTCGGTGTCGAGGACGAGGAGGAGACCGCCCGGCAGTGCGGCCTCGACGTGCGGCTGGTCCTCGCAGCCTTCGGGGAACCCGACCCCGAGGCGCCGGTAGAAGGCCAGCGACGCGGCCAGGTCGGAGACGACGAGACCGATGAAGGCGAATTGCGGTGCTTGTGCGGTGTTCATGACCGGCAGCCTAGGCAGCGGGCGGGCGACGGGTCTTGGAGAAAACGGACATCCGGCGGTCAGCGGAGCCGAGTGGTGCGGAGCCCGGTGATGCGATGGCCGTTCGGGCGATCGCCGTTCGTGCGACGGCCGGTGCGCCGGGTGAGGGCGAGCAGCGTCGCGTGGACCGCCCAGGCCACCGGCGTCCCCACGGAGGACAGACCCAAGGACAGCCGGACCTGACGGTAGGTCAACTGCGTCCAGCCGGCGCCGATCCGGCCTGCCGGCCGCGCACGGCCCCTTCGCGGACGGGTCCGGTCGCGTACGGGCCGATCACGCGGGTCCGGTCGCACACGGGGCCGATGACGCGCGGCCGATCACGCGCGGCGCCGGTCACGCACGGGCCGTCGTGCGGCAGGAGGCCCTCTCCCCCCACGGAGACAGGGCCTCCCCCGCGCCGTCGCCGGCGCGGTCAGCGGGCGGCCGGCTCCAGGACGTCGTCCGGCACCGGCTCGACGGGCTTGCGGTCGGGCCGCAGCGCGATCACCAGCAGGACCGCTCCGGTGAGGGCGATCAGCATGGTCCAGGCCGCGCTGACGTGCATGGCATGGATGAACGCGTTGTCGGCGGCGTGCGCCAGTGCCGGCTCGTGGGCGGCGGCCGCGGCGTGCCGGGCCTGCTCGGCGGAGATCCGTGCCTGCTCCCGCAGCGGGCCGGGCGTGTCCTTGAGCGCGGGCTCGATCGCCCGGCGGTACACGATGGACATGATCGTGCCGCCCACCGCGATCCCGAGCAGACTACCGGTCTGCCGCACGGTGTTGGTCACGGCCGAACCGGCGCCGGCGCGCTCCAGGGGCAGGGTGCTCATCAGCGCCGCCGTCACCGGGCCGATCACCATCCCGATCGACAGCCCCTGGACCAGGTACATGATCTCGTTCCAGAAGAGCGGGGTGTCCAGTCCGAAGAACATCAGCGAGCCCATCGCCAGGCCCGCCGTGGCCAGGGCCGACGCGGTGACCGAGCGCAGCGACCAGCGC
The DNA here is from genome assembly GCF_002953255.1 of Streptomyces sp. CB01881. Taxonomy (GTDB): domain Bacteria; phylum Actinomycetota; class Actinomycetes; order Streptomycetales; family Streptomycetaceae; genus Kitasatospora. Next base: position 1,269,451 of record NZ_CP026498.1, read on the forward strand.
CGGGAGAGGCGGACGCCGAGCGGTGCCCCAACGATCGAGCCGAACGCCGCGGGGGAGAAGGCCAGACCGGCCTGGAGCGGCGAGAAGCCACGTGCGCCCTGGAGGTAGAAGGCGCCGTAGAAGCTCGCGGAGGTCATCGCGAAGAGCAGCATCCCGAGCGCCGCGTTGCCGCCGCCGAACATCCGCCGGGCGAGCAGCCGGGGGTCGAAACTGGGCTGCCTGGTGCGCAGTTCGACGAGTACGAAGGTGGCCAGAAGGGCCACGCCGGCCGCGATCGGCACCCAGACGCCGACCGGGGTCCAGGAGGCCACCTGCCCGGCCCGGATCAGCCCGTAGGCCAGGGAGGCGAGCCCGCTGACCGACAGCAGCAGTCCGGCCGGGTCGAGCGGACGCCGGGTGGGGCTGCGGAAGTTGGGGACGAGCATGGTGATCCCGATCAGCGCCAGCACCACGACCGGGAGGTTGATGAGGAAGACCGAGCCCCACCAGAAGCGGTCGAGCAGGAGTCCGGACAGCAGCGGGCCGGCGGCGATCCCGACCCCGGCGGACGCCGAGGAGATGCCGATCGCGGTCGCCCGCGCCGGACCGGTGAAGGTCCACATGAGCACGGCCATGGCGGCGGGCATGATCAGGGCGCTGCCCAGGCCCATCGCGGCCCGGCCGGCGATCAGCTGGCCCGCGTCGGTGGCGTAGGCCGCCCACAGCGAGGAGCCGCCGAAGACCACCATGCCGATGGCGAGCACGGTCCGGTGCCCGAAGCGGTCGCCCAGGGCGCCCGCGCCGAACATCAGGGTGGCGAAGACCAGGGTGTACGAGCCGGTCGCCCACTGGAGTTGGGCGGGGCTGGCGCCGAGACCGCGGACCGGGTCCGCGAGGGTCTCGAAGGTGGTGGTGAGGATGCTGTTGTCCAGCCAGATCAGCAGCGAGGACAGGAGGAGCACGGCGAGGATGAGCTGCTGCCTGGTCCTCGGCAAGGTCGGGGGCGTCGTCATGAAGGCCTTCGCATAGGATCGACAAGAACCTGACGGGCTCAGTATGCACAACCGTCAGGAACCTGTCGATTCTGAGGAGGCGGAACGTTGGATTCCCACGGGGCGGCTGTCGGCTCGCTGACCTTCCTGGTCCGCAAGGTCTGGCTGAACATGAGGTCGGCGATCGCCGCGGAGCTCAAGGCGTTCGGGCTCTCCACGTCGCAGTACGCCACGCTGCTGATGGCCGAGTCGCAGCCCGGGCTGTCGGCCTCGGACATCGCCCGGGAGGTGGCGAGCTCCCGTCAGGCCGCCAACGAGATGCTCGTCGGCCTCGAACAGGAGGGCCTGATCGAGCGGCGCCCCAATCCGACCGACCGGCGCAGCCAGCAGATCCACGTCACCGAGGCCGGACAGTCCCGCCTGTCGGAGGCCCGCACCGCCGTCGACCGCTGCGAGGAGGAGTTGGAGGCCGCCTTCTCGGCGGAGGAGCGGGCCGCTGTCCGGCACTGGCTGGAAGGCGTCTCCAAAGCCTGCCGCTGAAGCCCTTCCGCGGTGCGGCGCGGGGCCGGGAAATGGGGGCCACCGCGCCCGTTCCGGCCCCCCGGCCGGACCGGAAGGCGTATAGCCAGGTTTGACCGAAGTCCGACTTGAGCGGCCCTTGTCAGACGACTACAGTTTGACCAGGAACGAGCCAGAGCCAAACTCATGGGGGAATTCGGATGCTGGCATCCTCGGGCAATGACCGGGCAACAGGCAATGATCGGAGCATTCTTTCCGCCGCCGAGCAGGACGGCCTTATCGAGCAATTTGGGAATGCGGGCCAGATGCGCATAGCGGCCCTGCAGTCCATCACCCGGTCCCGGCATGCCGTGATCATCTCGGCACCCAGTTCGGAATGGTACAGCGGGGAGCGCCTCCAGATGGCGCGGGAAATACTTCAGGACGGGGTGCGGCGAAAACTCTCGGTCCGGGTGCTCTACCACCGGGACGATCTTCCGCACTGGTGCACGCCGGAGTACCTGCTGTCCGCCGGGGACCGTGGCATCCAGGTGCGGGTCACCGACACCAGACTCCAGGAGCTGGCGATCGTGGACTCCCAGGTCGCCTTCATGCGCACCCAGGTGAGCCTCTCCCAGGAACAGTGCATGGCGGTCTGGGCGCCGCCGGTCATCAAGAACATCCAGTCACTGCTCACCGCGGCCTGGAACGCCGCGAGCGAGCCGATGAGTTACCTGCGGAACCTCCGGTCGGATTTCGACGAAATGGACCGGCAGGTCATCCACGCACTGGCCTTCGGCCACAAGGACGAAGTGGCCGCCAGAAATCTCGGCCTGTCGCTGCGCACCTACCGGAGGCGGGTGGCGGAAATCATGTGCCGACTCGACGCGAATTCTCGGTTCCAGGCCGGCGTGCACGCGCTCCGGGACGGCCTGCTGAGGCCCGGAGACCCTGACGGGGAATTTTCGTACCGGCACTCCGCCTGATCCTCCACCGCATGCCTCCCACCCGTCGGCAGACCGGGTGGGAGGCATGTGTTCGTTTTCTGGAGAATGCGCGGAGGCATTCCACGCGGCGGCCCCGCGATGTCGCGCGGCCGCTGCGGCTCCGCAGGACCGGACGCCCGGCGTGGCCCCACCGGGTCAGGCACCCGGCGTGACCCCGCAGGGTCAGGCACCGGCGCCCGTCCACCAGGTCGGGGGCACCTGGACCGCGCCACCGGGCGCCGCCGGGCGCAGGATCTGACGGGTCTGCCGGCCGACGGCGAGCAGGGTGCCGTCCGCACTCCACATACTGCTGGACTCCACGGCCCAGCTGTCGCTCGCCTGATCGGTGTTGACCCGTACCAGGGCCCAGTCGCCGCTCCCGGCGAACGACAGGCCGTCGGCGAAGTGCACCGAGTACTCGGCGGTCGGCACCGACACCAGCTCGGAGGTCGCCGCGTAGACCGCCGGCGGCATCGCGTCCAGCAGGACCAGCGCCGCCCCGGCCGGGCTCAGGTCGGGCTCCCGGAGCCGGATCCAGGCCGTCATCTCCGGCTTGGTCCCGCCGCCGAACGGCCGCTCCTCCCCCGCCATCCTGGTCTCGAAGTGACCGGTGTACGGGAACATCCGGGCCGGGAACCCCGCGTCCGGGCAGTCCTCGGGCGCCGGTACGACCGGCGCTGCCGGCGCCTGCAGGGTCGGCTTGTCCCCCGCGGTGCCGAACAGGGCCGTCGCCAGGGCCACCGGACGCTCGTGCTGCACGAGCGTCGAACGCACCACGGCACTCGTCCGCGACTGGCGGACCACCTCGGACCTCACCACCAGCGGGCGGTCCGACACCGGTGCGAGGAACGAGCTGTGCACCGCCCTGGGCGCCAGGTCCCCGGTCAGCTGCTCACCGGCGTGCCGCAGCATCATCGTGGACACCCGGCCGCCGAGCGCGCCGGCCCACGTCCGCCAGGACCTGTCGATGGGCGGCAGGGCGTTCTCGGTCGTGGTGGATTCGTTCATCTCTCGTTCCCTTTCGTCGGACCGGCCGTCGGGAGCCGGGGTGCCGCGTCGGCACGCCTCAGGCCGCCGGGTCGCCCGGCGGGCGTACACCGGCGGGCAGGTGGTCGTCGGCGGTCCGGCCGAGCCGGCGCGCGGCCGAGTGGCCCTTGCTCTGCACGGGCTTCAGCGAGCCGGCCCGGGCGAGCCCGATGCGGCCCATGTTGGCGTAGACGGTTTCGTACTGTCCGTCCTTCACCAGGTAGGTCTCGTGCCAGATGCCGACGTCCCCGGACGCGTGGACGGCCTGGTTGTACCGCCGCCAGGACGGCAGGTGCGGGTCGTCGGTGTTCCGGGCGAACGCCTCCAACTGCTCGAAGCTGCGCCAGTACTGGACGACCGCGGGACCGACTCCGGCGATCAGCGCGAAGTAGCTGCACAGCGCCCCCTTCTCGGGGTGCTCGCGCAGGTCCTTCACCATGCCGAACATCGACCGGAAGACCGGCCACCACTTGTGGATCCGCCAGGGGCGGTTCACGTGCATGCCGATCAGGAAGACGACGAAGTCACCCTCGATGTCCGCGGTGTAGCGGCCGCGGTGGACCTCTGACATGAGTCGCTGCTCCTTCTCTCGTACGGCCGGCTCACAGCGTGAGGAGACCCGACTCGATGGCCCGGACCACGGCGAGGGTGCGGTTCGGACAGTTGAGCTTGGCCAGGACGATCCCGACCAGGCGCTTGACCCCGTGCTCGGAGATGCCCAGCGAACGGGCGACCTGCCGGTTGCTCAGCCCACCCGCGATCAGCCGCAGCACCTGGAGTTCGCGTGCCGTCAGCGAGACCGCCGCCCGCCTCGCCGCCGCCTCGTTCGCGGCCTGGTCGGGCGCCGTCACGGAGCGCCGCACCAGGGACTCCGAGACGTGGAACCGCCCGGCCGCCACGTCGGCGACCGCCAGGCCCAGGGTCTCCGGGCGGAGGTCCGCCCAGTCCAGGAAGCCGTGCGCACGGTCGGCCCACGACTGCTCGACCACGGTGGCCGGGTCGACCAGGATCAGGACGCGGATGTCGTTGGTGCGCAGGGTGTCGGCGGTCTCCTCGGAGAGCGGGCCGACCGCGTCGCCGGACGAGATGATCAGCTGACCGCCGGAGAGGCCCGCGAGCTCGCCGAGGTCCGCGCAGGTGCGCGTGGTCAGCCGGGGGTCGAGCGAACGGAACATCCCCTCGACGCCGTAGCGCCGCATGTGATCGCGGATCATCAGGACGATCGCGGGGGTGCCGGCCGTCCCGGTGCTGTCGGCCGGCGCGGTCGTCACGGCCGTCCCGGTCATCGCGGCCGTCACGATGGTGTCGATGTCGGTGTCGATGCCGATGCCGATGTCGGTGTCAGTGTCGATGTCGAGCGTGCTGGTCGGCACGGTGCCTCACTTCCCTGCAGCGACCGTCACCCGGATGCCGATCGTTGGATTGACTTGACCTCGCAGAACTCCTCCAGCCCGAAGCGGCCGAGCTCGCGGCCGTTGCCCGACTGGCGGTACCCCCCGAACGGGGCGGCCTCGTTGAAGGCCGCGCCGTTGATGTCGACCTGGCCGGTGCGCAGCCGCCTGGCCACGGCCAGGGCACGGTCCGGGTCCGCGGAGAACACGGCGCCGCCGAGGCCGTAGCGCGTGCCGTTGGCGATGGAGACCGCCTCGTCCTCGGAGGAGTACGGGATGACGGACAGCACCGGCCCGAAGATCTCCTCCTGGGCGATCACCGCGGTCGGGCTCACCCCCGCGAAGACGGTCGGGCGGACGTAGTAGCCGCGGTCGAGCCCGTCCGGGGGCGTCGGACCGCCGGCCGCGAGCCGGGCGCCGTCGGCGATCCCGCGCTCGATGTAGCCCCGCACCCGGTCGCGTTGGGCGGCGGACGCCAGCGGACCGATCCGGGTGCCCGGCAGGGTGGGGTCGCCGACGGTGAAGGCCGCCGCCGCCTCCGCGGCCGCCTCGACCGCCTGGTCGTGCAGCCCGGCGGGCACCAGCAGCCGGGTCCAGGCCCAGCACATCTGGCCGTTGTTCATGAAGCAGTTCGCGACGCCGGCCCGTACCGCGGCGAGGAGGTCGGCGTCCGGCAGCACCAGGTTGGCGGACTTGCCGCCCAGTTCCAGGGCGACCCGTTTGACGGTCCGCGCCCCGAGTGCCGCGACGTTCCTGCCCGCCTCGGTCGATCCGGTGAAGGACACCATGTCGACGTCCGGGTGGGAGGCGAGCGCCGCACCGACCTCCGGGCCCCGTCCGTGGACGACGTTGAGGACGCCGTCGGGCACCCCCGCCCCGCGGACGACCTCGGCGAGGATCATCGCGGTCAGCGGGGCGATCTCGCTGGGCTTCAGCACCACCGTGTTCCCGGCCAGCAGGGCCGGCGCGACCTTGGCGACGGCCTGGTGCAGCGGGAAGTTCCACGGCGTGATCGCCGCGACCACGCCGACCGGTTCGCGGAACACGGTCGAGCGTCCGATCTGCTCGGTCCAGGCGAACTCCTCCGCGACGGCGGCGGCCCCGGACGCGACGGCGACCGGCAGGGCCGCCTGGACCCGCTGCGAGAACACCGTCGGCACGCCGACCTCCGCGGTGACGGCCGCGGCGATCTCGTCCTGCCGGGCCGCCAGCCCCTTCGCGACCGCCCGCACCGCGTCGACCCGGTCGCGCAGCGGCACGCCGGACCAGTGGCCGAACGCCCGCACGGCCGCCGCGACCGCGAGATCCGCGTCCGCCGCGGTGCCCGCCGGCACCACCGACAGGCGCTCCTGCGTCGCCGGGTCGACGACGTCGATCCACCGCGTGTGGCCGGTGGTCCGGGTGCCGCCGATCCAGTGCGTCCGCGCGGGTACGGAGGCGCTCATCCGCAGCCGCCCGCGGTGTCGTCGCCGAGGCCGCTCACCAGCCCGGTGAGCTCGGCCGGGATGCCGTCCATCGGGTCGTCGTCGATGTCCGCGACGAGCGGCACCGGGCGCCGCAGGCCCGTCAGGCTCTCCGTCTCCGCCGCCCGGGGACCGGCCGGGTTCGCCGTCATGCCGCCCTGCCCTTCTGCTGCCACTGCTCGAATCCCGCGATGAAGTCGTCGAGGCGGTCCAGTCCCCAGTAGCGGTGGGGGCCGATCTTGAAGTAGGGCGCGCCGAACACGTCGTCCAGGTAGGCCGCCTCCATGGCGTCCATGCCCTCCTCGCGCAGCTCCTCGTCCTCGGGCGCGGCGACCAGCGTCGCGCCGTCGAGCCCGGCCGCGTCGGCGATGGCGCGCAGTGTCCCGCGGTCGCAGATGTTCTCGCCGCGGCCCCAGCGGGCCTCGACCATCGCCCAGTACAGGGTGTTCTGGTCGCCGGTGCGCTTCGCGGCGAGCCACGCGTGGTGCGGCAGCACCCACCACGGCTCGCGGTCGACCGGCCAGGACACCTCGAAGCCGAACCGCGCGGACAGCCGCTTGACGTCCTGGAGGATGTAGAGGTGCTTGGCCTTGCTCATGTCCGCGTAGTGCAGCTCGATCCCCCGTTCGTCCATCGACTTCCAGGTCTGCGCGTCCGGGTAGAAGTACGGGATCATCTGCATCTCTTCGAGCGCCTGCGGGCAACGCTCGGCCAGCAGCCTGCTCGCCATCCAGCTGTAGGGGCTGTGCAGGGAGAAGTAGAACTTCGGGGGGTACCGCTTGCTCACGGGGTCGCTCCTTCCGGTCCCGGCCGTTGCCCGGCCTTCGTGAATGCGGGTGTCGTGCGGAGCAGGAACTCCGCGACGAGTTCGGCCACCCGGTGCGGCTGCTCGATGTGGCAGAAGTGCGTCAGCCCGTCCTCCAGGCGGATCTCCGCGGACGGCATGGCCAGGCCGAGCGCCTCGGCGCGGGGACCGCTGAGGCCGGCATCGGCGGTCCCCCCGACCACGAGGGTCGGCACGGTGTTCGCCGAGAGGTCCAGCCCGGACGAGGAGATGAACTGGTCGAACAGGGCGAGGAAGCCCTCCGGGCCGATCCGGTCGAGCGCCTTCTCGGCCATCAGGTCGACCAGCTCCGGGCCGATCCGCGCGGCGCGCTCACCGAGACGCGCCAGCAGGCCGGCCTTCATGACCGCCCTGAAGTCGGCGAGCGACCGGTCGAACATCCGCCAGTCCACCGGGACGGAGGTCAGGCGGTAGAACGGCGACAGCAGCACGACGGCGTCGAGCCGCCGTGCCGCACCGGACGTCAGCCAGTGCAGCACGGCGTTCGCGCCCATCGAGTGGGCGACGACCACGGAGACCGGCTCGGGGACGGTCTCCAGGGCCCGCTCCACCCACTGCCCGGCCGTCCCGCCGGCGCGCCAGCCGTAGTCACCGCCGGCGCGCCACGGGAGGTCGATCGCATAGCAGCGGAACCGGTCGCCGAGCCTGTCCGTGACCGGCTTCCAGCTCTGCCAGTCGTCCTCCAGGCCGTGCAGCATGGCCACCACCGGAGGACGGGCCGGACCGTGCGCGCTCAGCGACACACCCTCGACCACGGACTGCGCGACCGGTTCCCGGTCGCTATGCGCTCGTCGCACGGCTCCACCCCCGGACCACGGCCACCCCGGCCATCCCCTCGGAGGTGAGCGAGGTCACCAGCGAGACCGCACCGTCGCGGGCGGGGTTGTTGCGGTGTTCCGCGAGCAGCGCGGCCAACTGCAGGCCCCCCGCCGCGGAGTAGGTCTCACCGACCAGTTCCTTGACCGGCAGGAGGTTCGGGGTGCCGGTGCCGAGCGCGGACCTGAGGGCCGCGAGCTCGATCGCGTCGCGCTTCGGTGAACCGGAGAGCGACGGCGCCACCGCCCACACGTCGGCCGCGGCGACACCGGCCGCTTCGAGCGCCCGGGTGATGCACTCCGCCAGGCCGGCGGCCGGGTCGTCCTCGCTGCCGGGCTCGCCGTAGAGGCCGCCGTCGACCGCCAGGATCTCCGCGTCGAGGCTGCGGCCGGCGGTCCGCACGGCCTCGGCGTCCTCCAGCACGAAGAACGCACCGCCCTCGCCGAGTTCGACGCGGCCCTCCGCGGTGCCGCGGGCCTGGTGCGACGCCCAGGCGCGGGTCGGCGAGAACTCCTCCACCACCCCGGTCACGGCGGCGTGCACGTAGCCGTTGCGCACCTTGTTGCGGGCGTACCGCAGGGCGGTGAGGAAGGCCATCTGCCCGCCGGACACCGTGGCGTTGACACCCTTGAGCTTGTGCCAGATCGCCGTGGCGCTCGCCGCACCGTTCATCACCGCGTACGGGAAGAGCAGCGGGTTGACGAGGTACGGCTTCTCGCTGGTGTACATCTCGTGGATGAAGTCCGACATCGCCTGGGGCCCGCCGCTGCTCAGTCCGAGCACGAGCCCGATGCCGCCGTCGGCCTCCTCCCCGCGGGTGAGACGGGCGTCCTCCAGGGCGAGCTTGCAGGCGACGACGGAGAGCGCCGTCGACCTGTCGAAGAAGCGCGTCCCCTTCTTGCCCAGGTAGTCCTTGGCGTCGAAGCCGGGGATCGCGCAGGCGGTCGCGGACGGGAGCTGCTGCTCGAACATCCCCGTCACGTCGGTGCGGCCGCTGCGGCGCTCTCCCCAGGCCTCGGAGAACTCCTCCGCGCCCGACCCGATGGCGGACAGGACCCCCCATCCGGTCACGGCCAGGGCGCTCATTCGTACCTCCCGAAGATCGTGATGGCGTTGTTGCCGCCGAAGGCGAACCCGTTGTTCTGCACGATCCGCACATCGGCGGCCCGCGACACGTTCGGCACCACGTCGATGCCCTCGAAGGCCGGGTCGAGCGTGTTCAGGTTGATCGTCGGCGGCAGGAAGCCGTCCCTGATCGCCAGGCAGGAGGCGATCGCACCGAACCCGCTCGCCGCGCCCATGGAGTGGCCGAGCATCGACTTGATCGAACTCACCGGGGGGAGCTCGTCGCCGAAGACCTCGCGCAGCGCGGCGACCTCGGCGGAGTCGTTCGACGGCGTGCCGGTCCCGTGGGCGCAGATGTAGTCGATCTCGCTCTGCTTCACCCCGGCGTTGGCGTGGGCCCGGCGGGTGCACTCGGCGATCGACGTCGCCAACGGCGAAACCATGTGGTTGGCATCGCAGTTGAGCCCGTAGCCGAGCACCTCGGCGTAGATCTCGGCCCCGCGGGCGAGCGCCGAGTCCAGCGATTCGAGCAGCAGCGCGGAGCTGCCTTCGCCGATCAGGATGCCCTTGCGGTCGGCGTCGAAGGGCGTGCACACGTCCTTCGCGAGCGCACCGAGCCGGTAGAAGCCGGCGACGGCGAACGCGCACATGGCCTCCGAGCCACCGGCGATCATGTAGTCCGAGTCACCCGCCGCGATGACGTCGTAGGCGTAGCCGATCGCGTAGTTGCTCGCCGAGCAGGCGGTGGCCAGGGTCACCGCCTCGCCGTGGATGCCGAGTTCGCGGTTGGCGGCGACGGCCAGCCGGTAGGCGGGGATCCTCTTGACGAGGCCGCCGATGTCGGCGCCGGCACCCTCGGCGAGCCACTTCTCGTACGCCTCCTCGTGGAGGCGGGTCTCGGCACCGGTCGTCCCGAAGACCGACCCGGCCCGACCGCGCCGCAGTTCGGCGCGGTCCAGGCCGGCGTCCTCGACCGCCAGCCGCGCGACGGCGGCCGCGGCAAGGCTCGCCGGTCCCCAGTCGTCGGGGTCGAGGTTGGTGACGTAGTCCGCGGGGCTGACGTCACCCAGCTCGTTCGCGACGTTGTGCGGGAAGCCGGAGGCGTCGAAGCTGCGGATGGGCCCGCTGTTGCTCGCGCCGGCCCGCAGGCCGGCCGCGAAGGCGTCCGGGCCCACGCCGATGGTCGACAGGGGTCCGAGGCCGGTGATCACCACACGGCGGGGCATGTCAGATGTTCCCGTCGGAGTATTCGACCAGCGTGTCGTACACGGCGCGCAGGTTCACCATGTCGGCGAGCCGCTCCTGCGGCACCGACACCTTGTACTTCTTCTCGATGCGGGCCAGGATCTCGATCGCCCGGAGCGAGTCGGCGTCGTGGTCCTCGATGAAGCTGCTGGTCTCGGTGATGTTCTCGGGCTCCTCCTCCAGGACCTCCGCGATCATCTCGCGCAGTTCGTCCATGACCTGCTGGTTGGTCGCAGTCGACATCTCGTTACCGCTTTCTGGGTTGTCTGTTGGGTGTTGGGTGTTGTGCTCCGGACCGCCGGTCCGGGAGCGGACCGGCGGGTTCTGCTCCGACGTGGCGTCAGGCCTCTTGCGCCGGACTCCCGTTGGGCCGGATGACCGCGATGGCCTCGCCGACCGTCATGACCGGCTCGTCGCCGACGAAGCTCCGGCCGGACAGGAAGGCGTTGGCGCCGACCAGCTGGTCGATCTTCAGCTCGTGCCGGACGGTGTCGCCCGGCTGGACCGGGCGGTGGAACTCGACATTGCGCGCCGCGGCGAATATCAGGGTCCCGTCCAGGCTCTCGCCACGCGTCCTGATGCTTTCCAGCCAGAGCACGGCGCCGCTCTGGCCGAACGATTCGATGAGCAGCGTCTTCGGATAGGAATAGGCGGACCGGCCGAGCCCCTCGGCCATTCCCGCATAACAGGGCTCACTGCCGGAGACGGCCTTGGTGGTGACGATCCGGTCGAACGGATGCCATTCCAGGACGGTGTCCACCAGAAGTATCGGGTGGCGGTGCGGAAGGATTCCCCGGATTGCGGCGTGGTCGATCACCGGCCGCCTCCGTCCACGACCCCGTAGGCCAGCCTCAGTTTCGCCGCGGTGGCGCCGGCGGAATTCCGGCAGCTCGCGTTCACGGTCAGCACGTCGCCGTCGGCGAGAATCGTGCAGGACACCTGGAGCGTGTCCCCCGGGAGAACCGGGGTGGTGAACCGCACGGACCTGACGGTCGTCAGGTCCGCGATCCGGCCGGCACCGAACCGGCGGGCCACGTATTCGTCGACCGCCTGGTTCACCGACTCCATGACGAACACGCCCGGATAGATCGTGAATTCCGGGTAGTGCCCCTCAAGGTACGGGTCGGCGGCATGGACGGCCTTGACCGCGATCACCTCCGTGTCGCCGACGAGCGTGACGCCGTCGACGGCGGCCAGCGGTGCGGCGCGCCTGCGCGGTCGCGTCGCGGGTGTCTCCGGCATCAGAACGCGATTCCGCCGTCGACCTGGATGACCTGGCCGGTGATGTAGGCCGCGCGGTCCGAGACCAGGAACGACACCAGGTCGGAGACGTCCTCCGGCTCGCCGATCCGCTTCATCGGGATCATCCCGAGCGCGGCCTTGCGGGCCTTCTCGCCGAGCCCCGCGGTCATGTCCGTCTCGATGAACCCGGGGGCCACCACGTTGACCCGGACGCCGTACCCGGCCACTTCCTTCGCCAGCGCCCGGCTCATGCCGTGGATTCCCGACTTCGCCGCCGAGTAGTTGCTCTGGGTCGGGTTGCCGAACACGCCGGCGACCGACGAGATGTTCACGATGACGCCGCTCCGGCGCTTCATGAACCCGAACACCACGCTGCGGCAGAAGTTGTAGGTGCCGGTCAGGTTGGTGTCGATGACCGCGTGCCAGTCCGCGGCCGGCATCAGGACCATCGGGTTGTCCTTGACGATACCGGCCGAATTGACCAGACCGGAAATCTCGCCGAGCTTCTCCTCGACGGTCTTGACGAACGCCTGCACCGAATCGAGGTCGGCCACGTCGCACGGCGCGTGGTAGCACTCCACGCCCAGCTCGCGGATTTCCTTCTCGGTCTCCTCGGCCGCGGCGCCGCCGGTCCGGTAGCAGAACGCGATATCGAACCCGTCCGCCGCCAGCTGAAGCGCTACAGCCCGACCAATTCCCCGGGAGCCGCCGGTGACAACCACACAGCCTTGCTCGCTCATTGCTTCTTCGACCCCTTTGATCGCGATGGCAATTTGAATGCTAGGTCCGCCCGGAGGGCCTTCCCCGAGGCTGGCAGGTTCCTGCCATTGGCGGCTTCCGGGGGATCGGCCGCCGGCCCGGGCGGTCTGGACCACGGCCGCGGACACGACGGGACCGCCCGGCCGGTGTCGGCCGGGCGGTCCCGTCGTCCCTGCATGAACTCCAGTACCCGGAAGCGCCTGTGACGCTAAGTCGGGTGACTGACCAGCCGTCAGGCGTAGCGGCTCGCCAGCTCCCGCTTGAGGACCTTGCCGCTCGAACCGAGCGGGAACTCCGCCACGAACTCGACCCGGCGCGGGTACTTGTAGGCCGCCATGCGTTCCCTGCTCCACGCCACGATGTCGCCCGCGAGCGCGGCGCCCGCGTGGTGGCCCGCACGGACCACGACGACGGCGCACACCTCCTCGCCGTGCTTCGCGTCCGGGACTCCGACCACCGCCGCCCTGGCCACCGCCGGATGACCGAGCAGCACCTCCTCGACCTCGCGCGGGTACACGTTGTAGCCGCCGCGGACGACGAGGTCCTTCTTGCGGTCGACGAGGGTCAGGTAGCCGTCCGCGTCCTGCACGCCCAGGTCCCCGGTGCGGAACCAGCCGTCGACCAGCACCTCGGCGGTCTCCCGGGGGCGGCCGAGGTAGCCGGCCATCACGTTGTGCCCGCGCACGACGATCTCGCCGATCTCGCCCCGGTCCAACAACTCGATGCGGCCCTCCACCTCGGCCGCCGCGACCGCGACCTCCACGCCCTCGATGGGCAGGCCCACCGTCCCCGGCTTGCACACCGTCCCGGGCAGGTTGTACGCGACGACCGGGGACGTCTCCGTCAGCCCGTACCCCTCGTGCACCTCGCACCCGAACGTCGTCCGGACCTGTTCGAGGACCGGCACCGGAAGGGCCGAACCGCCGCTGTAGACGCGGGAGAGGCGCGGGGCCCGCGCACCCGCCGCAACGGCTTCGAGCATTCCGTAGTACATGGTCGGGACGCCCATGAAGACCGTGCAGCCGTGCTCGTGCATCAGCCGCAGGGCGTCCTGCGCCCCGAAGCGCTCCATGACGACCATGGTCGCCCCGGCGTGGAAGCACACCGCCATCCCGCAGATCTGCCCGAAGGTGTGCGACAGCGGGAGGGCGCCGAGCAGGACGTCGTCCTCCCCGAAGGCGAACGGCGACACGGCGGTCACCGTGATGTTCGTCAGCACGTTGTGGTGGGTGAGCATCACCCCCTTCGGCCGGCCCGTGGTGCCGGAGGTGTACAGGACGACCGCGAGGTCCTCCGGCGCCCGCTCGACGTACGTGGCGACCGGCTCGGCGCCGGCGTCGAGCCGGTGCGCCGCGCCGTCGGCGTCCCCGACGGCCAGCACCCGGACACCGGCCGCCTCGGCGCTGCGGGCGGCCTCCTCGGGCAGCGCGCCGGCCCACACGAGCGCCCGCGCCCCCGAGTCCCGCAGCACGTGCGAGATCTCGGCCGACCTCAGGGCGGTGTTGACCGGCACGACGACGGCGCCGAGCGCCAGCACCGCGAAGTACAGCGCCGGGAACTCCGGCGTGTTCGGCAGCAGCAGGGCGACCCTGTCACCAGGGCCGATCCGCTCCGCCCGCAGGGCCGCGGCGTACCGCCGGGCCTCCTCCCACAGCTGCGCGTACGAGAGCCGTGCGGTGCCGCACACCAGCGCCGGATGGGCCGGCCGCCGGGCTGCCGAACCGGCCAGCACGGCGGCCACCGACCCGGTCACTTCAGCCAGTTCCGGTCGCTCGCCGAGGGGATCTCCAGTTCCTTCCAGATCCCGCGGAGCGCCTCGGCGAAGTTCTCGACGTCCGCCCGCCCGTGCACCGCGGACGGGGCGATACGCAGGATCTCCTCGCCGGCGCGCACACTGGGCGCGTTGATGGACTGGACGTAGATGCCGTGCTGCTCGAACAGCAGCTGGGACGCCTTCTTGCAGGTCTCGTCGTCGCCGACGAAGGCCGAGACGATGTGCGAGTCCGTGGAGATGAACGGGATGTCGGCCTCGGTGAGCAGCCGGTGCAGCAGCTGCGCGTTCTCCGCCAGCTTCGTCCGCTCGGTCTCGGAGGTCCGCAGGTAGCGGACCGCCGCCAGCGAACCGGCCGCGACGGCCGGCGGCAGCGAGGTCGTGAAGATGAAGGAGCGCGAGAGCGTGCGGACGGCGTCGACCAGGGCGGCCGGGCCGGCGATGTACCCGCCGACCGTGCCGTAGCCCTTGGCCAGGGTGCCCATGACGACCGTGAACCGGTCGGCGATGCCCTCCCGCGCGGCTATGCCGGCACCCTGCGGGCCGTACATGCCGACGGCGTGCACCTCGTCGATGTACGTCGTGGCGTTGTACCGGTCCGCGACGTCGGCCATCTCGGCCAGCGGCGCGATGTCACCCGACATCGAGTAGACCGACTCCAGGACGACCAGCTTCGGGCGGTCGGCGGGGGTGGCCGCCAGCAGCTCCTCCAGGTGGGCGACGTCGTTGTGGCGGAAGACGTGCTTCTGCGCGCCGCTGTGCCGGAGGCCGTCGATGATCGACGCGTGGTTCTTCGCGTCGGAGAAGACGACGGTGTCCTTCGGCATCCCCGCCAGGACGGTGAGCGCCCCGTCGTTGGCCGTGTAGCCGGAGGTGAAGAGGAGGGCGGCCTCCTTGCCGTGCAGGTCCGCCAGCTCCTGCTCCAGCGCGACGTGGTAGTGGTTGGTGCCGCCGATGTTGCGCGAGCCGCCGGAGCCCACGCCGTGGGCGTCGATCGCGGCCTTCATCGCCTCGACGACCTGGCGGTTCTGCCCCATGCCGAGGTAGTCGTTGCTGCACCAGACGCTGATCTGCGAGTCCACGCCGTCCCGCCGGGCGGTGGCGCTGGGGAACTCGCCGGAGCGGCGTCCGATCTCCAGGAACTCGCGCCTGCGCTCGGCGAGGTCCGCAGCGGTGGCGCCGTCGGAATACGATTCCAGATGCAGGTTCATTGCATTCGCTTTCTCGATGTCGATCCCCCGGGAGCCGGATGCGGTGATCCGGGTTCGGGGATCGGGAAACTGGGGTTCGGGATGGCGGGATGCCGGGCTTCCGCGTGCCGGGCCGGGTGGATCAGGCCTCCAGCAGCCGCAGTCGCAGCTTGTCGGGCTTGCCGTTGTCGTTCAGCGGCAGCGCACTGACGAGGCTGATCCTCTCGGGCGCGTGCAGCACCGACAGCGACTCGGCGAGGTGCGCACGGACGGCCTCCGTCCGGACCTCCGCCGCCGGGTCGCAGACCAGCGTCGCGTGCAGGTGCTCGGCGCCGTCCCGGTCCTGCACGCCGTAGACGGCGGCGTGGCGGACGCCCGGCAGTGAGAGGATCTCCCGCTCGACCACCGTCGGATGGACCTTGACCCCGCCGACCTTGACCACGTCCGCCACCCGGCCCAGCAGGTGGAGGTAGCCGCGTTCGTCGGAGTAGCCGATGTCCCCGGTGAAGTACCAGCCGTCCCGGAGGACCTTCGCCGTCCGCTCCGGGTCTCCGGTGTAGCCGTCCATGAGGTGCGGTGAACGCACCCGGACCTCGCCGACCTCGCCGGTCGCCACCGGCTCGCCGGTGTTCGGGTCGCCGACGACGACCTCCACCTCGGGGAAGGGGCGCCCCACGGTGGTCGACAGCCACGGGTCGTAGTGGTCCTCGCGGCGCAGCGAGGTGATGCGGCCGGTCTCCCCGGTGCCGTAGGCCTGCACCATGACGGGGCCCAGGATGCGGACCGCCTGCGCGATCCTGGCGGGCGCCGCCGGGCTGCCGCTGTAGATCAGCCGCTTCAGCGAGGACAGGCCGCCGGAGGCGAGGTCCAGGGCGCCGCGCTCGTCCAGGTGGTCGAGCAGCTGGAACAGCTGGGTCGTCGCCAGGAAGGTCCACGAGATCTCCTGCTCGGAGACGGCCGCGACGAACCGCCCGGCGTCGAAGGCCTCGTGGAGGTGGATCTCCCCGCCCAGGGCGAGGGCGGCGTCGGCCATCGCGGCCACGGTGTGGCTCAGCGGGGTCGTCACCAGCAGCTTCACGGACTCGGCCGCGCGGTCGGCCGCCACCATCCCCCGGACCGAGCCGTTCCAGACCCGGCCCGCCAGCCGGATGCCCTTCGGCCGTCCGGTGCTCCCGCTGGTGAAGCTGATCACCGACAGGGCCTGCGGGTCCCACGGCGCGGCGGTGGGGGCGCCGGCCTCGGCGGTGCCGCCCGCCGCGCCGGCGCCGGCGCGGCGGACGCGCGTCACCGGGAGTCCGCCGGCGCCCTCGGCGAGCTCCAGGGCGCGCTGCGCGCTCTCGTCGTCCGCGTAGACCGTCACGGCCGCGGTGTCGCGCAGGATCTGGATCTGGTGGGCCGGCGGAAGGATCGCCGAGCTGGTCCCCGGATTGGTGGAGCGCAGGTAGCAGACGGCGCCGCCGAGCAGGTGCGCGGCGTACCGCGCGGTGAGCATCTCGGGGCTGTTGGGGGCGACCAGGACGGCCACGACGTCCCCCGGTCCCACGCCGCTGTCCCGCAGCGCGCGGAGGGTGCCGGTGACGGACCGGATCAGCTCACCGCCGGAGAGCGCCTCGCCCCGCCAGTGAACGGCGGGGCGGTCCGGCGCCGCCGCGAACACCGAGAGGATGTCCGCGACGTAGCTGTCGCTCTCGGTCCACCAGTGGTCCTGTGGGGTCATGGCCCTGCCTCTCGATGTGAACCCCCGGCGGATCTCGGTCTGCTGCCCGGGTGCGTTCCGATCCTTCCGGCCGGGAAAGGCCCGGGAAAGAACGTTCGGGCGGCTTGACCGGCGCCTCGGAAGGGGCGCGCGACCGGGGTAGCCGAACGGGTACCCCGGTCGGGCGGCCGGGTCGTGCGGTGGGGATGGCCGGGCGGCCGAGCGGGCCGGCGGGCCCGCGCGGGGCGGGGGCCGGGGAAAGCACCGGGGTAAGGCCCGCCTACTCTGTATGCCGAAGCAAAACGGGCGAACCGGACCCGTCCGGGGGCCGCGACGAGGGAAAGCAGGACCCGCCCATGGGCGACGGAATGTCAGGCATGCACCACCACGGAGGGATGACGGAGCTGGGGCCGTTCTCCCTCTCCAACGTCATGACCTGGTCCCCCGACTGGGTGTTCCTGATCGGCGGCCTGGTCGCGCTGGCGCTGTACGGGACGGGCGTGGTGCGGCTGTACCGGCGCGGCGACCGCTGGCCGATCGGCCGGGCCGTCGGCTGGGTGGCGGGCGTCGGCTCGGTGATCCTGGTCACCTGCACCGGGCTGAACGACTACGGCATGGTGCTGTTCAGCGCGCACATGATGCAGCACATGGTGCTCTCGATGCTGTCACCGATCCTGCTGCTGCTCGGCGCGCCGATCACGCTGGCGCTGCGGGCGCTGCGCCCGGCCGGGAAGGGGCGCCCCCGCGGGCCGCGCGAGCTGCTGGTGGCGCTGCTGCACAGCACCTACGTCAAGGTGATCTCGCACCCGGCGTTCACCATTCCGCTGTTCATCGCGAGCCTGTACGGGGTGTACTTCACCCCGCTGTTCGACTTCCTGATGCAGTACCGCCTCGGGCACATCTTCATGATGGTGCACTTCCTGGCCACCGGGCTGGCGTTCTTCTGGCCGATCATGGGTGTGGACCCGGGCCCGAACCGCCCCGGCCACGTGATGCGGATCATCGAGCTGTTCATGGGGATGCCGTTCCACGCCTTCTTCGGCGTGGCCGTGATGATGGCCGCCCACCCGCTGGTGACGACCTTCACCGAGGCCGGCGCGCCGCCCGGGACCAGCCTCCTGGAGGACCAGAAGCTGGCCGGCGGCATCACCTGGGCGTTCGGCGAGATCCCGACCGCGATCGTGCTGATCGCGCTGGTCTACCAGTGGATGCGCTCCGAGCAGCGGGTGTCCCGCCGCCGGGACCGGGCCGAGGACCGCAGCGGCGACGCCGAGCTGGCGGCGTACAACGCGTACCTGGCCTCGCTGGACAAGCGCGGCCGGCGCCCGGCGTCGGCGGCCGACGCCGGCTGAGCCCCCACCGCCCACCGAGGAACCCTCCGCCCGACGCCCGGGCGGGGGGTTCCGTCGTTCCCGGGGGCCGCCCGGCGGCCCGTCAGCCCGTCAGCCCGTCGGTCCGCCGCCCTGCCCGGCCCCGCCGCTCTGCCGGGCGAGGCCGGCGACCAGGATGTCCAGGCCGAACTCGAAACGCTCGTCGCCGACGTTGCGGGTGAGCGCGGCGGCCATCGAGGTGATCATCGGGTAGCGGTCGGCCGGGATCGTGCCGAAGTACTCCCGCACCCGTCCGGTGTAGGCCTCCGCGTCGGCCTCGGTGTGGGCGCTGCGGGTGGACGCCTCGAAGGTGGTCGCGGTGGTGTACAGCCCGAGCAGGTCCACGCCGTACGCGGCGGTCTGCTCGTCCAGCCCTCCGGCGCGCAGGATGCCCAGCATGGTGTCGGCGATGTCCATGGCGTGCGGGGTGACGGGGACGTTCGCGACCACGGCGGCCTTGGCGAGGTCCCGGTGGCCGAGCAGGACGTCCCGCGAGCGGCGCATCAGCCGCTTGAGCTGGTCCTCCCAGTTGGCCGGGTCCGGCTCTTCGAGGGCGATCTCGGAGTACGCCAGGTCGAGGACGAGCTCGACCAGCTCGTCCTTGTTGCCGACGTGGGCGTAGAGGCTGGCGGCGCCGGTGCCGAGCTCCTGGCCGACCCGGCGCATGCTCAGCGCGTCCATTCCCTCGGTGTCGACGATCCGCAGGGCGGCCTCGACGATCCGCTCGCGGCTCAGCGGCTGGCGCCTGGACGCCGCCTTCTCCTTCTCCTGCCAGTGCGCCGACCAGCTCGGACGCGGGGCGGCACTGGTCATGGAGGGCTCCTTCGTGGTCGTTGACGGGTCCCACACTACTTGACACGAACACTGTTCCATGGGAGAACACTGTTCGCCGCAAGGAAACAGTGTTCATTAGGGCGAACGTGGTTCGTTCAGCTCATATCTCCCCGGAGAGCCCTCCCATGACCAGTCAGACCGCCCCACCCCGACCCGCCACCGAGGCCGCCGAGCCCGAACCGGCCGGCTACCGGCTGCGCTGGGCCGCCCTCGCCGTGATCCTGGCCGCCGAGGTGATGGACCTCCTCGACACCACGATCGTCGGCGTCGCCTCCCCCGCCGTCCAGCGCGACTTCGGCGGCAGCGACGCGCAGATCCAGTGGATCTCCGCCTCCTACACGCTCGCCTTCGCCGTCCTGCTGATCACCGGCGCCCGGCTCGGCGACCTCCTCGGCCGCAAGAACCTCTTCGTCGCCGGCGCGGCCGGCTTCACCCTCGCCTCGGTGCTCTGCGCCGCCGCGCCCGGCCCGGGCACGCTGATCGCCGCCCGGACCGTCCAGGGCCTCTTCGCCGCCCTGCTGATCCCGCAGGGGCTCGGCCTGATCAAGGCGATGTTCCCGCCGAAGGAGACGGGCGCCGCGTTCGGCCTCTTCGGCCCGGTCCTCGGGCTCTCCTCCGTCCTCGGGCCGACGCTGGGCGGCTACCTCACCGACGCCGACTGGTTCGGCACCGGCTGGCGGATGGTCTTCCTGATCAACCTGCCGCTCGGCCTGCTCGCGGTGCTCGCCGCGGTCAGGATCCTGCCCGCCGACCGCACCCCCCGCACCGCCGGCGCCGGCCGGCTCGACCCGGTCGGCGTCCTGGTGCTCAGCGCCGCCGTCCTGCTGCTGGTCTACCCGCTGGTGCAGGGGCGCGAGCTGGACTGGCCGCTCTGGACCTACCTGTCCATGGCCGCCTCGCTGCCGGTGCTCCGGCTCTTCGTCCTCCACCAGCGCCGTGTGCTGCGGCGCGGCGGTACCCCGCTGATCGAGCCCTCGCTCTTCGCCAAGCGGGCCTTCACCTCGGCGCTCGCCACCGGGCTGGTCTTCTTCGCCGCGCTCTCCGGCCTGCTGCTGACCTTCACCCTCTACCTCCAGCTCGGCCTCGGCTGGACCTCGCTGCACTCCGGCCTCAGCATGATCCCGCTCTCGCTGGGCATCGTGGTCGGCGCGATCCTCTCCGGGGGCTTCCTCGGCCCGCGGTTCGGCCGCCGGGTCCTGCACGCGGGCATGGCCGTCGCCGCCGCGGGGTCGCTCGGCCTCTGGGCCTGCGTCGACCACTGGGCCGGCGGCCTGACCAGCTGGGAGCTGATCCCCGCGCTGGCCGCCACCGGGTTCGGCCTCGGCCTGATCATGGCGCCGTTCTTCGACATCGCCCTGGCCGGCGTCGAGGACGCCGAGACCGGCTCGGCCTCCGGCGTGCTCAACGCCCAGCAGCAGCTCGGCGGTTCGATCGGCGTCGCACTGCTCGGCACCGCGTTCTTCGGCTGGGCCGGCCCGGAGGGCTTCCAGTACGCGGCGGGCCGGACCTTCGGCCTGACCGCCGGCCTGATGGCGCTCGCCTTCCTGGTCGCCTTCCTGCTCCCCCGCCACGCCCGCCCGGAAGGCGGTCACTGACGCCCCGGGTACGCGGGAGGTCCCGGAGTCCTGTGCGGACTCCGGGACCTCCCCGTTCAACCGGGCCTGGATCAGCGTTCAACCGGGCCTGGATCAGCCGAGGTTGGCCAGCGCGTCGTTGAAGGTCTTCGACGGGCGCATCGCGGCCGCGGCCTTGGCCGGGTCGGGCTGGTAGTAACCACCGAGCTCGACCGGGGAGCCCTGGACGGCGATGAGCTCCTCGACGATGGTCTGCTCCTGCTCGGACAGCGCCTCGGCCAGACCCGCGAACGCCTGGGCCAGCTCGGCGTCGGCGCTCTGCTGGGCCAGCTCCTGGGCCCAGTACAGGGCCAGGTAGAAGTGGCTGCCACGGTTGTCGATGCCGCCGAGGCGGCGGCTCGGCGACTTGTCCTCGTTCAGGAAGGTGCCGGTGGCGCGGTCCAGCGTGTCGGCCAGCACCTGGGCGCGGGCGTTGTCGGTGGACTGGGCCAGGTGCTCGAAGCTGGCGGCCAGCGCGAAGAACTCGCCCAGGCTGTCCCAGCGCAGGTAGTTCTCCTTGACCAGCTGCTGGACGTGCTTCGGGGCGGAGCCGCCGGCGCCGGTCTCGAACAGGCCGCCGCCGTTCATCAGCGGGACGACCGACAGCATCTTGGCGCTGGTGCCCAGCTCCAGGATCGGGAAGAGGTCGGTCAGGTAGTCGCGCAGCACGTTGCCGGTGACGGAGATGGTGTCCTCACCGCGGCGGATCCGCTCCAGCGAGAACTTCGTCGCCTCGACCGGCGTCTTGATCTCGATCTGCAGGCCCTCGGTGTCGTGCTCCGGCAGGTACTCCTTGACCTTCCCGATCAGGACGGCGTCGTGCGCGCGGCCCTCGTCCAGCCAGAAGACGGCCGGGCTGCCGGTGGCGCGGGCGCGGGTGACGGCCAGCTTGACCCAGTCGCGGATCGGCAGGTCCTTGGTCTGGCAGGCGCGGAAGATGTCGCCGGCCTGGACGGCCTGCTCCAGCACCACGTTGCCCTCGGTGTCGACCAGGCGGACGGTGCCCGCGGCCGGGATCTCGAAGGTCTTGTCGTGGCTGCCGTACTCCTCGGCCGCCTGCGCCATCAGGCCGACGTTCGGCACCGAGCCGATGGTGGCCGGGTCGAGGGCGCCGTTGGCACGGCAGTCGTCGATGACGGCCTGGTACACGCCGGAGTAGCTGCTGTCCGGCAGGACGGCCAGGGTGTCGGCCTCGTTGCCGTCCGGGCCCCACATGTGGCCGGAGGTGCGGATCATGGCCGGCATCGAGGCGTCGACGATGACGTCGCTCGGCACGTGCAGGTTGGTGATGCCCTTGTCGGAGTCGACCATGGCCAGGGCCGGGCCGTCGGCCAGCTCGGCCTCGAACGAGGCCTTGATCTCGGCACCGTTGGCCAGCTTGTCGAGGCCGCCCAGGATGCCGCCGAGGCCGTTGTTCGGGTTCAGGCCGGCGGCGACGAGCGCCTCGCCGTACTTGGCGAAGGTCTGCGGGAAGAAGGCGCGGACCACGTGGCCGAAGATGATCGGGTCGGAGACCTTCATCATGGTGGCCTTGAGGTGCACCGAGAACAGCACGCCCTCGGCCTTGGCACGGGCGACCTGCGCGGCCAGGAACTCGTTCAGGGCGGCGGCGCGCATCACCGAGGCGTCCACGACCTCGCCGGCCAGGACCGGCACCGACGGGCGCAGCACGGTGGTGGCGCCGTCCTCGGCCACCAGCTCGATGCGCAGCGAGCCGTCGGCGGCGATCACGGTGGACTTCTCGGTGGAGCGGAAGTCGTTCTGGCCCATGGTAGCGACGTTGGTCTCGGAGTCGGCCGTCCAGGCGCCCATGCGGTGCGGGTGCGTCTTGGCGTAGTTCTTGACCGACGCGGGGGCGCGGCGGTCCGAGTTGCCCTCGCGCAGGACGGGGTTGACGGCGCTGCCCTTGACCTTGTC
Organism: Streptomyces sp. CB01881; assembly: GCF_002953255.1. Lineage (GTDB taxonomy): Bacteria > Actinomycetota > Actinomycetes > Streptomycetales > Streptomycetaceae > Kitasatospora. The sequence continues at coordinate 1,292,148 of NZ_CP026498.1, forward strand.
GTAGCGGGCGCGGACGTCCTTGTCCTCGTCGGTCTGCGGGTCGTCCGGGTAGTCCGGCAGCGCGTAGCCCTGCGCCTGGAGCTCGGCGACGGCCGCCTTCAGCTGCGGGATGGAGGCCGAGATGTTCGGCAGCTTGATGATGTTGGCGCCGGGGGTCTTGGCGAGCTCGCCCAGCTCGGCGAGGGCGTCCTCGATCCGCTGGCCCTCCTCCAGACGCTCCGGGAAGCTCGCGATGATCCGGCCGGCCAGGGAGATGTCGCGCGTCTCCACCTGCACGCCGGCCGTCGAGGCGTAGGCCTGGACCACGGGCAGGAACGAGTACGTTGCCAGGGCCGGCGCCTCGTCGGTGTGCGTATAGATGATGGTCGAGTCAGTCATCGGTACTCCGCTTCACGTCTCCAACGTCTTGATGTCAAGATATCTCGTGATCGCCCCTCCACTCCACCACCCCCCGTCCCGGAGCACACGCCGACGCCCGCCCCGGGCCGTCGGCGGTCAGCTCCACCGTGGTCCCGGGACGGGCGCAGGGCAAACGGAGAGGGCTCAGGCCCGGGTGAGCCGGGCGTCGAACTCCCCGGCGTCGGCGAGGAACCAGAGCTGGTTGCCGCGGTTGCTCTCGACCACGAAGTCGCGCAGGGCGCTGCTGGCGGCCACGTGCTCCGAGATGTCGCCGGTGACGGCCAGGCCGATCCGGTAGTTGACGAACTTCTGCACGATGCCGCCCGCCACGCGGGTGCTCAGCCGGAAGAAGTCCTCCCCGAGGCGGGCGGCCGGGACGACGACCCAGGTGGCGTCGCGGCCCATCGCGTCGCCGATCAGGTCCATCGCGTCCCGCTCGCCGCCGATCACCGTGCCCTCGGCGGGCAGGCGCAGGACGGTGGTCCCGGCGATCTCGACGACCTCGGAGCCGGCCACGGTCTCGACGGTCTCGGTGGCCTCGTGGTGCTCAGACATGACGGTTCTCCCTGATCAGCGCATTGATGAGGACGAGCAGCTCGGCGGTGTCGGCCAGCCCGCCGAAGACGATCACCTTGAGCGTCGAGCGCTCCTCGTCGTGGACGGTCTGGAACTTGAGCGGCCGGCCGCCCTCCCGGGGGCCGGAGATCGCCGCCATCACGGTGCTGGCGAGGCGGGCCGCCTCCCGGGTGCCGATGCCGTCCACCTGCACGATCGTGGACGCCTCGGCACGGAGCTCCGGCGCGACGACGGCCGGCGCGGGCACCGCCGGGGCGCCGGTGAACGCCGCGAGGTCCTCCGCGGTGATCCGGTACTGCTTGCCGATCCGGGCCGCCTTCAGCCGTCCGTCGCGGACGTAGCCGCGCACGGTGCGGACGTGCAGCCCCAGCAGCTCGGCCACCTGTTCCACCGAGTAGTACTGCGGCATCGGACGCCACCTTCCCCGAGCCCCTCTATCACTCCGCAAACTACCATGACGGCACCAGTTATAGGGAAGAATAAGGAGCGTTGGATCCGTCGCTGCGGCGCCACCGTCAGAAGCCCGTCAATACGGCACCCCATTCGGTCAACACCGCGTCAGGACGGCGACCGGTGGCCCGCGGACGCCCTAGCGTCGGAGGAGCAGTTCCGGCAGGCCCCTCCACCACCCGGGAGCACCCGCATGGCCCGCGTCGTCTGGCACGTCCCGGTCACCGTCACCGGACGCACCACCGCCCTCCGGCTCTTCCGCCTCCGCGACGGCCGCCGCTGCGCGGTCGGCTTCAGCTCCGCCGCGGCCCTGACCGCCCTGCTCGGGCCGGACCAGGCGACCACCGAGCTCGGGGAGCCGGCACTGCGCGCGCTTGCCGCACCCCTCGGCATCGACACCCTGGTGCTGGACCCGCGCCTCGTCGCGCCGCCCGTCCCCGGCACCGGCTCCCCCGCCCCGACGGCCGTGCTCCAGACCCGGTGACCGCCCTCCGGCTGCTCCCGGGCGGCGACCCGGAGCCCGGGGCGGCCCGGTCCCTGCACGCCCTCGCCCGGATCCGCTTCGGCCCCGTCCCGCTCGACTTCGACCGGCTGGCCGCCGAGTTCCCCGCCGTGCAGAGCGGGCTCGCCCTGGCCGGGGACGCCGACCTCGAACTCCGCCTCGCCTGCACCGGCCCCGAGGAGTTACGCGCCGTCTCCACGGCCCTGCTGCGCGCGGGCGCCGCCCACGTCCGGATCGACGTCGTGCTGCGGGCCCTCGTCCCGCGGCCGCCGACCCTGCGGCCGGTGCCGTAGGACGGACCACACGGCCCGCGCCCGCCCGCGCCCCGCCGGGGGCACGGGCGGGCCCGCCGTCAGCCGCCCTCGCGGGCCAGGGCGGCGATCGCCGCGAGCAGCAGCGCGGAGCCGGCCGCGAGGGCCGGGGTGAGCGGCTCGCCGAGGAGGGCGACGGCGATCAGGGCGGCCGTCGCCGGCTCCAGCAGGACGAGCACGGAGGCCGTCGTGCCCGGGACGGCGGCCAGGCCGGCGAAGTACCAGCGGTAGGCGAGCAGGGTAGGCACGGTGCCCAGGAAGAGCAGCGCGCCCGCCGTCAGGACCGGGTCACCCGCCGCCGGCAGCACGCCGCCCTCGACGAAGGCCGTCGGCAGCAGGCAGAGCAGGCCGGTGGTGAACGCGCCGGTGGTCGCCCGCGCCGACCCGCCGCCGCGTGCCCAGAGCGTGAGCCCGCTCTGCCCCGCGCCCGCCAGCACGGCGAGCGCGACACCGAGGGCCGGACGCGGGCCCGCCGCCGGCGCGGCGACCAGCAGCGCCAGCCCGCCCAGCGCCGGCACGGCGGCGGCCGCCGCCCGTGCGGTGAGGCGCTCGCCGAGCAACAGGTGGGCGCCCAGGCTGGTCAGGACCGGCCCCGCGCCGATGGTGACCAGCGTGCCGAGGCCGAGACCCGCGTACTGCACCGAGCCGAAGTAGGCGCACTGGCTGACGGCCAGCCCGAGCCCGGTGAGCACGGTCGCCCGCCGCGGCCCCGCGGCTTCGCGCGCGCCCGCCGGCAGCAGGGCAAGGCAGAGCGCCGCGACGCCGAAGCGCCAGCAGCAGACGGCCACCGGGCCGAGGCCGCTGGTGCGCAGCAGCAGTGCGGCCACGGCGCCGCCCACGCCCCAGGCGACGGCGGCGGCCGAGATGGACAGCAGGCCGTGCCGGAACGGCACGGCGGCATGAGTGGTCATGCGTCGGTTCTCCACGATGGGGTACTGGATGAGGTCCGCCGGTCGCGCGGGCGGCATCCACCGGCCCGGTGGCGGCAGGGCCGCCGGGCTGGGATTCGTGGAGGGGGCCGCCCGCTAGCCCCATCCTTCGCATGTAGCTGTTTCGGATGAACTGATGATGTGGCCGGTACCTCGGCGGGGGTGGGTCGTTGGGTAGGGCGTGTCGATATCTCGTTCGCG
>NZ_CP026498.1:1295644-1406869 GCF_002953255.1 Streptomyces sp. CB01881
GCCGGACCTGCTCAACGACGACAGGCTCGCCCGCGCTCTCGACGCGATCGCCCCGCATCTGGAGGAGATCACCGGCTCCGTCGGCGCGCAGGCCATCGCGGAATTCGGCATCGACACCGCCCAAATTCACTGGGACATGACGTCGATGTCCCTGTTCGGCGCCTACGAGGACCAGGAAGAGGGCTTTCCGCAGGTCAGGTACGGTCACCCCAAGGACCGGCGGGTGGATCTGAAGCAGATCCAGGCCGGCCTGGCCGTCACCCGCGACGGCGGGATCCCCCTCTTCCACCGGGTCTACGACGGCGGCGCGGGCGAGGTCGCGCAGGTCGTCGGCGCGATGAACGCCCTGCGGAAGACCGCCGAGCGCAAGGACTTCCTGCTCGTCGCGGACTCCAAACTCGTCTCCCACCCGAACATCACCGCACTGCTGGACGCGAAGGTCGACTTCATCGCCCCGCTCCCGGCCGCCCAGGTCAAGGCGGATGTCTACGCCGCCCTCGACCTTCACTCCGCCCGGCCGGTCGACTACGTCAACGACCGCGACCGCGAGCGGAACACCCCCGCCGACCAACGGGAGTCCTACCGGGTCCTGGAGGACGTCCACGTCATGACCGGGCCACGCAAGAGCGACCCGCAGCACCGGCTGCGCAGGATCCTGGTCCACTCCACCGGCAACGCCAAAGGCCAGCAGGCCGCCCGCGCCAAGCGCCTGGCCCGGGCCGCGGAAGACCTGGAGAAACTGCAGCGCTCGGCCGGCGGCCGCTTCTACAACACCGCGGCCAAGGTCGAGGCCCGCATCGGCGTGATCGCCAAAACCCGCCGGGTCGCGAGCTGCCTGCGCACCGGGGTCACCGTCGATTCCGACGGGCGCCCGTCCCTGGCCTGGCACTTCGATCAGGACATCCTGGACACCGAGGCCGCCGCCGACGGCTGGTACGCCCTGGTCACCCGGCTCACTCCCGAGCAGGCCGACGCCGCCGAGGTCCTCAAGCGCTACAAGGGCCAAGGCGTCGTCGAGCGTCGCTACAACGACTTCAAGGGCCCGCTCGCCGTCGCCCCGATCTTCCTGGAACACAACCGGCGCATCGCCGCCCTGATCACCGTCATCTGCCTGGCCCTACTCGTGTTCTGCCTGATCGAACGCCAGGTCCGCCAGGCCCTGGGCCCCGACCGGACCATGGGCGGCCTCTACCCCGACAACCGCAAGGTCCGCCCCACCGGCCGCATGATCCTCTACCACCTCGACAGCCTCATGCTCCGACCCGGCACCGCGACCAGCCCACCCGTCATCCTCATCAACCGAGGAGTCCAAGCACACCTGCTCGAACTCCTCGGCATCGACGAAACCCGACCCCGCTGGCTGGAAACCTAAGACCCCACCTGCGAAGTCACCGGCTAGCGGACGGGCGGCGGCAGGATCACGAGACGCATGGGGATCACGGTACCCGGTCCGGTCCACGCCGGTCCCGGGCCGGCCCGGTCGTGATCTTCACCTCCGCACCGCGAGCGCGTACCGTCGGCGGTGACGTGGCGGAGGCCGGCCTCCGCCCCCCGGCGCGGAGGAGACCAACGGCGTGGACCACCTGATGTACGACGACGTGAAGGCGGCCGGGGAACGGATCGCGGGGCGGGTGCGGCCGGTGGTGGTGGCGCCGGGGGACGAGCGCGGGCGGGTCTGGCTGGCACTGGAGCACCTCCAGCACACCGGCAGCTTCAAGGCGCGTGGCGCACAGAACTTCCTGCTCGCGCACGCTGCGGCGGGCACCCTGCCCGCCGCCGGGGTGACCATCGCCTCGGGCGGCAACGCGGGTCTGGCCTGCGCCTGGGCGGCCCGTGAACTCGGCGTGCGGGCCACGGTGTTCCTGCCGGAGACGGCCCCGCCGGTGAAGGTGGCGCGGCTGCGCTCGTACGGCGCCGAGGTGCGGCTGGCGGGCGGCGAGTACGCGGAGGCGCTGGCCGCCTGCGAGGAGTTCGCCGCGACGGGTGGCGCACTGGCCTCGCACGCCTACGACCACCCGCTGATCGCCGCCGGGGCCGGGACGGTCCTGGAGGAGATCCGGGAGCGTGTCCCCGGCCTGGACACGGTGGTGGTCTCGGTGGGCGGCGGCGGGCTGTTCGCGGGGGTGGCGGCCGCGGCACGCGAGCACGGCGTCCGGGTGGTGGCGGTGGAGCCGACCGGCAGCCGGGCGCTGAACGCGGCGGTGGCGGCGGGCCGCCCGGTGGACGTCCCGGTCGATTCGGTGGCATCGGACTCGCTGGGAGCCAGGCGGGCCACGGCACTTGCCCTGCACGCCGCCCAACAGGACGGCGTGCGGTCGGTGTTGGTGCCGGACACCGCTATCGTCCGTGCCCGGCAGGAGCTTTGGGACGACCGCCGGATCGCCGTCGAGCACGCCGCGGCCACCGCCCTCGCCGCGCTGGAGCAGACGGACGGCGAGCGGATCGCCGTCCTGCTCTGCGGCGCCAACACCGACCCGTCCGACCTGGTCGCGGGCCGGTAGCGGCTCAGCCGACCCCCTGCCGGTCCGGCACCAGGGCGAAGGAGCGGACCTCCGGGTCGGGCAGGTGCTCGGCCACGGCCCGGCCGGGTGATCACGGCACCGCCGGTACGCCACGCCCGCGCCCTACCCCAGCAGCCTGCGCAGGGCCAGCCCGTCCGGGGCGGCGGCGGTGAGCAGCAGGGCGTCCGGGCCGGGCAGGGTGAGCAGGGCGGCGTCGCCCGCGCCGGGCTGCCGCGGCGGCGGCTCCGGCGGCGGGTGGCCGACGGTGAGTCGCTGGCCGGTGGCGCGGTGGCCGCCGAGGACGGCGGGGCCGTCCCAGCCGGGGGCGCCGGGGCCGAGGTCGGTCTGCTGGTCGAGCAGGAGCCGGCCGGCCCGGCGGACGGTGAGCCGGGAGGTGAGCCGGCCGGGGGCGGCGCCGCGGGTCCAGTCGTGGTGGCGGCCGAGGATCTGCTCCTCCCGGTAGCGCAGCCGGGCGCCGGCGGCGAGGGTGATCCGGGTGTGCAGGACGAGGTGGCTGCCGCTCGCGGCGACGACCGGTTCGGGCCGCCAGTCGAGCCGGGCGCCCTTCCCCACTGTCAGGTCGATGTCGTAGCGGGCGGGCCCGGGGCCCGGGAGGCTGATGGTGGCGGCGGCGCTGGTGAGGGTGAGCGCGGCGCCGTCCGCGAGCTCGACGTCGAGCGCGAGGTGGTCGCCGCCGAGCGGTGCGGCCATCGAGCCGACGAGGACCACGTGGGCGGCGCCGTCGTCGTCCCGGGTGCGGCGGGGTGCGAGCGGGCCGGCCCCGGAGAGAACGGGCAGGACGGTGGTGCCCCGCCCGTCCGGCTCGGCGAGGATCCGGGCCCGCGAGACGAGCGCGGCCGTCACCGGGCCCCGTGCCGGCCGGCCCCGTCCGGGCCGGCCTCGCGCAGAGCCGTCCCGTGCAGGCCGGCCTCGCGCAGACCCGTCCCGCGCCAGGCCGTGAGCTTCTCCCGGACCCAGGCCGCGACCGGTGCCACGCCCTCGGCGGAGGTCAGCGAGCAGAAGACGGTGGGCAGTCCGCCGCGCTGGGCGGCGGCGTCGCGGGCCATCACCCCGAGGTCGGCGCCGACCAGCGGGGCCAGGTCGGTCTTGTTGATCACCAGCAGGTCGGAGGTGGAGACGCCCGGGCCGCCCTTGCGCGGGATCTTGTCGCCGCCGGACACGTCGATGACGAAGATCTGGTGGTCGACCAGTCCGCGGCTGAAGGTGGCGGTGAGATTGTCGCCGCCGGACTCCACCAGGACGAGGTCGAGCGGGCCGACGGCGTCCTCCAGGTCCTCGACGGCCTCCAGGTTGGCGGAGATGTCGTCGCGGATGGCGGTGTGCGGGCAGCAGCCGGTCTCGACCGCGGTGATCCGCTCGGGCGGCAGGACGGCGTTGCGGAGCAGGAACTCGGCGTCCTCGGTGGTGTAGATGTCGTTGGTGACGACGGCCAGCGACAGCTCCTCGCGCAGCAGGCGGCAGAGGGCGGCGACGGTGGCGGTCTTGCCGGAGCCGACCGGCCCGCCGAGGCCGATCCGCAGGGCGCGGCGGCGGCCGCCGGCGGCGTCGGTGCCGGTGGCGGCCATGGCGTCGGCGGCGGCCGTGGCCGTGGCCGTGGCCGCAGCGCCGTACGTGTGGCGGACGGGGGCGTCGACGGGGTCGACGTGGTCACGATGCAAAGAGGCGGACCTTCCAGGAGTGGTGCTCCTCGGCGTAGACGTCGAGCAGCGGGGCGGAGGCGGCGGGCAGCGCGTCCGGGTCGCCGCGCAGGGCCGCTTCGAGGGCGGCGGAGGCGACGGCGTCGAGCTGCGGCGCGAGGCGGGCGAGCGCGGCGGCGACCTCGTACGGGTCGAGGCCGAGCAGCCGGACGCAGGCCGTGGCCGGCCCGTTGACGCTCTCGTAGGCGGCGGCGGAGGCGGCCTGGGCGGGGGTGACCCCGGCGGCCAGGGCGGCGGTTCCGAGCACCACCGGCTGGTGCGCACCGCGCGGGAACGCCTCGGCGATCCGGTCGAGCCGGTGGTGCGGCCAGGCGGCGCGGGCGGCCCGGAGCAGCTGGCGGCCGAGCCGGCGGCTGGTGGCGCGCAGGGCGGGTGAGGGGGTGCGGGCCTCGGCGGCCGCGTCCAGGACGGCGGTGTCCTGTCCGGCGGCGGCCGAGGCGGCCAGGGCGGCGGCGACCAGGCCGGTGGTGTGCAGCCGTCCGGTGAGGAAGGCCGTCATGCTCGCAGTGTCGTGCACCCGCCCGGCCTTGACCGCCGCCTCGGCGCCGCCGGAGTGCGCGTGCCCGCCGGCGGGGAACCGCCCGTCAGCGAGCAGCAGCAGCGCGGCGAGGGTCATCAGAAGAGGAAGTACCGCTGGGCGAGCGGCAGTTCGACGGCCGGCTGGGAGGTGACGACCTCACCGTCGACGGTGACGGTGAAGGTGTCGGGGTCGACCCGGACGTCGGGGCGGGCGCTGTTGTTGACCATCTGCTCCTTGGTGACCCCGCGGGTGTTCCGGATCGCGGTGAACTCCTTGGCCACGCCGAGCCGTTCGGCCAGCCGCCCGGGCAGGCCGTCGTCGATCGCCGCCTGCGAGGTGAAGTTGAGCGAGTTGGCCGCCGCCGATCGCCCGATGGCGCCGAACATCGGCCGGGGCAGCACCGGTTGGGGCGTGGGGATGGACGCGTTGGCGTCGCCCACCTGCGCCCAGGCGATCTGGCCGCCCTTGACGACCAGGTCGGGCTTGGCCCCGAAGAAGGCGGGCGACCAGAGCACCAGGTCGGCGAGCTTGCCGGGTTCGACCGAGCCGATCTCGCCGTCCAGCCCCTGGGCGACGGCCGGGTTGATGGTGTACTTGGCGACGTAGCGCCGGGCCCGGTGGTTGTCGGCGCGGCCGTCGCCGGCCAGCGCACCGCGCCGGGCCTTCATCACGTGGGCGGTCTGCCAGGTGCGCAGCACCACCTCGCCGATCCGCCCCATGGCCTGGGAGTCGGAGCTGATGATGGAGATGGCGCCGAGGTCGTGCAGGACGTCCTCGGCGGCGATGGTGGAGGGCCGGATCCGGGACTCGGCGAAGGCGAGGTCCTCCGGCACGTGCGGGCTGAGGTGGTGACAGACCATCAGCATGTCGAGGTGTTCGTCGATGGTGTTGACGGTGTGCGGCCTGGTGGGGTTGGTGGAGCTGGGCAGCACGTTGGCCTCGCTCACCACGGTGATGATGTCGGGTGCGTGGCCGCCGCCGGCGCCCTCCGTGTGGTAGGCGTGGATGCCGCGCCCGGCGATCGCGGCGAGGGTGTCGCCGACGAACCCGGCCTCGTTCAGGGTGTCGGTGTGGATGGCGAGCTGGGCACCGGTCCGCTCGCAGACCCGCAGGCAGGCGTCGATCGCGGCCGGGGTGGCGCCCCAGTCCTCGTGGATCTTGAAGCCGAGCGCGCCGGCCCGCAGCTGGTCGTGCATCGACGTCTCGTTGACGGTGTTGCCCTTGCCGAGCAGGCCGATGTTGACGGGCAGGCCGTCCATCGCCGCGAAGAGCCGGCCGAGGTGCCACGCGCCGGGGGTGATCGTGGTGGCCTTCGTGCCCTCGGCGGGCCCGGTGCCGCCGCCGACGAGGGTGGTGACGCCGGAGGCCAGCGCCTCGTCCACCAGCTGCGGGCAGATGAAGTGGACGTGGGTGTCGACGCCGCCGGCGGTGACGATCCGCCCGTTGCCGGCGATCACCTCGGTCTCCGGGCCGATCACCAGGAGCGGGTGGACGCCGTCCATGGTCTCGGGGTTGCCGGCCTTGCCGAGGGCGGTGATCCGGCCGTCCCGGATGCCGATGTCGGCCTTGACGACGCCCCAGTGGTCGAGCACCACGGCGCCGGTGACGACGGTGTCCGGGGCCCCTTCGGCCCGGCTGGTGCGGGCCTGGCCCATGGACTCGCGGATCACCTTGCCGCCACCGAAGACGGCTTCGTCGCCGCCGCGACTGCGGTCCTCCTCGATCTCGACGAGCAGGTTGGTGTCGCCGAGCCGGATCCGGTCGCCGGTGGTCGGGCCGTACAGGTCGGCGTAGCGCTCGCGGGTGAGCCGGAGCGCGGGGCGGTCAGTCATCGAGGGCTCCCGCCGTCTCGCCGCGCAGGCCGGCCACCTCGCGCCGGCCGGCGATCGGGACCAGTTGGACCTCCGCCGGGATGCCCGGTTCGAAGCGGACGGCGGTGCCGGCCGGGATGTTGAGGCGCAGGCCGCGGGCGGCCGCACGGTCGAACCGGAGGCCGGGGTTGGTCTCGGCGAAGTGGTAGTGCGAGCCGACCTGGACGGGCCGGTCGGCGCCGTTGACCACGGTCAGCCGGGTCACCTCCATCCCGAGGTTGAGCCCGATCTCGCCTTCGCCGTGGATGACCTGACCCGGCGTCATCCCCTCGACGGCGCTCACTGGATCGGCCCGTGGACGGTGACGAGCTTGGTGCCGTCGGGGAAGGTCGCCTCGACCTGGACGTCCGGGATCATCTCGGGGATGCCCTCCATGACGTCGTCCCGGGTGAGCACGTGGCGGCCGGAGTCCATCAGCTCGGCGACGGTGCGGCCGTCGCGGGCGCCTTCGAGGACGTGCGAGGTGATCAGCGCGACCGCCTCGGGGTGGTTGAGCCGCAGACCGCGGGCCCGCCGGGAGCGGGCGACGTCGGCGGCCACGTGGATGAGCAGGCGCTCCTGCTCGTGGGGGGTGAGTTTCAACTGCGCGCACCTTCGAGGGAGTCAGAGCGCGCGGACACGACACTGTGCCGCGGTGGTGGCGAATACCGTAGCGGACGAACCACCCGGACGGCAGGCCACATCGCCGGGCCCGGACGGTATCACTATGCAGTCCACACCATTTCTATAACCCTACTTGCCGTCCAGATTGCCAGAGCTTGGACCGAAGCTCAATTCGCGCTCAAGTACTGAACCTACTCGTCAGTTACGTAACACATGTATGAACTGAATGCCCCCTACCAGGGAGGATGTCCGGCAAAGTAGGTAAACATTCAGTAATGAAATCTGTGCAGAGGCCTATGAATACGCCTACTGTGTGGCAACTCTCCGCGCTCCGACAGCCGGGGCCCCCACACACAGAGAGATTGCCAATGGTTTCCCTCAACCAGGTCTCCCCGCCCGGCACGGGCACCGACAACGGTGCCCCGGCCCACCGGTCTCTCCGCCGGGAAGTGGGCCTGATCGGCCTGCTCTGGGCCTCGGTCGGCTCGATCATCGGCTCCGGCTGGCTCTTCGGCGCCAAGAACGCCGTCATGGTCGCCGGCCCGGCCGCCCTCATCTCCTGGGGCATCGGCGCCGTCGCCATCGTGCTGCTCGCCCTGGTGCACGCCGAGCTCGGCGGGCTCTTCCCGGTCGCCGGCGGCACCGCCCGCTACCCGCACTACGCCTTCGGCGGCCTGGCCGGCATGTCCTTCGGCTGGTTCTCCTGGCTGCAGGCCGCGACGGTGGCACCGATCGAGGTCGAGGCCATGATCGGGTACGCGGGGCACTGGGAGTTCGCGAAGAGCTTCCTCAACGACAACGGCACCCTCACCACCAGCGGCTTCATCGTCGCGGTGCTGCTGATGGGCGTCTTCGTCGCGGTCAACTTCCTCGGTGTGCGGGTCCTGGCCCACACCAACTCGATCGCGACCTGGCTGAAGATCTTCGTCCCGCTGTTCACGATCTTCGTGCTCGCCGTGACCAACTTCCACGGCTCCAACTTCACCTCGCACGGCTTCGCCCCGTTCGGCATCAAGGGCGTGCTGGCGGCGATCAGCTCCAGCGGCATCATCTTCGCGCTGCTCGGCTTCGAGCAGGCCATCCAGATCTCCGGTGAGAGCCGCAACCCCAAGCGCGACATCCCCCGCGCGGTGCTCGGCTCGGTCGCCATCGGCACCCTGATCTACGTCCTGCTCCAGGTCGTCTTCATCGGCGCGCTGCCGCTCAGCTCCTTCGCCAACGGCTGGGACAAGCTGGACTTCCCCGGCATCGAGGGCCCGTTCGCCGGCCTGGCCACCGTGGTCGGCCTCGGCTGGCTCGCCTGGGTGCTGTACTTCGACGCCATCGTCTCCCCCGGCGGCACCGGCCTGATCTACACCACCTCCACCTCGCGCATCTCCTACGGCCTGAGCAAGAACGGCTACGCCCCGCAGAAGTTCGAGGAGCTCGACAAGCGCGGCGTGCCGTGGTTCGGCCTGGCCCTCTCCTTCATCACCGGCGTCATCTGCTTCCTCCCCTTCCCGAGCTGGCAGGAGCTGGTCGGCTTCATCACCTCCGCCAGCGTGCTGATGTACGCGGGCGCCCCGCTGGCCTTCGGCGCGCTGCGCCGCCGCCTGCCCACCCGTGAGCGCTCCTACCGCCTGCCCCTCGGCGGCGTGATCTCCCCGCTCGCCTTCGTGGTCGCCAGCCTGATCATCTACTGGGCCGGCTGGCACACCCTCTCCCGTCTGGGCATGGCGATCGTCCTGGGCTACGTGCTGCTCGGCAGCTACGCCGCCTACGCGATCCGCAAGGGCCTGCCGAACGCCCCGCGGCTGGACTGGCGCGCCGCCCAGTGGCTGCCGGTCTACCTGGTCGGCCTCGGCGTGATCTCCTGGCAGGGCGGGTTCGGCGACGGCACGGGCAACATCCCGATGTGGTGGGACATGGGCCTGGTCGCCGCGTTCGCGGTCGCCGTCTACTACTGGGCGATCCGGGTCGCGCTGCCGGCCGAGGCGATCGAGCAGAACATCGAGGACATCGAGGTGGTCGACGCGGGCGGCCACTGACGCCCCCGCCGCACACCAGGACGGGCCCGCCGGTTCACCCGGCGGGCCCGTCCCGTTTCCGTCCGTGGCCCGCCCGCCTCCCGGGGCGGTCGGGTCCGGTGCCGGGCCGGCGCTACAGCTTCAGCACCTCGCGCAGCGCCGCCGTCACGGCCGCCTCCGGGTCCGCCGCCGCGCCCTCGGAACGCCAGGCGACGAAGCCGTCCGGACGGACCAGCACCGCGCCGTCCGGCCGCACCCCGTGCAGCTCGGCGAAGTCGGTGCCGGGTTCCGGCGCCAGGTCGTCCTCCGCTCCCAGGCCGATCCGGTAGGCGTCCAGCGGGACGGCCAGCCGGTCGGCCGCCCGCCGGGCACCCTCGTGCCAGGCCAGCCCGTCCGGGCCGGTGAGCAGCACCATCGCCTGCTCGTACAGGTCGAGGGTGGAGAGCTTCACGCCCGCCCGCAGCAGCCACTGGTGCGGTGCCCGGCTGCCGGGCTCGCCGGCCGACTCGAACTTCTCCGGCACCACCGCGCCGGCCGGGTCCGCCCCGGCCACCGCGCCCGCCGGGTAGCGGTAGCCCAGCGCCACCGCCAGCACCCCGGCCTGCCGGCCCACGCCCGGCACCACCGCGTACCCGGGGTGGCTGTGCTCGGCCGAACGGGCCGAGGCGCGCTCGCTGGTCACCTCGGCAACCGGCCGGCGCTCCTGCCCGTACGTGTCCAGCAGCCCCGGCCCGGCCCAGCCGCCGAGCACCGCGGCCAGCTTCCAGGCCAGGTTGTGCGCGTCCTGGATGCCGGTGTTGGAGCCGAACGCGCCGGTCGGCGACATCTCGTGCGCGGAGTCCCCGGCCAGGAAGACCCGCCCGCCGGAGTAGCTCTCGGCCACCCGCTCGGCCGCGTGCCACGGCGCCTTCCCGGTGACCTCCACCTCCAGGTCGGGCATGCCGACCGCCGCCCGGATGTGCCGCATGCACCGCCCGTCGGTGAACGCCTCCAGCGGCTCGCCGTGCTCGGGGTGCCAGGGTGCGTGGAACACCCACTCCTCGTGGTTGTCCACCGGCAGCAGCGCGCCGTCGGCCTCCGGGTTGGTGAGGTAGCAGGCGATGAAGCGCCGGTCGCCCACCGCCTCCGCCAGCCGCTTGGCCCGGAAGGTGATGCTGACGTTGTGGAACAGCTCGCCCTTGCCGGTCTGGCCGATGCCCAGCCGCTCCCGGGACGGGCTGCGCGGGCCGTCCGCGGCCACGAGGTACTGCGCCCGGACGGTGCGCTCCTCACCGGTCTCCCGGCTGCGCAGCAGCGCGGTCACCCCCTCGGCGTCCTGCTCGAAGGAGAGCAGCTCGGTGCTGAAGCGCAGGTCGCCGCCGAGCTCGCGGGCGGACTTCAGCAGCACCGGCTCCAGGTCGTTCTGGCTGCACAGGCACCACGCGCTCGGGCTGAACCGGGCCAGCCGGCCACCCGGGTCGATCTCCCGGAACAGCCACTCCTGCTCCTCTCCGGTCAGCGAGGGGGTCTGGAGGATGCCGTGGTTGGCGGCGAGCACCGAGGCCGCCTCGCGGATCGCCGGCTCGATCCCGGCCACCCGGTACAGCTCCATCGTGCGGACGTTGTTGCCTCGGCCACGCGGGTGATGCGAGGTGTCGGCGTGCTTCTCGACGAGCAGGTGTCTGACACCCAGTCGGCCCAGGAAGAGTGAGGCCGACAGCCCGACCAGCGAGCCGCCGACGATCAGGACCGGCACCCGGTCGTCAACCTTCGGATTCATCAATTACTCCAGCCTGTACGGGAGTTCGCGGACCGGCTGCGGGGCTCGGCGCCGCCCTCGGCGGGGCGCGCACAGACGGCGGCCCCGTCTCTGCATCCCCCGCCCCGGGGGTGTTGTGCCGCCTCTTCGCTCGGATGGCCCGCAAATCTCGCGCCACCCGTGGGCTCCGCGCACGATCGACCTCAGGCCTGATGCCGACGCCCGGGCCGACCGCCACCGCACCGCCCTCCCCCGCCGGACCCCTGGCCGGACGCCGCCCCGCGCGGCCGGACGCGGGCGCCCCAGAAGCAGAAAGTGGATCATGACGACTCTGTCCGAACCGCAGGCGCAACAGCAGGCCGAGACCGACACGCGGCTGCGCGTGATGCTGATGCTGGAGATCAAGGACGGCGCCCAGCAGCGCTTCCTCGACGTGTACGAGAAGCTGCGCCACCAGGTGGCGTCCGTCCCCGGGCACGTCAGCGACCAGCTGTGCCAGTCGATCAACGACCCCCGGCAGTGGCTGATCACCAGCGAGTGGCAGGACCATGAGACCTTCCTGGAGTGGGTGGACAGCCCCGCGCACCGCGAGATGGTCAAGCCGATGCACGGCTGCGTGAGCGACACCTTCCGCTCGCTGCGCTACTCCATCCTCCGGGAGACCTCCGCGGCCGGCGCCACCGGCACCCGTGCCCCGGTCGAGGTGCCGCCCGGCCTGCCGCGCACCGCGCCGGCCGGGCACGTCGGCCCGCCGCAGGCCGCCCCCGGCCCGGACGGGGTGATCCGGCACGCACTGACCTTCACCGTCAAGCCCGGCAGCGAGCAGAAGGTGGCCCGCATCCTGTCCGGCTACGCCTCCCCCAAGGCCGAGGTGGACGAGAACACGCGCCTGCGCCGCACCTCGCTGTTCATGCACGGCAACCGGGTGGTCCGGGCCGTCGAGGTGACCGGCAGCCTCGGCGACGCGCTGCGCCACGTCGCCATGCAGCCCGAGGTCCGGGCCGTCGAGGAGGCGATCAACCCCTACCTGGAGGAGGCCCGCCAGTTGGGCGACCCGCAGGCCGCGCGCGCCTTCTTCGCCAAGGCCGCGCTGCCCGCCGAGCACCAGGCGATCGCCGGCTCCCCGGCCTCCGGGCGGCTGCACCGGCACGCCGTGCTCTACCCGGTCAAGCCGGGCAACGGGCAGGCCGTCGCCGCGCTGCTGGCCGAGTACGACAACCTCGCCACCGCGGACCCGACCGGCCCGGTCGCGACGGCCGTCGTCTTCCACCGGGAGGACGTCGTGGTCCGCCTGGTGGACCTGCGGGTGCCCGCCGAGGCCGACCCGGCGGCGGCCCTCGGCGTGGCCGGCGAGCGCGAGGCCACCGTCCTCGGCCGGCTGCTCGACCTCGGCGCCGACGGCGACCTGCGCACCGTCGCGGGGCTGAGCGCCGTCCTCGCCGCCCGCGCGATGAACCCGGTCACCGACCGCAGCTCGCAGGGGAACTGACGACACCCCGTTCCACACCGGCTCCAGAGCCCCCGGCCCCGAAGCCCGGACCCAACACACTCGGAGGAAGAAACCATGTCCACGCAGTACCCACGGATCGTGCACGTCGACGAGGCACCGGAGAACCGCCGGCGCGGCGGCGACCTGCGCGCCATGCTCACCCCCACCACCTGCGGCGCGACCAGCGGCTTCATGGGCCTGGCCATCGTCCAGCCCGGCGAGCGGATCGGCGAGCACTACCACCCGTACTCCGAGGAGTTCGTCTTCGTGGTCAGCGGCGACCTGGAGGTGGACCTGGACGGGGTCACCCGGGCGCTCAAGCCCGACCAGGGCCTGATGATCCCGCTCAACATGCGCCACCGGTTCCGCAACGTCGGCGACACCGAGGCCCGGATGGTCTTCCACCTCGGCCCGCTCGCCCCGCGCCCCGAGCTGGGCCACGTCGACACCGAGGAGACCGGGGAGGCCGGCACCTCCGGTCCCCCGGAACACGCCAAGGTCGCTTCGTGACACGGCGCGTCGCCGTCACCGGGATCGGCGTGGTCGCACCCGGCGGCGTGGGCGTTCCGGCCTTCTGGCGGCTGCTCACCTCCGGCCGGACGGCGACCCGGGGCATCACGCTCTTCGACCCCACCGGGTTCCGCTCCCGGATCGCCGCCGAGTGCGACTTCGACCCGGCGGCGCACGGACTGAGCCCCGAGGACGTCCAACGGGCCGACCGGTACGTGCAGTTCGCGATGGTGGCGGCGGACGAGGCGGTCGCCGACGCGGGCCTGGACCTCGCCGCCGAGGATCCCTGGCGGATCGGGGTCTCGCTCGGCACCGCCGTCGGCGGCACCACCCGGCTGGAGCACGACTACGCCCTGGTGAGCGCCGGCGGCGCCCGCTGGGACGTCGACCACCGGCGGGCCGAGCCGCAGCTGCACCGGGCCTTCGCGCCCTCCACCCTGGCCTCCACGGTCGCCGAGCGCACCGGCGCGCACGGCCCGGTGCAGACCGTCTCCACCGGCTGCACCTCCGGGCTGGACGCGATCGGCTACGCCTTCCAGGCGGTCGAGGAGGGACGCGCCGACATCTGCATCGCCGGCGCCTCCGACTCGCCGATCTCGCCGATCACCGTCGCCTGCTTCGACGCCATCAAGGCCACCAGCGAACGCAACGACGACCCGGAACACGCCTCCCGCCCCTTCGACGCCCACCGGGACGGCTTCGTGCTCGGCGAGGGCGGCGCCGTCCTGGTGCTGGAGGAGCTGGAGCACGCCCGCCGGCGCGGCGCGCGGATCTACGGCGAGATCGGCGGCTTCGCGACCTTCGGCAACGCCTACCACATGACCGGCCTCACCCAGGAGGGGCTGGAGATGTCCAGGGCGATCGACGAGGCGCTCGGCCACGCCCGGGTCGACCGCACCGACGTCGACTACGTCAACGCGCACGGCTCGGGCACCAAACAGAACGACCGGCACGAGACGGCGGCCGTCAAGCGCTCGCTCGGCGGGCACGCGTACGAGACGCCGATGAGCTCGATCAAGTCGATGGTCGGGCACTCGCTCGGCGCGATCGGCGCGATCGAGGTGGTCGCGTGCACCCTCGCGCTGGCCCACGGCGTGGTACCGCCGACCGCCAACTACGAGACTCCGGACCCGGAGTGCGACCTCGACTACGTGCCGCGCACCGCGCGCGAGCTGCCGCTCCGTCACATCCTGTCGGTCGGCAGCGGATTCGGCGGGTTCCAGTCCGCCGTCGTGCTCAACAGAACGGGGTGAGATCCATGACGTCACGTCAACAGGGCCGCCGGGCCGTGATCACCGGCCTCGGCGTGGTGGCGCCGAACGGCGTCGGTACCGACGCCTTCTGGAAGGCCACCAGGCAGGGCGTGAGCGTCCTCGACCGGATATCCCGCGAGGGCTGCGCCGACCTCCCGCTGCGCATCGCGGGCCAGGTACGGGACTTCGACCCGCAGTCCGTGATCGACAGCCGCTACCTGGTACAAACCGACCGCTTCACGCACTACGCGATGGCCGCCGCCGACCTTGCGGTGACGGACGCCGGCTACACCGCCGACCCCGAACAGCCGTACGCGGTGGGCGTGGTGACCGCAGCCGGCTCCGGCGGCGGTGAGTTCGGCCAGCGCGAGCTGCAGCAACTATGGGGTCAGGGACCACAGTTCGTCGGCCCCTACCAGTCCATCGCCTGGTTCTACGCGGCCAGCACCGGCCAGGTCTCGATCCGCGGCGGCTACAAGGGCCCCTGCGGTGTGGTCGCCAGCGACGAGGCCGGCGGCCTGGACGCCCTCGCGCACGCGGCCCGCACCATCGCGCGCGGGACCGACGCGGTGGTGGCCGGCGCCGCCGAGGCACCACTGGCGCCGTACTCGATGGTCTGCCAGCTCGGGTACCCCGAGCTCAGCCTCGCCGAGGAACCCGGCCGGGCCTACCTGCCGTTCTCCGCCGACGCCAACGGCTTCGCCCCCGCCGAGGGCGGTGCGATGCTGCTGCTGGAGGACGAACAGGCGGCCCGCCGGCGCGGGGCGGCCGTCCGGGCCCGCATCGCCGGACACGGCGCCACCTTCACCGGCGCCTCCCGCTGGGAGGACTCCCGGGAGGGGCTGGCCGCCGCGATCCGGATCGCGCTCGACCAGGCCCGGATCGCCGCGGAGGAGGTCGACGTGGTCTTCGCCGACGCCCTCGGCGTCCCGGCCGCCGACCGCGCCGAGGCGCTCGCCCTGGCCGACGCCCTCGGCCCGTACGCCGAGCGCGTCCCGGTGACCGCACCCAAGTCCGGTACCGGGCGGGCCTACTGCGGCGCACCGCTGCTCGACGCCGCGGCCGCCGTGCTCGCCATGGAGGACGGCGTCCTGCCGCCCACCCCCAACGTCACCGAGGTCTGCCACGACCTCGCCCTGGTGACCGGCCGCGCCCGCCCGGCCGAGCTGCGCACCGCACTGGTGCTCAGCCGCGGGCTGATGGGCTCCAACGCCGCGCTGGTCCTCCGGCGCGACGACCGGGCCTGACCGACAACCCCTGTTTGGCTCACCTAGAAGGGACTTCCCGTGAGCAACACCCTCAGCCACCCCGAACTGGCCGCACTGATCGAGGCCCGGGCCGGCGTCGCGATCGACCCGGTCGAGCTGGAGCGCCCCGGCGCCAGCTTCGACGAGTTCGGCGTGGACTCCCTCGGTCTGCTCGGCGTGGTCGGCGAACTGGAGAACCGGCACGGCGTGAAGGTCACCAACGGTGCGGAGTCGGCCAAGACCCCGGCCGAGTTCCTCGACCTGGTGAACTCCGCGTTCACCTCGAAGGCCGGTGCCTGAGATGCCCGGACACACGGACAACGAGATCGTCATCGCCGCGCCGCTCGACCTGGTCTGGGAGATCACCAACGACCTGGAGAACTGGCCGCAGCTGTTCAGCGAGTACGCCTCCGTCGAGGTGCTGGAGCGGGACGGCGACAGCGTGCGCTTCCGGCTCACCATGCACCCCGACGAGAACGGCCAGGTCTGGAGCTGGGTCTCCGAGCGCACCACCGACCGGGCCTCGCTCGCGGTGCGCGCCCGCCGGGTCGAGCCCGGGCCGTTCGAGTTCATGGACATCCGCTGGGAGTACGCGGAGGTCCCGGCCGGCACGAAGATGCGCTGGGTCCAGGACTTCGCGATGAAGCCCACCGCCCCGGTCGACGACGACGGCATGGTCAACCACATCAACCGCAACTCGCGCATCCAGATGCAGCTGATCCGCGAGAAGGTCGAGAAGCAGGCCGGGGAGGTGTGAGCCGGATGCACCGCGCACTGATCGTCGCCCGGATGAAGCCGGACGCGGCCCAGGGCATCGCCGACGTGTTCGCCGAGTCCGACCGCGGCGAACTGCCGCACCTGATCGGCGTCACCGGCCGCAGCCTCTTCCAGTTCGGCGACGTCTACCTGCACCTGATCGAGGCGGACCGCCCGCCGGGCCCGGCCGTCGCCCAGGTGGTCGGCCACCCGGAGTTCCGGGCGGTCAGCGACGCCCTCACCGCCTACGTCCAGGCGTACGACCCGGCCACCTGGCGGGGGCCCAAGGACGCCATGGCGCGCGAGTTCTACCGATGGGAGCGCAGCGGCCTCAACTGAGCCGCGAACCGCACGGTGCCCCGCAGGCAGGCCTGCGGGGCACCGGCGTGCGGGCGCACGCACCGTACGGGGCGTGGCACGGGGCCGGGCGCCCCGCGGCACGCCCCGGGCCGCTCGCCGGGCCGTCCCTCAGGACGCTCGCCGGGCCGTCCCGCAGACCGTTTCTCAGGCCGTGCCGAGGACCGCGTCCGGGGTCCGGCCCGTCTGGGCCTGCTCCACGCGCTGGACCAGCATCGCGGCGAGCCGCCGGGTCGCCGCGGGGTCGACCGGGCCGCCCTCGGTGGTCACCGTCGCCACGACCGTGCCGGAGCGCAGCACGACGGTGACGCCGTCCCGGCCGGCCAGCTGGCCCTGGAAGGCGCGGCTCTCGCTGCCCAGCGCGGCCAAATCGACCGTGTGGTACTTGCTCGCGTCGCCGTACGCCGCGTAGGCCTCCGTGAGCCGGTCCTTGGCCGCCGCCTTGCTCGGGAGGGTGTCGATCCCGAAGCGCGCGGTCACCTCGCCGGAGGAGAACCGGGCCGTCCCGCTGAGCGGCTTGCCGGTGCACGAACCGGCGCCGCTGCAGGTGGTGGCGTGGTCGGCGGTGTCCACCCGGCGCTTCTCCTCCTCCCAGCCGGTCATGGCCTTCTGGTCCGGCATCAGCTGGAGCAGGAGCCTGTCGTCGAGGATCAGCGTGTCGGAGTCCGCCCCGGCGGGCTGCGCGGTGCCGCCGCCGGCGGCACCCGCACCTCCGCCCTGCGACGGCGTGCCCGGAGCCCCGGGCGCGGGCGTGCCGGGCGTACCGGCCGCCGCGCCGGGTGCCGAGGCGGCCGCGGAGGTGGCGGACGCGGCACCGCCGGCCGGGCTCGCCCCGGCGCCCGCGGGCGCCGTCGTGGCTGCTCCGGCGGTCGCCCCCGCTGCCGGGCTCGCGCCGCCCGCCGCCCCGTCGTGGGAGGTCTTCGACCCCCCGGAGCCACAGGCCGCCAGCACGCCCAGCAGAACCCCCGTCGCCGCCACCGCCGCGACCTTCCGACCGACCGTGCCCATTCCCGCTCCCTCTCGTGTCAGTGGACCATCAAGATAGACGCGGCCGGCCGGACCGGGTTCCCCGGGGTGCCCTCGGGAGCCGGGCTACCCGTGGGCCCCCGGCGCGCCCGGCGGGAGGGCCTCGACGCCGACCACCCGGCTGATCCGGTCCGGTTCGACCAGGACCACCACCCGCCGCTCGCCGGGGATCCGCCACTCGTAGCGCTCCGCCCCGAGGTACACCGCGGCCAGCCGGTCCATGTTCCGGTCCGCCTCCTCCCCCTCGACGAACCGGACCGCCCGCCCCCGGATCTGCACCCGGTCGTACGGGTCGGCGGCGTCCGCGTGCGAGAGGCAGACCCGGGGGTCACGCCGCAGGTTGCGCTCCTTGACCCGGCCGACCGAGGTGTTGAACAACACCAGACCGCCCTGCCTCCCCACCCACATCGGGCTGACGTGCGGTGACCCGTCCGCGTTGACCGTGGCGACGTACCAGACGTGCCCCGCCTCGATCCGCGCCTGTACGTCCTTCGAGATCTCGACCATGCGTCATGCCTGCCCGCGTGCGCCGGGCTCCACGCCGCCGCCGGCCTCCCCGGGGCCCGGCCGGAACCGGATTCACCCGGATCGCCGGGGCACCCGGGTGAACACGTCCGCGAATCCACCCGAAGGGCCGCACGACCACCGCCGTCACTGCCATCCTCCGGTGGCAGCGGCCGTCACGGTGGTTGACGGTGGATCAGGCGCACCTCCGCGAGTCCCCTTGCCCGACAACGTGTCGGCTGTCGCGGCTCCGCGCCGGAAGGATCATCATCATGCGTTCTGCCCGCACACTGCTCGCCGGGGCCGTCGTGGCCGCTGCCGCCCTCACCGTCGCTGCCCCCGCCGCCTTCGCCGACGGCTCCGACAAGAACCTCACCTGGCAGGAGAAGCAGGACAAGGCCGCCAGCCCCGACGGCCAGAAGACCTGGGACGAGAAGCAGGACAAGGACTCCTCCTCCTCGGGCTCGTCGGGCTCGTCGGGCTACTCGGGCGAGGAGCAGAAGGCCGAGGAGAAGGCCCCGCACGGCGGCGTGCACACCGGCGGCGGCGGCCTGGCGCTGTCCGGCGGCGGCCTCGCCTCCGGCGCCGTCCTGCTGCTGGGCGGCCTCGGCGCGGGCGCCATCGCCCTGCGCAAGGGCCGCCGCTCCGCCGGCGCCGCGATCTGACCCGCGGCGCCGGCTCCGGCGCCGCAAGCCACGTCCCGTCGCCTCCCCGCCGTGGCCGCCGCTTCCCCGACGGCCACGGCGGGGGCGCGCGGGGCGATGCCCCACGGCACCGTTCCGGGGCGGCACCGCCGCCACCGCAGTGCTGCAGGTACGGCGGGGCTGCCGGTGTGTCGACGTGAAGGCCGAGGAGTGGAGTGATGGCCGGTCTGGTCCCTGGTACTTCCCGGCTGCTGCGCGCGGGTATGGGCGCGGCGGCGGCCGGTCTGCTGCTGATCTACAACTCGGTGGACGCCGCACCCTCCGCCGATCCCGCGCCCGGCCAGGCCGCTCCCCCGGCGGCCACCGCGAGCGCGTCACCCGGCCCGGCATCCGCCCCGGCCGCCCTGTCGCCGGCCAAGGCGGCTCCCGGGCCCGCCGCGCCCCCGCTGAAGCGGTCCAAGCCGACCCGGTTGCGGATCCCGCAGATCGCCGTGGACGCACCGTTCACCGAGCTGACGCTCAACCCGGCCGGGCAGCTCAACGCGCCGCCGCCGGACGACAAGAACCTGGTCGGCTGGTACCGCGACGGCGTCACCCCGGGTGAACGCGGCAGCGCCGTGGTGGCCGGGCACGTGGACACCAACAAGGGCCCGGCGGTGTTCCTGCTGCTCAGCCTGCTGCTGCCGGGAAACCGGGTCGAGGTGCAGCGGGCGGACGGCACGGTCGCCGTCTTCCTGGTGGACTCGGTGGAGACGTTCGCCAAGGACGCCTTCCCCGACCAGAAGGTCTACGGGAAGACGCCCGACGCCCAGCTGCGACTGATCACCTGCGGCGGCACGTACGACAGGAAGCGCAAGGACTACCTGGACAACGTGGTGGTCTTCGCGCACCTGGAGTCCTCGCGCAAGGCCTGAGCCGTACGACGGGACCGCCCGCACCGTGAACCGGTGCGGGCGGTCCCGTCGTGGGCGGGCCCGGGGTCAGCCCCGGACGGTGGCCTCGAAGGCGTGCAGGTACGGGTTGACCGGGCGGACCGCGGCGACCGCCAGGCCGGCCTCCTCCATCAGCCGCACCAGGCTCTGCTCGGAGTGCTTGGCGCCCCCGACGTTGAGCATCAGCATGAGGTCCATGGCGGTGGTGAAGCGCATCGACGGGCTGTCGTCGACCAGGTTCTCGACCACCACGACGCGGGCGCCCGGGCGGGCCGCGGCAACCACGTTGGCGAGGGTGCGACGGGTGCTCTCGTCGTCCCACTCCAGGATGTTCTTGATGATGTAGAGGTCGGCGCGGACCGGGATGTCCACCCGGCAGTCGCCGGGCACCAGCCGGGCCCGGGCGGCGTAGGCGCCGCCGTCACGCAGCCGCGGGTCCGCACCGGCGACCACCTTGGGCAGGTCGAGCAGGGTGCCGTGCAGCGCCGGGTGCTTCTCCAGCAGGCTGGCGAGCACGTGGCCCTGGCCACCGCCGATGTCGACCACCGAGTCGATCCCGGTCAGGTCGAGGTAGGCGGCGAAGTCGGCGGCCGACTGGCGGCTGGAAGTGGTCATCGCCTTGTCGAAGACCTTGGCCGAGTCGCCCGCGTCGCTGTGCAGGTAGTCGAAGAACTCCTTGCCGAACAGTTCCGGGAAGACGTTGCGGCCGGAGCGGACCGCCTCGTCCAGCTTCGGCCAGGCCTCCCAGGTCCACGGCTCGGTGCACCAGAGGGAGATGTAGCGCAGGCTGTTCGGGGCGTCCTCGCGCAGCAGGCGGGACATCTCGGTGTGCTCGAAGCGGTCGTCGCCGGTCTCCTGGAAGACGCCGTAGCAGGTGAGGGCGCGGAGCAGGCGGCGCAGCTGCTTGGGCTCGGTGTCGAGCGCGGCCGCGAGGTCGGTGACGGTGGTCGGGGTGTCGCCGAGCGCGTCGGCGACGCCGAGCCGGGCGGCCGCGCGGACGGCGGCGGCGCAGGCAGCGCCGAAGACGAGCTCCCGCAGGCGCATCGCGGGCTGCGGGGTGGTGGCGGGTGCGGTGGTCATGTGCCGTCTTTCTGCTGGTGGGAAGGGGCTGGGGTCCTCGGGGGCCGCAGGCCCCCTCAGGGCTGAGGGGGCCTGCGGCCGGGGCTCGCGGCCGGGGGCCTGCGGGCGCAGCGGTTCAGCAGTGGCCGGCGGGCGAGGAGACCGCGCAGTGGTTGCGGGCGAAAGCGTTGGTGGTGCCGGTGTCGGCGTCGACCAGGTCGGCCGGGCCGTTGCCGACCGCGTGGTTGCCGCTGATGGTGTTGCGGGCGTTGGGCGCGCCGACCAGGCTGCGGAAGAGCACGATGCCGCCGGACATCGGTGAGGCGCCGACGTTGTCGCGGACCTCGTTCCCCGTCACCGAGGTGTCCTCGGCGCCGGTGAGCAGGATTCCGGTGCCCTGGATGTAGTCGAGCCGCGGGTTGGGCGGGCAGTAGTTGTTGTTGGCGACGACGCTGTTGCGGGTGATGCTCAACGCGCCGGCCCGCGGCACGCCCTCGTCGCCGACGATGAAGACGCCGCCGCAGTTGCCGTGGATGTCGTTCGCCTCGATGCTCAGGTCGCGCAGGCGGCGCACGGTGACGCCGATCCGGTTCCCGGAGAGCTCGTTGCCGCTGACCACGGTGCCCTCGGTGTCGATGGCGCCGCCCTCGTTGACCACGCTGTTGGCGAGGAAGACGCCGGACTGGCCGTTGTGGGCCGACTCGTTGCCGACGATGACGGCGCGGGTCGACTTCTCCTGGCTGATGCCCTGCTGGCCGTTGTCGTGGACGTAGGTCGCGCGCACGGTCATGGCGGTGGTGGCGCTGGAGTTGATGCCGTTCTTGCTGAAGCCGGTGACGGCGAGGGCCTTGACGGTGATCCCGTCGAGCGGGTGGTCGTCGGTGCCGGCGACGCAGAGGCCGTGGCCCGCGGCGGCACAGACGGAGTCGCCGGCGGTGCCGTCGGCGGCGGTGCCGGGGGCGATCACGCTCTGCGGGCCGACGCCGCGCAGGGTGAGGCCGGGGGTGGTGATCCGGACGCTGCCGCGGTAGGTACCCGCGAGCAGCTGGACGGTGTCGCCGGGCCGGGCGGAGTCGACGGCCTGCTGAATCGATTCGCCCGGCTGGACGAGGTGAAGGGCGCCCGCGGCGTGGGCCGGGGGCGCGGCGGCGAGGGTGGTCAGGGCGGTGGTGAGGGCGGTCGTGGCGGCGGCGGTGGCCGCGGCGAGGTGGTGGACCCGTCGCGTGGGCATGAGTGGTGACCTGCTTTCTGACGCGCTCGCGGGGACGCCGGCGCGGTGACGCGGTGTGAGCGAGGGATGACAGCTGGTGGATGTCGGTCGCATCGACGCTATGGGCGCGCGGGTGGGCCCGCCACCAGGGCTGGGCTGCAGGACTGACGGGGCGTCGGCAAATGGCGGCGGCGGGGGCGCGCGGGGCGACCGGACGGGTGTGGGCGGGCGCGGACCCGCAGAGCGGCGGGGCGAGGACGGCAGGTCGGCGGGCATGCCTGCTCGGTGCGGTGCGCGGGCGCGACGCCGGGCACGTTCTCCGCGCCGTTGACGAAGCGCGGGTCGCCGAGCACGGCGCGGACGTCCTCGTAACGGGTGACGATCCAGACCGGGTCGACGCCGGGGACGGTGCCGCGGGCCGGCGGGGCGCGTTCGCGGATCCGGGAGAAGACGGCGAACGGGTCCTGCACGAGGTGCGCGGCGCGCAGGTCGACCGTCTCGACGGATTCGGCGGTGGTCACGGCTGCCTCCACTGGGTTGCCCACTGTCACGGACGGTGATGCTCCCGGCTCCGGCCGGTCCAGCGCCCGGGCCTCCGGTTCACTCAATCGATGACGGAGGACCGTTTCCCCGAAGGCCTCGTAGGTGCACGCACGCCGGGCGTGGGCGGCTGCGCGCCGGGGGCTCCGGGCCGCGTGGCATGCTCGGGGCCATGAACACCGCCGCCGTCCTGCCGCCCCCCGCCGCCGTCGCACCGGTCACCGCCGTCCGCAACCCGGTCGGGGCCCACGTGCCGGTGGCCGCCCGCGGGCTGGCCGGGACGGGGCTGGCGTACGCGCGGACCGTGGGCGCCGAGGCCGTCCAGGTGTTCGTGGCCAACCCGCGTGGCTGGGCCACTCCCCCGGGCAACCCGGCGCAGGACGAGGAGTTCCGCACCGCCTGCGCCGAGCGGGGCATCCCGGCGTACGTGCACGCGCCGTACCTGATCAACTTCGGCTCGGACACCGCGGCGACCCGCGAGCGCTCGGCCGTCTCGCTGCGCCACTCGCTGCTGCGCGGCCACGCGATCGGCGCACTGGGCGTGGTGCTGCACACCGGTTCGGCGGTCGGCACGGCCCCGGGCGGCGGCTCCCGGCGGGCCGAGGCGATGGCGCAGGTCCGCGCGGACCTCCGCCCGCTGCTGGACGAGCTGGACGCCCTGGGCGAGGACGCGCCCTGGCTGCTGCTGGAGCCGACGGCCGGTCAGGGCAGCTCGCTCTGTTCGCGGATGGAGGACCTGGCCGCGTACGTGGACGCGCTGGACGGCCACCCGAAGGTCGGGGTCTGCCTGGACACCTGCCACGCCTTCGCGGCCGGCCACGACCTGGCGGCGCCGGGCGGCGTCCGGGAGGCGCTGGACGCCCTGGTGGCAGCCGCCGGGCCGGGCCGACTGCGACTGATCCACGCCAACGACTCGGAGGACGAGGTCGGTGCCCGCAAGGACCGGCACGCCAACATCGGCGCGGGGCGGATCGGCGCGGAGCCGTTCCGCGAGCTGTTCGAGCACCCGGAGACGGCCGGGGTCCCGCTCGTGGTGGAGACCCCGGACCGCAGGCACGGCGGCGACGGGACCGGGCACGCGATCGACATCGCGCTGCTCAAGGAGCTGCGCGAGCGGGCCGCGGTGCCGGCCTGACGGGCGGCCCGGCCCCGGCGGTTCAGGAGACGGTGTAGCCGGAGCCGAAGGCCGTGACGGTGAACGGGCCGTCGAGGCCGTAGTTGCCCGTGCGGGCGATCCGCCGCAGGGCCTCGACCCGGTCGACGGACTTGCGCCACTCCTCGGCCGTGTCGGAGTCGGCCGGGTTGGTCAGGTCGTCGGCGCGGACGTCGAAGAAGGCGTCCAGCCAGGCCTGTTCGCCGGCCTGGGAGGCGGACCCGACCCGGGCGTTGGTCCGGGCGACCAGCGCGGGCAGGGCGTCGTACTCGGAGCCGTTGCCGTGCTGGATGGACGCGTCGAACAGCTCGGCCCGGGCCAGGGCGCTGGTGACGCCGGCCGCGTCGGCCTGGCGCATCGCGGGGTCGAAGTAGCGGCTGTCGACCTGCTCGTCCTGGACCCGCCGGAAGGCCGGGTCCTGCGCGGCGGCCTTCCAGGCCTCGACGTACTCGGCCTCGGGGAGTCCGCCGGTGTCCCCGCTGCCCGCGGAGGCCGGCCGCTCCAGCTCCGGCACGAAGCGGGCCAGGGGATTGTCCGGGACCAGCCCGGTGTAGGCGCGGACCACCTTCAGCGCGTCGCCGTCGTTGGTGGTGAAGCCCGCCCGGCGGCCGTCACGCCCCGGCCGTCGTGGATGTTCTCCGCGTACCCGTACTGGATCTCGGTGGTGCCGTTCTCGAAGACGCTGACCAGCTGGTCGGCGCGGCGGCGCTGATCCGGGCTCAGTCCGCCGTCGGCGGCGGACGAGGGGGTGATGCCCAGCCCGAGGGCGAGTGCCGCGGCGGCCGCCGCGACGGCCAGGACGGAGCGGCGGGAGGGTGCGGTGGGGCGGGAGGGTGCGGTGGGGCGGGAGGGTGCGGTGGGGCGCATGGGTCTCCTCCGGAGGTTTAGTTAGGAAACTTTCCTAATGCGAGGAGGAAGCTACGCCGCGGGCGGACCGCCGTCAACGCCCTGTCCAGCCGGCGGGACAGGGTTCGGACAGCGCTCGGGCTGCACTCGGGCTGCACTCGGGATGGATGCGCTCGGGCTGCCGGGTCGGCGGGGCGGTGGCAGGCTGGAACGAGTGATGTCTCAGCCCCCTGGGGGTTTGCTAATGAGCCCGACCCGGAGACTGGCCACACTCCCCTGCGGTCGCCGCAGCAAGTGGGTGGTGCTCGCGCTCTGGCTGGTGCTGCTGGTGGTGGCGGGACCGCTCGCCGGCAAGCTGACCAACGCCGAGGACAACCAGGCGTCCAGCTGGCTGCCCGGCAACGCCGAGTCCACCCAGGTGCTGGACGCGCAGCGCGCCTTCCAGCCGGTGGACACCGCGCAGGCCGTGGTGGTGTACCAACGCGACAGCGGGATCACCCTCGCCGACCGGGCCGAGGCCGCCCGGGACGCCACCGCCTTCGCGGGCGCGCCGCACGTGCTGGGGCCGGTGGTCGGCCCGGTGGTCTCCACGGACGGCAAGGCGATGCAGACCACCGTGCCGATCGACATCGGCACCGGCGGCTGGCAGGACCTGCGCCCGGCCGTGGACAGCCTGCGCGCCACCGCGGCAGCCGACAACCAGGGCATGGCCACGCACGTCACCGGCCCGGCCGGGATCGGCGCCGACCAGGCCGAGGCCTTCGCGGGCATCGACGGCACCCTGCTGGCCGCCACCATCAGCGTGGTGATCATCCTGCTGCTGCTCACCTACCGCAGCCCCGTCCTCTGGGCGCTGCCGCTGGTCTCGGCCGCCGGGGCCCTGATCGTCGCCCAGGCGGTCATCTACCTGCTGGCCCAGCACGCCGGACTGACCGTCAACGCGCAGAGCGCCGGCATCCTGATCGTGCTGGTGCTCGGCGCCGGCACCGACTACGCGCTGCTCCTGACCGCCCGCTACCGGGAGGAGCTGAGACGGCACGAGGACCGGCACGAGGCGATGGCCTTCGCCCTGCACCGGGCCGGCCCCGCAATCCTGGCCTCGTCGGCCACCGTGATCGCCTCGATGCTCTGCCTGCTGATCGCCGAGATGAACTCCACCAGCGGCCTCGGCCCGGTCTGCGCGATCGGCGTGCTGGTGGCGTTGATCGCGATGCTGACACTGCTGCCCGCCCTGCTGGTGATCGTCGGCCGCTGGGTGTTCTGGCCGGTCAAGCCCGCGTTCGGGACGCCGGAGCCGACCAGGACGGGCCGCTGGGCGCACGTCGGGACGTGGATCGGCCGCCGTCCGCGCAAGGTGTGGATCGGCACCGCACTAGCCCTGGCCGCCTGCTGCGTCGGGCTGGTCTCGCTCAACGCCACCGGTCTGAGCACGGCCGGCACCTTCACCGGCAAGCCGGACTCGGTGGTCGGCCAGGAGGTGCTGGAACAGCACTTCCCCGGCGGGACGGGCGCGCCGCTGACGGTGATCAGCACGGCGGGCGGGGCCGGGGCCGTCCGCGCGGCCGCGGCGGCGACGCCCGGCGTGGCCGGGACGTCCGAACCGGTGGTGCAGCAGGGCGAGGCGCTGTTCAAGGCCACCCTCGCCGACCCGCCGGACAGCCAGGCCGCCAAGGACACCGTGGACCGGGTGCGCGCGGCCGTCCACGCCGTCCCGGACGCCGATGCCAAGGTGGGCGGCTCCACGGCGGTGATCCTGGACGCCGGACGGGCCGCGACGCACGACAACCGGACGATCATCCCGCTGGTGCTCGGCGTGGTGCTGGTGATCCTGGCGATGCTGCTGCGGGCGGTCACCGCGCCGCTGGTGCTGATCGCCACGGTGGTGCTGTCGTACGCGGCGGCGCTCGGGATCAGCGCGTTCTTCTTCGAGCACGTCTTCCACTTCGAGGGCCAGGACAACTCGTTCCCGCTGTTCGTGTTCGTGTTCCTGGTCGCGCTCGGGATCGACTACAACATCTTCCTGATGACCCGGGTGCGGGAGGAGTCCGCGCACCACGGCACCCGGCACGGGGCGGTGGCCGGGCTGGCGGCGACCGGCGGGGTGATCACCTCGGCCGGGCTGATCCTCGCGAGCACCTTCGCGGTGCTCGGCACACTGCCGGTGGTGGGCTTCGCCGAGATCGGCTTCGCGGTGGCGCTGGGCGTCCTGCTGGACGCCCTGGTGGTGCGGTCGGTGCTGGTCACCGCACTCACCATGGACCTGGACCGGCACATGTGGTGGCCGTCCGAGTTGTCCAAGCAAGTCCACCGCCCGGAGAGCGAGTTGACCAGACAGCTTTAAGTTACCGTCGAGTTCACACGGTTCTCGTCCGCAGTCTTGCCGGGCGTGACCGGGACCGCGTTGACTGCGCTCATGCCAACTTTCACCACGCCTCGCCCCGGCACCCGGCTGGCCGCCGCCTGCACCGTCGCCGCCGCCCTGATCGCCCCGGTGGCCGCCGCTCCGACCGCCTCCGCGACCACCGCCGCGGTCACCGCTCCGGCTACCGGCGGAGTCACCGCTGCGGCGGCCGCGCCGGTCGCCACGGTTCCGGCACTGAACGTGCTGACGTACAACGTGTTCCTGATGAGCAAGAACCTGTACCCCAACTGGGGCCAGGACTACCGGGCCAAGGCCATCGCCGCGTCCGACGTCTTCCGGGGCCACGACGTGGTCGTGCTCCAGGAGGCCTTCGACAACGCCGCCTCCGACCTGCTCACCTCGCAGGCCTCCGCCGCGTACCCGTACCACACCCCGGTCGTCGGCCGGTCGACCGACGGCTGGGACGCCACCGGCGGCAGCTTCACCTCCGCCTCCCCGGAGGACGGCGGGGTGACGCTGCTCAGCAAGTGGCCGATCCTGCGCAAGGAGCAGTACGTCTTCAAGGACGCCTGCGGCAGCGACTACTGGTCGAACAAGGGCTTCGTCTACGCGGTGCTGGACGTCAACGGCGTGCGCACCCACGTGGTCGGCACCCACCTGCAGTCCACCGACACCGGGTGCTCCGCGGGCCAGCCCGCCGCCGTCCGGGCGGCGCAGCTCAAGGCGATGAAGGCGTTCATCGACGGCAAGAACATCCCGGCCGCCGAACCGGTCCTGCTGGCCGGCGACCTCAACATCGACTCGCACGGCAGCGAGTACCCCTCGCTGCTCGCCAACGCCAACGTCGCGCCGGCCACCACGCGCAACGGCTGGGCCGACTCCTTCGACACCGTCGACAACTCGATCGCCGCCTACCGGTACCCGGGCGAGCCCAAGGAGGACCTCGACTACGTCCTCTACCGTGCCGACCACGCGCAGCCGGCGAGCTACACCAACACGGTGGTGCGCTTCCACAGCTCGCCGTGGACGGTGAGCAGTTGGGGCAAGAGCTACACCTACACCGACCTGTCCGACCACTACCCGCTGTCGGCGGGCTGAGCGGGCGCACGCCTCGGCCGGCCGGGCGGACGGGCGCACGGCTACGCGGATGGTGCCTCGGCCTGTGCTTCGGCCGATGCCTCAGCCGGTGCCGGTGAAGCGGCGGTAGGCCGGTCCGAGGGCGGTCTCCAGGGACCGCCCTCGGACGGTGAGGCCGGACGGGCCCAGGCCGTCGAGGGCCGGGGCCGGTCCGGCCTCGTCGGCAGGGGGCGGTACGCGCCCCTGCCAGAAGGTGTCGAGGCACTCGGCCAACGGGCGGTCACCGGGTACGGGCCGGGGGGCGCGCCCGGACCCGGCGGCGCGTCCGGGCACCACGGGGGGCCCAGGCGTCGCGGGGGGCTCTGACATCACGGGGTCACTCTCCGATCGCGTCGGCCGACAGGGTGAGCAGCTCGCGCAGCCGATCGGCCGAGAGCTCGGCCAGCCACTGCTCGCCGCCGCCGATCACGGCGTCGGCCAGGCTGCGCTTCGCCGCGAGCAGACCGTCGATCCGCTCCTCGACGGTGCCGGCACAGACCAGCCGGCGCACCTGAACGTCGCGGCGCTGCCCGATCCGGTGCGCCCGGTCGGTGGCCTGGTCCTCCACGGCCGGGTTCCACCAGCGGTCGAGGTGGATCACCTGGTTCGCGGCGGACAGGTTGAGGCCGGTGCCGCCCGCGCGGAGCGACAGCAGGAAGACCTTCGGCCCGTCCGGCCGTTGGAACCGCTCCACCAGCTCGTCCCGGCGCCCCTTCGGCACACCACCGTGCAGGTAGGCGACCTCCTCCCGCAGTCTTCGGCCCAGGTAGGGCTGGAGCATGGTGCCGAACTCCGCGTACTGGGTGAAGACCAGTGCCCGGTCCCCCTCGGCCAGCGCCTCCTCCAGCAACTCCACCAGCCGCTCGACCTTGCCCGAACGGCCGGCCAACTCGGTACCGTCATGGAGGAGTTGGGCCGGGTGGTTGCAGACCTGCTTGAGCCGGCCGATCGCCGCCAGCACCGCGCCCTTGCGCTCCACCCCGCGGATGCCCGCCAGGCGTTGCAACAGGTCGGCGACCACCGCCCGGTACAGGCCCGCCTGTTCGGCGGTGAGGTTGCAGCGCACGGTGAACTCCTGCTTGGCGGGCAGGTCCTGGGAGATCAGCGGGTCGCCCTTGCTGCGGCGGAGCAGGAAGGGCCCGGCCAGCCGCCGCAGCCCGGCCGCCACCTCGGCGTTGCCGGACTGCTCGACCGGGATCGAGAACCGCTCCTTGAAGGACTCCGCACTGCCGAACAGCCCCGGATTGGCGAAGTCGAGGACGGCGTGCAGCTCGGCGAGGCGGTTCTCCACCGGCGTGCCGGTGAGCGCGATCCGGGGGCCGGACCGCAGTGAGCGGACCGCCCGGGACTGCCGGGCCGCCGGGTTCTTGATGTGCTGCGCCTCGTCGGCGACGATCCGCCGCCAGCGGACCCGGCGCAGCTCGGCGACGTCGCGCTGGACCAGCCCGTACGTGGTGATCACGAGATCGGCGGACGCGTCGGGCGCGGTGCGGTCCGCGCCGTGGTGGACGTGCACGCGCAGGCCGGGGGCGAACCGGGCGGCCTCCCGCTGCCAGTTGCCGACCAGCGACATCGGACAGACCAGCAGGGCCGGACCGGTCGCGCCGCGCTCCTGCTCCAGGGCGAGCAGGGCGAGGGTCTGGACGGTCTTGCCCAGGCCCATGTCGTCGGCCAGCACGGCACCCAGGCCGAGCCGGCCGAGGGCGTCCAGCCAGGCCAATCCCCGCCGCTGGTAGGGGCGGAGCGTCCCGGTGAAGCCGGCGGGCAGCTCGGGGACGCGGGAGGCGGGGCCGGGCCGGCCTGCCAGTAGGTCCCCGAGCGGACCGGCCGCGTGGACGGCGGTGACGGGCAGCCCGTCCACGGCCGCACGGTCGTCGACGGCCAGCCGGAGCAGCTCGGCCGGTGCCATCGTGCCGGTACCGTGCTCGGCCAGGAACCGCACGGCGACGGCGAGTTGGGCCTGGTCCACCTCGATCCAGCGGCCGCGCAGCCGGACCAGCCCACGCTGGGCCGCCGCCAGTTCGGCCAACTCCTCCTCGGTCAGGGTGAGTTCCCCGAGGGAGAGCTGCCACTGGAAGTCCAGCACGTCGTCCCGGTCGATGTGCGCGGTGCGCTCGACCGTGCCCGGCGCGGCGGCCGGGGCCGCACTGAGGGCGAGCCCGAGCCGGGGGCGCCGCTGCCACCAGGCCGGGAGCAGCACGCCGAAGCCGGCCCGGGCGAGGGCGGGCGCGGCCTCGCGCAGGAACCGCAGGGCGCCGTCGCGGTCGAGGTCGACGCCGGTGGGGCGGGCGCCCAACAGGGCGGTACCCAGCGGCGGGTGAACACGGGCGGCGCGCTCCAGCTCGGCGAGGTAGGCCGCCGCCGGGTCGGGGACGGTCCGGGCCAGGACGGCGTACCCCGCGTCCTCGGACCAGAGGTCGGCGGCGGGGACGACCACGGAGGGGCGGTCGACGGCCTGCACCAGCAGGTCGAGGCGCCAGACGTCGGCGGCCTTCCCGTCAGGGGTGTCCTGGCAGGCGTCCAGGCCGGAGGCGTCCAGGTCGGGCGCGAGTGGTTCGGTGAGCCGGAGATTGAGCCGGAGCGGACTGTCCGCGGGCCGGGCGCCCCGCCAGGCGGTGAGGCGTTCGGAGAGGTCCGCGGGCGGGGCCTGGCCGAGCAGGCCGTCGGCGGCGTGGAGGGCGGCCAACCAGGGCTCGGCGGGCGGTTCGAGGTCCGCGAGGGCGGCCCGGGCCTCGCGGTCGACCAGGGTCTCCAGCAGGCCGGTGACCAGGTCGGTGCCGGTGGGCCCGGCCGGGCCGGGGGAACCGGCAGCGGAGGAACTGGCAGCGGAGGAACCGGGTGCGGACGGCCGGTGCTCGGCGCGGCAGACGGGCGGGCACCCGGCCGCCAGCGCGGCCAGCTCACGGCGGGCCGGGGCGTCCGGGGCGGGCCGCCAACGCGCGTACCACTCCCCCGGCGCCTCCTCGCTCAGGGCCGGCAGCAGCAGCCCCCGCCCGACCAGCCGCCAGGCGAGGTCGTGCACGGCGGAGAGCCAGCGCAGCGAGGCGCCGTAGGCCAGCTCGACCGACCCGGCGCCGGGGAGTTCGACGGTCGCACCCGGCCAGTGCGGGTCGTACAGCGCACCCAGCAGCTGGGCCGCCTCCGCGGCGTCGAACAGCAGGGCCGGCACCCGCCACGGGCTCAGCGCGACCCCGCGCGGCGCACGGCCGACCGGCAGGTCCGGCGAGGGGGTCGGACGGTCGCCGAGGGTCGGCAGGAGAAGCCCGGTCCAGCGCTCGGCGCCCTGGCCGGCCAGCCAGTCGAGGCCCGGCCCGATCGCCCCGAGCAGCCGCGCGACCTCCCCCGCGGTACAGGCGTACGGATGCCCTCCGCCCTCCGCCCGGCGGGCCGCCGCCCGCCCGGTCCGGTACGCCTGCGCGTCCTCCGCCCAGAGCGCGAGGCGGCCGTCGGCTCGCCAGAGCGCGTGCAGGGCGTACATGGGCGGGCCTTCCGGAGGGACGGGGCGTGGCGGCGCTGCGGTGGCAGCGGCATTTCCACCCTAACCGCGGGGTCCGACAAGGCGGCGGGGGGCGAGGCGGCCGGCCGAGCGGGAGGGGGCGGGACGGGCGGGCCCGGCCGTGTCCCGCCATGGGTGGCGTGATCGGTGGGATACGCGATCGGTGCCGCCGCCGGACTCGGCGGCGGGTCGGTTCGCTGGTGGTGGAGCGTGTCGTCCTGGCAGCCGGCGACGGTCCGATGCGGGTGGCGTTCGAGCCCCTGGGCGGTCTGCACGGGGTGGCTGCGGGCGAGAATCCGGCTGAGGAGTTCCGGGGCCGCCGGCCGGGCGAGCGCGGCTCGGTCGACCACCGCTCGGACCGCGTCTCGTTCTGTCCCCCCGCCCTTCGGCAGGATGACCGCGTGGGACGCTGCCGGGGAAGAGACGGACCTCACCTCGGACTCCCCCTGCGCCGCAGGGCCGGCGAGAGGGCGGGACGGTGAGACGGTGAGACGGTGAGACGGTGAGCACGGACGCCTGACCGCACTCAGGCTCCGGCGGCCGTCCGATCCGGCGGAGGTCGGGCTTCGGCGGACCTCAACACCCGGCGGAGGTCAGGCCCCGGCGGCGCTCAGGACCCGGCGGAGGTCAGGACCCCGTGGCCGTCCGGCCGAAGTGGTGGACTGCGAAGGCGCCGAAGAGGCGGGCGGCGGCCGGGTGGTGGGCGGCGCCGTCGCGGACGAGGCGCAGTTCGCGGTGGCAGCCCGGCTCGGCGAGCCGCACCCAGCAGAGGGGCGCCCGGACTTCCGAGGCACGCGCCATCGCGGGCAGCAGGGCGACGCCCATGCCCGCGGCGACCAGGTTGACGACGGCGCCGGGCTCGTCCCCCTCGCAGACGATCACCGGCTCCACGCCGGCCTGTGCGAAGAGCCGCTCGGCGAGGACCCGCTGCCAGTGGCCGCGGCTCGGGGTGACGAACGGTTCACCGTCCAGTTCGGAGACCGGGACCTCGTCCCGGCCCGCCAGCCGGTGGCCTTCGGGCACCGCGAGCAGCACCTCCTCCAGCAGCAGCGGTTCGGACACCAGCCCAGGCCCCACGAGCGGCTGGGAGGCGACGCAGAGATCCACCTCCCGGGTGCGGAGCCGGCGCACCATCACGTCGACGGAGGACTGCCGCACCCTTATCTCGACCCCGGGGTGAGCGGCCCGGAAACGGGCCAGCAGGTCGGTGACGGTCAGCAGGGTCTCGGTGGCCAGCGTCACCCGACCTCCCCCCTGCGCGAGCTCGGCCAACTCACGCTTGCCGTCGTCCAGTTCACGCAGGGCGCGGTCGACGCGGCGGAGGAAGGCCGCGCCGTGGTCGTTGAGGTGTATCCGTCGGCCGCGGCGGTCGAAGAGCGGGACGCCGAGCTCCGCCTCCAGCCGGGCGATCGTCCGGCTCACCGACGGCTGGGCGACGCGCAACTCCTCGGCGGCGCGGCTGATGTGCCCGTGCCGGGCGACGACCTGGAAGCAGCGCAGAGCGAGCAGGTCCACCCCGTCATCCCCCCTCGGCCGGGCCGGTTCTGATAACCGGGCAGGCATGATCTCATACCGAATTCGGTCTTGGCGCCGATGAGCGGAGTTCGCCTAGCCTCCGGACAGGGCCATCCGCCAGGACCGTCGAAGGAGACGCCACCATGCCCGCCAACTCCACTCCACCGTTCGAAAGTTATGTCGACGGCATCCTCGCGGCCCTGCTCCGGCACCCCGAGCGGCCCGCGCTGGTCGGCGCCGACGGCCGCACCGTCACGGCCGGTGCGCTCCACGACGAGGTCCGCGCCACCGCCACCGGCCTGGCCGCTCACGGCGTCCGGCGCGGAGACAGCGTGGCGTTCCTCACCGGCGACCGGCCGGAGGCCGTCGTCGCACGCTATGCCGCGAACCTGCTCGGCGCCCGGGTGCTCTTCCTGGGTGCGGGCATGTCCGCGACGGTGCAGGCGGAGATCGTGGCGAGCGTGGACGCCACCGTGCTGCTGGTCGACCCGGCCTGTCAGGCCGCGGCCGGGGCGCTGCTCGCCCGGGTGCCGGTCCCGGCCGTGCTCACGCTCGGCACCCCACTGCCGGGTACGGCCGTGGACCCCGGCGCCGCCCCGGACGCCGGCCCCTCCGCGAACCCGGACGCCGGCCCCTCCGCGGACCCGGACGCCGACCCCGCCGCCGACGCCTCCGCGGACCGCGTGCGGCCCGAGGACGACTGGTGCCTGCGCTTCACCGGGGGAACCACCGGGACCCCGAAGGGCATCCCCCTGGCGCACGGCCCCTACCGGCAGCTCCTCGACCGGCTCGCCGGACGGCTCCGGGCCGACGCGCCGCCCCGCGCCCTGGCCTGCACCTCTCTCGCGCACATGGCCGGCATCCTCGCCGACGCGGCGCTGCTCGCCGGAGGCACCGTGGTGCTGCGGCCCGGCTTCGACCCGGGCGACGTCCTCGGCGCGCTGGAGCGGGAGCGCATCACCGACCTGTGGCTGCTGCCACCGATGCTGTACGAGCTGCTGGACCACCCGACCGCAGCCGGCACCGACCTCTCCGCGCTGCGGCGGCTCTTCTACGGGGGCACGGTCGCCTCCGCCGAACGGTTGCGGCAGGCCGCGGAGGCGTTCGGGCCGGTGCTGCACGGCTGGTACGGGCAGACCGAGGCCGGGAACATCGCCGAGGTCGGGCCGGACGGGCACACGGTGACCGGCCCGGGCGGGCGGATCACCGCGGGCCGGCCGGACCCCGGGGTCGAGATCGAGGTCCGGGACCCGGCCGGGGCCGTCCTGCCCGCCGGCGAGAACGGGGAGATCCACGTCCGCACCCCCATGGTGATGAGCGGCTACTGGCGCCGTCCGGACCTCACCGCGGAGGTGCTGCACGAGGGTTGGGTCCGCACCGGGGACGTCGGCCACCTCGACGCCGCAGGCTACCTCCACCTGGTCGACCGGCTGAAGGAGATGGTCATCATGGTGGGCGGGCACGTCTACCCGGCGGAGGTGGAACAGGCGCTGCTCACCCACCCCGCCGTCGCCCAGTGCTCCGCCTTCGGTGTCCAACGGGCTGATGGAAGCGAGGAGTTGCACGTCGCCGTGGTCCCGTCGGCCGTCGGCCCGCACCCGGACCGGCCGCTGGTCCGCGCCTGGGTCACCGACCGGCTGGGCGCGATGTACGCGCCGGCCACCGTCCACGTCCTGGACCGCCTGCCGCTCACCGACGCGGGCAAGCCCGACCGCAAGCTGCTCCGCACGACGCTCGGCGGCTCCGGAGGTCGGTAGGTCGGTAGGTCGGTAGGCCGGGCAGCCGCGGCGGCGGCGGTCGCAACGACGGCGGTCGCAACGACGGCGAGAGGTCTGTCGACATCAAGTATCTTGACGTCGAGATTTATCTCCGGCAGGCTGCTCCCCGAGCACCGCAACGGGGAAACGGGAGTGTCGGGCCATGGGAGAGAACGAGGGTGGGCTGCTGGCGCAGCTGCGCCGACCACCGGGCGGGCGGGACGGGCGGATCATGCTGCTCGCCCAGTTCCTGGACCGGGCCGGATCGGGGGTCTGGGCGGCGGCCTCGGTGCTGTACTTCACCTTCGTGACACGGTTGGACGCCCAACAGGTCGGCATCCTGCTGGGCGTCGCCGCCGTGGCGGGCATCGCCGGGTCGCCGCTGGCGGGGCAGCTCGCCGGACGGTTCACGGTTCGGGGACTGCTGATCTGGAGTCACCTGCTGCGGCTGGGTGCGATGGTGCTGCTGCTGCTCTGCGACGGCTTCGCCGCCCTGCTGCCCGTCATCGCCCTCGTCTGCCTGGCCGAACGCGCCGCCAAGATGCTGGAGATGCTCTTCGCCACGCGGGCGACGGGCGAGCGGCGCTCGACCTACCAGGCGCTCACCCGCAGCGCCGCCAACGCGGGCGTCGCGCTGGGCGCCGGGGTCGCGGCGATCGGTCTGGCCGTGGGGACGGAGAACGCCTACCGGGCGCTGGTCCTGGCCAACGCGCTCTCGTACACGGTGACCGCGGCCCTGGTGTGGCGCACCCGGGAGCCGAACGGCGGCTGGCGGGTGGCGGCGCAGGCCTGCGCCGCACCGGACACCGCCGCCGACACCGCTGTGGAGGGGCCGGCACCCAGCCCCTGGCGGGACGGCGGCTACCTGCGCTTCGTCCTGCTCGACATCCCGATGTGCCTGGACGACTCGCTGCTCAACGTCGGCCTGCCGCTCTGGCTGGTGAACCACACCTCGGCGCCGCACGCCTTCGTCCCGGCCTTCCTGGTCGTCAACACCGCGCTGGTCGTCCTGCTCCAACTGCGGGTGTCGGCGCGGGCCGAGGGGCCGCACCGGGCGGCGGCCGCAGTGACCCTGTACGGGGTGGCGATGCTCGCGACCTGCGGGGTCCTGGCGTTCGGCACCGGGGGCGGGGCCTGGAGCGCTTCGATCGCCCTGCTGGTCACGGCGGTCCTGGTGACTGCCGCCGAGCTGGTGCGGTCGGTGACCTCCTGGGAGCTGGCCGTCTCGCTCGCGCCCGACCGGGCCCGGGCGTCCTACCTGGGCGTGGCCGGCATGGCCCAGTCCATCCAGAAGTCCGCCGGACCGCTGCTGCTGACCGGCGTGGTGATGACGGCCGGCCCCGTCGGCTGGCTCGGGCTCGGGGCGGCGACCGCCGGGCTCTCCGTCGTCCAGCGCCGGACCTGCGAACGGCGGCTGGCGGCCATGCGGCCGGCCGGCGAGGTGACGACGCCAGCCCCCGCGCCGGCCGGTGAGGTGACGCCCGGTCCTACCGGTGAGCCGACGCCGGGTCCGGCCGGTGAGGCGGCTGGCGAACCGGCGGACGGAGCGACACCGGGGCCGGCGGCCCGCTCCGCGTCGGGCCGCTGCTGAGGCGGCCGCCCGGACGGTTCACCCGACCTGATTGTCTCCGTCACCCGTTCGCACCTCTCCGGTGGCAAACGGCCAAATCCACACGTTCGCATGCCAACGTTTGCAGGGCGTCCCCCACCGAACGCCTCTTTGCCCGCCCGGGTCGGCCGTCCGGCCGCAGGGGCCGGCCGAAGAGCTGTGAACACCTGGAAGGCATGAGATGCCTGTTCGTGGAACGCTCTGCAAGTTCGCCGTCACCGCGGTCCTGACGGCTGCGGCCGCGGTCGCCGTGCCCACCACGGCGGTGGCGCACAGCGAGGCCCCGCAGCCCTCTTCGGCCTCCGGCCTCGCCACGGGCGCGGCCTCGGTCGGCCTCTTCGGCCCGAAGATCAGCTGGCTGGAGGCGTTCAGCCGGAGCAACGGCTGACCTGCCGTTCCGCCGCCACCCGGACGCCCCGACCGCACCGAGCGGCCGGGGCGTCCGGCGTTCCGCTCCGTACCGGTGTCAGGGGAGCTTGCCGAGGGCCTTGGTCATCAGGGCCTCGGCCTGCCCTGCGGGTGGGAAGGGCCGCGACTCCGTCGCGAAGAACTCGACGAGGTACCCGCCCTTGGCGGTGGTGACCTTGTCCACGACGGCGGGTGCGTAGGTGATGCCGTTCTCAGTACAGGTGTAGGTCTCACGACGGGCCACCACGTCGCCGCCGATCGCCGGAGCCGGCAGGGGCTTGACGGTCACCTCACAGCTCTGGGGATCGCCGCTGAACTTGATCTTCGCGGTGAACGACGGGCACCCGCTCAACTGGTCCCGGACGGCCTGCATCGTCCGGGCGATCTCGGCGGCGTCGGCCTCCTTGAGCTGCTCGTTGAACGAGTACCGCTCCGACGCACCGGCGGCCGACTTGTAGAAGAACTCCGCGGTGTCGTCCTGCGTGTGCTTCCAGCGGGTTTCCCGGTTGCGCGCCTCGCAGGGCCAGGTACCCCCGACGGGACGTCCGTAGCCCATGTCCCCCGCGCCGGAGTTCTCGTAGTACCCGGACGGCATGTCGCTCTTGTGGAGCAGCTTCGCCCGGATCGTGTTGGTCTCGGAGAAGTAGGGCACGGCGAAGGCCACCCCCAGTGCGGCGGCCCCCGCGAGGAGCGACGCGGTGATCACCGGCCACGTCCGCCGCCGCGGCCGCCCCGCCGGGTCCGCCGGGTCCGCCGGGTCCGCCGGGTCCGCCGGGTCCGCCGGGTCCGCGACGGACACCTCGGGCACGGTGACGTGCGGTGCGGGCACTGCGGCGGGCAGGGTCGGCCCGGTGACAGGCGGTACCGGCAGGGTCGGCCCGGTGACGGACTGCGCGGGAACGGTGGGCCCGGCGTACGCGTCGATGACGCCCGGAGCCCCGGCGCCGTCCGCCGCTGGTACGGGGGCGGGGGCCACCGGCTGTGGGGCCGGGGCCACCGGCCCGGTCACGAAGGCGGCGGGTGCGGGGGCGGCGGGTACGAAAGCAGCGGGTC
Organism: Streptomyces sp. CB01881; assembly: GCF_002953255.1. Lineage (GTDB taxonomy): Bacteria > Actinomycetota > Actinomycetes > Streptomycetales > Streptomycetaceae > Kitasatospora. The sequence continues at coordinate 1,333,444 of NZ_CP026498.1, forward strand.
CGGGAGCGGGAGCAGCGGGTCCGGGTGCGCCGACCGCCGGGACCGCCGGGACCGCCGGCCCGGGAACGGGCGCGACGGCCGCCCGGCCCAGCAGCGCGGCGGCCTCGTGGAAAGGGAGCCTGCGCAGCGGGTCCTTCGCCATCAGGCCCTCGATCACGGGCGCGAGCGCCCCCGCGCGCCGCGGAGGCGGCGCCTCGTCCGAGACGACGGCCAGCAGCGAGGCGGTCGGGGTGGCGCGCTGGAACGGGGACAGGCCCTCGACCGCCTGGTACAGCGAGACGCCGAGCGAGAAGAGGTCCCCGGCCGGCCCGTCGTCCTGGCCCTGGATCCGCTCGGGCGCCATGTACTCGATCGACCCGATGACGGCGCCGGTCGCGGTGAGCGCGGTGTCCTCGTGCCGCAGGGCGATGCCGAAGTCGGTGAGCAGCACCTGGCCGTCGTCGGCCAGCATGATGTTGGCCGGCTTCACGTCCCGGTGGACGATGCCCGCCGCGTGCGCCGCGCCCAGCGCCGACAACACCGCGGCACCGATCCGGGCCACCGTCTCCGGCGCCAGCGGTCCGCCCGCCGCCAGCCGGTCCGCGAGCGAGCCCCCGGTGATCAGCTGCATCACCGTCCACGGCACGCCGTCCGCCACGAGCACGTCGTGCACCGCGACGACGTGCGGGTGGTCCCGCAGCCGGGCGGCGCTGCGGGCCTCCCGCTGCGCCCGGACCAGCCTCTCCTCGGCCTGGGCCGGACTCATCGAAGGGGCCAGCCAGACCTGCTTCACAGCGACGTCGACGTGCAGGGCGGTGTCGGTCGCCTGCCAGACCTGCCCGAACCCGCCGGCCCCCAGACGCCGGACCAGCCGGTATCGCCCGGCGATGACCAGCCCCTCGTACGCCCCTTCGCCCGCCACCCCGTCGCCCACGGCTGCCACCGCATACCCCCTCGTCGACCGGCGTCATGATAGCGACCGGCCGTCACTCCCCGGCCACGAAGGCCATGTTCACACCACCGGTGCCCGATTGAGCGGCGACATCGGTCAGCCGCCGCCACGGCCGGTCGTCGATCGACGTGGCTGCCGGCTGGGCGGTTCGAGCCGCCCGGCATCGAGTATCCGAGGCCACCACTCGTGGCGGGTGAAGTGAACGAGCGTCACGGTCACCGCTGGAACCGACCAACCGGATCGTTGATCCGCTGCTGCCGTTCGCCCACCCGGTCGACGACCTGCACCGCTGTCACCACAACCGCGGCTGACCGAAGTCGCCATCGGCCAGACCGCCTTCACCGTGCGCGCGGACCGGATGGCCTCTCGCTGCCGCGCCACCCGGGCCGGCCCGGCGCTCAGCTGACGAGGTGACGAGGTGACGAGGTGACGAGGTGACCAGGTGACCGAGTGACCAGCTCAATCCGACAGGCAACGCCGGAGGCACCGGCGAGCGTTCAGTGACCCGGCGCGGCTCCCGGCTCCCGGCTCCCGGAGGCTGCGACCGGGACGTCGAGGCCCGCTCTGCCCTTCGGTGAGGCGTTCTGCGTCGTCCGAAAACCCCTTGCTCCCCGGTCCGCCCGCTTGGTGGGATGCAGGGGCTTCGACGGCGGGAGGGGACAGCTTGGCGGTGTTCGGGTGTGCGGGTTGCGGTGCGGTCCTGACGGCGGCGGTGTCGGAGGTGGCGTTGCCGATCCACCTGGCCGACACCCACTGGGAGACGCTGCACCCGCCCTTGCTGGAGGCCGGGTCGTACGCCGTCGACCCCGCGTCGTACGGGCCGCCGTGGTGGCAGTGGGACGAGGTCGAGGCGCACGAGGCGGCGGAGCGAGGGCGCTTCGCACCGTTCGGCGCGCTGTCCGACGGACCGTCGGACACCGTTCTCCTCGCGCCTGGCGACATGCGCGGCACCAGGCTGATCCTCGAACGGGCCGGGGGCTACTGCAGGGGGATCGACGGGAGGGACGGGCCGAACCTTGCCTGCCTGGGCTGCGATCTGCCGGTCGGGACGAGGATGGACGACTGCGGGTACTGGCAGGTCGTCCGGCTCGTCCCGCAGGCGGTCGTGCGGCTGCCCGGCCCGCCGGAGCGGCCGGTCATGGACTGGGCGGAGCTGCTGGCCGCCGGCGCGCTGTGGCACCGGCTCAGCGAGTACCGGGACATACCGGCGGGCGTGGCTCTCGCCCAGGTGGTGCTGGCCTCCGGGGGCGCGCCGGTCGAGGTGGCACCCGGGCCGGTCGCGGAGCTCCTCGGCCGGGCACTCGGCGCGCTGCTTCCCGCCGGGGAGAGCGCGAAGCGGCTCGACCTGGCGGGACCGGGGCTCGGCGAGCCGGCCGCTGACCTGGTGCTGGTGCCGGTCCATCCGCAGACCGGAGACATGTGGCAGCCGCAGGCCGGGGCGGTGCCGGTACCCATGGATGCCACGCTCTGGGCCGAGCTCGCCTTCCCGCCGCACCGGACCCGGCTGCCGGTCGTCGGCGGGCTGCCGGCAGGCGTGGAGCGGGACGACCCGCTGCCGCCGCACCCGTGGTACCCGTTCCAGCCATCCAGTGAGGCGTTCCGGTACACGCTCGCGCGGATTCCCGCCGTCAGGGAACCGTGGCTGCGGGCGATCTACGACCGAGGATGCTGACCCGGCAGAGGTGGTGCGGACCCAGACGTCGGGTGCGACGTGACCGGAATGGACGGTGAGTCCGATCCCCGGCAGGATCGCGGCGACGAGGAACACGCCGTAGTGGTAACCGACCTGGTACGCGGTGTCAGAGCCGCCACCAACGTCGCCGGAGAGCAGCGTGCGCAGTCCCAGCAGGCTGAGAAGGCCGACCAGGACGAAGAGGGTGACCGCGGCCCCGCTCGTGCCCCCGGGCTCGGGCGGCATCGACAGCAGTTCCCGCGGCGGGGGCGGTCGAGGGGCCGGTCGCAGTCCGACAGGGCTTTCCGCACGGCGACGGTTTCATCCGCTGCGGCGCGCGTTGGGCAGGTACGTGGCTTCCAGCCGCGCGGGAGCGCCGGCGGGGGCTCCTCCGGCTCCACCCCCGCCGGATCCGGCCCCGCCGGATCCAGCCAGTGGCCTTACTGGCATCCAAAGACGCGGGGACACCGTCCCCGCCTCCGGCGGTATGCGCCGACGCCACGCGGTCTGCGCCGCCGACCCGAACCGGCCGGAGCCGTTGCTCAGGTCAGCGAGGGCTGAGGAGGCAGAACTCATTGCCCTCCGGGTCGGCCAGAACCGTCCAGGAGATGGCGGACTGGTCGATACCGGGGTCGGTGGCGCCCAGGGCGCGCAGCCGGGCCTCCTCGGCTGCCGGGTCGTCGCCGCGGTAGGGGCTGATGTCCAGGTGGACGCGGTTCCACCCGCTCTTGGTGTCGGGGGTGCGGACGAACTCCAGGTAGGGGCCGACGCCTTGGGCGGAGCGCATGGTCGCGTGGTCGTCGGCGACCTCGTGCACCGTCCAGTCCATCGCCTCGCCCCAGAACCGGGCCATCGCCCGCGGGTCGGTGCAGTCGACCACCACCGCGGCGATCGGCCCGGTGTCCCGGTAGATCTCCCGGGGCTCCAGGACGCAGAACTCGTTGCCCTCCGGGTCGGCCATGACCGTCCAGGGGACGTCGCCCTGACCCACGTCGGCGAGCGTCGCGCCGAGATCCTTCAGGCGCGCAACCAACTCCGCCTGGTGGCCGGTCGAGGTGGTGGCCAGATCAAGGTGCACCCGGTTCTTCACCGTCTTGGGTTCCGGGCGGGCGACGATGTCGATGCAGACGGCCACGGGGTCGGGGTAGGCGAAGCCGATCGGTTCGAGGTTGGTCACGCCGGGGCCCTCGCTGTCGACACCCCAACCGAGTGCCTCCGCCCAGAACCGGCCGAGCACGGAATCGTCCTGGGCCTTCATATTGATCTGCACAAGTCGTGTTGCCATGCAGCAGATCCTAGAAGTCACCGCGGCCCGGGTCGCGCAAATCGAGATGGCGTTCGATGAGATCAAGAACCACCTCGGCGTCTCCGGCCCGCTCCGCTCCCGGACCGCCGACGGCATCCGCCAGGAGATCTGGGCCTTCCTGGCCGTCCACCACGCCCTGCGGAAGGTGATGCACACCGCCGCCACCAGCGGCCCGGCCGTCGATCCCGACCGCGTCTCCTAGCTGGCCGCTGTCCGGGTCATCCGCCGTACCGTCGTCGCCCAGGTCGCCACCCGCGCGCCGTCGAAGGCTCTCTGGCCCCCTGCCGCCACGTCCCCGGAATGTCCCCACCGGTGCCGTCCGCTCTGGCTTCCGTCCCGGACGCCGGTGACCCGTTTGGCGGAGACACTCGAATGCCTCATCTGGCAAGCGGTAAACAGTATTTGGTCCTACGTTGCCGTTCGAGGGGGTTACCCGACCGAGAGGTGAAGGACCTGATGGCTGGCAAGTTCGAGCTGTACACCGACGAGACCGGCATGCACCGGTTCCGGCTCAAGGCGAGCAACGGCTCCGTCGTGGTCACCGGAGACCCGCAGGAGAGCCGGGACGACTGCATCAAGAGCATCGAGTCGATCCGCAAGCTCGCGCCCTACGCGGAGCTCAAGGAATCGGCTGCCGGTCCGGCCTGAGCGGTCGGGCGCCCGCCGCCGACGGCGGGGTGAGGGCGGAACGCGGGTCGGCGGCACAAATCGCCGACCCGCGTTCGTTTGTACGACAGATCCCTTTGGCCGCGTGCACGCCGGACCCGGACACAACTCAGGCATGCGCGTCGCCATCGTCACCGAATCCTTCCCTCCCGAGGTCAACGGAGTCGCCCACAGCGTGCTGCGGACGGCCGAGCACCTGGTCCGCCGGGGCCACCAGCCACTCGTCATCACCCCGGCCCCCGCGCGAGGCGCCGACTGCCCTCCGCACACCTTCGGGGCCGGACCGGCCGCAGCCGAACTGCCGGTCGTCCGCATCCCCTCCGTCCCGCTGCCCGGGTACCCGCAGGTGCGGATCGCCCTGCCCGGCCGGCAGCTCACCGCCGCCGTCGCCGGGCACCGGCCCGACCTGGTCCACCTGGCCAGCCCGTTCGTGCTCGGCGCACGCGGCATGCAGGCCGCCGCACGGCTCGGCGTCCCCGCCGTCGCCGTCTACCAGACCGACCTCGCCGGCTACGCGCACGCCTACCGGGCCGGGTGCCGGCTCGGCGAGGCCGCCGCCTGGCACCGCATCCGCACCATCCACCGGGCCGCCGCCCGCACCCTCGCGCCGTCCACCCCGGCGGCGCAGGACCTCACCGCGCACGGCGTGCCCAGGGTCCGGCTCTGGCCGCGCGGGGTCGACTCGGTCCGCTTCCACCCGCGCCACCGCGACGAGGCGCTGCACCGGACGCTCGCCCCCGGCGGGGAGGTGCTGGTCGGGTACGTCGGCCGGCTCGCGCCCGAGAAGCGGGTCGACCTGCTGGCCGCCGCCTCGGCGCTGCCCGGGGTACGGGTCGTCGTCATCGGGGACGGGCCGTCCGCCGCCGGGCTCAGGGCCGCGATGCCCGGCGCGGTCTTCCTCGGCCGCCGGACCGGTGACGAGCTCGCCCGCTGCTTCGCCACCCTGGACGTGTTCGTGCACACCGGTCCGCTGGAGACCTTCTGCCAGACCATCCAGGAGGCGATGGCCAGCGGCGTCCCGGTGATCGGCCCGGCCGTCGGCGGGCCGCTCGACCTCGTCGCCCACCACCGGACCGGCCTGCTGGTCCCGCCCCGGGACGGCGCCGCCGTCGCCCGGGCGGTCGGGACCCTGGCCGCCGACGCCGCCCTGCGGGCCCGTTACGGGAACGCCGGGCGGGCGGAGGTGACCGCCCGTACCTGGGAGGCGGTCGGGGACCTGCTGCTGCGGCACTACGCGGAGGTGCTGGCGGAGCACCGGGAGGTCGCTCCGGCGGCGGCCGCCGAGGCCGCGCCGCCTGTACCGGCCGCACCGCCCGCGGTGCCTGTAACGGCTGTACCGCCCGCACCGCCTGTACCGCCCGCACCGCCCGCGGCGCCTGCCCCGGCCGTACCGGCCACGCCGGCCTCCCCGGTGGTGGAGGAGCTGACGGCATGACCGGACACGGAGGCCCGCTGCGGATCGTCCGGGTGGCGAACTTCGTCACCCCCGTCTCCGGCGGACTGCGCACGGCGCTGCGCCACCTCGGGGCCGGCTACCGGGCCGCCGGGCACCTCCCGGTACTCGTGGTGCCAGGCGAGCGACGTACCGAGGAGGAGACCGAGCAGGGCCTGGTCGTCACCCTGCCCGGGCCCGTCCTGCCCGGCAGCGGCGGCTACCGGCTGCTCACCGACCGGCGGGCCGTCACCCACGAGCTCACCCGGCTCGCGCCCGACCGGCTGGAGGTGTCCGACCGCACCACCCTGCGCTGGACCGGCGGGTGGGCGCGGCGGCACGGCGTCCGCTCGGTCATGGTGTCGCACGAGAGCGCCGCCGGGCTGCTCCGCACCTGGGGCCTGCCAGCCCCGCTCGCCGGGGCCGCCGCCGACCGGCTCAACGGCCTGACGGCGCGGGCGTACGACACCGTGGTCTGCACGACCGACTGGGCGGCGGCGGAGTTCCGCCGCCTGGGCGTGCGCAACCTGGCGCGCGCACCGCTCGGTGTGGACCTCACCGGGATGCGGCCCCCGACGGACGCGGAGCGGACGGCGGAACGGTCCCGGTACGCGGAGCCGGGGCAGGTGCTCCTGGTGCTCTGCTCGCGGCTCTCCACCGAGAAGCACCCCGAGCGGGCGCTCGACGCGCTCGCCGTGCTGCGCGCGCGCCGGGTCCCGGCCGTCCTCGTGGTGGCGGGCACCGGACCGCTCCGCCCGCGGCTCGCCGCCCGGGCCGCCCGGCTCCGGCTGCCCGTGCACTTCCTCGGGCACGTCGGCGGGCGCGACGCACTGGCCCGGCTGCTCGGCTGCGCCGACGTGGTGCTCGCCCCGGGACCGGTCGAGACCTTCGGGCTCGCCGCGATGGAGGCGCTCGCCTGCGGCACGCCGGTGGCGGTCAGCCGCTCCTCGGCGCTCCCCGGGCTGGTCGGGCCGGCAGGCGTGGCCGCCGCGGACACCGGCGCGGGCTTCGCGGAGGCCGTCGCCACGCTGCTCGCCCGCCCCGAGGCGGCCCGGCGCCGTGCGGCGCGCGCCCAGGCGGAACAGTACGGCTGGCCCACCGCCGTCACCGCTTTCCTGGCCGCCCACGGCGCGAGGGCACACGGCACGGGGACGGACGACGCGGAGACGGACGGCACGGGGACGGACGGCAGGCGGGCCTTCGGCGCCGGAGGGGACACCGCCTCGACGTCCCGGGCGGGCGAGGCGTCCCGGGCAAGCGAGGCGGGCCGGTAGCGCGTGGGAAGTCGGACGGGCCGACTTCTGTTCCGGGTGCCCCGGGGGTCGCTGCCCGGCGAGGCGAGGCAGGACCGGAGTGGGCGTCGGACCCGCCGACTTCCCACTCCGGCGGTGAGGGACGCGGAGTCAGGAGGCAGGCAGTGAGCACGGTGGCGGTCGGGGACAGGGACAGGGACAGGGACGGGGACGGTGCGGCGGTTCCGGGCGGGGACCGGGGGCCGGGAGGGCGACGGGTGGCCGGGCCGGTCCGGTTCGTGGCGCTCGGGGACTCGCTCACGGAGGGGGTCGGCGACCCGGTGGCCGACGGGTGGCGGGGCTGGGCCGCGGTGCTCGCGCGGTCGCTGGCGCCGGCCGGGGCCGGCGTCGAGTTCACCAACCTGGCGCGCAGCGGCGCCCTCAGCGCCGATCTGACGGCGGGGCAACTGCCCGTCGCCCTGGCGCTGCGTCCGGCGGTGGCCGCCGTGGTCATCGGTGGCAACGACACCCTGCGGGCCGGGTTCGACGTCGGCCGCACCGCGCGCGAGCTGGACGCCACCCTCGGTGGGCTGTCCCGCGGCGGCGCGCTGGTGCTCACCGCTTGCCTGCCCGACCCGGGCACGCTGCTGCGGCTGCCGCAGCCGTTCGCCCGTCCGCTGGCCCGCCGGATGCGCGCGGTGAACACGGTGGTGCACGCGCTCTCGGCCCGTCACCGGACCGTCCACCTGCACCTCGCCGAGCTGCCGTGGATGGCGCGGCGGCAGCTGCTGAGCGTGGACCGGCTCCACCCGAGTGCCGAGGGACACCACCTGATCGCCCGTGGCTTCCACGACCTGCTCGCCGCCGCCGGCCGCCCGCTCGGCCCGGCCCCCGCCGCCGAACCGGCCGAGCCGCCGCCGGGCACGCTGGCGGACCTGTGGTGGATGGCGACCCGGGGCACCCGCTGGGTCGCCGACCGCAGCACCGATCTGCTCCCCGGCCTGCTCGCACTGGCCGCCGTCGAGGGTTTCGCCCGGCTCCGCGGGGCCACCGGCCGCCAGGACGAGCAGATGGTTCGCGCGGCGGCCGCGGCCCTCGCCTCGCTCGGCCCGGCCGGGGCGGGGGATCCGTCGGCCGGCCGCCGGAAGCTACCCTCCTGACGGGCAGGGTCACAATCAGAGGCGTTGCGATCAGCGCCGCGTACAGAGGGGGCCGCCGAATGAGCGGATCGGTCACGGCAGTCAGCAGCAACGGCGAGTACTCGTTCACCAAGCCCAACCGGGCCGCCATCACCCTGCTCGCCGGGCTCGGTGTGGAGGGGGACGTCCATGCCGGGGTCACGGTCAGGCACCGCTCGCGGGTCGCGCAGGACCCGACCCAGCCCAACCTGCGGCAGGTCCACCTCATCCACGAGGAGCTCTTCGCGGAGGTGGGCGCGGCCGGCTTCGGCGTACGGCCGGGCGAGCTCGGCGAGAACGTCACCACCCGGGGCGTCGACCTGCTCGGCCTGCCCGTCGGGGCGCTGCTGCGGATCGGCGGCGAGGCGGTCGTCGAGGTCACCGGCCTGCGCAATCCGTGCGCCCAGATCGACAACTTCCGGGACGGGCTGCTGAAGCAGGTCGTCGGCCGGGACGAGGCCGGGAACGTCGTCCGCAAGGCCGGCATCATGGGCGTCGTCCGGACCGGCGGCGTGGTCCGGCCCGGCGACGCGATCGCCGTGGAGCTTCCGGAAGGGCCGCACCGGCCCCTCGAACGGGTCTGACGGCAGGTTCGCCCCGCAGGACGGCGGGGAACCGTCGGGGTGGGCGGGGATGTCCTGCCAGGCGGGCGGGCGGGGGTCGTCCACCCGGTTCGACGGAGGGACTTGCCGTGGTGACGTCGGAGCCTGCGGGCGGCCTGGACGGTCGTGCGGGACGCGAGTTGCTGGCCGCCGCCGGAGTGCTGTTCCCGGACGCGCAGGGCCGGGTGCTGATCGTCCGGCTGCCGTACGACCGGAGGCATCCGCTGGCGGTCTCCGGCGGCGGATGGGAGCCGCGGGACCTCTCCCCGCGCCGGACGGCCGTGCGGGAGATCGAGGAGGAGCTGGGGTTCACCCCCAGGCTCGGGCCGTTGGCCTGCATCGACTGGACGCTCGACGACTACCGGCCGCCGGTCGCCGCGCACCTCTACTGGGGCGATCCGCTCACCCCCCGGGAACTGGCCGCGTTCACGCCGGACCCGGCGGAGGTCGGCGGCTGGGCGTGGCTGACACCGGAGCAGGCGGGCCACGCCCTGCCGCCGCGGCTCTCCCGCCGGGTGAGTGCCTGCCTGCGGGCGCCGCGGGACGCCGGGCCGCTCGAACTCGAGGACGGCATGCCCGCCGGACACACCCTCGACCACCTGGCGGCCGGGCCGCCGCCCGCGTACACCCGGCTGGCCGGGGTCACGCTGACCGGTACGCCCGGTCTGCCCCCGGCGGAGCCCGCCGCTCCCCCGCTGGACCGGGAGACGTTCATCGCCACCCGCCCACGGATCCGGGCCAAGGCGCGGACGCTGTTCACCGACGCGGACGGGCGGGTGCTGCTGGTGCGGCTGCGCCCGTGGCCGGGCCCGGGCGGCGAGGAGCCGTACTGGGTGCTGCCCGGCGGCGGCATCGAGGCGGACCGCGAGCTGCCCCGGGCCGCGGCCCGGCGCGAGGTCCGTGAGGAGCTGGGCTGGGAGTGCGAACCGGGCCGGCTGCTGGCCCTCGACTGGCTGCCCGGACGGGACGCGGACCGGGCGAGCGACCGGGACACCGCCGTCCTGGTGTACGTCTTCGACGGCGGGACGGTGACGGAGGAACAGCTCGCCTCGATCGCACTGGCCGAGGACGAGCTGGTCGAGTGGCGGCTCTGCGACCCGGCCCGGGCCCGGGCGCTGCTGTCCGGCTCCTCCTGGGCCCGGACGGCGGCCGCCCTCGCCACCCGCGCCCGGGCGGGCGGGCCGGCCGAACTGGTCGGCGGGCGGCCTGCGGACTGACGGCGGACTGACGGAGGCGGCTGGCGGCGGGCGGCCGGACCACGGTCAGCCGTCGCGTGTGCCTGGAGGCGGACGGGCCTGCAGGCGCACGCGACGGCTGACCGGCGCGCGCAGTGCCGCGCGCGCCGACGGCGGGTGAGCGGAGGCGGGCCGACGGCGGGTGAGCGGAGGCGGGCCGACGGCGGGTGAGCGGAGGCGGGCCGACGGCGGGTGAGCGGAGGCGGGCCGACGGACCGCCGGACCACCGGACCAGAACGGTGTTCCTGGTCCACACTGGGCCCATGCAGAACGCGCTCGGGAAGGTACTGGCCGGCCGCCGGGTGGCGGCGGTCGGCGGCGGCGGCCGGCTCGACATCACGCTCGACGGGCCGGTGACCGTCCGGGTGGCGCACGAGTTCGTGATCGCGACGCCCACCGAGGTGGACCACTTCTTCCCCGCCCTGACCCTCCGCCCGTCCGGCGCGCTGCTCGGCCTGGTGGGCCGGACGCTCGGCGCCGCCCGGGTGACCATGGCGGGCGGGCTGGAGCTGGCCTTCGACGGTGACGCCGTGCTGTCCGTGCCGCCGCACGCGCAGGTCGCGCCCTGGAGCGTCGTCACGCCCGAGGGCACCGTCTGCGCAGGGCTGGCGGGCGGCGAGGTGGCGTGGGCGGAGGAGCCGGCGACGCCCAGCGGGTGAGCCGGGCAGTCCCGGGTCGGTCCGGGCAGTCCCGATTCGGTCCGGGCAGTCCCCAGTCAGCCCGGGCCGGACCGGCCGACGCCACCGGCCGCCCGGCCCACGCCACCGGCTGTCCGGCAGGCCCCCGCGCCGCACGACGCGGGGGCCTGCCGCCGGACGGACGGCCGGGCGGCAGTACCGCCCGACGCGTCAGACCTCCAGCTCGTTCTCGATCTTCGTCAGCTGGTGCCGGGCCATCGCCAGGTTGGCGCGGCCCTTGTCCAGCGCGAGGTAGAGGAACAGGCCCTTGCCCCCGCGGCCGGTGAGCGGACGGATCAGGTGGTACTGGCTGCTGAGGGTGATGAGGATGTCCTCGATGCCGTCCTGCAGCCCGAGCATGTCCATCGTGCGCATCTTGGCCCGGACCACGTCGGTGTTCCCGGCCGCGGCGACGTTGAGGTCGAACCCCCCGGGGCCGTCGAGGGTGGCGAGGGCCATGCCGCTGTTGTAGTCGACGAGGGCGGCTCCGAGGGCACCCTCGATCGCGGTCATGGTCTGCTTGAGTGCGCCGGCTGCGTCTGTCATGTCGGTTTCTCCAGTTCGTTCGGAAGATCGGAAGGGTGGGAAGGGTCGGAAGGTTCGGTCGGGTCAGGTGGGGCCGGAAGGTGCGGGAAGCGCCTACGGAGGGTCCTTGGGGGTCAGCGAGTCGTTGATCAGGGCCGCGATCCGCCGGGCGGAGCGGCGGGCCTCCAGGTGCAGCCGGCCGACGTTCACGTCCGGGTGCGCCAGCAGGGTGAGCACACAGCTGCCGCCCGCCGCATAGGTGCCGATGTACCCGTACTCGCCGCGCACCAGCGACTCCCGGAACTCGCCCTGCCCGGTGGTGTCCGCGAGCCGCTGGGCCAGGCTCAGCGAGGCGGCGGTCATCGCGGCCAGACCGGAGGGCTCGGCCCCGTGGGTGTCGTGCGCGACCAGCAGGCCGTCCACGCTGGCCACCAGACCGCCCGCGAGGTGCGGGACCCGGTGCCTGAGGGCACGCACTTCGGCCAGCAGCTCGGTCTCCAAGGCGATCAGTTGTCTCCTTCCGACACGCTGCTTGAGCGCCCGCCTCATGACCGTGAGAGCGGGGTCGCGGGCGGAGAGTTGTTCAAAGTCGGGCCTCCAGAAGGGTTCGGACCCGGATCAGCAGCGCGATGTCCGGGTCGGGGACGGTCGGCGGGCGGGCCGCCGCCGGGCCCGGCGGGTGGGCCGGGGCCGACGGGTGGACCGCGAGCGGGCGGTGGCGGGCGGAGCGGATGGCGCTCACCGGGAGCAACCCCGCCAGGGCCGCGCCGGGGACGCGGCGGAGCAGCCCGGGCGGGGGCCCGGGCGGGGGCGCCGGCGGCGGTCCGGACTGGGTCCCGGGGGGCGCTTCGGTCCGCACCCCGGGCTCCGGTCCGGCCTGCGCCGCGGACCGCGACCCGGCGGCGTGCCGCGGGGCGTCACGGCCCGGCGTGGCCAGCAGCCCGGCGGCGGCGAGGCGGCGGACGTCGGCCGTGGTGGCGAACCCCGAACGGCCGAGCAGCCGCGCCAGCTCCGCCGGGGTTCTTCGGCCGTCGGCGTGGTCGAGCAGTTCGCGCTGACGCCGGCTGGGCGGGCACGGCCGGCCCGGCCGGTTGCCCGGGGCCGCGCACCGCTCCTGGCCTCCGGACGGGCGGACGGAACCGACCGCACCGGCCGGACGGACCGGACGCGGCGGGCCGACCTCCCCGATCCGGCCGACCTCGGCGATCCGGCCCGCCTCGGCGGTCCGGCCGGTCCGGCCCAGCGGGCGGACCGGTTCGGTGTCGAGTTGCGGCCAGGGCCAGATCCGGTCGAGCAGCCGGTGCCGGCGCTCCACCTCCCGGCGCAGCCGCGGAGCGCTGACCGCCGCGACCGGGCCGAGCCAGTGCCGTGCGCCCGGCTCGAAGGACCACGGGCCCGCCGAGGCCCCGGCGCCGTCGAGCACGAAGAACGCGGCGTCGTAGAGGGCGCCGAGCTGGCAGAGCTCCAACTCCCCCCGAGTGAAGAGCCGTTGTTCGACCAGGGCGCCGCCGACCCGGCCGTGCGGGCCGTAGGTGCGGACGGCCTCCTGCCAGGCCTGCCGGGTGATCCTGCCACAGCCGGTGAGCAGCATGGCCAGGTCGGGCGCGCGGTCGGACTCGGCGTGCACCACCAGGCCGTCGGCGAGGTGCAGCGTGCCCGTGGGGCCGCGCAGGGCGCCGGTCGCGCGCTCGTCGGCCAGCCGCTCGACGGCGGCGAAGGCCTCACCGGTGGTGAGCGGCGCGCCGGTGGCGAGGGCGTGGCCGGGGGCCATGACGTGACCGGGCACGATGGCGTCGACGTCGTTCACGCCGGCCGCCCGGTGACCGCCGGGGCGTCGGCGGCCCGGCCCGCTGGCCGAAACACGGCGCCCCGGGCCGACGATGCGCCGCGCCGGCCCGCCATCGCGTTCGCCGTCCGAACGCCGGTCATCCGAGCACCAGTTCCTCGGCGAGGGCCTGCAGGCGGTAGCGGGCCGAGGCGAGGTTGCCCTCGGTCCGGTCGAGCCACAGGTGCAGGACGAGTGGGCTGTCGAAGACGGTGTCAATGAAGCAGATCAGGTGGTAACTGCGGCCCGCAGTGAGGATGATGTCCTGCAGAGGCGCCCGGCTGTCCTCCGCCACGGTGAAGGTTTCACTCTCAAAAGCCGTACGTACCAAGTCGGTTGCCTCCGCGGCCGTGGTCTCGTGGTCGCCGGTGGGGCTGACGCCGGCGCTGCCGAGGGCGAGTCCGCTGCTCCAGTCGATGAGGCTGGCCGCACGGGCACCGGCGATCGCCATGGCCGCGGACAGGCATTCGTCGATACCCGGCACTCGGGCTCCTTCGGACGGATTGGGGCAGCCGGGCACGCTGGGCCGACGCCGACCGGACCGCCACGGGCAGTGGCGGGTTCGACACGGAAGGCTACTGGCGGATTCCGTATGACGAACATTCCAATGGCATATTCACACCACAGGGGTCTGATTTCGGCCAAGCTATGACGTCGCGTCAGATCGAGGCGGCGGTCGAACCTGCTGGCCGGAGCCGACGCGGCGGGCCGCCGAGATCCGGCCCACCGGCCCACCTGGACCGGGACCTTGGCCGATTGTCGGCCACGCCGGAGGGTTTCGGCCACGGACTGCGATAAGACCGATCCGTGTACCGCGCCCGGCCGTTGCGGCTAGGGTGGGCGGCGCAGCTGGTTCGCACCCGTCCGCCAGGCGGGGTGCGTCGCAAGAGGGAATCCGGTGCGAATCCGGAACTGCCCCGCAGCGGTGAGTGGGAACGAAAGCCGTCACCCAGCACTGGACGTCGAGCGTCCGGGAAGCGACGGCCGGTAGGAGCCGGACGGCCCTCAGGGGCCCGGTGTGCCCGCGAGTCCGAAGACCTGCCACTGCCCGTGCGCCGGACCGGCGCGCGGCCACTCACCGGGACCGCGCGGGACGGTCGGCGGCGGCAGGAGCCGGACGGACGGCGCACGCGCGCCGCGGCCGACCGGCCCGCCTTCGCGCACGTCCGCCCGTACGGGCCCACGGACTCGCGAAGGAGAGTCCCGTGCCCAGCACCACCCAGGCGCCCGCGCCCGGCACCGCCCCAACGCCCCTTCCGGGCACCGCCCCGACGCCATTTGCGGGCAACGCCCCCGTCCACCGTCCCGCCGCCACCGTGCACGGCTACCCCCGGCAGGGCCCGGGCCGCGAGCTCAAGCGGGCGGTCGAGCAGCACTGGGCCGGCCGCACCGGCGCCACCGAACTGCTCGCCACCGCAGCCGGGTTGCGGCGCCAGGTCTGGCGCACCCTGGCCGCCGCCGGGCTGGACGAGGTCCCCGGCAACCACTTCTCGCTCTACGACCACGTGCTCGACGCCGCCTGGATGGTCGGAGCGATCCCGCCCCGGCACGCGGCCGCGGCTCCCCCGTTCGCCGAACCGGGAAGCCCCGAGCACCACTTGGCCGTCTACTTCGCGATGGCGCGCGGCACCGCGGAGGTCGCGCCACTGGAGATGACCAAGTGGTTCGACACCAACTACCACTACCTGGTACCCGAGCTCGGCCCCGGTACCGTCTTCCGCGCCGACCCCGGCAAGCCGCTCACCGAGTTCGCCGAGGCCCGGCTGCTCGGCCTGACCACCCGCCCGGTGCTGCTCGGCCCGGTCAGCCTGCTGCTGCTCGCCAAGCCCGCCGCCGACGCCGGCCCCGGCTTCGAGCCGCTCACCCTGCTGGACCGGCTGCTGCCCGTCTACGCCGAGATCCTGGCCGCACTGCACGCCGTCGGCGCCGAGTGGGTCCAGCTGGACGAGCCCGTGCTGGCCCAGGACCAGCCGCCGGCCGTGCTCAACGCCACCGCCCGCGCCTACCGGGACCTCACCGCCGCCACCGACCGGCCCCGACTGCTGGTCGCCTCGTACTTCGGCGAACTCGGCGACGCCCTGCCGGTGCTGGCCCGCTCCCGGGTGGAGGGGCTGGCGCTGGACTTCACCGGCCCGGCCGCCGCCAACCTGCCCGCCCTGGCCTCGCTCGGCGGGCTGCCCGGGAAGCGGCTGGTCGCGGGCGTGGTCGACGGCCGCAACGTCTGGGCCGCCGATCTCGAAAAGGCCCTCGCCACCCTGGCCACCCTGCTCGGGCTCGCCGACCGGGTCGACGTGGCGCCGTCCTGCTCGCTGCTGCACGTCCCGCTCGACACCGCCGCCGAACGCGACCTCGACCCCCAGGTGCTGCGGTGGCTCGCCTTCGCCCGGCAGAAGGTGGACGAGACGGTCGTCCTGGCCCGCGCCCTGCGCGAGGGCACCGAGGCGGTCGCCCCGCAGCTGGCCGCCAACCGGGCCGCCCGGGCCTCGCGCGCCGGCTCCGCGCTCACCCGCGACCCGGCCGTCCGGGCCCGGGCCGCCGGCGTCACCCCGGCCGACACCCGGCGGGCCGCCCGGTACGCCGAACGCGCCGAGGCGCAGCGGGCCCGGCTGGCGCTGCCTCCGTTGCCGACCACGACCATCGGCTCGTTCCCGCAGACCGACGCGCTCCGCGCCGCCCGGGCGGACCTGCGCGCCGGGCGCCTGGACGCCGCCGGCTACCGCGAGCGGATCACCGCCGAGGTGCGGGAGGTGATCTCCTTCCAGGAGAAGGCCGGCCTGGACGTCCTCGTCCACGGCGAGCCCGAACGCAACGACATGGTCCAGTACTTCGCCGAGCAGCTGACCGGCTTCCTGGCCACCCGGCACGGCTGGGTCCAGTCGTACGGCACCCGGTACGTCCGTCCGCCGGTGCTGGCGGGGGACGTCGCCCGGCCGGCGCCGATGACCGTGGACTGGTACCGCAGCGCCGCCGCGCTGACCGACCGTCCGGTGAAGGGCATGCTCACCGGGCCGGTCACCATGCTGGCCTGGTCGTTCGTCCGCGACGACCAGCCGCTCGCCGACACCGCCCGGCAGGTGGCGCTGGCGCTGCGCGACGAGGTCGCCGACCTGGAGGCGGCCGGGGCGGCCGTGGTCCAGGTGGACGAGCCGGCCCTGCGGGAGACGCTGCCGCTGCGGCGGGCCGGCCACGCGGACTACCTGGCCTGGGCGACCGAGGCGTTCCGGCTGGCCACCTCGGGCGTCCGGGCGGACACCCAGGTGCACACCCACATGTGCTACGCCGAGTTCGGCGACATCCTGCGCGCGATCGAGGAGTTGGACGCCGACGTGATCTCGCTGGAGGCGGCCCGCTCCGGGATGGCCGTCACCGCCGAACTGTCCGCCGCCGGCTACCCGCTGGCGGTCGGCCCGGGCGTCTACGACATCCACGCGCCCCGCGTGCCCGGCACCGCCGAGACGGTCGCGCTGCTGCGGAAGGCGCTGCGCCACCTGCCCGCCGAGCGGCTCTGGGTGAACCCGGACTGCGGCCTCAAGACCCGCGCCTGGGCGGAGGTCCGGCCGGCCCTCGAACACCTGGTGGCGGCGGCCCGGGAGGTCCGCGCGACGCTCCGGTAAACGCCGAAGGGGCCGTTCCCAGTGCGAACGGCCCCTTCGGGGTAGAGCGCCAGGCCCGGGTCGAACGGACTCTTCCTACTGAAAGTAGGACGTGCTCCAGTAGCACCTCTGACGCCTGTCCGAGAGGACGTTCCCTCTCGACGGGATGAACAGTAGCAGGACATCACGCCTGCTCAGAAATCGGATGGACGACGAAGGGCGAGGTCAGGACGGCAGCGCCCGACGGCCCTCGGTACCCGCCGGGACCTCGCCGAGGTGTTCCGCCCGCGCGCCCTCGGCCGCACCCGGGTCACCCGCGAGACCCGGGCAGCCGGAGGACGTCGACGACTGCTTCGAGGCGGTCCTCGCGGGCCGGCTGACGGCCCGCCCGGTCCTCGACCTCCGCTGCTCCCGATGGCGGGCGGCCCCGTCCGGCCCGGTCTCGGTCCCGGTCCCGATCCCGTTCCCGGTCACGGCCCTGGCCCGGTACCGCTGCTGGGCGAAGTCCCGGGACGGACGCGGACCGGCGGAATCCGCGCCCCCGGCGGTCGGGCGTCCGCCAGGATGCCCCCATGGACTCCCTCCTGTACGGACTCGCCGCCCATCCGGCCCTGCCCGCCCACCTGGTCGACCGGCTGATCGCGGACGCCGACGCCGATGCCGAGGTGGCCTGGCGCCTGGCCGACCGGGCCGACCTGAGCCGCGACCAGGTGCGCGCCCTGGCCGCACGCTCCCGGCAGGCCTCCATCCACCTCGCGTACGGAGGTCTGCTGCGCGCCGAGGACGTGGACCCCGCGCTGCGGCCGGAGGCAGCGCTCGCGCTGCTGGACGAGGGGCGCGGGGACGTGTCGTGGGCGCCGCGGCTGGCAGGCGACCCGGTGGTCGCGCGGCGGGTCGGGCTGGCCGGGTGCCGAGGGCTGCCGGCCGCGGTGGAGGAGGTCCTGGCGGCCGACCGGGAGCCGGAGGTCGTCGCGGAGCTCGCGCTCTGGACCGCCTCGCCCGCCCTGCTGACCCGGCTCGCCGTCCACCCGGACGCCGCGGTCCGCCGGGCGGCCGCCACCAACGAGGCCACGCCCCCGGAGCTGCTGGCCGCCCTGCTCGACGACGACCCCGGGATCCGGCAGGCGGCCGTCTGCAACCCGGCCACGCCCGGGGAGGCCGCCGCCCGGTACGCGGACGACCCGTCGCCGGTGCTGCGCCAGGCGCTCGCCGAGCGGCCCGACCTGCCGGCCGCCGTCTACGAGCGGTTCGCCGCGGACCCCGTCCCGTGGGTGCGCGGCAACCTCGCCGAGAACGCCGCCATCGGGGAGCCCCTGATCCGGCGCCTGGCCGGGGACGACACCTACGACGTCCGCCGGCGCCTCGCGCACCACCCGCACGTCCCGCTCGACGTCCTCGCCCGCCTCGCGGCCGCCACCCGGATCGGCCCGACCCTGCTGCCCCGGATCGCCACCGCCACGGCGGACGAGGTCCCACGCCTCGCCGGCTCCCCCGTACCCGCGCTGCGGATGCTGCTGGCCCGCCGCCGCGACCTGCCCGACGCCGTGCGCGACGCGCTGGCGGACGACCGCGACGCCAAGGTCGCCGCGTCGATCGCCCCTCACCCGGGCCTGTCCGAACGCCGGCTGGGCGCACTCCTCGACCGGTTCGGCACCCGGGTCGCCGCGGCCGTCGCCGCCAACCCCGGCACGCCGGCCGCCCTCCTCGAACGGCTCGCCGCGCAGCAACCCCCCGCCGGGAAGGCCCTGCGGGCCGTCGCCCGCCACCCGCACGCCACCGCCGCCGCCCTCCTCCGCTGCCTCGCCGACCCCAAGGCCCGCCCCCTCGCCGCCGCCCACCCGGCGCTGCCCGCCGACGTGCTGACGGGCCTGCTCGGCGGCGACGACCCGCAGACCGTCGAGGCCGCGGCCGCCAACCCGTCCCTGCCGGCCGGGCAGGTGGAGAGCCTGCTCGGAAAAGCCGTCGAACGCCGCCGGTCACGGTCGTAGGCTCGCCGGGTGGCCCACACCAAGACCTCCTTCGTCTGCCTGCCCTGCCGCGCCTCGTACAAGCAGCAGTACGGCGACGTCCACGCCGGCGCCCGCGAACGCCCCTGCCCGCGCTGCACGCGGCCGCTGGTCCACGCGGGCTCCGCCTTCGCCGCGCCCCGCCGCCGCGACACCGCCGCGTGGCGGACCCTCGCCGTGCTGCTGCACGCCGGCGTCCGCTTCCACAAGTGCCGCTGCGGCGGCCCGCACTTCCGCCCCCGCACCCCCGGCGAGGTCCGTGAGCGGATGGCCCACGCCCGCCGGACGGGCGAGTCCTTCGCCGCGTCCCTGGTCCGCCGCGAGCTCCCGTAGGGACGGGCCGGGAATGGGAACTCCACTCATCGCGGCGGTCCGGCGCGGGGACGCCCCGGCCGTGCGCGAGCTGCTGGCCGCCGGCGCGGACCCGGACGCGGTCGACGAGGTCGGAACCCCCGCCCTCTGCCTCGCCGTCGACGCCTTCGACCTGCCCACCGCCGAGGAGCTGGCGGCGTCGGCACGCTTGGACCGCGTCGCCCCGGACGGGCGGACCGCCCTGCTGCGGGCGGTCGACCGCGGCGCCCACGACATCACCGACCTGCTCATCGGCAGGGGCGCGCAGATGTGGCACGAGGACGCCGAGGGGCGCGACGCCCTGCACCTGGCCCGGCACTGGCACGAGACCGGGGCGGAGGCCGAGCTGCGCCGCCGGACCGGCCGGCCGGAGCCGGCCACCCGCAGGACGGTGTGGCACGACGGCTGGAACACCGGTGAACTGACCCTCGGCGGCCTGACCGTCCGGACCGGTCACACCGCCGTCCTCACCTCGCTGGAGCCCTCGTACGGGATCACCCCGCCGTTCGCCGAACTGCTCGACCGGGCGCTGGCCGAACCCGACGTCGGCCACGAGGTCTGGTGGGCGACCACCTACGCGCTCCAGCGGCGCAGCGCCCCGGGCGTCTGGGACGCGGCCGCCGCACTCCGGGACGACGACGACCCGTTGGCGCGGTACTTCGGCGCCGAGGTGCTGTACCTGGTCAACCTCCTCGACGAGGACGAGGACGCGCCGTTCGACCGGCCGCTCGTGGACCTCTTCCTGCCCTGGGTGGCGCAGGAGCCGGACCCGCGGGTGGTCCGCACACTCACCGCCGGGCTGCGCGACGCCCTGGACGCGCGCGCCGCCCGGCCGCTCCCCGCGCTCACCCGCCACCGCGAGGCCGCCGTCCGGCTGGTCGCGGTGGACGGGCTGCGGCGGACCGTCGCGGCCGGGGACACGGGGGCGCTCGCGGCCGTGCTCGACCGGCTGACGGACGAGGACCCGGCGGTCCGCCGGACGGCCTGCTCGGCCCTGGCCGCCGCACCCGGCTCCGCCGGCGCCGTGGCGGACGCCCTGGCCGGCCGGCTCACCGACGAGGACGAGGCCGTCCGGGTGGAGGCCGCGGCCCGGCTGGCGCTGCGCGACGACCCGCGCGGCGACGCGATCCTGCACGGCCTGCGGTCGGTGCCCGGGGCGTCGCCCTACGAGGGCCTGCTGCTGGACGTCCAGCAGCACCGGGAGCGGCGCCACTAGGGTCGGCGGTGGGGCCGGCAGCGGGGACGGCGGTGGGGCTGCCCCCATCCCGGCTCGGGGAACAGTCCCATGGGACCGGCGGCCGCCACGGGGAAGAGTGACGACCCGTCAGCACTCCTCCGGTGAAAGGGACTCCGACGATGTCCTCCAGCATGCGACGCTCCACCGCCCGCCGTTCCGCCGTCGGCACCGCCGCCCGGGCCGCCGCCGTCTCGGTGCTCTGCCTCGGCCTCGCGGCGGGGACGGCCGCGCCGGCTCTGGCCGCCGGGTCGGGCCACGGCGCGCAGCCGCGGCGCGGCACGCTCGTCTCCGCCACCGAGCTGGTGCGCATGGACGCCGGCCAGGCCACCGCCTACGTCCAGGGCATGGGGTTCGCCACCGCGCCCGCCGCGGAGGACGGCGTCGACGTGTACCGCCTCACGTACCGGACGGTGGACCCGGCGGGCCGGCCGACCACCGCCAGCGGGGTGGTGGCGCCCCCGCACAGCGCCTCCGCGCGCGGCCCGCACGGGCTCCCGAGCGGCGCCACCGCTTTCCGGGTCGGCTGCGTACTCCCGACCGGGCGGCCCTCGCCGGTGTGATGTACGTGCTGCGGACTGGTGTCGCCTGGCGCGACGTCCCCGCCGAGATAGTCGGTTGCTCCGGAGTGACGGCTTGGCGCCGACTGCGGGACTGGACTGAGGCCGGAGTCTGGTCACGTCTGCACGCCGCCTTGCTGACCGAGCTGCGCCGGGCAAACCTCTTGGATCTCGACGACTGCGCCGTGGACGGCTCACATGTCCGGGCCCTGGAAGGGGGGACCACGTCGGCCCTTCGCCCGTCGATCGCGCCCGGCCCGGCTCGAAGCACCATCTGATCGTCGACCGGCACGGCACCCCGCTCGCCGTCACGCTCACTGGCGGGAATCGGCACGACGTCACCCAGTTGTTGCCGTTGCTGGATGCGGTCCCGCCGATCCGGGGACTTCGGGGGCGCCCCCGCCGCAGACCGCGGCACTTGTACGCCGACCGGGGCTACGACTTCGACAAGTACCGCCGTCTGCTGCGGCAGCGCGGTATCAAGCCGTTGATCGCCCGGCGCGGTGTCGCCCACGGCTCCGGCTTGGGCAAGGTGCGCTGGGTGGTCGAGCGCGCCTTCCGCCTGGCTGCACCAGTTCAAGCGGCCCCGCACCCGCTACGAGCGGCGCGCCGACCTCCATCATGGCCTGCTCGAACTGGCCTGTGGGCTCATATGCCTTCGCCGGCTGCGGCCCTCGCTCTGAAGCGGACGGTGGGGCTGGGGGAAGTGGCCGCTGTGCGGCCTTGGACGGCTGTTCTCCCCCGGCGGCGTCCTGGTACGGGATCAGCCGATGCGGCTGATCCCGCCGCGGCGGCCAGCAGCGACGCCGCGCCGCAGACGGCGAGGCCGCCCGCCGTGCGCGGGGTGCCTGTCGGCGGTCGAGGACATGGGTTCCGCCTTTCGGATGAAACTGACCGGAATCCACCGCTCCAGTTCAACCGATGCTATTCACAGCTCACTTGACGGCGCATCGCATGTCTGACCTTGATCGGAAAAGCACAGTCCTGACCTGTCGCGATCGAATCGAATCGGTTCGCAGGGGCTTCACCGTGGCCGCCGGTCCGACTGGCCAGCTCGCCGGGGCAGACGTTGCAAGAGGGCTGTTTCGGCACGCACCGGATCTGGCCAAGTTCTTTGAAATGCAACGAAGTTGTGATCGTCCTGGATAGCTTTCGAGCGAACCGGAAGGCGTCGTTCGCCCATGGGCTGGGCGTTCCGACGCCCGGCTGCCTCTCCCTGACCTCCTTCGCAGACGGGAACAGTGATGACCACCCCGAGCACCGGAACACCTGCCACCACCCCGGCGACACCCCCGGCGGCCCGTGCCGGGCTGGACGGCGAGACACCCAAGGACCTGCTCCCGACGACCGGCAACTACCCCACGGAGATCGTCCGCTACCGGTCGGTGGTGCTCACCGACATCCCCGGCGCCAAGCCGGCGCGCAAGCTCACCGGCGCCATCGACCTCGGCGAGGAGCACCTGCCGTTCTACGACCGACCGGCCGAGGGCATGATCGTCACCACGGAGCAGAGCTGGAAAGCCGAGGGCGTCACGCTCGGCCGGCTGCTGCACAGCCTGGCGCTCGCGCCCGGAGAGAGCACCAAGGTCGCGGTCGTCGACTGGCAGCGCGGCACCAAGGCCACCGGCACCGAGAACACCGCCGAGAACGACTCGCTCTCCAGCATCACCGACCAGAACCGCTCGATCAGCGAGGTCGCCAACGCGATCGCCCGCGAGGAGCAGTACGGCACCTCCCAGGCCTCCCAAGCAAGCAACTCCGCCAGCTCGGGCGGCACCTTCGGCACCTCGCTCGGCATCATCAGCGGCGGCGCGTCCTGGAGTAACTCGTCCAACTCGGGATTCACGACCGCGGTCTCGCGCTCCACCGGCGTGAAGTCGGTCGCCGCCGAGGCCGCGCAGCGCATCAGCGCGCGCACCCAGCAACTGGCCACCGCCGCCCGCAGCCGGAACATGACCGTGGTACGGGAGACGACGCAGTCGGAGAAGGAGAAGGTCCTCACCCGCGTCGTCACCAACTACAACCACATGCACGCGATGTCGGTGCAGTACTACGAGGTCGTACAGGTCTACAGCGTGACGACCAAGCCGACCAAGCTCGAACGCTGCCTGTTCATCCCGCTGCAGGAACTCACCTTCACCAACACCACCCTGCAGCGGTACAAGGAGGTCCTCGCGTCGGTGGCGCCCGCCGAGTGGGCGAAGAAGATCCGGGAGGCCAACCCCTTCAACACCGCCGAGCGCAAGCTGGACGCGTGCACGGCGCCGGAAGCACCCCAGGTGGCGCACTTCGACGGGGTGGACCTCGCGGACATCGCCGCCTCTCCCATGGGCGTGTACGGGGTGCGCAAGTCCGACGGCAGCCCGGTCCGCTTCGACCCGGTGGCCCGGCAGTGGAACCCGCTGCCCACCACCGGCCTGGACAGCGGCCTGATCCGCATCGCCCCGGGCAAGGACACCCTCTGGGCGCTCAGGACCGACAACCTGCTCGTCCAGTTCGACGGCACGACCTGGCGGCGCGACGCACAGGGCTGGGCGGGACGCTCTCTGGCCTGCGGTTCGGACGGCACGCTCTATGTCATCGGCATGGGCAACGCGATCCACTACCGTGACCCGAACGGCGTGTCGCATGACACGAACGTCCTGGCTGACGACATCACCGCTGTCGGCCGGGACAGGGCCTGGTATTGCCGGCAGGGGCGGACCTACGAGCGCAGCGGCGGCGGATGGCTGGAGCGGACCCCGGTGCCGAACGTGCAGCGCCTGTCCGCAGGTCCGGACGGCACGCTGTGGGGCATCACCGCCGAGGGCAAGGCCCTCGTGGTGGAACCGGGCGCGATCGCCTGGACCACTCCCAAGCCCCCCTTCGCGACGATCACCGGCATAGCCGAGATCGTCTCGTCCAGCAACGGGGACCACTGGGTGCTCAAGAGCGACGGCTCCCTCCTGCGGATCCTGATGGCGCAGCGGGAAGCGCCGGTGGCCTTCGACGCCCCGCCGAAGGCCGACTCCTCCTACGCCTCCAAGATCGACGTCTGGTACGACGAGGCCGGAATCCGCAGCATTCAGGTGGTCTTCCCCGGCCAGACCGTCCGCTTCGGCGACAGTGGCGGCTCCGGCGTCCTCCAGCGCGCCTCCTACACCTTCGGCCCCAGCGACAAGCTGCTCTCCTACGACGCCTGGGCCGGCACCGGCGCCCGCGGCAGCCTCGCCGGACTGCGCCTGACGATGACTTCGGGCGTGGCCAACTTCGGCGTCGCCGAGACCACCACCGCGGCGCCCGACCTGAGCGAGGACGCCGGCGGAGCGGCCCTGTGCGGGCTGTTCGGTGCGACGGTGAAGTCCGGCACTCGTACCTACCTCTCCTCGCTCGGCTTCCACGTGCGCGGCGGGAGCGTGCCGCAAGCGGTGCTAGACCACCTCAACGACAACCGCCGCCACTACAGCCAGGCCGTGTGGGTCAACGCCGACGAGCTGACCCTCAGCCGCATCCTCGCCAACTACTCCTACACCCCGGCCGGCTCGACCGCCGCCGCGGTCCCGCTCGGCATGCTGCTGGACCCCAAGCCCGTTGCCGCCACCGGCAACTACCTCGGCTTTCGGTGGAACTTCCCCACCGAACAGGAACGCGAGGCATGGGCCAAGGCCCGCCACCAGAGCGACACCTCGCTCGGCGCGTCGGTGACCAACACCATCGCCATCGCCACCGACGGCGTGTTCGCCGAGGCCGTCCTCGGCCGGGCCAACTCGGCCGAGAAGATCGACCTCACACGGTTCTGGAACTGGAAGGACTCGCCCATCCAGATCACCGCCCCCGACATCGCACCGGTCGCCACCGGCACCCGCGCGCAGAACCTCGACCTGTCGGTGGCCGGCCTGGGCACCACCGCGGCGTCCTTCACGCCGCTGGTGGCCATGCCCGACCCGACCGGTCTCCAAGCCGCGCAGGCCATTACCACCGCGAACCTGTTCCGCGACATGAGTGGCCTCAACACCATGGGCCAGGTCCTCACCAAGGGCATCGAAGCCGCCGCCGCCGGCGACAAGGCCGCCGGCGAACGCGCCCAGGACGCCATGAAGACCGCCACCCAGCACCTGGAGAAGATGGCCGAACTCGTCATCCAGGCCACCAAGAAGACCACCCCGGCCGGGGCCGCCACCAACCCGACCGTCACCGGAGGTGAGATCAACCAAGCCGTCAAGGCCTGACCACCACACCACGCGGGCCCGGACCACAACCCGGGCCCGCCCCCGCGCTGGCCCCGGTCAGCGGCCCGTACGACCTCCGCGGCGCCGAGCTCCCGGCCGCCTTCGACGGCCGGCTGGCCCCGCCGACCGCGGCCTTCTACCTCGCCTACGTCGTCACGGCGTGGAACCGGCTGCACCCCCTGTACGACTCCCCCGCCGAGGCGTTCCGGGCGCCGTACGCGGACACCGTCGAGGCGCTCTTCGACGGCGACCACACGGACGAGCAGATCGCGGCCGCCCTGCCCGGCACCCCGGAGGAGCTGTTCACGCCGCAGTTCGCCGAATGCCTGAAGCACCCCACCGGCACCCTCGCCCGGCTCCTGCGCTCCGCCGACGCCGTGTGCACCGACTGGACGCCGCGCGCCCCGGTCCGCCTCTACGCCGGCACCGCGGACCGCGACGTGGCCTTCGCCAACACGGAGTCCTGCCGTCGCAGCCTGGCCGCCAACGGCGTCGACGCACCGGTCGAGCAGATCGCCGGCGCCGACCACGTCGGCTCCGCGCTCGCCTCGTACCCGCGGATCGTCCGCTGGTTCCGCGAGCTCGCCGCCCGCCCGTGACCGGCGCCGCACCCCGGGGTGCGGCGCCGCCCGGCCGTCAGCTCCGCGGAGCGGGCGTGAGCGGGGATCCGGAGGCCTTCCCCCCGTCGCCCCGAACGGCGGCCTGATCGGAGGCCTGATCCGCGGCCTGCCTGGCGGCCCGTTCGACGCGGTCGTGGTGGGCCTGCCACCAGGCCGCGTCGCCGGGGGCGGTGTTCCCGCCGTCGGGGCGCTGGCCGGTGGTGCCGTCGATGAGTTCGCGGACGATGTCGGCGTGGCCGGCGTGGCGCTGGGTCTCGGCGATCATGTGGACGAGGGAGCCGTGCAGGGTCACCTCGCTGCGCCCGCCCCAGGGGACGCGGCCGACGGCGTCGAGGGGCAGGGCGGCGATGGTCTCGTCGGCGTGGGCACACGCCTCGCGGTACCACCCGACGATCTGGTCGCGGCTTTCCTCCGGGGTGGCCCAGAGGTCCGCGTTCGGCTCGGCGGCGCCGGTGATCCAGAGCGCCGGGCCGGTGAAGGGGCGGCCGTAGGTCTCGCCGAAGTAGACGGCCTCGGCGCCGGTGAGGTGCTTGACCAGGCCGAGCAGGTTGGTGCCGGTCGGTGTCAGGGGACGGCGGACGTCGTACTCCGAGAGCCCTTCGAGCTTCCACAGGAGGGCGTCGCGGGCGTCCTGGAGGTAGACCAGAAGGTCCTTCTTGGGATCTTTTCCGGTGGTCATGGCGACCAGTCTGCCGATCGCGGGACCGTTGTCCACCGACTTGATCCGACCGTCCGACGAGCACCGCCCGGGCCCGGGTTGCCGGGGCCCGGTTGCCGTGCACCGCCCCGGGTCCGGTTGCCGGGGCCACGGCGGCGGCGGAGGCTGGCGGGAAGGACCGAGGAGGACCGCATGCCGAAGGCGGGCAGGTACCGGGAGGGCGTCCCGTGCTGGGTCGAGCTGGCGGCCGGACCAAACGCGGGCCCGGCGCGGAGCTTCTACGGCGCGCTGTTCGGGTGGGAGTTCGTCGACCTGGCCGGACACCCCGGCCACACCGTGGCGACGCTGCGCGGGGCGCAGGTCGCGGGGATCGCCCGGGGGCCCGGGGGCGACGGCTCCGCCTGGCTGACCTACCTCGCGGTGGACGACGCCGACCGGGCCGCCGAGGCGGTCCGGCAGGCCGGCGGCCGGATCGTCCGGGAGCCCGGCGAGCTGGCCGAGCTGGGGCGCAGCGCGCTCGCCGTGGATCCGCTCGGTGCGCCCTTCGGCCTCTGGCAGGGCCGGCTGAACCCGGGGGCGGCCCTGGTCAACGAGCCGGGTACGTTCACCTGGAACGAGCACCTCTCCCCCGACCCGGACGGGGCCCGGGCGTTCTACCGGCAGGTCCTCGGGTACGAGTACGCGCGCCCGGCGGGCGACTACACGGTGTTCCGGGCCGGCGGGCTGCCGGCGGGCGGGATCGGCCCGAACCCCTGGGTCGGGCCGGAGGGTCCGGCGGCGCTGTGGGCGGTGTACTTCGGCACGGCGGACACCGACTCGACGGTGGAGCGGGCGGTCCGGCTCGGTGGCAGCGTGCTGGACGGGCCCGAGCCGACGCCGTTCGGGCGGGTGGCGGTGGTGCGGGACGACGGTGGGGCGGCGTTCACCCTGATCGCCGTCCCGGCGGGCGGGACGGCGGCCCAGGAGGAGGCGGTCTGAGTTGACCGGACCGGACGAGCAGCGGTTCGCCGCCCTGGCACGGGAGTTGGCGACGCTGGACGGCGTCACCACCCCCTCGGCGGAGGGCCGGCGGCGCTTCGGCTCGGACGCACTGAAGTCCGACGGGCACATCTTCGCGATGCTCTCGGCCGGCCGCCTGGTGGTGAAGCTGCCGCGGACCCGGGTGGACGAACTGGTGGCGTCCGGCGACGGCGAGCGGTTCGACGCGGGGCGCGGGCGTCCGATGCGCGAGTGGCTCGCGCTGGACCCGGGCTCGCCCCTGCCGTGGTCCCGACTGGCCCGGGAGGCCTACGCCTTCGTCCACGGGTAGCGGTGGTGGCAGCGGCAGCGGCAGCGGTGGTGGCAGCGGCAGCGGCAGCGGCAGCGGCTCAGCCGAGCGCCTCCCGCAGCCGGGCGATGTCCTCGGCGTCCTTGGGACGGCGCGGGCGGCGGGTGTCCCAGACCGGCATCATCTGCTTGATCTCGATCTGCGCCTCGGGGCTGACGATCGGGCACTCGACGCCGCCGAGCCGCCCGGGTTCGGCGGCCAGCAGGCCGGCCGGCCAGGGGGTGCCGGCCCAGGGGCCGCCGGCGACCAGCGCCCGCCCGTCGGCGGCGAAGTCCAGCAGGGTGAAGCTGGACTCCAGGCCGTCCTTCTCGAAGTCGAGCTGCTGCTCGGGCGGGACGCCGCCGAGCGGGCGGTAGCCGAGCTCGTGCAGGCCCGCGGCGAGGGCGGGCGCGTCGGCGGCCGGGGCGAACCAGTCGATGTCCTCGTGGTCCCGGGTGAGCCTGCCGAGGAAGAAGTCCATCGCCCAGCCGCCGCGCAGCCAGACGTCGATACCGAGACGGCGGGCGAGGCCCACCGTCCCGGCGATCTGGGCGAGTTGCCCCTCGGCACGTTCCCGGTTCGCAGACCCCACATCCATGATCCGGGACGCTAGCAGCCGCCACCCTGCCTCACCAGGGATTTCCGGGGCCGTCGGACGGGCCCCGGGGCATGGCCGACGGCTCCCGCCGGACGCCCGTCGGGAACCGCCGGGAACCGTCGGACACGCGTCAGTCCTTCACCGCACCCGCCAGGCCGGAGACCAGCCTGCGCTGCACCGCGATGAAGAAGACCAGCACCGGCACCGTCATCAGCGTGGAGGCCGCCATGATCCCGCCCCAGTCGTTCTCGTCCGGCTTGAAGAAGACCAGCAGCGCCGAGGGGAGGGTCTGGTTCTCGGTGGCACTGATGATGAAGGTCTTGGCGAAGACGAAGTCGTTCCACGCCGCGATGAAGGAGAAGACGCTGGTCGCGGCCAGGCCGGGGGCCACCAGCGGGAGCAGGATCCGCCACAGGATGCGGGTGCGGCTCGCGCCGTCGATCTGGGCGGCCTCCTCGATGGAGACCGGGACGGCGGCGACGAAGCCGCGCATCATCCAGATGCCGAACGGCAGTGAGAAGGCCAGCTGGACCAGGATCAGCGAGGCCAGCGTGTTGAGGCCGATGCCCGGCGCGACCCGGCCGGCGTCGCGGAACATGAAGAACAGCGGGATGGTCAGCGCCTCGACCGGGATCATCTGGGCGATCAGGAACATCACCATGACGGTGGTGCGGAACCTGAACCGGAAGCGGGTCACCGCCACCGCGGCCAGGAAGACCACCAGCGCCGACAGCACCACCACCGACACCGCGATGACCAGGCTGTTCGTGAAGTACCGGCCGAAGCCGTCGACGCTCAGCACCTGCCGGAAGCTGTCCAGCGTGGGGTGGGTGGTCCACGGTTTCGGGTCCAGCGACTGCACCTCGCCCTTGGGCTTGAAGGCCGAGAGCACCATCCAGAAGATCGGGAAGGCGGTGACGACGCCCACCACGACGGCGGTGGTGTCGGCGGCGAGCCGCCGGCGGCTGCGGGTGTTCACAGGTCGTTCCCCGTCCGTCGCAGGGTGCGGATGTAGAGGATGGTCGGGATCACCAGGACGAGCAGCATGATCACGCCGATGGCCGCGCCGAGTCCGTACTGGGAGGAGGCGAACGCCTTCTGGTAGGCGTACACGTTGAGGACGAGGTTCTGGCCGGCGATGCCGCCGCCCTCGGTCATCACGTAGATCTGGGTGAAGACCTTGAAGTCCCAGATGACCGACTGGATCACCACGATGGTCAGGATCGGCCGCAGCATCGGGGCGGTGATCCGGCGGAAGGTGGTCCAGGTGCCGGCACCGTCCAGGGCGGCGGCCTCCAGGATCTCCTCGGGGATCGCCCGGATGCCCGCGTAGAGCGTCACCATGACGAACGGGAAGGAGTGCCAGACCACCACGGCGCCGACGATCAGGAACGCCGTCCACTTGTCGTAGAACCAGTTGAACTCGTGGAAGCCGCTCAGCCCGAGGTTGACCAGGGTCTTGTTGACCAGGCCCAGGTTGGTGTCGAAGAGGAAGCTCCACACCGTCGAACCGGTCATCGCCGGCGCCGCCCAGGCCGCCATCGCGGCGGTGGTCAGGAAGAGGCGGGCCGCCCGGCCGACCCTGGTCAGGAGGACGGCGAGGGTGGCTCCGACGGCGAGGGTGGCGACCACGCAGAAGGCGGCGAAGCCGATCGTCTGCAGCAGCACCGACCAGAACTGGCCGTCGTTCAGGATCCGCCGGTAGTTGCCGAGCCCGACGAAGCTGGTCGGCACGCCCCCGGACGCCTGGGCCTGGCCGAAGTCCAGTACCGACAGCAGGCCGAGCTGGTAGATCGGGTACGCCACCAGCGGGATCATGATGATCGCGGCCGGCAGCAGGAGCAGCAGCGGGGTTCGCCGGCGCCGGCCGCTCGGGGGCGCGGCCGGGCCGGTGCCCCGGCGACGCCCGCTCGGGGCGGCCGGCGCCGCCGGGGCGGTCGTGGTGGATGCGGACACGTACGGGACCTGCTCTCTGGATGCGCCTGGCTGCTTCCGCCTGGGGCCCTGTTCGCGCGGGGCCGCTCCGGGCCCCGCGCGCCGGGGGCCGTTGATCAGTGGGCCGCGAAGGCCGAGGTGATCTGCGTGGCGGCGTCGCCCGAGGCCTTGGCCACGTCCGCCTTGCCGGTGACGACCTGCTGGAGCATCGTCGGGACGACG
Organism: Streptomyces sp. CB01881; assembly: GCF_002953255.1. Taxonomy (GTDB): domain Bacteria; phylum Actinomycetota; class Actinomycetes; order Streptomycetales; family Streptomycetaceae; genus Kitasatospora. Next base: position 1,364,016 of record NZ_CP026498.1, read on the forward strand.
GCCTGTGCGTCGATCTGCGCCCACGCCTGGTCCAGCGGCACGAACCGGGTGCCCGCGGCGATGGTGTCGGTGAACGGCTTCAGGAAGGCGTCCTTGGCCGCGACCTTGTCGTTGACGGACTTGAGCGTCGGCAGGTTGCCCATCGCGTCGTACATCTGCTCCTGGTAGCCGGGGCCCGCCAGCAGCTCGGCGAACTCGACCGCGAGGGTGCGGTGCTTGGCCGCCTTCATCACCCCCAGGTTGTTGCCGCCGCCGAACGCCGGGGCGATCGAGCCGGCCTTCTCGCCGGGCAGCGGGACGACGCCGTACCGGCCCTTGACCGCGCCCGCGTCGACCTTGCTGCGGCTGGAGTTGGGCAGGATCGCCATCGCGGACTTGCCGGCCGCGAAGAGGTCGACGGTCTTGCCGCCGGTCAGGTCGGCGCACTGCTGGGCCGGGCAGCCGTTCTCGCCGAACAGGTCGGTGTAGCGCTTGATCCCGGCCTGTGAGGCGGACGAGTTGATGGCGGCCTTGAAGGTGCCGCCCTCCTTGGTCGCGATGTCGCCGCCCGCGTCCCAGACGAACGGCAGGGCGCCGAAGGTGTACTTTCCGCCGACCGCGATGCCGAAGGTGTCCGGGTGGGCGGCGTGGATCTTCTGGTTGGCGGCGACCAGTTCGTCGTACGACTTCGGCGGGGTCAGCCCGGCCTCGGTGAACAGGTCGGTGCGGAAGTACAGCGCGCGCACGCCGACCCACCAGGGCAGGCCGTACGTCTTGCCGTCCAGCACGGCGGTCCTGGCGATCGCCGGGTCGAGGTCGCCCTTCTCCTTCCACCTGTCGAGGTCGGCACCGATGTCGGCGAGGCCACCGGCGGCGACGTAGCCGGGGAGGTCGGTGTTGCCGAACTCGACCAGGTCCGGGGCGCTGTTCGGGTCGTTGAACGCGCCCTTCATCTTGGCGGCGCGGGCGGAGGCGTCGGTGTCGATGTAGCTGACGTTCACCGTCACGCCCTGGTGGGAGCCCTGGAACTCGGCGACCGCCTTGCCGATCACCGCTTCCTTCGCCGCGTTGCCGGCCTCGTTGTACAACCAGACCTGGAGCGTGCCCGTCCGGTCGTCCCCGGCCCTGTCACCGGCCGGCAGCGCGGTGCCGGGCGAACAGGCGGCCGCCGCGATACAGGTGACGGTGAGAACGGCGGCCGCAGCGGTCCGTCTGATGAGTCGCATGGGTGGAGACCTCCCCTCCCGACAGTTGCCGCCGAGACGTGCGCCGCTGGGGACGGGCACGTCGCAGCAGGCCCTGACCGGGGCCGATGGTGGGTGCGCGAACGCGTTGATGTGGGGGTGCGGCAGAGCGGCCGCTCGGGTGGGGCTGCGGCGCCTGCTCGATGCCAGGACGTTAGGCGGGGGCGCTCGGGGCCAACAAGAGGGCGTTCTGGAAGTTTTGCAGTGCACAACGCTGTATCGAAGAATCGTCGAGCAGGGTCTGAAGGGGTACCTTCTGACCACCGCCGCAGCCCGGCGGCGGAACGAGAGGGGAACGGACCCATGACGGAGACGGGCACCGGGGCGGAGGCCGACGCCGGGGCGGAGACGGCCACCGGGGCGGAGGCCGACGCCGGGAACACTCCCGCGCCCGCCAAGCCCGCGAAGAAGGCGGCGGCCTCCGACCGCAACCAGTCGTCCTCGCTGCGCCGCGCACTGTCCGTGCTCGGCCACGTGCGCGACCACGGCAACGGCCGCGGCGTACCGCTCGCCCAGCTCTCCGAGGCGCTCGGCCTCAACAAGAGCACCGTGCTGCGCCTGACCGGCCCGCTGCTCGACGAGCACCTGCTCGACCGCGACCGGGAGACCGGCTGGTTCCGGCTCGGGCACGGCTCGCTCCGGCTCGGCCAGGCCTATCTCTCCACCCTCGACCTGCGCAGCGTCGCCGCCGAACACCTGAGACGGCTGCAGCGCGAGGCCGGCGAGACCGTCCACCTGACCGTCTGGCAGGCCCCCGGCATCGTCTACCTGGACAAGGTCGAGGACGAGACCAACGTCCGGATGGCGTCCCGGGTCGGCAGCCGCGCACCCGCGTACTGCACCGCGACCGGAAAGGCGATCCTGGCCTGGCTGCCCGAGGAGGCCGTCGCCGAGGTGGTCGCCGCCGGCCTGCGGCCGGTCACCGCCTGGACCATCTCCGACGAGCCCCGTCTGCGCGCCGACCTCGCCCGGATCCGAGCCCGCGGCTACTCGATCGACGACCGGGAGAACGAGCCCGAGGTCCGCTGCGTCGCCGCCCCGATCTTCGACCACACCGGCGAGGTGACGGCCGCCCTCTCGATCTCCGGCCTCACCTCCCGGATGACCGCCGCCCGCGTCCGCTCGCTCGGCCCGGTGGTCGCCCAGGTCGGCCTGCGGATCTCCCGCGAACTCGGCTCCGACCGCCAGCCGGGCTGAGCGCCCCCGGGGGCCCCGGTGCTGGTCCCCACCGGGAACCGCCGCACACGCAAACGAGGCCCGGCGCCGGAAACGGCACCGGACCTCGTCCGACAATGGAGCGCCAGGCCCGGATCGCACGGACTCTCCCTACTGAAAGTAGGGCGTGCTCTAGTAGCACCACTGACGCCTGACGAGGAATCATCTCCCTCGCGACGAAGAGAAGACTAGCAGGTCAGAGACCCTGCCCCGCAACCCGCAGCCGACCCCGGACCACCCGGCAGGACCGCACACGCAAACGAGGCCCGGCGCCGGAAACGGCACCGGACCTCGTCCGACAGTAGAGCGCCAGGCCCGGATCGCACGGACTCTCCCTACTGAAAGTAGGGCGTGCTCTAGTAGCACCACTGACGCCTGACGAGAGATCATCTCCCTCGCGACGAAGAGAATACTAACAGCTCAGCGCACCTGTCCCGAACCGAGGAGAACACCGCATGACCATGAACCCCGCCCCGCCCGAGGTCGTCGAGTACGCCCCGGGCCGGCTGATGGACGTCCACCGCCCCGCCTGCGGAGTCGGGCCCTGGCCCGTCGTGCTGCTCTGGCACGGACGGGGCCCCGACGAGCGGGACGTCCTGCGCCCGCTGGCGAACGAGGCGGCCGGACTCGGCCTGCTGGTGCTCGTGCCGGACTGGCGGTCGGACGAGGAGGACGGCGGCCGGGCCCACCTGCTCGCGTCGTTCGGGCACGCCCGGCGCCACGCGGCCGGGTACGGCGGCGATCCGACGCGGTTCGTGCTGGCCGGCTGGTCGCTGGGTGGTCGCGAGGCCGTCGCCCTGGCCACCCACCCGTCCACCCCCGCGGAGGACCGCCCGACCGCGGCCGTGGGCATAGCCTCCAGCTACGTCCGCCCCGCCGTCACCACCGGCGAGCCGCCACTGCCCCTGCTGGCCGGCCGCCCCTCCCCCGTGCCGCTCTGGCTGGTGCACGGCACGCGGGACGATTTGGTGCCGGCCGAACTCACGCGGGAGCTGAGCGACGCCGTCGGCAACCCGGCGTCACGCCTCCTGGAACCGGACACCGACCACGCCGGCGTCGTCCTCACCGAGTTCGACCCGGCGATCAGCCGGTGCCGGCCCGCCCGGGCCGCACACGCGGTGGACGCCGGACGGGCAACGGCCCGGGTGCTGGCCGAGGCGGCCCGGGCGTCCGCCGGCTGAGGGCTCAGGCGGCGGGCCGCCATGCGTCCCGGCCCGCCGGGGCGGCGGAGCGCACGCGGCGCGGGAGGGCGGCGAGAGCGGACAGCAGGAGGGCGGCCGCCGTGAAGAGCAGGAGGTGGCCGGCCTCGGGGGCGGGCCCGGACCAACCGAGGGCGCCGTGGCGGTGCTCCACGAATCCGTTGTGGAAGAGCCAGGCGGCCAGGCCGATCAGCGGGGCGGCGACCGGGCGGGAGTGGCGGCCGACGGCGGCCGCCAGGAGCGTATAGGCGGCGAGGGCGACCCAGGTCGGGCGCAGCTCGCCGAGGACGGCGAGGGCCGGCAGCAGCGCGGCGGAGGCGAGCAGGGCCACCGCGCCGGACATGGCGGCGGTGAGGCGGAGGGGGCTGGTCACGACGTCACCTCCCGGCGGTGAGCGGCCGGAGCGGTCGCAGCAGCGGGCGGTGGCGTTCGAGAGCCTCCAGCTCGCGTTGCAGCGGCGGCTTGGGCACGGCGAGGACCGGGCAGGTCGCGTGCCGGACGCAGTAGGCCGTGACGGACGGGCGCAGCGCGCGGGCGAGCACGCCGCGGACACCGGCTCCCAGGACGAGCACGTCCCCGGGGCGGTCGGCGGAGCGGACCAGCGCCTGACCGGTCTCGCCGCGGACGGTCTGGCTGCACAGCCGGACGCCCGCGTGCCCGCCGCCGAACGCCTCGTCGAGGGCCTGGCGCAGCCGGACGGCGGCCGTGTCGCGGCAGGCGGTGAGCAGCGGCGGGCACGGGGAGCGGCGGTAGCCGAACTCGCCGCCGGGCGGGGTCCAGCAGTGCACGGCGAGCACCTCGGCGTCGGTGCGGCGCGCCTCGGCGACGGCGTGGTGCAGGGCGGCGAGGCTGCCGAGCGATCCGCTGACCCCGACCACGATCCGGCGGTGGCCCTCGTGTGCGTCGTACGCGTCGTACGTGTCGAACGCTTCGGTGCCCGTCCCGGCGCCGTTGTCCGCCATGGCCCTGCCCGTCCTTCCGGCTGCTGCTGAGGTGCTGTCGGTTCCAGCAAAGCCGGGCGGTGTGCGGCCGGGCCGTTCGTTGACGGAGCTCTGACGCGCGCGGGGCCGTTCCGTACGCGGTCCTGACGTCAGGAGGGCGCGGGCGTCAAGGAGGTGAGGCCGGGGGCGGCCCGGCTGCTGGCGGCCCACCGCGAACTCCACGGACGGCGGGCCCGGGGCCGAGGCGGGCCGGACGCCGGCCGGGCCCCGGGCGCCGGGCGGACGCCGGGCGCCGGGCGGACGCCGGGCCGGGCCTCCTCCCCGGACTCCCGCAGCCGGGCCCCGGACGCCTTCCGCGTCCGGGGCCCGGCCGGCCGTCACCGGCCCGTCGTCAGTACGTCGTCGGTACGTCGTCAGTGGGCCGCCAGCGGGCCGTCAGCCCGCCGCGCGGGGCCGCAGCCAGACCGCCCAGGTGAGCGCCGAACAGAACAGGTACGCCGCCAGGAAGCCCAGGTAGGCGGCGTCGCCGTTGTGGCTGGCGAGGAAGGACTGCCGGAAGGCCAGGTTGACCAGGACCCCTCCGAACGCGCCCACCGCGCCGGCCAGTCCGATCAGCGCGGCCGAGCGGCGGCGGGAGTCGGACTCCGCGGCCTCCGGGTCGGCTCCGGCCGCCACGGCGGCCCGGGCCCGGGCCTGGTAGTGGGCCGGGATCATCTTGTACGTCGAGCCGTTGCCGATGCCGCTGAGCACGAAGAGCGCGATGAAGCCGGAGAGGAAGAGCGGCAGCGAGTGGGCCCGTGAGGCGGCCAGGACGACCGCCGTCCCGGCGCCCATCGCGACGAAGGTGGAGAGGGTGACCACGGCGCCGCCCCAGCGGTCGGCCAGCCGGCCGCCCACCGGGCGCAGCAGCGAGCCCAGCAGCGGGCCGAGGAAGGTCAGCGCGGCCGCCTTGACCGGGGTGTCGAAGCGGTCGTGGAACTGCACCTGGAGCACCTGGCCGAAGGCGAAGCCGAAGCCGATGAACGAACCGAAGGTGCCGATGTACAGGGTGGAGACCGCCCAGCCGTACGGGTCCCGGGCCACCTCGCCCAGCGCCCGGCCCTGGCCCCGCGGCGGGGCGGCCAGGTTGTCCATCCGGGTCCAGGCGCCGGTCGCGGCGAGCACGATCAGCGGCAGGTAGAGCAGCGGCAGCAGCCGGGGATGGGCCGCACCCGCGGTGGCCAGGACGAACAGGCCGAGCAGTTGGACGGCCGGGACGCCCAGGTTGCCGCCGCCCGCGTTGATGCCGAGCGCCCAGCCCTTGAGGCGGTGCGGGTAGAAGGCGTTGATGTTGGCCATCGAGGAGGCGAAGTTGCCGCCGCCGACACCGGCGACACAGGCCACCGCGAGCAGGGTGCCGTAGGAGACGCCGGGGGTGAGCACCAGGGCCGCCAGCGCGGTGGGCACGAGCAGCAGCAGGGCGCTGACCACCGTCCAGTTCCGGCCACCGAACCGGGCCACCGCGAAGGTGTACGGCAGGCGCAGCAGGGCGCCGAGGGCGGTGGGCAGGGCGGTGAGGGTGAACTTGCCGGCGGTGTCGATGTGGTACTCGGGGCCGAGGAAGAGCACCAGGACGGACCAGAGGCTCCAGACGGAGAAGCCGATGTGCTCGGAGAGCACGGAGTAGACCAGGTTGCGGCGGGCGATCCGGGCGCCGGTCCGCTCCCAGAAGGCGACGTCCTCCGGGTCCCAGTGGGTGAGCGGGCCGGTGCCGGCTCTGCCGCCGGCGGGCTGCGTCTCGACGACGACACTCATGCGGCACTCTCCTTCGCTGCGCGGGCGGTCGGGTCGGCGGTCCGGACCGGCCAGAGCCTGAGGACGGCGGGGCTTCCGTCGGGGGCGGTGTCCTCGTCCAGGCAACGGCCGTCGGTGAGGTCGAAGACCTGCTTGTACATCGGCGAGGCCAGGGTGGGCCGGTCGCCGCGGCTGCCGAGCAGTCCGCGCGAGAGGACGTGGGCGCCGCTGAACGGGTCGAGGTTGTCGACGGCGTGCAGGCCGCCGGTGCGGTCGCGGAAGACGGCCACCTGGGCGCCGTCGAGCAGCACGGCCACGCCGCGGCCGGGTTGCAGGTCGTCGAGGGTGCAGACGGGTTGCCAGCGGGTGCCGTCGTGGATCTCCACGGTCACGGGGTGAGCACCTCCAGTCGGGGACCGGCCACCAGGACCGGGGTGGGGGTGGTGAGGATGCGCCCGTCCTCGTCGGGGCGGGCGGGGCGGATCTGGCCGCGTTCGGGGACGAAGGTGACGGCCGGGTCGGGGGTGCCGGGGGCGTTGACGAAGGAGGCGAAGCGGCGCAGCCGTTCGGGGTCGGCCAGGGTGGCGGCCCATTCGTCCTGATAGCCGTCGATGTGACGTGCCATCAGTTCGTCGAGCTCGGCGGCGATGCCGAGCGAGTCGTCGATCACCACGGCGCGCAGGTGGTCCAGGCCGCCCTCCAGCCGGTCCAGCCAGACCGAGGTGCGTTCCAGGCGGTCGGCGGTGCGGATGTAGAACATCAGGTAGCGGTCGATGGTGCGGATCAGCGTCTCGCGGTCCAGGTCGGCGGCCAGCAGGTCGGCGTGACGGGGCGTCATGCCGCCGTTGCCGCCGACGTAGAGGTTCCAGCCGGCCGAGGTGGCGATGATGCCGAAGTCCTTGCTCTGCGCCTCCGCGCACTCGCGGGCGCAGCCGGAGACCGCGGACTTGAGCTTGTGCGGGGAGCGCAGCCCCCGGTAGCGCAGCTCCAGTTCGATCGCGAGGGCGACGGAGTCCTGCACGCCGTAGCGGCACCAGGTCTCGCCGACGCAGGACTTCACGGTGCGTAGCGCCTTGCCGTAGGCGTGGCCGGATTCGAAGCCGGCGTCGACCAGTCGGCCCCAGATGCCGGGTAGCTGGTCCACGCTGGCGCCGAAGAGGTCGATCCGCTGGCCTCCGGTGATCTTGGTGTAGAGACCGTAGTCGCGGGCGATCTCGCCGATGGTGATCAGGCCCTCGGGGGTGATCTCACCACCGGGGACCCGCGGCACCACCGAGTAGGAGCCGTTGCGCTGGAGGTTGGCGAGGAAGTGGTCGTTGGAGTCCTGAAGCGCGGCCTGTTCGCCGTCCAGGATGTGACCGCCGCCGAGGCTGGCCAGGATGGAGGCGACGGTCGGCTTGCAGACCTCGCAGCCCTCGCCGCGGCCGTGGCGGTCGAGGAGTTCGGAGAATCCGGAGATGCCGGTGACCCGGACGATCTCGTACAGCTCGGCGCGGGTCTGCGGGAAGTGCTCGCAGAGGCCGGTCTGGGTGGCGACACCGTTGGCCGCCAGCTCCTCGGTGACGACGGTGGTCAGCTGCTTGATGCAGCTGCCGCAGCCGGTGCCGGCCCGGGTGCACTTCTTGACCGCGGCGACGGACTCGCAGCCCTGCTCGTGGACGGCGGCCCGGACGGCGCCCTGGGTGACGTTGTGGCAGGAGCAGAGCACCGCGTCGTCGGGGAGCGCGACGGGGCCTGCGGCGGCGAACCCGGCGGGCAGCACAAGCTGTTCGGGCGCCGTGGTGAGCGGCTTGCCGCCCATGGCCAGCGGCCGCAGGGTGCCGTAGGCCTCGGTGTCGCCGACCAGGACACCGCCGAGCAGCGCCCCGTCGGCGCCGATCACGAGCTTGCGGTAGACGCCGAGCCGGCTGTCGCTGTACAGCACGTCGAGGGCGCCCTCGGCGGTGCCGTGCGGGTCGCCGAAGCTGGCCACGTCGACGCCGAGCAGCTTGAGCTTGGTGGAGGTGTCGGCGCCGGTGAAGCCGGTGCCGGGGCTGCCGGCCAGCGCGCGGGCGGCGGTCTCGGCCATCTGGTAGCCGGGCGCCACCAGGCCGTAGACCCGGCCGTCCACGGTCAGGGCGCACTCGCCGATGGCCAGCACGGCCGGGTCGGCGGTGCGGCAGTGCTCGTCCACCACGATGCCGCCGCGCGCGCCGACCGGCAGCTCGCAGTCGCGGGCCAGCTGGTCGCGGGGGCGGACGCCGGCCGAGAAGACCACCAGGTCGGCGGTGAGTTCGCGGCCGTCGGAGAGGGCTAGCGCGCGGGCGCGGCCGTCGGCGGCGGTCTCCACGCCGCTGGCGCCGGCGCCGGTGTGGACGGTGACGCCGAGGTCCTCGATCTTGCGCCGGAGCAGTTCGCCGCCGCCCTCGTCGACCTGGACGGCCATCAGCCGGGGCGCGAACTCGACCACGTGGGTGGCCACGCCCATCGCCCGCAGGGCGCCCGCGGCCTCCAGGCCGAGCAGGCCTCCGCCGACCACCACGCCGGTCTTGGCGTGCTCGGCGTCCGCGCGGATGGCGTCCAGGTCCTCGATCGTGCGGTAGACGTGGCAGCCGGCCGCGTCCCGGCCGGGGACGGGCGGTACGAACGGGACCGAGCCGGTGGCCAGCACCAGGGCGTCGTAGCGGAGTCGGTGGCCGGCCCGGGTGGTCACGGTGCGGGCGGCGCGGTCCACGGCGGTGACCGGGTCACCGAGGCGCAGGTCGATGCCGTGCTCGGCGAGGAAGCCGGGCGGGCAGAGCGTGAGGTCCTCGGCGGTACGGCCGTTGAACAGCGAGCTGAGGTGGACGCGGTCGTACGCGGGGCGCGGTTCCTCGGCGAGCACGGTGATCCGCCAGCTCCCGGCGCCGGGCTGCTCGGCGAAGGCCTCCAGGAAGCGCTGGCCTACCATGCCGTGGCCGACGAGGACGAGGTCCCTTGGTCGGTCGGGCGTGTGCGCTGTCATCGCGATGCTCCTCGGGGTCGTGCGGGGGGGTGCGGGTGGGAGTGGTGGCGTCAAGGGGGGTGCGGCGTCGGAGGGGACTGGGGTTTCAGGGGGCCGGGGCGTCAGGGGGCCGGGGCGGCCGGGCGTTCAGGTGAGCAGGTGGAGGGGGTGGCCGGTGAGCGGGTCGTCGCGCCGCCAGGCCTCGGCCAGGGTGTCGACGCCGGCGAGGTCGCCGAACAGGATGGCGCCGACCAGCCGGTCACCGCGCAGGACGAGCTTCTTGTAGCTGCCGCGGGTCGCGTCGGTGAGCCTGAGCACGTCGAGGCCGGGGTCGAGGGTCTCGTCCACGGCGCCGAAGGCCGCGTACTCCAGGCCGCCGGTGCTGAGCCGGGCCGGGGGCCGGGAGCCGGTGTAGCGGGCGTCCGGATCGGCGCCGGACAGGCGCAGCGCCAGAACGTCGGCCTGGTCCCAGGCGGGCAGCGCCAGGCCGTGGACGGTGGACCGGTGCTCGGCGCAGTCGCCGATCGCGTGCACCCCGGGTACGGCGGTGGCGAGCGCGTCGTCGACCAGCACCCCGGTGGCGACCGGCAGGCCCGCGGCGTGCGCGAGGGCGGTCCGCGGGCGGGTGCCGCAGGCCAGCACCACCAGGTCGCAGTCCAGGACATAGCCGCTCGCCAACTCGACGCCGGTGACGCGCTCCTCGCCGCGCAGTGCGCGGGCCCGGTTGCCGGGATAGGTCTCGACCCCGAGTGCCCGCAGCCGGGACCGCAGCACCTCGCCGGCCTCCGCATCGAGTTGACGCTCAATCAGATACGGGCCCTGGTGGACGACTTCGACCGGAACGCCGAGCGTCGCCAGCGCCCGGGCGGCGCTCACCCCGAGCACCCCGCCGCCGATCACGACCGCCCGGCGGGCGCCGACGGCGTCCTCCGCCAGCCGGGCGGAGTCGTCCAGCGTGCGCAGGGTGTGGACGCCCTCGGTCAGACCGCTGCCGTCCGCGCGGCGCAGGCCGCGGATGGGTGGCAGCACCGGGTTGGAGCCGGTGGCGAGCACCAGCTCGTCCCACGGCTCCACGGTGCCGTCGGCGAGGCCGAGCGTACGGGCGGCGGTGTCGAGCGCCACCACCTCGCAGCCGGGCCTCGGCTCGGCCCCGCCCAGCGGCAGTGCGATCGCCTCGGTGTCGTACCGGCCGGTGAGCACGTCGGCGAGCAGCACCCGGTTGTAGGGGGCGCGGGCCTCGGCGCCGTAGACGGTGACCCGGCCGGCGCCGCCCAGCGCGGTGTGGCGCTCGGCGAACCTGGCCGCGGCCATGCCGCCGCCGACCACCGCGATCCTGCGGTCCTTCGCCGTCCTCATGACGCCTCCCCTTCGGCCCGCTCGACGCGAACGGCACAGAGCTTGAACTCCGGCATCCGGGACACCGGGTCGAGCGCCGGGTTGGTGAGCGTGTTGGCCCGGCCGGCGCCCGGCCAGTGGAACGGCATGAAGACGGTGTCCGGCCGGATGGTGTCGGTGACCCGGGCCGGCGCCACCGCCCGGCCGCGCCTGCTGGTCACCGACACCAACTCGCCCTCGCCGACCGCGAGACGGGCGGCCAGCCGCGGGTGCAGCTCCACGAACGGTCCCGGCGCGGCGGCGTTCAGCTCCGGCACCCGCCGGGTCTGCGCGCCGCTCTGGTACTGGGCGAGCACCCGGCCGGTGGTCAGGTACAGCGGGTAGTCGCGGTCCGGCTCCTCGGCCGCCGGGCGATGGGTGACGCCGGCGAACCGGGCCCGGCCGTCGGGGGTGGCGAACCGGTCCAGGAAGAGCCGGGGCGTGCCCGGGTGCGCCGCGTCCGGGCAGGGCCAGAAGACGCCGTCCTCCGCCGCGATCCGCCGGTAGCTGATGCCCGCGTAGTCCGCGTCACCGCCGGCCGAGGCGCGGCGCAGCTCGTCGAAGACCGGCTCGGCCTCGGCCGGGAAGCCGTCCGGCACGCCCAGCCGGGCGGCGAGTTCGCGCAGCACCCAGAGCTCGCTGCGCACCCCCTCGGGCGGGTCCAGCGCGCGACGGCGGAGGATGACGCGGCCCTCCAGGTTGGTGGTGGTGCCGTCCTCCTCCGCCCACTGGGTGACCGGGAGCACCACGTCCGCCAGCCGGGCGGTCTCGGAGAGCACCGGGTCGGCGACGACCAGCAGGTCCAGCGCACGCAGCCGGCCCGCGACATGACCCGCGTTCGGCGCGGAGACCACCGGATTGGAGCCCGCCAGCAGCAGCGCCCGCACACCGCCGGGCTGCCCGAGCCCGTCCAGCAGCTCGTAGGCGGAGCGGCCCGCGCCGGGCAGCGCCTCCGGGTCGACGCCCCAGACGCCGGCCACGTGCGCCCGGGCCACCGGGTCCTCGATCGAGCGGTAGCCGGGGAGCTGGTCGGCCTTCTGGCCGTGCTCGCGGCCGCCCTGGCCGTTGCCCTGGCCGGTCAGGCAGCCGTACCCGGAGCGGGGCCGGCCGGCCTTGCCGGTGGCCAGGCAGAGGTCGATCCAGGCGCCGACGGTGTCCGTCCCCTTGCTCTGCTGCTCCGGGCCGCGCGCGGTCAGCACCATGCCGGTCGCCGCGCGGCCGAACAGCGCGGCGGCCTCCCGCAGCCGGGCCACCGGGACGCCGGTGAGCCGCTCCACCCGGTCGGGCCAGTGCGCCGTCGCGGCGGCGCGGGCCCGGTCGAAGCCGGTGGTCCGGGCGGCGACGAACTCCTCGTCCACCAGGCCGTCGGCGATGACCAGGTGGAGCAGGCCGAGCGCCAGCGCGAGGTCGCCGCCGGGCCGGGGCTGGAGGTGCAGGTCGGCCTCGGCCGCCGTCCGGGTGCGGCGCGGGTCGACCACGATCAACGTGCCGCCGTTCTCGCGGAGTTCGCGGAAGTAGCGGAGCGCGGGCGGCATCGTCTCGGCCGGGTTCGCGCCGACCAGGACCAGGCAGTCGGTGTGCGGGATGTCCTCCAGCGGGAACGGCAGCCCGCGGTCCAGCCCGAACGCCCTGCGGTGCGCGGCCGCCGCCGAGGACATGCAGAACCGGCCGTTGTAGTCGATGTTGGCGGTGCGCAGCACGACCCGGGCGAACTTGCCGAGCTGGTAGGCCTTCTCGTTGGTCAGCCCGCCGCCGCCGAACACCCCGACGGCGTCCGCGCCGTGGCGCTCGCGGACCCCGGCCAGGCCCTCGGCCACCCGGGCCAGCGCCTCCGGCCAGCCCGCCGACCGCAGCGGCCCGCCCGGCCGGTCGCGCAGCAGCGGCCCGGTCAGCCGGACGTCCCGCGCCAGCAGCGCGGGCGCCGAACGGCCCTTGCCGCAGAGCGCGCCGCCGTTGACGGGGAAGCCGGGCCGCTCCAGCACCTCGGCCCCGGCCGCACCCACCTCGGGTCCGGTGCGCAGCCGCATGCCGCACTGCAACGAGCAGTACGGGCAGTGGGTGTCGGTGGTCGTCGTCATGCCGATGAATCTGACCGCTGATCGTTTCGCCACCGGGTCCCCCGTGTTGCGCGCGCGGTACGCGTCGCTCACGCCGCCGCGGGGGCGGGGTGCGCGGCAGGACATCAGCCGTAACCGGGCGGGCGGATTCGCTAACGCGCAGGTGACGGGCGGGCAATCCCCACGTAACGCGGCCATCGCACCCTTGCGGCCATGGCACCCTCCCCCACCGGCCCGCGTCCCAGCGGGCAGCCCGGGCCCCTCACCGGCTTCACCATCGGGGTCACCGCCGCGCGCCGCCGCGACGAGCTGGTCGCCCTGCTCACCCGGCGCGGCGCCCAGGTGGTCGAGGCTCCGGTGCTGCGCATCACCCCGCTCGCCGACGACCTGGCCCTGCGCCAGGCCACCGAACGCTGCCTGGCCGCGCCGCTCGACTACGTGGTCGCCACCACCGGCGTCGGCTGGCGCGGCTGGATGAGCGCCGCCGAGGGCTGGGGCCGCGGCACCGCCCTCGCCGACGCCTGCCGGGACGCGGTGGTGCTCAGCCGCGGCCCCAAGGCCACCGGTGCGGTCCGGGCCAGCGGCCTCGGCGAGGGCTTCTCCCCCGACACCGAGGCCACCGACGAGCTGCTCACCTGGCTGCTGGCCCGCCCGCTGGCCGGCCGCCGGATCGCCGTCCAGGAGCACGGCATCCGGCTGGACGCCTTCGCGGCCGCGCTGCGCGAACGCGGCGCCGAGGTGATCTCCGTCCCCGTCTACCGCTGGGAGCCGCCGGACGACCCGGCGCCGGTGCGGCGGCTGGTCGAGCAGACCGTCCGGCGCCAGGTCCACGCGCTCACGTTCACCAGCGCCCCCGCGGTCACCGCGTTCGTGCAGACGGCCACCGCCGAGGGCCTGCGCGAGCCCCTGCTGGAGGCGCTGCGGGGCGACGTCCTGCCCGTCTGCGTCGGTGTGCTCTGCGCCCGGCCGTTCGCCGAGCTCGGCCTGCCCGCGGTCTTCCCGGAGCGCGGCCGGCTCGGTTCGCTGGTCCGCCTCCTCGCCGAGACCCTGCCCGGCCGCGGTCGCCAGGACGTCACCGTCGCCGGGCGGACGCTCACCCTCCAGGGCAACGCCGTGATGGTCGACGGCCGGAGCCACTGGCTCAGCCCGCGCGGGGCCGCCGTCCTGCGGGCCCTCGCCGAACGACCGGGCCGGGTGCTCAGCCGCGCCGAACTGCTCCGCACCGCCTGGGCCGACGCGACGGCGGACGAGCACGCCGTCGAGGCGGCGGTCGGGCGGCTGCGGGCCGCGTTGGGACCGCACGGCGGGCTGATCCGGACGGTGCCCAAGCGCGGCTACCGCCTGGCGGCGGGCTGATGGGCGGGTTCGCGCGTACCACCGACCGTCCGGTGCTGCTCGCGGTCGCGCACGGCAGCCGGAACCCGGCCGGCGTCGCCGCGACGCGCGAGCTGCTGGAGCGGGTGCGCGTGCTCCGCCCCGAACTGGACGTCCGCTGCTGCTTCCTGGACCTCGCCGCGCCGTCCCTGCCCGAGGCGCTGGCCCGGCTGGCCGACGGCGAACCGGCCGTCCTCGTGCCGCTGCTCCTCGGCACCGGCTACCACCTCCGGGTGGACATCCCCGGCGCGCTGGCCGCCGCCCGGCTGCCGCACGTCCGGCTCGCGCCCTCGCTCGGCCCCGACCCGCTGCTGGCCGCCGTCCTCGCCGACCGGCTCGCCGGGAGCGGCCGTCCCCCCGGCGCCGGCCCGGTGGTGCTCGCCGCGGCCGGCTCCTCCGACCCGGCGGCCGCCGCCGACACCCGCCGCACGGCCCGTCTGCTCGCCGCACGCCTGGGCGACGGGCGGCCCGTCGTCCCCGCCTACCTGTCCGCGGCCCGCCCGACCCCGCACGAGGCGGTCGAGGCCCTGCACGCCGCCGGACACCGCCGGGTCGCCGTCGCCACCTACCTCCTCGGCCCGGGCTTCTTCGCCGACCGGGCCGCCGCCACCCCCGCCCGCTGGACCAGCGACCCGCTCGGCACCCACGACGCCCTCGCCCGCCTGGTCGCCGAACGCTACGACCGGGCGTGCGGCGTCCCGGTGCACGAGGTACGGGAGTGCGGCGCCCCGGCGTGCGGCGTCGCGGTGTACGGCGCCCCGGCGTGTGGCATCCCGGCGTGTGGCATCCCGGCGTGCGGCGCCCCGGCGTGCGGGGTCGCGGTGTACGACGGGCGCCTCCCCGACGGCGGGGCCCGGTGGTCGGAGCCGGCCGTCGCCCGCGGGTGAGGCCCGGCGGCTCAGTCCGGGCGTCCGGGCCCGTCCCGCAGCGGCGCCCGGTCGACCACCTCGACGTACATGATCCGCCCGTCCAGCACGTCCAGGGCGAGCAGCCCCTCCTCGGCGGGGAGCGGCACGCACCGGTGGCCGGCACCGAACGGCTGCCCCTTCGGGTGCGGCGCGGTCGCGAAGCTCTGGCAGAAGTCATCGCCGCAACCGCACTCCGCAACCAGACGGAGATCACGGGCCACGAGGGCCAGGTCGCGCTCACCCTCCGCCTCCAGGAGGGCCGTCAACTCGCGGGCGAAGGCGGGGAAGACCTCCCGGACGAGCGGGTGTTCCCGGTCCACTCGGGCGCTCATGCCGGTCCGGCGGCGCCCCGCCGGTCCTCGACGTGGACGACCCGCAGCCCTGTGCCGTCCTGGTGACGCCTGCCCCGCCCGTACACGCCGACCGCGAGCGTCGAGTCGTCACCCGGCTCGGCCGGCCCGACGTAGGTGAGGACGTCCGGGTGGTCGCCGGTGACGACCCAGCCACCGGCCTCCCCGAGGTCGATCACGCCGAAGTCCCCCGCGGGGGAGCCCGGACGGACCGGTCCCGCCTCGGCGAGCAGCGCGGTCGCCCGCGCCGCGAGATCGTCGGAGTCGGCCGGCCCGGTCAGCACCACGCAGGTGCCGTGCTCGAACAGCACCAGCGACTTGGCAGGGTGGTCGATGAGGCGGGTCCAGGTCTCGATGAGCGTCTCGGTGTCCACGGCCGCCATCATGCCGAAGCCCCGCCCCGGCGGCGACGGGGTTTTTCCCGGCTCCCCGAGGCTGTCGGCCTGCTCACATCCGCACGTCGGACCGGGACGGGCCCGCCACCACTGCGTAGGGTGGATCTTGACGGTGCGGGCGGCTCGGCTGACGGGGTGGGACCTTGGGTACGGGAACTTCTCTGACGGCACGCCAACTGCTCGGACTGCTCGTCGATCCCGGAACGTTCACGAGCTGGGACGAGCCGCTCGGCCCGGAGCCCGCCGAGGCCGGCTACCGGGCGGCGCTGGCCCGGGCGCGAGAGCGGACCGGAACGGACGAGGCGGTCGTCACCGGGACCGGACGGATCGGCGGCCGGGCGGTGGCGCTGGTGGCCTCCGAGTTCGGCTTCCTCGGCGGGTCGATCGGGGTGGCCACGGCCGAACGGATCACCCGGGCCGTGGAGCGGGCGACCGCCGGACGGCTGCCGCTGGTCGCCCTGCCGGTGTCGGGCGGGACCCGGATGCAGGAGGGCTCGGCGGCCTTCCTCTGCATGCTCCGGATCACCGCCGCCGTCCAGGCCCACCGCGCGGCCGGACTGCCGTACCTCACCTACCTGCGCAACCCCACCATGGGCGGGGTGTTCGCCTCCTGGGGCACACTCGGGCAGCTGGTCTTCGCCGAGCCGGGCGCCCGGCTCGGGTTCCTGGGCCCACGGGTGTACGAGGAACTGCGCGGCGTGGAGCTGCCTGCGGACGTGCAGCGCGCCGAGACGCTGGCCGCGCGCGGCCTGGTGGACGCGGTGGTCGCACCGGAGGAGCTGCGCGAGGTGCTGCGGCGCGCGCTGGCCGTGCTGGCCCTCGGCGCGACGACCGCGGAGCGCCGGGCGGACGGCCTTGACCCGGCCCCGGAGCCGGCACCGACCTCGGAACCGACACCGGCCTCGGGCTCGGAACCGACCTCGGCCGAGCCGCCGCCGACCGGGCCCGGGACCCGTCCCGACGCCTGGGAGGCCGTCCGCAGCACCCGTCGCCCCGACCGGCCGGGGACCCGCGAGCTGCTGCGCCGCACCGCCGGGGAACTGGTCCTGCTGGACTCCCCCGGCGGCCGGGACGGTGCGCTGGTGCGGGCGCTCGCCGTGCTACACGGCCGGCCCGCGCTGGTGATCGGCCAGCAGCGGCAGGAGCCGGACCGGGAGCGCCCGTTCACCGCCGCCGACCTGCGGGCCGTCCGCCGCAGCGCCCGGCTCGCCGAACAGCTCGGGCTGCCGCTGGTCACGGTGGTCGACACGGCCGGTGCCGAACTCTCCGCGCAGGCCGAGCTGGACGGCATCGCCGTCGAGATCGCGCACTGCCTCACCACGCTGCTCGCCCTGCGCACACCCGTCCTCGCGGTCCTGCTCGGCCAGGGATCCGG
This sequence comes from Streptomyces sp. CB01881, assembly GCF_002953255.1. Lineage (GTDB taxonomy): Bacteria > Actinomycetota > Actinomycetes > Streptomycetales > Streptomycetaceae > Kitasatospora. Next base: position 1,381,162 of record NZ_CP026498.1, read on the forward strand.
CGGCGGCGCGCTCGCCCTGCTGCCCGCCGACCGGGTGCTCGCCGCCGAACGCGCCTGGCTCGCGCCACTGCCGCCCGAGGGCGCCTCCGCAATCGTCCACCGCGACGGCGCGCACGCCGCGGAGCTGGCCCGCTCCCAGGGCATCGGTGCGTACGACCTGGCGGACGTCGGCCTGGTCGACGCCGTCGTGCCCGAACTACCGGACGCGGCCGAGGAGCCGGCCGCCTTCTGCGACCGGCTGGGGCGGGCGGTCGGCACGGCGCTCGGCGCCCTCACCGCCCTTCCGGAGGCGGAGCGGCTCGCCGCCCGGGCCGGCCGCCACCGGCGCCTGGGCGACACGCTGGCCGGCCGGACGCCCTCGGCATGATCCCCGGCGGCTGACCGGCGGGCGGCGCGGTTCCTGCTGCTTCGTCCGATGCGCAGGCGGCCGGCCCGGGTCGGCCACGGCCGGTCGGCGCCAACCGGGGGCACCGGCCGGGCTGCGTCGGCCGGTCGCCACCGACCAATCGGCACCGGCCGACGCATGCCACGCGCGGTGGATCCGCCACCGTGAGCGCCCGGCCCCCTCAGCCGGCCTCGGCGGCGAGGGCCTTCGCCCGGTGACGGGTCAGCCGCCAGATCTGTTCCTCGCCGGTCTCGGCGGGGGCCACGCGCTCGCGGGGGCGGCGGACGTGCTCGGTGAAGCCGAGGCGGGCCGGGACGGCACCGCTGGCGAGGTTGGCCGGGTCGTGCACGACCTCGACGAACTCGACGCCGGGCAGGCGGAAGGCCTGTTCGACGAGCTCGCGGACCGCCCGCGTGACCAGGCCTCGGCCGGTGGCGGCGGGGTGCAGCCAGTAGCCGATCTCGCGGCCGCCGTCCGCATCGTCGGCGCTGCGGAACAGCCCGCAGGCGCCGACGATCTCCCCGTCCGACACGATCGCGTAGCTGTAGTCCTGACCACGCGCCCACCGCTCTGCGCGCTTCACCAGGAAGGCGCGGGTGTTCGCCTCGCTGTGCTCCGCCACCCAGCCCATCCACGGCCGCAGGTGCTCCAGCGACTCCTCGATGACCCGGAGGAACTCCGGAAGGTCCGCCTCGCCGTTGAACGCGCGCAGCGTGAAGCCGTCCAGTTCGATCACCTGCTGGGGATGTTCCATGCCGGAAGCGTCGTCCACGGCCGCCCTTGCCGGCAACGGAATTCCGCACCCCCGAGAGCGTTGCGGGGTCGGCCTCGTCGTCAACCGGGCAGCAGCCGGCCCCTGCATCCCGTCCGGTCGGGTCAGTCCCGCCGACCGGACGGGACGCCGGGAACGGCCGGGACGCCGGGGACGGGGGCGGCGGGAGCGCCGGGGACGGGGACGGCCGGAGCGCCGGGGACGGGGGCGGCGGGAGCGCCGGGGACGGGGGCGATCGTCGCGGCCAGCGGGTCCAGGGCGGCGGCCTCCGGGGTGCCCTTCCCGGCTCTGAAGACGTGCACCACCAGGCCCGTCTCACCGGGCTCGGCCGGCACGTGCAGCGTTTCGAAGTCCAGGGTCAGCGGCCCGGTCACCGGGTGCCGCAGGCGCTTGCGCCCCGCCGCGCACATCACGATCTCGCCGGTGGCCCAGATCCGCCGGAAGTCCGCGCCGCGGTCGGACAGTCCGGTGATCAGTGCGGCCAGCCCGGGTCGTCCGGGTAGCGGCCCGCGGCGACCCGCAGCTGGCCGACGGCCTCGCGCGCCCGGTCCTCCCAGTCGGGGTGGACATCGCGGGAGGCCGGGTCCAGGAAGAGGAAGGCGGCGTTGTTGCGGTCGCGACGGGCCGGGTCGGCGAGGCCGCCGAGCAGCTCCGTACCGAGGGCGTTCCACGCGACCACGTCGAGGCGGCGGTCGGTCGCGAAGCCGCGGCGGCGACGTGGTCGACGTCCGCCCGCGAAGCCGCGGCGGCGACGTGGTCGACGTCCGCCCGCGAAGCCGCGGCGGCGACGCGGTCCGGCCGGCGTGTGGCGCCGCTCTCAGATCGTCTGCACACGCAGTGGTGCCGACCGAGCGGTCGGTGACGGACCCCGATAGGCGTCCGGTGAGTGCGCTCACACGCGAACCACCGCCACGACGACCGGTAGTGGCCACCGGACGACGGGCAGCCGGAACCCCCGGCGGGCGCGTTCGCCCAGGTCAGTGGGCACGACACCAGCCGCCACGGCGGGCCTTCGATTCCACGGCGCACACCCTCGCTACGACGGTGGATCGTAAGCAGGGGGTCTTGGCGGCGGCCGATCCGGTCTGGCAACAATGGCTCAGTCGTCAGCCGCCCCGGCACCTGTCCCGCCGGGAAAGCGGCTAGCTGCCGAGTCACGCCCCGCGACCGTTTCGGCCCCTGTCCGGCCACTGGTCGAGGCGGGGCGTGACACCGGCCCAACCCGATTGAGGTCTTGTTCTACATGCCCGCTTTCAAGCTCCGTATGCGTACCTCTGCTGCACTTCTTGCCGGCGCCGCCGGTCTGACCGCCCTGGGCGCCGGCCTGATGCCCGCCGCCGCCTCGGCCGCGACCGCCTCCCCGCAGACCATCGCCGCCCAGATCGTGCCGGCCAACCAGCTCGCCTCGTTCAGCCAGATCATCTCCCACGAGTCGAGCTGGAACGTGACCGCGACCAACCCGAGCTCGGGCGCGTACGGCCTGGCCCAGGCGCTGCCGGGCTCCAAGATGGCCTCGGCCGGTGCGGACTGGAAGACCAACCCGACCACCCAGATCAAGTGGGCGCTGGACTACATGAACTCCCGCTACGGCAGCCCGAACGCCGCCTGGTCGTTCTGGCAGAACCACCACTGGTACTAAGCCGCTCCGCTTCGGCCCCGCCGAACCGTTGAGCCGGTGTAGCACCGACACCTCCGTCAGACCACTGTCCCCCCTCACCCCGGGGATCGGACAGGGAGAACCGGGGTGACCGAGAGGGCCCGTGCACGCGCGATCCGCGTACACGGGCCCTCTCGCCCGTTTCCGGCGCGGGACACCGGCCGGGCCGACACCGCCGTTCGGATATATTCGGGCCGAGACAAAGTCCCGCACGCTCGGGCCCCGCCCGGCCCGGCCCGAGGAGCACCCGGTGCCCCAGCCCCCGCGCACTCCGGCGACCGCCACCACGCAGACCGTGGCGCAGGTCAACCGGACCGTGCTGCTGGAGGTGCTGCGCCGGCACGGCTCGCTCTCCCGGCAGCAGCTGGCCGTCGAGAGCGGGCTCAGCACGGCGACCGTGCACCGCCTGGTGGAGGTGCTGCGCGCCGAGGGCGCCGTCGTCGTGGAGGCCGAACGGGCGCCGTCCAGCGGCGGGCGCCCGCCGCAGCTGATCCGCTACAACGCCGGAGCGCAGACCGTGCTGGCCGTCGCCATGCGGCCGCGCCGGATCGTGGGCGTGGTCACCGACCTGCACGGCACGGTGCTGCACGAGACCGAGCATCACTGGACCGGCCTCGGCCCGGCCCGCACCCGCGAACTCACCACCGAGGACCTCACTGGCCCCCTGCTGGCCCTGGTCGACGGCCTGCGGAAGTGGGCCGGCCGCCATGCGGGCCCGCCCCGCGCGCTGGTCGTCGGCGTCCCCGGGGTGGTCCGGGAGCGGACCGGGCCGGTCGAGTTCGCGCCCGCACTGGACTGGCCCGGAATGCGGCTGCACGCGCTGCTCCAGCAGCGGTTCGGCATCCCGGTGGCCGTCGAGAGCAACGTCAACCTGGTCGCCCTGGCGGTGCAGCACAGCGAGGCCGCCGCCGGGGTCAGCGACCTCGCGGCGGTGGTGGTCGGCATCGAGGTCGGCGCCGGGATCGTGCTCGGCGGCCGACTGCACCGCGGCCGGCTCGGGTCGGCCGGCTCCCTCGGCCAGCTGATGACCGACCGCCGGGCCCTGGACCGGCCACTCGGGCGCACCGGTGACACCCAGTCCCGGATCGGCGACCACGCCGTGGACCGGCGGATCACCGAGGCCGGCCTGACCGTCGGCACCGGCTCCCCTGCCGAGCGGGTCGCCGAACTGTTCCGGCTCGGGCGGGCCGGCGAGCCCGCCGCGGTCCGCCTGATCGACGAGCTCACCGACGACCTGGCGCTGTTGGTGGCCAACCTCTCCGCCGTCCTCGGCCCCGAACTGATCGCGCTCGGCGGGCGGCTGTTCTGGGAGAGCGCGGGCGAGATGCTGCCCGCGATCGAGTCCCGGCTGCACGGGCGGGTGCCGGTGATGCCCCGGCTGACGATGGTGCACTCGACCACCACCGAACTGGTCGGCGCCGCAGCCGCAGCCGTCCGCCTCGCCGACGGGGCCACCTTCATCACGCGCTGACGGGGCGTCTCCACCTCGCGCCGACGGGGGCGCCCTCACCTCCCGCCGACGTGGGCACCTTCGGCACGCGCCGGCACCCCGACCGGGGCCAGGGCGGGGTGTGCGCCCGCCCCTGTATGCCGCGGGCCCGCCTCCCACGCACCCTCACTCCTCCCTCGCCCCTCCCTCGCCGCCATTCCCCGCCCCTCCCTCGCCGCCATTCCCCGCCCCTCCCTCGCCACCCTTCCCTCCCTACTATTTCTCAACGTGATAGAAACTCTCCCATGGGCACTCGACCAAGGGAGACGCGAATGTTCGCAGCCGCCTTCGCGATGGACCCGGGGCGTTTTCCCGACGGGTACGGCCCCGAGGCCCTCGCCCGGGTGGCCCGCCTGGCCGACGTGGCCGAGAACGGGACGGCCCCCCGGCGGGGTGTGGAGCACCGAACGGCTGGCCGCCGAACCGGAGGCGCTGCGCGGTGTCGAGGTACTGTTCATCGGCTGGGGCGGTCCCGTGCTGGACGCCCCGACCCTCGCCCGCCTGCCCCGGCTGCGCCTGGTGGCCTACGCCGCAGGCTCGGTAGGCCGGATCGCCACCGAGGCGTTCTGGGCCGCCGGGGTCCCGATCGTCACCGCCGCCCAGACCAACGCCGTCCCGGTGGCCGAGTTCGCCGTCGCCCAGATCGTCTACGCCCTGAAGAACGGCTGGCGCCACGTCCTCGCGGCCCGCGCCGCCCGCGCGCCGGTCCGGGCCGGCCGGGCGCGCGGCGCGTACAGGCCGACCGTCGGCGTGCTCTCGCTCGGCGCCATCGGCCGGCTGGTCTGCGAGCGGCTGCGCGACTACGACGTCCGGGTCGTCGCCCACGACCCGTACGTGCCCGCCCCGACGGGCGTCCGACCGGTCGGCCTCGACGAACTCTTCGCCACCGCCGACGTGGTGAGCGTCCACACCCCGCTCACCGCCGAGACCAGGGGGCTGGTCGGACGCCGGTTGCTCGCCTCGATGAAGCCCGGCGCGACCCTGGTCAACACCGCGCGCGGCGCCGTCCTGGACGAGCCCGCCCTGCTCGCCGTCCTCGCCGAACGGCCGGACCTGTTCGCCGTGTTGGACGTCACCGACCCCGAGCCGGCGGTGCCCGGCTCGCCGTTGTTCACACTCCCCAACGTCATGGTGACCCCGCACCTCGCCGGCAGCCTGGCGCTGGAGCGCCGGCGCCTCGGGGACCTGGTGGTGGGCGAGTTCGAGCGTTGGACGGCCGGCGAGCCACTGCGCTGGGCTCTCGACGCGGACGCCTACGAGCGGATGGCCTGACCATGACGACACCCGACGACCGTCCCGACGGCTCCGGCCGCCCCGACGGGCAGGACCGTCCCGACGGCTCCGGCAAGCCCGACGGCCCTGACCGTCCCGACATCCTCGTCGTCCTGACGGACCAGCAGACCGCCGACGCCATGAGCGCGGCCGGCAATCCGCACCTCGCCACGCCGAACATGGACGCGCTGGCCGCCGCCGGCACCAACTACCGCCAGGCGTACTGCCCCCAGCCGCTCTGCGCGCCGTCCCGGGCGAGCCTGCTCTTCGACCTGGACGCCGATCCCGGCGAGATGGTCAACCTGGCGGTGGGCGCCCGGCACGCGGAGCCGCTGGACCGGTTCCGCGCCCTGCTCGTCGGGCACTGCGCAGGCACCGGTGACCCGTTCGCCCGGTTCGTCCCGGCCCCGTCGGCCGACGGCACCACCTGGCGGCCGGTCGGACGGTGTCGGTCGCCCGACGACGGCGGCCGACCGGTCTCCGTCAGCCGGCCTCCGTTCAGCCCGCCTTCGTCCGCCGGCCTCCGTCAGCCCTCGTCCAGGCCGAGCAGCGCGCGGGTGCGCCGGTACTTGGCCGCCAGCCGCTCCGCCGTCGCCGGGTCCAGGGTCGCCAGCCGGGCCGGGTCGGAGTTGTGGGCGAGGTCGGCCTGCTTGACCAGCAGGGCGCCGGGGGTGGCCAGGATACGGGCGGTGTACTCCTCCAGGGCCTCGCCCGGGCGCTTGGTGAGCGCGTCGACGATCGACTTGGTGGTGTCGGTGAGCGCGGCCGAGGCCAGCCAGTCCCGGGTCAGCACGTCGTCCTCGATCGCGTCGTGCAGCCAGCCCGCCGCGATCTGTTCCTCGCTTCCCCCGCGGTCCGCCACGCCGTGGGCGACCGCGGCGATGTGTTCGCTGTAGGGGTGGCCGTTCTTGTCGACCTGTCCCTCGTGCGCACGCCGCGCGATGGTCTCCACCTCGGCCAGGCTCAGATAGTCCACCAGGCCATCGTAGGGCTCCGGGCATCTGGTTGACTGCGGCGGTGCCGGGCGACCCCTGGCCGTGCCCACGGACCGCAGACACGACCTGTCGCCACCGCGGCAGCTCGCCGACGCGGCCATGTCGCCATGTCGCCACGTCGCCAACCCGACGAAGCGGCCCGAGCCCCCTTGAGGAACCCATGCCCAGCCTGCCTCCGTTGCTCTCCGGCTTCGCCCCGATCTGGGTCCTCACCGCGGTCGGCTACCTGGTCGGACGCAGCGGCCTGCTCGGACCGCAGGCCGACATGGTCCTGAACCGCTTCGTGTTCCATGTGGCCATGCCCGCCGCACTCTTCGTGATGATCGCGCGCACCCCGCTGGACCGGTTCGCCAACGCCTCGATGCTGGCCTTCGCCGCCGGGACGGCGGTCGCGGCCGGGCTCGGGCTGCTGGCTGCGCACCGGCTGTTCGACCGGGCGCTCCCCGAGCGGGCGATCGGCGGGATGGCGGCCGGCTACGTCAACTCGGCCAACCTCGGGATCCCGGTCGCCATGCAGGTGCTCGGCGACGCCTCGTTCGTCGCTCCGGTGGTCCTCTTCCAGATCCTGCTGGTCACTCCGGCCGTGCTGACGGTGCTGGACAGCGGGCGCGCGGGCCGGCGCGCGCTGCTCACCCTCCCCCTGCGCAACCCCGTCCTGCTGGCGGTCGCCATCGGCGCCGCGGTCTCCGCGGTGACCACCGCCACGGGGTGGCACCTGCCCGACGAGGTGGAGCGGTCCTGCCAGCTGCTCGGCGGCGCCGGTGTGCCGACCGCACTGGTGGCGCTCGGCATGTCGCTGCACCATCGCCCGGCGGCCGCCGGCCCGGCCCGGTTGGCCGAGGTCGGCGTGGCCGTCGCGGTCAAGACGCTGATACAGCCCCTGGCCGCGTTCGCCGTCGGCGCGTTCCTCCTCCACCTGCCCCCGCACCAGCTGCTCACCGTCGTGCTGTTCTCCGCCCTGCCGACCGCGCAGAACGTGTTCACCTACGCCCGCGAGTACGGCCGGGGCACCGCCCTGGCCAGGGACTCGGTGCTCTGGTCGACCCTGGTCTCGATGGCGACGCTCTCGGCCGTCAGCTGGGCACTCGGGCCGGCCTGACCCGGCCCGACCCGTCGCCGTCCCGGACGTCCCTGACGTCCCTGGCGTTCATGACGCCCCAAACCTCCCGGACGCCCGGACGCCCGGGCAGGAGCCGGTGGAAACCCACCCCAGGTGGACAGGAGGCGTACAACAGGGCGGAAACCTACCGGTCCCGGGCGGCCCAGTGGGATGCCGGCGGCCATGACCCACGCCTACCGCGAACCCGTGGACAAGCGTCAGTGCCCCGCCGCCGTCACCCTCCCCCCGGCCGATCTGGACCGCTTCGACACCATGCCGGACGCAGCCTTCACGATGGTGCCGCAGCTACGGTGCGAGCTGGTCGCCGGGCACGGGGGCGCCCACTCCGCGCTGGTCCAGGGCAGCGGCTACGACCTGCACTGGGCGTCCTGGCCGCAGTACGCGGTCGAGAAGGCCTCGCGCTGCCCGGCCGCGGCCGGTCCGGTCGGACCGCCCCACCTCCAGGAGCCGGAGATCTGCCTGCTGCGCGAGGGCCACCCCGGAGACCACTACGGGGAGACCTTGTTCTGAGCCCTGGACGTCGCCGGCCCAACCCTTCGCCGGCGCTCCCCCGTCACCCGTCCCGGACGGCGACCAGCTCGCGCCCACGCAGGGTGTAGAGCAGGCCGCGCTCGTCGGCCGCCAGCCGGGCGCCGCTGTACCACTCGGAGTCGACCTCCAGCAGGACGGTGGCGGTCAGGGTCTCCGGGTCGAGCCGGAACAGCGTCCGCTCGCTGATCCCGTACAGCCGGCCGCGCGCCACCAGCAGCCGCGGGTTGGCCGCGGTGACCGCCCGCAGGTCGGCGCGCGGGCCGACCACGGGGACGCGGCCGCCGTCCCTCCCCGGCCGCCCCTCCTGCCCGGCCCACCCGGTCCACCCCGTCCGTCCGGCCCGTCCGGCCCTCAGGTCGACGGCGAAGGCCTGCCCGTCGACCGTGATCCCGTACAGCCGGTGGCCGTGCACCACCAGGCTGCTGATGCCGGAACCGAAGTCGGTTCCGGTCCGCCAGAGTTCGCGCCCGGCCGCCAGGTCCCAGGCCGCCAGGCCGCCGCGCGGGCCGGTGGCCTTGGCGTTGTCGCCGCCCAGGAACGCCTGGCCGTGCCCGGCCGCAACCGCCCGTACCAACTGCTCGGCGCCCAACGGGTCGACGTGGACGACCACCCGGCCGTGCCGCATCACCAGGACCTCGTCACAGAGGTGGCGGACCAGCGCGAGGTCGTGCGAGATGAACACCCGCCCGATGCCGGTCCGCGTCCGCAGGTCGGCGAGGAGGTTGAGGATCTGCGCCTGGACGGAGACGTCCAGCGCCGAGGTCGGCTCGTCAACCACCAGCACCTCCGGCCCGACGGCGAGCGCCCGGGCGATCGCCACCCGCTGGCGCTGGCCGCCGGAGAGCCGGTGCGGCAGGGCGTCGAGCAACGCCGTTGACAGGCCGACCAGTTCGCAGAGCTCGCCGACCCGGTCGGCCGGCAGTCCGTGCACGACGAGCGGCTCGGCGAGCGCCGGGGCAACTACGAGGAGCGGTGCGGCCTCGCCGTCTCCCCCGATCTGCGGCAGTGGCACCGCCTCACCCCGGACGCCCCCTGGCTCGGCGTCCGCTACGCCGACGTGGTCGCGGCCCGGGGCAGTTGGCACCTGTACTACGAGCAGACCCGGCCGGACGGCGCCCACGAGCTGAGGGTCGCCGTCCTCGACGAGTTCGCCGGCCTGAAGCCTCTGAAGCCCCACTGGCAGCTTCCGGTTGCCGTAGCCCCCGGGCCCCCTTCCCCGCACCGGACCCCCGCACCGCCCCCGGTCCGCCCCGGGCCCCGCCTCGGGGGCCCGGGGCGGACCACTCAGTCCGTCTCACGGGCCGCGGTGACCACCTCCGTCATCGCCAGCAGGAAGCGCCGGGCCGCCGCCAACTCCCCCGCGTCGAAGCGGCCCATCGCGGCCACCAGGTCGGCGATCAGGCCGCCGAAGAAGGCCTGCCCCAGCTCCATCGCCTGCTCCTCCACCACCAGCCTGACCTTGCGGCGGTCCCCCGGGTCGCGCTCGCGCCGGATCAGGCCGAGCCGCTCCAACCGGTCGATCAGGCCGGTGGTCCCGGCCGAGTTGAGCCGCAGCGCCTCGCCGAGCCGCCCGGGGGTCACCACCGTCCCGGCCCGCGCGGCGTCCAGCAGGTGAATCAGCGCCCGCAGGTCGGTCGGGTGCAGGCCGTGACGTCCGGCGAACTCGGCCCCGAACAGGTCGAGTTCGACGGTCAGCCCGCGCAGCAGATGGACCAGTTGCATTGGTTCCTCGGTTTCGTCCACCCTGCCATTCTTCCGTGGGCACGCCCGTGCGACTATTCTCTCGCTCAGCGAGATTATTGATCAGCGAGTGAGTTCGCGATCCACCGGAGGACACGATGGCAGCACGCTCCACCAGGACGTCCGGCACCGCCGACCCCGCCGCACCCCCGGAAGCCAGCCTCGGCCGCTTCCTCGCCGCGTACGACGCGGCCCTGGCCCGCTGGCCCGTCCCCATCGAGGCCCTCACCGTCCGCACCCCGCACGGCACCACCCGGGTCAACGCCTGTGGCCCCCGCGACGGCCGCCCGCTGGTGCTGCTCCACGGCGGCGGCGCCACCTCCACCAGCTGGCTCGCCAACGTCGGGGCGCTCGCCTCCGCGGGCCACCGGGTCCTCGCCGTCGACCTCATCGGCGACCCCGGTCGCAGCATCCTCGACGGCCCGCCACTCAACGGCGTGCCCGGTCTGCTGGGCTGGCTGGACGCCGTCCTCGACGGGCTCTCCGTCCCCGAGGCCGACCTCTGCGGCCACTCGTACGGCGCCTGGATCGCGCTGGAATACGCACTGCACGCCCCGGCGCGCATCCGGCGGCTGGCCCTGCTCGACCCCACCCAGTGCTTCGCCGGCCTCCGCCCGGGCTACCTGCTGCGCGTGCTCCCCATCTTCCTGCCGCCCCGCACCGCCGGGAGGACCCGCTCCTACCTCGACTGGGAGACCCGCGGCACCGGCCTCGACCCCGCCTGGCGCGAGGTCTACGCCCTCGGCCACGCCGGCTTCCCCGCCACCCGCCCGATCACCGGCCCGCGCCCGGCCCGCGCCCGCCTCCGTGCCCTCACCGCCCCCACCCTGGTCCTGCTCGCCGAACAGAGCCGCCCGCACGATGCCCGCCGCCTCGCCGACCTGGCCCGGCAGGCCCTCCCCACCGCCACCGTGACCGTCCTGCCCGGTCTCTCCCACCACAACCTCCTGACCGCCCGACCGGCCGAACTCAACGACCACATCACCGAGTTCCTCGCCTGACTCCGCCGGGACCGACGGACCCTCCCGGGAGACCGCCTGACACCATGAGGCGACGAACCCGGACCAGCCCGTGCCCCGCGAGGTGAAGGCCGTCGACACACCCGCACTGCTCGGGCTGGAGCAGCGGGCCTTCGAACTCCGCCTCGGCCAACGTCTGGACCCGGCGCGGACGGCAACCGTCGCGGCACCCGACCGACCCCACTACCTGTAGCCGGCGCTGTGGCACAACCTGTCCCACCGCCCGTCCGTCCCGAGCCAGTTGCGATGCGAGCCACTGATCACACTGCGCGCGGGAGAGCACCCGGTGAGCCTGCTCGACGTGCTCCCCGACGGCTTCGGCCCGCTGCCGAGGGTGACCTCACGTGACGAGGGCACCCGCATCCGCCGACTCCTCGACGGCGCCCCGTCAGTCCGGGAACGGCTCCTGCACACGGGCGGGCAGCGCCCTTCCCCGTGAAGCCACGCGCACGCCCGGATCCGGATCCGCGCGGATCCGCATCGGGGCGGGTCTGCATCAGGGCGGGTCCGCACCGGGGTGGACCTGCATCGGGGCGGATCCGCACCGGGGTGGGCCGGGGAGGGCCCGCGGCACCGTCGCGGTCGGCCGTCGGGCAGTCTCGTCGTCATGACCCCACCCCTCAACGCCTCCCGGTCCGCCCTCATCGACGAACTGGCCCACTCCGGCGCCAGGCTCGCCGGCACTCTCGCCGCCCTGACCGGGGACGACCTGCGCGCCGCCTCCGCCCTCCCCGGCTGGACCCGCGCACACGTCGTCGCCCACCTCGCCCGCAGCGCCGACGCCTACCGCCGGCTGCTGAACACCGCCCGTACCGGCGTCGAACCGGGGCCGCGCCCCGACGCCGGAGCCCTGGCCCGCGCCGTCGAGAACAGCACGGCCCGACCGGCCCCCGACCTGGTGAACGACCTGCACGACTCCCTCGCCGCCCTCATCGAGGACGCGCGGTCCATGCCCGCCACCGCATGGGACGCGGAGGTGACGGCGGCAGCCGGCTGGCCGCACCCGGCGCGGTTCACCCTGTACCGCTGCTGGCGCGAGCTGGAGGCCCACCACACCGACCTGGCTGCCGGCCACGGCCCGTCCGACTGGCCCGCCCCCTACGTCGCCTGGGCGCTCGACGACACCCTCACCACCCTGGCCGCCCTCGACTTCCCGCTCGGCCGGGTCGACGCCGTCGACCTGGGCCGACGATGGACCCTCGCGCCGTCCGGCCCCGCCGTCACCGCCCCCGGCCACGCCATCCTCGCCTGGCTCACCGGCCGCGCCGGCACCGCCCCCCTCACCATCACCGGCGGCCCCCTCCCCACACCCCCGGCCTGGCCACTCCCTCCGACACGGACCTGGACCTGACCGGTCACCGCACTCGCCGTCAGCACTCTCCCTGGCCGTCAGCACACTCCCTGGCCAGGTCTCGGCCTGCGACGACGCGGACCTCCTGTTCTCCGCCCTTGCCCGCCCCCATGGAAGCGCGGCGAACACGGAGCGGGAGAAGGTGATACGCCTGACGGTTTCCACCGCGCGGCGTGGGGCCCGTTCGGCTCCGGCAGCCCGCAACCTCGGAGCGGGGTGCCGGTGTCGGAGCGGCCTGGGAGACTGCCGGCCATGACGCCCATTGATCACGGTGTGCGGGAATCGTGGGACCGCATCGACGGCCGGCTGAGCGCGCACGTCCGAAAGGCCCCCGTCAGGCCGGCAGTGGATGCGACGCGCCTCCGTGCAGTCGAAGCCGAGCTGGCAGTGACGCTCCCTACCGACGTGCGGGAATGGTGGACCCTGGGCAACGTCAGAGCCGACTACTGGATCCCGGGACCCTTCGCTCCGGTGACGCTGGAGGAGGCCCTGGAGACACGAGAGATCTGGCTTCTCGTCGCGGATCAGGAGGAATCGCACTTCGATCGGAGTGGGGCGGACGAACCCCGGTTCCTGCCGGAGTTCATGCCGATCGCGATGAGTCCTGGTGGTGATGGCCTCATCGTCGATCTTCGGGTCGGCGAGCACCACGGCGCGGTCTTCTTGTGGGATCACGAGCGCAGGGGGCTCGGGACCCCGTTGTGGGACTCCGTCGGCTCGATGCTTCAGGACATCGGCGTCGCACTCGGGTCCCGGACGCCGGTCCTGCGTCGACACACTGCTCCCGGCGGCGCCGAAGCGGCCTGCACCGGCGAGGGCAACGGCTCGGGCGACCAGATCAACGACTCAGCTGATCGCCCGCACACTGCCTGAGGCCGGCTGAGTCTCGAAGAGTCCGGGCCCGTGATCTCCAACTCTCGGTCAGGAGCTGGGCCGTCAGCCCGTCGTGCTGCAGTGGGCTGCGCCCGCCATGGACATGGACGCGCACTCCGCACCCGAGCCGACCCGGCACTGTCCTCCGCATGCTGCAATCGCCGCCGGTCCGCCGGTCCGCCAATCCGGCGATCCGGCGATCCGGCGATCCGGACCTGCTGACCCGATGGCCCCGCCGAGCGCCCGGCGGCCCGCCCTCGCCTCACTCGCGCACTCACCGCACTCGCCGTCGTCTTCCCGACGGACCGCACGCTGCCCGCCCTGACCCCGCGCCCGCGGGGTTGCGCGGACCAGCTGGCCACCGAGAGGTTCACCGACGCCTACTGGACGGGCGCTGTGCCCGGAGTACCGACACGGGCACGAGCCGTCCACCTCCTCGGCCAGATGCGGACCAAGGTCACCCGGCACACCGCTCCCGGCAGTGGACGAAGCCGGTCCGTAGGAGTGGCGGGCCGCTCAACGGGAGGCACCACCTCCGCTCCCAGCCAGGAAGGCAGGAAGGCAGGAAGGCAGGTAAGGACTCTCGGCACAGTGCTCCACATCCTGGGGGAGGGTGTTCCCGGTGACGACTTCGCCACCGGTCAGGACGTGCAGCCTTCGGGCGGGTCGCTCGGAGGGGCGGTCGTGGGCGGCGTGCGAGCGGTGTAGCGGGCAGGCACGAGGGGCGGTCGGCGCCAGGACATCGGCCGGCGAGCCCCAGCGGTCTGCTTCGGTACCGCCAGGGCCGCCGTTCCCTCGTGGTCGGCGGCGCCCGGCGCGCCGCCGCGAACGTGGCCACGGGGGGCCGACCGCAGGGGGGCCGCAGCTGGCGTCGGCACCCGAGTCCGGGACCCAGGGGCTCGGGTTCGCCGACATCCACGACGCCCACGGCAGCCACGGGAGCCACGGGAGCCACGGCGCTGGACCTGCCGGGGCCGCCGTCGTTCCCCGCAGCCGCGGACACGCCCAGACGAGCCCCGGTCGGTCGGCGAACGGCCCGGCGGGTGCCGGCGGGCCCGCTCGTCAGTAGATCAGGTAGCCGGGCCGGTGGCCCTCGTCCTCGATCTCCCCTGTGGCCTGTGCCCTCAGCTTGCGGGACAGCTCCTCCAGTGCGCGGGAGGCCGCGACCTCCTCGCCGATGCGGGCGAGCGGGCGGTCCTCCGCGCTCTTGACCGCCTCCCCGTGCGCGCTGAGGCCCGGCGCCCTCGCGCCGGTCAGCCGGGCGTTGCACCCCGTGTGCACACCGTCTTCCTCGAAGCTCAGCTCCACGTCCCATTGGTTGTGCATGCCACACCTCCTGGTGCCGGCCCCCGACCTGCCTGCTCAGACCGGCACGGACACGGACCCCGTGGCGGCTGCTCACACCAGCGTGCGCCCGCTGCGCCCGAGGCGGCAAGCGCGGCGGGCCTGGCCGGGCGGGCACGGTGGGCCCCGCCTTCCGGGCGCGGTGGGCACCTCCTTCCGGGCGTCACGGGCCCGCCCTTCGCCTCCTCTGCGGCTGCGTCCCGGGGGTCGGCGCCCCGCCCCGGCGGTAGGCTGGCGACAGCGCGCCACGACCGAGGCCGAACCACGGACCGCCGGTCCGGTGCCGGCAGCGACGTTCGGGTGGTCCCTCCGTGGCGGTCTTCCTTCTCGCACTCAGCGCCGCCTGTTGTCTGGGCCTCGGCTTCGTCCTCCAGCAGCACGCGGCACAGCGGGCGCCGCGCTCCGACCTGCTGCACTGGCGACTGCTGCTCGACCTGCTGCGGATGCGCGAGTGGCTGCTCGGCACCGGTTTCATGGTCAGCGGCCTGATCCTCTCCGCCCTCGCCCTCAACAAGGGCGAGGTCTCGCTGGTCGAACCCCTCCTCGCCACCAACCTGTTGTTCGCGATGGCACTCTCCCGGGTGCTCACCCGCCAGAGCCTCGGCCGCTCCGGCTGGGCCGGCGTGCTACTGCTCGGCCTCGGCGTGACCGCCTTCATCGTGGCGGGCCGCCCCACCGGCGGCGGCCCACCAGCCGGGGAGCTGCGACATTGGCTGGTCGTCGGCACGGTCACCGGACTGACGCTGCTGCTGGTCTCCTTCGCCCGCCGACTCCCGCTGTTCGAGGAGGCCACCCTGCTCGCGCTGGCCGCCGGCCTGCTGTACGGACTCCAGGACGCGCTCACCCGGACCACCACCCAACGCCTCGACCACGACGGGCTCGACGCCGTACTGCGCAGCTGGCAGCCGTACGCCGTGGTGGCGGCGGGCGTGGTCGGACTGCTGCTGGTGCAGAGCGCGTTCGAGGCCGCGCCACTGCGGATGTCCCTGCCCGCGCTGACGGCTGCGCAGCCGATCGCCGGAATCGCCTGCGCGGTCGGGTTCCTCGGCGACCGCCTGCGGGTCACCCCCGGCGCGCTGGCCTGGCAGGTGGCCGGGCTGGTGGCCATCGTCATCGGCGTGATCGTGATCGGCCGCCACCCCGCCATGCCAGGCACCGCGCACGACCGCCGGGACAGCGCCGTCCAACCCGCCCAAGCCGGGGCCCCGGCCGGGGAGGCGAGGGCGACGGGGTCGGCGGGGTCGGGCGGGGAAGCGAGGGCGGCGGGGTCAACAGGGTCGGCAGGGGAAGCGGGGCAGGCAGCGCCGGCCGGCCGCGGCAACCCCGCCATCAGCACGGACGGCACCGATCCTCCACGTCCGGACCCCTCCGGCTCGCCGGGCGCCACGGGCTCCCCCGACTCGCCCGACTCCGGCGGCTCCGGCAGCTCCAGCTCCGGCGGCTCCGGCGGCTCCGGCGGCTCCAGCTCCGGCGGCTCCCGGTAGCCGGCCGGACGGCAGCGGGACCAACGGCAGCCACGCCCATGGCAGCAGAAGCAACGGCAGCAGGAGATGCGGCGGAGAGGCGGCGGCGGAGAGGCGGCGGCGGAGAGGCGGCGAGATGTGCTGGAGCGCGCAGGCGGATCTGATCGCCGGCGGAGTGGTGTCGGGCATCGGTGTGCTCTGCCTGGTCCGGACCCACCACGCCGGACGGCCGGAGCGGATGCTGCTCGCCGCGCTCCCCCTTGTCCTGGGCGTGCACCAGTTGATCGAGGCCGCCGTCTGGTACGGCAGCGACGGCGGTGCCCCCGCCGTACCGGCCGACTGGGCACGTACCGCCTGGGCGGTGATCGCGCTGCCGCTGCTGCCCGTGCTCGTTCCGGCCGGTGTCTGGTGCGCGGCCCGCGAACCGGCCCGACGGCGAATCGTCCTGCCCTTTCTCCTCCTCGGCCTGCTCGTCGCCGTCCCGCTCGCCGTGGCCGTCGCCACCCACCCGGTGGCGGCCACCGAACACGGCCACACTCTCAGCTACGCCATCGGCCTCCCCCACCCTGCCGTCCTCCTGACCGGGTACCTGCTCGCCACCGTCGGTTCGCTCCTCGTCAGCGGCGACCGCCTGCTGCGCCGCCTCGGCCTTCTCACCGGCGTGGGTGCCGTGGTCTGCGCGCTGCTGTGGCGGCTCGCCTTCGTCTCCACGTGGTGTGCCCTCGCCGCCCTCGCGAGCCTGGTCCTCCTCCGATGGACCGGCCGCCCAACGCACGAGTGACGGCCGCATGACTGACTACCGCAGGATTGACTACCGCAAGACCGACAGCCGCAGGACCGACGGGCCCCCGCTGGCCGTCGACGGTCGACCACCCGGCACCCGATCGCCGCGGCCCCCGACCACCCGGCCCCGACCGCCCCCTCGATCACGTGAAAACCCGGGCGCGGGCCGTGCCGGGCGGGGCAGAATGTCCGCCATGACTGATCCGAACTCCGACTGGGTCACCGTTGTGGCCTACGAGAACGTGTCCGGTCGCCTTCATCCGCTGGCCTCCGTCCGCGCTTGACTGCGTGACCGCGGAATCGACTGGATGCCCTTCACCGCCGACGAGATCCGCTGGGGCCTCACCTGCGGCCGTGACTCCGACGGCCGCTGGCGCGGCTGGATCATCGTTCGCGTGCAGGCCTCGGCGCTCAGCCGGCTCGGGCTCCACCCCGACCAGCCGTCCGCAACGGTCACCGGGCCGACCCCTCCGGGCTGGTGGCACGCCGCCGCAGAACGCAACCCCCATCAGCAGTTCGGCATCCGCTTCTGAGCCGTGCTACGCCGCCAGCGTCGGCCCCGGGGGATTCTCGATCGCGCTCGCCGGACCGTGACCGCGCAGGCGGTCCATCTCCCGCCACTCCGGGCGGAGACCGGCGAGCGTGGTGGTCGCGAAGTACAGACCACCGGAGACAAGCAGCACGGGTATCAGACCGGTGAGAGAGATGGCGGCGCCGGCGAGGAGGCCGCCGAGGGGGATGCCGGCCCAGGCGAGGGAGTCACCGAGGGCTCCGACGCGGCCGAGCAGATGGCGCGGCACACGTTCGAAGAGCATCGCGCCGAGGATCGGGTTGAGGAAGCCGGAACCGAAACCGCCCACCGCGAAGACGACGAGCACGACGCCCATCGGCGCGCCCATGGCAAGGACCAGGAACCTCGGGGCGCCGCAGAGCAGGAAGCCGGTGAAGAACACGACCCGGCGCGGGAGCCTGTGGGCGAAGGCCGCCGCTATCAGGCTGCCGCCGACCGCGGCGATCCCCCAGACGCTGCCGGTGAGGCCGATGACCGCCGGGCCGCCCCCGGACTCCTGTGCCCAGACCGGGACGAGGACCGTCATGAACCCGGCGTCCAGCAGATTCGTCACGCCGATCATCACGATCACGGTGAGCATCAACGGCTCGGTCCGTACGAAGGAGAAGCCCTCCCGGAACATCTGCCAGTAGCCGGCCTGCTGCTGTGCCTCGCCCTCCCCGGCTTCCGCCGGCGGCGGGGTGGCGGCCGCCCGGCCCATGCCGCGCGGCAGGACGAGCGAGATGACCAGCGAGCCCAGTGCGAAGGCGACGGCGTTCACCGTCAGACCGGCCATCGGGCCGAGCAGGGCGATCAGCCCGCCGCCGACCGCCGGGCCGACCGTCGAGGCCAGCCGCTCGGTGACCCCGGCGAGGCCGGTGGCCCGTTCCAGCGGTACGCGGGCCCGGTCGGCCGCCTCGGGGACCATCACCTCCTTGGCCAGGTCACCCGGACCACGAACGGCTCCGACCAGCCCGACCATGACCAGCAGCAACCAGAACGGCAGCACGCCCAGGCCGTGCAGCAGCGGGATCAGGCCCGCGGCGACGGCGCTCACCGCATCGGTGGTCCAGGAGATGACCCGCGGGCCCAGACGGTCCACGACCGGCCCGGCAAGTGCCTTGACCAGGACATACGGCGCCATCTCGACGAAGGCGACGACGCCCGTCATGGTGGCGCTGCCGGTGGTGGCGAGGACGAACCACGGTAAGGCGATCGCCGAGACCCGCGTCCCCGTCAGGGAGATCGCCATGGCCCCGAGCACCCCCGCCAACGGCCGGACCGTTCGCGGCGAACCGGCGGCCTCCGGGGCCGCAACGGGGACGGTGGTCATGACCGGCCCTCCGATTCGTCCGTCTCGGGGCCGCTCGCGGGGTCGGGCAGCACCTGGAACACCACCGCGACCCGTTCCGCCCCCTCCGGCACGGCCCCGAGCGAGGAATCGGACACGGCCCCGGACTCGGACGCAGAAGCGGAGTCGGGGCCGGGGCCGGGGCCGGGGCCGGACGCGGATGCGGGCTCGGACTCGGTCCCCGTTCCTGGCGCCCGTCGGTAGCGCCCGACCACCTCCGCCACCTCGTCGGCGAGGCGGCGCGCCTCCTCCGGCGTCAGCAGCAGCGACCAGTCGCTGAAGTCGAAGGAGTGCCGCCACTCCCGGGGCATGGTCTCGAAGGAGTTCAGTGCTCGCTGGGTGGTCAACGCATTGGCGGCAACGACCGACCGCAGGTAGGAGAGCGCGGCCTCGGGCTCCTCGTCGGCCAAGTCCCGGTCCGCGAACCAGGTCATCTGGTGGAGCGGCTTCCACCAGCGCTCGCGGGCGTTCCCGCGCTCGGTGTCCTCCGCGACGAAACCCGCGGCCGCCAGCTGGCGCAGGTGGTAGCTGGTCGCCCCCGACGTCAGCCCCATCCGCTCGGCGAGCCTGGTCGCCGTGGACGGCCCGTGCCGGCGCAGCAGCCCGACCAACTGCACGCGCACGGGGTGGGCAAGGGCCCGCAGACCCTTGGCGTCGAGGACGACGACGTCGTTCTGCGGCTCCGGGCCGTGCTGCCACTTCTGCTCTTCGGTCATGGCAGACAGCGTAGGACCGCAAAGACTTCTTCGCAAAGGATTATTTGCGAAGAAGTCTTTGCGGTCCTCGGAGGCCGGACGACCGCGCACCGCCGCGTCGCGAACCCCCGGTGACCGTCAGTCGCGGGCCACCTCCAGGATCAGGACCACGGTGAGCCCGCCGCCCGGAGTGGGCTCCACGGCCAGCCGCCCGCCGGCCGCACGGATCAGCCCGTACCCGGCCGGGCCCACCGGGCCCTCCGGACGCAGCCCGGCGAGCAACCACTCACGGGCCTCCGGGAGTTCACAGGGTCCGCGGTCCACCACCCTCAGCTCCACCCGGGCCCGGTCCGCCACCGGACCGCCCGCACCGGCCGGCCCCGACCCCCGGCCGCGGACGGCCCCCGTGCCGCTCCCGCCGCCCGCGCCGCGCGTACTCCCGAAGCCGCCGATGCCGCCCGAACCCCTCCGGCCGGACACCGCGTCGGCCCGGACCAGCACCCGGTCCCCCGCCGGGTTGCGCCGGATCGCGTGGTCGACCAGTCCGGCCAGCGCGGACTCCAGCCGCCGGGCGTCCACGGCCACCACCGGCAGACCGACCGGTATCCGCACCGAGACCGCCGCCGCACGCCCACCGCCGCGCAGCACCCGCTGCACGACCTCGCCGACCTGGACGTGCTGCGCCTCCGGGCTGCACCCCTCAGTGCGCTCGGTCCAGCGCACCCGCTCCAGCTCGGGCCGGGTGAGCGGGCGCGGTGCGGCCATCTCCCGGGGTGGCGGCCGCCCCGGACCACCGGCCCAGCCGGAACCGGCGCCACCGAACCCGTCCGCGCCCTCGGCGCCGCCCGCACCACCCCCGATCCCGTCGTCCCGGCCACCACCCGAGCCACCGTCCCGGCCGGACCCGCCACGGTGCCCGGACGCCCCGGACCCGCCCGGGCCACCGAGGCCGCCGAAGGCACCGAACCCACCGAGTACCCGGGCACCCGACGCGACATAGCCCCAGAGCTTCCCGCGTGCCATCGCCCTGCCCCTCGTGCATCACCGGCCGCCACCGCCGATCGGGCGGCAGGCCGGACAGGGCCGCGTTTCGGGCCCTTCCGCCAAGCCTGCGCCCCCGCCACCCGGGTGACAATCCGGCTCATGGGCGCAAATCGGCCACCGCACCCCGCCGGTCGGCGGGTGTCGTCCCGGCCGACCGACGGGGCGGGGATCCACCTCCCGGGCCGCACACCCCCCGAGGACCACGTGCTCCGGGTACGCGCGCCCGGGGCCTTCCCGGCACACGCCCCGGGGGCGCACCCTGGGCACGGGGCCCCTTGGCGCACCCGGCCCGACGCCCGGCCCGATCCGGCCGCCGAACCTAGACTGACCCCATGACCCGGCTCAACGACCAGGTCCAGGAGTTGCTCCAGGAGTACGCCGACCTGATCTCGATCACCGGCGGGGACGCCTTCCGGGCCCGCGCCTACGAGAAGGCCGCCCGAGCGGTGGGCGGTTACCCGGAGGACGTCGCCGGACTGGACGCCAAGGGCCTCCAACAGATCCCCGGCGTCGGGAAGTCCACCGCCGAGAAGGTGGCCCAGTACCTCACCACCGGCCGGATGGAGGCCCTGGAGACGCTGCGGGCCGCGATCCCGCCCGGCGTGCGCGAGATGATGGCCGTCCCCAGCATGGGCCCCAAACGCGCCCTCGCCCTCTACCAGGACCTCGGCATCGCCTCGGTCGGCGAACTCGCCGACGCGATCCGCGCGGACCGGCTGAGCGGGGTGGCCGGATTCGGCGAACGCAGCGGAGAGAAGATCCTGCACGGCATCGAGCTGATGCGGCAGTCCGGCGGGCTGACACTGCTCGACGCGGCCACCGAGCAGGCCGAGCAGATCGTCGCGGCGATCGCGGCCGTGCCGGGCTGCACCCGCTGCGCGTACGCGGGTTCACTGCGCCGGATGCGCGAGACGGTCGGCGACATCGACGTGCTCGCGACCGCCGAGGACTCCGCACCGCTGATGGCCGCGCTCACCGAACTCCCCTACGTGGCCGAGGTGATCGTACGCGGCCCGACCAAGACCTCGGTGCGCACGGCGAAGGGCATCCAGGTGGACCTGCGGGTGGTGCCGGAGGAGGACTGGGGCGCGGCGCTGCTGTACTTCACCGGCTCGAAGGCGCACAACATCAAGCTCCGCACCATGGCCGTCCGGACCGGCCTGAAACTCTCCGAGTACGGGCTGTTCGAAGTGGCGAACGCGGGGAACGGGGACAGTTCCGGGAACGGGGAGAGCACCGAAGGCGAGGAGACGACCCAGGAGGCCGAGAGGAGCGCGAGCGGCGCGAACGGCGCGAAGGTGGTCTCGGCCACCGAGGAGGAGGTCTACGCGGCACTCGGGCTGCCGTGGATCGCGCCGCCGTTGCGCGAGGACCGGGGCGAGATCGAGGCGGCGCTACGCCGAGAACTGCCCGAACTGGTCACCGAGGCCGACCTCCGCGGCGACCTGCACACCCACACCGACCTCACCGACGGGCTCGCCGGCCTGGAGGAGATGATCGACACGGCGGCCGCGCGCGGCTACGCCTACTACGCCGTGACCGACCACGCACCCGACCTGGTCATGCAGCGGATGACCGACGAGAAGATGCTCGCCCAGCGTGAACAGTTGCGCGAACTCGCCGGGCGGCACAGGAAGATGCGTCTGCTGCACGGCACCGAGCTGAACATCGGGCCGGAGGGCGGGGTCGACTGGCCCGCCGAGTTCCTGGCCGGCTTCGACGTCTGCGTGGCCTCCGTCCACTCGCACTTCGGTGCGGACCGGGCGACCCAGACCCGCCGGCTGATCCGGGCCTGCGAGAACCCGCACGTCCACGTCATCGGCCACCTCACCACCCGCCGGATCGGCCGGCGGGGGCCGATCGACGTCGACCTGGACGCCGTCTTCGAGGCCGCCGCCCGTACCGGCACGGCGATCGAGGTCAACAGCTCACCGCAGCGGCTCGACCTGCGCGACGAGGACGTGCTGCGGGCGAAGCGGTACGGCGTGAAGTTCTCGATCGACAGCGACGCCCACGCCACCGGGCACCTCGCCTACCCGCGGTACGGAATCGGCACAGCCCAGCGCGCCTGGCTGACCACCGAGGACGTGATCAACGCCTGGCCGTGGCAACGGCTGAAGCGGTTCCTGCGCAAGGACGCGCTGCGGTAGCGGCGGACCCCGCCTCCACCTCGCATCCGACCTGCGAAGTTCGCCCGAGTTTGCGGTAGAAAACCCTGGTGCAACCGACGTGGGAGGAGCATCATGGAGGTGGACCTGCGAGGTAGATGAGGGAGTTCGACCGCAGGAGGCAGTGGCGACAGATCGAGACGGATCAGGGTCTGCCGCTGGTACCTCGGTCGACGATCGAACTGTTAGGCCGGAGGACGCGACGTCCGGAGGCCACCCCCGCCTCGCAGGTTCCGCATGCCCGCACCGCATCGGCCGTACGAGCCGTACACCACTGGCCTGGACCGGACCGGCCGTACACGGCGGGGCCCGTGCGGCGGACACCGCTACGTGGTCGGGACCGCGTACCCCATCTCCCAGGCGTGCACGGCGATGCCGACGCGGTTCTGCACGCCCAGCTTGCGCTGGATGCTGGCGACATGCGTCTTCACCGTGCCCGGTGAGATGAACAGCTCGGCGGCGATGTCGGCGTTGGTACGGCCCGCCGCGACGTGACCGGCGATCTCCACCTCCCGTTCGGTGAGCGGCACCACGGGAGCGCGACGGCTCTCCGGGCGCCGGGGCGCCGTCACGTGCTTCAACAGCCGGACCGTGACGGACGGGCTGATCAGGCTCTCGCCGCTCGCCGCCGCCCGGACCGCCTCGGCCAGCAGCGCCGGACCGGAACGCTTCAGCAGGAAGCCCGACGCGCCGTGCTGAAGAGCCGGGTAGACGTACTCGTCCAGGTCGAAGGTGGTCAGCACCACCACCCGCACCGGCGTGACGGCACCCGGTCCGGCCAGCCGCCGGGTCAGCTCCAGGCCGTCCATCCGGGGCATCCGGATGTCGACCAGTGCGACGTCCGGGCACAGCTGCCCCGCGAGTTCGAGTGCGGCGACGCCGTCGGCCGCCTCGCCGACCACGGTGATGTCGGGCTGGGCCTCAAGGATCCGCCGGACGCTCCGGCGGACCGCCTCCTGGTCGTCCGCGATCAGCGTGCGGATGCGGGCCGGGCCAGCCCCCGGCGGCTCGGCGCCGACCATGGCGGCGGACGCGGCGGCGGACGCGGCGGCGGTGACCGTACCGGGCGCCGCAACAGGTGCCGCACCGGACACCACGGAAGGCACCGCGGCGGGCACCGGATCGTTCGGGCTGCGCTCCGGCTGGGGACTCGTCACGGGGAGCAGTCTCGCACGCACCGCCGGGCCCGCCATGAGCCGCATGCTGGTTCAGGCAGCCTTGCCCGTGAGCTCGGTCGCCCGGCCGTCGCGCAGCACGGTTATGTGCGGCGGGACTTCGACCCTGAACCGGGCGTCGCAGTTGGCCATGCCGCTGCAACTCGCCTCCAGCGTGAGGGTGTCGCCGTCCAGCGCCCACTCGCTCCTCTGCTTGCCCAGGACCTCTGCCTTGAACCAGCGCGTGACCTTGACGTCCTGACTGTCCGTCGCCACCAGATCCGTCGGGACATGGTGACGGGAGACGACGTTGAGCGTGGTACCGCTATAACCGAAGGTCTTGTCCTCCGGCGTGGCGTCGTCGGCCTTCGCACAGCCGGCGACGGTGACCAGCGCGGCGAACGCGACCAGCGCGGCCACGGCGGCAACCACCCGACGAACGGGCGCTCGACGAGCAGGCGTGTCCGGCACGGCCGGTGTGGTGGTCATGGGGTGGCTCCTCCAACGCGAACGACGATGACGGCTACGGCTACGGCTACGGCTACGGCTACGGCTACGGCTACGGCTACGGCTACGGCTACGGCTACGGCTACGGCTACGGCTACGGCTACGGCTACGGCTACGGCTACGGCTACGGCTACGGCTACGGCTACGGCTACGGCTACGGCTACGGCTACGGCTACGGCTACGGCTACGGCTACGGCTACGGCTACGGCTACGGCTACGGCTACGGCTACGGCTACGGCTACGGCTACGGCTACGGCTACGGCTACGGCTACGGCTACGGCTACGGCTACGGCTACGGCTACGGCTACGGCTACGGCTACGGCTACGGCTACGGCTACGGCTACGGCTACGGCTACGGCTACGGCTACGGCTACGGCTACGGCTACGGCTACGGCTACGAGCTTGCCCGTTCCGCGTCGCCCTGCCATCTGCCGTTCGGCAGATATCCGGCCCCGATTTCGCCCCGTTCCGCCCCGTTTTCGCCGCCGACCCCTGCCGAACGGGCCACCCCGCCGGCCGTCCCACGTCCGCCCCGCCTGCTCCACCTGCCGCGCCAGCAAGCGAGTGATGTGCTCTCCGAGGTCGGGTGGGGAAGGCGACAGGGTCCGCCGGCCACCGGCCGGGCCGATCTGCTGACGGCCCGTACGGCCCGTAGTCAACACGTCGTCCCCAGCGCGACCACCCGGGAAGGGGCAGACAGCCGGACGGGAAGTCGTGGTTGCTCTGCACCTCTTTGCGACCGTCGCCAAGGGTCACCGTCACCTCGCATCGGCGCGAGGCGAAGACGGCCGTGGCGTTGCCCGTCAGGAGGGCGTCGATGGTTGCCTCCATCAGATCCAGTTCCTCTACGGACCGGCCGAGTTCCCAGCTCACACCACCTGCTTCGACCCCGAGGACGATGGCAGCGGAGTCCCCCTGGTACAGCCAGGAGAAGCCGAGCGGGCCCGCACGCCCAGGACGGACACGACATCCCAGAACCAACCGTCGTCCCGTTGCTCGACCTCTGCAACGCCCTCAAGGTCCTGCCTCAACCGGTCGACCAGTGTGTTCAGCGTGGTCTTGCGAGGAACCCCGGCCGTTCAGTCCTTCAGGGCCGGGTCAAGTTGACCCTTCGACGTACGTGATCGCCGTCGGCTCCCTCGTTGTGCAGGGCGTCGGACCCTACCGGCCCCGCGATACCGGGCCGTGGTGACAGGCCCCGAGGCAAAGGCCGCCTGATGCGGCGCCTAGGGGCTGTGTGATGTCGTGATCAACATTGCGGTTTCGTGCCCGCCCGAGGGTGGAATCCGGTAGGACGCTGTGTGTGACGCGTAGGCAACTCACCGACGAGCACGTTCATCGAGCCGTACTTGCCGATCGGCGAGTACGGCCCGTACCCCGAGAGGCTGCGGGATCAGTTCGAGGGCGTGATCTGGCGGTTCCGCTCCGGCGCCCAGTGGCGTGGC
>NZ_CP026498.1:1406898-1470854 GCF_002953255.1 Streptomyces sp. CB01881
GACGGGCAGGACGTCTCTGACGACCAGGAACGGGAAGAGCGGCGACGAATCCGGCGCCGGCGCAAGCTCCGGCTGAAAGCCGCCCTGCTCGGACGCTCCAGAGGCGGACAGACCAGCAAGATCCATTGTGCCGGCGACCGGAAGTGCCGCCCGCTGGCGTTCATCCTGACCGAGGGACAAGCCGCCGACAGCCCGCAGTTCATCCCCGTGCTGAAGAAGGTCCGGGTTCGGGTGCCGGTCGGGCGTCCCCGCACCCGGCCCGACGCTGTCGCCGGCGACAAGGCCTACTCGTCCCGTGGCAACCGCGCACACCTGCGGAATCGGCGAATCAAGGCGGTCATCCCGGAGAAGAAGGACCAGGCTGCCAACCGGAAGAAGAAGGGCAGCAAGGGCGGTCGGCCCGTCGGCCACGACGCCGAGCTCTACAAGCAACGGAACACCGTCGAGCGCCTGATAAACAAGCTGAAGGCCTGGCGCGGCATCGCCACCCGGTTCGACAAGACCCCCGAGAGCTACCTCGCCGGCCTCAACCTTCGAGCCTCGATGATCTGGATCGACGATCTCCTGCCAACCATTGACTGATCACGACATCACACAGGCCCTAGCGCACCGGCAGCACGCAGGTGATCCGCCAGCCCGACCGCTGGTGCGGGCCCGCGCCGAGCGTCCCGCCGTGGGCGGCCACCCGCTCCGCCATCCCCGCCAGCCCGGTGCCGCCGCTGCCCGGCAGCCGCCGCCACAGGCCCCTCGGGCCTGGCGCGCGCCCCTGCCCGCCGTCGTCCGTCACCGACACCTCCACCACCCGGACCACCGAACCACCGGCATCACCCCGACCAGCCGAACCAGCCCGACCAGCCGAACCGCCCGGACCACCCGAACCAGCCCGACCTGCCGGACCGTCCACGACCGCCACCCGCACGACCACCTCCCCCGCACCGGGCGCGTGCCGCCGCACATTGGTCAGCCCCTCCAGGACGACGGCGTACGCGGTCGCCTCGGCGTCGCGCGACAACAACCCGGCGCTCTCCGGCACCAGCTCGACGGTGGCCCGGGTCGAACCGGTCCCCGAGAAGCGCCCGACCAGCTCCGCCAGGTCGGCCAGCCCGTGGACCCGGGTGGCCCCGGCGGCGCGGCCTTCCCCCGCCTCGTCGGCCTGCGGGTCGCGCAGCGCGCCCACCATCGCGTCCATCGAGTCCAGCGCCCGCAGGCCTGCCTCCTCCAGCCGACGCAACAGGTCACCCGTCTCCGCCGCGTTCAGGCCGGGCAGTTGGCCGGCCTGCGCCTCCAGAACGATGCCGGTGATCTCGTGGGCGACGAAGTCGTGGAGCCCGCGGGCCACTTCGAGCCGCTGCTCGCGGCGGGCCCCGGCGACCGCGCGCTCCCGGCGGGCGTCCAGGGCCCGCAGGTAGAGGCCGGCTCCGGCCACGCCGACCGCCGGGAGCAGCGAGAGCAGCGTGACGATCAGCGAACCGGTCCAGCCGCCCTCGGGCACCCGGAGGGCGAAGCGCAGCGGCACCAGCAGCACGGCCAGGCCGACCAGCGCCCCCACCGGCCCCGCCCACCGGCCGGGCACCCGCCGCACCGCCCGACCCAGCAGCACCAGCAGGGCGAGCCACTCGAAGGGCAGCCAGAACGCGGCGAGCCGGTACGGGCCGGAGTAGCCGGCGTCCAGTGCCAGCGAGGCGATCGCGGCCAGACCCGCCGCCCCCGCCAACGTCACCCGGCGGGACGGCCACGGCAGGACCGCCACCACCGCCGCGAGCGCCGCCGTGGCGGCGAGGAGCAACGCGGCCGCCCGCTGACCCGGGTGCGCCAACACCACCGGCGCCAGCACACCGAGCACCGCGACGACGCTCAGCGGCCGGCGGAGCCGCACCGCCAAGCCGCCCGTCGCTCGGGCCGGGAGAATCGGGAGAACCGGGAGCGCCGATAGAACCGGGCCAGGAGGAGGATGCGCGGCAGAGGTGAACCGGCCGTCCGACGCCGGGGTTTCGGTACGCATGCGCCCGAGCCTACGGGGGTCGCGCGATGCGTCTCGGGCCCGGCATTCCCCGGGGACGGCCCGGTCCCGCCACAGGAGGAGTCGTGACAGACCGCCAGAGCACAGACCGGCCCTCGTCGCCCGTTCATCGGTGCCACCGCGCCACCGTGCCGCCGTGCCGCCGTGCGGTCAACAGGTGGCTTGCTGCCTGTGAAGCTTCCTCTCCGAGGCCGTGGACCAGGGGTGCCGCTGGCGGGGCCGACGACCCCGCCCGGCTGCAGGCTCCCGTAGGACTGGAGTGCCTTGAGCGCCCGCAGGGTGTCGGGCCGAACCGGCCGACCGGGTAGGTGCAGTTGCTGTCGTTGCCCATCCCATCGATCCCGAACCGGACGCGGCGTGCCGCGCTGCCCGTCGCCCCGTAGCGGGTGTACGGGACACCGACCAGCGCGGACGCGGGGCCGGCGGTGGCGAGCCGGATCGCCGCCCTGACCGCGCCAACAGCCGTGGCCGGACTGGCTCCGCGGCCCGTGCCGAGCTTCCGGAGGTATCTCCCGGGAGCCGTCGACGTACCGATCACGGACTGCCAGGGCGCGGTACCGTTCCCGGGGAGCGCCGACGGCAACTCCACCGTACGGACCGACTGCCCGACCGCCCGCCGACCCGATCCAGAGGAACGCCCGCATGACCGAGGTCCGCCCGCCCGCCGGCCGTCCCGCCCGCCACGTGCCACCGGTCGAGAGCGCCCCGCCCGTCCCCGGCGACAGCCGACGGCGGGCCTGCGCGGTGCCCATCCCCACTGCGGCGCCCACCCCCACCGCGGTACCCACCGCCTCCGCGTCGGCCGCCCGATGACCGCCGGCGCGCCCGACTACCGCCGACTCGCCGCCGTCGGACCGTACTTCGTGCTGGACGCCGCCACCGCGTCCTCCGACACGCCGCCTGCCGGCTACCGACCGCTGCGCGAGCTCTACGCGGTGGGACCGGACGCGCCGCTCGCCGCACGGGTCCGGGAGGTCGCGCGACGGCTCGGGACCGCCGAACCGCGTGTGGCGGCCTCGATCCTGCACCTCGGGCTGGCCGCCCGGTTCTGCTCGGTGAGCCTCGGCGCGGCCGTCCTGCTGGGCACGGTCCCCGCGTTGGAGCCCGACCGGGCGTACGTCCGGGTGCCGGACCAGGGGCCGATCGACCTCTGGACCCCGTACGCGCCCGACCCGGGGAGCGCTCGGGTCGCGGATGACGAGGCCCTCGCCGATCACCTCCACCGGACTCTCGTCCAGGGCCAGTTGGCGCCGCTCGGCGCCGCCGTCCGGGCCGCCGTGCCGCTGTCGGAGCGGCTGCTCCAGGGCAACGCCGCGTCCGCACTTGCCGGGGCGCTGCGCATGCTCGGGCCCCGCGCGACTCCCGGCCGGGCTCGGGCGCTGGTCGCACGACTGCTCGACCGGGCGCCGTTGGCCGGCACCGGGACCTTGGACGGCAACGCCTTCCGGCGGAACAGCTGCTGCCTCTACTACCGCGTCGGCCCGGGCGCGGGCGTCTGCGGCGACTGCTGCTTCACCCGTCCACCCCGCCGTACCTGAGCGCCCCGCCACCGCCTGCCCGACGGGGGACCGTCGTCGGGCCGTCCGCAAACCACTCCCCCGCCATGACAGCCACCCCAGCCCCGCACCCCAATCAACCAACCCCAATCAACCAACCCCCTCGCCGGAGGAAATACATCCGGTGATGAAGGTCAACCAGCCGCCCGGACGACCGCTCGGACGACCGCCCTCGCCGGCACCTGCGCCCGCTCCGCCGATCCACCCTCCGCGACCAAGGCGCGGGCGAGCCTGCCGACCGGCCACGACACGGTGTCGGCGGCGAGCACCCGGCCCTCGCCGTTGACAACGGCTGCGTCGCCGACGAGGGCGCGCAGCGGTGGGACGAACAACCGTTCCAGCCCGGCGAGCGGCACATCGGCGGCCACCACGGCCCGCGAGCCGGTCTGTCCGAGGCCCGCTGCCAGGGGGCCGGCGAAGCAGAGCACGTACCGGTTGGGGCAGTGGAGGTCCACGTGCGGGCCGGCCACCCCACACCCGCCGGCCCCGACGTGCCCGGCCCCGACGTGCCCGGCCCCGGGCCCTCCCCCCGCCGCGAAGGCGCCCGGCCCGTGGATCGGGCTGGTGCC
Source organism: Streptomyces sp. CB01881 (assembly GCF_002953255.1). Classification (GTDB taxonomy): domain Bacteria; phylum Actinomycetota; class Actinomycetes; order Streptomycetales; family Streptomycetaceae; genus Kitasatospora. The sequence goes on from NZ_CP026498.1 coordinate 1,411,044, forward strand.
GGTCAGCTGATACCGGTCATGAGCGCTCCGAGAGGAAGGTCGGGGACGCCGGCCGGGAGGACCCCGCGGCGTCCGTCAGCTCCAGGTGCCCCCGCACCAGGTGGTGCACGCACGCGACGGTGTGCGCCTCCGCCGCCGCCCGGGCGCCGGGCCCGTCCCCGGCGACCACCGCGACCAGGATCTCCCGGTGCTGTTCGGCGAACCGCTCCTGGTCGGGCGCGTAGGGCGCCGGAAGCCAGAGCAGCGGCCCGAGTTCGGCCTGCAGCCGGACGGCGAGCTGGGTGAGGCGCACCGACTGGGCGGCTACGGCGAGTTCGATGTGGAAGCGGGCGTCGGCACGGCGCAGCTCGGCGGGGGTGCGGGCGTCCCGCAGCGCGGCGACCAGCCGGGTGAGCCGGTCGGCGAGGTCGGCGGGTGCGCGTTCGGCGGCGAGCCGGGCGGTGGTGCCGGCGACGGCCAGCTCCTCGTCCCCCAGGTCGCGCAGCTCGACGGTGCCGAGTTCGCGCAGGCGGGCGAGCTGGAGGCGGCCCGATCCCTCCGCCGGGGTGCGGACGAAGCTGCCGCCGTTGCGGCCGCGCCGGGTCTCGATCAGTCCGGCGTCGCGGAGCAGGGCGAGCGCCTCGCGGAGGGTGCCGTTGGCGACGCCGAGCTGGTCGGCGAGATCGTTCTCGCTGGGCAGCTGGTAACCGTCGGCCACCAGGCCGAGGGCGATGGCCTCGGTGATCCGGCGGGCGACGGCGTCGGCCCGGCCGAGGTCGGTGAGCGGGGCGAGGACGGCGCTGAGCAGCGGGGTCGTACTCCCGATGGTGGTCATGGCGGGCCCTCCCCGATCACCGTCCTGCTGAGTGTTTCCGGCAGGGTACAACGCAAACGGTCGTACACCCTTGCCGCTGGAAACTCAATCTCGTATGTTTTCCCGCACCCTCACCCCGAGCGTCACGTCACGATCCCAGGAGACGGTCATGACCGATGCGAGCGCACGTGCCGCCTCCCCCACACCCCGCCACCCCTCCCGACCGGTGCGGACGCCGACGCCGAGGACGACGCCCACGCCCACGCCGACGCCGAACGCCTCGCCGCCCTCGGCCACACCTCCGAGTTCAAGCGCGACATGAGCCTCTGGGCCCACGCCTCCCTCGGGTTCACGTATCTCTCCCCAGCCGTCGGCGCCTGCACACTCTTCGCGACCTCCCTCGCCACCGCTACCACCACCGCTACCACCACCACCGCCACCAAAGCGATCTGAAGGAGACCACGTTGAGCGTGCCGGTCCGATGGCTCGTGCAGCGGCGCGACCTCGGTCTGCGGGTACTGGCCGGCCAGGGCGACCTGGACCGGCCGGTCACCTGGGCCCACAGCATCGAACTCGCCGATCCGACGCCCTGGTTGAGCGGCGGCGAACTCGTCCTCACCACCGGCCTGCGGCTCCCGCCCGAGGACGCGGACGGCGCCGCCGCGTACGTCCGCCGACTGGCGGCGGCCGGCGTCGCCGCACTCGGCCTCGGCGTCGGCCTCTCCCACCCCCGAGTGCCGCCCGCCCTGGTGGAGGCCGCCCGCGCCACCGGCCTGGTCCTGCTCGAAGTCCCGCTCCCCACACCGTTCGTGGCCATCACCAAGGCGCTGATGGAACGGCTCGCCGAGCTCCAGTACGAAGGCGTGGTCCGGGCCTCGCGCAGCCAGCCCCGGATGACCCGGGCAGCGCTGCGCGGCGGAGCCCGGGCCGTGGTCCGCGAACTGGCCTCCGCGGCGGACGCCGGTGTGCTGCTGCTCACCGACGACGGCCAGCTCCTCGCCGCCCACCCGGCCGAGGCCGCCGACCTGGCCCCGGGCCTGCTCGCCGACACCGACGAACAGGAACCGGCCGGCGTGCTGCGCACCCGGGCGGCGAGCGCGGTCAGCGCCTCACCCCACAGAACGGTGACCGTCCAGCAGGTCCGGCTCGGCCTGCGGCCGCACGGCCGACTGGTGCTGGTCACCGACCACTCCCCCTCCCCCGTCGACCACCTGCTGCTCGGCCACGCCGCCTCCCTGCTCGCCCTGGAGGCGGAGAAGCCGCTGCGCCTGCGCGACGAACAGCACCGCGTCCACGGCCTGGTCCTCGGCCTGCTGCTGGACGGCGCGCTCACCCCCGCCGCGGCCCGCGAGCACCTCACCGAGGCCGGGTTCCCGTCCCAGGCCGGCGTCCGGGTGCTCGCGCTGCGCGGCAGTACGCCCCGGCGGGTGCTGGACGCCGCCGCCGAGGACCTCGCCGCCCGCGGGCTGCCGCTCTTCGGCGCGGTGCGCGAGGGCTGCGCGGTCGTCCTGCTGCCGGGCGACGACCCGGGCGCGGCACGGGCCCTGGCCGGGGGCGCCGCCGCCCGCCTGCGCCCGCGCCCCTGGGCCGGGCTCTCCGGCGTCCACGCCCCGGCCGACACGGGGGGTGCCCTGCGCGAGGCGCTCAACGCTGCGGCCCTCGGCCCGGCCCGGGGGGAGGAACTGGTCGACTACGAGTCCCTGGCCGGCCAGGTGCTGATCGCCGATCCGGACACCCGGGCCGTCCTGGCCGGCCTCGCGCAGACCCGGCTCGGCCCGCTCGCCGCCCACGACCGCACCCACGGCAGCGAGTTGCTCCTCTCCCTGCGGACCTTCCTGGAGCACCACGGCCACTGGGAGTCGGCCGCCACCGCACTCGGCATCCATCGCCACACCCTGCGCGGGCGCCTCGACAAGGCCCGCGCCCTGCTCGCCGTCGACCTGGACTCCGCACACGTGCGCGCCGAACTCCTGCTCGCCCTCACCGCCTGGCCGGGGGCGTAGGAGCGCTGCCCGCGGCCAGGGCTTACGCGGTCGGCATCCCGGCGCCCGGCCGAAGGCCGCCACGCCGGGGCCCGTGACCACCGGCCCCGGCGGCCACCGGCCCCTTTCCACGAACGGGGCCGGCCCGGGCGGAGCCGTCCGAGCCGGCGCCGCTCGCGCCCGTTGCCCCCTACCGGTCCAGCGTGGCCAGGAGCAGGTTCGGGTCGGTACGGGTGAAGAAGGCCGCGCTCGGGACGTAGACGGTGTCGCCGCGGACGGCCACCGCGGTGGGGTTGGAGAGGCCGTCCTGCTGGGTCAGCACCGTGTGGCGGGTGCCGTCCTCCGCGATGAGGACGGCCTCGCTGGCGGGGTTGAGGGTGGCGATCAGGTTGTCACCGCGGCCGACGAAGGCGAAGTCGTCGAGGCCGCCGAGCCCGGTGGCACGGGTCTCGGCCGGGCCGGCGGAGCCGCTGTCCCGGATCGGGATGCGCAGCAGGCTGCCGGTGTCGGTGTTGCCGACCCAGACGGCGTGGTGGTGCACCTTGAGACCGTTGGCGCCGAACCCGCCGGTCGGCTTGAGCAGGGCGTCGTCGGACCAGACCACCGGGTCCCCGCCCTCCACGGGGACGATCCGGACCACGCCGAGGGCCGAGTCGGCCGAGTAGAGCCGGCCTTCGCGCTCGTCGAGGGCGAGGCCGTTGGGGAGGCTGTCGGCGGGGAGGGCGGAGATACGCTCGGGGGTGCCGCCGGGGCAGAGCCGCCAGATGCCGGTGAGGTCCTCGGTGCCGGTGGCGTAGGCGAAGTAGAGGGTGCCGTCATGGGCGCGGGCGATGCCGGAGACGACGGCCGCGCCGAGCAGTGGCGTGGCGGGATTCGCGGGGGCGGGGAGGGTGGCGAGGACGGTGAGGTTCCCGGCGGGGTCGACCCGGCCGATCTGGCGTGCGAAGGAGAAGCTGAGGTCGGCGGAGCCGTCGGGTTCGAGCGCGATGTTCTCCGGCTGGAGTCCCTGGGCCAGGTCGAAGTGGGCGACGATCCGCGGCTGGGAGAGCGGCGGTGCCACGGCCACGGCGGGAGTCACGGCGAGCAGGGCGAGGGCTGCGGAGGCCGCGACGGCCGTGCCGAGCAGGCCGGTGAGGTGGCGGGGCGGGCAGGTCATGGGGGTCTCCTCGAACTCGAAGTCGAACCGCACGTCGGACCGCGATGCGGGCCTCGAAGCCGGGCCTGAAGCCGGACCTGAAGCCGGCGCCCAGAAGCCGGGCCTCGAAGCCGGCGCCCAGAAGCAGGCGCCCCGAAGCAGGCGCCCCCGACGCGCATCTGCCAGCAGAGCACGGCCGCCACCGCCGTCATCCGCACCGGACCGCCGCGCCCCGGCAGATCCCCCGGGCGGGCCGCCCCTGTCCGGGTGACCCCTCTCCGGGCGAGCACGCGCCGCCACCACGTCCGGAGGCGCCCGACGAATCCTCCGCCCGACGAAACGTCCAGCCGACCCGCCGCTGCGCAGGACATCCCGTCCACTGCGTCACCGGCCCCTGCCGCCCAGAATGATCCGCACCCCAGCGGACAGGCCCGGCGGTGAAGCCGGGCGAGCGACAGGGAGAGCCATGGCCCTCATGGAGCAGGGAGCAGGGACGGCGCCCGCCGCCACACCGGCGAAGGGGCCGAGCCCGCCGGTGGAGCAGCTGCGCCAGTTGGCCGGCGGACGCTGGCGGGCTGGTGGCGGGCGGGAGCTGCTCTCGGTCAATCCGGCACGGCCGAAAGAGGTGGTGGCCACCGGCCGGCTCGCGCAGGCGCGGGATCTGGACGACGCGGTGGCAGCGGCCCGCGAGGCCTTCCCCGGATGGGCGGCGACGCCGCACCACGGCCAGGCCGGCGTCCTGGCGCATGCGGCCGCGCTGCTGGACCGACGGGCCGAGTGGTACGGCGAGGAGCTGGCCCGGGAGGAGGGCAAGACCCGGGCGGAGGGGGTCGGGGAGGCCCGCCGGGCGGCGGAGGTCTTCCGTTACTGCGCGGGTGAGGCGTCACGGCCGTCCGGCGAGGTGTTCGCCTCCCCGCGCCCGGGCGAGCAGATCCAGGTGCTGCACCGGCCGGTCGGCGTGGTCGCGGCGGTGACGCCGTTCAACTTCCCGATCGCCATCCCGGCGTGGAAGATCGCGCCGGCGCTGGGCTTCGGCAACACCGTGGTGTGGAAGCCGTCCGGCCTGGTGCCCCTGCTGGCCCAGCGGCTCGCCGAGACCCTGGTCGAGGCGGGACTGCCGCGCGGCGTGCTGGGACTGCTCCACGGGGACGGCGAGTTGGGGGAACGGCTGGCGGGCCACCCGGGGGTGGACGCGGTCACCTTCACCGGCCCGACGGCCGTCGGGCGGGCCCTGATCGCCTCGTGCGGCGCGCTGGCCCGACCGGTGCAGACGGAGCTGGGCGGCAAGAACGCGGCGGCCGTGCTCGCGGACGCCGATCTCGGCCTGGCCGCCGCCGAGGTGGTGGCCGGGGCGTTCCGTTCGGCGGGGCAGAAGTGCACGGCGACCTCGCGGCTGATCGTTGCGGACGCGGTGGCGGACGAGCTGATCGCCCGCGTGGCGGACCGGGCGGCGGCACTGCGGGTCGGCGATCCGCTGGAGCCGTCCACCGAAGTGGGCCCGGTCGTCTCGCTCCAGGCGCGCGACGAGCTCCAGCGCACGGTGGACGCCGCCGCGGCCCGCCCGGGTGCCGAGGTACTGACGGGCGGCCGCCCGTACGGTGGCCCGCTCGCCTCGGGTGCCTATCTCCCGCCCACGGTAGTCGAGTTGACCGGGGATGAACCGCTCTGGCACGACGACCCGCTCTGGCGCGAGGAGTTGTTCGGCCCGATCCTGGTCGTCCGCCGCGCGCGGGACGACCGGGAGGCGCTCCGGCTCGTCAACGACAGCGCGTTCGGCCTGGCCGCCGCCGTCTTCACGGACGACCTGCGCAACGTGGCCGCCGCGATGGACACGTTGGACGTGGGCGTGCTGCACATCAACTCCGAGACGGCGGGCGCCGATCCGCACGTTCCGTTCGGCGGGGCCGGACGGTCCGGCTACGGGCCGAGGGAACAGGGGAGCGCCGCCCGGGAGTTCTTCACCGCCACCCGGACGGTGTACGTGCGCGCCTCCGCCGGGGGTGCCCGGTGAATCCGCAGCACCCCACAGCACCGGAAACCCCGGCCGCGCCGGAAACCCCGGCCGCACCGACGACCCCGGCCGCACCGGCAGCCCCGGCGGCCCTCCCCCTCGCCGGCGTCCTGGTGGCCGACTTCGGCCGCGTCCTCGCCGCCCCGTACGCCACGATGCTCCTTGCCGACCTGGGTGCGGACGTGGTCAAGGTCGAGCAGCCGGGCACCGGGGACGACACCCGCGCCTGGGGCCCGCCCCACGCACAGGGCGAGGCCACCTACTTCCTCTCCGTCAACCGCAACAAACGCTCGATCGCCCTCGACCTGCGCGACCCCGCCGACCACGCCCGGGCGGTCGAACTGGTCCGCCGGGCCGATGTGTTGGTGGAGAACTTCCGGCCCGGCACGATGGCGAAGCACGGCCTCGGACACCAGGAGGCCCGTGCCCTCAACCCCCGGCTGGTCTACTGCTCGGTGACCGGCTTCGGGCCCGGCGCGGGTGCCGCACTGCCGGGGTACGACCTGCTGGTGCAGGCCGTCGGCGGGCTGATGAGCGTGACCGGCCCGGCGCCGGGAGAGCCGGTGAAGACCGGGGTGGCCCTGGTGGACGTCCTGACCGGACTGCACGCCGCCGTCGGGGTGCTGGCCGCGCTGCGCGAGCGGGACGCCACCGGCGAAGGCCAGCTGGTGGAGGTCAACCTGCTCTCCACGCTGCTCTCCAGCCTGGTCAACCAGTCCGCCGGGTACACCCTGGCCGGCGTGGTGCCGGGCATCCTCGGCAACCGCCATCCGTCGATCGCGCCGTACGAGGTGTTCACCGCCGCGGACCGGCCGTTGGTGATCGCCGTCGGCAACGACCGCCAGTTCGCCTCGCTCTGCCGGGGGTTGGAGGCACCGGAGCTCGCCACCGACGCCCGGTTCGCCACCAACCCCGACCGTGTCGCGCACATCGACGCGCTGGCCGCCGAACTCACCGACCGTCTCCGGCACCGGACCGCCGCCGAGTGGTTCGCCCTCCTCACGCCGCTCGGCGTGCCGTGCGGACCGGTCAACGACCTGGCCGGAGCCTTCCAACTCGCCGACACCCTGGGCCTGGAGCCGCGTGCCTCCCTGCCCGGCCCGGACGGCGAACCGCTCGACCTGGTCGCCAACCCGATCGGCCTCTCCCGCACGCCCCCGCGCTACGAGCGCCGCCCGCCCGGACTCGGCGAGCACACCGCCGAGCTCAGCGCCTGGCTGGACGACCGGCTCCCCCACCGAAACGAGGAATCCCGATGACCAAGCCCCTTGTCGACCCGCTCGACCTGATCGACTTCTCCTCCCTCCTCACCGACGAGGAGCGCGAGATCCAGGCCACCGTCGCCCGGTTCCTCGCCGACCGGGTCCGCCCCCACCTCGGCGAGTGGTTCGAGAACGCCCACTTCGCCCGCGAACTCGCCCCCGAACTGGGCGCCTTGGGCCTGCTCGGGATGCACCTGGACGGCTACGGCTGCGCCGGCACCAACGCCGTCTCGTACGGGCTGGCCTGCCTGGAACTGGAGGCCGCCGACTCCGGCTTCCGCAGCTTCGTCTCGGTGCAGGGCTCGCTGTCGATGTACTCCATCCGGAAGTGGGGCTCGGAGGAGCAGAAGCAGCAGTGGCTGCCGCAACTGGCGGCCGGCACCGCGATCGGCTGCTTCGGCCTCACCGAACCGGACTTCGGCAGCAACCCGGCCGGGATGCGCACCCGCGCGGTGCGCGACGGCGGCGACTGGGTGCTCAACGGCTCCAAGATGTGGATCACCAACGGCGGCATCGCCGACGTCGCCACCGTCTGGGCCGCCACCGAGGACGGCGTGCGCGGCTTCCTCGTCCCGCGCGGCACCCCCGGTTTCACCACGCACGACATCAAGCAGAAGATGTCCCTGCGCGCCTCCGTCACGTCCGAACTCCATCTGGACGACGTCCGGTTGCCGGCCGACGCCCGGCTGCCGGAGGCCGAGGGGCTGCGCGGTCCGCTCTCCTGCCTGAACGAGGCCCGGTTCGGCATCCTGTTCGGCTCGGTCGGCGCCGCCCGGGACTCGCTCCAGGCCGCCCTCGGGTACGCCGACTCACGGATCCAGTTCGACCGGCCGATCAGCGGGTTCCAGCTCACCCAGAAGAAGTTGGCCAACATGGCGGTCGCGCTGGGGAACTCCGCTCTGCTCGCCGTCCACCTCGGCCGGCTGAAGGACGGGGGCCGGATCCGGCCCGAGCAGATCAGCGTCGGCAAGCTCAACAACGTGCGCGAGGCACTGTCCATCGCCCGCGAGTGCCGGACGATCCTCGGCGCCAACGGGATCTCGCTGGAGTACTCGCCGCTCCGGCACGCCAACAACCTGGAGTCGGTGCTCACCTACGAGGGCACCAGCGAGATTCACACCCTGGTCATCGGCCAGGCGCTCACCGGGCAGGCCGCGTACAAGTAGCCACGCTGCGGGCCGCGCCCGGCCTGTCCGGGGCCGGGCGCGGCCCGTCGGTCCCCACCCGGCGCCGATGCCCTTGGCGCCGGGTGAAGTTCTCGCCGGGAGGGCGGTCAGACCGCGACCGCCTCCTCCATCTCCTCCTCCTCCGCCTCGGCCTCGGCCTCCCGCCGCAGCGCCGTCCGCCCGCGGTTCTCATGGAGGGCCGCGGCGGCCATCACCGCGCCGCCGAGCAGCAGCCAGAGCACCAACGTCAGCACGTGCCCGCCGAGGCCGGCACCGCCGTCGAAGTAGAGGACGCTGCGCGCGCCCTCCATGAATCCGGCGCCGGTCCAGAAGGAGTGCAGGCCGCCGAAGAACCCGTTCTGCAGGTCGGGCCGGTAGATGCCGCCGGAGGTGGTGAAGTTCAGCATCACGAACAGCACCATCATCGCCAGCGTGGTCCACCGCTTGAGGAAGGTGTGCAGGCCGATGCCGACCGCGATGACGCCCGCCGAGTAGAGCCAGCCGAGGGCCCAGACGGCGGCCTGGTCGTGGTCGACGACGTGGAAGACCGGCCCGGCGGTGACGATCCCGATCACGCTCACCACGAGCGAGACCGCCACACCGACCAGCGCCCGGATCCGCATGCCCAGCGCCGCACCGGCCGCGCCGATCACCGCGACGCTCGCGTAGGAGCCGATGCTGAGGGCGACCAGCAGGAAGAACAGGCCCTGCCCGGTCGGGTCGCCCTTGCTCGGGGTGGTGAGGTCGGTGACGTGCAGCGGCACGCCCTGCTTGTCGGTGACGTTCTGGAACACCGCCTCCGCCGCCATCGCGGAGGTGTCGGAGCCGCCCTTGGCCACGATCAGCTCGGGGCTCCTGGCGTCCGGCAGGAACGCGCCGACCAGTTCGCGGTCGCGCAGCTGCTGCTCGGCGGCGTCCCGACTGGGCAGCGTGCTGACGTCGAGCGCCGGGCCCGCCTTGGCCCGGACGGCGTCCGCGAGGCCCTGCGCCTGCGGGATGGTGCCGACGACGGCGACCTTCAGGTGGTTGGGCTCGGGCTGGTGGAAGGCGCCCTGGTAGGCGAGGGCCATCCCGAGGCACATCAGCAGCGGGGTGATCAGGTGGATGGCGAGGTGCTTGAGCGAGTGCCCCAGGGCGGGCGCTGCGGCGGTGGTCCGGGGTGTGCTCATGGCGTTGGTTCCGTCCTCCGGTACTGGATCTCCACAAGGGTGGTAAATGCAACTATCTAGATGCAGTGTACAACCAGTTCGGACGTGGAGAGAACCACGGGGAACCACGGGGAACCACGGGGAACCACGGGAGGCCGCACCCGCCGCACCCGCCGCATCGCCGTCGGCCCAGGGCGGCACCGGGACGCCGTCAGCCCGGGACAGGAGCCCGCCGGGACATCGTCAGCCCACGACGGGCCCCAGGACGCCGTCACCCGAGGACGGCCTCACCCCAGGGCGGGACCCCCAGGACGGCGTCACCCCAGCTCGAACACCCCGTACGAGAAGCCCTCCGCCCGCAGCTCCCCGTCCACCACCCGCACCCCGTGCACCTCCAGCGGCCGCGCGACGACCGGCCCGGGCCCGGCCCCCGCCGCACCCGGCCCGAGCAGCGCCGCGGCCGGCCCGAGCGGTACCGTGCCCGGCTCCCGCCGCGGGTTGACGGCGACCAGGTACCGGCCCGCCCGGGTGTACACCAGCGGATACCCGGCGTGCCGGACGTCCACCGCCCCCTCGGCCCCCAGCCCCGGGTGGGCCCGGCGCAGCGCGATGAGCCGGCGGACGGTGTGCAGCAGTGAGGTCGGGTCGGCCCGCTGGGTGGCGACGTCGGGGCGGTGCGGGTCGGGGTCGACGGGCAGGTACAGCCGCTGGGCCGGGGCGCTGGAGAAACCGGCGTTCGGCCCGGGCGCCCACTGCATCGGGGTGCGCGAGCCGGCCCGGTTGTACTGCGGGCCGAGCACGCTGCCCTCGACGTCGGGCAGGCCCGGCACGTACCGCATGCCGATCTCGTCGCCGTAGTAGACGGCCGGCAGGGTGGGCCAGGTGAGCAGGAGGGCGAATGCGGGGGCGAGCTGCTCGGCGGTGCGCGGGCCGGTGGCCAGCCGGGAGAAGTCGTGGTTGGCGGTGGGGAGGGCGATGTACCCGGCGCCCTCGGTGAGTTCGGCGGCGGAGCGCCAGGCGTCCAGGAAGACCTGCGGGGTGCCGCGGCCCTCGGCCTCGAAGTAGCAGGGACCCTGCTTCCAGTACTCCTCCACCGTGCCGGCGTTGTTGTTCCAGAGCGAGCGCAGCGGCAGGCCGTGGTCGGCGCCGCCGAACTGGAGGAAGAAGTCGGCGTGGAAGCCGGCCGCGACGGCGGTCGCCGGGTCGCCCCACTCGGCGAACAGGGCGGCCTGCGGGTGGGCGCGGTCGAGCCAGTCGCGCAGCCCGGTCCAGAGCTTGGCCGTCTCGGTGAACCCCGGGTCGTCCTTGACCAGCGAGGAGGCCATGTCGACGCGGAAGCCGGCCACGCCGAGGCCGAGCCAGTGCGCCATGATCTCGCGCAGTGCGGCGCGGTTGGCGCGCGGGCCTTCGGCGTCGACCGGCTGGCGCCAGGGCTGGTCGGAACGCGTGCGCGCGTAGCCGAAGTTGAGCGCCGGCTGGCAGTCGAAGAAGTTCGGCCGGTACCAGCCGGGCCGGCTTCCGGGCGAGGCGACGAAGCCGTCGGCCGGGTGGTCGGACCAGATGTAGCGGTGGTCGGACGGGTCCTCGGCGGCGGCCACGAACCACGGGTGGCGGTCGGAGGTGTGGCCGGCGACCAGGTCGAGGAGGATCCGGATGCCCCGGTGGCCCGCCGCCTCGACGAGCGCCGCGAAACCCTCGGTGGCGCCGTAGCGCGGGGCGGGTGCGAGGTAGTCGCTGATGTCGTAGCCGGCGTCGCGGAACGGCGAGGCGAAACAGGGGTTGAGCCAGACCGTGTCGACGCCGAGCCAGGCGAGGTGGTCGAGGTGCTCGGCGATGCCCGCGAAGTCCCCGACGCCGTCGCCGTCGGAGTCGGCGAACGTCTGCGGGTAGATCTGGTAGAGGACTGCGTCGGCGAGCCAGTCGGGGCCGGGGCGGGTCGAGGTCATGGGATGGATCCTCCTGCCGGGGGCCGGGGGCCGGGCCCCCGATTCTCGTCCAATCCCGGCCGTCCCGACAGCCCACGTACCCGCTCGGGCCCGACCCGCCGGCCACCGTCACCCCCGCGCCCCGCACGCCTCGGTGAACGCCTTCGCCCGGCGGGTGATCTCGGCCCAGTCGCCGGCCGCCACGACGTCCGGCGCCACCACGTCCGTCCCGGCGCACACCGCGGCCGCGCCCTGCGCCAGGAACTCCCCGGCGTTGCCCGCGTTGACGCCACCGGAGGCGACCAGCGGGACGTCGGGGTACGGGCCGCGGAGGTCCTTGAAGTAGCCGGGGCCGAACGCCCGGGCCGGGAAGATCTTGACGGCGGCGGCGCCGAGTTCGGTGGCCTGGAGCACCTCGGTCGGCGTGAGCGCGCCGAGCACCACGGGCATCCTGGCGGCGTGCGCGCGCTCCGCCACCTCGGGCCGGAGCCCGGGGGTGACCAGGAAGGAGGCGCCGACGGCGAGCGCCCGCTCGGCCTGCTCCGCGGTCAGCACGGTACCGACCCCGACCCGCCAGCCTTCCCGCGCGGCACGCTGCAGATGGTCCGTCACATCCGGCGTGGTGTAGGTGAATTCGGTCAGGTTGATGCCACCCTCGGCGAGCGCGGCACAGAGCGCGACCGCATCCGGTATGCGGGGGGCGCGGACCACCGCGATGACGGGCGAGGCGGCCAGCACGGCGCGCATGCGGGCAAGGACGGAAGGCGTGGGGTTCATGCGGCTCGGGTCCCTCGATCGGTTCGGCGCAGGGCGCGCCCGGGCCGGGCGCCCGTGGTTCGGCCCTGCCGGACAACGGCAGTGCCGTTGACGTAGACGTGTTCGATGCCTGCGGCGGGCTGCCGGGGTTGTTCGAAGGTGGCCGTGTCGCGGACCGTCCCGGGGTTGAAGAGCACCAGGTCGGCGTGGTGGCCGGGAGCGATCAGGCCACGCCGGTCGAGCCTGAGCCGGGCGGCGGGGCGGCCGGTCATCCGGGCGACCGCCTCCTCCAGCGTGAGCACACCCAACTCTCGGCTGTAGCGCGCCAGATACCGGGGGAAGGTGCCCCAGGCGCGGGGGTGCGGCCGGGCGCCGACCAGCAGGCCGTCGCTGCCCACGGTGTGCGCGCGGTGGCGCATGATCGCCCGGACGTTCTCCTCGTGGCCGACGTGCTGGAGGATGGTGGTGGCCAGTTCGTCCCGGCGCAGCAGGTCGAGGAAGACCTCCGTCCCGCTCCGCCCCTGTTCGGCGGCGAGTTCGGCGACGGTCCGCCCGACGGCCCCCGCCAGCGCGGGATCCCGGACGCCGGAGAGCTGGATGGTCGCCCAGTCGGTGACGACCCCGTGACAGCCGTCACTGCCCTTCTCCTCCACCTCGTACCGGATCCGCTCGCGCGCGTCCGGCTCACCGAGCCGGGCCAGGGTCGCCTGCGGGCCGCCCTCGGTGGCCCAGCCGGGCAGCAGGGCGGCCAGGGTGGTGGACCCGGGCAGGTACGGGTAGCTGTCCAGGGTGAGGTCGACGCCGTCGGCGAGTGCCCGGTCGACCAGGTCGAGCAGTTCGCCGGCCCGCCCCTGGTTGACGCCGAAGTTCATGGTGGCGTGGGTCAGGTGGACCGGGCAGCCGGACTGCCGGGCGATCTCCACCATTTCGGCGTAGCCCTCCAACGCCCCCGCCCCGTAGGAGCGTTGGTGCGGCGCGTGGAAGCCCCCGTACTGCGCGACCACCCGGCAGAGCTCGACCAGTTCGGCGGTTCCGGCGTACATCCCCGGCGTGTAGGTGAGGCCGCTCGACATCCCGACCGCGCCCTGCCGCAGCCCCTCCCCCAACAGTGTGCGCATCCGGTCGAGTCGGTCGCGGCGCCCGGTTCTCCCAGCCCACGGCGAGCATCCGCAGCGAGCCGTGCGGGACCAGGTAGCAGGCGTTGACCCCGGTGCCCGTCCGGTCGAGACGGTCCAGGTACTCCCCGACCGTACGCCAGTCCCAGTCGAAGCCCTCCGGGTCCCCGTTCCAGCCGGCGATCTGGCGGCGCAGCGCGGGCAGCGTGGTGTCGTCGACCGGCGCGTACGACAGACCGTCCTGGCCGAGGACCTCGCAGGTGACGCCCTGGGTGACCTTGGCCGGGTGCTCGGGTTCGAGCAGCAGGGCGAGGTCGGAGTGGGCGTGCATGTCGATGAACCCGGGGGCCAGCACCAACCCGTCGGCGTCCACCTCCCGTACGGCGCCGAGGCCTCGGCCGATCCCGGTGATCAGCCCGCGGTCGACCCGGACGTCGGCCCGGTACCGGTCGGCGCCGGTGCCGTCGACGACGGTGGCGCCCTTGAACACGAGCGGGCCGGCATCCGCCGCAAGGCCGGCATCCATCAGAAGAACGTCCTGACCAGGCCGGTGACCTTCGGCTCGGCCGCGGAGGCGTCGTCCAGCACCGGGATCAGCATCCACTTGTCGAAGGCGGTGCAGGGGTGCGAGATGCCGAGCCGCAGCACGGCGCCGACCGGGGCGAGGTCGCCTGCGTCGCGGAGGAAGGCGTGCTGGTCGTTGAGGGCGGTGATCCGGGCCGCCGTGCCGGTCAGATCGGCGCCGCCCCGGATCAGTTGCGGCTCGGGCATGCCCTCGTCGAACGGCAGGTCGCGCTTTCCGGCGTCCAGCAGGGCGAGTTGCGGCTCCGGCCGGGAGACCACCTGGGCCCAGCCGTGCAGCGCGCCGCGGAACGGCGCGTCGCCGGCGCCGCGCACGAGCGGCGAGATCCTGCGGTAGAAGCCGTCGTCGTGGGCGATGTACGCGCCCGAGCGGAGTACCACGAAGGCGTCTGGGAGGGCGTTCAGCTCCTCCGTCACCAGGTCGAAGTAGGCGCTGCCACCGGCGGTGACCAGCGGTGGGGCGGCGTCGGAGTAGGCGGTGGCGAGCCGTCGGTGCAGCTCGGCGAGGTCCCGCAGGTAGCCGCGGACGGTGGCCAGCCCGTCCGCGCCGGCGTCGTGGGCCAGCGCGCCCTCGTACCCGCCGATGCCGGCCAGCCGCAGGGTGGGCGCGCGCAGCACCGCGGCGGCGACCTCGACCGCCGCGTCGACGCCCCGGGCACCGGTGCGCCCGCCGGGGCCACCGAGTTCGACCAGCACCTCGACCGGACGTTCGGCGCCGGCCACCCGCAGCGCCTCGTCCATCAGCCGGACGCTCTCGGCGGAGTCGACCCAGGAGACGAAGGCGAACGCGGGGTCGGCGGTCAGTTCGGCCGCGAGCCAGCCGAGCCCGGCCGGGTCGAGCAGGGTGTTGGCAAGCAGGATCCGCTGGACGCCGAACGCCCGCGCGACGCGGACCTGCGGCAGGTTGGCCAGCGTGATGCCGTGGCTGCCGGCGTCGAGCTGCGCCTGCCAGAGCGCCGGGGCCATCGTCGTCTTGCCGTGCGGGGCGAGTGCGACGCCGGCCTTGGCGCACCAGTCGGCCATGGTCCGGACGTTGTGGCCGAGGGCGGCGGCGTCCAGGGTCAGCAGCGGGGTGCCGAGCCCCGCGAGGGTGGGCCCGGTGGCGAGGTAGTCGCGGGCGCTGAGGCCCCAGGCGGCGGGCGGCAGCGCCTTGAACCGCCAGTCGAGCACCTCGTCGGCGAGGGCCGCCACCTTGCCGGTGTCGATCGCCGGGCCGGTGCCGGCGCTCGCGAAGGTGCCGGCGGCTGCGCCTGCGTTGGTCTGGTCCACGGTCCGGTCCACGATCTTCCTCCATCTGCCAGGTTGCAACATGTGCAATGAGGGTTGCACATGCTGGCATCACGGTTCTAGCATCGGCGCCGGACCAAGGTCAACGGAACGGCCGGCCGCAGCACGCGAGGAGCCCAGCAGATGCCCCGACAGGACACCGCCGCGAGCTCGGGCACCCCGCAGCCCACACCTGCGACGGCGGTCTGTGTCGGCGAGTCGATGGCGGTGCTGCTGCCGGACCGACCGGGCCCGCTGGAGTCGGTGGAGAACTTCCGGCTCTCGGTCGGCGGCGCCGAGTCCAACGTGGCGGGCGCGCTGTCCGCCCTCGGCGTGCCGAGCGCGTGGATCAGCCGGGTCGGCGACGACGGCTTCGGCCGCCGCCTGCTCGCCGACGTCGCCGCCCGCGGGGTGGACGTCTCCGCGGTCGCCGTCGACCCGCACCGCCCGACCGGCCTCTACCTCAAGGAGGTCGGCGGCAGCACGGGCCGCCGGCACGACCTCGGACCCGGGCGCAGCCGGCTGCACTACCACCGCCGCGGCTCGGCCGCCGCCGCACTCTCCCCCGCCCTGCTGGCGGACCCGGCCGCCGCCCGGCTGCTGGCCGGCGCCGGGCTGCTGCACCTGTCCGGCATCACCGCCGCCCTCTCCGACGACTGCCTGGCCCTGCTGCGCGCCCTGCTCGCCGAGCGCCGCCCGGGCCGGCTGGTCAGCTTCGACCTCAACTGGCGCCCCGCCCTCTGGCGCGACCGCGATCCGGCCGTGCTGCCGCCGCTGCTGGACGCCGCCGACGTGCTGCTGCTCGGGGCCGACGAGGCGGAGGCCGCCTTCGGCACCGGCGACCCGCAGGCGCTGCGCCGCCGCTTCCCCTCCCCGGCGACCGTGGTGGTCAAGGACGCCGCCCGGGTGGTCACCGCACTGGACCGGGACGGCACGGCCGTCAGCGAGCCGGCCCTGGCCGTCGAGGTGGTCGAGGCGACCGGCGCGGGCGACGCCTTCGCGGCCGGCTACCTGGCGGGCACCCTGCGCGGCCTGGACCGGCGCCGTCGGCTGCGGCTCGGCCACCTCAGCGCCGCCTGTGCGCTGACCGCCCACGGCGACCAGGCCGAGCTGCCCCCCGCGCCCGCGGTCGACGCCCTGCTGGCGGCCTCCGCCGAGGACTGGGCGGCGACCCGCGTGTCGGCGGACGGCATCGTGTCCCCCGCCCTGCCGGCGACCGTGATCCTGCCGGCGATCGCACCCCTGCCGGCGAGAGGCGGCCAGTCGGCGACAGACTCCCTGCCGACGACAGCAGCAGCCCTGTCAGCGACAGACTCCCTGCCGACGACAGCAGCGGCCCTGCCGACGATCGCGGGCCCGGCGCCGGGCGCGGCCGCACACCCCCGCCCGGCCACAGACCCTCGACCGGTCCCCTCCCCGGCCCTTGGAGCACCATGAGCCAGACCGTCACCCGCGCCCTGCGCATCCTCGCCGAGCTCGGCGAGGGCGAGCGCTCCCTGGACCAGCTCGCCGAGGTGCTCGGCGTGCACAAGACCACGGTGCTGCGGCTGCTCCAGAGCCTCGAAGGGGAACGTTTCGTCTACCGGGACCCGGCCTACCGCTACCACCTGGGCGCCGGCCTCTTCGCCCTCTCCGGCCTCGCCCTGGAACAGCGCGGCATCCGCCGGATCGCCGCCCCGCACCTGGCCGAGCTGAACGCCGCCACCGGCCAGACCGTGCACCTGGCCGCGTACGAGGGCGGCGAGGTGGTCTACATCGACAAGTACGACTCGCGCCACCCGGTGCGCATGTACTCGCGGATCGGCCTGCGCGCGGCGCTGCACAGCGCGGCGGTCTCCAAGGTGCTGCTGGCCGACCTGCCGGTGCCCGAGCGGCGCCGCGTGGTGGCCGGCATCGACTTCACCCCGCACACCGCCCGGACGCTGACCACCCCCGAGGCCCTGCTGGCCGAGCTGGAGAAGGTCGCCGCCCAGGGCTGGGCGCAGGACCACGCCGAGCACGAGGCGTTCATCAACTGCGTGGCCGCGCCGATCCGGGACGCCGGCGGACGCGTCGTCGCGGCCGCCTCGATCTCCGTCCCGGACGTCGTCCTCCCCTACGAACAGGTACTGGAGCTGCTGCCGCAGCTGCTCGCCACCACCCGCGCCGTCTCCGCCGACTGCGGGCAGACGCCGTAGGGCGTGCCGGACACGCCCCCGATCGGCTGAAGACCGGCCGCCCCGGCACCCGTCCCCACCTGACACACCTGACATCCGCCCCGACACGGGCGACGCACGAGCGAAGGAAACCCATGAGCGAGCACCCCGGCCTCCACCAGAAGACCGAGATCCGCACCGACGGCGCCCCCGCCCCGGCCTGGATGTTCTCCCAGGGCGTCCGCAAGGGCCCGATCCTCCAGGTCTCCGGCCAGGGCCCGCAGGACCCGGCCACCGGCGAGTACCTCCACCACGGCGACGTGAAGGCGCAGACCCGGCGAACGCTGGAGAACGTCAAGGCGATCGTCGAGGCCGGCGGCGCCACCGTCGAGGACGTGGTGATGTTCCGCGTCTACCTCACCAAGCGGGCCGACTTCCCGCTGATGAACGAGGTCTACGCCGAGTTCATCGCGGAGAACATCAAGCCGGGCGGTGTGAAGCCCTGCCGCACCACGGTCTTCGTCGAGCTGCCGCAGGAGCCGATGCTGGTCGAGATCGACGCGCAGGCCGTGATCGGCTGACCGCCCGCGCACCCGCGAAGGGCCCGGACGGCTGACCGTCCGGGCCCTCCCGCATCCCACGCCGCACGGCACCGCGCCACGACGGACTCCCGCCGGAATCCCGCCTCCACCTTGCCCTCCCTCGGCAAACTCATTAGGTTAGGCTCACCTAACTCACTGGAGGTCGCCATGAGTCTCGTCCCCGCCGACGTCGAGGTCTCCGAGCCCACCGCCGCCGAACGGGTCTGCAGCCTGCTCGACGCCGCCTCCTCGGTGGTGATCCGCGCCTGCGGCGAGCACCACGACCTCGACACCCCGGTCGCGGTGCACGGGTCCCGGCTGCGCCTGAGCGCCCCGCTCGACTCGCCGCTCACCCTCGCGGCGACCGGCGAACCGGACGGCCTCGCCGTCGTCCTGGACCTCACCGACATCGCCCCGGTCGCCGTCCGCGACCGGGTCCGCGGACGTCTCACCCTGGCCGGCCGGCTCCGCCTCGCCCACCTCGCCGACGACGGCGTCAGCGTCCACCTGCGCCTGGACGTCGCCCACGCAGTCCTCGCCACCCCGTACGGCACCAGCGCGCTCACCGGCGCCGACCTCGCCCTCGCCTCGCCCGACCCGCTCGCCCGCCTTGAGGCCGACCTGCTCACCCACCTCGCGGACGACCACCGCGATGCAATCACCATGCTGACCCGGCTGCTCGACCCCCAACTCCTCACCGGACGGCCGAAGATCCACCCGCTCGCGCTCGACCGGTACGGCCTCGTGCTCCGCCTGGACCACCCGGACGGCCATCGCGACGTCCGCCTGGTCTTCGCCGAACCAGCCCGCGACACCGAGGAGTTCGGGCACCGCGTGCACCAGCTGCTGACCGCCGCACACAGCGGGCTGCCCGCCCACCGGTTCTGACCGGACGGACGGGCGGCGAACACTGACGGTTCATCAGAACTGATTGGTCTGCAACGGTGGGCCTGCGCCGACCAGCCCGACCGCGGTCACCGACCGGACCGGCGAGGCGATGTGGAACAGCCCGGGCCCGGCCATCGCGGCGCCCGAACCACCCACGCCGTACCAGGCGTTCAGCGGGTTGACCGCCCCGGCGGCGAAGCCGTCCGGCCCGCCGCGTCCCCGCTCCGGACGGCCGTCCGGCCCCCTTCACCCGACGCGCCCTGCCGCCCGTCGGACCGGTCGGACGATGACCGCCCGACAGCATCGGGGCCCTGCGAACACACCCGCAACGGACAGGCGGCCAGGCAACACGGGTGGGAAGTTGACGCTCCATTCGGTTAGGAACCCGCCGCTTTCGAACGGAATTGACCCGGAGCCACCCCGAACACCCCCCAAAACGGCGGTCGGCCCGGCTCGCGAAGGAGGTTCGCGAGCCGGGCCGGCCTGGGCGTGTCCCGCGCCCGTTGTTCCGCCGTTGGTACGGAGATCACCCGGTCGAGCGGTCACCCGACATGACCATCCCGGAGATCATTCGCCCCGTACCCTGCGGTGGTCTCTGCCCGAAGGTCAGATGGAGACGCCGTGCGCCCGCAGGTAGGCGATCGGGTCGATGTCCGAGCCGTACTCCGAGCCGGTGCGGATCTCGAAGTGCAGGTGCGGGCCGGTCACGTTGCCGGTCGCACCGGAGAGGCCGATCTGCTGGCCGACGGTGACGGTCTGACCGATCTTCACGCCGATCGAGGACAGGTGCGCGTACTGGGCGTACTTGCCGTCGGCGAGCTTGATCTCGACCTCGTTGCCGTAGGCGCCGCCGTTGCCGGCCTTCACCACGGTGCCGGCCGCGACGGCGCGCAGCGGGGTGCCGGTGGAGGCGACGAAGTCAGCGCCGGTGTGGTGGCCGGAGGCCCACATCGAGCCGGCCACACCGTAGGCGGTGCCGAGCTTCGGGTTGGCGACCGGGGAGACGTAGCCGGAGGTGCTCGCCACCGCGGCCGGGGCCGGGGCGGCGGTCTGGGCGGCGGGCTTCGCGGCGGCCGGGGCCGGCTTGACGGCCGGGGCCTGCGCGGGCTTGGCGGCCTGGACCGGCTTCGGGGCGGCGGCCGGGGCGGCCGGCTTCACGGAGTCCTGCGAGGCGGACTTCGCGGGGGCGGCCGGCTTGGCGGCCTCGGCGGCGGCCGGGGCGGCGGCGGCCTTGGCACCCAGCGCGAGCTTCTGGCCCGGGAAGATCAGGTTCGGGTTGGTGCCGACGACCGAGCGGTTGTGGTCGTACAGCGCCTGCCAGCCGCCCTCGACGTGCTTGGCGTTGGCGATCTTCGACAGGGTGTCCCCGCCGGCGACCTTGTAGCTCTCCTCGGCCGGGGCGGCGGCGGGAGCGGCGGCCGGGGCGGGGGCCTCGGCGGCCGGCTGCGCGGCGGCGGCCGGGGCGGCGTCGACGCTGGTGGCGCCGGTCCAGGTGCTAGTCTGCGCGGGCTTCGCGGCCGGCGCGGTGTGGGCCTGGGCGCTGATGGTGGTCACCAGCGGAAGGGCGAACGCGGCGCCGGTCACGGCGGTGGCGATACCGATGCGGGCGGCGCGGGGCAGGGCGATACGACGAGCCTGTACGGCCATGGGGGTTTTCCTCTCCGACGCCTGCGAGGTGAGCTGTCGGGTTCGGGCTGGAGTTGCCCGGCCGCATGCGCGGCTTCACCCCAAGCCGGACCGTGAATTCCGGTCCGGCGACTTACCTTTGGGTCCCCCGCTCCTGCCGTACAGAGTTCAGTTCGTACCACCGGGCAGCGGCAGGACTAGGCGTTCCACCCGGTGGCCACCCGGGCCAACGCCGGGCGGTCGCTGAACTAAAACCCATCCGTCCGGGTGAAGCAATGTCGATCTCGTGAACCGGCAACAAAAGCCGGGGGCGCAGTGACGCTCCGAATGATCGGCTGCACAGTACGTGCACAATCGATTAACCGCGCGCCACTGATCCACGACGCTCCGCCGATTTCGGTGTCCGTCCGCATGCGATCACCTACGGAAAGCCATTCGCCGACACACCCCCGGTGACCCTTGTCACGTCAGCTCCCGGGGCGGACGATCGGGCCGTGGCCACCTCCGAGGCCGGCACCCTGCGCCTGGGCACCGCGCAGGGCCGCTGGGTACTACTGGCGACGGTGCTCGGCTCCAGCATGGCGATGCTCGACGGCACGGTCGTGAACGTCGCCCTGCCCCGGATCGGTGCCGATCTCGGCGCCCCGCTCGCCGCCCTGCAGTGGACGCTCAACGCCTACCTGCTCACCCTGGCCGGGCTGATCCTGCTCGGCGGCGCGCTCGGCGACCGGTACGGCCGGCGCCGGGTCTTCCTGCTCGGCGTGGTCTGGTTCGCCGCCGCCTCGGCGGCCTGCGCCGCCGCGCCCACCATCGAGGTGCTGGTCGCCTCCCGCGCCGTTCAGGGAATCGGCGGGGCCCTGCTCACCCCCGGGTCACTGGCGATGCTCCAGGCCGTCTACCACCCGGACGACCGCTCGGCGGCGGTCGGCCTCTGGTCCGGCCTCGGCGGGGTGTCGGCCGCGGTCGGCCCCTTCCTCGGCGGCTGGCTGGTGGACGGCCCGGGCTGGCGGTGGATCTTCCTGCTGAACGTCCCCCTGGCCGCCCTGGTCGTCCTGGTGGCCTCCCGCCACGTGCCGGAGACCCGGGACGAGAGCGCGACCGGACGGTTCGACGTGCTCGGCGCGGTGCTGGCGGCACTGGCCCTCGGCTCCGTCACCTATGCGCTGACGGCGGCGGGCGACGGGCTCTCCGCCGGGGTCTGGGTGACCGGCGTGGCCGGGCTGTTGCTGGGCGCGGCCTTCGTCGTGGTCGAACGCCGCACCCGGGAGCCGATGCTGCCGCTCGGCCTCTTCTCCTCCCGGCTGTTCACCTCGGTGAACCTGGTCACCCTCTGCGTCTACGCCGCCTTCAGCGGGGTGTTCTTCCTGCTGGTCGTGCAGTTGCAGATCGTCTCCGGCTTCTCCCCGCTGGTCTCCGGGCTCGCCCTGGTGCCGATCACCCTGCTGATGCTGACGCTCTCCGCCCGGGCGGGCCGGCTCGGCAAGCGGATCGGCCCCCGCGTGCCGCTCACCGTGGGCCCGCTGCTCTGCGCGGCCGGCGTGCTGCTGATGCTGCGGATCGGCGCGGACGCCTCGTACTGGACGGACGTCCTGCCGGCCGTCACCGTGATGGGCTGCGGGATGGTGCTGCTGGTCGCACCGCTGACGGCGACCGTGCTGGCGGCGGTGGAGGTCCGGCACGCGGGCATCGCCAGCGGTGTCAACAACGCCGCCGCCCGCGCGGCCGGCCTGCTCGCGGTCGCGGCGCTGCCGGCACTGGCCGGGCTCAGCGGCGACGCCTACCGGGTGCCGGCCTCGGTGGACGCGGCCTTCCGCACCGCGATGCTGATCTGCGCCGGGCTGCTGGCCACGGGCGGGCTCATCGCGGCCGCCACCGTCCGCGGCAACGTCCTCGCGCCCGAGGACCACCAGGTGGCCGAGCCGGACTGCCGCTACTCCTGCGGCACCAACGCCCCGCCGCTCGACCCCGGCCACCCCGGTACCGGGACGGCCCCCGAACACGGCGAGGGCCCCGCCACCGGATCGGCGACGGGGCCCTCGAAGGCCTGACGGAACGTCAGAGGATGTCACCAGGCGCGTACTTGGCGGCCTCGGGGTAGGCGGCGGCGACGGCCTCGATCCGGCGGACCACCTCGGCCACCTGCGCACCGGCCGCGCCGGTGAAGGAGAGCCTGTCGGCGAGCAGCGCGTCCAGGGCGACCCGGTCCAGCGGGATGCGCTCGTCCGCGGCCAGCCGGTCCAGCAGCTCGTTCTCCCGGGCACCGGCCCGCATGGCGAGCGCCGAGGCGACGGCGTGCTCCTTGATGACCTCGTGCCCGGTCTCCCGGCCGACGCCCGCGCGCACCGCACCCATCAGCACCTTGGTGGTGGCCAGGAACGGCAGGTAGCGGTCGAGCTCGGCCTCGATCACGGCGGGGAAGGCGCCGAACTCGTCGAGGACGGTCAGGAAGGTCTCCAGCAGGCCGTCGAAGGCGAAGAACGCGTCCGGCAGCGCGACCCGGCGGACCACCGAGCAGGAGACGTCGCCCTCGTTCCACTGGTCGCCGCCCAGCTCGGCGGTCATCGACGCGTACCCGCGCAGGATGACGGCCAGGCCGTTGACGCGCTCGCAGGAGCGGGTGTTCATCTTGTGCGGCATCGCGGAGGAGCCGACCTGGCCCTCCTTGAACCCCTCGGTGACCAGCTCGTGGCCGGCCATCAGGCGGATCGTCTTGGCCAGGCTGGACGGCGCGGCGGAGAGCTGCACGAGGGCGGTGAGCACCTCGAAGTCCAGCGAGCGCGGGTAGACCTGGCCGACGGAGGTCAGCACGTTGTCGAAGCCGAGGTGGCCGGCGACCCGGCGCTCCAGCTCGGCGAGCTTGTCGGTGTCGCCGCCGAGCAGGTCCAGCATGTCCTGGGCGGTGCCGACCGGGCCCTTGATCCCGCGCAGCGGGTAGCGGGCGATCAGCTCCTCCAGGCGGCGGAAGGCGACCAGCAGCTCGTCGGCGACGGTCGCGAAGCGCTTGCCCAGCGTGGTGGCCTGCGCGGCGACGTTGTGCGAGCGGCCGGCCATGACCAGCTCGGCGTGCTGGGCGGACAGCCGGCCCAGGCGCACCAGCACGGCGACCGTCCGGTCGCGGACGTGCTCCAGCGACTGGCGGATCTGCAGCTGCTCGACGTTCTCGGTCAGGTCCCGGGAGGTCATGCCCTTGTGGATCTGCTCGTGGCCGGCGAGCTCGCTGAACTCCTCGATCCGAGCCTTCACGTCGTGGCGGGTGACCCGCTCACGGGCGGCGATCGAGCCGAGGTCGACCTGGTCGATCACCCGCTCGTAGTCGGCGACGGCGCCTGCGGGCACCTCGACGCCGAGGTCCTGCTGGGCCTTCAGGACGGCAAGCCACAGGTGGCGCTCAAGGACCACCTTGTGCTCGGGGGACCACAGCTGGGCCAGGGTCGCCGAGGCGTACCGGGAGGCCAGGACATTGGGGATCTGGGGCTTCGCGCTCACGCTTCGCAAGCCTAACAGCCGAGGTCAGCCGGAACGCCGCCGGATCGGGTGGGCCGGACCGCCATCCTCTCGCGGCCCGCACACGGCGGCCGCACCCCCTCCCCACGACGCCCGCCCACCCCGCTCACCCCCTGGCGCGCCCCGGCCCGCAGCGCCCGCCGCAGCAGCCTGACCAGCGGGCTCCAGCGCACCGGCCGGGCCACCGCGCCCGTGCAGGCGCGTTCGGCCCGGTCCATCGCGTCCTCGATCAGCGCGTCGTGCAACGGCCGGAAGAGCAGCGGCCAGCTCAGCAACGCCGGGCCGCGCGCGTGCATCGCCAGGGTGTGCCGCAGCACCGTCCGCCCGCCGTCCGCCCGGTGGACGGTGCACTCGTGGAAGCCGTCGAAGCCGCGCGGCCCGGTGAAGGCGAACCGCACCCACCGCCCGGGGACGTACGCCGCCACCGTGTACCGCACCGGTCCGTGCCCGCCCGCCGCACCCACCTCCAGCCCGGGCCGCAGCACCATCGCCGGCCAGCCGGAGACCGGCCAGAGCCGGTCCGCCGGACCGGCGGCCAGGCTGTCCACCAGCGCGCCGACCTCCTCCTCCCCCGCCGCCAGAACCCGCTCGTGCACGTTGACCACGGCCCGCCCCGCCACAGCACCACCCCGGTTCCCCGGCCTCCCCGGCCGATTATAGAGAGAACTCTCTAATACCGGCACAGTACTCTCCCCCACATGCCCAGGCCACCCCGGTTCGACGAATCCCAACTACTGGACGCCGCCACCCGCCTCGCCGCGGAGGCCGGACCGGCCGCCGTCACCATGGCCGCCGTCGCCAAGGCGGCCGGCGCCCCCAGCGGCTCGCTGTACCACCGCTTCCCGCACCGGCCCGCCCTGCTGGCCGCGCTCTGGCTGCGCACGGTGGAGGACTTCCAGGCCACCTGGCTGGAAGCCCTCGACACACCCGGCGACCCGGCGACGGCGGGTACGGCGGCGGCCCGCGCGGCGGTCGCCTGGTGCCGGCGGAACCCCCTGCGGGCCGTGCTGCTGTCCTACGGACCGGACGACTTCGGGCGCGCCGAGTGGCCCGCCGAACAGGCCGGACGGGCGGACCGCGGCAACGCCAGGATCCGGGCGGCGGTGGCGGCGTTCACCCGACGGCTCGACGCGACCGCCCCGGTGGACGCCGCACGCGTGACCCTCGCGCTGGTGGACCTGCCGCTCGCCATCGCCCGCCGTCACCTGCGCGCCGGCGCGACCCTGCCCCCGTACGCCGAGGAACTGGCCGAGAGCACGGCCCTGCGCCTCCTGGCGCCCTGACCCGCGCCCGGCGGGGCGGGGGCGGGGGCGGGGGCGGGGGCGGTCTGGGACTACTGACCGCCGGCGGCCCGGCCGGTCAGCACCGGCAGCACCTGGGCGCAGATCGAGTGCAGCGACACCCGCTGCTCGTCCGTCATCGCCTCGAAGGCCTGGTGGGTGCGGGCCATCTCGGCCCGGATCAGGCCCAGGATCTCCCGGCCCTGCCCGGTGATCACGACGATCTTGACCCGTCGGTCACCGGCCGCCGCCTCGCGGTTGGCCAGGCCCAGCGACTCCAGCCGGTCGACGATCCCGGTCACGTTGGAGGCGTCGCAGCCGAGCCGCCCGGCCAGCGCGCGCATCGGCACCGGCTCCTGCACCGCGCCGAGCGCCTTCGCCTGCGAGGAGGAGAGCCCGTGCCGCGCCGCCGCGGCCGCGAAGTCCTGGAAGTAGGCGGCGCCGACGGCGGCCAGCGCCTCCATCAGCTCGGCGTTGGTCGGTACGGTCGTCGTCGCTGTCGAACCCATGGGGCCAGGGTACGGCCGAGTGCTTCACCAACTCAAGCTTTGACCACGGCAAAGGTCCTCAGGCCAACCGCCCGAACGGTACCTCAGAGCACCAGCTGGTCGAAGAGCCGCCGCAGCTCCGCCTCCGGGTCGGCCGTCAGACCGGTGTGCACCGGGCCCGGCTGGACGACCGCACTGCGCGGCGCCGTCAGCCAGCGGAACCGCTGCCCGGGACTGTCGGCCGCGGCCGGACCGGCCGCCGGCCCGCCCGCGCAGACCGCCTCGATCCCGTGCAACGCCCGCCGCACCCCGGCGACGTCCGCCACCGGGTCCAGCGCCAGCAGCCGGGCCTGGTCCAGGTGGGTCCGCGCGGCCAGGTGCGCGCTCTGCCGGCAGTACAGCAGCACACCGACGTTGACGCACTCGCCGCGCTCGACCCGCGGCACCGCCCGGATCACCGCGTACTCGTAGTCGTGCAGTTCGGCGACGGCCGGCAGGGCGGCCGGCGGTACGGACCCGGTCATGCGGACACCTCCGGCAGCCAGTCGCGCGGACCGGCCAGTCGCCCGGTCAGCTGGGCGCGGTACGCGGCGCGCACCGCCTCGGGCGAGTCGAACCCCGGCTCGTCCACCAGCCAGACGTCCGGGATCTGCGCCACCGCCGCCTCGACCGCCGCCTCGGCGAGGGGGGCGAGCGCCTTGTCCGCCGCCACCAGGTCCGGTTCGGCCCGCAGCAGCGCGTGGTCGGAGGCGTCGTACGGGCGGCGGACCCACCCGGCGGCGCCGGCCCAGTGGTGGTGGAAGATCAGGCTGGCGCCGTGGTCGATCAACCGCAGGCCACCGGTGGCGACCAGCAGGTTGGGGTTGCGCCAGGAGCGGTCCACGTTGCCGATCAGCGCGTCGAACCAGAGCACCTGCCCGGCCAGACCGGCGTCCACGTCGAAGCAGAGCGGGTCGAAGTTGAGCGCACCGCTGACGAAGGCCATGCCCAGGTTGACGCCGCCACTGGCCCGCATCTGGTCCTGGACCTGCGGGTCGGGCTCGCTGCGGGCGAGCACCGGGTCGAGGTCGACCGTGACCAGCTCCGGCACCGGCAGGCCGAGCCGTCGGCCGAGTTCACCCGCCAGCACCTCCGCCACCAGGGCCTTGCGGCCCTGCGCGGCGCCGACCCATTTCAGCGCGTACAGCCGCCGGTCGTCGGCCTCGACCAGGCCCGGCATCGAGCCGCCTTCTCGCAGTGGGGTCACGTAGCGGACCGCCGTCACCTCGGGGAGCACGCCGGACAGCCTATCGGGCAGATGCGCGGCCGGTGCCCTCCCGAACGGCGTCCGCCGCCATCTCCGCCATCCGCGCCGCCCCGGTGGCACCCCGCACCGCACCGTGCCAGTGTGGCGGGCAGTAGTGGCCTCGGACCCCGCGCGGTACGACCTGCACTGTGAGGATGAGCGATGGAACGATCTCGGATCCTGATCGTGGGCGGTGGCTTCGCCGGACTGGAGTGCGCTCGCCGCCTCGAACGCAAGCTCTCGCCCTCGGAGGCGGAGATCTCGCTGGTCACGCCGTTCAGCTACCAGCTCTACCTGCCGCTGCTGCCGCACGTGGCGGCCGGCGTCCTCACCCCTCAGTCGGTCGCGGTCTCGCTGCGCCGGTCGCTGCGCCGCACCCACATCGTCCCGGGCGGCGCGATCGGCGTCGACCCGCGCTCCAAGGTCTGCGTGGTCCGCAAGATCACCGACGAGGTGGTCGCGCAGAAGTACGACCACCTGGTGCTCGCCCCCGGAAGCGTGACCCGCACCTTCGACATCCCGGGCCTCACCGACTACGCCCGCGGTATGAAGACGCTCGCCGAGGCGACCTACGTCCGTGACCACGTGATCGCCCAACTCGACCTCGCCTCGGCCACCCTGGACCAGAAGGAGCGCGAGTCCCGGCTCCAGTTCGTGGTGGTCGGCGGCGGCTACGCGGGCACCGAGACGGCGGCCTGCCTCCAGCGCCTGACCACCGCGGCGGCCCAGCGCTACCCGCGGCTGGACGCCCGGCAGATCAAGTGGCACCTGATCGACATCGCCCCGAAGCTGATGCCCGAGCTGGGCGACGCCCTCGGCACCGCCGCCCTGGAGGTGCTGCGCGGCCGCGGCATCGAGGTCTCGCTCGGCGTCTCGGTGGCCGAAGTCGGCGCCGAGTCCGTCAAGTTCACCGACGGCCGGGTGCTCCCCTGCCGCACGCTGATCTGGACGGCGGGGGTCGCGGCCAGCCCGCTGATCGGCACCCTGGACGCGGAGACCGTCCGCGGCCGGATCGCGGTGACCGCCGAGATGCGGGTGCCGCAGTTCGAGGGGGTCTTCGCGCTCGGCGACGCGGCCGCGGTGCCGGACCTCGCCAAGGGCGACGGCGCGGTCTGCCCGCCGACCGCCCAGCACTCGGCCCGCCAGGGCCGGGCGGTGGCGAACAACGTGATCGCGGCGCTGCGCAAACAGCCGCTGGAGCCGTACTACCACAAGGACTTGGGCCTGGTGGTGGACCTCGGCGGCAAGGACGCGGTGTCCAAGCCGGTCGGTGTCGAGCTGCGCGGCGTCCCCGCCCAGCTGGTGGCCCGCGGCTACCACCTGATGGCGATGCGCACCAACGTGGCCAAGTTCCGGGTCGGCGCCAACTGGCTGCTCAACGCCACCGCCGGCGACGACTTCGTCCGCACCGGATTCCTGGCCCGCCAGCCCGCCCGGCTGCGCGACTTCGAGTACACCGACGCCTATCTGACGAAGGATCAGGTGCGGGCGCACGCCCAGGCCCTGCTCGCCAAGGGCTGACCCGGACCGACGGAGCCGCCGCCCCCTGCCCCCGACGACCGGGGACAGGGGGCGGCGCCCTTTCCGCGCGGGCTACTTCGCGGTCAGGTACATCCCGCCCGCGTCCTGCCCCGCCGTGTTGCGGCACGCGAAGTTGCCGCTCGGCCGTGCGTACAGCAGGGTCAGGCACTGCCCGAGGGCCTGCTGGCCGTAGTAGTTGGGGTGCATCGACTCCTGCACGGTGCCCTGCGAGGCGCTGAGCCCGGCGTCGACGAACCGCGCCCACTCGCTGGTGGTGGCGGAGGGGGCGGTGGTCGACGTCGCCTGCCGGGTCGCCTTGGAGCAGACCTCACGGCCCTGGAGCATGTCGCCGAGGTCGAGGAACTGCACGCCCTTCGAGGCCGCGACGCCCGCCAGCGCGCGGGAGATCTGCGGCACCAGCGAGTCCCGCGCCCAGTCGGCGTCCCCGTTCCAGAACGGGCAACCGCCGGTGTCGGAGCGGCTCCAGCCGCTCTCCGGGTAGCGCATCTCCGCACTGCGCGGGATCGGCGAGGGGTAGGACTGCAGCACGATCCGGTAGTCCCCTGCCGTGTAGCCGGCGCCGGACATCACGGCGCGGATCTCGTCCAGCGCCTTGCCGACGCCGGCCATCGCGGCGGGCATCCGGGAGTCGATCGCGGCCTGCTGGTCGTCGTTGCAGTAGGAGTACCAGACCAGGTAGTCGGAGACGCAGGTCGTGATCACGTCGGCGAAGCCGAGGTCGTTGCCGCCGATCGAGAGCGTGATCAGCTTGACGTTGTACTGGCTCGCGACGGCCGCGAGCTGGTCGGCCTGCGGGGCCTCGCCCTTGAACGACTGGCCGCCGCTGGCGGCGCGGTAGACGTTGGCGGCGACGGCTCCGGAGCAGGCCAGGTTGAGCTGGGTCTGCGCGACGGTCGGGGCGCTGCGGACCTCGGCGACGTCCGAGCGGTCGCACCCGCTCGCGTAGGTCGCGCCGTACACCCGGGCCGGATCGTACGCGCTGCCGGTCCAAGCCCGGTCGGTACCGGCCCGACTGCCGCTGGTGACAACGGAGTTGCCCTTCCATCGGCCGGCCTCGCCGGAGATGTAGCTGTCGCCCATGCTGACGCTGGCCGTCGCACCGGAGGGCGTGGCGGCCCGGGCGGGGGCGGCGGCGAACGCGACCAGACCGGCCGCGCTCAGCGGAAGGGTGAGGACTGCGGCGAGCAGTCGCCTCGTGAAGCGGGTGGTTCTGCGAGTGATGCTCGAACACTTTTCGGGCACGGCGGAACTCCTGCGGTCGGTCTCGCCCGCTGTGTGGGGGCGGGGAGACGCGTAGGTGAGGGTAGGCCGCCGGCCGGTGGCGATGAGAACATGACATGCCCGCGCTTGTTACCGCTAGGTATCTGCACCAGGTTTCTCGCTGTGTTACCGGTCGGTTCAGATCAGTCGCGAGACGTCACCGCCCGTTCCCAGTACGGCCGCCAGATCGTCGGCCAGCCGCCGCGCGTCGGCGGGATCCAGCTCCGCCACGGTGACCCGCAGGCCGGGCGGGGAGTCCACGCGGAACCGCGCGCCGGGCGCCGCGACCCAGCCGCGCTGCACCAGCGCGCCCAGCACGGTGGTCTCGTCCGGGACCGGCACCCAGACGTTGAGCCCGCTGGCGCCGTGGGCCTCGATGCCGCGCACGGCCAGCTCGCCGATCAGCGCGTCCCGCCGCGCCCGGTAGGCGGCGGCCACCCGCGCGACCGGCGCGGCGTCGGTGCGCCACAGCTCGGCGACGGTGCACTGCAACAGGTGGCTGACCCAGCCGGCGCCCAGCCGCTGGCGCCCCAGTACCCGCCCGATGGTCTCCGCGTCCCCGACCGCGTAGGAGAGCCGGAGGTCCGGCCCGTACGCCTTGGCCGCCGAACGGACCACCGCCCAGTGCTCCGACCCGGCGCCGGCCAGCGGGTGGTACGGCTGGTCGACGATGCCGTGGCCGTGGTCGTCCTCGATCAGCAGCACGCCCGGGTGCTCGGCCAGCACCGCGCGCAGCGCCTGCGCCCGCCCGGCGGTGAGCGCGGCTCCGGTCGGGTTCTGCGCCCGGCAGGTGACGACGACCGCGCGGGCGCCGCCCTCCAGTGCCCGGGCGAGTGCGTCGGGCAGCGGGCCCTCGTCGTCCAGCCGGACGGACGCGGCGCGCAGGCCGAGCGCCGGCAGCAGGTCCAGCAGGCTCCCCCAGCCCGGGTCCTCGACGGCGACGCTGTCGCCGGGGCGCAGCCGGGTGACGAGGATCCGTTCGATGGTGTCGAGCGAGCCGGAGGCGATGGCGACCGGACCGGAGGGCAGGCCGTCGGCGCGGAATCCCTCGGCGGCGAGGGCGAGCAGCCCGGGGTCGGCGGCGGGGTGGCCGTAGCGGACCGGGTCCCGGCGGGCGGCCTCGGCCGCGGCGACGAGGGCCGGGGTCAGGTCGGGCAGCTGTGCCGGGTCGGGGTTCCCGTTGGACAGGTCGCGGGCGTGCGGCGGGACGGGCATCCGGATCTGGTCGCGCGGGGTGGTCGCGGGCCGCGGGCGGATCCGGCTGCCCTTGCGGCCGGCGGTCTCGATCACGCCCCGGTCGCGGAGCAGCCGGTAGGCGGCGGCGACGGTGTTGGGGTTGACGCCGAGCTCGCCGGCCAGGTCGCGCAGCGGGGGCAGCGCGGTACCCGGCGCGAGCCGTCCGGAGCTGACGCCCTGCTCGACGTCGGCCGCGATTTCGCTGGCGCGCCGCCCCTTGATCGGATAGTCTCCTAGCACAAAAGAGATTATGCACTAGTACATAGAGGTTGTCATGTCAGGCAGCGCCGCGTCCTACTCCCGCACCCCGCGCACCACCCCGACCCGCTACAAGGAGCGTGCGACCTGGGAGCAGGACGCCATCCACGCCATTCTGGACGCCGGCTACCTCTGCCACCTCGGCTTCCTGGCCGACGGCGCCCCGGTCGTGCTGCCGACCATCTACGCCCGGGTGGGCGACCGCCTCTACATCCACGGCTCCACCGGCAGCCGGCCGATGCGCGGTGCCAAGGGCGACGAGGGCCTGCCGGTCTGTGTCACCGTCACCCTGGTCGACGGCCTGGTGCTGACCAAGTCCGCCTTCAACCACTCGATCAACTTCCGTTCGGTGGTCGCCCACGGCACCGCCCACCAGGTGACCGACCCCGAGGAGCTGTCGGTCGCGCTGGACGCGCTGGTCGACCAGACCGTCCCCGGCCGCTCCGCAGAGGTCCGCCCGGCCAACGCCAAGGAGCTGGCCGCCACCGCCGTCATCCGCCTCGTCCTGGACGAGGTCTCCGCCAAGACCCGGGCCGACGACGCCGACGACGACGAGGAGGACCTCGGCCTCCCGCACTGGGCCGGCGTGGTGCCGGTGACCACGGTGTACGGCACGCCCGTGCCGCACGCCTCCACCACCGTTCCGCTCCCCGCGCACCTGCGCGACTTCACCGGCTGACCGGGCCCGCCGATGCTGATCAGGTCCTGGGACAGGGGTGACGAGGCCGAATGGCGGGCCTGGCTCGCCGAGGGGCGCGACTTCGGCCTGCTCGCCGCCAACGGCCGCGACGGCGAGGGCCCGGTGCTGGTCCCCACGCACTTCCTGCTCGACGCGGAGGCCGGCGAGATCCTGCTCCACCTCGCCGCGCCCAACCCGCTGCTCGCCGCCGTCCGCGCCGACCCCGCGGTGACCCTCGCGGTGACCGACGACTACGCCTTCGCCCCCGGCCACTGGCGCGGCGAGCCGGGAACGCCGACCAGCTACTACGCCTCGGTGCACTTCGTCTGCACGGCCGAGGTCGTCGAGGACGCGGCCGGGAAGGCGCGGATCCTCAACCGCCAGCTGGCGCACTTCCAGCCGGAGACGCCGGACACCCGGGTCACCCCCGGTGACGGCCCGTTCGGCCGGCTCCTGCCGGGCCTGCGCGGGCTGCGGCTGACCGTCCGAGAGGTGCGGGCCAAGTTCAAGTACGACGACAAGAAGCCCGCCCACGAGCAGTACGCCCTCGCGGACCGGCTCGCCGCGCGCGGGCACGGCCGGGACGCGGGCGTCCGCGCCCAGCTGCTCCGCCGCAACGCCCGCCGTACGGGGTGACGGCACTGACGTGACGTCACCCGTCCGGACCCGTTTTCGGGCGGGACGGCGCAACCCCTGATCGAATGTGGGACGAATCCTGCCCATTCGGCCGTGCCGGCGGGCCCGTCCACTCGGGGAGCGCGTGTGTCCACCACCCACACCCATCCGGCGTCCGGCGAGGCGCACCTCGGGCACGTCGTCTTCATCTCCGCCGCGGCCGCGATGGGCGGCTTCCTGTTCGGCTACGACAGCGCGGTGATCAACGGCGCGGTGACCGGCATCCAGAAGCACTTCGGGGTCGGAAACGGCGAGACGGCCTTCGTGGTGGCCATCGCGCTGCTCGGCTCGGCGGCCGGCGCGGTGGCCGCCGGCCGTCTCGCCGACCACCTCGGCCGGGTCCGCACCATGCTGCTGGCCGCCGTGCTGTTCGCGATCAGCGGCGTCGGCTCGATGTTCCCGCCGAGCATCCAGGTGCTCGCCACCTGGCGGGTGGTCGGCGGCGTGGCGATCGGCATCGCCTCGGTCATCGCGCCCACCTACATCGCCGAGGTGGCGCCCACCGCCTACCGCGGTCGGCTGGCCTCCTTCCAGCAGATGGCGATCGTGCTCGGCATCACCGTCTCCCAGCTCGCCAACTGGGCGCTCAACCAGGCCGCCGGCGGGGAGTCCACCGGCCACCTCGGCGGCGTCCAGGCCTGGCAGTGGATGCTCGGCGTGGAGGCGGTCCCGGCCCTGGTCTACGGGCTGATGGCGCTGGCCATCCCGGAGTCCCCGCGCTACCTGATCGCCGACCACCGCGAGGCGCAGGCCCGCAAGGTCCTGCTGGAGGTGGAGGGCGAGGGCGTGGACCTCGACTCCCGGGTCGCCGAGATCCGCGCCGTGCTGGAGTCCGCGCACAAACCCCGGGGCAAGGACCTGCTGGGCGGCCGGTTCGGGCTGCTGCCGATCGTCTGGGTCGGCATCGGCGCCTCGGTGTTCCAGCAGTTCGTCGGCATCAACGTGATCTTCTACTACTCCTCGTTCCTCTGGCAGTCGGTCGGCATCAACGAGGCCAACTCGCTGCTGATCAGCCTCTCCACCTCGATCGTCAACGTGATCGGCACGGTGGTCGCGATGGCGCTGGTCGACCGGATCGGCCGCAAGCCGCTCGCGCTGGCCGGGTCGGCCGGCATGGCGCTCTCCCTGGGCACCGCGGCCTGGGCCTTCTCCTACCGGCAGGGCACCGGCGACACCGCCACGCTGGACGACACCCACGCCACCGTCGCGCTGGTCGCCGCGCACGTGTTCGTGTTCTGCTTCGCCTTCTCCTGGGGCGTGGTGGTCTGGGTCCTGCTCGGCGAGATGTTCCCCAACCGGATCCGGGCGCTCGCCCTGTCCGTCGCCGCCTCGGCCCAGTGGCTCGCCAACTGGGCGATCACGGTCAGCTTCCCCGACCTCGCCGACTGGAACCTGTCGGCGACGTACGTGATCTACGCCTGCTTCGCACTGCTCTCCATCCCCTTCGTGGCCTTCTGCATCAAGGAGACCAAGGGCCGCGCGCTGGAGGAGATGGGCTGACCCACCGCCCGCGGCGCCGCCGCCGCCCCGCCACCACCCACGGCACCGCCGTCCGCGGCACCGCCGCCCACGCCACCCCTGTACGCGCCTCCGTCCGCAGCAGCACCGTCCACGCCGCCGTCCGCGGCCCGTCCCACCGAGAGGAAGCCATGCCTGAGCAGGGCGGCTCCCGGCAGAACGTCACCTTCCCGAGCAACGGCCACGAGGCCCACGGCTACCTGGCCCGGCCACCGCAGGGCGTCGGCCCCGGCCTGGTGGTGGTCCAGGAGTGGTGGGGCCTCACCTCGCACGTCGCGGCGATGGCGGACCGCTTCGCCGCCGAGGGCTTCACCGTCCTCGCGCCGGACCTCTTCGGCGGCACGACCACCCACGACACCGCCGAGGCCGCCCGGCTCAAGCGCGAACTCCCGGTCGAGCGGGCCGTGGTGGACCTGCGCGGCGCGGTCGGCTACCTGCTCGGGCTGGACGGCGTGGTCGGCGACGCGGTCGGGGTGGCCGGTTTCTGCATGGGCGGCGGCTTCGCCCTGCTGCTGGCCGCCGCCGAGGGTGACCGGGTGGCGGCGGCGGTCCCGTTCTACGGGCTGCCGCCCGACCCGGACTTCGACTACCGGGGCCTGACCGCCCACGTCCTCGGCCACTACGCCGAGCACGACCGCTCGATCCCGATGGCCGCCGTCGACGAGGCGGCGATCCGGATCGGCGAGGCCACCGACGTCCGGCCCGAAATCCACTTCTACCCGGCCGGGCACGCCTTCATGAACGACGAGAACCTGCTCGGCACCTACGACGCGCTCCAGGCCCGGATCGCCTGGCGCCGCACGCTCAGCTTCCTCCGGGGGCACCTCGGGTAACCCGTCCGGCAGCGGCCCGCTCCGAAGGGCCGGTAAGACCCGAAAACCGGCTGGACAGCTGACAGTTCCCCGGTCATAGTCACCAGGTGCAGAGCCCTCCCCCACCCCGAGGCCGCTTCCCCTGGGCCGGCCGCAACTTCCGCATCCAGACCGCGGCCACCGTGATCAGCGGCCTCGGCAATGCCGGCGCCCCGATCGCCACCGCCTTCGCCGTCATGGAGAGCGGCGGCTCCACCGCCGAGGTCGGCTACGTCACCGCCGCCCGGCTGGTCCCGGTGGTCCTGCTGCTGATGGTCGGCGGTGCGCTCGCCGACCGCCTGCCGCGCCACCACGTCATGGTCGCCGCCAACCTGTTCAGCGCCGTCTCGCAGGCCGTGCTGGCCGCGCTGGTGCTGGCCGGGAACGTCCGGCTCTGGCAGCTGATGCTGCTCTCCGCCGCGGGCGGCGCCGGCCACGCCTTCTACGCCCCCGCCTCCGAGGGCATGATCATGCAGAGCGTGGCCGCCGAGCACGCCGGCCGGGCCTTCTCGGTCTTCCGGTTGGCGCTCAACTCCGCCCAGATCGGCGGCATGGCACTCGGCGGCGCGCTCACCGCCGCCGTCGGCCCCGGCTGGGTGCTCGCCCTGGACGCCGGCTGCTTCCTGCTCGCCGCCTCGCTGCGGTTCCTCCTGGAGGCCGAGGCGGCCGCGCCCGCCGAACCGGGCGGCGGCATGCTGCGCGACCTGCGCGAAGGCTGGCAGGAGTTCGCCTCCCGCCGCTGGCTCTGGGTGATCGTGCTGCAGTTCGCCGTGCTGATGGCCTGCATCACCGCCGTGGACGCGGTGTACGGGCCGATCGTCGCCGAGCAGCGGCTCGGCGGGGCCCGCGACTGGGGCCTGGCGCTGGCCGCACACGGCGTCGGCCTGGTGGTGACCGGCCTGGTGATGGTCCGCTGGCAGCCGCGGCGGATCCTGCTGATCGGCAACTGGGGCGTCTTCCTCTTCAGCCTGCCGGCCCTGGCGCTCGCCCTGACCGCGCCGCTGCCGGCCCTGGTGGCGGCGATGTTCCTCTCCGGCGCCGGGGTCACCGTCTTCGGCGTCAACTGGATGATCGCGCTCCAGCAGGAGATACCCGCCGAGGCGTTCTCCCGCGTCTCGGCGTACGACCACCTCGGCTCGCTCTCGCTGTCCCCGGTCGGCACCGCACTGGCCGGCCCGGCCGCGGACACGCTCGGCCTGTCCGGCGCGCTCCGGGCGTGCACGGCGCTCTGCCTGGTGCTGAGCGCCGTCGTCCTGCTCGACCCGCAGGTCCGCCGCCTCTCCCGGCACACCGTCGGCCGGCCGGCCGACGCACCTTCGGAACCCGCCTCCGCGCACTGACGCACCCGGTGCGCCCCCGCGTACACCCTCCGGTCCGCAACCACCGGTGGGCGCCGCTCGTCCGACCAGGTGATGACAGAGTCACACCTGGGGGCGCCGATGCCGAAGCCGTTGCTGTTCCTGGATGTCGACGGCGTGCTCAACCCGGTCTGCCCCGGGCCGGACGGCGACTTCGACGCGCACACCCTGCTCGGCCACACCGTGCTGCTGTCCGCCCGGCACGGCAGCTGGCTGCGCGAACTGGCCGAGGCGTACGAGCTGGTCTGGGCCACCACCTGGGAGGAGCACGCCAACACCCACGTCGCCCCGGCGATCGGCCTGCCCGAGCTGCCGGTGGTCCGCTTCACCGGCTACCTCCCGCAGCCCGGCGACCCGCGGGTGCCGCTGATGGAGCTGTTCTCCGCCCGCAAGTGGGCGCCGCTGCTGCGCTACGCCGCCGGCCGCCCGTTCGCCTGGATCGACGACGTCATCCCCGGCCGGCTGGTGCGCAACGCGTTCTGGCGCCGCGACCGCGTCCTGCTCCGGATCGACCCCGGCGAGGGCCTGGAGCGCCGGCACGTCGACCGGTTGCTCGCCCGCCCGCCGCGCGCCCCGGCCTTCCGGTCACCGTTCAGCCGGTCGGCAGCCAGCTGACGTGCCCGGCCAGCAGCGCGTACCCGACGAACGCCACCGTGTCGATCAACGCGTGCGCCACCACCAGCGGCATCACCCGCCCCCACCGCCGGTACAGCAGGCAGAACACCGCGCCCATCACCATGTTGCCGACCAGCCCGCCGACCCCCTGGTACAGGTGGTACGAGCCCCGCAGCACCGAGCTGGCCACCACCGCGGCCGGCCACGACCAGCCCAGCTGCCCGAGCCGGCGCAGCAGGTAGCCGAGGACGACGACCTCCTCCAGGATCGCGTTCTGCCAGGCCGAGGCGACCAGCACCGGGATCCGCCACCAGACGTCCGGCAGCCCGGACGGCGCCACCGTCAGGTTGTAGCCGGCCGCCTGCGAGCCGAGGTAGAGCGCCAGCCCGGAGCCGCCGATCGCGGCCGCGACGGCGGCGCCGCGGCCGAGGTCGCGCAGCTTCTGCCCGAGGTCGAAGCCGAGCACCCGCAGCGAGACGCCCTCGCGCACCAGCAGGTAGCCGACCAGGACGACCGGCATCAGCCCGCGGCCGATGTAGTAGAGCTGCCAGGCGAGGTCCAGCCAGGGGCGGCCGGGGGCGCGCGAGGCGTTCAGGGTCGCGACCTGCTGGCCGAGCTTGAGCGTCTCGGTGAGCGAGCCGGTGAAGCTGATCAGCGCGCCGATGCCGCTGGCCCCGAGGGAGAGGCCGAGGACGGTCAGCAGCTCGACGCCGAGCAGCCGGCGCGTCGGCTTCGCGGTCTCCGGTTCGGTCGAGGCGGTGGTCACGGCGTGCTCCAGCGGTGCGGCGTCGCTCCGGCCGTCGGCCGACCACCGGAGCGGTCATCCTTCCACAGGAGGGGTGCTACCCGACCGGCCAGGTGTGGACGGGCTCGCCGCCGCGCATGTACTCGATGTAGCGCCGGGTCATCGCCGCGAGCGCGGCCGGCCGGTCCATCCCGAACTGCTCGCGCAGCCGGTGGAACGTGGCGCTCTGCCAGGAGGCGCCGTTGACCCGGCGCAGGCAGCGCTGCTCGATGATGCCGAGGTAGCGGTCCCGGTCGGCGGGCTCCACGCCCCACTCGTCCAGCCCCTGCTGGGCCATCGGGAGCAGTTCGTTCAGGATCAGGTCGACGGCGGGGACGGTGGTCATGCCGCCGCGCCCGGCCCGGCCGTGCCGCGGCCACTGGAAGACCGCGTCGATGCCGTACCGGGCGGCCTGCCGGAAGTTCTCGTCGGCCCGCTCGAACGGCAGCCTGGTCCAGATCGGCCGGGGCTGCTCGGCCAGCACCCGCACCAGGCCGTAGTAGAAGGCCGCGTTGGCCAGCGTGTCGGCCACGGTCGGCCCGGCCGGCAGCGCCCGGTTCTCCACCCGCAGGTGCGGCACGCCGCCGCTGACGTCGTAGACCGGCCGGTTCCACCGGTAGATGGTGCCGTTGTGCAGCCGCATCTCGGCGAGCCGCGGCACGCCGCCGGAGCTCAGCACCTTGCCCGGGTCCTCGTCGTCGCAGATCGGCAGCAGCGCGGGGAAGTACCGCAGGTTCTCCTCGAACAGGTCGTACGCCGAGTCCACCCAGCGCTCGCCGAACCAGGTGATCGGGCGCACGCCCTGCGCCTTGAGCTCCGCCGAACGGGTGTCGCAGGCCTGCTGGAAGAGCACCGGCCTGGTCTCCCGCCAGAGCTCCCGCCCGAACAGGAACGGCGAGTTGGCGCCCAGCGCGAGCTGCGGGCCGCAGATCGCCTGGGCGGCGTTCCAGACGGAGGAGAACCGCTCGGGGGTGACCTGAAGGTGCAGCTGCAACGAGGTCGCCGCGGCCTCGGCGACCATGGTGATCGACTCCAGCTGGAGATGCTCGACGCCCTCGATGTCCAGCGTGATGTCCTCGCCGCGCGCGGCCAGGATCTGGTCGCTGAGCAGGCTGTACCGCTGGTTGAGGGACATCGCGTCCAGCCCGGTGTGGTCGTGCTCCAGGGTCGGCAGGATGCCCACCATGACGATCCGCGCGCCGGCCTCGGCCGCCCGCCGGTCGGCGTAGCGCAGTCCGGTGTCGATCTCCTCGCGCAGCTCCTCGAACACGTGACCGCAGAGCCGGTGCGGGGTGATGTTGACCTCGATGTTGAACTGGCCCAGCTCGGTCTGGAAGTCGCTGGAGCCGATGGCGCTGAGCACCTCCGCGTTGCGCATCACCGGCAGGCCCTGCTCGTCGGCCAGGTTGAGCTCGATCTCCAGGCCCATCACCGCCCGGGGCCGGTCGAAGCGGTCCTCGCGCAGCATCCGTCCGAGCGCGTCGAGACAGGACTGGAGCTTGCGGCGGTAGAGCTGCCGGTCCGACAGGTCAGCCCGCGTCGCCACGACCTTCTCGCCCATGGGTCCCCTCCTCCTGAGCCGCCCGGCCGAGCGACCGTGCATGCATCATGCCCACCTCGAAGATCGATACCCGATTGCTTCGAACGGCTTGCAATGCAAGGAAACTGACGGCCTTTCAGCACATCCGCCGACTTGCCCGGCGCCACCGCCTGTGATAAACAGGTCACCCTGTGCACCTGTTCGATAGAATTCGCACTGCGCCCAGGCCGGCCCGCTGCTGCTCCGAAAACCTCGTCGACGGCAGCGGCCGTACCAGCACCGCGATCATGCACAACCGGACACGGCCAGGTCCCGTCACCGACGAAACACCGCGCCATGCCGGTATGCCGCACTCGCACGCCGATCTCGCACGGAGAGGCGACCCCGCCATGACTCTGCAGACCCCCCAGCCCCCGCCCAGTGCCCTGCGCGCGGTCCTCGCCGCGCTCGACTCGGAGGACGCGCTGCGCCAACCCGCCGCCGCAGCGCTGCGTCATCCGGCCGGACCGCTGCTCCCCGCGCACCCGCTCGCGGTCCACGTCCTGGACGGGCCGCGCCCGGAGCTCACCGCCGCCCGGCGGA
Organism: Streptomyces sp. CB01881; assembly: GCF_002953255.1. GTDB lineage: Bacteria > Actinomycetota > Actinomycetes > Streptomycetales > Streptomycetaceae > Kitasatospora. Next base: position 1,450,870 of record NZ_CP026498.1, read on the forward strand.
CGGGCTGGCGCTTCCTGATCAAGGACGGCAGCGAGGTCGCCGCCGCGGCCGAGGTGGTGCAGGGGGCCGAGGGCCACACCTTCTCCCACTTCACCGCCGGGCCCTACCTGGACTCCACCGTCCGGGCGCTGCGTCAGGCCTGGCAGCTCGCCCAGACCTCGCGGGCCCGCCGGCAGCCCCGGCTGCTGACCTTCCCGGGCCAGTACGCGACGGCGCTGTGGCTGCACGGGCCGGACGCCGACCCGGCATCGGACCTGCTGATCCCGCTGGCGCCGGCCCCGCTCGGGGTCACCGCGCACCGCGCCTACCCCGCGGCCGACCTGCTGCCGGTGCTGGCCCGGGCGCCGCTGGCCCGGCCCCTGCTGCTCGGCTCCTCCTGAGCACCCCCGGCCCGGACGCTCCCCGATCTGAGCACTCCCCGGCCCGAGCGCTCCCCGGCGGGCTCCCCCGCCGGTCGTCTCCCGGTCGCCCCCCGGTCACCGGGTCGCCCCGGCCGGCCGCCGTCGCACGCTCCGCTTCGCCCGCCCCACCCGGACGGGCCATCAGGCATGGCCCCATCGGGCCAGCCACCTGATGGCCCGTCCGGGCGCTTTTTCCGGCCGATGCCACCCGAACGGGTGATCTCTGCCCCCAGGCTGTGGCGCATGTCACCAAATCGCTGCGCGATCGTCCCGGGATGCCGACACTGGGAACCAGCGTGGAAGGACCACCTGTCCTACCCACTTGAGCGCCGGTCCACACCTGCCCGGCGCCGGACAGGATCCGACTACCGCGGCGGCTCCCGACGCCATCCGAACGGCGCCGCACCACGGGGAGGATCGCAGAGCGAAGCGAGGGTACGTATGTGCCAGCACCGTCCTGAGTGCCCGTCGGCCGAGTCCGAGGACCGCGAGGCGGCCGTACCGGTGGCCTGCCACCCGGAGCAGGGTTGGAGCCTGCTCTGCAACGGCGTCCTGCTCTTCGAGGACACCGGCGAACTGCTGCCCGACGGCCGGGTGATCGCACCGCGCCGCCCCGTCGCCCACGCGGCCTGACCCGCCGCCGGCGGGGGCAGCCGCCGACAGACGCAGAGGAACGGGCAGGGCCCCGGCGAGACACCTCCCAGCCGAAGGCTGGGGGAGTTCCGCCGGGGCCCTGCCACGTGTCGTCCTCCACGGACGCCGTCCGTGGGACGCCGTACGTCAGACGCCGTACTCGTCCAGCGGCGGGCAGGAGCAGACGAGGTTGCGGTCGCCGTACGCGCCGTCGATCCGGCTGACCGGCGGCCAGTACTTGTCCGCCGGGTTCACGCCCGCCGGGAAGACCGCCTCCTGCCGCGAGTAGCCGTGCGCCCAGTCGCCGGCCAGCGTGGCGGCGGTGTGCGGGGCGTTGCGCAGCGGGTTGTCCTCGGCCGCCCACTCGCCCGAGCCGACCTTGTCGATCTCGGCGCGGATCTCGATCATCGCGTCGCAGAACCGGTCGATCTCGTGCAGGTCCTCGGACTCGGTCGGCTCGATCATCAGCGTGCCGGCCACCGGGAAGGACATCGTCGGCGCGTGGAAGCCGTAGTCGATCAGGCGCTTGGCGATGTCGTCCACCGTCACGCCCGTCTCCTTGGTGAGCGGGCGCAGGTCGATGATGCACTCGTGCGCCACCAGGCCGCCGGGGCCGGTGTAGAGCACCGGGAAGTGCGGGGCCAGGCGCTTGGCGATGTAGTTGGCGTTCAGCACCGCGACCTGGGTGGCGCGCTTGAGGCCCTCGCCGCCCATCAGCCGGACGTACGCCCAGGAGATCGGCAGGATGGCCGCCGAGCCCCACGGCGCGGCCGAGATCGGGCCGACACCGGTGGCCGGGCCCGCCTCCGCCTGGAGCGGGTGGTTCGGCAGGTACGGCGCGAGGTGCGCGCGCACCGCGACCGGGCCGACGCCCGGGCCGCCGCCGCCGTGCGGGATGCAGAAGGTCTTGTGCAGGTTCAGGTGCGAGACGTCCGCCCCGAACTTGCCCGGCTTGGCGAGGCCGACCAGGGCGTTCAGGTTGGCGCCGTCCACGTAGACCTGGCCGCCGGCCTCGTGCACCGCCGCGCAGATGTCGGTGATCTCGGTCTCGTACACGCCGTGGGTGGACGGGTAGGTGACCATCAGCACGGCGAGCTGGTCGCGGTGCTGCTCGATCTTGGCCTTCAGGTCGTCCACGTCGACGTCGCCGTCGACCAGGGTCTTGACCACGACCACGCGCATGCCGGCCATCACGGCGGAGGCCGCGTTGGTGCCGTGCGCGGAGGACGGGATCAGGCAGACGTCACGCTGGGTGTCGCCGTTGGCGTGGTGGTAGGCGCGGACGGCCAGCAGGCCGGCCAGCTCGCCCTGGGAGCCCGCGTTCGGCTGGATCGAGACGGCGTCGTACCCGGTCACCTCGACCAGCTGCTGCTCCAGCTGGCGGATCAGGGTCAGGAAGCCCCGGGCCTGGTCGATCGGCGCGAACGGGTGCAGCTGGCCGAACTCGGGCCAGGTCACCGGCTCCATCTCGGTGGTCGCGTTGAGCTTCATCGTGCAGGAGCCCAGCGGGATCATGCCGCGGTCCAGCGCGTAGTCGCGGTCCGACAGGCGGCGCAGGTAGCGCAGCATGGCGGTCTCGGAGCGGTGGCTGTGGAAGACCGGGTGGGTCAGGTACTCGTCCTCGCGCAGCAGCGCGGCCGGCAGCGCGTCGGCGCCCTCGGCGACCTCCACGCCCTCGACGCCGAACGCGGCCCAGACGCCCGCCAGGTGCTCGCGGGTGGTGGTCTCGTCGGTGGAGACCGAGATCCGGTCCTCGCCGTCCTGGTGGACGTTGATGCCGTGGGCGCGCGCGGCCTCGGCGATCGCGGCGGCCCGGCCGGGTACGACGGCGGTGACGGTGTCGAAGAACTCGCCGTGCAGCAGCTCCACGCCGCCGGCCCGCAGGCCCTCGGCGAGGGCGGCGGCGTAGCGGTGGGTGCGGCGGGCGATGTCGGCCAGGCCGTCCGGGCCGTGGTACACGGCGTACATCGAGGCCATGACGGCGAGCAGCACCTGGGCAGTGCAGATGTTGCTGGTGGCCTTCTCGCGGCGGATGTGCTGCTCGCGGGTCTGCAGCGCCAGGCGGTAGGCGCGGTTGCCGTCGACGTCGACGGAGACGCCGACCAGGCGGCCGGGCAGCGAGCGGGCGTAGTCGGCACGCACCGACAGGTAGCCGGCGTGCGGGCCGCCGAAGCCCATCGGCACACCGAAGCGCTGCGAGGTGCCGCAGGCGATGTCGGCGCCGAGCGAGCCCGGGGACTTCAGCAGGGTCAGCGCCAGCAGGTCGGCGGCGACGGCGACGATCGCACCGAGGCCGTGGGCCTGCTCGATGACGGGGGTGAGGTCGCGGACCACACCGGTGGCACCCGGGTACTGGAGCAGCACGCCGAAGACGCCGCGCTCGGCGATCTCGGCGGGGATGCCCGCGGAGAGGTCGGCGACGACGACCTCGACACCGGTCGGCTCGGCACGGGTCTCGATCACCGCGATCGTCTGCGGGAGGGTCTCGGCGTCGACCAGGAAGACGCCGCCCTTGACCTTGGTGACGCGGCGGGCCAGCGCCATCGCCTCGGCGGCCGCGGTGCCCTCGTCCAGCAGCGAGGAGCCGGAGGTGGGCAGGCCGGTCAGGTCCGAGACCAGGGTCTGGAAGTTGAGCAGTGCCTCCAGGCGGCCCTGCGAGATCTCCGGCTGGTACGGCGTGTAGGCGGTGTACCAGGCCGGGTTCTCCAGGACGTTGCGCAGGATCACCGGCGGAGTGAAGGTGCCGTAGTAGCCCAGGCCGATCATCGGCTGGAGCACCTGGTTGCGGCCCGCCAGCTCGCGCAGTTCGGCGAGGACCTGGGCCTCGCTGCGGCCGCCGGGCAGGTCCAGGGCGGTGATGGAGCGGATCGCCTCGGGCACGGCGGTGGCGGCGAGCTCGTCCAGCGAGCCGTAGCCGACCTGCGCCAGCATCTTCTCCTGCGCCGCGGCGTCGGGGCCGATGTGGCGGTTCTCGAAGGGGCTGGCCAGCTCAAGCTCGGTGAGGGTCGAGGCGCCGGTGGGGCGTCCCGCGTTCGGCTGGGCGTTCATGGTGGTCGAGGCCTCCTGGTCACGGACCGGCGGGGGTACGCACGCCGTACGGCTTTCGCCGCTGCGGACAACAGCGGACGGGCCTGGGCGGGCGGACCCGACAGGCCTCCCCCTCTGTCATCGGGACCTGAGAGCTTCACCCGCGCGGCACGCGGTGGGCGCGCCGCCGGCTTGCACCGTCGGTGAGGGTGGTGGCCGCCGGCTCCCTCGCCCGCAGTCCTGCCCTGCTTTCCAGAGTGACCTATCCCACACGGTACGGATGCCTGAGAGATTCCGGGGAGGAGTTGCTCCTTCGGCGCCCCGACCAGTGGTTTTCACTGTCGGGGACTCTCCCGAGCGGGCTCGGCGGTCGCGCCCAGGGTACCAGCGGGAGGCCCTTCGATCACGGGTGCGTCAGGTCACTCCGGGACTTCACCCGTGCCCCGGACGGCGCAGCACCGGGCCCGTCCGGCCCCGCCCCGGTCGCGACTGTCCGGTTCATGGCTTTTTGTGTGAAGTGGCGGATGGGACGGGCGGGCCGGCCGCCGGCCTGCGGGAGTCCCGCAGGCGCAGCGCACTGGAGGAAAGAGTGCAGACCGATATCGACCCCCGGGACCTCATCGGCCACAAGGCGGTCGACCGCAACGGAGACAAGATCGGCACGGTCGACGAGGTGTACCTGGACGACGCCACCGGACAGCCCGAGTGGGCCGCCGTCCGGACCGGCATCTTCGGCCGGGACGCCTTCGTCCCCCTGACCACGAGCGAGTTCTCCGGCGACGAGCTGCGGGTGCCGTACGACAAGTCGCTGGTGAAGGAGTCGCCGGACTTCGGCGTGGGCCAGCACCTGTCACCGGCCCAGGAGCTCCAGCTCTACCGCTACTACGGGCTGGACACCCCGGTGGACGGGCGCCCGTCGGCGGGTGACGGCTCCGGCTCCGATCCGGCCGACCTGGACTTCGGCTCCGTCCCGCCAGCGGCGGCCCAGCCCGCGGCCCCGGCGGCGGGAACGGCGGCAGTGGCGGGCACGGCGGCCGCCGCGGCAGCAGCAACGGCCCCGGCGTCGAAGTCCGCGGACCAACCCGCCGCCGCGGGACCCGCGCCCGCGCCCGCGCCGACACCGGCTCCGGCTCCGGCTCCGGCTCCCAAGCCGCTCGCCTTCCGCTCGGCCGACAACTTCCACTCGGCCGACAGCGCGACCCCGTCCCCCCTCATCACCCCGGCGGCCGACCTCGGCAAACCGTCCGAACCCGCCACGGAGGCCAACGTGCGGACCCTCAGCACCACCGCGCCCGCCGCCCCCGCGGCGCCGGTCACCCCCGTGGCCGCACCGGCAACCACCGGCCCGGCCACCCCGGCCGCCTCCACCGCCACCCCGGCCGACTCCACCACCGCCACCCCGGCCGCCTCCACCGCCACCCCGGCCGACTCCACCGCCTCCGGCCCGGCCTCGTCCGCGCCCAGCGGCCCGGTGGAGATCACCTGCCGCGAGGAGCGGCTGGACATCACCACCGAGTGGCACGTCCTGGGCACCGCGAAGCTGCGCAAGTACGTGACCAGCGAGCCGGTGGAGCGCCGGGTCCCGGTGGTCCGCGAGCGCGTCCGGGTGGAGCGGATGCCGGTCGGCGAGGCGGAGCGGGCCTCGCTCAGCGACAAGGACATCGCGGAGGCGGTGGAGGAGGTCACCCTGCGCGAGGAGCGCCCGGTGGTCCGCAAGTACCTGGCCCCGATCGAGCGGGTGCGCCTGGTGGTCGAGCGGTACACCTCCGAGGAGGTGATCCGCGATGAGCTGCGCCGCGAGCACGTCGAGGTGCACGACAACACCGCCGCCGCCTCGACCCCGGGCCCCGCCTCCCCGTCCGCACACGCCCCCGCCCAGCCCACCTCCGCGCCGACCCCCGCGCCGGCCCCCACATCGGCCCCCGCATCGGCCTCCGCCGCGGCCGACGAACCGTCCCGCCCGGCCACGCTCAGGCCGCTCGCCTGACGACGCCTCACCGGGGACCCCGGGCCAGCCACGGCCCGGGGTCCTTCGACTTTGCCAAAGCTTCACCGATCGATATTTGACACAATGAAGTATCTCCCTGCATGGTTACTTCAGTTCATTCACTATGTACGGGAGGAAGCAACCGTGAGTGAGGCACCACAGCCCACCACCGCGGCCGAGAAGCAGAGCAGCGCCCGGGTCTTGCCGGCCCTCATCCTGGCGATGCTGTCGTTCAGCGTGGTGCAGACCGCGGTCGTCCCGATCCTGCCCTCGCTGGCCAAGGAGCTCAGCGTCTCCGGCTCCAGCATCACCTGGCTGATGACGGCCAACCTGCTCTCCGCCGCCGTGCTGACCCCCCTGCTGGGCCGTTTCGGTGACCTGCGCGGCCGCAAGCCGATGCTGCTGATCTCGCTGACCGGTCTGGTGGCCGGCTCCGCACTGGCGGTCAGCACCCACTCCTTCACCTGGCTGGTCATCGCCCGTGTCCTCCAGGGCGCCGGCGGTGGCGTGCTCCCGCTGGCGATCAGCATCGTCCGCGACGAGCTGCCGAAGCAGAAGGTGACCGGCGGCGTCGCCGCCATCAGCGCCTCGATGGGCGTCGGCAGCGGCCTCGGCCTGGTCGCCACCGGCCTGCTGCTGGAGCACTGGAGCTACAAGTCGATCTTCTGGATGGGCCTGGTCTTCGGCCTGATCGCGGTCGCCCTGGTCGCCCTGCGGGTGCCCAGCGACCCGGTCACCGACAAGGACGGCGGGGCCGACCCGCTCGGCGCCCTCACCCTGGCCGGCTGGCTCTCCGCCCTGCTCGTCGCGGTCAGCCAGGGCAACCACTGGGGCTGGACCTCGACCAAGACCCTCGGCCTCTTCGCCGTCGCCGCCGTGGTCGCCCTGGTCTGGGGCGTCATCGAGGTCAAGGTGAAGCACCCCCTGGTGGACATGAAGATGATGTCCCGCCCGGCCGTCGCCTTCACCAACCTGGCCGGCCTGCTGATCGGCTTCGGCATGTACGGCTCGTTCATGGTGATCAGCAACTTCGCCCAGACCCCGGAGAAGTTCGCGCACTACGGCTTCACCGCCACCGTGCTGCACGCCGGCATCATGCTGCTCCCGTCGGCCGTCGGCTCGATGGTCGCCGCCCCGCTGGGCGCCCTGCTGATCGCCCGCCGCGGCCCGCGCCTGCCGCTGGTCCTCGGTGGCGTCCTCGGCGCCGTCGCGATGGCCTACCTGGCCGTGCGCCACAGCCACGAGGCCGACATCTACACCGCCTCGGCGATCTTCGGTCTGGGCATCGGCCTCGCCTTCTCGGCGATGCCCGCCTACATCAACGGCGCCGTCCCGGTGGAGCAGAGCGGCATCGCCAACGGCATGAACGCCGTGCTGCGCACCGTCGGCGGCGCGATCGGCACCGCCGTGATGGCCGCGATCCTGACCGGCGACACCATGAAGCTGCCGATCCCGATCGCGCTGCCGACCCTGGACGCCTACCAGCACGCGTTCTGGACCGCCGCGGTGGTCTGCGCGATCGCCGGCGCCGTCCCCTTCCTGATCCGCACCGTCAAGCCGGCCACCACCGTCGCCGCCGGCAACGCGACGGCGGACCCGGCCTCCAGCCCCCAGCTGGCCAAGACCGACGCCTGACGAGGCGTCCACCCCCGCGCCCAGGGACAGGGCGCGGGGGACCGGTCCCCGAACGGTCGACGAGGGCATCGCGACCGCCCGAGGCCCGGCACTTCAAGCGGCCCCACCCGGTTTCCCCTGCCGGGCGGGGCCGCTTCGTACGTTCAGTCCCCGGTCTCGCCGCCCTCGCCCGGCCCGCCCCCGCTCCCCCGCAGCGGCAGCGGACGCGCGGGCTCCAGCGCGGGGTCGTCCACCGGGAAGGTCCGCACCCGTCCCGGCCCGCTCCACGGCGTCTCGAACCGCACCGTTACCCGCCCCACCCCGCTGCCCTGCACCCACCCCGGTCCGAACTCGCCGTGGTGCACGTCCTGCCCGGGCATCCAGTGCGGCGTCGAAGGCCCGGCCGGCTCCCCCGCCCCCACCCCCTCCGCCTCGGCGGCCACCGGCTCCTGCTCGCCGGACTCCGCCTCCTCCCGGACGGCCTGCGCGAACAGGTCCTCCTGGGTGTAGTCGGCCAGCTGCGCGACCCCCACGCCAAGCAGCCGCACGCCACCGGTGATGTCCACCTGCGAGGCCAGCCGCCGGGCCGTCTCGGTGATCACCGCCTCGTCGTCCGTCGGGCCGCGCAGCGTCTCCGAGCGGGTCAGCGTGGAGAAGTCGAACCGCCGCACCTTCAGCACCACCGTCCGCCCCGACCGGCCCGCCGCCCGCAACCGCCGCACGCACCGCGCCGCCAGGACGTCGACCTCGCGCAGCACCCGCTCCCGGTCGGCGAGGTCCACCTCGAAGGTGTCCTCCACCGACACCGACTTGGCGTCCTGGTCGGCCACCACCGGCCGGTCGTCCAGCCCTATGGACATCTGGTGGACGCCGGCGCCGTGCGCCCTCCCCAGCAGCTGCACCAGCTCCGCCTCCCCCGCCAGGGCGAGGTCGGCCACCGTGTTCAGACCCGCCCGGCGCAGCACCTGTTCGGTGGCCGGACCGATGCCGGGCAAGGCGCGCACCGGCATCGGCCCGAGCACCACGCGCTCCTGGCCGGGCTCGATCAGCACCAGCCCGTCCGGCTTGGCCTGCTCGGAGGCGATCTTGGCCATCAGCTTGGACCCGGCCGCCCCGACCGAGGCGGTCAGCCCGGTGCGCCGCTGGATGTCGGCCCGAAGGTCCTCCGCGAGGGCCAGCACCAGCCGCTCCCCCGTCCCGTGATCCGCCGCCGCCAGCGCGGGGCCGTACGGGCCGGCCTCCAGGTCCACGAACGCCTCGTCCAGGCTGAGCGGCTGGACCAGCGGCGACAGCTCCCGCAGCAGGCCCATCACCAGCTCGCTCACCTGCCGGTAGGCCTCGAAGCGCCCGGACAGGAACGCCGCGTTCGGGCAGAGCCGGCGCGCCTGCGCCATCGGCATCGCCGAGTGCACGCCGAACCTCCGCGCCTCGTAGGAGGCCGTGGAGACCACCCCACGCCCGCCCAGGCCGCCGACGATCACCGGCTTCCCGCGCAGGCTCGGCTTGGACGCCTGCTCCACCGCGGCGAAGAAGGCGTCCATGTCGAGGTGGATGATGCTCGGCAGTGACCGCACCTGCCGATCATGCCGCACGGGTACGACAGTCCGGCCGAACCAGGCCGCCGCCCCGGTACCGCACCGCCCCCGGTGCCTCGCCGCCCCGCGCTACCGCTGCTGCGCCGCCCCCGCGTCGGCGAGCGCCCGCGGGATGCCCTCCTCCTTGGGCCCGAGGAACAGCGGGTCCGGCCGCAGCCAGGCGTTCAGCGCCGCCTTGCCCGCCCCCGGGATCTCCCGCAGCCCTCCGTACAGCCAGGTCTCGTCGTGCGCCTCCGTCACCCCGACCGCGTACGAGTCGATGCCGGCCGCCTGACAGAGCGCCAGCGCCCGCCGGACGTGGAAGTCCTGGCTGACCAGCACCGCCCGGTCCACCCCGAAGATCCGGTGCGCCCGGGTGCACGAGTCCCAGGTGTCGAAGCCCGCGTAGTCGCCCACCACCCGCACCTGCGGCACCCCGTGCTCGATCAGGTACTGCCGCATCGCGTCGGTCTCGTCGTAGCTGTCCCGCCCGTTGTCGCCGGTGACCAGGATCGCCTGGACCTTCTGCCCCCGGTACAGGTCGAGGGCCGCGTCCAGCCGGTGCGCCAGGTACGGCGACGGCTTGCCCTGGTCCAGGCCCGCGCCGAACACCACCGCCACCGGTGCCTGCGGCGCGCTCGCCACCGTGCCGACCCGGTCCCCCGTCGAGGTCCACAGCCAGGCGCTCGGCGCCAGCGCGAGCACGGCGCCCGCGGTGACGAGCTGGAAGATCCGGCGCTGGGTGCGCCGCCGCCCCAGCCGGACGCCGAGCCGCTGTACCCGCCGCAGCAGGCCGGGTATTCCGGTCCCGAACCGCACGTGCTCCCCCTTGGGTCTCTCCACCAGGCCTGATCGGTCCACCACGCACGACGAGGCCGCGGGCCCGGACGGTTCCCCGTCCGGGCCCGCGGCCTCGTCAGTACGCCGGTCAGACCGCCCGGTTGCGGCGCTGTGCCAGCTCGTCGCCCGGGTCGTGGCCGACCACCGTCTCGCCGGTGTCGGTACGCTCGGCGTGCAGCCGCCCGAGGGTCAGCTCCAGCTCCTGCCAGACCGCGCCGACCGCGATGCCGAAGACCCCCTGACCACCCTTCAGCAGGTCCACCACCTGCTGCGGCGTGGTGCACTCGTACACCGTGGCGCCGTCGCACATCAGGGTCAGCCCGGCCGGGTCGGTGACCTCGGGGGACTGCAGATGGGCGACCGCCACCCGGATGTTCTGCAGCGAGACGCCCGCGTCCAGCAGCCGCTTCACGATCTTCAGCAGCAGGATGTCGCGGAAGCTGTACAACCGGTGACTGCTCGCCGGGTAGACCGTGCGGACGCTGGGTTCCAGCAGCCCCGTCCTGGCCCAGTAGTCCAGCTGGCGGTACGTGATCCCGGCCGCGGCGCAGGCCGTCGGCCCGCGGTAGCCGATCAGCTCCGAGGTGGGCGTCAGCCGCTCGATGGCGGGCTGACCGGGCTGTACGGCCGGGAACCGGCCCACCCGGGGCAGCTCCGTCCGCGGCAGGTCGGTCACGCTGCGGGCGGTGCGCGGCACGTGCACGGCGCACAGGCCTCCAGCGGCCGCTTCATCGCCGGTGCCGGTCATGCCTACCTCCGTCCACTCGTCCTGCGGGCAACCCAAGACTGCGGGTGACGGGCACCCGGGCAGCCACTCCTGACGGTAGGCAGTCCCCTATGACCCGTCAACGATCGCCACGCCGGGCCGGACAAACCACGTCACTCGGGAGAGTGGTTTTTCGTGCCCCTAGTGTGGGTAGGTAGACGCTTTTTGGCAAAATGGCCAAACTCGCACGGCCGACGCCGTTCACGGCATCCCGCACGACGTCCCCCGCTGACGCACCCCTCCCGCGGCCGGCCACTGCGGCGCAGGCCGGCTACTGCGGCGCGCCGCCGCCGAAGTCCTCGGGCGAGACCTGGTCGAGGAACTCGCGGAACTTCTCGACCTCGTCCTCCTGCTCGTCCGGGATCGCGATGCCCGCCTCGGCGAGCACCTCCTCGCTGCCGTAGATCGGCGTACCGGTGCGCAGCGCCAGCGCTATCGCGTCGGACGGCCGCGCGCTCACCTCGACCCCGCCCGCGAAGACCAGCTCGGCGTAGAAGACGCCCTCCCGCAGATCGGTGATCCGGACCTCGGTGAGCTGCTGGCCGAGCGCCTCCAGGACGTCCTTGAAGAGGTCGTGCGTCAGCGGGCGCACCGGCGTCATGCCCTGCTGGGCGAAGGCGATCGCGGTCGCCTCGCCGGGGCCGATCCAGATCGGCAGGTAGCGGTCGCCCCCGACCTCCCGGAGCAGCACGATCGGCTGGTTGGAAGGCATCTCCACCCGGACACCCACGACGTCGAGCTCATTCACACAGGCAACCCTATGGCCCTTGACCCGGATATGAAAGCGCAGGGCCGACCGCGCTGGTCAGCGGGGTCGGCCGGTCAGGTACGGGTCCGCAGGCCGGCCTGGACCATCGCCGCGTGCAGCCGGACGGAAAGCGTCGCGAGCTCCCGCGCGGTGGCCTCGGCGTGCGCCCTGGTCTGCGGGTTCCGGTGCCGGCGCAGCGGCGCCACCACCTGCTCGACGAGCGCGATCTCGCGGTCGGCGGCCGCCTTCATGGCCCGCAGGTGACGCGGCTCCAGCCCGTAGCGGCCCAGCTCCGCGACCAGCCTGGCGACCTGCAGCGCCTCGCCGTCGTAGCCGCCGTCCGGCCCCGCCGCGACCAGCCCGTACGACTCCCACTCGGCCAGTTCCGGCTCTCCGGCCTCGGCGGCGGCCAGCAGCTCGGCCCGGCCCAGCCGGACCCCGGCCGAGGTCTCGGCACCGGCCACCAGCTCGCGGTCCGCCTCCTCCAGCGGCCCGGGCCGGGCCTCGGCGGCGGGCAGCGCGGGCGGGCTCTCGCCGCGCTCGATGGCGTCCAGGTGCTCGCGGATCACCCGCAGCGGCAGGTAGTGGTCGCGCTGCATCCGCAGCACGTAGGCCAGCCGCTCGACGTCGGCCGGGCTGAACTTGCGGTACCCCGAGGGCGTGCGCTGCGGTTCGACGAGGCCTTCCGCCTCCAGGAACCTGATCTTCGAGATGGTGACCTCGGGGAAGTCGTCCCGCAGGAAGGCCAGCACCGCGCCGATGCTCAGCAGCTCGTCGCCGCCGCGCCGTCGGCCGCCCCCGGCCGGCCTGTCCGGACGGACCGGCTGCCTGGGGGCCGCGACCACCCCCCGCGCGCCCTGGTCCGCCTGCGGACCGAACGACACGGGGGTGGCCGCCCCGAGAGATGAAGGGGTATTCGTACTCACTCGGGCTCCCGCCGACGTTGGTTTCAGTACCCCCGGTGGTGGCTGGCGAAGAACACCAGCCGGTACTTCCCGATCTGCACCTCGTCGCCGTTGTTCAGCGCCACCTCGTCGATCCGCTCCCGGTTGACGTAGGTGCCGTTGAGGCTGCCCACGTCGGCGACGGTGAAGCCGCCGCCGGGCGTCCGGCGGAACTCCACGTGCTTGCGCGAGACGGTGACGTCGTCGAGGAAGATCTCGCCCTGCGGGTGACGGCCGGCCGTCGTCTTGTCCGAGTCCAGCAGGAACCGGCTGCCCGAGTTCGGGCCGCGCTGGACGATCAGCAGGGCCGTGCCCGGCGGCAGCGCGTCGATCGCCGCCAGCACCTCGGCCGACAGGGCCGGCGTGGCGCCGGTGCCGGTCGTGGTGTTGGGGTCGTACGACTCCAGGCCGGAGATCGAGATGGTCGACGTGGTCTCGGCCGCCCCCTCGGGCAGCGCGCCACCGCGCAGAGCGGTACCGCAGTTGGAACAGAAGCGGGCCGCGGCCGGGTTCTGGTTGCCGCACCTGGGGCACGGAGTGGGGCCAGCCATGTTCACAGCCTCCTGGCGCGGCACACCCGACGGGTTGTGCCCGGCGTACGGGTCCGGAGCAAACCCTCCACCAGAGGTTGAGGGTCCTGACGGGAAACCTATGCGCGGGGCACCGGAGGGGTCAACCGACGCGCCGTAGCCCGCCGGATTCCCGGCGAACTCCTGGTTGGCGCCGTCCCGGAACAGCGGCCGCTCGGCGTACTCCACGCCCTCGGGGGCGGGGCGCATGCCCGGCACGGCGGGCTCTTCGTCGGCGCGGCGGTGACGCGCGGTGGGTGCCTCGACGGCGGCCGCGTCACGGCCCTTGTTGCGACCGAACAACTTCGAGAAGAAACTCACGGGCGAATCCCCTTGCGTGTGACAGACCCGCCCGCGGGGCAGGGTGAGAACCTCGGACAGGTTGCGGGCCCGGTCTCGGATCGGGCCGGCTGGAGTGGTACTCCGACGTGTGGTGCTCCGGCATGTGCTGGTGTGGACCAGTCTCGCCCACGTGACGGCGGCCTCCCGCACCGGGGGCCGCTCGCAGGTGACGGGCCGTTCGGCAGGTGGCCCGTCACTTCGTGGCCGGCTTGGCGTACTGCGGCGTCTTCAGATCGACGAGGGCGTCGACGACCACCTTCTGCTGCTGGGAGATGGTCGCCCGGGCCTGGTGACTCTCCAGGGTACGGACCACACCTCCCGGGATGTTCAGCGCGGGTGTGAGGTCCTGCGGGTTCCCCACGACGGTGAAGCGATAGGGCTGCGAGACCTTCTTGCCGTCGATCTGCACACCGCCGCCGGACACGTCCGTGAAGTAGGTGTTGACCACCACGCGCACATCGTTGATCTGAATCGCCTCCGCCCCCGCCGCTCGGAGTTCCTGCAGGGTGTCCAGCAGCATATCCGCCTTCACCTGCCCTTGGGGATCATCGACCGTGAGTACGATGCCCGGACCAGTGGCTTTGACGGTTCCCGCCAGCACGCCAAGCTCCGTCACCTTCTTCCTGGTCTGCTCCTGGGCCTCCTTGGCCTGGTTGGAACTGTTCTCCAACTTGGCCAGGGACTGCTCGAGCTCCGCCCTCTCCTGTTGGAGACGCTGCTGACGGCCGTCCAGTTCGTCGAGGATCCGAACAAGATCCTCCTGGCGCGCGCCCCGCAGCTGGCTGTGGTGGTCGTTGGTCGAGCGGACCTGGATCGCCAGAGCCAGTCCGAGCGAGAACAGCAGCAGCGCCACCACCAGCTGGCCGCGCGACAGCCGCGGCGGCCAGAGCGCCGCCTTCAGCCGGCGCCGGCCCGCACCACGGTCCACGGCGGTCGGGGCGGGCACGGGCTCGTCGGCCTCGGGCTCGTCGGCCTCGGGCTCGTCGGCCTTGGCCTCGGGCTCGGCCTCGGGCTCGGGCTCGGGCTCGTCGGCCTCTGACTCGACCGCCTTCGGCTCGGACGCGGGCTCGGGCTCGGGCTCGTCGGCGGGTACCGACACGGACTCCGGCGCCTCGGCCTCAGGCCGCCCCGCCGGCTTCTCCTGCGCCCCGGTCGGCGTCGGCGGGGCCTCCTCGACCCCCGGGACCGCCTTCTCGGACGACTCCGTCGCCTCCGCCGTCCGCTTCTTCTCCTCGGACAGCTCCACCCGCTCCACCGGTTCGGCGGGCCGGGCGGGCCCGGCAGGCGCGACGGGCTCACGACCCGCGGACGCGACCGGCTTCCGGAGCGGCGTCTGCGCCTCCGGGACCGCCTCCCGCCCGCCGTCGCTCTCCCGCGCGGCGCCTCCCGCCGGTCCGTCCACCGTCTTCTCCTTCGCCGCCTCCTCGCGGCCCGGCTCAGGCGCGGAAGACATGGCGCCTGATCGCAGCGGCGTTGGAGAAGATGCGGATGCCGAGGACGACGACCACGCCGGTGGACAGCTGCGAGCCGACGCCCAGCTGGTCCCCGAGGAAGACGATCAGCGCCGCGACCACCACGTTGGAGAGGAACGAGACGATGAACACCTTGTCGTTGAAGATCCCGTCCAGCATCGCCCGGACACCGCCGAACACGGCGTCGAGCGCCGCGACCACCGCGATCGGCAGGTACGGCACGACGGCGTCCGGCACCTCGGGCTGGACGAAGAGTCCGACGACCACCCCGATCACGAGACCCAGTACGGCAATCACGGTCTAGCTGCTCCTGTCCCTGCGAAAGGCGACCCGCTCGTGGTCGCCGTGGGCGAGTGGGCTGTGGTGGTCTTGGCGGAGCCGCTCGGCGTGCGCTTCCCCGAGCTCTGCGTCTTCGGCGTGACCGACGACGACGAGCCCGCCGCGGGGCTCTCCGACCCGTCGGCGGACGCCGTGGCGGATGCGGTGGCGGACGGGGCGGCGGCGGTCGGGCTCGCCGACGGCGAGGCCTCCGGCGTGGCGGGCTGGGCGGTTCGCAGGGTGACGCCCACCGCCGCGGGCAGCGTCAGCTTCTTCTGGGCGGAGAGCGTCGACTTGATGCCGTACTTCTCCTGCAACAGACGCAGGTACTGGCCCGCCATGTTGCTCTCGAAGGCGCCGACCAGCTTGGGCCCGTCCCCGAGCGCCTGCACGTTGTACGGCGGAACGAGCGGCCGGTTGTCCACCAGCACCGCCTCACCCGCGGCACGGATCGCCGAGAGCGCGGTGAGCCGCTGCCCGTTGATCGAGATGGCCTCGGCCCCGGAGACCCAGAGTCCGTTCACCACCAGCTGGAGGTCCCGGTCACGAAGCCGGCCGCTGTTGGAGAACCCCTGCCCGGCGCGCGGATCGACGTTCCCGCCGGCCCCGGTCCCGGCCGCGTCCTCCAGGACGAGCTTGACGCCCGGGCCGCTCACCTCGGCCAGGCCGACCGCGCCGGCCAGGTCCCCCGCGTCTGCGTCCCCCGAGGGCAGCGCCTGCTGCTGCGTACTGTCGACCTTCTGCCGCAGGTCCTGCACCTGCTTCTGGAGCCGGTCCGCGGACCCGTTGCTGTCGTTGATCCGCTGGATCAGCGCGTCGCGCTCCTTGGCCAGCGTCGGCTCGGCCTTGCGCGCGTTCACCGCGCCGACCGTCACGACCGCCCCGACGAGGGCCAGCCCGGCCCCGAGCGTCATCAGACCCCGGAGCGTGCCGGGTATCCGGCTGTCGCGGTCCCCGCCCCGTGCCGCGGCCGCCTCGGCGTAGCCCTCGTCCAGACTGTGGTCCATCACGTTGGTCAGCAAGGACATCGAGGCATCCGGACGGTTGTACCGTCCGTTGCTGGCACTCGGCGTCGGCGTCGCTGGCATGCGGACCATCGTCCCACGTCGGCGGAGGGGCCCGTGCACACCCCCTGAACTGCACACTCACCAGAAGCGACGGATCACCACCAAGGCCGCCAAAACGGACATGGGGTGAACGGGCAGGGGGTGAACGGCGAGGGAGGTGAGCGGGCAGGAGGGCGGGGCGGATCGGCACTCGCCGCCCGCCCCGCCCTCCCGGGGCCACCGTTACGGTCACCCCGTGGTCCTCCCGCGCTCAGCGCCCGGCGCCGTCGACCACCGCCGCCCACTCGTCCAGCAGCGCCTCGGTCGCCTCGTCGTCCGGACCCTCCGCCCAGAGGTGGGTGACCGCCTCCGCCGGGTCCGGCAGGACCAGCGTCCACCGCCCGTCCGCCTCGACCACCCGGACGCCGTCCGTGGTGTCGAGCCGCCGGCTGCCGGCCGCCTCCACCACCGAGCGCATGACCATGCCCTTCGCCGCCCACGGCGTCGCGATGTCCCTCCGGCGGATGTGCGCCTGCGGGATCCGCGCGTCGATCTGGCTCAGGGTGAGCTGGGTGCGGGCCACCAGCCCGACCAGTCGCACGAACGCCGCCGCCCCGTCCAGCACGCCGCTGAACTCGGGGACGACGAAGCCGCCGCGCCCGTCCCCGCCGAACACCGTGCCCTCGGCGGCGGCCGCCTTGGCCAGGTCGTCCGGCGTGGTCGTGGTCCAGATGACCTGGGTGCCGTGGTACGCCGCGACCTGCTCGGCGATGCGGGTGGTGGTCACCGGCAGCGCCACCTGCCCGCTGCGGCGCTCGGCCGCGACCAGGTCGAGCAGCACCAGCAGCGCCCGGTCGTCGTCGATCACCCGGCCGAGCTCGTCCACGAAGGCCACCCGCTCGCCCACGGGGTCGAAGCGCACGCCGAAGGCCGCTCGGGAGGAGGCCACCAGCGCACCCAGCCTGGCCAGCCCCGCCCGGCGTTCCTCCGCGTCCTCGGTCGGCCGCGCCTCGTCCAGCCCGCTGGAGACGGTGAGCGCCTCCACCCCGAGCCGGCCGAGGATGCTCGGCAGGACGAGCCCGGCACTGCCGTGAGCGGTGTCCACGACCACCTTCAGCCCGGCCTCGCGGACACCCGTGGTGTCGATGCTCCGTAGCAGGTTGCCTGCGTACGAGTCGAACACGCTCGACGGGAAGGTCAGGTCGCCGATCTCGCCCGGGAACGCGCGCCGGTACTCCTGACGCGCGTACACGCGGTCCAGCTTCCGCTGGCCGGCCTGCGAGAGGTCGGCGCCGCGCTCGTCGAAGAAGAGGATGTCCAACGAGTCCGGTACCCCGGGCGTGGTCCGCAGGAAGATCCCGCCGGCGCTGCCCCGCGCGGTGTGCTGCCGGGCGACCGGCATCGGCACGTTCTCCAGGTCGCGGACGTCGATCGCGCTGGTCTGCAGTGCCGAGATCATCGCCCGCTTGAGCGCACGCGCACCACGCGAGTGGTCACGCGCGATGGTGACGGTCGCCCCCTTCTTCAGGGTGGTCGCGTACGCGCCCGCCAGCCGCACGGCCAGCTCCGGCGTGATCTCGACGTTGAGGATGCCCGAGACCCCGCGCAGCCCGAAGAGGTGCTCCTGGCCGCGGGACTCCCAGATCACCGACGTGTTCACGACGGCGCCGGCCTCGATGGTCTTGAACGGGTAGACCCGGACGTTGGCCGCGATGATCGACTCCTCGCCGATCAGGCACTCGTCCCCGATCACGGCGCCGTCCTCGATCCGCGCGGCCCGCATCACGTCGGTGTTCTTGCCCACGACACAGCCCCGCAGATTGCTCTGCGGGCCGATGTAGACGTTGTCGTGGATGACCGCCTTGTGCAGGAAGGCACCCCGCTTCACCACGACGTTGCTGCCGAGCACGGTGTGCTCGCGGATCTCCACGCCGGCCTCGACCTTGGCGTAGTCCCCGATGTAGAGCGGCCCGCGGAGCACCGCCTCCGGGTCCACCTCGGCCCCCTCGGCCACCCAGACGCCGGGCGAGATCTCGAAGCCGTCGAGCTCGACGTCGACCTTGCCCTCCAGGACGTCCGCCTGGGCCTTGCCGTAGCTCTCGTGGGTGCCCACGTCCTCCCAGTAGCCCTCGGCCACGTACCCGAAGACCCGCTTGCCCTCCTTGAGCAGCTGCGGGAACACGTCACTCGACCAGTCAACGGACTCGCCCGCCGCGACGTAGTCGAAGACCTCGGGCTCCATGACGTAGATCCCGGTGTTCACCGTGTCGGAGAAGACCTGCCCCCAGGTCGGCTTCTCCAGGAAGCGTTCGACGCGCCCCTCGTCGTCGGTGATCGTGATGCCGAACTCCAGTGGATTCGGTACCCGGGTGAGACAGACGGTGACCAGTGCGTTTTTACTACGGTGAAACTCGATCAATTCCGAGAGATTGAAGTCGGTCAGCGCGTCGCCGGAGATCACCAGAAAGGAGTCGTCCTTGAGCGCGTCCTCGGCGTTCTTGACACTCCCCGCAGTGCCGAGTGGCGTCTCCTCGTTCGCATATGTCAGATGCATACCCAACTCTTCGCCGTCACCGAAGTAGTTCTTGACCAGCGAGGCCAGGAACTGGACGGTGACGACGGTGTCGGAGAGACCGTGCCGCTTCAGCAGCCGCAGCACGTGCTCCATGATCGGGCGGTTGGCCACGGGAAGCAGCGGCTTCGGCATGCTGGAGGTCATCGGGCGGAGTCGGGTGCCTTCGCCCCCTGCCATTACAACGGCTTTCATTACGGGTGCGTCCTCCTTCGCGGTGGTGGACCTGCAGGTCCATCAAACCGTTCCAGAGGTTCTCTACCCGGAAGATATCGTCCGACGCACCGGGCCGCCGTGGGACTTCTCTCAGATCACGTCTCAGACTGTGGACGCGGGCGAGGCCGAGACGCCCCTGATGATCTGCCGCGCCTGCACCGCGTAAAGAATGGCGGCCCACCAGTAGAGCGTGGTCCCCCACCAGATGAAGGCCCAGCTGACGACCTCGGCCGGCCGTGCGATCCAGCTGTCCCCGGTGCCGAGCAGCAGAAGCGGGAACGCGTACATCAGGTTGAAAGTCGCGGCCTTCCCCAGGAAACTCACCTGCAACGGCCCGTAGCCGTGCCGGTTGAGAATGGGAAGCAGCGCCGCGATAAACAGCTCACGGGCCAACAGGATCGCGGTGAGCCACCACGGCAGGATCTCACGCCAGGTCAGGCCGACCAGGGTGGACAGCACGTAGAGGCGGTCCGCCAGCGGGTCGAGCAGCTGGCCGACCCGGCTGATCTGCCCCCACCTGCGGGCGAGCTTTCCGTCCAGGTAGTCGCTGATGCCGCTCAGCATCAGAATCAGCAGCGCCCAGCCGTCATTGTTCGGTCCGCCGAACACCGGCCAGAGGATCAGCCAGAGGAAGAGCGGAACGCCGACCAGCCGACCCATGCTCAGCAGGTTGGGGATGGTGAGGACGCGATCGGTCTGGACCCGCGTCTCCTGGACCTCCACCCGGGGGCCTCCTGTTACCGTGTGACGACTTTGCATGTTGACCCTACAACAGAAAAGCCCCCGTCCGGTTCCCGGCGGGGGCTTCTCTTGAATGATTGTTCGGCGGCGTCCTACTCTCCCACAGGGTCCCCCCTGCAGTACCATCGGCGCTGTGAGGCTTAGCTTCCGGGTTCGGAATGTAACCGGGCGTTTC
>NZ_CP026498.1:1475542-1586185 GCF_002953255.1 Streptomyces sp. CB01881
CCACGTGTTACTCACCCGTTCGCCACTGATCCACCCCGAAGGGCTTCACCGTTCGACTTGCATGTGTTAAGCACGCCGCCAGCGTTCGTCCTGAGCCAGGATCAAACTCTCCGTGAATGATTACGGGGCCCCGACATTAAACAGAGCCCGTTCACACCCGCGTTGAGCGGCACGGCAACCACCGGAATAGGGCGGCCCCGCGCACTGCGTCCTCGCTGTGTTATTTCAAAAGGAATCTCCAACCCCGGAACAGGTCCGAGGCCGGGGATGTCAACATATCTGGCGTTGACTTTTGGCACGCTGTTGAGTTCTCAAGGAACGGACACTTCCTTCGGACCGCCTTCCAGCGGGCCCTCCGGGCGCTTCGTTCTTTCGTGTTCCCAGCTTAGCAGATGCTTTCCGCTCCGTTTTCCGGTGCTTTTCGCATCTGAAATCTGCTGTTAACCGTCGTCTTGCGGCGACTCGACCAACCATAGCGGGTCCCGAGCCGGAGCGCGAACCGGGCCACGCCGGGCATCACCCGGTCGGCGGCATGATTTGTTGCTCTCGCGAGCATATACAGCAATGGTCCCGATTCGCCAAGATGCCTGTAGAGTGCGGCGCATCGGTGAAGAGGACTAGACCACTGTCGGTCGGTGAGATGTCGGCCGAAGTGGGCGGACGGGCGCGGGTTCTTCGCCCGGGAAGTCAGCAGATGTCCGAAGTTGACATGATTTAGGCTTCACGCGATGTCCTGCCGCAGCTCGCGGCCGCTCGCTGTACTGCGCACTTGGGAGGCTCAACCATGACCACTGTGACGTCGCCGCTGACCGGCCGTGTCGTCGGGCTCGCCGGCGTGCCCGATCCGGTCTTCTCGGGCGCGATGGTCGGTCCCGGCACCGCGATCGATCCGGTTCGCAGGCCAACCGAGGCCGTGGCTCCGGTGGACGGTGTCGTCGTCTCCATGCACCCGCACGCGTTCGTCGTCGTCGACGCGGACGGGCACGGTGTACTGACGCACCTCGGGATCGACACCGTCCAGCTGAACGGCGAGGGCTTCGAGCTGCTCGTCAACAAGGGCGACACGGTGACCCGCGGCCAGGCCGTCATCAAGTGGGACCCGGCCGCCGTCGAGGCCGCCGGCAAGTCTCCGATCTCGCCGATCGTCGCGCTGGAGGCTGCGACCGACTCGCTCGGCGACGTCCGTGAGGACGGGGAGGTCGCCGTGGGCGACGCCCTGTTCAGCTGGAACTGACCTCCTCCCCCTTTATCCCGACACACCCGCCCCGCCGCACTCGCCGGGGCGGCCCGGCACACAGCGGTACCCGGCGGGGCCGCTTCTCTCAGCGGAGACAGTGAGTATGGAGAAGACGCTGCGCGGCGTGGGTGTCAGCCACGGGGTCGCGATCGGCCAGGTGCGGCACATGGGGACGGCGGTGCTGGAGCCGCCGGCCACCCAGATCCCGACCGAGGACGCCCCGCGTGAGCAGGCTCGCGCCCAGGCGGCCGTCGAGGCGGTGGCCGCGGACCTCAACGCTCGCGGCAACCTGGCCGGCGGCGAGGCCCAGGCGGTGCTGGAGGCCCAGGCGCTGATGGCGCAGGACCCGGAGCTGATGGCGGACGTCGCCCGCCGGATCGCCGTCGGCAGCAGCGCCGAGCGTGGCGTCTACGACGCCTTCGCCGCCTACCGCGCGCTTCTCGCGTCGGCCGGGGACTACCTGGCCGGCCGCGTCGCCGACCTTGACGACGTCCGGAACCGCATCGTGGCGCGGCTGCTGGGCGTCCCGATGCCCGGTGTGCCGGACAGCGACGAGCCGTACGTGCTGTTCGCCCGGGACCTGGCGCCGGCCGACACCGCGCTGCTGGACCCGACGCTGGTGCTCGGCTTCGTGACCGAGGAGGGCGGGCCGACCAGCCACAGCGCCATCCTCGCGCGCGCCATGGGCGTGCCGGCCGTGGTCGCGCTGCCGGGCGCCGCCGGCGTGCCCGAGGGCACCGTCGTCGCGGTGGACGGCAGCTCGGGCGACGTGCTGGTGGAGCCGTCCCAGGACAAGCAGGACGAGCTGCGCCGGATCGCCGCCGAGCGCAAGGCCGCCCTCGCCGCCTCCTCCGGTCCGGGGCAGACTTCCGACGGTCACCGGGTGCCGCTGCTCGCCAACGTCGGCGGCCCGGCGGACCTGCCGGCCGCTCTGAAGGCCGGGGCCGAGGGCGTCGGCCTGTTCCGTACCGAGTTCCTCTTCCTGGACGACTCCGCCAAGGCGCCCACCGAGGAGAAGCAGGTCGAGGCGTACCGCAAGGTGCTGGAGGCGTTCCCGGAGGGCCGGGTCGTCGTCCGGGCGCTGGACGCGGGCGCGGACAAGCCGCTGGACTTCCTGACGCCGGCGGACGAGCCGAACCCGGCGCTCGGTGTCCGCGGCCTGCGCACGCTGCTGGAGCACCCCGAGGTGATGCAGACCCAGCTGCGCGCTCTGGCGAAGGCCGCCGAGGGGCTGCCGGTGCACCTTGAGGTGATGGCCCCGATGGTGGCCGACCGCAAGGACGCCCGGGACTTCGCGGACGCGTGTCGTGAAGCCGGCCTGAACGCCAAGTACGGCGCGATGGTGGAGATCCCGTCCGCCGCGCTGCGGGCGCGGTCGATCCTGCAGGAGGTGGAGTTCCTCTCGCTGGGGACCAACGACCTCGCCCAGTACACCTTCGCCGCCGACCGCCAGGTGGGTGCGCTGGCCCGACTCCAGGACCCGTGGCAGCCGGCGCTGCTCGACCTGGTGGCGTTCTCGGCCGAGGCCGCGCAGGCCACCGGCAAGAGCTGCGGCGTCTGCGGCGAGGCGGCGTCCGACCCGCTGCTGGCCGTGGTACTGACCGGTCTCGGGGTCACCAGCCTCTCCATGGGTGCGGCGTCGATCCCCTACGTGCGGTCCACGCTGGCCAAGTACACGCTGGCGCAGTGCCGTCGGGCGGCCGAGGCGGCCCGGGCCGCGGACAGCGCCGAGGGCGCACGGGCCGCGGCGCAGCAGGTGCTGTCCGGCGAGTAGCGGACGCGTGGCTGCCGCGCCCGCACGCGTGCCAGCGCACCCGGACACGACGAAGGGGCGCCCCGTCATGGGGGCGCCCCTTCGTCGTGTCCGGGGTCAGGCCTGGCGGTCGCGGCGGAGCTGCTCGAAGAAGCGCAGGTGGTCGAGGTTGTCGACGGAGCCGGGGTTGACGGCCTGCTCCAGCGGGGTGCCGGAGAGCAGGCGCTTGACCGGGACCTCGATGCGCTTGCCGGTGAGGGTGTGCGGGAGGCCGCGGACGGCGATGACCTCGTCGGGGACGTGGCGCGGGGAGAGTTCCGTGCGCAGCGAGCTGCGGATCCGGCCGATCAGGTCGTCGTCGAGCGTGGCGCCGGGGGCGAGGACGACGAAGAGCGGCATCCAGTAGCCGCCGTCGGGCTCCTCCAGGCCGATGACCAGGGACTCGGCGATCTCGGGGAGGCGCTCGACGACCTCGTAGATGTCGGAGGAGCCCATCCGGACGCCCTGGCGGTTGAGGGTGGAGTCCGAGCGGCCGTGGATGACCACGGTGCCGCGCGAGGTGACGGTGATCCAGTCACCGTGGCGCCAGATGCCGGGGTACATGTCGAAGTAGCTGTCGTGGTACCGGGTGCCGTCGGGGTCGTTCCAGAAGCCGGTGGGCATGGACGGGATCGGCTTGGTGACGACGAGTTCGCCGACGGCGTCGGTGAGCGGGCGGCCCTGGACGTCCCAGGACTCGACGGCGGCGCCGAGGCAGGGGGCCTGGATCTCGCCGAGGTGAACGGGAAGGGTGGGGACGCCGCCGACGAAGCAGGAGCAGACGTCGGTGCCGCCGCTGACGGAGGCGAGCCAGACGTCCTCCTTCACCTCGTCGTAGATCCAGCGGAAGCCGTCGGGCGGGAGCGGGGAGCCGGTGGTCCCGATGCAGCGGACGGCGGAGAGGTCGAGGTCCCGGCCGGGGTGCAGGCCGGCCTTGCGGCTGGCGATGACGTAGGCGGCGGAGGTGCCGAGGACGGTGGCGCCGGTGCGGGCGGCCACCGACCAGAGGGCGCCGGTGTCGGGGTGGCCCGGGCTGCCGTCGTAGGTGACGATCGTGGACCCGGTGAGGAGGCCGGCGAGGAGGAAGTTCCACATCATCCAGCCGGTGGAGGTGTACCAGAGGAAGCGGTCCTCGGGGCCGAGGTCGAGGTGGAGGCCGGCCTGCTTGAGGTGTTCGAGCAGGATGCCGCCCTGGCTCTGGACGATGGCCTTGGGCAGGCCGGTGGTGCCGGAGGAGTAGAGGACCCAGAGCGGGTGGTCGAAGG
This sequence comes from Streptomyces sp. CB01881, assembly GCF_002953255.1. Classification (GTDB taxonomy): domain Bacteria; phylum Actinomycetota; class Actinomycetes; order Streptomycetales; family Streptomycetaceae; genus Kitasatospora. The sequence goes on from NZ_CP026498.1 coordinate 1,479,837, forward strand.
GGACGGCCTCGAAGACCGGCTCGACGTCGTCGGCGACCAGGTCGTCCCAGTGCAGGGCGCCCTCGGGGGCGGGGCCGCCGAGCAGGGGGACGTGGACGACGGTGTGCAGGGTGGGGAGTTCGCGGCGGAGTTCGGCGACGACCTCGGTGCGGTCGTGGTCCTTGCCGCCGTAGTGGTAGCCGTCGACGGCGAAGAGGACGGCGGGTTCGATCTGCTGGAGGCGGTCGAGGACGCTGCGGGCGCCGAAGTCGGGGGCGCAGCTGGTCCAGACGGCGCCGACGGCGGCGGTGGCCAGGAGGGCGACGGCGGCCTGCGGGATGTTGGGCAGGTAGGCGCTGACGCGGTCACCGGGGCCGATGCCGCGGGCGCGCAGGGCGGCGGCGAGGGACCCGACCTGGCGGCGCAGCTCGGCCCAGGTGAGGACGACCGGGTGCTCGGTGGTCTCGTCGAGGTGCAGGACGGCCGGCCTGTCGGCGTTGGCCGGGGTCTCGGCGGCGCGCAGGGCGTGCTCGGCGTAGTTGAGGCGGGCTCCGGGGAACCAGCGGGCGCCGGGCATGGTCGCGTCGGCGAGGACGGCGTCCGGGGCCTGGGTGAAGCGGACGTCGAACCACTGGGTGACGGCGGTCCAGAAGCGGTCGAGGTCCTCGGTGGACCAGGCGTGCAGGTCGGCGTAGCGCTGGGCGGCCTGCTGGTCGTCGGTGGTGGGGGCGAGCGGTGCGGCCGGGGCGCCGTGCTGTTCGGCGGCCCAGGCCTGGAAGGCCACGATCGCGGTGGCGGCGGCGCGAGCGGGGGTGGGGCGCCAGAGCGGCTGGTCCTGGGGTGGGGTGCTCACGGTGGTGGTCTCCCGGCCGGTGGATGGGACGGGATGCTTGTGGCAGGGCCCGTCCGGTTGGGGCTGTCGGTGCAGACCCTGCCATGTGATCGCCCGGTGCGCCAGGGTCTGCCCCGGGGGTGCGGGCCTGGTCAGCCCGCTGCCGCTGCCGGTCAGCGAGGGGTGAACTCGCCGTTGAACCAGGACTGGGAGACCCGGGTGTGGAAGGCGAAGGCGAGTGGGGTCTCCGGGGTGGAGAGCTGCCAGCCGTCGGTCTCGTCGGTGGGCTTGGAGGGCGGGAGCTCGGCGAGCGGGCGCGCGGGGAGCAGGCCGAAGAGGCAGAGGAAGCCGCCGCGGGTGTCGGAGTCGGTGGCGACCAGGGTGATCTCGGAGGCGTCGGCGAGGATTCCGGTCTCCTCGCGGAGTTCGCGGACGCAGGCCTGCTGCCAGCTCTCGCCGTAGTCGACGTAGCCGCCGGGCAGGGCCAGTTCGCCGTAGCCGGGCTCGATGGTGCGGCGGATGACGACGAGGCTGGGCTCGCCGCTCCCCTGGGTGACCGGGAGGAGGGTGACGACGACGGGCAGCGGGTTGCGGTAGCTGATCTCGGAGCAGCCGGGGCAGGTGCGCGGCCAGGTCTTGGTGCCGGCGGGGTAGGGCGTGCCGCACCAGTGGCAGTGGGAGTTGGGCCGGTTGGTCGTCCTGCTCACCTCTTGAGTGGTCATGGCCGGATGGTAGTGCCGCCGGGTGCAGGACGGCAGCGGTCTGCTGATCTCGGTCGGCCGTCGGTGAACCGGCGGGCGCCGGGACGGCGGGTGCAGGGACGGGCCGCGGCGCGGCGGTCAGCGGATCTCGTCCTCGCGGGTGGGGCGCAGCAGGGCGGGGTGGAGCAGTTGGGCGTCGCCGGCGCAGTAGTTGCGGGCGCGGGGGCCGCCGCGGGCACCGCCGCGCTCGGTGGTGGTGCCGGTGCTCTCGACGAAGCCGGGGACGGAGAGGACCTTGCGGTGGAAGTTGCCGGCGTGGAGCTTCTCGTCCCAGACGGCCTCGTAGACGGCCCGCAGCTCGGGGATGGTGAAGTCGTGCCGGAGGAAGGCGGTGGCCAGCGGGCTGTACTCGATCTTGGCGCGGGCGCGGTCGAGGCCGTCGGCGAGGATGCGGGCGTGGTCGAAGGCCAGGGTGATGGGGGCGGACCGGTCCGCCTCCGCTCGGGACGTCTCGGCTGGGCGCGTCTCGGTTTCGGACGTCTCGGCTTCGGAAGAGGGGCCGGCAGGCCCGTCGACGCCACCCCCGTGGGTGTCGACGGGCCTGCCGGCGGCTGGTGACCGGCCGATGGACGGCCGGAGGTCAAGGCCGGTGACGGGGTGCCAGGCCGCCCGCGCCGCGTCCGAGCCGGCTTCGGGGTCCGGCAGGTCGGGTGCGAAGGCCAGGTAGGCGACCGAGACGACGTGCATGCGCGGGTCGCGGTCGGGGGCCCCGTAGGTGCCGAGCTGTTCGAGGTGTATGCGGCTGAGGGCGGCTTCGGCGCCGGAGCTGCCCTGCAGGCCCGTCTCCTCGGCGAGCTCGCGGGCGGCAGCCTCGTCGAGGCCCTCCTCGCCGGCCTTGAGGAAGCCGCCGGGCAGTGCCCACGAGCCCTGGTAGGGCGGGCCGGCCCGCTCGACCAGCAGGACGTGGAGGCCGCCGTGGCGCAGTGTCAGGGCGACGATGTCGACGGTGACGGCCACGGGGGTGTAGGCGCGCGGGTCGTAGGCGGCGAGCCAGGCCTGCTCGTCCGTGTCGGTGCCGACGGGGTGCTGCTCCACGGCCATGGCCGGCTCCTCTCCGGTGTGGCGCCCGGCTCGGCGTCGTCGTTCTCGGGATGAGCACAACGTAGCGACCCGTTGACTCTGCGGCAAATGGATTTCCGGGGAGGCGGTCTCGCCCGTCTTCTAGGCTGTGGCCAGGAGCTTTGCCCGAGGAGCAGGTCTTGGAGGCCGTCATGCCCGCCACTCCCCCGCCGGACTTCGCCGCCGCGGTGGCCGCCGGTCCGCTGGTGCTGGACGGCGGGATGTCGAACCAGCTGGCGGCGGCCGGGCACGACCTCGGCGACGCGCTGTGGTCGGCGCGGCTGCTGGCGGACGCGCCGGAGGCGGTCGCCGCCGCGCACCGGGCCTACTTCGACGCCGGGGCGGAGGTCGCGATCACCGCGAGCTACCAGGCGAGCTTCGAGGGGTTCGCGCGGCGCGGGGTGGGCCGGGCGGAGGCGGCCGCGCTGCTGGCGCGCAGCGTGGAGCTGGCCAGGGAGGCGGCGCGGCGGTCGGCGGCGGAGCGGGAGCGGGCGGGCCGGCCGCTCTGGGTGGCGGCGTCGGTGGGCCCGTACGGGGCGGTGCTGGCGGACGGGTCGGAGTACCGGGGGCGGTACGGGCTGACGGTGGACGAGCTGGAGGCGTTCCACCGTCCGCGGCTGGAGGCGCTGGCGGCCGCCGGGCCGGACGTGCTGGCGCTGGAGACCATCCCGGACGCGGACGAGGCCCGGGCGCTGCTGCGGGCGGTGCGCGGGCTGGGGGTGCCGGCCTGGCTGTCGTACAGCGTGGCGGGCGGGCGGACCAGGGCCGGGCAGCCGCTCGCGGAGGCGCTGGCCCTGGCCGCGGAGGCCGACGAGGTGGTGGCGGTGGGGGTGAACTGCTGCACGCCGCAGGACGCGGACGCGGCGGTGGCCCTGGCGGCGCAGGTGACCGGCAAGCCGGTGGTGGTGTACCCGAACAGCGGGGAGGAGTGGGACGCCGGGGTCCGGGACTGGCGCGGCGAGCCGACGTTCCGTCCGGACCGGGTGAGCGGCTGGCTGGCGGGCGGCGCCCGGCTGGTGGGCGGCTGCTGCCGGGTGGGCCCGCGGGAGATCGCCGCGCTGGCCGCCGAGGTGGCGCGCGGCCGGCGCTGAGCCGCCGGCCGGCGCCGGGCCTACCGTTCGGCCGGTGCCGGACTTTCCGAGGGGGAAGGTGCACGGACCGGGGGCGGCCTGGCAGACTCATCCCGTTACCACTGTGGTCGACATTGTCGACCACCTGTCAGCCCGGAGGTACCGAATGCCCGGCCCGATCCAGTCGCTCTCCCGGGCCGCCGCGATCATGCGCCTGCTGGCCGGCGGTGAGCGCCGCCTGGGCCTGTCCGAGGTCGCGACGGCGCTGGACCTGGCCAAGGGCACCGCGCACGGCATCCTGCGCACCCTCCAGATGGAGGGGTTCGTGGAACAGGACCCGGAGAGCGGCAAGTACCAGCTGGGCGCCGAACTGCTGCGGCTGGGCCAGAGCTACCTGGACGTCCACGAGCTGCGCGCCCGGGCCCTGGTCTGGGCGGACGACCTGGCCAGGGCGTCCGGCGAGACCGTCTACCTGGGCGTGCTGCACCAGCAGGGCGTGCTGATCGTGCATCACGTCTTCCGCCCGGACGACACCCGGCAGGTGCTGGAGGTCGGCTCGATGCAGCCGCTGCACTCCACCGCGCTGGGCAAGGTGCTGCTGGCCTACGACCCGGTGGCCCGCGGCGAGCTGGGCGACGGGCCGTACGAGGCGTACACCGCGCGGACGCTGACCGAGCCGGCGGACGTGGACGCCGAGGCGGCACTGACCCGCGAGCGCGGCTGGGCCGACTCGATCGAGGAGACCTGGGAGGGCGTGGCCTCGATCGGCGCGCTGATCCAGGACCGGCGGCGCAACCCGGTGGGCGCGGTCTGCATCAGCGGCGCGGTGGAGCGGGTCTGCGAGGACGGCTTCGTGAAGCCCTCGCTCGTCGCCTCGGTGCGCAGCGCCGCCCGCGCGATCTCGCGGGACCTGGGAGCCGGGCGGTTCTGACGCCGCGGGGCGGCTGTGCGGCGGGTCGGCGCCGGGAAGTCCGACGTTCACGCTGAGGCGCGGACAGGCGCGATGCCTGTCCGCGCCTTAGCGTTTTGTCCGTGTTTGCAATGATCCGTTTGGTGACTTCGAGTGAAGGGTCACAGCTGCGTAACCCGGCCTTGACGTGAAGGCGGCCCGGGGAGGAAGCTTCCGCATGACGGTCGACATTGTCGAACGATGGCCGAGCGGATCCCCCCCGCAGAGCGCTCACCCGCACAGTGATCGCTCGGCCACCTGCCCCCACCCGCACCTCCGGGCCATATGGACAAGGGAGTCTTTGTGTCCGCGTTCTCCACCGGCGACATCTTCGTCGGCGAAACCCTCGGCACCGCCGCCCTGATACTTCTCGGCGGCGGCGTCTGCGCCGCCGTGACGCTCAAGAAGTCGAAGGCCATCAACGCCGGCTGGCTGGCGATCACCTTCGGCTGGGGCTTCGCGGTGATGATCGCCGCCTACATGTCGGCCCCCAAGTCCGGCGCGCACCTGAACCCGGCCGTGACCCTGGCCCTCGCCGTCAAGAGCGGCGAATGGGGCGACGTCCCCGTCTACCTCGGCTCCCAGCTGCTCGGCGCGATGATCGGCGCCGTCCTCGTCTGGGCCACCTACCTCGGCCAGTTCCAGGAGAACAAGGAGCCGACCCTGGGCATCTTCTCGACCGGTCCCGAGATCCGGAACCCGGTCCAGAACATGCTCACCGAGATCATCGGCACCTTCGTGCTCTGCTTCGCGATCCTCACCCAGGGCACCAACGAGGGCCTGGGCAAGTCCGGCCTCGGCATCCTGATCGTCGCGTTCACCGTCGTCGGCATCGGCCTCTCGCTCGGCGGCCCGACCGGCTACGCCATCAACCCCGTCCGCGACCTGGGCCCGCGCATCGTGCACGCGCTGCTGCCGATCCCGAACAAGGGCGGCTCCGACTGGTCCTACGCCTGGATCCCGGTGGCCGGCCCGGTCATCGGCGGTCTGCTGGCCGGCGGCCTGTACAACGCGATCTTCTAAAGCCGGCCATCTTTCCGGAGCCAGGCTTCGCCCCACCCGAGCACGGGGACTGACCCCACGAGTCAGGCCCACCCACCCGAACCCCCATCTTGAGCCGAGGACCCTCATGACCTCCACTGGCACGGGCAACTACATCGCCGCGATCGACCAGGGCACGACCTCCAGCCGCTGCATCATCTTCGGCGCGGACGGGCGGATCGTCGCCGTCGACCAGCAGGAGCACCGGCAGATCTTCCCCCAGCCCGGCTACGTCGAGCACGACGCCGCGGAGATCTGGACCCGCGTGCAGTCGGTCGTCCGCGGTGCGCTGGAGAAGGCCGGACTGACCAGGGACGACATCCGCGCCATCGGCATCACCAACCAGCGCGAGACCACCGTCCTGTGGGACCGGAACACCGGCGAGCCGGTGCACAACGCGCTGGTCTGGCAGGACACCCGCACCGAGGCGCTCTGCCGCGAGCTGGGCCGCAACGTCGGCCAGGACCGCTTCCGCCGCGAGACCGGCCTCCCGCTGGCCAGCTACTTCGCCGGCCCGAAGATCCGCTGGCTGCTGGACAACGTCGAGGGCCTGCGCGAGCGCGCCGAGGCCGGCGACATCCTGTTCGGCACCATGGACACCTGGGTGATCTGGAACCTCACCGGCGGTGTCGACGGCGGCAAGCACGTCACCGACGTCACCAACGCCAGCCGCACCATGCTGATGAACCTGCACACCCTGCAGTGGGACGAGAAGATCGCCGAGTCGATGGGCGTCCCGATGTCCGTCCTGCCGGAGATCCGCTCCTCCGCCGAGGTCTACGGCGAGGCCGTCGGCGACCTCGCCGGCGTCCCGGTCGCCTCCGCCCTCGGCGACCAGCAGGCCGCGCTGTTCGGCCAGACCTGCTTCGACAAGGGCGAGGCCAAGTCGACGTACGGCACCGGCACCTTCCTGCTGCTGAACACCGGCGAGGACGTCGTCAACTCGTACCACGGGCTGCTGACCACCGTCGGCTACCGGATCGGCGACCAGAAGCCGGTCTACGCCCTGGAGGGCTCGATCGCCGTCACCGGCTCGCTGGTCCAGTGGCTGCGCGACCAGCTCGGCATCATCTCCACCGCCGCCGAGATCGAGACCCTCGCCAACACCGTCGAGGACAACGGCGGCGCCTACTTCGTCCCGGCCTTCTCCGGCCTGTTCGCCCCGTACTGGCGCTCCGACGCCCGCGGTGTGATCGCCGGCCTGACCCGGTACGTCACCAAGGGCCACCTGGCCCGGGCCGTCCTGGAGGCCACCGCCTGGCAGACCCGCGAGGTCGTCGACGCCATGCAGAAGGACTCCGGCGTCGAGCTCACCGCGCTCAAGGTCGACGGCGGCATGACCAGCAACAACCTGCTCATGCAGAACATCGCCGACGTGCTGGACGCCCCGGTCGAGCGCCCGTACGTGGCCGAGACCACCGCGCTCGGCGCCGCCTACGCGGCCGGCCTGGCCGTCGGCTTCTGGAACGACCTGGACACCCTGCGGGCCAACTGGCACCGCGCCGCCGAGTGGACCCCGCGCATGGACGAGGCCACCCGGGACCGCGAGTACAAGAAGTGGCTCAAGGCCGTGGAGCGCACCATGGGCTGGGTGGAGGAGGAAGAGCAGAGCTGACCGCGAAGCCGGTCGGGGCCCCCGTGGCCCCGACCGGCTTGCCCACGTTTCACCGGCCCGCCGCACCGGGCCGACCGGCCTCTCAGCAGGGGCCGCACCGCACACCGAGAGGAGTAACGGCGCCGCCCGACCCGCGTCGCCGTACACACACCATGGCAACCATCCCGACCCTGGGTGCCGAGCGCACCGCCGGCCGCACCGCCTCCCGCGCCGAGACCCGCGAGCTGCTGGGCAAGGCCACCTACGACCTGCTGGTGATCGGCGGCGGCATCCTCGGCACGGCCGTCGCCTGGACCGCCTCCCAGGCGGGCCTCAAGGTCGCCATGGTCGACGCCGGCGACTTCGCCGGTGCCACCTCCAGCGCCTCCTCCAAGCTGGTCCACGGCGGTCTGCGCTACCTGCAGACCGGCGCGGTCAAGCTGGTCGCCGAGAACCACAAGGAGCGCCGCGCGCTCGCCACCGACGTCGCCCCGCACCTGGTCAACCCGCTGACCTTCTTCGTGCCGGTCTACAAGGGCGGCCCGCACAGCGCCCCCAAGCTCGGCGCCGGCGTCTTCCTCTACTCGGCGCTCTCCGCCTTCCGCGACGGCATGGGCCGGGTCTCCACCGCCGCGCACGCCGCCCAGCAGGTGCCCGCGCTGCGCACCGAGGGCCTGCGCTCGGTGGCCGTCTACGGCGACCACCAGATGAACGACTCGCGCGTCGCCGTGATGACGGTGCGCGCCGCCGTCGACGCGGGCGCCGTGGTGCTCAACCACGCCGAGGTCACCGGCCTGCGCTTCACCGGCGGCCGGGTCACCGGCGCCGACCTGAAGGACCGCCTTGACGGCACCGAGTTCGGCGTCGACGCCCGCCTGGTGCTCAACGCCACCGGCCCCTGGGTCGACCACCTGCGCCGGATGGAGGACGCCGGCGCCGCGCCGTCGATCCGCCTCTCCAAGGGCGCGCACGTCGTGGTCAAGCGCCGCTCCCCGTGGCGCGCCGCGCTGACCATCCCGATCGACAAGTACCGCGTCTCCTTCGCCATCCCGTGGGAGGACCACGTCCTGCTCGGCACCACCGACGAGGAGTACACCGGCGACCCGCAGGACGTCCGGGCCACCGACGCGGACATCGACCAGATCATGGGCGAGGCCGCGCACGCCATCCGCGACGAGCACCTCGACCGCGACCTGATCACCTACGCCTTCGCCGGCCTGCGGGTGCTGCCCGGCGGCCCCGGGGACACCGCCGCCGCCAAGCGCGAGACCGTCGTCACCGAGGGCCGGGGCGGCATGCTGTCGGTCGCCGGCGGCAAGTGGACCACCTACCGGCACATCGGCCGCACCGTGCTGGAGAAGCTCGCCCACGTGCCCGGCACCAGCCTCGGCGAGGACATGTCGCCGATCGCCCCGACCGTGCCGCTGCCCGGCGTCGGCGCCCCGAACGCCGTCGCGCACCGCCTGCTGATCGACCGTGAGCCCGGCTCCCGGATGGAGCCGCTGGTCGCCAGGCACCTGGCCAGCCACTACGGCACGCTCTCCTTCGAGATCGCCCGCATGATCGACGAGAACCCGGAGCTGGGCCGGCCGATCCACGCGGACGGTCCGGACGTCTGGGCGCAGGTCGCCTACGCCGCCGACAACGAGTGGGCGTACACCACGGACGACGTGCTGCGGCGCCGCACCACGATGACCGTACGCGGCCTGGACACCCCGGAGATCCGCGCCGAGGTCGACGCCTTCCTGGCGAAGCGCGGGACCAAGTAGACGCAGCCCGGCGAAGCGCCGGGCCGGCGGACGCCGACGCGCAGGACTCGGAGGGCGGGCACCCCAGGGCTGGGGGCGCCCGCCCTCCGGCATTCCCGGACGGAACCACCGCGATCGTTTGCATACCGCGCGTCACAATCGCATCAAGTTCCCTAGGAAATCTTCGGCCATTGGGTATTTTTGTCCCGAATTACCATGATCATCTGACGGAATGTTTTCCCTATGCTCCGGCCATCACTGTTGACCAACAGTGGGTCAAGGAGCAGCAATGCACGTCTCAAGACGGGCCCTCTCGGGCCCGCTGGCCCTCACGCTGGCGCTGACGCTGGCGGGCGGGTCGCAGGTCGCCTTCGCGGCCAGGCCACAGCCCAAGCCCTCCCCCGGCAAGCCCCCGACGGTGGCCGCCACCGACCCGACCGGCAGCATCGCCGCCGCCAAGGTGGCCGCCCGCACGACCGGCAAGCGCATCGAGGCGGTGTCCGAACGCAGCGAGGTGTCGACCACCTGGGTCAACCCGGACGGCACCCTCACCACCGAGCTCTCGGCCGGCCCGGTGCGGTTCCTGCGCGACGGCCACTGGGCCGACGTCGACCTCACCCTGAAGGCCGCCGCCGACGGCTCGGTCGCCCCGGCCGGGCACCCCAATGCCATGAAGCTGGCGGGCGCCGGCGGCAAGCGCCCCCGCTCGCTCCAGGAGTCGCAGGCCGGCGCGGACGCGGCCCGTACGCTGGTCTCGCTCGGCTCCGGCGACGACGAGCTGGCCCTCCAGTGGAAGGGCGGCCTGCCCAAGCCCGAGCTGAACGGCCCGCGCGCCACCTACCGCGACGCCATCGGCGACGGCGCCGGCGACCTGGTCGTCGAGGCCACCCGCACCGGCTTCGAGCAGTACGTGACGCTCAACCGGCGCCCGGGCCAGGCCGGCTACTCGTACACCATGCCGTTCAAGGCCAAGGGCCTGAAGGCGGTCCCCCAGGCCGACGGCAGCGTCCTGTTCACCGACCGGAAGAACGGCCGCAAGCGCGCCGTCCTGCCGGCCCCCGTCGCCTGGGACGCCACCACGGCGCCCGGCTCCAGCGAGCACCCGCGGCAGGCCAAGGTCGACCTCAGGGTCGTCCAGCGCGGCGACGACGTCGACCTGGTCTTCACCCCGGACGCCGCGTTCCTCGACGACCCGGCCACCACGTACCCGGTGACCGTCGACCCGGCCACCGCCGGGCTCGGCAACGCCTTCGACACCCGCGTCCAGAAGGGCGAGACGGTCGACTGGTCGGCCGACACCGAGATCTACTGGGGCAACCCCGGCACCAAGAACGCCGACGGCAGCTCCCGCGAGGCCCGTTCCTTCATCAACTGGAACACCGCCTCGATCGCCGACGCGCTGGTCTCCGGCGCCACCCTGTCGCTGTACAACTTCCACTCCGGCAACAGCGACTGCCTGAACTACGCCTGGGACGTCTACGACACCGGCCTGGCCTCCACCGCCTCCCGGTGGACCGCCCAGCCGGCCTGGGGCACCAAGCGGGCCACGTCCACCGAGACCAGGGGCCGGGACGCCTGCGGCGGCGACGGGTGGATCAACGCCGACGTCACCACCATGGTGCAGGGCTGGGCCTCGGCGAAGAACAGCACCTCGGGCATGGGTCTGCGCGCCCCCGACGAGACCAGCACGAAGTTCTGGAAGGAGGTGAACTCCGCCAATGCCGCCACCAACGTGCCGAAGCTGACGGTGAACTACAACTACCGCCCGCGCACCGGCACCAAGCAGCAGGCCGGCCCGCCGTTCCTGCAGGACGGCACCGGCACCTGGCGGGTGGACACCACCACCCCGGTGCTCCGGGACACCTTCGTCGACCCCGACGGGGACAAGGTGACCGGCACCTTCCAGCTGGTGGACGCCATCTCCGGCGCCCAGGTCGGCAACGTCAACGTCTCCGGCTACGTGGCCAGCGGCACCCCGGCCGAGGTCACCGTCCCGGCAGGCCTGCTCCAGTACGGGCACACCTACCGGTTCCGGACGTCCCCCTACGACGGGCTGCACTACAACCTGGGCTGGTCCGCCTGGTCCACCTTCAGCGTCAGCCCGCTGCCGGACGTACCGACCGCACTGCAGAGCGGCGCCCAGCAGACGCTCACCCCCGTCCTGTCGGCCCTGGTGACCAACCCCAACCAGGGGCGCGTGCGCACCGAGTTCGCGCTCAAGGCCCAGAACGGCCAGCCGCTGCCGACCGTGCTCGCGCCCGTCTGGGTGGACAGCGGCAACCGGGCCTCCGTCCAGGTGCCCTCCGGCGCGCTGGCCGACGGCGGCAGCTACACCTGGGCGGCACGCGCCTGCGCCGCCGTCGGCTGCTCCGCCTGGAGCGCCGACCAGCCGCTGACCGTCCAGGTGCAGGCACCGCCGGTCCCGCCGGCGCCGACCACCGTGGTCCTCACCGGCCCCGCCCTCACCGACGCCTCGACGGCCACCGCCGGCGGCGGCTGCGACACCGGCGCCTGCCCGGCCGCGGACCCGGCCGAGCTGCGGATCGGCACGGTCGACGGCAGCAGCTGGAGCAGCTGGCTCAAGCCGGACCTGACGGCCGTCCCGGCCGGATCCCGCGTGATCGGCGCGAGGCTGGAGCTGACCCGCTCCGACTGCACGGCCGGCAGCCCCGGTTGTGACGAGGCCGCCGTGGACGTCTTCCAGCTCGGCTCGGCCTGGGCACCCGCCAACGGCGGCGCCGCGCTGAACACGGCCGCCGGCCCGGAGAGCTTCGCCTCCGCCGCCAAGCTCTCCGAGACCGACCTGGCCGCCCTGGCCGGCTCCTGGATCGAGAAGGGCGAGGCCTACGGGCTGGCCCTGCGCCCGCCGGCCGGCTGGACCGGCGCCGCCCGCTACCGGTCGGCCACCGCCGCCGACCCCGCGCAGCGGCCGAGGCTGACCCTGGACTACCTGGCACCGACCGCGCCGGGCGCGGCCGAGCTGGTCACCGTGACCGGCGGCGACGCCGGGCTGGTCGTCGGCTGGAACGCCCCGACCGACCGCGGCTCGGTCGGCGAGATCGGCTACACCGTCCGGGTCGAGACCTCCGACGGCACGCTCGTCAAGGAGCTCGCCACGGCCGACGTCCGGGCCGTCTTCACCGGCCTGGACAACGCCCGCTCGTACCGCGCGGTGGTCACCGCCCGGAACAGCTACGGCAGCGCCGCCCCGGTCGCCTCGGCGCTGGTCCAGGGCACCCCCGCGGCCGGCGGACCGGACCAGTACCGCGGCTTCGTCCAGGAGTACCTGGAGGCCCGCAACAAGGTGAAGATGAAGAGCGGGTTCACCGCGCCGGACGCCGCCGCCGAGGCCGCGCACGGCACCGTCTTCGTCGATCTGCTGGCCACCCAGGAGGCCTCGCTGGTCGCCAACCGCGAGGCGCTCGCCACCCAGAACCAGCTGTACACCGCGGCCGCCGTCACGCTGACGGACGTCGTCGTCGACCAGCAGACGGCCGGCAAGGTCGTGGTGCGGGCCACCGTCAAGGACTCGGTGATGATCCGGTCCAACGGCGTGGACTCCCCGAGCGAGAGCTCCGGCCCGGCGCGGTTCGAGTTCACCGTCGGCCCGACGGTGGTGCTCGCCTCCGAGGCCGACGACGTCGCGGCGCAGCAGAAGCTCTCCTCCTCCGCCGCGGCGCAGGCCCAGGTCGAGGTCGCGGACGCCGCCCAGCCCGACCCGGCGGACGGCCAGAAGGCGATCCCGCTGGACGCCAACGGCTTCCCGGTCCAGCCGGCGCAGCAGGCCGCCGGCGCCGTCCAGGCCGGGTACAACTACAACGGCACGGCGAACTGGGCCCGGAACAACGTCAACATTCCCAAGGAGTTCCCGCAGGACTGCACCAACTTCGTGTCCAAGGCGCTGTACTACGGCGGCGGTATGAAGGTCCGGTACGGTTTCAAGACCTTCGACAGCGCCTGGTGGACCAACGACTACTGGATGTTCGGCTGGCACATCAACCGGAGCTACACCTGGGCCGGCGCGGCCAACCTGCACCGGCACCTGCTCAATCACCGGTACTCGACCTGGCTCCGGTGGACCTCCGAGGCCCGGCCCGGTGACATCGTGTTCTTCAAGTGGAAGAAGGAGTCCCGGATCAACCACGCCGCGGTGGTGGTCAGCTGGGGCGCCTCGATGGAGCTCCGCCAGCACGGCCGGACGGGTGTCACCACCCTGAACGAGGTCCTGTCGTACTACCGGCAGAAGGGCGACCCGATCGAGTGGTTCGTCGTCGTCCGCCCGCTCGGGTCCAACTGATGGCGCCGGGGCGGCCGGTCGCGGCCACGCTGGCGGCCGTGCTCTCGGCCGCCCTGGCGGCGGGGTGCTCCAGCGGTGCCTCGGACGCCGAGCTCGCGTACGCGAGTGACTACGCCGGCCATCCGCACCTGCGGGTGACGGGCTACCCGGTGACCGGGACGCTGGACGTCGTCCAGCAGGTCGTCTGGCGGCTCGCCGACGGCGCCGGGGGGCGGCTGGAGAAGCTGGCCTCCTCGGACGGCTCGGCCGCCGAGCACCGGGCCGCCGCGGCCGCCTGGGTCGGCGAGTACCAGCAGGGTGCCAGGGGGCCGGTCACCGCCGACTTCGGCGACGACCCGGCCGACCGGCAGACCGTGCGGCTCAGCTTCCACGACACCGGCCAGGTGAAGGAGCTCACGCTCCGCCTGGACGGGCGGGCGGGCGACGCCGGCTGGCGGGTCCTGCTGAAGTAGTCCCCTGCTCGAACCCCCCGGCGACGGGCGGGCGTTCCTCCGGGAGCGCCCGCCCGTTCGCGTTCGACGGTCCGCCGGATCGCGTCCGCCCGCCCGTTCGCGTCCGCCCGCCCGTTCGCGTCCGCCCGCCCCGTCGAGGCCTCCGGGACGGCGCCTCTCCGGACCGGCGCCGACCGGACCACCGCCCGGGTCAGACCACCACGCCGGCCTTGACCACGTACTTCAGGTGGCGCTCCGGGGCCGTCAGCACCCCGAGGTCGGCCAGCGGATCGCCGTCCACGAGCAGCAGGTCGGCGTGGGCGCCGGGCGCGAGGGTGCCGAGCAGCCCCTCCATCCCGAGCAGCCGCGCCGCGGTACTGGTCGCCGAGCGGATCACGTCGGCGGCCGGCTGCACCTCCGCGCGGAGCCGGAACTCCTCCAGCTGAGCCGGGTGCAGCGGCCCGAGCAGGTCGCTGCCGTAGACCAGGTTGGCGCCCGCGCGGTGGGCGCGTTCGAGGGCCGACAGCCCGGCGTCACGGACCTCGGCCAGCTTGCGCTGCGAGGACTCGGGCAGGCCGGAGCGGGCGCCGAGCTTCGCCGTCTGCTCGTACGCGACCAGGGTCGGCACCAGGAAGGCGTCCTTCTCCACCAGCAGCGCGAGCGTCTCGTCGTCGATCAGGTTGCCGTGCTCGACGCAGCGCACGCCGGCCCGCAGTGCCCGGGCGATGGCGCGCGGGTGGTAGGCGTGCACGGTGACGTAGCGGTTGTGGTTCTCCGCCTCCTCGACGGCGGCGCGGATCTCCTCCTCGCTGTACTGGACGGCGGCGATCTCGTCGTGCGGCGAGGCGACACCGCCGGAGAGCAGCACCTTGAGGTGGGCGGCGCCCTTGCGGAACTCGTCGCGGGCGGCGGCACGGACGGCGTCCACGCCGTCGGCGATCCGGGCGAAGTTCGGGCGGGAGTCGCAGCAGGGCGGCGCGTCCTCGCCGAGCGGGCGCAGGTCGCCGTGGCCGCCGGTCTGGGAGAGCGCCTTGCCGCCGTGGATCAGCCGGGGGCCGGGCACCAGGCCCTCGTCGAGTGCGCGGGCCATGCCGTGGTCGGCGCCGCCGACGTCCCGGACGGTGGTGAAGCCGCGGCGCAGCATCCGGCCGGCCTCGGCGAGGGCCCGCACGGTGAGGTAGCCCGGGGTCATGTTCGCCACGGCCTGGAGGTCGAGGGTGGTCACCAGCAGGTGGACGTGGGCGTCGATCAGGCCGGGCAGCACGGTGGCCCCCGGGGCGTCGATCACCCGGACGCCGTCGCCGGGCATGGGCGGCCGGCCGGTGCCGGTGGCGGCGATGCGGCCGTCGGCGACCTCGATCCACCCGGCGTCGGTACGGGTGCCGGTCTCGGGGTGGAGCAGGTGGGCACGGGTGATCAGCAGTCGGCTCATGGCGAGGTTCCCCCGGAAGCAGAGTTCAATACGACATGTATTGAATACACCATGTATCGTGATGTTGTGAATCCACCCCCGGCCGGAGACGGCTCCCCCAGACCCCCGCGCCGACGCGTCCACACCCGGGCGCGGATCCTCGCGGCCGCGAGCGAACTGTTCCTGACCGCCGGGTACGGGCGGACCAGCATCGAGGACATCTGCGGCACCGCCGGCTACACCCGCGGCGCGTTCTACTCGAACTTCGCCACCAAGGAGGACCTGCTGCTGGCGCTCTTCGACGAGCAGGCGGCGGGCCGGATCGACGAGCTGGACCGGCTGGCGGCGGCCGCCGCGGCACTGGCACCGCAGGAGCGCGCCCGGCGGCTGGTCGAGGCGCTGCTGCGGGTGGAGCCGGCCGAGACCGGCTGGATCCTGCTCTTCCTGGAGTTCCGGCTGCTGGCCGCCCGGACACCGGGCCTGGCCGAACGCGTCGCGGAGCACGACCGGGAGGTGTCCGCGGCGCTGGCGGCCGTCCTGGAGCGGGCCCTGCCCGGGCTGGTTCCGCCGGGCGCGGGGGCCGGGCAGGCCGCCGCGGTGATCCTGGCCGCCCGGGAGGGCCTGCTGGCCCGGACCGCGGCAGGCGGGCCGGCGGCGGAGGAGCTGCTGGCGGCGACCACGGCGGTCCTGGGCGGGCTGCTGGGCTGAGCCCCGCGCCCCCACCGGTCGCGAACGCCCCGGAGGGCGGCACCCGTTGCGTACGGGTGCCGCCCTCCGGGGCGTGTGGCGGTGCCGTGACCGGCCGACGTGGCGGCGGGCCGGGGCCGCGAACAGGCGGTGCCGCGGTCAGATGACCAGGCTGAGCGGCATGATCAGGGCGATGGCGACCACCGAGATCACCGTCTCCATCATCGACCAGGACTTCACGGTCTGGCCGACGCTCATCCCGAAGTACTCCTTCACCAGCCAGAAGCCGGCGTCGTTGACGTGCGAGAAGAAGAGCGAGCCCGCGCCGATCGCCAGCACCAGCAGGGCCGCGTGGGTCGACGACATGTCGGCGGCCAGCGGGGCCACGATGCCCGCGGCGGTGATGGTGGCGACGGTGGCCGAGCCGGTGGCCAGCCGGATCAGGACGGCGATCAGCCAGCCGAGCAGCAGCGCCGAGATGTGCCACTTGCCCGCCCACTCGCTGACCGCGCTGCCGACGCCGACGTCGATCAGGGTCTGCTTGAAACCGCCGCCCGCACCGACGATGAAGACGATGCCCGCGATCGGGCCGAGCGACCTGCCCACGGTGTCGGCGATCCGGTCCTTCGAGAATCCGGCCGCCCGGCCGAGCGTCAGCATGCCCAGCAGCGTCGCGGCGAGCAGGGCGATCAGCGGCGAGCCGATGAAGTCGAACACCCGCTGCGGCATCGCCTTCGGGTCGTCGATCACGACGTCGGCCAGCGCCTTGCCGAGCATCAGCACGACCGGCAGCAGGATGGTCGCCAGCACGGCACCGAAGGACGGGGTCCGCTCGGGCTTCTCGGTCTCCACCGGGGTGGTGGTCGCCGGGATCGCCAGCGGACCGACCCAGCGCTCGGCGACCCGGGAGAACAGCGGGCCGGCGATGATCAGGGTCGGCACCGCGATCAGCAGGCCGAGCGCCAGGGTGACGCCGAGGTCGGCCTTCAGCGCGTCGACGGCCACCAGCGGGCCCGGGTGCGGCGGGACGAGCCCGTGCAGCACCGAGAGACCGGCCAGCGCGGGGATGCCGATCCGCATCAGCGGGACGTTGCCGCGGCGGGCGACCAGCAGGACGATCGGGATCAGCAGGACGACGCCGACCTCGAAGAACAGCGGCAGGCCGAGGACGGCCGCGATCAGGGCCATCGCCCACGGCAGCGCCCGGGGACCGGAACGGGACAGCACGGTGTCCGCGATGATGTTCGCCCCGCCGGAGTCGGCGAGCAGCTTGCCGAGCATCGCGCCCAGGCCGATCAGCAGGCCGACGCCGGCGACCGTGGCTCCGAAGCCCGTCGAGAAGCTGGAGAGCAGCTTGTCGAACGGAGCTCCCGCGACGGCGGCCAGCAGACCCGAACCTATGGTCAGGGCGAGGAACGGGTGCAGCTTCAGTCTGGTGATCAGCAGCACGATGGCGCCGATGCTGAGCAGCACCGCGAACAGCAGCCGGGAATCGCTGCCGATGTGCGGCAGGGCCGGTGGGGCGGCCGCGAGCACGAGGGTGGGGGACATCACGCGAGGTCTCCATTGACGGGCCGCAGCAGTGCCACGGCCATCTCGACGAGTTGGTCGGGGGACGGGCCGACGTCCAGGACGGCGCCGCGCTCGTCCGCTCCGAGGGGTTCCAGGGCGGCGTACTGCGAGTCGAGCAGCGACGGCGGCATGAAGTGGCCGGCGCGGCGGGCGAGCCGGTCCTCGACCAGCTCGTGACCACCGCTGAGGTGCAGGAAGAAGGCACCCGGGCAGGCCGCGCGCAGGGTGTCGCGGTAGCGGCGCTTCAGCGCCGAGCAGGTGACCACGCCGCCGGTGCCGGCTTCGGTCCGCTCCTCGAGCCAGCCGCCGAGGGCGTGCAGCCAGGGGGCGCGGTCCTCGTCGTCCAGCGGGATGCCGGCCGACATCTTGGCGATGTTGGCGGGCGGATGGAAGTCGTCCGCCTCGGCGTAGGGCAGGCCGAGGCGGTCGGCCAGGAGGCGGGCCAGGGTGGTCTTGCCGACACCGGAGACACCCATCACCACGACCGTGAGGGGGCCGGGGGTGGTGGGTCCGGGGGTGTCGTGGTTCTCGACGCTGAGAGCCATGGGTGGTGCTCCTTCGTTGCCAGGCCGCCACTATCGCCCCAAAGATATGATGTATTCAAGTGACGGAAACCAAATCGTCATACTTTTGATCCTGGGGGCGGCGGGGCCGGACCCGGGCGGGCAGCCCGCAGTACCCGCGGGCGGCGGGGACCGGACCCAAGCGGGCGACCCACCGGACCCCTGCAGCCGAACGGCCGGACCCGGGCCGCGGGGCGAGGGGCGCGCGGCACGGGGCGACGGGTGACGTCTAGGCTGGGCGGATGGAGATCCAGGGGCTGCCCGGCCGACTGCTTGCCGAGCTCGGACCGGCCATCGCGTCCGGGGAGGTTCCCGTGGGCGCGGTGCTGCGCACCGAGGAACTGGAGGAGCGGTTCGGGGTGTCGCGGACGGTGGTCCGCGAGGCGGTGCGGATCCTGGAGGGGATGCGCATGGTGGCGCCCCGCCGCCGGGTCGGCATCACCGTCCAGCCGAAGTCCGACTGGGACGTCTTCGACCCGCTGGTGATCCGCTGGCGGCTGGCGGGCAGCGACCGGCCGGCGCAGCTGCGTTCGCTCGGCTCACTGCGGGTCGCCGTGGAGCCGGCCGCGGCCGCCCTGGCCGCACGGCACGCCAGCGACGACGAGCGGCGTCAACTCAGCGCACTGGCGGTCGAGTTGACGATGACGGCACGCGCCGCCGACCTGGAGACCTTCCTCCAGCACGACATCGCCTTCCACGCCACGGTGCTGCGGGCTTCCGGCAACGAGATGTTCGCCCACCTCGGGGACACCGTCGGGGCGGTGCTGACGGGCCGCACCGAGTACGATCTGATGCCTCATCAGCCGGAGCCGTACGCGATCCGGCTGCACCGCGAGGTCGCGGAGGCGATCTGCGCGGGGGACGCCGCACACGCCGAGCAGGCGATGCGGACGATCGTGGCGGGGGCGCTGGAGGAGCTCGACCAGCAGCTGGGCCGGCCCGAGGCCCCGACGGGGCTTTCCGGCACAGATCAGACGATTTGACGGCAGTTCGGTGAATTCGGGCGCATAGTCCGGGTGTGGCAGGGCAGAGTGTCCTCCGGGGGCGCGTTTCGTGCGCCCATCCCGCACGCCTGCCACCGTCGACCGCGCTGGGGGTCGCCCGATGTCCGTCGCACGCCGTCGCCGCCGTCTGCCCGACGAGGTGCGGACCGCCGCCGTCCGGGCGGTGCTCTGCCTGGCCTTCACCCTGGTCGGCCTGCTGGTCGCGACGCTGGCCTCGTTCGCGGGCAGCTGGCTGCTGACACCCGCACTGATGGCGATGGGGCTCGGGGTGTTCGGCTCGGCGTGGTGCCTGCTGGAGATCATGATCTCGCGCCAGGTCGCCGCCCAGCGGATGCGCGGGCCGAACTCGGCGTCGCCGATGGCGGGCAGCCGGGCGCCCTCCGGGCCGCGGCCGCTCCCCCGCCCGGCCGGGCCGCCGCCGCCCGGCGGAACGCCACCCGGAGGCCCGGCACCGCGCGGCCCGGTGGCGGGAGGTCCGCCGCGTCAGCCGCGGGTGCCGACCGCGTAGCCGTACGGCCCGGGCCGCTCGCGGGCGGCGGGCGGTGACCGGCGTCAGGCCGGGACGACGGCCCGGAAGTGGGTGGTGAGCCGGCCCGCGTCGTCCAGGACGTGGAGGACGAGCATCGGCGGCTGGTCGAAGGTGACGTCGGCCGTGCCCTCGCAGGCCAGCGAGACGGTGGAGACCACGCCGGGGGCCACCAGCACCGGCAGCCCGGCGAGCGTGGTGGCCGCGCCCGTGTGGGCGTGGCCGCAGAGCAGGGCGGCGACCCGGGGGTGGCGGGCCAGCACCTCGGTGAGGCGCTCCTCGCCGAACTGGCGGATCGGGTCGACGTACGGCAGGTGCAGCTCGGCGGGCGGGTGGTGGAAGGCCACCAGCGCGGGCAGCTCCTGGCGGCCGTCGGCGAGGCGGGCGTCCAGCCAGGCCAGCGTCTCGTCGTCGAGCAGGCCGTCGTCGCGGCCGGGGATCGAGGAGTCGAGCATCAGGAGGTCGGCGCCCGGCAGTTCGTGCCGCCGGTTGACCGGTCCCGCGGTGGGCGCCTCGCCGAGCAGCACCTCCCGGTAGGCCTCGCGCCGGTCGTGGTTGCCCGGACAGGTGAGCACCGGGTGGCGGGAGGCCAGCACCTTGGCGACCTGCTCGTACTCCGCCGACAGGCCGTGGTCGGCGAGGTCGCCGGTGACCAGCACGGCGTCCAGCGGGCCGGGCAGGGCGTTGAGGTACGCCATCACCTGCTCGGCCCGCCGGTACGCGCGGGCGCCAAAGTCGCCTTCGTGGTCCTGACCGATGTGGATGTCACTGAACTGAGCGATCGTCACCATGCGCACACGCTAATACGATCACCGGACAGCTGGCACCTGACAAAGCGTCACGAAGTGGGGGCCTCCGCGGGGCGCTTGAACATCCGGGTGGCGGTGATCTCGCCGTGGATGACCGGGCCGTCCGGGTCCGGGGCGGCCGGCAGGCCCGGCCGCAGGTGCTCCTCCACCGAGATGTACTTGAGGCCGGCCCGCAGGTCGGCGTCGTTGCGCAGCCGGATGACCAGCGGGAACTCCGCCAGCGCGGTGGTGTCGAAGAGACCGGTGGTGTAGATCAGCTGGACGCCGAGCGCGTCGGCCACGGCCCGCTGGAGCTCCAGCAGGTACGTAGCGTTGGCGCGGCCGATCGGGTTGTCCAGGAAGAGCGTCCCGGCGTGCCGCAGCTGCGACTGGCCGCGGTCGTTGGCGCGCAGCGCGGCCATGGTGCAGTACAGCGCGATGGCCGCGGTGAGCAGCTGGCCGCCGGAGAAGACGTCGGACATCTGGCCGACGCCGACCCGTTCGGCGCGCAGCACGGCGTCGGGCTTGAGGATCTCGACGGAGACGCCGCGCGGGCCGATCGCGGCGGCGACGCCGCGCAGCAGCAGGGACATGCCGTCGCGGCGCAGGTCGCTGTTCTTCTTGACGGCGGCGCGGGTGGCCTCGTCGATCACCTCGCCGAGGCGCTCGACCAGGGTGGCGTGGTCCGGGTCCTCGAAGCGGATCCGGAGGAACTCCTGGCCGGACCACTCCCCGAGGCCCTCCGGCAGGCGGGAGAGCCGCTGGGCGGCGCGCAGCGTGGTGAGGGAGGACTCGACCAGGCCGCGCAGGCGGTCGACGATCGAGCCGCGGTTGCGCTCCAGCTGGGCGAGTTCGTCGGTGAGCACGCGCAGCCGGGGGGCGAAGGCGGTGGCCCAGGCGGCGGCGTGGTCGGGCAGGGCGGAGGCGGGCAGTTCGCGGATCTGCTGCCGGGCCGGGGTGCGGACGGCCTCGTAGCGGGCCGCGTTGGCGTGCCGGACGAGCGCGTCGGAGGCGTCGCGGACGGCGAGTTCGGCGGAGGACAGCTCGCCGGCGGCGGTGCGCAGGGCGCGGCGGGCGTCGGCGGCGGCCGTCCGGGCGTCGGCGAGCGCGCCGAGGTAGGGCTCGGCCGGCTGGCCGTCGTCGTCCTGGTGCTCGCGCAGGCCGTCCCTGAGCTGGCCGGCGTGCTCGTCGAAGTCGGCGGCGGCGGCCTGGGCGGCGTCGAAGGTGCGCTGCAGGTCGGCGTGGGCGGTGCGGGTGTTGTCCACCGTCTCGCGGCGCTCGGCGAGGCGGCTGGTGGCGGTGCGCAACAGGGCCTGGGCGTGCTCGGGGTCGGTGGGGACGAGGTCCTCGGGCAGCTCGGTGTGGGCCTCGCCGTCGGCGGGGGCGGAGCGCTCGGCCTCGCCCCGCAGGCGGCCGAGCTGCTCGCTGGCGGCGGCGGCGCGGGCCTCGATGGTGGCGACCAGCTCCTCGGCGCGGGCTGCGGCTGCCTGCCGCGCCGGGCCGTCGGCGCCGTCGGGGCTGCCGAGCAGTTCCTCGGCACGGGTGCGGACCTTGTTGGTGAGGCGGTCGAGTTCGGTCGCGGCGGCGGCCTCGTCGCCCTCGGCGCGGGCCTGTTCGGCGCGCAGGTCGGCACCGACGCCGACCTTCTCGTAGAGCTGGGAGGCCGCGCGGTAGGCCTCGCGCAGGGCGGGCAGCGCGGCGGGCGCCGTGTCGGACGGGCCGTCGGCCTGCTCGGCGGCGGGGATCTCGGCACGCTCGGCGCGCAGCGCGCGGGCGGTGCGGCGGGCGTCGTCGGCGGCGCGCTGGGCGGCGCGGCGGTCCTCGTCACAGGTGCGGGCGCGTTCGGCGCACTGGGCCTGGCGGCGGTCGCACTCGGTGGCGTCCTCGGCGAGCTCCCGCAGCGAGCGCGTCCAGCCGGCGCGTTCGCGCAGCCGGAAGGCGAGGCCGGAGAGGGCGTCGGCGCGGCGGCGGGCGCGCTGGGCGGCCTCGCGGTGCTCCTCGTGGGCGAAGGCGGCGGCGGCGTGGTCGGTCTCCGCCTCGTCGTGGTCGGCGCGCAGGGTGCCCAGGGCGGCGCCGGCCTGCTCGGCGTGCTCGCGGGCCGCCTGGGCGGCGGCGGCGAGCTCGGCGAGGGTGCCGGGCGGGCAGCTGGCGTGCCAGGAGGCGAGGCGGGCGGCGAGGGCGCGGTCGCCGCCGAGGCGGGCGGCGAGTTCGCGGATGTGCTCCTCGCGGGCGGTGGCGCGGGCGCGCAGTTCGCGGCGCTCGCCGTCGGCGGCGGACTCGTCGTGCATGGCCGGGTTCGGCGGGACGAGGAAGAACGCGGGCTCGCCGGTGATCGGGGCGACGAGCGAGGCGGCGGCTCCGACGGCGACGGTGGAGCGCGGCAGCAGGGCGGCGGCCTGGAGGGTCTCGCGGGCCCGGTCCAGCGAGTTGGGGTCGGTGATGACCACGCCGTCGACGAGTTCGGGGCGGGCGGCGAGGAGCGCCTCGTGGTCCGCCGGGTCGACGGACTGGGCGAGGTAGCGCCAACCGGGAAGGGCGGGGATGCCGTGCTCGGCGAGGTACTCGACGGTGGCGAGGACGTCCGGGCCGGGCGGCAGCAGGCCGCCGTCGCCGAGGGCGGCGAGGATGCGGGAGTCGTCGGCGGCGGCGGTGCGCAGGTCGAACAGGGTGCGCTCGGCGGTGGCGATGGCCTCGTCGAGCAGCTCGCGCAGGTACTCGGCGTTGCGGTCGAGGACGGCGGGGGTGAGGAAGCCGGCCTCCTCCTCGGAGCCGTCCTGGTAGGGCGTGAGGGAGAGCAGGTCGGCCAGACGGGGCTCGGTGGCGAGCAGGGCGGCGGTGCGCTGCTCGGTGGCGAGGGCCTGGGCGGCGGCCTTGCGGCCGTCGTTGGCGCGGGCGGCGGCGAGTTCGGCGCGGCCGGTGGCGGCGGCGGACTCGCGCAGCCGGGCGGCGGCGGACTCCGCGGCGGTCCGGGCCTGGGCGAGCGCGGCGCTGGCGGTCTTCTCGACGTCGGCGGCGTGCAGGGCGGCCCGGGCCGGGTCGACACCGCCGTCGGCGTCGATGAAGCCGGCCGCGACGGCGGCCTCGGTCTCCTGCTCGACCTCGGCGAGGCGCTGGCGCAGGTGGTCGGCCTCGCTGCGGGCCTTCTGGGCGGCGGTGGCGGCCTCGGTGGCGTCGGTCTGGGCCTTGGCGCCGTCGGCCTGGAGCTCGCCCGCGCGCTCCTCCTCGGTGTCGGCGCGGCCCTCGGCCGCCGCGGCGGCGGCTTCGAGGGCGCGGGCCAGGGTGGTGGCGGCGAGGGCGCGGGCGGCCAGCGCGGGGGCGGCGTCCAGCTCGGCCTCGCGGATGGCGGCGGCGACCCGGGCCACCCGGTCGGCGGCGGCGCGCTGGCGGAGCACGGCCTCGGCGGCCTGCCACGCGGAGTGCAGGGTGCGGGCGTCGGTCAGCTCGCGGCGCAGCGCGGCGGCCTCGGCGGTGGCGGCGGCCAGGCCCAGGGCGGCGTGCCGGTGGGTGAGTTCGGCGGTGATCAGGGTGTGCCGGGTGCGGTCGGCCTCGGCGGCGGTGACGGCGCTCGCGGCGGCGGCGACCTCGATGGCGAGGTCCTGCGCGCGGTCGCGTTCGGCGGCGGCGCGGGAGGTGAGGGCGTGGGCGAGCCGGCGGGTGCGGCGCTCGGCGGTGCGGTGGGCGTCGCGGACGGTCTCGCGGGCGGCGGTGGCCTCGGCGATCCGCTCCAGCAGGTCGAGCGAGCCGGCGGTGAAGTCGCGTTCGGCGGTGAGTTCGGAGCGGCGGCCGAGCTTGGCGGCGAAGCCGTGGACGAGGTCGGCGAGGCCGTCGGTGTCGCGGGTGTCGGTGACGGCGCGCAGCAGGAGGTCGGTGAAGTCGCTGTCGTGCTTCACCGCGAAGAGTCCGGCCGCCTCGCCCTCGTCGGCGTTCATCTCGCGCTGGTAGCGGAAGAGTTCGGGGTCGAGGCCGAGGTCGCCGAGGTGTTCCGTCCAGCGGTCGTGGCCGTCCTCGAAGACCAGGTCCAGGTGGGGGTGGGCCTTGCCGGCCTCGGTGAGGGCGTCGCGGAAGCCCTTCATGGTGCGGCGCCGGCCGCGGGCCTTCTGGTCGCCGGCCAGGCTGACCCGCTCGGCGACCGGCAGCGAGTCCAGGGTGAGGCCGGGACCGGGGCGGAACGAGTACCAGGTCTCGGCGAACTTGCGCGGGTCGGAGGAGACCTGCCGGCCGCGCCACTCGCTGACCTTGCCGACCACGATCAGCTCGCCGGTGACGGTGTGCTGCCACTCTAGCGCGACGTGGCCGCAGTCGTCGGCGAGCAGGAACTTGCGCAGCACGCCGGAGCTGGCGCCGCCGAGGGTGTTGCGGTGACCGGGGAGCATCACCGAGAAGATCAGCTTGAGCAGGACGGACTTGCCGCCGCCGTTCTCCAGGAAGAGCACGCCGGCCGGGGCGGGGCGGCGGACCGGGCCGTCGGTGTTCTCGCCGAAGAGGCCGATCTGCTGCGGGGCCGGGTCGGCGACGGGCTCGCCGACACCGCGCAGGTCGAGCACCGTGTCGGCGTAGCGGGCGCCGGCCGGTCCGATCGAGTAGAGGCGGACCCGGTTGAGCTCGTACATGTGCGGCGGTTCTCCAGTGCGGGTGGGTCAGAAGGCTCGGGTGGGGCTCTGGGCGCTCGGAGGCCCGGGAGGGCTCAGAGCGAGTGGAACGGCAGGCCGGCGTCGGCGACCAGCTCGTCGCCGGTGTCCGGCGGCAGCAGGCTGGCGGTCCCGTCGGACACCGGGACGACACCGAGGTCGAGCAGCTCGGCCATGGCGGCGCTGCCGGCCAGGTCACGGACCTGGAGCTGGTAGCGGGCGGTGGTGCGGTAGGTGCCGCCGGCGTCGTCCGAGGTCTTCTGCAGGAAGCCGGAGTCGACCAGGAACATCACCGCCTTGGCGACGATGCCGATGGTCGAGCCGGAGAGCCGGCGGGCGTCCTTGGTGGCGCCGGTGGCGGTGCGCCGGGCCCAGACCCGCCAGGCGGCCTCCAGGCCGGGGGCGTCGCTCTGCGGGTCGGTGTTGGCGCCGTCCACCTCGGCCTGCTCCTCCAGCCGGCGGCAGGCCTGGCGGACGAAGGAGTCGACGCCGTTGACGGTGATCCGGCCGAGGTAGCCGTCGTCGGCGAGGTCCTCGGGGCGGGGGAAGGCCATCGCGGCGACGGCGAGGTGGGCGAGGCCGTGCAGGAACCGGTCGGTGGACTCGGAGGCGGCGCGCCGCGAGTAGTCGCCCATCCGGACGGCGAAGACGGAGTCCTCGGCGGCGGCCACGGCCATGCCGGCGCGCGGCGAGACCTCCAGGACGACCAGGCCCATGCCGGTCGCGACGGCGTCGGCGAGGCGGGCGAACGGGGGGTCCTCCCGGTGGCGGCGGACCAGCTCGGCGTACTCGGCGTCACGGGCCGGGAGCAGCTTGGCCTGGAGGCCGAAGGAGACCAGCCGGGCCGCGTCGGCGACGTCGGCCGGGGTGATCGCGGCGGGCGCGGCCGGCTCGGTCTCGGGCGCCCAGGACGTGTCGTGGTGGGTCGTCACGGGCGGTGCTCCTCGGTGCTGTTGCGGTGCGGGCGGGGCTGGCAGGGCTGGCGGGCGCAGGTACGGCGGGCACCGGGGAGGCCGGTGCCGTTGCGGTGCGTACGGGGGTGGCCGGCTCGGGGGTCGCCGGTACGGGGCCGGCCGGCACGGGGGTGGTGACCGGTCGTCAACTGGCGTCCTTGCGGTCCGCCGCCATGCCGGCCGCGTCGAGCAGGGCGCTGCCGACGATGAGGTCGGCGCCGCCGAACTCCGGGTCGCGCAGCGGGGTGCCGTCGTCGACCGCGAAGAGCAGCCGCTCCTCGCCCTGCCGGTAGGCGGTGCCGACCGGCGGGCTGGCCGCGTGCACGGCCAGCAGGGCGACCAGGTAGGGCAGCTCCGGGTCCTGCTTGCGGGCGTCGGCGAGCAGGCCGGAGAGCCGGCGGGGGGCGTCGGCCGGCAGGTCGAGCAGCTCCAGCGCCGACTCCAGCTGCGCCTCGGAGAACCGGCTGTCGTCGGGGGTGGCGACGAGGTCCGGGTCGGGCAGCTCGGCGCCCAGGTGCTCGCGCTCGACCGGCGGCGTGAGCAGCAGGTCGACCAGGTCGGCGACGCGGACGGAGACGGGCGTGCGCAGGCCGGTGCCGCGGGCGAAGAAGGCGCCGGTGGGCCGGACGGCCTGCTCCAGCGGCAGACGCAGCACGGGCGCGAGCAGCTGGCCGTAGAGGTCGATGCCGCTGCGGGCGCCGGGGGCGGCGAAGGCCTGGCGGTCCTGTTCGGCGCGGAATAGCGGGCCGGCCTCCAGCAGGCGGGTCTGCAGCTGGGTGTGGCGGCGGATGCAGTCCTTGACGATGTCGACCAGCTCGGCGGCCCGGCGCTTGTGCTCGGGCTCCACGGCCTCGTCGCGGGCCTTGCGGATGTTGGTGAGAATCGCGTTCTCGTGCCGGTAGCGGTCGGCGATGTGGTCGAGCGCCTCGTCGATGAGGTCCGGGATGGCCTGCATCCAGTCGACGGCGCGGACGTTGCGCCGGGTGGCGTCGAGGGCGCGGCGCAGCGTCTCGGCGTACTGGACGGTGCGGTAGCGGGCCTGCTCGGCGGCGAGCTGGGCGTCGGCCAGGCGGCCCCGGCGGATCAGCACCTCCAGCTTCACCTCGGCGGCGATCTGGGCCGAGGTGACGTCGGTGTCGAGCGCCCCGACCAGGACGTTGACCGCCTCGTCGGTGGTGCGCAGGTAGACGCCGCCGTCGGGGCCGGGCACTTCCTCGATCAGCTTGAAGTCGTAGTCGCGGCGCACGTACGCGCCGTCCGCGCCGAAGGTGCCGTAGACGGCACGGAAGCCGCGGTCGACACTGCCGACGTTGATCAGCGACTCCAGCACCCAGCGGGCCACCCGCTCGTGCTCGGGGGTGGGCCGGCCGGCGGCCTGGGCGGCGACGCGGGGCAGCAGCCGGGCCAGCACTATGTCGCGGTCGGCCCCGGTGTCGAAGTCCATGTGCAGGGTGACCAGGTCGATCGCGGCGAGGCCGACCTCGGCCATCGCGTAGCCGCCGTACTCGCCGGCCAGCATGCCCTTGCGGTTGTCCAGGTCGTGCAGCGGGGCGGTGCAGGCCAGCGCCTTGAGCCGGCGGGCGAGGCCCTCGTCGGCTGCGGGGCCGGGCGCGGGCCGCGCGGCGGCGGTGGCGGGCCCGGCGGGCGGCCGGAGCCCGTGCTCGGTGGGCGGGTCAGCGATGGCGGTCACGGAGGACAAGATTAGAGGTAGTCACCGACATCGACCGAAACGGACCTTACAGGCGGGCGGGAGCAGGGGTCGAAGGCGGTCCACTAGAACTGGATTTCGAGAAAACCACCTCGCGGCGCACCCGGCCCGGCCATCATGCGTCCTATGATCACCAGACTGGTACGAGGCGGCCTCGCCGCCGCACTGGCCGCGACCACCCTCGCCGCGGGCGCCGCCGTCTCCGTCGCCGCGACCACCGCCCGCACGGCGGTCACCGGCCCGAACGTCAGCGTGACCCAGGCCGGGAACTACCCGATCTTCCCGGTCGACAGCACCAACTTCGCGGTGACCTGGACGTCCAACGGCACCGCCGACCTCACCGGGCCCACCCGGCTGACGGTGGACCTGCCGCCGGGACTGACGACCAGCGGCGCCGCCTTCACCGCCTCCCCGGCCGACTACACCTTCACCGAGACCGTCTCCCCCGACGGCCGCCGCCTGGAGGCCGTCTTCACCGGCACCCGGGCCCCCGGGCGCAGCGACTTCATGAAGGTCTACGTGGCCTCGCACGGCACCAAGCCGTCCGGAGCGATCACGGTCACGGTCGCCAACGCGGGCGACTCCGACCCCTCCGACAACGTCTCCACCTACCTGCTCGGCAGCGGCCTCCAGCCGCGGGCGACCGCGCCCGCGCCGGCCGTCACCGGGATCGGCACCACCACCGGCCCGGGCGCCGGCGGCACCGCCGTCACCGTGAGCGGCAGCCACCTGTCCAACGGCTTCGTGCTGTTCGGCGGCACCCCGGCGAACGGCTCCTGCACCGACACGGCGTGCACCGTGACGGCGCCGGGCGGCTCGGGGAACGCCCCGGTCACCGTGGTGACGCCGGGCGGCTCGGCCACCGCGCCGGCCACGTTCGACTACACCGGCGCACCGCCCGCACCGCCGGCCGCACCGGTGGTCACCAATCTGACCACCAGGAGCGGCCCGGCCGCCGGCGGCACCCAGCTGTACGTCCAGGGCTCGAACCTGACCTCGGGGACGGTGGCCTTCGGCAGTGTGCCGGCCGGCCACGTCTCCTGCGGGCCGACGTTCTGCTCGGCCACCGCTCCGGCCGGGACGGGCACGGTCGACGTGACCGTCACCACGGCGGGCGGGACCAGCGCGGTCGGCACGGCGGACCGGTACACGTACACCGCGTAGCGGAGGTTCGCGAGGGGTGGCCGGGCGCGGTTCGCGTCCGGCCACCGGCGTTTCCGGAGGCCGGCGCTTCCGGGCAGCGGCTTTCCGGAGGCCGGCTTTCCGGGCGGCGCCGCGTCCGGACGCCGGTGGCGCGTGCGGACCGCGCCCGGGGCCGTCGGCGGCCCCGGAGCCCCGGCACTCCCCCGGGGCAGCCAGGCGTTCCCGCGGGGCGTTCGGACACTCCCCCGAGATGGAGTTGAACACGTTCAATTCCGAGGTCTAGAGTCGTCCTGCGCGGGTGGGACATGGCCTCACCTGCTCTTCGGCATGTCGGCATGGAGGTTTGCGCGATGGGCACTGAATCCGAGGCGGCGCTGCGGCGGGTACGCCGGTGGCTGGGGATCTTCGTGGTCTGCCTGGTGCTGAGCGGTCTGACGGCCTTCCCGCTGGAGGCCGAGACCAGGTGGCTGGCCGACTTCGCGACCGGGCCGGCCGCCCCCGTCACCGACCACCTGCCGGCCCTGGTCGGCCGGCTCGAACGGGTCCGCGACGGCATCGCCGAGACCAACGCCCGCTACCCCTTCCTCGCGTACGGCACCGACTGGCTGGCCTTCGCCCACCTGGTGATCGCCGCCGCCTTCTGGGGCCCGCTCAAGGACCCGGTGCGCAACGTCTGGGTCATCCGCTGGGCCGTCCTCGCCTGCGCCGGCATCATCCCGCTGGCGCTGGTCTGCGGCCCGCTCCGGGGCATCCCGCTGTACTGGCGATTCATCGACATGTCGTTCGGCGTCGTCGGCGTCGTCCCGCTGCTGATCGTGCTGCGCGCGCTGCGTCCGCTGGAGCGGCTTGCCGACGCCGAAACCCGCGCCGCCGCCCGGGCCGGCGCCCGGGCCTCCGCCACCGGCTGATCCGTCCGGGGGAACGGCCCGCCGCCCGCCCGGCCCCCGCGCACGGGCGGGGCCCGCACGGGCGGCACCAGCCGTCACGCGCAGGCCCTACGATCTGGCTCAACAGCTGTGGGAGGCGGACCGGCGTGGCCGATGCGGTGATCGATCTCAATGCGGACCTCGGTGAGGGGTTCGGACGGTGGACGCTGACCGACGACGAGGCGCTGCTCTCCGTGGTGACCAGCGCCAACGTCGCCTGCGGCTTCCACGCCGGGGATCCGTCGACCATGCGCCGGGTCTGCGCGCTGGCTGCCGAACGCGGCGTCCGGATCGGCGCCCAGGTCTCCTACCGTGACCTGGCCGGCTTCGGCCGGCGCGCGATGGACGTCCCCCCGGACGAGCTCGCCGACGAGATCGCCTACCAGATCGGCGCCCTCCAGGTCTTCGCCCGCGCGGCCGGCTCCCGGGTCTCGTACGTCAAACCGCACGGCGCCCTCTACAACCGGGTGGTCGGCGACTCCGAGCAGGCCGAGGCGGTGGTCGCGGGCGTGCTGCGGGCCGGGGCGGTCTGCGACGGCCCGCTGCCCGTGCTCGGCCTGCCCGGCTCCCGGTTCCTGGCGGTCGCCGAAGGCGTCGGGCTCCCGGTGGTCACCGAGGCGTTCGCGGACCGCGCGTACACCTGGGCCGGCACCCTGGTGCCACGCCGCGAACCGGACGCCGTGGTGCACGACCCCGAGACGGTGATCACCCGCGCGGTCGGCATCGCCCGGGACGGCACGGTGGAGGCCGTCGGCGGCGAGCCGATCGCCGTCGAGGCGCGCTCGCTCTGCGTCCACGGGGACACCCCCGGCGCCGCGCAGCTCGCCTGGCGGATCCGCGGCGCGCTCGCCTCGGCCGGGGTACGGGTGGAGGCGTTCGCGTGACGGAGGCGGGGGACGCCGGCGCGGCGGGGCCGGCCCGGGGCGCAGCGGACGTCGAGGACACGGGGCGGGCCGGGGGCGCAGCGGGCGTCCCGGGCTCGGAGGGCGTCCCGGGCTCGGAGGGCGTCCCGGGCTCGGAGGGCGTCCCGGGCTCGGAGGGCGTCCCGGG
Organism: Streptomyces sp. CB01881; assembly: GCF_002953255.1. GTDB lineage: Bacteria > Actinomycetota > Actinomycetes > Streptomycetales > Streptomycetaceae > Kitasatospora. The sequence continues at coordinate 1,510,557 of NZ_CP026498.1, forward strand.
CTCGGAGGGCGCGGGCCCTGCGGCGGAACACCCGGGGCCTCCGGAGATCCGAGCCGTCGGGGAGCAGGCGCTGCTGGTCGAGGTCGCCGGGGCGGCCGAGGTGGGCGCCCTGTACGCCTGGCTTCGCGAGCGGCAGGCGGTCGGCGAGCTGCCCGCCGTCGAGGAGATCGTCCCCGCCGCCCGGACCGTCCTGCTGGACGGCGTGGCCGACGTCCCCGCACTGGCCGCCCTGCTCCGGGCGGCCCGCCCGACGGCGGCGACCGCGGCACCGGGCCCGCTGGTGGAGGTGCCGACCGTGTACGACGGCGCCGACCTCGCCGAGGTGGCCGGGCTCTGGGGGGTCTCCCCCGAGGCCGCCGTCCGGATCCACACCGCGCCCGAGTACGTGGTCGCCTTCTGCGGCTTCGCCCCCGGCTTCGGCTACCTGACCGGCCTGCCGGAGCAGTACGCGGTGCCGCGCCACGCCACCCCGCGCAGTTCCGTCCCGCCCGGCTCGGTCGCCCTGGCCGGCCCCTACACCGGCGTCTACCCGCGGTCCTCCCCCGGCGGCTGGCAGCTCCTGGGCCGTACCGGCCTGCCGCTCTGGGACGCCGCCCGCGAACCGGCGGCGCTGCTCGCACCTGGCGTACGGGTCCGGTTCACGGCGGTGCGGGGTGACCGTGACTGAGCCGGGAGCCGTGTCCGGGCCGGGAGCCGCGGCCGAACCGGGCGCTGCGATCGAACCGGGGGCCGTGTCCGAGCTGGAGGTCGTGGCCGAGCTGGAGGTCGTCCGGCCCGGCCCGCTGACCACCGTGCAGGACCTCGGGCGCCGCGGCGTCGCCCACCTCGGTGTGCCCCGGGCGGGTGCGCTGGACGAGCCCGCGCTGCGCGCCGCCAACCGGCTGGTCGGCAACGAGCCGGGCGCGGCCGCGCTGGAGACCACCCTCGGCGGGGTCGCCCTGCGCGCGAGCCGACCGGTGACCGTGGCCGTCACCGGCGCGCCGTCGGCGGTACGCGTGGACGGGCGGGCCGCCGCCTGGGGCGCGCCCGTCGCCGTGCCGGCGGGCGCGCTGGTCGAGGTCGGCGCCACCACCCACGGCGTCCGCGGCTACCTGGCGGTGGCGGGCGGGATCGCCGTCCCACCCGTGCTCGGCAGCCGCTCGGCCGACCTGCTCTCCGGCCTCGGCCCCGCTCCGCTGGCCGCCGGCGACCGGCTGCCGGTCGGCCCTCCCCCGCGCCCACGGCCGACGCCGGACCTGGTGCCGCTCCCCGCACCCCCGGCCGAGCTGGTGCTGAGACTGCACCTCGGGCCGCGCGCCGACTGGTTCGAACCCCGGTCGGTGGCCTGGCTGGCCCGCGACCACTACCGGGTCGCCCCGGCCAGCAACCGGATCGCCCTGCGGACGGAGGGTCCTGCGGTCACCCGGTCGCGCGGCGGCGAACTGCCGAGCGAGGGCATGGTGCTGGGCGCCGTCCAGATCCCCCCGGACGGCCTGCCGGTCGTCTTCCTCGCCGACCACCCCACCACCGGTGGTTACCCCGTCCTCGGCGTCGTCCCGCCTGCCGACCTCGCCGCCGCCGCACAGGCCCGCCCCGGGACGCCGCTCCGGTTCGTGCTGCTGCGGGGCCGGTAGGCGCGACGCTGCAGGGAGCAGGACGTTCCGTAGCAGTGGGGCGCGGGCCTGGAGGTCACGCCGGACCGGCCGCGGGGCCGGTCAGCGGGACCGGTCAGCGGGACCGGCCCAACAGGGCCTCGGCAATGGCGCGTTGGTCCGGGCTGACGACCGCCCCGCCGTCCTCGACGTCCCAGAGGGTGTTCTGCAGGACGCGGGCCAGCGTCCAGCAGGTGGCGCGGGCCGGGTCGAGGGCGAGGGTGTCGGTCAGCAGGTCGAAGCGGCGACGGAGGGCGCGGGACGTCGCCGGTCGCGGTGAGATCGTCCCAGCGGTTCCGCAGGGCGGGGAGGAGCTCGAACCCCGGTTCGCCGGCCAACGGCTTGGGGTCGATGGCGAGCCAGGGCGCCCGGCCGTCCGCGCCCGCCGGGGCAAGCACGTTGGCGTAGTGCAGGTCCCAGTGGAGCAGGCGGTCGCCCGGTTCGTGCCGGACCTCGCGAAGGGCCGCGGCGCAGTCGGCGAGCAGACGGCGGTCGGCCGGGTCGGCCAGTGCGGCGAGCGCCTCCTGCACCCGGGCCGGCATCGCGTCGGCGACCTCGGCCAAGCTCCGCAGACCGGGCGGGGCCTGCTGCTCCGTCAGGCCGGCCAGCAACTCGGCGAGGACGTGCAGGGCGGCGAGGTCGTCCGGGACGGTGAGCAGGGAGCGGTCCGGGTCCAGGCGCTCCAGCAGCATCGATCCGGTCGCCGGGTCGTGGGCGAGCAGCCGGACGGCGCCCCGGCCGTCCCAGGCGCGCAGGGCGACGAGCTCGCCGGCCGTCTCCTCGTCCAGCGGCTGGAGCTTGAGCGCGGCCGGCGTGCCGTCCGCGCTCAGCACCGGGAGGACCAGCCCGACCATGCCGTGGGCGGGCCGTCCGTCGGGGCGCAGCGACCAGCGTTCCAGCAGCCCGGCGGCGAGTGCCGGAAGGCCGGCAGCCCAGTCGCGGCCCTGGTCCCCGCAGAACTCGGCGAGGAAGGCGGTGAGCGCGGCGGGGACGCGGAACCACGACTCGGGGGCCGTCGGCATGTGGGCGGCTCCTCGGCGACGGGAACGTGCGCGTGTCGTGCCACGGCGGCGTGACGTGTCGGGGTGGCGTGACGGTGTGGCGTGTCGCGTCATGGGGCACGACGTGCCGTGGGGGCGCGACGTGCCATGTAGACGTGGCGCGCCGTGGGGATATGACGTGCCGCGGGGAAACGGCGCGTCACATCAGCGTGTCACTCTCCCGCCGTACGGCGTGCCAGGGCGGCAGCGGCGGCCGCGGTGAAGCCCTCCGGATTGTCGAACATGATGTTGTGCCCGCAGTCCGGGACCGCCACCAGTTCCACCCCCGCCTCCCGCAGCCGGTCCGCGCCCGCCGGCTCACCGTCCGCCGCCGGGTGGAGGAACGTCCGCGGGACCTCCAGGCCGAGGAGGAGTTCACGCATGGTCGGGACGGTGCCGCGGGCGAGGTTGACCGCGCTGCGGTGGAGGGCCTCGGGGCCGGCGAGCCGCATGGTGGACCACCAGAACGGGCCGACCCACCGGCCGACCCGCTCCCGGCCGCCGGCCAGGAACTCCTCCTCGGTGAAGGTGGCGATCCCGCTGCTGCCCGGACGGCGGGCGGGCGCGATCGGGTCGAGGTTGGCGTCGACCAGGAGGAGATTGGCGACGAGCCGCGGGTGCCGGTGGGCCAGGACGATCGCGACCGCGCCGCCCATGCTGTGCCCGACCACCTCGACCTCGGCCAGTCCGGCCTCCTCCACCGCAGCCGCGACCGCGTCGGCGTGGGCCTCCAAGGTGTACGGGAAGTCCGCGGGCCGGTCGCTGATGCCGAAACCCAGCAGGTCGAGCAGGAGCGAACGACGCCCGCCGAGCAACGGATGAGCGGCCGCCGCCGCGAAGTAGACCGGCGAACTCGCACCCAGACCATGCAGGAACAACCGGGCCGGCTCGGCACCCGGCAACTCCACCCAACGAATCCGGTCGCCGTTCGGGGTCACGGTGGCTTGACGCACGGTCGTACTCCTCCTCGATTCGGGGCACTACTTCGGGGCACTCCAGCGAAATGCGGCGGGACGCAGCACAAGCACCGCACGCAGCAGCGCACGCAGCGCCACACGCAGCGCCGGCACAGCGGCAGCGCGGCACCAGCGCAGCGGCACGTCGGGAACGATACCTCGGACCCGAGGTATAGCGGTAGCGATATAATTGGCGGACGCCCGAGAACGACCCCCTGAGAGAGTGACCCCATGCTGAAGCTCGCGATCCTCGGGTTCCTCCATGACCGGCCCCTGCACGGCTACGAGCTGCGCCGCCACCTCGCGGCACTCACCGGGCACGTCCGACCGATCAGCGACGGCACGCTCTACCCGGCGATCAAGCGCCTGGAGTCCGACGGCCTGCTGGTGCGCGAGACCGAGCCGGGAACGACGGCCGCCCCCCGTCACACCCTCCATCTCACCGACGCGGGGCGGGCCGCGCTGCTCGACCGGCTCCGCGCACCCGACGAGCTCGACATCAGCGACGAGAACCGCTGGTTCACCGTGCTGGCCTTCCTCCGCCATCTCGACGGCGAGCCGGCCGCCCAGGCCGCCGTGCTCCGCCGCCGCCTCGCCTTCCTGAGCGAGCCGGCCAGCTTCTTCTACGCCGGGGCGCGCCCGCTCGGCGCCGAGGACGTGGCGGACCCGTTCCGCCACGGCATGCTGCTCATCGCGCGGGCCACCACCGAGACCGAACTCGCCTGGCTGCGAGCCACCCTGACGGAGCTGGACCGCAACGCGCAGTAGGCCCCGCGGGCCGCATCCCCACCACCCATCCCATACACACAAAACGCCGCGGCCCGCACCGACCGTCGAACAGTCGGTGCGGGCCGCAGGCGAGTCCCCGGCGCCTCGGGGTACGGGGTCAGTGCTGGTGGTGGGCATGGACGACCGCGTGGCCGCGGCCGCGCCCGATCATCCACTTGTTGACCGGCACGGTCAGGCTGAAGGCGAGGACGAGTGAGCCCGCCAGCGCGATCCAGAACAGCAGGTCGCCGAGGCCGGCGTCCATCGCCCCCGGGACGGTGACCATCACGGTGTTGTCGATCAACTCCATGACCAGGATCGACACGGTGTCGGCGGCCAGCGCGACCTTCACCGCGGCCCCGACGTCCAGGCCGGCCTTCAGCACGCCGCGCATGGTGAGCGCGTAGCCGAAGACGAAGGCCAGCAGCACCGAGAGCACCACGGTCGCACCGTTGTGCAGGCCGAACGCGGTACCGAGCACCATGCCGAGGATCTCGCCGATGGCGCAGCCGGTAAGGCAGTGCAGGGTGGCCTGCGCGGCGGTCCGCCAGCTTGCCCCGCCGCCGTGCGCGGCACCGTGGCCGGCGTGACCCGCATGACCTGCGTGACCTGCGTGACCTGCGTGCACATCGTGACCCGCGTGCGCGTCGTGACCCGCAGGGATGTCGTGGCCGACATGGCCGACATGGCCCTCGTGCCCGGCCGGGTGGCCGTGGTGCTCGTGGTGCTGGTGACCCGCGTGCTGCTCGTGCTCGTGCTGTGCGGGGTGTGCCATGTCGTCCTCCGCTTGCTCCGGCGCTTCGTTCCTCGCTCCGTCGACGATGAATGTATACCCCCTAGGGGTATGTAGCAACCCTCGTCCCGACGCCCTCTTCCCCCCTCCCGTCGACCCGTGTTCCGATGAGACGCATGACCGATGAGCGACGTAAGGGTTACGACGGCACGGGACCGGGCGCGATCACACCGGACGGATGCGCCGTCGAGATGTACAGCCGGCTGCCGGCCGGGGGTGAGCCGGAGGTGATCGAGAAGGCCGTCCCGGCGGGCGCGAGCATCCTCGAACTGGGCTGCGGCGTGGGCCGGATGACGCACCCGCTGCTCGACCGGGGCTTCGCGGTGACGGCCGTGGACGAGTCCGCCGAGATGCTGGCCCGGGTGCGCGGGGCCAGGACCGTCCGGAGCCCGATCGAGGAGCTGGACCTCGGCGAGCACTTCGACGTCGTCATGCTGGCCTCGTTCCTGGTGCACGCCGGCGACCCGGTGGTCCGGCGTCGGCTGCTGGAGACCTGCCGGCGCCATGTCGCGGCGGACGGCTGCGTGCTGATCCAGCGCGAGGGCGAGGAGTGGCACCTGAACGTGCCGCGCGAGCGCCCGATCCCTCCGGACGGACTGGTCCGGATCACCTCGTCCACGCCGGTCGGCGACGGGGTGAACTCGGTGCACGTCGAGTACGAGTTCCCGGACGCGCGCTGGACCCAGACCTTCCTCTCCCGGCCGCTCGGCACCGCCGAGTTCGAGCGGACGCTGGCCGAGGCGGGCCTGTCCGTGGACGCCTATCTGACCGAGGACCGGGTCTGGGTGCGGGCACGGCCGGACACCGCCTGAGCAGCGCCTGAGCAGCGCACGAGCACCGTCCGGACAACGGTCCGGGCGGTGCGGCGGGCCCGGAGCGGGGGTGAACGACAACCCGTCACCTTCACCGCGTACCATCAGGCGCGCGCCGGGCCCTCGCGCGACCCGTGCGTCGGGCGGGACCGGCGGTTCGCATGCCATCGGCATGTGCCCCGCGCATGCCGATGGCATGCTCCCGCACCGACCACCACACAAGGACCGCTGATGCGCATCGACCGACGGATACCCCGGGCGGGTGTCCGGTGATCGAATGGTTCCACGGGGCCGTCCTCGGCCTGATCCAGGGACTCACCGAATTCCTGCCGATCTCCTCCAGCGCCCACCTCCGGGTCTTCTCGGCCCTGCTGGGCTGGGACGACCCGGGCGCGGCCTTCACCGCCGTGACCCAGCTCGGCACCGAGTCCGCGGTGCTGATCTACTTCCGCCGCGACATCGCCTCGATCGTGAAGACGTGGACGCTCTCGCTGTTCCGACCGGCGCTCCGCTCGCACCAGGACGCCCGGATGGGCTGGTTCGTGATCATCGGCACCCTGCCGATCGGCATCCTGGGCAAGCTGTTCCAGGACACCATCGAGACCAACCTCCGTGACCTGCGGATCATCGGCACCACGCTGATCGTGTTCGGCCTGGTCCTGGCGGTGGCCGACCGGACCCGGGCGGTCCGCAACGCCAAGCCGATCACCGATCTCACCCTTCCGCACGCCGCCGGGTACGGCTTCGCACAGGCCCTGGCGCTCATCCCCGGCGTCTCCCGCTCGGGCGGCACCATCAGCGCCGGCCTCCTGCTCGGCTACAGTCGCGAGGCGGCGGCCCGGTACTCGTTCCTGCTGGCGATCCCGGCGGTGCTCGCCTCCGGCCTGCTGGAGCTGTTCAAGATCGGCGAGGGCCCTGCCCCTGCCTGGGGGCCGACCGTCCTGGCCACCCTGATCGCCTTCGTGGTCGGCTACGCGGCGATCGCCTGGTTCCTGAAGTACATCTCGAACAACAGCTTCATGCCGTTCGTGGTGTACCGGGTGGCGCTCGGCATTCTGATCATCGCGCTGGTGAGCATGGGCACTCTGGCGCCCGACGCCGGGGTCGTGAAGTAGAACGCGGTTCCAGCGGTTCCACCCGGCGCTCCAGCCCGGCAGCCCCGCCCAACGGTCCCGCCCAACGGCTCCCACCCCACCGGTCCCACCTCGTACCGACAGCAGCGGGCCGGGGCACCACTCCAGGTGCCCCGGCCCGTTTCGTCCGTCCAGGAAGCGACCCGGCCCCCGAACGGCTCGGTCGCAGACCGGTGGCGCGCGGCCGCAGCTCGGCCGCGGCACACAGGCGGATCCGGCCCGCAGGCGGATCAGGCACGCGGCCCCGCCCCGGCCCGCAGGTGGCTCGGGATTGGCCCCGGGGCGCCCGTGGCGCCCCCTCCGGGTGGCTACCGGCTGCGCTCGCGGGCGGCGGTCAGCCGGCCCCGCACGGCGGCGTGGACCTCGGCCTCCTCGGCCGGGTCGGCGGCGAGCCGGCGCAGGCGCTCCAGCACACGGGCGTCGCCGGTGGTGGCGACGTGTCTCGCGGCGAGCTCCCGGGTGGACTCCTCGCAGTCCCAGAGGCACTCGACGGCCGGGCCCTCGGGGAAGTGCACGTCGGTCGCGGCGAGCGCCTGGGCGGCGCGGCCACGCAGTTCGGAGGAGGCGGCCTCGCCGTAGATGTGGCGCAGGACGGGGACGGCTTCGGCGGCGGCAAGCCGCCCCGCACCGTCGACCAGCGCCCCGAGCCCGGAACCGGTGCCCGTCACCCCGCGCACCGAGATCCAGCGGCGCAGGCCGGCTACCACGAGGGGCGCGTCGCAGGGCTCGCCGGCGTCGGCGAGCAGCTGGACGGCGGCCTCGCCGAGGGCGCTGTCCGCGCCGCCGGCGGTCGGATCGGCCCAGCGGCGGGCGTGGGCCAGCACCTCGGGGCCGCGCATCCGGCCGAGCAGCTCCAGGGCGGCGCGCACCATCCGGTCGTCCACGTCGGCGGCAGCGGCCTCGATCAGGCCGGCGGCGGCCGGGTCGCGCTGGTCGACCAGGTAGCGCAGCGCTGCCCGGCGGGCGCCCGGCAGGCCGCTGCGGGCGGCCTCCAGCACGGCCGGACGGTCCTCGGGGCGGACCACGGCGGCCAGGCAGCGCGCGGCCGCGGCGGCGCGGCGGTCCACGGCGTCGGGGCCGGTGAGGTCGCCGGCGTCGCGGGCCGGTTCGGGGCGGTCGGGCTGTCGGGCGAAGGCGCCGGCGCTCAGGCCGCCCAGCTCGCCCTGGTCGGCCCAGGCGAGCACGTCGGCGGTGGACCAGCCGGGGGTGACGCCGCTGCGGTTGAGCTGGCGCTGCCAGAGGTCGAAGGGGGACTGCTCGCTCGCCGCGGCGACCCGCGGGTGGTAGGCCGCCCAGAGTCGCCACGGCCGCGGCTCGTACGCGCCGCGGATGAACTCGCGCAACTCGGCGTCGCCCTCGGGGCCCGGCGGGAAGCGGTCCAGCACGGCGGTGCCGAGCAGCAGCAGGCCGCGGTCGTCGTCCCGCAGCGCGAGCTCGTCCAGGGCCCAGGCCCAGTTGGTGCCGGTGGCGGCGTACTCGCGCAGCATCAGCAGCGCGTCGCGCCGGCCGTAGGCGGCGAGGTGGCCGAGGACGGAGAGCGCGAGGCCCGTGCGGGTCTCGTCGTCGTCGAGGAGGTCCTCCGGGTCGTGGAGGTGGTCCTCGATGCCGCCGAGCGGCGCCTCCAACTCCATGTAGAGGCGCGCGTAGTAGAGGGAGCGGTTCTCGACCTGCCAGTCGGCCCTCGGGTCCCTGGTGACGCACTCCTCCAGCGCGGTGATGGCCTCGGTGCGGTCGGCGGCCAGCGCATGGAGCTGCCCGTCACCACGGCCTCGCTGAAGGAGGCCGAGGAGGCTGGCACTGGGTGCTATCACTGGCTCGAACATGAGGTCAGCATCCGTTGCGGCGGTCGTAGTGGCAACGGGATTTCCGTCGCCGGGGTCACTGGTCGGTACTGCGGTGGGCGCCCGGGCGCCGGAATCACCGAAGGTTACCGCCTCGGACACCCCGCCGCACACAGGGCAATGGACCCTTCTGTCCGTTTGGCATATGCCGGAGGAATTTTGCCAGAGATCTGCCCAAATCCCCCGCAGGGGTGAGGCCGCTGTGCGACAGTCTTCTCACCACCCGAACAGACTGTAACCCGGCCGTCACCCGAGCAATGGAACCGTCATGAACATGCCCAGCACCGCCGGCCGTCCGCCGGGCACCGCCGTGGCGGACAGGCCGGCGGACAGCCGGACGACCGGCGACACCCGGACCGCACCGGGCGCCCCGACGAGCCGCCCGGCCGACGGCGGGGCGGGCACGGGACCGGAGACCGGGGCGGCCGACGACGCGGTGGACGGCAGAGTGGACGACAGAGCGCACGGCACGACACAGGCGCCGTCCGGCCCCGGAGTCGGCTCGGCCGAGTGGGACCTCCTCACCGACGACATCCGGTGGTCCGACGAGGTGTTCCGGCTGCTCGGGTGCGACCCGGGGCGCGGCCCGCTCAGTCTCGACCGGCTGCCCGACCGCGTCGACGAGCCGGACCGGCCGCAGCTGCGCCGGATGATGACCGACGCACTGGTCCACGGACGACACGCCTACGGCACCCTCCAGGTCCGCCACCCCTGCGGCGGCCGCGGCGCGATCGAGTGCGCGGGCGAGCCCGTGCTCGGCACCGACGGCACCGTCACCGCGCTCCGCCTGCTGCTGCGCGCCGTCGTCGACCACCGCTGAACCACCGGCGGCACCTGAACCACCGGCGGCACCTGAACCGCCGGCCACGCCTCGGCCAACGACCCGCGCAGGCCGACACGGACCCGTCCCGGCTCGCCCCGGCCCGAATCCACGAACCGCCGAGCCGCCGAACCGCCGTACGACCAGACCGCCGAGCCGCCGTGTCCCCGAACGACCGGACCGCCGGCCGGCTCAGGCGAGCTTCGGCCGGTTCTTGGCGTCCGCCTGCCGCAACTCCCGCCCCAGCTCCGCGCGGAGCTCGTCCACCACCGGCATCCCCCGGTAGCGGGCGGTCAGCCGGTACATCTCGCGCAGCCGGTCCCAGGTGCGGTGCGAGGAGTTCTGGCCGATCAGGTTCATCACCATCTTGGCCTGGAACTCCGCCGCGTCCGGCTCCCCGGTGAGCCAGTGGACCGAGGCCAGGGTGATCCGGTCGAACAGCGCCGAGCGCAGCTGGCCGGTGCCCTCGCGGAGCTTGATCACCCGCTCGGCCTGGCTCCGGGCCTGCACGGCCGCCACCGGGTGGTGCTCGGCCAGGGTGCGCAGCACCAGCGCCTGCATGCCGCGCAGCTCCGCCTCGTCGAAGACCTGCATCCAGGACGGCGGCGGCTCGGGGACGTCCTCGGCGAAGAGGTCCTCGGCCTCGCCGAGCAGCCGCCAGGTGTCCTGGGAGTGCCCGATCGAGGCGTGCGCCCAGGCCTCCACGGTGTTGAGCATCGCCCGGGTTCTGGGCAGCACCTGGCCGCCGCCGGCCTTCGCCGCCGACATCAGGTCGAGCGCGTCGTCGGCCCTGCCGAGGTGGACCATCTGCCGGGCCGCGCGCGAGATCGCCTCGCCGGCCCGCGGACGGTCGCCGGCCTCCTTGGCCGACTCGGCGGCGATCACGAAGTACCGCTGCGCGGTGGGCTCCAGGCCGACGTCGTGCGACATCCAGCCGGCCAGCACCGCGAGGTTGGCGGCGACCAGCCACAACCGCTGCTCCACCACCGGACTGTGGCGGTGCGTCAGGAGCCCGCCCACCTCGTTGAGCTGGCCCACCACCGCCTTGCGCTGGAGGCCGCCGCCGCGCGCGGCGTCCCAGGCGCGGAACACCTGCACCGAGCGCTCCAGCGCCTCCACCTCGTCGAGCCCGACCGGGCCCGCGTCGTACACGTCCACCACCGGACGGGCGGCGCCCTGCCCGGTGACCACCGGTCGCGGCCCGGGCACGGAGGCCGCGTACGCGACCGCGTCCCCGCCCAGCCAGCCCTTCAGGGAGTCGGCGACGACCGCCCCGGCCGTGAGCGCGGCACCCGCGCCCACCAATCCACGTCGGTTCAGCATGAGGTCCATTCCCGTGAACTCGGTGAGGACCGCGGCCGTACGATCCGGCTCCCATGGATGTGCTGCGGGCTGCGCCGCTCCGGTCCTGGTGGGCCGGTGTCGTTCCAGACCGAGGTCCTCAGTGGTGACGACACGGCCGAGCCGCTCCGTGAACACGGCTGCCAGCACCCTCGGCACCGGATCGCGCGGGATCTCCCCCTGCTCGATCCACCGCCGGACCCGCGAGGTGTCGGTGGACAGCTGCTGCTGTCCGATCGCGGCGCCACGCCTGTTGACCAGCCGCGCGAGCTCGCCCTTCGACCATCCGGTCAGGACGAACAGATCGGCGAGTCGGGTGTTGGGTTCCCTGCTCACGTGAAGCCCCCAGGTTCCTCGGCTGGTTCGAGGCTAGAGGCTCCGTCATGTGCCAGGCGAGCATTCGCCAGGCTTCGCCAGGGTCCGCCACATTACCAACCAGTGCCGTCCGGGTGTGATGTAGAGGTGCGCCACCTCGCCCCTCGGGTCGGGCGGCGCCCCAGGCCACGGCGGGGACTCCCCCGCCCGTGTCAGGGGCGTCCCCGGTCCTCACCCGAGGGGGTGGCGCGGCCGGGTGGCGCGGGGGCGCCGGGCACGGCCACGGCAGTCCGGCCGACCGCATTCCCCAGGGTGCGGACGGTCGGAACACCGCCGCAGCAAGGGGCTTCGGCCCCGCGTCCGTGCCCGGCGCCCGCGCTCCACCCACCGCACCGAAGACAGGGCCGCCGTCACGCCAGGAAGCACGCGGCACCGGCCCTCCCCGCACCGCGGGGCGCACCCGCCGACGGACAGGAAGGGACCTCCCTCACCCCATGTACCCCTCAGCGACCTCCCCCTCGCCGACCGTGACCCGCACCGCGCTGCGACCCCCCACCGCAGCCACCGGCCGTCCCGGCCCCAAGCAGGTCCCGCCGCCGAGCCGCCCCGCGGACGCGCGGGGCCAGGCCGCCCGTACGGCACTGGGGTTGCGCGCCCCCGACTCCGTCCTGCCGGGAGGCGCACGGATCCCGGCCGCCCGGCCGGGCGACGGCCGGATGCTGCGTCAGCCGATGCGGCCCGGGCAGGCCGGCGGTCCCGAGCGGATCGACCCGTCGGCGCTGCAGACCCCGGCGGTCCGGGCCGCGCTGGCCGGCGTCGCGCGGATATGCCCCGCCTTCACCCCGCGCCAGGTCCTGCGCGAGGGTAGCCGCCACATCCTGGTGGCGGGCACCATCGGGCGGGCGCCGGTGGTCGCCAAGTGCCTGGCGCCGCAGGCGGTGCGGAGTGAGTACTTCGAGCAGCTGGTGGCCGACTTCCACCACGAGGTCGCGGTCTACCGGGCGTTCGTCCGGCACCGTCCGCCGGTGCGGCTGCCCCGGCTGGTCGCGGCCGACCACGACCGCTGCGTGCTCGTCATGGAGCGCGTCCCCGGCCGTCCGGCCGCCCGGGAGCGCCACCCGGTCAACGCGCCCACCCCGGGCGAGGTTCGGGCGCTGCTCACCGCCGTCCGGACGCTCAACCTGTGGCGGCCGCCGACCGACGTCTTCCAGCCGCGGCTGGACTACCAGTTGGAGATCGCCCGGTACCACTCGGTGGGCCAGCTCACCGACCGGGACGCCGGCGACCTCCGCGGCCTGCTGCACGGTCTGGGCCACACCCCGCTCCAGCTCTGCCACGGCGACGCACTGCTCAGCAACATGCTGCTGGCGCCGTCCGGGCCGGTGCTGGTCGACTGGGAGCAGGCCGGCTGGTACCTGCCCGGCTACGACCTGGCGGTGCTGTGGAGCGTCCTCTCCGGGGACACCGCGGCCCGCCGCCAGATCAGCCAACTCGCCCAGAGCGGCGGCACGCTGGCCCGGGACGCTTTCCTGGTCAACCTGGTGCTGGTGCTGATGCGGGAGATCCGGCTCTACGACGTGCCCGGGGCGGGCGAGGAGCAGCGGATCATGATCCGTCGGCTGTACGACGACGCCGCGCTGGCCCGCCGTGCCGTCCGCGCCGCGGTCGGCACGCGCTGAGGCAGGCGTGCGCCGCTGGGCGCGGCTCCGCTGGGCGGCGGCGTGCGCTGAGCCCCGTCAGGCCTGCTGACGGGGCTCAGTCCTCAGGGCCGGGCCCCGCGATCGAGGGCCGCCCGGCCGACGGCGTCCAGGACGGCCTCGTCCGGGGCGAAGTGCACCCGGCTGCTGAGCACGTCGCGCAGGTAGCGTTCGAGCGGGTGGCGTCGGCTGAGGCCGGGATTGCCGGTGAGCGCGACGGCCTGCTGGACGGCGGCCGTCGCGGCCCGGGTGACCAGCAGATGGGCGGGCCCGGTCCGGGCGACGGCGTCCGGCTCGCCCCTGTCGACGCGCGGGGCAAGGCCGTTGACCAACTCCTCCGCGCCGATCAGCTGGGCCTCGATCTCGCCGAGCGCACAGCGGTACCGGGGCAGGCTGCCGAGCGGCTCGGTCAGATTGGCCGGGGTGCGCTGGTGCAGGAAGCGCACCAGCCAGTCCTCGGCGGAGCGGGCCACCCCGAGGGCGATCGCGGAGAGGGCCAGGTCGTGCCAGGCCCGGGTGAGTTCGGCGGCCGGCACGGTGGAACCGACTGCTCCGCTTCCCGAAGGTGCGGTTCCGGCCACCGCGGAGGCGGTTCCGGAAGGGCCGGTTCCGGCTCCCGAAAGGGCCGCTCCGGCGGCGGACTTCGGCACCGCGAGCCCGAGGGCGTGCTCGGCCGGCACCCGGACGCCGTCCAGCACCACGTCGTGGCTGGCACTGGCCCGCAGGCCGAGTTGGTCCCAGGTCGGGTCGACCTCGACGCCCTCGCTCTCGCCCCGGACCAGGAAGGTCCCGACCCGCGGCACCGGCTCGTCGGTCCGTGCGGTGACCGCCATCCAGGTCAGCGCCTCGGCGCCGGCGCAGTACGTCTTCCGGCCGGTGAGCAGCCACCCGTCGCCGTCCCACCGGGCCACCGTGGCCGGAACCGCACTCCCGTGAGCGCCGCCCTGGTCGCCGGGCTCCGCCTGCAGGGTGCTGACCAGCGCCGGCCCGCGCCGGGACTCCGTGAGCAGCCGCCGGTAACCGGCCGTCGGCCAGCTCGCGACCCGGGCCTGCTCGGCGTGCCGGAGCAGGGTGAACGCGGTGACCACGGCCACCGAGGCGTCTCCACGCCCGAGTTGGGCAAGTACCCGGACGGTGTCGGCGAGCGTGCCGCCCGGCCCGCCGTACCGCCGGGCGACGGTGAGGGTGAGCAGTCCGGCCTCGTGCACCGCCTCGATGCCCTGGTACGGGAAGGTGGCGTCGCGGTCGTGCTCCTCGGCCCGGGCGGCCAGCAGGTCGACGACCCGGGGCAGCCCGGCGAGGGCGGTGGCGACGGGCGACTGGTCGGCGGCGACGGCGGTCGCGGTACTGGTCATGGTGCTGGTGCCTCCGGGCGGCAGCGTGGGCTCGGCAACTGCGGGCGGCACGCCGGACGGGCGCGCGGTACCGGGTTGGCGGCACCGGAGGTCAGCGAAACGCCCGCCCCCGGATCGGCGCCGACCGCTCGGCCGGCCGCCCGCCGCCTCGGGGACGAGTCCCCCTCAGTGGCCCGGACACGCCGCGCTGGCGGTGCGCCGCAGGTCCAGATAGCTGCGGCGGGTCAGCAGCGGGAGACGGCACGACATGTTCGCGACTGTACGAAGCGGTGATCGAAACCGTCAAGCAGCGCCCGGGGCGCGGGACGCCCCGCCGTTCCCGCCCGCCCCCGATTCCCGGTGCCTCCGACGCCCCCAGCGTTTCCCGATCGGGAATCCGGCCGGGAACGGAACCGGGCAGGAGGGACTGAAACGGGCACTGGGGGCGAAGCGGACACGAGGGAGCGAAGCAGGTACCAGGGGCAAAGCGGACGCCGGAGACGGCGCCGGTCAGCCCTGCTGGAACATGTCCGCCGGGAGCGGCTTGAGCAGCTGGTAGAGGTCGTCCGAAATCGGTCGGTCCCAGGAGGCGATGGTGACCTGGACGCCGTCACTGCGCCCGAACTGGGAGCAGAACACCCGACCCTCGCTGACCTTGACCTTCTTCACGATCAGCAGGTCGTCCCCGAGCATCACCGGGAAGTCCTCGGCCGAGACGAACTCGACCGGTTCCTCGTTCTCCAGTGCCGCGAGCAGCTGCCGGACCTCGAAGGGCACGTCGTCCCCGGTGTCGCGGGCCGGCGAGCCCTCGGGGAGGTTGCCGATGAACATCGCCGGGCCTCTACCGCCGAACAGGTCGTAGCGCAGGAAAATCCCCTGGCAGGAGCCGTCCGGACCGGTCATCATGGCCGCACCGAAGTCGCCGGGCCAGTCGCCCGGGTCCATCGCGAGCACGTCGAAGTCCGGGCCGGCGGGCTGTCCGGAGCGACGGCGGAGAAAAGACATGGGAACATCGTACGTGCCCGGCACACCGCTCTCACGGGGTGGGTGGGGCACCGGACGGAGATCCACGCTCAGAGACCAATGTTGACTCTGAGCAACCGTCCGGGCTACGTTCGGTTCAGCACGACGGCCGTTCTGGGTTTCACCCTTCGGGGGGACGGCATGTCGCAACGCGGCCCTACACGCGTATCCCTCACTGTGCGCATCGTCGTGCCGATCCGCCGAGCACCCAGCTTCGTCGTCGCACACCGCACAGCACAGCGAGCACAACACACAAGCCAACAGTTCCATGCCACACAAGCAAGGTCCGCGGGGCCCCGGCCCGTCGCTCCCGCGGATCTGCTCGGGACGCCGCCGCGTGGGGGCGTGCGGGTCCCGAGCACCCGGTACCGACTCCGAGTCGCTCTCGGCTTCGGTGCCAGCCTCCCGGCGACTGCCGGCCCCCTTGTGGGGTCGGGAACGGCCGACGCACCCCCGGTGCGCAGGGGATGACTGGGAGGCAGGCCTGGCAGCACTGCCGGGCTGCACAGCAGGCGCCGTGTCTGGCCGCGTGGGGGCGGTGGGCACGGCGTCTGCCTGTGCTCATACTCTGAGCTGCGTTTGTCTAACAGTCAACAGAAATAATGACGGGGTACGCTCAAACGAGATCGGACCGATGCGCCCCCGATGCACAAGCGTGCGCCGGGGGCGGGCCCCTGGCCGGGGCCCGTCCGGCATCCTGCGCCCGGCACCCTCGGGAACCGGCCAAGGCGAGGCCCCGGGAACCGGCAGGCGCGAGGTCCCGGGTCTCGGGTGAGGGCTCGGGACTTGGGTCGGGCCTCAGGCCCCGGGCCCCGGGCGTCCGGCTCGGGCGAGGCCCCGGGCAGGTCCTGGCGCGGGACCTCAGGTGAGGTCGAACTCCCCGTCCCGGGCGCCGAGCACGAAGGCCCGCCACTCCCCCGGCGTGAAAACCAGGACCGGGCCGTCCTCCTGGCGGCCGTCCCGCATGCCGATGTACCCGTCGACGAAGGCGATCTGGACGTCCCCGACGCCCTGGCTGCTGCACAGCCAGGTGGCCCCGCTGAAGTCGACCTTCGGCTTCCCGTTCGGTGCGAGCTCCGGCGCCGCGCCGGGCGCCGGCACTCCCCCCACCCCGGCCACCTCTGCGGCCGATTCCACGTCAGTCCCGATGTTGGCTGCCACTACTGGTCTCCTCCCGACGGTCTTCCGGGGCCAGCCTAGCCATCGCCGCCGCCCCGGTCAGCGGGTTGCCGAGGACTCCCCCGACCGGGGCCGAGGCCCGGCCCCCGCCCCCGGGCATCACCCGTGTGCTGCGGCCCACCCCTCGGCGCGAGCCCCGCGGAGCGTGTCCCGCCCGGGCGGGCGGCACGGGAGCTGCCAGAGTGAGGGAAGCCCGCACCACGAGCCCGCACCGCCACCCCGCACCGCCACCCCGCACCGAAGCGACACCACCCGCACCCCGCATCCTCCACCCCGCGCCCACAGGAGCAGCCGATGAGCCGCCGGGACGGCACCCGCGCCGATGTCATCCCCATCTCCGAAGCCCCCTCGGCCCACCCCCCGGCGCCCCGCACACCGCCCTCGCGCACCCCGCTGCCGCGTCCGACGCCCGGCCGGCCGCCCACGCACGGGCGGGTCGGCATCGTGCTGGTCTCGCACAGCCAGGATCTTGCCGTGGCCGTCCGGGCCCTGGCGCTCGCACTCGCCGGCTCCGACACCCCCGCCCCGGTCGCCGGGACCGGGGGCGACCTGGTCTCCGGCCCCGGCATCAGTGCCGTCCTGGTGGCCGCCGCCACCCGCCGGGTCGACCAGGGCCACGGCGTGGTGATCCTCGCCGATCTGGGCGGCGCGGTGTCGACCGTCCGCGCACTGCTCGCCAACGCCGACGAGCACGGCCTGCCGTTCCCGGTCCGCTTCGCCGACGCCCCATTCGTGGAGGGCGCGGTCGCGGCCGTCGCCACCGCCACCGCGGGCGGCGACCTCGCCGCGGTGCTGGACGCCGCCGAGGAGGCGTACCGCCAGCACAAGGACTGATCCCACGTCACCGCCCCTTCCCCACACGGCACTTCTCGGCGTTCCACCCCACGGCGGGTGACCGCCCGGCTACCATCGGGCAGGACCGGCCGGCCGGGCGGGCCGGACGGTCGGAGGGGGGAACCTCGGCCATGCGCGTGGTCGTCACCGGCGGGGCCGGATTCATCGGAGCCAACCTGGTCAGGACCCTGCTGGCCCGCCCCGAGGTGGACCAGGTCCGGGTGGTGGACGACCTGTCCACGGGCAGCAAGGCCAACCTCGCGGGCACCGGCGCCGTCCTCCTGGAGGGCAGCATCCTCGAACCCGCCCTGCTGGACGAGGCGTTCACGGGCGCCGACGCGGTGGTGCACCTGGCCGCACTGCCCTCCGTCCCGCGCTCGGTGGCCGACCCGCTCGCCAGCCACCACGCCAACGCCACCGGCACCCTGGAGGTCCTGGAGGCGGCCCGCCGGGCCGGCGGTCCGTACGTGGCCGCCGCCTCCTCGTCCTCGGTCTACGGCGCCAACCGCGAACTGCCCAAGCGCGAGACCATGCGCACCGCGCCGATGAGCCCGTACGCGGTGAGCAAGCTGGCCACCGAGGCCTACCTGGCGGCCTACCACCACTGCTACGGGCTCGGCGTGCTGCCGCTGCGGTTCTTCAACGTGTTCGGCCCGCTCCAGCCGGCCGGTCACGCCTACGCCGCGGTGGTGCACGCCGACCCGGTCAACCTGGCCTTCGGCACCCGCATCTCGCTGCTGGAGCTGGTCGGCGAGCTGGAGTCGGTGCTCGGCCACCCCGTCGAGGTCGCCCACACCGAGCCCCGGCCCGGCGACGTCCGGGACTCCCAGGCCGACAACTCCCGGCTGCGCGAGCTCTTTCCGGACATCCGGCCGGTGCCGCTGCGCGAGGGGCTGGAGCGTACGGCGGAGTGGTTCCGGACGCTCTGAGGCATCCCTCGGAGCACGGCGGCCATGCGCGGAGGGGGTTGGCCTCGGAGCACGGCGGCCGTGCTCCGAGGCGCCCCCTCAGGACGTGGCCACGGTGGCGGCGAAGGGCCCGCCCGGGCCGAAGGCGAGTGCGGCGAACCGCTCGCCGATCCGCCGGTGCCCGGCCGGGTTCGGGTGCAGCAGGTCGCCCAGTCCGTCGGCGTCCTCCCGACCCAGGAGCGCGAGCCCGTCCAGGTGGTGCAGGTGCGGGTCGGTGGCCGCCCGGGCGGCGGTGATCGCGGCCAGCTCGGCGCGGACCACCTCCAGGGTGAGCGCACCCGCAGCGGTGTCGGCGGGGTCGCCGAGCGCCGTGAACCGACGCCCGTCCGCCGTCGGCTCGTACCCCGCCGGACCCGGAGTCCGTTCGAACGGCGGGCAGAACAGCGGGGAGACGACCAGCAGCGGGGTGTCCGGGTGCCCCTCGCGGACGGTGTCCAGGAAGCCGTGCACGGCCGGGACGAAGGTGCGCAGGCGGAACGAGGCCGCCGTGATGACGTTGATGCCGATCTTGAGGCTGATCAGGTCGGCCGGCTGATCCCGGATGGTGCGGGCGGTGAACGGGTCCAGATGGGCGTTGCCGGCCAGCGAGAGGTTGAGCAGGTCGACGCCGGCCCGCCCGGCGGCAATCCACGGCCAGACGTCGGCGGCCGAGTCCGCCTCCGGGGCCTGGCTGATCGAACTGCCGTGGTGCAGCCAGCGGAGCCGCCCGGTCGGCCGGGGCGGGTGGACCGGGGCGTCCGCGCGCAGCGCGACCAGCTCGACGGAGGTCCACTGCGGCAGCCACAGCTCCACCTCTCGCCCGCCGTCCGAGGCCCCCGGGTCGAACCGCAGGACGGTCGGACCTCCCGCCGCCGGCAGCGGGGCCCGGCCGGCCCGGACACCGTCCAGCATCAGCTCGATGGCCCCCGGGTACGGGGACTCCGGCGGCGCGTGCAGGGCGAGTTCGAGCACCGTCGCCGCCGTCCGGAAGGCCAGCCGCACGCCGGACGGCATCATCGCCACGCGGCGCAGCGCGTCGCCCGGGGCCTGCGCGGCCGTCCAGGCGGGCAGCCGCCAGGGGCGCAGGCCGACCGCCGTACGCTCCAGGTGCAGCGCGCCGCGGAACTCCACCGGCCCGTCGGACAGCGGGACTTCGGCCAGTCCGGGCGGGGCGGGTTGTCCGGGTTCTGCCGGCTGTGCGAGTTGGCCGGGCTGCGCGGGCGGGGCCGGTCGTCCGGGCTGTGCGGCTTCTGTGGCCGGGTCGCCGGTCACGGGCGCTCCTTGCCGTCCCACTCGAAGAGGGTCGCCCCCTGGGAGTCCCGGGCCTGCCGCAGGCACTCGTGCTCCTGGTCGATCATCGGCGGCAGGTCGTCCAGGTCGAACCAGCCGACGGCGAGCGACTCGTCGTCGTTCACCCGGGCCTCGCCACCGACCGGGCGGCAGCGGAAGACGAGCACCAGGTACTGCGTCACATCGCCGTTGGGGTAGGTGACGTCGCCCGTGACGCGCACGGCGGCGAGCACCTCGGGGACGACCTCGACACCGGTCTCCTCCAGGCACTCGCGCACCACGCCGTCGGCGGGCTGCTCCCCCGGTTCGAGAATGCCGCCGGGCAGCGCCCAGCGGCCGTCGTCGGCCCGCTGGGCGAGCAGCACCCGGCCCCGGTCGTCGAAGACGACGGCGGCGGCGGCACTCAGCCAGAGCTTGCGGGTGCCGACGAGGGCGCGGAGGTCGGCGAGGAAGGTGGGAATGGCCATGCCCCGCACCCTATCCGGCGTCAGGAAGCGGAAGCCGGGGACGGGAGCCGGGCGTCCGCGAGCCGGGGCCTCGCCGCTGGCCGGCCGGGGCCTGGTGTGAGGGGAGAGGCATGGCGTCAGGGGCGGGCCGCCCGGAGCGGACGGGCGGGCGAGCCGACCACCACCTCGCCGGGCGGGACGTCCCTGGTCACCACGGCGGCCGCGCCGACGAAGGCACCCGCACCGATCTTGCGGCCCTGGAGGACGACGGCGTTGCTGCCGACGGTGGTGTCGTCGGCCAGCAGCACCGCCCCGGACACATTGCCGCCCGGGTAGACCGTCACCCGCTCGCCGAAGACGGTGTCGTGGCCAACGGTCGCGTTGTAGTGGACCTGGCTGTGCGCGCCAAGGCGCACGCTGCTGGACACGTACGCACCCCCCATGACCAGGCAGCCCGGCTCCAGCACGGTGCCCGGAGCGATCAGCGCCCTGGGGTGGACCAGGGTGGCGGGCGCCGCCCCCCGGGCGTCCAGCACGGCGGCGAGCCGCTGCCGGACCGCCGGGTCGGCGATGCCCACCAGGTACCGGGCGCCGGACGGGATGTCGGCGGGCCTGCGGACGGGCAGGCCGCGGACGGTGGCGCCGTGCTGCCGATCGTCCAGGAAGCCCGCCACCGGGACGCCGGCCGCGAGCGCGGTGTCCAGCGCCTCGCGGCCGACACCGCCGACGCCGGCGATCCAGAGTTCCGGGTGGGCCTGGTAGGGCTCATGGGCTTGGTGGGGCTGGCAGGCTTGGTGGGGCTTGTGGGTTTGCCTGCTGGTGGCGGCCGTGGCAGTCATGACGTCATCCTGCCCGCTCCCCGCGCCGGCTTCCGGATTCAGGACGCCTCCTCGACGACGGTGCGGACGGGCTGCGCCAGCCGGGGGCCGGTGGCCTGCCGGGGCAGGCTGATGGTCTTGGTCGGGAACGGGGCGACCGGCGCGGGTGCGGTCACCGGCGCAGGTGCGGTCATCGGCGCAGGTGCGGTCACCGGCGCGGCATACGCGACCGGGGCGACCGGGGTGACAGGTGCGAACGGAGCGGGCGCCACGGGCGCCACGGGCGTCTCGGCGGGCTCGGTGGTCTCGGTGGGCGCCGGGAATCCGGGGTTGACCCCGCCGGCGGCGGTGATGCCGCTGGGGTTCAGCAGCACCCCGACGGTGAGCGCGAGGATGCGTAGGTCCAGCAGCAGCGAGCGGTGCTGGACGTACCGGAGGTCCAGCTCGATCCGTTCGGGCCAGCTGATCGAGTTGCGGCCCCTGACCTGCGCCCAGCCGGTGAGGCCGGGCCGGACGTCGAGCCGGCCCCGCTGGCGTCGGGAGTAGTGGACGACCTGCTCGGGCAGCGTGGGCCGGGGCCCGATCACGCCCATCTCGCCGCGGGCGACGTTCCAGAGCTGCGGCAGCTCGTCGAGGCTGGTCTTGCGGAGCATTTCGCCGAGCCAGGTGATGCGGGGCGCGTCCGGCTCCTCCGGAAAGCGTCTGTCCCGCATGGTGCGGAACTTGAGGATCTCGAACTCCTTGCCGTGCCACCCGGTCCTGGTCTGACAGAAGAGCACCGGTCCGCCCGTCGTGCAGCGGATCAGCAGGGCGATCACCAGGCCGAGCGGAATCGCGACGATCCCGGCCAGGACGGTGACCGCGAGGTCCCCCCTCGCTTCATGACGGTCCTTCCCCCTGATGCGGTGCGGTGAAGTACGCGGGCTCAGCCGACCGTCCAGGGCAGGGCCTTGGCGCGGGCGACGGCCGCGTAGGTCTCCAGCGAGACCCTGGCGACGGCGCGCTGGTCGAAGTGCGCCGCGGCACGGCACCGGGCTGCGGCGCCGAGCCGGTCGCGCAGGCCGGGCTCGGTGAGAAGCCGGTCCAGCGCGGTGGTGAGGGCCCGGGCGTCCCCGGGCGGGACGAGGAGCAGGTGCTCGTCGTGGGTGCCGATCTCGCGGCAGCCGCGGATGTCACTGAGCACCATCGGGAGACCGCCGGCGGCGGCCTCCATGGCGGAGCGCGAGAACCCCTCGCGGTAGGAGGGGAGCACGAAGACGTCGAGGGCCGCGTACACCGCCGGCATGTCGCGGCGCGGGCCGGGGAACTCGACGCCGGACTCGGCGCCGTGGGCGTCCGGCTTCTCCGGGTCGTCCGGGCCGATCCAGACGAAGCGGGCCTTCCCGGCCAGCGCCCGGGCCGCCTCCGCGTACTCGCGGATGCCCTTCTCGGCCACCCGCCGGCCGACCCCGCCGACCAGCAGCTCGTCCGGCCCGACACCGAGTTCGGCACGGAGCCGGGCGCGGGCACGAGCCCGGTCGCCCGGGTCGGTGGCGAAGCGGGTCAGGTCCACGCCGTTGCCGACCACGCGCGAACGGCGGGCCGGCACGGCACGGGACAGGGTGCGGCGGTCCTCGCCGTTCTGGTACAGCTCGGCGTGCGAGAAGCGGCCCGCGAAGGCCTCCACGCCGAGCACGAACGCCCGCTTGGCGAACGGGTCGTGGGCCTGCGCCCAGAGGCCGTGGCAGGTGTTCACCACCACGGGCACCCGGGCGAGCCGGCCCAGCACGCGGCCGAGCACGCCGGTCTTGGGGTTGTGGGTGTGCAGCACGTCCGGACGGAGCCGGTTCAGCACGGCGAGCAGCTCGCGGGCGGCCGCGGCGTCGGCGCGGGGCTGCCAGGCCCGGGTGAGCGCGTGCAGCGGCTGGTGCCGGACGCCGATCGCCTCCAGGTCGGTCACGTACGGGCCGGGCGCGCTGATGCCGTAGGTCTCGAAGCCGGCCTCCAGGTCCACCTTGAGCTCGGTGGCCAGGAGGAGGTGGAGGCTCATGTCGACGGTGGTGAGGTGGGCGACGCGCAGCGGGCGGCCGCCGGGGCCGCGCAGCCGGGGCACCAGGGTGCTCGGCCCGGATGGGGTGGGGTCGGGCGCAGTGGGCCGGGGCATGGCGGGCCGAGGTGCGCGCGACCGGGGCGCAGTGGGCCGGGGCTCTGCGGGGCCGGAAGTGGTGGGCTTGGAGACGCCGGGCTCGGAGGCGCCGGGCTCGGGAGCGGTGGGCTCGGGTAGCGGGGCGGTGGACTCAGGCACGCGCACCCACCGCCTTCGCGGTCGCGACGATCCGGGCGTAGGCCCGCTCGGGTATCAGCCGGCCGTAGAGCTTCGCGCGGAAGAAGTCGATCGGGTCGGTGCGGCGGACCGGCACCCGGCACAGCCGGACCGGGTCCCCGCCCGGGGTGTTGCGCCCGACCTCACCGGTGGCGGCGGTCCGGAACCGGGCCCGCAGCGCCGGCTCCATGTGCGGGACGGAAACGCCCCAGGTGTAGGCGTAGTGCCGGGGGCGGGCCCCGAGGTGCTGCTCGACATCGTCGTTGCAGGCGTCCAGTTCGGCGGTGGTGAGCAGCTCGGGCCGCGCGTGGCTCCGGGTGTGGTTGGCGACCGTGCACAGGCCCGAGGCGGTCATCTCGCGCAGCTGCTCCCAGCTGAGCCCCGGGGCGCCCGAGGTCTTCGCGGTCGAACCCTCCCAGCGCATCTCGCCGCCGACGTGGCCGCTGGCGAGGTAGACCGTGAAAGGGAGGCCGCGCTCGCGCAGCAGCGGCCAGGCGTTCTCGTAGACGTCGGCGAAGCCGTCGTCGAAGGTGAGCACCGTGCTGGGGGCGTGGCGGCCGGCCTCGATCCGGTCCACGGCCTCGTCCAGCGAGACCACCCGGCCGGGCGGGAGTTCGGCGAGCAGGTCCGCCTGGGCGGTGAAGTCCGAGGTGGCGACGTCCAGTTCGTCCGGGCTGCCGCCGCCGACGCGGTGGTGGATCAGGACGGTGGCACCCTCGCCCGGCCTACCGCCGACCGCACGGGCCAGCTGGCGTTTCACCTGCTCGCGGATACCCCCGGACGCACCGGCCGTCGCCCCGGCCTCCGCGGGCCCGGCTGTGCCGCTCATCGATCCCCCTGCGCCTATTTCCACCCTCGGCGGCGCCCTCCCCGGCGCCGCCAAGTGGCCTTTTATTCGGCGCAGTTGGCGACCGAATGGAAATCACAGTAGGGGGAACTGTGGGGCTGATGACCCGGAATTGTGAAAGAAGCGAGAAGGAGTTGGCAGATGGGCTGAAAACCGGCCGATCCGACCGGTTGGAATCGATCAGCCGTTCAGTCGACGGCGCGGCTTTCCGGCCTCCCGGCCGCGCCCGGCCCGACCGTCGGCGGGGCTGCCGTCCGAACCGGTCGCGGTCTCAGAGGGTCGCGCCGGTCGCTGTCTCAGAGGGTCGCGCCGCGCCGGTACCGCAGCAGGGCGAACGCGATCCGACCGAGCAGGAGCACCCCGGCGGCAAGACAGCCGGCCACCGCCATTGCCCAGGCCGGACCGTCACTGTCCGGAACCACCACCGCGACCACGATCCCGATCGCCAGGCAGGCCAGGCCGACCATCGCCAGCGGGATCTGGTGGGTGACCAGCGCACCGCCACTCCATGCTCGGGCCATCCGGGTCGCACCGTGCAGGTGGAAGTGATCACGTTCCGCATCTGCCATGAGCCCAAGGTACCCCGAGGCTGCCCGGGAGGCAGCCCGCAAGGAGTGGTATTCCCTGCACTCTGCGCAACCGAAAAGGCTTCGACGGCACTCCGGCGCACCCCCTCGGGCGTTTGTTTCGGACCCACGAAAAATCCTCGCCCGTCCGGTACAACCATCTACGGCGTGTAGGGGTCTCCACTACATTGAGCGATCCAGGAGCCGTCCGCGGTGCGGGTTGGGAGTCCCCGCCGAGGACCGGAAAAACCCAGGGGGCGGAGCCGCCGTGCCCTGGAGTCGGAGGCCGGGCTCCGTCCTCCGACGGTACCGCCACGCCGCACCGGCGACCGAGGGGGAACCGTGCCGCAGTCCCAGTCCACGACATCGATCTCCAGGCCCCGGAGCAGCTCCGTGGTCCGCGCCCTTCCGGGCGTGAACGTGCACCCGCTGTCGCAGGCGGCCGCCGGGCAGCCGGCCGCCCGGCAACCCGTCGTCCGTCCGGTAGCGGCGGCACCCCAGTCGGCCGCCGGACGCGGTGACTGGCTGCGCTTCGCCCCCGTCCAACCGCTGTTCCGGGCCCGGGCAGCGCAGCGGCTCGCCGTGCTCGCATACCACGGCGTCACCGACCCGCGATCCTTCGGCGCCCAGCTCGACCGCCTGCGAAGACTCGCCACACCCGTCTCGCTCTCCGCCGTCCAGCAGGCCGTCACCGAACGGCGGCCCCTGCCGGCCCGCAGTGTCCTCGTCACCTTCGACGACGCCGACCGCAGCGTCCTCACCCACGCCCTGCCCGCCCTCAACGACCGGGGTATCCCGGCCGCCGCCTTCGTCATTTCCGAGCTGATCGGCACCGAGAAACCGTTCTGGTGGCACGAGGCCGACTTCCTCGCCCGGCACGGGGGACGCGCCCGCTCACTCGACTGCGGACACCCCTCGCAGCTGCTCCCCCGGCTCAAGGCCATGGCCGACCCGGACCGGCGGCGCAGCCTCCAGGAGCTGCGGGTCAGTGCCGACCGCCGCCCTCCCCGGCAGGAACAGCTCACCCCCGCCGACCTGCTCGCCCTGCGCGAGGGTGGAGTGGCGATCGGCAACCACACCCAGGGGCACCCCTGTCTCGGCCGCTGCGACGACGCCACCGTCCGTACCGAGATCACCGGCGCCCACGAGGCCCTCACCCGCTGGCTCGGCGAACCACCGGCCGCCTTCGCCTACCCCGACGGCGGCCACGACCCGCGCGCGGAAAGCGTCCTGCAGGAGCTGGGCTACCGCCTCGGCTTCCTCTCCGACCACCGCCTCGGCCCCCGCCTCCCCAACCACCCCCTCCAGATCAGCCGCCTCCAGGTCGACTCGACCACCAGCACCCGCCGTTTCGACACCATCCTCTCCGGCCTCGAACCCGCCTACCGCCGCTGGCGCGGCCAGGCCGTGGCCTGACGGCGAAGGGCGAAGCGGGTGGCTGCGCAGGAAGTCGACCCGCCCGACTTCCTGCGCAGCGGCATCGGCCCACCCGCGCTGCACCAGCGCAGCGATAACTGTTTGCAAAGTGTGCCTGCGCCCGCGCGCCAGAAGTCGGCCCGTCCGACTTCCCGTACAACCGCACCGGCCCACCCTCGGTACACCGGGACCGCAACAACTGTTTGCAAAGTGTCCGTGCACCCGCGCACCAGAAGTCGGCCCACCCAACTTTTCATGCAGCGGCTGGCCTGCCCGCGCCGAGCCGACTCCGCGACAACTGTTTGCAAAGAGTCCGTACACCCGCGTGCCAGAAGTCAGCCCACCCGACCTGCCAAGTTGCAGCAGCGGCTGGCCTGCCCGCGCCGAGCCGACCCTCCACAATTATTTGCAAAGTGCCCCTACGCCCGCGCACCCGAGGTCGGCCCGCACGGCCTCCCATGCCACCGCACCGGCCCGCCCTCGCTGCACCGGTGCCACGGCAATTGTTTGCAAAGTGTGGCTACGTCAGGCGACACCCGCGCGCCAGAAGTCGGCCCGTCCGGCTTCTCATGCGCCTCGAAGCCTCGCCCGAGGCTCGGGCTGCGCGGAACGTCGCCGGAGGGCGCCCCGCGGCCTCGGGCCCGGGCCATCGAGGGCGCACGGGTCGGCCGACAGACGGAGCGGGAGGGCCCGGAGAGGCCAGGAGCCGACCGCAGGCTGCCAAAGCGGCCAAAAAGCAGAAGAGCGCCGCCGACAGCAGCGAACCAGGAGCCCCGCCCGTCAGACCGCCGGGGCCGTGGCGGCGAGGGTGTGGCCCTGCGGATAGAGGAGCGCGGCCGGGGGGAGCGCGGCGGGCGCACCGGCGTGGAGGACGGTCAGGGTGCCGTTGCCGGTGCGGGCCGGGTCGGCGATGCGGCGGAGGGCCTGGGCGGCGACGGCGTCGGCGGAGCCGTGCAGGATGAGGTCCGGGGCCGCGACGGGGGCGACCGCGGTGCGGATGCGGTCGGCCACCAGTTCGTAGTGGGTGCAGCCGAGCACGATGGCCGCCGTGCCCGTCGGCGTGCGGGCGGCCGCGTCGGCGATGGCCGCGTCGATGGCGGCGTCGTCGCCGTGTTCGACGGCGTCCGCCAGGCCGGGGCAGGCGACCTCGGTGACGGCGGCCGTCCCGGCGAAGTCGCGGATGAGGCCGCGCTGGTAGGCGCTGCCCGTGGTGGCCGGGGTGGCCCAGATGGCGACCGGGCCGCCGAGGGCGGCGGCCGGCTTGATGGCCGGGACGGTGCCGATGACGGGCAGCGCGGGCTCCAGTTCGGCGCGCAGGGTGGCGAGCGCGTGGACGGAGGCGGTGTTGCAGGCGATCACCAGGGCGTCCGGCCCGAGGGCGGCGGCCGCCCGCGCGCAGCCGAGGGCGAGCGCGGTGACCTCCTCGGGCGTCCGCGGGCCCCAGGGCATCGAGGCGGGGTTGGAGGACAGCACCAGGTCGGCGTCGGGGCGGAGCCTCCGCAGGGCGGCAGCGGCGGCCAGCAGGCCGATTCCCGAGTCCATCAGTGCGATCTTCACAGGGCAAGACTTTAGTCGATGCCCCGCTGCGGGCCCCGGGTGCGGCAGACTGCCCGGGTGACCGTCCTGCTGTGGATCGCCGTGCTCTCCCTGCTGGTCTGGCTCTGGCTCGCGTGCTGCCACGGGTTGTTCTGGCGCACCGACGTACGGCTGCCGCCGCGCCGTCCGCCCGCCCGTTGGCCGCAGGTCGTGGTGGTGGTGCCGGCCCGGGACGAGGCGGAGGTGCTGCCGCTCAGCCTGCCCGGTCTGCTGGCGCAGAAGTATCCGGGCCGGGCCCGGGTGGTGCTGGTGGACGACCACAGCTCGGACGGGACCGGAACGCTGGCGCGTTCGCTCGCCATGCCCGGCGGGCTGGAGCTGACCGTGACCACCCCTCCCCCGCTGCCGCCCGGCTGGACGGGAAAGCTGTGGGCGCTGCGGCACGGGGTGGAGCTGGCCGGTCCGGACGCCGAGTACCTGCTGCTCACCGATGCGGACATCGCGCACGGACCGGACTCGCTGGCCGAGCTGGTGGCCTCCGCCGAGACCGGCCGGCTGGACCTGGTGTCGCAGATGGCCCGGCTGCGGGTGGAGACGGGGTGGGAGCGGTTGATCGTGCCCGCGTTCGTCTACTTCTTCGCCCAGCTGTACCCGTTCCGCCGCAGCAACCGGCCCGGGGCCCGGACGGCCGCGGCGGCGGGCGGCTGCTCGCTGGTGCGGCGGGAGGCCCTGGAGCGGGTGGGCGGGGTGGCGGCAATCCGGGGGGCGGTGATCGACGACGTGTCGCTGGCCCGTGCGGTGAAGGCGGCGGGCGGCCGGACCTGGCTTGGCCTGGCGGAGCAGGTGGACAGCGTCCGCCCGTACCCGCGGCTGGCCCAGCTCTGGCGGATGGTCTCGCGCAGCGCGTACGCGCAGCTGCGGCACTCCCCGCTGCTGCTGGTCGGGACGGTGGCCGGCCTGGCGCTGGTGTACCTGGTGCCGCCGGTGGCGGCCGTCACGGGGGCGGTCACCGCGCACTGGGCGGTGGCGGCGGCCGGCGGGGCGGCGTGGGCGCTGATGGCGGGGACGTTCGTGCCGATGCTGCGCTACTACCGCCGGCCGGCGCCGGCCGCGCTGCTGCTGCCCTTCACCGCGTTGCTCTACCTGCTGATGACGGTGGACTCGGCGGTACAACACTGGCGCGGACGCGGGGCCGCCTGGAAAGGCCGGACGTACTGAGCCCGGTTGGGCCACACTGTTCGAATGGACCGTCAGACGATCTCCCGCCTTGCCCACGCCCACCATCCGATCGCCGCGCCGATCACCGACGAGTCGGTGGCCCGGCTGCTGGCCAGGGCGACCGAGCACACCGAGACCGGCCGGGCCCTGGACCTCGGCTGCGGCGAGGGCGCCTGGCTGGTCCGGGCGCTGGCGGCGCGGCCGCACTGGCAGGCGGTCGGCGTGGACCTGGACGCGGCGGCGCTGACCCGGGCCCGGGAGACGGCCACGGCGCTCGGGGTGGAGCGGCGGATCGGCCTGCACCACCTGGACGCCCGCGAGTTCAAGGCCAAGGAGCCCTTCGACCTGGTGCTGAACGTCGGTGCGACGCACGCCTTCGGCGGCTTGCTGCCGACCCTGGCGGCCGCCCGCGAACTGCTGGCCCCCGGCGGTCTGGTGCTGGTCGGCGAGGGTTTCTGGGAGTGCGAGCCCGCCCAGGCCGTGCTGGACGGCCTGGGCGCGGCCCGGGACGACTTCGCCGATCTGGCGACCACCACCGACCGGGTGATGGCCGACGGCTGGACGCCGGTGTACGGGTACGTCAGCAGCCTGCAGGAGTGGGACGACTACGAGTTCTCCTGGACGGGGTCGCTGTCGGCCTGGGCGCTGGACCACCCGGACCACCCGGACGCGGCGGCCGCCCGTGAGGCCGCGGACCGGCACCGCACCGAGTGGCTGCACGGCTACCGGGGCACCCTGGGCTTCGTCACGTACCTGCTGCGCCGCGACTGAGCCGCGGCCGGGCCGAGGCACGCCCGGCCCGGCCCGCACACCCGCCCCCGCACACCCGACTCCGGCACACCCCTGCCCGGCAAGCCCACCCCGCCGCGACCCGACACGATCAGCTCCGCCCCCGCCCCGGACCACCCCACCCCGGACCGGCGGCCGGGGCACGGGCCTACTTCTGCGTGCGGGCGAGGAAGTCGTCGATCAGCGGGGCGATCTCCGGCAGCTTCTCCTCCAGCGCGAAGTGCCCGGTGTCGAACACGTGCAGCTCGGCGTCGGGCAGGTCGCGCAGGTAGGCCCGGGCGCCGGGCTCGGTGAAGAACGGGTCGCCCACGCCCCAGAGGATCAGCGTCGGCGGCCGGTGGGCGCGCAGCCACTCCTGCCAGACCGGGTAGAGCGCGACGTTGGAGTGGTAGTCGAGGGCGAGTTCGACCTGGATGTCCTTGCGGCCGGGCTGGTCGAGGAAGTGCTGGTCGAGGGTCCAGCCGTCGGGTGCGACGAGCTCCCGGTCGCCGGTGCCGCCCTCGTACTGGCTGCGGGTGACCTCCAGGGTGAGGATGGAGCGCGCCCGTTCGGCGGCGCCGTCGACACCGTGCTGGTTGGCGATGAACTCCCTTGCCAGGTCGGAGAGTCCCTCCTCGTAGGCGTTGCCGTTCTGGACCACCAGGCCGGTGATCCACTCTGGGTGGCGGGTGGCCAGCCGCAGGCCGACGGGGGCGCCGAAGTCGAAGACGTAGAGGGCGAACCGGTCCAGCCCGAGGGCCAGGCAGAAGCCCTCGACGACGTCGGCGAGGGTGTCGAAGCGGTAGGTGAAGTCACCGGGCGCGGGGCTGTCGCTGTGGCCGAAGCCCGGGTAGTCGGGGGCGATCAGGCGGTAGCGGGTGCCGAGCGTGTCGAGGAGCCGGCGGAACTGGTGGGAGGCGGAGGGGAATCCGTGCAGCAGCAGGAGGACGGGCGCGTCGCTCGGACCGGTCTCCCGGTAGAAGACGCGCAGGCCGTTCACGTCGACGTGGCGGTGCCGGATGTGCGGGATCGTCAGCTCGCTCATGCTAACTATTAAACTCCCACGTACCAGTTAGATGCAACGCCTTCCGGCGATCACCGGCCCAGCAGCCGCAGCGCGGCCGGCTTGGTGAACTCGTACCGGGTCATCTGTTCGAGGTCCTTCAGCCAGCCCGTCACCCGGGCCGGGCGGGCCGGCACCCGGCCGTACAGCTCCTCGAAGGCGGAGGTGACGCCCTCCAGCGAGAACCGGCCGACGACCCACTCCCGCCCCCAGGAGCCCAGCCGGGCCCGGTGATGGAACAGAGCGCGAGCGGGGTCAGCACCGCCCAGGCGAAGCCGAGCACCGCCTGCTTGTACCGGGCGCGCAGGTCGCGCTCGGCCAGCGCGCACCAACTCCCGTGCGCCCCCGAGCTCCCGGGCCACCTGCGTGGGGCTCGGCCGGCGCTTGAAGACCAGCTCCGGCGGCGGGCCGCCTCGGGGCGGCCGATGTCTGGCTGTCGCGCTCGTCGACGAGCTGCGCGCGTTGTCCCCCACGGACCCCTGCCCTCTCCGGTACCGCCGGTATCGAGAAGTGGGCCCGCCACCACGGCAGTTACCGGCCTCGGCGGTGCGACCCGGCGTCCACTCTGGCGCAGGGTGTGGTCACCGGGGGTCGGTTCGGTGAAGGTGATCGGGTCGGGGTCAGTGCTGCTCGTGGCGCGGATTGCGCTGCTGGTCCTGCTGGACCAGCCGGTCGAGGACGTCGGGCATCGCCTCGACGCCGCCGGCCTGGGTCGGCGAGGTGCGCTGCTCGCCCTGGACGACGACGGTGGGCAGCTCGTTGATCCCGTACCGGACGAACATCGCGGCGGCCTCGTCGACGGCCTGCTGCACGTCGGCGGAGCGGTAGGCGTCCCGGAACTGCTGCGGGTCGACGCCCTGGCGCAGCGCCCAGTTGGTGGCGGTTTCCTCGGTGGTGAGGTCCTGCTTGTTGGAGTGGATCGCACGGAAGGCGCTGGTCTGCAGGCGCTCGACCAGGTCGAGGCGCTCCAGCGTGTAGTAGAGGCGTGCGTGGCCGCGCTGCGTGACCTCCCCGCGGCTGCGCGGCCAGATCGCGGGCACCCGGCGCAGGTCGACGTCCTCGCGGTGCTTCTCGGTCCAGGCCTGGAGCGGCTTCTCCAACTGCTGGGAGTGGCTGCAGTCGTACCAGAAGAACTCGACGGCCTCGGTGCGGGCGCTCGCGCGCGCCGCCTGGGGCTGGTCGATCCGGGTGAACCGGGAACCCTCGGTGGCGGGTTGGCTGGTGGCTGCGTCGGCCTGGACGGGGGATGCGGCGATCCCGGTGGCGACGGCGAGCAGGACGGTGGACCTCAACAGCGTCTTCACACCGGGCAGTCTGACGGTGACGGATCGTCATCGACCAGTCGGCCCGGGGAGGCCGGGCCGGGATTCGCCCGTTCGGCGCAGCCCGGCCCGGGACCGCCCCCGGCCCGTCACCGTCCTGTCGCCACCCCGGGGCCGCGGCCAGGCCCGGTGACGGGACCGCGGCCGATGCCGGGACCAGGCCCGGTGACGGAGCCAGGCCCGGTGACGGAGCCAGGCCCGGTGACGGAGCCAGGCCCGGTGACGGCCCGGTACGAGGCCGGACGGACGAGCCGGCTCCTCACTCCGGGCGCGGGGCGTGCTCCGGGCGCGGGGGTACCAGGGCGGGCGCGGGCTCCGTCTTCGCGAGCGCGGGCGCGTCGGCGGCGGGCGCCGCCGCCTGCTGCGGGGCCGCACCGGGCTTCGGGGTGGCGCCTTCGAAGAAGCGCAGCAGCTCGACCGGGAACGGCAGGACGAGGGTGGAGTTCTTCTCCGCCGCCACCTCGACCACGGTCTGGAGCAGGCGCAGCTGCAGCGCGGACGGCGTGCTGTCCATCATCTGCGCCGCCTGGGCGAGCTTCTCGGCCGCCTGGAACTCGCCGTCGGCCGTGATGATGCGGGCCCTGCGCTCACGGTCGGCCTCGGCCTGGCGGGCCATCGAGCGCTTCATCGAGTCGGGCAGCGCGACGTCCTTGATCTCGACCCGGTCGATGTGCACGCCCCAGCCGAGGGCCGGGCTCTCCAGCATCAGCTCCAGGCCGCGGTGCAGGTTCTCCCGGCCGGAGAGCAGGTCGTCCAGCTCGCTCTTGCCGATGATCGAGCGCAGTGAGGTCTGCGCGACCTGCGACATGGCGAAGGCGTAGTTCTGGACGTCGACGGTGGCCAGCACCGGGTCGACCACCCGGAAGTAGACCACCGCGTCGACCCGGACGGAGACGTTGTCCCGGGTGATGCCCTCCTGCGCGGGCACCGGCATGGTGATCACCTGGACGTTCACCTTGCGCATCCGGTCGACGACCGGCACCAGCAGGGTCGGGCCGGGCTGGCGGACCCGTCCGCTCACCCGGCCCAGCCGGAACACCACTCCCCGCTCGTACTGCTGGACCACCCGTACTCCGGTGGCGAGCCAGAGGATTGCAAGGGCCGCGAGGCCCGCGAGTACCACCATGTCCGGTGACCTTTCCCCGTGCCGGCGCGTCCGGGCCGAGTCCCTGATGGCTCCGTCGTACGAGCGCGCCGCGGAGGAAGTATCCGCCCGCTCCGGCCGGATGCCTACGGCGGGTGCGGGTCTTGATGCACGGTCGGCACCGTCACCCCCGTTCCCGGCCGGTGACCGCCGTGAACAGTGCCTGCCACCGGTCGGTCACGACGCCGAGTTCGGAGTGCGCCAGCGCGTGCTCGCGGGCGGCGGCGCCGAGCGCGGCGCGGTCACCCGCCAGCACCTTGGCCAGTGCCTCGGCGAGCGCGAGCGGGTCGCCGGGGGCGGTCAGTGCGCCGGTGCGGCCGTCCTGGACCACCGAGCGGACCCAGCCGACGTCGGTGGCGACGGCGGGCAGGCCGGCCAGTGCGGCCTCGATCAGGACGCCGGGCACGCCCTCGCTGTCGCTGGTGAGCAGCAGCGCGTCGGCGGCGCGGTAGAGCGGTGCCGGGTCGGCGAGGGTCCCCAGGAAGTGGGCCCGGGCGGCGGCCGGGTGCTGTTCGAGGGCGGTGCGCAGCGGGCCGTCGCCGGCCACCGCGAGCCGGACGTCGGGGATCCGGTCGAGGGCGTCGAGGGCGAGGTCGAGCCGCTTCTCGGGGGCGATCGCGCCGATCCAGGCGACCAGCAGGCCGTCGGCGGGCAGGCCGAGGGCGTGCCGGGCGGCCCGTCGGTCGGCGGGGCCGTCGGCGGGCGGGTAGCGGTCGGCGGCGCGGGCGTTGGGGATGGTGCGGACCTTCCCGGCGGGCAGCCGGAACCGGTCCTGGAGGACGGCGCGGGCCTCGTCGGCGAGCGCGGTGACGGCGGCGGCCCGGTGCAGCAGGACGCCGGTGCGCAGGCGGCGCAGCGGGCTCGCCGTCCAGTGCCGGGGGTCGCCGATGGAGACGTAGACGAACGGGGTGCGGGTGCCGGCCAGGGCGAGGGCGCAGGCCGGGAGGGTGGCGGAGCCGTGTGCGACGACGAGGTCGGCGGTGCGGGCTGCGGCGCGCAGGGCGCGCAGGGTGGCGGGGTGCAGCCGGCCGGGGCCGAGCACGGTGGTGGCGCGGGTGTCGGGTGCGTCCGGGTGGGCGTCGGGGTGTGGGGCGAGGGCGCGCAGTGCGGAGGCCTGGCCGCGGCGGCGCAGTTCCCTGTGGAGGTCCCGGGCGAGGTTCTGGGCGCCGCGGCGGCGCGGGTCGGTGATCAGGTGGAGGATGCGGGGGCGGGTTCCGGCCGTCTTCGCCGGCGTCGCTTCGGGCATGGGATCGACCTTGGCACAGGGCCCGGCGCGGTACAGCCCCTTCGCGCAACCCGGTGGTGGCCTGCGCGCCCGCGTGGGTACTCCCGGTGGGCGCCGTTCGATGCCGTCGCACGCTGACCGCGCCGGTCGTGCGCCCTGCCGCACGCCGTCGGCCGCCCCCGGCCGCCCCCGGGGCCGGGGACCGTCCTGGCCGATTCCCTGGCGGGCCGCGGTCGCCACCTGCGATGCTGATCCGCAATCAGGGCGCCGGCCGGCATGGGAGACCGGGCGCGCCCACGAGGGCGGGGGTTGGCCTGTGCATGTGCTCTATGTGATCGACAGCGTGAGCAGGGTCGGCGGGGCCGAGCAGGGTCTGGTGGCGATGGCCCCCCAACTGGTGCGGGCCGGCGTGAAGCTGGACGTCGCGTACCTCAAGGACTCGCCCGGCGGCTTCCAGCCGGAGCTGACCGCGGCCGGCGCCGACGTGTTCGGTGTGGGCCGGCCCACCCGGGGGCGGACGGCCGCCGCGTTGCACCGGCTGGTCCGGGAGCGCCGGCCGGACCTCGTCCACACCACGCTCTACGAGTCGGACGTGCTCGGCCGGGCCGCCGCGCTGTCGGCCTGTACCCCGGTGGTCTCCAGCCTGGTGAACTCGGCGTACGGCCCGGAGCACCTCGGCGCGCGCGGGCTCAGTCCGTGGAAGGTGCGGGCGGCGCAGGCGGTCGACGCCGCGACCGCCCAGGGCACCCGGCGCTTCCACGCGCTGACCCGGTACGTGGCCGGGGCGATGGCGCAGCGGCTGCGGGTGCCGCGGGAGCGGATCGACGTCGTCCCGCGCGGGCGCGACCCGGAGCTGCTGGGCACCGTCACCCCGGAGCGGCGGGCCGCCGTGCGGTCCGCGTTGGACCTGCCGCAGGACGTCCCGGTGGTGCTCGCGGCGGCCCGCCAGCAGTACCAGAAGGGCCTGGACGTGCTGTTGGAGGCCTGGCCCGGGGTGCTGCGGGCCGAGCCGGACGCGGTGCTGCTGCTGGCCGGCAGCGAGGGTGCCGAGACGGCGCGGCTGACGGCGCTCGCCGAGGCGGCCGGCAGCGTGCGCTTCCTCGGGCCGCGCGACGACGTCTTCGACCTGATGGCCGCCTCCGACGCGTTCGCCGTGCCCTCCCGGTGGGAGGGGCTGGGCAGCGCGGCGATGGAGGCGATGGGTGTCGGCGTGCCGCTGATCTGTGCGGACGTGCCCGCGCTGCGCGAGACGGTCGGTTCGGAGGACTACGCCCGGCTGGTGGCACCGGAGCGGCCGGCCGAACTGGCGGCGGCGCTCACCGACACGCTGGAGGACCGGGCGTCGGCCCGGATGCGGGCGAAGGCGGCCCGGGCCCGGTTCCTGACCGCGTTCACACTGCATCACGTGTCGGCCCAGATGGTCGGGTTCTACGAGCGCTCGCTGCGGCTGCGCCAGGTCTGACGGGATCCGGCCACCGCGGTCCCGTTCGCCCTGATTCGCCGGGCCCCAGTATCGCCAGAACGGTTGCGCCGCACGTCGCGGCTCGGCAAGCATCGCAGGAGGGGACCGGCGGGGGCGGCGGGCCGAGGGCCGGCGCGCCCCGCGCCGCCACGGGGGAGCGCATCGTCAGGGGGCGG
Source organism: Streptomyces sp. CB01881 (assembly GCF_002953255.1). Lineage (GTDB taxonomy): Bacteria > Actinomycetota > Actinomycetes > Streptomycetales > Streptomycetaceae > Kitasatospora. The sequence continues at coordinate 1,546,620 of NZ_CP026498.1, forward strand.
GTTGCGACAGCAGCCACGGGATTCCACCGTGCCGCACGCCCGGCACAGGTAGCAGCACCCGGACCGCCGCGCTCCCGAACGGGCCTTCCCCGGGCGGGAGTTCCACAGCACCACCGCACCACGAACGCGAGGGGATCCAACCGGTGGAACCGGCAAACCACTTCACCGTCCTGCGGCGGTACTGGCGGCTGCTCGTCGGCTGCACGCTCGCCGCGCTCGTCGTCGGCTGGCTCCTGACCCCGGCCGGTGGCACGGTGGACAACGCCAAGTGGAAGTGCAAGGTCGCCATCACGCCGGTCGCGGGGGCCGGCGACACCGTGCGGGCCGACCAGGTGCTCTCGTACGCGCAGGGCTCGGACGTCGCGACGGCGGCGGCCAAGCAGCTCGGCACCGACGCCGCCGCGGTGATCGCCCGCCGCACGGTGACGGCCGACAGCGCCCAGATGTTGTCGATAGCGACCACCGGACCGACCCAGCAGTCGTGCTCCGACCTGGCGGCCGCGTACTCGGCCGCGATCATCAAGGGCTTCAGCGACGAGTCCGCCAAGAGCGCCGCCGAGACCGTCAAGAAGCTCCAGGCCCAGGCCGACGCGCAGCAGAAGGCGCTGGACGACATCCAGCAGCAGTTCAACCGCTCGTCGGCCGACGACCAGCCCAAGCTGCAGCCCAAGCTGACCGCCGCGTCCACCTCGCTGACCGCGACGCTGACCGCGATCAGCAAGCTGCAGAACGGCGCCCAGACCGACGCCATCCAGCAGTGGGGCAGCATCGACGCCCGCCAGGGCACCACCAGCCTGCTCTCCTCCCCCACCCGCAGCGTCCGGCTGGGCCTGGCGGTGGCCCTCGGGCTGGCCCTCGGCGTGGTCGCGGCGCTGATGCTCAGCCGGATGGACACCCGGCTGCGCACCCGCAACGCGGTCGAGGAGGCGTTCAACCTGCCGGTGATCGGCGAGGTGCCACAACTCTCGCGCCGCCCACGGCGGTTGCGCGAGCCGCTGGTGCGCGCCCGGCCGTCCGACCCGGCCGCCGAGACCTACCGGTCGCTGCGCTCGACCCTGCTGCTCACCGGCCCGGACGCGCTGGCGCTGCCGGTCCACGGGCAGGGTGACCGGGAGCCCGCCGAGGCCGTCGCGCGACGGCTCACCCGGCCCGCGCCGGTGGTGCTGGTCGCCTCCGGCAGCAGCGGCGACGGGCGGAGCACCACGGTCGCCAACCTGGCCGCCGCGCTCGCCGAGACCGGGCGCGAGGTCCTCGTCCTGGACTGCGACTTCCGCCACCCGCAGCTGCACGCCCACCTCGGCGTGGGGGGGCGGCCCCGGCATGGCCGAGCTGCTCAGCGGCGAACAGCTGGGCGAGCTGGACGAGTTGATCCGGCCGACCAACGCCGAGGGGGTCTCGCTGATCACCGGCGGCAACACCACCGCCTATCCGGCCGCGCTGGTGCTGCGGGCCGCCGAGGCGCTGCGCCGGGCGCGCCGGTACGCGGACGTCATCCTGGTCGACACCTCGCCGCTGCTGCACGCCAACGACGCGTACGACCTGGTGCAGCATGCGGACGCGGTGCTGGTGACCGTGCGAAGCGGCAACGTGACGCCCGAACAGGCCGACCGGGTCTCGGAGTTGCTCTCCCGGACCGGGGTGCCGGTGGCCGGTGTGGCACTGCTCGGCACGTACGGCCCGACCGGGCGCCGGCGGCGCAGCGCGGCGGGCGGCGGTACGGCGGCGCTCGGCGGCCGCTCGGCGCAGACGGCCCTGCCGCGTCCGGGGGCGCCCGCGCCGGAGCACGGTGGCCAACGGGCGGCGGAGCGGGGGTCCGGCCGGCCGGCCGGACGATCGGCGGAGCGGACGGCGCCCAGCTGGGCACGGCGCGGCGCCACCGGCACCGGCACCGGCGGCCACGGCGCGAACGACACCAACGGCTCCAACGGCTCCAACGGCCACGGCACCCAGGCCTCCGGGGGCGACGGCGATCACGGCGAGCCCGCCCTGTTGCGCGAGGGGGAGGAGCGGTGAGCGGACCGACCAGGGTCCTCTGGCTGGCCAAGGGCCTGGGCCGCGGGGGCGCCGAGCAGCTGCTGCTCAACTGCGCCCGCCACGCGGACCGGTCGCGCTACGAGATCGAGGTCGCGTACGTGCTCCCGTGGAAGGACGCCCTCGCCCCCGCGCTCGTCGAGGCCGGGGTACGGGTGCACTGCCTCGGCGCCCCCGGGAACGGCACCGGCCCGGGCACCGGGAACGGCGCCGGCCCGGGCACCCCCGGCCGGGCGGACCCGCGCTGGCCGCTGCGGCTGCGCCGGCTGCTCGCCACCCGGCGCTACGGCCTGGTGCACACCCACATGCCGATCCCGGCCGCCGCCGCGCGGCTGCTGGCGCCCACCGCCGGATCGCCGCGCCTGGTGCACACCGAGCACAACGTCTGGGACCGCTACCGGACGGCCACCCGCTGGGCCAACGCGCTCACCTACCGGCGCAACGACGCGGTGATCGCCGTCTCGCACGCCGTCGAGCGGACCATCCCGGCCGCCCGCCGCCGCCCCGGCGCCTGGGTGCACGTGGTGCACCACGGCCCGGACCTCGCCGGCGCCCCCGCAGGGCCGGCCGCCCGGGCCGCCGCCCGAACGGAACTCGGGCTCCCGCAGGACGCGTTCGTGGTCGGCACGGTCGGCAACCTGACCCCGAAGAAGGACCAGGCCACCCTGCCTGCCGCCCTCGGCGGCACGCCCGCGTTCCCGGACGGCCTCCCGCTCACCCGGGTGCGCGTCCCCGACCGCGCCGCGCTGCTGGAACGGCTCGGCACCGTCCTGGACAGCGGACAGCTGACCAACGGCCGCACCGTCGCCGAACTCGAGGAGACCGCCGCCAAGCTGCTGGACGTGCCGCACGCGGTGGCCGTCTCGAACTGCACCGCCGGCCTGATGCTGGTGCTCCAGGCCGCCGGTGTCGAGGGCGGGCGCCCGGTGGTGATGCCCGACTTCACCTTCTCCGCCACCGCCCACGCCGCCCACTGGGCCGGCGGCACCCGGTGTTCGCCGAGGCCCGCGAGCGGGACATCACCCTCGACCCCGAGGACGCGGCCGCCCGCCTCGCCGCCGCCGACCGCCCGACCGCGCTGATGGCCACCCACGTCTACGGCACGCCCTGCCAGACCGAGCGACTCCAGGAGGTCGCGGACGCGGCCGGCGTGCCGCTGGTCTACGACTCGGCGCACGGCTTCGGCAGCCGCCGCTGGGGCGTGCCGATCGGCAACTTCGGCTACGCCGAGGTGTTCTCGATGAGCCCGACCAAGGTCGCGGTGGCCGGCGAGGGCGGCCTGGTCGCCACCCGGGACGCCGGCCTCGCCCGCCGGCTGCGCACCGCCCGCGACTACGGGAACCCGGGCGACTACGACACGCTCTTCCCCGGCCTGAATGCCCGGATGAGCGAGCTGCACGCCGCCGTCGGCCTCAACTGGCTGGCCGGGCTGCCCGAAAGGGTGGCCCACCGGGGCACACTCGTGGCCGAGTTCGCCGCGGGGACGGCCGGCCTGCCCGGACTGCGGCTCGCCCTGCCGGAGGAGGGCGACGTCTCCACCTTCAAGGACCTCACCCTCATCCTGGACGCCGACGCGTTCGGGCTCACCGCGCTCCAACTCGCCGACGCACTGCGGGCGGAGGGCATCGACTCGCGCCGCTACTTCCACCCGCCGGTACAGCGCCAGCGCGCCTACGCCCACCTCGGGCAGGCCGGGACGCTGCCGCTGACCGACCGGCCGGCCGACTCGGTCCTCACCGTGCCGCTCTGGTCGCACATGAACGCACCCGTCGTCCGCCGGATCGCCGCGGCGGTGGCCCGGATCCAGCCGTACGCGGAGCGCCTGCGCACCGCCTGACCCGCCTCGCCGCATTACGCGGTTCGGGTGAACGCGGTTGGACCGCGGGCACCCCTGGTCGGCAGGATGTCCGGCCGGGGCCCGCGGTCCCATCCCACCCTCCTCCGTACGGATTTGGAGTCACCCGGTGCTCAAGGGATTCCGCAGCTTCCTGCTGCGCGGAAACGTCGTCGACCTCGCGGTCGGCATCGTCATCGGCGCGGCCTTCACCGCCGTCGTCACCGGGTTCGTCACGGCCTTCCTCACCCCGCTGATCGGCGTCGCGACCGGCGCCGTCGGCGACTTCACCCAGAAGACCTTCACGGTCGCGGGCACCCGCTTCCCGTACGGCGTGTTCGTGAACGCGCTGATCAGCTTCGTGCTGGTGGCCGCGGTGATCTACTTCATCGTGGTGGTGCCGGTCGGCAGGCTCCAGGCGAAGCTGGACGGCGCCAAGCCGGCACCGGTGGCCAAGGCGGACTGCCCGGAGTGCCTGAGCCCGATCCCGGCCGCGGCGGTACGCTGCTCGTTCTGCACCTCCGAGGTGGCGGGCCGCCCGGGCTTCCCCGCCCAGGCCTCCCCCCGGCCGGCGCCGGTCCGCTGACCCGGGGCGGCTCACGTCCGCCGGACGCGGGGGCTGCAGACGCAGACCCGCCGGAGGGCGGAGCCGACGGAGCGAGGGCCCGGCCGGGGGCGGACGCGCGCAGGGCGGCTGACCTCGGGCTTCGCGGCCCCGAAGACTCTCACGGGGACTTTATTTCCGAAACATTCACGAGCCCCGGCCGGTCCGTCGGCGGGGGCTCGAATGCGCCAGCGCACGCCCTGCCCGCAAAAGTTTCTTCGTCGGTCCCCGAACCGTCCACCGCCCCGACACCGCAACGACCTTCGCGGGCCCCGTCCGAGCCCCGTTCGAGGCCGCACCCCGGCCCGAACCTGGCCTGAACTCGACGCCAGAATGTCCGTTCTTACTACTTTCGAAACCTTTGTGCGAGCGAAGACTGTGTAAACACTCGAACTGCTCGGCCTCCCACTCTCCTCAGCAGGCGCATTGTGGGCTTACCGTATGCCCCATGACCTCGCCCCGCTCCTACGACGGAGTCGGCTACCCCTCTCCGTCCTTCTCCTCCGGCACGCCCATCTACGACTCCCTCGTCGCAGAACGCGGTGTCCCGCAGATCGCGCCCATCAACGTGCCGGCCGCCCTGCCGCCGGCACTGTCCTCCGGTTACGGATCCGGCCTCGGCCCGTCCTACGAGAACCGGTACGGCAGTGGGTACGACACCCCCGGCAGCAGCCTCCCCGCGCTGCCCCCCGCCCGCCTCGCCCTGGGCCCCGGCCCGAGCAGCGGCCCCTCCGCCGGCCCCGCCACGACGTACATCCCGGCGCAGCCCGCGCCGGCGTACGCCTCCGCGCCCCAGCCGCCCGTCCCCGGTTACGGCGGCCCCCAGGCCTACCTGTCCGGCCAGCGCCCGCAGGCCCCCGCCCCCGGGTTCTCGCAGGCCACCGGCGGCGGCGCCTACCAGCCGTCCGGCGGCCAGAGCTTCGGCGGACAGAACACCTTCGTGGGTGCCGGCCAGGGCAGCCCGCAGTCCTTCGGCGCGCAGCCGCTGGGCGGCCCGGGCTCCTTCGGCGGCCCGCAGCAGTCCGCCGGCCAGCAGCACGGCGGGCCGCAGAGCTTCGGCGGCCAGCAGTCGTTCGGCGGCCAGCAGCCCTTCGGCGGGTCCGGTCCGGCCGGCTCCGGCTTCCAGGGCCAGGGCGGCGACCAGTCCTTCGGCGGCGCCCAGCTGCGCCCGGCCTCCCCGGTCGCGCCGGTCCGCCCGATGCAGCCGCAGCGCCCGGGCCAGTACGCCGAGCCCGGCCAGTTCCAGCAGGGCTACCAGCCGCAGGGCCAGGGCTACTAGGTCGAGCCCGCCACCCCGGGCCGGCCCCACCCGGCCCGAACCCGCACCACCTGAGCACCACCCGGAGCCACCGCGCTCCGGGCGTACGGAGAAACGGGTCATCCACGGACCGCCCGGACCGCCACCTCACCTGGCGTCCGGGCGGTCCGTGCGCGTCCGGGGCCCGGTACGGCCCCGAGAACCGGATGCCGACGGCGCGGCGGCTCCTGGCAGGATGGGGGAATGCAGCTCACCGGACTTCACGTCTACCCCGTCAAGTCGATGTACCGCCTGAGCCCCGAGAGCGCCCGAGTCGAACCCTGGGGCCTGCTCGGCGACCGCCGCTGGATGCTGGCCGACCCCACCGGACGCTTCGTCAGCCAGCGCGAGAACGCCGCCCTCGGCCAGATCCGCACCAAGCTCGCCGACGACGGCACGCTCACCCTCACCGCCCCCGGCGGCTCCCGGATCGAGGTCCCGGCGCCGGCCGTCGCGGCGGGCGACCCGCTCGCCGAGGTCGAGGTCTGGGGCGCCCGCTTCAGCGCCGCCGAGGCCGCCAAGGAGGCCCACCTCTGGATCGCCGAGCACCTCGGCGACTACCGCCTGGTGCACTTGGACGACCCGCGCGCCCGCCCGGCCGACCCGGCCTTCTCCTCGCCCGGCGACACCGTCTCGATGGCCGACGGGTTCCCGCTGCTGCTCACCAGCACGGGTTCGCTCGACGAGCTCAACGCGCTGATCGCCGAGGACCACCCCGGGGGTCACGAGGTGCTGCCGATGGAGCGGTTCCGGCCGAACGTGGTGGTCGACGGCGCCGAGCCGTGGGCGGAGGACGGCTGGCGCCGGATCCGGATCGGCGCGCTCACCTTCAAGGTGGTCAAGCCCTGCGGCCGGTGCGTGATCACCACCACCGACCAGGAGAGCGGCGAGCGGCGCGGCCCCGAGCCGCTGCGCACCCTGGCGCGGCACCACAAGCTGCTGAAGAAGGCCGCGTTCGGCCAGAACCTGATCCCGGAACGCCCGGCCGGCACCGAGGGCGACGTGCTCGGCACGCTGCGGATCGGCGACGAGGTCGAGGTGCTGGAGGACGGCGCGCACTGGCCGGCCGACGAACTGGTCTGAGCAGCGGGCTCCCGCCGCCCGCCCCGCCCGCCGGCGTGATGTCCGGAACCGGAACTGTGCGCGCTCGTTGAAGCATGTGGTGAAGACGAAACGGCCCCTGGCACCTCTCCGCGCCGCGCGGGCGGACCGCGCACGCGGGCGCGCTACGGTGGGCGGACGGCCCGCGCACCCCCGCGCGTACGGCCCGTTGATCGCCGGCTCGACGAAGGTGGGGACGACAGACCGTCATGGCTGAGCACAGGGTCCGGGTCACCCAGGACAGCGCATCCCGCTGGCGGCGCCGCGCCGGCGAGTACGACACGCTCGCGGAGGCCCTCGCGGCCGCCGAACCGGGCGACACGGTGACCGTCCGGCCGGGCACCTTCCGGGAGAACCTGGTGCTGGACAAGGCGGTCACCCTCGTCCCGGCGCAGGGCCCCGGCACCGTCCGGATCGATCCGCCGAGCGGTGTCCCGCTGACCGTCACGGCCGCCGCCACCGTCCGCGACCTGGTGATCGAGGGCAGCGACAGCTCCGTACCGGCCGTGCTGGTCACCGGCCCGGAGGCGACGCCGGCGCTCAGCGGCTGCCGGGTGGAGACCCGCTCGGCCAGCGGCGTCGAGGTCACCGACGGCGCCCGGCCCACCCTGCGCGGCTGCGTGGTCACCAACCCGGCCGGTCTCGGCCTGCGGCTGCGCGGCGGGGGAACCGCCGCCGCCTTCGACGACTGCGAGGTCGCCGCCGCCGGGCAGGCCGGGATCGCCGTCCTCGGCGGCGCCACCGCCGCGCTCCAGCGCTGCCGCATCCACCACGCGACCGGCGCCGGCGTGCTGCTCACCGACCCGGGCAGCGCCGCCGAGCTGACCGGCTGCGAGATCTACGAGATCCGCGGCAGTGGCGTGCAGGCCGAGGCCCAGGCCGGCGGGCGGCTGGTCGACTGCGACATCCACCGGGTCACCGGCAACGGCCTGACCCTGGACGGCGAGGCCGAGCTGGTGCTGACCGGCTGCCGGGTGCACGACCTGCCGGAGAACGGCGCCGACCTGCGCGGCCGGGCCCGGCTCGGCCTGGTCAACAGCACCGTGCGGGACTTCGGGCGCGGCGCGCTCTCGGTCTGGGACCAGGGCACCGAGGCCACCGCCGAGTCCTGCGAGATCCACGGCTCGTCCGGCGAGTACCCGGCGCTCTGGGTCAGCGACGGCGCCCGGCTCACCCTCACCGACTGCTCGTTGCACGACCTGCCGGACGCGCTCTTCGTCCTGGACCGCGACTCCGCCGCCACCGCCGAGGGCTGCTCGTTCAGCCGGATCCGCAGCTCCGCCGTGTCCGTCAGCGGCGGCGCCGGGGTGACGCTCTCCCGCTGCCGCGTCCAGGAGGCCGGCACCGGGCTCTGGTTCCGCGACCACGGCAGCGGCGGGCTGCTCACCGACTGCGAGATCTCCGACGTGGCCACCGGCGTGATCGTCACCAAGGGCGCCGACCCGGTGGTGCGCGACTGCACCGTCCGGGCCAGCTCGGACGCCGGCGTGTACGTCTCGGCGCAGGGCCGCGGCACCTTCGAGAACTGCCGGGTCTCGCACGGCAAGGGCTTCGGCTTCCACATCATCGACGGCTGCCGCACCGCCCTGACCCGCTGCCGGGCCGAGCAGAACGAGCGGGCCGGCTTCGAGTTCTCCGAGCCCGGTCCCGTGGTGGAGGCCTGCACCTCGGACGACGTCGGCCCGGCCGCGCCCGCGCCCGAACTGCCCGCCCCGCGGGCCGCCCAACTCGCCCCTGCGGCACCGCCGTCGGCGGCCCCTTTGGCCGCCCAGGCCCCGGCCCCCGGGCCGGCCCCGGCGGCGATCGGGCCGATCCCCGACTGCCGGCCCGCCGACGAGGCACTGGCCGAACTCGACGCGCTGGTGGGCCTGGCCACCGTCAAGCAGGAGGTCCGGACGCTGATCGACCTGATCTCGGTCGGCCGGCGCCGCCGCCAGGCCGGGCTCAAGGCCCCCTCGCTCCGGCGGCATCTGGTCTTCACCGGCGCCCCCGGCACCGGCAAGACCACGGTGGCCCGGCTCTACGGCGAAATCCTGGCCTCGCTCGGGGTGTTGCAACGCGGCCACCTGGTCGAGGTGGCCCGCGTGGACCTGGTCGGCGAGCACATCGGTTCCACCGCGATCCGCACCGCCGCCGCCTTCGACCGGGCCCGCGGCGGGGTGCTCTTCATCGACGAGGCGTACGCGCTGGCACCCGAGGACGGTGCCCGCGACTTCGGCCGGGAGGCGATCGACACCCTGGTCAAACTGATGGAGGACCACCGGGACGAGGTGGTCGTCATCGTGGCCGGCTACACCGCCGCAATGGAACGCTTCCTCTCCGCCAACCCCGGCATCTCGTCCCGCTTCTCACGGACCATCACCTTTTCCGACTACAGCGCGGACGAGTTGCTGGAGATCGCCCGCGCCCAGTGCGCCGAACACGAGTACGCGCTGGCCGAGGCCACCGAGGGCGCGCTGCTCGACCACTTCGCCACCCTGGAGCGCGGCCCCAACTTCGGCAACGGGCGCACGGCCCGGCAGGTCTTCGAGACGATGGTCGAGCGGCACGCGATGCGCGTCGCCCACCTGGAGGACCCGTCCACCGAGGAGCTCCAGCTGCTCGTCCCCGCCGACCTCCCGGCCGCCCGGCTGCCCTGACCGGACCTGCGCCCGACTGGCCCGGGCCGGACCTGCGCCGCCCTGCCCTGGCCGGACCTGCGCCCGACCGACCCCGACCAGTTCGGCTCGATCTGACCGATTCGGCTCTGCTCGGCCCGGTCCGGCCCGGCAGGACCGGGAACTCGCCCCCGCCGGAGGGGCGTTGGGCTGTCATGGACGTGCTTCTCACCGGCGCGGCCGGCGGGCTGCTGCTGCCCGCCGCCCTGGTCGTCGTGTTCTTCCTCGGCGCGGTCGCCCGCCGGCTGCTCGCGCACCCGGAAGCGGGCGGCGTGGCCGCGGACTCACGCGTGGGCCCGCGGGCCGGCGGGGGCCGTGCGGGTACCACCGCCACCGAGGAACTGCACGCGCTGCTCTACCCGGGCAAGCGCGCCCAGCTGGAACAACGCCGAATCGAGCTGGTACTGCGGGACGACGAACACGACGGCGCACCGAAGCGGACCGGCATCGACCTTGCGGGCGGCACGGCGGTCCTCCGGCTGGCGCCCGAGCAGCGCGGGGCGAGCCGGGAGGCCCCGGGAGGACCGGTCGTTCCGGTCGGACCGGGAGGACGGGGAGGACCGGGAGGACGGGGAGGACCGGGAGGACCGGGAGGACGGGGCGACGGCTGACGACCTCGCCCCCGCCGCGCGGTCCCGTCAGTCCCCGAGGGCCTCGCCCCCCAGCATCCGCTCCACCAGCAGTGCCAGCCGGTGCTCCGCGAAGTCCGGACGCAGCCGGCCGCTGCGGGCCAGCGTGACCAGGCCGTGCAGGGCCGCCCAGACCATCTCGGTGAAGGGCCCCGGGTCCTCGGCGCCGGACACTTCGGCGATCGGTCCGGCGAGCGCGGCGAACGCCTCCTTGAGCGGGGCGGGCGCTTCCGGCTTTCCGAACGGCAGGTCCGTCGCAAGGGTGAACATCGCGTCGTAGAGCGCCGGGTTGGCCGCGCCGAACGCGAGGTAGGCGTCGGCAACGGCGGCGAAGGCCCTGGCCGGCCCGTCGGCCTTCCGCACGACGGCCCGCAGGTCGGCGGCCAGCTCCGAGAAGCCCTCCACCGCGACCGCGGCCACGATCGCGTCCTTGTTGGCGAAGTGGCTGTAGAGCACGGGCTGGCTGTACTCGATCCGCTCGGCCAGCCGACGGGTCGTCACCGCCTCCCAGCCCTCGGCCTCGGCCAGTTCGCGGGCGGTCCGGATGATCAGCCGATGCCGGTCGGCGCGTTCGCGCTCGCGGCGCTCCTGGATTGACATGAAACGAATTCTAGCAGCGCTAGACAAGGGAGCGCCGATCGCGCTAGCTTCGTTTCAGTTCCTAGCGGCGCTAGAAAACAGTGCAGCGCAAGATTCCGGTTCGCATTCGCATCAAGGGGGATCCACCATGTCCGGCACCGCCACCATCGCCAGCACGTCCGCCGCCAACACGTCCGCCGTCGGCACCGGCACCACCGACACCGGCGCCTCGGCCGCCGGACCGACCGGCAGCCGCACCGCCCGCACCGCCCGTGAGCGGACCGCCACCGTCCTGGCCGTCCTGCTCGCCCTCGGCATCGGCTACGTCGGCCTCAGCTACCTGTTCGCCCCCGAGAGCACCGTCAGCGGCTTCGGCCTGCCCGAGTGGCCGCACGGCGGGGCCACCGCGTTCTTCGACGTCAAGGGCATCCGCGACCTCGCCCCCGGGATCGCCATCCTCGCCCTGCTCGCCACCGGCCACCGCCGGGCCCTCGGCATGCTGCTGCTGGCCGACGCGCTCGTCCCGCTCGACGACGCACTCAACGTGCTGAGCCACCACGGCTCGGCGGCCGCCGCGTACGGCATCCACGGCGCGACGGCCGTCGCCGTCGCACTGACCGGCACCCTGCTCCTCACCGAGCGCCGGCCCAGCGTCTGAACCGGCCCCCAGCCAGGCCCGAGCCGCACCACGAGCCGGGCCCCCGGCCGGGCCCACACGCCCCGGGCCCCGGCCTCATACCCGGGACCCAGCGCCTGACCGCCCTACACCTGACCGCCTGGCCCCCGGCCGCCTGACCCCCGACCCCCAGCCGCTCGGGCGGTCCCGGCGTCAGCCCGACCAGGCGCCGCCGGCCAGGAAGGACTCCAGACGGGCCCGGTACGGCGCGATGTCGATCCGCTCGCCGGCCAGCCAGTCGTCCGAGTAGTACTTGTCGAGGTAGCGGTCACCCGGGTCGCAGATCAGGGTGACCACGCTGCCCCGCTCCCCCGCCGCCCGCATCTGCGCGACGATCTTCAGGGCGCTCCACAGGCCCGTCCCGGTGGAGGCGCCGGCCTTCTTGCCGAGCACCTCCTCCAGCACCCGCACGGCGGCGATCGAGGCGGCGTCCGGGACCTTCATCATCCGGTCGATCGCCCCGGGCACGAAGCTCGGCTCCATCCGGGGCCGGCCGATCCCCTCGATCCGCGAGCCGCTGTCGCAGACCGCCTCCGGGTCATGCCGGACCCAGCCGTCGAAGAAGCAGGAGTTCTCCGGGTCGGCGACGCAGATCCGGGTGTCGTACTGCATGTAGTGGACGTACCGGGCGATGGTCGCCGAGGTGCCGCCCGTACCGGCGGTGGCGACGATCCAGGCCGGTTCGGGGTGCGGTTCCAGGCGCAGCTGGGCGAAGACCGACTCGGCGATGTTGTTGTTGCCGCGCCAGTCGGTGGCCCGCTCGGCGTAGGTGAACTGGTCCATGTAGTGCCCGCCGGTCTCCGCGGCGAGGCGGGCGGAGGCCTCGTACACCTCGTCGGAGCGCTCGACCAGATGGCACTCGCCGCCGTGGAACTGGATCAGGTCGATCTTGGCCTGGCTGGTGGACTTGGCCATCACGGCGATGAACGGGACGCCGACGAGCTGCGCGAAGTACGCCTCGGAGACGGCCGTGGAGCCGCTGGAGGCCTCGATCACCGGCTTGCCGGGACGGATCCAGCCGTTGCAGAGCCCGTACAGGAAGAGCGAGCGGGCCAGCCGGTGCTTCAGCGAGCCGGTGGGGTGGGTGGACTCGTCCTTGAGGTAGAGGTCGATGCCCCAGTCCGCGGGGAGCGGGAAGCGGAGCAGATGGGTGTCGGCGGAGCGGTTGGCGTCCGCCTGGACCTTGCGGACCGCCTCCTTGAGCCAGCTGCGGTAGGCCTCGTCAGTGCGGTCCACGTCGTCGGTCCGCCCGGCGCCCGCGCGCTCGGCACTCAGCTGGGTGCCCATCCGTCACTCTCCTCGCTCGACCCCCCGGTCGCTCACTACGAGTGTACGATAGTCACAATAAGTGACCGTTTGCGGTGCCCCAGCTTCCGCTTATCGCGCCCGCCGGGCCGCCGGGCCGCCGGGCCGCCGGCCACCCCGCCCTGCCCCACCACCTCCACCGCCCCAGCCCCCACCACCTCAGCGCTCCACCACCTCAGCGCACCGCCACCGACTGCGGGTCCGCCAGGTACGGCCGCCAGGCCAGCTCCGCCGCACCGGCCAGCGCACCGTGCGCCAGCTCCGCGCCGACGATCGGCACCCGCCCGCTGCGCCCCCACAGGCAGCGCTCGGCGACCACCGCGCGCAGCCGCTCGGGCGCGGCCTCCAGCAGGTCGAGGTGGAGCCCGCTGAGCACCACGCGGTCCGGGTTGAGGATGTTGGCGACACCGGCCAGGCCGAGGCCGAGCCGGTCGATGACGTGCTCGACCGCGGCCCGCGCGCGCTCGTCGGTGGCGGCGGCCCGGCAGAGCTCGCGGGCCTGGTCGAGCAGGGGGCGGTCCGGGTCGGGGGTGAGCCCGGCCGCGGCGAAGAGGGCGTCCGGGTCGGTCTCCGAGTTGAGGCAGCCGCGGTTGCCGCACTGGCAGGGCCGGCCCTGCGGGTCGACGGTGAGGTGCCCGACCTCCAGGGCGAGCCCGGCGCTGCCGGTGTGCAGCCGGCCGTCGATGACCAGCGCGCCGCCGACGCCGCGGTGGCCGGAGGTGACCAGCAACAGGTGGCGGGCGCCGCGGCCGGCGCCGTGCCGGTACTCGGCGAGGGCGCCCAGGTTGGCGTCGTTGGCGATGGCGGCGGGCAGCGGGTCGAGCGCGCGCGGCCCGTTGTCGGCGCGGCCGACCTCGACGTCGTACAGGTCGGCGACGGGCGTGCCGCTGGGCCAGGCGAAGTGCAGGGCGGCCAGCGCGGTGCCGTCCGGTTCGGTGACCGGGTTGGGCAGGGCGAGTGCGGCGCCGAGGCAGCGGCGGTTGCTGTTGCGGGCGAGTTCGGCGCCCGCCTGGGCGACGGCGCGCAGCATCCGGACCGGGTCGGTGGCGGCGGGCAGTGGCCGGTGGACGGGCGCTTCGAGCAGTCCGCCGAGTCCGGCGAGGGTGACGCTCAGGCCGTCGGCGTGGATCTGTCCGGCGATGACGACCGGGCCCTCGGGGTCGATGGCCAGCCGGTGCGAGGGGCGGCCGCGGCCACCGCCGGCCGGGCGGGAATCGACGGTGATGAGACCGAGCGCCTCCAGCTCCGCGGTGACCGCGCCGGCGGTGGCCCGGGTGACGTCCAGCGCGCGGGTGAGCGCCGAGCGGGTCGGGGTCTGTCCGGTGTGGATGAGCGAGAGCGCGGGGCCGAGCAGCGTCCGGCCGCGGTCGGGGGCCGCACGGCGGTGGGCGTCGCGCTGCACGTCGCGGTCGGCCTCGGTGCCGGGGGTCGAGCCGGAGGGCCTCGGACTTGAAGGAGTGAGCTGCACGCCCCTATTGTGACTTTGTGCCGCTCCGAAACAAAATCCGTGACCATGTCCGCACCGACCTGCCGTCCTCCCAGTCTCGCAGCACACCCGCCGCCTCCGACACCCTCCGCCGTCCCGACGTCCCCCCGCAGGGCCCGGCCGGCACCTCCTGGAGTACCGCGCGCCTCGCACTGACCGCCTTCTTCGCCGTCGACGGCTTCCTCTTCGCCGCCTGGGTCGTCCGCATCCCGGACATCCGCAGCCAGGTCAGCGCCTCGCACAGCGCACTCGGGCTCGCCCTGCTCTGCGTCTCGGCCGGCGCCGTCGCCACCATGCCGGTGGTCGGCCGGCTCTGCCTCCGGTACGGCTCGCGGCCGGTCACCGTCGGCTCGCTCGCCCTGCTCAGCCTCGCCGTCCCGCTGCCCGCGCACGCCCACTCGGTGGCGGCGCTCGGCGGCGTCCTGCTGCTCTTCGGCGCGGGCTACGGCGGCGCCAACGTCGCCATGAACAGCGCCGCCGTCGACCTGGTGGCGCAGCTGCGGCGCCCGGTGATGCCGAGCTTCCACGCCGGGTACAGCCTCGGCGGCCTGCTCGGCGCGGGCGTCGGCGGGCTGCTCGCGACCACCCTCACCACCGCGTGGGCGCTCGCCCTCGGCGGGCTGCTCGGGCTCGTCGTGACGGTGGCCGCGGGCGTCGTCCTGCTCCGCGGTCCCGCCGCACCGGTGGTCGTGCCGGAGCGGGCCGCTGCCTCGTCCCCGGGGGCGGCCCGGCTGCCCCAGGCCCGGCTGCTCGTCCTGTTGCTCGGCCTCACCGCCCTCTGCACCGCGTACGGCGAGGGCGCCGTCGCCGACTGGACGACCCTGCACCTCACCGACGACGTCCACGCCACGGCCGGCGCGGCCGCCGCCGGGTACGCCGCGTACGCCTTCGCGATGACCAGCGGCCGGATCGCCGGCACCTGGCTCTCCATCCGGTTCGGCCAGACCCGGCTGATGCTCCTCGGCGGCCTCACCGCCGCGGCCGGCATGCTGCTCGCCGCACTGGCCCCCTCGGTGCCGCTCGCCGTCACCGGCTTCGTGCTGGTCGGCCTCGGCCTGGCCAACCTGTTCCCGCTCGCCATCGCCCGGGCCGGCGCCGCCGGCGGCCCGCAGGGCGTCGCCCTCGCCTCCACCCTCGGTTACGGCGGCATGCTGATCGGCCCGCCGGTGATCGGGTTCCTCGCCGACGCCGTCGGCCTCCCGCTCGCCCTCACCACCGTCGCCCTGACCGCCACGCTGGCGGCCCTCTTCCCCCTCACCGTCCGCGCCCGCCGCTGACGCCCCCTCACCGTCCGCGCCCGCCGCTGACGCCCCCTCGGCGCCGGCCTCCACCCGGCCCACCCGTACGCTGGCACGGTGGACCGAGCCCTGTACCGCCTGACCGGTGAAGAAGACGAGGACCTCTGGGCATACGCCCGGGACGCCACCGGCCTGTTCCGTCCGCTTCCCGGCGGCCGGCGCCGGGTCCGGCTGCTCGGCTGCGTGCCGCAGGGCGGCCTGGAGCGCGCCCTGCGGCACCTCGGCGGCCGGCGCGCCGAGGCCGGCAACGCCCACCTCGACCTGCTGGACCACTCCGGCGCGGAGCTGGGCTCGTACTTCGTCAACTGGGTCACCGCCCGGGAGGTCCGTCCGTCCGCCCTCGGCCCGGAGCTGGTCGACCTGACGCTCGACCTGTGGGGCGACGACCTGCTGCCGCACTCCGAGTGGCCCTGGGAGCTCCGGCGCACCGGCCGGCTGGACCGCCCCGGCCTCTGGCGCTCGCTCGGCCCGGCCGGGCGCCACGCCTGGCTCTCCGTGGCCCTGTGGCACCACGGCCACCGCGGGCTGCCCGACGCCCCGCCCGGCACGGTGTACGAGCTCGACGGCCGGCAGCTCGTCGACGAGGACAGCTTCTACTGCGCCGTCGGCGAGGCCGTGAACGGCCCCGGCGGGTACTTCGGCTGGAACCTCGACGCGTTGGACGACTGCCTGGGGGGCCGCTGGGGCGCCACCGCCCCGTTCACGCTCCGCTGGCACCACTCCGACGTCGCCCGCGCCCGCCTCGCCCGGTTCCCCACCGTGCTGGAGATCCTCCGCAGGCACCGGGTCGAGGTCGACCTGCGCTGACCGCCCGGTGCACCCGTGGCAGGATGCCGCTTTGACATCATCCCCTCCTGATGGAGGGGATTCCCCTCAGCCTCGCGGCTGAGTCGCTGCGCGCCGGCGCTGCGGTGGGACTACTTCCTGCTTCACCGACGACCGCCCGCCCGGAGTGCTCCGTTGAGGTCTTACACCGTCTCCACAGGCCGACACCGCCAGTCCGGCGGCCAGAAGGTTCTTCGCGGCGTTCACATCCCGGTCGTGGGTCGTGCCGCATCCGCACGTCCAGGTACGAACGTTCAGCGGCATCCTCCCGGCGAGGCTGCCGCAGGCGGAGCACAGCTTGGAGGAGGGGAAGAAGCGGTCCACGACCACCAGGTCCCTGCCGTACCAGTCGCACTTGTACTCCAGCATGGACCGCATCTCGGTCCAGCTCGCATCCGAGATGGCCCGGGCGAGCGTGTGGTTCTTGACCATGTTGCGGACGGCCAGGTCCTCGATCACGAGCGTTTGGTTTTCGCGCACGAGCCGAGTGGTGAGCTTGTGCAGGAAGTCCCTGCGACGGTCGGCGATCCTGGCGTGGATCCTGGTGACCCTGACCCGGGCCTTGGCCCGGTTGTTGGAGCCCTTGGCCTTGCGGGCGAGGCCCCGCTGCGCCCTGGCCAGGCGCTCCCGGTCCTTGCGCTCCTGCCTCGGGTTGATGATCCTCTCCCCGGTGGAGAGCGTCACCAGCGAGTCGAGCCCGGCGTCGATGCCGACCGCCGTGTCCAGCACAGGCAGCGGCCCCACGCCGGGGTCCTCGCACAGCAGGGAGACAAACCAGCGTCCCGAGGCATCGCGGCTGACGGTCACCGTGGACGGAACCGCCCCATCGGGAAGCGGACGCGACCACACGAGGGCCAGCGGCTGCGCCATCTTCGCCAAGGTCAGCTCACCGTCCCGATAGCGGAACGCGGAGCTGGTGTACTCCGCGGACGCCCGGGACTTGTGCTTGGACTTGAAACGCGGGTACTTCGCCCGCTTGGCGAAGAAGTTGGTGAACGCCCCCTGCAGATGCCGCAACGCCTGCTGCATCGGAACGCTGGACACCTCGTTGAGGAACGCCAGATCCTCCGTCCTCTTCCAGGCCGTCAGCATCGCGGACGTCTGGTTATAGGTGATGCGCTCCTGGCGAAGCGCCCACGCCTCGGTACGGGCGGCGAGAGCGAGGTTGTACACCTTCCGCACGCATCCGAACGTCCGGGCAAGCATTTCGGCCTGCTCGGCGGTCGGGTAGAAGCGGAACTTGTATGCCCGCTTCACGTGGCTGGTCGGCACAGCTCACACCGTATCGCCTCGGATTGTGACCATGTGACGAATCATCACCTTACGCGTCGGCATACCGCCTTGGCGGCGGTCTGCCGATCCCTGTCCCGCTACGCGGGAGTTTCATCTCTCCCCCGCAAGCGGGAAGTACCCCCACCCCCGGCTGAAGCCGGGGGTATCCACGAAAGGACCCTGATGACGACCAGCGGGCGGATCCAGGTACTGCGGGCGGCCGAGCGCCCGGCGACGGCATGGCTCAACGGGGGCGGGGTGACCAGGGAGGTCGCCGGTTTCCCGGCCGGGGCCGGGCTCGACGCCTTCGACTGGCGGGTCAGCCTCGCGGACGTGGCCTCCGAGGGGCCGTTCTCGGTGTTCGCCGGGATCGACCGGGTGATCACCCTGGTGGAGGGCAACGGCATGGCGCTGACCGTCGACGGGGCCGAGCACCGTGTCGACGAGCCGTTCCGCCCGTTCGCGTTCTCCGGTGACGCGTCCACCGGCTGCCGGCTGCTCGGCGGCCCGGTGGTCGACTTCAACGTCATGACGCGGCGCGGCCGCACCACTGCCGGCCTCGACCTCGCCACCGCGCCCCGGACCGTGGACGTCCCGGCCGGCGGCGTCGTCCTCCTGCTCTGCCTCGCCGGCACCGCCGCACTCGGCACGGACACCACCCTCGACCGCTTCGACGCCGCCCTGCTGGACGGTCCCGGCGGCCCGCACGAGCTGCGGCCCGACGGCGTGACCGCGGTCGTCACCTTCCGCACCGGCCACTGAGCCCGGCCGGGCGCCACCGCCCTCCACGGCACGCCCTGCCCTCCACGGCACGCCGCGCTGCACAGGAAGTCGGCCGATCCGACTTCCTGTGCAGCGTTCATGCGCGGGCAGGGACGGTCAGCCGCAGTAGGCCGGCGTCGCGTGCTCCGGGTCGAGCGCGTTGGTGACCAGGTGCAGCGCGGTCGGCGAGAACGCGATCGCGACGTGCTCGGCGAGTGAGACCGGGCAGCGGTCCTGGAGGACGACGTTGTCCACGGCCGGGCCGCTGAGGAACTGGGTCCGGTACGGCGTGACCACCTCGTCGTACACGGTCGAGATCACCGTGTAGCGGACGCCCGGCACGGTGTCCGGCAGCGTGGCCATCTTCCGGTTGAACGCGGAGCCCATCGCCTGGTCCCGGCAGGCGTTGCAGGCGGTGTAGATCAGGTCGGCGACCCCGGGGAAGTACGACGCCAGGTTGGTGATGCCGTCGAGCGTGGTGCCGTGGTTGGACGGAGCCAGGCCGACGACCTTGTCGACCTTGGCCGCGCCCCCGAGGAACTTCAGGTAGTAGTTCGGGAGCATGCCGCCCTGCGAGTGGCCGACGATGTCGACCTTGGCCGCACCGGTCGCCGTGCGCACCAGGTCCACGAACCTGCCCAGTTGGGCAGCCGACTCGTCGATCGGGCCGAGCCCGCCGACCGGCAGCAGCAGGCCGCTGCCGGAGGAGGTGATGCCCGGCACCATGCCGTAGTCCAGGGCGAAGACGCAGTAGCCCTTGCTCTTGAGCAGCGGCGAGAGGGCGAGCCAGTTCTCGTACCGGTTGGCGAAGGTGCCGTGCACCAGGACCACCGGGTCGGGGTGCGCGGCCGTCGGCCGGCAGCTCCAGTCGTTGGCGCCCGGCGGCGAGGCCACCGAGTCACCGTCCGGCGGGAGTTGGGCTCCCGCGAGCTGATCCGGCGAGGCCGCCGGGGCGGACGCGGTGGGGGTCGCGTCCGCCCCGGCGGCCGCATACGCGGCACCGGCCGGACCGCCGGCGAGCAGCGCACCGGCCAGCAGGGCCGAGCCGAGGGTGCCGAGCAGCCTGCGGCGTACCGGTCTTGCGGGGAAGCGGAGAAGTGGGGTTCCCAACTGTTGCCTCCACAGCGGAAGTTTGTTACCAACAGGTAACCCGAGTGCCTCCATCATGCGGTCGCCCCTCCGACCCGGCCCTTGGGTGTCCCCCAGACCTGGACGGTGTTTTCTGTGACCGGTCACAATTCACCCGCTTGCGCCCCCGGTTGGCGGATCCCGGTGATCGGCGGAGTGCCCGCCGACCAGCGGCTGCTCGGCGCCGTACCGGAGTTGGTCGAGACCGTCATCGCCACCCTGGTCGAACGCGTACCGACCTACCGCCGCCTGCCGCGCGAGCAGGTCGCCGGTGAACTCGCCCAGGTCACCGAACGACGGATCCGCGCCCTCGCCCAGGCCGTCCGCACCGGACTGCCCGCCCCCGCAGCCGAGTTCGCCGCCGTCCGGGAGGCCGCCGCCCGCCGGGCCGAGGAGGGACTGCCGCTCGACGCCGTCCTGCTCGCCCACCACCTCGGCATGGAGGTCTGCTGGGAACTGGTCACCCGGCAGGCCCGCGACGGCGACGCCGCCGACCTGCTCGTCCTCAACCGGCTCCTGCTCGACCAGCTCCGCCGGGCCACCTCCGCCGCCGGCGCCGGCTACGTCGAGGACCGCCGCGACCTCGCCGACGAGCGGCACGCTGCCCGGCACGCCCTGCTCACGGCACTGCTCGACGGCGCCCCCGCCGACGAGGCCGCCGAACGCGCCGGCCTCCGGCTCCCACCCGCGTACGCCGTGCTCTGCCTCGCCGTCGCCGACCACCCCGACGAACAGGCGCCCGGCGTCGACCGGACGGTGGCCGCCCGGCGCAAGCTGCGCCGGCTCCGGGCCGAACTCGACCACCGCACCCGGCAGTCGGCGCTCACCTCGCTCACCGCCACCGGCGGCGTGGCACTCGTCCCGCTGGACCGCGGGCCGGACGCCGTCCCCGCCGCCACCTGGCTGCTGCTCGCCGACACCGTCCACCGGGCGGCCCGCGCCGCGGGCGCGGCCGTCCAGGCCGGCGCGGCGGCGGCCGCCCCCGCCGGGGTGCCGGGCGCGGCCGCGCTCGCCCACGAGGTGCTGGAGGTCGCACGGGCCTTCGGCCGCCCGCCCGGCCTGTACCGGCTCGACGACGTGCTGCTGGAGTACCAGCTCAGCCGGCCCAGCCACGCGCGGTCCCGGCTCGCCTCCCTGATCGAGCCGCTGGCGGACTCCGGCGACCTGCTCGCGACCCTCCGCACCCACCTGGCCGGCGGCCTCAACCGCCGCCACACCGCCCGCACCCTCCACCTGCACCCGAACACCGTCGACTACCGGCTGCGCCGCGTCGCCGTCCTCACCGGCCTCGACCCCACCCGGCCCGCCGATCTCCTCCGCATCGCCGCCGCCATCGCCGCCCACGACGCCGAACGCACCCAGGAGCCGGCCTGACGCCGGACGCCGGACGCCGGACGCCGGACACCGGACGCCGGACACCGGACGCCGGACACCAGGCGTTGGACAGCGGGCGCCTGACGCTCCGACCTCGCTCCCCCGCCCGGGACGCCCCGGCCCCACGTCGTTGTCGGCGGGGGCGGGCAGAATCCGGGGTGTGGACCTGGGACCGGAACTGTCACCCCCACCCGTGAGCCCGTCGAGGCAGGCAGAGCTGAGCCGCGAGATCGGGCGGATCGCCGATCTGGTGGCCACCGCCTCCGCGGGCGCGGAGGCGGCGGTCACGGCCTTCAACCTGACGACCGGCCACGACTACCGGCCCCTCGACTTCACCGGGTACGAGGGCAGCCGGAGCCGGGAGGAATTCGCCCGGGAGGCCGCCCGGCCAGCCCGGCCCCGGGTGCCGGACATCACCCGCGACGAGCTGGTCGAGATCGTCCGCCGGATCCTGGCGGCCTCACCGGAGACCGACCACTACCTGCGGGTGCTGACGGCCAACGTGGTCCATCCCCGGGTCGGCGACCTGGTCTTCCACCCCCCGGCCGGACTCCGCGGCGCCTCGGCGGAGCAGATCGTCGACGAGGCCCTCCGGTACCGGCCGATCGCGCTCTGACCGACGGCGGCCGGGGACCACGCGCTCCCCCGGCCACCGCGCGCCCACCCCGCCAGGGCCCGCCCAGCACCCGGGCCACACCCCGCCAGGGCCCGCCCAGCACCCGGGCCACACACCGCCAGGGCCGGCCCACCGCCGGGGCCCGCCGCTGCGCGCCCCCTCACACCCCCGACTCGCCGGGCAGCCGCAGGTCCCAGCCCGCCAGGGCCCGCAACTGCTCCGCAGTGATGCCGCCGGGGAGCGGGCTGGGCGGGTCGTTGCGGAAGGGGGGCTGCCAGCCCTCCTCCTCGGTCCAGCGGCGGACGACCTTCGCGGGCGCGCCGGCGACGACACTGTGGTCGGGCACCTCGCCGCGGACCACCGAGCCGGCCGCGACCACCACGTTGCGGCCGAGCCGGGCGCCGGGCAGGATCACCGCGCCGGTCCCGATCCAGCTGCCGGAGCCGATCTCGACGGGCTCGTTGCGCGGCCACTGCTTGCCGATCGGCAGGTCGGTGGCCCGGTACTCGTGCGCCTGGTCGGATATGTAGACGCCGGGGCCGGTCCAGACGTCGTCGCCGAGGACGATCGACTGGTGGCCAACGATGTGGCTGTCGCGGCCGATCACACAGCCGCCGCCGATCCGGACGATCGGCTCGGGCCCGAGATCGAGGCCGGGCAGGAAGCCGGCGCTGATGGTGACGCGCTCGCCGATGATCGAGAACGGGCCGATGGTGATCCACTGCTCGTTGAAGACCGCGCCCAGCGGGAAGCTCAGCTTCGTCCCGGCCCCCAGTTCACCGAACCGGTACGGGCCGGGGCTCTCACTGGACACCGCACCGGCCCGCTGCACCCACTGCCAGCCCCGGTGGACGAGCCGCCCGACGACGCGGCGACCGCCGGACCGGGCGGCGGAGAACAGGGAACGGGTGATCGACATGCGGCCACGTTACCGGCCCGTACGGCGCCGTCACCGGGCAGGCGGCCAACATCACATCCGGCCCTCCCACCCGGACGGAACCACGTCCGAAATCCGCCGGAGGCTGCCAGACTCGTACGCCATGGAGATCATCGAGCACATCGACGCGCTGCGCCGCGAGGGCACCCTGCTCGCCGACGCCGCCGCCCGGACCGACCTCGACGCACCCGTTCCCACCTGCCCGGACTGGCGCCTGCGCGATCTGGTGCTGCACACCGGGCAGGTCCACCGCTGGGCCGCCGCCTACGTGCGGGACGGCCACCGGGAGCTGCTGGACGCCGACGGCGAGCGCGCGGTCACGGGGCCGGAGCCGGCCGACGCCGACCTGGTGGACTGGTTCCGCGCGGGCCACGCCGCCCTGGTCGAGGCGCTCGCCGGGGCACCGGCGGGACTGGACTGCTGGAGCTTCCTCCCCGCCCCGAGCCCGCTGGCGTTCTGGGCCCGCCGCCAGGCGCACGAGACGGCCGTGCACCGCTTCGACGCCGACGCGGCGGCCGGGGCCGAAGGTCCACGGGTGGCCACCGGCCTGGCACTGGACGGGATCGACGAGCTGCTCCGCGGGTTCATGGCCGGCAGCCGGGCCCGGGTCCGCAGCGAGCAGCCGCGCACCCTCCTGCTGCAGCCCACCGACGGGCCGGGTTCCTGGCTGCTGACCATCAGCCAGGAACCCCTCGTCGTCACCGCGCCGGGCAGCACCGCCCCCGACCAGGGGACCGGTGTGGAGGCCGGCGCGGACCTCACGCTCACCGGCCCGGCCCACGAGCTCTACCTGCTGCTCTGGAACCGGCTGCCGGCCGAGCGGGTGCGGCTCACCGGTGACCGGTCCCTGCTGGACCTCTGGCGCGAGACGGCCGCCGTCAACTGGAGCTGAGCGCGCCGCGCCGCACCCTCAGCGGGCCCAGGGCGCCGGGCGCTTCTCCAGGAAGGCCCGCATGCCCTGCTGCGCCTCGTCGGAGCCGAACAGCCGGGCCGACAGCTCGACCAGCTCGTCGGCGTCCCGCTCAAAGGAGCGCACCACCTCGGCGTTGGCCAGCCGCTTGGACTGCGCGAGCCCCTGCGGCGAGCCGAGCCGCAGCGCGTCCAGCAGGCCCTTGAGCGCGGTGCCGGTGGACTCCGCGGAGTCCGTGGCCTCGGTGATCAGGCCGATCCGGGCGGCCGCGGCGGCGTCGAACACCTCGCCGGTCAGGTAGTACCGGGAGGCGGCACGCGGGTCCAGCTTGGGGCGCAGCGGCAGCGAGATGACGGCCGGCGCGAGGCCGAGGCGGACCTCGGTGAACGCGAAGGTGGCGGCCGGTCCGGCCAGCGCCAGGTCGGCGGCGCCGACCAGGCCGAGGCCGCCGGCCCGGACGTGCCCCTCGATCACGGCGATCACCGGCTTCGCGCAGTCGACGATGGCCCGCTGGAGGTCGACGAGGCCGCGCGGGCCGACCGTCGGGTCCGCGCCGGTCGCCTCGGAGAGGTCCGCGCCCGCGCAGAACACCTTCCCGGTGTGGGCGAGCACCACGGCGCGGACCTCCGGGTCGGCCGCGGCGGCGGCCAGGCCGGCGGTGAGTTCGGCCATCAGCCGGGTGGAGAGCGCGTTGCGGTTGTGCGGCGAGTCGAGGGTCAGGGTGGTGACGGCGTCGGCGGTGGTGACGCGGACGAAGGGTACTTCGCGGGTCATCGGTGCGGGCCTGCTTTCCGGCTGAGGGTGGGTCGGATTGCCGTGGCGCCGGTCCTCCCCGGACGGCGCCCGGACGACTCTGACATGCCCACCCGCCGCTCGGCCAGAGCCACCCGCCGCGAGACCCGTCACCCCTTCGTACCGAAAACCGGTGGTCGGCCCGCGGCCGGGCACGGCAGCATCGGTGCCATGACCACCGACGCCGTCCTGCTGCTCGCGCCCCGGATCAACGACACCGGGCTCCAACTGCGCACCGCCGCCGGCCGCCGCGGCCTGCGCGCGCACACCGCGACGGCCTGGCGCGCCCCGGCGGAGCTGCTCGGCGCGCCCGTGCACGTCTACGGCGGCCCGCTGTTCGGCGACGCGGTCGGCGGCGCGTTCGGCCTGGCCCTCCTCCAGCCGCCGGACGACTGGCCGGCCCGTCTGCCGCGGGAGCTGACCGGGCGGCCGATGTCCCTCACCACGCTGGCCGAAGCCCGCCGGCTGCGCCGCCCGATGTTCCTCAAGCCGCCGGGCGACAAGCTCTTCCCGGCCAAGGTCTACCCGGACGGCTCCGGTCTGCCCGGCCCGGACGCGCTGGACGACGACACCCCGGTGCTGGCCAGCGAGGTGGTGCGGTTCCACCGGGAGTACCGGCTGTTCGTCCTGGACGGCGAGGTGCGCACCGCCTCGCGCTACGCGGTGGACGGCGACCTGAACATCGCGCCGCTCGACGAGGACCCGTACCGGGCCGAGGTGGCCGCCTTCGCCGCGGACGTGCTGGCCGCCTCGGCCGGGATGCTGCCGAGCGCCGTCGTGGTCGACGTCGGCCCGCTGGACGGCGGCCGCTGGGCCGTGGTGGAGGCCAACACGGCTTGGGCGAGCGGTGGTTACGCCTGCGCCCCGGACGCCGTGCTGGACGTTGTGCTGCGGGCAGGCGGGCCGGCCGCCGTTCTCCCGGCCGCCGACCGCCCGTACTGCCGGGAGCTGCCCGAGGTGGTCCACTGATCGCGGCGGGCGGCGAAGGACACTGGTGCGGTGATCGTCCGTCGGCCACCATGGTCGCCATGACCTCGCACTCCCAGCACCTGACCCACATCGCCGAGCCGCCCGGGGTCGCCCCCGGCACCGGCTACACCCAGGTCGTCACCGGCACCGGCCGCCTGGTGGCCGTCTCCGGCCAGGTCGCGTTCGACGAGCAGCGGCAACTGGTCGGGGCCGGCGACCCGAAGGCGCAGGCACGTCAGGTCTTCGAGAACCTGAGCCGCTGCCTGGCCGCCGCCGGGGCCGGCTTCGGCGACGTCGTCAAGCTGACCTACTTCGTCACCGACATCGGGTTCATGCCCGCCGTCCGCGAGGCGCGGGACGAGTACTTCGGCTCCACGCCGCTCCCGGCCGGTTCGGCGATGCAGGTCGCCGCGCTGTTCCTGCCCGAGGTGCTGATCGAGATCGAGGCCCTCGCGCTGGTCCCCGGGGAGGGCTAGGACGCCTCGACCACGCCTCGCCGCCCGGCCCACTGGACGGCGGGGCGCACGGCCAGGCCGGCGGCGGCGAGCAGGGCTCCGAGGGCGGCCCAGCCGATCAGGCCGTACCCGATCACGGCGGTGCTGACCACCGCCGGCCCGATCATCAGCGCGGCGGACGAGCCGGCGTTGTAGACGCCCTGGTAGGCACCGTGGTCGCGTTCGCCGGCCAGGTCGTAGCTGAGCGCCCAGCCGCCGGCCTGGGCGAGCACCTCGCCGAGGGCCTGCAGGGCGACGCCCGCGAGCACCACCACGGCGGCGACCGTGGCGGGCAGACCGTGGGCCAGGGCGATCACCAGGCAGGACGCCGCCAGGATCACCCCGGCCCGGCCGCAGGCCCGGGCGGCACCGGCCCGCTCCTCGGTGCCCCGGGTGGCCCGGACCTGGAGGGCGATCACCAGCACGGTGTTGACGATCATGGTGGCGGCCACGGTGATCCGGGGCGCGTCGGTGTGCTGGACGACCCAGAGCGGCACACCGACCTCCAGCATCGCGAACTGCAGGCAGAGCAGCGCGTTCAGCACCGTCACCACCAGGAACGGCCCGTCCCGCAGTGCGGGGTTGCGCTTGCGCCCGCCCCCGGTCGGCTGCCCGTCCGCCGCGGCCTTCCGCGCCGCCGCCGGGACGGCCAGGCGGTAGAAGAGCACGGCGACGACGGCGTACGAGGCGGCGTCGGCCAGAATCGCCGTCAGGTACGCCTGCCGGGTGTCCACCTGGAGCGCGATCGCGCCGATCGCCGTGCCGAGGCAGATCCCGATGTTGGTCACCACTCGCAGGTAGGCCCGGCCCGCCACCCGGCGGTCGGCGGGCAGCACCTCCGCGTAGAGCGCGTTGCGCGTGGCGGCCGCGCCGCGGTCGACGGCGGACACCACGCAGGCCAGCGCCAGGAAGGCCGGGTAGCTGTGCACCAGGGTGTAGCCGGCGGTGGCGACCGCGTTCAGGGCGACCAGCGTCACCAGGACCGGCCGCGCGCCCCACCGGTCGGCGGCCCGCCCGGCCGGCACGCTGGCGGCGACCCCGCAGAGGCCCGCGACGGTGAGGCCGAGGCCGAGCTGGGCGGCGCTCAGCCCGAGCACGCGGGTGAAGAAGAGCACGCCGACGGCCATCGAGAGCCCGCTGCCGATGGTGTTGACGAGCGTGATCCCGGCGAGCCGGCGCACCATCGGGTCGGGGTGCAGCAGCCGGGCGGCGCGGCCCGGCCCGGTGCCGGCGTCGCCGGACGGCCCGTCGCCGGAGGATCCCTCGCCGGCGGAGCCGAGGCCGGAAGAGCCTTCGCCGGCGGAGAGGCCGGAGGAGCCGAGGCCGGTCGGGCGCGGGTCGGAGGAGCCGAGATCGGTCGGGCCCGGATCGGGCGATTCGTCGGCGGACAGGCCGGAGGAAGGTGCGGAGGACTCCGCCGATGAGGTGGTCATGCCCACGATCCCACCCCCTCCCCCCGCCTCCGCAGTATTGATTTAGGCTCTGGCTGAAAGCAGCAGCCACCGGGGGCGGAGCACGTGCACAGATTCAGGCTCGGCCTCGCCGACCTCGCCAGCACCTCCTTCGCCTGCTCACCGATCCAGGAGGCCGCGCTCAGTCTGCGGATGTGGACCCACCCGGGCTTCTACGTCCTGCAGTCCCCCGCCTTCGAACGTCTGCGCCCGGCGTTCGAGCGGCTGGACTCCACCCTCCTGCTCTCGCTGGTCGCCGACAACCGCTGGGTGCCGGACTTCCTGACGCCCCGGCCCGCCTCCCCCGCGCCCGACTTCCGCACCGAGCTGGCCGTGGTCCGCGCCCTGCCGCCCGAGGAGCTCCGCCCCGAGCTGGAGCAGACCTTCCTGCCGAACGGTCGGCCGCTGCCGGCCTCGCTGGCGGCCGGGCTGGCCGATCCGGCCCGGCTGCTGGCCCGGATCGCGGACGCGTTGGAGGAGTACTGGGAGCTCTGCCTCGCCCCCACCTGGTGGCCGCAGGCCCGCGCGGTGCTGGAGGCGGACCTCGTGTACCGCGCGCGGGTGCTCGCCCAGCAGGGCGCGGCGGCGCTCTTCGCCAACCTGGACCACCGGTTGCACTGGGAGGACGGGGTGCTCTCGATCAACCGGCGCTGGACGCCGCAGGACGGCGAGATCACCGTGGACGGGCGCGGACTGGTGCTGGTACCGACCTTCTTCGCCCGCGGCGCGATCACGATGATCAGCAACGACCGTGCACCGCAGATCAGTTACCCGGCCCGCGGCCAGGGCGGCATGGCCGGACCGCCGGTGCCGGTCGCCCCGCGGGCCCTGGAGCAGCTGCTCGGCGCCCCGAAGGCCCGGCTGCTCGCGGTGCTGGTCGAACCCGCCTCGACCACCGACCTGGCCTACCGGCTGGGCGTCACCCCGGGCGCGGTCAGCCAGCACCTGGCGGTGCTGCACCAGACCGGTCTGGTGACCCGGGCCCGGCACGGCCGCTCGGTGCTCTACAGCCGCAGCCCGCTCGGCGACGAGCTCACCGGCAGCCCCCGCCGGTCCTGACCGGGGACCGGGGACCGGACCGGGCCACGGGCCGGGCCTCGGCCGGGCCAGGACCGGCCCGGGGAACCGGCGGCCCTACGCCCTCAACTCCCAAGTGGTACAGACCTGTTGACGCATTGGTCCAGTCCTCCTACAGTGCCCATGCCCCGTCTCCCCACGGCGCGGGCACCGGTCGGCCACGCACCACCGGCCGGACGTCGTCACCACCGGACGCCGTCACCACCGGCCGGCGCATCGCGGGCCGGGCACCACTCGTACGGTTCTGCGCCACCCTGTCCAACCCCCACAGTCACAGGGAGAACCATGTCCGACCGATCCAGGGCCGCCGGCCGCCGGGCCCGCCGCCCGCGAGCGCGCAGCAGACTGCTGCCGCTGCTCTGCGCCCTGCTCCTCCCGCCGGCCGCGCTCACCGCGCTGGCCGCCCCGGCGAACGCGGCCGGAAAGCTCACCGCCGCCTTCACCACCGCCGACAACGGCTCGTGGTGGAAGGGCACCTACATCGTCCACAACGACAACGCCGCCGCGGTCTCCGGCTGGACGCTGGAGTTCGACCTGCCGGCCGGCGTGACGATCCAGAGCAGTTACAACGGCACCGCCACCGTCAACGGCCGCCACGTCACCGCCACCAACGCGTTCTACAACGCGAGCGTCCCCGCCCACGGCACCACCGAGCCGTACAGCTTCTGGTTCGTGGCCAACGGCCCGATCGGCACGCCGGCCGGCTGCCGGATCAACGGCGACAAGTGCGACGGGAGTCCGGACGTCCTGCCGTCCGCGCCCGGCACCCCGACGGTCACCGGGTCGACCGCGCACAGCCTCGCGCTGAAGTGGCCGGCCGCCACCGGCGGGGACTTCCCGGTCGCCTCCTACGAGGTGCTGAACGGCGGCGCCGTGGTGGGCACCGGCGCCGGCACCGACACCGTGGTCACCGGCCTCACCCCGGCCACCTCGTACACCCTGGCCGTCCGTGCCAAGGACACCCGGGGCAACGCCGGCCGGCCGAGCGCGCCGGTCACGGCCTCGACCGTCGACCCGGCCACCGACCCGGTGCCGCCCACCGCCCCCACCGATCTCCGGGCCACGGCGGTCACGTCCACGGACGTCACGCTCGCCTGGAACGCCGCCACCGACAACCAGCGGGTGGCCGCGTACGACGTCTACCAGGGCACCGCCCTGGTGCGGTCCGTCACCGGCTCCACCCTGACCGCGACCGTCAACGGCCTCTCCCCCTCGACCGATTACACCTTCACCGTCAAGGCCCGCGACGGCGCCGACAACGCCTCACCCGCCTCGGCCCCGCTCGCCGTCACCACCGCCGACCTGGTCGGGGCCGGCAAGTACGCCCGGGTCGGCTACTTCACCCAGTGGGGCATCTACGGCCGCCAGTACTTCGTGAAGAACCTCGACACCTCGGGCAGCGCGGCCAAGCTCGACGTCATCAACTACGCCTTCGAGAACATCGATCCGGTCAACCTGACCTGCCTGGCCGGCGTGACCAAGGGCACCACCGCCAACCCGCAGGACCCGGACCAGGGAACGGGCGCGGGCGACGCCGACGCCGACTACGCCCGCCCGATGAGCGCCGCCCAGTCGGTGGACGGCGTCGCCGACGACGGTTGGGGCAAACTGCGCGGCAACTTCAACCAGTTGAAGAAGCTCAAGGCCAGGTACCCGAACCTGAAGGTGGTCGTGTCGCTCGGCGGCTGGACGTACTCCACGTACTTCTCCGACGCGGCCGCCACCGACGCCTCCCGCCAGAAGTTCGTCAAGTCCTGCCTCGACGTCTGGATCAAGGGCAACCTGCCGCTCTACAACGGCGCCGGCGGCGACGGCGTGGCGGCCGGCATCTTCGACGGCATCGACCTCGACTGGGAGTGGCCCGGTTCCGGCGACGGGCACGCCGGCAACCACTACAGCGCCAACGACAAGGAGCACCTGACCCTGCTGCTGGCCGAGTTCCGCAAGCAGCTGGACGCCCTGGGCGGTTCGCACAAGCTGCTGACCGCCTTCACCCCGGCCGACCCGGCCAAGGTCGGCCAGGGCTGGGACCTCTCGAAGATCTTCAACTACCTGGACATCGCCAACGTCCAGGGCTACGACTTCCACGGCGCCGGCAGCGACAACTCGTGGGAGCCCGATCGGACCGGTCACCAGGCCAACCTCTACGCCGACACCCAGGACCCGTACAACGTCCACTTCAGCGTGGACGCGGCCGTCCAGACCTACCTCAACGCCGGGGTCAACCCGCGCAAGCTCACCATCGGCTTCCCGTTCTACGGGCGCGGCTGGCAGGGCGTGGCGGACGGCGGCGCGGCGGGCGAGTGGCAGAGCGCGACCGGCGCGGCCCCCGGCCAGTTCGCCGAGGAGGCCGGAACCCGCGGGTACAACAACCTCATCACCACCTTCCCCGACCTCACCGTCCACCACGACCAGCAGTCCGTCTCCACGTACGGCTACACCGGCGCGGGCGGGCAGTGGTGGACCTTCGACGACGCCTGGTCGATCAGCCGGAAGACGGCCTACCTGAAGTCGAGGAACCTGCTCGGCGCGATGATCTGGGAGATGACCGGCGACACCCCGGGCGGCGCCCTCATCACGGCCCTCGACACCGGGCTCAAGTGACCGCCGGACTCACGTGAGCACCGCACTCACGTGAGCACCGGGCCGGACGGACGGGGGGCTCCCGGGGCGGGTACCACCCGCCCCGGGAGCCCCCCGTCCACCACCGCTACCGCGAGGCCAGCGACGCCAGTTTCCGCGCCGCCCGGTACTGCCGCATCACCTGGGCGAAGGTGGTGTGCCCCTGGGTCGTCCGGGCGAACGCCCGCCAGGCCGGGGCGACCAGGCAGACCGCCGCGTGGAACAGGTACGGCCGGCGCTCGAAGGCGGTCAGCATCAGCTTGCCGGCCCGCATCTCCACGCCCAGCCCGGCCTTGATCGCGAACGCGTAGTTCAGCGCCTCGCGCCGCACCCCGGCCGCGTTGCCCGCCTCGGCCACCTTCACCGCCCACTCGCCGGCCAGCCGGCCCGAGCGCAGCGCGTACGAGATGCCCTCGCGGGTCCACGGCTCCAGCAGGCCGGCCGCGTCACCGGCCACCAGCACGCGGCCCCGGGAGAGCGGCGAGTCCTCGGCCCGGCAGCGGGTCAGGTGCCCCGACTCCACGCTCGGCGGGAAGCCCGCCAGGCCGAGGCGGCGGATGTAGTCGGCCAGGTACTGCTTGGTCCGCTCGCCGTCGCCGCGGGCCGAGATCACCCCGACGGTGAGGCTGCCGGACTCGGTCTTCGGGAAGACCCAGCCGTAACTGCCGGGCAGCGGGCCCCAGTCCAGGTGGATCCGGCCGGCCCAGTCGGCCGCGACCGAGGCCGGGACGGGGATCTCCGCCTCCAGGCCGAGGTCGATCTGGTCGAAGGACACGCCGACGTGCCGCCCGATCCGGCTGGCGCTGCCGTCGGCGCCCACCACCGCGCGCGCCTCGAAGCTGCGCCCGTCGGAGGCGGTGACGACGGCCGTCCGGTGCTCGCCGCCGCGCTGCTCCACCCCGGTGACGGTCACTCCGGTGACCAGCACCGCGCCCGCCTGCTTGGCCGCCTGCACCAGGCGCAGGTCGAACTCGTCCCGGTTGACCAGCCCGAACAGCATCCGCTTCGACCGCCGCGTCCGGGTGAACCGGCCGCCGTAGGCGAAGGTGACGGCGTGCACCCGGTCCTGCAACGGCAGCCGGAAGTCCGGCGG
Organism: Streptomyces sp. CB01881; assembly: GCF_002953255.1. Lineage (GTDB taxonomy): Bacteria > Actinomycetota > Actinomycetes > Streptomycetales > Streptomycetaceae > Kitasatospora. The sequence continues at coordinate 1,578,439 of NZ_CP026498.1, forward strand.
CAGGCTGTCCCGGGACGGGCCGATGATGCCGCCGCCGCAGGTCTTGTAGCGGGGGTGCTCGGCCTTGTCGAGCAGCAGGACGCGGCGGCCCTGCGAAGCGGCGGCGTGCGCGGCCGAGGCCCCGGCCGGTCCGGCGCCGACCACGACGACGTCCCAGACGCCGTCGAGGCCGTCGGGCCCGGGCCCCGCCCGGTCGGGCTGAGGCTCGGACGGCTGTCCGGACGCCGCGGCGTCGAGCGGGCTACGGGGATCGGAGCTTCCGGAATCAGTCACGTCGAGCAATCCTATGCGGCCGGGTGAGCCATCGTCCGCTGCGGCACCCCGAACGTCCACACGAATCCGCGGGCGCCCGTTCGGCTCCGCCTATGATCGGCGGTACCCCCGTCAGCAACCATCCGCCCGGAGTACCCTCCGGACGGACCACCCCTCCCGGAGCACCCGCATGCCACAGCAGCCCCTGGCCGACGCCGTCCGGTCCCTGATGGACCGTGCCCGCACCGACCTCGCCGAGCTGGTCGCCTTCCCGTCGGTCGCCGACCCGCGGCAGTTCCCGGTCGAGGAGTGCGAGAAGGCCGCCCGCTGGGTCGCCGACGCCTTCGCCGCCGAGGGCCTGACGAACGTGCAGCTGCTGGACACCCCCGACGGCACCCAGTCGGTCTACGCCGAACTGCCCGGCCCGGCCGGCGCGCCGACCGTGCTGCTCTACTCCCACTACGACGTCCAGCCCCCGCTGGACGAGTCCGGCTGGCTGAGCCCCGCCTTCGAGCTGACCGAGCGCGACGGCCGCTGGTACGGGCGCGGCGCCGCCGACTGCAAGGGCAACATCCTCATGCACCTGACGGCCCTTCGGGCGCTGCGCCAGGTCCACGGGGACGCCTACCCGGTCGGGCTGAAGATCATCGTCGAGGGCTCGGAGGAGCAGGGCACCGGTGGCCTGGAGCGGTACGCGCAGGCGCACCCCGAGCTGCTGGCCGCCGACGCCATCGTGATCGGCGACACCGGCAACTTCGCGGCCGGCCTGCCCACCGTCACCGCCTCGCTGCGCGGCATGACGGTGGTCGAGGTGGCGATCACCACGCTGGCCGGCAACCTGCACTCCGGTGCCTTCGGCGGCGCCGCCCCGGACGCCCTCCAGGCCCTGGTGAAGGTGCTGGCCTCGCTGCACGACGAGCACGGCGACGTCGCGGTGGCCGGGCTGACCAGCGACCAGACCTGGTCCGGCGTGCAGTACGCCGACGAACAGTTCCGGGCCGACGCCAAGGTGCTGGACGGCGTCGCGCTGACCGGCACCGGCACCGTCGCCGACCGGCTCTGGGCCCGCCCGGCGGTCACCGTCCTCGGCATCGACGCCCCGCCGGTGATCGGCGCCACCTCCTCCGTCCAGGCCTCGGCCAAGGCCCTGGTCAGCCTGCGGGTGCCGCCGGGCACCGACACCGCCGCCGCCCAGAACGCGCTGGTCGCCCACCTGGAGGCCCAGGTGCCGTTCGGCGCGCAGCTCCGGATCGAGCGGCACGGCAACGGCGCGCCGTTCAGCGCGGACACCTCCGGCCCGGCCTACGAGGCGATGGGCGAGGCGATGGAGGAGGCCTTCGGCACCCCGATGGTGGCCTCCGGCGAGGGCGGCTCGATCCCGCTCTGCAACACCCTGCGCACGCTCTACCCGGAGGCCGAGATCGTGCTGATCGGCGTCGAGGAGCCGACCACCCAGATCCACGCGGTCAACGAGAGCGTCGACCCGCTGGAGCTGGAGCGGATGGCGCTGACCGAGGCGCTCTTCCTGCGCCGCTTCGCCGAGTTGCGCAAGGCCTGAGGCCGCCGGGCGGCCGCCGGTCCCGGACCCGCCGCCCCCGTCACACCGGCACCCGCTCGGCCGGCCGCTCCCGGCCCCCCGGGCGGGTGCCGCCGTGCCTCCCCCGGCGTGCCACCGCCGCGTGGACCAGTGCGTACCCGACGGCGCCGACCGCGAGGCCGGCGCCCGCCCCGAAGCAGAACTCGGGGATCAGGTTCCGCCGCAGCGGCGTCAGCCGCTGCACCACCCCGGCCGCCGTCGCCACGCCCAGCGCCGCGACGGCGGCCCGCCGTACCCCGGCCGGCAGCGCCACCGCCGGCCGGGCCGGCTCCACCGCCCGGACCGCCCTCACCAGGTACCCGGCCAGTGCGGCCAGCGCCAGCGCCGAGCTGCCGTACTGCAGCACGGTGTACAGCGGGAGCCCGGCGACCGTGCGGTCCAGCACCGGCAGCAGGGTGACGCCCAGACGGCCCCCGTGGGTGAAGGCGTCCCAGCCGACGTGGGTGGCCGCGCCGAGCGCCGCCGAACCCGCGAACCACGCCGCGTCCACCGCCCCGCGCGCCGCCGTTCCACGCCGCCGGGCGGTCAGCGCCTCGGCCGCGGGTGCCAGGCGGTCGGGCAGCAGCCCCACCAGGGGCCCGCGCAGCAGCGTGTGCCACCCGGCCACCAGGACGCCGGCGATCGCCACGTCCACCGTCGGCACCCCCCACCAACTGTGGGTCGCCCCGCCCAGCCCGTACGCCCCCGGCAGCAGCGACTCGGCGAAGAACGGCACGTCGGGCGCCATCGACCCGGCGACGAGCGCGGAGGCGACCAGCGGCCCGCGCGCCCCCGCCGCACGCAGCAGGGGCAGGACGGCGGCCGGATGGCTGAGTGTGAACGGCATGCCCCCATCCTGCCGTCCCCGGCCCCCACCCGCCGCCCCGGCCCGGCCGACGCCGGACGGGTCAGCCAGGGCCGGCTCCTACGGCCGGCCCACCCGGCCGGCCGCCGTACCCCCGCCGGGGTCCCCGCCCCGTCCGCTACGCCGCGTCGGCCGCCACCCCGCCCCGTCCGCTACGCGGCGTCAGCCGCCCGGGCCAGGCCGAGCGCCGCCCGCCGGCCGGCCTCCAGGTACCGCAGCTCGCCGCTGCGGCGGGCGTCCAACGCGGCGGCGAGCCGGCGGTAGCGGCCCGGCGGCAGCAGGCCGGCCGCCTCCTCCAGGCTGACGAAGCGCCAGCCACGCAGCTCCTCCTGAGGGAGCATCAGGCGCTGGCGGGCGGCGGCGTCCAGCAGGCCGCCGTCGTAGACCAGCCGCAGGCCGCCGCGGCGCGGGCCGGTGCGCGGCTCCCAGTCGACCGCGAGCAGGCGCAGCGCGGCCGGGTCGAGGCGCAGCCCCAGCTCCTCCGCGGTCTCCCGCAGGGCGGCGTCGGTGGGGGCCTCCCCGCACTCGACCACGCCGCCGGGGAACTCCCAGTCCGGCTTGTAGACCGGGTCGACCAGCAGCACCCGGTCCTGCTCGTCGAAGAACAGGACGGCGGAGGCCACGGTGTCGCCGCTCGGGTCGGGGGTCTGGACGATCGGGCAGCGGGCGGAGCCGTCCCGGACGAGCCGGGCGAGCCGGGCGGCGGTCTCGCGCGGGGTCAGGGTGCTGTTGTCGACCAGTCTGGCGTCGCGGCCGAGCCAGCGGCGGGCGGCCAGGTAGCGGGGTACGTGCTCCAGGCACCACTGCCGGATCCGCGCACTGCGTTCGGGGTCGTCGGGGATCTCCTCGCGTTGGGCGATGCGCGCACGCAGGATCGTTTCTTCAGGATCCAGCACGAGGTGGTGCACGGTGATCCCGTTCGAGGCGAGCGCACCGAAGATCTCGTCCCGGTAGTCCTCCCGGAGCAGCGTCATCGGGACGACCAGCGGGCCCGGCACCTCGCCGAGCAGCGCGGCCGCCGTCTCGGGGACGAGCCGGCGCCAGGCCGGCAGGTCCTGGAAGTCCGACACCGTCGCCAGCCGGTCGGCCGGGAGCATCCCGCGCAGCCCGAACCCGATCAGCTCCGGGTCGAAGAGCATGCTGCCGGGCAGCAGCTCCACCAACTCACGGCAGGCACTCGTCTTGCCCGCGCCGAACGTGCCATTGACCCAGACGATCACAACGTCCCCTGCCCCTCGACTTCCCCCGGTGCCGTTCGCACCGGGCGGCGCCCCCGTCAGTCGAACCAGCGCCACCCGAGGTGGTACCCCTGCCGCGCCGGTCCCCATGCCTCCGGACCGGGCCCTCCCAGCGAAGCGTGACCCGCCCCGTGACAGGGGCATGTGCCCAGGCCAGGCGGCCTACCCTACCCGCCGCACGCCCACGCGCCCGCCGGTGCGCACGCCCTCGATCACCGGCGTCAGTCCCCTCCGTACGCGCCCTCTCCACGCCCCACGCGCCCCCTCCGTACCCGACCCCTCCGCACAGGAGGTCGGCCCGCCCGACTTCTCGTGCGGCCGCCGCCCCGCTGACCCCGACGCACCGGACGCCCCCGCACACCCCCGCACGCCCGACGCCCGGGCCGTCCGGGAGACGGTGTGTCTCCCGGACGGCCCGGGCGTCGTGGCACCCGTGCCCGCAGGGCTCAGGGCCGGCCCATGAAGGCGGGGTAGTAGCCGCTGCTGATGCCGGAGATGCGGATGCTGGTGCCCGGCCGGGCGGCCTCCACGTACTGGTTGTTGCCCAGGTAGATCGCCACGTGCTGGATGCCCCGCGCCGTACCGTCGGGCGACCAGAAGAGCAGGTCGCCGCGGCGCAGCTGGCTGGCCCGGACCGGAGTCGTCGCCGCGTACTGGTCGTTGGCCACCCGCGGCAGGTCGATCCCGCCGCGCCGGAAGGCCTGCTGGACCAGGCCGGAGCAGTCGTAGCCGTTCGGCCCGTTTCCGGCCGTGACGAACGGCTTGCCGAGCTGGGCGAGCGCGAACTGCACGGCCGTCTCGACGTCCCCGTCCTCCGCGGGCTCCGCGGAGTCGGCGGACGCCCCGGACGAGGAGCCGGACGAGGAGCCGGACGAGCCCGAGGAGGACCCGCCGGTCCGGTCCAGGTAGATGTCGTAGTGCGAGGTCCAGCGCCACTCGCCCTGGCTGTTCCTGAACCAGTAGCGCGAGCCGTCCCACCCCTGCTTGATACCGCCGGAGGACGAGGACGACGACTTGGCCGCCGAGGTCGAGGATCCCCCGGTCCGGGCCTTGTAGATGTCGTAGTGCGAGGTCCAGCGCCACTGGCCCTGGCTGTTCTTGAACCAGTAGCGCGAGCCGTCCCAGCCGGCGTGGGCCGGCGCGGGCTCGGCGGCCGCGCTGCCCACGCTGGTGCCGAGGCCGATCACGCCCGATCCGGCTGCGATCACGGCCACCATCGCTATCCCCCGACGGACGCGCGCCGCCCGGGAGGGACGGGCGGCACGGGTCCGTCCGTCGGAGGTGGTGGCGTGCTGCCCGGTCTCGTCGTCGGCGGCACCCGGTGCGCCGGTGTTGACGGTCGTCATCCTGCTGTCTTCCTTTGCTGAGCGGGAACTGCGGAACCGTCCTCCGGCCGACATGCCGCGGCTTCCGGTCCTGCGACCTGAAGCCGCGGCATGTGGTCCAGCGATTCGGTTCTGCCTGCGTGTCACGGTAGGCACGCGTCCGCTCACGGCGCGCAGTGGAGTGCGCCAAAGGAAGGGTTCACGGATGGTGAGCGACAAGACGGTCGATCAGGTGAGCGCCCGTCACCGGACGACCGCCCGGCGACCGCCCGGATGACTTTCCGTCACCCGTGTGCCGACTCCGCCAGCAGCTGCTTCTTGAGCACCTTTCCCATGGCGTTCCTGGGAAGTTCGGGTACCAGCACCACCTTGCGCGGCCGCTTGTGCACCGAGAGCCGCTCCGCCACGAAGGCCGTCAACTGTTCCCCCGTCACGGCGCCTTCCGCGATGACGTAGGCGACGACCGCCTGGCCGAGGTCCTCGTCGGGCGCGCCCACCACGGCCGCGTCGGCGACCGCGGGGTGGTCGCGCAGGGCGGCCTCCACCTCGCCGGCGCCGATCCGGTAGCCGCCGCTCTTGATCAGGTCGACGGAGGCGCGGCCGACGATCCGGTGGAAGCCGTCCTCGCCGATCACCGCGACGTCCCCGGTGCGGAACCAGCCGTCCGCCGTCCAGGACTCGGCGTTGGCGTCGGGCCGGTTGAGGTAGCCGGTGAACAGGGTCGGCCCGGCGACCTGGAGCTCCCCGACGCTCTCGCCGTCGGACGGGACGGGCCCGCCGTCCTCGCCGACCAGCCGGGTCCGCACCCCGGTCACGGGCAGGCCGACGCTGCCGGGACGGCGCTCGCCGTCCGCCCTGGTGGAGACGGTGATCAGCGACTCCGTCATGCCGTACCGCTCGATCGGGGCGTGGCCGGTCAGGGCGGCCAGCCTCTCGAACACCGGCACCGGCAGCGGGGCGCTGCCGGAGACCAGCAGGCGGGCGGAGGCCAGCTGCCCGGCGGCCTCCGGGTCGGCGGCCAGCCGGGACCAGACGGTCGGCACGCCGAAGTACAGGCTGCCGCCGGCGGCCGCGTACCCCGCCGGGGTGGGCCGTCCGGTGTGCACCAGCCGGCTGCCGGTGCGCAGGGCGCCGAGCACGCCGAGCACCAGGCCGTGCACGTGGAAGAGCGGCAGGCCGTGGACCAGGGTGTCGTCGGCGGTCCACGCCCAGGCCCCGGCGAGCGCGTCCAGGTCGGCGGCGACGGCCGAGCGGCGGATCATCGCCCCCTTGGGCGCGCCGGTGGTACCCGAGGTGTAGAGCACGAACGCGGTGGCGTCCGGGTCGGGCTCGGCGTGGGTGGTGGCGGAACGCTCCGTCAGGTCCACCGGCAGCCCGGTCACCCCGGCATCCTGCGGCGCCGCGTCGGCGGCCGCATGGGCGAGCAGGACCGCGCCCGAGTCCCGGAGGATGTGCGCGCGCTCCTTGGGGCCGGAGTCGGGCGGCAGCGGCACCACGGGCACGCCGGCCACCAGGCCGCCGACGACCGCGGCGACGGTCTCGGCGGTGGGCCGGGCCAGCACCGCCAGGGCGGGGGCGCCGGCCACCCGGTCGGCCACCGCGGCCGCCGCGCCGAGCAGTTGCTCGCGGGAGAGCGTGTGGCCGTCGATCCGCAGCGCGTCGCCGGAATCGCCGAAGTCGCCCTGAAGTGCCGTCAGGAGTGTCATGCCTCTGCCCTCGCCCTTGCTCGCGGTGTGCGGCCGTGTCACCGCCGGCCGAACCCTCGCCGGTGTGTCACCGCCGGTCCTGTCCCTACCGGTCGTGGGGCCGACTCTACGGGCCGGACGGCGGGCCCCGGAAAGGCCGCAGGGCGCGCCCGGGAGGTCCCGGGCGCGCCCTGCGGCTTCGACGTACGCGGCGGATCAGCCCTTGCGGGCCTTCACCTCGCCGGTGAGCTGCGGCAGCACCTCGAAGAGGTCGCCCACCACGCCGTAGTCGGCCAGCTCGAAGATCGGGGCCTCCGGGTCCTTGTTGACGGCCACGATGGTCTTCGAGGTCTGCATGCCGGCCCGGTGCTGGATGGCGCCGGAGATGCCCGCTGCGATGTAGAGCTGCGGGGAGACCTGCTTGCCGGTCTGGCCGACCTGGTTGCTGTGCGGGTACCAGCCGGCGTCGACGGCGGCGCGCGAGGCACCGACGGCCGCGCCGAGCGCGTCCGCGAGCTCCTCGACCACGCCGAAGCCCTCGGCGGCACCGACGCCGCGGCCGCCGGAGACCACGATGGCGGCCTCGGTCAGCTCGGGGCGGCCGGTGGAGACGCGCGGGGTGCGCGAGACGACCTTGGCGGCGTTGCCGGTGAACGCGACGGTGACGTTCTCGACGGCGCCGGCGGCCGGGGCGGCCTCGGGGGCGACGGCGTTCGGCTTGACGGTGATGACCGGGGCGCCGTGCGACACCGTGGACTTCACCTGGAAGGACGCGGCGAACACCGACTGGGTGGCGACCGGGCCGT
>NZ_CP026498.1:1586195-1592100 GCF_002953255.1 Streptomyces sp. CB01881
CCAGGACGGCCCCCGGCGGCCTCGGCGATCTGCGCCAGCGCGTCCACCTTGGGGACGACCAGCTGGTCGGCGAACTCCGCGCCGTCGGCGACGTACACCTTCGCCGCGCCGAACTCGCCGGCCTTGGCGGCGATGTCGGCGGCGGCCGCACCGGCACCGAGGACGACGGCCGACGGCTCGCCGATCCGGCGGGCCAGGGTCAGCAGTTCCAGGGCCGGCTTGCGGACCACACCGTCGGCGTGGTCCACGAGAACCAGGATCTCAGCCATGATTCGTTGCTCCTGATCGATCGTTGGAAACGCGAACGCGTGGGATTAGATGAACTTCTGGTCGGCGAGGAAGGCGGCGAGCTGCCTGCCGCCCTCGCCCTCGTCCTTGACGACCGTGCCCGCGGTCCGCGCCGGACGCGCCGCCACCGACTCGACCGCCGTCCACGACCCGCCCAGACCGACCTCGTCGGCCTCGATGCCCAGGTCGTCCAGGTCCAGCGACTCCACCGGCTTCTTCTTCGCCGCCATGATCCCCTTGAACGAGGGGTAGCGGGCCTCGCCCGACTGGTCGGTCACCGACACCACCGCCGGCAGCGCGGCCTCCACCAGCTCGGTCGCCGCGTCACCGTCCCGGCGGCCCTTCACCACGCCGCCCTCGACCGACACCTCGGACAGCAGCGTCACCTGCGGCACGCCCAGGCGCTCCGCCAGCAGCGCCGGCAGCACCCCCATCGTGCCGTCCGTCGACGCCATGCCACCGATCACCAGGTCGAACCCGGTCTTCTCCAGCGCCTTCGCCAGCACCGCCGACGTCCCGATCACGTCCGAGCCGTGGATGTCGTCGTCGTTCACGTGCACGGCCTTGTCCGCGCCCATCGACAGCGCCTTGCGCAGCGCGTCCTTCGCGTCGTCCGGCCCGACCGTCAGCACCGTGACCTCGGCGTCGCCGTTCGCCTCCGCGATCCGCAGCGCCTGCTCCACGCCGTACTCGTCCAGCTCCGACAGAAGGCCGTCCACGCCCTCCCGGTCGGTGGTGTGGTCGTCCGCGAAACGACGGTCACCCGTCGCGTCCGGCACGTACTTCACACAGACAACGATCCTCAAGCTCACGGCCTGTCTCCTGTACTGGTCTCGTCCGGCGGCTGCGGCTGTGCAAGCGGGTGCGAACACGGAGCGCACCCGCTCCGGGCAGCGTGTTCCCGTGCCGGTCCGGAACTTCCTGGCAGCATACTCGCCAGTAGCTCAGTGGTCACTACTGGCCAGTAGCTTACGCCGCCAGGCCCGGCCGGACGCCCCGCACGGCACCCGCGACGGCCCGGGAGACCCGGATCCGGACGGACGGCGGGACGGCCTGCACTTGCCGTCAGCGCCCATCCTGCCCCAGCCCGCCCCCGGTACCACCTGACGGGGCGGCACACGGACGGGGAGAAGCACCGCCGGAACGGCGGGTCCGGGGGTTCCAACCCGACCGGAACCCGCGGACGCGCCCCCGTCCCGCGGCGACGGCCGGCGCGCGCGGCCGTCGTCAGACCGCCTCCCCCAGCGCCGCGATCACGTCCGCCTTCCGCGGCAGCCCCGCCGCCCGGCGCACCACCCTGCCGCCCGCGTCCAGCACCAGCACCGTCGGCGTCCGCAGGATCTCCAGCCGCCGGACCAGCTCCAGCTGCGCCTCCGCGTCCAGCTCGACGTGCGCGACCCCGTCCACCATGCCCGCCACCTCGCCGAGCACCCTGCGGGTGGCCCGGCAGGGCTGGCAGAAGGCGGTCGAGAACTGCACCAGCGTGGCCCGCTCGCCCAGCGGCCCGCCCAGCTCCGCCGCCGACAGCCGCACCGCCCCGTCCTTCGTGCGCACCCGCAGCCTCCCGTCGCGCTTGGCCCGCAGCAGCCCGAACGCGCTCGCCACCGCGAGCACGACAACGCACGCCACCAACCCGGTCATCCCCCCAGTCTGCGCCTGCGCCCTCCGGCTCCCGCAAGGAGGTCGACCGCCGGGGCCGGGCCCCCGTACGATCGCCGGGTGGACTCCGACCGCCCGGCACAGCCTCTGCTGACCACCCGCCGCGTGGTCGACCTGTGCCGGGCCACGGCCTCGCGCTGTCGCTGACGCGCCCCGCCGTCACCTCAGCCACGCGCCCACCTCCGGAGTCCCCGTGCAGATCGACCCCCGCGGCCCGCGCTTCGCGCCGCGATCACCACACTCGTCCTGATCACCGTCCTGCTCACCGGCAGCGGCCTGCTGCTCGCCCTCCAGGCCGTCGTCTTCGCCCTCGGCGCCGTCGGCGGCCTGCGCCGCTCCCCGTACGGCTGGCTGTACCGGACCCTGGTCCGCCCCCGGCCGGCACCGCCCACCGAGGACGAGCGCCCGCCGCGCTTCGCCCAGGGGGTCGGCCTGGCCTTCGCCGCCGTCGGCACGCTCGGCTTCCTCACCGGCGTGGCCTGGCTCGGCCTGCTCGCCACCGGCTTCGCACTCGCCGCGGCCTTCCTCAACACCGTCTTCGGCTACTGCCTCGGCTGCGAGGTGTACCCGCTGGTACGCCGGGCCCAGGGGCGGCTGGACACCGTCGCCTGAGCCCGCCGCGGGCCCCGGCGCCGACCGGAGGACCCCCGCCCCGCAGCCCTCGTGGCCCGGCACCGCGGGAAGGTTCCCGTCCGACCCATCACGGAGATCACACCCCCGGATCCCGCCCGACACCCCGGTTCAGGTGACAGCGGGCACTCGTTCGGGGGATCATCTCCGTGTATCACCCGTGGCCGCCGCGGCGTGCCGCGCCTCCGGTCGGCCCCCACCGCCCGGCCCGGGTACCGCCGTACCGGGCCGCCAGGGCCCGTGGGAAGTCAGGACTGACCGTGGCTGAGTTCGTGTACCCGCCGGTGATCGGCGCCGCACTGACCGTCTTCCGCGCGCTCGACGTGCGCATCAGGATCGTCGGCGCCGAGAACATCCCCGCCAAGGGCGGAGCGGTCCTGGTGAGCAATCACATCAGCTACCTGGACTTCCTCTTCGCCGGCCTCGGCGCCTACCGCGGGGGCAAGCGCAAGACCCGCTTCATGGCCAAGGACGACGTCTTCCGGCACGGCGTCTCCGGCCCGCTGATGCGCGGCATGAAGCACATCCCGGTCGACCGCACCGACGGCCAGCCCGCCTACGAGGCCGCCGTGCGGGCGCTGCGCGCGGGCGAGGTCGTCGGGGTCTTCCCCGAGGCGACCATCAGCCGCTCGTTCATGCTGAAGAAGTTCAAGACCGGCGCCGCCCGGATGGCCTCCGACTCCGGCGCCCCGCTGCTGCCGGTCGTCCTCTGGGGGACCCAGCAACTCTGGACCAAGGGCCGCCCCAAGACCCTCACCAAGCGGCACGTCCCCGTCACCATCATGATCGGCAAGCCGATCGTGCTGGAGCCGGGCGACAAGCCCGTCATGGTCACCCGCCGGCTGCGCGCCGCGATGAGCGAGATGCTCGACACCGCCCAGCGCGAGTACCCCGGCAAGCCGAGCGGTCCGGACGACACCTGGTGGCTGCCCGCCCAGCTCGGCGGCACCGCGCCGACCCTGGAGGTCGCCGAGGCCGAGGACGAGGCGGAGGCCACCGCCCGGGCCGAACGCCGCGCGGCCCGGGGCTGACGCCGCCCCGGGGGCGATGGTCCGGGCCAGGGCCGCGGCCCGGTCCGGTCCGGCCTGGGGCGATGGTCCCCGACGCGTCGACCGACCTGTCCGTATCCGATCCGTCAACCGGACGGTCCGCTCTTCATACTCCGTGCGACCGGCTGCTGCCGGAGCGTAGCGTGTCGCCCGCCCTCCCGCACTCCCGATCTGCCACAGTGACAGCTCCCTCGGGGCCCTGTCCCGCAGCAGAGACGGAGATGACACGCCGATGACCGGCACACGGCAGCTGCCAATCACCCACAAGGCCCGCACCCGCGCCCGCGCAGGTGCGGGCCTTCTGCTCGCCGGCGCCATGCTCACCGGCTGCGGCGCCGAGCCGGGCGAGATCCCGCTCAGCGAGATCCGGGCCGAGACCCCGTCCGCGACCCCCACGCCCGAGCCCGCCGCCGGCCTCTCCGCCCCGACCGCAGGAGCCGTCGTCGCCGCGGCCAGCACGCGGCACAACGGCCAGATCGCCGGCCGGGTCTTCCTCGACACCACACGCACGACCAGCGCCGTCTTCACCGTCGCCCCCGACGGCACCGGCGAGCACCAGCTCACCCAGCCGCCCGCCCGGACCCGCGACGACCACCCCGACTGGTCCCCGGACGGCACCACGCTCGCCTTCGACCGCACGGACGACGAGTCCGCCGGCCGGATCTGGACGATCGGCGCGGACGGTGCCAACGCCCGCCAGGTCGGCCCGCTCTGCGAGGCCGGCGCCCCCGACTGCACCAACGAGCAGGAGATCACCCCGGCCTTCTCCCCCGACGGCCGGCAGATCGCCTTCAGCCGCGCCTGGGGAGCCGCCGACCCGGCAGCCGGCCAGATCCAGTACAGCGACGTCTACGTCATGAGCCCCGACGGCACCAACGTCCAGCGGCTGACCTTCCTCACCAACGACAAGCCGTACTCCGGCCTCGTCACCAACCCCTCCTGGTCGCCGGACGGCAAGCAGCTCGTCTTCTCGTACCAGACCAGCGCCACCGGTCAGCCCGCCAACGGCCGCGCCCTCTACCTCGTCAACGCCGACGGCACCGGGCTGCGCCGGCTCACCCCCTGGGAGCTGCGGGCCGGCGACCGGGCCAACTGGTCCCCCGACGGCAGCCAGATCATCTTCACCACCTACCCGGCAGGCCCCGAGAACACCCCCGGCGGCGGCATCTACACCGTCCACCCCGACGGCACCGCCATCGGCGCCCTCACCCCCGGCCCGTCCGACGTCCTCTACGGCGTCGCCAGCTACTCCCCCGACGGCGCCTCGATCGCCTACGCCCAGGCCCCGCTCAACGGCACCGCCGAGCTGTACACGATGAAGAACGACGGCTCGAACGCCGCCCCGGTCACCAGCACTCCCGACCGCTGGGAAACCCGGCCCGCCTGGGGCACGGCCGTGGCCCCCTAGCCAGGGGGCCGGCCTGTCACGAAGCCGTCGGCTGCGGGCTCATCGCGTGCTCGTACAGCTTCTCCCGCGTGCGCTTGAGCAGTTCGGCGGCCTTCTTCCGCGACGCCTCCTCCGCCTTGTCGAGCGCGCCCGGGTAGTCCGCGGACATCCCCGCGCCCGCGCCGTAGTCGACGTCGACCGTCAGACGCAGGTTCCCGTCGCAGACACCCGACTTGAAGGTCAGTTGGTCGACCGGCCCGGGGATGGTGTCGGTGAGCGGGTGCCGGACCGCCACCCGGTAGCCCTCCTGGCCGAGCCCCCCGCCGTCGGTCGTCTCGAACTTCCGCGTCTCGGTCGGCTTGGGCCCGCCCAGCGGAGACTTGGCGATGTCCGCCTCGACCTCCAGCCAGTGGCAGCCTCGGGCCGCCTTGAAGACGGTCGCATCGATGCTCACCCGCCAGTCCTCCGCTGCCGTGCCGCCCTCGTAGCCGCAACTGATCGTCTTGGACGGGTCGCTCACGATCCCGTCGGTCGTCACCGGTATGGAGCTCCTCAGCTGCCCCGGCAGGCCAGGATCACCCACCGCCGCGCAGAGGTCGCCGACCGTGCGGTACCAGCCGACGTGGCTCGCTTTACCGTCGGCGCTGTTTCCACCACTGCCGCCGCCGTCGTTTCCGCAGGCGGCGAGGAACACGAGGCCTGCGGCCACGAGAGCGGCCGCACCGGTACGGGTGGTTCGGTTTCGAGTTGTCACGGCGCCAGGCTAGAGCCGGCCCCCGGTCGATGTCCGGGAAACGCAGAGAACCCCCACCCGGGATCCGGGTGGGGGTTCTCTGTGAATGATTGTTCGGCGGCGTCCTACTCTCCCACAGGGTCCCCCCTGCAGTACCAT
>NZ_CP026498.1:1595092-1595720 GCF_002953255.1 Streptomyces sp. CB01881
TGTTTCACTTCCCCGCGTTCCCTCCACATACCCTATGTGTTCAGGTATGGGTGACAGCCCATGACGACTGCCGGGTTTCCCCATTCGGAAACCCCCGGATCAAAGCCTGGTTGACGGCTCCCCGGGGACTATCGTGGCCTCCCACGTCCTTCATCGGTTCCTGGTGCCAAGGCATCCACCGTGCGCCCTTAAAAACTTGGCCACAGATGCTCGCGTCCACTGTGCAGTTCTCAAACAACGACCAGTCACCCACCCTCGACGGCCCGAAGACCACCTCACGTGAGACCGGCATCTCTGAAGCAACAGCCATACGGCCGTTCCCTCAGGACCCAACAACGTGCCCGACACGAGTCAACCGCCACCTGCGTTCCACGCCCGAGGGCAGTACTGACAGAAGCTCTTCACTCGTGCCGAATAGTCAACGTTCCACCCATGAGCAACCGTGCAGGACATTCGCCTGCAAGCGGCCTATGTGCTCCTTAGAAAGGAGGTGATCCAGCCGCACCTTCCGGTACGGCTACCTTGTTACGACTTCGTCCCAATCGCTGGTCCCACCTTCGACGGCTCCTCCCCTTACGGGTTAGGCCACCGGCTTCGGGTGTTACCGACTTTCGTGACGTGACGGGCG
>NZ_CP026498.1:1597290-2039770 GCF_002953255.1 Streptomyces sp. CB01881
GAGGCCGGGGATGTCAACATATCTGGCGTTGACTTTTGGCACGCTGTTGAGTTCTCAAGGAACGGACACTTCCTTCGGACCGCCTTCCAGCGGGCCCTCCGGGCGCTTCGTTCTTTCGTGTTCCCAGCTTATCAGACGTTTTCCGCTCCGTTTTCCGGAGTTTCATTCATCGGATTCGCTTTCCGCCGCCCCTCTCGGTGCGACTCCGGAACTGTACGGGGACCGCCCCGCCACATGCAAATCGCCCCGCCCTGCACCGGCAGGACGGGACGATCAGCAGTTCGGGCACGCGTCAGGCGCGGCCCATCTCCTCGGCAATGGCAGCCGCGAAGGCGTCGATGTCGGCCTCCGTGGTGTCGTACGAACACATCCAGCGGACCTCGCCGGTGTGCTCGTTCCAGAAGTAGAAGCGGTAACGCTTCTGCAGTCGCTCGCTGACCTCGCGCGGGAGGATCGCGAAGACCGCGTTGGCCTGGACCGGGCGGACGACGGTCACGCCGTCGATGTCCCGGACGGCCGCCTCCAGCCGGCTCGCCATGGCGTTGGCGTGGCCGGCGTTGCGCAGGTAGAGGTCGCCCGCGAGCAGCGCCTCGAACTGGACCGAGGCGAAGCGCATCTTCGATGCCAGCTGCATCGAGGTCTTGCGCAGGTACTTGATGTTGCGGACCTTCTCGGGGTTGAGCACGACCACGACCTCGCCGAAGAGCAGGCCGTTCTTCGTGCCGCCGTACGAGAGCACGTCCACGCCCACGTCCGTGGTGAAGGCGCGCAGCGGCACGCCGAGCGAGGCGGCGGCGTTGGCCAGGCGCGAGCCGTCCACGTGCACGAGCATGCCGTGCTGGTGGGCGTGCTCGACGATGGCCCGGATCTCCTCCACGGTGTAGAGGGTGCCGAGCTCGGTGCTCTGGGTGATCGAGACCGCGAGCGGCTGCGCACGGTGCTCGTCGCCGAAGCCCCAGGCCTGCTGGTCGATGAGCTCGGGGGTGAGCTTGCCGTCCGGGGTGGGGACGGTGAGCAGCTTGATGCCGCCCATCTTCTCGGGCGCGCCGCCCTCGTCCACGTTGATGTGGGCGGACTCGGCCGCGATCACCGCGCCCCAGCGCGGGAGCAGGGCCTGGAGGGCGACGACGTTGGCGCCGGTGCCGTTGAAGACGGGGTACGCCTCGGCCGTCTCGCCGAAGTGGCGGCGGAAGACGTCCTGGAGGTTCGCCGTGTAGTCGTCCTCGCCGTAGGCGACCTGGTGGCCGCCGTTGGCCAGGGCGATGGCGGCGAGGATCTCGGGGTGCACGCCGGCGTAGTTGTCGCTGGCGAAGCCGCGGACGGCGGGGTCGTGCCGCCGTACCGCGTCCGTGCGGGTGGAGTCGGTCATCGGGCTGTCAGCCACAGGTGCTGTCCGTTCAGTTCTGCTGCGGGGCGGTCCCAGAGGCCCGCCAGGTTCTCGGCGAGGTCGGCGGTGTCGGTGAAGCCGGCGAACTTCGCGTCCGGCTTCTCGGCACGCATCTCGGGACTGACCAGCGCCTTGATCACCAGGATCGCAGCCGCGGCGGTGGGCTCGCCGTCCTCGGCGGTGGTCTCCTTCTTGAAGGAGTCCGCCATGGCGAGGGTCCAGGCCTCGGTGGCCGCCTTGGCGGCCGCGTAGGCGGCGCCGCCGGCGGTGGGCTTGTGGGCGGCCGAAGCGGAGATCATGGCGTAGCGGCCGGACTCGCTGCGGATCAGGGCCGGCTGGAAGGCCAGCGAGGTGTGCTGGAGGGTGCGCACCACGGTGTCGTGCAGGAAGTCCCAGTCGTCGATCCGGGTGTCGAAGAACTTCTTGCTGCCGCGCCAGCCGCCGACCAGGTGGAAGAGGCCGTCGACGTGGCCGTGCTCGGCCTCCAGGTGGTCGGCCCAGTCGTGGACCTCCTGCGGGTCGAGCAGGTCGATGACCTGCCCGCTGACCCGCGCGCCGGGGACGGCGGCCCGGACGGCGTCGAGGGCCTTCTCCAGCCGCTGCGCGTCGATGTCCGCGCCGATCACGGTGGCTCCGTCGGCGGCGAGGCGGCGCAGGACCGCCTGGCCGGCCGGGCCGCTGGCTCCGGCGACGGCGATGACCTTGCCTGCGAGGTTCGCGCTCATGCGGCGACTCCCTGGATGCCCGCGCCGGTGATGCCGGTGGTGGAGGCGATGACGCCACGGAGCTTCTTCGAGAGGGCCTCGAAGAACATGCTCAGCGGGAACTCGTCGGGGAGGACGGCGTCGCACAGCGCCTTGTTGAGCGCCTTGCCGTCGGTGATGTCGAGCGGCAGTGCGTCGGTGCCCTTCGCCCAGGTGGAGGCGGGGTGCGGGGTGAGGTAGCGGGAGACCAGCTCGTAGGCGGCGATCCAGTGGGCCGGCTTCGGGCGGTCGATGCCGTCCCGGTACAGGGCCTCGATCTCGCCGCAGAGGGCGTTGGTGACCTGCGGGGCGCGCTCCCAGTCGATGGTGAGGCGGTTGTCGCGCCAGCGCAGCGCGTCGTGCTTGTGCAGGTAGGCGAAGAGCAGCTGGCCGCCGAGGCCGTCGTAGTTGCGCACGCGGTCGCCGCTGACCGGGAAGCGGAACATCCGGTCGAACAGGACGGCGTACTGGACGTCGCGGGCGTGCGGGTTGCCCTCGGCCTCCAGCTTCACGGCCTCCTTGAAGGTCGTGAGGTCACAGCGGAGCTCCTCCAGGCCGTACATCCAGAACGGGCTGCGCTGCTTGATCATGAAGGGGTCGAACGGCAGGTCGCCGTGGCTGTGGGTGCGGTCGTGGACGAGGTCCCACAGGACGAAGGTCTCCTGCGCGCGCTGCTGGTCCTGGAGCAGGCCCTCGGCGTCGGCCGGGATCTCCAGGCCGAGCTGCTCGACGGCGCTGGTGGTGACGGCGCGGAAGCGGGCGGCCTCGCGGTCGCAGAAGATGCCGCCCCAGGTGAAACGTTCCGGCGCCTTGCGCACGGCCACGGTCTCGGGGAAGAGGACGGCGGAGTTGGTGTCGTAGCCTGCCGTGAAGTCGGTGAAGGTGATCGGCACGAACATCGGGTTGTCGAAGCGGGTGCGCTCCAGCTCGGCCAGCCACTCCGGCCAGACCACGTTCAGCAGGACGGCCTCGAGGTTGCGGTCCGGGTTGCCGTTCTGGGTGTACATCGGGAAGACGACGAGGTGCTCCAGGCCGTCCTCACGCTGGTCCGCAGGCTGGAAGGCGAGCAGCGAGTCCAGGAAGTCGGGCTCCCGGTAGCCGGTGTCGGCCCACTTCGCGAGGTCCGCGTCGACGGCCACGAGGTACTCGGCGTCGTGCGGGAAGAAGGGGGCGAGCTCCTCGACGGCGCCGCGCACGGTGGCGACCAGCGGGTCGACCGTGTGCCGCTGCACGGCGGCGAGGTCGATCGAGCCGTCCTTGGACTGGAGCGGGCGCAGGGCCTCGACGGCTTCCTTCAGGCGCAGCCAGGCCGGGTGGCCGGCGAGGCCGGAGACCGGAGCGTCGGCCGCCACAGCGAGCTTTGGCGAAAGATTCTGCATCGGGGACTCACTTCAACAGGAGGGTTTTCAACGAGACCACCATAAGTACGAAAGGTTCTCCTGTTCAAGAGGGGGCCTACCGACAGATCTCCCGTGACCGGGGTGTCCACCGGCCGACGGCCGGATGTCCGGCATGTGGACGGGGATCTGGATCTTCTGGACAGATGCACCGTGGGGATGCGAACCTCCCGCCATGCTCCCGGCGGTGACCCTGGTGGCCCGGCGCCACATCGACCTGCTCCGGGTGCCCTCGTGTTGTCGCGCCTTCTGCTGCGCGCGCGGCCTCTGCTGCCGCTGCTGCTGATCCGGCTCGGGGGCGCCGCGGACGCGGCCCCGTACGCCGACCATGCCGCCTGCGTTCCGGCGCCGCCACCGGGGGGAAGTGACCCGCCTGGGTGCGGCCCCGCCCGGTGCCCGGCCGCCCGCCCCACGCCGTTCCCTCCCCGCCCTGCCCGGTCCCTCTCCCAGGAGCCCTGTCATGACCTCCCTCCGCAAGCCGTTCGCCGCTCTGCTGGTCGTCGCCGCCGCCGCGCTGACCGCCTGCGCCCCGCAGGACACCGCGTCCGACGCGGGCGCGACCGCGTCGGGGACGGCCGGCGGCTGCGCGCCGGGCGCGCTGGCCACCCGTACCGCGGGGACGCTGACCATCGGCACCGACAAGCCGGCCTACGACCCGTGGTTCACCGAGGACAAGCCGGAGAACGGCAAGGGCTTCGAGTCCGCGGTGGCGTACGCGGTCGCCGAGAAGCTGGGCTACCCCAAGGAGAAGGTGTCCTGGATCGTCGCGCCGTTCGGCAAGGCCACCACGCCGGGCGCCAAGGACTTCGACTTCGACATCAACCAGGTCTCGGTCAGCGCCGAGCGCAAGCAGGCGGTGGACTTCTCCTCCGGCTACTACGACGTGCGGCAGGCCGTGATCGCGCTGAAGAACTCCAAGGCCGCCTCGGCCAGGAGCATCGCCGACCTCAAGGGCGCCAAGCTGGGCGCGCAGGTCGGCACCACCAGCCTGGACGTGGTCACCAACACGATCAGGCCGAGTACCCAGCCGGCCGTCTTCGACTCCAACGACCTGGCGAAGGCCGCGCTGAAGAACGGGCAGATCGAGGCCCTGGTGGTCGACCTGCCGACGGCGTTCTACATCACCGGCGCCGAGGTGACGGACGCCCAGGTGGTCGGGCAGTTCGAGGGCGCGGCGCAGGGCGAGCAGTTCGGGCTGGTGCTGGACAAGGGCTCGAAGCTCACCGGCTGCGTCAGCCAGGCCGTGGACGCGCTGCGGGCCGACGGCACGCTGGCCAAGCTGGAGAAGCAGTGGCTCTCGGACGCCGTCTCGGCACCCGTGCTGAAGTGAGCGACCCCGCGATGAGCACCGACCCCGCGATGAGCGCCGACCCGACGGTGAGCACGGCCCCGACGGTGAGCACGGCCCCGGCGATCGGCACCCGGCCCGCGGCGAGCCCGGACCCTGCGGTGGGCACGAAGCCCGCGGCGGGCACGAAGCCCCCGAGCGCCGTGCCCGGGAAGCGTGCGCCGGAGGACGCGCCGGGCGACGGCTACCGCCCGTCCGAACGCCGGCTGGCGCACGAGGCGTACCGGCGCGGCCGGGCGCAGCGTTCGGCGCTGATCGCCGGGGTGTCGACCCTGGCGACCGCGGTGGCGCTGTACCTGCTGGTGGTCAACTCCCCCGGCTGGGAGGCGACCCGGAAGACCTTCTTCAACGCCCACTACGCCCGCCAGGCGCTGCCCGAGGTGCTGAAGGGGCTGCGGATCAACCTGGAGCTGATGCTCGGCTGCGGGGCGCTGATCCTGGTCCTCGGCCTGCTGCTGGCGGTGCTGCGGACGCTGCGCGGGCCGGTGTTCCTGCCGGCCCGGCTGCTGGCCACGGCGTACGTCGACTTCTTCCTCGGCCTGCCGATGATCATCTGCCTGCTGGTGATGGTCACCGGTGTGCCGGCGCTGCGGCTGGCCGGGGTGACCACCGATCCGATCCTGCTCGGCGGCGCCGCGCTGGTGCTGACGTACTCGGCGTACGTCTCGGAGGTGTTCCGGGCCGGCATCGACGCGGTGCACCCGAGCCAGCGGGCGGCGGCCCGTTCCCTGGGGCTCAGCAACGCCCAGGCCATGCGGTACGTGGTGCTGCCGCAGGCGGTCCGCCGGGTGGGGCCGCCGTTGCTGAACAACCTGGTCAGCCTGCAGAAGGACACCGGGCTGGTGTCGATCGGCGGGGCGATCGACGCCGTCTACGCGGCGAAGATCATCGCCGGCCGCTCGTTCAACTACACCCCGTACATCGTCGCCGGACTGGTCTTCATCGTGCTGACCGTCCCGCTCACCCGGTTCACCGACTGGCTGACCCGCCGGATGAACCGCCGTCAGCACCAGGGAGGTGCGGTATGACCACCTCCGGGACGGTGCGGCCCGACGTGCTGCGGCTGGAGTCGGTGCGCAAGACCTTCGGTTCCCAGGTGGTGCTGCGCGACGTCGGCCTGACGGTGCCCGAGCACTCCGTGACCGCACTGATCGGGGCGTCCGGCTCCGGCAAGTCCACGCTGATGCGCTGCGCCAACCTGCTGGAGCGGATCGACGACGGCGCGATCTTCCTGGACGGCGAGGAGATCACCGACCCGCGGACCGACGAGGACGCCGTCCGCCGCCGGATCGGCGTGGTGTTCCAGTCCTACAACCTGTTCCCGCACCTGACGGTGCTGGAGAACATCACGCTGGCCCCGCGCCGCGTGCACCGGGTCGCCCGGGCCGAGGCCGAGGCGAAGGCGCTGGCGCTGCTGGACCGGCTCGGGCTGGCGGCCAAGGCGGCGGAGTACCCGGACCGGCTCTCCGGCGGGCAGCAGCAGCGCGTCGCCATCGTCCGGGCACTGGCCACCGGGCCGCGGCTGCTGCTGCTCGACGAGATCACCGCGGCGCTGGACCCGGTACTCGTGGGCGAGGTGCTCGCGGTGGTGCGGGACCTCAAGGAACAGGGCATGACGATGGTCATCTCCACCCACGAGATGGGCTTCGCCCGCGAGGTCGCCGACCAGGTCTGCTTCCTGGACGCCGGCGTGGTGCTCGAACAGGGCCCGCCGGAGCAGGTGTTCGGCGATCCGCAGGAGGAGCGGACCCGGCGGTTCCTCAGCCGGGTGGTCGCCTCGGGACGGCTCAACCCGTAGGCCCCCGGCCCCGGACGGGTGCCTGCCGGAGTGACGCACTCCGGCGGGCACCACCGTGCGCCCCTGTGCGCGCCCTGCTGCACACGGCCCCGAGCGGTGATCGTGGACGGTACGCCCGTCCGCGCCGTCCGGGAGGCCGCCGTTGCACGGACCAGTCCTGGTCAGCTGGCTGCTGGCCCTCCTCACCGCCGCCGCCGGCGGCTACTGTCTCACCCGGCTGCGCCGCTCCCCCTGCACCGACGGGCCGGCGACCGGTCGGCTGCACGCCTACGAGTCCGACGCCGCCGAGGCGTTGATGGGGTTCGGGATGGCCGTAATGGCGGTCTCCGGGAGCGCCGTGCCCGCCGCGGTCTGGGCCTGGGTGTTCGGCGCCCCGGCGGTGGCCTTCCTGCTGGCCTCGGCGAGCGGCCCGGCCCGGCGGGCGCACCGGCTGCACCACGCGATCGGCGGGCTGGCGATGACGTACATGGCCCTGGCGATGGGATCGGCGCCCGGACACGGTCACCACCATGCGGCGAGCACGGGGACGCCGCTGCTGACCGGCGCGCTGCTGCTCTACTTCGGCGGCTACTCGCTCTGGGCCGGCACCCGGCTGCTCGCCGCCCCGGCCGGGCGGCCGGCGGTGGGCCCCGGGGGGACGGCGGTGGCCGTCGCGGGCCCGACGGCGGTGACCGCGGGGCTGCCGCGGGCCTGCCGGCTGTCGATGGGCATCGGCATGTTCGCCATGCTCCTGACGATGTGACGCGAACGGCGACCGGGCGCGGGGCAGCCGGGCAACGGTCGTGACCGTGAAACGCGGTGAGCCGTGCAGCCAGCGTCACCGGGAACGCGGTGAGCCGTGCAGCCCGCGTGAGCGCGGTGAGCGGTGAGCGGTGCACCGCGAGCGACCCGTGAAACCCGACGAGCCCGGGACCGCGAGCAGCCGTGGAGCGTGCGCGACCGACCGATGCGCCCGCCCGCCCCGGCCGCGCGTGGCGTTGGTCACCTGGTGGCCGAAAGTCGTTCCACCGGGCGCCGGCAGCGCTTAGGTTGGCAGGGAGCGCGTTGTCGCGTTCCGTGCGTACTCGGGGAGCCCATGCCATGACGGCCCTGCTCGGCCTGCTGCTGCTCGGACTGCTGCTCTCGACCGTGGCGCCCCGGCTGTTGGCCCGGGCCCGCTGGGCGGAGCGCGAACCCGTGCTGGCCCTGCTGGTCTGGCAGTGCCTGGTGGTGGCCGTGCTGCTGTGCTGCGCACTGAGCCTCGTCCTGGCCGCCTCCGCCGCACTGCCCGAGCTGCGGGCCCTGGTGTTCGCGGGCGCGCCGCACGGCGTGGAGGCCGCGTACGGGCTCCAGGACGGCGAGGGCTGGGGGCGGCTCTGTGCCGCGGTGCTGGCGGCGGGCGGGGTGCAGACCCTGCTGGCGCTGACCCGGGAGGTCCGCTCGGCGAAGGCCCTGCGCAACCGGCGGCACGCCCAACTGACCAGCCGGGCGCCCGAGCTGCCCGAGTCCATCGACGCCCTGCGGAGCCGGCGGGAGCGCCTGGTGGTGCTGGAGAACGTCCGGCCCGAGGCCTGGTCGCTGCCCGGCCACAACTCCCGGCTGGTGGTCACCACCGGGGCTCTCCAGCAGCTGACCGACCGGGAGTTGGCGGCCGTGCTGAGCCACGAGCGCGGACACGTCCGGGCCCGGCACCACTGGCTGTCGCAGTGCTCCCAGGCGCTCGCCTCGGGCTTCCCCGGTGTCGGCGTGTTCAGCGCCTTCCGGGACCAGGTGGGCGAGTTGGTGGAGCTGGCCGCGGACGACCGGGCGGCCCGCCGGCACGGCCGGCACACCACCGCCCTGGCACTGGCCGAACTCAACCTGGGGCGCGGGGTGTTCGGCTCCTGCCCGCCGGGGCTCGCGCAGTCGCCGAAGCGGGTGGACCGGCTGCTCGCCGGGCGGCCCCGGCTGCCGGTGACACACCGCCTGCGGCTCACCGTGGCGGCCCTGGCCGCCCCGGCGGCGGCCGTCCTGCTGGCCGCCGCACCGGGGCTCTCCACCCTGCTCTAGCCCCACCCGGGACCCTGTTCCATCCCCGCCCGGGAACCATCCCGGTCCCGCCCGGGCTCCAGCCCCGCCCGGCCCGCACCCCGGCCCGCACCCCGGTCCCGCACGGGAACCACCCCGGGCCGGCAGGAGAGCCTGCGGACGGTCAGCCCTGCGCGGAGCAGCCGCCCTCCAGCGGACCGCCGAGGGTGAGCGCGAGCACCTCGCGGTGCAACGGGCGGGCCTCGGCGTAGCGCCGGCAGCCCTCCTCGGTCAGTGCGACCTGGATGCCGCGCCGGTCGTCCGGGCACATCGCGCGCGTCACCAGGCCGGCCTTCTCCAGGCGGCCGATCAGCCGGGAGAGCGCGCTCTGGCTCAGGTGCACGGTGTCGGCCAGCTCCTGGACCCGCAGCGTGTGGGCCTTGTCCGCGTTCCGCTCCTCGACCAGGCGCTCCAGCACCTCGAACTCGCTCATGCCCAGGCCGTGCTTCTCGCCCAGTTCACGGTCGAGCAGGCAGGCGGTAGCGGCATGCCTGGCCAGCAGGTCACGCCAGGACGCGACCAGGGCCGTGTCCGCGATGGAGTCGAGTTCAGCCACGCCGCCACGGTATCACATGCGCATGAACCTTATGCATTCACATCTTATTCATTTGCATTGAATGCACGCGCATGTAGTGTCCTCCGCATGACCACCGCGACCGTCACCACAGCTGACGAACCATCAACGAGCGGGCCGAACTGGACTCCCCGCCTCTGGGGCACGCTGATCGTGCTCTGCGCCGCGATGTTCCTCGACGCCCTGGACGTCTCCATGGTGGGCGTCGCCCTCCCGTCGATCGGCTCCGAGCTCCACCTCTCGACCTCCGCCCTGCAATGGGTGGTCTCCGGCTACGTGCTCGGCTACGGCGGCCTGTTGCTGCTCGGCGGGCGCGCCGCCGACCTGCTCGGCCGCCGCCGCGTCTTCCTCGTCGCCCTGGCCGTCTTCGCCGCCGCGTCGCTGCTCGGCGGCCTGGTCGACGACGGCGGGCTGCTGATCGTCGCGCGCTTCCTCAAGGGCGTCAGCGCGGCCTTCACCGCGCCGGCCGGCCTGTCGATCATCACCACGACCTTCGCCGAGGGTCCGGCCCGCAACCGCGCGCTGTCGATCTACACCACCTGCGGCGCCAGCGGGTTCTCGCTCGGCCTGGTGCTCAGCGGCCTGCTCACCTCGGTCGGCTGGCGCTGGACCTTCCTGATGCCCGTCCCGGTGGCGCTCCTGGCCCTGGTCTTCGCCGTCCGGCTGCTCCCCCGCCCGACCGAGGAGCGGGCCAAGGGCGGGTACGACGTGCTCGGCGCGGTCACCGGCACCGCCACCGTGCTGCTGCTGGTCTTCACCGTGACCGAGGCGCAGGGCGCCGGCTGGCTGAGCCTGCGCACCCTCGGCTCGCTGGCCGTGGTGGCCGCGCTGGCCGCCGCCTTCCTGGCGGTCGAGAGCCGCACCGCGCACCCGCTGGTCCGGCTCGGCATCTTCCGCAACGGCTCGGTCGCCCGGGCCAACGTCATCGCCTTCACCATGACCGGCGCCTACGGCGGCTTCCAGTTCGTGGTCACGCTCTACCTCCAGCACCTGCTCGGCTGGTCGGCGCTGGAGATGGCGCTCGGCCTGCTCCCGGCCGGGGCGTTCATCGCGCTCTCCGCGCCGCTGATGGGCCCGATCGTGGACCGCTTCGGCACCGGCCGGCTGCTGCCGATCGGCCTGCTCGCCCTGGTCGCCGCGTTCGCGCTGTTCCTGCGGCTGGACGAGCACAGTTCGTACCCGGCCCTGGTGCTGCCGTCGATGATCCTGCTGGGCGTCGGCTTCTCACTGGCCTTCCCCTCGGTCAACATCGCCGCCACCGACGGCGTGGCCGACGAGGAGCAGGGGCTGGCCTCCGGCCTCGTCAACACCGCGATCCAGGTGGGAACCGCGGTGGTGCTCGCCGGGGCCACCGCGATGATCACCGCGGGCAGCGCCGGCGGTGACGGCGCCCAGGCGCAGCTGGACGGCTACCGGCCCGCGCTGGTCTTCGTCACCGGGGTCGCACTGCTGGGCTTCCTGATCGCCGCGGCGGGTGCGGTGCTCGACCGCCGAAAGAAGGCAACCACCGTGTCGGTGGCGGACTATGATTATCCGTCAGCAGACCTTGACGGCGGCCGGAACGGCGGCCCGGACGGTGATCTGGACGACCGGCGGGGCGGGATCCTCACCAAGAGCTGAACGCCCCCGCGACCGACCCCTCGCCTCCCGGGCGGGCACCGGCTCCACCAAACCCCCGTGTTGGTGGAGCCGGCGCCTCCGTACGATCCGGCCCGTGCGCGCCCTGCCGCGTGCGGTTGCCGCGGTTCGGCCTCTCGCCCCGCCAGTATATTGGCCGGGAGCCAACGAACGTACGGAGCAGACACGATGGCACCTCGCGGGGATTCGGTCAATGAGGAAATGCGCCAACGCTCCCGCCGGCGCATCATGCACGCCACCGTCGAACTCGTCGACCGGCACGGCTACGCCGGCACCACCCTGGGCGACATAGCCGAGCGGGCCGGACTCGCCCGCGGACTGCTCTCCTACTACTTCGACGGCAAACGGCTGCTGATGCAGTCGGCGACCCACCGGATGATGCACCAGACGCTCTCGGCGGCGCTGGGCGAACTGACGCCGGACGCCACCCCGGAGGCCCGGCTGGCCCGGGCGATCGACGCGGTGCTGGGGCTGGCGATGGACCACCCCCGGGTGATGCGCTCGCACCTGGCGCTGATCCTGGACCCGGACGCCGGTGCGTTCGTCCAGGACCCGGAGCAGCAGCAGCTCGGCGCCATCCTCCAGGGGCTGCTGCGCGACTGGGGCGCGCCGGACCCGGTCGCCGAGCACGCGGTGCTGCGCAGCGCGCTGATGGGCGGCTGCATAGGCGTGCTGCTGCCGGGCGCCGAACTGCCGCTGGCCCCGATCCGGGCCGACCTGTTCCGCCGCTACGACCTGGACTGGCGGCTCGGCCGGCCGCCGCAGCGGACCCCGCCGGAACGCGAACGGCCGCCGGCCCGCGGCTGAGCGTGGGGCCCGGCGGGCGTGGGTGGGCGTCGGCCGGCGGTGCTCCGCGTTCCGGACCCGTCGTGCGTCCGGCCGCCGTACGGCGGGTTGTCAGCGCTCCTTGAGGATCGACGCGAGCAGGTCGATGGTGCGCTCGGGCGTGAGGCTGTCCACGCAGAGCCGCTCCATGACCTGGATGTACGCGTCGACGTCGTCCCGCTTGTCGAGGTAGAGCGCGCTGGTGAGCTGCTCCAGGTAGACCACGTCGGCGAGGTCCTGCTCGGGGAAGCGGAGGATGGTGAAGGCCCCGGACTCGCCGGCGTGCGCGCCGAAGCGGAACGGCATCACCTGGATCACCACGTTGGCCTGCTCGGCGACGTCGATCAGGTACTGCACCTGACCGCGCATCACCTTCGGCCCGCCGACCGGGCGGCGCAGCGCGGCCTCGTCGATGACGGCCCAGAGGCGGGGGCTGTTGCCCTCGGCGAGCAGCTTCTGGCGGCGCAGCCGGAGGCTGACCCGGCGTTCGACCTCCTCCTCGCTGATCACCGGCCGGCTCTGGCCGAAAACCGCCCGCGCGTACTCCTCGGACTGCAGCAGCCCCGGGATGAACTGCACCTCGTAGGTGCGGATCAGCGCGGCGGCCTCCTCCAGGCCGACGTAGGTCTGGAACCAGCCCGGCAGGACGTCGTTGAAGCTGTGCCACCAGCCGGACTTGTTGGCCTCGCGGACGAGGCCGAGCAGGGCCTCGCGCTCGCCGCCGTCGTCGACGCCGTAGAGGCTCAGCAGGTCGGCGACGTCGCGCTCCTTGAAGCTGACGCGGCCGAGCTCCATGCGGCTGATCTTGGACTCGGAGGCGCGGATCGCGTAGCCCGCGTCCTCGCGTGTGATGCCGCGCGTCTCGCGGAGCCGGCGAAGCTGCGAGCCGAGGAGGATCCGGCGGACCATCGAGCCGCCGCCCGGCTGAACTGTGGTCATGCGGTCGAAACCTCCACCTAGGGCAAACAGCGCACAGTCTGCCATCAGTTGAGCGCTCACGGTGCCGATACTGACGGATGTTCCTATCAGTTCTGCACCTCTCACACCAGGATGCACGTGCATTCGGCTCTTGCATATGCCATTTGAACAACTGCACGTGAATCGACTCTTGCATCTGCAGTGAGCGCAGAGGACCATGGTGCACGTGCACCTGCACATCCCTGGCAATCCCGCGGGCTCCGCGTCGACCCCACGCGCGACTCCGCGCACCAGCCCGGCAGCGCCCCCGCGCCACCGGGCGTTCGTGTGCGCGCGCGCCTGGTCGAGGGGGCGGCCGTGCGGCCGAGCGAGTCGGAGGTGACCGGCATGACCCCGGCGGGTCCAGCCGTGTCCGCCCCCTTATGGGAGGAGCTCTTCATGAGCACCGGTACGGCCTTGGCAGTCGATCCCCATGTGGTCACCTGTACGCTCGCCCCTCGCTACGAAGCCGTCAGAACCGCGCGCGACTTCGCCAGAACAGCTCTTCAGCGCTGGGGACTGGACGAGCTGTTCGACGATGTCGCGCTGGTGGCCTCCGAGCTGGTGACCAACGCCCTGCGGCACGCGATCGGCGCGCGCCCCGCCGCGGCGGGCAGCGCACTCGACGACTACGACTTCCCCGTCCAGCCCACGGCCGACGGACGGCTGCCGATCCGAATAAGCCTGGTGCACCGCGCACCGCAGGTGGTCTGCGCGGTCAGCGACCCGAGCAGCATCGGGCCGGTGGCCCGGGAGGCCGACTTCGTCGCCGAATCGGGGCGCGGGCTCCACCTGGTGGACTCCTTCAGCCGTTCCTGGGGCTGGCACCCGCTGGGCAGCGGCAAGGTGGTCTGGGCGCTGTTCGAGGCGGAGCGCACCGTCCTGAACGCCGTCCCCGAGCTCGGCGGCCGGCACCGCCGCTCGGCCTAGCAGCAGGACGCACCGCCCGACCCGGCAGGGATCACGCGGCTCCGCGGCGGCCGCGGGACACGGCGCCCGGCGGGATCGCAGGAGACGGCGTCCGGCAGGCCCCGACCCGGCCCGACCACGGGACGCCCGGGCGGGTGACGGCGACCGGCCCGCCACCGGCCGGCGGACCCCCGGGGGACCACACCACCCGGGCGCGCGGCCGCGGCTCACGCTCTCCCGGTCCGCCCTCGACGGGCGCACCCCGGACGGCGCAGGAGCCGGACAACACGACAGCGACAGGACAAGCGGACAAGACAAAGGCCGTCGCGGTGTCAGCACCCACGACGGCCCCCCGATGGAGAAGGCGGCGGCCGGTCAGACCGCCAAGTGGTCGAACTCCCCGTCCTTGGCCCCCAGCAGCAGCGCGGCGATCTCGGCCCGGGTGTAGATCAGTGCCGGACCGTCGGGGAAGCGCGAGTTGCGCATCGCCACCTCGCCCCCCGGGAGGGCGGCGAACTCGACGCAGTTGCCCTGAGAGTTGCTGTGCAGGCTCTTCTGCCAGACCACGTCCTTGAGGTCCGCAGCCGCCATCCCGTTGTACGCGTCGTACGTGTTGTGCATAGAAATCTCCCGAAGAGCTCCGGAGTGGTCGTCCAGCTCGGCGCCCCGGCACAACAGCCGAACGGCTGGGCCGGCCCCGTACCGGCCCGGCACAACGCCTCACTTGACGTGATGATAGCTCCAGTGCACGTGCATCAGCACGGGACGGTGCAGGTGCACGGGCCGTTCGCCACCAAACTGCAACTCTTCACGACCCCACCACCTGACGGCACGTAAGCGGACATAGCCGACTGAATCGGCGGACCGCCGATAACCGCCCGTAGGCGGCCCCCCGCTGAATGTTGATCTTCGAATGCCGGGAGTCGCACTCCCGTGACCCTCCGTCAGGCGCCACCGCGCCTGTGAGACATCTCACGCGACGGGGGTGCAACGCGGGGGTCCGCCAGGCGCGTCACAGAAGATGTCCCGGGCGCGCGGGGGTTTGGCAGAGTATGTCCGATTTTCGGGCGGCCCGCCCGTCCCGATGCGGCAGCCGACTGCAGGGTGGGCGGCCAGATGTCCTACGATCTCCGCCATGAGCACCGCAGCCATCCCGGGCGCGCCACTGCCCGTCCGCACTCCAGGCTCCCGTGCGCGGGGGCGCCACCGCCGCCCCGAGCGCCCCGAGATCCCGGCCGGTTCCCCGGCCCTGGTGCTCGCGGTGCCCGCGACAGCCGGGCCCGAGTCCCGTTCCGTGGTCGAGGAACTGCTGTCCATCGTGCGCAGCGAGCAGAACGGCGTGCAGACGGCGGCCGGCTACCTGCCGGGCGACACGGTCGAGGGCGAGTCCGCCGGCACCGCCGGTGACGAGCGCACCGTCGCCGAGCTGCTGGCGCACGCCGCCGAGGCGGGCCTGCCCGCGCCGGTCGTGGTGCCGCTGCTCCCCGGCCCGCACGGCTTCCTGGCCGACCTGCACGCACTCGCCGCCGAGTACGGCGCCCACGTCACCGACGTGCTGGGCCCGCACCCGCTGCTGGCCGAGGCCGTCCACGTCCGGCTCTCCGAGGCCGGTCTGGCCCGCGCCGACCGCGCCCGCCTGTTCGCCATCGCCACCGCCGCCGACGGCGTTGTGCTCACCACCGTCGGGGGCCAGGAGGCGGCCGACGCTGCCGGGATCACCGGCATGCTGCTGGCCGCCCGGCTGGCCGTGCCGGTCGTCCCCGCCGCGCTCGACGTACCGGGCTCGGTGGCCGCCGCCGTCGCCCACCTCAAGGAGATGGGCGCCCAGAACCCGGCGCTGGCCCCGCTGGTGATCGGTCCCGAGGCCGACTCCGAGCTGCTCGCCACGGCCGCCGAGGAGACCGGCTGCCCGTCCGCCGCCCCGCTGGGCGCGTACCCGACGGTGGGCCAGCTGATCGCCTCCACCTACCTGGCCGTGCTTCCGGCCGCCGACCCCGAGGCGCACGCCGAGGAGTCCGCGGTCGAGGAGGGCGGCGGGCGGCACGCCGCCCAGTAGCAGCCCGCTGCGGACAGACCGCACGAAGGGGCCCGGAGCGCACTCCGGGCCCCTTCGGCCGTCCTCTCCCGTCCTCTCCCGTCCTCTAGCCGCCCACCCGGCCGGTGGGTGCGGCGGCGTCCTTGAGGCCCAGGGCGGGCGTCTGCACCGGCCGGGACTGCGCGGCGAACGAGGCCACCGGCGTACTGCTCGCGTTCCACTGCGGCTGCGCGGTTGCGCCGCCGTCCGCCCGGCGCACCTGGAGCACCTCGGACTGCCCGGCCCGGCGCAGCAGGATGTTCCTGGGCGGCCCGGACTCCGGGTCGACCCAGAGTTCGTTGCCGCCGAACTCGCAGTCCAGCACCAGGACGTCGTCCGGCTTGCCGTCCGGGGTGGCCCGGAAGGCGACCCCGGCGCGGCGGTAGCCGGTGAACCGGCTGCGGCTGAAGGTGACGGACTCCCCGGCGAGTTCGTGGTGGGCGGTGGAGACGGCGAAGTCGCTCTGCCCGGCGGCGTCGATCAGCAGGCCGTCGAACAGGCTGCCCTTCTCCCTGCCGAGCGCGTGCAGCGCCACTCCCCCGGCGGCGTTCCCGTGGAGCACGCAGGCGGTGTAGTCGAAGTCGTTGAGGTAGGCGCCGTGCTCGATGCCCCAGCCGCCGTTGTGGTAGGCCGCGAACTCGGTGACCACGTGGTGCTGCCGGGCGTTCAGCCAGACGAAGACGCCGTTCTGCAGGTTGTTGTGGGCCAGGCAGCACTGGAAGGTCCAGACCCCTCGCTGTTCTCCGGCCACTCGAAGCCGGAGGCCCCGTCGGCGCCCTGGACGCCGACGGCCACGCAGTCCAGCGCCTTGCCACCGGTGCCGGCGCCCAGGTTGAAGCCGGTCAGCCGGTAGGCCCGCGGGTTGGGCTCCAGCACCGTGCGCGAGGCGACGCAGGACTCGTAGACGATGTCGTCGGAGGGCTGCTGCGGAGTGCGGGTGTCCGGCGGGCCGTCCCACCAGTAGGCGTCCTCCCAGGTCTCGTGGCTGATGCAGCTGCGGAAGGTGATGCCGTGGCTGGCGTGCGGGACGTACGCGTGGTTGCCGGCGTCGCGGACCACCACGCCCTCGACCACGGTGCCCCGGGTGGCGTCGCCGAGCAGGTGGAAGTGGAGCCCGTACCGGCCGAGGACGGGGGCGGTGACCGGGACGGCCCCGTCCGGTCCCCTCCAGGTCTCCCCGGTCTCGGCGCGCGGGCCGACCCAGCGCAGCGCGGCGTGCCGGACGTCGGCCCGGCGGGAGCTGGTGATGTGGACATGGGCACGCCCCTCGGCGCTGCCCTCGACCCGGACGCCACGGGTCAGGTTGAGCACCTCGGCGCCGACGGTGACGCCCCCTCCGGCCGAGACCCGCGGGTGCGCGTACTTCAGCGGCGCCTCCAGGGTGACGCCGGATCCGCCGACGGACCGGACGACGACCAGGTCGTAGCGGGTGGAGGAGCCGTCCTCGTCCGGCGGGCCGGTCGGGGTGACGGCCAGTTCGTCGCCGGGCCGCCAACCGGCGGGCGGGGCGGCCAGGGTGACGGTGGTGTCGCCGGCCCGCAGCCCGCCGGCGGCGCGCACCCAGGCGGTCCTGGCGGCGCCGTCCAGCCGCAGGTACCCGGCGCCGGTGACCCAGAGTCCGACGTCGGTGTCGACCACCTTCATGCCGTCGCCCCGGAACCGCTTCTCGTCGACGGCCGGGAAGCGCAGGGTGTGCACGGCGGTGTCGTCGGGGGCGAGGGCGAGGGTGCCGCGGACCTCCACGTTGCCCGCCGAGGCGAGGGTGACGGTGCGGCCGGCGGCGAAGGTGAGGGCGCCGCCCGGTTCGACCAGCAGCGAGGCGACGGTGGCGTCGGTGTCCAGCAGCACCTTGTCGGTGATCCGGACGGCGCTCTGCGGGCCGGGCACCCTGCCGCCCCAGCCGGCCGGGTCGGACCACGGACGGCCGTTCTGGTCGACGGCGGGCGCGGCGGCGGGCTGCCCGGGCGCGGCGCCCTCCGCGGCGCCGGCGGAGGGCGGCGGTGCGGCGTCGCCGTGGTCCATGGCCCCGTCGCCTCCCGTCCCGGCCAGGCTCGTGGCGGTGCTCCCGGCGGCGACGGGCGCCGTGGGACCGGTCGGCGAGCGTCGCAGGGCCTCCTCGCCGCCGATCGCCGCGAACACCGTGCCGACCGCGAGCCAGCGCAGCATTGTGCGGCGGCTTAAGGGAGTTCGGGCACATTCAGGCGGGATGTCCGGTCTGCGATGGTTTGCCCGGCGATGTGCTCCGCGGGGCCCGGCGGCCGGCCGGCCCGCGTCCGGCTCCTCGTCCATGGCCATCGTTGCGTAGCCCTCCCCCCAGACGGCTGCGTCGGTCCCGACCTTCTGAAGCATAGGCAGTTGCATTGACCGCGGCGGGCGTTGCGCGAAAACAGTCATTTCCGATCATGGTGGACAGCCTTTCCCCGGGCTTTCCGCAAACCGTGACGAGCATCACACATGTTTGCGGTTTGAACTTAAGTCTGCTTAACGTGCTCCCCGTTCGTGGCCACACGGACCCAGCTCATCCGCAACGCCGAGTCCTGCCGTCGGGTGCGCTGGCAGCGCAGAACGCACCACGGCAGGAGCGGGGGAACCACAGGTAAGTCGCCCCGGACCGGTCCTCGTACCGGTTCAGGGCTAGGGGTGAAGCCGCGTCCACAGCGCGGCCGGGCAACTCCAGCCCGAATCCGACAGCTCACCTCGCAGGCGTGGGAGAGGACCGCGTCTTCATGCTGCCCACCAACGGCACCCGCCTGTCCAGCCGCACCCGCCGCGCGATCGCCACCCTCGGCGTCGTCGGCATCGGCCTCACCGTCCCCTGCCTGACCTCCGGCACCGCCTCCGCCGCCTCCGTCGCCACCTGGGACAAGGTCGCGCAGTGCGAGAGCAGCGGCAACTGGAGCATCAACACCGGCAACGGCTTCTACGGCGGCCTCCAGTTCACCAACAGCACCTGGGCGGAGTTCGGCGGCACCGCGTACGCGGCCCGCGCCGACCTCGCCACCAAGGACCAGCAGATCGCGATCGCCGAGAAGGTGCTCGCCGTCCAGGGCCCCGGCGCCTGGCCCGTCTGCTCCGTCCAGGCCGGCCTGACCCAGGGCGGCACCCCCGCCGCCGTCAACACCACCACGGCCGCCAAGCCCGCCGCGCAGACCCCGGCCCCGGCCGCCGCGCCCGCCGCGCAGGCCCCCGCCGCCAAGCCGGCCGCGCCGAAGGCCGACCAGGCCCCGGCCTCCACCGACTCCGCCAAGCCGCAGGCCGGCCAGAACTGGTCGAAGAAGTGGCAGGACAAGGCCGCCTCCAACGACTACACCGTCGTGGCCGGCGACTGGCTCACCTCGATCGCCGACAAGAACAACATCCAGGGCGGCTGGGAGCGGCTGTACGAGCTCAACCGCTCCACCCTGACCAACGGCCCGCACGTCATCTACCCCGGTCAGCACCTGACCCTCGGTGACCGCGCCCAGGCCTCGGACGAGTCCGGCAAGGGCTTCGACTGGTTCGACCGGACCTCCGGCAACTCCGGCCAGGCCGCCACCGCCAAGCCCGCCGCCCAGACCCAGGCCCCGGCCGCCAAGCCCGCCGCCCAGACCCAGGCCCAGGCGCCCGCCCAGGCCGCCACCGGCAGCATGGCCGCCGCGGTCGCCTTCGCCGAGTCGAAGGTCGGCCAGGCGTACGTCTACGGCGGCACCGGCAACGGCGGCTGGGACTGCTCCGGCCTGACCCAGGCCGCGCTGCGCGCCGCGGGCGTCTCCATCCCGCGCGTCGCCGCCGACCAGGCCGCCGCCTCCACCCACGTCTCGCTGGACGCGCTCAAGCCGGGCGACCTGCTGTTCTGGTCCAACAACGGCCAGGACTCCGGCGTCTACCACGTCGCGATCTACGTCGGCGACGGCTCGTACGTCGAGGCCGCCAACCCGAGCGCGGGCGTGCGGACCGAGACCATCGCCAACTGGGCCCCGGACTTCGCCGGCCGGGTCTGATCCCCGCGCGCGGCTCCCGGGCCCGCGCAGGTACGCCGCAGCCCCCGGGAAGAGTCTGGTCGCTCTTCCCGGGGGCTGCGGCCTGCCCGCCCACGACAGCGGGTGCGGGGCCGGTGGAGGCCGTGGTGGAATCGGGGCGCAGCGGGCATGCTGCTGCTCCGCACCCGAGAAGGAGTCACCATGGCCCAGGTCACCGTCACCCTCGACGCCAATCTCGCCATCGACGTGATGATGCTCGCCGGTACCCGGAGCCCGCAGGACGCCGTGGAGCTGGTCCTGCGCGACTACCTGGCCCGGGGCCGGCGCACCGGGAGCCGGACCGGCGACGCCGTCGACGGCCGGGGGTCGGGCCACGAACGCCCGACGGCCCAGGAGGGCTGACGGACGCACGACCGGGGCCCGGAGAGCGGATCGCTCTCCGGGCCCCGGTCGTGGTCGCTCAGCGGGCGCCTGCGCCCGTGGAACCGCGCATCACCAGCTCCGGCTGGAACATGAACTCCCCGCGCTGGGCGGCGTTCCCGCCGACCTCCTCCAGCAGGGCGTCTACGGCCGCGGTGGCCATCGCCTCGACCGGCTGGCGGATGGTGGTCAGCGGGGGCTCGGTGAACGCTATGAGCGGCGAGTCGTCGAAGCCGACCACCGAGACGTCCTGCGGTACCGAGAGCCCGCGCTGGCGCACCGCCCGGATCGCACCGAGCGCCATCATGTCGCTGCCGCAGACGATCGCGGTGCAGCCCTTGTCGAGCAGCGCGCCGGCCGCCGCGTGCCCGCCCTCCACGCTGAACAGCGTGTGGTGGACGAGGTCCTGGGCCTCCTCGGCGGTCCGGCCGAGCACCTCGCGCATGGCCGCGGTGAAGCCCTCGATCTTCCGCAGCACCGGCACGTACCGGCGCTGCCCGACGGCCAGGCCGATCCGCTCGTGGCCGAGCTCGGCCAGGTGCTGGACGGCCATCCACATCGCGGCCCGGTCGTCCGGCGAGATGAACGGCGCGTCGATCTTCTCGCTGAAGCCGTTGATCAGGACGAACGGCACCTGCCGGCCGGTCAGCCGGGCGTACCGGTCGTGGTCGGCGGTGGTGTCGGCGTGCAGGCCGGAGACGAAGACGATGCCCGCCACGCCCCGGTCGACCAGCATCTCCACCAGTTCGTCCTCGGTGGAGCCGCCGGGCGTCTGGGTGCAGAGCACCGGCGTGAAGCCGTGCCGGCTCAGCACCTGCTCGATCACCTGCGCGAGCGCGGGGAAGATCGGGTTGCTCAGCTCGGGGGTGATCAGCCCGATCAGGCCCGCGCTGCGCTGGCGCAGCCGGGTCGGCCGCTCGTAGCCGAGCACGTCCAGTGCCGCCAGCACGGTCTGCCTGGTGGCGGCGGAGACGTTCGCCTTGCCGTTGAGTACGCGGGAGACGGTGGCTTCGCTGACCCCCGCCTGTGCCGCGATGTCTGAGAGTCGCGCCGTAGTCACGGTCCCAGAGCCTATTGCAACCACGTCAGACCGCCCACCAGTCGGTGCTGTCCGGAGCGAGTACCGTCTCGCCGCCGTCCACCACGGCGTCCGCGGAGGAGAGCAGCAGGCGGCCGGGCGCCGGTATCCGGACCGGTTCCGCGGTGGTGTTCACGGTGCAGACGAAGGAGCCGCGGCGGAACACCAGGGTGCCCTCGGGGCTGTCCAGCCACTCCACGCCGGTGCCGGCGCCGAGGTCGGCCTGCGCGCGGCGGACGGCCAGCGCACTGCGGTACAGCTCCAGGGTGGACGTCGGGTCGCCGGTCTGCGCCTCGACGCTGAGCTGCGCCCACTCGGCGGGCTGCGGCAGCCAGCTCGGGCCGCCGGCGACCGGGCCGAAGCCGTACGGGGCCTCGGTGCCGGACCACGGGATCGGGACGCGGCAGCCGTCGCGGTAGCCGTCCTGGCCGGCCTGGCGGAAGAAGGACGGGTCCTGGCGGACCTCGTCGGGCAGGTCGGTGACGTCCGGCAGGCCGAGCTCCTCGCCCTGGTAGACGTACGCGGAGCCGGGCAGCGCGAGCATCAGCAGGGTGGCGGCGCGGGCGCGGCGCAGGCCGAGCGCGCGGTCGCCGGGGGTGCGGATCTGGGTGCCGAGGCCGGGCTCGTTG
Organism: Streptomyces sp. CB01881; assembly: GCF_002953255.1. Taxonomy (GTDB): domain Bacteria; phylum Actinomycetota; class Actinomycetes; order Streptomycetales; family Streptomycetaceae; genus Kitasatospora. Next base: position 1,619,073 of record NZ_CP026498.1, read on the forward strand.
GCGAACCGGGTGGCGTGCCGGGTGACGTCGTGGTTGGACAGCACCCAGGTGGTGGGGGCGTCGACGGGGCGCATCGAGTCGAGCGAGAGGTCGATCACCCCGCGCAGCTCGGCGGCGTCCCAGGAGGTGCCCAGGTACTGGAAGTTGAAGGCCTGGTGCAGCTCGTCGGGGCGCACGTAGTTGGCGGTGCGCTGGACGGTGGGGGTCCACGCCTCGGCGACGCCGATCCGCTGGCCCGGGTACTCGTCCAGGATCCGCCGCCAGCTGCGGTAGATCTCGTGCACGCCGTCCTGGTCGAAGAACGGCATGACGTCGTTGCCGAGCAGCTTGAGCTGGTCGCCGCCGCCGAGGTCGGGCAGGCCGGGGGCCTTCACCAGGCCGTGGGCGACGTCGATCCGGAAGCCGTCGACGCCCATGTCGAGCCAGAACCGCAGGATCGAGCGGAACTCGTCGGCGACGGCCGGGTTCTCCCAGTTGAAGTCGGGCTGCTCCGGGGCGAACAGGTGCAGGTACCAGTCGCCCAGGGTCCCGTCCGGGTTCGCCGTGCGGGTCCAGGCCGGGCCGCCGAAGATGGACTCCCAGTCGTTGGGCGGCAGTTCGCCGTTCTCACCCTTGCCGGGCCGGAAGTGGTAGCGGTCGCGCAGAGGGGACGCAGGGCCCTCGCGCAGGGCACGCTGGAACCACTCGTGCTGGTCGGAGGAGTGGTTGGGGACGAGGTCCACGATGATCCGCAGGCCCAGCGCGTGGGCGTCGCGGATCAGCCCGTCGGCGTCCAGCAGGGTGCCGAACATCGGGTCCACCGCGCGGTAGTCCGCCACGTCGTAGCCGGCGTCGGCCTGCGGCGAGGCGTAGAACGGCGAGAGCCAGACGGCGTCCACGCCGAGGTCGCGCAGGTAGGGCAGGCGGCTGCGGATGCCGGGCAGGTCGCCCATGCCGTCCCCGTTGGAGTCGGCGAAGCTGCGCGGGTACACCTGGTAGATGACCGCGTCCCGCCACCAGCCTCTGGACGCGCCGGTGCCGGCCTCGTGAGCGGTGGCGTCGGCGGCGGGCCGGGAGGTGTCGGCCAGGTTCTGGGTCATGGACGGTATCCCTTGGGACTAGAGAGCGGCAGGTCAGGACTTGGAGGCGCCGGCGGTCAGGCCGGTGACCAGGTGACGCTGCACCAGGTAGAAGAGGACCGAGGACGGGATCGCGATCAGTACGGCGGTCGCCGCCATCAGGTTCCACTGGGCGTCGTGCTCGCTGACGAAGGTCTGCAGGCCGACCGCCAGGGTGTACTTGTCGGAGCTGAGCATGAAGGTGGAGGCGAAGGCCACCTCGGCCCATGCGGTCAGGAAGGAGTAGAACGCGGCCACGGCCAGGCCCGGCCTGGCGAGCGGCAGCACCAGCCGCCAGAAGGTGCCGAACGGGGAGAGTCCGTCGACCCGGCCGGCCTCGTCGATCTCCACCGGGATGGTGTCGAAGTAGCCCTTCAGCAGCCAGGCGCAGTACGGCACCGTGGTGGTCGAGTAGACCAGGATCAGGCCGAGGTAGCTGTCCAGCAGGTCGAGCTCGGAGAGGATCGTGTACATCGGCACGATCAGCACCGCGATCGGGAACATCTGGGTGACCAGCAGCGACCACATCAGCGGCTTGTGGCCGGGAAAGCGCATCCGGGAGACGGCGTAGCCCGTGGTGGCGGCGATCAGCACGCCGAAGACGGTGGTGACGCCGGAGACCAGGAACGCGTTGCCGAACCAGGTGAAGAAGTCGGTGTCGAACAGCACCGTGTGGTAGTTCGACAGCGTCATCTTGTCGAGGATGGCGCCCGGGTGGAGGTAGTCCGTCTTGTCCGGGCCGAGCGAGACGTAGAGGATCCAGACCACCGGGAAGAGCGCGATCAGGCTGGCCAGGATCAGCGCGCCGTGGGACAGCGCGCGGGCGGCCGGGCTCGCCTGTCCGCGCGGGCGGACCTTGGGCGGACGGCCGGCCGGCGGCGCGGGACGCGCGGCGGCGGTGGTGGGTCGGTCGGTGGTGGTGCTCATCGGGGTACCTGCCTTCGTGGTCGCTGGGGGGACGGGGCGTCAGCCGTTGGCCTGCTCGTTGCGGGCCAGCCAGCGCCGGTAGAAGGCGGTGAAGACGATCAGGATGGAGAGCAGGATCACGCCGTACGCGGCGGACTGCGCGTAGTCCCGGGGCTGCTGGCCGAAGCCGAGCCGGTAGGCCCAGGTGACCAGCAGCTGGGCGTCGGGCGCGCCGTTGCCGCCGAACAGCAGGAAGATGACGGCGAACTGGTTGAACGTCCAGATCACGCCGAGCAGCACCACGGTCGAGGAGACGGTGCGCAGCCCCGGCAGGGTGACGTGGCGGAACCGCTGCCACGGGGTGGCGCCGTCCATCTCGGCCGCCTCGTACAGCTCGGCCGGGATCGACTGGAGGCCGCCGAGCAGCGAGATCATCATGAACGGCACGCCGACCCAGGTGTTGACCAGGACGGCGGCCGCCTTCTGCGCCAACGGGTCGTCCAGCCAGCCGGGTTCGGGCAGGTGCAGGGCGGAGAGCAGGCCGTTGACGGCGCCGCCGTCGGCGAGCATCAGCCGCCAGGAGAAGACGGTGACGAAGGTCGGCACGGCCCAGGGCAGGATGAGCAGCATCCGGTAGACGGCGCGGCCGCGCAGCTTCTGGTTGAGCAGCAGGGCGAGGCCGAGGCCGACGGTGTAGTGCAGGCAGACGCAGATCGCGGTCCAGGCGATGGTCCAGACGAAGTGCGACCAGAAGCGGTCGTACGAGCCCGGGCCCCAGAGGATGTCCGCGTAGTTGTCGAAGCCGACGAACTTGTAGCTGGCCGGGATCTCGTTGACGCCGATCTTGCGGGCGGCGTTGAGGCTGTTGGCGTCGGTGAGGGTGAGCCAGAGGCCCTCGGCGAGCGGGTAGAGCACCAGTACGCCCAGCACGATCACGACCGGCGCGATCATCGCGTAGGCGTACCAGTGCTTGGCGTACGAGCGCTTGAGGCGCTCCATCAGGCCCGGACGCGGATCGCGCTCCCGGCTGCCCTGGCCGGTGGCGCCCTGCACGGCGACTGACATGTTCGACACCTTCTCGGGGAGGTCCGCCGCCTCGCTACGGCGACTGCTGCTACGGGTCTGGCCGCCCGGCCCGCCGGGGGTGGCGGGCCGGGCGGCTCGGGTGACTACTTGGCGAAGCCCGGGAGGAGCTTGGCGTAGTCGGTGGCGACGGTGTTCAGGCCGTCCTGGGTGCCGGTGCCCTGGACCACCTTGCCGAGGTTGGTGCCCAGCGAGGCGAACAGCGAGCTGTACTCGGCCAGTTCGGGGCGGGGACGGGCGCTGGTGAGCACGCTCTGGAAGCCGGCGATGCCGGGGTCGGCCTTGACCTCGGGGGTGAAGGCGTCGGCGCGGGTCGGCAGGGTGGAGTTCTTCTGCGCGATGAACGCCTGGCTCTCCGCGGAGGTCATGTAGGCGGCGAACTTCTCGGCGGCGGCCTTGTGGGCCTTGTCCGAGCCGGCGTAGACGGAGATGTTGTGGCCGCCGGTGGGGGCGCCGGCCTTGCCGGCGGAGCCGGCCGGGACGGGGGCGATGCCGAGGTTGGTCTTGTCGGCGAACGCGGTGCCCTTGTAGATGTTGGTGATCTCCCAGGGGCCCTGGATGATCGCCGCGACCTTGCCGCTGTTGAAGGCGTCCATCATGTGCGCGTAGGCGTCGCTGGTGACGTCGGCCTTGGCGGTGCCCGGCGCGGTGAACATCGTCTTGTAGGTCTCGATGCCCTTGACGGCCTCGGGCGAGCCGATGGTGATCTTCTTGCCGGCGGCGTCGACGGTGTCGGTGCCCTCGCCGAACAGGAACGGCATCGCGTAGTAGCCGTCGGCGGCCTTCAGCCAGAAGCCGTCCACGCCGGCCTTCTCCTTGACGGCGGCGGCAGCGGTCTTCAGCTCGTCCCAGCTCTTGGGGGCGGCGGTGATGCCGGCCTTGGTGAAGAGCTCCTTGTTGTAGAGCAGGCCGAGGGTGTCGGTGACCAGCGGGACTCCGTACAGCTTGCCCTCGTACTTGGCCTGCTGGACGAGGCTGGGCTGGAAGGCGCCGGCGTCGGCGGCGGCCGCGGTGCCGTCCAGCGGCTCCAGGTAGCCGGCCTTGGCGAAGGCGGCGGTCCAGCCGACCTCGGAGCGGAACACGTCCGGAGCGCCCTTGGCCCCCATGGCGGTCTGGAGCTTGTTCTGCGCCTGGTCGAACGGCACGTTGACGAAGTCGACCTTGACGTTCGGGTTGGCCTCTTCGAACTTCTTGACGAGGGCCTGGTAGTTCGGGGCCTCGTTGGTGGCGTTCGACGTGTCCCAGTACGTGAGGGTGACCGGCCCGTCGGCCTTGCCGTCCGAGCTGGAGCCGCTGCTGCCACAGGCAGCCATCGAGACCGCGAGGGCCACAACGAGGGCAGAGGCCGCGATGCCACGCCGCATGAGAACTCCTTGGGAGGGGTGGGGGTGCCCGAGATGTTGGGAGGCAGGCGCATAATGGCTGCCTCGTGCCGACCGCACCGTTGCTGCCGTCGGGCTCGGAAGGAAGTTAACAGCGGCGCAATCGCCACGGAAAGTCCTTGCAGCAAGTTTCTGCAAGAAATGGGGATCGTTACGCCCGCGTGTCCTGGACGTGGCCGCACGGTAGTCGACAGACGGCCAAGGCGTGGCGGTTTGTCCGTTTCGTATCGATAGGGACCCCGCTCATTAATACGCTGGGTTGCCGAAAGGCCTTGCAGCAGACTGGTCCCATGCGAATCAGAGCCGCCACCAGGGAAGACCTGCCACTGCTGCGCGAGCTGGAACGGGCCGCCGGGGCACCGTTCACCGCCATCGGGATGCCGGAGATCGCCGAGGACGAGCCGCCCACCGTCGAGGAGCTGGCCCACTACCTGGACGGGGGCACCGCCCTGGTCGCCCTCTCCGACGAGGGCGGCGGACGTGCCGGGGGCGACGCGGACGACGGGCGTGCCGGGGGCGAAGAGGGCGAACGCGGCACCCCCGTCGGCTACCTGCTGGCCGAGCCGGTGGACGGCGCCCTCCACATCGAGCAGGTCTCCGTCCACCCCGGCCACGCGCGCCGCGGCATCGGCCGGGCGCTGATCGAGCACCTGGCGGCCACCACCGACGCGCCCGCCCTGACCCTCACCACCTTCGCCGACGTCCCGTGGAACGCCCCCTACTACGCCCGCTTCGGCTTCCGGCCGCTCGCCGACGCCGAGATCACCCCGGGCCTGCGGGAGATCCGCCGCCGCGAGGCCGGGCACGGCCTCGACCGTTGGCCGCGGCTCTGCATGCGCAGGGAGATCGGCGCGGGGCTCAGCTGACGCCCAGCCGCAGCACCGTGGTCGAGCGGAACTCCTCCCCCGGCCGCAGCTCGGTGCTGGGGAAGGCGGGGTGGTGCGGGGAGTCCGGGAAGTGCTGCGTCTCCAGCGCGATCCCGGCGAACGGCCCGTACGGCACGCCGCTCGCACCGGTCACGGCGCCCTGGAACTTGTTGGCGGTGTAGACCTGCACGCCCGGCTCGGTGGTCAGCACCTCCAGGGTGCGGCCGCTGGCAGGGTCCTCCAGCAGCGCCGCCCGGGCCGGGGTGCCGTCGGCCGGGCGCGGGCGGAGCACCCAGTTGTGGTCGTAGCCGCCGGGACCGGTCAGCTGCGGGTGCTCGTCCTGCACCGACTTGCCGATCGGCCGGGGGGAGGTGAAGTCGAACGGCGTGCCGGCCACCGGCTCCGTCCGCCCGTACGGGATCTGCCGGTGGTCGGCGGGGGTGTACTCGTCGGCGTCCAGGGTGAGCAGGTGACCGAGGACGTCGCCGCTGCCCTCGCCCGCGAGGTTGAAGTACGCGTGGTTGGTGAGGTTGAGGACGGTCGGCCTGCTGGTGGTCGCGCGGTAGCCGATCACCAGCTCGCCGGCGGCGCTCAGCGTGTAGTCGACGGTGACGTCGAGCGCGCCGGGGAAGCCCTGGTCGCCGTCCGGGCTGTGCAGGTGCAGCCGGACGCCGTCGGGCAGCGGCTCGGACTCCCACATCCGGTGCGCGAAGCCGTCCGGACCGCCGTGCAGGGTGACGCCGCCCCCGGTCGGGGCGAGCGGGTGCTCCTCGCCGTCGATGGTGACCTTGCTGCCGTCGATGCGGTTGGCGTACCGGCCGACCACCGTGCCGTAGTGCCGGGCCGGGCCGAGGATCTCGGCGAGCCGGTCGCTGGAGAGCAGCACCTGGGCGGGGTGGCCGGTGCGGTCGGGGGCGGTCAGGGAGTGCAGGGTGGCGCCGAGGGTGAGCACGGTCGCCTCGTACGGGCCGGCCCGCAGCGTCCAGCGCTCGATCGCGGCGCCCGCGCCCGCGGGTTCGAGCGGTTCGCGCCGCACACTGGTCGCCTGCGACCCGTTCGCCGGGGGCGTCGCCATGACCTGCTCCTCACTGGCGGCCGCGGTGCGCCGCGGCCCCCTGGTACCGGGTCCGTCCGGGGCCAGCCGCCCCGTGGGCAAGCCTAGTCAGCGGGGCGTCGGCGGGGGCGCTCCTGCCGCCCCGCGCGCCGCCGTCAGGCTTCCGCCCGCCGTCGTACCTCCGCCCGCCGTCAGGCTTCCGCCGTACCGCCGTCCCGGCCGGCCGCGCCCTCGCGCCCGTCCTCGGTGCCGTCGCGCTGCTCGGGCGGCAGGCCGAGCGCCGAGGCGAGCCCGTCCGGGCCGCTGCCCGCCTTGCGGTAGACGGCGGCCAGCCGCCGGTTCACCAGGCTGAGGTGCACGCCCAGCTCGTCGGCGATCCGCTGCGGCGGCACGCCCCGCACGGCGAGCCGGGCGACGTCCCACTCGGGCTGGCTCAGCATCTCCCGGACGTCGCCGAGACGGTTGGGCCGCAGGCCGTAGTTGGCCAGCTCGCGGCGGGCCCGGTCGACCAGGCCGTCGGCGGCGCAGTGCTGGGCCAGTTCGATGCCCTGGTAGAGGTACTCCTGCGCGTCCTCCAGCCGGCCGACCCGGCGCAGCGCCGCACCGAGGTCCACCAGCGCGACGGCGTGCTCGTAGCCGGCCGGCGACTGGCCGAGGTGGCGCACGGCCTCCTCCAGCAGCTCGACCGCCTGCTGGCCGTCCGCGATCTCGGCGTGCAGCCGCAACGCGGTGCCGATCGCCGAGGCGGTACCGAACCGGCGGGCGTCCCGGACGGACCGCTCCGCGTACGCGCGGGCCCGCTCGGGCTCGTCCTCGGCGAGCGCGACCGCGAGGTGGCCGGCCCAGGGCGCCCAGACGGTGTTGTGCCAGCCGCGGGCGTCCAGCTGGGCGCCGGCCTCGGTGAGGGCGGCGGCGGCCCCGGCGTTGCGGCCCTTGGCGAGCAGCAGCTTGCCGTAGAGGGAGGCCGCGTCGGGCAGCACCATCGCGGTGGAGTGGTACGGCGGGCTGAAGCCGAACCCGATCGCGAGGTCCCAGGCCTCGTTGGTGCGGCCGCGGGCGATCAGGGTGTCCACCAGGACGCCGACCGCGTCCCAGGCGAGCGGCAGCTTGGGGCCGATCCGCTCGGAGAGCCGCAGGGCCCGGCGCAGGAAGTCCTCGGCCTCGGCGAGCAGGCCACGGCGGAACCGGGCCAGGCCCATCAGGAAGTACGCGAAGCCGCGGTGGGCACCGCTCCAGCCCGCGATCTCGAACTGGACGATGCGTCGCCGAAGAGCCGCTCGGCCTGCGCGATGCGGTCGCTGTAGGTGTACGAGAGACCGAGCGTGGCGGGCAGTTCGAAGCCCCAGGTGCTGTCCGTCCAGCCGAGGCCCTTGGGCAGCCGGCCCTGGTCGAGGACCTGGTCCGCGTGGCGCAGCACCTCGGCGGAGGGCTCGCCGCGCAGGGTGAGGTCCCAGGCGCGCAGTGCGAGGACGGCCCGGTCGGCGGCCTCGCGGCCGGTGAGGCTGCGGCAGAGCGCGCCCAGCCGCTCGGAGCGGGCCGGACCGTCCTCCTCGGACTTGCGGTAGGCGTGCCACATGAACGCGGCGGCCTCCAGCCGGAGCCGGCCCGCGGAGTCGTCGTCCGTCTTCTCGGCCTCGTCCTGGCAGACCCGCGCGGCCTCGCCGAGCTGGCCGCTGTGCGCGAGGACCTCGGAGAGCCGGAAGGTGGCGTCGACCCGGAGCGAGGGGCGCAGCGGCCCCTCGTCGGGGTCGAGGGCGAGCTTCAGCTGGTTGACGGTGGCCATCGGGTCGGTGAGCAGCGCGGAACAGCCCAGCTCGTACAGCACCTCGGCGCGGATGTCGTCGTCCGGCGGCTCGGCGAGGGCGCGGTGCAGGCAGCGCTGGGCCGCCTCGGGCGCGCCGATCAGCAGGTGTTCCTGGGCGGCCTTGCGCAGCTTGCGGACGGTGCGGTCGTCGCCCTCGCCGGGGAAGGTCTCGACCAGGTGACGGGAGGCGGCGAGCAGTCCGAGCCCGGCGTTCTCGATCTCGGCGGCGGCCACCCCGTGCATGCCGGTCTTGGTGGACTCCTTCATGGTGTTGTAGATCGAGCTGCCGATCAGCGGGTGGACGAACTCCAGGTTCCCGTTGGGCGTCTGGGTGAGGACGCGCTGCTTGCGCAGCTGCTTGATGGACTCGCGGGAGCCCTCCAGGGACTGGGTGGAGATCCGGGCGGCGAGGTCCGGCCGGATGTCGGTGCCGAGCATGGCGCAGGCCCAGGCGAACCGCAGGGTGCTGGCGCCGAGCCGCTCCAGCCAGCCGGTGAGGGTCGTCCCGGTGGCGTCCACGGCGAGTTCGCGCAGCTGCTGGGAGTTCTCCTCGACCGGGTCGAGCTCCTGGTCGCGCACCTGGTCCAGCAGGGCGACGGCCTCGAACGGGTTCCCGTTGACGACGTTCCAGAACTCGTAGCAGAAGGCGTCCTCGGCCTTGTCGCCGAGTTCGGCGCGGACCATGTCGGTGACCGAGACCAGGGTGAGCCGGCCGAGTTCGTGCCGGCGGGTGGCGAGGGAGGTGACGGCGGCCTGGTGCTCCTGGGCCTCGGGCTGCCAGTCCGCGATGTCGTCCCGGTAGGCGAAGACCAGCAGGACGGGCAGTTCGCTCGCGCGGAGGGCGAAGGAGGCGAGCCAGGCGAGCGATTCGAGGTCGGACCAGTGCAGGTCGTCGACGATCATCACCAGCGGCGCCCGGCGCGGGGCGAGCTGGGTCAGGACGTAGTCGAGGCCGTCGCGCACGCCCTGCGGGTCGAGGCGGCGGGCCCCGGCCTTCGGCTGCTTGAGCCCCATGGCCGGACCGACGACCTCCTCCCAGGTGCCCATGACCTGCCGGAACTCGGCGGGGTCGAGGCCGCCGAGGACGGGCTGGAGCAGCTGGCGCAGGACGTGGTACGGCTCGTTGGACTGGCGCTCGCCGCCGCGGGCGAACAGGACGGTGGTGCCCTCGCGGAGCTTGGCGATCCTGCGGACCTCGTGCAGCAGGCTGGTCTTGCCGATGCCGGGCCGGCCTGAGAAGGTGAGCAGCTCGCCGATCTCGGTGCCGCCGGCGGCGAAATCGCGGCAGAGCTTCTCCACCGCGGCCTCGGCCGAGCGGAGTTCGGCGTCACGGTCGCGCAGCCTGACCCGGTGCGGAACGGTCTCCGGCTCCCGCCCGTCGGCACCCGCCCCCGCCCGAAATTCGTGTCCCTGCTCGGTCACCGTCGCGCCTCCGCCTCGCCGTACCCTGCTCGTGGAGCCGAGGTTAGCGCCGTGGGGGGCACGCTGTCGGGCATTCGCCCAGGCTGGAACGGAGATTGAGGGTTCGGACAGCTTGCCAAGGGCAATTGCCCTATATCCCTAACGTCCGATCATTGCATCGGATACTCTACGGCCCCCGAGCCGAGTTGATCTTGCCATGCCGAACTGCGCACCGCGTTCAGCCGCTCCAATCCCCCCTCCCCCACGACCAGCACAGGCACCACCAGTACCCCCACCCTCCGCCGCACCGGGAGTCCGATGTCTGACGACACCTCACTTCAGATTCCGTTCCCGCACCGCCGAAGCCCGCACGGTCCGCACGCCGCCGAACTGCACCGCGACTGGCTGACCCGCCACCCGCTGCTCCCGGACCCCTCGCACCCCTCCTACGCGCACTGGGACGTCGTCGCCCTCGCCGCTCTCGGCTACCCCGATGCCGGGCCGGACGAACTCGCCCTGGCCGCCGACCTGATGGGCTTCTACTTCCTCTTCGACGACCAGTTCGACGGACCCCTCGGCCGCCGCCCCGCCGAGGTGGCCCCGATCTGCGAGCGGCTCATCTCCGTCCTGCACGGCGCCGGGCCCGACCCCTCCTCCGCCGTCGAGACCGCCTTCGCGGACCTCTGGGAACGCAGCGTACGCGGGATGCCCGCGCGTTGGCAGGCACGCGCCGCGTACAACTGGGAGTGGTACCTGGCCAGCCACCCCGCCGAGGCCGCCGGCCGGATCTCCGGGCGGCCACCGGACCGCGACGGCTACCTGGCCCTGCGCCGCGGCACCGCCGCGATGGAGACCATCTTCGACATGGTGGAGTGCCTCGGCCACTTCGAGGTGCCCGCCGCCGTACTCCACCACCCGGTGCTCCGCCAGATCCGCCAGCTCGCCGCCGACATCCCCTCGCTCAGCAACGACGTCCGGTCGTTCCCGCTGGAGGCGCCCCGCGGCGACGTCAACAACCTGGTGATGATCGTGCAGCGGGAGCGCCGCTGCTCGGCCGAGGAGGCCTGCGCCGTGGTGATGGACGAGGCCCAGCTGATGGTCGAGCGCTGCCGCGAGCTGTACGACCGCCTCCCCGACGTCCACCGCGAGCTGGGCCTGTCCCGGGTGGAGCGCACCGTCGCCCAGCGCTACGCCGACGGCCTGGTCACCTGGCTCGCCGGGTACCTCAACTGGGAGTCCCACACCGGCCGTTACCTCGCCGCCTGAGCCCGCCCGGCTCCGCGTGACCCCGGACGCACGCCCGCCCGGGCCCGGGCCGGCCCGCGTCGGCGTGACGGAAAACGGCCGAATAAGCACCCTCCGTGGAAGTCGGCTGTACGGACCGTAGCCGCGCCCGCCGTCCGCGGCTAGGGTGCCAGACGGCGGGCGCCCCGGCGGCGCCCGGCCCATGTGCGCGTCCGCACCCTCCGCCGGACCGCCGGGCCACCGGTCCGCGGTCCGGCGCACCGCCCGGCCCCCGCGCGCCGCGGCGGTGCCCCCCGACCACGCGAGGAGGCCCCCGGAGCATGACGGTCTACCAGCCCCCCGGCACCCCCGGATCCATCGTCAACTACCGCCCCCGGTACGAGCACTGGATCGGCGGGCGGTGGACGCCGCCGGTCCGCGGCGAGTACTTCGAGAACCCCAGCCCGGTCACCGGCGAGGTCTTCACCGAGGTCGCCCGCGGCACCGCCGAGGACATCGAGGCCGCGCTCGACGCCGCCCACGCCGCCGCCCCGGCCTGGGGCCGCACCGCGCCCGCCGAGCGCGCCCAGGTGCTGCTGCGGATCGCCGACCGGATGGAGGCGAACCTGGAGGCGCTGGCCGTCGCGGAGAGCTGGGAGAACGGCAAACCGGTGCGCGAGACGCTGGCCGCCGACCTGCCGCTCGCCGTCGACCACCTGCGCTACTTCGCCGGCGCGCTGCGCGCCCAGGAGGGCGGCCTCTCCCAGCTGGACGAGGACACCGTGGCGTACCACTTCCACGAGCCGCTGGGCGTGGTCGGCCAGATCATCCCGTGGAACTTCCCCATCCTGATGGCGGTCTGGAAGCTCGCCCCGGCCCTGGCGGGCGGCAACGCGGTGGTGCTCAAGCCCGCCGAGCAGACCCCGGCGTCGATCCTGGTGCTGGTCGAGCTGATCGCCGACCTGCTGCCGCCCGGCGTGCTCAACGTGGTCAACGGCTTCGGCCTGGAGGCCGGGCGCCCGCTGGCCTCCAGCAGCCGGATCCGCAAGATCGCCTTCACCGGCGAGACCACCACCGGCCGCCTGATCTCCCAGTACGCCAGCGGCAACCTGATACCGGTCTCGCTGGAGCTCGGCGGCAAGAGCCCCAACCTGTTCTTCGCCGACGTCGCGGCCGAACAGGACGCCTTCTACGGCAAGGCACTGGAGGGCTTCGCGATGTTCGCCCTCAACCAGGGCGAGGTCTGCACCTGCCCGAGCCGGGCGCTGATCCAGTCCACGGTCTACGACCGGCTGCTGGCCGACGGCCTGGAGCGGGTGCGGTCGATGCGCCAGGGCAACCCGCTGGACACCGAGACCCAGGTCGGCGCCCAGGCCAGCGACGACCAGCTGAAGAAGATCCTCTCCTACATCGAGATCGGCCAGGCCGAGGGCGCCAAGGTGCTGGCCGGCGGCGAACGCGCCGACCTCGGCGGGTCGCTCGCGGGCGGCTACTACGTGACGCCCACCGTCTTCGAGGGCGTCAACGGCATGCGGATCTTCCAGGAGGAGATCTTCGGCCCGGTCCTCGCGGTCACCCGCTTCGAGGACTTCGACGACGGCATCGCCCTCGCCAACGACACCCTGTACGGCCTCGGCGCGGGCGTGTGGTCCCGGGACGGCAACACCGCGTACCGGGCCGGACGGGCCATCCAGGCCGGCCGGGTCTGGACCAACTGCTACCACGCCTACCCCGCGCACGCGGCCTTCGGCGGCTACAAGAACTCCGGCATCGGCCGGGAGACCCACAAGGCGGTGCTGGAGCACTACCAGCAGACCAAGAACCTGCTGGTGAGCTACTCCCCCGACGCCCTCGGCCTCTTCTAGGCCCCCGGGCGCGGGCCTCTGAGCGCAGGCCTCTGAGCCAGGCCTCCGGCGCGGGCCTGCCGGGCGCGACCCGCCCCCGGCAGGCCCGCTGCGGGGCCGCGCCCCGCCCGGGAGCACCGGGCCCGAAAACGCGGAGTGGGAAGTCGGGCCGGCCGACTTCCCACTCCGTTACCACTCCCCGTGGTCCGCGGCCGGGCACCCGGGCGGGGCGCCCGGCCGCGTTTCTCCCGAGCTCACCCGCCGAGCAGCCGCGCCTTGGCGGTCGCGAACTCCTCGGGGGTGAGCAGGCCCTGCTGGGCCATCCGGCCCAGATCGGCGAGCTTGTCCGCGATGTCCGGCGCCCCGGCGGACGCGGTGGGCACAGCGGGAACGGCGGACGCGGCAGGCACGGCGGGCACTGTGGGCAGCCCGGACGCGGTGGGCACGGCGGACGCGGCCTGCCCCGGCTGCGCAGCCGCGACGACCGCGACGGCCGGTGCGGCCGGTGCGGCCGTTCCCGCCGGGGCGGCCACCTGGGCCTGCAACGCGGCGATCGCCTCGTTCTGGTCCTGCTCACCCCGGCGCCGGCCGGCCGCACCCCGGCCGGCCGCGTACGCGGCACCGCCCACCACCAGACCGCGCACCAGGGGCGCGCCCACCGGCCGCATCACCCGCACCGGGCGGATCGGGCGCAGAGGTCGGAACATGGCGTCCTCACTTCCCGGCCGCGCGGTGCGCCTCGGCGGCGCGAACGGCCTCGCCGATGTTTTCCGGCGGGATCCGGACGCCCGAGGCGATCCGCCCGCCGATCTCGCGCAGCGCCTCGGCGGTCTCCTGCGCCCAGACGTGTTCGATCAGCACCAGCAGCGCCACCGTCCCCGGCGCCAGCAGCTCGGCCGCCTCCTGGGCGTCCTCCGGCCCGATCAGCGGCAGTTCGGCGCTCCCGTCCGGGACGACGCCGCGCAGGTGCTCGAAGTCGGCGAGTTCCCCGTACGTCGCCTCGCCCTCCGGGTGCCGCGTCACCACCAGCGAGTCGATCACCCGGACGTCGCCGCCGGTGCGCAGCTTGGCGAGCGCTTCGGCGGCCTCGATGGTGATGGTCTGCTGCGGGAACGTCAGGACGAGCAGTTCGGCCGGACCCATCCGGGACTCCCTTCTACGTGCAAATCACCCATAGCGGATCTAAGCACACGAAAATTGAAAATCTCCGACGCGCCGCCGACATTCCCGGACACGCCCGGGCGACGCAATAAACAGGAGGTCCCTATCCCTCGTCCCCCTGGGAGACCCCATGACCATCGCCGTCGCCAAGCTGTCCGACCCGGCCGTCCGCGCCTTCGTCGCCGCGGTCAACTCGGGCGACCGGACCGCCTTCCGCGATCTGCTCACCCCCGACGCGACCATGTCCGACGACGGTTCCGACCGCGACGTCGACGACTGGACCGAGCGCGAGATCTTCTCCAGCCACGGCCACATGGACGTCCAGTCCGAGTCCGACGGCGGGCACGCGCTGATCGCCAGCTACAACAACGACACCTGGGGCGAGATGCGCACCGCCTGGCGCTTCACCGTCGACCACGGGAAGATCTCGCGCTTCGAGACCGGCCAGGCCTAGGGTCCGGCCCTCAGGCGGGCAGCCCGAGGCAGCCGCGCACCGCGCGGATCAGGTTCCGCGAGCGGACGTCGCCCGTGACCCCGGGCTGCATGCCGTTGGTGACGTAGCCGAAGCCCAGCCCGAGGTCGGGGTCGGCGAAGCCGAGCGAGCCGCCCCGGCCCGGGTGGCCGAAGCTGGCCGGCGAGGCCATCAGCGAGGTCGGGCCGTGCCGGAAGAAACCGAGGCCGAACGTCGAGTTGACGATCAGCACCCGGTCCGGCCCGCTGACCGCCGGTCCGACCGCGCGGGCCAGCAGCTCCGGCCCGAACAGCGCCGGCAGGACCTCGCCCGCCCCGCCGCCGTGCCGGTCGGCCGCGCCGACCAGCGCCGCGTAGAACCGGGCCAGCGAACGGGCGGTGCCGATCCCGCCCGCGCCGGGGATCTCGGCGGCCTGGACCGCCGGGTCGTTGAGGTCCACCCCGGGACGCACCGAGGCGAAGGCGCGGGCGGTCAGCGAGGCCGGGTCCTGGTAGGCGTCCCGCACCGCCTGCTTGGGACGCAGCCGCAGCCCGCTCGGCCCCGTCCGGGCGGCCTCCGGCGCGGGCAGGTCCACCAGCCGGCCCACCCGCGGGGCGGCGCCGGCCGGCAGCCCGATCCACAGGTCGAGGCCGAGCGGCCGGGCGATCTCCTCGGCGAAGTACTGCCCGACGGTCCGCCCGCTCACCCGCCGGACCACCTCGCCGACCAGCCAGCCGAAGGTGTAGGGGTGGTAGCCGTGCGCGGTGCCCGGCTCCCAGGCGGGTGCCTGGGCGGCGACGGCCGCCGCCGCCCGCTCCCAGGTCAGCACGTCCTCCAGGCGCAGCGGCACGTCCAGGGCGGGTACCCCGGCCTGGTGCGAGAGCAGCCAGCTCACCGGCACCCGGTCCTTGCCGGCCGCCTTGAACTCCGGCCAGTACGAGGCGACCGGCGCGTCCAGGTCGAGCTGCCCGCGGTCGGCCAGCAGCAGCGCGGTGGTGGCGGTCAGGCCCTTGGTGACCGAGCGCAGCACCTGCGCGGTGTCGGCCGTCCACGGCACGGCCGGTGCGGGCCGCCCGCCGACCTCCGGCCGGGCGTCGCCGCCCCACAGGTCGACCACCTTGCGGCCGCGCACGTACAGCGCGAAGGCCGCGCCCAGCTCGCCGTACTCCCGGAAGTTGCGGGCGAAGGCGTCGCGCACCGGCTCGAAGCCCTCGGCCGTCCCGCCCCAGATCTCCACCACCGCGTGCCGCCCAGCCTCGTCCGAATGCGTACCGTGCCCGTGTCCGGAGTCCGTGCGGAGTTCCGTTCGGTGCGTTCGAACCGGGCCCGGAAACCCTAACCTGTCCGTCATGACCAACCCTGCCGAAGAGCTGCTGGACGTCGTCGACGAGCACGACCGGGTGATCGGGACCGCCCGGCGCGGGGAGGTGTACCGGGACGGGCTGACCCACCGCTGCGTCTTCATCCTGGTCCGCGACCCGGCCGGTCGCATCTTCGTGCACCGGCGCACCGACACCAAGCTGTTCGCCCCCGGCGCGCACGACATGTTCGTCGGCGGCGTGGTCGGCGCGGGCGAGTCGTACGCGAGCGCCGCCGTCCGGGAGGCCGAGGAGGAGCTCGGCGTGCACGGGATCGAGCCGGAGCCGCTGTTCAAGTTCCTGTACCGGGGCGGCGGGCTCTCCTGGTGGTGCGATGTGTACGAGGCCCGCTGGGACGGCCCGGTGTCGCCGCAGGAGTCCGAGGTCGCCTGGCACGCCTGGCTCACCCCGGCGGAGCTGGACGAGCGGCTGGCGCGCGACGAGTTCGTCCCCGACGGGCTGGAGGCGTACCGCCGCTACCGCGAGCTGCGCGGATAGCGCGGCCGGATAGACACCTCACGGCGCCAAGCCGTCAAGCCGGTGGCCGGGTGGAGCGTGGGGCGGTCGAACAGAGCTGATCCTCGTACGCCAGAATCGCGGCATGGCGATGGCACGGCGCTGGTACTCCTCGGCTCCCGTTGTGGACGGCCTCCCGCTGCTGGACGGGCCCGGATTTTGGGCCGCGCACCTGGTCGACCTGTGCGAGGGCGAGTCGGCCCTTATCTGGGGCTCCTAGGCAGTTTGAGCATGTCAGCGTGCATCTGGAGTTGTCAGGGATGTAAGGCACGTAGTCGAGGCTCCGATGCGACGTGTCCTGTGCCGCCTACGTTCTCCACACACTGTCACCGTGGCCTTCACCCGCCTGTGGCTCGCCCATGATCGGCGGGCGGATAAAGCGGTGGTCGTCTGATTGGCTTCCCTGCCACGATCTGGGTGTGACTACGTTGCTCCTGATGGTCGGCCTGCCAGGGGCCGGAAAGACCACGCGGGCTCGGCAGCTCGCCGCGGAGTACGGCGCGCTGCGTCTGACGCCCGACGACTGGATGATTCCCCTGTTCGGCGAGGCGGAGGCAGACGGGAAGCGCGACGTGCTGGAGGGGCGCATGCTCTGGCTCGCCTTGGAGGCGGTCAAACTGGGCACCAACGTCGTCGTGGACTACGGCTGCTGGTCGCGGGACGAACGGTCTGCCATCCGCTGGCTGGTGGAGGCCGAGGAGGCGTGCTTCCGCATGGTCTACCTGCCGGTGGACGATGAGACCCAGCGCGCGCGTATTGCCCATCGCTGGGCGACTGCCCCCGAGGAGACGTTGCCGATGTCCGAGGCCGACATCCTGCACGGGCGGGCGCATTTCGAGGAGCCCGACGCGGCGGAGCTGGAGGGCCGCGGGACCGCTGGCCCGCCGCCCGGCTGGGTGGGCTGGCGGGAGTGGGCCGCCGCCAGGTGGCCGTCGTTCGCGTGACTGCTGCGACCCACGACAGCGCAGCCGTAGCGAGCGTGCCCTCACCAGGCCGAAATGTTCCCCGCTGGACGAGAATTGACGTTCATTCCGTTGGCCTCGTTCAGCGCGGGGCTGCCGATGGGCGCCCCGCTCATCCATCGTGAGGAGACCTGGCTTGACCCTCTCATGGGATCTGCTGATATCCACCGCAGGTGGTGTCACCGCAACGGTCGTGGGCGTCATCGCCGGCGGTGTCATCGGACGCCGCGGCCAGCACCAGCAATGGCTGCAGGGGACGCAGACCGCCGCCTACGAGAAGTTCCTGCAGGCGTTCGGGGCCGTGGAGGCGGAGCTGCGCGAGGCATTCCTCGACGAGCGCAGGCCCGCCGTCGACTGGGTGCCGTTCGTGGCCGCCCAGCACTCGGTCAGCCTCGTTGCCGACCCGGCGACCAGTGCAGCAGCCGAGCGGGTCTGCGAGATCCTGGAGGACTTCACCATCCTCTTCCATGGGCGTCAGCCGACCGACATCGAAGAACTGCGGCCGATTCATACCGCGCTGGGTGAGGCTCACCTGAGCTTCGTCAATGCGGCCCGCTGTTCCCTTGCCCCGTCCCAACGGCGCTTGGACCGATCACTGGGCGGCCCCTCACCCTGGCGGGGCGTCGAGTCCTTCTACACCCGACCTGACAGAAGCCTCGACTGAGCCTTGGCAGGGTGTCCGACTGGGAGGACGTTCTGGGCCGCTCTGCCCGATTGTCGGCGGACTGGCGGAATCGTTGAGGGGGTGACGGTCAGGTCGAGCCGCGCGGAGCAGTAGCCGTCGAGCGCGGTGGCTCGCTCGTCGCATCGGTGACGACGCTGTGAAATCCAGCGTCACTCCAGGTCCTTGAGCATCAGCGTGCACGTCGCCGTCGCGGCCGGCACCGCAGTGCCGTCCGGCAACTCCCGCTCCGGCAACGGCGCACCCACTTCCTGACCAGGGCGCCGAGCACGCCCGCCGCTGACGTGCCGTACGTGCCTGACGAACCCCTGGATATCTGTAAGGCACGGACTGATCAGGGCCACTTGCCGTACTTGTCTTACGGCCCCTGAGCACCCCGGATAACGCCGCGGGAAAGCTGCAGATGATCTCGGCGTCCGGGTGCTGCGGGAACACCTCCTCGACGGCCTGGGCGAGGTCGTCGGCGGCGGTGCAGGCAGCCGCGAGCTGGCCCAGGAGAGCGAGCGTCTGCTGGCCGAGCGCGTCCTCGACCAGCGGGGGCTGGTGGGCCCAGTCGGCGCGAAAGACCTCGCGCAGTCGCTCGACCTCGGCCTCGATGCCGCGCTTGCGGCCGGCCCTCTTGAGGGCGGCCCTCTTGAGGGCGGCGGCGAGCTGCGTGCGGGTCAGCCGCGCGGCCTTTGCCGGGGTGGGGGCTGTCTTGAGGATCTCGCGGGCTTCGGGGCGGCACAGGCCGTTTTTCCACGGCTCGAAGGCGGCCAACGCCGCCGGGTAGTACTCGCGTAGCAGTGAGCGGAGCTGGTTGGCCATCTGCTGTTTGTTTCCAGACGGCGTCCTGCTGGGCGCGGGCGAGGACGGCGACGGCGCGGGCCAGGCCGCTGTCGTCGGGAAGAGGCCGGTGGGCGTGCATGTCGGTGCGCAGGATGTTGGCCAGGACCAGGGCGTCGCCGGGGTCGGACTTCTTGCGGGAGACGGCGTGGCGGTCGCGGTAGCGGGCGGCGGCCATCGGGTTGATCGCGAAGACCTTCCGAGTACCGGTCCGCAGGACCGCGACCAGCAGGCCACGGGAGGTCTCGATCGCGATAGGGATCGGGGCATCCTCGGTGTCCCCGTACTCGGCGAGCAGGTCCAGCAGCAGCTTGCAGCCGGCCGCATCGTCGGTGATGTGCCGCTTGGCCAGCAGCCGGCCGGTGTCGTCGACCAGGGCGACGTCGTGCGTCCGGTCGGCCCAGTCGATGCCACAGTAGATCAAGTTGTTCCCTCCCAGGGCGCGATGTTTGCGCTGGTCACGAGCGCATGCGGGCCACGCAGCGACCTAATTCCAGGACTCGGCCATCCAGCCGGTCCGCCACCTCACTAGCCGTTCGTGGCACCAGCGCACCCCACGGGCCTCGGTCTCTTGCGGGAGCTCGGGCGACTCGGGCAAAACGAGAGGTCACCATGCGGTGGGCTCGCACCACCAACACCAACGAGTGATCAAGAGCGTGGTGTTGACGGTGGTGACGGCCGCGAAGGCGCCGGACGCCGCCGCTCTGTTCAAAGGCATCGACGCCTGGCATCATCAAGGCTTTCCTCCGGCGCCCACGCGGCCGCCACCACCGCGAATGCCGGGGCCGCGCGCCGATCTATCCGAAGGCCTCAGCGACCCGGGTGGCGCGAGGCGTCACGACCTCGGCATTCGAACGGACCGGCAACAGCCCCCTGGCTCCACCGATCCGCTATCAACGAATTAGGGTGGCGCGCATGGCCTCCCGTACGCCGTCGGCGTCGCCCACGTCCGCGCGCCCCCGCCGGAGCACCGACCGGAGCAGCGACCGGACCACCGGCCCCGACGCCGGGCCGGCCGGCGGTACGGGCGCGGCCAAGGCGGCGGGCAAGGGCGGCGGCAAGGGTGGCGAGAAGCCCCGCCGGCGGCTGAGCGTGGACGAGCGGCGCGAGCAGCTGATCGCCGTCGCGCTGGAGCTGTTCAGCCGCCGCCCGCCGGAGGAGGTGTCGATCGACGACATCGCGGCCGCCGCCGGCGCCTCCCGCCCGCTGGTCTACCACTACTTCCCGGGCAAGCAGGCGCTGTACGAGGAGTCGCTGCGCCGGGCCGGGCGCGAGCTGGCCGGCCGGTTCGAGGAGCCGCACGAGGGCCCGCTCTCCGACCGGCTCCACCGGGTGATGGGCCGCTACCTGGACTTCGTGCAGAGCCACGGCCCCGGCTTCGCCGCACTGCTGCGCGGCGGCTCGGTCGCGGCCAGCGCCGGGACGTCCGCGGTGATCGACGACGTCCGGCAGGCCGCGGCCGACCAGATCCTGGCGCACCTGGCCCTCCCCTCGCCCAGCCCTGGCGTGCGGCTCACCGTCCGCGCCTGGATCGCCAACGCCGAGATCACCTCGCTGGAGTGGCTGGCCGAGCGCTCGGTGCCGCTGGAGGAGCTCCAGCTCCACCTGGTCCAGGAGTTCGTCGCCTCGCTGACCCTGACCGCCGCCCGCGAGCCCGCGCTGGCCGCCGAATTCGCCGGGTTCTTCGCCGGGGAACGCCCCGACGGCCCGGCCGGGCGGCTCGTGCGCGACCTCGCCGGGCTGTTCGCCGTCCCGGGCATCGCGGACGCCGTCGCCGCGCTGGCGGCCGAGCCGTCGGACTGACGGACCGGCCGACCGGCCGACCGGCCGGCGGACCGGAAAACTGACGGGCCGACGGACTCCGCGGACCGCGGACCGGCCGGCTCCGCGGCCGACGGACCGACCGCCGCCGGCCCCGCCGGACCGGCCGCCGGTTCTGCCCCGACCGCGGCCTCTGATAGGAATGTCCACGGATCCGACGGCGCATCCGGTCACCGGCGCGCCCGGACCACCGGACCACCGAACGCAGACGCAGCAGAGCGGGGGGCTCATCAGTTGACCCAGGACGGCCAGTTCACCGCGGAGACCAACCCCTTCGCCGCCGCGGAGCAGGTGTCCGCGACGCTCGGCGCGCTCACCGAGGCCCTTCTCGCACCGCACGCCTCCCGCCACCCGGCGGCCTCGCTGACCACGCTGCGCGGCGGCACCCACCCGTCGGCCGAGTCGCTGTTCAACCTGCGGCTCGCCCCCAACGGCCCGGTGTACGACGCCGTCGACCGGCTCGGCACCGTCGTCACCGCCGGGACGGCCCGCCCCGGCACCGGCGCCCCGGTGGCCGGACCGGCCACGGACGCGCTGCTCGCCCGGTACGGCGGCGGTGCGGTGCGCGGTGCGGTGGCCGACCGGGGCACCCTCTCGGCCGCGCTGTTCGAGCTGCCGGTGTCCGGTGAGGCCGCCGACCCCAAGCTCCGCCCGCCGTTCGCCGCCGCGCTGGCCGCGCTCGCCTCCGGGCAGCAGACCCGGCAGCCGGTCGAGCTGGCCACCGGTGCCGGCGCCGAGGTCCGCCTCGTCGTGCCGCCCGGCTTCCACCCGCTGACCTCCCCGGGCGGTCCGCCCGGCGTCTCGGCCCGTACGGTGCCCACCGGCCCGGCCGCCGCCGACGGCGTGGCCGCCGGCAAGGGCCTCGACCCGGCCACCGCCGCGGCCGCCACCGAGCTGACCACCCATCTGGCCGAGGTGGCCGAGGAGTTGTTCAGCGGCACCGGCCCGGCGCCGCGCCGCGACTTCGCGGTGATCGCCGCCACTCTGGCGGACATCCTCACCGCTTCGGGCACCGTCTACGCGGGCGTCTGCGCGGTCGAGGTGGACGGCCGCCCGAGCGACGCCACCCTGGTGGTCTCGCTGGCCCGGCACCCGCTGCCGATCACCGGCCTCGCCACCGAGCTGGCCACCGTCCGCCGGCACGCCGAGGTCTGGACGGTGCTGCTGCCGGCCGGACCGGCCGCCGTCCTGGTCGAGGGACGCAGCGTCCCGGTGCCCGGCACGCTGGCCGCCGACGGCGGGCGGCGCTGGGCGGTCACCTCGGTGGTGGAGGCGTTCGTCCCGCTGCCGGACGGCGTCTCGGTGCTCTGCGTCCAGCTCACCACGGGCCAGCCGCAGGACTGGGATCTGTACACCGAGGCCTTCGCCGAACTGCTGACGAGCGTGCAGTTCGGCTGGGACGGCGTCGCCGGCACGCTCACCGCCCCGGCCGTCCCGGTGCAGACCCCTCCCCCGGTCCTCTCCCCGACGCCGGCCCGCGGCGTCCCCGTGAACCCGGCTCCCGTGGCTCCGGCATCGGCACCGGCCCCTGTGGCCGCACCGGACCCGGCCCCCGCGGAACCCGCCGCCGGCCTTCCGTCGCTGCCGACGGTCTTCACCGACCCCGCCCCCGCCGACCCGACGCCGCTGCCGGTGCACCTGCGCGGGACCCCGGTGCGCGTCCCTCCGGCCGACTTCAACCCCTTCGCCCCGGTCGCCGACCCGACGCCGGCCGAGCCGATCCTCGTCCCGGACGACGGTCCGGACGCCGCATCCGCGGGCGCCCCGGTGGCGGTCCCGCCGCCGGACTTCGACCCCTTCGGCGTGCTGCCCCCGACGCTCACCGACACCACCGTGCCCCGCGCCGAGGAGGACGACCGCCCCAAGGGCACCCCGGTCATGATCCCGCCGCCGGACTTCAACCCCTTCGCCTTCGCCCCCCTGCCCATGGACGCCGTCGCCCCGGCCGCGGCACCCGCGGCCGCATCGGCCCCGGCCACCGACCCGTTCGGCACGGTGACGGCCGACCAGCCGAGCGACCCCTTCGGCACCACCCTCCCGCAGCAGTCGGCCCCCGTCCCGCCGCCGCCCTCGGCGCCGCCGGCCGTCCCCGCGCCGACGGCGACCCTGCCGTCCGACGAGGAGTCGCAGGAGGAGGACCGGAAGCCCAAGGGCACTCCGGTGATGATCCCGCCGCCGGACTTCAACCCCTTCGCACCGCCGTCCGGCATGTTCACCCAGGACGCCCCGGCCGCCCCGCCGGCCGTCGCACCGGAGAACAGCCCCTTCGGCTGAGGTCCGCGATGGAGGGCCGCCCCACCGGGGCGGCCCTCCGACGCTCCGCCCCACCCCCGAACGCCGCCCCGCCCCCCGAGCACCGCTCCACCTCACCCCCGAACGCCGCCCCGCCCCACCCCCCGAGCACCGCTCCACCTCACCCCCGAACAAGGGCCCGGGCGGCCACGGTTGGCCCCGTCCCGGGTGAACCCGCCCTCCCCGCACCCGCGGTCATGTTCACGCCCGCCAACTGGTACAGACCTATTGCCAGTTGCCGGCCGGCTCCCTACTCTCGGGGAGCACAGGATCCTCTGCGGCACCCCGACGGCCCGAGGTCTCCCGCTCCGCGCCGCCCCACGGCCGGAGCGCCCGCACGCTGCTCCACGCACCTGACACCTCCCCACAGGTAACGGGGCGACCCGGCATGCCCGGAGACCCCGGGACAGGAGCCACAACCATGCGCAGACGTCGGATCAAGCTGCCGTTGCTGGCGGCCGGGACACTGCTCGTCCCGCTGCTCGCCGCCTCCCTGCCCGCCACCGCCGCCCACGCCGCCGGGTCCGTCACCGCGACCTTCACCAAGGGCAGCGACTGGGGCAGCGGCTACGAGGGCAGCTACACCATCACCAACGGATCCAGCACCACCGTCAACGGCTGGACCCTGGAGTTCGACCTGCCGTCGGGCAACACGGTCGCCTCGCTGTGGAACGCGGGCTACACCACGGCGAGTTCGCACGTGACGGTCAAGAACCCGGGCTGGGCCGCCGGCCTGCCGCCCGGCGGCACCTACAACTTCGGCTTCAACATCGCCTACTCGGGCAGCTACAAGCCGCTGCTCAACTGCAAGCTGAACGGCCGGCCGTGCGACGGCTCCGGCGGGGACCAGACCGCGCCGAGCACTCCGGGCGGGCTCCAG
The DNA here is from genome assembly GCF_002953255.1 of Streptomyces sp. CB01881. Classification (GTDB taxonomy): domain Bacteria; phylum Actinomycetota; class Actinomycetes; order Streptomycetales; family Streptomycetaceae; genus Kitasatospora. Next base: position 1,642,682 of record NZ_CP026498.1, read on the forward strand.
GCGGGGAACACCACCCAGACCACCATCGACCTCTCCTGGACGGCGAGCACCGACAACGTCGCGGTCACCGGCTACGACGTGTTCCAGGGCGGCACCAAGGTGGCCACCACGGACGGCGCCACCACCGCGGTCACCGTCCAGGGCCTGACCGCAGGCACCGCCTACCAGTTCACCGTCCAGGCCTTCGACGCCGCGGGCAACCGCTCGGCCGCCGCCGGCCCGGTCAGCGCCACCACCAAGCCCCCGGCCGACCCGGACAAGCAGCCGCCGACCGCCCCCGGCACCCCCACCGTCTCCGGCTCCGACGCCAACAGCATCTCGCTGGCTTGGGCGGCCAGCACCGACAACGTCGGCGTCACCGCCTACGACGTCTACAACGGCACCGCGCTCGCCGCCACCGTCACCACGCCGTCCGCCACCGTGGGCAGCCTGGCGCCGGACACCTCGTACACCTTCACGGTGAAGGCCCGTGACGCGGCCGGCAACGTCTCCCCTGCCTCCGGCCCGGTCACCGGCAAGACCAAGGCCGGCGGCACCAACCCCGGTGCGCTGAAGATCGGCTACTTCACGCAGTGGAGCATCTACGCCCGCGGCTACAGCGTGAAGAAGCTCGACACCTCCGGCTCGGCGGGCCGGCTCACCACGCTCAACTACGCCTTCGCCAACATCCACCCGACCACCAAGCAGTGCTTCATCACCAACAAGGCGGCCGGCCCGGACAACGACCCGAACGCGGGCGACGGCGCCGGTGACGCCTGGGCCGACTTCGGCAAGGGCTGGGACGCCGGCAGCTCAGTGGCCGGCACCACCGACACCTGGGACCAGCCGCTGGCCGGCAACTTCAACCAGCTGAAGCAGCTCAAGGCCAAGTACCCCAACCTCAAGATCCAGATCTCGCTGGGCGGCTGGTCGTACAGCAAGTGGTTCTCCGACGCGGCCGCCACCGACGCCTCCCGCAAGGCGCTGGTCAGCTCCTGCATCGACATGTACATCAAGGGCAACCTGCCGGTCATCGACGGCCGCGGCGGCGCCGGCAGCGCGGCCAACATCTTCGACGGCATCGACCTCGACTGGGAGTGGCCGGCCTCCGGCGGGCACGACGGGAACATCTTCCGGCCCACCGACAAGGCCAACTACACCCTGCTGGCCCAGGAGTTCCGCCGCCAGCTGGACGCGCTCGGCGCCACCACCGGCAAGCACTACACGCTGAGCGCCTTCCTCCCGGCCGACCCGGCGAAGATCACTGCGGGCATCGACATCCCGGGCCTGTTCGGCGCCTTCGACTTCGCCACCGTCCAGGGCTACGACTACCACGGCGGCTGGGAGATGAGCACCAACCAGCAGTCGGCGCTCAAGCTCGCGGCCGGCGACCCGTCCACCCCGGACCGGCAGTTCAGCTCGGAGATCGCGATCAACGCGTACGTCAACGGCGGCGCCCCGAAGAGCAAGCTCACCCTGGGCATCCCGTTCTACGGCCGCGGCTGGACGGGCGTGCCGCGCGGCACCACCAACGGCCTCTTCCAGAGCGCGACCGGCCCCGCGCCGGGCACCTACGAGGCCGGTTTCGAGGACTACCACAAGCTCAAGGAGTACGCCACGAGCGGTGGTTACACCCTCTACCGGGACCCGGTGGCCGGCCACGCGTACCTGTACAACGGCTCGGTGTTCTACACCTACGACGACCCGACCGAGATGGCCCGCAAGACCGCCTGGATCAAGTCCCAGGGGCTGGCCGGCGCGATGATCTGGGCCTTCGACGGTGACACCGCCAACGGCGAGCTGATGGCCGCGGTGGACAACGGCCTGAAGTAGACCGGCGGTCCGGCCGCGAAGCCCGGCCCGCCGCGTGCGCTCAGTCGGCGCGGCGGGCCAGGTGCACCACGTCCGGCACGCCCCGGGCGACCGGGATCTCGTGCGTGACCACGTCCGAGAAGCCCGCCGCGCGCAGCGCCTCCTCGAAGTCCGGGGAGGGCTGCGCGCTCCAGACCGCCAGCACGCCGCCCGGCTGCAGCCGGTGCCGCAGCACCGCCAGCCCGTCCGCCCCGTACAGCCCGGCGTTGGAGTCGGTGACCGTCCAGTCCGGGCCGTTGTCGATGTCGAGGCAGAGCGCGTGGTAGCGCTCGCCGTCCGCCCCCGCCAGGTACTCCAGCAGGTCGGTGTGGAGCACCGCCACCCGGTCGTCGTCCAGCGCGCCGGCCGAGAACGCCGCCAGCGGGCCGGTCCGGTGCCAGTCGATGATCGCGTTCTCGCGCTCGACGATCGCGATCCGCCCCCAGCGCCGCTCGGCCACCGCGTACGCCAGCGAGAAGCCGACGCCGAGTCCGCCGATCAGCACCGACGGCCGCTCGGCCGCGTCGCCCGTCCGGTCCAGCTCGTCCAGCGCCGCCTGGATCAGCAGCCGCTCCGAGCGCCCGTCCGCGGTGTCCATCAGGAAGCAGCCGTTCGCGATGATCTCGAAGTGCCGTCCGCGCTGCCGCAGAACCACCTCGCCGAAGGGGCCCTCCCGCCGGTCGAGCGTGACGACGGCGTCGTGGCCGTCCCGTTCGGGCAGTGCGGTGGACATCCGGTTTCCTCTGCGTACTCGGCTGCACGGACTACCCGCTCGACAATAGCGGAGGCCCGCTCGGGACCGGTCACGTCGTGAGCAGCACTCCCGCGTAGCTGACCCCGGCCACCATCACCCAGGAGCCAAGGCCGAGCAGCGCGATCCGCCCGCCGGTGCGCAGCAGGGTGGGCAGGTGCACGGCGCTGCCGAGGCCGAACAGGGCCGCCGCCAGCAGCAGCTCCTGCGCGTCCCCGGCCAGGGTGAGCGCCCGGTCGGGCAGCACGCCGACGGAGCGCAGCGCGATCATCACCAGGAAGCCGGCCACGAAGAGCGGGACGATCGGCGGCCGCTTGCCGGCCGGGGCCTGGCCGTCCGCCTCGCCCCGGCGGGCCCGCCGCACCGCGACGGCGACCCCGGCCACCAGCGGCGCCAGCAGCACCACCCGCATCAGCTTGACCAGTACCGCCTCGCGCAGCGCGCCCGGCCCGCCGGTCTGCGCGGTGGCGACCACCTGTCCGACGTCGTGCACGCTGGCGCCGACCCAGCGCCCGAACTCGGCCTCGCCGAGCCCGAGCGGTTGCTGGAGCAACGGCAGGACGGCGATCGCCAGGGTGCCGCAGAGCGTGACGAGGGCGACGGACGCGGCGACGTCCTCCTCCTCGCTGCCGGCGGCTTGGCTGACCGCGCCGATCGCCGAGGCCCCGCAGATCGAGTACCCGGTGGCGACGAGCAGCGGCTGGTCGCCGGGCAGGCCGAGCCGGCGCCCGAGCCACCAGGTGCCGGTGAAGGTGGCCGCGACCACGGCGAGCACCATGGCGACGGTGGCCCAGCCGAGCCCGAGCACGTCGTCCAGGCTGAGCTTGAGGCCGAGCAGCACGATGCCGAGCCGCATCAGCCGCCGCCCGGCGGTGGAGAGGCCGGGCCGGGCGACGCCGCGGACCACGGGCCGCAGCCCGGGCAGGTGGGCGGCCGCGATGCCGAGCACGACGGCGGCGGTGAGCTTGGGCACGGCGGGGACGGCCTGGTGGACGGCGAGCGCGGCGGCCACGCCGAGGGCCGCAAGCAGCAGGCCGGGGGTGTCCCCGCCGAGCGGGGGCAGCAGGCGGGTGCGGACGCGCCGCTCCCGGATGGTCAGTGCCATGGCGTGCTCACTGCTGGTCGTCGGCGGGCAGCCGGTAGACCCGCCGGATGCTGGTGCCCAGCCGGGAGACGTCGGCGCCGTACACGTGGATCGAGATGGCGGTGGAGCTACAGGCGTTGCGGACCAGGTGGATGTCGCCGGGAGGGGCGAAGGCGGCGACGGTGCCGGCCGGCCCGACCACGTGCTCGGTCTCGACCAGGTGGGCGGTGCGCCCGTCGGAGACCAGCCGGTACCGGGTCTCGCTCTCCTGTCCGCGGTGGACGCCGGCCACGCACCAGGAGACGTGGTCGTGGATCGGGGTCTGCTGGCCGGGCAGCCAGACCAGCGCGACGACGGAGAAGCTGCCGTCGCTCTCGGCGTGCAGGACGTGCTGGCGGTAGCGGTCCGGGTCGCCCTCGCGCTGGGCGTCGGTGAGCAGGCCCTCGTCGCCCAGATGCGGGGCGAGGCGTTCGCCGACCAGGTAGGCGGTGAGTTCGGGCGGCAGACCGCGGTCCACGACCGCGCGGATCTCGCCGACCAGGGCGGTCATGCGCTCGGTGAGCCGGTCGCTGCCGACCGTGGCGGAGGGTGTCATGCCAGCAGGTTCGACCCAGGCGACCTATCACGTCCAACGAGGGTTCTTTCGCAATACCCCAAACAAGGCTTATGAATCGCCCTCCGGCACCGACCCGGCCGGCTGCGGCTCTCAGCAGCCGACGCGCGCCGCGGCCGCCGACCGCAGGTGGTCCAGCACCAGCGCGGTGGCCGGGATGCGGCGGTGCTCGCGCAGCACGTACGCGCAGACCTGCCGGCGCAGGTGCGGTTCGACGGCTCGCCCGGTGACCTTGCGGTGGCACATGAAGGAGAGCACCAGCGCGGGCATCAGCGCGATCCCGACCCCGGCGGCGACGAGGCTCTGCACGGCGAGGTTGTCGTCGGTCGAGAACACGATGTCGGGCGCGAAGCCCTCCTCCGCGCAGACGTGCAGCAGGTTGGCCCGGCAGCGCGGGCAGCCGGCGATCCAGCGCTCGCCGTCCAGATCGGCCAGCCGGACGGCGTGCCGGCGGCCCAGCGGGTGGCCGACCGGCAGCAGCACGGTGAGCAGGTCCTCCATCAGCGGGATCTCGTCCAGCCCGTCCGGCACCTCGGTGGCGGCGCCCGGGTAGCGGAAGGCCAGGGCGATGTCGCACTCGCCGCGCAGCAGGCGCTGGACGGAGTCCGGCGGCTCGGCCTCCAGCAGTTCGACCCGGACACCGGGGTGCTCGGCGAGCAGCCGGGCCGTCGCCTCGGGTATCAGGGTGGCGTTGGCGCTCGGGAAGGCGCAGACCCGGACCCGCCCGGCGCGCAGGCGGGCGAGCGCGGCGAGCTGCTGCTGGGCGGCGGAGAGACTGCCGAGGATCAGCTCGGCGTGCCGGGAGAGCGCCTCGCCGGCCTCGGTGAGCCGCAGCCCGCGCCCGGCCCGGGTGAACAGCGGCACCCCGACGGACCGCTCCAGCGCCTTCATCTGCTGGGTGATGGCGGGCTGGGTGTAGCCGAGTTCGCGGGCGGCCGCCGAGTAGGAGCCGGCCCGGACCACCTCGTGGAAGGTCCTGATGTGCCGTGAGTCGAATACCGGCTCCACTGCCCCTCCGCCCGCCCGTGCCCGTTCTGTCGGGCGCAATCATAAGCAGACTTTGGAGAGCACTCACCTAACCCCGTCCGCACCTATGGTTTACGGACGAACCTCTGGCCCCGCCACTCCTCCCGCCCCGCCACTTCTCCGACCCCCGCCACTCCTCCGGCCCTCGGACACCCGGACCGCTACGGCTGGGCGGACGGCGGCAGCCCCATCGACACCTCGGCCTTCGCCACCGGCGCCCCGCCCCGCATGCTCGGGCTGCGCCGGCTGCGGCCCTCGACCCAGCGGGCCAGCCAGGAGAGCAGCAGGCACATCCCGATGTAGACCGGCGCGATCACCATCACCACCGGGATGAACGGCAGGTCGTAGTCCAGGTTGGTCGCGATCAGCTTGCCGGCGTGCAGGAACTCCTCGTAGGTGATCAGGAAACCCAGCGAGGTGTCCTTGAGCGCCACCACCAGCTGGCTGATGATGGCCGGCAGCATCGCGCGGTTGGCCTGCGGCACCAGGACGTACGCCATCACCTGGGTCTTGCGCATGCCCAGCGCGTACGCCGCCTCGCGCTGCCCGGTCGGCACCGCCAGCACGCCGGCCCGGAAGACCTCGGCCAGCACGGAGCCGTTGTACAGCACCAGGCCTGCCACCAGTGCCCAGAGCGGCTCCACCTGGAGCGCGACGAAGATGAAGAAGATCATCACCAGCACCGGCATGGCCCGGAAGAACTCCACCACCAGCGTCGAGAGCCCGCGCACCGCCCGGTGGTCGGAGAGCCGCCCGGCCGCGAACAGCGCGCCGAACGGCAGCGCGAACAGCACCGTCCAGCCGAAGGCCTTGAGCGTGTTGGCGAGCCCGCGCAGCAGCAGCTCCTGGACGCCCTGGTACTGGAAGGCCGTCCACTTCCCGTAGGTGAACTGCTCGGTGTGGAAGAGCATGTAGACGATCCAGCCGACCAGCGCGGCGATCGCCGCCAGCGCGATCATCCCGTAGAGCCGGTGCCGGGCGAGCGCCCTGGGGCCGGGGATGTCGTAGAGCGCGGAGGATTCCACCGTCACCGGGCCACCGCCACTCGTCGTTCCAGCAGGTTGAAGACGGCGCTGATGGACAGCGTGATGACCAGGTAGCCGACGGCGATCCAGACGAAGGTCCAGACGATGCCGTAGCCCAGCTCGTTGATGGTCCGGTAGGTGCCGAGCAGCTCGGTCACGCTGAACGAGCCGGCGATCGCGGTGTTCTTGGCCAGCGCGATCATCACGCTGCCGATCGGCGCGACCACCGACCGGTACGCCTGCGGAAGCACCACCAGGCCCATCGTCTGGCCGAAGGTCATCCCCAGGCTGCGGGCCGCCTCGCCCTGGCCGGTGGGCACGGTGTTGACGCCCGACCGCATCGCCTCGCAGACGAACGCCGAGGTGTAGCAGCCGAGGGCGAGAACGGCGAAGGTGAAGAAGGGGAGGGTGATGTCGAACCGCGGCAGGCCCAGCACCACGATGAAGAACAGCAGCGTCAGCGGGGTGTTGCGCAGCAGGGTCACCCACGTGGTGCCGAAGACCCGGAGCGGCTTCACCGGTGAAACCCGGAAGCTCGCGATCAGCACCCCGAGCACCAGCGCCAGCACGGCGCTCACCACGAAGAGCGAGAGGGTGCCGAGGAACCCGTGCCAGTAGATCGACCAGTTGTCGGTCAGCGTTTTCACAGCGGCCCTCTCAGTACCGGTCGATCGGCGGCGGGGTGGGGGCGGGCACCCCGGAGAGGCCGAGGGTCGCGTCGTAGGCCTTCCTCCAGTCGCCGTTCTCCTCGTGGTGCGCCAGGGCGTCGTTCAGTGCGCCGCGCAGCACCGTGTCGTTCTTCGGCGTCCCGATCCCGTACGGCTCCTGGGAGAACAGCGGCCCGACCACCTTCATCTCGTCCGGCACCTTGGCCGCGTAGCCCATCAGGATCGTGTTGTCCGTGGTGACGGCGTCCACCTGGGCCGTGATCAGGTTGTCCACGCAGGCCGAGTAGGTGTCGTAGGCGATCAGCCTGGCCTTCGGGTACTGCTTCTGGATCCGCTGGTAGGGCGTCGAGCCGGCCGCCGAACAGACCTTCCTGCCGGCGAGGTCCTCCGGACCGTGGATCGCGTTGTCGTTCCTGCGCACCAGCAGCGACTGGCCGGCGAGGAAGTACGGGCCCGCGAAGCCGACCAGCTTCTTCCGGTTGTCGTTGATGGTGTACGTGCCGACGTAGTAGTCCACCTGACCGTTCTGCAGCGCGGTCTCGCGGTTGGCGGAGGCGATCGTCCTGAACTCGATCTTCTCCGGGGGGAAGCCGAGGTCGGCGGCGACCATCTTGGCGATCTCGATGTCGAAGCCCGAGTACTCCCCGGTGGCCGGGTTCTTCTGGCCCAGGTAGGGCTGGTCCTCCTTGGCGCCGACCACCAGATGGCCCCGGCCGCGGGCTTCGTCCAGGGTGGGCGAGCCCGTGATGCCGGCGCCGCTCTGCACCTGGTAACTGGGCAGCGCACTGGGCTGCGGACCCTTCGGCGGCGGGGTGCCCTCCTTGCCACAGCCGGCGAGCAGCGCCGTCAGGACCGCGAGGGCCACGATCTTCTTCACGACACCGCCCCCTTCACGACGCCTCCTCATGGCACGGCCCTCTCATGACACGGCCTCAGTGCTTCAGGATCTTGGACAGGAAGTCCCGGGCGCGCTCGCTCTCGGGGGCGCCGAAGAACGCCTCGGGGGCGCGGTCCTCGACGATCCGCCCGTCCGCCATGAAGACGACCCGGTTGGCCGAGGCCCGGGCGAACCCCATCTCGTGGGTGACCACCACCATGGTCATGCCCTCGTGCGCGAGCCGGCGCATGACGTCCAGCACCTCGTTGATCATCTCGGGGTCGAGCGCCGAGGTCGGCTCGTCGAAGAGCAGCGCCTTCGGCTCCATGGCGAGCGCGCGGGCGATCGCCACCCGCTGCTGCTGGCCGCCGGAGAGCTGGGCCGGGTACTTGCCGGCGTGCGCGACCAGCCCGACCCGCTCCAGCAGCGCCAGGGACTTCGCGTCGGCCTGCGCCCTCGGGCGCCCGCGGACCTTGATCTGGGCCAGCGAGACGTTCTGCAGCACGGTCTTGTGCGCGAAGAGGTTGAAGGACTGGAAGACCATCCCGACGTCGGCGCGAAGCCTGGCCAGCCCCTTGCCCTCCTCGGGCAGCGGCCGGCCGTCGATGAGGATGCTGCCCGCCTCGATCGGCTCCAGGCGGTTGATCGCCCGGCAGAGGGTGGACTTGCCCGACCCGGACGGCCCGATCACCACCACGACCTCGCCGCGCCCGACCGTCAGCTCGATGTCCTGCAGCACGTGCAGGTCCCCGAAGTGCTTGTTGACGCCGCGGAGCTCGATCAGGGGCGCGAAGGCGGAGCCGGGTTCCCCGGAAGCGGGCGCGGCAGCGGTCACCGACTGCGCCGGCCCTTCATCAGCCAGCCCAGTGCGGCGCCGGCGAGCAGCGTGGCGAGCAGGGCGATCCACAGCGGCGCGGTGACGGTGAAGACCCAGAACTGGATCTGCACCCTGTCGAGGTTGGCGAAGAGGAACCACACGGCGAGGACGACGATGACGCCGATCCCGATGTACCGGGTGGGGATGCCACCGATCTCGTTGCGCTTGGATCCGGACGAGCCGTCTGAAATCTTGGTCACACGCGCAGTCTGCGGCGGGATCAGATGATTTGTCCGGTTACGCGCCAGGCGGGTAACCCGCACGGGGCAACCCTGCCCCGTACGGGTTTCACACCCGGTCCCGAGTGCCCGGCCGAGCACCGGCCCGGCCAATTGCCTCGTAGGGCCGAGTACCGGGCACGGCCAAGGCCCGGGCAGCGCCAAGTGCCGGGCACGGCCGATGACCGGCTCGGCCGAGCACCAGGCCCGGCCGAGCACCGGGGACGGCTACCGCTCGTCGCGCCAGGAACGCCAGAGCGCCGCGTACGGGCCGCCGGCCGCCACCAGCTCCGGGTGGCTGCCGTACTCGCTGATCCGCCCGCCCTCGACCACCGCGATCACGTCCGCGTCGTGCGCGGTGTGCAGCCGGTGGGCGATGGCGATGACCGTCCGCCCCTCCAACACCCGGGAGAGCGAGCGCTCCAGGTGCCGGGCGGCCCGCGGATCCAGCAGGGAGGTGGCCTCGTCCAGCACCAGGGTGTGCGGGTCGGCCAGCACCAGCCGGGCCAGCGCCAGCTGCTGTGCCTGCGGCGGGGTGAGCGCGGCACCGCCCGAACCGACCTCGGTGTCCAAACCTTCCGCCAGCGCGTCCACCCACTCCCCGGCGTCGACCGCGTCCAATGCGGCGCGCAGCTCGGTGTCGTCGGCGTCCGGCGCGGCCAGCCGCAGGTTGTCCCGCAGGGTGCCGACGAAGACGTGGTGCTCCTGGTTGACCAGCGCGACCTGGGCCCGGACCCGCTCGGCCGGCATCCGTGCCAGCGGCGCCCCGCCGAGCGTCACGCTGCCCCGGCCGGGTGCGTAGATCCCGGCCAGCAGCCGGCCCAGGGTGGACTTCCCCGCGCCGGACGGCCCGACCAGGGCCACCCGGCTGCCCGGGGCGACGTCCAGACTGATGCCGTGCAGCACGTCGGCGCCCTCGCGGTAGCCGAACCGGACGTCCTTCGCCTCGACCCTGCGGCCGTCCGGCCGGGCGTCCTCGTCGCTCTCGTGCTCCGGCACCTCGCGGACCCCGACCAGCCGGGCCAGCGAGGCCTGTCCGATCTGCAGCTCGTCGTACCAGCGCAGGATCAGGTCGACCGGGTTGATGAGCGCCTGCGCGTAGAGCACCCCGGTGGTCAGCTGGCCGACGGTGATCCAGCCCCGCAGCGTGAACAGACCGCCGAGCACCAGGGTGCCGAGCACCGCCAGGGTGTAGACCGCGTCGATGGTCGGGAACCAGACCGAGCGAAGCCAGAGGGTGTACCGCTCCCAGGCGAGCCACTCGCCGAGCTTGCGGTCGGTCAGCCGGACCCGCTCGTCGCCGAGCCGCAGCGCCTCGACCGTCCGCCCGGCGTCGACCGTCTCGGCGAGCACGGTGTTCACCGCGGCGTAGCCGGCCGACTCGTTCCGGTAGGACTGCGGGGCGCGCCGGAAGTACCAGCGCGAGGTGGCCAGCAGCAGCGGGAGGCCGATCAGCGAGGTGAGGGCGAGCAGCGGCGAGGTGACCACCAGCGCCCCCAGCACCAGCAGCAGCGAGACCACGGCGACGGCCAGCTCGGGCACCGCCTCGCGGACCGACTTGTCCAGCCGGTCGATGTCGGTGGTGCCGCGGGAGACCAGGTCCCCCGTGCCGGCGCGCTCCAGGACCCCGGTCGGCAGGGTCACCGAGCGCACCAGGAAGTCCTCCCGGAGGTCCGCCAGGACCCGCTCGCCGAGGATGCTGCCGCGCAACCGCGACCACCAGGTGAAGGCCGACTGCACGACCAGCGCCAGCAGGTACCAGCCGACCGCGACCGCGATGGTGGACTCGGCCGTACCGGTGGCCAGCGACTCGACCAGGGTGCCGAGCACCCACGGCCCGACCAGCCCCGCGACGGTGGCCACCGAGTGCAGCGCCACCACCGAGGAGAACCCTGCCCGGTGCCGGCGGGCGAGCAGCCCCAGGTAGGCGCGGACGGCGGTCGGGGAGCCGACCGGAAGGGTGGTGGCCGGCCCCTGTTCCCGTTGGACGGGGGGCTTCATGCGGTGCTCCTCGGATGGTCTGGTTGCCGGCGGTGCGGGTGCGGGTTCCGGCGGTGCGGGTGCGGGTGGTGCGGGTTCCGACGGTGCGGGTGGTGCGGGTGGTGCGCCTGCCGCCCGGCCGCAGCGTTCCTCCGCGGTGTCGCCCGGTTCGGGGCACGGCCGTTCGGCTGCCGGTCCGGGTACGGGGTCGGGCCGTTCACACGCCCTCCCCGACCGGGGCCGACTCCTCGTCGCGGGTGACCACGGCGCGGTAGGCGGGCTCGGTGTGCATCAGTTCCCGGTGCCGGCCGGCCGCGGCGGCCCGGCCGTCCTGGAGCAGCACCACCCGGTCCGCCTGGTCGAGCAGCAGCGGGCTGGTCGCGAACACCACGGTGGTACGCCCCTCCCTGTTCTTGCGGAGCCCGGCCGCGATCCGCGACTCGGTGTGCGCGTCGACCGCGCTGGTGGGCTCGTCCAGGACGAGCACCGGCGGGTCGGCCAGCAGCGAGCGGGCCAGCGCCAGCCGCTGGCGCTGTCCGCCGGAGAGCGAGCGGCCGCGCTCGGTGATCCCGGCCCGCATCGGATCACCTCCGCAGTCGGGCGAGCCGTCCACCAGGGCGTCCAGCACGTCCTCCGCGCGGGCGGCGGCCAGCGCCTCGGCGGGCGTGACCCGCCCAGAGGCGGGGACGTCGAGCAGGGCGGCCAGGGTGCCGGAGAGCAGCACCGGCTCCTTGTCGTGGACCAACACCGCCGCCCGCGCCTCGGCCAACGGGACGGCGTCCAGTTCGGTGCCGCCGAGCCGGGCCGACGGCCGCGGCTGCTCGCCGTCGGCCAGCGGGACGTGCCCGCCGAGCCGCTCGGCCAGCTCCCCGGCGAAGTCCGGGTCACCGCACACCACCGCGGTCAGCTCGCCGGCCCGGACGGTCAGCCCGGAGGCCGGGTCGTACAGGTCGGACTGCGCGGGCCTGGTCAGCTCCGCGTCGGGCGTGCCGGTGGTCCGGCTGAGCGAGAGCACCCGGACGGCCCGCCCGGCGGAGACCCGGGCGACGCTCCAGGCGTGCGCGGCCTCGCCGAGGATGCGCAGCGGCGCCGCCAGGAACGCGGTGGCGCCGTAGACGGCGATCAGCGCGCCGATGCCGATCCGCCCGGCAGCGGCCAGGTGGGCGCCATACCACGTGACGCCGACCACGAACAGGCCTGGCAGCAGCACCTGTTGGGCCTGCATCAGCGACCAGATCCGGGCCGAGCGGACGGCGGCGGAACGGACCTTCTGGGAGGCCACCCGGTAGCGGGCGAGGAACAGCTCCTCACCCCCGATGCCGCGCAGCACCCGGAGCCCGGCGACGGTGTCGGCGGCCAGCTCGGTGGCCTTGCCGCCCAGCGCCCGCTGCTCGGTGTAGCGCCGCTCGAACGGGCCGAGCAGCGGCCAGACCGCGGCGGCCAGCACCGGGACGCCGAGCAGCACGACGAGGCCGAGCACCGGCTCGGCGATCAGCACCGCGGTGCTGACGGCCAGCCAGACGATCACCGCGCCGCGGACCCGGGCGACCAGCTCGACGTACCAGCCGATCTTCTCGACGTCGCCGCTGCCGACCGCGACGATCTCGCCGGTGGCGATCCGCCGGGAGAGCCCGGTGCCGAGGTGCGAGGCCTGGCGGGCCACCAGCTGGCGGACCTGGGTCGCGGCGTGGATCCAGTTCCACACCGCCTGCCGGTGCAGCAGGACGGCGCCGAGCGCGGCGACGGCGGAGAGGGCGAGCGCGGCGGCGCCGGCCCGCCAGACGCCGGCGGCATCACCGTCGACGGCGGCCTGGACGCCCAGGCCGAGCGGCACCGGCAGGGCCGCCTGGCAGCCCATCTCCAGCAGTGCCCAGCAGGTGGCGAGCACCTGGCCGCGCCGCTGGCTGCGCTGGAGCCAGCGCAGGAAGGCGAGGGGGGAGGAGAGGTCTGGGCCGCCGGGATCGGCCAGCGGCAGGGTCTTGAGCGGCATGACGCTCCGTTGCGGGTGGGACGGGCGGGTGGCACAGAAGGCGCGGGTCGCGCGCCGATCGGAAGAGCGGGGATGCGGCCGGCATGGTCACGGCCGGGGCTGTTCAGGAGGTCATGGCAGCGAGCCTGCCAACCCGAATGTGACCTACGCAACAGGTTTTCGGCGCCGCGCGCCCCCGCTCACGCCCCTCCCAATCCAGCCGGGGCGCCCGGCCGGACCCCGCGACAGGCCACTGCGTGCGCCGGTACACCGCGCCGGAAAATTCTTTTCCGCTCCGGGAACAAACCCGGCCGCCCCGCCGGTTGCCCCTGTGGAAGCAGATGGACGACCAGGAGGGCACCCCGTCCCGTGAGCAGCATCCCCACCGTCACCCTCAACAACGGCTCGCAGATCCCGCAGCTCGGCTTCGGCGTCTGGCAGGTCCCGGACGCGGAGGCCACCGCGGCCGTCCGCAACGCCATCGGGGCGGGCTACCGCTCGATCGACACCGCGGCCATCTACGAGAACGAGGCCGGCACCGGCCAGGCCGTCGCCGAGGCCCTCGCCGGCGGAGTGGCCCGCGAGGACCTCTACATCACCACGAAGCTGTGGAACTCGGGCACCCGTGACTGGTCCGGCGACCAGGGCCGCGACGCCGTGCTGCGCGAGTTCGACGCCTCGCTCGCCAAGCTCGGCCTCGACTACGTGGACCTCTACCTGATCCACTGGCCGCGCCCGATGCACGGCAGCTACCTCAACGTCTGGAAGGCCTTCGAGCAGCTGCTCGCCGACGGCCGGGTGAAGTCGGTCGGCGTCTCCAACTTCGGCACCCAGCAGCTGACCCGCCTGCTCGACGAGGCCTCGGTCAAGCCGGTGCTGAACCAGGTCGAGCTGCACCCCTACTTCCCGCAGGACGAGCTGCGCGCCTTCCACGCCGAGCACGACATCGCCACCGAGGCCTGGAGCCCGCTGGGCCAGGGCAAGGAGCTGCTCTCCGAGCCGGCCCTGGCGAAGATCGCCGAGAAGCACGGCCGCACCGTCGCCCAGGTGGTGCTCCGCTGGCACCTGCAGAGCGGCATCATCGCGATCCCGAAGTCGGTCACCCCGTCGCGGATCAAGGAGAACCTGGACGTCACCGGCTTCGAGCTGGACGCGGCCGACCTCGCCGCGATCGCGGGCATCGCCACCGGCAAGCGGATCGGTCCGGACCCGCAGGAGTTCGACTGGAACTGACGCGTCCCGGCCCGGGTGTGCCCGGCGACCCCGCCGGGCACACCCGGGCCGGAACCGGGGCCGGCTCGTCGTCCGGGCGCGAAGCGGCCGTCATACCCGGCATGCCCCTCACGCGCGGCACGCCCCTCACACCTGGCGCGGCCGTCAGGGGCGAAACGGCCGTCACACGCGGCGCGGCCGTGACACGCGATGCGGCCACCACCCCCGAAGCAGTCGTCACACACAGGAACGGCCCTCGCACCCGGGCCGGCCGTCAAGCCTGAAGGCCGCTCTCCCTCTGACGGGTCGGCGGCCTTCAGTGCGTTGGCGAATCGTTTTGGCTGGAGCTCAAAGGGCGAAGCCTAGAGCCGACCCGCCTTGGCGATCAGCGCGAGCGCGGGCTCGTGCTCGTGCTCGTCGAGCGGCGACAGCAGCAGCCGCTGGACCTGGGCGACGCCCGCGGCCGAGCGGTGCAGCAGGTCCTGACCCGCCGGCGAGAGCGACAGCAGGTTGCGCCGCCCGTCCGAGGGGTCGCGCCGACGCTGGACCAGGCCGCGCCGGACCAGCCGGCTGACCATCTCGGCCATCGTGGCCTTGTCCAGCGAGGCCAGCTCGCCGACCGTGCGCTGGTCGGCGCCCGGCTCCAGTTCGAGCGCGTCGAGCACCGCGTACTGCGGCGCCGTCAGCTCCGAACCGACGTGCTCCGACCAGAGCTTGGTGTGCACCTGCTGGCTCACCCTGATCAGGTAGCCGATCGCCCGCTGGGCGTCCAGCATCGGCCGCGCGTCGGTGAGGACGGCGACCGCAGCGGGTTCCAGCCTGGCTATCTTGGCCATCACCCGCACGATCTCCAGCTGCTCCTCCGCCGTGAGCGGCTCGAAGAGCGTGCGCTGCACGCGGACCACGCCACCCGTGGCCTCGCGCACCGCCTGTGCGCCGCTCTGCGAGAGAGCGAGCAGTTTGCGCCGGCCGTCGGCCGGGTCGCGGCGTCGCAGCACCAGGCCACGCCGGACCAGCCGGGCGACCATCTCGGCCATCGTGGCCTTGTCCAGCGACGCGCGCTCGCCGACCGTCCGCTGGTCAGCACCCGGTTCGAGGGCGAGGACCAGCAGTACGGCGAACTGCGGAGCCGTGAGATCGGCTCCGACATGTTCTGACCACAGCCTGGTGTGAACCTGCTGTGCAACGCGGATGAGGTGACCGGGCGACTGCTGCAGTCGCGCGGACACGCGGGTCGTCGGGATCTCCCCCAGCACCATGTATCCGTCCCGATGTCACACCCGGTGTGTGTGGGACACCCGGGTGGGGCAGTAACGGCGAGTGGGCGTCCCGCTATGAGGGAGGGCGCTCCAGCCGTGCAGCCGGTGGCTGCTGGCGGACACTATACAAACGGCGGGCCCTCGCTGGCAGGCGGGGGCGGATAGTAGACGCAGGTTCGGCAACATTGGCATATTTACGCGCCGTGCCGACCCGTCAGTAACCCGTTTGCAGGAGAAAGCCGACCGGTCGGTCCTTACCCTCGGTCACCTGCGACTTCCGCCCTGGCCGCGGACCTTACTCGCCGGTAGGGTATGGCCCACCCGGCGGTCCGCCCCGGGGACGGGCCCCCCGGCCCCGCGATCGGCTCCACCCACGGATCCGGTCGCGAGCGAACGACGGACGGACCGGAAGCCGCGAACGGCACCGGACCATCCATCGGGCCGGCACCGGCGAGCATCAGACCGGCACCGGAACAGCATCAGGCCGGCACCGGGCGCTCCCCGGAGCGCCACCCGAGCCACACCCGAGCCAGATCCGAGAGAGACGAGAGCGAGCATGACCGAGCAGACCACCGCCCCCAGGGTCGCCGTCGTCACCGGCGCCGCACGTGGACTGGGCGCCGCCACCGCCGAGCGCCTGGCGGCCGACGGCTACGCCGTCGCCGTCCTCGACCTGGACGAGGCGGCCGGCAAGGACACCGTCGACCGGATCACCGCCGCGGGCGGGCGGGCCGTCGCGGTCGGCGCCGACGTCTCGGACGCCACCCAGGTGCAGGCCGCGGTC
Source organism: Streptomyces sp. CB01881 (assembly GCF_002953255.1). Taxonomy (GTDB): domain Bacteria; phylum Actinomycetota; class Actinomycetes; order Streptomycetales; family Streptomycetaceae; genus Kitasatospora. The sequence goes on from NZ_CP026498.1 coordinate 1,658,855, forward strand.
GACCGGATCGTGGCCGAGCTCGGCGCCCCGGTCGTCCTCGTCAACAACGCGGGCGTACTCCGCGACAACCTGCTCTTCAAGATGTCCGAGTCCGACTGGGACACGGTCATGAACGTGCACCTGCGCGGCGCCTTCCTGATGACCCGCGCCGTCCAGAAGCACATGGTGGACGCCGGGTTCGGCCGGATCGTCAACCTGTCCTCCTCCTCCGCCCAGGGCAACCGCGGCCAGGCCAACTACTCCGCCGCCAAGGCCGGCCTGCAGGGCTTCACCAAGACGCTGGCCATCGAGCTGGGCAAGTTCGGCGTCACCGCCAACGCCGTCGCCCCCGGATTCATCGCCACCGACATGACCGCCGCCACCGCCGCGCGGGTCGGTATGGAGTTCGAGGACTTCAAGCGCGCCGCCGCCTCGCAGATCCCCGTCCAGCGGGTCGGCCTGCCCGAGGACGTCGCGCACACCATCTCGTTCCTGGCGAGCGAGGGCGCCGGATTCGTCTCCGGCCAGGTGATCTACGTGGCCGGCGGCCCCCTCGACTGAGGCACCGAACCTACACAGGGTTACCACGGAGTGGGAACCGGCCCGGCCGGTCTCCCACTCCGTTCGCTTTACCCGCCCTTTGGAAAAGATTCCTGAAGACTGTACTGATATTCGACGTAAGAATATCGGAAAAACGACCCCGAGCGAGCCGGTTCCGGTCACATAGGCACTTTACCGGAGAATTCCGAATTCCCCGGAGAATGCCGCGGACCTGCTGGGTAGGGTCACCGGCGTGCAAGCGCCGAGTGAATTGCCGGAAAACCTGACCACCCGCCGCGAGCGCCCGCGCCGCACCCCGGGGGACGTCGCCGGAGAGCCCGGCCGGCCCCCGCTGAACCGGCGGCAGGCCGGCCTGCTGGCCGCCACCTTCCTCGGCTACCTGCTGGTGGTGGCCGGTGTGCTGCTCAACAGCGCGCTGGTCGACCTCGACTGGTCGGTGCGGCTGGCCCGCCCGTACGAGCGGTGGCCCAGCCTGGAGCCGCTGCTGGACAACTGGGTGGTGGCCGGCCAGCGGGGCCCGTCCGCCATGGCCGCCTTCGCCTGGCTCGGCTGGCGCGCCCACCGGCTGCGGCGGCTGCGCCCGCTGCTGGTGATGGGCGCCGCCCTGCTGCTGCTCAACGTCACGGTCGGCGGCGTCAAGATCGTCACCGGCCGGCTCGGCCCGCACTACGCGCACTACGTCGGGTCGCCCGAGCTCTTCTCGGGCGGCACCATATTCCCGTCCGGCCACACCGCCAACGCCGTGGTCACCTGGGGCGTGCTCGCCTACCTGGCGGTCCGCTGGCGGCGCACCGGCGCGGTGCTCGCCGCCGCCACCGCCTGCTCGGTCGGGCTCACCACCGTCTACCTGGGCACCCACTGGGTCACCGACGTCCTGGCCGGCTGGGCCGCCGGGCTGCTGGTGCTGCTCTCACTGCCGCTGCTGGAGCCCGTGGTGACCGCCGCCGAGCAGCGGCTGACCGCCCGCCGGGCCCGCCGGCGCGACACCGTGAAGCCCGCCGCCCCACCACCGGCCACCCCTCAACCGGCCCCAGCCCGCTCCGGCAGAGCACGGCCGGGCAGAACACAGCCGGACGCGGCCCGGCCGCACAGAACACGGCCCGACAGGGCACGGCCGGACGCGGCCAGGCCCGCCACTCCGCGGCCGGCCGCTACCCCTCCCAGCTCCGTTCCACCACCCCGTCGCGCACCGCGAGGTTGAGCCGCCCCTCCCGGTGGTCCAAGGTCATCATCGCCCCCGGGGGCAGCACCCGGACCGATGCCCAGCCGTGCTGCCGGGCCAGTTCCTCGGCCCGGTCCACCCGCAGCCCCGCGTAGCCCTCCGCGTCCGCCTCCGTCATGGCCCCTCCCCGCCTCGTTCCCCGGACGTACGCTGGAATCGTAGACCGGAACGCCCGGGTGACCGCGGCGGAAGCAGGGCTTCAGGAGGAGGTGACCGGGCGTGCGCGCCACCACCCCCCGCCGCTGGCGGAGCGGCACCGAACCCGCCACCGCCCGCAGCGATCTCAAGCTGCGCTACCTGCTCGCCCTGACCTTCACCCCGCTGTTCGCCCTCACCACCGTGGCCTTCGCGGTCTGGGCCGCGAACGCCCCGGCCTTCGGTGCCCCCAGCCGGGGCACCCTCACCGGGTTCGCCGTGGCCTGCGGGCTCCTCACCCTGTTCGCCGCCGTCGATCTCGTCATCGTCATCCGGCGCCGCCGGACCGAGCTCTGACGCGGTATCTCCCACAGAGTGGGAAGCCGGCCTGGCCCGGCCTCCCACTCCGCCCGCGAGCGCGGCTCAGCGGTTGCCGACCGCCTGTTTCACCAGCGTGCGGCCGAAGTCCCACATCAGGCCGCTGCCCCGGTGCGCGTCGTCCATCACGTCGGTGAAGGCGTCGACGAACCGGTCGACGTCCCGCTCGGTGATGATCAGCGGCGGGATCAACTTGATCACTTCCAGGTGGTCGCCGGACACCTGGGTGAGGATCCGGTGCCGCTGAAGCAGCGGGACGACCACCATCTGCGCGAACAGCCCCTTGCGCGCCGCCTGGAGCGCCGTCCAGCCGGTCCGCAGCTTGAGCGACTTCGGGCGGCCGAACTCGATGCCGATCATCAGACCGCGGCCCCGGACCTCGGCCAGCAGCTCGTACTTGTCGACGAGCGCGGTCAGCCGCTCCCGGAAGAGGTCACCGACCCGGCGGGCGTTCTCCACCACCTTCTCGTCCCGCATCACCTCCAGGGTCGCGAGCCCGGCCGCCATCGCCTGCGCGTTGGAGCCGAAGCTGGCCGAGTGCACCAGCACCCGGTCCATCGAGGAGTAGACCTTCTCGAAGATCCAGCTCTTGCCGAGGGTCGCCCCGACCGGCACGTAGCCGCCGGAGAGCGCCTTGGCCGCACAGACCAGGTCGGGCAGCACGCCCTCCTCGTGCTGGTAGGCGAAGAACTCGCCGGTCCGGCCGATGCCGGTCTGCACCTCGTCGCAGATCAGCAGCGCCTTGTGCTCGTGCAGCAGCGCCTGCGCCGCGCGCAGCCAGCCCGGCGGCGGCGCCTGCACGCCCTTGCCCTGGATCGGCTCGACGATCAGTGCCGCGACGTCGCCCCGCTTCAGCTCCTTGGCCAGCGCCCCGAGATCGCCGAGCGGGATGGCGGTGTCCGGCAGCAGCGGGTCGAAGCCCTTGCGGAAGCCGCTCTCGCCGTTGACCGAGAGCGAACCGGTGGTCAGCCCGTGGAACGCGTGGTCCGCGTAGAGCACCCGCTTGCGCCCGGTGGCGTAGCGGGCGAACTTCAGCGCCGTCTCGACCGCCTCGGTGCCGCTGTTGCCGAAGAAGACGCGGTCCAGCCCGGGTGCGTGGGCGAGCAGCCGCTCGGCCAGCAGGCCGGGCAGCGGCGAACAGTCGAAGCGGACGAGGTCGGGCAGGTCGAGGTCCATCACCTGCTGGATCGCCGAGCGCACCACCGGATGGTGCCGGCCCAGCGCGAAGATGCCGAAGCCGGCCAGCATGTCGAGGTACTCGTTGCCCTCGGCGTCGTAGAAGTACGGGCCCTGGGCGCGCTCGTAGTACTTGTCGAAGCCGATGGTGTGCAGCATCCGCGGCAGCTGCGGGTTGAGGTAGCGGCTGTGCAGCTCGTAGCGTTCCGCACCGCGTTCGGCGATCAGGGCGGCGAGGTCGAAGCGGGCTCCGGCACGGGCCTCGGTGCCGGCCTCGAAGCGGGCCCCGGTACGGGCGTCGGGTGCGTCTGGGTCAGCCGGCATGGCGCTGGTTCGCTCCTCGGGTCGGTAGCAGGTTCTTGGCGAAGGCGGCGGTCTGGGCGGCGACCCCGGTGCCGGTCAGGCCGGTCTCCTCCAGGATCTCGCCGCGGGCGGCGTGCCCGAGGAACTCCTGCGGCAGGCCGAGCACCCGGACGGGGACGTCCACGTCGGCGTCCCGCAGCGCCTGGGCGACGGCGGCGCCGACACCGCCCGTCCGGCCGTTGTCCTCGACCGTGACGACCAGCCGGTGTGCGGCGGCCAGCGCGGGCAGCGCCGGATCGACCGGCTTGACCCAGCGCGGGTCGACGACGGTCGCGGTGAAGCCCTCGGCGAGCAGCAGTCGCGCCGCGTCCAGCCCGGCGGCCGCGGTCGTGCCGACGGCGACCAGCAGGATCTCGGGCAGCTCCCCGGTGCGCAGCAGCACGTCCACGCCGCCGATCCGCTCGACGGCCGGGACGGCCGGGCCGATGTCGGCCTTCGGGAAGCGCACCACGGTCGGCGCGTCCGCCACCTCCACCGCCTCGCGCAGCTGCGCGCGCAGCTGGTCGGCGTCGCGCGGGGCGGCCAGCCGGAGGCCGGGGACGACCTGGAGGATCGACATGTCCCACATGCCGTTGTGCGAGGCGCCGTCCGGGCCGGTCACCCCGGAGCGGTCCAGCACGAAGGTGACGCCGAGCCGGTGCAGGGCGACGTCCATCAGCACCTGGTCGAAGGCCCGGTTGAGGAAGGTGGCGTACACGGCGACCACCGGGTGCAGCCCGCCGGTGGCCAGCCCGGCCGCGCTGGTGACGGCGTGCTGTTCGGCGATCCCGACGTCGAAGATCCGCTCGGGGTACGCCTTGGCGAACTTGGCCAGTCCCACCGGCTGGAGCATCGCCGCGGTGATCGCCACCACGTCCGGCCGGTCCGCGCCGAGCGCGAGCATCTCGTCGCCGAAGACGGACGTCCAGGAGACGCCGCCGCTGGGCGAGACGGGCAGGCAGGTGTACGGGTCGATCGGCCCCACGGCGTGGAACCGGTCCGCCTCGTCCTGCTCGGCCGGCCGGTAGCCGCGGCCCTTGACGGTCAGGCAGTGCACGATCACCGGCCCGCCGAAGCCGCGCGCCTGCCGCAGGGCCTGCTCCACGGCGGCGAGGTCGTGGCCGTCGATCGGGCCGAGGTACTTCAGCCCGAGGTCCTCGAACATGCCCTGCGGGGCGAAGGCGTCCTTGAACCCCTTCTTGGCGCCGTGCAACGCGTCGAAGATCGGCTGCCCGACCAGCGGGGTGCGCTGGAGCGCCCCCTTGCCGAGGGCGAGGAAGCGCTCGTAGCCCTGGGTGGTGCGCAGCGTGGCGAGGTGGTTGGCGAGGCCACCGATGGTCCTGGCGTACGAGCGCTCGTTGTCGTTGACGACGATGACCAGCGGCCGGTCCCGCGCCTCGGCGATGTTGTTGAGCGCTTCCCAGGCGAGCCCTCCGGTGAGCGCGCCGTCGCCGATGACCGCGACGGTCTGCCGGTCGTGCTGGCCGAGCAGCCGGGCCGCCTTGGCGAGGCCGTCGGCGTAGGAGAGGGCGGTGGAGGCGTGCGAGTTCTCGACCAGGTCGTGTTCGGACTCGGCGCGCGACGGGTAGCCGGAGAGCCCTCCCCTGCTGCGCAGTCCGGAGAAGTCCTGGCGGCCGGTGAGCAGTTTGTGGACGTAGCTCTGGTGGCCGGTGTCCCAGACGATCCGGTCGTAGGGCGAGTCGAAGACCCGGTGCAGGGCGATGGTCAGCTCGACCACGCCGAGGTTCGGGCCGAGGTGGCCGCCGGTCCTGGTGACGGCGTCGATCAGGAACTCGCGGATCTCGTCCGCGAGGAGCGGGAGGTCGGCGGCCGGGAGCTTCCGCAGGTCGGCCGGGGACTTGACGCTGGAGAGCAGTGACATGTGTTCACCTCACGACTCGGAGCGGTGCGGTGGCCCCCCTGGGCGGGACCGCCCGGCACGGGAGGCTGCTCCCGTGCCGGGCGGGGTGCGGTCAGTGGCCGCGGTTGGCGCCGATGGTCTCGGTGACGGCGCGCAGCGACTCCTTGAGGGAGCCCATGGTGGCGAGGACGGCGGTCGGCTCGTAGCCGCAGTGCGCCATGCAGTTGGCGCAGCGGGCGTCCTTGCCGCGGCCGTACTTCGACCAGTCGGTCTTCTCGATCAGCTCGCGGTACGTGGGCACGTACCCGTCGGCCATCAGGTAGCAGGGGCGCTGCCAGCCGAACAGCGAGTAGTTGGGGATGCCCCAGGCGGTGCACTCGAAGTCGACCTTGCCCTCCAGGAAGTCAAGGAAGAGCGGGCTGTGGTTGAGGCGCCAGCGCCGCCGGTTGCCGCCGGCGAAGGTCTTGCGGAAGAGCTCCCTGGTCTGCTCGACGCCGAGGAAGTGCTCCTGGTCGGGGGCCTTCTCGTAGGCGAACGCCGGGGAGATCATCATCTCGTCGACCTTGAGCTCGTCGTTGAGGTAGTCGAGCACGTCGATGATGGTCTGCGGGGTGTCGGTGTTGAAGAAGGTGCTGTTGGTGGTGACCCGGAAGCCCCGCCGCTTGGCCTCCCTGATCGCCTCGACCGCCTCGTCGAAGGTGCCCTCCTTGGCCACCGAGGCGTCGTGCCGCTCGCGCAGCCCGTCGATGTGCACGGTGAAGGTGAAGTAGGGCGAGGGCTTGAACTTGTCCAGCTTCTTGCGCAGCAGCAGCGCGTTGGTGCAGAGGAAGACGTACTTGCGGCGCTCGACGAGCTGCCGGACGATCTCGTCGATCTGCGGGTGCATCAGCGGCTCGCCGCCTGCGATCGAGACCATCGGGGCACCTGACTCCAGCACCGCGCCGACCGCCTGGGCGACCGGCATCCGCTGCTTCAGCACGCCCGCCGGGTGCTGGATCTTGCCGCACCCCTCACAGGCCAGGTTGCAGGCGAAGAGCGGTTCCAGTTCGACGATCAGCGGGAACTTGTCCCGCCGCTTGAGCTTCTGCTGCATGAGATAGGTGCCGACTCGCACGGTCTGGCGCAGCGGCATGGCCATGGCTAGCTCGCCTCCTGAGGGAGCGTCGAGGATGTGGGTTGGTTGGTGCTGCCGGGTGCCGGACGGCTCCGGGCCGGGCGGTGCTGTTCGTGCCAGTCGACCAGTGCGGGCACGGTGGCCCGCAGGGTGCGCCAGGCCCGGACGCCGGCCGGCAGGGTGCCCGGGCGCAGCAGTTCGTGCTCGGGGGTGTCGACCACCACCCGCAGGACGGCCGCGGGCATGGCCGGGCGGAGCTCCTGGAGGGCGGCGAGGACGGCGGCGGCCTCCATGTCGACGGCGAGCGCCCCCTGGAGGTGCAGGGCTCGCCGCTCCAGGCCGCGCACCACGTGGTCGGCGGTGTGGTGCACGCCGGTGTGGGCGGTCAGCCCGCGGACCTTGAGGGCGCGGGTGAGCTCCGGGCCGGAGTCGACCGCGAAGAGGTTCCCCTCGGCATTGCGCACCCCGTCCGCGACGATGACGTCTCCGGGCGCCATCCCCGGTGCGACGGCCGCGCCGAAGCCGGCCACCACGACGGCCCCGTAGCCGCCGGGGGCCGAGGTGAGCAGCCGTCGGACGGCGTGCGAGGCCCTTCGGCGGCCCACGCCGGTGCGCACCAGCACCGGCGGACCGCCGGCCGCGCCGCGCCAGTCCCCTCCGCGCAGGGCCCAGACCTCGGGGCCGAGCGCGCAGAGCACCAGCAGGGGGGCACGGTTCACCGGGGCACCCCGATCGCCGGGGTGCCCGCGGCAGGAGTGGCCTTGCCGGTGGCGGGGCTGCCGTGCAGGTAGCGGCCGAGCGCGGTGACCGGGAAGACCAGCCGGTACAGGTGGTAGTTGATGGAGAAGTCCCACGGGAAGCCCGTCCCGGTGAACTGCGGCTCGTCCCACGTCCCTTCGGGCAGCTGGGTGCGGACCAGCCAGTCGACCCCGCGCTCGACCGCCGGGTTGGCCCGGCCGTCCGGGCCCTCGCCGGCCGCGAGCAGCGCCATCAGCGCCCAGGCGGTCTGCGAGGCGGTGGAGTCGCCGCGCCCGGCCCAGCGGGCCGGGTCCTCGTAGGAGCGCATGTCCTCGCCCCAGCCGCCGTCGGTGTTCTGCCGGTCCTCCAGCCAGCGGACGGCGCGGCGGATCGCGGGGTGCTCGTCCGGCACGCCGGCCGCGACAAGGGCGGGCAGCACCGAGCCGGTGCCGTAGATGTAGTTGGTGCCCCAGCGGCCGAACCAGGAGCCGTCGGCCTCCTGGTTGCGCAGCAGCCACTCCACTCCGCGGCGGGTGCGCGGGTCCCTGCCCTTGCCGACCTCGGCGAGCATCTCCACCACGTGGGCGGTGACGTCCGCGGACGGCGGGTCGACCACCTCGCCGAAGTCGCAGAACGGCAGCTTGTTCGGCAGGGTGCTGGTGTTGTCGACGTCGAAGGCGCCCCAGGCGCCGTTCTTGGACTGCATGCCGAGGTTCCAGCCGACGCCCCGATCGACCGCGCCGGTCACCTTGGCGGGGTCGGGGTGGTCGACCCGGCGGAGTGCGAGCACCACCTCGGCGGTGTCGTCGATGTCGGGGTAGGTGTCGTTCTCGAACTCGAAGGCCCACCCGCCGGGGGCCAGCGAGGGCCGCTGGACGGACCAGTCGCCGCGGCGGGTGATCTCCTCGGCGAGCATCCAGTCGACGGCGGAGACCAGTGCGGGGTGGTCGGCCGGCACGCCGGCGTCGGCCAGCGCGATGGTGGCCAGGCAGGTGTCCCAGACCGGGGACTGGCAGGCCTCCAGCCAGCGCCGGCCGTCCTCGGTGTGCACCGTGAACCGGTCGAAGGAGGAGAGCCCGGCCTGCATCACCGGGTGGTCGAGCTCGTAGCCCTCCAGGTGCAGGGCGATCAGCGAGTAGACCGCGGGCGGCTGGATGCCGCCCCAGCAGCCGTCCGCCTCCTGCCGCTCGACGATCCAGCGGCAGGCCTGGGAGAGGGCGAGCCGGCGCACCGGGCGCAGCGCCCGGTGGTGGTAGGCGTGCAGCACCTTGTCCAGGCGTTCGAAGAGGCCGTCCCAGGTGGTGGCGCGGGCGAGCGGGCGCTCGGGGAAGGGCTGGTCCGGGTCGGTGTGCAGCTCGGTGAGCGGGAAGGGCGCGGGGCGAACCGGGCGGTGGGCCGAGACGATGGTCAGCGGCACGATGGTCTGCCGGGCCCAGCAGCCGAAGGCGTAGATGTTCAGCGGGAGCCACTTGGGCACGAAGATGATCTCGGGCGGCATCTCCGGCAGCCGCTCCCAGGGCCACCAGCCGAAGAGGGCGAGCCAGATCCGGGTGAAGACCCGGGCCGCCGCGATGCCGCCGGCGGACCGCACGTAGCGGGCGGCGGCCGCCATGTGCGGGGCGTTGGGGTCGTCGCCGGCCAGTTTGAGGGCGACGTAGGCCTCGACGGTCGTGGAGAGCTCGGCCGGTCCGCCGTGAAAGGTGGACCAGGTGCCGTCCTCCCGTTGTTGGGAGCGGATCCACTCGGCGGTGGCCTTGGTCTGCTCCTCCGTCCGGATCCCGAGGAACTGTCGGAGCAGTAAGTCCTCGGCGTCCATGGTGACGTTGGTTTCGAGGTCACCCTTCCACCAGCCCTCGGAGCTCTGGAGTGAGAGCAGGTGGGTGGTGGCGCGGGCCAGTGCCTCCTCGGCGGAGGCCGGTCCGTGCTGTTGCTCGTCGGGGTGGTCGGGGTGGTCGGCCGGGCCGTCCGGGTCGGCCCCCGCGGGCTGCCACCGCCCGGCACTCAGCAGCGCCGGGGGGCGGTCGCCCACCGCGACCGGCTCGGAATCGTACTCAGGGTCGAGCCGGCCGTCCGCGGTTGCTGTCAACGTAACGTCACCTCTCTCGTACCACCACGAATTCGGCGAGCGCGACGAAGTGCTCGCGCACCACGTCGGGCATGGGCACCTCGTCCAGGGCGGCGAGGGCAGTCGTGTGCTGGCGGCGGGCCTCCTCCTGTGTCCAGGCGCGGCCTCCGGCCTGCTCGATCAGGGCGGCGCGGGCGGCCAGCTCGGGCTCGCTCTCCTCGCCGCGGCCCTTCGGGTCGGCCAGTTCCTCGGCGAGCCGGCGGGACGCGGCGCCGCCCTCGGCGAGGGCGGCGGCGACCGGCAGGGACTTCTTGCGCTGGCGCAGGTCGCCCCAGTGCGGCTTGCCGGTGACCTCGGTGGCGCCCCAGATGCCGAGCAGGTCGTCCACCGCCTGGAAGGCCAGGCCCAGGTGGTGGCCGTAGCGCTGGAGGGCGTCCGAGACGCGGTCGTCGGCGCCGGCCAGGACGGCGCCGATGGCGGAGGCGGCGGCGAGCAGGGCCGCGGTCTTGCCGCCCTCCATCTCCAGGCACTCGGCGACGGTGACGCTGTCGCGCTGCTCGAAGGCGACGTCCCTGGCCTGCCCGTCGATGAGCCCGCGGGTGGCGGTGGTGAGCAGCCGGACGGCGCGCGCGGCGTCGGCGGCGCTCGCCCCGCCGCTCACACCGGCGTCGAGCAGCACCTCCGTACCGAGTGTCGCCAGGGCGTCGCCGACCAGGATCGCCTGGGCCGGTCCGAAGACCGTCCAGGCGGTGGCCCGGTGCCGTCTGGTCTCGTCACCGTCCATCAGATCATCATGGAGCAGGGAGAAGTTGTGCACCAGTTCAACGGCCACTCCCCCGGGCACACCGGCCTCGGCCGGAGCGCCGACGGCCTGGGCGGAGAGCAGCGCCAGGGCCGGGCGGACGGCCTTGCCGCCGTCCCCGGCGGCGGGCGTGCCGTCCCGGTCGATCCAGCCGAAGTGGTAGGCGGCGACGGTGTCCATCGGTGCGGCCAGGCGCGCGGCGGCGGCCTTCAGCGGCGGGGTGCAGAGCTCGCGGCTGAAGGCGAGCAGCTCCGGCACCGAAACCGGTTCGGCGTGCGCCGTGCCTCCGACGGCAGTGCCGGTGCGTGACTCCACGTGCGTTCCCTCTCCCTGGTGGTGCCGGGCCGCACGGGACGGCCGGGCGCTGGCGATGTCGATGAGACCGGTGCGGACGGCGGGGCCGGCGGCTCTCGCGGGGTCACCGGCGGCGGGGCCCCGCGTCACCTGGGCCACCTCCCGTCGCCGCGGTCCACGGGAAGGTGGGTGCCGGCGGCGGCGAGCGCGGCATCGGCCGCGGCGTGGCCGCTGCGGACGGCGCCCTCCATGGTCGCGGGCCACCCGGTGGCCGTCCACGCGCCGGCCAGCAGCAGGCCGGGGACCTTCGTCCGGGCGGTCGGGCGCAGGGCCGCGGTGCCCGGCGCCGGGTCGAACGTGGCGGTGCGCTCGCGGGTGACGAAGAAGTCCAGTACCCCGGCCCCGCCGGCGGCGGGAAGCAGCCGGGCCAGCTCCGGCAGGTAGCGGCGGCGCAGCTCCGCGACGGGCAGGTCGATCTCGTCCTGGACGGCGGACTGCGAGAGCGCCAGGTACTGGGCGCCGGGGTGGGCCCGGCCCAGCTCGGTGCCGGCCAGGCCGGAGTGCGCGGTGCGGTCGAAGACCCACTGCACCGGCGAGCCGAGCGCGGCGAAGAAGGGGCGGCGCAGCACCTTGCGGTCGTAGACGACGTGCACGTTGAGGATCGGTGCGGTGCCGAAGCCGGCGAGCCGGTCCTGGCCGTCGACGGCGTCCGGCGGCAGCAGGGCGGCCGCGGTGTCCTGGGCGCCGGCCAGCACCACGGTGTCGGCGGTGAGGAGCTCGCCGCCCTCCAGCCGGACGGCGTGCTGCGGGCTGGCGGGCTTGAGCTCGGCGACGCGGGCGCGCAGCAGCACCTTGACCCCGGCGCGCTCCAGCTCGGCGAGCGCCCGGTCGTGGTGGATCGTGCCGAGCGGGACGGCGGCCGTGCCGATGTCGGAGGCCCCCGGGTCGGAGAGCAGGCCGGTCTTGAAGACCATCGCGGCCAGCGCCAGCGACACCTGGTCGGCGCGGGCGTTCAGGGTGGCGACGCCGACGAGGTCCCAGAGGGCGGCGATGGTCCGCGCGTTCTGGCCGTTGCCGCGCAGCCAGTCGCCGAACGAGACGGCGTCCAGTGCCGGGTCGGCGAGGTCGAGGCTCTGGAGGGCCAGTGCGCCGCGGACCACCCGGGCCCGGTCGGCCGGGCCCAGGTGCGGGTAGCGGGCCAGGCTGCCCGCCAGGTGCAGCGGGACGGGCAGGCCGGCCCGGCGGAGCCGGCCGAGCGTGCGCACCGGCGCCCCGGCGGGCCCGGAGACCCCGAGCACCGGGACGTCGAGCCGGTCCTGGAGGTGGACCAGCCGGGCCGCGCCGAGCCGGTCGAGCAGGCCGCGGTAGGCGGTGCAGCAGCGCAGGTAGACGTGCTGGCCGTTGTCGACGGTCAGCTCGCCGCGTTGGAAGGAGAAGGCCAGCCCGCCCAGCCGGGGGCGGCCCTCGACCAGGGTGACCCGGTGGTCGGCCTCGGCCAGCCGCAGCGCGGCGGTGATGCCCGCCAGGCCGCCGCCGACCACAACGGCGGCCGGGCGCGCGGCATCGGCTCGCCCGGTCATCGGCCCTCCCCCTCGTGTCCGGCGCCCGGCCTCGTCCCGGCCGGGGCGCTCGTGGTCGACTTCGTGTCCGTCGCGGTGGACAACACCGGCCCACCCATCAGTGATTCCCCGCTGACACAGCGTGACAGAACTGCCGTGAGAATCAAGAACGCCCCCCGGCGAGCCCGGAAAGGGCGACGTACGCCTTCTCCCAGCCCGGCAGTGAGACCCGGCCGCGCAGGACCGACTCCGGGTCGGCGGCGATCCGGCCGAGCAGCCGGTGGTAGATGCCGGCCATCGCCGCGGTGCAGGCCCGGCTGCGGCGGTCCAGCATCGGCAGCAGCCGCAGGCCCTCCTCGAAGGCCGCCTGGGCCCGCGCGGCCTCGAACGCCACCAGACCGGTGAAGTCCGCGCCGACCGGCGGTTTGGGCAGCGCGAAGCCCTGCTCGCAGCCGAACCGGACGAGGTCCTCGGCGGGCAGGTACGTCCGGCCGTTCAGGGCGTCCTCACGCAGGTCGCGCAGGATGTTGGTGAGCTGGAGGGCCAGGCCCAGGGTGTCGGCGTACTGCGCGCCGCGCTCCGGGTCGTCGCAGCCGTACACGCCGAGCGAGAGCCGGCCGATCGCGCCCGCGACGCAGCGGCAGTAGACCTGGAGCTCCTCGTACGTCTGGTACTCGGCGCCCTTGAGGTCCATCTCGACGCCGTCGATCAGCTCGTCGAAGCCGCCGAGCGGGATCGGGAAGCGCCGGGCGGCGTCCGCCAGGGCGACCTTGATCGGGTCGGTGTCGTCCTCGGCGACCCGTCCGGTGCGGACCTCGTCCAGCAGCTCGCGGGTGCGCAGCAGTGCCTCGGCCTTGCGGTCGGCGGGGAGGTCCCCGTCGCCGATGTCGTCGACCCGGCGGGCCAGGGCGTACAGGGCGGACATGGCCAGCCGCTTCGGCTCCGGCAGCAGGCGGATGCCGTAGCTGAAGTTGCGGGCCTGCAGTCCGGTGACCGCCTCGCAGTACCGGTACGCCGCCATGACCTGTGCCGACGCCAGTGGTGATGCCGCCACTCGGGCGTTCACCTTCCCTTCGCGAAGATTGCCGCCGCCTTCGCTGCGAGGCGGCGCTTGTCCGGCTTCGCCTGCTGGGCGAGCACGTCGTACCCGGCGTCCTCGATGGCTGCCAGGGCCGCGTACCCGCCGGCGGTGAATCCCGCCAGGAGCAGTCGGAGCCTCCCCCGAACCGTACCTACCAATGGCGCGCCGCGGTCGAGCAGGGTGCGGGCCCGAGCGGCCTCGAAGGCGATCAGCTCCCGGACGGCGCCGTCGGCGCTCGGGGCGGCGAGGTCCTCCTCGGTGACGCCGAACCGGGCCAGGTCCTCGGCCGGGAGGTAGATCCGGCCGCAGGCGAGGTCCTCGGCGACGTCCTGGAGGTGCTCGACCACCTGGAGGGCGGTGCAGACGGCGTCGGAGAGTTCGATCCGCTCCGGGGTGGAGACGCCCGCGATGGACAGCACCAGGCGGCCCACCGGGTCGGCGGAGAGCGTGCAGTAGCCGAGCAGGTCCTGGTAGGTGGCGTAGCGGGCGGTGGTCTGGTCCACCCGGTTGGCCTCGATCAGCCGGCGGAACGGCTCCGGGGTCAGCCCGTGCCGGTCCACCAGCGGGACGAGGGGGCGCAGCAAGGGGTGCCTGGGGGCCTCGGCGGTGCCGGGGTGCAGGGCGGCCTCGAACACCCGGTCGAGGTCCCGCTCCAGCCCGTCGAGCAGCGCGAGGCGGAAGGCCGTCTCGGCCGGACCCGGCGGGCCCGGCTGGGCCGAAGGAGTGGTCGCGGGGGCGTCCCCGGGGGTGCCGGGGGGCCGCTCGTCGATCCCGAGCAGGCGGGCGGCGCCGGCCGGGTCGGCCAGGTCGCCGTCGCCGACGTCGTCCACCAGGCGGGCGAAGCCGTAGACGGCCATCAGGTCGCCGCGCCAGGCCGCGGGCAGGAAGAAGGGGGCGACCGGGAAGTTCTCCGCGCTCGCCTTGTCCAGCGTCACCCCCGCTGAACGGTCCACTGGCTCACTACTGGGCTGGGCCGAAGCCGACACTGATGTCACTCCCCCGTTCTACACCGCTCGGTACGACCGGCCCGAGTCGGACACGCGTCCGATACCGGGAGTCCCGTCCGGCACACCACCCCCGCGACTTACAGCCTTGCACCACCGACCGCGCCGGGAAAGAGCGCCCCACCCGGCGCGCGGGGCGCTCACCCGCCCGGCGGCGGGCCACCCGGGGCGCTCCGGGGGTGCGCAGGGGCGCACGAGGGGGGCGCTCCGGCAGCCTCCGGGGCCGTTCACGGGGGCACCACAGGGGCACCACGGGGGGCGGGGCCGGGGAGGCGGGGTCCGGGCCTCCGGAGGGCCGGGGAGACGGCACGGAGCCCGCGGCGCGGGGCAGGGAGGGGCGGGCCGGGCACGACGGAGGGCCGGCGGCCGGGCTGCCCCGGGCCACCGGCCCTCCGTCGCGGGTCAAAAAGGCGCTACGGCCGCTCGCCGCGCTCGTAGCGGCCCACGACCTCGTCGGTCGGGCCGTCCATCACCAGCTCGCCGGCCTCGATCCAGATGGTCCGCTCGCAGACCTCGCGGATCGAGTTGTTGTCGTGGCTGACCAGGAAGACCGTACCGGCGGACCCGCGCAGCTCGTCGATCCGCTTCTTGCTGCGCTGCTGGAACGCCTGGTCGCCGGTGGCCAGCGCCTCGTCGATCAACAGCACGTCGTGGGTCTTCGCCGCCGCGATGGAGAACCGCAGGCGGGCGCCCATGCCGGAGGAGTAGGTGCGCATCGGCAGGGAGATGAAGTCGCCCTTGTCGTTGATGCCGGAGAAGTCGACGATCTCCTGGTAGCGCGCCTTCACCTGGGCGGGCGTCATGCCCATCGCCAGGCAGCCGAGGATGACGTTGCGCTCACCGGTGAGCTCGTTCATCAGGGCCGCGTTGACGCCCAGCAGCGAGGGCTGGCCGTTGGTGTAGATGCCGCCCTTCTCGGTCGGCAGCAGACCGGCGATGGCGGCGAGCATGGTCGACTTGCCCGAGCCGTTGGAGCCGATCAGGCCGATCGCCTCGCCCTTGTAGGCGGTGAAGCTGATGCCCTTGACCGCGTGCACCTCGCGCACGCCGGCGCCGCGCTTGCGGCTGAGGATGCGGCTCACCGCGGAGGTGGCGCTGCCCTTGCCGGAGCCGGCGCCGTGCACCCGGTAGACGATGTGCACGTCGTCGACGACGACGGTGGGTTCGCGGGCCACGTCGGTGTCCTGCACGGCCCGGCCCTTTCGCAGATCGGTGTCAGCCACGGCCGTACTCCTCCTCGGCCTTCCAGAAGAAGACGTATCCGATCACGAACATCGCGATGGCCCAGCCGATGCCGTAGAGCCACTGGTGCGGCGGGAGCACCTGGTGCTGGGGGATGTGCTTGTTGTAGATGACGGGCGCGAAGGCGTGCCGGACCAGGTCCATGTAGACCGACGCCGGGTTGAGCTGCATCACCTTCTGCCAGACCGGCGGCCAGCCGTTGATCTTGTCCTGGATGCTGAACATCACGCCGGACAGGAACATCCAGGCCCGCATCGCGAACGGGATCAGCTGCGAGATGTCGCTGGTCTTGGCACCGATCCGCGCCATGACCAGGGCCACGCCGGTGTTGAACATCGACTGCAGGAGCAGCGCCGGGAGCACCGCCAGCCAGGTCCGGCCCGGGGAGATCCCGCTGGCCAGCACCACACCGACCAGCACCACCATCGAGATCATCAGCTGCTGGAGCTGGATCACGGTGAAGGCGATGGGCAGCGAGGCCCGCGGGAAGTGCAGCGCGCGGATCAGGCCGAGGTTGTCGGAGATCGCCCGGGTGCCGGACTGGACCGCGTTCTGGGTGAACTGGAAGACGAAGACGCCGATGCAGAGCCAGGCGGTGTAGGTTCCGGCCGGGAAGCCGTCCTTGCTCTTCAGGATCACACCGAAGACCAGGTAGAACACCGCGCAGTTGAGCAGCGGGGTCACCACCTGCCAGAGCTGGCCGAGCTTGGCGTCGGTGTACTGGGCCACCAGGCGGGCGGTGGCGAAAGCCCAGATGAAGTGCCGCCGGGCCCAGAGCTGCTTGGTGTAGGCGATGAGGCCCGGCCGTCTGCCGCTCACTGCCAGACCGTACTTGTCCGCAAGCTGCTTGGGGGTCAGGCCCGCGTCTGCCCCCCTCGGGGCTGAGAGGCTGACGGGTTCACTCACTGTCGACACATTCGTCCTTCGCGCGGGATCGGGTCGGGGCGGGCCGGTCGGCGGGGGTCCGCCGGCCTTGCGCCGAGGGGGATCCACTGGGATCACGGGGGGAATCCGGCCGGTGTGTGGCCACCGGCCGCAGCGATCGGCCGACCGCACGGCTGTGCAACCGTGCGGTCGGCCGGCCGTATGGTCATCGGACAGGTCAGATGACCGGTGGCCGGCCCAGCCTGGTCAGTCGCCAAACGGTACGCCATCGCATGGGCCGCCGCGTACCGCAGGGTTCGCGCCAGCCCGCCCGGAACCCGCCCCACCAGGCCTTGAGCGCCTCCGGGGAGGGGCGGCGGGCCAGGGTGAGCAGGAACCAGGTTCCCAGGTAGAGAGGCATGAACAGGGCCGGAAGGTTCCGTCGGGCAAGCCAAACCCTGTTGCGGGCCACGTTGTGGAAGTACGAGGCGTGCCGGGCGGGCGAGGTGGTCGGGTGGTGCAGGACCACGTCCGCCCGGTAGTCGATGGCCCAGCCGGCGTCCAGCGCGCGCCAGGCGAGGTCGGTCTCCTCGTGCGCGTAGAAGAACTCGGCGGGCAGCTGGCCGGCCTGCTCGAACACCGCGCAGCGCACGGCGCTGGCACCGCCCAGGAAGGTGGTCACCCGGGAGGAGCGCAGCGGGTCGCTGGCGCGCAGCCGGGGGACGTGCCGGCGCTGGGTGACACCGGTGTCCGGGTCGGCGATCCGGAAGCTGACGATGCCGAGCTCCGGGTCGCCGGTGAACGCCTCGCGCAGCAGCCGGGCGGAGTCGGTGCCCGGCAGCCGGCCGTCATCGTCCAGGAAGAGGACGGCGTCGACGTCCCGGCCGTCCTTGCCGAACAGCTCGATGCCGACGTTGCGGCCGCCCGGGATGCCGAGGTTCTCCGGCAGCTCGACGGCCCGCACGTCCGCCGGGAGCGCCGGCAGCGGGGCGCCGTTGGCGACCACGGCCAGCTCCACCGCGGGGCCCTCCTGGGCGCGGACGGACTCGATCAGGGCGTTCAGCTCGTCCGGGCGGTTGCCCATGGTGATGATGACCGCGCCCAGCCGGAAGGTGTCGGGGGCGCCCGCCCGGGTGGGCTCCGTCACGGCGCTCACCGGAGCCTGCTGGACAGGACGATGCTCAGCAGGTGCAGCACGGTCTGCAGCATGGCGATCGCGGCCAGGACGACCACCGCGATCCGGGTGAAGAAGAGGCCGCCGTGCACCGCGTCCGCGACGCCCGCGGCGAGGATGAACAGCGAGGCCTCGACCGCGCCGACCAGCCGGTGGAACTTGAGCAGGGACGCCGCCCGGCGGGCCTTGGCCACGCCGGCCGAGCGCGGCACCGAGGCGCTGTCCTCGACCGCCGTCATCCCGCTGCGGGCACGGGCCACGTCGACCAGGTCGGTCTCGGACTTGATCAGGATGGCGCCGAGCGCGGCCAGCGTGCCGAGGAAGGCCCACTCCCAGTGGGAGCCGCCGCCCTCGCGGTGCAGCAGGTCGGTGGCGCGCAGGCCGAGACCGGTCAGCAGCGCCGCCTCGGACATGTAGTGGCCGACCCGGTCCAGGTAGACGCCGGTGAGCGAGGTCTGCCGGCGCCAGCGCGCCACCTCGCCGTCGACGCAGTCCAGCAGCAGGTAGACCTGGATGAGCAGGGCGCCGAGGACCGCACCGGCCAGACCGGGGACGACCAGCGCAGCACCGGCCAGAATGCCGGTGAACATCATCAGGTAGGTCAGGCCGTTGGGCGTGATCGCCGTGACGGTGGAGAGCACGCGGGTGATCCGCAGCGAGATCTTCCGCATGTAGAGGCGGCCGGCCCAGTGCTCGGCGCTGCGGCGCTGGAGCATGCCCTCCGGGTGGATCACCGCGCGCAGCTCCTCGATGGAGGGGCGGCGGGTCAGGTCCACCGGGGCCGGGGAGGAGCCCTTCGTGGAAGGCTCAGCTGTTGACGGCTTGGACATAGTCGGCGTACGCGTCCCTGATTGCGGAAGGGGAGAGGTCGAGGTGTTCAAGGATGGTGAAGCGGCCCGGACGGGTGTTCGGAGCGTAGTGCACCGCCTCGGTGAACTCCGCTTCGGTGAAACCGATCTGAGCTGCGGTCACCGGCAGTCCGTGGCGCGCCAGGCGCTCCACGATCAGGCCGGTCAGCTCCTGTTCGCCCCGCAGGAAGCTGGCGAAGGCCGCCCCGAGGCCGACCTGTTCGCCGTGCTGGGCGGACCGCTTCGGATACAGCACGTCCAGGGCATGCGAGATCTCGTGGCAGGCACCCGAGGAGGGCCGGGTGCTGCCCGCGATGTTCATCGCGATGCCGGACAGTACCAGGGCTTCCGCGAGCGCCGTGAGGAGGTCCTGATCCTGAAGGTTTCCTGGGTGGCGCAGCAGGTTCTCGCCCGCCGAGCGGGCCATCGCCACGGCCAGTCCGTCCACCGGCTCGCCGGTCTCGGCGTGCGACAGCTCCCAGTCGGCGCAGGCCGAGATGTTGGAGACGACGTCGCCGATGCCGGCCGCCACGAAGCGCGGCGGGGCCTGCCGGATCACGTCCAGGTCGACCACGATGCCGATCGGGCCGGGCACGCCGTAGGAGCCCCGGCCGGCGTCGTTGTCGAGGGTCGAGACGGGCGAGCAGATGCCGTCGTGGGCGAGGTTGGTGGCGACCGCGACCAACGGCAGGCCGACCCGGGCGGCGGCGTACTTGGCGGCGTCGATGATCTTGCCGCCGCCGAGGCCGACGATCGCGTCGTAGTGCCCGCCGCGCATCGCCTCGGCCAGCCTGACCGCGCTGTCCAGACTGCCGTCGTCCACGTTGTACCAGTCGGCGCCGGGCAGGGCCGGCTCCAGCCGCTCCCGCAGCACCGCGCCCGAGCCGTTGCTGATCGCCACCGCGATCCGGCCCGAGGCGGACAGCCGCTGGTCGGCGAGGATGCCGCCGAGCGAGTCCAGTGCCCCGGAGCGGATCTCGACGAAGACCGGCGACGGCACCAGCCGGGTCAGTACTGGCACGCGATCTCCCGCGCCTTCGCCAGGTCCTCGTGGTTGTCGACCTCGACCCAGGAGACCTCACCGATCGGCTGCACGTCGATCCGCAGGCCGCGGTCGACCATCTCCTGGTAGCCGTCCTCGTAGTACAGCTGCGGGTCGCGCTCGTAGGTGGCGCGCAGCGCGTCGGTGAGGTCGGCGGCGGCGGCCGGGTTGATCACGGTGACGCCGATGTACTCGCCGGTCGCCTCGGCCGGGTCCATCAGCTTGGTGATGCGGCGCATGCCGGCGGCCGGGTCGACGACGACCTTCATCTCCTCGTCGGCGAGCTTCTTCACCGTGTCGAGGGCGAGCAGGATGCCGGGCTCACGACCCTCGGCGGCCAGCCGGGCGTTGCCCTCCAGCATGGTGCGCTGGACGGAGGCCGGGTGCACGGTGTCGCCGTTGGCGAGCAGCAGGCCCTCCGTGAAGAGCTCGCGGGCGCACCAGAGGGAGTAGGCGTTGTTCCACTCCTCGGCCTTGTCGTTCTCGACCAGGGTGAGCTTGACGCCGTACTTCTGCTCCAGTGCCGCCTTGCGGTCGTACACCGCCTCCTTGCGGTAGCCGACGACGACCGCCGCCTCGCGCAGGCCGACCTCGGCGAAGTTGCCGAGGGTGAGGTCCAGGACGGTCCGCTCCCCGTCGACCGGCACCAGCGCCTTCGGCAGGGTGTCGGTGTACGGGCGCAGCCGGCGGCCGGCGCCGGCTGCCAGAACGAGGCCGATCATGCGGGGGTCTCCTGATCCGTCGTGCTGTGCTGATCCGGGACTGTGCCGGTCCGCGGGGCTGTGCGCTGCCGCCAGCCGTCCGGGTGGCACGCCGATGCCGGTGAGGATGCGGGCACCGTGTCGTATGTGATGGTAGGCGACCGCGGCGACCGGCCCGAACGCGGCCGGGGGCTGCGTCCGGGCCCGCGACGACCGCGGGCGCGGCGCTCGTGGAGAAGCGGTGCCGCCGAGGTGTCGGTTCTCCGTCCGTACACCGCCGATTCGAACACCCGACGAACGAATCCCGAACGGATCTGCTATTCCGGCGCCCATTCCGACGCCAGGAATGGGCCGGGAACGGTCATGATCCGCCCGGTTGTGCGTGGGACCCCTGCGGACCGCCACCCGTACGGCAGACTGGGGCCCGACGCCACCGGTGCTCCCATTGCCCCCGAAAGAGGCCTCATGCCCCAGAGTCTGCCGACCAACCCGACGCACTTCACCTCCGAGATCGACACCGGTCTCGACGTGGAGACCGACGTGACGGCCGACGCGACGTCCACCCCCGGGGCCGCGGCCGGGGCGTCCGCGGGGACCGGGATCCTGCTGGAGCTCGTCGACGACGAGGGCGTCACGATCGGCACCGCCGAGAAGCTCTGGGCCCACCAGCAGCCGGGCCGGCTGCACCGGGCGTTCTCCGTGTTCCTCTTCGACCGGCAGGGCCGGCTGCTGCTGCAGCGCCGCGCCCTGGGCAAGTACCACTCCCCCGGCGTCTGGTCGAACACCTGCTGCGGCCACCCGTACCCCGACGAGGCCCCGTTCGTCGCCGCCGCCCGGCGCACCGCGGAGGAGCTGGGCGTCGCACCGGCACTGCTGTGCGAGGCCGGCACCGTCCGGTACGACCTGCCGGACGAGGCCTCCGGCCTGATCGAGCGGGAGTGGAACCACCTGTTCGTCGGCCTGGTCACCGCACCGGCCGAGCCGGACCCGGAGGAGGTGGACGACGTCGCCTTCGTCACCGCGCAGGAGCTGCGGGAGCTCCAGGCGGAGCGGCCGTTCTCGGTCTGGTTCCAGACGGTCTTCGAGGCGGCGCTGCCCGGTATCCGCGAGATCGCCGGCCGGGACTGGTAGCCCGGCCGGGACCGGTAGCCGGTCGGGACCGGTAGCCAGCCGGGTGTCCGCCCGGCGCTACTGCGCGTCCTTCCGGGGGATGGGCAGCGAGGCCCAGATGACCTTGCCGCCCTCCCCCGTCCGCTCCACGTCACAGACTCCGCCGGCCTGCAGCGTCACGCTCTTCACCAGCAGCAGCCCGCGCCCGCCGGTCCGCCCGGTGTCCGTCTCCAGCGCCTTCGGCCGGTACGGGTCACCGTCCTCGACCGACACCCGCACCCAGCCGCCGCGGACCGTCAGTTCGGTGGTCACCTCCGGCGAGAGCTCGGCGGCGTGCGTCACGGCGTTGCTCACCAGCTCGGAGACGATCAGCAGGACGTCGTCCACCAGCTCCTGGTAGCGCACCCCGGCCATGCCCTGGGCCAGCAGCCGGTCCCGCACCGCGTGCCTGGTCCGGGGCACCGAGGCCTCCGCCGCCGGCACCGCGAACCGCCACACCCCCTCGGCCGGCCCGGCCGCCACCCGTCTCGGTCCGGCCTCCGCCGCCCCGCTGATCTGCTCCAGCTCCACGTCCAGCCGCCCTTCGTCCGCGACCCCGGGAATCAGGCGTTCCGCTCATGGCGCCCTCGGTCCACAGAGGCTAGGAGAGCCGCCCCCGGGACCGCGGCAGCGTCGACAACTTGGCCGTGTCGGATCACTCCCGGCCGATTCCGACCGCTGACCGGTCGCAACTCGATCGCTTCTCGCCCCCTGAAGCACCGCTTCGCTCACCCTCGCGATCCATCCCTGCCACCCCGGCGATCCCCACCGGGGAAACGCAGGTGAGAAGCACTCCAGAACCCTGGTAATGTTCTCTCTGTCGCCGAGGGGGCGAGAGAAAAACCCCCGAAGCACACACCCTGTCCGGGTGGCGGAATGGCAGACGCGCTAGCTTGAGGTGCTAGTGCCCTTTATCGGGCGTGGGGGTTCAAGTCCCCCCTCGGACACCAGCGATTCCCCGCGGGAACTCGAAAGAGCTCCCGCGGGGAATTTCTTTTTTCCCCCGATGGCGTCGGCGACGCGCGCCCGGGAGTTCTCCGCGTACGCCCGGGGAGTTCCGGGGGAGTTCTGGGGAAGTTCTGCGCGCACACCCAGGGGGACTCTCCGCGCCTGCCCGGGGATCTCCGCGCTCGCCCGTGGAAGGCATACGCCCCCCTCGGCGCTCCGCATGGCCGCTGACCTGCGGACATGCGGATTCGATAATCGGACACGAGATGGCAACGATCGAACGATCTGAGCTTTAACTGAGGCTTTGGTCCGATTTCGCACCATAGTCTGCTGTGCGTTTGTCCGGGCCCTATGCCAGGGTCCCGGACCCGGACAAGAGGTCCGGACCCGGACGAGAGGTCCGGAGCCGGACGAGAAGCCCGACGAGACCCCGACGAGACAGAGGACCGATACGTTGAGCGCGCCTGAGCCGACGACGGCATCCCATCAGCACTACCGCCGCTCGCTCGGCACCATCAGCCTGACGGCTGTCGGGCTGGGCTCGATCATCGGGTCGGGGTGGCTGTTCGGCGCGGAGCGGGCGGCCAGGCTCGCCGGCCCGGCGTCCATCGTCGCCTGGGTGATCGGCGCGGCCGTGGCGCTCACCATCGCACTGACCTACAGCGAGCTGGGCTCGATGTTCCCCAAGGCCGGCGGGATGGTGCGGTACGGGCAGTACTCGCACGGCTCGCTGGCGGGCTACCTCGCCGCCTGGGCCAACTGGATCGCGATCGTCTCGGTGATCCCGGGCGAGGCGACCGCCTCGGTGCAGTACATGAGCTCCTGGCACTTCGGCTGGGCGAAGGGCCTGTACGACGGACAGGAGCTGACCCTCAGCGGGGTCGCACTGGCCAGCGTGCTGCTGGTCGGGTACTTCGCGCTGAACTGGTTCGCGATCACGCTGTTCGCCAAGACCAACACCGCGATCACCGTCTTCAAGCTCGTCGTCCCGACGCTGACCGCAGGCGCCCTGCTGCTGGCGCACTTCGACACCGCCCACTTCACCGACCACGGCGGCTTCGCCCCGAACGGCTGGAGCGCGGTGTTCACCGCCGTCGCCGTCTCCGGCATCGTCTGGGCGTTCAACGGGTTCCAGTCCCCGCTCAACCTGGCCGGCGAGGCGCGCAACCCCGGCAAGTCGCTGCCCAAGGCGGTCATCAGCTCGATCCTGATCGCCCTGGTGATCTACGTCGCGCTGCAGATCGCCTTCCTCGGCGCCGTCCCGACCGCCGACCTGTCGGGCGGCTGGAGCGGCCTCGGCTACACCTCCCCGCTGGCCGACCTGTCGATCGCCTGGGGAATGAACTGGCTGGCCCTGCTGCTCTACGCGGACGCCTTCGTCTCCCCCAGCGGCACCGGCATGATCTACGCCGCCACGACCTCGCGCATGATCCACGGCGTGCAGGAGAACGGCCACCTGCCCAAGCTCTTCGGCCGGGTGGACCCCAAGACCGGCATCCCGCGCCCCGCGCTGCTGCTCAACCTGCTGATCGCCTTCCTCTTCCTCGCCGTCTTCCGCGGCTGGGGCTCGCTCGCCGAGATCGTCTCGGTCGCCACCGTGATCTCGTACATCACCGGCCCCGTCGCCGTGATGGCGCTGCGCCGCCTGGCTCCCGAGCTGCCGCGCCCCGTCCGGCTGCGCGCGATGCCGGTGATCGCCCCCGTCGCCATGGTCTTCGGCTCCCTGGTGCTCTACTGGGCCCGCTGGCCGCTGACCGGCAAGGTCATCCTGCTGATGGCCGCCGGCCTGCCGATCTGGGCCTGGTACGAGCTGCGCAAGCCGTGGGCCGAGCTCAAGCCGCACCTGCGGGCCGGCGCCTGGATGATCGCCTACCTCTTCGTGATGGCCGCCGTGTCCTGGGCCGGGTCCACCGACTTCGGCGGCCAGGGCTACCTGCCGGAGGGCTGGGACCTGCTGGTCGTCGCCGCGATCGGCCTGGCCTTCTACCACTGGGGCGTCGCCAGCGCCTGGGCCAACCCGTCCCTCGCCGCCGTCAAGCACGAGCTGGCCGCCGACGCCACGGCCGACGAGACGACCACCGTCCCCCAGCAGGGCGGCGAGCCCTCGCGGGTCTGAGGCTGCCGACATCCACTGTGCACAGTGCCGGCCGGGTTCACCCGGCCGGCACCGCTCTTGGCAGGCGCGGCGACGCGGGCCTGAGAACACCCGCACCACACTTTGCAAAGTGCCGGTCGAGACCACTCGGCCGGCACTTTGTCGCACCGGCGCGTTCTCCCACCGGTTGCAAGCAGGGTGGGGTCGGCCAGGCCATTCGGGTCGCCGAGGCCGCCCGGTGCTCAGGCCGGGCCGGCCTGAGGTGTGGCTGTCAGGGTGCGGCCCGGGCGGGCGAGGCGGGCGGCGAGGCCGAGGTGCAGCAGGGCGAGCAGGGTTCCGCCCGCGGCCATGCCGGGGTTGTGGGCGGAGACGCCGATGGCCGCGTCGGCCGCCTGGACCACGCCCGAGACCAGGAGCAGCGGGCCGAGGCCGCGGCCCGTCCGGCTGATCAGCAACTGGTGCAGCACGGCGGCGCCGAGCGGGAGGGCGCGGGCCGCGTACGCCTGGGCGTAGAGCTCGGCGAGCGGGCCCGCCGGAGCGGCGGAGCCGGGCAGGGCCAGCTCCGGGGAGACCAGGCCGATGACACTGGAGGCCATGGAGAGCGTGGCGCCGGCCGCATTGGCGATCACCAGGGCGCGCATGCCCCGGCCGGTGGCCGAGACGGAGGAGGGGGCGAAGGAGGGGACGGAGCGACGCAACATCGAATCGGACCTCGAATCATTCGATCCTTGAATGGTTTCCGCATGCTAGCGTTCCATGCGTGAACGATGTCAACCCCTCTCCACTGACGGCCTCCGTCGTCTTCCGGCTCGGCACGCTCGGCAGCGTCGTCACGGCGCGGTTCACCGAGGCGCTGGCCGTGCTCGGGCTCAAGCCCAAGCACGTCGGCCTGATGGTTGCGCTGGAGTCCGGCGCACCGCCGTCCCAACTGGAGCTGGCACGGACCATGGCGGTCGCGCCCAGCCTGGTGGTCTCACTGGCCGACCACCTGGAGCAGATCGGCGCACTCGACCGCGTCCGGGACCCGGCGGACCGGCGGCGGCAGGTGCTCGCGCTCACGGACGCCGGGCGGGCCCTGCTCGCCGACTGCACGGCGCTCGCGCACCGGCTGGACGCGGAGCTCACCGCCTCGCTGGACGGGCCCGAGCGGGAGGCGCTGCGGCGCGCGCTCGGAGTGCTCGGCGCGGAGGCGGGCCTGCCGACGCAGGACTGAGCTCGGCGCCCGGGACGTGCCGGAACGCCGAAAGCCGCGCAGCCCGGGAGGCTGCGCGGCTTTCGGCGCCGATACGTGCGGGGTGGGTGTCAGCCCCGGCGGGCGCGGCGGATGGCGGAGGTGACCACGGGCGGGAGGAGGTCCCCCGCGACGCGCTTGGCCACGTTGGTCGGGCGGCGGCGCTCGGCGGCGCGGGCCCGGCGGACGGCGAGGTCGTCGGCGGCCTCCTCCTGGACGCGCAGCGCCTCGCGGCGGGCCTCCTCGACCTCGCGACGGCCGGCTTCGGCGGCGAGCCGGTCGTAGTGCCGCGAAGGACGGAACGGCGCGATGCCCTCGGAGCCGCCGCCGAGCCGCAGCACCTGCTGCCCGTTCAGGCTCTCCGTGGAGAGGTGACAGCCCTCGGCCAGGCCCACCCGGTCCAGCAAATCGCGCTGGGCGGGCTCGGGGTCGCCCCAGGTGCCGTAGAACTTGCACTCGGTGAGCACGATCGGCTTGAGGCCGTGGTTGAACACCGCCTCCCAGGTGGCGGCGGCGACACCGGGGGTGTGGGCGGAGCGGTAGTCGTCCATCACCACGACGCCCTGCGGCTCAAGCGCCACCCGGGCCACCTGGAGGTCGCCCACCACGTGCTCGTACAGGTGCGAGGCGTCTATGTGGATGAAGCGGAAGGCGCCCGCCGGGACCCGGCCGCCGGCCAGCGTGGAGGTGGGCGCCTGGATGATCTCCGGCAGCGACTTGTGGAAGGAGAGGTAGTTGGACTCGAACGCGGACCGGGTCAGCGTCTTGCGGTAGGACATGTCCATCTCGGCGGCGTTCTCGTCGTCGGGAGCGTCCGAGTCGAACAGGTCGCAGACCGTGAACGTCTCGGCGGGCTGCAGGTGGCCGCCGATCACGATCGCGCTGCGCCCCAGGTAGGCACCCATCTCCATCAGGTCCCCGGTGATCCCCGCCTTCTCCTGGCGGGCGAGGAACCACTCGAAGAGGTGGCGGTCGTGGTCCCAGAACCAGCCGGGGACGTCATCGAGCACAGCAGGCTCGGCGGGCCGGTGCTGCTCGGCGCTCAACGCGGCGTCGCTCACGAGGTTGCTCCTTACACGCTACGGACGACCATGGGGAACGTTCCCCGGGCACGGAAACGCTGGGGGGAGGCGGAGGCCTCCCTCCCATCATCCGGAGCAGCCGTCGGCCCGGCACGGCGAGAACCCGCTCGGTCTCGTTGCCAACGGTGGTCCCGCGCGCCCGATTGCGCTGCAATCTACCTCCCGCCGGGCGGAGTTGAGGAGGCTTTGCGCCGAAAAATTCGCGGCGCCCGTGCGGGCCGCAAGCGGAGGCGCGGCGCCCGGAGCGGCGCGGCGACGACCGGCCTGTGCGGCGGTCAGGGCCGGGGGCCGCACGGGAATCCGGCGCGGCCCGCCCGGCGACGAGCGCCACCGGGGGCGCCCGGGCACCCGGTTCGACGGCGGGGCGCCCCGCCCGGTTCCGACCCTTGCGCCGGGCGGTCCCGGCGGCCTTGACTGGCCTTCTGACGAGCATTGCTCAACCCGGTCAATGGGCCGATCGGACGATCGGCCGTTCGGACGAGAGGACCAACGGTGCAGCAGGACGCGACGTACGACGTCCCGTACGCGGAGCACGGTGACCAGTACATCGACGGCGCTTGGCGGCCCGCCCTGGACAGCGGGTCGATCCCGGTGCTGAACCCGGCCACCGAGCAGGTGCTCGCCACCGTCCCGGCCGGCGGCGCGGCCGACGTCGACGCGGCCGTGGCCGCCGCCCGGAGGGCCGCCCGGGCCTGGGCCGCCACCACCCGCGAGGAGCGGCTGGCGCTGCTCACCCGGCTCCGGGACGGCCTGGCCGGGGCCCAGGAGGAGATCGCCGCCACGGTGGTCGCCGAACTCGGCGCGCCGGTCGGCTTCGCCACCGCCGTGCACGCGGGCCTGCCGCTGGCGGTCGCCGGCTCCTACCTGCCGCTGCTCGCCGACCACCCGTTCGAGGAGCGGATCGGGAACTCGGTGGTGCTCGCCGAGCCGGCCGGGGTGGTCGCGGCGATCACGCCGTGGAACTACCCGCTGCACCAGATCGTGGCCAAGGTGGTGCCGGCACTGGCCGCCGGCTGCCCGGTCGTCCTCAAGCCGGCCGAGGACACCCCGCTGGTGGCCCGGCTGTTCGCCCGGCTGGTCCACGAGGCGGGCTTCCCGGCCGGGGTGTTCAACCTGGTGACCGGCGCCGGCCCGGTGGCGGGCGCGGCACTGGCCGCCCACCCGGGGGTGGACGTGATCTCGTTCACCGGCTCCACCGCCGTCGGGCAGACGGTCGCGGAGACGGCCGGGCGCGGGATCAAGCGGGTGGCGCTGGAGCTGGGCGGCAAGTCCGCCAACGTGGTGCTGCCCGGTGCCGACCTGGCCCGGGCCGTCGCCGTCAACGTGGCCAACGTCTTCGCCAACTCCGGCCAGACGTGCAGCGCCTGGACCAGGCTGCTGGTGCACGAGGACCAGTACGAGGAGGCGGTGGCACTCGCCGCGAAGGCCGCCGCCAAGTACCTCCCGGGTGATCCGACGGACCCGCAGACCCGGGTCGGGCCGCTGGTCAACGCGCGCCAACGGGAGCGGGTCCGCGGCTACGTCACCGGCGCGCTCGCCGAGGGCGCCCGCCTGGTCGTCGGCGGTGCGGAGGCCCCGGACGGCCTCGACACCGGCTTCTACGTGCTGCCGACCGTGCTCGCCGACGTCACCGCCGACATGACGGTGGCCCAGGAGGAGGTCTTCGGGCCGGTGCTGGCCGTCCTCGCCTACCGCGACGAGGACCACGCCGCCGAACTCGCCAACGCCACCCCGTACGGGCTGGCCGGCGGCGTCTGGGCGGCCGACACCGCCACCGCCGCCGCGTTCGCCCGCCGGCTCGACGCCGGCCAGGTCGACCTCAACGGCGGCCGCTTCAACCCGCTGGCGCCGTTCGGCGGTTACAAGAACTCCGGCCTCGGCCGCGAGCTGGGCCGGCACGGCCTGGAGGAGTTCCTGCAGTACAAGTCGCTGCAGTATTGAGCCCGTTGGGGACACCCGGCCGGCCGGGCCCCACCGGGAAGCCCGACCGTACGGGCGAGGGCCCGGGCGCACGGCCGAGGAAGCCCGACCGTACGGGCGAGGGGGCCCGGGTCGGCCGGGCCCCCTCGGGTGAGCGTCAGGCCAGGTCCACGCCCGGGTAGAGCGGGAAGCCGGCGAGGAGGTCGGCGGCGCGCTTGGCGACGCCCTCGCTCAGGGCGGCGTCCAGGGTGTACTGGGCCTTGGAGGGGGCGCCGCCGGAGGTGGTGACGGGCGTGGTGCCGCGCAGCACGGTGTCGATGAGGGCGGCGACCTCGTCCATCTCGGCGGTGCCGAGGCCACGAGTGGTGAGCGCGGGGGTGCCGAGGCGGACGCCGGAGGTGTACCAGGCCCCGTTCGGGTCCTGCGGCACGGAGTTGCGGTTGGTGACGATGCCGGAGTCCAGCAGCGCGGCCTCGGCCTGGCGGCCGGTCAGGCCGTAGCCGGAGACGTCGGCGAGGACGAGGTGGTTGTCGGTGCCGCCGGTGACCAGCGTGCCGCCGCGCCGCAGCAGGCCCTCGGCCAGCGCCTGCGCGTTGTCGACGACCTGGCGGGCGTACGCCTGGAACTCGGGGCGCCGGGCCTCGGCGAAGGCGACCGCCTTGGCGGCCATCACGTGGGAGAGCGGGCCGCCGAGCACCAGCGGGCAGCCGCGGTCGACGTGCTCGGCCAGCTCGGAGGTGCAGAGCACCATGCCGCCGCGGGGGCCGCGCAGGGACTTGTGGGTGGTGGTGGTGACGATGTCGGCGTGCGGCACCGGGTCGAAGTCGCCGGTCAGCACCTTGCCCGCGACCAGGCCGGCGAAGTGCGCCATGTCGACCATCAGGGTCGCGCCGACCTCGTCCGCGATCTCGCGCATCTTGCGGAAGTTGACCAGCCGCGGGTAGGCCGAGTAGCCGGCCACCAGGATCAGCGGGCGGAACTCGCGGGCGGTCTCGCGCAGCGCGTCGTAGTCGATCAGGCCGGTGGCCGGGTCGGTGCCGTAGCTGCGCTGCTCGAACATCTTGCCGGAGATGTTGGGCCGGAAGCCGTGGGTGAGGTGGCCGCCGGCGTCCAGGGACATGCCGAGCATCCGCTGGTTGCCGAGGTCGTGGCGCAGCTCGGCCCAGTCCTGCTCGGTGAGGTCGTTGACGTTGCGGACACCGGCGCGCTGGAGC
Organism: Streptomyces sp. CB01881; assembly: GCF_002953255.1. Classification (GTDB taxonomy): domain Bacteria; phylum Actinomycetota; class Actinomycetes; order Streptomycetales; family Streptomycetaceae; genus Kitasatospora. The sequence goes on from NZ_CP026498.1 coordinate 1,688,676, forward strand.
GCCGGGCTCTCGACCCGCTGGGAGAGGACGGCCCAGAAGGCGGTCAGGTTGGCGTCGATGCCGGAGTGCGGCTGGACGTAGGCGTGGTCGGCGCCGAAGAGGGCGCGCGCGTGCTCGGCGGCGATGGTCTCGACGGTGTCGACGTTGCGGCAGCCGGCGTAGAAGCGGCGGCCGGCGGTGCCCTCGGCGTACTTGTCGCTGAGCCAGTTGCCCATGGTGAGCAGGACGGCCGGGGAGGCGTAGTTCTCGCTGGCGATCAGCTTGAGCGAGGCGCGCTGGTCCTCGATCTCCTGGCCGATGGCGGCGGCGATCCGCGGCTCGACCTCGCGGACGGAGTCCAGGGCGCTGCGGAAGGCGGTGTTGGCGGTTGCGCTGGCAGTCGTGTGCGGGGCCAAGGCGGTCTCCTCGTGACGAGTTCGGACGGCCCAGGCGCTCGGCAACTTTGACGTGAGGATCCACGGAGCCGCTTCCCGATGGTTGATTCCATCCGTGCGCGCCAGTCGCGGCTCACCGGGATCGTACCAACACCGGACGGGGTGTGGCGGAGATCTCAGAATGCGGGACAAACCCTGACTTTGCCCCACTATGTCCGTTCTTCTGCAACGACAGCATTGCGGCGGAATGAAGCCGTCACATTTCCCGAAACACTGCGCATGAGTTCGGGCCGGAATGATTTGCGGAAGTCCGGCGATGTCCGGTCTGATGGCGCTCGGCCGTCCACCGGGAAACCCCCGGAGGACGGTCCGGAAATGCACACCAGCGCACCCTCACCCACAGGGCGGCGGAGAATTCGGGGAGTACGCCTCTCATGGCAGTGGTCGAGACAGCCGCAGAGCCGGCCGGGGCAACGCGCCCGGCCGCACCCGCCCCGCAGGGCCTCCTGCGCCGGATCCGCCGCGACCGGGTCGGAACCGCCGCCCTCGCCGTCGTCCTGCTCTTCCTCCTGCTCGCGCTCGCCGCGCCGCTGATCGCCGCCCTGTACGGCAGGAACCCGGTCGAGCACTACGGCCAGAACACGCCCGGCCTGCTCGGCGACGGCGGACTACCGATCGCCCCGAACGGCGGGATCTCCGGCGACTTCTGGTTCGGCCTGGAGCCCGGGCTCGGCCGGGACGTCCTCACCCAGCTGCTCTACGGCATCCGCACCTCGCTGCTGATCGCCTTCGCCGCCGCAACCGTCACCACCACCCTCGGGGTGCTGGCCGGCGTCGCGGTGGGCTACCTCGGCGGGATCACCGACCGGCTCTTCGGCTTCCTCTCCAACGTCCTGCTGGCCTTTCCGACGCTGCTCCTGCTGCTCGCGCTCAGCCCGGTCATCCAGTCCCGGCTGGTCGGCCCGGGCCGTGCGGAACCCGAGTGGATGCAGTTCCTGGTGCTGATCCTGGTGTTCTCCGCATTCGGCTGGATTCCGCTCGCGCTTTCCCTGCGCGCCTCCGTCCGGTCACTTCGGGAAAGGGATTTCGTGCAGTCCGCACGGGCCCTCGGCGCGAGCGGTTTCCATATCGTTTTCCGCGAACTCCTGCCGAATGTCCGGGCGCAGCTGCTGGTGCACGCCACGATGGCGGTGCCGACGTTCGTCGCCACCGAGGCGGTGCTCTCGTTCCTCGGGGTCGGCATCAACGAGCCCGTCCCGGACTGGGGCCGGATGATCGCCCGCGGCTCCGAGGTCTTCCAGGCCGACCCGACGTACATGTTCTTCCCGGGTGTGGCACTGCTGCTGTTCGTGCTCGCCTTCAACCTGCTCGGCGACGCCGTCCGGGACGCGTTGGACCCGCGCGCCACCCGCTGACCCTTCGCCGTCCCGTCCTCCCCCTCCCCTTCCTTTCCCCCGCCCTTTCACCCAACCGCCCCGTGTCCCGGGGCAAGGAGAGATTCGCCATGCGCTGGATCAAACCGTCCCTCGCCGTCGTCGCCACCGCGCTGCTGGCGACCTCCTGCTCGGCCGGCGCGGGCTCCACCTCCGGCCCGGGCGCCGCCACCAAGGACACCTCGCCGCTGACCGCCGCGCTCGGCACCGAGAAGGAGAGCGCCGGCCCGGCCCCCGCCGTCCCCGGCGCCCGCCCGGGCGGCACGGTGAACGTCTACAACACCACCGACTTCCGCCACCTCGACCCGCAGAAGGTCTACGCGGGCGCCGCGTACAACACCTCGCTGCTCTGGGGCCGCCAGCTGACCCAGTACCAGGTGGTGGACGGCAAGGCCAGGCTGGTCGGCGATCTCGCCACCGACACCGGCACCTCCACCGACGGCGGCCGCACCTGGACGTACCGGCTCAAGGAGGGCGTGAGCTGGGAGGACGGCCAGCCGATCACCTCCCAGCAGGTCAAGTACGGCATCGAGCGCAGCTTCGGCAAGGGCTACGAGGTCGGCCCGCCGTACTGGCCGCAGTGGCTCACCGGCGAGGCCAGCTACGACGACGCCCGGAAGAAGTACGGCGGCCCGCAGGACGGCGACCTCGCCGCGATCGGGACGCCGGACGAGCGCACCATCGTCTTCCACTTCCCGCAGCCGCAGGCCGACGTGCCGTACATGGCCGCGCAGTCCTCCTCCTCGCCTGTGCGCCAGGACAAGGACACCGGGACGGAGTACGACCGGCTGCCGTTCGCCAGCGGCCCGTACCGGATCGCCGAGCACGTCCAGAACACCCGGCTGGTGCTGGAGCGCAACCCGCACTGGAAGGCGGCGACCGACCCGATCCGCAGCCAGTACCCGGAGAGGTTCGTCTTCACCTTCGGCAAGGAGGCGCTCAACATCAACCAGGAGATCCTCTCCGGCCGCGACGGCGGCGCCGACGCCACCACGGTGTCCACGCAGCTCTCCCCCGAGCTCTACCAGACCGTGGACACCGACCCGAAGGCCAAGGAGCTGGTGGTCTCCGGCCGGCAGGGTGCCTTCGTCACCCAGCTGATGATCAACAACGAGCGGGTGCCGGACGTCGAGGTCCGCAAGGCGCTCCACCTCGCCTACCCCCGCCAGCAGGCCCGCCAGGTCCAGGGCGGTACCCGGGTCGGTGAGCTCGCGACCACGCTCAGCTCGCCCGCGCTGGTCGACTGGCAGAAGTACGACCTGTACCCCGCGAAGCCGGAGGGGGATCCGGAGGCGGCCAGGGCCGCCCTCGCCAAGGCCAAGCAGCCGCCCGCCCCGCTCACCTACGCGTACGCCAACACGCCGGTCGGGCAGCGCGTGGCCCAGGTGCTGGTCGAGGGCTTCGGCAAGGCCGGCATCACCATCGTGCCCAAGCCGATCGACCCCAAGGCGCTGCTGGACGAGGCACACCGCGCCGACTCCCCGTACGACCTGTTCGAGGAGACCTCCTCGGTCGACTGGCCGACCCCGTCCACGCTGATCCCGTTCTCCTTCGACGGCCGTGCCAACAGCGACCTCAACGCCGCCCGCTACCGCAACGGCGAGGTGGACAAGGAGATCGACCGGATCAACCAGATCGGCGAGCCGCGCGCCAAGGCCAAGGAGCTGTACGGGCTGGAGCAGACCGTCATGAAGGACGTGCCGGTGCTGCCCTTCGCCTACCCGAACATGAACCAGCTGCGGGGCGCCAACGTCGGCGGCGCGTTCGTCCACCCGATCTACGGGTCGGTGAGCCTCTCCTGGCTGTACCTGAAGTCCTGAACCTGAAGTTCTGACCCCGACTTCCTGACCCCGGGGTCCTGATCCCCGAGGCCCCGACCCCGGGGCCCGACGCCCCGAAGTCCCTTGGCGGCCCCTCCTGTTGCCCGCAGGCGGGGCCGCCACCCCGACGCACCCTGATTCGGACCGGCCATGCTCTCCTTCGCCCTGCGGCGGACCCTCCAGGCCCTCGCCGTCCTGGTCGCAGTCTCCGCCGCCGCCTTCGCCCTCTTCTACGCCGCCCCCGCCGACCCGGCCCGTGCCGCCTGCAGCCCGCGCTGCGACTCCGGCCAGGTCGCGTCGGTCCGCCAGAGCATGGGCCTGGACCAGCCGCTGCTCACCCAGTACACCGACTACCTCGCCGGAGTGGTCGCCGGGCGCGACGTCAACGACGTGGACGGCTCGGTGATCCACTGCGATGCGCCCTGCCTCGGCTACTCCTACCGGCTGCACCAGCCCGTCACCGAGGCGCTGGTCGACCACCTGCCGGTCACCTTCTCGCTGACCGCCGGCGCACTCGCCGTGCTGGTGCTGCTCGGCCTCGGCACCGGCTTCGCCTCCGCGCTGCGCCACGGGACCCGGACGGACCGGCTGCTCTCCGGCTTCACCCTGGTCGGCGCCAGTGTGCAGATCTACTTCCTCGGCTACGTCGCCCAGTGGGCGCTGGTCTACACCACAGGACTGCTGCCGCTGCCCTCCTACACCCCGCCGGCCAAGGACCCGGCCGCCTGGGCGGGCGGGATGCTGCTGCCCTGGCTCGTCCTCGGATTCGTCAACTCGGCGGTCTTCGCGCGCCTTTCGCGGTCCCAGCTGCTGGAGACGATGAACGAGGAGTACGTCCGGACCGCACGCGGCAAGGGCCTCGGCCGGCTGCGCGCCCACCTCAAATACACCTCCCGCGGCGCCGCCGGACCGCTGGTGCAGCTGCTCGGCCTGGAGGCCGGCGCGCTGCTCGGCGGCGCGGTGATCACCGAGACCGTGTTCGGGCTGAACGGCGTCGGGCGGTTCGCCGCCGACGCCGTCGAGGGGCAGGACCTGCCGGCGGTGGTCGGCGCGGTGCTGCTGGCCGCCTGCTTCGTGGTGCTCTTCGTGGCACTGGCCGACCTGGTGGTGGCCTGGCTCGACCCGCGCATCCGCCTCGGCTGACCCGCCCCCCGGCCCCGTCGGCCCACCACAGCCCCCTGACGGCCGTCCTGCCCAGCCGTCCTGCCCTGCCGTCCTGCCGCCCCCGCCGCCCGCACCGGCCGCACCGGCCGCACCAGCCCCGACTGGAGCTCACCATGACACCCGTGCTCAGCGTCCGCGACCTGTCCGTCACCTTCGCCGACCCGCGCGGCGGCGCACCCGTGCACGCCGTCCGCGGCCTCTCCTTCGACCTGGCCCGTGGTGAGGTCCTCGGCCTGGTGGGCGAGTCCGGCTCCGGCAAGTCCGCGACCGGACTCGCCGTCCTCGGCCTGCACGACCCGCGCACCACCACCGTCACCGGCTCGATCCGGCTGGCGGCGCCAGGGCCGGGGCCCTCGGAAGCCGGGCGGGGGCCGTCGGAATCCGGGCGGGGGCCGGGCGGGCAGGAGCTCGTCGGCGCGGACGAGTCCGTGCTGCGCGAGGTGCGCGGCGGCCGGGTCGCCCTGGTCTTCCAGGACGCGCTCACCTCGCTCAGCCCGTTCCACGGCGTGGGCGCGCAGCTGGCCGAGATGTACCGGCTGCACCACCCCGGCGCCGGCCGCGGCGAGGCCCGGCGGCGGGCCGCCGCGATGCTGGACCGGGTCGGCATCCCGGCCGCCCGGGTCCGCGACTACCCGCACCAGTTCTCCGGGGGCATGCGCCAGCGGGTGATGATCGCGATGGCCCTGATGAACGAAGCCGACGTCCTCATCGCCGACGAGCCCACCACCGCGCTCGACGCCCGCGTCCAGCGGCAGGTGCTCGACCTGCTGGGCGAGTTGCAGCGCGAACACGGCACGGCGGTCCTGCTGGTCAGCCACGACCTGGGCGTGGTCGCCGGGACGACCGACCGGACGCTGGTGCTGCGCGACGGGAGGCGGGTGGAGTCCGCACCCACGACCTCGCTCCTGGCCGCGCCGCAACACCCGTACACCCGGGCCCTGGTGGGCGCCGCCCTCACCCGGGAGAGCGTCCCGGGAACGCCGCTGCCGACGATTGACGACCCGTCACCCTCCTTCGCCTTCCGGGACCGGACGGCTCCGCCGGCGGACCGGTGGCTGGTCGAGGCCGAGGACCTCGCCGTCCGCTTCCCCGGCCGGCGGCGGTTCCCCGGGCGGCCCGGCGAACCCGTCCGGGCGGTGGAGGGCGTCACCCTGCGGATCGCCCCCGGCGAGACCCTGGGCCTGGTCGGGGAGTCCGGCTCCGGCAAGTCCACCACCTCCCGCGTGCTGGCCGGCCTCCAGCCCGCCACCGCCGGCCGGATCCGGTACGGCGGCGTCGACATCACCACCCCCGACCGGGCCCTGCGGCGGCGGCTCAGCCGCGAGGTCCAGCTCGTCTTCCAGGACCCGTACGCCTCGCTCAACCCCCGCCGCACCGTCGCCCAGACGCTCGACACGCCGCTGCGCCTGCACACCGCGCTCTCCGCCGAAGGGCGACGCGAGCGGTCCGCCGAGCTGCTGGAGCAGGTCGGCCTGTCCGCCGGCCACCTCGACCGCTACCCGCACGAGTTCTCCGGCGGCCAGCGCCAGCGGATCGGCATCGCCCGCGCGCTCGCCCCGTCACCCCGGCTGATCATCGCGGACGAGCCGGTCTCCGCACTGGACGTCTCGGTACAGGCCCAGGTGCTCAATCTGCTGATGGAGCTGCGCGAACGGCTCGGCGTCGCCTTCCTCTTCGTCTCGCACGACCTCGCGGTGGTCCGGCACTTCTGCGACCGGGTCGCCGTGATGCACCGCGGGCGCCTGGTGGAGTCCACCGACCGCGACCGGCTGTTCGCCGCCCCGCACACCGACTACACCCGGGAGCTGCTGGCCGCCGCGCACTGAGGGTGTGTCGCCGCCTCCCTCCGGGCCGCTGCGCATACGATCGGCTACCGACAGTGAGCGCCTCAGTCCCAGAGAAGGGGTTCCCGATGACCCTCGTCCGCCAAGCCGCCACCCTGATCCAGCTGTTGGGCCGCCTCCACCCCGAGGCCCTGGACGGCATCCGCCCGCACCTGCCCGTCCTCGGCCCCACCCGCCACGTCCACCTGGCCACCAGCGGCCAGGCCGCCCCGCTCAACCCGCAACCGCTCCCGCCCGGGGCGCCCGAACTGCGGCTCGCCGTCTCCGGCACCGTCAACGCGGTGGCCAACACGGCCATCACCGCCCGCCTCTCCGGCGGCGACGTGCGCGCCATCCTCGGCGAGGTCGGCGACGACTGGTGCGGGACGGGACACCAGGTCAAGATCCCCTGGCCCAAGCACTGGCCACTCCCCTGGCCCCCCGGCGAGCCCTACCCGATCGACCCCGACTACGCCACGCCCGCCGTCCAGGCCCAGGCCGCCCTCGGGTTCGAGGCCTACGCCGGCAGCATCGCCGACAAGGAACTCGGTGCGGCCTTCAGCGAGTTGGCCGAGCGACTCGCCGACGCGGCGATCCGGAACGCGGGCTGACCCGGAGCGCCGACGAGGACACCTGGTCCCGGCCCGCCACCTGAGTGGCGGGCCGGACTCATCCTGCGGCGCCGGAGGGAACGGGCGTCGTGAGGTGGCGGCGTGGACCCGACAGGGCCCGGATCACCCCACGGCCCTCCTCCGGCTTCCAGTCCACCGGGTCGGTGGCGAGCAGCGCGTACACGTCCATGTCGCGCCGCTCGCCGCCGACCGTCTGCCACTGACGCAGCCGGCCCTCACGGCGGAAACCCGCCTGCTCGGCGGTGCGGACCGAACCGGTGTTCCACGGCTCGATGTACAGCTCCGGCCGGGCCAGCCGCAGCTCCTCGAACGCCCAGCGGGACACCGCCCGCAGGCCGTTCCCGGCCACCCCGCGACCACGCGCCGACCCGGCCGTCCAGTAGCCGAGCGAGGCCCTGCCGTCCTCCTTCGGCCAGAGACCGAGGAAGCCGACGGACCGCTGCTCCGCCGCGTCCACGATCACGAACGGGTAGCCGGTGCCGCGGCCCGCAACGCCGACGGGCGGATCGTCACCGCGCTCAACGCGTTTCACTTCACCGGCGGGCCCTGTGCCGAACTCGTGCTCATCGGTGCCGCCGCCGGGCAGGGCGCCTACGACCTCACCGCCATCGTCGCCGTGGCCGACCGGGGCCGCGGGGAGACCGGCACAGCCGGGGAAACAGGGGGCGCCGTTCGCAGCCTCCCCGTCCTCGACCTGCTCCCCGAGGCCTACGTGTGGGCGGTCCACCGGCCGGGGGAGACGTAGCAGGTCACCCCGCCCGTACCCTGAGCCCGCACCCGGTTCGGCCGGGCGCCGGCAAACCCGTGTTCCGCCACGCCACGGCCGGTGGACGCGCTACCGTGCCGATGACGAGGGAGATCACCGACCTATGGGGGCACGTTGTCCGACGAACTGCTGATGGCAAAGATCAACCACGGGTTCGACCACCTCGACGCCGACGGCGACGGACTGCTGACCGAGCGGGACCACGTACTGATGGGGCACTCGGTGGCCCGCTCGCTCGGACACGCCGAGGGCTCGGAGGCCGAGGCCTGGATCGTCCGCGCCTACCTCACGATCTGGCACGACCTGCACCTGGCCCACCTGCCGATCGGCACGGAGGCGATCACCCGCGAGCAGTTCACCGCATCCACCGCGTCGCTCGCCGACGACCCGGAGGCCGCCCGGGCCAGCCTCGGGGCGCTGGCCGAGGCCTTCCTGGCCGTGGCCGACACCAGCAGGAGCGGCACGGTGGACGCGGGCGAGTTCTTCGTCTTCCAGCGCGGCCACTTCGCCGGCCTCTCCCGCGACGACGCCGACGAGGCCTTCCGCCGGCTCGACCTGGACGGCGACGGCAGGCTGTCGGCCGCCGAGTTCACCAACGCGATCATCGAGTACTGGACCAGCCGCGAACCGGAGGCTCCCGGCAACTGGTGGACGGGCCGGGCCTCGTTCGTGTAGCCGCCGGGCGTGCGGGGCCCGCCCCGTCCTCAGTCGGCCGCCGCGGCCGGGAAGTCGCGCAGGGTCCGGACGTCGCGGGTCAGCAGCAACGGCACGCAGGAGAACAGGCTGACCCGCCGCCACCAGCCAGAGCCCGGGCGCAGACCGATCGTCGAGCCGAGGAGCCCCCTGGCCGCCGCGCCGATCGGGAGCGTGCCCCAGATGACGAAGCGGACCGAGGCGTTCATCCGGGCCTGCATGGCCGTCGGGGTGACGGCCTGGCGAAGGCCGACCTGGGCGATGTTGTAGACCGTGATGCCGCAGGCGGTGATCCCGGCGGCCCCGGCCAGGGCGGGGACGGCACGATCCGGGGTCGCCGTGGCGAGCAACAGCACGCCCAGCCCCGGCAGGCACTTGGCCGCGACCAGCAGCCGCCCGAGACCGAACAGCCGGATCAGGCGGCCGGTGAGCAGGGCGCCGATCAGGGCGCCGATCAGGGCGCCGATCAGGGCGCAGACGTTGCCGACGGTCAGCGCGAGGCCGAGCCGGCCCGGGGAGAGCCCCAGGTCACGCAGGGCGAAGGCGGGCAGCAGGGCGCTCAGCGCGCCGCCCGGGCCGGCCAGGTTGCCGATCGCGGTGGCGAGGGCGAGCACCGGGAACACGAAGAAGCTGATCTGGGTGCCGAACTGGCTGACCGTGTGCGCGGACCAGAGCGCGGGCGAGAGAGGGGCGCAGGAGATGCGCAGGGCGTACGGGACGTGCGGGGCGGGAGGGACAGGAACGACAGGAGGCGACACGAGACGACAGACGAAGGAAGGTGACGCTCCGCACGTACACAACATCAGCCAGTTACGGTCGGCCGGGATTGGCCCCGCCCGGCCCGGGTAATCCGGGTACGCTCCGGTCGCACGTGGCGGCCGGGCACACCGCCGGGAGGGCCGGTCCGGCGCTGTGCCGACCGTACCGACCGGCCCCCTTGAGGAGCCCCCATGCCGACCCTGGTCGAAACCGGCTACGGACCGGTGTCCGGGACCACCGAGAACGGGATCACCCGCTTCCTCGGCATCCCCTACGCCGCCGCCCCCGGCAGCGAGGCCAACCGGTTCGGGCCGCCGGCCCCGCCGGAACCCTGGGACGAGGTACGGGAGGCCACCGCGTACGGGCCGACCCCGCCCAAGCCCCCGATCAAGGGGCAGCTGGGCGAGCTGATGCCCGATCCGGTGATCGAGGGCGACGGCTGGCTGAGCGTCAACGTCTGGACCCCCGAGACCGAGGGCCGGGATCCGCTGCCGGTCATGGTCTGGATCCACGGGGGCGGCTTCACGACCGGCTCGTCCGCGGTGACCGCCTACGACGGCGCCACCTTCGCCCGCGACGGCGTCGTCTGCGTCACGCTCAACTACCGCCTCGGGGTGGAGGGCTTCGCCTACATCGAGGGCGCTCCGGCCCCGGCCAACCGCGGGTTGCTCGACCAGCTGTTCGCGCTGGAGTGGGTACGCGACAACATCGCGAACTTCGGCGGCGATCCGGACAACGTCACACTGTTCGGCGAGTCCGCCGGCGCGATGAGCGTGCTCGCCCTGATGTCGGCCGGTGTGGACCTCTTCCACAAGGCGATCGTCCAGAGCGGCACCGCCCACCTCGGCCAGACCGTTGCCGACGCCTCGCTGGTCGTCAAGGCCGTTGCCGACCGGCTCGGTGTCACCCCCGACTTCGCGGGCCTGTCCACCGTGGCGCCCGGCGACCTCATCGAGGCCCAGAGCCAGGTCGGCGACGACGTCGCCGCCGGCGCCGACGCGGCCAAGTACGGCGAGAGCACCGTCGCCGCCTGCGGCATGGCCTTCATGCCGGTGATCGACGGCGGGCTGCTGTCCGCCACGCCGTTCGAGGCCATCGCCCGCGGTGCCGGGGGGAACATCCCGCTGCTGATCGGCACCACCACCGAGGAGTTCCGGCTCTTCGTGATCCCGACCCCGATGGTCTACTGGCCGGATGCCGAGGCCTTCCGCGCCCGCGCCGAGGTCTACGGCGTCCCGGCCGGCTTCTACGACCAGTACGCGAAGGGCGGTACGGACGTCTACCCGCGCCGCACACCCTCCGGGATCGCCTGCGCCGTCCTGACCGACCGGCTGGTCCGCATCCCGACCTACCGGATCGCCGAGGCCCGCGAGAGCGGGGGCGGCGCGGCGCCCACGTACGTCTTCGAGTTCGGCTGGCGCTCCCCGACGGAGCCGAACACCCTCCGGGTCAGCCTCGGCGCGTGCCACAGCCTGGAGATCCCCTTCGTCTGGGACACCCTCGCCAACCCCGAGAGCCGGAAGTTCACCGGCCCCAACCCGCCGCAGGAGCTCGCCGCCGAACTCCACTCCCGCTGGATCGAGTTCGCCAGGACGGGCCGGCTCGCCGGCTGGGCCGCGTACGACACCGGCGACCGCCCGGTGATGACCTTCCACCGGGACAACGCGCCCCGGAACGAGGTCGTCAACGACCCCCGTGGCGCCGAGCGCAAGCTGTGGGAGGGCGTACTCGACCCCGCCTGACACCGACGCGCCTGCGACACCGCGCGCGGCCCGTCCGGGGTGGCGGGCCGCGCGGGAGGCGACGGAGCAGTCGGGGCGCCGACGCTGCTGCGGCCGGTCCCTCCCGTCGCGGCCGGCGCCGGACCGGGGTGCCCGCTGCACGGGGTGCCCGCCCCGCGAGGTGTCCACCGCATAGGGTGTCCGGCATGCTGATCTGGATCAACGGGCCCTTCGGCGGCGGGAAGACGCAGACGGCCCACGAGTTGCTGCGCAGGCTGCCCGGGAGCGTGATCTGCGACCCGGAGCAGGTCGGGTTCGGCCTGCACCGGATGACGCCGAGGCCACTGCGCGGCGACTTCCAGGACCTCCCGGCCTGGCGGCAGGGCGTGTTCGAGGTGCTCGACCGCACGCTCACCACCCACCGGGGCACGGTGCTCGTGCCGATGACCGTGGTCGAACCGGTCTACTTCGCCGAGACGGTCGGGCGCTTGCGCGAACGCGGCCATGACGTACGGCACTTCGCACTGCTGGCGGAGCGCGAGGAGGTGTTGCGGCGGCTCCGGGAGCGCGGCCTCGGGCACGCCGTGCGGCTGGTCGCCGGCAAGGACGCGCCGCTGCGCCGCGAGAGCTTCGCCGTCTCGAAGCTCGACCACTGCCTGGAGCGGCTGCGCGGAACGGAGTTCGGCGAGCACCTGCACACCGACCACCTCACCGTCGCCCGGGTCGCCGACCGGATCGCCGCCTCCGTGGGGCTGACGCTCGCACCGAACACGGACGGCGAGCTGCGCGGCCGGCTGCGGCGGGCCTGGACCGGTGTCCGACACATCCGGTTCGACTGACGGGCGGACGGACAGAGGGACGGACTGCCGAACAGGCGGACTGGTGGACTGGTGGGCCCGCCCACCGGCGTCCCCGGCGGCCGGCGCCGCCGGGCAGATGACGATGATGGGTGCAACCGTCACACCGTTGGGAGCCCGCCCGTGCCCTTTCTCTACGTCGTCGTCTGCGCCTCCGGACTCGCCCCCGAGACCGGCCGGCTGATCTCGGCCGCCCAGGCCGAGGGTTGGGAAGTCGGCGTCGTCGCCACCCCGCACGCGCTCGGCTTCATCGACGAGGCAGCCGTCGCCGCCCGGACCGGCTACCCGATCCGCTCGGCGTGGCGGAAGCCGGGCGAGCCGAAGCCGCTGCCGCCGCCGGACGCCATCGTCGTGGCACCCGCCACCTTCAACACCGTCAACAAGTGGGCCGCCGGGATCTCCGACACGCTCGCCCTCGGCATCCTCTGCGAGGCGTACGGGCTCGGCGTGCCGACGGCCGTCCGGCCGGTGCTCAGCGCGGCGCAGGCCGCCCACCCCGCGTACGCCGAGAGCCTGGCGCGACTGCGGTCGATGGGCGTGCTGGTCCGCGAGGACGGCGACCTCACGGCCGTGCTCGACGCGGTGCGGCCGGTACTGCGGGCCCGGCCCGGCGCCGAGCAGGGCGCCGAACCCGGCACCGGGCCGGGGCCCGCGGAAGGGTGAACGGTCAGTCCAGGGGGACGATCCGCTCGACCATCGTGTCGATCAGGGCCGTGAGCCCGTCCTCGCCCAACACCCCGGGCAGCGTGAGGTGTTCGATGAGCAGCCCGGTCATCGCGAGATAGAGGACGACCACCGTCTCGCGGTCGCCGGGGAAGCCCTCGCCCAGGTGGTAGGCGATGTTGGCCTCCAGCTGCTCGCGGATCGTGCCGGTGAGCTGGTCGCGCACGCCGGGCCGACGGGTGGCCTCCAGCCGCAGTTCGAGCATGGCCAGGTAGCCGGCCCGTTCGGCGGTGATCCGCCGCAGCAGGTCGTGCATCAGCGCGGTGACCAGGGCGCGGTCGCGCGGGGCGCGGAGCAGCTCGGCGAGGACGGCCGGGTCGGGGGTCAGGCGGTGGTGGATGTGGCGGGCGACCCGGTTGAGCAGGTCGTCGCGGTTGGCGAAGTAGTTGGACGCGGTTCCGGCCGGCACGCCCGCCTGGGCGTCGACCGCGCGGAATGTGAGGCCGCGGGCGCCCTCGCGGGCCAGAACGTCGATGGCGGCGTCGGTGAGGGCGGTGCGGCGGGCGGGGTTCTGGGCCATGACTCTGATCCTCTTTCAGGAAAACTCTTGCAACCACTACACCCGGAGTACTATAACTGTCGTTGTTCAAGGCGCAGAGCCTTCGACCGACCAACCCCAAGGACGTGAATGCGCAAGCTCACCTACTTCGTCGGCGCCTCCATCGACGGCTTCATCGCCGCACCCGACGGCGGTTTCGACTTCCTCATGCCGTACGTCGAGGGCGAGTTCCTGGAGCACCTCACCACCGAGTACGCCGACACCCTGCCCACGCCGGGCCGCGCGGCCTTCGGTGTCGCGGACGTGCCCGTCTCCCGCTTCGACACCGTCCTGATGGGCCGCGGCACCTACGCCGTGGGGCTGCCCCTCGGCCTCACCAACCCGTACGCCCACCTGCGGCAGATCGTCTTCTCCCGCACGCTGACCAGCCCCGACCCGGCGGTCGAGGTCACCGGCGAGGACCCGCTCACCCTGGTGCGCAAGCTCAAGCAGGAGGACGGGCTCGGCATCTGGCTCTGCGGCGGCGCCGAGCTGGCCGGTCAGCTGCTGCCGGAGGTCGACGAGCTGATCGTCAAGCAGGCCCCGGTCGTGGCCGGCCAAGGCGTCCCGCTCTTCCGCGCCGACTTCGCGCCGCACGGCTTCACCCTGGCCGACTGCCGCCCGTTCGAGAACGGCATCGTCGTCCTCACCTACGCGAAGCGGACCGGGCCGGCCGCCGGCTGACGCTCACCACCAGACAGACGCCCCCGACCACGATCGCCCCACCCAGCAGGGTGGGGCCGGTCAACGGCTCGGCCAGGACCAGCCAGCCCAGCAGGACCGCGACCACCGGGTTCACGTAGGCGTAGGTGGCGACCAGGGTCAGCGGGGCGGACTGCAACAGCCAGGCGTACGCGGTGAAGCCGACCAGCGAGCCGACCACCACCAGGTACCCGAGTGCCAGCCAGGACCGCCCGGAGAAGGCGTGCACGTCCAGCCCGTGCTGCTCGCCGCGCGCCAGTCCGATCAGCACGTTGCCCAGGCCGCCCACGAGCATCTGGTAGGCGCTCCCGGCGAAGACGTTGCCCGGCATCGGGATCCGCTTGGCAGCGAACGAGCCCGCCGCCCAGGTCAGCGTCCCGCCGATGACCGCGATCACCCCGGCCGGCGGGATGTCCCCGCTGATCGCGGGCGCGGACAGCACTGCCAGGCCCGCCAGTCCGAGCAGCACGCCCGACAGCTCGACCGGCTTCGGGCGGTCCCCGCCCGCCGCGGTGAGCAGCACCATCCAGAGCGGGACGACCGCCACCAGCAGTGCGGCCAGGCCGGACGGGATGGAGTTCTCGCCCAGCACCACCAGTCCGTTGCCGCCGGTCAGCAGCAGCACGCCGACCAGCGCGGAGGAGCCCAGCTGCCGGACGTTCACCCGGAGCCCGGCCCGCCCCTGGCGGAACAGCACGAAGCCGGCCAGCAGCAGTCCGGCGAAGATGAAGCGCGCCCCGGCGGAGAGGAACGAGGGCATCGTCTCCAGCGCGATCCGGATCGCGAGGTAGGTCGAGCCCCACACCACGTACACCACGCCCAGCGCCACCCACACCGCCCCGCCCAGCCGCGCCGACGGGGCCACCGCATCGGCGGGCGTCGCGGCCGACATGGTGGAGGAGGGCTGGGCGGCCTTCCGCGAGACGGGAGCTGTCATGGGTGTCCCCCTTGGACGGTGCTGGCGGTTCACCCGCCATGACAGCGCATCAGCGGGTCCGCGCGCCAGTGGGTATCACCAGGCGATCGCCGCAGGCGTTACGGTGGGCGCCCCTCGGCCGGTGGAACGGCGCCGGGCCGCCGCGGCCGCTGCCACGACGGCCGGGGACGACCGACCACCGACCGCCGACGACCGCCGACGACCCCGACCACCGACGGATGTCGGATTCCAGGAGGTGCCCAGTGCCCGCCGAACCAGCCGACGGCCCCGCCGACGACGACGCCGACGACGACGCGCTGCCGTTCTTCGTCTACGGCACGCTCCGCACCGGCGGCCACAACCACGCCTTCCACCTCGCCGGGCGCTGCGCCGACGTCCGGCCCGCGGTGCTCCCCGGCGCCGCACTGCACGACGGCCCCGGCTTCCCGTTCGCCGTGCCGGACGCGACGCCCGGACGCCAGGTCGTCGGCGAGCTGATCACCGTGCGCCCCGGCGCGTACGGCCCCGCACTCGCCGCGCTCGACCTGCTGGAGGACTGCCGGGCGGACGGCACCGGCGAGTACGTGCGACAACGGCTGACCGTCCGGACGGCGGGCGGCGGGACGCGCGAGGCCTGGGTCTACCTGGCCGGCCCCGCCGTCGCCGCCCGCCTGCGCGCCCACCCGGCACTCATCCCGTCCGGGGACTGGGTGCACCGGCAGCGGCGAGGACCCGCCGACGGGCCCTGAGCACGGCGGGGCGCCGGGACACCGGTGCGGCGGGGCGCCGGGACACCGGTGCGGAGAGCCGTGAGGACATCGGCCCGGAGGGTCGTGAGGACACCGGAGGGCAGGAGCACCGGCACACCGGCGGACGGCGATATGTCGACACCGCGCCGCTGCGCCGGGGCGCCGCCCGCAGGACGCCGCCCCGGTCCCGCCGGGCGTGCACCCTGGCCAGGAGCCCGCCGCGTACCGCCAGGTAGGCTGCGGCTGCCCGCACGGACGACCGGCGGACTGGCGGTCGTCCACCGCCGCGCGGGCACCGAACCACGCCTTGCCGACCAACGAGGAGCCTCCCGGTGCCCGAGCTGCCACCCCCGATCACCGTCGTCGGGATCGGGGCCGACGGTTGGTCCGGCCTGGCCGGCACCTCGCGGGCGGCCCTGCGCGAGGCCGAGGTGGTGATCGGCGGGCCGCGCCAGCTCGCCCTGCTCCCCGCCGACGAGGTCGCCGCCGCACGGGTGCCCTGGCCGTCCCCGCTGCGCCCGGCCGTCCCCGGGCTGCTCGCCGAACACGCCGGCCGCCGGGTCGCGGTGCTGGCCAGCGGCGACCCGATGTTCTACGGCATCGGCCGCACCCTCGCCGAGGCCCTCACCGGAACGCCCGCCGGGACCCCGACCGGGGCGCCCGCCGAAGACCCCGCCGCCGACCTCGCCGGATCCGCCGACGCCGGGCGCCTGCGCGTGCTGCCGCACCCCTCCTCCGTCTCCTACGCCTGCGCCCGGCTCGGCTGGCCCCTGGAGACCACCGAGGTGGTGAGCCTGGTCGGCCGCCCCCTCGACACCCTGGCGCTCGCCCTGCACCCCGGCCGCCGGCTGCTCGTCCTCAGCGCCGGCGCCGCGACACCCTCAGCCGTCGCCGCGCTGCTCACCGCCCGCGGCTTCGGCGCCGCCCGGCTCCGGGTGCTGGAACAGCTCGGCGGCCCCGGCGAACGGCACCTGGAGGGCCCGGCGGACGGCTGGCCGCACCCGGCCGGCGACCCGCTCAACGTCATCGCGGCCGAGCTCGGCCCCGGCCCGCGGACCTCGCTCGTCCCTGGCCTGCCGGACGACGCGTACGAGAGCGACGGCCAGCTGACCAAGCGCCACGTCCGCGCCGCCACCCTCGCCACCCTCGCCCCCGCGCCCGGCGAACTGCTCTGGGACATCGGCGGCGGCTCCGGCTCGATCGCGATCGAGTGGCTGCGCGCGCACCGCGAGAACCGGGCCGTCACCGTCGAGCGCGACCCCGTCCGGGCCGCCCGCATCTCCCGCAACGCCGCCGCACTCGGCGTGCCCCGGCTGGACGTGGTCACCGGAGCGGCGCCCGCCGCGCTGGCCGGACTCCCGGTCCCCGACGCGGTGTTCATCGGCGGCGGCCTCACCGCGCCCGGCCTGCTGGACACCTGCTGGGCGGCGCTGCCGCCGGGCGGCCGGCTGGTCGCCAACACCGTGACCCTGGAGTCCGAGGCCCTGCTCACCGAGTGGTACCGGCGGCACGGCGGCGAACTGCTGCGCCTGGCCGTCGCCCACGCCGTCCCGGTCGGCGGCTTCACCGGCTGGCGCCAGGCGATGCCGGTCACCCAGTGGTCCGCCGTCAAACCCCCCGCCGAAGCCGCCAGGCCCACCACCGCCGCCCTCGTCGAACAGGAACCCTCGTGACCGTCCACTTCATCGGAGCCGGCCCGGGCGCCGCCGACCTGATCACCCTGCGCGGCGCGCGCATCCTGGCCCGCGCCGAGGTCTGCCTCTACGCCGGCAGCCTGGTGCCGCGCGAGCTGCTGGACGAGTGCCCGCCCGGCGCCCGGCTGGTCGACACCGCCCGGCTCACCCTGGACCAGATCGTCGCCGAGCTGGTCGCCGCGCACGAGGCCGGCCAGGACGTGGCCCGGCTGCACTCCGGCGACCCGTCCGTGTTCAGCGCCGTCGCCGAGCAGATGCGCCGCCTCGACGCGGCCGGTGTCCCGTACGAGGTCGTCCCGGGCGTCCCCGCCTTCGCCGCCGCCGCGGCCGCGCTCAAGCGGGAGCTGACCGTGCCGACCGTCGGCCAGACCGTCATCCTCACCCGGATCGCCAAGCGCGCCACCCCGATGCCCGAGGGCGAGGACCTCGCCACCCTCGGCCGCAGCGGCGCCCTGCTGGTGCTGCACCTGGCCGCCGGATACGTGGACGACGTCGTCGAGCAGTTGCTCCCGCACTACGGCGCCGACTGCCCGGCCGCGGTGGTGGCGATGGCCAGCCGCCCGGACGAGCTGGTGCTGCGCGGCACCGTCGGCACCATCGCCGGGCAGCTCAAGGCCTCGGGCGTGGCCCGCACCGCAGTGATCATCGTGGGCCGGACGCTGGCCGCCGAGCAGTTCCGCGACAGCCACCTCTACTCGGCGGACCGCGAGCGCCCGCACGAGCCCTGCGGGGCCTGATGGCGCACGTCCTGGTCCTCGGCGGGACGACGGAGGCGCGGACCCTGGCGGCCGCCCTGGCCGGCCGCCCGGGCCTGCGGGTCACCAGCTCGCTGGCCGGGCGGGTCGCCGAGCCGCGGCTGCCGGCGGGCGAGGTCCGGATCGGCGGCTTCGGCGGGCCCGACGGGCTCGCCGCCTGGCTGCGCGACCACGAGGTCGACGCCTTCGTGGACGCCACCCACCCTTTCGCGGCCGTGATGTCGCGCAACGCCGCCCTCGCCGCCGCCGCGACCGGCGTTCCGCTGCTGGCACTGCGCCGCCCCGGCTGGACACCGGTCGACGGGGACCGCTGGCACCCGGTCGCCTCGCTGGACGAGGCGGCCGCCGCGCTGCCCGCCCTGGGCCGCCGGGTCTTCCTCACCACCGGCCGGCAGGGCATCGGCTCCTTCGCCCACCTCGACGGCCTGCACTTCCTGGCCCGCTCGGTCGACCCGCCCGAGCCCCCGGTGCCCGCGGCCCTCGACGTCCTGCTCGACCGCGGCCCGTTCACCCTGGACGGCGAGCGGGCGCTGCTGCGCGAGCACCGGATCGACGTGGTGGTCACCAAGGACAGCGGCGGCGCCGCCACCGCCCCCAAGCTGACCGCCGCCCGCGAACTCGGCCTGCCGGTCGTGGTCGTGGAACGCCCGCCGCTGCCGGCCGGCGTGCCGGCGGCCGGGTCGGTACCGGCGGCGCTGGACTGGCTGGCCGGGTACGGCACCGCCCCTCGGTGATTCCGCGGTGCCGCGCGCCCGGCGCTGCCATCATGGGGCGATGGACAGCAACCAGCGCACCCCGACCCTGCAGACCGCCGACGAACGCGCCACCCTGGTCAGCTTCCTGGACTTCCAGCGCGACACGCTCGCGATGAAGTGCGCCGGCCTGAGCACCGAGCAGCTCCGCAGCCGTGTCCTCCAGCCCTCCGGGCTCTCGCTGCTCGGGCTGGTCCGCCACCTCGCCGAGGTGGAGCGCGGCTGGTTCCGCAACGTCTTCGACGACGAGGGGCGCCCCGGCTTCTGGAAGCACCCGGACGGCAGCTTCGCGGAGTTCGACGTGGAGACCGCCGACCCGGACGAGGCCTTCGCCGTCTGGCGCGGCGAGTGCGACCACGCGCGGGAACTCGTCGCCGCGGCCGAGTCGTTGGACGTTACCGGACACCACGGCGAGGAGGCGTTCTCGCTCCGCTGGATCCTCACCCACATGATCGAGGAGTACGCCCGCCACAACGGCCACGCCGACCTGCTGCGCGAGCACCTCGACGGCGAGACCGGGGAGTAGCCGGTCGCCCAGGCCCTGGTCGAGCTCGGCCACGAGGCCGGTCCCGCCGTCGGGTTGGTCCGCGAGCGGCGCTCGCCGTTCGCACTCGACAACCCGCTGTTCGTGGAGTACCTGACCACCGGGCTGGACGCCGCACGACTACTGGCCGGCCTCGACGGGTGAGGCCGGCCGGCAGTGTGACGATCCGTCAGATGTCGCGGAAGGTCTCGATCTGGGCGCCGATCGAGTTGAGGCGCTCGGCGAGGTCCTCGTAGCCGCGGTTGATGACGTAGACGTTGCGCAGCACCGAGGTGCCCTTGGCGGCGAGCATCGCGAGCAGGATGACGACCGCCGGGCGCAGGGCCGGCGGGCACACCATCTCGGCGGCGCGCCAGCGGGTCGGGCCCTGGACGAGGACGCGGTGCGGGTCGAGGAGCTTGATGTCCGCGCCGAGCCGGGTGAGTTCGGTGAGGTAGATGGCGCGGTTGTCGTAGACCCAGTCGTGGATCATCGTGGTGCCGTGGGCGGCCGCGGCGATCGCGGCGAAGAACGGCACGTTGTCGATGTTGATGCCGGGGAACGGCATCGGGTGGATGGTGTCGATCGGCGCGGTCAGCTTGGAGGGCCGGACGGTGAGGTCGACCAGCCGGGTGTAGCCGTTGTGGGCCCGGTACTCGGGGGTGCGGTCGTAGTCGAGGCCCATCCCCTCCAGCACCGCGAGCTCGATCTCCAGGAACTCGATCGGCACCCGGCGGATCGTCAGCTCGGAGGAGGTGACGACGGCGGCGGCGAGCAGGCTCATCGCCTCGACCGGGTCCTCGGCGGGCGTGTAGTCGACGTCGCAGGTGATCTCGGGAACGCCGTGCACGGTGAGGGTGGTGGTGCCGATGCCCTCGATCTTCACGCCCAGCCGCTCCAGGAAGAAGCAGAGGTCCTGGACCATGTAGTTGGGGGAGGCGTTGCGGATGACGCTGACGCCGTCGTGCCGGGCGGCGGCGAGCAGGGCGTTCTCGGTGACGGTGTCGCCGCGCTCGGTCAGCACGATGGGCCGGTCCATCGGCGCGCCGGGCTGCACGGAGGCGTGGTAGGCGCCGGCGGTGGTGGCGACCTCCAGGCCGAAGCGGCGCAGCGCGGTGAGGTGCGGCTGGACGGTGCGGGTGCCGAGGTCGCAGCCGCCGGCGTACGGGATGGCGAAGCGGTCGGCGCGGTGCATCAGCGGGCCGAGGAACATCAGCACGCTGCGGGTGCGGCGGGCGGCCTCGACGTCCATGGCGGCCAGGTCGAGTTCGGCGGGCGGGGTGAGTTCGAGGTCCCGGCCGTCGTTGGTCCAGCGGCTCTTGACGCCGATGCTGGTGAGCACTTCGAGGATGCGGTAGACCTCTTCGATCCGGGCGACCTGGCGGATCGTGGTGCGGCCGGTGGTCAGCAGCGAGGCGCAGAGGATCGCCACGCAGGCGTTCTTGCTGCTGCGGACGTCGATCGCGCCGGAGAGGCGGGTGCCGCCGGCGACCCGCAGGTGCATCGGGCCGGCGTAGCCGAGGGAGACGATCTCGCTGTCGAGCGCCTCGCCGATGCGGGCGATCATCTCAAGGCTGACGTTCTGCTTGCCCTGTTCGATGCGGTTGACCGCGCTCTGGCTGGTGCCGAGGGCTTCGCCGAGCTGAGCCTGGGACCAACCACGGTGCTGACGCGCGGTACGGATGAGGGTGCCGATACGGGTGAGGTAGTCGCCTGTCACCCGGCAGACCATATCTCATGGTTGAGATAGCACCAGAACCTGGCCCGCACCTTGCACCACTTTTGTCCGATTCTCACCTCGTATGGGCGTCAGATCTTCACATCACAGCAACGGTTCAGGCCTGTTCCGGCCCGGCCGGCTCCGCACGGCCGACGATGGTGCCGGCCCGGTCGATGCAGATGACGTCCACCGCGACCGGTGAGCCGACCAGCACGCCGAGCGCGGTGGCGCGGGCCGCCTCGGCGACCAGGTCGCCGAGCGGGACCCCGGCCGCACGGCAGAGCTGGATCGCCTCCAGCGCCGTGTTGGCCGCCGCCACCGCGTCCGCCAGCTCCGGGCCCGCGCCACCCGTACGGGCCAGCCCGGCCAGGTACCCCTTGTCCACCTGGGAGCGCGCCGAGTGCAGGTCGAGGTGGCCGGCGGCGAGCTTGGAGAGCTTGGCGAAGCCGCCCGCGATGGTCAGGCGCGGCACCGGGTGGCGCTTGAGGTACTTGAGCACGGCCCCGGCGAAGTCGCCCATGTCGAGCAGTGCGTCCTCGGGCAGGCCGTGCACGGCGACGGCGACCTTCTCCGAGGTCGAGCCGGTGCAGCCGGCGACGTGGGTCCGCCCGGCGGCCCGGGCGACGTCCACCCCGCGCCGGATGGAGTCGATCCAGGCGGAACAGGAGTAGGGGACGACGATGCCGGTCGTACCGAGGATGGAGAGGCCCCCGAGGATGCCGAGCCGCGGGTTCCAGGTGGAACGGGCGATCTCCTCCCCGTGGTCGACGGAGATCTCCACCACGACGTCCCCGTCACCGCCGAACTCGGCCGCCACCTCGGCGACCGCGTCGCGGATCATCTGCCGGGGCACCGGGTTGATGGCCGGCTCGCCGACGCCGAGCGGCAGCCCCGCCTTGGTGACCGTACCGACCCCGGGCCCGGCCCGGAACACCACACCGCTGCCGGGCTCCCCCGCCCATACCGTCGAGCGGATCAGCGCGCCGTGCGTGACGTCCGGGTCGTCCCCGGCGTCCTTGACCACCGCGGCCATCGCCCGCCGCGCGGCCGGCCCGGCCTGCGCGTTCGGCCCGGCCGACGCGTTCGCCGCCACACCCGCCGCACCCGGCCCGCCCGCCAACTCCTCCGCGGCCAGGGCGAATCCGGGCTGCTGCCCCTTCGGGAGCGTGATCACCACCGGGTCCGGGAACGCCCCCGTCAGCAGCGCCTGGTACGCCGCCTTGGTCGCCGCCGTGGCGCAGGCGCCGGTCGTCCACCCGTGCCGCAGGCCGCTGCTCTTCAGCTGCCCGGCCCGACCTCCGACCTCACCCACGACCGCTCCCTGCTCCGCACTCCCGCTCCTGGACGCCCCCATCCTCCCCCGCCCGTCAGCCGGCGGCCCACCCGCCCTGCCGGAGCGGGAGGCCGGCCGGCCGGACCGGCTTCCCGCTCCGCGCGGGTTCACGCCTCCGGGTAGCGGCGGGGGGTCCAGACGACCTCGGTGGCGTTGCCGCGCTCGACGGCCTGGGTCTGCGAGGAGCCGATGAGCAGGATCGTGCGCATGTCGACCTGGGTCGGGTCGAGGTCGGCGAGGCGGACGGTCCGGACGCGTTCGGTCGGACCGCCGACGTCGCGGGCCATCACCACCGGGGTCTCCGGCGCGCGGTACTCCAGCAGGAGGTCGCGGGCCAGGCCGACCTGGGTGGTGCGGGACTGCGAGCCCGGGTTGTAGAGGGCGAGCACGAGGTCGGCCTCGGCGGCGAGGCGCAGGCGCTTGGCGACCACGTCCCAGGGCTTGAGCCGGTCGGAGAGCGAGACCACGGCGTAGTCGTGGCCGAGCGGGGCGCCGGCGCGGGAGGCGGCGGCGTGCGCAGCGGTCATACCGGGGACGATCCGGACCGGCACGTCGCGGTACGCCTCCTCGCAGGCCACCTCCAGCACGGCGGTGGCCATCGCGAAGACGCCCGGGTCACCGGAGGAGACGACCGCGACCCGGTGGCCGCGGCGGGCCAGGTCGAGGGCGAACTCCGCGCGCTCGGACTCCACCTTGTTGTCGGAGCCGTGCCGCTGCTGGCCGGGGCGGACGGGCACCCGGTCCAGGTAGGTGGTGTAGCCGACCAGGTCGGTGGCGGCGGCGAGCGCGCCGCGCGCCTCGGGGGTGAGCCAGAGCGGCCCGGCCGGGCCGGTGCCGATCACGGTGACGCTTCCCGCGCCGCCGGCCGCCGGCACGGCCGGCTCCAGCGGCGCGACCTTGCTGGGCAGCACCGCGACGGAGAAGTAGGGGACGGTCTGCGCGTCCACCTCGGCCAGCGGCGCGATGCGCTCGCCGTCCATGAAGGCGCGCTCGACGTACTGGGCGTCGTCCAGCCGGCCGGCCCGCTCCAGTGCGCGGCGCACGGCCGGGAAGGTGCGGCCCAGCTTCATGATCACGGCGGAGTCGGCCGAGGCGATCCGCGCGGTGAGCTCCTCCTCCGGCAGCGTGCCGGGGATGACGGTGAGCGTCTCCTCCGCCTCGGTGAGCGGCTGCCCCAGCCGGGCGGCGGCGGCGCTGACCGACGTCACGCCGGGGACCACCTCGGTCGGGTAGCGGTGCGCGAGGCGCTTGTGCATGTGCTGGTAGGAGCCGTAGAAGAACGGGTCCCCCTCGGCGAGGACGACGACGTCACGGCCGGCGTCCAGGTGGGCGGCCAGCCGGGCGGCGGCCTCCTGGTAGAAGTCGTCGAGCGCGCCGCGGTAGCCGCCGGGGTGGTCGGTGGTCTCGACCGTGACCGGGTAGACCAGCTTCTCCTCGATCTGACCGCCCGTCAGGTACCGCTCGGCGATGGACCGTGCGATCGAGCGGCCGTGCCGGGCGCTGTGATAGGCCACCACGTCGGCCTTGCCGATGAGTTCGGCGGCGCGGACGGTGACCAGGGACGGGTCGCCGGGGCCCAGGCCGACCCCGTAGAGCCGGCCGGTCTGCTGAGTGTCCGTCACTCTTCCTCACTCGCAATCGCGTTGACGGCGGCCGCGGCGATCGCGCTGCCGCCGCGCCGGCCGCGCACCACCAGGTGCTCCAGGCCGGACGGGTGCACGGCCAGGGCCTCCTTGGACTCGGCGGCACCGATGAAGCCGACCGGGACGCCGATCACCGCGGCCGGGCGCGGTGCGCCCGCCTCGATCATCTCCAGCAGCCGGAACAGCGAGGTCGGCGCGTTGCCGACGGCGACCACCGCGCCCTCCAGCCTGGGCAGCCAGAGCTCCATGGCGGCGGCGCTGCGGGTGTTGCCCATCTTCCGGGCCAGTTCGGGCACCGACGGGTCGGTGAGGGTACAGATCACCTCGTTGTCGGCGGGCAGCCGCTTGCGGGTGACGCCGCTGGCGACCATGTTCACGTCGCAGAGGATCGGCGCCCCCGCGTTCAGGGCCGCGCGGGCGGAGGCGACCGCGCCCGGCGAGTACACCAGGTCCTCGACCAGGTCGGTCATGCCGCAGGCGTGGATCATCCGCACCGCGACCTGGGCCACGTCGGCGGGCAGGGCGGCGAGGTCGGCCTCGGCCCGGATGGTGGCAAAGGACTGGCGGTAGATGGACGCGCCGTCCTTCTCGTACTCGATCACTTCGTGGTCCTCCGGGCCTCGGCGACCGCCTCGGCCATCTCCTCGTTCGTCACGTCCACGGTGGCGGCGTCCACCGTCACCCGGTAGCCCTGCCCGGTGGCGAGCACGTCCACCCACGCCCCGGCCGGGTGGCCGCAGCGCCGCTCGCAACCGGACCAGTGCACCCGCAGCCCGCCGCCCGGCACCGGCGCGAGATCCAACGCCCGGGCCGCGTCCGTACGGACGTCGGCCAGGGACTTGGCACAGCCCGGCAGTCCGGTGCAGGCGCTCGCGCCGTCCCAGGCGGTGCCGGGCGCCGTGCGGAAGCCGGCCGCCGCCAGCGCGGGCAGCCGGTCGGCCGCCGCCCCGGGCAGGACGACGCCGCGCCAGGGGGTCAGCCGCAGCTCCCCCGCCGACGCCCCGGCCAGCGCGCGCCACTGGGCGGCGGTGGCCCGGCCGAAGCGCAGGCCGACGGAGAGCCCGCCGGGCAGCGCACCGAGCGGCGGGGGCGTACCGGGCAGGTCGGGCAGCGGGGCGGCGCCGGGTTCCAGCAGGTCGGGCACGTCGCGCAGGTGCCAGGCCTTCCGGCCGCTCGCACGCAGCGCGTCCAGGAACTCCCGGGCGGCGTCCAGTGCGGCGTCCACCGCCCCGGCGGCCGGGACGACGCGCGCGGTGGCGGCCCGGCCGAGGCGCAGCAGCACCGTGCCGTCCGCACGTCCCGAGCCGGGGCCCGCGCCCTCCGCACCGGCGCGCGGAGCGCCGTCCGCGCCCCTGCCCGCGCCCGCGGCCGGGTCCGTCCCCGGGCCGGCGGCCGAGCCTGCGATCAATGTCACATCGGCGTCGAGCGCGGCGACGTCGCCCCGCCCGTCGTCCAGCGCGAAGAGGAACTTGCCGGAGAGCCCGGTGGCCCAGCCGCTCGCGCAGAGCCCGGCGTCCAGCTCGCGCGCCCAGGCCCGGACGTCGGGCCGGCCGTCGGCGGGGCCGGCCGACGGGCCCGGCGAGGCCACGATGTTGCGGACCCGCTCGTGCGTCTCGGAGGGCAGCAGTCCGGCGGCGCGCAGCCGCCCGGCCAGCTCCTGCCCGCAGTCCGAAGCCAGGCCGCGCAGTTGGACGTTGCCGCGTGAGGTGGTCTCCAGCGCGCCGTCGCCCAGCGCCTCGGCGGCCTCGGCCAGCACCAGCGCCTGACGGTCCGTCAGCAGACCGCCGGGCAGGCGGACCCGGGCCAGGGCGCCGTCGTCGGCGGTGTGCAGACGAAGGGCCCCCGGGCAGGCGTCCGCGCGCCCCCGGTCGGGCACCGCGGCGCCCGGCGTGGTGGCGTCGGGTGTCGGTGGCATGGCCGCGAGCATACAGATGATCCGATCGCTTGCCTCCGTACGCCGGGTCACACTCCCCGCCGCCCCACCGGGGCACTCCCCCAGGTCAGCCGCACCCCGTACGATGCTGCCGGGCGGCCCTCGCGGACCGCCCGCACGCCAGCGACGGCGCAGGGGAGGAAACCGGTGCAAGCCCGGTGCGGTCCCGCCACTGTGACCACGGTTCACCGGAGTTCCGGAGACCGTGGGAGCCAGGAACTCCTGCCGTCCTCCACCGGCCCGGGGCGCGGACCCCGAGGAAGGCTCCACGCCATGCGCCCCCGCAGTTCTGTGCCCATGCCCGCCATCGAGGCCGGGAGGGCCTTCGCATGATCCTGCTGCTGTCGACGTCCGACACCGACCTGCTCAGTGCCCGTGCCTCCGAGGGGCCGGTCCGCTACCGCCTCGGCAACCCGGCCCGGCTCTCGTCCGACGACCTGCCCGCCCTGGTCGAGGGCACCGACCTGGTCGTGGTCCGCCTGCTCGGCGGGCGCCGCGCCTGGCAGGAGGGCCTGGACGCGCTGCTGGCCGGCCCCCGCCCGGTGATCGTGCTGACCGGCGAGCAGGCGCCCGACGCCCAGCTGATGGAGCTGTCCACCGTGCCCGCCGGCATCGCCGCCGAGGCGCACGCCTACCTCGCCCACGGCGGCGCGGCCAACCTCGCCGAGCTCGGCGCGTTCCTCTCCGACACCGTGCTGCTCACCGGCCACGGCTTCGCCCCGCCGGCCTCCGCCCCCGCCTGGGGCCCGCTGGTCCGCGAGGCCCGGACGACCGACGGCCCGACCGTCGCCGTGCTCTACTACCGCGCCCACCACATGAGCGGGAACACCGCCTTCGTCGAGACGCTGTGCCGCGCGGTCGAGGACCAGGGCGCGCAGGCCCGGGCGTACTACTGCGCCTCGCTGCGCGGCGCCGAGCCCGAGCTGCTGGCCGCACTCGGCGAGGCCGACGCGATCGTCACGACCGTGCTCGCCGCGGGCGGCACCCGCCCGGCCGACGCGCAGGCCGGCGGCGACGAGGAGGCCTGGGACGCGGGCGCGCTGGCCGCGCTGGACCGGCCGATCCTGCAGGCGCTCTGCCTGACCTGGTCGCGCGCCCAGTGGGAGGCCAGCGACGACGGCCTCTCCCCGCTGGACACCGCCACCCAGATCGCCGTGCCCGAGTTCGACGGCCGCCTGATCTCCGTCCCGTTCTCCTTCAAGGAGCTGGACGAGGACGGCCTCACCGTCTACGCCGCCGACCCCGAGCGCGCCGCCCGGGTCGCCGGCACCGCCGTCAAGCACGCCCGGCTGCGGCACATCCCGGCCGCCGAGCGCCGGCTCGCCCTCGTCCTGTCCGCGTACCCGACCAAGCACGCCCGGGTCGGCAACGCCGTCGGCCTGGACACCCCGGCGAGCGCGATGCGCCTGCTGGAGCGCCTGCGCGCCGAGGGCATGGACCTCGGCACCGACCTGCCCGGCCTGGACACCGCGGCGCAGGACCAGCACGAGGGCGACGCCCTGATCCATGCCCTGATCGCGGCCGGCGGCTACGACCAGGACTGGCTCACCGAGGAGCAGCTCGCCCGCAACCCGGTCCGCATCCCCGCGGCCGACTACCGCCGCTGGTACGCCACGCTGCCCGAGGCGCTGCGCACGCAGGTCGAGGAGCACTGGGGCCCGGCCCCCGGCGAGCTCTACGTCGACCGCTCGCAGAACCCGGACGGCGACATCGTGCTGGCCGCGATCCGCTCCGGGAACCTGCTCGTCCTGATCCAGCCGCCGCGCGGCTTCGGCGAGAACCCGGTCGCGATCTACCACGACCCCGACCTCCCGCCGTCCCACCACTACCTGGCCGCCTACCGCTGGATCGCGGCCGCGCAGGCCGACGGCGGCTTCGGCGCCGACGCGGTGATCCACCTCGGCAAGCACGGCAACCTGGAGTGGCTGCCCGGCAAGACCGCCGCGCTCTCCGCCGAGTGCGGCCCGGACGCCGTCCTCGGCGACCTGCCGCTGGTCTACCCGTTCCTGGTCAACGACCCGGGCGAGGGCACCCAGGCCAAGCGCCGCGCCCACGCCACCCTGGTCGACCACCTGGTGCCGCCGATGGCCCGCGCCGACTCCTACGGCGACATCGCGCGCCTGGAGCAGCTGCTGGACGAGCACTCCAACATCGCCGCGATGGACCCGGCCAAGCTGCCCGCCATCCGCGCCCAGATCTGGACGCTGATCCAGGCCGCCAAGCTGGACCACGACCTCGGCCTCGACGAGCGCCCCGAGGACGACGGCTTCGACGACTTCCTCCTGCACGTCGACGGCTGGCTCTGCGAGATCAAGGACGCCCAGATCCGCGACGGCCTGCACGTCCTCGGCCAGGCGCCGAGCGGGACCGACCGGGTCAACATCGTGCTCGCCATCCTGCGCGCCCGGCAGATCTGGGGCGGCGTCAGCGCCCTGCCCGGGCTGCGCGAGGCGCTCGGCCTGGACGAGGCCGCGCTGAGCCTGGGCGCCACCGACGCCGCCGAGGCGCAGGCGCGCGCCCTGGTCGAGGCGATGGAGGCCGAGGACTGGGCGGTCGAGGCGGTCGAGAAGGTCGCCGCCGGGCTGCCGGAGGCCGTCCACGAGGTGCTGGCCTTCGCCGCGACCCAGGTCGTCCCGCGCCTCGCCGCCACCACCGACGAGCTGGACGCCGTGCTGCACGCGCTCGGCGGCGGCTTCGTCCCGGCCGGGCCGTCCGGCTCGCCGCTGCGCGGCCTGGTCAACGTGCTGCCGACCGGCCGCAACTTCTACTCCGTCGACCCGAAGGCCGTGCCCAGCAAGCTCGCCTGGGAGACCGGCCAGGCGCTCGCCGCCTCGCTGGTCGAGCGCTACACCGCCGACAACGACGGCGCCTTCCCGCCCTCGGTCGGGCTCTCGCTCTGGGGCACCAGCGCGATGCGCACCGCCGGCGACGACATCGCCGAGGCCTTCGCCCTGCTCGGCGTCCGCCCGGTCTGGGACGACGCCTCGCGCCGGGTCACCGGCCTGGAGGCGGTCTCCCTGGAGGAGCTGGGCCGCCCGCGCATCGACGTCACCCTGCGCATCTCCGGCTTCTTCCGCGACGCCTTCCCGCACGTGGTCGCCCTGCTGGACGACGCGGTGCGCCTGGCCGCCGCCCAGGAGGAGACCGCCGAGCAGAACTTCGTCCGCGCGCACGTCCAGGCCGACCTGGCCGTCCACGGCGACGAGCGCAAGGCCACCGTCCGGGTCTTCGGCTCCCGCCCCGGAACGTACGGCGCCGGACTGCTCCAGCTGATCGACAGCCGCGACTGGCGCACCGACGCCGACCTCGCCGAGGTGTACACGGTGTGGGGCGGCTACGCGTACGGGCGCGGCCTGGACGGGCGGCCGGCCCGTGAGGAGATGGAGACCGCGTACAAGCGGATCACCGTCGCCGCGAAGAACACCGACACGCGCGAGCACGACATCGCCGACTCGGACGACTACTTCCAGTACCACGGCGGCATGGTCGCCACCGTCCGCGCGCTCACCGGCAAGGCGCCGACCGCCTACATCGGCGACTCCACCCGCCCGGAGACGGTCCGCACCCGCACCCTCACCGAGGAGGCCGCCCGGGTCTTCCGCGCCCGCGTGGTCAACCCGCGCTGGATCGAGGCGATGCGCCGCCACGGCTACAAGGGCGCCTTCGAGATGGCCGCCACCGTCGACTACCTCTTCGGCTACGACGCCACGACGGGTGTGGTCGCGGACTGGATGTACGAGAAGCTCACCCAGGAGTACGTCCTCGACCCGGTCAACCGCGAGTTCCTGGCCGGCGCCAACCCGTGGGCGCTGCACGGCATCAGCGAGCGCCTGCTGGAGGCGGCCGAGCGCGGCCTCTGGGAGCAGCCCGACCCCCGGCTGATCGAGGAGCTCCAGGCCGCCTTCCTGGAGACCGAGGGCGACCTGGAGGGCGACGAGGGCTGACGACCGGCCCCGTGCGGCCGCCGTCCCCGTTCCGGGGGCGGCGGCCGCACGCGTGAGCGCCGACGGCATTCCCCCCGCCGACGGCGTGCCCGTCGCGTGCGGCGTGCCCGCCACCGGCTGCCTTCCCGCTACCGGTGGCGTTTCGCTTGCCGGTGACGTTTCCTCGCCGGCGGAATTTCCATCGCCCGTTCGGGTGACGCGAATACTGGTGGCATTCCCCGGCCAAGCGGACAATACGGGGCATGTCGCGCCGCCTCGCCCTCAGCCCGCCCGCCCTCGGGACATCCGCCGGCCAGGACCAGGACGTCCATGCCCACCGGTACCGGGCACGGGTGGCCGCGCTGGCGGCCGGGGCGCTGCCGGTGCTCGCCTTTCCGGCGCCCGGGCTCGCCCCGCTGGCGTGGGTCGCGCTGGTGCCGGGCCTGCTGCTGATGCAGCGGGCGCCCGGGGGGCGGGAGGCGGCGGTGCGGGGGTGGTGGTTCGGCGCCGGGTTCATCCTCACGGCGATGTACTGGCTGATCCCGTCGATCGGGCCGGCGCTGCCGGTGCTCGCGGTGCTGTTCGGGGCGTTGCAGGCTGGGGTGGGGTACGCCGTGTGGCGGCTGCTGCACCCGCCGCTGACCACACGCCGGGCGCTCTCGGCCCTGGTGGTCGTCCCCGCGGTCTGGCTGACCACCGAGTACGCGCGGTCCTGGCACGCGCTCGGCGGGCCGTGGGCGCTGCTCGGCGCGACCCAGTGGCAGCACCCGGCTGTCCTGGCGCTGGCCTCGGCGGGCGGGATCTGGCTGGTCAGCGCCGCCGTCGCGGCCGTCAACACCGGGGTGCTGATCGTGCTGACCGCCACCGGCCGGCGCCCGCGCGCCGTGGCGGCACTGGCCACCGTGCTGGTGCTGGCGGCCGGCCCGGTGCTGTTCTCGCTGCGCGCCGCGCCCGTCCGGGACGGGGCGGTGACCGTCGCGCTGGTCCAGCCCGGGATCGTCGAGGATCCGCAGGCCCGGTTCGAGGCGAGCGCCGCCGCGACCGCCGCGCTCGACGGGCGGCCTGTCGACCTGGTCGTCTGGGGCGAGTCCAGCACCACCGCCGACCTCGACCGCGATCCGGCCTCGCTGGCCCGGCTGCGCCAGCTCGCCGCGGTCACCGGCGCCGAGGTCCTGGCCGGCGAGGACGCCCGCAAGGCGGACGGGCGGATCTCCAAGGACGCCGTCCTCGTCTCCCCGGCCGGCATCGTCGACCGCTACCGCAAGATCCGGCTGGTGCCGTTCGGCGAGTACATCCCGCTGCGGCCGCTGCTCGGCTGGATCGCGGGCGTCAGCCGGGCGGCCGGCGAGAACCGGGCGCCGGGAACGGCGTTCCACGTCCTCCCGGTCACCGACCGCGGAGGCGCGCCGCTGCCGGTCGGGGCGCTGATCTGCTTCGAGTCGGCCTTCCCCGACATGTCCCGCACGGCCGCCCGGGACGGCGCCCGGGTGCTGGTCTACCAGTCCTCGACCTCGACCTTCCAGCGCACCTGGGCACCCGAGCAGCACGTCTCGCTGGCCGCGATCCGCGCCGCGGAGTCCGGCCGGCCGTCCGTCCAGGCCTCGCTCACCGGCGTCTCGGCCGCGTTCGACGCCCAGGGCCGGGAACTGGCCCGGCTCGGCACCGACCGCACCGGTGCACTGACCGTGCGCCTGCCGCTGACCGGGCCGACCGAGCTGACCTGGTACGACCGCGTGGGCGACGTGGTGCCGGCGGTGGCGCTGCTGGTCACGGCAGGTGCGGCGGTGACGGCGGTGACGGCGTCGCGCCGGCGCACCCGGACCGGCCTGCGTGACCCGGACCGCCCGGCCTGACTCCGACCTACCGGCGCGACCCGAACCGCCGGCGCGACCCGGACCTGCCGGCGCGCCCCGGACGGACCGACCCGCCCCGGGGCTCAGCCCTCCCCGGAGTCCTGGTAGATGCCGAACGCCGCCCCCAGCGGGTCGCGCAGCACGGCGATCCGGCGGCCGCCCGGCATCGAGACCGGTGCCATCAGGACGCCCGCGCCGAGGTTGCCGGCCCGGAACGCGGTCACCTCCGCGTCCGCGACGGCGAAGTACGGCAGCCAGTGCGGCGGCACCTGCGGCGGGAAGCCGTCGTCCATCGTCAGCATGCCGCCGAAGTCCTCGTCGGCCAGGCCCCACTGGGTGTACCGGTCGGCCGGGCGGACCGTCCAGCCGAACACCGCCGGGTAGAACGCCCGGGCGCCCTCCGGGTCGCGGGTCAGCAGCTCCACCCACCCCAGCGCGCCCGGGTCGTTGAGCACCTCGGCGCCGGTCAGCCGGTTCGCCTGCCAGAGCCCGAACACCGCTCCCGACGGGTCCGCCGCGATCACGAACCGGCCGAAGTCCAGCGCCTCCATCGGCGCGACGATGATGCTCCCGCCCGCCCCGGTGATCAGGTCGGCGGTGGCGTCGGCGTCGGTGACGGCGAAGGAGATGCTCCAGGCCGTCGGCTGGCCCTCCCCGTAGAGTGGGGCGATCGACGCGGCGATCGCGCCGTCCAGCCTCATGAAGGTGTAGCCGCCGGCCTCCGGCCGTTCGTCGCGCTCCGGCTGCCAGCCGAAGAGTTCACCGTAGAACCGCTTGGCCGCCTCCGGGTCCGCGCTGCCGTGCTCCACCCAGCAGGGCCCGCCCGTGGTCACCTTGTTCTGCTTCATCTCGCCCTGCTCTCAGCCGATTTCGAGGATCAGTTTGCCGTGCGCGTGCCCCGACTCGACGAGGGCCAGCGCCTCCGCGGCGTGGGCCAGCGGATGGCGGCCGGTGATGTGCACGTCCAGTTCGCCGGCGGCCACCAGGGCGGCCAGTCCGGCGAGCGTCGCCGGGGTGGTGGAGCGGGTGATGAAGCGGCCGCCCAGCTCCGCGGCGGTGGCCGGGTCGACGGTGGAGACCAGCTTCGAGCGGTCGGACAGGGTCGCGGCGGCGGCGCGCAGGTCGTCCCCGCCGACGAGGTCGAGAATGCCGTCCACCCCGTCCGGTGCGACCGCCCTGATCCGCTCGGCCACACCGTCGCCGTAGCGCACCTGCACCGCGCCCAGCGACTCCACGTACCCGCGGTTGGCGTCGCCCGCCGTTCCCACCACCCGGATTCCGCGGCTGCGGGCGATCTGCGCGGCGACGCTGCCCACGCCGCCCGCGATGCCGAGGATCAGCAGCGTCTGCCCCGAGCCCACCCCGACGTCGCGGACCCCGTCGTCGGCCGTCGCCGCCGCCACCGGCAGCGTCGCCGCCTCGGCGAATCCGACGGCCCCGGGCTTGACGGCACTCATCGACGCCAGCAGCAGCGTCTGCTCGGCGAAGGCCCCGGCCGCCGCGACGCCGAACACCTCGTCCCCCGGCGTGAACCCCGTGACGCCCGGCCCGATCCGCTCGACCACCCCCGCGGCCTCCTGCCCCATGACAGCCGGCAGCTCGCGGTCCTTCCCGAGCCACCCGCGGCGGACCTTCCAGTCCACCGGGTTCACCCCGGCCACCCGTACCGTGATCCCCAGCTGCCCCGGTCCCGGCTCCAGCACCGGCCGGTCCAGGAACTCCTGATTCTCCGGCCCGCCGTACTCGACGAACCCGAACGCCTTGGCCATCCTCGATCCACTCCTTCGCCGCGGCCCCTGCGCGGGGCCCTGCCGGGCCTCCTCCCCCGCCCCAGCATGCGGGCCGGGCCGGGGCACGGCCCGCCGGTGCTGCGCCGAACGGACGCGTGGCGGCGCCGGCGGCCCGCGGACCGGCGGCCGACGGGCTTCACCGTCCGCCAGCGGCCCGCCGTGCGCGTCCGGGGGACGTCCTGCCGGGACCGCCCGCCCCGCTCCCGCCGCTCACCCCCGGCTGTGGTCGCCCGTCCGGCCGTCGAGCAGTTCGCGGAGGATGTCCATGTGCCCGGCGTGACGGGCGGTCTCGGTGGCCATGTGGATGAGGACCCAGCGCAGCGACACCTCATCGCCGAACCAGGCCCGCCCGAGGTCGTCCAGCTCCAGATCCTCGACCACCAGGTCGGCGGCCGCACGGGCGCGGGCGTAGAAGGTGAGGACGTCGGCGGTGGACTCGTCCGGCCGGATCCGCAGGTCGGACTCCTCGTCCTCGTCCAGGTCGAACGGCAGCGGACCGGTCTCGCGGCCGAACGTCTCGCAGAACCAGCCGAGTTCGGCGCCGCCGAGGTGCTTCACCAGGCCCAGCAGGGACGTCCCGGACGGGGTCATCGGCCGCCGGAGCTGCTCGTCGTCGAGCCCTTCGAGCTTCCAGAGCACCGCGTCACGGTGCCGGTCGAGAGCCGTGAACAGGCTTTCCTTCTCCGCCCCTTGGAAGGGCACGCGCTTCATCATGCGCGGACCATAACAGCCCGCCGTTCCGGTGGGGGTGGCCAACTCCCCACCGGAACGGCCTGGTTCACCGTGCAGTGCGCTCCACCTGGATCCAGAGCTGAGCCTCCGCCTCGCCCGCGGGCAGGAAGCGGGTGCGCAGGATCTCCGGGCCCGGGCGGGTCTCGTACGGGTTGGAGGGGAACCACTGGGTGTAGACGTCCCGCCACATCTCCTGGAGGGCCTTCGGGAAGGTCCCGGCGTTGGAGAAGACGGCCCAGGTGCCGGCCGGCACCTCGCGCACGTCCAGGCCGTCCGGGACCACCGCGTCCGTACCGGCCACCACCGCGTGGTAGTAGTCGAGTTCGACGCCCTCCTCACGGCTGTCCGAGAAGAACTCGGTGATCGAGAGGATCCCCTCCGGCTCCTGGTCCGAGAGGGCCGAGATCCGGTCGACGGCCTCCTGGCCGAGCCCCCTGATGAACTCGGCGATGGCCGGGTTCACCCCCTCGTGAACCAGCGGGACCCGGGCCCGCCGTCCGACGATCCGGAACGCGGGCTTCTCGACGATGCGGTATTCCATACTGCTGCTCCCTTCGATGACGAGTCGGAAGGACATCCGGGGCTGGGACTTCAGCGCCGCACCCTCACGGCGGGCCTCCCCGGGCCCGACGCCGTGCATCGCCCGGAACGCCCGGGCGAACGCCTCCCCCGAGGTGTAGCCGTACCGGACCGCCACATCGAGCAACGTCCGCTCGCCGGCGAGCACTTCGGCCCCGGCGATGGTGAGCCGACGGCGCCGCACGTACTCCGACAGCGGCATGCCGGCCAGTGCGGAGAACATCCGCCGGAAGTGGTACTCCGACGTCATCGCGATCCGCGCCAGCTCGGCCACATCGACGGACGCGCCCGCGGACCCGTCGGCCGACGGGCCGACCGACGCGCCCAGGCACTCCTCGATGTGCTCCATCGCCCGGTTGAGGTGCTCCAGCATCCCTGCCCCCGTCCTTCCTCTTACTGATCACCACCGTAGGAAGGACCCAGCCTGCCGCACCCGACATCCTGTGCCCGCTCCGGTCGGGTGCCGCGCGGTGACCGCCTCCGAGGCGGCGGCCGAGCCGACGACCGGGTCGGCGGAGGCGAATCCGTTTGACCGCGTGGCACGTCAGGCCCCAGTGTTCCGACCCGGACGTCCGCCCACCGCGGGGGGACCGTCAGGGAGGGAACCCGAAAGCCGATGCCGCACAACGACACCGAACCCGCCACAACCACCGAGACCGCACCCGGGACCGAGGCCGGCACCAGCACCGGTACCGGCTCCGACAACGACACCGGCACCAACAGCGGCACCAGCACCGCGACCGCCTCCGGCGCCGAAACGGCCGCCGAGCGCCTGCGGGCGCGGTGGGCGGAGCCGGCGGCGGCGGTGCCGCCCTGGTACCGGCGGGTGTCGCGGCGGACGTGGAAGGTGTCGGGGAGCGTGGTCGCGGCGCTGGCGGCCTTCGGCGTGCTGGCCACCGTGTTCGGGCCGGACGACCCGGTGCGCTACCGGCTGGACGCGCCGCAGAGTATCGGCGAGCTGACCCGGGAGTCGGACTCCTCCGGCGCGTACGCCGCCCAGGACGCGGAGATCTTCCCGAACACCCTCGGCTACATCCGGTTCCACGAGCACTTCGTCGCCGGGTACCGCCGGCCGGGCTCCACCGGGACGGACTTCCTCGTCATCGGCGCCACCGGCACGTTCGCCAGCCCGGTCCGCGAGCTGGACGACCTGCTCGGCGGGGTGGATCCGGTGCTCGGACCGGCCCGGATCGGCGCCACCTCACCGCAGGCCTCCCCCAGCGGGTACACCGTCTTCCCGTCCGGCCCGCTCGGCGGCTTCCTCAAGTGCACCGTGCAGGACAACGGGCACAAGGACGCCATCGCCGTCTGCGCCTGGGCCGACGCCACCACCGTCGGCAGCGTCACCGACTACTCCCAGGACGCCGGCAGCCTCGACCTCACCGCGCTCGCCGAGCGCACCCGGGCCATCCGCGCCGCGATGACCAGCCGCGTCGACGGGTGACACCCGGCCCGCCCCAGCCCCGGAAGGACGGCACATGGCCCTCGACTTCGACCTCGAACTCACCGCACCCGTCACGGCCGGACAGCTTGCCGCCGCCGTCTGGCCCGCGGCCGGCCCGCTGCTGCCCGCCGGCCGCTTCACGCCCGGGGACCTGCTGGCGGACGGTGTCCTGACCGTCCGGGAGACATGGCTGAAGGTGGTCGAGTCCCGGCCGGTGGCGTACTGGCAGCCGACCCTGGACGGCCTGCCGTTCACGGCGGCCGCCGGGCTGGCGCTGCGGCTCGGCAAGTTCACCGACCTCTCCGCCCAGCAGGACGACATGACCGGTCTCGCCGCCGCCGTCCTGGCCCGGGTCCCGGCGGATGCGGACGCGGCGCTGCACTTCCAGTCCGAGGTGGTCTGGCTGGTGCGCCGCGGCGGCGTGCTGAGCCTGAGCGAGCGGTCCGACCTCTGGACCCCGCGCCGGCTGGCCGCCTTCCCCGGGCCGTACGCCCGCGCCGCCCACACCCTCGACGGAGTGTGACGCGCGGGAACACCCGCGTCCTCCGTGGTGTTGCGAGCCTGCGCCACCGCAGCGTCGCCCCGATCGGCCGCCTGCCACCCGACGCCCGGCACCCGTCACCCGTCACCCGTCACCCGTCACCGAACGGTGAGCCGGCGCCCCGGGCGCCCGGACGGCAGTTGTTCAAATTGGAACGACCTAGTACGGTCGACAACCGACCACCCCATCGCAATCGGAGGGCCCGTCCATGCCGCAGCCCGTCACGTCGCAGCCCGGCACCGCCACGGTGCGCTCCCGGGTGCGCATCCCGCTGACCTTCCCGGACGGCTACCGCGCCGAGGCCGAGGTCTTCACCTTCCACGGCCTGGCCGACGGCGCCGAGCACCTGGCGCTCGCCTTCGGCGCAGTGGCGCAGGGCCGGACTACGGACGGCGGGACGCCGCTGGTGCGGCTGCACTCGGAGTGCCTGACGGGCGACGTGTTCGGCTCGGACCGCTGCGACTGCGGCCCGCAGCTGCGCGAGTCGGTCGAGCGGATCGCCGAGGCCGGCGGCTACCTGCTCTACCTGCGCCAGGAGGGCCGGGGCATCGGCCTCTACAACAAGCTGGACGCCTACGCCCTCCAGGACTCCGGCCTGGACACCTACGACGCCAACACCGCGCTCGGCCTGCCCGAGGACGGCCGCGACTACACCGCCGCCGCCCAGATGCTCGGCGCACTCGGCGTCACCGGCGTCGACCTGCTCAGCAACAACCCGGACAAGGCGGCGCAGCTGGCCGCGCTCGGCATCACGGTCGAGCAGCGGGTGCCGACCGGCGTGCACCTGAACGACAGCAACGTGCGGTACCTGCGGGCGAAGGTGGAGCGGACCGGGCACTCGATCGAGCTCTCCCGGCTCGTGGGCTGAGCCGGCGGCGCCCGTCCGGCACACCCGGCTCCCACCGCCCCGGCACCGGCCACGGCCCGCCGGCACGGCACGGCCTGCCGCGGCCCGTCGGCCGGAAACATCGGCCAGACACGTCGGTCCGGCACCGCGGAGTGGCTCCGCGGTGCCGGACCGATGGTGCCGGACCGGTGGGGTCAGTGCTGCCAGACCCGCACGTAGTCGACCTGCATGTCGCCCGGGACGGAGGTCGGACCCGGGGTGTAGACCGCGTTGTTGAGGATCAGGTACATCGGCGAGGAGGTGACGCCGCTGGTGATCTGACCGACCTTCACCCCGTCGTAGTAGTAGGTCACCGAGCCCGGCTGCCAGTCGGCGCCGAAGGTGTGCCAACCGCTGTAGTTGCCCGAGGCGCAGCCGCCGGGGCCGCCGGACGGGGAGTGGAAGTGGTAGCAGGCCTGACCGCTCAGGCCCTCCATCACGTCCAGCTCACCGTCAGCCGGCCAGTTCTGGCCGTCGGTCCAGAAGGCCGGCCAGTTGGCGACCTGCGAACCGGCCGCGGGCAGGTAGATCCGGGACTCGAACGCGCCGTAGGTGAACTGGGCCTTGCCGTTGGTGTTGACCAGCCCCGAGGTGTACGCGAAGTTCTTGCCGTTCACCGTGGCCGGCTTCTGGGCGGCCGTCAGGTGCAGGCTCCCGCCGCTCTCGGACACCTGGGACGGGGCGTAGGCGGCGGACTCGTCGCTGTTCACCGGAGGCGTCGTGCAGGTGGCGCAGCCGAACCAGTTGGGGTTCCACTTCGAGCTGTCGAGCGAGCTGCCGTTGAACTCGTCGGCGAACACCGGACGCCAGCTGCCGGGGATGCCGAGCGGAGCGGCCGAGGAACCGGACGGCTGAGTGGGCGACGCGGTGGCGGACGGCGACGACGGCGACGCGGTGGCCGACGGGGACGCGGTCGGCGAAGCAGTGGCCGACGGGGACGCGGTCGGCGTCGCGGTCGGCGTCGAGGTCGGCGTCGAGGTCGGCGTCGAGGTCGGCGTCGGCGCCGGAGTCGGCGCCGGAGTCGGGGCGGTGCCCGAGGTGAAGGCGCCGACCGGGGCCAGGTTGTGCCAGCTGTTGTTGATCTTGTACGCCACGAAGTACGTGTACTTGCCCGCCGGGAAGACGCGGCCCTGCGGGGTGAACGTCCGCTGCGCCGTGGTCAGGGTGGCCGGGGCGGCGCCGCCGAAGTCGTAGTTCGCGCCGTCGGCGGAGCGGACGGCGATGGTCAGGGCCTGCACCGCGGTCCGCTTGGTGGCGTGCAGCTTGGCGGTGGCGGTGACCGGGGCGCCGGCGCCGGGAGCGGTCGGCGTGACCGACAGCGAGTCGACCACGACCGGCTCGGCCGGGGTGGTCGGCGCGGCCCAGGCGGCCACGCTGGTTCCGCTGGCGGCGAGGGCGAGTGCGAGGACGGCGAGCCGGCGTCTGCCGCTGAACGGGCTGCGGCGGGTCTTCGAGTGCTTGGGCATGTGTGGGAGGACCTTTCGTTCCCCCCCGGCTGTGGACCCGCAGCAGCCTGGACGAGGACGCGGTCCGTACGCAAGCCCGATGCCGCGGCCGGAACCGCGGCATCGATCGTGCACATTCCTAAAACTCCTGGTGGGACGGCCCCTCAAGGTGTCGGGACCGGCCGTCTGTGATATGAGGCACAGGGGCCGGTTCGGCGGCCGGTCAACGCCGTACGGCCGTGGCGATGGCCGTGGCGATCGACCGGCTGATCGTCCGGGCCGCGAAGCCGGTGCCGCAGACGAAACGCATCATCGGCCCGAAGGTGTCGGCGGCGGCCAGGCCGGTGAAGTAGAGCCCGGGTACGGAGGACTCGAAGCCCGGGGAGAGCCGGGGAGCGCCCCCGTTCCGGCGGGCCAGCGCCCGGCGCAGTCCCGGCTCCAGCAGGTCGAGTCGCTCGACGTCCACCCGGTAGCCGGTGGCCACCAGGACCTGGTCGGCCTCCAGGGTGTCGGTCGGGCCCCTCAGCCGGAGCCGCGCCCGGCCGCGGACCTCCTCGGCCGAGACCACCTCGTGCCCGGTGAGCTGCGGGAACCGGCCGAGCGTCCGCTCGCGCAGCCACCATGCCCCGGACGGCCCGAGCACCGTCCGGACCAGGTCCGCCCTGGTGCGGTCCGGCAGGTACCGGAAGGCCTGGGGGGCCCGGCTGAACGCGGTGAACGACCAGCCCGGCCCCAGCGGCGAGGCCGGCTTCGCCAGCCGCACCGGCCACGGCCGGTCGCCCGGCCGGTCGGAGTCGGGCGGGTCGCCGAAGAGCAGGTGCCCGGTCCTCGCGACCAGGACCGGTTCGGAGCCCGCCTCGTGCATCAGCGTGGCGCTCTCCAGCGCCGACTGCCCGGCCCCGATCACCGCCACCCGCTGGCCGGCGAACTTCGCCAGGTCCGCGTGCTCCGAGGTGTGCGAGGCGAGGCCGGCCGCGACCAGCGGCCTCAGCTCGGCGGGAATCCTCGCGTAGGGCGGGAAGCCGTTGGCCAGGACCACCGTCCGGGCGGTGAACGACTCCCCGGTGTCCAGGGAGAGCCGGAAGCCGTGCGGCGCCGGCTCGATCAGGGTCACGGCGGCACGCTCCACCTCGGGGACGCACCGCTGCTGGAACCAGTCGCCGTAGCGGACGAACTCGTCGAGCGGCACCGCGTACCGGTCGCCCACCCACGCGCGGCGTTCGGCCGCGCGGAAGTCGTTCAGACCGTGGCGGCCCCCGGGGTCGCAGATCGAGGAGGCCCGGGGGGTGGACTTCAGGAACATCCCCACCGGCATCCGCGCCCTCCAGCTGCCCATCGGCACGCCGAGGACACGTACGGCCACGCCCCTCGCCTTCAGGTGGGCCGCGACTGACAACCCGTATGGCC
The DNA here is from genome assembly GCF_002953255.1 of Streptomyces sp. CB01881. Lineage (GTDB taxonomy): Bacteria > Actinomycetota > Actinomycetes > Streptomycetales > Streptomycetaceae > Kitasatospora. The sequence continues at coordinate 1,729,299 of NZ_CP026498.1, forward strand.
CGGCCCCCACGACCGCAACGGGAACTGGACTGGGAGAGATCATGTCGAACCTCCGGGAGTGAGACGAGCGGCGATCCCGTGCCGCACGTGGTCGGCCACGCGCCGTGTCCCCTGGCCGCCGAAGCGGACCGCCATGGCGGCGGCGGGTGCGAGGTCGTCGCCGCAGAGCCAGGCACGCTCGGTCGACCGGCGCGGCCGCAGATCGGGCAGCGGTCGCCGTTCGCGCCAGACCGTGACCGCGGCGGAGAGCGCGTCCAGCTGCCCGACCCCGTAGAAGCGGTTCAGCTGGGGCGCACGCGGGACCGGGCGGCCGGTGAGCGAGAGGTGCAGGGCACGGACGACGTCCAGGCCGTTCTCGGTCTCGAACAACCGGAACTGGGCGCCGGTGCGGGGGTTGAAGTCGAGGAGCTTGTACCTTCCGTCGCGCAGGTCCAGCCGCCAGTCCAGGTCGGCGATGCCGCCGTAGCCGATCGCCCGGCACAGTCCGGCGGCCAGCTCGGCGAGTTCGGGGTTGGGCAGTGCGACGGCCCGGGTGGTGAATCCGCCCGCGGGCGGGTAGGAGCGCAGCTTGCGCCCGGTGAAGACGGCGAGCGGTTCGCCTCCGGGGCCGCAGCACAGGTGGGTGATCCAGTCCTCGGAGCGTTCCGGCGGCAGGTACTCCTGGGCCAGGACCGAGAACCGGGCGTCCGTCGGGCAGTTGGCCAGCAGCTCCCGCTCGTCGTGCACGATCGTGGTGTTCGGGACGACGGGGCGGCTGAGCCGGGTGAACGGCTCCAGGTTCTTCAGCACCAGCGGGTAGCCGCAGGTCCAGGCGGCCTTCAGCAGCTCGTCGTGGTCGCCCGGAGCGACGGTGACGGGTGCCGGGACGCCGTGCTTCTCGCAGATCGCGTGCATGGCGCCCTTGTTGGCCAGTCGCCGCGGGAGCCCGGCGGGCACCGGGGGCAGGACGAAGTACGGGGCGAGCTCCTCGGCGTGCTCGGCGAGCAGGACGGCGGCCTCGTCGTCGGTGGGCAGGGCGATGCACCGGCGGCCGATCGCCCGGCCGACGCCCTGGACGGCCGAGAGCAGCTCGTCGGTGCCCTCGCGCCCGGTGGTGGGCCGGACGAAGGCGCGCGTCAGGTAGCGGGAGAGCGCCGTCGGGGTGAGGCGGTCCTCGACCATCGCGTGGACGGGTACCCCGGCGCGGCCCAGCGACCGCACGACGCCGACCGGACCGTGCGCCAGCGGATACCTCCCCACCTTGACGAGCAGGACTGCGGTCTCCCGGTCCAGGTCCGGCCTGGCCCGGTTGGCGTGACGGGCGCGGTTCATGGTGTCGCACCTCCTCTGATCGTGCGTTTCAGTGCTGCCACACGGCGACCCAGTCGACCTGCACCTGCGTCTTGTCGACGCCGGGCGGGGGCGACTGCTGGTAGCCCACGGCAAGGTTGAGGATCAGTTCCATCGGGGTGGTCGGGATCGCGGCCGGGTCGGTCACCTGGAAGACCTGGACGCCGTCGACGTACCAGGTGACGGCGTCCGGCTCCCAGTCGAGACCGAAGACGTGGTAGCCGAGGGAGTAGTCCAGCGGCCCGTGGGCGTAGTGGGCGTCGATGTCGGTGCCGTCGGGGGCCTCGGCGTGCAGGTTGAGGTCGGCGTACTGGTTGCTGTTGATGAACTCGACGGTGTCCAGCTCCGGCAGCCCGCCCCGGGTGTTGGCGGAGAGCAGCCAGAACGCCGGGAACATGCCGAGCGGCTGGTCGGTGGTCCTGAGGGCGGCGGCGAAGTACCCGTAGGTGAAGGTGTGCCGCGGGGCGCCGTCCCAGCTGTCGCGGCCCGTGGAGACCATCCCGGAGGTCCAGGGGTAGGTCTTCCCGTCGCTGCCCTGGGTGGGTTGGCGTTGGGCGGTGAGCGTGAGCGCGCCGTCCGCCACCGAGACCCGGCCCGGGAGGTACCACTCGTCCTCGTGGTTGCCGGTGTTGCTGCAGCCGCGGACGTTCCAGTCGTAGCAGGTGGTCCACTTGGAGCCGTCCAGTGCGGTGCCGTTGAAGTCGTCCCGGAAGACCTCGTGCCACGGGCCGGTCCCGGGCGGCTGGTCCGCCCCGACCGGCGGCAGGACGGCGGTCGGGCTCGTGGACGCCGCGGTCGGGGGGTGCAGCGCCGCCGCGCCGACGCCGGCGCCGTTGGCCGCGCCGCAGGCGGCGACCAGGAGCAGCGTTCCGGCCGCCGACAGCAGCCGCCACCGGACCGTGGACCGGGCGGACGGCCGGCGCGGGCGCCGGAAGCGGCGGGCGGGCCCGCCGGAGACGGGTGCGGGGGCGGCGGGGAGACGGCGCGGAAGCAGCGTCAGCAGGGTGGTGAGCACGGCGAGGGCCAGGACGGTCCGGCCGACCGTGAAGGAGTGTCTGAGGAACAGCGCCTCCGCCGCCAGCATCGTCAGCGCCAGGCTCAGCGTCACGGTCAGCGCGGCGGCGCTCAGTCGGCCGGGCCCCCGCTCGCGCCAGGACGGGCCCGGCCGGGCCCAGGCCACGGCCGCCGCGCCCGGACCGGCGAGCAGGAAGATGCCGGCGGCGACGGCCCGCAGCGGGTTCCCGGCCGGGAGCAGCAGGGCGGCGAGGGCGATCCAGCCCGACAGTGCGGGCAGCACGCGCGGCAGGGTCCACGGGCGGACGGTCATGGCGTCCTCCCTGCGGCCGGGGCCGTTGCGGCGTTCGCGCCGCCGGGCGGGACGTACTGGTAGACGACGGCGTCCTCGTTGGAGAACACCTGCCGCAGGTCGGGCGAGCTCGCCGCGGCGGCCGCGAAGGCCCTGGTGGCGGTGGCCGGCAGCAGCCCGGTCAGCTCGCACTCGGCGATCTGGGCCCGGGTCAGGATCACGTAGCTCGGTCCGCCGGCCACGTTCGGGCGTTCCAGCGCCATCCGCAGGACGTCGCCGGGGTTGACGGCCAGGCGCTGGAGGTCCTCGCCGGCGGCGTCGCCGAGGACGAGCCGGTCGTGGTCGTCGTAGCGCATCTCGCCTCCCGGCTCGTTGGCGGTGAGCGAGACGACCCGGGAGCCGGGCGGGGTGGTGGCGACGTACCGGAGCGCGGCGGCCTCCTGCGGGGTGAAGTAGTTCATGCTCTCCTTGCCGAAGTAGCCGAAGAGCAGGCCGGCGAGCAGGCCGAGCAGGACGACGGCGGTGGCACCGGTCCGCACCAGGCCGACGGGGCGGGCGGCCGGGGGCGCGGACGACGGGCCGGACGACGGACCTGACGACGGGCCGGGCGGCCTGGCGGCGCGCGGGCTCCACAGCAGGGTCGCGGCGAGGAAGGCGGCGGCGGGAAGGGCGAACAGGTAGGCCCGGAAGAGCATCTCCCCGTCGTAGGCGTTGGCCAGCAGCAGCGCGAGCGGCGCCACCAGCAGGGGCACCAGGCCGACCCGGCGCACCCAGCGGTGGCGGACCAGGGCGGCCAGGGCGAGCAGGAAGACGGCCGCGGTCAGGCACCGGTCGGCCCAGGAGGTCATGACCTGGCCGGGGGCGGCCTGCCCCAGCCGGGCGAGGCCGGCCACCGCGTTGTGGTCCGGCGAGCCCAGGGCGGTGACCAGGCTGGTCAGGTGTTCCGACACGAACGGCCGGGCCACGGTGGCGTCCCAGAGCACGGTCAGCCCGGCCGCCACGGCCAGGACCGGCAGGACGGTTCGCCGGTTGCGGCGGCCCAGCGCCAGCAGGGCCATGCTCACGGTCAGCATGATCGGGGTCAGCTGGTGCGAGGAGACGATCGCGGCGATCAGCACCACGACCAGCGCGAACGGCGCCGCCCGCCAGCCACCGCGGGCCGATGCGTCGTCCGCCGCCGACAGGGCCAGGGCTCCGGGCGGGCCCGGCCTGTGGTCCCGGGGTTCGCGTGCGTCCGCCGCGAGCGAGCGCGCCACCGCCAGCCGGCGCATGACCAGCGCGATCACGGTGAGGGACAGCACGTAGGCGAAGGCCTGCGGGGAGAAGTAGTCCTGACCGACCCAGGCGGTCGCGAAGTAGAGCCAGACCCCGCCCCAGACCAGCCGGTGGTCGGTGGTGATGCTCCGGTACAGCATCAGCAGCGGGCCGACCAGCAGGAGGTTGGTGATCAGCGGGTACCAGGAGGCGTAGCCCAGGACGGAGTCCAGGCCGGTGGCGCGCAGGATCACCGCGTGGAGCTCGAAGAAGCCGGGCCACTGGTTGTAGACGTCCAGCTTGCCCGCTCCCGGCACCGTCCCGCCGTGGCGCAGCATGGCGTCGACGATCGCGACGTGCTTCCAGGCCCAGGCGTACCGCAGGGTCGGGTAGAGCAGGCTGGGCGTCGCGTGGATCACCAGGATCAGCGCCAGGACGTAGGCGGCGGGCCAGCGGTGACGGATCCGCGGGGCGCGCAGCGCGGTGACGAAGCCGAGGGTGAGCAGGCCCAGTGCGGCGAAGTAGGCCGGCGGCAGGGCCTGGAGCAGGCCGAGGTCGCCCATCCGGGAGAGCTCCACCCGGGAGAGGGCCAGCAGCCAGAGCACCAGGGCCGCCGGCAGCGCACTCCGGACGACCCAGCCGGACCAGCCGGCCTCGGCGAGGGCCGCTCGGAGCTCGCGGGTCCGCTGAGCCGTGGTGCGGTGGGTGGTTGAACGGTGGGCCGGTGTCCGCGGGTCGGGTCGAACGTCTTCACGTTCCAGGGCGTCGGTCACTGTGATCACTCCTGACCGCGAGTCCTCGGTGACCCGCCGACCGGGCTGCCGAGGGCCGCGCGCAGGCGGCGGTAGGCCCGCCACACCCGGGTGGCGGCGCTCTCTTGGAAGGGCGCGGTCGGGGCGCCCTGGCGCTTCGTCCAGTCGTCGAACACCTGCGGCGGCGTGTCGGCGCGGACCATCAGGCGGGAGATCCGCAGCGGGTCGTCGGCCGGGGAGCTGAAGGCGTTCCCTACGGCGGCCGCGGAGGTGTAGCCGGCCTGTGCGACCTTGCGGCGGACCTCCGCGCCGGAGTACCCGTGCGGGTAGGCGAAGGAGGCGACCTCGTGGCCGAGGATGTCCTCCAGGGCCGTCTTGCAGCTGGCGATCTCGTCGGTCAGCCGACGGCCGTAGACGGTGTCCATGGGGACGTGGGTCCGGGAGTGGGCGCCGATCTCGATGCCCAGCGCGTCGAGGTTGCCGATCTGGCGCCAGTTCAGCATGGGGGCCGGCGGCAGCAGGCTGCCGGTGCCCTGCCCGCCGGGCGGGTGGATGGCACCGGTGGTGATGTAGAGCGTGGCGGGCAGGCCCTGGTCCGAGAGGATCGGGGCGACCGTCCAGTAGAAGTCGGCGTAGCCGTCGTCGAAGGTCAGGACCGCGGCGCCGGGCGGCAGCGGCGGACCGCCGCGCAGGGCGGCGACCAGCCGGCGCAGCGGCACCAGCGACAGGCCGCTGTCCTTGATCCGGTCCAGCTGCTCGCGGAACACGGCGGGCGTGACGGTGTACGGCGCGAGCCAGGACGGCGGGTCGTCCGAGACCGAGTGGTAGAGGAAGACGGGTATCGCACTCATGGCCCGTCCCTGGTCGGCCGGCCCCCGGCGGGCCGGGCCTTGGCGGGCTCGGCACCGGCGGTCCGGTCACGGGCGGCCGGACGGACCGCGCCGGTCCGGCGGGGCGCGGTCCGTGCGGCCCAGCCGCCGACCAACCCGGTGAGGTAGCCGACGGCGGTCAGGATGACGCCGGCGCAGAGCGCCGCCGCCCTGGCGGGCCGGCGCCGCCGCAGGCTGTCCAGCAGCGCGGCGGGCACGGTGTGCCGCAGGTAGGCGCGTTCGCTGGCGAGGCCGGCGGCGGCGCCGTCGTGCCGCACCACCGCGGCCTTGGAACGGCCCTCGGCGAAGCAGCGTGCGGCGAAGTAGGTGAAGGTGGTGCGGGCCGGCGGCACCCGGTGGAGGACCGCCGCGGCCGGCTCGTAGCGCAGCACGGCGCCGGGGTGGCGGGCGGCGAGGCGGATGCAGAGCTCCGTCTCCTCGCAGCCGAGCGGACGCCGGCCGACCCGGCCGAGGTCGGTCCGGAAGCCACCTGCGTCCAGTGCCTCGGCACGCCGGAAGGACATGTTGGCGCCGATGAAGTTGCGCACCCCGGCCGGCCGGCTCGGCAGTCCCCGGTAGGAACAGCCGACCACCCAGTCGAACTCGGGCGGGAACCAGTCCGGGCGGCCGCTCAGCCACCAGGGCCTGACGTGGCCGCCGACGCCGAGCACCGCGGGTGCCCGGTAGCCGGCCAGGAGCCGCTCGGTCCAGGCGGGGTCGGCGGTGGCGTCGTCGTCGAGGAAGGCGATCAGCTCGCTGTGGGCCGCGGCCAGGGCGGTGTTGCGGGCGCCCGAGAGACCGCGCCGCTGCCGGCTGGGGAGGATCCGCGCGTCGGCCGACAGGTGTTCCCGGGCGAGGTGCAGCAGCTCGGGGCAGTGGTCGACGACGAGCAGCACCTCGGCGGGCGGGTGGTGCTGGCCGCGCACGGAGGCGACGGCGGCGCACAGGTCGTCCCAGCGGTCGACGGTGTAGGCGCAGATCACGACGGTCAGGCTCGGTGTACGGCCGTCGGCGGCGCGTCCGGGAGTCCGGTCGTCGGCCGGGCCGGAGGGCTGGTCAGTGGTCATGGTCCTGGGCTCCTTCCATGGCACTCAGCCAGCGCCGGAGGACGATCAGCAGTGCCGCCGCCATCGTGTACTCGGAGATCACCCAGGCGAGGCCGACGCCGATCAGTCCGTGGCGCGGCAGCAGCAGGGCGACCAGGGTGATGATCATCGTGGCGGAGGCCATCCGCACCCCGACCATCCAGGGCAGCGAGCGGCGGACCCGGGCCACCTGGATGACCACGTTGGTCACCGCGATCGGCAGCGCGCACAGGGCGAGCAGCCGCAGCACCGCCGTGCTGTGCTCGGCGTACTCGGGGCCGAACACGCCCAGGATCCGGCGCGCACCGATCTCGATCACCAGCACGGCGCCGACCAGCAGCAGACCGGTGTGGCGCAGCATGCGCCGGGCGTACTCGGCGAGCCGCTTCGGGTCGCGGGCGCCCTCGACCACCAGCGAGTGGCCCATGCTGAACGTCGCGACGAAGAGGGTGGAGGCGATGACGAAGGCGAGCGAGTAGTAGGCGCTGCCCTCCGGGCCGAGCTGGGCGAGCACGATCAGGGGGACGGCGCTGTAGCTCGCGAAGCTGAAGAGGTTGCCGAGGTAGTCGGCGCCGGCCCAGCGCAGGACCCGTTGGGGCGGTTCGGCGTCGGCGTCGCCGGCCGCCTCGTGGTCCGGCACGGCGCGCCGGAACAGCACCACGTTGGCCAGCGCGATCGCGACGACCATGGCCACCGCCCAGGCGACCAGGATGCCGGTGCCGACGGCCAGGGCCGCGCAGCCGGCGAGCAGCAGTGACTTGGCGACCGCGAAGACGGCGTTCTCGCCGAGGACCCAGCCGGTCCTGCGGGTGCCGGTGAGCGCGCCGTCCTGGAGCACGAAGACCGCGTAGCCGGCGGTGGCCGCGACGAACGCGACCGCGAGCACCGGCGAGTGCAGGAAGCCGAGGTTGGGGGCGACCACCGGGACCAGCAGCAGGAAGCCGACCGCGACCGCGGCGCTGCAACCGGTGCTGATCGCGTAGCACCGCAGCACCAGGTGCCTGGTGTGCCGGCCGGCGGCGGGGACGAAGCGCACCAGGGCGTCCCCGAGGTTGAGGCTGCCGAGCGTGGCCAGGAACATCGCGGCCGACAGGGCCGCGTAGCTGCGCCCCACGGCCTCGACGCTGTAGTAGTGGGTGGCGAGGATCCAGAAGAACGCGCCGAGTCCGGCCGCGACGATCGAACTCGCCGCCAGTACATGGCCGTTGTGCATCAGGGAGTCGGCGCGCAGGCTCTGGGCAGCCGCTCTGACGCGGGCCCGCAGCAGGACCGGGTACGAGCACTCGCAGGGCAGTGCCACCGGGCAGGAGCACGGCCGTGCGGTCTCCGCCCGCCGCTTGGAGCGCGTGTGGTCGAGGATGGACATCACGGCCTCACCGAGGTGTCGGCCCGGCGTTGCAACCGGACGCTGCGCAGGTAGCAGACCGGCCCGTAGAGCAGGCCGAGGAGTTCGAGCCGCCCGAGGTGGACCATCAGCGGGTCGCGGCGGCCGGCGGCCGGGTTGCCCCGGCGCAGGGTCTGCCGGACCCCGTGCGGCACCCGGGCGAGCAGGGCGGCCAGCAGGCGCGGCTGCCGGCGGGTGGCTGCGGCCAGATAGGCGCCGAAGCCGACGCCGAAGCCGAAGACCTGGGTGGTCAGCGCCTCCATGGAACGGCGGTGCGGGTGCCACACCAGCGCGTCCGGCCGGTACACGACCGTGTGGCCGGAGGTCAGGACCTGGAGGAAGGAGAGGAGGTCCTCTCCTCCGCGTGCCGGGGTGCCGGTGCTGGTCGCGGGGTCGAAGCCGCCCAGCGAGCGGAGCAGGCCGGTGCGGAAGGCCATGTTGGCCCCGGTGCCGAGCCGGCCGGTGGCGAAGGGGAAGAGCGGGTCGTCGGACGGTTCGCCGAGGGACCAGCTGCGGACGGTGAAGCCCTTGGCGTAGCCGCAGTACCGTTCCAGCGCGATCTGCGCCCGGGTGTCCAGCTCGGCGGGCAGCACCAGGCCGGTCACGCAGCCCACCTGCGGGTCCGAACGGAACCCGTCGACCAGGGCGGCCACCCAGCCCTCGTCGATCAGGAGGTCGTCGTCGGCGAAGGCGCAGATCTCTCCGCGCGCGACGGCGAGGCCGCGGTTGCGGGCACGGGCCAGGCCGGGCACCGGCTCGCGCAGGTACCGGACCCGGCCGGGGTAGCGGAGCGCGACGAGCAGCTCGGTGGCCCGGTCGGAGGGGGCGTTGTCGACCACGATCACCTCGACGTGCCGGTAGGTGCCGGCCAGGAGGGCGTCCAGGGAGCGCGGCAGCAGGTCGACGCGGTTGTGCGTGCACACGACGACGCTCACGAGCGGGGCGTGGGCCGGCGGTTCCGGCCGTACCGCGGTCCGTGCACGCGGGTCCAGTTGGCGGGCCGCCGCGGCGGCCAGGGCGTGGCAGAGTGCGGCCGGGTCGCCGGACGCGGCCTCGGCGGTCACCAGGCCGAGGGGCTGTCCGCCGCGGCGGATCAGGGCCAGCACCCGGCCGTTCGGGGCGAACACCTCGCCCCGGCCGGGCCGGTGCAGTTCGTCCGGGCGTTCGAGATCCAGCTCGGCGACCTCGACGGGCGCGGGTGGCAGGGCGATCGGGGTGGTCATGGCAGCCGACCTCCAGCCCTGGGATGGCGTTGTTGCCAGACGGTGAACAGGTAGCAGAACGGGCCGTACAGCAGCCCTCGGCGCTCCAGCCTGCGCAGGCCCCGCAGGATGTCGACGTCGGCCGGCCCGGGCCGGGTGCCGACCCGGTGGCTGACGTGCCACCGCCAGACGCCGTAGGGCAGTCGCCGGACGAGCTCGGCGAGCAGGCTCGGCCGGTGGGACACCGCCGCCGCCAGGTACGCGCCGAACCCGACCCCGAACCCGCGGATCTGGTGGGCCAGCGCCTCCATGGTCCGCCGGTGCCGGTGCCAGACGAGCGCGTCGGGCTGGTAGGCCACGGTGTACCCCGCGGCCAGGACCTGCTGGAAGGAGAGCAGGTCCTCCCCGCCGCGCGAGGGCGTCCCGGTGCCGGTGGCCGGGTCGAAGCCGCCGAGGGCCCGGAGCACCGCGGTGCGGAAGGCCATGTTGGCCCCCATCCCGAACCTGCCGACGGAGAACTGGACCAGCGGGTCGTCCACGGAGCCTCGGAGCGACCAGCTCCGGGCCTCGAAGCCCCGGCCGGGAGCGCAGTACTGCTCCACGACGAGCTGTGCCTTGGTGTCGAGCTCCGCGGGCAGCACCAGGCCGGTCACGCAGGCGATCCGGTCGTCCGACTGGAACGCCTCCACCAGGGCGTTCACCCAGCGGGAGTCGGGGATGGCGTCGTCGTCCGTGAAGGCGCAGAGCTCACCGCGCGCGGCCGCGAGACCGCGGTTGCGGGCCCGGGACAGGCCGGGCAGGGGCTCCCTCACGTACCGGATCCGGTCACCGTAACGCGTGCGGACCAGCTTCTCCGTGGCGTCGTCCCTGGGGGCGTTGTCCACCAGGATCACCTCGACGAGGGGCGGGCCGATCCGCACCAGTGAGTCCAGGCAGCGCGGCAGCATCTCGTCCCGGTCCCGGGTGCAGACGATCACGGAGACCGTCGGCCGGCCCGCAGGCACCCGGGCGCGGCCGACCCGACCGGGACGCGCCGCGGGTGTCGCGGTGGACAGGGCGGGAACACACAGTTCCCGGTGAGCGGCATCGACCAGCGCCCGGCGCAGCGCGGCGCTGTCGCCTGCTGTTCCGGTGGCCGTGACCAAGCCGAGCGGGTGTCCGTGCAGCCGCACCAACGCCAACACGCGGCCGTCCGGGTCTGCGGCACCGAGACCTCCGGGGGAGCGCAGCTCGCCCGGTTCGTCCAGGTCCAGGTCGACGACACGGACGGGGGTGTAGAGCGAGTCGCGGGCGGCGGGGCGCGGGCAGGCAGCTGCGGTGCGCCGGTCGGGGCCATTCATCATCGCTCCTCCGCGGGGGCGGCCGCCGAGGCCCGGGCGCCGGGACGCTCGGAGATCAGGGTCCTCAGCACCCGGCGGCCGTCGGAGACGGCGTGGAGGTGCGAGCGACCGCTGCGGCGGGGGAGTTCCAGGCTCGGCACTTCGGCGATCCGCAGTCCGGAGCGCAGCGCGTGCGCGATCATCTCGGCCTCGATCTCGAAGCCGGTGGAGCGCAGGTCGAGAGCGTCCAGGAAGGAACGGCGGAAGGCGCAGTAGCCGTAGCACAGGTCGGTGAGGCTCGCGTCGTACAGGCGGTTCACGACGGCGAGCAGGGCGCGGTTGCCGAGCGAGCGGATCTTGGTGAGGTCCAGCGAGCCGCCGCCGGCGATGCACCGCGATCCCTTGACGAAGTCGAAGCCGTGGTCGAGGAAGTGCAGGAAGTGCGGGATCTCGCCGGGCCACATCGAGCCGTCGGCGTCCATCATGACGATGTACTCGCCGGAGGCGGCGGCGAAGCCGGTGCGCAGGGCGTTGCCCTTGCCCGGGCCGCGCTGCTGGACGCTGCGGACGGTCGGCAGGCAGTGCCGGGCCATCGGGACGGTGGCGTCGTCGGACGAGCCGTCGACCAGGATGACCTCGTCGACGCAGCGCGGGATCTGCTCGAACACCCAGGGGATGTTGCGGGCCTCGTTCTGGGCGGGCACGACCAGCGTGACGGCGTGCTTGCTGGCGACACCGTCCCCGGCCCGGCGCATCGGCCGCCGGGCGGCGACCCGGTCCTCGGCGCGGCGTTGCGGCCGGCCGTCCTGGTTCGGGTACGGGACGACGTTGGGGGGCATGGTGGTGCTCATCGAGGACGGCCTCTCGGGGGGAGGCGGCGGGCGGGCGCCGGGCACGGCGCGGCCCCTGATGTGACGGGGCGGGCCCGGTGCGCGACGGAGGCGCGGGGCGGGCGGGGCCCCGGAGGGAAGTCCCCGGACGGGGACTGCCGAAACGGCGGAGAGCGGGTCGGGCGGCCGGGTGAGGGGTGCGCCGCCGGCTCTCACGGGCGCCGAAGCGCCGGTCTGTCGAACTGGCCGAATGTGCTTCCCGCACCGGGGTGCGGGGTGTGCCAGGGCCTCATCGTGCCCAGGTGACCGGCGTCACGTCAAGAGGTTTGCGGGAATTGAGTTCTTATGCCGGATTCGGAATGAATTGCCCGATGCGGCCGGAGGCCCCGCCACGTCCCCGCACAACGGCCGCGCCCGGTCCGCCGACCAGGGCCGCGGCCGCCGGCCGTCAGCCGTCAGCCGTCAGCCGTCAGCCGCCGACCGGGCGGCCCTCCGGCTCCTCGGCGATCCGGCGGGCGATCTCGGCCGGCCGCACCGGCCGCCCGAAGTGCCAGCCCTGCGCCCAGTCGCAGCCGATGGTGCGCAGCCGTTCGGCGTCCCGCCGGGTCTCCACGCCCTCGGCGGTGACGGTCAGGCCGAGTGCGTGCGCCATCGACACCAGGCCGCTGACGATCCGCCAGCCGGTCTCCTCGTCCTTGGCCGGGTCGTGCAGGTCACCGACGAACGAGCCCGCGATCTTCAGGCCCGAGACCGGAAGGTCGCGCAGGTAGGCCAGGTTGGACCAGCCGGTGCCGAAGTCGTCCACGGCGAGCGAGACGCCCTGGTCGACCAGCCCGTGCAGGGTACGCAGCGCCTCGTCCTCGGGGCCGACCACGGTGGACTCGGTGATCTCCAGCTGGAGCCGGGCCGGGTCCAGGCCGGTGGATTCGAGGATCCGGCCGAGGTCGGTGACGAGGGCGGCGCTGCGGGCCTGACGGACCGCCAGGTTGACGTTCAGCTGCGGCGCGTCGTCGCCGAACCGCTTGATCCAGTCGGCCGCCTGGCCGCAGGCCTGCTCCAGCACCCAGCGGCCGAGCGGCATGATCAGGCCGGTCTCCTCGGCGGTGGTGACGAACTCGTCCGGCCCGAGCACGCCGAGCTGCGGGTGGCGCCAGCGCACCAGCGCCTCCACCGCGGCCAGCCGGCCGTCGGCCAGCGCGTACAGCGGCTGGTAGTCGATGAAGAACTCGCCGCGGTCGAGTGCGGCCGGCATCCGGACGGACACGGCGTACCGGCTGACCGCGCGGGCGTTCTCCTTGGGGTCGAAGAGCGTCCAGCGGCCGCGGCCGGCCTCCTTGGCCCGGTACAGCGTCAGGTCCGCCGCGCGGACGGCGGCGCCCGGGGTCGTCGTCGAGACACGCCGCTCCAGCACGCCCACGCTGGCGCCGACGGCGAGCTTGTGATCGCCGATCAGGACCGGCCCGGCCAGCGCCTTCAGCACGGTCTTGGCGGCGGCGACGGCCTCCTGCTCGCCCCGGCAGTTCTCCAGCAGGACGACGAACTCGTCGCCGCCGAGCCGGGCGACCAGGTGGCCGAGCGGGGTCAGGGCCGCCTTGAGCCGGGCGGCGACGGCGGAGAGCAGCTGGTCGCCGGTGTCGTGGCCGAGGCTGTCGTTGACCACCTTGAAGCCGTCGAGGTCGACGTAGCAGAGGCCGAACCGGGCGCCCGGGTCCGGCTCCTCGAACAGCTTCTCCAGCCGCTCGAAGAACGCCGCCCGGTTGGGCAGGCCGGTCAGCGGGTCGTGGGTGGCCTGGTGGCGCAGCCGCTCCTGGAGCCGGTACCGGTCGGTGATGTCCTCCAGCATCGCCACCTGGTACTGCGGCCGGCCGTCGTCGTCACGGATCAGCGAGACCGTCAGGTGGGTCCAGACCACCTCGCCGTCCTGCCGGTAGTACGGCTTGTCGACCTGGAAGTAGTCCCGTTTGCCGCTGATCAGCTCCTCGTAGGCCTCCCAGACGCCCGGGGTGTCCTCGGGGTGCACGAGGTCGCCGACCCGGCGGCCCTGCATGTCCTCCGGCGCGGCCCCGAACAGCTCCTGGAGCGCCTTGTTGACGGCCAGGATGTTGCCGTCGGTGTCGCCGATGCCGATGCCGATCGCCGCGCTCTCGAACAGCGCGCGGAACCGTGCCTCGGACGCGCGCAGCGCCCGCTCGGCCTCCTTGCGGGCCAGGTCGGCGGCGGTGCGGATGGCCTCCTGCTCGCGCAGGGTGCGCTCGCGCAGCGCGGCCGCCCAGCCGGCCGCGAAGGCCCCGCAGAGCGCGGGCCCGCGGTCGTCGGTGACCGGCTGCTCCTGGAGCAGCTCCACCGCGCGGGCCAGCACCACCGGGTCCGTGAAATGGGCGTCGACGAGCGCCGCGCCGGCCTGGGAGGCCAGGTGCGGCTCGAACGGCTCGTCCTGCTGGGCACGGTGCAGCAGCGCGGCGGTCCGGGAGACCAGCCGGCCGAGCAGACCGGGGTGGACCGCCGTGCCGTGGTCGCCGGAGAGCAGCCGCGCCCAGTCCTCGTGGAACTGTTCGGCGCTGCCCGACACCGGCGAATCACTCACGGGCGGAACCCCACGCCCGCCACCCCGGTCATCCGCTCGGGGTGCTGGCCGACGGCCTCCGGCTGGTCGGGCCGCCACTGCGGCAGGTAGACGACGCCGGGCTCGACCAGCTCGAAGCCGGCGAACATCGTGGTGATCTGCTCGTGCGTGCGCATGGTCAGCGGGGTGGGCGTCATCCGGTAGAGCTTCTGGTGGTTCTCGGCCTGGTCCGGGCGGCCCTCCAGGGAGGCGTGCGAGAGGACCAGCGCGCTGCCCGGCGGGAGGGCGTCGTGCAGCACCTCGACCAGCTTCCACGGGTCCTCGGAGTCGCTGACGAAGTGCAGGACGGCGACCAGCAGCACGGCCACCGGCTCGCCGGCCGCGAGCAGCTTGCGCACCTCCGGGCGGGCCAGCAGGTCGTCGACGTCCCGCAGGTCGGCCTGGACGACGTCGCTCTTCGGGTCGTCCTGCAGCAGCAGCCGGCTGTGTGCGGCGGCCACCGGGTCGCGGTCGATGTAGACGACCTCGGCCTCGGGGTGGATCGCCCGGGCGATCTCGTGCACGGCGCCGAAGGTGGGGATGCCGGAGCCGATGTCCAGGAAGCGGGTGATGCCCCGTTCTTCGGCGACGAACTGCACGGCGCGGCGCAGGAAGGCCCGGTTGGAGCGCATGATCTGGGGCAGCTCCGGCCAGAGGGCGATCGCCTTGCGGGCCATCTCGCGGTCCACCTCGAAGTTGTGCGAACCACCGAGGTAGTAGTCGTAGACCCGAGCGGCGTTCGGTTTGTCCAGGTCCGTGCCCTCCGGTACCCAGTTCGGTCGCCGCATCCTAGGGACTCCTTCACTCCGGTTCCGGGAAGCCAGCTGTCTTAAGGGACGGCTGCGACTGATGAGACTACAAGCACAAAAGATCCTCCCTTGCACGCCGAACGGGTGCAAGCGGAGTTCTCCCATCCTGCCGGAGTCTCCGGTTCCGCTCGACGGGGGCCGGGGCCCGCCGGGGTACGGCGGGGTCCGGCCGGAGCTGCCGCCCCCCGTCGCCGCCGGGGTGCGGCGCCTCGTCCTGCCGGACGGGCGGCGACGGCCGAGAATGGGGTGATGGCCGGACGCATCGAGGACTACGCCCTGATCGGCGACCTGCAGACCGCCGCCCTGGTGGGCCGGGACGGATCGGTCGACTGGCTCTGCCTGCCCCGGTTCGACTCCCCCAGCTGCTTCGCGGGCCTGCTCGGCAACCGGCAGCACGGCGCCTGGCGGCTCGCCCCCGTCGGCGCCACGCGGTGCTCCTCCCGCCGCTACCTCGACGACAGCCTCGTCCTGGAGAGCGAGTGGCACACGCCCGGCGGCACGGTGCGGATCACCGACTTCATGCCCCAGCGCGGGCAGGGCGCCCGCACCCCGCAACTGATCCGGATCGTCGAGGGCGTCGAGGGCACCGTCGCGGTCCGCAGCGAACTGCGGCTGCGGTTCAACTACGGCCGGATCGAGCCCTGGGTCCGCCGCACCGGCCGCCACCGGGTCGCCGTCGCCGGGCCGGACTCCGCCTGGCTGCGCGTCCCGCCCGGGGTGCACACCTACGGCGTGGACGGCATCACCGCCTCCGACTTCACCGTCACCGCCGGCCACCGCGTCGCCTTCCTGCTCACCTGGCAGCCCTCCCACCTGCCCACCACCCCGCGGACCGACCCCGAGGAGGCCCTGCTCACCACCCTGCGCGACTGGCAGCGCTGGGCGTCCGGCTGCCGCTACCGCGGCGAGTGGCGGGACGCCGTGCTGCGCTCGCTGATCACCCTCAAGGCGCTCGCCTACGCCCCCACCGGCGGCATCGTCGCCGCACCGACCGCCTCGCTGCCCGAACGGATCGGCGGGATGCGCAACTGGGACTACCGGTTCTGCTGGCTGCGCGACTCCTCGATGACCCTCTCCGCCCTGCTCCGCGGCGGCTTCCGCGAGGAGGCGACCGCCTGGCGCCGCTGGCTGCTGCGCGCCATCGCCGGCGACCCCGGCGACCTCCAGACCGTCTACGGCGTCGCCGGCGAACGCGTCCTCGGCGAGACCGTCGCCGAGTGGCTGCCCGGGTACGAGGACTCCCGGCCGGTCCGGTTCGGCAACGCCGCCGTCGACCAGCTCCAACTCGACGTCTACGGCGAGGTGGTGGACACCCTGCACCTCGCCCTGCTGGCCGGCCTGCCGATGGAGCGGCACGTCTGGATCCTGCTGCGGACCCTGATGGAGTATCTGGAACACCACTGGCGCGAACCCGACGAGGGCCTCTGGGAGGTCCGCGGCGGGCGGCGGCACTTCGTCCACTCCAAGGTGATGTCCTGGGTCGCCGCCGACCGCGCCGTCCGCCTCGCCGAGGCCACCGGCCTGCCCGCGCCCGTCGACCGCTGGCGGGCCATGCGCGACGCCGTCCACGCCGACGTCTGCGAGCACGGCTACGACCGGCGGCGCGGCGTCTTCGTGCAGCACTACGGCGGGCAGGGGCTGGACGCGGCCACGCTGTTCGTGGTCAAGAGCGGTTTCCTGCCGCCGGACGACCCGCGGGTGGTCCGGACCGTGGACGCCGTCCGGGAGGGCCTCGACCACGGCGGCCTCGTCCGCCGCTACCAGGCCCACCAGCGCACCGACGGCCTTCCCGGCGGCGAGGGCGCCTTCCTGGCCTGCTCCTTCTGGCTCGCCGACGCACTGGCCGCCACCGGGCGGCGGGCCGAGGCACACGAACTCTTCACCCGGGTGGTCGGGCTCGCCAACGACCTCGGCCTGCTCTCCGAGCAGTGGGACCCGCGCGCCCGCCGTCAACTCGGCAACACCCCGCAGGCGTTCAGTCACGTCGCACTGGTCAACACGGCGTTCACGCTGGCCGAACCGGAGTAGCGCACGCGGCGGGCCGCGGCGGCGCGCGGCGGGCGCGCCCACCCGTCGCGGGCGGGTACCGTTCGGCGGATGGACCCGAACCACTACCGGTTCCGCGGCGTCTGGCGGCTGCCCGCGCCGCCCGCCGCCGTGTACGCGGCACTGGAGGACGTCCGGAGCTACCCGCTCTGGTGGCCCGAGATCCGCACCGCCCGGGAGACCGGCCCGGGCTGCGGCGAGGTGGTGGCGCGCGCGCTGCTGCCCTACCGGCTGGTCATCGGCCTGGAGACGGTGCGGTGCGACCCGGCGGCCGGGGTGCTGGAGGCCGCCATGCACGGCGACCTCACCGGCTGGTCCCGCTGGACCGTCACCCCGGACGGCACCGGCAGCCAGGTGGTCTTCGAGGAGGACACCAGGCCGGCCAAGCCCCTGCTGCGCCGTCTCGCCCTCCCCCTGCACCCGGTCTTCCGCGCCAACCACGCCGCGATGATGTGGCGCGGCCGGCGGGGGCTGGCGGGGTACCTGACGGCGGACGGCTGACGGACGACGGACCGGCCCCAGCGGCCGGTCCGCCGCGGGTCCGCGCGTGCCCCGGGGTCACCGCTGCGGCAGGACGCGCCGGGCCGTCTCCAGGGCCCCGGCAGGTGGCCGGTCACCGAGTGGAGGTCGGCCTCGGGCGCGGCGCGCTCCCGCAGGCCGGCAGGTGTCCGGCGGCGCAGTGCGCGTGAGCGGCGGCTCCGGTCGCCCCCGGCCGTCAGCGGCGGAAGAGCCACGGCCGCAGCAGCCGGGTCACCACCGGCAGCGCCGCGTACGTCATCAGCGCGCTGATCAGCGGTGCGGTGACGAGCGGCCGGACCGCCGTCGGCAGGCCCGAGAGGTGCGGGGCGATCAACAGGGCCGAGGTGACGACGATCGGGGCGATCGCGAGCGTCGAGGCGACCGCCATCTTCCAGCGCACGGGCGGGCGTCCCTTCGACGCGGCCGCCTTGGTGGTCGCGAACCAGCCCTCCATGCCGAGGATCTCGTGCCGGTGCACCTCGTGGTGGTGCCCGTCCGCCACGGCGAAGCAGGCCGCCCGCGCCGGGGACGCCTGCCAGGAACGGAACGCCTCGCCGTCGCGGAAGTGCAGCAGCAGGTGCCAGGGGTCGTCCGGCCCGGCCGGCCGCAGCAGCCCGGTGCCGAGGTTGCCCTCGTGCGCCGCGGCCGCGGCCAGGATGTCCTTCGCCCAGACCTCGAAGGCCTCCTCGTACCCCGGCTCCACCCGGCGGGCCACGAAGAGGGTGACCTCCTCGTCCTGTCCGCTGCCGGCCATCGTGTCGCGCGTCGTCGTCGCCATCGGTCTCCCCGTCCTGCCCGAAACGCCGTACCAAGGGCGCAGCGTACGGCGTGCGCCCGCGCTTGCGCGCCCCCGTCCAGCGGGCGGCCGGACGGCCGGACGGCCGGTCATCGTCCAGTCGGCCACCGGCTCCGGGCGGCCCGGTCCGGCGGGATCCGCACGGCACGCCCTACCGTGGCTGCGGACGTCTTCGCCCGCCGCCGTACCGGGAGGCCCCTGCCGTGACCGCCCCACCCGAGGACTTCGGCTTCGGCCGGCCCTTCGACCGCGCCGGCACCGGCAGCAGCAAGTGGGCCCGGGCGGCCGGCCCGCCCGGCGCAGTGATCCCCATGGGCCTCGCCGACATGGACCTGCCCGGGCCGCCCGCCGTCGCCCGCGCGCTGGCGCAGCGGGCCCGGCACCGGGCGTTCGGGTACACCGTCTGCGATCCGTCCGGGCGGTCACTGGTGGCGCGGTGGTACCGGGAGCGGCACGGCGTGACGGTGGACCCGGCCTGGGTGATGCTGCTGCCCTTCGGCCCGCGGACCGCCGTGCGGCTGCTGCTGGAGGCGGTGCGCCCGGCCGGTCCGGTGCTGTTCCCGACACCCGAGTGGGGCGGCTTCGCCCAGCTCTGCCGGGCCGCCGGGCTGCCCTACGAGGAGGTGCCGCTGGAGCGGGACGGCGCCGGGTACCGGCTGCCGGTGGCCGGGCTGGCGCCGCACAGGGGCGGGGCGGTGCTGCTGAGCAGTCCGCACAACCCGTCGGGGCGGGTCTGGACCGGGGCCGAGGTCCGCACGCTCGCCGGGGCGGTGGCGGAGGCCGGCGCGGTGCTGGTCTCGGACGAGGTGCACGGCGACCTCACCCACCCGGGCCACCGGCATCCGGTGGCCGTGGCCGAGGCAGGCCCGTACCGGGAGCGGACCGTCACGCTCAACTCGGTCGGCAAGACCTTCAACACCTCCGGCCTGCCGAGCTGCTTCGCGCTCGTCCCGGACGGCGCGCTGCGCGAGCGGCTCACCGCGGTGATGGCCGGGTTCGGCTTCTGGGAGGGCGGGCTGCTGGAGCAGGAGGTGCAGCAGGCGGCGCTGCGGCACGGCGGCCCGTGGCTGGACGCGCTGCTGGCGCACCTGGCGAGCGCGCGGGACCGGCTGACCGGCCTGCTCGGCGGCGCCGTCCTGTCCGCACCCGAGGCCTCGTACCTGCTCTGGGTGGACGCCGCCGCGCTCGGCCTGCCGCCGGCCGGGGCGCGGGCGGCGCTGCTGGAGCGGTGCGGCCTGGAGGCCTCCGACGGGGCGGACTTCGGGCCCGGCGGGCGCGGCGCGCTGCGGCTCGACTACGCGTTGCCGGGCCCGGTCCTGGAGGCTGTCCTGGAACGGCTGGCACGGCTCCGCTGAGCCTTCGGGGGCTTCCGGGGAGGGGCCTCCGGGAAGGCCGCCCCGAGGCTTCCAGGAGGCTTCGAGGAGGCCTCCGGGCGGACCGGGAAAGGCCTCGCACGGGGCCCCGGAAAGGCCGGAATCACCCGATTGCACCACCTCTGACCTGCGACGACATCTCTTCACGAGATGTTTGCGGAGCGCCTTCGCATGGTCCGTAGCAGACTGGGCAGGGTAGACCGGGCCGCAATCGTGATCCCGAGGATGGTGAGTCCGGTGATACCCGTTCGCCCGACCAGCCCGACCGCCCGACCGACCACCGACCCGCCCCCGGACGGGGTGACGCCGCTGACCGAGTCGGCCGCGCGCAGCCACATGGCCGGGGTCTGTTTCAAGATCGGGCCTCCCCGGCTGGTCGGCGTCGAGGTCGAGTGGTTCGTCCACGACGACCGATGTCCCGCCAGCCCCGTCCTACCGGAGCGGCTTCACGCCGCACTGGACGCACTGCCGATCGGCGGCCCCGACGGGATGTCGCTCCCCTCGGGAGCCCGCCTCACCCTCGAACCCGGCGGACAGGTCGAGCTCAGCTCCCCGCCCGCCGACAGCCTCACCGCCTGCGTCGACGACACCCGACGCGACCTCGCCGCCCTGCGGGCCGCCTTCGCCGCCCAGGGCCTGCGCCTCACCGGCACCGGGACCGATCCCCTGGCCCGTCCGCGGGAGATGGTGCTGGATCACCCCCGTTACCTGGCGATGGAACGGTTCTTCAACTCGGCCGGGCCCTGGGGCCGGATCATGATGACCGGCACCGCCTCCGTCCAGGTCTGCCTGGACGCGGGCGCCGCGGACGGCCCGCACGCGCTGGACCGGCGCTGGCGCCTCGCCCACCGGCTCGGCCCGGTGCTGGTCGCCGCCTTCGCCAACTCCCCGCTGCTGGACGGCAAACCGACCGGTCACCGGTCCACCCGCCAGACCGTCTGGTCCCGGATGGACCCCACCCGCACGCTCGCCCCGGGCCCCGACCACGGAGATCCGCGCGAGGCCTGGGCCCGGTACGTGCTGGACGCCGAGGTGCTCTGCATCCGCCGCCCCGACGGGCTGCCCTGGACCGCGCCGGCCGGGCTGACCTTCGCCGACTGGCTGCGCGGCGCCGGCGAGCGCCCGCCCACCCTGGCCGACCTGGACTACCACCGCACCACGCTGTTCCCGCCGGTCCGCCCGCGCGGCCACCTGGAGCTGCGGATGATCGACGCCCAGCCCGGCGACGGCTGGATCGTCCCCGCCGCCCTGGTCACCGCGCTGCTGGACGACCCGGTGGCCGCCGAGGCCGCGCTCGCCGCACTGGAGCCGCTGGAGCGCGCCGACGGCCCGCGCCCGCCGCGCAGCGACGCCTGGCGCCGGGCCGCCACCCTGGCCGTCGCCGACCCCGGGCTGCGCCGCGCCACCCTCGCCTGCTTCGCCGCCGCCGACGCCGCGCTGGGCCGCCTGCCCGGTGCCGAGCGGCTGCGCACCGCCGTCGCCCAGTACGCCGAGCGCTATCCCGCGCGCGGCCGCTGCCCGGCCGACGACCAGCTGGACGCGCTGCGCTCCGGCGCCCGACGCACTCCCCTGGAGGAGGCCGCACCATGATCGACGACGCCCGCCCGACCGGCGCCCCCGGCGCAGGCCCCGACGCCCGCCCGCCGCTGGAGACGCCGGCCTCGCTGGAGGCGCTGCGCGAGACGATCGCCGCCGAGCTGCTGGCCGCCCGCGCCCGCACCGCCGCGCTCACCGACTGCGTCGAGGACCGCGACCTGACCGCCCAGCACTCGCCGTTGATGTCCCCGCTGGTGTGGGACCTCGCGCACATCGGCAACCAGGAGGAACTCTGGCTGCTGCGCAACGTCGGCCACCGGGACCCGATGCACCCGGAGATCGACCCGCTCTACGACGCGTTCGAACACCCGCGCGCCGAACGCCCCAGCCTGCCGCTGCTGCCGCCGCACGAGGCCCGCGCGTACGCGCACGAGGTGCGCGGCCGGGTGCTCGACCTGCTGGGCGAAAGCCCACTGGAGGGCGCACCGCTGCTGGACGCCGGCTTCGCCTTCGGCATGATCGCCCAGCACGAACAGCAGCACGACGAGACGATGCTGATCACCCATCAGCTCCGTGCGGGCGAGCCCGCACTGGCCGCTCCCCCGCCGCCGCCCGCCCCGGCGGACGCGGCCGCCCTGCCGGCCGACGTGCTGGTCCCGGCGGGCCCGTTCACCATGGGCACCGACACCGAGCCGTGGGCCCTGGACAACGAGCGCCCGGCCCACCGGGTCGAGCTGCCCGCCTTCCGGCTGGACACCACGCCCGTCACCAACGGCGCCTACCTGCGGTTCATCGCCGACGGCGGGTACGACGACCCGCACTGGTGGACCCCCGAGGGGTGGGACCACCGCCGGAGCGCCCGGCTCAGCGCCCCGCTGTTCTGGCGCCACGAGGACGGCCAGTGGCTCCGCCGCCGGTTCGGCGTGCTGGAGCCCGTGCCCCTCGACGAACCGGTGCTGCACGTCAGCTGGTACGAGGCCGACGCGTACGCGCGATGGGCGGGGCGGCGACTGCCGACCGAGGCCGAGTGGGAGAAGGCCGCCCGGTACGACCCGGCCACCGACCGCTCCCGCCGCTACCCGTGGGGGGACGCCCCGCCCGCGCCCGGGAACGCCAACCTCGGCCAGCGCCACCTCCGCCCGGCCCCGGCCGGCAGCTACCCGGACGGCGAATCACCCTACGGGGTACGGCAGTTGATGGGTGACGTGTGGGAGTGGACGGCCAGTGACTTCCGCCCCTACCCGGGATTCCGGGCCTGGCCGTACAAGGAGTACTCGGAGGTCTTCTTCGGCCCCGAGTACAAGGTGCTGCGCGGCGGCTGCTTCGCCGTCGCGCCGGTCGCCTGCCGGGGCACCTTCCGCAACTGGGACTACCCGATCCGGCGGCAGATCTTCGCCGGGTTCCGCACCGCCGCCGACGTGGAGACCGACTGATGTGCCGTCACCTCGCCTACCTGGGCGAGCCGTTGGCGCCGCAGGAGCTGCTGGTGGAGCCCCCGTTCGGGCTCTACCGGCAGTCCTGGGCGCCCCGGGCGCAGCAGTACGGCACGGTCAACGCGGACGGCTTCGGCCTCGGCTGGTACGCGGACGGCGACGAGGTGCCGGCCCGCCACCGGCGGGCCGGGCCGGTCTGGGCGGACGCCACGTTCGCCGACCTCGCCCGGGTGATCCGCACCCGGGCGCTGCTGGCGGCCGTCCGCTCGGCCACCCAGGGCTGCGCGGCGGGCGAGGAGGCGGCCGCGCCGTTCGCCGCGGAGCGCTGGCTGTTCAGCCACAACGGCGCGGTGGCGGGCTGGCCCGCGAAGCTCGACGCCCTGGCCGGGCTGCTGCCGCCGTCCGAACTGCTGGAGCTGGTGGCGCGCACCGACTCCGCACTCGTCTGGGGCCTGGCGCTGCACCGGTTGCGGGCGGGCGCCGGCCTCGGTGAGGCACTGGCCGGCACCGTCGCGGACGTGGCCGCGCACACCACCGCGCGGCTCAACCTGCTGCTCACGGACGGCCGCGCGCTCGCCGCGACCGCCTGGGGTGACACCCTGCACCACCGGACGCTGCCCGGGCTCGGCGTGGTGGTGGCCTCCGAGCCGTACGACGACCACCCGGACTGGACGGCCGTGCCGGACGCCTCGCTGCTCCTGGCCGGCCCGGACGGCGTCACCGTCCGGCCGCTCGGCACCGTCCGGCCACTCTGAGCACCCACCTCCCCCACCGCTCTTCCTTCACCTTTTGAACCGAGGACCCGTCTGCCATGAGCACCTTTGACCTCACCCGACTGCTGCCCGCCGACCACTTCAGCACCGCGTTGCGGCACGACGTGCAGCACGGTCTGACCTCCGAACCGAAGTGGCTGCCGCCGAAGTGGTTCTACGACGCCCGGGGCAGCGAGCTGTTCGAGGAGATCACCCGACTGCCCGAGTACTACCCGACCCGCGCCGAGCGGGCGATCCTCACCGCCCGGGCCGGCGAGATCGCCGCCGCCACCCGGGCCCGCACCCTGGTCGAGCTGGGCTCGGGCTCCTCCGAGAAGACCCGGCTGCTGCTGGACGCCCTGCGCGACCTCGGCACGCTGCACACCTACGTCCCGGTGGACGTCAGCGAGAGCGCGCTGACCGCCGCCGGCGGGGCGCTCGCCGGGGAGTACCCGGAGCTGGCGGTGCACGGCGTGCTGGCCGACTTCACCGCCCGGCTCGGCCTGCCCCCGGACGGCGGCCCGCGCCTGGTCGCCTTCCTCGGCGGCACCCTCGGCAACCTGCTCCCCGCCGAGCGGGCCGCCTTCCTGCGCGGCCTGCGCGCCGCGCTCGACCCGGGCGACTTCCTGCTGCTCGGCACCGACCTGGTGAAGGACCCGGGCATGCTGGTCGCCGCCTACGACGACGCGGCCGGGGTGACCGCCGAGTTCAACCGGAACGTGCTCAACGTGCTGAACCGCGAACTGTCCGCCGACTTCGACCCGGACGCGTTCGAGCACGTGGCGCTCTGGGACCCGGAGCAGGAGTGGATCGAGATGCGGCTGCGCTCGCTGCGCACCCAGACCGTGAAGATCCCGGCGCTCGACCTGCCCGTCCACTTCGAGGCGGGCGAGGAGCTGCGCACCGAGGTGTCGGCGAAGTTCCGCCGGGAGCGGGTCGCCGGGGAGCTGGCGGCGGCCGGCCTGCGGCTCGCCCACTGGTGGACGGACGACGAGGGGCGATTCGGGCTGTCGCTGGCCTCCCCTCGGGTTTGACAATTCACTTTACTAATAGAGAAAGGGACTTGGCGGGCATCCCACGTACAACACTTGAACATTGACGGGTTACGATCGCGGCTACCAAGCTCAGCGTTGAGTACCAGGAGTCAAGATCGTGAGCGTCACCCAGAAGCCCACGGAGCCGACGGAGCCGACGGCGGCGGAGGCCCGATCCTCCGACCGCCTCGGCTTCGTCGTCTTCATCACCGCCGCCGCGGCCCTCGGCGGGTTCCTGTTCGGCTACGACAGCTCCGTGATCAACGGCGCCGTCTCCGGCATCCAGGAGAAGTTCGGCGTCGGCGACGGCGTGACCGGCCTGATCGTCTCCTCGGCGCTGCTCGGTTCGGCGGTCGGCGCCGCGCTGGCCGGCCGGTTCGCCGACCGCTACGGCCGGATCAAGGTGATGAAGGCGGGCGCGCTGCTCTTCGCGGTGAGCGCGGTCGGCTCGATGCTGCCCTTCTCCGCCTGGGACCTCGCCTGCTGGCGGGTCCTCGGCGGAGCGGCCATCGGCATCGCCTCGGTGATCGCCCCGACCTACATCGCCGAGGTCGCGCCGACCAAGTACCGCGGGCGCCTGGCCTCCTTCCAGCAGGCCGCGATCGTGCTCGGCATCGCGATCTCCCAGCTGGTCAACTGGGTGCTGGCGGACGCCGCGGGCGGCGACACTCGCGGCCGGCTGCTCGGGCTGGAGGCCTGGCAGTGGATGCTCGGCATCTGCGTGCTGCCCGCCGCCCTCTACTTCGTACTCTCCTCGATGATCCCCGAGTCGCCGCGCTACCTGATCGCGGCCGGCCGCCTGGACGAGGCCCGCGCCGTGCTCGCCGAGGTCGAGGGCCGGGGCGCCGACACCGACGCCCGGATCACCGAGATCCAGGGCCTGATCGACTCCGACCACCGCCCGCGCTTCCGCGACCTGCTCGGCGGGCGCTTCGGCCTGCTGCCGATCGTCTGGGTCGGGATCGGCCTCTCGGTCTTCCAGCAGCTGGTCGGCATCAACGTGATCTTCTACTACTCGTCGATCCTCTGGCAGTCGGTCGGCATCGACCAGAGCAACTCGCTGCTGATCAGCTTCATCGGCTCGGTCATCAACATCCTCGGCACCGTGGTCGCGATCCTGCTGGTCGACCGGATCGGCCGCAAGCCGCTCGCCCTGATCGGCTCGGCCGGCATGGCCGTCGCACTGGCCGCCTGCGGCTGGGCGTTCTCCTCCGCCACCGGCAGCGGCGACAACGTGACCCTCCCCGACCTCCAGGGCACCGTGGCGCTGGTCGCCGCCAACGCGTTCGTGCTCTTCTTCGCGATGTCCTGGGGCGTGGTGGTCTGGGTGATGCTCGGCGAGATGTTCCCCAACCGGATCCGCGCCGCCGCGCTCTCCGTCGCCGCCTCCGCCCAGTGGATCGCCAACTGGGCGATCACCGTCTCGTTCCCCTCGCTCTCGCGCTGGAACCTCTCGGCGACCTACCTCGTCTACGCCGCGTTCGCGGCGCTGTCCCTCCTCTTCGTGGCACGGTTCATGAAGGAGACGAAGGGCATCCGGCTGGAGGACATGGGCTGATCCGACCGTCGGACCTTCGGACCTTCGGCCCCCGCACCCTAGCGCCCCCGGCGCGGGTGCGGGGGCCGAATCGTTCACTCTCTGCGGCGGGGCGGACACCTCCGGTACTCCTGGTGGCCAGGAGGGA
Source organism: Streptomyces sp. CB01881 (assembly GCF_002953255.1). Taxonomy (GTDB): domain Bacteria; phylum Actinomycetota; class Actinomycetes; order Streptomycetales; family Streptomycetaceae; genus Kitasatospora. The sequence goes on from NZ_CP026498.1 coordinate 1,755,214, forward strand.
TGTGTCCTTGATCTTCAACCGGCTTCGCACCCGCAGCGCCCGCAGGACCGTGGCAGCGCCTGCCACCGGCTGCCCGTACGCCCACACGCACCCCGCGCCCGAACCCGCCGGGCCGGCGCCCGCCGAGGGCACCGGACACCCCGCCGGCCGGCTGACCGACCACGTCACCGGCCCGCTCACCCGCCACGCCGGGCCTCCCGAGGACCCGCAGCTCCGGGAGGCTCCGGGGTTCCAGGAGGTTCCGGGGCTCCGGGGGGCTCCGGGGTTCCGGGATGCTCCCGGACCGGCCTCCGGGCCGTCCGCGGACGGCCCCACCGGCGCCGCCCGCAGCACTGGTTCGGGTTCCGGTTCCGGCCACTTCACCGATCCGGCGGAGGCCGAGGCGTTCGTCCGGCAGTTCCACCACGAGCAGCCCGCCGCCGGCGGCCCGGCCGAGCGGCTGCGGGCCGTCCTGGACGAGATCGACCGCACCGGCACCTACGAGCACACGCCCGCCGAGCTGGCCTACGGGGCGAAGCTGGCCTGGCGCAACGCGGCCCGCTGCATCGGCCGGCTGTACTGGCGCAGCCTGGTCGTCCGCGACCTGCGGCACCTCGGCTCAGCCGACGACATCGCCACCGAGTGCTTCGAGCACCTGCGGGTGGCCGGCAACGGCGGCCGGATCCGCCCGGTGATCTCGGTGTTCGCCCCCGACCGCCCCGGCCGTCCGGCCGCCCGGATCCTCAACCAGCAGCTGGTCCGCTACGCCGGCCACCCCGGCGCGAACGGCACCTGGACCGGCGACCCGGCCGGCGCCCGGCTCGCCGCCCGGGCCCGGGACCTCGGCTGGAAGTGCGGCGAGGAACCCTTCGAGGTGCTGCCGCTGCTGGTCCAGGAGCGGCCCGGAGAACGCCCCGAGTGGTACGAGCTGCCGGACGACACCACGCTTGAGGTCGACCTCGTCCACCCCGACCACGCCTGGTTCGCCGACCTCGGCCTGCGTTGGTACGCGGTACCGGCGATCAGCGACATGACGCTGGAGATCGGCGGCGTCCGCTACCCCACCGCACCGTTCAACGGCTGGTACATGGGCACCGAGATCGGCGCCCGCAACCTCGCCGACGCCGACCGGTACGACATGCTGGCCACCGTCGCCGAACGGCTCGGCCTGGACACCTCCAACGACCGCACGCTCTGGCGCGACCGGGCGCTGGTGGAGCTCAACGTGGCGGTGCTGCACTCGTTCCAGGAGGCCGGGGTGACCATGGCCGACCACCACACCGAGTCCGGGCGGTTCCTCAAGCACGTCGCCCAGGAGAAGCGGCTCGGCCGGCCGACCCCCGCCGACTGGAGCTGGATCGTGCCACCGGTCTCCGGTGGGCTGACCCCCGTCTACCACCGGTACTACGACCCGGTCGACCCCTCGCTGCGGCCGGCCTTCGTGGCGCGCGAGCCCTGGTGACCCGCCCTGGCCCTGCGTGGCACGGGGGCGGGCCGCGCACGGGGCCAGGGGCGCACGGGGCCAGGGGCGCACGGGGCCAGGGGTGCACGGGGCCGGCCGCACGGGGGCGGGCCGCGCAGGTCCAGGGATGCACGGGGCCGGTGGCGCGGGGCCGGTGGCGCGGGGTCAGGGGCGCGGGACGGTGCGCTCGTACCGTAGGAGCAACCCGTCGAGGAGCGCTTCGAGCCCGGTCTCGAACGCCCCCTCGTCGATCGCGCTCCGGTGCTCGGCCAGCCGGTGGGCCTCGCCGAGGTGCGGGTAGTCGGCGGCGTCGTACACGCCGGCGTCCTCGGGGAAGCCCGCCGCGAACGAGGCCAGCGCCGAGCCGGCGACGAAGTACCGCATCAGTGCGCCGATCCGGGTGGCCTGCCCGCGCGGCCAGCCCGCCTCGACCAGGCAGCCGAAGACGGCATCGGCCAGCCGCAGGGCGTTCGGCCGGCGCCCGGGGCCCTGGGCGAGCACGGGAACGATGTTGGGGTGCGCGGCGAGGGCGGCCCGGTAGGAACGCGCCCAGTCGCGCAGCGCCGCCGGCCAGGGCGCGTCCCGCCCGAACATCGACAGGTCGACCTCGCCCATCACGCTGTCCACCACCGCGTCCAACAGCTCGTCCTTGGTGGCGAAGTGGTTGTAGAGCGACGGCCCGCTGACCGACAGCTCGGTGGCGAGGCGGCGGGTGGAGAGCGCGGCGAGGCCCTCGGCGTCGATGAGCTGGAGCGCGGCCGTGACGATGCGCTCGCGGCTGAGCAGGGGGGTGCGCGGGCGGGCCATCGTCGCGGTTCCTCCGGTCGGGTCGGCGGGTTCGAGTGGGTGGGTGCGGGTCGGTCGGTGCGTTCGGGTCGGTCGGTGCGGGTGAGTGCGTTCGGGTGAGTGCGTTCGGGTGGGTGGGGACCGATTCTGGCAGGCGCCTCTTCCCAGTGCGGCCCGGTCGGGGCTACAGTCCCCCCATAAAACTTGCAGCGCTAGTTTAACGGGGTCCCGATGAACCTGGAGCTCTCCGAGGAGCAGGCCGCCCTCCGTGACCTGGCGGCCGCCTTCACCGACCGCGAGATCGTCCCGTACGCCGCCGAGTGGGACCGCGCCGAGTCCGTCGACCGCGCGATCATCGGCAAGCTCGGCAAGCTGGGCCTGCTCGGCCTCACCCTCCCCGAGCAGTACGGCGGCAGCGGCGGCGACCACCTCGCCTACTGCCTGGCCCTGGAGGAGCTGGGCCGGGGCGACTCCGCCGTGCGCGGCATCGTCTCCGTCTCCCTCGGCCTGGTCGCCAAGTCGGTCAACGGCTACGGCAGCGAGGAACAGAAGCAGCACTGGCTGCCCCGGCTCACCTCCGGCGAGGCGCTCGGCTGCTTCGCGCTCACCGAGCCCGGCACCGGCTCCGACGCCGCCAACCTCACCACCCGCGCGGTCCGGGACGGCGGGGACTGGCTGATCAGCGGCGCCAAGACCTTCATCACCAACGGGACCTGGGCCGACGTCGCCCTCGTCTTCGCCCGGACGGGCGGCCCGGGGCACAAGGGCATCACCGCCTTCCTCGTCCCCACCGACCTGCCCGGGTTCACCCGCACCGAGATCCACGGCAAGCTCGGCCTGCGCGGCCAGGCCACCGCCGAGCTCGCCTTCGACGCCGTCCGGGTGCCCGACTCCGCGCGGCTCGGCGAGCCCGGCAAGGGGTTCACCGTGGCGATGGCCGCACTCGCCAAGGGCCGGATGTCGGTCGCCGCCGGCTGCGTCGGCATCGCCCGGGCCTGCCTGGACGCCGCCGTCCGGTACGCGGGCGAGCGCGAGCAGTTCGGCAAGCCGATCGCCTCGCACCAGCTGGTGCAGGAGCTGCTCGCCGACATCGCCGTGGACGTCGAGGCCTCCCGGCTGCTCACCTGGAAGGTCGCCGACCACATCGACCGCGGCCTGCCGTTCGCCGCCGAGTCCTCCGTCGCCAAGCTCTACGCGAGCGAGGCCGCCGTCCGGGCCGCCAACAACGCTCTCCAGGTCTTCGGCGGCTACGGGTTCATCGACGAGTACCCGGTCGGCAAGTACCTGCGCGACGCGCGGGTGATGACCCTCTACGAGGGCACCAGCCAGATCCACAAGCTGCTGATCGGACGCGCGCTCACCGGCGTCAACGCGTTCTGAGCCCTGCCCCTTCCGTTCCGCTGTCCCCTTTGTTCCCGTTGTTCCCGTTGTTCTCGTTCTTCTCGTTGTTCCCGTTCTTCCCGCTGTTCCCGCTGCCCCGTCATTCCCGCTGTTCCCGCTGATAAGGAGCCCGACGACGTGCGTCCTGTCTACTTCGCCGCAGCCCGCCGCACACCCATCGGCCGGCTGCGCGGAGCGCTCGCCACGGTCCGCCCCGACGACCTCTCGGCCACCGTGCTGCGCGCCCTGCTCGCCGACGTACCCGCCCTCGACCCGGCCCGGATCGACGACGTCTACTGGGGCGCCGCCAACCAGGCCGGTGAGGACAACCGCAACGCCGCCCGGATGGCCGTCCTGCTGGCCGGCCTGCCCGACACCGTGCCCGGCGCCACCGTCAACCGGCTCTGCGCCTCCGGCCTGGAGGCCGTCACCATGGCCGCCCGGGCGATCGGATCGGGCGAGGCCGACGTGGTGCTGGCCGGCGGCTGCGAGTCGATGACCCGCGCCCCCTTCGTCCTCCCCCGCCCCGACGAGGCGCTGCCGCACAAGATCGAGACCTACGACACCCGGCTCGGCTGGCGCCTCACCAACCCCCGGATGGCCGACCTGCACGGCGTCCTCTCCATGGGCGAGACCGCGGAGGAGGTCGCCACCCGGTACGGCATCACCCGTGAGCGGCAGGACGCCTTCGCACTCCGCAGCCACCAGCGCGCCGCCGCCGCCCGCAAGGACGGCCACTTCGACGCCGAGCTGGTCCCGGTCGAGCGGCCGGACGGGGTGACGGTCGGCCAGGACGAGAGCATCCGCGAGGACACCAGCCTGGAGAAGCTGGCCCGGCTGAAGCCCGCCTTCCGGGCGGGGGGCACGGTGACGGCGGGCAACGCCTCGCCGATGAACGACGGCGCGGCCGGCCTGGTGCTGGTCAGCGAGGAGGCGCTCGGCGACCTCGGCCTCCAGCCGCTCGGCCGGTACGTCGCCGGCGCCTCGGCCGGGGTGCACCCGGACGTGATGGGCGTCGGCCCGGTGCCGGCCACCCGCAAGGTGCTCGGCCGGGCCGGCTGGTCGCTCGACTCGCTGGAGGAGGCCGAGCTGAACGAGGCCTTCGCCGCCCAGGTGCTCGCCTCCATGGACCAGTTGGGCATCGATCCGGAGCTGGTCAACCCGGCGGGCGGCGCCATCGCACTGGGCCACCCGTTGGGCGGCTCCGGCGCCCGCATCCTCACCACCCTGCTGCACCGCATGCGCCGCAGCGGCGCCCGCCGCGGCCTGGCCACCATGTGCGTGGGCGTGGGCCAGGGCACCGCCGTCCTCGTCGAATCGGCCTGACGGCCGACGACGGCCGACGACGGCCGTCGTCCGTCGGCCACTCCCCCCCAGTTCTTCACCGCTTCATCGAAGGAGTTGCTGTGACTCGTTTCGCAGGCAAGGTCGCCGTCGTCACCGGCGCGGCGCAGGGCATCGGTGCGGCCACCGCGCGGCTGCTGGCGGAGGAGGGGGCGGCCGTCGCGGTCGTCGACCTGACCGCCGAACGCGCCGCCGGCACGGTCGAGGAGATCACCGCCAAGGGCGGCACCGCCCGCGCGTACGGCTGTGACGTGGCCGACTACGACGCGGTGGAGGCCGTGTTCGCCCAGGTGGCGCAGGACCTCGGCGGGGTGCACATCCTGGTGAACAACGCCGGGATCACCCGGGACAACCTGTTCTTCAAGATGCCCAAGTCCGACTGGGACGCGGTGCTGACGGTCAACCTGACCAGTGCCTACAACTGCAGCCACGTCGCGCAGAAGTACATGACGGCGCAGAAGTACGGAAAGATCGTCTCGCTCAGCTCGCGCTCCGCGCTCGGCAACCGGGGCCAGGCGAACTACGCGGCCGCCAAGGCCGGCATCCAGGGGCTGACCGCCACCCTGGCGATCGAGCTGGGCCCGTTCAACATCAACGTCAACGCCGTCGCCCCCGGCTACATCGCCACCGCGATGACCGCCGCCACCGCCGAGCGGGTCGGCGCCACGGCGGAGGACCACCAGACGGAGGTCGCCGCCCGGACGCCGCTGCGGCGGGTCGGCCAGCCCGAGGAGATCGCCTCGGTGGTCGCCTTCCTGGCCAGCGAGGACGCCTCGTACGTGAGCGGGCAGACGCTGTACGTCAACGGTGGGGCGCGCTGACCGGTTACTGACGTTTCATCAGTTGGCCGTCCCCGGTGGTGGGTTACCTTCGCCTGGGACGGCCTTTACCTTTTCTGGTGGCCAGGCGTGACCATGCCGGCAGTGCGAAATGACTATGGCATGATCATGTGGCACTCGATGGGATGGCCGGACCGACCCGACCGGACCAGGTCGGGCCCTGCGTCCCAAGGAGTCCCATGGGCAGCCCCGCCACCCTCCGCCGCGCCCTGGCCCTGCTCGCCGCCGGGGCAACCGCCCTCACCGCCGGCACGCTCTCCGTCCCGGCCGTGAGCGCCACGGCCTCCGGCAGCCTGGCCGGCGTGCACGTCCGCCCCGCCTCCGCCGGGCACATCAGCGCCACCGGGCGCTCCGCGCCACTGCCCACCTCGCAGTGCGTCAGCCAGATCGGCATCAACTGCTACTCCCCGCTCCAGTACCGGACCGCCTACAACCTCGACCCGCTGTACAAGGAGGGCATCACCGGCAAGGGCCGCACCATCGTCATCGTCGACTCCTTCGGCTCGCCGACCATCCAGCACGACCTGGAGGTCTTCGACAAGCAGTGGGGCATCCCCGACACCCAGGTCGAGGTCGTCAAGTGGGGCAACGTCCCGCCGTTCGACCCCACCAACGCCGACCACACCGGCTGGGCGGGCGAGACCACCCTCGACGTCGAGTACGCCCACGCCGTCGCCCCCGACGCGCACATCATCCTGGTCGAGACCGGCGTCGCGGAGACCGAGGGCACCACCGGCCTGCCCGAGATGATGGACGCCGAGAAGGCCATCATCAAGTCCGGCAAGGCCGACGTGATCTCGCAGAGCTTCGGCGCCACCGAGAACACCTTCCCCGGCTTCGACAAGGGCGACTTCAAGTCGCTCACCGACCTGCGCTACGCCTTCAAGGAGGCCGCCGCCCACGACGTCACCGTGCTCAGCGCCTCCGGCGACAACGGCGCGACCGACGCCCAGGAGAACGGCCAGGACCTGTACCCGTACAAGGTCAACTCCTGGCCCTCCAGCGACCCGCTGGTCACCTCCATCGGCGGCACCCAGCTCAGCCTGGACGACGCGGGCAAGCGCACCGCGCCCGACAAGGTCTGGCACGACAAGTACGGCGCGGGCGGCGGCGGCGTCTCCGGCGTCTTCGACCGCCCGTGGTACCAGGCCGGCGTGGCCGGGGTCACCGGCAACCACCGCGGCACGCCCGACATCAGCATGAGCGCGGCCGTGGACGGCGGCGCCTGGACGTACGAGTCCTACGACCCCACCTCGGTCGGCTGGCACCTCACCGGCGGCACCAGCGAGGCGACCCCGATCTTCTCGGGCATCGTCGCCCTCGCCGACCAGCTCGCCGGCCACCGCCTCGGCCAGCTCAACTGGCGCCTCTACGGCCTCAACCTGCTCCCGCAGCAGTGGAGCGGCCTGGTCGACGTGACGGCCGGGGACAACTCCTGGGACAAGGTGACGGGCTACCAGGCCACCAAGGGCTACGACCTCGCCAGCGGCCTCGGCACCATCGACGGCAACAGGTTCGTCCGCGCCCTCGCGGGTCGCTGACCCCAGCACACCCCCGGTGGGGGAGCCGGCCCGCCCGGCTCCCCCACCACCCGGCCCGCGCCCGTGGCGCGTGGACGCCGTCGACGAGGCGCGGAGCCGCGCGGCCGGGTCTCCGCCGGGCGGTCCTCCCGGTCGGGATCAGGGCGCGGGCGCGGGCCACGGGACGTCGGTGGCCACTGCGGCGGTGTAGTCGATGCCCGGGACGGAGAACCCGTACAGGCGCTGGACCTCGGCGTGGAACCAGTCGAGGTCGGCGAGGCCGGCGATGGTGCCGGTCGTGGCGGCCTCCCAGCGCTCGGCCACCGCGGCCTGGACGTCGTCGGAGAGTTCCCACCTGTCCAGGCGGACCCGGCCTTCGTCGTCCAGGGCGAGCGGGGCGGCACCGGTGAGCTGGTCCCACAGGGCGGCGAGCTGACGCACCGGCGGGACCATCTCCTCCCCGAGGACGCCGCGCAGCAGGCCGGTGTACAGGGCGATGCCGGGGATCGCGGTGGAGGACTGCGTGACGGCGGCGCCGTTGACGGACGTCACGGCACGCCCGCCCACCGTCCCGGCGAGCCGCTCGTTCAGGGTGCGGGCGGTGGCCTCCAGGTGGGCCTTGGCCGCGCCGATGGTGCCCTGCCGGTAGATCGCCGCCGTCAGCGACGACCCGATGTACGACAGCGCGGCGGTGGTGAAGCCCTCTCCGAGCAGTCCCCGGCCGGCCAGGTGGTCGATCCAGCGCTCCCAGTCCGCACCGCCCATCACGGCCACGGTCTGCTCCACGTCGTCGCCCTCGGCCGGCCCGGTCTCGACCTCGCGGACCTCGGGAACGCCCCGGTCGTCGAAGACGAGGGTCTTGGTGCGGTTCGCCCGGCCGATCGGCTTGAGGACGGAGGCGTACGTGGTGCCGGTGCCGGGGTCGGTACGCCGGGGCGCGGCCACCGAGTAGACCAGGTGGTCCAGCCTGCCGCCGAAGCGCTTCTCGATGAGGTCGGCGACCTGGTCCTTCATCGCGTCGGAGAATGCGTCGCCGTTGAGGAAGACCAGATCCCGCCCGGCGGCCCGGGCGATGTCGGCGGTGGCGGCGGTGCGGTACCAGCCGGCCGTGGCGGTACGCCGTTCGGTGGGGGCCTTCTCGAAGGAGACCATGATGCCGCGGATGCCGGCGCGCTTGAGTCCCGCGAGCGTGGCCGCCAGACCGTATCCGGCCGAGGAGCCGATGATCAGCGCCACCGGCCCGGAACCCTCCGGCACGCCGTCGGGGTCGGGGCACGCCTGCCACATGTCGGCCACCAGCCGCTCGCAGCCGGCCGGGTGGGAGTCCAGGAAGAGGAAGCCCCGGTTGCGGGGGATGAGAACGCGCTCGCTCACGACTGCAGTCCTTGGGTCGACGGGTCCGAAGACGGGGCGACCGGCCGGGCCGCCACGTGCTGCAAGTCTGCGAGAGGACGGGCACGTGCCGTGGGCCCGCCAGGAACAATGATCATGGCCCGATCTTGGAGTGTTTCCACCAGTCACGGCGGAGCCGGACGCGGCCGCGTCCGGGCTGCGACGGGCCCCGTCCGGCCCTTCGCCCGCACTCCCGGTCCACGTTCCTGATCCCTTGCCGGGCATGACGAACCGGCACCGCCCGCACTGGAGGTCGGCCTGGCCGACTTCCAGTGCAGGGGCGGGAGGGGCGGGAGGAGTGAGCAGGGCAGGAGGGGCGAGCAGGGCGGGAGGGTCAGCCGGCGTCGGCGGCCAGGTGGGCGAGGTGGCGTTCTGCGGCGCGGAGCTTGCGGCCGTCGGGGCCGGGGAGGTAGGCGCGCAGTTCGATGATCTCGGGGGCGATGCGGATGGCCTCCGCGCGGTCCGGGATCGCCCGCCAGCAGGCCTCGGCGTTGGTGGCGGCCTGCTGGGTCTCCGGGTGGTCCGGGCCCTGGGAGCGGAGCAGGGTCAGCGCGACCTCGCGGTAGATGTCCGCCGCCTCGATCGTCTTCCCGGCCAGGCGGCACACGTGGGCACGGACCTGACGGACTTGCAGGACCGGTTCGGAGACGGCGCCGTGCTCGGCGATCGCCTCCAGTTCGAGGGCGAAGGCGAGGTCGGTGGCGGCGGTGTGGTCCCCGGCGTCGGCGCTGCGGACGATCCGGCCGATCACCTCGCGGTAGTCCGCGCGGGGCTTCGAGGCGCCCGCTTCGGGGGCCTCGGACGCGGGGGCCTCGGACGCGGCGGTCTCGGACGCGGCGGTCTCGGACGCGGCGGTCTCGGACGCGGCGGCGTCGGACTCAGGGGTCTCGGGCGCGGCGGCCTCGGGCTCGACGCGAGCGGGGTCGACGGGGGCCGGCGCCTCAGCCTCGGGCACCACGTCCCTGGGCGCCTCAACCTCCGGCACCGCAGTCTCCGGCGCCTCAACCGCCTGCACCGCGTCCGTCGGCGTGTGCTTGTCGAGGGTGACGACGCCGCCCGAGGTGGGGCGCCAGGCGTAGGCCTTGAGCAGGTCGACGGGGTGGGCCGGGGGCGGGGGTGTGGGCGGGACGCCGGGCTTGAGGAGGTGCACCGGGCCGTCGGACGGCGGCACGGGCGCGGCAGCCGGTACGCCGGCCGGTGCCGCCGCGGCAAAGGTGGCCGCGGCGGGCTTGTCCAGCGTGACGGCGGGCCGCGGTGCCGGGACGGCATCGCGCGGAACGGCGTCCCGCGCCCCCTCGTCGTGCTCGGCCGGCGGGCGGGGCAGCACGGCGGCCGGGCGCGGGCCCTCGTACGGGGTGGCGTCGACGACCGGGCCGTCCGTACGGCGGGCCGTGTTGCGGAAGAACGGACGGTTCGGCGCGTGCGTGGCGAGGATGACGACGTCCGGGCGCAGCACCGAGTACACCTGCTGGCGCAGCTGTTCGGGGGCGAGGACGGTGTCCGCGCCCGGGCGGCCGCCGTGCAGGGCCTCGATCAGCGCGCGGGTGAAGGTGCCGATCTGCTCCGGGTCGGGGCTGACCACGGCCCAGAGCGGGAGGCCGTCGGTGAGCGGGGAGACGGTCCCCTGGAGGAACGGCAGGGCGTTCTGGTCGGCGCTCAGGTCCGCGATCACCAGGGTCTGCCACTCGGCCGGCCGGTGCCGCAGTTCGCCGGCGATGGACTGCCAGGCGAGGCCGTCCTGCCGGACGCTGCCGGGCTTGGAGTCGCGCAGGGTGAGGTGGAGCTGGCCGCCGCGCTTGTCGGCGAGCAGGTGGCCGCCGAGGTGGACGAGCAGCGGTCCGGGGTGCCGGGCGGCGGCCCGGAGATGGGCGAGCACGGTGTGCGGGTCGCTGGCCGCGGGGAGGTGGACGGCGTCCACCGCGTCGGCCGCGAGCAGGACCTGTGGGGAGACGGCGGCGAGCATCGCGGACAGTACGGGCGCCTGGACCGGTCCGCCGCGCCCCCAGGTACGGCGGCCGGAGTTGCCGTAGCCGCCCTCGACGACCAGGATGCGCCCGCGCGGCGCCGTCCCGAGGCCGCCCGGGCCGACGGGGACTCCGTGGGCGGGAGTGGTTCCCGGGAGCGGGACGGTGAACGGCAGCGGCGTCGCCGACGGCGGCGGGGCCACGACGGACAGACCGGTGACGGTCCATCCGGTCGGTGGCGCCGGCGGGGCCGCCGGAGCCTGGACGGATACCGACCCCTGGCCGGGCGCCGACCCCTGAACGGGTACCGACCCCTGGACGGGTGCCGGAGCCTGGACGGGTGCCGGAGCCTGCGCGGGCGGCTCGTACAGCGCGGCCGGTCCCGGCGGGTGCTCCTCGTACGGGTTGCGCGCAGGGCCCGGCGGCACGGCGTCCCAGGGCCCCGTGTCGGCCACGGGATCGGGACTGCCGGGGACAGCCGTCGTCTCCGCCATCTCTGGTCACCGCCCCGCCCCGCCGCCCAGCGGCGTCTGACTTCCTGCCCCGTGATGCCGACCACCACGTCCGTCTGCGCCACCCTACGAGATCCCGGCACGCCCGAGCCAGGCCGGGGCGGTGATCAAGGCCCGGCCGGCGTCGCGCGCGCTCCGCGCCGCCCGTCGGCCGGTGGCCCCGGCACCGTCGGCCGTCCCCGCCCGGCACCGCGTCAGGCGGTGTCCGCCCCGCCGGCGCCGTCCGCCGACGCCGGTCGGCGAGGGGCCAACGGGTCTTCCTGCCGGGCCAGTTGCCCACGGTGCTCGTCCGCCCAGGCGCCGAGGCCGAGCAGGGCCGTGTGCAGTGAGCGGCCGAGGCCGGTCAGTGCGTACTCGACCCGGTACGGCGGCCGGGTGTGCGCGGTGCGGCCGACGACCCGGACGGCCCGGACGGCTCGGGCGGCTCGGGCGGCTCGGGCCGCGACGCGCCCGCCGAACGGAGCAGGAGGCAGCCGTGACGGCCCGGGCCGCCGGTGCACCGCACACCGACGACTGGAGAGGCGTCACGCTCCCGACAGGAGGTCGCGGAGCAGGGCGACGGTGTCGGCGTCGAGGTTGCGGCCGGTGCGGCGGCTGAGGGCGTCGAGGCGGTTGACGGCGCGGACGAGTTGGTCGCGGGCGCCGGCCGAGGCGTAGGCGTAGAAGAGGTCACGGTGCAGGAGTTCGACGTCCGGGGCGACGGCGAGGCCGCGGAAGACGGCGGCCTCGGCGCTGCGGTGGTCGCCGTACTGGAGGCGGCGGGCGGCGAGTTCGTGGGCGGTGTCGACGATCGCGGCGATCATGTCCTGCCGTTCGGCCTCGGCCCAGCCGTAGGCGGCGGGCGGGGCCTCGGCGAACGGGGCGCCTCGGACGAGGGCGAGGGCGTGGGCGAGGGCCGCGTCGGCGGTGGCGCTGGTGCTGCGCATGCCGCGGCGGTAGAGGCTGCGGAACTCGTCCCAGTCGCAGGTGACGGTCGGGGCGAAGGTGTAGCCGTCGGGGGTGTCGGTGGGCAGGAAGGCCCGGCCCTCGGCCGAGCTGCCGAACCAGGCCGCCAGGTCGGCGAGTTTGCCCGGCAGCGGGCTCTTGGCGTCGGCGGCGGTGGGGTGCGGGTCGAGGTGGGCGGCGCCGGGGTGGAGGTCGTGGTCGAGGGCGTTGTGGTCGGCGCCGGGTCGCAGGGCGAGGTAGGCGGCGAGTTCGGTGAGCCGGGGCAGGACGGCCGGTTCGGCGGTGCCGGCGGCGCCGGCGACGTCGACCGGGCCGAGCAGCCTGATCCGGGGGGCGTTGCGGGTGGCGTGGGCTTCCGGGGAGCGGAGGATGGCGAGCAGGTCGTCGCTGTCACTGCGGCCGGGGGCGGTGCGGGCCGACGGCGCGGCGGGGCCGCCGTCCTGCTGCGGTGACGGCTCGGGGGCCGGCTGCGGGCGGGCGGGTGTGCGCGGGTCGACGCCGGTGGGCGCGGGTGCGGGGTCGTGCGTCGGCACCGGCTCGGGGACCGGCGACGCAGCGCGCCCGGGGGCGGGTTCCGGAGCGGGCTCGGGCAAGGGCTCGGGCGAGGGCTCGGCGGGCTGCACGGGCCGGACGGGCTGCACCGGGACGACCACGTCGGCCCCGGACGGGAGCCGGAGGTTCTGGGTGGTCTCGTCCAGGTCCTCCTCCCCCTCGCCTCCCGTTCCCGGCTCCGCTCCCGCACCGGCTCCGGTGCCCGAACCTGCATGCAGCCCCAGGCCGTTGGCCAGGAAGCGCGCACCCGGGCCGCCCGGACCGCCCGGGCTCCCCGAGGCGCCCGAAGCACCCGGGCCGGCCGCGGCACCGGCGGAACCGGCTGCACCGGCTGTTCCGGCGGCGGGCGCAGCCGGGTCGGTGCCCGCGAACGGGCTGACGCCGGTGCCGATGACCCGGGCGAGCAGACGCGGGCCGGCCGCGCCGGGGCCGCCGCCGTCGCGCTCGCCCGGACCGGCCCCGACCGCCGCCAGGACCGGGACGGGGGCCGGGAGTTCCGCCGGTTCGAGGTCGATGCCGGGACCGTCGAGGGTCCAGGCCGGGGCGGGGTACTGGGTGGTGTCGTCGGCGGCCCGGAGCAGTTCGGCGACCTGCTCGTACTGCCCGCCGGTGAGGCGCTGGAGCTCCAGGGTGAGGTGCAGGCCGGGGATGGTGGCCTGGCCGGTGCTGGGCAGGGTCCAGCGGGCGACCGGGCCGGTGCCGCGCTCGGGCGCGCGGGTGATCACGGCGACGCAGGTCCGCGGGCGGGCGTCGAGCAGGCGGCCGAGTTCGGCGGGGATGTCGCCGCCCGGCTGGTGGGCGCAGAGCACGATCTCCGGGATCCAGGACTCGTCGGCCTGGCCGCGGCTGCGCGCGTCCCGGGGGCTGGCGGCCTCCGCGGCGACCAGGGTGGCGCGGGCCTTGGCCGTGCGCGGGCCGAGGGCGGTGAGCGCCGCCTCCAGGGTGGGGTGACGGTGGATCCGTTCGGCGGCCGGACCGCTGATCGGCAGCTCCTCGGCGAGGTCGACCAGGTGCAGGTGGAGACGGTCGGCGAGCGGGCTGTGGGCGAGCTCGACAGCCAGGGTGCGCAGCACGTCGCGGGCGTCGTCGGGGTGCCCGGAGAGGTGGAGCAGACGGACGGTCTCCAGGTCGGCGAGGACCACCGAACCGTCCGGGCCGGTGCCGAGGGTGACCAGGGCCGGATAGGGCGCGGCGGACTTGCGGGCCTGGGCGGGCGAGAGCAGGTCGGCGGAGTCGGCCGCGCACCACCAGACGTTGGGGGCGTGGGCGGCGCGGAACGGCGCGATCGGGGCGGCCGGGCCGGAGAGGTGCAGTTCGACGGTGCCGCCGGGGGTGACCCGGGCGGCGACGATGACGGGCAGGCGCTTGCCGCCCCGGACGGTGTTGCGGGCCATGGTGCGCAGGGCGCGGTCGAGCAGGTCGAGGCCGCGGTCGTCCTGGCGGGCCTTCAGCTCGGCCTCGAAGGCGGCGGCGGGCGCGGCCGGCAGGGCGATGCGGTGGCGGGGACGGCGGGCGCGGAGCTGGGTGCCGCGCTTGTGGGCGACGGTGCCGATCATCATGGCGGCGAGCAGCACGCCGACGGTGGAGGCGGCGAGCGCGACGGTGTAGTCGTCGCTGGGGGCCGCCTCGGTGTGCGCGGCGGGGGCCGGGGCGTGGGTGGTCGGCGGGGTGGGCGCGGGCGTGTGCGCCGGGGCCGGGGCCTGGGTGGCAGGCGCCGGGGTGGCCGGGGCCGGCGTCGCAGGGGCCGGAGGAGCCGGAGGTGCCGGGGCAGGCGCGGGTGCGGGTGCGGGTGCCGGGGCGGGTGCGGCAGCGCCCGGCACCGCCAGCACCATCCCCGGTACCACCATGTCCGGGTCGGTCAGCCGCTCCCCGTCCGGCGCCTGGACGCCCTTGTTCGCCTCGAACAGCTTCGGCCAGGCCTCGGCATCCCCCAACTCCCGCTGGGCGATGGCCGACAGGCTGTCCCCGGCCGCCACCGTCACCGTGCCGTGCCCGGCCGCGGCGCCACCGTCGACCCCCGTCTGCGGCGCACTCGGCGCGGGAGCGGGCCCGGGAGCCGGCGCAGGAGCAGGAGCAGGAGCAGGCGACGCATCCGCCTTGGCATCACCCGGCATCACCAGCTCCCACCCCGGCTGGATCGGCCGGTCGGCGTCGAACCGGGTGCCCGAACCGTCCATCACCCGCCCGTCGTTGAGCTTCGCGATCTCCACCCACCGCTCTCCCGAACCGAGTTGGCGCTCGGCGATGGACCAGAGGCTGTCCGCTGGCCGGGAGTCCCGGACGGTGTACGTGGGGTGCTGGTCGGCGGCGGGCGCGAGCGCGGGCGCGGCCTGGGCCGCGGGCAGTGCGGCCCGCTGCGCGCCGATCGTCAACTGGGCCGGGGCGGAGAAGGCCTGGGCACGCTCGGGGGTGGCGGCGAAGGACGATCCGGCCACCGGCAGCAGCGCGATCACCGAGCCGACCAGGCCGGCGGCCAGCCGCTGGCTCCAGCCGAACGCCGGGATCCGCCGGGCGATCCGCCCGCGCAGCTGGGCCGGGATCTCCAGCAGGACGGAGAGGGCGAAGCAGAGCCAGCCCAGCCAGCCGACCACGACCAGCAGCCAGAGGAAGAGCCGCCCGTCGTCGGGGCTGGTCAGCGCCTGCCCGATGCCGTCCGGCGCGACGTCGCCCATCGCGGCGACGGCCTGGGTACCGTACAGCAGCAGCGCGGGCACGCCGGCCAGCAACGCGCACAGCGTGAGCAGCGCCGCGACGGCGGTGAGCAGGGCCCCGCCCCGGCCGCCACGGCGCGACGGCAGCGCCGCCGGGCGCCGGCCGGGCCCCGGGTCGGCGGGCCCGCCGCGGGCCGAACGTCCGGCGCGGGCTTGGTCCTTGGCACGTGGCGCGACCATCAGTCGGTCTCCGCTTTCTCGACTCCGTGGACGAGGGTGGCAGTCCCCTTGCCCGTGACCTTCTGCTTGCCGAGCTCGCCCAGCAGGGCCGGCTTGTAGTCGGCCTCCACGGTGACGGTGACGGCCTTTCCGTCCGGCGAGAACGACACGCCCGCCGCCTTGAGGTGATAGAGGGCGAGGTAGCTGTTGGCGGCGTCCTCGACGTACTGCTGCTTGACCCGGTAGCCCTCGCCGCTGAGCACACCGGCCTCGTCGAGCTGCTGGCCGCCGACCCGGGCGGCCTCCTGGGCGTAGGCGTCGGTGCGTTCGGCAACGCGCAGCCGGCCGCCGGCGTCCACGACGAGGGCGATGACCAGGACCAGGAAGGCCGCGCAGATCGCCACGAAGATGGCCATCGCACCCCGGTCCGACCGACCGCGCGTCCACTCCCGGACACCGCGGCCCCGCCGTTCCCCCCGGGGTCCGCGCGCCATCACGCTCCCCTCCCGCACGTTCGTCTCCCCACCGGTCCCCGCCGGAACCGCTCCGCCTCGCACCTGCCGCCCCCGGGAGCCCTCCGCTTGCGTCTCCCCCGCCCGGGGCGTCCCCAATCCCCGCCCGGGAACCTCGTCCGCACCGGCCGTCTCACCCGCCCCGGTAGCGGTCGACCACCGAGGTGAAGCTGCCGGTGAGCGTCTTCGTCCCGGGCATGCCGGGCCCCGGCACCAGGTCGCTCAGACCCACCTCGCACACCACGGTCACCTCGACGGTGGCCATCACGACGCCCCGGCTCTCCAGCTGCCCCGGCTTCCAGGTGACCTTGCTCGTGCGGCAGTCGACGCCCTGCTGCTGGAGGGTGGCCCGGGCGGTCCGCTCGACCAGTTCGTCCATCCCGGCGGCGCTGCGCACCAGCGACGCCGTCCGGGCGGCCGAGCGGGCCGCCGCCTCCACCGTGCCGGCCGCGGTCTGCACCCGGCCGGCGGCGACGGCGACCAGGATCAGCGCGACGACGCCCGGGGCGACGACCGCCGCCTCGATCGCCACGCCGCCGCCGTCGCGCCCGCGCCCCGACCGGGCGGTCCGCCACGCCGCGAACCGCCGCCCCCACCCGGGGAACCCGGCCGCCCGCCTCACGGCACCGCCTTCGGCGGCAGGAACCGCTCGCGCGGCGCCTCCGCGTACTGGGTGACGGTCGGCTTGAGGAACGGGACGACGGAGGGGGCGGTCAGCTCCACCGTCACCCGGATCAGCTCCGGTGTGCTGCCGTCCTTCGTCACCCGGTACTCCCGGACGCCCTGCCGGCCGAGGAAGTCCTCGGCCTGCCTGGTCGCCGCCTCGTCCTTGGCCCCGTCGCTCCGGTTCCCCTGCACGCGTCCGGCGTCCACGCCCTCGCGGGCGGCGGTGAGCGCGACCTGGCGGTAGTACCACCACATCGACGCCTGGACGACGAGCAGGATCAGCACCAGGAGGACCGGGAAGACGATGGCCAGGCTCAGGCTCACCGATCCGCGGTCGTCACGGCGACGGGGCCGGTGCCTCACGTGGCCGCGCCGGCACCCGCGCCGGGGAGGTTCGGGTCCTGCTCGACCTTCTTCACGACCTTGTCCTTCAGCGCGTACAGCGCCACCGCGACGGCTCCGGCGACGAAGACCAACGCGATGACGGCGAGGGCGAGTTCAATGCTGATCGCACCGCGGTCGCCGCGCGCCCGGGCGGCCCTGACCCGGCCGACCCGGAACTGGAAGAGCAGCAGCGCGAACTGGACGGGCAGCAGCGTGGGCCGGATCAACCGGCCTGCCAGGGCCTTCAACTGGTCGGACATCGGGGACTCCCGGGGTTGGGGTGGTGTCAGCCGCTCGGTCGGTGTGGCAGGTCCCGCGTGACCTGCTCAGCCGAGCATCTGGTGGAGCGCGGGGAAGATGATCAGGACGGTCATCAGCAGGGTCAGGGCGGCCCCGGGCGCGACCATCCGCTCGCTGTCGGCGTTGGCCCGGGCCAGGTCCTCGGCGAGCAGTTCGCCGCGCAGGCCCTTGGCCCGGGCTCGCAGGGTGTCGTAGACGGCGGCGCCGTCCGTGCCGGAGAGCCGCATGATGTCGGCGACGTCCTGCAACGGGGTCAGCCCGAGCTCGGCGGCCAGTGCGTCCAGGCCCGCCCAGGGCGGCAGCCGGTCGGTGGCGGCGCGGTCCAGGGCGTCCCGGATCCGGCGGAAGACCGGGCCGCGCCCGACGGAGGCGGCACGGCGCAGCGCCTCGGCGGGACCGAGGTCGGCGGCCCGCTCCAGCGCGACCAGTTCCAGGTAGGCGGCGATGCCGTGCAGGTACTCGGTGCGCGCCTCCTTGGCCTCGCCGCGCACGATGGCGTCCGGGACGAACCAGAACAGCCCGGCCAGCAGCGGCCCGACCACCAGCGGCATCGCGACCGGCAGGCCCATGTCCAGCAGCAGTGCCATCGCCGCCAGGTAGGCCGGCAGGACGAGGCCGATCACGGCGAACAGCAGCTTGTGCGCCATGAACCGGGCCGGGGTGCGGCCGATCAGCGACAGCTCCCGGTACGGGATGCGCACGCCGCGCAGGCCGATCGACTGCTCGCCGATCCGGTCGAACCAGCGCGGCCGCTCGTCCGGGTGGGGCGTCCGGTCGGCGGGCGTGCGGTGCAGCCGGTCCAGTGCCTGGCTCAGGTCGGGCGGGGCGGGCCGGAGTTCGGAGATCAGCAGGGCGACGCCGCCGGCCGCGACCGCGCCGGCCAGCACCGACCAGGGCGAGATCATCGGGCCTCCCCGAGAAGTTCCTGCTCTCCGGCGGAGCCGCCCTCGCCGGGGCCCGCGTCCGCGCGCCGGCCGGACCGGCTGCGGCCGGTCCGGCTGCGGCCGGTCCGGCTGCGGCGGTCGGCCTCCAGCAGCCGCGGCACCGGCGGGTGCGAGGCCAGCGCGCGCATCCAGGCGATGATCGCCACGAAGAGCGCGGCGACCACCGCGAGCACGACCTGGCCCAGCACGGTGCCGTAGGGCCTGGTGTACTCGGTGTTGAACGAGCCGAGCACCACGACCAGCACGATGATGCCGACCAGCCAGCGGATGGTGGTCCGGTGCTTGGCCCGGTCGGCCTCGATGGTGCGGCGCTGGCGGACCTCCTCGCGGACCGAGTCGGCCATGTCCGAGAGCGCCCGGGCCAGGCCGGGGCCGCTGTCCCCGGAGCGCAGCAGCAGCGCGGCGAGCACCTTGTCGGCGGTGGCGTCGGCGAGGCTGTCGGCGAAGGAGCGCAGCGCCTCCTCCGGCTGCCAGCGGGCCTGCAACCGGGCGGCCAGCTCGCCGACCTCGTCCTCGATCGCGGCGGGGGCGGTCCGGCGGCTGGTGACGATGGCCTGGTTGAGGCCGACGCCGAGCAGCAGCACGTCGGCGATCCGCTGGGTCCACTCGGAGAGCGCCTCCAGCCGCTCGATCCGGTGGGTGTCCGGGCGGGTGGTGTCGAACAGCCAGGGCAGCCCGAAGACGGCCAACGGCACCAGCAGCGCGGTCAGCGGGATGCCGGTGAACAGCCAGCCGAGCGGCGCGCCGGCCAGCGCCAACGGCAGCTGGATCCGGCGCAGCCGCACCACCCGGGCGGGGGCGGTGCCGGGGGCGCCGTACCAGAACACGTGGGCGCGGCCGGCCAGCGGGCCGGGCCCGTCGGCCTCGGTGTCCTCCTCGACGGGCTCGCTGCCGCGGGCCCAGGCCACGAGGGCGACCAGGCCGAGTGCGACCAGCAGGCCGCAGAGGACGAGGAGCAGCATCACCGGGCGCCACCGCCGATCCGCAGCTGGAGGGGCTCGGCCCAGCTCCCGTACCGGGAGCCGAGCAGCGCGGCGTCGAAGCCGGCCCGGCGCAGGTCGTCCAGGCAGTTCGGGGGGGTGTGCGGGACGGCGCGCGGCTCGCCCAGTTCCGGGCGCGGGCCGAACACGGTGTTCAGGGCGGGCCGGCCGCTCTCGCCGAGGCCGGTCACCTCCAGGACGTGCGAGACGAAGCGGTGGCGCCGGCCGCCGACGGCCGTCTCGTCGACCATCGACACGTGCACGATGAGGTCCACGGCGTTGGCGGTGAGCCGGTAGGCGAGGGCGTCGGTCATGTGCGAGCCGTACTCCAGGCAGAGTTCGGCGATGCGGTCGACCACCATGTGCGGCCCCCGGGCGTGCAGGGTGCACATCGAGCCGCCCTCGCCGTTGGTCATGACGCGCAGCATCGGGACGACCTCGCCGGAGCGGACCTCGCCGACGATGATCCGCGACAGCGTCATCCGCAGCGCGGCCGGGATGAGGTCACCGATCGTCAGCTCGCCGGCCATCCGGCCCTCGACGCGCTCGCCGTTGCCCTCCCGGGCCTCCATCGGGACGACCTGGCGCAGGTGGCCGAGGGTGTGCAGCCAGAGCTCGAACTCCGACTCCAGGGTGCCGATCCGCTCGTCCGGCGGGATCTCGGCGGCCATCGCGCGCAGCAGGCTGGTCTTGCCGACGCCCTGGGTGCCGGTGCACGTTCTTCCGGGCCTTGATCGCCGAGGCCAGGAACGCGGCCAGGGTGGAGTCGAGGGTCCCGAGCCGGACCATCTCGGGGAGGGTCGCCGAGGCCACCCGGTGGCGGCGGATCGCCACGTAGGGCCGGGGGGTCACCTCGGTGAGGGCTTGGAGACGCATGCCGCCCTCCAGCCGCAGCGCGAGGGTCGGGCTGGCGGTGGAGAGGCTCCGCTCGCCGCCACCGTGCTGGCGGGCGAGGTCCTGGAGCAGCTCGACCAGCTCGGCGTCGGTGTCGGCCACCGGCGGGACCTGGCGCAGGGGTTGGTGAACCCGGGAGACCCAGACGTCGTCGCAGCCGTTGATCAGGATGTTCTCGATCTCCGGGTCGTCCAGGTAGGGCTGGAGCCGGCCGGCCCGGAAGAGCAGGTCGAAGACGGCCTCGGCGAGCGCGCGGTCCTGCTCGCGGGTGGGCGGGATGCCGTGGGTCTGCGCGTAGGCGTCGGACCAGCGGGCGACGGCCTCCTCGATCAGCGCCCGGCCGCGCTGACGGCGGGTGGCGCGGTCCGGCTCGGTGCCGGAGGCGGCGGTCAGCCGGGTGATCTGCTGGTGCAGTTCGGCCGCGACCTGGCGCTTGAGCTCGCGCGCCACCTGGGGGTCGACGGCGGGCCGGGTGCCGGCGCCGCGCCGGTCGAGCGAGGGCAGCTGGGACGGGACGGCGGTGGGGGTCGCGGAGCCGCCGTACGGGGCGGCCGCGGGCGCGACGGGGCCGGGCGCGACGGGGCCCGGAGCGACGGGGCCCGGCTGGACGAAGGGCTGGGCGGCCGGCTGGGGCGTCGCCCAGGGCAGCGCGGCCGGGTCGGCCTGCGCCGGGTGCTGGTTCAGGGGGCTACCGCGCACGGAGCACCTCCCCGTGGCCGGGCGGCGACGGCTGCGGGCCCTGCCCGTACGACGGCGGCCCCTGCCGGTACGGCTCCGGCTGGACGCGGCCGTACTCCGGCGAGAGCCCCTGGGCGTACTGCGGCCCGTGCACCTGGCCGTACTGCGGCGCGGACCCCCGGCCGTACTGCGGCGCGGCGGAGGGCTCCTGCCCGTACCCCGGCCCGGCGGAGGGCCCCGCGGACGACGGGCCCGCCGACGTCCCCGGCTGCTGCGGCTGGACGTGCGCCGGGAAGGGCGCGGGCGCGGCCGGCTGCGGGGCCAGCCCGGCCAGCGGCGCCACCGGGCCGGTGGTGATCACCGGCGGCACCGGCGGCGGCACCTGGCCGTACGGCTGGGGCGCCGGCACCGGCGGCGGGGCGTAGGCGAGCGGCTGCGCCTGGGCGTCGGCCTCGGGCGCGGCGGCGAGCCGGGCGGGTGCGGGCGCGGCCGTGGGGGCCAGCCGCTGCCGGCGGCGGCGCACCAGCAGCTGCACCTCGTCCGCCGCCGAGCGGGCCGTCCGCATCAGCTCCGAGCGGATGAACCGGCGGTCGGTGACGTCCCCGCCGTCCGACAGCACCCGGGCCGTGCGCGCCGCGTGCGGCAGCAGCCCCAGCACCGGCAGCCCGAACTCGCGCGAGACCTCCACGCCCGAGTACGGCCCCTCGGCGACCAGCAGCAGGCCCAGCGCGTCCGCCCCGGTCCCGGCCGTGGCGAGGTCCTCGGCGAGCCCGGACAACCGCGGGCGGACCGCGCTCAGCCCGCGCAGGGTGGTACGCACGGTGACCGCGACGACGTCGGCCCGGCGGGCGAGGACGGCGCTGGTCCCGGTCGCACCGGAGCGGCCGAGGTCCAGGATCACGTCGTAGCCCTGCGGCTCCAGGCCGTGCAGCACCTCCATCAGCGGTTCCCAGGTGTAGGCGAGCCCGGGCGCCTGGGTCGGGTCGGTCAGGCCGGGCAGCAGCAGCCGCTCGGCGTTCCCCTCGGGCGAGAGGTCGATCAGCTGTTCCCAGAGCGCCTGGGCGAGCAGTCCGCGACGGTCCGCGACGGCCAGGTTGCGCAGCCCGTACACGGCCTCGACCCGGCCCTCCAGCGCGCCGGCCAGCACCGCGCCGCCGTCCGGATCGCACTCGACCAGCAGGATCCGGCGCCCGGGCTGCAACGGCCAGGCGAGCAGCAGTGCCAGCGCCGTCGTGGTGGCCCCCGGTGCCCCGGGGCCGCCGACCACCGCGATCACCGCCATCTCAGGCCCCACCCGCCCCGGTGGACGCGGTCGCGCTCGCGGCGCCGGTCGCGGCACCGCTCGCCGCACCGGACGGGCCGGCCGTCCCCGAGGGCGCGGCGGGTGCCCCCGAGGGCGCGGGGGTCCCCGGGGCCGCGCCGGCGGCCGCCCCGCGGGGCGCGAGCACCACCTGGATCCGCCCGCTGGCCACCCAGGAGGCCAGCCGGGGGGCGTCCGCCGCTGGGACCGCGACGTCCACCACCTGGCTGCCGTCGGTGTCCACCCGGCTGACCGCGATGACCACCGCGGTCAGCGAGTCCGGCCGGCCGGTGTCCGGCGTGTAGACCACGACGATCGGCAGGCCGGGCTGGAGCCTGGTCGCCGGCAGCTGGGTGCGCTTGGCCGAGACGCCCACGATCAGCTGGCCCGGCTGCACGCTCAGCGCCTGGGCGACGTCCGCCTTCAGCAGCAGTGCGCCGCGCTTGAGGTCGGTGGTGGCCCGCATCCCGATCGCGTCCTTGCGGTCCGTGGCCGCCACCGGCTTGAGCACCGGGTCGCTGGCGATCCGGGCCACCACCAGGTCCGCATCGGTCAGCACCTGCCCGTACGGCACGTCATGGGCGAGCGCCAGCACGGCGACCCGCTGTCCGGTGCTGTTGTAGAGCACCGCGCCGCCCAGCCCGCCGGCGGCTATCAGCGCCACCGCCATGGCCAGCACCGCCGGCCGCCGCCGCCGTGCCCGGAGCGCGCGCCCCGGGGCGTGCGGCGTGGCCGCGCCCTGCTCAGGCACCACCACGGTCACCCCCGCCGTCGCTGTCTGTACGGTTCTCCACCGGGCTCCGGCCTCTCCCACGTCGTTCGGACACGTTGCTGTGCTGCTGCGCGGTCGCCGGCCTCAGTTGAGGACCTGCACCTCGGCCACCCGTACGGCGAGGTCGGCGGAGAGCGGCACCTTGATCGGGGCGACGTTCAGGTTGCCGGGGGTGACGGTCACCTCGCCCACCCAGTTGGCCGTGACCGTCCCGGCGAAGGTGCCGCCGGCCTTGGTGGCCGAGCCGGTGGTGAACAGGTGGCCGCAGGTGGGGGACTTGGCGGCGCCGTACTTCGGGTCGTACGGGGTGCCGGCCGCGCCCTCCTTGGCGCAGGTCTCCGTCGTCCCGTCCCCGAGGTCCCAGACCACGGAGTCCAGCCGGGGGGTGACCGTGACGGTCACGGTGCCGTTGCCGACCGACCTCGGCGCCGGCGCCTTGGCGTTGGCGAGCCAGAGCCAGACCGGTACGCCGACCACGGCCGTGCCCTTGGGCGCCGTGCCCGGCTCGGGGAACGGCAGGGCGATCTGCTCGCGCATGATCTTGTCCGCCTCCGCCGCCGGGTCGAACGGCGGCTGGGCGGGCGCCTGGGCGAAGAACTTCGGCACCGTCGTGCCCATGCTGCCGTCGGTGAAGCGGCAGGTCTCGGCGTAGACCGTGCCCTCGGTGGGCTTGTGCCCGGCCCAGACCGGGTCGTCGGCCGCGGGCTGCGGGGAGACCGTCCGGTAGTAGCAGCCGGTCCCGCTGCTGAACCAGCCCAGCTCCGGATCGTGGCAGGGCCAGTCCTCGCCGTTCCAGCGGCAGAGCTGCGGACCGCCGGAACCCCCGCCGCCCGTCCCGCCGTTGCCACCGCCCGGGGTCGGCGTGGACCCCGGTGTCTTGGTGCCCTCGCAGATGACGTTCACCGCGCAGTGGGTGACCTCCCCGCCGATGGGTGGTTCCTCCGCCATCGCGGGCGCCGCCGGGGCCATCAGTAATCCGGCGAACAACAGCGCGCGGATCACGATTCGCCGTTCGGGTTTCAGCACGATCGGTCCACCTCCCGCTTGAACTCGTTGATCAGCCAACGCGTTTGGAACCTCCGCAGGGAAACGGTCGCGAGGTACCGCGTCAGCCGCTGTTGTGGATCCTTTACCGCGTGGGTGGTGGCATCGGCCTGGTGCCAGCCCGTCACGTCGAGGCAGTCCTCGATCACGGCGGTCTGCGGATCCGACGCCAGGTCGACGGTCTTCACCACCGGGGAATTCCTCGGACTTCCGATCATCACCAGTTTGGCGTCACGCAGTTGACGGAGATTGACGAGGGAGTCGCGCAGCGCCGTCCCGGAGGAGTACGTCTGCAGCCGGGAACCGTCCGAATCGGTGCTCCCGAACTCCTCGACCTGGGCCTGCCACCAGTCCTGATAGGTGCTCAGGGCCAGCCGGGCCTGGGCCCCCTCGGGACCGTCGGTCGGCGCGATCCGGACGTTTGCGGAACCACCCGAAGGAGTTACCGGGTTCACTCCCGCAACAGTGGGCGCACTCGTCCCGAGACGATCGACGGAACCGGCGTCACCACCGGCCGCGCAGGAGCTCAGCAGGATCGCCAGAACCGCCCCAGCGACCCCAACCGCCCCAGGGCGCAACACATTTCCGCGCCGCCGCATCGCCCCACCTCATCGCGACCGACCCCGTCCGTGGTCCGTGGTCGCCAGAAGAATTCCGCCGTCCCGCCGGTGTTGCTGCGAGGGCATCGATTCTTCGCCAACCCACCCCTTCACGGCAACACCCCGGGGCCCTGACCTTACGCGGAAGGCGGATCCGTCGGGGCACTTTCCCGCCACAGAACGGCCAACAGTTCTTCGGAAAGCGACAATCCGGCCAATGCGCCCCGAACGGCGGCCCGATTCCGCATCAACAGGCGCCCGCCCTGCGGCGGTACGAGCAGGCGCGCGCCCGGCGCACCTCCTCCCGGGGCGGCCCCGGAGCCGGGATCACCGCCGTCGATCAGCCCGGCGACGGCCGGCTGGAGGTCGAGCGGGGAGACCGCGGCGGGCGCACCGGCGACGCCCTGCTGGAGCACGGTGGTGAGGGCGTGGCTGAAGGATCCTTCGCCCCCGGGCAGGACGGCGTCCCGCCCGCGTCTACCGGCGGTGTAGCGGCCGACCCTGCCCCAGAGCGGCACCCGCGGGTAGCTGAGCAGCTCGCCCGCGCCGTCCTCGCCGCCACCGCGTTCGAGCGCGGCCCAGGTGTCCCGGTCGGCGACGGCGTCGACCAGGAGCAGCGCCTCCTCCTGGTCGCCGTGGACCATCGCGCTGACCACCCAGTCCCAGGCCAGCCCGCGCCGGTAGGCGTTGTCGGCGGTGGAACCGCCGGTGACCAGCGCCAGGCGCCGGCCGCGCGGATCGGCGACCAGCTGGCCCACCAGGCAGACCAGCAGCCAGCGGCCGGGCCGGGCGGCCGCCTCGCGCACCGCGGTGAGCATGGTGTTGGCGTCCGCTCCCGGCTCCAGCACGTCGACCCGGCAGCCCGCCGAGCCGGCGTCGAAGCACATGCCGGGGAGCACGTCGGCGAACAGCCGGGCCCCGGCCGCCGCGTTCGCCGAACCGCCGAAGCCGCGGTCCGGCCCGCCGTCCGCCCCGATCACCACCAGATCGATTCCGCTCACCACGCGCACCGCCCCCTCCTCGCCGACCCCTCGCTGCCCGGGGCCGCCCACCGCACCGTCGCGCGCTCCGTCCGGCCGCGCGTCCCGTCCTGCCGTACGCGGTGCTGGTCGTACCGCGTCGTGTCCTGCCGCGGCGCCCGTCGTGCCGCGCCCGTCCGTCCGTCCGGCGGCGCACCCGCCCGTGCCCCCGGCACGTTCCGCACCACCGCCGGACAAGCTACCGCCCCGCGGGCCCGGAGGCGGGGCTCCCGGCCCGCCGCTCCGGGACCATGGGCCCTATCGGCCCGCACTCCGGCGGGAGGACGATCGGAGACATGGACCGTGAAGACCGTGTACAGACCCTGAGCGAGGCCGAATGCCTGCGACTGCTCAGCACCGTGCCCGTCGGGCGCGTGGTGTACACCGAGCACGCGCTGCCGGCCGTCCTGCCGGTCTCCTTCGCGGTCGCTCCGGACAGTCGCCTGCTGCTGGCCGTACGCCGGGACAGCACCACCGCGCGCGGGCTCGACGGCACCGTCGTCGCCTTCCAGGCCGACCTGCTGGACCCGGCCACCCGGACCGGCTGGAGCGTGCTGGTGCACGGCCGGGCGGACGTGGTGCGCGAGCCCGAGCAGGTGCGGCAGGCCCTGCGCTCGGGGCTGCGACCCTGGGTGGGCGGCTCGGACCCGCTGTTCATCGCCCTGGTGCCGGAGCTGGTCAGCGGCCGCCTGCTGGCACCCGTCGGACGGACGGTGCAGCGCTCCTGAGCGCCCCCGGCTCCGGCCTCCGCCGGGCCGCCCGCTCCGGGCCGCCCCTCGCGGGCCCCGGTTCGCCTTCCCGACCCTGATCGTTTTCCGGCCGGACCCCTGACAGGTGACCGGCGAGTAGGCATACTCTGCCGGAGTCCGCACCCCCACCTGCCCACCAGGAGCGTTCCGTGACGACCTTCGCCTCCCTCGCCGACCTCACCGCGGCCGTCGGCACCGAGCTGGGCACCAGCCGGTGGCACACCGTCTCGCAGGAGCAGATCGACCTGTTCGCCGAGGCCACCGGCGACCACCAGTGGATCCACGTCGACCCGGAGCGGGCCAAGGAGAGCCAGTTCGGCTCGACCATCGCGCACGGCTACCTCACGCTGTCGATGATCCCGGTGCTGGCCAAGGAGTGCTACGGCGTCGAGGGCGTGCGGATGGCGCTGAACTACGGCTCGGAGAAGGTCCGCTTCCCCGCACCGGTGCCGGTCGGCACGGCGATCCGGGCCACCGCCGAGCTCGTCTCGGCCACCGAGGTGCCCGGTGGCGTCCAGGCCGTGGTCCGGTTCACCATCACCAGCGCGGAGAGCAGCAAGCCGCACTGCGTCGCGGAGACGATCACCCGCTTCTACGCGTAGCGGGCCCCGCGGCACCCGAGCCGCACAGTCCTGCCCTGTTCCGTCCGGCGCTGGGCCGTCCTGGCCTGCCCAGGTCCGCCCGTTCTGCCCGTTTCCACCCTGTCCTGCCCCGTCCCGTCGTCCTGCCCCGTCCTGCCCCGTCCTGCCCGCGGACGGATCCGCCGCACAGTCCTGCCACACCCCCGTCCTGTACGCCGAACGGCACGCCCGGGGCCGCTCGCCGGGTCCGGGCGACCCACTGCGAGTAACCTCCGACGAGATGGTTGTCGTACCGCAATGGCCCTGCCGCCGTGGGTACGCGCCCCGGCATGCCGGTAGCCGTAACCGTCCCTGGAGGTGCCGTGCCCCGCCCCGTCCCCTGGTACTCCCGCGTAGCCGGTCTGACCTCGCAGTTCTCCAGCCCGCCGACCCTCGCCGGACTGCCCCGCGCGGCCTGGCACCGGGTCCGCACGGACGCCTTCGGCGCCGAGCCCCGGGGCGAGCGGCTGTCCCGGATCCACCGCTCGCCGCAGTTCGCCGACGGCGCCTTCCGCAACCCGCTGCCCACCCGCCGCCTCGTCTACGAGCACACCCCGCTGGAGATCACCCGCGCCCAGCTGGCCTCCGACAAGGCCCGGCGGGCGCCCACGGCCGCCGTGCCGCTGCACCGCCTGCTCCCGGCCGACCTCGCCACGCCCCCCGTCTCCGGCCTACGGCTCACCTGGCTCGGCCACGCCACCGTGCTGGCCGAGATCGCCGGCCGCCGGGTGCTGTTCGACCCGGTCTGGGGCGAGCGCTGCTCCCCCTTCGGCTGGACCGGCCCCAAGCGGCTCCACCCGGTGCCGCTCCCGCTCTCCGAGCTCGGGGCGGTCGACGTGGTGGTGGTCTCCCACGACCACTACGACCACCTCGACATGGCCACCATCCGCGCCCTCGTCGGCACCGGCGCGGTCTTCGCCGTCCCGCTCGGCGTCGGCGCCCACCTGGAGCACTGGGGCGTACCCGCCGAGCAGCTCGTCGAACTGGACTGGTGGGAGTCGGCCGAGGTCGCCGGGCTCACCCTGACCGCCACCCCGGCGCGGCACTACTGCAGCCGCGGCCCGCGCACCAGCGCGCTCTTCCTCTGGGCGTCCTGGGTGGTGGCCGGTGGCGGGCAGCGGGTCTTCCACAGCGGCGACACCGGCTACTTCCCCGGCTTCGCCGAGATCGGCCGCCGGCTCGGCCCGTTCGACGCCACCATGATGCAGGTCGGCGCGTACAGCGATTTCTGGCCCGAGGTCCACATGACCCCCGAGGAGGGTGTCCAGGCCCACCTCGACCTCGGCGGCGAACTGCTGCTGCCGATCCACTGGTGCACCTTCAACCTGGCCCCGCACCCGTGGGAGGAGCCCGCCGAGCGGGTGGTCGCCGCCGCCCAGGCGTTCGGCGCGCACCTGGCCGTGCCCCGGCCGGGCAAGTCGTTCGAGCCGGCCTCCCCGCCCGCGCTGCGGCTCTGGTGGCGGGCGGTCGCGGCGCCGCCGCAGGACGACGCGAAGCTGGTCGTCCCCGACGGCCTCGCCGCGGGGGACCGCCCGGCAACGGGCGGCACCGCGGCTGTCGCCACGGCGACGGCCGGCCCGGCGGACGGCGGAGCGACCGCGGGCGAGCCCCTGGCATCCGAGCCCGCCCCCCGGCCCAAGGCGGCCGCCAGGACGACGGGGTCGCCGTCCGACGCGGCCTGACCTGCCGGGAGGGGCCCGGAGTTCGCGTGAACTCCGGGCCCCTCTCCGCGCTCCCGGCCGGGCCGTCGCCGTCACTCCTCAGGCAGACCGTCCCCGCTCCACGGCGGCGGATCGGCCGTCAGGCACCCTGCCGTCCGGCGGCAACTGCGCTCCGGGGCCCCGGAACCGACGGAGGTCTCCGAACCCGGGCCCGGCCGGCGCGTGGGAGGCGGCCGGCACCGTGGTCACCGGGACCGCGACGTCGACCGGCCTCCCGGCCTCCCGGCCTTCGAACAGGCCGTCGAGGACAGCCCGGCAGTCCCGGCCCGGAGGGCCACCACGGACGAGGTCGCGTCCGGCTGCCGGGTGCACGAGGTGTCCGGGTGCACGAGGTGCCCGGGGCGGGGCACGGCGGCGGACGACCCGCGTGCCCCGGCCCGCCGCCTCCGGCTCACCCGGGGCAGCGGGCCAGCTCGACCAGGTCGACCGTCGCCCGCGGGTCGTCGACCTCGATCACCAGCCGGCTGTACCGCTCGTCGGCCAGCTCGATCACCACCGCCTTGGCCGGGTTCTTGACGTCCCAGAAGACCCATTCGCCGCCCGAGCGGAAGGTCCCGGCCGTGATCAGCCCCGGGAAGTGCGTGCCGCCGACCCGGATCCCCTTCGGCTCGCGGAGGATCCCCGGGTCCAGCGTGGCGCCCCGGACGTTGGCGAGCGGAATCTCGATCCGGCTCTTGATCGCCCAGAGCCGGTCGAGACCTGCGATCTCGACCACGAGGGTGCCGTCGGTGACGCTGACGTTGGCCATGGATGCGTTCCCTTCGTTCTTTCGACTGCGAGGAGGGTGGGGAGGGGGCCCGGATGGTGGGGACCGGGGCCGTCGGACCCGGGGCCGTCGGACCCGGGCGGTGGGGCTCTGCGCGGTGGAGTTCTGCGCGGTGGAGTTCTGCGCGGTGGAGTTCTGCGCGGTGGGGCTCTGCGCGGTGGAGTTCTGCGCGGTGGAGTTCTGCGCGGTGGAGTTCTGCGCGGTGGAGTTCTGCGCGGCGGGCCCCGGGCCGGGGCTCAGGCCGTGGGGCCGACCCGTTCGGCGAGGGCCAGCACGGCGTCGGGCGTGGGCGCGTCGGCCCCGGCCCGGGCCCGCACGCGCAGCCCGAGCACGGCCGCGGCGAGCACGCCCGCCGCCCGGTCGTCGCCGAGCACCTGACCGATCGCCCGGTCGAGCGCGGCCACGCCCTCCGCCACGAGGGCGGCGACCTCCGGGTCGCTCCCGGCCCGCTCGACCGCCGCGGACAGCAGCAGCCCGGCGGCCGGTCCGCCGTCGAACCCTGCGGCGGCCCGGGTCAGCACGGCGGACAGGTCGGGTGCTTCGGACAGGGCGGCCGCGACGGGCAGCACCTCCAGGTCGAGGTGCCGGCGCAGGGCTGCCAGATAGAGGCCGCGCTTGCTCCCGAACACCTTGTAGAGGCTCCCCCGGTGCACCCCCAGCCCCGTGACCAGGTCGTCCACCGAGGTGCCTTCATAGCCCCGGGTGGCGAACAGCCCTGCTGCCGACTGAACGGCCTCGTCCTCGTCGAAGGCGCGTGGTCTTCCCATGCCGATGACCGTAGGGGTTTGAGAACGGCCAGTCAAGAACGAGTGTTCTCAAACACCGGCGGGCAGGCCACCGGTGACGGTCCGGTCCGCCGGGCCCCGGGTCGACCGGCTGGACGGCCGCCGGCCCGGACCGGGCGTGACCGGCCCGGGCGGGCGCCCCTCAGCCGGCCAGCACCTCGCGCAACGACCGCGCCTCCTTCACCAGGCGGCCCGACCCCGCCCGGGCCGCCACCGCGCTCACCTCGGGTATCGGGCCGCGGGCCGCGCAGCGGCGCGCCGCGTCCGTCGCCACGGCGACGAGGTCGGCCGTGCCCCGGACGGACTCGCCGGCCAGGAGCGCCGGCAACGCCGGGGCGAGGACGGACCAGACGGTGGCGTAGGCGCCGGTGCCGGCGGCGGTGGTGAGGGCCGCGAGGAGACGGTTCGGTTTGACGGTCCCGCAGGAGAGCAGCTCGCCGAGTTCGCGGCCGAGCAGGGCGCCGTCGAGGTCACCGCGGGCGGCGAGGACCAGCAGGGCGTCGACCGCGGCCGTGCGGTCCTCGGGGAAGCGCGCGCCCAGGCCGTAGGCGACGGCCAGGTGGAGCGCGAGGCCGGCCCGGCCGCCCGCCTCGGCGAGGACGGGGAGCAGGGCGGCCGCGCCGCGCCGCTCGCGGTCCGCACTGTCGGCGAACCAGTCGAGCCAGCGGGCGGCCTGTTCCTCCCGGTGGTGCGGGAGCATGGCGGCCCAGTGCCCGGTCGGCCGCCAGAGCCACTCGTTCTGCTTCCGGGCCCGGGCCACACTGGGCTCGGTGGCGTCGAGCAGGGCCCGGAACTCCGCGCCGAGCCGCTGCCCGGCCGGGCCCTCGGGGCCGGCACCGAGGCCGGGCTGGGCGACGGAGACCCGCGTGAGCTCCTCCCACCAGCGGTCCCAGAAGGGACGGCCGCCGCCTCCGCCCCGGCCGGGCGCGAAGACCGCCCGCTCCGAGGGCAGTGCGGGCACTCCGCCGTCGCGCAGCCACCGCGCCACCCAGCGTCCGGCCGGCGAGGCCAGCCGCCCGGCGGCGGCGAGGACGGCCTCGTCGGTGGCCGGGGCGAGCCGCAACAGGGCCGCGTGGAGGTCGGCCTGACCGGGCGTCGAGCCCGCTGCCTCGTACACGGCCAGCCGCTCGACCAGGGCCGCGGCGGCCAGCGCACCCGTCGCATCGGTCGGGGTGGCGAGGAGCAGCGGCGGGCGGTCGGCGGTGACCCGCTCGGCGGCCTCGGCGAGGCGGGCGGCCAGCACGTTGCCGTACGGCGTGTTGTGCTCGCCGCGCAGCGGGTTCCGGTCCTTCTTGCGGAGGACGAAGCCGCGCTCGTGCGGGTGGACGTGACCGGCGACGGCGGCCGCGACGTACAGGACGTCGCCCGGCCCGCAGTCGTGCCAGCGGCCCACGCCGCTCCACCGGTGCACCCGCAGGACCGGCTCCAGCGCCTCGGCCAGCGCCGCCCGGTCGCGGTGGGCGTGCCGGACCAGGCCGTCCAGGGTGCGTTCGAAGACCGCGACGTCCGGCTGTGCGGCGGCCATCAGCGCGGACAGCTCCTCGGCGACCTCCGCCGCGGTGGCGATCGGCCCGCCCAGCGGTGTCGGCAGCGGGGCGGGCGGCAGCATGTCGCTCCACCCGGTATCCGGGTCGTCGCCGCCGACCGGCGCGCCCAGCAGCTCCCCGGCGCGCGCGTGGTGGGCCGGGTTGAGCCCCTCGGCGGCGGAGCGCAGCTCGGACAGCACCGCCTCGCCCGCCGCCCCGAGGTGACGCGCCACCACGTTGAGCGCCCGCTCCTGGACGGCGGTGTCGGGGTGGCCGAACGCCTCGGCCACCGCCAGCACCACCGGCCCGGCCTGCTCCGGCGAACGCTTCGCCGTCCTGTCCAGCCAGCCCAGCTGGGCGCGGACGAGCTTCTTCTCCGTCCGGAACAGCACCACCGACGAGGCCTCCACCAGCACCTCGGGCCCGACCAGCCCGGCGGCGTCCAGTTCGGCCAGCGTCCGCTGGGCGTGGCCGGCCGCCGCGGAGAGCCCGTCCAGCAGGGCGACCAGGCTGCGCGCCCGGGCGGCGTACTCCTCCGGGGTGGGCGCGAGGGCGGTCAGGACGGCGAGGAAGGCCCGCTGGTCCCCGGGCTTGCCGCCGCGCACCAGCCGGGCGAGGCACCGCTCGATCAGGTCGGCCCGGTCCAGCCCGCCGTCGGCCGCGAGCACGGCCACCGCCTCCGGCCAGCAGTCACCGGGCCGGTCGGTGAACCTGAATTGGAGCTGCCAGCCGATGTCGGCGAGCTCGAACACCCGGGGCACCAGCACCGGCGTGAAGGCGTCCTCGCGCATGCGCTCCAGCAGCGTCCGGACGCGGCCGCGGGTGCCGTCCCCGTCCGCCAGCCGCCGCAGCCACTCGGCGGTGAACGCCTCCGTGTCGGGCACCGGGCAGCCCGTCCGGCGGACCACCTGCTCGATCAGCGGGTAGAGGTCCCAGCTCCAGCCCGATCCTCGGCGCGCCGCGAGCCGGGTGACCACCTCGACCTGCCACTCGGCCGGCTGCGCCGAGACCACCTGGGCGAGCGCCGGGTGGCGGGCCCAGGAGCGGCCGGCGAAGTCCCGCCCGCCGATCCAGGTGGCGGCGCCGGCCGGCCCGGCGTGGCAGCCCGCGCCGGCGACCAGGAGTGCCCCGGACTGCGCCGACGCCTCCTTCGACCACTCCCCCCGGACCTGCTTGCGCAGCTCCTTGAGCGCGGGCAGGCAGGCCCGCCGCTCGGCCGGGCCGAGCGCCGCCACCAGGGCCGGCAGCTGCGGCGTCCGGCCCTCGCGGACCGCCGTCACCAGTTCCTCGACGCCGTTCATGCGCCCGCCTCCACCGTGTCCGACGCGTTCGTCGCGTTCTCCCGGACCATCCCGACCGCCAGCGCGTGCTTGCACGGTCCGCGCCCGCCCCGGTACTTGGCCCACCAGAGGCAGGTGCAGCTCACCGCCCCCGCCCGGTCCGTCCGGACCCGCTGGATGTGGTCGTCCACCGTCACCGTGGCGAGCTCACCGCCCGCCTCCAGCCGGACCGCGCCCGCCGCGACCAGCGCGTGGGCGGCCCGCAGCCGCGGGTTGCGCGCCTCGGCCCGGCCGGCCTCATAGGGCAGCTGCCGGTGGAAGTACGCGGCCTCGGCGGTGTCGTAGCCGATCTGCCCGGCGGTGCCGAGCCGGGTGAGCGCGGCCCGCACCCGGGCCGGGGTGAGCCCGGACTGCTCGGCGAGCTCGGCGATCTCGATCCGCGGCTCCCAGGCCAGCAGGACGGCGACCAGCTCGGCGTCCTGCTCGGCGGTGCCGGTGGCCAGCGCTCCGAGCACCCCGCCCTCGCCGGAGAAGCCGCGCGAGACGTCGGGCGACAGGGTGAGGGTGAGCCGCATGCCGGGCAGCACCACCTCCCAGGCCGAGGCGGCCGGGCCGTCGCCCGCCACCGGCCCGTAGACCCGCAGCGCCGACGCGTGCCGCAGCACCCGCTGCAGGGCGGCCAGCCGCTCCGGCCCGGGCAGGCAGACCGCCCCGGGAACCGGCCGGGTGGTCGGGCGCAGCGTCCGCCCGGCCGGGACGATCCACTGGACGGTGCGCGCGCCGCCCCGGCCGCCGCGCGGCAGCGAGCGCAGGAAGCGGACGGCCTCGGCGGCGGGCAGCTCGGCGCGCAGGTCGAACCCGGCCGCCGTCACCTGGGTCTCGGCGAAGCCGCGCAGCCAGCGTTCGGGCAACGGCACCTTCTTCTCGACGACCGGCCCGTCGAAGGTGGTGACCTCCAGGGCGTCCGGGCCGACGGCGAGGTGCAGCGGGTCACCCGGGCCGATCCGGGTGAGCGCCTCGCGCAGCGGGTTGTTGACGTCGACGTTGGTGGTGCCGTGGCCGATCTCGTCCCCGTCGAGCCCGGCCCCGAGCACGTCGAGCCGGGCGTAGACGCCGCAGCAGCCGGAGAAGGACTCGAACCGCAGCCGGTCGCCGTTGGCGGTCACCACGGGGTCGAGCGAGGCGCGCAGCCGGGGCTGGTAGTAGCGGGCGGCGGCGACGTCGGCGACCGCGAGCAGCGCGGCGGCGGCCGGCGCCGGGTCGGCCAGGAAGCCCGCGAAGAAGCGCGGGTTGGCGACCGCCCCGAGGGGCGTGACACCACCGGAGGTCTCCAGGGCGAGGCGCGGGCCGTCGGCACCGTCGAGGACGGCGGACGGGCGCAGATAGGCGTACGCGTATGCGGCTTGCGACATGCCGAGGACGCTAGGAGGCGGTACTGACAATCCGTCGGGAGAACCCCGTCACTGGAACAGGTTCTACACCGATGTTCGCCCGAAAGGGTTACCCAGGTCACACCATCGGACCGTTGGCTTCTGCCACTATGGGCCGGTGACCGACGTGACCGAACAGGAGAGACGGGCCAGCGACACCGCAGGCCCGTTCGCCGAGCTGCTGCGGATCGAGCGGCTGGACGAGAACACGTTCCGGGGCCGGTGCCATGCCGGCGCCCCGATGCGCGCCTTCGGCGGCCAGGTCGCCGCGCAGGCGCTGACAGCCGCCGGGCTCACCGTCGGGCCCGACCGCCCGGTGCACTCGTTGCACGGCTACTTCCTGCTCCCCGGCGACCCGACCCGCCCGATCCGCTACGAGGTCGACCGGGTCCGCCAGGGCATGTCGTACGTCACCCGCCGGGTGACGGCGGTCCAGGGCGGCGATGCGATCTTCACGCTCTCCGCCTCCTTCAAGCGGCCCGAGCCCGCGGCCGACCGCCACCGGGAGATGCCGCTGCTGCCCGGCCCCGAGGAACTGCCGGACGCGCTCTCGCTCTGGGACGAGGCGGCCCGCGCCGAGCTGACCCGCTCCAGCGGCTTCGGCTCCCTGGAGCTGCGGTTCGTCCCGCCGGACGCGCCCGGCGTGCCCGCCGCCGTGCCCGGCATGCCGCAGCAGTTCGTCTGGCTGCGCACCGACTCCCCGCTGCCCGACGACGACCCGCTGCTGCACGCCTGCGCGCTCACCTACCTCTCGGACCTCACGCTGGCCTCGACGGCGGGGCTGCACGTCCAGCCGAACTTCTTCCAGCGTGCCGAGGCGCCGAGGCTGATCATGGCCTCGCTGGACCACGCGATGTGGTTCCACCGTCCGTTCCGGGCCGACGAGTGGCTGCTGTTCGCCCAGCGCAGCCCCTCCTCCTCGGACGGCCGGGGCCTGGCGCTCGGCGAGTTCTACGACCGGGAGGGCCGGCTGGTGGCCTCCGCCGTCCAGGAGGCGCTGCTCCGCGACCGCTCGGCCCGGAAGCGCTGACCGGCGCCTCCACCGGGCCCGGAGCCCGGTGGACGGCGGGCGAACGAGGGGCGACCGGTCGGCGTCATACTCCTGAGCGGCCCAGAGCCGTATCATGGTGCGGGTGACCAAGGTTGACCTGTCACCACGGCCGGTGGAGACGATGTCTCCGCGTCAGCTCGAACGCCGCGAGTCCCTGATCGCGGCCGCACTCGCCCTGGTGAACGAGATCGGCGTCGAGCGGCTGCAGATGAAGCAGGTCTGCGAGCGGTCCGGAGTCGCCCTGGGGACGGCGTACCGCTACTTCTCCTCCAAGGACCATCTGTTGGCGGCGGCGATCGCCGAGTGGCACCGGCTGCTCCTGGCCGACCTGGTGGCGGAGCTGCGCGGCCCTCGGGCCGGGCCGGCCGCCACCGACCGGGTGGTGCGCTTCGTCCGCGGCGGCATGCGCGCCTACCAGCGCCAGCCCGAGCTGGCCCGGCTCCGGGTGGCCGTCGCCGCCTCCACCGACCCCTTCGCCAGCGAGGCGCTCCAGGGCATGGCCCGCGCCGACAGCACCGCGCTCCAGGCGGTGATGGGCGAGGTCCCGGCCGCCGCGAGCGACCTGGTGCGGCACATCGTCGGCCACGCCTGGCAGGGCGAGCTGACCGCCTGGGTGACCGGCCGCACCACGCTCGGCGACGCCCGGCGGCGGCTGGAGGACGTGGTGCGGCTGGTGCTGGCCCCGTACGAGACGCCGTACCCGGCCCCGTACGAGGTCCAGCCCGCCGGCTGAGCGGCCGGCCGCCCGCCCGGGCCGCCGTGATCAGGTGCCGTGGAGTCGTCGCGCGGGCGCGCAGCTCGTTGGGGGCCCGGCCGCTCGGGCGCCAGTCGGTGCTCCAGCGTGTCCGGTTGTCGGCCCGCGGCTCGTCGCGGAGCCCGGCGCAGCGCCCGGCGCGGGGCTGTGGACGAGACCCGGGCGGCGCGCCGCCCGGGCGGCCTCTCGGCGCGGAATCCCCCGGTCACGCCCCGGATCACCGGGCAGTCGCGCACCCCGCGTCAGCCGTTCCGGAGGTTCGCCGGGGCGACACCGCGTTCCCGTCGAGGCGTCATCACGGCTTCCTGCGAACGGAGTTGATCCGGAATGTTGACCTTCACATCGGTGTGAACACGTACTGTCGTGAGCGAAGGAAAAACCAACGGCCGTTGAGGAGCCACCCGTCATGACCGAGAAGCCCGCCACCCCCGCCCCGCTCGCCCGGACCGTCGTCGGCTCCGGCCCCGGTCTGCTGCTCGCCCACGGCGCCGCCGGCAGCGGCGTCAACAACTGGGGCCCGCTTCTGGAGGACCTCGCCGCCCACCGCACCGTCGTCGCCCCGGACTTCCCCGGCTCCGGCGACTCCCCGTTCGAGCCGGTGGCGCCCACCCTGGACGAGCTGGCGGACCGGCTCGTCGCGGCCGCCGTCGAGGAGGGCCTGGAGACCTTCGACCTGGCCGCCTACTCGCTGGGCGCCGCCGTGGCCGTCCGCGCCGTGAACCGCCACCCGCAGCGGGTCCGCTCGCTGCTCCTGGTAGCCGGGGTGGCCGGCGGCGACCACCGCCTGCGGATCACGGCCGAGCTGGCCGTCGGCCTGGCCGACCAGCCGGAGCTGATGGCACGCTTCCTGCTCTCGGTGGTCTTCGGGTCGAGCTGGGTCAGCTCGCTCACCCCCGAGCAGCTCGCCGGCCTGCACGCCAACCTGCTCACCCCCCTTCCGGCCGCCTCCCGGCAGCAGTTCGAACTGGTGGGTTCGCTGAACGTGCGGGACGAGCTGGGCTCCATCGCGGTGCCGACGCTGGTGATCAGCCCCACCGAGGACATGCTGGTGCAGCCCAGCCAGCACCGCGCCCTGGCCGACGGCATCCCGGGCGCCCGGTTCACGGAGCTGGCCGCCGGCCACATGGCCGTCGTCGAGCAGCTGCCCGAACTGCGCAAGCTGATCCTGGACTTCCTCACCGGCCCCGCGGAGTAACCGGCCCGCCGGGAGCCACCTCAGCCGCCGGAACCACCGGGAACGACCCCGGCCCCGGCCCGGAGGGAACAGCGTCGGGCGGGCGGGCGTTCCGGTGATCATGCGCATCGGAGAACTCGCCCGCCTGACCGGGGTGTCCACCCGCCTCCTGCGGTACTACGAGGAGCAGGGCCTGCTCCACCCGGAGCGGTCTGCCGCCGGCTACCGCGAGTACGGCGAGGACGCCCTGGTCCGGGTGCGACAGGTCCGCGGCCTGCTGGCGGCGGGCCTGTCCACCCGGGTGATCGCCGAGATCCTGCCGTGCGCCACCGGCCCCCTCCCCGCCCTGGAGGCCTGCCCCGACCTGCTCGGCACCCTGCGCGGCGAACTCTCCGATCTCGACGCCCGCATCGGCGAGCTGACCCGCAGCCGGCAGGCGCTCGCCCGCTACCTCGACACCGCCGTCCCCACCACACACGTGGCCGCCGAACAGGCGCCGCCGGTGTACGCCGCCGCCTGACGGGCCGCCACGGGACCGCGCGGGCGCGCCTCCTCCCGGCGTGCCCTCCGCCGTCTCCCCCGTCTCCCCCTGCGAGCTGGACGCAGTACGACATGTCTCAATCTTCCGATCGTGTCGCCGGCCACCCAGTACGCCGTGGGAGGGCCCCCGTGCCACCATCCCGCAGGGCGCCGAGGCCTCGCTGTTCGAAATGCTGCGCCCCCTGCCGGGCGGCCCGGTCACCGGCGTGGTCGCGGTGCTGATGGTGATGACCTTCTTCATCACCAGCGCCGGCTCCGCCTCGCTCGTCCTCGGCTCGCTCTCCCACCGCGGCCCGCTGCACCCGCGCCCCAGGCCGGTCGCGGCCGCACTGCTGCCGACCGGCGGGCTCACCGCGCCGCAGCACGCCACCGTCCTGGTAGTCCTGCCGTTCGTCGTGGTCATGCTGCTGCTCTGCGTCTCCCTGCTGAAGGAGCTCCGCAAGGATCCGGCGGCCGGCCCGTCCCGCCTCCACCCCGTGCACGGCCTGCGCGACGCCGTCCGGGTCGCCGTCGGCGAGGCCATGGCCGACGCCGGCGCCCGGCGTGGCGACCGCCCTCCGTCGGAATGACGGCCGCGGCCCCACTCCGCACGGCGTGGGGCCGCACACCGGCCCGCGCACACCGGCCCGCGCGACCGGCCCCGCGCACGCGGGCCCTCCCGGGACGAACCGACGCCCGCCCCCCATCCGGACTTCACCCACGCGTAGCGATCGTTCACACCGCCCTGGAACGCTCCCTGACATGAACGCCAACCCTCCGGCGACCCTCCAGGATCCGCGCTTCCCGCTCCCCCAGCGCCACCGCCGATTCCTGGCCTGCGCCGCCGTCCTCGCTTCCGTCGCCCTCGGCACCTTCGGCGTCGGCGCCACCGTCGAAACCGTCCAGCACGCCCCCGTGGCCGCGGCACCGGCCAGCCGGTGATGTGATCCGGGCCACATTCGACCGTGGTATGGTCCGTGGTATGGCTACGACCAAGAAGTACACCGTGACCCTGCCTGAGAAGCTCGCGGAGCAGATCCGCGCCCAGGTCGGCCCGGGCGAGTTCAGCCGGTATGTCACGCAGGCCATAGAGCGCCAGGCCGAGCGGGACAGACTGAACGAACTGGTGGGCTGGTGGGAGTCCGAGTACGGCCCGGTCCCCGACGAAGCGCTGCGTGAGGCCGAGGCCGAGCGGCACGAACACGACGCCTGGTTCGCCGCCCGCGAGGCGCGCGTACTGGAACAGGAACGGCGGGCCAGTTGAACACCGACCTCGTCTACGTTCTCGACTCCGAGGGCCTGTCCCAGGGGGCACTGGGCACCACATCCATGGGTGCGCGACTCAAGGACGCAGCACGGAGCGGAATCCGAGTCGTCACCAGCTCGATGACCATGATCGAGGCGCATCATGAGCGCATCAACAAGGCCGCCTGGAACTGGACCCTCTCCCGCATCGTCGTCGAGCCGGTCACCCAGGAGGTCGCCGAGGAGGCGGTCGTCCTCCTCCGGGACGCCGGGTTGCACGGCCACAAGTACGCGATCGACGCCGCACTGGTCGCCGTCGCACTTCGGCAGTCCGGCAGGGTCGTCGTCTACACGTCCGACGTCGACGACATCGAACGCATCTCCGGCGGACGCCTGAGAGTCGCCCGACTCTGACCCTCAGGCCCGCTGTTCCTCGCGCGGCCCGACCGGGGTGGGGATGGTGACCGTGGCGTCCCGGCGGGAGTGCCGGCCGGTGCCCGGGGCCGGGAGGAGGTCGGCGGCCGGGGCGTAGCGGGCGGCGGGGGCGCGGAGGAGCCAGCCCGGGGGGCGGGTGCCGCGGGGGGTGGGTGCGAGCAGGCCCATCCGGTGGAGCAGGTCGAGGGTGTCGCGGCGCAGGGCGGTGCGGTCGGCGAGGTAGTCGCGGCGCCAGCCGGCCGGGAGGCCGTACTCGTCGGCGAGGTCGCCCAGGGCGCCGTCTATCAGCGCGTCCGGGACGGGGACGTCCGCGCCGGTGGCCTCGCCGGGGAGCGGTCGGACCTCCTCGACGAGACGCTCGACCAGCAGCAGGGCCGCCTGGGCCACGGTGCCGGCCCCGGGCAGGGCGAGGTCGGTGAGCTCGTCGGCGGGGTCGACCAGGGCGACGCCCTCGGCCCGGATCTCGGCCTCCAGGCCGAGGAAGTCGGCGAGGGCGGCGGGGCCCGTGTGGCCGTGGTCGCGGAGCCAGGCGCGCTGGTCCTCGGTCAGGTCGGCGGCGAGGACGGCCGGGGTCTCGGCGAGGCGGCGGCGGACGGCGGTGCCGGGCTCGGCCTCGCCGGCGCGGCGGATCAGGCCGGCGGCGTCGGCGGCGAGGGCGGGTGTCCCGGCGGGGACGGCGCGGGCCAGCTCGCGGTCGACCGTCAGGACGGCGCCCTCCTCGGCGAGGTCCACGGGTATGTCCGCGAGCACCTGCCAGTCGGCGAGGGTGGCGAACGCCATGGCGAGGTCGGCGGGGACGTCGGCACGGTCCTGCACGGATGCGGCGGCGCGCATCGCGGCGAGCAGCCGGCCGAGCGGGAGCTGCTCGGGCGCGTCGACCAGCAGGGCCAGGGCGAGGGCGAGTTGGGCGTAGCCACCGGGGGTGAACGGGGCGCCCGTGCCGGGGTGTTCGAGCCGGCGGGCGGCGCCCGGGCCGAGGCCCGCCTTGCAGAGGCGGGCGTGCCAGGGGCCGACCACCAGGCGGTAGCCGAGCAGGGTGTCGAACCGCTCGGTGAGCCAGTCGCGGTGACGGCGGATTAGTGGGAACCCGTCGGCGTGCGGCCCGGAGGCGGTCACCAGTGGGTGGGCCAGCAGCAGGCGGGCGGCGATCCGGCGCTCGGCGGCGGCGGAACGGTCCTGCGTGCCGGCCGCGGAGGAGCGCGACTGCTCGGGCTTGCGGTGCTTGCCGGGCGTGCCCGGCTTCGCACCCGAGGGGACGACGGTCGACGCGCCCGTGTCGCGCCGGGCCCGGCGCAGGCCGCGCGCCGCGCGGGCCTCGCGGGCGCGCAGCGCGGCGGGCGCGTGCGCGGTGGGGCCGTGCCACCAGCTGATCTCGGCCCCGGGCGGGCCGGGTGCGGGGCCGGCGGCCGGCTCCGCGGGGACGCCGAAGTGGCGGGCGGGGTAGAGGCCGAAGGAGGCGGTGCAGAGGTCGTCGGCGGCGCCGGGGCCGGCCTCGGCGAACCACCGGGCGAGCCGGAGCAGTCCCGGGTCGGGCGAGAGTCCGGCGGCCTCCGCGGCCGGGCCGGCCTCCTGCGGAGTGTCAAGCCCGGCTTCGCGTACGGCGACGACGGCGTCGGTGGTGCCCCGCCCCGCCCCGCCCGCGCGCCCGTCCGACGTGCCGCCGGCCACCTGCGTGGCGCCGGCCGCGTACTCCTGCTGCTCCATGTCGTTGACCAGACTAGACGGTGGGCCCGGCCCCCGCTGGCAGCAAGGGGACCCGGTACCGAATTGGCCGGCCGTGCCCCGGTGCGACGTCGCCCAGCCGGTCACCACGCCGCCCCGCCCGTCACCTCGGCGCCCCGTCCACCACCGCGGCGCCCCGCCCGCCGCCGCGTCACCCCGCGGGCCCGACGGCCGCTACGCGCCGGTAACAAGCCCCTTCCCCCACTCGGGCCCGGTCGCCTAGGGTGCGAACGAACAGGCCGGCCCGCCGCGCCACGTCCGCAGCACCGCCCGCCCCGCCCGAACTCCCGGAGGACACCGCCGCATGAGCATCCGCACCACCACCCGCGCCGTTCTCGGCGGGCGCCTGCGCAGCGCCACCGGGCTGCTCACCGGCTTCGCCGCCACCTCGGCCGCCCACCTGGGCGCACTCCTCACCGACACGCCCGTACTGCGGCACGCCACCAAGCCGGCGCTGATGCCGCTGCTGGCCGCACACAGCGTCACGGCCGCCGCCACGGCGGGCCGGGAGGCTCCGAAGCTGCTGGCGCCCGCGCTGCTGCTCAGCGGGGGCGGCGACGTGCTGCTCCAGCTCGGCGACGACACCGCGTTCCTGGCCGGCATGGGCTCCTTCGCGGCGGCACACGTCTGCTACGTGACGATGTTCGTCCGGCAGGGGGCGCTGAGCGACCGGCGGCGGGCGCTGGTCGTCGCCGCCGCGTACGCGACGGCCTGGGCGGCGATGGTGGGGCGGCTCTGGCCGGATCTCGGCGACCTCCAGGCCCCGGTGGCCGGGTACAGCCTGCTGCTCGCCTCGACGGCGGTCACCTCGGCGGGGCTGGGGTGGCGGACGGGCGTGGGCGGGGCGCTCTTCCTGCTCTCCGACACGCTGATCGCCACCAAGCTGGCGAAGTGGCGGGAGCTGCCGGGGCATCAGTTCTGGATCATGGCCACGTACATCCTGGCCCAGTACCTGCTCGCCACCGGCGCCCTGCGCGCCGCGGAGGCCTCCGGGTCCGCGGAGGTCTCCGGGCCGGGAGGGGCCGCCGACGCCCCGCAGTGGCCGGGGGCCCGCGCCGTCACCGCCTGAGGCTCCTCCCGGAACAGGACGGTGCCGCCGGGCCATCGGCCCGGCGGCACCAGACGGCCGACCGCACGACCACCGGCGCGCTCGGCCTCGCCGGCGGCGGCTCTTCAGGCGGAGCCGGCACCGGTCCGCCGCCGCAGCAGCCAGAAGCCGCCGATGCCGCCGACGACCAGCGCCGCACCGCCGGCCAGCTCCGCCGGGTTGGAGGCGACCGAGCCGCCGAGGCCGGTCTTCACCGCGCCGTGCGGGGCGATCTGCTGGCTGCCCGCGCCGGACTGCCCGAGCGAGCCCGCCCACTCCCCGGCGGCCTGTCCCCACTCGCCGAGGCTCCCGGCCGGCGACGAATCGGTCGTCGACGCGGACACGGTGGTCACCGTGACGCTGGTGGAGAAGGCGGCGCCGTCGGGGCAGGTGCCGTCGACCTTGTTGTCGCCGCTGTACTTGCCCGCCAGCCGGGCCGAGCCGGTGTGCTTGCCGTCGGAGCCGAGCGTGAGGGTGGCCGGGCCGCCCTCGAACGCCTGGGAGTTGGCGGTGATGGTCTTGCCGTCGGGCTTGTCGGACTTCTCGCAGGAGACCGTGACCGTCACGGTCTGGCCCGGTGCGGCCTGGGATGGGCTGACCGTGGCGGCGCCGTCCTTGGCCAGCGCGATGGGGGCCGTCAGGCCGGTCAGCACTGTCGCGCCGATCAGGGCGGCGGCGGCCGTACGCGTGGGGCGCATGCCGGAACCTCCGGGATTCTCGGGCGTAGCCGGGGACTCCGATGTCCTCGTGATCGAACAACCACACCCAGTCATTCACCGACGCTAGGCACCCCTCCCCCGCCCGGCCACCGCTCTGGACCGTTCGAGGGAGGACCCGCTACCGGGAGTGCGTCAGAGGTCCAGGTCGACCACGACCGGGGCGTGGTCGGAGGTGCCCTTGCCCTTGCGGGCCTCGCGGTCGACGTAGCTGTCGGTCACGGCGTCGGCGAAGGCCTTGTTGCCGTAGGTGAGGTCGATCCGCATCCCCCGGTTCTTCGGGAAGGCCAGCTGGCGGTAGTCCCAGTAGGTGTAGGGGCGGTCGTACTTGAGCGGGCGGGGCACGACGTCCTGGAGGCCGGCCTCGGCGAGGGCGGCGAGGGTGGCGCGCTCGGCGGGGGTGACGTGGGTGAGGCCCTCGAAGGCGGCGACGTCGAAGACGTCCTCGTCGGCCGGGGCGATGTTGAAGTCCCCGAGGACGGCGAACGGGCGCGGCCCGGCGGCGTCCTCCAGCGCGGCCTGGCGCAGGGCCTCCAGCCACTCCAGCTTGTAGCGGTAGTGGGCGTGGCCGACCTCGCGGCCGTTGGGCACGTAGACCGACCAGACCCGGACCGGGCCGCAGGTGGCGGCGATGGCGCGCGGCTCGACGTCGGGCAGCAGGGCGTCGTCGGCGAGGTAGCCGGGCTGGCCGGGGAGGTCGCGCACGACGTCGTCCAGGCCGATCCGGGAGACGACGGCGACGCCGTTCCACCGGCCGGTGCCGTGCGCGGCCGTCTCGTAGCCCAGCTCGCGCACGGCCTCGTACGGGAAGGCGTCGGCGGCGCACTTGAGCTCCTGGAGGCAGAGCACGTCCGGCTTGGCGCTCTCCAGCCATTCGAGGAGCTT
The DNA here is from genome assembly GCF_002953255.1 of Streptomyces sp. CB01881. Taxonomy (GTDB): domain Bacteria; phylum Actinomycetota; class Actinomycetes; order Streptomycetales; family Streptomycetaceae; genus Kitasatospora. The sequence continues at coordinate 1,799,316 of NZ_CP026498.1, forward strand.
GGGCAGCCGCGCGGTGACGGAGTTGATGTTCCAGGTGGCGATGCGGACGGTCACGGCGGGCGGCCTTCCCGGTGGTTCGGACGGTGGTTCGTCGGGTCGTGCGGACGACGGGTGGGCGCCCGCAGGACGCCCACCCCGAATCTACCGCCGCCCACCGACAAACCGGCCCGGCCCCGGGCGCGGGCCGGCGCCTCAGGGGGCGGGCCGCACCACCGCCGCCGCGCCGCCGCCGCGGCGGACCGGTTCGGCGGCCGCCACCCAGCGGCCGTCCGGCAGCCGTTCGACGCCGGTCGCGGCGCCGATCTCGGGCGTGCTCGCGAACACGTGGCCGAGCGCCTCCAGCCGGGCCCGCTCGGGCAGGGCGAGGAAGGCCGGCTCGGCCTGCGTGGCGGCCGTGTTGCGCTGGCTGGCGCGAGGCGCGGCGATCGCCTGCTCCAGGCTCAGCCCCCGGTCGAGGCGGCCGAGCAGCACCTGGAGGGTGGTGGTGATGATGGTCGCGCCGCCGGGCGAGCCCGCTGCCAGCACGGGCTCGCCGTCGCGCAGCACGATGGTCGGCGAGAGCGAGGAGCGGGGACGCTTGCCCGGGCCGGGCAGGTTGGGATCGGGCACCCCGGGGGTGAGCGGGGTGAAGTTGAAGTCGGTCAGCTCGTTGTTGAGCAGGAACCCGCGGCCGGGGACGGTGATGCCGCTGCCGCCGGTCTGCTCCAGCGTGAGCGTGTAGGAGACGACGTTGCCCCACCGGTCGGCCACGGTCAGGTGGCTGGTGCTGAGGCCCTCGTACGGCTCGGCGGCGGGCGCGGGGCCGGCGCTCGCGCAGGCGGCCGGGTGGCGCGGGTCGCCGGGGGCGAGCGGGCTGGTGAGGGCGCGGTCGGGGCTGATCAGGCAGGCCCGGGACGCGGCGTAGCGCTCGGAGAGCAGCTCCTTCACCGGCACGTCGTTGAAGGCCGGGTCACCGACCCAGCGGTTGCGGTCCGCGAAGGCGATCCGGGAGGCGTCCAGGAAGTGGTGGTAGTACTGCGTGCCGTCGTACCGGCCGACCTCGCCGTCCTCCAGGATGCCGAGCGCCTCGCCGACGGTGGTGCCGCCGGAGCTGGACGGGGCGATCGAGTACAGGTCGTAGTCGCGGTAGGCCACGTGGGTGGGTTGCTGGCGCTTCGCCTGGTAGCCGGCCAGGTCGGTGGCGTCCACCCGGCCGGGGCGGGCGTTGCGCCCGGAGGCCGGGTCGACCGGCGGGTGCTGGATGGTCCGGACGATGTCGGTGGCGAGGTCGCCCTGGTAGAGCGCCTTGGTGCCCTCCTTCCCGAGCTGCCGGTAGGTGGCGGCCAGGTCGGGGTTGCGGAAGGTGGAGCCGACGACGGGGAGGTCGCCGCCGGGGAGGAAGAGCTTCGCCGTGTCGGGGAAGTCCTTGAACCTGGCCTGGTTGAGCGCCGTCTGGTCCTGGAAGGTCTGGTCGACGGTGAAGCCCTGGTCGGCGATCCGCTGGGCGGGCTTCAGCGCGTCGGCGAAGGAGCGCCTGCCCCAGAGCCGGACGGCCGTCTCCCAGGTCGCCGGGGAGCCGGGCACGCCGACCGACAGCCCGCTGGTGACGGCGTCGGCGAACGGCAGCGGCTTGCCGCCCTCCAGGAAGAGCCCCTCGTCGGCCGTCCGGGAGGCCGTCTCCCGGCCGTCGATGGTGGAGACCCGCCCGGTGGCGTGGTCGTAGTAGACGAAGTACCCGCCGCCGCCGATCCCGGCCGAGTACGGCTCGGTGACCCCGAGCGCCGCCGCGACGGCGACCGCGGCGTCCACCGCGTTCCCGCCCTTGCGCAGCACCTCGATCCCGGCGGCGGTGGCGTCGGCGTCCACGCTGGCGACCGCGCCGCCCCACCCCACCGCCTCCGGCACCTTGGGCGGCGACTGCACTGGTGGCCCCGCCGCGGTGGCCGGCCCCGCGACGGAGCAGACCAGGGCGGTGGCAAGCAGGAGCGGCGGGGCGATGCGGGCCAGGGCTCTCATCCGGAAATGCCTCCTGAGTCGACGTCAACTCCGTTGTTTCACAGGAGCCATGGCCGCGACAACAGGTCCGCATTGCTACCAACGGGTAGTTGACGTACGGCCACCGGAGACGGGCGGGACGGGAGACCGCGTTCCGGGTGCGGTGCCACGGGAAAGGGCGCGCTGGTGCGGTGCCCGGGCGGCCCGGTCGCGCGGCCTGACCCGGAGCGGGAAGTCGGACCGGCCGACTTCCCACTCCGCCGCGCGCCGGGACAGGCCCTACGGGACGCTGCGCTCCACCCGGCGGCGCTTGATGGTGCGGAAGCGGCGGGCGACCTGGCGGGCGAGGTCGGCGGCGCCGACCAGGCCGGCCTCGTTGCCGAGGGCGGCGTGCACGATGGTCGCCTCGGGGCGGAAGCCGCGGCCGGTGAGGGTGCGGCGGAAGGTGTCGCGGGCGGGGGCGAGGAGGAGGTCGCCGGCCTCGGAGACGCCGCCGCCGATGACGAAGCGGCCGGGGTCGAGGGCGGCGGCCAGGTTGGCGATGCCGACGCCGAGCCAGGTGCCGACCTCGTAGAGGAGCTCGGTGGCGGTCGGGTCGCCGGCCCGCGCGGCCTCGGTGACCAGCGGGCCGGTGATGCCCTCGACGGTGCCGCCGGCCCGGGCGAGCAGCGGCTGGACCACCGGGGACTCCTCGGCGACCAGTTCGCGGGCGTCGCGCACCAGGGCGTTGCCGGAGGAGTACTGCTCCCAGCAGCCCCGGTTGCCGCAGGGGCAGCGGTGGCCGCCCGGCACCACCTGCATGTGCCCGAACTCGCCGGCCAGCCCGTACTTGCCGCGGTCGACGTGGCCGTCGCGGACGACGGCGCCGCCGATGCCGGTGCCGAGGGTGAGCATCACCATGTGGTCCTCGCCGCGCCCGGCGCCGAAGCGCCACTCGGCCCAGGCCGCGGCGTTGGCGTCGTTCTCGACGATCACCGGGAACCGCAGCCGCTCGCTGAGCACCTCCTGGAGCGGCTCGTTGCGCCAGTTGAGGTGCGGGGCGAAGAGCACCTTGGAGCGGTCGGCGTCGACCCAGCCGGCCGCGCCGATGCCGACCGCGTGGACGTCGTGCCGGTCGGCGAGCTGGAGCACCAGCTCGACGATGACGTCCTCGACGACCTTGGCGCTCTTGCTCTTGTCGGGGGTGTCGGTGCGCAGCTTCTCCAGCACCTTGCCCTCGCCGTCCACCACGCCCGCGACGACCTTGGTGCCGCCGATGTCGACGCCGATGGTGGGCAGCCGCAGGAGGCCCGCGGGCAGGGCGCGGCGGCGGCGCTCGGCGCGCGGGCCGAGGCCGAGCAAGGTGGGCAGGACCGGCGGCCGGGTGGCGGCGTTGGGGCTGGTCACGGCTGCGGGCGCTCCTCAGGGGGGTCGACGGGCTGCGGGCGGGCGAGTTCGTGCGAGAGTTCGGCGAGGTCGGAGCCGCCGGCCATCTCGGTGGTGAGCTGTTCGAGGCCGATCTCGGCCCTGGGGTGGCTGCCGGCCATCCGGCCCCGCTTGAGCAGGGTGAAGTGGTCGCCGACCAGGTACGCGTGGTGCGGGTTGTGGGTGATCAGCACGACCCCGAGCCCGGCGTCGCGCGCCGCGGTGACGTACTTGAGCACCACACCGGACTGCTTGACGCCGAGCGCGGCGGTCGGCTCGTCCAGGATCAGCACCCTGGCGCCGAAGTGCACGGCACGGGCGATGGCGACGCACTGGCGCTGGCCGCCGGAGAGGGTGCCGATGGGCCGGTCGACGTCGTGCAGGTCGATGCCCATCCTGGCGAGGGCCTCGCGGGTGGTGGCGCGCATCCCGTCGGCGTCCAGCCGCAGGCCGCCCCACCGCTTGTACCCCTGCTCGGAGCCGAGGAAGAAGTTCCGCCATACGGGCATCAGCGGCACCACGGCGAGGTCCTGGTAGACGGTGGCGATGCCGCGGTCGAGGGCCTGGCGCGGGGAGTCCAGGCGGACCTCCTCGCCGCCGATGGTGTAGGTGCCCTCGTCGTGCCGGTGCAGCCCCGCGATGATCTTGATCAGGGTGGACTTGCCGGCGCCGTTGTCGCCGAGCACGCAGCTGATCTCGCCGGCCCGCAGGGTGAGCGAGACGTCCTCCAGCGCGCGGACGGTCCCGTACGTCTTGCCGACGCCCCTGAGGGAGAGCAGCTCGGACGGGAGCGGCTCGGTGGCGAGCGGCTCGGGGGAAGGCAGGCCGGTCATCGCGGTCCCCTCTCGGCGCGGCGCTTGACCCAGGAGTTCAGCAGGGCCGCGAGCAGAAGCATCGCGCCCAGGAAGAACTTGAACCAGTCGGGGTTCCACTGGGCGTAGATGATGCCCTTGCTGGCCATGCCGAAGATCAGCGCACCGAGCGCGGAGCCGGCCACCGATCCGTAGCCGCCGGTGATCAGGCAGCCGCCGATGACGGCCGCCACGATGTAGATCAGCTCGTTGCCGACGCCCTCGCCGGACTGCACGGTGTCGAAGGAGAACAGCAGGTGCTGGCCGAGCACCCAGGCGCCGAAGCCGACGCCGAGGTAGAGCACGGTCTTGGTCCGGGCGACCGGCACGCCGACCGCGCGGGCCGCGGCCGCGTCGCCGCCGACCGCGAAGATCCAGTTGCCGAAGCGGGTGCGCAGCAGCACCCAGCTGCCGACCACCAGCAGGCCGAGCCACCACCAGACGGTCGCCTTGATCGTCAGCCCGCCGACGGTGACCTCGGAGGCGAACAGCCAGCGGCAGGAGCCGAAGCCCTCCATGTCGGAGATCGGCTTGGTGGAGACGGTGCCGGAGACCAGCTTGGTGATGCCCAGGTTGGCGCCGGTGAGCATCAGGAAGGTGCCCAGCGTGACGATGAAGCTGGGGAGCTTCGTCCGGCTGAGCATCCAGCCGTTGAAGCCGCCGACGGCCAGCGTGACCAGCAGCGAGACCAGCACGCCGACCCAGGTCACCGCGGTGAGCTGGTAGCTGACCATGGACGAGGTCAGCGCGGCGGTGGTGACCAGCACGCCGGCCGAGAGGTCGAACTCGCCGCCGATCATCAGCAGGGAGACCGGCACCGCCATGATCCCGATGGTGGACGCCGCGTAGAGCACGGTGCCCAGCGAGGAGACCTGCAGAAAGGGTTCGGCAACGGCGGAGAAGACCAGGAAGACGGCGGCGGCGGCGATCAGCGCGCCCAGCTCGGGCCGGGCGAGCAGCCGCCGAAGGGCCGCCGGGCGGTCCTGGGCGGGGTCCTGCACGAGCAGGTCGGGGGTGCTCAACGCGTCCCCCTCGCGACGTACTCGGCGAGCGCGTCGGCGTTGTCCTTGGTGAGGATCTGCGGGCCGGTCAGCACCGGCTTGCCGCCACCGAGCATGTCGAGGTTGGAGCGGTAGAGCCAGAGCAGGTCGACGCCCTCGTAGCCCTGGAGGTAGGGCTGCTGGTCGACGGCGAAGCCGACGCTGCCGGCCTTGAGCCCGGAGACCACCTGCGTCCCCAGGTCGAAGGTGTCCAGCTCGACGGTGCGGCGGGCGTCCTGGATCGCCTGGAGGCCGGTGGCGGCCATCGGGCCGGAGAGCGTGAGCACCGTGTCGATGGCCGGGTCGGCCTGGAGCTTGGCGGCGAGGGCGGCCCGCGCGTCGGGCATGTTCACGCCGTCCACGTAGAGCACCTGAAAGGCACCGCCGGCCTTGGCCTGGGCACCGGAGCAGCGCTGTTCCTGGCCGACGTTGCCCTGCTCGTGGATCACGCAGAGCACGCTCTTGCGCCCGCGCGTCGCCAGCTCGGCACCGGCGGCCTGGCCCGCGGTGGACTCGTCCTGGCCGATGTGGGTGAGGGCGCCGAACTTGGCGGAGAACTCCTGGCCCGAGTTGATGGTGATCACCGGGATGCCGGCGGCCTTGGCCTTGCCGAGGACGTCGCCGAGCGCGTCGCCCTTGGCGAGGGTGACCAGCAGGCCGTCGACCTTCTGGTCGATGGCGGCCTGGACGAGCTGGACCTGGTTCTGGGTCTGCGCGTCGTTGGAGTACAGGAAGGTGATGTTGTCCTTGGCGGCGGCCTGCTCGGCCCCCTTGCGCACGGTGTCCCAGAAGGCGTCGCCGGCGCCCGCGTGGGTCACCATGGCGACCTTCCAGCGCGGGGTCGTGACGGCGCTGCCGGCGGCGGCCGAGGCCTTGGCTCTGGCCTGCTCGGCGCGCAGGCCTCCGGTACTGCTGCAGCCGGCGACGGCGGCCAGCAGGACCAGGGCGGCGCAGACGGGCCGGATCCGGTGGGAAGGTCGGAAGCGCGTAATGCTCATGACCATAGTCTCGCTGCACGCCGTAGCGGCCTGTGCACCGCCTCGCCTGCCACCGCGCTCCGTCCGGGCGGTATCGTGCCCTGCCGGGGGAAATCCCGGGAGTCGGCTGGGCGCATCGTCAGGGCGCGGGCCGCCAGGGTGGCAGACTAGGGCGGACCCGAAAAGGGATCATCACGGAAACGTGATGTTCCTCTCAGGTTCCACACAGATTCGGACGGCAACCGATCCCCGTTCCTGGCCGTCCGATGTCATTGGAGCGAGTTCCGGGCGAGTGGGGCCCCGGACGGCTTTGAACCCGGATACGAGAACTTGATGCAACTGACAGGCACGCCATTCTTCCTCTGCACGGTCATTCTCGTGCCGATCTCCATCGCAGTGGCCCTGCTGCTCTGGGGCAAGGTGCGCGGGCCCCGGCCGGTTCAGATCCTGTCCAGGCTCGCGATGATCGTCTTCTGTCAGGTCACGGCCGTGCTGATGGTCTTCATCATGGTCAACAACGCCAACCTGATCTACGGCAGCTGGGACGACCTGCTCGGCACCGGCAAGCACGTGCGGGCGGTGCCCTCGGTGCCGCCGGCCGACCCGGGCGCCGGTGGCACGGCCGGCGGCCAGGGCGGCAGCGGGGACGCCAAGCAGCCGCCCAAGGTGGCGCAGCAGTTCCGCGGTGTGGACGACCCGAAGGTGCCGAACGACGTCCAGAAGACCGACCTCAAGGGCCAGCTGTCCGGCGTGGACGGCGAGGTCCTGGTCTGGCTGCCGCCGCAGTACCACGACCCGGCGTTCAAGGACAAGAAGTTCCCGGTCGTCGAGCTGATCCCGGGCTTCCCGGGCTCCTCCTCCACCTGGTACGGCACGCTGAAGGTCTCCGAGCAGCTCAAGCCGCTGATGCAGCAGGGCAAGGTCGCCCCGTTCATCCTCGTCTCCCCGCGCACCCTGCTGCTGGGCAACAGCACCGACGCCGGCTGCACCGACGTGCCCGGCAAGGTCAACGCGGACACCTGGCTGACCCGGGACGTCCCGCAGATGGTGCTGGACAACTTCCGCGCCGACGCCTCCCCCGACCGCTGGGCGGTCGCCGGGTACTCGGCCGGGGCCCACTGCGCCACCAAGCTGTCCCTGGCCCACCCCAACCGCTACCGGGCCGGCGTCAGCCTCTCCGGCTACAACGACCCCGCGACCGAGAAGGACTCGCTGGTCGGCAAGGACCCGAAGCTGCGCGAGGCGAACAACCCGGTCAACATCGTCAAGACCGCCGCCCAGCCGCCGAAGGTCGCCCTGTACATCTCCGGCAACAAGGGCGACGGCTACGAGGACGGCCAGGCGATCGCCGCGGCCGCGAAGGCGCCGACCACCGTGCAGGTCCAGGAGACCACCGGGCCGCACTCCAGCGACGTCTGGAAGAACATGGTGCCGGGCGTGTTCGAGTGGATCACCAGTGTGATCCCCGCCCAGCCCTGACCGGTTGAGACGAAGGGCCCCGCCGCGATCCGCTCGCGGCGGGGCCCTTCGTCGTCCGGCCGGCCTGCCGGACGCCCGACCCGCCGGACGGTCAGCCCGGCGTAGGGTCAGCCCGCCGGGCGGTCAGGCCAGTTCGAGGGCCAGGTAGAAGTCCACCCGGTCCTCCAGCCGGGAGAGGTCCCGGCCGGTCAGCTCCTCGATCCGGCCGATCCGGTAGCGCAGCGTGTTGACGTGGACGTGCAGCTGGGCCGCGCACCTGGTCCACGAACCGTCCGAGCGCAGGAACGCCTCCAGGGTGCGGACGAGGTCCGCCTGGTGCTCGATGTCGTAGGCGATCACCTTGTCGAGCAGCCGGCTGCGGAACGCCCGGCGGACCTCGTCCGGGACGGCCGCCAGCAGCAGCACGTGCGAGGCCAGCTCCTCCGGGCCGGCCACGCAGACCCGGCCGACGCGGGCGGCGGCGATCCGGCGGGCGTGCCGGGCCTCCTCCAGGGCGCCGCGCAGGCCGCCCGCCTCGGAGGCGGGGGCGGAGACGCCCAGGGTGATCCGGCCCTCCGAACCGAGGCCGGCCTCCAGCGGGGCGAGCAGCTCGCGCAGGGTGTCGGCGGGCACCGCGCTGTCCAGCGCGGGCAGCACCACGACGGCGCCGGTGCCGGCCCCGGCGATCAGCGCGCGGTCGGTCGTCCCGCCCAGGGCCTCCTCCAGGACCGAACGCACCGTCCCCTCCGGCAGGCCCGTCCCCTCAGCACTGAGCACCAGCCAGGAACCGTCCTGCGCCTGGGGTTTGGGCTCGTGGCCCTCGTAGCGGGCGGCCATCGCCGAGGAGGCGTAGAGGGTGCGGCTGATCTCGGCCGGGTCGGCGTCGCGCTGGAGCAGGGTGAGCACCTCGTCGGCGAGGCGGCGGCGCAGCCGGCGGCCCTCGTCGCGGCGCTGCCGCTCGGCGGCGACCAGCCGGGCCAGGTTCTCGGCGAGCTGCTGGCGCTTGCCGGTCCACTCGGTGACGTCGCCGGCCACCGCGAGCACCCAGTCGGCGAGCGGCGACTCGGCGTCGGGGGTGGCGGGGGCGGGCAGCAGCGAGTAGGAGCCGGTGACCAGCCGGGCCCGGTGCGGGGGGCGGCGGCGCTGGCGCTGGGCGCCCAGGTGGGCGCGGACCAGCTGGTCGCGGTCCTCGGCGGAGAGCCGGTCGGCCGGGCCCGCGATCACCGCGCCGGTGGGGGTGAGCACCCAGCAGTCGAGGTCGAGGTCGCCGCCGAGCAGGTCGAGGACGGCGTCCAGGCCGCCGCCGCCGGCCGCGGAGACCAGCAGGCGGTGGCGGTCGACCAGGGCGGCGAGGTCGGCCGCGCGGTCGGCGGAGACCTGCCGGCCGATGAACTCGGTGACGGTGCCGAAAGCGATGTCGTCGGGTACCGCCAACAGGGGCATGCGGTGGCGGCGACAGGCGTCGACGAGGTCCTCGGGGACGGGGCCGACCTCGGCCTCGCCGGCCGCGAGGGCGACGGCGCCGCCGGCCACGATCGTCCGCACGAACCGCTCGGAGTCGGCGGGCCCGGTGCGCCAGAGCATGCCGGTGAGCACCAGCTCGCCGCCGTGCAGGTAGCGGCCGGGGTCGTGCAGGTCCGTGGTCATGACGCCGCTGACCTGGCGGTCAAGCTCTTCCTCCGCCGCGAGCAGGCGCAGTCGCGGGGCTCCGGGGGCGAGCAGGTCACGGACACGCATCCGGGACTCCTAACGGGCAGGGGGGAGGGTGAAGGGGGCCCGAGCGCTCGGTCCGGGGAGACAGTGTGCCCGAACATCTGTGCTCGGTGTTACGTACCGACCGGCGCCCGGATCACGGGGCCATAGCTTGGGAATCACGGCCGGATTACGGTCGTAGGTAGCGCCCGGTAAACGGCTGGGCTGCGAAATTGTCCGCCTTAGAGGAACGTACAGGATGCCGGGCGGGACCACAGCCGGGGCTTCATGCCATCGGTGACTGCCAGTGGGCCCCGTCACAGCGGTTCACTGGCCACACGCCGCCGGACACATCCCGGTGACCAGGATCCGACGCCGAGGCAACGAAGCGGTTTGCACGGTCCGAACACCGAGTTCCGGGCACTGTGCCCAACAGTCCGGCCGGCAACGACTTGAGGAGACACCCGCATGGAGTTCCTTCGGCCCGCTACCTGGGACGAGGCACTCGCGGCGAAGGCTGAGTACCCGACCGCGCTGCCCATCTCGGGCGGCACGGACGTCATGGTCGAGATGAACTTCGACGTGCACCGGCCATCCGCGATTCTCGACCTGAACCGCATCACCGAGCTCACCGAATGGTCGAACGACGGCGACGTCGTCAAGCTCGGCGCCTCGGTCCCCTACACCCGGATCATCAACGAGCTGTCCGGACCGCTGCCCGGCCTGGCGCTGGCGGCCCACACCGTCGGCTCGCCGCAGATCCGCAACCGCGGCGGCGTCGGCGGGAACCTCGGTGGTGCCTCCCCGGCCGGCGACGCGCACCCCGCGCTGCTGGCGGCGGGCCGGGACGTCCTCGTCGAGGCGGCCTCGGTGCGCGGCACCCGGATGATCCCGATCGACGAGTTCTACGTCGGCGTGAAGCGCAACAGCCTGGAGGCCGACGAGCTGATCCGGGCCGTGCACATCCCCGTCGCGGACGGCCCGCAGCAGTTCTCGAAGATCGGCACCCGCAACGCCATGGTCATCGCGGTCTGCGCCTTCGGTTTCGCCCTCCACCCGAAGAACGGCACCGTCGGCACCGGTATCGGTTCGGCTGCCCCCACGCCGCGCCGCGCCGTGGAGGCCGAGGAGTACCTGCAGGGCGTGCTGGCCGAGCGCGGCCTCTGGGAGTCGGGCGACCTGCTGGGCGCCGAGGTGATCCAGCGGTTCGGCGAGCTGGTCAAGGCCGCGGCCTCGCCCATCGACGACGTCCGCGGCACCGCCGACTACCGGCGGCACTCGCTGGCCGTGATGGCCCGCCGCACCCTCACCTGGTGTTGGAACGACTACAGCAAGCAGATCAGGAGCGCGGCATGAGGGTCACTTTCACCGCCAACGGCAAGCCGGTCGAGGCCGACGACGTGTGGGAGGGCGAGAGCCTGCTGTACGTGCTGCGCGAGCGGGTCGGCCTCCCGGGCTCGAAGAACGCCTGCGAGCAGGGCGAGTGCGGCTCCTGCACGGTCTACCTGGACGGGACGCCGGTCTGTTCCTGCCTGGTCGCCGCCGGCCAGGTGCAGGACCGCGAGGTCCGCACCGTCGAGGGCCTGGCCGACGAGAACGGTGAGCTGGGCCTGGTCCAGCAGGCGTTCATCGACGCCGGCGCCGTCCAGTGCGGCTTCTGCACCCCCGGCCTGCTGGTGCAGACGGACGCGCTGCTGGAGAACGACGCCCAGCCGAGCGACAACGACATCCGCGAGGCGCTGTCGGGCAACCTCTGCCGCTGCACGGGCTACGAGAAGATCATGGACGCGGTGCGGCTGGCTTCCGCCCGCAAGTGCGCCGGTAACGCCGGTAAGGGGACTGCCGAATGAGCACTCGTACCATCCAGGGGCAGAAGAACCTCCAGAACATCAACCAGGCGTCCAAGGACGGCATCGGCGGCTCGCCGCTGCGCCCGGACGGCAACCTGAAGGTCAAGGGCGAGTTCGCGTACTCGTCCGACATGTGGCACGAGGACATGCTCTGGGGTATGGCGCTGCGCTCGCCGCACCCCCGCGCCAACATCCTCTCGGTGGACATCTCCGAGGCGCTCAAGGTGCCGGGCGTGTACGCCGTCCTCACCCACGACGACATCCCGGGCTCGAAGTTCTACGGCCTGGAGATCCAGGACCAGCCGGCCCTGGCGATCGACAAGGTCCGCTACCACGGTGAGGCGATCGCGCTGGTCGCGGCCGACCACCCGGAGACGGCCCGCCGCGCGGTGAAGAAGATCAAGGTCGAGTACGAGGTGCTCACCCCGATCGTCACCGAGGAGCAGTGCCTCGACCCCGAGACCCACGGCTACGTGCACGAGCCGCACGAGTTCAAGTCGCACGGCTACGGCAACATCTGCCACGAGCAGAAGCTGGTATCCGGTCTCGGCGTTACCGACGAGGTGCGGGCGATGGCGGACGTCATCGTCAAGGGCACCTACGAGGTCGGGATGCAGGACCAGGCCTTCCTCGGTCCGGAGTCCGGCCTGGCCGTGCCGGCCGAGGACGGCGGCATCGACCTCTACGTCGCCACCCAGTGGCTGCACGTGGACCGCCAGCAGATGGCGCCCGTGCTGGCCCTGCCGGAGGAGAAGGTCCGCCTCACGCTGGCCGGTGTCGGCGGCGCCTTCGGCGGCCGCGAGGACATCTCGATGCAGATCCACGCCTGCCTGCTCGCCCAGCACACCGGCAAGCCGGTCAAGATCGTCTACGCCCGTGACGAGTCCTTCTACGGCCACGTGCACCGCCACCCGGCCAGGATGCAGTACGAGCACGGCGCCACCCGCGACGGCAAGCTGGTCTTCGCCGACGCCCGGATCGTGCTGGACGGCGGCGCGTACGCCTCGGCCTCGCCCGCCGTGGTCGGCAACGCGGCCTCGCTCGGACACGGCCCGTACGTGATCCCGAACGTCAAGATGCACGCCATCGCGCTCTACAGCAACAACCCGTCCTGCGGCGCGATGCGCGGCTTCGGCGCCGTCCAGGCCGCGTTCGGCTACGAGACGCAGATGGACCGGCTGGCCGCCGAACTGGACATGGACCCGGTCGAGCTGCGGCAGCTGAACGCCATGGCGGAGGGCGACCACATGCCCACCGGCCAGCAGATCGACTCGCCCGCCCCGGTCGCCGAGCTGCTCCAGCGGGTCAAGGACATGCCGCTCCCGCCGCCGCTGGACACCGAGCACCTGGACGTCCGGCAGGTCCCCGGCGCGCTGTCCAACACCTCGCACGGCGAGGGCATCGTGCGCGGCGTCGGCTACTCGGTCGGCATCAAGAACGTCGGCTTCTCCGAGGGCTTCGACGACTACTCCACCGCCCGGGTCCGCCTGGAGGTCATCGGCGGCGAGCCGGTCGCCATGGTGCACACCGCGATGGCCGAGGTCGGCCAGGGCGGCGTCACCGTGCACGCCCAGATCGCCCGCACCGAGCTGGGCGTCGAGCAGGTCACCATCCACCCGGCCAACACCGAGGTCGGCTCCGCCGGTTCGACCTCCGCGTCGCGCCAGACCTACATGACGGGCGGCGCCGTGAAGCTGGCCGCCGAGGCGGTGAAGCAGGCGCTGATCGAGAAGGGCCGCCGTCGTTACGGCTGGACCCGCAACGACCTGTCGCTGGCCGGCGGCAAGGTCGTCTCCGAGTCGGCCGGCGCGCTGGTCTCCATGGTGGACCTGCTCGGCGACGAGGCGATCGACCTCACCCGCGAGCACCACCACCGCCCGACCGTCCCGTTCGACAAGGAGACCGGGCAGGGCTTCGGCCACGTCCAGTACACCTTCTGCGCCAACCGCGCGGTCGTCGACGTGGACGTCGAGCTGGGCCTCGTCAAGGTGGTCGAGCTGACCGCCGTCCAGGACGTCGGCAAGGCGCTCAACCCGCTCTCCGTGGTCGGCCAGATCCAGGGCGGCTGCACCCAGGCCCTCGGCCTGGCCGTGATGGAGGAGATCGTGGTCAAGGACGGGAAGGTCCGCAACGCGTCCTTCACCGACTACCTGATCCCCACCATCCTGGACACCCCGCCGATCCCGGTGGAGATCCTCGAACTGCCCGACCCCCACGCCCCGTACGGGCTGCGCGGGGTCGGTGAGGCCCCGACCGTCTCGGCGACGCCGTCGATCGTGGCCGCCATCCGCAACGCCACCGGCCTGGCGCTCACCCGGATCCCCGTCCGGCCCGAGCACCTGACCACCGAGACCCCCGGCCCGCTGTAGCCGCGGATCCCCGCACACCTCCCCGGGGCGGCGGCCGTTCTCTCCGAGCGCAGGCGAGGAGAAGATCGGGAACAGTTCTCCGAGCGCAGGCGAGGAGAAGATCGGGAACAGTTCTCCGAGCGCAGGCGAGGAGAACACCGAGAACAGCCCCGCCGCCCCGGGGCAGCACCACCAGAGCAGTGAAGAGCACCATCGATGCACCACCTGAAGCAACGTGAACGCACCATCCCGCTGCCTCTCCCACGCCGGGGTTCCGCAGCGGTGCGCACCACCTACGCACCGCAGGCACTGCCACAGAGTGCGCCCAGTGAGTCGAATCGTCCCCCTGTGCCAACCTCGTTGACTGGCTCTCAGGTCGGCTCGCCCACCCCAACCCCCTTTGACACTTGGGAGTGGACATGACCAGGATCCCCACGGAGCCCGGCACCACTGAAGACAGACCCGCCGAGGACGACGCCCCCACGTCGGTCCCCGCGACACCCTCGAAGAACGCGCTGGACACGTACTTCAAGATCTCTGCCCGGGGATCGACGCTCGCCAACGAGCTGCGTGGTGGCCTCACCACCTTCATGGCGATGGCGTACATCATCCTGCTCAACCCGATCATCCTGAGCGGGGCCGACGTCAACGGCCTGAAGCTGGACCACGCCCAGCTCACCACCGCGACCGCGCTGGCCGCCGCCGTCACCACGATCCTCATGGGCGTGGTCGGCAACGTGCCGCTGGCCGTCGCCGCCGGCCTCTCGGTCTCCGGTGTGATCTCCGCACTGGTCGTCCCGCACACCACCTGGCCACAGGCCATGGGTCTCTGCGTGATCTACGGCCTGCTGATCGTCCTGCTGGTGGTCTCCGGCCTCCGCGAGAAGATCATGAACGGCATGCCCCTGCCGCTCAAGCACGCGATCACCATCGGCATCGGCCTCTTCGTCGCGCTGATCGGCCTGGTCAAGGCCGGCTTCGTGCACACCGGCGGTCCCACCCCGCTCGCCCTCGGCCCCTTCGGCGAGCTGGCCGGCTGGCCCGTCCTGATCTTCTGCCTCACCCTGCTCACGATCTTCGTCCTGCTGGCCCGCAACGTGCGCGGCGCGATCCTGATCGGCATCGCCGGCGGCACCGTGGTGGCCTTCGTCGTCAACGCGGTCGCCGACCTGCCGGCGAAGACCTGGATCAACTCCGCCCCGGTCTGGCCGGGCAGCCCCGTCGCCTCCCCGGACTTCGGCCTCTTCGGCCACGTCGACCTGTTCGGCGCCTTCGGCGGCCACGGCCTGGGCGCGATCAGCGCCACGGTCGCCGTCTTCACCCTCGTCCTGGCCGGATTCTTCGACGCGATGGCGACCATCATCGGCGTCGGCACCGAGGCGGGCCTGGCCGACAAGCAGGGCCGGATGCCCGGCCTCTCCAAGGCGCTGTTCATCGACGGCGCCGGCGGTGCCATCGGCGGCGTCGCGGGTGCCTCCGGCCAGACCGTGTTCGTCGAGTCCGCCACCGGCGTCGGCGACGGCGCCCGGACCGGCCTCGCCTCCACCGTCACCGGCGGCATGTTCGCCCTGATGCTCTTCTTCTCGCCGATCGCGGGCATCGTCCCGACCGAGGTCGCCTCCGCCGCCCTCGTCGTCATCGGCTCGATGATGATGAGCCAGGCCCGGCACATCGACTGGTCGGACCGCGAGGTCGCCATCCCGGCCTTCCTCACCAGCGTCCTGATGCCGTTCACCTACAGCATCACCGCCGGTGTGGCCGCCGGTGTCATCTCCTACACGGTCATCAAGGCCGGCCAGGGCAAGTGGCGCGAGCCCGGCACCCTGATGTGGCTCCTGACCGCCGTGTTCGTCGTCTACTTCGCGCTCACGCCCATCAAGTCCTGGCTGGGCGTCCACTAGCAGCACCGCCGCCGTACGGGAATCGTTTCCCGTACGGCGGCCCCTCCCGTTCCCGTCCGTTTCGTAAGGAGCTCCCCGACATGCAGGACATCGCCGAGCAGCTGCAGGCCTGGCACGCGTCCGGGCGCTCCTTCGCCGTGGCCACGGTGGTCGGCGTCTCCGGCAGCGCGCCGCGCGACCCGGGCGCCGCGCTCGCCGTCGACACGTCCGGCGAGGCGATCGGCAGCGTCTCCGGCGGCTGCGTCGAGGGCGCCGTGTACGAGCTCTGCCAGGCCGCCATCGAGTCCGGCGAGCCGGTGCTCGAACGCTTCGGCTACAGCGACGAGGACGCCTTCGCCGTCGGCCTGACCTGCGGCGGCATCCTGGACGTCTTCGTCCAGCCGGTCGTCCCCGGCACCGACCCCGCGCTGGACGCGGGCATCACCTACATCGCCTCCGGCACCCCCGTCGCACTCGCCCGGGTGATCGCCGGCCCCGGCGGGCTGGTCGGTGCCACCGTCGCCGTCACCGCCGACACCCACCACGGCGCCCTCTCCCCCGCACCGGCCCGCCCGTCGCCCGCCACCACCCTTGCGACGGCGCTCCCCCAGCCCTCGGCCGGAGGGACCCCCATCGCGCGGCGCCTCATCGCCGGGCTGGAGCGCGCGATCGTCGCCGAGACCCGGGCCATGCTGGACGCCGGGCGCACCGGCCAGGTGGTGCTCGGCCTGGACGGGCGCCCCTGCGACGAACGCGAGCAGGGCACCGTCACCTTCTTCGTCGAGGCCTACGTGCCCGCGCCGCGGATGCTGGTCTTCGGCGCCATCGACTTCGCCGCCGCCGTGGTGCGGATCGGCAAGTTCCTCGGCTACCACGTCACCGTCTGCGACGCCCGCCCGGTCTTCGCCACCGGCCGGCGCTTCCCCGAGGCCGACCAGGTCGTGGTCGACTGGCCGCACCGCTACCTGGACTCGCAGCTCGACCGGCTCGACGGCCGCACGGTGCTCTGCGTGCTCACCCACGACGCCAAGTTCGACATCCCGCTGCTGGAACGCGCCCTGCGCCTGCCGGTCGGCTACGTCGGCGCGATGGGCTCGCGCCGCACCCACCGCGACCGCGAGGAGCGGCTGCGCGAGGTCGGCCTCACCGAGACCGAGATCGGCCGGCTGCGCTCGCCCATCGGCCTGGACCTCGGCGCCCGCACGCCCGAGGAGACGGCCGTCTCGGTCGCCGCGGAGATCGTCGCCCACCGGCGCGGCGGCAGCTGCCTGCCGCTGAGCGCCGGCAACGGACCGATCCACCACGACCTGGCGCGCGCCGAGGACGCCCCCGCGCAACGGGACGCCGGGGACCCGCGGCCGCACGCGGCCTGAGCCCGGCCCGGTCCGCGGCCGGGCTCAGTGCACCACGTTGTAGGCCTCGCAGACGAGGGGCGGGGTGGTCGGGATGCCGACCTCCTGGAGGATCGGCATCAGCACGGCCGCGAAGTGCTCGAACGCCTCCCGGGACTCCCAGACGTCCGTGACGTGCCACCCGCCGTCCGGCGTCGGGCCCGCCGCGTGCAGGACCAGCCCGCGCACCGGCCAGTCGGACGGCCGGTTCAGCCCGGCGCCGCCGGTCAGCCGGTCCACCGCCTCGTCGTACTGGGCCTGGCCGACGCCGGCCAGCTCGAAGGTGATGATGATCGCCATGGGGTGCTCCCGTTCACGGTGGAGTGTCGCCTCCAGTGCAGCCCCGGTCCGCCCGGCGCGGCCATCGCTGGCCACCAGCCGGGTGACATTGCGGGCACCGGACGGCGGCGGGACGCTGGAACCCGGGGCCCGCCCCCGCGGGCCCGCCACGAGTCCGGGAAAGGAGCACCGGTCATGCGTGCCCTGCTGGAGATCGAGATCGACACCGCGACCACCAACAAGCTGATCAGCGACGGCGAGGTCGCCGCGAAGTTCGAGCGGATCATGGGAGACCTCAAACCCGAGGCCGCCTACTTCTTCGCCCGCAACGGCAGGCGCTGCCAGGTCATCGTCGTCGACCTCGCGGACGAGGCCTCGCTGCCGTCCGTCTGCGAGCCGTTCTGGCTGGAGTTCAACGCCACCGTCGAGGTGCACGTCTGCATGAACGCCGAGGAACTGCGCGAGGGCCTCGGCCGGCTCGCGCGCTGAGCCCCCGCCGCCCCCGGCACGCCGGCCCCCTACTGGGCGGCCGCCAGCTTCACTCCGAACCCGACCACGACCGCCCCGGTCACCCGGTCCATCAGGCGGCGCGCGGACGGCCGGCGCAGCCAGCCGCGCACCGCCTGCGCGAACGCCACCAGCACGGCCGACCAGACCAGACCCTCCAGGAGGTGCACGCAGGTCAGTGCCACGCCGGCGGCGAAGTGCGGGGCGCCGGCCGGGATGAACTGCGGCAGCACCGCCATGTAGAAGACGCCGACCTTGGGGTTGAGCAGGTTGGTCGTCGCGCCGCGCCGCCAGCCGTGCCGGAAGCCGCCGGCCGCCGGACCGGCCTCGGCCGCCGCCTCGTCGCCCCGGCTGCGCAGCAGCTTCACGCCCATCCAGATCAGGTAGGCGGCGCCCGCCCAGCGCAGGACCTCGTACGCCGGCTGGGAGGCGGTGAGCAGCGCCGTCACCCCGGCCGAGCTGAGGACGCCCCAGGTCAGGGTGCCGGTCTGCACGCCGGTGATCACGCCCCACGCCTGGCGGCGGTGGCCGAGGGCGGCGGTGCGCAGGATCAGGGCGGTGTCCACGCCGGGCGCCAGCGTGAGCACCCCCACCACGAGGGCGAAGGACCACAGAGCGGTTGTCATCTCCATGGGCCTGATCGTAGGGCCCGCCCGTCCAACTCCCTCCCGCCCGGCGGGGGGACGGGAGTTGGACGGGCCCTACGCCCTCCGGCAGACCCGCTCGGAGCGGGCGGATACTCGGAGCGGGCGGACGCTCAGAGCGGGCGGACCCGTTCCGCCACCGGGCGGCCCTCCTGCTCGGTCGGGTCGTACTCCACCCGCTGCCCCTCGTCGAGGGCCCGGTCTCCCTCGCCCACGATCGAGTCGAAGTAGACGTAGAGCGCGGGCCCCTCGTCGTCGGGGGTGATCGTGCCGTAGCCGTGGTGGGCGTTGTACGTGCTCACGGTGCCGGTGGCCATGGGTGCTCCTCGCTGGTGTCGGCCCCCTCCTCGTGGCACCCATGATCGGGGCTGGGGCCCGGCGGCGCGCGTCCTAGGATCAGGTGACCGGCCCGACGGAGGACGGTCCGACGGAGGACGGTCCGGCTGGGGACGGTCCGGCTGGGGACGGTCCGGCTGGGGACGGTCCGGCTGCGGAGGGTGGTGGGCCTGTGCGGGCGGCGCGTGCCATCTCGCTGCTGTTGCTGCTCCAGGCGCGGCGGAGCTTGACCGGGGCCGAACTGGCCGCGGAGCTGGAGGTGTCCGAGCGCACCGTCCAGCGGGACGTCCTGGCGCTGGCGGAGGCCGGGGTGCCGGTCTACGCCGACCGCGGCCGGGCCGGCGGCTACCGGCTGCTCGACGGCTACCGCACCCGGCTGACCGGGCTGGACCGGGCCGAGGCCGAGGTGCTGCTCCTCGCCGGACTGCCCGGGCCGCTCGGCGACATGGGCCTCGACGGCCCGGCCCTCGCCGCCCGGCTGAAGGTGCTGACCGAGGTCGGCGAGGCGCCCTCCGCCGGTGCCCGGCGGTTCCACCTGGACGCCCCCGGCTGGTTCCGTACGGCGCCCGTGCCGCCGCTGCTCGCCGAGGTCTCCCAGGCCGTCTGGGGCGAGCGGCTGCTGCGGGTCCGCTACCCGCGGCGCGACACCGAGGTGGAACGGACGCTGCGGCCGTACGGGCTGGTGCTGAAGGCGGGCACCTGGTACCTGGTCGCCGGTCCGGGCCGGTCCGGGGTCCCGCTGGTGTACCGGGTGGACCGGCTGGTCGCCGCCGAGCCGCTGGACCAGCCGTTCGAGCGGGACGGGCAGTTCGACCTCGCCGCGTTCTGGGAGGCGAAGGCGGAGGAGTTCGCCCGCTCGCTGCTGCGGGAGAGCGTGCTGGTGCGGCTCAGCCCGCTCGGCGCCGAGCGGCTGCCGCTGCTGCTGGAGCCGGTAGCCGCCCGGCAGGCACTGGCGACCGCCGGGGAGCCGGACGGCGACGGGTGGGTCACCGTCCGGCTCGGGGTCGAGTCGGCGGACGTCGCCTACGACGAGCTGCTCAGGCTCGGGCCCGAGGCCGAACTGCTCGAACCCCCGGCGCTACGGCGGCGGTTGGCCGAGGCGGCGGCCCGCACCGCGGCGCTGTACGGCGCGGCGGACCGGAACGGCGAGGACCGGCCGGGCGAGAACCGGCCGGGCGACGACCGGAACGGCGGGGACGTTCAGCGGTAGCCGGCCGGGTCCAGCGGGCCGTCCGCCCCCTCGGCGTCCACCAGGTAGCTCCAGGCGTCCGGGCGGCTGCCGTCCAGGTCGGTGAAGCCGTACTCCCCGGCCAGCGCGCCGCTGGAGAGCGAGGTGCCGTTCCAGCGCGCCACCTCAAGGTCCGCGGCCAGCGCGACCACCGCGCGGCCGACGTACGCGGGCGACTCCGAGATGCCGAAGTCCGGCTGCCGCCGCGTGGCGTCCCGCCAGGTCTCCTCGGTGACCTCGAAGTGCTCCAGCATCATCTCGGAACGCATCCAGCCGGGCGTCAGCGCGACCGCCGTCGCCCCGCGCGGGGCCAGCTCGTGCCCCAGGGCGAAGGCCATCCGCAGCACCGAGGACTTGGCGACGTCGTAGAAGAAGGAGTTCCGGTAGCGGGTCGCGTTGTACTCGGCGGTGCCGTCCGTCATCTCCACCACCAGCCCGCCCGGCCGGCGCAGCAGCAGCGGCAACAGGTGGTGGCTGGTGATCGCGTGCGTCTCCACGGCCAGGCGCAGCAGGCGCAGCCCGTTGTCGAGGTCGTGCTCCCAGACCGGGCTCTCCCACTCGAAGAGCTGTTCGCCGCCCCAGATGTCGTTCACCAGGATGTCCAGCCCGCCCTGCTCGGCCTCGATCCGCTTCGCCACGGCCGCCACCTCGGCGGGCACCAGGTGGTCCGCCCGCACGGCGATCCCCCGGCCGCCGGCCGCCGTCACCAGTGCGGCCGTCTCCTCCAGGGTCTCCGGCCGCCCGTACTCCGACCGGTGCCCGCCGGCGCTGCGCCCCGTCCCGTACACCGTCGCCCCCGCGGCTCCGAGCTGCACCGCGATCCCCCGTCCGGCCCCCCGCGTCGCCCCGGCGACCAGCGCGACCTTGCCCTTGAGCGGCTGTGCCATGTCCTGACCTTCCGTCGTGCTTCCTTCGGCACCACCGATGCTGCCGTGCAATCCCGACACCTGCTGTCGTGATTGCACCGGAAGAAGGGGGAGCGCGTCGGGTGGCGCGGCTCGCGGGTCGTCAGGGTGGCGGTTGGTGGGCGACCAACCGGGACGCGCGTTCACCCGGCGCTCGAAAATCGATTCGATCACGACCCGGCCGGTGTGACAGGATGCCCCGATCTGTTCGTCCCGTTGGGGGGCCCTTCTTGACTGTGCGTCGTACCACCGTGTTCGCCACCACCATCGCGGTCGCCTCCCTCGTCGGCCTGGTGGGCTGTGACGACGACACCGCTCCTGCGGCGCCCGCCGGTGCGACCGCCGCCACCGCATCTCCCGACGCTTCACCGACCGCGTCCGCCGCGGCCACGGCCGGGAGCACGGCCACCACCCCCGCCTCGCCCCCGGCCACCACCGCGCCCGCCGCCCCGCCCGCGGCCACCGGGGCGGGTGGGGTGATCGACCCGGAGCAGGCGCTCGCCCTGGCCGGGAGGACGCCGTACGCGGCCACCCAGGAGTTCCGCTCCGAGGGCGGCCCGCTCACCGCGATTACCACGGCCCGGGTCAACCTCAACGGCCCGGTCCGCAGCGGACGCCTCACCCAGTCGATGAGCGCGGGCGGGGAGGACCTGCTCGGAGACGGCGGCGCCGGTCCCACCGTCGTCGTCACCGAGGACGGGACCACCTACATCAGGAGTGGCGGCAGTTGGCGGACGTCCCCGCTGGGGGACCGGATCGCCGACTACCACGGCTACGCCAAGGCGCTTCTCGCTCTCGGCCCGGCCGCGCGCAAGGGGATGGAGGACTGCGCCGGCACCCCGTGCTTCCACCTCGCCGGCACCGTCGACCTGGAGCAGATGCGGACGTTGGAAGCCGAGCAGTACAAGATCCTCAAGGGCAAGAACGTGACGTCCTTCCAGCTCGACCAGTGGATCGACGCCCAGGGCCGTACCGTCCGCTACGACCGGCGCACCGACTTGAAGGGCGTCGCCATGCGAACCCATGGCACCTTCAAGGACTTCGGCCCGGTCGAGAAGATCGCCCCACCGGCCTAGCGTCCGTCCGGCGGACCGTCCGGCGCCGAGGCAGCGGTCACTCACCACGGGCCACGGTCGCCGGGCAGGGCCGGGGCTTCAGGTCACGTTGAGCCGGGCCGCCAGGCGCAGCAGGCCCGGGGAGAGGCGGCTCAGGAAGCGGGCCGCCTTGGCCTCGGGGGTGACCGGGACGACGGGCTTGCCGGTGCGCACCGCGTGCAGGATGGCGGCGGCGACCTTCTCGGGCGGGAAGCCGCGGCGGGCGTAGAGCTTGGCGGCGCGGGCCTGCTTGGCGGCCTGCTGGGCGGCGCTGGTCGCGGAGAAGGTCGAGGTGCGGGTGATGTTGGTGTTGACGATGCCGGGGCAGATGGTGGAGACGCCGATGCCGTGGCCGGCGAGTTCGGCGCGCAGGCAGTCGGAGAGCATGAAGACGGCGGCCTTGCTGGTCGCGTAGGCGGTGAGCGCCTTGGACGGCAGGTAGGCGGCGGCCGAGGCGAGGTTGACGATGTGGCCGCCGGCGCCGCGGTCGGCCATCAGGGTGCCGAAGGCGCGGCAGCCGTGGATGACGCCCCAGAGGTTGACGTCCAGGACGCGCTGCCACTCCTTCTCGGTGGTCTGCAGGAACGTCCCGGAGTGGCCGATGCCCGCGTTGTTGACCACCACGTCGGGGACGCCGTGGGCGGCGGCGACCTCCTGCGCGAAGGCGTCGACGGCGGAGCCGTCGCTGACGTCGACCCGGTAGGCGTGGGCCTGCGGGCCGATCAGGGAGGCGAGTTCGGCGGTACGGCGGGCCGCGTCGAGGTCGAGGTCGCAGACGACGACGCGGGCGCCGTCCTCGGCGAAGGCCAGTGCGGTGGCGCGGCCGATGCCGCTGCCGCCGCCGGTGACGACGACCAGCCGGCCGAGGCCGGCCTCCTCGGTGCCCCGTCCGGCGTCGACGGAAGCGGTGAACTCACGGACCATGCCGGCCACGGCGGATCCCTTCTCCAGCAGGGCGGACCAGTGGGTGGCGTGCAGCGAGCGGCGGGTCAGCCTGGGCACCCAGCGCTCCAGGCCCTCGGAGAGGAACCCGCCGACGTAGTGGTCCTTGGTCAGGGTGATCAGCTGCACCGGCACCTCGGTGGGCCGCTCGCGCGGGTTGCGCAGGGTGGGCCGCATGTTGGCGCGGTACAGCTCGATGCCGCGCACCGCGTCCCGGCGCAGGGTGGGCTGCGGGTGGCCGGGGCGCGGGGTGACCTCCTCCAGGTCGCGCAGCACCCGGCCCCAGGCGCGGGCCAGGCCGAGCCGCCATATGCCGGGGGCGAGGTAGGGCAGGTGGAAGGCGGTGATGTACCAGGAGTGGACGCCCTGGGAGAGCAGCTGCTTCAGGTGGCGCGGGGTGGGACGGCGGTAGCGGTCGCGCAGCCAGTGCCCCATGTGGTCGAGGCAGGGCCCGGACATGGTGGTGTACGACGCGAGCCGCTGCTCGGCGCCGGGCGAGGTGACGGCCTCCCAGGACTGCAGCGAGCCCCAGTCGTGGGCGACCACGTGCACCGGGCGGTCCGGGCTGACGGCGTCGGCGACCGCGAAGAGGTCGGCGGCGAGGTGCTCCAGCCGGTAGCCCTCGCGGGAGGCGGGCACGCCGGACTCGCCGGCGCCGCGCACGTCGTAGCGGACGACGTGGTGGTCGCGGGCGAGGTCGGCGGCGACGTCGTCCCAGACCACGTGGGTGTCCGGGTAGCCGTGCACCAGGAGGACGGTGGGTGCGGCCGGGTCGCCGTCCTCGAAGACGGCGAGCGGGAGCCCGCCGGAGTGGACGGTCCGGCGGCGGGTGGTCGTCATCGGGTCGCCTCCTGGGCGGTCTCGGGGTCGGCGGCCGCTGCCGCGGTCAAGGGATCCGCCGCGGTTCCGGCCGCTGCCGCCGCCGTCCAGCGGCGGACGTGCGGCAGGTCGTCGTCGAGCCAGTAGGCGTCGTCTTCGGTGACCACGAGCAGCTCCTCGAACTTGATGCCCACCTCGCGGAACCCGATGTGCGGTTCCACCGCCCACAGGCCCGGGGTCGGCGCGTGCCGGGACGCCCGTCCGTCCGCCCAGAGCGGCGAACGGCCGTGCAGGCGCTCGCTGATCAGCTCGCGGCCGAGCGTCTGGAGTGTACGCACACCGAAGCCGAAGAGGTTGACCCCGGCCGGGCCGCGGGCGGTCGTCCGGGTCACCTGGTGACCGATCACCCGGCCCGGGTAGACCTGGTGGCGGTTGTCGTAGCCGTGCGCGGCGATCTGCGCGTCCACCGCCGCGTACACCTCGTCGAGCGGCCTGCGGGCGCGGACCTCGGCGAGGATCAGTTCGCGGTACACCCGGAGGTCGGCGGCGAGCCGGTCCCAGACCCGGTTCTCGCCGACCTTGCCGCCGTAGCCGATGTCGGCGGTGTAGCCGTCCACGACCGGGGCGCAGTCCAGCACGTACGGCATGCCCTCCTCCAGCCGGCGGCCGCCGGCGAAGAACTGGAGCGGGGTGTGGAAGTGCCGGAACGCCGTCCGGTCGCCGAACCAGGCGAACGGGACGTGGAAGAAGTCCTGCACGCCGGCGGCGACCAGGCAGCGGCGCAGCTTGGCGGTGGCCTGGCGCTCGGTGACGCCCGGTTCGATCCAGGCGGCGACCTGCTCGGCGCAGTGGTAGGCGAGCTGCTGGGTCTCCCGGAACCGGGCGAGGTCGTGGTCGGTGTACGGGAAGGCGGGCCGGGCCGTGGCCGTGGCCGACCTCCCCGCCGTCGCGGGCTTCGTGGTCATCGGGGGCTCCTTAGACGTCGAGCACGAGGGTCTCGCCCTCGGCGGCCCGGGAGACGCAGGGCAGCAGGGCGCCGGCGGCGCGCTGCTCGGGGGTGAGGCGGCGGTCGCGGTGGTCGGGGGTGCCGGCCAGCAGCCGGACCTCGCAGGTGCCGCAGAACCCCTGGTGGCAGGAGTACGGGAGGTCGGGGCGGGCCTCGCGGAGCACGTCCAGGGCGGGACGGTCGGCGGGCACGTCGAGCGCCGGGCCGTCCGCGCCGAGGCGGACGGTGAACGGCTCGCCGCCGGTGACCGGGGCGGCGCCGAACCGCTCGAAGTGCAGGGCGGTGGCGGGCGACCCGTCCAGCGCCCGCTGGACGGCGGCCAGCATCGGTGCCGGGCCGCAGCAGTAGACGGCGGCGCCGCGCGGGGCGTGCGCGAGCAGCTCGGCGCCGGTCGGCACGCCGCCGTGCTCGTCGTCGGTGCGCAGGTGGACCCGGCGGGGGTCGAGGGCGCGCAGCTCGTCCGCGTACGGGAGGGTGCCGGCGCTGCGGCCGACGTGGACGAGCCGCCAGTCCAGGCCGTGGCGCTGCGCCTCGCGGGCCATCGGGAGCAGCGGGGTGACGCCGATGCCGCCGGCCAGCAGCAGGACGGCCGGCTCGGCGCAGAAGGCGAAGCCGTTGCGCGGGCGGCGGGCGGTGAGGCGGGTGCCGGGGTGCAGCGTGTCGTGGATCTCGACCGAGCCTCCGCCGCCCTCCGGCAGCCGGCGTACGGCGATCCGGTAGGCGGTGTGGTCGGCGGGGTCGCCGCAGAGCGAGTAGTGGCGTTCGCGGCCGGACGGGAGCGCGAGGCGCAGGTGCGCACCGGGCTGCCAGGCCGGGAGCGGGCCGCCGGAGGGGTCGGACAGTGTCAACTCGACGACGCCGGCGGCGACCTGGCGGCGGGCGGTGACCACCAGTTGCAGCGGCGGGGTGGGGCGGCCGGGCGGGCGGCGGGGGCTGCGGCGCAGCAGCGGGGCGCCGAGGGCGGGGCTGTAGCGGTCGCCGAAGGCGGTGAGGCGCTGCATGAACCGGTCGGCGCGGGGGCGGCCGTAGAGGTCGGGGGGCGGGTTGTGCAGGTCCATCCGGCGGGGTCCTTGGGGTCCTGGGGCGACGGGCGGGGGCGGGGGCGGGCTGCGGTCCGTCAGCGGCCGGCGGCGGCGCGGGCGGCCGGGGAGGTGGCGAGGTAGCCGAGGGCCTGGCTGGAGGAGCCCTCCTGGGTGGGGTGGTAGCCGGGCCGCAGGTAGCGCAGGCCGGAGCGGACCGACCTGAGCGGGTCGGGCAGCAGGCCGCGCCGGGCGATCCGGCCGGCCTCCCGCCAGCTGGGCCGCAGCCGGCCGTCCAGGGTCGGGTCGGCGGCCAGCAGGAAGCGGGCGCCACGCACCCAGAGGTGGACCAGCAGCGGGCCGGAGACCGCCATGCCGCGGACCCGCCGCAGGTAGCCCGGGTCGAGGTGGACCATCAGGTCGAAGGCGACGCTGCGGTGCTCGACCTCCTCCGCGCCGTGCCAGCGCAGCAGGTCCAGCATGGTCGGGTCGGCCTTGGCCCGGTCCAGGCCCGGGGAGTTGAGCGCCCAGTTGCCGAGGAAGGCGGTGAAGTGCTCGATCGCTGCGACGAAGGCGACCCGCTCGATGATGTTCTCGCGCCGCCGGGCCGGTGACAGCCCGGGCTTGTCGCCGAGCACGCGGCGGAACAGCCAGGAGACCTGGCGGACGTACGGGCGCGGGTCGAGGCCCTGGCCGAGCAGGTGGTCCAGCACCTCCTGGTGCGCCTCGGCGTGGATCGCCTCCTGCCCGATGAAGCCGAGCACCTCCTCGCGCAGCTGCTCGTCGCGGATCAGCGGCAGTGCCTCCTTGAACACCTTGACGAACCAGCGTTCGCCCTCGGGGAGCAGCAGGTGGAGGACGTTGACGATGTGGGTGGCCATCGGCTCGTCCGGGATCCAGTGCAGCGGCAGCCCGGCCCAGTCGAAGCGGACGTCGCGGGGCTCCAGGACGAGGGCGTCGTGCACGCGCGCGGCGGGGGCGGCGACGGCGGGGACGGGGGTGGTGCTGGACATGGGAGGGCCCTCCTGACCTGCGGTGGCGGCTCGGCTCAGGGGAAACGTACTCGCGGGTAGCGGTGGCGACAAGGGTTTCGGCACCCCTTATCGACATCGAGTCTAATAAGTGATGTGCACCGGGCGGCACCCCGGGAAACGCGCGGGCCCCGCCGAATCCCGGAGCGGGTTCGACGGGGCCTGCGGTCGGCCTGCCGTACGGCGGGACCTGCGGTTTCGGCGGGGCCCGCGACGCGGGCCGGCGGTCAGACCGCCATCGCCAGCATCAGCGGCGCCGCCCGGGCCGCCAGCAGCTCGGCGGCCGCCTTCAGCCGGTGCACGTTGTCCACCGGCATCGAGGTGGCCAGGCAGCCGACCGTGCTGCCGGCCATCACCGGGACGGCCGCGCAGACGGTGCCGAGCGCGTACTCCTGGATGTCCAGCACCGGCACGGTGGCGGGCTGGCGCTCCAGCCGGTGCATCAGCTGGTCGGCGTCGGTGACCGTCCGCGAGGTGAGCCTGGCCACCGGGTGCCGGGACAGGTGGTCCCGGCGGGCGTCGTGGTCGAGCTGGCTCAGCAGGCACTTGCCGATCGCACTCGCGTGCGCGGTGGCCCGGAAGTCCACCCACTCCTGCACGGCCGGCGCGTGGTCGGCGGCCGAGACCGCCTCCACCGACAACTCGCCGTCGTGGTACCGGGTGAAGTACACTGCGGCACCCAACTCGTCGCGCAGATCGGCGAGTTTGCGGTCCAGCCGGGCGCGCACCAGCTGCTCCCGGTTGTACTGCCCGAGCAGCGCGAAGGTGCCGCCGAGCACCCAACCGCCGTCCTGGCACTGGAGATAACCCTCGATCTCAAGGATCTCGGCGAGCCCGCGAACCGTCGACAGGCTCAGGGACGTCTCCCTGGCGAGGGAGACCAGGGTGGCACCGCCGGGGTGCCGGTCGACGGCCTCCAGCAGTCTGAGGGCGTACTGCAAGGAGGTGAACGGACCGGGCGTGCCCCGGTCCAGTGCGGCGTGACGACCCGGGGCTGGTGTCGACATGTCGTCCCCTTCCGATGTCCGCCCGCGGAGCGACCTGCGGGCGCCTCCAGCCTAGCCACCCCGGGGGCCCGGCAGTTGCCGTCCGCGAATATTCGGTGAAGGTGCTGGACGGGCCCAAGGGCCGCGTGCTTCGCACGGGACCGGCGGACGCCCCCGGGGACTCCCGCGAACGGCGCCCGTCGGCCCCTGAACGCGGACCGGCGGGCCCCGACCGGCGGCACCGTCCCGGACGACGGAACGGGCCCCTCCCCCACTGCCCTGGGGGGAGAGGCCCGGTCGCGCCCGCCGGGGTACGGGCCCCGGCGGCCGGTGAGGGTGGCCAGGCGGGACGTCAGCCCTCGTCGCCGGAGCGCAGCTTGGCGACGGCGGCCTCCAGGCGGGCGCCGTACTCCTCGTCGGCGGCGTGGAAGTGGGCGAGGTTCTTCTCGACGATGTCGTCGCGCGAGACCTGCGCCAGGAAGCCCGCGATGTTGTTGATCAGTCGGGTCTTCTCTCCGGCCGACATCAGGCGGTAGAGCTCACCGGCCTGGAAGAAGTCGTCGTCCTTGGTGTGCGCCGGCGTGGTGTAGGTGCCGGTGTAGCCGTCCAGCCCGACCGGCGCGGCGAGCGCGCTGTCGGTCTGGGCGGGGCCGTCGTACGAGTTGGGCTCGTAGTTCTTGCCGCGGCCGGACTTGTTGACGGCGGAGAAGCCGTCACGGCCGTAGTTGTTCGCCTCGGTGGCCCGGGGGGCGTTGACGGCGAGCAGGGTGTGGTTGACGCCGAGGCGGTAGCGCTGGGCGTCGGCGTAGGCGAACAGGCGGCCCTGGAGCATCTTGTCCGGGGACGGGCCGATGCCGGGCACGAAGTTGTTCGGCGAGAACGCGGACTGCTCGACGTCGGCGAAGACGTTCTCGGGGTTGCGGTTCAGCACCAGGCGGCCGACCTTCACCAGCGGGTAGTCGGCGTGCGGCCAGACCTTGGTGAGGTCGAACGGGTTGAAGCGGTAGTCCGCGGCCTCCGCGACCGGCATCAGCTGGACGTAGAGGGTCCAGGACGGGAAGACACCGCGCTCGATGGCCTGGTGCAGGTCGCGCTGGTGCGAGTCGGCGTCGGCGCCGAGCACCTCGGCGGACTGGTCGCCGTCCAACGAGCGGACGCCCTGGTTGGTCTTGAAGTGGTACTTCACCCAGAAGGCGTCGCCCTGCTCGTTGACCCACTGGTAGGTGTGCGAGCCGTAGCCGTTCATGTGGCGGTACGAGGCCGGGATGCCGCGGTCGCCGAAGAGCCAGGTGATCTGGTGGGTGGAGGCCGGCGAGTGGGCCCAGAAGTCCCAGACGTTGTCGGCCTCCTGGATGCCGGTGTACGGGTCGCGCTTCTGCGAGTGGATGAAGTCGGGGAACTTGATCGGGTCCTTGATGAAGAACACCGGGGTGTTGTTGCCGACGAGGTCGTAGTTGCCCTCCTCGGTGTAGAACTTCACCGCGAAGCCGCGCGGGTCGCGGACGGCGTCGCTGGAGCCCAGGTTGCCGGCCACGGTGGAGAAGCGGAGGAACAGCTCGGTGCGCTTGCCGACCCCGGAGAGGAAGGCGGCCTTGGTGTACTGCGAAACCTCGTCGGTCACCTCGAAGTAGCCGTACGCGCCGGAGCCGCGGGCGTGCACGACGCGCTCCGGGATGCGCTCGCGGTTGAACCGGGCGAGCTTCTCCAGGAGCTGCTGGTCCTGGATGAGCAGCGGGCCGTACTCGCCGGCCGACGCCGAGTTCTGGTTGTCGGCGACGGGCGCGCCGGACTCCGTGGTCAGGATCTTGGACATGGGGGGTCCTTCGGGTGTCGATAAAGGCGTTGCGTGAAGGGTGAGGTGGCTGGCCTCAGGTGACGGATGCTCAGATGACGAATGCTCAGATGCCGAGCAGGCGCCAGGTGGCGGAGCGGCGGCGGGAGGAGTGCTCGCCGTCCGGGCCGTCGGCCGGCCGGAGCGCGGCGACGGCGGCGGCGGCCGTGGCCTGGTCCGCCAGCGGGCGGGCGGCGGCCAGTGCGGCGGCCTCGTCGGCGGCCAGTCCGGCCTCGGCGAGCGCCGCGACGGCCTCGGCGGCCGGGACGGCGTTGAACCAGCGCAGCGCGAGGGCGGCGCGGCCGGCCTCGGTGAGCCGGCCGGTGAGGCGGAGCCGGGCGAGGCCGCCGTCCGGGTGGACGTTGATCCGGACGTGCGTGACGGGGCGGCCGACGTCGAGCCGGAAGCGGTGGCGGGTGTCGGGCTGGAGGCGGGTGCGGGGCAGGATCTCGAACCAGCCCTCCCGGTCCTCGGACGGGTCGCCGCCCGCCGAGGCGTCGTAACCGGTCAGGTCGGCCCAGCCGGGGGCGTTGGCGACGAAATGGGTGGTGTCCACCTCGGCTGCCAGGACCTCGCCGCCCCCGGCCAGGGCGATCTGCACCCAGTCGTTGGCCTTGTCGCGCCGACGCCGGGTCTCCCAGCCCTCGCCCATGACGGAGGCGCGACCGGGAGCGTTCAGGTTGTGCGGGGAGGAGAAGTAGCGGTCGGACGCCGCCTCGGCCACGCCGCCGTACTCCTGGGCGGCCAGGTCGAAGGTGAGGCCGTCCAGTTCGCGCGGGTCGGGCAGCACCTCGCCGTGCACGCGGAGCCGGGCGACGCCGCCGTCCGGGAAGATGTTGAGGCGTACGTGCGTGAAGCGGGTGCCGTTGTCGACGGCGAACTCGTGCGCGGTGTCGCCCTGGAGCGGGGTGCGCGGCAGCAGTTCGACCCACTCGGCCGCGGCCAGCTCCTCCGGCGACGGGTGCCCGGGGACGGCCGCGGCCTCGACCGAGGCGCTCTCCGGGTAGTTGCCGGTGAAGTGCGCGGTGTCGACGACCAGCCCGCGGACGACGCCGCCGACGCCGAGCCGCACGATCGTCCAGTCGTGGTCCTCGTCGGTGGGGTGCGGCTGCTCGGCGCTGACGCCGCGGCGGCGCTTGGACTCCCAGCCGTCCATGATCTGGCCCTTGTGGCCGAAGGTGTGCGCGCGGAACTCGGCGGGCTTGGCGACCAGCAGGTTCTCCGCGTCCGCGAAGGTGTCCTCGTTGGTGGCGACGACGCCGGCGCCGAGCAGCCGGGAGGCCAGGTTGACCAGCTCGGTGAACGGAGCGCTCGGGGTGTTGACGGTGCTCACTGAGACTCCTCGTGACGGGTGACCGGGCGGGTGACCGGGTGGGTGATCTGGCGGCCGAACGGCTCGGCCGTGACGTCGACGACCCGGCCGCGGAGCCAGGTCGTGCGCACGGCGCCGGTCAGCGTCCGGCCCGCGTACGGGGTGACGGGGTTGCGGTGGTGCAGCTCGGCGGCGTGCACGGCGAAGTCGGCGTCCGGGTCGAAGGTGACCAGGTCGGCGTCGTGACCGACGGCGATGGCGCCCTTGGTCCCGGTGAGGCCGACCAGGGAGGCCGGGCCGCTCGCCATCCAGCGGACGACGTCGCCGAGCGTGTGGCCGCGGCGGCGGGCCTCGGTCCAGATCGCCGGCAGGCCGAGCTGGAGGGAGGCGATGCCGCCCCAGGCGGCGGCGAAGTCGCCGCTGCCGCCGAGTTCGGGCAGCAGCTTGAGCTCGGGGGTGGACGGCGAGTGGTCGGAGACGACCGCGATGAACTCGCCGGCGGCCAGGGCCGCCCAGAGCGCGTCGCGGTTGGACTCGTCGCGGATCGGCGGGCAGCACTTGAAGGCGGTGTCGCCGTCCGGGACCTCCTCGGCCGCGAGGGTGAGGTAGTGCGGACAGGTCTCGGCGGTGACCCGGACGCCGTCCTCGCGGGCCTGGCGCAGCAGCGGCAGCACGGCGGCGGAGGAGACGTGCAGGATGTGGACGCGGGCGCCGGTGCGGCGCGCGGTGTCCAGCAGCCGGGCCACGGCCGCGGTCTCCGCGTCGGCGGGGCGGGAGGCGAGGAAGTCCCGGTAGTGGACGCCGGGCTGCTGCGGGGCGGCGGCCAGGACGGCCGGGTCCTCGGCGTGGATGATCGCCAGTGCGCCGATCCGGGCCTGCTCGGCCAGCGCGGCCTCCAGGTCGGCCTGCTCGACGTGCGGGAACTCGTCCACGCCGGAGGGCGCGAGGAAGCTCTTGAAGCCGAACACGCCCGCGCGGTGCAGCGGTTCGAGGTCGGGGACGTTGCCGGGAACGGCGCCGCCCCAGAAGCCGAGGTCGATCCAGGCCTGGCCCTCGGCGACCTTCCGCTTGGCCTCCAGGCCGTCCACCGTGGTGGTGGGCGGGACGGAGTTGAGCGGCATGTCGATCACGGTGGTGACACCGCCGGCGGCAGCGGCCCGGGTGGCGGTGGCGAAGCCCTCCCACTCGGTCCGGCCGGGCTCGTTCACGTGCACGTGGGTGTCGACCAGGCCGGGGAGCAGGGCGGTGTCGCCGAGGTCGGTCAGGTGCTGGTCGCCGGCCAGGAGGGAGCCGTGCTCGGCGATCTGCTCGATCCGCCCGTCCCGGATCAGCACGTCCGCGGGACGCTCGCCGTCCGGCAGGACCACCCGGCGGGAGCGGATCACCACGGTGTCACTGAAGGGCATGGGGACCTCCGAAACCTGGAAGAGGGGTTGCCAGAAGAAGAGTTGAGGACTTCGTCGAAGGATTGCCCGGAGCCTAGGGCCGCCTTCAACAAAACGTCAATGGAGGAACGTACGAGAGGCGTACGGGTCGTCACCGGCCCAGGAGCGCGGCCGCGAGCCGCTCCCCCGCGACCTCGGCCAGCTCGGCCGCCTTGGTCATGCTGTCCCCAGGCTGTTCGGCCAGGTCGGTGAGGGCGTAGGCGGCGGCGAACCCCGCCGCCCGCCACTCACGCTCCGACAGCTCCAGCCGTCCTGCCACAGCGGCCACCCGAACCCCCGCCCGGGCGGCCGCCGCGGCAACTCCGGCGGGTGCCTTGCCATGGAGCGTCTGAGCGTCCAGGCAGCCCTCGCCGGTCACGACGAGGCGTGCCCCACGCACGGCCTCGTCGAAACCCAGCAGTTCGAGCATGAGCTCGATGCCG
Source organism: Streptomyces sp. CB01881 (assembly GCF_002953255.1). GTDB lineage: Bacteria > Actinomycetota > Actinomycetes > Streptomycetales > Streptomycetaceae > Kitasatospora. The sequence goes on from NZ_CP026498.1 coordinate 1,831,987, forward strand.
GGTCGCATGGTGGCGCCGAGCAGGGCGAGGGCGGCGAAGCCCACCCCGCCCGCGGCCCCGGCGCCGGGGGCGTCGCGGAAGTCCCGTCCGACGGCCTCGCCGACCACGTCGGCGAAGCGGGTCAGGCCCTCCTCCAGGATCACCAGGTCGTCGCCGTCGGCGCCCTTCTGCGGGCCGTAGACGGCGGTCGCGCCGCGCGGGCCGAGCAGCGGGTTGTCCACGTCGCAGGCCACCACGACCTCGACCCCGGTGAGCCCCGCCGCCGGTGTCCCGGCGGCCAGCGGGCCGAGGTCCAGCCGGGCCAGCCGGCGCAGCGCGGCGCCGCCGGGCGGCAGCTCGGCGCCGTCGGCGTCCAGCAGCGAGACGCCCAGCGCCTGGACCATGCCCGCGCCGCCGTCGGTGCAGGCGCTGCCGCCGAGGCCGAGCACGATCCGCTTGGCACCCAGGGAGACCGCCCGACCGATCAGCTGGCCGACGCCGTAGGAGCCGGCCGCGAGCGGGGCGGCCCGGCCGCCGGGGAGGCGGGCGAGCCCGGAGGACTGCGCCAGCTCGACCACGGCGGTGTCGCCCCGGACGGCGAGCGCGGCGGCCACGGGCAGGCCGGTGGGGCCGGCCACCTTGGCCGGGATCCGGGTGAAGCCGGCCGCCAGCGCGGCGGCCAGGGTGCCCTCGCCGCCGTCGGCGACGGGCAGTTCACGGACGTCGGCGCCGGGCGCGGCGCGGCGGATGCCGGCGGCGATCCGGGCGGCGACCTCGGCTCCCTCCAGGGTGCCCTTGAACTTGTCGGGAGCTACGACCACATGGCCCTGGGCGGGGGTGGCGGGCATGGCGTGGGCCTCACTTCCGGACGGGTCTGGCGATGGTTCGTCAAGCATGTGCCCTGGCGGCCGTGGCGGCCCGGGTTCGGATGGGGGCAGCCCCCTCCCCGCCGTTCCCCTCGTCCCGCTTCCGACGTACGAGGGGCTCCCCTCGGCGAAGGAGGGGGCCGGGCGACGCGCAACGGCACGACCGAAGTGCCCCCGACAGGGAGTGCGCGTCACCGGCTTGGACGATCGGCAGGAGGCGGATGAGCCCCAGCCCGCCTGCCGATCGGGCCTGGCCTCCTGGTGGCGCGGGCACGACCGGATAGGTACACGCCACCAGGAGGAGTCTGTGGGGCCGGGGCTTCAGCGCCCCGGCACGGGGCCGGGGCCTCACCACCCCGGCCCCGGAGGGTGTCGCGCACCGCGCGCCCGGGAAGGGCGGCGGCGGGCGACGCGTGGGCTACTTGACCTCGCGGCCCGACAGCCGCTCGACGCCGCGCAGCAGCGCCGAGTGGTCCAGGGAGCCGTCGCCGTTGGCACGGGCCGAGGCGACCAGCTGGGCGACGACCGCGCCGACCGGCAGGGCCGCGCCCACGGCGCGGGCGGCGTCGGTGACGATGCCCATGTCCTTGTGGTGCAGGTCGATGCGGAAGCCGGGGGCGAACTCGCGGCCCAGCATGTTCGCCTTCTTGCGGTTGAGCACGGTGGAACCGGCCAGGCCGCCGCCGAGCACGTCCAGCGCGGCGGCGAGGTCGACGCCGGCGTTCTCCAGGAAGACCACGGCCTCGGCCAGGACCTGGATGTTGACGGCGACGATCAGCTGGTTGGCGGCCTTGACGGTCTGGCCGGCGCCGGCCGGGCCGACGTGGACGACCGTGGTGCCCAGCGCGTCGAACAGCGGCTTCGCCTCGGCGAAGTCCTCGGCGGCGCCACCGACCATGATCGACAGCACGGCCTCGACGGCACCGGCCTCGCCGCCGGAGACCGGGGCGTCCAGGGTGCGGACGCCCTTCTCCTTGGCGGCGGCCTCGACCTTGATCGAGGTCTGCGGCGTGATGCTCGACATGTCGATCACGAGGGTGCCGGCCTTCACGTTCTCCAGCACACCGCCCTCGCCCAGGATGGCCTGCTCGACGTGCGGGTCGGCGGGGACCATCGTGATGACGACCTCGGCGTCCTTCACCGCGTCCGCGATGCTGGTCGCACCGTGGCCGCCGGCCGCGACCAGGGCGTCGATCTGCGGCTGGGTGAGGTTGTAACCGGTGACGTGGTGACCGGCCTTGACCAGGTTGGCGGCCATCGGGCTGCCCATGATGCCGAGGCCGATGAAGGCGATCTTGCGGCTCATCGCGTGGTTCCTTTGTACGTGGAGGGGTGTGGGGTACCGAGGGCCGGTTCGGCGGCGCGCGTCAGCGGGACGGGCGCAGCTCGCGCGGGAGCCACTCGAAGCTGTCGGCGCTGACGCCGGTGGAGGGGCGGTACTCCAGGCCGATCCGGCCGGTGTAACCGGCGGCCGTGAGGCGGGCGAAGAGGTCCTCGAAGTCCAGCCCGCCGGTGCCGGGCTCGTTGCGGCCCGGGTTGTCGGCGATCTGCACGTGGCCGAAGCGGTCGGCGTAGGTGTCGATGACGGCCGCCAGGTCCTCGCCGTTCTTGGCCAGGTGGTACAGGTCGCAGAGGAACTTCGCGTTGCCGAGGCCGGTCGCGGCGTTCACCTTGTCGACGACCTCGACGGCGGCGGCGGCGGAGACCAGCGGGTAGTCCGGGGACTCCGGTGCGTTCAGCGCCTCGATCAGCAGGACCGCGCCGATCTCGTGGGCGGCCCGGGCGGCGAGGGCGAGGTTCTCCAGCGCGAGCGCGTCCTGCCCGGCCGGGTCCGCACCCTCGACCCGGTTGCCGTAGAGGGCGTTGAGCGCCCTCGTGCCGAGGGAGGAGGCCAGCCCGGCCGCGACCGGGACGTTGGCCCGGAAGCGCTCCCGCTCGGCCGGCACGGAGACGGTGCCGCGGGCGCCCTTGCTCAGGTCGTCCAGGAAGTTGAGGCCGGTGAGCTGGACGCCGGCGTCGGTGAAGGCCTTGCGGAGCGCGTCCTGCTCGGCCTCCGACGGGGCGTGCTCCTCGCCGAACGGCCACCACAGCTCGGCGGCGGTGAAGCCGGCGGCGGCGGCTGCGGCCGGACGCTCCAGGAGCGGCAGCTCGCCGAACAGGATCGACAGGTTGACCGTGAAGCTGTGCTGGGCGGCGGCCGTCACGTCAATCACCTCTCACTCTCTTCCTTCATCCGCAACTTCCACGATCCGGAAGAGGGATTCTGCTTGGTGGAAGCATGTCCGGAGCGCCGATCGGGTGTCAAGACCGTCGCAACAATTTGTTGAAGCCTCTCCGGAGTGCTCCACCGCAGGCCCGGTCACTGTTCGATCGACCAGCCCCTGACCCCGCCCGCACCCGCTCGCTAGAGTGAGCGGGTGCGATTGATGGTGGAGTTCACGACAGAACCGTTCGAACTGGACACGTTCCCGGAGCACGCGGTGGCGGCCCGGAAGGTGGTCGACGAGGCCGGCCTGGCCGTCTCGGTCGGCCCCTTCGGCACCGGCGCGGAGGGCGAGGCCGAGGAGGTCCTGGCCGCCGTGACCAAGCTGCTCCGGAACACCCTGGACGCCGGCGCGACCCGGATCTCCGTCCAGGTCAGCGTTCTCGGCGAGGAGGGCGGTACGCCATGACCGAGCACCTGGAACACCCGCTCTCCGCGGCGATAAAGCCGCTGCTGGCCGCCGTCGGCGCGACGCCCGTCCCGCTGGACGAGGCCAAGGCCGAGGACGTCGTCCTGGAGTGGGAGGGCGTCCCGGCACTGGCCGTCCGGCTGCCCCACCTGAGCAGCGCGCTGGACCGCCTGCTGGCCGAGATGACCCGCCAGTTCGACGGCCGCCCGCTGTCCGAGCTGGACCGCGGGGAGAAGCAGCGGGTGGTCGCCCTGCTGGAGGAACGGGGCGCCTTCACCGTCCGCCACGGGGTGGAGACGGTCGCCACGGCGCTGGGCGTGAGCCGCTTCACCGTGTACAACTACCTCAACCGCCAGGACGGCTCGAAGTCCGGCTGAGTACGAACGGACGCGCCCCTGCGGGCGCGTCCGGGGGTGCCCCTGCCGGTCCGGCCAGTCTTCACCAGCCCCCGGCGGGGCACACTTGTCTCATCGCACACGAAACGGCCTGGTAACCGGGGGCCGCTCAAAACGTAACCACCAACCGTTAAACAAAGTGTTGACGGCCCGGGTGGGTGGATCTAGCTTGTGCGGGTGGCACCACTCTTCAGGAGGTCCACCCGTGACCAACCACCCCCACGCCCTTGACGCCCTGGCGGCGGCCGACGCCGCCGAGCTGAGGACGATCCTGCTGGAGGTCTGCTCCAGCCCCCGTTGGGCCGACGCCGTCGCGGCGGCCCGCCCGTGGTCCGACCGCGCGGCCCTGCTCGACGCCAACGCGTCGGCCATGGCCGCGCTCGCGGCCGACGACCTGCACGACGCGATGGCCGGCCACGCCCGGATCGGCAAGCCCAGGACGGGCGACGCCACCTCCGAGCGCGAGCAGGCCGGCATCAGGGGAGTGGACACCGCACTCCTCGACGAACTGCACGAGGCCAACGCCGCCTACGAGGCCAAGTTCGGCCACGTGTTCCTGATCTGCGCGACCGGCCGCACCGCGGACACGATGCTCGCCGCCCTGCGCGAGCGCTTCCCCAACGACGCCGCCACCGAGGCGGAGATCGTCCGGGGCGAGCTGCGGAAGATCAACGACATTCGCATCAACCGCCTGCTCGACGAGGCCTGACGCCGCGCGCCTGACGTAGCGTCAGTTCCTTCCGACGTAAAGTCACATCTGCCATCAGTAAGGTCACTTCACCCATGACTGGCATCTCCACCCACGTGCTCGACACCAGCCTCGGCCGCCCGGCCGAGGGTGTCCCGGTCGAGCTCGCACTGCACACCGAGGGTGGCTGGAAGGTGCTCGGCACCTCCGCCACGGACTCCGACGGCCGGGCCAAGGACCTGCCGGCCGTGGAGGCGGGCTCGGTCGTCCGGCTGCTCTTCGACACCGCCGCGTACTACGCGGCGACGTCGGACGAGACGCCGTTCTTCCCCGAGGTCTCGATCGTCTTCACGGTCGCGCCCGCGCAGCACCACTACCACGTGCCGCTGCTGCTCAACCCGTTCGGATACTCGGTCTACCGCGGAAGCTAGACCGCCTCATTGATTGGGAGCCATGTCATGGCCCACGTGCTCGGTCAGAACCAGTACGGCAAGGCGGAGAACCGCATCGTCCGGATCTACCGTGACTCGACCCGTCACGAGATCAAGGACCTGAACGTCTCGGTCTCCCTCCAGGGCGAGTTCGAGGACGTCCACCTCACCGGGTCGAACGCCAACTGCCTGCCCACCGACACGACGAAGAACACCGTGTACGCCTTCGCGAAGGAGTACGGGATCGAGTCGGCGGAGCAGTTCGGCATCACCCTGGCGCGGCACTTCGTGGACGACACCGAGCGCGGTGTGGTGCACAGCGCCCGGATCCGGATCGAGGAGTACGCCTGGGACCGGATCAAGACGCCGGACAACTCGGCCCGCTTCATCGGCTCCGAGGAGGTCGGCCACTCCTTCGTCCGCAACGGGCAGGAGACCCGCACCACCGAGATCGTCTACGACGGCGAGAACGTCCAGGTCATCTCGGGCCTCAAGGACCTCATCGTGATGAACTCCACCAACTCGGAGTTCTGGGGCTACATCAAGGACAAGTACACCACCCTCCAGGAGGCGTACGACCGCATCCTCGCCACCCAGGTGACGGCGCGCTGGAAGTACGGCTTCAACGGGCGTGACGGCGAGGCCCAGCCCAACTGGAACCGCTCCTACGCCCACGTGCGGCGCCACATGCTGGAGGCCTTCGCGGAGACCTACTCGTACTCGCTGCAGCAGACCCTGCACGCGATGGGCACCCGCGTCCTGAACAACCGCGCCGAGGTGGACGAGGTCCGCCTCGAACTCCCCAACAAGCACCACTTCCTCGTCGACCTGGAGCCGTTCGGCCTCAAGAACGACAACGAGGTCTACTACGCCGCCGACCGGATGTACGGCCTGATCGAGGGCACCGTGCACCGCGAGGGCGTCGTCCCGGTCATCCCGGTCGCCTGACCTCCCCACCCTCATGACCCCGCCCGGCACCGCTGCACCCTCCGGCCCCCACGGGCCGGCCGCTGCCGGGCGGCCGGAAACACCCGCTGCACCCGCACCACCTGTTTCTCCACCCCCCACCCACCGGAGATCGTGCCCGCCTCACGGCGGCCGGCCCGGGGCGCCGGGGAGGCCGGCCGAGGGACCCTTGCACCGCCGTCCCGCCCTCGGCCAGGGCATTGCCAGCCAGTCTCCAGCGCCACGGGCGCGCCGCGAGCCACGGGTACAAGAGGGGCTCGACATGGCACCCAGCAACACCAGCAGCACAGACGGCGGTTCCACCCCTGCAAGATCTTCTGGTCCGGACGGTGCGTCAAGCAGCCTCCCCGGCAGGCCGTCCGGACCGGAAACCCACCCCGTGGACGAGTTGCTGCCACCGGTGAAACTCATCACCACCGGCCTGCAGCACGTCGCCGCGATGTACGCGGGAGTCGTCGCTCCCCCGCTCATCGTCGGTGCCGGCGTGGGGCTCTCCCCCACCGAGCTCGCCCTGCTCATCTCGGCCAGCCTGTTCACCGCCGGGCTGGCCACCCTGCTCCAGACCCTCGGCTTCTGGAAGATCGGAGCGCGGCTGCCGTTCGTGAACGGCGTCTCGTTCGCGGGCGTCGCGCCCATGATCGCCATCGCCGAGGAGCACGGGCCGAAGGACGCCCTCCCGGTGATCTTCGGCGCGGTGATCGTCGCGGGGGTCCTGTGCTTCCTCGCGGCACCGTACTTCTGCAAGCTCATCAGGTTCTTCCCGCCGGTCGTCCAGGGCACCGTGATCACCCTCATCGGGGTGTCCCTGCTCCCGGTGGCGGTGAACTGGGCGCGCGGCGGCTCGCCGGGCGCCCCCGGATACGGCTCCGTGCGGGCCATCGGCCTCGCCGCGATCACCCTCGTCGCGGTGGTGCTCTGCAACCGGCTGCTGCGCGGCTTCTGGCAGCAGCTCTCGTTGCTCATAGGACTGGCGATCGGCACCCTGCTCGCCTTCCCGCTGGGCCTGGCCGACTTCGGCCCGGTCCAGGACGCGAAGGTCTTCGCGCTCCCCTCCCCGTTCCACTTCGGCGCACCCGTGTTCGACGCGGCCGCGATCGCCTCGCTCTGCATCGTCATGGTGGTCTCGATGACCGAGTCCACCGCCGACATGCTGGCGCTCGGCAGGATCGTCGACCGTGAGGCCGACGAGCCCGTCCTCGCCGCCGGCCTGCGGGCCGACGGACTGGCCACCGCGCTCAGCCCGGTCTTCAACGGCTTCGCCGCCAGCGCCTTCGCCCAGAACATCGGGCTGGTGGCGCTGACGAAGATCCGCAGCCGCTTCGTGGTCGCGGCCGGCGGAGGCATCCTGATCGTGCTCGGGCTCTTCCCCGTGCTCGGTTCGGTCGTCTCCCTCGTACCGCAGCCCGTCCTCGGCGGCGCCGGGATCGTGCTCTTCGGCACGGTCGCGGCGAGCGGGATCCGCACCCTCGCGGAGGCCGGGATGGAGTCCAGCTCGAACACCATCCTGGTGTCCGTCTCGCTCGGCGTCGGCATCATCCCGATCGCCGTCCCGGCCTTCTACGACGCGTTCCCGGAGGCCGTCCGCACCCTCATGCACTCCGGGATATCGGCCGGCTGCGTGATGGCCGTCCTGCTCAACCTGCTCTTCCACCACGTCGGGGTCGCCCGCCGGTCGCCGGCCGACGGAACACCCGGCACGACGGTGCCGACGGCGACACCGTCCTGACCCACCGGGCGGGCATGCGCCCCATGCCCGCCCGGCCTCCCCCATAGGAGTTCCCCATGGCAGTCCAGCCTCCGCCCGCCGACCAGCGGATCGTCATCGAGAACGTCGCGATCGCGACGGTCGACGCCAACGACACCGAGTACGCCCGCGGCCACGTGGTCATCCTCGGCAACAAGATCGAGTCGGTCGGCGACGGCCCCGCCCCGCAGTGGCTGGACAACGTGGTACGGCGGATCAACGGCGAGGGCCACCTCGTCACCCCCGGCCTGGTCAACACCCACCACCACTTCTACCAGTGGATCACCCGCGGCCTCGCCCAGGACAACATCCTCTTCGACTGGCTGGTCGCCCTCTACCCGACCTGGGCGCGGATCGACGACAAGCTCGTCCACGCCGCCGCGCAGGGCTCGGCCGCCGCGCTGCTCAAGTCCGGTTGTACGACCGCCTCGGACCACCACTACGTGTTCCCCGAGGACGGCGGCGACATCCTCGGCGCCGAGATCGAGGCCGTCCAGGAGCTCGGCATGCGCTTCACCGCGCTGCGCGGCTCGATGGACCGCAGCAAGAAGGACGGCTTCCTGCCGCCCGACCACGCCGTCGAGAAGACCGAGGACATCCTCATCGCCTCCGAGGAGGCCGTCGCCCGGTACCACGACGCCTCCGCCGACTCGATGCTGCAGATCGCCCTCGCGCCCTGCTCCCCCTTCTCGGTCTCCACCGAGCTGCTGCGCGAGTCCGCCGTGCTGGCCCGCCGCCTGGGCGTGCGGCTGCACACCCACGGCTCCGAGACCGCCGAGGAGGAGGCGTTCTGCAAGGAGCTGTTCGGCATGGGCCCGACCGACTACTTCGAGTCGGTCGGCTGGCTGGGCGAGGACGTCTGGATGGCGCACTGCGTCCACATGAACGACTCCGACATCGCCAAGTTCGCCGAGACCGGCACCGGCGTCGCCCACTGCCCGTCCTCCAACGCCCGCCTCGCCGCCGGCATCGCCCGCGTCCCCGACATGCTCAAGGCGGGCGTCCCGGTCGGCCTCGGCGTGGACGGCACCGCCTCCAACGAGTCCGGCGAGCTGGGCACCGAGCTGCGCAACGCGCTGCTGATCAACCGCCTGCACGGCTACCCGACCGCGCTCACCGGCCGGCAGGCGCTGCGCCTGGGCACCATGGGCGGCGCCCGGGTGCTCGGCCGGCAGAACGAGATCGGCTCCATCGAGGTCGGCAAGCTCGCGGACCTCGCGCTCTGGAAGGTCGACGGGATCATGCACTCCTCGATCGCCGACCCGGTCGCCGCCCTCACCCTCGGCGCGCTGCCGCCGCTGGCCACCCTCTTCGTCAACGGCAACGCCGTGGTCGAGAAGGGGCAGCTGACCACGGTGAACGAGGACCGGATCGCCCAGGCCTGCGCCCGCGCCGCCAAGGAGCTGGCCGCCCGCCCGGTGTAGCGCCGGACCCCTTTGGAGGGCCGCTCCGCAGTACCCCCGAACTCCGGGCCGCCCAGGGACGGTGCGTCACCCGGACTCCGCCCGCCGCCCCCCTCGGGACGGCGTGCGGAACACAGCCCCGGACCCACGGCGAGGGTCCGGGGCTGTGGCGTGCCCGCGCACACCCGCCGGCCCGCTCCCACCCCCGTGGGGCGCGGGCCGGCCGGGCTACCCGGCGCGCCCCGGCCCGCGGACGGCCGCCGGCAGGGCCAGCCCCGCCAGGGCGAACAGCCCCGCCAGCACCACCCAGCCGGCACCGCCGTGGTCGACGGCCGTCACGGTGATCACCAGCGGGCCGATCACGTGGGCGGCTGCCTGCCCGCTCATGAACACCCCCTGGTACTCGCCGTGCGCCCGCGGATCGGCCAGCTCCAGACTGAGTGTCCAGCCGCCGGCCGAGGTCAGCAGCTCACCCAGGCTGTGCACCAGGGCCCCCGCGAGGATCACCCCGGCCGCCAGGGCCGCCGGCCCGGACTGCGCCGCCGCGTACACCAGGCAGGCGCCCGCCAGCAGCAGCGCGCCCCGCGCACAGGCCGACGCCGCGCTCGCCACGTCCGTCACCCCCCGGCTCGCCCGGACCTGGAACAGCACCACCAGCAGGCAGTTGGCCACGTTCACCGCGGAGACCACCCCCGGCGGCGCGTCCGTGCCCAGCACGATCCAGAGCGGGAGACCCACCGTGAGCACCGCGAGCTGGAGCTCCAGCACCGCGTGCAGCCCGGTGACCAGCAGGTACCGGCCGTCCCGCAGCGCGGTGCGCCGCTTCACCGGCCCGCCGGCGGCGCCCGCCGCCCGGCCCGGCCCGGCCGGCACGGGCAGGCCGGCCAGCAGCGCCGTCACGCCCAGGAAGCTCGCCGCGTCCAGCACCATCATCGTCACGTACCCGGCGTACGCATCGGCCTGCAGCGCGAGGGCCGCACCGCCGGAGCCGACGACGAGGCCCGCGTTCATCACCGAGCGCAGCAGCGCCCGGGCGCGGACCTGGCCCTCGGCGGGCAGCGCCCGGGCGATCAGGGCGCTGCGCACCGCCACCGCACCGCGCTCCAGCACCGTCGCCGCACAGGCCAGTGCCACGAAGGCCGCGAAGGAGTGCACGAACGCGTAGCCGAGCACCGCCACGGCCTCCAGCGGCCCGACCACCAGCAGCAGCCGCTTGCTGCCGACCCGGTCGGCCAGCCGCCCCATCGGCACGCCGGCGAGCACGCCGCAGATTCCGGCCACGGTGAGGCCGAGTGCCACCCGGCCGGGCGTCAGGCCGACGGAGCGGGTGAAGAACAGGACGCTCACCGTCACGAAGAGCCCGTCCCCGACGGTGTTCACCAGACTCATCAGGACGAGCCGGCGCAGGAGCGGATCGTCCGGCAGCAGGCGGCCGAGAGCAGCGGGGCGCACCGCGGTGGAGGTCATGACAGAAGGACAGCGGGGTTCCCGGGCGGGCGGAATTCTTTTACCGTTGCGGTCAATGTTCGAGTTCCGCTTCGATGTCGACGACCTCGCCGCCACCTGGTTCGCGTACTCGCCGCTCCAGGAGACCGTGCTGAGCCTTCGTCTCCGCCGGTTCGCCGCCCGCTACCCGGAGCACCAGCCGTGGATCGCGGCCTGGCGGTCCCGGTACGAGACGCTGGACACCGCGCTGCTGGAGTCGCTGATCGCGCCGGTCGGCTTCGTGCCGGACTTCCTCACGCCCCGTCCGGCGGCGCCCCGTCCGGAGTTCACCGCCGAACTCGCCCGGCTGGCGGCCACACCGCCAGAGGTGGTGCGCGCCGACGTGCTCGCCGCGTACCGGGGCGACGGGAGCCCGCTGCCGCCCGTGCTCGTGGGGCTCGTCGACGACCCGGCGGCGCTCACCGCCCGGGTGGCCGAGGCGCTGGAGGCGTACTGGCTGCGCTGTCTCGCCCCCGGCTGGTGGCCGCGGGCGCGGTCGGTGCTGGAGGCGGACATCGCGTACCGGGGCCGGATGCTCTCGGAGCGCGGCGCGGAGGGGCTCTTCGCCGACCTCGACGCGCGGCTCTCCTGGTGCGCTGGGGTGCTGCGGCTCACCGATCCCCATCCGGCCGTGCAGGCCGTGGGCGCCTCGGTGGACGTCGCCGGGCGGGGGCTGGTGCTGATCCCGACGCTGTTCGGGCTCGGCGCGCAGACCGACATCACCCAGGTGGGGCCGCCGCTGATCACGTACCCCGCACGCGGGAAGGCCACCATGGCCGAGGGTCTGGGCGGCGGCCACCGCGGGGAGCCGGCGGGGGCGGCGGCCGGGCCGCTGACCGGGCTGATCGGCGCGCCGCGGACCAGGCTGCTCCTCCTGTTGGAGTCCCCCGCCAGCACCACCGAACTCGCCCACCGGCTGGGGGTCACGCCGGGCGCGGTCAGCCGCCACCTCGGTGCGCTCGCCGCCGCCGGCCTGCTGGAGCGCACCCGGCACGGGCGCAGTGTCCTGTACCGCCGCAGCCGTCTCGGCGACGCCCTGGTCGGGCGGGGGCCGCAGACCGGGGACGGCTGACGGGCCCGGGGCCGGCTGACGGGGGCCGGCGGGACGGGCTCAGGCCGTGCGGCCCAGGGTGGCGAGGTAGGCGCGCCAGCCGCCGTGGTGGGTGATCTCACGGTGCACGCCGCGGTCGGCCTCGCCGCGGGCCAGCAGCATCGAGAGGCAGGCGGAGCCGTCGTCCAGCTCGATGACGCCGAGTTCGAGCTCACGGGGCTCGCCCGGCAGGATGACGTCGCGGAGGTGTTCGAGGGTGATGTCGTACAGCTCGCCCTCGATCGCGGTGTCGGCGGCCGGGTCCGGGTGCAGGCCGGGACAGACGTCGCCGATGGAGAAGAAGCGGTAGCCGGGCGCGGTGCGGACGGGGCCGACCAGGGCGTCGGCGACGGAGGCGTGGAACGGGCCGCCGACCATGGCCTGGCCGTTGAAGAAGATGCGGGGCACGGGGGTCCTCGGGGGGAGAGGCCGTTCCGCACGGCGACGGGAAGACGGTGGATTCGTCGCCGTACGGAACGGAGCAATGGAGCGGGAGGAGTGCTACAGCCTGGCAGGCGGCAGCCTCTTCCGTACTGGATAGATTGGGGCTCAGCCCAGCAGGGGAAGCGCGGGGAGGGTCAGGAAGTCCGCGAACTCCTCGGCCAGGGCGACCTGTTCGAAGAGCTTGGCGGCCTCGCGCCAGCGCCCACCGGCGTAGGCCTCGTCGCCCAGCTCGGCCCGGAGCCCGGCGAGCTCCTCGGCCACCAGGCGGCGCACGAGCTCGGCGGTGGCCTTCTCCCCGGTGTCGGAGAGCACGACGCCGTTGTTGATCCACTGCCAGATCTGCGAGCGCGAGATCTCGGCGGTGGCGGCGTCCTCCATCATGTTGAAGATGCCGACGGCGCCGAGGCCGCGCAGCCAGGCCTCGATGTAGCGGACGCCGACCTGGACGGCGTTGTGCAGGCCCGCGTGGGTGCAGGTGCCGCCGGCGCCGGCGATGTCGAGCAGCTGGGCGGCGGTGACGGGCTCGGCCGGGCCGGGGTTGTCCTTCTGGTTCGGGCGGTCGCCGAGGACGGCGTCGAAGCAGGCGCGGGCGACGGGCACGAGGTCAGGGTGGGCGACCCAGGAACCGTCGAAGCCGTTGCCGGCCTCGCGGTCCTTGTCGGCCTTGACCTTCTCCAGGGCGGCCGCGTTGACCGCGGGGTCCTTGCGGCTGGGGATGAAGGCGGCCATGCCGCCGATCGCGTGGGCGCCGCGGCGGTGACAGGTCTGCACCAGCAGCCGGGTGTAGGCGGCCATGAAGGGGGACGCCATGGTGACGGTGTTGCGGTCCGGCAGGATGTAGTGCTCGCCGGCGTCGCGGAAGTTCTTGACGATCGAGAACAGGTAGTCCCAGCGGCCGGCGTTGAGCCCGGCGGCGTGGTCGCGCAGCTCGTAGAGGATCTCCTCCATCTCGAACGCGGCCGTGATGGTCTCGATCAGCACGGTGGCGCGGACGGTGCCGTACGGGATGCCGAGGGCGGCCTGGGCGTGCGTGAAGACGTCGTTCCAGAGCCGGGCTTCGAGGTGGCTCTCGGTCTTCGGGAGGTAGAAGTACGGGCCGGAGTTCGGGTCCTCGGCGCCGCGGGCGGTCAGCCGGGCCACGTTGTGGAAGAAGTAGAGCCCGAAGTCGAGGAAGGCGCCGGCCACCGGCTTGCCGTCGACCAGCAGGTGGTTCTCGTCCAGGTGCCAGCCGCGCGGGCGGACCACGACGGTGGCGAGTTCGGCGGCGGGCCTGAGGGTGTAGGCCTTGCCGGCCGGGGAGGTGAAGTCGATCCGGCCCTCGAAGGCGTCGATCAGGTTGATCTGGCCGCTGACCACGTTCTCCCAGGTCGGGGAGGTGGCGTCCTCGAAGTCGGCGAGCCAGACCCTGGCGCCGGAGTTCAGCGCGTTGATGACCATCTTGCGGTCGGTGGGGCCGGTGATCTCGACCCGGCGGTCCTGGAGCGCGCGCGGGGCCTCGGCCACCGTCCAGTCGCCTTCGCGCACGGCGGCCGTCTCGGGGAGGAAGTCCAGGACGCCGGCGCGGGCGATCTCCGCGCGGCGGGTCTTGCGGCGGGCCAGGAGCTCCTGTCGGCGGTCCTCGAAGGCGCGGTGCAGCCCGACGACGAAGGCGACCGCCTCCGGAGTGAGCACCTCCTCCGCCCGATGGACACGCGGACCGGCGACAGTGACGACCGGAGCGGCGGGGGAGGCGCCGGCGGGTCCCTGATCTGTAGCCATGAGCAGGACACTCCTAAGACGGTTGAGCATGGCGAAGGCAGTTCCGGTGGGAACTTCCTTGATCTGAACCGATCTGAACCCACCTACCGGAGGGTTCGATTCTGTAAGGTGGAGACTAGTTTCCGCGATACAGAATTTCAACGGTTTGTTGAGGTGATCGCAGGGACTCTACTCCTCCCCCGACAGCGAAGGGAACGCCGGTGGTTGCGACCCCCGACACAGCATCGACGACGGGCACGGACCGCGCGAGCGGCGGTGTGCAGTCCGTCGAGCGCGCCTTCCAGCTGCTGGAGGCGCTGGCCGACTCCGGCGGCGTGGCCACGCTCAGCGAGCTCTCCACCTCCTCCGGGCTGCCGATGCCCACCATCCACCGTCTGGTTCGTACCCTCGTCCAGCAGGGCTATGTGCGCCAGGACACCGCACGCCGCTACACCCTCGGCCCGCGGCTGATCCGGCTCGGCGAGACGGCCGGCCGGCTGCTGGGCAGCTGGGCCCGCCCCTACCTGGCCGAGCTGATGGAGGCCACCGGCGAGACGGCCAACCTGGCCGTACTGGAGGGCGGCGAGGTGGTCTACGTCGGGCAGGTGCAGTCGCGGCGCTCGATGCGGATGTTCACCGAGGTCGGCCGCCGGGTGCAGCCGCACTGCACCGGCGTCGGCAAGGCCCTGCTGGCCCAGCTGCCCGAGGAGGAGGCCCGTGCCGTCCTCGGCCCCAACCCGCTGCCCGCGCACACCGAGTTCACGGTGACCGACCCGCAGGAGCTGCTGAACCAGCTGGCCGAGGCGCGCGAGCGCGGCTACGTGGTGGACGACCAGGAGCAGGAGATCGGGGTGCGCTGCATCGCCCTCGCGGTACCGGGCGCGCCGACCCCGACGGCCCTCTCGGTCTCCGGTCCGGAGGCCCGGATCCGGGCGCTGGAGGAGCAGGCCGGCGCGGCCTCGCTGGTACCGGTGATGCACCACATCGCGGCCCGGCTGGGGCAGGTCCTGGCCCCCTGACACGGCGCCACCGGCGCTTTCCCGCGCAGGAGGCCGACCCGGTCGGCCTCCTGCGGAAGCGTTCGCCCGTTCGAGCGGCCCGAGGGCGGGTTGCCCCGGCCGCGACGGGCCGGTCGGTCACGCTGAATGCGGACGCGCCCCGCGACGGTGCGGGGCGCCGGAACGCGAAGGACAGGGTGAGCGGCGATGTCGCGCAGAGGGTCCGTACGGGGTTTCTTCGGCAGGTCGGCGGAGGCCGGGGCGCCGGAGGCCGGGGCGCCGGTGGTCGGGCGGGCGGCGGTCAGGCCGTCGGCAGGCCGGTCGCTGGCCGTCAGGTCGCTGACGGTCGGGTGTGCACTGGCGGCGCTGGCCGCCGGTCCCGCGTGGGCGTGCCCGGACGCCGATCCGGCCCCGGGGACCGACCCGGCGGCGGCACCCGCGGCCCCCGCGGCCTCCGATTCCGACCTGGAGGTGGTCCGGATCGATCCGGACCCCGCCGTACCCGGCGGCACCACCACGGTGCACGCCTTCGTCGCCAACACCGGCCCGGACCGGACGGCCTCCTCGTTCACCGTGGTGATCACCCTGCCGGAGGGCGTGACGCCCGAGAAGCCCTACTTCCCGGAGAACTGCCACGACTTCCAGAACGGCCACCGGGTGCGCTGCACCTTCCCGGCCGGCCGGGGGCGCTACCGGAGCGCGACAGCGCTGATCCCGGTCCGGCTCGCCCCCACCGTCCCCCTCGGCGAGCTGAGCGGCGGCTACGTCGCGGTGCGCAGTGACGACGACCGGAACGAGGCGAACAACCGGCAGCCGTTCAGCATCCAGGTCCTGGAGACCGCCCGCTGCTGACGGGCGGGCGGTCCGCAACGGCCGCTCCTACCGGTAGACGCGGACGTAGTCCGCGGCGAAGGTGATCGGCGCCGTGCCCTGCGGCGCGGGGTGGTACTGCCCCGCGCTCAGGGACAGGTTGAGGATCGGGTACGCGGCCCAGCCGGCGCCGACGCCCTTGCCGTCGGAGAACACCTTGGTCCCGTTGACGTACCAGTCGACCGAGGTGGCCCCGTAGGAGGTGCCGATGGTGACCCAGCTGTCCTTCGCTATCGCCTTGGCATCCGTGTAGTACAGGTGCCCCGGAGTGATGTGGTTGGTCAGCTCCAGCAGGTTCGGGTTGTCGGTGTGGTACTCGAAGGAGTCGATCTCACCGTGGGCGCCGCTGGTGCCGTTCCAGGTCCACAGCGCCGGCCAGGCGCCGGTGCCGGCGGGGAGCTTGACCCGGGTCTCGATGTAGTCGCCGGTCTTCACCTTGAAGCCCTCGCTGGAGTACTCCGTGGTGAGCAGCCCGGTGTCCCAGGCCTGCTTGCCGTTCTCCAGCGTGTGGGTGCTCGGCTTGGCGGTGAAGGTGGCGACGCCGCCGGAGACGGTGACGTTGTTCTTGTTCAGCCAGTCGAGCTTGTTGTCGTTCGGGTTGTGGTCGCCGTACTGGTACGAGCTGCTCCGGTCGGCCGTCCAGCGGGAGCCCAGGTCGAGGCTGTTGAAATCGTCCGACCAGGTGAGCTTCTTGCCAGCGACCGGAATCGCGCCCGGGGCGGCGGTCTGCGACGGGGTCGCGGGCGTCGGGGTCGCGGGCGGCGCGGGCGTCGGGGTGGCGGTGGTCGGGGTGACGGTCGGCGCGGTGGCCGCCTGGGCCCCGCTCACCGCGGGAACGCCCAGGAGGCCGGCACCGCCGATGGCGAGCGCGCCGGTGACGGCGAAGGCGGCGTTGCGACCGCGGTGGCTGGGGCGGGCATGGCGCGGCGTGCTGCGCCGGGCAGGCTTCTGCATGGCAGTGTCCTCTGCGACGCCTGCGAGGTGAGCGTCGGGTTCGGGCTGAGGTTGCCCGGCCGCCTGTCGAGCGGCTTCACCCCTAGCCGCGGCCCGGGCGCGGGGAGCGCACGGACCGGGCACTGACCTGGGTCCCCCGCTCCCGTCCGCTGTGGCGCTCGGTTGCCGGCCGGCGGGTGGACAGGACTCGGCGTCCCGACGGCGGAGGTCCGCGAAGCGGACGTCCCGAGCAGGCTAGGCAGGCCGTCCGGGGGGCGACAACTCGACGGGGGGCGTTGTCGTGCAGGTCATAGTGGAGTCGATCAACGACGGTACGGAGTGGATCAGCTGGCCGGGCGGGCACCGGGAGGACGGTGAGCGGGGCGCCGGCCGGACGGGCGGTCGTGGGTTGGGTGGTCGTGGGTTGGGCCGTCCTTGGCCGGGCGGTCCTTGGCCGGGCGGTCGTCGGCCGGGCGGTCAGCCGAGCCAGCTGTTCACCTGGCTCATCGCGTCCGGGGACCAGGCCAGCTCCAGGTGGTTGAGCCCGCTGAGCAGCCGCGTCCCGCCGACCGTACCGATCCCGGTGGTGTCCAGGGCGCTGCGGGTGAAGACGATGCCGTCGCTGGGCCCGCGGTTCTCGTTGAGGACTCCCGGGATGTCGGCAGAGCCGCCCGCCATCAGGAAGGTGGCGACCGCCGCCGGGACGCCCGCCTGCTGGAGCGGCCCGATCAGCGAACCGGCGTCGATCGCCGCCTGGACGCCCTGGCCGGAGGTGTAGTAGCCCTGACCGCCGTAGTAGGTCGTCCACCAGTCCTGAGCCGAGCCGTCCACCCCGTAGACGCCGTCCCAGCGGGCGAGCAGCTGGCGCTGGCCCGGGTAGCAGTCGTACCCGCCGGTGGGCAGCACCCCGAGGCAGGGCTGGGCGGTGTACGTGCCGTAGCAGGTCATGTACAGGTGCGGCGAGGGCGCGTTGGCGGTGCCGCCGCAGGCCGGCCAGGTGGCCAGCGAGAACGCCCAGCCGTGCGCGTAGACGTAGTCCAGGCCGCCGTTCGGCCCGCCGAGGGTGACCAGGCGGCGGACGTCTCCCGCGTAGGCCCGGCCCCAGGACGGCCGTACCGAGGAGACGTACGCGCGGGCGGCGACCTCGCCCTTGCTCCAGGCGACCACGTCCACCTGGGACACCCCGAGCCGGGCCCGGATCAGGGCGATCGCGTCGCCGACGGCCTGCGCCTGGAGCAGGTTGTCGCCCTGCTTGTGCGCGAAGCCGATCGCGAAGACGCGGTGGCCGGTACCGGCGAGGTACTGGGCGAGGCCGGTGGAGGGGCAGGCGGACGCGCCGCAGCTGCCGCTCTCGTTCGGGTTCGCCCAGGCGCGGTCGGCGTTGTCGTTGGCGCCGTGGACCAGCAGGACCGGGACGTCCCGGCTGCCGGTGTCCCAGCCGGCGGCCGAGTAGAGCAGGAAGCGCCCGGAATAGGGCTGGCGGACGCCGCCGAAGTAGGTCAGGCGGGCGCCGTCCTGGTCTCCCCGCCCGCCGGGCGGGTACTGCTCGGCGCGGAACCCGGCGGTGGTGTCGAGGTAGCGCTCGACCTTGGCCCAGCCGTTGCCGGGGGCGGTGAAGGTGGCCTCCAGGGTGAGCGGGGCGGTGGCCGCCGATGCGGGCGGGGGCGTGCCGAGGAGGAGGGCGGTGAGGGTGAGGAGGACGGTGAGGGCGGCTGACAGACGTCCGGCGGGGGTGGGCGGGGTGGCCGTTCCGGCGACGGGACCGGTGGCTGTTCCGGTGACAGGTCTGGTGGTGGTGGCGGGCATCGGCGGCTCCCTGGCCGGAAGGTGGCGGGCTGCTGGGCCGGCCCACGTCCCGGTGGGCCGGATCCTGCACCGTACGACCGGACCGCCGGGCCGCCCATGTGCCGGTGTCACACCCCGCGGGCGGAGGGCGTGGCGGCCCCGGCCGTGGCGTCGGCGGGCCCGCACCGTGACGGGGTGGGCGCAACGCCGCCGCGAAGGTCACCCGTCGGATAGGTTGGAGGTCCATTCGCAGTGCCGTACGCCCAGACGAGAGACGAGGACCCGTCCCGCCATGACCGCGCCCCTGCCCGCCTTCGCCGGCCGCACCTACCTCTTCCAGGTCGACAACGGCGCGGCCTTCCGCAACGCGTACTCGGCCGACGGCAAGCGGCTGCGCTGGGAGGGCCTCGGCGAGTCGGCCGGCCAGTGGGAGGACGTGGCCCTGCACGTCGCCCAGGTGGGCCCCGAGCTCTACTTCGTCAGCTGGACCGAGCAGAGCGGCATCACCGTCAGCCACCTGATGGACCTCGGAAAGCTGACGGTGCGCGCGTTCTGGACGTACGAGGGCGAGGGCGGCCGGGTCGGCGAGCTGCACACCGGCACGCTGGAGCCGGTGGGCTGAGGCGGTGAAACCGGAACGCCGGGCCCGCTCACCCCTCGGGGTGGGCGGGCCCGGCGTCCGACGCGGGCGGGCCCCGCGTTCCGGTGGTCCGCGCGGCGGACCGCGGTCAGACCGACCGGGCGGGGACCTGGAGGCGCTGGGAGAGCCACTCCAGCGAGGACGGCAGCAGCTTGCTCCAGGTCTCGAAGTTGTGGCCGCCGGTCTGCATCATGCTGTACGAGACCTTCATCGGGCTGTTGACCGCGGCCACGAACGCCTCGGTGTCACGCTTGTAGTCGCCGTCGCCCTCCTTGGTGCCGGCCAGCAGCACGGACACCTTGGGCTGCGGCAGGTTCTTCAGCCGCCACATGAGGTCGGCCTCGTGGCGGCGCTGCTGGCCGCCACTGCCCTTGAAGAGGTCGACGGTGGTCGGGTCGTCGGCCGCCTGGTAGTAGCCGGAGAGCGAGACCGCGGTCGGGAAGGCCTCCGGGTGGCGCATGGCCAGCTTGAGGGCGCAGTAGCCGCCGGTCGAGTTGCCCATGAAGCCCCAGGCCTGCGGGTCCGAGGAGACCCGGTACGACGCCTGGATCGCGGCGGGAACGTCCTTGGTGTAGTAGGTCTCGGACTGCGGGCCGCCCGGGATGTCCTCGCACTCGGTGTCCTGCGGCAGCGCGGGCGACGGCGTCATCAGCACCAGCACGGTCGGCTGCATCCGGCCCTCCTGGAGCAGCTTCAGTGCCGCGCCCGGGTAGTTCAGCCGGGTCACCAGGTTCTTGGCGATACCGGGAAAGCCGGTGGAGACGATGATCGCCGGGAACTGCTTCTGCGCGTACTCCGGCTGGAAGTACTGCGGCGGCAGGTAGACGTACCCCTCGGTGGAGAGCCGGCTGGCGGCGCCGTCGATCCGCACCTCGCGGATCTCGCCGGACTGCCCGGGATCGCGGCCGAGCGCCCCGCCGCCCTGGACGGCGGCGTGGCCGATGGTCTCCACCTGCAGACGGCCCGAGGCGTCCGCCTTGTTCTGGATGACCACCGGGCCGTTGTCGCCGGTGCCGAGCAGGTCGTCCCAGCTGCTGTAGAAGGCGAAGTAGTTGTTGGCCACCAGGCCCAGTGCCGCGAGCACGGCGAGCTGGGTGGCGAGCAGCGTGCCGATCCGGCCGAGCACCGCCTGCCAGGTCCGCTTCGCCAGTCTCGGCCACAGCCAGACCGTGCCCGTCATCATCCCGACGGCGATCAATGCGGTCAGCGCCAGCACCTTGTGGCTCGTCAGACCCATGTCCTACTGCTCCCACGCCTCGTACGTCCCGGCCCCGACCGCCGGCGGCCAGTTGCCAGGACACTCGGGGCGGCCGCCCCGGTTCCCCCGTCCACCACGGAGGCCGTCGCCGAGGCGCGATCAATAACCCTAGCGGTCCGCGGAGGTGCCCCGGACCCGCCGACCAGCGGGGATCGGCGGGCCGGGCGGGGGCCGGAGGTATGACACGGGGCATCGCGAGGTGGCACGAGGTGGCGCGGAGTCAGCTGGCTGGGGTTCAGAGGCGCGGCCTGCGCCCGGTTCGACTCCGGCCCGGTTCGGCTCCGGCCCGGGCGCTCTCCGGGCACCGACGTCGGCACCGACGTACTGCGGCGCCGACGGCGTCGGCACCCGCAGCCCCGGCCGGCGACGGTGCGCGCCGACCGGGGTTCAGCCCAGTCCGCCGTGCCGGGCGGCCGCCAGGGCCGCGGTCACGGCACGGTCGGCGGCCGCGTCGTCGACCGGCTCGGCCGTGATGAGCACCCGGAAGTAGAGCGGTGCGGCGAGGGCCTTGATGACCGCCGCCGGGTCGATGCCGGCGGGCAGTTCCCCGCGCCCGACGGCCCGGGTGACGATCGGCTCGGCCCGCCGCAGCCGGTCGTCGAAGATCCGCGACCGGACCTCGGCGATGCCCGGCGCCTGGGCGGCCTCCGACAGCATCACCGCGAGCACCGCCGCACCGGACGGCCCGCGCAGCCAGGCGGCCAGCCCGCGGGCGAGGAGCCGCAGGTCGCCCTCGACCGTGCCGGTGTCCGGGATCGGGATGTCCGCCGCGATCTGCCCGGCCAGGGCGTCGACGATCAGGGCGTCCCGGTCCTTCCAGCGCCGGTAGACCGTGGTCTTGTGGACGCCGGCCCGGCGGGCGACGGCGTCGACGGTGAGCGCGGCGTAGCGCATCTCGGCGAGTTCGGCGAGCGTCGCGGCCAGGACGGCCACCCGCACCTTCTCGCCCCGCCCGACCGTCGGCCGCCGGTCCGCTCCGGGGGCACGGCCGTCGTCAAAGGCGTGGGGCCGGGAGGGCAGGGAATCGGGACTCATTGCAACTCCTGGTTGCGTTACGACTGCCGGCGTGACACGCTCACCGTATCGCAACCAGGAGTTGCGTTACGCCCAGGCATCGCCACCAGGAGGGGAACGCGCATGTCCAGGCCCTACCGCCACACCACCCCCGTCCCGAAGAAGTCCGCCACCGGCCGGGTCGCCGCCGTGTACGCGCAGATGGAGACCGACTTCCTGCTGGACGACGGTCCCCTGATGAGCCTCTCCCCCGCCCCCGACGTGCTGGCCGGCACCTGGGCACTGCTGCGCGAGGCCGAGATCGTCGGCACCGCCGCGCGCGCCGACAAGGAGGCCGTGGCGAGCGCCGTCTCGCTGGCCAACCGCTGCCCGTTCTGCACCGAGGCGCACGCCCTGCTCGCCCACGGCGCCGGGGACCACGACCTCGCCGAGGCCGCCCGGGCCGGCCGCACCCCGGACGACCGGCGGCACGCCGCACTCCTCGCCTGGGCGGCCGCCACCCGCTCCCCCGGCAGCCCGGACCTGGCCCGGCCGCCGTTCCCCGCCGACCACACACCCGAGTTCGTCGGGACGGCGCTGGCCACCCACTTCATCAACCGGATGGTGACCTCGCTGCTCGACGAAGAGGCGCTGCTGCCGAGCGCACTGCGCCGCTCGCAGTACGTCCGGCGGGCCGCCGCCCTGGCCATCGGGCGCGTCGCCCGGAGCAGCCCCGAGCCCGGGGCCGGCCTGACCGTGCTCGCCGGGCCCGTCCCCGCCGGCCCCGCACCCGCCTGGGCCGGGGAGGGCCCGGTCGGCCCCGCCTACCTGGCCCTCAGGGCCGCCGCCTCGACCGGCGGCGAACTGCTCGGCGAGGCCGGGCGGGCCGCCGTACTCGACACGGTGGCCGCCTGGGACGGCGGCCACCCGCCGCTCGGCGGCGACCCGGCCGGGCGGGAGGTCTGCGTCGACCTCCCGCCTGCCGAACGGCCGGCCGTCCGGCTCGCACTGCTGGCCGCGCTGGCGCCGTACCGGATCACGGAGGCGGACGTGGCGGCGTGGCGCGCCGCGGCCGGGGGCGGGGGCGGGAGTGAGGAGCGCGGAGACGGCGAGCTGACCAGGGTGCTGGCGTTCGGGGCGATCACGGCCACCACGCGGGTGGAGTCCTGGATCGTCGCCGGGGCGCGCGCGGACTCCCCCGCGTAGCCGGCAGCACGGCGCCCGCGCCGGTCGGCCGGGGCCTCCCGAGCGGGCCGGCCGCCGGGCGCGGGAGCGGGAGCGGTCCGGCGGCCACCCTTCGTGGATCGCGGCCCGTCGGGGCTGTTCCGCGGAGGCGGAAGTGGACTTTACTGGTAGGGAAGGCACCCGAGCCGGCGGGCAGGCGGGTCATCGTCACCGCCGGTGGTTCAACGGTTCCGCCGTTCCCACCCGGCAGGAGGTCATGCCATGAGCCCGCCTTCGCAGCAGCAGGCCTTACCGCGC
Source organism: Streptomyces sp. CB01881 (assembly GCF_002953255.1). Lineage (GTDB taxonomy): Bacteria > Actinomycetota > Actinomycetes > Streptomycetales > Streptomycetaceae > Kitasatospora. The sequence goes on from NZ_CP026498.1 coordinate 1,854,846, forward strand.
CTCGTCGTCGACAACCCGGGCCGGCTCCGGGGGCAGGTCTTCGTCCTCGCCGACCAGCCGATGCTGGTCGGCCGGGACTCCGCATGCCAGATCCATGTCGGCGAGCCCGGCGTCAGCCGGCGCCACGCCGTGGTGTGGCGGTCCGGCGGTCACACCACCGTCGAGGACCTCGCCTCCACCAACGGCACCCGGCTGAACGGCCACCCGGTCCTCGGGCAGCAGGAGGTGCACACCGGGGACGTCCTGGACTTCGGCCCGTTCGAGGTCCACTACGAGGAGCCGCGCGACAGCGGCGCCACCGTCCCCGGGGTGGGCGCGACGGGGCCGACGGCCAGCTTCCGGACCGTAGCGCCACCCCCGCCGGGGACGCCGCCCCCGCCCTGGGAGCCATCGCGGCCTCCGCCGCAACAGTCGGCGCAGCAGTCGGCACAACGGGCCGCAGCGGCCCAGCAGGCAGCTCAGCAGGCTGCGGCTCAGCGGGCAGCGGCGGGACAGCGGGCGGCTCAGCCGCCGCCGAGGGAGCAGCCACCGCCCGGGGGCGGGCCCCGCTTCGACGTGGGGCGGCAGGAGGCCGAAAACCTCAACAACGTCGCCAGGGACCAGTACAACTACGTGATGCAGGAGCGGCGGGACGGCTTCTTCCGCGAGATCGCCGCCACCCGCACCCGGGCACGGCACCTGATCCTCACCGGGTTCCTGGCCTTCGTGGTCGGCGGCGGGGTCTACGGCTGGGCGTTGGTGAGCTTCATCGTCCGGACCAACAACGCCGCGCAGTCCGGGAACCCCGACTTCACCGTGCCCGACCTGCTCGGGCCGAAGGTGGGCGGCGTGCCCGTCGGGGCCATCGGCTTCGCCGTGGCCGCGATCGGCGTCGTCCTGCTGGTCGTCGGCATCGTCCTGCACATCGTGACCACCTCGCGGCGGCGCCGCTTCGAGGAGGACGAGTCGCGCCGCCTCAGCATGCCGCCACCACCGCGCTGAGTGCACCGCGGCACCGGCTACGGCACCGACCGCGGCACCGGCCGGTTGGGGCCGCCGCATCGAGTCTCACCACGGGAGGCCGTCGTGGTCTTCAACATCGGCAACCAACAGGGCGGCGTGATCAACAACGTCGCCGGCGACCAGACCGTCCACGGCGGCCAGTCGGGCCACCTCACGGCGGACGGGCAGGACGTACGCGACCTGGTCGGCGAACTCCGGACGGCCGTCGAGCAGACGCAGCTGCCGCCGGCGGTGGCGCCCGAGGTCCGGGCCGAGCTCGACTCGCTGGACGCGGAGGTCGCCCGGCCGGAGCCGGACCGCGAGGCGGTGGCGGGCCGCCTGACCCGGATCACCCGGCTGCTCACGTCGGCGGGCGCCCTCGTCGCCGCCGGCACCGGACTGCTCGGACCGCTCTCCGCACTGGCGGGCTGGCTGGGCACCCTGGGACAACCGATCCTGCACGCCCTCGGGGGCTGAGGCCGGGCGTGGAGCGGGCCAGGCCGGCCGGGCATGGGGGGTCAGGCCGGCCCGACGTGGAGCGGGCCAGGCCGGCCGGGCATGGGGGGTCAGGCCGGCCGGGCGTGGGCGCGGCGGCCGGTCGGCGCCGCGCCGCTGCGGGCGGCCCGGCGGTCGCCGAGGGCGTTGCCGGCCCGGAGCAGCGCCGCCCCGACCAGGACGAAGGCCCCCGTCATCAGGAAACTGGCGCCCGCCACCCGGCAGTAGCCGTTCGGGAGGGCGGGGTCGAGGAACGGGTACGGGTACCAGTCGACGAGGTAGCCGCGGACCATCGTGTAGGCGAGGTACAGGAGCGGGAAGGCCATCCAGCCGGCCGCCTGGAGCGGACGGATGCGGCGCTCCGGCGGGTCCGCCAGCCAGTCGGCGAGCACCACGGCCGGCATGAGCTGCTGCAGTACGCGACCGACCCAGGGGATCATGACGGCCTCGGGGTAGCTCGCCAGCCCCAGCCCGTAGAAGATCCCGGTGATGGTCATGCAGAGCACCACCCCGCCCCGCACCACGCCGGGCACGGGACGCCGGCTCGTCAGCCCCGCCCAGCCGCCGCGCAGCAGGACGACCACCGCGGCCATGTTGCTGAGGTTGGTGAAGTAGTGGAAGTAGTCCACCACCCCGACGACGCCGGTCGCGGCGTGGTAGCCGGCGAAGCCGAGCGCGACCGAGGAGAGGACGGCGAAGGCGATCCTGGTGGGGGCGAGCCATCGGTGCATCGTCGGATCCGCCTCTCCGCCGGGGCGTCGTGGTGCTGCCGGGTGCCGGGGTCTCGTACCAGCGGGTCGCCCCGGTAGCACGTCCTCAGATTCAAACCCCGGCGCGGGCATCCGGCCACCGGGCCGTCGGTGGCGGCGGTGTCGGTGTCGGCGTCGGCGTCGGCGTCCGTGGCGGTGACGGTGGCGGGTGGCGGTGGCGGCGTCCGTGTCGGTGGCGGGCAGTAGCGTGCGGGCATGATCGAGACGACCGGTGACGACCGCACCTTCCCGCCCGCCCTGGCCGAGGTGGCCCGGGTGGAGTTCGAGTACGGCGACGACGGCGAGGGCGTCGACTTCGAGCCGTACGACACCTTCGACTCCGCCGAGGAGACGACTCACTGGATCCGGTGCTGGACCGGCAACCAGGAGCTCGACGGCGACGCCTACCGGGTGTTCGGGCAGGACGGCACGGGCGGTCTGGCCGCCCTCTGGCTGGTGCGGCCGGGGCGCCCGCTCGCGGAGCAGCCGGTGGTGTTCCTGGGTTCGGAGGGCGAGAGCGGCGTGGCCGCCGGGAGCCTCTCCGACTTCCTCTGGGTGCTGGCCGACGGCCTCGGCCCGCTGGAGGCCGCCGTCGAGGGCGAGCGGGACGCCCGCCCGGACGCCGCCCTGGCCGAGCTCGCCGCGCGCCACGCGACCACGCCGCGCCGGCCCGCCCGCGAGATCATCGCGGAGGCGCAGGCCGAGTTCGCCACCTTCTCGGAGGACCTCGACGCCCTCTGCCGCTGACCGGCCCGGCGGGTCCGGCGGCTCAGGCGGGGCTCAGGTGGCTCAGGCGGGTCGGACCGGCCGGACCCGCTGAACCTGCTGGACCGGACCGGGCGCCCGGACGGTCAGGACGTCCAGGTCACGGCCAGTGCCCTCGCCGGGTTGGCCGTCAGGAGGAGCCGGGGCAGCTCGGGGCCGAACTCGCGGGCGAGGCGCGGGGCGACGGCGTTCAGGAGGTGCGTCGGGCCGGGGGCGTGCCGGGCGCTGCGGGTGGTGGTGTCGCCGCCGAGGAGGAGCTGCGGCGCGTGGCCCGCCTCCACCAGCGCGGCGATGGTGTCGAACAGGTGGTGGTCGGTGGCGTGGTGGGCGCGGGAGGGGCCATCCAGGGCGAGGTACGCGCCGGACGCGGCGAGGTGCCGGTGCAGCCGCAGGTCGGGGAGGCGGTTGAGGTGGCCGAGGATCACCCGCTGCGGCGGCACGCCGAACCGGCCGCAGAGCAGGTCCAGGACGTCGGAGGCCGCGGTGCCGAGTTCGTGGTGGACGGCGATCGGGGCGCCGGTGGCGTGGTGGGCCTCGGCCGCGGCCTCCATCACGCGGCGGGTGTGGTCGCCGAGGCCGTGGTAGTCGCCGGCCACCTTGATGAGTCCGGCCCGGACGCCGGCGGGTGCGCCGCGCAGCCCGGTGGTCAGCTCGGCGGTGAACAGCCCGGCGAGCCCCTCGTACAGCGCGTCGAGGACGGCCGGTTCGTAGTGGACGGCCTGGTGCAGACCGGTGGCCGCGACCAGGTGGACGCCGGTCGCGCGGGAGAGGCCGGCGAGGGCGTCCCCGCCGCGCCCCATGCCGTGCGGGGTCCACTGGACGAACGCCCGGCCCCCGGCCGCCGCGAAGGCGCGCAGGACCTGCTCGGCCGCGGCCGGGTCGTCCAGCTCCTCGCCGGGGAGGCGGGGGCTCCGCAGGAAGAGGTGGTCGTGGGCGTCACAGACGCCGAGTTCGGCGGGGTCGAGGTCGCCGAGGACGGTGCGGACCGCCGCGGCGCCCGGAGTGGCGGCGGCGGTCACGAGGACTCCGCGAAGGTCGTGGCGGCGACCCGCAGGCCGGCCAGCGCCTTGGGCACGCCGACATAGGGCGCCAGGTGGACCATCACCTCGGTGATCTCCTCCCGGGTGACACCGATCCGCAGGCTGTTGCGGACGTGGTCGGCGAGCTGCGGTTCGACGCCGCCGAGGGCCGTGAGGGCGGCCAGGTTGGCGATCTGGCGGTCGCGCAGGGCGAGGCCCGGCCGCTGGTAGGTGCCGCCGAAGAGGCTGGTGACGATCCAGTCGGGGAAGCCGGGCGCGAGTTCGTCCAGGCCCTTCAGGGTGGCGGCCTGCGTCTGCGGGCCGGCGAGTTCGTCCAGCAGGGCGTAGCCGGCGGCACGGTCCAGCGGGGCGGGGGTCAGCGCGGTGGAGTCCATGGGGAGGAGCGGTCCTTTCACCAGTGACGGCCGGCGGGCAGCCGGTCGAGTTCGGGGTCGGCCAGGTGCAGCACCTCGTAGCGGGTGCCGGCCGGCTCGACGTCGGATTCGACCCGGGGCCCGGGGCCGGACCAGAGGACGATGCGCAGCAGCTCCCAGCGGCCGGGGTCGACGGCGACGGCCGCCGTGTGCAGGTCGGGGTGGTCGGGCAGTGCGGCGAGGGCTGCTTCGACGGCCTCGGCCGGGTCGGTGCTCTCCGGGATGCGTTCGAGGTGGCGGACGGCGGTGACCGGGGTGCCCCGGGCGGGGCCGCGGCGCAGTCCGGTGCCGAGCCAGTGCCGGACGGCGGGGCGGCCGAAGTCCGCGCTCAGACCGCGGAACCCCGGGCCCCAGAGGAAGCTGTTCATGCCCTCCGGGGTACTCCAGAGGTAGAACGGGGCGTACTCGTTGACGGGCGACCCGGCCCGGCCGCGCTCGCGGACCAGGAAGGCCTTGAGGCCGAGGCCGGGGAAGTCGTCGAGCAGGTGCCCCTTGTCGGCGACCCGCCTGCGGATGATCCCCATGTCGTAGTCGGCGGGGAGGCTGATCTCGTACTGCATGGCGTGCACGGGTGGCCCTCCTGGATCATGGCAGCCCGCTCCGGGCCGGCTGCTCCGGCCGACGTGTCAGGCTGCGTGGTGGACGTCTCGGGCTGCGCGGTGGGCGCCTCAAGCCGCGCGGTGGGCGGCGAGCAGGCCGAGGGCGCCGCGGACGGCCTGCTCGAACGGCTCGGCCGTGCCGGCGGCGCGGGCGAGCACGTAGCCGCCCTGGACGACGGCGACGATGGCGGCGGCGGTGTCGGCCGGGTCGGCGGCGGAGGTGAGTTCACCGGTGGCCCGGCCCTCCGCGACGACCTCGGCGAGGCGGCCGCGCAGCCAGTCGAAGATCTCCTCGACGGGCGCGCGCAGCTGCGGGTCGGCGATGACGTCCGGGTCCTGGGCCATCCGCCCCATCCGGCAGCCGCGCAGCACCTCGCGTTCGCGGTGCAGGTAGGCGGCGATCCGGTCGTAGGCGGTGCCGGGGCCGGCCAGGTCGGCCTCGGCGATGGCGCGCAGCTGCCCGGCACTGCGGCGCAGGGCGGCCGCGGCGAGGTCGGGCTTGCCGGTGAAGTGGTGGTACATGCTGCCCTGGCCGACGCCGGCGCGCTGCTGGATGGCCTTGGGGCTGGTGCCGACGTAGCCGCGTTCCCAGAGGAGTTCCTGGGTGCTCTCGATGAGGCGGTCCTGGGTTGCCATGCGGATCACTGTACATACCTGTAGGTACAGATGTACATACCAGTAGGTACAATGTCTTCAGGGCCCGCCGGACGCAGAAGGGCCGTGGGCCGCCCCCCGGCGGTCCACGGCCCTGCGTGATCACCGTCCCCCGGAACGGAGCACGGCATTCACTGCAGGACGGTGGCACGCGTCACCTCGGGGAACCGCCCGGGCGGCGGGGCGGGCCGAAGTCCGGGCGCGGGGCTGCACATCCGGACGTCGGCCCGTCAGGGGGCCCGGCCGTCAGGGCAGTTCGCGGCGGATCACCGGGGCGACCTCGCTCGCGAACAGCTCCAGCTGCTCGTGCTGCACCTCCTCGGTGAGCGAGTCCACCCCGATGCCGACCACCTCGTTGCCGAAGGCCTCGTGGTAGCGGTGGATCTTCTCGATCACCTGCTGCGGACTGCCGACCAGCGCCGACCCCCGTTCCAGCGCGTCCTCCAGCGAGGCGAACGGCGAGTTGTTGTGCCTGCCCGCCGCGGAGTCGAACAGCGCGTCCCAGTACGGGCGGAAGCCCTCGACGGCGTCCTGCGAACGCCTGGCGATGAACAGGCCACCGAAGCCGGTGCCGACCCTGGCATCCTTCGGGTCGTGGCCGTAGTGCTCCCAGCGCTCGCGGTAGTGGTCGACCAGCGCCTTGTACTTCGCCAGCGGGTGAAAGGAGTTGGCTGAGAACAGCGGGTCGCCGTAGCGGGCCGCGAGGTCGGTGGACTGCTCACTGGTGGCGCTGCCGTGCCAGACCGGGATCGGGTCCTGCAACGGGCGCGGCGAGGTGGTGACCTCCTTGAGCGGCGGCCGGGTGCTCCCCTCCCAGCTCACCTTCTCCTCCCGCCAGAGCCGGTGCAGCAGGCCGTAGTTCTCGGCCAGCACGTCCCACTGCCGCTCCTCCGGCAGGCCGAACAGGTCGAAGTGGCGCGGGTCGTTGCCCTTGCCGATGATCAGTTCGAGGCGGCCGCCGGAGAGTTGGTCCAGTACCGCGTAGTCCTCGGCGACCCGGACCGGATCGAGGATGCTGAGCACGGTGACGGTGGTGAAGAGCCGGATGGTGGACGTCCGGGCGGCGATGGCGCTGAGCAGCACGGGCGGCGCCGGGGAGAGAAACGGCTCACCGTGCCGCTCCCCCACCCCGTAGCCGTCGAAGCCGAGCCGTTCAGCGGTGACGGCCTGGTCGATGACGTTGTGCAGCTTCTCGTACGGGGTGCGCTGCACGCCAGTGACGGGGTCGGGTCCATTGGCGACGAGGGACGAGACGGTGAACCGCATGCGGTCTCCTTGTGGGGCGTTCGTTGGCCGGAGGGGCCGTTTCGTTGGCCGTGGGGCGTTCGTTGGCCCTGGGGCGTTCGTTGGCCGCAGGGGCCGTTTCGATGGCCTGCGAGGCGGTCGGCGGCCGGGGGACGTCCGACGGCCTGCGGGGGCGTTCGGAGGGTCGGCCCCGCAGGCGTGCAGCGGGGCCGGGCGACGGCGGTGACCCGGCGAAGCGCCCGGGACACGGCTGCGCTCGCACGGGGGCAGCACCGGGGCGGGATGACGCGGAGTCGGCTCTCGGGCGGTGTCAGCGCGAGGCGGGGCGCGGGCTGCGGGGGCTGCCGGAACGACAACAGCGCAGGGACGCGGCGGACTCGGACATCACCGCTCCCCCCTTCGCCTCGCACACACACGATCCACCGCGAGCTTATGCACCGGCCACGAGCGGGGCAAGGGCTTGATACAGGCCGCCGGACTGGCAGGATGTCCGGCATGACCTACCTCGCCGCGGATGACCGCTATGCCTCGATGACCTACCGCCGGGCCGGCCGCAGTGGCGTTCAACTGCCCGCCGTCTCGCTGGGCCTGTGGCACAACTTCGGTGACACCCAGCCACTGGACGTGCAGCGGGCGGTCCTGCGCCGCGCCTTCGACCGGGGCATCACCCACTTCGACCTGGCGAACAACTACGGCCCGCCGTACGGCAGCGCCGAGCGCAACTTCGGCTACCTGTTCGCGCAGGACTTCCGCCCGTACCGGGACGAGCTGTTCATCGCCAGCAAGGCCGGCTACGACATGTGGCCGGGCCCGTACGGCGACGGCGGCAGCCGCAAGTACCTGCTGGCCAGCCTCGACCAGTCGCTGGGCCGGATGGGCCTGGACTACGTGGACGTCTTCTACTCGCACCGCTACGACCCGGACACTCCCCTGGAGGAGACGATGGGCGCGCTGGACTCGGCGGTCCGCTCGGGCCGCGCCCTGTACGCCGGCATCTCCAACTACCCGGCGGAGCAGCACCGCGAGGCGGTCGCGATCCTGCGCGAGCTGGGCACGCCGGTCCTGATGAACCAGTGCGCGTACTCCATCCTCAACCGGTACGTGGAGGACGGCGTACTGGATGCGGTCGGCGAGACGCAGACCAGCCTGATCGCCTACTCCCCGCTCGCCCAGGGGCTGTTGACCGACCGCTACCTCTCCGGCGAGGTGCCGGCGGGGTCGCGGATGTCGGTCGGGCACTTCCTCAAGGAGGAGGCGCTGACCGGGGCGAAGCTGGAGCAGCTGCGGGCCCTGAGCAAGGTCGCCGAGCGGCGCGGGCAGACCCTCGCGCAGCTGGCGCTGTCCTGGGTGCTGCGGGACGAGCGGGTGGTGTCGGTGATCATCGGCGCCAGCAGTGTCACCCAGCTGGACCAGAACATCGACGCGCTGAACGGCGGCCCGCTGACCGCCGAGGAGATCGCGGAGATCGACGCGCTGAGCCGGTGAGGCCGTGAGGCGCTGAGGCACTGAGGCGTGCCGTCGGCGGCGAGGCGCCGGGACGGCGTGCGGTGCACGGCGTGCGGTCCGCGGTGTGCGGCCTGCGATGCGGCCCGGGTGGTTCCGGGCCGCATCGCCGCCGTGACCTGCGGGGGCTTCGGGGCGTTGCACCGTCCACACACGTCCTTCGAGACCCCGGGAGTCCCCGTGCGGACGATCCTCCTGCGCGCCCTGGCCCGCTTCGCCCGTCAGCTGGCGCTGACCTCGCCGGTGCCGTTCCCGATGCTGCCGGGCACGCCCCCGCGCGCTACCGGCGATTGACGCCCAGTGCGGGCAGCACCGTCTCCGCCACCCGGTGGGCCTCCTCAAGCAGCGGGTTGCCGGAGAGGATGAAGGTGTCCACCCCGAGCGACTCGAACTCCTGGAGGCGCTCGACCACCTGGGCGGTGGAACCGACCACCGCGGTGCCCGGTCCGGGCCGGAACAGGCTCATGCCGGGCCAGAGGTTCGGGTGGCTCTCCAACTCCCGGGCCCGCGCCGGGACCCTGCCGCCGTGCTGGCGGAACTGGCGCTGCCAGCCGACCCCGTCCTCCCCCTTGGCGCCGCCCAGCTGGCGGGCGTACGTCGCCTCGCTGGTGACGTCGAGCAGGCGGTCGGCGGCGGCCCAGGCCTCGTCCTCGGTGTCGCGGACGATCAGGTGCAGCCGCAGCCCGATCCGCAGGCTGCGCCCGTACGCGGCGGCGCGCTCGCGGACCAGGTCCAGTTTCTCCTTGAGCAGGTGCGGCGGTTCGCCCCAGGTGAGGTAGACGTCCACGTGCTCGGCGGCCATCTCGATGCCGGCCGCCGAACTGCCCCCGAACCAGAGCGGGATGCCGCCCGGCTGCACCGGGGCGAGCTCGCGCAGGCTCGCCCCGGCGTTCTTCAGGTCGTAGAACTCGCCCTTGTGGTCGAAGACTTCACCGGCGGTGAGCCGCTTCACGATGGACCAGTACTCACCACTGAGCCGGTAGCGGTCGTCGTGCTCGACGCCCAAGCCGTACTCGCGTAGCTGCGCGGTCGAGCCGTTGACCACGTTGAAGCGCAGCCGGCCGCCGTGCAGGTGGTCGAAACTGAGCGCCATCTTGGCCAGCAGGGTGGGCGAGATCAGCCCGGGGTGGACGGCCAGCAGCGGCTTGAACGCCGGGGTGGTCGCGGCCGCGAGGGCGTTGCCGAGATCCCAGACGTCGTAGAGGTCGGTCGCCAGCAGTGCGCCACTGTAGCCCAACCGCTCGACACTGCCGGCGAGTTGCTGGAGGTAGCGGAGGTCGACCGGGCGGCGGCCGGCCGGCTCCCACGGGTAGTGGCCCTCACGCGGGATGATGTACCAGAGGACTTCGGAGGCCATCGGTTCAGACCGCCTTGGCGATCGCGGCGGCCACCGGGGCCTCCAGGGCGGGCAGATGGGCGTCGGCGACGGTCACCGGACGGTCGATGAACCCGACGCCGTGGAAGATGTCCGCGGCCTCCTGCTGCTCGGCGACGAACCCGGCGGTGGCGGGCTCCAGTTGCCAGGGCAGCGCGGCCAGCGCGGTCCGCCAGTCCTCGGCCGTGCCACCCAGGTCCGCGGCGGCGATCGCGGCCGCCTCTGCCAGGTTGGCAGCCACCCAGGCGTCCGCCCGGCGCAGCGCGGCGCCGATCGCGGCGATCACCTCGGGGCGGTCGGCGGCGAAGTCCCGGCGGGTGAAGAACACCGAGCGGTCGGTGATCACGTCACCCGTGCGGACCAGCTCGCGAAAGCCGCCGTCCCGGCGGGCGGCGGCCAGTTCGGCGCCCTGGGCGATCCAGCCGGTGATCTCGCCGTCGCGCAGCCGCTGCGCCTGGTCCTCACCGGCGGCCGGCCGGACGGGGGTGATGTCGGTCGCGTAGGAGAGCCCTTCGGTGTGCAGGGCCTTGGCGAGCAGGTGGGTCTGCCAGGAGCCGACCCCGAGCACGACGGTGCCGCCCTTGAGGTCGGCGACGGACCGCACCGGGCCGTCGGCGCGGACCAGCAGCGCGCCGTGGTCCGGGCGGGGCGCGGAGACCGCCGCGTACACCAGGTCGTGGCCGGCGGCCTGGGCGGTGACCGGCGGGGTGGAGCCGGTGCCGCCGAAGTCGATGGTGCCGTCGGCGAGCAGGGCCCCCGTGCGGGTGCCGTCGGCGTAGTGGTGGAAGGCGCCGGTCTCGCCGAGCGGGGCCAGTTCCTCGTTCAGGTAGTCCAGCCGGGAGAGGTAGTAGAGCGAGGGGTTGCCGGCGTGGACGCCGAGGGTGATGGCCATGGTGAACTCCAGTGCGAGTGAGGGGGTTTGGCGGCTGCTTCGTCGGGCGGCCGGTGGTCGGGCATCGGGCAGGTCGGGCGTCGGGCGGGGCCGGGTGTCGGGGCGGGGCCGGGTGTCGGGGCGGGGCCGGGTGTCGGGGCGGGGTCCGGCAGCCGCGGTCAGTGGACTCCGAGGTCGGCGAGCAGGCGTCGACGCAGGTCGGCGAAGGCGGGGTCGGCAGGGTCGCGCGGGTGCCCGACCGTGACACGCTCGTCGCGGACGAGCCGGCCCTCCCGCAGAACGGCGACGCGGTCGGCGAGCCGGACGGCCTCCTCCACGTCGTGGGTGACCAGCAGGACGGCCGGGCGGTGGCGGCGGACGAGATCGCCGACCAGGTCCTGCATGCGCAGCCGGGTCAGCGCGTCCAGGGCGGCGAACGGCTCGTCCAGCAACAGCAGTTGCGGCTCTCGGACGAGGGCCCGGGCGAGCGCGACGCGCTGCGCCTCGCCACCGGAGAGGGTGGCGGGCCAGGAGCCGGCGTGCTTCTCCAGGCCGACCTCGGCGAGCGCCCGCAGCCCGGTCTCCCGGGTGGCCGCGCCGCGCGGCAGGCCGACGGTGACGTTGGCGAGCACCCGCTTCGAGGGAACCAGCCGGGGCTCCTGGAAGACCACGGTGCGCACCGGCGGGACGAGGACGGTGCCGGCGTCGGCCTTGTCCAGGGCGCCGAGGATGCGCAGCAGGGTGGTCTTGCCGGTGCCGCTCGCGCCGAGCAGGGCGACGAACTCGCCGCGGGCGATGGAGAGGTCGACGCCGCCCAGGACGGCCCGGGCGCCGAAGACCCTGCGCAGCCCGCGCAGGTGGACGGCGGGGCCCCCGGTGGCGGTCGGGCCGGCGGCCGCGGGAAGCGCGGTCGGGCCGGCGGCCGCGGGCGTCGCGGGAAGCGCGGTCGGGGTGGCGGTCGGGGTGGTCATCGGCCTGCTCCTTGGGTGGCCTTGCGCCAGGGCATCAGAAAGCGTTCCAGGACACGGACGACGCCGTCGGCGCTGAGGCCGAGCAGCCCGTAGATCAGGATGCAGACGGCGAGGACGTCGGTGCGCGAGTAGTTCTGCGCCTGGGCCATCAGGTAGCCGATGCCCTCGGTGGAGTTGATCTCCTCGGCGGCGATCAGGGCGATCACGCTGAGCGTCATCGAGAGCCGCAGGCCGGAGAGGAGCGAGGGCAGCGCCCCGGGCAGCACCACGGTGCGCACGACGGCCCAGCGGCCGAGTCCGAAGCTGCGCATCGCCTCGACCAGCTTGCGGTCGGTGTTGCGGACCCCGCCGGAGGCCGAGACGTACATCGGGAAGCTGGTCGCGACGCCGATCAGGGCGATCTTCGCCGTCTCGGTGATGCCGAACCAGACCATGAACAGCGGCACCAGCGCGAGGAACGGCACCGTCCGCAGCACCTGGACCGCCGAGTCGAGCAGCTCCTCGCCCAGCCGGAAGAACCCGGTGACCACGCCGAGGACGAGCCCGGTGGCGGCGCCGAGGAGCAGGCCGAGGCCGGCCCGGGTGAGCGAGACGGTCAGCGCGTCGGCGAGCTGGCCGTTGCCCCAGAGCTCGCCGACCGCCTCGGCGACCTGGGCGGGCGAGGCGAGCACGTCCTGGGTCAGCGCGCCGGTGGCGGAGGCCAGCGCCCAGCCACCGAGCAGGGCGAGCGGGCCGATGGTGCGCAGGGTGACGGCGAGGGCCCGCGGGCGGGGCGCGGGCAGCCTGGTCCGCGGGGCGACCAGGCCGGCTTCGAGCGCGGCCGCGGTGCCGTCGTCCTCGGCCGCACCCGCGGTCGCAGCCGTGGCGTCCGTGGGAGCCTCGGTGTCCGTGGGAGCCGCGGTGGCCACGGCCTGCGTCGTGGCGGCGCTCACCTGGCACCGTCCGAGAGCGCGCTGATGTCGATCAGGTACGGCTTGACGTCGACCAGCTGCTTGGTGACCTTCTGGTCGGCGAAGAACCGGGCGACGGTGCTGAAGCGGGTGGTGTCGGCCTCGGAGATCACGTCCGCGGCGGCGCCCTGCCTGCCGACGTTGACCGCGACCTCCTTCTCGGCCGCGGTGACGGCGGTCGGGCCGGAGTCGGTGAACACGTTGAGGTAGGCGGCCGGGTCGGCCTTCTCCTTGAGGCCGTTGTCGTGCAGGTAGGTGTAGAAGGCCCTGACCACCGCCGGGTGCTTGTCGGCGAAGCCGTTGCGCACCGCCCAGACCGCGTAGTTGTCGGAGCCGACCTCCTTGCCGGTGGCCAGGAAATGCGCTCCGGAGTTGGCGATCGCCGGGGTGGAGAAGGTGTTCCAGGTCGCCCAGGCGTCCACCTGGCCCGAGTTGAAGACGCCCGAGGTCTGGTCGGCGCGCAGGTAGACGCGCTCGACCTTGTCGGCCGGCACGTTGTTCTTCTCCAGGGCCTTGAGCAGCAGGTACTCGCTGGTGCCGCCCTGGGAGACGGCGACCTTCCGGCCGACCAGGTCCTGGACGGACTTGATGGGCGAGTGGTTCTTCACCAGGATCCCCTCACCCACCCCGTCCGGGGCGGTCTGGGCGAACAGCTTGAACCCGGGCTTCTGGGCGAGTGCGGCGACGGCCGAGGTGATCGAGCCCTGGGCGACGTCCAGTTGGTCGGCGGAGAGGGCCTGGGCCGCGGGGGCGAACGGGCCGGCGCTGCCGGTCCAGGCGACCTTGGCGTGGACGGCGGCCAGGGCCCTGTCCAGCGAGCCGTCCTTCTTGCCGAGCGCGAGGAAGCCGTTGTTGCCCGGGTCGGGCAGGCGCAGCACGACGTCGGCCCCGGCGCCGCCGTCGGCGGAGGCCTTGGCCCCGTCGGCGGACGAGCCGCAGGCGGCCAGGGTGGTGGTGGCGAGCAGCGCGGCGGCCGCGAGGGCGGGACGGGGGGTCTTCACTGGTGACTCCAGGTGGGGTCGGCAGGTGGTCGGAGGGGGGCCGCGCGGATGGTCGGAGGGGGCCGCGCAGGTGGCGCCGTCAGCCGCGCGCGGCGGCCCGGCGGCGTTCGAGCAGCTCGCGGGCGACGCGCAGCGGCTCGGGGTCGGTCCAGGCGCGGACGTCGACGGGCGCGTCGAGGAAGCCGTGGCGGTGCAGGAAGCGCTCCTGCTGCGCCAGCAGGTCGAGGCGCTCCCCGGAGAGGTCGAGGTGCAGGGTGCGGTGGCTGCCGGCCGCGTAGGCCCCGGTGACGCCCTCGGCGCCGGCGCCGGTCTCGGCCTGGAGGATGCGGCCCACCTCGGCGGGGTGGTCCGCGGCCCAGTCGGCGGCCTCCAGCAGGACGGTGAGGAAGCGGGCGACCAGCTCGGGGTGGTCGTCCAGCAGCCGCTGGTGGACGGTGATCGGGCGGGGTGTGCCGTTGTTGACCCGGGTACGGCGCTCGGGCACGGTGTCCAGCTCGACGGCGACCTCGGCACCGATCCGGCGGGCCGCCTCGACCGCCAGCGCGCCCTTGACGTAGACGGCGTCCACGGTGCCGTCGCGCAGCGCGGCCAGCTCCGCCGCCCACTGCCCGCCCCCGGGGAGGGCCGGGACGTCCACCAACTCGGCGTCCTCCAGGGTGAGTCCGGCGAGCGAGAGCGCACCGTGCAGGCCGGCCAGGGCCATCGCCCGCCAGAAGTCGATGCCGATCCCATGACGTGGGACAGCCAGCCGCAGGCCGCGCAGTTGTCCGGGCCCGATGATCCCGCTGCCGGACCGGACCAGGACGACCTGGCGCTCCTCGATCCAGGTGAGGCCGATCAGCCGGGTCCGCTCGCCGCGCGAACGGGCCCAGAGCGCGGGGACGTTGCCGCCCTCACGGAACAGGCCGGTGAGCGCGTGGGTGTAGTGGTGGTCGGCGGCGGCCTCCGGCGGAGCCTCCTGGAGCGAGCGGACGGTGATGCCGTCCGGCGCGAACTCCCGGGCGAGCCAACCCTGGTCGGCGGCGATGCCGGTGGCGGTGGGGACGGGGCAGCGGGTGAACCAGAGGGTGTCCGGGGCTTGGGACGTCGCCTGGACGGCGGTGCGGGCGTGGCTGGGCACGGTGGCGGGATTCCTCTACGGGTGGGTGTGCACGGGCGCGGCGGGGCGGGGCGCGGCACGGACGTGGGACGTCGGGGCATCGGGGCATCGGGGGCGGCGAGGCGCTCGACGGTGCGGGAGGGGCGTCAGCGACAACAGGCGCAGGGGGCGGGGCACCGGCGGGTCGTCACGGCGCTGCTCCTTCCTGCGGCTCGGGACCATCGATGCGGCCGGCGGAGACGGGGACCGTCGGGCCGGCGGCGGGCCGGACGCGCATGCTTCCGGCGGGCGCTCCGGGCGGGGCCGTCCGGAGCGATGTGCCGAGCGTTCCACGGCGAGGGATCGCGAAGCAAGCTATTGCCACATGATGGGATCACTTGTTCATGAACGCCATTCCATTGCAACATCACCGACATCATCCCGAAGCATCAGCTGCCCTAGTCTGGAGCCGACTTCGGTGAACCGGCCGGAGCGCCGGACAGAACGAGAGGTGTCATGGCCGACGCCGTCACCGCCGTCCAGAGCCCACCGGCCGGCGCCCAGGCCGTCCAGCGAGCCCTGGGGCTGCTGCACTGCTTCCACGACAACGGCCCCGACCTGAGCGCCTCGGACCTCGCCCGCCGGATGGGACTGTCGGTCTCCACCGCGCACCGCCTCGCCCGCACCCTCGTCAGCGCCGCGTTCCTGGAGCAGGACGAGCAGACCGCCCGGTACCGGCTCGGCCCGGCCGTCGCCGAACTCGGCCAACTCAGCTTCCACCAGCGCGGACTGCACCTCGCCGCACCCGAACTCGACCTGCTCGCCAGACGCACCGGCGCCACCGCCGACCTCGCGATCCGCAGCGGTCCGCACGCGGTGATCCTGGTCGGCGCCTCGGTCCGCCCGGACACCGGGCTCGGGCTGCGCCGGCCGCTGCACTCCACGGCCCTGGGCAAGGTCCTGCTGGCCTGGCCGCGGCCCGGCGACGCGGGGGCGGCCGCGATCGGCCCGCTACAGCCGTTCACCGACCGGACGATCACCGAACCGGAGCTGCTGGCCGATGAGTTGGTGAAGGTCCGCACCGCGGGCCACGCGCTCAACGACGGCGAGTCGGCCGCCGGTGTCCGGACCGTGGCCGTCCCGGTACTGGACCGCACCGGGCAGGCCCGGTTCGCACTGGCCGTCCGCTCGACGCCGGCCCACCTCACGGACGACCGGCTGGACTGGTTCCTCGGTCACGCCAGGACCTGCGCGGGCGCACTGTCCGTCCTGCTCCTGCCACCGGACCAGCGCGCCTGAGCGGCGGCCCCGGACGGCGGCTCCGGCCCGGGCCTCGCACCGCGCCTCGCACCGCGCCTCGCACCGGGCCGACGCGCCGGACCGACGGGCCGAGCCGACGAGCCGACGAGCCGGCATCCGGGGGGCCGCCGACACATCGGTGCGGGCCGGGCGTTCACGGTGAACGCCCGGCCCGCACCGGCCGGTTCGGTTCAGCGGCGACCCGTACGGGCGGCCGCACCCGGGATCACGCCACCGGGGCGTACTTGTAGCCGACCCGACGGACCGTCACGATGCTGTCACGGTAGGCCGATCCGAGCTTGCGGCGCAGCCGCGCCACGTGCACGTCCACCGTGCGGCCGTCGCCGACGTGGCCGTAGCCCCAGACGGCGGACACCAGGTGGTCGCGGGTGTGGACCCGCTGCGGGTGCTCGGTCAGGTGGGCCAGCAGCTCGAACTCCAGGTACGTGAGGTCGAGCAGCCGCCCGTCGACGTAGGCGTTGCGGCGCTCCACGTCGACGGTGATGCCGCGGCCGGTCGGCCGCACCGGGCGGACGGCGGCCGGTCCGGCGGACGGCACCCGGGCGGCGCCGGCGGCGGCGACCGTCGAAGCCGCGGCGACGGCCGTCGGGCCGGCCGGGGCGGACCCGTTCTCGGCGGGCACCAGCACCAGGTACCCGACCATCGGATGGCCGCCCGCGCTGCCGAACTGCGCACCGAACTGCGCGCCGTACTGGGCCAGCAGTGCCTGCGGCAGCGCGCCCTGCGGAAGTGCGGCGACGACGGTGGCCCCCTCCGGTAGTGCGGCGAGCAGGGCCTGCGGCGCCGGGACGCCCGGTACGGCACCGGCCGCCGGATGCGCCGGGGCGGCCACCGGATGCGGCTGGGCGGACGGCTGCTGGGGAGCGGCGGGGTGCTGCGGACCGGCGGGGTGCTGGCCGTGCCATCGCTCGGCGGTCGAGGGGACGGAGCGGACCGCGCGCAGGTGCGGGGTCGCGGCGGGCAGGGGAAGGGTGGCGGTGGAGGAGGAGGACATGGTGCCGCTCATTTCGCGCGTGACGGACGGAGTGGAGTCGTCTTGCGCGTCGACCGGGCGTACTGCCGGGGCTGATCCGAGGTCAGCGGGCGGAGTGCCGGGACGCGCTGGGCGAGCCCGGACACGTCTGGTCGAACAGGTGCGGCTGCCGGGACGGCCAGAACGGCTTGAGGTCGAGGTGACCCCGGCCGCTGTCCGCGACGGCGTCCGTGCGCCCGTTCAACCCGGCGAACGGACCACTGCTCCGTGCTCGCCGCACCGCCTCCGTCACGCCGACGACACCGACGACCGCGCCGACGGCGCCGACGGCGACCCCGTCACCGGCGGCGGCGAGGGTGGAAACTGGGGCTGGGACAGGGTCGGGGACGGGGGTGGAGGTGGAGCAGAGGAGGTTCACTGGTGCTCTCCGCGAAGCGGGTCCGGGGCACGGCGCGGCGCCGGACGGGGAGACGTCCGATGCGGCCGGGTCGATGATGTGATGGATCGTCATGTGACGGGCGACGCAATGACCCGGCAACCATGGGGTGCGGGGCGTGCGGGGCCGGCCGGGGGATCCGTCGGAAGTGCGGGGACGGGCTGGTCCGTCACCGACAGCAGGCGCTGCTGATCAATGCGTGGTCGATGTACCGGCGGATCGTCAGCGCCGGGGTGACCGGGGCGGGGACGGGTACGGCGGCAGTGCGTCGCTGGTCGACGGTCACGGCTCTGCCTTCCCCCCTCATTGCTGTCGATCGCCTTGCGGTCGATCGCCCTGCCGTGAATCGCGTCGGCGCGACATCACGGTGACGTGCATCGCCGCCGGACGGGTCCGGACGGCCTTCGTCGACAGAGCCTTCCATGCCGCGCCGGTCAAGGCAACCTCCCGGCACCCGAACGTCCGGGATGCGGACAGCGAAATGAGACGACGGCCTCCCGGGCCCCTCGGCGGAGCCGTCGTCAGGCCCGTGCCGGGGCGCGCCGGGACCGCTCGGCGGCGTGCTCGACCAGCGTGACCAGCAGGTTCTTCCCGTCCTCGCGGCGGCGTGCGTCGCAGAGGACCACCGGGATGTCCGGGTCCAGGTCGAGCGCGTCCCGGACCTCCCCGGGTGTGAACACCTCGGTGCCGTCGAAACAGTTCACCGCCACCACGAAGGGGATGCCGCGCTGCTCGAAGAAGTCCACCGAGGGGAAGCAGTCCGCCAGCCGGCGGGTGTCGGCGATCACCACGGCGCCGAGCGAGCCGCGTGCCAGCTCGTCCCAGACGAACCAGAACCGGTCCTGGCCCGGCGTGCCGAAGAGGTAGAGCGCGAGCCCGGGCCGCAGGTCGATCCGGCCGAAGTCCATGGCCACGGTGGTGGTGCGCTTGGCCTCCACACCCGAGGTGTCGTCCACCGGGCGGCCGAGCTCGCTCAGCTCCTCCTCGGTGCGCAGCGGACGGATCTCGCTGACCGAACCGACCAGCGTGGTCTTGCCCGCGCCGAAGCCCCCCGCGACCAGGATCTTCACGGCGACGCCCGGACCTCCCCGCCACTGCGGGTCGTCGACGTTCCCCTGTTCCTCACGGGGCTGGTGGTCAGAGCGCACGGAGTCCATTGATCACGTCTCGCAACAGGCGCTCGTCCGGCAGCTCGGCGAGCGGAACGGGTCGGGTGACGCTGATCAGCTCGGCGTCGTAGAGGTCGCCGAGCAGCACCCGGACCACACTGACCGGGAGGTCGGTGTAGGAGCCGAGTTCGGCGACGGACAGCGGCTCCCGGCGGCACCAGGCCAGGATGGTCTGGTGCTCCGGGTCGAGCACGTGCGCGGGTACGGCCCCCGCGTCCGGCCCGGGCTCGGCGGCGGTGACCAGCGAGATCAGGTCGAACAGGCCGTCCTCGACCGGCCGGGTGCGGCCCCGGGTCATCGAGTAGAGCCGCACCACCGGGCCGGCGTCGTCGTCGAACCAGCGGTCGTCGACCGGGGTTCGCGGCTGGAACAGGTCGACGTCGGGCTCGTCCCCGCCCGGGTCGTCCTGTTCGCGCGTCGGCTCCTCCTCCGCCATCGGGCCGCTCATCTCCCCGGCGGGGCGGCTTCGGTACGCGGCTCGGCGGCCAGGTGCTCGCCGACCCGCTTGACCAGCAGGGCCATCTCGTAGGCGATCTGGCCGATGTCGGCCTCGGCCTCGCTCAGCACCGCCAGGCAGCTGCCGTCGCCGGCCGCGGTGATGAAGAGGAACGCCTCGTCGAGCTCCACCATGGTCTGGCGGACGCCGCCGACCTTGAAGTGGCCGCCGGCGCCCTTGGCCAGGCTGTGGAAGCCGGCCGCCACGGCGGCGAGGTGCTCGGCGTCCTCGCGGTCGAGGTTGCGGGAGGCCCCCGTGGCCAGCCCGTCACTGGAGAGGATCACCGCGTGGCGCAGGGCTGCGACGCGTCCCACCAGGTCGTCCAGGAGCCAGTTGAGGTCCCCGGATGACTGCGTCGAAGTGGTCATGAATCTGTTCCTTCCGCTGGAGCGGGTGGTGCGGGCTGTGCAGGTCGTACGGGCTGTGCAGGTGGTGCCGTTGGTGAGGGTGTTGACGACGGTGTCCGGGCCGCGCGCGGCGCCGGGGGTGCGGACGGCACGCGGCGGGCGAGCGGCGCCGAGCCGGTGGCGGGCGGGGCGGGAAGCGCCGCCGGGGCGGGTGCCGGGCTGATCGCCCGTCGGGCCGGGTCCGGGGGCAGCCAGGCGGGTACGGCGACGGGCCGGGCGGGCGGGGATACCGGCGGGGCGCCGGCGACGGCTCTGGCGCCGGCGCCGCGCCCGCGGGTGTAGCCGCGCTGGAACGAGGCGAACGTCGCCCGCGCCTCCTCCGGCGAGCGTTCCCGGGCGGCCTCGGCGGCGCCGGCCTGCCCGGTGCCCCGGGAGGCGTCCTGCGCGGCACGCTCACGCAGCTGCGGCGCGAGGCTCGCCTGACGGACCCGGCGCGGCAGCGTCCTGACACCCGCAGGGGCGGCGTCCCCCGGCACCGGGGCAGGCGCGACGGCAGACCCGGCGGTCGGGACGGCAGTCGGCCCGGCGGCAGGGACGACGGTCGGAACGGCGGCAGGCGTGACGGCAGGAGCCCCCGTCGGCCCCTCGGCAGGCGCGGCGGCCACGTCCTCGCGGCGGTGCCTGCCGCTGCCCGGGGAGTCCTCGTCGGTGGGCGTCGGCACCAGCACCGGGCCGCCCTTGGTCCGGGAGCGCCGCGGCAGCCCGCCCGGGGTCCGGGCCGGTTCGGGCGCCGACGGGCGCGGCCCGCCGCTCACCCGGTGCCGGCCGCCCTGGCCCGCCACCGCGCCACCGGTCCGGCGGTCCTCCGCCCTGGCGGCGCCCTGCCCCTCGTGCTCCTCGCTGCTCAGCGCCGGCACCGCGACCAGGTCGCGCTGCCCTCGCCGGCCGGGCACCGCACGCTGCCCGGCAGCGGCGGCCCCGGCTCCCGGAACCCCGGCAGCCGGAACACCGGCGGCGACGCCACCCGCCGAGGGCGGCTCCGCCAGCCCGTCCGGCGCCTCCGCCAGCAGCTCGCGCGGGATCAGCACCACGGCCGTCGTCCCGCCGTACGGCGAGGGCCGCAGGTGGACCCGGATGCCGTGCCGGCGGGCCAGCCGGCTGACCACGAAGAGGCCCAGCCGGTCGGTGTCGGCCAGGTCGAACTCCTGCTCCACCGCGAGGCGTTCGTTGATCTCGGCGAGCGCCTGCTCGCTCAGCCCGAGGCCGCGGTCGTCGATCTCCAGCGCGAAGCCGTGCGCCACCACCTCGCCCTGGACGGACACCTGGGTGTTGGGCGGGGAGAACACGGCCGCATTCTCGACCAGTTCGGCCACCAGGTGGGTCACGTCGGCGACCGCGCTGCCGAGCAGCCCGGTGCCGGGGAACGGCCGGACGGTCACCCGGGCGTAGTCCTCCACCTCGCCGACGGCGGCGCGGACCACGTCCACCATCCGCACCGGCTTGCGCCAGGCCCGGCCGGGCGAGCCGCCCGCCAGGATGATCAGGCCCTCGGCGTGGCGGCGCATGCGCGTGGTGAGGTGGTCGACCTTGAAGAGGTCCTCCAGCTCGGCCGGGTCCTCGGTGCGGCGCTCCATGGTGTCGAGCAGGGTCAGCTGGCGGTGCAGCAGCACCTGGCTGCGTCGGGCCAGGTTGACGAAGACCGCGGAGACGCCGCGCCGCAGCTCGGCCTGCTCGACGGCGGCCTCGACGGCGGCCCGCTGTACGGCGTTGATCGCACGCCCGACCTGGCCGACCTCGGCCGGGCCGAACTCCAGCTCCGGCGCCTCGGCCGCGACGTCCACCGCCTCGCCCTTGCGCAGGCGCAGCATCACCGAGGGCAGGCGGGTGCCGGCCAGCTCGTTGGCGGCGTTGCGCAGGCCGATCAGCTCGCGGGCCAGGCCGCGGCCGATGCGGTAGGAGATCACCACCGACAGCACGACGGCGACCAGGCCGATCACACCGGCGATGCCGCCGCGCCAGAGCATGCCGATCGCGTACGAGCGTTCGCGGTCGCCGATCGCCACGGCGAGGCGCGAGTTGATCGCGGCGAGGTCGCCCAGGGCGCGGTCGGCGGTGTCCCGCCAGGAGTCGCCGTTGATCGCCTGGACCACCCGGTCCGGCCCGCCCGCTCCGACGAAGTCCGCCTCGGCCCGGGCCAGCGCCGCCCAGGCCTCGCCGCCGCGCAGCGCGATGTAGTCGGTCTGGTCGGCCGGTTCGAGCTCGGCGATGTAGACGGTGAACAGCGCCTGCTGGTTGTGCAGGGCGTCCAGCGCCACCTGGTACTGCTCGGCGGTCGGCCGCCCGGGGGCGGTGCGCAGTCCCTCCATCGCCGCGTCCTCCTGCGCGAGGTACTCGCGGGCGCGGGCCAGCTCGATCAGGATCGTTCCCTGCCGCGGGAGTTGGCCGCTCTGGCGGGCGACGAAGGCGGACCGGAAACCGAAGGTGGGCTTGATCAGGTCGCTGTACTGGCCGAGCGCGAACTCCCAGTTGAGCGCCGAGCGGTTGATCTGCCCGCGCAGCGGGGCGAGCTGGTCGGCGGCGGCGAGGATCTGCACGTAACGGCCGCGCTGCGCGGCGTCGAGCCGGCCTCCGCCGCTGTCCTTCTTCTGCCGCAGCACGGCGAGGCCCTGGTCGGTGACGGCCTGGGCGTGCTCGAAGGCGTCCCGGGCGGCCCGCGAGGACGGGTCGGCCAGCCGCTGGACGGCGGCGCGGCGCTCGCTCTGCAGGTTGGCGGCGTGCTGGTCGACCGGCGTCCCGAACTCCTTGTACGTACTGCTGACCTCCAGCCGGCTCCAGACGTCGCCGGTGGTGGCGAGCGTCGCGTACGCCCACAGGGCGGTGAGCGCGACGATGGGCACCAGGAGCAGCGCGATGATCTTCGCGCGGATCGAGCTGCTGCGCAAACGCATGGAGTCCTCGGTCGGGAAGTGCCAGGCGCGGACGGGGAGCGGATCGAGGGGTCGGCCGGGGACGGCCGCGACGGGACGGCTGTGACAGGCGGACGGCGGGCAGGCGGACGGCGGGCAGGCGGACGGGGCGGACGGATGGTTGGCAGGCGGATCAGGCCTGGCCGGGAGGTCCCGGCCGCAGGTCTGCGAGAGCCTACTACGCCCTGACCACTCGTTCGAGGGTCGAACCCGTCCTCTGCTCCGCTTCGCCCCGACCGTGTCCGGATCATCCCCGACGTCCGGATTCGCCCTCTCCCGCGGCCGTCCCCCTCCGCCGCGGCCGCGACCCACTACGGCACTTTCCCAACGGGCCGGTGCCGATCTCGTCGCGTCACGGTCACACCCCTGGGCAGTGACAGTGCAATCCGATAGTTTCGCTCCCACCTGCCCGACCGGTCAGCGCACCGCCGATCCGGACGCCCGTACGGGCCCGGCGACGCCCGCACGGGCCCGGCAGGCAGGGGACGCAACGGGATCGGGGGCAATGTGCGCGAGTTCACCACCCCTGCGCCGGCCGGGCCACCGGCCAGTGGCGGGCTGGCCGACTCGCTCTACGACACCGCGGAACGCACGCCGGGGCTGGTCCAGCTGGCCCGCCGGGACGGCGACGACCAGGAGTGGCGGGGAGTCACCGCGGCCGCCTTCCGGGACGAGGTGCTGGCGCTCGCCAAGGGCCTGCTCACCCGGGGCGTCCGCTACGGCGACCGGGTCGCCCTGATGTCCCGCACCCGCTACGAGTGGACGCTGTTCGACTACGCGCTCTGGTCGGTCGGCGCCATCCCCGTCCCGGTCTACCCGACGGCGGCCCCCGAGCAGGTGCGCTGGATCCTGGCCGAGACCCAGGCGGTGGCCTGCCTGGTCGAGGACGAGGACCACGCCATGACGGTCGGCGCGGTCTGCGACGCGCTGCCGGACCTCACCGGGATCTGGCAGCTGGACCGCGGCTGCGTCGCCGCGATCACCGAGGACGGGCGCGGGGTGCCGGACTCGCTCGTCCACCGCCAGCGGCTCGGCGTCGCGCCGGGGAACATCGCCACCGTCGTCTACACCTCGGGCACCACCGGCCGGCCCAAGGGCTGCCTGCTCACCCACGCCAACCTCGCCGCCGCGGCCGACGCCATGCTCGACGGCTGGGGCGACGTCTTCCAGGACACCGGCGGCGCCCAGCCGTCCACCCTGCTCTTCCTCCCGCTGGCGCACGTCTACGGCCGGTTGGTGCAGGTCGCGGCGGTCCGCGGCGGCTTCCGGATCGGGCACATCCCCGAGGTCGCCACCGAGGTGCTGCTGCCCGCCCTGGCCTCCTACCGGCCGACCTTCCTGCACGTCGTCCCGTACGTCTTCGACAAGATCTTCCAGCGGGCCCGGCGGGCGGCCGAGGAGTCCGGGCGCGGCGAACTCTTCGAGCAGGCCCGGCAGGTGGCCGTCGAGTGGGCCGCCGCCCGCGAGCAGCGCGCGCTCGGCCACGGACCCGGGCCCGGCCCGAAGCTGCGGCTGCGCCACCTGGCGTACGAGCGGACCGTCTACCAGCGGCTGCGGGCGGTGCTCGGCGGCCGGGTGCGCGGCGTGATGTGCGGCGGCTCCTCGCTCGGCCGGGAGCTCGGCCTCTTCTTCACCGGCATCGGCCTCGACCTGTACGAGGGGTACGGCCTCACCGAGACCTCCGCCGCCATCACCGCCAACCCGGCGCGGCGGCAGAAGCTCGGCACGGTCGGCCGGCCCGTACCGGGCGCCACCGTGGCGATCGCCGACGACGGCGAGGTCTGGGTGCGCGGCCCCGGCGTCTTCGACGGCTACCTCAACCACCCGCAGTGCACGGCCGCGGCACTGTACGACGGCTGGCTCGGCACCGGCGACCTCGGCAGCCTGGACGAGGACGGCTACCTCACCATCACCGGCCGCAAGAAGGACCTGATCGTCACCAGCAGCGGCAAGAACCTCGCGCCGAGCTCCCTGGAGGAGCGGGTCCAGGCGCATCCGCTGGTCTCGCAGTGCCTGGTGGTCGGCGACGACCGCCCGTACGTGGCCGCGCTGATCACGCTGGACCCGGCGGCGCTCGCGCACTGGCTGAAGTCGCACGGGCGCGAGCAGCTCGACCCGTGGGCGGCCCTCGCCGACGAGGAGCTGCACGCCGAGATCCAGCGGGCGGTGGGCGCCGCCAACACCGCCGTCTCGCGCGCCGAGTCGATCCGCGCGTTCCGGCTGCTGCCACGGGAGTTCGACGTGGACCAGGGACTGCTCACGCCGTCACTGAAGCTTCGGCGCGCCGCGATCACGGAGTACTACGGGCAGGACATCGAGGAACTGTACGCACCCTGACGGTGCGTCTTGTCCGTTTTGCCGCAGGGCGGATGGCTTCTGCGGCTTTGGCGCGGGCGGTGCGCGGTTCACCCGCCGTTCCCTTGACGATCCGAGTGGTCCAGTCCATTGTTCTGCCACGGTCCGAGTGCGGCACGCCGACGGCTCCCACCCCTCGGGGAGCGCTCCACCCCGCTCCACCCGCCCTCCCCACGGGCGTGGTCCCCCACGGCCTCACGGCCCCACGCAGGAGTCCTCACGTGTCCATGTCCTCCCGCCCGTCCGCGTTCTCGCGGCGGTCCTCACGCCTGTCCGCGCTGGCCGCCTGCGCGTCGCTCGCCGTCTGTGGCCTCGCCGCCCCGGCGTCCGCCGAGCCGGCCGCGGCCCCCGCCGGCGCCGCTGCCAACCTGGCGACCAACCCCGGGTTCGAGATCCCCGCCTCCTCGCTGGCCGACTGGGGCAGCGTCCCCGGCTGGCGCTGCACCGGCGGCCCGGCCGAGGCCGCCGTCACCACCTCGGCCCCGCACTCCGGCGGCTCCGCCCTCGCCGTCACCCCGGCCGGCGACGACTCCAACGGCGAGTGCGCCCAGACCGTCTCCGTCCAGCCCAACACCACGTACACCGCCTCGGCCTGGGTCCGCGGCAAGTTCGTCCACCTGGGCGCCACGGGCACCGGACGCGACGTCGCCCCCGCCTGGACGGAGACCACCAACGGCGGCTGGCAGCAGCTGACCACCCGTTTCACCACCGGCCCCGACGCGCGCACCGTGCGGCTCTACGTCCACGGCTGGTACCAGCAGGGCCCGTTCGCCGTCGACGACGTCCGGATGGACGGCCCGGCCCCGGCCCCCGCGACCGGCTCCGGCTCGGTGCCGACCACCGACAGGGTGGTCTTCTTCACCGTGGACGACGGCTGGCAGCGCACCCCCGAGGCAGAGCGGTTCATCACCGACCACAAGCTGCCGATCACCGCCTTCCCGCTGCCGATGCCGGCCGCCACCGACCCCGACTTCTTCCGGCGCGTCACGGCCGTCCCCGGCTCCTCCGTGCAGGACCACAGCGTCTCCCACACCGACCTGACCAAGCTCTCGCCCGCCGAGCAGCAGGTCGAGATCTGCGACGCCCGGGACTCGCTCACCCGCCTCTTCGGCACCGCCCCGACCGTCTTCCGGCCGCCGTACTTCGCGTGGAACGCCGACACCCTCCAGGCGGCGGCCAACTGCGGCATGCGCACCGTCCTGACGGCGGACGCCGACTTCAGCTGGGGCGCCTCCAACATCTGGCACGAGGGCACCCTGTCGCCCGGTGACGTCGTCCTGATGCACTGGACCGACACCCTCGCCACCGACCTCCAGCGCGCCCTCGCCGCCGCCGACGCGGCCGGCCTCAAGCCCGCCGGCCTGACCTCCTACCTGCACTGACCGGCGCGGGGCCGCTCCGCCGATCCCGGGGGCACCGGCAGGGCGGCCCCGGGTCTACCCCGGGCCTGCTCCGGGACTGTTCCGGGACTGCTTCGGGCGCCGGGCCCACGGCCGGCGGCGGCGGGTCGACGGCCGGCAGCGGCGGGTTACGGTCGGACGCCGAAGACCCGGTGCAGCCACCCGTCGAGCCGCCTGCCGAAGGCCGCGGCCGAGGCCGACCGCGCGCCACCGGCCGATCCGCGCGGCCAACTCCCCGGCCGCCAGGTCGAGATCGACAATGCGTTCCATGCCGGAATCGTCCACCACCCACCACCCACCACCCACCACCCGCCGGGCATCGGGTTTCGCGACGCCGGCCCCCAGCCCGGCGATCTTGCTCGTTGACAGACGGCCGGGCGGATGGCTCTCATGTGAGGCGTGCAGCGCGGCGTCGGCCAAAGAGAACTGGGCCGGCCGACAGCCGGGCGGGCACCTTTCACAGAGGGACGATGCGCGATGAGTTCTCACTCCGCCCCCTGACCTGACGTCAACGGCTGCGGCGGTGCCCGCCCACGGACGCCCTTTCGCTGTGCCCGTACGCAGGTGCCCCGCCGTCGCCTTCACTCCCCTTGTTCGGAGATCCCACAGGCGTATGCCCATGTCTTTCCATCAAGCGATCATCGAGGAATTCCGTGCCAAGGCCGGAAGGGTCGGCGGCCCCTTCGAAGGCGGCGACCTGCTCCTGCTGACCACCGCCGGCGCCCGGTCCGGGCAGGAGCACGCCGTGCCGCTCGGATACGTGCGGGCGGACGGGCTGCCGCTGGTCGTCGCCTCGGCGGTCGGCGCTCCGGAGCACCCGCAGTGGTACCGCAATCTGCTCGCCCGGCCGGTGGTGCGGATCGAGCTCGGGTCGGAGGTGTTCGAGGCGGTCGCGGTGCCGGTCGAGGGCGCCCGGCGGGACCGGCTGTTCGAGGCGGTGGTGCGCGTCGCGCCGGGGTACGGCGACTACCAGGCGCACACCGCGCGGGTACTGCCGGCGGTGGCGCTGGAGCGGCCCGAGACGCCGCCGCGCGAGGTGGCCACCCTGGCGGACAAGCTGCTGGAGGTCCACACCTGGCTTCGCGCCCAACTGCGGCACGTCCGAGCCGGGACGGAGGCGCACTTCGCGGCCGGACCCGCGGGCGACGGCCGGCCACCGGGCCTCGGGCTGCAGATCCGCCAGCACTGCCTTGCGCTCTGCAGGGACTGACCCACCATCACAACGGCGAGGACGCGGCGATCTTCCCCGCGCTGGAACGCAGCCATCCACAGCTCCGGGAGACGCTCGTGCGACTGGGCGAGGAGCACCGCCCGGTCGGCCGGATCAAGGACGAGCTGGTGGGGCTGCCGGCCGGGATCGGGGTGGCCGAGCCGGAGCGCTTCCGGGCCGAACTGACGCGGCTGCCGGCCGAGCTGGAGGCGCACCTGGACCACGAGGAACGGGAGCTGCTGCCGGTGCTCGCCGGCATCCCGTTCCCGTCGGGTCGCCGAGGGACCGGGGGCGCCGAGGGGCCGAGCCCCTGATGGGGTGGGGCGCCGAGGCACCGAGGCGCCGACCCCGTGGTGCTCCGTGGCCGCCGGCCCCCACCCGGAGGACGGGTGGGGGCCGGCGGCCAGCCCGAAGCCGGCGGGCCCTCCCGGAACGGGCGGGCCTTCCCGGAACGGGCGGGCCTTCCCGGAACCGGCGGGCCTTCCCGGAACGGGCGGACGCCACCGGAACCGCGCAGCCTCACCAGGTCCGGCGGGCGCCACCGAACCGGTGGACGCCCGGCCCGGGTTCGGCTACGCCTGGGCCGAGAAGACCGGCAGGTAGCCGCCCGAGTGGCCGGCCGCCTTCGGGTGGTAGCTCTCGTCGACGGGCAGGGTGGTGCTGTTCAGCCAGGTGGTGCTGGAACCGCAGATCTCGTGCTCGGTGAAGATGCTCCGGACGTCACCGAAGGCGAAGCCCGCGTTGGCGGCACGCTTGGCGATGACGCCGTCCAGGACGTCCGCCGCACTGTTGATGGCGGAGCGCTTGGTGTCGCCGATGCCGAAGATGCAGCTGCCGCCGATCTTGTAGAGGTGGGGGTAACCCAGCACGACCACGCGGGCGTTGGGGGCCTTGGCGTGGATGGCCGCGTAGACCTGGTCGAGCTGGCCGGGCAGGGTGTTGTTGGCGTAGTTCTTCGCGGTGGCGACGGCGTTGAGGCAGGCGCTCTCGGTGTCCAGCACGCAGGTCTGCATGGTGCTGGCGAAGCCCGCGTCGTTGCCGCCGATGCTGATGCTGACCAGCGTGGTGCCGGAGTTCAGCACCGAGAGCTGGTTGTTGAGGACGTCACCGGTTCTGGCGCCGGAACAGGCGACGAAGGAGAAGGACGACGGCGCGTGCGCGTTCTTCCAGAGGTAGGGGTAGGCGTTGGTGCTCCGCTTGCAGCTTCCGCTTTCGCTCGTGTAGCTGCCGGCACCGACACCGGAGGCGTAGGAGTCCCCCAGGGCGGCGTAGTTGACACCGGCCGCATGGGCGGACGAGGCGGTGAAGAGGGTGGTGAGGGCGAGGAGTGCCGCAAAGGCGGCGACTGACATGGAGCGGGTGGGGCGCAGCATGACACCTCCAGAGAGTGACGTGAGTCACAGAATTTGATACCAGGCAGTAGGTATCCCGGGAAGTGGTCATGCCAAGGCAATTGACGGTCGGTCGGACGGACACAGGGTGAACTGCGCTACGGCCAAAGGAAAGTGCACTGGCCGGGCGCCCTGGACAAGGCCTGCGGCACCCCGCCGCAACTCACTCGTCCGGAGGAGCGCGCGGCAGCGCGGTGGAGGTTTCCCGGACACGCCGGTGGCGGTCCCGGGTGCCCCGGTCGGATCCACGAGGACGCCGGCCGGGCCCACGGTGGTCCGCCAGGCCGGACCCACGGTTGCGCCGACCGGGCCCACCGGGGTCCGCCGGCCGGGCTCAAGGGTGCGCCGGCGTGGACGCCTCCCGCCCCGGTCCCTGACCGTCCATCAGGCGCGCCGTCGCCCCCGGTGTCGGCGCGCGACCTCCGGTGGGCGGCACGGCGCCCGCCGGGCCCGCGTGGCGGCGAGGCCGTCCGCCCGGAGCTCGACGTGGTGGAGCAGCCCGCCGGGGTGTGCCTCCGCGGCTCCCGGTCACTCCCCGCCGGGGTGAGCGGCGGCGCCGGCGCCGCGGACCGCCCCGGGGAAGACCTCGCAGCCCTCCACCGGGAGCTCCTCGATCGCCTCGTTGGCGGCTGCGGGCACGCCGAGCCACCGGACGCCGGCCGACACCGCCGCCCGGGCCTGCCGCAGGCCGGGCGCGCCCCAGCCGAGCAGCTCGACCGCGAGGCCGGGCGCGACCAGCAGCCTCCGGTAGTGCCGGCCCGACGCCGGGTCGGGCGCGCTCGGACCGACGGCCCGCAGCGCCGCGGCCATCCGGACCCGCGCGCACTCGTGCCCGCCGTTGGCCGAGCCGACCCGGTCGTAGAGGTAGCCGAGGTAGTACGGCGTGCCGATCAACGCCTGGGCCTCCTCGGCCGCCTCCCGGGCCAGGGCGGAGCCCGGCTCGCCGTCGTCCTCGGGCTCCAGTGAGCCGCCCGGGAGCGAGACGATGCCGTCCTTGGGGTTGACCAGGGTCAGCACCCGGCCGTCGGGGGCGAACAGCCAGCCCCACGACTGCTTCACCGGCAGTCCGTCGGGCACCTGCTCCCCGGGCCGCCACGGCCAGCCCGCGCTGGGACGCCGTCGCACCTTGCCGAGCAGCTCGGCGATCTCCGCGCTGTACTCGATCCGGCTCATGCGTCCCCCTTTCGGTGTCGGGCTCGCCGGACCGGCGGTGCGCGGGGAGGACCTGCGGTGCGCGGTTCAGGGCGGAGCGGCCGGAACGACGGCGTGGGGCACCGCCGGCTCCTGCTGTTGATCTTCCCCGAAATCTTCCCCGAACAGGCGGTCGATGAACAGTCCCCAGCGCCGCTTGGTGGACACGGAGGTCTTAAGTCCCTGGTCACCCCAAGGGCTCACCGCCGTCCTCGCGCACCCCGCCGGGGCCGGCTCCGTCACCCGGCCCCGCACCCGGCGGCACGGGCCCCGGCCGCCACGGGCCCGGCAGTGCGAAGCCCGGCAGCGGCACGGCGCCCGGCGGGAACGGCAGGCCCCGGCCGACGTCGTCGGCGAGCGAGTCGAACACCTCCTGGGCGGACATCGGCCGCATCCGGCCGCCCTCCAGGGCCCAGCCCCGCACCTCCTGCCCGCCCGGCGCCGCCGGATCGCCGTGCAGCAGCAGCGCGCCCGCGCCGCCGGCGGCCACGCCCGCCGCCAGGGTGACGCAGAGCGCCTCGGTGTCCCGGCCGGCGTCGAGGAGGCGGCCGTCCCGGACCCGGACGTCCGCGGCGGCGGTGAGCTCCTCACCGTCCTCCGGCCCGTGGCACCACAGGGTCAGCAGGTGACGCCCCTCCCCGGCCCCCTCCGCCACCGCCAGGTAGACCGAGGTGACGTACGTCATGACCGCGACCATCCGGGGCTGCCCGGCCGGGCCCTCGCCGAGGGCGTCCAGCAGCGCGGTGCAGGCGATGGTGATCCGCACCCTGGCCCGGTGGTCGTCGGCCAGCGCCGGAAGCAGCCCGGCCAGCCGCTCCCCCGCGTAGACGAAGGGCTCGCCGGCCAGCTCCGGGTCGGCCGCGTACGCGACGCGGGCGGCCGCGCCACCGGGGTCGAAGCCGAGGGCCTCGCAGTAGTCCTCGTAGTCGGCGGGGTCGAGCACCCGCAGGTGCACCTCCACCCCCTGTCCGCACAGGGCTCTGAGCTGGGACTCCGTCCGACGCAGGTACTCCCGGAAGGCCAGGCCGCCGAACAGGCCGTGGCGGGCCAGGCCGGCGAAGTCGGCCTGGCGGACGGCCAGCGCGACCGCCACCGGCAGCGGCGGCGGAGCCCCGCGCGACCGGCCCCGCTGCCCCGCCCGGCCACCGGGCCCACCCGGACCTCCGGTGCCGCAGGGGCCACCCGGACCGCCCGGGCCCGCTCCGCCCGCACCTCGCGCGCCGCCGCCCGGCGGCCGGGCGCCGCCCCTCCCGGCGGCCCTCCCGCCCGACGGCGGACCACCCGGCGGGCCGCCCGTGCGACCGCCCCCGGCCGGCCCGCCCGGCCCCGGCCGTCGCCCGGACACCCGACCGGACGACCCCGGCCGGGGTCGTCCGCCCCCTCCCGTACTCGCACCCGCTGCACCTGCACCCGCACCCGCCCACGCACGGACGCGCACCCGACGCACCCGGCGCACCAGGGGCCCGGCAAGGCCGAAGAACTGGGACTGCACGGACATGGTTCCTCCCACGAGCTCGCACCGGTCGCTCCGGAGTGGCGCCGGCGATCGGGACCATACACAGCGTCACTGACAATGCACCGGGAGCGACGGCCCGACGGCGGCGGGCGCCCCGCCCGGCGGCAGCCCCCTCCGCGGGACACCCGGGTCCCCTGTTCCGGCCGCGTTGTCAGTGCCGGGCGTTAGGGTCGGGGACCATGCGACTGCTGCATACCTCCGACTGGCATCTCGGGCGCTCCTTCCACCGGGAGAGCCTCCACGACGCCCAACGCGCCTTCCTGGACCACCTCGTCGCCGTGGTCCGGGCCGAGCGCGTCGACGCCGTGCTGGTCGCCGGCGACGTGTACGACCGGGCACTGCCGGGCCTGGAGGCGGTCGCCCTGTTCGACGACGTGCTGCACCGGCTGGCCGGCCTGGGCGTGCCCACGGTGTTCATCAGCGGCAACCACGACTCGGCCCGCCGGCTGGGCGTGGGGGCCGGCCTGATCGGCGAGGCCGGCGTCCACCTGCGGACCGACCCGGGCAAGTGCGCGGTGCCCGTCCTGCTGGCCGACGAGCACGGGCCGGTCGCCGTCTACGGGCTGCCCTACCTGGAGCCGACGCTGGTCCGCGGGCAGTTCGGGCTGGAGCGCGGCGGCCACGCGGCGGTGCTCGGCGCGGCGATGGACGCCGTCCGGGCCGACCTCGCGGCCCGCCCCGCGGGCACCCGCGCGGTGGTGCTGGCACACGCCTTCGTCACCGGTGGCGCGCCCAGCGACAGCGAGCGGGACATCGCGGTCGGCGGCGTCGCCTCGGTGCCCGCGTCCGTCTTCGACGGCGTGCACTACGCCGCCCTCGGCCACCTGCACGGCTGCCAGACGCTCGCCCCGCACCTGCGCTACAGCGGCTCGCCGCTCGCCTACTCCTTCTCCGAGGCCCGGCAGCGCAAGACCATGTGGCTGGTCGACCTGGCGGCGGACGGCTCGGTGGCCGCCGAGCGGGTCGACTGCCCGCAGCCGCGCCCGCTGGCCTGCCTGCGCGGCCGGCTCGACGAGCTGCTCACCGACGAGCGGTACACCGAGCACGAGCAGTCCTGGGTGCAGGCGACGCTGACCGATCCGGGCCGCCCCGGCGAGCCGATGGAGCAGCTGCGCCGGCGCTTCCCGCACACCCTCCAGCTGCTGTTCGACCCCGAGGAGAGCGAGGCCGCCCCCGCCCGCTCGTACGCGGCGCGGGTGAGCGGGCGGGCCGACCTGGAGATCGCCGAGGGCTTCCTGCGGCACGTCCGCCCCGGCGCCGAGCCGGACCAGGACGAGCTCGGCTGGCTCCGCGAGGGATTCGAGACCGTCCGGCAGACCGGCGACCGGAAGGCGGAACTGCCCCGATGAGGCTGCACAAACTCACCGTCACCGCCTTCGGCCCGTTCGCCGGCACCGAGACGGTGGACTTCGACGCGCTCGCCTCCGGCGGCCTCTTCCTGCTGCGCGGGGCCACGGGCGCGGGCAAGAGCAGCGTGCTGGACGCCGTCTGCTACGCCCTCTACGGCGAGGTGCCCGGCACCCGCCGGGTCAACCGGCTGCGCAGCGACCACGCCGACCCGCGCCGGCTGACCGAGGTCCGGCTGGAGCTGACGCTCGGCGGGCGCAGGCTCCAGATCACCCGCCTCCCGGAGCAGCCGCGGCCGAAGAAGGTCGGCAAGGGGACGACCGTCGAGCGGGCCCAGACCCTGCTGCGCGAGTGGTCCGCGGACGGCTCCGACGGCGGTGACGGCGCCCCCGGCTGGCGGGCCGTCAGCAAGTCCCACCAGGAGGCCGGGGAGGAGATCCACCGGCTGGTCGGGATGAGCCGGGACCAGTTCTGCCAGGTGGTGCTGCTGCCGCAGGGCGACTTCGCCCGCTTCCTCAGGGCCGACTCGGAGGAGCGCGGCAAGCTGCTCCGGCGGCTGTTCGACACCGAGCGGTTCCAGCACGTCGAGGCCTGGCTGGCCGAGCAGCGGCGGGCCCAGGAGGCCGCCGTCCTGGCCGGGCGCCGGCGCCTGCGCGACCTGTGCAGCAAGGCCGAACAGGCCGCCGGCCCGCAGTCCGAGCCGGCCGCGGCCTGGGTGCCCGGCGAGGACGAGCCGGCCCACGCCGCCGCCGGCCTCACCGCGGACGTGCTCGGCTGGGCCGCCATCCTGCGCAACGGCGCCGCCGAGCAGCTGGCCGTCGCCGACGCCGCGCTCGACGGTGCCGAGGCCGGCCACCGCGCGGCGCAGCGCGCCCGGGCCGACGCCGAGGAGCTGGCCGGCCGGCAGCAGCGCCACCAGGCGGCGGCGCAGGAGGCGGCCCGCCTCACCGCGGCCGGTCCGGAGGTCGAGCGCGACCGCCGCCGGCTGGCCGACGCCCAGGCCGCCGTCGGGGTGGAGTCGGTGCTGCACCTGCGCCGGACCGCCGTCGAGGCCTACCGGGCGGCCGTCAAGGAGGAGCACCGCCGCCGGGAGGCGCTGGCCGGTGCGCCCGGCGGCGAGGGCGCCGCGCTGGCCCGCGCCGGCGCCGAGGAGCTCGCCGCCGCCGAGCAACGGCTGCGGGCCGAGGTCGTCCGGCTGGAGGCGGCCCAGGCCGACGAGCTCCGGTGCGCCGCGCTCGGCCGGGAGCAGGCGTCGCTGGACGCGGACCGGTGCAGGGCCGAGGAGCTCGCCGAGGAGGCGGCCGACTGGCTGGTCGAGTTCGACGGGCGGCTCGCCGCGCTGCAGGAGGCGCAGGCCGCCGCCCGGGCCGCGGGCACCCGGGTCGAGCAGCTGGACGCCAGGCACGGCGAGGTGACGCAGCGACTGGCCGCGGCCCGCCGCCGGGACGCGCTGCGCGAGGAGATCAGGGCCGCCGAGCCGCTCGCACTCGCCCGGCGTGCCGAGGCCCTGGACGCCCGCGAGCACAGCCAGGACGTGCGCGAGCGCCGGCTCACCGGCATGGCCGCCGAGCTGGCGGAGCAGCTGCGGGCCGGCGAGGCCTGCCGGGTCTGCGGTTCATCCGAGCACCCGGAGCCGGCCCGGCCGTCCGGCGGGCAGGTCGGCGCGGCGGACGAGGACCGGGCCCGGGCCGCCCAGGCCGTGGCCGAGCAGGCGGCCGACGCCGCCGAGCGGGAGCTGGCCGGCCTGCAGGTGCGCGAGGCGTCCGCCGCGGGGGCGGCCGGGCCGGAGAGTGCCGGGGCCATCGCCGAGGCGCTCGCCGAGGTGGAGCGGGAGCGCCGCGAGGCGCTGCGGGCGGCGGAGGGGCTGGGACCGGTCACCCGCCAGATCGAGCGGCTGGCGGACGACCAGAACCGCCGGCTCGCCGAGCTGCGCGACGCCGGCGAGCGCACGGCCGCGCTGACGGCCCGGGCCGAGGCGCTCGGCACCGAGCAGGAGGAGCTGGGCCGCCGGGTCGAGGCGGCCCGGGGCGACGCGCCCTCGGTGGCCGGCCGGGCCTCGGCGCTGGCCCGCCTCACCGAGGCCGTGGCGGCTTCCGCGGAGGCGGCGCGGGCCGCCCGGGCGGCGGCCGAGCGGCTGGAGGAGGCCTCCGGAGAGCTGGCGCGGGCCGCCGAGGCGGCCGGGTTCCCGGGCGTGGAGGAGGCCGCGGCCGTCCTGCTGCCACGGGAGCGGCGCGAGCAGCTGGAGGCCCGGCTGGCGCGGTACCAGGCGGAGCTGGCCGCGGTGCAGCAGCAGCTGACGGAGCCGGAGCTGGCCGCGGCTGCGGCCTGTCCGCCGGCGGACGTGCCCGGCGCGCAGTCCCGCCTCCAGGCCGCCGTCGACCGGCTGCGCCGGGCGCACGCCGCGCAGGAGGCGGCCCGCGAGCGACGCGAGGCGCTCGCGGCGATCGGCCGGGAGCTGACCGGGCTGGCCGCCTCGCTGGCGCCGGCCCTGGACAGGTTCGGCCGGATCAACCGGCTCGCCACCCTCGCCGCCGGCACCTCGGCGGAGAACCGGCTCCGGATGCGCCTGGAGTCGTACGTCCTGGCGGCCCGGCTGGAGCAGGTGGCGGCGGCCGCCAGCGACCGCCTGGTGCGGATGTCGGGCGGCCGGTACACACTCGTCCACAGCGACGACCGGGGCGCCGGCACCAAGCGCTCGGGCCTGGCGCTGCGCGTGGTGGACGCCTGGACCGGCACCGAGCGGGACACCGCGACGCTCTCCGGCGGCGAGAGCTTCTTCGCCTCGCTGGCCCTCGCCCTCGGCCTGGCCGACGTGGTCACGGACGAGGCGGGCGGCATGCCGCTGGACACGCTCTTCATCGACGAGGGCTTCGGCACGCTGGACGAACAGGCACTGGAGGAGGTCATGGACGTCCTCGACGGCCTCCGCGAGCGGGACCGCGCGGTCGGCATCGTCAGCCACGTCGCCGACCTGAAGTCCCGGATCCCGGCCCAGCTGCTGGTCCGCAAGGGCCGACACGGCTCGACCCTCAGCCTGGCGGGCCGGGAGAACGCGTAGCGCGGGCCGGGCGCGGAGGACGGCCGACGGAAACGCCCGGGGGGTCAGCCGGAGCAGGCGATCCGCTGCGCCTGCTGCCAGGCGCAGACCGGGCAGAGCGTGGTGCCCGGGTGGTCGGCGGGCAGCTCGGTAGGCTCACCGCAGAGCACGCAGTCGGCGCGCGGCCCGGACAGCCCCGGGTCGTGCACCAATGCGGCCTGTGCCGCCTCGGCCGCGGCCGGCTCCAGGGCGCACACCAGGCCGTCCTCACCCGCCGCCGCCGAACCCACCGCCGCCGCGCCGCCCGCCGCCGCTTCCGCCGTCACCGCTGCCTCGCTGCTCATGCCGCCTTCCTACTCCGCTCCCCCGCCCGGTCGCAAGGACACCCGGTCGTAAGGACGCCCGGTCGCGACGGCAGCCGCTCGCGCCGGGCCCCGGCAACCACGGGGCCCGGCCATCACGGGACCCGGCGACCACGACTCCCACGCACAACGAGGCCCGGCCACGACGGCAGCCGCTCGCGAGGCCGCCCGGCCGCGGGGGAACCCCGCCCGCCAGGCCCCCGGCGGGACCGCGGCCACGGATCCGCACCGCACACACCCGCACCCGCACCCGCACCCGCACCCGCACCCGCACCCGCCACGATCCCGGTGGCCCGCCTCCCGTACGGTGGCCCCGTGCCCGCCGACCTCGCCCAGATCCTGGCCTCCGCCCGCGCCGCCTCGCCCAACTACCCCGAGGTGGGCGCCACCCTGGGGCCCCGGCTGCCGGCCGGGTACGCGCAGCTGCGGCGGCGCATCCACCTCGGTCACGGACGCGCCGTGCTGGAGCGGGCCGGGCGGTACGTACTCGGCTGGGGCTGCCAGCTCGGCACCGGATTCGCCGTCCACCCGTACGCCCCGGCCGAGGAGGGCGCAACCGTCCTGCTGCGGCTGAGCCCGCCCCGGCTGCGGTGGCCCCGCGTGGTGATCCCGTGCCGGGTGGTGTGGACGGTCGACGAGCCGGACCGGATCGGCTTCGCCTACGGCACGTTGCCCGGGCATCCGGAGTGCGGCGAGGAGGCGTTCCTGGTGAGCATGGACGCGGCGGGCGAGGTGTGGTTCGAGGTGACCGCGTTCGCCCGGCTCGCCGCCTGGTACGCGCGGCTCGGCCGTCCGGTTGCGGTGCTCTGCCAGTACCTGGCGATCGAGGGCTACCTCGCCGCGGTCGCCACCGCCGTCGCCGGGCCCGACGACCCGGCCGAACCGGTCCACGCCGCCGCCCCCACCGAACCCGTCCACCCCTCCGGGCCCACCGCCCCCACCGGCCTCACCGCCCCCGTCCGCCCGGCCGACGCCCCAGGCGGGGCCGCGGCGGCCGGGTAGCCCGTCACCCCAGGAAGGACAGCCGGACCGTCCGGTGCGGGTTGTCGCCGTTGGTGTCGACGAGGACGACCGACTGCCAGACCCCTAGGGCGAGTTGGCCGCCGATCACCGGCAGCGTGGCGTGCGGGGCGACCAGGCCCGGGACGACGTGGTCGCGCCCGTGGCCGGGGCTGCCGTGCCGGTGGCGCCAGCGGTCGTCGGCGGGGAGCAGCTCGCGCAGGGTCGTCAGGAGGTCCTCGTCACTGCCCGAACCGGTCTCCAGGACGGCGATGCCGGCCGTGGCATGCGGCACGAAGACGTTGAGCAGGCCGTCGCGCCCGGCGGCCCGGTCGTTGAGGAACTCGGCGCAGCGGTCGGTGATGTCGAGTGCGACCTCGCGGCTGCCCGTGGTGATCTCAAGGGTGGTGGTGTGGAAGGGGGTGGAGTGGGTGTTGTCCGCCATGGCGTCATCCTCACCCACACGAGGGGATGTGGCGGTCCGCCTCGCCGACTCTCCTTGCCAGGGAGGCAAAATCTCGTACGCTGACAGGTTCGGCGCATCCGCGAACCCGGACGCCCGCCCCTGCCCGTACCTCCGGCCCGTACGGACGGGCGCGCCCCGCGTCCGGACACGCCAAAGACCCGACGGTCCCTGAGGTCCGTCGGGCCGGATGCCGGTCGGCGCGGGGGGCAACCGCCCTAGCCGCGACTCCCGAACAGGCTCCGCCGCAGCCGGCGCAGCGGCGCCAGCAGCCTCACCCGCACGTGGCGGCGCGGGGCCGTGAGGGCGCTGGTGCCGCGTGGCGTCAGCTCCCTTATCAACCCGAGCGCCTCGGCGGTGTCCACCGCCGAGAGTGCGGGCGCGCCGAGCACAGCCAGGTGACGGTCGATCCGACGGCCGGTCGCGCCGACACCGCACTGGATCGCCGGCACACGAGGCCGAGTCCGCACTTGCATGTGTTCCATCAGTATTCCCACCCCTACGAGGCGCCAGGGCCGTGAGGCGAAGACTATCCGTGATAGACGGTCTTCGCGCAACCGTCCTGGTGTTCTGCCACCGTATCGTGCGGCGTCAACTGACGACGCACCAGGGGCCACCCGACCGGTCACGACTAGGCATCAATGGTGGTGCACGACCGGCCGTACGTCACCGGGTCCACGGAGGCACTGACCCGGCGCCCTGCCCGGCCGGCACGCGCCGGGCGCACAGGGTCACCGTCGGTCACCGTCCGCACTCCGTACCCGCCCGCGCCGCCGCACGGCTCTCCATGGCGACACCTCGACAAATCCCTAGGACAATCACTTCAGTAAGTGAACGCAATCGAGGGATTGACGCGGGCGAAACCTCCAAGCAATATCTTCTTCAACCACACAGTGCCGCTCCCTGGCCACCTGTGCGTTCGACTGGTGAACATCGATCGGCATCGATGATCAACGGTTGATGAAGATCTCCGGCTCCCCCGAGCCACTGCCCGGCCGCCTCGACGCTGCGGTGGCCAGGTTCGGGAGGTGCCCGGACCGGCGGCCGGCCGTAGAGGGTCGGCCAGGCCGCCACCAGGCTGCCGGTGCCGCCCCGCGAGGGGCCCGGCACCGGCGGTTCCGGGCCCCGGCCCCGAGCGGCCCCGACCCCGGTCGCGCTCGGTAGACTCGGCCAGCGTGCCAGTCCTCCTCAGCATCGTCCTCCCGGTCCACGGGGTGGAGCGCTACCTGCCCCGCTGCCTCGACTCGATCCTGGAAGCCACTCCCGCCGGGGAGTCCCGCTTCGAGGTGATCGCGGTCGACGACCTCTCCCCCGACCGCTGCGGCGCGATCCTGGACGAGTACGCGGCCCGCGACCCGCGGCTGCGCGTGCTGCACCTCACCGAGAACCAGGGCCTCGGCGGCGCCCGTACCGCGGCCCTGCCCGAGGTGCGCGGCGAGTACGTCTGGTTCGTCGACAGCGACGACTGGCTGCCCGAGGGCACCGTCCCCGCCCTCCTCGACGAGCTCGA
This sequence comes from Streptomyces sp. CB01881, assembly GCF_002953255.1. Lineage (GTDB taxonomy): Bacteria > Actinomycetota > Actinomycetes > Streptomycetales > Streptomycetaceae > Kitasatospora. The sequence goes on from NZ_CP026498.1 coordinate 1,894,024, forward strand.
CCAGGAGCGCCGGCGCGAGACCCCGGCCGACGTGCTGCTCACCGACTTCACCCACGTCTACCCGGACGGGGGGACGGAGCCCAACCCCTGGCGCCACGTGATGGCCGGCTCCCCGCTGACCGACGGCGCCACCCTCGCCGAGCACCCGGCGCTGTTCCAGACCGTGATGTCGGTCTGGAACAAGGTGTTCCGCCGCGCGTTCCTGCTCGGCCTCGGCGTCTCCTTCGGGCGCGGCTACTACGAGGACATCTCGGTCACCTATCCCGCCCTGCTCGCGGCCGGGCGGCTGCGCTACCTCGACCGCCCCTGCTACTTCTACCGGCGCGGCCGGGCGGGCGCGATCACCTCCACCGCCTCCCCCAAGCACGCCGACGCCTTCGCCCAGTACGACGCGATCTTCGCCTTCCTGGACCGCCCCGACCGGCCCGGCCGCCCGGTGCCGGACTCGCTGCGCACCCTCGTCTTCGACCGCACCGTCAAGCAGGCGCTCACCGTCTACGACACCCCCGGGCTGGTCCCCGTGGAGCGGCGCAAGGAGTTCTTCCGCCGGATCTCCGAGCACTTCGCCCGCCACCGCCCCGACGGCTACCGCTTCCCCGGCGGCCTGCGCGGCGTGCAGTACCGGCTGGCGGCGCGCGGTGCCCGGGTCACGTACGCGGAGCTGCGCCGCACCGGACGGCTGCCGCGCGAGCTCAAGCGCGGGGCGCGCGCGGTCGCGCCGGCCGTGAAGAAGGGGGTCCGGAAGGGCGTGCGCAGCGGTGCGCGCTTCACCGCCTACAACGCGTTCCGCCGGCTGCCGCTGGACGAGTACCTGGCGGTCTACGCGGCCTACTGGCACCGGGGTTACGCGTGCAGCCCGGCGGCGATCTACGAGAAGGCGAAGGAGCTGGCCCCGGACGTGCGGGGCGTCTGGGTGGTGGAGAACGGCACCCAGGCGGCCACGCTGCCGGCCGGGGTCCCGTACGTGATCGTCAACACACCCGCGTACCTGAAGGCGATGGCGACGGCCAAGTACTTCGTCAACAACGTCAACTTCCCGCGGACCATGGCGAAGCGGCCGGGCACCGTGCACGTCCAGACGCAGCACGGCACGCCGCTGAAGGCGATGGGGATGGACCTCAAGGACCACCCCGTGGCGGCGGACGGGATGGACTTCGACCGCTTGCAGGAGGCCGTCGACCGCTGGGACTTCCTGGTCTCCTCCAACCCGCACACCAGCGAGCACTTCGCCCGGGCCTTCCCCGGCCGGTACGAGATGCTGGACTCCGGCTACCCGCGCAACGACCGGCTGGCCAACACCACTCCGGCCGAAACGGCCGCGATGCGCGAGCGGTTCGGCCTGGCCCCCGGCCGCACGGCGGTGCTGTACGCGCCGACGCACCGCGAGGCCAAGGGCGGGTACGTGCCGCTGCTGGACGTCCGCGAGCTGGCGCGGCGGCTCGGGCCGGGCTTCACGCTGCTGGTCCGCACCCACTACTTCCACACCGGCGGCCCGGGCGACCTGACGGCGGGCGCGGGGGCCGCGGAGATCGTGGACGTCTCGGCCCACCCGACCGTGGAGGACCTCTACCTGGCGGCGGACGTGCTGGTCACGGACTACTCGTCGATGATGTTCGACTACGCGGTGCTGGACCGGCCGGTGGTGATCTTCGCGCCGGACTGGGACGAGTACCGCGCGAACCGTGGCGTCTACTTCGACCTGTTCGAGCAGCCGCCGGGCGCGGTCACGGTGGACGCCGACGGGCTGGCGAAGGCGCTGCTGGCGGGCGACCCGGAGCCGGACGCGCGGGCGCGGTTCCGCGAGCGGTTCTGCCCGTGGGACGACGGCGGGGCGTCGGAGCGGGTGGTCCGCCGGGTGTTCCCGGTCCAGGACTGAGGCCTTCACCACCGGGCCGTTGCGCCGGGCCCGGAAAGGCGAAGGGCGGGGCCCCGGGAGTCCCGGTGCCCCGCCCGTGCGGCCTCGGCCGACTCAGCCCTGGCGCGCGGCCAGGAACTCGTCGAAGGTCAGCTCGCCGTCGTGGTTGGTGTCCATCTGCTTGATGATGGCCTCGGCCATCGAGATCGACGTGGTGAGGTCGCCGAGCTCACGCGCGACCTTGGCGTACTCGGCGGCGGTGATCCGGCCGTTGCCGTCCACGTCGAACTTGTCGAAGGCCGCGCGGATGGTGTCGACGTCTGCCATGGGTAGGCCCCTCCTGAGGGAACTGATGAACTGCTGATCCGCCGATCACGACGACCTGCTGATCTGTCTTTCTTTCCGACGGCGGTACCCTACCCGGCCGTGGCGAGCGCCACGGCCTCCGGGAGTGGACGGCCTCGGGGGTGGGTGTCGTAGTCTGCGGGTCTGATTCCCGGCCCGGCCGGGGACGGACCGACCGTCGGTAGTCGAATGTTCAAGCCCGGGCTCCTCCCGGGCGTGCTCGTCCTGGGAGGGACCATGCTCGATCTCGCCACCAAGCTGGTGCTGAAACCGCTCGCGCGGGGGATCTGGCGGCCCACCATCGAGGGCCTGGAGAACGTGCCGCGCAAGGGCGGCGTGATCCTGGCCAGCAACCACCTCTCCTTCATCGACAGCGTGGTCATCCCGATGACCGCCCCGCGCCGGGTGCACTTCCTGGCCAAGGCCGAGTACTTCACCGGCCCCGGGCTGAAGGGCGCGCTGTCCCGGGGCTTCTTCGAGGCGATCGGCGCGGTGCCGGTCGAGCGCGGCACCTACCGCTCGGCGCAGGCCTCGCTGGAGTCGGCGCTGGAGATCCTGGAGGACGGCAAGGCCTTCGGCATCTACCCGGAGGGCACCCGCTCGCTCGACGGCCGCCTCTACCGCGGCAAGACCGGCGTGGCCTGGCTGGCGCTCACCGCCGGTGTCCCGGTGGTGCCGGTGGCGCTGGAGGGACCGGAGCAGATCCTGCCGGTCGGCAAGCGCGTCCCCCGCATCCGCAAGGTGACGGTCCGCTTCGGCGAGCCCCTGCACTTCGACGAGCTGCACGGCCAGGCCCGTTCGCTCAAGGCCCGCCGCCAGGTCACCGACGAGGTGATGCGGGCGATCCAGGAGCTCTCCGGCCAGGAGATCGCGGAGACCTACAACGAGATCCCCAAGGCGGCCTGAGGCACCCGACGCCTGCCGGACCCGGGTGCCGGCAGCACGCGGGACCGACAGCACGCGGGACCGACGGCACGCCCCGTCGGCGACACGCGGGCCGACAGCACGGGAGCCGGCGCCGCCGGGGCGGGAGCACGCGCCCGACGGCACGCGGCCGCTACGCGTGCCCCAGCACCGCGGCCACCGGTGCCTCGCGGCGCAGCAGCGCGGCGTAGCGGCCGTCCGCCTCGACCAGTTGGTCGTGGGTGCCCAGCTCGGCCACCTCGCCGCGGTCCAGGACGACGATCTGGTCGGCGGCCCGGACGGTGGAGAGCCGGTGCGCGATGGTGATGGTGGTCCGGCCGGCCGCGAGGGTGTCGATGGCCTGCTGGACGGCGTGCTCGGTGCGGTTGTCCAGCGCGCTGGTGGCCTCGTCCAGGATCAGCACCGGCGGGTTGCGCAGAATGGTCCGGGCGAGCGCGAGGCGCTGCTTCTCCCCTCCCGAGAAGCGGTAGCCGCGCTCGCCGACCAGGGTGTCGTAGCCGTCGGGCAGGCCGGCGATGGTGTCGTGGATCTGTGCGGCCCCGGCGGCGGCGACCAGTTCGGCGTCGGTGGCGTCCGGCTTGGCGAAGCGCAGGTTGTCGGCGACCGAGGCGTGGAAGAGGTACGTCTCCTGGGAGACCACGCCGACCGCGCGGGACAGCGTGTCGAAGGAGAGGTCGCGGACGTCCACGCCGTCGATGGTGACCCGGCCGCCGGTCACGTCGTAGAGGCGCGGGACGAGGTAGCTGAGGGTGGTCTTGCCGGAGCCCGTCTCGCCGACCACGGCGAGTGAGCTGCCGGCCGGCACCTTGAGCTCGACCCCGGAGAGCGTCGGCCGTTCCTGTTCCGGGTCGTAGCGGAAGTCGACGCCCTCGAACCGGACCTCGCCGCGGAGCCCCTCCAGCTCCACGGGCTGCCCGGGCTCGGCGATCTCCACCGGGAGGTCGAGGTACTCGAAGATGCGGTGGAACAGCGCCAGTGAGGTCTGCACCTGCACGCCGGTGGAGAGCAGGCTGACGGTCGGGCGGAAGAGCCCCTGCTGGAGCGAGACGAAGGCGACCAGGGTGCCGACGGAGACGATCGGCGCGCCGTCGGCCGCGGCCAGGCCGGCCGCCCAGTAGATCACCGCCGGCATCGCGGCCATCACGATCTGGATGGTGTTCATCCGCCAGCGCCCCGCCATGCTGGCGCGCACCTCCAGCTCGGCCAGCTCGTCGGACTGCCCGGTGAACTCCTTGGCCAGCGAGTCGGAACGGCCCATCGTGCGGCCGAGCAGGATGCCGCTGACCGACAGCGACTCCTGCACTGCCGAGCTCATCGCGGCGAGCTGCTTCTGCCGCTCGGCGGTGATCTTCTTGCGCTCGTTGCCGACCCGCCGGCTGATCCAGACGAACAGCGGCAGGAGCAGCAGCGAGACCACGGTGAGCCGCCAGTCCAGCGCCACCATGGCGACCACGGAGGCGATCACGCTGGTGAAGTTGGAGACCAGCGAGGTGGCGGTGGAGGTCACGGTGGACTGCATGCCGCCGATGTCGTTGGCGATCCGGGACTGCACCTCGCCGGTGCGGGTCCGGGTGAAGAAGGCCAGCGACATCCGCTGGAGGTGTCCGTAGACGGCGGTGCGCAGGTCGTGCATGACGCGCTGGCCGACGGTGGTGGAGATCAGCGTCTGGAGGACGTTGAAGATGCTGTTGACCACGGCGGCGGCGATCATGCCGAGCGCGAGCAGGCTCAGCAGGCCGGTGCGGCCCTGCGGGATGGCGGTGTCCAGAACGGCCCTGAGCAGGAACGGCGATATCACCGAGACCACGGCGGAGGCCGCCACCAGCAGGCCGACCACGACGAGCCGGCCCGTGTACGGGCGGAACAGCGTGAGGATGCGGCGCCACTGGGCCGGGGGTCGCGGTTCGTCCGCGGCCCGGTCGGGCGGGGTCCATCGGATGCCATCGGGCCTCAAGGGCGGTCCTCCCTGGATCGGACGCGCGAACGCGCGGCGGGCACGACGCCGCACGGGCGCGCGGCGGGCACGGCGGGCATGGCGGTCGGGCGGCCGCCAGCATAGCGAGAATAGCTCATAGTTAGCGAAGCTAATAGTGAGGCTCGCTCTATTCCCGGGCGGAGTCCCGGGTCCGCCACCCCCGGGCCACCGCGCCCCCGACCCTCCGCCCCGACCCCGACCGGCCCCACCCCGGCCCCCGCGGCCCCCATGGCCCCCGTGACCGACATGGCCGCCGCGCGCCCGCCCGCCCCCGGGCCCCGCGGCCCGCTAGTTGGTCCGGTAGGTGCGCGCCGCCTTCGAGGACAGCCCGCCGAGCCTGCCGGACGGCAGCAGCCGGGCGATCGCGACCGCGATCTTGTAACGCTTGCCCGGGACGGACAACGAGCGGCCGCGGGCCAGGTCGCGCATCGCCTCGTCGACCACCCGCTCGGCGGACAGCCAGCCCCAGGACGGGATGTTGCCCGTTCCCATGCCGGCCCGCTGGTGGAACTCGGTCCGGGTGAAGCCCGGGCAGAGCGCCATCAGCCGCACCCCGGCACCGCCGAGGTCGCGCTGCACGCCCTGGGTGAAGCTCACCACCCACGCCTTGCTCGCGCCGTACGTGCCGCGCGGAAGGAAGGCCGCCACCGAGGCCACGTTGACGATCGCGCCGCGGTGCCGCTCGCGCATACCCGGCAGGGCGGCGGTGGTGAGCCTGAGGATCGCCTCCACGTGCACCTTCAGCATGTCCAGCTCGTCCTGGAGCGGGACGGTCAGGAAGGCGCCCTTGTTGCCGAAGCCGGCGTTGTTCACCAGCAGGTCCACCGGGCGGGCGCCGTCGGCCAGCCGGGCCTCCACGGCGGCGATGCCGTCCTCGGTGGCGAGGTCGGCGGTCAGCACCTCGGCGTCGACGCCGTACTTCGCTTGCAGGTCGGCGGCGGAACGCTCCAGCCGCTCGGTGTCGCGGGCCACCAGGACGAGCTGGTAGCCGCTCCGGGCGAGCCGGCGGGCGAACGCGGCTCCGATGCCGGCGGTCGCGCCGGTGATCAAGGCAGTGGTCATGCCCCTGACCGTACCGACTACGCCCGGCGACGGGTACCGCAATCCGCAACGCGCCCCGGTCCGGCCGGCCGGGCCGAGGCCGACGCGCTCGGCATGCTGATGACGGAGGACGAGGCGGCCGTCAGCGACGCGCCCACGTACTGCCCCGAAGCCGCCGGCGTGCTGCTCGCCCTCCTGCTGCTGTCGCCGAAGCAGCCCGAGGAGAAGACCCGGTAGGCCACCGGACGCACCGGTCTCCAGAACAGGAGAAGTCATTCCTCATGCCGTTCGCCGACACCTCCCTCCGTGACGAGTACGCCGCGGCCGTCGAGCGAGTGGCGGGCCTGGTCCTCGACGCCCTCCGGGGCGGCGGGGGCCCGGCCGCGCCCGCCCGGCCCGACGGCGCCGCACCGCCCTCCGGTGCGGCCCTTCCCGGTGGACCGGGGCCGACCGGGGAACCGGCCCTGACCGGCGATCCCCGGGACCCGGCCCTGACCGGTGAACCCCAAGACCCGGCCCTGACCGGTGAACCCTCGCCGACCAGAGCGGAGTTGGCGGCCATCCGGATCCTCGGGCTGGACGCCTTCGCCCCCGGGCTGCTCGACGGCCTGACCCCGGACGCGACGACCGCCCTGGTGGTGGCGCAGGCCCTCGACATGTTCCCCTCCAGCGGCACCACCGCCACCGCCGCTGCCACCGGCACCGGCACCCGGCCGGAGGCCGCGTTCGTCACCGCCTGGCGCGACCGGGCCACCGCCCAGTGGGCGGACAGCCTGGTGCCGCGCGACACCGACCCGATCACCGAAGACCCCGAGCAGTTGCTCACCGACCACGGCCACACCGCCGTCGTCACGGTGGTGGCCGCCGCCGCCGCCCTCGCCCGTGCACTCGGCGGCGCGTCCGTGGCGGCCTAGGTGGAACGGCAGCCCGGCGAGGCGGAGTTGGACGGGATCGTCCGCGCCGCCGCGCCGTACGCGACCGCCGTCACCCTGGCGGTGGCGGCCGGCGACCGGCAGGCCGTCCACTGCCACGGGCGGCTCGGCCGGGACACCGCCGCGCCCTGCACTCCGGAGACCGTCTTTCGAACTCGGCTCCGTCACCAAGACGTTCACCGCCCTGCTGCTCGCGACCATGGCCGCGCGCGGCGAACTCGCGCTGGACGACCCGGTGGAGCGCCACCTCCCCCGCCACTGGCGGCCCGCCGCCGTCCGCTCCGGCGCGCCGATCCGGCTGCTGCACCTGGCCACCCACACCTCGGGGCTCCCCCGACTGCCGCCCGGGTTGCGGGCCGGCGCCCCCCGCCTTCTTCAGCAACCCCTACGCCGCCTTCGGGGACGAGCAGTTGAGGTCAGGGCTGACCAGAACCACCGTTCACCACAGGCCCGGCAGCTACTTCGCCTACTCCAACTACGGCGTCGGGCTGCTCGGCCGGCTGCTCGCCGAAACCGGCAACGGCACGTACGCCGAGTTGCTCGCCGACCGCGTCTGCCGCCCGCTCGGGCTGCGCTCCGCCACCACCGGCCGCGACACTCCGGGCCGGGCCACCGGCCACCGCCGTGGCCGCCCGCTGCCGCCCTGGCACATCCCCGGCCTGCCGGGCGCCGGCGCCGTCCGGGCGGGCGGCGCCGACCTGCTGCATTATCTCCGGGCCCACCTCTCGCCGGGCGGGGGCGAGTTGGGCGCCGCCCTGCGCGACGTCCAGCGGCCCCGGCTGCGCCTGCTCCGCTCGGCCGACCAGCTGGCCCTGGTCTGGAACCACCGCCGGCTCGACGGCCGCGACCTCCTCTTCCACTCCGGCGCCACCCGCGGCTTCACCGCCTTCGTCGGCTTCTGCCCCCAGTCCGCCACGGCCGTCGCGGCCCTCGCCAACTGTGGCCCCGCCCTGGACGGCCGGTTCGTCCAGGGCGGGTACGAGGTGCTGAAGAGGCTCTCGCACGGCCGGGGTTGACGGCCGACGGACCGGGCCGGACCGGTTCAGGGGCGGCCGCTCACCGCTTCGCCGAACGGGCGGCGCTGTCGGCCGCTCCGCCGGCGCCGACGGGGCGCAGGCGGCTGGCGGCGGTGGCCGCCAGCTGCGGGGCGAGCCTGGCGACGTCGCGGGAGCCGACTGCGGCAATCAGCAGGGGCAGGATCGCGCGGACCGGCTGCATGCCGCGCAGCCAGGCCTGGGCGTAGACGTGGGCGGAGCGGCGGGCGATGCCGGCGACCAGTCGGTCCACGGCCGGGCCGAGCGGGTAGGTCTTGTTGGCGGGCCAGGGCAGCCGGGAGCGCATCTGCTTGAGCACGGCGTCCTGGTCGGCGCCGCGCACCATGTCGGTGTCGGTCCAGCTCAGGTAGCCGACACCGACCTTGACGCCCTGATGGGCGACCTCGGCGCGGATCGAGTGCGCGAAGGCCTCGACGCCGGACTTGCTCGCGCAGTACGCGCTCATCAGCGGGGCGGGGGTGAGCGCGGCCAGCGAGGCGATCTGGAGGAGGTAGCCGCGGCTCTCGGCGAGGGCCGGGAGGAAGGCGCGGGCGGTGGCGACGCTGCCGAGCAGGTTGACCTCGATCACCCGGCTGAACGCCTTGTGGTCGCTGTCCAGCAGCGGGCCGCCGATGGCGATGCCCGCGTTGGCGACGACGGCGTCGATCCGGCCGTAGTGCTCCTTGATCAGCCGGGCGGTCTCGGTGAGCGCCTCGACGTCGGTGACGTCGGCCTCCCAGGCGGTGGCGGACGGGCCGCAGAGCGCGGCGACGGCCTTGAGCTCGGCCGGCTCCAGGCCGAGCAGCGCGACCTTGGCGCCCTGGGCGGTGAGCTTGCGGGCGAGGGCGGCGCCGACGCCGCGCGCGGCACCCGTGACGACGACGACCTGAGCGGACAGCGGCGGGACGGCACTCATGCGGTCAGGCTCCTCTGCTGGCTGGGGAGTCGGGTCGCCGCCAGGTGGGCGGCGGCCATCCGGTCGATCTCGGCGGCGACCTCGACGGGCCGCTCCAGTGGTGCCATGTGGCCGACACCGGGCAGCAGGAGCAGGCCCTGCGGGTCGGACAGCGCGGCGACCATCCGGTGGGAGTGCACCGGCGGGGTCATGCGGTCGTCGGTGCCGACCACGACGGCGGTCGGCGCGGCGAGCTCCGCCAGCCCGGCCCGGACGTCGAGCACGTCCAGCACGCCCGCCCACGAGGCCCGGACCGCGGTCGGGCAGGCGTGCACGATCCGGGCCGCCGCCTCGACCTGGTCGGCGGGCGAACCCGGGCCCATCGTCGCGTACTTGAGCGCGGCACGGCTGACCGGTCCGACCGGGCCCAGCGGCAGGCGGGAGCGGAGCAGCCGGCGGTGCAGGAGACGGCGCAGCCGCGGGGCGCGGACCGCGTCGGGCAGCACTCGCAGTTCGGCGACCAGGTCGGACGGGCCGGTGGAGACCAGCACCGCGGCGGCGGTCCGCCCGGCGACCTCGGGACGCCCGCCGGCGGCCATGATCGTCATGCCGCCCATGCTGTGGCCGGCGAGGACGGCGCGCTCCCCCTCGGGGACCGTCCGGGTGAGCACCGCGGAGAGGTCCTCGGCGAGCGCGCGGGTGGAGTAGCGCAGCCGGCCGGGCGGGAGCTCGCTGCGGCCGTGGCCGCGCTGGTCGTACGCCACCACCCGGTAGCGGCCGGCGAGCCGCCGGATCACCGGTGCCCAGAAGGCCGTCGAGCAGGTCCAGCCGTGGGCGAGCAGGACGGTCGGGGCGGCCGGCCGCCCGTGGATCTCGACGTGCAGGCGGATGCCGTCGGCTGAGAGGACGTCCAATTCCTCGGCGGGGGTGGGCGGTACGTGGTCGGTGGGGATCGCGGGCCTCACGCCAGGGCCTCCTCGGCCTCGGCCGGCCGGGGCGCCGGCGTGGTGCGCATGATCAGCTCGTACTCGCCGAGGTCGACCTTGCGGGTGGCGCGGCGGAAGGCGGTGGTCGAGCCGGGCCAGAGCACGGTGTTCCGCCCGCTCGGGTCGAGGTACCAGCTGCGGCAGCCGCCGGTGGTCCAGACGGTGCGGTCCATCCGGTGCTGGAGTTCGAGGTTCCAGTGCCGCTGGGCCCGTTCGGTGGGCTGCATCGCGGTGGCGCCGATCGAGCCGAGCGTGGTGAGCGCGTCGACCAGGTAGTTCAGCTGGGACTCGATCATCAGGATCATCGAGCTGTTGCCGAGACCGGTGTTGGGGCCGATGACGAAGAAGAGGTTGGGGAATCCGCGGACGGTGGAGCCGCGCAGCGCCTCCATGCCGTCCTTCCAGTGCTCCGCCAGGCTCGTGCCGTCGACGCCGAACACCCGGGCGCCGATGGGCATGTCGGTGACGTGGAAGCCGGTGCCGAAGACGATCGCGTCCACCTCGTGCTCGCTGCCGTCGGCCGCGACCAGGGTGGAGCCGCGCACCTCGCGCAGGCCGGAGGCCACCACTTCGGTGTTGGCGGCGGCGAGCGCCGGGTAGTACGTGTTGCTGAGCAGGATGCGCTTGCAGCCGATCCGGTAGTCCGGGGTGAGCTTGGCGCGCAGCGCCGGGTCGGCGACGCCCTGGGCGATGTGCCGTTCGGCGAGCTGCTGGACGATCTTCAGCAGGCCGGGGCGGCGGACGAAGGCGTCCACCTGGAGCTCGCGGAGGGCGAACAGGGCGCCGCGGCGGAGCTTGGCGGTGACGGGCAGCCGGCCGTGCAGCCACTTCTCGATCTCGGTGATCTCGCGGTCGCGGCGGGGCAGCACCCAGGCCGGCGTGCGCTGGAACACCGTCAGCTTGCCGGCCTTCGGCTGGATCGAGGGGATGATCTGGGCGGCGGAGGCGCCGGTGCCGACCATCGCGATCCGCCGGCCGGCGAGGTCGTAGTCGTGGTCCCAGCGGGAGGAGTGGAACACCTTTCCGGGGAAGGCGTCCAGGCCCGGCAGGTCCGGGATCTGCGGGTCGGCGAGCGGCCCGGCGGCCGAGACCACGGCGTCGGCGGTCCACTCGCCGGCCGTGGTGGTGACCCGCCAGCGGGTGTGCTCCGCCTCCCAGCGCGCCTCGGTGACCTCGGTGTCGAAGCGCAGGTGCGGACGGAGGCCGAAGACGTCGGCGACCTTCTCCAGGTAGGCGCGGATGTCGGGCTGGCCGGAGAAGCTGCGCGGCCAGTCGGGGTTGGGCGCGAAGGAGAAGGAGTACAGGTGGGAGGGGACGTCACAGGCGCAGCCGGGGTAGCTGTTGTCCCGCCAGGTGCCGCCGACCGAGTCGGCGCGCTCCAGGATCACGAAGTCGGTGATGCCGGCCCGGCGCAGCCGGACGCCGGCGCCGAGGCCGCCGAAGCCGGAGCCGATGACCGCCACCCGGACGTGCGGGACGGGCCGGGCGGCCTCGGCCCGGGAGTCCCGGCCGGGCGCGCCGGGGCTGGGGCGCTTGCTCGTGGATGCCATTCGGCGTCCTCCTGAGGGTGGGGGCCTGAGGTGCGCACTTGCTGCGACGTGCCGCCTTCATGGTGCCGTGACACCGTCGCCATAACCATGCCAGCAATCACTGGCACGATTGGCAGATTAGCTCGCGCCGACAGCGGAGGGAAGGAGTCCGGCCGCCCCGCTTCCACGATCGGCGGTCCTATGCTGAGCGCCGTGGACAGGGTCAGAGCAGCTGCGGGCGACGGGAAGCGCGAGTACCGGGTGGAGGAGCTGGCCGAGGCGGCCGGCATCACCACCCGCACCCTGCGCTTCTACCGCGAGCGCAAACTGCTCCAGCCGCCGCGCAAGGAGGGCCGGATCGCCTGGTACGGCGAGGCGCACCTGGCCCGCCTCCGGGTGATCGCCGAACTGCTGGAGCGCGGCCACACGCTGGGCGGCATCGCCGAGCTGATCGGCGCCGGCGAGAGCGGCCGGGACGTCGCCGAGCTGATCGGGCTGGAGGCCGCGATCATCGCGCCGTGGTCCGACGAGACGCCGGTCCACGTGGACTGGGCCGAACTGCGGGCCACCTTCGGCGACCAGCTCACCGAGGAGACCACGGCCGAGTCGATCGCCCAGGGCTACGTCACGCCGGACGAGGACGGGATCACCCACGTCAGCCGCCGGCTGATGGACGCGACCACGGCACTGGTCGCCGAGGGCGTGCCGCTCGCGGCCGTCCTGGAGGCGAGCCGGCGCACCCAGGAGCACGTGGACGCGATCGCGGAGATCTTCACCGCGCTGGTCCGCGACCGGATCCTCGGCGCGCTCGCCGCCGACGCCCCGCTGCCGCCCGGCGAGGCGGCCCGCCTGACCGAGCAGATCCTGCGGGTGCGCCCGCTCGCCCGAACCGTCACGGACGCCCAGTTCGCGCTGGCGATGGACCGGCGGGTGCACGCCGAGTACGACGAACTGCTGCGGCAGCGGCTGGAGCAGCGGGAGGACGGGGACACGGCGGAGGGCTGACACCCTCGGCGTCACCCCGGTCGGCGCCACCGTCGTCACCGAGGGCGCGCCCACCCGGCTCTACCTGAACGACACCTTCGCCGGCTCGGTCTTCAAGGACCTCGACCAGATCCGCAGGAACCTCGTCGGTTGAGACGAGCCTTCGGCGGCGGGCCACCGGCCCCGTTGGCCGGTCCTCCAAGCCGGTCGATCACCTTGCCCCGAATGCGCTGGGTGATCGTACGGTTACCCGGGGAATCGTCCGGGCCGTACGGTCGGAGCTCACCCGCGGGCCGCAGTCACCAGGCCGGGCCGGTGGTGGGAGGCGGGCGCCCACCCCGGCTCCGTGTGGGGGCTCAGCAGGATGTCCGTAGTCACGAAGTTCCGCTCGGCGGCGCAGCTGACGGGTGGTGAAGTGCTGGTCTGGTCGCTGCTGGGCCGGCTGCCGAACGCGATGTGCCCGATCGGCACGCTGCTGCTGGTCACCCGGAACACCGGCAGCGTCTGGCGCGGCTCGGTGGTCGCCGGGGCGCTGGCCGTCGGACAGGCGGTCGGCGGTCCGCTGGTCGGCCGGCTCGCGGACCGGCGCGGGCAGCGGACGGTCGGGCTGGCCGCGGCGGCCGTCAACGCGGTGGCGATCCTCGCCCTGGTCGCCGCCTCCGAGGCGGGGCTCCCGTCGGCCTGGCAGATCGCACCGGCCGCGCTGATCGGCCTCTCCGTCCCCCTGGTGGGCCCGCTCTCGCGCAGCCGCTGGGTGCGGCTGGCCGGCGGGGACGCGGGGCTGACCTCCTCGATGCTCTCGCTCGACGGCATCGTGGACGAGGTCAGCTTCACCACCGGTCCCGCGCTGGTCGGCCTGCTCGCCACGCTGGTCTCCCCCGCGGCCGGCCTGCTGACGGCGGCCGCACTGACCGGCGTCTGCGCCACCCTCTTCGCACTGCACCCGACCCCCACCCGCGCGGGCTCCGGCACCGGCGCACAGGTGCGCGCCCCCGGGCGGCTGCTGAACGCGCCCTACGTCCTGCTGCTGGCCGGGATGGCGCTGCTGGGCGCCTGCTTCGGCTCGGTGCAGGTCGGGGTGACGGCCACCACGGACGCCCTCGGGCAGCCGGGCGCGGCGGGGCTGATCTACGGGTTCATGGGCTTCACCAGCGCCTTCGCGGGGATCGCCACCGCCGCCCTGCCCGCCCGCTGGGAGCTGCCGCTGCGCCTGCGGGCGGGGACCGTCCTGCTCTGCGCCGCGTCCGTCCTGCTGCTCTTCGCGGGCGGCGGCGTGGCCACCCTGGCCGCCGCGATCGGGTGCCTCGGCGTGGCGGTCGCCCCGCAGATGATCACCATGTTCGGGCTCGTGGAGCGGACGGTGCCCTCCGCCCGGCTGGGCGAGGCGATGGCGGCGCTGGTCAGCGCGATCATCCTGGCCCAGTCGGCGGGGACGTTCCTCGGCGGCTGGGCGGCCGACCACGTCGGGCCCACCGCGCCGTTCCGGATCACCGTCGCCGCCGCGGCGGCCGCCCTGCTGCTCGCCGCGTTCACCGCGACCGGCCGCCGCTACCGCCGCCGGGGCGGAGCGTCGCCGGACAGCCCGTCAGGGGGCGCTCCGGGCAGCGCACCGGTCCCCGGACCGATTCCCAAGAACACCCCAAGCACCGGGGCGGATTCCCCGGAGAAAGCGGAGCCCGGGCGTCGGCGGCGTGAAGGGAACGAGGAGCCCGTGCAGCCCTCGCGGGCGTAACACCCCCGCCCCTGCCACACGTTAGGCTCTGCCCCCGATGTCCGCGCCGCACCACACGGCGCGGGCATCGAGCCATTCGGACGGACGGACCGACTGACGTACCGGCAGACGTGAAGACGTCCCGGGGACGGGGGAACGGGAACCATGAGCGGCGGGACAAACACGGCACCCGGAGCAGGGGCGGCGGGCGGGTACGGCGTCAGCCTGGCCGGCCTGAGCGGCGTCGGCGACCAGCTGGGCAAGACGGCGACCGACATCGCGGCGGCCAAGGCCGCCTACGCCGGCTCGGTCTGCTACGCGTCGACGGCGTTCGGCGAGTTCGGCATGGACCAGGCCTGGGCCGCCTTCGACACGGCGTGGTCGAAGGAGATCACCGTCACCCAGCGCGCCCTCGACGAGCTGTCGCAGAAGATGTCGGCCACGACGCAGAACTACCGCAACGCGGAGAAGGCCGTCACCGCCTCGCTGGTGCCGGCGGGTGGCCGGTGAGCAAGGTCAAGGATCTGGAACACGCCCAGCACAGCATCGAGCAGCTGGAGTTCATGTTCGCCAACCTGCACCTGCTGCAGGGGATCAACGAGGCGCTGGCCGTGCCGGAGCCGGTCGGCGACCCGGGCGCCGTCCGGGCGCGGGCGAAGGACTACGCGCAGGCCGCCGCCTCCTTCGGCCAGGCCTCGCAGGACCTCGCGGGCATCGCCACCAACCAGCTCCCCGCGGTCTGGACGGGTTCGGTGGCCGAGCACGCCACCCAGGCGATCCACGCGATGTCGGCCGAGACCATCACCTCCAAGGAGACCCTGGCCGAGGCGGCCGGGCTGCTGGACGCCTGGGCCAACGAGCTGGAGTGGGCGAAGCGGACCGACGCCGACGGCTGCCGCCAGCTGAAGGACGCCGGGGATCGGGTCAAGGACGATCTCGGCGGCTTCGACGCCGACGCCCGCGCCACGGCGCTGTCCGGCGTCGGCGCCCGCCTGGCGGCCGCCCGCCGGGCCGAGAGCTCCGGCACCAGCACCGCGAGCAAGCTGAACCAGCTGACCTCCAAGGCCCGCGCCTCGCGCGCCGGCGAGGGCTCGCTCGACCCACTGGCGGCCGTGGTGCTGGCCACCGAGAAGAACCCGGGCGCGGGCGAGGACGACGGCTACATCCTGACGCCGGGCCAGCTCGACCGCGCCACCCAGACCCTCGGCGTGATGACCGGGGCCGACCAGGCGGCCTTCCGCGCCCTGCTGTCCGGCGCCAAGTCCCCCGAGGAGGCCGCCTACCTCTGGAAGGCGCTGGCGGCCGGCCACTCGGTGGCCGACATCCAGAAGTTCGACGCCGGAATCCACCCGCACGGTGACGACCCGGCCTGGCTCGCCCAGCACCTGGTGCCCGCGACCAGCACCAAGGACATCAACCGCGAGTCCTCGGACAACATCGACCTCACCTACCAGGGCCAGCAGGTCAACATCGACGGCTACGGCGTCTACTCGCAGCGCGACGTCAGCGACTGCGTGGCCGCGTCGACCGTGATCGCCCAGGCCAAGCTGGACCCGCTGCTGATGTACCAGCTCACCACCGGCGGCACGCCCGACGAACCCGGCGCGGACTCCGCGCAGAACTTCGAGCAGCGGCTGCAGAAGACCTACGTGGACGAGTACATCGCGGGCCAGAAGGCCGACGGCCGGAAGACCTACCCCGAGGAGGACAGCGGTCTCGGTCCCAAGGCCCAGACCTACCTGGCCGACAAGGACCTCGGCAAGGCCACCGGCGCCGACTACGAGCACGTGGAGCTGAAGAGCGACGCGGACCGGCGGGCGGCGCTGGCCCGGATCGAGAAGTCGGTGGACGAGGGCCTGCCCGTCCCGATCAGCGTCCGCAACGAGGACGAGGGCCACCAGATGATGATCATCGGCCGGGACGGCGACAAGCTCCAGATCTACAACCCCTGGGGCTTCACCTCCTGGGTGACCGAGGACCAGTTCGTCAACAGCCAGCTCGGCGGACTGACCCCCGGCGAACACCCCCTGAACAAGTCGACCGCCCTGGAGCTGCCGAAATGACCACCGTCCGGCCGGACGCCGAACTGGCTGACCTCGACGTGCCCGCCGCCATCACCCGCGGCCTGCTGCTCGACGGCGGCCCGCGCCAGGCCCTGTTCACCGAGGCCGCCATCGCCGCCGCGCACCGCGCCGAGGCGGCGGGCGTCGGCCCGTACCCGCTGGGCTTCCTCGCCCGGCACGTCCGGGCCGGCGGTTTCGCGGCCGCCCTCGCGCTGCCCGAGCCGGTGATCGGGCTGCCCGGTCGCGCGCTGGTCCGCGACTGGCTCCAGGCCGCTGCGGCGAGCGGCGCCGATGTGGCGCGCGAGCACCTGTTCGCGCGCTGGCTGGCGGAGGTCTCCGCACTGCTCGCGATCCGGCGCGACCTGCGGGAGTTGGACGACTGAGCGGCCGTCCGGTGCCGCGGCCTCCCGGGGCCCGGGCCCGGACCGGGGCGGCGGTGGGCCCGGGCGGGGGCGGCAGGCCCGGGCCTTGGCGGCGGGCGTTGCGGCGGGAGGTTCGCAGGCCGCCTGCCGGCGGGCCTGCCGCCCTATGATCTGTTCATGATCGAAGGAACGCGGGTGAGACTGCGCGCGCTGCGCGCCGAGGACGCGGAGCACCATCTCCGGTGGCGCAACGACCCGGAGGTGGTCCGCCTGGCTTCCGCCGGGGACCCGTGCTTCGGGCCGGTCACGGCCGAGGCGGTCGGGATCGCGTTCGACACCATGCTGCGACTGGTCCCGCGGGAAGCGGCCGTGCTCACCGTCGAGGAGTCGGCGACCGGGCGCGTCATCGGCGTGACCGACTACCGCGGCCTCGACCCGTACCTCGGGGTCGCCACGCTCGGGATCACCATCGGCGAACGGGAGTTCTGGGGCCGGGGGCACGGGTCGGAGGCGCTGCGGCTGCTGGTGGACCACCTGTTCGGCGCGTACGGACTGCACCGGCTGGAGCTGGACACCTGGAGCGGCAACGAGCGCGCCGCCCGGGCCTTCGTCCGGCTCGGCTTCCGGGAGGAGGGCCGCCGCCGGTCGGCCGCCCTGGTGGGCGGAGTCCGCTACGACCGGGTGCTGTTCGGCCTGCTCCGGGAGGAGTGGGCCGCGGCGAGGCCGTAGGCACGGGGCCGGCCGGAGGGTACCTGCCACCGCCCGGCGCCGGGTTTCCGCTCCGGCACCGGGTTTCCGCTCCGGCGCCCGCGTCCCTGCGCCAGACTGGCCCGCATGGTGGTTCTCCGCGTCCTCACGACCGACGACTGGCCGCTGTGGCGGGACGCCCGGCTCGCCGCCCTCGCCGAGGCGCCGTACGCCTTCAAGGCCCGGCTCGCGGACTGGGAGCACGGCGGTGAGCGACAGTGGCGCGAGCGCCTGGCGATGCCCGGCGCGTTCCACGTCGTCGCCCTGCTGGACGGCCGGCCGGCGGGCCTGGCCGGGGGCGTGCCCGGGGCCGACGGCGTGCCGCAGCTGCGGTCGGTCTGGGTCGGCCCCGAGGTGCGGGGGCGCGGGGTCGCGGACCGGCTGGTCGCGGCGGTCGAGGGGTGGGCGCGGCGGACGGGCGCCGCGGTGTTGCAGCTCGCGGTGGTTCCGGGCAACGAGGCCGCCGTCGCGCTCTACCGTCGCCACGGGTTCGTCGCCACGGAGCCGCTGCCCGACGGCGCCCGGCCGGGAGCTGCTGATGGCCAAGCCGCTGCGCTGACCGCGCCTCCCCGCGCTCCCGGGCCTCGGCCCGCCGGAACCGGCCGGACGGGCCGCACACGGGCCGGACGGGCCCGCCCCGCGCGGGGAGCGCCGGCGGGGCCCGGGTCGGCGAGGGCCCGGGTCGGCGGGCGGTCAACCCGGCCGCACCGCCGGGTACGCGCTCCGCAGCCTGGCCAGCAGTTCCCGCGCGGCCGGCCGCTGCGGGCCGTCCGCCTGCCAGGCGAGGGCGATGCGGCCACGGGCCTCGGGGTCGGCGAGCCGCCGGGTGCCGAGGCCGAGGACGGCGGCGTACTCGGAGGGGACCTCCGGAAGGACGGCCACGCCCAGTCCCCGGGCGGCGAGTTGGGCCAGCAGCGGCGGCGAGGAGGCCTCGAAGGCGATGCGCGGCCGGACACCGGCCCGCGCGCAGGCGTGTTCGAGGGTGGCGCGCAGACCGGTGCCGCGCGGGAGGCTGATCAGGGGACGGTCGGCGAGGGCGGCGACCGGAAGGGGGTCGGCGGCGAGGAAGGGGTCGCCGACGGTGGTGGCGGCCACCAGCGGGGTGTCCACCACCACCTGGAAGGCGATGCCCGGCGGGGGCTCCTGCTCCGCCACCCCGACGATCGCGATGTCCAGCTCCCCGCGGCGCAGGGCGGCGAGCATCTGCTCGGAGCCGGACTCGCTCAGCGAGATCTCGACGCCGGGGTGGTCGCGGTGGAAGCCCGCGAGCAGTTCGGCGACCGCGAACTCCTCCGTCGCCGCGCCCGACACCAGCCCGATCGCCACCTGCCCGCGCACCAGTCCCGCGTACTCGTCGGCGGTCTGCCGGATTCCCTCGACCGCCGCGAGGGCCGCCCGGACGTACGGGAGGACGGCCTCGCCGAGCTCGGTCGTGGTCACCGTCCGGCCCGAGCGGTCGAGCAGCCGATGGCCCAACTCGCGTTCCAGCTGGAGGATCTGGGCACTCACTCCCGGCTGGGCGAGGTGCAGGCGCGCCGCGGCCCGGGTGAAGTTGGCCTCCTCGACCACGGCGGCCAGGTACTGCAACTGGCGAAGCTCCATAACCACCGATTCTAGTGATCAGAACAACCAGCTCTTGGACTTATGACGCCGGCCCGGGCAGGCTGACGATCATGGGAAGCAGCACCGCATCGACCGTCCGGGCCGCCATCGCCGCAGAGCGTCGCGAGCTGGCCGACGTCCTCGACGGCCTCACCGACGCCCAGTGGGACGCCCCCTCGCTCTGCGCCGGCTGGCGCGTGCGCGAGGTGGCCGCGCACATGAGCACGGGGTTCCGCCACTCGCTGCCCCGCACCGCGCTCGAACTCGCCCGCGCACGCGGCAGCCTGCACCGGATGACGGACCGCACCGCCCGGCGTGACGCCGCGGCCCTCGGACCACGCGAACTCGCCGACGCCCTGCGGGAGAACGCCGACCACCCGTGGACGCCGCCGGTCGGCGGGTTCACCGCCGCACTCGGGCACGACGTCGTCCACGGCCTGGACATCACCGTCCCGCTCGGCCTGGACCGCCGGGTACCCGCCGACCGCCTGCGCCTCCTCCTGGACGCCGTCACCCCTCGCAGCCTCCGGTTCTTCGGCGCGCGGCTGGACGGTGCCGGGCTGCGCGCCACCGACCTCGACTGGTCCTACGCCGGTGATAGCGGCGGCCGCACGGTGGCCCGGCCGGCGCAGGAACTGCTGCTGCTCGCCTACGGGCGGACGCTCTCCGGCTGACCGGGCGTCGGGCCCCGGGGGCCGAACCGCCCGCCGATCGTCACAGTGCCAGCACCGGGCGGACGGAGAGGTCCTGGAACAGGCCCTCCCCCTCCGGGCCGTGGAAGAGCTCGGCCGTGTACGGGTTGCGGTTGGCGGTGGCCAGCGGGAGCCAGGCCAGCAGGCGGCCGTAGCCGCCGCAGACCGACTCGCCGCCGTCGCCGCCGTGGACCGCCGTCACGTCACTGCTCAGCTCGGTGCGGTAGGTGTCGTAGGCGATGCGCAGACCGAAGGCGTTCGGCTGCCGGTGCGGCCCGTCGGCGTCCCCGTACGGGATGCGGTCGAGCGGGCACTCGTCGCCCCAGCGGAAGAGGGTGCCGGCGCCGGCGCCGCAGGCGTGCTCCCACTCGTCCGCGCTCGGCAGCCGCAGGCCACGGGCGGCGAGGACGGCCGGCATGTCGGCGGGCGGCTCGGTCAGCTCCTCGTCCTGCACGGCCATCAACACGGTCGGGAGGGTCACGGTGCGGCGCGGGCTCAGCACTTGGGCGAGGTGGGCGCGCAGGTCGGGGCCGAGACCGAAGCCCTCGGCCTCGCTCTCCGCGTAGTCGGCGGCCTGCTCGGGCGTGGGCTGCCAGGCCTCCAGGTCGAAGCCGAGCACCAGCCGCCCGCCCGGTACCAGCGCGAACTCCTGGCCGCCGCGGTCCAATCGGACGCGGTGCAGCCGCGCGCCGAGGTGGTCGACGGCCTCCACGGCGATGACCCGGCCGCCCACGGCGTCCGCCACCGCCCGGGCGGTGGCGTGGGCGGCGGGGAGGTCGTAGGAACGCCACCGGTCGAGGCTGAGGTCGGCGAGGGACATGGCGGCAGTCTGGCACGGGCGGGTGACAACGCCTCGCCGCGGACCGGTGAAGCCCCCGCCCGGCGGCCCTCCCCCGCCACGACGGGCGGGTGTGGTCGGGTGGTCCGCACCGTCGAGGGCTCCGTTGATCGCGAGCACCGGAACGGTGATCCCGGCCGCGCGGGCCCGGGTGGCGTTGGCGGAACGACCGGGCGGTCAGGACGTCCAGGTCCGGGTGCAGAGCACCAGGCGGTAGCCGTCCGGGTCGGCGACGGTGACGCCGAACTCGTCCCAGTACGGGTTGTGGGCGGTCACGCGGGTGCCGCCGGCGGCCTCCAGGCGGGCGACCAGGGCCTCGTTCACGGGCGCGCCCAGGTAGAGGACGAAGAGGTCGTCGACGGTCGGGGTCGGGTCGAGGGGGTGCTCGGGGTCGCGGGTCAGCTCGAAGTGCCAACTGCCGCCGGGGATACCGACCATGACGAGGTCGTGCTCGGCGGGGACGCGCTCGGCGGAGCGCCAGAGAACGGAGAGGCCGAGGCCGTCGACGTAGAAGCGCTCGGCGGCGGCGAGGTCCCGGGAGGGGCGGGCGACGCGGACGTGCGTAGTGGAGTCGATCATGTGGCGAGCGTACCGGTGAGCACCCGAGCGGGCGTCAGAGCCGCCGCAGGCGCTCCTCGTCGGGCGTCCGGGGGCAGGTGATGCAGGCGGAGTCCGGGCGGATCGCGTAGTAGAGGCAGCAGCCGAGGCGGGTCCGGGTGGGGTGGCTGCGGCCGTCCGCGCCGTGCAGGGTCCGGAAGGCGGCGGCGCCGACGAGGGGTTCGGTCCCGCCGGGCAGAACGGCCTCGGCGGCGGCGACGGCCCCGGCCACCCCGGCCGGCTCGGCCGCCCCGGCGGGCAGCGACGATCCGTCGGGCTGTGACGATCCGCCGGAGCGCTCGTCGAGCATCCGGCCGAGGTACCAGACCGCGGAGGCCAGATCGTCCGTGACCATGCCCCAGAGCGCCCGGGTGCCGCGCCGGGTGGGCCCGGCGAACGCGGCGAGCAGCGGCTCGACGTGCGCCACGACCGCGGCGCGCAGCTCGGCGCGGAGCTCGTCGTCGCCGGGAAGGCTCACGTGGGCCCGCGGGCGGAGCGCGAGGTCGCCGGTGGGGGCGTGCAGCCAGAGGTCCGCCGCATCGATCACGGGGACCCGGCGGGCGAGGTGCCAGGGGCCGGCGATCAGGACGGACACCGACCAGAGGTAGTGGTGCAGCAGCCGGGAGGCGGCGACGTGCGGGCGCGGGGCGGTGCCGTGTTCGGCGGCGACCGGGGCGATCCGGGCGGCCTCGCCGACCAGCGCCGCCTCCAGGGCCGCCGGGTCGGCGGCCAACTCGGCGGCGGAGTACCAGCCCTGGGCGCGCGACGGGGACGGCTCGCCGTCCGCGAGCAGGGCGAGCCGGAGGACGGGACAGAGCTCCGACAGCAGCCGGTAGTCCGCATGGAGGGGGGAGGCGTCCCGGCGCGCGGCGGGCATGGGTGTGGCGGTTCCCGAGATCATCGGCACTCCCGAGCTCGAATTAGGTGAGGCTCACCTTATAGGCACTCAGCGGTCGGTTCGCACGCGGGCGACGCCCGGGCGCAGTCGCTCCGGACGCGGCCAACGCCCGGGCACAGTCGGTCCGGACGCGGACAACGCCCAGGTGGGGACGGTCCGGGCCGAGCCGGGACAGAAGGGGCAAGGCTTGACAAATTTAGGGTTGCCTAACCTACTATCTCGCCTCGTGCTGACAACCGATCCGCCGGCCGCCCCGGCCCCGGCGGCGCCCCCGCCCTCCGTGGCGCGGCGGCCCCTACTGCCGGCCGCCGGAGTCGGCGTGCTCCTGCTCTGCGTCGCACCAACGCCATCGCGCCGACCGTCCTCGCCGAGACCACCGGGTTCCCCTGGAAGGAGAACCCCGCCCTCTACGCGCAGGCGCTCGGCAAGGAGGCCGAGGCCAAGAAGGCGCCGGCTGACCACGCGGCCCACGCCGCGAAGCTCGGCGAGGCGATCAGGGCCAAGTCCGGCGGCACCGCGCCGACCGCGTCGGTGGTCCGCTTCGTGGCCGGCCCGACCCGGCTCTACCAGAAGCAGTCCTTCAGCGGTGTCGTGCTGAAGGACGTCGGCCTGGGCCGCCCGGCCTCGCAGGACGTCGACAAGTCGATGCTGGAGGTCAGCGCCGAGCAGATCGACCAGGCCGACGCCGGCCTGGTCTTCGTCACCGTCGCCGACGACCCGACCAGGACCAAGCGGAGCGAGGTCCAGGGCACCCCGGTCCGGCAGGGCCTGAACGCCGTCAGGAACAGCAAGGTGTTCAATGTGCCGGACGAGACCTGGATGTCCGGCACCGGCGTCCAGGCCGCCGACGCCATGCTCGGCGACATCGCCAAGGCCGCCGGCGTCGACGCGCCCAAGTAGCGGCCGCCCGCGTGGGTGTGTGCGGGACGGGACCGCCCCGGCCCGTCCCGCACACACCCACGCGGAACTCCCCCACCACACGGAGAGGACCAGCGCCGACATGCGGCTCTACCTGCTCGCCCTCAACCCCACCGACTCGGTCACCCAGGGGTTCCTGCCGGCCGCCGCCCGGCTCGGGCTCGACGTCACCGTGCTCACCGACCACGCCGAACCGCACCGACGCGCCTACGCCGGACTGGACTTCGCCCCTCAGGTGGTGGAGTGCGAGGTGCACGACTTCCGCGAGGTGATCGGAGTCGTGTCCCGGCACCGGGAGCGCGACGCCGCGACGGCGCAGGCGGCTGCGCGAACCGCCGGCTTCGCGCTCTTCAGCAACAGTGACCACCTGCAGACCCAGACCGCCCTGGCCGCCGAGTACTTCGGGCTGCCGGCCAAGGACTGGAAGGCCACCCTGCGGGCCAAGAACAAGGGCGAGCTCCGCCGCCACCTGGCCTCGGCGGGCGCCGACGCCGTCCGCTCGGCCGAGCTCGGTCCCGGCCAGGACCCCTCCGTACTGCGGGAGTCGGGCCTGCCGTTCCCGGTCGTGGTGAAACCGCGCGAGGGCGTCGCCAGCGAGGACGTCTCGCTGGCCGCCGACGCGGCCGAACTGGAGCAGCGCTGCAAGGAGATCCAGCACCGCCGGCCCGGAGCCGCCCTGGTCGTCGAGGAGTTCCTGGACGGGCCGTTGTGCACCCTGGAGACGCTCGGCGACGGGCGGCGGCGCCACGTCCTCGGCGGCTTCCGGACCAGGCTCTCCCCACCGCCGCACTTCATCGAGGAGATGCTGGAGTTCGTCCCCGCCCACCCGGCCGCGGTGGTGGCGCAGGTCCTCGCCCAGCTCGACGCGACCGGCGTCGGCCTCGGCGCCTGCCACACCGAGTTCGTCGTCCAGCCGGACGGCCGGGCCCGGATCATCGAGGTCAACTACCGCGCCATCGGCGACCAGTGCGACCTGATGCTCGCCGAGATCCTCGGCATTGCGCTCTTCGAGCACATCCTCTCCGTCCACCTCGGCCGCGAACTCCCCGCCGACCTCGGCGAGCGGTGCGCCGCCGCGCCGCTGCGCGCCCGCAACGAGCCGGTCTGCGCCGACCGGGCCGGCACCCTCACCGCCGCGCCCGGACCGTACGACGAGGAACGCGACGGCGTGCGGCTCGCCTACCGGCCGCTGCGCCCGCTCGGCGAACGGCACGAGCACTACCGCACCAACCGGGACTACCTGGGCGTGATCTGGGCCGTCGGGCCCGAGCAGGCCGCCGTGGACGCCGCCGTCGCCCGCTTCGTCGCGGCCAACCGCTGGGAGATCACGCCGTGAACGCCGCCCCCGTACCCCCCGCCGACGCGCTGACCCTGCGCGTCCTCTCCGCCCTGGTGCGCGAGGACGTCCTCGGGCTGCGCACCCGCGGCGCCGTCGAGGAACGCGCGGACGGCCCCTGGCTCGTCCTCGCCGACGCCGGGGTCGCGCTGCCCGTCACCGCCGACGGCTTCCAGAGCGAGTACGCGGCCAGGCTGCCGCTGCTGGAGGCCGACGGCACCGGGCTCACCGACCCGGAACAGGCCGTGGCCGCCCTGGCCGGCCGCGCCGAGCCCGCGGACCGGCCCGGCTGGGCGGCCTTCGCCGAGGAGTGCCGGCAGACCCTCGCCACCATGGAGCTGCACGAACGCGTCCGGGGCGAGGTACACACCGCGCTCACCGACCTGTACGGCGCCGATCCGGCGTACTGGGCGGGCCCTGCGGCCGCCCTCGGCCACGACACCCTCGCCGCCCACCTCGACCACCCGGTCTACCCCACCGCGCGCGGCCGTTCCGGCCTCACCGAACCGCAACTGTGCTCCTACGCGCCCGAGTTCCACCCGGCCTTCGAACTGCGCTGGCTCGCCGTCCCGGCCGACCGGCTCAGCACGCACGGCGACCGGCCGCTGCCCAGCTGGTGGCCCACCCCGAGCTGGCTCGGCCTCGACCTGCCGGGCGGCGACGGCGCCTGGGCCACCCTGCCGGTCCACCCGCTGACCATCGGCGAACCGCTCACCGAGGCCCTGCGCGCGAGCGGCCTGGAGGGGCGAGCCGTCCTCGCCGGACGGCCGTACCTGACCGTGCTGCCCACCCTCTCGATGCGGACCGTCGCCGTCGCCGAGGACCCCGTGCACCACCTCAAACTCCCGCTCGCCACCGCCACCCTGGGCCGGCTCAACCGCCGCACGATCAAGCCCGGCACACTGCTCGACGGCGCCGCCGGCCAGCGGCTGGTCGAAGCCGTGCTGGAGCGCGAACCACGCTTCGCCGGCCGGATCCTGCACGCCGACGAACAGAGCTGGGCACACGCCGGCCACGAGCTGCTGGCCGTTCTGCTGCGCCGCCACCCCTCCGGGCTCGACAGGTCCGTCACCGTGCCGCTGGCCGCCCTGCTCGCCCCGGCCCCCGGCGGGCGGCTGGTGATCGACCACCTCGCCGACCGCTTCCACGGCGGCGACCCCGTCGCCCTCTTCGACGCCCTGCTGGAGCTGCTGCTCGACTGGCAGACCACCCTCTTCGGCTACGGCATCGCGCTGGAGTCCCACCAGCAGAACACCTCGCTGGTGCTGGACGAGGACGGCGGACTGCGCCTGCTCTACAAGGACGACGACGGGCCGCGCGTCCACACCACCCGGCTCGCCACCACCCTCGGCGAACTCGCCCCCGCACGCGACGAGTTCGACGACGCCCGGATCTTCTGCGACGACGACCGGCCGCTGACCGACCTGTTCACCACCATCACCGGCCATCTCTGCACCGGCGCCCTGGCGTTCGGCCTCGCCGCCCACGGCCGCGCCGGACTCGACGACCTGCTGACCCTGCTGCGCACGCGGCTGGCCGAGTCGGTCGACCGGATCGGACCGGCCGGCGAACCCCTTCGCGCCGCCCTGCTCGACGCCGAACGACTGCCGGTCAAGGCGATGGTCACGGCCGGCACCCTGCTGACCAAGCAGCGCTCGGGCGCCGCCGACATCAACAAGCACTACACCGACGGCCCCAACTACCTGCTGCCGCAGGCGTCCCCGCCACCGGCGAACGGCCGGCCGGCCGCCTCCCCGGGCGCCCGGTGACCGTCGACGCGCTCGCGCAGCACTCCGGCAGCGGCACCAGCGACCCGCGGAGAACCGGCCGGCGCCAGGTGCACGCGGTGGCCGCCTGCTACTTCGTCGCCTCCTTCGCCGCGCTCGGCCTGGTCTGCCTGTCGGTGCTGGCCGCCGAGGCCGCCCGGGGCCGGGCGCCGGGCCGGATGTTCGGCACCCTCGAATTCGTCTCCAAGGGCGGCGCCGTGGCCGCCGGCGCCGTCGCGGCGCTGGCCGACGGCCGGTTCGGCGCCGCCTCCCCCGTGCTGGCGGGCACCGCCGCCGCACTGCCGGCCGCCGTCGCGGCCGCCGCACTCGCCGTCCCGTCCCGCAAGCGTTGGAGTCGCCGATGACCCACGAACTACCCACCGCCGACCACGCGGTGGCCCACACCCTACTCAACTGCCTGCTGCGCGAGGTCTCCGCGCCCGAGCACCAGACCGCCGTCGCCGACGGCCGCCTGCTGCTCCGCCTGCCCCGGCGCGGCGTCCTGCTCCGGATCGCGCTGCGCCGCACCTCGCTGCTCGGCGCCCACCGCTTCACCGGCCCGGCCGAGGAGGAACGGCCCGGCGGCTGGTCCGAGGTGGACTGGCACGTGCTGGCCGGGTACGTCCGGGACGAGCTGGAGCTGCGCACCGGATCGGTCAACGAGGAGTTCCTGGAGCAGCTGACGTCCAGTCACGACGTGGTCCGCTCGGGGATGGAGGACCGCCCGGCGCCCGGCACGGACCGCTACCTGGAGTCCGAGCAGGCCCTGCTCCTCGGCCACCGGTTCCACCCCGCGCCCAAGTCCCGCTCCGCCGAACGCGGCGACTGGCGGTCGTACGCGCCCGAGTCCCGGGCGGCGTTCCGGCTGCACCACCTGGCCGTCCGCGAGGAGCTGGTCGCCGAGTCCTCGGCGGACCCGGCGGCGACCGCCCTGCTGGACGGACTGCGCGAGGCGCCGGCCGGCTACCGGCTGCTGCCCGCCCACCCCTGGCAGTACCAACTCGTGGCCGGACACCCGCTGTTGCGCGGCGCCCTGGAGAGCGGGGACGTCCTGGACCTCGGCCCCGGCGGCGAACCGTTCACCGCCACCGCCTCGGTCCGCACCCTGTACGGCACGGGCGCGTTCCTGAAGTTCAGCCTCAATGTGCGGATCACCAACTGCCTGCGCAAGAACGCCGCCTACGAGCTGACCGGCGCCGTGGCCCTGACCCGCCTGCTCGGCCCCGTACTCGCCGACCTCGCCGAGCGGTTCCCCGGCGCCGCGATGCTGCGCGAGCCCGCCTTCCGCACACTTTCCCTGCCCGGCGCGGACGGCCGCCCGGACCGCTCGCTCTACGAGGGGTTCGGCCTGATCGTCCGCGAGGGCTTCGCGGACGCGCTGCACCCCGGCGTCACGCCGCTGCTGGCCGCGGCCGTCGCCGACGAGCACCCGACCAGCTCGGCGCACGTCTCGGCGCTGCTCGGGCCGGAGGCGGGCGTGCAGGAGGCCCTGGCCTGGTGGACGGCCTACCTGCGCCTGCTCGTTCCGCCGGTGCTCGCGGCCTACTTCGACCACGGCGTGGTCCTCGAACCGCACCTGCAGAACGTGCTGATCGGCGTGGACGCGGCCGGCCGGCCCGCCCAGGTGCTCTTCCGCGACCTGGAGGGGACCAAGCTCGTCCCCGACCGCAACGCCGCTCTGCTCGCCGCCCTGCCGCCCGAGGTGGCCGGCCCGATGGCCTACGACGCCGAACGCGGCTGGGACCGGGTGGTCTACTGCCTGCTGGTCAACCACGTCGCCGAGCTGCTGGCCGCCCTCGCCGACCGCCACCCGGAGGCGGAGGGCGCGCTCTGGGAGGCCGTCCGGCGCGTCCTGGAGGAGTACGCCGCCGCCCACGGCCGTCCGCCCCGGCTGCGCGCCCTGCTCGCCGGGGTGCCGCTGCCCGCCAAGGCCAACCTGCTGACCCGCTGGGAGCGCCGCCCCGACCGCGAGGCCGGCTACGTCCGGCTGCCGTCCCCGCTCGCCCGCACCGTCCTCGCGGAGGCCGCGCACCTGCCGCCGCAGGGCGCGCGGACGCCGGCCCGGAGCGCCCGGTGAGCCGGCCCCGCCTCCGCCGGAATGCAACGCCGGCCCTCGGCGGCCAACGGACCCGTGTGTCCGACGACTTGGAGTGTCCGATGACCTGGAACAGCCGATGAAGTGGAGCAGTCGATGACCGAGGCCGTCCGCCGGCACGTCGCCGGGCTGGCGCCGGAGGCGCTGCCCGCCTTCGTCCACGACCTCGCGGCGCTGCGCTCGCACGCCGCCGCCGTCAGGGCCGCACTGCCCGCACGCGTCGAGCTCTACTACGCCGCCAAGGCCAACCCCGACGCGCCGCTGCTGACCGCCCTTCGTGACGCGGTCGACGGCTACGAGGTCTCCAGCGGGGGCGAGTTGGCGCACGTCCGGCAGGCCGTGCCGGGGGCGCCGCTGGCCTTCGGCGGGCCGGGCAAGACGCCCGCCGAGATCGTGGCCGCCGTCGACGCCGGGGTGCGCCGCTGGCACGTCGAGAGCGAGCAGGAGCTGCACCGGCTCGCCGCCGTCCTGGCCGACGACCGGCCGCAGGCCTGCGTGGACGTGCTGCTCCGGGTCAACCTGCCGGTGGGCCCGGGCACACTGGACACGGTGGCGCTCGCCATGGGCGGCCGCCCGACCCCGTTCGGCCTCGACCCGGACCGCGCCGAGGCGTGCGCCCGTCTGCTGACCGATCCGCTCGGCCCGTTCGCCCCGCTCCACCGGCGGCTGCGGCTGCGCGGCGTGCACGCCCACCTGGCGAGCGGGCTGGCGGCGGCCGGGCAACTGGCCGTCGCGGAACAGGTCGTCGGCTGGGCGGCCCGGCTGGCGCAGCGGCACGCGTTCAGGCTGGACGAGGTCAACGTGGGCGGCGGCATGGCCGTCGACTACGCCGACCCGCAGGCGCGCTTCGACTGGGCGGCCTTCGGCGCGGGCCTGGCCGGGCTGCTCGACCGGCACCCCGGGCTGACCCTGCGGATCGAGCCGGGCCGCGCCCTGACCGCCTACTGCGGCTGGTACGCCACCGAGGTGCTGGACGTGAAACAGAGCCACGGCGAGGACTTCGCGGTGGTCCGCGGCGGCACCCACCACCTGCGCACCCCGGCCACCCGGGGCCACGACCAGCCCTTCGCCGTACTGCCGGTCGACGCCTGGCCGCACCCCTGGGCGCGGCCGGCGGTCACCACCGGCCGTGCCACCCTGGCCGGCCAGCTCTGCACGCCGAAGGACGTCCTCGCCCGGGCCGCGCCGGCCGCGGACGGCCTCCGGACGGCGGACCGGGTGCTCTTCGCGATGGCGGGCGCGTACGGGTGGAACATCTCGCACCACGACTTCCTGATGCACCCCCGGCCGGGGTTCCACTACCTGGGCGGGTGAGAGCCGGGCCATGACGGCCATGACGGCCCTGGCGGCCCTGGCGGGCCTGGCGGGCCTTCGCGGCCGGCGGCCGTGGGCCTTCGGCTGACAGATTTCGGAATCTGTCAGCCGAAGGTCCGCAGCCCCGGGCCGTCAGCCGCCACTCCCCCGTCCGAGGGGGCTGCCGCAGGTCAGCACCGCACAGGCGTGCGAGAGTGGTAGCCAGCGAAGGGAGCGCGGACGTGCTGATGGACAGGGTGGCGGAGATCCTCGCCGAGGCGTCGGCCGAGGTGGTGGAGCCGCGGTTCCGGGCGCTGGCCGCCGGCGAGGTGATGGAGAAGGCCCCCGGCGAGGTGGTCACCATCGCCGACCGCGAGGCCGAGGTGATCATCGAACGACGGCTGCGCGAGCTCCTGCCCGTCCCGGTCGTCGGCGAGGAGGCCGTCGCCGCGGACCCCGGACTCGCCCGTGCACTGCACTCCGAGCCGGCCGTCTGGCTGGTCGACCCGGTGGACGGCACGGCCAACTTCATCGCCGGCCGCCCCGAGTACGCCGTGATGGCCTCACTGGTGCGCTCCGGGGAGACCGTCGCCGCGTGGATCTGGCAGCCCGAGACCGCCACCTCCTACACCGCCGAGCTGGGATCAGGCGCCTGGCGCAACGGCCACCGCCTCACCCGGACGCCCGCACCCGGCGATCCCGCCGACTGGCGCGGTTCCGTCAAGAGCCGCTTCCTGAGCCCGGACCGGCGCCGGACGCTGGAGGCCAACGCCGCCGCGTTCGGCGAGATCTCCGAGGGCCGGCACGCGGCCGGGATCGAGTACCCGGACATCGCCGAGGGCGCCCTCGACTTCATCCTCTACTGGCGCACCCTGCCCTGGGACCACGCCCCCGGCTCGCTGCTGATCAACGAGGCCGGCGGCCTCTCCGCCCGCCTGGACGGCAGCCGCTACCGGCCGGAGGCGCCGGGCGGCCAGGACGGCCTGCTGGTCGCCGCCGACCCGGAGGCCTGGGAGCGCACCCGCGACATCCTGATCGGCCGGTAGGCCCCAGCGACCGCCCCGGCCCGGCCCGCCCCGACGGCCGGCCGGCCGTCACTGGGCCGCCGGCCTCACCAGAGGACGGGCAGCCGCTCCGGCAGGCGCTTGATGAACCCGGGCCGCCAGGCCAGCTGCTCGACCGGCAGGGCCAGCCGCAGGCCCGGCAGCCGCTCGACCAGCGCCGCGACCGCGATCTCGGCGTGCGTGCGGCCGAGCGCCGAGGCCGGGCAGAAGTGGCGCCCGCCACCGAAGGCCAGGTGCGGGTTGCTCGTCCGGTCGAAGTCGATCCTCTCCGGGTCCGGGAAGACCGCCGGGTCGTAGTTGGCGCCCTCGATCAGGACGAGGACCAGCTCGCCCTCCTTCACCTCCACCTCGCCGAGCCGCACGTCCGCCAGTGCGATCCGCGGCAGTGCGTCGCCGATCGACAGGTTGACCCTCAGCAGCTCGTCCACCGCGCGGCCGATCAGCGCGGGCTCCCGCCGCAGCCGCTCGGCCAGTTCGGGCTGCCGGGCCAGGTAGACGATCGCGTGCAGCAGGAAAGAGGAGGTGGAGACGGCGCCCGCGCCGAACAGCGACAGTGCCACGGTCGCCAGCAACTCGTCACCGACCCGGTCCGAGACGTCGGGCGAGCGGCGCAGTTCGGCGAACCGGCCGAGGAGGCCGTCCTTGGGCTCGGGGTCGGCGTTGAGCCGGTCGAGCATGTAGCCGAGGTCCTTGTACCAGTTGGACGCCGCGCCCTCGAACGGCACCGGGCTGGTGAGGAAGGCGACGTCGATGCCGGCCATCAGCCGCCGCCAGTCGTCGGCGGGGATGCCGAGCAGCCGGCAGTGCAGGGCGGCGGAGTAGGGGTCCGTGAAGCCGTCGCGCAGCTCGCCGGGGGCGCCCCGGTCGACCAGCGTGTCGATGAGCCGGTGCGCCTCCGCCTGCAGCCAGCCGTCCAACTCCTTGTCGGCGCGCGGCGAGAGGGTCTTCATGACGGCGTTGCGCAGACCGGCGCTGTTGACGTTGCCCATGTTGTTGACCACCTCGGGCGGGATGGTCAGCGCGTACTGGCGCGGGACGCCCGGGTTCGCGGTGTCCTTGAGGCTGAACCGCTCGTCCTCCAGCACCTGCTTGGCCAGTTCGTAGCTGCTGACCAGCCACGCGGGGTCGCCTGTCATGGTGCGGACCCGGGCGACGGGCTGCTCCTCGCGCAGCCGCCTCGCCTCCTCGGGCAGGACGTCGCCTCTGCGGGAGAGCGGGAAGGTCAGGTCGGTCACGGGTGTGCTCCAGGTACGGGAGGGCGTCCGGGGAACGCTGGGGGATGGGAAAGGCTGGAGGATGGGGGAACACTGCGGGACGGGGAACGCTGCGGGACGGCAGCGTGGTGGAACGGGAAGGGGCGCGAGAAGCGCTGCGGGAGGGGCAGCGTGGCGGGGAGGGAAGCGCCGCGGGGGGAGCGAATCGCCACTGCGGGCGGGGGCGGCGCCACAGGAGGGCCACGCTGCGGGAGAGGGGCCCGGGACGGGCTCAGGCGGCGCGGGCCGGCTCCACGGAAGTCTCGGCGACGACGCCGACGGGCCCGGACGGCGCCGCCGGGCGGACCACCGCGTACCCCTGGGCGGGCGCCGCACGCAGCCCCTCGTCGCGGCCGAACAGAACGGGGGTGAGCGGCAGTTGAAGGTGGTAGCAGCTGACCGACGAGGGCACTCCGAGCAGTGCCGGGGTATCCAGGAAGAACGGCAGCTCGGCGGTGATGTACCGGAGCCCGGCGGCGAGTTGCGGCTCGTTCGGGGCCAGCCCCTCGTCCATCCGGGCGGCCAGGAAGCCCCGCGCCATCCCCTCCGCCGCCTCGCGGAACTCCCGGTCGGTGCCGAGCGCGTCGACGGCCTGCCGGTGCAGCCGCCGGTACACGGGGTGGCCGGCGAACTCGGAGAGCGCGTGCATCCGGACGCCGTCGGGCGAACCGGCGTCCTCGGCGCCGCGGGCGATCCGCCGGGCGGTGGCCTTGACCTCCTTGACGGCCCGGCGTTCGGCCCGTTCGGCGTCGTAGCCGAAGGCCTCGTACTGCGCCCCGACGTGCAGGTCGGCGTGGACGATGTCGATCCGCTCGAAGAACTCCCGCCCCCATCCGATGAGTTCGGCTATTCGGCGGTGGCTGAAGTAGCTGTTTCCCGGACTGACACCGATCAGCAGGTGGTCGCCACGCCGCCAGATGTCCCGGCAGCGGTCGGAGAACGGCAGTGCCTCGTACGTGTTCGTATCAATGGTGAAAGTGCTTTCGCCCGGGAGGGTTTCGCGCATGCCTTGCCTCCGCTTCGCAGGATTGTTCAAAGGATTCGGTCTCACGTGGTTCACGCGGTTTTTACCGGGGTTCACCAAAGTGCACGGCGGATAGGCGGAGTTCACCCGGCCGTAAGGGTGGTCTCACCGCGTGCGGATGGCGCGCGCCTGGTCAGACGGCCTGCACCGGAGAGCCGTGTGCTCTTGGTGGGGCGGCGACCACATGAAGTTACCGCCGCTCTTCGGGATCTCCGCAAGCCCTGCCGGGGGGTTGGCGAAATCTGATCCCCGGGCGGCCGGAATCGGCCTGTACTCCCACGGAAACGTATGTCCACGGAGGCTTTCCCGGGGCGGCCGGATATCCCCCGGACAGCATGTCACGCCAGTGTGGATTCCTCCAACATCCTCCCGCGAAAAAGGCGTTGGTTCTGAATGCGGCACGCGGCGGCCGAGGGCTCCGGCCCGTCGGCGCGCGCCGTCAGGCCGGCCCCCGGAGGGCCGGCCGCCATCCTCCGGCCGCCGCTAGTCCGGCCGGACCTCCCGCCCGGTACGGACGACCGCGTGCAGCAGCTCACCCACCTCGGCGGCGGTGGTGTGCGGGTTGAGCAGGGTCAGCTTCAGGCGGACCCGGCCCGGGCCCTCGCCGGGAAGTTCGGTCCGGCCGACCACCGCGCGACCGGTGCGGAGCAGCGTCCGGCGCACCTCGGCGTTGACCTCGTCGAGCACGGCCTGGTCCTGATCGCCGGGCGGGCGGTAGCGGAACACCACGGTGGTGAGGACGGGTTCGGCGTGCAGTTCCAGTTCGGGCTCGGCACGGACGGCTCCGGCGGCGTCCAGGGCCAGTTGGTGGCAGGCGTCGACCAGCCGGCCGAGTCCGGCACGACCGAGCGTGCGCAGGGTGACGGCGATCTTGAAGGCGTCGGCCCGCCGGGTGGTGCGCAGCGACCGGCCCAGGAGGCTGGGGTAGCCGGCCTGCTCGTCGTCGGCCGGGTTTAGGTACTCGGCGCGGCGGGCGAGCGACACGTAGGTCTCGGCGCGGCGGACCAGGAAGACCCCGGCGGCGGCCGGCTGCCAGCCGAGCTTGTGCCAGTCGAGGGAGACGGAGTCGGCGCGGGCGATGCCGTCGAGCAGCGGGGCGAGGCGGTCGGAGAGCAGTGCGCCGCCACCGTAGGCGGCGTCGACGTGCAACCAGGCGCCGTAGCGGGCGGCGAGGTCGGCGGCGGTGTGCAGCGGGTCGATCGCGCCGGTGTCGGTGGTGCCCGCGGTGGCGACGACGGCGATCGGGGTCTGTCCGGCCCAGCTGGTCTCGGCCAGGGCGCGGGCCAGGGCGTCCGGGTCCATGCGCAGCTCGCGGTCGACCGGGACGGGGACGACGGCGCGTTCGCCGAGGCCGAGCAGGGCGGCGGCGCGCTGGACGGAGAAGTGCGCCGCCTGCGAGGCGATGATCCTGGGCGTGGCACCGGCCGGGAGGCCGTCCAGCTCCACGATGCCGTCGAGCTTCTGGTCGCGGGCCAGCATCAGGCCCATCAGGTTGGACTCGGTGCCGCCGGAGGTCAGCACGCCGGCCGCGCGGGCCGGGTCGTAGCCGACCAGGGCGGCGAGTTCGGCGAGCAGCGCGGTCTCCAGCGCGGTGGCGGCGGGGGCCTGGTCCCAGGAGTCCTGGGAGGGGTTGAGCGCGCTGACGGCGAGGTCCGCGGCGGCCGCGACGGCCAGCGGCGGGCAGTGCAGGTGGGCGGCGCAGGCCGGGTCGGCGGGGTCGGCGGCGCCGAGGGTGAGCAGTTCGGTGAGGGTGGCGAGCGCCTGCGGGCCGTGCGCGCCGGCCAGCTCCTCCGCGACCCGGGCGGCGATCCCGGCCGGGTGGCCGGCGGGCAGGGGGCCGCCGCGCCGGGCGGCCCCGACGTCCAGCGCGTCCAGCACGGTGGCCAGCAGGGGGCCGAGCGCGGCCGGGCCCGCCGTGCCGCCGGCCAGCGCGTCGAGCGGCGCGACCGGGTCGTCGGGGAGGCCGGACTCCTCCGGCTCCCCGGCGGGGCCCGGCCCGCCCTCGGGCCCGCTCACCGGGCCCCCGCCACGCCCGGGGCCGTGCCCTGCGCCGTGCCTGACGTGGTGCCCGGCACGACCGGGACGTCGGCCCGGGAGGCGGCCGCGATGGCGTCGGCGAGCCGGTCGAGGACGGCGTCGGCCTGCTCGTCGGTGATGGTGAGCGGCGGCAGCAGGCGCAGCACCGCGTCGTGCCGGCCGCCGAGTTCGACGATCAGCCCGCGTGCGAGGCAGGCCTCGCGGACCCGGACGGCGAGGGCGGGCGCGGCCGGGCGGGCCCCGCAGGTGTCCGGTTCGGCCGTCGGGTCGACCAGTTCGACGCCGATCATCAGCCCGCGTCCGCGGACGTCGCCGATCACCGGGAGCTCTCCGGCCAGCGCGCGCAGCCGCCCGGTCATCCGGGCGCCGACCAGCGCGGCCCGCTCGGCCAGCCCGTGCGCGGCGACGTACCGGAGGGTGGCCGCGCCGGCCGCCATGGCGAGGGTGTTGCCGCGGAACGTGCCGGTGTGCGCGCCCGGGCGCCAGCCGTCGTACTCCGCGCGGTAGACGACGACGGCGAGCGGCAGACTGCCGCCGATCGCCTTGGAGAGCACCATGGCGTCCGGGACGATCCCGCTGTGCTCGACCGCCCACATCGCGCCGGTGCGGCCGACACCGGTCTGCACCTCGTCCACGATCAGCGGGATGCCGCGCTCGGCGGTGATCCGGCGCATCGCGCGCAGCCAGTCGTCGGGGGCGGGGACCACGCCCCCCTCGCCCTGCACGGCCTCCAGGACCATCGCCGCGGGCCGTACGACGCCGCCCGAGGGGTCGTCCAGCAGCCGCTCGGCGTAGGTCGCGGCGAGCCCGGCGCCCGCCTCGCCGCCGACCCCGAACGGGCAGCGGTAGCCGTAGGGGTAGGGCAGCCGGGCGACCTCGCCACCGCCCGGCAGCGGCTCCTTGACGGCGACGTTCCCGGTCAGCGCGAGGGCTCCGGCGGTCATGCCGTGGTAGGCGCCGGTGAAGGCGAGGGCGCCGGAGCGGCCGGTGGCGGTCTGCATCAGCTTGAGCGCGGCCTCGACGGCGTCCGTCCCGGCGGGCCCGCAGAAGTGCACCCGGGCCTGCTCGGCGAACTCCCGGGGCAGGCTCTCGAACAGGGCGGTGGTGAAGTCGTCCTTCTCGGCGGTGGCGAGGTCCAGCAGGTGCAGCGGTGCGCCGCTGTCGAGGGTGCGGCGGATCGCCTCCAGGACGACCGGGTGGTTGTGGCCGAGCGCCAGGGTGCCCGCGCCGGAGAGGCAGTCGAGGTAGCGGCGGCCGTCGGCGCCCTCGACGGTCATGCCGTTGGCGCGCACCGGGACAATCGGGAAGGAGCGGGCGTAGGTGCGGGCGGCGGACTCGCGGACGCGCTGGCGGCGCAGGATGGCGTCGCCGCCCTGGGCCTGGGCGGGGACGGCGGCGGGCCCGGTGGCGGGGACGGCGGCGAGCGTCAAGACGGACTCCCGAGAAGTTAGGTAAGCCTAACTTTACTTCCCCGGCCCGGCCGGATGTGCCCCGGGGGGCGAGAACCACCCGCGCGGGTGACGCGGATCCCGCCAGCCCAACGAGCGGCCGGGCCGGAGGTTACGGCCCTCGCGCTACCCTCGCCCCCATGTCGCCCTCCACCCCCGCCTCCCCGTACGAGGCCGAACTGGCCCGCACCCGCGAGTTCTTCGCCGCCCGCGCCGCCGGCTGGGACGCCCGCTTCCCCGACGACGGCCCGCGCTACGCCGCCGCGATCGCCCGGCTCGGCCTGCGGGCGGGCGACTCCGTCCTCGACGCCGGCTGCGGCACCGGCCGCGCACTCCCCCTGCTGCGTGCGGCGACCGGCCCCTCCGGCCGGGTCCTCGGCGCCGACGTCACCCCCGAGATGCTGCACGAGGCGGCCGCCCGCCACCCCGGCGCCGCGCCCCTGCTGCTCGCCGACTGCGCCCGCCTCCCGCTCCCCGACGCCACCCTCGACGCCGTCTTCGCGGCCGGCCTGATCTCCCACCTCCCCGATCCGGCCCGCGCCCTGCGCGAACTCGCCCGCGTCTGCCGCCCCGGCGCCGCGCTCGCCCTCTTCCACCCCGTCGGCCGCGCCGCCCTCGCCGCCCGCCACGGCCGCGAACTCACCCCCGGGGACCTCCGCGCCGAGCCCAACCTCCGCCCCCTCCTGACCTCCACCGGCTGGCGCCTGGACAGCTATACGGACACGAACGACGAATACCTCGCACGGGCGACCCGGGTCAATCCCTAGTTGACACCGCCGGTGGTAACCTGGCCGCATGTCCGAACCGATGGATGCAGCGCCGGCGTCGCGCCCGGTGAAGAAGTACAGCGTCTCGATGCCCGAGGACGTGGCCGAGGAGGTCCGCACCCGGGTCGGAAAGGGGTCCTTCAGCGCTTACGTCACCGCTGCGGTCAGACAGGCGATAGAGCGCGAGCGCCTTGCCGAACTGGTCGACGACTACGTCCGCCGCAACGGTGAGATCCCTGAAACCGCCCGAGCCCAGGCTGCCCGCGAGGCCGAGGAAGCAGAGCGGAGGTACGCTCAGTGGCTCGCCGAACAGGAGACCAACGAGTCCCTGGCAAGCTGACGCCGGGAGCGCTGGTGCTCGACAGCGAGGGCCTCTCCCGCGCGGTCGCCGAAGATCCCCTCGTGATGGCCCGGATCGACCACGCCAAGACTCACGGCGCCAGGGTCGTCATCAGCACGCTCACGCTGATCGAGGCAATGAATCCGCAGCAGCCGCAGCCCCGTTGGGACTTCGTCGTCTCCCGGCTCAACGTCGAGGAGGTGACCCGGCAGTTGACCCACCGGGCCATGGCGCTCCTCAGGGCAGCCGGGCTGCACGGGCACAAGTACGCGATCGACGCCGTCGTCGCAGCCACCGCGATGGCGCAGCCGGGGCCCGTTCGGCTCCTCACCAGCGACGTCGACGACATGGCGAAGCTCTGCGACAAGCGGATCATGCTGATCCCCGTCTGACCCTCACCCGCCCCCGCCGCCCGTCCAGCGGTAACAGAGCTCCGGGCGGCCCACGTTGCCGTACTGGGGTTCGCGGGCGGCGAGGCCGCTGTCGACGAGGTGTTCGAGGTACCGGCGGGCGGTGATGCGGGAGACGCCGGCGGCGGCACCGGCGGCGGCCGCGGAGAGCCCGGTGCGCGCGTCGCGCAGGACGGTGGCGACGGTGTCCAGGGTCGGCGCGCTCAATCCCTTGGGGAGGGCGGTGCGTTCGGGGGTGCGCAGGAGGGAGAGGGCCTGGTCCACCTCGTCCTGGCCGGTGGCCTCGCCGGTGCGGGCGAGGGTGTCGCGGTAGCGGGCGTACCGCTCCAGGCGGTCGTGCAGGGCGGCGGCGCTGAACGGCTTCAGCAGGTACTGGACGACACCCGCCGAGACGGCCTGGCGGACCATCGCGAGGTCGCGGGCGGAGGTGACAGCGATGACGTCCGTGGTGTGGCCGGCCGCGCGCAGCGTGCCGCAGAGCTGGAGGCCGTGCCCGTCCGGGAGGTAGAGGTCGAGCAGGGTGAGGCCGACGGGGGTGCCCGCGGCGCGGGCGCGGTCGAGGAAGCGCAGCGCGTCCGCGCAGCTGTGCACCGTCCCGGCGGCCCGGAAGCCCGGCTCGCGCTGGACGTAGAGCGTGTGGGCGGCGGCGGCCACCGGGTCGTCCTCGACCACCAGGACGGAGATCTCGGGCCGGGCCGGGGGGCGGGTCACGACGCCACCGCCTCGAACCGCCCAGGCACCCGGACCAGCGGCAGCCGCACGGTGAGCACCGCGCCGCGGTCCCGGCCGACCTCGACGGTGCCGCCGTTGCGCCGGGCGGCCTGGGCGACGAGGGCGAGCCCCAGCCCGTGCCCGCGGCCGTCCTGCTTGGTGCTCCAGCCGCGCCGGAACACGTCGTCCACGGCGGCCGGGTCGATGCCGGCGCCGGTGTCGGCGACCCGCAGCAGCAGGTGCCCGCCGTCGCGGGGCGTGGCGTCGATCCGGGCGGTGACGGTGACTTCGGGCGGGTCGGGGCTCTCGGCGGCGCCGGCGATCGCCGCGTCCACCGCGTTGTCGACCAGGTTCCCGAGGACGGTGATCAGGTCGCGGGCGGAGAGTCCGGGCGGCAGCACGCCGTCGTCGATCCGGCTGTCCTCGGTGAGTGTCAGCTCCACCCCGCGCTCGGCGGCCTGG
The DNA here is from genome assembly GCF_002953255.1 of Streptomyces sp. CB01881. Taxonomy (GTDB): domain Bacteria; phylum Actinomycetota; class Actinomycetes; order Streptomycetales; family Streptomycetaceae; genus Kitasatospora. The sequence goes on from NZ_CP026498.1 coordinate 1,932,958, forward strand.
GCGGCCTTGCCGAGCAGCAGCGCGGCCAGCACCGGCTCGCCGACGGCGGCGACCACGCGGTCGGTGAGCTGCTGGGCGAGGGCGAGTTCGGCGGTGGCGAACTCCACCGCCTCCTGGTGACGCCCGAGTTCGATCAGCGAGACGACGGCGTGCAGCCGGTTGGCGGCCTCGTGCGCCTGCGCGCCGAGCGCCTCGGTGAAGCCGCGCACGGAGTCCAGCTCCCCGCTCAGCGACTGGAGTTCGGTGTGGTCGCGGAGGGTGAGGACGCGGCCGAGGCCGGTGCCGATGGTGGAGGTATTGAGCACCACGACGCGCTCGGCGGTGAGATGGACCTCGTCCCGGACCGGCTCCGCCCCGAGCACGGCCGCCACGAGCGCCTCCGGCAGCCCCAGCCCGTCGACCGGGCGCCCCTCCAAGTCCCCGGCCAGTCCGAGGAGTTCACGGGCCGCGTCGTTGCAGAGCACCACCCGGTGGCGGCGGTCGAGCAGCACCAGGCCCTCGCGCACCGAGTGCAGGGTGGCCTGGTGGTACTCGTACAGGTGGCTGAGCTCGGCCGGCCCCATGCCGTGGGTGTGCCGGCGCAGCCTGGAGTTGGCGAGGTAGGTGCCGAGCCCGCCGAGCGCCAGCGCGGCCACCGCCACACCGGCCAGGGCGAGCAGCGGCCCGCTCAGCTGCGCGGAGATGGACTTCACCGTGATCCCCGCACTGACCAGCGCCACCACCCGGTGCCGCTCGTCGAACACCGGGGTCACCACCCGGACGGACGGGCCGAGCGTCCCGGTGTACGTCTCGCTGCGGGTCTCCCCGGCGAGCGCCCAGTCGATGTGGCCGAGGAAGGTCCTGCCGATCTGCTCGGGCAGCGGGTGGGTCCAGCGCACCCCGGCGGTGTCCATCACCGTGATGAACGAGACCCCGGTGTCGGCCCGGACCTGTTCGGCGTACGGCTGGAGGACGGCGGTCGGATCGGGCCCGGCGACGGCGGCCCGGACGGACGGCGAGTCGGCGACCGCCTCGGCGACGGCGGTGACCTGGCTGCGCGCCGCGGCCTCGGTCCGGTCGGCGGTGAACAGGTAGGCCAGCACGGCGCCGCCCGCCACCACGGCGGCGACGATGACCACCTGGACGACGAAGAGCTGTCCGGCCAGGCTGCGCACCAGTCGGCGCGGCGCACCGGGCACCGGCCGACGGCGCGGCGTGGGGAGCGTGCGCGGGGACATGCCTGCCAGTGTGCACCACGGCCGGGCCCGGTCCGGGCGGCCTGCGGACGGCGGGCACAGGCGAACCCGCCGCGGGCGCACGTGAACTCTATGAACGCAAACGTGACCCCCGTCACCCCGCGGCCCCATAGTTCGGAGCGGCCCACCACCCGGGGCCGCCAGGACTGCATGGCGAAGGAGCCGCAGATGTCGATCACCGGAGCAGGACCGCAGGCGGGGGTCAGACGGAAGGACCGCACCCACTACCTCTATCTCGCGGTGATCGCGGCCGTGGTCGCGGGCGTGGTGGTCGGCCTGGCCGCGCCGGGGTTCGCCGTGGAGCTGAAGCCGGTCGGGACGGGATTCGTCAACCTGATCAAGATGATGATCAGCCCGGTCATCTTCTGCACCATCGTGCTCGGCATCGGCTCGGTGACCAAGGCCGCCAAGGTCGGCAAGGTCGGCGGCCTGGCCCTCGGCTACTTCCTCACCATGTCGACGGTGGCGCTGGCCATCGGCCTGCTGGTCGGCAACCTGCTGGAGCCCGGCGGCGGACTGCACCTGACCGCCGCGCTGGCCAAGTCCGGGCACGCCCAGGCCGCCGCCGGAGCCGCCCAGTCCACCACCGACTTCCTGCTCGGGATGATCCCGACCACCATGCTGTCGGCCCTCACCGAGGGCAAGGTGCTGCAGACCCTGCTGGTCGCCCTGCTGGCGGGCTTCGCCCTCCAGGCGATGGGACCGGCCGGCACGCCCGTCCTGCGCGGGATCGAGCACGTCCAGCGGCTGGTCTTCCGGGTCATGTCGATGATCATGTGGGTGGCCCCGATCGGCGCCTTCGGGGCCATGGCGGCGGTGGTCGGAGCGACCGGCACGGCCGCGCTGAAGAGCCTCGCCGTCATCATGATCGGCTTCTACATCACCTGCGCGCTCTTCGTGGTCGTGGTGCTCGGCACGCTGCTCCGGCTGGTCGCGGGCGTCAACGTGTTCACGCTGCTGCGCTACCTGGGCCGCGAGTTCCTGCTGATCCTCTCCACCTCCTCCTCGGAGAGCGCGCTGCCCCGGCTGATCGCCAAGATGGAGCACCTGGGCGTCAGCCGCCCGGTCGTCGGCATCACCGTTCCGACCGGCTACAGCTTCAACCTCGACGGCACGGCGATCTACCTGACCATGGCCTCGATCTTCATCTCGGAGGCGATGGACAAGCCGATGTCGCTGGGCGAGCAGGCCTCGCTGCTGGTCTTCATGGTGATCGCCAGCAAGGGCGCGGCCGGCGTCACCGGCGCCGGGCTGGCCACCCTGGCCGGCGGGCTCCAGTCGCACAAGCCGGCGCTGGTGGACGGGGTCGGCCTGATCGTCGGCATCGACCGCTTCATGTCTGAGGCCCGGGCGCTCACCAACTTCGCGGGCAACGCCGTCGCCACCGTGCTGATCGGCCACTGGACCGGCGAGTTCGACCGCGAGCGGGCCCGGCAGGTCCTGGCGGGCGAGGTGCCGTTCGACGAGCGGACGCTGGTCGACGCGCACGGCGCTCCGGCCTCGCCCGCCGACCCGGCCGCCCCGGGCACCGCCGGTGCCCCGGACGCCGCCCCCGCGCTGCCGGGCGCCGTCCCGCCGCAGGGCGGGGCACCGAGCACGACGGCCGCCTGACCGCCGCTCCCCCGGCCACCACTCTCCCCGGCCCGGCGCCGCAAGCCCAACCCCCCGGGCGGCGCCGGGCCGGGGTCCGTTCCGGCCGGGCCGGGGTCCGCGTCGCACGTGGCCGACGTCCGCGTCGCACCTGGCCGGCGTCTGCCTCCGCGTTCGCGCCGGGACCGGGATCCCTCCCGCGCCGGCCCCGGGTCGTGCCCGTCAGGGCTCGTCCGAGCCGCTGACCGCCCAGCTCAGGCCGGTCGCCGGATCCTCCATCGCGACGTGTACGTGTCGCAGGTCGTCCGCCGGGTCGCACCAGGTGAAGCACCGCATCCGGGCCACCAGGGCGTTCACCTCCACACGGTTCGGCCCCTCCCCGCCGGCCATCGCGCCGAGCGCCCGCCAGAGCGCCAGCCGGCCGTCCGCCGAGCCCTGCGAGCGCTCCGCGGCGCCCGCCTGGACCAGCACCGGATAGGCGATCGCGAACGGGAGGTACCCGCCGGTGACCCGTCGCCCCGGAGCCAGCTGCCCCGCCGCCTGCGGCGCCGGACCCCGGACGCAGGCCACCTCCGCCCACTCCGCCAGCGCGGCCAGCGCCCGCGTCGCCCGTTGTCCGCGCAACCGTCCGCCCGGCTCGGGCAGCAGCACCGGGCCCAGGCCCTCCCGGGTGGCGGGGAGCGTGAGCAGTGCGCTGCGCGAACCGCCACGCGGCAGGTAGTCGCGGACCCGGGTGCCCTCGCCCCAGCCCGCGGTCTCCCAGGGCTCCAGCACCAGCGGAACGCCCTCCGGATCCGGTTCGGCGCCGTAGGAGAGGTCCTCGCCGAGCAGCACCCGGGTGTGCGCGACCAGCCGCCGCACCCGCGCCGGGCCGAGCAACGGGGCCAGCCGCAGCCACGAGTGCCGGGTGGCCAGCACCTCCCACAGCGGCCCGGAGTCGTGGTCGGCCACCCCGGCGGCGGTTCCGGGGCCGCCGTCCGGGTCGAACAAGCGGACGGCCACCTCAGGCGGCGCGGCGTACGCGATCAGATGGCCGAGCGGCGCGGTGACGGCCGCCGCCCGCTCCTCGCCCGCGCGCGCGACGGCGACGGCGCGGGCCTGCCGGTAGGAACCCAGCAGTTCGGGCCAGCGGCCGTCCTCGACCAGGGTGCGGAGCCGGTGCTCCTCGTACGTGATCACGATTCGCAGCGTACGGGCCCGGGTGGCACATCAGCTGACATGCCGTCAGCCCGGTGCGTCGGGCCGGGGTGCCGGCCGTGTCACGTCGCTGCCGCCGTGGCCGCCACCACCGGGCTCGCCACCCCCTTCGCCGGCCTCCCCTTCGGTCTCTCCGTCGGCCTCCCCATCGGCCGACCCGTCGGCCCCCCCATCGGCCGACCCGTCGGCCCCCCCATCGGCCGACCCGTCGGCCTCCCCGTCGACCCGCCCGCACGCGGGCCCGGGTTCACTCCGGCCGTGTTCGCGCTCGCGTTCGAGCACAGCCCGGAGCCGGCCCAGCGCGCGACGGCGGGTGACCGCCAGCGTGGACCGGTGCACACCCAGCAGGGCGGCCGCCTCGTCGACCGAGTACCCGTCGAGGTCGACCAGCGCCACCGCGCGGGCCTGCTTGACCGTGAGGCAGCGCAGCAGCCGGACCACCTCCCAACGCGCCTGCAACTCCCCCAGCCCGCCGCCGAGCGGATCCGTCCGAGCACGCTCCCCCTCGACGGGATCCGGCACGACCAGCCGCCGGCGGTCCCGGCGCCACTGGTCGCGCACGAGGTTCGCCATCGTGGTGACCGCATAGGCATAGGGCTGCGGGTGCCCGAGGAACCGCTCGGGCCTGCGGGCGATGCGCAGATAGGCCTCGTGCACGACGTCCCCGGCCGCACAGGGACTCCCGACGAGGGAGACGGCCGCCCGGTGGAGCCTCGGCAGCATTTCCGTGAACACCCGGTTGAATTCCGCCGATTCCGGATCGGCCGCCAGGGGCGCCGCCGCTCCGGGAGCAGCAGCGACGCCCGAATCCCGCCCACTCCGGCACCGGCCGGTGAATTCCATGCCGCTCCCCTCGGAAATCGGCACCCCGAAGGCACAGTTGACGATCCGATCGCCGACTGCCCTGTGACGCACATCACATCATAGTTCGTCATCTCACCGTGCGCAGTTATTCGTGTGCAATGCGTCATCCCCCGGGCGGGGCAGGGGAATTGCCGAAGCCCTGCTGCCGCCCGGCCGGGGCAGGCACCACGAGCGAGGAGAGATCACCATGTCAGGTTGCATCGCCCGGAACACCGCAAGGCTCGGGATGGTGGCCGCGGCCGCCCTCGGCGTGCTCGGCACCACGACCCTGCCGGCCGGGGCCGCCGCACCGGCCGCCGACCAGAGCATCTCCGCCGGCTCGGCCGCCGCGGCGCCCGCGGCCGTCACCGCCTCCTACCACTGCACCATCACCGCCGACTACGGCTGGCGCTGGGAGGGCAACTGCCGGATCTACTCCGGCCAGCTGCGCACCATCACCTACTGCGCCAACGGCACCTCCACCACCGGCCTCTGGATCGGCGCCCGGCCCGAGCCGTGGGCGGTCTGGGGCAACTGCCCGGGCTCCAGCTGGACCAGGATCGTCTTCCAGAGCCGCGGCTGACCCGACTCACGACCGGCCGGGCCACGACCGGCCGGGCCGACCGACCCGCTCCCCGACCCGCCCGCGGCAGCACGCCCGGCCGACGGGCACCGACGGCGTGAGGGGTGCCACCCGCACGGGTGGCACCCCTCACGCCCCTGCCGCGCAGGGCCGTCGGACACGCCCCGAGGCGTGTCCGACTCCGCCTCAGCCGAGGGGCGCCCCCGCGTCGGCCAGCAGGCGGGCGGCGTGCACCCGGCCGGCGTGCTCGACCAGGTTGATCAGCACCTCCTTGCCCGAGGCGCGGCGGCGCGCATCGCAGAGCACCACCGGGGTGCCGGACTCCAGGTCCAACGCCCGGGCGACCTCGTCGGCCCCGAAGTCCCGGGTGCCGGCGAAGCGGTTGACCGCCACCACGAACGGGATGCCCCGGTGCTCGAAGAAGTCCACGGCGGGAAAGCAGTCCGTCAGCCGGCGGGTGTCGGCCAGCACCACCGCGCCGAGCGCGCCCTGCGCCAGCTCGTCCCAGAGGAACCAGAACCGGTCCTGGCCCGGGGTGCCGAAGAGGTAGACGGACAACCCCTCGCGGATGGTGATCCGGCCGAAGTCCATGGCCACCGTGGTGGTGGTCTTCTGCTCGACCCCGCCGGTGTCGTCCACTCCCCGGCCGGCCTCGGTGAGCAGCTCCTCGGTGCGCAGTGGGCGGATCTCGCTGACCGAGCCGACCAACGTGGTCTTGCCGACCCCGAACCCGCCCGCCACCAGGATCTTCAGGGCGAGCACCGGGGAGTCCGCCGGGGTCTCCTCCTCCTCGTCCTCGGGTCCGGGTCGGGGTCCCGGTCCGGGTCCGGGTCCGGGTGGGCCGTCCCCGTACAGGCGGTCCGCGGAGGAGCGCTCGCGGTGCGGCTGGTCGGTACAACACCCCTCGGTGCAGGACCCGTCGGTGCAGAACTCGTCGGCATGCGGGTGGCCGTGGCGCGGGTGGTCAGAGTGCGCGGAGTCCATGGACGACCTCCTGGAGGATGCGCTCGTCAGGGAGCAGTGCGGGCGGGACGGGGCGGCCGACCCGGATGTACCCGGCCGCCAGCAGGTCGCCGAGCAGCACCCGCACCACGCCGAGCGGCAGGTCGAGGCCGGCGGCGATCTCGGCCACCGGGAGGCCGCCGCCCCGGCAGAGGCCGAGGATCCGGGCCTGCTCGGGCCCGACCGGCAGGTCCGGCGCGTCGGGGAACCCGGCGGGGTCCGGGACCTCGCTGACCACCAGCGCGATCAGGTCGAACTCCTGCCCGCTGGGCCTCGTCCGTCCCCGTGTCATCGCGTACGGGCGGACCAGTGGCCCGGCCTCGTCGTCGTACCAGCGCGAGTGGTGGGCGGCGGCGAGCGGGTTGCGCTGCTGGTGCGGACGCGGCACCGGGTTCACCGGCCGTCCGCGCTGCGCGGTGGTGTGAACAGGTGCTCGCCGACCCGGCGGACCAGTCTGGCCATCTCGTAGGCGATCAGGCCGAGGTCGGCTTCGGCGGTGGAGAACACCGCCAGGCAGGTGCCCTCGCCCGCGGCGGCCACGAACAGGAAGCCGTGCTCCAGCTCCACCATGGTCTGGCGGACCTCGCCGGCCCCGAAGTGCCGCCCGGCCCCCTTGGCCAGGCTGTGGAAGCCGGAGGCGACCGCGGCCAGGTGCTCGCCGTCCTCACGGCCGAGGCCGGCCGAGGTGCCCATGGCGAGGCCGTCGGCGGAGAGCATCACGGCGAACCGGATCTCGGCGACGCGCGAAACCAGCTCGTCGAGAAGCCAGTTGAGCTCTCCCGCGCGGTGGGTGGTGCCGATCATGGGCGCTCTCCTTCGGGGTGGTGCGGTGGGAGTGGATGGTGCGGGGGTGGCGGTGTCCCGTCCGGGCGTCGGCCCGGACGGCCGTCCGGCCACCGCCGCTCGGGGAGCTCGCCCCCTCGGTCGTCCGGGCCCTTGCCGCGGGCCCAGCCGGCCTGGAAGGCGGCCATCGCGGCGCGGGCCGCCTCCGGGTCCCGGCCTGCCGCGCACGCGCCGGCCGGGCGACGGCGGCCGGGCCGCGGCTGCGGCGGGGCCTCGCGCAACTGCGGGACCAGGCTGGTCTGGCGGACCCGCCGGGGCAGTTCGTCCGGTTCCGCGGGCCCGGCCGGCCCGGTGAGCCCGGCAGGCCCCGCGGTTCCGGCGCCCGGCCGGGCGGCGGGGGCTGCCGGCGGGCCGTCCGCCCGGGCGCCGGAGGCCCGGAACGGGACCGGGCGCAGGACCCCGGGGTCGGCGCCCCGGGCTCCGAACGGCAGCAGCGCCCCGCCTTCCGACGACGGCCCGGTGCCCGGCAGGCCGTCCACCGGGGTGGACCCGGGCCTCACGAAGACGGGCCCGGGTCCGGGCCCGGCCGACGCGGGTCCGGGCCCGGCCGACGCGGGCTCGGGTCTGCCCTCGTGCTTGGCGAACGCGTGGGGTTGCACGGCCTCGGGCCCGTCGGCCTCACCCGCGGGGAAGGCGTGTCCGGTGTGCCGGGGCCCACCGGCCGGCCGGCCGGTGGGCCCACCCACCGCCGGTTCGACGTCCAACTCCGGTACCGCCGCTGGGCGTTCCCTGCGCCTCCGCGGGCCGTCACCGGCCAGCAGGGCGGTGGGCAGCAGCACCACGGCGGTGGTCCCGCCGTAGGCGGAGGTCTGCAACGACACCCGGACGCCGTGCCGTCGGGCCAGCCGGCTGACCACGAACAGGCCGAGCCGGTCGCTGTCGAAGAGATCGGTCTGCTCGGCCGCGGCGATCCGCCGGTTGGACTCGGCGAGCACCTCCGGCCCCATCCCGAGGCCGCGGTCCTCGATCTCCAACGCGTAGCCGTTGCCGACCTGTTCACCCCGGATGCGCACTCTGGTGTGCGGCGGCGAGAAGCCGGTCGCGTTCTCGACCAGTTCGGCGACGAGGTGGGTGAGGTCGGCGACGGCCTGGCCGGTGACCGCCACGTGCGAGAGCCGGTGCACCTCGACGCGGGCGTACTCCTCGACCTCGGAGACCGCGGCGCGCACCACGTCCAGCAGCGGGACCGGCTTGCGCCAGGCCCGGCCGGGGGCGGCACCGGAGAGGATGATCAGGCCCTCCGCATGGCGGCGCATCCGGGTGGTGAGGTGGTCCAGCCGGAAGAGGTCAGCCAGCTCGGCCGGGTCCTCGGTCCGCCTCTCCATGGCATCCAGCAGGGTCAGTTGGCGGTGTACGAGCACCTGGCTGCGCCGGGCGAGGTTGACGAACACCCCGGAGACCCCGGAGAGCACCTCGGCCCGTTCGACCGCCGCGGTGACCGCCGCCCGCTGGACGGTGCCGAGCGCGCCGTGCACCTGGCCGATCTCGTCGCCGCCGTACACCGGGGCGGACACCTCCGCGTCGATGTCCACCTCCTCCCCCGCGCGCAACCGCCTGATCGTGGCGGGGAGTTTGCGTCCGGCCAGCTCAAGTGCCGAGTTCCGCAGGCCGATCAGCTCGGTGACCAGCCCGCGCCCGATCTGCACCGAGATCACCAGTGAGGCCACCACGCCGACCAGCCCGAGCAGCACGGCCAGCCCGGCCGGGGTGAACAGGCCCAGCGCATACGGGTCCTCCCGCTCGGACGCCGCCCGGCCCGCCGTCTCCTCGACGGCGCGCAGGTCGCGGGCGACGTTGCCGACCGTCACCGACCACCGGTCGGACGGGACGGCGGCCACCGCGGCGCGCCCGTCGGCGGCGGCGCGGACCCTGTCCTCGTAGGAGACGAGGTCCCGGTGATCCTGGCCGCCGGTGACGGCGAGCAGGGCTGCGCGGTCCCCGGGGCGCAGATCGGCGGCCGAGCCCTGCTCGAACTGGCGGCGGGCGAAGGCGGCGCCGGAGAACTCGCGCAGTTGCTCCTCGGTGAGGCCGCCGGCGAGCTGGGCGGTGCGCAGCAGGGCGTCCTCGCGGCTGAGGAGTTCACGTGAGCGGGCGAACTCCAGCAGCACCCGGGCGTCCGAGGCGACCCGGTGGTCCTGCATCGGTGTGAGCGCGCAGGCCACCGCCAGCGCCCGGTCCACGGCGGCACCGTACGCGGCGTAGGCCTCGGGCCAGCCGACACCGCGGGCCGGCACCCGGCTGCGCAGCTCCGGCAGCGCGCCGACGGCCGCGCCGAGCGCGTCGAGCCGGGCGGTGGCCTCCGGACCCAGTCCCAGGGCGTCGGCCCGGTTGTACCCCTGCCCGTTGTCGCCCTGCCCCTTGTCGCCCTGCCCGCCGGGCCCCTGGCCGCCCGGGGCCCGGCCGCCGCCCGGCCGGGTGTCGAAGAAGAGCGGGGCGAGGGCACGGTCGGTGGCGGCGGCGGCCTCGCGCAGGGCGCTCTCCCGGGTGGCCCCGGGGGCGGCCAACACCTGTCCGGCGGCGGCGCGTTCGGCCTGGAGTCCGGCCACGGTCGCGCCGACGGGGGTGAGGACGGTGCGCTGGGCCTCGCGCAGTCGCATCAGGTCCCAGACGTCCTGGGCGGCGGTGACGCTGGCGAACCCCCAGAGCGCCAGGACGGAGACGACGGGGACCATCAGCAGCGCCACGATCCGGGCCCGCACGGTCCGGGGTCGCAGGGCGCGCAGCCCGCGCTGCCCGGGACGGGGGCTGCGGCGGTCGGCTTCACGAGCCGGCCGGACGGGCGGCCCGGCGTGGGAACCCCGGCGGGTACCGGGCGCGGTACCGCGGCTTTCGCGCATGGGTGAGGAGCCTTTCGGGCGAGGCGGGACGGGGCGGTGAGGGGGATCCGTGCAAGGGAGCGGCGGAGCGGTCCGGCGAAGGCGCGCGACGGCCGACGGCCGGCTTCGGGCTTCCGGCTTCGGACTTCCGGCGGCCGGCGGCCGGCTTCCGGCTTCCGGCTTCCGGCTTCCGCGGACGGCGTCGGCCGGGGCGGCCGGCCTGCTCAGGCCGCGCGGTGGTGCTCCCCCGGCGCCGGGCTCGCGGCCGTCGTCGGGAACTCCTCGATGGTCAGCTCACCCGCCTCCCGGTAGGCGGCACGCTCCTGGGCCGTCGGGGAGAGGGCGACGAAGGCCGAGGTGAGGAAGAGGAAGGAGCCGAGGCCGACCGCGAGCGGGAAGACGAACTCCATCGGTGCGGCCCCGCCGAGCCCGCTCCGGACGGGCTCCAGGTGGACGTGGACGGCGGCCATGCCGGTGTAGTGCATACAGCTCACCGCGAGGCCCATCACGAGTGAGGCGCCCACCGCGGCGTACACGTTGCGGATGGTCACGGCGGCCCAGAGGGCGGCGGTGGCGGCGCCGACGGCGATCAGCACGGAGAGCGCCACCGTGCCCGGGTCGTAGTGCAGGCCGCCGTGCAGCCGCAGGGCCGCCATGCCGAGGTAGTGCATCGCGGCCACGCCGAGACCGGTGGTGAGCCCGCCCGCCAGCAGTGCCAGGCCCCGGTGCCGCCCGTAGCCGACGGCGACCGTCCCGAGCCCGGTGACCAGGACCGCGACCAGCAGGCTGAGCACGGTCAGCGGGACGTTGTAGCGCAGCTCCGTGCCGTCGACCGCGAAGCCGAACATGGCGACGAAGTGCATCGTCCAGATGCCGGACCCGATCGCGGCGGCCGCCGTGAGCAGCCAGTTCCGGCGTGAGGCTCCGGTGGCGGCGAGGCCGCGCAGGGTGCAGCGCAGGCCCAGCGCGGCCCCGGCGCACGCCACCACGTAGGAGAGCGCGGGCGTCAGCCAGCCGGAACTGAAGTGGTTCATCGTGCCCATGGGACCTCCGGTCGACCGGTCGGGCCCGGGGGCGGTGGACGCCGGGCCCGGGCTCCCTGGGCCGGGCGGACTCCGAGTGGAGGGCATCGGGCGGTGACCGCTCCGGGCCGGTCGGGACCAGTCCGGGGGATCGATCACCCGTCATATGCCAGCCGCACGTGCGCTTCTGGTCCGGGGTGCGTGGGACGCTATCGGGGCCCCGAACGGGTTACGCGAAGATGTGAAAAGCTGCCCGTGCCGTGCGGGAGCTGTGTTCGAATGGGTTGGTCCTGTGCCCGCGCGCTCCGTCCCGCGCGCCCGGTCCCGCGCGCCGGCTCCCGCCCGCGTGACCGCTCCCGCCCAGGCACCAGGTCCGGCCCCGGACCCGGCGCGGTCCGCCCCCGGGCCGCGGCCGAAGCACGGCGGGGAACGGCGGGGAACGGACGACGACGGCCCCGTCAGCGTGGCGCGACCCGAATCCGCATCGGGCTGTCCACCCGCAGCGTGATGCCCTGGCTGAGCGCCACCCGGCGATCGATCAGCTCGAAGTCGAAGTCGCGCAGCAGCACTCCCAGGGCGAGCACCGACTCCAGCATCGAGAAGTGCTGCCCGATGCAGGCCCGCGGGCCGCCGCCGAACGGGTACCAGGCGTACCGGTGGCGCCCCTTCTCCCGCTCGGGCAGGAACCGGTCCGGGTCGAACCGCTCCGGCTCCTCCCAGTGGTCGGGGTGCCGGTGGGTCACCAGCGGCGCCACCAGTACCTGTGCACCGGCCGGGATGACGTGCCCGTCGATCACCGTCTCGGCCACCGCCCGGCGCCCCGTCGCCGAGGCCGCCGGGTAGAGCCGCATCGCCTCCTTCACCACCCGGGTGAGGTACGGCAGGGCGTCCAGGTCGGCGGCGGTCGGCTCGCGTCCGGCGAGCACCGACTCCGCCTCCTCCTGGGCCCGGCGCCGCTCCTGCGGGTGCCCCGCCAGCAGGTGGAGGGCGAAGGCGAGCGAGGTGGCCGTGGTCTCGTGGCCCGCCAGCAGGAAGATCAGCACCTGGTCGCGCAGCTCGGCCGGGTCCAGCCGCTCGCCGTCCTCCCCGCGCGCGAGGGTGAGCAGCGCCAGCAGGTCGTCCGACCTGCTCCCGGCGTCCGGGCGGAGGGCGCGCTCGGCGATGATCCGGTCGCAGATCGCGTAGAGGTCCCGCTGTGCCTCGGCGCCGCGCCGGTTGGCGGGGGTCGGCCAGCCTCGCGGTGTGCGGACGGGCGAGAAGCCGCGTCCCAGGATGTACTCCGCCAGCGCCGGGAAGCTGCGGCGCACGACGTCGACCGCCTCCTCCACGTCGGCGCCGAACAGGATGCGGGAGACCGTGCGCAGCGCGAACCGGGACATCTCGTCCGCCACGTCCACCACCCCGCCCGGCACCGCCCTCCAGCGCTCGGCCAGCGCCTGCGCCTCCAGGGCGATCGCATCCGCGTAGCCGTCGACCCGGCGGCGGGTGAAGAGCGGCTGGATCAGTCGGCGCTGGCGCTGGTAGTCGCCGTCCTGGCTGGTCAGCAGGCCGTTGCCGACGCTGGTCCGCAGCTCGTCGTAGAAGGCGTGCTCCTTGCGGAAGTTGGCGGCCTCGCTGCCGAGCACCTGCTGGACGCCCTCCGGCGAGAAGATCAGGAAGAACTCGGCCCTCAGCCCGGGCGGCCCGGCGGTGATCCGGACCACGTCACCGTAGTCGCGCCGGGCCGCCAGGTAGGTCCGCAGCGGGCGGCGGGTCAGGTCGAACATCGAGCCGATCAGCGGGAGTCCGGGCGGGCCGGGCACCCGGGCGTTCGCGGTGGTCATCTGGGCCTCCTCCAGTGGCGACCCATCAAAGTAACTGACGAGTAGCCATCGGTGAAGGGTGCGCGCCCGGGGTGGCCACGGTCCTCCCGCGGCCGCCCCGTCGCACGACGCCCCGCCCTGCCCCCGCCCCGTCGGCCCACCGGATCCGCCGGAGGCGGCCCGGTCACTCGTACTCGGTGCCGCCCTTGCGCGTCAGGTAGGCGTCGCCGACCACCTTCGCGATCGCCCGGCCGCCCACCACCGGACTCCAGCGCTCGGTGACCGGGCGGATCACCACGCCCTCGCGAACGTGCAGTTCGCGCCCGGAGACGGTCTCCCGCCCCTGGGCGAACGCCAGCGCGGTGTCCGGATCGAACGGCCCGCGCCACAGCTCGGGCACCACCGGCAGCTCGCCGTCCAGCAGTTCGGCGGCCGGCAGCCAGCGCAGTCGCCCCTCCACCACCGCCGAGACGTCGAACGCGGCGTAGCCGGGCAGCTCGGTGCGGCCGGACTCGCCGTAGGTGAGGTCCTGCACCCCCGCGCCGAAGACCTCGCCGAAGACGCCGACCCGCTCGGCGCCGAGCCGCTCCGCCAGCCGGGCGGCCACCTCCGGTATGCCGTGGGCGCGCACGGCCCGCCAGTAGAGGTTGTGCTCGTCCTCGGCCAGGGCCAGCCCCTGGGCGCCGATGCCCTTGGACGAGACCTGCACCTCGCCGGTGGCGGCGTGGTAGGTGACCAGGCAGCAGCTGCCGTGCAGCTTCTCGGTCAGCACGACCGGCTCGCCGGGCTCGAAGATCCCGGGAAACCGCTTGAGGTTCTCGATGTCCACCCAGGGCAGCAGGTCGGGCGCGCGGACCACCTCGCCGTTCATGGAGGTGGGGATCGGCGGCCGCCACTTGGTGACGCCCAGCAGTTCGGCGAAGTCCTCACCGCTCTCGGCGGCGGCCGCCAGGTCGGTCCCGGCCAGCGCGCCGGGCCGGCAGACGATGCCCTGCGACAGCTCGCCGCGCAGCCGGACCGCCCTGACCCGGTCGGCCTTGCTCCCGGCCAGCCGTCCGGTCAGGCCCAGCTCCTCGATCAGCTCGGCGGGCAGCACGGCCTGTTCGGGGATGTACACGGCATGGTCCCCGGTCCGGTACGCGCCCTTGGCGACCACCGCGCGGTAGAGGCCGACCTGGGCGAGTTCGAGGGCGTCCGCGTTCGGATGGGCCAGGATGATCAGCCGCTCGGCGGTGACGCGCAGTGTGGACATGGGTGTGCTCCTCCCCCTCGGCCCGGCCGGTCGGCCGGCGATGCGTACAGGTCGTCCGCACGGGCCGCTCCCGCGACCGGAATGCGGACGGACGACGACCACTCTGGCGCCTCGGGGCCCCCGTGCGCGAAGGGTTTTCCGCCGGTCAGTGCCACGGCCGAGCCGATGGCGGACGCCGCGCGGGACCGGCGGCGGACGCGGCGCCGGGTCGGCCGCAGCGGAGCGGCACGCGCCCGGTGTTGAGGCTTCCGACAGCCCGCCGGCGACCGCCGGCACTGCTCGCCTGTGCGATGCGACAGACGATTTTCCGCTGGTATTTGCGGCACTATGATCGCTGTAACGGCCGCAGCTGCGGCAGCGTCCCCGCGCCCCTTCCGGCGCGCCCAGGAGGGGAATACCGATGAGCACCCGCACCACCCACCCCCGCAGACTCGCCGTCGCCGCCGCTGCGGCCCTCGTCCTCAGCCTCGGGGTCACCGCCTGCGGCAGCGACGGCGGCACCAAGGCGTCCGGGACGTCCACGAGCACCGCGCCGACGGGTGCCGCCACCGGCGACGCCGCCACCCCGAAGGCCACCGGCGACATCACGGTCTTCGCCGCGGCCTCCCTCAAGGAGAGCTTCACCGACCTCGGCAAGAAGTTCGAGGCCACCAACCCCGGCGCCAAGGTCAAGTTCAACTTCGGCGGCAGCTCCAGCCTCGCCACCAGCATCAACTCCGGCGCCCCGGCCGACGTCTTCGCCGCCGCCAGCCCGGCCACCATGAAGACGGTCACCGACGCGGGCGGCGCCACCGGCGAGCCCAGGACCTTCGTCAGGAACACGCTCACCATCGCCGTCCCCAAGGGCAACCCCAAGCACCTCGCCGCCCTCAAGGACCTCGCGGCCCCGGGCGTCAAGGTCGCGCTGTGCGCCAAGGAGGTGCCGTGCGGCGCCGCCGCCCAGACGGCGCTCAAGGCGGCCGCCGTCGACCTCACGCCGGTCACCCTGGAGCAGGACGTCAAGGGCGCGCTGACCAAGGTCGAGCTCGGCGAGGTCGACGCGTCGCTGGTCTACAAGACCGATGTGAAGGCCGATGCTGCGAAGATCGACGGCGTGGACTTCCCCGAGGCCGGCAAGGCCGTGAACGACTACCCGATCGCCGCGCTGGCCAAGGCCCCCAACAAGGACGGCGCCGCGGCCTTCGTCGCCTACATCCAGTCGCCCGAGGCGCAGCAGGTGCTGACCACGGCGGGGTTCCAGGCACCGTGAGCCGTCGCACCACCCGGTCGGCCGCCGGGGTGGCAGCCCCGGCGGCCGACCTGCCGCCCCGTCGACGGCGCGCGAACCGCGTCCCGGTCACGCTGCTGCTCCCGGCGCTGCTCGGGCTGGCGTTCCTGATCCTGCCGCTGGTCGGGCTGCTGGTCCGGGCGCCCTGGAGCGACCTCTCCGACCAGCTCACCAGCACCGAGGTGTGGGACGCGCTGCGCCTCTCGCTGGTCTGCGCCACAGCGGCCACGGGGGTGTCGCTGGTGCTCGGGGTGCCGCTGGCCTGGCTGCTGGCGCGCACCGAACTGCCCGGCCGGCGGGTCGTCCGGGCGCTGGTCACGCTGCCGCTGGTGCTGCCGCCGGTGGTCGGCGGTGTGGCGCTGCTGCTGGTGCTCGGCCGGCGCGGCATCGTCGGCTCCTGGCTGGACTCCGCCTTCGGCATCACGCTGCCGTTCACCACCACCGGTGTGATCGTCGCCGAGACGTTCGTGGCGATGCCGTTCCTGGTGATCAGCGTGGAGGGCGCGTTGCGGGCCGCCGACCCGCGCTACGAGGAGGCGGCCGCCACCCTGGGCGCCTCCCGGCTGACCGCCTTCCGGCGGGTGACGCTGCCGCTGATCGCACCCGGCATCGCCGCCGGCGCCGTCCTGGCCTGGGCCCGTGCGCTCGGCGAGTTCGGCGCGACGATCACCTTCGCGGGCAACTTCCCCGGCCGGACGCAGACCATGCCGCTCGCGGTCTACCTGGCCATGGAGTCCGACCCGGAGGCGGCGATCGCGCTCTCGCTCGTGCTGCTGGTGGTCTCGGTCGCCGTTCTGGTCGGCCTGCGCGAGCGCTGGATGCCCACGCCGTGAACGCCTCCGGGTACACCTGCGCCAGCGCCTTCGTACGCGCCCTGCCGCCGTCGCCACCGCCGTCGGCACCGCTGTCGCCGACGGCGGTGGCGGTGGTGGTGGCGGACAGGGCCGGACCGGCCGGCCTCCCGCTCCGCCCCGCGCACCGTGCCCAACTCGACCACGCCCCCCACTGGACGCCCACACCGTGACTGCCGACGCCCCCGCCCTCGACGCCCGGCTCCGAGTGGACCGTGCCGCCTTCAGCCTCGACCTCTCCCTCACCGCCGCCCCCGGTGAGGTGGTCGCCCTGCTCGGTCCGAACGGCGCCGGCAAGTCCACCGCCCTGCGCGCCCTCGCCGGCCTGCTCCCGCTCACCGGCGGCCATCTGCGGCTGGACGGCCGCATCCTGGAGGACCCGGCCGAACGCCTGCACACGCCCGCCGAGGAACGCCCGGTCGGCGTGGTGTTCCAGGACTACCTGCTCTTCCCGCACCTCAGCGCGCTCGACAACGTCGCGTTCGGCCCGCGCTGCCAGGGCCGCCCCAAGCGCGAGGCCCGCGCCGAGGCGGCCGACTGGCTGGAACGGATGGGCCTGGCCGAACACGCCGCCGCCCGCCCCGGCCGCCTCTCCGGCGGACAGGCACAGCGGGTGGCGCTCGCCCGGGCACTGGCCGTCCGGCCCCGGCTGCTGCTGCTCGACGAGCCGCTGGCCGCCCTGGACGCCCGCACCCGGCTCGACGTGCGCTCCCAACTACGACGCCACCTGGCCGAGTTCGAGGCGATGGCGGTCCTGGTGACGCACGACCCGCTGGACGCGATGGTGCTGGCCGACCGGCTGGTGGTGATCGAGGGCGGGCACGAGGTGCAGTCCGGCAGCCCGGCCGAGATCGCCCGCCGGCCACGCACCGACTACATCGCCCGGCTGGTCGGCCTCAATCTGTACCAGGGCAGCGCGGAGGGCCACCTGGTCACGTTGGCGGACGGCACGGTGCTGGCCACCACCGAGGAGCTGACCGGCCCCGCCTTCGTGGCGTTCCCGCCGTCCGCCGTGACGCTGCACCGGGAGGAGCCGCAGTCCAGCGCGCGCAACGTGTGGGAGCTGAAGGTCGCGGGCCTGGAGCTGCACGGCGACCAGGTCCGCACCGACCTGGCCGGCGCCCTCCCGATGGCCGCCGACCTGACGCCCGCCGCAGCGGCCGAACTCGACCTCGCCCCCGGCGCCACCGTCTGGGCGTCGGTCAAGGCGGCCCAGACGCACGCGTACCCGGCCTGAGCCGGGACCGGCGGGCCGGTGCGGGCCGGCGCGGGGGCCGCGGCGGGGACAGGCGGGGGCAGGGCCGGCGCGGGGCCGGCGCGGGGGCCGCGGCGGGGGCAGGCGGGGGCAGGGCCGGCGCGGGGCCGGCGCGGGGGCCGGCGCCGGGCTACTCCGCCGGCTCCACGAAGCCGGACTCGTACGCGGCGATCACCGCCTGGGTGCGGTCCCGGGCGCCGAGCTTCCCCAGCACGCTGCTGACGTGCGTCTTCACCGTCTGCACGCCGAGGAACAGCCGATCGGCGATCTCGCCGTTGGTCAGCCCGCGCGCCACCAGGCGCAGCACCTCGGCCTCACGGTCGGTCAGGGCGGCGCGCGCCATCGTGGCACGCGCCTCCCGGTTGCCCTGGCCGGCGGCGAGGCGGCGGATCGCGGTGGGGAAGAGCAGCGACTCGCCCGCCGCGACCAGCCGGACGGCATGGGCGATCTCGGCCGGCCGGGAGCGCTTCAGCAGGAAGCCGTCGGCGCCCGCGCGCAGCGCCTGGTAGACGTAGTCGTCGATCTCGAAGGTGGTCACGACCAGGATCTTCGGCGCCCACCCGCCCGGGGCGGCCGCGCCCCGGACCAGTTCGCGGGTGGCCGCCAGGCCGTCCGTCCCGGGCATCCGGACGTCCATCAGCACCACGTGCGGCCGCAGTTCGCGGGCCAGGGCGACCGCCTCGGCGCCGTCGCGGGCCTCACCGACCACCCGCAGGTCGCCCTGTGCCTCCAGTACGGCCCGCAGTCCGGCCCGGACCAGCTCCTCGTCGTCGGCCAGCAGAATGTCGATCATCACGCGCCCAAGCGTAGGGGCACCCGCACCGCCAGCACCCACTCGCCGGACTCCGCCCCGGCGGAGGCCTCACCGCCGAGCAGCACGGCGCGCTCCCGGATGCCGCGAAGTCCCTTGCCGCCCCGGCGCGGTGTGCCGCGGGCGGACGCGACGGCGCCGCCCAGCGCGTTGGCGCAGCGCAGCTCCAACCGGTCGTCCCGCAGGGTGACCCGGACGCTGATCGGCTCACCGGGCGCGTACTTGAGGGCGTTGGTGACGCCCTCCTGGACGATGCGGTAGCCCTCGCGGGAGAGCACTCCGGGCAGTCGCCCGGACGGCACGTCGATCCACGCCTCGACCGGGCTGCCGGCCGAGCGCGCGGTGTCGAACAGCCCGGGCAGCTGCTCGATGCCGGGGCGTTCCCGGGCGTCGCCCGCGCCGGGGGCGCCGGGGGTGGCGCCGGGGCCGCGGACGGCACCCGGTTCGCCGGTGTCCCGGAGCAGGACGAGGGTGCGTTCCAGGTCCTCCATCGCCTTCCGCCCGGTGTCCTCGATGACTTCGAGCGCCTTGGCGACGAACGCCGCGTCCCCCACCTCGCGCGCCGCACCGGCCTGAATGACCGTCACCGTCAGGGCGTGGCCGATGGAGTCGTGCAGCTCGCGGGCCAACAGGTTGCGTTCGAGAAGGCGTTCGGCCCGCAGTTCGGCGGCGGCCAGCCGTTCGGCCGGGGACGGACCCAGCAGCCGCCGCGCCATGGCGAGTTGGAGACGGCCGGCCCAGACGACCAGCCAGCCGAAGGCGAACAGCAGCGCCGGCGCCAGCAGCGGGTACCACGACAGCCCGTCCCCGGCGGGGAGTTCGAGGCCGCCCGGCGGCCGCGGTTCGGAGCGGAACAGCAGGTCGAAGGCGGCCGCCGGCACCAGGACGGAGAGGATCCCGACGGCCGTTCCGAGGGCGGTCCGGCCGACCAGCCAGACCGCCGTCCGCCGCCGGTCGGCCCACGTCCGGGCGGGTTCGGTGGCGATGTCCTCCTCACGCTCCGGCATCAGCAGCAGCCGCGCCTGCACGCCCTCCGCCCGACGCATCGCCGGGAGCATCGCCACCAGCACCAGCAGCGCCACGTCCGCCGGCACCGCGCGCAGCACGATCCCGCCGAGGCTGAAGCCGTACGTCCCCGGATAGACCATCAGCACGACACCGGAGAAGACCCATCCGACGGCCAGGTGCAGCCACCTCACGTAGGTGGCGGCGCTCAGCAGGGGCGCGAGTATGCGGGGCATCCCGCCATCCTGCCAGGTCAGCGCAGTACGACGCCCTCCCTCCCGAGAGGGAGTCAACTCCCCTCCCCGGCGGGATCCGCCGGGGAGGTCCGTTCCGGTCGAATGGGGCCATCGACAGCGGGACCGGCCGGACGGGCCGGCCCGGCAGGGAGAGCGGCCCGGCAGCGACCGGGCCGCAAGAACGACAGGGACAGGGAGGGCAGCCGTGATCCAGGTTCAGGGCCTCACCAAGGAGTACGACGGGACGCGTGTGGTCGACGACCTCTGCTTCGAGGTCCGACCCGGAGTGGTCACGGGCTTCCTCGGGCCGAACGGCGCGGGCAAGAGCACCACCATGCGGCTGGTCCTCGGCCTGGACCGGCCCACCGCCGGCCGCACCCTGGTCGGCGGCCGCCCGTACGCCGAGCTGGCCGACCCGCTGCGGCAGGTCGGCGCGCTGCTCGACGCCCACGCCGTGCACGGCGGCCGCACCGCCCGCGGCCAGCTGCGCTGGCTCGCCGCCAGCAACGGCCTGCCCGAGCGCCGGGTCGACGAGGTGCTCGCCCAGGTCGGCCTGGCCGACGCGGCCGGCCGCCGGATCCGCGGCTTCTCGCTCGGCATGCGCCAGCGCCTCGGGGTGGCCGCCGCACTGCTGGGCGACCCGCCGGTCCTCATGCTGGACGAGCCGGTCAACGGCCTCGACCCGGAGGGGATCCGCTGGATCCGTACCCTGCTCCGCGACCTGGCCGCCGAGGGCCGCGCGGTCCTGGTCTCCTCGCACCTGATGACGGAGATGGCGCTCACCGCCGACCACCTGGTGGTGATCGGCCGCGGCCGGCTGCTGGCGGACGCCGCCACGTCGGAGTTC
This sequence comes from Streptomyces sp. CB01881, assembly GCF_002953255.1. Taxonomy (GTDB): domain Bacteria; phylum Actinomycetota; class Actinomycetes; order Streptomycetales; family Streptomycetaceae; genus Kitasatospora. The sequence goes on from NZ_CP026498.1 coordinate 1,953,415, forward strand.
ATCGACCGGCACGGCCGCACGCGGACCAGGGTCCGCGCCGTGGACCAGACCAAGCTCGACGCCCTGCTCCGCGACTCCGGCCTGGCCGCCGAGCCGGTGGACGGCGGCGCCTGGGAGGTCACCGGCGCCGAACCCGAGCAGATCGCCGCACTGGCCGCCGCCAACGGCGTGGTGCTGTACGAGATCGCCGTCCAGCAGGACTCCCTGGAGGAGGCCTTCATGCGGATGACCGCCGACAGCGTCGAGTACCGGGCGGTGGCGGCATGAGCACCCCGGCCGGGCCGGCCACCACTGTTGCGAACGTCCTCCGGTCCGAGCGGATCAAGCTCGCTCACCACCCTCCGCTCGCTCTGGATCACCCCGCTGCTGTCCGTCCTGCTCACCGCCGGCCTCACCATCGCCGTCTCCGCCGCGCTCGGCGGCAAGGACCACAACCTCACCGACGACCCGGGCGTCGGCATCCACTACGGCCTCAACTTCGGCCAGGCGGCACTGGCCTGCTTCGGGATCCTGCTGGTCGGGCAGGAGTTCAACACCCGCATGATCGGCACCTCGCTCACCGCGGTACCGCAGCGCGGGCGGCTCTACGGCGCCAAGCTCCTGCTCGGAGCGCTGGTCGCCCTCGGCGTCGGCCTGGCCGGGGCGGCCGGCTCCTTCGCCGGGTACGCCGCCTTCACCCCCGGCGAGTGGGACGGGCCCGCGTTCGTGCGCAGTGCCACCACCGCCGTGGTCTACCCGGCGCTGCTGGTGGTGCTCTGCCTCGGCCTGACCGCCATGATGCGCAACCTCAGCGCGGCGATGGGCGTGCTGGTGCCGACCGTCTTTCTGCTCTCCCCGCTGCTCGGCGGCCTGCCGGGCGTCCGCCACGTGGTCCAGTTCCTCCCGGACCGCGCGGGCCAGTACGCCCTGCGCTACGCCGACGACCCCCAGGTCGTGTACGGGCACTGGACCGGCCTGCTGATCATGGCCCTCTGGGCCGCGGCGGCGGCGTACGGCGGCCTGCGCTCGATCCGCCGCTACCAGGCTTGAACCCGGGCGGCCCGCCGCCGACCACCCCCTCACCGACGACGACCTCCCGCGCCCTGCGGCGCCAAGGAAAGGAGAGCTTCCGATGACCACCACCGCCGCCGTACTCCGGTCCGAGCGGATCAAGTTCACCACGCTCCGCTCCCAGTGGATCGCCCCGATCGTGGCCGTCGCGCTCACGGTCGGCATCACCCTCGCGGTCAACGCCGCGTACGGGGAGGTGGACCACACCCCGGGCGAGGACCCGGCGGGCGGGATCTACTACGGCCTGCTGTTCGGTCACGTCGCCGTGGCCTGCCTCGGGATCCTGCTGATCGGGCAGGAGTTCAACACCCGCATGATCGGCACCTCGCTCACCGCCGTGCCCCGGCGCGGGCGGCTGTACGGCGCGAAGCTCGTCCTCGGCGCCGGGATCGGGCTGCTGCTGGGCCTGGTCTCCACGGCGGGCTCGTTCCTCGCGGTCGCCGGCACCGTCGGTCTGGACCTCTCCGTCCCGGGCATGGGGCGGAGCTTCCTGGCCGGGGTGCTCTACCACCCGCTGCTGGTGGTGTTCTGCCTCGGCCTGACGGCCATGATGCGCAACTTCACCGCCGCCCTCGGCCTGCTCACGCCGATGGTCTTCCTCGGTACCACGGCGCTGGCGGCGATACCCGGGGTGCGCGAGGCAGGCCAGTTCCTGCCCGACCGGGCCGGCCTGTACGCGATGCTCACCCAGCCGGACCCGGCCGTCCACTACAGCCACTGGACCGGGCTGCTGATCATGGCGCTCTGGGCCGCGGCGGCGGCGTACGGCGGCCTGCGCTCGATCCGCCGCTACGAGGCCTGAACCCGGACGGCCCCCGTTGGCCAGCCCCCGCCCGCCGGCCGTCAGCCGACGGCGGGGCGTGGGCACGCCTCCCGGCAGGCCCACGCCGAGCGCCTCCCGCTCAGCCGCGCAGGGCCGGGTGGTCCGCCACCACCGTGCAGCTCCCCGGGGCGATCTCCGTGAAGCCCGCGTCCTGGACCAGCGGCAGGCCACTGCCGACCAGCTCGGCCCAGGCATCCGGCGTCGCCGTGCGGACCGCCAGCGCGAAGCCGGACTCGGCCCACTCCTTGCGCTGTGCGTCGTCCAGCCGCCACCAGGCGAGCTGGGCCGCGTGGCCGGTCTGGGCCATGGTCTTCCCCGCGCTCATCTCCAGCTCGGGGTTGAGCCAGAGCACCGGCACGCCGGCTTCGGCGGCGTCCACCGGGCCGGTCTCCTCCAGATCGGTGCCGGAGACCTGGAGCTTGGCGAGCTCCTTGGGCCAGCCGTCCAGCGGGATCGGCGGGAACACCCGCACCTCCGCCTCCCGGCCGCTCACCGTGATCCCCGGCAGCTCGCAGGCCCGGCGCCACTCGCCGCCCCGGGCCCGCCGGACCACCTTGCGGATCCGGGCGTCCTCCCAGGCCGCCACCCGCTGCGCCCACTCGCCGTCCGGCCCGGTGACCCGCGGGTCGGCCAGCAGGGTGAGCACGGCCCGGGCCGAGGTCTCCAGCGCGTCGGTCCGCCCGGGCGGGGTGTCCCGCTCCAGCCGGACGACGAGCGGCAGCACGTACTGCGGCCGGGCGTCGCGTTCCTCGGGGGCAGGGTCAGGGACGGGGGCGTCGAACGGAGAAGTCACCCGTCAAGCATGCCAGCCCCCGTCCTCCGCGATCACGCCAGGTGAAGGTCGCACCGGGCGGACCCGGCGGCCGGGAGGACGGGGAGGACCGCACCGCGGGAACGGGGAGGGCCGGGCGGACCGGTGGAGGTGGGAGCCCCGGGCGGGCGCGGGTCAGGACAGGTAGTCCTCCAGCCCGCCGTCCCGCCGGATGTCCAGGGTCACGCAGTGGAAGCCCCCGCCGAGGACCCGCGAGTGGCGTAGCCGGTGCGGCAGGACGGTGATGCCCGCGTGTTCCAGCTGCTTGATCAGGCTCTGCTGGCCGGACTCCACGATGGCCGTGTCGGGGCTGACCATCAACAGGTTCATGCTGATCCAGCTCTCGCTGAGCGCGTGCTCGGGCGAGGCCACGGCCGGCTCCGCGGGCGGGCACCAGAGGATGTCCCAGCCGCGCAGCGGCTCGGGCACCGTCTCGGGGCTGATCCGCTCCGGGTTGAGCAGCACCAGGCCGGGCCGGAGCAGCGCGATGGTGCTGTCGATGTGGGTGTAGCCGTAGATGCCGCGCAGCGGGTGCAGCCGCAGGTCACCGAGCAGTCCGAGGGTGGACTCCAGCCATGTCAGCCCGAGTTCGTTGCCGCTGCGGGACACCTGGTAGAAGACGTCACGGCCGAGCCGCAGCACGTTGGCGGCGTCGAAGACCGGTTCGGCCTCGCCCAGCAGGGGAAGCCCGTCGGCGTCGAACTCGAAGAGCCCGTCGTCCAGCCGGGGGCGGGGGGCCGCCAACCACCGCGCCCCGCCCCGCAGGTACTCCTGGAAGAGGTCGCGCAGGCCGAACACCTCGAAGTAGCGGTGGCGCATCGGGCTCGCCACCTCGATCACCGTCTCGCCGACGACCAGCGTGAGGTCGCGCGGGCAGTAGGAGTGGAATCCGCCGTCGGCCCGCCAGCTCGGCGCGGCGAACTCTGCGGCGTGGTCGATGACTTCGGGCTGGTGCACGGTGACGCCGAGTCCGCGCAGGGTCGCGACCAGCGCGTCCAGGTCCTCCTCGGTCTCCTCCACCACCTGCTGCGAGTACGCGCCGACCGGGATCGTGGCCAGCTCGGCCGCACTGGTCTTCGGGAAGCAGGAGAGCCAGGACGAGGGGTCGGACTGCTCGGGCAGCCGCGCCCCCACCGCGGTGCCGACCACCACCTCGCGGAGCGTGCTGAACTCGTCCCAGCTGTGCACCGGACGGGCCGGCGGGGCCGGGCTGGCCGTTTCGGACATGACTCCCCCTTGACACGGATTCGGGAATGGCGGGCCGCACGAGCAACGGGAACAGCAAGAACAACGGGAAAAACGAGGACAACGGGAACTGCCGCAACATCAGAAACATCAGTAGCAGTCGCACCAGCCGCACCAGCAGAAACAACAGAAACAACCACGACGGAGGACTCGGCGAAACAGCCGGAAGCAGCGCGAAAGCCCGCAGGAAGCGAATGCCGGAAACGCCGCTCCGGTGATGGAATGGGCCAGGACGTCGGAGAAACCGCCGGGCCGGCACCGGCCGACCGTGGCGGGAGGTGAATCCACGGCCGGCCAGGCGAATTCGGAAGGTTGCCGGAGCCGGGATCGATCGCCAAGCTACCCGGCCGCCCGACGGCCGCGCAAGCAGGTGATCGACATTCCCGAGGCCGCCCGGCCGACTTACCGAATAACCGGGCCGTTGTTCAACTCCCCTTGTTCCGGGGCCGATCAATCCCTCCAGCCGCGCCGGATCCGGTGGCCGCCCGCCAGGGTGAGCAACGCCCCGCCGGCCGCCGCCAGCCCGGCCAGCGCCAGACTCTGCCGCCGGACCCGCCGGCGGTCGTCGGCGGCCGCGCGGACCGCCGCCGACAGGAACGCCCGCTCGACCCCGCCCGACGCCAGTTCACCCGCCGCCACCCGCCGCCGGACATGGTCCAACCGGGCTCCCCGGTAGAGCAGTTCGGGATCCTTGTCGGCCGCCGCCCAGCTGCGCGCGGCCGCGGTGAGCCGCCGCTGCTCGCCGAGCGCCTCCCGGCCCTCGGCCAGCCAGTCCCGCAGCCGGGGCCAGGCTTGCGGCAGGGCGTGGTGGGACAGCTCCACGGTGTCCCGGTCCAGCACCACCAGCCTGGCCCGGACCAGCCGTTCGAGCAGAGCCGGCACCCCGGGATCGTCGAACTCCCCGCGCCTGACCGGCTTTCGCACGCTGTCGCCGCCGGCGCCCGGGGCCGGTTCGCCGCCGAGCCGTACGAACACCGCCCGGGCCCGTTCCCGGTCGGCCGCACCCAGACCGTCGAACAACGCCTCGGCGGTCCGCGCGAGCGCCCCCTCGAACCCGCCGGTGGCCTGGAATCCGGCCAGGGTGAGCGCGTTGCCGCTGCGCCGCCGCCACGTCTCCAGCAGCGCCGCCGACAACAGCGGCAGCGCGCCGGGCTGCTGGGCCACCGCGGAGATCAGGACCGCGAGCAGCGCGCCCTCGACGGTGCAGCCGGCCCGCAGCGCCGGCTCGGTGATGGCCCGGCGCAGTTCGTCCGGCGCGGGTGCGCCGACGGTCAGCACGGCGCCCCGGCAGGCCTCGGCCAGGGCGGGGTGCTCGGCCCGCAGCGCATCGCCCTGGTCGGACCGCACCACCAGGACCACCCGGCACCGGAGGCCGTCCGCACCGCCGGCCCCGCCCGCCTTCCGGCCCGTCCCCTCCGCGGCCGCGACCAGCGCGTCCAGGAACCGGGCCCGTTCCCGGGCGTCCCGGCACCGCGTCCGCAGCTCCTCGCCCTGGTCCACCACCAGCACCGGATCCGCGGCCCGCGCCCGCTCGCACCCGGCGGCCTGCAGTCCTGCGCGCACGCCCCGCGTCTCCCCGGCCCGCTGCCCGAGCCGGGCGAGCGCCAGCGCGTACGCCTCCATCGGCCGTTCGCCCGGGGTGAGCAGCGCCACCGGCACCGCACGGGCGCCCGGCCGCGCCGCGCCCGCCCCCCTGCGCGGATCCCTCGCACCGCGGGGGCCCGCTCCGGTGCGGGCTCCGGCTCCGGAGCGGGGGCCCGCACCGGCGTTCGGGCCCGCGCCGCCGGGGCCACCGCTGCCGCCCAAGCCGCCCATCCGGGCCAGCAGACCCGCCCTGACCAGCGATGACTTGCCCACCCCGGACGGCCCGGTGACCATCACCAGGCTCCGCTCGCCCAGCAGCCCGACCAGCCGGTCCAGCACTGCCTCGCGCCCGTAGAACCGCTCCGCGTCCGCCGCCTCGTACGCCGCCGCACCCGGGTAGGGGGCGCAGCCGGCGTCCTGGGCGCGCCTCCGGGCGGCGGTGTCGGCTGCCAGCTCGGCGGCCAGCAGCTGCCAGCGGTGCTGCCACTCGCGGACGTCGCCGCCGCAGGCCTGCACGTAGGCGAGGGTCACCGCGAGGCTGGGCAGCCGGCGCCCGCCGGCGGCTACCGAGAGACTGGCGGCCGAACAGTGTGCCCGGAGGGCCAGTTGGCGGTACGGCGGGGTACCGGCCCGTTCCCTGAGCGCCCGTAGGTCGCCGGCGAACCTCAGCAGCGGCCCGTCCCCCTGGTCGAGTGGACTCTCCCGACGCGGCACAGCAGCCCCCTTCTCCGTTGAAGTGGTGACCTTCCTGTCCATCCCCCAAGATTCATCATGCGCAGGACAGTTGGCGCCAAACAATCGGACCTCCGGGCCGGTTGTTCCGAGTTGATGTTCAATGTCCAGCCGCACGGCGCCGAACAATGCCGGTGGGATAGAACCGGGAGCCGCAGCCTTCGCTGACTTCGGAGATTTCCATGAAGTTCACGCGCTACTGCCGTTCCCTGCTGTCCACACCCGCGATGGCGGTGGAGCGGTACGCCAAGAGCCACCAGTCCGGGGCCGATATCGCCATGGTCGACCTGGAGGACTCGGTCCCGCCCGCACGGAAGGAGGAGGCCCGCCGACTCGCCGAGGAGTTCTTCACCCTGCCGTCCAGCAAACTCGCCCGGAGCGCGGTCCGCATCAACTCCCTCTCCGGCCCGGACGGTCTGCGCGACCTGATCGCCATCACCCGGTACCGGGTGAAGCCGGACATCGTGCTGATCCCGATGGCGGAGTCCCCCCGCGACATCGAGATCGCGGCCGGAACCCTCGGACCGGACTGCCCGCAGACGGAGTTCCTCGCCGTCGTCGAGACGCCGCTCGGGATCGAGCACGCACCCGCCGTCGCGGCGGCCGGACACCGGCTGCGCGGACTGGTCTTCGGCTCCGCCGACTACGCGTTCGCGGTCGGCGCCGGGCTCTCCTGGGAGGCGCTGGCGCACGCCCGCGGCCGGGTGGTCAACAGCGCCCGCGCCGCCGGGGTGGAGGCGATGGACGCGCCGTTCTTCGAGGTCGCCGACGTGGCCGGGCTGCGCCGGGAGGCCGCGCTCGCCCGGGACTTCGGCTTCAGCGGCAAGATCGCCGTCCACCCGCGCCAGCTTCCGCTGATCAACGAGGCGTTCAGCCCTGACGAGGCGCTGCTGGAACGGGCCCGGCGGGTGGTCGCGGCGGGACGGGAGAACGGCCGCTCGGTCACCGTCGTGGACGGGGTGATGGTCGGCATGCCGTTCTTCGAGGCCTGCCAACGCCTGCTCGAACAGTTCGCCCCGCCGGAGCCGCCGCTGGCGCCCGCCCCGCCCGCACCCCCCGCACCGCCGGCCCGGCCCGCCCCGGCCGGATACCCGGCCCCGGCCACGCCAACCAACACCAGGGAGAAGTGACCATGACCGCAAACGCCGGATCGATCCAGGGCCCCCGCCGGTACCGCAACGCCGAGACGATGCTCGCCACCGCCGACCCGGTCTGGCAGGCCGCCGGTGCCAACGGCCTGATCGGCATCAAGGTGGACTCGGAGTCCAACAACCGGCTGATCGTCCGCGAGACCGGCCACGAGTTCGCCAACATGGTCTCCTGTGCGTACCTCGGCCTGAACAACCACCCGCAGGTCGCCGCCGGCGCCGTGGACGCGCTCACCGAGTCCCGGAGCACCTGGCTGGTCACCTCCACCACCCGGATCCGGCACAACCTGCTGGTGCAGTTGGAGGAGGAGCTGGGCGAACTCTTCGGCGCGCACATCCTGCCGGGCGCCTCCTGCACGGCGCTGACCGCGGGCATCCTGCCGCTGATCGCCTCCGGCCACCTCGACGGCACCTGCGACGGCAGGGGCGGCGGGCCCCGGGTCATGGTCTTCGACCGGTTCTGCCACTTCTGCATGGCATACGTGAAGCCGATCTGCGCGGACGAGACGCTGGTGCTCAACTGCCCGCACAACGACCTGAACTACCTGGAGGACATCTGCCGCAAGTACCCGCGGGTCGCCTACGTGGCCGACGGCGCGTACTCGATGGGCGGCGCGGCGGCCCTCGACGGACTGCTCGAACTCCAGGACCGCTACGGGCTGTTCCTCTACATCGACGACTCCCACTCGCTCTCCATCATGGGCGGGCGCGGCGAGGGCTTCGTCCGCTCCAGGCTGGAGATGAACCCGCTGACCGTCATCGCCGCCAGCCTCGGCAAGGGCTTCGGCACCGGCGGCGGCGTCGCGATGCTCGGCAACCGCGAACAGTTCGAGTTCCTGCACCGGCACGCCGGCCCGGTCGGCTGGTCGCAGAACGTCGCACTGCCGCTGGTGGGGGCCTCACTGGGCGCCGCCGCCATCCACCGCTCGCCCGAACTCGGCGAGCTCCAGGGCAGGTTGAACCGCAACATCGATCTCTTCGACGAACTCCTGCCGACCACCTTCGCCGGCAACGGCCTGCCGGTCCGCCGGGTCGACGTCGGCGACGCCGACCGCGCGGTCAAGCTCTCCGCCCAGCTCTTCGAACGCGGCTTCTACAGCTCGGCGGTGTTCTTCCCGATCGTCCCCAAGGGCGAGGCCGGCCTGCGGCTGATGCTGCGCGCCGACATGGACGAGCGCCTGATCACCGAGTTCGCCGGCCACGTCAAGGAACTCACCTCCGACCTCTGACACCTGGGAGCAGCGCATCATGGACGAACCCGAGCCGGCCGGCTACCGGCTGATCGGCGAGCGGCGCTACCGCGAGGTGGTCGGCCGCTACTACGAGGAGTTCACGGTCGGCGACGTGATCGAGCACCGCCCCGGACGGACGGTGACCGAGATGGACAACGTGCTGATGAGCATGCTCAGCATGAACGACGCCCCGCTGCACATCGACGCCGCGTACAGCGAACACACGCCCTGGGGGCGGCCGATCGTCTCCAGCCTGGTGACGCTCAGCATCGTCGGCGGGATGACCGCCCGCTCCACCAGCGGGCGGACCATCGCCAACCTGGGCTGGGAGAACATCCGGATGACTCACCCGGTGTTCGCCGGGGACACCCTCTACGCGGAGACGGAGACGCTCGCGAAGCGGCTCTCCGAGAGCCGCGCCGGGCAGGGAATCGTCAGCTGCCGCACCACCGGCGCCAAGTCCACCGGCGAGGTGGTGGTGGTCTTCGAGCGCAGCTTCCTGGTCCCGTTGCGCGGCCACGGCCTGGACGAGGTCGCGGGCTACTGAGCGGGGCCCGTGGGGCGGCGCCGCCCCACGGGCCTCCCCTCAGGTCTCCCGCCGCACGTCGACCAGCACCTTGCCCATCGTCTCGCGCGCACCCAACGCCCGGTGCGCGCCGGCGACGCCGTCGAGCGGGACGACCCGGTCGATCCGCGCGGCCAGCCGCCCCTCGCGCGCCAGCCCGAAGAGCCGCCCGGCGACGCCCGTGAACAGCACCCGGTCGTCCAGTACGTGCTGGAGCCAGAACCCCAGCACGCCGGCCGAACCCCCGGCCAGCTCGTCCACCGAGAAGGACTCCTCCGGTCCGCCGCGGGCCCCGACGCAGAGCAGTCGCCCGAACGGCGCCAGCGCCGCCAGCCCGGACCGCAGCACCTCGCCGCCGACGGAGTCCACGAAGAGGTCCACACCGCCCGACTCGCCGAGCCTGGCGGTAAGGTCCGGGCCGGCCGGGTCGAGCGCGGCGTCCGCGCCGAGCGACCGGACGAACTCCCGCTTGGCCTCCGTCGACGCCAGGCCCACGACCCGACCGGCGCCCAACTCCCGGGCCAGCTGCACCACCAGGTGCCCGACCCCGCCGGCCGCGGCCGTCACCGCCACCCGCTCGCCCGGCCGCAGCCGCCCGAGCAGGGTCAGCGCGCCGTAGGCCGTGGCACCCTGCTCCAACAGCGCCAGGGCCTGCTCGTCACCGACCCCGTCCGGCACCTCCACCGTGAACGCCTGGTCAGCGCAGGCCACTTGGGCGTATCCGCCGCCGGAGCGGAGCAGTGCGACCACCCGCCGGCCGTCGCCGCGGCGCCGCCCGACCACATCCACGCCGAGCACGGCGGGCAACGGGTTGCGCTGGTACTCGCCCTCACGGCAGTGCAGGTCCGCGTAGTTGAGGCCGGCCAGGGTGACGTCGATCAGCACCTGGCCCGGCCCGGCGGCCGGCTCGGACACGGTCTCGGTCCGGAACTCCTCGGGCCCGCCGTAGCGGTGGATCACCGCCGCCCTCATCACCGGCGGTCCCACGGCGCCGGTGTCCGTCACCGCGCGAAGAGTGTGAGCAGCCGGCCCTCCGCCGCCCTGGCCGCCGCCGCGTCCTCGGCGATCACGCAGTACATCACCGAGCCGTCGGCCGGGCCGAAGTCGGCGCTGAACACCACGCCGGTGCGGGTCACCGGGTCGAAGGCCAGTCCGGCCCGCTCGACCGCCGCGACGGCCTCCGGGAAGGACGGCACGTGGAGGCCGGCCAGCTCCAGGATCACCCGGGCGGCGCGGTGCCCGGCACCGACCAGCCGGGCGAACAACGCGTCGTGCAGGTGCGTCGAACCGGTCAGCCGTCCGTTGGTCTCGGTGAAGTACAGCTCGCCCTTGGGCGTGAGCAGGGCGTCCGCACTCAGCGTGCCGCGGTAGCCGAGCACTCGCAGCGACTCGCACAACCGGGCCGCCCGGTCGACGAGTTCGGCCAGGGTCCCGGCGTCCGGGGTGACCGGCGGGGTGATCTCGCCCACCACCACCGGGTCCATCACCATCTCCCCGCAGCCCGAGAGCACCGATCCGTGCGCGCCGATCGCGAACTCCGCGTACAGCGGTACCGCGTCCGCGAAGTACCGCTCCACGACGACGCGTTGGTTGCGCCCGCCGGTCAGCCAGTCCCAGCGCCCGGCGACGTACTCCGCGACCGCCGCCCGGTCCGCCAGCGGCACCACGCGCTGCGCACCGGCCGGGGTGACCTGCTCGTCCCGGCTGAGGACCTCGTTCCCGAAGCCCCCGGCCTGGTACTCGACCTTCATCATCACGCTGTGGCCCTGCTCCAGCAGGCCGTTGACCGCCGCCTCCACCTGCTGCGGCGAGGTGGCGACCGTTCCCGGCGGGACGGCCACGCCGGCGCCGGCGGCCAGCGCCCGGAACACCGCCTTGCTGTTGACCAGCGCATTGCCGCCCTGTGCGGCGAACTCGTGCCCCGGCACGGCGTGTCCGGCGCCGAGCGCGTCGGCGAGGTCGGCCACGGCCGCGTTCGGCGAGATCGCCAGCACCCTTCCCACCGGCCGCCCGTCCAGCGCGCGGCGCAGCTCCTCGCGGAAACCCGGGTCTGCCAGCCGGTCCGGGGTGAGGATGCCGTCGCCCTCGGCTCCCGACGGCGGTACGACCACGGTCAGGCTCTGCGCCCGGGTGCCGGTCAGCCCGGTGACGTACGCGAGGTACGCCGGGTCGGGCGCCCAGGGCAGCACCAGGACGTCGTCGTCCTCGGCGAACCAGAGCATCCGCTGGGCCCCGCAGCCGGCGAAGAGCCGCTCCAGCGGCGTCATCCCGGTGAGGTCCCCGACCATCTCCTCGGTGCGGTTGTTTCCGATGCACAGCGTCGTCATCTGCCGAACTCTCCCCATCGCCGGTCGGTGCAGCGCTCCAGATGTAGCGCACCGGGGTTGTTCGGGTCCGGGGCTCGGTCATTGAACAAAAACGGTGAACAACACCCGGCGCAGGACTCGGCGCAGGCGCCGGTGAAGGAGTCGGCGCAGGCGTTGGCGCAGGGCTCCGCGCAGGGCTCAGCGCAGGCGTTGCCGCAGTTCGTCGACGGCCGCGCGGATGCCGGCGCTGTACTCGTCCTCGGGCAGCGCGTCCAGGCTCAGCACGGCGCGCTCCAGCTGGTCGCGCGCCTGGTCGGGCTCACCGAGCTTGAGGTGGTCGGAGGCCAGGTTGAGGTGCAACGACGGATAGAAGGCGCGGACCTGGAGGGCGGACTCGTAGGTCTGCGCCCGCTCGGCGGTCAGCGAGTCGGCGGCGGCCAGCGCCCGCCGGTCCCACTCCAACTCGGCGCGCGGGTCGTCCTGCAGGTCGGCCAGGTAGTGGGCGAGGACACAGCGGTGGAACACGTCGCGTTCGCCGAGCGCCTCCCAGAGCCGCTCGAAACTCTCCCGGGCCTGCGCCGTCCGCCCGCGCTGCGCGGCCTGGACACCGTCGAGGCCCAGCGCGACCCGGGCCAGCACCGGATCGTCGGCCGCACCCGGTCCCCCGCCGGACACCTCACCGCCGAACACCCCACTGCCAGACATATCGGACATGCCCGCAGCCTAACCGTCCGCCACGCACCCGTGCCGGACCCGGCGGCGGCCGTACGACCGGCGGCGGCCGCGGAGCCGGCGGAAGCGGCGGAACCCGCGAGCCTCGGTTCCAGGCCCTCGGCCCTCGATCTGCGGCCTCAGCCTGCCTCAGCGCCGGTAGCCGCGCTGCGGGTCCCGCTCCTCCGCGTCCTCGTACACCAGGAACCAGCCCTCCGGGTGGGTCGCCGCGAGCAGCAGCTCGGTGCGCTGCTCGGCGGTCAGCTCCGGATCGCCGTCGTCCGGCCCGAAGACACCGAACAGCTCGTCGTGGCAGCCGTCCCAGTCGTAGTCGTAGAGGTCGGCCGGCAGGTCGCCCATCATGTCGGCGACCGATTCGGGCTGCGCACCGAGCAGTGCACGGGCGTCCACCAGTGCCATCCTCAGGGCGATCTCCTCGGCCAGGCAACGCGGCAGCGGCCACTCGCCGAGCGCGAGGTCGTCGGCCAGGTCGTCGAAGGAGCGGGCCATCGCCCGGCGCCAGCCCCGATGCAGGCGCCAGGTGCGCTGCGGCAGCCGGCCGAAGACGGTCCAGTCCGACTCCTCGCCGTCGGCGACCGGCTCGTCCTCGTGCTCCTCCAGGTCGTCGTAGGCGGCGTCGGCCAGGCCCAGCAGCTGGGCGTGGAGGAGGCAGGCGGTGCGCGGGGTGAGGGTCCAGTCGCCGGTCCCGCCGCCGTCCTCTTCGCCGTCGCCGCCGTCCAGCGGGAAGAGCTCAGCGAAGTCCGGCGCGAAGTCCTCGGTGACGCTGATCTCCAGCGTCCCGCCGATGGCCTCGACGCCGGGGATCGCGGCCACCAGCCGGTCCGGGTGGAGCAGTGCACCGAGAGCCGCGTTGGCGTCCTCGGCCACCTCGCGCAGCAGTTCGCGCCGCTGGCCTGCCGGGTCGATTCCGGCGAAGTCCAGCTCCTCGACGGCCGCGATCGCGGCCGCGCGCAACGCCGGCCAGTCGGTGATCCGCAGGCCCAGCACCACCGTCGCCTCGATCTCCTGCGCGCCCGAGTCCTCCGCCGCGCCCGGCCCCTGTGGATGATCGCTTCGCTCGCCCATGGGGCTACGGTACGGCTTTTCGGCCGCCCGATCACCGGTCTGTCCGAGCTTCCCCGTCCGACCCCGTCCTTCCCGACGCTCCCGGGCCCACTTCTCCGCGCCTCCGCTGTCTCCTTCCGGGAGCCGCTCCGTCCTCCTCCGTCCACCTCCGCTGCCCTCCGTCCTTCTCCTCCGGCCTGCTTCCGCTCCCCGCGCCCCCCTGCGACCCCTTGCGGCCTTCCGCGGCCCGCCCCGGCCACGCCTCTGGGCCCGGACGCCGTCCAGCCCGCAGGATGGGCCCATGGCGAACATCGACGAATTCGGCGGCGGGCAGCGCCCGGACGCCCAGGTACTGGTCGTGACCACCAACGACATCCCCGGCTTCCGGGTCGACCACGTGATCGGCGAGGTCTTCGGCCTGACCGTCCGCAGCCGGCACATCGGCAGCCAGATCGGCGCCTCGTTGAAGTCCCTGGTCGGCGGCGAGCTGCGCGGACTGACGAAGACCCTGGTGGAGAGCCGCAACGAGGCGATGGAGCGGCTGGTCGAGCAGACCAAGGCGCGCGGCGGCAACGCGGTGCTCATGTTCAGGTTCGATGTCACGGAGGCTGCTGACGTCGGGACAGAGGTCTGCGCGTACGGCACCGCCGTGGTGATCTCCCCGGCGACCTGATCCGGCCGCCCGGCCCGGCCTGCTGATCCGGCCTGCTCATCCGACTGCCTGCCCGGGCCGCTTCGCGGCAGCGGGAACAACTCCCGGGCCGCCCGATGTTTCACCGGCGTGACTGTTTACGGTGCAACCAACGACGGTGCGGCCGATGCCGGAACCCCGGCCGACGGGACCCGGAGGGTCGACGTCCTGGTGGTGGGCGCCGGGCAGGCGGGCCTGTCCGCCGCCTACCACCTGCGCCGCCGCGGCTTCGCCCCCTACCGGGCGGACGCCGACGGCGGCTTCGTCGTGCTCGACGCCGACGACGCCCCGGGCGGCGCCTGGGCGCACCGCTCGCCCTCCCTGCGGATGGCCACCGTGCACGGCTTCCACGACCTGCCCGACTTCGAACTGCCCGAGCCCGACCCCGACGCCCCCGCCCGCGAGGTGGTCCCGGGGTACTTCGCGGCGTACGAGGCGAAGCACGCGCTCCCGGTCGTGCGCCCCGTCCACGTCCGGGCGGTCCGCTCCGAGTCCGACCGCCCCGGCTCCCGGCTGCTGGTCGAGACCGACGCGGGCACCTGGTCCACCCGGGCGCTGATCAACGCGACCGGCACCTGGACCCGCCCCTTCCTGCCGCGCTACCCCGGCCACTTCGCGGGCCGGCAGCTGCACTACGCCGAGTACCGGGGGCCGGAGGAGTTCGCCGGCCGCCGCGTCCTGGTGGTCGGCGGCGGCGCCTCGGCGATCCAGGTGCTGTCGGAGGTCGCGGCCGTCGGCGAGACGGTCTGGGTCACCCGGACCCCACCGGTCTACCACGACGGCCCGTTCACCCCCGAGTACGGCCGGGCGGTGGTGGCCAAGGTCGAGGAGCGGGTCCGCCAGGGCCTGCCGGTGCAAAGCGTGGTGAGCGTGACCGGGCTCGGTCCGTCCGTCGCCTACCGCCGTGCCGAGGAGTTGGGCGCACTGCACCGCCGCCCGATGTTCGACCGCCTCACCGAGCACGGCGTCGCCTGGGGTGAGGGGCCCGGGAGCGAGGAGCTGCCCGTCGACGCGATCGTCTGGGCCACCGGTTTCCGGCCCGAGGTCGGCCACCTGGCCCCGCTCGGCCTGCGCTCCCCCGGCGGCGGCATCGCCCTCACGGGCACCGCCGCCACCGCCGACCCCCGCGTCCACCTGGTCGGCTACGGCCCGTCGGCCAGCACCATCGGCGCCAACCGGGCGGGCCGGGCCGCCGTCAACGCCCTCGTCGCACTGCTCGGCGAACCGGCGCAGGACGCCGCCGTGCCCGCACAGCAGTCGTAGCCGCGCCCCTCGACGGTCGTGGCCGCACAGCCGGTCGTGGCCGCGCCCGCTCGGCGGTCGTGGCCGCACAGCCGGTCGTGGCCGTACCCCTCGACGGTCGTGGCCGCACAGCCGGTCGTGGCCGTACCCCTCGACGGTCGTGGCCGCACAGCCGGTCGTGGCCGCGCCCGCTCAGCGGTCGTAGTCGACCGTCACCCGGTCGGTGAGCGGGCGGGCCTGGCAGGTCAGCACGTAGCCGGCGGCGAGCTCCTTCTCCTCCAGTGCGAAGTTGCGGCGCATCTCCACCTCGCCCTCGGTGACCAGGGCGCGGCAGGTGCCGCAGACTCCGCCCTTGCAGGCGAACGGCAGGTCCGGGCGGGAGCGCTGCGCGCCGTCGAGGACGGAGCGGTCGCGCGGGAGGGAGAGCGTGCTGCCACGCCCGTCGAGGACGACCGTGACCTCGCTGTACGCACCGTCCGCCGGCCCGTCCGCGGACTCCTCGGCGCGCTCGGCGACCGGCTCGTCCTCGGCGTGGAACAGCTCCTGGTGCACCCGCTCGCCCGGCACGCCCAGCCCGGCCAGCAACTCCTTCGCCCCGGCGACCATCCCGAACGGGCCGCAGAGCCACCAGTGGCCGACGCGCTCCACGTCCACCAGCGCCTTCAGCAGCGCGCCGACCCTCTCCGGGTCGAGCCGGCCGCTGAGCAGCTCGGCGTCCCTGGTCTCCCGGGAGAGCACGTGCACCAGCTGGAACCGGCCGAGGTAGCGGTCCTTCAGGTCGGCCAGCTCGTCGGCGAACATCACGGTGTCGCTGCGCCGGTTGCCGTAGAGCAGGGTGACGGTGGAGGTGCGGTCGGCGGCCAGCACCGACGCCGCGATGGAGAGCATCGGGGTGACGCCGGATCCGGCCGCCAGCAGCACGTGGTCGGCGGGCTCGCCCAGTTCGGGAGTGAAGAGGCCCGACGGGGTCAGCACCTCGACCTCCTCGCCCGGCGCGGCCTCGCGCACCAGCCAACGGGAGAACAGCCCGCCGGGCACCTCGCGGACCGCGATCCGCAGCGGGCCGCCGACGGGGGCGCAGATCGAGTACGAGCGGCGCTCGTCGGCACCGTCCACCACCCGGCGCACCGTCAGCGTCTGTCCCGGCCGGAACGCGAACTGGTCGGCGAGCCCGTCGGGCACCTCGAAGGTCACCGCGACGGCGTCCTCGCAGAGTCGCTCGACCGCGGCGATCCGCAGATGGTGGAAGGCCGGACGGCGGGCGGGACGGGCCGCCGGCGCCGGAGCGGCGGGGGTGTCCACGGGGCGGGCCGTGCTGGCGGGACCGGCGGCCATTCAGATCTCCTTGACGCGTTCGAAGGGCTCGCGGCAGTCGCGGCAGCGCCACAGCGCCTTGCAGGCGGTCGAGCCGAAACGGGACAGCTCCTCGGTGTCGCTGCCGCCGCAGAGCGGACAGGCCACGAGGTGGCGGGTCGGGCCGAGGGTCAGCAGGCCCGGGGACGTCCGGCGCCCGGCGGCGGGCCCGGGCGGGGCGATGCCTGCCTCGGCGAGCTTGCGGCGGCCCTCCGCGGTGATCAGGTCGGTGGACCACGGCGGGTCCAGCCGCAGCCGGACCCGGACGTCCGTGTACCCGGCCGCGCGCAGCCGCCGGTCCACGTCGGCCGCCATCTCGGCGACGGCCGGGCAACCGGAGTAGGTCGGGGTCAGCCAGGCGGTCACGGTCCGGCGGCCGACCGCACCGCCCGTCTCACCGCCCGTCTCTCCGCCCGCCCCGGTGCCCGTCCCGTCGCCGGCCGCGCCACCCACCTCGACCTCCGCCAGCACCCCGAGGTCGGCCAGCGTGAGCATGGGCAGCTCGGGATCGGGGACGGTGGCCGCGATCTCCCAGGCGTCGCTCAGCACGGTCACCACGTCGCCCCCGGGTGTGCGCGGGCCACCACCTGGAGTTCGGCCAGCAGCGGGCCGAGCGCCTCGGTGTGCACGCCGTCCCGACCGGCCCGGCCGCCGACCGTGGCCAGCGCCGGCGCCTGCGGCACGGTCAGCCCGGCCTCGGCGAGGACGGCGGCCAGCTCCCGCAGCACGGGTTCGCGCAGCGTCGCCGGGTCCACGCCGACCCGCAGCTCCACCGGGTGGGCCGTGAACAGCTCCTCCAGCAACGGCCAGACCGCGTCCAGCCCGTCCTGCATCCGCTGCGCCGAGAGCGGCGTGCCGTCGCCGAGCCGCAGCGTCCAGGCGGTGGCGTACTCGCGGTGGTAGGCCAGCTCCTTGACGCCCCGCGCGGCGACCGCCGCCAGCACCGGATCGCGGTGCCCGGCCAGCGCCTCGTACAGGGTGCCGCGCGCGGTCGCGAAGAGCAGCAGCCGGGCGACGGAGTACGCGAAGTCCCCGTTCACCGTCTCGACCAGGCGGACGTTCCGGAAGTCGTGCTCCTCGCGCCAGTACGCCAGGTCGTCCTCGGTCCGGCCGGAGCCGTCCGCCTGGCCGGCCCGGGTGAGCAGCTGACGGGCCTGGCCGAGCAGGTCGAGGCCCAGGTTGGCGAGGGCGACCTCCTCCTCCAGCTCCGGCGCCCGGGTGCACCACTCGATCAGCCGCTGGGCCAGGACGAGCGCATCGTCGCCGAGCATCAGGCAGTAGGCGGCGAGGTCGGCGCCGTCCAGGCCGGCCGGGACGGCCGTGTCCACGCCGAGCAGCGGGTCCGCGAAGCCCGTCCCGTAGGCCCAGCGGCCCTCGCCCTCGGGCCCGGGGGACGCCTCGGAGAGGCTCAGATAGAGGTGGTCGTCGTTGTGGGCGTCGTGGCTGACGTGGGCGCCGTGGTTGACGTGCGCGTCCTGGTTGACGTGCGCGCCGTGGTTGACGTCGCTCTCATGGCTGTCATGGCGGCCGGTCACGGTGTCGTCGGCCACGGTTTCGCCGGTCACGGTGTCGTCGGTCATGGTTCTGGTGCTCCCCGTCAGATGTGCGGGACATCCTCGGGGATGTCGTAGAAGGTCGGGTGGCGGTAGACCTTGTCGCCGCTCGGCTCGAAGAACGGGTCCCGCTCGTCCGGGGTGGAGGCGGTGATCGCGTCGGAGCGGACCACCCAGAGGCTCACGCCCTCGTTGCGCCGGGTGTAGAGGTCGCGGGCTGCGAGCAGCGCCATCCGGTCGTCGGACGCGTGCAGCGAGCCGACGTGGACGTGGTTCAGCCCGCGCCGGGGGCGCACGAACACCTCGTACAGCGGCCAGCCGGCCTTGGACTCGGTCACTTTCCGTTCTCCTGTTCCGCGTGGTGCTGGGCCTCGGTGTCGGACTGGGCCCCGGTGTCGGGCTGGGTCTCGGCGCGGCGCTTCCGCGCGTAGGCGGTGGCGGCCTCGCGGACCCAGGCGCCGTCCTCGTGGGCGGCGCGGCGGCGATCGATCCGCTGGGCGTTGCACGGGCCCTGGCCGTGGATGACGCGGGTCAGCTCGGACCAGTCCGGCTCCCCGAAGTCCCAGCCGCCACGGTCCTCGTTCCACCGCAGCTCGGGGTCGGGGAGGGAGACGCCCAGGTGCTCGGCCTGCGGGACGGTCATGTCGACGAAGCGCTGCCTCAGCTCGTCGTTGGTGTGCCGCTTGATCCGCCACGCCATCGAGCGGGCGGTGTTCGGCGAGTCGCCGTCCGAGGGGCCGAACATCATCAGCGACGGCCACCACCAGCGGTCCACCGCGTCCTGGACCATCCGGCGCTGGGCCTCGGTGCCGCGCATCAGCGTCATCAGCAGCTCGTAGCCCTGACGCTGGTGGAACGACTCCTCCTTGCAGATCCGGACCATGGCGCGGGCGTACGGGCCGTAGCTGCACCGGCAGAGCGGCACCTGGTTGCAGATCGCGGCGCCGTCGACCAGCCAGCCGATCACGCCGACGTCGGCGAAGGTGAGGGTCGGGTAGTTGAAGATCGAGGAGTACTTCTGCCGCCCCGAGATCAGTTTCTCGGTCAGCTCCGCGCGGTCCACGCCGAGGGTCTCGGCGGCGGCGTAGAGGTAGAGGCCGTGGCCCGCCTCGTCCTGGGCCTTGGCGAGCAGGATTGCCTTGCGGCGCAGCGACGGGGCCCTGGTGAGCCAGTTCCCCTCGGGCTGCATGCCGATGATCTCGGAGTGGGCGTGCTGGGCGATCTGGCGGATCAGGGTGGCCCGGTAGGCGTCGGGCATCCAGTCCCGGGGTTCGATCCGCTGCTCGGCGGCGACGACCGCCTCGAACCGCTCCTCCTGCACCTGCGCGGGGACAGGCTCGGCCACCTCTGTTGTCACCACGGTCCCCTCTCACGTCCTGCGGCGCGCTCGCTGCCGCGTGCCGCCTGCTGTCGTACGGCGCGGGCCGGGAGGCGGCTGGTCCGCCACCGCCCACGCTACCGACTGACCGTTCGGTCGGTTCCATTGTGCGTGGTGAGGCGGTGGCCTGACAAGGGAATCAGGCCGCCGTCCGCGACGCGCCCGGAACTCCTGCCCCGTGCACCCGGGGCCGCCGTCCAGCAAATGATCTTGCCCTCCCGCCCGGACCGGGCCGCCTGGGACGGCCCGGGACGGGCGCGGCCCGTTGGGGCAGGCCCGCTCCGAGGGGGAGGGTCGCGGATCGACAGGCGCGGGCTCGGACGGGCCCGAAGCCCTCCGGACGGGGCGGCTCGGCCATCTGTTCGCGTCGCGGAGGTCCGAGAAGTGGACGGGCGGATCCTGCGGATCGGCGACCGGTCCACCGCCGCGAACGCGCGAACGGAGGTCCACCACCGGACCGGGCGCTTCTGCCCGAGCCAGTGCATCGAGGGCCGCCAGCCCGGCGAGCCCCGATTCGTGCACCGCTACCGGCTTCGGTGGCTCATTCAACTGGCCCCGCACCCGCACCGGGAGGCCACCTACGGCCGTCGGTCGGCCGAGGCCGACGGCCCAGGACACTGCCTGGTCGAACGGCCGGGTGGGACGGACGACTGGGACGGACGACTGGGACGGACGGATGGGAGGGACGGATGGGAGGGACGGCTGGGAGTGACCGGCGCGGGAGATCGGCAGCACCCGGCGGCTGGGCAAGCCATCGACGGGGCGGGCCACGCGCAGGGTGGGCCACGGCGGGGCGGGTCACCGGCGGGTCGGGCCCCGGGCAAGGCGGGTCACGCGCAGGGTGGGCCACGGCGGGGCGGGCCGACCAGCAGGCCGGCCGACCTGCGTCACGGTCGACGGCGAGGTCGGCCGTCGACATTCGATACCGGACGGCACAAGGGCCGCAAAGCCACCGGGCGCCGGACTCCACGACGCGGCATGACGCACTCCACCCGTTTCTGCGACCCCGCCACCCGGGCGGCCTCCCGCTCGCATCGCCGATCCTGCACGCCCGGAGCAATCCGGTTGATCAGTCGCCGGGCGACGCCCAGGCCGACGGCCTCAGGCGGGCCAGCTCCTCCGCGCGGGCGGCGCGCTTGGCAAACACCTTCTCCTTGCGGTCCTCCATCCGGCGCAGCGCGGTGCGCCGGCCGCGGTGCGAGAGCCGGTCGATGTAGAGGCCGCCGTAGAGGTGGTCGGTCTCGTGCTGGAGGCAGCGGGCGAAGTAGCCCCGGCCCTCCACCACCAGCGGGCGGCCCTCCAGGTCGTGGCCGCGCACGACGGCGAAGTCCGGGCGCGCCAGCTCCAGGTACGGGCCGGGCACGGAGAGGCAGCCCTCCTCCACCTCGGCCAGCCGGCGGGCGTCGGAGGGCAGGTCGTCCAGCACGGGGTTGAGGATGTGGCCGACGTGCCGGACGCCGTCCTCGTCGAGGCAGTCCCAGACGAAGACCTGGAGGTCCACGCCGATCTGGTTGGCGGCGAGGCCGGCCCCCTCGGCCACCCACATCGTGGCGAACATGTCGTCCACCAGTCGTGACAGCTCCGACGTGCCGAACTCGTCCTCGGCGACCGCCCGGCACCGGCGGTGCAGTACTTCCTCCCCGACCACGGTGATCCGCCGCACCTCCCCGCGCAGCGCCTCCGGCGGCACCTCCGGGTACGCGGCCACCCACTCCCCCTGCACCCGCACCGACCCGCGAACCGTCTTCGTGGACGTCCGTTCGGTCATGGTCGCACTCCCCTCCGCTGAGTCTTTGGTTGCGCCTATCCAACTTTGCAAAGTGTCACTTTGCAAATAGTGGGCGGGGGCGATGGCTGTGAACTGGGGTGTTTTGGGGCCCTTGGCTTGCCAGACACTTTGCAAACAGGCATCTTTGCAAAGTGACCACCGACGAGACCCTGCCGACCGGGCCCGTGGACCCGATCGAGGCTGCGGCTGTGACCGAGGCCGCGACCTCGGCCTCGGCCACAACCGCTCCGACGCCCGCGCTTGGGCCCGCTCCCACGCCCGCGCTGAGGCCTGTGCCCACGCCGGGGCCCGCGCCCGAGCCCGGGAACTCGCTGGACGCCGCGAGTCGTCCGGAGGCGACCCGGGGGCCGAAGCCGCTGGAGGTACCGCCGAACCGGCCGCTGCCGGACCACCCGATCCGGCTCGCGCTGCTGGACCTGATCGCCATCTGGGGGAAGATCACCTCCAACCAGGCGGCGCAGCATCTGCACCAGAGCTCCGGCACCTGTTCGTTCCACCTGCGCCAGCTCGCCCGCTACGGCCTGATCGAGGAGGCGCCCACCGTCGACGGCCGCTCGCGCCCCTGGCGGCTGCGGTGGGAGGGCTCGCTGATGCCCGGCGAGGCCACCGGGCCGGCCGGCGCGCCGGGCTCGTCCGGTGCCGGGGCCTCCTCCGCCCAGGCCGCACCGCAGCCCCTGCGGCTCGCCCCCGGCCTGGCCGCCGGTCTCGCGGAGGACTTCGCGGAGGACCTTGAGGACACCAGCTACCGCCAGTGGCTCGCCCACCGGGCGCAGGCCCCCGGCGAGTGGCAGCGCGACGAGGCGTCGAGCGACGTCCTCCACCTCACCCCCGAGGAGCTGGCCGACCTCGGCGCCGCCGTCCGCGCCCTGCTCGCCCCCTACCGGCGCCGCGAGCCGGCCCCCGGCACCCGCCCGGTGGCCGCGGTCACCCGCCTGTTCCCGCTGCTCGACCACCCGTCGGAGGGCGACGGCCGACCGTAGCGGCCCCGGCGGGCCCGTTGTACGAACCGCCCCACGACGATGGGGCGCGACCCGCTGAGCGACCACGGGCCCGCCGCCCGGCCTGCGCCGGACGACGGGCCCGTTCACCTCGGGGTCGCTGCTCCGGAACCCCGGCGTCGCCGCTTCGGACCCGTTGCGCCGGGCCCGTAACTCCAGGCCTCTTACTCCAGGCCCGTTGCAGCGGGCCCGCCGGTCCGGGCCCGCCGCTCCGGGGCCGGAGCCGCGTCAGCCCTCCGACCGGTCCCGCAGACGTGGCAGCGGTACGGCGAGAAGCGCCGCCAGCAGCGCGATCCGGGGGGCCAGCTGGTCGATCCGGATGTGCTCGTGCCGGGCGTGTGCCCCGGCGCCGACCGCGCCGAAGCCGTCCAGCGTCGGCAGCCCGCGCGACCCGGGCAGATTGGTGTCCCCGGCCCCGCCGGCCGGTGCGCCGTCCAGCTGCTGCCCGAGTACCGCCGCGAGGGAACGGACGTGCCGCAGCAGCGGGTTGGCCGAGCGTTCCTGCCAGGCCGGCCGGCTGGACAGCACCTCCGTCCGCACCCGGGCCCCCGGGCGCAGCGCGGTGAGGCGGGCCAGGCTGTCGAGGGTGCGGCGCTGTGCCTCGGCGGTGGCGAAGCGCAGGCCGAGTTCGGCCTCGGCGCGGCCGGCGATGACGTTGGCCCGGGTGCCGCCGCTGATCCGCCCGGCGTTGAGTTCGGTGCCGGGCTGGCCGGCGAGTCCGCGGACCGCGACCAGCTGGTCGACGAGTTCGTCCACCGCGGAGACGCCCTGGGCCGCGTCGTTCCCGGCGTGCGCCTCGCGCCCGGTGACGGTGAGCCGCACCCGGGTGCTGCCGCGGCGGGCGGTCTTGAGCCGTCCGTCCGGATGGGGCGGTTCGAGCCCCAGGACGGCTGCCGCACCGCGCAGTTGGCGCTCGACCAGGCGTCGGCCGTCGGGGCTTCCGACCTCCTCGTCCGAGACGACCACCAGCCGGACGGTGCGGTGCGGGCGCTGCCCGAGGTCGGCGAGCAGGGCGAGGGCGCCCTCCAGGATGGCGAGTCCGCCCTTCATGTCGACGACGCCGGGGCCGCTGAGGGTGCCGTCCTGTTCGGTGACCGGCCAGTCGTTGAGGATGCCGGCCGGCCAGACGGTGTCGTGGTGGCCGACCACGAGGAGGTGCGGCAGGCTCTCGTCCTGGCCGTCCCACTGGAGGACGAGGTGGTCCCCGGCCGGGCCGGGCTCGCGGTGGACGGTGGCGCCGGTGGCACGGAACCCTGCGGCCAACTCCTCGGCGAGGGCGTTGAGTCGGGGGGCGTCGCCGCTGGGCGACTCGATCCGGGCGAGGTCGGCGCAGCGGCGGCGGACGGCGCCGGCCAGGGTGCGGGCGCGTGAGCTGAGGGCCTGGGGCAGTCCGGGGAGGGCGGCGGTGGGGCCTGCTTGGCTGTCGCCGTCGGTGGCGGGCGGGGTGGCCGATGGAGCGCTCGTCGGGACGGTCGGCGGGACCAGCGCGGTGACGGTCATGGCGACGCCCTTGGTGACGCCGGCAGCGACAGTAGCCGGGCCGGTAACCGTTGGCGTTGCCGTCGACGTGGCGGCGGCAGTCGTGGTGACCGTGGCGGTGGCGGGCGGGGCGGGTGGGAGTGCCGTGGTCGTGGTCGCGGCGGTTGCTCCGGTGACGGCCCCGACTCCCGTACCCAGGGCGGGAACCACGGCCGACGCAGGTGCGGAGACCGGTGCGGCGGCGGAGGCGGAGCTAGTGGCAGTGGCGGCGGCAGTGGCCGGGGTGCGCGTGGCTTCGGTGGTCTCGGTCGGCGCCGCGGCCGGCCGGGCGGCTTGGGGACTCAACGCTCGCCTCCGCGGCCGCCGCCGGTATTCAGCGGCCGCACCGGCCGGCCGGACCAGCCCGGGTGCCCGGACCAACCGGGGCGTGCGGCCCCGGCCAGGCGCAGGGCCCGCCAGGGCGGCCCGTCTGGCCCAAGTGCGGTGGAACGGCTGGGCGGCATGCTTGGCATTGCGTCCTCCTCGCTCGATCCGGTGGCCCCGGTCGGCCCGGAGCCCCGTGGACGGCGGCTTCGATGCGGCGGGCGCAGTGACTGCACCGCCGCAGGGAAGCCGAGATGTGAGCCTAGAAGAACCGTTCGGTTTCCTGCGAGGTGGCCCTGCTCCCAGCGTGCCGGAGGCCGGGCCCGCCTCGGGCGCCCGCCTTCGATCGGTGGCAGGCGTACGGCGCGCGGGCCTGGGTCGGCGCGCGAGCGCGGTCGCCGGATCGCGCCCATCTCCACCATGGACCCCGCGCCCGGGTTCGGCAGCGCAAACGGCCAAGGCACGGCATTTCCACGCCGGATGGGTGACAGCGGCTCAGCGCTCGATACCAGACGACGGGTCGCTGGACCGGGGGTTAAGGGCACGAGGGTTGCGGACGGACGGATACGCACGGGGGTGCCACGGGGTGGACTTCGGGGGCGAGCGGTGGTCAGCGGCCGGCGGCCAACGAGCGGCGAGCGGTGGTCAGTGGCCGATGCCCTCGGCCGGCGGCCATCGGCCGATGCCGTCCATCCCTGCTGTCCGCCCCCTGCTGTCAGTCGCCGTCGTCGGCCGCCGCCGTCAGCCCCCGTCGTCGACGACTCCGGCGTCGCGGGCGAGCAGCGCGGCCTGGACGCGGTTGCCGACCCCGAGTGCGGTGAGGATCCGGCTGACATGGGCCTTGACGGTGCTCTCGCGCATCCCGAGCACGCCGGCGATCTCGGCGTTGGACAGCCCGCGGGCGAGTTCGCGGAGCACGTCCGTCTCGCGCGGGGTGAGCCCGGCTGCGCGGGTGCGGGCAGCGACCGAACGCGGTGCGCCGCTGCGGTGGTAGCGGTCGATGAGGCGGCGGGCGGCTGACGGGTGCAGCATCCCCTGGCCGTCCGCCACGATGTGGACGGCGCGGGCGATCTCGGCGGGCGGGGTGTCCTTGAGCAGGAAGCCGTCGGCGCCGGCGGCGAGCGCCTGGTAGACGTACTCGTCCAGGTCGAAGGTGGTCAGCGCGATCACGCGCGGGGCTTCGGGCAGCTCGCGCAGGCGGCGGGTGGCAGCGATGCCGTCGAGCCGGGGCATCCGGATGTCCATCAGGGCGACGTCGATGCGTTGGCGGCGGGCGAGCTCCACGGCCTGCAGTCCGTCGGCGGCTTCGGCGACCACGGTGAGGGCCGGGTCCTGGGTGAGCAGGTCGACGAGGCCGAGGCGGACCAGCGCGTCGTCGTCGACCACCATGGTGCGGATCATGCGCCGTCTCCAGGTCGGGCCGGACGGGGCTCGGGGGGCGGGGCGGGCGGATGCCCGGGCGAGGGGAGGCGGGCGGCGAGGCGGAAGCCGCCGTGCCCGTCGGCGCCGGCGTCGAAGTGGCCACCGAGCGCGCCGACCCGTTCGGCGAGCCCGACCAGCCCGTACCCGCCGCCGGTACTGGCCCCGGACGGCGCCGGACGGCCGGGGCCGTTGAGCACCTCGACGGTGGTCGCCGGGGCGCCGTAGCGGACGCAGACCGAAACGGGTGCGGTGTGCGCGTACTTGCGGGCGTTGGTGAGCGCCTCCTGGACCAGCCGGTGGACGGCCAGCCGGTGGGTGGTCGGGACGGTCTCCGGATCACCGGCGAGGGTGAGTGCGACCTTCTGCCCGGCCGCGGCGGCCTCCCCGACGAGTTCGGTGAGATCCCGCAGGGCGGGCGCCGCCACGGGAACGGGGGGACGGGCGGGGTCGGGCCGGGATGGTGTGCTCCCGGACGGGCGGTGTGCTGCCGAGGTCGCCGCGACGTGCCGCGGGCCGGACACCAGCGCCCCCGGACGGTCGGGTGGCCGTGGCGGGTCGGGTGGCGGGGGCGCAGCGGGTAAGGGCGGCTCCGCCGGGAGGCGCGGCCCGTCCAAGAACCGGGGTTCGTCCGGGAGACGCGGCTCGGACCGGAGGGCGCCGAGGACGTCGCGCAGGTCGTCGAGGGAGCGGGCGGCCGTCGAGCGGAGGAGCTCCAGCCGGTGGGCGAGCCGGGCGGGGTCGTTGGCGACGGTACCCGCCTCGGCCTGGTCGCGCAGCACGCCGGCGTGCAGGACGAGCAGGCTGAGGCGGTGTGCCAGGACGTCGTGCATCTCCCTGGCGATCCGGGCGCGTTCGGCGGAGCGGGCCTGCTCGGCGCGGAGTTCGCGCTCGCGGCGCAGCGCGTCGACCTGGGCGTGCAGGGTGCGGATCAGGACGCGGCGGCCGTGCAGCCAGAGGCCGAGCGAGAGGACGGCGGCTTCGACGAGCAGTTGTGAACCGGCGGTTCCGGCCCAGCCGAGGAGCGAGTCGGCGCGGACCGCGCTGAGCACGGCGATGGTGGCCCCGCCTGTCATGGCGGCGCCGACCCGGCCGGTGGAGGCGAGGTGGTAGACGCTGAACAGGCCCGGGAACGCACGGTTGAACAGCCCTGCCGTGAGGACGGGCAGGACGGCGGCGGCGACCGGGTGGCGGCGGGCGAGGACGAGGGAGAGGGAGGAGAGGACGGCTGCTGCCATGCGCAGCGGTCGGAGGGGGGCGTCGACTACTGCCCACTGGGCGTACGCCTCCTCGGCCGCGAGGAGGAGGACGGTGAGCAGGAGCAGGCTCTCCGTCCAGCGGGGGCGGCCGGGCGGGTACCAGCCGAGCAGGGCGGTGGCGGGCGGAGGTGGGTCGGGGTACGGAAGGTGGCCCGGGTACCCCGGGAACGGCGGGCGGTCGACGCCCCGCCCGTGGCCGGGGCGGTCCACGCCCTGCACGTGGTCGGGGTGGTCGGGGCCTTGTAGCTGGTCCGGTTGCTGCGAGCGGTCGGGGTGGCCGGGGTGCAGCGGGTGGCCTGTGGTCACGCAGTCTCCTCCCGTCGGCCTGGGCCGATGCTACGGGCCGCCCCTGCCTCCGGTCCCCCGTCCAAAGACCAGTGCCACCCTCGACTTTCGTCGGGGGTCGGCGCCGCATGCCGGCCGATTCGGGTGGGTGCGGGCGTCCCTAGCTTCGGTGTCATGACGACAGATCAGCTCGGTCCACGCCCCCACTCCCCTGCTCGGCCGTCGTACGGCCGGCCCGGCCGCCCTGCCGGTGACCGGTTGCTGTTCCTCGGCGAGGCGCTGCGCACGCTTCAGAGTACGGGCGCGCTCGCACCGAGCGGGCCGGAGTTGGTGAACGCCCTGGTGGTCCCGGTGACCAGCCGTCCGGACCGTCCGTTGTCGGTGCTGGAGGTCGGCGCCGGGACGGGGGTGGTGACCCGGCGCCTGGTCCAAGTGCTGCGCCCGGGCGACCGGTTGCACGTGGTCGAGGCGAATCCGCGGTTCGCGGAGCGGCTGCGGGAGGATGCGGAGCTGGCCCGGCGAGGGCCGGAGATCGGGCTGCGGCTGTCGGCCTGCCGGGTGGAGGAGCTGCCGGAGTGCCGGCCGGCGGCGGGGCGGGGCAGGGACGGGGGCACCAGCGACGGCAGCCCGGGCAGCGGCAGCGGCGACAGCAGCACAGGCGAGCGGTACGACGTGATCGTCTCCGGTCTGCCGTTCACCAACTTCGACCCGGCGCAGGTGCAGCACATCCTGGACCTCTACCTGCGGTTGCTGGTGCCGGGCGGCGAGCTCACCTACTTCGGGTACCTGGGCACGACGGCGGCCCGGACGCTGGCCTCGGGACCGCGGCGCGGGGCGCGGCACCGCGCGGTGGTACGGCTGCTGCGGCGGTTCGAGGCGGCGTACGGGCTGGGGAACCGGACGGTGTGGCGCAACCTGCCGCCGGCCCGGGCCCATCTGCTGCGCGCTCCGGACTGCGGCCGGGTGCCGCAGCCGTCCGCCGGTCCGTCCGCCGGTCCGTCCGCGGGGGCGCCGGCCGGGTCGACGGGCGGGGCGGCGAGCCGCGCTCGATGATGGACCGGGGCCGGCCCCGGCTCCGCGTCCGGCAGCGAGGAGCCTCCGATGACCGTCACGGTGCGCGACATCGAAGCCAACAGCCGCTTCGAGGCCTGGGCGGGCGACACCCTGGCCGGGTTCGCCGAGTACATGCGCAGCGACCACCTGGTGGTGTACCCGCACACGGTGGTGGAGCGGGCCTTCGAGGGGCAGGGGGTGGGCGGCGCACTGGCCCGGGCCGCCCTCGACGACGCCCGCAGGCGCGGGCTGCCGGTACTGGCGACGTGCCCGTTCATCAAGGCCTGGATGCTGCGCCACCCCGAGTACGCGGATCTCGCGTACGAGAACCGCAGCCGGGTGTCCGACTGATGGGCGGCGGGGAGACCGGCGGGGACACGGGCGAGGCGGCCCGCCGGGAGACCGGCCAGGACACCGGCGAGACGACCGGCGGGCGGACGGGCGGGCGCCGTCGGCCGGGCGCGAAGACGTACGGGGCCGCGGGGATCGCCGTGTCCTTCGACCCGCAGGTATGCCAGCACGCGGCCGAGTGCGTCAGGGGGCTGCCGTCGGTCTTCGACACGGCGCGGCGGCCGTGGGTCACGCCGGACGCGGCGGAGCCGGGGGTGGTCGCGGAGGTGGTGCGGCGCTGTCCGACGGGTGCGCTCCGCTACCGGCTGGCGGACGGCGGGACGGAGGCGCCGGAGCGGCCGACGTCGGTGCGGCGGACGCCGGACGGGCGGCTGCTGCTGCGTGGGGAGCTGCGGGTGACGGACTCCGAGGGTGCGGTCCGGGAGACGCCGAGGGCGATGCTGTGCGGCTGCGGGCGCAGCGCCGGGCAGCCGTACTGCGACCGGAGCGGGGCGTGCGGCGCCGCGGAGGGCGGCGCCGCGGAGGGCGGTGCGGCGGAGGGCGGCCGTCCGCCGGTGGCTGACAGATAACAGAAGACAGATAACAGATGACCACTAACAGATTTTGAATTCTGTCAGCGCCGGTGCCATAGTGGAACTCGGCCGCCCACCACCTCCGGCCACCCTCCCCTCCCCTGTCAGGAGCACCCCGTGTCCACCTCCCCCCGGATCCGCCGGCGCGCCCTCGGCTCCACCGGCCTCACCACCTCCGCCCTCGGCCTCGGCTGCATGGGCATGTCGGACCTCTACGGCCCGGCCGACGAGACGGAGAGCGTCGCCACCATCCACGCCGCACTCGACGCAGGCGTCACCCTGCTCGACACCGGCGACTTCTACGGCATGGGCCACAACGAGCTGCTGATCCACGACGCGCTGCGCGGCCGTGACCGCGGCAGTGTCCGGATCAGCGTGAAGTTCGGCGCCCAGCGCGGGCCGGACGGCCAGTGGCTCGGCTACGACGCCCGGCCGGCCGCCACCAAGACCGCCCTCGCCTACACCCTGCGCCGCCTGCGCACCGACTACATCGACGTCTACCGCCCGGCCCGCCTCGACCAGAACGTCCCGGTCGAGGAGACCGTCGGAGCGATCGCCGACCTGGTCAAGGCCGGCTACGTCCGCCACATCGGCCTCTCCGAGGTCGGCGCCGACACGCTGCGCCGCGCCGCCGCCGTCCACCCGATCAGCGACCTCCAGATCGAGTACTCGCTCCTCTCGCGTTCGGTCGAGGACGAGATCCTCCCCACCGCACGCGAGCTGGGCATCGGCGTCACCGCGTACGGGGTGCTGTCGCGCGGCCTGCTCAGCGGCCACTGGAACAACGACCGTGCTCTCTCCGGCACGGACTTCCGTGGCCACAGCCCTCGCTTCCAGGGCGACAACCTCACCCACAACCTCAACCTCGTCGAGGCGCTGCGCGCGGTCGCCGCCGAGCGGGGCGCCAGTGTCGCCCAGGTCGCGATCGCGTGGGTCGCCTCGCGCGGCGAGGACATCGTGCCGCTGGTCGGCGCCCGCCGCCGTGACCGGCTCGCCGAGGCCCTCGGCGCCCTGGACGTCACGCTCACCGAGTCGGACCTCGCCGCCATCGAGGCCGCCGTCCCGGCCGGGTCCGCCGCCGGGGACAGGTACGCTGCCGCTCAGATGGCCCACCTCGACAGCGAGCGCTGACCGCGGCACCCGCCCCGGCCGCCGGTCCGCCGCCGGGGCCGGGCGGTCACCGCACCACAGGCGCACCCGGACCGGCCCGTACCACCCCCGCACCACAGCCCCACCGCACGACCGCACGACCGCACCACCGGGCCGGCCGCGCCACCCCGTCAGCCGCACACCGCCAGCCGCACCACCGTTAGGACGTACCTCCCCGTGACCACGGACAGCGCACTCACCCCCGAGCAGATCCTGAGCGCGACGGAGGACGTCCTCAGGCGGTTCGGACCGGCCAAGGCGACGGTCGTGGACGTCGCCCGGACCCTCGGTGTCAGCCACAGCAGCGTCTACCGGTTCTTCCCGAGCAAGGCGGCGCTGCGCGAGGCCGTCACCCAGCGCTGGCTCGACCAGGCCCACCACGACCTGCAGTCCATCGCCGCCACGCCCGGGTCGGCCGTCGACCGGCTGCACCGCTGGCTGGAGACGCTGTTCGCCGCCAAGCGGCGGAAGGCGCTCGACGACCCGCAACTGTTCGCGACGTACATGACGCTGGTCTCGGAGAACAGCAGCACCGTCGAGAAGCACCTCGACACCCTGATCGGGCAGATCGGGCAGATCGTCCAGGACGGTGTCGGGTCCCGGGAGTTCAGGCCCGCCGACACGGCCTCGACGGCCCGCGCCGTCTTCGAGGCGACCGCCCACTTCCACGACCCCGCGTACGCTCCCGAGTGGGCCGGCCCGAACGCCGGGGAGCGCTTCGAAGCCCTCTGGACGCTCATCCTCGGCGGTCTTCGCGCCCATGAGGACCCGTCCGGCAGGTGATCACCCGGAGGGTTCGCGCGGCCCGGCGGTCGGCGACGCTTCCACACGCGCCAGGGTCGCAGCCCGACGGTCAGCGGCGCGTCCGCGCGCCCGGGGAAGGCGCCGGGCCGGGCACTCAGAGTCCGGCGAGCGCGGCCAGGCGGATCGCCTCGTCCTCGGACAGCGACCGGATCGGCTCGCCGGTCACGACCTGCCGCTTGGACTTCCACCCCCGCAGCCAGAGGCCGGTCGCCCAGCTCACTTCGAGCTCGTCGCGTCCGAACCGCCGGCCGGCCACGTCCTGGTATGCCGAGAGGAACGCCGCCGACTCCTCCACGGCCGGGGCCACATAGGCTGCGGCGATGCCCACGACAACGGCCTCGGTGTCCACGATCGCACTGTCCCAGTCGTACGCGACGTAGAGCTCCTCACCGCGCCAGCGGAAGTTGTTCCGGTGCCAGTCGCCGTGGCCGACGACCTTCGGCGCCCGCCAGCCGGCGATCCGTTCGTGCGCACCCTTCCCGGCCCGTTCGAGCCAGTCCGGACCGGCCACCGAGTGGAAGGGACGGTCGACGTCCTCGGCGGTCGACCACACTCCGGGCCCGTCGTGGTCCCAGCGGTTCCAGGACGGCTTGGGTTCGAGGTCGACGCGCGGGGCCATCGGGGCGGCGATGCGCACCATCGCTTCGAGCGCCGACGCGAACGGCCGCGGATCACGCCCCGGGGACGGGAGTTCGCCGCCTCCCCCGACCAGCGATTCGACGGTGGCGGTCCACCGCCCGAACGGGGTGGGCGGCAGCACCGGCGCGGGAGCCGGAAAGCCGGCGGCGTGCAGGAGGCTCTGGACGGCGAAGCAGCCTTCGAGGCGGGCGGCCGGCTCGCGGACCTTGATGACGACCTCCCGGCCGTCGGCGAGGAGGACGCCGGTCACGGCCCCGAGCCGACCGCTCCGGAAGCGCTCGGCCGCGATCCTCGATCCGAGGTGCTGCGAGCACCACTCGTCGAGCATCCGGCCATCGACACGGGGGAAGTCCATGGTTCGGACCCTACTCATCGATTTAGAACCGTCACAAGATCAGTTGTCGGACAGCCCCTGGCACCCGCCGCAGAGTCACGCCAGGGCATCCCTTCCGGGCCCCGCCCGCCAGGGACGCGCCACAGGCCCGCGCCCCGCAGGCCCGGCCGGCGGTAAATCCACTCACCGGTAAATCCACTCGCCGGCCCGCACCACGACCCGGCAGACTGGCGCACACAGTTGATCTCACCTGGAGGATGACATGCGCGCCACCGTTGCCACCCTGGACAGCCTGCAGGGGCTCGCCCTCGGGGACGCCTTCGGCGACCGCTGGTTCTCCGTCCCCCCGGACGAGGCGCCCGCCGCCCTGACGGCCCGGCTGCCCCGCCCGGCACCCTGGCACTGGACCGACGACACCGCGATGGCGCTCGTCCTGGTCCGGCACCTGGTCCGCAACGGCGAGGTGGTGCAGGACGCGCTGGCCGGGGAGTTCGCCGAGGAGTACGCCGCCGAGTACGGCCGCAAGTACGGGCCGTCGATGCACGGCGTGCTGCGCGACATCGGTGCCGGCGCCGACTGGCGGACCGTCACCGCGCAGCAGTTCGGCGGCCAGGGCTCGTACGGGAACGGCGCCGCGATGCGGGTCGCGCCGCTCGGCGCCTGGTTCGCCGACGACCTCGACACCGTCGCCCGGCAGGCCGAACTGCAGGCGCTCACCACGCACTTCCACCCGGAGGCGGTGACGGGCGCGGTCGCGGTCGCCCTCGCGGCGGCGCTCGCCGCCCGCAGCCGCGGCGGCCGCCCGCCGGGGCGGGCCGAGCTGCTGACCGAGGTGGCCGGCCGGCTGCCCGACAGCGATGTCCGCTCCGGGCTGCGGACCGCCGCCCGCCTGCCCGGGCACACCTCCGTCCGGCACGCCGCGACCGTCCTCGGCTCGGGCCTCCAGATCTCCGCGCCGGACACCGTCCCGTTCGCACTCTGGTCCGCCGCGGGGCAGTTGGACTCCCTGCCCGAGGCGATCTGGCAGACCCTGGAGGGCTGGGGCGACATGGACACCACCTGCGCGATCGCGGCCGGCGTGGTCGCCGCCCGGACCGGCCTCACCGGCGTGCCCGCCGCCTGGCCGGCCGCCCGCGAGGACCTGCCCGGCTGGGTCGCCGAGGTCTGACGCGGCCGGGATCCACCCGGCCGGGCCCGGCCCGACGTGGGCCCGGCGTCTGCCGGTGGCCGGCGTCAAGTCGGCGGCCGGCGTCGGCCCGTGACCGGCGTCAGATCGGTGACCGGCGTCAGGTCGGCAGCAGGCGTCAGGTCAGCGGCGGGAGTTGCCGAAGAGGATCCGGTACAGCACCAGCAGCACCAGCGCCCCGCCGATCGCCGACACCCAGGTGGCCAGGTCGAAGAAGTGCGTGGCCACCGGGCGGTGCAGGAAGTGCGAGGAGATCCAGCCGCCCACGAAGGAGCCGGCGATGCCGATCAGGGTGGTCACCACCAGACCGCCCGGGTCCCGGCCCGGCAGCAGCAGCTTGGCCAGGGCTCCGGCCACCAGGCCCAACACGATCCACGCGACGATGCCCATACGTCCTCCCGCCCTCCTGCGACGGCGGCCCCGTCCGGACCGCCCTGCCGCGAAGGACGCACCCGTGCGCCCCCGCGGTTCCCGTGCGCCGGGCGTGGCACCCGCCACCGGCGCGGCACGCGCCGCGATACTGCGGCCATGCGCATCCTGATCGCCACCGCCGGCTCGCGGGGCGACGTCGCCCCCTTCACCGGGCTCGGCGCCCGGCTCCGCGCAGCCGGCCACCAGGTCGCCGTCGCGACCCACGACACCTTCGCCGGCCCCGTCCGCGCGGCCGGGCTGGAGTTCCGCGCCCTGCCCGTCGACCCGCGTGCCGAACTGGCCTCCACCGCCGGCCAGCGTCTCCTCCGGGCCGGCGCCGGACCAATCGCCGTCCTCCAACTTCTGCGCCTGGGACGGTCCTTCATACCGGCCCTCGGCGACGGCATCGCTGCGGCGACCGAGCAGGGCGCCGACCTCCTCCTGACCACCAGCACCACCTCCGCACTCGGCCAGGTCGTCGCCGAGGCCGTCGGCATCCCCACCCTCGGCCTCTACCTCCAACCCCTCTCCCCCACGAGGGAGTTCGCTCCCGCCGTCACCGGCACCCGGTCGCTGGGCCGCACCGGGAACCTGCTCGCCGGCCACGCCGTCCAGGCCGCCACCGACCGCCTCTTCGCCCCCGCGGTGCGCCGGCTCCGGCGCCGGCTGGGCCTGCCGGCGCACGGCGTCGCGCGGTCCCGGCGTCACCACCCCGTCCTGCACGGCTTCTCCCCCGCCGTCGTCCCGCGCCCCGCCGACTGGCGCCCCGGCCTGGACGTAGCCGGCTACTGGTGGCCCCACCCCGACCCCGGCTGGCAACCCCCGCCCGAACTGGCCGACTTCCTCGCCGCCGGCCCGCCACCCGTCTTCGTCGGCTTCGGCAGCCTGGTCGTCCCCGACCCGGAGCGCGTCACCGCCACCGTCCTCGCCGCCGTACGGACGGCCCGCGTCCGCGCCGTCGTCCAGTCCGGCTGGAGCGGCCTGGCCGCACCGGACGGCGAGACCGTCCTCACCATCGGCGACGCCCCGCACGAGTGGCTCTTCCCGCGCACGGCCGCCGTCGTCCACCACGCGGGCGCCGGGACCACCGCCGCCACCCTCCGCTCCGGCACGCCCGCCGTCCCCGTCCCCGCCCAGCTCGACGCACCCTTCTGGGCCGCGCGCCTCACCCGCCTCGGCGTCTCCCCCGGGCCGGTCCCCCTCCCGGCCCTCACGTCGGCCCGCCTGGCCGCGGCGATCCGGCAGGCCGTCGACGACCCCCGCCACCGCACCCGCGCCCGGGCGGTCGCGGCGGCCCTCCGCGGGGAGGACGGCACCGCCAAGGTCCTCGCCGCCGTCGACCGCCTCACCGGCTGAACCACGCCCCGCCGAACCACGCCCCGCCGACCCCGGCCCGGGCGGGCACCGTCCGGGCGGGCACCGTTGGAGCGTCAGTCCCGCCGGCCGCGCCCCGTCGTCACGGTGAGTGCCGTGTAGAGGGCCAGGGACGAGGCGACGCCGACGGCCCAGCCGTAGTCGGCGAGGGGCTTGAGGAGCGGAACGAGGCCGTCCGCCGGGAACGGGCCGCCGTAGGAGCCGCCGACGGCGAGGAGGCCGCCGGCCAGCAGGGCGACGACGGCGCGCCAGTTCCAGCCGGCCGTGTACCAGTACGCGCCGTGCGGGCGGTAGAGGTCGGCGAGGTGGAGCCGGGTGCGGCGCAGCAGCCAGTAGTCGGCGATGAGGATGCCGGCGACGGTGCCGAGCAGGCCGCCGACGACGCCGAGCCAGGTGAAGATGTAGACGTGCGGGTCGGAGATCAGCTTCCAGGGGAAGACCGCGATCCCGACGACGCCCGTGACCAGCGCCCCGGTACGGAAGTCGACGAGGCGGGGCAGCAGGTTGGCGAGGTCGTAGGCGGGTGAGACGACGTTGGCGGCGATGTTGACCGACAGGGTCGCGACGAGGACGGTCAGCAGCGCGAACAGGATGCCGGCCGGGTTCTCCATCTTGGCGGCGAGCGCGATCGGGTCCCAGACGGGTTCGCCGTAGACGGCCTGGGAGCCGGAGGTGACCAGGACGGAGAGCAGCGCGAAGAGGGTCATCGTCGTCGGCAGGCCGAGGGCCTGGCCGCGGATCTGGGCGCGCTGGCTGCCGCCGAAGCGGGTGAAGTCCGGGATGTTGAGGGAGAGGGTCGACCAGAACCCGATCATGCCCATGAGCGCGGGGAAGAAGACCTTCCAGAAGTCGCCGTCCCAGCCGAGCCTGGAGGGCTGGTCGAGCAGCGGGCCGAAGCCGCCGGCCTTGACGGTGATCCAGGCGAGCAGGGCGAGGGCGCCGACGATGACGAAGGGCGCGGCCCAGTTCTCGAACCGGCGCAGGGTCTCCATGCCGCGGGCGATGACGGCCATCTCGACCAGCCAGAACAGCAGGAAGGAGAGCCACTGCGTCCACGGGTAGCCGCCGAACTCGGCCGCGGTTCGCCAGGATTCGCCGAGGAGCTTGCCGGCGAGCAGGAAGATGCCCTCGCCGCCGATCCAGGTCTGGATGCCGAACCAGGCGCAGGCGACGGCGGCCCGCAGGAGGGCGGGCAGGTTGGCGCCGCGCAGGCCGAAGGCGGCGCGGGCGAAGACCGGGAACGGGATGCCGTACTTGGTGCCGGCATAGCCGGTGAGCAGCATCGGCGCGAGCACGATGAGGTTGGCCAGGGCGATGGTGAGGACGGCCTGTTTCCAGTCCATGCCGAGCGCGACGAGACCGGAGGCGAGGGTCCAGGAGGGGATGTTGTGGGCCATGCCGACCCAGAGGGCGAGGAAGTTGTAGGTGGTCCAGGTCCGGCGGGCGACGGGGACGGGGCGCAGGTCGTCGTTGGTGTAGCCGTTGGCGGGCAGGGCCGGGGCGGCCGGGTCCAACTCGACCCGGCCGTCGGCGTGCCGGAGTTGCGGCCCCGGCCCGTCGGCCGGGGCGCCGTCCCCTATCTCGGCGGTCCCGGTCACGGGCGGTCGCCTTCGCGGTCGCCTTCGCGGTCGCCTTGGCGGTCGGCTTCGCGGTCGGCTTCGCGCAGTCGGGGGATGACGTCGGTTCCGTAGGCGTCGATGGTGGCTTCGACGGCGTCGTGCATGGCGTAGACGGCGAACTGGTCGACGCCGAGGGCGCGGAGCCGGTGGAGGCGTTCGAGCTGGGCGGCGGGCGGGCCGATGAGGCAGAAGCGGTCGACGATCTCGTCGGGGACGAAGGCGGTGTCGGGGTTCCCCGCCCGGCCGTGGTGGCTGTAGTCGTAGCCCTGGCGGCCCTTGATGTATTCGGTGAGGGCGTCGGGGACGAGGGCGGAGTGCTCTCCGTAGTGGGTGACGAGGTCGGCGACGTGGTTGCCGACCATGCCGCCGAACCAGCGGCACTGTTCGCGGGCGTGGGCGAGGGCCTGCGGGGAGTCGTCGGGGGTGACGTAGGCGGGGGCGGCGACGCAGATGGTGAGGCTGCCGGGGTCGCGGCCGGCCTCGGCCGCGGCCTTGCGGACGGCCTTGATCATGTACTCGGTGAGGTACGGGTCGGCGAGCTGGAGGATGAAGCCGTCGGCCTGACGACCGGTCAGAGCCAGCGCCTTGGGCCCGTACGCGCCCATCCAGACGGGCAGCCGGGCGCCGTCGCCGACCCAGGGCAGGTGCATGTCGGTGCCGTCCACCTCGACGGTGCGGCCCTCGGCCAGCTCCTTGATGGCGTGCATGGCCTCGGAGAGCCGGGCGAGGGTGGCGGGGTGGCGCCCGGCGACGCGCATCGCGGAGTCGCCGCGGCCGATGCCGCAGACGGTGCGGTTGCCGTACATGTCGTTGAGGGTGGCGAAGAGGGAGGCGGTGACCTCCCAGGTGCGGGTGGAGGGGTTGGTGACCATCGGGCCGACGGTCAGCCCCGTCGTCTCGGCGAGGATCCGGCTGTAGACGACGAAGGGCTCCTGCCACAGGACGCAGGAGTCGAAGGTCCAGCCGTGGGTGAAGCCGGCCTGCTCGGCGCGGATCATCCGGTCGATGAGCAGGCGGGCGGGCGGGTCGGTCTGCAGGACGAGGCCGATGTCCATGAGGTCTCCAGGGGCGTCGGGGGCGGAGGGTCTGCCCGGTGGTTGCCGGTGAGGGTGAGGGGTGTGCCCGGGGTTGCCGGGGTGTTCCGGCCCGGGGTTGCCGGGCACGGGTCCGGGGAACGCCGGACCCGGGGCCGGAGGACCGGCCCCGAGCGGCGTGGCGGAGGTCAGACGAGGTACTGGCAGGTGTCGCGGCGCAGGAAGGTGCCGTGGCCGGCGCGGCCGAGCCACCGGCCGTCGTCGAGGACGACGGTGCCGCGGGAGAGCACCGTCCTGGCGCGGCCGGTGAGCCGGCGGCCCTCGTAGGCCGAGTAGTCGACGTTCATGTGGTGGGTGGCGGCGGAGACGGTCTGCACGGCCGTGGGGTCATAGACGACCAGGTCGGCGTCGGCGCCGGGGGCGATGGTGCCCTTGCGCGGGTGGAGGCCGAACATCCGGGCCGGGGTGGTGCAGGCGATCTCGATCCAGCGGCGGCGGCTGAGGCGCCCGTCGACGACGGCCTGGTGGAGGAGGTCCATGCGGTTCTCCACGCCGGGCAGGCCGTTGGGGATCCTGGAGAAGTCGCCGCGGCCGAGCTCCTTCTGGCCCACGTAGCAGAACGGGCAGTGGTCGGTGGAGACCACCTGGAGGTCGTTGGTGCGCAGGCCGCGCCAGAGCGCCTCCTGGTGCTCGCGGGGGCGCAGCGGGGTGCTGCACACGTACTTGGCGCCCTCGAAGCCGTCGGCGCCCTCCTCGGCGAGGTTGTCGGTGGAGAGGAAGAGGTATTGGGGGCAGGTCTCGCCGAAGACGTTGAGGCCGTCGTCGCGGGCGCGGGCGAGTTCGGCGAGCGCCGAGGCGGCGGAGACGTGGACGACGTAGAGGGGGCTGCCGGCGACCTGGGCGAGCTTGATGGCGCGGTGCGTGGCCTCGGCTTCCAGGAGTTCGCGGCGGACCTCGCCGTGGTACCGGGGGGCGGTCCGGCCGGCGGCGAGGGCCTGTTCGACCAGGACGTCGATGGCGATGCCGTTCTCCGCGTGCATCATGGTCAGCCCGCCGTTGGCGGCGCCGCGCTGCATGGCGCGCAGGATGCGGCCGTCGTCGCTGTAGAAGACGCCGGGGTAGGCCATGAAGAGCTTGAAGGAGGTGGACTCGCCGGAGTCGACGAGGGCGTCCATCTCCTTGAGGACGCCGTCGTTGACGTCGGAGACGATGGTGTGGAACGCGTAGTCGACGGCGCAGTTGCCGTCGGCCTTGGCGTGCCAGGCGTCGAGGCCTTCGCGCAGGGAGCCGCCGACGGGCTGGACGGCGAAGTCGACGATGGTGGTGGTGCCGCCCCAGGCCGCGGCGCGGGTGCCGGTCTCGAAGGTGTCGGAGGCGGCGGTGCCGCCGAAGGGCAGCTCCATGTGGGTGTGGGCGTCGACGCCGCCGGGG
Organism: Streptomyces sp. CB01881; assembly: GCF_002953255.1. GTDB lineage: Bacteria > Actinomycetota > Actinomycetes > Streptomycetales > Streptomycetaceae > Kitasatospora. The sequence continues at coordinate 1,992,453 of NZ_CP026498.1, forward strand.
ATGACGTAGTGGCCGGTGGCGTCGATGACGGTGTCGGCGGTCCAGGCCCGGGCGGCGTCGCTGCCGGTGGCGGCGAGGGCGGCGATGCGTTCGCCCTCGACGAGGACGTCGGCGTGGAGTTCGTCGGCGGCGGTGATGACGAGGCCGCCGCGGATCACAGTACGGCTCACAGCGTTCGCCCTCCTCAGGCCTCGGTCAGGGGTCCGTAGGCCTCGGGGCGGCGGTCGCGGTAGAACGCCCACTGTTGGCGGACCTCTTCGATGAGGCCGAGGTCGAGGTCGCGGACGACGAGCTCCTCCTCCTTGTCGGAGGCGACGTCGCCGACGAACTGGCCGCGCGGGTCGACGAAGTAGGAGGTGCCGTAGAAGTCGTTGTCGCCGTACTCCTCGGTGCCGACGCGGTTGATCGCGGCGACGAAGTACTCGTTGGCGACGGCGGCGGCGGGCTGTTCGAGCTGCCAGAGGTAGGCGGAGAGGCCGCGGCTGGTGGCGGAGGGGTTGTAGACGATCTGGGCGCCGGCCAGGCCGAGGGCGCGCCAGCCCTCGGGGAAGTGGCGGTCGTAGCAGATGTAGACGCCGACCTTGCCGACGGCGGTGTCGAAGACGGGCCAGCCGAGGTTGCCGGGCTTGAAGTAGTACTTCTCCCAGAAGCCCTTGACCTGGGGGATGTGGTGCTTGCGGTACTTGCCGAGGTAGCGGCCGTCGGCGTCGATCACGGCGGCGGTGTTGTAGTAGACGCCGGGCTGATCCTCCTCGTAGACGGGGACGACCACGACCAGGCCGAGTTCCCGGGCGAGGTCCTGCATCCGGCGGACGGTGGGGCCGTCGGGGACGGCCTCGGCCCAGCGGTAGTGCTCGGGCTCCTGGACCTGACAGAAGTAGGGGGCGTTGAAGACCTCCTGGAATCCGATGATCCCGGCTCCCTGGGCGGCGGCCTCGCGGGCGTACCGCTCGTGGAGGGCGATCATCGTCTCCTGGTCTCCGGTCCACCGGGTCTGGACGAGGGCGGCGCGGACGATCTGCGACATGGGTACCTCCGCAACTCCGCGGCCCGGCCGGGGGGTCGGGCCTGCGGTCTGAGGGTTGGCGGGGCGGTTCTGCCTGCGGGTTGACGCGTGTGTCGACGACGCATCTACGTGCGTAGAACGTGGTGCGTAGACCGTAGGCCCGGCCTCGGTGGCCTGACAATACGTCGGGCGCAACGCGGCTGGGGCGATCTTGTTACGCGGACACGCGGGGGCGAGTAGATGGGATGAAACGGTCATCTACCCCGCTACCGCTCTCCTTACTCATTCGGGTGAATCCTGTGCGAGGCACTGCGCATCGGGGTAGAACGCGCCATGATGCTGCTCCGGTGCGTTACCAGGCAGTGGCCGACAGTGATCCGCGCCGCCCGGGCGGCCGGGTCCCGGGGTGCACGGGGAGGTGGGTGTGGTGGCGGTGTCCGAGGAGTCCTCCGCTCTCGTTCCGCGCCCGGTCCCGCCCTGGGCCGGGGTGCTGCTCGCGCTCGGCGTGCCCGTACCGCTCGCGCTGGGGTGGCTGCTCTTCCACCACTGGGCGCCGTCGGTACGGGGTGTGGCACTGCAGCTGGCCGGCACCCGGGAGGCCGCCTGGGCCGTGGCCGGCGGGCAGCCCGCCGCGTACCGGGCGGCACTGGCGGCCGGCTGGTGGCTGCTCGGCGGCTGCACCCTGACGCTCGCCGCGGCCGGGCTGCTGGGCCGGTACGTGCTCACCCGGCCGCACTGGCGGCTCACCGCACTCGCCGGGGGCGGCGCCGGGCTGCTCGCGGGCGCCTGCGGCCTCGCGGGGAACGCCCTGCTGGGCAGCCGGCTCGACGGGCTGGACGGGCTGGACCGGTTTGGCGGGCCGGGCGGGCTCCGGGCACCCGGTGCCGGCACCGGCTCCGACACCCCGTTCGCCGCCGCGTCCGCACTCGCCACCGTCATGTGGCTGCTGCTCCTGCCGGCCGGGGCCATCGCCGTGGTCGTCGTCACCGCCACCCTCCACCGCGCATTGCGCGGCGTGTTCCGGCGCCCGCCCGAGACCGCCACCGGGCGCACCGGGGCCCCGGACCCTCCCGGGACCCCTGGCGTTCCCGGGGCCGCCGGCGCTCCCGGGGCGGAGGCGCCCGCACTGGTCCCGCCCTGGCCGGTGGCCACCGCCCGCGGCGGGCACTGGCCGACCGGCCGCCGCACGCACCCCCCGCTCGACCACCGGGCCCGCTGGCGCAACGGCGCCGTGGTGCCGCCCGGCCGCGAGCACGCCCGGCTGGGGTTCTGCGTCTCCGGCGGCGGCATCCGGTCCGCCTGCATCACCCTGGGCGCTCTCCAGTCGCTGCGCCCCTGGCTGAAGGAGGCCCGGTACCTGGTCTCCGTCTCCGGCGGCGGCTACACCGTCGGCGCACTGCAACTGGCGCTCAGCGACGCGGCGCCCGGCGGCCCGGTGCGCGCCGTCTCCGGCCTGACGGCGGACGACGTCCTGGAGCCCGGCTCCCCGGAGGAGGACCACCTGCGCCGGAACGCCAAGTACCTGGCGGACGGCACCGGGCAGTGGCTGGTCGCCCTCGGGACACTGCTGCGCGGCCTGGTCGCGGCGCTCACCCTGCTGCTCGCCGCCGTCCTGGTGCTCGGCCTCGGGCTCAGCCGCTTCTACCATCTCGTGCCACTGGCCGACCTGGACGGCCTGGCCGCGGTCGGCCTGCGCACCGGCGGGGGCGGCCCGCCCGGCCCGTTCGCCGTCCGCGAGCCGGCCCTCCTGGCGCTGCTCGGACTGCTCGCGGCCGGCGTCGCCTGCTGGCTGCTCTGGCTGCTGGTCTTCTCGCTGCTCGGCTGGAACACCCTGCTGCCGCGCACGCTGCGCCTGCTCTCGTACGGCGCGCTGGCACTGGCGGCGCTGCTGGCCGCCGGGGTGCTGGTGGTGCCCGGGCTGGCCTGGGCCGCGGTCCGGCTCCAGGAGTCGCTCTCGGTCGGCGCGCGGCAGACCGGTGCGGGGCTCAGCCTCACCGTCCTGCTCAGCTACCTGGCGCTGCTGCTCGGCATCCTGTGGCACGGGCGCCGCGCCGTCGAGCAGGGCGCGGCGGCACTCGGCGGGCTGATGCACGACGCCAGGCGCCTCGGCGGCGGGCTGGGCGGCCGGATCACCGAGTACCTGCTGGTCTGGTCGGCACTGGCCGCGCTGTCGGCCGGCGCACTGCTCGCCCTCGGCTGGGCGGTCGCCACCGGGCACGCCTGGCCCGTCGCCGCGCAGGTGCTGCTGCCGCTCGTGCTCGGGTCGGTCGGGCTCAACCTCGACCAGACCTGGATGGGCCTGCACCCGTTCTACCGGCGCCGGCTCGCCTCCGCGTTCGCCGTCCGCCGCTCCACCGAGGACGGCGAGGTCCTGGCCCGGCCCTACCACTTCTTCCGCGAGCAGACCCGGCTCAGCCACTACGGCGCCCGGCACCCCGGCTTCCCGCAGGTGGTGTTCGCGGCGGCGGCCAACCTGTCCGGCAACTCCCGTACGCCGCCCGGGCGCAGGGCGGTGTCGTTCACCTTCTCGCACGACTACGTGGGCGGGCCGGACGTCGGCTACGCGCGGACCGACCTGCTGGAGCGGCGCACCCGGCGGCACATCGCCCGGGACCTCACCGTGCAGTCCGCGATGGCGGTCTCCGGCGCCGCGTTCTCCTCGGCGATGGGGCGTCAGTCCCGCGCCTACCAGGGCCTGTTCGCCGTCACCAACGCCCGGCTCGGCACCTGGCTGCCCAACCCCGCCGTGCTCGGTCCGCTCTGGGCGGCCGAGCGGGACTGGCGGCGGGCACCACAGCCCGCCGTCCGCCGGCTCCCCTACCAACTGCGCGAGCTGTGCGGGCGGTTCCCGATGGACGACCGGTTCCTGCTCACCACCGACGGCGGCCACTACGAGAACCTCGGGCTGGTCGAGCTGCTCCGGCACGGCGTACGCACCGCGGTCTGCATCGACGCCAGCGGGGACACCTCCTACGCGGCCACCCTGGCGGCGGCGATCACGCTCGCCCGCGAGGAGCTGGGCATCACCATCACCCTGCACGAGCCCGAGCTGCTGATCCCGGGCAGCGCGGGCGGGCAGCCGCTGCGCGGCCTGGCGGCGCGGCTGGCCGACCGGCTCTCCGCCCGGACGGTGATCACCGGCGACATCCACTATCCGGACGCGCTCATCATCGCGGACGAGTACGACGAGGAAGGCGAGGAGGCCAGGCGCGGCGAGGACGGCAGGCACGGCGAGGATGAGGAGAACGACGCGGACCGCCGAGCCCGCGGGGCCTGCGGGGCCTGCGGGGAGCACGGAGGTGGCGGGAGCCACGGCACCCTGATCGTCGTCCAGGCCGTGCTGACCGCCGACATGCCGTACGAGCTGCACTCCTACGCGGTGGCCAACCCGGCCTTCCCCAACGACTCCACCGGCGACCAGTGGTTCGACCACCGGCAGTTCGACGCGTACCAGACGCTCGGGCGCCATCTGGGCGAGCAGGCCGCACCCGTGGTGAAGGCGGCGCTGGCCGGCACCCGCCCGGGCGCGGAGGCCCCCGCGACCCCGCCGCAGGCCCCGCCGGACAGCACGCAGGGCAGCGCGCCGCACATCCCTCCGCCCGCCCCGGCGCCGGCCCCGCCCGCACCCAGGCGCGCCACGCAGGGGTGACGGGCCTCGCTTGACTCGCGCCCTTCCCGTCGGGAAAGATCCGGCGCATGGACTCCGGCACCACTCTGGTCTGCCGCCTGCACGTCGATCTGCGACGCCAGGCGAGTTCCATCTGTGCCTGTTGACCCTGCCTTTCCCCGCCGGTCCCGCCCTGTGACGTCTTCCAGGACCCGCACCGCGCACCCGTACTCCTGACGCGCCCCGCCCGGCGCACCCGTGCCCGTCGGCACCTCCGCGGCCGCACCCGGGTCCGCACCCGAGCACGGCCCCCGCCCTCCACTCGCTCCGCCTTCCCCGAGGACGCCCACATGAGCCTGGACCTCGCCCCCGGCACCGCCGACCCCACAACGTCCGCCGCCACCACCACCGCAGTGGTGGCACCCGCCACCACCGGCGGGGCCCGTGCCCCGCTGACACCCAACGTCCTGCGCGGGATCGTCCGCGAGCTGGCCGAGCAGCCCGACCGGTGGATCCACCACGTCCGCCTCTCCACCGACGAGCGCTGGTACCGCCGGCTGGTGGCCGACGAGGAGCACGAGGTCTGGCTGATCAGCTGGCTGCCCGGCCAGTCCACCGGCTTCCACGACCACGGCGGCTCGCGCGGCGCGTTCACCGTCGCGCTCGGCGAGTTGGAGGAGCTCTCGCTCGGCGGGCCCGAGCAGGGCCTGCTGATCCGCCGGGTGCCCGCCGGCACCACCCGGGCCTTCGGCCCCGAGTACGTGCACGACGTCCGCAACACGGCCTCCGGCCCGGCCGTCACCCTGCACGCCTACTCGCCGCCGCTGAGCTCCATGGCGCACTACGACCTGCGGGCCGGCGGCCTGGTCCGCACCTCCCAGGAAGGACCGGAGCAATGGTGACCACCGTCGACGACCTGGTGGAGCGCGCCCGCGGGGGCGTCCACCGGCCCGGGGCCAGGGAGGCCCGCCAGGCACAGCTGAACGGCGCGCTGCTGGTGGACATCCGGCCGGCGGCGCAGCGGGCGGCCGAGGGGGAGATCCCGGGATCGCTGGTGATCGAGCGCAACGTGCTGGAATGGCGGCTCGATCCGACCGGAAGCCACCGGATCCCGGAGGCGACGGGATACGACGTGGAGGTGGTCGTGGTCTGCTCGGAGGGCTACGCCTCCAGTCTGGCCGCGGCCTCGCTGCGCGAGCTGGGGCTGCACCGGGCGACCGACCTGGACGGTGGCTTCGTCGGCTGGGCGGCCGCCGGACTGCCGACCCGGCCGGGCGGCTGAGGGCCCGCCCGGGTGGTGCGTCAGAGACAGGAGATGATTCAGGTCACAGTCTGATCAGGGTTTCCGCCGGCCCGTTCCTGGGCAGCCACGCGGGCGGAAGAACGTCCGGGCGGTTGATATGACAGACGGACAGCTGCAACACGCACCGTCAACTGTCGACAAGCCGCCACCGACCGACAGACCGCCACCATCGGCGCCGCCACCGCGGGGCGCCGAGACGAGGAAACTCCCCGTGATCAGATTCGACGGCGCCGGCAAGCGCCACCCCGACGGCACCATCGCCGTCGGGGGCCTGGACCTCGACGTGCCCACCGGCCGGATAACCGTGCTGGTCGGCCCGTCCGGCTGCGGCAAGACGACCCTGCTGCGCATGGTCAACCGGATGGTCGAGCCGACCTCGGGCCGGGTGCTGCTGGACGGCACGGACGTCGCCGAGCTGGAGCCCGCCAAGCTGCGCCGCGGCATCGGGTACGTCATCCAGCAGGCCGGGCTCTTCCCGCACCGCAGGGTCATCGACAACATCGCCACCGTCCCCTACCTGCTCGGCTGGGACCGGAAGAAGGCCCGCGCCCGGGCCGCCGAGCTGCTGGAGCTGGTCGGGCTGGCGCCCGAGACCGGCAAGCGGTACCCGTTCCAGCTCTCCGGCGGCCAGCAGCAGCGCGTCGGCGTGGCCCGGGCCCTGGCAGCGGACCCGCCGGTGCTGCTGATGGACGAACCGTTCAGCGCCGTCGACCCGGTGGTCCGCGCGGGGCTCCAGGACGAGCTGCTGCGCCTCCAGTCCGAGCTGCACAAGACGGTGCTGTTCGTGACGCACGACATCGAGGAGGCCGTCCGGCTCGGCGACCAGGTCGTGGTGCTGCGCGAACAGGGCCGGATCGCCCAGCTCGCCGACCCGCACACCCTGCTCACCGCACCCGCCGACGACGACGTGGCCGCCTTCCTCGGCCGCGACCGCGGCCTGCGCGGGCTCGGCCTGCGCCCCGCCTCCGCCGTCACGGTCCGCCCGGTGGCCGACGGGCTGCGCCACGGCGGCTGGGAGTTGGCACTGGACGACCAACGCCGCCCGATCGGCTGGATCGACCGGGACGCGCCCAGCGCCACCCTGCACCCGGCGGCCGGCTACCACCCCGGGACGGACACCCTGCGCAGCGCACTGGACGCCGCCGTCCTCTCCCCCGCCGGGGTCGCCGTCGCGCTGGACGCCGACGGGCGGGCCACCGGGACGGCGAGCCGTGAGGCCGTCCTCGCCGCCCTCACGGACACTCCCGCCGCCGTCACCGGCACCCCCGCCGACCTCCCGGACACGCCCGCCGCCCTCACAGGAACCCCCGTCACGTCGGCGGGTACCCCCGTCAAGTCGGCGGGGACCGTCGTCCAGCCGGCGGCGACCGGCGTCCAGCCCGCGGGGAGCCCCGGGGCGACGGCCGGACCGGACGGCGCCGACCGGGCCGCGACGGACGGGGCCACCGGTGGACGATGAACCGATCGTCCGCTGGTACTGGATCGGCGACCACCTCGGCTACCTCGGCGACCTGCTCGCCGACCACACGGTGATCGCACTGCTCCCGGTGCTGATCGGCCTGCTGCTGGCCGTCCCGCTCGGCCTGGTCTGCACCCGGTACCCCCGGCTCTACCAGCCCTTCGCCGCCGTCTTCAACGTCGTCTACGCACTGCCGTCGGTGGCCGTCTTCGTGCTGCTCATCCCCTACACCGGGCTGGCCACCCAGGCCACCGTGATGATCCCGCTCACCTTCTACGCCGTGGCCGTCCTGCTGCCGACCACGGTGGACGGGCTGCGGGCCGTCCCCGAACCGGTCCGGCAGGCGGCCACCGCGATGGGCTACGGACCCTGGCACCGGCTCGCGGCCGTCGAACTGCCCGCCGCCGTGCCGTACCTGGTGGCCGGTCTGCGGGTGGCGGCGGTCTCCAGCATCTCGCTGGCCAGCGTCGGCGCGCTGATCGGGCGCGGCGGGCTGGGCTACCTGTTCATCGACGGCTTCCAGCGCACCTTCCCGACCCCGATCGTGGCCGGCATCGTGCTGATCGCCGCCCTGGCGCTGGCCGTGGACCTGCTGCTGCTCGGCGCGCGGCGGCTGCTCGCACCGTGGGCCGTCCGGGAGAAGGGGGCGGCCCGGTGAACTGGCTCTCCTGGCTGGGGGACTTCTTCTCCTCCCCGGACCGCCGCAGCGGCCCGGACTCGATCGTGCACCGCGTCACCGAGCACCTGCTGCTCTCCGGCGAGGCGCTGCTCTGTGCGGCCCTGCTGGCCGTCCCGCTCGGCCTGCTGATCGGCTACACCGGGCGCGGCGCCGCCGCCGTCACCTCGCTGGCCGGCGCCGCCCGCGCACTGCCCACACTCGGGCTGGTGACGCTGGCGGTGCTGCTGGCCGGGGTGGGCGACACCGCCGTCCTGCTGCCGCTGATCGCCCTCGCCGCGCCGCCGCTGCTGGTGGCCGCCGTCGAGGGGGTGCGCGGCACCGACCCGGACGTCCGGGACGCCGCGCGCGGAGTCGGGCTGACGCACCCGCAGGTGCTGTGGCAGGTCTGCCTGCCGTCCGCACTGCCGACCCTGCTGGCCGGGTTCCGGACCGCGTCCGTGCAGGTGATCGCAACGGCCACGGTCGCCGCGTACGTCGGCCTCGGCGGCCTCGGCCGGTACGTCATCGACGGGCTGGCCACCCGGGACTACGCCGTCACGGCGGGCGGCGCGCTGCTGGTGGTGCTGCTCGCGGTCGGCGTCCAGCTCTTCTTCGCCCTGCTCACCCGGTACGCGCTCCCGCCCGGGCTGCGCGGCCGGCGCCGGGCCGGCTGATCGTCCCCCACACCCGTGGACGGGCTGATCCTCGTCCACGCCCACGCAACGGCCGCTCCCGCTCACGCCCGGCGGCCGCACCGATCCTCGTTCACGCTCCTGAAGGGACACACATCACCATGTCGACTTCCGCACACCGGAGAAACGTCCGCCGGGTCCTGGCCCTCGGCACCCTCGCCGCGCTCGCCCTCGGCGCCACCGCCTGCTCCTCCTCCGGCGGGGACCCGCTGGGCGGCGGCTCCTCGTCGGCGGCGGCCACCGGCGCGGGCTCCGGCTCCACCGTGGTGGTCGGCTCGGCGAACTTCCCCGAGAACGTGCTGCTCGGCTCGATCTACTCGCAGGCGCTCAAGGCCAAGGGCGTCAAGGTCGAGGAGAAGTTCAACATCGGCAGCCGCGAGGTGCTCTACGGGCAGCTGCAGAACGGCAGCCTCACCGTGCTGCCCGAGTACAACGGCGCGCTCCTCGCCTACCTGGGCGGCAAGGCGTCCGCGCCGACCAAGGAGGAGGTCAACGCCGCGCTGGCGAAGACCCTGCCGGCCTCGCTGGCACTCCTGGACTCCTCCCCCGCCGAAGACAAGGACACCCTGAGCGTCAGCCAGGAAACCGCCGACAAGTACGGCCTGAAGAGCATCGCCGACCTGGCCGCCAAGGCGGGCGAGCTCACCATCGGCGGTCCGCCGGAGTTCAAGAACCGCCAGGAGCAGCCGCTCAAGGACGTCTACGGGCTGTCCTTCAAGGAGTGGAAGCCGACCGGCGAGACCACCGCCAACGCGGTCAAGGACGGCACCATCCAGATCGGCAACGTCTTCTCCACCGACCCGAAGATCTCCCAGCTGAAGCTCGTGCCGCTGGCCGACCCGAAGGGCCTGTTCGGCGCGCAGAACGTCACGCCGCTGGTCAACAAGGCGGGGGTGGATGCCAAGGCCACGGCCGCGCTCAACGCGGTGTCGGCCAAGCTGGACACGGCGGGGCTGCTGACGCTGATGAAGAAGGTCGCCGTCGACAAGGAGGACCCGTCGGCGGTGGCCAAGGACTGGCTGAAGGCCAGCGGCCTGAGCTGAGCCCGGTCTCCTGCGGGCGGCGGCTCCGGGCCTGTCCCGAGCCGCCGCCCTCCCTCCCCGCTTCCGCTCCTGGCTTCCCGCTTCCGGATGCCCGCTCCCGGCTGCCCCCTGGCTGCCGCCCCGGTTCGCGCCCGGTTTCTCATTTCTGAGGATCTTCCCTTGGGCGGCGCGAACATGACAGTGTGGCGGGATGCGCACTCGTCTTCTCGCCGCCACCCTCACGGCATTCGCCGCGGTGAGTCTCGCCGCCTGCTCCAGCTCGGGCTCCGGCACCACCGCAGCCGGCAGCACCGCGAGCGGCACCCCCACCGCCTCGACCGCCGCCACCACACCCGCCGCCACCGCCGCGAGCACCCCCGCCACCGGCGACACCGCCGCGGCCACCCCGGGCACGCCGACCACCCCCGCCGCGGGCGCCTCCGACGGCCCGGCCCCCGGTGCCGCCACACCCGGCGCCCCCGACGCCCCCAACACCCAGGCGCCGTCCAAGCCCGCGCCGCCGGCCGACGCCGGACTGCCCACCAAGCCGGGCAGCGACGTCACCGCCAAGCTGGTCGCCGCCCTGGACGCGATCGACCCGGCGATCGTCGGCGGCAAGTCGGACCAGGCCGTCGACCGGGCCCGCACCCAGTGCCAGTCGATGTACCAGTTCCCCAAGGACCGGACCAAGCTGGTCGAGCTCGCCAACCAGCGCTTCACCGCGCCCGACCACCCCCAGGGCTTCGGCGACGAGAAGGCCGGAAAGATCCTCGACGCGCTGCGCGCCACCCTCTGCCCGCCGGCCTGAACAGACCGGGTGCCTGAGCAGGCCCGAGCGGGCCCGCTCACGCCACCCGATGAGCGGCCCGGTGTCCTGAGCTCCGGGCAGCCGTGGCCGCGCGCGACGCCCGCGCGCGGCCACGGCGCACCATGCCGCCGTTACCGCCGTTACCGCCGTACCGCCATGCCACTCGAACTCCCCTGCAGGGGGCCGCGAGGAACCGCAGCGCGGGCGGTCGCCGACGGGCTGGAGCACCGCCTCCCGCCGGCGGCTTGACGGGGCGCAGGCCGGCCGGAACGACGCCGGGTGAGACCCCCGGACTCGCAAGGCCTCCCACCCGGAAGGCCTCCCACTCGCCATGCCTGACGCCACATCAGGCACGCCGTTTCAGCACGCGAAGCAGGTCACGCGAAGCGCGAGCTGCGGACCGGGCCGCTGGAGCGGCAGCGGTCGCGCGGACCGGCCAGCCACCGGCGCCCGACGGCGCGGGCGAAGGCGGCCACCGCCTCGTCCGGGTCGGCCGGGGTCTCGCCGTCGCCGTCGCCGTCGTCGGGCGTCGGGTCGGCGGCGAGGATGTCCGCCGCCAACTCCTCGGCGGTGCGCCCGTCCGGCTCGCCGCCGAACGGCTCCCAGGGGGCACACACCGTCTGGCCGAGCAGGCCGCAGACGTCGGCGGCAGCGCCCGGCGGGCTGGTCCAGCACGTCGCGTGCTCGTACAGCACCTCACCGGGCGCACGCTCGCGCAGCAGGGCGACCAGTTCGTCGTCCACCTCCCCCAGGTCGTACGCCACCACGACGGAGTTCCCGGTGCCCGGCCGGTAGGGCTGCACGGGCAGGCCGAGCACCTCCGCGGCGGCCAGGCCGAGGGCACGGTCGGCGCGCCCCGGCAGCAGCGAGACCGAGTGCGGGCGGGTCCCGGTCGCCTCCAGCACCAGCCGCAGCCGCTCCAGCGCGCGGCGGCAGAGGCCGTAGTCGTCCTGGATGAACGCGTAGCGACCGGTCATGCCCGCGCTCCAGCCGTACGGCGAGAGCGTGGCCAGCAGGCCGCCGGTGAGGGTGAAGTGCCAGGCGCGCAGGGCCTGGTGGCCGAGTGGGTCAGGACCGCCGGGCCGTGTGGTGGCGACGACGGCGTCGGCGCGCTCCAGCGAGCGGCGCAGCCGGTCGGCGGCGGGCTGCCACCGCCCGGCGTCGGCGGGCAGGCGGTCGAAGTCCGCGCGGGCCGCGGCGGCGTCGCCGGCCATCAGGGCGTTGTAGGCGAGCAGGTAGCGCTCGGGCCAGTCGCGGAGCAGGGCGTCGTGTTCGCGCAGCACCGTGACGGCCTCGGCGTGCCGCTCCTCGTCCTCCAGGGCGGTGGCGAGTTCGGCGAGGACGGGCAGGCGCTGGTCGGTACGCCCGCGGCCCCGGGCGAACAGGCCGCGCTTCGGGGCGGCGGCCAGGCGCAGGGCCTCGGTGAGGGCGGGGACGGCCAGGAAGGCGGCGCCGCGTCCGACGCAGGCGTAGCCGTACTCGTAGAGCGCGACGGGGTCGGCGGGCGCGGCGACGAGGGCGCGGGCGGCTGCGGCGAGGTCCTCGAAGCCGCCGTCGACGGCGAGTCGTTCGACCAGCGGGGCGGCCTTGGCTGCGGGCACCTCCGTTGCGGCCGAGCGGAGTTCGCGCAGGGCCGCGTCCGGGTCGCCGGCCTCGACGAGGCTCCAGGCGGTCTCCAGCGGGGTCGTCGTCACAGGGTTTCCTCCAGGGGATCGAACGGGCGCGGGGCGAATGGGAGCAAGGCGTGCGGGAAGAGCGGCGGACGTCGGCCTCGCGGTCACCGGCATCGCGGCCACCGGCATCGCGGTCACCGGCATCGCGGACGACTCACCGCAGGCGGCCCGCCGCGGGCGGCGGGCGGCAAGGAGTTGGGCGCGAACAGCGAATCCGCCACGGCCCTCGGGGTTCCGGCTTCCGGCTTCCGGCTTCGGGTGCAGGTGCGGGCTTCGAGTGGCGGGTGGCGCGGGGCGCGGGGCGGGCCGTGTGTGGCCGGCGTCGGCGGGTGGGGCTCACCTGCCCGGGCGGCGGTCGCCCTTCCTGTTGAGGTCGCACATGGGAACGATCATGTCGAACGGCACCGTCGCCCGCAAGCGGATTGCCCGCCCCGCAACGGCCGGACCAGTACGCTGACGAACTGTCAGGACTCTTGACAGAGGACTGGTCTAGTCCAACCATAAGCATGTCGATCCGACCGGGATGCACTGTGGGGGTGTGACCACCGGCGGCTGAGGCACTGCCCTGCCCTGTTCCGCCCCGCCCCCGACCGCACCGTTCCGCATGCCCGCACACCGGCATGCCCGTTCCGCCGCGGCTCCCGCACGCCCCCACCCCCCGCAAGTCCGCAGGCCTGCAGGCCTGCGAGGTGCAACTCCGCAACGCCTCCATCCAGCAAGGCCGTTACCGAGCAAGACCGCACCTCCGCATTCCCGCAGCACCGCTCAGTACTTCACCAACGTCCTGCCCCACCACGTCTGTTGGAGAATCCATGCGTCTACGCAGAACGATCCAGGCCGCCCTGACCGCCTGTGCCACGCTGGTCGCGTCGGCCGGGCTGGTCGCCGCCGGGACGGGCCCGGCCGAGGCCGCGACCCCGCTGCCGAGCCGGGTGTTCGCCCCGTACTTCGAGTCCTGGACCGGCCAGAGCCCGGCGGCGCTGGCCGCGCAGTCCGGCGCCAAGCACCTGACGATGGCGTTCCTGCAGACCGCCACCAAGGGCTCGTGCACGCCGTACTGGAACGGCGACACCGGACTGCCGGTCGCCTCGTCCTCGTTCGGCGCCGACATCACCACCATCCGGGCGAACGGCGGCGACGTGATCCCGTCCTTCGGCGGCTACACCGCCGACAACACCGGCACCGAACTCGCCGACAGCTGCACGGACGTGAACCAGATCGCGGCCGCCTTCGAGAACGTCATCACCACCTACGACATCAGCCGGATCGACCTCGACATCGAGGACAACTCGCTGACCAACACCGCCGGCATCGACCGCCGCAACAAGGCGATCAAGCTGGTGCAGGACTGGGCGGCCGCCAACGGCCGTTCGGTCCAGTTCTCCTACACGCTGCCGACCACCACCAGTGGCCTCGCCTCCAGCGGCCTGGCGGTGCTGAAGAACGCGGTCGGCAACAACGCCCGGATCGACGTCGTCAACATGATGACCTTCGACTACTACGACAACGCCGCCCACGACATGGCCGCCGACACCCAGACCTCGGCGACCGGGCTCTACAACCAGCTGGCCAAGCTCTACCCGGCCAAGACCCCCGCCCAGCTGTGGGGTTCGATCGGCATCACCGAGATGGTCGGCATCGACGACTTCGGCGCGGCCGAGACCTTCACCGTCGCCAACGCCACCACCGTCTACAACTGGGCGGTCTCGAAGGGCATCAACACGCTCTCCTTCTGGGCCCTCCAACGTGACAACGGCGGCTGCCCGGGCACCGGCGGGCGGGACGACTGCTCGGGGATCAGCCAGGGCACCTGGGACTTCACCCACATCTTCGCGCCCTTCACCAGCAGCACCCCGGTGGGCAACGACTTCTCGGTCGCCGTGAACCCGAACTCCGGTACCGTCACCGCCGGTTCCTCCACCAGCACGACCGTCTCCACCGCCGTGACGGCCGGTTCCGCGCAGAGCGTCAACCTCACCGTCACCGGCGCCCCCGCCGGCGTCACCGCCACCGTCACCCCCGGCAGCGTCACCGCCGGCAACACCGCCACCCTCAACATCACCACCACCAGCGCCACCACGCCCGGCACCTACCCGCTGACCGTCACCGGCAGCGCCGCGTCCGGCACTCACACCGGCACCTACAACCTGACGGTCACCGGGGTCACCCCGCCCGGCGGCCTGGTCAACGGCGGCCTGGAGACCGGCGGCCTCGCCCCCTGGACCTGCCAGAGCGGCGGCGCGGTGGTCTCCACCCCGGCCCACTCCGGCTCCTACGCCCTCCAGGCGGCGGCCGGCGCCGGCCAGACCGGCCAGTGCTCGCAGACCGTGACGCTCCAGCCCAACACCTCGTACACGCTGAGCGGCTGGGTCCAGGGCAGCTACGCCTACCTCGGCGTGAGCGGCGGCGCCACCGCCAGCACCTGGACGAACGCCTCCGGCTGGACCAGGCTGAGCGTCCCGTTCACCACCGGTGCCTCCGGCACCGTCACGGTGCACCTGCACGGCTGGTACGGCCAGGGCAACGTCTACGGCGACGACTTCGCCATCGCCTGACCCGCCTGACCCGCCTGACCCGCCTGACCCGCCTGACCCGCCTGACAGCATCCTGCCCGACCCGGCAGGCCGCGCCCGGCGCGCAGTAGCCGACCACCCCGCCGGGGGTGCCGCGACCACCCGTCGCGGCACCCCCGGCGGCACGTTCTGCGGGAGGGGGTGAGCGGCCCGGGTCAGCCCGCCGCCGCGGCATCCGCGGCGTCCGGCGCCGGCCCGCGGCCGCAGAGCGCGAGGTAGCAGACGGCGGCGAGGACCGCGCAGACGAGGACGACGGTGGCGAGCAGGACCGCCGAGGGCGAGCCGCCGAGGCTGCTGAGCGGGGCGACGACGGCGCCGCAGACGAAGTTGCCGGTGCCGAGGAGGGCCGAGGCGGAGCCGGCGGCCTGCGGCGGGACGAGGCTCAGGGCCTGGGCGGCGGTGTTCGGGAGGATCACGCCGAGGCTGCCCATCAGCACGAACAGGGCCGAGCAGACCCCGGGCAGGCCGAAGTCCCAGACGGCGGTGACCAGGAGCAGCGCCACCCCGGCGACGATCGCCGCACCGAGCCCGGCGAGCATCAGCGCGCCAGGGGTGAAGCGCCGGGCGAGCACGCGGCCGTTCAGCTGGGTGACGGCGACGATGGCCAGCGAGTTGACGCCGAAGAGCAGGCTGTAGGTCTGCGGCGAGACGTGGTAGACGTGCTGGAGCACCACCGAGGAGCCGCTGATGTAGCCGAACAGCGAGCCGAAGGCAAAGGCGCTCGTCAGGACGAGGCCGAGGAACGGCAGGTTGCCCAGCAGGCCGCCCATGGTGCGCAGGGTGCCGGCGAGCCCGCCGCGGTGGCGGTCGGCGGGCGGCAGGGTCTCGCGCAGGGCGGCGAAGGCGATCAGGGTGAGCAGCAGGCCGAGGGCGGTGAGAGCGCCGAAGGTGCCGCGCCAGGAGGTCACGCGGAGCAGCTGCGCGCCGACGAGCGGGGCGAGGATCGGGGCGAGGCCGGAGATCAGGCTGACCGAGGCGAGGAAGCGGAGCATCGCGATGCCCTGGAAGCGGTCCCGGGCGACCGCGCGGCCGATGACCAGGCCCGCCGCCCCGGCGGCGCCCTGGACGAACCGGGCGGCGACCAGGACGGGCAGGGTGGGCGCGAACACGCAGACGACGCTGGCCACGGTGTAGACGACGAGGCCGACGAGCAGCGGCGGACGGCGGCCGAAGCGGTCGCTGAGCGGTCCGAGGATCAGCTGCCCGGCGGCCACGCCGAACATCGAGAACGTGAGGGTCAGCTGGACGGCCGCCGGCTCGACGGCGAGGTCCCCGGCGATCGCGGGCAGGCCGGGCAGGTAGAGGTCGGTGGTGAGCGGTCCGAGGGCGACCAGGCCGCCGAGGACGGCCACGGTGGCGCGGCCGGGGGCGGTGCCGGTGCGGCCGGAGCCGGCGCGGGTGGTGGAGGCGGTCGACGTCTCGCCGGCGGGGCCGGCGGTCGGACCAGGCATGGGGCTCCTCACGGGACGGTCGCTGGGTTGCTGCTCGCTCCGTCCTACCCCAGTGGGACCGGCCCGCGATACCCGGCCTTCGCCGCCCGGCCTTCGCGGCCCGGCCGGGCCACGCGCTCGGCCCGGGCCCGGTGCAGTGCCGGCCTCAGCACCCGGCCGGGGTCAGTGCTTGGCCGGCTGCCCCGCGCGCTGGGCGGCCTGGACGGCGGCGCCGTCCTGCCAGGCGTACAGCTGGTTGCCGGTCAGCGTGACGTTGTAGTGCCCGCAGCTGCCGGTGATCTTCGAGGCGACGCCCTCCGGGAACCACCCCGCCTTCAGGGTGGCCGGCACCGGGTGGGCGCTGCGGCCCGGCGTGGTGGTGGTGCAGCCCGCGGGCAGCCGGCCCTCCGCCAGGGTGGCGCGCAGCAGGCGGTCGTCGCCCGTGGTGGACCGCATGTACTGGACGGAGGACGCGTTGTCGGGCAGCCAGCCCGGCATCGTGTGCGCGCTCGCCTTGGCGGCGCTGCCGGTGGCGTAGGTGGCCTGCTCCTGGTGGCGGCCGTCGTACCACTCGGAGACCCGCGGGCCGACCGCCACGGCCGCGACGGCCACGACCATGCCCGTGCCCGCGATCCCGAGTGCGACCTTGCTCACGATGCCGTTCATGCCCCGCCCTGCCCTCTCCTGTCCGGTGCCACCGCTGCCGGTGTCCGCCGTCTGACGCGTTTGCGACGCCCGGTCTCCCGGGGTCACTCCATCCTGACCCGTCGTGGGCTGCCGGGGCGTCACCTGGAGGTCGCGGCCGTTCCTCCGACCGCAGGGGTACGGTCTCCACCTTCAGGGGGACACGCGGCTCCCCCCGCCTCAGGGTTCGCCGGCCCGGGCGGGGCCCCCGACAGCCCCTGTGACCAGCGCTTTCAGACGCCTGCCGGGACGGGTCGGGCGACCGGGAACGGGCGGCCGTCCAGAGTCCAGTGCGGGTCGATGGGCCGTCCGAGGGCCGCGTACACCTGGGCTGCGACGTCCGGGTGGCGGATCTCGCCGGCCGGTGGGGCGGCGGGGATGCCGGGGCCGGCGCAGGCCACCCAGGCGGTGCGCTCCTCGGGCGTGCGGCCGCCGTGGCCGCCCCCGTCGACGTGGCCGTGGTCGGTGACGACGATGACCGTCCACGCCTCGTCGGCGTGGCCGGCCCGGGCCCGGACGGCGTCGAGCAGCCGCCCGAGGCGCTGGTCGGCGGCGCGCATGGCGGCCCGGTACTCCTCGCCGCAGCCGAGGAAGTGGGCGGTCTCGTCGACGGCGCCGAGGTAGACGAAGGACGCCTCCGGGTCGGCGGTGGACAGGACGTGCACGGCCTCCCGGGTGACCTCCTCGTCCACGGCCTCCCAGGCCTCGGGGCTGTCCTCGGCGGGGGCGACGTAGGAGAGGCGGCCGGGGGCGCGGAACAGCGGGCCGCCGGACTCGTTGATCACCAGCGGGTCCCAGCCCGCGGCGACGAAGGTGCGCCGGCGGTCCTGCCGGGCGAGGCGGGTGGCGAAGTCGGGGAAGACGTCGAGCCGGTTGCCGGCCAGGTGGTTGCCCCAGACGCCGTGCTTGGCGGGCTCGACACCGGTGACGATGGTGGCCCAGCAGGGTCCGGACATGGTGGGCGTGGACTCCGCCACGGTGACGGGCGCCAGGAACCCGGCCTCGGCCACCTCCGCGAGCCTCGGCATCGGGACCTGCTCCAGCAGGTCGTACCGGACGCCGTCGATCCCGACGACGAGGACACGGGATCGGGGCGGCGGAGCTGTGGCCATGGTGAGGGGGTTCCTTTCGCGGTGCGCCCGGCCGCGCCCCGCAGGCGCCGCCGACCGCGACATGCTGCACCGCCCGGGGTACCGGTTGGTGTCCCCGGATGGAACGGGGGATGTCCGGCCGGTGGCAGGGGCCTGCCGGGCGGCGGGAGGACGGCGGGAGGCCGGCCGGGGCCCGTCAGCCGGCGGTGCGGACGAACCGGCGGTCGGCCGGGCGCAGCGCCGCGGCCGGGCCGGCGGCGCGCAGGACCACGTCCAGTACGCGGGCCGGATCGGCCGCGTAGCAGTGGGCGAACCACGGCAGGTTCGCCTCGACGACGGCCCAGCGCGCGACCGGGTCGTAGGGGTCGAGCAGGGGGCCGACGTCGAGGGCGACGGCGCTGGGCAGGCTCGCACCGGCGGCGGCCAGCAGCCGGCCGGCGAAGGCGGCGGCCCCGGGGGTGAGCGGGCCGGGGTCGAGCCGGCCGAAGCGGGCGTAGCGGCTGCCGGTGACGACCTCGCCGTCGAGGACGAAGAGCCGGTACTCGGTGCCGAACGTCACCGGGTCGCTCACCAGCACCGGGGTGTCGGGGCCGATCCGCTCGCCGTGGCGCGGCAGGCGGGAGCCGTCGGGATAGACGGCCGGCGGGAGGGACTTGTCGGCGGGCGGCTTCACGAAGGCGGGCCGGGTGAGCGTCCACGCCTCGGAGAGGGTGGTCAGCTCGATCCGGCGGCCGGTGAACTCCTCGGGCAGTCCGGGCAGCCAGTCGTCGGCGGGTTCGAGCAGGGCGAGGCCGAGCGGGCCGGCGACCCGGGCGGCGGCGAACGGGCCGCCGTACCAGTGGACGGGCCGCCCCGCCAGCCGGTCGACGGTGGCCGGGCCGGCGAGGACCGCGGTCTCCAGGCCGCGGGCGGCGGCGGCCTCGGCGAGCAGCACGGTGGTGCTCGTCGCCTGGGCCGAGGTGAGCAGCACGGGCGCACCGCCCTCCCGCACACCGCCCTCCCCCGCGCCGTCCGTCACGGCGCCGTCCGCCACGGCACGGGCGCTCACGGCACGGGCCGGAACTCGTGGACGACCTCGATGCGGCCGACGATGTGCCGGTTGAACTCGGGCAGCTCCTCGGCGGGCACCCAGAGTTCGAGGATGGTCCGGCCGCCGGCCTGCTGCACGGGGTAGCGGGCCAGGAAGGCGGTGTCCACCTCGAAGCAGGTGACGTAGCCGACGCCGGACGCGGGGACGTTCCAGTCGCGGGCGATCCGGATCGCGTAGTCCTCGTTGAGCACCGGGTAGAAGATCGGCTGGTCGGGCAGCCGGGGCGGCCAGGCGCGCCGGTCGGCGGCCTCGACCAGCGCCAACTCCTCCGGCCCGGTGGGCCGCCAGAGGGTCGTGGTCGGGGAGGTGGTGGGCGTCCGGCTGGTCATGGGGGGCGACGGTAGCCGGGCCGGTGCCGGCCCGGCCACCGGTTTTCGGGGCGCACCGGCCGTCAGCGGTAGGCCGACTCGCCGGTGATGGCCTCGCCGAGGACGAGGGTGTGGATCTCGCTGGTGCCCTCGTACGTGAGCACCGACTCCAGGTTGTTGGCGTGCCGCAGCACCGGGTACTCGGTGGTGATGCCGTTGGCGCCGAGTACGGTGCGGGCGCTGCGGGCGATCTCCAGCGCGGCGCGCACGTTGTTGAGCTTGCCGAAGCTGATGTGGGCCGGGCGGGCCGCGCCCTCGTCCTTGAGCCGGCCGATCCGCAGCGCGACCAGGTAGGCCTTCTCCACCTCCAGCATCATCTCGACCAGCTTCTGCTGGGTGAGCTGGAACCCGGCGATCGGGCGGTCGAACTGGACGCGGCTCTTCGCGTAGTCCAGCGCGGCGGTGTAGCAGTCGCGGGCGGCGCCGACGGTGCCCCAGAGGATGCCGTAGCGGGCCTCGTTGAGGGAGGAGAGCGGTCCGCGCAGGCCGGTCACGCCGGGCAGGACGGCGTCGGCGGGCAGCACGACCTCGTCGAAGGACAGCTCGCTGGTGACCGAGGCGCGCAGCGAGAGCTTCCCGTGCACGTCGGTGGCCGTGAAGCCGGGGGTGCCTGGCTCCACGAGGAAGCCGCGGACGCCGTCCTCGGTCTGCGCCCAGACGACGGCGACGTCGGAGATGCTGCCGTTGGTGATCCACATCTTGGAGCCGGAGAGCACCCAGTCGGCGCCTTCGCCGGCGCCCTTGCGGCGGGCGCGGGTGCGCATGTTGGCCGGGTCGGAGCCGAAGTCGGGCTCGGTGAGGCCGAAGCAGCCGATGAGCTCGCCGGCGGCCATGCCGGGCAGCCAGCGCTGCTTCTGCTCCTCGGACCCGTAGGCGTGGATCGAGCGCATCGCCAGCGAGCCCTGGACGGAGACGAAGCTGCGCAGCCCGGAGTCGGCTGCCTCCAGTTCCATGCAGGCGACGCCGTAGGCGACGGCGGTGGAGCCGGTGCAGCCGTAGCCGTCGAGGTGCATGCCGAGCACACCGAGGGCGCCCAGTTCGGGGGCGAGTTCGCGGGCCGGGAAGACACCGCGCTCGAACCAGTCGCCGAGGTGCGGGCGGATCCGCTCCTCGGTGAACTTCCTGACGGTGTCGCGGATCAGCCGCTCCTCGTCGGTGAGCAGGTCACCGACGGCGAGCAGGTCGGCCGGGTCGATCCGGTTCGGCTTCGCCATTGAAGCTCCTTGTCGTGCTTGTAGTCTCGGCGGTCACCGGTCCGGGCCGGTGGCGTCCGGGCCGGTCGGGGTGCCGCTCCGGGGCCGGCGGGGGTACCGGCCGTCGCGGGTACCGGCGAGTATTCCGCACGGGGCCCGGCTCCGGACGGTCCGAGGCGAGGGAGTGAGCATGTACACAGTCGAGCTGTTGACGGCGGAGCAACTGGCGGACGCGTCGGGGCGGCTTGCCGGGCTGCTGGTGGACACCGTCGACGGCGGCGCCTCGCTCGGCTTCCTCGCCCCGCTCGACCACGACGCTGCGGCCGCCTGGTGGCGTTCGCTGGTCCCGGACGTCGCGGCCGGACGGCTGCTGCTCTGGGTGGCCCGCGCGGACGAGCACGGCGGGAACGGCACGGACGCCGGGGGCACCGGCACGGAGGACGCCGGGGGCGCGGGCCGGATCGCCGGGACGGTGCAGCTGCGTCCCGCGGCGCCCGCGAACGGCCGTCACCGCGGCGAGGTGGCCAAGCTGATGGTCGATCCGAGGGACCGCGGGCAGGGCCTGGCCGGCCGGCTGCTCGCCGCCCTGGAGTCGGCCGCCGCCCGGCGCGGCATCCGGCTGCTGGTGCTGGACACCGAGACGGACAGCCCCGCCGAGCGGATGTACGAGGCCGCGGGCTGGACCAGGGTCGGCACGGTGCCCGACTACGCGACCGACCCGGCGGGCGTCCCGCACCCGACCACCATCTTCTTCAAGGCGCCCGCCCCGGCGGTGCCTTCGCCCGTCTCGGTAGGATGACCGCTTCCGCAGGCTTCGGAAGCTGAACTGAGGGGTGGGGCATGGCGCGCTGGGCACTGGTCGTCCAGGAGACCACGGGCGTCGGCAACGACCGGATCTGGGGCACCAACGTGCTCGCCGAGATCGAGGGCAGCCGCGAGGAGGCGCTCGCCGAGCTGAAGCGGCTCGTCCCGACGTACACGCCGCAGCACCCGTTCAACCCCCGCCAGCGCACCGTCCTGCGGGACGGCGACACCTACCTGCTGATCTCCAAGGGCAGCATGCGGGACTACCACTGCGTGTTCAAGGCGTGGGAGCTGCTCTGGGACAGCAAGCGGCCCGAGATCCAGCAGGAGCGCCTGGCCGACGGCGCCACCGGCTGAGTCCCGGGCCGCGGCGCTCCGGGCCGTGCTCAGGCGGGCGGGTCCGAACGGCTGCGGAGTTGAAGCCCGCTTGGGGTCAAGGGCCGGGAGGGCGGTGGCGGCAGGCGCCCTGTCAGGCGATCCCGCAGAGCCGGAGCACCGCCGTGGTCGCGGCACCGGCCACCACCACGACCGGGAACGGCGCGCGGCGCAGCGCGAGCACCCCGGCGACCAGCACGCCGGCCGGCCGGGCCCAGCCGGCGAAGCCGTGGCCCTGGGTGAGGGCGCCGGTGGCGACCAAGGCGACGAGCAGCACGGCGGCGGCGACCGCGAGCAGGTGGCGCAGCCGGTCGGACAGGGTGAGGCGGTGGCCGAGGGCGGGTCCGGCGATCCGGAACGCGTAGGTGCCGACGGCCAGCAGGAGGACGGCGAGCAGGGGCATCAGCGGACCTCTTCGGCGATCGGCGCGGACGGCCGGCGGGTGACCGGGTGGTCGTCGGACGGGTGCCGGGCGGAGGACCGACGGGCGGACGACCCCTCCGTGGGCCGGCCGCCGCCCTCGCCCTGCTCCTCCGCCGGGCGGGCGTGGCCCCGGCCGGCGAACAGCAGGCCGAGGAGGGAGAGCAGGACGGGCAGCCCGGCCGGCAGGTACGGGGTGGCGGCCACCGCGACGACGGCGCCGGCCAGGGCGGCGGCGCGGGTGCGGCGGTCGGTGAGCGAGGGCAGGACGAGGGCGAGCAGGACGGCGGGGAAGGCGGCGTCGAGCCCGAGCGCGTCGGTGTCGCCGATCAGACCGCCGGCGGCGGCGCCGAGGACGACGGCGACGTTCCAGACCACGAACAGGGCGACGCCGCAGACCCAGAACGCCGCCCGGCGGCCGCGCCGGTCGGGCTGGAGCAGGACGAAGGCGGCGGACTCGTCGGTCAGCACGTGTGCGCCGAGCAGCCGGCGCCACCAGGGTCCGTCGAGCACGTCGGCGACGGTGAAGCCGAACGGCAGCAGGCGGGCGTTGAGGACGAGGCCGGTGGCGACGGCGGCGAGCGCGCCGCCGCCGGAGAGGACGATTCCGACGGCCGCGAACTGCGAGCCTCCGGCGAAGACCAGCAAGGACATCGCGATCGGTACCCAGAGCGGCAGGCCGCCGGACACACTCATGGCACCGAAGGAGGCGCCGACGAGGGCGTCGGCAAGGCAGACCAGAGCGATGTCGCGCAGCGTGGAACGGTCGAGTGTTCGGAAGAGCGAACGCATGTCCAGTAGAGTGAACCCGATGGCTGTCGTTCGTCAAGGCGAACGCGTGGACCTGTGGAGCGAACGCGGATGAGTGTGGGCAGCAGCGGCACCGGCAGTGACAGCGGCAGGAGCGGGACGGGCGGGCCGACGGCGTCCGGCGTGGAGCTGATCGGCCTGATCGCCGCCTCGATCCGGCGCGAGCGCGAGCGCAGCGGGCTGTCGATGGCCGAGCTGGCCCGGCGCGCGGGCATCGCCAAGTCGACGCTCTCCCAGCTGGAGTCGGGCGCGGGCAACCCCAGCGTGGAGACGCTCTGGGCGCTCGGCGCCGCGCTCAACGTGCCGTTCAGCCGGCTGGTCGACCCGCCCCGCCCGGCGGTCAGGGTGATCCGGGCCGGCGAGGGCCCGGTGACCCACTCCGAGCGCGCCGACTACGCGGCCACCGTGCTCTCCTCCTGCCCGCCGAACGCCCGGCGCGACATCTACCGGATCGAGGCGCAGCCGGGCGAGACCCGGGCCTCCGACCCGCACATGCCCGGCACCGTCGAGCACGTGATGATCGGCGCGGGCCGGGCACTGGCCGGGCCGACGGAGGAGCCGGTCGAGCTGGGCCCGGGCGACTACGTCAGCTACCCGGGCGACGCCCCGCACGTCTTCCGTGCCCTCGCCCCCGACACCCTGGCCGTGATCGTCATGGAACACATCTGACGTCTCCGGCACGCCGCCACCACGGCGCGCCCCGCATCGACGCACGCCGGTAGCGACGACCCACGCCGGTGGCGACGTACGTCCGCATCGACGCACGCCGGTAGCGACGTACGCCCGCATCGACGTGCCGCTACGTCAACAGCCGGTCCAGGAAGGGGTTCCCGAACACCCGGTACGGGTCGTGGCGGTCCAGTACGGCGACCGCCTCGTCCCAGCCGGGGCCGCCGCCGTCACGGAGGCTGGCCGGGATGACCCGGCCGAGCACGTCGGGGTCGGCCCAGGCGGCGTCCGCGGTGTAGGCCCAGCCCTTGGACCACTCGACGCGCAGCCCGGCGCGGGTGCCGTCGAAGGTGCGCAGCAGGAACTGTTCGAGGTCGCGGGCGAAGCGGTGCAGCCCGGGCGTGCCCGGGAACGCGAGGACGTCGAGCCAGACGGCGGTGTCCCACTCGGGGTGGTCGGGGCGCGGGCGCAGCGCGGAGAGCAGCGGCGGCCGGGCGCCGGGCACCCCGCACGAGGCGGGGTCGTCCAGGCCGGTGACCCGGATCTCGACCGCGCCGTTCACCGGGAACTCGCCGCGTGCCCGGTACTCGTCGAGCAACTGCCGGTAGTGGTCGGCGAATTCGGCGAGCACCCACTGCAGGTCGGCGCGCCGGGTGAGAACGGCGTAGCCGTTGGCGGTGACCCGCAGGGTGGTGGGGCGGACGTACTGCATCAGGGTGCGGGAGGGGCCCCAGAGGTCGGACCTCAGGCCTCCGCCGAGCAGGTGGGTGAGCACTTCGCCGGTGAGCAGGTCGCGGATCAGGCCGCCGGAGAGCAGCACGTCGGTGATGTCCCCGGTGAGTGCCACCTTGGCCACCAGGTACTGGAGTTGGCCGAAGAGCGGGGCCGATGCCCAGGCGCCGGTCACGAGTTGGCCGGCGAGACGGGCGACAGGTTCCGGAATGATGTCGGAGAACGGGAAGTTGTACGGCTCCTCGACGGCCCGGGAGCCGAACGGGCGGTCCGGGGCGACGGTCCAGGTCTTCAGCCAGGGGTGGTCGGTGTAGGCGAACCAGATCGCCTCGGCGCGGCCGTCGCGCTCGACGAAGTCGGCGAAGGTGCGCGGGCGCCGGCCGAGGATGCCTGTGCTGCCCGGACGGGCGAAGAGTTCACTCGCCGGGATGTCCAGCCTGCTGACGCAGCGCAGTGGCCGGTCGGCACCGGCCCGGAGCACGACCTCCGTGACGAAGGCCCGGCCGAGGTGGACCAGGAAGGCGGCGCTGTCCGCCTCGGCGCGCTCGAAGGTGCGCAGGGTGTGGCGGCCGGTTCCCGGGTCGTGGACGACGGCGGTCAGCCGGGTGACCTGGTTGCTGAGCGAGCCGTAGCCGTGGCCGGGCGGGCGGGTCTCGCCGGCGGCGGGGACGGCAGTGCCGTGGCCGCCGATGGCGAGCACCCCGCCGACGGTCAGTTCGCCGGGCGCGGGGCAGTTGGCGACGCCGAGGCCGCGGCCGGCCAGGTGGGCGAGCAGGTCCTCCATGGTGGCGCCGGTCTGGACCCGGACGGTGTCCGGCGAGTCGGCGGTGATCGCGGTGAGGTGGCTGGTGGTGTCCAGCAGCAGGACGCGGGCCGCCTCGGGGGTGCCGTCGGCGACGGTGAGCGGGGCCCAGGTGTGCCGGTACCCCTGGGCGCGCAGCCGCCAACCGTTGGCGCGGGCCCAGTCGGCGAGCGGCGGCACCTCCTCGGGCGTACGCGGGGCGCAGGTCCAGAGCTGGTCGGTGCGGACCTCGCCGGACCAGTTCTGGTAGACCCGCTGGTACAGCTCGGTGCCGTCGGGCAGTCCGGGCGGTGCCGGGGTGGTGGCCTGCGCGTGGTCCGGTCCGATCGTGCCGCGCAGCAGCCAGGCGGCTCCGCCGAGTGCGGCCGAGGCGCCGAGCAGCTCACGCCTGCTCAGGCCGTTCCGCCCCCGCTCCCGCTCCCGGGGCCCGCCGCCCGGTTCGTCGCGGAGCCCGTCACCGCTCCCACCACCGTGCCCGTCGCCGGGCCCGTCGCCGTGTCGTCGTGTTTCCGTCATGCCCGCCCCCTGGGTGGTGACCGCGCCCGCGCGTCCTGCGCCGGGCGCCGGCGTCGTCGAGACCGCCGCCGTGATCGCCGTCGTGACCGTTCCCCCGATCCGCGTACGAGCGTACGAAGCCGGGGCGGCGGAGCGGCCGCCTACGGGCCCGCGAGCCGCGTTCTTCACCCGTTCGAATGAAGGTTGCCCGATTCGCCGACCCGCCCCTAGGTTGATCGTGATCGCCGTCCCCTGATCGCCCCCCGATCGCCCCCGGAGGCCCCGCCGTGCCCGCGCCCGCGCCCCTGACCGTCGCCGTCGCCCAGCCCGTCTGCGCCGAGGCCTCCCGGCCGGAGACCGTGGCCGCCAACGTCGCGCAGCACGTCGCCGTGGTCCGGGAGGCCGCCGCCCGGCTGGTGGTCTTCCCCGAGTTCTCGCTGACCGGCTACGACCTCGCCGCGCCCGCCCTGGACCTCGCCGACGCGCGGCTCGCGCCGCTGGTCGAGGCCTGCGCCGGGACCGGCGCGGTCGCCCTGGCCGGCGCGCCGGTGCGCGAGGCGGACGGCCGCGAGTACATCGCCACGCTCGCCGTCACCGGCGAGGGCGCCCGGGTCGTCTGCCGCAAGATCCGGCTGCACGGGACCGAGGGCGACCGCTTCACCCCCGGCGACAAGCCGGCGGTGCTGGAACTGGACGGCCGCCGCCTGGGCCTGGCGATCTGCGCGGACGCCGCCTTCCCGGAGCACGCCGAGCAGCTGGCCGCGCTCGGCATCGACGCGTACGTCGCCTCCACCCTCTACGGCGACGACCCGGTGGCCCTCGCCCGGCGCGACAGCCAGGTCCGCGACCGGACCGCCGTGCACAGGGTGTGGGGCGTGCTGTCGACGTCGGCCGGGGCGAGCGGCGACTACCCGCGGACCTCGGGCGGCTCGGGGTTCTGGGCACCGGGCGGCGCGCTCGTCGCGCAGGCCGGGGCCGAGCCGGGCGCGGTGGTCCGCCACGCGCTCCCGTAGCCCCGTAGCCCCATCGCACTGCGGGCCCCGGCCCCGGACGGCCGCGGAGCCGTGCACCCGCGGAGCCGTGAGCCCTGAGGCCGTGCACCCGCGGAGCCGTGAGCCCTGGAACCATGACCCACGCAGCCGTGAGCCGCGGAGTCGTCCCGGGCGCCCGGGCGGAAATACCCGGGGCCCCCGCGCGGCTGTCGTGATCGGACACCGGTGCCGATACCGGTTCCGGTACCCGGCACCGGTGCCGGGTGCCGACGGCACGACCGAGACCAGGGCCGCCCCCGGGGCCGGCCAGGAGGTGCAGCGCGCGATGGGCGACGAGCAGGAGTACCGGACCGAGCACGACTCGATGGGCGAGGTCCGGGTGCCGGCCGCTGCGAAGTGGCAGGCGCAGACGCAGCGGGCGGTGGAGAACTTCCCGGTGTCCGGCCAGCGGCTGGAGCGCGCTCACATCGCGGCGCTGGCCCGGATCAAGGCGGCCGCCGCCCGGGTGAACGCCCGGCTCGGGGTGCTGGACGACGAGACGGCGAGGGCGGTCGTGTCCGCCGCCGAGGAGGTCGCCGAGGGCCGCTGGGACGCCGAGTTCCCGGTGGACGTGTTCCAGACCGGCTCCGGCACCTCGTCCAACATGAACACCAACGAGGTGATCGCGACGCTGGCCTCGGAGCGACTGGGCCGGCCCGTCCACCCGAACGACCACGTCAACGCGAGCCAGTCCTCGAACGACGTGTTCCCGTCCTCGATCCACATCGCCGCCACCGCCGCCGTCACCAACGACCTGATCCCCGCGCTGGAACACCTCGCGGAGGCGCTGGAGCGCAAGGCGGCGGAGTTCGCGAAGGTCGTGAAGTCCGGCCGGACGCACCTGATGGACGCCACGCCGGTCACCCTCGGCCAGGAGTTCGCCGGTTACGCCGCCCAGGTCAGGCACGGGCGGGAACGGCTCCTGGCGACGCTCCCCCGGGTCGCCGAACTGCCGCTCGGCGGCACCGCGGTGGGCACCGGCATCAACACCCCGCCCGGGTTCGCCGCGGCCGTGATCGAGGAGGTGGCCCGGGCCACCGACCTGCCGCTGACCGAGGCCCGCGACCACTTCGAGGCGCAGGGCGCGCGGGACGGCCTGGTCGAGCTGAGCGGCCAGCTGCGCACCGTCGCGGTCGGCTTCACCAAGATCGCCAACGACCTGCGGTGGATGGGCTCCGGCCCGCGCACCGGTCTCGGCGAGATCAACCTGCCGGACCTCCAGCCGGGTTCGTCGATCATGCCCGGCAAGGTGAACCCGGTGCTGCCCGAGGTCGTGCTGATGGTCTCGGCGCAGGTGATCGGCAACGACGCGACGGTCACGGTGGCCGGCGCGAGCGGCAACTTCGAGCTGAACGTGATGCTCCCGGTGATCGCCCGCAACGTGCTGGAGTCGGTCCGACTGCTCGCCAACAGCGCCCGGCTGCTGGCCGACCGGACGGTGGACGGCATCACCGCCAACGTCGAACGGGCCCGCGAGTACGCGGAGTCCTCGCCCTCGGTGGTCACCCCGCTGAACCGGTACATCGGCTACGAGGAGGCCGCCAGGGTCGCCAAGCAGGCGCTGGCCGAGCGGAAGACGATCCGCCAGGTGGTGCTGGAGCGCGGCTACCTGGCGCAGGGGCTGCTCACCGAGGAGCAGCTGGACGAGGCGCTGGACGTGCTGCGGATGACCCGGCCGTAGGGCCGGCGCGCTCCCCGGCCCCGCAGGTGGCGGACGGGGCCCGGGGCACGCGCCGGGGCGCGGACGGCGGCCTCGCCGCTCCGCGCCCCGGTTCGGACTACCCGGATGTCAGCCCTTCGCACGGCCTGCCCGGCCGCGCCTCATCGACGCTCCGTTCGCCGTCATGGTCGCCATCGAGATCGCGGCGAGCCCCAGCAGGAACATCACGGCGCCCGTGATCATGCAGGTGACGATGTTCTTGCCACGGTCCACCTCACCGGACACCACCCAGGGCGAGATGATCGTCCACGCGCCGAGCAGGGTCGCGGCCCAGGCCCGTGCGTGGGTGCGCTCGTACGCCGAGCCGTACCCTGCCATCAGCAGGCAGTAGGCGAGGCCGACGATGAGGCACGTCACGGTCAGTGTGCTGAAGGCGGTGAAGCCGACGATCCATGGCGAGGCCGCCAGGAAGAGACCGGCCAGAACGGCCAGGGCCTCGACGCCCTGGGCCTGCGGGGTCAGCGTGGCCCGCTCGTACTGCTCCCTCAGTTGGACGATGTCCGGATGGTGCTCCATGCCCATCGGAATCTGGGTAGACACCGATACCACCTCCTAGGTCCGGCACATGGAGGGCGCTAGCCCAGTACCATTCTGGCTCCGATCTGCCGTTTTGCACCTTTTTGCCCGGGCGACTACTCTGCCCGCCCCACACCTGCGGCGGCGGATCGGTTGTGACTGGCAGTGCTAGTTGGCGGAGGTCATAGGCATGCGCGCAGACGGCTGGGTGCCTTGGCAGCGTTAGTTGGCGGTTCCAGTCAGCGGTAGTTGGCGAACGTTCTTCATACTGATCACGGACGGTAATCGCTTGGCGGAGTGGCAGCGGCGAGCGCTTGGGCGTGATCGTTCAGGGCTTCGCGGAGCGCTGTGTAGCGGCGATCACGCCGGGTGTCGATGATGCGGAGAAGTGCGTATTCGGTGCTGGTCTGGTTGACGGTGATCCCGGCCGGGGCCAGCGGGGGCCGGAAGATCGGTGCGTGCGTCCATTCGCCGCTTGTGACCTTGGCCCAGATGTAGGCCGAGGCGCATGTGCGGTGCAGCTCAGGGCTGTAGTGGGGCCGCGCCGAGGTTGCCGGGGGCAGTTGCGCGGTGAGGTTCTCCCAGTCGGATTGGCGAAGGTGCCAGGAGTCCAGGCGTTGGCGTCGTTCGTAGTAGTCGACCGGGTCGGGCAGTTCGGCGATGTACCGGGCGAGCGCCTCGAACGCCTCCGGCAGTCTCTCGCTGATGTGCCTCTGTTTCCAGGGGTGGCCGGTTGTCGGCGTGAGGCTCAGGAACCGGCCGCGAAAAGGGTCTCGGGGGAGCCCGAGGAAGCGTGCGGCGTCGGCCGCGGTGATCCCGTCCGTGGCTTGGACGAGCAGGATCGCCGCAGCTCGGCGGAACTGGGTTCGAACGCTTCGGATCTCGTTCGGGGCGCCGTTGGCCACCAGGATCTCCAGCCATTCGCGAGGGAACCGCTGCGGGATGTGCTCAGGCAGGTAACCGCGCTGGCGGACGGGGATCAGCAGGGTCTCGCCGATCTCCTGGACGGCGGGGGAGAACTGGCGCTGGACTGCCTGTTGGAGTTGCGCCCGAAACTGCGGTGAGCAGTCCCGTCGGACATGCTCCCAGGTCCGGCCCCATCCGGACCCGTCGACGTGGGAACCGCTGCCCAGCCGGCGGCTGAGCGCCTGGCGGAGCTGGGGAACGGGGAGAGCTGGGAGAGCGTCCGCGAGCCGAAGAATGCATGCCGCGGCCGCGCTGGTGGTCGGAGCGCTTCCCCACCGGCCCCCGGTGCTCACAGTGTTCCGGTGGTGGGGGGCGGGAAGAGATTGCGTGACCAGGTCGATCTCTTCTTCCGAAGCCTGTGAGTCGGACGACGACCACGGCCAGGTCGAGGTGACCAGCGCGGCAGCGGCACGAAGATCGGCGAATGCCTGGAACGACCGGACGGGATCGCGGTCGTCGGAGAGCAACTCCAACAACCTGGTCTGGAGGGCCGCCTGCTCCGGGGTGAGCGCCGCAGTCGTGTTGTCGGCCGAGTCGAGCCGGGTTCCGCAGACCGGGCCGTGCAGGGATTTGGCGGTTGTGTTCCGGCATTGGGTGGGATGCAGGACCTGTCGGCCTGATCCCATGATGAGGTCCGGAGTGTTGTTGGTCCGGGTACTCCCGCTCAGCGCCGGGAGGCGGCAGCCGGGGCATGTGTCGGCGAGCAGGCGGTTGTGGTCCGGGCAGCCGAATACGACCGGCAGGCGCCATTCGAGTTTCCAGGGGCCGCCGTGTCGGCGCTGGATATCGCTGTCGTCGCCCGCGAGGCACTGCGGGCAGTAGCGGCTGGAGGCTGGCAGGACCCACTCGCGGTTCAGGAACGGGCGCCGGAGGCCCTGGTCCGGCCGTCCGACCGCGTCGGCGATCGGCGGGTAGTGGGCGGCCCAGCGACGGAGGGTGAGCCGGTCGACCTCCTCCTCGCTCAGCCGGGTCGCCCGGGCGAACCTGGCCCGGACGTCGGTTTCGAGCATGAATAACTGTTTGGCCGACGCCCGGGACGACCATCCTCCGCCGGTGGTGCCCAGGCCAGTGCATCGGACGACCAGACCGGGCCGCAGATCCAGCAGGTGGGAGAGCCGCAGAACGAAGCCGGGCAGGCTCTCGCCCGGCAGCGGGCCCAGGCTCCGGGGCAACGCGGCCGGGAAGCGGTCGTCCACCAGTCAGGCCCCCGTCTGCGCAACCGGGCCGGTGTCGTCGAAGACCGTGTTGCGCCCGCGCCGGCCCGCCCCTGCGGATTCCCGCTTCCGGCCAGCCGCGGCGACGGGCGGGGACGCCGTCGCCGGGATCCGGGGAACTTCACCGGCGGCCGGGTCGCGGCCCGGGTCGTCCAGGCTCAGAACGATCCCATCGAGCAGTTCCTCGTCGATCAGCTCTCTGCCGCTGTCCATCGCCTCATGGGCGCCGTCCTCGATCAAGCGGTTGAGCAGGCCGACGACGCCGCCGGTGCGGCGCATCAGGTATTCCGGCATGCCGCCGCCGACCAGCATGTCCGGGCCCGCATTGAACAGCCGCAGGCCGGACTCCAGACCGACGAGGTGGTTATGGAATGCCTGGATGTGGGCGGGGGTGGTGTAGCGGAAGCGGTCCAGCTCGACGAAGTCGAACCGACGCTCGGTCTGGGTGACCTCCAGGCCGTGGACGCGGCCGCCCTCCATGGCCGGCATCACCCACTGCTTGCCCCGCTTGTCCCAGCTGGCTCGCCGCAGCAGGCCGGACCCGGCGATGTCGACGCCGACCAGCACCAGAGTGACGTTCATGCTCATGAACGCCCGGACCAGGTCAAAGGCGTCCTGGTC
The DNA here is from genome assembly GCF_002953255.1 of Streptomyces sp. CB01881. Lineage (GTDB taxonomy): Bacteria > Actinomycetota > Actinomycetes > Streptomycetales > Streptomycetaceae > Kitasatospora. The sequence continues at coordinate 2,024,285 of NZ_CP026498.1, forward strand.
ATCAACCCGGTGCAGCCGCAGCCGGGTGATGTCATCCAGGATCAGGACCAGGACGCCGTGGTCGTCCAACGCGGCGGCGACCTGACGGACAAGCTGGGGCAGGGTCAGGCCCTTGGTCGGCGCCCCGAAGAAGCCCAGAATCGCCTCGCAGAGGCCCTTCGGCGTCGCGGTGACGGGCGTCTGGACGTAGGCGACCGGGGCGTGCAGGGCCCGAACGCCCGGCCGGGCGCCGGGGTTCACGAAGCCGTTCATCTCCAGCCAGGTGTCCTCGAACTCCGCGGCGACCTCGCAGACCGTCTCCGTCTTGCCCTGGTAGCCCCACCCGCCGACCATCACCCCCGGCCAGGTTGCTGCGGTCCGCTGTAGCGCGTTGCCGAGGATCCTCCGGGACAGCAGCCGTGAGACCTTCATCGCCATCGGCGTCTCCTGCAGCGGCAAGTTGACGTGAGTCGCCGTCCGGTGCAGGTCATGCAAGGCCCGCCCGCGAGGGCTCAGCGCCCGCCACTGGTCCAGCGTCAGCACTGGCGCCGGTTCGAACGCCCTGCGGTTGGCCCGGTAGTGCTGCCAGCCGTCGAAGGTGTCCCGGCGGGGCGGCTTGCCGGCCAAGATCGCGCTGAGCGGGTGCGGCCGCCCGGTGGCGTCGGTCACGAACTCTCCCTGGCCTCGAAGTCGTCGTCCGCCGGCAGGGCGAACAGGCGGCGCCTCCGCAGGCTGTCGCCCAGCCGCGGAGGCTGGGACGGGGCCCGGTCGACGCCGACCGCCTCCCGCAGCCGGCGGCGTTCGGCGTCGACAGCGGCGTCGACAGCCGCCGCTTCGGCGGGCCAGGCCACCGCCCGGACCGAAAGAGCAGCAGGCTCCGCCGGTGCCGGTGGTGCGGTGGGTGTGGGCCGGTCTGTCGCGGCGGCCTCGCTCTGGGCGGTGCGGCGCGATCGGCCGGTCTTCTCCCGCTTGGTCATCCGCGATGGCCACTGCTCGACCGGGATCGCCGAGCCGAGGATCTCCAGCAGGACGGGCAGCAGCTCGGCGTCGGTGCGGGGCACGATCCCCCGTGCGCGGACCTCGGCCAGCAAGGCGGTGGCGGTCGCGTCGGTGAACGCCGGGACCTCGCCCTCGGGCGGAAGCCCCGTCCAGCGCAGGACGTGCCAGCGGCCCGGCTCGTCGGGGTCCTCGAAGAACACCGACCGCCGATCGCGCCGGTCCGATCGCACCAGCCAGCCACCTTTGTGCCGGCCGCCGCGCGCGGACGGCCCGCGGAAACGGTCCTCGTCCAATAGCGGATGGTGATACCAGAGATTGAGGATCTTCACCCCACGGCCCGGGTGGACCTTGACGTGGTGGGCTCTCAGCAGTTGGTAGTAGAGCTCTGGGGAGGGGATCTCCAGGTCGAGGCCGCCCTGCAGAGCTGCGGCCGCGAACAGCGAGTTCGGGCTGTGGCCCTCGCCCGGGCCCCAGGACGGCGCGTACTCGCCCAGCACCCGGTTCTGCCAGACCTTCACGATCCAGGTCGCGATCACGTGCTCCATCTGCGGCATCGTGAGCAGAGCATCCGCCTCCGGATCGGCGCCCCGGTCGGCGACGTCGGTGCCGGTGAAGCCCAGCAGGTGCTCCAGCAGCAGCGTCTTGATCGAGGAGAACGCCCGCTCGACGGCGGACTTGTCGCTCGCCCGCAGAGCCCGGGCCGGCAGGATGTTGCAGCCCAGCACCCGCTGGGCGTCGACCAGGTGGTGGTTCTTGTAGGGGCCGCCATGGTCGGTGGTCACCGTCTCCGGTGCGAAGAACGGCAGCGCGGCAACCCGGTGCCCGGCGAACTCCGCGACCACCGAGGCCGGGACGCCCGGGTAGGGCCACTCCATCTCCTCGCCCCAGCCCTCGCGCATCGGCAGCGGCAGCATCACGTCCCGCAGCAGCATCGCAATGTCCACCGATGTGTCCGACACCAGCGTGAGGCGGAACGCGACCAGGGAGTGCGTGTAGAGGTCCAGCGCGATCGACAGCACCACCGACACCGGCTCGCCGAACACCGACTCCCTCACCTTCACCGGCAGCGGCGTCGAGTCCAGCGCGACCACCTGGCCCGGCCGGTGGACCACCACCCGCTGCCCCGTCTCCGCGGTCTGCGCGGTGCGGACGTAGCGCTGACGCGCCCCGTCCGGCCCGAACCACTCCCGCCAGACCGCCACGAACGTGTTCCGCGACGGCACCTCCGTGAGCGGGAAGTCGGGGAACACCTCGCTGACGTACTGCTGCAGCAGCCGGTGCCGGGCCGCAAAGCTCATCCGCGAGCGCCGCAGCGACTCCTGCCGGACCGCGAAGATCCCCTCCCGGATCTCCGCCGTGACGCTCGGATGCCCGCCGCCGGACCGCGTCCACCGGCCGTCCGCGCAGGCCAGCACCAACTCCCGGCCAGCTTTCCCGGCCAGGCGCTCCAGCGTCCGCTCGCTCATGAACCGGATCCCCAGCGCCGCGGCCTCGACCGGCGCCATCGCGGCGACCTCGGCCGCCTTCGTGCGCCGCCGCTCGCCCACCGTCGTGGCCTCCGGGTCGTAGCCGGGCCGCGGCTCGCCGGGCAGGGCCCGGGACGGGTGGCCGGCCCGGAAACCGGTCTCGGCCTCCAGCACGTGCTCGGCCCGGATCCGGGCCCGAAGCAGCTGCCCCTCCGTCAGATCGCTCAGCACGACCCCCTGTCGGCCGCCCCGGACCGACGGCGACGCGGGCGCCCGCAGCGGACGGACGCGCGGATGGTTGACCAGCCACCGAAGTGACCGGCACTCCCGCTCCCCGTCGGCGTCGACCAGCACGACCCGGCCGACCTGCGGCTCCACCTCCTCGACCGTCCACTCAACCCCGTCGACCTCGACGGCGGACCCGGGCGCCAGGAGCAGGACACCGCGGCTCACGACCCGCCTCCCGCAGCCGCCGCGTCGCCGCCGGCCCAGACCAGCGAGTCGTCGCCCAGCGGCGCGACCAGGTCGACGCCCAGTCGGCGGTGCCAGAGCAGATGGACCGCCTCCGCCCGGGCAGGAAGCGGCCACGGAGTCGAATCGACCAGGTCGCCGAACCGCAACGGACCCTTCGCGGCCCGCTCCAGCAGCAGCGGCTGCAGCCCCAGCCGGTCCGAGCGCGGCCGCCGCCGGGCCGATAACGCGTCCACCACGCCCAGGACGTGCCGCCGCCACTCCGCCACCACGCTGTAGCGCCACCCAGCGCTCGCCGCGGCCGCCCGGGTCGCGGCGAACTTCACCAGGTCGTCGTCCCGGATCAGGCCGGAAGGCCGGACGTCCAGAACCCATCGCCCGCCGTCCGGCATCACCGCCAGGAAGTCCGGAACGTGCGCCGACCGCCCACCGACGTGCTCGAAGTCCAACCGGAACGGCTGCGGCAACACCTCCGCCACTCCGACGAAGTCCAGCGCCAGCAGCAGGGAGCGCTCCTCCAGCGACTCGAAGCCGTGCATCCGCCCGGTCGACACCAGAAACTCCAGCCCCGGCCGGTGCAACTGCCGCGGCAACCAGGTGAACCGCCGCACGGGCTGCGACGAAAGAACCTCCACCGAGTCCAGATCTCGTACGGGCCATACGACTTGAGCGCCGTTCATCGTCCAGGAAGTCGCCCACCGGCCGACCCGTCCGCCGCCGGGCAGCAGCCGGTCCCGGACCGCTGCGTCACCCTCGCACGGCATGAAAAGCGCATCAAGGCCGCATGCATCCGAGCGAATCGTCGAATCCCTGCTGATGTGCATGCACACAGAGAAGTGGCTCTATGTATGCAGATGCGCGAGATCCTCCAAAATGCCCGAAAATGATCGAAGCTGATCAGGAGGACAGGCTATTGCGAATGGATGTCACGAACTCCGAGCCCAGAGCGTGTCGTTGACCGTGTCAGCGGGCTCACTCCCGAAGGTTCTTCGACCAGTCACCCTTGAAACGATAAGCACGGCCGTCACCGACCTGCTTCGTCCCGTCGGGAACGACGTCCCCGTGGTACGGATACTGTTCCGTCACCGCCGCCAGCAGGAACTCCAGGAAGCCGCCCTCGAACAGGTCCCACTCCCGCATCGAGTGGAACTTGGCAGCGACCGGCCACCGGTCCGGGTCCGGGCCCCGCATCAGCCAGAAGAAATGGTCCGAGTTGTAGTTGTTGCCCCACTTCAGCAGCCCTCCCTTGGCCGGGAACAGCGGATACGGGCACTCGTCGAAGTCCCCGTCCCGGTAGACCTCGGCCAGCCAGGCGCAGTATCCGTAGGGCTCCGTCGTGTTGTACAGGAATCCCTCAAAGCCGAGCGGCTGCCCGATCTGGGGACTGGGCGCTTCCGATGGCGTGTAGATGTGCAGTTCGTCGCTGATGCTGACCATCCCGTACCGGTCGGCGAACGCCCGGTAGTCCGCGGGCAGTTGGAAACCGAGCGCCTCGGGCCCCAGCTCCCACGGGACCGGGACCACGCCGTCCGCAGGCGGCGGCCCGATGACCGCGGCGAGCTGGTCCAGCATCTCCTCGATGTTCACGTCCACTCCTGTCAGCCGCCCCTTCTTGCCGGAGGCTATCCGCTTCCGGTGACACCAGAGGCGGTAGGACCCAGCCCCGCAGTGTCCTGGCACCCGAGCCGTCTACTCGGGTTCTTCTCCTTCTGCGGGAATCGTCCAACGCAGCAGCGTGGTGGTGCCGCGCTGTTCCAGAGTGACTGCGTAGACCTGATTCCAGGCTCGTTCGCCGTGGTGGCGCATGGAGTGGTCGCCGGGATCCCAGCCCAGGCCCAGCACCTGGCACCCGTCGATCTCGATCTGTCCGGCGAGCAGGGGGTGAGTCTGGCCGGCCCGGTCGAGAAGGTGGAAGTGAGTATGCGCGTCCACGGAGACCACCAGGCCGATTCGGGGCCCTTCCGCCAACCAGCTCTGGAGCTGACTGGCGAACTCGTGGGCTTCGTGCAGCGGGAGGTCGAGGCGCCCGTAGGGGCCGCGGCGCCCGTCGACCTGGGACATCGGGGCGCCGCCGAATCGGGCGTGGGCGTCGTCCTCGTACTTCCCCCAGTACGTGACGTCGGCAAGACCGTCGATCGACTCGCCCGGCAGCCCGACGAACGAGTCGAGGGCGCGGGCGTCACCGAGGACCATTCCGCACCGGTCGACCGGCAGGTCACCGAGCCGGATCGGCTCTCCGTCGGGGTCTCCCGGCCAGGGCATGCCGAGGTCGACCTCCAGGACCGTGACGACCGGCCCGTCGTACGACTCCCCCGTTTCGGCGCGCACCCTCAGCGGCCGGTCGGCAGCGGCTGGCATCGCGACCGCCTCACAGGACCAATCCCGGCTCGGGCCGTCCACGGGCTCATGTAGATGGCCGCCACCTTGCTTCGCGGCGGCCAGTGCCCGCACGGACAACGGGTCGCCGAGGGCGGGCCAGTGGTCGATCCAGCCGGCCATGCCCAGGACCAGTACGCCAGACGGCGCGGTGACGACTCCCAGGTCGACAGAGGTTTCACTCATCCGCTGATTCAACCAAGCCGGACTGTCACTGACAGCGACGGGCACCCTGATCGCCAAATATCGCTGACAACCGCCAACTATCGCCGACGGTCACATCGGTGAGCTGCGTCTCACCCTGGCGGGGCACTCTTGTGTATGCAACTCGTTGCATAGCAGGATGCCGGTCATGGCACTGGAGCACGCGATCCTCGTCTCGCTGCTGGAGCAGCCCGGCTCGGGCTACGAGTTGGCCCGGCGGTTCGACCGCTCCATCGGCCGCTTCTGGACCGCCACCCACCAGCAGATCTACCGGGTGCTGCGGCGGATGGAGGCGGACGGCTGGATCTCGGCCGAGGAGGTCGCCCAGGACGGCCGGCCGGACAAGAAGGTGTACTCGGCCGCCGAGCCGGGACGCACCGCCCTGGCCGGCTGGCTGCGCGAACCGGTCGAGCCGGAGACCGTCCGGCACGAACTCGCGGTCAAGATCCGCGCGGCGGCCTTCGACGACCCGGCCGCACTGATCGCCGAGGTCGAACGCCACCGCGAGGGCCACGCCGCCCTGCTCGCCCGTTACCTGCACGGCGAGCAGCGCGACTTCCCGGCCCCCGCCGCCCTCGACCCCCGCCAGCAGCTCCAGCACGTGGTGCTGCGCGGCGGCATCGAGTACGAGCGGATGACCCTCGCCTGGCTGGACGACGTGCTCGCCACCCTGCACCGCCTGGCCGGCGGCGGGACGAGCCCCGCCGACGCGGCCGACGCGGCCGGCCACCGGCCGTAGGCGCCGCGCCGCCCGCGCCGCCGCCCCGAACCCCACGCACCCCACGCCACCCTCGAAACCCTCGACCCCCGGGAGCCCGTGATGCTCTTCAACCCGCGTACGTACGACCCCGCGCAGTTCGACGAGCCCACCCGCCGACTGCTGCGCGCGACCGTGGACTGGTTCGAGTCCCGCGGCAAGAAGGCGCTGATCGACACCTACGTCGACCGCACCTGGTACGCCGACTTCCTTGAGTTCGCCGCGAAGGAAGGCCTGTTCGCCGAGTTCCTGACCCCGTCCTCGGCCGACCCGGCCAAGCGCTGGGACACCGCGCGGATCGCCGAGCTGAACGAGATCCTCGGCTTCTACGGCCTCGGCTACTGGTACACCTGGCAGGTCACCATCCTCGGCCTCGGCCCGGTCTGGCAGAGCGAGAACGAGGCCGTCCGAGCCCGTGCCGCCCAGCTGCTGTCGGAGGGTCACGTGATGGCGTTCGGGCTCTCCGAGCGCAGCCACGGCGCCGACATCTACTCGACGGACATGATCCTCACCCCGGACGGCGAGGGCGGCTTCACCGCCACCGGCTCCAAGTACTACATCGGCAACGGCAACGTCGCCGGCCTGGTCTCGGTGTTCGGCCGCCGCTCGGACGTCGAGGGCCCGGAGGGCTACGTCTTCTTCGCGGCCGACAGCCGCCACGAGGCGTACCACCTGGTCAAGAACGTCGTGAACGCGCAGATGTACGTCAGCGAGTTCCGGCTGGAGGACTACCCGGTGCGCGCCGAGGACGTGCTGCACACCGGCAAGGCCGCCTTCGACGCCGCGCTGAACACCGTCAACGTCGGCAAGTTCAACCTCTGCACGGCGTCGGTCGGCATCTGCGAGCACGCGATGTACGAGGCCGTCACGCACGCCCACAACCGGGTGCTCTACGGCAAGAAGGTCACCGACTTCCCGCACGTGCGGCGCGAGCTGACCGACGCCTACGCCCGCCTGGTGGCGATGAAGCTGTTCGCCGACCGCGCGGTCGACTACTTCCGCACCGCCTCGCCCGAGGACCGTCGTTACCTGCTCTTCAACCCGATGACCAAGATGAAGGTCACCACCGAGGGCGAGAAGGTCATCGACCTGATGTGGGACGTCATCGCGGCCAAGGGCTTCGAGGCGGACACCTACTTCGACAAGGCGGCGAAGGACATCCGCGGCCTGCCGAAGCTGGAGGGCACCGTCCACGTCAACCTGGCGCTGATCCTCAAGTTCATGGCCAACTACCTCTTCAACCCGGCCGAGTACGCGCCGGTGCCGACCCGGCTGGACGCGGCGGACGACGAGTTCCTGTTCCGGCAGGGCCCGGCCCGCGGCCTCGGCGCGATCCGGTTCCACGACTGGCGCACCGCCTACGACGCCCACGCGCACATCCCGAACGTCGCCCGGTTCCGCGAGCAGGCCGACGGGTTCTGCGAGCTGCTGGTCAAGCACGCGCCGAGCGCGGAACAGCAGGCCGACCTCGACTTCCTGCTGGAGATCGGCCAGCTGTTCGCGCTGGTCGTCTACGGCCAGCTGGTGCTGGAGCAGGCCGAGTTGACCGGCCTGGAGGCGGACGTCCTGGACCAGGTCTTCGACGCACTGGTGCGGGACTTCTCCGCGCACGCCACCGAGCTGCACGGCAAGGCCTCCACGACCGAGGCGCAGGCCGCCTGGGCGCTGGCGCACGTCCGCCGCCCGGTCGCGGACGGCGAGCGGGCGGCGAAGGTGTGGGCCCGGGTCGAGGCGCTCAGCGGCGCGTACGAGATGCAGCCGTAGCGGCCGCAGCGGGTGACGGACCGGGGCCTTGACGGCCCCGCGAGCGGGGGTGCCGGCGGCGGCCGGCACCCCTTCACCTCGTCACCTCTTGCGGCTCCCCCGGGGGTCGCCTCAGAAGGTGAGTTTCCAGCTGTCGATGTAGCCGGTGTCCTGCCGGCCCACGTCCTGGACCTTCAGCTTCCAGGTGCCGTTGGCGGGCACCGCGGAGGCGTTGACCGTGTAGGTGGTCTGGACGTTGGGCGCCGAGTCGCTGCCGCTGGAGTTCTTCAGCCGGAAGGTGGTGCCGTTCGGCGCGACCAGGTCGATCACCAGGTCGCCGCGCCAGGTGTGCTTGATGTCGACGCCGACCTGGAGGGTGGCGGGCGCGTTGCCGGTCCGCCCGGTCACGGCCAGGTCCGAGGTCACCGCCGCGCCGTAGTCGGGGATCTGCACGTCGGCGGTGTTCTCGAAGACGGTGCCGGTGGGCGGCGTGGTGTCGCCGGCCGAGAGCGTCCAGACCGCGTAGGCGATCGCGTCACTCATCCGGTCCAGCGCGGTGTCGTTGACGTTGGCGCTGGTGTCGCAGGAGGAGTGGTAGCAGCGGTCGAACGGCTGGCCCGCCGTCCCGCCCCACTTCGCCGCCTGGGCACTGGTCTTGGTGTAGTCGGCGCCGCTGAACAGGCCGCCGACCCGGATGCCCGCGTCCTGGAACGGGGCGTGGTCGGAACGGCCGTCGCCCTCGAAGTCCTGCTCGGTGCTGATGCCGAGGCCCGCGAAGTAGTCGCGGAACAGCGCGTCCAGCGCGGTGTCGTAGCGGTAGGTGAAGTAGCCCGGGTTGGGCGAGCCGATCATGTCGAAGTTCAGGTAGGTGTCGATCTTCGAACGCTCGGCGGCGGGAAGGCCCTTGACGTAGTTCGTCGAGCCGACCATGCCGTACTCCTCGGCACCCCACCAGCCGAACCGCAGGTGCTTGGCGGGCTTGAGACCGGCACGGGAGACGGCCAGGGCGGTCTCCAGGATGCCGGCCGAGCCGGAGCCGTTGTCGTTGATGCCGGGGCCGCCGGTGACGGAGTCCAGGTGGGCGCCGGCCATCACGACGTGCGAGGTGTCGCCACCGGGCCAGTCGGCGACCAGGTTGTAGCCGGTCGAGCCGTTGTAACTGAACGTCTGCAGCGTGGTGGTGAAGCCCGCGGCGTCCAACGTGCCCTTCACGTAGTCGATCGAGGCCTTGTAGCCGGACCGCCCGTGGGCACGGTTGCCGCCGTTGGCGGTGGCTATCGACTGGAGCTGGGCCAGGTGCGCCTTGACGTTGGCGACCGGGATGTCCGGGGCCGCGGCGGCGGGCGCGGCGGAGGGCGCGGGGGCCGCGACTGCGGCGGGGGCGAACAGGGCGGCGGCGAGCGTGACGACCGCCCCGGTCGACAGGGCGGATCGGCACAGGCGGGATCGCCGCGAGGCGTGCTCGGTCAAGGCAGGCTCCGGTTTCTGGTGGGGCAGAACGGAAGCGTGGAACCTCGCGGACGGTGGTCGGAGGGCCGGCCGGAGTAGGGGTCCGGTCGGTGGTCGGGCGTGGATCGAGGGCGCGCCCGCGAAGTTGACGCGACCATGATGATTTAGCCAAGCCCGGGTTCCGTCAAGGGGTCCGGGCAACAGCCGTCAGCCGCCGGCCGGACCGCCTCGCACGGCCGCCCGCTCGCCCGGCGCGCCCGCCCCCGGCCCGGCCTGCGTCCGCGGCAGCACCGCCCGGACGAGTGCGCCGCCGTCGTGGTTGACGGCCGTGAACCGGCCGCCCAACTCCTCGGCCCGCTCGGCCATCGAGCGCAGGCCCAGACCGGAACCCGCCCGGCGGCCGGCCCCCGGACCGGGCCGCACCCCGGCCCCTGCGGGGTCGGCAACGGCGCCGGCACCGTCGAAGCCGCGGCCGTCGTCGCTGGCCTCGACCACGACCGCGTCCGGCCGCACCCACAGCGTCAACCTGGCCTCGGTGGCGCCGGAGTGGCGCAGCACGTTGTTCAGCGCCTCGCCGCTGATCCGCAGCACCGCCACCTCGACGGCGGCCGGCAGCGCGGGCGGCGGGTCCGGGTCGAGCACCAGGGCGAGCCGGACGTGGTCGCCGTCCAGCCCGGCGACCAGCCTCCGCAGCGCGCCGGCCAGCCCGTCGCCGGCCAGTGCCGCGGGCGCCAACCCCTCGGTGATCCGCCGCAGTTCGACGATCGCCTGCCCGATCCCGGCCGACACGGCCCGCAGCGACCCGGCCGCCGGGGAGTCCGCGGGGACGCCCGCACGCGCGGTGTCGACGCCGAGCCGCAGCCCGGAGAGGGTGGGGCCGAGCCCGTCGTGCAGGTCGTGCCGCAGCCGCCGGCGTTCCTCCTCCCGGGCGAGGACGATCTGCCGCCGTCCGGCCTGGAGTTCCTCGTACAGGCGCAGCGAGGCGATGGCGGGCGCGGCCTGGTCGGCGAGGAAGCGCAGCACCTCGTGGTCCTGGGCGTCCAGCGCGGGCTGGCCGGCGCGCGGCGGCGCGTACAGGTCGCCGATCACCGCGCCCTCGAACCCGAGCGGGAACACCTGGCTGCCGGGCCCGACCGTGCCGACCGAGGCGAGTTCGTGCGGGCCGTTGCGGGTGTGCAGGACGACCCGGGCTCCCGGCAGGCCGAGGGCGTTGACGACGGTGTCGCAGAGCAGCGGTGGCGCGTCGGCCGGGCTGACGGCGCGGCTGAGCCGTTCCGCGAGCTCGCGCACCACCTGGTAGGGGCGGGCCCGGTCACCGTAGTAGAACCGGTCGACGGCGCGGAGCACCCACCGGGCGGTCGGGCCCAGCAGTGCGCCGATGGCGAGCGTGCCGGCCGCCAGCAGCTGGGCGCCGGCGGTGCTGGCCTCGGGCAGCGCGCGGCGCAGCACCAGGGCGATGCCCAGGTAGCCGGCGATCAGCAGCGCGGTGAGGGCGAGCACGCTGAGCATCCGGCGGGTGGCGCGGTCGAGGTAGTGGGAGCGGTCACGGGTGAAGGCGTAGCCGACGGCGCCGAGCATCCAGATCGCCGATCCGGTGAAGTAGGCGACCGCGCCGAGGCTCTCCGAAGTGCCCATCCGCAGGGCGAGGTTGGTGGTGACCAGCCAGACCAGGTAGGGGACGAGCACCGCCGTGAACGTCCGGTGCGGGCCGGCCGAACGCCGCCACCGCACGGCGGCCACCAGCAGACTGCCCGTGACGACCGCCCAGGAGACCAGGGTGACCCGCCACTCGTCGAGTGGCAGCCCCTCGCCCTGGGGGACCAGCACGTCCCCGAAGTACGGCAGCGGCACGCCGAGCCGCACCACGCAGGCGTGGCAGGCGCTCCAGAGCGCGATCGCGGCAACGAGGAGGCGTCCCCGGCCTCCGGGCAGCCGGCCCTCGGGCAGCCAGAGCGGCAGGGCGAGGGCCAGGAAGATGAACAGGGTGACCGAGACGAGCAGCAGCGCCGCACCGACCGCCTCCGGCACCGGTCCGGCGCCGGCCGATGCGGCGGCCAGCAGGTAGAACCGGGAGAGACAGCCGCCGAGTCCGGCGGCGAGCATCGTCACGCCGAGGCTGCGGCCGGCGGGGAGGGGGGCCTCGGGGGCGGCGCGGGCCGCTCCGGGGGCGGACGTCGCGGCGACGGCGCGCCGGCGCCTGGGGCGGCGGGCCGTGGGGCGCGGGGCCGGGGCAGCGGGTGCCGGTTCGCCCCCGGGGCCCGGGCGGTGGGCGAGGATCAGCAGGCCGGAGAGCGCGAAGGCGAACCCGAGCAGCACCGTCTCGCCGTCGTGCAGGAAGAACGGCTCGGCCCAGGCGGCGTTCTGGTGGGTCAGGGCCAGCAGCACCCAGCCGAGGCCGCAGACCAGCGTCAGCCCGCACATCCAGGTGGCAAGGGTGAGGCCGGTCCGCCCCGGCCGGAGGGCGGTGGCCCGGACGGTGGTGGCCGCGGCCGGTTCACTCATGTGGGCCTCCCTGTTGGCCTCCCCGCGGGCGCCTCCGTGCGGGGCCCGCGGGGCTTCCGGGCTCCGCCGCGGCGGAGCCCGGGCCGGGTCAGGTGTCGCCGAGGCCCATGTCCCGGGCCCGGGCGACCGCCTCGGCGCGGGTCGCCACGTGCAGCTTCTCGAAGATGTGGGTCACGTGGTTGCGGACCGTCTTCTCCGCCACCACCAGCTCGCGGGCGATCCGCCGGTTGTCGAGCCCCCGCGCCACCAGGTCCAGCACCTCGGCCTCGCGGGCGGTCAGGGACGGGAACAGCTGTCCGGCTTCGCGCAGCCGGGCTCCGGCCAGCAGCGCGGTGATCCGGCCGGCCACGTCCGCACCGAACACCGCGCCGCCCGCCGCGACCGTCCGCACGGCGTGCAGCACCTCCTCCCGGCCCGCGCCCTTGACCAGGTAGCCGCGCGCACCTGCCTGGAGAGCGGCCAGCAGGCTGCCGTCGTCGTCGGCCATGGTGAGCATCAGCACCGGCGGGGCCGGCGGCTGGGCGGCCAGCCGGCGGGCGGCCTCCAGCCCGGAGCCGTCCGGCAGTGAGAGGTCCATCACCACCACGTCCGGGCGGTACCGGGCGACCGCGTCCGGCACCGCACCGGCCCGCTCGGCCTCGGCGACCACGGCGATGCCCTCGGCGCTCTGCAGCGCGGCCTTCAGTCCCTCGCGGAACAGCGGGTGGTCGTCGACGATCAGGACCCGGACGGGTGACGCGTCGGTGCCCCGTTCACCGCCCGTCGCATCCTCCCCGGTCCGTTCCCCGCCCGCCCCCTCGTCCGTCCCGCCGGCCGGACGACCGTCGCGCTCCCCGGGCAGCTCGTCCCACCGGCCGGCGGTGGGCGAACCGGCGGTGGGCGAACCGGCGGGCCCGGCACCGGGGCCGTACCGCGGGGCGCCCTGCGGCGCGTCCCGGGGGCCGGGGGCCGGCTGCGGAGCGGGCTGGGCTGGGGAGTGCTGTTGGTCCACATGGCCGACACTACCAGCGATGACGGAGTGACTTTCCGTGACATGCTCGGAGTGTCGCCCGGTCCGTCCGGACCACCCGCCCCCGGGACGAGACCGCTGCCTCATGCGCCCGGGACGGCGGGCCGACGAGACTGTCGTCCATGCCCGGCGAACGGCCGTCGGCGGACCACACACCCCAGCCCGTTGCGAGGCGGTGCCATGATCACGGTGACCTCTGCCCGACCCCGCGCGTCCGCCCGGCGCACCCCCCGCCGGACTCCGGCCCAGCGGCAGCTGACCGCCGCCGCGGTCTGCACGGCGTTCTGCCTCGCCGTCGCCACGCTCTGGATCTGCTACGTCCTGGTGCACCTCGGCGAACCGGGCGTCGCCCGCCCCCGGGACCAGCTCGCCATCCTGCTCTACGCACTGCCCACCGCCGGCGCCGGCATGCTGCTGCACGCCCACCGCCCGGGCAGCCCGCTCGGGTGGGTCATGCTGGCCTACGCCCTCACCTCGATGCTGCCCAGCGCGGCCGGCGCGTCGCTCTGGGTGGAGGTCTCCGACCCGGGGCTGGTGGGCGCGCTCGCGGTGCTGCGCTCGGTCTGCGACACCATCAGCCAGACGCTCTTCTACGTGCTGCCGCTCTGGCTCCCCTCCGGGCGGCTCACCACGCGCCGGTGGTGGCTCTACATCGGCGCCGTCGCGCTCTGGGAGATCCCGGACGGCATGTCGTTCCTCGGCCACGCGACCTCCTACGGCCACCCCAACCCGCTCGCCGACAGCCCGCCCGCCGCCTTCTTCGGGGCGCTCTCGGACCACCTGGACGGCCTCTACGACCCGGTGAACTACCTGCTCGTCGGGTTCTCGGCCGCCGTACTGCTGTTCCGGCTGCTGCGGCCGGCGCCGGACGGCCCCCCGGACGGGCCCGCGCCGCACCCGGCGCACCGGGTGCACGTGGCGGCGATGCTCGGCGCGTACCTGCTCTGGGCGGGCATGCAGGACTACTACAACCGCCGCTTCCAGTACGAGTACTGGCTCAGCTACTCGCTCTTCGCCGCCGCCGGGGCGGTCTGGGCGGTCGCCGTGGCGTACCTGGTGATCCGGGACGGCGGCTGGCGGCTGGACCGGGCGGCCCGGTCCGTGCTGACCGGGCTGCTCCTGGCCACCGGGCTGACCACGGTGTTCGTGGTGTTCGCCGCCGTGCTCTCCGGCTGGCTGGTACCGGGCCGGGGAGGAGCGGCGCTGGTGTTGATCGCCCTGGTGTTCGGGCTGGGCAGCTGCCTGCCCCGGCCTGCCCGGTGGGCGGTCGGACTGGTCGACCGCCTCTACTACGGCGACCGCGCCCAGCCGTACCAGGTGCTGCGCACCCTGGCCGGGCAGGTCCGGCAGACCGTCGACCCCGAGCGGCTGCCGGCGGCACTCTGCGCCACGGTCGCCGAGGAGCTGCGGCTGCCCGGGGTCGCACTGAGCGTCACCACCCGGGCCGGGCGGCGCCGGCTGGCCGCCGTCGGCCGGCTGGACGGGCCCGGGCAGGCCTTCGCGCTGGTCCACCACGGCACGGTGATCGGGGAGTTGACGGTCGCACCGCGCGAGGGCGAGGAGCGGCTGGACCCGGGCGACATCGACATCCTGCGCTCGCTCGCCGACCAGGTCTCGCCCGCGGTCGCCTCGCTGCAACTGCAGGAGGACCTCCAGGCGAGCCGGGAGCAGATCGTCGCGGCGCGGGAGGAGGAGCGGCGCTGGCTGCGCCGGGACATCCACGACGGCCTCGGGCCCGCGCTGGCGGGGCTGCGGCTGCGGGTGGACAACGCCGCCTCGGGAGCCGCCTCGGAAGCCGCCGGGAGCGCCGTCCCCCGGAGCGGCCCGGGCGCGGGCCTTGCGGAGACCCTGCACGGGATCTCGGGGGACCTCGCGATGGCGATCAAGGAGGTCCGGCGGATCACCGACCGGCTCGGGCCGGCCCCGCTCGGCGAGTTCGGGCTCGCGCGGGCCGTCCAGCAGCTCGCCGCCAACTTCAGCGGCGCCGCGCTGGCCGTCACCGTCTCGATGGCCCCGGACCCGTTGCCGGACCTGCCGGCCGCCGTCGAGGTGGCCGCCTACCGGATCACCGCCGAGGCGCTGAACAACGTCCTGCGCCACGCCCGCGCCCGACGCGCCCAGGTGTGCGTCCGGGTGGACGCGGAGACGCTCACGCTGACCGTGCAGGACGACGGGGTGGGGGTGGAGACGGGGGAAACGACCTGGGCGGAGCGCCTGCCGGAGGAGGCCGCGCAGAGCACGGGCGGGACGTCCGGGTGGGCGGGCGGCGGGGTCGGCCTCCGGTCGATGGCCGACCGCGCGGCGGAGATCGGCGGCAGGTGCACGGTGGCGCCCCGGGCGGGGGAGCACGGGACGCGGGTGCTGGCGGTGCTGCCCCGGTTCCCGTCGGCGGGCGGGGCGGCCGGGGCGCGACGGGAGACGGCCGGCGGCTGACCGCCCACCGCGCGACGACCGCCCCCGGCGCTCGCGGCGCCGGGGGCGGGTCTGGCTCGGGGGTCGGGATCGGGGTCGGGGTCGGGAGTGGGGGGGGG
>NZ_CP026498.1:2039780-2099186 GCF_002953255.1 Streptomyces sp. CB01881
AAGGGCGGCGGGAGGACTCAGCCCTTGCAGTCCGTCTCACCGGCCTTGCACCTCCTGTTCTTCGCGACGGGCCGCGTCCTGTTCTTCGCGACGGGCCGCGCCGTCCTCCTCGCCGTGGACTCCGGCGTCCGGCAGGACCTCGCCGTTGCGCCGACGACGGTGCTCTTGAGTACGAAGGTCGCCGCTGCGCAGCCGACGACGACCGACGCGACGCCGAGCGTCTTCCTCGCGGTGTTCGTTGCCATGGGTGGTGCTCCAGACTCTTCGTCTTCCGGGCGGCCGGGCGGGCCGGCCGCTCTTCCACCACTGTGCGCGGGGGCCTGCCCCGGGCACATGGGCCCGCCGTCCCGTTCCGGTCCCAGGGTGCGGGTCCGAAGCCGGGACGGCGGGCGTCCGTGCAGGCCGGGGCGGGGTCAGCGGCTGCCGGTCCAGGGGCCTCCGGACGTGAACAGCCGGTCGGCGGTGGTGCGTTCGTAGGGCGCGGTGACATCGACGACCCGCCCGCCCCGGCCCTGGCGGGCCGTCCGGCGGGCGGCGGAGCGGTCGGCGCGGCAGCCGGTCGCGGCCGCGTGGCCGGCCCGGGCCGGCGCGATGGCCGTGGCCCGGCCGATGCCGGAACCGGTGACGGTGACGGTGACGGTGGCGGTGACGACTGCGGCCGCGCCCGGCAGCACGCCCCGGCCGGTGTCGGTCCCGGGCGTGTTCATCGCAGCACCTCCTCCGCGGCCGGCCGGACCTGGTAGCCGGCCCGGGCCGGACTCGCCGCGCCCAGGTAGCCGTACACGGCGGCGGTCGGATGTCCCGGACCGGCCCGGAAGCCGTGCCACTCCCCCGCCGGGACGTACACCAGGTCGCCCGGGCGGACCGCGACCTCGCGGGTCGCGGCGAGGTGCCGGCCACCGCCCGCGAGGACGAGGAAGAACTGGTCCGCGTGCGGGTGCCGGTGCAGTTCGTGGCTGCCGCCGGGGGCGAACCCGAAGGCCGCGACGGCGACCTGCCGGGCGCCCACCGTCTCCGCGGTGGCGAGCCAGTGCACGGCCGTCCCGGCCGCGCCTCCGGCGGCCGGGCCGTCCTCCCCTTCGGGCGGGCCGGTCCGTCGTGACGGGGCCGCGAGCGGCACTACTGACAGGCCCGGCACGGGCCGTGGGCCGGCCGACGGGCCTGCCCGGACGGTCAGGACGACGGCCGGGGCGCCGGGCAGCACGGCGAGTCCGCAGTCGCTGCCCGGCGGGTGGTAGAGGCCTTCGCCGGGGCCGAGGACCCGGCCGGCCGAGCGGACCCGGCCGGAGAGCACCACGGTCACCGACTCGCCGGCCGGGGCGGGCCGTTGCCCGACGCGGACGCCGGGCGACAGGGTCTCGACGCTCAGCCCGCCGAGGGCGGACGGCAGGTGGCGTGGGTCGATCAGCCAGCGGAACGCGGGGGCCGTCCGGGGGACGGCTGCGGGGACGAGGATCACGTCATTCCTCCTTGCGGGGTTCGGTGTTCACCGGCGCTCCGGTGTCCGCCGGTGGTGCGGTGTCCTCCGGTGCTCTGGCGGTGCAGTGCTCCCCGGTGGTGCGTGGTCCGCCGGGCGTGGGGCCGCGGCGGGAAGCGGTGCGGCCGTCGCGCAGGGAGGACGCGGCGCCGGGCCTCGAAGTGCAGGGCGGTCGTGGTGCGGGCCGGCCCGGGGGCGGTGACGGCGTTCACGGCCTGGTCCGTCGTTCGGCGCGGCGGCGGGCCAGGGCGTCCCTGGTCGCCGAGGCGCGGCGGGGTGCGGCGAGGGCGAGGCAGAGCAGCTCGGCGCCGAGCGGTCCGGCGTCCAGGTGCAGCGGGGTCCCCCGGCGGGCCAGCAGCAGGTCCCCGTCGACCGCCAGGTGGTCCGGCTCGTCGGGGGACCCGCCGACCAGGAGGGAGCCACGCAGCACGTAGAGGACGTTCTCGGTCTCGTTCTGTCCCGGCAGCACGTGGTGGGCTCCGGGGCTCAGCCGCAGGTGGTCGAAGGACTCGCAGGCGCCGGCGAGCATCGAACGGCGGGCCAGGCAGCGCAGCCGGATCCGTTCGCCGTGCGGACCGAGGATGACGGCGGCGGCGGCCGAGGCGGTGGTGATGATCACCTGGGCTCGCCTCCCTTCGGGCTTTCGGGGTGGTCCGGGTGGTGGGGCCGGCCGGCCGGGCCCGCCGGGTCCTCTCGGCCCGCCGAGCCGGTGGGGGCCCGGGAGCCTGGCGGGCGCCCGGCGACGGCGAGGACGGCGTGGAAGTACTCCAGGCCCGCGGTGCCGGCGGTCAGGACCGTCCGGGCGCCGAGCGGCAGGGTCAACGCGGTGCCCTCGACCAGCGGGACCGCGGCATCGGGGCCCGCCTGCCCGTCGGCGTCCGGGACGGTCGCCGTGCCCGAGCCGGCGGTGATGTAGAGGGCGTGTTCCACGCCTTCGGCGGCCACCTCGGTCCTGCGGCCCGGGTCGAGCCACTGGAGGCCGACCACGCGCAGCGGGCCGGTCAGGACGCGGCCCGGGTCGACGGCGCCGCGGCGGCGGAGGTCCGTGATGACGGTGCCCGTCATGACGTGAACTCCCTTCTGGTCTCCGGCGGTCCGTGCCGGTCCGCCTCTGCTGTCCACGGTGTGGCGCCCGCCGTCCCGGCCGCACGGGGAGCCGGTCCCGTCCTGTTCCCGGCCGCCGCCCGAGCCCCGCGCGCCGGGTCATCCGGCGGCAGCGGTCAGGCTCTCCGGGGCGGGGCCGCGGCTGTGCGGAACGACGGTCCGGCCCGGTCCCTCGACGGCCGCCAGGAGCGCGGAGGCGTCGACCGGGGTGAGCAGGCGGCCCCCTGCGCAGTGCGGGCGCCCGAGCCCGGCGAGCAGCAGCAGGCCGGGCCCGGCCGCGGTGGTGAGGGCCGCGGCCAGGGCCCGGGCGTCGGCCCCGGCGGGCGGCGCGGGCAGGGCGGTCGCCGAGCCGTTGCGGGCCAGCAGTTCGTTGTGGGCCCATGCCCCGGCGCCGTCCAGCAGTCCGAGGTGGGCCGCGATGCGGGCGGCGAGGAGCAGCCCCAGGGCGTCGGCGTCGCCCGGTGCGAGCGCCACGCCGGAGGCGGTGCCCACGGTTCTGCGGACGGCCTCGCCGAGGCGGCGCCCGTAGCCGAGCGCGAGGGCCGGTCCGGTCTCGAACGGGTCGAAGCAGACCAGCGCGGCCCTGGCGTCCGCACAGAGGGCGACGCAGGCGGCAAGGGTCTCCGGGGTGTAACGGGCGTCCGGGCGAAGGGTTCTGGCGAGCGCCGCGAACTGTGCCGGGCAGACGGCGAGGACGTGCCGGACGACCTCGACCATGCCCGCCCGGGTCTCGGGGGCGGGACGTCCGGCCAGCAGGTCGCTGCGGACCCAGACCAGCGCGGGCGCGGTCCGGACGGGTGCGGTCGGGGAGGGCGCACGGGGTGCGTCCGGGGGCGGGCGCAGCAGGGTGAGTGCCGGGCCGCACGCGGCCGCGAGGGTGGTCGGCAGACGGATGTCGGCCGGGACACCGCAGGCCCGTTCGCCGCCGACCGCGATCACCACGGTGCGGCCGTCGTCGGTCGGCCGGGCGGGTGACGGCCGGGCGGGTGACGGGCCGGGCTGTGTGAGCACGGTGCACGGCGCGATCGCCGCGGCGATGGCGCGGACCCGGGCGAGCCCGTCGGCGGGAGCGGCGGCGTCGGCCACCAGGACGAAGCGGTCGGCCCCGAACCCGGCGATCCGGTCGGCGAGTTCCGCCCAGGAGGCTTCGCCGCGGCGTACCAGCAGGGCGAAGTTCGCGGGTCCGGCCTGTATGCGGCGGTCGAGTTCGCCGGTGCGGCCCATCGTGGTCCTCCTCCAGCCGGGTCTCCGACCTCGACCATGGGCCGCCCGACGCCCCGGGCACCTGAGCCGCCGTTCCCGTCCCGGTCGGTCCCGGGACGGCCCGGTTCCCGTCCGGGACGGGACCTGCCGGAACGGGACCTGCCGGAACCGACCGGGAGGGACCCCCCGGGACGGCAACGGTTCAACCGTCGGTCGCCGGCCGCGCCCGCCCGACCTCCGGCCGGCGGGGCGGCCGGCGGGGCGGCCGGCGGGGCGGGCGGCGGGGCGGGCGGCGGGACGGCAGTGCCCGACTCGCCTCCGCCGGCAGGACGGTGACGCAGAGCAGCTCCGCGCCGAGCGGCCCCCCGTGCAGGTGCACGTCCCGCCCGCTCGGGGCCAGCAGCAGGACGCCCCTCCCGAGGGGCCGCTGCGGCTGCTCCGGGCAGTCGATCAGGTCGACGGTCCCCCGCAGCACGTACCAGGCGGCCTCGGTGCCGTCGCGCCCGGCGAGGTCGTAGCAGACTCCCGGCCCGAGCCGGACGTGCTCGACGGACTCGCACTCGCTGTGCAGCATGCCCCGGCGGGCGAGGCAGCTGGTCCGGATGCGCTGATGGCCGGGCCCGAGCAGCAGCCGGGGTCCGACGGCGCTCGCGACGATCACCGCGCACCACCCCCTGCGGCCTCCCCCGCCGTCCGCTCCACCACGAGCTCGGCGTGCACGTACTCCAGGCCGCCCGGGCCGTCCGCCAGGTCCGCCACGCTTCCGAGCGGCAGGGTGAGCGCCACCCCCGGGCGCAGCGGCAGCCGCACGTTCCCGGCCGCGGCCCGGCCGCCCCCGGCGGTGACGAAGAGCGTGTGCTCGACGCCGTCGGCGGCATGGCCGTCCCGCTCCCCCGGGGCGAGCCGGGCGAACCGCAACAGGCGCAGCGGACCGCCGAGGACGGCGGACGGGTCCACCGGACCGGCGTTCCGCAGGTCCCGGATCACCGTGCTGCCCACCGCGGCGGCGGTGTCCCACTGTGCGGGCAGCTCGATCACCAGCCGCTCCAGCGCGGACGCCCCGAGGTTGCGCAGGCCGTGCCGGGTGCCGGCCGCGGTCAGCACCGCGTCTCCGGCGCCGACGGCGTACGGGCGGCCGTCGAGCGTGATCTCGCCGTTCCCCGTGAGCAGGACGTCGACCTCCCGGGTGCGGGTGTGCCGGTGCTCCCCGCTGACGCCGCCGGGCGGGAGGCGCACCCACTCGACGGCCTCCCAGTCCCCGGCCAGCCCGGCGCGGCGGGCCAGGCAGGCCCACTGCGCGACCCCGGCCGCGCCGTGGACATCGTGGACGTCGGCGGGCGTGCCGGTGTCCGCGACCACGACCGCGCTACGCACGGACCTCACGTCCCTCGTGCTCCTCCCGGACCCGGTCGGCCGCCGCCCGGTCCCGCAACCACCGGGCGGCCCCGGCCAGCTCGCCGTCCGTCAGGTCGTCGACGAACACGCCGGAGCCGATCCCCGCGGGCAGCGGCAGCCGCTGCCGGCCGTCCCGGTGGCGGACGGTGTCGGCGAGCGCCTCGGCGAGCGTGACCGGTTCGACCAGCGGGTGCCAGACGGGCAGTTCGAGACGGCGCATCAGCCGGAGGATCCGCTCGGCCTGCTCCGGGTCGAGCAGGCCGCGGCGCTGGGCGACGACGGTCGTGAGCGCCATGTCGACGCAGACCGCCTCGCCGTGCAGCAGCTCGGGCAGCGCGCGCAGCTCGACCGTCGGGCTGAACGAGTGGCCGTAGTCCGTCAGCCGCGCCGGCCGGTGCTCCCGGAGACCGGGCTGCAAGTCCTGGAGCATTCCGCGCACGGCCCGGGTGAGCACCTCGGCACCGGCGCGGTGGCTGCCCCGGAAGCCTTCGTCCAGGAGGGCGCGGCCGTGCCGTTCGAGCAGCCCGAAGAGGTCCCCGTCCTTGATCAGCGCCACCTGGAGGATCTCGGCGAGCCCGTTCCCGAGGTGCCGGCGGTCCAGGGTGGCGAGGAATGCCGGGTCGAGCAGGGTGTCGGCGGCAGGGTGGTAGGTGCCGAGCCGGTTCCCGTGCCGCCCGTGGTCGACGCCCGTCGTGGCGCCGGCGCCGGCGCCCGCGTCCACCAGCGCGGCCAGGGTGGTGGGTACCCGGACGAACGGTGTCGAGCGCCGGTAGAGGCTGCACGCGAGGCCGACGACGTCGGCCAGCACGCCGCCGCCGATCGCGATCACCGGCTCGCCGCGCCGGTAGATGCCGGAGGAGTCCATCCGGTCGGCGACCCGGAACACCGCGTCCATGGTCTTGACCTGCTCGTGCACGGGCAGCACCAGCGTCTCGTGCTCGACCCCCTGGGCGGCCGGGTAGCGGTGGAGGAGGCGGCCGTAGAGCTCGCGCACCCGGGCCTCCACGACGACCAGGCGCCGCCCGGGCGGCCCGCCGGCCCGGGCCAGAGCGGGGTTGGCCGGGTCCAGCACGCCGGGCACGAAGCGGACCCGGTGGCGGACGGGCAGTGCGGTGGCCACCGTCCGGCCGGTGGCCTGGGCGCCGGTGGGGTTGCAGCCCGTGCGGCAGGTCCCGGCCCGGGCCGTCGGCGGCGGAACGGCTGACGGCGCCGGCACGGCCCGCGGGGTCGGCGGACGGGTCGTGCGGGTGGGGGACGGTCACGGCGTGGCTCCTTCTCCGTCGGCTCGCTGCTTCTCCGCCGGTTCTCCGCGTCGGGCGCGTCCCGGCGTCCCGGCCCCGTGCGCTTCGGGCACGTCCGGGCCTCGGGGCCGTCCGGTGTGGCGGCGCCGGACGGCCTGCCCCCACGGTCCGGTGCCCGCCGTCCCGGGCGCACGGGTGTCCGGCCCCGTCCGCGTCCCGGTGGTGGCTTGGGACGGCCCCGCCGGGCGCCCCCACGCCCGCCCCGCCGACGTACGGTGGAACTCGGAGGCCGCGCCATGCACGTCACCGGGATCAACTTCACCGACCGCACCGACGCGGGCCGCCGGCTGGCCGCCCGCCTGGGCCACCTGCGCGGGCCCGGCACCGTCGTCGTCGCCCTCCCGCGCGGCGGCGTGCCGGTGGCCGCCGAGGTGGCGGCCGCGCTCGGCGCCCCGCTCGACATCTGCGTGATCCGCAAGCTCGGCGTGCCCTACCAGCCGGAGCTGGGGATGGGCGCGATCGGCGAGGACGGCGTCAGGGTGCTGAACGACCAGGTGATGCGCGTCGCCGGGGTCGGCGCCGGGCAGCTCGCCGAGGTGGAGCGGGCGGAGCGCGCCGAGCTGGAGCGCCGGGCCCGCCGCTACCGGGGCGACCGCCCGCCCACCGACCTGCGCGGACGCACCGTGGTCGTGGTCGACGACGGCGTCGCGACCGGCTCCACCGCCCGGGCGGCCTGCCGGATCGTCAAGGCCAGGGGCGCGGCCCGGGTCGTGCTGGCCGTCCCGGTGGCGCCCCGGGACTGGACCGACCGGCTCTCCGACGCCGCCGACGAACTGGTCTGCGTGAGTACGCCGTCGCCGTTCTTCGCGATCGGCGAGTTCTACCGCGACTTCTCGCAGACCGGTGACGACGAGGTGCTGCGGCTGCTCGCCGCGGCCCGCGGCGAGCACCCCCACGCGCCGACCGAGGTGGACCGCGAGCTCACCGTGCCGGCCGCCGGCGTGCTGCTGGCGGGCCGGCTGACCGTCCCGGTGCGGGCGGCGGGCGTGGTGGTGTTCGCGCACGGCAGCGGCAGCAGCCGCCACAGCCCGCGCAACCGCCACGTGGCCGCCCACCTGAACCGCGCGGGCCTGGCGACGCTGCTGTTCGACCTGCTCACCGAGGCCGAGGAGCCGGACCGGCGCAAGGTCTTCGACGTCGACCTGCTCGGCACCCGGCTGACGGCCGTCGCCGGGCGGCTGGCGGACCAGGAGGAGACCCGGGACCTCCCGCTCGGCCTCTTCGGCGCCAGCACCGGCGCCGCCGCCGCGCTCTGGACGGCCGCCCGGATGGGCGACGGCGTGCGCGCCGTGGTCTCCCGGGGCGGGCGGCCGGACCTCGCCGGCCCCGAGCGGCTGGCCGCGGTCACCGCGCCGACGCTGCTGGTGGTGGGGGGCCGGGACACCGCGGTGATCGAGCTGAACCGGCAGGCGCAGTCCCGGCTGCGCTGCGAGAGTGTACTGGCGGTGGTCCCGCACGCAGGCCACCTGTTCGAGGAGCCGGGCACGCTGGACCAGGCCGCGGAGCTGGCCCGCGACTGGTTCCTGGGCCGCCTTCCGGCCGACCCGCCGGGGCCGCCCGGCGACCCGGCCTGACCGGGCCGGCGGGGCCGGCCGTCGGCGCGGACGGGAGGTGCGGGCAGGTTTTCCGCAGCAGCCCCGATCGGCAGCACATTTTGCCCAGCCGAACCGGGGATTTCCTGATCAGCTTGTACACATTGAACAGTGAAAAAGCGACCTGTTGCCCAACCACCCCGACAGGAGCAAGCTCTCCGCTCAGCCGCACCGCCCACCCTACGCGGCGCGGCCGCCTCAAGCGGATGCCTCAGAGCCGAGGCCCAAAGTGGAGGAACGACCGATGACCCCGCAGTCCCACGCCCTTGAGCTGACCCCCGAGGAGCGCGAGGCCGGCCTCGACGCCGACCAGCTGCGCCGCCTCGTCGGCCTCGTCGAGCACGACCCGGCCACCGACCCGTTCCCCGTGACCGCCCAGGACGCGGTCGTCTTCGTGGTCGGCAACGCCACCCAGACGGCGCAGTTCTACCAGGCCGTGTTCGGCATGGAGCTGGTCGCCTACTCCGGCCCGGAGACCGGCCGCCGCGACCGCAAGGCCTTCGTGCTCCGCTCCGGCTCCTGCCGCTTCGTGATCAAGGGCGGTGTGCTGCCGGACAGCCCGCTGCTGGACCACCACCGCCGCCACGGCGACGGCGTCGTCGACCTGGCCCTGGAGGTGCCGGACGTCGACAAGTGCATCGAGCACGCCCGCGCGACCGGTGCCACCGTCCTGGAGGAGCCGAACGACGTCTCGGACGAGAACGGCACCGTGCGCCGCGCCGCGATCGCCACCTACGGCGAGACCCGGCACACCCTGATCGACCGCTCCCGCTACCACGGCCCCTACCTGCCCGGCTTCATCGCGGCCGAGAGCAAGGTCAAGCACCCGGAGGGCTCGCCGAAGCGCCTCTTCCAGGCGCTCGACCACGCCGTCGGCAACGTCGAGCTCGGCAGGATGAACGAGTGGGTCTCGTTCTACAACCGCGTCATGGGCTTCGTGAACATGGCCGAGTTCGTCGGCGACGACATCGCCACCGACTACTCCGCGCTGATGTCCAAGGTCGTCGCCAGCGGCAACCACCGGGTGAAGTTCCCGCTCAACGAGCCGGCCATCGCCAAGAAGCGCTCGCAGATCGACGAGTACCTGGAGTTCTACACCGGCCCCGGCTGCCAGCACATGGCGCTCGCCACCAACGACATCCTCACCACCGTGGACGTGCTGCGTTCGCGCGGCGTCGAGTTCCTCAACACGCCGGACTCGTACTACGACGACCCGGAGCTGCGGGCCCGGATCGGCAAGGTCCGGGTCGACATCGACGAGCTGAAGAAGCGCGGCATCCTGGTCGACCGCGACGAGGACGGCTACCTGCTGCAGATCTTCACCAAGCCGATCGGCGACCGCCCGACCGTCTTCTACGAGTTCATCGAGCGCCACGGTTCGCTGGGCTTCGGCAAGGGCAACTTCAAGGCGCTGTTCGAGGCGATCGAGCGCGAGCAGGACGCCCGCGGCAACCTGTGAGCGTCGGGGAACGGTGAGCACGGCCGGCTGAGCACGGCCGAGGAGGAGCAGGACGATGGCGCACTACCGGCAGCTGGGCAGCATCCCGCCCAAGCGGCACACCCAGCACCGCACGCCCGAAGGCGGTCTGTACTACGAGGAGTTGATGGGCGAGGAGGGGTTCTCCTCGGACTCCTCGCTGCTCTACCACCGGGGCATCCCCTCGGCCGTCGTGGACGCGGTGCCGTGGGAGCTGCCCGACCAGTCGCTGGTGGCCAACCATCCCCTGCTCCCCCGGCACCTCAAGCTGCACGAGCTGTTCGCGGGCCAGGAGTGGAAGTCCGCGGACGTCGTCGGCAGCCGCCGTCTCGTCCTCGGCAACGGCGACGTGCGGATCTCGTACGTCGCCGCCGGGGCCCCGAGCGAGCTGTACCGCAACGGGCTCGGCGACGAGTGCGTGTACGTGGAGTCCGGCGCGGGCACGGTCGAGACGGTCTTCGGCACGCTGGAGGTCGGCCAGGGCGACTACGTGGTCATCCCCCGGGCGACCACCCACCGCTGGGTGCCCTCCGGCGACGAGCCGCTGCGGGCGTACTGCATCGAGGCGAACAGCCACATCACCCCGGTGAAGCGCTTCCTCTCCAAGTACGGCCAGCTGCTGGAGCACGCGCCGTACTGCGAGCGGGACCTGCGCGGCCCGTCCGGCCCGCTGCTGGTCGAGGGCACGGACGTCGACGTGCTGGTCAAGCACCGCGGCCCGAACGGCATCGCGGGCACCCGGTACACGGTGCCGCACCACCCGTTCGACGTGGTCGGCTGGGACGGCTGCCTCTACCCGTACGCGTTCAACATCCGGGACTACGAGCCGATCACCGGCCGGATCCACCAGCCGCCGCCCGCGCACCAGGTGTTCGAGGGCAACGGGTTCGTGATCTGCAACTTCGTGCCCCGCAAGGTGGACTACCACCCGCTCTCGATCCCCGTCCCGTACTACCACGCCAACGTGGACAGCGACGAGGTCATGTTCTACTGCGGCGGCGACTACGCGGCCCGCAAGGGTTCGGGCATCGGCCAGGGCTCGATCTCGCTGCACCCGGGCGGCCACACCCACGGCCCGCAGCCGGGCGCCTACGAGCGCAGCATCGGCGTGGAGTTCTTCGACGAGCTCGCCGTCATGGTGGACACCTTCCGCCCGCTGGAGCTGGGCGAGGGCGGCCGGGCCGGCGAGGACGCCGACTACGCCTGGACGTGGGCCGGCCGGGGGCCGCAGCGGTGACCGGTACCTTCGAGCCCGCCGGTGGCGGCATCCCCCCGCTCTTCCAGGGCCTCTTCGACGACGCGGCGGTGTTCCCGCCGGGGAACCTGCCGGTCGCCGAGGCGGTACCGGCGCACCGTGCGCACCGCTGCGCGTGGTACTCCGCCGCGGTCGGACCGCTCCTGTGCGGGGCGGGCCGGCTCGGCGAGCTGGCCGCCGCGGCCCCGGCCGGCGCGGGCGGGCCGCTCCGGGTCGGGCTCGTCCTGCCGGGGGGCAGTGCCGAGCTCGGCCCGGCACTCGCCGCCGCCGCGCCGTTCGAGGTGGCCGGCGTCGAGCTGGCCACCCGGGACGCCGCCGAGGCGGTGGCCGCACTGGACCTGCTGCTGCCGCCGGACGTCCCGGCCGCCGTCGAGCTGCCGCGCGAGCTGCTGCACGGCGACGCCCTGGGCGAGGTCCTGGACGTGCTCGTCGACAGCGCCTACCGGGCGAAGTTCCGCACCGGCGGGGTGGTGGCCGGCGCCTTCCCCGACGAGGACGAGCTGGCCGGGTTTCTCACCGGCTGCGCGCAGCGCGGCCTGCCGTACAAGTGCACGGCGGGGCTGCACCACGCCGTCCGGCACACCGACCCGGTCACCGGCTTCGAGCACCACGGCTTCCTGAACGTCCTGCTGGCCGCGCTGGAGACCGACCGCCGGGCCGCGGCCGAGGTGCTGGCGGAGCGCTCGGGCGAGGCGCTGGCCAAGGCCGTCCGCGAACTGACCGACCATCAGGTCACGGTGATCCGCAACTCGTTCACCGCGTTCGGCACCTGTAGCATCGCCGAGCCCCTGGACGACCTGGCCGCGCTCGGCCTGCTGTCGCCCGGGACCGGCCCCAGCCCCACGTCCCAGGAGGACCGTTGACCACGCCCCGCAGCTGGCTCGCCAGCGCCCAGGACTCGCCGTTCGGCGTGCACAACCTGCCGTACGGCGTCTTCACGGCCGCCGACCGGCCGGGCCACCGGCGGATCGGCGTGCGCATCGGGGAGTCCGTCCTCGACGCCGGGGCCGCCGCCCGGGCCGCCGGGGAGCCGTCCGTCCTGCTGGACGCCGACACCCTCAACCCGCTGCTGGGCGCGGGCCGTTCGGCCTGGACCCGGACCCGCGCGGCACTGACGCACTGGCTCACCGACGAGTCGTTCCGGGACGCGCTCTCGCCGCTGCTGCTGCCGGTGGCCGAGGTGGAGCTCCACCTGCCGTTCGAGGTCGCCGACTACGTCGACTTCTACGCCTCCGAGCACCACGCCACCAACCTGGGCCGGATCTTCCGCCCCGGGTCGGACCCGCTCACCCCCAACTGGAAGCACCTGCCGATCGGTTACCACGGCCGGGCGGGGACGGTCGTGGTCTCCGGCACCCCGGTGGTCCGACCGCACGGACAGCGCAAGGCGCCCGCCGACGCGGTGCCGTCCTTCGGCCCGACCCGCCGGCTGGACATCGAGGCGGAGGTCGGCTTCGTGGTCGGCACCCCGTCCACGCTCGGCACTCCCGTCACCCTCGGCGACTTCCGCGAGCACGTGTTCGGCGTCTGCCTGGTCAACGACTGGTCGGCGCGCGACATCCAGGCCTGGGAGTACGTGCCGCTCGGCCCGTTCCTCGGCAAGTCCTTCGCCACCTCGGTCTCGCCGTGGATCGTGCCGCTGGACGCCCTGGAGCACGCCCGGGTCACCCCGCCGGCCCGGGACGTCGAGCCGCTCCCCTACCTGGACGACCGGGGCGGCGAACCCTGGGGCCTGGACCTGGCGATGGAGGTCCGCCTGAACGGGCACCCGGTCTCCCGCCCGCCGTTCGCCTCGATGTACTGGACGGCGGCGCAGCAGCTCACCCACATGACGGTGAACGGCGCCTCCCTGCGCACCGGCGACCTCTTCGCCTCGGGCACCGTCTCCGGCCCCGCCCCGGAGACCCGCGGCGCACTGATCGAGCTCACCTGGAACGGCGAGGAGCCGGTCAAGCTCCCCGACGGCACCACCCGCACCTTCCTGGAGGACGGGGACGAGGTCACCATCACCGCCACCGCCCCCGGCCCGGACGGCGCGGTGATCGGCTTCGGCGAGGTCACCGGCCGGGTCGCGCCGTAGCGGCCCGCGCGGCGGCGGGCCCGGACACGGACGACCCGTGGGCGGAGGGACGGTACCGGTTGACCGGTGCCGCCCCTCCGCCCGTCCGGGGACGGGTCCCGGCCCGCCCCCGGACTCCCGTCGTCCGCCCGGTCGCCCGGCGGGCGGGAGCCTGGAGCCGGGCCTAGTACGGTGGACGGCGAGGATCTTCGGAACGAGCGGCGACGAGGAACGGGAGCGGGCCCGATGGGTGCAGAGGTGCTGGTCCACCAGGACGGCGGCGTCGGGCGGATCGTGCTCGACCGGCCGCGGGCGCTCAACTCGCTGACGCACGGCATGATCACGGCCGTCCACGCGGCGCTGGAGGAGTGGGCGGCGGACGACACCGTGCGGGCCGTGGTGCTGACCGGCGCCGGCGAGCGCGGGCTCTGCGCCGGCGCGGACATCCGGGCGATCCACGAGGACGCCAAGGCCGGCGGGGCCGGTTCGCGGGCCTTCTTCCGCGACGAGTACCGGCTCAACGCGCTGATCGCCCGCTACCCGAAGCCGTACCTCGCGGTGATGGACGGCATCACCATGGGCGGCGGCGTCGGCCTCTCCGCCCACGGCGCCGTGCGGATCGTCACCGAGCGCTCCACCGTGGCGATGCCGGAGACCCGGATCGGCCTGGTGCCGGACGTCGGCGGCAGCCGGCTCCTGGCCCACGCCCCGGGCGGGTTGGGCACGCACCTCGGCCTCACGTCCGCCTCGATGGGCCCCGGGGACGCGCTGCTCTGCGGCTTCGCGGACCACTTCGTCCACTCGGCGCGGATCCCCGCGCTGCTCGCGGACCTGACCGCACGGCTCGCCGGGCCGGCCACCGGGGCCGCGGCCGCCGTCACCGCCGCCGTCACCGCCCACGCCGAGGCCGCACCGCCCGCCGCGCTCGCGGCGCAGCGGGCGTGGATCGACGCCTGCTACGGCGCCGACACCGCCGAGGAGATCGTCGCGCGGCTGCTGGACACGGGGCTCCCGGAGGCCAAGGAGGCCGCCGAGCAGGTGCTCGGGAACTCGCCGACGGCCGTCAAGGTCACGCTCGCCGCGCTGCGCCGGGCCCGCACGCTGCCATCGCTGGAGGCGGTGCTGGACCAGGAGTACCGGATCTCCTGCGCGGCCCTGGCCGGGCACGACCTGGTCGAGGGCATCCGCGCCCAGGTCGTGGACAAGGACCGCAACCCGCGCTGGTCGCCCGCCGGCCTCGCCGGGGTGTCGGAGGCGGAGGTCGCCCGCCACTTCGCGCCGCGCGGGGACGACGAGCTGGGCCTGGCCTGACCGGGCCCGGCGGCCCCGCCCCGCACGACGGCGCCGGACCGCGTCGGCGGCGCCTCCCGTGACGACCGTCTCGCATGGCAAGACTGGCGCGAGCGGGGGTGCTTCGGAGATTGTTGGGCGGTCAGGGCGCACCTTGCACGGTGCCGAGCAGCGGAAATGGGAGTCAACGGCGATGACCGAGACCACCGAGACCTACGAGACGATCCTGGTCGAGCGCAAGGGCCGGGTCGGGCTGATCACGCTCAACCGGCCGGAGGCGCTCAACGCGCTGAACACCCGGCTGATGAACGAGGTCGTCGCGGCCGCCACCGCCTTCGACCGGGACCCGGAGATCGGCTGTCTCGTGATCACCGGATCGGAGAAGGCCTTCGCGGCCGGCGCCGACATCAAGGAGATGCAGGGCAACCGCTTCCCCGACGTCTACCTGGACGACTGGCTGGGCCCGTGGGACCGGCTCGGCGAGCTGCGCAAGCCGGTGGTGGCGGCGGTGGCCGGCTTCGCGCTGGGCGGCGGCTGCGAGCTGGCGATGCTCTGCGACATCCTGCTCGCCGCGGACACCGCGAAGTTCGGGCAGCCGGAGATCAAGCTCGGCGTCATCCCCGGCATCGGCGGCTCGCAGCGGCTGACCCGCGCGGTCGGCAAGGCGAAGGCGATGGAGCTCTGCCTGACCGGCCGGATGATGGGCGCCGAGGAGGCCGAGCGGGCCGGCCTGGTCTCCCGGATCGTCCCGGCCGACCAGCTGCTCGCCGAGGCGCTGGCCGTCGCCGAGAAGGTCGCCGCGATGTCGACCCCGGCCGCCATCATGCTGAAGGAGAGCGTGAACCGCTCCTTCGAGACCACCCTCGCCGAGGGCGTCCGCTTCGAACGCCGCCTGTTCCACGCCGCGTTCGCGACGGCCGACCAGAAGGAGGGCATGGCCGCCTTCGCCGAGAAGCGCCCGGCCTCCTTCACCCACCGCTGACCGGTCACGGGTAGCGGACGGCGGCCGGCAGGCTTCTCGGCTGCCGTCCGCCATCCGTTCGCCGTCCGCCATCCGTTCGCCGGAGCCGCCCACGGCCGGGGCCGCCGGGCGCCGGCCGTCCCCCGGCCGTGGCCGCTCCCGGTCCGCCGCACCCCGGCCCGCCCGTCAGTCCTCGCTCACCAGCGCCGTGTTGAGCCGGGCCAGACCGCTGCGGGTCGCGGCCACCACGATCCGGTCGCCGGGCGCGAGGGCGCGGGTGCGGTCGGGGTAGCTCCACCGGTAGGTGTGCGGGCTGCCGGCCAGGCGGACGGCGACCACGCGGACGCCGCCCGGGTCCTCCAGGTCGTGGCGGTTCATCCCGACCAGGCCGCCGCCGTCCTCGGCCCGCAGTTCGGCGATCAGCAGCACGTGCCGGAACACCGACAGCGTGCCCAGCACCTCGCGCCCCATCAGGGCGGCGGCGAAGGCGGGCGCGGCCAGGTAGGACGTCGACCGGGAGGCGGCGTTGTCCAGCGTCGCGTAGACGTGGCGGGCGAAGTTGTCGTCGAAGAGGCGGAGCACCACCCGCACGTCGGGCCGGCCGGCGCGGGCCTCCAGCGCGGCCTCCAGGTTGGTGGCGTCGTCCCCGCTGACCGCGACCACCGCCCGGCTGTGCTTCAGCCGGGCCCGGCGCAGCTGTTCCGCCAGCGGGCCGTCGTCGACGACCACCGGCACGCCGAGTGCGCGGACCGCGGAGATGCCGCGGGCCTGCGGGTCCCGCTCCAGGCCCACCACCGGCACGCCCAGACCGTGGAGTTGGGCGACGACGCGGGTGCCGACGTTGCCCAGGCCGGCCACGATGACGTGGTCCCGGGTGCCCGCCCCGGGGTTGCGGGGCTGGCCGCGCCGCCCGGAGCCGAGCACCTCGACCATGATGGCGGTGGCGACCGGCGCGAAGGTGATGCCGCAGAAGGTGATCACCACCTGGGCGACCCGTTGCCAGAGGCCGCCGGTGCCGGTGCCCGCGGCCGCGTCGGAGGGCTGGTCGGGCTGGGCCGCGCCGGCCAGGTCGAGCAGCGCGACGTAGAGCGACCAGCCGAAGTCCCGGTTGAGGTACCAGAGCACTCCGAAGGCCATCAGCACCGCCGCGAGCGCGGTGATCAGCACCAGCCGGAGCCGGGCGCTGGTGAAGAAGCGCAGGGTGTCGAGCAGCCGCCAGCGCAGTCGGCGCGTCCAGGAGATCCGGACCGGTGGTTCGCTGGGCAGGGTCTGCAGTGCGGCCACCCCGCCGGCCTCCTCGGGGTCCGGCTCCGGCCCCGCCCCCTGCTCCGGCCCCTCTCCCGGCTCCCGCTGCGGGGGCACTCCCCCGCCGGCCCTCCGGACCGGGCCGTCGTCGCCGAACTCGGAGGCCAGCCGGACGAAGGGGGCCGAGTCGCCCTCCTGCTCGGGCAGCAGCCTGATCCGGCTGACGTCCTGCCGGTCGATCCGGTCGGCGACGATGCAGATCCGGCCCGGGTCGATGTCGTCGTCGTAGGCGATGTGCAGGAAGCGGTCCCCGACCTGGACGGAGTTGGGGCGGGAGAGCGCGGCTGCGGCGAAGGCGGGTGCGGCGGTGGCGGAGCCGGAGAGCGCGGCGCCGTTCCTCAGCAGCCGTTCGATGTTCTCGCCGAGCCGCTGGTTGAACATCCGCAGCACGATGCGGATGTCGGGGTTGCGGTCCTGGGCGGTCAGCGCGGCGTGGATGTTCTCCTGGTCGCTGCCGTCGACCAGGGCGATCCCGCGGGCGGCCTCGACCCGGACGGCGCGCAGCGCCTCCTCCGTGATGCTGCCGAACTCGACCACGGCCGCGACCCCGGGCAGCCGTTCGATCTGTGGCGCGTGCTCGCGCGTGCGGTCCGGTACCAGCGCCACCACCGGGACCTCGTAGTGCTCCACGAGTTCGACGATCAGGCGGTGGGCGAGCGCGTTGCCGCCGCAGACGATGTAGTGCTGGCCGACCGGCTCGACCGGAGGGCTCCCCCACCCTTCAGAAGTCATATCGCCGGATGATATCGACCGCGCATGAGCAGAGGGTGTCCGCAGAGCGACTGAGGGGAAATCAGTTCCCCCTGCGGCCCCGACACTCGAACGGGCGTACCCGGCGGGCGGCCCGCCCCTTCCGTGACGATCATGAGAGCGCCACCCGTCCGAGGCCCACGCCCTTCACGGGCCCACGCCCCTTCAGGCCGACGCCCGGCCAGGGCCGCCCCCGCCCGGGCCCACGTCCGCCACCAGCCGTCAGGAGTACGCCACCGTGGTCCCCCCGATCATCACCCCCAACGGTTCCCCGGTCCAGGGCCCGCTCGCACAGCTCGCCAAGGCCGCCTGGCAGGTGCTGCTGTTCGCCGGGCTCGTCTCGCTCGCCCTCGGGATCGTCGTCTTCGTCTGGCCCAAGCAGACCCTCCTCGTGGTGGGCGTGCTGTTCGGCCTCTACCTGCTGATCATCGGGATCGTGCAGCTGGTCGCCGCCTTCGGCACGCACGCCACCACCGCACTGCGGGTGCTGGCCTTCATCAGCGGCGCGATCTGCGTCCTGCTCGGTCTGCTCTGCTTCCGCGACGCCGCCCGGTCGGTGCTGCTGCTGGCGATCTGGATCGGCATCGGCTGGCTGTTCCGGGGCATCACCCAGCTCGTCGTCGCGATCTCCGACGAGGCCATGCCCGCCCGCGGCTGGCAGGCCTTCGCCGGCGCGGCCAACACCCTGGCGGGCGTACTGCTGATCGTCTGGCCGGTCGGGTCGATCACCGCACTGACCGTGCTGGCCGGGTGCTGGCTGCTGTTCCTGGGCCTGATCGAGATCGTCACGGCCCTCCGGATCCACTCCCAGGCCAAGCGGATCCCGTCCGGCGTCTGACACCGGGAGCCGGCCGGCCTTGGCCGGGGAGCCGGGGGCTACGGCACCGGGGCGTAGCCGAGCCGGAAGCCGGCCGCGTCCAGGCGTTCCGGGGTGAGGCGGACGTCCGTCAGCCGCTCGGCGAGCGCGAACGCCGCCTCGGTGTGCAGCCGGGGCCGGGCCTCGGCGGCGTCCGGGTCCGTGTCCGGCGACGGCGCCGGGTCCGCGCCCGCGTGCTCGTCGTCGGTGAGGTCGAAGCCGCAGTGCGCGAGCAGCTCCGCGATCCCCGGGGCCTCGGCGTCCTCGCCGTCGCGCTGGGTGGGGAAGAGCGGCTCGAAGTGCAGCCGGTTCGCCGCCCCCTCCTGCCAGTGGAAGCTGTCCACCGCGTTGCAGTTGCGGAAGTGCGAGACCAGTCGGGTGCCCTCGGCGAGCCGCGGGAGCGCGTCCCACAGCGAGCCCAGGTAGCCGTTGACCTCGACCGCGACGGCCCAGCCGTCCAACTCGGTCACGGCGACGAGCATCAGGTCCTCGTCGCCGTACGGGGCGTGCTCGTCCTCGCCGTCGTCGAACGTCTCCCAGGCCTGGACCACCGCCGCCAGGCCGGTGACCGAACGGCCCGGGGCGGCGTCGAACCGGCGCAGCAGCTCGTCGGCGGAGATCCCCTGGACGTGCGTGAGGCAGTAGGCCTCGGCGAGGTCGGGGTAGCGCTCGTCGAACCAGGTGAAGTCGGTGGCGTGTGCAGACATGTCAGGGATGCTGCCAGATCCCTCCGACAGCGCCGGTGCCCGGCCGGCCGTCAGTGCTGCTCTGCCTGGTCACCGGGTGCCGCACCGCCTGCTCACAGCCAGGCCGGCGCGTCCGTCCCCCAGCGGCCCGGCGGGCGGGCCCAGTCGGTGGGGCCGCCCGCGTACGCGACCGGGGACAGGGCGTGGCGCAGCAGGCCGTACGGCGAAGCGGTCTCGGTGATCCACCGCTCGGGCTCGTACGGCCGGTCGTTCAGCGGTGCGGCGGGCGTGATGCCGTGCTGGAGCCAGGAGGCGGTGCCGGCCAGGGAGTAGCGCAGGTGGCGGCCGCCGGGGCGGCCGGTGCGCTGGTCGGTGAGCGCGCGCAGGACGCCGGCGGCGATCAGGTAGCCGGTGCCGTGGTCGAGGGCCTGCGCGGGCAGCACTCCGGGGGGTCGGCCGCCTGCGGCCCCGGCACCGCCGCCACCGGCACCGCCGTCACCGGCCTCGGTGAGCGCGATGCCGACGCCGGCCTGAACCAGGCTGTCGAAGCCGCGGCGCCCGACCCAGGGCCCGGACCAGCCCCAGGCGTTGAGCTGGGCGACGATCAGGCCGGGCCGGCGTTCGAGCAGGGCCTCGGGGGCGAGGCCGTGGGCGTCGAGGGCGCCGGGGCGGTAGCCGGTGACGACGACGTCGGCGGTGGCGAGCAGTTCCTCGAAGGCGGCGCGGCCGGCCGGGTCGGCGAGGTCGAGGCGGGTGGAGCGCTTGCCGAAGCCGGTGTCGACGTGGGCGTCCTCGGCCTCCGGCAGCCGGGTCGGGTCGATGCGCAGGACGTCGGCCCCGAGCAGCGCGAGGGTGCGGGTGGCGACGGGGCCGGCGATCACCCGGGTGAGGTCGAGGACGCGGACGCCGGCGGCGGGCAGCGGTGCGGCGGCCAGTGGGCGGGCGGCCGTCTCGCCGACCACCCGGACCTCCACCAGGGGGTGGGTGGTGTCACCCGGCGGCACGACGGCGACGGCAAGCGCCCCCGCCTCGTACGCGCGCTCCTGGATCCAGGCGGCCGGGTGATCGCGCAGCGTCCCGGCGAGCTGCTCGGGCCCGGTGTCGGCGGGCAGCCCGAGGGCGCCGAGCAGGCGGGTCCGGTGGTGCGGGTAGTTGGCGTGGGTGCGCACCCAGCCGTCGGCCGCCTGCCAGAAACCGGAGAGCGGCGCGAAGCTGACCGGCGTGCGGCCGTCGATCCGGAGATGGCGTTCGCTGACGAAGGCGGTGGCGACGGCGCCCTGGTCGATCGACACCTCGGGGACGGCTCCGGCGCCCCGCAGCGCGGACAGCTCCGCGGCGGCCAGCGAGCAGGCCGCGACGGTGGCCCGGGCCAGCTGCCGGACGGGGAGCCGGGCGGGCAGGACGCCGTCGGGCCCGTGGAAGGAGACCCGCTCCAGCAGCCCGGCCGGCCCGCCGAGGGCGGCCCAGGCGTGCGCGGTCGGCCCGTCGTGCGGGCCGGGCCCGCCGTCCGGAGCGGGCTGGTCGGACGGGGCGGGCTGGTCGGACGGGGACATCGGACGCTCTGTCATGCCCGCATTCTGCTCCGCTTCTCAGGCGTTCGCCGTGACGCCCGCCACCCGCGCCAGCGCCGCCGCGGCGGCGACGGTCATCCGGCGGACGGCCCGCGGCGTCGAGCCGGACCGGCCGCCGAGGCGGCCGCCGGCGGGCGCGGCCAGTCCCTATACCGCGGCGCAGGCCGTACGGGGCGGCGCAGGCCGGCACGTCGAGCGGGCCTCCATGTCGAGCGGGCCGGGGGCGGGACGAACGCCTTTCCGACCGTGGCCTCCCAGCCGGCGGATAGGGTGCGAACGGCGGGGGCCGGCCGTAGCTCCCGGACCGGCAAAGGGAGGCCACGCCATGCAGAGCACCGTCCGCCGTCTCGACCTCGGCCACTTCGTCCGTCCCGCGTCCGAGACGGGCGGCCCGAACGCGGGCGGACCCGCCGCGGGCGGACCCGCCGCGGGCGGGCCCGAGCCGCGCGTCGAGCCGGTCCTCGCCTACCTGGTGCGGCGGCCGGAGGGGCTGCTGCTCTTCGACACCGGGATGGGCGGCGGCGACCCGGAGACCGCCGACCCGGAGACGGAGGCCCACTACCGGCCGGTCCGGCGGCCGCTGCCGGCGGCGCTCGCGGCTGCCGGGGTCGCGCTCGCCGACATCGACCTGGTCGTCAACTGCCACCTCCATTTCGACCACTGCGGCGGCAACCCGCTGTTGGCGGGCACGCCGGTGCTGGTGCAGGCGGTGGAGCTGGCGACGGCCCGGCGCGGCGACTACACCTTCGACGCGCTGGTGGACTTCCCGGGCGCGGTCTACCGCGAGCTGGACGGCGAGGCGGAGGTCTGGCCGGGTGTACGGGTGGTGCCGACCCCCGGGCACACCGCCGGGCACCAGTCGCTGGTGGTGGAGCAGCCGGACGGCGGCACGGTGGTCCTGGCCGGCCAGGCCTACGACTTCGCCTCCGAGTACGGCTCGGCGGTGCTGGCCCGGCGGGCGGCCCGCGAGGGCGTCGCGCCGCCGCTGCCCGGCTACCGGGCGTGGGTCGACCGGCTGGCGCAGTTCACGCCGCGCCGGGTGCTGTTCGCGCACGACAACGCGGTCTGGGAGCCCGCCGAGTAGCCGTGGAGCGCGCCGGCGCGGAGGCCGAGGCCGGCGGACGGTGGCGGCGGGCACTCGTGGCTCCTGACCCTCCCTGCACCAGGACGAAGGACCCCCGGGCCCTGGATCGGAGGGAACCCTGGCGCGGGTTCCCCGGGTTCGGAGGGACCGCCGGCCCAGGTTCCCCGGGTTCGGAGGGACCGCCGGCGCGGTGTCAGAACGCGAACCGCAGTGCGCGGACGCGGTTGTCGAAGCTGGACGGGATCAGCTCCGGTTCGCCGACCGAGCGGGCCTCGGGCAGGCGGGTGAACAGCTCGCGGTAGAGCACCTTCATCTCCTGCCGGGCTAGGTGCGCGCCGAGGCAGTAGTGCGGGCCGCCGCCGCCGAAGCCGAGGTGCGGGTTGGGGCTGCGGGTGATGTCGAAGGCGTCCGGTTCGGCGAAGACGGCCTCGTCGCGGTTGGCGGAGCCGAAGTAGAGCACCACCTTCTCCCCCGCGCGCAGCAGGGGCCCCTCGGGGCCGCCGAGCCGGTGGTCGACGGCCAGGGTGCGGCGGAACTGGATGATCGGGGTGGCGTGGCGGACGATCTCGTCCACCGCGCCGCCGAGGTGGCGGTCGGGGTCGCCGAGCAGCAGGGCGCGCTGCGCGGGGTGGGCGGTGAGCAGGTGCAGGCCGTGGGCGAGCGCGTTGCGGGTGGTCTCGACGCCGGCCACCAGCAGCAGGGAGAAGAAGGCGCCGAGCTCCCGCCCGGTCAGCCGGCGGCCGTCGACGTCGGCGGTGACCAGGGCGGACACCAGGTCGTCGGTGGGGCGGCGGCGGCGTTCGCGGCCGAGGTCGGCGACCATGCCCTGCATCCGGGCGAGCGCCCGCAGCCCGCGCCCGGGCATCCGGAGCCGGCTGCGCAGCGGACGGGCCACGCCGGTGTGCTCGGAGGCGTGGTTGACCTGGTCGAGGATGGCGCGCCGCGGCTCCTCGGGAATGCCCATCATGTTGCAGATCACCTGGAACGGGAGCTCGGCGGCGACCGAGGTAACGAAGTCCTCGGGCCGCTCGTGCTCCACCCGGTCGACCAGGCGGGCGGCCACCTCGCGGATGTCGTCCTCGACCCGGGCGATCAGGCGCGGGGTGAAGGCACGGGAGACGATCCGGCGCAGCTGGGCGTGGCGGGGGTCGTCCAGGTTGACCATCGAGTCGCCGAACAGGAGCCGGACCCAGCGGGCGGGTTCGGGGGTGGTGACGCCGGGGCCGCTGAGGAAGACGGCGGGGGTTCGGCCGGCCTCGACCACGTCGGCGTGGCGGACGAGGGCGTGGAAGCCCCGGCCGCCGGACCGGCCGGCCGCCGCCCGCTCGCCGAAGTACACCGGGCCGGGCAGCCGGCGCAGTTCGGCGAAGGCGGCGGCACGGTCGGGGGCCGGCAGTTGCCAGAAGCGGGGGTCGGCGAGGTCGGCGGGGGCGTGGGGTGCGGTCGTTGTGCCCATGCCGGGGCCTCCTGTCCTGTCGGTTCCCACATTTAGTCAGCACCGACAGGGATCGTGTCAAACCGCAACTATCGTCATACAGAAGGACTTTCAGACCCTGGCGTGCGAGGTGATGTCCGCGCCGAACTCCTCGATCATCGCCGGGGTGACGGTCGGCCGGGCCTGGGCGATGGCCGCCAGGTAGTCGGCGGTGCTCGCGCCGTCGTCCCCGGAGGCGCCGCCGCCCGTACCGTCCGCCGGGGTGCCGTCCGGTGCGCTGTCGCCCGCCGGGGTGCCGTCCGGTGCGACGAGGTCCCGCTCGAACGCGGCCTGGGCGGCCACCCGGGCGGCGTGCTCGATGTCGGCCGGGGTGAAGAGCTCGCTCGCGCCGACCAGCGCATCGAGGTCCACGTCCGCCCGGCCCGCGGCGTACCGGGACCAGATCGCGGCCCGGGCGGCCGCATCGGGGGTGCCGATCGGGATCAGGTAGTCGAAGCGGCCGGGGCGCAGGAAGGCCGGGTCCAGCGAGCGGATCGAGTTGGTGGCGCAGACCAGCAGCCGCTCCTCACCCTCGCGGAAGCCGGGGATGAGCTTCAGCAGCTCGTTGGTGACGCCGTGCATGCCGCCCCGGGCGCCCTCGGTGCGGACCGGGGCGATCTCCTCCACCTCGTCGATGAAGACCAGCGCCCGCTCCAGTCGCCCGATCCGGGCGAAGGCGTCGCGCAGCGCGGCCGCCAGGTTGCCCTCGTCGGCCAGCCGGGACGGCAGCAGCTCGACGAACGGCCAGCCCAGCCGGGAGGCGATCGCCCGGGCGAAGGTGGTCTTGCCGGTGCCGGGCGGCCCGAACAGCGCGATCGCCCGCGGCGGGCGCACGCCGTGCCGGGCCGCCCGCTCCGGCTCGGCGAGCGGGAGGACCACCCGGCGCTCGATCAGGTTCTTCTCGGTCTCCATCCCGGCCACCTTGGCCCAGAGGTCGCCGGGCAGCAGTCGGCCGCCCAGCTCCTCCAGCAGCCCGCCGGCCGCGCCGGCCGGCGGCTCGTCCTTCTCGAAGTAGGCGGCCGCCGGGCGGCGGGTGTAGCCGGCGTTGTGCAGGCCCTCGCCGAGCAGCTCCTCCTCCGGCAGCACGTACGCGACGCGGCGCACCCGGCAGGCCACCAGCCGGCGCTCCAGCTCGCGCAGCAGCGCGCTGGCCAGGCCGCGGCCGCGCCAGCCCGGGGCGATCGCGATCCGCATCACCCAGGCACGCTCCCCCGCCACGGTGGCGAGCGCGGCGCCGATCGGCTCGCCCTGGTGGACGGCGACCACGGCAGGCTGGCGGGAGGTCAGCGCGCCGATGCACTCCGCGAGGGAGAACACCGACTCCTGGCCCAGCCCGGCCGTGGTGTCGATCAAGTGGACCACCGCCGCGAGGTCGTCCTCGCGGTAGTCGTGAATGAGCCAGTGCACCGGCCGGCCCGCCTCTCCGTTCCCCGCCGGCTCCGGGCCGGCCGCCCGACCGGCGGCGCTGCGCCGCACGGTGCCCGAACGGTACGGGCGGGCCCGGACGCCGGTCCCGTGCCGGAACGGACAACCCGGGCCCCGGCAACCGTACGAACCGCCTCTACCGCCGGGGACCGTGAAGAGCACCCCCGGGGGCGGACCCGGAGCGGTACCGGGCCGGGGTACCGGGCCGGCCACCCGGCGCCGGAGGGCGCGCCCGAGCGGCGGCTGGCCCGGCAGGGGCGGGCGAGCGGGACGGACGGGACGTCAGGGGCGTCCGGGGCATCCGGCGCGTTCGGGGCCGGGCATGCTCTCACGGGGCGGAACCGGCCAATACCCGAGGGGGCGGTACGGACCGGGCGAGGCGGGTGCGACGATGAGTGTCATCGTGATGACCGACCGGATCCGCTCGCTGCGCGCCGTGGTCTTCGCCGCGCTCTGCGTGGCGCTGGCCGCCACGGCGCACGTCGCCATGGCCGGCTCCGGGGTCTCCGCGCCGGTACTCGCGGGCGCGTTCGCGGTCACCCTCGGCTTCACCTGGCTGCTCGCCGGACGGCGGCGCGGACCGGGGCTGATCAGCGCCTGGATGGTGGCGGCGCAGACCGCGCTGCACCTGACGTTCGAACAGGCCGGGGCGCTCGCCTCCGGCAACGGACTCGCGCGGCTCGCTCCGACGGACTGGGCGGCACTCCTGCTCTGCAACCCGGACCGGGCGCCCGCCGGGCTCTCGCCGGCCGACCTGGCCCGGATGGCCGGCATCGATCCCGACGTCCCGCCGACCGGGGAGCTCCGGCCGCCGGCCGGGGCACACCACCTGGCCGCGCACGGCGGCAGCGCGTCCGCCGGGGCCGCCGACCAGGGGATGGCCGGCATGG
Source organism: Streptomyces sp. CB01881 (assembly GCF_002953255.1). GTDB lineage: Bacteria > Actinomycetota > Actinomycetes > Streptomycetales > Streptomycetaceae > Kitasatospora. The sequence continues at coordinate 2,064,936 of NZ_CP026498.1, forward strand.
CCGGCATGCCCGGGATGCCGGGCGGGGCGGGGATGTCCGGTCACGACATGGCGGCGCACGGCATGTCCGCCGGGATGATCGCCGCCCACCTGCTCGCCGCGCTCGCCTGCGCCCTGCTGCTCTGGCGCGGCGAGGCGGCGCTGGCCCGGCTGTTCGAGCTGCTCGGCGCGCTGGGCGCCGTGCTGGCGGGAGCGCTCCTCGCTCCCCTGCTCGCCCTCTGGTCCCGGCCGCACGGCTACCGGCCGCCGGTCCCGCCCAGACCCGCAGCCCACCGGGTGCGCCCGCCACGGCTGGTGCTGCTCTCGCACGCCCTGGTCCGCCGCGGCCCGCCGTACGCCGCCCCCGTCTGCTGACGCGCCCGCCGTCCGACACCCGGCGCCGACACCGGCGTCCGCCGTGCGGTGGGCAGGTCGCCCTGCGCCGTGCCGTGGCCGATCGGCCACGCCGCCAGGGCCCGGGTCCGCGTACGCCGACGCCCCCACCGGGGCGCCACCGCGTACGGGCCGGCCCCACCGACGCCGAGCGTGCCGCCCGCAGCGGCACCGCTCCCAGCCCTCCCCTCAGGACCTTCCATGCCTGACCACGACGGCGCACCGGCCTGCTCCGGCGCCACCGTCCTACCGCACCGGCCCGCCGTTCCCCTGTCCGGGACGGCCGGCCGCCGCGGACCCGTCCGCCCCGCGGCCGTCCCCGCCCGGACCGTCCCCGCCGAGGCCTTGCCCGCCGAGCCCCTGTCCATCGACGCCCTGTTCACCGTCGCCCTGCCCGCCGAGGCTCGCGAGGAGCTTCGCCGACCAGTCCGCCGACGGGCCTCCGGCCCCGGCCCCCGCCACCGCACCGCGCAGCCGTTCCGCCCGGTCCAGCCACTCCCGGCAGGCCCCGCACCGGGCCACGTGCTTGTCCAGCCGCCGGTCCGGCAGACCGGCCGGCTCACCGTCGATGCGGGCGGAAAGAGCGGTGCGGAACTGGACGCATCTCATCCGACCATCGTCCCGCATCGCCCGGCGCAGCGGACCGGCCGGGTGGGCGCGACCGCAGGCGCCGACCGGGGAGGCCGCCGTGGATGACGAACAGCTGACGGCACTGGCCCTGTCCGCCCGGGAAGGCCGGGCGGCCGATGTCGAGGCCTTCGTCCGGGCCACCCAGCGGGACGTGTGGCGGTTCGTCGCCCACCTCACCGACGTGCAGTCCGCCGACGACCTCGCGCAGGAGACGTTCCTGCGCGCCCTGCGCAGCCTGCCCGGGTTCGCCGGCCGCTCCTCGGCCCGGACCTGGCTGCTGTCGATCGCCCGGCGGACCGTCATCGACCGCTACCGGACGGCCGCCGCCCGGCCGCGCTGCGCCGCCCTGCCGGACTGGCAGGAGGCCGCCGAGCGGCAGGGCACCGCGCCCGCCTCCGGGTTCGAGGACGGGGTCGCGCTCGGGGACCTGCTCGACCGGGTGCCCGCGCAGCGCCGGGAGGCGTTCGTGCTCACCCAGGTCGTCGGGCTCAGCTACGCCGAGGCCGCCGAGGTGGCCGGCTGTCCGGTCGGCACCGTCCGTTCCCGGGTGGCGCGGGCCCGCGAGGAGCTGATAGCCCGGCTCCGGGCGGCCGAGCGCGGCGAGGCTCCCCCGCCCGGCCCGGCCGCCGAGCTGGCGGCCGCCTGCTGACCGCCGCCCTCCGGCAGCTGACGACCGGCAGCTGACGGCGCCACCCGTGACGGCCGGGCCGGGGTGGTGGCACCACCACGGCCCGGCCGTCACCACCCCGGGATCGCCCGGGATCGCCCGGGATCAGCCGGAACCACGGAAATCCGGCCAAGCGGGAAGATTCCTTCAAGTGTTCGGAACTGGAGCCCCGCCGCCTCCGACTGCTGTACCGGACGCCGCCGCCGAGGCGGTGTCCGGAACAGCGCGGGGAATCGGAGGAGCACCATGTCAGCGCAACAGCCGCTGGCCACGGGTGGGCTGACCAGGGAACAGGCGGCACCCGAGGACCGGTGGAGCCTGGTGGTGGCCGCCGGGCTGCTCTCGTTCGTGGCGATGCTCGACATGAACGTGGTCAACCTGGCCCTCACCGACATCGCGGACGGCCTGCACGTCTCCCCGACCACCGCGCAGTGGGCCGTACTGGGCTACCAGCTCCCCCTGGTCGCCCTGCTGCTGCCCGCCGGGCGCTGGCTCGACCAGGTCGGCGCCCGCTCCGCCCTCCTGTTGGCGGTCACCGGCTTCGCGCTCTGCAGCGTGCTCGCCGCCGTTGCCCCGTGGGCGAGTTGGCTGGTGGCCGCCCGGCTGGCGCAGGGCGCGTTCGGCGCGGTGATGTTCGTACTGATGCCCGTGCTCGCGGCCACCGCCGTCCGGCCGGAGCTGCGCGGACGGGCGATGAGCGTGCCCGCCACGCTCGGCCCGCTCGGCGCCGTCGCCGGGCCGGTGGTCGGCGGCCTGCTGCTCGACCACGTCGGCTGGCGGGCCGTCTTCCTGGTCAAGCTGCCGATCTGCCTGGCCGCGCTGGTGATCGCCCACCGCAACGCTCCGCACGGCGGCAGGCTGCGGCTTCCCGACCGGGGTTCGCTCGGCGACGCCGCCCTGATCGGCTCCGCCGTGGCCGCCGTCCTGCTCGGGCTCACCCTCGCGCCCGACGCGCCGGCCTGGCTGCTGCTCGCCCTGCCCGCAGCGCCGCTGGTCCTCCTCTGGCTGCGCCGCCCCGGCGGCCGGCCGGTCGCCACCGTGTTGCGCGAGTCCGGCACCGCCGCCGTCAACGGCTCGGTGCTGTCGCTGGCCGCCGGGTTCGCCGCCACCCACTACCTGCTCGCCCAGCACCTGCGCCGGGACGACGGGATCAGCGCCACCACCACCGCCCTGACCATGCTGGCGTTCCCGCTCGGCATGGTGCTGGCCGGCCGTTTCGGCGGGCGGCTGGCCGACCGCTGGGGCGCCCGGCCGACCGCGCTGACGGGTGCGACCGTCACCGCCCTCGGCATGCTGCTGCTCGTCCCGATCGACACCGGCTGGTCGCCGCTCGACATCTCCTGGCGGCTCGCGCTCGCCGGGACCGGCATGGGCCTCAACGGCGGCCCGGTCCAGGCCCTGGTGATGACCGCCGCCAGGCCGCAGCAGCTGGCCACCGCCGGGTCGGCCGTCCAATTGGCCCGCAGTCTCGGCTTCGCCCTCGGACCCGCCCTCGCCACCGCGGCCTCCCTGTCCGGCCACGGCGCCACGACGGGCGTCCGGGCCGGGCTCGTCCTCGCCACGCTGGCCGCCGTTCTGGCCGTGGCCCTCCTCTCCCTGCACCACCGCACCGACCGCGCGGGCACCTGACGCCCCGCCCGCGCGCACCACGGACCACCGACCGGAGGAACCTTCGCATGACCGACACCGTCCACGATCCGACCGCGGGAGGGCCGGCCGACGACGCGCCGCGCTGCCCGTTCGGATACGACGAACTCCCCGACCCGGTACCGCTGTACGGACCGGAGTACAAGCGCGACCCCTATCCGCTCTACCGGCGGATGCGCGAGGCCGGCCCGATCCACCGGGTGCGGTTCCCGAGCGGGATCGCCGCCTGGCTGGTCACCGGCTACAAGGCCGCGCACGAGACCCTCAACGACCCCCGGCTCGGCAAGAACCACCGCCTGGGCAACGCGGGTTGGCGCAGGCTCGCCTCGATCATGCCGGAGCCGCAGCACTCGCAGCTCCAGGTCCACCTGCTGCACCAGGACCCGCCGGAGCACACCCGGATGCGCCGGCTGGTACTGGACGCGTTCGCCCCGCGCCGGGCGGAGAGCCTGCGCCCGCGCCTCCAGGAGCTGGCCGACGCCCTGGTCGACGACCTGCCGGAAACCGGCGGCGCCGACCTGGTGGCGGGCTTCGCGGCCCACTTCCCCTTCCGGGTGCTCGCCGAGGCGATAGGCCTGCCGCAGGAGCTGGCCGTCCGCTTCGACCGCGACTGGGGCAAGGTCGTCCAGCCGGTCGGCCCACTGGACCCGGGCCGGCCGGCCTACGAGGGCCGGCTGCGCGGCCTCCAGGCGTACATCGCCGACGTGGTCGCCCACAAGCGCGCGCACTACGACCCGGCCGGGTCCGACGTCGACCTGCTCGGCCGGCTCGTCGCCGCCCGTGACGCGGGCGAGTTGAGCCCCGAGGAGCTCGACTCGATGGTGTTCCAGCTGCTGGTGGCCGGCCAGGAGCCGGTGACCAACCAGATCACCACCATGCTGATCACCCTGCTGCGCCGCCCCGGCCAACTCGCCCGGCTGCGCGAGGGCATCGCCGCCGACCCGGGCCTGCTCACCCGAGCGGTGGAGGAACTGCTGCGCCACGACTCCGCGTTCGAGCTCACCACTTGGCGCTTCCTCGCCGAGGACGGCGACCTGCACGGCACGACCGTCCCGGCCGGGGACTCCGTGATCGTCTCGCTCTGCGCGGCCAACCGCGACGACGAGCAGTTCCCGGACGCCGACGTCCTCGACTTCGACCGCACCCCCAACGCCCACCTGGCCTTCGGGCACGGCATCCACTACTGCCCCGGCGCCGCCCTGGCCCGGGTCGAACTCCAGGTCGCCCTCGGCACCCTGCTCACCAGGCTGCCCGGGCTGCGCCCGTCCGCCGAGCACGGCGAGGACCTCGAATCGCTCGCCTGGGTGCCCGCCGTCCTCGCCCGGGGGGTGAACCGCCTGCCGGTCGCCTATGACAAGCGGGCCTGACCCGCCCGACCACTCCCCGGCACCCCCTCAGCGTCCCGGCGACCAGTGCCGGGGCGTGGCTACGCCTGCCCCGAAGCCCGTCCACCGTTCCGTGGAGGATCACCATGCCGCCCGCCGGCACCGTTTCCACCGACTCCCAGACCGCCGACTCACCGGCCGCGGCCGACCAGGGCGCGGCCGACCGGTCCGCCACTCCGTCCGCCGCCGGCCCCTCCGGCGCTACACCCTCCGCCGCCGCTACACCCTCCGCCGCCGCGCCGGCCGCCCCTGCTCCGGCCGGCGCCGTCACGGACCCGCGGGAGGTCGCCCGGATCTCCGCAGGGATCCTCGGCCTGCTGCTGCCGCACCGCCGCGCCTCCGACCCCGAGGTGCACGCGACGCCCGCCGACTTCCCGCTCCAGCTGGAGCAGCTGGCGGACTTCCTCGCCACCGGCGACCCGGTCCTGTTCACCCTGCCGGGCTTCCCCTGCAAGTCGCCCAACCCCGCCAAGGTGCTGAGCCACCTGCCCGACGAGGGCGAGCGGCTCTCGCTCACCTTCCTCAACGGTCTCTGCGAGGAGATCGGCAAGCTCTACGAACCCGGCGCACAGATCCTGATCTGCTCCGACGGGCACATCTTCGGCGACCTGATCCACGTCCCCGACGACCACATCGACCAGTACTCCGACGAGCTGACCGCCATGATCGAGCGCGAGGGCCTGACCCACCTCGCCACCTACGACCTGCGCGCCGTCCTCGGCGACCTGCCCTTCGACGAGAAGCGCGCCCGGGTGCACGCCCGGTACGCGCCCACCCGGGAGGAGCTTCGCGAGCAGGTGATGACCGACGAGGAGACCCTGAAGCTCTACCGCGGCATCACCCGTTTCCTCACCGAGGACACCATCGGCTTCGAGGGCAGCCGGTCCGCGCTCCAGCGCGAGTGCCGCCGGCGCGCCTACGGCGTCATCCAGCGCAGCCGGGCCTGGGGGGACCTGATCGCCGAGCAGCACCCGCGGTCCTTCCGGCTCTCGATCCACCCGCAGAAGGCGGGCGTCCTGAAGTTCGGCATCCGGCTGCTGGAGGCCGCCGACGCCTGGATGACGCCGTGGCACTCCTCGGTACTCCACCGGCCGGACGGCCGCTGGGAGTTGATGCGCAGCGAGCAGGCCGCCCAGGTCGGCCGCCTGGTCGAACTGGGCGGCCGCCCCAGCCACTACGAGACCTCCTGAGGCTCCATCAGCCCGTCCGGAAGCGAGCGGGCGGACGCGGGTGTGCGGTGGTCGAAGGCGATCAACGGGTCACCGGTGAGAGGGTGTTCGACCACCGCCGCCCGCACGCCGAACACCTCGGCGAGCAGGTCGGCGGTCAGCACGTCCCGCGGCGCCCCGGACGCGACCAGGGTGCCGCGGTGCAGCACGTGCAGCCGGTCGCAGACCGAGGCCGCCGCATTGAGGTCGTGCAGTGCGACCAGCGTGGTGCGGCGCTGCTCCCGCAGCAGCGCGAGGAGCTCGACCTGGTGCCGGACGTCCAGGTGGTTCGTCGGCTCGTCCAGCACCAGGACGTCCGGTTGCTGGGCCAACGCCCTCGCCAGCAGGACGCGTTGGCGCTCACCGCCGGAGAGCTGGGCGAACCGGCGGTCGCCCTCGTCCGTCATGCCCACGCGCTCCAGCGCCCCGGCGACGATCCGGTGGTCCTCGGCGTCGTCCGCAGCGAACGCCCGCTTGTACGGGGTGCGGCCCATCGCCACCACCTCGCGGACGGTCAACTCGAAGTCCCCGCCGCGCTCCTGGGGCAGGGCGGCGATGTGCCGGGCGGACTGCGCGGGGCTCATCCCGGCCAGCTCGCGGCCGGCCAGCAGGACGCGCCCGGCGCTCGGCCGCAGGTGCCGGTAGACGGTGCGCAGCAGGCTGGACTTGCCGCTGCCGTTCGGCCCGACCAGCCCGGCGATCTCGCCCTCCTTGGCGACCAGGTGGACGCCGGCCACCACCGTCCGCCCGGACAGGGTGACGCTCAGGTCCTCGACCGCGATCCTCAATTCCGCTCCAGTCGTCGGTCCAGCAGGTAGAGCAGGGTGGGCGCGCCGAGCAGGGCGGTGACCACGCCGATCGGCAGTTCCTGGGTGTCCAGCGCGGTGCGGGCGATGGTGTCGACCACCACCAGCAGCACCGCCCCGGTCAGGGCGGAGAGCGGCAGCAGCCGGCGGTGGTCGCCGCCGGCCAGCAGCCGGCAGACGTGCGGCACCATCAGGCCGACGAATCCGATCGCGCCGGAGACGGCGACCAGGACGCCGGTCAGCACGCTGGTGACGACGAAGATCTCGCGGCGCAGCCGGGTGACGTCGACGCCGAGTCCGGCCGCCGTCTCGTCGCCCATCAGGAGCGCGTTGAGCCCCCGGGCGCGAGCCTGGAGCAGGCCCAGCCCGAGGGCCACGGCGGCGACGGGGACGGCCAGTTGGCCCCAGACCGCACCGCTGAGGCTGCCCATCAGCCAGAACAGCACGCCCCTGGTCTGTTGTTCGTCGCTGGTCTGCAGGACGAGGTAGCTGGTGAAGCCGGTGAGGAACTGGCCGATGCCGATCCCGGCCAGGACCAGGCGCAGCGGGGAGAAGCCGCCGCCGCGCCGGGCCAGCAGCCAGACCAGGGAGAAGGCGGCGAGTGCGCCGAGGAAGGCGGCCAGCGAGATGGTCAGCCCGGCGGTACCGCCGAAGGCCATTTCGAGGCCGAGCCCGCTGCCGAGGACGATCACGGCCACGGCGCCCAGCGAGGCGCCGGAGGAGATCCCGAGCAGGTAGGGGTCGGCGAGCGGGTTGCGGACGAGTGCCTGGACGGCGGTGCCGACGAGGCCGAGCCCGGCCCCGACCGTCGCCGCCAGCAGGGCGCGCGGGACGCGCAGCTGCCAGACGATGAGGTCCCGGGTGCCGGGCTCGGGTGCGCTGCCGGTGAGCCGGCGGCCGATCACCGACCAGACCTCGCCCGGGGGGATGTCCACCGACCCCAGGGAGACGGCGGCGGTCAGCGCGGCGACCAGGGCGAGGGTGAGCACGGCCGCGAGCGGCCCGGCGCGCAGGGTGCGCGTCCGGGGCCGCCCGCTGGCGGTGTCGGCGGTGGTGGCGGTGTTGGTGGCGGCAGTGCCTGCCGGTGTCACGGCCTACCGGCCGTTCTTGACGAGGTCCGGGTGCACGGTGGCGGCGATCTGCCGGACGGTGTCGGCGTTGCGGACCCCGCCGATGGTGGTGACCTCGGATCCGATCCGCAGGAACCTGCCGTCCTTGACGGCCTTCAGGCCCTGGGTCGCGGGGAAGCCCTTCAGGAACGCCTCGGCCTCGTCAAAGGCCTTGCGGGTCTCCTCCTCGGTGCCGCGGGTGCGGACGGCGAGCTGGATCCAGTCCGGGTTCTTCGCGACGACGTCCTCCCAGGAGACCGGCCTGAAGTCGGCGTCGCAGTCCGCGAACACGTTGCGCGCGCCGGCCAGGGTGATCACCGCGTTGGCGACCTGCCGGCCGCAGACGGCGACCGGCTGCTTGGTGCCGGCGTCGAAGTCGAAGAAGAAGTAGCCGGGCCGCTGGTCGGCGGGAACGGCGGCGGTCGCGGTGCGCACCTCGCCCACCGTCCGCTCCATCCCGGTGACCAGCTCCTCGGCCCTGGCGCCCGTGCCGGTGACCGCGCCGAGCCGGCGCAGGTCGTTCTCGACCTCGGCGAGGTCGGTGCGCGGCCCCTTGGCGGCCTTGGGCGTGCCGGAGCAGGCGGTGGAGAGGAGGAAGACGTGCTGGATGCCCGCCGCCGTGAACTCCTCCTCGCTCGGCCCGGCGCCGGCGCCGCCCATCATCGGCATCGCCCCGAAGGCGTCCACGTAGAGGTCGGCGCCGGAGCCGAGCAGCTTCTCCTTGGCGATCCCCATCTCGCCCAGCACCGGCACCTTGGCGCCCTGTTCGGCGATCGGCGCCGGCAGGCTGCCCTTGCCCGGCGGGAATCCCGTGCCGATCACGCGGTCGCCGGCACCGAGCTGGAGCAGCATCTCCAGGCCGGCGGCGTTGCTGGTGACGATCTTCTTCGGCGCCTGCTTGACCGTGGTCTCCTTGCCCGCGCAGTCGGCCACCTTCACCGGGAACCCGCCGGCGGCGGCGGTCTGCCCGCCACCGCCGCCGCTTCCGTCCGTGCTCCCTCCACCGCCGCTCCCACACGCCGTGGCGAACAGGGCAACAGCGGCCGCGATACCGCAGAACACGCGAGGGCGCATGAGAACTCTCCTGGTCAATGGTCGTGCTCGGGCCCGTCCTACGAACCCGGACCAGGTAGTCGGCCGCCACCCCCGCCCGGTTCCCGGGACTTGAGGATCGTTCGGAGCCGCGGGCAGGGCCGGTCAGGCGAGGCGGCGCCGGGGCCGGGGCCGGGCCGACGCACCCGGGTCAGGCGAGGCGGCGCCGGGGTCAGGCGAGGCGGGGCCGGGGTTGGGGCGGCGGGCCGTCCAGCCGGGCGAGGGCCGTGCGTACCGCGATGCGTCCGGCGGCGTGGAACGACCGGTCGTGCGAGTCGACGTCGTGCACGACGGTGCGGTGCACGACGACGGCCACCGCCACCCGGCCCGCGGCCGTCCGCCCGGCCAGTTCCTCCTGCATGCCTGCGGCCAGGGCCGCGTGGTACCCGGCCAGTTCGCCCGGCGTGGGGCTGCCGATCACGGTGGCGTCGCGCGCGGCCTCCAGGACGAAGCCTTCCTCCCAGGGCTCGAAGTCCACCGTGACGTCGGCGAGGTCGCAGGGGCAGCCGGCCTGACGGGCGTACACCGCGCGTACGCCCCGGACCGGCTGCGGCGGGAAGGTCATCGGCTCGGTGTCGTCCATGGGCTGACGGTAGTCCACCGTCGGCCGCGGGCACTCCGGGGGCCAGGAGGCGGGAAACGGGAGGCGGGGGCCGGGAGACGGGATTCGGCGGCCGGTGCCGAGCGGAGTGGGCGGAACGGGCGGGCGGAACGGGCGGGCGGAACGGGCGGGCGGAGCGGGGGTGGGCAGGCCTTACGGTGGGCGGGTGCCGCAGACCGTTCTCCCGCCCCGCGATCCCTCCGGTCCCCCCGTGGACGACCTCGGGCTGCCCGTGCCGCTCGGACCGGGGCCGGTGAGGCGGGTGGTGTCGCTGGTCCCCTCGCTGACCGAGGCCGTCGCCGTCACCGCCCCGGGGCTGCTGGCGGGCGCCACCGACTGGTGCTCACACCCCGCCGACCTGGCGGTGGAGCGGATCGGCGGCACCAAGAACCCGGACGTCCACCGGATCGCGGCACTCGCCCCGGACCTCGTCATCGCCAACGACGAGGAGAACCGCCGGCCCGACCTCCACGCGCTGCGGGCCGCCGGCCTGGCCGTCTGGGTCACCGACATCCGCACGCTGGACCAGGCGTTCTCCTCGCTGCACCGCCTCCTGACGGCCGGCTGCGGCCTGCCCCGCCCGGCGTGGCTCGACGCCGCCGAAGCCTCCTGGGCCGGCGTCCGGCCACTGCCCGGCGCCGACCGCCTCCGCGCCGTCGTGCCGATCTGGCGCCGCCCCTGGATGGTGCTCGGCCGCGACACGTTCGCCGGCGACCTGCTCGGGCGCCTCGGCGTCGACCTGATCCACGCCGGCCACCCCGAGCGGTACCCCGCCGTCCCGCTGCCCGAACTGCTCGCCGCGGAAGCCGACCTGGTGGTCCTTCCGGACGAGCCGTACCGCTTCACGGCGAACGACGGCCCCGAGGCGTTCCCCGGTGTCCCGGCCGCGCTGGTCAGCGGGCGGCATCTGACCTGGTACGGACCGTCCTTGGTGGAGGCGCCGGGGCTCCTGGCGGCGCAGCTGACACGGGCGTCGGTGCACGGGCACGAACGGCGGTGAGATGCGCGCCGGACCCGTGGCAGGCCCACTGGTCGGTGCGGTGATCCGACCATCGTAGGATGTCGCCCTCTCGCCGGGACGGCCGGTGACACAGGGGGGCGGAACAACATGAAGGTGCGTGCTTCACGGCAGGCGCTGGTCCTGGTGTCGGCGGCGGCCGTGTCCACCGCACTGCTGACGGGCTGCGGCAGCAAGAAGGCGGACGACACCGCCGGGGGAACGCCGGCACCTGCGGCGGCCACCGTCACGGACGCCCCGCCGACCACCGCGCCGACGGCCACCGCGTCGCCCAGCGCGACGACGAGTGCCACCGCCACCCCGAGTGCGAGCGCCTCGCCGAGCGCGACGGCCGGCAAGACCGCCAAGCCGAGCCCGACCGCCTCGGCGAGCAGCGCCAAGCCCACCACCGCCAAGCCCGCCGACCCCGCCCCGAAGGCCGCACCGGCCCCCGCTCCGGTGGCGGTCGCGGCGCCCGCGCCGACCCCCAAGCCCGGGCCGGTCGCGCCCCCGCCGCCGCCCGCGCCCGCCACCCCGCACGTCCCGCCGCTGCAGAGCGGCTGCACGCCGAGCAAGCCGCAGCCCGACGAGCCCAAGGAGGCCGTCGCCACCGCGCTGACCACCGCCGCCGGCCAGGCCCGCACGCTCAACCTCAGCAGCGGCGGCACCGACAAGCTCCCGCCCCTGCCGGTCAACCTGGTCAAGGCGATCGCCTGGCAGGAGAGCGGCTGGCAGTCCGGCATCCTCGCCTGTGACGGCGGCATCGGCACCATGCAGATCATGCCCGCCACGGTGAGCTGGATGAACAGCAAGTTCGGGACGACCTCCGACCCGAAGACGCTTCCCGGCAACGTCCAGCTCGGCACCCAGCTGCTCGACTGGCTGGTCGCCTACTACGGCGACTCCTCCTTCGGCGGGAAGTACGACCTCTCCCCCGACCCGGCCACCGGCAAGACGCCGCTGCTCGACCTGGTCGTCTCCGCCTACAACGCGGGCGCGGGCAACGTGCACTACAACACGGTCACCGACCCGGCCACCGGCACCACCACCGGGAGCCTGGCCATCCCCAACCCCGGCTACGTCGCCAGCGTCAAGGCGCTGATGTCCAGCGCGCCCTGGAACAAGGCGGGCTGAGCGGGAACGCTCCCCGGTCTGTTGAAGGGCCCCGTCGCCGCCCCGGGGTCGCCCCGGGGCCGACAGCGCTTGACGCCGGCGCCAGGAAGAGGCCCGGCACCAGCGAGCCGACGGGACTGCTCGCAGCGCAGGTCACGTTGCAGCACAGGTCAGGTTGCACCGCAGGTCACGCGTCCGGCAGGCTCCCCGGATGCCTCCTTCGCACAGCGATATGCCGCTGGTGACCACGAGGCCGTGTGGGCGGACATGCGTCGCCTCGGGCCGGTTCCCAATGCCCTGTCCGAAGACTGCGCGGCCGTTGCAGCGGAGACGATGCGCAGGGTTCACCGTCATGTCGGTCGCCTCGGCGATGCGCCGGCGGAACTCGGCCTGGTCCCGATCGCGGGACTGGATGCGCTCAAGCCGCCGACGCCGGCCGACCACGTCGAACTGGATGCGCTGGCCGAGGAGGCCGGTGCTCTGCCCTTCGCCCTCGACGCCTGTCTTCGCCACGTCGGCAGGGTGGTGTTCGCCGGGGACTGTCCCGCGGTGGACCTGACCTGGACGGAGGGGGACCAGTACGACGTCGCGGGCCTGTACCCGGATCCGCTGGTACTGCCGGACGTCGAGCACCTGCGCCACTGCTGGGACGGGCATCGGGAGCCGCTGCGGGACCGTCCCGAATCGGAGGGAGCAGGATTCCTCTTCGAGTTCGCCCCGGACGAGCTGCACAAGGCCAACATCAGCGGTTCGACCCACGACATCCTCCTCGCGGAGGCGACGGCCGACCCCGTCGTCCGGGGAGTCGATGGCCGTCCGGGCATCACCCTGGTCGAGTACCTTCGCCTCTCCATTGCCTGGGGCGGAATGCCCGGCTGGTCGTTGCAACCCGACCGAGCGCCCTCCGCCCTGGCAGCGCTCCGAGTCCGCCCGGACTTCTAGCTCCGAGGAGCACGGAGGCGCCGCGCCGACCCCGCGACGCTCGGCCTGCACGGATCCCCGGACATGCAGGAAGGCGGCACCACCGTACGAACTCGGTGGTGCCGCCTTCCGTTCACCCTTCAGCCCCGCGGCCGTGCCGCCTGACCGATCCGGCGGGCGATACCGACGATCCTGCCGCTGCTCCGTTCAGAGCCGGTCAGAGGCAGTCAGAGGCAGGTCAGAGCCGGTCAGCGTCAGGCACGCGCGGCCGTGACGGCGGCGCCCAGCGCCTCCTTGATGCGCGGGCCGAGCCGGGCGAAGCCCAGCTCCTTCATCGCGGCCCGCAGCAGCTCCTCCTCGCTGCGATCCACACCGTCGCCGTCCACCCACCGCACCACGGCGAGCAGTTCGTCGGCGGAGTAGGCGGTGACGGGACGGCCCGGCGTGAAGTCGGGCTTCTCGGCCCGGGCGGCGGGGACCTCCGGCTCGGCGACCGGCTCCACGACCTCCGGCTCGGGCTCCTCGGCCACGACCGGCTCGACCTCGACCTCGGTCACGGGCTCGGCCTCAGCCTCAGCCTCGGCCTCGGCCTCAGCCACGGGCTCGACCTCGGCAACCGGCTCCGACACCTCGGCGACGGCCTCAGCTTCAATCTCCTCGGACACCACCTCGGCGGCGACGGGCTCGACCTCGGCGACCGGCTCGGCCTCGGCCACGGGCTCGACCTCGGCCACGGGCTCGGCGACCGGCTCCACAACCTCCGGCTCCGGCACCTCGGCCACGACCGGCTCGACCTCGGCCACGAGCTCGACCTCGGCAACCGGCTCCGACACCTCGGCGACGGCCTCAGCTTCGGTCTCCTCGGACACCCCCTCGGCGACGACGGGCTCGACCTCGGCGACCGGCTCGGCCTCAACGACGGGCTCGACCTCGGCCACGACCGACTCGACCTCAGCCACGAGCTCGACCTCGGCAACCGGCTCCGACACCTCGGCGACGGCCTCAGCTTCGGTCTCCTCGGACACCCCCTCGGCGGCGACGGGCTCGACCTCGGCGACCGGCTCGGCCTCAACGACGGGCTCGACCTCGGCCACGGGCTCGGCGACCGGCTCCACAACCTCCGGCTCCGGCACCTCGGCCACGACCGACTCGACCTCAGCCACAGCCTCGACCTCGGCAACCGGCTCCGACACCTCGGCGACGGCCTCAGCTTCGGTCTCCTCGGCGACGGGCTCGACCTCCACCGCGAGCTCGGCCTCGGCCTCAACGACCGCTTCCGGCTCGGTGACCTCGGCCGCGGCCTCCACCTCGGCAACCGGCTCCACAACCTCCGGCTCCGGCACCTCGGTCACAGCCGACTCGACCTCGGCCACAGCCTCAACCTCGGCCTTGGGCTCGGCCTCCACGGCGGGTTCGGCCTCGACCGCAGCAGCCGGCTCCACAACCTCAGGCTCGACCTCCTCGGCCACGACCGGCTCGACCTCGGCCAGGGGTTCGGCCTCGACCTCGGCCTCCTCCGCCTGCTCGACCTCCACCGCGGCCTTCACCGGGGTGATGTCGACCAGGTCGTCCGCCGCGGGGGACGGCGCCGGCAGGGTGACGACGGGCTGGATCTCGACGGGCTCCTCAGCCGTGGGCTGCTCGTCCTCGGTCACCTCGGCGTCGGCCTCGGCCACCGCGTCAACCTCCGGCCCGGCGACCTCGACCTCGGTCTCCGCCTCGGCGGCGTCCTCCCGCTCCGTCAGCCCGTCCCGCTGCCCGCCCGCCAGGGCCTGACGGGCGTTGAAGGCGGCCTCGGCGGTGCGGCGGTCGGCGCGGGCGGCGGTGAGCTCGGCGAGCAGGTCGCCGAGGCCGGCCTCCTCCAGGGAGGTGCGCAGGGAGCGGATGGTGGGAATGCGGTAGAGGGTGCCCTCGTCGGCGGCCAGGCGCTCGACCAGGTCGATGAGCTCGCCGAACGGCAGCGCGTCGAGGTCGCGCTCGGGCAGCAGGCGGGCGAGGTCGCGCAGGCCGGTGCCGATCGCCTCGAAGGCGGCGGCGGTGCGCTCGGCCAGGGCGCCGTCGGCCGGCGGGACGGGCAGGGCGCCGGACGGGGCGAGGACGGCCCAGGCGCGGCGCTCGATCTCGGCGGAGGCGAGCGCCTCGTGCAGTTCCTCGGGGCGCACCTTGCGGCCGTCGGCGGCCAGCGCAGCGGCCTGCTTGCGCAGTGCACGCCCCTTGAAGAAGGAGAGCTTGACGCCGCGCTCACGGCGCCAGGCGCGGTCCGCGGTGGCGGCGACGAGCGCGTCGAGGTCGGCCTCGTAGGCGGCGCCGGTCAGGGTGGACGATGTCTGGTGGACGCGCTGGAGCGTCTCGGCGAACAGGGCGGCGACGGCGACGGTACCTGGCTCGCCGAGCTTGGCGTCGGCGGCGAGGGCGGTGACGGCCTCCCAGGTCTGCTGGAGGTCGCGGCCGCGCAGCTCGGCGAGGGCGGTGGAGGCGGCGCGGGCGTCCTCGGGAGTGGCGACGGTGTCGACGGCCTCGTACCAGGCGTGGGTCTCGGCGGTGAGCGTGAAGGCGCCGAGTTCGGCGTAGCGGCCGAGTTCCTCGCGGAGGTCGGTGTCCGCCGCCTGGCTGCGGGTCTGCTCCAGGTCCGTGGCGTCCTTGGCGTCGTTGGCATCGGCGTCGGCCACGGTGGCGGCGTCGGCGGCCTTGGCATCGGCGGCGTCGGCCGCGTCGGCGTTGCGCGAGTGAAGCACTGTCATGTGAGGTCCGGTTCTGGGCGACTGCGGCGGGGCGGGCGGCGAGGGGGACGGCGGACCGGGTGCGCACGGAGGCCCCGGCGGGTGGGGCTGGGGGCGCGCGGTCGGCCTACCGGTTGTGGAGGCCAAGAATACGGGTGCCCGTTCGAGCCTTGCACGCACCCACCGCCCGACGGACCGGTGTCGCGTGCCACACCGCCCGCCTGGCCGCTACCCGGGAGGGCCGATCGGGTGGTGCGGGGCGGGGCCGGGCGGGTGACCGGGCCGGCGGCGCAGCCCGTCCACCGGCACGCTCCGGGTGCGCCGACCGAGCGGCGGCCGGTAGCCGGATCGGGCGAGGGTGTCGATGGTGACCGGCGCGAGGTACTCGTGGAGTGGCGTCCGGTGCCACCAGGCTCCGGTTTCGCGCAGTTCGCGCCAATCGGTGAACCGGTAATGGTGGAGGGTCGCCCGGACGTGGGTCGGCGGGGCGTCGGGGAAGGGGTTGTGGCGCAGCAGCCGCAGGGTGGCCGGGTCGTTGGTGAGCAGCCGCGCGACGAACGGCAGGAACCAGGGCCGGGCGTAGGCGGGTGAGATGCCGGCGAACCACATCAGCCAGTCCAGGCGCAGGTGGTAGGGGGCGTACTGGCGCGGGAGGCGGCGCACGTCGCCGGGCTTGCCCTTGAAGTCGTACTCGCGCCAGACGGTGTGCCGGGTGACGGTCGGCTCGTCGGTGCCCTCGACGACGACCTCCTGGCGGATGCGGTTGACACTGCCGAAGGCGCCGTAGGTGTTGACGAGGTGGAGGCGGTTGAAGGAGCGGTTCATCACCTGCCGGCGCGAGACCAGGTTCCGTACCGGCCAGTAGCTGAGGACGGCGACGACGACGGCCAGCGCGATCACCACGGCCTCGAACCAGCCGGGGGTGCCGCCGTACGTGCGCGGGTGGACGGGCAGGCCGAGCCGGGTGGGGTCGACGGCGGCGAGGGCGAGCGTGATGGTGAGCCAGTTGAGCCAGGCGAAGTTTCCGGAGGCGACCAGCCAGAGCTGGGTGGCCACGATCACGCAGGCGGCATAGGTGGCGACCGGCTGCGGGAGGAAGAGGCCCACCGGGACGAGGAGCTGGGTGACGTGGTTGGCCGCCGCCTCGACCCGGTGCAGCGGCGCGGGCAGGTGGTGGAAGAACCAGCTGAGCGGGCCGGGCATGGGCTGGGTCTCGTGGTGGTAGCGCAGGCAGGTCAGGTCGCGCCAGCAGCTGTCGCCGCGCAGCTTGATCAGTCCGGCGCCGAACTCGACCCGGAAGACGAGCCAGCGCATCAGCCAGAGCACCAGGACGGGCGGGGCGTCGTCGTCGTTACCGAGGAAGGCGGCCAGGAAGCCGGCCTCCAGCAGCAGGGATTCCCAGCCGAAGGAGTACCAGGTCTGGCCGACGTTGACGATCGAGAGGTAGAGCACCCAGAGCAGCGCCCAGAGGAGTACCGAAGCCCAGAGCGGGACGGCGTCGCCCAGCCCGGCGACCAGGCCGGCGGAGACCGCGGCGCCGGTCCACGCGACGGCGGCGAAGAAACGGTCGCTGTAGTGGAGGTGGAAGAGGCCGGGGGCCTGGCGGAACGACACCCGGGCGGTGTAGCGGGGCACGGGAAGCATCCCGTCGGCGCCGATCAGCGCTCTGAACTGGGCGGCGGCGGCGAGGAATCCGGTGAGGTAGACGGCGGCCAGCAGCCGTTGCACGAGGAGCCTGCTCAGCCAGTACTCGGGGGCGGCGAACCAGTCCATGCGGCCCATGCCTACCACCGGCCCGGGCTACCGGGCGTCCGCGCGGGTGTGCGGCGGGGGCGGTTCACCCGGGCGGCACTCCTTCCCGTTCGCGGCGCGAGCCGGCGGCGGGCGGAAGCCGGCGACCTCGGGCGCCGGGCGGCGTCCGACACCCGGCGCCCGGCGCCGGGCCGACCCCGGCGGGCCGAACGTTCGGCACGGGGGTCAGGCGGCCGGGATCAGGCAGTGAGGCCGGGGCCAGACGGGCGGGTCAGGCAGTGGCCGGGGCGGTGGGGGTGGGCTCCAGCTCGTCCAGGGCGTTCACGAGCGGGGCCAGCTCCGGAATCCCGGTGGCCTTCGCCAGCGTCGCCTCCAGGGTGGCGTCGTGCACCGGGCGTGCGGCCTGGAGCAGGTGGCGTCCCTCCGGGGTCAGCTCGGTGTAGATGCCGCGCCGGTCGTCCGCGCAGAGGAAGCGGCTGAGCAGGCCGCGGTCCTCCAGCCTGGTCACCAGGCGGGTGGTCGCGCTGCTGCTCAGCGCCGCCGCACGGGCCAGCTGCTGCATCCGCATGTGCCAGCCGTCCTGTCGGGAGAGGGCGTCCAGCACCGTGAACTCGACCACCGAGAGCTGGTGCTCGGCCTGCAACGCCTTCTCCAGCGCCGTGTCGATGAGCCCGTGCAGCGCGGCGAGCGTACGCCACCCGCGGGCGCGGATCTCGGCGGCATCGTCGTGGATACCCATGGCTCGCCCTTCTCTTTCCGGTCCCGTCACTGGTGTCGGCGCCGGTGCCGTGTCCGATCCGGGCCGATGGTGTGACGACCGGTCGAACGTCTCCCATCCACCAAGTATGCCATTTGGCGCGGTTTACCTGCCTGTACAAGTACTTTTCCTTATAGGACGGGTGCCACCTCCTCCTCCTGCCGCGCCCAGCCGCCCGCGCAGAGCGCCGAGGCCAGCTCCTCGCTGTAGCAGGCCGCCGCCAGCCACGCCGTGGTGAACGCCTCGTGATCGTCCGCCACCACCCGGCCGAACACGTCCCGCGGCTGGTCCCCCGCCGCAGCGCGCAGCCCGCCCAGCAGCGCCGCCCCCGTCGCGAGGCCCGCCGCTCGCAGCCGTGCCCCGTCCGCGTCCAGCGTCCCGGCCTTCCCCGTGCCGAGGGCGAGCGCCGGCCGCCCGCCGGTCACGGCCTGCTCGACCCGGCGGGTGAGCAGGTGGACGGGGACGTCGGGTGCGTCGGGTGCGTCGGGTGCCCGGACCGAGACGTCCGGGCCGGCCTGCTCCACGGGGCCGACCGGGTCGTGCAGGCGCTCGGGAACGGGCCCCGGAAGGGGCTCCGGGTGGGGCTGCGGGAACGGCCCGGCGAGGCGTTCGGGGAGGGAGAGGTCGGCGGTCTGCAGCCGCTCCAGGCCCAGGTTGACCCGGCCCGCCCGGTCGGCGGGCAGGGCCAGCGACGGGACGCCCGCCTGATCGTGCGGCCCCGCCTGTCCCGGCCCGTCCGGGGCCGGGGCGACCGCGAGCAGGCGCAGTTCGGGGCGGGCGGCCCGTTCCAGCCGGCCGATCACCCGCAGCCGCAGCCCCGGCGCGGTCGCGAGCAGCGCCAGATTGCCCCGGAATGCCAGGCCCGGGTGGTCGTGCGCCGCGCGCAGCGCGACCACCAGGCCGTCGCAGTCGGCGAGCAGCCGCGCCGGACCGGCCGCCCCGTGCGGGGCGGCGCCGAGCAGCGT
Source organism: Streptomyces sp. CB01881 (assembly GCF_002953255.1). Lineage (GTDB taxonomy): Bacteria > Actinomycetota > Actinomycetes > Streptomycetales > Streptomycetaceae > Kitasatospora. The sequence goes on from NZ_CP026498.1 coordinate 2,083,677, forward strand.
GACGTCCAGGAACAGCAGGTCGCTCCCGGCCGGCCGGCCCTCGTACGGCGACGTCGCCGCCGACAGGGCACGCTCCACCTGCGCGGCTGCCGGCTCCGCCCAGAGCCCGGCCGCCGGCTCCGCCGTCCACGCGGCACCCGCCGCGCGGACCGCCTTCACGGAGGCCCCTGCACCGAGCCGCCCGCCGGCGGACCTGGTCGCCCCCTGGACGACCAGCCCGGCGCGGCTGAACTCGCGATGGCTGAGCAGCGCGTCGCCCAGCCGGACCGCCCGGCCGCCGGCGCCGACGGCCTGCGGTGCCGCGGCCGTGGCATCGGCGTGCGGCATGACCTCCGCCACCGTGCTCAGCCGCCCGGTGGCGTCCACCGCCCAGGTGAGCACCCCCGCGTGGGTGGCCGTCAGCACCGGCTCGGAGAACAGCCCGTACAACCGCAGGCCGCCCGCCTCCGCGTACGTCTGCCGGGCGGTGCCGCGCAGGTCGGCGGTGCCGCCGTGGCCGTTCACCATGGCCGTGGTCAGTTCGAGCAGCTCGCGCACGGCCGCGACCAGGTCGGCGAGCCGGTGGTCCGGCTCGCCCGAGCGTGCCGCGCGGACCCTGGTCACCACGGCCACCGCCGCCGCCGACGGCCGGTGGAGCCCCGCGAGCCGGGCCCGGTGCCCCGCGCGGAGCAGCTCCGCCTGGACCACCGCCCCCGCCCCGCCGACGCCGGCGGCGAGGACGGCGGCGGCGGCCCGGTACAGGTGCCGGACGGCGGCCGACTCGGCCGGGGTGAGCGGTGCCTCCGGCCCGGGGGCGGCGGCCGGGGGCTGTTCGCCACCCGCGTCTGCCGGTGGGGCCGCTGCCGTGGCGTCCGCCGGGGGCACGGGCTCCTGTTCGTCCTCCGCGAGCCGGCAGACGGTGACCGCTGCCGCGCGGTGCACACAGGCGGGCGCGAGCAGGCAGCCGCAGCGGACGCCGGCCTGGTCGACGACCACTCCGCCCGGCGCGTGCAGGACCAGCTCCGCCTCCTCGTCGACCGCGACCCGCCAGTCGTCGCCGGAGCGCTCCACCGGCCGCGCGGCCAGCTTGGCGGCCGCACCGTCCAACCGCTTCTGCAGGCGCGCCGACAGCCCGCCGACCACCTCGGCGACCACCTCCGGCCGCACCGCCGGCCACGTCGTGCCCGCTTCCATCGATGCCGTCATCGGATCTTCTCCCCCACCCAGCGGGCCAGTTCGAGCGGGCTGAGCGCCGCCACCGGCATCCCGGCCGCGACCAGTTGGCTCGCGACCGCCTTCGAGTACCGCGCCGTCCCCGTGTCGTCGAGCGCGGCGCAGCCGAGCAGTCGGCAGCCCGAGTCGACCAGCGCCCGGGTCTGTGCGAGCAGCCCTCCGACCGGGCCGCCCTCCTCGAAGTCGCTGATCACCGCGACCAGCGTCCGGGACGGTACCGTCACCAGCTCACGCGCGTACTTCAGCCCGTTCGCGATGTTCGTTCCACCGCCGATCCGGACCTCCAGGAGCAGGCTCAGCGGATCGTCCACCCGCTCGGTCAGGTCGACGACCTCGGTGGAGAACGCGACGAAGTGGGTGCTGAGCGCGGGCACCCCCGCCAGGATCGAGGCGGTCAGCGCCGCCCACACCGTGGACGACTCCATCGACCCGGAGACGTCCACGACCAGGATCAGCCGCCAGTCCGCCGCCTTGCGGGCCCTCGTCCGGAAGACGGGCCGCTCGGGGACGATCACCGTCCCGCCGTGCTCGTCCCCCGGTCGCGCCGGGCGGGCGGTGGCGAGGTTGGCCCGGATCGTCCGGTCCAGGTCCAGCCCGCCGCCCGGCCGGCGGCTGGGCCTCGGCACGCTGATCCCGGTCAGCGCCGGGCGCAGCCTCGTCGCCAGCTCCCGGGTGAGCTCGTCCACCAGCCGCCGAACCAGCGGGCGCAGTCCGGCGATCCGCGCCTCGGGCAGCCCGCCGGCGTGTTCGAGCACGGTGCGGAGCAGTTCGACGGAGGGGCGGACGGCATCCGGGTCGATCGCCTCCAACGCGTCCGTCCGGCCCTGCGCCGCGGCCGCGGCCAGGACCTCCTCCCGGATGCCCGGCCCGAACAGCGCGGCCAACTCCTCGCCCCACTCCCGTACGCCCGGATACGGCGCCTCCCGGCCGCCCCGGTTGCCGCCCGCACCGCCCCGGCCCTCCAGCCCCGGCCCGGAACCCTCACCGCGGCCGGTGCCGTACAGCTCGTCGAGCGCGGTGGCGAGCCGGGCGGACCGTCCGGCGAGGCCGCCGTTCCCCGGCCGCCCGAGCAGCAGCCGCCACCGCTCGGCGGGGGCGAGGAACTGGGCGGGTGCGTCGGTCCGGGTGGTGGGGGTAACGGGGGTGTCGGGGGTGTCGGGGGTGTCGGGGGTGGTCGGGGTGGTCGGGGTGGTCGGGGTGGTCGGGGTGGTCGGGGTGGTCGGGGTGGTCGGGGTGGTCGGGGTGACGGGGGTGGCGTCCGGCGTCGCGGCGAACGCCTCCGGGAGGAGGCCGCGCCGGCCCAGGGCGGCGCGGGCCGCGAGGTCGGCGCGGGCCCAGCCGGCGAGCAGCGCGGGCGCGACGGCGTCGGGCAGGGCGTGCAGGCGGGTGCCGAGCCGCTCCTCGACCAGGACCAGCAGCCGGTCACGGGCCGCCGGGCTGAGGGTGTCGAAGCCACCGCGCAACGCGGGCAGCCGGTCCAGGAACCCGGTGTCCGTCAGCGTGGTGACCCGTTCCAGCACCGGTTCGAGCACCTCGGGCGCGGTGTCGAAGAGCCCCTCGGCCGCCGTCAGCAGCCCGACCAGCGCGCGCCCGAGAGCGAACCGGCTTTCGGGGCCGGTGGCACCGTCGACCCACGAGGCGGCCCGGCCCCCGAACGCCGTCGGAGCGTCCTGGCCGAGCAGCACCCGCACCGCCCCCGCCGCACCACGGACCAACGGGCTCCCCCCGTCGGCGAGTTCGGCCAGCGTCCGGCCGAGCCGGACCCCGCCCGAGCGGTCGGCCCGGCGCGCGAGCTCCACCAGAGCACGGGCGTCCGCCGGATCGTCCGACCCGCCCAGGCCCTCCAACTGACGCACCGCGGCGGCGGTCAGCAGCTCCCCTGCGGCCGCCAGTGCTTCACCGGACACCGGGTTCAGGTCGGCAGCGGCCGCGGCCCCCTCGACCGGACCGGCCGGCGACGGGGAGGCGGAGGCCCCGGCCCGGCGAACGCCGTCGCCCGGACCGGACTCCCCGCCGCCGGGCCCGCCCACCGGAGGAACGAACGCCGGCACGGGTGCGCCGGCCGCGTCGGCCGTGCCGGCGTCACCGAGCGCTCCGGCCTCGCCGACCAGGCCGGACGGGTCCGGGGCGAGGCCGGGGACGTGGCCCGCGGTGAGACGGTCGAGGAGGGCGAGGGCGTCGAGGAGTTCGGGGAGGGCGGCGGTCTCGGGGAGGACGGTGGTGAGCTGGCCGAGGCGGGTGCCGGCGAGGACGGGGAGGCCGCAGGCGGCGGCTTCGGCGAGGCCGGTGAGGACCTCGCGGGCGGTCGGACCGCCCTCCTGCCGTTCGCGCCGCAGGCGTTCCCGCAGGGCGCCTTCGGCCGCCTGGGCCGGGGTCACCCCGCGGGTGCCGGCGACGGTGAGCATCGCCGCGGTGGCCGGGGTCCACTGCACGCGCCAGCGGGTGCCCAGGGTCTCGGTGCCTCCGGCGCCGGTGGTGGCGACCGGTTCGGCGTACGGGACGGCGCAGGCGGTGAGGCGGTGGAGGAGCAGCTCGCGACGGCGGTCGAGGGCCGAGCGCAGCGGGTCGAGGCGGAGTTCGCGCGGTCCGGCCTCGGCGGTGTCGGCGGGGCCGGGGAGGCCGAGCCGGGCGAGGAGGGCCTCGACGGCGGGCGCCAGGCCGCTGCGCGGAGCACCGGGGGCGGCGCGACCGGTGCGGGTGCCGACCAGGACGCTCTCCAGGGCGCGGGCGACGGCGCGGCCCCGGCCGAGCGGTTCGCCCTGGGCGAGGACGGTCTGCACGGCCTCGACCAGTTCGCCGCGGCCGGGGGCGGCGAGGCCGCGCAGGCGGGCGAGGTCGCCGGCGAGGCGGACGATCTCGCGGGCGTCGGCGGGGCCGGAGGGGTGGTCCTGGGTGCGCAGGGCCTCGCAGATCCGGACGGCGGTGCGGACGAGCGCCTCGGCGAGGTGCTCCGGGTCACCGCCGGCGGCGAGGACGGTGTGCTGCCACTCGGGATCGCGGATGCCGGCCGGGTAGCCGGAGCGGGCGTCGAGCAGGGGGTAGGTGTAGGGGATGAGCGAGACCACGTGGCCGCCGTCGGGCACCGGCTGCGCCTCGGCCTCTACACCGTCCTGCGGGTCGGCCTGCCGATCTGGCTGTGGGTCGGGCAGCGGATCGAGCAGCGCGGGTGCGTGGAAGGCGCCGACCACGGCGGCGACCCGCCGCCCGCCCGCCGCCGCGGCCCGGATGCGCGCCCGCATCCACTCCTCGCGCCGCAGGTCGTACCGGTCGATGCCGGTGCGGGCGGCGGCGTCGTGGCGCATGGCCCAGCCGACCAGCAGTGCGGCGCGCCGGACGGCCTCCGGGGTGGAGCCGGGGGCCGCGGTCTCGACCAGGCGGTCCCAGAGGTCCTCGTCGTCGTCGCGGCCGGTGAGCCGCCGGCGCAGCGCGTCGGCGACCCCGGGGTGGCCGCCCTCCCCCGGTGCGTCGGCCGGGCCGTCGGCGTGGGCGGAACGGCCCTGGCCCCGGTGGGCGAGCGGCAGGTCGCAGGCGAGCGCCTCCACGCCGTTGCGCCGGGCCCACCGCAGCGCGGCCAGCTCCGGGGAGAAGTCGGCGAACGGGTAGAAGGCGAGCCCGGACGCACCGTCACCCGCGTGCTCCCCCGCGCCGCCCCCGGCCCCGCCGGGGGCGGCGGCGAGGGCGACCGGCGCCTCGGTGGACTCGTCCGCCAGCCAGCCGAGCCACGGCTGGAACTCGGCGGGCAGCTCGACCAGCACCACCTCGGGGCGGGCGGCGTCGAGCAGCGCGGGCACGACCGCGCTGAGCGAGGGGGCGTGGTGCCGGACCCCGATCAGGTACGGCCCGGGTGTGGCGGTGCCCGAGGCGGCCAGCCGGGCCGCCTCCGACTCCACCACCCCCCGCGGGTCGGCCGGCACCCGGCGGGGGTCGTCGGCGTCCGCTCCGTGGGCGTGGACCGCGCTGCTCGTCGTCATCGCCTCACGCCTCCAGTGCCGAGCGGAGGTCCCACAGGGTGCGCCAGGTGCCGGCGCCCTGCTCCGCACGGCGGCGGACCGGGCCGTCCCAGTAGCCCAGCAGGCGGGCGGCGTCCGACGGGTCGTCCTTGCGGACGACGCCGATCAGCTGGCCGGGCAGCCGCCCGAGCAGGTCGCCGCCGTCGGGCAGGTAGGCCGCGGAGACGCCGAGGGCGGTGGCCACCGAGACGGCCTCGGCGGTGCTCATCACGGTGGACGGACGCTCGACGTCCCACCCCTCGGTGGAGCGGCCGGTGCGCAGGTCACGGAAGGCGGTGACGAGTGCCTCCAGCACCGCGTCGTCCACCGCGTACGGCGCTCCGGCGCGGGCGACGGCGGCGGTGGACTGGCGGCGGACCAGCTCGACCTCGGCGGCGAGGCTGCCGATCGGGCCGACCGTCTCGAAGTTGAACCGCCGTTTGAGGGCCGCCGACATCTCGCTGACGCCCTTGTCCCGCAGGTTGGCGGTGGCGATCAGGGTGAAACCGGCCGCGGCGTGCAGCTGGCCGTCCGGGGTGCCGGCCAGCTCCGGGACGGCGATGCGCCGTTCGGAGAGCAGCGAGACCAGGGCGTCCTGGACCTCCGGCAGGCAGCGGGTGACCTCCTCGACCCGGGCGACGGCGCCGGTGGTCATCGCGGTGAGCACCGGCGAGGGCACCAGCGCCTCCCGGCTGGGGCCCTTGGCGAGGAGCAGGGCGTAGTTCCACCCGTACTTGAGCTGGTCCTCGGTGGTGCCGGCGGTGCCCTGGACGGTGAGCGCGCTGGTGCCGCAGACGGCTGCGGCGAGCAGCTCGGAGAGCATCGACTTGGCGGTGCCGGGCTCGCCGACGAGCAGCAGGCCGCGCTCGCCGGCGAGGGTGACGACGCAGCGCTCGACCAGCGCCCGCTCACCGACGAACTTCTGCTCGACGGCGAGGCTCTTCCGCCCGGCCTTGAGCTTCTCGCCGGCGCTGCCCATCACGAAGGTGACGACGGCGCGCGGGGTGAGCCGCCAGCCCGGCGGGCGGGGGCCGGAGTCGTGCGCGGCCAGGAACTCCAGCTCGGCGGCGTACTTCTCCTCCGCCGGGACGCTCTGCCGCGTCGGGGTCGCCGCCCCGGCCTTCGCCGTCCGGGCGGCCGGGGGCCCGGCGGCCGGGGGGTGGGTGTTCACGGTCTCGGTGGTGCTCATCGGCGGGCCTTCCTGCGCTTGCTGGTCCGGAGCTCTTCGTAGCCGGGGGTGTCGCCGTCGCCGATCCGCTGCCAGGCCCGGGCGAACAGCTCCGGGACGGACAGGTGCGGCAGGACGGTGTGGTGGGTGGGCAGTTCGTACAGGCCGGCCTTCCAGGTCTCGGCGGGCAGGCCGGGGGCCTTGGCCTCCTGCCAGCCGCCGGGCAGGAAGAGGCTGCGGCCGGCCCGGGCCCGCTTGGCCTCCAGCACCAGGCCGGTGGCCGCGAGTTCGGCGCGGGCCCGCTTCAGCCGGGCGGGCTTCCAGCCGGTCCATCGGGCGACGTTGCGGTCGGTCGGATCGGGCAGCGCGAGCAGCTGGAGGTAGAGCGCGGCGGCGTCCTCTCCGAGGCCGTGCGCCTTGGCCGCCTCGGCGACCAGGTCGGGCACGCTGAGCTGCGGGTCCTGCGCCCAGCCGGTCGGCGCCCCGCCCTCGGGCCCGGCCTCCGGCAGCGACACCAGCCGCTCCAGCTCGCCGCTCAGGACGGCCTCCAGGGCGCGCCGCTCGCCGGCGAACCAGTAGCTGGCGGAGAGCCCGCCGAGCAGCTCCAGCAGGGGGTCGTCGGCGCCGGTGAGCCCGGCCGGGCGCAGCCAGACGCACTCGTCCTCGCCGCCGCCGGGGGCGAGGACGAGTGCCTCACCACAGCGGACCAGGCCGTCGGCGTCGGCGCCGCCCTCGGCCGGCAGCCCGTACCGGGTGCGCAGGACGGCGGCCAGCTTCTGGTCCTTGAGGGTGAGATGGAGGTCGTGGTCCAGCAGCAGGCCGGGGTCGGCCAGGCGGGCCCGCAGTGCGGCGACGGCCTGCGGCAGCAGCGGGCGCAGCGGGCTGTCGGCGGGCAGGTGGTAGGCCAGCCAGCGGAGGGCGTCGACCGTCCCGGCGAGCGTGTTGCCTCCGGGCACGGCGGCGGGGTCGTCGGCGCGCAGGCGGACCGCGCCACCGTCCTCGTCGGCGCGCACCCGGTAGCCGGTGGTGCGGCTGAGCCAGGGCGTCCGGGCGGGGTTGAGCACCGCCTCGATGTGGCCGATGGAGGCGCCGCTGACGATGGCCTGGGCGTCCTCGGGCAGCGTGACGAGCGTGCCCAACAGCTCCGTCCAGCGGGCCGCGCCGGCGGCGGTGTCGGGGCCCTCGGTCCAGAGGCGCTCCGGGTCGGCGGGCAGCAACGCGGCCCAGACGTCGGCGAGGGCGGTCCGGTCCCGGTCGCGGAGCCAGTCGCGGGCGGCCTTGGCCTCGGCGTTCCTGAGGCCGTACTCCTTGAGCCGGTCGGCCGGCAGCACGTTGCCGTACCACTGGAAGAGGGTGCCGGTGGGGCTGAGCAGCAGGGTGGCGCGGGTGGTGCCGATGCCGGTCCGCGCCGCGAAGTCGGCCGCGTGGTCCGGCTCCCGGGTGGTGGCGCCGCGCAGGGCCAGGACCCGCCGGAACCCGGCCAGCCACGCAGCGCTGATCCGCTCCTCGGTGTTGCGCTCCTCGACGGTGGTGAAGTGGGCGACGGGGCCGAACGCGCCGCTCGGGTCGTGGTCGACGGCGAGCCAGTGCACGCGGTCGCCGTGGTGGTGGCGGCAGCCCAGGACGACGACGGTGCGGTCGCCGTGCCGCAGCACCTGCCCGGCGCGCTTCTTGTGCCGGTGCTCCCGGCCCGCCTCGTTGAGCGGCTCGCTGAGGGTGATCTCGCGCAGGGTGGCGCCGCGGTCGGCGAGCAGGCCCTTCGTCAACTCGTCGAGCAGCAGCACGAGGGCGGACCGCTCGGCGCTCCCGGTGAGCGGGGCCGCGGCGGCGTAGGCGAGGGTGCCGAGCCGGCCGAGCAGGTGGAGCCAGCCGTGGTGGTTGTCGTCGCCGAGCAGCCGGACCTGGAGCGGGGCGGACCAGCCCTCCCCGCCCTCGGGCACCGCGGGCGGGGCGGCGAGGACGGCGGTGACGGTGCGCAGGTTGTTGAGGGACAGCCACCCGCCGTTGCTCCCCCAGGACGGGCCGAAGCCGCCGAGGTCGGGGAGCAGGACGCCGACGGCCTGGCGCAGCTCGTGGTCACGGCCGTGCTCGGGCTGGTACGCGGTGCCGGCCCGGGCGGCGTCGGCCTTGGGGCGTGCCTCGGCCTCGGGCTGCGGGAGGAACCGGGCGACCCGGTCGAGCAGGTCGGCGGCGGCCCGGGCGAGCCCGGCGACGCCGGCGCGCAGCAGCGGGTGGGAGACGCCGGGCAGCGCCTCGCCGACCGCGGTGACGGGCACCCTGCTGCGGGACTTCTTGCCGTTGGCGAGCAGGCGGCGGGCGCCCTGGACGGTGAGCCAGCGCTGCTCGTCGGCGGGCACCGGCTCGACGTCCACCGGCCAGGCGGCGTCGATCAGCCGGGCGGCCTGCTGGTCGGTGACGGCGCGCAGGACGCGCGAGCCCTCCTCGTCGCGCGGCCGCAGGGCGTGCCAGTGGACGAGCGGCGGGACGTACGCGGTGCCGGCGGCCGCCGGCCCGCCCGGACGGCAGACGCTCAGGTCGGCGGTGGTGTCCGCGTCGGCCGTGGTGACGGTGCCTCCGGTGGTTCCGTCCGCGTGGGTTCCGCCCGCCGGGTCGGCGTCGGTGCGGGCCTCGGCGGCGCCGGGCAGGGCGAGGGCCAGGCCGCCGCCGCGCTCCTCGACGACCAGCGGGCGGGCGCCGCCGGGCAGGGCGAGCCGGCCGACCGGAAAGCGCCGGGCGTGGGTGCCGTCACCGGCCAGGACGAGGGTGGTGCCGTCGGCGGTACCGGTGGTGACGCGGCCTCCGTCGACCCGGACCCAGCTGCCGAGCGCGGCACCGTCGGTGCCGAGCGGGGTGGCCTCCAGCCCGGGCTGCATCGGCAGCAGCCGGGTGCGTTGCACGTCGAGCCGGCCGGCGGTGGCAGTGGCGGCGATCCGCGGCGGCTCGGCGGCGCGGCCGAGGGTGCCGGTGGCCGGGTCCAGCTCGGTGAGGTGGCCGCCGCCGCGGCCGTGGCGGACCGTCCAGTGGCCGGTGCCGTCGCCGGTCACCGGGTGCTCGGCGGGCATCCGGGTGTCCCCGGCGTGCAGCGGGCGCTCTCCGGTGGTCCGCCCGCCGCCGGGCAGCGGGAGGGACGGGACGCCGGGCTCGTCGTTGCCGCCGTAGTAGCGGACGATGGTCTCGCCGCCGAGGACGAAGGTCTCGGCCGGGCGACCGGACCAGTAGGCGTGCTGCTTGCCGTCCCGGTACCAGGCGACGAGCAGCTCGTCGTCGACGTAGCGGAGCCGGGGCCGCTGCCACCGCTCCAGCTTGTCGGGGATCCGCAGGGTGTGCTCCAGCACGATGCCCTGCGGGCCGGCCACCACGACCTGGTCCTTGCGGGCCAGGATCAGGTGCGGCCAGGCGTCCTCGGTGTACAGGCCCTCGGGGAGCTGGCGGCCGGCCGGGCCGCCGGGTGCCGTGCCCGACTCGACGCCGAGCCTGCGGAGCGCCTCTTCGAGGGCGGGCCAGCCGAGTTCGTCGAGGATGCCGGCCCGCAGGGTGCGGGCGAGCAGGCCGGTGACGTCGAGCCCGGCGATCCGCTCGGCGGCGGCCGGGTTCTCGCTGCGGATGGCCGTGCGGCTGGTCCGCAGGACGCGCAGCAGGTCGGCGGCGTTCGCCAGGCCGCGGGCGGCCAGGAGTTCGTCGGCGCGCGCGTCGGACCACTCGACGAACAGCTCGCGCAGCACCGGGAGGGCGGGCACCTGCCGGGCCACGGCGGCGTCCCAGGCGCCGGGGACGGCGGCGCGCAGCGCGGGCCGGAACCGCGGGTCGGCGGCGAGCGCGGCGAGCGTGCGGCTGTCGGGACCGGACCGGGCGACCCAGGCGGAGAGGTCGAGGGAGAGGCCGTCGGCGGGGTCGGCGACCGGGACGCCCTCGGCGAGCAGCAGGTCGAGCACGCCGAGCTGGACGGTGCTGCGCCGCACTCCGGTCAGCAGGTCGACCGGGACGCCGTCGGCGCGCAGCCGGCCGGTCATCCGGCCGGCGAGGGCGATGGTCTCGGAGCCGGGGCTGTCGTTGTTCCAGCCCCGGCCGACGTGGTTGCACCAGCTCCGCAGCCAGTCGGCGGGATCGGTGGGCCCGGCACCCTCCGCGGGCGCGGTGCGCGGCCCGGTGAGCAGCTGCTCGGCGCCGCTCTCGGCGAGAACGGCGAGCCAGGAGGCGTCCTGGGCGTTGCGGTCGGAGGTGCCGGCCGGGTCGGGCAGGATCTCCAGCAGGCGGGCGCGGACCGCCTCGTCCCTGCGGCCCAGGTCGATGACGGCGCCGTGCCAGGACTTCCAGAACGCGCCGGGCGCCCGGTTGACGGCGGGTGAGGCGAGCAGCTCGGCGAGGAGCGCCCCCTCGTGCTCGGTACGGTCCAGCCCGGCGGCCCGGATCAGGGCGCGGGCGTCCTCGGCGACGCCCGCGTAGGGGGCCATGCCGGCCGCCGAGCGTTCGGTGCAGAGCTGGCGGAACCGCTGCCAGGCGGTGAGCGGGTCGAGCCGGGTGCTCAGCTCCTTGACGTACTGGCGCAGCGACTTGACGGTGAGCGCGCCGGCCAGCGCGAACTCCAGGAAGACGGCGCGCAGCCGTTCCTCGTCCACGGTGAGGCTGTGGGTGCGCTCGGCCTCGCGGGCCTTGCCGAAGAAGGTGCCGGCGTAGGTCTGGTTGCCCTGTTCGAGGAAGATCCGGCCGACCTCCTCGCAGTAGGTGGGCAGGAAGTGCGGCACGGCGCGGCCGAGGCGCACGGCGAGCGCCTCGAAGCCGTCCTTGGCGTGCCCGGGCTTGGACCTGGCCTGCCGGGCGAGCCGCTCCATCTCCTTGACCAGGGCGAGCGCGTGGTGCCCGTTGGCCGGGTCGTGGACCAGCGCCCAGGCGGGGAAGCCCAGCGCCTCCTGGCGGACCTGGCCGACCTCGACGGGCTCCTCCGCGGGCCTGAGGCCGAGGAACTCGACCGCCAGGTCCTCGGCGGGACCGAGCGCGCCGGGCACCAGCCGGACGATCCGGCGCCCGTCGAGCGCGGGGTGGGCGTAGCTGCGGGCGGTGAGCACGTCGGCGGGGCTGTCGGGCTGCCCGGCGCCGGGCAGCGTGCCGGCCGGGAGCACCGCCCCGGCGTCCAGCAGGCGCTCGGGCTGTCCGGTCGTACCGGTGCCGCCGCTCTCGGTGCGGCCGGTGTCGGTGGCGCTGGTGGTCATGCGGCTTCCTCCCCTTCGATCGTGCGGCCGGCGTGCAGCGCGGCGGCCATCCGCATGCCCTCGGACCAGGCGACCGGCCCGACCTGGGCGAGCGGCAGGACCTTGCCGCCCGGGCCCGTCCAGCTGAGTGCGCCGGTCTCGCACTCGTCGTACTCGTAGTAGTCGCCGACCCAGACGCGGGCCTCCAGGGCGACGCCGCCCTCGACGACCGGCAGGACGGCGTGGCCGCCGCGCACCCGGTAGCCGAGCCGGGCGCAGCGGCCGAGCAGCTCGCGCAGCTCCTTGTAGCGGCCGCCCGCGTAGGTCGTGACCTCGGTGCCGGGCGCGTCGGCGCCGGCCGGGCGGTGCCACACCTCCCGGTACAGCTGCTGGACCTGCTGGGCGACGCCGAGTTCGACGGCGAACTCGCGCAGCTCGTCCAGGTCGTCCAGCAGGACGGGGTGGGGTATCCGGATCTCGGCGTCGGTGAGGCGCACGGTGTCCCCGTCGAGGTCGACCAGGCCCAGCCCGCGCTCGGCGTCGGCCCCGCGCAGGAACCCGGCGACCGAACCGTCCGCGCCGGTGACCACCAGGTCGCGCAGGACCTCCTGCCAGGCCTCGTCCGCCCAGACCGCGGTGACCACGGCGGCGGGCACCGGCAGCGAGCGCACCATCCACCGCTCGGCGTCGTCCAGACAGCGCCGCCGGTGCGCGGCCAGCCATTCGGTGAGCTGCCTGAGTCCGGTGACCACCGGATCGTCGTTCAGCTTCGACGGGACGGACTTCAACTGGCGGCCGGCCGCGTTGCGGCAGACCACCTTGCCCTCCTCGTCGAGCGCGACTTGGTAGCCGCCCGTTCCCGCTTCCACCCACGCCACGGCCGCTCTCCTCCCAGCTGCTGGTCAGTGATGCGAGGAACGTAACGGGACACACTGACAACGCGTCGGCCGGGGGACCGCCTCCGGGCAGGCTCGATTCCAAACCCATCGAACGGGTGAACGATGGGAAGTTCCGGCCCCGATCCGGTAGATTCGCCCGGAATCTGATCGGCACACGAAGCGGCTCCGGGCCGCCAGGTCGGCACGGGGGAATCGGTGGGGACCGGACGGGCGGAGACCCGGCGCCAGGAGGCGCTGCTGGAGTGCTGGCGGGCGGTGGAGCTGTTCAGCCCGCCGCCGATCCCCGCGCCCCGCCGCCGGCGCACCGGCCGGTCCGGCGGTGCCGACGAGACGCTGTGCGACCTGACCCCGGTCCCCGGGGAGCCGCGCCCGCTGCTGCCCTGGGCGCCCGGCCACCCGGTGACGGCGGCCCGGCTCGCCCCGCGCGGGAAGATGTGGCGCCACGAGGTCTACGGCGGGGTGTTCGAGCTGGAGCGGCTGCGCCAGGCGATGATCGCGGCGCTGCCGCACGGCACCGACCCGGACCCGGGCGTGCCCGCACGGGAGCTGGTGCTGAACGGGCAGAGCGCGATGTACGCGCTGGTCCTGGACGAGCACGGCCGCCTGGTCGAGGACACCCCGGTGGTGTCGGCCTGCGCCTGGGCGGCCGGGCGGCTCTTCGACCCCGGGCCGTCGGCCGACGGCTGGCTGGACGGCTTCGAGGACCTGGACGAGGCGTTCGGGCTGGCCGTCCGGGAGCTCACCGCGACACCGATCCCGCACGTCGCCTGGACGGAGTCCCAGCGGCCCGGGCCGCCCGCCGCGGCCTTCCGGGACTCCGGCCGGCCCACCGACGACCGGGCTCCCCGACCCCGCGCGGACCCGAACGGCGGGCGCTCCGGGAGTGGTTGGCAGCGGCTCGTCGCCGAGATCCTCGGCGGCGCGGCGGTCGGCGCACTCGCCGCCCTGTTCGGCGAGGTCGCGGGCGCGGCCGCCCAGGGCGCGGTGGAGCCGCTGGTCCGGCGGACGGTCGACTGGGTCGAGGCGCGCCGGGCCGCCCGGGACCGCACCGGCGGGACCGCGCAGGCGGACGCGGGAGCCCCGGCGGGCGCCGGCGGCGCGGGGGCCGCAACGGCGCCGGGCGACGGCAGCGCCACCACGACCCGGTCCGGTGGCGGCGCAGTTCCGGCCGCGGTCCCGGTGGACGACGAACCGGCGGCCCCGGGCGCGGGGGAGGACGACGGCCCCCGGCCGGTCTCCTTCGCGGACCTGGTGGCACTGACCGCCCAGATCGCCGACCTGTGCGGCGTCCAGCACCTCCTGGACCCGGCCACCATCCGGATCAGGAGCCGCCTGGTGCGCCGCCCCAAGGACTCCCGGGCGTCCGCGACCGTCGGCCAGCTTTTCCTCAACAGCCTGCTCCCGCCCGACCTGGCCAGGGTCCGCGCCGCCTCCGACAAGGGCTTCGGTCCGGCCCTGACCGCCTACCTGAGCGCCGGCGGGGAGCTCGACCCGGCCCACCGCACCGACGTCCGCGAGGACCGCGCCGCCGTCCTCGCCGGCGTCCGACCCGTGCTGACCCCGGCCGGACGCTGGCCCGCCGAGGCCCGCCACCCCCTGGCGCTCAGCCAGCAGTTCGCCGTCAACCGGCTGCTCCAGGCCCGCGAAGGAACGACCGGCGGCCTGTTCTCCGTCAACGGGCCGCCGGGCACCGGCAAGACCACCATGCTGCGGGACCTCGTCGCCGCCCTCGTGGTCGAACGGGCCGCCCTGATGGCCGAGTTCGACCGGCCGGAGCGGGCGTTCACCGGGCGCCCGTGGTACGGCAAGGACCGCCAGGGCGTCCATGCGCGCTACGTCGCCGCGCTCGACCCCCGGCTGACCGGCTTCGAGATCGTGGTCACCTCCTCCAACAACGGCGCGGTCGAGAACATCACCGCCGAACTGCCCGGCCTCGGCGCACTCGCCGAGCACTGGCACCCGGACGAGGGCCACTTCGCCGACCTCGCCTCGGCCCTGCTCAGGGGCGCCCCGGCGTGGGGGCTGATCGCCGCCGTGCTCGGCAACAAGACCAACCGCAAGGAGTTCGTCGACCGGTTCTGGTGGGGCCGGCTGCCCCCCGAGGAGAACGCCGCCCGCACTCCCCTGGGGTTGCCGCCGCTTCGCGGGATGCAGGCCGTCCTCAGCGGCTGGATCCCCCCGGCGCCGCCGCGCACCCGGAGCCGGACCGGCGCCGCCGCCGCTCCCGCAGGCCCCACCGAGCCCGCAGGCCCCGCCGAGCCGGTGCCCTCCTGGCCGGAGGCCGTGGCGGCGTTCCGCGCCGCACAGGCCGAGGTGGAGCGCCTGCGCACCCAACGCCTCGGCCTGGCCGCACTGTTGGACACCGTCGACTCATCCGCGGCGGAGCAGCGCATCCAGCACCTGCGGTCCGCGCTGCGGGCCGCCCGGGCGCGGGACGCCGAGGCCGGGGACCGGCTGCGCGAGGCCGAACAGGCCACCGCGGCGGCCACGCTCGCCACCGCCACCGCCACCACGGCCCACCGGTCCGCCGAGGAGCGGCTCCGCCAGGCCGGCCGGGACCTGGCCGCCGCCCGGGCGGACCTCGCCGCGGAGCGCGAAGTCGCAGAACAGCAGCGCCAGTACGTGGAGGCCCTGGCCACCCGGCACGACACCCCCGCCACCGTCGAAGGCGGTCTGCGCGGCGGACTGCGCCGCCTGCTGCAGACCTCGGCCGACCGGCGGGCCGCCGAGGAGCAACGGGGCCGGTCCCAGGCCGAGATCCTGCAGCTACTGGACAGCGGCCGGGCCGGTCTCGACGACCAACTCGCCGCCGTGGGGCGCTCCGTGCGGGCCGAGGTGCTCGCGGTGGACGCCCGGGCACGGATCGCCGCCGAGGCCGCAGCCAGGAAGGGCCGCCTGGCGGCCGCCCAGGACCGCGGGCGAAGCGCCGAGGCCCAGGAGACCCGGGCACGCGCCGGGTCGGTGCACGCCCGCCGGGAGGCGGAGAGGGCGGCCGGGGAGCTCGAAGCCGCCGTTGCCGGGCTGCGCGAGGGCCGGGAGCGGCTCGACGCGGCAGC
>NZ_CP026498.1:2099196-2268128 GCF_002953255.1 Streptomyces sp. CB01881
CCCCTGGGCCGGCCTGGGCCACCGCCCGCAGCGACCTGTTCCTGCGCGCCCTGGACCTGCACCGCGCACTCGTCGCCGGGGCCGCGAAGAAGGTCCGCGGCAACCTCCAGGTACTGATGGAACTGATGGCCGGCACCAGCGGTCCCGTCCCCGACGAGCAGGTCCAACAGGCCTGGCAGACCCTGTTCCTGGTGGTCCCGGTGATCTCCTCCACCTTCTCGTCGATCGGCAGCATGTTCGCCCGGCTCGACCGCGAGTCGATCGGCTGGGTGCTGGTCGACGAGGCCGGGCAGGCCGCACCACAGGCCGCCGTGGGCGCACTGTGGCGGGCACGCCGGGCGGTCCTGGTCGGGGACCCGCTGCAACTCACGCCCGTGATCACGATGCCGACGGCCCTCCAACGGCGACTGCTGGAGGCGTACGGCGTCCACGAGGAGTGGCTGCCGTCCGGCACCTCGGCGCAGGCGGTCGCCGACCGGGTGAACTGCTGGGGCACCTACCTGCCCGCCCCCACCGGTGACGCCGACGACGAACAGGTGTGGGTGGGCTCGCCCCTGCGCGTCCACCGCCGGTGCGAGGAGCCCATGTTCACCGTCAGCAACCGCGTCGCCTACGACGGCCTGATGGTCTACGGCACCGCCTCGAAGCCGTTCCCCGACGAGGAGCACCCGGGGCTCCTGCCCAGCCGCTGGTTCGACACCGAGGACCCGGAACGCAGGGCCGGCGCCGCCTGGAGCCCGCGCGACGGGCGGGCCTTCGAATTCGTCCTCAACCAGCTCGAACTGCACGGCGTGGGCATCGAACGGCTCCGCGTCATCGCACCGTTCCGGGAGCTGGTCAAGGAGTGCAAGCGGGTCTGCGGCGGTCGCGAGGGCTGGACCAGGGACCTCCTGGAGGAGCGGTGCGCCACCGTCCACAAGGCCCAGGGCAAGGAGGCGGACGCGGTGATCCTCGTCCTCGGCGGCGGCTCGCCGGGCGCCCGCCACTGGGCGGCCGGGACCCCGAACCTGCTGAACGTCGCCGCCAGCCGCGCCAAGCGCCGCCTCTACGTGGTCGGCGAGCGCCGGCTCTGGGCTCCGGAGCTCCACTTCGACGTCCTGGCCGAAGAGTTGGAGGTCTTCGACCACCGCCGGGACCGGTGACCCGCGGCCCGCGCCACTACGGCACCGAGACGCGCAGGATGCGGTCGTCGCCGGGGCGGGGATCCCCGGCGCCGTCGGTGTTGCTGGTGACCAGCAGCAGGGTGCCGTCACGGTCCGCGACGACGGTGCGCAGGCGGCCGTAGGCGCCGGTGAGGAACTCCTGCGGCGCGGCGGCGGGACGGTCGCCGTCGAGCGGGACGCGCCACAGCCGGGTGCCGCGCAGGGCGGCCATCCAGACGGCGCCGTCGGCGTAGGCGATGCCGCTCGGCGACGCCTCCGAGGGGCGCCACTGGACGACCGGGTCGGTGAACTCGGGGCGGTTGCCGATGCCCTCCACCACGGGCCAGCCGTAGTTGGCGCCGGGCCGGATCAGGTTCAGCTCGTCCCAGTTGTCCTGGCCGAACTCGGAGGCCCAGAGCCGGCCCTGGGGGTCCCAGGCGAGCCCCTGGACGTTGCGGTGGCCGTAGGAGTAGACGGGCGAGCCCGGAAAGGGATTGCCGGGAGCCGGGGTGCCGTCGGGGGACAGCCGGAGGATCTTGCCGCCCAGCGAGCCCTTGTCCTGGGAGAGAGCGGGGTTGCTGCTGTCGCCGGTGCCCGCGTAGAGCAGGCCGTCCGGGCCGAACGCGATCCGGCCGCCGTTGTGCCGATGGCCCCGCGGGATGCCCGTCAACAGAACGGCAGGGTCGCCCAGTTGCCGGGTGGCGGGTTGGGCGGGGTCGTACGTGAGGCGGACGATGCGGTTGTCGGCCTCGGTGCTGAGGTAGGCGTAGACCAGGTGGTCGGTGGGGTAGCCGGGCGACAGGGCGAGGCCGAGCAGGCCGCCCTCGCCGCCCGCCACCACGCCGGGCACGGTGCCGGCCTCCGTCCGGGTGCCGTCCTTCGCGGAGACGCGGAGGATCCGCCCGCTGTCCCGCTCGGAGACGAGGAGGTCCCCGTCGGGCAGCACCACCAGGCCCCACGGCGATTGCAGGCCGTCGGTGACGGTCGCCCGGACCACCGGGGCCGAGGCGGGGACCGACCCGGCGGGGAGCGGTGAGGAGCCGAAGGTGGCGAGGTTCGAGGGCACCCCCGTGGGGCCGGTGACGGAGGAACAGCCCACGGCCGCGACCGGCCCGAGCAGCAGGGCGAGCGACACGGCGGCGGAACGACGGAACACCGGTGGGCCTCCCGGAGCGCGGCGGGTGCGGATGCGGCGCCCCCAGCAGACCACACGCACCCGCCGGCCGGACCGCAACCCGCCGGACGGCGGCCAGGCGGACGACGGCACGGCGGACGACGGCACGGCGGACGACCCGTGACCGTTTTCAGCCCGCGGCCGCCCGCATCCCCTGCGCCGTCCCCACGCCAGCCCCCGCCCCCGCCCGCGTTCCCGCCCGCGGCACGATCACGGGCGCGCCGTCCCCGGGTGCCGCCAGCACGTCGCTGTCGATGTCGTACAGCGCCCGCACCAGCGGCGCGTCCACCACCTCGCGCGGCGCCCCGCAGGCCACCACCTTGCCGTCGCGCAGCGCGACGACGACGTCCGCGTACCGGGCCGCCGCCGCGAGGTCGTGCAGCACCATGACGACGGTGCGCCCGCCCGCCGCCACCGTGCGGACCAGCTCCAGCACCTCGACCGCGTGCCCGAGGTCGAGCGCACTGGTGGGCTCGTCCAGCAGGACGACGGGTGTGTCCTGCGCCAACACCATGGCCAGCCAGCAGCGTTGGCGCTGGCCGCCGGAGAGGCGGTCCAGCCTGCGGTCGGCGAAGGCTTCGACCCCGGTGGCCCGCAGCGCCTCGGCGGTGAGCCGCTCGTCGTCCGCCGACCACTGGCGGAAGAGGCCCTGGTGCGGGTGGCGTCCGTAGCGGACGAGCCCGGCCACGGTGACCGCCTCGGGCGCCTGAGGACTCTGCGGGAGCAGCGCCACCCGGTGCGCGGCCTGCCGGGGGCGCAGCCGCCAGACGTCCTCCCCGCCGACCAGCACCCGTCCGGCGTCGGGCCGGTGGAGCCGGGCGACGGAGCGCAGCAGGGTGGACTTGCCGCAGCCGTTCGGGCCGACGATCGCCACCACCTGCCCGGCGGGCAGGGTGAGGTCGACGCCGCTCAGCACCGGACGCCCGGGGCCGTAGCCGGCCGTGAGGCCCTCGACCGTCAACTCCATGGAGCGCTCCTTCGGTTGGATCGGACATCGGTTGCCGGGACGGCGGGTTCCGGACGGCGGGTTCCGGACGAGCGGACAGGACGCCCCGGAGACGGACACCCCCGGCAGGGCGCCGGACGCCGGACGCCGGGCGTCGCCCCGCCTCAGGACTTGGCGCCGAGCGCCTTGCCGATGTCGCCGATGACCACGTCGGCGGCGAGCGGACCGCCGCGGGTGGACCAGACCGAGCCGTCCACGGTGACGGTGTGGTTGTTCTTCACCGCGCCCAGCTCCTGGTAGGCGGGCTTCGACTGGACGTCCTTCAGCGCAGCCTTGCCGTCGTCGGTGAGGGTGGAGAGGAACAGCCAGTCGCCGTCGATCTCGTTGATCTTCTCCAGGCTGAGCGCCGGGGTGTGCGCGTTGCCGTCCTTGTCCTGGGCCTTCGGGCGGGTCAGGCCCATGTCGAGGGCGACACCGCTGGCGAACTGCTTCTTCTCCATCCAGCTCGGCCCGGTCGGGTTCCAGCGGACGATGGAGACGGCGGCGCCCTTGTTCGCGCCCAGCTCGCCACCGGCCTTGGCGGCCTTGGCGTCGTAGTCGGCGATGACCTTGTTGGCCTGGTCCAGCTTGTTGACGGCGTTTCCGATGCCGCGGAAGGAGAGCTTCCACTCGTCGGTCGGGGCCATGGTGACCAGCGTCGCCGGGGTGATCTCGCGCAGCTGCTTGAGCATCTGCTCGTCCTGCATGTCCCCGGCCAGGATCAGGTCGGGCTTGGCGGCGATCACCTTGTCCATGACGGGCTGGAGCAGGTTGCCGACGACCGGGACGCCCTGGACCTTGTCCTTGAGGTAGGCGGGCGGCTCGTTGAGGCCCTGGCCGTTGGTGATGCCGACCGGCTTGACGCCGAGGGCGAGCACCGCGTCCAGGTCCTCCTGGGTGAGGGTGACGATCCGCTTGGGCTCGGCGGGAATCTCAACGGCCTTGCCGGTGGCGTCCTTGACGGTCCGCTTGCCGCCGTTGCCGCCGCCGGCCGCGTCCGCGGCAGGGGTGCCGGAGGCGGACGCCCCGCCCTTGTCGGAGGAGCCCTTGTCGGAGGAGCCGGACGAGCCGCAGCCGGTGAGCAGGAGCGCGGCCGCGCCGGTGGCGGCCAGCGCCTGGACCGCCCGGTGGCGGGCGAGGTGGTGCGGGCTCTGGGCGGTCGACATGTGTGCCTCCGGGCAACGGTGTTGCAGACGGCGGTAAGGGCAGGGCCGTCAAAGCGGTCGGTCGGGATGGGCGTGAAGACGGGTGTGGCGGTGAAGACGGGTGTGGCGGTGAAGACGGGTCCGACTGAGGGTCGTTGTGGACGGCGGGCCCGGGCCCCGGCGGTGCGGCGCAGGCCCGGGCGGCCATCGAGCCGCAACGACCATTAGGTTAGCCTTACCTTATGACATTGTCGCAAGTGGGTGCCTCCGAGCAGGCCCGCACCGGCCCCGCCGCCGAGGCCCCGCCGCCGCCCGCACCGGTCCGCCGCACCACCTGGCTCACCGTCGGCGGCATCGTCGCGGCCCTGCTCGCGCTCACCGCGCTCTCGCTCTCCGTCGGCGCCGGCGAGGTCGGGCCGGCGCGGGTGCTCGACTACCTGCTCGACCGCGGCGGCGCCCGCAGCGACGGCCGGCTCGCCCTGGTCGTGGGCGACCTGCGCCTGCCCCGCACCCTCACCGCGCTCCTGGTCGGTGCCGCGCTCGGGGTGGCCGGGGCCCAACTCCAGTGCGTCACCCGCAACCCGCTCGCCGAGACGGGCCTGCTCGGGGTCAACGCGGGGGCCTCGCTCGGCGTGGTCGTCGGCATCGCCGTGCTCGGCGTGCAGACCTCCTACGGCTACCTCGCCTTCGCCTTCGGCGGCGCCGTGCTCGCCAGCGCCCTCGTCCTACTGATCGCCGGCAGCCGGGGCGGCGGTTCGCCGATGCGGCTGGTGCTCGGCGGTTCGGCCGTCGGCGCCACCTTCGGCGGCCTCACCGGCGTCCTGATCGTCAACTCCCCCGAGGCGTACGACCGGTACCGGGTCTGGGTGCTCGGCTCGCTGGCCGGGGTCGAGGGCTGGACGACGCTGCGCCAGCTCGCCCCCGTGCTCGGCGCGGGCTTCCTGGTCGCCGCGTTCACCACCCGCCCGCTCGCCGCACTGGCGCTCGGCGACGACCTGGCCCGCGGCCTCGGCCACCGCCCCGGCGCGACGCGGGCGGCGGTCGCCACGGCCGTCACCCTGCTCACCGCCTCGGCGGTGGCGCTGGCCGGCCCGATCTCCTTCCTCGGCCTGCTGGCCGGTTTCCTCGCCCGCGCGGTCGCCGGCCCCCGGGTCGGGCGGCTCACCCTGCTCGCCGGCCTGGTCGGCGCAGCGGTGCTGACCGGCGCGGACGTCCTCGCCCGCGTGGTGGCCCGGCCGTTCGAGGCGCCGGTCTCGGTGATCGTCGCCCTGGTCGGCGCACCCACGCTGATCGCCATCGTCCGCTCCCGGAAGATGGCCGCGCTCGGCATGACCGACACCGAGCCGACCGGGTCCTCCTCCGCGCAGGGGGAGGCCAAGGCCCCCGGGCCCGACCTGGTCCTGCGGCGCGGCGCGCTCTCCCTGCTGCTCCCCCGCCGGTCCGCGCTGGCCGTGCTCGGCCTGGCCGCCGCCCTGCTCGCCGCCGTGGTGGTCTCCGCGCACGCCGGGCAGAGCGAACTCGGCCTGGGCCGCACCTTCCAGGCCGTCTTCGGCTACGGCGACCGGCTCGACGTGCTGCTGGTGCAGAAGTTCCGCCTCGGCCGGATCGTCGCGGGCCTGGCCGCCGGCGCCGCGCTCGGCCTGGCCGGCTGCCTCACCCAGACGCTCGCCCGCAACCGGCTCGCCACCCCCGAACTGCTCGGCGTCAACGACGGCGCCACGGCCGCCGTCCTGTTCTCCGTCACCGCCTCGGGCACGTTCGGCGCCTGGTGGGCCGGGCCGCTCGGTGCGCTGGCGGCGGTCCTGGTGGTCACGTTCGTCTCCGGCGGCCTCGGCGCACGCGGGTACCGGGTCCTGGTCGTCGGCCTGGCCATGTCGGCGCTCGCCTCGGCACTCATCCAGGTCGCGATGGCCCGCCGCTCCCTCAACTCGGCGGGCTCGCTGCTCGTCTGGACCTCCGGCTCGCTCAACGGACGCGACTACGCGGTGGCCACGCCGGTACTGGTCGGGCTCGCGCTGCTGGTGCCGTTGGCGCTGGTCGTCGCCCGCCGGCTGGCGGTGCTGCGGTTCGACGACAACGTGGCGTCCTCGCTGGGCGTCGACCCGGCCAGGGTCCGCCTCACCTGCCTGCTGCTGGCCGTCGCGCTGGCCGGGCTCGCCGTCGGGGTCTGCGGACCGGTCGGTTTCGTGGCGCTCGCCGCCCCGGTGATCGCCGGCCGCCTCGCCGGGCCCGCGCGGGTGCCGGTGCTCGGCTCGGCGCTGGTCGGCGCGGTGCTGGTCGTGCTCGCCGACACGCTCGGCCGGGTGCTGATCGGCGGCGTCGAGATCCCGGTCGGCATCGTCACCACCGTCCTCGGCGGCCCCTTCCTGCTCTGGGTCCTGCTCGGCCGCAAGGGCAACCCCGCCTAGATCTTCGAGGAGTCATCGACATGCAGAGTGAACTCGGCTCGCCCCAGGACGGGTTCTGGGAGCGAGTGGCAGCGGAGGGTGCGCCGCTGGTCGAGCCCGACCCGGACGACCCGGCCTACCGGCTGGTCACCTTCGTCCACCGGGACGACCCGGACGAGCCGTGCGACGGCGTGCTCGCACTGGTGCACACCGTGACCGACAAGGACCGGCACGCGGGCGACCTCACCCCGCACTTGATGGAGCGTCAACCCGGAGGCTGGTCGCTCACCTACCGGCTGCGCGCCGACCACCGGGCCTCGTACCAGCTGTACCCCGTCCACGGGAGCGCCCCCGGCACGGCGCGCTCCGACTGGCTCCAGGTCCTGGACGGGGCCCGGCCCGACCCGCTCGCCCACGGCCCGCGGCTGCCCGCCCGTGACGGCCGGCACCCGTCCTCCGTCCTCGCGCTTCCGGGCGCACCGGCGCAGCCGTACGCCGAGCGGCGCGACGGCGTACCGCGCGGACGGACGGTGGCGGCGGAGGTCGACGGCCGACGGGTGGACGTCCGCCTTCCCGCCGGGCACCGCGCGGACGGCGGACCGTACCCGGTGCTCGTCCTGCTGGACGGGGAGATGTGGGGCGAGGTGCTGTCCGTCGGCGACACCCTGGACAACCTCGTGGCGGACGGGGCTGTCCCGCCGGCCGTCACCCTGCTCGTCCACACCATGGGCCCGGGCCGCCCGGACGACCTGAGCTGCAATCCCGGCTTCGTGGACTTCCTCGCCGACCGGCTGCTGCCCTGGGCCGCCGCGGAGTACGGAACGGCACTCACGCCCGACCGCACGGTGATCGCCGGCCAGAGCGCCGGCGGGCTGACGGCCGCGTTCGCCGCGTTCCGGCAACCGGAGCGGTTCGGCGGCGCACTGTCGCAGTCGGGCTCGTTCTGGTGGCCGGACGGCACGGAGTTCGACGCCGGGAGCGAATGGCTGACCCGCCAGTTCGCGGCCGGGGAGCGGCGGGCGGCACGGTTCTACCTGGAGGTCGGGCTCCAGGAGTGGATGCTGCTCCCGCAGAACCGCCACCTGCGGGACGTACTGGTCGCGCGCGGCTACGACGTCGAGTACCGCGAGTTCAACGGCGGCCACGACTACGCCTGTTGGCGCGGCGGCCTGGCGGACGGCCTGGCCCACCTGCTGGGCTCGCCCCGGGGCGGGGTCCGGGCCGACCCGCAGACCGGCCGGGCCGGCGCCGCGGGAGCCCCTGGAGCCGCGCGGGCGTGAGGACCGGGCCGGCGCGACGCCCGGGGCCCGGCCCCACCGCCACCCCGGCCCCACCACATCGGCCCCGGCCCCGGCCCCGGCACACCAATGGACACGGGCGTGTTGGACGCACGATTCGTGGGCGATCGTCCGTTAGCCTGCGTCGACGAGGTGACGGGTGACGTCACAGCGACGAAAGGACTGATCGTGGCGGAGAACTACACGGATCGGCCGGCGCCGGAGTCCGTGCGCATCATCGACTTCGACGAGGCGAAGGCCGTCCCGGGGATCGTCCCGGGCACCTTCATCCTCGTCGTCAACGGGGTCATGCCCTACCTGAACATGACGGTCCGCCTGTCGCCGCTGGTCTACATCCAGCGGCCGGACTACTGGGGCATCGAGGTCGTCGGCTCGCTGCACGGCGTCGGACTGCCCGCCACCGCGCCGTACACCGTCTCCCTGCCGCTCGACGGCATCCTCGGGGCCAGGGGGATCGAGGTGATCGGGGCGAACAGGACCGAGCGGATCGACCTCCCCTGAGACCCGTGACGGCAGGTCCGGGCCCACCGGCGTCGGCGCACCCCCGAAGACCTCGGGGGGCGCCCGCCCGGGACACCCGGGAGCCGCCCGCGCGAAGCCACCCCAGACCCCCTCGGGGCCGACCGCACGAAGCCGCCCGCCCGGGATCCCCCATTCCGGTGCGGGAGCACGATGAAGCTCAGTACAATGTCACATTGTGACTTACCGTCCGTTCCAACCCTCCACCGACTACCCGCCGCTGGCCGAACTGCTGTCCGCCACCGGGGCGAGGCCGGTCACACCCGAGGAACTCCGCGCCCAG
The DNA here is from genome assembly GCF_002953255.1 of Streptomyces sp. CB01881. Lineage (GTDB taxonomy): Bacteria > Actinomycetota > Actinomycetes > Streptomycetales > Streptomycetaceae > Kitasatospora. The sequence goes on from NZ_CP026498.1 coordinate 2,108,130, forward strand.
GACGCCCGGCTACCTCCCTCCGGCAGCCTCTTCAGCACGTCCGACGGGCTGCTCACCGGCTACGGGCGGATCCGGCTGGTGACCCCCGGGGCCGACGGGGAGCTCCTCGCCTTCGCCACCGCCTGGCGGGCGCCGTGGACGCCGCCCGGCGATGTGGCCTCGCTGGTCGTCGGCTCGGCCGGCCTGGCGACCGCACGCCTCCTGCCCCTGGCGGACGCGCTGGAGCAGTGGGCCCGCGGTGCGGGTGCGCGCCGGCTGCTCGGGGAACTGCCCGACGACAGGGCGGACCTCCTCCGCCTGCTGGTCGCCCGCGGCCACCGGATCGACGCACACGTCCGCAGCGCCTCGGCCCGGCTGGGCGCGCTGCCGCCCGCCGCGCCGCCGCCGGGAATCCGCTTCGGCACGCTCGCGGCCACCTCGGCCCCCCGGCCGGCCCTCCAGCTGTACCAGCTCTACCGCGAGACGCTCGACGACAACCCGGGGTTCGTCGACGCACTGCCCGACTTCGACCGCTGGTACGCCGAGGTGGTGGCCGGCGACGGGTGCCGCCCGGACTGGGTGTTCACCGCCGAGTTCGCGGGGCGCATCGTCGGCGTCAACGCCGTCCGCGCCACCGACGACCAGCTCACCTGCCACGTCGACTACACCGGCGTCCTGCGCCCCTGGCGGTCCCGCGGACTGGCGCGGGCGCTGAAACTGCACGCCGCCCACCGCCTCGCCGCCCACGGTGTGCGGACGGCGCGCACCGAGGTCGAGGCCGGCAACCTCCCGATGATCGCCGTCAACACGGCCCTCGGCTACCGCTGGGAGACCGGCCACCACCGCCTGGTGAAGGACCTGCCGGGGGCTTGACCAGGGTGCCCCCGGTCCCTGACGAGCCGGCACCCGGCCGACCCGCACCCGCCAACCATCGGCACCGCCGCCGTCACCACCACCAGTACCACCGGTACCCGTGCCGCGGTCACCACGGATGCCCTCCCACCTGCGATGATGACCGCGATTCACCCGGTGGGAGGATCATCACGGCGGCGTCCGGCCGCCGTCGCACGGTCCCGCCTGCGCGGGCGGGGCGAACCGGAACACGGAATCAGGGGCACATCGTGCGGGGGCGGAACGCGGAGCGGGACCGGATCGAGCGGCTGCTCGCGGACGCCCGGCAGGGGACGAGCGGCGTCCTGCTGCTGCACGGCGAGGCCGGGATCGGCAAGACGGCGCTGCTCGACTACGCCGCCGAGCGGGCGGACGGCGTGCGCGTGCTGCGCGTCGAGGGCATCGAGTCGGAGATGGAACTGGCCTACGGCGGCCTCCACCAGCTGTTCCTGCCCGTCATGGAGCTCGTCGACGCCCTGCCGCAGCCACAGGCCGCGGCCGTGCGGGCGGTCTTCGGACAGAGCGGCGACGGCGTGCGCGACCGCTTCACCGTCGGTCTCGCGGTGCTGACCATGCTGTCGGAGGCCGCGGCCGACGGCCCGCTGCTCTGCCTGGTCGACGACGCGCAGTGGCTCGACCAGCCGTCGGTCGACATGCTGACGTTCGCCGCGCGCCGGCTGCGGGCGGAGGGCGTCGTGATGCTCTTCGCGGTGCGCGACGGCGCACCCGGCGCAGCCGTGAAGGGGCTGCCCCGGCTGCTGGTCGAGGCGCTCGACCGCGAGGCCGCCGCCGAGCTGGTGCCGGACCTGCCGCCGTACGTCGCGGACCGGGTCATCGAGGAGGCCCGCGGCAACCCGCTGGCCCTGATCGAGCTGTCGGCCGCGCTCACCCCGGCCCAGCGCGCCGGGCGGCTGGGCCCGCTGGCCCTGCCGGAGACCTCCGCGGGGCTGCCGAGCCGGATCCAGGACGGCTTCCTGGAGCAGATCCGACGGCTTCCCGACGCCACCCAGGCGGTGCTGCTGGTGGCCGCCGCCGACGACACCGGGGACCTCACCGTGGTACTGCGGGCCGCGGAGTCGCTCGGCGCGGCGGTCGAGGAGCTGGAACCCGCGGAGCGCGCGGGGTTCGTGCTCCTGTCCGGCGCCGTGGTGCGGTTCCGTCACCCGCTGGTGCGCTACGCCGCGTACCAGGGCGCCCCGCTCGCCCGGCGCATCGCCGCCCACCGGGCGCTGGCGGACGCCCTCGGCGCCGCCGGCCAGCTGCACCGGCGGGCCTGGCACCTGGCGGCCGCGTCGACGGGCCCGGACGAGACGGTCGCCCAGGAGCTGGAACGGGTGGCGGAGTGGGCCGGGAGCCGGCAGGCGATGGCGTCGGCGTCCGCCGCCTACGAGCGGGCCGCCCGGCTCACCGCCGATCCGCTCCTGCGGGCACGCCGCCTGGTCCGGGCCGCGCAGCGGGCGGCCGACGGCGGACAGGACGAGCGGTGCGAAGCACTGGCCGACCAGGTGCCGCAGCCGCTGGCGGATCCGGTGGTGGCGGCGAGCCTCGCGCGCGCCCGGGCCGTGGTCGAGCTGGGCTACCGCAGGCCGGAGACGGCCGCCCGGACCCTGCTGGACGGCGCGGACCTGCTCGCCGGCGCGGACCCGGCCGGCAGTGCGGACCTGACCGACGGTGCGGACCTGAGCGGCGGCGGCTGCCCGGACATGGTGGCCTCGCTGCTGGCCGACGCCGTCCACGCGGCGTACTCCGCCGGGAACGCCACCCTGATCGGCGAGATCGCCTCCCGCGCCCCGGACCTGCCGGTCCTGGCCGTTCCGGCCCGGCTGTTCGGCGGTGACGTACCGGGTGCGCTCGCCGCGCTCGCCGGGCTGCGCGCGCTCGTGGAAAGCGGGAGCGAGCGCGGAGAGGGGCACGAGCGCGGAGGCGGGAACGAGGACGGGAACGGGAGCGACCCGGCGACCGGCGTCATGGGCCGGCTGATGACCGGGATCTACTGCCAGCTGACCGGCGACCACGCGGCTGCGCGGGAGACTGCCGTGGGGGCGGTCGCCCACTGCCGCGACCAGGGCGTCAGCGGCTGGCTGCCCACCACGCTCCACCTGCTCGCCCGGACGGAACTGGCGCTCGGCCGCCATGACGAGGCGTCCGCGCACGCCGCCGAGGGCCTCCGGCTGGCCGAGTACCACGACCTCGCCCACCGGGCGGCCCATCTGCGTGCCGCCCTGGCGATGCCGGCCGCCGTCCGGGGGCAGGAGGAAGAGGTCCGGGCCCTGGCCGGCGAAGCCCTGGAGTACACGCGACCGCGCGGGGTGGGCCGGGGTACCGCAGACGCCCAGTGGGCGCTGGGCCTGCTCGAACTCGGCCTCGGCCGGGCGGAGGCGGCGCTCGGACCGCTGGAGTCGGCGCGACGCGAGGCCGCCCACCCACTGCTCTGCCTGCCCCTGCTACCGGACCTCGTCGAGGCGGCGGTGCGGGCCGGCCGCCCGGAGCGGGCGGCGGAACCGGCCCGGCTGCTCGGGGAATGGGCCACCGTCCTCGGGCGGCCCGCCCTCTCCGCCCTGGCCCGCCGCTGCCGGGCACTGACCGGCTCCGACCGCGCGGCCGAGGAGCACTTCGTCGCGGCACTGGCCCTGCACGAGGGCGGCAGCGACTACGACCGGGCCCGCACCGCGCTGCTCTACGGCGAGTGGTTGCGCCGCCTGCGGCGCCAGATCGACGCCCGGGACCACCTGCGCGCCGCGCTGGAGGCGTTCGAACGGCTCGGCGCCGGGCCCTGGGCCGATCGCGCCCGGGCGGAGCTGGGCGCCGCGGGCGGGGAGACCGGGCTGACCCTCCGCCATGACGGGCCGATCAGCCTGCTCAGCCCGCAGGAACGCGAGGTCGTCCGGCTGGCGGCGTCCGGTGCGAGCAACCGGGAGATCGCCGCGCAGCTCTTCCTGAGCCCCCGTACGGTGGGGCACCACCTCTACCGCGCGTTCCCCAAGCTGGGCGTCGGCTCCCGTACCGAACTCGCCGCCCTGCTGGCCTCATGAGGCCGGTGCCTGCACCGGCTCCGCGCCCTCCGGCACCGAGTAGATCATCCGGGTCTGGGCGGTCCGGTAGCCGGCCCGGGCGAAGGCGGCGGCCATCGGGGCGTTGTCGGTGTCCGTGGTGGCCGTGATCAGCTCGGCGCCCGCCTCCACCTGCACCCGGGTGATCTCGGCGAGGATGTCGTCCACGTACCCCCGTCCGCGCAGCTCGGGGACGACGCCGAGGTAGCCGACGTTGCGGTTGTACGGCGTCGCCGACGGGAGGGCCAGCCCGGCGACCTGTCCGTCCGGGGTACGGGCCAGGCGCCACCAGGAGCGCTCGCCCGGGCAGCCGAGGTAGAAGTCCACCTCGTCGCGGGCGGCCGCCTCGGCTCCCATGGTCGCCACGTTCCGGCGCGTCTCGCCGTCCAGGCTGCCCACCGCGATCCGCAGGAAGACGTCGAAGAACTCCTCGTCCGTGCCCTCGGTGAAGGTGAGGCGCCCGCTGGAGGCCGGCAGCCCGGCGTCGGGGGTCCACTCCAGGCGCAGCCGTTCCACCTGGTCGGTGAGCCCGGCCGCCAGCGCGGCGTCCTGCCGCCAGGCCAGGGCGGCGGCCACGGCCGGGTCGTCCCGCCAGCCGTTCGGCAGCGTGACGTTGTACAGCGGGAGCCGGGTCGCGCCCTGCTCGGCGAAGGCCCGCAGGCCGGCCGAGACCAGCTCGGCGGCGACCGCGGCGCGGTCGCCGACCGAGGGGTCGACGTGCAGGCAGTCCAGCGCGACCGGGTGCTCGCTGGACGCCCGGCCCCACCAGAGGGCGCGGGCCACGATCCGGCCGCCGCCGTCCTCGGCGATCCAGGTCCACTCGGGCCGGTACATGCCCTCCTTCAGTTCTTCGAGGTAGCGGTCGGCGGCGATCCAGCCGACGGGTTCGTCGACCGTCACGGCGGTGACGCGGTCGAGGTCGGACGCGGTGGTGGAACGGAACTGCATGCGGGTGCTCGTTTCTGGTGCTGCGTACGTGGTGATGGTCGCGCCGGTGTTGAAGACGCGGGAGTCGGTGAGCGTGAACCTCGACGGGAGGAACGGCGCCTCGAAGAGCGGGATGCCGGAGCCGATGACGACCGGGTAGCGCTTGATGACCAGTTCGTCGATCTCCGCCAGCAGCCGGCCGGCGAGGGCCGCCCCGCCGCAGAGCCAGATGCCCGCCCCGTCCTGCCGCTTGAGGTCACGGACGAAGGCCACCGGATCCGCGGAGACGACCTCCACCTCGGGGTCGAGCCGGGCGAGGCTGCGGGAGAGGACGTACTGACGGAGGTGCGGGTAGGGGCTGGTGACACCGGCCGCGAGAGCGGGCTCGTAAGCGGCCCGGCCCATCAGGACCGTGTCGAACCGCTGGTTGGCGACCCCGTCGAGGCCCAGCGGCCCGCGGCCGTGGGCCGGGACGGTCTCGGGGTACTCGGCCAGGAGCGCGGCGGCGAGGTCACCCTCGCAGGGGAAGAAGTCGAACTGCCCGTCCGGGCCGGCGATGAAGCCGTCGAGCGTGGCGCCGACGTAGTAGGTGAGCTGACGCACACGACCTGCTCTCGGTCCGTGAGGTGGGGCGACGTCATTGACGGTAGGCGGGCCGCACCGCGACCGGCATCAGTCGTCGCGACGTAATGTGACCGGTCATCGGCCCGCCCGACCCGGGCCGGCGCGACGGACCGCCCGTCCTAGTCCTGCCAGTGGAACAGCAGGGTCTCGACGGTGAGGGGCTCGCGCCTGCCGAAGTAGTAGACGAAGAGGCCGGCGACCCGGATCGAGCCGGTGGCCGCGTCGATCCAGCGGAAGCCGGCCGATTCGAGGGCCCGGCGGGCCGTGCAGTCGTCGCCGTCGCCGGTGGCGAACCGTCCGAGGGTGCTGATGAACAGCTCTCCGTCGGCGCAGTCGATCACGTGGTAGGTGCCGTCCCCCTGGTGGCTGTGCCGGCCGGCCGGGACCGGGGGTTCCGGTGCGAGGTCCGCCGCGGTCAGCGCGGCCGTTGCCCGCCGGAGCCGCTCGTCCTGCCCTCCTGGTCCGAGGCGGACCGGGGGCTCGGTGCAGAGGGCCTCGATCCGCCACCGTGGATCGCTCTGCCGCTCACAGTCGTGCCCGTACTCGTGCACGATCGCCCGGCGGAGTTCGTCGTCCAGACCGGCGACCTCGACCCGGGGGCGCCCCAGCGACTCGTAGACCGCCCGGGTCTCGGCGGCGTCGCCGGTGAGGCGGTGCAGGGCGTAGGCCGCCCAGAGCTTCGCCTCGGTCGTCGGCGCCTCGCCGAGGTGGCCGCGCAACCGGTCGGCGTCGGTCAGCAGCGACTGGGCGAGGTGCGCGACCGCCCGGTCCGGGTCCGCGAGCGCATCGGTCACGTCCTCGCCGGCGCGGCGGCGCATGCGGACCCGGAAGACGCGGTCCTCGGGCCGGCCGTCACCGAGGCCCGCCATGACCACCGCGGCCCCGTACCGGGCGGTCAACGCGTCCAGCCCGGCTTCGCCGACCTCCCGCCAGCGCGGCCAGGGGCTGGCCGCGAGGGTGGCCAACTCCTCGCTGGCCGTGAGGTCTCCGAGTCTTCCGCGCGCCTTGAGGATCGCCTCGGGCATGCCGAACGAGCGGTCGCGCCGCCGGTCCTCGTGCCACAGCCAGGGCAGGAGGTCCGCCCGGTCCGCGAGGAGGTCCAGGAGCGCGGTGCGGACCCCGGCCACGTCACCGGTGTCCTCGACGCGGGCGAGCAGCTCCGCCTCCCACCGCTGCGGTACCCGCCCGGCCAGCGCGACCGCGCACGCTCTGCGGTGCCACCAGGGGTGCCCGCGGTCCACGACGTACCGCGCGAGTTCGTCCGCGTCGACCTCGCGCAGCCCGGCGATGTCGGCCTGTCCGTTCCCCGTGAGAAGCGTCTCGATGCTTCGCATACGGGGACTGTACTGCGCCGAGGGCCGCCGGGTGAGTACCCCGACGGCCCTGGATACCGGTGAGTCCGGTCCGAACTGTCCTGCGGCACTGATCAGTTCATGGCCGGCGGTGCCGGAGCCGCCTTCGGCAGTCGGGCTGCGACCAGGGCGGCGGCGGCGACCGCGCCCGCCGTGACGAGCAGCGCGGCGCGGTAGGGGCCGGGCTCGGCGGTGTGGGTGCCGTCCTCGGCGAGGGCACCGATCAGGGCGGCGGTGGCGGCGATGCCCAGGGCACCGCCGAGGGTGCGCACGATGGTGAACAGACCCATCGCCCGCCCCATCGCCGGCGGCGGCACATCGGCGAAGCCGGCGATCTGCAGGGTGAGCACGGCGGTGCCGAGGATCAGGCCGACGCCGAACATCAACGCCCTCACCGCCCACACGTTCTCGCCGACGCCCGGGACGGCCAACGCGGCCAGCACCAGCGCGGCGAGGAGCAGCGCGGGAACGGCGAGGCCGCGTGGGCCGATCCGGGGCAGCAGCCGGTCGACCACCTGGGAGGCGGCCATCAGGCCGAGCGCCTCCGGGAAGACGCTCAGCCCGGCGTCCAGCGCCGAGGCGCCGAGGGCGGCCTGGTGGAGCAGCGGGAAGACGAAGAGCGCGCCCATCAGCCCGGCGGAGGTCAGCAGGGCGAGCCAGGTGGCGGCTGCGAAGGTCCGGTCGGCCAGTAGCCGAAGGTCCACCAGCGGTTCTTCGGCACGCAGTTGGTGCCGGACGGCGAGGCCGAGCAGCAGCACCCCGAGCACTCCGCCGCCCGCCACCGCCGGGGAGGACCAGCCGTGCGCCGGGCCGAAGCCGAGTGCGTAGGTGAGCAGGCCGAGGCCGGGGGTGGCGAGCAGGAAGCCCGCGGTGTCGAACCGGCCGGCGGTCTCCGCGCCCTCGTCGCGCAGCCCGGCCAGGGCGGCCAGCACCGCCGCCACCCCGATCGGCACGTTGACCAGGAACAGCCAGTGCCAGGAGAGGTGTTCGGTGAGGAACCCGCCGAGCGGCGGCCCGAGGGCGGGCATCAGCGCGGTCGGCACGATCAGCACCTTGCCCAGCCCGGCGCGCTCGTGCGGTGCGAAGGCGCGGAAGAGCAGCGTCATGCCGACAGGGGTGAGCAGTCCCCCGGCCACGCCCTGCACGGCCCGGGCGGCGGCGAGCGTGCCGAGGCCGGGTGCGGCGGCGCACAGGGCCGAGGCGAGCGTGAACGCGGCCAGCGAACCGAGGAAGACCCGCTTCACCCTGAACCGGTCGCCCAGCCAGCCCGCCACCGGGAGGCCGACGGCGAGGCCGACCAGGAAGGCGGTCTCCACCGCGTTGGCCGCGGAGACCGGCCGGCCGAAGTCCTCGGCGATGGTGAAGAGCGCCGGGTTGACGATGGTCGAGTCCAGGCCGTTCATGCACATCGCGGCCGTGTAGACGAGGACCACCGCGACGCGCCCCGCGAACAGGGGGCGCGCCGCGGGTGCCTCGGCGCCGACGGGCGCGTTCGTGTCCGCGGAGGTCACCGGACCGGGCACAGGTCGGTCCAGTTGGCGGTGATCCAGTCCAGCGCGACGGCGCGGGCGCACGGCCCGTGGGCGACGGTCCAGCCGTCCGGGACGGCGGCGAAGGACGGCCAGAGGGAGTGCTGGCCCTGGTCGTTGACGAGGGCGAGGAACTCGCCGTCACCGTCGAAGGGGTTGGCGGGGGCGTCACTCATGGGTGGCGTTCTCCTGGTGTGCGGGGCCGTCGGGGTGGCCGGGGCCGTCGGGGTGGCCGGGGTTCGAAGGGACTGCGGGGCCCGCGGCACGCGAGAGGTCCGCGAGACGGTCGGCGATCACGCCCGCGATGTGCTCGACGGGGGCGGGCAGGGTCATGTCCTTGTGCGAGCAGGCGACGTCGGTGTTGTGGATCCGCCCGGCGACGTAGGGGGCCCAGAGTTCGGGGACCAGGGTCTCGTCGATGGTGTCGACGGTCGCCCGGAAGAAGAGCACGTCCCCGTCGAAACGGCGGTGGTCGTATCCGCGGACCAGGTGGTTGGTGTTGAGGTAGATCCGGTTGAGCGCCTCGACCGTGTCGTCGTCCAGGCCGGCCAGCGGGCTGCCCTCGCGGCGCAGCAGTGCGGTGACGTGGGCGAGTTCGAGCGGCCGGCCGTCGAGGTCCGCGGGGCCGTAGCCGCCCATGGTGAGCAGGGCTTCGAGGGCCTCCGCCTGGTCGGGCACCGGCAGGTCGCGGAACCCCTCGGCGGGGTAGGCGTCGAGGACGGCCAACAGCTCGACGGCGCAGCCGAGTTCCTGGAGGCGGACGGCCATCGCGTGGGCGATGATGCCGCCGGTGGACCAGCCGAGCAGGCGGTAGGGGCCCTGCGGCTGGACCTCGCGGAGCCGGCCGACGTAGTGGGCGGCCAGCTCCTCCAGGGTCCGCGGCAGCGGCTCGGCGGCCGTGGCGGCGCCGACGCCCTGGGCCTGGAGGCCGTAGATCGGCACGTCGGCCGGGAGGTGACGGATCAGGCCGGTGTAGCACCAGCTGAGGCCGCCGGCGGGGTGGACGGCGAACAGCGGGGCCTGCCGGCCGGGGGCGGCCGGGCGCAGCGGCAGCAGGACGTCGAGCGCGTCGGCGCCCGGGGCGCCGGCGGAGAGCGCCGCGTCCAGTGCGGCCACGGTCGGCGCCTGGAAGAGCGTGCCGATGCCGACCTCCAGGCCGAGGACGGCGCGGATCCGGCCGGCGAGGCGGACGACGAGCAGCGAGTGCCCGCCGAGGGCGAAGAAGTCGTCCTCGACGCCGACCTCCGGCAGGCCGAGCACCTCGGCGAAGAGTTCGCAGAGCTGCTGCTCACGGGGGTTCGCCGGGGGCCGGCCGCCACCGGCGGCCGGGGCGTCGGGGGCGGGCAGGGCGCGGCGGTCGAGCTTGCCGTTGGCGGTGAGCGGGAGCTTCTCCAGCAGGACGACGGCGGACGGGACCATGTGGACGGGCAGGCCGGCGGCGGTGTGGGCGCGCAGCTGCTCGGCGGTGACGTCGGCCGCGGACGGCGCCGGCACCGCGTAGCCGACCAGGCGCTTGTCGCCGGGCACGTCCTCGCGGACGATCACGGCGGCGTCGGCGACGTCCGGGTGTGCGGCCAGTACGGCCTCGACCTCGCCGAGTTCGATCCGGAAGCCACGGATCTTGACCTGCTGGTCGGCGCGGCCGAAGTACTCCAGGACGCCGTCGGCGCGGCGGCGGGCGAGGTCGCCGGAGCGGTACATCCGGGTGCCGCTCTCGCCGAACAGTGCGGCGTGGGGGTCGGCGACGAAGCGCTCGGCGCTGAGGGCGGGGCGCCCGAGGTAGCCGCGGGCGAGGCCGGCGCCGGCCACGTACATCTCGCCCGTGACGCCGGGCGGTACGGGCTCCAGGTGCTGGTCGAGGACGTAGACCCGCAGGTCGGGGATGTTGACGCCGATGGTGCTGCTGGTGCCCGCGGCGGCGCTCGCCCGGTCGAGGGCGATGTGGGAGACGTGCACGGTGGTCTCGGTGATCCCGTACATGTTGACCAGGGTGGGCGCGTCGTCGGCGTGCCGCTCGTACCAGTCGTCGAGGCGGCCCAGTTCGAGTGCCTCGCCGCCGAACACCACGTACCGCAGGGCGAGTTCGCTGCCGGGGCGTTCCCGGTCGGCGGCGCTGAGCTGGTAGAAGGCGGACGGGGTCTGGTTGAGGACGGTGACCCGCTCGCGGGCGAGCAGGTCGAGGAAGGCCGCCGGGTCGCGGCTGACCAGGTGCGGGACGACGACCAGGCGGCCGCCGTACAGCAGGGCGCCCCAGAGCTCCCAGACCGAGAAGTCGAAGGCGTAGGAGTGGAAGAGCGTCCAGACGTCGTCCGCGCCGAAGCCGAACCAGTGGTCGGTGGCGCCGAACAGGCGGACCACGTTGTGGTGGGTGACGGGGACGCCCTTGGGCCTGCCGGTGGAGCCGGAGGTGTAGATGACGTACGCGACGTCGTCCGCGCGCAGCGGGCGGGTGCGTTCGTGCTGGGCCAGCGGGGTGGCGGGGTGGCCGGCCGCCTCCGGTCCGTCGACCAGGAGCCGGGGCACCTGGTGGGCGGGCAGCCGGGGCGCGGTGGCGGTGTCGGTGAGCAGTGCGGCGGGCGCTGCGTCGGCCAGCATGTAGGCGAGCCGGTCGGCCGGGTAGTCCGGGTCGAGCGGCAGGTAGGCGGCGCCGGACTTGGCGACGGCGAGCAGCGCGACGACCAGTTCGAGCGAGCGCGGCAGGGCGAGCGCGACGATGGTGCCGGGGCCGATTCCGCGGGCGGCCAGCAGGCGGGCCAGCCGGTCGGCGCGGGCGGCGAGTCCGGCGTAGTCGAGGGTGGCTCCGTCGCAGCTCACGGCCGTCGACGAGGGGTTGGCGAGGGCCGCGGCCTCGAACAGCTCGGGCAGCGTGGCGCCGGGGGCTGCGGTCACGGGGGCGCGACCCGCCACGTCCGGGCCCGCCACGTCCGGGCCCGCTGCCGCCGGGTTCTCCGCACCCGAGCCGGGTGCGGCGGAGGCCGCCGGGGCGCCGTTCCACTCGACGAGGGCGCGGTGCCGCTCCTGCGCGCTGATGAGCGGGAGCCGGCCGATCGGCGTGTCGGGCTCGGTGGCGGCGGCGGTGAGCAGCCGGGCGAGCCGGGCGGCGAGGGCCTCGACCGTGGCCGCGTCGAACAGGTCGGTGCGGTACTCCAGGAAGCCCGCGATGCCCCCTTCCCGCAGTTCGCCCGCGTTGAGGGTGAGGTCGAACTTGGCGGTGCCGGACGGCAGGGCGGCGATCCGGGCGGTGAGCCCGCCGCTGAGCGCGAACTCCTCGTCGGGGACGCTCTGCCAGGCGAGCATGACCTGGAACAGCGGGTGCCGGGCGAGCGAGCGCGGCGGGTTGAGCTCCTCGACCAGCCGGTCGAAGGGCAGGTCGGCGTTGTCGTGGGCGCCGAGGACGGCGGTGCGGACGCGGCCGAGCAGCTCGCGGAAGCCGGGGTCGCCGGAAGTGTCGGTGCGCAGGACCACCGAGTTGACGAAGTAGCCGACCAGGGAGGCGGTTTCGTCGGAGTCCCGGCCGGCGACGGGGGTGCCGACGGGGATGTCGGTGCCGCAGCCGTGCCGGGTGAGCAGCGCGGCGAGGCCGGCCTGGACGGCCATGAAGACGCTGGTGCCGGTGGTGCGGGCGAGCGCGGCCAGGGCGGCGTGGGCGTCGGCGCCGAGGGCGAACGGGACGGTGGCGCCCTGGTGGCCGGCGACGGCCGGGCGCGGACGGTCGGTGGGCAGGTCGAGCTGGTCGGGCAGGCCGGCCAGGGTCTTGCGCCAGTGGTCGAGCTGCCGGACGGCGAGCGGGCTGGGCGCCCCGGCGGCGCCGAGCAGCTGCCGCTGCCAGGCCACGTGGTCGGCGAACTGGAGTTCCGGCACCGGCAGTTCGGGGGCGTGGCCGGCCAGGCGCGCGGAGTACGCGGCGGCCAGGTCGCGGGCCAGCGGGGTGGTGGAGGCGCCGTCACCGGCGATGTGGTGGAGCAGCAGGAGCAGCGTGTGACTGCCGTCGCTCCCGGTGAACAGCGTTGCCCGCAGGGGCGGTTCGGCGGCGAGGTCGAACGCGTACCGGACGGCCCGGGCCAGCGGTTCCCCGTCGTCCAGCCGGCCCCCGTCGTGCAGTGGCACCGCGGCGGGCGGCGGCACCTGCTGGTACGGCTCGCCGTCGGCGTCCTCGCGGTGGACGGCGCGCAGGATCTCGTGCCGGGCGGCCAGGTCGGTGACGGCGCGCGCGAGGGCGTCGCGGTCGAGCGGTCCGCTGAGGGCGAGGGCCAGCGGGATGTTGTAGGTGGGGCTGGGACCTTCGAGCCGGTGGAGGAACCAGAGGCCGCGCTGGGCCGGCGAGAGCGGCAGCCGCTCCGTGCGCGGGGCGGGCAGCAGGGCCGGGCGCGGTTCGGGGGCGGAGCGCTCGCGCAGCAGGGCGGCGAGCGCGGCCGGGGTGGGGTGGCGGAAGACGTCGGCGAACCCGACGGCACCGCCGAGGGTGTCGCGGAGCCGGGCGGCGAGACGGCCGGCCAGCAGGGAGTGGCCGCCGAGGTCGAAGAAGGAGGCGGACCGGCCGGGGGCCTCGGGCAGGCCGAGGACGGCCGCGAACAGCCCGCAGACGACCTCCTCCTGCGGGGTCGCGGCGGCGTCGCGTCCGGGCGCCGCCCCGGCGGCCGGCTCGGGCAGGGCGCGGTGGTCGAGCTTGTCGTTGCCGGTGCGCGGCAGTTCGTCCAGGACGAGGACGGCGGCGGGCACCATGTGCGCCGGCAGCCGCTCGGCGAGCGCGGCGCGCAGGGCGTCCGGGTCGAGGACGGCGCCGGGCGCGGGGACGGCGTAGCCGAGCAGCCGCCGGCCGTGCGGTCCCGGCCGGGCGATCACCACGGCCTGGGCCACGGAGGGGAGTTGGCCGAGGACGGCGGCGATCTCGCCGGGCTCGATCCGGAAGCCGCGGATCTTCACCTGGTCGTCGGCGCGGCCGAGGAACTCCAGGGTGCCGTCGGCGCGGCGGCGGGCGAGGTCGCCGGTGCGGTACATCCGGCCGCCGGGCGGGCCGAACGGGTCGGCGAGGAAGCGCTCGGCGGTGAGGTCGGGGCGGCCGAGGTAGCCGCGGGCCAGGCAGGCGCCGGCCACGTACAGTTCGCCGGCCACGCCGTCGGGGGCGGGGCGCAGCGAGCCGTCGAGGACGTAGGCGCGGGAGCCGCGGACCACCCGGCCGACGGGGGCGCCGTCCGGGCCGGGGGTCCAGGAGTAGGCGTCGACGGTGGTCTCGGTGGGGCCGTAGAGGTTGAGCGGGCTGAGGCCCTCGACGGCGGTGAGGCGCTGCCAGAGCGCGTCCGGGGTGGCCTCGCCGCCGACCACGACCAGTGCGGGGCGGTGCCTGTCCTCGTCCAGCAGCCCTTCGGCGAGGAGGACTTCGAGGTAGGAGGGGGTGACGTCGAGGTAGTCGATCCGCTCCCGGTCGACGTAGCCGGCGAGGGCGGCCGGGTCGCGGTAGGTGTCGTCGTCGAGCAGGTGCAGTTCGTGGCCGTGGACCATCCAGAGCACCGGGTCCCAGGAGGCGTCGAAGGCGAAGGACGCGCTGTGGGCGACGCGCAGCCGCTCGCGGCCGGTGCGGCGGACGGCGGGGGCGATGTGGTCCTCGCCGTGGCCGGCGTGCAGGTTGGCGAGCGAGGCGTGGGTGACCACGACGCCCTTGGGGCGGCCGGTGGAACCGGAGGTGTGCAGCAGGTAGGCGGTCCGGCCGGGGTCCGGTTCGGGGAGGGCCCGCTCCCCCGGCAGTGCGTCGATCGCGTCGCGGACGGCCGGGTCGTCCAGGACGACCGCGGGCCGCGTCCCGGCCCCGGGCAGGGCGGCGAGGGCCTCGGCGGTGCCGATGGCGCAGACCGGGCGGGTGTCGTCCAGGATGTCGGCGATCCGCTGCCGGGGGTGGGCGAGGTCGAGCGAGAGGCAGGCGCCGCCGGCCTTGAGTACCGCGAGCATGGCGGTCACGGTGTCGGCGCTGCGCGGCAGGGCGAGTGCGACGGGCGTCCCGTCGTGGACGCCGAGCGCGGCCAGGTGCTGCGCGAGGCGGTTGCTCGCGGCGTCCAGCCCGGCGAAGGTCAGGGTGGTTCCGCCGCTGCGCAGGGCGACGGCCCCGGGCGTCCGGGCGGCCTGCGCGGCGAAGAGGGCGGGCAGGGTGCCGGTGACGGCGGGCTCGTCGCGCCCGGCGGTGGCGCGGTGCACCGCGTCGGCGTCGAGCAGGTCGATCCGGGCGATCGGCGTCTGCGGGTCGGTGAGCAGCAGGTCGGCGAGGCCGTCGAGGTAGCGGAGCAGGCCGTCGCGGTGTGCGGCGAGCGAGCGGGCGTCCTGGCGGTCCGGGTGGGCCTCCAGGCCGATGCGCAGGGCTCCGTCGGGGCCGGGCGAGACGGCGAGGGCGAGGTCGTCGACCGGGCCGGCGGCGAGGTTGCGGACGGTGCCGGGCAGGCCGGCCAGGTCGAGGTCGCGTTCGAAGGCCTTGATGTTGACCATCGGGCCGAACAGGGCGCTCCGCCCGCCGGTGAGCGCGAGGTCGCGGCGGAGGTCCTCCAGCGGGTAGCGCTGGTGGCGGCGGACGGCGCGGACCTCCAGGACGACGCGGCGCAGCAGTTCGGCGGCGGTGTCCCACGGGCGGACGGCGAGGCGCAGCGGCAGCACGTTGGCGGTGGCGACCGGGGTGCGCAGGGCGGCCGGGCCGCGGCGGTTGGCGAGCGGCAGGCCGAGGACGACGTCCTCGGTGCCGGCGAGGCGGTGCAGGTAGCCGGCGGTGGCGGCGATGACCAGCTCGGCCCAGGTGGCACGGGCGGCGCCGGCGGCGCGCTCGAACCTCGCGAGCGTCCCGGCGGGCAGCGAGGTGTTCTCGCGGGTGGGTGCGGCGGCCGTGGACGGGGTGCCGGGCAGGGTGGCGGGGGCCTGGGCCCCGGCGAGCCGCTCGCGCCAGAACTCGCGGTCGGCCGCGTGGTCGGCGCCCGCTCGGTAGGCGGCCTCCTCGGCGGCGACCTCGGCCGGGGTGGCGAAGGTGCGGCCGGCGGGCTGCTCGCCGTCGGCGTACGCCGTGTACAGCTCGGCGACCCGCCCGCCGATCAGGGTGAGCGCGTAGGCGTCGACGGCGAGGTGGTGGACGCGCTGGTACCACCAGTGGCGGTCGTCGGCGAGCCGGATCAGGGCCTGGGTGAAGAGCGGGCCCTCGGCGAGGTCGACCGGGCGGGCGAGGTCGGCGTGCATCCAGGCCTCGGCCTCGGCGTCCGGGTCCGCGGCGGCGCGCAGGTCGAGCCGGTGCAGCGGCCAGGGGCGGCCGGGGTGCAGGCGCTGGCGCGGGGCGCCGTCCTCGCCGGTGGTGACGACGGCGGTGAGGGCCTCGGCCTCGTCGAGGGCCTGCCGCAGGGCGCCCTCGAAGAGGTCGGTGTCGAGCGGGCCGGTGATCTCGACGGCGTCGCCGGTGTTGTAGACCGGGCTGCCGGGGTCGAGCGCCT
Organism: Streptomyces sp. CB01881; assembly: GCF_002953255.1. Classification (GTDB taxonomy): domain Bacteria; phylum Actinomycetota; class Actinomycetes; order Streptomycetales; family Streptomycetaceae; genus Kitasatospora. Next base: position 2,123,933 of record NZ_CP026498.1, read on the forward strand.
GGGCGTACCAGATCGCCGCCTGGGTGGCGAGCAGCGGCACGTCGGCGGCGGGGACGGCGGCGGGGACGGACGCGGCCTGGTGGCGACGCATGGTTCTGAGAGCTCCTCGGGTCCGGCGAACGGAACGCCTACTTAGGTTAGCCTAAGCTATCTACATATCGTCTGGTCAACAGCCCGCACGGCTGCGGGCCCTGACGCCCCCGGAGGCGCCGATGTCCCCCCTGAACGCGAGTCCCGAGGCGGGCGCGGAGCACCTCAAGGCTCCGGAGCACCTCAAGGCCGCGGTCCGCGACCGCGTCCTCGCCCACCGGGACGAGCTGCTCGCGCTCAGCCGCCGCATCCACGCCCACCCCGAGACCGCGTTCGGGGAACACCGCGCCGCCGCCTGGTGCGCCGAGCTGCTGCGCGGCCACGGGTACGCGGTCACCGCGCCCGCCCACGGCCTGGAGACCGCGTTCACCGCGACGCTCGGGTCCGGACCGGTCACCGTCGCCGTCGTCTGCGAGTACGACGCCCTCCCCGGGCTCGGCCACGCCTGCGGCCACAACCTGATCGCCGCCGCCGGCCTGGGCGCCGCAGTCGGCCTCGCCCCGTACGCCGACCGGCTCGGACTCACCGTCCGGGTGGTCGGCGCGCCCGCCGAGGAGCGCGGCGCCGGGAAGGCGCTGCTGCTCGACGCCGGCGCCTTCGCGGGTGTGGACGCGGCGATGATGGTCCACCCCTGCCCGGTCGAGGTCGCCGACTTCCGCTCCTTCGCGCTCGGCACCCTCTCCGTCCGCTACTCCGGCCGCGCCGCCCACCCCAGCCTGAACCCGCACGACGGGCGCAACGCCGCCGACGCGCTGACCGTCGCGCAGGTCGCGCTCGGGCTGCTGCGCCAGCAACTGCCGCCGCACTGGCGGGTGCACGGGATCACCACCGCCGCCGGCACGGCGCCCAACCTGATCCCGGACACCGCGACCGCCGAGTACGAGATCCGCGCCTCGGCCGCCGAGGACCTCGCGGAGCTGCGCGAACGGGTCGAGGCCTGCTTCCGGGCGGGCGCGCTGGCCACCGGCTGCGAGGTCGAGCTGGGCCGGCCCGAGCCGGACTACCTGGACTTCCGCGGCGACCCCGCACTGCTCGCGCTCTGGCGGGCCAACGCCGCCGCGCTCGGCCGGCCGGAACCGGTCGAGAGCGGGCCGTTCGCCTGCACGGACATGGGCAACGTCTCGCACGTGCTGCCCGCCATCCACCCGGTGCTGGACATCACCGGCGGCGCCTGCGCCCCGCACGAGGCGGCGTTCGCCGAGGCCGCCGTCTCGCCCGAGGCGGACCGCGCCGTCCTGGACGGCGCGGTCGCGATGGCGTGGACGGCGGCGGACTTCGCCGCCGGGCGGCGCGGCGCGTGACGGGTCTGCGCCGGCCGCCGTCCCCCCGACGTCAACCGGGCCCCGGCGTCAGACGACCCCCGGTGTCAGGTGGACCGGCCCCGGGTCCGGCAGCAGGCCGCCGATCACCGCCGGGGCCGCCCGCAGTGCGGTGACGCCCAGCTCCCGGACCACCTCGCCGACCTCGGCGGGCCGGTCCGGGTCGGTCAGCACCAGTGCCGCGCCGGTCCGCAGCGGCCAGAGGAACTCCCAGAGCGGCAGGCCCAGTTGCAGCACCCGGTCGCCCGGCCCCAGCCCGTACGCGGACTGCAGCCCGCGCACCCGGCGGTCCACCTCGGCGTGCGCCACCGGGACGCCCGCCGGGCGGCCGCCCGGGCCGTAGGCCAGCCAGAGCGGGTGCTGCGGGGTCAGTGCGCGGGGCGGATCGGTGACCAACTCCGCGGCCAGCTCGGCCTCCCGGGGCCGGACGGCGCCGGGCACGCCCTCCCCCAGGACGCAGACCGGGCGGGCGTCGGCCAGCAGCCAGGCCCTCCGGCCCGGCGCGTCGTCCGCGTCCAACGGCAGGTACGCCGCACCGGACTTGGCCACCGCCAGCAGCGCCGGCACGACCTCGGCCGGGCGGGTGAGCGCCAGGCCGACGACCGTACCGGGGCGGGCGCCGAGGCCCGCCAGGTGCCGTGACAGCCGGTTGGCGGCGGCGTTCAGCTCGCCGTAGGACACCACCGAACCGTCCGGCAGCACCAGCGCGGGCGCACCGGGTGTCCGGGCGGCCTGCGCCTCGACCGGGCCGATCACCGTGGTCGGCGGCCGCTTCGGCCGCCGGCCCGCCTCCCCGCCCGGTCCCGGCGGGGTGTCGGCCCAGCGTTCCGGGGCGTCGGCCCGGTGTGCCGGGGTGTCCGGCCAGTGGTTGCGGGTGTCCGGCCACGGCGCCGGGGCGTCGGCCGGTCCCGTCAGGACGTCGGCCGGGTCCATCAGGACGCGCCCAGCAGTTCGGCCCAGGCCTCGACGGCCGGCCGCTCGGCGAGCTGCAGGAAGGCGACGTCCGCGCCCTCCGATCGCCACCGCTCGGCCAACGCCATCAGCCGGACCGAGTCCAGGCCCCAGTCGGCCAGGTTCTCGTCCAGCGGGATGTCCGCCGGGTCCTCGCCGAGCAGGTCGGCGACCTCGGCCCGGATACGCTCCACGGTGAAGGCCATGCCCGTCAATTCCCTTCCAGAACAGCGTCGGTGGTGGTGACCAGGCCGCAGCGGCCGGCCACCCAGGCGAGGGCGGCGCGGTGCTCGTCCGGGCCGAAGTCGGCGACCGCGTCGGCCACCACGAAGGCCTGGACGTCACGCATCCAGGCGTCGCAGGCGGTGGCCTGCACCCCGATGTGCGCGTACACGCCGGTGATCACCAGCTGGTCGCGGCCCTGCGCGCGCAGCAGCTCCGCGAGCCCGGTGCGGACGAAGGCGCTGTACTTCCACTTGGTGAGCACGGTGTCGCCCTCACCCGGGGCGACCGCGTCGGCGATCGCCTCCGCACGCGGGTCGTCCGGGATGCCCGGGCCCCAGAAGTCCTGCTGGAGGCCGCGCTGTTCGGGGCTCTGGCCGCCGGGCTGCGCCGAGTAGACGACCGGGATGCCGAGCCGCCCGGCCTCCTTGCGCAGCCGGCCGACGTTCTCGAAGAGTTCGGTGACCGGGGCCGCGCCGGTGTCGAAGGCGTCCATGAAGTGGTTCTGCAGGTCGTGCACCAGCAGGACGGCGCGCGACGGGTCGACCGTCCAGGAGACCCGGTTGGCGGGGAGTTCACCGGCGGAGGGCATGGGATAGGAGGGGATGCGGGGCAGGCCCACGGCGGTGCTTCCTTAGCTCTGGGAGGGGATGGGCGGGACGGACGGAGCGGACCCGGCCGCCGGGGCGGCCGCGGCGGCGAGACCAGCCGCTATGGCGGCGCGCAGGTCCTTCTTGCTCACCTTGCCGATCCCGGTGGCGGGAAAGGCGTCGACGAACTCGACCCGGTCCGGCACCTTGTAGTCGGCCAGGCCGCGCCCGCGCACGAAGCGCTTCAACTCGACCGACTTCGGCGGGGCCTGGCGGGCCTCGTCGCGCAGCACCACGTAGGCGCAGGTGCGCTCGCCGAGGTACGGGTCGGGCATCGACACGACCGCCGCGTCGTGCACGGCCGGGTGGGCGAGCAGGTGGTTCTCGATCTCCTCCGCGGCGACCTTCTCGCCGCCCCGGTTGATCTGGTCCTTGGCCCGCCCCTCGACCACCAGGTGGCCGGTGGAGGTCCGCCGGACGAGGTCGCCGGTGCGGTAGAAGCCGTCCGCGGTGAACGAGTCGGCGTTGTGCCCGGGGGCGTTCCAGTACCCGCGGATGGTGTACGGGCCCCGGGTGAGCAGATGGCCGGTGGTACCGTCGGGCAGATCGCCGTCCTGGTCGTCGACCACCCGGACCTCGTCGTCCGGGGAGATCGGCCGGCCCTGGGTGGTGACGATCACCTCCTCCGGGTCGTCCAGCCGGGTGTAGTTGACCAGTCCCTCGGCCATCCCGAACACCTGCTGGAGCGTGCAGCCCAGCACCGGGCGCACCCTCCGGGCGGCCTCCTCGCTGAACTTCGCGCCGCCGACCAGCAGCACCTCCAGGCTCGCCAGCCCCGGGTCCTCGCCCGCCGCCCGCCGCCGCTCGGCGGCCTCCAGCCAGAGCAGCGCCAGCGGCGGCACCAGGCCGGTGATGGTCACGCCCTCGCGCTCGATCAGCGGGAACGCCGTCTCGGGGCCGGGCTGCGGGCAGAGCACCACCCGGCCGCCCGCGTACAGCGTGCCGAGCGAACCCGGCGAGCTGAGCGGGAAGTTGTGCGCGGCGGGCAGGACACAGAGGTAGACGCTCCGCTCGTCCTGGCCGCAGATCCCGACCGAACCGCGCAGCGAGTAGATGTAGTCGTCGTGGGTGCGCGGGATCAGCTTCGGCACGCCGGTGCTGCCACCGGACAGCTGGAGGAACGCGACGTCCCCCGGCTCGGGTCCGGCCTCCGGAAGGGGGCCGTCGGCCGGCACGTCGGCGAGCCGGACGTGCTCGCCCGCGTCCTCGCCGGCCACCAGGACCAGCCGCAGCGACGGGTTCTCCGCCCGTACGCGGCTCGCCAGTTCACGGTAGTCGAAGCCTCCCTCGACCGCCGGCACGACGTAGCCGGCCGCGCCGGTGAAGGAGCAGAAGTGGCCGACCTCGGTGTAGCGGTGGGCGGGCAGGGCGAAGACCGGCAGCGCGCCGATCCGGAAGAGGCCGAAGACCACCTCGAAGAACTCGGCCACGTTGGGGAGCTGGACCACCACGCGGTCGCCCCGGCCGATGCCGCGGGCGAGCAGGCCGGCGGCCATCCGGTCGGCCCGGCGGTCGAGTTCGGCGTACGTCCAGCGCCGGGTGCCCCCCGGGCCCGCCCCGTCGCCGGGGTCGACGATCGCGATGCGCTCGCCGTGGGCGGCGGCGCGCTCGCGCAGCATCCGGCCGAAGGTCTCGCCGCGCCAGTACCCGGCGGCGCGGTAGCGCTCGGCGAACTCGGCCGGGTAGGGCGTGAATCCGGCCAGCACCTCGTCCATGATGTCCTGCGGGCGGCTCATCGCGGCACCCCCGCAGCGTCCAGGAAGGTGCGGAACTTGGCGCTGGTCTCGGCCAGTTCGGCCTCCGGGCGGGACTCGGCGACCACGCCCGCGCCCGCGTACACCCGCAGCGTCCGCTCGTCCGCCTCGGCGCAGCGCAGGGTCACCACCCATTCGCCGTCGCCGTCCGCGTCGCCCCAACCGACCATGCCGGCGTAGAGGCCGCGGTCGAACGGCTCGATCTCCCCGATCGCCTGCCGCGCCACGGGCGTCGGCGTGCCGCAGACGGCCGGGGTCGGGTGCAGGGCGGTGGCGAGCTCCAGCGCGGAGACGGCCGGGTCGGCCAGCTCGGCGGTGATGGTGGTGGCCAGGTGCCACATCGCCGCGGTCCGGACGAGGGTGGGCCGCTCCGGCACGTCGAGCGTCCGGCAGTACGGCGCCAGGGCCGCACGGATGGCGTCCACGACGACGGCGTGCTCGTGCAGGTCCTTCGGGGACTCCAGCAGTGCGGCGGCCCGGCGGACGTCCTCGCCGAGGTCGGCGCTGCGCGGGACGGAGCCCGCCAGCGGGTTGGCCAGCACGGCGGTGCCGCGGCGGGAGAGCAGCAGCTCGGGACTGGCGCCGATCAGGGTGCGGCCGCCGCCGGCCGGGACGGCGAAGGTGTAACCGCCCGGGTCCCGGCGGGCCAGGCGCTGGAGGATCGCCGGCAGGTCGAGCGGGTGTCCGGCGCTCAGCTCCAGGGTGCGGGCGAGGACGACCTTGCTCAACTCGCCCGCCCTGAGCCGCCGGACGGCCTCCGCCACGCCGGCGCCGTACGCCTCGGGCTCGGGCACCGGGCGGACCAGCCACTCGACCCGGTCGGCGGCCGGGGCGGGCAGGGCGACCAGCGGGTCGTCGCGCAGCGCGCCGCACCGGCGGACCCGGGCGGGGACGGCCAGTTCGGCGCGGGCGTCGTGGTCGAACGCCACCGCGCCCACCACCAGCGGGTGTTCCACCCCGTCGCGGCGGGCCCGGTCGAGTGTCTCGGCGACCCGGACCGGCAGCGGGCGCGCGTCCTGCGGCACCCGGGCGTGCACGCCGTCGGCGAGCAGCGTGCGGGTCGGCGAGGCGAAGAACGCCTCGTCGGGCGCGGCCCGGTACTGGCCCAGCAGCCCGCTGGCCGCGCCGATGACGGTGTGGTCCGTCCCGGCGGGGGCGTGGTGCACCGTGGTCACCTGGATTCTCCCAGTCTGCGAGTGGCCGCCGGGCGCTGCTCGTGGCGCCGGCCGGCGGGTGGTGTGGTTCGGGGGTGTTCATGGCTCCGACGGGCCCGGGGGCGCGTCGGGCCGGGCCCGTGAGGTCGGGGCGCGTGGGCCGGACGTGCGAGGTCGGACGCGCGAGGTCGGCGGACGTGCGGTTCGGACGTGTCGGGTCGGGCCGACGCGCTCACGCGCGCAGGGTGGCGCCGCCGTCCACGTACAGGTCGTGCATGGTGATGTGCCGCGCCCGGTCGGAGACCAGGAAGGCCACCGCCTCGGCTATGTCGGCGGGTTGGGCGATCCGCCCGAGCGGGATGCCCACCCGCCAGCCGGCCGGATCGCCGTCGACGACCCGCCGTTCGGCGGCCTCGGCGTCGCCGCCCCAGAGCGCGCGCTGCATCTCGGTGTCGGTGGACCCGGGCGAGACGATGTTGCAGCGCACCCCGGAGCGGGCGAGCTCCAGACCGAGACAGCGGGTGAACATGGTGGCGGCCGCCTTGGACGCCGCGTAGGCGGCCATGCCGGCCCGGGGCACGCCGGCCGCGTTGGACCCGACGGTGACGACGGCCCCCGTGCCGCGCTCCGCCATCCGCCGGCCCACCGCCCGGCAGGTGTGGAAGACCCCGGTGGCGTTGACCGCGAAGGTCGCCGCCCAGTCCTCGTCGGTCAGTTCGACCGCGGGCGAGGTGCGCAGGATCCCGGCCACGTTCACCAGGACGCCCAGCGGACCGAGTTGACGCTCCACCAGGTCGACGGTGGACTCGACGGCGGCCGCGTCGGTGACGTCCAGCACGTACGGACGGACGCTACCGCCGGCAGCCGGCCCGCCGCCCGTCGGCTCCGCGGCGAACTCCTCGGCGAGCGCGGCGAGCGGACCCGGGTTGCGGTCGACCGCCGCGACGACGGCGCCCGTTGCGACGAGCGCGCGCGTCACGGCCGCGCCGATGCCCTGCCCGGCGCCGGTGACCATCGCGGTGGTACCGACCAGTTCGGACTGAAGCACAGGAAATCCCCTCCGACCAGCAACATTAGGCAAGCCTAACCTAACACAATTGTTCGGGTGCGCCGAGAGGGCATGGGGCCTGCGGGACCGTCAACTGACGCAAACGTGAACACCTTCGAAGCCGAGGGCGTCCGACGATCAACCTGGACGCAACGTTGCGTCTAGTGTTACCGTCCAACCGAGACGCACCGTTGCGTCCACCTTCACCGTGACGTTCAGTGCGCCCCGAGCGGCGGTTCCCGAGCTGCGGCCCGGAGCCCCTGAGTCGCAGCGCCGCGACGTCCCCGAGAAGCCCCGATGAATCCCCAAGGAGCCCCGTGCCCACCACCCGTCCATCCCCGTCCGGCCCACTCGCCCGGGCCGCGGTCGCACTCGCCTTCTGGGTCACCATGGCCGGCACCACCGTCCCGACCCCGCTCTACCCGCTCTACCAACAGGCCTTCGGCTTCTCGCCGTTCATGGTCACGGTGATCTTCGCCGTCTACGCCGGCGGCGTCGTCGCCGGCCTGCTGACCCTCGGCCGGCTCTCCGACGCAGTCGGCCGGCGCCCCGTCATCGCCGCCGCCCTGCTGCTCGCCGCGGCCGCCGCCGACCTCTTCGAGGTCGCGGACTCGCTGGCCTGGCTGCTCACCGCCCGGGTGGTCTCCGGCCTCGCCGCGGCCCTGATCACGGGCGCCGCCACCGCCGCCCTGCTCGACCTCGCCCCGCCCGAGCGCCGACTGCGCGCCCAGACCCTCGCACTCGCCGCCAACATGGGCGGCCTGGCTGGCGGCACGCTGCTCTCCGGCGCCCTCGCCGAGTGGGCCGGCTCGCCGCTGCGCCTGCCCTGGACGGTGATGCTCGCCCTCACCGCCCTGGCCCTGGCCGGGCTCCTCGCCGTTCCCGCCATGGCTCCGGCAGCCGCCCCCGAAGCCGCGCCGACGGGCTCCGGCGACCGCCCCCGGGGCTCCGCCGCCCGCTTCCGCCCGCGGTTCCAGCCGCTGCGCATCCCGGCCGGGATCCGCCCCGCCTTCCTGCGCGCCGCCCTCGCCGGCGGGTCCGGGTTCGCCGTGCTCGGCGTGCTGACCGCGGTCAGCGGCCTGTTCCTGGCCAACGTCCTGGGGCTCCGTCACCACGCGCTCACCGGCCTGGTGGTCTGCCTGGCCTTCGCCGCCACCGCCGTCGGCCAGCTGCTCGCCCGGGTCCTGCCCAAGCCGCGCGCCCTTCCCGCCGCCTGCGCCGGCCTTGTCCTGGCCGCCGCCCTGATCGCCACCGCGCTGCTCACCGAGTCGCTGCCGCCGTTGCTGCTCGGTGCGTGCGTCAACGGCCTCGCCACCGGCACCGCCGTCGGCACCGGCCTCGGCGCCATCAACGGCGGGGTCGCCCCGCAGCAGCGCGGCGAGGCGGTCTCCACCTTCTTCGCCGTGCTGTACGGGATGCTCTCGGTGCCGGTGGTCGGCGTCGGCGTCCTTATCCAGGTCACCGGCCTGCGCACGGCGGGCGTCACGTTCAGCGCGCTGGTCGCGGTCCTGGCCGTGGCCGTCGCGGCAGGGCTGGTCCGGCGGCCGCGGGCCCCGCTCCCGTCGGCGGCCCGCACGGAGGGGGCATGAGAGGATGAGCCCGACCAACGCCACCGGCCGGCTCCCGCAGCGGCCCGCCCGTGAGGACCTCCGCACCATCGCCGTCCAGCCCCGCACCGCCACCGGCAGCAGCAGCGCGAGCAGCAGCAGCCGCCGGAGCGAGGCCGCGCGCCTGGCCGTGCTCAACGCCGCCGACGACCTCCTGGTGGAGCACGGCTTCGAAGGCCTCACCATCGAGGGCATCGCCGCGGCGGCCGGCGTCGCCAAGCAGACGATCTACCGCTGGTGGAAGTCCAAAGTCGACATCCTGTTCGACAACCTGGTCCTCGACGCAGGGTCCGCCCTGGCCTGGCCCGAAGCCGCAGCCGACGGCCCCGCCGGCCCGTCCGGTCCCGAGCAGGTGCGCGCCTACATCCACGGCTTCGCCGTCTTCCTCGGCGAGGCACCGGCCGGCCGCGTCCTCCAGGCCCTCCTTGGGCACGCCCAACTCGACGCCCGTACGGCGGAGTTGCTGCACACCGGGTTCCTGGACGGGCTCCGCTCCCGCGACGTCGCGCAGACCCGCGCCGCGCTCGGCTGCTCCGAGGACGAGGCGGCCGTGCTCCTCGACGCGCTCCTCGCACCGCTCTACCACCGCGCCCTGGTGCTGCGCCGCCCGCTCGACACCGCCTTCGTCGACGCGCTGCTCGACCAGCACCTCCCGCGCTGACCCCCCTTCCCGCTCAACTCCCCGCCGTCAGGCCCGTGTCCATCTCCGGGCCCGCCTAGGAGTCACCATGTTCAAACGCCCCCGGCCCGTCCACGACGTCGAGGTCACCGCGGTCACCCCGCTGACCTCCACCCTCACCAGGATCACCTTCACCGGCCCCGGCCTGTCCGGACTGGAGATCGAACACCCCACCCAGTGGGTCAAGTTGGCCATTCCCTCGGGACCGTCCCGGGCCTACACCATCCGCCACCACCGCCCCGGCGAATACGAGGTCGACATCGACCTCGTCCTGCACGGCAACGGCCCGCTCGCCCGCTGGGCCGCCGACGCCCGCCCCGGCGACCGGGCCCGCCTCGCCGGCCCGCGCGGGCGCCGCCCCTCCTTCGACGGCGCCGCGCACGTCCTGCTCGCCGCCGACGAGAGCGCCCTGCCCGCCGCGCTCACCGTGCTCGAAGGGCTCCCGGCCGACGTGGAGGTGTCCGCCTACTTCGAGATCGCCGGCCCCGCGGACACGCTGCCGCTCCCGGCGCGCACCGGGCTCACCGCGGCCTGGCTCCCCCGCACTCCGGCCCACCCCAAGGGGCACCGCCTCACGGAGACGCTCCTCGCCACCGACGTTCCGCCCGGCACCACCGCCTGGCTCGCCGGGGAGTCCGGCGCCGTCGCGACCGTCCGGCGCCACCTGCTCACCGACTGGGCCCTTCCCCGCGACCGCGTCCACGCCAAGGGCTACTGGAAGCACGGCGAGGCCGACCACAAGGGCTGATCCGTGGCCCGGTCACCGCGGCCCGGTCACCGTCGTACGGCCGGCCGGGCCATCCGCCTCATCCCCCGCACGCAGGCGATGAGCAGATCAACAGCCGACACCAGCACCGACAGCAGCGACCGCACGGTGACGGCGAAGAATATCTGGATCCGGTTCCACACCATGGCGACCCCACTCCCCTCCAGCCCGGACCGGGCTCAAACGGCTCGAACAGCACGAAGGGCGCAACCGCCCCGGGGGAAACGGTCGACGCCGACAACGCTCGTGACACTCCATCACACCTTTGGTGACCGTGGCAGCATGCACGAAACCGGCCGGGGGCACCCACGCCCCCGGCCGGCTTTCGCACGCGGCCCTGCGTCAGGGCGCGATCGTCACCTTGAGCCCCGCCCCGCGCTCCAGGATCGCCAGGGCGTCGGCGAACCCGTCCAGGGGGAAGGTGTGCGTGATCAGGTCGTCCACCCGGACGGTGCCGTCGGCGATCAGCTCCAGCGCACGGGCGTTCTGCTCGGGGCTGGAGGAGTTGGCGCCCATGATCATCAGCTCGCGGTAGTGCACCAGGTTGGCGTCGACCGCGGTCATCGGAGCGCCCTGGGGCAGTCCGCCGAAGAGGCTGATCCTGCCCCGTCGAGCGGCGTACCGGAGCGCCTCCTCCTGGGCCGGGACGGAGGCCGAGGCCGTGATCACGACATCGGCGCCGAGCCCGTCGGTGAGCCGGAACACCTCCTCGGTGACGTCCGTGTCCGCGGCGCAGATCACCCCGTCCGGCTGGACCAGTTCGGCCGCCCGGGCCAGCCGCTCGCGGTTGAGCTCGACCAGGAACACCCGGGAGGCGCCCCGGGCGCGGGCGAGCCGGGCGTGCAGGCAGCCGATCGGCCCCGAGCCCACGATGACCACGTCGTCCCCGGCGCCGACCCCGATCAGCTCCTGGCCGTTCAGCACGCAGGCGAGCGGCTCCGCGACGGACGCCTCGGCGAAGCTCACGCCGTCCGGGATGCGGTGCACCCCGCCCACGCCGACGACCTTCTCCGGGACGATCATGTACTCGGCGAACCCGCCGTCGTAGTGGTAGCCCATCGCCTCGAAGTTCGGGCAGACCGTCATCCGCCCGCGCCGGCACTCGTGGCAGTGCCCGCACGGGATCGCGCCGATCACCTGGACGCGGTCGCCCACGGCCCAGCCCTCGACACCGGAGCCCAGCTCCACCACCTCACCGGCGATCTCGTGACCGAGCACCCGGGGCGGGTCGATCCGGTGGTTGCCGTACCGGTAGATCTTCAGATCGGTGCCGCACAGCGAGGTGTTGCGGACCCTGAGCTTCACCTCGCCCGGACCGGGCGTGGGCTCGGGCGAGTCCTCGATCAGGATCTTCTCGGGAGCGTAGAAACGCGCAACCTTCACTTCGCTGACTTTCTCGTAGGGGGTCGGTCCGAGGTGCCCGGAGGCGGGGGGTGCGTGGGACGCGGGTCAGCCCGTGGCCGGTGCGGCGCCGGCCATCGCGCCGAGGCCGAGCAGGCCCTCGGCCCGCTCCACCACCGCGGCCGTGCTGACGCCGAACTCGACGAGGACCTCGTCGCGGGGGCCGATCGGGAGGAAGGCGGACGGCAGCGCGATCTCGGCCGTGGCGGGCGTCCCGCCGCCGGTGTGCCGGGCGTCCGCGAGGTGGGTGAGGAGGTCCGCGTACAGGCCGGTGCCCGCCATCAGGTCCTCGACCGTGATGACCGCCCGGTGTCCCGTCGCGTCGGCGAACACCTCGGTGACGGCCGGCCGCAACCGGACGACCTCCCACACCGTGGACGAGACACCGTGCTCGCGCTCCAGCACGCTCGCCGCGGACATCGCCGTCTGCACCATCGCACCGTGCGCCAGCAGGCAGAGGTCACTGCCGCGGCGGCGCAGCAGGGCGCTGGTGCGGGCACCGTCGGGCTCGTCCTCCAGCGGCTTCCACTTCGCGTACCGGACGACCGTCGGGCCGCTGTCCCGGGCCACGGCGGAGCGGAGCAGGTCGCTCAGCTGGGCGCCGCTGGTGGGTGCGTAGATCTCCAGGCCGGGGACGGTGCGGAGCAGGCCGACGTCGTAGATGCCGTGCGAGGAGGCGCCGTCGCCGCCGGTGACCCCGCCCCGGTCGACCACGAAGGTGACCGGGAGCCCGTGCAGCGCGACGTCGTTGACGACCTGGTCGATGGCGCGGGTGAGGAAGGTGGCGAACACCGGGAAGACGGGCCGGCAGCCCTGGCTGGCGAGCCCGGCCGCGAGGCCGACCGCCAACTGCTCGCAGATCCCCACGTCGTGGTACCGCTCGGGGAAGCGGCGCTGGAACTCCAGCAGGCCCAGGCTGTCCGGCATCGCCGCCGTGATCACGTGGACGCGGGGGTCCTGCTCGGCGAGTTCGCACAGGGTGCCGCCGAGCACGTCGCCCCAGGACCGGCTGCCGAGCGGCAGCCGCGCGTCGTCCCCGGCAGCCGGTACGGCTGCGGCGCCGGCCGTCCCGCCGACCTGGTGCAGCCGCATGACGTCGTCGTCCTCGGCCTCGGACCAGCCGAGCCCCTTCTGGGTGCGCACGTGCACCACGACCGGCCCGGCGGTCCCGGCCGCGTCGGCGAGCGCCGCCTCCAGCTTGCCGAAGTCGTGGCCGTCGACCGCGCCGATGTAGCTGAACCCGAGGGCGGTGAAGAAGAGTTCGACGTTGCGCTGGTCCTCCGGACCGCCCGTCTCGGCGTCGCACGGCTCGCCGAGGGTCAGCCGGCTCATGGTCCTCGCGTAGGACCTGCCGTTGTCGTTGTAGACGATGACCACGGGCTGCCGGCGCACGCCGATGGCGTTGATGGCCTCGTACGCCACGCCGCCGGTCAGCGCGCCGTCGCCGATCACGACCACCGACCTGGTCCCGCGGGCCAGGGTGATGCCCAGCCCCCAGGCCGGCCCGGTGGAGGAGTGGCTGTTCTCCATCGTGTCGTGCGGGGACTCCTCACGTGACGGGAAGCCGGACATCCCGGTGCGCTGCCGGAAGTCGGCGAACCCGGCCGCACGCCCCGTCAGGATCTTGTGGGTGTAGGCCTGGTGGCCGATGTCGAAGATGATCGGATCGTCCGGGGACCGGAACACCCGGTGCAGGGCGATGGTCAGTTCGACCACCCCGAGGTTCCCCCCGAGGTGCCCGCCGGTCCGGTTGACCTCCGTGATCAGGAAGCTCCGGATGCGGGCGGCGAGGCGCTCGCACCCCTCCGTGTCCAGAGCGCGGACCGCCTCCGGGGTGAGGCCGGTGAGATCGATTTCGTTATCGGATCCGGCAACGAGTCCACTGTCGTTGCCCTTGCCGCCAGGCGCAGCCACGAGGAAATCCTTTCACGAGAAAAGACACCGCTATTTCAGCAGCGTCAGCTGAATTCGGACATTCGTCTGCTGGTAGTCCGCGACGGTGTCGCGCAGCCGGCGCAGATACTTGAGGTAGAGGTCGAAGTTCTGCTTGCGGGGCATTTGCACCAGCAGGCTGCTGAACTTCAGGATGTCGGCGAGCGCGGCGTCCATCCGGCCGATCTGCTCCCGGACCTCACCGCAGAGCTCCTCGCCGAGGGCGGCGGTGATCGTCGGCTCGCCGAGCAGGTAGTGCAGGTAGTGCTGGACCGGCTGGAACCGGTTCTGGACGTGCTTGTTCAGGCGGGACTGGTCGTTGAAGAGCACGGCGCCCTCGGCGAGGATCCCGTCGGCCCGGCGCTCCCAGTCGGCGATGAGCCGGTCGATCCCGTCCACGCCGACGACCACCGGGGTGACGTACCGGCTGAGCCGGCCGTCGTACAGCCGCAGTCCGAACTCGGCGAACACCGCGCGGAACGCGTCCAGCGGGGCGAGGCCGACCAGTCGGTCGATGACGGCCGAGGGCCGGATCTCGGTGACCGGGACCAGGCCGTCCTCGGTGTACGCGAGGCTCTCGGTCAGCTTGGCGAACGGCACGGGCTTGCGGTCGGCCCGGAAGTTCGGGTCCGGGCTGGTCTTCGTGTAGTAGACGGTGTCCTCGTCGTCGATGTCCACCACGAGCCACTCGGTGAGGTACGGCGTGCCGTCGGTGTGGACCAGGGACACCAGCAGGGCCACGTGCGAGCCGGCCGCGACGGCGGACCGGATCTCCTTGCCCAGCTGCTCCACGGGGACGTCGCGCTCGCTCCAGGAGTCCCGGCAGACCAGCTCCATGAAGCCGTTGTAGCGGCTGATGATCGGCACGTCGCCGGTGACCTCGAACTGCCAGTCGTAGCAGCGGTCCATGAAGAGCAGGGGGAACGCGGGCGAGTCGCGCAGGATGTTGTAGCGGTGGAAGACGTGCCGCTCGTGGCACACGTAGTACTGGGACCGGTCGAGCTGCACCTCCCGGCGGGCCTGCTCCGAGGCTGTCATCGCGAGATCGTTCGTCTCGGTCACCGTCACTCCTTCACTGTGGGCCGGCGGATTCACCGGGGTGGTCAGAAGGGAAAAAGAACACCGGACGGCACGCCGGACGGAATCCGGCGGCAACGGCGGGAGGACCGGCCGCGGGCAGCGGAGGTCCCGCCCGCAATTCCGGTCCGGCATTCCGGCAGGGCATTCCCGGACGGTTTTTTCGACCGGTGTTCCGGGAAGGGTGTGCAAGAGGGCGGGAACGCCGCCGGTCAGGCCGTCCGGGCCGCTTCGTCGAGCGCGCGCAGGGCCCAGTCGGAGACGCTGAGGCTGGCCTGCTCGGCCGCGGCCCGCCAGAGCTTGACGCGGTCGGCGGTGATCTCCAGTTGCAGGTCGATCCCGTCGCCCCGGCCCCGGCCGGCGTCCCCCTGAGCGCCGTCCGGCCCGCCGTCGGCGCCGTCCGCGGTCACGTCCGCCGCCTCCGCGCGCTCGTTGAGACTGGCCCGCACTTCGGCACGCAGGCGATTGCGCGACCACCCGTGGTCCTCCGCCTTGCGCAGCCAGTAATCCTGCTCCGGATCGGCCAGCGAGGCAACCTCCGCATGGTGGCCGAAGCTGAGCGCGTCCCGCCGGCGGGACAGCGGGAACCGCCGGGCGACCCAGGCGTAGTTCCGCAGGGTCTGGTAATTCAGCGAACAGTTCTCGATCGCCTCGCGATAACGGCCGTTGTAGGCCGTCTCGCCGTGCAGGAGCCAATCTCCTAGACACCACGCGGACGACGCGTGTACCGTCGACAAAAGGCGCCCCATGAGGACCCATTTTTCGTACGGAAGCCGGTTCGGCAGGTCGAGACCGGTCCGCGGAATAGAGATGGCACCGGCCTCGGCGGCCGCACCGAATTCCATCATTTGTTTCTGTGACTTTGTCACGTCAGCAGCTGCGGCAACAGCGACTGTCATGCTTTCTCCTCGCAGCAGAACCCGCGATGTGCAGGGCGATGGGCGTCCGCGCGAAGTCGGCCGGCGAATTCAGGGTCGCGCACGGCCCGCGGACGACGGAGAAATGTCAGGCTGTTGCAGGCACCATGATCACTGTTTCCCCCGTAATCATCTGTTGTTCACCTGAAGTTTGAATTGCGTTCCCCGTAATGACATCTTGATCATGACAGGACAACCCCAGGGGGTCAAGACTTCAAGGCTTCGGGGGCCGGCCCGGTGAAAAACGGCGGCTATGTCCGAATCACGCCGGCCACAGCGCAGGCGAACCTTTTCGGTGGTGAATCAAGCCGTGACGCGGAGGGCCTCCGGCCGGTCCGGGCCTGGCGCGGCGCGTCGGTGATCCGCCCCTTCGGCCGGTCGGTCACGGCCGTCTCCCCCGCCCGCTCACGCCGCACCCGCGGTCGCCGCCGCGCTGTAGGTGCCGGCGGACTGGTCGTACGGCTGCGCCAGGCCGGCCCGCGCGGCGACCGTGCTGTAGGTGCTGGAAGCGGGCGTGTACGCCGGGTCGGTGATGATCTCGCCGGCCAGGACGTCGTCGATCCGGCGCATCGTCTCCTCGTCCAGGCGGACCCCGGACGCCGCGGCGTTCTCCCTGACCTGGTCGGGGCGCGACGCTCCGACGATGGCGGCGGAGACCGCCGGGTTCTGCAGCGTCCAGGCGACGGCGAGCTGGGCGAGCGTCAGGCCGGCCTCCTGCGCGACCGGCTTGAGGCGCTGGATCTTCCCCAGGATCTCGTCGGCCAGGAAGTACCTGATGAAGTTGGAGCCGTGCTCGTCGGTGGCCCGCGACCCGGCCGGCGGCGCCGCCCCCGGCAGGTACTTGCCGGTCAGTGCCCCCTGCGCGATGGGCGAGAAGACCATCTGGCCGATGCCGTGCTGCCGGCTCACCGGGACGACCTCGGTCTCGATCACCCGCCAGATCATGTTGTACTGCGGCTGGTTGGAGACGATCCGGTCCAGGCCGAGATCCTCGGCGATCTTCATGGCCTCGGCGATCTCCTCGGCCCGCCACTCCGAGACCCCGATGTACAGGACCTTGCCCTGCCGCACGAGGTCGTCGAACGCGCGCAGCGTCTCGGCCAGGGGGACGTCGTGGTCGTAGCGGTGCGCCTGGTAGAGGTCGATGTAGTCGGTCCCCAGGCGGCGCAGCGAGGCGTTCGCCGATTCGATGATGTGCTTGCGGGAGAGCCCGCGGTCGTTGGCGCCCGGCCCGGTGGGCCAGTACACCTTGGTGCAGATCTCGACGGACTCGCGCCGCACCCCGGCCAGCGCCTTCCCCAGGACCTGCTCGGCCTTGGTGAGGGCGTAGACGTCGGCCGTGTCGAAGGTGGTGATCCCCTCGTCCAGGGCCGCGGAGATGCACTTGCGCGCGCCGTCCTCCTCGATCTGCGACCCGTGGGTGAGCCAGTTTCCGTAGGCGATCTCGCTGACCTTCAGGCCGCTCCGGCCGAGTTGACGGTATTCCATGCCGATTCCTAGCTGACCGATGGGCGGTCCACCGCTGCGCCCCGCCCCGCAGGAACGGGGCGGAGCGGGGCGGACGGCTCAGTAGACGATCTCTATCGATTCCTCGAAGCTCTTCAGGAGCTCCGTCAGGCTCGGGCCGCCCGGTACCTCGCGGTGGCGTCCCATGATGTTGCAGAAGTAGTCGGAGATCAGGTCACCGTCCGGGTGGAGGTGGTGGCCCGGCTCCTTGAAGCAGACGCAGAGGAGGACCTCGTCGCGCTCGCGCAGTTCGTCGAGTCCCTCGATCGCGCGGATGATCCCCGAACCCCGGTGGGGCACGTTGAACCAGAAGTAGGTGGTGTCCCCGGGGGCGTCCGCCTCCGGGCCCGCGGCCTGCGGCTGCCGCAGTGCCGGTCCGGTCCGGCGGTCGAACTCCTCCCGGCCGTCGCAGACCAGGCTGAGGTACATCGCCCGCATGAGGTCCGCTCCGCGGGCCCGCTGCGCGAGGTCGTAGAAGATCCCGCCGGCGCCGGGCCGGGCCGCCGTCTCCAGCACGTAGGGCGTCCCGTCGTGGAACCGGACCTCGGTGTGCGTGGGGCCGTGGGTGATGCCGAGGGCGCGGACGGCGTCGTGCGTCAGGTCGATGACGGCCCGGCGCAGCTCCTCCGGCATCGACGGCTCCAGCGCGTACAGCCGGTCGGGGAAGTACTGCCCGGGCGAGACCTGTTCGGAGTTGTTGGCCAGCAGGAAGTCCGCGGCCGGCCGGCCGTCGAACCAGACGGTGTCGACGGAGTACTCGCGCCCTTCGAGGCACTGCTCGACGAGGAACCCGGCGGCCGGGACGCCGTCCTGCGCCATGGTGGTGGCGTTGAGCAGGGCGATCTTGCGGACCTGCTCCAGCAGTTCGGCCTCGGACTGGACCCGCCGGACTCCGCAGCTGGCGAACCCGTGGGTGGGCTTGACGATCGCGGGGTACGCGACCTGCGCGAGGTCCAGCCCGGCGCGCGAGGTGAAGTGGGTGCCGCGGGGCGTGCTGACCCCGGCCGCCTGCCAGATCTCCTTCATCCGCGCCTTGTCGCGGGCCGCGCCGGCCGAGGCGACCGGGTTCCGGCCCACGCCGAGGGCCCCGGCCACCGCCGCCGTCGCAATGACGTACGGCTCCTGGTTGGTGAAGGCGGCGACGGCCGGCCGGCCCTCGCAGGCCGCCGCGATGTCCGCCGCCACCCGCTGCGGGTCGTCGCGCACGTCGAGCCGGAGCGAAGGGACGCCGGCCGGCGGCTCGGCACGGGCGGAGACGAACAGCAGCCGGTCGCCCTCGTCCGCGGCCACCCGCTCCATCGCCCGGGTGAAGTAGTCGGTCGTCTCCACGCAGACGAAGGTGCGGTTCACGACCGCGCCCCCGTGATCCGCCCGGCGTTCGCGGCGACGCGGTCGGCGAGCGCGGACAGTCCGGTGTCCCCGCGCTCGGTGAGCAGGAAGGCCAGCCGGTCGATGCCGAAGCCGACGCAGAGGGTGGAGGCGGCCAGCCCGCGCTCGTCGCGGATCCGGAAGGCGTCGGAGAAGTGGCTGCCGTGCTTGTTGAGCGAGGCGCTGGCGACCTTGCGGCCGAGGGTGTGCGAGCGCACGGCCAGCTCGATCTTGCTGTCGGAGACGAGCTGGGCGAACAGCTGCGCGCCGGCGCCGTCGCTGAAGAACATGTCCGAGGCCGTCTCCAGTGAGAAGTCCAGGCCCAGCAGGAGGGCGGTGACGGCCATCAGGTCCAGCAGTTCGCCGTGCATCCGGGCCACCGGCTCGGCACCGCCGACCACGACGCCCTCGCGCATCCGGAACTCGTACAGCCGTTCCTGGTTGTTCAGGTTGCCGGACTCGTCGCGGAAGATCGAGCCGCCCACCGTCATCACGAGGGCCTCGTCCTCGGCGAAGACCTGGTCCTCCAGGAGCTGGTAGCAGTGCAGGCAGGCCGCGGGGTTGAGGAGGTCGCGCGGTGCCTTCAGGTAGTCGAGCACCTGCCGGTCCGCGCCCCGCTCGCCCTTCTCGGCCGCCCCGCGCCAGTACGGCAGGAACTCCTCGAACAGGTCGGGGTCGTTGCTCACCGGCGCCACGAAGCTCAGGTGCTGGCAGCCGGTCTCGAAGTATCCCGACCGGTCCACGACCGAGCTCGGGATCATCGAGGGGATCAGCAGCTCCTCCGCGTCGTACGCCTGGGCGATGCAGCGGTTGGCGAACCGGTCGAGCGCCGCCAGCAGCGCCGCGCTCTCGTGCCCGTACACGTTGACGCCCGGACGCAGCTGTGCCGCACGGCCGGTGACCGCCCGGCGGCCCGGCCGCCGCGCCACGCGGCGCAGTTCCTCGGAGAGGGCGGCCGCGGCACTGCCCAGGACCTCGGTGGGGAACCGGGCCGGGCGGTCGGCGAGCCAGGCCTCGACCGAGGCCGGGTCGCCGGAGTCGAGCAGGGTCCTCGTCCGCACGCCGCGGGGGATCGCCTTGAAGCGCTCCAGGATCTGCCCGACGGAGCGCTCCAGCTTCTCCAGGGGCACGGCGTCCTGCGAGACGACCGTCAGCTCGTCGGTGCCGAACTCGACCGCGGTGACCTGGGGAAAGTAGAAACGCAGCTGTGTGGTGAGCGTGTCACGCACCGCCGGCTGTCCGACGGCCGCCTTGATGGTGGTCCTCAGCGTCTCCATCGGGTCACTCAACTCCCAGGAATGCCTTGATCCTTGCCAGCGTCGACACGTCCGACAGCTGGAAGGCCTCGTAGTCGATCTCCTTGCCGAAGTCCGTCTCCATCCGGACCACCAGCCCCATCACGGCCATGGATTCGAGCCCGAGCTGCGTCAACGGGGCGTCCTGGTACTCGTCGTACCGGTCGCAGACCAGGGCGACGGTCTCCTCCGGCAACAGACCGCTGAACAGGGTGCGGATCCATTGGTGGTCCATCGGCGGGGCCTTTCTCGTCCTGGGCTGCCGACGGGCGGGCAGTCGCCGGCCGTCGGGGAATGATCCTTCGGCGACGAATACTCTCAGCCACCGCCCGTACCGCGGCAAGAGATCGTCCGGCCGGTGCCCCCACCCCTCTCCGGCCCCGTGACCTGCTCGACCTCGGCGGACCGGCCCACCGTGGGCCGCGCCCGTCCCGCCGGCGGGACACCCGCCGGGGCCCCCTGTCCCGCAGGGGACCGGGAGGCGGGCTCCGGCCCGAGGACTCTGCTACTGTGGCGCCCGAGGTCCGTCCTCCGGTCGCCCGCGGCCTTCCGCACACCGGGAAATCCACCTGACGACGGACCGTCAGCTCCCTATCGTGGGGGCGTGTGCATCCGCCCTCAGACCACCGCCAGGCACTTCGTCTGCCTGCCCTGCCGCGTCTCGGTGAAGCGGCGGGCGGCACCGGGGCACGACCTCTGCCCGCGCTGCCGCGGGCGGCTGACCGACGCGGGGCAGGACCTGGCGGTCCCGAAGCGGCGGGACGACGCCGGCTGGCGGGCGCTGACCGCCGTGCTCGCCGCCGGGGTGACGTTCCACTCGCGGTGCTGCTATGGCCCCGGGTGGCGGCCGCGGACGCCGCGCGAGGTGCGGGAGCGGCTCGCGCTGGCGGGCCGGGGCGGCATCCCCGTGGCGGAGGCGATCACCACCCGGGACCTGGACGAACTCAGCGAGCGGGCCCGGGGGCGGGCGCCAGGCCGGTACAACCGCGGAGGCCGTCCCTCCGCTTGAGTGCCGCCTCAGCGGCGGCCCCGCTCTGCGGGACGGGCACGCCCTGGCCGTCGACGGTGGCCGGGGTGAACACCTCGCCGGTGACCTTGCCGGCCGAGGTGAGGGTCAGCGTCGTGACGCCGGTCTCGTTGGAGAACGCGTAGTTGGACGTGCCGTACCAGAGGAAGTTGCCGAAGCCGTACCCGACGTAGGTGTTGCCGAGCATGCCCGAGCCGAGCATGGTGTGCGCGTGCGTGCCGACCACCGCGGTGGCACCGGCCGCCGCGAGCTTCTTGGCGATGGCGGTCTGGGGGCCGGTCGGGCAGGCCTTGCCCTCGTCGCCCCAGTGCAGGTAGACGATGACGACGGGCGCCTGCTGCTTCGCCGCCTCCACCGCCTTGACCAGTGCGGGGGCGTCCAGCGCCGAGGCGATGCCCGGCTTGTTGGCACCGGCCCGCCACTTCTGGTTGGTGATGTCCTCGACCTGGCTGGCGGCGACCACCGCGACCTTCACGCCGCGGACGGTGGTGACGTACGGGGCGTACGCCTCCTTGGCGTTGTGCCCGACGCCGACGACCGGGATCGGCGAGGCGTCCTTGGCGGCGAGGGTGTCGGCGAGGCCGTCCGGGCCGAAGTCGACGGCGTGGTTGTTGGCCATCGAGACGACGTCGACGCCGGAGTCCTTGAGCGCGGTGAGCGCCTTGGGCGAGGTGCGGAAGGTGTAGGTCTTCGACTCGGGGGCGCCGCGGTCGGTGATCGCGGTCTCCAGGTTGAGGACGGCGAGGTCCGCGTCGGAGAGGGTCTTGGAGATCGGGCCGAGCGGCTGCTCGGGCGGCTTCACGGCGAGCCGGGTCTCCGTGCGGCCCTCGAAGTGGACGTCGCCGGCGAAGGCCACCGTGATGCTGCCGTCGGGCCGGGGCGCGGCGGCGCTGCCGGACGGAGTCGGCGCCGCGGTGCCGCTCGCGGCCGCGGAACCGTCGGCCGTCGGCCCGGCCGCGTCGCCGGCCGGCGCGGCCTTGGCCGGCGCCGGGTCGTCCGGTCCGCAGGCGGCCACGGGTGTCAGCCCGAGCAGCAGTGCGACGGCGGCCGCGACACGGCGCATGTGAGATCCCCCCGGGGTCGGTCCAAGAGCGGTCAGCCTACGCCACTCCCCCGCGCCTCCTTCGCCCTGCCTCCACACCATGTTCGTCGAACGCCGGCCCCCCCCGGACCGGATGCGCGGACCGCCCCGCGCGGGCCGGCCCGCCGCAGGACCACCCGGCCCAATCGCCCTCCCCGATGCGGCCGTCCCGTCCCTGGCGCGCCCGGCACTCCGGCGCGCAGCGTGGAGGGTACGGCGGCCGCGCGCGCATGCGGGGCCCGCGGGACCGTGAGGCGGTGGGTGATGGAGGGCGCAGGGATCACACCGGGCACCGTGGCGGGCCCCGCCCCGGACGGCTCCGCCCGCAGGCGGATCGTGGTCGGGATCGACGGCTCGGCGCCCTCGAAGGCGGCGCTGCGCTGGGCGGTCGGGCAGGCGGTGCTGACCGGCGCCCGGGTGCACGCCGTGGCCGCCTGGGAGTACCCGTCGCTGTACGGCTGGTTCGCGCCGATGGCGGACGACGGCTTCGAGCAGGCGGCGCTCCGCACGCTCACCGCCGAGGTGAACGAGGTGGTGGGCCGCGACCGGCCGGTGGAGATCCGGGAGAGCCTGGTGCTCGGGCACGCGGCCGAGGTGCTGCTGGGGGCGGCCGAGGGGGCGGACCTGCTGGTGCTCGGCAGCCGGGGGCGCGGCTCCTTCGCCCGGACGCTGCTCGGCTCGGTGAGCGCCCGCTGCGCCGTGCACGGCGTCTGTCCGATGGTGATCGTCCGCGCGGACGGCACGGCGTCCGCGCCACCGCACACGGCCCGCGCCGCGACCGCCGTGGAGGGCGGCGGGGAGGCGACGGTCCGCACCAAGGACTGGCAGCTGAGCCTGCACGTGGTCGAGGACCGGGACACCACCCGGGTGCACGCCGTGCTCGACGCCGACGGCAGCGTGCTGCACAGCGACGCGCTGGCCCGGCGCAACCCGGTCGACGACCCGGCGCCGGCGGTCGGCGACGAGTTCGCGGTCGGCCGGGCCCTGGTGGACCTGGGCCACCAGTTGCTCCGCGCCGGCACCCGCTCCGCCACGGGCCCGGCGGAGCGGGCCGGCGGCTGACAGAATTCGAAGGACGGACGACGGACGCCAGAAGACGGATGACAGACACGCAGATGACCGACTCTGCCGGCCCGGCCCCGGGCACCCCAGCACCCTCCCGCGAACCGCACGGCACCCCCGGCCCCGCTCCCGGCCCCGGCCCCGACTTCACCCCCGCCGAGCGCGCCCGCGGCCGCGCGCTGCGGCGTGCGCAGGTGCCGTGGGCGCTCGGCGGGCGGCTGGCCGGCCTGGCGCTGGCGCTCGCGCTCGGGCTGACGCCCGCCGGGGCGGGGCTGGTGACCGCGGTGGGCGGCTGGTTCGGCGGCTCGCGGACGGCGGAGGTGCTGGCCGGGACGGCCGCGCTGGTCGTGCTCGGGCAGGCGGTGCAGCTGCCGTTCGGCGCGGGCGTCCGCTCGGCGCGCGCCCGGTACGGGCTGGTGACGCAGGGCTGGGCCGGCTGGGCGGTGGACGCGCTGCGCGGGCTGGCGCTCACCCTGGTGCTGGCCCTCCCCGTCGCCCTCGGGCTGTTCGCGCTCACCGCGTGGTCGCCGGACCACTGGTGGCTGCCGGCGGCGGGCGCCGCGGCGCTGCTCACGGCGGCGCTCTCGTTCCTCTACCCGCTGCTGGTGGAGCCGGTGTTCAACCGCTTCACGCCGATGCCGCCCGGGCCGCTGCGCAGCGCGCTGCTGGCGCTCGCCGACCAGGACGGCGTCCGGGTGCGGGACGTCCTGGTGGCGGACGCGTCGCGACGGACGACGGCGCTGAACGCGTACGTGTCCGGGCTGGGCGCGACCCGCCGGATCGTCGCCTACGACACGCTGCTGTCGACCGCGGAGCCCCGCGAGGTGGAGCTGGTGGTGGCGCACGAGCTGGGGCACGTCAAGCACCGGGACGTGCTGACCGGCACGCTGCTGGGCGCGCTGGGGGCGGCCGTGGTGGTCGCCCTGCTCGGCCTGCTGACGGGCTGGGGCCCGCTGCTGTCGGCGGCCGGGGTGGCGGACGTCGCCGATCCTCGCGCCCTGCCGCTGCTGGCGGCCTGCGCGACGCTGCTGGGCGCGCTGTCGGGCCCGGTGCAGTGCGCGACGAGCCGCCGGATCGAGGCCCGGGCGGACCGGCACGCGCTCGAACTCACCTCGGACGCCGAGCAGTTCGTCGCGATGCAGCGCAGACTGGCTTTGGTCAACGTGTCCGACGTCGACCCACCGCGGGTGCTTGAGCTACTGTTCGCCACTCACCCGAGCGCAACCCGCCGGATCGCGGCCGCCCGCGCCTGGCAGGCCTCGGCGCCCGACGGGGCCAGGACCGGCTGAGCGGCACGGCTGAGCGGCACGGCCGGGCGACGCAGCCGGACAGGGCACGCAAGCGGCCAAAATCGTTGTATAGTGCAACAAATTCTCCCGAGGAGGTAGGTACGCCGTGCCCGGCCGCGATACGTCGATCGACACCATCCAGCGCGAGCTGACCGCCTTCGCCCGGCGCGCCCGGCACAAGGCCAGCCAGCTGCACCCGGACCTCTCCCTGGTCACCTACAGCATCCTCGACCTGATCAACGAGCGCGGCGGCTGCCGGGCCGCCGACGTCGCGATGCACTTCATGCTGGACAAGTCCACCGTGAGCCGCCAGGTCACCGCGCTGGAGAAGCTCGGCCTGCTCCGCCGCGAGGCCGACCCGGACGACCAGCGAGGCCAGATCCTGCGCGCCACCGAGGCCGGCCTCACCCTGCTGCGCGAGGCCAACGAGCAGCGCCGGGCCTCCTTCACCGCCCGCTTCACCGACTGGTCCGACGAGGACGTCGCGCGGTTCGCCGACTACCTCGCCCGCTACGGCGCCCAGGACTGAGCACCGGCGGGCCCGGACCGCCCGCGCCGGGCACCGGCGGGCCCGGACCGCGCCCCGGACGGCGGCCCGCCGACATGCGGCGCACAGCCCGGACGGTGTACAGAGGAGAGGTGCCACTTCGGCAGCGTCCCGGTGACGGCCGCCGGTCGTGGCGGCCCGGCCGCCGCGCTCTGACGGTGCTGGCGCTCGCGCTGATCCTGGCGATCACCGTCGTGGACGTCCTCGCCCCGCCCGACATCCACCTGGGCCCGCTGCTGATCGTCGCCCCCGCACTCACCGCCTCCTTCGCGGGCGCCCGGGCCACCACCGTCATCGCCCTGCTCGCACTCGCCGCACTGACCTTCATCGGGTTCCAGCGCGACGGCCTCTACACCGCCAACCACGAGACCCAGCTCGGCGCGCAGGTCGCCGTCTCGGCGCTGATCGTCGGCCTGCGGGTGCTGCGCGACCGGCACGAACGGGAGCTGGCCCAGGTCCGCTCGGTCTCCGAGGCGGCCCAGCGCGTCCTGCTGCGCCCACTGCCCGACCGGATCGGGCCGCTCCACCTCGCCTCCGTCTACCTGGCCGCCGAGGCCGAGGCGCAGGTCGGCGGGGACCTCTACGCGGCGGCCCGCACCACGACCAGCACCCGCCTGCTGGTCGGCGACGTCCGGGGCAAGGGCCTCTCCTCGCTCGGCGACGCCGCCCTGCTGCTCGGTGCGTTCCGGGCGGCCGCCCACCTCCACGCCGAGCTGCCGGAACTCGCCACCTACCTGGACGGCAGCGTCTGCTGGGACCTCGCCCAGCTCGGCGAGCAGAACCGGCTGCGCCGGGCGGTGGCGGGCGCCGTCCCGGGCCAGGAGGGGGACGGGACGGCCGCGGACGACAGCAGCGAGTCGTTCATCACCGCCGTCATCCTGGACATCCCGGACGACGGCTCCGTCCTGCGGCTGATCGACTGCGGCCACCCGCCCCCGCTGCTGCTGCACGCCGACGGCATCGCCGCGCTCGGCGCCCGCCACCCCGCTCCCCCGCTCGGTCTCGGCGAGCTGGCCCCGACCGCGTACGAGGTGGAGGTGTTCCCGTTCGTCCCGGGCGACCGGCTGGTGATCTACACCGACGGCGTGATCGAGGCCCGCGACGCCGAGGGACGCTTCTACCCGCTCACCGAACGCGTCACCGCCTGGCGGGACGACCGTCCGGCCGCCCTGCTGGGCCGCCTGCGCCGCGACCTGCTCGCCCACGTCGGCGGCCGGCTGGACGACGACGCCGCGGTCGTCGTGGTGGAGCGGCTCGCCTGAGCGCACCCCGCCGAGCGCGGCCCCGGGGCGTACGCGGCCGGACGGCGCCACCGGGGTCACGGCCGGTACGGCAGCTGCGGCACGTCGAAGCAGTTGGTGGTCATCGACGCCACCTGGGTGACCCAGCCGCCCCTTCCCCCCTCCGCCGCGTCCTGCCAGCGGGCCGCGTTCAGACAGGCGCGGGTCAGGCCCGACGGCGGGGGCTGCGGCACGAAGGAGGCGGGCAGGATCAGGCCGTGCGCGTCGTAGGGCTCGGCACGGTTCATGAAGCCCCCGACGCAGGCCCGCGTGAGCTCCGCGCCGCAGGAGTCCATCGCGTCGGTGAGCCACTGCGCGCCCGCCCAGCCCTCCAGCTCCCAGGCCGAGAGCAGCGGCGCGCGGTCGGGGTAGTACCGGGCCATCGCGGCGCGGAAGTCCGCCACCGCCGGGTGGTCCACGTCCTCGTAGTTGAGGCTGGACGAGGTCGCCCAGAGCACGTTGCGGCAGCCGGGTGACGACTGGTAGTCGGTGCGGACGGTCTCGGACCAGTTCTGGACGTTGGTCACCTTCGCCGCGACCTCCACCCCCGCCTCGTCCAGCGCCCGGCACAGGGCCGCGTTGCCGCGGGTGTCCATGGCGTCGAACAGCAGCTGCGAGCCGTCGGCGCGGACGGCGGCGGCGACCGCCTGGAAGTTCGGCAGCGCGAAGTCGACCGTCTGCGTCAGGACCCGGTAGCCCTCCGCCTCCAGGCCCTCCCTCAGCTGGGCGGCGTAGCGGGCCGAGTCGGCCTGGTTGTAGGCGACCACCGCGGCGCTGCGCGCGCCCAGCCGCTCCTTGAAGAACCGGTACACCTCGGTGCTCTGGTAGAGCGTCCCGTTCCAGCCGACGGCGTTCCCGTCGCGCGGCGCGCTGCTGCCGTAGATGCCGTAGAGGTGCGGCCAGCGGTCGTACGCCGTGCCGATCGGCTGGCCGCCGACGTCCGGCACGGCCTTCCCGCTCACGTACGGGGCGCCCGCGTAGTCCAGCACGCTGCCGGAGACGAAGGCGAAGACGTGCGACTGGTCGATCAGCCGGTGCACGCAGTCCTGGTTGCCGATGCCGCTGCCGCCGTCGTCGCAGGTGACCGGCTTGACGGTGCGCCCGTGCAGGCCGCCGCGGTCGTTCAGGGCCTGGAAGAACGCCAGCGCGCCGTAGCGGGGGCCGCTGAACACCTCGCTGCCGACCGGGCTGGTCAGCGAGGTGACGATGCCGACCCGGATCTCGGTGGCGGTGACGCCGGTGTCGGAGGCCGGATTGCCGCCCGTCGTACTGCTCCCGCCCGGGGTGGGGCGGGGGCCGAACGCGCTGTCCGGCAGCCGGGTCCCGCAGGCGGTGACGGGCAGCAGCACGAGCAGCGGCACGAGCAACAGCGCCAGGGCGCGGACGCGGCGCGCGGGCCGCCGGCGGACGGGTCCGTCGGCGGCCCGGCGGGAGGGCGGCGCCGTCAGCTGCATCCGGGGATCGGGGTTCCGCTGCCCGCGCCGGCCTGGGTGAGCAGGCCGCACAGGGTCGAGCGGGAGACCTTCCAGGTGCCGTTCTCCAGCACGGCCTGGCCGGTGGCGCTCGGCTCGACCACGGTGCCCTGGAGCGAGAGCTCGTAGGTGACGGTGGCATCGGTCGGCGAGGTGAACGCCACGTCGGTCACCTTGGCCTTCACCTGGCCGACCCGCGGGTCCTGGGAGAAGCCCTGGAGGGCGGGGAGCAGCACGTCACCGTTCTGGAGCAGGCCGGCCTTCTCGGGGATAGGGGTGCTGGGGTCGAAGAACTTCTCCCAGTTCGCGGTGACCTGATTCTTCGCGGTCGCCGGGTCGGCGGGCGCGGTCGCGCCGGCACTGGCACTCGCACTCGCGCTCGCACTGGCACTGGCACTGGCACTGGCACTGGCCGAGGCGGACACGGACGATGCCGACCCCGAGGCCGTGGAGGTGGACTTGCTGCTGCTGCACGCGGCCACCGTGCCCACCAGCAGCAGCGCGAGCAGCGCGCTCGCCGACCGCAGGACCGGGCCGCCGCCCCGACGCGTGCCGCGGGTGTCGCGGGTGCCGCTCTGCCTCACGTGCATGGTGTTCCTCTCGACTGCGGCGATCACGTCGTCGGCGCCGAAGCCCCGACCGTGCCGGCCGCGCCGCCCGGATGCGCCGCGCGGCCCGCTCCGCCGATGTCCGGATGCTGTTCCAGGCCGATCCTGGAAATGTCGCAAGTGACACCATCAAGGCGGATCCATGGACGAATCGCAATCCGGGGGCGAAAGCTCCCGTACCGCCGCGCAGGGGGCGGGCGGCCCTCCCGCCGCCGGCCCGCGGCGCTCCGCCGCGCGGGCGGTGCGGACGGTCCGCGGCGCACACGGGTGGCGCGAATGGCGCGAGTGGACCGGCTGGATCATCGCGGCCACGGGGGCCGCCCTCTGCGTGCTGGGTTGGTACGGGGTGTCCGGCGAGCAGTTCGCCGAGCAGCAGATCCCCTACCTGGCCTCGTCCACCATCCCGGGCGCGGCGCTGATCGTGGCGGGCGTCGTCCTGGTCGCCCTGCGCTCCTCCGGCCGCTCGCCGGGGTCGTCCGACCGCTCCGCCGACCTGACGCACCGGCGGGTCGAGCGGCTCTACGCCCTGCTGGTCGAGCCCGACGACGGGCCCGGCGACAGCTCCCCCGGCGACAGCTCCCCCGGCGGCGACGGGCCCGGCGACAGCTCCCCCGGCGACGGCGCGAGCGCCGCGGAAACCGCCGCCGTCACGCTGGCCGTCCCCGAGGGCACCCTCTACCACCGGCCGCACTGCCCGCTGGTGACCGGCAAACCCCGGGCCGTACCGGTGGACGCCGCCGCCGTCCGGGCACGCGGGCTCGCCCCCTGCCGGCTCTGCGAACCCGGCCCGCCCGGCGGGGCCGACCCGCCCGAGGGGCCCGCCGGCCCCGCCCGCCCGGGCGACGCCGCCCCGCCGGCCGGCTGAGCGGCGGCGGTCCCCGTGCCGGACGTCCTCACCCCCGACTCCCTCGGCCTCACCGTCGACCTCGCGCTCGCCGGACTGACCGTCGGCTGCGCCGCCGCCCTGAGCGGCATCGGCCTGGTCGTCTGCCACCGCGCCACCGGCGTGCTCAACCTCGCCCAGGGCGCGCAGGCCATGCTCGTCGCCTACCTGCTGCGCGACCTCGTCGTGGTGCGGCACTGGCCGGTCTGGCCGGCCGTCGCGTGCTGCCTGCTGCTGGTCGCGCCCGCCCTCGGGGTGGTGCTGGACGCCCTGGTGTACCGGCCGTTGCAGCGGCGCGGCGCCGGGACGGCCGAGACCATGGTCGCCGGGGTCGGCGTCTTCGTGCTGCTCATCGGGGTGGTGGTGCTGCTCTGGGGCGCCGCCCCGCTGAGCGGCGCGCCGTCCCCGTTCGGCGGCACCCCGATCGTGCTGCCCGGCGGGCACACCCTGCGGCCGGACACCGTGGCGCAGATCGCCGCCATCCTGGTGCTCTCCGTGACGGTGGCCGCGACCACCCGCTTCACCCGGTTCGGCCTCCAGCTGCGCGCGGTCGTCGACGACCGCCGGCTCGCCCGGCTGGCCGGGGTGGACGCCGACCGGGTCTCGGCGGCCGGCTGGGCGTTCGGCTCGTTCACCGCCGGCCTGGTCGGTGTCGCGCTGGCACCCTACCTGCTGCTCGACCCGTACGGGCTGCCGCTGCTGGTGATGGAGACGATGGCGGTCGCGGTGGCCGCCCGGCTGCGGTCCGTCCCGGTGGCGGTGGCGACCGGGCTCGGCCTCGGGATCGCGCAGGCCGAGATGACCCGGCTGCGCCCGCCCGGCCAGCTGCTGCCGCTGGTGCAGGCGGTGCAGGCCAACCTGTTCGTGGTGGCGCTGCTGGCCGCCGCCCTGCTGGCCGGCCCCCGGATCACGGGCGGGCAGCCCGACCGCGCCCCGCTCACCGTGCCCGGGCCGGCCGGCGGGGGGCGGGCGGCCCGGGCGGTCTGCCTGGTACTGCTCCTGCTGCCGCTCGGCTTCCGCGGCAACGACCTGCGCAGCGCGCTGCTGGTGCCCGCGCTGGCACTGGTCCTGCTCTCCATCGTGGTGGTGACCGGGTACGGCGGGCAGATCTCGCTCGGCCAGGCCGGGTACGCGGGGCTCGGCGCGCTGGGGACGGCGCTGCTGATGTCCGGACGGATCCCGGGCGTGCCGCCGCTGCCCGCCGCCCCCGCGCTGCTGCTCGCGGTCCTGGTGACCGCGCCGCTCGGGCTGCTCACCGGCTGGCCGGCGATCCGGCGGCGCGGGTTGGCGCTCGCCCTCGTCACCTTCGCGGTCGGGACGGCCATGAGCCGCTTCGTCTTCCAGCAGCCGTACGCGACCACCGGGCTGACTCTCGACCGGCCCGGCTTCCTGGCCGGCGACCGGGCCTTCTACCTCGCCGAACTGCTGTTGCTCGGGCTGGGCCTGGTGGTGGTGCACGCGCTGCACCGGGGGCGGCTGGGCCGGGCCCTGACCGCGATGCGCGACCACGAGCAGGGCGCGGTGGCGGCGGGGGTGGACGTGCCCGGGCTGAAGCTGTTCGCCTTCGTGGCCGGGGCGGCACTGGCCGCGCTCGGCGGCGGGCTGATGGGCCTGGCCGGGCGGGCCTTCGACGCGGCCTCGTTCGACCCGGTGCTCGGGCTGCTCTGGTTCGCGGCCGTGGTCGTGGCCGGCGCGGACAGCGCGCTCGGGGCGGTGCTCGCCGCCGCCCTGCTGACCGGCCTGGACTCGGGCACGGTGGCAGGGGTGTCGGCGGTCGCGGTCGGCGTCCTCGCGGCGGCGATCGGCCGCCTGCCGGGTGGCCTCGCGGGCGTGGCGGCCCGCCTGCCGCGCCGCCGACCGGCGGAGGCCGCCGCCGCGCTGCCGCCCGCCCGGCTCACCCCGGCGGGCCGGCGGGTCCGCACCCTGATCGCCGCCCGGCGCGGCGACGCCCCGGGGGAGGCCCGGCCGTGAACCGTACGGACGCCGGCCGGGCCCGGCTGACCGCGCGGGGCGTGGTCCGCCGGTATGGCGGGATCGAGGCGGTGGCCGGGGTGGACCTGGCCGCGCCGCCGGGGCGGATCACCGCACTGATCGGACCGAACGGCGCCGGCAAGAGCACGCTCTTCGACTGCCTGGCCGGGACGGTCCGCCCGGACGCCGGCCGGGTGCTGCTCGGCGGCCGTGACGTCACCCGGCTGCCCGCGCACGCCCGGGTCCGGCTCGGGCTGGCCCGGACGTTCCAGCAGATCGCCGTCTTCCCGACCCTCCCGGTCGCGGACAACGTCCGGATCGGTGCCGAGCAGCGGCGCGGCCGCCGGCCGGACACCCGCGCGGTGGACGAGGCGACGGCGCGGGCCCTCGCCCTGTTCGGGCTCGGGCGCGTCGCGGCGCGGCCGGCCGGTGACCAGCCGACCGGGGTGCTGCGCCTGGTGGAGCTGGCCCGCGCCCTGGCCGGCGACCCGCGCGTGCTGCTGCTGGACGAGCCGTCGGCCGGTCTGGACGCGGCGCAGACCGCCCGGCTGGTCTCCGTCCTGCGCGGCCTGGCCGGCCGGGGCATGGCGCTGCTGCTGGTCGAGCACGACCCGGACCTGGTCGGGGAGCTGGCCGACACCGTGTACGCGATGGCCGGCGGCCGGGTGGTGACGTGCGGTCCGGCCCGCACCGTACTCGCCGACGCCCGGGTGGCACGGCTCTGGGGCGGGGCGGCGGCACCGACGGGGGCCGGCCCGTGAGCGTCGAAGCCGCCCTGCGCTCGGCCCGCGTCCGGTACGGGCCGCTGGAGGCGCTGCACGGGGTGGACCTCGCCTTCCCGGCCGGCGCGGTCACCGTGCTGCTCGGCCGCAACGGCTCCGGTCGCACCAGCGCGCTGCACGCGCTCGCCGGGGTGGTCCGCCTCGCCGCCGGGCGGGTGCTCTGGCAGGGGCGGGACGTCACCGCGCTCGACGCCCACCGGCGGGTCCGGCTCGGGCTGGCGCTGGTCCCGGCGGAGCGGGCGGTGTTCGCCTCGCTGACGGTGGCCGAGCACCTCGGGCTCGGCGGCTCCGCGCCCTCCGGGGCGGACGAGGCGCTCGCGCTCCTGCCCGAGCTGTCCGCCCTGCTGCCCCGCCCGGCCGGGACGCTCTCCGGCGGCCAGCGGCAACTGGTCGCCGTCGCCCGGGCGCTGACCGCACGTCCGCGCCTGCTCCTGCTCGACGAGCCGGACCGGGGCCTCGCGCCCGCCGTCACGGCCCGGCTCCACGCCCACCTGCTCGGCACGGCCGCCGCCGGGGGCCGGACGGTCGTGCTGACCGCGCAGTCGCTCCCCCGCAGCCTGGCCGGGGCGGCCGTCGTCCACGTGCTGCACCGGGGCGAGGTCAGCTTCTCCGGGGAGCCTTCCGAGCTGAGGGGGCGTCCGGCCGGGGTGTGGTGACCGGTTTCCGCCCGGCACCGAGGCGGCCGGGAACGACGACAGAGGCGGAAGTCGAAACCGACTTCCGCCCCTGGTCCTGGAGCGCCGGGCCCGAATCGAACGAACCCCTCCCACTGAAAGTGGGCGTGCTACCGCTGCACCACCGACGCCTGACCGGCCGGTCCTCGGTCGCTTCCGCGTCCTCGTCCCGCCGACGAGGAAAACGTACCAACAGATGATCAGGAGGCGAAATCGGGCCCGGGAACGTCGAGCGCACCGGCGCGCACGGCACCTGGGAGCGAACTCCCGCTGCACGAGCAGCGCCGGAATCCCCGGCGCGGCCGTCGTCCAGGTGCCACGCCGGGGCGAGGTCAGCTTCTCCGGGGAGCCTTCCGAGCCGAGCGGGCGTCCGGCCGGGGTGTGGTGATCAGTTCGCCCGGCGCCGCGGCGGCCATGATGTCGCCCAACAGGCCGCGGGCGGATTCGAGTTCGCGGATGGTCCCGGCGATCCGGGCGTCCTCGGCGGCGAGGCCGGCGAGGAGTTCGGGGCAGGTCGGGCCGGGGCGGCGCTCGCCGGGGGCGGGCAGGCCGGGCAGGATCCCGGCGATCACCGTACTGCTGAGGCCCGCCGCGAGCAGGGTGCGGATGCCGTGGACGGTGCGGACGTCGTGCTCGCCGTACTCGCGGTAGCCGCTGGGGCGGCGTTCGGGGCTGAGCAGGCCCTGCTCCTCGTAGTAGCGCAGCGCACGGGTGCTCACCCCGGTCCGCCGGGCCAGTTCCCCGATCCGCACCACGGCCCCCTCGGCACCCGTTCCCACGCTTGACCCTCACGTCGACGTGAAGGTCTAGCTTAACCGCCGTGACAGACTTCCGATCTTCCGCAACCAGCCCTTCCCGCACCCCCGTTACCGTGCTCGGCCTCGGTCCGATGGGCCGCGCGCTGGCCTCCGCGCTGCTTACGGCCGGCCACCCGGTCACGGTCTGGAACCGTACCCCCGGCCGGGACACCGACCTGCTGGCCGGGGGCGCCGAAGCCGCCGCGAGCGCCGCCGGGGCTGCGACCACGAGCACCCTCACGCTCCTCTGCGTCCGCGACCACGACGCCGCCCGGGCCGTCCTCGACGCCGCCGGCGAGGCCCTGCGGGGCCGGACCGTGGTCAACACCACCTCCGTCGCCCCCGGCCGGGCCCGGGAGACCGCTGCCTGGGCCGCCGCCCAGGGCATCCGGCTGCTCAACGCCGCGATCCTCACCCCCACCCCGACCATCGGGCAGCCGGGCGGTGTGATCGTCTGCTCCGGCGAGGAGGAGCCGTTCCACGCGCACCGCCCCGCGCTGGCCGCCCTCGCCGGCACCGTCACCCACCTGGGCGCCGACCCCGGCCGGGCGGCGGCGTACGACGCGGCGCTGCTGGACTTCTTCTGGACCACCGCGCACGGCTACCTGCACGCCCTCGCCCTGGCCCGCGCCGAGGGCATCACCGCCGCCGAACTCGCCCCGTACGCCCACGGGTTGCCGCGCATCCTGCCGACCCTCATCGACGGCTGGGCCCGCCGCGCCGACGAGGGCCGCCACCCCGGCGACCACAGCAGCGTCGCCTCCGCCGCAGCCGGCCTCGCCCACGTCGCCGGCACCGCCCGCGCCCTCGGCCTGGACACCGCCGTCCTGGACGCCGCCCTCGCCGTCACCGAGCGGGCCCTCGCCGCCGGGCGCGGCCCGGAAGGCGTCTCGGCCCTGATCGAGGTGCTGGGCGCCTGACGGCCTACTGCGCCAGGTAGCCCCCGTCGACCGGGAGGACGGCGCCGGTGATGAAGGAGGCGTCGTCGGAGGCCAGGAACACGACGGCGGCGGCCACTTCGGCGGGCTCGCCGAGGCGGCCCATCGGGTGGAGCCGCTCGATCGCCGCAAGGTACTCGGAACCGCCCGGCTCGCCCCGGAGGCGGCGGACGCGCTCGGTGGTGATGGTGCCGGGGGCGACGGCGTTGACCCGGATGCCGCGGTCGGCCCACTCGACGGCAAGGTGCTTGGTGAGGCCGGAGGCGACGAACTTGGCGGGCCCGTAGACGGCCTGGCCGCGCTGGCCGGCCTCGCCGGAGATGGAGGAGACGCAGACGATCGCGCCGCCCCGGCCCCGCGGGGCCGCCATCGCCTCGATCGCGTACTTGCAGGTGAGGAACATGCCGCGGCCGTCGACGGCCATCACCTGGTCCCAGTCCTCGGCGCTCGCCTCGGTGATCTCCATCAGCGGCAGCACGCCCGCGTTGGCCACCAGGACGTCGAGGCGGCCGTGCCGGTCGACGGCGGCGGCGATCATCCGGCGGGCGTCGTCGTCGCGGGAGACGTCGCCGACCACCGTGCCGACGGCCTGCGGGAGTTGCTCCGCCAGCCTGCGCAGGCCGTCGGCGTCGATGTCGGTGGCGACGACCGACGCGCCCTCCCGGGCGAAGCGCTCGGCCACCGCGCGGCCGATGCCGCTGGCCGCGCCCGTCACCACGCACACCTTGCCGGCCAGCCGGCCACCTCCCGGGAGTCCGTCACCAGGGGATCCGTCACGCGGTTCGCCGCTCACCTCGGTCATGGCACCGGACTCTACCGACCTGCCGTCAGAAACCGTGGTGCGCAACGGTTCACCGGCCGACGGAAGTGGCGGGGACGCCACCTCCGGACGGGCCCTACCCGAGGATGCGCCGCTCGTACGCCTGGGCCACGGCGGCGGCCCGGTCGGCCGCGCCCAGCTTGGCGTAGATGTGCGTGAGGTGGGTCTTCACGGTCGCCTCGCTGATGAACAGCACCCGGGCGATCTCCCGGTTCGAGGTGCCCTTGGCCACCAGGGCCAGCACCTCGCGCTCGCGCGTCGACAGCGGTGCCTCCTCCGGCCCCTCTCCGCGCGGGCCGTCCTCCCCCTGGGCCGCCCCGCCGCGGGCCGCCGGGGTGCGCACCGCGGCGACCAGCCGGGAGGCGACCGCCGGGGAGAGCACGGTGCGCCCCTCGGCCGCGGCGCGCACCGCGGTGAACAGCTCGTCGCGCGGCGCGTCCTTCAGCAGGTAGCCGGTGGCGCCGGCCTCGATGGCGGGGAGGGTGTCGGCGTCCGTGTCGTACGTGGTGAGGACGAGGACGCGGGCCCGCGCACCCCGGTCCGTGAGGGCGGTGATGGCCTCGACCCCGCCGCCGCCCGGCATCCGCAGGTCCATCAGGACGACGTCGGGGTCGAGCGCGGCGACGCGGGCCACGGCCTCGGGGCCGCTCGACGCCTCGCCCAGTACGCGGAACCCGGGGTCGGCGGCGAACATGCCGCGCAGGCCGTCGCGCACGACGGGGTGGTCGTCGACGAGGAGCAGGGTGATCACGTCAGCGCTCATGGGGCACCAACGGTACGCGAGCCGAGACCGCCGTCCCGAAGCCGGGTTCGGACTCGACGGTGACCGTGCCGGCGATGCGCTCGGCCCGGGCCCGCATGCCGGACAGGCCGAAGCCGCCGGTGCCGGCGCGGGCGGAGGCGGTGGGCAGGGCGAGCGGGTCGAAGCCCCGGCCGTCGTCCCGCACGTCGAGGACGACCTCGTCGTCGATGAAGGAGAGGGTGAGCCCGAGACGGGTGGCCTGCGCGTGCCGGGCGGCGTTGGCGAGCGCCTCCTGGCCGATCCGCAGCAGGGTGGCGGCGATCTCGCCGTGCAGTTCCTCCACCGTGCCGGTGACGGTGAACTCGGCCTGCACCCCCGTCCGTTCGCGCCACTCGGCGACCGTCTTGCGCAGCGCCCCCGGCAGCGTGTCGTGCTCCAGCGCCGCCGGCGAGAGGTTGCGGACGGAGCGGCGGGCCTCGCCGAGGCTGTGCCGGGCGAGGTCGGCGGCGCGGTCGAGGTGGCCGCGGGCGGCGGCCGGGTCGGGGGCGGTGGCACCGGCCTGGAGCTGGGTGACGATGCCCGCCAGCCCCTGCGCGATCGTGTCGTGGATCTCGGCCGCCATCCGGGTGCGCTCGTCGGCGACCCCGGCCTCCCTGGCCTGGACGAGCAGTTGGGCGTGCAGGGCGGCGTTCTCCGCCAGCGCCTGCTGGAGCGCGGCGTTGGCCCGGGCCAGTTCCTCGATGGCGGCGGCCTGGACGCGGGCCCGTTCGGCCTCCTGGGCGGCGACCCGGCTGAGCACGACCAGCAGCACGAGGTGCACGGTGAGCAGCCCGCCGAAGACGACCATCCCCGTCGTGCCGCGCGGCGGGAACCCGCCGGACTGGGAACCCGCCAGGGTCACCGCGGTGGCGACCATGCCGGGCCAGCGCAGGCGCCGCGGAAGGAGCCGCTCCGCGTCGTAGTAGCCGGCGGTCGCGTAGGTGGCGAAGAACGGGTTCAGCCAGGTCAGCGCGAAGGCCAGCGCCCAGCGGACCGCGTAGTACACGGTGCTCCGGGCGGACGGGCCGGGGCGCTCGCGGGCCGCCGCGAGCCACCACAGTTGCAGCACGACGGCCGCGGTGGCGAGCGCCCCGACGGCCGCCCACCGGGGCCCGTCCATCCCGATCAGCCGGGAGGTGGCCGCCGAGAACAGCAGGCCCGCGCCGAGCAGGGCGAACGAGCCCCAGCGGTGGAACACCGCCCACCGCCGCTCGACGGCGGTGCCGGCCCTCGCGGCGTTCTCGGCCCCCGTCCGCGCCACGTCGATCCCGCCCCGGTCGCTGCCGGGCGCACCACCCCCGACGGCGATCCCGCCGGGCCCGCCCCTGTCGGCCGCGTCCCCGCCGGCCCCCCCGTACGCAATGGTCACCCGCCCAGTCTGCACGAGGCCGATCACCACGGGGTCACTCCCACCGGAACCAGCGGGCGGCCGCCGCCAGCAGCGCCACCACCCAGACCGCGAGCACGCCCAGGTGCCCGAAGCCCGGCCAGGACCCCGCCGACGCCTCGCCGAACGCCTCGGCGGCGGCGCCGAACGGCGTCCAGCCGACCACCCGGGCGAGCGCGTCCGGCATCGCCTGCACCGGCACCCAGGTGCCCACGCAGAACATCATCGGGAAGTAGACCGCGGTGCCGACCCCGTTGGCGATCTTCGAGGTCCGGGAGAGCGCGGAGATCACCGCGCCGAGGGCCAGCGCGCCGAGAGCGGCGAGCACCAGGGCGAGCAGGTAGCCGAGCGGCTGCCGCGGCAGCGCCACGTCGAAGACGATCCGGCCCACCGCCAGCGACAGCGCGGCCGACACCAGCGCGGCCGCGCCGTGCAGGACGATCTGCGCGCCGAGCAGCGCGGCCGGGCGGACCGGGGTGGTCGACATCCGGCGCAGGATGCCGCGCTCCCGGTAACCGGTGATCACCGGTGGCATGGCCGCCACGGCGGCTGTGAGCAGCGCGATGAGCACGGACACCTGCCCGTAGGCGTCGACCGTCCTGATGCCGCCGAGCGACTCCTTGACCTCGCGGAAGGCGGGGATCGAACCGAGGATCACGAGCAGCAGGGTGGGGAAGACCAGGATCCAGAAGACACCGGCCGGCTCCCGCAGGAAGAGCCG
Organism: Streptomyces sp. CB01881; assembly: GCF_002953255.1. Lineage (GTDB taxonomy): Bacteria > Actinomycetota > Actinomycetes > Streptomycetales > Streptomycetaceae > Kitasatospora. The sequence continues at coordinate 2,161,789 of NZ_CP026498.1, forward strand.
GGCCTCGGCGGCGAGGACCGCGGCGGCCGGCCCGCGCCGACGGGCGGTCCGGGCGGCCGACCCGGACGGCCCGGACGACCGGGATGTGGACGACGTGGACGGCGTGGACGGCGTGCGGGCGGCGGTCATGACTCGGCTCCGGTCAGGTCGATGAACGCGTCCTCCAGGGTGGCGTCGGTGACGCGCAGTTCATGGGCGGTGATGCGGTTGCGGGCGAGCAGGGTGAGGACGGCGTCGACGGTCTCGTCGGTCCCGGCCAGCGTGAGCCGGCCCTCCTCGGACACGACGGAGACGAGCCCGGGCAGCGCGGCGAGGTCGGCCTCGGCCGGCGGCGCCGAGGGCCGGAAGGAGACGACCCTGGCCCCGGCGGAGCGGCCGATCAGCCCGGCCGGGGTGTCCAGCGCGACGATCCGCCCCTGGTCCACGACGGCGATGCGGTCGCAGAGGCGCTGCGCCTCCTCCATGAAGTGGGTGACCAGCAGGACGGTGACCCCGCCCTCCCGGACCGACTCGACCAGCTCCCAGGTGGCGCGCCGGGCCTGCGGGTCGAGCCCGGTGGTCAGCTCGTCCAGGACGACCACGCGCGGCCGGCCGATCAGCGCCAGCGCGATGAACAGCCGCTGCTTCTGCCCGCCACTGAGGTCCGCGAACCGGGTGGACAGCCGGGAGGTGAGGTTCAGCCGCCCGGCCAGCGACCGCCAGTCGGCGGGGTCGGGGTAGCAGGCGGCGTACAGCTCCAGTGCCTCGCGGACGGTCAGCTTGGGCTGGAGCTCGCTCTCCTGGAGCTGGACGCCGAGGACCCGGGTGGTCGCCGCGCGGTCGGCACGCGGGTCGAGCCCGGCCACGCGCACGGTGCCGCCGTCGGGAACCCGCAGCCCGGCCACGCACTCGACCACGGTGGTCTTGCCGGCACCGTTGGGGCCGAGCAGTCCGAAGATCTCGCCCTCGGCGACGGAGAAGGAGACGCCGTCGACCACCGTGCGCCCCGCGTAGGACTTCTGAAGGCCGGTCACCTCGATGACGGGGCCCGAGGCGGGCGGCTCTGGACTGCCGGAAGGTTTCATGGGTCCAGCTTCGCGAGCGGCCGGGACGGGCGGCATCCGCCGATCCGCTCGGCCCGGGGCGCCCGTATCAACCGATCGGTTGATACGGGCGCCGGGGGGGTGCCCCTCGGCACCCCCCGGCGGCGCTCAGCCGACCGTCAGGACGATCTTGCCCCGCAGGTGTCCGCGCTCGCTCTCCTGCTGCGCCTCCGCCGCCTCCGCCAGCGGGAACACCCGGTGCAGCGGGAGCCGAAGGGTGCCCTCCTCGTGCAGTGCGAGGGCGCCGGCCAGCGCCGGACCGTGGTAGTGGACGGTCTCGGCGCCGCCGGTGAACCGCACCCCGTGCGCGGCCGCCCCCTCCCAGTCGGCGATGGTCAGCACGTGCTCGGCGCCGCCGGCCAGCTCGATCGAGAACGGCAGCACGTCGCCCTGGCCTGCCGCGTCCAGGACCTTGTCCACACCCTCCGGGGCGGCGGCCCGCACCCGCTCGGCCAGCCCGTCCCCGTACGCCACCGGGACCGCGCCCAGCTCGCGCAGGTGCGCGTGGTTGGCCTCGCTCGCGGTGCCGATCACCCGGATCCCGCGCGAGCGGGCGAACTGCAGCAGCAGCGTGCCGACGCCACCGGCCGCGCCGTGCACCAGCAGCGTCTGGCCGTTCCCGACGCCCAGCAGGTCCAGCACGCGCCAGGCCGTCTCGGCGGCGGCCGGGATCGCCGCCGCCTCCTCCCAGCCCAGCGTGGCCGGCTTGCGGACCAGCTTGCCCGCCTCCACCAGCGCGTGTTCGGCGTACCCGCCGCTGTGGACCAGGCCGAACACCTCGTCGCCGGGCCGCCACTCGGTCACGCCCTCGCCGACCTCCTCCACCACGCCCGCCACCTCGGAGCCGGTGACGTACGGGAGCGTCAGCGGGAACAGCTCGGTCAGCGCGCCGTTGCGCAGCTTGTGGTCGAGCGGGTTGACGCCCGCGGTGCGGACGGCGACCCGCACCTGGCCTGGGCCGGGGGCGGGCAGGTCGATCTCGATCGGGTGCAGGACGTCCGCGCCGCCGTACGCGGAGAAGCCGATGGCCTTGGTCATGGGTGTTCCACCGTTCCTGGTGTCTCGGGGGTTCGTCGTGGTGACGGTTCCAGCCTGGTGCGCCGGCGGGTGGCCGACGGCCCGCCGTTCGGCCGGTTCGGCCTGGCCGTTCGGCCAGGCCGGACGCCGGCGGGCCGGGCTACGCTCGACGGCATGGTGGAAGACGTGCACGACAGCGGGGAGCCGGCCGGGGCCCGGTCGTGGGAGCGGCCCGACGGCGCGCTGGCGCGGGCCGTCGAGGTGCTGCGCACACCCCGGCCGGCCCTGTTGCCACGGCTCTCCGAGATCCTCGCCGACCTCGTCCCGCACACCGTGCTCGCCCAGCTCAGCGGCGTCTGCACGTACTCCCCCACCAACGCCTACGGCGCCGCCGACCTGGCCGGGCGGATCACCACCCTGGAGCTGGCCCAGCTGGCGGAGGCGGTTCGGCCCGGCCGGCCGTGGCAGGGCGAGGCGGTCCTGGCGGGCCGCCCCCGGCCCGCCGTCGCGGTCGCCGCGGCACCGGCCGGCACCAACGGCGCACTGCTCGTCCTCGTCCGGGCGGGCGCCGGGCCGCTGCCCGGGCAGGCGCTCGCCGTCCTCCAGCAGGTGTGGGAGCTGGTCACCACCCACTCCCACCACCGCGCCACGGACGCCGCCCCCGTCCACGCGGCCGCCTCCCGCGCCTCGGCCGGCGCCCGGGCCCGGGCGATCGCCGAACTGAGCGGCGCCCATGCCTCGGCCCTCACCGCGATCCTCGCACCGCTGCGCTCGGCCGCCCTGGACGACGCCACGGCCCGCCGCAGCGCCACCGAACTCGCCGTCGACGCCCTGGTCGGCCTGCGCGCGGGCGCCGACCTCGACCGCGAGCTGAGCGAGGAGCCGGCCGCCACCGCCTTCGCCCGGCTCGCCGACGAGCTGCGCCCGCTGCTCCGTCACAGCCCCGTCCGGCTCGACCTGCTGCCGCCCGCCGCGGGCGACCGCTCCGTCCCAGCCGACACCGCGCACACCGCCCGGGCCGCCGTCCGCTCCACCGTGATCGCCATGCTGGAGCAGGACAACCTGACCCGCCTGCACGTGAGTTGGCAGTTCGTGGCGGATTCCGTCCGGGCCGTGGTCCGCGACGACGGCCCCGGCCTGCTGGCCGCCGACGCACTCACCGTCCACCGCACCACCGACCGGATCGCCGCCCTGTCCGGCCGGCTGACCGTCGACGCCGTCCCCGGCTGGGGCACCACCGTCACCGTCGACCTCCCGCTGACCATGCCCCCGGCCGTGCCCGTCGTCTCGGACCCCCTGGAAGGCCTCCAGCCGAGGGAACTGGAGGTCCTCGACCAGCTCGCCCGGGGCCGCCGCAACCGGGAGATCGCCCTGGCCCTGCACATCAGCGAGTCCACGGTGAAGTTCCATGTGGCCAACATCCTGGCCAAGTTGGGCGTCACCTCCCGCGGCGAGGCCGCCGCCCTCGCCCACCGCGCGGGCATGCCCACCTCGACGGCGCTGTACGCGGCGTCGTAGGGTCCCGCGCGGCGGGGCGGGTCCGAACGGGGCTGCGCTCCCGGTCGGCGCGTCCGGGGCACACCGGCTGGCGGCGTGGCCGACGGCGTTCCGGGTTCGACAGCGCCGACCGCCGCCTGGTACGGCAGCGGGCTCTAGTAGTAGTGCCGCAGCTCCGGCCAGAGGGCGGACCACGGCCTGGTGGTGCCGGTGCACAGCAGGACGGGGGCGTGCTGCTCCTGGTTGGGCACGCCGTGGCCGTTGTCGACGCGGGCGACCACCCGGCAGCCCGTGAAGTACTGCTCCACGCGCGGGTACCCGTCCGGATGGAGCAGCAGGACCGGGCCGTCGGAGGTGTCCGGCGGCGGGCCCCAGTCGGCGAGGCTCATGTGCCCGGAGTAGGGGGCCGGCAGTCCGTGGCGCGGGCCGTACCGGGCCAGCGCGCCCGCCTCGCCATAGTTCGAGGTGAAGATCACCGCCCGGCCCCGCCGGTCGGCCGGAATCGCGGACCAGCCGTCGGCGGCGGCCTCGGCCAGTTCGGGCCAGCCGATCTGCTCGCCCTGCTCCGGGTAGATCCCGTTCACCACCGGGACCAGGCGGGCCGGCAGCACCGGCAGGGTGATCACGACGTTCACCGCGGCCGCGAACGCCAGCCAGGCCGCGAACCGCACCCGGCCGCGGCGCGGCCGCGCCGCCACCCGCTGCGCCAGCGGCTCGCAGCCCGCCGCGGCCAGCACCAGCAGCAGCGGGAACGCGTAGTACGGCTTGCCGCCGCCGGCGATCACCGCGACGCAGATCACCGGGTAGGCGACGGCGAAGGCCCTGGCCCAGCACACTGCCGGGTCCCGGAGCAGCCGCCGGATCCCCGCCACCCAGACCGGCACCAGAACCGGGGACAGGTAGAGGATCTGCATCGGCACGAACATCAGTCGGTTGTGGGTGCCGTCCTTGTCGCTGATCCCGCCGGCCACGGTCAGCTCGGGCCAGCCGTGCGCGGCCTGCCACCACAGGTTGGGCAGCGCGACGACCAGCGCGACCGCCAGGCCGGCCACCGGCCACCAACTCCGCAGCACGCGCCGGGGCCCGACCGCGAGCACGGCGGGGACGAGGGCGGCGGCGAGCAGCAGGACGAGGTCCTTGTTGAGCAGCGCGAGGCCGGTGACCGTGCCGAGCGCCACCCACCAGCGGCCGTCGCCGGTCCGCAACCGTGCGGGAGCACTACGACCCGCACGCAGTGGAGACGCCGTGGCAGCGGCGGTTCGTGGGGCGGTTCGGCTAACGGTCCGGCGCCACCGGGCCTGGTCTAACCGCCCGCACCCGTCGCCGCGGCCAGGATGTGCTCGGGGCCGACCAGGGTGGCCCACCAGGCGGACATGTCGTCCTCGGGGTCGTCGGGCCGCGGGGTGCGCCAGCTCGTCGCGGCGTGGAGGACCGCGTGCTCGCCGGGTTGGAAGGAGGGGAGGGTCCAGGACAGGCCGCGGTGGCCGTCCAGGTATTCGACGCCCCAGGTGAGGCGGGGCGAGCGGCGGTAGACGTCGTCGAGGTCGGCGGCCCAGCGGCGGGGCATGGAGCGGCCGTCCTCCGCGCTCGTGCAGATCTGCTCCTCGTCCGGACCGGCCAGGGTGAGGACGGTGCCGGCGTTCTCCAGGGTGACGGCGGCCACGGCCTGCGCGCCGTCGTAGCCGCTCTCCACGTCCGCCGGCACGGCGCGGAAGGCCGCCGAGAGCTCGACGCAGCGCAGCACGGTGCGCGCGCACACCTGCCAGACGGCGCCCCAGCAGGCGTCGACCGGGACGGTGAAGTCGGTGGCGGACGCCTCGAACGGGCAGAGCAGCAGCTCCAGTTCGACGGAGTCGCACTCCCAGCGGTGGATCAGGGCGCCGCCGGGCAGCCGATGGACGCGGGTCGGCTGCCGCGGCACCGGCCGGCGGTCGACGACCGCGCCGAACTCCAGTACGCCCAACGGGGTGCCGATGTCGGGAGCGGCGGGCAGGAACGGCCCCGGAAGGCGGGGAACGGAGGGCAGCAGACCGGGCATGCCCGCAGCCTACGCACACCGCCGGGCAGGGACCTCGGCACCCGCCCTGCACAGGAAGTCGGACCGGCCGACTTCCTGTGCAGGGCGGCGCGGGCCGCCGGTACGGACGTCGGCGGCTCAGAGGCCCGGCAGTTCGCGCAGCGTCCGCAGGGGCGAGAAGTAGACCGGCACCCAGACGAGGGCGAGGCCCACGGCGCCCGCCCAGAGGGCGGCACGGGTGGAGAACAGCTCGCCGAGCAGGCCGGCCAGTGCCGCCCCGGCCGCGAGGGAGCCGGTGAGGACGAAGCGCATCGTGGCGTTCATCCGGCCGAGCAGCCGGTCGGGGGTGACGCTCTGGCGGTAGCTGACCTTGAGGACGTTGTCGATGCCGACCTTGAAGGTGGTGGCCAGCCAGCCGCCGGCGGCGAGCCAGAGCGCCGGGCCCCGGTCGACCAGCGCCACCGCGACACCGAGCGGTGCGACCGCCAGACCCATCGACCAGAGCACCCGCCCGGCGCCGAGGCGGCGGGCCAGGTGGCGGGCCGACAGCGAGCCGAGGAAGACACCGATCCCGCCGGCGGCGAAGAACAGGCCGATCGCGGCGTCGGGGAGCCGGAGCTCACGGACGAACAGGACGGGGAGCACGGTCTGGCAGAGCTGGATGGACAGGTTGGTGCAGCCACCCGCCAGGGCGACGGCCCGCAGCGAGGGGTGGCCGAAGACGAAGCGCAGGCCCTCCCGGATCTCCCGGGCCAGCCGCCGGCGGTCCGCCCCCACGGGCGCCGGCTGCGGCTGCGGCTCCGGCCGGCGGAGCCGCAGCAGGCAGACCGCCGACCAGAGGTAGCTGACGGCGTCGACGGCGAGCGCGAGGGGCGCGGAGACCAGTGCCACCAGGAAGCCGCCCGCACCCCGGCCCCCGACCTGGGTCGCGGCGTCGACCGTCACCAGGTACGCGTTGGCCCGGGCGAGTTGGTCCCGGCCGACCAGGTCCGGCAGGTGACTCAGCGCGGCGACCTCGAAGAAGACGGTGGCCGCACCCGTCAGCAGGGCGACGAGGCAGAGCTGCTGGATGGTGAGTGCGCCGAACGCCCAGGCGGCCGGCACCGACGCGAGCAGCACCACCCGGACGAGGTCGGCGGCCACCATCACGGGCCGCTTGCGCAGCCGGTCGACCCAGGCCCCGGCGGGCAGGCCGATCAGCACGAACGCCAGTGTGCCCAGCATCGCCAGCAGGCCGACCTGCCCCGCGGAGCTGTCCAGCGCCAGCACGGCGACCAGCGGGAGCGCGAGCTGGCCGACCGCGCTGCCGAGTCTGCTCACCCCCGTCGCGCCGAGCAGCAGTCGGAAGTCGGGATCCCGGAGAAGCGGACGGCTGGTCGCGGGCCGGTCCGCGGGCGGCCGGGTCGCGCCGGAGTGAGTCGTGTCGGAGTGAGTCGTGTCGGAGTGAGTCGTGTCGGGGCGAGTCGTGTCGGGGCGGGTCGTGGTCATGCGGCGAGCCTCGCGCCGTACCCGGACCCCGGACCATGAATTTAGGCTGAGCTAAAGGCAAGAGGCCGAGCGAGTGACGGGGATGCGCCGTGCTGGAGTTGGAGTTCACCGCCCGCGACCTGGCGCGGACCAGGTTCGCCCTGTCCCCGCTCTGGGAGGTCGTGGCGAGCGTCCGGATCCTCAGGAACCCGGACGAGCACCCTCTGTACCGGCCGTGGAGCGAGCAGGTACGCCCGCGACTGGCCGCCGCCGGGCTGGACTGGGGCCTGCTCGCCGACCTCGTCCCCGACCCGCCCCGGGCGATCCCGATCTTCATCGCTCCCCCGCCGACGACTCCGCTGTCCGACCTGACGGTTGAGCTGGCCGCACTCCGGGCGACCCCGGCGGAGCGGGTCCGCGCCGGCCTCGGCGGGAAGCGGGCGCCACGGTCCGCGCGGATCGACGCACTGCTCGCCGACCCGCACGGCGGCCTGGCGGAGCTCGCCGAAATCGTCGAGGCCTACTGGGAGATCGCGCTCGCGCCGTACTGGCCGCGGATGCGCTCGCTGCTGGAGGGCGACGTGCTCCACCGGGCCAGGCTGCTGGCCGAGGGCGGCGCCGACCGGCTGCTCAACGACCTCGACCCGGCCGTCGCGTGGGACAGCGAAACGTTGCGCATCCGGCACCGCTCCCCCGGCGGCTCCCTCCGGCTCGGCGGGCACGGCCTGCTGCTCGTGCCGTCGGTGTTCGCCTGGCCCCGCGTCTTCTCCGTCACCGCGCCCGCCTGGCAGCCCACCCTGCGGTACCCGCCGCGCGGCATCGCCACCCTGTGGGAACGGCGCACGACGGTGGCCCGGCCCCTCGCCGCGGTGCTCGGCCGGACCAGGGCGCACCTGCTCGCCGAGCTCGGCCTCCCCGCCTCCACCACCGACCTGGCCCGGCGCACCGGCATCACCCCGGGCGGCGTCTCCCAGCACCTGACCGCCCTGCGCGCCGCCGGACTGGTCGACGCCCACCGCGCCGGCCGGTACGTGCTGTACACCCGCACCGAGGCCGCCGAGGTGCTGCTCACGGCTGCGGAACGGGGCGGACGGGAGGAGTGAGGGGGAGACCCGCGCGAGCGGACCGCCGTGGACCTACAGACCGTCGTCCGAGGACCGGCCGACGCTGCGGTGCTCCTGCTTCTGGTAGCGCCGCAGCATCCTGCCCGCGCCGACGGTCAGCTGGGCCACCACACGCGCCCAGCGGGGCCCGCCGCGGTCCGCCCAGACCACGCAGACGCAACCGCCGACGACGGCCGCCAGGATGCCGACCAGGACCAGTCCCACCATGTTTCCCACCCCTGCCTCACAGTTGGTGCCGGCGATCCTCCCGACCGAAGGGCAGGGCCGGATTTCGAGCAGCATACGCACCTTCTCGCCCGACCGCCGCGCCACCACGGCGGGAGCCACCCGCGGAGCAGGAAGTCGACGGGGCCGACTTCCTGTGCGCGGTCAGGGGGCTGGAGTGGTGGGGGCTGCTATGGCCGGGGGCGGCTGCGGAAGTTTGGCGGGGTGGGTGGGGCAGACCCAGGCGGTGAGAGCAAGGAGGAGGGTGACGGGAAGGAAGGTGAGGGCGTAGACCCTGGCCGCAGAGGGGCGTTCAGGCGGCATGGGCGGCGGGGAGGTCGAGTTCGGCCCAGACGGTCTTGGCATTGGGGTGGCGGGACTCGGTACCCCAACGGTCGGCGAGGGCGTCGATCAGGACGAGGCCGCGTCCGGACTGGGAGTCGGGCGCGCAGGCAACGGGAAGAACAGGGCGCCGGTCGCCCCGGCAGTCGGACACCTCGATGCGGAGCACGTGGGGGTCGGCGGAGAGGGCGAGGGCGAGCTCGAAGCGTCGGCCCGGGACGCGGCCGTGGGTGGAGGCGTTGGCAGCGAGCTCGGCGATGATCAGCAGGGCGGAGTGGAACGGCTCCTCGGCAAGGGAGTTGATGCGCCAGGCGGTCAGTTGCTGCCGCGCGATCCGGCGGCCGATCGCGGCGCCCTTGGGGGTGGGCGTGAGAAGGGTCGCGAGACGGCGCGGGGCCGCGGTGTCTACGGGAATTTCGGACTTCATGGGCCATAGCGTGCAGGGCCGGGCGTACCCTGACCATGCATCAGGCGGACACGGGGAGTGTTTGTCCGGGTGCATACCGTGGCCCGTTCGGGCTGTTGGGCGTGACCTGAAATCAGGGGTGGTCGCAATGGGTGACGTACGGGGTGGCGGAGAAAGCGGCGAGGCCAGGCCGGAGTTGGCGGAGGACCTCGCGGAGGTGTCCGACTTCTTCCGCGCCCTCGGCAAGCAAATCAAGCTGCTGCGCGAGCGTGCGGGGATGACGCAGAAGGAGCTGGGCCACCACGTCGGCTACACCGAGGCCATGATCGGCTCGGTGGAACGGGGAAAGCGCACGCCGCAGCCGGAGCTGCTGGACGCGGCGGACAAACTCCTCAACGCCGGTGGGCTGCTGAGCATCGCGAAGGACGATGTGCAGCGGGCAAAGGCGAAGGCCCGGGTGCGGCACCCGGCGTGGTTCCGGGACTTCGCAGGGCTGGAGGCGGAGGCGGTCGAGCTCCACGAGTACAGCTCGCTGGTAATCCCTGGTCTCTTGCAGACCGAGGAACATGCGCGGGCACTGTACGGAATGCGTCAGCCTCTGCTCTCGGAGGAGGTGATCGAGATCCGGGTGGCCGCCCGAATGGCGCGCCAGGAGGTTCTGACGCGATGGCCGAGAGCGATCTTCAGCTGGGTAATCGACGAAAGCGTGCTCCACCGACCGCTTGGGGGCTGGGATGTGCATACGGGCCAGCTACGACACCTGCTGACCGTGGGACGGGCGCGTGGCATGACCCTTCAGGTAATGCCACTTGAGAGGTTCGAGCACCCAGGACTGGGTGGCCCGTTCACCTTGATCACGCCCAAAGGCCGAGCCCAGAACGGGTATGTGGAGGCCCAGCAGAGCAGCAGACTGATCACGGATCAGGAGGAAGTCCGTATCATGAGCGCGCGATACGGCACCCTCAGGGCGCAGGCGCATACTCCACAGGAGTCCCTGTCCCCGATCGAGAAGATGCTGGGAGAACGATGAGCACGAAGATGGCATGGTTCAAGAGCAGCTACAGCGGCAACGAGGGCGGCGCGTGCGTCGAGGTCGCCTGGCGCAAGAGCAGCTACAGCAGCAACGAAGGCGGCCAGTGCATCGAGATCGCCGAGGCGACCGAGGCCGTCCACGTCCGTGACTCCAAGGACAAGACCGGCCCGCAGCTCGCCTTCGAGCCGGCTGCCTGGCAGGCGTTCGTGGAGTTCGCCGCCTCCCTCTGACGCACCACCTTCCGCCTCGGCCGTCCACCACCCGGTGGGCGGCCGGCGGTGTATTGGGCCCCCGATGGGGCCACCGCCCCTGAGTTGAAGGCGTGTCGCATACTGGCCGGATGGACAGCACCTCCATCCGGGACTCCTACGACGCGGTCGCGGACGTGTACGCGCAGGGCTTCACTGCGGATCTGGCCTCCAAGCCGCTGGACCGCGCCATGCTGGCGGCCTTGGCCGAGCAGGTCCCGAAGGAGGGCCCTGTTGCCGACGTGGGATGTGGACCTGCCCAGGTGGCGTGCTTCCTGGCCGATCTCGGAGTTCCGGTCCTGGGCTTTGACGTGTCACCCGGCATGGTGGAAGTGGCCCGGGCACGGAGGCCCGGCCTGGATGCGCGGGTCGGATCGATGCTCGATCTTCCCCTGGGCGACGGAGAACTTGCCGGTGTCGTGGCGTTCTACTCGCTGATCCATCTCCAGGTCGAGGAGCGACAGCCGGCCTATGAGGAGTTCGCCCGGGTCCTGCGGCCGGGAGGCCTTGTCCTCGCCGCCTTCCACGCGGGCCAGGAGGTTCGGCGCCTGGACTCCTGGCTTGACCGTCCGGTCTCGCTCGACTTCTTCGCCCTGCGCCCCGAAGAGGTGGCCGCAGGCCTTGCTGCTGCCGGATTCGCCGTAGAGGCAACGCTGATGCGCGGGCCGTATCCGGGGGAGGCGGACACCGAGCGCGCGTATCTGCTGGCCCGCAGGCTGGGATGACCTCCGTGTTCACGGATCCGGCGCAGGCCCTGCCCCTGCCTGCCGCGTCCGCCGCCTGTCCGCGTCACCGCTAAATCAGGAGCGGCGAAGCCCTCGCCCTGCTACGGTCGCCTCGTCCGTGCTGGACCAGGATGCCGAGAGAGACGGGGAAGGTGAGATTGTGGCCGCGGTGATGACCGCTGCGCCTGTGCTGCGCAGCGCCCGGATGCCCGTCCTCATCTCCCGGGCCCTGGTCTGACCGTACTTTCCGCGTTGCGCCGGGGCCCTTCATCCAAGGGTTCACCATGTCCTCGACTTCTTCCTGGCTCACCCGTACCGAGACCCCCTCGGACGTCCCGACCGTCCAGGCCCTGACCCTCGCCGCCTTCGGCCGGGCGCACGAGGCCGACCTCCTCGCCGCGTTGCGCGCCGACGCGGGCTGGATCGGCGGCCTCTCCTTCGTCGCCACGCCGGCCGCCGACCCGACCGGCACGCCCGTCGCCCACGTCGTCCTCTCCCGGGCGTTCATCGGCGACGTCCCCGCTCTCGCCATGGGACCGGTCTCCGTGCACCCGGACCACCAGCGTTCGGGCGCGGGCTCTGCCACCGTCCTCGCCGCGCTCGATGCCGCCCGCGCGGCGGGTGAGCGCTTCGTGTTCCTGCTCGGGCACCCGACGTACTACCCGCGGTTCGGCTTCGTCCGCGCCTCCGCGCACGGCATGGAGCTCACCATGGACGTGCCCGACGAGGCGTGGATGGCGCTCAGCCTGAACGAGGGCGACCCGCTGCCGTCCGGCACCGCCCGCTGGGCGGCGGCGTTCGGCATGTAAGCGCGGAGGCAGTGGAACTGACGCAACGTCACCGATGACGGGGTCGCAGCCGCCCGGCTGCTGCCCCGTCGATGGGGCCGTCACGGCACGGGATCACGGCGTCGCCGACGGGCCGGTGCGGACGACGGCCTGGTCGCCGTGGGGGCCGAAGAGGTGCAGGATCTCCACCGCGTCCGCGCCGGCGGGGCCGAACCAGTGCGGTTCGCCGGTGTCGAACTCGGCCACCTCGCCCGGACGGAGGGTGACCTCGCGCCCGCCGAGGATGAGCCGGAGTTCACCGGCGAGCACGTAGAGCCATTCGTAGCCGGCGTGGGTCACCAGCTCCGGTTCACGGTGCCCGAGCACCTGCTTGAAGACCTGGACCCGGCCGGGGTACTGGGTCAGGGGCACCAGGACGCTGCCGCGCTTCCTGCGCTGCGGCTTCAGGTGGACGCGCGGGTCGCCCGTGGCGGGCGCCGCCACCAGCTGGTCCAGTGCGACGCGGTGGGTCCGCGCGAGCGGGATGAGCAGGTCGAGCGTCGGGCGCCGTTTGCCGGACTCCAGGCGCGACAGCGTGCTCACGGAGATCCCGCTCTCCTCCGCGAGCGCTTCGAGGGTGAGGCCGCGGTCGCGCCGCAGGGCCCGCAGCCGCGGCCCGATGCTGTCGAGGATCTCCGCGACCCCGTCGTCCGGACCGTGCGAGGCGTGCAAGGTCTGCGAGGCGTGCGAGGCGTCCGGCACGTGCGAGGCGTCCACCGGGTCCGTACGGTCCACGCGGTTCATCCGGTCCTCCGCTTCATCCGGTCCATGCGGTTCATGGGGACCATTTTGCAGTCTTCGCAAAGACCCTGGGCCGGCACCGGCCCCCGGTCCGAGCATGGGGCCGCAAGCGATGCCGAACGGAAGGTGGGCCCGTGACCACAGCAGTTCTGGCTGCTCAACCCGCATTGAGCACCCGCCGGCGGTGGACGGTCCTGGCCGTCTGCGCGCTGAGCATGTTCCTCGTGGGCCTGGACACCACGATCGTCAACGTCGGCCTGCCCGAGATCGGACGCGGCCTGGGCGTGGACACCCGCAGCCTGGAGTGGGTCGTCGACTCCTACACCGTGGTCCTGGCCAGTCTCCTGATCGCCTCCGGCGCCCTCGCGGACCGCTTCGGACGCCGTCGCGTGTTCCGCACCGGGCTGGTCGTCTTCGGCCTCTCCTCGCTCGCCTGCGCGGTGGCCCCGTCGCTGGGGTTCCTCGTCGCCGCGCGGGCCGTCCAGGGGGTCGGGGCCTCGATGCTGAGCCCGGTGGCCCTGGCGATCGTGGTGAACGCGATGCCCGACCCGCAGGAGCGGGCCCGGGCGATCGGTGTCTGGGCGTCGGTCTTCGGGCTCAGCATGGCGGCGGGCCCGGTCACCGGCGGGGCGCTGATCGCGGCGTTCGGCTGGCGATCGGTGTTCTGGATCAACGCACCGGTCGTCATCGGCGCCCTCGTCCTGGTCACGGTGTTCGTGCCGGAGTCCCGCGGGCAGCGCGCCAGGCCGCTCGACCTGCCCGGCCAGCTGCTCCTCACCGTGGCCCTGTGCGCCTCGGTCGCCGTTCTCATCGAGGGCCCGCGGATCGGCTGGACGTCGCCCCTGGCGCTGGCCGGCTACGCCCTGGTCGTGGCTGCGGCGGCCGGGTTCGCCCGGGTCGAGCTGCGCAGCAGCGATCCCTTGATGGACCTCGGGCTCTTCCGGCGGGCGCCGTTCGCCACCGCCGTCCTGGGCGCCGTGGCCGTGTTCGTCGCGCTGAACACGAGCCTGCTGCTCAACACGCTCTACCTCCAGCACGCCCGGGGCTGGACGCCGCTGGCGACCGGGGCGGCCACTCTGCCGCTGGCGCTCGGGGCCGCCCTGTGCGCGCCCTGGTCCGGCGCCCTGGTGGGGCGTCTCGGACCGCGACGTCCGCTCCTCCTTGCGGGCGGGTTCACCGCCGCCGGCGGCCTCTGCCTGGTGGATCTCGGCCGGGACACCAGCGTCCTGCTGCTCCTGCTCGCCTACCTGCTGCTCGGGATCGGCTTCGGCTTTGCCAACGCGCCGATCACCAACACCGCGGTCGCCGGCCTGCCGCCGTCCCGGGCCGGCGTGGCCGGGGCCATCACCTCGACCGCGCGCCAGGTCGGCTCGGCGGTCGGCATCGCCGTCGCCGGGGGGCTGGTGGCCGGCGTCGGCCCCGACGGACTCGCCGGTGCGTCGCGCCCCGGCTGGCTGCTCGTGACAGCCTGCGGACTGTTCCTCTTCGCGGTGGCGCGGTCCTCGGAGCCGGGCCCCCGCCCGTCCGCCGACCGGTAGCCGCCGGCCACCCCCCGGGGACCGCACCACACGGCCACATGCCACACGCCATACCGGCCTCGCCACCGGCTCGGGGAAAGCGAAAGGGGCGGAAGTCGAAACGACTTCCGCCCCTACGCGTTGGAGCGCCGGGCCCGAATTGAACGAACCCCTCCCACTGAAAGTGGGCGTGCTACCGCTGCACCACCGACGCCTGACAGTCCGGGGCTCGATCACTTTCGCGATCTCGTCCCGCTGACGTGGAAGAACTTATCAGCGGATGACCGTGAGGTGAAATCGGCCCTGCCGGCGGGGCCGCACCCGGCCCGGGACCGGCCCCGCACCTCAGGCGGCGGCGGCCTCCGCGGCGGTGCGGGCGGAGTCGGGCAGGACACGGATCTCACCGGGCAGGCCCGCCGCCGCGAGGGCGTCGGCCACGGCCTGGCTCCGGGTGGGGAGTGTGGGCGTCATACCGGCATCCTCTCCTGCCCGTTCGCCGTCGCGCGGCCGACGGCGCTCAGCACGGCCCGTACGCCGGCGGTGAGGACGGAGGAGTCCCGCCCGACGCCCCAGACCACCTCTCCCCCGACCCGCGCCTCGACGTACGCGACGGCGTCGCTGTCGGGGCCGGTGCGGACGGCGTGCTCGGTGAAGCCGAGGATGTCGACGGCGGTTCCGCCGGCGCGCAGGGCGGCGGTGACGGCGTCCAGCGGGCCGTTGCCCTCGCCCCGGTGCGGGCCGACCTCGGCCCAGTGCCGGCCGCCCTCCTCCCCGGTGCGCCACGCGACCTGCACCACGGCGTCCAGGTAGGTGGCGCGGAACAGCGCGTACAGCTCCTCGGCGGTCACCTCGCGCCCGCTGTCGTCGGCCGACTCCTGCACCACCCGGGAGAACTCGATCTGGAGGCGGCGCGGCAGGTCGAGCCCGTGCCCGGTCTGCAGCAGGTAGGCGATGCCGCCCTTGCCGGACTGGCTGTTCACCCGGATCACGGCCTCGTAGTCGCGCCCCAGGTCGGCCGGGTCGATCGGCAGGTAGGGGACGGCCCACGGCGCCTGCGCCGCCGGCACGCCCAGGTCGGCCGCCGTCTTGGCGTGGTGGGCGAACCCCTTCTTGATGGCGTCCTGGTGGGTGCCGGAGAAGGCGGTGTGGACGAGGTCGCCGACGTAGGGGTGGCGCTCGTGGACGGGGAGGCGGTTGCAGTGCTCGACGGTCCGGCGGATCTCGTCGATGTCGGAGAAGTCGATCATCGGGTCGACGCCCTGGGTGTGCAGGTTGAGGGCCAGCGTCACCAGGTCGACGTTGCCGGTCCGCTCGCCGTTGCCGAACAGGCAGCCCTCGACCCGCTGGGCGCCGGCCAGGACGGCGAGTTCGGCGCAGGCGACGCCGGTGCCGCGGTCGTTGTGCGGGTGGACGGAGAGGATCACCGCCTCGCGCCGGTCGAGGTGGCGGTGCATGTACTCGATCTGGTCGGCGTAGACGTTGGGGGTGGCGATCTCGACGGTGGCGGGCAGGTTGTGGATGACCGGGCGGTCGGGGCTCGCGTCCCAGAGCGCGGTGATGCCGTTGCAGACGTCCAGGACGAAGTCCGGCTCGGTCAGGTTGAACACCTCGGGCGAGAACTCGAAGCGCAGGCCGGGGCGGTCGCCGGCCCGCCGGGCCATGTGCCCGGCGGCGGCGGTGACCAGGGCCCGGACCTCGTCCCGGTCGCGGCCGAGGACGACGTCGCGCCAGGCCGGGGCGGTGGCGGTGTAGAGGTGGACGACGACCTTGGGCAGGCCTTCGACGGATGCGAAGGTGCGGTCGATCAGGTCCTCGCGGGCGGCGGTGAAGACGACGACGGTGACGTCCTCGGGGACGGCGCCGGGGGTGGTGGCCAGCCGGCGGACGAAGTCGAAGTCGGTGCGGCTGGCGGAGGGGTAGCCGACCTCGATCTCCTTGAAGCCCATGGCCAGGAAGAGGTCGAACATCCGCTGCTTGCGCGCCGGGTCCATCGGCTCGGCCAGCGCCTGGTTGCCGTCGCGCAGGTCGACGGGGACCCAGAGCGGGGCCTGCGCGATCCGGCGCGAGGGCCAGTCCCGCGGCTCGCCGGCGGGCAGTCGGACGCGCTCGTGGGCGGGCCGGTAGCGGTGGTGCGGCATGGCGCTGCCGCGCTGCGGGTTCCAGGCGGGCGCGGCGGCCGGGACGGGGCCGGCGGGGGTGCGGAGCGTGGGAAATCGCACGGTGAAGGTCCTTCGCGAGCGGTCGGTACCGGAGGACGAACCGGCAGCACGGCACCCCGCAGCGGGGTGCCGGTCCGGTCAGACCCCGCTGCGGCCACCAAGAAGGAGACTCCACGGCTTCATGCCGGGTACGGTAGCCGCCAACCAACTCCTCAGACAACCTGTCAGGTGAACGCGATGTCCTCGCTCGGCGACCCCCTCCGTCCCTCTCCCCTGGTCGACCAGGCCGCCCGGCGGATCGCCGAGCAGATCGCCGCCGGGCAGTGGCCGGTCGGCGGCAGACTGCCGGGCGAGGTGACGCTGGCCCGGGAGTTGGGCGTCGGCCGGTCGACGGTCCGGGAGGCACTGCGCGCGCTGGCGGGGGCCGGGATGGTGCGCAGCCGCCAGGGCGCGGGCGTCTTCGTGACGGCGGACCGGCCGGGCGGGGACTGGTCGGCACGGCTGCGCAGGGCGGAGCTGGCGCACGTGTACGAGGTCCGGACGATGGTCGAGGTGCAGGCGGCGCGGCTGGCCGCCGTCCGGCGCGGCGAGGCCGACCTGGCCGCGCTGGACCGGGCGCTGACCGCCCGCCGGGAGGCCGGCGGGGCGGCGGACGCGGTCTTCGTGGACGCCGACATCGCGCTGCACAGTGCGGTGGTGGCGGCCGCCGGCAACCCCGTGCTGTCCGACCTCTTCGCGGAGTTCGTCCCGGTCCTGAGGGAGCACCTGGTCCATCTGGTGGCCCTGCTGGAGCTGCGCAAGGGCGACCCGGGGCACGGCTACGCGGCGCACGCGGAGCTGGTGGAGGCGGTCCGCCGGGGCGATGCGGAGGGCGCCGGGCGGGTGCTGGCGGACGAACTGGAATCGACCCGGGCACGGTTGCTCGCGGGCTGAGCGGCACCGGCACACACTTCTCACACGATCCCCCCGGACACCCCCGGGGTGCCCCGCCAGCCACCCCCCATCTGCCCTGATAAGGCGTCATTGCAGGTCATCCCGTACGACAACGGCCCTTCGCCCACCAATCATGAACCCGCGAATGACATTGTGTTAAGGCTGTGTGTGCATCCGGTCCAGACAGCGAACGGATTTTCACTCCTATTACACGGTATGACTAGTATCGCCTCGTCAAAAGCCCGTGCCCGGACGGTCCGGCCCACCAGGCCGACCGCCTTCCCCTAGGAGTCAGCTCTGCGCGCGCGTGCGAATCGGCGGCCCCCGACGCCGAAGACCCCCCGCAGGCGGCCACGCCTGTCACTGCGAACGGCACTGCTCGTCCTGGCCGTCGTCCCCAGTGTCGCCCTCGCGGTCCTCTGGGCGGTCACCAGCGGCCAGACCTTCGCGGACTTCAACCGCCAGGCCGACCAGGGCCTGCTGGCCCAGAAGGCCGGGCAGCCGTCCAACATCGTCTACTACAACCTCCAGGAGGAGCGCCGGCTCAGCGCCGAGTCGCTCGCCCGGCCCGGCAGCGTCGCCGAGGCACTGCGCCGTCAGCGCCAGGCCACCGACGACGCCGTGCGCCAGTTCCAGGCCCTCTCCGGCGAGACCGCCGGCAACGCGCCCGCCGAGGTGCGCAGCGCGGTCGCCGAGGCACGGCAGGCCCTGGGCAGACTGGCCGAGCAGCGGTCCGCCGTCGACCGCGGCGCCGTCGACCAGCAGGCCGTCTTCACCTACTACACCGACCTGATCGCCGTCGACCTGCGACTGTTCACCGCACTCAGCCACGTGGACAACGGCGAGGTCACCTGGATCTCCAAGACCCTGGTGAACGCCTTCTGGGCCAAGGAGATGCTGGCCCGCGAGGACGCCGTCCTGGCCCGCGGCTGGCCGTCCGGGAAGCTTGCCACCGGCGACTTCCAGCAGGTCCAGCAGGCCATCGGCGCCCAGGACCACCTCTTCACCGTCCAGGTCGTCCCCTACCTCCCGGCCGACGAGGCCGCGGCCTGGCAGGACCTGATGACCAGCCCGGCGTGGCAGGCCAAGTCCGCCGTCGAGCAGTCGCTGACCAGACCCCTCACCGCGGACGCCGGCGGCGCCGTCAGGCTGCCGGCCGCCCAGGAGCAGTGGCGGCAGGCCGTCGACCAGCTCAACCCGCAGCTGGTGAAGGTCATCGAGACCCGGACCAGCGGCATCGTCGAGGTCGGCAAGGCCTCGTTCCTCTCGCTGCTCACCACCTTCGCGCTGACCACCGTGATCGGCCTGATCGCGGTCGTCGCCGTGATCGTCACCAGCTGGCGGCTCACCCGCTCGCTGCGCCGCCGGATCAAGGAACTGCACACCCAGGCGCAGGAGCTGGAGCGCACCCTGCCCGAGGTCGTCGAGCGCCTCGCCCAGGGCGAGCAGGTCGACGTCGAGGCCGAGACCCGGGCGGTCACCGCGGGCGACCACGGCAACGGCACCGACGAACTGGCCCGCCTCGGCCAGGCGCTCAACCTGGCCCGCGCCTCCGCACTGGCGACCTCCGTCCGGCAGGCCGAGCAGCACCGCGGCTTCGAGCGGCTGCTCCAGCGCATCGCCCGCCGCACCCAGCTGCTGATCGGCCAGCAGCTGAAGAAGCTGGACGAGCTGGAGCGCAAGCACGAGGACCCGGAGGTGCTGGAGGGCCTGTTCGACCTCGACCACCTCACCGCCCGCCTGCGCCGCTACGAGGAGAGCCTGGTCATCCTGGCCGGCGGCCAGCCGCAGCGGCGCTGGCGCAAGCCCGTCCCGCTGCTGGACGTGCTCCGCTCCGCCCAGGGCGAGGTGCAGGACTACCGGCGGATCATGCTGGACGTCGAGGGCCACCCGTGGCTCTCCGAGCGGGCCGTCGGCCCGGTCGCGCACGTGCTCGCCGAGCTGATGGAGAACGCCGCGAGCTTCTCCAAGCCGCCGACACCGGTCGAGGTGCGGGCCGCCATGGTCGGCCGCGGGCTGGCGGTCGAGATCGAGGACCGCGGGCTCGGCATGGACCCGGCCCAGTACGACGCCGCCAACGAGCTGATGAGCCGTCCGCCCCGGACGGACGTGCTGGCCCGGGCGGACGACATCCGCCTCGGCTTCTACGTGGTCTCCCGGCTGGCCGCCAACACCGGCCTGCGGATCGAGTTCCGGCCGTCGGCCTTCGGCGGGACGCGGGTCGTCGTGCTCGTCCCCGCCGAGCTGGTCATCGACGGCGACGCGGGCCTTCCGGACGCGACCCCGGCCACGCCGGTCCCGCTCACCCGGCGCCCCCGCAGGACGGTGCCCGCCGTGACGCCCGCCCCGGAGGCGGAGGACGGCGACGCGGCGCCCGGACCGGCCGGCGCCGAGCCGCCGGAGATCCTGTTGGTCCCGCCGGCCGCGGGGGCGGCGCCGGTCGAGGCGTTCGCCCACGTCGAGTACGTCCAGCCGCTGGAGCAGCCGGCGGAGTCCGCGCAGCCGGTCGAGCACGGCTCCCCGGCGGACGGCACGGCGTTCGGCACGGCGTACGCCGCCGGGTACGGCGACCGGCCCGCGTACGACACCCCGCCCGACGGGACCCCGGCGTCCGACCCGGCCGGGCCCGCCCCGGCCCCCGGGTACGACAACCCCGCCTACCCGGACATCGCGTACGCCAAGGTGACCCCCGCCGAGGCCCCGTACGCGGACGAGCAGTACCGGCCGGCCGACCACTACCGGCTCGCCGAGCGGCGGGAGCGGCGCGAGTACACGTCCTCGGTGCCGCTCAGCGAACCCGGCGGCGGGCAGCCGCCGCTGCCGCAGCGGATCCGCCAGGCCAGCCTGGCCGCCGAGCTGCGCCTCCCGCCGGCCCGGACCGGGCACACGCCCGGCCCGGACGGCCCCGCCCCGGCGGGTGACGCCTCCACCGGGCGCCAGCCCGGCGCGGCCGGCCCGTTCCAGCGCCCGGTACGGCGGTCGGGGGCGGCGATCGGCGCCTTCCAGCGGCAGTCCCGCGCGGCGCGCGGCCACGGCCGCGGTCACGACTCCGGCGAGCACCACCTCCCCGACCGGACCACGGACCGGGCGCCCGGCCTCCTCCCCGACCGGACCGCCGACCACGGAACCCACCCGGCTCCCCCCACCGGCCCCACCGAACCCGCCGGGCCCCCGACCCCCGCGCCCGCCCCCTCCCCCTGGGCACCCCCCGTCGCGGACCCCCGAACCACAAGGACGGATGAGCAGCCATGAACCGTACGATCGCCACCCACCAGGACCTGGACTGGCTGCTCGACGGACTCGTCGACTCGGTGCCCGGGACCAGGAACGCCGTCCTGCTCTCCGACGACGGCCTGGTCGTCAGCCACTCCCGCTCCATCGAGCGCGCCGACGCCGAACGCCTGGCCGCCGTCGCCACCGGCCAGCAGAGCCTGGCCCGCGGCGTCGGCCAGCTCTTCGACGGCGGCGCGGTGCACCAGGTCATCGTCGAGCTGTCCGAGGTCTGGCTGTTCATCATCGCCGCCGCCCAGGGCACCCACCTGGCCGTGGTCGCCTCCCAGGAGGTGGACGCCGAGGTGATGTCGGTGGCCATGCACACCCTGGTGCAGCAGGTCGGCCAGAAGCTGACCACCCCGGTCCGTGGCGAGTTCGACGCCTTCGCGGCCAGGAACCGGGGTTGATGCCCCGGTGACCCCGCACTGGAGCGAGCTGCCCGACGAGGACGACGGCTCGGACTCGATGGTGCGCCCGTACACCATCACCCGGGGCCGCACCGCGCCCGAGCGCGACGACCTCACCCTGATCACGGTGCTCACCACCGTCGAGGACGAGGCCCGCGCGGCCCTGGCCCGGGGCTCCCGTTCCGGCTCGCGCGGGCTCCAGCCCGAGCACCGGATGATCCTGGACCGGTGCCGGCGCCCGGCCGCCGTCGCCGAGGTGGCGGCCGGTCTGGACCTGCCGGTCTCGGTCACCAAGATCCTCCTGGGCGACCTGGTCTCCCAGGGCCTGCTGCTGGCCCGCGCCCCGCTCTCGGTGGCCCGGGCCGGCGGGGGCGCGGACCTCGGTCTGCTCACGGCCGTACGCGAAGGACTCCGGAGACTCTGAACCATGGCACCGACCGCACCCCTGCCCCCCTCCACCCCCCCCCGGCACCGCCGACAGGGCCGGCACCACCGGCGCGGCCGACGCCCCCGCCGCCGTGAAGATCCTCATCGCGGGCGGCTTCGGCGTCGGCAAGACCACGCTGGTCGGCTCGGTCAGCGAGATCGCGCCGCTGCGCACCGAGGAGTACCTCACCCGCGCCAGCGTCGGCGTGGACGACCTCACCGGCGTCGACAGCAAGGACACCACCACCGTCGCCCTGGACTTCGGCCGGATCACCGTCAGCCCCGAGCTGGTGGTCTACCTGTTCGGCACACCCGGCCAGGAACGCTTCTGGTTCATGTGGAACGACCTGGTGAACGGCGCGCTCGGCGGGATCGTCATCGCCGACACCCGCCGGCTGGAGACCAGCTTCGCCTCGATCGACTTCTTCGAGAGCCGGGGCATCCCGTTCGTGGTCGCGATCAACTGCTTCCACGGTCGGAACACGCGCACGCCGGACGAGATCCGGGCCGCCCTGGACCTCGACCCGCAGGTGCCGATGCTCCTCGGCGACGTGCGCGACCGCACCTACGGACGGGACCTCCTGCTGGCCCTCGTCGACCACCTGATGGACCTCGCCGCCGTCCCGCCGGCGCCCGTCGGCTGAGCCCCGCCCTCCCACTGCCCTGTTTGGAGAACCGTCATGACCCCACCCCTGCGCGTCCTGGTCCACGGCGGCGGGATCGGCGGCCTGACCCTGGCCACCGCCCTCGCCCGGCGGGGCCACCAGGTCGACGTCGCCGAGCTGCGCGACGAGCTGGAGGTACTCGGCGTCGGCATCATCCAGCCGTCCAACGCCCTCCACGTGATGCGCGAGATCGGCGTGCTGGACGCCTGCCTGGCCGCCGGCTTCGAGTGGGAGGTGCTGACCGTCTGCGACCCGGCGGGCGCCACCCTCGCCAGGATCCCGCAGCCCCGGATGGGCGACGCGCCCTCCAACAACGGCATCCCGCGCCCCGCCCTGGCCGGGGTGCTCTCCGCCGCCGCCACCGAGGCCGGCGCGTCGCTCCGCTTCTCCGCCACGATCACCGGACTCGACGACGACGGCGAGGGCGTGGACGTCACCCTCTCCGACGGTCACCGCGGCCGCTACGACCTGGTGGTCGGCTTCGACGGCATCGGCTCGCCGCTGCGCAGGCGGCTGTACGGCGACACGTACACGCCCGAGTACACCGGCTTCGCCAACTGGCGGGTCACGCTGCCGCGCCTGCCCGAGGTGCAGGGCGTGGTGATGTCCGCCGGCAACCTCAAGGCCAAGGCGCTGCTCACCCCGATCACCGACGAACTCATGTACCTGGGCTCGGTGTTCGCCGAGGCCGAGGGCTTCCGCCCGGACCGGGAGCACGCCCACGAGCAGCTCGCCGAGCGGCTCGCCGGCTTCGGCGGCCCGATCGCCGAGGCGCTGGCGCAGGTCACCGACCCGTCCGCGGTGGTCTACTCGCGGATCTCCCAGGTCACGGTGGAGGAACCCTGGCACGTCGGCCGGGTGGTGCTGGCCGGCGACGCCGCGCACGCCTCCACCCCGCACCTGGCCCAGGGCGCGGCGATGGCGGTCGAGGACGCGCTCGTCCTCGCCCGGTCGCTGGACGACGCCGAGGACGTCGCCACCGCGCTGGCCGCCTGGGAGGAGCGCCGCCGGCCGCGCGCGATGTGGGTGCAGGCGCTGTCCCGCGCCGTCCTCAAGCAGGAGACCGGCACCCCGACCACCCCGGAGGAGGACGAGCTGCTGAAGGTCGGCATCCCGGGCGCCGCGCATGTCCTGGTCCAGCCGTACTGACGCCGCGCCGCCGCGCCGCCGTCACCCCGACGGCCCTGTGCGGGCTTGTGCCCGCGCAGGGCCGCGGACAGACTTGACGACCGTCCGACACGTAGCGTGGCCGGCTTGAGGGGTACGGGATGTCGTCGCTGTTCCGCATGCTCGATCTGCACGAGGCCGTGGAACGGGCCCGCCGGCGGCCGGACGGACGCCTCTTCGTCTCCGACTACAACGGCGGCCACCCCTACGTCGCCGACTACCTCGGCGACCTCGCCCACACCCCGCCCTACTGCCTCGGCGACGTCACCCGCTACTCCGCGATCGACGAGGACCACGCGCTGCGCGCCAAGATCGCCCTGCTCCACGAGAGTTACGACGACGAGCCCTGCTCGCCCGGCCAGGTCGTCCCGGCCGGCGGCTCCAGCAGCCTGATCGGCACCTTCTGCACCTGGCTCAGGCTGGCCGGCCACACCCGGGTCCACTACCTCCCGCCCCTCTACTACAAGTTCGCCTACTTCTTCCGGCAGTTCGGCATCGACCCGGTCGCCGTCGCCGAGGACCACGCCCACGAGGCCGGGTTCGAGCCGGCCCTGCCCGACGAGCGGACCGTCCTGCTGCTCACCGACCCCGTCTGGTACACCGGGCGGCGTGTCCCCGCCGAGGTCCTCGAACGGATCGCCGACTGGCAACTCGCCACCGGCTCACTCGTGTTCGTGGACGGCACCTTCCAGTACCTGCGCTGGGACGGCGGCCGGCGCGAGGAGTCCGCCGTCCTGCCCCGCGGCCTCACCGTGCGGATGGTCTGCCCCACCAAGTACCTGTCCATCCACGGCTACCGCTGCGCCCACCTGCTGGTCCCCGAGCCGCTGCGCGAACCGCTCGCCGAACTCCACCTCAACCTGCACGGCGACGTCACCGTGGCCGACCGCCTCTTCGCCCACCGCGCCGCCGACCTGATGCGCGCCGAGGGCAACCACCAGCTGGTCGGCCACATCCGCGCCAACCACCAACGCCTGTCGTCCGGCACGGCATTGACCGCCCAGGCCGCCATCGAGACCGGTTACTTCCTGTTCGCCCGCCCCAGCGCCCCCGCCGACCGCCTGCTCGCCCTGGACGGCCGCTACTTCGAACTCCCCGGCCACCCCGGCTTCGTCCGCATCAACCTGCTCAACGAGGCCGCGCTGGACGGGCTGGAGGCACTCGCGATGTCGTGACGGCGCTGCCAGACCGCCGCCGAGACCCGCGCCAGCAGCCGGGCCGCCGGGTCCGCCTCGTCCTCGCCCGAGGCCAGCGGACCGGTGTAGCAGACCGCCAGCAGGTACGGCGGGCAGTCCTCGGGGCGGACCAGGCCGACGCTGTGCCGCACCCCGGGGAACCAGCCGTTCTTGAAGGCGATCCGGGTACCCGGCGGCAGCCCCGCCGCCAGGTCCACCCGGAAGGCGTTGCGCTCCAGCAGGGCCAGCAGCTCCGGCTCGTCCGCGAGGGACTGGAGGAGGCGGACCAGATCGAGGGCGCTCACCCGGTTGTGCACGCCCGCGTCGCGCGCCGCGTAGTCCTCGATCCCGCGCGGGCTGGCGCTGCGGGTCGCGCCCGCCCGCCGCCAGACGTCGGCCACCGCCTCGTGCCCGGCCCGCGCGAGGCAGAGGTTGGTCGCGAGGTTGGAGGAGTGCGTGATCATCCGCTCGGCGAGGGTGCGCAGCGGGGCCGTGCCGCCGAGCAGCGCCCAGGGCTGCGGGTCGCTGTCCCAGCCGGGGTCGTTGCCGAACTCCCCTCCCGCCACCGACGCGAACCGGTTCACCACCGGCACCTCGGCGTCGAGATCCGCCCCGCTCCGGTACAGCGCCGCGAGCACGGCCACCTTCATCGTGCTCGCCGCGTCGTGCAGTTCGTCGCCGGCCCGGACGAGGACGGGCTCGCCGCCCCAGGGCGCCACCACCACGGAAACCATGCCCGCCCACGTTCCCGGGCGGAGCTCCGGGCAAACCCCGCGCCGCCCGCCGCCCCCTGTCCGGCTCCGGCGGCCGCGACCGGCTGAGGCCGGGCCGAGGCCGGAACGGTCAGACCCGCCCCAGGCGGGAGACCGGGAGGGCGTCCGGGGCCAGTGGCCGGAGGTCGGCCGGGGCGGCGAGTGCGGCGAGGTAGTCGGCGCGGGGTGTGGGGACGGCGCCGAGGGTGCGGACGTGCGGGGTGTCCCACTGGGCGTCGAGGAGGCGGCCGCCCGCGTCGGCGAAGCGGGCGGCGAGGTCGGCGACGGCGACGCGGGCGGCGTCCGACCGGCGGTGGAACATCGAGTCGAGGCTGAGGACGGGCCCCGCGGTGACCCCGAAGACCCCTCCGATCAGCTCCTCGCCGTCCCAGACCTCGGCGCTGTGCGCCGCGCCGCGGTCGTGCAGCTGGAGCAGGGTGGCGCGTAACCCCTCGGTGAGCCAAGGCGGTTGGCGGCCCTCGGCGCAGGCGGCGAGGACCCGTGGGAAGGCCCGGTCGGCGCTGGTCCACCACGGCAGGCCGTTGCGCAGCCGCCGGGCGAGCCGGCTCCCGATGCGCACCCCGCCCGGGGCGATCACCGGGCGCGGGTCCGGGGACCACCAGGCCAGGGCGTAGGGGTCGTCGTCGACGGCGGCGGCCCCCGGGAGCAGCGCCACCGCGCCCGAGGCCACCGTCTCCTCGAACCGGGCCTCGTTGAAGGCGCTCGCGTAGTCGTCGGCGGCGGGCATCGGGAACAGCCCGCGCCGGTACGCGGCCAGCAGCACGTCCGCCGCGAGCCCGCCCCCGAACGCCACCGGCCCGTCCCCCGGCGCCCGTGCCACGTCCAGCCCGTCGAACATCCCGGCCGTCCCGTTCACCGTCGCAACACCCCCACGGGCGGGGCCAGGAATCCCTCCGCCGTCAGCTGCTCCAGGTAGTGGTCCAGCAGCCCGTCGTCGACCGCCGGAAGGTCGATCCCGCTGCCCACCAGGGCCTGTTCGGTGTTGGCGCGGTCGAAGAGCGGGAACGTCGGGCGGAAGTACATCTCGCTGATGGAGAGTTCCGTCCCCGGGCTGCGGTCGACGAAGAGGGGGACGAACGGGGTCATCGGATGGGTGGGGTGGCCGGCGGCGAAGCGGATGAGGTCCTGGACCCAGGCGGCGTAGGGGACTTCGTCCACCGGGTGGCCCCGGGCGCGCAGGCGGGCGGCGAGGTCGGCGAGGACGCCGGGGCGGGGTGAGGTGACGTGGTAGACCTCGCCGTTGGCGGGGGCGCGGGCGGCGATGTGGGCGACAGCCTGGCTGAAGCGGTCGGCCGGGACGAAGTCGAGCAGCAGCCGGACGTCGGGGCAACTTCCGCTGTCCGCCATGTACTTGATCAGCGCGCAGATCTCGGTTCCGGTGTTCATCACCCCGGTGGCGAGGTCGCCGGTGACGTCGTTGGTGCGCAGCACGGTGACCGGCAGGCCGGCCGCGGCCGCGTTGTGCAGCAGCTGTTCGGCGACCCACTTGCTCTCGACGTAGCCGACCGCGAGCTTCTCCGGGTACGCGAGCGGCATCCGCTCGGTGACCTCGGCGACGCCGGCCGGGCCGAAGCCGGCCAGGACGGCGAGGGTGGAGAGGTAGTGCACCGGGACGCCGCGGGAGTGCCCGGCCAGCCGGACGATCTCGCGGGTGCCGCCGACGTTGGCGGCGCGCAGCTGGTGGTAGGGGTAGATGAAGTTGACCTGTCCGCCGAGGTGGTGGATGGCGTCCAGGCTGTCGGCCAGTTCCTCGAACCGGTGCTGCGTCAGGCCGAGCAGGGGTTCGGTGAGGTCGCCGACCAGCGGGACGACCCGGGCGTCGGCCAGGTCGTGCCGGAGGAACCGCTGTTGCGCGGCGCGGATGCGTTCGAGGGCGTGCTCCTCGTCGGGGGCGCGGACCAGGCAGTGGATGCGGGCGCCGGTGGTGCGCAGCAGGGTGTTCAGCAGGTGGGCGCCGCAGAAGCCGGTGGCGCCGGTGAGCAGGATCTCGGCGGGTTCGGCGCGGCAGGGCGCGGGGCGCCAGGACTGCCTGACGGGGGTGCCGGGTTCGGCTTCGGCGGCCCAGTCGACGGTGGTCTCGCCGAGGCCGTTCCAGGCGGAGCGCGCCGTCCGGGTGGCGACGGCGAAGGCGCGCAGGGTGGAGTCGCGCAGCAGCGACCGGGTGAGGAAGCGGATCCGGGTGACGTCGATGCCGAACATGATCCGGGCCCGGGCGAGCATCTCCATGGCGAGCAGGGAGTTGCCGCCGAGTTCGAAGAAGTCGTCGGAGGGTCCGACCGTGTCGACGCCGAGCAGCTGGGACCAGAGCTGGGCGATGCCGGCCTCGATCGCGCTCCCGTTGCCGTCGGGGCGCGCGGCCCCGTCGGCGCGCGCGATCTCGTCCGTCCGCCCGTTCTCGTCCTTGCTCTCGGGCTCCTCCGCCTGCCCGTCGTCCCGTCCTCCGCCGGCCCGCCGCTGGAGCTGTGGCGCGGTGTGCGGCAGCCGGCGCCGGTCGATCTTGCCGTGGGAGGTGAGCGGCATGCGGTCGAGCAGCACGAACTCGGCCGGGACCATGAAGTCCGGCAGCCGTTCGGCCAGGTAGGCCCGGATCTGCGGACGCCGGGCGCCGGCGCCGGAGTCGGCGCGCCCGGTCAGCGTGTAGTAGGCGGTGAGGACGCGCGTCCCGTCGTCGCTGCCGTCGGCGGCGACGCAGGCCTGCCGGACGTCGGGGTGGGCGGCGAGCACCGATTCGACCTCGGCGGGGTCGACGCGGTAGCCGCGGACCTTCACCTGGTCGTCGAAGCGGCCGAGGATCTCCAGGTTGCCGTCGGCCCGCCAGCGCCCGGCGTCGCCGGTGCGGTACATGCGTTCCCCGGGGACGGCCGCGTACGGGTCGGGAAGGAACGTTTCCGCGGTCAGGCCGGGCTGTCGCCAGTAGCCGCGGGCCAGGCCGGGGCCGCCGAGGTAGATCTCGCCCTTCTCCCCCGGCCGCACCGGGGAGAGCCGCGCGTCCAGCACGTGCACCCGCACACCCGGCAGCGGCCGCCCGATCGGCACCGGGGCCGCCGCACCGCCGGCCGCCGGCCCGTGCGCGGCGCGCCCGTGCGCACCGCCGGCCAGCACCTCCGGCGTGACCTCGCAGAGCGTGGACGTGACCGCCGCCTCGGTCACCCCGTACGCGTTCACCAGCCGGACGCCGGGCAGCCGGGCCAGGCAGGTGCGGCAGTCGTCGGCGTGCACGGTGTCCCCGCCCACCACGACCAGCCGCAGGCCCGCGGGGGCCGGACCGCCCTCGGGGAGCAGGGCCAGCACGTGGTGCCAGTAGGCGGGCGTGAGGTCGGTGACGGTGAGCCCCAGGTCGTGCATCCGGTGCACCAGCTCGGTGGGCGCCCAGGTCCGCGCCCCGCCGAGAACGAGGGTGGCGCCGCTGACCAGGGTGGCGAGCACCTGCTCCAGCGCGGTGTCGAAGCCGAGGGCGGCCAGTTGCAGCACCCGGTCCTGCGGGGTCAGCCCGTAGGCGCGGACGACGCGGTCCAGGGTGAAGCGGAGGGAACGGTGGGTGACGGGCACACCCTTGGGCGTACCGGTGGTGCCGGAGGTGTAGATCAGGTACGCGAGGTCGTCCGGCGCGGCGGCGTCCGGCTCCGGGCCCCCCTCCCAGGTCTCCGCCCCCGCGTCCGCGTCCAGCACCGCGGCTCCCGCGAAGCGCCGCCCGCACCCCGCCACCACCACCGCGGCACGGCAGTCCTCGACGAGCTGCGTGAGCCGCCGCTCCGGGTGGGCAGGGTCCAGCGGGAGGAAGGCCCCGCCGGCCTTGAGCACGCCGAGCCAGGCCGTCACGAGGCCGGTCCCGCGCTCCAGGCAGACGGGCACCACCCGGTCCGGCCCGACGCCCCGGGCCCGCAGCGCGGCGGCCAGCCGGTCGCTGCGCCGGTCCAGTTCGCGGTAGCTCAGTTCGCCGTCCTCGGCGAGCACGGCGAGGGCGTCCGGATCGTGGGCGGCGCGCGCCCGGAAGAGCCCGTGCACGGTGTCCGCGGACCCGGCGGCGGACGGCGTACGGCCCGCGGCCATGTCTCGTCCGGCACCCCGGCCGTGCGACGGCCCGAGCCCGAGCCCGAGCCCGTCCCACCGCCACTCGCGTTCCACGTAGGCCCGGCAGGCCGCCCGGCCGTCCGGGCCGAACACCGTCCGCCAACCACTCGGGACGGTGAAGTCACCTGGCCAGATCGCATACCGACCGTCTTCGTTGCGCAACACGGCGTGACGACCGGAGTTCACTTCCGCCCGTGCGCCCTGTGCGCTGTCTGCTGCATCATCCACCGGCTTGACCTCGTGCTGTGGCGGCAGAATGCTGGGAGGTGCGACATTTCCGACTATACGCACTCACGGCTCATTTCGAACGTCCGGTCCCGACCCGACGGGCGGACGCAGCCCCTGCCCCGAAGGGCGACTCCCGGAAGACCCGTCCTCACCCGAACTCCCCCGCCCGACCGGCGGAGTGATGTCGTGGAGGAGGTAGCCTCGTTGACTCGCCGGCGACAACACCTGATGGCCTGTTACCTGGTGTGGATGGTGCTGTTCACCTGCATCTACTACATCTACCCGACGCAGCGGATCATCTGGTGGACAGGCATCGGCCTCGGCGGCGTCGCCGCCATCGTGGTCGGCGTCCGCCTCAACCGCCCCTCCCACGCGCTCTTCTGGTACCTGCTGGCACTCGCCAACCTCAGCTTCACCGCCGGCGAGGTCGTCCAGGTCATCCAGCTGGAGTTCCTGCACCTGGGAAGCCCCTTCCCCTCAGTGGCCGACGGCTTCTACCTCGCCGAGTACCTGCTGTACGCGGCCGGCGTCCTGGGCTTCATCCGCTGGCGGACGGCCCATCAGGACCGGGCCAGCCTGCTGGACGCGCTCATCCTCACCATGGGCCTCGCCCTGCTCGCCTGGATCTACCTGATCCTCCCGTACGCCCGGAACCCCGACCTCAGCTGGTTCCAGAAGGCCGTCTCGATGGCCTACCCGCTGGGCGACGTGATCGTCCTCTTCCTGCTGCTGCGCCTGCTCGTCCCACGCGGCGGGAGCAGCCGGGCACTCCAGCTGCTCACGGTCGGCACCGTCGGCCTGCTGATCTCCGACATCCTGTACGGGCTGATCCAGCTGCACGGCGACTGGCACATCGGCACCCCGGTCGACCTGGGATGGGCCGCCTTCTACACCGCCTGGGGCGCGGCCGCACTGCACCCCTCCATGGTCGAGCTGACCAGACCGGTGCCCTCGCAGGAGGCCGACCTCGGCCGCGGCCGGCTGGCCCTGCTCACCGCGGCCTCGCTGATCGCGCCGACCATCCTGATCGTCGAGTCCGTCAACGGCAACACCAACAACGCCGGGGTGATCGGCGCCTTCTCCGCCCTGCTCTTCCTGCTCGTCCTCGCCCGCCTCGCCATCGTGGTCGGCGCCCGCCGGCAGGCCCTGGGCCGGGAACGGGCGCTGCGCGAGGCCGGCGCCTCACTGACCGCGGCCGTCACCGTCGAGGAGGTCGCCGACGCCGTCCAGGCCGCCGCCTCCACCCTGATGCCGGCCGAGCCCGGCCACGTCGCGCTGCTCGCGGTCACCGAGGCCGGCGTCCTGCACGTCCGGCACGCCGAGCGCGGACCGGCCCAGCACGCCCTGGGCGAGGGCCCCGGCTCGGACGAGGTGCTCGCCCTGGCGGCCGTCCGCGAGACCCGGTTACTCCCCATCGAGGACATCGGCAGCGACCTGGCCCTCCGCTTCGACGGCATGCCCTCCGCCCTGCTCTGCCCGCTGACCCTCGCCGAACGCCCCTCCGGCGACCCGCTGATCGGCGCACTCATCGTCACCGGAACCGAACAGGAGCTGACCAGCCTCTGGAGCTCGCTGGAGATCCTCGCCGCCCAGGCCGCACTGGCCGTCGAACGCGTGATGCTGAGCCAGGAGATCAACCGCCGCAACAGCGAGGTCTACTTCCGCACCCTGGTACAGAACGCCAGCGACGTCATCCTGATCCTCAACGCCGACGACGGCGTCCGCTACGCCTCCTCCTCCGCCCAACGCGTCCTCGGCTACCCCAGCCTGGACGGCACCCTGATCACCGACCTCGTCCCGCCCGAGGACAGCCGCGCCGTCGGCAGCGCACTGGCCCGGATGCGCGGCCTGGACGGCGGCGGCGGGCGGGCGGGCGACGGCCGCGAACCGCAACGCGAACACTGGCGCCTGCTGCGCCACGACCGCACGCCGATCGAGGCCGAGGTCCGCTGCAACGACCTGCGCGGCGACCCGACGGTGGGTGGCCTGGTGCTCACCCTGCGCGACGTCACCGAACAGCGCCAGATGGAGCGCGAGCTCACCCACCGCGCCTTCCACGACTCGCTCACCGGCCTGGCCAACCGCGTCCTCTTCCAGGACCGCGTGGGCCACGCGCTCTCGCGCGGCGAGCGCAGCGGTGCCATCACCGGGGTGCTCTTCATCGACCTGGACGACTTCAAGGTGGTCAACGACACCCAGGGGCACGCGGTCGGCGACGAGCTGCTGGTCGCCGTCTCGCTCCGGGTCTCCACCGCGCTGCGCACCTCCGACACGGCGGCCCGGCTCGGCGGCGACGAGTTCGCCGTCCTGGTGGAGGACGCGTTGCGCCCGGCCGACGTCGGCGCCACGGCGGACGCGGTGCTGTCCGCCTTCGCGGAGCCGTTCAAGCTGAGCGCGGGTGCCGTCCGGGTCACGGCCAGCATCGGCGTCGCCACCACCGAGGACAGCGTGGACGCGACCGAGCTGCTCAGCCACGCCGACCTGGCCCTGTACTCGGCGAAGTCGGCCGGCAAGCGGCAGTGGTGCCACTACCAGCCCGCGCTCCAGGCCGGGCTGGTGGAGCGGCACGAACTGAACGAGAACCTGGACACCGCGATCGCCGAGTCCGCGTTCAAGCTGTACTACCAGCCGATCGTCGACCTGCAGACCGGCGAGCTGGTCGCCTTCGAGGCACTGGTCCGCTGGCCGCACGACCGGCGCGGCATGGTGCTGCCCGACGACTTCATCGCACTCGCCGAGGAGAGCGGCCAGATCGTGCCGCTCGGCGCGTGGGTCCTGGAACGGGCCGCCCAGGAGGTGGCCGGCTGGCACCGGCTCAGCGGCAGCCGGCGCAGCGCCCGCGGCCTGCCGCCCCTGCGGGTCAACGTCAACGTCTCGGCCCGGCAGTTCCGCGACGCCGGCTTCGTGGACGTGGTGCGCGGCGCCGTCCGGACCTCCGGGATCACCCCGCAGGCGCTCGTCCTGGAACTGACCGAGTCCGTGCTGATGCGCCGCGACGAACGCGTCCACACCGACATGCGCACCCTGACCGGGCTGGGCGTCGGCATCGCCATCGACGACTTCGGGACGGGCTACTCCTCCCTCTCCTACCTGCGCGAGTTCCCGATCTCCATCCTGAAGATCGACAAGTCCTTCATCGACGGCCTCGGCCTCTCCCAGCAGCAGTACGCCCTGGTCGAGGGCATCACCCGGATCGCCGACACCCTCGGTGTCCAGGTCATCGCCGAGGGCATCGAGAACACCGAGCAGCGCGACCTGCTCGCCGCCATGGGCTGCCCGCTCGGCCAGGGCTACCTCTTCGCCCGCCCCCTCACCGCCGACCAGGCCCGCACCTTCATCGAGGAGTACGCCGACCTCAGCGACGCCCGCCCCCCGGCCTGACCGGGCGGCGACGGCCCGAGGACCGCCCTAGGCCGCCGACCGGCCGTCCTCCGGTTCGCCGTCACCGGGCCGGCCGCCGTGCGGGGAGAAGACGAACGAGGAGGCGTCGCCGTCCAGGTCGATGGTCAGCGACGCGTCCAGCGCCTTCGCCAGCCGGGTGAGCAAAGGCAGGGTCGGCAGGGAGTCGCCACCCTCGATGGTGGAGATCTGCGGCTGCGTCATACCGGCCCGCCGTGCCAGCTCAGCCTGCGACAGGCCGAGCAGGGTACGGCGGTCGTGGACGGCCTGCCCCAGCGCGAACGCATGTCCCGCCTCGACGTAGGCGGCGGACTCCTCGACCTGTTCGCCCAGGAGCCTCCTGGTCCGGCGGGTCTTCCAGTGCGCGTGGTTCACGGGCTCTCCTCCTTGCTCCGGTCATAGGCATGCTCGGCCGGGCCGTGGGCCGCCTCGCACTCTCGCTGCACCTGCTGGGCGCGGTCGACCTCTGCCGTCTCGCGTTGCCGCGTCTTGCGGAACACCGTCAGCAACACGATGCGCCGACCCGGCGCCAGCCAGTAGGTGATCCGCACGGCGCTGCCATCCATGACGAAGCGCAGCTCGCGCACCTTACCGCCGAGATGCCGCGAGTAGGGCTCCGCCAGTGTCGTCGGCCGGCTTGCGAGCATGTCAACCGCACGCTCGACCTTGTCGTACCGGGCATCCGGAAGAAGCTCCAGCCATTGCCGGACCTCGGGCTCGATCTCGATCTGCCATGGGTGGCCCACAGGGGCGACTATACAGAAATCCATATACCCGGCGCGGCCCTGTGAGCCGTTCCCCGGCTACCCCGCCGGGTGCGGGTGTCCGAGGTGGGGGAAGGTCGGGAGGAGGTCGGTGTGCGGGGGGATGTGGTCGCTGATGATCTTGCCGCCGGAGACCATGGCGAGGCGGGCGGAGGTCACGTCGTCGCTGAGGGTGCGGCCGTTGGGGTAGGCGGCGGGGCGGGAGCGGTCGTAGCGCAGGACGTCGGGCAGGACGAGCTTCAGCGTCTCGGTCGCCGCCTCGGTGGTGTAGTCCCCGGTGTGCTGGAGGACGGCCGTCCAGGCCTCGCGGTACGTCGCCCAGTCGTCGGCCGGCTCGCCCGTGTTGTAGGCGTCCTTGACCTCCTCCGCGTTGAAGTACGCGGTCAGCGAGGGGTGCGCGCCCCGGTCGACGGAGATCAGCTGCCCGTCCAGGTGGAGGCTGACCCGGGCCCAGACACCGATCACCGGGTCCGGGCCCAGCTCGGCGTCCGGGACTTCGAGGGCGATGCCGAAGACGTTGGCCTCGGCCATGGCGTCCTTGCCGGTCCAGGTGAAGTTGTTGACGATCCCTTCGAGGTCGGCGAAGAAGGGGTCGCTGCGCAGGCCCACGGAGAGCTTGTAGCCACCCACCTCCACCACGTCCGGCGCGTAGCCGAAGGCGACCGGCACGTTGGCGAACAGCACGTCGCCGCCCGCCTCGTGCCTCCGGGCCGCCTCCCCGGTGGCGCGGTGGACGGTGACGGTCTGGCCGCCGGTGCCGGGGCCGGAGAAGGTGAACGAGTAGGCGACGTCCGCCCGGTCGTCACCGTCGTTGTCGATGTTGATCCGGTAGACGGCGTCCGGGTGGAACTCGGCGGCCCGGGTCGGCGCGTACGGGTTCACGTTCATGATGAGGACGGTCCGGCCCGAGGCGTCCGAGCCCGGGAAGGCGAACAGGTCGGTGAGGTCGAGCCGGGCGTCGCCGCGCGGCGAGCGGAGGTTCGGACCACTGAGGTGGTGGGACATGGCGCTGCGCTACCTCGTCTCTGTGCATCCCCCTGGTTGTCGGCTCCGTGGTACCAGTGGGACCCGTGGCACGGGGGGAAGCCACCCGTGCCGGGGGCCGCCGTCCGCCGATCGGCCGACGGCCGACTGCACCGGGCGGTCAGGGTCGCCGCGGGCGCGGACGGACGCCGCAACGTCAACGCTGTTGTCATAGCCTTCGATGCCCTAGGCTGCCCGCCATGACGGAACGCGTGGTCCCCGAACCGCAGCGGCGGCGCAGACGGCCGACCAAGCAGGGCACGGTCCTGTCCGAACAGGTCATCGTCGAGACGGCCCTGCGGCTGATCGGCCAGCACGGCGCGGCCGCGCTGACCGTCCGCCGCCTCGGCGCCGCCCTGGGGGCCGACCCGAGCGCCGTCTACCGGTACTTCCACAACACCGACGACCTGATGCTCGCCGTCGCCGACGAACTCATCGGCCGCGCCCAGCACGGCCTGCGACTCAGCGGTGACTGGCGCGCCGACCTGCGCGAGATCGGCATGCGCATCCACACCGCCTACCAGGCACACCCCCAGGCCGCCCAGCTCGCCGCCCACCGCACCACCGGGCGGGACAACGAGACGCAGGCCGTCGAGACGATCCTCGGCGTCCTGCGCTCCGCGGGCTTCCCCGACCCGGAGGCCGTCCGGATCTACCACGCCTTCGTCGACCAGGCGCTCGCCTTCGCCGCCCAGGACGCCGCCGCCCTCGCCCTGCCCGCCCCCGCCCGCGCCGCCGACCTCGCCGTCTGGCGCCTGCGCTACGCGCGCCTCGGCCCCGACACCCACCCCCACATCGCCGCCACCGCCGACCTCCTCGTCTCCGACATGGACCGCAGCGGCTACCCGTTCGCCCTCGACCTCCTCCTGGAGGCCGCCGCCACCCGCCTGGCGGCGCACCACACCGGCTGACCGCGCCGCCCCTCCCTGCCCGAGGAGAACGAAGGACGGCGCGCTGTGCGAGGCCCTCTCAGCACTGGACGGCGCGGCCCTCGGGATCGATCCGCACCTGATCCACCGCCAACGCGTCCCCGCGCCGGACGGCGGCCTGATGGGTGCCGGCCATGTCGGCCGGGACGGTGACGGCGTATACGGTCCGAAGCACCCCGCCCACTGTCACCGCCAACGCCTTTCGCACCGGGAAGTCCTGCTGTTGGCAGGAGATCCTCTCAACGGTCTCGGCGCTGGCGAGGAGCAGAATGTTCCACCCCTCCCAGGTGTCGCTCTTGGCCAGCCGGTAGCTCAGGATGACGCCGACGCCGGGCGTGGGCCTGCTCTTGATGTCCGTGGCCTTGGCACACTGGGTCAACACGCCTCCCACCTGGGGAGCCTGGGCCGCGCAGATGTCACCACTGCTCTCCGCCTGCCAGACCAGGGAAGGAGGCCAGTTCACGCCGAAGTTCGCCACGGCCGTCCGGCCGCCGGCCGGCGCCCTGCCGTCCCTCGCGGCCTGCTCCAGCACGACTCGCTTGGCCGGCTCCGGGAACTCCGGCCCCAGTGCAACCGCCTCGGCGGCCGCGGGACCGGGCGTGCCCGCCCTGCCCGCCGTCCCGCCCGGCGCGGACCCGCACGCGGCGGCACCGACCAGCAGGGCGGCAACCGCGGTGCAAGCCACTGCCCGTCGGCTTGTGCGATGGCGCATCCGTTCTCCCCTGTCTCTGTCGTGCCGCCGCGTTCGCGGCACGGCTACTTGGCCGGACCTGCGTTGTTGTTGAGGATCACCGCCGGCCTGTGATCGTAGGCCGCCGGTGCCCAGTTGTGAATGTCGTACGTCCCCCACTCGGCACTCGTCGTGCTTCCGTCCGTATGGACGAAGACGGCCATGTACCTGGTGGCCGTACCCACGGGGGACAACCCGTACGCCTGGCCGGCCTTGACCTTCACCGTCGGCAGCGTGACCGAGTCCTGCTTCGCGTCCGTGACGGCATCGGAGTTCTGCCAGGAGAGCTCACCGTTCAACGAGACGGCCACCTCGACCTCGCCGTCGGCCAGGAACGGCAGGGAGGCCGACACCGATGTCTTGACCGAGACGCTGCCCCCGATCTTCGCGGCCAGCTGTGTGGTCAGCTGCCTGGTGTGGATCGTGGTCGTGGTCCGACTCACCTCCCCGTCCTGGTCCGAGATGTTGAAGTCGTCGGAGATGTCTTTGTTCAGCCAGGTGTTCTGGGAGACCTCGTAGACCGTGACATGGTTGACGTCGTACCCACCGCTCGGCATGGACTTCTCCGCGTTCTTCGGCAGATCGGTCACCACCTTGCAGCCGGCGCAGGTCTTGGCGGTCGTCGTGGGAACCTTCTTCTTGGGCGGCCCCGGGATGAATGTGCCCTTGTAGACCGTGCCCTCCGACGGGTCGTCCGGGTCCACCGGCCCCGTGGTCGCGAAGCGGACGGGGTTGTCCGGGCCGCTGCCGGTGCCGCCGATCACGGTGCCGACGCCGCAGATGTCGGCCCGGCAGAGGCCGGACGGGTCGCTCCCGTTGACCGGGTCGTTGTCGCTGTAGGCGTAGCCGTTCCATTGCTGGGGGCTGCCGTTGACGGTGACCGGGTCGTCGCTGAGGAAGCGGCCGGTTGCCGGGTCGTAGACGCGGGCGCCGAGGGTGGTGAGGCCGGTGGTGGCGTCCTGGAGACCGCCGACGAAGCCCTTGGTGCCGGCCCAGGCGGAGGCGGACGGCTGGGGGCCGCGCGCGTTGCCGAAGGGGTCGGTGAGGCGCCGGGTAACGGTCATCGCGGCGTCGGAGCCGATCTGGACACCGTTGGTGCCGTGCGGGTCCGCCGCCTGGTAGAGCACGGTGGAGCCGCCGACGGCGTTGCTGACCCTGGTGTAGGTGAGGCCGCCGGAGGCCGGGACCGAGCGGACGCCGGCGGTGGTGTGGGCGGCCATGTCAAGGGTCACCTCGTCGGTGGGCAGGCTCAGGGTGGTCCTGCCGGGATTGCGGCGGATCAGCGGGTTGCCGTCCGCGTCGTCCAGGTAGCTGGTCGTGCCGGGCCCGCCGGTCTTCGCGTAGGACGCGAGGCGGTCCTCGCTGTTCCAGGTCAGCGTCGCCGTACCGGAGTTGTCGGAGACGGCGGTGGTGTTGCCGTTGGCGTCGTACTGGTACCCGGTGGTCCGGGTGCCGGACGGCGCGACCGTGATCGAGCTCTGCAGCGCGTGCGGGCCGCCCTTGCCATTGCCGGTGTTGGTGGTCCGGGCGGCGCCGAAGGTCTGCGTGGTGGTGACGTCCTTGGCGGTGTCGCCGGTGATGTCGTGCTGGACCAGGCCGGTGCGGTTGCCGGTGGCGTCGTGGCTGTAGGTGTTCCAGTACGGTGCCGGGCCGCCGACCGTGCGGCTGCCGGGGCCGGTGACGGCGGGGCCGTTCGCGTTGGTGCAGCCGCCGGTGGCGGGGACGGTGGTGGAACTGCCGGTGCCGTGAACGGCGCCGGAGGAGTCGGTCCAGTCGGCGGTGGTGTAGGTGGTGCCGGTGTCGGTCCAGGCGTTGGTCAGCCGGCCGAGGTGGTCGTAGGTGTAGCACTGCAGGTCCCGGTCGCGGGCGTCCTGCAGGTCGGTGGCGGAGGTGATCCGCCCGGAGGGGGTGTAGGTGTAGGTCGTCTGGTCCGCGGAGACGGTGCCGTTCTGACGGTCCAGGAAGGAGTTGACGACGCGTCCGGTGGCCCAGTCGTACTGCTGGGTGGAGACCACCTGGCTGCCGTAGTCGCCCACGGTGGTGCGGGTGACCCGGCCGAGCGCGTCGTAGTCCCGCTTCGCCACGATCTGCTGGGAGTTGTTGCTGTCGACGGTGGTCGGCAGGCCGGTGTCGGTGTACTCACAACCCCACCTGGAGCGACTACCAGATCACCCACCGCGGCACGCTCAACTCCGGCCAGGCCGTCGACCAGATCATCGCCCACAACACCAAGGACGCCGACCTCAGGAAGAAACTCTTCCTGGTCACCAACGACGGCACCGGGCGCTACGACGCCCTCACCTCCGGCAGCATCCGGCGCCCGGGCTCCTGCGAGACCACTGACACCTCGGCGCCCTGCACCGGCTACAACACCCAGGACTGGGGCAACGTCTCCCAGGTCATGGCCATCGGCACGCCCGAGGGCGAATCCCTCAAGGTCCAGGGAGACCTCACGGTCACCAACACCCGCACCTCGCTGCTCACCGTCGAGAACGGCAGGCTCTACCTGTTCGTCCACGGCGGCACCGACAACGTCGACTCGCCCGCCTACCAGATCCCGACCACGGACGGCGGCACCTGGGACCACTACGATCTCATCAACCCCGGACCCGCCAACGGCCTCACCACAGTCTCAGCGACCGAGAGCAGGAACCAGGCCACCGTCTGGGCCCGCCACCGCACCAACGGGAACGTCTACACCTACCCCGTCACCTGGAAGAACGGGGCCCCCGACTACAGCGCCCTCACCGCGCCCGGCTCGGGCACCCCGATCCTCACCGGCGCCGGCCTGACCGCCACCAGCCACCCCCGAATCGGCGCCGGGGACCTCAACAACGACGGCTACGCCGACCTCTGGGTGATCGACGGCAGCAACGCTATCGCGGTCTTCCCCGGCACGAGCAGCAACGGCACCAAGGGAAAGGTCGACGGCTTCGGCCAGTTGAGCATGGTCGGCTACGCCGATGCCGCCGCCTCCCTCCATCCCGCCCTGGTGTCCTGGCAGTGCGCCGATGCCGAGGGCGGCCCCCGCGAGGGTGCGCCGCTGACCATCTACGGCTGCTGGAACACTCCCAACCAGCGCTTCAACCTCGGCGTCGACGGCACCGTTCGCGTCGGCAGCTACTGCGTCTCCACCGCCGCCGACGGCACCTGGAACGGCGCGGCGATCGTCCTGGCCCGCTGCGAGAACAAGCCGACCCAGAAGTGGACCTTGCGTCCGGACGGCCGCCTCGTCAACCGGGGCACCGTCACCGGGGGCGACCTCGACACCGGCCGGTGCCTGGAACTGAACGCCTGGGCCACCGGCCAGGGCACTCGCCCCGACATCTGGGACTGCTCTACTGTCCAGGCCAACCAGCAGTGGGCCGTCCAGCCGGAGCGCACGCCGTGACGCCGCGCGACTGAGCCGAACCCGGAGGAACATCCCCCGGCCACGAGGGCTCGTCCGCCGCCTGCGACCAGGTGGAGGACGGGCCCTCCTCGTGGATCAGACCGCGGCTGCCGGGGCCGTGGTGCTGCCGGCGGTGCTGCCGAGGGTGTGTTCGGCCTTGGCGACGGCGGCGCGGTAGTAGACGGAGGCCAGTTGGGACGAGTCGTCGTCGCGCTGGAAGAAGCCGTAGGCCATGGCGGTGGGGCCGAATCGCTCGATGCCCAGGTAGCCGTTGAGCACGACGCCGGCGAGGTTGCCGTCGAGGCGGACGGCGGGGGCGTCGTGGCGGTCGCCGAGGGTGATGGGGGTGACCTGGAAGGTCACGGCGGAGCCGGTGCCGTCGGTGAAGGTGAGGCTGTGGCAGTTCGCGAACGCGTCGGTGACGGTGGCGAAGTCGGCGGTGAGCTTGGCGGAGTCCTCGGCCGTGAGCGACTCGGTCACCATGGGGTTGCCGTCGGGCCCGTCGAACTCGGCTTCCTGGTGCGGGTTTTGTGGCGAGGCCCCGGTGTCCTGCCGGTTCAGCAGGGCGCGCAGCGCGTCACAGCCGGCCACCGGGGAGGCGCCGTCGCTCGGTGATGCGCTCGCCTCGGACGGGATCTCGGTGAAGTCCGGGCCGAGTTCGGCGGCGGTGAGCAGGGCCGCCTTCAGCTGTTCCGACGTGGGCAGTTGCTCGGCCGGGGCCGCCTGGAGGGTGATGGACGCCGACCGGGCGGAGCCCGTGACACTGCCGGCCGCACCGAGCGTGACGGCGGTGGCCACGGCCGCGGCGGCGAGGGCGAGGAGAGGCCGCGAGTGGGACATGCGGGCCCCCGATCAGGAGTCGGACAGGGACAGGCACCCAGTGTCGCACCGGGGCCGCCGCACCGCCCGCCCGAAGCGCAGGGCCGCAGCTCAGGACGGGTCGGGGAGCTCCGCGAGGGTCCCGGTGAGCCACTCCACCCAGAACGACTCCAGACCGATCCCGGCCCGCAGGACGGCGTGCTGGAGCCGGTTCTCGCCGGCCGACCCCTCGGGCGGGAAGTCCCGCCGCTCGATCTCCTCGTAGTCGGCCAACTGGGCGCGGTGGAGCGCGAGATGGCGGTTCAGCTCGGCCTCCAGACCGGCCGTGCCGACCACCGCCGCCGCGCGCAGGCGCAGCAGCAGCGGCTCACGGACGACCTTCGGATCGTCCCCGGCGGCCGTCCACCGTTCGAGCTCGGCGCGGCCGTCGGGCAGGACCTCGTACTCCTTCTTCTGGCCGCGCACCGGTCCGGTCTGCGGGAGCGCCCGGATCTGGCCGGAGGCCTCCAAGCGGCCGAGTTCGCGGTAGATCTGCTGGTGGGTGGCGGACCAGAAGAAGCCGATCGACTTGTCGAACCGCCGGGTCAGCTCCAGCCCCGAGGAAGGCTTCTCCAGCAGGGCGGTGAGGATGGCGTGCGGCAGTGACATGGGCCGATCCTAGGGCGTGGCGCCGGAGGCCGGATCTGGCGCCGGAGGCAGGCCCTGGCACCAGAGGCAGGATCTGGCACCGGAGCGCGGCGGAAAGTAGTCCACAAAAAGGTAATCCAGTTTGGAACATTTGCATGCGCCGGAAAGTTGGACCGGTCATGACTCAGCGACCAGCGCCCCGCCCCCTCTCCGACCAGGCCCTCTCGGACCTGCTCGGCGCCCGGCAGTTCGGCACCCTCGCCTCCGTCAAGCGCAGCGGCCACCCGCACCTGACCACCATGCTGTACCGGTGGGACCCCGCCGGGCGCGTGGTGCGGTTCTCCACCACCGCCGACCGCCTCAAGGTGGGCCACCTGCGGCGCGACCCGCGGGCGGCCCTGCACGTCCAGGGACCGGACGCGTTCTCCTTCGCCGTCGCGGAGGGCGAGACGGAGGTCTCGGAGGCGACGGCCGTCCCGGGCGACGCGGTCGGGCAGGAGCTGCTGGCGATGCTCCCGGCGGAGTTCCGGCCGGCGGACCCGCGGGAGTTCCTGGCCGAGCAGGTCGCCGAACGGCGGGTGGTGGTCCGGCTGCGGGTGCAGCGGCTGTACGGAACGGCGCTGGACGTCAGCGGCTGAGGGCGGGCAGACCGGCGGCGCCGCCCTCCCTCCCGGTTGGGAGCGGGGGGCGGCGCCGGTGCGGGAAGCCCCGCAGGTCAGAGCGTGGCGGCCAGCTCGGTGCCCTGCTTGATGGCGCGCTTGGCGTCGAGTTCGGCGGCCACGTCGGCGCCACCGATCAGGTGCGGGGTGAGGCCGAGTTCGCGCAGGGCGGCGTCGAGGTCGCGACGCGGCTCCTGGCCGGTGCAGAGGACGACGGTGTCGACGGGCAGGAGCTGCCGTTCGCCGTCCACGACGAGGTGCAGGCCGGCGTCGTCGATCAGCTCGTAGCTCACGCCGGCGACCATGGTGACGCCGCGGTGCTTGAGCTCGGTGCGGTGGATCCAGCCGGTGGTCTTGCCGAGACCGGCGCCGACCTTGGTGGTCTTGCGCTGGAGCAGGTGGACGCTGCGCGGGGGCTCGGGCCGCTCGGGGCGGGTGAGGCCGCCGCGCTCGCGGTACTCGGGGTCGATGCCCCACTTGCGGTGGAAGACGGGCGGGTTGAGGCTCGCGGCGTCGCCCTGGTCGGTGAGGTACTCGGCGACGTCGAAGCCGATGCCGCCGGCGCCGAGGATGGCGACGCGCTTGCCGACGTCGGCGCCGTCACGCAGCACGTCCAGGTAGCCGACCACGCTGGGGTGGTCGACTCCCGGCAGGTCGGCGGGGATCCGCGGGGTGACGCCGGTGGCGAGGACGATCTCGTCGAAGCCCCCGGCGGCCAGCTGCTCCGCGTCCACCAGGGTACCGAGCCGCAGCTCGACGGCCAACTCGGCCAGCCGGGTGCGGTAGTAGCGCAGGGTCTCGTCGAACTCCTCCTTGCCGGGGATGCGCCGGGCGATGTTCAGCTGCCCGCCGACGGTGTCGGCCGCGTCGAACAGGGTGACGGCGTGGCCGCGTTCGGCGGCCGAGACGGCGAACGCGAGACCGGCCGGCCCGGCGCCGACGACGCCGATCCGCTTGCGCGTCCTGGTGGGGGCGAGGACGAGTTCGGTCTCGTGGCAGGCGCGCGGGTTGACCAGGCAGGAGGTGATCTGCCCGCTGAAGGTGTGGTCCAGGCAGGCCTGGTTGCAGCCGATGCAGGTGTTGATGGAGGCGGCGCGGCCCTCCTGCGCCTTGGCGACGAAGTCGGCGTCGGCGAGCAGCGGGCGGGCCAGCGAGACCAGGTCGGCGCAGCCCTCGGCGAGCACCTGCTCGGCGATCTCGGGGGTGTTGATGCGGTTGACGGCGACCAGCGGCACGCCGACCGATCCCATCACCTTCTTGGTCACCCACGCGTAGGCGCCGCGCGGCACGGAGGTGGCGATGGTGGGGATGCGGGCCTCGTGCCACCCGATGCCGGTGTTGATGATGGTGGCGCCGGCCGCCTCGACGGCCTGGGCGAGCTGCACGACCTCGGCGAGGGTGGAGCCGCCGGGAACGAGGTCGAGCATGGAGAGGCGGTAGATCAGCACGAAGTCGGGGCCGACCCGCTCGCGGACCCGGCGGACGATCTCGACCGGGAACCGCATCCGGTTCTCGTAGGAGCCGCCCCACTCGTCCTCGCGGTGGTTGGTGGCGGAGGCGGTGAACTCGTTGATCAGGTAGCCCTCGGAGCCCATGATCTCGACACCGTCGTACCCGGCCCGCTGGGCGAGGGCCGCGCAGCGGGCGAAGTCCTCGACGGTCTGCTCGACCTGCTCGGCGGTGAGCGCGTTCGGCACGAACGGGCTGATCGGGGCCTGGAGGGCGCTGGGGGCGACCAGCTCGGGGTGGTAGGCGTAGCGGCCGAAGTGCAGGATCTGCATCGCGATCCGGCCGCCGGCCGCGTGGACGGCGTCGGTGACGACGCGGTGCCGGTCGGCCTCCTCCTCGGTGACGAGCATGGCGCCACCGCCCCAGGGGCGGCCGGCCTCGTTGGGGGCGATGCCGCCGGTGACGATCAGGCCCACGCCCCCGCGGGCGCGCTCGGCGTAGAAGGCGGCCATCCGGTCGAAGCCGCCGGGCGCCTCCTCCAGCCCGACGTGCATCGACCCCATGATCACGCGGTTGGGGAGGGTCGTGAAGCCGAGGTCGAGCGGGCTCAGCAGGTGGGGGTAGGGCGGCTGGACGGCGGTGCTCATCGGCGTCTCCTGGGCAACGGGGGCGGCTGTTTGTTACCAGACGGTAGGGGATGCCTCGGCACCTATGCAACAAGTTGCATAACCGGGATCACCCCCCATCGGCGGTGAATGTCATTGACTAGCCGTCAGGTCACTGCGGAACGCGCGTATGGTCGTTGCGCGACGCGGGGTTCACAGCGGACCCCCGGAGAGGGGGCGGCAGTGCGGGGTGGCTCGATAGCCGTGGTCGGCGGAAGCATCGCGGGGTGCGCGTTCGCGCGGGCCGCCACGCGGGGCGGGGCGGAACAGGTGGTGGTCCTCGAACGCAGCCCCGGCCGGCTGGAGGACCGGGGAGTGGGCCTCTGCGTCCTCGACCCCCGGTACGACGAGCTGGTCCGGGCCGGCCACCTGGACGACGGGATCCGGCACCACCGGCTCACCCACCGCCACTGGCTCACCCGCGAGGGCGCGGGCAGCGGGGGCGGGGGCGGCACGGGCGGTCCGCGTGGGCGGCTGCTCTGGGCGCAGGAGATGCCGTTCCACTCCTACCACTGGGGCGTGCTCTGGCAGGCGCTGCGCGAGCGCACCCCGGACAGCGTGTCCTTCCGCCTCGGCGAGGCGGTCACCGCGGTGGGCGGCGGTGCGGACGGCGGGGACGCCACGGACGGCGGGCCCGGCACGGGCGGGCACGGTGACCGCGGGCGGGCCTGGATCGAGAGCGCGGGCGGCGGGCGGGAGACGTACGACCTGGTGATCGGCGCCGACGGCTACCGGTCGGTGGTCCGCGAGGCGGTCTGCCCCGAGTCCGCCTTCCCCGGCGCCCGGCCCGTCTAC
Organism: Streptomyces sp. CB01881; assembly: GCF_002953255.1. Taxonomy (GTDB): domain Bacteria; phylum Actinomycetota; class Actinomycetes; order Streptomycetales; family Streptomycetaceae; genus Kitasatospora. The sequence goes on from NZ_CP026498.1 coordinate 2,206,563, forward strand.
GCCGGGTACGTCTGCTGGCGCGGCAGCTTCGACGCCCGGCTGCTGGACGGCCTGCCCGGCGGCGCGGCGCTCTGGCCCGAGGGCGAGGTGATCACCGTCTGCTATCCGGGCGGCCAGGTGGTGCTGTACCGCATCCCGGGCCTGGAGCCCGGTTCCACCCAGGTCAACTGGGTCTTCTACGCCCCCACACCGCCCTGGCTGAGGCCGGACGGCGTGACCAGCGTCCCGGCCGGGACGCTCACCACCGGACGGTTCGAGGAGCTGGCCGCACTGGCCGAGCGGCACCTGCCGTCGTACTGGGCCGGGGTGGTCACCCTCACCCCGCGCGAGCGGACCCTCCTGCAACCGGTCTACGACCTGGCGGTCCCGCGCCGCACGACCGGCCGCCTGCTGCTGGCCGGCGACGCGGCCACCGTGGTCCGCCCGCACAACACCAGCGGCGTCGTCAAGGCGCTGCAGGACGCCTGCGCCTTCGAGGACGCCTGGCGCACGGCCGACTCCTGGGCCGAACTGCTGCCCGTGTACGACGCCGAGCGCGGTGCCGTCGGGCGGGAGACGGTCGAGGTGGGGCGGCGGCTCGGGCGGGCCCAGGTCACCGAGGCACCCGACTGGTCGGCCATGGACGAGGCCGCGATGGTCGACTGGTGGCGGCAACAGGTCGTCGGCACCGGCGGGTTCGGCGGCCACGCCATCGCGCGGCCGCCGATCCTCCGTCAGAACCCCTCAGTGGAATAGGAGTTCACCGGCCCTCGCCGGCATCGCCTCAGACGTTGACACCGTAGTCGGTGGCGATGCCGCGCAGGCCGGAGGCGTAACCCTGGCCGATGGCACGGAACTTCCACTCGACGCCGTTGCGGTAGAGCTCGCCGAAGACCATCGCGGTCTCGGTCGAGGCGTCCTCGGTGAGGTCGTACCGGGCGATCTCCTGGCCGTTGGCCTGGTTGACGATCCGGATGAACGCGTTGCGGACCTGCCCGAAGCTCTGCAGGCGGGCGTCGGCGTCGTAGATCGACACCGGGAAGACCACCTTGGCCACGTCGGCGGGCACCGTGTCCAGGTCCACCTTGATCTGCTCGTCGTCGCCGTCGCCGCCGCCGGTCAGGTTGTCGCCGCTGTGCTCGACCGAACCCTCGGGGCTGCGCAGGTTGTTGAAGAAGACGAAGTGCTGGTCCGAGACCACCTTGCCGAGCGCGTTGCAGAGCAGCGCACTGGCGTCCAGGTCGTAGTCGGCCCCGGTGGTCGTGCGCACGTCCCAGCCGAGGCCGACGATGACGGCGGTCAGGCCCGGCGCCTCCTTGGTCAGCGAGACGTTGCCACCCTTGGCCAGCGAAACTCCCACGATGCCCTCCTCGATTGCTCTCCCTGCCAAAGAATCTACAACACTGTAGAGATCACGAGAATCCACTCGCCACGATGCGGGGCGCGAGCCGGGCGGACGCGGCGCCCGGAGGCGCGGCGGCCTGGAGGCTCGGCGACCGGGAGGCGCGAGTGCCGACCGGGCGGAGGGCGGCGGGCGGCGAGCGGCGGACCCCCGCGATCGGGCGACCCCGGCCCCTCACGCCCCCAGCAGCTCGGCGACGTGCGGCGGCAGCAGGCACGCCTGCCGGGCCAGCAACTCGACGAAGGCCGCCGTCAGCGGGTCCGGCCGGGTCCGGGTGTACGCGACGAGCGGGCGCCGTACCGGCGGTTCGGGCCGTCGGACCAGGCCGTCGAAGCCCGGCGGCACGATGTTGGCGGGCACCAGGGCGGGCCCCAGCCCGGCCGCGGCGAGCAGCGGCGCGGCCGCCGTCTGCTCCGTACGCACCGCGGCCCGCGGCCGGAACCCGGCCTCCGCGCAGGCCCGGTCCAGCAGGTCGGCGAGCCCGTTGCCGGGCGCATAGTGCACCCAGTCACGCCCGGACAGGGCCGCCAGGCCTACGACCTGACGATCCTTCACTTCGTCGTCGACAGGCAGGGCGAGGACGAACTCCTCCACCCCCAGCTCCCGGATCGGCCCCTCCCAGTCGGCCGGCGGCGTGCCCACCGCGACGTCCGCCTGACCGGCCGCCATCGCCGCGTGGAGCTCGTCGTTGTGGGCGTACTCGCGCAGCCGGATCCGCACCTGCGGGTGGAGCCGGCGCCACGCGCGCAGCACCGGCGGCAGGATGCCGAGGCTGACCGAGTAGACGGTGGCCAGCTCCAGCTCCCCGCCGTCGAGCCCCGCGGCGAGGCGGGCCGCCGTCCGCAGCCGCTCGGCGTCGGCGAGCGCCGCCCGGGCGTGCGGCAGCACCGCCCGCCCCATCGGCGTCAGCCGGACGGCGCGCGGCAGCCGCTCCAGCAACGTCCCGCCGACGGCCCGCTCCAGGGCCCGCACCTGGTGCGACAGCGCCGGCTGGGTGACGTGCAGCAGCTCGGCGGCACGGGTGAAGGAGCCCGTGTCGACAACGGTCACCAGGTATTCGAGCTGTCGCAGCGTAGCCATGCAGGAAGTTTATGGGTTACCGAGAAAACAAGCCTTGGACTCATCGGCACGTGCAGGTGGAAGGTCGAAGGGAACCCAGCCCCTCCTCCGATCGGAGCCGCCGTCATGACCACCTCCTCCTCCCTCCCCACCACTCCGTCCTCCTCCCTCGCCGGCCGCCGTGTCGTCGTGGTCGGCGCCGGCTCGAACACCGGCCGCGCCCTCGCCCGCGCCGCCTCCGCGGCCGGCGCCGAACTGATCCTGGCCGGACCAGACCCCCGCAAGCTGGAGTGGACGGCGGGCGAGCTCACCGGTCCGGCCGAGGTCGTCCCGGTCGACCTCGCCGACGAGGCCTCCATCGCCGCCCTCGCCGCCGCCACCGGCGCCTTCGACCATCTGGTGTCCACCGCCGCGATGCCCGCCAACGGCCCGCTCGCCGATCTCGAACTCGCCGACGTCCAGCGGGCGTTCGCCGCCAAGGTCTACGGCCCGCTGCTGCTCGCCAAGCACCTCGCCGGCCAGGCCGTCACCGGCACCCCCGACGGCGCGTCCTTCACCTTCTTCTCCGGCGTCGCCGCCTGGCGCCCCGCCCCCGCCCGGACCGTGATGGCCACCACCAACGGCGCGCTGGCGTTCCTCGTCCAGGCCCTCGCCGTCGAGATCGCCCCCGTCCGCGTCAACGCGGTCTCCCCCGGCATCGTCGACAGCGGCTCCTGGGACCGCATGGGCACCGACAAGGACCCCTTCCTCCGCTCCGTCGCCGAGCGCAACCCCGCCCGCCGCGTCGGCACCACGGAGGACCTCGTCCGCGCCGTCCTCTTCACGATGACCAGCCCCTTCGTCACCGGCACCGTCCTCCACGTGGACGGCGGCGGCCGGCTGGCCTGAGGCGGCCGACGGCCCGCGCAGGCCCCCGGGGGACCTCCCGCAGACCGCCCGCAGGCCGCCCGCAGACCTCCCCGGGGGCGGGCAACCGCACGCCCGGCCGGGCTCCGCGGCCGGACGTAGACTGACCGGGCGGTGTCCGCACGCCGCTCCCGCTCCCCTGCGCGGAGGTCCCCGGAGGAGGTCCCCATGCGCCAGCGGCACAGCTTCCACCTCGACCGGGGCGACCACTCCGTCACGGTGAACGTCCGGTCCGGGTGGATCACCGAGACCGAGTTGCTGGTGGACGGCAGGGAGCTCGCCTTCCACCGCGTCCACGGGCACGGTGTCTACCCGCTCACCCTCGCCGCCGAGTTGGCCGAGGAGCCGCCGCTGCCGCTCGCAGTCCGGCTGGAGCGGACCGGGACACCCGAGCACCCGCTCGCCTGCGTGCTGGAGCTGCGCGGCGCCGTCCACCCGATGCCGGAGCAGACGGAGCACTGAGGGACGGAGCACCGAGAGCCCAGCCGGCGGCCGGACCCGTTGCGGCGGTCACCGCGGTGTCACGCCCGCCCGGACTCCGCGGCCGCCTCCGCCACGATCTCCTCGACGGCCGCCCGGGCCCGGGCGGCGTCCTCCGCCACCAGGGCGATCCTGGTCCGGCGGTGGAGCACGTCGTCCGCGTCCAGGGCGCCCTCGTGCGTGACCGCGTAGGCGATCTCGGCGCGGGTGACGTCGATGCCCTCCGCGACCGGTGCGGCCGTTCCCGCCGCCAGGACCTCGCGGGCCGCGCCGCCGTGACGGGCGAGCAGCGAGGCCGGCACCTCACCGTCGGGCGCCGGGCGGCTGTCACGGTGGGCGGGCGCGCCGACCAGCGGGAGGCGGGCCGTCCAGCACCTGCGGGCGGGCAGTCCGCGCAGGCGGGTGGCGGTGTCCACGGCGTCCTCGGCCATCCGCCGGTAGGTGGTGAGCTTGCCGCCGACCACGGTGATCACCCCGGACGGGGACTCCAGCACCGCGTGCTGGCGGGAGAGGTCGGCCGTGGCGCCGTCGCCGGTGTCGATCAGCGGCCGCAGCCCGGCGTACGCGCCGCGCACGTCCGCCCTGGTCAGTGCGGTCTGCAGGGCGGTGTTGACGGTGTCGATCAGGAAGGCCAGCTCGCCCTCGGTCGGCTGCGGCTCGTCCGGGATCGGGCCGGGCGCGTCCTCGTCGGTCAGGCCGATCGCGACCCGGCCGAGTTGCTGCGGCAGCGCGAAGACGAACCGGCTGGTGGAGCCGGGTACCGGGACGGTGAGCGCGGCGCTGGGCCGTCCCAGGGCGGCGGCGTCGACCACCAGGTGGGTGCCGCGGCTGGGCCTCAGCCGGATCGACGGGTCCACATCACCCGCCCAGACGCCGGTGGCGTTGACCACCGCACGGGCGGCGAGGGTGAGGGACTGCCCGGTGAGCGCGTCGGTGAGACGGGCCGAGGTGCCGGTGACGTCCTCCGCCCGCACCCGGGTCAGCACGGTGGCGCCGTACTGCGCGGCCGTGCGGGCCAGTGCCACCACCAGCCGTGCGTCGTCCACCAGTTGGCCGTCGTGCGCGACCAGCGCACCGGCGAGGCCCTCCGCCCTCACGCCGGGCACCAGTTGGCGGGCGCGGGCGGCACCGACGCGGCGCACCCGCGGCAGCAGGCCACCCGGGGTGCCGGCACTCAGCCGCAGCGCGTCGCCCGCCACGAATCCGGCGCGGACCAGCGAGGCCTGCCCCCGGCTCATCAACCCGGGCAGCAGCGGCACCAGTTGGGGCATCGGGCGGACCAGGTGCGGGGCGGTGCGGGTCATCAGCACGCCGCGCTCGACAGCGCTCTCCCGGGCCACGCCGACCCGCCCGGAGGCGAGGTAGCGCAGGCCGCCGTGGACCAGCTTGGAGCTCCACCGGCTCGTCCCGAAGGCGAGGTCGCGAGCCTCGACGAGGACCGTGCGCAGGCCGCGCGCGGCCGCGTCCAGGGCCACCCCGGCGCCGGTGACGCCACCGCCGATGACCAGCAGGTCGACGACCGGGCCGGAGGTGAGCGCGTCCAGTTCCAACTCCCGCCGCCTGGCGTCGAGTCGGGCGGTTCCGGCATAGGGACCGGCGGTGGTGGTCATCTGGTGCCTCCGTTGGTGTTCCCGCCGCTCACGGCGGGAGGTGTCCGTACGTCAGGGCGCGAGGTGTCCGTGCATCAGGGCGTGCGGTGTCCGTAGGTCAGGGCGTGCGGCGCCGTGGGTCAGGGCGCGAGGTGTCCGTTCACGGCGCGAGGTATCCGTTCAGCGCCCGGGTCAGCTCGCGCCGCCAGGCCGCCTCGGGCAGCAGTGCGGCGACCATGCGGTGCGACTGCACGGTGGACTGGGCGATCAGCAGCACCATGGCCGCCATCTCGACCGGTTCGCCGGCCCGGATCGAGCCGTGCGCCTGGCCCTGCTCGATACCCGCGCACAGCGCCTCGATCAGGCCGCGCTGGCTGGTGCCGAGCCGCTCCACGACGTACTCGAAGAGCGTGTCGGAGTCGGCCGAGCGCAGGAGCGCGCCCAGCACCGGGTGGTCACGCAGCCGGACCGCCACCTCGACCACCCCGTCGACGAGGGCCTCGCGGTCCTCTCCGACGAGCGCGACCGTCTCCTGGGTGGCCCGGATCTCGCGGGTGAGCAGCGCCCCGATCACCGCCCGGACGTCCGGCCAGCGCCGGTAGACGGTCGGGCGGCTGACCCCCGCGCGGCGGGCGATCTCGGCCAACTGGGTCCGGCGCACGCCGAGATGGACGATCAGCTCGGCGGCGGCGTCGAGGATCGCGTCGTCGGTACTGCGGGGCTCCGGGGCTCCGTCGGGGCCGGCTGGGCTCGCGTTACTACTTGACATGATGTGTGAAACTGTAACGCATGGCACCTGAGACGCAAGCGGGACCGGCCGGAGCCGCGTTGCCGCTCCCCCCGATGAAGTGGGACGCCTGGGGCGACCCGGCCCTCGCCAAGGAGCTGTCCGCCGACATCAAGGCCCTGCTCACCGCAGCCCTCGGCGTCACCGGCGACGCGACCCCCGGCCCGTCCGCCGACGAGGTCGTACTGAGCCCCTCACGGCTGGCCGAGGCCGACCTGAAGGCGCTCGCCGCCGTCGTCGGCGAGGCCCACGTGAGCGCCGCCGACGCCGACCGCCTCCCCCGGGCCGGCGGCAAGTCCACCCCCGACCTGCTCCGCCGGCGCAGCCGCGGGCCGCAGGACGCGCCCGACGCCGTCGTCCTGCCCGGCAGCGAGGACGAGATCACCGCACTGCTCGCGCTCTGCGCCGAACACCGGATCGCCGTCGTCCCGTTCGGCGGCGGCACCAGCGTGGTCGGCGGCCTCGACCCGGAGCGCGGCGCGTTCACCGCCGTGATCTCGCTCGACCTGCGCCGCTTCGACCAGCTCCTCGACCTGGACGAGACCTCCGGCGAGGCCGTCCTCGGCGCGGGCCTGACCGGCCCGGCGGCCGAGGCCCTGCTCTCCGCCCGCGGCTTCGAACTCGGCCACTACCCGCAGAGCTTCCGCTTCGCCACCATCGGCGGCTTCGCGGCCACCCGCTCCTCCGGCCAGGACTCCGCCGGGTACGGGCGCTTCGACGAGATGGTGCGCGGCCTGCGCGTCGTCACCCCGGCGGGCGTGCTCGACCTCGGCCGCGCCCCCGCCTCCGCCGCCGGCCCCGACCTGCGCGAGCTGTTCCTCGGCTCGGAGGGCACCCTGGGCGTGATCACCGCCGTCCGGGTGCGGGTGCACGCGGCACCCGCGGTGAAGGCGTACGAGGCCTGGTCCTTCCCGGACTTCGCGACCGGCGCGACCGCCCTGCGCGCGGTCGAGCAGCAGGGCACCGGCCCGACCGTCATCCGGCTCTCCGACGAGGCCGAGACGATGGTCAACCTGGCGATGACGGAGAAGATCGGCGGCGAGCCGGCCGTCACCGGCTGCCTGGCGGTCACCGTCTTCGAGGGCACCGCCGACCAGGTCGCCACCCGCCACCAGCTCACCCGCGACGTCCTGCTCGCGGCCGGCGGCACCTCGCTCGGCGAGGCGCCCGCCCGGGCCTGGGAGCACGGCCGGTTCAACGCGCCGTACCTGCGGGACTCGCTGCTCGCCGCGGGCGCGCTCTGCGAGACGCTGGAGACGGCGACGGACTGGCGCCGGCTCGCCGACCTGCGCTTCGCCGTCACCTCCGCGCTGACCTCGGCGCTCCCCGGCGCGCTCGTCCTCTGCCACATCTCGCACGTCTACCCGACCGGCGCCTCGCTCTACTTCACCGTCGTCGCCGCCCTCGGCGAGGACCCGCTCACCCAGTGGGCCGCCGCCAAGCGCGCCGCCGGTGACGCCATCGTCGCGGGCGGCGGCACCATCACCCACCACCACGCCGTCGGCGCCGACCACCGGCCCTGGATGGCCGACGAGATCGGCGAGTTGGGCGTCCGCATCCTGCGCGCGGTCAAGGCCGAACTCGACCCGGCGGGCATCCTCAACCCCGGCAAGCTGATCCCGTGAGCAGCCCTTGGGGGTCCCCCCGGCCGAAGCCGGGGGGAGCACGAGTCGCCGGAAGGCGCGCGTGGGCTCATGCCCCTGCCGAGTGCAGCGAGGTGGGCGCATGAACCAGCCGGGAGGGGCCATCCGCCGCGTCGTCCTCCTCACCAACCCCGCCGCAGCCGCCGGCCACGCCGAGCCGGCGGCCCGCCGCGCCACCGCCCGCCTGCGCGCCCTGGGCGTCGAGGTGGAGGAGCAGGCGGGCGCCTCGGCGGAGGAGTCCCTCCGGCTGGCCCGCGCCGCCGTCTCCTCCGGTTCCTGCGACGCGCTGGTGGTCGTCGGCGGGGACGGCATGATCAACCTCGGTCTCCAGGCCGCGGCCGGCAGCGACGTGCCGCTCGGCGTCGTCCCGGCCGGCACCGGCAACGACCACGCCCGCGCGTACAACCTGCCGCGCGACGCACCCGAGGCCGCGGCCGACGTCGTCGCCGCAGGGCACACCCGGTCCGTGGACCTCGGGCGCGTCACGGCTTCCGACGGATCGTCGCACTGGTTCGGCTCCGTGCTGGCCAGCGGCTTCGACTCGCTCGTCAGCGACCGCACCAACCGGCTCCGCTGGCCGCGCGGCCGGATGCGCTACAACCTGGCCATCCTGGTCGAGTTCGCCAACCTCCGGCCCCTCCCCTTCCGCGTCACCCTGGCCGACGGCACCGTCATCGAACGCGACCTGACGCTGGCCGCCGTCGGCAACACCAGCAGCTACGGCGGCGGCATGCTCATCTGCCCGTCCGCCGACCCCGCCGACGGCCTCCTCGACCTCACTCTCGTGTCCGCGATGCCCAGGCTGCGGATCGCGCGCTTCTTCCCGACCCTCTTCAAGGGGACGCACGTGGAGCGCCCGGAGGTCACCACCCACCGCACGGCGTCGCTGCGGATCGAGTCGCCGGGCATCACGGCCTACGCGGACGGCGAGTTCATGGCCGCGCTGCCGGTCGACGTCACCGTCGTCCCTGGCGCGCTCCACCTGCTCGCCCCGGCCTGACCGCAAACCGGTGAGGGCCCCGTCGGAGGATCTCCGGTGGGGCCCTCACCGGTTCACGACCGGCCAACCGGACAGCAGGTCGCCCGGCGTCACCAGGAACATGCCGGCACCGGTGGCCATGAACCCGCATCCGACGATCTTCTGGATGACCATGACGGCCCGGTCCGTCCGTTCCCTGCCGGAGACCTTGTCGCTCCGCCGCCTCAGGGCAGCAGGCGTACTCGCCCGAGCCCGTTGCCGGTGCGGAGGTTCTCTCCCCACGGTCGGCGCCCCGCACTCCCCGCCTGCGGGCGACGAACCGGCCGGACGATGCCGCACAGGACGATCCTGCACAGGAAGTCGGACCGGCCGACTTCCTGTGCAGGGCCGCTCACCGCTCCTGGGGCGAGGGGACGCGCACGGACGCCATGCCGGCGGCGGTCGCGGCCTGGACGCCCAGATCGGTGTCCTCGAACACCAGGCAGTCCCGGGGCCGGACGCCGAGGCGCTCGGCCGCGAGCAGGAAGGCCTCCGGGTCGGGCTTGGCCTTCGCGTAGTCGCCCGCGCAGACCAGCAGGTCGAAGCTGTCGAGCAGCCCGAGGGTGGTCAACGACGCCGTGACGGACTCCCGGGTGCTGCCGGACACCACCGCGCTCGGCAGCCGCCCGTGCGCGTACTCGACGTGGGCCAGGATGCCCGGGACGGCCTTGAGCTGCGGCAGCAGCTCGCCGTAGAGGTCCTCCTTCCGGCGGGCGACGGCGTCCACCGGCATCGCCAGCCCCTGCTCCTCGTTGAGCGAGGCGATGATGTCGGCGACGGTCCGCCCGCCCCAGGCATAGAAGAGGTCCTCGGGGAAGGTGCAGTGCCACTCGTCGAGCGCCTGCTTCCAGGCCCGGTAATGGAGTGGCATGGAGTCGGCGACGGTGCCGTCGCAGTCGAACAGGTAGGCCCGGAACGTGCCCGGCGGCAACGGGATGATCATCGGATCAGGGTATCTCTCGGCCGTTTCCCGGCACGCGGGCCGCCCGGTTGTCAGTAGACTCCGGTCTCGACTTCGTCCATTTCCAGGCCACTTGGGGGGCGCCATGGACGTGCACATTTCGGTGACCGGTGAGCGCACCGCCGAGGAGGCCGAGTCGCTCGCGGACTGGCTGCGGGGGGAGCCGGGGCTCGCGGGCGTCAGGCTGACCGGGGCGGTGCCGGCACCGGGCGAGCTCGGCTCGGTGTCGGACCTCGTGACCGTCGCGGTCGGGGCCGGCGGCGCCGTCTCGGTGCTCGCCGCCTCCCTGCGCACCTGGTTCGCCCAGCCCAAGCGGAGCGACATCCGGCTGAAGATCCGCCGGCCCGGCGGCGAGGCGGTCGAGATCGACGCCAAGCGGGTCCGTGGCAAGGACCTTGAGGCCGTCCTGCGCCAGGTCCTCGACCGTGGCGAGGCCGGGCAGGAGTGAGGTGCGCCTTCCGGATCCCCAGCGGTCCCGGATCGTCCTGATCGGCGCCGGAAGCTACTCCGACCAGGACCTTCCCGACCTCGACACCGTCCGGCGGACGATCACCGACCTCGCCGCGGTGTTCACCGACCCGGCGCACGGCCTCGTCCCCGAGCACCACTGCGCGGTCCTGCTGGACGACGGCGACATCCGCACCGTCGGCCGGCGGCTGCGCGCCGCCGCGCAGGAGGCCGAGGACCTCCTGCTGGTCTACTACGCCGGGCACGGCCTCGTCGCCGGACGCCGCCACGACCTCTACCTCGCCCTGCCCGACAGCGAGTTCGAGGCGCCGGAGTTCGGCTCGCTGGAGTACGACAAGCTGCGCAGCGCAGTCCTCGACAGCCGGGCCGCCGCCAAACTCATCGTCCTGGACTGCTGCTTCTCCGGCCGGGTCGTCACCGACTCGATGGCGGGCGGTGCGGGCGAGCAGCTCAACCGCCTCGACGTGGAGGGCACTTACGTCCTCACCTCCGCCCAGCGCGACCAGGTCGCCCTCTCCCTGCCCGGTGAGGACCACACCGCCTTCTCCGGACGCCTGATCCGGCTGCTCCGGGAAGGCGTGGTCGGCGGCCCCGAACTCCTCACCGTCGACGACCTTTACCGGCGGCTCTCCGCCACCATGACCGCGGAAGGCCTGCCCGTCCCGCTCAACCGCGCCACCCGGACGGCCAGCCTGATCGCCCTCGGCGCCAACCGCGCGTACGCGGCGGCGGCCGGGCCGGACCTGCGGAAGCGCGTGAGAGCCGCTGTCGAGCAGGGCAAGTCCGGTAACTGGCAAGGCGCTTCGGAGCAGCTGCGCCGCATCCTCGACGAACAGACCCGCATTCTCGGCACCGGCCACGAGGACACCCTCCGCAGCCGGCAGTGGCTCGCCCACAGCCTCGGCGGCGCCGGCGACCCGGCCGAGGCCGCGCGCCTGCTGCGCCCGCTCCTCACGGACCACACCCACCTGCTCGGCCCCGACCACAAGGACACCCTGCGCAGCCGGCAGTTCCTCGCCGTCAACCTCGGGGAGGCCGGCCACCGGGAGGAGGCCGTCGCCATCCTGCGCATCCTGCTCGCCGACCGCAGCCGTGTCCTCGGCCCCGAGGACCCGCAGACCCTGCGGACGCGGCACCTGCTCGCGCGCAACCTGGCGCTGACCGGCGCGGTGGACGAAGCAGCCGCGCTGCTGCGGCAGTTGGTGAGCGAGCGGGAACGAATCCTGGGAGCCGGGCACGAGCACACGGAACGGGCCCGGACGGATCTGGCGGGGTTGGGCCCGGAGGGGGGTGAGCGGTGACCGACTTCGAGAAGTACACCGACCGCGCGCGACGGGTGGTCCTCCTGGCCCAGGATGAGGCCCGGATGCTCAACCACAACTACCTCGGCACCGAGCACCTGCTGCTCGGCATGCTGCAGGAGGGCGAAGGGGTCGCCGCGGTGGCGCTCGCCGGTCTCGGGGTCACGCTCGAAGCGGCCCGCCAGGAGGTCGAAGTGATCATCGGCCGCGGGCAGCAGCGCCCGACCGGCGAGCTCCCCTTCACGCTGCGCGCGCAGAGGGTTCTGGGATCGCTGGCATTCTCCGAGGCCGTGAAGCTCAGCCACCAGTACGTCGGGACCGAGCACCTCCTGCTGGCCGTGATCCAGGAGGGCCAAGGCGTCGCGGTCCAGGCCCTCACGGGCCCGTTGGGCATTTCGCTCGACAGGACCCGTCAGGAGGTGCTCTACGCCCTGCTCGGGTCCGCGCCGGAGCCGTCCCTGCCGGACTCACCAACCCTGCCGCCCGCGCCGCATCAGCCGCCCCTCGCACACCGGCCGCTCCTGGGCGAACTCGCCCGCGACCTCGGCCGGGAAGCCGCCGGCCAGGAGCTCTTCCCCGTCGTCGGCCGGACGGCGGAGATCGAGCGGATCGCCCAGGTGCTCTCCCGGCGGCAGCGGAACGTCCCGCTGCTGGTCGGCGACCCCGGTGTGGGAAAGGCGAGCGTGGTCGCCGGACTGGCCCACGCCGTCGCGGCGGGCACCGCACCGGCCGTCGTCGCCGGCCGGAAGGTCTACTCGCTCGACGTCGGCGCACTGTTCACCGATCCCCAGCACCACGGCCGGTTCGCCGAGTTGATGTCCGGCCTGCTCGCCGAACTCCAGCAGGGTGACGGTGGCGGTCTCGTCCTCTTCCTCGACAACGCGTTCACCGTCCTGCACACCTCCGACGGCCGGGCGGAGGCGCTCGCCTTCTTCCGGCCGGTGCTGCGCAGCCCCGGGGTTTCGGTCATCGCGGCCTGCACCGCATCCGAGTTCCGCCGCCGGGATCCGGACCCGGGCCTCGACGAGTTCCTCCAGCCGCTGGAGATCGGCGAGCTCTCCACCGACGAGGTGCGGGAGGTCCTCGCCCACATGCGTCCCCGCCTGGAGCAGCACCACGGCGTCGCGATCACCGACGAGGCGCTCCGGGCCGCGGCCGAGCTCGCCCGCGACCACCTGCCCGGTCAGGCCCTGCCCGGCTCGGCGATCGACCTGCTCGACCAGGCGAGCGCCGTGGCAGGGACCCGGCGGGTCGTCGAGCACGCCGATCCGGTCGCCGCGGAGTACGAGCAGCGGCTCACCGAACGCCGGGGCCACCTGGACTCGGCGACGGCCTCGCAGGACCTCGTGCTCGCGGGCCACTACGCGGAGGAGATCGAACGCCTGACCGCTGCTCTCGCCGAACACCGCCGCCGCACCGCGCCGGAGGGCCCGCAGGGCCTGCACGTCACCGCCGCCGAGGTGACGGAGGCCCTCACCACGTACGCCGGCGTCCCGGACACCCCCGCTCCCCGCACCCCGGCCCGTCCCGCACGCAGCGGCCCCCACGATCCCTCGGTCTGGTCGATGAGTTGAGCGCGCGCTCGCTGCGCAGGAAGTCGGCGGGCCCGACTTCTCGCGCAGTGGGAGAAATGCCGACGCGTGCCGGGCACGGCCCCGGCCTCGATCCCGCCTTCCTCATCGGCCGGCGGCTGACCGGCGTCGTCGCGGCGTGGCACGTGTACGAGGAACGGCTCGATCCCCTGCCGGTGGAGGTCTGGCTGCTCGACGACCTGGGCGGGGCGATCCGCGTGGCGAGTGGGACGGACTGGTGCCTGGAGCTGGAGCCGTCCGCGCCGTACGAGGGCTACGACATGGGCGACTGGAGACGCTTCGAGGTCGCCGCGGCGGACGACGCGACGCCGTTCGCCCGCCACCTCGGCGAGACCGTGCTCGGCGCACGGGAGGAGTACGAGCCGCTCACCGGCCGGATCGCCGTCGAACTGGACTTCGCCTCGGGCACCGTCCGCTGCGCAAGCGAGGACGGTGTCCTGCACCTGCGAGCCGTCGAAGGCCCGGCTACCCGTTCCCCCGATGCCGGCTGACCGGGTGACCGATCACCTCCCCGGCGTCCGTCGCGCCGTCCGCCGTCCGGGTCAGGGGGACGCGCCGTGGCGGGGCCCGGCGGGGTCCGGCTCCTAGGGTGGGCCGCGTACGGAAGGCCGGGGGGCCTCAGGAGGAGGACCGGTCCCCTACCGCCGTCGCGACGCGGTGCGCCGCCCGGCAGCGCCCGAGCCCGCAGCGGCAACCGACGAGGCCGAGGCCGGGCCCGTTCCCGCCCGTCGGCCGTACTACCTGACCGCCGGTGCGGACCGCGGGATCTGGTTCACCGAGTTCTGGGGCAGTGTGATCGGCCGGCTCGACCCACTGGCCGCTCCGATGGCCGCTCCGGCGGCGGGCCTGGCGGCCCGTCCCAGCGCGCCCTCCACCGTCAGCTGACACCGACAGCTGACATCGTCGACTGACACTCTCGACTGACACCGCAGCAGCAGCGAACCCCGGGCCGAAGGGATCGGCCCGGGGTTCGCTGTTCAGGGACGGCTCAGCTCTTCGGCGAAGCCGAGGGCAGGGCGCCGCTCAGCAGCGGCCACTCACGGTGGAAGGGCGGGAGCGGGAGCTTGCCCTCGATCACCGGGGTGCCGAAGACCTTCAGGTGGGCGGTGAGCGCACCGTTCAGGTCGACGCCGCCCAGCAGTGCCCAACTGCCCTGGAGCTGCGGCGAACCACCCGGGACGTCGACGGCCAGCGAGCCGTCGGCCTGCGCCCGCAGGTAGGGGGCGACCGTCGCCTCGACGCCGACGGTGTCGTAGAGGCCGACGCTGACCTCGGCGGCGAGTGCGGCCCGGACGGCGGCCTTGCCGGAGACCCGGACGTGGACCGGGGAGACCTTGGTGTCGGCCGCGTCGGTGCCGGAGGTCCAGCCACGGCCGCCGGTGTAGTCGGCGTGGACGGCCCAGGTACCGGTGATCTCCTGCTCGGCCTCGACGTGGACCTTGCCGTCGGCGCCGATCTCCAGGTAGCAGGTCAGCCCGAGGTTGACCACGACCGGCAGGCCTGCCACCGTGACGACCGGGCTGGCCTGGAGCTTGGCGAACGGCAGGCGGATCGGTGCGGAGCCGGTGCTGCGGGCGAGATCGCCGCTGACCTTCCACTGCGCGTGGGCGCCCAGGTCGAAGCCGATGGACGCGGTGCGCGGGCTGCCGACGCCCGCGCCGTGGTAGGCGAAGTGCAGGGCGGGGTGCAGCTGGAGCGAGGCCGAGGCGGCCGCGCTCAGGCCGTCGGGCAGCGGGATCGGCGCGTTGACGTCGACCTCCAGGGTGCCGGAGGCGTCGGCCTTGGTGGTGCCGTTCTCCCGGGCGACGGTCGCCTTGAGGTCCTTGACCAGCGGCGTCACCTTGATCGCGTTCGGGTCGACGGGCACCTTGCCGTCGGCCTCGCTGCTGCCGAGCAGTTCGGAGAGGGTCGCGGGCCGCGTGGCCACGGTGACGGCTCCGCCGCCGGCCGACTTCACGGCCGTCACGGCGACCAGTGCGCCCTGCGGCGCGGCCTCGGTGGGCGGGCTGGCGAGGAGCTGGCCGGGTTTGACGGCCTCGGCGGGGGTGGCCGCGGCGGTGGGCGTGGCGGACGCGCCGGCGGACGGGCCGGTCGGCGCGGCAGCCGAGAGGACCGCCGTGCCCGCGGCCGGGTCGTACGCGGTGACCTTGAGGTTTCCGGCCTCCGGGGCGACGGCCGCGCCGTCCTTGCCGGGCGCACCGATGGCGGCCTGCTGCGCGCCCGGCTGGGCGGCCGCGACCGGCAGGGTGGCGGCTTCCGCCGGACGGCCGGCCGAAGGCGTCGCGGCCTGGCTGCCGGCACCGGCCCGGGGCGAGCCGGACGGCCGTGCGGCCGGTCCGGCCGTCTTAGCGTGGCCGGCCGGGTTGGCGGGGGTCGCCGGGGCGGACGTGGTCGCCGGGGCGGCGTTGCCGACGGCCTCCATGTCGACCGGGGCGGCCTGCTGCGTGCCCGAGGTCGGGCCGCACGCAGCGACGCCGAGCAGCAACAGCGATACGAGGGCAGGGCGGACCGCCGTGCCGAGGGGACTCTTCAACGAAGCTCTTTCGAAGTGGCGGACGCGCACACGGGCGCCCGGGACCAGTGGCTTCAGTGGCGGCCCGAACGGCCGCTCCCGCGCTATGTTACTGACGGGAAACAAGCTTGTCGAAGACATGCAAACGGTGAACGAATGGTCAAGGAACCGTCAATTCGCTTCCATGGCGGCCAAGTTGACCGACACCACCGGAACGCCCCCAGACCTTCGGCGGGTGCCCCCGGCACACCATTCCGCCGACCGGCGGGCCACCACCCCCGCCGGTCGACCGGGTCATTCCCCGCCGGGAATTGTTCCCATCACCTGCCCATCGCAGGATGAATGCTGTCCGGGCACACCGCCGACACAGCGCGAGGAGCACACCATGACCACCACCGCCACCACCCCCACTGCGCAGGACATCGCCGACCGCTACATCGCCCTCTGGATCGAGCCGGACCCGACGCTGCGCCGCAAGGCGATCGAGCTGACCTGGGCGGAGGGTGGCGTCCACCTGCTCCAGCCTCCGGTGGAAATCCGCGACCGGGCCGCCGAGTTGGGGTTCGACGACACCGTGCTGGAGGCTTCCGGGTACGACGCCATCGAGACCCGGGTCGCCCGCAGCTACCAGGAGTTCGTCGCCGCCGGGGAGTTCACCTTCCGGGCCCGCGGCAACGCGACCCGACTGCGCAACATGCTCACGTTCAGCTGGGAGATGGCGCCCGCCGCCGGCGGCGAGGCGCTCGGCGGCGGGCTGGAGGTGCTGGTGCTGGACGAGGAGGACCGGATCACGGCCGACTACATGTTCCCCGGCGCCTGAGCCCCGTCGGCCGCCGGACCGGCCACCGAACCAGCCGCCGGACCGGCCACCGGGCTCCCCTCCGCCCGCAGCGCCGCCGCCGTCGCCTCGTCCGCCGGGAGGAAGGCCTCCAGCTTCAGCTCGGCGAGCGTGATGTCGACGGCGGTCGCGAAGGTGGTGACCGTCGTCATCAGGTGCAGGTCGCCCCGCGAGGTGCGCAGGTGGAGCGGCACGGCGAAGCCGAGATGGTCCACCCCGACGGAACCGAACTCGGGCACGTACGAGGCGAGTTCAGCGTGCAGCTCGCCGAGGTGGGCCGTCCGCTCCACGATGTGGCGGGCCCAGGCGGCGAAGTTGAGGATGCGCGGGGCCAGGCCGTCGGGGTGGAGGGCGAGACGGTAGGCGTTGGTTCCGGGGCCGACCAGTTCGGGGGCGGCGCCCTCGGTGATCAGGTCGAGGGCCGCGTTGGCGGCGACCACGTCGCCCTGCCGGTCCACCACCAGGGCGGGGTAGGGCAGGTGGCCGGCGAGGATGTGGTCGATGGCGGTGCGGACGGGGGCGAGGTCGGGGCTGTCGAGCGGGCTCTCGCGGTACGCGGGGGCGTAACCGGCCGACAGCAGCAGCTCGTTGCGCTCGCGCAGCGGAAGGTCGAGCGACTCGGCGAGGCGGACGACCATGCCCCGGCCCGGCACCGAGCGGCCGGACTCGATGAAGCTGAGGTGCCGCTGGGTGGTGCCCGCGCGGGTGGCGAGGTCGAGTTGGCTGATGCGGCTGCGGGTACGGCGCTCGCGGAGCGTCTGGGGAAAGTCCACGTGCCAGTTGTAGCCGGTGCGGCGGAGTACCGGCCATTCCCCCAAGGGAATTGTGACGACATCCGCCACCGGCGACGATCTCCGGCATGGACATCGGTGTACTTCTCCCGACCGGCAAGGCCCAGTGGGGCACCACCGGCGACCCGCGCGAGCTGATCGCCTTCGCCCGGGAGGCCGAGGAGTCGGGCTACTCCTCGCTCTTCGCCAACGACTCGCTGCTCAGCCCGCGTATCGAGACCCTCACCATGCTGGCCGCGCTCGCCCCGGTCACCGAGCGGGTGACCCTCGGCACCGGCGCCCTCCTGCCGTTCCTGCGCCGGCCGGTCCAGGCCGCACAGGCACTGGCCTCGATCGATCTGCTCTCCGGCGGCCGGCTGGCCGTCGCGGTCGGGGCGGGCTTCCCGGGACGGTTCGGACGGCCGCTGTACGAGCTGTCGGAGGTGCCGTGGGCGCGCCGGTTCGCGCGGCTGGACGAGACGGTGGCGCTCTGGCGGGCGCTGTGGAACGGGGAGACCTCCTTCCACGGCGAGTTCCACGACCTCGCCGCGATCCCGGCCGCGACGGCCCCCTTCCGCCCGGGCGGCCCGCCGGTCTGGCTCGGCGGCGCGACCCCGGCCGCGCTCGCCCGCACCGGGCGGCTCTACGACGGCTGGCTGCCGTACCCGCCGGACCCTGCCGACTACCGCTCCGGACTGGCGGAGGTCCACCGGGCCGCGGCCGACGCCGGGCGCCGGGCGGCGGACATCACCCCGGCGCTCTTCATCTCGGTCCGCATCGACGAGAACGTGGCGGACGGCCGCGAGGCGATGGACGCCTACGCGCACGCCAACTACGGAATGCCACTGGCCGAGTTGGAGAAGATCCAGGCGGTGGTCACCGGCGCCCCGGAGGACGTCCTCGCCGGGCTCGCCCGCTACCGCGACGCGGGCGCGCGCCACATCGTCGCCCGGCTCGGCGCGCTCGACCTGCCGTCCCAGC
Organism: Streptomyces sp. CB01881; assembly: GCF_002953255.1. Classification (GTDB taxonomy): domain Bacteria; phylum Actinomycetota; class Actinomycetes; order Streptomycetales; family Streptomycetaceae; genus Kitasatospora. Next base: position 2,224,849 of record NZ_CP026498.1, read on the forward strand.
GCGAGCAGCTCCGGCGGTTCGCCGCGCTGCTGCCGGAACTGACGTGACGCCACTGCCCGAACCGGTGTGACACCCCGTCAGATCCCGGGCTTCGCCTCCACCGTGCCGTCCTCGATGGCGGCCAGCAGCGCGGCGTGGTCGGTCTCCGTCTGGTCGGCGTAGTGGACGGCGAAGTCGGCGATCGCCTCCGCGAAGGTGTCGGCGCTGCCGAGGTAGCCGGCGACGGCGAGGCGGTCGCCGGAACGGGCATGGGCGCGGGCCAGGGCGCGGCCGCAGAGGTCGGCGTAGGCGCGCAGGCCCGACGCCGTCATGCCGGAGACGTCGGCCGAACCCTTCATGTCGCGCAGCTGGCGGCCGTAGAAGTGGACGCCGGCCGGGCCGGTGGTCCAGCCGAGGAAGATGTCACTGGCCGCCTGCATCAGGTGCTGGCCGGTCACGACGCGGCGGCCGCCGTGGAAGACCGGCGCCTCGGCGGGCGGGCGGCCGGCGGGCAGGTGCTCCTCCAGGACGGAGCGGTCGGCCTCCTTGAGCTGGAGGAAGAGCGGGTCCTGCTCGTCGCGGCCCTCCAGCAGGACGATGAAGCAGCGGGTGCCGACGCTGCCGACGCCGACCACCTTGCGGGCCGCGTCGACGAAGTGGAAGCGGTCGAGCAGGACGCGGCGGTCCTCGGCCAGGCTGGCCCGGTAGTCGCTGAAGATCTTGCCTACCCGGCGGAGCTCGTTCCCGGGCAGCGGCTCGATCAGCGGCGGCTCGGTGATGATCCGGCGGCGGCCGTCCTCCCCCATCTCGGTGAGCTTGCCGAAGGCGTGCATGCTGGTCCGGCGGCGGGCCTTCGCGAGGTTGGCCTCGACCAGCTTGCGGCTCTTGGCCTTGCGCACCAGCGGGAGGATGTCGTCGGTGTCGATCCGGGCGTACCAGACGTCGAGCTCGCCCAGCGCGGCCAGTTTGCGCATGGCCGTGGCGTACCCCTGGGCGGCGGTGAGCGCGGCCCGGCGGACCTGGTCCGCGTCGTGGCCGTTGCCGCGGCCGGCCACGGCCACACTGGCGGCCAGCCGTTTGACGTCCCACTCGAACGGGCCGGGGTAGGTCTCGTCGAAGTCGTTGAGGTCGAAGAGCAGTGCGCGTTCCGGTGATGCGTACACCCCGAAGTTCAACAGGTGTGCGTCACCGCAGAGTTGGACGGTGATACCGGTGTCGGGGCCGGCCGCGAGGTCGGCGGCCATGACGGCGGCCGCGCCGCGCAGGAAGGCGAAGGCGGACTCGGCCATCCTGCCGTAGCGGATCGGCAGCAGCTCGGCGACCCGGCCGACGCCCTGCCGCTCCAGCACGGCGACCGGGTCGGGGCGGTCGGCGGCGGGGATCCAGAGGCCGTGGGCGGCGCGCGAGACCCGGGCGCGGGCGGCCCGGCCGCGGCGGCGGCGTTCGGCGGGAGTGGTCATGCACGGCTCCTCGGTCTCGTACGCGGCCACGCGGCCGCCCGGCCGGCGTCGCGGGCCCGGGTGCGGCTTCCCCGGCCGGTGGGCGGGCATCTCCCTGCGACGCTAGGTCACCCGCCGGGGCCCGGCACGTCGAGGCGCGGGCAGGCCTGCGGCACGCCCACCCGCGCTCGGCCGAACAGGTGAAGCCCGGGGACCGCGGGGCCTCACTCGACGACGAAGTCCGCCATCATCGCCATGTCCTCGTGCTCCAGGTTGTGGCAGTGCAGCATGTACGCCCCCGGATAGTCCGTGAAGCGGACCAGCACCTCCACCGCCTCCGTCGGCCGCAGGTCGACGGTGTCCTTCCAGCCGGCGTCGTACGGGCCCGGCTGCCGGCGGTTGCGGGACAGCACCTGGAAGTGGTCCAGGTGGAGGTGGACGGGGTGGTGGAGGTCGGTGAAGAACCGCCAGATCTCGGTGGTGCCGAGGGCGGGACTGGCGAGGGCGCGACCGGGCACGTAGGGCCTGCCGTTGATGGTCCAGCCGTCGTTGCGGCTGCGACGGAACCCGAAGGTGCGGGTGGTCGCGGCGGCGGCGGGGTCGAGCCGTTCGAAGGCGGCGAGCCGTTCGGGCACGGCAGAGTCGTCCTGGACCGGACGGGAGGACACGTCGAACCGCATCACCTCGGCGGTCCGCTCGCTGCCGAACCGGTTCATCAGGCGGACGGACGTCCCGGGCGGGTAGCGGGAGAAGTCGACGACGAGGTCGAAGCGCTCGGCCGGGGCGATCTCGACGGCGTCGTGCGCGACCGGGGCCTCCAGCAGGCCGCCGTCGCCGCCGATCTGGACCAGCGCGTCGCCGCCGGCGGGCTGCGGGTCGAGCTCCAGGCGGTAGAGGCGGGCGTTGGAGGCGTTCAGCAGGCGCAGCCGGTAGCGCGCGCGGTCCACGTCCAGCCGGGGCCAGGGCGCGCCGTTGACCAGGAGGACGTCGCCGAGCACGCCGTTCATGTACTCGTCGGTGACGCCCGGGACGGTGAGCGCCGGGTCGATCGCCGGATAGCGGAGGGAGCCGTCCTCGGCGAAGGCACGGTCGGCGAGCATCAGCGGGAGGTCGCGGTCGCCGCGCGGCAGTGGCAGGGCGTCCTCCTCGTCGTCGTGGACGAGGTGGAACCCGGAGAGGCCCCGCCAGATGCCGGGGCCGGTGAAGCCCATCCGGTGGTCGTGGTACCAGAGCGTGGCCGCGCGCTGCCTGCCGGGATAGGTGTAGGTGCGGTCGCTGTTGGTGGTCCGGGCCAGGGTGAGGCCGGCGCCGTGCTCCATCCCCGCCATGCCCGCCATCCCCGCCATGGCGGCGTGCCCCTTCGCGTCGCCCGAGCGGCCCGACGCCGCCGGCAGGATCAGGTCGATCGGGTAGCCGTCGCTGTCCGCCGGGGTGTGCCCGCCGTGCAGGTGGACCACCGACGGGACGGGCAGCTCGTTGCGGTGGCGCACCACCGTCTCCCGGCCGGCCCGGACGGCCAGCGTCGGGCCGGGGTAGCTGCCGCCGTACGTCCACGCCTCGGTACGCAGGCCGGGCAGGATCTCCAGCCGGGCGACCTGCTGGGTGATCTCGTAGTAGTCGGTGCTGCCGTCGCTGCGCACCGGCCGCAGGACCGGCGGCAGCGGCAGCGGCACCTGGAACGCCTCCGGCAGCTCCACCGCGCTGCTCAGCAGAAGGCCCGGCTGCCCCTCGGTCAGCAGACGGGCGGCGGCCGGGACGGCGAACGCCCCCAGCGCGCCCGCGCCGACCGCGGCCGCGCCGATGCCGAGGAACCGTCGGCGGTTCACGGGGCCACCCCCACGTGCCCTCCCGGCCGGGGTAGCAGGCCGGCGTCTTCGGGGCCCTCGGGGCCGCCCGCTCCGGCGGGGGCGGGCGAGCGGGCCGGCAGCGGCTGCCGCCAGGCGCCGACCAGGGCGAACAGGGTGCCGCTGACCAGCAGCACGCCGAGCACCACGTGCAGGCCCAGCGCGCGGTTGTAGCCGAGGCCGATCTGCAGCATCACCGCGGCCGTCAGAAGCGCCGAGACGCCGAGCGGCCAGCGCGGGCCGCGGCCGGGCCACCGGACCAGCACTCCCGCCACCAGCTGACAGACCGCGACGGCGGCCAGCGCCGTCGCGCCCGCCGCGTGCATCGCCAGTGCCTCGTAGTGGCCGTTGAGGAAGCCGGCGGCCAGCACGGTCTGCAGGAGGGCCAGGACGGCCGGCGCGGTGGCGGTCGCCCGCAGCAGGATCAGCGGCCAACGGGGGGCGGGGGCCACGGGAGGACTGCTCATGGAGGGCTTCTCTCTGCTCGGCCGGGGCGGCGGGGGCGGGGCACCGGAGACGGGCCTGCGGAACGGCACGCGGAAGGGGCGGACGGAACGGCCCGGCGAAACGGGCTGAAGGAACGGGCTGTAGGAGGGACGGACGGAGGGAACAGGCGGAGGGAACGGGAAACGCCCCCGGAGGCGGCTCGGCCCCGGACGGCGCGGCGGCGAGCGTAGCTGATCCGACATCACGATCAACGCATCTGAACGGTGTTGATGCCCACGGCCACCCCACTGCGCCGTTCCGGGGCCCGTTTCTCACCCGAACGGGCGGTACGCCGTGGTCGCGCACCGCCCGTTGGTCCGTGAGCCCGCAGCGGCCCGCCGCCGCCCCGGGCGCCCGCTACTGCCTGCCGCCGCCCGCCGCCACCGGGCGGGCCCGGAGCAGTGCGCGGGCCGGCAGACCGGTCGCGCCGAGGCAGAGCAGCACGGCACCCGCGGCCAGCGGCAGGGCGGTGCCGGCCGGGACGTGCGGGGCGGCACCGGTGATGCCCCGGGTGACCGGGACCAGCGTGATCCAGGCGATCACCCCGCCGACCGCCAGGCCGGTCGCGGCGACCAGCAGCGCCTCCCAGCGCATCATGCCGCGCACCTGCCGCCGGGTCGTCCCGGCCAGGCGCAGCAGCGCCACCTCGCGGCGCCGGTCCAGCACCGTCATCGCCAGGGTGTTGGCGGCGGTGACGGCCGCGAAGCCGCCCAGCACGCCGGCCATCACGGTGTTCGCCCAGGCGTTGATCTCCTGGGCCCGGTCGACCTGCGCGGCGTACCCGGCCCGGTCGGTGACGGTGACGCCGCCGGCCCCGGCGGGCCCGGCCGTCGCCGCCAGCCCGGCGGCGACGGCGGCCCGGTCTGCGCCGGGCGCGTCCGCGACCAGCACCTGGCTGTCGTACCCGGCGGTGACGTGCGCCGCGACGGCCGCCCGCGGCAGCAGCACCTGGCCGAAGCCGAGGCCGCGTTCGTAGGTGGCGACCACCGTCGGCCGGGCCGGGGTGCCGTCGCCGAGCCAGAGCGGGGCCCGGTCGCCGACCTTGACGCCGAGGGTGTCGGCGAGCGCGGCGTCCAGGGCGACGGTGTCGGCCGAACGGCCGAGGTCGGCGAGCGAGCCGCTCCGCACTCCGAGGTCGAGGACCCGGGGCAGCTTCGCCGGGTCGCCGTTGACGCCGAGGGCGGTGGCGGTGGCCAGCACGTCGCCGGCGCGGTAGACGGCGCCGGTGCGCAGCACGCCGACGGCCGCCTCCACACCGGGCACCCCGGCCGCCTGCCCGGCGGTGGCGGCGGGCAGGCCCGGACCGGCCGGGCCGACCACGTGGTCGGCGGTGATTCCGGTGCGCACCTGCTCGCCGGTGACGTGGCGGACGGTGCTCTGCAGGAAGAGCAGGGTGCCGCAGAAGGCGGTGACCATGACGATCGGCGTGATCGCGGAGGCCAGCCGGCGGGCGTTGGCCCGGGTGTTGTCGGCGGCCAGCGAGCCGGGCGCGCCGGCGGCCGCCCGCAGCGGGGCGCCGAGCACCCCGGCGGCGGCCCGGGCCACCCAGGGGCCGAGCAGCGCGACGGCCATCAGGAAGCACATCACCACGCCGAGCGCGGTGTTGGCGGCGTTCATCCCGTCCAGGCCGGCGGCGACGGCGGCCAGCGCGACGCCCCCGGCGGTGAGGACCAGCCCGAAGACGGTCCGCACCTTGCCGGGCCGGACGGGCTCGACGGCCGCCGCCCCGAGCGCCTGCCCCGGGCGCAGCCGGGCCGGCCCGCGGGCGGCGAGGAAACCGGCGGCCAGCGCGGCGAGCGTGCAGGTGGCGACGGAGGCGAGCATCGGCAGCGGGCCGACGGAGAGCGCGACGCCCCCGGGGACGGCGCCGCGGGAGGCCATCTCGCCGAACCACCAGCGGGCCAGGGCCAGTCCGGGCAGGATGCCGAGCGCGCCGGCGACGGGCGCGACCAGCACCGCCTCGGTGGCGATGGTGCGGCGGATCTGGCGCGGGGTGGCGCCGATCGCGCGGAGCAGGGCGAACTCGCGGGCGCGCTGACCGGTGGCCAGGGCGACGGTGCTCATCACGGCGAAGACGGCGGTCATGGTGGCGATGCCGCCGAAGGAGCCGCCGAGCGCGGTCAGCATGGTGCGGCTCCCGGTGAGCGCGGGCTGTTCGACGGCGCCGCGGGCGTCGCCGGTGAACACCGTCGCACCGCCGCCGACGGCCTGGCGGACCTGGTCGGCGAGCGTCCTGCGGTCCACGCCGTCGCGGGGCTGGACGGCGATCGCGTCCACCGTGCCCGGGTGGCCGGAGAGCCGGTCGGCGACGGCGTCGGCGAACCAGGCCTGCGGGCCGCCGCCCGGCGCCGCCGCGAGGCCGGAGACCCGGTACGTGCCGGTGCCGCCGGGCGCGGCGAGCGTCACGGTGGCGCCGGGGGCGAGGTGGGCGGCGCGGGCGGTGTCGGTGTCGAGGACGACCTCGCCGGTGCCGGGGGCGCGGCCCTCGGCCGGCCGCTCGCCCGGGCCGGCGATGCCGAGCGAGGCGAAGCCGCGGCCGGTCAGGCCGGGCAGGCCGCCGGTGGCGCCCGCGGGGATGGGGAAGGCGGTGTCCGGGCGGGCCGACGCGACGCCCGGCAGGGCGGCGATCCGCCCGGCCAGCGCCGCGTCCACCCGGGCCCGCTCGGGCACGGCCTGCTTCACGGTCTCGGTCCCGTCGGCGACCTTGCGGGTGACCGAGACGTTCGGGTCGGCCGCGACCACCACCGGGGTCTGCGCGTAGCGCACCGGCGCCACGCTCGCGGTGAGCCCGGTCTGCAGCAGGGTGCCGCAGGCCGTGATGACGGCCGCGCCGAACAGCAGGGCGATGAAGGTGCCCGCGAACGACGCGGGCCGGAAGCGCACCGAGGCGCGTGCCAGTCCGTTGCTCATGCGGCCGCCCCCACCGGGCGCGCCGTCAGCCTGACCATCCGGTCCGCGACGGCCTGCGGGTCCGGGTGGTGCAGCTCGCCCGCGAGCGCGCCGTCGGCCAGGAAGAGCACGCGGTCGGTGAAGGAGGCGGCGACCGGGTCGTGGGTCACCATGACGACGGTCGCGCCCATGGTGTCGACGGCATTCCGCAGCAGGCCGAGCACCTCGTGCGCGGTCCGGGTGTCCAGCGCGCCGGTCGGCTCGTCGGCGAAGACCACGTCCGGGCCGGTGATCAGCGCACGGGCGATCGCGACGCGCTGCTGCTGACCGCCGGAGAGCTGCCCGGGCCGCCGCCCGGCGTGCTCGCCGAGGCCGACCTGGGCCAGCAACTCCCGCGCCCTGCCCCGATCCTGGCGCTCGCCGGCCAGTCGCTGCGGCAGCAGCACGTTCTGCAGCACCGTCAGCGAGGGCAGCAGGTTGAAGGACTGGAAGACGAAGCCGATCCGGCTGCGGCGCAGCTTGGTGAGCCGGTTCTCGCTCAGCCGGGTGATCTCCTCGCCGCCCAGGTACACCTCGCCGCCGTCCGGGCGGTCCAGGCCCGCCGCGCACTGCAGGAAGGTGCTCTTGCCGGAGCCGGACGGCCCCATGACCGCGGTGAAGGTGCCGCGCTCCAGCGCCAGGTCGACGCCGCGCAGGGCGTGCACCGTCTCGGCGCCGCGCCCGTAACTGCGTCGGACCGCCCGCAGTTCGATCGCGGCGTGGGCGAGGCGCCCGTACTGCTCGGTCTGCCCGGCGTGCTCGGTCGGGCGGCGGTCGCGGCGGGGTGCCATGGTGGGCCTTCCTTCGGGAATCGTCGCTGGTCATCGACGTGTTCCAGCCTAGGAAGGCCTTCCGGGAGCCACCATGGAGGCCACTGGCGGACGCGGGGTGGGGTTTTCCCCACCCCTGCGCCGCCCTTTCGGGCCAGACCACCGCGGGGCCGGGCATCCGCGGGTCGGGCATCCGCGGTCAGGCCTCCGCACGGGTCGGGCCGCTTCGGGGCCGGGCCCCTCGGGACCAGGCCGCTTCGGGGTCAGACCTCCTCGCCCTCGATCCGCTCGTACGCGGTGCGCAGGGCGGAGAGGACGGGGTGGGCCGGGTCAAAGGCGGTGCCGTCGACCGCCGCGATCGGGCGGACGCCGACGCCCGCGTTGAGCGCGAACGCGGCCTCGAAGCGGCCCAGGTCCCCGGCGGCGACGGGCCCGCGCCACTGCCGGCCCGGGTGGGCGCGGCCGAGCAGGGCGGCGGTGACGCCGGGCAGCGCCTCGCCCTCCGGCCAGACCAGCTGCCGCCCGTCGTGGAAGCCGACGTTCCAGGTCGCGCCCTCGGTGACCAGACCGTCCGGGCCGACCAGCAACGCGTCGTCGTAGCCGTCGAGTTGGGCCAACCGGCGCTGCCGGACCAGGCCGAACAGCCCGACGTGCTTCACCTCCGGCAGCTCGCGCCGGTATTCGACGGTGCGGACCCTCAGGGGCGCGGGAGCCGCCGCCGGGGCCGGGCGCGTGGTCACCAGCAGGCGGGGTGCGGCGTCGGCCCCCGGGCGCTCCAGGCCCAGCGCCGGGTCGAACACCGTGACCCGGACGATCACCGCCGACCCGTCCGCCGGCAGTACGCTGCGGATCCGTCGCCGCAGCACCTCGCGGTCCAGCGCGGCACCGAACAGCGTCCGGCCGTCCCGCACCAGGCGGTCCAGGTGCAGCGTCAGGCCGCGCACCCGCCCGGCCTCGGCGCGCAGGGTGGTGAAGTGCCCGTAGTTCAGCAGCCCCAGGGCCGCGACCTGCCCGGCATCGGCCGGCACGCCGTCGATCTCGATCTCAGCCATCCCCCGAGTCTCCCAGCCGCACCCCCGGGGCGCCGGACGCGGGGGAGCCGGCGCAGGGGGAGCCGGCGCCGCGGAGGCCCGTGTCGCGGGGGCCGCCTGCGCGGGAGCCGCCGGTACGGGCGGGCTGCTCGAAGCGCTCGATCCGGTACGCCAGCCCCTCCGGTTCGCCGGTGTCCGCCCAGCGCCAGGCCTCGGCCCACCACTGCGGGCCGCGGACCAGAGGGCGGCCGGCCAGGGCGAGATGGAGGGCCAGGGTCGAGCGGGCGAAGGCGTGGACCCAGCCGTCGCTCTGCCGGTACGCGGCCGTCTCGTCCAGCCGGAGCCAGCGGCCCTCGCGGCCGGCGGCGAGCAGCGGCACCCAGCCGTGCGGCCCGTCGGCGACCAGCAGGACCAGCCGGTCGTCCTCCTCCGCCACCCGGTAGGGCGGGAGTTGGGGCATCCGGGCGAGGCCGAGGGCGTGCTTCCAGGAGACCGCCCAGAGACCGCGGCGGAGGTAGTAGCGCACGGCGTGCTGCCAGGTCCAGTGGGCCTCCAGCCGGTATCCGGGCAGGCCTTCGGCGATGGCGGCCCGGTAGACCTCGTCCAGCGTGGCGGCGGCCAGCCCGCGGCCACGGGCGCAGCGGCGCAGGTAGACGGAGGAGACGGCCAACTGGCCCGGGCCCTTCGTCCAGTTGTCGACCGCCACCGTGCCGACGGGCCGCCCGCCGGTTTCGTCCAGCACCCAGTAGCGGCGCCGGTACAGCTCGCCGTCCGGCCACTCCCGGCCGCTCTCGCCGAGCCGTTCGCGCAGCACCCGCTCGGCGTCCGCGCCCAGCTCCTCGGGGTCGACCGGCTCCGCCAGTTCCCCTTCGGCCCGGGACGCGAGGTCCCAGAGCGCGAACCGCCGGTCGTCCCCCTCCTCCACCGCCCGCAGCCGGGGCGCCGACCCCAGCCGCTCCTGCGCCCGCTCCACCGCCGCATCCCAGGACCTCACCACGGAGTCCACGATATCGGGCCGCGGCCACCGAACGTGACTCGATCACCACCGAACGTCAGCACGAACGGGGTTGATGGTAGGGGAAACCCGACCCCGGGTCTCGACCTGGCCGTCATGACCCCGCCCGGCCGCGCCGCTGCAATGGAAGGGTGCTGATCCACCGGGCCGACAGGCGGCCCTCCGTCCGACAACTCACCGACCCCACAGGCCTGTTCCGCCGACGAGCCGGCTGGTTCGCCGGCTGGCTCGCGGCAGCCGGCTGGGCGGGCGCGTTCCCGTTCCTCTCCGGGCTCGCGCCGCACCGCGGTTGGGGCGCCGTCGCGGCGACCGGCTATCTGGCGGCGGCCGTTGCCGTGCTCGTGGTGCCCTGGCGGCGGGCCCGGCCGGTCTCGGTGGCGGTCGCGGCGGCCGGCGCCGTCGTCGTCCCGCTGCTCGGGCTGGCACTCACCGGGCGGGGACAGAGCGAGGTCACCGTGATCGAACGGTCGGCCGCTCTGCTCCTGGAACACGGCTCGCCGTACCTGGCCGAGCCGCTGACCGTCACCGACTACACCCCCTACCTGCCGGCCATGGCGCTGCTGGGTCTGCCGCGCGCCCTGCTCGGGGCGGACGGGTGGCCGGCCCGGCTGCTCGGCGACGCCCGGCTCTGGTGCGCCGCGGTGTTCCTCGGCTGTCTCTGGGCCACGGGCCGCCCGTACCGGCGCGGGATCGCCCTGCTGGCCGCCTCACCGCTGGTCGCGCTGCCGCTCTGCGTCAGCGGGGTGGACCTGCCGATGACCGGTCTCTGCTGCCTGGCCCTCGCCCTCGCCGCCCGGGGCCGCCCGGGCGGGGCCGGTCTCGCGCTCGCCCTGGCCTGTTCGCTCAAGTGGACGGCCTGGCCGGCGGTCGCGGTCGCGGCCGCGCTGCTGGCCGCCACGGCCGGCCGGCGGGCCGCGCTGCGCGGGACGGCCGTCGCGGTGGCGGGCACGGCCGCCCTGGTGCTGCCGGTGGCGATGCGCTCACCCGGTCCGCTGGTGCGGCAGGTGTTCGCCTTCCCCACCGGACGCGGCGGGCTGCCGACGCCGGCCGGCAGCCCGCTGCCGGGGCGACTGCTCGCGGACCTCGGCCCGGCCGGCTGGTACGCCGCCGTCGGCCTGCTGCTGCTCGCCGGCCTGGCCGTCGCCGGCTCACTGGCGGTGCATCCGCCACGGGACGCCGCGGGCGCAGCCGACCGGCTGGCGCTCGGGCTCTGCCTGGCCTTCCTGCTGGCACCCGCCGGACGGTTCGGCTACCTGGCCCTGCCGCTCGTGCTCGTCGTCTGGGCCCGGGTACCCGCCGGCCCCCGCCCCTCTCCCCGTACGGCGCCGGTCCCCCGGACCGCGCCGGCCCTCGGCGCCCCACCGGCCTCCCCACACTCCACCCACTCCGCGCACTCCACCGATCGCCGAACCGAGGTTGCACCGACCCCATGGCCACCACACTCGTCGTCACCAATGACTTCCCGCCCCGGCAGGGCGGCATAGAGACCTTCGTCCACGCCCTGGCCACCCGGCTGCCCGCCGGCGAGGTCGTCGTCTACACCTCGGCAGAACCCGGCGCGGCCGCGTACGACGCCGGACTCCCCTTCCCGGTGGTCCGCGACCGGTCCCGGATGCTGCTGCCCACCCCGCGGGTGACCCGCCGGGCCGCGGAGATCGCCCGCGCGAACGGCTGCGACCGGGTCTGGTTCGGTGCCGCCGCCCCGCTCGCCGCGATGGCACCCGGCCTGCGGCGTCACGCCCCGGGGATCGGGCGGACGGTCGCCACCACGCACGGCCACGAGATCTGGTGGGCGCGCACCCCCGGCGCCCGCCGGCTGTTGCGGCGGATCGGCGACAACGTGGACGTGGTCACCTACCTGGGCGAGTACACCCGGACCAGGATCGCCCCGGCGCTCGGTCCGCGGGCCCGGCTGGAGCGGCTCGTACCCGGCGTCGACGCCGACCTGTTCCGCCCGGCCGGCGACGGTGCGCGCGCCGACGGGCCGGTGGTCCTCTGCGTCGCCCGGCTGGTCCCGCGCAAGGGCCAGGACGTCCTGATCCGCGCACTCCCGCTGATCCGGCGGGCCGCGCCCGGCACCGTCCTGGTGCTGGTCGGACGCGGCCCGGACGAGCGGCGGCTGCGCGCGCTGGCCCGGCGGCACACCGAACCCGGGTCGGTGGTCTTCGCCGGCGGCCTGGAGCACGCCGCGACGGCGGCCCACTACGCGGCGGCGGACGTCTTCGCCATGCCCTGCCGCACCCGGCGGGCCGGGCTGGAGACCGAGGGGCTCGGGATCGTCTTCCTGGAGGCCGCGGCCGCCGGGCTGCCCGTGGTCGCGGGCCGCTCGGGCGGCGCACCCGACGCGGTGCTCGACGGGGTCACCGGCACGGTCGTCGACGGCCGCAGCCCCGCCGCGGTCGCCGCGGCGGTCGGGCGTCTGCTGCGGGCACCGGCCACCGAGCGGGCCCGGACGGGGGCGGCCGGACGGCGCTGGGTGCAGCAGGAGTGGTCCTGGGAGACGTCGGCACGCCGGCTTGCCGGGCTGCTGGACCCGGAACGCGCGGACGCGCACCAGCCGGATGCGGCCCACCGGGATGCGGACCAGCGGGACGCGGAACGTCCTGCACCGGACCGCGCGTCCTCCGACGCGACCTACTCGCCGCGCAGGTGAGCCAGCACGGCCAGCACCCGCCGGTTGCCCACGGCCGGGTCGAGGTCCAGCTTCATGAAGATGTTGCCGCAGTGCTTGACCACCGAGGCCTCCGTGATGCTCAGCCGCCCGCCGATGGCCTGGTTGTTCAGCCCCTCCGCCATCAGCCCGAGCACCTCCCGCTCGCGCGGGGTCAGCCGGGCCAACGGCCGCTCCGTCGACTGCTGCCGGAGCAGCACCCGGACCACGTCCGGGTCGATCACGGTCTGCCCGGCGGCCACCCGCCGCAACGCGTCCAGGAAGTCGGCGACCTCGCCGACCCGGTCCTTGAGCAGGTAGCCGAGCCCGGCCGGCTGCGCACCGGCCGCGCCGAGCAGCCGGGTCGCGTACGGGGTGGCCACGTACTGGGAGAGCACCAGGACGGGCAGCCCCGGGTGCCGGTCGCGCAGTTCGAGGGCGGCGCGCAGGCCCTCGTCGTGGAAGTCGGGCGGCATCCGGACATCGGTGACGACGACGTCCGGCCGGTCCGCGTCCACCGCGGCGGCCAGCGCCCTCGCGTCGCCGACGGCGGCGACCACCCGGTGCCCGCCGCGGGTGAGCAGTTCGACCAGCCCGGCCCGGAGCAGCACGGCGTCCTCGGCGATGACTATCCGGAGCACGGCACCTCCACGCGCAGCCTGGTCGGCCCGCCGATCGGACTGGTCACCATCAGCCTTCCTCTCAGGATCGCCACCCGGTCGGCCAGCCCCTGCAGCCCGGCCCCGGCCGCCGGATCGGCCCCGCCGCGGCCGTCGTCCGTCACCTGGACCACCAACCGGCCGCCCTCGACCCGGCCGTGGACGGTGATCGCGGCGGCCCCGCTGTGCTTGGCGGCGTTGGTGAGCGCCTCGGTGACGGTGAAGTACGCCGTCGTCTCGACCGGACCGGGCAGCCTCGCCGGCAGGTCGATGTCGACCGCGACCGGGATCGGGTGGCGCAGCGCGACCTCGGTGACGGCGGCGGCCAGCCCGTGGTCGGTGAGCACCTGCGGGTGGATGCCCCGGACCAGGCCGCGCAGCTGCTCCAGCGCCTGCCGGGCCTCGTCGCGCGCCCGCTCGACCAGCGCGGCCGCCCGGCCGTCACCGCCGTCACCCCCGCTGCTCCCGCCCAGCTCGTACGCGGCCAGGCCGAGGGTCATGCTGAGCGCGACGAGCTGCTGCTGGGCGCCGTCGTGCAGGTCGCGTTCGATGCGGCGGCGCTCGGCCTCGAAGGCGTCGACGAGGCGGGCCCGGGAGCGGGTCAGTTCGAGGACCTGCCGGCCGGGGTCCTCGTCCCGGGGGCCGAGCAGGAACCGGACCAGCCGGACCCGGCCGACGGTCAGCAACGTGCCCGCGTAGGCGCAGAGCAGCAGCCCGGCCAGGCCGACGGCGGTTGCGGGCAGGGCCTCCACCGGGCCCGGGATCGCCTGTCCGGGGATCAGCATCACCGTCTCGGGGGCCAGCGCCCAGACCACGACCGGGGCGCAGACCAGCGTCGCGGAGAAGACCAGCAGGGCGGTGAGGCCGAGGTCCGCGGCGGCCAGCGGCAGCGCGAACAAGGCGGTGTAGCCGAGCTCGCGCCAGGTGGCCCGCTCGCGCAGCCGGGTGCGGAGGCGGGCCCGGCGGCCGGCCCCGGGCAGCGGGCGGTGCGGATCGGGCACGGGCACCGGCTCGACCAGCCGCAGCCGGCGGCGTTCCAGGGCCCCGACCGGCAGGCCGCTGACGGCGACGGCCGGCAGGACCAGCAGGCCGACGCCGACCACGGACAGCGCGAGGCCCGCCGCCAACAGCACGGCCAGGACGACGAGCAGCAACAGGCCGAGCACCGCTCCGCTGAGCACGTGCGCCCAGCAGCGCCAGGGGGTGGACGACCGGAGGAAGCGCAGCGGCCTCGCGCGCAGGGCTGCCAGGACAGCGACGGGTTGCTGTCCCTCGTCCGCCCGCTTCCCACCCATCCGGCCAGCCTAACCGACCGTCTGACGGCCCTTCGGCGCAGCGGTCGGGGCGGTCGATGCGGGCGATCCGGGCGACGTGGCCATCACGGCAGGCACGGCAGGCACGGCAGGCGCAGCCGTCGCGGCTGCCGGGTCAGGCGCGGCCGGCTGCCGGGTCAGAGCGACGGCGACGATCACGGCCAGGCCGCCCAGGAGGGCGTTCCAGCCGACGGGTTCGGCGAGCAGGAGGGCGCCGAGGCCGGTCGACCAGAGCGGGGTGACGTAGGTGACGGCGGCGGCCACGACCGTGCCGGCGGTGCGGACCAGGGTGAGGTTGAGGATGTAGGCGACGCCGGTGCCGAGCGCGCCGAGGGCCAGGAGGGCGGCGGCCGGACCGGCGCCCGGCCAGCGCGGGGCGCCCGCGGCGAACGGGGCAACCAGGGCCGACTCGGCGGCGGCGCAGGCGATCTGCACGGCGGAGAGGCCGGTGGCCGAGTGCGGACGGCCGGAGAGGTGGCGGCGCAGGTAGGCGAAGCCGGCGCCGTAGCAGCAGGTCGCGGCCAGGCAGGCGAGGCCGCCGGTCACCCCGCCCGGGCCTGGGCCGCGCCACACCCCGAGGAGGGTCAGCACCCCGGCGAACCCCAGGCCGAGCCCGGCGAGGCGGCGCGGGCCCGGCCGCCGCTCCCCGGGCACCACGAGGACCGCGAAGACCAGCGTGAACAGCGGGGTGGTGGCGTTCACCACCCCGGCCAGCACCGAGCTGACCCGGGTCTCGCCGTAGGAGAAGAGGGCGAACGGCACGGCGTTGAGCAGCAGTGCGGCCACCGCCGAGTGGCCCCAGGTGGCGAGGTCGCGCGGGGCGGGCTCGCGGCGCAGCGCGAGGATCGCCCAGAGCGCCGCCGCCCCGAGGACGCAGCGCCAGCACGCCACCCACAGCGGGGGCACCCCCACGTCGACGGCCACCTTGATGAGCGCGAAGCTCGCGCCCCAGATCGCCGACAGTGCCACGAACCCCGGCCACCAGCGCCGCACCCCGACCACTCGTCCTCTCCCGCCTTCGCCCACGCGGACCTCCGCACGAACGGGCCTTCGCGCCCGTACGCCCTCGTGCCGTACGCCGTCGCGCCCGTACGCCCTCGTGCCCTGCAACCGCGTGCCGAGCGCCCTCGCGCCCGTGGACAGAGGGTGGCCCGAGGCCGGAGCATGAGTCCAACAAGTGGTGATGCCGCACGGATGAGGAAGTCTCATGGCCTCGGAGGTCAATCTCGCCCAGCTCAGGGCGCTGATCGCGGTCGCCGACGCGGGCGGGTTCGGCGCGGCCGCGTCGGAGCTCGGCATCAGCCAGTCCGCCGTCTCGCACGCGGTCGCCGCGTTGGAGCGCACCCTCGGCGCGCCCGTCCTGCACCGCACCGCCCCGGCCCGCCCGACCCCGCTGGGCGAGCAGATCCTCCCGCACGCCCGCACGGCGGTCGCCTCCGCGGCGGCCGTGCGCACCATCGCCACCCGGCACTCGGGCGGCCTCACCGGCACCGTCCGGCTGGCCGCGCCGACCACCGTCTGCCAGGGCCTGCTGCCCGGGCTCCTGCGGGACTGGCGGGCGGCGCACCCCCGCCTCACCGTCAGTGTCTTCGAGGGCGAGGACGACGAGCTGGCCGTCTGGTTGGAGGCGGGCACGGTGGACGCCGCCGTACTGGTGGACGCCGACCCGGTGCCGCCCGGGTCGGTGGCGCTCGGCGCGGACTCGATGCACGCGCTGCTGCGCCGTGACCACCCGCTCGCCGGGGAGCCGGCCGTCGACGTGGCCGACCTGGAGGACGACGACTTCCTGCTCTCCGAGGGCGGCTGTGAGCGCCACATCCGCGAGGCCTACCGCCGGGCCGGCGTCCGGTTCGCGCCCCGGCACCGGATCCGCGACCTCAACACCCTGATCGGCATGGTGCACGCCGGTGTCGGGGTCTCGGTGATGCCGGCGCTGGCGCAGCCGATGTTGCCGGCCGACTGCGTCCTCGTCCCGATCCGCCCCGCCGTCCACCGGTCCCTGACGCTCACCGGACCGGGCGGCCGCCCCTGGTCCCCCGCGGTGAACGGGCTGCTGGCGGCCGTCCGCTCGGCACGGAGCTGAGCCACCCGCCCGCCGGGCGGCCGAGCGCACCGCCCTTCCCCGCGAAGTCGCCTTGACCGTTTCGGGGTTGACGCCCTCTCAGGACAGGTCTATACCAGTGGAGGTCTTCGGCGACGCGGCGTCGCCGTCGGCCTCCCCGGGGCCCGACGCGCCTCCCCCACTGTTGGCGCGGGCGGGCCTCCCCTGCCGTTTCCCTGAGAGGTCTCCCATGGAACGTGCTCTTCCCCCACAGCAGTTGGCACAACAGACCGGACGGCAACCCGGGGCGCAGCACCGGCGCAGGCACCGGCGGGCCGTGGTCGCCGCGGCCGGCGTGCTCGGGCTGGTGGCCGGCGGGCTCGCGGCGCTCGCCGGGAGCGGGTCGGCGGTGGCCGCGGTCGACGCGGCGTCGGCCGCCACCGGGCTCGGCAGCAACTGGTACGCCTCGGCGCCCTACCTGATGCCCGAGGACAACAGCCCGCCGGACGCGGCGGCAGTGATGGACGCGACCGGGCAGAAGGCGTTCCAGCTGGCCTTCATCCTGGACAAGGGCGGGTGCTCGCCGGCCTGGGGCGGCACCTCCTCGATCGACACGGACACCGCCATGCCGGCGGTGATCCAGACCATCCGGGCCAAGGGCGGCGACGTCTCGGTCTCGGTCGGCGGCTACGGCGGCACCAAGCTGGGCCAGACCTGCGGAACCCCGGAGGCGACCGCGGCCGGCTACCAGAAGGTGGTCACCAAGTACGGGCTGAAGGCGATCGACTTCGACCTGGAGGAGCCGGAGTACGAGAACACGGCCGCGATCCGCAACGAGATCGGGGCGGCCCGGATCCTCCAGCGGGACAACCCCGGGCTGTACGTCTCGATCACCACGGCCGGGACCAACGCCGGCACCGGGTGGTTCGGGCAGCAGATGCTCAACGAGGCCAAGTCGCAGGGCTTCACGCCGGACAACTACTCGATCATGCCGTTCGACGGCGGGTTCAACGGCGCGGCGGCACAGACCAACGCCCTGGTGAGGTTCAACCAGATCCTGCAGACCACCTTCGGCTGGACCGAGGCCAACGCCTATGCGCACGAGGGCGTTTCGCTGATGAACGGCCGGACCGACGCCGCGGAGTACTTCCGGCAGGCGGACTTCCAGGCCGTGCTGGACTTCGCGCTCGCGCACAAGCTGGCCCGGTACACCTACTGGTCGGTCAACCGGGACCGGCAGTGCCCGGGGACGGTCGACCCGGGGCTCTCCGGGTCGTGCTCCAGCGTGGCGCAGAACGACTGGGACTTCACCAAGTTCACCGTGCGGTTCGCCGGGGCCACCCCGCCCACCACTCCCCCGACCACGCCGCCGCCCACCAGCTCCTCGCCCGGGGCCTGCACCGATCCGGCGTGGAGCGCCGCCACCACGTACACCGGCGGCGCCAAGGTGTCGTACGGCGGCCACAAGTACCACGCCAAGTGGTGGACGCTGAACGAGAACCCGTCCGCCGGCGGGCAGTGGGGCGTCTGGTCCGACGACGGCCCCTGCTGAGCCCGGGTGGGCCCGCCCGCCACGGCCGACGGGCCGGCGGGCGGGCCCACCGCTGCACTCCACCACCGCGCGGGCCACCACCACCACGCGGGCCACAACCACCGGGCGGACCACCCCAGCCGGACCGGGCCACGGCCGCACAACGCCCGAAGGAGGTGTTGCCGTAGCTGGCCCCGCTCGTTATTCCTGTTATGAGCTCAGACTTCCGGGCAAGCGGCAGCGCCCTCGACGAAACGATTCTGCACGATGCGGTCCTGCGCGAATCCCCGATCTTCGCCCGGCTCGCCCTGCTCTGGCTCGACGCCGGACGGATGGTGCCCGGCCGGCCCGACCAGGAGTGGCGCCACCTGACCGAACCCCCGCAGCTCTTCCGCCTCGGCCGCACCGCCGTCGCCCTGCACCCGGGGGAGGACGCATGACCTGCCCGGAGACCCCGCGCATCCCCTCCCAGCGCAGGCCCGCCGGGTCCTGCGCCGTGCCGCTGGAACTCCGGGCCGTCGTCTGCCCCGGCATCACCGTCTCGGTCGCCGCCTGCCTGCGCTACGACCCCGCGGAGCCGTACGCGGTGTACCTGGACAACCACACCGACCTGGACGAGCCGATCACCTGGATGTTCGCCCGCGACCTGCTGGCGGCGGGCATGGACGCCTGGGCCGGCACGGGCGACGTCTCCGTCCACCCGGGCACGGGCGCCACCTCGCAGACCCTCTTCATCGCACTGGGTGGCGAGAACGGCACGGTCGTCCTCCGGGCGGAGGCCGCCCCGGTCAAGGCCTTCCTCACCGCCACCGAGCGGATCGTGCCCTTCGGCGCGGAGCCCCGGCACCTCGACCTGGACGGACTCCTCCACCGGCTCCTGGAGGAGCGACCCCCGGAGCCGGACCGGTGACCGCCCGCACCCGGCCGCCGGCCGCCGCCCCGGAGGCCGCGGGGGCCTGCCGGGTCCGGCCCGCCGACCGGCCGGGGCTGCTCCCGCTCCCGCCCGGGGCGGCTCCCCGGGCGCGCCCGCTCGCGGCGGCGGCCACGTCCGCGCCGGCCTCCGTCATCGTCCGCCATCGGCCCGGCCCTGACAGCAGCGGGCGGTCGACGACGGAAACGGGCACACCATTCCTCCACGGATGTGCTCACTCCGTGAAGTTGACGCGTCCTGACCCCTTGTCAGACCAATCATTCCTACCTACCTTCGTGGATCAGGACTCCGGCCCCATCGGGCCCGGAGGTCCGCGGCGGCCGCAACCCGCGCCGCCGCAGGGCGCACGACAAGACCTGGAGGCGTCACATGCCCACAGCCGTGATCAACGAGATCCGCGACGCGGGACCGCTGGTGGTCGACGACGAGTTCATCCTGTTCGAGGACGACGACCGCAGCGACCACGACGCCACCGCGTGTCTCGCCGACCCGTGGGTGACCGCCACCACCCGCTTCGCCTGCGACCTCTGACGTGACCGAGTCCATCGCCGGCCGAAGCGGATGGTCCGATGACACCTGGTCGTACCTGAACGATCCGCGGATGCCGGCGATGGACCACGGTTGGAAGCTGCACGTCTCGGCCCGGCCCGGCGACCTGGAGGCCGTGACCGGCCTCGTCCTGCCGGTGCTGTCGCGTCACGTCTGCCACGCGAAGTGGGCCCGGAGCCCGGAGACCCTGCGCGAGATCAACTCCGGCGTGTCGAGCGCAGGTGCCGTCGGGAAGGCGATCACGGTCTACCCGGCACCCGGCGTCCTCGTCGGGCTCGCCGACGAACTCGTCGCCGTACTGCGCGGCCGGGAGGGTCCGCAGATCGTCAGCGACCGGCGGGTCGATCCGGCCGCCCCCGTCTACTACCGCTACGGGCCCTTCACGGGCGACTACCGGACCGGCCGGAGCGGGCGGCTGGAGTCGGTCATGGTGGGCCCGGACGGCCGGGCGTTCGACGGCCTGGCCGACGGTTCGTACCGCTGCCCGCCGTGGGCCGAGGATCCGTTCGAGAACCGGCCCGGGCACGACGCCGGGCCGCGCTCCTCCGCCGGGTTCGGCGGTGGACGCTACCGGGTCACCGGCGGCATCGTGCGCAAGCCGCAGGGCAACGTCTACCGCGCGGTCGACCTGGCCACCGGGCAGCCGGTGGTCGTCAAGCAGGCACGGGCCTTCGTGGCCGAGGACGAGTCCGGTGCGGACACCCGCGACCGGCTGCGCAACGAGCGCACGGTCCTGGCCGCGCTCGACGCCGTCCCCGGCGTGCCCCGCGCGCTCGACTACTTCCGGCACCGCTCGGACGAGTACCTGGTGATGACCAGCTGCGGCGGCCGGGACCTGCGGCGGGAGGTCCAGGAGAACGGCCCGTACCGGCCCGATCCGGCCCGGCCGTCGCGCACGGTGCCCGACCTGGCCGCCCAGCTCCTCCGCGTCCTGGACGGCATCCACCTCCGGGGCGTGGTCGTCCGCGATCTCAAGCCCGGCAACGTCGTGCTCGACGCCACGGGCCGGTGCCGGGTGATCGACTTCGGGATCAGTGCGCTGGACGGCGTCGGCCCGGACGGCTCGACCCCCGGCTACAGCGGCCCGGTCCGCCGCGGGACCGGCGGCACGGCCGAGCCCGCCGACGACTACTACGCCCTGGGCGCGACGCTCTGCTTCGCCGCCACCGGGATGGAGCCGGTGATCGTCGACGCCGACGACGCCGTCAACCGGGACCGCACCCTCGACTGCCTGGCCTGGGCGCTGCCCGGCGACGACCACCGGTGGATCCGGGCGGGGATCGCCGGGCTGATGAGCTTCGATCCGGCCGTGCGGACCGCCGGCGCCGACCGGCTCCGGGCCGGCGCGCCCGTCGCGGCGTCCGGGGTGCCCGCGGCGGCGGCGTCCGGGGTGTCCCGACCGTCCCGGGGCCCCGGACGGCTCCGCTTCGACGACGGCCTGGCCGAGGAGGTCGTCGAGCACACGGCCGCGTTCTGCGTCGACGAGGCCCGCAGGATCGCGGACCCCGTACTCGCCGCCCGCGCGAACATCCCGACGCCGGTGGACGTCTACGGCGGCAGCTCGGGGCTCGGCCTGGAGCTGCTGCACCACCTCCACCGGCCCGGGGTGCGGGAAACCGTGGACGCCCTGGCGCAGTGGACGACCGGCCAGTCCAGGAACCTGTCGCCGGGCTTCTACTCGGGCCGTACCGGCGTCGGGCTCTTCCTCGCCGAGGCGGGGGCGGGACCCGGAGGCCACGCGGACCATCCGGACCACCCGGACGGCCCGGACCTTCCCGCCCGCGGACCGGACGGCGGACCACCGGAGGCGGACCTGATCGAGGGCGTCGCCGGAATCGGCATCGGCCGCCTGCTCCTCGCCCGGCACGCCTTCGCCGACGGTGACAGCCGGCTCGCCGACCGGCACCTCGCCGTCGCCGCCGCGTGCGACCGGATGCTCGCATCCGGCAGGGCCCGGCTGACGCCGGCGGGCGCCGACGGGATCGGCAGCGCCGCCCTGCGCGAGGGATTCGCGCACGGCGAGGCGGGTGTCGCGTACTTCCTGGTCGAGTACGCGGGCGCGACCGGCGATCCGGCCGCCCTCCACCGGGCCCGGCGGGCCTGCGCGGACCTCGCCGCCGTCACGCCGGGCATCATCGCCGCGGCGGCCGGCCCGGGGGCGACGCGACGCTACGGCTCGTGGTGCCGGGGCCTGGCCGGGATCGGGACGGTGCTCGTCCGGGCCGCCGACCGCCTCGGCGAACCCGGGCACCTCGTCCTCGCCCAGCGGGCCGCGCGCACCTGCGCCGCGCTGGCGCCGCGCATGCCCCTGGTCAACCAGTGCTGCGGCCTGGCCGGCGTGGGCGACCTGATGGTGGACGTCGCCCGGGCGTCGGGATCCGAGGAGTTCTGGAACGCCGCCGAGACCGTCGCCGCGCTCATCCTGAGCCGCAGCGGCGGCACCCCGTCCCGTCCGGTGTTCCCGGACGCCGGACTGGCCCGGTCGAGCGCCACCTGGGCCGGCGGCTCCGCCGGCGTACTCGCCTTCTTCCGGCGACTGCACGACCGCGGCGGACAGCGGCTCGGCCTCGTCGACTGACCGCCTCCGGGCGCCGCAATGCCGCCGCCGGCGCCCCCGGGGCACGCGGACGAGGCGGCGCGGGTTCCCCGGTCATCCGATATTGCGGGGCGGCAACCTGCCCATGTGCCGCAGACTCGGACCGAGCACTTTTCCAGACCGGAGGATGGCATTCATGGTTGACCGGCCCTTGACGCTGATGGCGGTGCACGCCCACCCCGATGACGAAGCCACCGGAACAGGGGGTGTCCTCGCGCGGTACGCCGCGGAGGGCGTTCGCACGGTCCTCGTCACCTGTACCGACGGCGCCTGCGGTGACGGACCCGGGGGCGTCAAGCCGGGCGAGCCCGGGCACGATCCGGCGGCCGTCGCCGCCATGCGTCGTCAGGAACTCAAGGCGAGCTGCGAGGTGCTGAACGTCGGCCACCTGGAGCTGTTGGAGTACGCCGACTCCGGGATGATGGGCTGGCCGGCCAACGACGCCCCCGGGTCCTTCTGGCGGACCCCCGTGGAGGAGGGCGCCGCCCGTCTCGCCGAACTCATGCGGCACTACCGGCCCGACGTGGTCGTGACCTACGACGAGAACGGGTTCTACGGCCACCCCGACCACATCCAGGCGAACCGCATCACGATGGCGGCGCTGGCGATGACCGGGATGTCGCCGAAGGTGTACTGGACGACGGCGCCGCGCTCGATGATGCAACGGTTCGGGGAGGTCATGCGCGAGTTCGGCGCGGACTGGGAGGAGCCGGATCCGGCGGAGGCCGCCGCGATGCCCGAGATCGGACTCCCCGACGAGGAGATCACGACCTGGGTGGACACCACCGAGTTCGGCGGCCAGAAGTTCGATGCGCTGGCCGCGCACGCCAGCCAGGGGGAGAACATCTTCTTCCTGAAGATGGGCAAGGAGAGGTTCACCGAGCTCATGGGCGTGGAGACCTTCGTGCGCGTCGCGGACCCCACCGGCGTGGCCGTACCCGAGAACGACCTCTTCGCCGGGCTGCGCTGATCCCGGCACGGCCCGGGCCGCCGTTCGCGGGCGGCCCGGGCCGCGGACGGCGGCTGTGCAGACGGTCCAGGTGGTCGGGGTCAGCGGACGTCAGCGGACCTAGCAGGAGGTCAACGGCCCTCAGCGGACCTCAGCGGGGGATCAACGGCCCTGGAGGGACCTGACGTTGTCGCCGAAGGTCCAGCCCTTCGAGCCGTCCCAGTTGGCCGACCACGTCATGAGCCCCTTCAGCGAACCACCGAAGGCGTTCCACGACTGGCCGACCAGGCTCGGCGCCATGTAGCCGCCGCCCGCACCGGGCTGGGCCGGCAGGCCGGGCACCTGCTTGTCGTAGGGCACCTTGATCGTGGTGCCCTGGATGGTGAGGCCGTTGTTCAGGCAGGTGGTCTGCGCGGTGAAGCCCTGCACGGTACCGGCCTGGTAGGAGTCGCCGGAGCAGCCGTACATGCTGCCGTTGTAGTACTGCATGTTCAGCCACCACAGCTGCCCGTTGTCGGCGTACTTCTTGATGATCGGCAGGTAGGCGCCCCAGATCGACCCGTAGGTGACGCTTCCGCCGGTGACGTAGGCGGTCTCGGGGGCCATGGTGAGGCCGAAGCCGGCCGGCATCCGGGCGAGGACGCCGTCGATGATGCGGATCAGGTTGGCCTGGGAGGCGGACAGCGTGTTGATGTTGCCGCTCCCGGACAGGCCGGTCTCGATGTCGATGTCGATGCCGTCGAAGTTGTACTTCTTGAGGATCGGGACGACGGTCGCCACGAACTTGTCGGCGACGGTGCCGGAGCTCAGGTCGATGCCCGCGGCGGCGCCGCCGATCGACATCAGGAGCGTCGCCCCGGCCGCCTTGGCCTGGCACATCTCGGCGGGCGTCGAGACCTTGACGCCGGCGTCCATGCCGTCCTGCCACAGGACGGTGCCGTCCGAGAGGATCACCGGGAAGGCGGCGTTGATGACGTTGTAGCCGTGCGCGGCGATCCGGCTGTCCGTGATGGGGACCCAGCCCAGGCCGGGGTGGACGCCATTCGCGGCGCCGTCCCAGTTCTCCCAGTACCCCTGCAGGACCTTGCCCGGCGGCTTGGGCTTCGTGGGGCAGGTGTCCCCCGGCGGCGTCGTGGTCGGCGTCGTGGTCGTGGGCGGGGCGGTGGTCGGCGGCGTGGTCGTGGGCGGGGCGGTGGTGGGCGTGGGGGTGCTGCCGCCGGGGCCCGTGAGCGACACGTCGTCCGCGTAGTACGCGGGCTGCCCGTACCAGCCGTGCAGGTAGACGGTCACCGAGGTGGTGCTCGGCCCGGTGGTGAAGCCGACGCTGAGCCGGCCGTACGACGGGCTGCTCGGCGTCCAGGTGGACGGGGCACTGGTGATGCCCGAGCCGGTGGCGCCCAGGTAGACGTAGCTGCCCTGGACGTAGGCGCTCAGCGTGTACTGGGAGTCGGGCTGCACGCTGATGGTCTGGGCGCACTGGGCGTTGTCCTGGCCGGTCGGCGTGGCCCTGAGCGCGGAGGCGCCGGAGTGGACCGGGCTGCTCACCGCCGCGCCGGAGCCACCGGAGCAGGTCCAGTCGGAGAGCCCGTTCTCGAACCCGGGGTTGGCCACCAGGTTGGTGGTGGCGGCCCCGGCCGTGACGGAGCCGGCCACGGCGATGCCGGCACCGATGACGGCACCGATGACGGCGGTGGCGCTCACCCCGGCGAGGGATCGCTTCAGGACGGTCGGTCCGTTCTTGGCGGGGCTGGTCCGGTTCACCTGCGGCGCGCGCTCCACGGTCGCCCGGTGCGGGCGGGGAACCCGGGGCGGCTCGCTCCCGGTCCGGCCGCCTTCGAGGCGGGCGGGATCCGGACAAGGGCGGTGATGGCCCGACAGGCGCGGAGTACGCGATCTCCGACGGAACATGCTGTGCTCCCTTCCCGCCGGGCGCCATGGACATGACCGGCGTGGGCGTGGCGCCCGGCTCTGGGTGAGGTGGGGGACATGTGGGGCTGTGCCGGACCGGATCGTAGGAGGGGCGGCAGGGCCCGTCAATAGGTCTGGACCAATTGCGGGATTGCGGCTCATTCCGGCAAGGACGGTCCGCGCAAGTTCCGCGTACGGGAAGGCCGCTGACTCCTCACCACCGGCGCGGCCCCCGTGGCACCGGGCTCCGCCGTCCCGACCCCTTCGTGGCGCGGGGCCGGGACGACGAGGCCGCCCCGGCCTTCGCACCGGACGGGCGGCCTTCGCCCCGGCCTTCGCGTCAGACGGCCGGCTTCCGGACGGGGGCCGGCCCGGCGGTGAGGAGCGCCGTGATCTCGTCGGCGAGGTGCGGGCCGAGCTCGCCCCAGCCGTCCTTGTAGCCGTAGACGCCGGCCAGGGTACGGGCCTCGTAGTCGCCGTTCATGATCTCGATGTCGTCGGGCGTGATGAGTGCCGGGTGGGCGACGCCGACGGCCGCCGAGACCTTCATCAGCTCCCTGCGCAGGGTGCGCAGGTACGCAGCAGCCCGGTCGGCCTTCGAGGCCGGGTCGATGCCGCGGGCCAGCCACGGGTTCTGGGTCGCGATGCCGGTGGGGCACTTGTCGGTGTGGCACTTCTGCGCCTGGATGCAGCCGATCGACAGCATCGCCTCACGGGCCACGTTGATCATGTCGACCCCGAGGGCGAAGGCGACCGCGGCGTTCTCGGGCAGGCCGAGCTTGCCGGAGCCGATGAAGGTCAGGTCGTCGGTCAGCCCCAGCTCGGCGAAGGTGCCGTAGACCCGGGAGAAGCCCATCCGGAACGGCAGCGACACCGAGTCGGCGAAGATCCGCGGCGCCGCCCCGGTGCCGCCCTCGCCGCCGTCGACCGTCACGAAGTCGACCCCGCGGTCACCCCGCGCCATCAGCGCGGCCAGCTCCTGCCAGAAGCCCATCTCCCCCACCGCGCTCTTGACCCCGACCGGCAGGCCGGTCTCGGTGGCGATCAGCTCGACGAAGTCGAGCAGCGAGTCGACGTCGCTGAACGCGGTGTGCCGCGACGGGGAGGCACAGTCCTCGCCGACGGGGATGCCGCGGATCCCGGCGATCTCCGGGGTCACCTTCGCACCCGGCAGCATCCCGCCCAACCCCGGCTTGGCGCCCTGGGAGAGCTTGATCTCTATCGCCTTGACCGGAGCGCCGGCGACCACGTCCTTGAGCTTGTCGAGGTTGAACGTGCCGTCCTCGTTGCGGCAGCCGAAGTACGCCGTGCCGAGCTGAAGGACGAGGTCGCCGCCGTTGCGGTGGTGCGGCGAGAGGCCGCCCTCACCCGTGTTGTGCATCGTGCCCGCCAGCGCCGCCCCCTTGTTGAGCGCCGTGATGGCCGCCCCGGAGAGCGACCCGAAGCTCATCGCCGAGATGTTCACCACGCTCGCCGGCCGGAACGCCTTGGCGCGCCCGCGCGGCCCGCCCAGCACCTTGGCCGAGGGCAGCGAGGCCTGCGGGTCGTGCGCGTCGGGCAGGTGGCCGGCGAACGTCCGCTGCTTCAGGTAGGCGTGGCCCTGCACGTGCTCGACGTCGACCTCGGTTCCGAACCCGAAGTAGTTGTTCTCCTCCTTCGCCGACGCGTAGATCCACGTGCGCTGGTCACGGCTGAACGGGCGCTCCTCCTCGTTGGAGGTCACGATGTACTGCCGCAGCTCCGGCCCGATCGTCTCCAGCAGGTACCGGGCGTGCCCGATCACCGGGAAGTTCCGGAGCAGCGCGTGCCGCTTCTGGACGAGGTCACGGGCTGCCAGGAGCGCCACCGCTGTTGCGGCGGCCGCGCCGATCTTCCGGGCTTGCATGGACGTTCCTCCTCGATGCACAACCTCATCGTCGTGCGGTGAAGTCATCGTGTCGTGTGGGGCGTTGGACGGCACGGGCACATGGCTGGGCCGGCGGCGGCGTCCGTCGGAGAATGCCAAACGATGGTAAGAGTCCACACCGACGGGCATGCGGCCAGGGGTCGGTCCGGTCCGGAGCCGGCTTCGCGACGGCGGGTGACGATGGGGCGCCCGGCCGGTGCGCGGCGACGAGGCCCCCGGCGGTCGGCGGGTGGTCACCGTCGTGACGGCCGCCGACGGCACCGGGGGTCGGCCAGGCGCCGTAGGTGAGGGTGACCCGGCCCGCCAGGTCGTGCAGGTAGAGCAGGTTGAGCTCCGGGAAGGGGTGCCTGTCCGAGATCCGGGCGTATCCCGGATTCCCCATGCCGCGGCTGCCCAGGACGCGGCTGCCCAGGACGCGGGCGCCGTGGGCGCCGCCCGACCGGGCCGGCGTCCCCACTCGGGGCGCTGGTGGCGAACCGAAGCAGGAACGGTTCGCCGTCTCGGCCGCAGGGCGGCCACGGGAGCGCCTCCGGCGGGCCGCTCAGAGCCGGACGGTGAACCAGATGGTCTTGCCGCTGCCGCTGGGGCGGACCCCCCAGCCGTCGGCCAGGGCGTCGACGATGATGAGCCCCCGGCCGGACTCCTCCTCGCTGGTGGCGAGGCGGGGGTGGGGCAGCTGGGAGCTTCGGTCGCCGATCTCGACGGTGAGCTCGGTGCTGGTGCGGCGCAGCAGCAGGTCGATAGGCCCCCGGCCGTGCTGGACGGAGTTGGTGAGGATCTCGGACAGCAACAGGCAGGCGTCGTCGGTTCGCTCGGCGCAGCCCCAGGCGGTGAGCGTCTTGGTGAGGAAGGCGCGGGCCTCGCCGACGGAGGAGGGAACGGTGGGCAGGTCGGTGGTGGCGGTGGCCAGCGGGGCGGCGGGAAGCTGCAGCAGGAGGAGGGTGACGTCGTCGTTGTGGCCGTCGCTGTCGGGCAGCACGGCGGAGAGGACGTGGTCGGCGACGGCCTCCAACCCGCCGTCGCCGGTGAAGGCGCGGTCGACGGTCGCGGCCAACTCGGTGATCTGGGCCTCGATGTCGCCGCCGGGGGTCTCGACCAGGCCGTCGGTGTAGAGCAGCAGGGTGGCGCCGGGCGGTACGGCCAGACAGGCCTGCTGGTGGGGAATGCCGCCGACGCCGAGCGGGGCGCTCACCGGGGCCGGCAGCGCCCGGATGGTCTCGCCGGGGACGGCGAGGAGGACGGGCAGGTGCCCGGCCGAGCAGATCGTGACCTCGCCGGTGTCCGGGGCGATGACGAGGTAGCAGCAGGTGACCAGCTGGTCGGGCAGCTCAAGGTCGGTGACGGCCGCGTCCAGGGCCTGCATCAGCCGGCGGGGTTCCATGCCGGTCTTGGCCAGTGCGTGGGCGGCGGAGCGCAGCTGCCCCATGACGGCGGCCGCCTCCAGCCCGCGGCCCATGACGTCTCCGATCAGGACGCCGACGCGGCCGGCGCCCAGGGGGATGAGGTCGAACCAGTCGCCGCCGACCCCGGCGCCCTGGGTGGCGGGCAGGTAGCGGCTGGCGGTGGCCAGTCCCGGGATGGCGGGTGGGGTGCCCATCAGGCTGCGCTGCAGGGTGAGGGCGATGTGCCGTTGCTGTTCGTAGAGGGCGGTGAGTTCCGCCTCCGCTCGTTTTCGGTCGCTGATGTCGCGGACGATGGCGCAGGCACCGGTCACCGTGCCGTCGGCGGTCCGGGTGGGCCACAGCGTCACGTCCACGTCGATCAGCCTGCCGGTGCGGGTGACCCGCAAAGTCTCGAAGTGCTCGACCTTCTCGCCGTCTCCCAGTCGCTTCAGCAGCGCCGTGATCTCCTCCCGGTGCTCGGGCGGGGCCAGCATGGCCACATGGCGGCCGAGCGCCTCGGCGGCCGTGTAGCCGTAGAGCGAGTGGGCGGCGGCGTTCCAGTAGGTGATGCGGCCGTCGAGGGTCTTGGCGAGGATGGCGTCCTGGGAGGACTCGACCAGCGCGGCGAGCTCGTTGATGCGGGCTTCGGCGGCCTTGCGGTCGCTGACGTCGCGGACGGCGGCGGAGAAGAGCAGACCGTCCGCGGTCTCCAGCGGGCTGAGACTGATCTCGACCGGGAACTCCGTGCCGTCCTTGCGCAACCCGTGCAGCTCCAGCCCCGCCCCCATCGGACGCACCTGCCGGTTCGCCGCGTACTCGTCGCGGTGCCGGTGATGCTGACCCCGGAACCGCATCGGCACCAGCAACTCCACCGGACGCCCCAGCAGTTCCTCACGCGGATACCCGAACAACGCCTCCGTCTGCGCGTTGACCAGCGTGATCACCCCCGCATCGTCCGCGATCACCATCGCGTCCGGCGCCGCCTCCAACAACGCCCGGAAGCGGGCTTCGGCGGCCTTGCGGTCGCTGACGTCGCGCACGGCGGCGGAGAAGAGCAGACCGTCCGCGGTCTCCAGCGGGCTGAGACTGATCTCGACCGGGAACTCCGTGCCGTCCTTGCGCAACCCGTGCAGCTCCAGCCCCGCCCCCATCGGACGCACCTGCCGGTTCGCCGCGTACTCGTCGCGGTGCCGGTGATGCTGACCCCGGAACCGCATCGGCACCAGCAACTCCACCGGACGCCCCAGCAGTTCCTCACGCGGATACCCGAACAACGCCTCCGTCTGCGCGTTGACCAGCGTGATCACCCCCGCATCGTCCGCGATCACCATCGCGTCCGGCGCCGCCTCCAACAACGCCCGGAAGCGTTCCTCCATCGTCCCCGCATCCGCCGTGACACCCCGGCAGCCCGTCCCCTGGCCGGCAGTCGTGTCCTTGCCCGGTCTCCGGCCCACCTCGTCGCCCACGCCCGCTCCCTTGCCTTGCCGTACCGGTGGTGGTGCTCCACCCCAGCGCATCAGGGCTCCGGGCGCCTACCTATGTCCGCAATTGGCCGCTGACATTTGAATACTCCTAAAGGAAGATCAAAAATGACCATATGCCTCGGGCTTGGACTCACTCATCGTCGAGCGGGCCGCCCGGTCGGTGGCAGCCCGACGGGAGCGCGGGTTGAGGGCCGTCGCAGCACGCCGAGCGGCCCGGCCCCGACGAAGGCCGGGCCCGGGCCGCTTCGGCCACGCTCGACACCCGCCTCGACCGGGACGACGCCGCGGCGAGCCCCCTCAGCGCTCGGCTCACCGGTCCGAGGAGGCCGACGGTTCAGCGGTGTTCGGGTTCTCGAAGTCGAAGCGGCAGCCGGCGTCCCGCTCCGAACGCCGGTTGCCCTCGGCCGGGATGCCGCCGGAGCCCTCGTCCAGGTACGACGGTCCGGGGCCGGCCTCACCGACCCGCCCGGCATCGGCATGAGGACTCCCCCATCGTGGGTGGTTCGGGCGGGAATTCCGTGCGCGTGTCGCCCGGCTCTGACAGAGCCGCGGTCGGACACGAGGACAGGCGGATCGAATGCAGGCGAACCGCCAAAGACTCGATGACGGTCGAAAGTGACTGCGCGACCGAAAGGTGCCGGTGATCCATGTCAACCCGGGCGCGCGGTCCCGGCATGATCAGGCTCGATCCGTCACACCTGTCTCCCCGGGTGGGGGTGATCTGCGGCGCACCCCGTGAAGCGTTCCGACGCGCTGAAGGCCGCTCCCTGTCACGCGAAATTCACGGACCAGGGTCTACTCGCATAGACATCGGTGAGGCATCCTGGTGCGATGCCGGCGCCCGAAGCCCGTCCCTCGTCACCCGGGAACCGCGGACGGTCGCCGGACGGATCGGTCGGCCCTCGCGCCGGAGCACCGCCGCGTCACAGCACTGCGTACGTCCCCCTCGTCCGGGCCGGTTCCCCGGGCCCGGCGCCGGACTTCCCGTCCTCCCGCCGAGGTGCGGCAGGAAGGCGGGGGTCGAGTCGGAGGCACACCATCCTCACCACCGGGAGATGCAGATGAAGCCACGCACCGCAGCCACCGTCGCCGCCCTGACCGTGGCCGGCCTCGCCGTCTCGGCGCCCACGGCCGGCGCCAGCGGCACCAAGCTGTCGCAGTCGGCGGCCGCCGGTCAGTTCAGCAGCGCCGGAATCACGTGGAGCTCCAGCGGGGGCTGCACCACCAGGTCCAACTCCACCTGCACCTCGTTCGAGCAGATCAACTCGGGCACGGTGAACGCCATCATCACCCTCAAGCGGGCCAGTGGCTGTGCCATCAACATCACGGGCGGGACCGAGGTCGGCCACGCCTCCGGCACCTACAGCCACTACAACGGCTACAAGGTCGACATCGCCCGCAACTCCTGCATCGACGGCTACATCCAGAACAGCTTCACCTACATCGGCTACCGGGGCGACGGCTACCCGCAGTGGAAGGCCGCCTCGGGCAACCTCTACTGCAACGAGGGCAACCACTGGGACATCCTGGTCTACTGACGCCGACCTCGGATGCCGGCGCCCCGAGGGGCGCCGGCACGCCGGAAGCGCGTCAGGGCGGTAGCGGACGAGACACCGGCACGCGGCGGTTCAGCGGTGTCCGGGCACTCGTCCGGTCCTGCGGCGCCGGCGACCGGAGCATTGGCCACTGCTCCGGCCCCCGGCCCCCGGCCCGCGCCAGCCGGATCAGTACGCGCTGTCGTACGTGTAGAACTTGGTGTGGTCCAGCAGGTCGGCCGGGGTGACGTCGTTCCACGGCTTCATCGTGTCGTTCAGGGCGACCACGTTCCTGGTGCGGCGGACCGGCTGGTAGCCCTGGCCCGCATGGCGGCTCTGCCAGCCGGCCCAGAGGCGGTCGATCATGCAGTGGTGCATCCAGAACACCGGGTCGTTGGGCGACATCCCGGTGCTCATGGTGCCGCCGACCCAGACGTGCACCCGGTTGTGGACGTTGACACCCACCCAGCCCTCCAGGCTGTTGCGGAAGCCGGCGCTGGAGCTGTTGAACGGCGCGGCGTCGTACGTGGCGATCGCCAGCACGGCGTCCACGTCGGCCCTGGTCGGCAGGTTCTCTCCGGCCCGGCCCAGCTGACGGATCAGGTAGTTGCGGCTGTCGGGCCTGACGGTGAGCGTCCAGCTGCCGGAGCTCTGCGCGAACGGGCCGGTGGCCACCCGGCCGCCGGTGCCGGCGCCGTCACCGCCGAGGAAGTCCGGGCCCCAGAGGGAGGAGTCCGGGGTGCGGTCGGTGGTCCAGTCCCAGTACGGGAGCGTGACGGTGGCGTCGATCGCCTGCAGTGCCTGCTCGAAGCGCAGCAGAAAGCTGCGGTGCCAGGGCAGGAAGGACGGCGAGCGGTGGCCGGTGCGCTCGGTGGTGTCGGTGTCGCTCATGATGAAGTCGTTGTGCGTGCTGACGAACGCGTCGTACGCACCGCGGCGCTTGAGTTCCAGGACCGCGTTGACGAACGCGCGCTTCTCGGCGGGCGTCAGGGTCGCCTGGTTCTTGCGGACAGCCATGGTTCTTCCTTGAGGGTGGTCTGTGCGGGAGGCCGAAGCGGTCCGGAGTCAGGCGGCGAGCGGGGCCAAGTCGGCGCCGCTCAGGGCGTTGACGGCGGCCCGGACCAGCGCGCGCGGCGTGGTGAACGTCTGGTAGTGGTTGATGACGCTGATCCAGGTGCCGTCCGCGTTGCGCATCATGTGCAGTTCGCGGCCGTCGATCAGCACCATGTAGCCGCTCATCGCGTGGTGGCCGTCGCCGGACATCGGCATGCCCTGGATGCGGCGGCCGCGGAACACCTCGTCGAAGCTTTCGCCGCTCTCCGTGTCGGCGCCGCTGGCGGGTGCCACGGCGGGACCGGTGAGACCCAGGACGACCGTGCCCGCGGCGAGGGCCGACGCGACAACGGCGCCTTGCAGCATCCGCCGGCGGGTGATTTCGGTGGTGGTGTCTTCGGACATGGCAGTGCCCCCCAGATGGAAAACGTGAAGAACTTTCAGTGCCCCCGTAGCATGCGGACCGGTCGGCAGATTCGGCGGCGATCGGCCCGCTCGGAATCATTCCTACCAGTCGTGAGCGAACAGTCCGGATGCGTGATCGACTTGAGGGCCAAAAGTGATCATTTCAAGCCGGTCACGTGAAGGATGTTGCATCTTTTACAGAAGCCAGAGCTTCGGTTCGCAGCGAATCCTGCGCGCGAAAACCGGAGATCCTTCACCCGGGCGGCCACCACACCGCAAGGCCTGCGGCCCTGACGCACCTTTTGTG
Organism: Streptomyces sp. CB01881; assembly: GCF_002953255.1. Classification (GTDB taxonomy): domain Bacteria; phylum Actinomycetota; class Actinomycetes; order Streptomycetales; family Streptomycetaceae; genus Kitasatospora. The sequence goes on from NZ_CP026498.1 coordinate 2,257,540, forward strand.
ACGGTCGCTACACGAACAGGTTGACGCGATGCCACCAGGTGATCACGCCCTGCCTGACCAGCGGCTCCATGACTGACATACCCCAGGAGTCCCGCTGCCCGCCGTGTTCACCCCGCACGCCACCTCAGGGGCTCCCCGGCCTTCGGGAACGAGTCGTCGTCGACCACCCACTCCTCCGGCGCGAGGGCGGAGGTCATCCCCCGGACGATCCGCCGCAGCACCGGCGCGTGGTCCCGCGGCGACTGGCTGACGAACCGCCGCAGGGCCCGCATGTTCCCGTCCGGCAGCCGCTCGGCGATGGGCTGGATCGACGTGCGCCACCCATCCGGCATCAGTCCTTGCGGGTGGCAATCCCCCTGCCGGCGCCGGTCCTTGCGCGCCCGGGACGCGAACACCTCGGCCACGAAGGCGCCGAGGTGTTCGCGCGGCTTCTCCACCTCACCGGGATCCACCGGCCGCAGCGCGCACCGCCGCGGCAACCAAGATCAAATCAACCTGACGAAGTACTACCAGCCGAGCGCCCGCGTGAACTGCTCGCGACACACTCAAACCAGCCACGCGGTACAACTACCCATCGAACAAATCGAGTTGTCGGGCATCTGTCGCCCGCCGCCAGCAGCCTTACCGGTCGGTGCCGCCGCCATCCGGCATCGCCGGCAACGGTGACCCGAACGACGGCGTCCGTCAGTACGAAGCGCTGGTGGCGCACCGACCGAGGTCGGTGTTGCACACGACGACGTACGAAGTGATTCCGGAGTCCTGGAGCTGGAGGGTGTAGTGCTTGTCGCCCCGGACGTTGCTGTAGGCGCTGGACCAGCGGCCGTTCGACTGCTGGAGGTTTACCGTGCAGTAGTTGCCCGTAGTGGAGATCACGTAGCCCTGCACCCAGTCGTGCCCGTTGTAGTACTGAACGTTCATGCCTCCGGCACAGCCGGGGACATTGGCGGGGTAGGTGGCGTCGGCCGACGCCACCCCCGTGCTGAGACCCAGGCTGCCTGCGGCGACGGCAGTCACGGCGGCGAGGCGGACGGCGGTGCGCAACCCAATCATCGTTTCCCCCTGTGGAGTTGGCGGCTGATTCCTGCGACCTATGCTGCCATCGAACCCCCCTGAAGGCACGTCTCCCGCACGAATCCACACACGCCTGGGACGACCTGCCGCGCGCGGCGTGGCGGCAGCCGTGGCCGGAGCCCTCGCCGACCCGGCGAACCGATCCGGTGAACCCCTGCCCGGACGTGCGTCCCGTCCAGGTGGACCGCCGCGCTGCCCTGCGAGCCGGTCACCGCGCGCACCGGAGTCCAGGCCATGGCCCACTCGCCAACGCCGCCTCGACCGACGGCATCCTCGAACGCCTCCACCAGGCCACCGGTGGCCTCGCCCTGCTCTACGTCCTCTCGCCGTTCGGCGGCGCGAAGCGGCTCTCTGCACCGACTACGTCATCGGCGACACTCGCGTGCGCCTTCCGTTCCGCCACTGTCAGAAAGCCGTCTCCTGGCACCGAGCTCAGCACGCCGTCATCGTGGAAGGCGAGGTCCGTCCATGTCGGACCGGGACGCCGCCTGCTCGTCGACGACCCGGGCAAGTGTCGCCCCATCGACGGGATCCTCCTGCCCCTCCGCTGAACCAGACCCCGGCTCAGCGGTGCTCGGGGTTCTCGAAGTCGAAGCGGCAGCCGGCGTCCCACTCGGAGCGCTGGTTGCCGTGGGCGGGGATGCCGCCGGCGTCCTTGAGCATGCGGGCCAGGTGGAGCAGGTTCCACGTCATGAAGGTGGCGTTGCGGTTGGTGAAGTCGTTCTCCGGGCCGCCGGAGCCGGGGTCCAGGTAGGACGGGCCGGGGCCCGCCTCACCCACCCAGCCGGCGTCGGCCTGCGGCGGGATCACGTACCCGAGGTGCTGGAGGCTGTAGAGCACGTTCATCGCGCAGTGCTTGGCACCGTCCTCGTTCCCGGTGATCAGACAGCCGCCGACCCGGCCGTAGTAGGCGTACTGGCCCTCGGAGTTGAGGATCGACGAGCAGGCGTAGAGCCGCTCGATCACCTTCTTCATCACGGAGGAGTTGTCCCCGAGCCAGACCGGGCCGGCGAGGACGAGGACGTCGGCGGCCATCACCTGGCTGTAGAGGACCGGCCAGTCGTCCGTCTCCCAGCCGTGCTCGGTCATGTCCGGCCAGACGCCGGTGGCGATGTCGTGGTCGACCGCGCGGAGCACGTCGACCTGGACGCCCTGGCGCTGCATGATGCCGGTGCTGACGTCGATCAGGCCCTGGGTGTGGCTGCGTTCGGGTGAGCGCTTGAGCGTGCAGTTGATCACCAGGGCGCGCAGGTCGTCGTGGCGGCGGGGCGGGGCGGGCGGCGGAGCGGACATCGGCGGGGCCTTTCGACGGGTCTTGCGAACCTCGCAACGGGCCTTGCGACGGGTCACGTCGCCGGCCTTGCGGTGGGTCTCGTGGCGGAGCGGTCGCCCACCAGTCCAACCGGACCGCCCCGCCGCCGCCCGCCGGGCTGGGCCGACCGCCTGACGGGGCCGACCGACCCACTGGACGCGCCCGCTGGATGCACCCGTTGGGCGGAGTCCGTCGGGCCGGACCGTCAGGCGCCGCCGTCCGGCCGGTCGACCGGGGGCAGCACCGGGGTCACGATCAGCCGTCCCGCCAGGGCGGCCCCCGCGGTGACGGTGGCGAGGGTGGCGTCGTAGAACGGGCGCAGGTTGCGCTGGTGCCAGAGGATCTGGGTGGTGGCCCAGGCGGCGTCGCGGGCACGGGCGATGGAGAAGCTGGCGACGATGTGCTTCAGCGGTTCGGTGGCCCCGGTGGCGGCCCTGAGGACCTGCACCTCGAAGGAGGCCCGGACCTCCGCCTCGACCTGGGCCAGCAGCTCGTTCACCTTGAGGTAGTCGGCGTGCACGGGCGGCGTGTCCGGCGTGGTGCGGCGTTCGATGCAGGTCGACACCACGGCGAGCGGGAGGTCGTGGTTGATGTGCGCGTTCATCCCGGCGAAGGCGAACTGGACCGGCCAGACCACCCGGTTGTCCCTCGCCTCGAACAGCGGCTGCCAGGACGCGTTCACCGGGCTGCCGGCCTCGGCGGCGTCCACGGCGTCGAAGTAGAGGTTGGCGAAGACCACGTCCAGGCGCTCGATGAACGCCTGGTCGTGGAAGTAGCCTGCCTGGAGGCGTTCCCCCACCAGCTCGGTGACCCGCAGGTACATCCGGTTGAAGCAGGCGACGCCGTCCCGCGGGTCCAGCCGGTCCTTGATCGCCCGCATCCGCTCGACGACCTCCTCGACGCTCTGTGCGCTCCTGGTCCGCGACTGGGTCATGGTTGTCCCCTTCCGAGGCGTTGGGTGGTGCCGTTCGGTCCGACTGCCACCTATACACACCGGCCGCCACCGCCGCGCCCGCCACCGTCCCGGTCACACCGGCCCCGTTCACCCGAACCGCCCCCTCCCGGCTGTCGGCCGGGAGGGGGCGGCAGGCCTTCCGGTCCGGGCCTACCCCACCGGCCAGCCGTCCACCGTGGTGATGCTGCGGTGGTACGGCCCGTCCGGCCCGGTGCTGCGGTAGTCCTCCACCGAGCCGCCGGTGCGCACGGTGCTGTCCCCGTCGTGCCGGTGGGCGGTCGGGCGCAGGGTGTGGTCGACGGTGGACCGCCCGGTGGTCCGGGCGCCGACAGCACTGGTGTCCTCGCGGTGGTAGCCGAGTTCCATGGCCGTCCGCTGGTCGCTGTTGCCGGCCGCGTCCCGGGTGACCTTGTAGGTGACGTCCAGCGGTTCGCCCTCGTGGACGGTGGTGGTGCGGTGCGGGCCGGCGCCCCAGGTGGCGGTGGTCCGGGTCAGGTCCGTGCGGTTGTGCAGGGTGAGGTCGTTGCCGCCGTCGCGCAGCTGCTGGGCGGAGCCGAAGACGAGGTCGTCGCGGACCTCGGTGGTGACGCGCCCGTGCGAGGTCTGCACCCAGCCGCGCGCCAGGTCGTGCCGGTCCGCCGTCACGTTCCAGTCCCCGCTGCCGCCGCCGTGGTCCGTGAGGACCGTCCCGACCGCCGCCTCCGGTGCCACCCGGTACTCGGTGAGCTGCCCGGTGGTGCGGGCGGCGCCGCGGTCCACCTCGGCGAACAGGTTGACCTGCCCGCTCCAGAGGTCGTTGGCCTGGGCCTCGGCCGCGTTGACGGCGATGCCGACGGAGTGCGGGCGGCCGTCCAGCAGCAGGCCGACGTACGGGGTGAGGTCGACCCGGTACGCGGGCAGGTCGAAGGCGAAGACCCCGGGCGTGGGCCGCCAGAGCAGCGGGTCCCATCCGCCGGTGTAGATCACCGGGTAGGGCCAGACCGCGCCGGCCGTCCGCCCGTCGATGCTGAGCCGCAGCTCACGGAACGGCCCCTTCCCGCACACCCCGGTCCCCGGGTTGGCGCGGGCGAACTCGTCCGGCGCCGACGCGTACGCGAACTCCTCGCAGGCACCCCCGCCCCGTGCGTACACCTCGGCGGTCAGCCGCTCCAGGTTCTGCGGGAAGGTGAGCTCGCGGCCGGCCGTCGGCGCGGCCTGGGTGAGCCCGAACGCCCCGGTGGTCAGCACCCGGTCGGCGGTGCGGGCCGCGGGCCACCGCGCGGAGGTGGTGTAGAAGGTGAGGCTGGCCGAGATCCGGAACACCCCCGTGTACGTGGCGTCGGTGACGTTGGCCAGGTCGAAGGAGAACGGCTGCGCCCCGCCCGCGAACAGTGGCGCGTACCGGGTGACGTCCCGCTCGACCGCCCACTCGATGCCGTCCTTGGAGGGCTCGGGCGTGGACGAGAGCAGCACCTGCACCCCGCCGACCCGCACGTTGAACAGCCGGTCGAACTGCCGGCCGGCCACCTGCCCGTGCAGGTCCATCACCACCGCCGACCACGGCCCCGCACACCCCGCCGGCGGTACCACGGTGGCGTTGTACGGCGTGTCCGGCGGATTCCCGTACCCGTCCCGGAACGGCTGGTCGTGCATCACCTCCACCGTGCACGAACGCGTGTCCGGCCTGGTGAGCGGCCTGACCGCGCTGAGCGGGTCGTGGTAGTCGCTGCCGAAGTCGGCGTGCGCGGGGCCGGCGGCGGCCAGCGCCCCGGTGAGGGCGAGCAGGGCCGCCCCCAACAGGCGGCCTGCTCGGCGAAACAGCGGACGAACAGCCATCGGTGTCCCTCTCCTCGACCCGGACGGACGACCCCGGCATCCTCCCGACAGTGGCATGCCACCGTCAATACTCGTGCCCGCCGGACCCCGGCTCCGGCATGGCATTTCGGCAACGAATGCAACCTTCCGCATCCACGGTGCGTGCACGCTCTGGTAGGCATGTGGCGGTTGCGGGCGCGGGCGCGGGTCGGCGCTGCGCGGCACGCGGGAGGGGAAGCACGTGGGCACGACATCGAGGGTGGCCGTCATCGCCGCCGAACAACGGGCCGTCGACCGGGCGTACGCCTGCTATGAGGCGAAGCTCGCCGAACTCGCGGACGGGGCGTCGGCCGCTGCGGCGGCCAGCGGCAAGGACGGCATCGCCGCCCGGGCCGAGTCCCGGGCCCGGGCGGACGTCTTCCGCCTCGACGACGAGAACCTCGTCACGATGCGCGTGGACGCCCAGCCGGACGGAGCGGCCGGACCGGAGGTCTTCTACCTCGGGCGGCGGACGGTCCACGACCCCGAGACCAGCGACACCGTGGTCATCTCCTGGACCAACGCACTCGCCACCGCCTGGCGCCTGGCCACCCCCGACACCCCCGGTGAGGTGCGACTGCGGCGCCGTCTGGACTGCGACGGACGGACAGTCACGGACTACCGCGACGACATCGCGCCGTCGGCCGCCACCGGGACCGAAGTCGGCGTCCCGGCCCCCGAGGGTGCGGACCGCACCGCGAGCACCCCCCGGTCCGTCGTGGACGACCTCCTCCTCAGGGACCTCGACCGCTCCCGGCGCACCCGCATGCGCGACATCGTCGAAACCATCCAGCCCGATCAGATGGCCCTGGTGGCCGGCCCGTCCACCGATGTCCTGGTCGTCCAGGGCGGCCCCGGGACCGGGAAGTCCGCCGTCGGGCTGCACCGGGTCACCTGGCTCGTCGACAACAGGCGCTTCCGGGCCGAGGACATCCTGGTCGTCGGCCCGCACCGGCGGTTCCTCGAATACGTCGGCAGGGTCCTCCCGACCCTGGGCACGCGCAACGTCACCGCGGTCGAGCTCCCCCTGCTCTGGCCCGGCAGCGTACGGGCCCAGGACGACGCGTCCGTCCGCAGGGTCAAGTCCGACGAGCGCATGGCGGAGGTACTGCGCCGAAGGGTGGAGGGCAACTGCCGGCGGACCGCCGTCGAGGCCGCCGTGACCCCTGCCGAGGACGGCCGGGAGGAGCCGGTGCTCACCGTCGTCCTGGGCAGCGCGCCGCTGCGGGTACCGGCTTCCGAGGTCCTCCGCGCCTTCGACGACGCCCGCGACGGCACGGGGCACTACCGGGCACGCCGCGACCGCTTCCGCGACCTGCTGGTGGACCGCCTGCTGGCCGCGCTGCAGCAGGGGTTCCCCCAGCGGGCCCTCGACCAGGCCGTCCGGCGGGACGTCGAGCGCCACCGCCAGGTGTCCGCACTCGTCGAACGGGCCTGGCCGCCGCTCAGCCCCGAGGAGGCGTTGCGAAGCCTGCTGAACTCGCCCGCCAGGCTGGCCGAGTGCGCCTCCGGGGTGCTCGACGCACAGGAGCAGGAGCTGTTGCGGCGCCCGGCCGCCGAGCGCGCCGAGGACGAACCCTGGACGCTCGACGACCTGGTGTGCCTGGAGGAACTGCGCTCCCTCATCTCGGGCGAGACCCCGCAGCGCTACCCCCACATCGTCGTGGACGAGGCCCAGGACCTCACCCCCATGCAGGCCAGATCACTGCGGCGGCGCAACCCGAAGGGGTCGATGACCGTCCTCGGCGACCTCGCCCAGGCCACCGGCCCGCACGGCTACGGGGACTGGGAGAGGATCGCCCGGATCCTGGCGGGCGAGGGCGGCTGGCACCTCGAACAGCTCACCACCAGCTACCGGGTACCGGCCCAGATCATGGAGTTCGTCGCCCCCCTGGCCCGCGAGGTGGCCCCGTCCGTTCCGTTCCCCGTCGCCGTCAAGGAGGCGGACGGGGAGGCCGTTCGCATCGTGGAGACCACTCCCTGGCAGCTGCTGGCCGAGGCGGTCGGGCACGCGGCACGGCTCGCCGGATCCGACGGCCGTACCCAGCGCTCGATCGCCCTGGTCGTCCCCGACGACTCGGACTGGCTCGCGCAGGTCCAGCTGCTGGTCGGCTCCGCGGAGGAGATGACCGATGAGGTGCGGGAGGCGGTGACCGTCCTGACCGCCGGCGAGGCGAAGGGCATGGAGTTCGACCACGTTCTGGTCCTGGAGCCGGCCACGATCACCGCCCGCGGCCCCGAGGGCGCGCGCCAGCTGTACGTGGCGCTGACCCGGAGCACCCAGACGCTGACGGTCCTGCACGCCTCACCGCTGCCGGCGGTCCTGCTGCCCGCCGCCGACGCGACGCCCCCGGCCGACGCCGACGCCGACGCCGACGCCGACGCCGACGCCGACCGGCGCCCCGGCCCCGGCACCGTGGATGCCGTGCGTTCCCTGGCCGCCGACGAGATCGAGGTGAGCGCCGAAGCGGGCACCGGGTTCGCCGGTCTCACGCCCGAGCAGCCGGGTCCGGCGAGTCCGGGATTCCCCTCCCGGCTCCGGCGCTCCCTCGCCGCGGACCTGGCCAAGGGCCACGTCGAGATCTCCCCCCGCGACGCACTGCTGGTCCGCGGCACCTCGCTCACCTGGACGCTCTCACCGGACGGCCGGTCGGTCGTGTCCGTCCGCCGGCACACCCCCCTGGACGCGGAGATCCACGCCACCCTCGGCCTGCCCGAGGCGGACGAGCTCGAACCGGGTACGGGGCTGAGGGTCCGCGCCCTCGCCCACGGCGACCGGCAGCACTGGCGGGTCACCCCCGTGGCGACGGACCGGCAGCGGCGGTACGTCCTGGAGCTCCGGCAGGACGACCCGACGCCCGAACCCGGGCAGGAACTGGACGTCCGGGTCGTCCGGCGGCACTCCGACGTCTACGTCGTGGCGGCGGACGCCGCCCCGGGAACGCTGACCGACGAGGAGCCGGCGGCACTCGGCGGGCCGTCACCGGACGCCCTGCTCACGGCCGAGCTCCGGGCCCTGGCCGACCGGGACCGGACGTGCCTCAAGCACGAGGCGGTCCGTCATCAGCTCAAGAGTTCGCTTCTCTTCGCCGGCCACCGGCCGGACGACTCGCCGATCGCCGATGTCATCCGGCCCGGCGCACGGGGGCCGGTCGTCTACGAGGTCCTTCCGGCCGGCCAGACCTCGTACCACGCCGTCCGGGCCGGCGCCGTACGCCTGCGGGAGATCGCCCTGGTCATGCCCGACGCACCCGGGCGGCTCTGTGTGGTCCTGCCCGAGGCACCGGACGAGCCGTGGATCCCCGGACTCGTCCAGCGCGTCCTGGACGTCGCCGTCATGTGGCACTCCCCCACCGGATGGCAGGGCCCGGGCAGCCCCGAGTTGATGGGCGCCGCCGACGATGCCTGAACCCCGCGGGGCGCGGTCCGCGGGCGGGCCCGTCCGCACGCACCGGTAACGAAAAAAGGGTGGGGCGGCAACCGGAGAGAACCCGTTGCCGCCCCACCCTTCGTGCGGGTCCCACGGTCAGATCCTGACGGACCCGACGGACGTGACGGACGTGACGGACGTGACGGATCAGACCGCCGGGGCCGGGTACGTCGGGTACTCGACGCCGGAGACGTGCTGGACGACCCGGATGACCTGGCAGGAGTAGCCGAACTCGTTGTCGTACCACAGGTAGAGGATGGCGTTGTCGCCCTCGACCTTGGTCGCGCCGGCGTCGACGATCGAGGCGTGCCGCGAGCCGATGAAGTCGCTGGACACCGCGTCGGGGGCGGTGGTGAAGTCGATCTGGCGCCGCAGCGGCGAGGTCAGCGAGACGTCACGGAGGTACTCGAGGACCTCCTCGCGGTCGGCCTCCTGCGCGAGCTGCAGGTTGAGGATCGCGATCGAGACGTCCGGGACCGGCACGCGGATCGAGCTGCCGGTGATCTTCGCCTTCAGCTCGGGCAGGGCCTTGGCGACGGCCGAGGCGGCGCCGGTCTCGGTGATGACCATGTTCAGCGGTGCCGAACGGCCACGACGGTCCGACTTGTGGTAGTTGTCCAGCAGGTTCTGGTCGTTCGTGAACGAGTGGACGGTCTCCACGTGACCACGCAGCACGCCGTACTTGTCGTCCATCGCCTTCAGCGGCGGAACGATCGCGTTGGTGGTGCAGGACGCGCAGGACAGGATCTGCTCGTCCGGCTTGATCGTGTCGTGGTTGACGCCGTGCACGATGTTCGGGACGTCGCCCTTGCCCGGCGCGGTCAGCACGACCTTCTCGATACCCGGCCGCAGGTGCTTCGCGAGGCCCTCGCGGTCACGCCACTTGCCGGTGTTGTCGATGAGGATGGCGTCCTTGATGCCGTACGCCGTGTAGTCGACCTCGGAGGGGTCGTTGGCGTAGATCACCTTGATCGCGTTGCCGTTGGCGATGATCGTGCTGTTCGCCTCGTCAACGGTGATCGTGCCCTGGAACTGGCCGTGGATGGAGTCGCGACGCAGCAGCGAGGCACGCTTCACGATGTCCTGGTCGCCGCCCTGGCGGACGACGATGGCGCGCAGGCGCAGGCCACCGGACTTCTCGATCAGCAGCCGGGCCACCAGGCGGCCGATGCGGCCGAACCCGTAGAGGACGACGTCGCGCGAGTCACGGCGCTCGATCTTGTTGTCACCGGTCGCACCGGCCACCGCCTGCGCGGTGAACTCCTCCACCGACAGGCCGTGGTCATCGGCCCGGTAGGTCTCGGCGAGCATGCCGATGTCGATCTGCGAAGGACCGAGGTCGAGCGTGGTGAGCGCCTGAAGGAACGGCAGGGTCTCGGTGACCGAGAGCTCCTCGCCGGCGATCTGGCGAGCAAACCGGTGGGTCTTGAGGATGCTCACCACCGACTTGTTCACCAGGGAGCGGCTGTGCAACAGGACAGTGACGTCCCGCTCCCGATGCAGTCGGCCGATGACCGGGATCATCGACTCCGCGATCTCCTCGCGGTTCTTCCAGTCCGTGAACACGTCGTCGTTGACAGTCACAAGTCCATCTTTCGAGCTAGGAGGGTAATCCCATCCTAGCTTTCGGCCGCGTTGATCATTCACGCGGACCCCCTCCGACAAGGGGCTTCCCCCACCCGACGGCCCTTTTCGGCCCGGAACCGCCCCTTGTCGAGCCCGGAAAACGGGCCTGAGCGGCCGGCCTCCGGGGCGCGAACGTGAACTTCACCACCCTCGGCCCTCGACGGGTCCCGATCCGGGGCCGGCCGGCCCCGGCCCCGGTCCCGGTCCCGGTCCCGGTCCCGGTTCCGGGAAACGCAAAGAACCCCCGATCCGTGATGGATCGGGGGTTCTCTGTGAATGATTGTTCGGCGGCGTCCTACTCTCCCACAGGGTCCCCCCTGCAGTACCATCGGCGCTGTGAGGCTTAGCTTCCGGGTTCGGAA
>NZ_CP026498.1:2269946-2270502 GCF_002953255.1 Streptomyces sp. CB01881
GCGGGTACGGGAATATCAACCCGTTGTCCATCGACTACGCCTGTCGGCCTCGCCTTAGGTCCCGACTTACCCTGGGCAGATCAGCTTGACCCAGGAACCCTTGGTCAATCGGCGCAAGAGTTTCTCACTCTTGTATCGCTACTCATGCCTGCATTCTCACTCGTGTACCGTCCACGACTGGTTTCCACCGCCGCTTCGCCCGGCACACGACGCTCCCCTACCCATCACAGCAGGCGTTGGCCCTTCATGCTGCAATGACACGACTTCGGTGATGTGCTTGAGCCCCGCTACATTGTCGGCGCGGAATCACTTGACCAGTGAGCTATTACGCACTCTTTCAAGGGTGGCTGCTTCTAAGCCAACCTCCAAAGAGTGCGTAATAGCTCACTGGTCAAGTGATTCCGCGCCGACAATGTAGCGGGGCTCAAGCACATCACCGAAGTCGTGTCATTGCAGCATGAAGGGCCAACGCCTGCTGTGATGGGTAGGGGAGCGTCGTGTGCCGGGCGAAGCGGCGGTGGAAACCAGTCGTGGACGGTACACGAGTGAGAATGCA
>NZ_CP026498.1:2270512-2270860 GCF_002953255.1 Streptomyces sp. CB01881
CAACCCTGGTGGGTTCGGTACGAAGTCTTACCTCCGCTTCAACCTGCCCATGGCTAGATCACTCCGCTTCGGGTCTTGGGCATGCAACTCAGGCGCCCTATTCGGACTCGCTTTCGCTACGGCTACCCCACACGGGTTAACCTCGCTACACACCGCAAACTCGCAGGCTCATTCTTCAAAAGGCACGCAGTCACGAGACACACAGCAAGCTGCACGTCCGACGCTCCCACGGCTTGTAGGCACACGGTTTCAGGTACTATTTCACTCCGCTCCCGCGGTACTTTTCACCATTCCCTCACGGTACTATCCGCTATCGGTCACCAGGGAATATTTAGGCTTAGCGGGTGG
>NZ_CP026498.1:2273313-2303521 GCF_002953255.1 Streptomyces sp. CB01881
TCTTCTGCGGCTTGACGCCCCGTCCGACGTTCCAAACTCTAGCCCATCACCGCTCCGAGAAGCGAATCCGGCCGCAATCCATATAAACGGACACGCCGAATAAGACCCGAGCCGCACCGCCGAAAAAGGCAAAGCACGACCCAGCCCGAACCGGGAAGTGATGTTTCCAGGGATTGGCCGCCCCGGGACCGTCCGCGCCGATGCGTGTCCGGTGCTCCCTGCCGAGCGACCAGGTAACACTACGCCTACTCGGCCGCTCAGGCAAAGCCCGGCCCGGACAGGAACCCGAGCAGGTCGAACTCCCCCGGCGACGGCGACCCCTCGCGGTGCAGGTCGGCGAGCATGGCGGCCACCGCGGCGGTGACGGGCTCGGTGTGGGTCCGTTGCTCGGCCCAGCGCCAGTCGCCGTCGGGGTTGACCTCCAGGAAGACCGGCTCGCCGGCGCTGATCAGGAAGTCGAACGCGCCGTACCGGAGCGACATCGCCGCGGCGAGGGTCCTGGTGGCGGCGACCACCGCCGGGGGCGGCGCCACGGAGCGGACGTCCAGCCGGTCGGGGGCGAGCCAGGGATCGGCGGGTGCGTCCTTGCCGACCCGGAAGGCGTGGATCCGGCCGGCCACGTAGTAGACGCGCAGCTCCGCCTCGTGCTCGACGTACTCCTGCACGATCACGGGCGGCCCGGGGCTCGGCCCGGCGGACAGGCCGTGCCGGTCGACGACGACGGGGAAGACGCCGTTCAGCCGGCCGGGCGCGGACTCGACGAAGTGGTGGTGTGCGGCCTTGACGACCAGCCGCGGACAGTCGAACTCGTCACGGGCGCGGCGCGGGTCCGTGGTCAGCATCGTGCGCGGCACGGCGACCCGGTGGCGCCGGGCGATCTGGAGCTGGGAGAGCAGTCCGGGGCGGCCCGGGTGGATCGCCGTCCGGGCGATCGTGGCCAGCTGACCGGCCGCGGCCTGCCAGGACTCCCGTAGGAAGAGGGTGTGGGCCGCGTCCTCGGTGCTCTCGATCGCGGACACTGCGAAGTGCCTGATCCAGGTCACGGTGGGGGTCAGCCAGCGGCCGTTCAGACGAGCCGCCCGGCCGTCGGGGGCGACGACCAGGTCCGCGGCGACGAGTTCGTCGGCGTTCAGCCGGGCCGATCGGATTCCCTCGGCCCCGAGCAGGTTCTGCACCGCGTCCGCCTCGCCGTCGCACGCGCGGCTGAGGAACAGCACGCACGGCACGGGCCGGGGCCTGACGTCGACGACCTGGGTGGGTTGCGCGAGCTGCGCGAGAAAGGCCGCACGGGCGTCAGCCACGGGCGTCACCCGTCACCGAGGCCCCGCCCGCCGGCCGACCCCCCGGCCTTCGGTTCACCCGCCGTCGGCTCGCCCGCCGTCGGTCCACCCGCCATCGCCTCGCCGGCGAGCAGCTCGTCGGCCATCACCAGGAGCTTGGTCACCGTCGCGCCCACCTGCTCGGAGGCGAGCGGAAGCCGCTCCGCCACTCGTTCCAGCAGGGACAGGTCGAGCCGCGCGGTCCGGTCCTTCGCTGCCCGGGCGCCGAGGTCGGCGTCCCGTGACCGGAGCTGGACGAGCAGCTCCAGCACCGTCGCCATCTCGGTCGCGAGCAGCCCGAGGGAGGCCATGTCGCCGAGGTCGCAGCGCTGCCGGCTGTCCCGGTCCAGTACTTCGAGCACACCGACGCAGTCGCCCTCGCAGATGAGCGGGGCGGCCATGATGCTGCGCGGCACGTAGCCGGTGGACTCCGCCGCTCTTCGGGAGAAGCGGGCGCTGTCCGCCACGTCGTCGATCACCACGGGCTGGCCGGACACCATCGCCCAGCCGGCGATCCCGGTGCCGTTGGGGAACCTGGTGCCCAGCAGGTGCTGCTCGCCCTCGCCCGCCACCGCCTCGAAGACCAGGTCCCCGTTCGCCTGGTCCACCAGGAGCACGGAGGCGGCGGCCGCGCCGAAGACGCTGCGGGCGACCTCCACGATCGACTGGAGCAGTCTGCGCTGCGGGAGATCGGCACTTTCCAGCGGGTCAGTCGACACGCGCACCTCCATCGGGTACGGCAACGTTCTCGGCGGCCAGGTAGAGGACGGACTTGAGCTGGAACGGCGTGAGCGAGCGGTGCTTGCTGAGGATGAGCGCGCAGATGCCCGCGATGTGCGGGGTCGCGAAGCTGTTCCCGGTGCTGAGCAGCTGCCGGCCGCCCGGCCCGGCCACCGGCACGCGGACGCCCCGTGCGTAGAACTCGACCGGTGGTGAGGGGTTGTAGTAGTAGGTCATCGGGTTGGGGCTGTCGTGGCTGGCCACCGAGATGACCGAGGCGAACGGCCACGGGTAGCTGCGCACCGGCATGTTGTGGGCCGACGCGACGATGACGCAGCGCCGGAAGTAGGCGTGGTCCGACAGGTCGCGCAGGGCGTCGCGGAAGTCGGGCTTCGTCGTCGAGAGGCTCATGTTGATGACGTCGAACCCCTCCTCGATGGCCCAGGTCAGTCCGGTGAGCAGGGCGGCCCCGCTGCCGTGCCGACCGCTGGACAGGACGCGTACCGAGGTGAGCGACGCCGCCGGGGCGATGGACCGGATGACGCTCGCGCAGGCCGTGCCGTGCCCCGCCGCGTCGCCGGGTTCGGTCGGTGCGACGGTGAGGTCGCCGTCCTCGCCGGGGATCACGTCCAGGGAGCGGTCGATCCCGCCGACGAGCGGGTGGTCGGCGTCGACACCGCTGTCGAGCACGCAGACCCGGACCCCGGAGCCGTCCGCACCGCCCCAGGCCCACTCCTGGGTGACCGGGCCGAGCGGGCTCACGTCGAAGGGCTCCTGCGGTACCACGGAGACGGGCATGCTCCACGCGGGGACGCCGGGGAAGTGGTCGCGCGGCGGCCTGCGCCACGGCGGGACGTCAGTCACGGGCACCACCGGATCCACAGGCACCCGCACCACCGGAATCGCCGGCACCAGCAGCACCCACGGCACTACTGGCACCACCAACACCAGCAGCGCCACCGGCACCACCGGCATTCCCCGCACCGAGCCACTCGCGGACCCGGCCGGCCGGCAACGTGGCACCCTTCGCCTCGAACCTCCGCAACGCCTCGGCCCCTTCCTCCGTCGCCCGGCCGGTCATCCCGGCCGCTCTGAGCACGATCGCCAGATCGAAGAGCGTCTCCCCGGTGAGGCACAGGTCGTCCGACCCGGCCGCCAGGGTCCGCGCCGCCGTCGCCTCCGCCACCGCCTCCTCGTGACACCCCCGGGCGGACGCGATCCGGCCGCGCAGTGCGGCCGTCCCGAGCCTGACCCGCACGCTCTCGGACGCGCCCGCCAAGTCGAGCCGGTCGAGGGCCGACGCGGCGGCGGCCACCCGGCCCTGGGCGAAGAGCTCCTTGGCGATCGCGACCTCGGTGTTGCGGGAGTCCGGGGCGTGCTCGGTGGTGCGCAGCACGCCGAGGCTCTGCCGGTACCGCGCCTCGGCCACGTCGTGGGCGCCGGCCAGCGACTCCACGAAGCCGGAGGCGTCCAGCACCACCGCGTCGGCCAGGTCGAGGTGCACGTCGCGGGAGTACGTCAGCGCGTCGGCGAGGGTGTGCCGGGCGCCGTCGATGTCGCCGCCGAGCACCTCCAGGTGTGCCCTGGTCACCAGCACCGGGATGAGCAGGGTCCGGCTGGCGGCGAACCGGTGGGAGAGCATGGCGCACAGCTCCAGCCCGGTGGCGACGCGCGTCGGTGCCCACTGCGCCAGTTCGCAGACCGCGCAGAGCAGCCGGTCCTCCTCGTAGCGGTCGTTCATGGCCCGGGCCCGCTTCAGCGCGTGACCGAACGAGGCCTCCGCGGAGGCCGTCCGCTCCGCGATCAGTTCGAGGTGGGCCTGGAGCTGGTGCAGCCGGCACCGGCTGAGGTCGTCCCCGGGGTCGCGTTCCAGTGCCGCCGCGATCGCCGCCGCGTCCGCCGCCACGGACTCGGCCGGGGCCAGGCCGAGCCGGAGCGTGACGATGGCGCGCTGGATCGCGCAGGTGACCGCGGCGCGGCGGTCCCCCGGCAGCGCGGCCTCGGCGGCAGCGAGTGCGCCGCGGCAGCGCTCCTCGTCCTGGAGCCAGAGGCCGGCATCGCAGACGTGCAGCGCGAGCGCCGTGTGGCGGGGATCGCCGTCGGGCAGCAACGCGCGCCCCCGCTCCAGCAGTTGGACGGCTGCCGGCAGGTCCTTGCGGGCCAGGGCGTTCATGCCCTCCGCGATCAGGGTGTTCGCCGCCGGCCCGGCCAGCGCGGGCGGTTGGGGGTCGCCGGGGCGCAGCTGCCTGCGCAGGCGGCTGGTGGCCTCGACGTGGTAGACGACGGCCATCGCGTCCTGTGGGTGCTCGCGGGAGTAGCACTCGGCCAGGAAGTCGTGCCAGCGCTCGCGACGCGTCTTGGGGGTGAACTCGTAGGCGGTGTCGCGCAGCAGGGCCTGGGCGAAGCGGACGGTCCCGGCCGGGCCGCGTTCGAGGACGCGCCTGCGGGCCAGCCTGGCCATCGCCTCGTCGGTCGCGGCGGGGTCGATGCCGTCCGCCTCGGCCATCACCCGGAGCAGGTCCCGGGTGAACTCGCGCCCGATCACCGCGGCGAGCTCCAGCAGGCTGCGCTCGGTGCCGGGCAGCTGGTCCAGCCGGGCACCCAGCATCGCCTGGATCGTGGGCGGGACCTGGGTGCCGGGGGCGGTCTCGGCGAAGACGTCCATGAGCTGCTCCGCGAAGAGCGGATTGCCGTCGCACAGCGTGGCGACCCGGCTGTTCACCTCCTGGTAGTCCTGCGGGTAGACCTCGCCCCGCAGCGCCAGCTGCTCCACCAGGGCGGCCGTCTGATCGCCGGTCATCGGACCGAGCTCCAGCGTCGTCGCGCAGGGCTTCCCGCCGCCCCAGGTGCTGCGGATGTCCAGCAGTTCGGGGCGGGCGACGCACAGCAGGAGGACGGGGACGTCGTGCAGCCAGGTCGCGACCTCGTCGATGAGGTCCAGCAGGGTCTCCTCCGACCAGTGCAGGTCGTCCCAGACCATGACGACGGCCCCGGACCGGCCGAGGGCCTCCAGGAGGTGGCGCACGGCCCAGGCGATGTCCTCGACGCCGACCTGGCCGCCGGAGCTGCCGTCCTGGTCCACGACCAGGCCGAGGGTGTGCGCCACGAGGCCGTGCGCCGACGCCGCGCCGCCCGGCTCGGAGCCCGGCGGCTCGGAGCCCGGCGGCTCGGAGCCCGGCGGATCGGGGCGCGCGGGATCGGGGCCCGGCGGCTCGGGGCGCGCGGGACCGGGGCCCGGCGGCTCGGGGCGCGCGGGACCGGAAGGGGCAGGTGCGGAAGGGCCGGGATCGGAGCCGGCCTCCAGGAGCCGGGTGAGCGCCGGCCAGCCGCCGGGGAGCGAGCCGAGCATCTCGGCCAGCGGCCGGTAGGTGATCCCCCGGCCGTAGGCCGAGCAGCGTCCGGACAGCACGGTGACCTCGCCGTCCGGCAGGGTGGCGAGGAACTCGCGCACCAGGCGCGACTTTCCGATCCCGGGAACGCCGACCACGGTGGCCAGACAGACCTGCCGCCGCTGCCGGGCCCGCCGGAAGCTGCGCTCCAGCTCTTCCAGTTCGTCGTCCCGGCCGATGAACGGGGTGACCGGCCCGGGGCCGTCGGCGACCAGCACCGGGGCGGTGACCCGCCAGGCCGGCACGGGGCGGGCCTTGCCCTTCAGCCGCAGCGGTGCGACGGGCTCGATGCCGACCTGCCACCGCACCACGGCCGCGGTGTCGGCGCAGACCAGCACCTCGCCCGGCCGGGCGGCCGTCTGCAGCCTGGCGGCGGTGTTGACGGCGTCCCCGACGACCCGGAAGTCGTCCCCCGGCCTGGTGATCACCACGACGTCGCCCGTGCAGATGCCGGCCCGCGCCTCCAGCTCCACCTGGTACTCGGCGCTGAGTTCGGCGGTGAGCCCGGCCAGCGCCGCGAGCGCCCCGGTGGCGGCGCGCACAGCCCGTACCGCGTCGTCCTCGTGGGCGACGGTGGCGCCGAAGACGGCGAGGATCGCGTCGCCGATGAACTTCTCGACCACTCCGCCGTGTTCGGCGATGCAGGCCCCGCAGCTCGCGAAGTAGCGGTCCATGACCTGCCGCAGCGGTTCCGGGTCCAGGCGTTCCGCGAGCGCGGTCGAGCCGACGATGTCCAGGAAGAGCATGGACACCTTCTTGCGCGTCTCGCGCGGTGCGGCGCCGGCCGCCAGCAGCGCGCCGCAGCCGGCGCAGAAGCGGTCGGCGTCGGCGGCTTGGCGTCCGCACGCGGGGCAGTTCACCTGGTGCCCTTCAGGGTGGGCTCGGCCGGCCCCGGACCGGGCTGGTCGCCGGGCTCGTCTCCGGGCTCGTCGCCGGACGCGCCGCCGGGCTCGTCGTCCGTGTCCGGCCGGGCCTGGTCGGGCCCGGCGGACGGCGCGGCGTCCGGTCCGGGGAGGGCGAACCGCGCGCAGACGCCCGCGAGCACGACGACGAGCCCGGAGACCGCGAAGATCGTGTCGATCGGGCCGAACCGCACACCGGCGACCGAACCGCTGAAGTCCCGCAGGCCGCTGCCGGCGAGCCAGCCCGCCAGCGCCGCCGTCAGCATCGCCGCCAGCCGGGTGACCGGGTAGAACACGGCGAGCACCCGGCCCCGGAACTCCGCCGGGGTCGCGGCCAGCAGCAGCGGTGCCATGGCGGTGTTCAGCATGGTGATCGGCAGGATGAAGACGAACAGCACGGCCACGGCGCCCGAGAAGGCGGTCTGCCGGGAGTACAGGACCAGCAGGGCGCCGCTGACCATCAGGCCGATCCAGGTCGTCCGCCGGGCGCCGATCCACTTCACCACCCGGCCCGAGGCCAGCGCGCCGACGATCCCGCCGATCCCCGTCGCCATGCCGAGGTAGCCGTACAGCTGGGCGGAGGCGTGCAGGTTCCCGGTGGCGAAGAAGACGTTCAGGGTGGACAGGGCGCCGACCCCGAGCTGGCCGACCACGGTGAGCAGCAGCAGCGCCACCAGGAAGCGGCTGCGCACGAAGAACTGCAGGCCCGCCTTGAACTCCTTGACCAGGCCGGGGCGTTCGGCGCTCGGCCGGTCCCGGCCGACGGCCGGCGCCGGCGGCGTGATGTCCACCGACCGGATGGCGATGTACGACACCAGGTAGGAGGCCGCGTTGAAGAACAGCGCCCACTGGATGCCGACCGTGAAGAGCAGCGGCGCGGCGAGCGGCGGCCCGATGATCCAGGCGGTCTGGGCGGTCGCCTGGGCGATGCCGGCCGCGCGGGCCCGGTCGGCGTCGCCCGTGACGAACTCCGCGACGACCGCGAACCGCGCCGGGGTGAAGAACTGGCTGGCCGCGTTGAGGACGAGCACGGTCGTGTAGATCAGGCCGAGCCACACCCCGACCGGGAGGTCCTCGGCCGGGAGGAACGCGACGGCGGTCAGCGCGGCCACCAGAGCGCCGCGGATCACCTCGGTGCCGAGCATGGTGGCGCGTTTGTCCCAGCGGTCGACGAAGACGCCCGCGAGCGGCCCGACGAAGAGCACGGCGGCGCTGGTCGCCAGCACGACGCCGCTGACCGCCTGCGGCCCCCACGGCTTCCCCTTGGCCAGCACGGTGGCCACCCAGAGCACGAGGGTCGTGCTGAACACGGCGTCCCCGACGGAGGAGACGGCCTGGCCGAACCAGAGGCGGGTGTACTCGCGGTTGATGAGGGTCGGCCGGAATGTCATGCGGCACCCGCCGGGGCGACGAGCAGCGTCATCATCGCGGTGACCAGGGTGGTGTGGTAGGCCTTCGCGAAGAACGCCCCGGCCGGCCCGTCCGCCGTCACCCGGGTGCCGGCGGACCGCCCGGGGATCGCGCCGTCGCTCTGCTGGGCCCGGGCCAGGCAGGCGACGGCTGCCGTGCCCCAGGGGGTGCGCAGCGGCTCCAGGCCCAGGCAGACCTGCGTCAGCAGGAGCTCCGCGGCCAGGTCCCACCAGTCGCGCCGGACACAGTGCTCCAGCAGCCGGCGGACCAGCTCCGCCGCGTCCGCCAGGGCGTCGGCGGACAGCCCCGCGCCGGTCCGGCCGAAGTCGCTCAGGTAGAAGCTGGAGTGCGTGACGGCGTACGCCTCCGGGACGGTGACCGGCGCCTCGCCGTCCGGCACCGCGCGTTTCGCCGCCTCGGCGGGCAGCGTGACGAGGACGTTCCGCGCGACGAGCTCCTCGTAGGGCTCGACGGTGTGCCGCACGCCGGCCTTGTCGGCGTAGTACCGCAGCTCCAGCCGCTGGTAGGGCGTCCTCCCCCGCGGTGACAGGTCGTCGGCGGCCAGCCGGGCGAGTACGGCCCGGCACGGCCGGTCGTCGATGCCGTCGGGGGCCAGCGCGGCGTAGACCAGCCCGTAGTAGGCGGCGCAGCGGGGGTCGGCGGTGACGAGCCGGGGGAAGTCCGGGTGCTGCCAGAGCGTGCGGACCCGCGCCGTCACCCGGGCGAGCCGGGGGTCGTCGCCGGTGTCCACCCGGGCCCAGCAGTGGCGGAGCAGCGCCAGCTCCAGCGCGGCCTTGGCCTGCGCGTACGACGTCTCGTGCTCCGGGTGGCCCGGGCCCGCCGCGTACGGGTCGAAGCGGTCCAGGTTCCGCTCCAGCCAGGCGAGGGTGCCGGCGGACAGCCGGTGGAGGTCCGGTGGCATGGCATCCGATGGCATGGCTACAGGCGCCCCGTCTCGTCGAGGTAGTCGAGCAGGGCCGCGTCCACCGTGTCGTGGAAGGCCGCGAGCGTGCGCCGGTCGTCCGCGCGCCGGTAGAGGTCCTCGCAGCCGACCCAGCGTTCCCTGGTCACTGCGCCGGGCAGGTATCCGCCGGTGATCGTGCCGACCTCCCAGTCGGTCCGGCCCGCGGTCTCCCAGCAGCTCGCCAGTGTGCCGTCCGCGCTGACCACCGCACCGAAGCGGCCGTCGTCGTAGCCGCAGGTGACGCACGGGCGGTGGGCCTGCGGGCGGGTCACGGTGAAGCCGAGGTCGAGGGCGCGGCGCTGCCAGCGGGTGAAGCGGGCCGACAGGTCGCGGGTGTGCTGGAGGTCGTTCCCGTAGCCGATGCCGACGTCCCCCACCTGGGCGAAGTACAGGCTGCAGCGCTCGGGGTCGAGCTCCGCGGCGAGCCGGCCGATCAGCGCGTCGACCCCCTGGTGGGTCTCCTGGGAGACGTTGACCCGAAGGGTCCACCGCAGCGGGGAGGCCTCGGAGGCCCGGACGAGGTTGCGGACGATCGTGTCGTAGGTCCCGCCGCCGTCGGCCCGCCGGATCCGGATCCGGTCGTGGTCGGGGCGGTCGCCGTCGAAGCTGACCTGGACGGAGCGGAGCCGGAGGTCGGCCAGCCGGGCGGCCAGGGCCGGGGTGAGCAGCGTGGCGTTGGAGATCATCCAGGCGGACGCCAGTCCGTGGTCGGCCGCCCGTTCCAGCAGTTCCAGGCAGCCGCGCGGGTTGAGCAGGGGCTCCCCCCCGAAGAGCAGGACCCGAAGCTCCTCCACGCCGGCGGCGGCCATCTGCCGGTCGGTGAAGTCGAGGATCGAGCCGATGGTCCGCGAGGTCAGGCGCGTCCGGGCGATCCGCGGCGGCCGGCTGCCGCCGTCCGGGTCCTGGCCGGTGTTCTGGAAGCAGTAGCCGCAGCCCAGGTTGCACTGGGTGCTGGTGAGCACGGTCAGCGAGTAGCTGCGCGGGAGTGCGGTGGTCAGCAGGCCGTGCTCGCGCAGTCGGCGTTCGGTGGCGGGCCGCAGCCGTCCCTCGGCGGTCAGCTGTCCGTCGCGCAGGCGGGCGAGCCCGCCGCCCGGGCCGAGGAACCACCAGTTCCGCTCGCCGCGGAGGATGCGCGCGCCGGCGACGTGCCCGGTGAGTTCGTCGGCCTGGACCCGGGTCACCGCGCCCCCCGGACGGCCGGCGACCGCTCCTCGGCGTCGTCCGCCCCGTCGGGGCGCCCGTGCAGGACGGTCAGCGTGGCGAGGGCGGTCACCACGGTCGACTGGTAGGCCTTGCGGAAGAACTCCACGGTGGTCGCCGCCGTGTCCGCCCGGTCGTCGGCGGACCGTCCGGGGATGGCGCCGCCGGGCGACTGGACCGCGGCGAGCATCCGCAGCCCGGCCGCCCCGGACTGCGTGCGCAGCGGGTCGAGGCCGAGGCAGTGCTGCGCGAGCACCAGCTTGCCGGTCAGGTCCCACTCCCCGCGGCGTACGGTCGCCTCGGTGAGCCGGCAGACCCGGTCGCGGGCGTGCTCCAGGGCCGCGCCGGTCAGCGCGACGGTGCGCGGGTCGTCCGGGTCGGGGGCGCGGAAGCCGAAGTCGGTCAGGTGGAAGACCGTGTGGGTCACGTCGCAGACGTCCAGCTCGTCCAGCGGCCGGTCGTCCCCGTGCCGGGCCAGCCGGCCGGCCTCGTACAGCTCCCGGTAGGGGCGCAGACTGTGCCGGACCCCGGCGAGGTCGGCGTAGTACCGGGTCTCCAGGCTGCCGAAGGGCGACTGCCGGCGCGGGGTCAGGAGGCCGCCGGCCGCCACGTCGGCGAGCACGGCCGGGTGCGGGCCGTCGGTGATCCCGGCGGGTGCCAGCGCGCCGTACGCCAGCCGGAACTGCCACGCGTAGCGTGGTTCGGCGGCGAGCAGGAGCGGGAAGCCGGGGTCGCGCCAGACGCGTCCGAGGGTCCCGGTGACCTCCGCCAGGCCGGGGTCCCGCGGCGCGACCCGTTCCCAGGAGCGGCGCAGCAGGGCGAGCTGCAGCAGGGCCTTGACCCGCGGGGTGAGCGGCAGCTCGGCACGGCCCGACGGCGAGTCAAGGAAGCCTGAGTGGAGGCGTATCCAGTGCAGCGCCCCCGTCGACAGTTTCGCCACGACCGCTGTGCCCAGGCCGGCTGATCGCGTACCCATGGTTCTCCCGGTTCTGTGTGGAGGTTGCTGACGGCCGGGCCGCCCGCTCGATGGCATCGGCCGCGCGGGCGGCGCCGTCCGCCGCGGCCAGCCGGCGGCCGAGCCCGCGGGCGCGCCCGCGCAGCGCGTCGTCCCGCCAGGCCGCTTCGAGCAGCCCGGACGGGTTCGGCTCGGCCGTCCTCGGGACGTGCACGGCCACGCCGGCGCGGAGCAGGGCGCCGGCGAGCAGCGGCTGCTCGGAGCCGTTGGGCGAGACGCCGAGGGCCCGGCCGCGCAGCAGGGCGGCGAGCACCGGGGCGGACGTGCCGTTGGTGAGCACGAGGCCGGCCAGGTCGACGAGCGGCCCCAGCCACGGCTTGCGGACGAGCAGGATGTCGGCCCCGGGAGCGGGTCGCGGGTCGGTCGACCGTCCCTGCTCGACGACGGCCTGGAACGGGCCGCCGGTGAAGGCCGCGTTGAGGCGGGGCCACGGGGAGCCGCCGCCGAAGAAGCGGCCCAGGTGGACGTAGACGACGGGCTTGCCGGAGCGCTCCAGGTGGGCCCGGATCTCCGCGAGTTCGGCCCGGTCGGCCGCGGGCTCCCAGGCGAGCGGGCCGACGTGGTGCACCCGCTCGGGCAGCACCGCGCCGGGGTACTCCAGTTCGGGGTCGCCGCGCAGCAGCAGCGCCTCGCCGAGCAGCGGGCCGGCGCAGGGGTGCGAGGCCCACCGGGACGGCCGCCCGGCCAGTCCGGCCTGCTCCCGGGTGGCGGCATACAGGTCCAGGCACTCGTGGGTGCGGTTCTCCCTGGTCCGGCCGAACTGCGGCTCGCCCTCGCCGCCGCTGCGGTAGTCCCACAGGTGGACGGAGAGTCCGATCACCGCGACCGGGATGTCGAGCGTCTCGGCGGCGAGCAGCGCGCCGTTGCACAGCACCGAGGTGACCAGCAGGTCGGCCCGGGCCTGCCGGGCGGCACGGACGACCGCCCGGTACTGCGCCGCCCCGGTGGGGCCCCACCAGGTGGCGGAGAAGGCCCGCCGGCCGCCGAAGTCCTCCGCCGCCGCGAACGGCAGGCCGGCCTCGGCCACGAGGGGTGCGGCGGAGGACCGGCCGAGCACGCTGACCCGGTGGCCCCGACGCCGCAGCTCGTGCCCGGCCGCGATCGCCGGGTAGAGGTAGCCGCCGTCACTGAGCGGGCAGAGCAGGATGTTCACGGGGCCTCCGGGCCGGAGCGGTCGGGCCGACGGGCGGGCACCGAGCGGGCCGCCCGGACTCCGGCGACTCGCGCCAATGACCGGGTGGCCCGCTCGGTCCTCATGGCTCGACGTTCAGGTCAGAGCGCCGAGCTGTTGTTGACGACGCACCAGTCCTCGACGGCTTCGTCGGCGGGCACCCCGTGCGCGACGACGTCGACGTCCTCGTCCTCGGCCTCGGTCGGCTCCGGGTTGATGTCCTCGGGCATGCTGTCCTCCTCTGCGGTGGCGGCGTCCGCTACGCCGGTCCGAGAGAAAAGGTAGGAATCCTTGGTATGACAGCGGCTGGTCGGCGGTTTGATATCGGTATGACGATCGGTCAGTGGTGGGCCACCGGTACGGAAACCGGCCTGGACACCGGTACGGACACCGGCATCACCACCGACATCGGCATCGGCATCGCCACCGGCCCCGGCGCCGGCAGTGGCATCCGGTCGGTCGCCCGGGCCACCATCTCCCGGGCGAAGGCGTACGGCAGCGCCGGCATCTCGTAGCGCACGGTGTGGGCCAGCCCCTCCACGTTCGGGACGGTGAGGAGGCTGGCCTCCAGCAGGTGCTCCAGCACCGGCACCGCCGAGTCCGGGTCGGTGTCCAGCACGGCGGCCGCCTGTTCCAGCGTGAACACCGGCTCCGCGAGCAGGCCGAGGCGCAGCACCGCCCGGTGCGCGGCCTCGGGGAGGTCCCCGATCGACTCCGCCAGCCGGGCGCGGACCGCCAGATCGCCCCCGCACAACTCGTCCAGCAGCGGACGGGTGCCCGCCATCCGCGCGCCGTACTCCCGCAGGGGCACGTGCCGCAGGAAGGCCAGCCGGTCGGCCGCCAGCCGGACCCCGAGCGGCAGCAGCCCGGCCGCCCGGACGATCCGCCCGGCGGACTCCCGGTCCGCCTCGACCCGCTCCCGGCCGATCACCCGGCCCAGGAACTCCACCGCCTCCTCCGCCGGGAAGGTCGAGAGCCGGATCCGCTCCGCCCCCTCCAGGCCGATCAGCCCGGGCCGGGCCGTCACCACGACCGCGCTCTCCCCCGCCTCCGGCAGCAGCGGCCGGACCTCGCACTCGCGCCGCGCGTCGTCGACGACGACGAGTGCCCTGCGTCTGGAGAGCCAGAGCTGCCAGGCCCAGCGCGGGTCCGGCGGGCCCGGCGGCTCGGGCGGGCCGGGCGAGGCCGCGGCCAGCAGCTGCCGCACCACGTCCTCCAGCGGCCGCAGCCTCCCGTCCTCGCCCCGGAGCCGCACGAACAGCCGGCCGTCCGGGAACCGCTCGCCGAGCCGGTGCGCGACGTGGACGGCGAGCGCCGTCTTGCCCGCGCCGAGCGGGCCGGTCACCACGGCCAGCCGGTTGCCGCCCCCGGCCAGTGCGTCCGTCAGGCGCCGGGCGGCCGCCGCCCGGCCGGTGAAGGCCGGCGGGTCGCCGGGCAGCAGGTTCGGGGGCGCCTCCCGCCGCGGGCGGGGTGCCGGCGCCCGCGGCTCGGCGGGCACCTGCTCGCACAGCAGCGACCCGTAGAACCGGGCCAGTGCCGGGCTCGGGGGCAGTCCCAGCTCGTGCGCCAGGGACTGGCGCAGCTCGTCGTAGACCGCCAGCGCCTCGGAGCGCCTCCCCGCCCGGCACAGCGCCGTCATCTGCAGCATGCGCAGCCGCTCCCGGAACGGGTGCTGCTGGGCGAGCTCGGTGACGCGCTCGACCGCCGCCGGCCCGCCGCCGGCCGCGATCTCCGCCTCCAGCCAGTCCTCGAAGACCCCGAGGAAGCGCCGGTCCAGGCGCTGCGCGGCGGCGTCGATCAACGGCACGTCCCGGAACCCGTCCAGCGCCTGACCGCGCCACAGCTCCAGGGCCTCGGTCAGCGCGCCGGCCCGGGCCCGCTGCTCGAAGCGGAGCGAGTCGAGCTCGCCGGGCGCCGCGTGGAGCACGTACCCGCCGCTCTGGTGGCTGATCCGGGTGCCGGTCTGCGCACCGACCAGCCGGCGCAGCGCGGAGACGTACACCTGGATGTTCTTGCGGGCCGTCCGCGGCGGCGCGTCGTCCCACAGCGCCTCGACCAGTGCGTCGAAAGAGACCCGGGTATTCGCATGGCACAACAGAGCCACCAGGAGAATCTGCTGTTTCCGCGATCCCGGGTCCACCGGACAGTCGTTCTCCAGCACCTGCAAAGGGCCGAGAATCCCGAAACCGAAAGCCATCTCACGCCAACTTGATGGCGGTGGAATGCCCTTCTACCTCGGCGTCGGAAACCGCGTCCAGCCGCTGTTTGACGGAGTTGAGGATCGCCACCTCGTCCTCGCTGAGCTGGGAGAGAACGTCCCGCTGTTCGGGCGTCAGCAGGTCGACCGGGTTTCCCGCCTGCCGAAGGGCGGCGAGGGCGTCAAAGGTCATATTTCCCCTCCTGTGTCGTGTGCCCCGACATCATCGCCCGCCGCCCCGGCGACGTCCATGAGACTTTCGGGCCATAATTCCCCGCCCCCCGGCGACGACGCGACGATCAATGCGAAGAGTCCCGCCTGAAGCCTTGACCTGAACCCCAGCTTCGCCAGGATCGCGGTGACGAAACGCTTGACCGTGCGTTCGCTGATCTGCATTTCCCGGGCTATCGACCGGTTGTCGTAGCCGAGGCCCAGCAGCCGCAGGACGGCCCGCTCCCGAGGGGTGAGGTCCCGGCTGAGCGGCAGCGCCGCCGCCAGCGGTCCCGGCAGCCCGGACCGCCGCCGTGCCCCGCAGGCCGGGCACACCGGAGCGGACGCCCCGCCTCCCCCGGTCAACGCAGCCGCGCGTCGGGACACCACAGGGACGGTCTTCCTCCACCGGACATCAACAGGATCCCCCCTCGAAGCACACGACCGCGCTGCCCTCATGCTGACGCCACACCCCCACCCCGGCAAGAGGGCGTACCAGCCCGAATGTCGCCAACATCGCGGCTGGGAAACGGGTTTGGGACAGGCGTCGGCGCCTGGTGGGGGTGGTGCGGCACGGCCGGCCGCCGGGCGGTCGCGGGCCGGCGCCGTCGCGCCCCGGGGCCGGTGCGCGGGGGCGGCCGGGGCCGGTGCACAGGGCGGGCCGGGGCCGGTGCACGGGGGCGGGCCCTACATCCCGAGGGTGACGCGCCACGCAGACGCCTCCCGGGAGCAGCCCCCGGCCGCGGCCCGGACAGTAGCGTCGTCACCATTGCCCCCGGTGGAAGGCCCGGGGCGGTCGTCGGCCGGCCGCCGATGCGATGGTCCGATGCGATGACGGGAGAACCAGACGCAGTGATCGGTCTGCAGCAGGTGTCCGCGCCACCGGCCGGACCCACGTCCTCCGGCCGGCCGGCGACGCCCCGCGGACACCTCCCTCGGGGGCCCGTCTGGGTGGCGGGGGCGGGCACCCTGCTGGCGGGAGTGCTCTGGGCGCGGTACCTGGCCGGGGTCGGTGGTGACCTCTCCGCCCAGTGGGCGTGGGCCGACTTCGCGGCCCGGAACCCCGGCTCGGCGTACAACCTGTCGTGGTACGGCGGCATGCACCCCGCCTCCTACAGCCTCCTGGCGCCCGCCCTGATGGCACTGCTCGGCGTGCACGCGGCCGCGGTGGCGGCGGCCACGGTCTCCGCGGCCCTGCTGGCGCACCTGGTGGTCCGCGCGCCGGTGCGGCATCCGCTCCCGGCGGCCCTGTGGGGGGCGTTCGCCATGCTCTGCAACACGGCGGCCGGGCGGGTGACCTTCGCCCTCGGCGTCATGTTCGGGCTGGCCGCCGTGGTGGCGGCCGGAGCGGACCGGGTGCCGGCGCGGTGGCGGCTCGCGGGCGCGGCCGGCTTCGCGCTGCTGGCGACGGCCTCCAGTCCGGTGGCCGGGCTGTTCGTCGAGGTCGTGGCGGCGGCCCTGCTGGTCACCGGCCGGCGCGGCTGCGGCTGGGCCCTGGCGGTGCCACCGCCGGCGGTGGTGCTGCTCACCAGCCGGCTGTTCCCCTTCGACGGGATCGACCCGATCTCACTGTCCACCGTGCTGGTCAGCGCCGGCGCCGCGGCGGCCGTCGTGGCCCTCGTCCCCCGGCCCTGGCGGGCGGTCCGGGCCGGCGCCGCGGCCTACGCCCTCGGTGCCGTCCTGACCTGGGCCGTGGCCACCCCGATCGGCGGCAACGTCCAGCGGCTGCCCCTGCTCTTCGCCGGCCCGGTGCTCCTCGCGGCGCTCTGTTCCCGCCCGGGCCGCCGCGAACGCCCTGGCCGGCGGACGGCTGCCCTGACCCTGGCGTTCGCGGCGACCGCCTACTGGACCGTCGCCGCGAACCTCGTCGGCATCCCGGCCACGGTCCCGGACCGGCACGCCGCGCCGCTCCTCGCCGAGCTGGACCGGCTCGGCGCGGACCGCGGCCGGGTGGAGGCCGTCCCGATACTCAACCACTGGGAGTCCTGGGGACTCGTCCCCGCGGCGCAGCTGGCCCGCGGCTGGAACCGCCAGATGGACGTACGGCGCAACCCGCTCTTCTACGACGACACGCTGACCCCGCAGAGCTACCGCGAGTGGCTGCGCCGCTGGGCCGTGCGCTACGTCGCCCTGCCCAGTGGTGACACCGACTCGGCCGGGACCGCCGAGGCCGCCCTGATCCGCGGCGGCCCCGACTGGCTGGAGGAGGTCTGGCACGACGAGAACTGGCGGCTGTACCGCTTCACCGACGCTCTCCCGCTGGCCGGCCCGCCCGCCACGGTGACGCACGCCGACGCCGCCCGGGTGGAGCTCACCCTGTCCGCGCCGGGTCCGGTCGTGGTGCGCGTCCCCTGGTCGCCGTGGCTCTCCGTGCGGGGTCCCGCCGGCTCCTGCCTGGCCCGGGAGGGCGAGTGGACCCGTCTTGAGGCCGCCGCCCCCGGCGACTACCGGATCGACGCCCCCTACGGCTGGTCCCGGGGCACCCCCTGCCGGAGCGGCGGGTAGTCCGCCGGGCGGGCACCACCGCGCCCGGGGCCCGGCCGGGCCCCGGCGGTCAGCCGGCGTGCTCCGGCCCGAGCACGCCCAGCACGACCTCGTCCGCGTGCGGGCGGACGAGGTCCGCCAGGCACTCCTGGGCCTCGCTCATGTGCTCGTCGGACACCGCGGACCGGTCCACCCGCTCCAGCAGGAAGACCACGTTCGCCGACTCCTCGGTGACCTTGGTCGCGTCGGCGTCACGGTGGTTCCAGTGCCGGGTGAGCACCTGCGCGCCCTGGGCGTAGACCACCTCGCCCGGCTTCGGCGCCTCCGGCGCGTCCGGCTCGCCGATGGGGGTGAACAGATCGCCCTCCACGCTGTAGCGGATCACCACGCGACCGGACAGCCGGTCCAGGTCGAACGCGCCGGCCGGGACTCCGTACCGCACCGAGACGAGGTTGTAGGTGTCGACGGCGGGACTGACCCTCGGCAGGACGCCGGACCTCTCCACCCGGCGGGTCAGCGCGTTGAGGCTCGGACGGCTGCGCCGGGGGTTCGTGCCGAACCTGCGGTAGGCCTCGAACCACGAGGCGACGAAGGGGTGTTCCTCGCCGGCGAGCGCCCTGGTCCCGGCCGCCAGCTCGGCCTGCAGCTCATCGATGGCCTGCGCGGTCGCCGGCCACTCCTGCGCGTTCCGCAGCCCCCGGGCCGTGACGAGGCGCACCTGGCAGCCGGGGAAGTCCCGGGAAACCGCCGGATCCAGAACGAAGCCTTCGAACATTGCACTCTCCTCCGCTGGTGCCGCCCGGCACCGCCACCGCCGCGCCGGGGGCCGGGACGACCGCCGGCGGGCTAGGACGCGCCCCTGTTGGGCGTCGGGTCCGACAGGACCCGGTGGCGGGTCCTGAGCCGCTCCGCGTAACCGCTGGGATCGGCCGCGCTCAACGCCTCGTGCACCGACCGGAGACGGTGGTGCGGCGTGCCCGGCCACAGATGATGAACCGTATGGTAGCCGTCGCTGTGCGGGTGGAAGACCCATCGCTGCACCGGCCCGAGGTTGGTCACCGTCGAGTCGAAGACCGTGTCGGCGTCGCTGTAACTGTGCTCGCTGCTCTCGCCGACGAACCTGATCACCGGGAGCGCGATCACGTGCCCCAGGAGCCAGACGGCACAGCCGGTGAGCGCGGCCTGCCGGCCCCACAGCAGGGCCGCCGGGAGCGCGATGGTGAGCAGCGCCCAGAGCACCGGGGCCGCGACGGCGAACAGGTCGTTCGCGGTCTCGGTGATCCAGCTGCGCTGGTAGGCGTACAGCCGCTTCACCAGACCGCGCGAGAAGACGGCCGGCCCGCTGCGGTCGAGCCCCTCGATCCGGTACTCCAGGTAGCGCTGCCGGTCGGGGTCGTCGGCCGTTCCCAGCCGGCTGTGGTGGACGAGGTGACTCTCCCGGTAGCGCGAGATCCGCACACCGGTCGGGACGCAGCTCAGCACTCCGGCGCAGAAGTCGTTCACGCCGCGGTGGTGCCTGCTCCAGTTGAAGTGGCTCGCCTCGTGGAGCATGCACTCCAGGGCGCGGAGCTGGCGGCCGGTCAGGGCGACGGCGGCCAGTCCCACGAGCAGCCCCGCCGCACCGGCCGGGACCGTCGACCACCAGCCCGGCCAGGCCACCAGGAGCGCCACCAGGGGAATGCTGACGTGATCGGAGGAGGCCAGGGCCAGCGAGACGAGGAGCCGCGTGCGGTGCGCCTCGCCGATCACGTTCCGCAATCCCCTGGGCGCCTGATAGCCGCGGCGGTACGGCCGGCTCGAATCCTTGGTGACTCTCTCGTTTTCCTCTTCCGCGCATAGCACCGAATCCGACACTGTTCCTCCAAGTCGAGGCGCGAGTCTTCTCAGTGGCGGTGACCGGCCGGCCGCGCCGGGCGGCACGGCCGGCCGGTCCCACCCCGGCTTCCCGGGCGGTCAGCCCAGGTAGTCCTCCGCTCCGCCGGTGCGCACGGTGTCGAGGGTGAAGCAGTGGAATCCGCCGCCGAAGAGCCTGCGGTGCCGGTGCCGGACCGGGACGACCGTGAAGCCCTTGTTCTCCAGCGTGGCGATCAGGGTCTTGCACGCGTCGTTGACCATGACGGTCTGCTCGTCGATGGAGAGCAGGTTGAGGTCGATGTACGGGCTGGCCGGGATCGGGGTGTCGTTCTCGTACTGCGGGTAGTCGCTGACGGTGGGGGCGGGCGGCACGATGATGTCCCACTTGCGCAGCGGCTCGGGCAGGTAGTCCAGCACGCCCTCGGAGCGGACCAGGAGGGTGCCGGGGCGCAGCGGGATGACCACGCTGTCGATGTGGCTCTGCGTCAGCTTGTGCATCCGGTGGACCCGGAAGCGGCCCTCCAGGTGCCGCTCCAGCCAGTCGCAGGCCAGGGCGTGGTTGGCGTTGGAGATGTTGACGATCAGGTCGCGGCCCAGGCGCAGGCAGTTCGCGCCGTCGATCATGATCTCGACGCCCACGTCGTACGGGGAGGCCTGCGGGTCCAGCGGCGCCTCGATGTTGGGCGCGGCGTCCTCGTTGGCCGGGTCGAACGACGCGTCCGTCATCATCGGCCGGGGCATGGTCGTCCAGCGGGCGCCCTGCTCGAAGTACCGCATGAAGACGGGCTTGAGGAACTGGGTCTCGAAGTAGCGGGCGCGCAGGGTGGGCGGGGTCTCGATGATCTCGTCGCCCAGGATGAGGGTGTTGTCGCGCACGTTCAGCGGCGGCGTGACCGGCGCCGACCAGCCCGGCGCCGACATCTCCGTGGCCTCCGGGGCGAGCCGCATCGGACGGTGCACCGTCAGGCCCAGGGACTTGAGCGCCGCGGCGATCCCCTCCACGTCCTCGATGAGCTCGTCGAGGAACCGCTCCTTCATGGCGAGCCGCTGCGGCTCGTTCCGCTTCTTGCGGTCCTCCCCCGGGCGCCAGTCCGTGATGCTCGCGTAGTAGCCGCGGGCGCCGGAGACGTTGTCACTGATGAACATGTCGAACGACAGGTCGCGGAGGCGTTCCGCGTAGTTGACGGCCGAGCCGAGCACGACCTCCTTGAGCGGGGTGAAGTCGTCGTAGCTGTTGAGGCGCATCCGGGGTCTCATTCGTGAGTAGGTGGGTCCAGCCGGCCCGTCGGCCGGTGGGGTGTGAGGTGCGGGCGGGGCGCGGGGCGGCGGCCGGCGTCGTCCGGCCGCGACCGGCTCAGGTGCCGAGCTCCTGCTTGAGGAAGGAGGCGAGACGCTCCACTCCGGTCTCGATCTGCCCGTCGTCGAGGTAGCTGCAGGCGAGCCTGAGCTGGAAGTCGCCGGCGCCGTCCAGGTAGAACTGGGACATGGGTGTCCACAGCACGCCGTAGCGCTCCGCCGAGGTCTTCAGCAGGGCGAGGTCCGCGGGCACCGGCAGCCGCATCCGGACGAAGAAGCCGCCCTCGGGCCGGTTCCAGTCCACGCCGGCCGGCCGGTCCCCGCCGAGGTGCCGGTCGAGGGAGTCCAGCAGCGTGTTCAGGCTGCGCCGGTAGTGCTCGGACTTGCGCCGCCCCAGCTCGGCCAGCGACCGCCCGTGTTCGAGCAGCATCCCGCCGATCACGGCCTGGCAGAGCGGTGAGGTGTTCACCGTCACCATGCTCTTCACGGCGGCCAGTTGTTCGGCGAGCGACCGCTCCTCGCCGTCCGCGGACTCGACCCGCTGGTCGGCGACGACGTACCCGACCCTCGCCCCGGGGAAGCAGATCTTGGCGAAGGTGCCGATGTGCACCACGCGGCGCCCGGTGTCCAGCGCCTTGAGCGGGGCGAGCCCGCTCCCTTCGGGGGCGGTGAAGCCGTAGGCGTTGTCCTCCAGGAGCAGGAAGTCCTCCTGCTCGGCGAGCGCCAGCAGCGCGCGGCGGCACTCCGGCGACATCCGCCCGCCGCCCGGGTTGGAGAAGTCCGGGGCGACGTAGCAGGCGCGGATCCGCCGCCCGGCACCGCGGGCCTCCCGGCAGGCCCGCCGGAGGCCGTCGAGGTCGATCCCCCGGTCGCTCTCGTCCACGCCTGTCACGGGGATGTCGAGCAGCCGGGCCGCGCCCATGATGCCGACGAAGCACGGGTTGGCCACCGCCAGCACGTCGTCCGGGGAGCGGAACAGCGCGCGCAGGGCGATCAGCATCCCCTCCTGGGCGCCCACGGTGATCACCACGTCGCGCGGCGCCGCGTCGATGCCGTGGTCGCGGCGGAGGGCGTCCGCCACGATCCCGTTGATCAGGCCCTGGCTGGGCCCGTACTCGAAGAGCAGCTTCCGCGCCCTGGCGGGAGCGTGGCCCTCGGCGACCAGGTGCTCCAGGAAGCGGTCGGTGTACCGCTGGGGATCCAGCCCTTCGAAGAAGACGGGGTGCGGGGCGCCCGGGCCGAACGAGACGGCGTCCGGGTAGCGGCTCATCACCTCGTTCAGGAACCCGATCGACTGCAGCACCGGGTCGTCGAGCGATCCGTGCAGACCGGCGGAGTTCAGTCGCATATCAGCCTCTGCCCGCTCTCAACTCTGGGACTGTGCGCGTTGCCAACGCCGTTCGACCTTCTGGAGGACGTCGTCGGAGTAGGCCCGGACGGACTGGGCCACCGCGAACTCCGCCAGGTACTCGCGGAAGAGGTCGACCGGCTCCTCGGCGAGCGACAGCATCCGGCGGTTGGCGGCGACCGCCGGGGCGCTCAGCTCGCGCACCGCGCGCTCGACCGCCTCAGCCATCCCCTCGGCCGGCACCACCTCGTCGCACAGCAGCAGGCCCGCCGGTTCGGACGCCTCGATCCGCCGGCCGCCCAGGATCACCTGACGGGCCAGCCTGGCGCCCGTCTGCCGGGTGAGCCGCAGGTTGCCCAGCCCGGGGACGATGCCCTCCTCGGCCGCGGGCAGGCTGAGGTAGGCCTGCGACTCGGCGATCACCCGGTCGAGCACCAGCAGCAGCTGCATGCCGCCGCCGATGGCGAAGGTGTCGACCGCGCCGATCCACGGCTTCTGGGTCATCCGGTCGGTCGAGGCGCCCGGGGCCGGGTCGGTGAGCAGACCCCGCATCATCTTGTTGATGTAGCCGAGCTCCCGGCCGAGCAGGAAGTCGACGAGCGAGATCCGCCCGTTGCGCAGCTCCTTGAGGTTGATGCCCGCACTGAACACCCGCCTGCCCGCGTACTTGGGGTGGTCCACCTCGCCCCCGCGCAGCACCCCGACGCGCACCTGGTCGTCCAGCAGGGCCAGGTCGACCGCGGTCTCCAGGTCGGCGATCAGCCGGTTGTCCTCCGCGTTGAGGCAGTGCGCGTTGCGGAAGGTGACGTGCGCCGCCCCGCAGCGGCGCTCGACCAGCACCGACGCCAGTTCGGCCCTCCCGTGCGCACGGAAGTCGTCCAGCAGTTCCAGCGCACGCGGCGTGGGCAGCAGCATGGCGTCGATCAGGTGGCGGCCGGCCCGGGCGGAGCGCAGCACGGCGCCGCAGAAGATGCCCTGGTCGATCTCGCGGCCGTCCTTGTCGGCCTGGCGGTGCTCCAGTTCGGCCGCCAGCTGCGCGCGGGTCGGCACCAGCCCGGGGAAGCGGTCGGCCGCGGCGTGCACCAGCTCGGGAAGCCGCAGGTGGACCGTGCAGCCGTCGGTGAGCCGCGCGTACACGTCCTCGGCGTGCAGGCCGAGGAAGGCACGGCGGGCCGCCCGCATCGCTTCGAGTGCGTCGTCGGCGCGGCGCTGCTGCCCGTGGTCGCGAGCGGACCTGAGCGGCAGCCCGGAGAGCAGCTGCTCCCCGGCGGCCGTGTACGACTCCAGCAGCCGGGCGTCGGCGTCCAGCGCTCCGGTGAACCCCGGGACGGGGGCCGGCCACGCCTGTCCGGCCCCCGCGGTCGGAGAGGAGGCCCGGCTCACGACTCCGACCGCCCGGTGGAGGACGCCCCGGCGTGCCCGGACGCCCCGGCGCTTTCGGATACCCCGGCGCTCTCAGGCGCCCCGGCGCTCTCGGGCGCCCCGGCGCTCTCGGGCGCTCCCGCCAGACGCCGCAACTCGCGGTCGCAGGCGGCGAGATGGATGCCCAGCGCCTCGTCGTACTCGACCGAGGCGGCCTCCAGCAGCAGCTGCCGGCGGACCGCCAGCTCCTGGTCGGAGATCCGGCCGGTGAGCACCGCCGCGGTGTGCACGGCATCCGTGAGGTCCTCGCTGATCTGGTCGACCAGGCCGAGTTCGGCGGCCCGGGCCACCGGGATGTCCGCGCCCCACATGACGATCTGCCGGGCGCGCGCCAGTCCGAGGTGCTGGACCAGGCGGTACAGCGACATGCCCGGCCAGAAGTGCCCGTCGTTGACCGGCAGCATCAGGGTCAGGTCGGGGGCGCCGATGCGGTAGTCCGCGGCGAGCAGCACGTCCAGCGCGGGCCCGCCACAAGTCCCCTGGGCGACCACGATGTTGACGGCGCCGAGCTTCTCCAGCCGGCGGACCGCACGCTCCCACCGGTTCACCTCCTGGATGGCGACCTCGCCGGGCCACTCCCGGGAGCCGGCCGGCAGCGGCTCCAGCCGCAGCACCACCACCGTCCGCTCCTGTGCGCCCTCGACCTCGGCGCAGAGCGCGTTCACGGTGGCGGTCAGCTCCGCGAGCGGCCGCGCCCCGTCGATCGTCACCGCCAGGCCGAGCCCTTCGAGCCGCCGCACGGATCCGGTCTCCGTTTCCACAGTCTCCGTCCCTTCCTCTTTCACCAGCGCACCAGCGCCATCTCGATCGTCGACCCCGGGCCCATGGTCATGAAGACCCCGTAATCTCCCGGGCGCACGGAATCCTCGGCCATCAGCCGTTCGTAGGAAAACAGAAATGAACCACTGGAAAGATTTCCATGGTCGCGGAGCACACCGGTCGTGTGCCGCACGTCGTACCGGCTCAGCCCGAGATTCGCGCGCACCGAGTCGATGACCTTCTTGCCCCCGGAGTGCACTGTCCAGTGCGAGATGTCGGAACGCCGCAGACCCGTCCCGGCGAGCAGCCGGCCCAACGCGATTTCGGCGTGCGCCCCCACGACATAGGGGACCTCGGGATCGAGATAGAAACTGTATTTCCCGTGGTCATCATCCCAGTCGTAGCGCATCGCATCAACCGCCTCCGGAATGATGCAGCTGGAAAAGCGCAGCAACGACGGACCGGCGGTCCGCTCCCGCACCTCCGCGGCCGCACCGCCCTCGGGGGCCAGGACGGCGAGCGCCGCGGAACCGTCCCCGAACAGGCTGTTGACCACGGACGTCCGCATCGTGCCGTCGAACACGTACGCCGCGGAGCACGCCTCCATGCACACCATCAGCGCCAGCTCACCGGGGTGGGCGTTCGCCCAGCCGGCCACCGCGGTGAGGGCGTTCAGCCCCGCGTTGCACCCCATTCCGACCACGTCCAGCCGTGAACAGTGGCGGTCGATCCCCAGTTCCTTGATGAGCAGGGCCGAGAAGCCCGGCGTGAGCAGCCCGGTCGTGGTGACGCAGCACAGGTACCGCACGTCGGACAGCTCGGCACCGGCCGCCTTCAGGCAGGCCTCGACCGCCTCCCGGCCCATCGCCAGGCCCGTCGTCACGTGCTTCTGCAGCAACTGGCCCTGCGTCTCGACCGCCCGCGAGCCGTCCGGCAACAACGGCGGGAGCGTGAGGCCGCGGCGCTCGATCGCACTGTTCCGGAAAATCGACCTGATCCGCGGATCGGTGACCTTGAACTCCTCCAGGATTTCCTCCTGCGTGTAGGAGGTGGCCGGAACCGCCGTCCCCACGCCGAAAACACGGGGGAATATCCTGGAGTTCCCGCCGGCACCGGCGGAACCCGGCGGAGCGTACTGCGATGGCCTTTCGGACAGTTTCATGACATTCGACTCCCAGCGAAGACTCGTCAATCGGTGATCCGCAACCGGCGTATGGACTACCATCGCCTGCATGTCGCTGACCAGGGTTTGCTATGAAAAGAACGGCCATACCGCCCAAATAACTCTCAACCGCCCGGAAGTCCTCAATGCGATGGATCTGCGGATGCACGAGGAACTCGCCGAGGTGTGGGACGACTTCCAGGCCGACGACGACCTGTGGGTCGCCGTCCTCTCCGGCGCCGGCACCCGCTCGTTCTCCGTCGGGCAGGACCTCAAGGAGGCCGCCCGGCGGAACAGCGAGGGGACGGCCGGGCCCGCGACCTTCGGCAGCCGCGGCAAGCCCGGCTGGCCACGGCTCACCGAACGGTTCGACCTGGCCAAGCCGGTGGTCGCCAAGGTGCGCGGGTTCGCCCTGGGCGGCGGCTTCGAACTGGCCCTGGCCTGCGACATCATCATTGCCTCCGAGGACGCGGTGTTCGCACTGCCCGAGGCCAGACTCGGTCTCGTCGCAGGCGCGGGCGGGGTGTTCCGGCTGAGCCGGCAGCTGCCGTGGAAGACCGCGATGGGCTACCTGCTGACCGGGCGGTCCATGGACGCGCAGCGCGCCTACGAACTCGGCCTGGTCAACGAGGTGGTCGCGGCGGACGACCTCGACGCCTGCACCGACCAGTGGGTGGCGGACATCCTCCGCTGCGCCCCGCTCTCGGTCCGGGCGGTCAAGGAGGCCGCCACCGCGTCCGCCCACCTCCCGCTCGAAACGGCCTTCGCCATGCGCTATCCCTGGGAGGAACGACGCATGCACAGCAGGGACGCCGTGGAAGGCCCGCGCGCG
Organism: Streptomyces sp. CB01881; assembly: GCF_002953255.1. Lineage (GTDB taxonomy): Bacteria > Actinomycetota > Actinomycetes > Streptomycetales > Streptomycetaceae > Kitasatospora. The sequence goes on from NZ_CP026498.1 coordinate 2,298,968, forward strand.
TTCGCCGAGAAGCGCGCGCCCGAGTGGGAGGGCCGCTGAGCCGCTCAGCCCAGGTAGTCCTCCGGCCCCCCGTCGCGCACGGTGTCGAGCGTGAAGCAGTGGAACCCCCCGCCGAACAGGCGCCGGTGCCTGTGGCGGACCGGCACGACGGTGAACGAGTGCTTCTCCAGCGTCCGCATGAGCTCCGGGCACGCGTCGTTGACGAGGACCGTGTCCGGGGCCGTGGACAGCACGTTCAGGTCGATGAACGGGCTGGTGAGGACAAGGTCGTCGTCCTCGTAGGCGGGGAAGTTGTTCGACTCCGGGGCCGGGGCCACGATCATGTCCCAGCCGCGCAGCGGCTCGGGCAGCTTCTCCGCCACCTCCCGGGACCGCACCAGCAGGGTGCCGGGGCGCAACGCCAGCACCATGCTGTCGATGTGACTGTCACTCAGCTGGTGGACCCGGTGAACGCGGAACCGGCCCTCCAGGTGGCGCTCCAGCCAGTCACAGGCGAGGGCGTGGTTGGCGGTCGAGATGTTCGCGACGATGTCCCGCCCCAGCCGCAGGCACTGCGCGCCGTCGAACATCATCTCGAAACCCACGTCATAGGCCGAGGGCTGCGGGTCGTCGATCGGCTCCGTGGGACCGCCGGCCGTGCTGGAGCGCACGTACGACAGGTCGAAGGAGGCGTCCGTCATCATCGGCCGCGGCATGACGGTCCAGCGGGCGCCGCGGCGGAAGTACTCCTGGAAGACGGGCTTGAGCAGCTGGGTCTCGAAGTACCGGGAGCGGATCATCGGGGCGGTCTCGATGATCTCGTCGCCGACGATCAGCGTGTTGTCCCGGACGTTCAGCGGCGGGACCACCGACGCCGCCCAGGCCGGCGTCCGGACCTCTGCCGTGTCCGCGTCCACGTCCATCGGCCGCAGGACGTTCACCGAGAGCGACCTGAGGGTCTCGGCGATGCCTTCGAGGTCTTCGTTGAGTTCTTCGACGTACCGCTGCTTGATGGGCACGCGCCCGGCCCCGCTGCCACTGCGGGCGGACAGCCGGGGGTAGTACCACTCGGAGCGTGACGGATTGTCATGGGCGATGTTGTCGTGGAAGAACAGGTCGAAGGAGAGCTCCCGGCTGTGCGAGACGTAGTTTCTCGCGGAACCGACCACGACCTCTCTGAGCGGCGACCATTCATCGAAGCTGTTCAGCTGCACAATCATCCTCTTGCTGGGATCTGATACTGCCCGCGACGACCGGGAAAAGGGCGGCGGGAACGCCCGTGCGGGTGGCCCGCCCGTGAGGTACGCCCGCCGCCCAGTACCGGCCTGATGCGCGCGCGCCCGCCGCGTTACTTCGTTCCCATGCTCAGTCCGTGCTCATAGGGAAGGCCGGTGACGGTGTCGACGTCCTTGAAACCGGCCAGCTTCAGCCACGCCTCGTAGTCCCTCGCCGGATAGGCCATTCCCTGACCGCTGGCCAGGACGTTGAAGTACAGGCCGAGCCGGGCGCCGAAAATGCCCGAGGTCTCGTCGTCCGAAACGTTGTAGCCGTAGACGAAGATCTTCCCGCCGTCCGGGAGGGCGTCGTACGCCTTCTTCATCATGCCCACGATCTGCTCTTCCGAGAAGATCTCCAGGACGTGGCTGAAGAGTACGGCGTCGGCACCGGACGGGAATTCGTCCTGGAAGATGTCACCGGCGTGCAGCCGGACGCGGTCCGGGAAGGCGGCCGCGGCGTCCTCGTCGGTGAGCCCGGAGACGCTCGGCATGTCGAAGATCGTGGACGTCAGCCCGGGGTGGTTGGCGACCAGCCGGAGGGAGGTCGTGCCGTCCCCGCCGCCGACGTCCAGCAGGTGCCGCACGGACCCGAACTCCGGCCGGCCGACCAGGCCGTCCACGGAACGCAGGGTGAAGGCGCTCATCGCCCGGTGGAAGACCGCCTCCAGCTCGGGATTGCGCGAAAGCCGCTGGTAGAGCGTGGGCTCATCGCCGGGGTAGCTGTCCAGCGCCGTGTTCCGGCCGGCCCGCAGGGCCGTCGTCATCTGGGCGAAGGCAGGGTAGTAGACCTCCTTCCAGCCGATCATGATGTGGCTCCAGCTGTCCTCGGCGTCCGAGGCCAGCAGGTCCTGGGCGACCCGGGAGTTGGAGTACTTCCCGTCCTTGCGCTCCAGCAACCCGGTGGTGCACACGGCCTGCAGCAGGACCCTCAGCTGGTGCGCCGGGATGCCGGCGTGCTCCAGGATCTCCGTGAACTCGGCCGAGGGCCGGTCGGCGAGGAAATGGAAGATCCTGAGCTCCGCCGCGGTGGTCACGGCGTTGAAGAGCGCCGGGGCGTTCACCAGGAACATGAGCTTTTCGTATGCGGGGTCACCGTCGTACGACTCGTCCATTTTAAACCGTCGCCTTCTACTCTTTCGATGAATCTGAGGATGTGGTGCGGTGGTTGCTGTTTTTCGATGGGGAGAACGCCCGCCGAAAATGTATCGGGATTCCGTATTGCCCTGGCAAGATCACCGGCGTGTGGTGTGGGTCACTGCACGGGTTCACCGTCCGGGGTCGCCTTTTGCCGCGACCCCGGATTCTTACGGTGCCTCGGGCGAAGCGTTCAGTCGACCGGCCCCCCGTGCGCAAGCAGGGGTGCGGCGGACTTCCAGGCCAGTTCCAGATTGGCCAGCTGCCCCATGCGCTGGTGGTCACAGTCCAGCGCCACCTCCCGGACCTCCGCCGAGCTGTATTTCTTCCACGCCTCGGCGAGGGGCGGGGTCGTCGCACGGCCGTTCCGGGAGGAGACGAAGACGATATCCCCCTCGTACGTCCCGGGATCGTGCCCCTCGTCCAACAGTTGGTTGTTCTCGATGATCCGGTGGACATTCGCCCTGAGGGTGGCCGGCAGTTCCCTCGCGAGCTGCTCCTCGTCCGGCGGCAGAGCAGCCCCGCCGTCCGGCGATCCCGCCCAGCCGTCCGGCGATCCTGCCCCGTCCCCCGTGCGGACGGGCCGGCACTCGGCGAGATGGGGGTCCAGGAGGACGAGGCCGGCCACCTCCTGGCCGAGCTCCTGCAGCTGAACGGCCATCTCGTGCGCCACGACGCCACCGAACGACCAGCCGAGCAGGTAGTAGGGCCCCTCGGGCCGGACGGCCCTCATGTGCGCGATGTACTGGGCAGCCATCTCCTTGAGCGTCCGCGGGAGCGCGGTCCCCCCGTCGAGGCCCCGCGCCTGGATGCCGTAGATCGGGTGCGGATCGGTGACGTACCGCGCGAGCGGCATGTAGCACCAGCTCATCCCGGTGCCGGGATGGATGCAGAAGACCGGCGGCTTCTCCCCGTGGTCGCGGATGACGAGGAGCTCGCTCAGTGCGTCCTGGCCGGTCTGGCCGCTCAGCGCATCGACGAGGCCCGCGACGGTCGGGGCTTCGAAGAGCGTGCGGATGCCGAGCTCGACGCCGAGCAGGGTCCGGATGCGGCCGACGAGGCGGGTGGCGAGGAGCGAGTGCCCGCCCAGTTCAAAGAAGTTGTCGTCGACACCGACCTGTTCGACACCGAGGACGTCGGCGAAGACGGTGCAGAGAAGCTCCTCCTCGACCGTGGAGGGGCCGCGGCCGGTGGAGACGGCCGCGTAGTCGGGAGCGGGAAGGGCGCGCCGGTCGAGCTTGGCATTGACGGTCAGCGGCAGGGCGTCGAGGACGACCACTGCTGCCGGGACCATGTACTCGGGCAGCCGCTCGACGGCGAACGCCCGCAGCGCCGACGGCAGTTCCTGACCGTCCTGACCGGGGGCGGGAACGGCATAGGCGACGAGGCGCTTGTCACCGGGCGTGTCCTCGCGGACGATCACGGCCGCCCGGGCAACACCCCGGTACGCGGCGACGACCGACTCGACCTCACCCAGCTCGATACGGAAACCACGGATCTTCACCTGGTCGTCGGTACGCCCGATGAACTCCAGGTTCCCGTCCGCCTGCCACCGCACCAGGTCCCCGGTGCGGTACATCCGCTCACCGGGCTCGCCGAACGGACACGCCACGAACCGCTCCGCCGTCAGACCCGGCCGGTCGAGGTAACCACGCGCCAGACCGGTACCCGCAATGTAGAGCTCACCGGCCACCCCCGGCACCACCGGCTGAAGCGAGGCGTCCAGGACATACACCCGCGTGTTGTCCATCGGCCGCCCGATCGGCGGCGCCGAACCGATCGCGTCCGGATCCGTCAACGCGGTCTGCGTCGCACACAGCGTGATCTCCGTCGGACCGTAACTGTTGATCACCGTCAGGTCCGGACACACCTCCAGCACCCGCCGGATCGACGTCGCCGACACCACATCACCACCGGTGAGGACGTGACGCGCCCCCGCAAAAGCCGCCGGCTCCACCTCCGCAATCGCACGGAACAGCCCCGCGGTCATGTGGAGATGAGTGAGCGAATAACGCTCCACCAGATCCCGCAACGTCGCCGCATCCAGATCAACCCCCGGCGCCACGACAACGATCTCACCACCCGACAACAGCGGCACCCAGATCTCGTACGTCGAACCGTCGAACGCATGCGAGGCCTGGAACGGGATCCGCCGCGGCCCCTC
>NZ_CP026498.1:4599833-4611017 GCF_002953255.1 Streptomyces sp. CB01881
CGGTTCGTCGCTCGCCGGACCGGTGGCCGTTGCGGCGGCGGGCGACGAACCGCCACCGCCGCTGCTACAGGCAGTGAGAACCACCATGCTCGCGGCCGCGACGGCCACCCATCCTCTTCGCATCTTCGCCCATCCTTCGCGGGGGTCGTCATCGACGACGGAACCAGGGCCGACGGGGGCCGTTTCGGCGCTCCCGGGCCGTTGGCTGCTTGAGGTAGACGTCACATCCCGGCCAGGTCCATAGACCGGTCAACATCGATATCCAGTGGTTCTGTCAATCGAACCGGCTCAATTTACTAAACCTTTGCCTAACTTAATGACGAATCCGTCTCGTTGCCCGGAGGTCATGGGCCGCTCCTGGACAACGTTGCCATCGGCCGCGAGAATCACCCCAACGACCGCCCGCGCCACGCCATGGAGGCGGAGCGGCCGTCCGCACCCAACGCCGGAGATCGTCACAATGAGTCATGACCGGGCTGCTGTCGCCCACGACCAGAGCCTCGCCCCGCGCAGCGTCCTCGCGGCGCTCGACATCGGCGGGACGAAGATCGCCGGCGGCCTGGTGGGCCCGGACGGCGCGCTCCTCCACCAGGTCCAGCTGCCCACCCCGGCCCGGGACGGCGCCGGAGCCGTCCTCGACGCCGTGCACGGCGTCCTCGACCGGCTCGCCCGGCACCCGCTCTGGCCGCAGGCCCGGGCCCTGGGCATCGGCAGCGCCGGCCCGGTCGACATCGCCCGGGGCACGGTCAGCCCGGTCAACATCCCCGGCTGGCGCGACTTCCCGCTGCGTGACCGGGTCGCCGCCCACCCCGCGGTCGCCGGCCTCCCCGTCACCCTGGGCGGCGACGCGGTCGCGATGGCCGCCGCCGAGCACTGGTGCGGAGCCGCCCGCGGCTACCGCAACGCCCTGTGCGTCGTCGTCTCGACCGGCGTCGGCGCCGGCCTCGTCCTGGACGGCGCAGTCCGGCCCGGCCCCACCGGCAACGCCGGCCACCTCGGCCACATCACCGTCGACCTCGACGGCCGGCCCTGCTCCTGCGGCTCCCGCGGGTGCGTCGAAGGCCTCGCCAGCGGCACCGCCATCGCACGCACCGCGCACGAGTCCGGTTGGCGTCCGGCCGGCCCCGACGCCGACGCGTCCGCCGCCGGCGTCGCGGCCGCCGCGCTGGCGGGCGACCCGCTCGCCCTGCGCGCCTACGACCTGGCCGCCCGGGCCCTCGCCGCGGGCATCGCCGCCACGGCCACCCTGGTCGAGATCGAGGCCGCCGTCATCGGCGGGGGCGTGGCCAGGTCCGGCCCGCTCTTCCTCGACCCGCTCCGCCGCCACCTCGCCGGCTATGCCCCCCTGCCGTTCGCCGCCCGCGTGACCGTCATCCCGGCCCTCCTCGGCACCGACGCGGGCCTGGTCGGTGCCGCCGCCCTCGCGCTGTCCCCCGGCCCGGACGGGCCCGCCGCAGCCGGCCGGCCCACGGCGGTCGCCCGCTGAGCCGACGCGGCGACGCGGCGACGCCCGGCCCGCTGCCCACGGCGGCGGGCCGGGCGGAGTGCTGTCGGGGGAGAGTTGCCGGTCGCCCCGGTCGCCCCGGTCGCCCCGGTCGCCCCGGTCGCCCCGGTCGCCCCGGTCGCCCCGGCCGCCCCGTTCGCGCTGCCGGGCGGAGAATGCACGATGCGGCCGCGCGGACGGTGCGACCGGGAAAGGGGGGAGGGGCATGATGCTGCACGGACTGGAACTGCGCGAGGTGGAGTGCTTTCTGGTACTCGGCGACGAGCTGCACTTCGGACGGGCCGCCGAGCGACTCGGCATCTCCCGGGCCCGGGTCACCCAGCTGATCCAGGCGCTCGAACGCCGCGTCGGCGGACGACTCGTCCAGCGGACCAGCCGCAAGGTCGCCCTCACCCCGGCCGGGGAACAGCTCGCCGCGGACTGGACCGCGGCCTACCGGGCCCTGGACGCCGGCCTCCAGCAGGCGGCGGCCCTCGCCCGGGGGATCCCCGGACGACTCGCCGTCCGCTACGCCGCGACCGTGTCCTACTCCCTCGTCAACGCCTGGCTCGACCACGTCAGGCAGCGTCGGCCCGGGTGCCGGATCTCGGTGGAGGCCTGCCCGGTCGCCAACGTGTTCGCGAGCCTGCGCGACGGGCGCGCCGACGCGGTCGTCACCAGGCTCCCGCCGGGCGGTCCGGAACTCCTCACCTGGCACGAACCGGACCTACGGGCCGGAGCCGTCCTGGCCCGTGACGCCCCGGTCCTGCTGGTTCCCGCGGACCACCCGCTCGCCGGCGCGGCGCACCTGGAGGCCGAGGACCTGTCCGGCCTGGTCCTCTGGGAGGCGCCTGCCGGTCTGCCCGAGTGGTTCCGGCGGGCCTGGACCCCGGCCCTCACCCCTGCGGGCCGGGCGATCGGCCGCCGGAGCGGGGCGGCATCGGTCGAGGACCTGCTGGCCGGCACGGCCGCCGGACACGCCCTGCACCTGACGTTCCCGCAACTGCTCGACCAGCTGCCGCACCCCGGGCTGCGGGCGGTCCCGGTACGGGGCCTGCCGCCGTTCCTGACCGCTGTCGTCAGGCCCGGCGGAACGGACGGCGCGGTACTCGCCGACCCGGCAGCCGCCGACCCCGGGCTCGCCGACCCGGTGCCTGCCCACCCGGTCCTTGCCGCCGCCGTACCGGCCGACCCGGTACTCGCCACCGCCGCGGGCGATCATTCACCCCCGCTGAACGGTCCTGCAGCGGAAGGCTCTTGATCAACACGCACGGCCCGGGCGAGGCTCGGTCCATCCGTTCTCACCCTTGGAGAGAGTCCGATGGAACCGCACACCGTGCTGCTCACCGCTCAGATCCCGCTCCGGTCCGGCCGGGAGGCGGCGCTCGCCGAGGCCTTCGACCGGCTCCGCGAGCGCAGCCTGCAGGAGCCGGGCGTCCTGTCCTTCGAGCGGCTGGCCGGGGCCATGGGGGTCATCGGCACTGCCGGGGCCACCGGCATTACCGGCACCGTCAGCACCGTCGTGCTGCGCGAGGAGTACCGGGACGAGGCGGCGCTCGATGCGCACCTCGCCGAACCGCACACCGCGGAGTTCCTCGCCGTGCTGCCCGGCCTGCTGGCGGCGCCGGCCGCCGTCCGGGTCGACCGGGTCCGGACCGTTCGCGCGTTCGACGTGCCCCCCGCCGCCGCCGGCTGACCGGCCCGCGGCCGGCGGGCCCGGCCGGAACGTCTTCGGGGGCGGCCGTGACGGCCGCCCCCGAGGGCACTCCCGACGGTGGGGCCCCGCCCTGTCACGGGCGGTGCTCCCGGCCGGCTCAGCTCTGCGCGAGGAGTTCGAGGGTGTCGATGACGCGGTTGGAGAAGCCCCACTCGTTGTCGTACCAGGCGACGACCTTGACGTGCTTGCCGTGCACGCGGGTCAGGGCGGCGTCGAAGATCGAGGACGCGGGCTCGCCGGTGATGTCGCCGGAGACCAGCGGCTCGTCCGCGTAGTCGAGGACGCCCTTCAGCCGGCCGTCGGCGGCCTCGCGGTAGGCGGCGAGGATCTCCTCGCGGGTGACCTCGCGGGACACCGTGGTGTTCAGCTCGACGATCGAGCCGACCGGGACCGGCACGCGGATGGAGTCGCCGGCCAGCTTGCCGTCGAGGTTCGGGAGGACCAGGCCGATGGCCTTGGCGGCGCCGGTGGTGGTCGGCACGATGTTCACGCCCGCGGCGCGGGCACGGCGCAGGTCGCGGTGCGGGCCGTCCTGGAGGTTCTGCTCCTGGGTGTAGGCGTGCACGGTGGTCATGAAGCCGTGCTCGATGCCGGCCAGCTCGTCCAGCACCGACGCCAGCGGGGCCAGCGCGTTGGTGGTGCAGGAGGCGTTCGAGACGATGACGTGCTTGGCCGGGTCGTAGTCGTCGGTGTTCACGCCGTAGGCGAGCGTGACGTCGGCGCCGTCGGACGGGGCGCTCACCAGGACGCGCTTGGCGCCGGCCTCGATGTGCGCACGGGCGGCCTCGGCGGAGGTGAAACGGCCGGTGGCCTCCAGCACGAGCTCGACGCCCAGCTCGGCCCACGGCAGATTGGCGGGCTCACGCTCGGCGAGCACCTTGATGCGGCGGCCGTCGATGACCAGATCGGTCCCGTCGACCGTGACCGACCGCCTGAAACGCCCGAGCGAGCTGTCGAACTTGAGCAGGTGGGCAAGGGATTCGGGCGCAGTGAGGTCGTTGATGGCGACCACTTCGAGGTCGCTGCCGCGCTCAAGCAGGGCGCGCAGGCTGTTGCGTCCGATACGACCGAAACCGTTGATGGCGATGCGGGTCATTGAGGTCTTCCCTTCCGTTCGTTTCGCCCTCAATGCTCGGCGTTCTGGTGTCACCCGGACAGGGGCTGGATCGACAGGGTGCGCAAGTATCCCGCCACACTTGTCGCCACCGATCGCAAGGATCTCGCCAGCGTCCCCGGCTGCAGGTGCCCGCCCGCCCTCGCCGGACCGCTCCGGGGCCGCTCCGGGACCGGTGCAGGGCCGGTCCGGGGTCGGGGGCCGGGGCCGTTTCAGGGCGCCGGGGCGGCGAAGGTGTGGCGGTACTCCGTCGGCGAGGTGCCAAGAATCCGGTGGAAGTGCAGCCGCAGGTTCGCCCCCGTGCCGAGCCCCACCCGGTCGGCGATCTGCTCCACCCCCAGATCGGTGCGTTCGAGCAGTTCCCGCGCCAGGTCCACCCGGGCCCGCAGGACCCACTGCATCGGCGTGTAGCCGGTGTCCTCCACGAACCGCCGCGAGAACGTGCGCGCCGACACCCGCGCGATGCCGGCGAGCGTCTCCAGCGTCAGCGGCTCGGCGAGATGCTCCAGGGCCCACTCGCGGGTGCTCGCGAACAGGTCGCCGAGCGGCTCCGGCACGCTCCGGGGCACGTACTGCGCCTGCCCCCCGCTGCGGTACGGCGCGGCCACCAGCCGGCGTGCCACGTGGTTGGAGAGCCCGACCCCGTGGTCACGCCGGAGCAGGTGCAGGCACAGGTCGATCCCGGAGGCCGCGCCCGCCGACGTCAGCACGTCGCCCTCGTCCACGAACAGCACGTTCTCGTCGACCGACACCAGCGGGTGCTGCTCGGCCAGGGCCTTCGTGTAGTGCCAGTGGGTCGTCGCCTTCTTCCCGTCGAGCAGCCCCGTCGCCGCCAGCGCGAACGCCCCCGTCGAGATCGCCGCCAGCCGTGCCCCCCGGTCGTGGGCGGCCACCAGCGCCGCGACCACCTCGGCCGGCGGTTCGGTGGTCGCCGGATCCCGGTACCCGGGCACGAAGACGGTGTCCGCGTGCTCCAGGGCGTCGAGCCCGTCGGCCACGTGGTACGCGAGCCCGTCCCCGCCGGCCACCAGACCGGGCGCCGCGCCGCACACCCGGACCTCGTACGGCATGCTCGGCCGGCTGGAGAACACCTGCGCGGGAATGCCCACGTCGAGCGGCTTCGCCCCCTCCAGCACGAGTACGGCGACACGGTGCTTCCTGCGAGCCATCGGACCCTTCCTTCCCTCCGGCCGGACGGGTCCCTCGTCGTACCCGTGACCTGGATGCCACCCATCGCAAGCATCCTGCCACCCGCACCACGGTGTGCGTCGCCGGGGGAGCGCGGACCGCTCCGGACGGTGTGCGTCGCCGGGGGACGCGGACCGCTCCGCACGGCGGCGGCGCCACCGCTCAGCCCAGCAGCCGGTCCAGGACCCGGCCGAAGACGAGCTGTCCGGCCCGGGCCACCGCCGGATCGAGTACGCCCGGAAGCCCCGCGATCACGACCTCCTCCGCCCAGGTCACCTCGCTCCGCCCACCCCGCGCGCCCACCGCCCGCACCCGGAGCTCGGCCCCGCCGCGGACCGGCCGCCCCCGCTTCTCCAGCCGGCACACCCCGTCGCGCCCGGGAGCGGGCCCGGCGATCTCGACGATCTCCATCGGATCGTCGAACAACCGGAACGGCCCGACGGCGGTCCGGGCCACGATCGTGTCGCCCACCCGCCGGCCACCCCTCGGCCCGGCCGAGACCCGGGTGAACGGCACCCGGTCGCCGTGCCGCGGCCAGTCGGTCAGCCGCTCCCAGCAGACGTCGGGCGGCAGGGGCGAGACACGGGTCAGGACGAAGCGGGCCATACCTCACCCTAGGGCTCCGCTCGAATGCGTTCACCGATGCGTTCGCCGTCTGCGGCCCGATCCGCGCAGGCGGGTCCCTGCAAAAGACGGGAACTTCAACGCCGCCCGCCCGATGACCCGTCACCGCCGCCGACGCCGCATAGGATCACCGCGCGGCTCCCCGCCATGCCGGGCAGCCGCCTCACACCGCTCCCCATGTGACCCCGGGACCACGCATCCGACGTCCGGAGCCCGGCGTCCGGTGCCACGGGCCCCGTCATCCATCCGCATCGACGAGAAGGAATCCGCCATGACCTACACCGTGGATTTCGGCACCGTATCGACCACCGGCCTGGAGTCGTCTCCCGTCGCGGCCGCGCTCGCAGGTCTGCGGGCGAACGAGGCCCGCTACTTCAAGAACAAGTACGACCACGTCTTCACGGTGGAGCCTGCGGGCGACGCCACCGAGGCCGTCGACTGGGTGCACCGGATCCTCAGGGAGGAACGCGAGATCGTCATCTCGTCCCGGCCTCTCGAAGCCACGGCCTTCCAGGTCGAGAACATCCGAATGGCCTACGTCTTCTACGAGAGCGGCCTGTCGGTCAACGTGATGTACACCCTCGACGACCCCAAGAAGCGAGCCGTCGGGTTCAAACTCTCGGAAGGGATGGAAGTCCCGGAGGAGCTCGCCTCGCGGTTCAAGTTCGCAAGGCAGAAGTCGAAGCTCGCCGGCACCGTCCGTGGATCGTTCTTCGTCATCAAGAACGAGTACTGAGCCCGAAGCCGGAAGGCCGGTCGGGTACGGACACGCGGTCCGCGGCGCGGGTGGCGACGGTCGTGCGGGGCCGACGCCTCACCACCGCCCGCGGCCACCACCGCGTGGGAACGCGACCGCGGCGCAGTGACTCCTCGTGCACGTTCCGGGTGCAGGAACGCGCCGTCACCGTGAGGGTGGGGAAGGTACTGTCCCGTCCCCCGAAACGGAAGGCCGTCCGTGGACATCACCGATCTCACTCCTGCGACCCTTGCCGCGCTCGCCTCGCCCCGGCCCCGGCCGGCGGTCACCGTCGCGATGCCCACTCACCGCCCGGCCACCGGGACCGAGCAGGACAGCCTGCAGCTGAAGAACCTGCTGGCCGAGGCGCGCCGCCGGATCGAGGGGGACGACACGCTGGGCCGCGCGGAGCGGCTGGACGTGCTGGAACAGCTTCAGCGGGCCGCCGGCGAGGTGGAGCTGCGGCACGCCGCCCAGGACGGGCTGCTGCTGTTCGCCGCGCCCGGGGAGCACCAGGTGTGGAAGCTGCCGCGGACCGTCCCGGCCCGGGTGGTGGTGTCCGACACCTTCCTGACCCGCAACCTGGTGGCCGCCCGCGCCGCGTACGCGCCGTACTGGGTGCTCACCCTGGGGGCGGAGCAGGTGCGGCTGTGGAGCGGGGCCGGGCCGGACCTGGAGGAGTCGACGGACGGGTTCCCGCAGCGGCCGGCCAACCCCGAGAAGTTCGACCCGCAGCGGGAGGAGCAGATCGGCGACACGCCGAGCGTGTACAGCCACGAGAACACCCGGATCTTCTACCGCGAGGTGGACGCCGCCCTCGGCGCGCTGCTCAGGGAAGCGCCGCGGCCCTGCTACCTGGTGGGCGTGCCGGAGGCGGTGAGCCTCTTCGAGTCGGTCACCGCGCACCGGGCGATGATCGTCGCCCGGCTGGAGAAGGGCGGGCTGGGCGACGGCCCGGCCACCGCGCTGGCGCCGGCTCTGGCACCGGTGCGCCAGGAGCAGGCGCGTGCCGAACGGGAGGGGGCGCTGGCCCGTCTCGACCAGGCGGCCGGCCTCAAGACGTTGGCCGCCGGGCTGGACGAGATCTGGCAGGCCGTCACCGACGGCCGGGTGGGCGAACTGGTGGTGGAGGAGTACTACCGGGCCACCGTCGAGGTCACCGACGGCCACCTGGCCCCGGCCCCCGCCGGTGCACAGCCCACCGGAACCGGCGAGATCCGTGAGGACGTCGTCGACGAGATCGCCGAACGCACCCTGGAGACCGGCGGCACCGTCACCTTCGTGCCGGACGGCACACTGAGCGGCCGTCAGTCCATCGCGGCGGTGCTGCGCTACTGAGGTCGGGCCGGGGCCGGCCGGGTGCGGCCGGGTGCGGCCGCCGCGCGAGCCGGGGCACCCGCCCGTGCCCGCCGGTGCGGGCCGCGGACCGGCCCGTCAGGCCGGCCCCACCCCGGAGCGGTCACCCCGGAGCGGTCACCCCCAGGCAGTCACAGGGGCGGCACGGCGGAGCCGCACCCGCGGCCCCCGTACGGCGTGCCCGGACCGGGTTGCCGATTCCCCGGAAGGTTTCGTCCCCGTCGTGTCGATCCGCGGCCGTCCCGTTCGACCTGGGATAGAGAGGGTCGGGAAAAGCGGCCCCCGGACGAAGGAGAGCAGCCGTGGCGAAGTACATGCTGATCATGAGAGGCAGCGACGAGTCGGTCGCGAAGATGGTGGAGACGCCCTTCGAGGAGATCCTCGAAACGATGGGCCGCTACAACGACGAGTTGATCCGGGCGGGTGTGCTGGTCGCGGCCGAAGGCCTGGACGACGCGTCGAACGGCGTCGTGGTCGACCTCAGCGGGCAGACGCCGGTTGTCACCGACGGCCCGTACGGTGAGACAAAGGAGCTCTTCGGTGGCTTCTACATCCTGGACGTGGCGTCGAAGGAGGAGGCGGTCGAATGGGCCAGGCGCCTCCCGGCCTTCCCGGGGACGAAGGTCGAGATCCGACGGGTGCCGGGGATCGACGAGTTCCCGCAGGACAACGAATGGATCATCAAGGAACGGGCATGGCGCGAGCGGACCGGCCAGCTCTGACACCCGCGGGCACCGACGGCCCGCCGGGCACCGACGACCCGCCGGGCGCAGTACCGGCCCGGCGGGCCGTCGAGGCCCTGTGGCGGATCGAGTCCGCACGGATCGTCGGTGCGCTGACCCGCTACACCGGGGACCTCGACCTCGCCGAGGACGTCGCGCAGGAGGCCCTGGCGCAGGCCCTCGTCGCGTGGTCGCGCGACGGCGAGCCGGCCAACCCGGTGGGCTGGCTGCTGGCCACCGCACGACGGCGGGCCATCGACCACTACCGCCGCCGCTCCGCCCTCGGCGAGCGGTACGCCGCACTCGCGGGCCGGCTCGTCGAGGGCGGAGCGACCTCCGGCGCGGAGCCCACCGCGGACCGGCCGGACGATCCGCCGTGGGACCCGGACCGGATCGACGACGACGTCCTCGCGCTGATGTTCGTCGCCTGTCATCCCGTGCTCTCGCCCGAGGCCCGGACTGCGCTGACCCTGCGCGTGGTGGCAGGCCTGTCCAGCGAGGAGATCGCGCGTTCGTTCCTGGTGCCCGTGCCGACCGTCCAGGCGCGGATCACCCGGGCGAAGAAGACCATCGCCGCAGCCGGGGTCCCCTTCGAACTCCCGCCGGTGGCGGAGCGGCGCGAGCGGCTCGGCGGCGTCCTGACCGTGCTGTACGTGATCTTCACCGAGGGCTCGACGGCGACGGCCGGCGACCGGCTGCTGCGCCCCGACCTCGCCTACGAGGCGATCCGGCTGGCCCGGACGCTGGCCGCGCTGCTGCCCGACGAGCCGGAGGTGTTCGGGCTGCTGGCACTGTTCGAGCTCACCGCCGCACGCTTCCCCGCGCGCACCGGCCGCGACGGCGAGGCGATCCTGCTGGAGGAGCAGGACCGCCGGCTGTGGGACCGCTCGGCTGTCCGCCGTGGCCTGGCCGCGGTCGACCGGGCCACCGCCGCGGGCCGCGGCCTGGGGCCCTACGGCCTCCAGGCGGCGATCGCCGCCTGCCATGCCAAGGCCCCGTCGGTGCCGGAGACGGACTGGGGGCGGATCGTGCTCCTCTACGAGGCGCTCGGCCGGGTCGCGCCCTCCCCGGTCGTCGAGCTCAACCGCGCGGTGGCCGTCGCGATGGCGACGGGGCCGCAGGAGGCGCTGCCGATCGTCGACGGCTTGGCCGCCTCCGGCCGGCTGTCCGGCTCGCACCTGCTCCCGACCGTGCGCGGCGAGCTTCTCACCAGGCTCGGCCGCACCGCCGAGGCGCGGGCCGAGCTGGAGCTCGCGGCCCGCCTCTGCCGCAACACCCGCGAGCGGTCCGTACTGCTGCGCAAGGCGGCTGCGCTGGGCTGACGCCGGCCTGCTTCCTGCCTGCTTCCTGCCCGGGTCGGGAAATGCCACGACGCCGCTGTACCGGACCGGCCCGTGGTGGGTCGGTGGGGTGCAGCGGCGTTGTCGTGGTGGCACCGGGTGGTGGGGGTGCCGGGGGGGGTGTTACTTGGTGAGGCCGGCCTTGACGGAGCAGACGGGCCAGGCGCCGGGGCCCTGGGCGGCGAGGACCTTCTCGCCGATGGTGATCTGCTGGGCCTTGGTGGCCTGGTGGGCCTGGGGGGCGTAGGCGGTGCCGCCGAAGGCGGCCCAGGTGCTGGAGGTGAACTGGAGGCCGCCGTAGAAGCCGTTGCCGGAGTTGATGGCCCAGTTGCCGGTGGCCTCGCACTGGGCGACCTTGTCCCAGACGGTGGCGGGGGCGGCGGAGGCGGCGTTGGCCGTGACGAGGCCGGCCACCGGCAGGGCGGTGAGGGCCCCGGCCATGAGTGCCATCCGGACGCGGTTGCGGCGCTTGGTGGCGGTGGTGGCGGTGGTGGTCTCGTGACGGAAGGTCATGGGTTTCCTTTGGGGGTGTGCGGGCGTGCGGAACCAGGCCCTGGGGGCGGTGGTTTCGGGGGGCTCGCGGGGTGGGGCACCGTCTGCGGGTGGGCGGTGGTGCCGGGGAGCGGTGTGCTCGGTGCAACGGGTTCGAAGTTACGGGGGTGGGCGTCCACGCTGCCGTCGCCGCGCTGGACCGCCGGCTGTCCTGGGCCGGACGCTGCCGCATCCCCGCCTTCGTCGACCTCGCCCGCAAGGTCCGACGCCACCGCGACGCCATCCTGCACGCAATCGTCGAGGCGTTGAGTAACGGGCTGATCGAGTCCACCAACACCAAGACACGCCTGATCATCCGACGAGGGTTCGGCTTTCGCAGTGCCGAGGCCGTCATCGCCCTCGTCATGCTCTG
>NZ_CP026498.1:4611027-4639361 GCF_002953255.1 Streptomyces sp. CB01881
CCTGATCATCCGACGAGGGTTCGGCTTTCGCAGTGCCGAGGCCGTCATCGCCCTCGTCATGCTCTGCCTCGGCGGCACCCGGCCCGCCCTGCCCCGCCGCCAACTCGTCTGATCACACCCACAGATCCAGCAGAAGAGCCCCAAAAAGGCCGCCTCCGCTGTTCAGCGGAAACGGCCTCCGACCTGCGTAAACGCCGGTCGGGACGACAGGATTTGAACCTGCGACCCCTTGACCCCCAAGTCGCCCGACGATGTAAGGCCCAGCCTGCGGTGCGCTGAACGGAACGCGTTGTCCGTGCGATGGAAGGCAGTCCGCTTACGGCGGTTCGCTGCGTGTGGTCCCTCGCCTGTCCCCGGCGTAACGGACTCTGACCTGCCAGGCGACCTTCCGGAAAGACCTCCAGCACCGGCTGGTCCACGGCCTCCACCACCGCCGCGTTCTCCGCCGCCCTACTCGTCTCGGCACTGGCCAGAATCCCGGTCGGCCGGCTGCTGGACCGGCGCGGCCCGCACGCCGTCATGACCACCGGCTACCTTCTCAGTGTCGCCGCGCTGCTCGGCGTGGCGGCCGCCCCGACACTGCCGGTGTTCCTCGCCGTCTGGCCGCTGGCCCGAAGCCGCGATAGCCGCCACGTTCTACCAGCCCACCCACGCCGCCCTGACCCGCTGGCACCAGCCGCACCACGTCCGCGCCCCTCACTACCGTCACCCTCGCGGGCGGCCTCGCGAGCGTCGTCTTCGCGGCCCGTCACCGCCACCCTCACCGGCCACCTCACCTGGCGGATCAGCTACCTCGTCCTCGCTACGATCCTCTCCGCAACCGCCTCCCCCTGCACCCGCTGGCGATCCGTCACCCCTGGCCCGCCGCAACGCCGCCCCAGTCCGACTGTGCCAGGAGCGTCGAAGCCGCTTCCCCGACCCGCAGCCGGCCGTTCATCCTGCTCGCCGCCGCGTTCAACGCTGTCGTCGTTCGCGAAGTGCCGTCGGCTTCGGCCTCGTCTCCCTACTCATCGCCCTCGTCATCCTGGTCGGTGCCGTGCGAGGCAACCTCACCCTCCTGCAGGCCACCGCCGTCAACGACCGCTGGGGCACCGCTCCCACGGCCACCTCAGCGCCATCATCGGCGCGCTCGCGCCGTGGGTGGGCGCTGCCCTCCTCCCAGTCCTCGGGAGCCCTCCGCAGCTCTTCGCGGTCCTGGCTGCGATCTCAGTCGTCGGCGCCGCGCTCGCGGCAGCGAGCGCAGCTGGTCCGTCGCCCGGGCAGGTGGATTTGGCCGGACCCGGCCGGGTTGTCGGAGGGGATCGCTAGCCTGCCAGCATGCCGTCCACTACCGCTACGTACCGCATGGACCTCGGCCTTGTGCTCGATCCTGAAGTCCCGCCCGGCCCTCTCGGCGACTTCGAACTCGTCTGCTTCACGTCCTCCTCTGGCAAGGGCAAGCTTCACGGGCAGGAGACCTGCGGTTCACTGCGATCCTCCACCTCCGTCCAGCAGTCGACGCTGGCGCTCCGCGAGGCCAAGGGCCGGCTGTGCGCCACCTGCCGATGGCCGCTGCCGGCCGACAGCCCCCTCGTCGCGTTCACCGACGCCGTCCGTGCTATCCGCCAACTCGAGGCGTACGCCGGACCGGAGCCTCATCCGGATACCGACTTCGACGAAGCCGAGGAACGCGACGCCGCGGCGGCCACGGCCATCGGCGAATACCCGCAGGAGCACGCGGGCTCGGCGGACGACGGCAAGGCGGAGGAGGTCGACGACCGGATGGAGTGGGAGCGGTTCGAACGCGCCCGCCTCATTCGTGAGCGCCACCGGGACCACTGGCGCTACCTCCACGGCTACATGCGCGAAAGCGTCGATGCCGTCGCCGCCCATCCATGGCTCTGCCCGTTCGCCGAACCCCTCCAGCACGCCCTCGCGGCCCAGATCGAGCACGAACGCCAAGCCCTGGCAGCGCTCCTGCGCCCCGACGCCCTCCTGGACAGCTCCGTCGTGCCGAGTCTTTCGGTCCCCAACCTCACCGCCGGCCCCGAGTTCGCCGGCCTCGGCCCGAATGCCCACAACATCCTGCGCACCGCGTGGACCAGCTGGCAGCACACAGCCGCCACCACGTGGAGAGCCCTGGAGGACGACGACTTCGCCGCGCGCAGCGTTATCTACGACGCCTTCGGTCGGCGCCGCAAGGGCCGTGACGAAGTGTTCGCCGCCCTGGACCGGCTCACCTCCCGTTGGATCGACGCGGCCCGGGTCGCCGTGGCCGAGCACCGCGGTGCTCCGCGCCAGCTCGTCGGCGTCAAACTCCCTCCCTTGGAGCGCGAGGCCTACAGCGGACAGAGGCGTGACCCGCTCACCGACTGGGAAGCTGGCGTCATCGCCACCCACCAGGTCGCCGCCAACTGGAGCGCCTGCACCGTCGCGCTGCTCCTACCACACCCCGTCGCCGAACGCCTTCTCGCCGATGCCCCCGCCTCCCTGTCAGCGGAACGCCTGGACACCGAGGAATCGGGCCTGCCGATCACCACCCTGCTGACTCGCTGGACGCCGCAGAACGACCTGCCGTAGACGCCGAAAATCAGGCACACTTCGTGACGGTCCAGCCCTCCTACTCGAGGCGCAGCGAGGCGCGCGAAGCTACGGTCGACCGGGTCGGGGGCGCAGTTCGGCCGGGGATTTCCAGCGAAATGGCCGCCTTGTCACAGGGGAGGTCTAGCGTTGGCGTGAAGGCGCCTATGAATGACGGGAGTTGGCCATTGCTCGTCGGCGAGTACCTGAACTGGCAGGAGGGAAATCCGATCGTGCCCTTCGAGAACGCACGTCGGGCTGCGCCTGGGCGGGGGCCCTGTCGGCTTCACCGGTGGTTCGCGGCTGGCGCGCTGCGCTGCACCTTCTGCGGTACGGACGTCTACTGTCCTTGCGGTCAAGCCGAATTGAATCCCGTGTTGCAGGCCCGACTGAAAGGGAGAGACCTCTTCGGTCGGCGGGCGACTCTGGACCACGTAAGAGCCCGGGCCCTTGGCGGTCTCACTGAGGCTGCCAATCTCGCGGTGGCCTGCTGGTCATGCAATTGCAGCAAGGGGGATAGGCACTTTCCCGGCGAGTGGATCCCGCATCGGGACGCCTCCACCTACGTCAACGGGGGTCAACTGCCTGACCTTTCGGGACTCAGCCGGGCGGCCCAGCGGCTCGGGCGGGCGATTGAGTTGCTGGATTCCGGCGAGGTGGGTCCATCGGTGATGGAGCTCGCTGAGACGCATTCGTGGAGGACGGACGGCGTCCACCGGGCGATTGAGGAGATGTTCCGTGCGAAAGCCTTTCGTGTCTCGGCCCATCCGTGTGTGCCGTCGAGTCGGTTCTTCACGCCCGTGCCCGATCCCTCAGACATGTGGGCCGGCACGATTTGGGTCGACGGCTGGTCGTGAGGCCAACGTGTCGGGGGCGCCGGTGGCACCTGCACGTGGTGCCGAGTCAGGACCGGCCCGTCGTATCGCGGTGGTCGAGCCGAGGTCTACGAGGGTTGAGTTTCTCAGCCACTCGCTGCTCCCGCAGGTTCAAGTCGAGCGCTGCCGGTGCGAGCGGACGTACTGGCGATCGATGCGGTGCCATGGGTGGACGGTAAGCGGACCCAGCGGTCGCCCTGTCAACGAGTCGATTATCTCCAATTCGTCGGTGAGGTGGCGGGCTCCATTGTCGAACAAGATGTGGCAGTTCGGGCAGAGACACAGGAGGTTTTCAAGCCGGTCCGGGCCGTTGTCTCGCCCGAAGGCTTTGATATGAGCGCCTTCGCTGTATGCACCGTTTGGCAGCGTGAGCACAATGCTACAAATCTGACAGCGGTGTCCATACCACTGTTTGAGCTTCTGGACGATCGCGGTGTCACGGCTTCGATCACTGTCGTCTGTGTTAGCGCTAAGCGTTCTGCCCGTTTCTTGAGGTCGGTGGACCCACCGATCGCCCGTGAACGGGATCACCTCATCGGTGCCGGTGGTCCCCTCCACCGTGGCGTCCACATCGGCGAGGGTTTGCTCTACCAAGTCGATGGGTGCGCCGATCAACTCGGTTGTGTCGAGGCAGGCGCGCCTGGCCAGCGTCCACGCCGACTCGACGTGGACGCCTCGGATCGTGTCTGACTGCTCAGCTGCTGCGAGGGCTGCCGCGATCCGAAGGCAGTGGCCGCCGATCCGAACGAAGAACATGGCCTGCCACTCCGGCAGCTCGCCCTCAAAGGCATCCTCCATGCTCGCTCGGATCGGGTGCAGCTTCGCAGCGGCGTTGTGGTCCAGTTGCAAAGTCGGCTCTTCTTGGAAGACCCAGTGATAGGCCGACTCCAACTCTCCTGACCAGGCACCGTCCTGTTGAGTCATGGTCTTCGCCCTACCGGAAGGCGCGCGCCGAACGAGGTGGAGCATCCGGGAGTACGTGGAGGCCCCCATAGTTGCGGTGCCGGCATGCCAATCGCGGCGATCCACCTCCCACATCGCTCCGACTGAGAGCGAAACGGCACGACGGGGCCGAGGACGCTCGCTCACCGCCACGGGCTCGGGTCCGTCCCATGCCTGCCGCAGAATGCTTTCGAGGCTCATGTCCATAGTGAGGCGGCCTCGGTAGGGGCGGAACGGGCTGCCGGTGAGGAGAAGGCCTCTGGCGGTAGTACCTCTCCGCTCGGCTCGCCACGTGCGCTGCGCGGCTTTGCTGAACTCCTTGTCTTCGCTGACATCCTCGTGAGCCGGAAGGGACCGTAGCGGCTCCTCTTGGGCGCCGCTAAGGTTCAGCAACTCCAGTAGAGATGGCTGTCCGTAGCGATCGTTCGCTGCGAATAGGGCCCAGACCGGCGTCGGCCATTTCACGAGGCCCATGCCGATGGACGAGGCTGGCGCGATGGACGCCGACCACCAGCAGAGCACTGTTGCGTACACATCGACAGCGTCCACGCCTCCTTGTGCTGCGATCTGCTTCGCCATAACCCCCAACGGACCATGCAGGACAACTCTGTTGAACACCGAATGCCTCTCGTCCTGTTTGCGGCTGCGTAGCCAGTGTGTGTCATGCGGCACCTCGTCTGGCGGTGCGCCTGCGAGCCTCGACCGGAGACCACCGAGTACGGATCATCCTCGTGGCGACTCTCTACCTGATGTATTCCTCCATAAGTTCGGCGTGGTGGACGATTGCCGGCCAGGTGGTGGCGATCGTTGTGTGGGCATGGAAGCGTCGTTGGGCATGGACATACATGGCCCAGTCCGCGGGATCGTCGCCGTCCTGGAGGAAGGCGGGGACGATCTCCAGGGAGCTGGGGTTGACGCAGGTCCGGGTCCGGTTCGCGGTCTGGGCGGGGTCGAGCTTGGTGACGCCGAGCGCGGTCTGGTTCTGGTCAGAGCGCGGGTTGATGCCCCAGAACGCGCGTTCTGCGATGTCGACTAGACCGGAGTGCCGGCCGTAGCGGGTGATGGTGGTCGCTTCTTCGGTGTCGTCCTCAACGGCTGTTTCCTCGGTGACGCCGAAGGCGCGGGGGACGGCACTGCGGTCGCTGGCCTCCCTGAGCCTGATGATCCTGAGGCCGGGGTGGTCTCCGGGTTTGCGGCCGCTGGGGAGGTTGTCGGTGCTCTTCATGTCGACGCCGGGCAGCACCAGCTGGTCGATGGTGATGCGACTGTCCTGCAGCCAGGGCCACAGTCCGTGCTCGCTCATGCGTGCGCGGCGTACGAGCAGCAGCCGGTCGGCCGTGGAGTCGAGGGCGAGGGCTTGGGTGACGAAGTCTGCGAGGGCGGCCCTGGAGGTTCGTAGGCTGATGCGTCCTCGGCCGGCGACGAGTGCCTCGGGCAGTGCGGTGAGCGGCATGGGCTGCTCGGTCGGGTTGCTGGGGGTCGGCATCAGCTGTGCGGCGGGCTGCCTGTCTGTGTGCTGGCGGATCAGGATGGGGACGACGCGCTCGCCGGCGGGGGCGATCCAGACGGTGACCAGTTCGAACGGGCCGTCGATCCCGTGAGGCGCGGGCAGTGTGGGGAGGTGCCCGGCCTGGCGGAGCGCATCGTGGAGTGCCGCGGCACAGCGCTCGATGTCGGTGGTGGAGAAGTCGGTTCCGGCGAAGCGTTTGGCCAGGGCGGCCTTGGTCGGGTTGGGGTTGGCGGGAAGGACGGGGCGCAGGCACTGCACGTTGCGGCGCAGGGTCGGCAGGAAGGCTTTGAAGAGCGGCTTGGGGTCGCCTTGGCGGGTGCGGGAGAAGTACGCGCCGCCTTCCATTTCGACGATGCAGGCGATGGTTTCGGGGAGGCGGGGGAAGGCTCCGGCGATTCTGGCGGTGCGTTCAGCTTCACCGCGCTGGTAGGCGGCGCGGCGTACTTGCGGGTCGGGGTCCGTGGAGCGCGGCAGGCCGGCGGTCAGGTCACCTGGGTCGCAGCGGTTGAGGGTGACGTTGATCGGCCCGGTGAATGTGGCGGTCGTGTCGGTGGCCGGGCTGGCGGGTGTGAGGCCGAGTTTGGCGCTGGCGGCGGTCAGGAGGGCCTGCCAGGTGCGCTCGGAAGTCGCCCAGACTTCGAGCGTGTAGGAGAGAACACCGGGGATGTCGATGGGGTGGCGAGATTTAGCGCGGGTGCGGGACTTGGGGCGGGGGGCGAGGGGACTCAGACCCTTTTCTTCGAGTTGCTGGGCGATCTGGTTGAGGATCTCCATATGGTCGCGGGGTTGGTAGCCGGTGCCTACGGGATGATCGTGGGTAGCCCGGGCCTGCGGGGCGTCGGGATCGGCCGGATGCCGGTAGGTCATACCAGTGCTGTGGACCAGGTGGGCGGCGAAGGGCTGGGTTGCCGCGTCAGCTGGGGCGGTGCGGAGCTGTTCGAGGTTCGGGGGCTGGTGGTGGGTGAGGCGGGCGAGGATCCCGGCGACGCCAGGTTGCCAAGACCACTCGCTGCGCTCTCCTCGGCGGCGGATGGTGACCGCGCTCTGGACGAGCATCGGTCGTTCCCTGCGGTGGACGAATCCTTCCTTGGCAAAGAGCAGCACGCTGGCGTTTGGATCGCCGTAGCCACGTCGGGGGATGTAGTCGGGCGGATTGGCAGCGAACCGCGTCATGCTGAGGTCAGCGTGCAGGTGGACCTCAGGGCAACCAGGCACGGTTTCGAGGTGGAAGGTCAGGGTGTCAACACTCGCGCCGACCGCTCCCTGTCCGTCAGTGAGAAGTTCTGGCATGCCCAGGTGGACGGTGCGGCGGCCATCACTGCGGGTGGGACCGAGGAGCAGGTGGCGCGGGTGCCCGAGGATCTTCAGGCCGGTGGTGGCCAGGTGCTCGGCAACAAGGCTCGGCAGGAGGTTGAAGACGTGGTCGGGCGGGTGGGCTGTGCCGTTTGTGTGGAGGCCGTGGCGGGCAAGGTCGAGGTCTTCGGGTACCCATTGGAACTCGCCGGCGCTGTCGAGCAAGGCGTACCAGTCGGTGCCGGGCTGGTGGGGTGCCACGCGTGAAGATGCCCACTCGGCGAGGGCGATGAGCGGCAGGTCGGGGTCGACGGGGGTGCGGGCCCGCAGCCAGGCGGGGTCGCGGGGGTTCCAGTGGACGGAGGTGATGTCGGGGTCGATAAGGGTGAGGAGGTCTTTGAGGGAGTCGGTCGGCAGGTTGTCGGGTCCGCTGCGGGCGCGGCGGCCCGGGCGTGTGCTCCAGGCGTCCTCTAGGAGAGTGAGCATGGCCGGCGGGCAGGTGGTGCGGTAGCCGGTACAGCGCCAGGTGGCGTCTGGGGTGAAGGTGAGGACGGAAGCTCGGGTGTGCCGGTAGGCGGGCATCAGCGGTGGCCCCAATCGATGGAGTCGAGGAGGTGGGAGGCCAGACCCCAGCAGGCCTGGGCGAGTTCATGGTTGAGGCGTTCGGCTGTAGTGGCGGTCGGTCCAGGGGTGGCGAGCCAGCCGTGGAGCAGCTGTTGGGCGGCGACGATGACGCTGGTGCGTGCGGTGTCGGGTGCCGGGTCGTCAAGGTCGGCGGCGCGGGGGGCGAACGCTGCGTCGCACAGGTAGACATCGACCTTCTCGTTGCCACGGATGCCGCGGCCGAGGGTCTGGTAGAGCGGGACCAGGAAGTTACCGACGAACGCGGCATGCTCCGTCGGGTCGGTCAGGCGACTGAACAAGACGGGCTCGCCCACCCGTCGCTGCCAGCGGCGCCGTTCGCTCTGTCGCAGGACACGGGCCAGGTCGGTCGGGTCAGTGTGCCCGGGAAGGGTCAGGTCGACGGGCCGGTGCAGTCGGCGCATCGCTTCCTGGCTGAGGAGGGACAGGGGGAAGGTCGCGTCGTCAGTGGGCGGATGGATGCGGGCGAGGTAGAAGACGGCGCCCAGGGCCGCGACGCCGCGGGTGTTGAGGATGTTGTGGCCGCGTTGGATGGCTCCTTCGGCGGCGACCAGGATGTCGGCCCCTGACGTGGCGAAGGTGGCGAGGCGCCTGCGGGGGAGGCTGTGGCTGGTCGGTGGGTCGTCGTCGCGGATGACGTGGAGGGCGGTGTAGCGGGTCTTGTGGTTGATGTAGTCGGCGACGATCTCGGCGTCACGGGTGCTCTGGACTGTGAACAGGACCTGCTGGCGGTCTGCGGCAAGGTGCTGGCGTGCCTGTTCCAGCAGTGACCAGGCGGCGCCGGGCATGGGGTTGCAGATGCCGTCGGCCACGACGCGCAGGGCCTGTGCGTGCCGTACAGGGTCTCCGCCAGTGCCCGAGACGAAGACCGGCCGGCCATCGGGGTAGCGCCGTGGGCGGTAGAGCATCCGGCTTTCCTGCAGGGCCGCGCGTGCCGTGGGCGGTTCGCGGAGTACCAGGTTGGGTGGAACGTCGAGGTGGTAGCGCGGTGAGGCCGGCATCCAGCTGGTGGCGGAGGCAAGCAGCACGTTGGGGCCGTCGATGCCCTCAGGTGTCAGGAGGTCGTGCAGGTGGTAGAGCAGCCAGCGCCCGACGCCACGCAGCCACAGGATGCTGAAGGAGCCACTGTCGCCGCCGGGGTTGGGTCGCCATTGCAATGCCATGAGGTTGCCGGCTGCCTGTTCGGGGATGAATGCCAGGAGGTCGCGGGGTGGTTGGCGGCTCCAGAAGTCCTCGCCGTCGCCGATGGGCGTGCTGATGATGGCCGGTAGGCGTTGTGCGACCTCGAAGAAGGACGTGGTGATCCGGGCGGCCCACAGACCGGCCTGGAGGACCTGGGCGAGCGCATCGAGGGAGCGGCGTGGCGTGGTGTCAGCGTCCAGCGAGGGCTGGTGTGCCTGGATCCACGCTTCGGCGGCTTCCTGCGCGCTCGCGGCGGTGTCGTGGGTGGCGGTCATCGCCTGGACGAGTTCGGCCCAGTCCTCGGGCGGTACCTGGAAGGGGGCGGAGACGAGCGGTTCGAAGTGCTCGTCGAAGTAGACGTCGGCGGCCTCCTCCAGGTCCGCCTTGTGCGTGAAGTCGTTGCGCTCCCCCAACCCGTGAAGGTTGCGAGCCAGACGACGCAGCAAGCTGTATCCGGTGAACGGGCCCTCGGAGATTAGGGCCCGCAGGTCGTCGGCGGCGGGGTCGATCATGAGCTGGTAGAGCTCCGTCATCGCCTGATCGTGGCGGCGGAAGTGCTTGTCAGTGGCGTTGATGTCGGGGTCGAGCAAGTCGAGGAACCAGGAATGTTCCAGTTTCTGGCCCAGCCGCTCCCCCACGCGGTGGCTCCAGCCGCGGCCAGGAAGGGAGAGAATCTCGTTCAGGAGGAACCGGTCATCGAACTGCTGCTGCACGGTGTCGGCTTCGTCCACCAGCAGCGCGTCCAAGTGGTGCTGGGCGGCCTCCGCGACGCGGACCTCGACCTGGGACTGCGGCATCAGGGTCGACGCGAGGCCAGCGGCGGTGGTCACCCACACCTGAGCCTGGGCGACGTTGCGTGCCGAGGCGTGCGCGGGGCACTGCGCGAGGATCGGGCAGTCGCCGCGCCCGCTGCGCCCGGCGATGGACAGCTTTCCGGTGCAGGGCCGCTCCTCGCGAAGCAGTGGCTGGCGGTTGGGGCTGTTGGACTGACGCAGGTCCTCGAGGTAGCACTGGTCGTCGGCGAACTCCGCCGCCGGATCGGCTCCGGCGGGGAACGTGGTGTCACCGTCGTGCAGGATCGACCGCCAGTAGCGGTCGGCGTGGAGACCGGTGCGGGTGCGTCCGAAGATTGGCACGGCGTCGATGCCCAGAACCCGCAGGAAGCTGATCTTCGCATAGACGTCACCGCCTGAGGCAAGCACGAAGCCGACTTTGCCGCCGCGGCGGGCAATGATGAAGGCGAGCAGGTCGAGCAGCGTGGACTTGCCGCTGTTCATGAGGCCAACGACGTGCCACAGGCCGTCAATGGACATCTCTTCCAGCCGGCTGTTCAGGCGACCTGTGAGCTGGTTGGCCAGAGCTGCGTCCATGTCCCTGAGTCGCTTGACGAAGTTCCGGTTGCTGACCTTCGGATGGTCGGCCAGCAGCTCGTCCATCTCCTCGGCAGCCCTCTGCAGATCCGCTTCGGTGACGGGAATCGGCTCACGAGTCCGGCTTGTGACGGCCGCAAGGGTGGGCGGCGGCTGCGCCGGGACGAACGTGTCAGGAATCCGGACCTGCTCCCGGGAACCGTCCGCAAGTGGGAACGTACATGTCGTCCCGGACGGTACCGGACCTCGGACTTGGCGCGCCTTGTACGGGGCGGTCTGCTGAAGGGCCTGCCGGTAGGTGTCATGCCGAGCAGCGGCGTAGGGGCTGGGGCGGCGGGTGAACACGGTCGTCGGGTCGGCCTTGTGCCCGCGCATCTCGCCGGGGTCAAAGCCTCGGACCTGGGCGGGCAGCTTCACGTACAGGTCAAGCTTCTCGCGCAGCGTCCCGCTTCTGGCCAACGGCCCCATCAGCTCGCGCAGTGTCCGGATTTGCGGCTTCAGTTCCGGGCCGAGCTGCATGTAGCCGGACAGAACCGGCCACAGCGCGCCCGTGCCCTGTTCGGGAAGGTGGTCGGCCAGAAATGACAGGCCGAGTTCGAGGGCGCAGAGTTCGCGGGGCTTGAGCGTGCCGAGCATGGGCTTTACGCATTCGTCGGCCAGCTCGGCCACGAGGTGGCTACTCCAGGAAGCGGTGTCCCTCACCTTGCTGCCCCCGCCTTGCTTGCACGTGCAGCGGCCTGCCGCAGGAAGGACTTCTCGTCGAGGATCTCGATTCCTGTCACCCGGCCTTGTAGCTCACGTTCCAGGTCCGCCCGATAGCCGGGGGTCTGCGCGCGATGGGTAGGGAGGACGATGATGCGCCGACGGGCGGGCACTCGTGGGTCGCTGCGAAATTTGCGGGCGAGGAGCGCTGGGCTGGAGCAGTCCTTCGCATCGAACACCCAGCACTCTGCTGTCTCCTGCGGAAGCATCGATGTGAACGTCACGGCTCCGTCCCATGCGTCCAGGTGCGGCCACGGCTCGATCTGGACGCGGTCGGCAGGAAGCTTCGCGAGGCCGTCCAACACTCTGCCCTCCACCAGTCCGGGGTCATGGAAGAACTGCCGGGTCGCGCGATGCTGCTGCCAGTAGCCCGCCAGGCAGAGCACCTCGTACGCCTCAGGCCGTCCTGTGCACCCGGGTGTCCCACACCTGACGGGGTCGTTGTCGGCCGGGTTGCCACACTGCCGGCATCTGCGCAACCGGGCCTTCCCTGGGGCTGGGACCGGGTGAAAGACGTAGGCGGTGCGCAGGAACTTGGCGAGGAAGGTGTCGTTGTCGGAGTCGGCCTTCGGAAGTTCCCTGGCCAGCACCTGGACATCGCGGTCGCTGAGGACGGGATGGTCGATCAGCAGGCGCCGCAACCGGGCGTAGGCCTTCTGGGTCGCTTCCTCGTTGGCGCCGTTTAGCCGCACACATAGCAGTAGGGCGGCGAAGGACTGGTTCTGGACGAGTTCCGCCTCGACATCGGCATGGTGAGCGAGATCAGCGGCCTGCTCGGCGAACTCCGACAGCTCGTCACCCTCCAGCAGTACCGCCTCCAGGTCGGCTCCCGTCAGCGCGAGAGCCAGCGGCCAGCTCCCGAGTGGTCGACGGCACCACTCGAACAGCTCCAGGTCATGAGCGGGCCACTCCAGGCCTAGCGAACGGGCTTTCCACCACAGGCGGCCCCGCGCGTCGCGCCATGCCCTCGGCAACACGCCCTGCTGGCTGGGCGAGCGCGCATCCCCTTTCCTGGACTGCTCGCGATCAAGACGGATCCTCGCCAGGGCTGCACACAAGAGCTCGATTGTCAGGTAGTCGTCCTGCGCCTGTCGGCGATCGGGCCCTGTGCGGTCCGTTCGAGCCGTAGGCACCTCGACAGCTGATGCTAGAAGGGAGCCCGTATCCCAATCCGCCGGCGAGGGGTCGATAGCCGGAGGGGACAGATTCTCAGTAACGTTCACAGCTACCGTATACACGGAGCAACCGACAATCAGCGGAACGTGTTGAGCAACTGACCGGGCATCGGGATAATGCCCCTCGCCGGGCACTCGGTGGGGCGCGCAGGGGCCATTGACGTTCGCGACGGTCCACGGCAGCGCCCCCGCAGACCGCTTCCTCACAGGGTGGCCACATGCGCACTCACCTGCCAGGCCGCTCCAGGCCTCGCATCGCAGCGTCGGTGGAGGTCCCCGAGGCGCCCGAATCGCCATCGGCGATCCCCCTCCGAAGCCTCGCGGGCAGCGCGCAGAAAGCTACCGCCATCCAGGACCCCTGCGACCGCAGTTCTTCGCCCGGAACGCCTGCTACATGAGCTGCACCACCGCTCGGCAGACCGGCCTACCCGAGATCGGCTTGCACGATCTACGCCACACCGCCGCCACGATCATGGTCAACTCGTACGTACTGCTGGCAGTGGTCTCCACGACTATGCGGCATGCCACTCTGTCCACCGCGGGCAACATCTGCGGCCACCTGCTGCCCCACCTCACCGCTCTCGAAGGAGCTCGCAGCCGGGCAGCCCGCGGAGAGGTTACCCTTCGCTTGTCCCGCATTCGACATAATTCGTCTCGCCTGGAGGCGCGAAGTGCCCGCTGACCTGCAGACTCTCCGCTTGCGCCCTGATTCGCCCGTTTCTCTAGGCATAGAGAAACGAGCAGGTCAGCGGCCTGGCCGATCAGGCCGATGGGCCAACAATGGGCCGAAGGATGGTGGAGACAAATCCCTCTGAAACGGGGCAAGTTGGCAACCTCGGGGTGAGATCCGTGATCGACGCTCTATCGTTGATCGCACAGCGGCTTCGAGACGGCCTTCGGCCAGGTCTTCAGAGACCGCACCGGAGAGCCTCGCCACCTGCGGAAACGCGAGCGCCTAGAGAAACGACCTGCGGCAGCCGAGAAGGTGAAGCCGCAGGCCAGCGAGCATGCCGTGGCTCCAGAGGCTCCGAATTACGTCGAACCCGGGCTTGTCTACGACATGGTGTCTGGCATCAGCAGGTCGTACCTCCGCACGGGACTTGCCGAGCCCGACCCGGCGGTCGGGCAGCAGGCGATGAGCGCGCGGCAGCTGGTGTTCTCCGCCGACGCAACCGATGTCGCCCTGGCGCTAGCTGATGACGACGGGCGGGAGATGCTGCGCCAGCTCGCGTCGCCGTTCTTGCTTATGCTCGTGGGCGTCGGACGTACTCAGGGGGTAGGGTCGGGCCGGCCTGGGCGTTACCCAAACACGCTCTTCATCCACAGCCTTGAGCGCCTCGTCGTAGTCGAGGCCGTAGAAGTACTCTCCGTCGGTCTCGTCCGACGCGTGCCGCTGACGCAGTACGCGGAGGACGCTGCTCTCCCAGGTGTGCGCGCTCTCCACGGGCTCGGATACCCAGGCGTCGAACAGCACGTAGCCGTGTCGGCCAGCGTTCGTCCGGTGCTCCCGAAGGCGCCGGGCGAAGTCGTCGCTGCGCCCAACCTTCACGTACGGGTGTGGGCCTGCGAAGGAGAGAACGTAGAGGTGGTCCCCGTACGGCTTGCGGTCCGGGTCGGCGGCGGAGCCCAGCCGCCACAGGGCCCAGTACTCCACCACCGGCGCTACGTCCGGCCAACGCGGCGCATCACCAGAACGGAAGCCCTCCAGAAGAAGCTCGCGGGCCTTCTGCTCCACAGTCTCACCGAGCTGATGGGGCGCGTGCCCCATCTCCGCGAAGGCCGCCTCGAGCTCGGGCAGGGACAGGGGTGCCATGTGGGGAGCATTTCACAACTTGCCGCAGGCATCAAAGCGTTGGTGGTCAAAATGAGGCCGCGAGGTGGCCACCGCCTGGCGGCCACCCCCACGTCGTTCGTCGCGCCCGGCGCCAAAGTCGCCACCATCTATCTCGCACGGGCGACGGAATGACACATAGGCCCGCGCCAGGGCAGCGGCCAAGCTGCCCTGTCAGCCGAGGAGCCCCCGCTCCAGGGCCCGCCGACGAATCTTGATCAAGCGCTCGGGTCCGCTCTCGGTCTGCACCTGCCAGATGTTCCACCCGTTGCACGAGGGGATGTTCAGCGCCATCTGTCCGGCAGTCGACAGAGAGTCGTAGATGGCTCCGTTCTCCAACTGCACGCGCCCGTCTTCCAGCAGCACGGCGTGCTGTTGCTCCCGTCGACCGGTGGTGCTGATCTTGGTTCCGGGCTTGAGCAGGCCGACGGCGATCAGCTGTACGGGCGTGATTCCATAGTGCGCGCGCGTCGAGGCGGTTCGCTTGGCCGTCTGCCCCACTGGCATCGCGAAGCCCAGGTCCGTGGGGTTCCACAGCAGCTCGCACAACCGGCGATAGAGACGCTGCCGCTCCTTGATCGCCGCGGGCGGAAAGGAGTCACCATAGGGCTTCGCGAGCTTCGACAGGTCATGCCCCGCGATGAAGCGCCTCAGGCGCGGGTTCCTCTCGTGGGACACCGGGTGCAGGAGAGCCGCCAGCAGGTTCTGCCGCTGGTAGTACTCGACCTTCTTTTCGTAGACCGTGTCCTGATAGCTGGCGTTGTCCGACTTCGGCAGCAGGAGGAGAGCGCCGAGCTGATCCCGCTGGTTGCGGAACTGCTCCTCGCTACCGGCCTCCTTGTGTCGGTCGTAGTGGTTCTCCCAGATGTGCTCGATCTCGTGCGGACGCGTGCCCTCAAGACCGAGATACTCCGCGGTGCGGTCCGGGTTGTCGTTCTCACCCTCGACGAAGGCCGTCATCCGGGCCAGGAGGTAACGCACCTGCTTGCGGTTGTCACTGCGGAGCTTGAAGGTGTTGATCCCCGAGAAGTCGTGGACGAGCTCGGCCGCCTCCCGGCCGAACAGCTTCGACAAGTCCTCGACTGTCGCCGCTTCACGGACGGAAGGAACCAACCGCATGATCTCCGGGAGCAGCTCGACGTTTTGGATCGGAGCGCTGTTCGCCATCCGACGAGCCAGGAGCAGGTCCAGGAACCTGGCCACCAGCTGTGCCTTGGTGATGAAGGTCGAGTCATCGTCGTCGGGCCTCATGACGGCGGTCAGCAAGGTGAGCTGCC
The DNA here is from genome assembly GCF_002953255.1 of Streptomyces sp. CB01881. Classification (GTDB taxonomy): domain Bacteria; phylum Actinomycetota; class Actinomycetes; order Streptomycetales; family Streptomycetaceae; genus Kitasatospora. Next base: position 4,626,446 of record NZ_CP026498.1, read on the forward strand.
CAGTGAGACCGTTGTCTGCGTTGTAGCGGACCGCCTCCAGCCCCGGGATGCGCTCCGTCGTCGCCCTTTGGATGATCGAGTACCTGTTGGCAAACGGGACGAGAACGTCGGTGATGAACCAACGGAACTTATCGGGTCTCGTCAGCCCGAGGAGGGTGGCGTGTTCACGGACCCACTCATGGAACGAGCCGTCGATCTTCTCCCGGTCTGGAGTGTCCGGCCCGACGTAGAGCGCCTGGAGGAGCGTCTTGATGAAGTCGCTCGGATGGGCGCCGGCGTTCGTCAAACGAGTCAGCATGTCCCGCCAGGCTTCATTGAGCTCGGCGTGATTCTGGCCGGCGTGGGAGAGCAGGAAGCCCTTGAGGAGGTCGAGGGGCGTGAGCCGCGCACCTCGGTCGTTCATCGTCTCGAAGATCTCCCACCCGTTGTCGCGGTCATGCGCGCGGATATCGACGAGACAGACACGGTTGAGCAGCCAGTCGACAAAGTACGGCAGAGGCTCCCCTCGCAGGGTTGCCGGGAAGTCCTCGGCGAGATCGCTTCCCCGCACCCAGAGGTTCTTCACGGACAGAGAGGCGTCAGCGGGCACCGTGAAGTCCGTTCGACCCTTCAGCAACGCCTCCATGCAGTCGTTGCGTTCCGGTACGTCCAGGGTGAAGGCCCGCGTGCCGTACTGCCGCGACCGGATGAGCTGGTCGAGGTCGCGCGCGTCGTCCTCCAGCTCCTCGTCCGCGGTGAGGAGCCCACGCAGGTGGGTGAGCAAGAGGAGCAGTGAGGTAAACCGCTGCTGGCCGTCGACCAGGTACGTACGATCGCTCTGGTAGGTGACGATCGACCCGAGGAAGTAGGGCCGGTAGAAGGCCACATCATCGCGCTCGTGCCCGGACTTCCACTGGTCGAGGAAGCGGTCGGTCAGGTCATCGAGGAGTTCCTGCATGTTCCGGCGGGTCCAGGTGTACTCCCTCTGGTAGTACTCGAGCCCGTACCGAGCGTTCTTAAAGAGCTGCTTGACCGTCTGGCCTCGCCCGTCCACTAGCTGCGCGTCCCCACCGTCGTGCACGTGCCCTCCCCTGCTTGGCAGTTGGTACAGGGTTGGAACCTTATTCCAGGCCTCGGACCGTCACGGCGGTTCTGCGCCAACTAGCGAACGTATGCACGCCAGGCCAAGCCAGGGCGTTGAGCCGCTCGGCCTGTTTCGGGGTAGGTGTCAGTGAACGCTTCACAAGCCGCACCGTACGGCGACCGTGGCGGGGGCGGATGACTTCCGGCAAGTCCGAGCGGACAGGGGATGGTGAGCGTTATCGAGACTGCATCTGCGCGCGGCGAAGTAGAACGGCGCACAGATGCCGCCGCCCCTGAGGTGGCGTGCCGCGGCGCTGGTCGTAGTCACGACTCTGCGATGACCTCTTCAGCAGCGATGTCCGGCTTCACTTCACCACCGAGAGCCTCGGCAATTGCTTCGAACTCGGCGAGGGCAGCCTGGAGGTCTTCCACGATCTCCTGGGCGATGACCTCGGGGGCGAGCAGGCTGTCCGCATCGTCGAGCGCAGGGTCCTTCAGCCAGGCGATGTCGAGGTTGACCTTGTCACGGGCGATGAGCTCCTCGTATGAGAAGCGCTTGAAACGGCCGTCCTCGGTCTCCTTGCGCGCCGAGCGATCGTCCGGCCTGTATGCCTCGATGAAGTCAGCGAGGTCAGCAAGCCGCAGAGGGTGCTGCTTGAGTGTGAAATGCATCCCGGTGCGAAAGTCGTACACCCAGACCTCGGAGGTGTTGGGGACGTCATCGGATCGCGGGGGCTTCTTTTCGAAGAACAGCACGTTGGCCTTGACCCCGCCGGCGTAGAAGATGCCGGTGGGCAGGCGCAGGATCGTGTGGAGGTCGAACTCCTGGAGGAGACGGCGGCGAATCTTCTCACCCGCCCCGCCCTCGAACAGTACGTTGTCGGGCAGAACGACAGCCGCACGGCCATCCATCTCCAGCAGCGACATGATGTGCTGCAGGAAGTTCAGTTGCTTGTTGGTGGTCGTCGCGCGGAAGTCGGAACGGTCGTAGCTGAGGTCCTCCCGGTCGGTCTTGCCGTCCGTTCCCACGACCGTAATCGCCGACTTCTTACCGAACGGCGGATTTGCGAGGACGAGAGAGGCCCGATTGGAGGGGGTGTCGGCGAGCGCGTCACCAGTAGTGATGAGAGAGTCACCGTCGGCAGTGCCGATGCCGTGGAGCAGCATGTTCATCGCCGCGAGGCGAGCGGTGCCGGGGACGAGCTCGTTTCCCCAAATGCTGCCCTGGCCGAGTCCGAGCCGCTGCTCACGGGAGAGGTTCTTCAGGTGGTGGTCGCGAAGGTAGCTGTGCGCGGCGATCAGGAAGCCAGCGGTGCCACAGGCCGGGTCAGTGATCGTGTCGTTGGGCTGCGGCCGCATCACCTGCACCATGGCATCGATCAAGGGGCGCGGAGTGAAGTACTGGCCAGCTCCGGTCTTGGTGTCCTCTGCTCCCTTGGCCAGCAGGCCCTCGTAGGCATCGCCCTTGAGGTCGGTGCCTTCGAGGACCCAGTCGGTCTTGCCGATCAGCTCGACGACCAGCTTTTCGAGAAGAGCCGGCTCGGTGATTCGGTTTTGAGCCTTCGCGAAGACGGTGCCCAGGGTGGTGCCGGGGTGCCTGCCGAGTTCAGCGAGTACCTTGCGGTAGTGCGCCTCCAGCTCCTGGCCGCGCTTGGAAACCAGCGACTGCCAGTTGAAGCCAGGCGGAACGATCGGATCAGCTGCCTCGCGGGCGAACGGGTCGGCAGCCAACTCGTCGGCCATCTTTAGGAAGAGCAGGTAAGAAAGCTGCTCGACGTACTCGATGGTCGACAGGCCGTTGTCACGCAGGACGTTGCAGTAGTTCCAGAGCTTGGCGACGAGCGAGTTGGTCTGTGCGACCGTCTTGGCGGGGGCGGCGAACGCGATTTCGGTGGTGCTCATCAGAGCTCGAACTCCTGCTGAATGGTGGTAACAGGGGCGGAGGTTGCAGCGGTGAACGGAGCCGGGGGCAGCCCTGACTTGGTGGCCCTTTCCGTCTTACGCGGGCTGCGAGCTCGCCTGGCCGCTCCCTTGCCGGATGCCGCCTGTTCGGCCCGAATCCGATCGAATAGTGCACTGGCCGGCTCGTCCTTGGGATCCTGCGGCACGAGAGTACCGGTGAAAGCCCGGCCGAGGATGGCCTTGCGCAAACTCTGGGCGCGTGCGAGGCCATGCTTCAGGGCTCGCTCCAACGCGTCCGAATCGGTTAGCAGCTCTTCGCAGCGTTGGACGAGTCGCTTCTGCTCTTCCAGCGGAGGGATCGGGAACTCGACGTTCTTCAGGCGCTTAGATGAGAGGTGAGCAATGTTCGTTGTAATGCGAACCTCTCGCATGAATCTGCGGGCATGCAGGTGTCGGCGAAACACCATCAGAGCCCACTCCGGCAACACATCCGGACGCGCCCGGAAGCGCAGCAGACTATTCGTGAACGCCACGTCTGCTGGCTGCCCTCGATAGAGAGCAGGGCGACCGACCAGGTGTGGGCTCTGCCCTTCGTTTAGCAACACGTCGCCAGGCTCAAGCTTGTACCTCTCGAACACCCCGGAGAAATCCATCTCCATGACGTCAGCCGTGTCGATCCGGTCTTCGAAGACGTTGGCCACTCGCAGGTAGGGGCGCATCTCCGGGCCGTGGTGCCAATCCGGGTGCCGCTGTCGCCCAAGGTCGATAGAGCCCGCCTCGCCAACCGTCGTGATCTCCCACGACTCAGGGCTATCCTCGGGAACAAGCGACATAAGGACGGCCTTCCGGAATGCGAAGACCTTCCTGTGCGCGGCCCCAAGGTCCCTCACGGCCGCGTCGAGGCGGGAGAGGTGATCTTCGAGGGTGTCGACAATCCTCTGCTGCTCCGCAAGAGGAGGGACTGCAATCGGCATTTCCAAGAGCGCCTGCTGCGAAATATTTCGCATAGAGTCCTTGGTTCCAGTGGCTGCTTTTGAGATAAAATCCCGCGCCACAGGTGAGCTCAGGAAATGAACTAGCCACCGCTTGTCGATGGATTCGCTTGGCACGAGACGGAGGCTCTTGTCTGAAAGCAGCAGACGGCGGCGGGTGTTCCCGACAAGTACCGGGGCGCCTACGTATGCCCGGGTGTTGGCACGACTGACAAGGATATCGCCCGCCTGAATCTCGTACGCGGGGTTGATTTCGCGACCTTCTGGGACTGCCTTATTCTCGCCCTCGTTGAATGTCCCCCAGGTCATCGCGCTGACCTTGATGATGCCCCACTCATCCGGTCTCGCTTGGCGCGGCTCGCACGTGAAGGACTTTCCGGCTTCAACGCGCAGCAAGACATCACCCAGGCAAACTTTCTCCCACCCGGGCGGGAGTTCCGTGGTGCTCAAGCCAGTTCTCGATTCAGCTCATTCAAAAGGTCGTGCGGGTCGCGCCCCGGGAATGCCAGGGCGAGGCCCCTCCCACCGCCGTGCCCCGCAAAAGGCTCGGCCCGGAAGTCTGCGGGAGCGATGCCGACGTCGCTGGCGACGACATCACGGATGGCCTTCAGCCACCACAGCTGGTCCTTCGTGAACTCCGCTCCTGCCTGCCGTTGCCGCAGCAGCCAGCCCTCGAAACGCTCCTCTACGGTCTCACGGTAGGGCCTGAGCTCCGAATCCACCCCGAGCTCGTACCGGATGAGCGAGATCAGGTCGGGTACGCCCGCATGCTTGCCCGGCTGCTGTGTAGCGTGGCCCAAGTCCTCGTAGTAGGTCCACAGGACCTGCGGGGTCCAGGCGAAGTCGGGGCGGCGAATCTGGTCGGCCAGCTCTTTCAGTGCCGCGTATGCCTCAGTGGGGCCGACCGAGCGTGGGCTGGACAGAGCGATGGAGACGGCGGCGATCCGGTCGCGCTCCTCTTTGAGTAGGCGGCTCCAGCGGCCGACCTCCTCACGTGCCCGCTCTTCCCGAGGGATCGCGTGAACCTCCATGACCGAGACCGCTGTGGTCTCGTCCATCACGTAGTCCTTGTCGCGACGGATCTCGATGATCAGCTTCCGCAGGTCGGGGCTGGCCGTTAGCGGGGCGATGGCCTCCTCCACCAGGGCGCGTGCCGCCTTCTCGCCGCCCTCCGCCTTCGCCTGATCCTGACGGTCGGCATCGACAGCCTTGACGATCGTGCCCGCGATCTCGGAGAGCGTGCGGCCATCGGCGGTCCGTGTGAGCTGGTCGCGCTCGCGGTCGTTGAGCTGCTGGTTCAGGCGGGCCAGACGGCCTGCGAGGATCTCCGCCTCGGAGGCACTGATCGACTTCGTGCCGGCCTTGTCGAGGAGCTTGGCCAGCGAGATCTGGCGCTCCCCTGCCGGGACGAGCGGGCGGGCGTCGACGAGCGGCGAGTCAGTGACGCCCACCGCATCCACAAGGACGAAGCGGTCCTTACGGACCCGCTCGTCCCCGTCAGGGGTCACCTCGCGCAGCTCGGTGGCGCCAATGGTACGTGCGCCGCGACCCTTCATCTGCTCGAAGAGGACCGCACTGCGAACCTCCCGCAGGAAGATCACGCACTCCAGGGCTTTGACGTCCGTCCCCGTGGCGATCATGTCGACGGTGACGGCGATCCGCAGCCGCGGGGACGTCCGCAGGGCACGGATCAGCTCGTCGGGATCCTCGCCGGCCTGGCGGCTCTTGTAGGTGATCTTCTTGGCGAAGTCGTCTCCACGGCCGAAGACCTCCTTGGCCAAGGCGAGGACATCCTCGGCGTGGTCCTCGCCGACCGCGAAGATCAGCGTCTTCGGGACCTCTTTGCGGCCGGGGAACCAGCTCTGCCAGTTGTCCCGGTACGCGGTGAGGACAGCCCGGATCTCGTCGACGGCCACTACCGAGCGCCCGATCTGGCGGGTGGTGTAGGTGAAGTCGTCCTCCAGCTCCTGGTAGCGCTGGTGACGGGTCTTGCGGTCCCGGATCCTGACCGTCGTTCCCTCGCCTATGGTCGCGCCGCCGTTCTCCCGCAGATCCGTGTGCATGCGGACGACGTCGAAGTCAACGTTGACGCCGTCGGCGACGGCCTGCGGGTAGGTGTATTCGGAGACCAAATTCCGGCCGAAGAAGCCAAGGGTCTGAAGTGTCGGGGTGGCGGTGAGCCCCACCAGGTGGGCGTCGAAGTACTCGAGAACCCCGCGCCACAGGCCATAGATGGACCGGTGGCACTCGTCCACGATGATCAGGTCGAAGGACTCGAGCGGCACGGCCGGGTTGTACCCGACCTCGACGGGCCGCTCGGCCGCGTACGACTGTTCATAGGCGGTATCGTCGTTCGCCTCGCCGGCCGGGTCGTCGTCGACGAGTTGCTCGCCGGTCAGCAGACGGTACATCTTCTGGATAGTGCAGATCACCACCGACGTGCTGTCCTGCAGCCCGGCGGCACCCAGGCGCTCGACGTTGTAGATGTCGGAGAACTTGCGCCCGTCATCCGGGGTTGTGAACTTCCGGAACTCGTCCAGGGCCTGCTTGCCCAGGTTGTTGCGGTCCACCAGGAACAGCACGCGGCGGGCACGGGCATGCTTCAGCAGCCGGTAGGTCTGGGAGACAGCTGTGTAGGTCTTACCGGCGCCGGTCGCCATCTGGATAAGGGCTCGCGGCTTGTCCAGGGCGAGCGAGCCTTCCAGGCCGGTGATCGCCTCGATCTGTGCCGGACGCAGGCCGTTGCGCTGCAAGGCCGGCATATCGCGCAGCGCGGCGCGGAATGTGGGTGTCTCGGAGTACTCGTCGGCGCGCCGCATCCACGCGGCGAGGGTCTCGGGTCGGTGGAATGCGAACACCTCGCGGGAGCGTGCGTCGGGGTCGAGGCGGTTGATGAAGTACGTCTCGGTGCCGGTGGTGGCGTAGCGGAACGCGAAGGGCTCGTCCTCGTGCCACACCGCCAGCCGGTGCTCCTTGAGGACACCGCCGGCGTAGCGGTCGTTCTGCGCGACCGCGCTCGCCAGGTGAGTGCCCTCCCGCTTGGCCTCGATGACGCCGACGATGCATCCGTCGACGTAGAGCACGTAGTCGGCGCGGCCGGTGGCGAGCGTGAACTCGCGCACTGCCACACCCCGGCCACCCATCGGGTTGACCGCGTCCCGGTCCTGAAGCACCCAACCCGCAGCCGCCAGCAGCTTGTCGACCTCCTCACGAGCCTGAACCTCGTTAAGCGGCGCCGGCCGATGAGCACGGTGGATGATCGCATCGCGCGCCGCCGGGTCTACGGTCCGGGGTTTCTTCTGAGCCTGCGCGTAGTCGGCCTGCTGGGCGACACGCAGTGACTCCAACTGCGCGTTCAGCTGGTCAATCTGTGCCTGCAACGTGGCATGGTTTGCGCTCGCACTCGCGATGAGGCTCTCTGCCTCGACACGGGCCTTGCGTTCAGCCTCCAGCACGCTCGCGGACTCCGCGAGACGGGTACGAGCCTGGGTGAGGTCCTGTCGGTGGCCAGCCAGCGCCTTGTTCAGCTCTGCGAGCTCGGCAGGGTCGGTGATGACGGCGGTCGGCTCGGCGGGCGGTACGAACTCGGCAACGGTGCGGCGGCCCGAGACGGCATCGTGGAACCAGAGGCCGAGCCTGTAGCAGATGCGAACCGCGGCCAACGCCCGCGAGGTGTCGAAGAGATGCGCATGGGCCGCCTGATTGCGGTCCAACCGCAGCCGGTCAAAGTCGTTCCGGATCTCGGGAACGAGAGCTCCGACATGGGTGAGCGCATTCAACCGGTCGAACTGCCGGTTCCCTTCCACCCGCATGCCCATGCGGGTGACGAGCTCTTCGGTCAGTACCTCACCGAACTGGCCGGCCTGAACGAGCGCAGAGTTCGGGTTCGTGAAAACCGTTGCCTCAGCCTGGGCTCCATAGAGGGCGAGCAAGGGCTTCAGCGGGTACAGGATGCCGAAGTTTGGGGAAGACTTCGCCAGGTTCTTCAGCCGCTCGTCCATGTCCCCCTGGTACTCCGTCCTTGTAGCGCCCAGTCATGGTTCCGCTGTGCAGTGATGTGCTGGCGCTAAGTGTAGGAGCGATGAGGCCGGATGGAGAGGGAACGATCAAGGTGGTGCCACAGGACAGGATCTGCGAACGCTCTATCCCCGCACCGTCCCCGCGTTGGGCTGGCCAGAGGGCCGACCAACCGTGATCACCGATCGCGACCAAGGGCGATGGACTGTCAGAAACTCGACGACTTCGGATCTTTCAACACAAGGGACGGAGTTTCCTCCTCCCCCAACAGAACCCACCCTCAAGGTACCGGATCTCGCCCTTGGCGTCGCCCGTGTCTACTGGTCGGCCCAACCCGGCCCGGCCGGCGGCGGAACGTCGCCCACCCGGCGGCCCCAGACCCGCTACTCGGCTGCGGCCGGCTCCGGCGCCCGATGCAGTTCCTCGGGTACCTCGTGGACCGCCCATCCGGAACCGCGGCTCCAGCGGTAGACCGCCGCCGGCTCGAACCTGGAGGCCACCCAGATGTCGCCGATGTGGGCCGGGATGTCAGGGTCGCCGACTGGCTCGAAGCGGCGCCTGAGTGCAAGCCCGACCGACAGGTGGGACTGGTCCGACCAGACGAACAGGTGGGCCTCCGGCGCGGCCTCCAGCTTCTTGACCTTGTTCTGACCCTCCGACGTCGTCAGGAAGTCGGATACGTACGGGGCGATGTGCTCCGCCGTGGGCGAAGCGACGCCGTGGCTGAGGGTGGAGGCGAAGATGCGACCGGCCCACGCCGGGTCGGTGCTGATCTGCGCAACCGAGTTGACGCCGATGCTCTTCATCATGTCCAGCTCGGCGGCGTACTCCGGCACCGGCCACCCGTTGGCCCACCGGCTCTTGTCCTCATAGGGCTCCAGGCTCGCCCCGCTTTCCCCGCGCTGCTCCAGGTTCTTGAGGAGTTCCTTGAGCTTCGTGGCCGGCGGGCCGCCGATCCGGGCGCCCGAACGGAACCGGACCGCCCAGGCGCCGAGGAGTCCAGGGATCACGGTCTCGTCGTACTGCCTGTTGATCGACTTTCACATGGCCTGGTTTTTGCCATCGGTAGTGGAGCTGATCTCCAGCCCGATCGTGCGCGCATGGTCGGGCTCATCGGGACGGGCGAGCCAGGCGTCGATCATGCCGGGCTCGGTCTGGTCGTCGACCGCCACCGTGCGGGTGCCGAGCACGCCGTTGACGATGGCTGCGGCCAGGTTCTCCTCAGGGGTCGGCTCGACCCCTCGCGTCTTCGTCATGTTACGGAGGGTAGGCGCTGTCACTGTCCGGAGTCGAGTGATTATCCACTCAACTCCGTTGACTACCTATCGAGTTCGCGATCACGACCACCTACATGCGCACCGATGACGCTCGGGACATGAGGCGCTGGCTGAGACACCCCCCGCAGGCCGCCTCGGGCCCGACTGGGGCCGGTTTGGCCCGGGGCGGCCTGCGGGCTTTGGCGGCCGTTCAGGCGGCCTTCCCGGCGGGCAGGGCGGGGATGGCGGGCAGGAGGACTGCCTGGAGGCCGTTGTTCCACATCTGCGACTCGCTCCCCTGCGGCCGGAAGTAGCGGGCGCGGTGCTGGGGGTGCCTCCACAGGTGGCGGAGTGCCCAGACGGTCTCGTCGCGGCTGCGCCACCACCAGGCCTCCTGCGGCGAGGGGGCGAAGTCCCGGTCCCTGGGGATCGCGGCCACGGAGGTCCCGTCCGGTCCGACGATGTGTTCGACGGCGATGTCCACCGTGCCGTTCTCGGAGTCGAGGCTGATAAGCAGGGCGCTGGCGGCGGGGTGCTGGCTGCGGATGCGGGCGGCGAGCGTGCCGGCTACGTCTGGGGCGGGCAGGCGGAGCAGGCGGCGGGCCGGGGCACCGGCGCCCATCGGGGCCACGGGGAGGCCGCTGACGTTCAGGGCATCGGGTAGGAGACCTTCCATGTCCTGGATCTGCAGGTGGTCGCGGAGCGATATGCGTTCGTCTTCCCGGCGCCGCCACAGCTCTCGCCGGTGCAGGGTGACCAGGATGGTGCGAACCTCGGGCCACAGGGCCTGGATGCGTGGGCCACCGGCTTCGCTGGTGAACTCGATGCTGGCTGTTCGCGGGCGGAACGCCCTGGCGGTGGCAGCGAGGACTTCGAGCGCGGCAGCGGCCAGTGCCGCCTGCGCGTCCGCGACGGCGGCCAAAGCGGTGTCGTACGGGCCCTGGAGATCCGCGCGCTGGAAGGGCGCAGGCATGGGCGGTGGGGCAATCACGATCTTCGGAGTTGGCATGAGGTGTCCTGGGTTGGGGCCGGGCCGCACGACGGCGGCCCGGCTCGCGGGTCACTTGGCGGCGGCGAGCTGGCGGTGGGCCAGGTCGGCCAGGCGGTCGCCGAGGGCCTTCGCGGCGCGAAGCTCAGCGGAGGAGCAGCCGGCCCCGGAGGCGCAGCTGTCGAGGAACTGCGTGGCGATGGTGGTCAGGCGCCACATCGCGAGGGAGTCGTAGGCGGGGATCGTGCGGGTCCAGCCGCCCTCGGAGCCGATGCGGTGGGTGATGCCGGCGCGGTAGGCGAGCAGCAGCCGGTCGTCCGCCTCGTCGCCGGTGTAGTCGTCCGGTGAGCTTCCCCCGGTGTGCGGGAGGTGCTGATTAGCTGGTCAGGGCGGGTGTGGGTGGTTCGACGGTCACTGGTTCGGCCGTCGCCTGGCTGGCGTAGTGCTTCGCCTCGTACTCGTCCGGGCTGAGCCAGCCGAGGCGCTTCTGAATGCGCCGGGTGTTGTACCACCCGTCGATATAGGCGAACAGTGCCAGGTCGGCGTCGGTGCGGGTCGCGAAGGTCGTGCGGCGCACGCACTCGGTCTTCAACACGCTCCAGAAGTTCTCGGCCAGGGCATTGTCGAACGAGTCCCCGACCGTGCCCATGCTCGCCTCAATTCCAGCTTTGAGTAGGCGAGTTGTGAGCTTGATGGACGTATATTGACAGCCGTGGTCGCTGTGGTGGATCAGCTTCCCGGGCTCCACTGGGCGGCCGTGGAGGGCGTACTCCAGTGCCGTGAGGACCAGGTCGGCGTCCGCCCGCTCCGAGGTGTGCCAGCCCACGATCCGGCGGGAGAACGCGTCGCGGATCGTGGCCAGCCACCACGGTCCCTCGCCGGTCGGGACCAGCGAGATGTCGGCGACCCACAGCCGGTTGGGGGCGTTCGCGGTGAAGTCGCGCTGGACCAGGTCCGGGGCGAGGTCGGCCGCCGGGTCGCGGCGGGTGAAGGAGCGAGGCCGGCGCGGGCTGACGCCCTGAAGCCCGGCCACGCGCATCAGACGCTCGACCCTTTTACGGCCGACGTGCACTCCCTCGCGCCGCAGGACGGCGTGGACGCGCGGGGAACCGTAGGTGGCATCCGAGTCCGAGTGGACGCGGCGGATCTGCTCGGTCAGTTCGATGTCCTGGCGCCTGCGCTCGCACGGAGCGTGGACGTCGCGGCGCCAGCGGTAGTAGGTGGAGGCGGGGATGTGCAGTTCCCGGAGGACGGGCTCGGCCCCGAAGCGGTCCTGGTGCTCGTCGATGAGCTTCAGTACCGTCGCCGGGTCGGGTCGAGCTCCTGGGCGAAAAAAGCCGAGGCGGCCTTGAGGATCTCGCAGGACCGGCGCAGCTCGGCGTTCTCCTTGCGCAGAGCGGCCAGTTCTTCTTTCTCAACGGTGGTCAGCCGGTCGTCGCGCTCGCCGCGGTCGGCCTCGTCCTGGCGGATCCAGTTGCGCAGGGCCTCGTGGTGCACGCCGAGGTCCCGGGCCATCTGCCGGATCACGGGCTTCGGGTCGGCGGCCCGGTACGCGGCAACGGCTCGCTGCCGCAACTCGGGCGGGTACTTCATCGGTGCAGCCATGGCAGAGGCTCCCTTCTCACGACCTATCAGGTCATGTCCGGCAACCTTCCGCACCTCGGGGGAACCTCACGGGAGTCGTCCGCTGCGGGTCAGCCACTCGCAGAAGGGGCCGGGCAGGACGAGGGTCCATCGGCGGCTGGAGACGACGTGGTGGCGGGCCTGCTCGGCGTGGGCGGCGGCGTAGCCCATGTGGCGGTGCGCGGCCTCCGGGTCGGTGTCGATCGCCTGGAGTGCCCAGTCGTAGCCGCAGGCGGCGTGCTCGTGGTGGCGGCGGGCGGATGGGCCGAGGGTCTCGTCGGCGGCGCTGCGGCGGTGCTTGTCTCGGGCAGTTTGGAGGTCACCGGGGGTGTCGGGTCCGGGCGCCGGCGTGGTTGGGGTGGGCATGGCGGCCTTTGCTTCGGGGCCGGGCCGCTTGGGGCGGGCCGGCTGTGGGCTGGGGGTTTGCCGGGTGGTGCCCGGCTGTTGCCCCCAGCCTCCCCAGCGGAGCATGCCGCTGGGCACATCAACTGCCGCTCTATATAAGGTAGTTGGGATGTCGAGGATCCCGCCGTGCGCCCTCGGGCCGATCAGCCGGCGTAGGAGCTTAGGAAGTCGCGGGCGGTCGCGGAGTCCCGGCGACGGGCGAGTTGCGCGCAGAGGCTGTCCAGGGAGCCGCTGGACCGGGCGGAGGCGACGCCTCCGAGCAGGACGACGGCCTCGGTGGCCCGGCCGACGGCGTGGTCGACGTCGTCCTGGACGAGGTGGGCTTCGGCGGCCCGGGTCAGGAAGAGGGCGTGGTCGCGCTGGCAGCCGGACTGGCCGTAGGCGGCTGCCAGCGCGGCATCGAAGTGGCGCAGGGCCCGGCTCGGATCGCCCAGGTCGAGGGCGCACGATCCGGCGAGGTTCTCCAGCTCGCCGCGGTTGAACCAGTAGGCCCACGCCGGGTCGTCGTCGTGCGGACCGCGGTCGAGGGCTTCGTAGGCGTTGCTCAGCTTTTTGTTTAACCTTGCTGGTCACCCGACCTGCTGATCTGCGGTTCTTCCCGGGACAGCGGAGGCGGCCGTTCTCCACGCTTCGAGATGTCGAGTCACGAAGCCCAAGAGAACGGCCGCTGC
>NZ_CP026498.1:4639371-4640885 GCF_002953255.1 Streptomyces sp. CB01881
CGGCCGTTCTCTTCGAGATGTCGAGTCACGAAGCCCAAGAGAACGGCCGCTGCATATGAGTCTCCCCCTTGACCCGCCCACGAGCGACGCATTGGGCATCTTGTCCCGCTTTCGGGTTCAGTTCTACGACTGCCTGTACGCCCGCGCGGACGCGCTCTTCGAGCTGACGGACGCGGTGCTGTGCACGGACGGACCAGTGAAAACGCTGGTGGAGCTCTCGCTCGCGGCCGAGCACCGGCGCGGGCACGGCGCCCTGTACCAGGCGCTGGACCGGGGATGGCTGGAGCCGACGCGGCTGCGCCGCACCCTGACAGGCCTGCCGCTGCCACGGCTCGCGGACGGGAGAATCGCGCTGGCCGTAGACGTCTCCAACTGGCTGCGGCCCGATGCCCCGACAAGCGGCGAGCGCCTGTTCTGCCACGTCTACGGCCGCGGTCGAAGCGCCGACCAGTTCGTCCCCGGCTGGCCGTACTCCTTCGTTGCCGCCCTGGAGTCCGGGCGCACGTCGTGGGTCGGACTGCTGGACGCGGTCCGACTGGGACCGGCCGACGACGCGACCGCCGTCACCGCCGCCCAGCTGCGCGAGGTCGTCGAACGCATCATCGCGGCATGCCACTGGCACCGAGGCGATCCGGACATCCTCATCGTGATGGACGCCGGCTACGACGTGACCCGCCTGGCCTACGTCCTGTCCGATCTTCCGGTTGAACTGGTCGGCCGACTACGCTCGGACCGGGTCATGCTCCGTGACCCGGGCGAGCCCCGCTCCACCCCGAAGGGCGGACGCCCGCGCCGGCACGGCGGCGTCTTCACCTTCGCCAAACCCGACAGCTGGCACACCCCGGACGCCGCCACCACCACCGACACCACCCGCTACGGGAAGGCCGAGGCGAGAGCGTGGGACCGGATGCACCAGCGCCTGCAAAAGCGCGGCCCCTGGCTCGACCACGAAGGTGAAATCCCCATCACCCACGGCACGTTGGTCCGCCTCAAGGTCGAGCAGCTGCCGGGCGAGAGGGACGCGAAACCGCTGTGGCTGTGGTCCTCCGCCACCGGCATCGACGCCGAGCATCTGGACCGGATCTGGCGCACGTTCCTGCGCAGATTCGATCTTGAGCACACCTTCCGACTCATGAAGCAGACCCTCGGTTGGACCGCCCCCCGCTTCCGCAACCCGGACACCGCCGACCTGTGGACCTGGCTCGTCATCGTCGCCCACACCCAACTCCGCCTCGCCCGCCCCCTCGCCGAGGACCTACGCCGCCCCTGGGAGAAACCGGCCCCGTCGAGCAGGCTCACCCCCGCCCGGGTCCGACGCGGGTTCCGCAACATCCGCGCGAAGACGCCCAACCCAGCAGCCGTGCCGCAACCGACACGCCCAGGCCCCGGACGGCCACCGGGCTCGAAGAACCGCAGGCCGGCACCCCGCTACGACGTCGGGAAGACCGTCAAACGCGAACCCACGCTCGAAGCGCACCTCGCCAAGATCGCGGCGACAGCATAAAAATCAAGCT
>NZ_CP026498.1:4641143-4701068 GCF_002953255.1 Streptomyces sp. CB01881
GCGGCCGCTGCTGCCGGTGCCGGCCTGGCTGCGCGGGCGGGGCGGTCAGCCGGAGGCCTACTGCCACCGCATGATGTTGGACGCGATCCGCTACCTCGCCGACAACGGAACGAAGTGGCGGGCGATGCCGGCCGACTTCCCGCCATGGGACCGGGTCTACGCGTTCTTCCGCCGCTGGCGCGACCTCGGTCTGGTGCAGGAGTTCCACGACCGGTTGCGTGGAAGGGTCCGGGAGAGGGCGGGGCGGGACCCGGAGCCGAGCGCGGGCGTGATCGACTCCCAGTCCGTCAAGGCGGACGCCGTCGTCGGCGCCGACAGCCGCGGCTTCGACGGCGGCAAGCTGATCAACGGCCGCAAGCGCCACGTGGTGGTCGACACCCTCGGCCTGCTGCTGGGGGTGATGGTCACCGCGGCGGACATCGGCGACCGCGCCGCCGCCCATGTCCTGCTCGCCCGGGTCGCCGCCGCACACCACCGGCTGGCCCTGGTCTGGGCCGACGGCGGCTACACCGGCCCCCTCGTCGAGCACTGCCTGGCCGCCCTCGCCCTGGTCCTCGCCATCGTCAAACGCAGTGACGACATGCGCGGCTTCGTCGTGCTGCCCAAGCGGTGGATCGTGGAGCGGTTCTTCGCCCACCTGATGCGAAGCCGCCGCCTCGTGCGGGACTTCGAACGCTCCACCACCAGCGCGGAGGCGATGGTCTACTGGTCGGCGACGATGCTCATGACCCGCCGCCTGGCCCGGCCACGGCCTTCGCCAGCGTGAACCGGCCCGGTGCCGGCTCGGCCAGCCACCCCCGCGCTGTCAGCCGCTTCGCTTTCGACCGCAGGGCCTCCACCTTCGCGGGCACCGGGTCCAGGCCGAAGCTGCCGGCCATCTCCTGGCACGTCAGTGACCCCTGGCCGAGACGATTCCGGTCCGCGAGCACCTGCAGGATGCGCTGGTAGTCCACCGACAGTGCCGACCAGGCCAGCCCCGCACGCCACATCGGCACCACCGATTTGGGCTTCGCCGCCTCCGAAGATGCCGGCAGCGCGCACGGTTCACCGCGATCCGACGGCTCCTCGGCGGCACCCGGGCCGGCGACGTCGCCCCCTGAGGACAGCACCTCGTCGACACGCGAACGGGCGATGACCCACTCGTTCCACTCCCGCTCGGCCACGACCAGCTCGGCCTGGATACGGTCGGCCTCCTCCCGAAGGTTGTCCAGACGACGGCGAGCGGTGAGCTCACGCTGTTCCAGCAGTCCCACGACCGACGGCATCCCGACCTCCACACGAGCGGCGACTCAACACGCCACCACTCCCCGAGACCGCCGACCTCATGCCTGAACAGCGGAAACGCAGCTCTCACGCCCGGAAAGACAACAGCGACTCACCCACCGCGGGCCAGCAGGCGCTGGCGGCGTTGGAGCTGGTGCTCTCCTTCGACGCGATCAGCAGCGTCCTCGCAACGACCGACGCGGACGGACACGAGACGATGCTGCACCTCGCGCCGCCGTTCCTGCTCAAGCTGGCTGCCATCGAGGTAGCGACAGACCAACCGAGCACGGCGTGATCCTGATCCGCTGCTGGTGGACGACCTCGATGGCTTCCTCGTAGTCGAGAGCGTAGAAGGACTCTCCCCTGCTCACGCCCGGGTGCCGGCGGCGCAGCTCTCTGAGCACCCCCTGCTCCCAGGGGTGCGCATCGGCGACCAGCTCAGATGTCCAGGCGTCGAACAGCACGTTCCCGTCGCGCTCCGCCCTCGTGCGGTGCGTGCGGAGGCGGATTGCGAAGTCGCCCGTGCGACCGACCTTCACGAACGGGCGCGCCCCGGCGAACGACAGCACGTAGAGCCGCTTCCAGCCCTGAATCCTGGGCGCTTCAGCGGCTGAGCCCAACCTGTGCAAGGCCAACCACTCCACCAGGGCGACGAGCGTGTCCATCTCGTCGGTCTCCCAGTCCTCCCCGTCGGAGGCGAACCTGCGCTGCAACTCCGCGCGGAGCCGGCGCTCTTCAGGGCTGCCCGACAACTCCTCGGGCTTGAGCTCGACTCCGCCCGCCGCAAACCGGGCTGCGTACTGCGACTCAGACCAAGGCGTCATCCCCGAAGCGTTCCACAACTATCCACACTGAGAACAGCGTTCACGACTACCCGTTCGGGCCGGTCGCCAATGGCGAGCGGCCCGAACGGCTTTCACACGGACCAGATCGCTGGCCCAAGCCGACCGCCGACACCAATCCGGAAGGACACCATGATCAGCGACACCACCATCCGCCGCCTCGCGCTCCTCGGAACGCTCCTGGCCGTCTACGGCGAGCTTCATCCGTTCGCAGACCAGTGGGCGCAGGCCGGCCGAGATGCCTACGGAAAGCGCCTCCACGGCAGCCACCCCGTCCACCGGGACGGCGCCCCGGTCACGCCCGAGAATCCGGCCCTTCCTGGAGAATGCACGCTGAGCGCTTCCGCCCATGGGCGGCGCTGCGCTACCCGGCACGTTCTGGCCTACAGTGCCGTGCAAACGGCCGGGGCGATCGCCGTCACCCGGGCTTGCGGCTACCGGCTGACGGCCGGCCCCCTCTTGGTCGGGACCGCGATCAACGGCCTCACCCACGCCTTGATCGACCGCGGGCCGGTCCTCGCCGCTCTCGCCCGCCGTATCGGCAAGAGCGGCTACATCGAGGCCTGCGCCGCCGTAAAGCTGGACGAGGACGGCAAGATCACGACCGCCTTGTACGGGCCCGGGACGGCCTGGCACGAACTCGACCAGGAGCTCCACCGAGCGATCTCCGTAGCAGCAGCGGCCACCACTACCTGGCTGGCGGTCTGCCCCCGGAGCCACCGGGAAGGATGATCGTGGGGCCGAGGCGCCCTGCTGGACGCCCCGGCCGTCGGTTCACATACGCCGGCGTTCGAAGAAGACGAGGAACGGGGTGACGAACCCGCTCGCCTCGACCGGTGTGGTGTGGCCGACGATCACCAGAAGTACGCCAGCCGCCAGCGCGACGCCGTACACGCCAGCGCGCACCGGGCTGTCGCCCTGTCCGGCCGCAGCGGCGGGAACGGCAGTGTCCCGCTGGTCCGGGGGTTCAGACATACTGGAAGGGCTCCTGTTCACGAGAGGGCAGGACAGTCATCGCCCGCAGCGCCTGAAGAACTCTGCGGGCGACGCTCTGCGACGGGGTCGGGGCTCGGCCAGGCACGGCCAGCGCCCCGACCTCAGTCGAAGCTTGAAGTGAAGGTTCCGTCTTCCTCCAACCAGATGACCTCGATCGTCATCGAGCTGCAGAGGTCGATGAGGTCTTGGCGGGGCTTTGATCCTGTGAGAACAGCAAGCCGCGGCGTGGGCGAGAAGAACCGGCGGTAGTCGATCAGCTGCCCGATCGCCAGACGCAGCGCCTGCCGCGTGGGGCTGGCCTTGCACTCGATAAGTACGTTGTCGGTTCGGTCATGAAGGTCGGCGCAGAACGGCCGAACCTCGCCCGGCGGCAGGATTTGCACCCGCCTGATCTCGTGACCAAGGCGCTCAAGGTGAGCCCGGTACCGGATCGCGAGGTCCATCTCGGAGTCCCGGCTGGATCGACGTTGTAGTCGTTCGATGCGAACGCGGCCCCCGATCGCGGCCTTCTCCTCGTAGCCCCGGTAGGCCAGGGCCTCGGTCGTGGTCACGACCGGTGCGTCGGCGGCCAGCTCCCCTACGGGGCGCAGCCGGAAAACGATTACGGTGCGGAGCTCACCATCGGCGTCGAATGCGTCCGTGGAAATGAAGGGCTGCTCCTGATCGACCTCGAACTGGCCGACGCAGCGATAGTCCCCCTGCCTCTCCCGGCGCCAGATGTAGACGTCGCGGTTGGCGTCTTTATGCGTGAGGAGGGCTCGGTTGCCTTGGGTCAGCGTCTGGTCGCCCTTCTGGCCAGCACCGGTATAGAGATAGATGCCCTCCTCGTCGAGGCCGTCCGGCATGCCGTAGCTCTCGACGTGTATCGGGTCGGAGAAGAGGTGGATCATGCCCGCCTGCGCGGAGATCGAGATCCCGCTCTGGCGGTTACCCCCGTACATCGCGTGGAGCTCAGACCGAGGCATCGCTTCACCAGGATCGGGCCGCTTGTCCATCCGCTCCTCCTCTCGTCAGCATGACCACCTTGCCACATAAGCGTGACGCTAATCCACCACGCTTTGCCCAACCGCCAGGCCATCCAGTCCTCCCACAAGGCCTTGACCTGTACATATGCAACTCAAGCACCAACGCAACTCCGACCTTCCCGAGACCATATCGTTATCAAAGTCGACACCTATTGACCTTGGCGGTTGGTCACTCGAACATGCGCTCGAATAATTGAGCCATGACGCCCACCGACCCCTCGCCCCAGCCGCTACCGCGGCTCAGCAGAGCGATGCCGAGATCGCGCCTAAGGCTCTGATGACCCTGCCGGGGGCCAGCCGCGACCACAGGCAGTTGCGGCTGATCGAGATCCGGCGGCAGGGCCACTGGCAGCCGGCCATGCTGACCGTCTGGCGGCGACCGCCCGGCAGCCCGCTGTGGGTAGTCCACGTGATGTGGAGCTCCGACCCCGACAACGGGTGGGGGTGGTTCGTGTTCTCGGACGCGGCCATCCGCCCGATCACGGACCCAGGCGAAGCGGCACCGGCGGGCGCACCACTCTTCGGCCGGTGGCACGATGCCGTAGCCGTGCCGCGCGAACTCGCGCCACCCCCGGGCACCGACCCGCGCGATCAGGAACGTTGGCAGTTGGCCTGGATCAGAGTCGGCCGCGCATGGCGGTCCGGGCTGGTGACTGCCGTCCGTCGGCCGGCGCCGACGATGCCGTGGATCGCGTACTGCCGGTGGGGAGAGGACAAGCGGGCCGCCTGGCTGGTGCACGACGGGCAGGCGGTGCCGGCCGGCCACCCCGGAGGAGCGGGCCGGCTAACGGGTAGCACGGCGAACGGGAGCGCCCGGCAGAACAGTTCCGGGGGGTTGGCTGCCCGACCCCCACGCAGGGTGAATACGTGGGCCTGGCCGGCGTGGTGTAGATGGTCATGTACGTGGGTGGAATGGGGCTCGGACGGGGCGGCGCAGGGGCGCTATCCCCGCTCAATCCCCGCGCCGCACGACGAGTCGGGTATTTCCGGCATCTCCCTGCGGTCGGGTTGGCCGGTGCGGCGCGAACGGGTGTGGAAAAGGCCAGGTCAGACGGCGTCTAACCTGGCCTCAGTTCTGTGGGCCGCCAGGGGCTCAAACCCTGAACCTACGGATTAAAAGTGCGCAGCTCTTGAGTTAGCCTCGGCTCGACGTAGGGTGTCAGTAGCCCGAGACTCCTTACATTCATCACGGAACGTAGCCGCTACTCTGCGCCTGCCGCCACTTTCGGGCTACTCCGGGCCATTGCCCGACGCCCCGGCCGCGACCCACCAGGCAAGAACGCCATCTGCGGTGTGCGCTGCGGCCGGCGCCGAGAAGCACCCCCTCAACCTCGGATGACCTGCGCAGACCCCATCAGCGGCGGGTCCTCGTCCGCGGCCACAGACGTTGGGTCGCATTCCACCCGCCACGCCCGCCGGATCTCGACGCGCTTCGAAGAACGTCACGTGCGTACGGTCTGCCCCGTTCAGCACGCCAAGCCCTGTTCCGCCCCTCCAGGCGGCCAGGTGACTGTGGGCGTGCCCGGCCGAGCCCAAGCGGCTCCACCACCCTGCCAGAGGGAGACCATGCACGCCCGACCTCACATTCCCGCCATAAGCCGGTTCTCGGTTCCGACCCCGGCCATCGCCGACCCCTCGCACGAGGCCGATCCGGCAGAGGAGTTCGACCTCCTGCACAGCGGCTGGTACTCGACCGAGGAACTCGCCGCGCTGCTGAAGGTCGACCCCTCGACCCTGCGTCGCTGGCGCTCCGCCACTCCCCCACAGGGCCCGCCCTTCGTGCAGATCGCGCCCCGGCTCTACCTCTACAGCATCCCCGACACCCAGGTGTGGCTCGCCCAGAAGCGCACCGACCCATCCGAGGCAGCCTGAATGTCCGACCCCACCCAGCTCATCCCCATGGGTGTCAAGCTCACCACCGACATCGAGCACCGCCCCGACCGCCGCCCGGAATTCCGCTACCGCGCCCGGGTCCGGTGGACGGACCCCAACGGCGGCGGCCGCAAGTCGGCTTCCTCCTCCGTCCCCACGGAGACCGAAGCCGAGGCCTGGATCGCCCGCATGGAACGGGCCGCATCACGCGGCATCACCCCCAAGACCCTCACCATGACCCTCGCCGAGTACGGCGACGAGAACTGGGACCTGGCGATGCGCGGCCTGGAGACCACCACCCTCGATCCCTACACCGCCGGCTGGAAGCTGCGCGTCACCCCGGTCCTCGGCCACATACCCGTCACCAGCATCACCAACGGCATCACCGACCGGGCCCTCCACTCGTGGATCGCCGACGGACTCAGCATCTCCTCCGTCAAGAACAGCCTCGCCCCGCTCGTACGCATCATGGAGCAAGCCGTCCGCGACGGCCTCATCGACTTCAACCCCTCGCGCATGAGCGGCTGGCAGCGCCTCTACAAGAGAGCCGAGGACGAACTCGACGACCCCCGCTCCCTCGCCCTCGCCGACTGGGACGCCCTCAACGAACTCGCCAACGCCCTCGTCGAACGCTCCCACAACCACTACCGCGGCTGGGGCGACATCATCCGCTTCGCCGCCTGCACCGCCGCCCGCATCGGCGAAGTCTCCGGCGTCCGCGTCAAGGACATCAACCGCTTCGACTGGACCTGGGACCTGTGCCGCCAGACCACCACCGGCCCCGGCGGCCTCATCGACAAAGGCACCAAAGGCAAGCGACGCCGCACCGTCCCCATCATCGAAGAGATCCGCGACCTCGTGAACTGGCGCATGAACATGGTCGGCAACGACCCCATGGCCCGCCTCTTCACCGGACCACGCGGCGGACGCATCACCACCGCGATCCTGCGCGACGCCACCCACTGGGACGAAGTCGTCGTCAGCCTCGGCTACGAGTACCTGCGCCGGCACGACCTGCGGCACACCGGCCTCACCTGGTTCGCCGACGCTGGCGTCCCCATCCACGTCCTTCAGAAAATCGCCGGACACGGTCACATCACCACCACCCAGCGTTACCTGCACCCGGACAAGAGTTCCATCGAGAACGCCGGCCGCACCCTCAGCAGGCACTTGTCAGGAGACCGGACCACCCCGCAGACGGCGGCCTCCGCCCAGGCGGCATCGACAGAGGCGCCAGTTCGTCATCTGCGTCTCGTCCAATAGACGGCCGAAACGGGCAGCCTCCGGAAATTCTCCGCTGATCAGCTGCCCGAGCAGTGCGCCTGTCCTCGTCAACCACCCTGCTGTAGAAGTGGACTTGTGGCAGACGATGAAGAAGGTGCGGAACCCTGGGTCCGGTTGCTGCGCCGCGAGCAGACGGCACGCAACATCCATGGCAGCCTCCGAGCCGCTGGAATCACCGTGCCGCTGGATGCCGTCCTCGACCTGTGCAACCGCCCGGTGCGCACGCACGACGGTAACCCTTCTCCGCTCCCGCCCGAATGAGCGCGCCATCTCCTCGGCGGTGCCGGCACGTTGCGCCCCTGCACCGCTTGCTCCGTCCCCGCTCGGACCGCACGGCGGATTTCCGGCGGCCCCAGCCGGGTAGGGCTGCTGGCATATCGCGCGGGCAGCGCGGGCCCCACACGGGTTCGCGCTGTCACGGACCAGGGGGTGGACTGGGTGGCACGCCGAAAGACTGTGGCGGAAATCCTCGCCGAGGCGTACCGCCTGAAACAGCAAACGCGAGCCGCGGAGGCACAGCGCGGGACGCAGCAGCCAACGACCGGCCAGGCCTCCGCATCGGCGGCTCAACCCCGCCCCAGGAAACGGAAGGTGGATCCCGTCGTAGAACATGCCCGGCTTCTGGCCGCCGGCGAGAAGCACCTCAAACGCGAGGAGGCCGCCCGCGCCAAGGAAGCC
This sequence comes from Streptomyces sp. CB01881, assembly GCF_002953255.1. GTDB lineage: Bacteria > Actinomycetota > Actinomycetes > Streptomycetales > Streptomycetaceae > Kitasatospora. Next base: position 4,649,104 of record NZ_CP026498.1, read on the forward strand.
GCCCGGGTGGAAGCGGAGTTGGCCAAGCGCCAGACGGCTCGCCGCCGGGCGGAGGAGGCGAGGAAGCGCGAGGACACCCAGGCCGAGAAGGAAGCCCAACGGCAAGCCCGGCAAGCAGAGACGGCCCGGCTCAAAGCCCAGGCCGAGGCGGGCACCGCCGAGTGCAACCGGCGCCGTGAGGAACTGGAGACAGTCCTGCTCCTACGCCCCGAGGGCCTCGAGCTGTGGCACCCGCACGTCGAACAGGCCTTCACCCATGAGGGCCCCCAGGGCGTCGCAGAGATGATCGAAGATCTGCTGCGGCGCTCCCCCGTGCCCCCGGGCTGCCGAACAGCAGCCCATGCGGTCTATGTCCCCGAGGCCCAGCAGCTCCTGGTCGACATCGAGCTTCCGAACCACGAGATCGTCCCCGCGGTGGTTTCCTACCGCTACGTCGCGCAGCGGGCAGAGGTCGTACCCCAACCCGCCAAACAGGCCGAGGTCCACGAGGCCTACGCCCGGCTGGTGGCCCGCCTGGCCCTCCGCGCGCTGGACGAGGCGTTCTCCGTCACGCCGACCGCGTTCGTGGAGAGCGTCATCCTCAACGGCCGTGTCAACGCCACGGATCCGGCGACCGGCCAGGCCGTGCGGGCGTGCGTCGTCAGTGTCATTGCCCAGCGCAAGGACTTCGCCGAACTGGTCCTGGACGAGCCGAGGCTCGACCCGCAGCAGTGCCTCCACCGGCTTGGCGCCACCGTCTCCAAGCACCCCCACGACCTGGAACCGGTCACGCCCATCGTCGAGGCGGACCTGTCCCGCTACCGCATCATCACCGACACCGCTGTGGTCGCCACCCTGGACAGCCGGCCCGACCTGCTCCAGATGAACCCCTACGACTTCGAACGCCTTGTGCGCGAACTCTTTGAGGCCATGGGCTACGAGACCTGGCGCACCCAGGGATCCCGCGACGACGGCGTGGACGCCGTCGCCACCCTGACCGATCCCACGGGCTCCAGCGTCTTCGCCATCCAGGCCAAGCGCTCCAAGAACGCGGTCCCGGTGGAGACCGTCCGTGCCCTCGCGGGCGTGATGCACGACAAGGACGCCGGCTACGGCATCCTCGTCACCACCTCATGGTTCGGCAAGGCCAGCTACGACTTCGCCCACCGCAGCGGCCGCATCAGGCTCATCGACGGCCGCAACCTCAAGGCCCTGCTCGCCGGGCACCTGAACATCGACGCCCTGATCGGACTGCCCAAGGTCCCTCCGGGCTGGCAGGCCGGCGACCTCGTGTAAGCGCGAACGTGGGGCCGCCGCCGCAGGTTGCGGCGGGCCCTCGGCCGATGGCTGCGGTCCCCAGCTGGTCCCCAGCAAGATCGCAAATGGGTGGCCGAGCGGCCGTCGACCACCTGTCGGTCCATCAGCAAAAAGGCCGCTGGCCTGGAATTTCTCCCGGCCAGCGGCCTTCCGACATTCTGTCGGGACGACAGGATTTGAACCTGCGACCCCTTGACCCCCAGTCAAGTGCGCTACCAAGCTGCGCCACGTCCCGTGGTCTCGGTGCCCCGGCGGAGCCTGGGGGGCTCTGCTGTGGGCTTCTCGACCTTGTCCCCGGTGTCCCGGCGACGTGGAAAACAATACAGCACGTCGGGGGGTGCTCGCTGCCAGGTTTGGTTCGGGCGCGAGGTCAGGGGGTGGGGTGGCGGGCGTCGTAACGGAGGAAGGCGGGTCGGTGGACGGCGAGGAGGAGGATGGCGGCGAGGCAGGCGAGGCCGCCGCTGACGACGGAGATGGCGGGGCTGGTGAGGGAGGCGACGGCGCCGGACTCGAAGTCGCCGAGGCGGGGGCCGCCGGCGACGACCACGATGAAGATGCCCTGGAGGCGGCCGCGCATCTCGTCGGGGGCGGCGACCTGCATCATCGTGTTGCGGAAGATCATGCTGACAGTGTCGGCGCAGCCGGCGACGGCGAGGAACAGGAGGCCGAGCCAGAGGTTGCGGGCGAGACCGAAGGCGGCGATGGCGAGGCCCCAGGCCGCGACGGAGGCGAGGACGGCGACGCCCTGGCGGTTGACGCGGCCGACCCAGCCGGAGAAGAGGGCACCGACCAGGGCGCCGACGGCGGGGGCGGAGACCAGGAGGCCGACGGTGCGGGCGTCGCCGCCGTAGAAGGTGACCGCGATGGCGGGGAAGAGGGCGCGCGGCATGCCGAAGATCATGGCGGCCAGGTCGGCGAGGAAGCTTGTGCGCAGGTTGGGTTGCTCGCGCAGGAAGCGCAGGCCGTCGAGGACGGAGGCGCGGCCCTTGCGTTCGCCGAGCGGGCGCAAGGCGGGCAGGCGCCACATCGCGTAGAGGGTGGCGGTGAAGGCGACGGTGTCGACCAGGTAGGCCGCTTGGGCGCCGTAGGCGCCGATGAGGACGCCGCCGAGCATGGGGCCGACGGTGAGGCCGAGGTTCATGCTGACGGTGTTCAGGGCGTTGGCGGCGGGGAGCTGGTGGCTCGGGACGAGGCGCGGGATCATCGCCGAGCGGGCGGGCGAGCTGAGCGCGAAGAAGCCGGCCTGGACCGCGACGGCGACGTAGAGGACGGCGACGAGGCCGAGTCCGGCGAGCGCCTGGGCGGCCAGGACCGCGGAGACGGCGGCGAGGCCGGCGGAGCCGATCAGTCCGAGCCGTCGGCGGTCCACGGTGTCGGCGATGGCGCCGCCGTAGAGACCGAAGGCGATCAGCGGAAAGAGGGAGAGGAGCCCGACCAGGCCGGTGGCGAAGGTGGAGCCGGTCAGGTCGTAGACCTGGACGGAGACGGCGACGGCCGTCATCTGCTGGCCGACCGACGAGACGGCCTGGCCGAACCAGACGCGCCGGTAGTCGGCGTTGTCGCGCAGCGGGCTGAGGTCGGCGAACGCCCCGCGAGCGGCGCGGCGATACCACGGCGGTACGGGAGCGTCGGGCCCGGCGTCGGTCACAGGAGGCCGGGACGGGACAGGCCGGGTACCGGCTGGGACAGGCCCGGCGTCAGTAGCGACAGGTCCGATACCGGCAGGGACGGGCCCGGCGTCGGCTGGGGCGGGGCCGGCGTCAGGCGGGGCAGGCTCCGGACCCGCTGAGGCGGGCCCGGTCGCCGAATTGGCAGGATGATTGGTCGACACAGCCCCCATCCTCGCCCCGTCAGCCGGCCCACCCGCCACCGGGGCAACCTCTACAAGCCACCGGGGCTACAGGTCACCGGAGCAGCCACCGGAGCACCCGCCGGAACCGCCAACGGAGCCCCGCCCCGGAGCCGCTACCGGGTCAGCACCTGCTTCTCCCCCGCCTCGACCGCGAAGTCCAGCCGGTTGCCCGGCGGCGGGAAGGGGCAGATGAAGTGGTCCGAGAAGGCGCACGGCGGCAGGTAGGCGCGGTTGAGGTCGAGCACGGTGTGACCGTCCGCGTCCGGGGCGGGCAGGGTGATGAAACGGAAGCGGTAGGTGTCCGTCCCGCTGGTCGCGTCGGCGATGACGCCGGAGAGGCTGTTGCCCGCGCGGCTGACGGTCAGGGTGCGATGCTCGCCCGCGACGGTGAAGGCGATCCGGCCGGTGACGGCCAGCGGGCGCTCCTTGCCGTCCGCGTTGGGGACGACGACGGCCTGGTCGCCGCCGTCCTCGAACGGGGTGAAGACCGCCGGGACGGCCCACTCCGGCGAGTAGGCGTACGCGGAGATGCCGGCGAAGGAGGCCCGGCGCGGCGCTGCCGGGTCGAAGACCCGCAGGGCCAGCTCGCCCTCGCGCTCGATCGGGACGAGGCGCAGTTCGCCCAGCACCGCGGTGTCGGCGGCCGGGTCGCTGTCCGGGCGGAGCAGCGCCTCACCGTCGACGGGGGCCTCCGCGCCGGTGACCGTGATCCCGTCGGCGGCCGCCGCCCGGACCCGGACGCCCTCCGCGTCGGCCCACCAGAGCCCGGGCAGGCCCGGGACCTCGGCGGGCTCGGGCTCCAGCCAGTGCGTACCGGTGAGCGCCAGCTGGCCGTGCGCGGTGCCCACCGCCGCCGCCCGGTTGTCGCTCCAGTGCTTCCATTCCTCCGCGGCTGTCGCCGTCATCGGCGTACCCTCCCACTCCGGTCCACGGCCCGCAGGCCGTCCCTAGTCCGTCAATTCCTCAACGCCGACCACCGGGGTGGATCATTCCCGGGGCCGGATCAACCCTTGAGCGGCCGGAACAGCCCCTCCTGCACCACCGAGACCACCAGCTGCCCGCTGCGGTCGTAGATCTGCCCGCGCGCCAGGCCCCGGGCACCGTGCGCGATCGGGGACTCCTGCTGGTAGAGCAGCCAGTCGTCGGTCCGGAACGGCTGGTGGAACCACATCGCGTGGTCAAGCGAGGCCATGTCGAAGTGGCGGGTGCCCCAGAGCGGCTCGACGGGGGCGCGGACGGCGTCCAGCAGCGTCATATCGCTCGCGTAGGTGAGGGCGCAGACGTGGATCAGCGGGTCGTCGGGCAGGGCGCCGTTGGTGCGCAGCCAGACGCCGCTGCGGGCCTCGACGCCGGCCAGCTCCTCCTTGCTCCACCGCAGCCGGTCGACGTACCGGATGTCGAACGGCTGCCGACGGCTGATGAACGGGGGCAGCTCGCCGAGGCGGGAGCCGACCTCCTCCAGCGCGCTGGGCAGGTCCTCGGGGGCGGCGACCTCGGGCATCGGGTACTGGTGCTCGATGCCGCCCTCCTCGGGGAGGTGGAAGTCCGCGGTGAGGGCGAAGATCGACCGGCCGCCCTGGATGGCCAGCACCCGGCGGGTGGTGAACGAGCGGCCGTCCCGGATCCGGTCCACCTGGTAGACGATCGGCACGCCGGGCACACCGGGGCGCAGGAAGTAGGCGTGCAGCGAGTGCACCGGGCGCTCGCCGTCCACCGTGCGCCCCGCCGCCACCAGGGCCTGTCCGGCGACCTGGCCGCCGAAGGTCCGCTGGAGCGCCTCCTCGGGGCTGCGCCCGCGGAAGATGTTCAGTTCGATCTGCTCAAGGTCCAGCAGTTCGACGAGTTCGTCGACGGGGGTACCCATGCGTGCACTTCCTCTCCGGACGGCCGGCCCGGACGGAGGTCTTCCGCCTGGCCGCCGACGCCCGTGTTCTCGAAATTCTCCCGCCCCATCGAATTCTCCAGCGAGCCCGGACATTCCCCGCACCCGGGGCGGCCGCTGCCGATTCACTCGAACGAGGTCCCACACGACCGAACACCAGCCCTCGAACCACAGCCCGGGCACCACCGGCCCCCGGCCCTCCCCCGTCCCGCAACTCCGGCCCCGGCGCCCACCGGCCCGGGGCCCGGCCCCTAGCCCGGCCTGGAGAAGTCACATGATCCGCCGGACAGAACCTAACGGGCCCCGCCCGCAGCGGGCCGGAGGCCCGACCGGCGGACGGTGATGTTGAGCCGCCCGGTCAGCCGGAGCGCCGGATCGGCCGTGCCGGGCAACGTGCGCACCACGCCGTGGTACGCGAACCTGGACGGGCCTCCGAAGACCAGCAGGTCTCCGCTGTGCAGCTCCAGGTCGGTCCACGGACGGGTCCGGGTCTCGGTGTTCCCGAGCCGGAAGACGCAGGTGTCGCCGAGCGACAGCGAGACCACCGGCGCGTCGGTCCGCTCGTCGCGGTCCTGGTGCAGGCCCATCTTGGCGCCGTGCGGGTAGTGGTTGACGATCGCGATGTCCGGCTCGTACCCGGCCGCGCCCGCGATGTCGCCGGCCGCCTCGCCGTACGCCTCGGCGACGGCCCGGCGGGCCAGCCGGCCGAGCTCCGGGGGGAACGCCTTGACGGGTGTGCCGTCGGCGGCGGTCCGGCGGTAGCCGTACGGGTACCAGTGCCACCCGAGGCTGACCATCTGCACGGACATCAGACCGCCGGTCGGCATCCGGACGGTGTGCATCCCGGCGGGCGGTCGGGCCCACTCCCGGCAGGCGGTGACCAGGTGCGACTGGGCTGCGGCGTCGAGCCAGCCAGGGACGAGCACCACGCCGGGCGCGGGCTCGGAGCGCTCACGCGACACGCCCGCGCCAACGCCCCCACCCGCGCCGAACAGCTCGCCCTGGATCACCCCACCATCGTCGCGCACCCCTCCGACAAGCGGCACCCGAACGGCGTGGCGCCCCCGCCCGCTCGCCGCGCGCCCGGCTCACCGCGCGTCCGGCCCATCCGGCCGGTCCGGCTCATCCGCTCCATCCGGCCCATCCGGCTCCCCACCGATCATCCCGATCTCTCGCGCGCAGACCGGCCAGGCTTCCCACCCCTGCATCCGGAGGATCTCCTCGGCGACGGCGGTCTGCTGGCGCCGGCTCGCCAGGTTGAGCCGACGGGCGTACCGCAGGCCGCCGGCCTCCTCCCAGGTCGGCGGCCAGATCTGCAGTCCGCCGAAGTAGCCGTTCCCGGTGTTGGCCCGCCAGTCGCCGCCGCTCTCGCACTCGGCGAGGTCGTCCCAGACCGTGTCCGCGACGGTCGGGGTGGCCCGGGCCTGCCGGCCCGGCAGCGGTCCGGCAGTCAGTAACAGTGCGGCGGCGAGGGCAGCGAGGACCCGCGCCGGACTGCCAATCGGCACGAAGGATTGACAGCTGATCCTATGAAAGCTGAGAAGGCACAGCAGCCGACCCTAGGCGTGCCCCTCCCCGGCAGACCCTGACACGCCGGACACGCCGACGGCCGCTCCCCCGCACAGCGGAGAAGCGGCCGGCCGGACGACACGTCCGGGGGTGCAGCCTGACCAGAGGTCGGCCGGACCGGGGATCAGACGGTGAGGGTCTGGCCCGGGAAGATCAGGTCGGGGTTGCCGCCGATGACCTTGGCGTTGTTGTTGTACAGGGTGTGCCAGTCGATGCCCTTGGCGCCCGCGATGGTGCTCAGGGTGTCACCGGACTTGACGGTGTAGTTGCCACCGTTGGCCGGCTGGGCGTCGTTCGAGGTCGCGGCCTTGCCGGACTTCGCGGCGTTGTCGGACTTCCACGACTTCGCGGCGTCGGAGGACTTCGGCGCGGCGACGGCGGCCTTGGGGGCCTCGGCGGCCTTCGGAGCGGCGGTCTTCGGGGCCTCGGCGGCCTTGGGGGCCGGGGCGGCCTTCGGCGCGGCGGTGGCGGCCGGGGCGGCCGGCTTCGCGGCGGTGGCCGAACCGGCGGAGGTGTCGACCGCGGCCGGGGCGCCGCCCTTGGTCAGGCCGGCCTTGACGGAGCAGACGGGCCAGGCGCCCGGGCCCTGCGAGGCGAGGACCTTCTCGGCGATGGAGATCTGCTGCGCCTTGGTGGCCAGGTTGGCCTGCGGGGCGAAGGCGGTGCCACCGAAGGCGGCCCAGGTGCTGGAGGTGAACTGCAGACCGCCGTAGAAACCGTTGCCGGTGTTGATGGCCCAGTTGCCGCCGCTCTCGCACTGGGCGACGGCGTCCCAGGTGGAGACGGAGGCGGCGGAGGCCGAGGTGGCCGTGACGAGGCCGGCCACCGGCAGGGCCGCGACAGCGGCGCCCGCCACGACCGCCATCCGAACGCGGTTGCGCTTGGTGACGGTGGAGGTGGTGGCAGCGGCGGACTCGTTACGGAAGGTCATGAGGTTCCTCTCGACAGCCCCGGGCGGGCATGCGGAACCAAGCCCTCGGAGGGAGTCGGTTTCGCTCGCCGCGTCCGTCGGGCGGCCGGGCACGTGTCGGACGTGCCGCGCCGCCCCGGCCACCCGCCACGCACCGGGGACCTGTTCGAGCGGTCGCATCGGCGGGCACTGCCGGCGCCGGGGTGAACCGGCGGGCTGTGCGTCGGGGGTGAACCCGGGTGGTGCTCGTTGCACCGCCAATGAAGCTACGAGTCGGCGGCCGGGGATCCAAACAATCGACGGTCTGCCCAGCTCAGCCAGGCGTTACCCGCGGTAACGACCTTGCAATCATGCCCCAAATGTCCGATTTAACCGTCATTTCCTAGATCAAACATCTACGAGCCGTGACCCACCTCACGGTTTCATTCCGGCAGCCCCGCCATCGACATCGACAGATTGCAGCCGTCGGAACACGCGCTGCGATCGATTCAGGGGCAATTCCCGTCAGCCGCGGCGCCCACCCGTGACCCCTGCCACAGGGGTCCGTTGGTAAAGGCGGCCGGAATCGACCGCTTGGACCCCTTGGAGCACCCGAGGACCGCCCGGAGACCGGCCACCAACCCAAGGCCCAACCTCCAAAGCCCGAGCCCGACCCACCGCCCGCCTGAAACCCGCCCCCAGCCCGCAACAACCCGATACCCGAGGAGTCCCAGTGCCGCGCATGCTCGACGTCAGCGACGAGGTCCGGTCCGAGATCGGCGACGACGAGGCCGACCGCCTGCTCGGCGGCGCCCACGCACCCGACAGCTACGAGTGCACCTCCTGCCGCACCCCGGGCGACTCCCTCCAGGAGCCCACCAGCACCGTGCTGTTCGTCGGCGAGGAGACCGCGGTGCTCGCCTTCGCACACGCCCGCTGCATCCCCTCCCAGGTGGTGCCGGTCGCCGAGGAGCAGCTGGTCGGCGCGGTGCGCAGCATCAGCCAGGCCCAGACCGACACGCCCACGGCCACCGTCACGCCGACCGCCGCCGTGCCGGCCCCCGCCGCCGCGGCCGTCGCACAGCCCGCCCACGAGCGGCCCACCGCGCCCGGTCAAGCCGCCATCCTGGGCATCACCTGCGGACTGGTGCTGCACGGGGACACCGGCCACGCCTCACTCGTGGTCGAGCCCACCGGGCCGGTCGGCCGGCCGGGCAACACCTCCGGCACCGACGAGTTCCTCGGCCTCCTCCAGGACGCCGGCTTCCAGCCCGTCACCGACCTCGACAAGACCCCGGAACAGCTGGCCGGCTGGTCGGTCCTGGTCGCCATGGGCAAGCTGCACGCGATCCTCCAGCCAGCGGCCGCCGGCGGCAGCACGGGCTGGTGGCAGGCGCACCAGCCGCTCCAGGTCACCGACGCCTGGCGGTTCGCCGCCAACCAGCTGGCGGAGGTGACGATGTACGCGGTCCCGGCCGGCATGGTCGGCCGCCAGCCGCGCGAGGACCTGCTCCGCCAGGCGCTGGAGCGTGCCATCGCCATGGGCCAGGTCGTCGCCGCCTCCCTCCCGCTCGCGGGCACCTGAGCCGCACCCGCACCACCTGTACCCGCACCACCCGGCGGCCCGGCCCGCGCCCCGGCCCCGCCCGAGCCGCCCCCACAGCCGCCCACCGCCTCGTCGTCGGCCGGTCTCACCGATCCACACCCCGGATCGATGACACCGGCCGACGGCCGGGCCGCCTCACCCCGCATCCCCGGGCGGGTTCACTCGTTGGCCCCTACGTGTACAGCTACGACGTCTCCGCCTCCCACCGCCGGTCCACCACCGTCCCCCGTGCGATCCCGGGCATGCGCCCGTCGTACGACGCGGAGCACCCCCACTCGACGACGCCGATCTACGACGAGCTGTACTCCGAGTACCGGCGGCTGTTCCGGGCGCTGCCGGGCGACCGCTCCGGCGAGGAGAACCTGGAGTTCGCCGGCTTCGCCGTCCGGGACAACGGCTACCCCTCGCTCGGCGAACCCCGGCCGTTCCCGCCGCAGCACCAGGCGTTCCAGACGTACGCGGGACAGACCCTCGGCATCCCCCAGTTCATGCCGAACCAGCAGACCGGCCCGGGCCACACCGGCCACGGAACCCATGGCAGCCACGGCAGCCATGGCACCCACGGCAGCCACAGCACCCACACCGGCCACGCCTCCCACAGCAGCGCCCCGCACACACCCGCCAACGGCGCCGGCTCCACCGGCGAGAGCACCGGCCACGGCCACCTGGCCGGACCGGCCTCCCCCTCCGGCCACCCCGCCCAGGCAAGCGACGGAACCCCCGGCGCTCTCGGAACCCCGGGCAGCCAAGGCGGCCAAGGCGGTCAGGGCACCCAGGGCGGCCAACCAGCCCAGCCCGCCGCCCAGTTCACCAACGGCCAGGGCTGGGTGGCCGCCGGCTACCTCGGGCCGGTCCTGCACCCGATGCCCGCCGCTGCCCCGGCCCCGGTGGTGGGCGCCGGCACCGGCCCCACCGCCGGCCCGGCCACCGGCGGCCGCCACCGCAACCTGCTCTCCCTCCCCCCGGGCCGCAGCAGCGACCAGCACTGAGCAACAGAGCCGCGGCACCCTGTACCCGGCCCCATGCACGGACCCCACCCGACAACGCCCGCCCACCAGCCCCGCCCACCAGCCCCGCGCATGCGGAGAGGGCCCCGCCACCCGTGGTGGCAGGGCCCTCTCCGCGTCACGTGCGCGCCCGCACGTCCGACTGCTTACCGTTACTTCCTCTTCCGCTTCTCCCGCACCCGCACCGAGATCGAGATCGGCGTGCCGACGAAGCCGAACTCCTCACGGAGCCGACGCTCGACGAAGCGGCGGTAGCCGGCCTCCAGGAAGCCCGAGGCGAACAGCACGAAACGCGGCGGCCGGGTGCCCGCCTGGGTGCCGAACAGGATGCGCGGCTGCTTGCCGCCCCGGATCGGGTGCGGGTGGGCGGCGACCAGCTCGCCGAGGAAGGCGTTCAGCCGGGCGGTCGGGATACGGGTCTCCCAGCCGGCCAGTGCGGTCTCGATCGCCGGGACGAGCTTCTCCATGTGCCGGCCGGTGAGGGCCGACACGTTGACCCGCGGGGCCCACTGCACCTGGACGAGATCGCGCTCGATCTCGCGCTCCAGGTAGTAGCGGCGCTCCTCGTCCAGCTGGTCCCACTTGTTGTAGGCGACCACGACGGCGCGACCGGCCTCGACGGCCATCGAGATGATCCGGGTGTCCTGCTCGGCCAGGGTCTCGCTGGCGTCGATCAGGACGACCGCGACCTCGGCCTTCTCCAGCGCGGAGGAGGTGCGCAGCGAGGCGTAGAAGTCGGCGCCGGCGGTCAGGTGGACCCGGCGGCGGATACCGGCGGTGTCCACGAACTTCCAGGTCTTGCCGCCGAGTTCGATCATCTCGTCGACCGGGTCGCGGGTGGTGCCGGCCAGCTCGTTGACGACCACCCGCTCCTCACCGGCGACCTTGTTGAGCAGGCTGGACTTGCCGACGTTCGGGCGGCCGATCAGCGCGACGCGGCGGGGGCCGCCGGGGGCGGCGTCGCCGAAGGTCTGCGGCGGGGCCTCGGGGAGTGCGGCCATCACGGCGTCGAGCAGGTCACCGGAGCCGCGGCCGTGCAGGGCCGAGACGGGGTACGGCTCGCCGAGGCCGAGGGACCAGAGGTAGGCGGCCTCGGCCTCGGTGGACGGGCCGTCGACCTTGTTGGCGCAGAGCACGGTCGGCTTGCCGGCCCGGCGGATGATCTTGATCAGGGCCTCGTCGGTGTCCGTGGCGCCCACCTTGGCGTCGACCACGAACAGCACCGCGTCGGCGGTCTCGATGCCCAGCTCGGCCTGGGCGGCCACCATGGCGTCGATGCCGAGGACGTCGATCTCCCAGCCGCCGGTGTCGACCACCTTGAAGCGGCGGCCGTTCCAGGCGGCCTCGTAGCTGACGCGGTCGCGGGTGACGCCCGGCTTGTCCTCGACGACGGCCTCACGGCGGCCGATGATGCGGTTGACCAGGGTGGACTTGCCGACGTTCGGGCGGCCGACGACGGCCAGCACCGGCAGCGGTCCGTGGCTGCCGTCGCCGAGGCCGTCGACGTCCTCGGGGTCGAACCCCTCCTCGGCGGCGAGCGCCATGAACTCGGCGTACTCGGAGGCGTCCAGCTCACCGTGTCCGGCGGCGGAGTGCTCTGCGGTCATGTTCGTGTTTTCCGTTTCCCGGCCCGGCCCTTCCCAGGGGCGCGCCGTGCGTACCTGCCCCACCGGGGCAGCGCGAGTGGTTCCGGGATACCGCCACGGCACCCGGTTCGTTCGGTGGTCAAGCAGCGATCGGGCCGGGCGGGCCCGATCGGACAACGACGGCGGCCGGTCAGACCGCCGAGAGCTCCGCCCGCTCCTCCACCAGCGCGGTGATCGTGCCGATCACCTGCTCCAGGGTGAGCTCGCTGGTGTCCACCAGCACCGCGTCCGCGGCCTGGGTGAGCGGGGCGGTCTTGCGCGAGGAGTCGGCCGCGTCCCGGCGGGCCAGGTCGGCCGCCATCGCGGTGATGGTCGCCTCGTCGACCCCCTTGGCACGCAGCTCGGCCGCCCGGCGCTCGGCGCGGGCCACCTCGGAGGCGGTCAGGAAGATCTTGACGGTGGCGTCCGGGAACACCACGCTGCCCATGTCCCGGCCCTCGGCGACGATGCCGCGCTCGGCGACCTCGGCGCAGCCACGCTGCAACTCCACCAGCCGGGAGCGCACCGCCGGCACCGCGGAGACGGCGCTGACCTGCGCGGTCACCTCGGGGCCGCGGATCGGGCCGGACACGTCCTGCCCGTCGACGGTGATGGTCGGGCCGTCCGCGTCGGTACCGGAGACGATCACCGGCTTGCCACAGGCGACGGCCACGGCCTCGGGGTCGTCGACGTCGACGTCGTTGGCCAGCATCCACCAGGTCATCGCCCGGTACATCGCACCGGTGTCCAGGAAGCTGAGCCCGAGCCGGGCGGCGACCGCACGGGAGACGGTCGACTTGCCGGAGCCGGAGGGTCCGTCGATGGCGACGACGACCGGGGCGTGCGCTCGGTCGGCAGTGTCCACGGGGCGAACCTCTCTCTGAATCCTGGTCCCGGCACCTGCGCGGCGTGAATCGGCGCAGCGCGAGAAACGGGGAATGTCTCCCTCAAGGTTAATGGACCGCCGCCAGACCCCGACCCGCCCGCCCTCCGGAGCCGCTCAGGCCCCGGTGGGCGGCCCCGACCAGCTTCCTCGCCCGCTGTGGATCGCCGCCAGCGCCCCGGCCGCCGCGGCCGTCAGCAGCTCGTCCTGCCACGGGGTCAGCGGCGTCCCGCCCAGCTGCCGCCGGTGGCCGGCCAGCGCCTCCAGGGCGGCCGCCGACGCGACGGCGTTCTGCAGGACGGCGGCCCGGACCACCGGCAGCAGGGCGGCGGCCTCGGCCCCGTACGTGCCGAGCAGCCGACCGAGCGCCACGTTGCAGAGGGCCGTGCGGAAACGTTCATGGAGGAAGTCCGGTACTCGCCTGTCCCCGAGGTGGGCCAGTGCGAGAGCCTCCCGCCCGCCCTCGTACGGCAGGGAACCGGGCCGCATGCTCACGGCCAGCCGGTCGGCGTACGGGGCCGCTGCCGAGCCCGCCTCCGTGATCAGCCGCAGCGCGCGCTCGCGCACGTGCCAGGAGGGGTGGTCGAGACAGTTGGCGACCAACACGTACAGCTCCGCGAGCGGGGCCCGGCGGTCGACCACCGCGCGTTCCGCGACATCCAGGCTCCACGGGCCGCGGACACCCGCCGCGGCTCCCGGCAACGCGTCGATATGGGCGAGGCGCTCAACAGAGTCACCGGCGAGCGCCTCGCCGATCAACCCGTCGAGCTGTGGTGCACCGAGCTGTGGCGCGCCGACTCCGACTCCCGCCCCAGCTCCGGCCCCGGCTCCAGCTCCAGCTCCAGCTCCAGCCCCGGTCCCGGTTCCCGTCCCGGGGCGCAGCCGCACCCGAGCACCCTCCGCCGCTGGCCGCACCGCCGCCTCGCGGTGCCCGAGCCACTGCCCGAACCAGCCGTACCACCCGTCCACGGCGAGACCGTCGGGGGTCACCTCACCGCTTGCCGACCCGGACCCCGCCACCGCCGCCACCGCCGCCCCTTCGACCGGCACGGGCGCCGGCGCCCCGAGTGCCGTCAACTGGGCGCACAGCTCCACCGGGTCCCCCTCACGCTCGGCCTGGGCCCGCAGGGCGCCGGGCGTCTCCTGATCGTCCGCGCCGAGCGCCCGCAGCAACGGCGGGACGAGCCCCCGGACCTCCGGTCCGCGTCACCGGCCAGTCGGGCGACCTCGGGCACCACCGGCGCCAGAAGGGCCCGGCCGCCCTGGTCCCAGATCGGCCACCAGTAGGCCGCCGGCCGCTCGGTGAGCTCGGTGAGCAGGCGCAGCGCGTCCCGGCGGGACCGGCCGCTCGGCGCCCGCAGCATCCGGATCAGCACCGGCAGGGCCTCCGGCACCAGGGCGCCGCCCCGCACCGGATCCCTCAGGTCGGTACAGAGCCGGGCCCCCGCACGCCGCAGCGCCCATGCGTCCTCCTGCGTCGACGCCGCCACCACTGCATCGCCCGTCCCCATACCGCACCCCCGTCTGTCACCCGGCCCGGCCCGGCCCAGTCCGCTGCAGCCGTCGGCCGCGCCGGCCCAAACCGCCTCCACCGAAACGGGTTCAGCCGGACGGGAAGTCCACCGGAGCCTCCGAGCTCCCCGGTACCGCCCGGCTCAGTCCCGGACGCTCCACCCGCTCGCCCGCAGCGCCGCCGTCAGCGGCTTCACCGCCGCCGGGGCGACCGACAGCTGGACGAAGCCGACCTGCTGGCCGGTCGAGTGCTCGATGTCGACGTCCTCGATGTTGACGCCCGCCGCACCGACCTCCCCGAAGAGGCGGCCCAGCTCGCCCGGCTGGTCGCCGAGCACCACGGCCACCGTCTCGTACCGGGTGGGCGGCGCGCCGTGCTTGCCGGGGATGCGGGCCTGGCCGGTGTTGCCGCGGCGCATCACGGCCTCGATCCCGGCCGCGCCGGCCTGGCGTTCGCCCTCCTCGGCGGCCTGGAGCGCGCGCAGTGCGGTGACGGTGTCGCCGAGGTCGGCGGCGACCTCCTCCAGGATGTCGGCGACCGCACCGGCGTTGGCGGAGAGGATGTCCACCCACATGCCGGGGTTGGAGGCCGCGATCCGGGTGACGTCCCGGACACCCTGGCCGGAGAGCCTTATGGCCGTCTCGTCGGCGTTCTCCAGGCGGGCGGCGACCAGCGAGGAGACCAGTTGCGGAGCGTGCGAGACCAGCGCGACGGCGCGGTCGTGCGCGGCGGCGTCCATCACGATCGGCATCGCGCCGCAGAGGGCGACGAGCTCCAGGACGGCGTTGAGCGTCTCGGTGTCGGTGTCGGCGGTGGGGGTGAGCACCCAGGGCCGGCCCTCGAACAGGTCCGCACGGGCGGCCAGCGGGCCCGAACGCTCGCGCCCGGCCATCGGGTGGCTGCCGATGTAGTGCACGGTGTCGCAGCCCAGGGCGGCCACCTCGGCGCGCGGGCCGTCCTTCACGCTGGCGACGTCCGTGTACCAGCGGGCCAGGCCGCGCCGCTGGCAGTCGGAGAGCACCTTGCCGACGAGCGCGGGCGGTACGGCGATGATCGCCAGGTCCACCGGTCCGTCGGCGGGTTCGGTGGTGCCGGCGCCGAGCGAGGCGGCGGTGCGGGCCGCGTCCGGGTCGCTGTCCTCCAGATGGACGGTCAGCCCGCGACCCGTCAGGGCGAGCGCGGCGGACGTGCCGATGAGTCCGGTACCGACGACGACGGCAGTGCGCATGGCGGGTTGGCTCTCCTCACGGGGCTGGCCTGGACGTGCCCGCCCATCCTCTCGCATCCCCACCACCCCCGTGGCCACGGCCGGCACCTCCCGCCCACCGACCGCAACCGCGCCGCCTCCATGCCCGTCCCCTCTCACACACCGCGGGCACAGGACCAGGCACAGACACGGGCCCGGACGCACGGGCGAAATCCACGGACGCCCACGCCGAAGCGAGGCAGACTGACCGCGCGGGAGGCGGCAGCGCGCGAATCGGCGCGAGCGGCACGAACGAAGGGGTAGCCGGGTGAACGATCAGCACAGCGCAGGCAGCAGGGAACGCTCCGACGGGCCGGCGGTACCGGCCCACCCGTCGGTGCTCGACTCCGTCGTGGTCTACGCCTCCGGGGCGGTCTGCCGCCGCCGGGCCCGGGTGGCCCTGCCACCGGGCGGGCGGCTCCGGCTGACCGGGCTGCCGCAGGTACTCGACGGACGGTCGTTGCGGGCCCGGGTGCTCGACGGCCCGCCCGGCACCGCGGTCACCGAGGCCCGGCTCGAACCGGTCGCCGAACTCCGTACCCCCGCCGAACTACCCGAGCTGCGGGCGCAGTTGGACGATGCCAGAGAGCACGAGTGCGCCGTCCGGGAGCGGCACCGGCTGGTCCTCACCGCCATCGCCGAGACCACCGCACTGCGCGCCGTACCGCCACAGCGCCGGCGCGACGAACCTCTGCGCCGGACGCCGGCCGACGCCTGGCTTGAGCTGGCCGAGTTCGTCGACGACCGCCTCGCCCGGCTCCACGGACGGGCCGGGGAGCTGACCCGGGAGCTCGAACTCGCCGAGCACGAGACCGAGGTGCTCACCGACCGGCTGGAGCGCTCGTCCACCGCCGGGCCGGTCCACCCCGTGGAGACTTCCGCGACCGTCCTGCTCACCCTCACCCCGCCCCACCTCGCCACCGACCCCGGCCCGGGCCCGGGCCCCGACTCCGACGCCCCTGCCGCCCCCACCGACCCCGACGCCAACGCCAACGCCCCCGAGCTCGACATCGAGCTCGAATACGGTGTCCCCGCCGCCCGCTGGGTGCCCGCCTACCGCCTGTCGTACCGGCAGGGCTCGGGCACCGGGCAGCTGATGCTGCGCGCCTCCGTCGCCCAGAGAACCGGCGAGGACTGGACCGGTGTCCGCCTCGCGCTCTCCAGCGCCGACCTGGACCGGCGCACCGACCTGCCGCGGCTGCGCTCGCTGAGGATCGGCCGCAGCCAGCCGGCCCCGCCGCCCTCGGGCTGGCGCGAGCCCCCGGCGGGCCTCGCGGACCTCTTCGCCGGCTACGACGCGGCCGGTCCCCGCCCGGAGCCGCGCCGGCCGGTCCCGCTCCCGGTCGCGGTCGGCGCCGCCCCCGCCGCACCCCTGATGTCCCTCGCCGGCGGCACCCGCGCGGCCGACGAGGCCCCGGAATTCCTCGGCTACGGCGCCCCGCCACCGCAGCCCGGCAGCCCGATGCCGGCCCCGCCGATGCCCGCCCCGCCGAGCGCCCCGGCACCTGCCCCAGCCGCGGCACCGGCACCGGCCGCCCGCCGGGCCCGCGCCTCGCGCCCCTCCGCCGCGCCCGCCCGGGGCGCCCAGGCCGGCTACGCCGAGGGCACGGCCGGCGCGGGGGCAGGAGCACGGGCCGGAGGAGGAGGCGCAGGAGGTCTCACGGCGGACACGGACGGGGAGCGCCCGTTCGCTCCTCCGGCCCCCGACGCCGCGCTCCTTGACTACCCCGCGCTCGTCCTGGCCGGTCCGGAGGCGCCCGCCGCCCGCCGCGGCACCCTCGGCCCGCCCTCCGCCGGCCGGGCCGGTGAAGCCCCGTCCCCGGCGGCGAGCGCCGCCCGGGCCCTGATCGCCCTTCCGCTCCCCCGCCACGCCGTGCCGCCGCGCGTCTCGGCCGGCTCCTTCGACCACCGTTTCGACGCCGCCGCCCCCGCCGACATCCCCTCCGACGGCACCTGGCACACCGTCACGGTCGGCGAGATCCCGCTCTCCGTCCGCTCCGAGTACGTCACCGTCCCCTCCGTCGAGGAGAAGGTCTACGGCACGCTGGTGCTCGACAACCGAACGGCGCAGGCCGTCCTCGCCGGCCCGGTCGAGGTCACCGTCGACGACGAGTTCCTGCTCACCGCCGCGCTGCCCACGCTCGCGCCGGGCGGCACCCAACGGCTCGGCACCGGCGTCACCGAGGGCATCGAGGTCGCGCGCCGCACCGAGCTGCACGAGTCCACGGCGGGCATGCTGAACAACAGCACCGTGCTCGACCACCGGGTGCACGTGGAGCTGGTGAACCGGCTCGGGCGGGCCGCCACCGTGGAGGTCCGCGAACGCGTGCCGGTCGCCTCGGAGGCCGACATCCGGATCGAGGAGCGGGCCGCCTGGCACGCGCCCACCGTCCCGTCCCCGGAGTGCCCGCCCAGCACCCGGCTCTGGCGGGTCGACCTGCCACCGGGCGGCCGGGCCGAACTCGACGGCGGCTACCAGATCAGAATCCCGGCCGGAAAGGCCATCGTCGGCGGAAACCGGAGGAACTGAACGATGAGCAGCGAGACCATCCCCCTCCCGGTCACCGCCGTCACCTGCCTGGAGGACCGCAGCCAGGTCGAGCGCACCGTCACCGTCCATCTCGCCGCCGGCGTCCAGCGCCTGCGGCTCGGCCCGATCACCGCGCTCGCCGTCGATCGCACCCTGCGCGCCGAGACGGGGGATCCCGCCGCCCGCGTCCTGGACGCCCGCATCGTGCGCGTCTGGACCCCGCGCGCCCCGCTGGCCCCCGGCCCGGACGACTCCGCGCTGCGCCACCGCGTCCACGAACTCGACGAACGGGCCCGCCGCGAGGACCAGCTGCACGACCGCCTCCAGGCCCGCCTCGCCCTGCTCGCCCAGCTCTCCGCCGACCTGCTGCGCGAGGTCGGCGAGGGTGCCGGCATCGGCGAGGTCGAACGGGCCCGCTGGACGCGCGAGCTCGACCGGGTGGACGCCGAGCGCGAGCGTTACGGCGAGGAGCTGCGGGCCGTCCGCTCCCGGCTGCGCGACCTGGAGGAGCAACGCTCCCGGGCCAGGAACGCACTCGACCAAGCCGAGGAGGAGCCCGCCGAACTGGTCGCCCACCTCGACCTGACCGTCGAGGCGGCCACCGCCGGACCGGTCGTGCTGACCGTCGGTCACCTGGTGCCGTGTGCGGTCTGGCGGCCGTCCTACCGGGCGACCCTGGCCGACGGCTCGCTGCGCCTGGAGTCCGAGGCGGTGGTCTGGCAACGCACCGGCGAGGACTGGACGGGCGCCCGGCTCACCCTCTCGACCGCCCGCTCCGCACTGGCCACCGCCCCGCCCTCGCTCACCGAGGACGTGCTGACGCTGCGCGAGCGCAGCGCCGAGGAGCGCCGCACGGTCGAGGTCGAGCTGCGCGAGGAGGCGATCAGCACGCTCGGCCCGTCCGAGGCGGTGCCTGGGGTGGACGACGGCGGCGAGGTCCGGGTGCTGCGCGCCCCCGCCCCGGCGACCGTGCCCTCGGACGGCCGGGCGCACCGGGTGCCGCTGGGCTCCTTCACGGTCCCGGCGGGCAGCGAGTACGCGTGCGCGCCGGAGCTGTCCCCGCTGATCACCCAGGTCGTCCGGTTCCGCAACGCGGCCGGGCACGCGCTGCTCGCCGGCCCCGTCGAGCTGGTCCGCGGCAGCGGCTTCACCGGCCGCGGCGAGCTGTCGTTCACGGCGGCGGGCGCCGACGCCGAGCTGGCGTTCGGCAGCTCGGACGGGTACCGGGTGGTGCGCGAGACCGAGGAGCGCCAGGCCACCGCCGGCCTCACCCAGCGCTCGGTGACCACCCGGACGGTGCGCCTGCACCTCTCCCGCTTCTCCGGCCCCGAGGAGCACGACGAGCAGCTGGTCACGGTCCGTGAACGGGTCCCGGTCTCCGAGGTGTCGGCGGTGGAGGTGCGGCTGCGCAAGGAGGACTGCTCCCCCGCCCCGGACGCCTTCGACTCCGAGGGCATCGTCCGCTGGGACCTGCCGCTCGGCCCGGGCGCCCGCCGGACGGTGACGCTGGTGTACGAGGTCTCCGCCTCCGCGAAGGTGGCCGGCCTGTGACCACGTCCGGGCCCTGCCACGGGCCGGCCCACGACATCGGCCGGCCCGTGGCGCGGCCCGCGACCCGCCGTCGTGACGTCGGCTCAGGTACAACAGGAACTTGACCTCCTCCCCTGCGCCCGCGTGCCGGGGATTCCAACCCTCAGGGGCCGGACGCCCTCACCTCACAGCCGCCCGCCGACCCGGAACCACCAGCGAAGGGACGGTGCACCGCCCGTCGGACCCGAAGCAGCTCCACGGGCCTGACATCCCGCCTGACACTCCGCCTGTCATCCCGCCGGCCCGGCGGCATTCCCCCGCCCCGCAACATTCCCTGACCTGCAACATTCCCTGACCTGCAACGTTCTCTGACCTGCAACGTTCTCTGACCCGCAACGCCGACGGTCCGCTCTCCCCCGTACAGGGGATGCCCAGACCCCTGCCCCGGCCCGAGCCGGGGGTATCCACGGAGTACCACATGATCCTGCACCTCGCCCCCCTGGACGACTGGCTGGCCGACCCCGGCCGGCCGTACGCCACCGCCTCACTGCTCACCGACGGGTTCATCCACTGCTCGGCGGACGAGCAGACGGCGCTCGCGGTGGCCAACGCCTTCTTCGCCGACGCCCGCGAGCCGCTGATGGTGCTGCTGATCGAGGAGTCGCTGGTGGAGCCGATGGTCAAGTGGGAGGCCCCGCACGGCGCACCACCGCCCGGGGCCACGCCCGGGGTGCTGTTCCCGCACATCTACGGCCGGCTGAACCGGACCGCCGTGGTCGGCCTGGAGAAGGTCGAGCGCGGACCGGACGGCCACTGGGCGGGCCTCTCCCCCTGGAGCTGACCGGCACCCGGTCACAGTCGGCCCCGGCAACGCCGAACTCCCTTCACGGCCGTACCAGGAAGCGCCCGTACCAGGAAGCACGCGGACCGGGAAGCGGCCGTACCAGGAAGCACTCGGACCAGGAAGCACTCGGACCAGGAAGCGGCCGGATCAGGAAGCGGCCGGATCAGGCAACGCCCGCCCCGGTCACGGTCCCGGTCCCGGCCCCGGCCCCGGTCAGAGCCAGCCCCGCTCCCGGGCCGCCATCCCCGCCTGGAACCGGGTGGTGGCGCCCAGCTCGCGCATCAGGCTCTGCAGCCGGCGCTGGGTGGTCCGGGCGCTCCAGCCGAGCGAGCGGGCGATCGACTCGTCGGTGAGGCCGGCCGCCAGCAGGCCCAGCAGCTTGCGGTGGTCGGCCTCCGGCTCCAGCGTCCCCTCCGCTGCGCCGATGGCGGCCTGGAGCTGGACGGCGCGCTCCCATTCAGCCTCGAACAGCGTGTCCAACGCCTGGAGCAGGGCGGACGGGTGGATCACGTAAGCGGCGTCGAGCACGCTGTCACCGACGCTGATCGGGATGATCGCCATCCGGTCGTCCGACATGATCATCTTCATCGGCAGTACCGGCCGGACCCGCGCCTCCTCACCGTCCGCGACGCCGACCAGGATGTTCTTCTCCAACCGGCCCGGCCAGGCCACCGCCTCCCGGTCGTAGATCGTCCGGAACCGCAGCCCCTCCTTCATCCGCTGCCGCTGCAACGGGATGTTCGCCACCGGGTCCTGGATGTACGGGGGGCAGTCGAAACCGCGCACCTGGTACTGGCTGGTCTCGGTGATGTGCTCCAGCCGCTGGGCGATCGCCTCGCCGCCGGTGAGCACCTCGACCGAGTGCGCCGGGTCGGTGTAGCGCGAGGCCTCCCGGAAGGCGTCCATCAGGCGGTGCATCTCGGCCCGGGCGTGCCGAAGTTCGGACTCCCGGTGGCCTATCAGTGTGCCTATCGCGACATCGGGGGCAACCGGCAGGAACCGGTGCCGGTCGACAGGCGCCCGGGTCGCCATGCCCTGCTGCGCCAGCCGGTCCAGCGCACGCATGCTCTGTTGGAGGGTCAGCCCGCAGCCGACCGCGAGGTCCTCCGCCGTGGACTGCGGATTGGCCACCAGCGCCGCGTAGACCTGTCCGTCCGGCACGGCCAGTCCCAGTGCGCTGAGTGGTGCATCGGACACGACGCCGCTCCCCGTCTCGCCTCTCCCCCGCGCCGAAGTGGCGCAGTCCCGCCACCCGGCGGGTCGTGGTCAGGTGGCAATCTTCGGCCACGGATCATGACGCTGACAAGGCGATGACCAGGCGATGCGTCCCGGCTCACAGCAGAACCCGCCGAACGGCGTGAGGGCCTCCCCGCCACTCGGCGGGGAGGCCCTCAGAACGCGATGTGCGGCTCGGCCGCGGCACCCGAATATGCAGACCGGTCTACAGATCCGTGTCGGCCTGTGCAGATCGGCCCACCGGCCGATCTCCTCCGGTTTATACCGACCGGTCTACAGATCCCATGCCGATTTATACCGACCGGTCTACAGACTCCGGGCCAGCGGCTCGCAGAATATGCAGACCGGTCTACCGAAATATGCCGACCGGTCTACAGACCGACCTCACGCATCAGCTGGCCGACCTCGGGGTTGGTCAGGCGGCGCAGCCAGCCGGACTTCTGGTCACCCAGCGCGATCGGACCGAAGTGCGTGCGGACCAGCTTCTCGACCGGGAAGCCGGCCTCGGCCAGCATCCGGCGGACGATGTGCTTGCGGCCCTCGTGCAGGGTCACCTCGACCAGGTAGTTCTTGCCGACGTTGGAGACCACCTTGAAGCTGTCGGCGCGGGCGTAGCCGTCCTCCAGCTCGATGCCCTGCGCCAGCTTCTTGCCCAGGTCGCGCGGGATCGGCCCCTGGATGGCGGCCAGGTAGGTCTTGGTCACGCCGTACCGCGGGTGGGTGAGGCGGTGGGCCAGCTCACCGTGGTTGGTGAGCAGGATGATGCCCTCGGTCTCGGTGTCCAGGCGGCCGACGTGGAACAGCCGGGTCTCCCGGTTGGTCACGTAGTCGCCGAGGCACTGGCGGCCGTCCGGGTCCTCCATGGTGGAGACCACGCCGGCCGGCTTGTTCAGCGCGAAGAAGAGGTACGACTGGGTGGCGACGGTCAGGCCGTCCACCTTGATCTCGTCGTTCTCCGGGTCGACCCGCTTGCCCTGCTCGGTCACCCGCTTGCCGTTGACCTCGACCCGGCCCTGCTCGATCAGCTCCTCGCAGGCCCGGCGGCTGCCGATGCCGGCACGCGCCAGCACCTTCTGCAGGCGCTCGCCCTCGGGCTCGCCGAAGGTCTTGGGCAGCTTCACGGCCGGCTTGTCGTGCCGGGCCAGCACCGCGTCCTCGATCTTGGCCTGGAGCTCGCGCGAGCGCTGCGGCTGGCGGCGCGGGTCGCCCGGGGCGCCCTGGCCCTCACGGCGCGGACGCGGAGCCGGACCGGGCCGGCGCCCCGTGTAGCCGCCACGGGCGGGGGTGGCGTTGGGGCCGCCGCCGAACTCGGGGCGGTCGTAGCGCCGCTCCTCGGGCCGCAGCGGGCGGTCCGGGTAGCGGCGGTCGTCACGACGGTCGTCGCGGCGGTCGTCACGACGGTCGTACGAGCCGGAGCCGCGCGAACCCGACCCGCCACCGTAGGACCCGCCGCGCGAGGAGCCGGAGCCGCCGCCGTACGAACCCGACCCGCCGCGCGAGGAGCCGGAGCCACCACCGTACGAACCCGACCCGCCGCGCGAGGAGCCGGAGCCACCACCGTACGAACCCGACCCGCCGCGCGAGGAGCCGGAGCCACCACCGTACGAGCCGGAGCCGCCCCGGCCCCCGCCCTGTCCGCCACGACCGCTGCCGCCGCCGCTGCTGTTCCTGCCGTTGCCACTGCTACGCATCAAAGTGTCCGTACGTCGTTTTCCGTCTGGGCTGTGCGGTCGTTTCGGC
Organism: Streptomyces sp. CB01881; assembly: GCF_002953255.1. Lineage (GTDB taxonomy): Bacteria > Actinomycetota > Actinomycetes > Streptomycetales > Streptomycetaceae > Kitasatospora. Next base: position 4,672,352 of record NZ_CP026498.1, read on the forward strand.
CGACCTCACCGCCCCCTACCGATCAGGCGCAGCCCGATCGGCCTCGCCACTGCCGCCCGCGGCCTGCACGGCAGCGGCGGCGACCGCCTCCGCGATCATCGTGCCCTCCAGGGACTCCGCTTCCACGTCGTCGACCTCGGGCAGGAAGGGAGCGAGCTCCGGCAGCCCATCCAGGCCGCGGAGCCCCATCCGTTCCAGGAAGTAGTTCGTCGTCCGATACAGGATCGCACCTGTTTCGGGCTCGGATCCGGCCTCTTCCACCAGTCCTCGCTGTACCAGGGTACGCATCACGCCGTCACAGTTCACACCACGGACGGCCGAGACCCGCGATCTGGACACCGGCTGACGGTAGGCGACGACCGCCAGCGTCTCCAGCGCGGCCTGGGTGAGCCGGGCCTGCTGGCCGTCCAGGACGAACCGCTCGACGGCCGGCGCGCACTCGGCACGACTGTAGAACCGCCACCCGCCGGCGACCAGCCGCAGGTCGAATCCCCTGCCCTGGGCGGTGTACTCACCGGAGAGTTCACGCAGCGCCGCCGCCACCTCCGCCCGCGGCCGCTCCAGCACGGACGCCAGGTGGGCCTCGCCGGCCGGCTCGTCGACGACCATCAGGATCGCCTCCAGCTCCGCCTTCAGCCCCGGGCCGCCGTCCGGCTCCTCCTCCACCACCTCGACCGCACGAGAAGTCGACGGGGCCGACTTCTGGTGCACGACGAGCACCTCCGCCCTGCCCGGCTCACGAACCACGGGCTCGTCGGCCAGCACGGGGTCGGTCGGCACGTCGCCGGCCACCACAGGCTCGCCGGCCACCACGGGCTCGTCGACCACCACCGGGTAGGCAACCACCACACGGTCGGCGACCACCGGATCGGTCAGCACATCGCCGGCCACCACCTCACCGGCTTCAGCGTCATCGAACACGACGGCACCGGGCACCCGCGAACCAGGCCCAGGCCCCACCTCGCCGGGCCCCACGCCGCCAGGCTCCACCGCCGGCTCCATCCACTCCTCGGCCCGCGGCTGCCCCGGTACACCGAGCGGGCGCCGGACCGGCCGCCCGCCGGCATTCGTTCCAGACGTCATCGCTTCTCCTTCCGCGGCCCGTCCGACTGCCTACCCGCCGACTGCCCACCCACCAGCCGGTCGCCCGCCGACTGCTCGCCCGCCGGCCGGTCGAACTCGTCCGTCACCTCGACCGCGCCCCGGTCCGCCTCGGCCACCCACCGCACCAGCAGCTCGCCCAGCGCCTCCGGCTGGTCGAAGGCGAGCACCCGCTCCCGGTACAGCTCCAGCAGCGCCAGGAAGCGTGCGACCACGACCAGCGTGTCCGGCGCGTCCTCCACCAGCTCCTGGAACGACGCCTCGCCCAGCTCGGTGAGCAGCTCGACCACCAGCCCGGCCTGCTCCCGCACGCTGACCGGCGGCGTGTGGATGTGGTCGACGTAGACGACCGGTGCGGGCTTCGGGGCCATCGCCTTGGCCGCCAGCTGCGCGAACCGCTCCGCGCCGATGCCGATCACGACCTCGGGCAGCAGTTGCGCGTGTTCCGGTTCCAGCCCGACGGTCCGCGGCCGCAGGAGCAGCTCGGCGGCCCAGCGCTCGCCGAACAGGGCGGCCGCCCGCTTGTACGCCCGGTACTGCAGCAGCCGGGCGAAGAGCAGGTCGCGGGCCTCCAGCAGGGCGAGGTCCTCCTCGTCCTCGACCTCAGCGGCGGGCAGCAGCCGCGCGGCCTTGAGGTCGAGCAGGGTCGCGGCGACGACCAGGAACTCGGTCGCGGCGTCCAGGTCCCAGTCCGGGCCCATGGCCCGGATGTGCGCCATGAACTCGTCGGTGACCGTCGCCAGCGCCACCTCGGTGACGTCCATCCGGTGCTTGGCGATCAGGCTCAGCAGCAGGTCGAAGGGGCCTTCGAAGTTCGCCAGCCGCACCCGGAAGCCGCCCCGCGACCCATCGGCGGTCCCGACGGTCCCGGCGGCGGCGACGGAGGGTTCGGGGCTGCTCGGCATGACGGTCCATCTTCACCCGGCCGCGCCGCCCGCCCCATCCGGGGGGCACCGACACGCCGCGACCACCGCCGCGCACCGGCCCGGGCCGCAGTGCCGGGCCGGCCGTACCGTCCCGACCCGACCGTGGAACCGGCCGTTGAACCGACCGCAGAACTCACCACAGATCCGACCCGACCGCAGAACTCACCGCAGAACCGACCCGACCCCGGGGCCACCGGCGACCGACGTCCCCGTCCCCGCACCGCGCACGGCCCCCGCAGGCGGCTCAGCGCCCGCGCAGCCGCCGCACCAGGATGCTCGCCTCGCCGCGCTGCTCCAGGTCGGCCAGCACCACCGCGATGGCCTCCCGGACGATCCGGCCGCGGTCCACCGCGAGCCCGTGCTCCCCGCGCAGCACCAGGCGGGTGTGCTCCAGGTCCATCAGCTCCTCGGCCGACACGTACACGGTGATCTTCTCGTCATGACGCTCGCGCCCGCTGGGGCGTCGCGGGGCCCGGCCGCGCGGACGAGGGCGCCCTGCGCCGCCCGCCTGCTCCTCGGCGGCACCCGCGTGCTGACGCGGTCCCGGCGCGGCGGCCCGGCCGCCCTGCACCGTCTTCCCGGCCTGCGCGGTGCCCTGCACGCCAGTGCCCTGGCCACCCGCACCCTGTGCACCGCCCGGCCGCGCCGGACCGGGGACCGACCCGTCGGCCGGTCTGCCAGCCGACACCGTGCCCGGCGCACCACCCGGCGCACCGCCCGACGACGGCCGGCGCTCCTCGGCGCCGTCGGCGGCGTCCTCGGCACCGTCCGTTCCCGCACCGGCGCCGCCGGCACCGTTGACGGTCCGTGCGGTCTCCGGTCTGGGCGCCTCGGCGGCCGGACGCGGCGCGAGGGACGGCGACAGCGCCATCCCCCCGGTGGTCCGGAACAGCTCGTCGGCGCCCGGGAGACTCACTCGGCGGGGCGGCACCGGTCGAGCACCTCCCTGGCGAGCTGACGGTAGGCGGCCGCACCGACCGAGTTGGTCGCGTACGTGGTGATCGGCTCGCCGGCGACGGTGGTCTCCGGGAAGCGCACGGTCCGGCCGATGACGGTGTGGAAGACGTGGTCGCCGAACGCCTCGACGACGCGGGCCAGCACCTCACGGCTGTGCACGGTGCGCGAGTCGTACATGGTGGCCAGGATGCCGTCCAGGCGCAGCTCGGGGTTGAGCCGCTCGCAGACCTTCTCGATGGTCTCGGTGAGCAGCGCGACACCGCGCAGGGCGAAGAACTCGCACTCCAGCGGGACGATGACGCTGTGAGCGGCCGTCAGGGCATTGACCGTCAGCAGGCCCAGCGAGGGCTGGCAGTCGATGATGACGTAGTCGTAGTCGGGCAGCAGCGGCTTCAGGGCGCGCGCCAGCGCGGACTCCCGGGCCACCTCGCTGACCAGCTGCACCTCGGCGGCGGAGAGGTCGATGTTGGACGGCAGCAGGTCCATGCCCGGCACCGCCGTCTTCAGCAGAACCTCATCGGCCGTCAGGCCCCGCTCCATGAGCAGGTTGTAGACGGTGACGTCGAGCTCCATCGGGTTGACCCCGAGGCCCACCGAGAGCGCGCCCTGCGGGTCGAAGTCGACGAGCAGCACGCGGCGGCCGTACTCGGCCAGCGCCGCGCCCAGGTTGATGGTCGACGTGGTCTTGCCGACGCCGCCCTTCTGGTTGCACATCGCGATGATCTGCGCGGGGCCGTGCTCGGCCACCGGCGCGGGGATCGGGAAGTACGGCAGCGGACGGCCGGTCGGGCCGACCCGCTCGCGGCGCTGGCGCGCGGCGTCGGGGGCCAGCGTGGCGGCGTACTCCGGGTCCGGCTCGTACTCGGCGTCCGGGTCGTCGTAGGCGCCGTAGGCGAACTCGCCGTAGGCCAGGCCGTGGGCCGGCAGATCGGCGTCGTAGTCGGTCACCGTGGTCACCTGTGCTGTGTTCTGGCGTGCTTCGAAGGTACGGAGTGCGACCGAGCCGACCTCGGCCGAGCCCACGGTGGCCTGCCGGGCCCCGGGCTCCTCACTCGGCTGGCCGGCGGTGTGCTCCGCCAGTCCTGGCTGACCACCCCCGGGAGCAAATGTCGACTCATTCACAAGTCGTCTTACCTCCTTGGGCATCCAGGACTCTATGTCGATTCGTCAGCGTGGCAGCATGCCGACGGTTTGCGACTCTAGGCCGTTCAAGGCGTTCGCAGCAACACAATCCACGGTAGTGGGCAGGATGTGTCGACTATCGGGCAACCCTCTGTCAAGGGATGCGGGGGCCCTTGGCCCTAACGTTTCTGCGGTCGGGTGACGCGACCCACAGAAATTGACGACAGAGCGACCCGCCCGTGCAACCGCCCGTTCACGGGCATGCCGAAGCCCCCGACCGATGATCGGCCCCTCCTGCCCGCTGACGGGCAAGAAGAGGGGGTCGGGGGCCTGCGGACCGCTCCGACAGGGAGCGGCCACGGTCGGGACGGGCCTGCGCCTACGGGGCGCGGACCCGTCCCGTCGTGGGAGGGAACGAGGTCAGGCGAGGACGCTCTCCAGGGAGACCGACTCCAGGCCGAAGGCCTCGGCGACGGCGCCGAAGGTGATCTGGCCCTCGTGGACGTTCAGGCCCTTGGCCAGGGCCGGGTCGCGGCGCAGCGCGTCCTTCCAGCCACGGTTGGCCAGCTCCACGATGTAGGGCAGCGTGGCGTTGGTCAGCGCGTAGGTGGAGGTGTTCGGGACGGCGCCCGGCATGTTCGCCACGCAGTAGAAGACCGAGTTGTGGACCTGGAAGGTCGGCTCGGCGTGCGTGGTCGGGTGCGAGTCCTCGAAGCAGCCGCCCTGGTCGATGGCGATGTCGACGAGCACGGAGCCCGGCTTCATGCGGGAGACCAGCTCGTTGGTGACGAGCTTCGGGGCCTTGGCGCCCGGGATCAGCACGGCGCCGATCACCAGGTCGGCCTCCAGGACGGCCTTCTCCAGCTCGAAGGCGTTGGAGGCGATGGCCTTGATCTTGGTGCCGAAGACCTTGTCGGCCTCGCGCAGCTTGTTGATGTCGCGGTCGAGCAGGGTCACCTCGTAGCCCATGCCGATGGCGATGGTGGCCGCGTGCCAGCCGGAGACGCCACCGCCGATGACGACGGCCTTGGCCGGGTGGGTGCCGGGCACGCCGCCGGGCAGCACGCCGCGGCCGCCGGCCGGGCGCATCAGGTGGTACGAACCGACCTGCGGGGCCAGCCGGCCCGCGACCTCGGACATCGGGGCGAGCAGCGGCAGGGCGCCGTTGGCGAGCTGCACGGTCTCGTACGCGATCGCGGTGGTGCCGGACGCGACCAGCGCGTCGGTGCCGGCGCGGTCGGCCGCCAGGTGCAGGTACGTGAAGAGGGTCTGGCCCTTGCGCAGACGGTGGTACTCCTGGGCGATGGGCTCCTTGACCTTCAGCAGCAGGTCGGCGGTGGCCCACACCTCGTCGGCGGTGGGGAGGATGGTGGCGCCGGCGGCCACGTACTCCTCGTTGGGGATCGAGGAGCCGACACCGGCGTTGTCCTCGATGTAGACCTCGTGTCCGTTGCGGACCAGCTCATGCACGCCGGCGGGCGTGATGGCCACGCGGTACTCGTGGTTCTTGACCTCGCGGGGGATGCCGACCTTCACGGCTAAACACGTCCTCTTGCCATGGGGGTCCCTACCGGAGAAGACCGGCGGGCGACGCGCACGTGGGGAGACCTCCGGAAGACACCGGGGCACAGATCGCTGCGCGACTAGGTTTGAGTGTAATGAAGCCCAGGCGGCGTGTCAGCCTTCCAAAGTGAATAAATCTGCCGGACACATTGGCAGGTTCGTAGGCTTCCCCAGTGATCTTCCCGCCAATGGTGTCGCAACCGGGCATCTTTGACGATACTCCCGAACCCTGACTTACCACCCTGCGTCGAGACGTTCCCGCAGCTCCGCGAGGGCGGCGCCGACGGCCTGCTGCCCCCGCTCGTCTCCCAGCCGGCGCAGCACCGAGAGGGACGCCCGGTACTCGCGCTCGGCCTCGTCGAAACGGCGCTGGGCGGTGTGCGCCTCCGCCACCCGGGCGAGCAGCCGGGCCTCGGCGGCCTGGTCGCCCATGGACTGCCGGAGGCCGAGCGCCCGCCCGTACCAGTCCGCGGCGCGCACGGCATCGCCGAGCGCCCGGTGACAGCCGGCCGCGCCCTCCAGCGCTCGGGCACAGAGCGGCTCGTCGTCCGCGGAGCGGGCGTGCTCCAGGGCGGCCCGGTAGTGGCCTCCGGCCTGCTCCCAGCTGCCGGCGGCGGCCTGGAGGTCCCCCAGGTTGAGCAGTGCGGCGGCGGCGCGACGGGGTTTGCCGTGCCGCTCGGCCACAGTGAGCACCAGCTCGTGCAACTGGTAGAGGTCGGCCGGGGCGGCGGCCCCGGTCAGCGGCAGGGACCGCAGCAGGGCGGTGACCAGCCGGCCGGCCGAGCCGTCCAGGTCGCCCTGGCCGATCGCGTCGGCGACGGCGCCGAGCAGCACGTCGCGCTCCCCGAGCAGCCACTGCCGGGCCTGGTCGGCCGAGCGCAGCCGCAGCGGGCCCGGAAGCGGGTCGGGCCCCGCGCCGCCGGCCGGGTCGAGCAGGGCGCGGGCCGCCTCGGTGAGCCGGACCAGCCGCTCCAGCAGCCGGGCCCGGGCCAGCTCGATCTCGGCGGGCCGGTCCTCGTGCTCGCGCAGCCGGACCAGCCGGGGGTAGAGCCGGCCGGGCACCCGGTAGCGGAGCGTGCCGTCGGCGGCGGGCGCCTCCTCGCCGAGCAGCTCCCGCTCGGCGAGCGCGGCCAGCATCGTGGCGGCCTCCGGAGCCGGGCAGCCGACCAGGGCGGAGGCGGTGCGCAGGTCCGCCGTCTGGGCGGGCGCGAGGGTCAGCGCCCGCAGCAGCCGGGCCTGGGCGGGCGGCAGCGTGCCGTAGAGAAGGGTGAAGGCGCCGATCAGCGGGTCGTTGTCCGGGACGGGGACGGGTTCGGCCGGCCCGGGCCCGGGCTTCACCCAGGCGGTCGGGTCGGTCGGCGGCCCCGCCTTCGGTCCGGCAGCGGGCGTCCCGACGGTCGGCGTGCCGGCAACGGGCGCGTCGGCGGCAGCCACGGGCTTCCCGCCCCCGTCGGCCGTCTGCTTGCCGGCCTTAGCGGCCGGCCGCCTCCCCCTCCCGGCCCGCGCCCCGTCCGCCGGGCGCCTCCCGGCTTTGCCCTCCGTCGGCGCGTCCTCGGCCGGGGCCTCCTTGGCCGGGGCTTCCTTCCCACCGGCCACAGGCCCCTTCCCCGGTGCCTGCCCCGCCACCTGTTCTGTTCCGGGCCCGGTTCCCGGCCCCGCCGCCGCCCCCGCCGCCGTTCCCGTTCCCGTTCCCGTTCCCGGCCCCGCGGCCTTCCCGTCCGGCTTCCCGTCCGCCTCCCGGACCGCCCGGGCCAGCTCGCGCGCCGCGTCCGTGACGGCCAGCTTCGGGTTGCTCCGCAGCCATCCGGCCATCAGCCGCAGTGCGGCCGGCCGGGAGGCGCAGGCCTCCGCGAGGTCGGCCCCGCCGACGGGGTCGCAGCTGATCCTGGTGCCGCCGACCAGGTCACCGAGCAGCTCGCCCGAGGCCTGCCGGTCGAGCCCGCCGAGGATGACCGGGTCGATGTCCTCGATCCCGGTGAGCGGGCCGGCGGTGGTGGCAAGGACGAGGCACCCGGGCTCGTCCGCGAGCAGCGGCCAGACCTGCCCGGCGTCCCGGACGTCGTCCAGCACCAGCAGGACCTTCCGCCCGGCCAGCGCCTCGCGCAGCGCGACGCAGGCGGGCTCGTCCCGGCCGTCCTCGACGGCGCCGGGCAGTGGGACGCCGGCACCGTCCGCCCCGAGTTGCTCCAGCAGCCGGCGGGCGGTCCGGGCGGGCGGCACCCGGCCGCCGTCGGGGGCGGAGAGGCGGGCGAAGAGCACACCGTCGGGGTAGTCGGCGGCGACGGTGACGGCGAACCTGGCGGCCAGCGTGGTCCGGCCGGAGCCGGGCCGGCCGGCCAGCACCAGCACCGGGCTGCGGCCCTCGGCCGGGCGCGCGGCGGCGGCCCGCAGCGCGGCCAGCTCGGCACGCCGGCCGACGAGCAGGGTCGGCCCGGCGGGCAGCCGGTCCAGCCCGGGAACGCCCTCGACGGGTGCGCCGGGGCCCGCTTCCATGGTCGCCGTCTTCCTCGCCACCCGTGCCACTCCCGACGTCACCCAGCGCTCAGCGGAGGCGGCCCGGGACGGGCGCCCTGTCTGCGAAGCGTAGTTCGACCGTCCGGGTCAGCCGAGGTGACATCCGGTCGTACGAACCGGTAAATCACCCCCACGGATCAATCGCGCAAACCCTCGCGGATCAATCGCACGAACCCTCGCGGACCACTGACCCGAACCCTCGCGGATCAGCAGCCCGAACCGGCGGACCAGTCCCCCGAACCTCCCGGGCAGTTCCCCGCACCACCCGGCCGGCCGCACGCACCTCCCCGGCCGCCCGCCCGAACAGATCAAGCCCCGAACAGATCAGGCCTCGAACGGGCGGGCCGGCCAGGGCGCCTCGGCGGGCCGCAGCGCGTCCAGGCCGCCGGGGCCGGTCAGCGCGGCGTGCAGGGCGAGCGTCCCGGTGATCAGGGTGGGATTGTGCAGTTCCCCGGCGTGGATCAGCCGGACCAGCTCCGCGACGGGCACCCGGGCGGTCTCGATCTCCAGCTCCTCGCCGTGCGCCTCGTAGCGCTCCCCCTCGGCCTCGGCGAGGTCGGTGGCGAGGAAGAGCCGCAGCGCCTCGTCGGTGCCGCCGGGCGAGGTGTAGAAGTCGACCAGCACCCGCCAGGTCCCCGCCTTGCAGTGCGCCTCCTCGTAGAGCTCGCGCTGGGCGGCGTGCAGCGGGTTCTCACCGGGCACGTCGAGCAGGCCGGCCGGCAGCTCCCAGAGCCGCTGGCGGACCGGGTGGCGGTACTGGCGCAGGACGAGCACCCGCTGCTGGTCGTCCAGCGCGAGGACGGAGACCGAGCCGGGGTGGGTCTGGTAGTCGCGGCGGGCCCAGCTGCCGTCGGGCATCAGGACCTCCTCGCTGCGCACGCCGGTGACCTTGCCCTGGAAGGGCGTCCCGCTCCCCCGGACCTCCCACTCCTCGGCCACGTCGAAGATGCTTCGGTCGTCCATCGGTCTCCCCTTTTCGTCAGTGAGACACAATCTAACGCCGAACGACGGCCCCGCGGGAATCGCGGGGCCGCCGTCGGGTGAACGGACCGGGTTGCCTACTTGTCGGCCGTCTTGATCTCGATGGCCGCCTTGACCAGGCCCGCGAAGAGCGGGTGCGGGCGGGTCGGGCGGGACTTCAGCTCCGGGTGGGCCTGGGTGGCCACCAGGTAGGGGTGGACCTCGCGCGGGTACTCGACGTACTCGACCAGGTCACCCTTCGGGGAGAGGCCGGAGAACTGCAGGCCGGTCTTCTCCAGGTCGGCGCGGTACGCGTTGTTGACCTCGTAGCGGTGGCGGTGGCGCTCCTCGACGTACTGCTCGCCGCCGTAGACCTCGCGGACGATCGAGCCCTCGGCGAGCTTGGCCGGGTAGAGGCCCAGGCGCATGGTACCGCCCAGGTCGCCCTTGCCGTCGACGATGGCCAGCTGCTCGGCCATGGTGGAGATGACCGGGTACTTGGCGGCCGCGTCGAACTCGGTCGAGTTGGCCTCGGGCAGGCCGGCCAGGTTGCGGGCGGCCTCGATGACCACGCACTGCAGGCCCAGGCAGAGGCCGAGCAGCGGGACCTTGTTCTCGCGGGCGTAGGTGATCGCGGCGACCTTGCCGTCCACCCCGCGGTCGCCGAAGCCACCGGGGATGCAGATCGCGTCCACGTCGCCGAGGTGCTCCTGCGCGCCCTCGGGCGTCGTGCAGTCGTCCGAGGTGACCCACTTGATCTCGACGCGGGCGTTGTTGGCGAAGCCGCCGGCGCGCAGCGCCTCGGTCACCGACAGGTAGGCGTCGGGGAGGTCGATGTACTTGCCGACCAGCGCGACCTTGACGATGTGCTGCGGCTCGTGGACGCGGCGCAGCAGGTCGTCCCAGGTCGTCCAGTCGACGTCGCGGAACGGCAGGTCCAGGCGGCGGACGACGTAGGCGTCCAGGCCCTCGCCGTGCAGCACCTTGGGGATGTCGTAGATCGACTTGGCGTCGATGGCCGCGACCACGGCCTCCTCGTCCACGTCGCACATCAGCGAGATCTTGCGCTTGATGGCCTGCGGGACCTCGCGGTCGGCGCGCAGCACGATGGCGTCCGGCTGGATGCCGATGTTGCGCAGCGCGGCCACCGAGTGCTGGGTGGGCTTGGTCTTCAGCTCGCCCGAGGGGCCGATGTAGGGCAGCAGGGAGACGTGCACGAAGAAGACGTTGTCCCGGCCGACCTCGTGGCGGACCTGGCGGACGGCCTCCAGGAAGGGCAGCGACTCGATGTCGCCGACGGTGCCGCCGACCTCGGTGATCACCACGTCGACGTCCTCGGTCGCCATCCGGCGGATCCGGGCCTTGATCTCGTTGGTGATGTGCGGGATGACCTGGACGGTGTCGCCCAGGTACTCGCCGCGGCGCTCCTTGGCGATGACGGTCGAGTACACCTGGCCGGTGGTGACGTTCGCCGAGCCGTGCAGGTTGGTGTCGAGGAACCGCTCGTAGTGGCCGACGTCGAGGTCGGTCTCGGCGCCGTCGTCGGTGACGAAGACCTCACCGTGCTGGAACGGGTTCATGGTGCCCGGGTCCACGTTGAGGTACGGGTCGAGCTTCTGCATCGTCACACGCAGGCCCCTTGAGCAGGGCGCCCAGGCTGGAGGCGGTGAGGCCCTTGCCGAGCGAAGAGGCGACACCCCCGGTGACGAAGAGGTGCTTGGTCGTCACGGCGCGGCCGTTCGATGCCTTGCCGGAATGGGGCTGTGCCAAGAGGGGGCTCCCGTGGGTCGCGTGTCGAAGGTGACGTGGGCGGGAGGCTCGCGGCTCGCCTAATGCGACGGGAGCGCGGTGCGGTGCACGTCGCTCGCGGGGTCGTCGGTTCGGCTGGTCCGGGGCGTTTGGTCCCACCGGTCCACGGGATACCAGGGTAACAGTGACCCGGCCGGGACGCTTTCCGGGCCGCTCGCGGCTTGCGCGGACCACACTCCCGGCGCACCACCGGGCGCACAACAGGCGCACCGTACGGCGCACGTGTCACACCGGTCTCACCACCGGCCCGGGCGGGCCACCCGGCGGCACTCACCCGGGCCATCACCGGCCATCCTGACGGGCCACCCCGGGGTGATCCTTCCGGGCCATCCTGCCGGTCACCCCTGCGATGCACGGCATTTCCGCCGAATTGTGGCGCCACGCAGAGCTGCGCCCGCGTGCTTCGCCCCTTTCGTCCGTCGTAAGCTGCACGGACGCATCGCCGACAGCACGAGCACGCGGAGGGCGTGGGAGGGTCAGGACACCTCTCGGTCCCCGATGCGCGACCGGACCTCCCCGTAATCCAGCTCTCCCACCCACCAGGGGCTCGACCGAGCCTCACGCGGACACTCCAGCAAGGCCCGCCACCACCCACCGGCAGGCCGGACGTCCCGGGGTGGCTCCCCGGCCCCGCAGACCCGCTGGCTCTCCCCGGATCGCCGATGCGTCGTGACCACATTGCGAACTGGAGATCCACGTGGCCGGCCGTATCGAGGACTACGCACTCATCGGGGACATGCAGACCGCCGCCCTGGTCAGCAGGGACGGGGCGGTCGACTGGCTGTGCCTGCCCCGCTTCGACTCGCCGGCGGTCTTCGCCGGCCTGCTCGGTACCGATGAACACGGCTTCTGGCGGATCGGCCCGGCCGAGGTGGTCCCCACCGAACCGCCCGCCCCCGCGGCCGCCCCGGCCGCCGCCCGCGCACGCCTCGGCGACACCGGCGACCTCCGCGTCCCGCCGCCCACCGCGTCCGCGCCGGCCGTCCCCGCCGACCGGCGCCGCTACCGGGGCGACTCGCTCATCCTGGAGCAGGAGTGGGACTGCCAGGGCGGCACGGTGCGGGTGATCGACTTCATGCCCCCGCGCCCGCTGGCCGGGCGCGACGCCGTCCCCCAGATGATCCGGATCGTCGAGGGCCTCTCCGGAACCGTCCGAATGCGCTCGGCGGTGCGGATGCGCTTCAGCTACGGCCGGATCGTCCCCTGGGTGCACCGGGTCGAGCAGGCCGACGGCGGCCACCGCACCGTCGCCGTGGCCGGCCCCGACTCGGTCTGGCTGGACGGCGAGGCCGAGACGTACGGGCGCAACCTCACCACCTACGCCGACTTCGCCGTCACGGCCGGTGAGCGGATCACCTTCGCCCTCACCTGGCAGGCCTCCCACCTGGAGCCGCCGACCGCCCCGGACGCCGAGGAGATGCTCGAAGCCACCGCCGGCTTCTGGCACGACTGGGCCGGCCAGTGCACCTACCAGGGCCCCTACCGGGAGGCGGTGATCCGCTCGCTGATCACCCTCAAGGGCCTCACCTACGCCCCCACCGGCGGCATCGTCGCCGCCCCCACCACCTCGCTGCCCGAGGACATCGGCGGTGAGCGGAACTGGGACTACCGCTACACCTGGCTTCGCGACGCCGCGATCACCCTCTCCTCGCTGCTGCGGACCGGCTACCGCGACGAGGCCCGCGCCTGGCGCGAGTGGCTGCTGCGGGCCGTCGCCGGCGACCCGGAGAACCTGCAGATCATGTACGGCATCGCCGGCGAGCGCGAGCTCACCGAGTCCTCGCTGGACTGGCTGCCCGGCTACGAGGGCTCCCAGCCCGTCCGGGTCGGCAACGGCGCGGCCGGCCAGCTCCAGCTGGACGTCTACGGCGAGGTGGTCGAGGCCCTGCACCTGGCCCACATGACCGGCCTGGTCCGCAACGACCACGCCCACCACCTCCAGCTGCGCCTGATCGAGTACCTGGAGGAGCACTGGCAGGAGCCGGACGAGGGCATCTGGGAGGTGCGCGGCCCGCGCCGGCACTTCGTCCACTCCAAGGTGATGGCCTGGGTCGCCGTCGACCGCACCATCAAGCTGCTGGAGCAGACCCCCGAGGACGCGCCCTCCGACGGCCACCTGGAGCGCTGGCACGAGCTGCGCGAGACCATCCACCGGGATGTCTGCGAGAAGGGCTACGACCCGGAGCGCAACACCTTCACCCAGTACTACGGCGGCAAGGAGCTGGACGCCTCGCTGCTGCTCATCCCGCAGGTGGGCTTCCTCCCGCCGGACGACAAGCGGGTGATCGGCACGATCGAGGCGATCCAGCGCGAGCTCTCCACCGAGGACGGCTTCGTCCTGCGCTACCCGACGCACGACGAGAGCGGCAACAACGTCGACGGCCTCTCCGGCCACGAGGGCGCCTTCCTGGCCTGCTCGTTCTGGCTCGCCGACGACCTCGCCATGATCGGCCGGGTGCAGGAGGCGCGCGAGCTGTTCGACAAGCTGCTGGCCCTGCGCAACGACCTCGGGCTGCTCGCCGAGGAGTGGGACCCGCGGGAGAAGCGCCAGGTCGGCAACTTCCCGCAGGCCTTCAGCCACGTCCCACTGATCGACACCGCGCTGCGGCTCACGGCCTGCGGCGGCGCGTACCTCTCGGCCCAGCCGGACGGCCTGGCCGCCGACCGGGCCGAGCAGGCCACGGTCTGACCTACCCGCGCTGAACCAGCTCGTCGTAGGTGCTCAGCACCTGGGCGACGGTGGCGGCCTCGTCCGGCCAGGTCTCGGCCTGCTGCCGGCCGGCCGCCACCAGGCGTTCGCGGCGGGCCGGGTCGGCCAGCAGCCCGCCCACCGCCCGGCCGATCGCGGCCGCGTCGCCGAACGGCACCAGCACGGCGGCGTCCCCGACCAGTTCGGGGACGCCGCCGACGGCGGTGGCGACCACCGGCACGCCGGCCCGCATCGCCTCCTGGACCACCAGCGAGCGGGCCTCCCAGCGGCTGGGGACCACCACCACGTCGGCGGCGGCCAGCAGGTCCGGTACGTCGGTGCGGTAACCGAGCAGGCGGACGGGCAGCTTCTCGGCGGCCACCCGCTCGCGCAGCCCGGCGGCCTCGGGGCCGTCCCCGGCGAGCAGCAGCAGCGGCTCCGGGTCCAGGTCGGCCAGTTCGCGGGCGGCGTCCAGCAGCAGCCCGAACGCCTTCTGCGGGACGAGCCGGCCGACCGCCAGCACCAGCGGGCGGTCCGGGCCGTCGCCGAGCAGCGCGGCCCGGGCCTCGGCCCGCTCCAGCCGGCCCTCCGGCATCGGCGGGGCGGCGACCGGCCCGAGCCGGGCGTCGGTGGCGCCCAGCTCGCGGGCCCGGGCCACCAGGTCGGAGGAGGCGCCCAGCACCAGGTCGGCGGCGCGCGCCACCCGGCGCTCCATCAGCCGCTGGAGCCGCCGCTCCATGCCGGTGGCCAGCAGCGCCTGGTGCGAGGTGACCACGAGCGGGGTCTCCGGGCGCAGGCCCGGGAAGCGGCCGGCGGTGCGCAGCGCGAGGTCGGAGAGGAGCCCGGCGCGCAGGCCGTGGGCGTGCACCACGTCGGCGCCGGTGAAGGCGCGGCGCAGCTCGCCGATCGCGGCGGCGTCGCTGCGGGCGCCCGCGGTGGGGGTGATGTCGACCAGGTGGAACCTGGCGCCGGTGCGGGAGAAGCCGAACAGGGCGTCCGTACCGGCGGGCGCGCAGACCGTCACGGTCACCCCGTGCGCGACCAGGCCCTGTGCCAGGGAGCGCACGTGCGCACCGATGCCGCCGGTACTGGCGGCCAGGACGAGCACCACGTGCAGCTGACCCGGTTCTGGGGCGGCCGCGGCGGCCCGGGCGGCGGAATGGTCCACGTCGTCTCGCATCCGACTCGATCAGGTTCACGCGCCGCGGTGCGAGGATCTCCCGCCAGCGGCGCTCGGGACTGGAAAGCCAGTGTCCAGCCGCCACCATGCCAGGTCGGCGGCCCTCTTGGACAGTCGGCGCCACCGGGGCGCGTCGCCGTGGGTCCGCGGGGGCTGCCGGGGCCGGCTACCGGTGGCGGGGGGCTCTGGCGGCGGCCAGCAGCTCCTCCGCGTGGGCCCGGCCGAGCTCGGAGTCCTCCAGGCCCGCCAGCATCCGGGAGAGCTCGCGGACCCGCTCCTCGTCGTTCAGCACCTTGACGCCGCTGCGGGTCACGGTGCCGTCGTTGGTCTTCTCCACCACCAGGTGCCGGTCGGCGAAGGCCGCCACCTGGGGGAGGTGGGTGACCACCACGACCTGGGCCGACTCGGCCAGTTTGGCGAGGCGGCGGCCGATCTCGACCGCGGCCTTGCCGCCGACGCCGGCGTCCACCTCGTCGAACAGGTAGGTGGGGACGGGGTCGGCGCCGGCGAAGACCACCTCGACGGCGAGCATCACGCGGGACAGCTCACCCCCGGAGGCGCCCTTGGCGATCGGGCGGGGCTGGGCGCCGGGGTGCGGGGCGAGCAGCACCTCGACCTCGTCCACGCCGTGCTGGCCGTAGGCGACGGTGCGGCCCTCGACCTCGATCCCGGACAGGTCGTCGACCTGGCTGATCGAGAAGGTCACCCGGGCGTGCGGCATGGCGAGTTCCGCCAGCTCCGCAGAGACGGCCTCGGCGAAGCGACCTGCGGCGGCCTGGCGGGCGGCCGAGACCTCGGCTGCCAGATCGGCCAACTCGGCGCGCAGCACGGTCTCCTGGGCGCCCAGTTCGTCGATCCGCTCGTCGTCGCCGTCGAGCTCGACGAGCCGGGCGGAGCCGGCCTCGGCCCAGACCAGCACCTCGGCCAGGGAGTTCTCCGGGCCGCCGTACTTGCGCAGCAGCTGGGCCAGCACGGCCCGGCGGTCCTCCACGGCGGCCAGCCGGACGGGGTCGGCGTCCAGGTCGTCGGCGTAGCCCGCCAGGTCGCCGGCGACGTCGGCCAGCAGGTAGCCGACCTCGTTCAGCCGGTCGGCGAGGGCGGCGAGCCGCTCGTCGTGGTGGCGGACGGCCTCCAGGGCGCGGCGGGACTGCGCGAGCAGGGTGCCCGCGTCCAGCGCCTCCGGGTCGGCCGGGTCGCCGGCCAGGGCGGCGTGGGCGAGGGTGGCGGCGGAGGAGAGCGCGTCGGCGTGGCCGAGCCGCTCGGCCTCGGCGCCCAGCTCGGCGTCCTCGCCGGCCACCGGCTCGGCCGCGGCGACCTCGTCCAGGCCGAAGCGGAGCAGGTCGGCCTCCTGGGCGCGCTCGCGGGCCCGGGTGGTCAGCTCCTCCAGGGTCGCGGAGACGTCGCGCAGCCGGCGGTAGACCTCGCGGTACCGGGCCAGCGGCTCGGCCACCGCCTCGCCCGCGTACCGGTCCAGCGCGCCGCGCTGGCGGGCCGGGCGGAGCAGCCGCTGCTGGTCGGTCTGGCCGTGGACGGCGATCAGGTCCTCGCCGAGTTCGGCGAGGAGCCCGACCGGCACGGCCCGGCCGCCGACGAACGCCCGGGAGCGGCCCTCGGCGGAGACGGTCCGGCTGATCAGCAGCGCGCCGTCGTCCAGTTCGGCGCCGGCCTCGACGGCGCGGGCCGCCACCGGGGAGCCGGCGGGCAGTTCGAGGCGGCCCTCGACGACCGCGCGCCCCGTCCCGTTCCGCACCAGGCCCGGGTCGGCGCGGCCGCCGAGCAGCAGCCCGAGGCTGGTCACCACCATCGTCTTGCCGGCGCCGGTCTCACCGGTCACGGCGGTGAAGCCGGGAGCCAGTTCGACCACCGCGTCGTCGATGACCCCAAGATCCCGTATCCGCATCTCGTCCAACACGGTGACGACCTTACGAGGTTCCACCCCCGGCGCGCGACGAGCGACAACTCTCCGCCCGCAAGTTCATCCCTTCCGGGAGGTTTGCCCCGTGGTGGGCACGGTGCACCACGGCAGGAAGAACTGCGCGAGCGGGCCGATGGCCAGCGCGTACGCGACGGTCCCGATCCCGGCGGTGCCACCGAGCAGGAGTCCGGCGGCCAGGACGGTCAGTTCGATACCGGTCCGGATCAGCCGCAGCGAGCGGCCGGTGCGCCGGTGCAGGCCGGTCATCAGGCCGTCGCGCGGGCCGGATCCGAAGCGGGCGCCGATGTAGAGGCCGGTGGCCAGGCCGTTCAGCACGATCGCGGCGGCCATCAGCGCGATCCGGGCCGGCAGCGGGCCGGGCGCGCCGGCCATCCGCAGGGTGAGGTCCATCGCCGCGCCGATCACCAGCACGTTGGCGACGGTGCCGAGGCCGGGGCGCTGGCGCAGCGGGATCCAGAACAGCAGGACGAGGGCGCCGCAGATGGTGACCCAGGCACCCACCGAGAGGCCCGCAGTGCGCTGGAGGCCCTGGTGGAAGACGTCCCACGGGTCGAGGCCGAGCCCGGAGCGCAGCATCAGCGCCATGCTCGCCCCGTACAGCCAGAGCCCGACAGCGAGCTGCGGGAGCCGGCGGCCCAGCGCGTGGGTGTCGCCGAGCAGGCGGGCGGCGGGGGCCGGGCCCTGCGGGGCGGCGGGGGCCGGGCCCTGCGGGGCGGCGGGGGACGTGGCGGGCGTCGGCATGGTCGTGGTGGGCGGCGGCGTGGTCGTGGTGGCCATTTGGGTCTCCTGCGGGTGGTGCTGGACCCCGGGGTTCTGCGCCCGGCGGTGGCGGACTCGATGGCCGCCCTGTCATGATGGCCAGGCCAATGAAGCCCACTCCAGGGCCAATTCCAAGCAAGTGGACTTGACTGCCATGGCCGACTGGCACACCACCGTCACCGCCGCCGCACTCGCCCGGCTGCTCTCCACCGCCCGGCTGCCCGAACCGGCCGGCACCCGCCGGCCCGCCTACCGGACCCTGGCCGGCCAGATCCGGCTGCTCGTCTCCGAAGGCCGGCTGCCGGTCGGCGCCCGCCTGCCCGCCGAACGCGAGCTGGCCCTCGCCCTGCGGCTCAGCCGCACCACCGTGGCCACCGCGTACGAGGCCCTGCGCTCCGACGGCTACCTGCACAGCAGGCGCGGCTCCGGCAGCTGGACCGCCCTGCCCGAGGGCGCGCCACCGCCCGGCGACGCGCTGCACCCGGTGCCGCCGGACGAGCAGGGCCGCACCCTGGACCTCGGCGTCGCCGCCCTGCCCGCCCCGCAGCCCTTCCTCGGCGCGGCCGCCGCCCGGGCCGTCGAGCAGCTGCCCGCGTACGCCGCCGGGCACGGCCACTTCCCCACGGGCGTCCCGGTGCTGCGCGAGGCGGTGGCCCGCCGCTACACCGAGCGCGGGCTGCCGACCACCCCCGACCAGATCCTGATCACCATCGGCGCGATGGGCGGCCTGCACCTCGTCCAGCGGGCGCTGATCGGCCGCGGCGACCGGGTCGCCGTCGAGGCGCCCAGCTACGCGCACACCCTCCAGGCGCTGCGCCGGGGCGACGCCCGCCTCGTCCCCGTCCCGTACGCCCGGCCGGACGGCCCGGAACGGCAGCCGGAGTGGGATCTCCCCGAGTGGCGCCGGGTGCTGCACGGCGCCGCGCCCAGGGCCGCCTACGTGATCCCGGACTTCCACAACCCGACCGGCGCCCTGGTCACCGAGGAGCAGCGGCGCGAACTGCTGGCCGCCGCCCGCGCCGCCGGCACCGCCGTCCTGGTCGACGAGACCACCGCCGAACTCGGCTGGGGCCTCCCGGACGGCGCGCCACTGCCCCGCCCGACGGCCGCTCTGGACCGCTCCGCCCAGGTGGTGACGGTCGGCTCGGCCGGCAAGCTGCTCTGGGGCGGCCTGCGGATCGGCTGGGTCCGGGCCGCCCCCGCCCTGGTCCGCCGACTGGCCTCCGAACGGGTCTACAGCGACGTCGGCGCCCCGGTCCTGGACCAGCTGATCGCCGCCGAGCTGCTGGGCGAGCCACTGGCGGCCGTCCGGGCCCACCAGCTGGACCGGCTGCGGGCCACCGCCGACGCCTTCGCCGACGCGCTGCGCACCCGCCTGCCGGACTGGCGCTACGCCATGCCGCCCGGCGGGCTCGCGCTCTGGGTCTCCACCGGCGACGTCTCCGGCGCGGCGCTGGCCCTGGCCGGCGAGCACGCCGGCGTGCGGATCGCGGCCGGCAACCGCTTCGGGTCGGACGGCGCGTTCGAGCACCACATCCGGATCCCGCTCACCCTGCCCGTCCCGGCCGTGCCCGACGCCGTCGAGCGCCTCGCGGAGCTCGCCGCCCGGGCTGTCGCCGGCGGCCGGTGGAGCGACGCCGCCGACGACAGCCAGCCGCTGGCGGTCTGAGGACAGGTCAGTTCACTGCGGCCGGGGCGGAGTTCAGTGCGTCTCCGCCCGCCCGCGCCAACCCGTCACCGGCAGCGCGAACTTGGCCACCAGGCGGTCGGTGAACGGCGCCCGGTGCAGCCGCGCCAGCCGCACCGGCGTCTGTCCCCGGCGGACCTCCACCCGCGCCCCGGCGGGAAGTTCGACCGAACGGCGGCCGTCACACCAGAGCACCCCGTGCGGGGTCTTCGGCTGCACCTCCACCGCCAGTACCGAGTCCGGCGAGGTCACCAGCGGCCGGGCGAACAGCGCGTGGGCGCTGATCGGCACCATCAGCAGCGCCTCCACCTCCGGCCAGACCACCGGCCCGCCACCGGAGAACGCGTACGCCGTCGAACCGGTCGGCGTCGCGCAGACCACCCCGTCGCAGCCGAAGTTGGAGACCGGGCGGCCATCCACCTCGGTCACCACCTCCAGCATCCGCTCCCGGGACGCCTTCTCGATCGACGCCTCGTTCAACGCCCAGTCGTGGTGCACCACATCGCCGTTGGTCCGGACGATCACGTCGAGGGTCATCCGCTCCTCGACCTCGTAGTCGGCGTCGACCACCCGCTCGACCACCACCGCGAGATCGTCCCGCTCCGCCTCCGCGAGGAAGCCGACCCGCCCCAGGTTGATGCCGAGCATCGGCAACCCGTGCTCGCGCGCCAGCTCCGCACCGCGCAGCAGCGTCCCGTCCCCGCCCGCGACGAGGATCAGCTCGCAGCCGTCCGCCGCGCCCGGCCCCCCGGCCACGCGCTCGACGCCGTCCGGCAGATCCAGGTCCACTGCCTCGGCCGCCAGCAGCCGGATTCTGATCCCCGCCTTCAGCAGGCCGTGCACCAGCCCCTCGACACTGCGCAGCGCCGCCTCGCGGCCGGTGTGCGCGATCAGGAAGACCGTACGTTCATCACTCATGCCCGCTGCCCTCTCCCTACGCCTGCCGGGTCGCCCACGGCCCGGTTCGGCCGCGTCACCCAGCATGATGGACCGGACGTCCGCAGAGCACCCTATCGGGGGCCCTCCGCGACGGCCCGGTCCGCCTCCGCCGGGTCCAACTGCGGGGCGTCCCTGCGCAGCCAGAGGAAGTACTCGACGTTCCCCGACGGGCCCGGCAGCGGGCTCGCGGTGACCGCCCGCACACCCAGCCCGAGCTCCCACGCCTGCCCCGCGACCTGGCGCACCATCTCGGAGCGCAGCTGCGGGCTCCGGACCACACCGCCGCTGCCGAGCCGCTCCTTGCCGATCTCGAACTGCGGCTTGACCATCAGCACCAGGTCCGCGTCCTCGGCGGCGCAGCCGGCCAGCGCGGGCAGCACCAGGCCGAGCGAGATGAACGAGAGGTCGCCGACCACCAGGTCGACCGGCGTCCCGCCGATCACGTCCAGGGTCAGCTCGCGCACGTTGGTGCGGTCCATCACGGTCACCCGGTCGTCGCTCTGCAGCGACCAGGCCAGCTGGCCGTAGCCGACGTCCACCGCCAGCACGTGGGCCGCCCCGGCGCGCAGCAGCACGTCGGTGAAGCCGCCCGTGGACGCGCCCGCGTCCAGCGCCCGGCGGCCCTCGACCACCAGGCCCTGCGGCACGAACGCGGCGAAGGCGCCGGCCAGCTTGTGGCCGCCGCGCGAGACGTAGTCGGGGTCGTTCTCGTCCTTGGCCACCACGACCGCCGCCGAGGTCTCCACCTGGGTGGCCGGCTTGGTCGCGGTGGTGCCGCCGACGGTCACCCGGCCGGCCGCGATCAGCTCGGACGCGTGCTCGCGCGACCGGGCCAGCTTGCGGCGGACCAGCTCCGCGTCGAGACGGCGTCGTGCCACTGCCACTGGTGTTCAGCTCCTACAGGTGGTTCTGCGGGTTTCCCGGCGGGGGTGTTCCCCGCGGGTCATTCCCGGTCGAGCGCGGCCAGCGTGTCGGTGAGCCGCTGGTGAACATCTTCGTACACCGCGACGTGCGCCTCGGTCGGCACCCCGTCCAACGCCTCCAGCCGGGCCAGCCCGGCGTCGACGGCGGGGTGGCCGGTCGGGGCGAGCCCGACGCCCAGCGGGAGCGGTTCGCCGTCGGCCGGGTCAAGGGCCGCGGGGGCCGGGTCGTGGGCCCCCGCGGCCGGGTCGAGGTCAGGCACCGGGCTGTTCCGGCTTCTTCGCGCCGCCGGTCTTCCGGGCGGTGGTCTTCTTCGTGGCCGACCGCCCGGCCGACGCCTCCGGCACTGCGGCCTTCTTGGCAGTCGTCTTCTTGGCAGTCGTCTTCTTGGTGGCCGCCTTCCCGGCGGTCGTCTTCCCGGCGGTCGTCTTCCCGGCGGTCGTCTTCTTGCTGACGGCCTTCTTGGTGACGGCGCCGTTGGTGGCCGCCGTCCCGGCCGCCGCCTTCCCGTCGGCGGTCTTCCTGCTGGTCGTCCTCCCGGCCTCGGGCTTGACGGCGGCCGTCCCCTTCGCCGGGGCCTTCTCCGGCCGCTCCTGCGCCGCCGCTTCCCGCACCCGCTCCGCCCGGGTCGGCGGCACCGGTGGATCGACCTCCACCGGCGCGTCGACCTCGACCCGCTCAGCCACCACCGGCGCGGACGCCACCGGCTCGTCCTCGCGCTCCCAGCCCTGCCCGAACAGCCCGTCGGCCCGCGGCGCCGGCCCGGGCTCCCCGGCCCCGGCCTGCGGCCCCGCCGCCGGCCGGTCACCGTCCTCCTCGACCTCGCGCAGCTTGCTCTCCAGGTACGCGAGCACCACGCCGACCTTGGTTACCTGGTCGCCGACCCGCTCGAAGGCCTTCTCGACCTCGCCGCGCGCCACCCCGACGGCGAGGTCCACCCCGGCCCGCCCGGCGGTCACGGCCTCCTCGGCCAGCGTCTGCAGCGACTTGGCGGACGGCGGGAACTGCCCGCCCAGCCGGCGCTCCACCTCCGCGACGTCGACCCCGCTCTTCTCCAGCAGCCCGGCCGCCGTCCCGACGACCCGCTTGCCGACCTCCTCCACCAGTCCGGCGGCGACCTCAACCGCTCCCCGCACCGTCTTCGGCAGCATCCGGGTGCCTCCTTAGCGCCTGCGCGCATCGCTCCGTCGCCGTCGGTGCCCGGACCGTTCCGGGCACCCCACAGACGACGCTACCGCCAAAACCCTCCTGCGGTACCGTGGCCCCGCACCACCACAGTCTCCGCCGCACAGGGAGTGGACCAGCCGCCATGGCCAACGCCGAGGAGTGCCGCGCGGCACTGGAGCAGCTCAGCCGGAACATGGCGAAGTCCACCGGGGGCGTCCGCAAGGCCGCCGCCCTCGACCGCTCGCTCACCTGCCGGATCACCGATCTCGACCTGACCTTCACCGGCCGCCTCCGCGACGGCCGCATCCAGGACGTCACCCAGGCTCCCGGCGCCCCCGCCCAGAAGGCCGAGATCCGGCTCACCATGAGCAGCGACGACCTGGTCGACCTGGTCGGCGGCCGGCTCAACTTCGCCTCCGCCTGGGCCGGTGGCCGGGTCAAGCTGGAGGCGGGCTTCCGCGACCTGCTGCGGCTGCGCACCCTGCTCTGACCCCGACACCCGACACCCGGCGGACCCCTACCGCTTCCCGGGACCCGGCCGACCGGCTCGCCCTCCCCCGGGACCGGAACTTCCCCCTGGACCGGAACTTCCCCCTGGACCGGAACTTCCTCCTGGGCCGGACGGCCGGACGGCCCTCCCCGGGGCTCAGAAGGCCAGCTCGGCCAGCGCCTTCCGGCCGTCCACCGGCACGCCGTCGGCGTCCAGGGCCGTCCACGCCGCCGCGCAGAGCGCCCGCAGCCCGTCCCAGTGGTTCTCACCGGCGGCCGTGAACCGCAGCTCGCCGTCCTGCGCCACCGCCGCCCAGCCGCCGCAGGCGAAGCCGCCACCCGGCTGCCCGGCCACCTCCGGGTGCGGCACGAGCAGCCCGCGCAGGTCCGCCGACACGTACGTCGGCCGGTGCTCCACCGGCGCCGCCAGCAGCTGCGCCGCCGTCGTCACCCCGGTGAAGACCAGCAGGCTGTCCACCCCGCCGTTGAACGCGCCCTCGATGTCGGTGTCCAGCCGGTCCCCGACCACCAGCGGCCGCCGCGCACCCGTGCGCAGCACCGTCTCGCGGTGCATCGGCGGCAGCGGCTTGCCCGCGACCTCCGGCTCCACGCCCGTCGCCGCCCGCACCGCCGCGACCAGCGTGCCGTTGCCCGGCGCGATGCCGCGCGCCTGCGGCACCGTCAGGTCCAGGTTGGACGCCACCCACGGCAGCCCGCTCTGGATCGCGAACGAGGCCTCCGCCAGCTGCTGCCAGCCCACCGAGGGGTCGAAGCCCTGGACCACCGCGAGCGGCTCCTCGGCCAGCGTACGGACGGCCACCAGACCGCGTTCGGCCAACGCCTCCTCCAGGCCGAGGCCTCCCACGACCAGCACCTTCGCCCCGGCCGGGACCTTCTCGGAGACGACCCGGGCGGCCGCCTGCGCGGAGTTGATCACGTCGGCGGGCTCGGCCGGCACACCGAGGTCGGTCAGGTGCGCGGCCACCACGCGGGGCGGGCGGGAGGCGTTGTTGGTCACGTACGCCAGCCGCATCCCGGTCGTCCGGGCGGACGCCAGCGAGTCCACCGCGTGCTCGATCGCGTTGGGCCCGGCGTACACGACACCGTCGAGGTCCAGCAGCGCCGTGTCGTACGCCTCGGTCAGCGGGAGCCCGCTCCCGCCGGGGGCGGTCCGTCGCGCGGTGGTGGCCGTCTCGGTCATGCCTGCTCTACCTCATTCACTGCGTCGATCCCCGTCATCCGTGTCATCCGTGTCATCCGTGCGGTCCCCGGCGTTCCGGCCGTCCCGGCCGTCCGCACCGTCCGTTCCCGGCGTGGCCTGCGGAGGCTCCAGGTACCCCGGCGCCCCCGGCATCAGCGGTCCGAACGCCCCGGCGCGCGCCGCCAGGGTGGCCCGGGTCTGCCGGAGCGCGGCCCGGTAGTGGTCGGTCTCCGGCCGCATCGCCACGGCCAGCGCCAGGTGCTCGGCCGACGTCTCGAAGTCGCCCAGCCGCGCCGCCGCGACGCCCCACCCGAACTGAGCGTAGTCGTCCGACGGATCGGCCAGGGCGACGGCCCGGAAGTTCTCCAGCGCCGCCGCGTACGAACCCGCGTCGAACTGCGCTCTCGCCAGCGTCTCCCGGATACTGCGCGAGTGCGGCTCGGCAGCGGCCGCCCTCGCGAGCAGTTGCTCGGCCGCCGCCGGGTGCCCCTGCGCCAGCAGCTTGCCGCCCCGGCGGAACCACTCGTACACGTCACCCACGGGCTCCCCCGCCCGCCCCTGCGCCGGGACCCCGCCCCCGCCGGAACCGCCGCCGGGGCCCTCCCCGCCCGCGAATCCGTCCGGACCGTCCGGGCCCCCGGTGCCGCCGTCGACCCGCTCCTGCCCGCCGCTGCGCTCGCTCACGCCGTACCTCGCCCTCCGGTCACGACACCCGTCCCACCGACCAGCACGGGTGTTCCGATCTCTGAACAACGCGTACCCGGTTACGATGCCCAGAATGAGCACCCCCAGTGCAGAAAGCGGAGCGGAGTCTCCGCAGGGCGGCCCCGGCGATCCCGGTCACGTCGCCACCGCAGGTCTGTCCCTCTCCCCGTTCCGTGGCCTCAGATACGTCCCCGACCGGGTCGGCGCACTGGCTGCGGTCACCTCGCCGCCGTACGACGTCGTCGATCCCGGCCGCCGGCTCGACCTGGAGACCGCCGACCCGCACAACGTGGTCCGGCTGATCCTGCCGCGTCCCGAACCGGACGACACCGGAGACCGCCCCGACCGCGACACCCGTTACCGGCACGCGGCCCGGCTGCTGCGCGACTGGCAACGGGAGGGCGTCCTGGCCGCCGACCCCGAGCCCGCGCTGTACGTCTACGAGCAGCGTGTGCCCGCCACCGGCGACTCCCCGGAGCTGCTCCAGCGCGGACTGATCGGCGCCCTGGCCGTCAGCGGCAGCGAGGCCGGCGTCGTCCTCCCTCACGAGGACGTGATGCCCCGGCCGGTCGCCGACCGGGTCGGCCTGATGCGCACCACCCGCGCCAACCTCGAACCGCTGCTCCTGACCTACCGGGGCAACGGCGGCGCGGCCGGCGTGATCGAACGCGCCGTCCAGGACGAGCCGCTGCTCACCACGACCACCACCGACGGCACCCACCACCGGCTCTGGGCCGTCACCGGCCCCGCCGAGATCGCCGAGATCAGCCGCGACCTGGCCACCTGCCGGGCACTGATCGCCGACGGCCACCACCGCTGGGAGATGTACCTGCGGCTCCAGCGCGAGCACCGCCACCTCCCGCGCAGCCCGTGGGACCGCGGCCTGGTACTGCTGGTCGACACCGCCCGCTACCCGCTGAAGGTCCGGGCGATCCACCGGGTGCTGTACCGGCTGCCGGTCGCCGACGCGCTGGAGAAGCTGGGCGACCGCTGGCAGGTCAAGGAGGTGCCCGGCCCGCTGGACACCGCCCTGCAGTCCCTCGCCGAGCAGAAGCGGCACGGCGGCAGCAGCTTCCTGCTGACCGGCGGTAACGGTGTGTACTGGCTGGTCGGCGAACCCGACGAGGAGCTGCTCGACGCCACTGTGCCGCAGGACCGGCCGCAGGAGTGGCGCCACCTGGACGCGACCGTCCTGCACGCCACCCTGCTCGACCACACCTGGCGCGTCCCCGACGGCCCGGACGACATCGGCTACCTGCACACCGCCGTGGCCGCGGAGCGCGAGGCCGCCCGGAGCGGGGGCACCGCGGTCCTGCTCCACCCGGTGCGCGAGAGCGTGGTCCGCCGGCTCGCCGAGCAGGGCGTCACGATGCCCCGCAAGTCGACGTCCTTCGGCCCGAAGCCGGCCACCGGGCTGGTCCTGCGCAGCCTCGAACTGGGCTGATCCCGGCCGGGCCGACCGGGCCCTGTGGCAAAGCTCCGGACAGCAGTGAGGCCCTGCCCCGCCCGGGATCTCCCGGGTGGGGCAGGGCCTCACTCAGTCCTGCTCGACGTCAGGCCTCGTGGCCGAGGGCCTGCCGGCCTCAGGCCTTCGCGTCGTTGGACCGCTCCGGCGCGACACCGTCGAACTCCTCGTCGATCTCCAGGTCGTCCTCGTCGTAGAACTCCTCGACGTCTTCCTCGTCCTCGAAGATCTCCCGCTCGTCCGGCACGCCGCCGCCACGCGGCTTCGCCGGGGCCTCGGCCTGCTCGGTGTCCTCGTCCAGCTCCGGGTCCAGCGCGTCCACGAACTCCAGGCCGTCGATCTCGGCCAGACGCTCCGAAGCGTTGGTCGCACCCTCGCTGTCGGCCTCGGCCGCCTTGGCGAACCACTCACGGGCCTCGTCACCACGGTCGGCCGCGATCAGCGCCTCGGCGTAGGCGTAGCGCAGTCGCGCGGTCCACGGCTGCACCGAGTTGGAGGCCAGCTCCGGGCTCTGCAGGGTGACGACGGCCGCGTCGAACTGCTCCATGTCGCTGCGGGCACCGGCGGCGACCAGACGCATCTCAACCTGGCCGGCCTTGTCCAGCTGCTTCACCTCGGGCTCGCCGGCCATCGCCAGCGCCCGCTCCGGACGGCCCAGACCGCGCTCGCAGTCGGCCATCACCGGCCACAGGTCCGCGCGGCCGGTCATCCGGCGGGCGGCGCGGAACTCGGTCAGCGCCTCGGAGTAGCGCTGCGTCATGTACGACGCGAAGCCGGCCGCCTCGCGGACGGCGGCCACACGGGAGGCCAGCCGCAGCGCGATGCGCGAGTACTGGTAGGCCTCCTCCGGCTCGCTGTCCAGCAGCCGGGCGACCATCACCAGGTTGCGGGCGACATCGTCGGCGAGCGTCTTGGGCAGGCTCTTGAGCTCCTGGCGGACGTCCGCGTCCAGCTCGAAGCCGGTGACGTCCTCCGGGATCGGCAGGCGCTTGACGGGCTCGTAGTTGCCCCGGCGGTCGTCGTAGTCCCGGCCACCGCGGTCGTCGCGGTCGCGGTTGTAGCCGCCCGAGGGGCGGTCGTCACGGCGCGGACGGTCGTCACGGTGGAAGCCGCCACGGTCGTCACGACGGCCCTCGAAACGCCCGCCGCCACGGCTGTCCCGGCCGCCGCGGTCGTCACGGTCGCGGTTGAAGCCACCACCGGACGGACGGTCGTCACGACGGAAGCCACCGCCGGAGGGACGGTCATCGCGACGGAAGCCGCCGCGGTCGTCACGGTCGCGGTTGAAGCCACTGGGGCGGTCGTCCCGGCGGAAGCCACCACCGGACGGGCGGTCGTCACGACGCGGACGGTCGTCACGGTCACGGTTGAAGCCGCCACCGGACGGGCGGTCGTCCCGGCGGAAGCCGCCGCGGTCGTCACGGTCGCGGTTGAAGCCGCCACCGGAGGGGCGGTCGTCCCGGCGGAAGCCACCACCGGACGGGCGGTCGTCACGACGCGGACGGTCGTCACGGTCACGGTTGAAGCCACCACCGGACGGACGGTCATCGCGACGGAAGCCACCGCGGTCGTCACGGTCACGGTTGAAGCCACCACCGGACGGACGGTCATCGCGACGGAAGCCACCGCGGTCGTCACGGTCACGGTTGAAGCCACCACCGGAGGGACGGTCGTCGCGGCGGAAGCCACCACCGGACGGGCGGTCGTCACGACGCGGACGGTCATCACGGTCACGGTTGAAGCCACCACCGGACGGACGGTCGTCACGGCGGAAGCCGCCGCGGTCGTCACGGTCACGGTTGAAGCCACCACCGGAGGGGCGGTCATCGCGACGGAAACCGCCGCGGTCGTCACGGTCACGGTTGAAGCCGCCACCGGAGGGGCGGTCGTCCCGGCGGAAGCCGCCACCGGACGGGCGGTCGTCGCGACGGAAGCCGCCGCGGTCGTCACGGTCGCGGTTGAAGCCGCCACCGGAGGGGCGGTCGTCCCGGCGGAAGCCACCACCGGACGGGCGGTCGTCACGACGCGGACGGTCGTCACGGTCACGGTTGAAGCCACCACCGGACGGACGGTCGTCACGACGGAAGCCGCCGCCGGAGGGACGGTCATCGCGACGGAAGCCACCGCGGTCGTCACGGTCACGGTTGTAACCGCCACCGGAGGGACGGTCGTCACGACGCGGACGGTCGTCACGGTCGTCGCGGCGGGGACCACGGTCGTTGGACCAGCCCCCGCGAGACCGGGGCTCGTAGCCGCGGCCGTCGTCCGATCGACGCTCGGGACGGTCCTGGGGCTGGTTCGACATTGTGGTGACTCCTTCTGCTGCTCAGCTCCACCGCGGCCTGGGCGACACCACTGCCCTCGCGCGGTTCGATGCCGGCCTCCTGGCCGTGCACCTACTCCATTGTCCGACATCCGGAGACCCCCCGCGCATGGGCGGAAGTCCCGATGTGCCGGGGTTGTACACGTTCGCAAAACACAAAAAGGCCGCGGCCCCAGCGAATCGCTGGGGCCGCGGCCTTTGAATGATTGTTCGGCGGCGTCCTACTCTCCCACAGGGTCCCCCCTGCAGTACCATCGGCGCTGTGAGGCTTAGCTTCCGGGTTCGGAATGTAACCGGGCGTTTC
>NZ_CP026498.1:4706002-4754302 GCF_002953255.1 Streptomyces sp. CB01881
CACACCCGCGTTGAGCGGCACGGCAACCACCGGAATAGGGCGGCCCCGCGCACTGCGTCCTCGCTGTGTTATTTCAAAAGGAATCTCCAACCCCAGAAGAATCTGAGGCCGGGGATGTCAACATATCTGGCGTTGACTTTTGGCACGCTGTTGAGTTCTCAAGGAACGGACACTTCCTTCGGACCGCCTTCCAGCGGGCCCTCCGGGTGCTTCGTTCTTTCGTGTTCCCAGCTTACCAGATGTTTTCCGCTCCGTTTTCCGGAGTTTCATTCATCCGACCCTTGCTGGCCAGGTCCGCTTTTCTGCGGCGACCTCCACATTAGCTTATTTCGAGACTTGCTCGAAATTCCCCGCTTTCACTGGCCGACGAGAACGCCAACCGACCCAACCGAATGGGCATCGAGTGAAAGTTAGGACTTGCTGAGTGTGATGGCCGCTCCGGCTGGTCCGCGGCGGCCTCTCGGCCTCTCCGTGCACCTGCCCGCTTCAAGCGACTCGTTCAACACTAGGCCAGCCGGGCGGCCGCGTCAAACACCGAGGGCCGGATCTGTCCAGATCCGGCCCTCGGTGTTCAGAACCGCAGGTCAGCGGTCATGCGGTTTCGGCCACGCTCAGCCGGCCGCGACCAGCTCTGCCGCGGCCAGGTTGCGCTTGCCGCGACGCAGCACGAGCCAGCGGCCGTGCAGCAGGTCGGCCTCGGTGGGCACGGCCTCCTCGTCCGTCACCTTGACGTTGTTGAGGTAGGCGCCACCCTCCTTGATCGTCCGGCGGGCCGCGGAGCGGCTGGGCGCCAAGCCGACAGCGACCAACAGGTCGACCACGGGCTGGAGTTCGGCGACCTCGGCCTTGGGGACCTCGGCCAGCGAGGCGGCCAGGGTCGGCGCCTCCAGGTCTGCGAGGTCGCCCTGGCCGAACAGTGCCTTCGACGCGGCGACGGCGCGCTCGTACTGATCGGCGCCGTGGACCAGCGTGGTGAGCTCCTCGGCCAGCGCGCGCTGCGCGAGGCGGGCGGCCGGGCGCTCGGCGGTCTCGCGCTCCAGCTCCTCGATCTCCTCCTTCGAGCGGAAGCTGAAGATCCGCAGGAAGTTGGGAACGTCCCGGTCATCGGCGTTCAGCCAGAACTGGTAGAAGGCGTACGGGGTGGTCAGCTCGGGGTCGAGCCAGACCGTGCCGGACTCCGTCTTGCCGAACTTGGTGCCGTCGGCCTTGACGATCAGCGGGGTGGCCAGCGCGTGCACCGACTTGCCGTCCGCCTTGCGGATGAGGTCCGTGCCGGCGGTGAGGTTGCCCCACTGGTCGCTGCCGCCGGTCTGCAGGGCGCAGCCGTAGCGGCGGTTCAGCTCCAGGTAGTCCATGCCCTGGAGGATCTGGTAGCTGAACTCGGTGTAGCTGATGCCCGCGTCGGAGTTGAGCCGCCGGGCGACGGCCTCCTTGGCGATCATGTTGTTGACGCGGAAGTACTTGCCCACGTCGCGCAGCAGGCTGATAGCCGACATCCCGGAGGTCCAGTCCAGGTTGTTGACCATGCGCGCGGCGTAGGGGCCCTCGAAGTCGAGGAAGCGCGAGATCTGGCCACGCAGGCGCTCGACCCAGCCGGCCACCGTCTCGGGGTCGTTGAGCACGCGCTCGGCGGTGGGCTTCGGGTCGCCGATCAGGCCGGTGGCGCCGCCGACCAGGCCGAGCGGGAGGTTCCCCGCCTGCTGGATGCGGCGCATGGTCAGGATCTGCACCAGGTTCCCGAGGTGCAGGCTGGGGGCCGTCGGGTCGAAGCCGCAATAGAACGTGACCGGGCCGTCCGCGAACGCCTTGCGCAGTGCGTCCTCGTCAGTGGAAAGGGCGATCAGCCCGCGCCACTGCAGCTCGTCGACGATGTCCGTCACGGTCACGCTTCTCCTTCGGTCGGGCGTCCGCCCGGTGCGGGCCCGGTTCGGTCGGGCCCCGGTGCGGAACGGCTCCAGCGTTGTAGAGCCTACGCGGTCCCGGCCAGCGGGTTTTCGCCGAGGCGGCCCGCGGGGAGGGTGCCGGCGCCCGCCACGCCCCTGTCCGACACCGGAAATTCCGTTGTTCGTCGGCCCCGGGCCCCTTCAGAGTGGTTCCACCGCCGTGCGGCGGCAGTGACGTGTGTGGAGACGGTCGTGCCGCCGTGGCACGCCTCTGGAAAGGGTGGGCCGAGGTGCGCAGCACGCTGGTTCTGAACGCAAGCTACGAGCCCCTGACGACGGTGTCCCTCCAGCGTGCCGTGGTCCTGGTGCTCCAGGACAAGGCCGTGGTGGAGCAGGCCCACCCGCTGCGGAGCGTCCGCGGGACGGGCATCACCGTCCCGGTGCCCCGGGTGATCAGACTGCAACGGTACGTACGGGTGCCGTTCCGACAACAGGCTCCGTGGTCGCGTCGTGGCGTGCTGGTCCGGGACCAGCACCTGTGCGCCTACTGCGGCCGCCGGGCAACCACCGTGGACCACCTGCAGCCCCGGTCGCGCGGAGGGGTGGACAGCTGGATGAACACCGTGGCCGCCTGTGCCGAGGACAACCAGCGCAAGGCCGACCGGACGCCGGAGCAGGCCGGGATGAAGCTGCTGCGGAAGCCCTTCGTACCGACGCCGCAGGCCACCCTCATGATGGCCCTGGGCCTGCGCGGCTCGGACGTCCGTGAGCTGGCCGAGTGGCTGCCGACGGTGGCGCCGACGCCCTCCGCCGCGTAGCCGGGCCGGGCCCGGCCGGGAGCGGAGCCGCCGACAGCCCTCGGCCCGCGCTCAGCCCTTGGCCTGGTACCCGGCCGCCGTGCCGAAGGTGGCCGCGTGCTCGGGCACCGCGACGACCTGGCCGCCGCCGATCAGCACCCGGCCGGAGACCAGGAGCGAGCCGGTGCCGGCCGGGAAGTTGCCGCCGACCGCCTCCTGGCCGTTCGCCAGGGCGAAGCGGCTGAGGTGGGCCGGCTGGTCACGGCGTTCGTCGGCGGCGAGCACCAGCGCGCCGCCGTCGACGCCGACCGCCCGGACGACGCCCTTCTCGCCGGCAGCCGTCTTCCAGCGCTGCCGGCCGGTGTCCAGGTCGTAGCCGACGACGGAGACCGCGCCGCCACCGCTCGCCGGTGCCAGCGTGGTGACCATCGTCCGGTCCTGGAAGAAGACGTCGGGAGTGGCCGAGAACGTACCGTGCGCGACGTCCAGCCGGCCCTCCCCCGCCCTTACGGGGATCTCGGCGGCCGGGTCACCGGTCGGGCCCCAGGCGAACACCTTGTCGCCCTCGGGCTTCTCGCCGGTGGTGAGGACGACGGACGGCTCGGCGGAGAGCACCGTCACCGTCTTCGGCTGGTTGTTCAGGCCCCGCCACCAGCTCACCTTGCCGTCGGCGGTGCCGATCGAGACGGCCTGGTCGACGGGGGTGGAGTCCGCGCAGGAGCTGGCGACCATGACGGTCTTGCCCGCGACACCGCCGGAGAGCGTGCAGAACTTGCCCTGGCCGGTGTACTGCCAGACGTCCTTGCCGTCGGCGGACTCCCAGGCGACGGCGCGGTCGTCGCCGACCGCGATCACCTTGTCGTCGGTGACGCCGACGTGGGCGTTGTAGGTGCCCTTGGCGTCGGAGACGGTCTTGGTCCAGGCATTCTTGCCGGTCTTGGTGTCGACGGCGGCCACCAGTGTGCACGGGCTCTTCGGGTCCGCCTGGGTGCGGAACAGGGCGGCGCCGAGGCCGGCCTGGTTGACGCTCGGCGAGAGGCCGCAGGGGACGGCGCCGGCGGCCGGCGGCTCGACCGACCAGGTCGGCTTGCCGTCCGTACGGTCGTAGGCGTGGACGCCGGTCGCGTCCGCGCGCACCACGGCGTCGGCCAGCGCCCAGCTGCCGACCAGGGTGTCGTCGGCGCCCGGCTGGAGCGCGGCGGCGGGCTGGGCGGACCAGGCCTTGGCGTGGGCGACGGCGAAGCCGGGCTCACCGCCGGCGTTGTCGGCGGAGGCGCTGCCGCCACCCTCGACACCGACCATCAGTGCGGCTACCACCAGCACGCCGAGTGCGGCGACACCGGCG
This sequence comes from Streptomyces sp. CB01881, assembly GCF_002953255.1. Classification (GTDB taxonomy): domain Bacteria; phylum Actinomycetota; class Actinomycetes; order Streptomycetales; family Streptomycetaceae; genus Kitasatospora. Next base: position 4,710,028 of record NZ_CP026498.1, read on the forward strand.
CCGGCGCGGATCGTCAGGGCGCGGCGGCTGGGCGCGTGCTCGGCGGAGACCACCGCGTCGGCGGCGGCCCGGGCCTTTGCCGCGAGCCCGCTCCGCGCGGACCCGTCCCCGTCGCGACCGGCGTTGCCGTCACGCCCGCCGGTGTTCGCGTCGCCGTCGCCGTTCCCGGCGGGAGCGCCGCCCCGGCGCCCGGACGAACGGCGGGCAGGCGGTTCCGTCCCTGCGACGGGTGCGACCGGTTCGGGTGCCGGGTCGCGGTCCGGCTCCCGGTCCGGCTCGGGATCGAGCTGCACGTACCCGTCGGCGGAGTACGCGGCGCCCACCGGGGCGTACAACTCCTCACCGGCCGACTGCTGCGGGACGGCGTACGGGGCGTACTGCTGCTGCTCGTGCTCGGCGTACTGGTAGTACGGCTGGTACTGCCCGCCCGGGTAGCCGCTGCCCTGGGCGTACCCGGTCTCCCCGTACCCGGCCTGGCCGTGGCCGCTCTCCCCATAGCCGCTCTGGCCGTAGTCGCTCCGGGCATGACCGGTCTGGTCGTAGCCCTGGGCGTCGTGCCCGCTGCCGGTACCGGTGGCGGATCCGTACCCGTGGGCGACCTGCCACTGCTGCTGCCCCGGGTACCCGGCCGGCCACTCCTGCTGTGCCTGCTGCGGGTACCACGGCTGCTGCTGGGCGTCTCCGAGGGGATCCTGAGCCATCCGTTCCGTCCCTCCCGACCGCCAGCAGTGCGGCAGTCAGCATCTCACGCCGCTCCGGGAGCCTCCCGGGTGCCCCGGAACGCCCCCTTCCGACCTCGACGCGGACGCGGCACGGGGTGAACGCCGCTCAGTCGGTCTCGGCGCTCAACGCGGTGTCGATCCGGGCGGCGAGGGTGAGGTCGAGGGCGGTGAGACCGCCGGCGCTGTGGGTGGAGAGGGCGAAGCGGAGGGTGCGCCAGCGGATGTCGATGTCGGGGTGGTGGTCCAGCGCCTCGGCCTGCTCGGCGACCGCGACGACGACCCGGATCGCCGCCGGGAAGTCCCGGGCGTCGGCGGTGCGGACGATGGTGTCTCCGCCCTCGCGGGTCCATTGCGGCAGGCCGGCCAGCGCGGCCGTGATCTCGTCCTCGGTCAGGCGTGCTCTGCTGCTCATCGGACCGCTCCCGTGCGTCGGGTGAAAGCCTGGCCGGAGGTCAGGGTGAGCCAGGCGGAGGTCAGGGTGGGGCGTCAGGTCTTCCGGCGCGGACGGGGCACCAGCTCGCCGCTGCAGTTCGGGCAGGTGGCGGCCATCGCCCCGGTGCAGTCCGCGCAGAAGCTGCACTCGAAGGAGCATATGAAGGCGGGGCCGTCCACGGCGAGCGACACCTCGCAACGCTCGCAGGTGTCGCGCATCTCCAGCGCCATGACGTCCCCCAGGGTGAGAAGAGCTGATGAATGATCAGCTGACGAGCAGCTTGGTGACAGCCGCCAGGCCGACCACCACGATGATCCCGCGCAGCGCCGGCGCCGGCAGCCTGCGGCCGACCTTGGCGCCGAGCAGACCGCCGCAGAGCGAGCCGACGGCGATCAGGCCCGCGGCGGCCCAGTTGACGGTCGAGGTGAAGAGGAAGAAGACCGCGGCGACACCGTTGACGATCATCGCCAGGGCGTTCTTGACGGCGTTGATCCGCTGGAGGTCCTCCTGGAGCAGCATGCCCATCAGCGCCATCAGCAGGACGCCCTGGGCCGCGCCGAAGTAGCCGCCGTAGATGCCGGTCAGGAAGACCCCGCCGAGCAGCACCAGGCCGCCGTCCGGGTCTCCCCCGGGCCTGCGGCGGGCGGCGACCGCCTTGGCCACCCGCGGCTGGATCACCACCAGGACGAGGGCCAGCAGGATCAGCACCGGCACGATCGCGTCGAACGCCGAGCTCGGCAGCTCGATCAGCAGCACCGCACCGACCAGACCACCGAGCAGCGAGGCGGAGCCGAGGCGCAGCAGCCGCCGGCCCTGGTCGGCCAGCTCCCGGCGGTAGCCGATCACGCCGCTGAGTGAACCGGGCACCAGGCCGAAGGAGTTGGAGACGTTGGCGGTGACCGGCGGGATGCCGATGGCGAGCAGGACGGGGAAGGTGATCAGGGTTCCGGAGCCGACGATCACGTTGATCATCCCGGCTCCGGCGCCCGCCACCAGGACGGCGATCGCCTCCCAGAGCGTCATGGGTCACCTCTCCTCTCGGTCCTGTCCCGTCCGGTCCTGTCCGGCCCTGTCCGGTCCTGTCCGGTCCTCGCGGTCCCGTCCGGGGCGATCATGCCGGACGGGGGCCGGGCCTACCAGAGCCGCCCATGATTCGGGATGCACAACACACCCCTGGAAGGCCGGAAACGGCCGGAAACAGCCGGGAACGGCCGGGAACGGCCGAGGGCCCGCCTCCCGTACGGAACGGGGGCGGGCCCTCGGCGCGCGGTGGCCCGGCCACTCGGCCGGCCGGTCAGCCGGTCACTCGGGGTCGATCTTGCGGTACTCGCGGGCCGGGTCGACCCGGGGGCGGGCGGCGCCCTTGGTGTCGGTGTCGAGCGGGCGCGGGCCGGCCGCCGGGTCCAGCGGGACCTGGGTGGCGGCCGGGGACGGCACGCTGGGCGCGGCGACCGCGCCGCCGTTCGCACCACCGTTGCCGGCCAGGCCGGTGAACGCGCCGCCGAGGCCCTTGAGGGCGTCGCCGACCTCGCTCGGGATGATCCACAGCTTGTTGGAGTCGCCCTTGGCAAGCTCGGGCAGGGTCTGCAGGTACTGGTAGGCGAGCAGCTTCTGGTCGGCGTCGCCGTCGTGGATCGCCTCGAAGACCGTCCGGATCGCGGCCGCCTCACCGTCCGCGCGCAGCACCGCGGCCTGGGCCTCACCCTCGGCCTTGAGCACCTCGGCCTGCTTCTCACCCTCGGCCCGCAGGATCTGGGCCTGCCGGGAGCCCTCGGCGGTGAGGATCGCGGCGCGCTTGTCACGGTCGGCGCGCATCTGCTTCTCCATCGAGTCCTGGATGGAGGTCGGCGGCTCGATCGCCTTCAGCTCGACGCGGTTGACGCGGATGCCCCACTTGCCGGTGGCCTCGTCCAGGACGCCGCGCAGGCCGGCGTTGATGACCTCACGGGAGGTCAGGGTGGATTCGAGGTCCATCGAGCCGATGATGTTGCGCAGCGTGGTGACGGTGAGCTGCTCGATGGCCTGGATGTAGCTGGCGACCTCGTAGGTGGCGGCCCGCGGGTCGGTCACCTGGTAGTAGATCACCGTGTCGATGTTGACGACCAGGTTGTCCTGGGTGATCACCGGCTGCGGCGGGAAGGGCACGACCTGCTCGCGCAGGTCGATCCGGTTGCGGACCCGGTCGATGAACGGGACGACGATGTTCAGGCCGGCGTTGAGCGTCCGGGTGTAGCGGCCGAAGCGCTCCACGATCGCGGCGCTGGCCTGCGGGATGACCTGAATCGTCTTGATCAGCGCGATGAATGCCACCACGACCAGGACGACCAGGACGATAAGGACGGGTTCCACGGACTCTCCCCTAGACGACCAGGGCGGTCGCGCCCTGGATTTCGACGACGTCGACCTGCTGCCCCGGCTGGTACACACTGCCGGGGTTGAGCGCGCGGGCCGACCAGATCTCGCCGTTGAGCTTGATCCGCCCGCCCTCCCCGTCGACCTGTTCCGCGACGACCGCGGTGGCGCCCTTCAGCGCCTCGATGCCCATCTTGACCTGCGGGCCCTTCGTCATCTGCCGGTACGCGATGGGCCGGACCACGACCAGCAGCCCGGCCGAGACCGCGACGAAGGCCAGGACCTGCCAGACCACCCCGGCGCCCAGCCCGGCGACACCGGCCGCGGCGAGCGCGCCGACGGCGAACATGGCGAACTCCGGCATCGCGGTGATCACCAGCGGTATGCCGAGGCCGACGGCGGCGAGGAGCCACCAGATCCAGCTGTCCACGTGTCCATCCTAGGGAGCGAAGGGCCTTCGAGGCGGACAGTTCCCGCAGGTGGAGGGACGGAAACCGGTCGCACGTGCGACCGGTCCCAGTTCAGCGGAGTTCAGTGGCGTACGGGGGGCTCCGGCGCGGGCCCGGGCGGGTCCGGCCGCGGGCCTCAGCCGAGCGGCAGGCCCTGCGCGGACCAGCGGTCCCCGTGCCGCTCCAGGGTCAGCGGCAGGCCGAAGCACTTGGAGAGGTTGCGCGCGGTCAGCTCGGTGTCGATCGGGCCGGCGGTGAGCACCTTGCCCCGACGGATCATCAGGACGTGGGTGAAGCCGGGGGCGATCTCCTCGACGTGGTGGGTGACCATGGCCATGGCCGGCGCGAACTCGTCCTGGGCCAGCGCGCCGAGGCGGCGGACCAGGTCCTCGCGGCCGCCGAGGTCGAGGCCGGCGGCCGGCTCGTCCAGCAGCAGCAGCTCGGGGTCGGTCATCAGGGCGCGCGCGATCAGGGTGCGCTTCTTCTCGCCCTCGGAGAGGGTGCCGAACTTGCGCGTGGTCAGGTTCGACATGCCCAGGCGGTCCAGCAGCACCAGCGCGCGGGACTCGTCGAAGTCCTCGTACTTCTCCTGCCAGCTGACCGTCATGCCGTACGCGGCCGTCATCACCGTCTGCAGCACGGTCTGCTCGGCGGGCAGCTTGTCGAACATCGCGGCGCCGGCCAGGCCGATCCGGGAGCGCAGCTCGAAGACGTCGATCTCGCCGAGCTTCTCGCCCAGGACCGACACCTTGCCGGAGGTCGGGAAGAGGTACGTGGAGGCGATCTGCAGCAGGGTCGTCTTGCCGGCGCCGTTGGGGCCGAGGATGACCCAGCGCTCGCCCTCCGAGATGGACCACGAGACCTGGTCGACCAGCGCGTGCCCCTCCCGGACCACGGATACGTCCACCAGCTCCAGCACGTCGCTCATGCCTACGCCTTCCCCAAACTCAAATCACGGCCGTCGGTGCGGGCGGGCAGCCTACTCCGGCGGCCGGGTGGCACGGAGTGGGTGCGCCGCACACGCATGGGCAAACCTACGCCACGCGGATGACCGCCGATTCCGTAGGCTGGCCGGATGCTCGCGACTCCTGCCGACAATCCGTACGAAGAGCCCCGTTCGGGCGGCTGGCCGCCTGGGGCAACGCCTTGCTGGCCGGTCTGGTGCCGCCCGACAACGCCGCCGCGGCCGTCCTCGGGGCCGACGAGAGCCACCGGGTGACCGGACTTCCCGGGGACGCCCCGGGCGAGCAGCACGGGCTCACCTGGGCGCTCGGACGGCTGCGCGTCCTCGGCGTGAAGGGCCTGCGGCTGGCCCTGCCGAGCGCCGGGCACCCGCTCGGGCTGACCGGCCCGCCGGCGTTCAACGACCGCGCGCTCGGCGCGGGCGAGGCCGTGCTGGCGGTCGGCGTTCCGCTCGGGCTCGTCCCCGAGGTCGAGGTGTTCGGCCCGGCCGGGGACCGCTCGGCGACGGTGCTCTGGCGCTGCGCCGAGGTGAACGACACCCCGCCGGCCGACGTGCCCTCGCTGCACGAGGCCGAGCGCGAGATGGCGGACGGCCTGCGCGAGGCCACCCTGCTGCTCACCCGCCTCGACGTCGCCGGCGCCGGCCCGGAGGCGCTGCGCGCCCTGGAGGCCTACCGCCGCCGCGGCCACGTCGAGCTGCTCGCGCCCGGCTACCCGCCGCGGGCCGTGCGCGTCCTGGAGTCGGCGCGGCAGGTCTCCGCGCTGCTCGCGATCGCCTCCGACAGCCACGGCGCCGCGGTCAGCGCCTCCGAGATGGCCTCCCGCCAGGCCGTCCTGGCCCCCCTGCGCCGCACCGCGCGCCGTGCCCAGGTGGCGGCGTACAACGCCCTGGTGGACGAGCGCGACGCCCGCTGACCCGGCACTCAGCCGACGGACTCCCCGCGCCACGGGTCGGCGGCGTAGCGCGCCAGCACCTCGGTGCGGTCGTAGCGGCCGTCCGGTCCGCGGGTCAGGCCGCCGCGGGCGGCGAAGAGCTGCAGGCGGCGTGCGGACCAGCCGAGCTCCTCGGCGGCCTCGGCCTCCGAGAGGCTGTCCGCCGGCCGTCGGGTCCGGGCCCGCGTCTCGGCTTCGGCCGCGGCCTCGGCCTTGAGCAGCCGGGCCGCGACCACCTCCTCCAGCGCCTCGGCCGCCGCCCGCGACCAGCGCCCGCCCTCGACGTCCGGCTCCGGCACGTGGCCCAGGCACCGGGCCCGGTGCATCAGACGCTGCGACAGGCCCAGCTCCGCGGCCAGCATGCCCGGGCCGTACTCCCTGCGCGGTGTCCTCATCCGGCGCCTCCCCCGTGATCGTCGACGGTCCCAGGTTCGCACACGCAGCTGACAGCCCGTCAGCCCGCCCCGGCTGCGGCTGACGGACCTGCGGCTAACGCCCCTCCCGGGCCTCCCCGTGCCGGACGGCCCAGAGGGCGGCCTGGGTGCGGTCGGCGAGGTCCAGCTTCATCAGGATGTTGGAGACGTGCGTCTTCACCGTCTTCTCGGACAGGTGCAGGCTGCGGGCGATCTCCCGGTTGGAGCGGCCGTCGGCGATGTGGCCGAGGACTTCGCGCTCACGTTCGGTCAGGGTGCCGCCGCGGCCCTGCGGCGGGCGCGGGCCGTCGTCGGAGAGCAGCGCCTCGGCCAGCTCGGGCTGGAGCAGCACGTGGCCGGCGTGCACCGAGCGGATCGCGCCGGCCAGCGCCTCCGGGTCGACGTCCTTGTACACGTACCCGGCGGCGCCGGCCCGCAGCGCGGGGACCATGGTGCGGTGCTCGGTGAAGCTGGTGACGATCAGGATCCGGGCCCGGCTGCCCTCGTCCTTGAGCGTGCGCAGGGCCTCGATGCCGTCCATCCCGGGCATCTTGAGGTCCATCAGGACGACGTCCGGGTCGAGTTCGCGGGCCCGGTCGACGCCCTCGGCGCCGTCGGCGGCCTCGCCGACCACCTCGATGTCGTCCTGCACCTCCAGGAAGGTGCGCAGGCCGCGACGGACGACCTGGTGGTCGTCGACCAGCAGGACGCGGATCGCTGGCGTGGTGTCAGGCACCGGGGACCTCCATCTCGACGACCGTCCCCGCGCCGGGGGCCGAGTCCAGGGTGAGCGAGCCGCCGACCGCGGAGGCGCGGTCGCGCATCGAGGCCAGGCCGAGGTGGCGGCCGGCCCGGCGGACGGAGTCGGGGTCGAAGCCGCGCCCGTCGTCCCGGACCCGCAGGACGGCGCCGCGGGCGGGGGTGCCGGTCAGCGTGACGGTCACCCGCCGGGCGCCGGAGTGGCGCAGTGCGTTGTGCAGGGCCTCCTGGGCGACCCGCAGCAGCGCCGCCTCCTGCGCGGGCGGCAGGGCGCGCACGCCGTCGGCGGCGAAGGCGACGTCGGCGCTGTGGGCGCGGTCGAGGACCTGCACCTGGGAGGCGAGGGTGGCACTGAGGCCGTCCTCCTCCAGGGCGGCGGGCCGCAGTTCGACGACGACGGCGCGCAGTTCGTCGGCGGCCTCGGCGGCGAGCCGGGCGACCTCGGCGAGCTCGGCGCGGGCGCGCGCCGGGTCGCGCTCGACCAGGGTGGCGGCGGCCTTGGCGGTGAGGCGCAGCGAGAAGAGCTTCTGCGAGACGGCGTCGTGCAGGTCGTGGGCGATCCGGGCGCGCTCGCCGGCCAGGGTGAGTTCCCGGCTGCGCTCGTAGAGGCGGGCATTGGAGAGGGCGAGGGCGGCGTGGGCGGCGAGGATCCGCAGCAGCTCCTCGTCGTGGTCGGTGAAGCCGCCGCCGCCGCGCTTGTTGGCGAGGAAGATGACGCCCATGACGAGCGGTTCGTCCTCGGTCGCATCGGTGTCGAGGACGGGCATGCCGAGGAAGGCCTCGAGCTCCGGGTGGGCGGCGGGCCAGCCCTCGAACGCGGGCGCCCTGCGGACGTCGGCGAGCCGGGTGGGGCCGGTCTCGTGGAGCATCTTGGCGAGGACGCCGTGCTGGCGGGGCAGCGGGCCGATGGCCTTCCACTGCTCGTCGGTGACGCCGTCGACGACGAACTGGGCGAAGCCCCCGTGGTCGTCGGGCACGCCGAGGGCGGCGTACTCGGCGTCGAGCAGGCCGCGGGCGGAGGCGGTGATCCGGCGCAGGACCTCGCGCACCTCCAGGTGGCGGCTCATCGCGAGCAGGGCCCGGCTGACGGCCTCGATGCCGGCGAGGCAGGGCTCGCAGGCGGGCAGCGGGCCGTCGGGCGGCGGGCCGACCGGGATCCGGTCGACGGGCAGCAGGCCGGCCCGGGGGCGGCGGTCGGTGGGCGGGGTGGGCATACCGCCAAACTACCGCCGCCGGGCGGGCCGCCGCGTCGGTCCGGGGGCGCGCGGGGAGCAGGTCCGCAGACCTAGGGCGCCGGGCCCTCCGAAGGGGCCGGGTACGCCGAGGGGCGGCCCTCCCCGTCCCCGGGAAGGGCCGCCCCTGTCGAGCGGTGGAGGGCGTCAGCCCTTCTGCATGACCTCGGGCTCGTGGCGGCGCTGCAGCCGCGTGATGACGAGGCCGAGAACGACCGAGATCGCCACCAGCGCGCCGGCGTCGATCAGCAGCTGGCCGACGCTGTGGTCCCACAGCGGGTCGTACTCGGGGTTCTTGAAGTCCTTGTTCCACGGACCGAGCAGGTGCGAGAGGTCCAGCGTGGTGGCGACCATACCGGTGCCCCAGCGGGCCGGCATCAGCCAGGCGGCCTGCTCCAGACCGGGCTTGCCGAAGATCTGGAAGAGGCAGCCGGTGAAGACGACCTGGACGATGGCGAACATGACCAGCAGCGGCATGGTCTTCTCGGCGGTCTTCACCAGCGCGGAGATCATCAGGCCGAACATCATCGCGGCGAAGCTCAGCAGGATCATGCCGATGGTCATCTCGATGAGCGGCATGTTCTTGACGATCAGGCCGTGCTCGGGGAGCTTGCGCGGCAGGAAGCCGACGGCGGAGATGATCGCGCCCTGGATCACGCTGAAGACGCCCAGCACGATGATCTTGGACATCATGTACGCCGAGCGGGACAGGCCGGTGGCCCGTTCCCGTTCGTAGATCGCCCGTTCCTTGATCAACTCGCGGACCGAGTTGGCCGCGCCGGAGAAGCAGGCGCCGATCGCCATGATCAGCATGATCGTCGCGGCCCCGCTGTTGATCCCGAGCTGCCTCTTCGGGTCCGGGGCGAGGCCCGCCGCGTTGGGGATCAGCACGCTGACCGCGCCGATGACCGCGGGCAGCAGCACCGACAGCGCGAGGAAGCCGCGGTCCGAGGCGAGCACGGACATGTAGCGCCGCATCAGCGTCCACAGCTGGGAGCCCCAGCTCTGCGGCTTCGGCGGCCGGACGGCCTCCTGGGCCACCTGCACGTGCTGCACCTCGCCCGCCTCCACGGTGGGGGCGGAGTACTGCTGATAGTGCACCGAACCGCGGTACCGGCCGGCCCAGTCGTGGTCCGGGTAGTTCTCGAAGGCCTGGAAGACATCGGCCCAGGTCTCGTACCCGAAGAAGTGCAGCGCCTCGTCCGGCGGGCCGAAGTAAGCCACCGAGCCACCCGGCGCCATCACCAGCAGCCGGTCGCAGAGCGCGAGTTCGGCCACCGAGTGGGTCACGACGAGGATGGTGCGGCCGTCGTCGGCGAGGCCGCGCAGCATCTGCATGACCTCGCGGTCCATGCCCGGGTCGAGGCCCGAGGTGGGCTCGTCCAGGAAGATCAGCGACGGCTTGGTGAGCAGCTCCAGGGCGACCGAGACACGCTTCTGCTGGCCGCCGGAGAGCGCGGTGATCTTGTTGTCGGCACGCTTGTCGAGGCGCAGCTCGTACAGCACCTCGTCGATCCGCGCCTCGCGCTCGGCGGCCTCGGTGTCGCCGGGGAAGCGCAGCCGGGCCGCGTACTTGAGGCCGGTGCGGACCGTCAGTTCCTTGTGCAGGATCTCCGACTGCGGCACCAGGCCGATGCGCGAGCGCAGTTCGGCGAACTGCTTGTAGAGGTTGCGGCCGTCGTACAGGACGTCGCCGCGGTCGGCCGGGCGGTAGCCGGTGAGGGCGCGCAGCAGGGTCGACTTGCCGGAGCCGGATGGGCCGATGACCGCGACCAGGGACTTCTCCGGGACGCCGAAGGAGACGTCGTTGAGCAGGACCTTCTTGCCGCTCTTGAAGTCGACCTCGACGGTCAGGTGGCGGGCGGAGAAGGAGACGGCGCCGTTGTCGACGAACTCCTGCAGCTGGTCGCCGACCAGGACGAAGCTGGAGTGACCGACGGTCAGGCGGTCCTGCGGGCCCATCAGCTGACGCTGGACGCGCATGCCGTTGAGGAAGATGCCGTTGTGGCTGCCGAGGTCGACGATCTCGTACCGGCCGTCGGGCAGCTGGCGCAGCTCGGCGTGGTGGCGGGAGACCTGGAGGTCGGAGACCACGATGTCGTTGTCGAGCGCGCGGCCGATCCGGACGGTGTTCATCCCGGCGCTCAGGCTGCGGATCATCGTCGGCTGCGGGCCGCCGGCGTCGTGCCGCGGGGCCTGCTGCTGGGGGAAGCCGCCCTGCGGGCCCGGCTGCGGGAAGCCCTGCTGCTGCGGGAAGGGCTGCGGCTGCGCCTGCGGCTGTCCGCCCCACTGCTGCTGGGGCTGCTGCTGGACCGGGGGCTGCTGGGCCCACGGCTGCTGCTGGGCGGGCGCCTGGGGCTCCGGGGCGTGGGCACGGCTGGTGGCGGCCTCGTGCCAGGCGGGGGCCTGCGCGGCGGCCTGGGCGGGTGCGGAGAAGCCGAGCCGCGGCCCGTTCTCGGCGTTGCCGAGGTTGACCACGGCACCCGGGAAGAGCTGGGCCTGCATGGTGCGGGCGCCACCGGTGTACGTACCGTTGGTGCTCCCGTGGTCGTCGAGCTGCCAACCCGCCCCGTTGAAGGAGATGGTGGCGTGGTGCCAGGAGACCCTGGCGTCGTCGAACAGGAAGTCCGACTGCGGGTTGCGCCCGATGGTGTAGGACCGCCCCGGCTCCAGAGTCCGCTGCTGTCCGTTGATCTCAATGACGAGTTGCGGCACTGCTCGCCCGCCCCGCTCTCTCGGTCCCCCGATTGTGGCCCCCGACCGGGGGTGCAATGATCCTGAATCTGACGGGCGAATCATTCCAGCCCGTCGCCCGTTGACGAAAGTCACCCCCGGTGACTGTGACCAGGCGGCAACGATTCGCGGACGGCCCCGCCACCACCCCCGGCCGTCACCTCTGCGCAACCGCCCGGTCACCGGGGTGGCGCGCACCCGTTCCGCGCCTCCCCCACCGGCCCGTCCACGACGCGGACGGGTGCCGTGACCTCGCCGGACGCCCGGTAGCGTGGGAGGCATCATGAACGCATCGCCCTTGGCCGCCGAGCCGTTCCCCGCCCCGCAGCCCCGGACCGAGGACGAGCGCACCCTGCTCGTCAAGGTGTTCGGCAAGGACCGCCCCGGCATCACCGCCGGCCTCTTCGCCACCCTGGCCGGGTTCGGTGTCGACGTGATCGACATCGAGCAGGTCGTCACCCGTGGCCGGATAACGCTGTGCGCCCTGGTGACCCCGCCGGCCGGCGGCGCCCCCGGTGCGGAGGGCGAGCTGCGCTCCACCGTGCACCGCTGGGCCGAGGAGCAGAAGCTCCAGGCCGAGATCATCTCCGGCATCGGCGACAACCGGCCGCGCCGCGAGGGCCGCTCGCACGTCACCGTGCTCGGCCACCCGCTGACCGCCTCCGCCGTCTCCGCGCTCACCTCCCGCATCACCGCCTCGGGCGGCAACATCGACCGCGTCTTCCGGCTGGCCAAGTACCCGGTGACCGCGGTCGAGCTCGCCGTCTCGGGTGTCGCCACCGACGAGCTGCGCGCCGGGCTGGCCCAGGAGGCGGCCACCCAGCGGGTGGACATCGCCGTCGTCGCGGCCGGGCTGGAGCGCCGGGCGAAGCGGCTGATCGTGATGGACGTCGACTCGACCCTGATCCAGGACGAGGTGATCGAGCTGTTCGCCGCCCACGCGGGCTGCGAGGAGGAGGTCGCCGAGGTGACGGCCGCGGCGATGCGCGGCGAGCTGGACTTCGCCGAGTCGCTGCGGGCCCGGGTGGCGCTGCTGGCCGGCCTGGACGCCGCCGTGACCGAGAAGGTGCGCGCGGAGGTCCGGTTCACGCCGGGGGCGCGCACCCTGATCCGGACGCTCCAGCGGCTGGGCTTCCAGGTCGCGGTGGTCTCCGGCGGGTTCACCCAGGTCACCGACCACCTGGTGGAGCAGCTGGGGCTGGACTACGCGGCCGCCAACACCCTGGAGGTGGTGGACGGGAAGTTCACCGGCCGGGTCGTCGGCGAGATCGTGGACCGGGCCGGCAAGGCCCGCTGGCTCGCCCGCTTCGCCGAGCAGGCCAAGGTGCCGCTGGAGCAGACGGTGGCGATCGGTGACGGCGCCAACGACCTCGACATGCTGAACGCGGCCGGGCTGGGCGTGGCCTTCAACGCCAAGCCGGTGGTGCGGGAGGCCGCCGACACCGCGGTGAACGTGCCCTTCCTGGACACCGTCCTCTACCTGCTGGGCATCACCCGCGAAGAGGTCGAGGCGGCCGACGTGCTGCACGGCACTCCGACGGAGTAGCTCCCGCAGGGGCGTGAGGGGCGCGGGGACATCGTCCCCGCGCCCCTCACGTGCATCCGGTCAGTCCTGCGGGGTGTGGTACGAGACCAGCTCGGCCACGCCCGGCTCGACGCCCTTCCACGAGCCGCTGAAGCTGAGGACGGCGATCGCGGCGGTCGGGAACCCGCCCAGCCGCAGCCGCTCCAGCGCGTCCCGGTCGCCCTCGTCCCCGGCCAGCACCTGGGTCAGCCCGAGCACGCCGGGGTTGTGGCCGACCAGTACCAGATCGGCGTACTCCTCCGGGGTCTCCTGGAGGACGGTGATGATCTCGCCGGGGCTGGCCTCGTAGACCCGGTCCTCGTACACGGTCTTCCGGGAGCGCTTCGGCAGCTCGTGCGCGGCGAGCTTCCACGTCTCCCGGGTGCGCAGGGCCGTGGAGCAGAGCACGTAGTCGGGGTTGATGCCGGAGTCGGCGAGCCAACGACCGGCGTCCGGGGCCTGGTGACGGCCCCGGTCGGCCAGCGGCCGCTCGTGGTCGTCGACGCCGTTGGGCCAGTCGGCCTTGGCATGGCGGAGAACGATGATCCTGCGGGGCGTGTCGGCGCTCATACCCAGCAAGCTTGGCAGAAAAGCCGCCGGGGGGCGCGACGCCCCCGGTTGCCGCCACCCTCAGGAGTGGAGGGTGCCATCATGCGGCGTTCGCCGGGGCTTCCCGTGCCGGCCAACGGCAGGTCGCCGGGTGGTCAACGGCAGGTCGCCGAACGATCGGGCGCAGGTGCCCGGCGGTCGGCCCGGGGCCACCGGACGGCCGCGCGAAGGTCGCCGCCGCCGGCCGGCCGGGTTCCGGGGCGGACGTCAGCCGAGGTTCTTGGCGATGCTGGCGACGATGATCAGCAGGACGACGATGCCGGCGATCGCCGCGGCGAGCTGGCCGAGCTTCTTGTGGCCGTCGGTGGGGTTCGGTTCGAGTACGGGCATGACCGGATTCTCCCACCCCGGCCATGCCCGCCGGGAACCGGCCCCTCGGGACGGTCATCCCTCGGACCCGCCCGTCGTCCGTCGTCCGTCGTCCGTCAGGCCTTGGCGGGGGCGGCAGGGCGCACCGCCTCGTCCTCGATGTGCCGGGCCAGCGCCGCCCGCAGGCCGAACAGCATCTGCGGCACCAGCAGCAGTGCGAGGAAGCCCAGCGGCAGGTACCAGTCGCCGGTGGCCTGGTACAGACGGCCGATCAGGATCGGGCCGGGGATGGAGATCAGGTAGCCGACGCCCTGGGCGAAGGCGGAGAGCTGGGCCACGCCGCCGGCGGTCCGGGCGCGCAGGCCGATCATGGTGAGCACCAGCGGGAACGCGCAGTTGGACAGACCCACCAGGGTCGCCCAGACCCACGGCGCGGCGGCCGGGGCGAGGGCCAGGCCGGCGTACCCGGCGATGCCGCAGGAGGCGAGCACCACCACGAAGAGCCGCTGGTCGCCGCGGCGGGCGGCGAGGTTGGGCAGCACGAAGGAGACCGGGACGCCGATCACCATGGTCAGCGCCAGCAGCACCCCGGAGGCGCCCTCGGAGACGCCGGCGTCCTGGAAGATCTTCGGCAGCCAGCCCATCACCACGTACGCGCCGGTGGCCTGGAGGCCGAAGAAGCAGGCCATCGCCCACGCCGTCCGGCTGCGGGTGATCGGCAGCCGGTCGGTGGCGGCACCACCGCCGGCCCGCTCGCCGCGCTCGCGCCTGAACACCAGGACCGCCACCCAGAGCAGCAGCGCGAGCCCGGCGAGCCCGGCCCAGACCCCCAGGCCGACCCGCCAGTCGCCGCCGAGCGCGCTGGTCAGCGGCACGGTGACGGCCGCGGCGAGCGAGGTGCCCGCCGACAGCGACATGGAGTACAGGCCGATCATCGGACCGACCTTCTCCGGGAAGTACCGCTTGATCACCACCGGGATGAGCACGTTGGAGACCGCCACGCCCGCCAGCGCCAGCGCGGTGAGCAGCAGGAAGACCGCCGTCCCGCCGGCGAACGAGCGGGCCAGCACGCCCGCGGTGATCGCACCCAGGCCGGCGGTGATCACGGCGATCGGGCCGAGCCGCCGGGCCATGCCGGGCGCGGCGAAGCCGAAGAGCGCGAAGCAGAGCGAGGGGACGGCGGTGAGCAGGCCGGCCACCGTCGGGTTCATCCCGAGGTCGGCGCGGACCTGGTCGAGCAGCGGCCCGAGGCTGGTGACGACGGGGCGGAGGTTGAAGGCGGCGGCGGCGATCGCGACGGCGAAGAGCCAGCCGAGGTACCTGCTCCGGGGTGAACGCGGCTGCTCGGTCTGCGGCCGGACCCCGGCGCGCGGGGCGGTGGTGGTGTCTGCTGCGGAAGGCATGGGCGCCATCATAGAATGATGGGATGAATTAGCGCACCTTGGAATTGGCATGATGTCCCGGCCCCCCGAAACACCGTCCGACCCCGTAGCACCGCCCGCCGAACGCCAACCCACCCACCGGCCGCCGCCCCCACCGTCGCCGACCGAAGCCGCAAGGAGTCCCCGTGGCGCTGTCCTCACCGAGGCGCACCCCGCTGTCCGACCAGGTGATCGCGCAGCTGCGCGCCCAGATCACCTCGGGCGAGTGGCCCGTCGGCTCGCGCATCCCCACCGAGGCCTCCCTGGTCGAGCAGCTCGGCGTCGCCCGCAACACCGTCCGCGAGGCCGTCCGCGCCCTCGCCCACAACGGCCTGCTGGACATCCGCCAGGGCTCGGGGACCTACGTCCTCGCCACCAGCGAGCTGGCCGGGGTCATGCACCGCCGCTTCGCCGACGCCGACCAGGCCCAGGTCGCCGAGCTCCGGATCACCCTGGAGACCTCCGCCGCCGGCCTGGCCGCCACCCGCCGCACCGACCGCGACCTCGCCCTGCTCGACGCGACCCTCGCCCGCCGCGAGGAGGCCTGGCAGTCCGGCGACGCCGAGGACTTCGTCCAGGCCGACGCCGCCTTCCACCAGGCCGTCGTCGCCGCCGCCCACAACGACGTCCTCGCCGCCCTCTACGCCGACCTCGGCGAGGTCACCCGCGCCCACCTGCGCCACGACGTCGGCCCCGAGCTGATCGCCGAGCGCTACCTCGGCCACGACGAGATCCTCGACGCCATCCGCGCCGGCGACTCCCAGCGCGCCTCCGTCGAAGCCGGCCGGGCCATCGGCGCCTGCGCCCCCACCGACTCCTGACCCCGGGGGCCGGGGCCCGACCCCGGGCCCCGGCCCCACCGGCCGACGACCCGCACGGCGGCACCAGCTCCCGTCACCCCGGCCGGCACGGCGGCCACCCACCACCCCCGGCCGGCCAGGACCTCGCCGCCGGAGTCCCGCCCTCGACGTCTGCGCGATCCACTCGTCACTCCCCGTGACAGGTCGGGCACAGGGCGCACCGACCGGCGGCGACGTGCGGGTGAGGGCCGTGGTCCCACGTGTACGGAAGGCCTTCCCGCGGCCGGGTTTTGACGTGCTAACGTCCCGTGGAAAAATTTGCCGGCGGTCAAGTGCCGGCCAAGAACGGGCAAAGCGGGGAGATTCGATGGCTGATCCGGACGCGAAGCCGGGCGGGGTTCCGACGCAGGTGTCGACGGGTGCGCTCGACAAGGCCGCCACCTCGCTGGACGGCATCGCCAACGACAGCACCGCCGCGGGCAAGGCGGCCGACGAGGGCACGGCGGCCGCGGCGACACAGCTGAGCGGGTGGGACACCGCGGGGGCGCTGCGCGGGGCACTGCAGGAGTGGCACGAGCAGGTCGCGCAGCTCAACGGGCGCCTCAACCAGGAGGCCGGGATGATGCGGCAGACCCACACCAACTACGTCAGCGTCGAGCACGGCATCGCGACGTCGTTCACCAAAGGGGCGTGAGCATGCTCGGGTTCGAAGACGTCATGAAGGCCGACCTGTCGGGGATGGCCAAGGCCGCCGCCGACTGGACCGAGATGGCCCGGAAGTACGAGGCCGTCCAGCACCGGCTGGAGAACGAGGTGCTCTCGGTCACCGGCAACGGCGGTCTCTGGCTGGGCTCCACCGCTTCCGCCGCCAACCAGCACGTCCTGTTCACCAAGCAGCAGACCGTCGACGCGCAGACCGAGGCGAAGGCCGTCGCCTCGATCATCACCGACGCGCACGGCGACTTCGAGTCGGCGCAGAACAAGCTGAGGCAGACCGTCGAGGACGCCCGGAACGACGGCATGAAGGTGACCGGCACCGGCGCCGTCATGTTCGACGTCGGCGCTCTCGACCCCGCGACCAAGGCCGCCTACCGCCACGAGCCGGACTACCAGCGCGAGCGCAACGAGGCCGCCGGCAGGTGGGCCCAGAAGATCAAGGTGTACCTGGAGGAGGCCACCGCCGCCGACCAGCGGGCCGCCCTCAAGCTGCGCCGCGCGGCGAAGGTCGGCGACCTCGTCAACGAGTTCAACGGCCAGGCGGTGGGCGGCGGTGACGTCGCCGACGGCAGGCGCGCCGCCGAGCTCGCCCAGCGGCTCAAGGACGGCGGCAAGCTCAGCCCGGAGGAGCTCGCCGAGCTCAACAACCTGATGAAGGCCGACTCGGGCAGTCCCGAGTACGGCCGGACCCTCCTGACCGCGCTCGGCCCGGAGGGCACCCTGCTGCTCGCCGACGAGCTGGAGCTGCGGATCAACGACCGGGGCGGCAAACTCAAGGGCGAGTACGGCGAGTTGCAGACCAACCTCGCCAACACCGTCGCCGGTGCCACCCGTGACCCGAAGAGCCCGTTCTACCAGGAGTTCCGCAAGGGCCTTCAGGAGGCCGGCGTCAAGAACATCAACAAGCGCCACTTCGGCGGCGGCGCGGAGCCGATCTACGGCTACCAGACCCTCGCCACCCTGCTCCAGCACGGGAACGCCGGGTACGGCAAGGAGTTCCTGAACGACCTCGGCACCGACATCGTCAACGCCGAACGGGGCGACAAGAACCGCTGGTCCTCGCACCAGTTCAACGGCCCGCGCCCGGACCTCGTGCACGACCCCGTCGACGGCGTGCTGAAGCTGATGGGCCAGAACCCCGAGGCCGCGACCATGTTCCTGGACCCGAAGTCGCCCGGCGCCGACGACCGGCTGAAGTACCTGCTGCGCGATCGCGAGTGGCCGACCTCGTACGTCAACACCCTGTACGGCCCGCCGATCATGGACAAGACCACCCACCAGGCCGGGCTGGCCGCCGCGTTGGAGGCGGCCGCCACCGGCGACGTCCCCGGCGAGGGCACCCACCACGGCGGCCCGCACACCCCCGCGCAGGCCCGCGTGATGCAGGGCGCGATCGACGCGCTGGACGCGGACGGCAAGGGGGCCGAGGTCCACGAGGACCTGCGCCGGCCGCTGGCCGACGCCCTCTCGGACTACGTGGACGACACGCACCGGATCCTGAGCGAGCACGTCAGCAACGCCGCCCACGACGGGGCCTGGGAGGAGAACGGCGTCGGCCACCTCGGCGGCACCAGCGACCACCTGGTCCGGGTCATCCGCGGCGTCTCCGAGGAGCCCGAGGCGTACGCCACCCTCTACAACGCCGAGCGCGCCAAGTCCGCGGAGATCATCTCCGGCCTGCCGGCCGACCCCCGGGTCAACGACGGCGACCGGACCCTGCCCGGCCAGCGGGTCGGCACCGCGCTCGGGGCGTACGACGCCGTCCGCTCGTCCGTCTTCCTGGACGAGAAGGACGACCGGATGGAGTGGGCCGACAAGACCGGCGAACTGGTCTCCTCGATCAGCGGCACCGCGACCGGCTTCATCCCCGAGGCCGGCGACGTCGTCGGCGGACTGGCCGACCAGGGGATCAACTCCTGGGTGGACCACGTCAAGGAGGAGGCCCAGCACAAGGGCAACCTGGACACCTCCAACGGCCACCAGGCCGGCCTGACCCAGAGCAAGCAGATGGTCCTGGAGTGGGGCACCGACCACGGGTACGGCGAGAACGCGCAGATCGTCGACCAGATCTCGGCGTCCATGGACAACGGCCACGACACCGGGTACAACAACGCGGCGATCGCCCTCGGACGGAACGGTCAGAAGTGAGCCCCTCCCGCCGAGCCCGGCGTGTGCTGCTGATCGTCGTCCCGGTCCTCGTCCTCGCCCTGGGGGCCGGCGGCTACGCGGCCTGGCGCTACACCGACCTCTTCACCCCGGACCGGCTCTGCGGGGGCGCCGTCGCGACCGGGGACGTGCAGAAGGTACTGGGCGGCGGGAGGGTGAGGGTCGTCGACAGCAGCTTCTCGAAGGACCGGTCCGACCCGCAGGCCGCCTGCATCATCGACGTCGGGGAGGGCGGCGGGACGACCGCCGAGCTCACGCTGCGGACCCACCGGGTCGACGCCCTCGACCGCGACGTCACGGTCGACCCGGGGATGTCCCAGCCCGACCGGGGACCGGTCGGCGCGTTCTCCAACGGCACCGGCTGGCTGATGCTGCCGCCCGGCTGCCGGCTGCCCGTCCGCGACCGTGACCGCCTGGCCGCCCGGGACGCCGACGTGCTCACCGCGGACGTGCGCCACCGCGGGAAGCCGGCCGACTGGCAGGACGCGCCCGCCAAGGAGACCCCCTCGCCCGAGACCCGGGCGGCGCTCGCCCGGCTGGCCGCCGGGTTCGGGGCGACGGTCGCGAAGTCCTCCGGCTGCGGGGCGGCCGACGTGCCGGACGTCCACCTGACGGCGGCCGGCACGTCCTGGCAGCCCGCCGTCGACGGGCAGCTCTGCGGCCTGCCGGGCGCGGGCACCGGTACCGGCGCCCAGGAGCTCGTCCAACGGGTCAGCGACCCGGCGGCGCCGATCCGGACCTGCTGGGTCTACAGCGGGACCCTGAACGAGCCCGCGATCCGGTTCACCAGCAGCACCGCGGCCCGGTACCCGGCGCTCGTGGCCGGGCCGGAGTCCCTCGGCAAGCCCCTGCCGGCGAGCTGGCGGGGCAAGGGCTCGGACAGCGTCGTGCTCGCCCCGTGCGGGAACGGCAACGTGTTCCTCCACCTGGCCGGGCGCGATCCGTACGTCGACCCTGCGGTCCCGACCCGCGACTCCCCGCTGTTCCGGTCCTGGGCCGACGCCACCGGCACCGGCCTAGGCTGCGGACCCCTCACCCCGAGGTGACCCGCACAGCACGCTGCCCGGC
The DNA here is from genome assembly GCF_002953255.1 of Streptomyces sp. CB01881. GTDB lineage: Bacteria > Actinomycetota > Actinomycetes > Streptomycetales > Streptomycetaceae > Kitasatospora. The sequence continues at coordinate 4,729,671 of NZ_CP026498.1, forward strand.
ACCCCTCGCAGGGTGCCGGGCAGCGGCGTACGTGCGTGCGGACCGTCAGGCGCCGATGGCGTGCAGGCCGCCGTCCACGTGGACGATCTCGCCGGTGGTCTTCGGGAACCAGTCCGACAGCAGGGCGACGACACCCCGGCCGGCCGGCTCCGGGTCGCTCAGGTCCCACTTCAGCGGGGAACGGGCGTCCCAGGTGGCGGCGAGGTCGCCGAAGCCCGGGATGGACTTGGCGGCCATCGAGCCGATCGGGCCGGCCGAGATCAGGTTGCAGCGGATGTCCCGCTCGCCCAGGTAGCGCGCCAGGTAGCGGTTGGTCGACTCCAGCGCGGCCTTGGCCGGGCCCATCCAGTCGTACTGCGGCCAGGCGAACTGCGCGTCGAAGGTCAGGCCGACCACCGCACCGCCGTCCTGCATCAGCGGCAGCAGCGCCATGGTCAGCGACTTCAGCGAGTACGCCGAGACGTGCATGGCGGTGGCCACGGACTCCCACGGGGTGTCCAGGAAGTTGCCGCCCAGGGCGTCCTGCGGGGCGAAGCCGATCGAGTGGACGATGCCGTCCAGGCTCGGCAGGTGCTCGCGGACCTTGTCGGCGATGCCCGCCAGGTCCTCCTCGCTGGAGACGTCCAGCGACAGCACGGTGACCGGCTTCGGCAGCTTCTTGGCGATCCGCTCGGTCAGGCTCGGGCGCGGGAAGGCGGTGAGGATGATCTCGGCGCCCTGCTCCTGGGCGAGCTTCGCGGTGTGGAACGCGATGGAGGACTCCATCAGCACTCCGGTGATCAGGATCCGCTTGCCCTCAAGGATTCCACTCATGTTCAGTGACCCATGCCCAATCCGCCGTCGACGGGAATGACGGCTCCGGTGATGTACGCGGCCTCGTCCGAACCGAGGAACCGCACGGTGGAGGCGACCTCGGCGGGCGCCGCGTAGCGGCCCAGCGGCACGCCCGAGACGATCTCCGCGCGGCGCTCGTCACTGAGCACTGCGGTCATGTCGGTGTCCACGAAGCCGGGGGCGACCACGTTGACGGTGATGTTGCGCGGGCCCAGCTCGCGCGCCAGCGAGCGCGCGAAGCCCACCAGGCCGGCCTTGGAGGCGGCGTAGTTGGCCTGGCCCGGCGAGCCGGAGAGGCCGACCACCGAGGAGATCAGCACGACCCGGCCCTTGCGGGCGCGCATCATCAGCTTCGAGGCGCGCTTGACCACCCGGAACGTGCCGGTGAGGTTGGTGTCGACGACGGAGGTGAAGTCCTCCTCGGACATGCGCAGCAGCAGGGTGTCGTGGGTGATGCCGGCGTTGGCGACCAGCACCTCCACACCGCCGTGCTTGGCCTCGACCTCGGTGAACGCCGCGTCCACCTGGGCGGCGTCGGTGATGTCGCAGCGCACCGCGAGGACGTCGTACTTGGCCAGCTCCGCGGGGACCTCACCCGAGCGGCTGGTGATGGCGACCTTGTCGCCCGCCTCGGCGAAGGCCAGGGCGATCGCGAGGCCGATGCCCCGGTTTCCTCCGGTGACGAGAACCGAGCGGCTCAACGATCCACCTCTCTCCGTAAGTGTGCGCACGTCGGAATGCGTACGCAGTGTGACGCTATCGGTCGTCCCGGGGCTCAGACGCATCGGGCTCCCACAGCGCCGCCCCGGAGGAACTGTCGCAATCCGACAATCCGTGCCCGTGCCGGTTCCCCGGATCCCACACCGCGGCACACCGGCACCGTACCTCCACCGCCCGCGTCGTTGTGGCCTCCCGCGGTCCCCGCCGCGCCCGCTCCCCCGCCCTGCCGGGCCCGGTGCCGCCCGGCGTCGAAGACCCGGCCGGGCCTCCGGGAACACGCGCCGCGGCGTACCCGTTGCCCCCGGTGGTGCGGGACCACCGGGGCCGACCGTACCGCTTCCCTGGAAGGGCCCCGGCGGCCCGGCGATTCACGGGGCCGACGAGCGAAGGCAGAGCGCGGATGATCGAGGGACTGCCCGGTACCACCAACCGACGCGGACGACTGCTGGCCCTGGCCGCCCTGGCGGCGGGCACGGGAGCCGCCGCCTGGGCCCTGCGCGACCTGCCGGCCGCGTTCGGACGGCGGCCGGACGGCGGGCGCGAGGAGCGGGTGCGCGACTCGCCGCAGTACCGCGACGGGGTCTTCCACAACGCACCGTCCACGGTGGCCCGCGCCAAGTCCACCCCCGACTTCGACCGCGACACCGTGCGCCGGATGCTGTTCCAGCGCGAGGGCCGGGTACCCGCGCACCCGGTGCCGACCGTCCGCCCGCCCGGCGGGTCACGCCCGGCCGCCGAGGGCGTGGAGATCACCTGGTACGGGCACGCCTCCGCACTGGTCGAGATCGAGGGCACCCGGGTGCTGCTCGACCCGATCTGGAGCGAGCGCTGCTCCCCGTCCGCGCACGTCGGCCCCAAGCGGCTGCACCCGGTGCCGGTCGAGCTGGAGGAGCTGCCGCAGGTCGACGCGGTGCTGATCTCGCACGACCACTACGACCACCTGGACATGGCGACGGTGAAGCGGCTGGTCCGCAGCCAGTCGGCGCCGTTCGCGGTGCCGCTCGGCATCGGCGGGCACCTGCGCCGCTGGGGCGTCCCGGAGCACCGGATCATCGAGCTGGACTGGGACGAGACCTGCAACCTCGGCGAGCTGGCGGTCACCCTGACCTCGGCCCACCACTTCTCCGGCCGCGGCCTGACCCGCAACACCACGCTCTGGGGTTCCTGGGTGATCGCCGGGCCCACCCGCAAGGTCTTCTACACCGGGGACTCCGGCTACTTCGAGGGCTACGCGAAGATCGGCGCGCAGCACGGCCCGTTCGACGCCGCGCTGGTCCAGATCGGCGCCTACGACGCGGCCTGGGCGGACATCCACATGACCCCGGAGGACGCCGTCCTCGCCCACCGCGAGCTGAACGCCGGCCTGCTGGTGCCGGTCCACTGGTGCACCTTCAACCTGGGCCTGCACCCGTGGTCCGAGCCGATCGAGCGCCTGCTGGCGGAGGCCAAGCAGCAGGCCGTACCGCTGGTGGTCCCGCGCCCCGGCGAGCGCGTCGACGTCGACAACCCGCCCGAGCTGGACGGCTGGTGGGAGAGCGTCATCTGACGCCCGCACCGCAGCGGCCCGGCCGGCGGCGGGCCGGGCGCCCGGGCCGGGCGTCAACCCACGCGTGTCACCGGGGAAATGCGCTGGCCGAAACCCTGTCCACGGGCAATGATGCGGTGCGGGTACCCCTGTCCGGGGCCGCCCGCACCGCCGCCCCTCCGACCAGGGAGCCCGATTGCCTCCGATCCCCCCGACCAGCAGTGCCGGCGCCGCGCACGGACGCGCCGTCGACCCGCTGTTCCTCGCCTACCCGCTGCACGCCCTGGCCGACGCCGCCCTCACCCGGGCGCGTGAACTCGGGGCCGAACACGCCGACTTCCGGCTGGAGCGGGTCCGCAGCGCCTCCTGGCGGCTGCGCGACGCCCGGCCGGCCGGCACCTCCGACAGCGTGCAGCTCGGCTTCGCCGTCCGGGTGCTGCTGGACGGCGCCTGGGGCTTCGCCGCCGGGGTGGACCTCACCGCGGCCGCGGCGGCGAAGGTCGCCGAGCAGGCCGTCGCGGTGGCCCGGCTCTCCGGCGGGATCAGCCGGGCGGCCGGGTCGAAGGAGCGGGTCGACCTGGCGGACGAGCCGGTCTACCCGGACGCCACCTGGGTCTCCGCGTACGAGGTGAACCCCTTCGAGGTGCCGGACGCGGAGAAGACGGCGCTGCTCGCCGACTGGAGCTCCCGGCTGCTGACCGCCGAGGGCGTCTCGCACGTCCAGGCCACGCTGCTGACGGTGCAGGAGAACAAGTTCTACGCCGACACCGCCGGCACCGTGACCACCCAGCAGCGCATCCGGCTGCACCCGACGCTGGAGGCCACCTCGGTGGACGAGCGCACCGGGGCGTTCGACTCGATGCGCACCCTGGCCCCGCCGGTCGGGCGCGGCTTCGAGTACCTCCGGGGCACCGGCTGGGACTGGGACGCCGAGCTGGCCGAGCTGCCCGTCCTGCTGGCCGAGAAGATGAAGGCCCCGAGCGTCGAGGCCGGCCGCTACGACCTGGTGATCGACCCGTCCAACCTCTGGCTGACCATCCACGAGTCGATCGGCCACGCCACCGAGCTGGACCGGGCGCTCGGCTACGAGGCCGCCTACGCCGGCACCTCCTTCGCCACCTTCGACCGGCTGGGTTCGCTCAAGTACGGCTCCGAGCTGATGCACGTCACCGGCGACCGCACCGCCGAGCACGGCCTCTCCACCGTCGGCTACGACGACGAGGGCGTCGCCACCCAGTCCTGGGACCTCGTCAAGGACGGCGTCCTGGTCGGCTACCAGCTGGACCGCGGGATGGCGAAGCTGAAGGGCTTCGACCGTTCCAACGGCTGCGCCTTCGCCGACTCCCCCGCGCACGTCCCGGTGCAGCGGATGGCCAACGTCTCGCTGCAGCCGGCCGCCGGCGGCCCCGACACCGAGGGCCTGTTCGCGGGCGTGGAGAACGGCCTGTACATCGTCGGCGACCGCTCCTGGTCGATCGACATGCAGCGCTACAACTTCCAGTTCACCGGCCAGCGCGCCTACGCCATCAGGAACGGCGAACTCGCCGGCCAGGTCAAGGACTTCGCCTACCAGGCCACCACCACCGACTTCTGGGGCTCGATGGCGGCCGTCGGCGGCCCGCAGACCTACGTCCTCGGCGGCGCCTTCAACTGCGGCAAGGCGCAGCCCGGCCAGGTCGCGGCGGTCAGCCACGGCTGCCCCTCGGCGCTGTTCCGCAACGTCAACGTGCTCAACACCCAGCAGGAGGCGGGTCACTGATGGCCGCGATGCAGCCCCACGAACTCGTCGAGCTGGCGCTCGGCCTCTCCCGCGCCGACGGCTGCGTGGTGATCGCCGACGAGGAGTCGACCGCCAACCTCCGCTGGGCCGGCAACGCGCTCACCACCAACGGCGTCACCCGGGGCCGCCGGCTCACCGTGATCGCCACGGTGGCCGGCGCCGAGGGCACCGCCTCCGGGGTGGTCGCCCGCGAAGCCGTCGTCCCGGACGAGGTGGAGAGCCTGGTCCGGGCCGCCGAGGAGGCCGCCCGGGCGGCCGGGCCGGCCGAGGACGCCCAGCCGCTGGTGGCCGACCGGCCGTCCTCGCCGGACTTCACCCGGCCGCCGGCCGAGACCTCGATCGACGTCTTCGCCGACTTCGCGCCCGCCCTCGGCGAGGCCTTCGCCCGGGCCGGCGCGCAGGGCGAGCTGCTGTACGGCTTCGCCCGGCACGAGCTCGTCTCCAGCTACCTGGGCACCTCCACCGGCCTGCGGCTGCGCCACGACCAGCCGACCGGCACGGTCGAGCTGAACGCCAAGACCGCCGACCTCTCGGGCTCGGCCTGGGCCGGCGCCGCCACCCGGGACTTCACCGACGTGGACGTCACCGACCTGCACGCCCAGCTGACCAGGCGGCTGGCCTGGGGCGCGCGCAAGGTCGACCTGCCGGCCGGCCGGTACGAGACGCTGCTGCCGCCCTCGGCGGTGGCCGACCTCATGGTCTACCTGAGCTGGTCCTCCGGCGGCCGGGACGCCTTCGAGGGGCGGACGGTGTTCTCCAAGCCCGGCGGCGGCACGCGGATCGGCGACAAGCTGGCCAAACTGCCGCTGACGCTGCGCTCCGACCCGGCGGAGCCGGGCCTGGAGTCGGCGCCGTTCGTGCTGGCGCACTCCACCGGCGGGGACTCCTCGGTCTTCGACAACGGCGTGCCGCTGACCGCCACCGACTGGATCCGGGACGGCGAGCTGGCCGAGCTGATCACCACCCGGCACTCGGCCGGCCTCACCGGCCTGCCGCTGAAGCCGGCGATCGACAACCTCGTCCTGGAGACGGCCGACCAGGAGGCCGCGCCGACCCTGGACGAGATGATCGCCCGCACCGAGCGCGGCCTGCTGCTCACCTGCCTCTGGTACATCCGCGAGGTGGACCCGGCGACGCTGCTGCTCACCGGCCTCACCCGGGACGGCGTCTACCTGGTGGAGAACGGCGAGGTCGTCGGCGCGGTGAACAACTTCCGGTTCAACGAATCGCCGGTCGAGCTGCTCGGCCGGATCACCGAGGTGGGCCGCACCGAACGCTGCCTGCCGCGCGAGTGGAGCGACTGGTTCACCCGGGCGGCGATGCCCCCGGTGCGGGTCGCGGACTTCAACATGAGTTCGGTCAGCCAGGCCTCGTAGCCGGGCTGCCGGGGAGGGATCGAAAACGAGTGGACGAGAAGCGCACGGTCAGGATCAGCAAGATGCTGTCGCGCATCCTGCGGCACGAGCCCGAGCGGGTCGGGGTCGCCCTGGACGCGGCCGGCTGGGTCCGGGTGGACGTCCTGCTGGCCGCGCTGGCGGCCAAGGGCAACCGGCTGACCAGGGCTGAGCTGGACCACGTGGTGGCGACCAACAACAAGCGCCGGTTCGCCTACTCCGACGACGGGCTCTCGATCCGGGCCAGCCAGGGGCACACGGTGGCGGTCGACCTCGGTCTGGCCGCCGCCGAGCCCCCGGCGGTGCTGTTCCACGGCACCGCCTCCCGGAACCTGCCGTCGATATTCCGTGAGGGCCTGCGGGCGATGGCCCGGCAGGACGTCCACCTCTCGGCCGACACCGACACGGCGACCCGGGTCGGCGCCCGGCACGGCCGCCCGGTGGTGCTGTCGGTCGACGCCGCGGCGATGGCGGCGGCCGGCCACGAGTTCCGGATCAGCGCCAACGGCGTCTGGCTGACCGACGCGGTGCCGCCGGAGTACCTCTCTCAGCCCTGACGGCCGCGTGTCCGCCGGACCCGGTCTCGTCGCCGGTCCCCTCGCGGCGTACCGTGAGGAGGCCGCGCGGCGAGACGCGCGGGCGCGTGGACGAGGGCGGTAGGACATGGGCAAGAGCGCCGGCGGTGGAGAGGTCCACCGGATCACGGGGGCGCGCAGCAGCCTCACCGAGGACGTCCGCGGGCGGCAGCGCCGCTACGTGGCTTCGATGCTGCTGCGCACGGCCTGCGTGCTGCTGGGGGTGATCCTGTGGGACGTCCAGCGGTGGCTGGCGCTCGTGGCACTGGTGGGCGCCGTACTGCTGCCGTACTTCGCGGTGTTGATAGCCAACGCCGGCCGGGAGCGGGCGCCGGGTCTGCCGAGCACCTTCGACGTGCCGCCGGACGTTGCGCTGATGCTCGGCCCCGGTGGTTCCGGTGGGGCTGGTGCGTCGCAAGGTACGGATGTGGCAAAGGGTGTACCCACCGATTCTCCACAGAGCCCGAGCTGACCGTCCGTTTTATGAGGGTTTTCACCAACCCCCCGGGTAGAAAGCTCAAAAGAAGCTCAGATTAATCATGCAAGACCTCCCCATCCGGGTGTCCTGCCGTGACATACTGCGTACGCGCTCCGCATCCCCCGTCGGAGCGACGGACCGACGCCGGGCGGCTCCCCCCGTGGCTGCCCGGCGTCGCCATGCCCTCCCCCGGACGGCATGAGGCCCGCCGCCGGGCGCGCGAGGGGTCGCGTGAAAGACTGGCGGTGCAGACCCACCCGCCAGCACCCGAGGACGACCTGATGGATTCGCCGGACTCCCCGCAGACGCAGACGCAGACCCCGGTCTGCTCCGCCAAGGGCTGCCGGGCGGACGCCCGCTGGGTGCTGGTCTGGAACAACCCCAAGCTGCACACCCCGGACCGCCGCAAGACCTGGGCGGCGTGCGAGGAGCACCGAGAGCACCTGTCGCAGTTCCTCGGTGTGCGCGGCTTCCTCAAGGAGGTCGTCGCCTTCGCCGACTGGACCCCCGAGGACGGCGACTAGCTCCCCCGGGGCCGCCCCGCCCCGGTCCGGTACGCCGCTCGGCCGTCGCTCAGCCCTCGCTCCGCCGCCGCTCAGCCGCTGCTCAGCCGCCGATGGCCGACATCGGGCGGTCGGGCTGGAGGAACTCCGGGGCATCGATCCCGGCCCCCGCCTTCTTGCCCCACATCGCCGCACGCCACAGCCCGCCGATCTCGGCGTCGCTGCCGCCCGAGCGCAGCGCCGTCCGAAGGTCGGTCTCCCCGGTCGCGAAGAGGCAGTTGCGCACCTGTCCGTCGGCGGTCAGCCTGGTCCGGTCGCAGGCGCGGCAGAACGGCCGGGTGACGGAGGCGATCACGCCCACCCGGCCCGGGCCGCCGTCGACCAGCCAGCGTTCGGCCGGCGCCGCGCCGCGGCGGGCGGAGGGCTCGGGGGTGAGCGTGAAACGGCCGGCGAGCCGGTCCAGGATCTCCTCGGCGGTGACCATCGCGGAGCGGTCCCAGCCGTGCTGGGCGTCCAGCGGCATCTGCTCGATGAACCGCAGCTCGTAGCCGCGCTCCAGGCACCAGGCGAGCAGCTCGGGCGCCTCGTGGTCGTTGACCCCGCGCATCAGCACGGCGTTGAGCTTGACCGGCGTCAGCCCGGCGGCCTCGGCGGCGGCCAGCCCGTCCAGGACGTCCTGGTGGCGGTGGCGGCGGGTGAGCGTGTGGAAGGTGTCCGGGTCGAGGGTGTCGAGCGAGACGTTGACCCGGTCCAGGCCGGCGGCCTTCAGTGCCGCGGCCGTCCGGGCGAGGCCGATGCCGTTGGTGGTGAGGGAGAGCTCGGGGCGCGGTTCGAGCGCCGCGCAGGCGTCGACTATGCCGACCAGTCCGGGCCGCAGCAGCGGCTCGCCGCCGGTGAACCGGACCTCCCGGACCCCGAGGTCACGGACCGCGACCGTCACCAGCCGGACGATCTCCTCGTCGGTGAGCAGGTCCGGCTTGGCCAGCCACTGCAGGCCCTCCTCCGGCATGCAGTAGGTGCAGCGCAGGTTGCACCTGTCCGTGAGGGAGACCCGCAGGTCGACGGCCTGCCGGCCGAAGGTGTCGAGGAGCACGGCGGTCCTTCCCGGATTGTGCGGCCGGCCCCGGGAACGCGGCCGGCCCGGCCGCCGCAACCGGCGGGCCGGGCCAGCTTAGCCATCGTCCCCGTGTCAGTGGGCGCCCAGTCCGGTCAGCGAGCGGACCTCCAGTTCAGCGTACTTCGCCGGGTCGGCCTTCTCCCCGGAGAGCAGGGTCCCGATCCAGCCCGCCAGGAAACCGACCGGGATGGAGACCAGGCCGGGGTTCTCCAGCGGGAACCAGTGGAAGTCGGAGTGCGGGAAGAGCGAGTTCTTGCCGCCGGAGACGACCGGCGAGAACAGCACCAGCGTCACCGAGGTGATCAGGCCGGCGTAGACCGAGCTGACCGCACCCGTCGTGTTGAACCGCTTCCAGAACAGCGAGTACAGCAGCGTCGGCAGGTTGGCCGAGGCGGCGACCGCGAAGGCCAGCGCGACCAGGGCGGCGGTGTTGAGCTTCCCCGCGAAGAGACTGAGCACGATGGCGACCGCGCCGATCGCGACGGCGGCCCACTTCGCCGAGAGCACCTCCTCCCTCTCGGTGGCCTTGCCGCGCCGGATCACGTTGGCGTACAGGTCGTGGGCGAAGGATGCCGAGGACGCGAGGGTGAGACCGGCCACCACCGCCAGGATGGTGGCGAAGGCGACCGCGGAGATCACCGCCAGCAGGATCGCGCCGCCGGTGGTGCCCGCGCCGCCGCCGAGCTCCTCGGCCAGCTGCGGGGCCGCGGTGTTGCCGGCCGCGTTGGCCGCCTTGATCGCCTTGGGCCCGACCAGCGCCGCCGCGCCGAAGCCGAGCGCGAGGGTCATCAGGTAGAACCCGCCGATGATGCCGATCGCCCAGAGCACGGACTTCCGGGCCGCCCTGGCGGTGGGCACGGTGTAGAAGCGGACCAGGATGTGCGGGAGCCCGGCGGTGCCGAGGACGAGCGCGATCCCGAGGCTGATGAAGTCGAGTTTGCTGGTGCCGTTCGCGCCGTACTTGAGCCCCGGCTCCAGGAACGCCGCCCCCTTGCCGCTGGCACTGGCCGCGGCGCCGAGCAGCTCGGAGGGGTTGAAGTGGTACTTGGCCAGCACCAGGACGGTCATCAGCGCGGTGCCGGCGATCAGCAGCACGGCCTTGATGATCTGCACCCAGGTGGTGCCCTTCATCCCCCCGATCACCACGTAGACCACCATCAGCGCGCCGACCGCCACGATGGTCGCCTGCTTGGCCCGGTCCCCGCTGACGCCGAGCAGCAGGGCCACCAGGGTCCCGGCACCGACCATCTGGGCGAGCAGGTAGAAGATCGACACCACGATGGTGGAGATGCCGGCGGCGGTGCGGACCGGGCGCTGGCGCATCCGGAACGCGAGCACGTCCGCCATGGTGTAGCGGCCGGAGTTGCGCAGCGGTTCGGCGACCAGCAGCAGCGCGACCAGCCAGGCGACCAGGAAGCCGATCGAGTAGAGGAAGCCGTCGTAACCGGAGAGCGCGATGGCGCCGGCGATGCCGAGGAAGGAGGCGGCGGACATGTAGTCGCCGGAGATGGCCAGACCGTTCTGGAAGCCGGTGAAGCTGCGGCCGCCGGCGTAGAAGTCAGCGGCGTCCTTGGTCTGCCGCCCCGCCCAGACGGTGATGGCCAGGGTCGCCAGCACGAAGAACCCGAACAGGGTCAGCGTGAGGGGACGGTGCTCGGTGGCGGTACTGGCGAGCATCATCATTCGGCGGCCTCCCGGGGGGCGTGGACCACGGCGCCGCGCGCCTCGCGGATCGCGGCGGCGGACGGGTCGAGCCGCCGGTCCGCGTAGCGCGCGTACCAGGCCGCGATGGCGAAGGTGGTGACGAACTGCAGGAGCCCGAGGACCAGGGCGACGTTGACGTGCCCGACCACCTTGGTGCCCATCAGGCCGGGCGCGTAGCAGGAGAGCAGGACGTAGAGCAGGTACCAGAGGACGAAGCCGATGGTGACGGGGAACGCGTAGCTCCGGAACGAGCGCCGCAGTGTTCGGAACTCCTCGCTGTCTTCGATGAGTTCGACTTCCGTAGGGGCGGTGGTGATCGGCGGCGAATCCACTCTGTCTCTCCTCACTCCTTCGGCGTAGCTGTCGCACAAGGGGAACGATCGAACGTGAGGGGCGTCACAATCCGGGTGCGCGCCGCGCAATGCTAGGAGCGTCGCGCCCGCCCCGAAAGGGGTTGACCGCGATCAGCCAGCCGTTCACCCCCTCGCACTATCCAATTGGCTGAAATCAGACCATCCCGCCGGGCCCTGACGCGTACGACCGACCCCCGTCCGTACTGTCACCGCGCGGTGGCAGCCTCCAGCAACTCATGTGATCTTCATGAAGTCATGCCTTTTCGCGCACATCGAGGCGCGCACCGTCGGCGTCCCGTCAGTTCTCCGACGCCGCCGAGGCACTGATCCCGTATCTCCAGGGGGAATCCACCATCGTGAACCGCAGCACCCGCGCGGCACGGCTACTCCTGATGCCGCTCCTGGCATCCGCCCTCGCCCTGGCCGACCCGCTCCCCGCCGCCTCCGCCGCCCCGGCCACCCCCACGACCGACCCGGCCTTCCTGCCCGAACTCGTCGTCCCCGGGCAGCCGTTGCCCCAGCCCCGGACGGAAACCCTGCTCGCCGCCGGCGCCAAGGGCTTCCTGCACACCACGCAGGACGCCACCTTCGCCTGGACCGCCTACGACACGGGCGCCACCACGGTGGTCGGCGCCTACGACGTCGGTCGACCCGATCCCGGATTGCATGGCGCCGGATCGGACGTCACCATCGACACCGACCCACACCAGCCGAGCAAGGTCTGGAAGCTCCGGGACATGGCCTCCGGCACGGTCACCACCCTGAACGCGCCAGAGGCTGCGAATCTCGGAGGTGTCTACGGCGACGCCGTACTGGCCGACAGGTACGTGCCGGTCCCGAACGCCGGGACGGTGATGCTCGGATCCATGGCATTCCTCCGCGCCACCGCCGACGGAAGCACTGTTTCCGTGCCCATCACGGGCTGGCCGGACTCCGGGGTCGTCCCGCGCTCGGTCTCGCACATGGGCGGGGATGCCAAGGAGGCCGCGCTGGGTTTCTTCGACGACGCCGGCAAGTTCCGGATCGCCCTGGCCGACACCCACACCGGTGCACTCCGGGTCTCCCCGCCGGTCGCCTCGGCACGCTCCGCCAGCGCCTCCTGGTTCGCCGGCGCGGCGGCGATCGACGACAGTCACGTTGCCTGGATCGGTGACGACCACAACGTCCACGTGCTGCCCCGTGCCGACCTCGCTGCCGCCGAGAGCGTGATCCCTTTCGACCCCTATGACGGGGCCAGCTCGATCGGCCTGTCCGGCGACTGGCTGTTGAGCGTCGGGCGCCCGCCCTACGACAAGCACGATTCGGCGGTCCCCACCCAGCGGGAGCTGAAGGCCACGCCGATCGGGGGCGGTGATCCGGTCACGGTGATGCCGCACGCCTCACCCACCATCGCCCAGGCCCCCGACGGCACGGCGCTCGTCGAAGGCGGTGACACCGCCGCCGACTGGACGGTCCGCAAGGTCACGGCTGCAGGGGGCGCGGCACCCTCGGCCGTCGCGGTGAACTACAAAGTGGCGCCGGACTCCTACAGGTTGGACTCGCTGAACCTGTCCGCGAACGTCCTCAGCAGCGCCGAGAGCGGCTACGTCCCCAGCATGGGCTTCTACGAACGCCGGGTCACCCCCGGCCCCTCGCCCACCGTGTCGGCCCCCCGTTCCCAGGGTGCCGCCGACTACCTCGGTCCCAACATCTCGTGCGGAGGCAGCAACGCCCTGTGCACGGACATGGTCGGCACCGGTGACGGTCGGGTGGTCCACTTCAGTTCCCGCGGCCTCGTCGTGCGCCAGGACCAGAACGTCCGTGAGATCAACACGAACGGGGTGCGGATCGCGCGCATCGTCGAGGCCGACGGTCGCTTCCTGCTGTTGGACACCTCCCCCGCGTTGTCCTGGAACCCGTCTTCGCTGGCGGTGCTCGACATCGACAATGCAACTTCGGGAACGCCGGTGGCGACGGCCTCCACGGGCGCCGGCACGATCGAGGGCGGCCGGCTGTTCACCGCGGGTTCCAACCCTGGAGAGATCACCGTCTTGGACCTCGCGAACCAGCAGACCCGGACCGTACAGACCGGCCGGGGCTGCGCGGTCACCGACTTGAAGTCAGCCCGCGGGTGGCTCTACTGGAGTTGCCGTGCCGAGGGGTCCGCCGGGCTGCTGCGGCAGGACGGCACGAGCCGCCCCATCGAGGTACCGGCACGCGCCGACGGAATGGGGGACGGGTTCCTCCTCTACACGAACGGCGGCGACAACCGGAGCACCGTGGTGGACTTCCACACCGGTATCCCGGTCACCAGCTCCCTCAAGACCCGCCTCAATCCGAGTCAGCTCGTCAACCCGTGGAGCGTCGACCGCTTCGGCGGCGGTCTGGTCTACGGCGACAAGCACCAGAACCTCCACCTGGTCTCCGTCATCGCCCCCGGCACCACGTTCACCACCGTCAGCCCCGAGCGTCTGCTGGACACCCGTAGCGCCGTCGGCCGGACCGGCACCGACAAGGTCCCCGGCCGCGACGTCTTCAGCCTCCAGGTGGCCGGGCGCGCCAACGTGCCCGCCAACGCCAAGGCCGTCGTGCTCAACGTCACGGCCACGGAGACCGACGGGCCGGGGCACCTCACCGTCTGGGCGTCGAGCGCGCCGCAGCCGACCTCCAGCAACCTCAATTGGACCGGCAGCGGCGTCACCACCCCCAACCTCGTCGTCGTCCCGCTCGACGACGCCGGCCGGGTGATGTTCTTCAACGGTGCCCGGACCGGCACGCACCTCATCGCGGACGTGTTCGGCTACTACGTCTGAGCCCGTCCGGCCGCACCAACGACACCGGCCTGTGCCCCCCGGGGGGCACAGGCCGGTGTCGTGCGATCGACGGACCGGTCAGAAGGCGATCCGCACCTTCAGGGCGGAGCGGTCGTCCATCGCGCGGTAGCCGTCGGGGACTTCGTCCAGGCCGATGGTGCGGTCGAAGACCAGGCCGGGCTCGATGGCGCCGGAGAGGACGTCCGGCAGGAGCTCGGGGATGTAGGCGCGGGCCGGGGCGACACCGCCGTTGAGCGAAACGTTTCGGCCGAACATCTGACCGATGTCGACGCCCGCGCTGCCGCCGTGCGGCACCCCGACGTAGCCGACCGCGCCGCCGTCGCGGGCGATCGAGACGGCCGTGCGCATCGACTCCTCGGTGCCGACCGCCTCCAGCACGGCGTGCGCGCCCTGGCCGCCGGTCAGCTCCTTGACCGCCTCGACCGCGGCCTCGCCGCGCTCGGCGACCACGTCCGTCGCTCCGAAGCGCCGGGCCAGGTCCGTGCGGGCGGTGTGCCGGCCGAGCGCGATGATCCGGCCTGCGCCGAGCCGGTGCGCCGCCAGCACGCCACACAGGCCCACCGCGCCGTCGCCGACCACCGCCACGGTCGCGCCCGGCCGCACGCCCGCCGTGACGGCGGCGTGGTGCCCGGTGGCCATCACGTCGGAGAGGGCGAGCAGGCTGGGCAACAGCTTCTCGTCGCCCGCCGCGTCCTTGGGCAGGGCCACCAGCGTGCCGTCGGCGAACGGGACGCGCACCGCCTCGCCCTGGCCGCCGTCCGAGCCGACCTGGCCCCAGAAGCCGCCGTGCGGGCAGGAGGTCTGCAGGCCCTCGCGGCAGAAGTCACAGCTGCCGTCGGACCAGACGAACGGGGCCACCACCAGGTCGCCCCGCTTGAATCCGGTCACCTCGGCGCCGGTCTCCTCGACCACGCCGAGGAACTCGTGCCCGATCCGCTGCCCGGCCACCCGGGCGGCGACGCCCCGGTACGCCCAGAGGTCGCTGCCGCAGATGCAGGCGTTGACCACACGGACCACGGCGTCGGTCGGGTGCTGGATCACCGGGTCCGGTACGGACTCGATCCGGATGTCGTGGGGGCCGTGGATCACGGTGGCGCGCATGGGGGTTCGTCCTTCGGAAAATCGGCCGCGCGGGGGGTGTTGAGCGGCCCTGGAATATTCGACTGGGTGTACGACGAATACGCTGCCCACTCTATTCCGGCCCGCCGGACCGCTCACTCCGAGCGGCCTTCACCACATTTCGACCGGCCCCCGCCGCCGCGGCGCTTATTCTGTTTGACCATGCATGCGATCCAGCCCGAGACGTCCGGCGAGCCGTGGACCCTCCCCGTCCCCGCCCAGCGCTCCGCCGCCCCCGCCGAGGGCTTCGCGGTGGTGGACGTCGAGACCACCGGCCTCGGCCGCTCGGACCGCGTCATCTCGGCGGGCGTCTACCAGCTGGACACCGAGGGCGAGGTGACCGACCACTGGTACACGCTCGTCAACCCCGAGCGCGACCCCGGCCCGGTCTGGATCCACGGCCTCACCGACGAGCTGCTGACCGGTGCGCCGACCTTCCCCGAGATCGCCGACGAGTTCGCCGAGCGGCTGCGCGGCCGGGTCCTGGTCGCGCACAACGCGCTCTTCGACTGGAACATGATCTCCCGCGAGTTCTCCCGGGCCGGCCGGCACGCCCCGGTCGATCAGCGGCTCTGCACCATGGTGCTCTCCCGCGACCTGCGCCTGCCGCTGCCCAACGGCAAGCTGTCCTCGCTCGCCGCGTACTTCGGCGTCCAGCAGCGCCAGGCGCACAACGCCCTCGACGACGCCCGGGTGCTCGCCGAGGCGTTCCGCCCCAGCCTGCACCTGGCCCGCAGCGGGGGCGTCCCGCTGCCGCTGCAGAACTGCGTCGCCGTCACCGACCTCGGCGACGACGAACCCGTCTCCGCCGCCCGCAGCTCGTGGACGGGCTCGTCCTACCGGCAGGCGAAGAAGCGCCCGCCGTGCCCGTACCCGAACCCCGGGCGCTGGGAGGACGGCAAGCCGCTGGTGCAGGGCATGCGGGTGGCGTTCACCGGCGACACCGCGACCGACCGCGAGCTGCTGGAGGACCGCGCCGTCGAGGCCGGCCTGCACATCGCCACCTCCGTGAGCCGGCTCACCAGCCTGCTGGTCACCAACGAGCCCGGCAGCTGGAGCGGCAAGGCCCGCAAGGCCCGCGAGGTCGGCACCCCGGTGGTCGGCGAGGACGCCTTCCTCCAGCTTCTGCGCGAGGTCGCCCCGCACCCCGGTGCGTGATCCGGTTGTGAGGTGGGCGTACCGTGCCCGTGTGTACCGTTTCCTCCTCTCCCGGCGCTGGCTGATCACGCTGCTGATCGCCGTGCTGCTGATCCCCACCACCATCCGGCTGGGGTTCTGGCAGCTGCACCGCCACGAGGCGCGGGTGGACCGCAACGAGCTGATCGCCCGGGCCCTCACCGACCCGTCCGTGCCGTACGACAGCCTGTCGGCCACGCCCGGTTTCGCCGTCCCCAAGGACCTGACCTGGCGAACGGTGACGGCCGCCGGGCAGTACGACCCGGCGCACGAGTTCGTGGTCCGCAAGCGGACCAATTCCGAGGAGAAGGTCGGCTACTTCGTCGTCACTCCGCTGGTGCTCGCCGACGGCAGGGGCACCGTCCTGGTCAACCGCGGCTGGGTGCCGTCCGGCGAGTCCGCCGCCGCCTACCCGCCGGTCCCGGCCGCACCGTCCGGCGAGGTCACCCTGACCGGCCGGCTGCGCCCCGACGAGGCCGCCACCGGCAGCATCAAGGACCGGGCCGGCCTGCCGGACCGGCAGTTCACCCTGATCAGCACCGTGCAGCAGGCCAAGGAGACCGGCGCCGCCCTGCTCGGCGGCTACCTGGAGCTCACCGCCACCGCCCCGGCCCCGGCCGACCAGCCCGAGCTGCTGCCCGAGCCCAACCACTCGGACATCGGTCCGCACATGGCGTACGCGATCCAGTGGTGGCTGTTCACCGCGATGATCCCGGTCGGGGTCTGGGTGATGGTCCGCCGGGAGGCCAAGGACCGCCGCAAGGAGGCCGCCGAGGCCGAGGTGGCGCTGGAGGCCGTCCCGGCGTAGCCGCCGGCCGGACGCCCGCCGTGGTGCGCCCGCCGTGGTGCGCCCGCCGCCGCAGGCCCGCTACAGCACGTCCTCCAGCTCGCGCAGCAGCCGGGCCTTGGCGCGGGCGCCGACCACGACTTTCACCGGCTCGCCGCCCCGGAACACCATCAGCGTCGGCATCGACAGCACGCCGTACGCGGCCTGCGTCTGCGGGTTCCGGTCCACGTCCAGGCTGACCACCGTCAGCCGGTGGGCCTCCTCCCGCGCGATGTCCGCCAGCACCGGCACCATCTGGCGGCACGGCGGGCACCAGTCCGCCGTGAAGTCCACCAGCACCGGCCCCTGCGCCGCCAGCACCTCGGCCGCGAACGTCTCGTCCGTGACCGCCGGCACACCCGTGATCCGCACCATCTACCGCTCCTCCCGCTCGATCGCCAACTCGCACTGCGGCACCTGTCCGGCGGCCTCCGCCGCCAGTTCGTCCCGGGCCTGCTCGGCCCGGGCGAACTGCTCGGCCACCTGCGTACGGACCTCCTGCAACCGGCCGATGCACGCGTCCAGCTCGGCCAGCTTGCGCCGGTAGACCTCCAGCGAGGCCGGGCAGGAGTCCCCTTCCGGGTGGCCCGCCTGGAGGCACTCCACGAACGGGCGGGTCTCCTCCAGCCCGAACCCGAAGTCCTGCAGGGTACGGATCTGCCGGAGCAGCCGCAGGTCGTCCTCGCCGTACGCGCGGTAGCCGTTGCCGGCCCGCCGGGCGGGCAGCAGCCCGAGCTGCTCGTAGTACCGCAGCGCCCGGGTGGTCGTCCCCGCCCGCTGCGCCAACTCGCCGATCCGCATCCCCGCACCCGCCCTTCCGGCCGCGCTCCGAAGGCCGCCGGGAACGACGGTAGACCTTGACGCCGACGTCAACGCCAGCCGGTCCGCCCGGGCTTCTAGTGCCGGGTGTTGTAGAAGCCGATCAGCACCGCACCCCACCAGCCGGCCTGCGAGACCAGGGCCGAAGCGGCGCCCCTGGTCAGCAGCGGGGCGGGCGGGCGGCGGTCGCCGTAGGCCGTCAGCCTGCGGTGCAGCGTGCTCGCGTACACCCCGTTGAGCGCGATCAGCAGGACGAGCCCCAGCTTCACCTGGGTCAGTCCGGAGGAGAGGTCCGGCTCCAGCATCACTCCGCTGAGCACCAGCCCGGCCAGCCCGCCCCAGACCGGGACGTGCAGCGGCGTGGTGAAGTCCACCACCTGACGCAGCGTGCGGCGGCCGAACAGCCAGAGCAGCCCGTAGTAGTCGATGGCCAGCACCGCGCCCAGGCCCACCACCAGGGCCGCCAGGTGCAGGAACAGTGCGACCGTGTGCAGCGCCGGGTCGGCGTGCAGGTGCCCGGCGGTCCAGGCGCTGGCGGCCCAGAGCAGGCAGACGGCCGCGGCCGCGGCGCCGACCCGCAGTCTGCGCTGGACGTCGTCCGTGACAGCCGCGGCTCCCCCCTGGGCCCGGACGGTGAGGTGACGCTTGGACATGATGGTGCTCCGCGATCGGGGGAGGTAAAGGGCGGACAAGCAAGGGTAGGTTTCCCTAACTTCGTTTCGCCGTCAACTTTCGGCCACCAGGACATCGATCCGGCCATGAAGCGACCGCCGCCGCCACTCCGGACCCGGCCGGTGCCCCTGCTCCCCCACCCGGCAGGATGGGGCCATGGATCTCGGACTGAAGGACAAGGTGTACGTGGTCACCGGCGCCACCCGGGGCCTCGGCTTCGCGGCCGCCCGGGAGCTGGCCGCCGACGGGGCCCGGGTGCTGGTCAGCGGCCGGAGCGAGGAGTCCGTGGACGCCGCCGTCACCGCGCTCGACGCCCTCGGCGGCCCCGGGGCCGCGCACGGCCTGGTGGCCGACAACTCCGCCCCCGGGACCGCCGACCGCCTGCTCACGGCGGCCGTCGAACGCTTCGGCCGGCTGGACGGCGTGCTGATCAGCGTCGGCGGCCCGCAGGCCGGCCCGGTGACGACCGTCCCCGAGGAGGCCTGGCGCGACGCCTTCGAATCGGTCTTCCTGGGCGCCCTGCGCATCGCCCGCGCCGCGGCCGGCGCGCTCGGCGAAGGCGGCGTGATCGGCTTCGTGCTCTCCGGCTCGGTCCGCCAGCCGATCCCCGGCCTCGGCGTCTCGAACGGCCTGCGGCCCGGCCTCGCGATGGCCGCCAAGTCGCTCGCCGACGAGCTGGGACCGCGCGGCATCCGGGTGGTCGGGCTGCTCCCGGCCCGGATCGACACCGACCGGGTGCGCGAACTGGACACCCTCGGCGGCGACCCCGATGCGGCCCGCGCCCAGCACAGCGCCGCCATCCCGCTCGGCCGCTACGGTACCCCGGAGGAGTTCGGCAAGGTCGCCGCCTTCCTGCTCTCCCCCGCCGCCTCCTACCTGACCGGCGTGATGGTGCCGGTCGACGGCGGCGCCCTGCGCACCCTCTGACCGGCCGGCCCCGCCGGGCTACCGCACCCGCGGGTGCTTGCGCCGGCCACCGCGCCCCGGGGCGGCCGGCTTCGCCGCCACCACCCGTACGCGCAGGTCGGCGGGCAGCTCGGCGAGGCCGAGGCTGGTCCGGGCGTCGGTGCGCGGGCCGGTCTCGAAGTGCTCGACCAGCGCCGCCGGATCGCCCCCGGGGGTCAGCCGCACGGCGGCGCGCAGCCGCGGGTGCCGCGGGCCCCGGACCAGGTGGACGTCGGCCCGGTCGACCTCCGGGAGCGCGACCGCGCCGGTCTCCAGCACCTCCTCCAGCGCCCGGCTGCGCAGCCGCAGCCGCAGCCCGGACGCACCGGGTGTGGGCACGCCGACGGTCGCCGGGCCGCTGCGCCGCAGCTGCGCGAAGAGCCACCAGGCCGCGCCGGCCACCACGACGACCAGCCCCCCGATCACGGCGGGCCACCACCAGCCCTGGTCGGACCAGTGGGTCCGCGACTCGACGCTGACCACCGGCTGGTCCGGCGAGGTGAGCGGCCACCAGCCCGGCGGGTCCACGCCCAGCCGCCCGTACAGGTCGAGGCCGCCCGCCAGGACCAGCACCCCGACGGCGAACAGCACCAGCCCGGCCACCCCGAGCAGCACACGGTTGACCGTGGTCCGGCTCATCCCGCCCCTCCCGCCCCGGACGCTCCGGCGTCCCGCGTACCGCCCTGCGCGCCGTTCTGTGCGCCGTTCTGTGCGCCGTTCTGTGCGCTCTCCTCCGCGCCCGCTGCCGTACCCGCCTGCGTTCCGGCCCCCGTGCTGGACCCCACGCCGACCTCTGCCCCGGTCCCCGCACCGGACCCCACGCCCGCCGGCCCACCCGTCTCCCCGTCCGCCGCCGCACCCGTCCCCGCACCGGCACCGGCACCGGCCGCCGCACCCGTATCCGCACCCGTGTCCGCACCCGCATCCGCATCGCCACGGCGCGCACGGCCGCGCCCGGTCCGCACGTCGAGCCGGAGCGGCCGGGCCAGGGTGACCCGCGCCAGCTCCTCCCGCAGCTGCCGCTGCACGCTGGCCGGGTCGGCCGGCCCCCGGAGGAGGATCTTCACCCGGCGGCGGTTGATCCGCAGGGTGAGGTGCTCGACGCCCGGCAGCCCGGCGGCCCGGTCGAGCAGCAGGGTGCCCACACCGGCCCGGTCGATGGCGGCGGCGGTGTCGCCGTGCGGGCGCAACGACAGCCAGCGGCGCAGCCCGGGGGCGAACGCGAGCCAGAGCAGCCAGGCCCCGAGCAGGGCGGCGGCCCCGGCACCGAGCAGGACCCAGGGGTCGTCCAGGTGGCGGGTGGCCAGTTCGTCGGCGATCTCGGCGCGCCAGCGGCGGGCGGAGTGGCCGGTGCGCACGGCGATCACGTCGTAGAGCAGGGCCACGCCGAACACCAGCACCACGGTGGCGACCACCACCGCGGCGAACGTGCGCGGGGCCCGCAGCCGGGGCACGTTCACCACCTCGGGCTCGGGCGGTTCGGCCGTCGGCTCCACCCGCGGGGCTTCCGGCGGGGCTTCCGGCGGCCGCTCGGTCATCCCGCTCCCCTCGGCACCAGCTTCTCCACGACCACCACCACCTCGCTGACGCGGGTCCCGGTCAGCCCGCGGACCTGGGCGGTGACCCGGTCGCGGACGGCGCGGGCGAGCGCGGCGAAGTCGGCGGGGAAGGGCAGGTCGACGGCGACGTGGACGAGGACGGTGGAGCCGGGCGTGGAGACGGACACCTTCGGCGGACCTCCCCGCTCGGCCCGGCCGCGCCAGGCGTCGGCGAGTGCGTCGCGGGCGGCCCGGGCGGCGATCCGGGCGTAGACCCGGTCGGCGATCCGCAGCCGGCCGCGGGCGCCGGGCTCGCGCCGGCGGACGCCGGAGGGGGACGGGGTGAGGGCCGCCATCAACGGTGCCGGTCGCGGCCGCGCAGCAGGTCGCCGAGTTCGCCGAGTTCGATGTCGCCCTCCAGCAGCCTTCCGGCCACGAAGCCGACCACGCCCAGCGCGGCCACCAGTAGGAACGCCGCGAATCCGCCGAAATAGCCGGCGAAGCCGAGGGCCATACCCACCACCAGGCCGATGAGGGCCAGGTTCATCCGCTCCACCTCGTCTTCCGCTGCTTCCCCGCCGCGCGGGCTGCCCCGACCCCGCCACCTCGACGCGGGCCGCTACCTCAGCTTCGGCCTCTGGCCGGAGGAGGGGGTCTCCTCTTCCTCCTCCTCGACGTCAGGCTCGTCGGGGAGGTGGACGTCGTTGACCGCGATGTTGACCTCGACCACTTCCAGGCCGGTCATCCGCTCGACGGCGTCGATGATGTTCTCCCGCACCTGGCGGGCCAGGTCGGGGATGACCACGCCGTACTCGACGACCAGGGCGATGTCGATGGCGGTCTGCTTCTCCCCGACCTCGGCCTTGATGCCGCGCCCGATGCTGGACTTGCCGCCGGGCACCCGGTCGCGCATCGCCCCGAAGGTCCGGGAGAGGCCCGAGCCGAGGGCGTGGATGCCGGAGACCTCACGGGCGGCCATGCCGGCGATCTTCTCGACCACGCCGACGGCCAGCGCGGTGCGGCCGCGCTCACCGAGGGGCTTGCTGCTGTCGCTGCTGGAGGGCGTCGCGGCAGCAGGGGCGGTCGAGGGGTTCTTGTGCAGGGTGGCGGGCGTCGGAGTGTCAGGCATGGGCGCTTCTCCCGTCGTACGGCTCCAGCTATATCGCAAATCGCTCTAACTCTGGCATTTCGCCACGATTCCCGCCCCCGGAGAGCCGCCTCGTGCAGGCCCCGCCCGCGCAGGCCCCGCCCCGGAGAGCCGCCTCGCGGGGGCGGGAACGCCGAAGGCCCGGCTCGCGGGGGCACCCCCGCGGGCCGGGCCTTCGGCAGTGGGCCGGCGGTCAGTCGCCGATGCCGGCCAGGTCGCGCAGCCGGCGGGCCTGGGCCACCCGCTCGGCCGACCGCTGCTCGTCGTACGAGCGGCTGCCCGCCCCCCGGAGCAGCGCCTTGGTCTCGATGACGGCGCTGCGCGGCGCGGCCAGCAGTGCGGCGGCGAGGTCACGGGCGGCGCCGTCGAGCTCCTCGGCGGGGACGGCCAGGTTGGCCAGGCCGGTGGCGGCGGCCTCCTCGGCGCCGACCCAGCGGCCGGTGGCGCAGATCTCCAGCGCCCGGGCGTAGCCGACCAGATCGGTGAGCGGCTTGGTGCCCGCCAGGTCGGGGACGAGGCCGAGCGAGGTCTCCTTCATGGAGAACTGGACGTCCTCGGCGACGACGCGCAGGTCGCAGCCGAGGGCGAGCTGGAAGCCGGCACCGACGGCGTGGCCCTGGACGGCGGCGATGGAGACCAGGTCGGGGCGGCGCCACCAGGAGAAGGCCTCCTGGTAGGAGGCGATGGTGTCGTCGAGGTCCTTGTCCTCGGCGGCGGCCAGCTGGAGGAAGGTGCGCTCGCCGGGGATGCCCTCGGCGGTGAACATCGCGCGGTCCAGGCCGGCCGAGAAGGAGACGCCCTCGGCGCGCAGCAGCACCACCCGGACGCTGCCCGGCAGCCGGCGACCGGCCTCGGTCAGGGCACGCCACATCGCGGGGGACTGGGCGTTGCGCCGCTTGGGCTGACAGAGGGTGACGACGGCAAGCTCGCCGTCGATCTCCAGGCGGACGCCGTCCTGCTCCCAGCTCGGAGCCTGCGGGTCGGTGACGGGGGCGGTCATGCGGGGACCTCCGGTGGCGGGGGACTTGGCTACCGGAGAGTAACAAACCTGGGCGCGCAGCGGCAGGGCGTCGGCGCACGACATCGCGAAAGGAAGGGAGGCGCCGGCCTGCGGCGCGGGCGGGCATGACGATCGGCGGCCGGTTCGCACGGGCCGGGGGCGGACGACCAACTGTCGTCCCCCCGGTCGGCGCCCTGCCGCCGAGTCATCCGCCGATGGACTGACGGACCGTCAGGAGCTGGCTCCAGCAGTAGCTTTGTTCTTGCCCCGCGTGGCACCGCCGCGGCCCCGGAGGATCACTCCGGACTCGCTCAGCATCCGGTGCACGAAGCCGTACGAACGACCGGTCTCCTCCGCGAGAGCGCGAATGCTCGCCCCGGAGTCGTACTTCTTCTTGAGATCGGCCGCGAGCTTCTCACGCGCGGCACCGGTCACCCGGCTGCCCTTTTTCAGAGTCTCGGCCACCCGTGCCTCCTCGTAGCGTTGCTCGGTCAGATTCCCATGATCACCCATCCACAGCGTCCTGGCCACCCATTCGACAAGGTCGATGTCGGGAATGCGTGGTCCGCCGGTGGTGATCCGAGCGCACAAGGGCGCTCACGCAGAGTGCGCGCCCCCGGGGCGATTGCGCCATCCGGCGCGAAAGGGCTGATCAGCAGCGTCGGCCCGACCACGATCGAGTGGCGGGCCGACGGAAGCTCCTCAAACGGAATCCGGGACCTCTTCATTCCCGGACACGCCGTAAGGACTGGTTTTTCTGGTCCAAAGAGAGGACCCGATGTCTACTTCAGGTCAGGCGAGGGAGACCAGATCGGCGTAGGCCGGGCTCCAGAGGTCCTCCACGCCGTCCGGCAGCAGGATGATCCGCTCCGGCTGGAGCGCGTCGACCGCGCCCTCGTCGTGGGTGACCAGCACGACCGCGCCGCTGAACTCGCGCAGCGCGCCGAGGATCTCCTCGCGGCTGGCCGGGTCGAGGTTGTTGGTGGGCTCGTCGAGCAGCAGCACGTTGGCGCTGGAGACCACCAGCGAGGCCAGCGCGAGCCGGGTCTTCTCACCGCCGGAGAGCACCCCGGCCGGCTTGTCGACATCGTCGCCCGAGAAGAGGAACGAGCCGAGGATCTTGCGGATCTGCACCAGGTCGGTGTCGGGGGCCGAGGAGCGCATGTTCTCCAGCACCGTGCGCTCCGGGTCCAGGGTCTCGTGCTCCTGGGCGTAGTAGCCGATCTTCAGGCCGTGACCCGGGATCACCTCGCCGGTGTCCGGCTTCTCCACCCCGGCCAGCATCCGCAGCAGGGTGGTCTTGCCCGCGCCGTTGAGGCCCAGCACGACGACCCGCGAACCGCGGTCGATGGCCAGGTCGACGCCGGCGAAGATCTCCAGCGAGCCGTAGGACTTGGAGAGGTCGGCGGCGGTCAGCGGGGTCTTGCCGCAGGGGGCCGGGTCGGGGAAGCGCAGCTTGGCGACCTTGTCGCTCTGCCGGACCTGCTCCAGGCCGGAGAGCAGCTTCTCGGCGCGGCGGGCCATGTTCTGCGCGGCCACCGTCTTGGTCGCCTTGGCGCGCATCTTGTCGGCCTGCGCGTTCAGCGTCGCGTCC
>NZ_CP026498.1:4754312-4875231 GCF_002953255.1 Streptomyces sp. CB01881
GCGGCCTTCTGCGTTGGCCCGCTCGCGCTTGCGGCGCTTCTCGTCGTCCTCGCGCTGCTGCTGGTACTGCCTCCAGCCCATGTTGTAGACGTCGATCGCGGAGCGGTTGGCGTCCAGGTAGAAGACCTTGTTGACGACCGTCTCGACCAGGTCGACGTCGTGCGAGATGACGATGAAGCCGCCCTTGTACGTCTTCAGGAAGTCCCGCAGCCAGGCGATCGAGTCGGCGTCGAGGTGGTTGGTGGGCTCGTCGAGGAGCAGCACGTCGGAGTCGGAGAAGAGGATCCGGGCCAGCTCCACGCGGCGGCGCTGACCACCGGAGAGGGTGTGCAGCTGCTGGCCCAGGATGCGGTCCGGCAGGCCCAGCGCGGCGGCGATGGTGGCGGCCTCGGCCTCGGCGGCGTACCCGCCCTTGGTGAGGAACTCCGTCTCCAGGCGCGCGTACTTCTTCATCGCGTTCTCCTGGGTGGCGCCCTTGCCGTTCGCCATCCGGTCCTCGTTCTCGCGCATCTTCTTCAGCACGGTGTCGAGGCCGCGGGCGGAGAGGATGCGGTCCTTGGCGAGGACGTCGAGGTCGCCGGTGCGCGGGTCCTGCGGGAGGTAGCCGACCTCGCCGGACCGGGTGACCGTGCCCGCGGCCGGCAGGCCCTCGCCGGCCAGCACCTTGGTGAGGGTGGTCTTCCCGGCGCCGTTGCGCCCGACCAGGCCGATCCGGTCGCCGGGGGCGACCTTGAAGCTCGCGGACTCGATCAGGACCCGGGCACCGGCGCGCAGCTCAAGGGCGTTGGCGGAAATCATGGCTGGGGACTACTCCTGGGACGTGGGCGGGCACCTGGGCGGGGCACAGGGCCGGGGCAGCGGAAGGGGGGCGTCGTCGGTGGACCGGCAGACCGCTCGGGGCGGCGCCGCTCGCCCGCTAGTGCCCGGAGAGAACAGCCATGACGGCAAGTCTACCGGGCCCCGCGAGGAGGCCCGGAGGATGACCGGCCCGGCCGCCGCGCAGGGGGCCGGGCCGTGACGGGCACCCGCGGCTACGGCTGCTCGGTGGCCTCCGGGGCCGCGCAGGTGCCCTGCGGGCGGACGGCGGCGAACGGCTCGGACGGGCTGCCGCACGCCGACTCGGGGGCGGCGGCCTTGGTGTCGAACACCTTGGGGCCGACGATCGGGCCGTCCGAGATCAGCACCCGGCGGCCGTCCAGTGCCTTCAGCGACACCGCCGGGCCGGCGCTGAGCTGCCAGCCCGTGCTGTCCAGCCGGTAGCCGCTGATGCCGCCGGAGACCGGCTGGCCGGTGCTGTTGGTGCAGCTGCGCGGGACGAGCACCGCGTAGTCGGTGCCGACCGTACGCATCGGGTCGTAGACGCAGTTGCCGGCCGGCTTGGAGTTGTAGCGCAGGTCACCGTCGGCGTCGCGGAAACCCATCGTCAGATTGGGTGTGACCACCGCCACCCAGGGGGCGCCCTGCTGGACGGTGTGCAGGGCCGCGGCGGCGCGCTCCGTCGCCAGCTGCTTGCGCTGCTCCTCGGTGCGCTTGTCCGCGCCCGGCTCGCCGTCGCCGCGCAGCCAGTCCGCCAGCCCGGGCACCGCGCGGTGCCAGCGCACCTCGTGGTCGCCGGGGCGCACCGAGGTGACCAGGCCGTCGTCCCAGACCACCACGGCGCTCTCCCCCGCCATCGACAGGTAGAGCGCGGTGGCGCCCTCACGGCGGTAGGACCAGGCGTGGTCACCTGTGGCGCGGTTGTACGCCTCCAGGCCGGGGCCCACCTTCAGCTCCAGATCGGCCGCGCTCAGCGACTGCGCGTTGACCGGGCTGGCGTCCGCTCCGCCCGGCTCGGCCACCCGGTCCCCGAACGGCACCGGCTTGTTGGCGTGCGCGGCCGCGCCCGCCACAAGGACCAGCAGCACCGCCAGGGCAGGGAGGATCGATCGGGGGGTGAGGACACGCAGCGGCTTCCAGGACACGGGCGGAGCGTACCTTTCAGCACCCGCACGAGTCAGCCGGACTTCGCCGGGCGTCCGAAGGACGGAACGCGGGATGGCCGGATCACGCCCCTCGCCCGGACCTACCCGCCGACCTGCGCCGTCGGGCCCGCCGCCGCCCCGTGCGGCCCGCCACGGTAGGACTCCCACGGCCCTCCGGACTGTTACAGAGGTGATACACGCCACGTTGCCGTGGACAACGTTCGAATATCACCCACTTTAGGGCGACATTCGGCTTTTCCGACGCCCGATGGGCCTACCGTCTGCAATCGGGGCACCACGGTCCGTCCTTCCGGCCCCGGTTCCGCGACGCCCGGAGATGCCCGGAGGAGACACCATGCGATACGGCCGCCTGACGCTGGCCGCCGCCGCCCTGCTGCTGACCACCGCGAGCGTCCCCGCCGGGACGCCGCTCAGCCAGACCGAACGGCACAGCCTCTCCTCCGACGCCGTCCAGCCGCGCGGCGCGGCTCCCCGGCCGGTCGTCCAGCGGCCGCAGCACGAGCCGCCGTTCGGCGCCTTCGTCGGTTCCTGGGACAACTACATCCCCCAGCTCGGCCGGTACGCGCAGTGGCTGAACAATGCCGACATGCAGGTCGGTCACACCTATCTGGCCGGAAACGGCTGGGCCGACATCGAGGGCGACCCGGTGGTCCTCGGCATGTGGTCGCAGTGGCGGCTGGCCGCCCCGTCCCGGATGCTCGTCCTCGGCGTGCCGATGCTGGTCCCAAACGAGGCCGACGTGCCGGACGCCGAGGTGGCGAGGCTCCTGGCCCAGGGCGCCCACGGGGACTTCGACCGGTACTTCCTCAAGCTGGCCCGCCGGCTGGTCGCGCTCGGCGGGGCGGACACCGTGCTCACCCTCGGCTGGGAGATGAACGGCGTCACCTACACCCACCGCTGCAAGCCCGACCCGGCCGCCTGGAAGACGTACTGGCGGCGGATCGTCTCGGTGATGCGCTCGGTGCCCGGGCAGCGGTTCCGCTTCGACTTCACCCCGAACCGGGGGGTCGACGCCATCCCCTGGACCAGGTGCTACCCCGGGGACGACGTGGTCGACATCATCGGCATGGACAACTACGACCAGCCGGCCGGTGCCACCTTCGACGACTACGTGCGCGAGCCGTACGGCCTCCAGGACCAGGTGGAGTTCGCGGCCAAGCGCGGCAAGCCGGTCTCGTACCCGGAGTGGGGGCTGTTCCGGAACGGGGACAACCCGGAGTTCGTGCAGCGGATGGTGGAGTGGATGCGGACCCACGACACCAGCTACCAGACCGTTACCGACTACTGCCCGCACGGGTTCTGGCAGTGCGACAGGAACCCTCGGTCCAGTGCCCGGTTCAAGCAGCTGATGGCCGGTTCCAAGGGGACGCCGACCATCCCGCCGCCGGTCGCCCCGGCGCCCGTCCCGTCAGCCGTTCCGTCGCCCTCCCTCCCGGCCACTGCGTCGGCCGCTCCGTCTGCCACTCCATCGGCCGCCCCGTCGCCGTCCGCCCCGGCCGGCTCCCCGGCGGGTGCCCCGCCCACGGCTTCGCCGGGTCAGGCGCCGGGCGGCGTACCCGCCCGGCGCTGAGGACGGAGGGCGGGCCACCTACGGGACCGTCCTCCTGCTGGAGCACCTCGCACACCCGGTCAGCTCCGGCGGCGGGCCAGGAGCGCTTCCTTGAGCCTCGGCAGGCGGGTGTTCAGCACGTGCACCGCGACCTGCCGGGCCCGCACCCGGCCGGCCCGGACGGCGGCGGCCGGGGCCGGGCCGCGCGGGCCGAACAGCAGCCGCTGGTTCGGCAGCTGGTCCGGCCGCCAGCGCTGCTTGTACGGCTCCTGGCCGCGCAGCAGGCCTATCACCGGGACTCCGGCCGAGACCGTCTCCTCCAGCGCCGCGTTGAACAGCAGCCCGGCGATGTCCAGCCGCTCGCGCAGCTTCGGGTGCGCACCGTACAGGTAGAGGCCGCTGAAGGACGGGCAGAGCATCAGCAGGTTCACCGCGACCAGCTCGCCGTCCAGCCAGAAGCGGTGGACCGCGGCGCGGCCGCCGGCGACCAGGCCGGTGGTGGACTCGGCGAGGTGGCGGGCGAACCGCTCGGTGCGGTGCTCCGGGGTGACGCCGCGCTCCTGCCACTGCAGGAAGTGCAGCCGCAGCAGGCCCTCCATCGCCTCCGGCACCTCCTCCGGCGGCGTCGAGCGGACCTCGACCCCGGCTTCGGCGATCTTGCGCAGCTTCACCCGGTTGCGCTGGGCGGTCTTGCCCTTCAGCCGGGTGAGCAGCTGGTCCATCGGCACGCCCGGCAGGTACTGGCAGAGCGAGTCGGCGAACCGGCTCCGGCTGCCCCGCCAGTGCTCGAACACCCGCTGCACGGCCGCCCCGGGGTGCACCTCGCGCAGCTCCAGGCTGTGCCAGGGGCGGGTCAGCGGGAGGGCGGCGGCGAACTCGGCGGCGGCCCGGTCGGCGCAGTCGTCGTCGAGCAGGACGTCGGTGAAGTCGATCAGGCCGCCGCCGAGGCCGGTCAGGCCGCCGAGCGGGCCGCCGCGCCGCCGGAACGCACCGGCGCCGACCAGCCGGCCGTCCCGGCGGACCAGCAGCACCACCAACCCGCCCGGGCGGCCGTACTGGCGCCACCAGGAGCGCTGCCAGGCGGCGGCCTGGAAGAAGGTGGCCGTCCGGCAGCGGCGGGCCAGGTCGTCCCACTCCTCGGCGAGGGTGTCGAGGGCGTCGTCCTCCCCGCGCAGCTCGGTGGTCCAGCGCGGTGCGGCGGACCGGGCGGACAGACCGGTCCCCCGGGCGGCCTCGGTGCTCACCGCCCGCTCCCGGCGGCGGCCTTCTCGCCCTTCCCGGCCTTCTCGCCCCTCCCGGGCTTCTCGGGGGCCCCGGGCTCCTCCGGCTCCGCCGCCCGCTCCGCCGGGGCGTCGTCCCGGGCCGGGGGTTCCTCGCCGCGCGGGCGCGGGGTGGTCGGCAGGGGCCCGGCGGCCGGCCCGGACCCGGTACCGCCGCGGCGGCGGGTCGTCATCACCAGCGCGCCGATCAGCAGGCCGGCCGCGCCGCCCACCGCGACGTCCAGCTGGGCGGAGGGGGTGGTCGGCCGGTCCGGCTCGGCGGCGGGGGCCAGCGGGACCAGCCTGACGCCGGTCTCCTTGCTGCTGGCGTTGGCGAAGGCGACCAGCGAGCGGGCCACCGCGTCGGCGGCCTGGACGGCCTCCTGCGGCCGGCCGCCGGTGCCGGT
Source organism: Streptomyces sp. CB01881 (assembly GCF_002953255.1). Taxonomy (GTDB): domain Bacteria; phylum Actinomycetota; class Actinomycetes; order Streptomycetales; family Streptomycetaceae; genus Kitasatospora. The sequence continues at coordinate 4,759,510 of NZ_CP026498.1, forward strand.
GATCTCGATCATCGGGGCGTCCGGCGAGGTGGTGCCGTGCACCAGGGACTCCAGCCGGGTCCGGCTGTGGCCGGTCTCGGCGGCGGCCACCGCGAGCACCTGGGGCTGGCCGGCCAGCCGGCCGTACGCCTGGGCGAAGTTGACCGCGGTGGCGCTCTCCCCCGGGTTCTGCGGCACCACGATCACGTAGGAGTTGGCGGCGTACGAGGGGTGGGCCACCGCGGCGTACCCGGCGCCGCCGGCGGCGCCCAGCGGCACCGCGAGGACCAGCGGCCACCAGCGGCGGGCCAGGCTGCGGGCGCTTCGGCGCGGTTCGGGCATGGGGTGCTCCTTGGGTATGGGGGCCGTCCGGCCGGCGGCGGGGTGTTCCGGGGGCGGCCGGCGGCTCAGGCGGGGGCCAGGCGGTCGTAGAGGGCGCCGAGGTCGGCGGCCACCCGAGCGATGTCGTAGTGGCCGACGGCCGGGGGCCGGGGCAGCGGGTCGGTGCTGTGGTCGTTGAGGTGGCGCAGCTCGCCCAGCGCGGCGGCGTAGGCGGCGGCGTAGGAGGGGATCCGGCGGGCCTGCGGGGCGGCGGTGGGCGGGAGTTCGTCCAGCGCCGGGCAGGCGCTGTGGCGGACGGGAAGGCCCGCGGCAAGACCCTCCAGGACGCCGAGGCCGAAGGTCTCCGCGGTCGAGGGGGCGGCCAGCACGTCCAGGGCGGTGAGGAGTTCGGGCACGTCGTCGCGCTCGCCGGTGAGGACCAGGCGGTCCCGGACGCCGAGTTCGGCGGCCCGCCGCTCCAGGGCGGCGCGCTCGGGGCCCTCGCCGACCAGGACGAGGCGGGCCGCGCCGTCCAGCTCGGCGAGCGCCTCCAGCAGGACGTGGAAGCGTTTGCCCGGCACCAGCCGGCCGACCCCGCCCACCACCCAGGCGCCCGGCGGGAGACCTAGCTCGGCGCGCAGCCGCGCCCGGACGGCGGCCCGGTCGGCGCCCGGCCGGTGGTGGCGGGCGGTGTCGATGCCGTTGGGGATCAGCTCGACCCGGGCCTGCGGGACGCCCCACGCGTGCAGGGTCTGGGCGACCTGCCGGGAGACCGCCACGGTGGTGGTGCCGAGGCGTTCGGCGGCCAGGTAGAGGCCCTTGACGCCCCGGGTGACCGGCCGGCCCTCGATCACCCCGGCGTGCAGCGAGTGCTCGGTGGCCACCACCGCCCGGACCCCGGCGAGGCGGGCGGCGAGGCGCCCGTAGAGGCCGGCCCGGTAGAGGTGGGTGTGCACCACGTCGTAGCGGCCGGCGCGGATCAGCCGGACCAGCCGGGGCAGTGCGCCGACGTCCCGGTTGCCGCGCATGGCGAGGTGGTGGACGGTGACTCCCTCGGCGCGCAGCGCGGCGGCGACCGTACCGGGGTTGGTCAGCGCGACCACCTCGCAGTGCTGGTGCGCCGGCAGGTGCCGCAGCAGCAGCTGCAGCTGGCGCTCGGCGCCGCCGGAGGCGAGGCCGGTGACGATGTGCAGCACCCTCACCGCCCGGACCTCCGGTTGCGCCGCAGCTCGGTGACGGTGTCGCGGAACCGGTGCCGGCCGCGCTTGGCGCGCAGCCGCCAGGCACCGTCGCGGTCGCCGACGTAGCAGCGGGGCAGCGCGTAGCGGCCGGTCAGCGGCGAGTGGGCGATGGCGCAGGCGTAGTCGTAGCCGGCGTCGCGGACGGCCTGGGTGGCGGGCAGGTCCACCGCGCCGTACGGGTAGCAGAAGCCGGTCACCGGACCGCCGACGACCTCCTCCAGGGCCCGGCGGCTCTCCCGGGTCTGGATGGCGAGGGCGGCGGCGGGCAGGCCGGGGAGCGACTGGTGGCCGAGGCCGTGCGAACCGATCTCCCAGCCGGCGGCGGCGAGTTCGGTGACCTCCTGGACGGTGAGCAGCTTCTTGCGGGGGCCCTCGACGTCCCAGTCGTTGGCCCGGCCGAGCAGGTCGGCGACCACGTAGGCGGTGGCGGTGAAGCCGTACGCCTGAAGAATCGGTACGGCGTACCGGGCGAAGTCGGCGTAGCCGTCGTCGAAGGTGAGGCCGACCAGCCGGTCGTCCTGACCGGCGGCCCGGGCGCGCATCAGCTCGCGGACCGAGACGCCGCGGCGGCCGCGCCGGTGCAGCCAGGCGATCTGCTCGGCGAACCGCTCGGGGCTGACGGTCAGCTGGTACGGGTCCTCCTCCTCGACCGCCACCGAGTGGTACATCAGGATCCACGGCGAGGCGCCCTGCGGGCCGGGCGGGGCGGCCGCGGGGCGGCGGCTTCCGGGAAGCTGTGCCTGGGGACGGCAGACGCCGGTGCGCGGCGCGTCGGCGCGTGAGCCGCCTGCCGTCGGCACGGCTGCGCGGCGAACGCCCGACAGGGCCGAACGGACGGAACCCCGTTCAACGTCCATGGGGAAGCTTCCCTTCATCGGCAACAGGTGGCGGGCACAGGGCCCGGACGGCGGCGAGGACCGGTCCGCGCACCTCGCGGGCACCGAGGCCGGTGCCGAGGGCGACGAAGGCCAGCGCCACGGTGAGGCCCCCGAGCAGTGTCGAGAGCAGGGGATCGGTGGCGAGCGCCGCCGCGGGGGTCCCGAGGGCCGCCGCGCCCACGGCGGCGGCCAGCAGCCGGGCGTGGCCGCCGAGGACCATCCGCAGGCGCAGCGCGATGCCGCGCAGGACCAGGCCGCGCAGCAGCAGCGCGGCCGTGGTGGTGATGCCGGCCGCGTTGCCGGCGGCCAGGCCGAGGGCGCCGAGGCGGGGGGTGGTGAGCAGCCCGACGGTGACGGTGACGACCAGGCCGAGCACCATGGCGGCGGCCGGGTACCAGTCGAGCAGCCGACGGCCGCCGTCGTCGATGCCCGGGTCGCCGGCCCGGCGGACCACCGGACGGAGCGAGAAGTAGGGGCGGATCATCACGCCGATCAGTGCCTGGGCGGGCAGGCCGAAGCTGTAGACCCGGATGACGGCGGCGGTGGCGGCGGTGTCCTGCGGGCCGAAGGCGCCGCGCTCGAAGAGCAGCGCGACCACCGGGGGCGCGCAGGCGAGCAGGAAGGCGGTGCCGAGCAGGACGACGGCGGCGGCCTGTCCGAGGTCCTTCTCGACCCGGTCCCGGGCGGCGGTGAGGTCCCCGGCGGCGAGCGCCCGGGCGACCAGCGGGAAGGTGACGGTGCAGATCAGGATGGCCGCGGTCATGGCGAGCTGGGAGACCTTGGCGGCGTAGTTGAGGTGCGAGATGGTGCCGGGCGGCAGCCCGGAGCCGAGGAAGCGCTCGATGAAAACCTGGGCCTGCCGGGTCAGGGTGAACGCGGCCACCGGCAGCAGGGCGAACGGGATCAGCACCAGCGCGTGGCGCGAGCGGCGGCCCGTGGCGGGACGGCCGGAGCGCAGCTGGCGCAGGAACGGGGCGACCAGCAGGCCCGCCATCAGCAGGCTGCCGAGCGCGACGCCGATCGCGGCGGAGCGCACGCCCCAGAGCGCGTGGCAGCTGAGCAGCACGCCGAGGATGCCGAGGTTGTACGCGACGTAGATGCCCGCCGGGGCGGTGAAGCGGTGATGGGCCCTCAGCGCGGCGGCGAGGTAGCCGGCCACGCCGAAGGGCAGCACGGTGAACGCGGTGATCCGGGTGCAGGTGACGGCGAGGCCGGGGTCGGCCAGGCCGGGGGCGAGCAGGTCGACCAGCCGGTCGGCGCCGAGTGCCGTGCCGAGGGAGAGCGCGCTCAGGGCGAGCAGCAGCCAGGGCAGGGTGGCGCGGACCAGTTGGCGGACCGGGTCGGGGCCGTCGGGGCGCTCCTCGCGCAACACCAGGGCGAGGGCGAAGGCGGGCACCATGAGGAAGGACATGGCGTCCTCGATCAGCAGCGGTGCGGCGGTCTCCGGCACGGTCCAGGCGACCAGGAAGGCGTCGGTGCCCTGGTTGGCGCCGAAGTAGCGGGCCAGCAGCAGGTCGCGGAGCAGGCCGAGGCCGGAGCCGGCGGCGCTGAGCACGGCGGTGACGCCGAAGGCCTTGGCGAGGAAACCGCGCCGGGGGGCGGTGTGGGTCTCGGCCGCGGGTACGGGCCGGGGGGCCGGGAGGGTGGGGGTGAGCGCGGCCGGCCGGTCGGTGGTCATCGGGTGGCCTCCGGGCCGGCTGCGCGCGCGGCACGGGCGGCGAGGCCGAGGACGACGGAGGTCAGCACGGTGGTGGTGCCGCCGATGTCCGCGTAGAGGAAGTCGACCAGCACCCAGACCAGCAGGGCCAGTGCCGCCAGGCCGGGGCCGGTGGCGCGGCGGAGGCAGCCGAGGAGCAGGCCGAGGAAGAGGGCGAGGTAGGCGACGATGCCGATCAGGCCCTGTTCGCTGAGGACCAGGAAGTACATGTTGTGCGGGGAGAGCAGCGGTTCGCGCTGGAAGCCGATGGTGGCGTCGGCGGCGTCGCTGCCGGAGGAGAGCCGCAGCGGGGCGTGGCTGTCGCGCAGTTGCTGGAAGGCCTTGGGCCCGGCGCCGCCGACCGGGTGGTCCTGCCAAATGCGTCCGGCGGTGGACCAGAGGTCGTAGCGGTCGGAGACGGACTGGTCGGGGGCGGCCGACACGGAGCCGATCGACGTGAGGCGGGCGGTGACGCCCGAGCCGCCGAGGCCGAGGCCGCCGATCAGCACCACGCCGGCGGCCAGGGCGAGGACGGCGCTGCGGACGGCGAGCCGGGCGTCGGCGCGCAGCAGCAGGACGGTAGCGGCGGCCCCGGTGGCGATCCAGCTGCCGCGGCTGAAGGAGACGGCGAGCGGGAAGGCGAGGAAGGCGGCGGCCGCGTACATGGCGCGGCGCAGCCGGCGGCCGCCGCCGGGGTGCCGTTCGCCGAGGGCGAGGGCGAGGGCGGCGAGGAGGCCGTAGCTGACGACGGTGGACATCGCCATGATGTCGAGCGCGCCGAAGGTGCCGACGGCCCGGATCGGCCGGCCGGTGTAGGAGGCGCCGGTCCGGGTGAGGTACTGGTGGGCGCCGACCACGCCCTGGATCAGCGCCGCGGCGACGAAGGAGCCGAGGACCAGCCGCTGGTCGGTGCGGTCGCGCAGGGCGCAGAGGACGGCGACGGGCAGCAGGACGAAGACCTGGGCGAGCCGGACGAAGCCGGTGAGGCTGGTGGCCGGGTCGATCGAGCCGATGGTGGCGACGGCGGCGGCGACCACGATCGCGCCGAAGCGGACGGCGGCGGTCCGGCCGATCGCGGGGGTGCGGCCGCGCAGCAGGTCGGCGGCGGTGAGGGCGACCAGGGCGAGCGAGGCGAGGTCGGCGGCGGTGATGTGGACGGCGGCGGTGACGTCCTTCTCGCCGGTGGGGACGCAGACCAGCAGAACGGTGGCGGCGGCGAGGAGGCTGGGCCGTTCCAGGAGGGCCGTCCCGGCCCGGCGTAAGGCCCGGGCGGGTTCGGGGACGGCGGTGAGGGTGAGGGCCACGCGGGTCAGCTCCCGTCCGGGTGGAGCATCAGGGCCGCCGTGCGGCACAGGACCTTGACGTCCTGCCAGAGGCTCCAGCTCTCGATGTAGCGGTTGTCGAAGCGGGCCCGGTCCTCGATCGAGGTGTCCCCGCGCAGGCCGTTGACCTGGGCGAGGCCGGTGAGGCCGACCGGGACGCGGTGGCGGTCCGCGTACTCGGGGTAGGCCCGGCTGAACCGCATGACGAAGTAGGGGCGCTCGGGGCGCGGGCCGACGAGGCTCATGTCGCCGCGCAGGACGTTCCACAGCTGCGGCAGCTCGTCGAGGGAGCTGCGGCGCATCAACTTGCCGACGGCGCCCATCCGGTGGTCCTGGGAGATGTTCCAGCGGGTCGCCGACTCGTGCTCGTTGCTGGGACGCAGGGTGCGGAACTTGAGGACGGTGAAGACCCGGCCGTCCAGCCCGGTGCGCTGCTGGCGGAAGAGCACGCCGGGGCCGGTGTCGAAGCGGACGGCGAGTGCGCACAGCACGAGCACGGGGGCGAGGGCGAGCAGGCCGAGGCCGGCTGCGGTGACGTCCAGGGCGCGCTTGGCGGCCCAGCCGGGGCGACGCATCGCCGGGCGGCCGACCCGCAGGCAGGGGAAGCCCCAGAGGTGGTCGCCGCCGGTGTGGCGGCCGGTCTCCAGCGAGCCGTACTCGCGCAGGGCGGGCACCAGCCAGACCTGGCAGCCGAGCCGGGCCGCGTCGCGCAGGGCGGCGGCGGTCTCGGCCTCGTCAGCGGCGCCGGCCGTGGCGACGACGTGGTGGACGCGGTGGCGGCGGATCTCGCGCTCCAGCACCTCGCGGCCGCCGAGCACCGGCAGGTCGGTGTCGCCGGCCAGCAGCGGCGGGTCGGGGTCGAGGAAGCCGACGGGGCGCATCCCGTACTCGCCGCGCTCGCTGAGTGCGGCGGCGACACGGCGGCCGAGCCGGCCGGCGCCGAGGACCAGGACGGGGCTGGGGTGGCTGCGGCGGATCCGGCGGACCAGGTGGTAGAGCAGGGCGCGGCCGCAGACGGCGAGCAGCAGCTGGGCGCCGAGCAGGGCGGTGAGCCGGGCCGGGGTGGCGGGTCCGCAGTCGGGCCAGCGTCCGCCGAGGCAGCCGGCGAGGGTGACGGCGAAGGCGGTGGCGACCACGGCCCGGACGGTCAGCGCGGGGAGTTCGTCGAGGACGGAGAGGGTGAGCCGGGTGCGGTAGAGGCCGGCGGCCAGGTTGAGCACGAGCAGCAGCGGCAGCAGGGCGGCCACGCCGAGCAGCGGCTCGACCCGGACCGCCGGGTCGAGCGCGCGGTTGGCGATCCCGGTGGCGTTGCACAGCGCGAAGGCGTCGACCGCGGCCAGGGCGGCGGGCAGGGCGAGCCTTGAGCGGACCGGCCGGCGGTGGCGGCGGACCGGCGGGGCGCTGCGGGTCTGGGCGGACCGGGCCGGGCGGTCGAGCAGGCCGGTGGCGGGCCGGTGCCCGCCGGAGGGGAGCCGGTGCCCGCCGGAGGGGGGCCGGCCGGGCCGTGGCACGCTGTTGTGGTCAATGGTCATCAGCGCACGAACTCCCCTGCTGTGTATCCGGAGTGACGGCCTCCCGGCGCCGGTCGGCCCAGACCGGCCGTCCCGGCCCGGTGGGCGCGGTCCTGACAGCTCCTGCTGCCGCTGGCGGCTTTCTCGCGAATTTCCGGCGCGAAATCGAAATGATGCAGGCAAAATCAGACATCACCGAACGCGGGCTCGAATGCCGGAAGTTGACTTGCCATCTCATTCCAGCCGCCCATTAATAGGTAATTCTGACTCCACGCCTCGCCCGCAACCGGTTGAGGGTGCGAATACGGCAGCGCCAGAGCGACCGGCATTCACGGCATGTGAAACGATCAGATCCGCTGCGGGACACGGGCCCGACGCCGTCCCGCCGCCGGCCCGGCCCCCAGTAGGTCCCGGTAGAGCGCGTCCACCTGTTCGACCACCGATCGCACGTCATGGCGGGCCGCGGCATGGTCGCGCAGGCGTGCGCCGCGCCGCTCGCACTCGATCGGATCGGACAGCGCTTCGGCCATTCGGGCGGCGAGCGCATCGGCATCCTCGGACGGCACCACGGCCTGCTTCCGCTCGGCCGGCGGGAGGCATTCCCGGGCCCCGGACACATCGGTCAAAAGCACCGGGCGGCCGGCCGCCATCGCCTCCAGCGGGGCCAGCGCCATCCCCTCCCAGCGCGACGGCAGCACCACCAGGTCGGCCGCCGCCAACCACGGCCGCGGATCCGGGACGTCCCCGGCCAGCCGGACCCGGGACGGCTCGGCGGACTCCCGCACGATGTCGGCCAGGCCGGCCCCGTCCGGACCGCCGCCGACCAGCGCAAGCCGGGCCTGCGGCACCCGACGCAGCACCTCGGGCCAGGCGGCGAGCAGCACGTCCTGGCCCTTCTGCCGGCACAGCCGGCCCACGCAGACCGCCAGCGGGGCGTCCAGGTCCAGCCCGAGCGCGATCCGGGCCGCCCGCCGCTCGGCCGGCGCGTAGTGGCGGACGTCGACACCGTTGGGCACCACCGCCCAGTCGGCGTGCAGGCCGGCCGCGACGCCGTCGGCCCGCTCCTGGACGCTGACGCAGAGCAGCCGGTGCGCCCAGCGGGTCGCGTACCGCTCCCAGCGCAGGGCGGCGGCGGCCGACGCGCCGTCGACCGCGGCGAACGACCAGGCATGCGGCTGGAAGACGGTCGACACTGCGCCCCGGATGGCCAGCCGGCCCGCCAGGCCGGCCTTGGCGCTGTGCAGATGGACCATGTCGGGCGCGGCGGCCCGGACGATCCGTCGCAGCCGCCACGCCTCGGCGGCGGTGGCCGGGCCGGGCGACCGGCGGGCGGGCCAGTCGTGCACCAGCGCGCCGACCGCGGCAGCCTCCCCGGCCAGCCGGCCGCCGCGCGGGCAGGCGACCAGCACCCGATGGCCGGCCTCGCGCTGGCCGCGGACCAGGTCGACGACGACGCGGGCGACTCCGCCGTCGACGGGCTGTGAAATGTGAAGGATCGTCATATGCACGGCGGCGAGCCTAGGGTGACTCCGCCCCGCCGGGGGCCTGCCGTCACCCGCAGGTGGCGGCCGTCCACCCGTACGGATTGGCGGTCGTACGGGTGGACGAACTCCTCGAAGAAATGCCCGGGTTGGGCGGCAGGGTCAGCGGACCGTGGCGGCCAGGGCAGCCAGCACCTGGTCGTGGATCCGGTTCAGGCCCTTCGGGGCGAAGGTCCGCTCGAAGAAGCCGCCGATGCCGCCTGCGCCCTGCCAGGTCGCCGAGACGGTGACCTTGGACCGGCCCTCGCCGACCGCGGAGACCGTCCAGGTGATCACCATGCTGGAGTTGGCGTCCTTCTCCACCAGCTGGTCCGGCGTCGGCGCCGAGACGGTGAACAGGCAGTCCCGGATCCGCTTCTCGGTGGCCTGGAGCTTCCAGTGCACCTGGGTACCCGCACCGGTGCCGCCGACCCGGACCTCGTACTCGCTGTACTGCGCCGGCAGCAGCTTGGGGCGGGTCACCTGATAGTCGGCCAGCGCCTCGTACACCCGCTCGGGGGTGGCGTCGTAGACGTGCTCGGTGGTGGCCTGCACCTGTCCCATGGTCCTGCTCTCCTTCTTCCTCGGACTGCGGTTTCACCGGCAAGCCAACCACAGCAGGGGCTTCAGGGCCCGCCCGGCCGATCTTGTCGGATCAGGCCGCGGCGTCAGGGTGCGTGCACCGCAGGGCGGAGGAGGGAGGAGATGCTGAGCCTCGGCGACCGACGACAACGCCGCGGGCCCTGCAAGGGCCGGCAGGGCAGGCCCTAAGGCGTGTCTGACAAATGATCATCTGGCCGGTTCGCGGAGCCAGAGGATCAGTGAGGCCAGGACGACTCCGGCGCGGTAGCGGTCGGCGAGCTTGTCGTAGCGCGTGGCGATCGCACGGAACTGCTTGAGGCGGGCGAAGCATCGTTCGACCACGTTGCGGTCGCGGTAGAGGATCCGGTCGAAGGTGTGCGGCCGGCCGCCGAGGGCTCCGCGCCGTCGGCGGTTGTCCACCTGGTCGCGGCGCTCGGGGATCGTGACGGCGATGCCCCGGCGCCGCAGCAGGTGGCGGATCGCACGGCTCGAGTAGGCCTTGTCGCCCAGCACGCGCTCCGGTGTCGTGCGCGGGCGGCCCGTGCCGGCGCGCGGGACACGGATCCCGTCGAGGACCCGGCCGAACGCGGTGGCGTCGTTGATGTTGCCCGGTGTGAGCTTTCAAACCGCTGGAGATGAACAGCCGGACGCCGGAGAGGTGGACGGCGGTCACGGCCGGTCCCCGGCCGAGGGCCTCTCGAGGGCACGTCGCACGTGGTGCTCGTTGTCCAGGTGCAGGTCCCCGGTGAACGCGCGCACGACGCTGTCGCCCACCCATACGGTGGTGATCCGCAGGTCCGGCGCCAGCACGACGGGATGCGGATGCTTGTCGGGCGCCATGATGCGCGCTCGGCCCACCGAAAGCACCAGGGTGGGCGCCGGCCGCCCTGCCCACGGCCGGAAAGCTCGACGCGCTCGGCCCGCAGCAACTGAACGCCACATCGTTCGCGGTGGCCGGCTTCGGCACCCAGGAGGCCCGGCGCGGCCCCGGCCGGCTGACCCACCCGGGTGAAGGCCCCGGTGACCTTCGACGCGTTCGACACTCCGTGGGTGCGCCTGGCGATGACCGCGCCGCAGGGCAAAGGCGGCGCGTGCTACGGGGACTCCGGCGGGCTGGACTTCGCCCAGATCGACGGGAGGCGCCGGCTGGTCGCCACCGCCATCACCGGGGACGGCCCGTGTACGCGACCAACGTCTCCTACCGGCTCGGCACCCCGGTCGCCCGGACGTCCCTCGCCCCCTTCGTCGCCCTGCCCTGACCTCGTCACGGGGCTGATCCACGCGGACAGGCCACCCGGCCGGTCCCCGCTCCGCCGGGGTCTGGCGGAGCGGGGACCGGCCGGGTGGCTGTTCACCCCGCCGGCACTGTCAGGGGGTTACCGTTCCGATCTGGCTCACGGTGTTCTCGGTGAACCAGAGGTTGCCGTCGGAGCCGGTGGCGATCTCCAACGGGCTCGCGCCGGAGGTCGGGATCGACACCTCGGAGATCGTCCCCGTCGTCGTGATCCGCCCGATGTCGTTGCCGACGTTCTCGGTGAACCACAGGGCGCCGTCCGGCCCGGTGGTGATGCCCCACGGGAACGGGAAGAGGACATCGGTGAGGTCATAGCCGGTGAACACGCCCGCGGTGGTGACCTTTCCGATCTGCGCTGCTCCCGCGTCGGTGAACCACAGGGCGTCGTCCGGCCCTGAGGTGATGCCGATGGGCAGCGAGTCCAGTGCGGGAACCGCGTACTCGGTGACCGTGCCGCCGGTGGTGATCCGGCCGATGCCCCCGGTCAGCACTTCGGTGAACCACAGGGCGCCGTCCGACCCGGCGGTGATGCTCAGCGGGTAGGCACCCGAGGTCGGGACCGCGTACTCGGTGACCGTGCCGCCGGTGGTGATCCGGCCGATGTTGTTGGCGCCCGGCTCCGCGAACCACAGGGCGCCGTCCGGCCCGACGGTGATGCCCCACGGGTAGGCGCCCGAGGTCGGGAGCGCGTACTCGGTGAAGGTACCGCCGGTGGTGATCCGGCCGATGTTGTCGGTGTTCGTCTCGGTGAACCACAGGGCGCCGTCCGGCCCGGCGACGATCTCGGCCGGCCCTGCGCCGGCGGTGGGCACCGAGTACTCGGTGAACGTGCCGGTCGTGGTGACGCGCCCCACCTTGTTTGCGGCGTTCTCGGTGAACCACAGGGCGTCGTCCGGCCCCGCGGTGATGCCGACCGGGGCCGAATCGCCGGTGGGGGTCGCCAATTCGGCGACGGTAGAGGTCAGTCGGGGCTGTGACGCCCTCGGTCGGTCGTGCTTCCCGAGGCAGCTCACGAGCCCCGCCGGCCCCCGGTGCCGGAGGCAGGACTTCACCCACGGGTGCACGGGTCTGGGATTCTGCGGGGAGTCACCGAAGGCGACGCTGCCGGGCGCGCCGACAGCGGCCGTCAAGGCCAGGACGGCGAGCGCACGATAGAGCCGCCTGAGGCGGCCGGGACGGTGGGACATGGGACACCTTTCCGAAGGACACCGCGGAGCCGGAGCGCCGGCATGACACGCATCACCGGCGACGGGCTTGTAGGGAGAGGCGGCGCAGCCGCCCGATACCGCAACACGCGGCTCAGGCCGATATCGCTTTCGCGGGAGCGCTGCACACGTACAATCCCCACTGAGTCGACGTCAAAAACAGTGATTGGAGTGAAATCTCCTCGGACTTCCTTCGGGACTCCGGTAGATCGCCTCTCGTATGACTGTATTTCGCAAGCCCTTCTGACGGTCGATGATGCGTTCGCTTCCCGGTCCCATCCGAACGAGGCCCTCTCGTGGCCGCGTTCGACCGAACGAGGGAACGACGTTTGGCCGTCGTGCGTGTGCGGATAATCATATGAGTCGCTACTGGGGCGGCACTCGTATCGCTGCCGTTCCAGGCCTGGACGACGAAGGAGAGCCCATGCGTATCCGATATTCCGTGGCCGCCGGAGCCGCGATAGTTGTCGCCGTCGCTGGAATAGCCAGCGCCGCGCCCGGAGACACGACGGTCACGTTCTCTGTCTCGGGTGGTTCTTTGGCGATCTCCGTCCCCGGCTCGGCGGGCTTGGGGAGCGGGCTGCCCGGAAGCTCCGTCAGCGGACAACTGGGCAATGTCACTGCCACCGACACCCGAGCCCTGCTCACGGCCTCCTGGACCGCGTCCGCGATCTCCAGCAGCTTCACGACCGGCGGGGGCTCACCCGCGGAGACGATCCCGGCCACTGCGGTCTCCTACTGGTCGGGAACCGCGAGCGCCACCTCCGGCCTGGGCGTCTTCACGCCCGGTCAGGCCACGGCGGGCCAGGCCCAGACCCTCGACAGCAGCCACACCGCCTACGGCCTCGCCGGGGGCACCGGCAACAACTCCGCGACCTGGAACCCCACCCTCATCGTCGCGGTCCCGGCCAGCGCGGTGAACGGCGTCTACACCGGAACGGTGACACATTCGATCCTCTAGCCCGGCCCGCCTGCTGTGCACGGCCGCAGCGGTGCTCGCATTGGCCTACGGCCCGAGCGCCGCTGCGGCCGGCGCACGGGGCGATACGCCGCCTTCCGCCGCCGAGAACAGCATCGGCCTCAAACTGCTCGACGCGCCCCGGGACCGTGAACCCGACCCGCGCGCACACTTGTACATCGTGGACCACCTCGCGCCCGGCAGCGTCATCCACCGCCGGGTGCAGGTGACGAACACCTCCGATGTCGACCAGCGCGTCGACCTCTACGCGGGCGCGGCCTCGATCGACGGAGGCACCTTCGCCGCCGAGGCCGACCGCACTCCGAACGAGCTCACGACCTGGGTCTCGGTGGACGACTGCACCTCGGAGTCGGACGTGGCCGCCGGGGCGACGGACTGCGGCACACCGGAGACGGCAGGGACCGCCCGGCCGTCCGCACCGCCGTCCGCCGTGCGCGACGTCCCGGCGCACAGCACGGTCACGGTCCGGGTCAGCGTCCGGGTGCCGTCGAAGGCGTCCGCCGGCGAGCGGTACGCGGTTTTCTGGGCGCAGGTCGCGGGCCGTGCCGGCCCGGCTGGGAACGTCCGCCTGGTCAACCGCGTGGGAGTCCGGATCTACCTCGATGTCGGTCCCGGAGGCGAGCCGCCGTCCGACTTCCAGATCGAGGGACTGACTCCCGCGCGCGCGCCCGACGGCGTCCCGAAGGTGGTGGCCAAGGTCCACAACACCGGCAAGCGCGCCCTCGACCTGACCGGATCCATGTCGATGACCGACGGGCCGGGATCGCTCAGCGCCGGTCCCTTCACGGCGGACCTCGGCACCACACTGGGCGTTGGCGACACCGAGCCTGTCACCGTCCTCCTGGACAGGAAGCTTCCCGACGGCCCCTGGAAGGTCCGCCTCACACTGGCCAGCGGTCTGGTCCAACACACCGTCACGGCCACCGTGACCTTCCCCAGCGGCTCCCAGGCCGGCGCGTCGGTCACTCCGGACGCGGCGGACTCCGCTTCGATGATGCCGGGCATCACCGTGGGCGTGTCAGCCGTCGTCCTGCTGGTCGCCTGCGGCTACGGGGTGGTGCGCCGCAGACCGGCGGGCTGAACCCGGCCCGCGCCGGTATGCGCGTTCGTCGGCGGGGGCGCCATCAGGCGACGGAGTGGGTCACGGTCCCCGTGTAGGTGCCGGCCACCGCGGCGGCGGGGATCGTGATCACCGCCGTGGGGCTCCAACTCGTGGAGTTGCTCCCGTTGCCGGTGCAGCCGAAGGCGGTTCTCGAACTGCCGAGCGTCTGTTTGGCCGAGGCATCGGCCTGGCCCGGCGTGACCGTCACGGTGCCGTTCGTGTTCGTCGCGGGCCCGGACCAGTAGGAGACGTTCGAGGTGGTGATCGTCTCGGCGGACGTGGCGCCGCCGGTGTGGAAGTTCGTGGCCGACACCGTCGCCGTCCACGTGGTGGTGGCCAGTCCTCGCTGGTCCGCGACGGTCACCGAGCCGAGGGCCGCGCTGACGGTGCCACCGGGCGCCGCGCTGCCGAGGGACGCTGCGGACGGCACGCTGATCGACAACGTGCCCGTGGTCGGAATGATGGCGAGCTGGGAGCTGTTGCTGCCACTGGTCTCGACGGTGTCCACGACCGCGCGGGTGAAGCTGGCCTTGCCTCCGGATGTGGCCGCCAGCTTCCCCGAGGCGAGGTAGACCGCGCCGCCGCCGGTGATCCACGTGCCGTTTCCGGAGACCGTGACGGCCGCGGTGTTGTTGCGGTCGGCGATGACCGTCAGACCGGCGAAGGCCCCCGTGGCCGGTGCGCTGAGGGTGGACTTGCCTCCGGTCTGGTCGGTGAAGGACGCCCCGCTGGTGGGCACCGCGCACGCCACCGGGTAGGTCAGGCAGGCGAGGTAGATCGTCACCCCGGTGCCGACCAGCTTCCCGCCGGAGATCGTCAGGCCGGTGGTGACGACATACGTGCCGGGATTGAGCGTGAGCGTGCCGGCCAGGGACGAGATGCTGGTGTACACCCCGGGGCTGATCGTCTGGTTCCCGGTGACATGGTTGACGACGGGATACGGCAGGCTCGGTGTCGTGGGACAGGCCGCCGCGGCCGGGCACTGGGCCAGGGCGGCGTACGGGTCGGTGACGGCGGGCTGGTTGGTCGGGGCCGGGCTGTACGAGCCGCCGGCCGACGTGGCGAAGCCGGCCGGTGCAGCCGGGCCGCCGATAGTGCCCCCGGTCGCGGTGACCGAGGTGCTGCCGCTGACGAGCGCGGCCTGACTGTTCGTCGAGTTGACCAGAATACTGCCGGTGACCTGCACGCTGCCGGGGTGGACGTACAGGGCGTCCGCGGCGCTCGGGTTGAGGACGCACAGACTCGCCGTACACGCCGTCGCGGCCCGGGCGGTGCCGGACGGGCCGATGACGACCAAGGTCAGCGTGGACGTGAGGGCAAGGAGCATGACACAGACCGCGTGTGGCAGGCGGCGCCGCCTGCGGGTGCGGATATGTCCGCTCGCGACCGGACGGCCGGCACCCGGGGCCTGGAGTACGCCGGGACGCCATACCGGCGCACCGGCCGGCCCCTGACTGCTGCCCACCGGCCGGTCAGCGCCCAGCCGGGCGATACCTGAGCGTTTAGCGGCGAGTCGTGCCGTCACGTCCACGATCCTCAACATGGCTCAAAACGTATCAAATACGCCATATTGGACGCTGGTTTCTGTACGAGTGATGCCAGTTCAGCGTGTCGGGATCCTGGCCGCCGGATTGCCCCGCCCCGAACGCCGCCGTCCTCATGCGCTCGGCAGGCCCTGCAGGAACAGGTCGACGGAGCCGTCCGCACGTCGACCGGGACCGGCTCCGCCGTGGCGCAGACCGCCGTTCACCGGCCGTCCCACGCGGAGGGGCTCGGGCCGGGCCGGCCGGTGAAGGCGGTCTGCCGAGGGGGCTGTGCGGTGCGGCCGGTCGCGATGACCGGGCTCTCGGTGCAGTGAGCATGACCGAGGCGTTGTCGAGGATGAGAATGCCGCCGTTCCGGACGCCGCCGCATGTGGCGGCGGCGGCGTTGCTGCGGATGGACGAGCCGGTGACGGTCACTGTGCCGGCGTCGACCCGCCTGCCCTCCGGCCTCGGACCGCTGTCCCCGATCGGAGCCCAGGGCCGTGGCCAGGGCGGCGGTCTGCCGGCCGAGGACGCGACGGCGACGGCCGGTCAGACATCACCCGGCCGAGCCGGCCCGCTCGAACCGGTGCTCACCGTGATCCGATGGAACAACGGAGGGCGGCCCACCCGGCGAGCCGGCCCTGCGGGCCCAGCGCCAGGACGGCGGCACCGGTGTTCTCACCGAGGCCAGCCGACCTTCAGGTCGCCGATCACGCCGATCCGGATGCCCAGCCACGGGTAGGTGTGGTTGTAGAACACGTTGTCCTGCGGTTGCAGTCCGACCGCCGAGGGCCACATCTGGTAGGCCGACGCATTGGAGATGCCGCCGTGCAACCGCCGCCAGACCCGCACGGAGTTCCGTCCGGACGGGGGCGCTGTGATCGTGTCGGTCCATTCGACCGCGTTGCCACCCTGGTCCAGAGTGCCCCACGGCGAGGTGCTCCTCGTCCGGCCGACCGTGCTGAGGCTGCCCTGGTAGAGGGCGGCGTAGGCCAGGGGGTCCAGCCCGATCGGGTTGACGGTGGAACATGTCTCGGACGGCACCTGGCCCGGGCACCAGCTCGGTGCGGGCTGGCCGGGGGCGTGGTACGAGGCCAGTGGTTGGTTCGTCACGTTGGTGACGTCGCCGGTGGTGGGGTTGAGGACGGTGGGGTGAGGGGCGGTCGCGTCACCGTCGCCGAAGACTCCTGCGTTGGTCGGGTACTTCCAGTAGGAGTAGGTGCCGCCGCCGCTCGGGTCGTAGTAGGCCGCCTTGATCCACTCGTCCTGGCTCGGTACGACGAAGCCGGAATCACGGGATCGGGTCGCCTCCGGGCGACCGAGGTCGTACATCCCGCTCTCGGTTCGCGCCGACAGTTCGACCTGGTAGCTGACGTAGCCGAAGCTGCCGTCGCTGCCGGCCTTCTTGGAGATCAGCCGACCGTTGTAGAGCGAGTTGGCGAAGCGCGCCGCCCTCAGGAAGTTCGCGAATCCGTACGGCTTGTCCGCCCATTCCGCATACGCCACCGAGTAGTGGCGGCCGCGGGGGGCCGCGGGGGAGAAGTTGATCTGGCCGTACTTCGGCCACGCCGACGAGCTCTCGGTCTCGTCGTAGAGACCACGGGAATCGCGGCCTCTCGGATCGACCGTGTTCAGGAACGCCACCCACTGTTCGACGGTGACCTCGAGCTGCCCGATCTCGTAGGGGTAGCCGACGCCGCCGACCATCAGACAGTCGCCGGAGGTCTTGGGGGCGTCGGCGCACGACTGGTAGACGGCGTCCGTGAACGGGACGACACCCACCGCGGGATTCCCGGGCGCGCCGACCTTGGCGGTCGTCACGGTGATGACCTCGCCTCCGCCGGAGGGGCTGCTCCCGGGAGAGAGCGCCTCGGCGGCGGCACTGGAGCCGACCATGGCAGACGAGGCGAGCAGCGCGGACGTCCCGCACATCGCCACAAGGGCCCTGCTGAGGCGGGAACGACTGGAAGCGAACTGCATGGGCACACCCTTTTCGGCCGTGGTGGCCCGCCCCAAGACCGGGAGTGACGCGGAGCGGCCCAAGATCACACCTAGTGACCCCACGGTAGTCCGGCCGCTACTTTCCGCAGTCGATGACTCGCGGAGACGAAGGAGGCGCGTTAGCCCGCCCTGCCGCGTTGAGCAGATGCGCCCCGGCATTCAGGTGATCAGCCGCGAACGGTGGTCGCGGGCCGAGAACCGCGGCCGCAGCCACAGCCACGAGGACAGGGCCGTCGGTCACGCCAGATGCGTTGCAGTACTAGGCCAGCCGGAGGCCTCCGGTGCGCTGGGCGCGCGCCTCGCCGAGGCGCAGGGCCAGCACCGCGCCCGCCGTCAGCAGCGCGCAGAGCGCCGCCAGCCAGGCCAGGCCCGGCGCCAGCTCGCCGAGCCCCTCGCCCTCCAACAGGGCGCCGCGGACCACGGCCAGGCTGCCGGTCAGCGGCAGCGCCGCACCGAGCACCCGCAGCACGCCGGGCAGGGCGAAGGCGGGCAGCCGGACGCCGGCGACGAACCACATCGGGTCGTCCAGCACGGTGTAGACGAACGCGGAGTCCCGGGAGAACACCATCAGGCTGTTGAGCAGCGCGCCCCAGGCCACCGCGGGCAGCAGCAGGGCCAGCAGCACCACCGGGTACATCCACGGCCCGGCGACGTCCAGCGCGCCGAAGCCGAACGCGGCGGCACCCAGGAAGCAGGTCAGCAGCCAGGCGTTCTGCACCAGCGCGCCGGCGCCGTTGGCCAGCATCAGGACCAGCCGGTCGGCGGGCGAGAGGAAGAGCAGCTCCAGGGTGCCGGTGGTGCGCTCGTAGGCGAAGTTCCAGGCGGACTGGACGAGCGAGAAGAAGAACGCCCAGGCCAGCGCACCGGTGGCGAGGAAGCCGAGCAGCCGGCCCGGGTCGGCGGCGAGCGGCCACCGGGCGGCGGCGGCCGACCCGGCCGCGATCGGGTGCAGCGTGTAGTAGGTGGCGGCGAGCTGGAGCAGCGGCCAGACCAGCATCGACGCGACCACGAGCGGCTGGCCGAACATCGTGCGGTGCTGCTTCAGCGCCTCGGCGGCGAACACCTTGCCGGCGTGCCGCAGGGCGCGGCCCCCGTCCCGGCTCCCGGGCCGCGGCCGGGGGCGGCGGGTGGCGCCGGGGCGCGGCGGCGGAAGGGTGCGGCCGGCGGCGTGGGGCGGCCGCAGGCTCCGGTCGGCCAGGCCGAGCAGCTGCGCCTCGGTGGACGGCAGGCGGGTCACGCGGCCACCGCTGACCGGGGGTGCGCGGGGGCCGGCGCCGCCCCGGTGAGCGCGAGGACGGCGTCCTCCAGGCTGGCCTCGGTGACCTCCAGGCCGCCGATCGCCCCTCCGGCGGCGACGATCGCCCCGGCCAGCGGCCCGGCCACGTCCTCCGGGTGGCGGACGGTGACCAGCAGGGCGCCCTCCCCCGTGGTCTCCAGCTGCGCGCGGACGCCCAGGCCGGCCGTGAAGCCGGCGACCGCGGACTCCAGCGCGGGCGAGGGGTTGGTGACGGTGACCCGGACGCTGCGGTGACTGCCGGTCGCCGCCTTGAGCTCCGCCGGGCTGCCGGCCGCGAGGTGGCGGCCGCCGGAGATCACGTAGACGTGCTCGCAGAGCTCCTCGACCTCGGTCAGGTAGTGCGAGGTGAGCAGCACGCCCCGGCCCTCGGCGGCGAGGGCGGCGACCATCCGGCGCAGGTCGCGGGCGATCGAGAGCCGCTGCGTCATGCCGCGCGAGTACCGCTCGACCGGGGTGTCGGCGGCGCCGGTGAGGCCGACCAGCTCCAGCAGCTCACCGATCCGGGGGCGCAGCACGGGGTTGGGGACGTCGTAGAGGTGGCCGAAGTAGCGGAGGTTCTCGGCGCCGGTGAGCTTGGCGTAGACCATCCGCTCGCCGCCGGCGATCAGATTGATCCGGCGCCGGGCCTCACGGGCGTACCCGACCACGTCCAGGCCGTCCAGGGTGACGGTGCCGGAGGTGGGCCGGAGCAGGGTGGCGAGGATCTTGATGGTGGAGGTCTTGCCGGCGCCGTTCAGGCCGAGCAGGCCGGTGACCCGGCCGGGCGGGATCTCCAGGTCGAGGCCGTCCACGGCGGTCTTCACGGTGCGCGGGCCGAACAGGCCCTTGTCCCGGGTGCGGAAGGTCTTGCGCAGGGCGCGGGTGCGGATCACGTCAGCGGCTCCTCGAAGTCGGCGGCGGGGTGCGGGTGCGGTCGGCGGTGCGGTCGGCAGTCGGGCGCGGCCGGCGGTGCGGTGCGGTCCCGCGGTGGGTCGTCCAGTTCAGGGATCAGAAGCCCCGTTCGACGGCGCGGCGTTCGGCGGCGGGCAGCAGCCGCAGGCCGAGCAGCAGGCAGCCGGCGCTGAGGGCGAGGCAGGTGACGAGCCGCGGGAGCAGGTCGCTGAACGGCCGCCCCTGGCCGAGCGCGTCGCGCAGGACGTCCATGGCCGGGGTGACGGGCAGCAGTTCGGCCAGCCACTGGGCGGGCGCCGGCAGGTAGCTGTTGGGGAAGGTGATGCCGCAGAGCAGCGAGACGGCGAGGAAGACGGTGTTCTGCGAGATGTGCGCCTCGCCCGCGAACTCCAGCACGAGCTGGGCATCTCCCGGAAGGTCCTCACCGAACGGCTCGGCCACCTCACCGAGGCCGGCGTCCTGGAACGGGTGCCCTACCAGAGCGGGCCGGTCCGGTACGAGTACCGGCTCACCGAGTCCGGACGCGGGCTGCTGCCGGTGCTGGTGGCGATGCAGGACTGGGCCGACCGCTGGCTGCTCGGCGACGGCACGCTCTCCGGCTCGGCCGCACCCGACAGCGCCGAGACCGCCCGCCTCGCCGCGCTGCCCGGCACCCGGCTGCCGGAGCTCACCCTGCCCGCGCACACCGGCGGCGAGCTGGACCCGGTCGACCCGGCGGCCGGCGCCACCGTGCTGTTCTGCTACCCCGCCACCGGGCGGCCCGCGCCGCTGCCGGCCGACTGGGGGGACATCCCCGGCGCGGTCGGCTGCACGCTGGAGAACCGGCTGTTCCGCGAGGCGTACCCCGAGTTCCGCGCGGCCGGCCTGGCACTGCGCGGGGTCTCCATCCAACGGCCGGACGAGCAGAGGGAGTTCGCCGAGGCCGAGGCCATCCCGTTCCCGCTCCTCTCCGACCTCGACGTCCGGCTGACGGCCGCACTGCGACTGCCCACCTTCCACGTCGGCCAGGGCCTGCGGCTGAAGCGGGCGGTGCTGGTGCTGGACCGCGAACGGGTGGTGCGCCGGACGTTCTTCCCGGTCACCGACATCCCGGGCGCCGTCCGGCAGGCACTCGCGGACGCCCGCGAGGTGGCCCTCCGCGCGCCGGGCCTGCCGGGTTAGGGTGGCCGGTGTGCTCGATCAGGTGACAGCAGTGCGCTACGTCGACCCGCTGCGGGCCGGCGGTTCCGTCCCCGGCGTCGTGGAGACCGACGACCTGGGCACGTACGTGGTCAAGTTCACCGGCGCCGCCCAGGGGCGCAAGGCCCTGGTGGCCGAGGTGATCGTCGGCGAACTGGCCCGGCGGCTCGGCCTGCCGGTGCCGGAACTGCGGCTGGTCGACTTCGACCCGGCGGTCGCCGAGGGCGAGCCGGACGCCGAGATCCAGGACATCCTCAGGGCCAGCGGAGGGCTCAACCTCGGGATGGACCTGCTGCCCGGCGCCCGCGACTACCGGCCCGGCATGATCCCGGTCGACCCGGTCCAGGCCGGCCGGGTGGTCTGGCTGGACGCACTCACCGGCAACGTCGACCGCACGGTGCACAACCCCAACCTGATGGTCTGGCACGGGAAGCTCTGGCTGATCGACAACGGCGCCGCGCTGGTCTTCCACCACCGCTGGTCCGCCGCCGGCTCCGCCGTCGCCAAGCGGTACGACCTCAGCGCCCACGCCCTCGGCGGCTGCGCCCCCGACGTCGCGCAGGCCGACGCCGAGCTCGGGCCGCTGGTCACCCCCGGGCTACTGGAGGAGGTGCTGGCGCTCGTCCCGGACGAGTGGCTGGCCGACGAGCCCGGCTTCGACTCGGTGGACGCGCTGCGGAACGCGTACGTCACGCACCTGGCCGCGCGCGTGGTGCTCTCCGCGCAGTGGCTGCCGGACGGGTTCCCCACCCCCGAACAGCTGCGCGAGGCCGAGCTCCGGCGGGCCGAGCGGACCAGGGCCGGCCGGCCCGCCTGGCTCCAGGAGGTGCCGGACCTGCACGGCAAGCCGTCGGTCGAGACGGTCTGGGACCACCACTTCGAGTGACGGGCCCGCAGGCCAGGCCCGGCCCGTCGCGGGGCCCCGGGCCGGTGCGGCCCCGCAGGCCCGGTGCGGACCGGTCCGGGCTCAGCCCATCGCCGGGCGGATCCAGGTGAAGTACTCGACCGCCGTGCCGAGGAGCAGGCCGGTGCAGTGCAGCGCGAAGAGCGCGCCCGCGTTGGTCCGGCGCACCGCGGGCACCAGCAGCAGCAGGGCCGGCACCGCCACGCCGAGCAGCGGGCCGAGCGCCAGCATCAGGACCAGGAGCAGCACGTCGGCCGCCGACGAGCCGGCGGCGAGCCCCATGACACCGGCCACCAGGCCGCCGCCGGCCACCATCGTCAGCATCGGCGCCGCGGCGAGCACCTCGGCGGCCCCCACCAGCAGCCACGGCCAGACCCGCTCGCCGCGGTGGGGGGCCGGGGTCTGCTGCCAGCCGGTGAAGGTCTGTGCCATGGGGGTTCCGCTCCTCGAACAGGGGCCTGGTCGCGCTTGCGGATCCATCCTGGCGGCCCGGTCCGGGCGGCCGCCTGAGTACCCGTACTCAAACGACGGTGGGGAGCGGGACCCAAGTCCCGCTCCCCACCGGAGCGTGTGCGTTCAGCCGGTCACCCGGTCAGCGCGTCAGCGCCACCACTGGACCGCCTTCTCAGCGTTGATGATGCCGGCGCCGTAGAAGCCGTTGTCGTTCTCGCCGCCCTCGCAGGTGGCCTTCCACTCACCGGCACCGCCCGGGTTGAACGGGGCCGACGGGCAGGCGTGCGACTCGGCCTGGTTGGTGAGCAGCTCGGTCAGCTCCTCCGGGCTGGCCCACGGGTGGGTGCTGGCGAGCAGCGCGAGCACACCGGCGACGTGCGGCGAGGCCATCGAGGTGCCCTGCATGTAGCCGTAGCCGCCACCGGGGATGGTGGACAGGGTGCGGCCGTTCTTGTCCGGGGTGTCCGGGATCTGGTAGCGGCGGTCGCCACCGGGGGCGGCGACGGTCACCTTGCCCTTGCCGTAGCTGGAGTAGTAGGCCTTGTCACCGTTGACGCCCACCGAGGAGGCGACGACGACGCCGTCCAGCTCGGTCGGCAGGCTCAGGCAGTCGGTGGTGACCGGACGGGTGCCGGGCGTGGTGTCGTCCGGGCTGGTGACGTCGGTGGTCTTGTGGGCGAGGTCGATGTTCTCGTTGCCCGCCGCGGCCACGTTGAGGACGCCCTTGCGCTGCGAGAACTCGACCGCGCGACGGACGGCGGTGGTGATCGCCGCCTGGTCCGCGTCGTTCTGGCAGTTGAACATCCACGGGTCGACGTAGTAGCTGTTGTTGGTCACGTTGAACTTGTGCTCACCGGCCCAGACGAAGCCGCAGATCGCGTACTCCGGGTAGATGAACTGGTTGTCGTCGACGACCCGGACCGCGGCCAGCTTGACGTTCGGGGCGATGCCCTCGATGCCCTTGCCGTTCTTGGCGGCGGCGATGGTGCCGGCCACGTGGGTGCCGTGGTCGCCGTCGACGCCCGGCTGCCAGGCCTTCCAGTCGGTGTTCGGCTTGCCGCCGTCGATGCAGGAGACCGACTGCGAGGCGTCCACGTTGGCCGCGAGGTCCTCGTGGGTGGCGTCGATGCCGGAGTCCAGCACGCCGACGGTGACGTTGCGGCTGCCGAGCGAGATCTTGTGGGCCTTGTCCACGCCGATCTGGCGCATGTCCCACTGGTTGGCCCAGTTGGGCTCCTGGCCGGCGGCGGCGGCAGCGGCGGCAGCGGCGGCGGTCGGCGCGGGGGCGGCCTCGGCCTTCTGGGTGTCGGCGGCGGTGATGCCCTTGGTGCGGCTGGCGCCGACCGACTGGACGCCCTTGGCCTGACGCAGCTTGGCGGCGAACTTGGTGTCGTTCGAGCGGGCGATCACCACGCCGATCTGCTCGTACGAGTACACCACGGAGCCACCGAGGGTCGTGATGGCCTTCTCGACCTTCTGCACCTGGCCGTGGTTGGCCTGGGTGTTGACGACGTAGCTGAGCAGCGGCCCGGTCGTCGGCTCGGCCCCGGTGGCCGCGACGGCGGTACCGGCGGGCAGCGCCAGGGCACCGGCCGTGGCGAGAACGACGCCCACCGCGGCGTACCGGGTCCGGCTGATCCGAGGAACACTCATAGGGGTTGGCCCTCCCGAGTCGACGTGCAGCTGCGGCTGGCAGATGCAGTGGAATGATCGGGACGCTAGTGAACATGCGTTGCAATCCGCAAGAGGTAGTCATCTAATCGACACCGTTCGATCACTTCCGAGTGTTGCCACTCCTCCGTTGTCGACTCATCGTCAATCCATAAAGTGAATATTCGGCCTTCTGCTGATATCCCGTGCCCGGCCGTGGACGATCCACAATTTCCGGAGGGTGGGAGGCGCGGCGCCGCGGCGCCGTGAGGGGACCCGCGCCGAGGTCAGAGCCGGTACAGGCGACGGGCGTTGTCGGCGGCCACCTGCCGGGCGAGGCGCTGGGCGTCGGCCGCCGAACAGGCGCCGTCGGCCCGCCAGCGGTCCAGCAGGGCGCCCAGGCCGTGCCGGAACTGCGCCGCACCGGCCAGGTACAGCTCCGGCAACCCGTAGGCGTCGGTGGAGAAGAGCAGTTTGCCGAACGGCGCCAGCTCCAGCATCTCGCCGAGCACGGCCGCCACCCGGGGGCCGACGTAGGAGGCGGTCAGCCCGAGGTCGGTGTACACCTGCGGGAAGGCCTGGGCCAGCCAGGCCGCCTGCCGGTGGTACGGGTAGCCGTGCAGCAGCACCAGCGGCACGCCGGACGGTTCGGCGGCCCGGACGAAGTCGGTGAACAGCGACGGGTCGGCCCGGTGCAGGGTGAGGTCCGGATCGCCGAAGCCGGTGTGCAGCTGGAGCGGCAGGCCGAGCCCGGCGCAGACGTCCAGGGCCGTCCAGAGCAGGTGGTGCAGCAGCACGGGATCGGTCAGCCGGCCGCGCCCGGCACGCTGCCACCGCCCCGCGGCGGCCGTCACCGCGGCCGTGGAGGGCCGTTCGCCGGGCACCGCCAGTCCGTGCCGGTAGGCCACCACCGACTTGACCGCCACCGCCCCGGTGGCCGCGGCCGCCAGCGCCCCGCGGACGGCGAGCGGCCAGGCTCCGGCGCCCGTCGGCACGGACTCGGCGACGGACTCCAGCCGGACCACCTCGCGCACCCGGGCGCCGGCCGCATCGGCGAACTCGCTGAGCGGCAGCAGCGGACGGCCCGCCGCCTCGGTCAGCCCGGTGTCCACCAGGCAGGTGTCCAGGGCGGCTGCGGCCAGCAGCCGGCGGGTGGCCTCGGGGGCGCCCAGCTCGCGCCGACGGGCCAGGTACTCGGCTGCGGGGGTGTGCGCGGGCAGGCCGAGTGCGGGCGGGCACCAGCGGCGGACGGCCAGGCCGAGCGCGCTGTCGAACGGCGAGGTGCCGGGCGCGGGCGGCCGGTCGGACTCGGTGAGCAGCCCGGTCAGGGCGTCGTCGGACAGGCCGGCCGCCACCACGCTGTGGCAGTGGTGGTCGACCAGGGCCGGGACGTCCAGCGAGGGCACCGCTCAGTACCGCCAGCGGGTGGCCGCGACCAGCTCCTGCGGCGTGGCCGGGGCGCACTGCTCGCTCTCGGCCGTCCGGACGGCCAGCACCGCCTCGTACAGCGGCTCGCCCATCGCCTCGCGGAGCACCGCCGACTTCCGGTACGCCGCGATCGCCTCGGCCGGGCCGGCCGGCAGCCGGGGCACCGTGCCGGGCGCGGCGGCGGCCGGGTCGCCGGTGAACTCCCTTGGCAGTGCGAGTCGTTGGTCCAGCCCGGCGAGTCCGGTGGCGAGCACGGCGCCGACCGCCAGGTACGGGTTGGCGGTTGCGTCGAAGCACTTGATCTCGGCGTTGGCGGCGGTGGACCGCTCCCCGGAGGAGCCGGTGACCAGCCGCAGTGCGGCCTCCCGGTTCTCCAGGCCCCAGCACTGGTAGGCGCCGGCCCAGTGCGAGGGCACCAGCCGCAGGTAGCCGGCCGGGCTGGAGGAGCCGAGCACCAGCAGCTCCGGCAGCGCGCCGAGCACCCCGGCGAGGAAGCCCTCGGCCTCGGCCGTCAGCCCGTGCGGGCCGGAGCCGCCGCGGGCGAGGTTGTGCCCGTCGCGCCAGAGGCTGAGGTGGAGGTGCCCGCCGTTGCCGACCGAGCCGGCCTCGACCACCGGGGCGAAGGAGGCCCGCAGGCCGTGCCGGGCGGAGACCGCCCGGATGGTCTGGCGGACCAGGACGGTGGTGTCGGCGGCCTCGACGGGCCCCTCGGGGGCGACGGAGACCTCGAACTGGCCCGGGGCGTACTCGGGGTGGATCTGCAGCACCGTCAGGCCCTGCTCGGCGAGGGCGCGCAGCACCTCGCGCAGGTAGTCGGAGAGGTCCGTCAGCCGGTGCATGCCGTAGGCGGGGCCCGCGGTCGGGAAGCGGGGCTCCTCCTGCGGCTCCCCGGCGAGCGCCACCACCCACTCGACCTCGATGCCGGCCTTGAGGCTCAGCCCGCGCGCGGCGGCGGCGGCCGTCATCCTGCGGGCGAACAGCCGCTGGCAGCCCGGGTGCGGGGAGCCCGCCTGGGTGTACCGCTCACCGGGTGCCCAGGCCCAGCCGGGCTGGGCGGCCAGCGGGACCAGCCGGTCGAGGTCCGGGTAGAGCCGGAGGTCGCCGGTGGGGCCACCGATCAGGCGGCTGGTGACGACCGTGTCGTCGGCGAGGAAGACGTCGAAGCAGGGCGCCGCGCCGACGCCCCACTGGGCGGCGTGCACCAGGCCGGACAGCGGGACGGCCTTCACCCGCGTGATGCCGGCGTTGTCCACCCAGGTGACGGCCACCGCGTCGACCCCGGCGGGGCCGAGCCGCCCGACCGCCTCCTGCGCCCGCTCGGCGCGCTCGGCGCGCGGCGGCAGGGCGACGGCGCCGAGGGGCCCGCCGGAGGGGACGGCGACCCCGCCGGCCGGCCCGCCCTCGGGCTCGGAGGGGTCGGCGAGGCCGGCTGACGCGACGGTTCCGGTGCTCATGTCTCCATGCTGCCCCGGAGGTTGGGCCCGCGGAACTCCCCTATCGGGTGGTCCGGCCGGACACCCGTCCGCCGGTTCACTCGTCCGGGGCGAACAGGGCCACCAAGTCCCCCGCGGTGAGCCGCTCCAGGGTGTCCGGCGCCGCGTCCAACCCGCCCGGGTAGAGCCGGTAGCAGGCGCCGCCGAGGCCGGCCGGGGCGGGCACGTCGGCGTGCACCAGGGCGGTGAACGCCCGGGCGCCGGTGAGCCGTCCGGCCAGGACGAGGGCGGTGTCGTCGGCCGGGGCGTCCTGGCGGCCGTCGGGCAGGTGCCGGGCGCGCACCCGCTCGGCGAAGTCCGCCACCGGCTCGTCCGCGGCCCGGCGGTAGCTGTCGATCGCCCCGCCGCGGGTACGGACCAGCACCTCGTCGGTCCGGGCGGCCGCGGTCGCGCAGGAGAGGTCCCAGAGCGTGGCGCGGGAGCCCTCGGCGAAGTGCGCCAGCACGTCGGCGGCCAGCGTGCCGATCTGCTCCCGGTGCCGCCGGACGTTGTGGAAGCCCCCGGAGGCGCTGGTGTTGAGGTCGGTCCAGGTGTAGCTGCGCGCCGTCAGGTCGACGATCATCGGCACGCAGACCTTGGCGTCGCCGCCGAGGTCCAGCCGCTGCCGGACGGCCTTCGGGTGGAAGTGGCCCTTGCGGCCGCGCGCGGACGCCTCGTCCAGCTCCATGAAGCCGGCGAAGGCGTCGGACAGCTCCTCGAACGGGATGTCGTTGTAGGCGAAGACGACGACCACCGCGTACCGGTCGCCGCCGGCGGCCAGCGCCGGCAGGTCGAGGTCGACGAACTCGGTGGCGCCGTGCGGCGGCGGGGCCGAGGTGAGGTCGCCGGAGTGCACCGCGGCACGCGGGCCGTGCACCAGGTGGGTGTAGTCGCAGAGTCCGGTGAACTGCCAGTGCTCGTCGTACAGCGCGACCGAGAGGTCGAGGTCGACCCGCTGGTGCGGCTTCTGCATCCAGTGCAGGAAGAGCCGGACCCGGCGGCCGTCCGGCAGCCGCTGGACGCTGCCGCGGGGCACCGCAACCAGCGTCCTGGCGCTGGCCCGCTCGGCGAACGGCACCACCAGGTCGGCCAGGCCCTCGTCCAGCACGGCGAGGTCGAGGCGCCCGTGCCGCCCGGCGCGGCGCAGCAGTTCGGCCTCGATCAGGGTGCAGACGGGTGCACTGAGCGCCACCGGGACCTCGGTGCCCCAGTCGTCGCGGGCGTGCGCCAGCGAGACCCGCCCGCGCGGGAAGTAGAGCCGGCGCTCACCCGTCTCGCGCGGAGCGCGCAGCCGCCCGTACGCGCCGAGCAACGGACCTGGCGCGACCCTGCGCAGCGCGGCCGGGAGCACCCCGGCGAGCTCGGCGGGCAGCGGCTCGCCGGGGTTCCAGGAGGCGTGCACCCGCAGCAGGTGGTGCAGCCGGCGGACCAGCTCGCCCGGACGGCCGGCCAGCAGCCGGACGGCGGCGGGCACGTCGCCGCCGGCCAGGGCCCGCTCGACCTTGGCGGCGAAGGTGGTGACGACCAGTCGGGTGTGGCCGGCCGGGGTCTCGTTCACCCGCAGCGGCGCGGGGGCCTCGCGCAGCCGCGGGCCGAGGCCGTGGAGGTCGAGGTCACTCTGCCGCAGGACGGCGAAGGCGGCCGCCGCGTACGGGAAGCGGTCGCGGTGCTCGTACGGGTGCAGCAGCTCGCCGGCGCGCAGCCAGGCCTGGCGGTGCCGGCCGAGGTCCTCGGCGAGGGTGCCGAGCGGGAACGCGTCGAGGACGGCCAGCAGGTCGCGGCGGAGCGGGCGGGGCAGGTTGCGCAGCCGCAGGCCCCTGGCGGTGGCGGGCAGCAGGTCGGGCTCGGCGCCGGACCAGGCCCAGACCAGCCGGAGCACGTCGGTGGCGGTGGTGAGGTGGTCGGCGAGCAGCGGGCGGACGGCGTCCCGGTCCCGGTGGAGGAGGGCCGCCAGGACGGTGGCGCGGCTCTCCCGGACGGGGATGTCGGCGGGCAGCCAGCCGGCCGGGTCGGCCGGAGCGTGTCGGAGCAGCACCGCGAGGTCCTCGCGGTCCTGCGGGTTCAGCGGGGTGCGGCGTTCCAGCAGCCGGGTCAGCTCGGCGACGGCGACGGCGGCCGGGTCGGCGCCGTCGGCGAGCCGGAGCGGGCGGAGCAGCGCGTCGGCGGCGTGCTCGCGGGCGGCGTTGCGAACGGCCCTGGCGTCCAGCGGGAGGTACGTCTCCTCGTCGATCGGGACGTCGCAGAGCGGGCAGCGCCCGTGGCCGGCCAACTCCTCGTAGCACTCGCCGCAGAGCAGGTGGGCGCAGGGCGCGAGGGCGCCGATGCCGGCCTCGGCGCCGGAGCGGGCGCAGCAGCAGCACGGCTGGTTCGGCTGGTTCAGCAGGAAGGCCCGCACGTGTGCCGAGTAGAGGCTGCGGGCGTGCCGCGGCACGCCGTCGGGGAAGCGCCGGAACAGCGGCTTGTGCCTGCGGTCGGCGCCGAGTGCGGCGTCGACCCGGCGCAGCAGGGCGCCGCCGGTGTCGGCCAGGGCGGCCGGCCGCAGCCGGGCGAGTGCGGCGCGCAGCGGCCCGGTCAGGAGGTACCCGCGCTGGGCGAGGTCGGCCTCCAGGGCCACCAGCCCCTGCGCGCTCCACGGATCCGGCTCCCCCGCGGACGCCCCGCCCTCGACGACGACGGCTCCGTTCCGGCGCAGCAGCAGCGAGTCGAGACCGGTGTCGGGCGTGGCGGCGTTCTGCTTCTTCACTGGTTCTTCCCCCGGCGGATACGACGAAGCGGGGGCGGAGAGTGGGCGCACTCGGGTTCATTTGCAGTGAATGGAGAAGGAAGCACGCCGCGGAGCCGCCCCCGCGCCGCCACCCTAGCGAACCCCCCTCGATCGCCCCGAACGAATTTCCGTTCCGGCCGCGCCCGACCTCTTCCTACTGGTGGGTAGCTTCGCTACAGTGGCCGCACGCACCACCGTCGGGCTTCGGGAGCCGCACCGACGGGGGCCTGCGGTCGTCGCGTTCGCGGCGGGCGCGTGGTGCGTCCTTCACCGGCCGGTGCCGCGGATCGCGGCGGGGCCGGGCTTCTTCCCTCGTATCAGAGCCGCTTCCTTCACCTTGAGCGCCTGAGTATCACGGCACACCCGCAGCACGGCCGGAGCGGACCGGCGGCTGCGCCGGTGAGCCACCGTCGCCATCTCCTGCCAGCGGGCCGTCGCCCGGCGGCCGCCCCCGGCTTGCGGGAGCGGCGGTGCGCCTACCGGAGGACGCGATGCGTCGTGACTGACAAGGAGTCAGGACACGTGACTCCTCCCCAACGGCCTACGCCGTGGGGCTTCAAGCCGGCCTGATACCCGGCCCCGGACAAGCCCTGCCCGCTGCACAGATGCAGGGCTCGATCGTACAAGAAGGCTCCGGCGTGTCGGCGCCGATGCGACTTTTCTGCCGGTCAAAGCCGGTGGTCCCCTACCAAGGAGTTCTGATGGAGCGTCCCTTCCCCACGGTCGCCGTGGTCGGCCTCGGCACGATGGGTGCCGGCGTCGCGGTGGCGGTCGCGAAGAGCGGCCGCCGGGTGATCGGCATCGAGGCCAACGAGGACTCCGCCGCCCGGGCGCTCGCCCGGATCGAGGAGGCGACCGCGCACGCGGTGGCCCGGGAGCGGATCACTGCCGAGGAGCGGGCCGGACTGCTCGCGCGGATCTCGGTGGGCCACGGCCTGGCGGCCGCCGCCGAGGCCGACCTGGTGATCGAGGAGGTGCCCGAGCAGCTGGAGCTGAAGCGGGAGGTCTTCGCCGAGCTGGACCGGATCTGCCCGGAGAGCACGGTGCTGGCGACCGGTACCACCGCCCTGTCGGTGACCCGGATCGCCGCCGCCACCGCCCGCCCGGAGCGCGTGCTGGGCCTGCACTTCTTCAACCCGGTGCACACCATGAAGCTGGTCGAGGTGGTCCGCACCGTGCTGACCGCCCCGCAGGTGGCCGAGGACGCCGCGGCGTTCGCCCGGGACCTCGGCAAGGAGCCGGTGGCCGCCGGCGACCGGGCCGGCTTCGTGGTGAACGGACTGCTCTTCGCGTACCTGAACCAGGCCGCCGCGATGTACGAGTCCAGGTACGCCACCCGGGAGGACATCGACGCCGCGATGCGGCTCGGCTGCGGCCTGCCGATGGGCCCGCTGGCCCTGCTCGACCTGATCGGCGTGGACACCGCCCGGACGGTGCTGGAGGCGATGTACGAGCAGTCCCGGGACCGGCTGCACGCGCCCGCGCCGATCCTCGGCCAGCTGGTCTCCGCCGGGCTGCTGGGCCGCAAGTCCGGCCGCGGCTTCTACACCTACGAGGCGCCGGGCTCCTCCCGGGCGGTCGACGCCGCCACCGGCCCGGCGCGGGCGAAGGTGCCGGGCCGCGAGGTGCGCAGCGTCGGCGTCTGCGGCTCGGGCACGATGGCCACCGGCATCGTCGAGGTGTTCGCCAAGGCCGGGTACCGGGTGCTGCTGGCCGCCCGCAGCCTGGAGAAGGCCGAGAACGCCAAGGCGCAGCTGGCCAGGTCGCTGGAGCGCTCCGTCACCAAGGGCCGGATGACCGCGGAGCAGCGGGACGCGGCGCTGGGGCTGGTGACGCCGGTCGGGCAGTACGCCGAGCTGGCCGAGGTCGACCTGGTGGTCGAGGCGGTCGCCGAGAACCTGGAGGTCAAGCGCGAGCTGTTCGCCACCCTGGACAAGATCGTCAAGCCGGGCGCGGTGCTCGCCACCACCACCTCCTCGCTGCCGGTGATCAGCTGCGCCTCGGCCACCTCGCGGCCGCAGGACGTCATCGGCATGCACTTCTTCAACCCGGCGCCGGCCATGAAGCTGGTCGAGGTGGTGTCCACCGTGCTGACCGCGCCGGATGTCACCGCGACCGTGCTGGAGCTGTGCGCCAAGGTGCGCAAGCACCCGGTGGAGTGCGGCGACCGGGCCGGTTTCATCGTGAACGCGCTGCTCTTCCCGTACCTGAACGACGCGGTGCGGATGCTTCAGGAGCACTACGCGACGGTGGACGACATCGACACCGCGATGAAGCTGGGCTGCGGCTACCCGATGGGCCCGTTCGAGCTGCTGGACGTGGTCGGCCTGGACGTCTCGCTGACCATCGAGAAGGTGCTGCACCAGGAGTTCCGCGAGCCGGGCCTGGCGGCGGCGCCGCTGCTGGAGCACCTGGTGGCGGCCGGCTGCCTCGGCCGCAAGACCGGCCGCGGCTTCCGCGACCACGCCCGCCGGTGACCGCGCCCCCGACGGGCGGCCCGGTGGCCGGCGGATCGGCGGCCTACGGGCCGTCACGGCCGGGCTGGAGCCCCGGGACGGTGTCGGCCCGCTGGCCCAGACCGGCCGTGACCGGCCCGGTCGCGCCGGTGCGGCGGGGAAGGCCCGCGGCGCCGGCGGCCGGGACGTGTAGCGTTCCGGGCATGGATCGGGTTCAGTCAGCCTCCCCGCAGCACGCCGCCGCCCCGCGCGGCGCCGACCGGCCGGCCGGGTCCGGCCCCGCCGCCCCCGACGGGGGCCCGGGCAGCCGCCGGGCGGCAGCACAGCGCCAGCAGATGCGCCAGGACCTGGCCACCGCCGCGATGGAGCTGTTCGCCTCGCAGGGCTACGAGGAGACGACGGTCGACCAGATCGCCGCGGCCGCCGGGGTGGCCCGGCGGACCTTCTTCCGGTACTTCCGGTCCAAGGAGGAGGCGATCTTCCCGGACCACGACGACACCCTGGTCCGGGTGGCCGACCTGCTGGCCAGCGCCGAGCCCGAGGAGCACCCGCTGGACGTGGTCTGCCGGGGCATCAAGGAGGTGCTGCGGATGTACGCCTCCACCCCGTCCGTCTCGGTCGCGCGGTACCAGCTGATCCGCCAGGTGCCGGCGCTGCGCGAGCGGGAGATCGCCGTGGTGGCCCGGTACGAGCGGCTGTTCACCCGCTACCTGCTCGGGCGCTTCGACACCTCGGGGGAGATCCCGGCGGGCTGGCAGCACGGCGGCGAGGACGACTCGATGCTCGCCGAGGTGTCGGCGGCGGCCGTCGTCGCGGCCCACAACCACGTGCTGCGGCGCTGGCTGCGGGCCGGCGGCCGGGGGGACGTGGAGGCACAGCTGGACCACTCCTTCGAGGTGATCCGGCGGACCTTCTGGGCGTCCTCCGCGCCCGGTGCCCGCCGGCGCGGGTCCCTCGTGGCACCCGGTGCCAGTGTGACGGGACTGGAGGAGGCTGCCGCGAGCGCACTGAGTGCCAGCCCCGGGGGTGAGGTACTCATCACAGTGGCCCGGACCGACGCCCCGCTGGACGTCGTGGTGGACAGCATCAGGGCCGCACTGAGCGGCGCCAGGGAGTCCTGACCTCCCACGTATTCGCAGGTCAGAGCCGTTCAGCGCGGCTTCGAGGGCCCGTACCGGAGTGCCGGTGCGGGCCCTTTCCGTGCCCGCCCGCGGTCGCTCGAACGCGGATTTGGTTCACCTGAATTGATGACACCCGGTGTCTTTACGAGTGGCACAGGGTGCCACTACGTTGTTACTCACCAGTCCGCGGCGCCGCGGCTCCCCACCTCGGCGCGCCGTCGTCCGGTGCTCCCACACCCCGGGAGCAGTGCCCAGCACTCCAGGCCCACCAGCCACACCACCCACCACCCACCTCAGCGAAGCCGGTGTCCGCTCCCGGCTCCCCCAGACGCCCTGTGCCCCCTCACACAGGTACGCCTTCGGAGGCAGCCATGCAGGAAATCCTCGACGCGATCCTCAGCAACGACGCCACGTCGGAGGACTACGCCGCCATCAAGCTCCCCGAGTCCTACCGGGCGGTCACGCTCCACAAGGACGACGAGCAGATGTTCGCGGGTCTCGACAGCCGCGACAAGGACCCGCGCAAGTCCCTTCACCTCGACGACGTCGCCCTGCCCGAGCTGGGCCCGGGCGAGGCCCTGGTCGCCGTCATGGCGAGCGCGGTGAACTACAACACCGTGTGGAGCTCGATCTTCGAGCCGGTCTCCACCTTCGGCTTCCTGGAGCGCTACGGCCGGCTGTCGCCGCTCACCAAGCGCCACGACCTGCCGTACCACGTGGTCGGCTCGGACCTCGCGGGCGTGGTGCTGCGCACGGGCGCCGGCGTCAACGCCTGGAAGCCGGGCGACGAGGTCGTCGCCCACTGCCTCTCGGTCGAGCTGGAGTCCCCGGACGGCCACAACGACACGATGATGGACCCGGAGCAGCGCATCTGGGGCTTCGAGACCAACTTCGGCGGCCTGGCCCAGCTCGCGCTGGTGAAGACCAACCAGCTGCTGCCCAAGCCGAAGCACCTCACCTGGGAGGAGGCCGCCTCCCCCGGCCTGGTCAACTCCACCGCCTACCGCCAGCTCGTCTCGCAGAACGGCGCGGGCATGAAGCAGGGCGACAACGTGCTGATCTGGGGCGCCAGCGGCGGCCTCGGCTCGTACGCCACCCAGTACGCGCTGGCCGGCGGCGCCACCCCGATCTGCGTGGTCTCCAACGACCAGAAGGCCGAGATCTGCCGGGCCATGGGCGCCGAGGCGATCATCGACCGCTCCGCCGAGGGCTACCGGTTCTGGAAGGACGAGCACAACCAGGACCCGCGCGAGTGGAAGCGCCTGGGAGCGAAGATCCGCGAGTTCACCGGCGGCGAGGACGTGGACATCGTCTTCGAGCACCCGGGCCGGGAGACCTTCGGCGCCTCCGTGTACGTGACCCGCAAGGGCGGCACCATCGTCACCTGCGCCTCGACCTCCGGCTACATGCACCAGTACGACAACCGCTACCTGTGGATGTCGCTGAAGCGCATCGTCGGCTCGCACTTCGCCAACTACCGCGAGGCGTTCGAGGCCAACCGCCTGATCGCCAAGGGCAAGATCCACCCGACCGTGTCGAAGGTCTACTCCCTGGAGGAGACCGGCCAGGCCGCCCTCGACGTGCACCACAACAAGCACCAGGGCAAGGTCGGCGTGCTCTGCCTGGCGCCCGAGGAGGGCCTGGGCGTGCGGGACGCCGAGTTCCGCGCCAAGCACCTCGACGCCATCAACCGCTTCCGGAACATCTGATGGCGGACCGTGACCGTCCCTGGCTGATGCGCACGTACGCGGGGCACTCGACCGCGAGCGACTCCAACGCGCTCTACCGGCGGAACCTCGCGAAGGGCCAGACCGGCCTCTCGGTCGCCTTCGACCTGCCGACCCAGACCGGCTACGACTCCGACCACATCCTCGCCCGCGGCGAGGTCGGCCGGGTCGGCGTGCCGGTGGGCCACGTCGGGGACATGCGCACCCTGTTCGACGGCATCCCGCTCGAACAGACCAACACCTCGATGACGATCAACGCCACCGCGATGTGGCTGCTGGCGCTCTACCAGGTGGTCGCCGAGGAGCAGGGCGCCGACGTCGCCAGGCTCACCGGCACCACCCAGAACGACATCGTCAAGGAGTACCTCTCGCGCGGGACGCACGTCTTCCCGCCCGGGCCGTCGGTGCGCCTGATCACCGACATGATCGCCTACACGGTCGGCAGCATCCCCAAGTGGAACCCGATCAACATCTGCAGCTACCACCTCCAGGAGGCCGGGGCCACCCCGGTCCAGGAGATCGCCTACGCGATGTGCACCGCCATCTCGGTGCTGGACGCGGTCCGCGACTCCGGCCAGGTGCCGGCCGAGCGGATGGGCGAGGTGGTCGCCCGGATCTCCTTCTTCGTCAACGCCGGCGTGCGCTTCGTCGAGGAGATGTGCAAGATGCGCGCCTTCGCCCAGCTCTGGGAGAAGGTCACGCTGGAGCGGTACGGCATCCAGGACGCCAAGCAGCGGCGGTTCCGCTACGGCGTCCAGGTCAACTCGCTGGGCCTGACCGAGGCGCAGCCGGAGAACAACGTCCAGCGGATCGTGCTGGAGATGCTCGCCGTCACCCTCTCCAAGGACGCCCGCGCCCGGGCCGTCCAGCTGCCGGCCTGGAACGAGGCCCTCGGCCTGCCCCGGCCGTGGGACCAGCAGTGGTCGCTGCGCATCCAGCAGGTGCTCGCCTACGAGTCCGACCTGCTGGAGTACGGGGACATCTTCAACGGCTCGGAGGTGATCGAGGCCAAGACCGCCGCGCTGCTCGCCGGCGCCGAGGCCGAGATCGCCAAGGTGCTGGAGATGGGCGGGGTGATCCCCGCCGTCGAGTCCGGCTACCTGAAGTCCAACCTGGTCGCCTCGCACGCCGCCCGACGGGCCCGGATCGAGTCCGGCGAGGACAAGATCATCGGTGTCAACTGCTTCGACACCACCGAGGAGAGCCCGCTCACGGCCGACCTCGACACCGCGATCATGGTGGTCGACCCGGCCTCCGAGCAGTCCGTCCTCGCCAACCTGGAGAAGTGGCGCGCGCAGCGCGACGAGAGCGCCGCCCTGCGCGCCCTGGAGGAGCTCAAGGCCGTCGCCGCCACCGACGCCAACCTGATGGCCCCCACGCTCGCCTGCGCCCGCGCCGGGGTCACCACCGGCGAGTGGTCCTTCGCCCTGCGCGAGGTCTTCGGCGAGTACCGCGCGCCCACCGGCGTCGGCGGCGCCCCGGTCGCGGTCGCGGCCGAGCCCGGCGGCGAGCTGGCCGCCGTCCGCGAGGCGGTCGCCGCGACCGCCGCCGAGCTGGGCAGCGGCAAGCTGCGCCTGCTGGTCGGCAAGCCCGGTCTGGACGGTCACTCCAACGGCGCCGAGCAGATCGCCGTCCGGGCCCGCGACGCCGGGTTCGAGGTGGTCTACCAGGGCATCCGGCTGACACCCGAGCAGATCGTCTCCGCCGCCGTCGCGGAGGACGTGCACTGCGTCGGCCTGTCGATCCTCTCGGGGGCCCACTCCGAGCTCGTGCCCGACGTCCTGCACCGGCTGCGCCGGGCCGGGGTGGAGGATGTCCCGGTGATCGTGGGTGGCATCATCCCGGCAGCGGACGGCGAGGCCCTCAAGGCCGCCGGCGTCGCCGCCGTGTTCACCCCGAAGGACTTCGGCATCACGACCATCATCGGCCGGATCGTGGACGAGATCCGGCTGGCCAACCGGCTCCAGCCCTGGACGCCCGCACCCGCGACCACCAGCTGACCACTGGAAGGAACTGAACCACCCTCATGAGCAATGTCAACCGTCTGCGCCCCCGCCGCTCCTGCCTCGCCGTGCCGGGCTCCAACCCGCGCTTCCTGGAGAAGGCCCAGGGCCTCCCGGCCGACCAGGTCTTCCTTGACCTGGAGGACGCCTGCGCCCCCCTGGTCAAGGAGAGCGCCCGGCACAACATCGTCGACGCGCTGAACAACGGCGACTGGGGCAAGAAGACCAAGGTCGTCCGGGTCAACGACTGGACCACCCACTGGACGTACCGCGACGTGATCACGGTCGTCGAGGGCGCCGGCCCGAACCTCGACTGCATCATGCTGCCCAAGGTCCAGGACGCCGAGCAGGTCAAGGCGCTCGACCTGCTGCTCACCCAGATCGAGAAGACCATGGGCTTCGAGGTCGGCAAGATCGGCATCGAGGCGCAGATCGAGAACGCCAAGGGCCTGATCAACGTCGACGCGATCGCCGAGGCCTCCCCGCGGCTGGAGACCATCATCTTCGGCCCGGCCGACTTCATGGCCTCGATCAACATGAAGTCCCTGGTGGTCGGCGAGCAGCCGGCGGGCTACCCGGCCGACGCCTACCACTACATCCTGATGCGCATCCTGATGGCCGCCCGCGCCAACGACCTCCAGGCGATCGACGGCCCCTACCTGCAGATCCGCAACCAGGAGGGCTACCGCGAGGTGGCCGGCCGCGCCGCCGCGCTCGGCTTCGACGGCAAGTGGGTGCTCCACCCGGACCAGGTCGCCGCCGCGAACGAGATCTTCTCGCCCTCGCAGGAGGACTACGACCACGCCGAGCTGATCCTCGACGCCTACGACTGGTGCACCTCCGAGGCGGGCGGCGCCAAGGGCTCCGCGATGCTCGGCGACGAGATGATCGACGAGGCCAGCCGCAAGATGGCCCTGGTCATCGCGGGCAAGGGCCGGGCCGCCGGCTTCCAGCGCACCTCCAAGTTCGAGCCCCCGCAGGCCTGACCCCCTAAGGACCACTGAGATGCAGTTCGGACGCACCTACGAGGAGTTCGAGGTCGGGGCGGTCTACAAGCACTGGCCCGGCAAGACGGTCACCGAGTACGACGACCACCTCTTCTGTCTGCTCACCATGAACCACCACCCGCTCCACATGGACACGAACTATGCGGAGAACACGACGGACTTCGGCAAGAACGTCGTGGTGGGCAACTACATCTACTCGCTGCTGCTCGGCATGTCCGTCCCGGACGTCTCCGGCAAGGCGATCGCCAACCTGGAGATCGAGTCGCTGCGGCACGTGGCGCCGACCTTCCACGGCGACACCATCTACGGCGAGACGACCGTGCTCGACAAGTGGCCGTCCAAGTCCAAGGACGACCGGGGCATCGTCTACGTCGAGACCAAGGGGTACAAGCAGGACGGCACGGTCGTCTGCATCTTCCGCCGGAAGGTGATGGTGCCGACCGAGACGTACATCAAGGAGCGCGGCGGCGAGCAGCCCGGCCGTCCCACT
Organism: Streptomyces sp. CB01881; assembly: GCF_002953255.1. Lineage (GTDB taxonomy): Bacteria > Actinomycetota > Actinomycetes > Streptomycetales > Streptomycetaceae > Kitasatospora. The sequence goes on from NZ_CP026498.1 coordinate 4,797,509, forward strand.
CCCCTCTCCTGAACCCGGGAGACCCACCGACCACGGAGCTCCCGGCACCTCGGAGCTCCTGGACCCCGGACGGGTAGGCCGCCGTCATCGGCCGATCCCCACCCGGAACGGGGGCCCTGCTGCCGCAGCCACGCCGGCAGGGCCCCCGGCAATCCCCCCCCCCGCTCTTCGCCCTCATCCCACCCTCTTTTCTCTTCGCCACAGGAGCCGCACGATGGGACGCCTCGCACAGACCGACGGCCTCACCGAGATCCAGCGGGACATCCTCGCCACCGTGCGGGATTTCGTCGACAAGGAGATCATTCCGGTCGCGACCGAGCTGGAACACAAGGACGAGTACCCGACCGCCATCGTCGAGGGCATGAAGCAGCTCGGCCTCTTCGGGCTCACCATCCCCGAGGAGTACGGCGGCCTCGGCGAGTCGCTGCTCACCTACGCCCTCGTGGTGGAGGAGATCGCCCGCGGCTGGATGTCCGTCTCCGGCATCGTCAACACGCACTTCATCGTGGCGCACATGATCAACGCGCACGGCACCCAGGAGCAGAAGGACTACTTCCTGCCGAAGATGGCGGCCGGCGAGATCCGCGGCGCCTTCTCGATGTCCGAGCCCGGCCTCGGCTCGGACGTTTCGGCCATCTCCACCAAGGGCGTCAAGGACGGCGAGTTCTACGTCCTCAACGGCCAGAAGATGTGGCTCACCAACGGCGGCACGTCCACCCTGGTCGCGGTGCTCTGCAAGACCGACGAGGGCGGCAACAGCCCGTACAAGAACATGACCACCTTCCTGATCGAGAAGACGGCGGGCTTCGGCCCGAACCCGACCGTCCCCGGCCTCACCGTGCCCGGGAAGATCGAGAAGATGGGCTACAAGGGCGTCGACACCACCGAGCTGGTGCTCCAGGACGTCCGCATCCCGGCCGACCGCATCCTCGGCGGCGTCCCGGGCAAGGGCTTCTACCAGATGATGGACGGCGTCGAGGTCGGCCGGGTCAACGTGGCCGCCCGCGGCTGCGGCGTCGCGCGGCGCGCCTTCGAGCTGGGCATCTCCTACGCCCAGCAGCGCTCGACCTTCGGCAAGAAGATCGCCGAGCACCAGGCGATCCAGTTCAAGCTCGCCGAGATGGCCACCAAGGTCGAGGCCGCCCACCAGATGATGGTGATGGCCGCCCGCAAGAAGGACAGCGGCGAGCGCAACGACCTTGAGGCCGGCATGGCCAAGTACCTCGCCTCCGAGTACTGCAAGGAGGTCGTCGAGGACGCCTTCCGCATCCACGGCGGCTACGGCTTCTCCAAGGAGTACGAGATCGAGCGCCTCTACCGCGAGGCCCCGATGCTGCTCATCGGTGAAGGTACTGCGGAGATCCAGAAGATGATCGTCGGCCGCCGCCTGCTGGAGGAGTACCGCATCGCGGAGTGACCAACGGTGCCCGGCCCCGGCGCGGTGACGCGCCGCGGGGCCGGGCCGACGGCCCGATGACGGCCGGAAGACGGGCGTGCGGGCCCGTCCCGGCATCCCGCCGTGCCCACCACGGCCCCGGCCTGGTCCGCCTGGGGCCCCGGCACGGCTCCCGAAGCGGCCGCAGGGCGTACAGCTGCTGTCACGCGCCTTGCGGCCGCTTCGGCGCACCCTCGTGCGTGCCGCCGGCGAACGGCGCCGCGCCGCACCCGGTTCGCCGGCCCGTCCGTTGAGACATGAGTCACCAGCCCTGCCCGGACCCTTGGGAACCGGAGCGGGGCGAGCTACGGTCGTATACCAAGGAGGCGCAACGACGCCTCACGCAGGACACATGAACGAGCAGGCGGGTTGCCCACCCACCGTGTGCTCCCGATAGCATCCACCGGGACAGCAGCCGTCCCTCTATTACTCGATCCCCGCGGTGGCCCCCGTCCAGCGGCCATGTTCCCCCGCGACAAAGGTCTTCGATGCCCATCAGCCCGTCCCCTCACACCTCCGTCACGGACCGCGATGCCCTCGCACCCACGACGGCCGGTCGGCGACCCCGCGTGACCATCGCGCGCGGAGCCACCCCCTGGTTCGTCCCCACCCTCGCCACGGCCGCCCTGACCACCGCCCTCACCCGGCGCAGTGGCAAGTGGGCCCTGGCGGCGGTACCCGCCTGTGCGCTCGGCGCGGGCATGCTGTGGTTCTTCCGCGACCCCGAGCGTGAGATCGGCACGGGCAGAGTGATCTCCCCCGCCGACGGCGTGGTGCAGAGCATCGACGCCTGGCCGGACGGCCGCACCCGGGTGGCGATCTTCATGAGCCCGCTCAACGTCCACGTCAACCGGGCGCCCCTACCCGGCACGGTGGCGTCGGTGGAGCACGTCGCGGGCGGTTTCGTGCCCGCGTTCAACAAGGACAGCGACCAGAACGAGCGGGTCGTCTGGCACTTCGACACCGAACTCGGCGACATCGAGATGGTGCAGATCGCGGGGGCCGTGGCCCGCCGGATCGTGCCGTACGTGGACGCCGGTACCAAGGTCGAGCAGGGCGATCGGATCGGTCTGATCCGCTTCGGGTCCCGGGTCGACACCTACCTGCCGGCCGGCGTCGAGGTCGGCGTCGAGGTCGGCCAGAAGACCACAGCCGGGGTGACTCGCCTTGACCGTGACTGAACCTGAGACCATCGTCGGCCTGGACGACGAGGAGACGGCCCTGCGCCGTCGCCGCTGGGCGCGCGACCGCGAGCTGCGTGCTCCGCGCTCCCCGCAGCACCTGTCCACCGCCGACTTCCTGACCCTGGGGAACGCCGTCTGCGGCTTCCTGGCGATCTACTCGATCACCACCGGGGTCCTCGTCCCGCACATCACCAACCCGGACGCCGCTCCGGACAAGCACAGCGCCGCCACCGCGGTGACGCTGCTGCTGATCGGTTCGATGTGCGACCTCTTCGACGGCCTGGTGGCGCGCAAGCTGCGCTCCTCCGCCCTCGGGGCCGAGCTCGACAACCTGGCCGACCTGATCAGCTTCGGCATCGCGCCGGCCTACTTCGTCGCGGTCTGGGGCATGGTCTCGCCGGGCTCCGACAGCCGGCTCTCGGCCCTGATCGCACTGACGGTGCTGCTGTCCGTGGTGCTGCGGCTGGCCCGCTTCTCGGCCGTGAAGATGCGGCCCGGGGTGTTCCAGGGCATGCCGTGCCCGATGGGCGCCATGACGGTGATCGCCATCGTGCTGCTGGACCCGCCGTTCCTGCCCGGCCTGCTGGCCATTGCGGGCACCGCGTACCTGATGATGAGCCGGATCGAGTACCCGAAGCCGCAGGGGCTGCTGGCCACCGCCACGCTCTGCTGGATCGTCCTCTCGATCGGCTGCCTGGCGGCCTGGGCGACCGGCCTCAAGGGCGGCGACTACCTGCTGCACATCGGCGCCTACGGCCAGATCACGCTGGCCGCGATGGCCCCGCTGCTGGTCATCCGGCGCAAGGTCGGCCAGAAGGTCGGGGACGTGCGGGCGCGCCGCGCCGAGTCACGGCTCGACTGATCACGACACGCACGACGAAGGGCCCGGATCCGGTGAACGGATCCGGGCCCTTCGTCGTACCCGGTGTCGTCCGGGCGGCGGGGCGTCGTGCGGGCGGTGCGGTAGTTCAGGCGGCTCAGACGCAGGCGCAGGGCTCAGGCGCAGGGCCCGGGCGTCGGCGGCTCAGGCGCCGCCGCGGTGGACGCTGAAGGCCGAACGGCGGGCCGCGCGGGCCACTCCCGGGTCGGGGTGGACCCCGGAGACGGCGGTCAGCACCGAGGCGGCCCGGGGGTGCCCGGACTGCCGGGCGCGGGCGAACAGCCGGACCGGGTCACCGGCCGAGGCGCCCTCGACGTGGCCGACCAGCAGCTCGGTCTCCCCGTGGTCCAGCACGGCCGCGGCGGTGTCCACCCAGAGCCAGGCGGCGTCCTCCGCGCCGAGCACGTCCGCCGGGGCGACGCCCTCGTCCGACTGCTCGGCCAGCCAGAGCAGCGCGTATGGACGCAGCACCGGCTCGTCGACGGCGGCCCGGACGGCCTGCTCGGCGGTGGAACCGGCCACGCGCAGCGCCTCGAAGGCGAGGCCACGCACCAGGGCGTCGTCGCCCTGCGCGGCGTCCAGCAGCTCGGCCACCGCCCGGTCGGCCGGGCGGGCGGCCACCCAGGCGCGGAACTCGGCGCGGGCCGGGCCCGGCGAGTAGTCGGCGCAGGCGTTGAGCAGTTCGAAGGCGCTCTGCTCGATGTGCCCGGCGGCGGTCTGCGCGACGGTGCAGATCTCCTCCAGCTTGGCCCGCACCGCCCAGTGCCCCAGCGGGGACAGTTCGGCGGCCTCGTCCTTGCGGACCACCGCGCCGACGGCGGCGAGGCCGTCCAGCATCCAGTCCAGGACGGCGGCGACGTCGGCGGTCGCGGCCGGGGTGTCGATCTGCGGCTCGCGGCAGGTGCCGCGGACGGCCGAGACGGCGGACGCGGCGTGCGGCACGGGCGACAGGCCCAGCGCACCGGTACCGCCGCCCACCCGGCGCTCGTCCAGGCCCCGGCGCAGCAGCTCCAGCAGCTCGCTGTCGGCGACCGGGCCGGCCACCAGGTGCAGGAAGGAGAGCAGCTGCGGCGCCTGGTCGACGGCCTGCCCGGCGAGCACCGCGAAGACGCCGCGCAGGGCGGCCGGCGGCACCGGGGCGAGCAGCGTCCAGGCGTCGAACAGCGCCGACCAGCCGCGGACCACGGCCTCGTCGTCGTGCTCCCAGGCGTGCAGGCGCCAGCCGGGGGCGGCGCCGCCGTCCCGGGCCTCGACCAGGCCGACGAGCAGGGCCTGGCCCCACGCGTTGGCGGCGGCACCGACCGTCATGGCCAGCGCGCGGCCGGCGGCGCGGGCGTCCTCGGGGAGCAGCTCGCCGCGCTTGTCGACCTCGGAGAGTTCGCCGGCCCAGCGGGCGATGCGGACGGCGTCGACCAGCATCCGGCGGGCCAGCGGGGCGAGCTCGGCGGGAGCGGGGAAGCCCTCGGGCACCGGGACCCGGCCGCGGCCGGGGGCGGGTGCGGGGCCTCGTCGGCGGGGTACGCCGGGGCCGCCCGGCCGGGCGCCGGCGGGGCGGTAGGCCGTTCCGGGGAGACGGGTCACCGTCGCACCGGAACCGATCGTCGGCGGGAGCGGGGCATCACGGTCGCGCGGGTTCCGAGACGTCACGTCGTGCAGTCTTCCCCTTGTACCGGCCATCTGTCACATCCGGTTCGCCGCGGGCCGCGGGAGGCGGCCGCGGGGGGTCCACAAGATCGGGCAACAGAGGCCAAACCGCCTGGCCGGATCTGTGTGGCGTGATCATGCCAGAGTTGGGCGGGACGGTCTCCGGGTGGTCACGGGAGGGGCCGGAGAGCCGCCTGGGACTGGAGGAACGGCGGGCTAGAGGAACGGTGTGAGCCAGCGGCGGAGCTGCTCCTCGTAGCGGGCGGGGTCGGCGTTCCAGAGGGCGGCGTGGTCGCCGCCGGGGACCGGCTGGAGGCTGACCACGTCGGAGCGGCGCCCCGCCAGCCGCGCGGCGGCCCGCCAGGGCGCCACCGGGTCGTCGGGGCCGTGCAGGACGAGGGTGGGCACCCGCAGGTCGGTGCCGTCCGCGATCCGGGCGAAGTCGGCCAGGTCGACGCCGGTCCGGCCCTCCACCGCCAGGGCGCCGAGCTCGGCGGCGGTGCCGCGGTAGCCGGAGCGGGCGGCGCCCCGGCGGGCGGTGGCGGGCAGGTCGAGGACGGGCGAGTCCAGGACCAGGCTGCTGACCGAGGAGGCCCAGGCGGACCGGGCGGCGGTCTGCAGGGCGATGGTGGCGCCGAGCGACCAGCCGTAGAGGATGACCCTCCCGGCGCCGTTGTCCAGGGCGAGCCGCACGGCCGCCTCGACGTCCCGCCACTCGGTCTCGCCGAAGTGGCCGAGCCCGTCGGGGGAGGAGGGGGCGCCCGCGTCGCCGCGGTAGGTGACGGCGAGAGCGGGCAGGCCGAGCCGGTCCAGCAGCGGGAGCACCGGGAGGACCTGCTGCCGGTCGGCGCCGGAGCCGTGGACCAGGACGACCCAGGTGCCGCGCATGCCGTCCAGGTACCAGGCGGGGAGGGCGCCCAGCTCGCCCGCGGCGGCGGTCTCGGAGAACGGCAGGCCGAGGGCGGTGGTCGGGTCGCCCGTGTGGACACGGGGGGTGAAGCGGACCACGGTGCCGGAGGTCAGGGTGCCGCGGTCGGCGCGGACCAGCCGCCGGGTGACGCCCTGCGCGTCCTCGTGCAGGACCTCCTCGACCACGGCGTGCCCGCCGTCCCCCCACTCGACGGCCCAGCGGCCGGGGCGGGTGCTCTCCGGGCTGCGGGTGAAGGTGACACGCCCGGCGGCGAGGGCCTTGACCAGGACGGGGCCGGTGGGTCGGTCCTGGGCCTTCACCGGGTGGACCATCCGCTCGGACGCCCTCCGGCCGATGACCAGCACGGCGGCCCCGGCGCCGGCACCGACGACGGCGGCCGCCACGACGGCTGCGGTTCCCCAACGCATATCGCTCCCCGCTCTGTAGGTCGCGGACTGGGCAGTGTGCCCACCAGTCCACTCGCGGAGACGGCGGCCGGCCACCGGACACGGCCGTCCGGGTCACACCGGGCCGCACCGGGCGGCACCGGGCCACGCCGGGACGCCCGTCACGCCGAGGAGCACCGGCCGCACCGGGACGGGGTCACCTCGGTCCGGCGTCAGCTCGACACGGCGTCGCCCCGGCACCTCGGCACGGCGTCACCCCGGCACGGCGTCACCTCGGGGTGCGGCCCTCCGGTCAGACCGGGATCCCGGTGTCCCGCCGGCCGAGCAGCTCCCAGAACCGCTCGTCGAGCGGCTGCTCCCGACCCGCGGTGCGCCGCCCCGCGGTGTGCCGCGCCGCGGTGTGCCGCGCCGCCGGGGCCGGGGAGCCCCAGCTGCCCGCGCCCCAGTGGGAGGAGACCTGGTTCTCGTTCTGCAGCACCGCCAGCACGGCGGCGAGGTCCTGCTCGTGCACCGGCACGATCCGGCCGATCGCCCGGGCCTGCGCCTGCCAGCGGCCGTCCACGCACTGCCGCAGCCGCTGGTCCAGCTCGTCCCGACGGCCCGTCACCGCGACCAGCTCGCGCAGCGTCAGGCCGAGCACCTGGGCGAGCGCGTGGGTCTGCTCCCCGTCGCCGTCCCAGCGGTCGGTGGCCTCGGCCCGCTGGTAGTGGTGCAGGGGTATGCCGATCCGGCGGGCGGCGTTCTCCTGGCCGAGCTCGCGGGCGACCCGGAAGTCCCGCAGCCGGGCCGGGCGGACCCCCATCAGCTGCACCGGCGGGCACCAGAGGGCGCGGGCCAGCGCGATGAACTCCTCCTCGGCAGGGCGCAGCTCGCCGCTCTCCCAGCCGAGCACGTGGGCGGGCAGCAGCCGGACCCCGTGCGCGGCCATGCCCTCGACGACCTGTTCGGGGGTCAGGCCGAGGCCGGCCCGGTGCGCGCGGGCGGCCGCGGGTGAGAAGGGCACCGGAGGGACGGCGGGGGACTGTCTGCGTCGCATGGGACCCGACGGTAGGGGCTGGTGGTTCGGTGCCCCAGCCGCCGAACGCACGAAGCACCGCTGTAGGGGTCTACATGCCGATGGACGATCGCACAGGCTGTCATGCCCCTGCGGGGGGTGATGATCAGAGGTAGCGACGGGGCCGAAATCGGGGCGGGAACCGTGCAGACCGTGTGACCAACCCCTCCGTGACCTTGGTTGACTCGCGGTTCGGCCGCGTGATGGGATCCTTCAGCCAATACGGAGGCATGCAGAGGAAGCCGGTGCGAGTCCGGCGCGGTCCCGCCACTGTCACCGGGGAGCACGTTCGGAACAGCCACGGCGGGCCGTCAGAAGCCGCTGGAAGGCCCGGGGGTGCGTCCGACCCGGAAGCCAGGAGACTCTCGCCCCCGGTACGTCGATCCAGGGCGCGGACCCTGAGTGAGGACACGCACGCGATGCAGGCTGCCCCGACCCTCCGAGCTCTCTGCTGTCCGCCGTGCGCCCGCTGACCCGCGCCGCGGCCTTCGCGCTGGGCGCCGTCGCGGGATACCTCGCCGACGCCCGGTTCGCCGACCCGCGCCGCGGCCACCCGGTGGCCGTCTTCGGCAGCGCGGCCGGCCGGCTGGAGAAGCGGCTCTGGCGCGACGACCGGGCCGCCGGCACCGCCTACACCGCGCTCTGCGTGGGCGCCGTCACGACCGGTGCGGTGGCCGCCGAGCGCGTCCTCGGCCGCCGTCCGGCGGGGCGGGCCGCGCTGGCCGCCGCCGCGACCTGGACGGTGCTCGGCGGCACCTCGCTGACCCGCGAGGCCCGGACCATCGGCCGCTCGCTCGCCGCGGGGGACCTGACGGCGGCCCGCGAGCGGCTGCCGCACCTGTGCGGGCGCGACCCGAGCGCGCTGGACGAGCAGCAGATCGCCCGCGCGGTGGTCGAGTCGGTCGCCGAGAACACCGCCGACGCCGTGGTCAACGCGCTGTTCTGGGGCACGGTCGCGGGCACGCCCGGGCTGCTGGCGTTCCGGGCCGTCAACACCCTGGACGCGATGGTCGGCCACCGCTCGCCGCGGCACGCCCGGTTCGGCTGGGCCTCGGCCCGGCTGGACGACGTGGCGGGCTGGCCCGGCGCCCGGCTGACCGCCCTGCTGACGGTGGCCGCCGCGCCCGAGCCCCGGACCGCCTGGCGGGTCTGGCGGCGGGACGGCTCCGCGCACCCGAGCCCCAACGCGGGCCAGGCCGAGTCGGCCTTCGCCGGCGCGGTCGGCGTCCGGCTCGGCGGCACCCTGCGGTACGGGGACGGGGCCTCCCCGGGGACGGCGGTCCCCCCGGCCGAAGGCCGGGGGAGGGTCGAGCACCGGCCGGTGCTGGGCGGGGAGCTGCGGCCGGTCGGGGTGGACGACATCGAGCGGGCCTGTGTGCTGTCCCGGAGGGTGGGCGCGCTGGCGCTGGGTACGACGGTCGCCGGGCACCTGCTGCTCCGGGCGGCCCTCAGGAGGGGAAAGGCATGAGCAACGCACTGCTGGTCGCCGGAACGACCTCGGACGCGGGCAAGAGCGTGGTCACCGCGGGCATCTGCCGCTGGCTGGCCCGGCAGGGCGTCGGCGTCGCGCCGTTCAAGGCGCAGAACATGTCGCTGAACTCCTTCGTCACCGCCGACGGCGCCGAGATCGGCCGTGCCCAGGCGATGCAGGCCCAGGCCGCCAAGGTGGAACCCGAGGCGGCGATGAACCCGGTGCTGCTCAAGCCGGGCGCGGACGGCCGCAGCCAGGTGGTGCTGCTCGGCCGGCCCGTCGCCGAGGTCGGCGCGCTGGACTACCGCGAGCGCAAGCCCGTCCTGCTGGAGCGCGCCCTGGAGTGCCTGGCCGACCTGCGCAGCCGCTACGACGTGGTGGTCTGCGAGGGCGCCGGCTCGCCCGCCGAGATCAACCTGCGCGACCGCGACATCGCCAACATGGGCCTGGCGACCGCCGCCGGACTGCCCGTCGTGGTGGTCGGCGACATCGACCGCGGCGGGGTGTTCGCGGCGATGTACGGGACGCTGGCGCTGCTCTCGGCGGAGGACCAGCGGCACGTGGCCGGCTGGTTCGTCAACAAGTTCCGGGGCGACGCGCGGCTGCTCGCGCCCGGCCTGGAGATGCTGCGCGAGCTGACCGGCCGCCCGGTGCTGGGCACCCTGCCGATGCTGCCGGACCTCTGGCTGGACGCCGAGGACTCGCTCGACCTGTCGACCGTGGTCGACCGGACCGCCGGGCGCGGGCCGCTCGGCGCGGACGTGCTGCGGGTGGCCGTGGTGCGCTTCCCCCGGCTCTCCAACTTCACCGACCTGGACGCGCTGGCCCAGGAGCCGGGCGTCCTGGTCCGCTGGGCCACCCGGCCCGAGGAGCTGGCCGACGCCGACCTGGTCGTGCTGCCCGGCACCCGGGCCACCGTCGCCGACCTCGCCTGGCTGCGCGAGCGGGGCCTGGAGCCGGCGCTCAAGGCGCGGGCGGCGGCGGGGCTGCCCGTCCTCGGGGTCTGCGGCGGCTACCAGATGCTGGCGCGGGAGATCGTGGACGAGGTCGAGTCGAAGGCCGGCGCCGTCGACGGCCTCGGGCTGCTGCCCACGCACGTCCGGTTCGGCGCGGAGAAGGTGCTCGGCCGGCCGGTCGGCGAGGCGTACGGGCAGCGGGTCGAGGGGTACGAGATCCACCACGGGATCGTCGCGGTGGAGGGCGGAGAGGCCTTCCTGGACGGCTGCCGGGTGGGTTCGGTCTGGGGGACGACCTGGCACGGCGCGCTGGAGAACGACGGGTTCCGGCGCGAACTGCTGCGCGAGGTGGCCGGGTTGTCGGGCCGGGCGTTCACGCCCGCGCCGGACGTCTCGTTCGCCGAGGCGCGCGAGGCCCGGCTCGACCGGCTGGGCGACCTGATCGAGGAGCACGCGGACACCGACGCGCTGTGGAAGCTGATCGAGGGCGGGGTGCCGGCCGCGGGTTCGCTGCCGTTCCTGCCGCCCGGGGCCCCCTTGGAGAATCATGAGTGACGTCCGCTACCCCTTCACCGCGATCGTCGGCATGGCCGACCTGCGGCTCGGGCTGCTGCTCAACGCGGTCTCCCCGGCCGTCGGCGGCGTGCTGGTGCGCGGCGAGAAGGGCACCGCCAAGTCGACCATGGTGCGCGCGCTGGCCGGCCTGCTGCCGTCCATCGCCACCGTCGACGGCTGCCGCTTCGCCTGCGACCCGGCCGCGCCGGACCCGCACTGCCCGGACGGCCCGCACGCGGGCGGCGCCTCGTCCGAACGCCCGGCCCGGCTGGTCGAGTTGCCGGTCGGCGTCTCCGAGGACCGGATCGTCGGCTCACTCGACCTGGAGCGGGCGCTCGCCGAGGGCGTCAAGGCGTACGAGCCGGGGCTGCTGGCCCAGGCGCACCGCGGCGTGCTCTACATCGACGAGGTCAACCTGCTCCAGGACCACGTGGTGGACCTGCTGCTGGACGCCGCCGCGATGGGCCGCTCCTACGTCGAGCGCGAGGGCGTCTCGGTGCGGCACGCGGCGAGGTTCCTGCTGGTCGGCACGATGAACCCGGAGGAGGGCGAGCTGCGGCCGCAGCTGCTCGACCGGTTCGGCCTGACCGTCGAGATCGCCGCCACCCGCGACCCGGCGGAGCGCGCCGAGGTGGTCCGCCGCCGGCTGGCGTACGACGCCGACCCGGCCGGCTTCGCCGCGCGGTTCGCCGAGGACGAGCGGGAGCTCGCGCTGCGGATCACCGCCGCCCGCGAGCTGCTGCCGAAGGTCGGGCTCACCGATGTGGCACTCCGTCAGATCACCGCCGTCTGCGCGGCGTTCGAGGTGGACGGACTGCGCGCGGACATCGTGATGGCGCGCACCGCCGTCGCCCTGGCCGCCTGGGCGGGCCGCACCGAGGTGCTGGAGGAGGACGTCCGCCAGGCCGCCCGGCTGGCACTGCCGCACCGCCGCCGTCGCAACCCCTTCGACGCGCCGGGGCTGGACGAGGAGCAGCTGGAGCGGACGCTGGAGGAGCACGCCCAGCCGGAGGAGCCGCAGCCCGGGGAGCCGGAGGGCGAGGACCCGCGGCCCGGGGAGCCGGAGGGCGACGGCCCCGAGGACGACGGCCCGGGCCCCGACGGCGGCGGCCCCGACAACGGCGGTGGCGGCGGCGCGCCCGAGCCCGCCGGACCGGAGGCCCCCGCGGGCGCCGACGCCCCCTCGGACGCCCCCGACGCCCCCGGGCAGCAGCCGGTACCGGCCCAGCACCCGGCCCCCGCACGGGAGTCCGCCCCGGTGGCGGCCGGCGAGCCGTACCGGACCAGGCTGTTCAAGGTGGACGGCACCGGGAAGGGTGCCCAGGGGCGCCGCTCCCCCGCCGAGACCGACGGCGGCCACGCCATCCGCGCCCGCCGCCCGCAGGGCCGGCTGGCGCATCTGCACCTGAGCGCCACCCTGCAGGCCGCCGCGCCGCACCAGGTGGCGCGCGGCCGGGCGTCCCGGGCGCTGCTGCTGCACAAGGACGACTTCCGCGAGCAGGTCCGCCAGGGCCGGGAGTCCAACCTGGTGCTCTTCGTGGTGGACGCCTCCGGCTCGATGGCGGCCCGGCAGCGGATGACCGCCGTCAAGGGCGCGGTGCTCTCGCTGCTGATGGACGCCTACCAGCGCCGCGACAAGATCGGCATGATCACCTTCCGCGGCGCCTCCGCCGAGCTGGCGCTGCCGCCCACCTCGTCCGTCGAGGTCGGCGCGGCCCGGCTGGAGTCGCTGCCCACCGGCGGCCGGACCCCGCTGGCGGCCGGGCTGCTGCGGGCGCACGAGGTGCTGCGGGTCGAGCGGATGCGGGACCCGCACCGCCGCCCGCTGCTGGTCGTGGTGACCGACGGCCGGGCCACCGGCAGCCGCGACGCCGTCGCGCAGTCGCAGCGGGCCGCCGGGCTGCTGGCCGCCCAGGGCGTGGCGGGCGTGGTGCTGGACTGCGAGGCCGGGCCGGTCCGGCTCGGCCTGGCCCGTACGCTGGCGGCGCAACTCGGCGCCCCCGCCGTGACCCTGGACGAGCTGCGCGCCGAGGGCGTGGCCTCGCTCGTCCGCGAGAACCGTCCCAACCGTGCGATCCGAAAGGCGGCCTGATCCCATGCCCAAGGGTGTTCCCGAGAGCGTTCCCGAGGATGGCCTGACAACCCGTCAGCGCCGCACGCTGCCGATCACGGCCGTGCACACCGGCCCCGGCAAGGGCAAGTCCACCGCCGCGTTCGGCATGGCGCTGCGGGCCTGGAACCAGGGCTGGCCGGTCGGGGTGTTCCAGTTCGTGAAGTCCGCCAAGTGGAAGGTCGGCGAGGAGAACGCGCTGCGCGTGCTCGGCGCCTCCGGCGAGGGCGGCACCGTCGCCTGGCACAAGATGGGCTCCGGCTGGTCCTGGATCCAGCGCTCCTCCGAGATGGAGATGGACAGCGAGGCGGCGGCCAAGGAGGGCTGGGAGCAGGTCAAGCGTGACCTCGCCGCCGAGACCTACCGCTTCTACGTGCTGGACGAGTTCACCTACCCGATGCACTGGGGCTGGGTCGACCCGGACGAGGTGGTGTCCGTGCTGAAGGACCGGCCGGGCAGCCAGCACGTCGTCATCACCGGCCGGTACGCGCCCGAGGCGCTGACCGGCTTCGCCGACCTGGTCACCGAGATGACCAAGGTCAAGCACCCCATGGACGCCGGCCGCAAGGGCCAGCGCGGTATCGAGTGGTAGTCCGGGAAGCCTGGAGAACGTGAACATCCCCCGCCTCGTCGTCGCCGCGCCGTCCTCCGGCTCCGGCAAGACCACCGTCGCCACCGGCCTGATCGCCGCGCTCGCCGCGCGCGGGCTGGCGGTCTCCCCGCACAAGGTCGGCCCGGACTACATCGACCCGGGCTACCACGCGCTGGCCGCCGGCCGTCCAGGCCGCAACCTGGACGCCTTCATGTGCGGGCCGGAGCGGATCGCGCCGCTCTTCCTGCACGGCGCGGCCGGGGCGGACGTGGCGGTGGTCGAGGGCGTGATGGGGCTGTTCGACGGCGCCTCGGGGCGCGGGGAGCTGGCGTCCACCGCGCACGTGGCCAAGCTGCTGCGGGCACCGGTGGTGCTGGTGGTGGACGCCTCCTCGCAGTCCCGCTCGGTGGCCGCGCTGGTGCACGGCTTCGCCTCCTGGGACCCGGAGGTCCGGCTGGCCGGGGTGATCCTCAACCGGGTCGCCTCCGACCGGCACGAGCTGCTGCTCCGCGAGGCGCTGGAGGAGGGCTCCGGCGTGCCGGTGCTGGGCGCGGTGCGGCGCTCGGCGGCGGTCGCCACGCCGTCCCGCCACCTCGGCCTGATCCCGGCCGTGGAGCGCTCGGCGGAGGCCCTGAAGGCCGTGGCCGACATGGGTGCGCTGGTCGCCGCCTCGGTGGACCTGGACGCGGTGCTGGCGCTGGCCCGGACCGCTCCCCCGCTGGACGCCACGCCCTGGGACGCGGCCGCCGAGGTCGCCCCGGTCCCCGGCGCGCCCCGGATCGCGGTGGCTGGCGGCGCCGCGTTCTCGTTCTCGTACGCCGAGAACGCCGAGCTGCTCACCGCGGCCGGCGCCGAGGTGGTCCCGTTCGACCCGCTGCACGCCGACGGGCTGCCCGCGGGCACGGCCGGCCTGGTGATCGGCGGCGGCTTCCCCGAGCTGTACGTCCGGGAACTGAGCGCGAACGCGCAACTGCGCACGGCGATCGCCGCGTTCGCCGCGTCGGGCGCGCCGATCGCCGCCGAGTGCGCCGGACTGCTCTACCTCGGGCGGGAGTTGGACGGCCTGCCGATGTGCGGCGTACTGGACACGTCGGCCCGGATGACCGAGCGGCTGACCCTCGGGTACCGCGAGGCCGTGGCACTGCACGACTCGCCGCTGGCGCCGGCCGGCACCCGGCTGCGCGGGCACGAGTTCCACCGCACGGCCTGCGAGCCGGCGGCGGGCGAGCGGCCCGCCTGGGGCTGGCGGCTTCCGGCCGGACCGCACACCGAGGGTTTCGCCAGCGGCACTCTCGGCAACGTTCACGCTTCGTATCTGCACCTGCACTGGGCGGGATCCCCGCAGCTCGCCGCTTCGTTCGCGGCGGCGGCCGCGGCGCACCGGGCGGGCTGAGCGGAACCGACGGGCCTTCGGGTCTGGTGCTTTCCCCGTCCGGAGCGTCAGAATAGGGACTGATAACCGCATATCGCCCATTTCGCAACCGGCCCCGGCCAGACCCGACCGCCCCTTGGCGAGCCGACCGATTGCCGGCGACCGCCCACCCGACGGGGCCGCCGACGGCGCCCCCGGGAGTGGGCTGGCTCGAAGGAGCCGTCACGATGCGTCACACCTTAACCCCGCTGCATCACCGTCCCCACGACGACCGCCATCCCTGCCCGGTGCCGATGTCACCCAAGGCCTTCGCCCAACTCCGCGCCCGCTACCAGGACCTCGTCGAGAACCGGCGGCTGCCGGCGGACGTCACGTTCGAGCAGTACTACTACGTCTGGCGCTCCCGGCGGCGCGGCGAGAACGTCATCGGCCTCGACGACGGCGCCGTCCGTCCCGGCCCCAGCACCGGGGCCCAGCTGATCACCCGTCCGGCCAAGCAGCTGAGGGGCGAGATCCGCACCCTCGTCCTGCTGGTCGACTTCCCCGACCTCCCGCACAGCCCCGACCACACCGTCGGCCACTACGAGCAGATGCTGTTCAGCGCCGACACCTTCGCCACCGGCTCGATGCGCGACTTCTACCACCGGGTGAGCGGCTTCGACCCGGCCAATCCGGCCGCCGGCGGCATCGACGTCCAGGGCGAGGTGCACGGCTGGCTCCGGCTGCCGCACCCGCTCTCCTTCTACGCCGACGACCAGTCCGGCATGGGCAACCCGCCCCGCAACTCGCAGGGCCTGGCAGCCGACGCCCTGGCACTCGCCCACGACGAGGGCATCGACTTCACCGCCGGCTTCGACGCGCTCGGCGAGCACCTCGTCACCGCGCTGTTCATCGTCCACGCGGGCGCCGGCGCCGAACAGACCGGGCAGCCGGGCGACATCTGGAGCCTCAAGTGGAACCCGCCCGACGTGCACGGCGTCGAGGTCGCGCCCAACCTGCGGGTCCAGACCTTCCTGACCGTCCCCGAGGACTGCGCGGTCGGCGTCTGCGCCCACGAGTGGGGCCACCTGGCCGCCCGCTGGGCCGACTTCTACGACACCGGCTCCATCCAGGCGACCACCTCCAACGGCCTCGGCAACTACTGCCTGATGGCGGCCGGGTCCTGGGGCAACGACGGGATCACCCCGGCCTTCCCGAACGGCATGCTCCGGATGTTCCACGGCTGGACCGTCCCCCAGGAGGTCGCCGGCACCACCCACGGCATCGTGCTGCGGCCCGTCGCCGAGGGCGGCGACCTGCTGTTCGTCCGCAACCCCCAGCGGATGAAGGAGAGCCAGTACGTCATCGTCGAGTACCGCCGCAAGCGCGGCCAGGACAGCTTCCTGCCCGACGAGGGCATCGCCGCCTACGTGGTGGACGAGGCCATCGACAACGTCAACGACGAACACCACCTCGCCATCGAGCTGATGCAGGCCGACGGACGGCGCGACCTCGCGAAGATCTTCGGCACCGGCAACCGCGGCGACCGGACCGACCTCTACCCGGCGCTCGGCAACAGCAGCATCGGACAGCACACCGTCCCGCCGCTCAACGAGGCGGACGGCACCTGGACCGGCATCACCCTCGACATCGCCGGTACGGCGGGGGCGGACCAGATGCAGGTGGACGTGACCATCGAGTGAGGCCCGCGGACCCGGGCCCGCGCCGGCGGACCCGGGCCCACGCCAGGAGGACGCCTCCGGGCGCGGGCGCCGGCGCGGCGACCCGCCGAACCGGCCCTGGCGGACGTGCGGTTGACTGGCCACCAGTACCCCCGAGCGGAGAGGCACACTCCAATGGCCAGGCTGCACACGTACACCGCCGAGATCACCTGGACCGGCAACCGGGGCACCGGCACCAGCGACTACCGCTCGTACGAGCGCTCCCACGAGGTGGCCGGCGAGGGACTCCCGACCATCCCGGGCTCGTCCGACCCCGCCTTCCGCGGCGACCCGGCCCGCTGGAACCCCGAGCAGCTCCAACTCGCCGCACTCTCCCAGTGCCACATGCTGTCGTACCTGCACCAGTGCGCGGTGAACGGCGTCGTGGTGACGTCCTACGTGGACCGCCCGCTCGGCACCATGGAGGAGACGGCGGGCGGAGGGCACTTCACCGAGGCGGTGCTGCGGCCCCGGATCGAGGTCGCCTCGGAGGAGATGACGGAGAAGGCGCTCGCCCTGCACGACGACGCGCACCGGGCGTGCTTCATCGCCGCCTCGGTGAACTTCCCGGTGCGGCACGAGGCCGTGGTGACGGTCGCCGCCTCGTAAGCCCTACGCCTCCCGCCGCATGGCCCCACACACGGCGGCAACCGGGTGAAGGGCCCGCGCGGGCGGTCTGGGCGCGCGGGCCGGGCGGTATCGCTTCTGGGCCGAGCAGTCGTCAGGGCGGCCGCTGTCCGCCCGGAAGAGGTGGGTCCATGAGATCGAGAGCGCTTGCGCGAGGTTGGCGTGCCGTGGCCGCCGTCGTCACCGCGACGGCGGCCACCGTCGTGCCCGTCGGAACGGCGGGGGCGGCGCCGCGGCACCAGGACGGGCTGAGCCCCGACATCCTGGCGATCATGGACAAGCCGGCCTACGAGCACGCGCAGTGGGGGCTGCTGGAGATCGACGACACGACCGGGGAGGTGATCCACTCCCAGTACCCGAACCAGTTCTTCATCCCCGGTTCGACGGCCAAGCTGGTCAGCGTCTCGGGCACCTGGCACGCGCTCGGCGGGGAGCACCGGTTCACCACCCCCGTGCAGGCCGTCGGCAGCCGCAGCGGGTCGGTGCTGGACGGCACGCTGGCCCTGGTCGCGCAGGGCGACCTCACCATGGGCGGCCGGACCAAGCCGGACGGCTCCGTCGACTTCACCCCGATCGACCACACCTACGCCAACGACCTCCCCGGCGCCACGCTCACACCCGAGAACCCGCTCGCCGGGCTGGACGGGATCGCCGGCCAGGTGCGCGCGTCGGGCATCACCGAGGTCCACGGGGACGTCGCGGTCGACCCCCGGCTCTTCGCGCCCGACGCCGGACTGGACCCGACCCCGACCCCTCTGATCATCAACGACAACCTCATCGACCTGCTGACCACCGCCACCACCCCCGGTCAGCCGGCGCAGCTCAGCTGGCGGCCGCAGGTCGCGCCGTACCAGGTGGAGTCGACGGTGCAGACGGTCGCGGCGGGCGGTACGACCAGCATCGACGTCTCCGCCTCGCCGGACGGCACCCACATCACCCTGTCGGGCACCATTGCGGCCGACGCCCAGCCGACGCTGCGGGTCTCCCAGGTCCAGGACCCGAACGCCTTCGGGCGCACCGCGCTGATCGAGGCGCTCGCCCGGGCCGGCGTCACCGTCACCGCCCCGCCGACCGGACCGAACCCGGTCGGCCTGCTTCCGGACTCCTACGACGGCACGCAGCGCGTCGCCGCGTACGTCTCCCCCGTCTACGCCGAGTACGCGCGGCTGATCCTGAAGGTCAGCCACAACCTCGGGGCCAACCTCGGGATCTGCCTGATGGCCGTCACGACCGGCAGCCACCAGTGCGAGGACGGCTTCGCCGTCCTCAGGGACTTCCTGATCCAGGCCGGGATCGACCCGACCAAGGTGCAGCTGCTCGACGGGCGCGGCGGCAACCCGGTGGACCGGGTCACGCCCGATGTGGAGAACGAGATCCTGCACTACTGGCAGGGGACGCCCGAGGCGACCCGCTTCCGGGAGGCGCTGCCGATCCTCGGGGTGGACGGCTCACTGGCCTTCGCCTGCGCGGGCTGCCCCACCTGCCCGGGCAAGGGCAAGGTGTGGGCCAAACCCGGCACCGTGGCCGGCTTCGACGCCGTCAACCAGCGGCTCGCCATCGGCGCCGAGACGCTCGGCGGCTACCTCGACGCGGGCCACGGCCGGCTGCACACCTTCTACCTGGCCGTGAACGGCGCCTCGACGCAGGACATCAACACCTTCTTCGACGTCGTCAACGACCTGAACCGGATCGCCGGCCTCCTCCAGGAGCAGGCGGAGGCGCGCTCCTGACGCGCCGCCGCCGAACGACGAGGGCCCCTGGAAACCGCCTCGGTTTCCAGGGGCCCTCGCTCTGCGGCCGGCTTCAGCCCCGGTCGGCCAGCGGGGTGACCCCGTCCAGGATGCGCTCCAGGCCGAAGTCGAGCGGGTCGCCGCCCTGGGGCGCGAAGCCCCCGGCGGCGAGGGTGGCGCTGAGCGCGGGGAACCGGTGCCCGTGGCGCTCCAGGACCTCTCCGGCGAGCCGGTTCCACTCCTCGCCGCCCTCCTCGTCCGCGTCGGCGAGCTGCTGGGCGAGGTTGCGGATGTGGCCGATGATCAGCAGCACGGTGTCGTGCCGCTGCACCGCGGAGAGTCCGGTGGGGGCCAGGGCGGCCAACGCGGCGTCCATCCAGGCGAGCTGGTTGGGCCCCATGAGCTGCCGGCGCATGCCGGTGGCCGCCAGGATCCAGGGGTGGCGGCGGTACAGCGCCCAGCACTGGCGGGCCCATTCGGTCATCCGGGGGCGCCAGCCGTCCTGGTGGCCGATGGCCTCGGGGGGCGCGCCGAGGGCGGAGTCGACCATCAGGTCGACCAGCTCGGCCTTGCCGGGGAAGTACCGGTACAACGCCATGGTGGTGACGCCGAGTTCGGCGGCGACCCGCTGCATGGAGACCGCGTCCAGGCCCTCCGCGTCGGCGATCCGGACGGCACCGTCGACGATGCGCCCGGCGGTCAGCGAGGGCTTCGGCCCGCGACGGGGCTGGTCCTGCTCGCCCCACAGCAGCGCCAGGCTCGCCTTCGGGTCGCGCTTCTTCTCCCGGCTCCCGGCCATGCGGGTCCTCCTCGGTGGTTCCGGTGGTGCTTCTCGGCGGTTCTGGTGGTGCTTCCCGGCGTCCGGGCGGTGCTCCCGGTGGGCGATTGACGCCCCCTCGGAACTGTGTATAACATACACTCAATTGCGTAACCGATACACAGTTCAGGGGAGTAACCGTGATCGCCGCCGTTCTCATCGCCTCCGCCGCCGTCGCCACGCCCGTCGCCGGCGCCCTGGGTCACCGCCGCCTCAAGCAGGCCGCCGGCGCCCGCCTCCTGCGGATCGACACGCCGAACGGCATCGACGAGCAGGGCTTCGTCCGCATCGGCGGCATCGAGCAGTGGATCTCCGTCCGCGGCGAGGACCGCGACAACCCGGTGATGCTGGAGATCCACGGCGGGCCCGGCGCCTCCAACGCGATCTACGGACCGCGCACCCGGGCCTGGGAGAAGCACTTCACCGTCGTCCGCTGGGACATGCGCGGCACCGGCAAGACCCTCGGCCGCTCCGGCGCCGACGGCCAGGGCGAACTGAGCTTCGCCCGGATGTACGCGGACGCCGTCGAGGTCACCGACCATGTGCGCACCCGGCTCGGCGTCGACCAGGTCGTCCTGGTCGCCAACTCCTTCGGCAGCACCTTCGGACTGCGCCTGGCCCGCCAGTACCCCGACCGCTACAGCGCCTACGTCGGCACCGACCAGAACATCCACGACGCCGGCCGCGACACCACCGACCACCTCGCCCTGCTGGCCCGACTGCACGCCGCCGGCAAGCGCAAGGAGATCGCCGCCGTCGAGGAGATCGGCCCCGACCCGCGGACCTGGACCGCCGAGCAGCACGGCGCCTACTCCAAGATCGTCGCCACCACCGACCCGCTGACCTTCCGGACCATGAAGTCCGTGGTCATGAAGTCGCTCTGGCTCTCCCCGCTGCACACCCTCGGCGAGCTGGGCACCCTCGGCAAGGGCATGAAGCTCTCCGAGCAGATCCTCCCCGCCACCGCAGGCTTCGACGACTGGGCCGACGGCACCTGCTTCGACCTGCCGTTCTTCGTCTTCCAGGGCGACCAGGACGTCCTCACCCCGACCGACCGCGCGAAGCGCTTCCACGACGACGTCCAGGCCCCGGTCAAGGACTTCGCCCTCATCGAGGACGCCGCCCACTTCGCGTCGTTCCGCCGCCCCGACCGGTTCCTCGACCTGATGCTGACCAAGGTGCGGCCGGTCGTCACCGGTGGCCTCCGGGCCTCCTGCCGGTGAACGCCGATGCCCCGGCCACGACGGGCGGACGGGGCATCGGGTCGGCGCGGACGCCGGACCTTCTGCGGTGCGGGCGCCGGACCGCCTGCGGTGCGGGCACCCACAGGCGGGGCTAGCGTGGAAACGGCCCTTGCGGCAGGGCCACGCCGTCCTCTTCGCGGCGAAGCCCGTGCCTGTTCACCCGCCAAGGGAGGACTGCCGTGACCAGTCAGTTCACCATCGAGACCGCCGACGACTCCGGCAACGTGCTCGGACAGTCCTTCCTCACCCTGGACGGCAGCGGCGAGCCCGCCGTCGTCTACCTCGCCCGGAAGCAGAACCGCAACGCCGTCATGGTCGCGCGCAGGCAGAACGGCCAGTGGACGCACGAGGACACCGGAGGCGCCGGCCTGGACGACGGTGCGCGGATCAGCATCGGGATCGATTCCCACGACGTCCCGCACCTCGCCTACACGGACGGCCGCACCACCCACGCGGTCCACGCCGTCCGAACCGGTGGCACCTGGTCGTTCGAGGAGGTCCCCACCGGGGGCGGGATCTTCTTCAACGGCGTCAGCAATGTCTCCATGCAGCTCTACCGGCGCCTGGGAACGGGCCTGGGGGCCGACCCCGGCTGGTTCGACATGCCGGCCATCGCCTACCGCGACGCCCATCCGGACGACCACCTGGTCGTCGCGCTGAAGCCCAACAACGGCCCGTGGCAGTTCAGTACGGCCGACCCGTCACCCAGCGCGACGAGGACCGGCGTCTCGCTGGCCTACGACAGCAGCGACTCCCTCACGATCGCCTACGTCGTCGGCGTCAACGACGGCACCGACCCCTTCCCCGAGCCGCTCAAGCTGGCGTCGGTCAAGCCCACGGTGGTGGAGGGCGATCCCCCGTGGCCGCCCCCGGAGTTCACCAGCACGGTGATCGACCACTCCGTCCGCGGCGTCGAGAGCGTCTCCATGGCCCGCGGCACCTTCTTCCACATGCTGGTGGCGTACGCCGACCGCCACGAGGGCTACGTCAAGGCCTGGGTCAAGAGCTTCGGCGAGTTGGCCCCGGCCATCGAGCTGGTCGCCCGGGGCAACGGCTCCAAGGGCCCCCGGCGTCCCGCGGCGGCCGCCGGCCCCGGGGACAACCTCTTCATCGCCTACCTCGACAACGGCCAGGTCATGCTCGCCGAGCGCGCGTCCGACCACTCCTGGAACAGCCTGCCGGTGACGACCGGCGACGGCTGGCCCTCCCTGGCGTTCGGCAGCGACGGAACCGCCCACCTCGCCTACGGCACCGGGAACCTGATGTACGCCCGGAGAACCACCGCCCCCGCCTGATCGGCCGACGGGCGGGCGCCATGGGCCGGCCCCGCATCGACACGGCCGAGCGGGCGCTCTGAGAGTTGGGCGCTGCTCAGGCCCAGGTGGTGAGGTCGTAGACCGCCTCGCAGGAGGGATCGGCAGCGGACCGGCTCCGGTCGCGGTGGGCCGCCAGTGTCGCCGCGTCCCTCGGTCCGAGAACGGCGGTGAGCTTGGCGGAGACCCACCAGCCGGGCACCCAGGGCCGGCCGTCGCCGGCCGAGGTGGCCAGGTCCACCCCGATGCGACGGCCGCCGTGGTCCAAGTGGACGCGGGCGACACCCGGGGCCCTCCGCACGAAGCCGGTCAGGGTGTAGAGGTCCGGGGCGACGGAAGCCCGGGCCCCGTGCCACAGCGGGTCGCCGCCCAGGTCCGCGATCACGTAATCGAGCGCGTCGTCCACATCCGCCCGGACCTCCTGCGCCAGCAGGCCCGCCGCCAGCAGGGGCACGGCATCGACCGCCCGTCGACAGAACGGATCGGTGGGCGCGGCAGGCAGGAGCCGGTGGGACTCGCCCAGCAGAAGGGCGAGTTCGCACAGCGCACCGACGTACCACCACGGCGGCTGGGACCTCCCGTCAGGCGTGCGGACGGGGAGGTCGACCGCGGTCGCACCGGGCCCGTCGGCCGCACCACCGACCAGGTAGACCCGCACCCGGCCGGCCTCCGGCCGGACGAACCCGCACACCCGCAACGCCGTGCCCGGCAACGGTGCCGCGACATACCGCCGCAGTGCCAGCAGCGTCCGAAGCAGCCCGGCGTCGGCGGCGGGGCTTCCAGTGGGGTTCATGACGTGCCCTCCCTCGCAAGGACGTCCAATCCTCCGCAGTCACGCGTGTCGACGGTCTTCTACCAGCCCTTGCAGGCGAAGCAGCGCAATGTCATGCGACCGGGTGAGCCGGGGCGGGGACGAAGTGCGCCCCCTGCGTGAGAGCCCGACAGACGGGTAGACGACTGTCAGCCCGAGTCACCTGTCGTGGAGAGGAAGGGACGGCCCGATGGTCGATTCCGATGCAGTGCGCGCCGCAATTGCCACGCAAATCGCGGCGTTCGCGGAGGGCGGCAACGACCCTGGGGTCCGTAGCGTCCTGGTCAAAACCCTCCACGACCCGCAGTTCACCGTCGCGCACCGCGCGGACCAGGTACTTCCTGCGGCGAGCCTGGCGAAGATGATCCTGGGAGTCGCACTCTTCGAGGCGGGACGGCGTGGCGAGATCGATCTGGACGCACGAGTCCGGATCGCCGATCTGCCCGGCACGATGTATCCGAGTGTTCTCCAGGCACTTGATCCCGAGACGACCGTCACCGTCCGGGAGTTGTGCGGGTTCGCGCTGGTGACCAGTGACAATCCTGCGGCCGAGTACGTGCGGACGGTGCTGGGGCAGGACCGGATCGACTCGACGATCAAGGGCTTGCAGTTGAATTCGACCCTCTTCCCGGCTGGCTTCTCCGAAGCCGAGCTCGGACCGCTGGGCCGGGCGAACACCACGACCGCCGAGGACATGTTGCGACTGGTCGAGCACATCGACCGGACTCCGCACCTGGAACCACTCCGCCGCTATCTGGTCAACTACCTGCGCAACGACCGGATCCCGTCCCGCCTGGACGACGACGTCCCGGTCCGGCACAAGACGGGCAGTCTGCGGGGCGTGGTCAACGATGCCGGCATCGTCCTCCTTCCAGGCGCACCCGTCGCCATGGTCTTTCTCACTGATGGTCAGTCAGATAACGTTCGCACGGCGCAGGAGATCGGGGAGTTCTCCGAGCGGATTGTTCGAATCGTCGCGGAGGCGGCGGCGCACTGACGCCGTCCGCCGGGGGTGCGCATGGCTGCGTCACGGGAACAAGAAGTGCGCAAGATTCTAGTACTGGTCAACATCCTGGCGTTGACCACCGGCTTGGCATGCGTGGTGGCCGCGTCGCTACTGACGCACCAGCAGGTAGTGGCAACCGTCCTGAGCCTCATCGGCGGCGCCTTCGTCTCAGCGGCGGTGGTGACCTTGGCGATCGGATCACTGACGGTTCGCGAAACCACCGAGCAGGTGGACAGCGCAGTGCTTCGCGGCATGCAGGACGTCCTCGGACCGGTGCGCGACCCGCTGTTCGCCGCCGCGCTGTCCGCGTACCGCTACGACTGCCTCCTGACGCCTCCGCCGCCGGGAGACGCCCACCCCGACTACCTCTACCAGTGCTTCCGCATCTCCTACCGGATCGAGAAGCTCCCCAAGGCGGTGAGCATCGCGTGCCTCTCCTCCAACGATGACGCCAGCCTGGACCGCTTCACCGGGCCGGAGTTCCTGCTGCGTTGGATGATCGACGACAACCTCGACCCGGACGATCCCGGGATCTTCGCGATCGGAACGGTCCGGGTGGACAACCGGGACTTGGAGCGCAGGCCCCCGACCCATGAGGCCGTTGCGGGAGGAACGGCCAGGATCGACCACTTCGCGGTACCGCACGACGCCCAGGTCACGGTGGGCCACCTGGTCGAGTTGAGCATCACGGCCCGGAAGTACGTCGGCAACGACCGCCGGGTGCGCATCCAGGCCCAGGTGTTCCGCCACGTCACCGACGCCGAGTACCGGATCACCATCGATCCGGCCATCAGGCCGACCCGCCTGGCTGTCAACGCGTCGGAGATCAGCGCGCTCGGCGCGGCCCACGGCGCCAGCGTCCGGGCCACCTTCCCCGCGCCGTTCAACAATCTGGCCGGCCTCGTCCAGCTGCCGTTTCCCCTCCAACCGGGGAGCGTCATGGCGTTCACCATCGATCGTGACGTGCCCTGAGAGCACCGCCTGTCGTCTTTCGTCGTGGCTCGGCAGGGCCCCGCGGAGCAGCGAGGCGAGGCGGGTGCCGCCGGGGGGAGGGACCGCCGGGCCGCTAGCTCCCCGGGGGGATGGTCTCGTTCGTGCGGACGAGGTCGCTGCGGCGCGTGGTCCGGCACGGTGGAGCCATGCTGACCGAGTCTGCCATGGGAAACGGAACGGTGTGCCCGGGGGCTCGCCGGTGGGCAGGGTACGCCGTCGTGGTGTGGGGGGTGCTGTTCGCGGTGCCCAGCTTCGTCTGGGCGCTGGGCGGCACGGCCGGTGCGGAGTCGACGGTGGCGCCGGAGCTGCTGAGGCTCGCCCGCGACCGGGTGCCGTGGTTCCTGGCCGTGCTCTGGATCACCGGCCTCCTCAAGCTGTTCGGGGCGGTGGTCGGCCTCGGGCTGGCCCGGCCGCGCGGTGTCCGGGCCGGGCGGTTCCTGGCGTTGTGCGGGGGTGGTGCGACGGTCCTGCTCGTCTGGCACGGCTGTCTGTTCGTCGTGCACGGGGTGCTGGTCGAGGCCGGGGCGGTCTCCGTCGAGCCCGGCCTGGCGGGGCTGACGCGCTGGTACCTGTACCTGTGGGGGCCGTGGTTCGTCGCCGGCGGGCTGGCCTTCGCCGCCGCCACCGTGCGGTACGCCCGCGGGCACGAGGACCGTCGTGGGCTGCGGCTGTTCGGTGCGGCGGGCGGGCTCGGCGCGCTGGCCCTGTCGCTGGCCTTCACCGCGGCCGGGATCGGGTGACGCCGGGATCGGCTGCCGCCGCCGTCACCGTTCCTGGACGTACTCGATGTGCAGCTGCCCCGGCACGCCCTTCGGCGCCCGGCCGGGCCGGCTGCCGGATCCGTGGGTCAGGGTGACGCAGTAGTGCGAGCGGTTCGGCCAACGGGCCATCACGGCCGCCGCCTCGGTGTCCAGCGAGCGGACCAGCGTCCCCGTCCGGCGGAACGCCTCCGCGCTGCCGGTGAGGAACAACGTCCGTGCGGCGCCCGCAAAGTGCAGTTCGTCGCGCCAGCCGGCGAAGTGCCGGCGCTCGTGGTCGATCTCGTCCTCGGCCGGGAAGTCGCTCTCCGGGATGTCCGCGGTGTGCGGCACGCCCCTGCCCAGCCGCGCCCGGACCTCCTTCCAACGGGACGGCGGGAAGCCCAGGCTGTGGTGGAGCAGCACGAGGTCCAGCTGAACGGCCTCCTGGCCCTCCGGTCCCGGGGAGCCGGCATCGGCCCGCAGCGGCAGGTGGATCAGCGAGCGCGGGGAGCGTGCGGCGAGCGCCCAGGCGGCCGCGAGGTCGCGTGCACCCGCGCGGTCGGCGTACAGCTGCATCTCCCAGGGGCCGTCGTACAGCACGGCCAGGCCCTCCCCCGTCGTGGCGCTGACCACCCGGTGCTCGTCGCGGCCGGTCCGCACCCGGTGGACCGTCGTCCTCAGCTTCACCGATCGACCCGCCTTTCCCGCGCGCCGGAAGTCGGCCCGTCCGACGTCCGGTGCCGCACCGCCCCGGTGGGCCGCTGGAGACCGTGGCGACGTGGATCCGGCGACGGCCGTCGGGGTGGCACCGGGGCGGAGGGGCCGAGGTCTCGTCGCACCGTCAGGACGACCGCCCGCCCGCGGAGGTCCAGCCCCGCTGGTGGAGCTGCTCGAAGCCGTCCAGGAGGAGGTCCAGGGCGAATTCGAACTCGAAGCGGTCGTCACAGCCGGGGCCGACGACCGAACTCTCGTCGTGGGCCGCGGCGGTGGCGATCTCCGCGAGGTGCGGGTAGGCGCCGGCCAGGGCGCGCAGTGCGGCGGGGTCGGCGGCCGGTTCGGGGCTCGGTGCGGCCTCGAACAGCTCCTGGCTGAACCCGAGGAGCCGACTGCCCATGGCGTGCATCACGTGGTGCGTCAGGTCGGCGGAGAGGCCGCCGCCCCGGAACAGGCCGGCCATCGAGTCGAGGTAGCCGAGGACGGCGGGCGTCGGACCGGGGCGCGATTCGATGACATGCGGCGCCCAGGGGTGGCGGAGCAGCACCGCGCGGGCCGAGAGGACGCGCTGCCGGACGGCCTCGCGCCAGCCGGCCCCGGCGAGCGGGGGGTCGACCTCGCCCACGACGGCGTCCACCATGCCGTCCAGCAGCTCGTCCTTGTTGGCCACGTGCTTGTAGAGCGCCATCGGCACGACGCCCAGCTCCTGGGCGAGTCGGCGCATGCTGAGCGAGTCGATGCCGGCGCCGTCGGCGAGCGCCACGGCGGTGCGCAGCACGCGGTCCCTGCTCAGCGGGACCCGGCGCGCGGCCGCCGCCCCCTGCTCGGGCATCCCGATCCCCTCTCCGTCCTCCGTGTCGGGGCCGATCCCCTTGACGAGTGTACGGCGTACGCCTACCGTGAGCACCAGGTGTACGCCGTACACCTGAAACGTTGGAGAGGGGGTCCTGGTGACATCGACCAGGAAGGCGGCCGTGGTCGCAGGGGTGTTCTTCCTCGTGACCGAGGTCGCCGCGATCGCAGGGCTGCTGCTCTACGGCCCGGCGCTGCACGGCGCGGAGTACGTGGCCGGCGACGGCGCCGACCGGCGGGTGGCGCTGGGCGCGGTCTGCGAAGTGGTGCTCCTGGTGGGCGTGATCGGCACCGCCGTCGCCCTGTTCCCGGTGCTCCGCCGGCGGCACGAGGCGCTGGCGCTCGGCTACGTCTGCGGCCGGCTGCTGGAGGCCGCCGTCATCGCCGTGGGCATCATCGGCGTCCTGTCCGTCCTCACCCTGCGCCAGGACGCGGCGGGGACGCCGGGCGCCGGCGCGGCCGCGGCGGCCCTGGTGGCCGTCCACGACCGGGCCTTCCTGCTCGGGCCCGACATCGTGCTGGGCGCGAACTCGCTGCTCCTGGCCCTCCTGTTGCACCGGTCGAGGCTGGTGCCGCGCGCCGTCACCGTCCTGGGGCTGGTCGGCGGCCCGCTGATCTGCGCCTCCGCGGTCGCCGTGCTGTTCGACGTCTACCCGCAGGTCTCCACCCCCGGCTCGCTCACCGCGCTGCCGGTGTTCGCCTGGGAGCTGGCGCTCGCGTTCCGGCTCATCACCAAGGGGCTCGCGGAGCACCCCGGCCCCGCGGACGGCGCGGTGGAACTCCCCGCGGCGGAACTCCCCGCGGCGGTGGCACGGGCGGCCGGGCCCGTGCGTCAGCCGGTGGTGCCGGTGGCGCGGACGTAGATGTCGGCGGCGCCGGGGAGGCCGCTGGGGATGGTGGAGACGTAGATCCGCCGGCCGGCGGTGGCCTGGGCGGGCATGGGGGTCGGGGTCGGGGTCGGGGTTGGGGTGTCGCCAAGCGACGGGGTGGGCGTGGGCGACGGGGTGGGCGTCGGGGTGGGCATGGGGGTCGGGGTGTCGGTGGGTGCCGGGGAGTCGTCCGCCGAGCGGAGGCCGGTCGAGGGCCGGGCGTCGGCAGGGGATTCGGAGACGCCCGGATCGGCCTGCTCGGTGGGCTCGTCGTCGTCGGTGCACGGCGACGAGGACGAGCTCGGCGCCTCCGACACGGTGGGTTCGGCCGACGGCGGCGGGGGCGGGGTCGGCGTCGGGGTCGGCGGGGCCAGCGTCGGGGTCGGGGTCGGGGTCGGAGTGGCCGAGGGTGAAGGGGAGGCGGACGGAGAGGCGGACGGGTCGGCCAGCTCCAGGGCCTCCGCCGGCTCGTCGCCGCCCAGCGCGGCCGCCAGGTCGGCGGGCAGCGGGGCGCTCGGCCCGGGGGCGGGGAGGTCGTACGTCCGCAGGAAGTCGCCGAGCCCGACGTCCTGGCCCCCGCTCAGCCGGTAGTGCAGGTAGGCGACCGGCGCTCCGTCGGCGAGGCGGGTGTACACCGCGCCCACCGGTACGTAGTAGCGGCCCGCGCCCGGGTGCTGGGAGGGGTGGAGGCCGGCCAGCAGCTCGGCACGGTCGCGGTCGGTCTCGATGGCGCCCCGCCCCAGGGTGAGCGCGTTGACGCCCCGGACGGCCAGGGCGGCCAGCACCGCGATGGTGAGCACCAGGCCCACCGCGACCGTCCGCCGCAGCACCGGCCGCCCGTGCAGTGCGGGCCAGGAGTCGCTGACCACCCGTTCCGGCGCAGGCCGCCCCGCTTCGTTCACCGCTGCCGCTCCCCCGCCTCGCGCCACTCGCATTGCTCGACGAGGACCCTACGCTTGAAGTTCCGGGTCGTACCAACCGCCCCCGTCAGCCTGGATAGGCCGGGGCCACCGCCGCTTCGAGCAGGCGTACGGCCGGGCCGCCGCCGTCCGCCGGCACCGTCCACAGGTCGGCGCCGAAGTCGCCGGGAAGCGCGTAGAGCAGGGTGGACGTGTCGGACCAGAGCGCCTGGTCGTCGATGGTGCGCTGCTCCGCGGTGGCGGTCTCGGTCATGGTGGCGAGGTCGAGCACGTAGAGCCGCCAGGGCGCGTCGGCGGACGCCCCGGGGACGCGCTTCTTGTAGGCGATCCGGGTGCCGTCCGGGGAGAGCGAGGGGCACTCGACGTTCTGGTGGAGGGTGGTGAGGGTGCGGGCGGCGAGGTCACCGCGGACGAGGTAGGTCTGGCCGCCGGTGGCCGCGGTCGCGTAGAAGGCGTTGTCGTCGGCGAAGGTCACGCCCCAGATGTTGACGTCGGGCGCCCGGTACGGCTTGCCGTCCCTGATC
Organism: Streptomyces sp. CB01881; assembly: GCF_002953255.1. GTDB lineage: Bacteria > Actinomycetota > Actinomycetes > Streptomycetales > Streptomycetaceae > Kitasatospora. Next base: position 4,826,939 of record NZ_CP026498.1, read on the forward strand.
AGGTCGAAGGCCTCCAGGTTCTCCCGGAGGTTCCAGTCGCGGACGTCGACGATCGAGGTGCGGGTGGAGAAGTCGGTGCCGGCGTAGGAGTCGCCGCTGACGAAGACCGTCCAGGCGGCGAGGTGACCGGAGGGCGAGACCCGGGAGCGGGTGGGGATGCCGGCGGCCGGGAAGGAGTGCAGTTCCTTCAGGTGGTCGTCGAGGACGACGGCGCGGTAGGTGTCCTGCAGGGCGCCGTGCTCGGCCTGGAGGCAGATGCCGGTGCCGCCCGCCGTGTGGAAGCGCAGGCACTGGACGCCGGAGGAGGTGCGCGGGCCGTCCGGGTGGCCGGCGGGGACGGTGGCGAGCTCGTCGCGGTGCGGGCCCCAGGCCATGTTGCGGAAGACCAGCGTGCGGGCCGCACCCGGCTGGAGGGAGACCGGGCCCGGGGTGACCACCGGACCGCCGGGCTGCACCTGGTCCTTGCGGGCGGACTGGTCGGACGCGTACAGCACGGCGCCGGTGCCGACCGTGCCGAGCAGCAGGACGGCGACGAGCAGGATCAGCACCCTGGTGCGGTTCTGGAGCGGTCGGGTCACGAAGGCACCTCGGCGTCGGTGGGGGAATCGGGTTCGCGGAGGACGAAGGCGGCCCCGGCCACGCAGCAGGCCAGTGCGGCGGCCGACCAGCCCAGCGCGGCGGTGCCGCCGACCGCGCTCCACAGCGCGCCGAACGCCAGCGAGCAGGCGAACCGGGCCAACGCCTGGCCCGTCCCGACCAGCGCCAGCCCGGCGCCGCGCTGCCCCTCCGGGACGGCGTCGGCGGCCGCGGCGGCCAGTACGCCGTCGGTGGCGGCGTAGAAGCCGCCGTGCAGCACCAGCACGCAGACCACCACCGGCAGCCCGCTCAGCGGCGAGAGCAGCAGCCCGTACGCCAGCAGCAGGACGCCGTGACCCGCGAGGAAGAGCCGGCGGCGGCCGATCCGGTCGGCGAGCGCGCCGAGCGGGACGGCGAGCAGCAGGAAGGCGGCGGCGGTGCCGAGCGGCAGGAGCGGGAAGAGGTCGGTCGCGAGGCCGAGCCGGCGCTGCACGAGCAGGTAGAGGAAGGAGTCGCTGACGGTGGTCAGGCCGAGCAGCACCGCGCACAGGGCCAGCCGGCGCAGGCCGGGAAGGCGCAGCAGTGCGAGGCCGTCACGCAGTCGGGGGGCCACAGTTGACGCCTCGTCAGTCTGGATGCGGCTCGGGACGAAGAGCAGCAGCACCAGCACCCCGAGCAGCGCGACACAGGCGCTGACCGTGAACACCGCGTTGTAGCCGTGCTGTTCGCCGCCGTCGGCGAGCAGCGGCCCGCCGGCCAGGCGGAGCACCAGGAACGCGGTGAGCGGTCCGAGCAGCGCGCCCGCCGTGTCCATCGCCCGGTGGACGCCGAACGCCCGTCCACGGTGGGCGGGTTCGGTGGCGAGCGAGATCATCGCGTCCCGGGGTGCGGTGCGCAGTCCCTTGCCGGTGCGGTCGACGGCGAGCACCGCACCGATCAGCGGCACGGTGTGGACGAGCAGCAGCAGCGGCTTGCAGAGCGCCGACAGCCCGTACCCGGCCGCCGCGACCGCCTTGTGCCGGGGCGCGCCGTCCGCGCCACGGCGGTCGGCGAGGTGGCCGCCGGCGAGCCGGACCAGCGCGCTGAACCCGTTCTGGATGCCGTCCAGCAGCCCGAAGCCGAGCGGGGAGAGGCCGAGCCCGGTGAGCAGGTAGAGCGGCAGTACCGCGCTGACCATCTCCGAGGAGACGTCGGTCACCAGGCTGACGGTGCCCAGGACCAGGACGGTGCCGGGCACGGCGGCGGCCGCCCGCCGCCCCGGCCGGGTGGCCGGGGCGGCGGGGGCCTTGGAGCTGCGGGATTCCGCGACGTACACCGGCGTCAGTTCCAGATGCCGGAGATGGTGGCGGCGGTGGCGGCGTTGCCCGCGTGGGTGGTCAGCCCGGCGAGGTCCTCCAGGGTGCGCAGCACGTTGTAGTGGTTGTAGGTGGTCGCGGTGGTGGCGCCCGGCGTGACGTGCGCACCGTAGAACACGGTGGGGATGCGGTTGCCGGAGAGCTTGTTGTCCTCGTCGAAGGTGAGCACGAGGATGCTGTTGTTGTTCTTGGCCCAGGCCGCGTAAGCGCCGAGCTTGTTCTGGACCCAGGTGTCGCCGGTGGAGACCGAGCAGTCGTGCATGTCGTTGCAGAGGTCCGGCACGACGAAGGAGACCTTCGGCAGGGCGGCGTAGTTCGTCGGGAACTGCGTCATGGTGTACGCGGTGTTGGTCGGCACGTTGCTGAAGCCGAACCACGGGTTGTGCTTCTGCGCGTACTTGCCGCTGGAGCAGACCGTCGAACCCTGGCTCGGCAGGCCCTCGTTGTAGCTGCCCCAGGTCTGGCCGGCGGCGATCAGCTCGGAGCCCAGGTTGGGCGCGGAGATCGAGCCGACCGACACGCAGCTGTCGTCCGTGCGGCCCTGGTTGGAGCCGGAGAACAGCTGGTAGTAGTTGGGCTCACTGGGGTGGGTGATCCCGAACGACTGGGTGAGGGTCGCGCCGCCGGCCTTGAGGGTGTTGTTGATGTACGGCGCGCTGGAGCTGCCGATGACCTGCGTGTACGCGTGGTTCTCCAGCACGACGACGACCACGTGGTCGGGCGCGGGGAGGGTCGCGGCCTGCGCGGCGGAGCCGGTGGCCGCCCAGAGGCCGAGCGAGCCGGCGACCAGGCCGAGGCCGGCGCCGAGGGCGGTGAGGGTGCGGCGGGGGCGGGTGCCGGTGGAGCGGAGTCGTGCGAAGGGCATGGTGTCCTCCGTGCGTCGGGAAGTGCCGGGGCCCGGGCAGGGACCCCGGTGGGGTGCCGGGTTTGGAGCGCCGCAAACAGTAGGAGCGCGGCGGTGGCGGGGACCGCAGAAGGAACATGAAGAACAGGCGAACAGCCGTCGCCGGGGGCGGTGGAGGTCACAGGGGCCTCGATTGACCCGCCCGTCGCGACCGTGGTGGGATTTCGTCGGCTGGCTAAAGGCTGCTGAGCGGCGCATGGGCGGCTACCGGGTGAAGGGAACGCGACGTGATCGGGCTGCTGGCCCTCGATGAGGCGGGTCACCCGCTCGCCGGAGCCCTGCACGGACTGTGGCCGGACAGCCGGGTGTACCGCACGGAGCACGACGGCCCGCAGCGCGACGGCGCGGAGTGCGACGGCGCGGAGTGCGACGACCTGCCGCACGACGGCCTGCAGCGCCATGGCGCTGAGCACCACGGCCACGGCCCGGAGGAACTCCTGGAGCTCGCCCTGGGCGACTGTCGGCAGCTGGTCTGTTTCGCACCCGTCGCTTCGATCGTACGACTGCTGCTGCGCCGCCGGCCCGTCGGCCCGAACCGGGGCGGCGACCTCGACGGGGTCGGCGTGGTCTGCGTGGACGTCGAGCGCCGGTTCGCGGTGTCCCTGACCGGGCGCGACGGCGGCGCGGACGACCTGGCCGGCGAGGTGTCGGCCCTCCTCGGCACCGTCCCGGTGATCACCGGTGGCGACGGCCGGCCCGCCCCCGCCCGGCCGTCCGCGGTCGGACACCACGACCTCCCGGGGACAGGCGAGGACGTCCTCGCCTGCTCCCCGCCGCCGACCCGGCCCCCCGGGGTGTGCGCCGGCGGCCTGGTCGTCGGGGTCGGCCTGCGCGAGGCGACCGCGGCACCCGAGGTGGCACGGCTGATCCACCGCACCCTGCTGGAGGCCGGGCTGCCGGCCTCCGACCTCGCCCGGCTCGCGACCCTGACCGGCAAGGGCGACCACCCCGCCGTCCGCCGGGCCGCCGAGCTGCTGGGCCTCCCGGTCGACGAGCACTCGGCCGACGAGCTCTCGGCCGTCGCGGTGCCGAACCCGTCGGCGTCCGTCGGCGAGGCGGTCGGCACGATGAGCGTGGCGGAGGCGGCGGCGCTGGCGAGCGCGCCGGGCGGCGAGCTCGTGGTGGCCAAGCAGAAGTCGGCCACGGTGACGGTGGCGGTCGCCCGGGCGGCGGCGCGCGGCCGGCTCGCGGTGATCGGTCTCGGCCCCGGGGAGCATGACCTGGTCGTCCCGCGCGCCGGGGCGGAGCTGCGGCGCGCGTCGGTGGCGGTGGGCGAGCCGGGCGCGTTGGCGCTGGCCGCCCGGTTCCTGCGGCCGACGGCCCGGCGGTTCACCGCCGGTGACCCGGTCGGCGCGGCGGTCGAACTGGCGTCACGGCGGGAGTCCGTCGCCCTGGTCGCCCTCGGCGACGGGCTCGGCTGCGCCCCGCCGCCCGCCGACGGCTACGACCTCCTCCGCGTCCCCGGCCTGCCGCTCCCGCCCGCCGAGGGCCCTCCTGCCGCCGACGCCGTTGCGCCCATTGCGGCCGTTGCGCCCGCTGCGGCCGTTACGCCCATTGCGCCCATTGCGCCCATTGCGCCCGCTGCGGCCGTTGCGCTCACTGCACCCGTTGATGCCTGTCCCCATGCCGATGCCCGCGCCGCTGGAGAGCCCTCGTGACCACCCCCGACCATGACCTCCGCCACCACGGTGACGCGGAGGTGCGCGCGGACGGGCTCGGTCTGGTCGACCTCGCCGTCAACGTCCGCACCGGCACACCCCCGCTGTGGCTGCGCGAGCACCTCGCCGCCACGCTCGGCGAGCTCGCCGCCTACCCCGACCAGACCACGGCCCGCGCCGCCGTCGCCGCCCGGCACGGGCGTCCGGTGGACGAGGTGCTCCTCACCTCGGGAGCGGCGGAGGCATTCGTCCTGCTGGCACGCGTTCTGACGGCACGTCATGTCGTCGTGGTACACCCGCAGTTCACCGAGCCGGAGGCCGCCCTGCGGGACGCCGGGCACACGGTGGAGCGGGTGCTCCTCTCGCCCGCCGACGGCTTCCGGCTGGGCGACGTGCCGCCCGGGGCCGACCTCGTCGTCCTGGGCAACCCCACCAACCCCACCTCCGTCCTGCACCCGGCCGACGCCGTCGCCGCCCTCGCCCGGCCCGGCCGCACGCTGGTGATCGACGAGGCCTTCATGGACACCGTGCCCGGCGAGACCGAATCCCTCGCCGCGGTACGGGACCTGCCCGGCCGGGTGGTCGTCCTGCGCAGCCTCACCAAGACCTGGGGCCTGGCCGGTCTGCGCATCGGCTACGCGCTCGGCCCGGCCCCGCTGATCGCCGCGCTCGGCGCCGCCCAGCCGCTCTGGCCGGTCTCCACCCCCGCCCTCGCCGCCGCCGAGGCGTGCAGCACCCCGGCCGCCCTGGCCGAGGCCGAGCAGGCCGCCCGGCTGCTCGGCGAGCACCGCGACCACCTGCTGAAGGGCCTCGCCGCCTTCCCGGCTGTCCGGGTGCACGGCGAGCCGGCGGCCTCCTTCGTCCTGATCGAGCTGCCGGACGCCGCCGCCGTCCGCGAACGCCTGCGCGAGCACGGCTTCGCCGTCCGCCGCGGCGACACCTTCCCGGGCCTCGGGCCGGACTGGCTGCGGATCGCCGTCCGGGACCAGGCCACCAGCGACCGCTTCCTCTCCGCGCTCGACACCGTCCTGCGCGGCACCGCCCTGCGCGAGAGCACCCTGCACGGCACCGCCCTGCACGCGGACTGACGGCGGCAACCGACGGCGGTACGGGGGCGGAGGCGCGGGCGGCCTCCCGGCTCAGCGCAGGACGACGGCGTCCCCCACCCTCGCCACCCCGGGGTCCAGCACCTGCGCGTACACGCCCGCACACGGCAGGGCCGCCATGCCCTCCAGCGGGACCAGGCGGTTCCGTTCGGCGAGCACCTTCAGAGCGGCCGTGCTGCGCGGCAGGGCGCCGTGGACGAGGGTGGGGACGGCGCAGCGGGGCGTCGGGATGCGGATGCGCAGACGGAGCTCCGGACCGATCGCCAACTCCCGTCCCACCCAGGCGTTCTCGGCGAAGCCGTCGGTGTCGGTACGGATCACGATGTTGGGGCGGTAGCGCTCGGGCTGGGGCACGGCCCGATCCAGGGTGGACGTGGTGAGCAGGTGCACGGGGGCGAAGTCGAAGAAGGTGCCGGCGGGGGCGGCCCAGCCGATCTCGTTCACCGTGACGGTGACCTCCTCCTCGGTGCCGTGCGCCAACACCTCCTCGGGAACGGCCCGTTCGATCGTCGCTCCGGGCGGGCGCCCGGCGATGAGGCTCACCTTCCGCCCCAACAGGCCGGAGAGCTCGGCCGCGTCGACCGGCCGGCCGTCCGGGCCGGTGATCGCGGGCTCGCCGGCGACGAGGACGGCCGTGAAGCCGAGCATCGCCGCCCAGCGCCGCGGGTTCTTGACGCTCACCACCCGCCCGCTCTGCTCGTCGAGCAGCGCCCACACCCGGTCGCCGTGGAGGCCCCGCTCGTCGACGGCCACCGCACCCAACTCCTCGCCCAGCATGGACTTCACCGGGTAGCGCCACAGCCGCTCCACCGTCCCGACCCTCACGAGAGCGCCTCCGCCCACCGCCGCAGCGTCGCGAAGTCGCCCTCGCGCAGGCCGGTCCGCGGGTCGATGCGCAGGACGAGCGCCGGGGCCGGGTGGTGGGCGGTTATCCACTCGACATCCTGCGGCCCCGACTCGTCGTCCACCCAGGCGAACGGTCGGCCGGCGGCCCAGGCGACCAGGTGGCGGGTCTTCCAGTGCAGGCCGTCCGGGTCGTCCTGGTGGAGCTCGGGCCAGTCGACGCACGGGAGCCCGGGAAGGCCGACCAGCGGCGAGATCCAGTCGTTGGCCTCCTCCATCCAGGTGGTGGCCCACACCAACTCGTACGGCAGCGCTAGCAGTTCGGGCCCGTGTGCAGGGTTGATCCAGAGCCGCAGCGGGCGCACGTACTCGGCGGGCCTGCGCGGGAAGCGGGCCACCCACGAGCCGGGCTTCACCCGGTGCGTGCCGTAACCCTCCGGCCGCCGGTGCGGTTTGGCGGCGTACGGGTTGAGCGGGCCGTCGACGTCGAGCAGGAGGAGGGGCTGCGTCATACCGCGCATCCTCGCCCGGGCAGCGGCCGGACGGCCACCGATTTGCCCCTCCGCCACCTGAACGCCGGGCTGCTGACGATCAGTCGGGGACGATCCGTGGCATGTCCGGGAGGTGCGGGCCTCTCCGGCGGACCGGCGCCTCCCCCAGCCCGGCGGCCGCGGGCGACCCGGCCGACTACCCGCCGACGGCCCCGGTGGCCGGCCCGGCCGCACCCTCGGCGAGCAGGATGGCCAGCAGGCCGGGGAAGCGGGCCTCGATCTCGCCGCGGCGGAGACTGGCCATCCGGCTGTTCCCGCCGTCCACCTGCCGGACCAGCCCGGACTCGCGCAGCGTGCGGAAGTGGTGGGTGACCGTCGCCTTCGAGACGGGCAGCGCGAAGGAGCTGCACGTCCGCGCCGTGCCGTCCGGCGCGGCGGCCAGCTCGCGCACCACCCGGCGGCGCAGCGGGTCGGCGAGTGCGGAGAGCACCCTGCCGAGCTCGATCTCCTCGACGGCCGGGTGGCCTTCTTCGTCGGGCATGGCGGCGGCCTTCCTCGGATGCTCCTCAGGTACGACTTGAATCGTACCTCTGGCGACTGCTAGCGTGCGCCAGGTACGACCACAGTCGTACCTGAAGCAAAGGGGAGAACCCGGATGGACCAGCTCGTCACGCTCGTCGGCACCGCCCGTCCCAAGCCCGAACGCGCCGAGGAGCTCAAGCAGCTGCTGCTCTCGTTCGTCGAGCCCACCCGACAGGAGCCGGGCTGCCTGGAGTACCACGTCCACGAGGACCGCGACGAGCCCGGCGTCTTCGTGTTCTACGAGGCGTGGCGCAGCCAGGCCGACCTCGACGCCCACCTGGCCCTGCCGCACCTGCGCGACTTCCGGGAGCGCCGGATGGACTACCTGGCCGAGGACCTGGAGATCCGCTTCCTGACGATGCGGAGCCCGTACACCCGGGCCTGACCTCCCGGGGCCGCGGAACGCCGGGCCAGGAAACACCGGGACACAGCACGTCCGACCACGGCGCATCCGGCGCTCACGACCGGCTCCAGAGGTTACGGGCGGCGAGCAGCGGCAGGACGCCCTCGCCGAACCAGTAGGCCTCCTCCAGGTGCGGCATCCCGGAGAGCACGAACTCGTCGATGCCCAGCTCGTGGTACTCGGTGACGAGGTCCGCGACCTCCCGGTGGCTGCCGACCAGCGCCGTGCCCGCGCCGCCGCGCAACAGTCCGATGCCGGCCCAGAGCCCGGGGTGGATCTCCAGCCGCTCCGCCGAGCCCCCGTGCAGCGCGAGCATCCGGCGCTGGCCCTCCGACTCGCTCTCCCCCAGGGCCCGTTGGGTCTCCCGGATCCGCGCCGGGTCCATGGCCGCCAGCAGCCGTTCGGTCTCCGCCCAGGCCTGCACCGAGGTGTCCCGGGTGATCACGTGCAGCCGGATGCCGAAGCGGACCACGCGGCCCTGGGCGGCGGCCAGTTCACGGATCCGGCCGATCTTCTCCCGTACCTGCGCGGGCGGTTCTCCCCAGGTGAGGTAGACGTCCGCGTGGCGTGCGGCGACCTCGCCGGCCGCCGGGGAGGAACCGCCGAAGTAGACGGGCGGCACCGGGTCGGGCAACCGGTTCAACTTCGCCCGCTCGACCCGCAGGTGGACACCGTCGTGGTCGACGCTCTCCCCCGCCCAGAGCCGTCGGGCGATCGAGAGGAACTCCCCGGTCCGGGCGTAGCGCGCGTCCTTGTCCAGGAAGTCCCCGTACGCGCGCTGCTCGGCGGACTCCCCGCCGGTCACCACGTTGAGCAGCAGCCGCCCGCCGGACTGCCGCTGGTACGTCGCCGCCATCTGGGCGGCCAGCGTCGGGGCGATCTGCCCGGGCCGGAACGCCACCAGGTACTTCAGCCGCTCGGTGACCTGGGTCAGCATCGCGGTGGTCAGCCAGGCGTCCTCGCACCACGCACCGGTCGGCGTCAGTGCCCCCTCGAAGCCCAGCTGTTCGGCGCTGCGCGCGATCTGCCCCAGGTAGGCGATGCTCGGCGGCCGGTCGGACCCGGCCGTACCGGGCGTCGAGCCGTGCCCGCCGCCGACGACGTGCCGGCTGTCGCCGTTGGTGGGGAGGAACCAGTGGAAGGTGAGGGACATGCGTGAACGCTCCGGTGCCGAGGCTGCCTGCTGGTGGAAGTGCCGGTGGACATCACCGGCAACAGGCGGCCGCGCAGACCCGCACCAGGTCGACGTGGAGACGCCGGACGAGGAGGTGGCGGGCGGGAGCGGTCATGGGCGCGATTATCCGCGCCCCTCCGATGCCGATCAAGAGGGGGCGCCGGACCCTCCTGGCCGGGACACACCCGGGCGTGCCGGGTTACGTTCGAGGACAGCCGGTCCGAGGACAACTCACCGCACACCCGTTGGAGGAACCGTGTTGAAGGGCAAGGCCGCCGTCGTCACCGGGGGATCGCGCGGCATCGGCCGGGCGGTCGTCGAGCGCCTCTGCCGCGAGGGGGCGGAGGTGGTCTTCAACTTCGCCACCTCCGTGGACGCCGCCGCCGACGTCGTAAGGGCCGTGCGGGCGGAGGGCGGGACGGTCCACGCCCTCCGGCTGGACCTCGCCGACCCGGACGGGCCCGAGCGCCTGATGCGGGAGGCGGAGCAGCTCCTCGGCGGGCTGGACATCCTGGTGAACAACGCCGCGACGTCCTTCACCCGGGCCACGATCGCCGATACCGAGCCGGAGGAGTTCGACCGGGTGCTGGCGGTCAACGCGCGAGCGGTGTTCCTGACGATCCGCCACGCGGCCCGGTCGATGCGCGACGGCGGCCGGATCGTGAACCTCTCCACGCTCAACACGGTCCGTCCCGTCCCCGGCAGTGCCTCCTACGTCGCCGGCAAGGGTGCGGTCGAGCAGCTGACCGCCGTCGCGGCCCAGGAGCTCGGGCCGCGCGGCATCACGGTGAACGCCGTCTCGCCCGGAGCGACCGACACCGAGCTGTTGCGCAGCACCAACCCGCCGGAGGCGCTGGAGGCGGTCGCCGGCATGACCCCGCTGCGCCGACTGGGCCGGCCGGAGGACGTGGCCGACGTCGTGGCGGTGCTGGCCGGGCCGGACGGCCGGTGGATCACCGGGCAGAACATCCGGGCGACGGGCGGGCTGGCCTGAGAAACGGCCGTCGGCCCTCCCCCGGGTGGGGAAGGGCCGACGGGCGTACGGCGGTGGGGCGGATCAGACCTGGCCGGCCTTCTCCAGCGCCTCGCAGCAGGTGTTGACCAGCAGGCGGGTGACCACGTAGGGGTCGATGTTGGCGTTCGGGCGACGGTCCTCGATGTAGCCCTTCTGCTCCACCTCGACCTGCCACGGGATGCGGACCGAGGCACCGCGGTTGGAGACGCCGTAGCTGTAGACGTTCCACGGGGCGGTCTCGTGCTTGCCGGTCAGGCGGGACTGGATGTCGTCACCGTACTGGTTGACGTGCTCCAGCACCTTCTCCTGGGAGGCGCCGAGCGACTCCCAGGCGGTGATGATGGCGTCGTAGCCCTCGCGCATCGCCCTGGTGGAGAAGTTGGTGTGGGCGCCCGCGCCGTTCCAGTCGCCCCGGGCCGGCTTGGCGTCCAGGGTGGCGTCGATGCCGAACTCCTCGGCGGTGCGGTACAGCAGGTAGCGGGCGATCCACAGGTCGTCCGAGACGGTCAGGGCGTCGACCGGGCCGATCTGGAACTCCCACTGGCCGGGCATGACCTCGGCGTTGATGCCGCAGATGGCCAGGCCGGCGTCGATGCAGCGGTCGAGGTGCAGCTCGACGATCTCGCGGCCGAAGACCTCCTCGGCGCCGATGCCGCAGTAGTAGCCACCCTGCGGGGCCGGGAAGCCACCCTCCGGGAAGCCGAGCGGACGGGAGCCCTTGAAGAAGGTGTACTCCTGCTCGATGCCGAAGATCGCCTCCTGGTCGGCGTAGCGCTCGGCGACCTCGCGCAGCAGGGCGCGGGTGTTCGACTCGTGCGCGGTGCCGTTGGTCTCCAGGACCTCGCACAGGACCAGGATGTTGTCGCCACCGCGGATCGGGTCCTTGACGACCTTCACCGGCTCCAGCACGCGGTCCGACGCGTGGCCCTCGGCCTGGTTGGTCGACGAGCCGTCGAAGCCCCAGGTCGGGATCTTGTCCGCGTTGGCCAGGACCCGAGTCTTCGAGCGGAGCTTCGCGGTCGGCTTGGTGCCGTCGATCCAGATGTACTCGGCCTTGATTGCCACGGCGGTGAACCTCACAAACTGGGTGGTGGGTGCCCGCGTAGCGTCGCAAGCCGCCGTTTCCCGGTTGTTCCTCCTATGTAACACCCAGGTGAACCAACCGTCCGCGTTGGCACGGTCACGCTGCGGGAGTGCCGCGGGTGGCACTCCCGTGGGCCGAGGGGGGCGCCGCTCAGTGCCGGCGGGCGTGCGCGGCCCGGCGGCGGGTGGCCCAGAGGGCGTAGCCGCCGGCCGCGACCAGGGCGGCGGCGCCCGCGGCCAGCGGGCCGGTGCTGTCGCTTCCGCCGGTGGCGGCGAGGTGCCCGCCCGCCCCGGGGGCGCTCGCGGAGGCGGTGGCGGTGGCCGCGCGCGGGGCGGCGGCGGCCGTGGTCGCGTCGGCGACGGGCTGGACGGCCGGGGTGCCCGTCGGCAGGGGGGTGGCGGGGGCGGAGGAGGGGGTCACGGCCGGCGCACCCGGCTTCTCGCAGCTCACCGAGGCGACGGTGATCCTCCCGGTGACCTTGGCGACGTTGAGGTTGAGCGGGTTCACCTCGATCTGCACCTCCAGGGCCGAGGCGGCGGCCGTGGTCGAGGTGGTGGTCCGCTTCGAGAACTCCACCGAGACGCTGCCGACCAGCGGGACGTCCACCTTGGTCGGCCCGTACAGGCTCAGGGTGACCGGCTTGCCGAGGACGGTCAGCCTGGCGGGCGCGACCACGTCGGCGGTCGGCTGCCCGTCGACCGGGCAGGTGGCCTCGGAGCTGAGCGCCTCCAGGCCCAGCAGGGTGGTGGCCGGGAGGCCGGGGGCGTGCACGTCGGCGTTGACCAGTCGGACGGAGGCGGAGGTGCCCTTGGCGTCGGACTTCGTCACCGACGTGCCGACGTCCGCCTTGACCAGGGTGACCGGGCCCTGCTGGTCGACCCCGTCGACCTTGGCGGTGAGGACGGAACCTCCCCCAGCCTCCGGCCGGGGGGACCCCCAACCCTGGGCGGGGGTCTCGACCTTGTTGAGCGCGATGTTCACCGGGACGTCGACCGTCTTGTTCAACAGGCTGACGTCCAGGTCGAGTTCGGCGGTGACGGCGCGCGCCCTGCCGGACGGCGCGGCGGGCTGCGGCGTCGGCCCGGTGGCGTGCGCGGCGGGCACGGCCATCAGGGCCGACACCGCGGCGGTGGCGGCCGCGACGGCGGCGACGGGACGGAACGAGGACATGGCGGTACCCCCACGGGTGGTGGTCTCGGTTGAGCGGGCCTCCGGCTCCACCCGCGGCGCGGGGTGAGGGGCCACTGCTCTGAACGACGAGCCGCCAGTCTTCTCGAACAATCCGTCACATGAGTCACACAGAACGTCATTTCACCCGTTCGAGTGAGGTTGACGCCTGGCGCTGACGGACGGAACGGCTACGGCAGCCGCCAGTCCACCGGCTGCGCCCCCTGCCGCACCAGCAGCTCGTTGGCCCGGCTGAACGGCCGCGAGCCGAAGAAGCCGCCGTTCGCCGAGTACGGGCTCGGGTGCGCGGACTCGATGGCCGGCACCTCCCCCAGCAGCGGGCGCAGATTGCGGGCGTCGCGCCCCCAGAGGATCGCCACCAGCGGGCCGCCGCGCGCCACCAGCGCCCGGATCGCCTGCTCGGTGACCTCCTCCCAGCCCTTGCCCCGGTGGGCCGCGGGCTTGCGCGGCGCGGTGGTCAGCGCACGGTTGAGCAGCAGCACGCCCTGCTGCGTCCACGGGGTGAGGTCCCCGTTGGACGGCTGCGGCAGGCCGAGGTCGCTCCCGTACTCCTGGAAGATGTTGATCAGGCTGGCCGGGACGGGCCGCACCTCCGGCCCGACCGAGAAGCTGAGCCCCACGGCGTGGCCGGGGGTCGGATAGGGGTCCTGCCCGACGATCAGCACCCGCACGTCGGCGAGGGGCTGCTGGAAGGCGCGCAGCACGTTCGGCCCGGAGGGCAGGTAGGTGCGGCCGGCGGCCAGCTCGGCGCGGAGGAAGTCGCCCATGGCGGCGACCCGCCCGGCGACCGGCTCCAGCGCGGCGGCCCATCCGGGCTCGACGATCTCGTTCAGTGGACGCGGTGCCATGGCCGCCACCCTATCGGCCTACGCCGACAGCGCGTTCACCCGGATGATCTTCGAACGCACGACGGGAACGGTCACCCGGCCGCGCCGGGCGATCACCCCCGCCCCCGGCCCGGCGATCGCCCCGGCAGGGCCCGGCCGCCACCCCGCCCCGGACCGGACCGGACGGTCACCCCACCGGGCGGCCGCGCAGCACCACCAGCCGGGGATCGGCCAGCACCCGGACGTCGGCCCGCGGGTCCTCGTCGTAGACCACGAAATCGGCCGGCGCACCCTCCTCCAGGCCCGGCCGGCCCAGCCAGCGCCGCGCGCCCCAGCTGGCCGCCGACAGCGCCTCGGCCGGGGTCAGCCCGGCCTTCACCAGCTCGGCCACCTCGTCCGCGACCAGGCCGTGCGCCAGCGAGCCGCCCGCGTCCGTGCCGACGAAGACCGGGATGCCCGCGTCGTGCGCGGCGCCCACGGTGGCGTAGCGGCGCTCGTGCAGCCGGCGCATGTGCGCGGCCCAGGCCGGGAACCTGGCCTCGCCGCCGGCCGCCAGGCCCGGGAAGGTGGCGATGTTGACCAGGGTCGGGACGATCGCGACCCCGCGCTCGGCGAAGGCCGGGATCAGCTCCTCGGTCAGCCCGGTGGCGTGCTCGACGCAGTCGATGCCGGCCGCCAGCAGGTCGGGCAGCGACTCCGCGGCGAAGCAGTGCGCCGTCACCCGCGCGCCCTCCTCGTGCGCCGCCGCGATCGCCTCGGCCAGTGCGTCCCCGGGCCAGCAGGCGGCGAGGTCGCCGCGCTCGCGGTCGATCCAGTCGCCGACCAGCTTCACCCAGCCGTCGCCGCGCCGGGCCTCGGCCCGGACGTAGGCGGCGAGGTCGCCGGGCTCGATCTCGTGGGCGTAGTTGCGGATGTAGCGACGGGTGCGAGCGATGTGGCGGCCGGCCCGGATGATCCGGGGCAGGTCCTCGCGGTCGTCGATCCACCGGGTGTCGGCGGCCGAGCCCGCGTCGCGGATCAGCAGGGTGCCGGCGTCGCGGTCGGTGACCGCCTGCTTCTCGCTGGTGGCGGCGTCGACGGCGCCGTGCGCGTCCAGGCCGACGTGGCAGTGCGCGTCCACCAGGCCGGGCAGCACCCAGCCGGTCACCGTCCGGACGTCGACGGCGCCCGGCGGGCGCTCGAACGCCACCCGGCCGCCCACCACCCAGAGTTCGTCACGGACGTCCTCCGGGCCCACCAGCACCCGACCCCTGACGTGCAGCACCGCGCCATCGCTCATGTCCCGCACTCTACCGACGCCGACGCCACGTGTAAGCAGTGAGAATGCGGCACACTCGTTCCCGCACCGACCACCCGCCCGGCGAAAGGCCCGTCACCCGTGAGTCCCTTCCTCGACCTGCCCCCGCTCACCGCCGCCGGCTTCGCGGCGATCGAGGACCAGGTGGCCGCGCTGCTGCACACCACCGCGGACGTGATCGTCACCCAGGGCGAGGCGCTGCTGCCGCTGGAGGCCGCGATCCGGGGCGCCGCGCACCCGGGCTCCACCGCGCTGAACATCGTCACCGGCCCGTACGGGCAGACCTTCGGCAACTGGCTGCGCGACTGCGGGGTGACCGTCGTCGACCTCGCCGTCCCGTTCGACAGCGCGGTCACCGCCGAGCAGGTCGCGGCGGCCCTGCGGGAGAACCCGGCGATCGACTTCGTCTCCCTCGTCCACGCCGAGGCCGCCACCGGCAACACCAACCCGGTCGCCGGGATCGCCGCCGTGGTCCGGGAGCACGGCGCACTGCTGATGCTGGACGCTGTCGCCTCGGTGGCCGCCGAACCGCTGCTCACCGACGCGTGGGGCGTCGACCTCTGCGTGATCGGCGGCCAGAAGGCGATGGGCGGCCCGGCCGGGGTCTCCGCCGTCTCGGTCTCCGACCGCGCCTGGGAGCGGATCGCCGCCAACCCGGCCGCGCCGCGCCGCTCCTACCTCTCCCTGCTGGACTGGAAGGAGCGCTGGACGGACGCGGGGCGCACCGTACTCCCGCACGCCCCGGCCCAGTTGGAGATGCTCGCCCTCGGCGCCTGCCTGGACCGGATCGGCGCCGACGGCCTGCCCGTCGTCATCGCCCGCCACCGCGCCGCCTCCGCCGCCACCCGCGCCGGCGTCCGGGCCCTCGCCGCGCTGACCCCGTTCGTGCCCGAGGACGCCCACGCCGCCCCGGTCGCCACCACCCTGCGCACCCCGGACGGCCTGCCCGCCACGGCCCTCGCCGCCGAGCTGCTCCGTCTCGACCCCACCCTGCCGGTCCAGCCGGGCGGCGGCGCGCTCGCCACCACGATGCTCCGGCTCAACCACTACGGCCCGGCGGCCTCCCCCGCCACCGTCCAGGGCTTCCTCACCGCGCTGGCCACGGTCACCGGGACGGACGCCGGGCCGGCCCTGGCCGCCGCCGAGGCCGCCTGGGCGGACGTCCTGGCCTGAGAACGCCGGAGCGGCCCCCGTTTCCGTACGGGGGCCGCTCCGCCGGGGCCGCTCAGTGCCCGCCCGCGTCCACCACCTCGACGCCGCGGATGTTCCGCTCGATCTCCTCCACCGGCAGCGCGACCGCCAGGGCCCAGTAGTAGATCACCAGGGAGAACACCACCACGACGAGGATGTCCCACCAGAGCGGCAGATTGCCCTGGGAGCCCTCGCCGAAAGTGCCCTGCCAGGAGGTCAGTCCCATGCCGACCAGGTAGACCGGCAGCCACTGTCCCGCCTTGAAGTCCATCCGGGGCGCGTTCGGCACACCCTTCGACACCGAGTAGGCGGAGTACCCGCCGAGCAGCACGTAACCGATCAGGATCGCCAGGCCCAGCCGCCAGAGGGTGTCCCAGCCCGCCCAGTAGATGACCAGGCTCGCCACCACGAAGGCGATCGGCGAGATGATCGTGCCGCCGGGCAGGTGGTACGACCGCTCCAGCGACGGCAGCCGCTTGCGCAGCACGCCGAAGGCCAGCGGCGCGCCCGCGTACATCAGCACGACGGCCGAGGTGATGAAGCCGACCAGCCGCTGCCAGCTCGGGAACGGCAGGAAGCAGAGCACACCCGCGACCCACGCGATGATCAGGCCGAGCCACGGCACCGAGCGCTTGTCGGTGAACTGCAGGGCCTGGGGCGCGTAGCCGTTGCGGCTCAGGCCGTACGTGACCCGCGAGCTGGAGGTGATGTAGACCAGCCCGGTGCCGGCGGGCGAGATGATCGCGTCGATGCGCAGGACGGTGGCCAGCCAGCCGAGGCCGATCAGCGTCGAGAGGCCCGCGAACGGCCCGCTGATCCCGGGGAAGCTGAGCGCGGTCCAGCCTCCGGCGAAGGTCTCCGGCGGCAGGGCCCCGATGAAGACCACCTGGAGCAGGACGTAGATGAGCGTGCCGATCACGACCGACCCGAGGACGGCCCGGGGGATGTCCCGGCGGGGGTTGCGGCTCTCGCCCGCCCACTGGATGGCCTGCTCGAAGCCGAGCAGCGCGAAGATCACCCCGCTGGTGCTGATCGCCACCAGTACGCCCTTGGCCCCGTCCGGCGCGAAGCCGTGGGAGGTGAAGTTGGAGCCGTGGAACTCCGTGAACCCGAGCACGAAGATGGTCAGGACCGGGACGAGGACCTTCCACACGGTGGCCACGCTGTTGGTGTGCGCGAGCAGCCGCACGCCGAGGAAGTTGATCGCGACGAAGACGCCCAGCAGGGCGGCCGAGACGAAGAACCCTGCGGTGGTCAGCGTCTGGTTCGGGTTCAGCAGGCCGTCCGCCCAGGACCAGTGCTGGGCGTAGTTGATCATCGCCTGCACCTCGATCGGAGCGATGGTCGCCGCCTGCAGCCAGGTGAACCAGCCGAACGACATCCCCGCGAACCCGCCGAACGCGTAGTGCGGGTACCGCGCGGTGCCGCCCGCCACCGGGAACAGCCCGCCCAGCTCGGCGTGCACCAGCGCCAGCAGGATGATCGCCACCGCGCCGATGCCCCACGAGATCAGCGCCGCCGGCCCCGCCGCCACCGCCGCCTTCTCCGCCCCGAACAGCCACCCGGACCCGATGATCGCCCCGACCGAGGCCCAGAGCAGCCCGATCATCCCGACTTCCCGTTTCAGCCCGGTATGCCCCGAAGCTGCAGGTGTATCGGTGGTGGGGTGAGCCATGACCGGCCGCCTCTCGCGTCGGGGAAATCCGCTCCGACAGTGCCGCAGCACCGGCCCCTCTCCCTCGCCGAAACGCGCGGCGATCCGCCCCGTCACCCGAACGGCCCGCCACCCGCCCCGGGAGCCGGGCGGAGGAATGGGCCGTCGGTGTCGGCCGGCCCCGGGCTCCCTGGACGGCGCGGCCGGGCACGACGTCCTGCCGCCGGAGCTCGGGCGACCTCCCGGCACAGTTCCCCCGGCGTTCACCTGCACGGCACGCGGACATCACCGGGGGGCGGCAGGCTCCCGGCGAAGGGGGTGAAGTTGGCTATACAACTCCCCCGCCGCTTCGTCGAGGAGGAGAACCGTCATGACCGAGCTGCCGCCGTACTGGCTGCGCGACAACTGCCCGTGTGCCGAGTGCCGGGATCCGCGCAGCGGGCAGAAGCTGTTCCAGATCACCGACCTGCCGGACGATCTCGCCGTCGCCGCACAGGCCGAGCTGAACGGGCACCTGGAGGTGCTCTGGTCGGACGGGCACCGGTCGCGCTACCCGCTGGAGTGGCTGGGGCGGCCCGCCGGCGGGGACGGGCGGACGGAGGCGGAGAAGCGGCTCTGGGCGGCGGCGGACTTCGCCCGCGGCATCCCGGAGGCGGAGTGGGCGGCGTACCTGGCCGACCCGGCCGAGCAGGCGGCCGTCCTCGGCGCCGTCCGGCGCAGCGGCTTCGCCGTCCTGCGCGGGGTGCCGGCGGTCGAGCGGCAGGTGCTGGAGGTGGCCGGGACCTTCGGGTACGTGCGGGTCACCAACTACGGCGAGCTGTTCGACGTCCGGGTCGAGCCGGACCCGAACAACCTGGCCTTCACCAGCGTCGCGATCACCCCGCACACGGACAACCCCTACCGGGACCCGGTGCCGACGCTCCAGCTGCTGCACTGCCTGGAGAACTCGGCGACCGGCGGCGACTCCGGCCTGGTGGACGGCTTCAAGGCCGCGGCGGTCCTCCGGGAGGAGGCGCCGGAGGACTTCGCCGTCCTCACCCGCACGCCCGTCCCCTTCGCCTTCCGCGACCGCTCCGCCGAGCTGCGCGCCGACCGTCCGCTGATCGGGGTGGACGCGCTGGGCCGGATCCGGGAGGTGCGGTTCAACAACCGGTCGATCGGCACGCTGCGGGTGGACGACCCGGAGGCCTTCTACGCCGCCTACCGTCGCTTCGCCGCGATCACGCTCCGCCCCGAGCTGCAGCTGACCTTCCGCCTCGGCCGCGGCGACTGCCTGATCTTCGACAACACCCGTCTCCTGCACGCCCGGACGGCCTTCGAGCAGGACGGCTCGCGCCACCTCCAGGGCTGCTACGCCGACCTCGACTCCCTCCTCTCCACCCTCGCCGTACTGCACCGCCGTTCGGCCGCGCTGGACGCGATCGCCGAGCTGTTCGAGGGGGCGGGCGCCGGCGAGTACCTGGGCGAGGCGGTCACGATGGCCGAGCACATGCTCCAGGCCGGCGCGCTCGCGGAGGCGGCGGGGGCCGCGCCGCACCTGGTCGCGGCCGCGCTGCTGCACGACGTCGGGCACTTCTTCGACGAACACGGCCGCGGCTCGCTGCACGGACGGGATCTGATGGATGGTCAGGACAACCGGCACGGCGACACCGGCGCGCGGTGGCTGGCCCGGTGGTTCGGCCCGGACGTCACCGAGCCGGTCCGCCTGCACGTGGCCGCCAAGCGCTACCTGTGCGCGGTCGAGCCCGGGTACCGCGAACGGCTCTCCGAGGCCTCCGAGTTCACGCTCCAGGTGCAGGGCGGCCCGATGGGCGCGGAGCAGGCCGCCGCCTTCGCCGCCTCCCCGGGCGCCGAGGACGCGGTCGCCGTCCGCCGCTGGGACGAGCAGGCCAAGGAGGCGGACGCGAGCACGCCGGACTTCGAGCACTTCCGCCCGCTGCTGGCGTCGCTCATGCGCTGAGCGTGGAGCGGGCGGCCCGGCCGGGCCGCCCGCAGGCCCTGCCCCGGGTCAGTCCTGCTCCCGGGCATGCCGCGAAAGCGCCGACGTGGCCAGCGAGTTGTGGACGCTGAACGCCACCGTTCCCGGCAGGTAGCGGTCCTGGGACCACTCCACCGGCGTGCCGGTCGGGTCGGTGGTCCGCCGCCGTTCGCGCAGCAGCGGGCCGCCGCGGCGGCAGCCGAGCAGCCGGGCGTCCTCCGCGTTGGCCGCGACGACGTCGATGGTGTGGTCGGCGTCGGTGAACAGGATGCCGTGCTCGCGCAGGACCTCGGTGTGCGACACCACGTCGGGCGGCAGCTGGGCGACGATCTCGCCGACCCGCGGCGGGTAGATCGTCCGCTCGACCATCACCGGCGTGCCGGAGAGGGTGCGCAGCCGGACCGTCACGTACACCTCGGAGCCCGGCTCCAGCCGCAGTTGCTCGCGCTCGGCGGCGTCGGCCGGGCGGCGGACCAGCGAGTCCAGGATGCCGCCGGGCTCCTCCCCCATGGAGTACGCCCAGTGCGTGAAGCTGAGCAGTTCGGAGAAGCTCTGCACCCGGGCGGTGCCGAGCACCACGCGCCGGGTGCCGCGCCGGGAGGTGACCAGCCCGTCCGAGCGGAGCACGGCCAGCGCCTGGCGGACGGTGCCGCGCGAGACGCCGTACTGCTCGGCCAGCGCGCCCTCGGCGGGCAGCCGGCCGGCCTCGCCGTACGCGCCGGTGGTGATCGCCTCGCGCAGGTCGGCGGCCACCTTGCGGTACAGCGCACCGGCCGCGCGGTCCTCGGTGGCCGGGCGGGCCCGGGGGGCCTCGGGGCCAGAGGGGGCCTGGGGGCGTTCGGGCTCCAGTGCCACGTCAGTCAAAGTCCCTCCTGGGGCGGTGTCCTGCGCAGCCGTACCGGCGCGGACAGCCCGACCTTATCCCGCTGCGCCTTCGAAGCATCGCATCCGGTTGATCACTCCCCGGTGGCCTGATTCGACCGTTCCCACAGCCGACTCCGGTTCTGGGCCATCCGTTCACCTTCCCGTCACCGGGCTCCGGCGTACTTACCCCCGTCAGCGAAGTTGGCTAGTCAACTCGGACGGTTTCGAACAGCCGCCGCAGGGACCCAAGAGCCGCTCGTACGACCCGATCCCCCGATCTCGACATCTCTCGCAGTACGCCCCCGATCAGGAGACTGACCCGTGACCGTGCACCGTGCCCGCGCCGCCGCCTTCGCGGCCGTACTGACCGCCGCCGCGCTCTCCCTCACCGCCTGCGGCTCCGCCGGTTCGTCCACCGCGAAGTCCGGCGACGCCGCCAAGGCCGGCGCCAAGGACGCCAAGGACGCCACCTCGGCCGCCGACCTCGGCGGCATGGACGCCCTCGTCGCCGCGGCCAAGAAGGAAGGCAAGCTGCACGTCATCACGCTGCCCAAGGACTGGGCCAACTACGGCAAGATCATGGACTCGTTCAAGGCCAAGTACGGCATCGAGATCGAGGACGAGAACCCGGACGGCTCCAGCCAGGACGAGATCAACGCGATCACCTCCCGCAAGGGCCAGGACCGCGCCCCCGACGTGGTCGACCTGGGCAGCGCCTTCGCGCTCCAGGCGGTCAAGGACGGCCTGCTCGCCCCCTACAAGGTCGCCACCTTCGACAAGGTGCCGGAGACCATGAAGGACCCGAGCGGCGCCCGCGTCAACGACTACGGCGGCTACATCTCCATCGGCTGCGACGCCAAGAAGATCGCCAACTGCCCCAAGACCTTCGCCGACCTGCTCAAGCCCGAGTACAAGGGCCAGGTCGCGCTGAACGGCAACCCGACCAAGTCCGGTTCCGCGTTCGGCGGCGTCTACGCGGCCGCGCTCGCCAACGGCGGCTCGCTGGACAACATCCAGCCCGGCATCGACTTCTTCGGCAAGCTGAAGCAGTCCGGCAACTTCAACCCGGTCGAGTCCACCCCGGCCACCATCGAGAAGGGCGAGACCCCGATCTCGATCGACTGGTCCTACCTGAACGCCGGCTACACCGACGAGTTCAAGGAAAAGGGCGTCGACTGGAAGGTCTCCGTCCCCGGCGACGGCAGCTACGCCCAGTTCTACAACCAGGGCATCAACAAGTACGCCCCGCACCCGGCGGCCGCCCGCCTGTGGCAGGAGTACCTCTTCAGCGCCGAGGGCCAGAACCTCTTCCTCGGCGGCTACGCCACCCCGGCCACCTTCGACGCCCTGAAGAAGGACGGCTCCCTGGACGCCGCGGCCGCCGCCAAGCTGCCCACCGTCGAGAAGCCGTTCACCACCTTCCCGACCCAGGACCAGATCACGGCCGCCAAGAAGGTCGTGACCGAGAACTGGACCAAGGCCATCGCGGGCTGACACCCGGCCGCAGCACACCCGAACGGGCTGATCGACTCATGACCACGGCTCCCACCCCGGTGCCGACCACCCCCGCCGCCACCGACCTCGGTGGCGGCGCGGGGGCGTCCGCCACCGCCACGACCACCACCCCCACCCCCCGCCGGCGCACCCGCCGGCGCCCCGGCGGCGCCTGGCTCGCCACCGTCCCGCTCTTCCTCTTCTTCGTCATCGGCTTCGGCCTGCCCGCCGTCGCCATCGTGATCGGCGCCTTCACCACCTCCAGCGACGCGGAGGGCGGTGCCGGCCAGTTCACCTTCGACAACATCACCGCCTCCGTCCAGGGCGCGTACTGGACGGCGATGGTCAGCAGCCTCAAGCTGTCCGGCCTGACCGCACTGCTCGCCACCCTGATCGGCCTGCCGATCGCCCAGGCCGTGGTGACCTCCCGGAACAGCTGGCTGCGCCAGGCCGTGCTGACCGCCTCCGGGGTGCTCGCCAACTTCGGCGGCCTGCCGCTCGCCTTCGCGTTCGTCGCCACCCTCGGCAACGCGGGCGAGGTCACCAAGCTGCTCCACCTGACGGACCACGGCTGGTCGCTCTACTCCTTCACCGGCCTGACCGTCGTCTACCTGTACTTCCTCATCCCGCTGATGGTGCTCACCATCACCCCGGCCCTGGACGGCCTGCGGGTGCAGTGGCGCGAGGCGGCGCACAACAACCGGGCCACCACCGTCCAGTACTGGCGCCACGTCGCACTGCCGATCCTGCTGCCCTCGCTGCTCGGCGGCTTCGTGCTGCTCTTCGGCAGCGCCTTCGCCGCGTACGCCACCGCCGCCGCCATGGTCGGCGCGACCGTGCCGCTGGTCAGCCGCTCGATCGCGGACGCGCTCTCCGGCAACGTACTGGTCGGCCAGGGCAACCTCGCCCTCGCCCTCAGCCTCAACATGATCGTCGTGGCCGTCCTGGTGATGGCCGTGTACCTCCCCCTCCAGCGCCGGAGTGCCCGATGGCTCAGCTGACGACCCCCCGAACCTCCCGGCGTCCCGGGGTGCGCTGGTGGCGCGGCGCCGTCCTGCTGCTCGCCGGTGTCTACTTCATCGTGCCGCTGGCCGCCGCCGGCTACTTCTCGGTCGACGACCCGAAGGGCTTCTCCTTCGAGGCGTACACCGGCCTGCTGAGCGCCGAGGGCTTCCTGGACAGCCTCTGGCTCACCCTCGGGCTCGCCGTCGTCACCGTCCTGGTGCTGCTGCTCCTGCTGGTGCCCGCGCTGATCGCGGTCCGGCTCGGCGTGCCGAGGCTGCGCCCGGTGATCGACGTGCTCTGCACCCTGCCGCTGGTCGTCCCGCCGGTCGCACTGACCGCCGGCCTGATCGGCGTGCTCCGCTGGGGCCCGGACTACCTGATGGACACGCCGTTCTTCCAGACCTTCGTGTTCGTCCAGGACCCCGACTTCCCGCTGGTCCTGGTCATCGCCTACGTGCTGATGTCGCTCCCGCTCGCCTACCGGGCGCTGGACGCGGGCCTGCGCGCCGTGGACGTGCGCACCCTGGTCGAGGCCGCGCGCAACTGCGGCGCGAGCTGGCCGCGCGCGGTGTTCACCGTCGTGCTGCCCAACCTGCGCGGCGCGCTGCTGAACGCCTCCTTCCTGACCCTGGCGCTGGTGCTCGGCGAGTTCACCGCCGCCTCGATCCTCGGCTACCAGCCCTTCCCGGTGTGGATCTACTCGGTCGGCAACAGCCAGGCCCACATGTCGGTCGCGGTCTCCATCCTGAGCCTGCTGATCACCTGGCTGCTGCTGCTCCTGCTGGCCACCGTCGGCCGCGAGCGCGGCAAGAAGACCACGTCCTGACCTCCTTCGGAGAAACGAACCCCCATGAGCTCCCTCGCCGTTGAGAAGACCACCACCCGCTCCGGCGGCGCCACCGTCGAATTCCGCACGCTGCGCCGCTCGTTCGGCGCCACCATCGCGCTGGACGGCCTCGACCTGACCGTTCACCCCGGCGAACTCCTCGCCCTGCTCGGCCCGTCCGGCTGCGGCAAGACCACCGCGCTGCGCATCCTGGCCGGTTTCGAGCAGCACGACTCCGGCCAGGTGCTGGTGGACGGCCGGGACATCACCGCGATCCCGGCCCACAAGCGCGACGCCGGCATGGTGTTCCAGTCGTACAGCCTCTTCCCGCACCTGACCGCCGCCGACAACGTCGCCTTCGGCATGCGGATGCGCGGCACCGGCAAGGCCGAACGCCGCAGGCGCGCCCAGGAGTTGCTGGAGCTGGTCGGCCTGCCGCAGCACGCCGACCGCTACCCGCACCAGATGTCCGGCGGCCAGCAGCAGCGCATCGCGCTCGCCCGCGCGCTCGCCCTGAAGCCGCGCGTCCTGCTGCTCGACGAGCCGCTCTCCGCACTGGACGCCAAGGTGCGCCTCTCGCTGCGCGAGGAGATCCGCCGCCTCCAGCAGGAGCTGGGGATCACCACCCTGTTCGTCACCCATGACCAGGAGGAGGCGCTCTCGATGGCCGACCGCGTCGCGGTGCTGCGCGCCGGCCGGCTGGAGCAGTGCGCCACCCCGTCCGAGCTGTACGCCCGCCCGGCCACCGCCTTCGTCGCCGAGTTCGTCGGCACCATGAGCCGCATCCCGTGCACCCGCACGGCCGACGGCGTCGAGGTGCTCGGCCGCCGGCACGCGGTGGACGGGGTCGTCCCGGCGGACGGCTCGCTGGACGTGCTGGTCCGCCCCGAGAACGTCACGCTGACCCCCGCCGCCAACGGCCCCGCGCTGGTGGTCTCGGCCTCGTTCCTGGGCGCCGTCACCCGGCTGACCGTCCGTCTCGACGACGGCACCGAGGTCAAGGCCGACCTGCCGACCGAGGCCGCCGCCGCGCTGCCGGCCGGCGCCCGCGCCGTGCTCACCCTCCCGGACCGGCCGGTCCTGGTGGACCGTCGTACGGTCTGATCCGTCCGCATTCTTCTGATGAACCGCCGAAGGTACCGCCATGCCTGATTCCCGCAAGCCCGCCGCCGTCCTGTTCGACATGGACGGCACCCTGGTCGACACCGAGCACCTCTGGTGGCAGGCCGCCGCCGAACTCGCCGACGAGCTGCACCACTCGCTGACGGACTCCGACGTCCCCGAGGTACTCGGCCAGGCCGTCGAACACACCGCCGCCCACCTGCACAGGGTCAGCGGCACCACGCTGAGCGAGGCCGAACTCGCCGACCGGCTCGGCGACTCCTTCGCCGGCAAGGTCGCCGCCGAGACCGTCCCGCGCCCCGGCGCACTCGCCCTGCTCGCCGAGCTGCGGGAGGCCCGGGTGCCCACCGCGCTGGTCTCCGCGTCGCCGCGCCGGGTGGTCGACCTGGTGCTCTCCACCATCGGCCGCGACTGGTTCGCCGTCACCCTCGCCGCCGAGGACACCCCGCGCACCAAGCCCGCGCCCGACCCCTACCTCGCCGCCGCCGAGCGGCTCGGCCTGGACCCGGCGGCCTGCGTCGCAGTCGAGGACACCCCGACCGGCGTCGCCTCCGCCACCGCGGCGGGCTGCGCGGTGCTCGCCGTGCCGTCGTCCGACGTCACGATCCCCGGCGGCTCCCGGGTGACACTGCTCGACAGCCTGGTCAACGCCGACCTCGCGCTGCTCGGGAAGCTCGGCGCCGCTCCGGCGGTTTGACCGGCCATGTCCTATCTTCTGCTCGCCCTCGCCATCGTCAGCGAGGTCTGCGCCACCAGCGCCCTCAAGCTCACCGAGGGCTTCACCCGCCTCTGGCCGAGCATCGGCGTCGCCGTGGGCTACGTGCTCTCCTTCGCGCTGCTCGGCAAGGCGCTGAAGCACATCCCGGTGTCGGTCGCCTACGCCGTCTGGTCCGGTGCCGGAACGGCCGCGGTGGCGGGGATAGGCGTGGTCGCCTTCGGCGAGTCGCTGGGCCGGCTCCAGTGGCTGGGCCTGGCCCTGATCATCGTCGGCGTGGTCGTCCTCAACCTGAAGGGCGGCCACTGAGGAGGGGCAGGAAGCCGGCCGGTCCGGCTTCCTGCCCCCGGCGGCCTCAGCCCGCCGTCGGCTCCCCGATCGGCCAGGCGATCTCCAGACGGTTCTCCGGGTGGCCGGGCGTGCCCGTCCAGCGCCGGAAGATCTCCTGGACCGGGCCGGCGAAGACGAAGCCGTGCTCGGTGACCCAGTTCGCGACGGCGTCGTACGCGGTGTGGATCCGCGGGAACGCCGCCGCCTCGCCCACCACCTCCGTGAAGGCGTAGGCGGTCTCCGGGATGTCCAGCACGTACATCCCGTCCGGCAGCTCCGCCGGCTGCGCGCCGCCCGTCGTGAACGGCAGGCAGGCCTCGACGAGGCACTCGTTCTCCTCGTCGCAGAGCCCGTGGTAGCGGGCGAAGGCCGGCCCCGCGAAGGTCAGCGGGCCCTGGCCGGCGACGGCGTACATCTCCCGGTAGGCGGGAAGCATGAACCCGTCCAGGGCGGGCTGGTGCAGCGTCGCGCTGCGGACCAGCGCCCGTACGGCGGCACCCTGGCGGATGGTGACTCCGTGGGTCATCTCGGCTCCTTCGGTCAGTCGGCTCAACAGGCTGTGGACGACGGAGCGTTGGACCTCCAGCCGGCGCTCGGCCGCGCCCAGGTGGTCGCGCAGGGCCGGTGCGATGTCCTCGCCGCCCTCGCTGCGCGCGATCAGCCCCCGTACCTGCTCGATCGGGATGCCGAGTTGCCGGAGCGCGCGGATCAGCTGAGCCGTCCGGAGCTGGTCACGCCGGAAGTAGCGGTAGCCGCTGTCCGGGTCGACCGACGCCGGGGCCAGCAGACCGCTGGCGTCGTAGTGCCGCAGCGCGGTCACCGATAGGCCACTGGCCTGCGCGAACTGCCCGATGGGCAGCAGGTTCGTCCTGTCCACGGAGAAGACTGTGCCGTCTCGGGTAACCCGAGAGTCAAGCGCTCGGGGGGAGGCTCCCCGCACGCGCGGAGGCCGGGCGGGCGCCGCCGCGCCCGCCCGGCCTCCGCGCCGCTCAGCGCCTGCGGGTCACCGGGGCCCGATCGGCCCGAGGTAGGTGCCGCCGGAGACGTCGATCGTCTGGCCGGTCACCCAGCGGCCCTGCGGGCCCGCCAGGAAGCCCACCACGTCGGCGACGTCCTCCGGCTCGCCGAGCCGGCCGAGCGCGGTGATCGACTCCAGGTCGGCGACCGCCTCCGGGATCGTCGTGAAGACCGCGGTCAGGTCGGTCTTCACCACGCCGGGCGCGACGGTGTTGACCGTGATGCCGCGGCCGCCGAGCTCGTTGGCCAGGGTCGGGCCCATCGACTCCAGTGCCGCCTTGCTGACGGTGTAGCCGATCTGGGCGGTGACCGCGAAACGGCTCGCCACCGAACCCATGTTGATGATCCGCCCACCGTCGTTCAGCAGCGCCAGCGCCCGCTGGACCACGAAGAACGGCGTGCTCACGTTGACCGCGAGCAGCGCCGCGAACTCCTCCTCGGTGATCTGCCCGATCGGGCTGAACGAGGAGATGCCCGCGTTGTTGACCAGGATGTCCAGGCCCTTCGCCCCGTGCTCGGCGAGGCCGGCGGTCAACCCCTCGAAGAGCTGCCGGACCGCGCCCGCCTCGCCGAACCGCGCCCGCACGGCGAACGCCCGCCCACCGGCCTCGGTGATCCGGGCCACCGTCTCCGCGGCCGCACCGGCGTTCCCGCCGTAGTGCACCGCGACCAGCGCGCCGTCGGCGGCCAGCCGCAGCGCGACCGCCCGCCCGATCCCGCGCGAACCACCCGTCACCAGTGCCGTCTTGCCGCTCAGTTCAGTCATCATCGTCCCCCTGCGTTCGTCGCCGGTCCCGCGGTGGGATCACGGCGATGGCCCAAGCCGTCCGGCCGGACTCGCGGACCGCACCGGTGGTCCCCACCAGCGGCGTCCCTCCGCCGGCCCGTCCTGGCCGACGTGCGTCCGCTACGGCCGGAGGGGCCCCTGCCCGACTTCCCAAGCCTCCACCCTGCGCAGGCCGGGATCAATGCAGATTTCGCTACCATCCCGGTTACCGTGCGGTTATCGATCTGGGGGCGGGCGTGGAGCTGCGGGACATCGAGATCTTCCTGGTGTTGGCCGAGGAGCTTCATTTCGGCCGCACCGCCGAGCGGCTGCACGTCTCGAAGTCCCGGGTCAGCCAGGTGATCAAGAAGCAGGAGCGCCGGATCGGCGGCGCCCTGTTCGAGCGCACCAGCCGGTCGGTCACCCTGACTCCGCTCGGCAACCGCCTGCGCGAGGACCTGCGGCAGGCGTACGACCTCATCAACGACGGGATCGCACGGGCCTCGGCCGCCACCGGGGGCGTCCACGGCGCCGTGCGGCTGGGCGTCATGGGCGCGCTGGGCCACGAGATGCAGCCGTTCCTCGAAGCGTTCACGACGCAGTACCCGCACTGCGAGGTCACCCTGGCGGAGTTCCACTTCAGCGATCCGTTCGCGCTGCTGCGCACCGGGCAGGTCGACGTCCAGCTCATGTGGCTCCCGGTGCGGGAGCCCGATCTGACGGCCGGGCCCTGTCTGCTGACGGAGGGCCGGGTGCTCGCCGTCCCGGCCGCCTCCGACTGGGCCCGGCGCGAGTCGATGTCGATGGAGGACCTCGGCGACTGCACGACCTTCGAGTTCGGCCCCCACGTTCCCGGCTACTGGGCCGATGCCATGCTGCCGCGGCACACCCCGAAGGGCCGGCCGATCCCGCGCGGGCCGTCCGCGCGGACCTTCCACGAGGTGCTCGCGCTGATCGCCGCCGGCAGGGTGGTCAGCCCGCTGAACGAGCACGTCACCCGGTACTACACCCACCCCGGCATCGCCTACGTCCCGCTGCACGACGCACCGCCGACCGAGTGGGCGCTCGTCTGGCCCACGGCCCGGGACAGTCCGCGCCTGCGGGCCTTCACCGAGACCGCCCGCAGCGTCGGTCCGCGCCCCGTCGGCGGCTCCGTCCTGGTGTAGAGGGAGTGGGCCGGCCGCCGCCGCCCACCCCCTCGACCGGTCCCGCTACGACGTCACCGTCACGGCCCCCACCGGCACCCGCTGCGCGCAGCGCTACACGGGGCACCCTGCACTGACGCCCCCGGAGTGGGAAGCCGACCGGCCCGGCCTCCCGCTCCGGCCGCCCCGTCCGCCGTCCGGCCCACTTCTCGCGGCCCTCCGCCCACAAGGTCTGTAACGCGTGCCCCCTCCCGGCGCGTGCTTGGGGGTGACATCAGTTCGAGAAGGGACCATCCGGTGGCGGACACACCCGCGGACTTCCTGGAGTTCGCCCATGCCCGCAGCGACCAGCTCTTCCGCACGGCGTGCCTGCTCACCGGCGACCGGCACCTGGCCGAGGACCTCGTCCAGGAGACCCTCGCCAAGATGTACCGGTCCTGGTGGCGGATCGACCGCACCCAGGCACCCGTCGCGTACGCCCACACCGTGCTGGTGCGTACCTTCACCTCGTACCGGCGCCGGCTGAGCGCGCAGGAGCGGCCGGTCGACCGCTTCCCCGAGGGTGCGGCGGCCGAGGCCGGCGACGCGGACCTGCGGCTGACCCTGCTGGA
Source organism: Streptomyces sp. CB01881 (assembly GCF_002953255.1). GTDB lineage: Bacteria > Actinomycetota > Actinomycetes > Streptomycetales > Streptomycetaceae > Kitasatospora. Next base: position 4,856,160 of record NZ_CP026498.1, read on the forward strand.
CGGGCTCGCGCGGCTCACGCCCAAGGACCGGGCGGTGCTGGTCCTGCGGTACTGGGAGGACCGGCCGGTCGAGGAGACCGCGCGGATGCTGCAGATCAGCGCGGGTGCCGTCCGCACCCGCAGCCTGCGGGCCCTGCAGAAGCTCCGGACCGTCCTCGGCGACGACCTGCTCGCCGACCTCGAACACATCTGATCGGGCCGTCACCCCGGCATCCCCGCCCCTCGAAAGGAGAGCACCGTGAACCCCGATCAGCAGTCCGGCCGCCGCCTGCACGACGCGATGCAGCACACCTCCGACCGGTTCGGCCCGCACCGCACCGACCTCGTCCTCCGTGCCGCCGCCCGCGGGCGCCGGCTCCGCCTCGTCCGCCGGGTGCAGATCGGCACGGTGGCCGCCGCCGTCGCGGGTGCCGCCGTGCTGGGAGGCGCGCAGCTGTGGCCCCGGACCGCGCCCGCCCCGCCGGCGGCCGTCACCCCGACACCGACACCGACGGCGACGGCCACGCCCACTCCGACCAGCGCCCCGACCCGTTCCCCGTCCGCCGCCCCACCCGTCGGCGGCCCGCGCTCGGGCCCGGTCTCGGCGCAGCTGGCGGAGTTCCTGCCGCCGGGCACGAGCACCCGGGTCATCAGCACCGGCTCCTTCGAGGACGGCCGGCTCGGCAAGTCGCCCGACGGGACGGCCAAGGCGAGCGGGCAAGTGCTCTACGACGACGGGCACGGCCGGGCCGTCATCGCCGTGGGGCTCACGGACGCGCTGCCGAACACGATCCTCACCTGCGAGCCGGCCCTGAAGCCGTTCTTCTGCGACGTCCTCCCGGACGGCACGATGGTGAAGGCCGACAAGCTGTCGCTGGTGAACGGACACCTCTCGTGGGTCGTGACGGCGACCCGGCCGGACTTCCGGAGGGTCGAGGTGTCGGCGTTCACCACCGACCAGCTGCCCGTCTCGGCCGCGAACCGACCCACCCGCGCCGAACCGCCGCTCACCATCGACCAGTTGCAGGGGATCGCGCTCAGCCCGCACTGGAACCGCTGAGCGGGCGCGGCCGGGGCGGGGTGGGACGTCGGACCGGCCGGTGTCCCTCCCCGGACGCGCCACCGCCCGCCCACCCGGCCGGTGTCCGCGAGCGGGAGCTCCACGGACTCCCGTGCCGTCCGTGGCCGTCCGTGGCCGCCGGCCCGCCCCGCAGCGGCGACCGCTACCCGGTCGTCCGGCCCGGCGGCCGGCCGCCGGGCTCCGGGGGGAGCTCCTTGCGCATCAGGGTGCACATCGTCTCGTACCGGCGCAGCGAGCCGTCCGGGGCCCGCTCGTCCCACGCGTCGGGCTGCCGGTCGTAGGCGACGTAGCCGAGCCGTTCGTACAGGGCCCGGGCCCGCGGGTTGTCCTCCTCCACGCCGAGCTCGGCGTGGCGCAGCCCGCGGCTCCTGATCCGCTGCTCGGCGGCACCGATGAGGAGCGTGCCGATCCCGCGGGACTGCAGCGCGGGGTGGACGGACAGTTGCCAGATCGTGCCGGCGCCCTCCTTGGCCCGGTAGTCGACGCCGGCCTTCGCCACCGGCAGGCCGACCGGTGTGCAGACGGCGAGGTAGTCGACCTCGCCACGCCGGGCCCGCACCAACTGCTGGGCCACATTGGCCAGGTGGAGGTCGGACCCCGACCATCCGCACGACTCCAGGTCGGCGTGCACCAGATCGCGCACCGACAGTTCCAGGGCCACCTCGGCCATCCTCGCCACCTCCGGCGGCCCAGCTTCCCGGGCGGCCCCCGGGGACGCAACGGGATTTGCGCGCCGTCCGGGACCTTCGCAGGACCTGCGCAGGACGTGCGCGGCATCGCGGACCGGGCCACCGGCCGGCCCCGCCCTCGCGTGCGGGGAGGCCGGGGCCGGCGCCGGGCGCTCAGCCCCGGGCCAGCAGGCCCGGCAGCTCGGCGACGGACCTGAGCACGTGGGTCGCCCCGTCCGCCCGCAGCCGCTCCTCCCCGTGGGCGCCGGTGAGGACGCCGGCCACCACCGGGGCGCCGGCCCGGGAGCCGGTCAGCATGTCGTAGCCGGTGTCCCCGGCGACGGCGATCTGCCGGACGGAGTCGGTCTCCGTCCGCAGCAGCGCGGTGAGCGCCAGGTCGGGGTAGGGGCGGCCGCGGCCGGCCTCGGCGGGGCAGAGGGTCAGGTCGGCGACGGTCTCCCAGCCGAGTGCGCGCAGGATGCGGTCCTGGGTGGCGCGGGAGAAGCCGGTGGTGAGGACGACCTTCCGGCCCTGGCCGCGGAGTTCGGCGATCGCCTCGGCGGCGCCGGACAGGGCGGCGCAGTGGCCGGCGTCGACGAGGTCGTGGTAGGCGGCCTCGAAGGCGGAGTTGGCGGCCTGCGCCTTCTCCTCCGCCCCGAACAGGTGCCGGAAGACGGAGATCTTGGACTCGCCCATGGTGGCCCGGACGTACTCCAGCATGCGGGCGTGCTCGGGGCTGCCGGCCTCGACGCCGAGCGAGCCGGCGGCGGCCTGGAAGGCCTGCTCGACCAGGCCGTCGTCGGCCACGGTGGTGCCGGCCATGTCGAGGACGACCAGACGGATATCAGGAGACATGTTCAACTACCCTCAGGTGATTACAGGTTGGCGAGTTCGGCGGTCTTCTCGGCGATGGCCGGCGAGCAGGTCATGCCGCGACCGCCCGGGCCGGTGGCCAGCCAGACGGCGTCCCGGACCTTCTCCCGGTGGACGACGCGGGTGGTGTCGACGCACTGCGCGTACACGCCGGCCCAGCGGCGGCGCACCCTCGGCAGCGGCCGGCCGAGCAACTCCTCGGCCACGCCGACCAGATGGTCGTACGGGTCCTCGACCACGTCGAAGCCGAACGGCTGGTCGTACTCGTGGGTGTCGCCGATGGTCAGGCCGCCGTCGCGGCGCTGGACCATCAGCAGCTGCATCTTGTGCTCGGCGGCGACCGGCGGCTGCGGCTGCGCCGCCCTGAGCTGCTCCAGGGCGCTGCCGGCGAAGGCGGGGTAGTAGCGGAAGCTGTCGCCGTCGGCGACCGAGGTGGTCAGCTCCTCACCCAGCGGATCGGTCTGCATCATCTGCAACCGGACGCGGCGGACCGGGAGTTGCGGTGCCAGCTCGCGCACCAGGCCGCCCAGCCAGGCGCCGGTGCAGAGGACGACGAGGTCGCCGGTGTGGACGTCGCCGTGGTCGTCGCGGACGGCGTTCTCGCCGATCACCTCGCGGACCTCGCGCCCGGGCAGGAAGGTGTAGCGGCCGCTCGCCAGCAGGGCGGCGCGCAGCGCGGGCTGGGCCGTGCGCGGCTCGACGGCGGCGTCGCGCTCGCACCACAGGGCGCCGAGCAGCTTGCCGCGCAGGGCGGGGTTGGCGGCCCGGGTCTCGTCCGCCCCGAGCAGCCGGTAGCCGCGCGCGGCGGCGTCGGGCAGGGTCAGCGCCTGTTCGGCGACGGCGAGTTCGGCCTCGGTGCGGATCGCGGTGAGCGAGCCGTTGGCCCGGAAGCCGAGGTCGGGCACCCGGGCGCCGATCCCCTCCCACAGCTCGCGGGCGCGCAGCGCGGTGTCCAGTTCCTCGCCCCCGGCCCGGCCGCTGACCCAGACCAGCCCGAAGTTGCGCACGGAGGCGCCGCGCGCCTCGGCCTCGCGCTCCAGGTGGACGACCTCGTGACCGCGCTCGACGGCCTGCCAGGCGTGCATGGTGCCGAGCACGCCTGCTCCTACGACGATGACTCTCATGCGGCCAGGCTGGTGCGGCGAGGTGGCCGGGAGGAGTCCGAGTCCGGTCCCGCAGGTGAACCGACCGAAAAGTTGTACAGACAACCTGGTTCAACGAGGTGCGGGGCGACAGCGCGCCACCGCCCCGCACCTCGCGCCGCCCCCGCCGCGCTCCCCCCGGGGGTCAGCCGGTCACGCCGCCCGGACCGGGTCGGTGCCGAGCCACCACGCCGGGGCGGCCGTCCCGTCGATCGTCCGGCCGTCGTCGCGCACGTAGTGCCGCACATCGCGCCCGGGCTCGCGCAGTTCGCCGTCGAGGGCCCGCTCCAGCCACTCGGCGCCGAAACGGAAGACCTCGGCCGCGACACCGCCCAGCGGGTGGAACTCGTTCTCGTACACCCGCAGCTCCTTCGGGGCGCGGATCCGCTCGTACGTCGCCATCGCCTGCTCCAGCCGGGTCAGTTCGTCGAACTCCCCGATCCCCAGGAGGACCGGACAGGCGATGTTCCCAACGAGGTCGCCGAGCGGCATGCGGGCGGCGAGCTCACGGTCGAACTCCTCCTCGTCGGTGTAGCCGGCCATGAACATGTAGTTGTTCTTGAAGCCGGGCTGTGCCCGGTCGAAGATCGTGTGGAAGTCGCCGCTGACGCCCTCGAAGCTCGCGAGCGCCGCGAGCCGGGGGTCCGTGGCCGCGGCCCGCATCCCCCAGTACCCGCTCATGCTGATGCCGAACATGCCGATGCGGCCGGGGTCGACCTCGGGCAGGCCGGCCAGGTGGTCGAGGTAGCGACTGATCGCGCGCTCGTAGTTGGTGAGATCGACGGTGAGCCCGCCGGCCCGGGACTCCCCCTGGCCGGGCCCCTCGATCGAGAGGGCGACCACGCCGCGCGAGGTGTAGTAGCGCTCCGCGGCGTGGATGTAGTCCTCCTTGATCATGTCCATCCCCGGACCGAGGACGACCGCCGGCGCCCCCTCGACCGTCCCGGCCGGCAGGTGCAGCAGGGCATGGAGCCGCCCGCCCTCGAAGTCCAGCACGACCCGGCGCACCCGGCGGCCGCGCAGCTCGCCGATCCGGGCGACGCAGTGGTTGGTCCGCTCCCGGAAGGCGCGCTTGCGCGGGTCCGCCGCGTCGAGGACGGAGTACTGCGCCCGGCCCCACATCACCGCCGCCCGCAGATAGAGGTCGGCGGCGGTGCGGGGGTAGCCGCCCCGCTCGTGGTGGACGGCCCGCTCCTCGGCCTGGCCGGCCACGGTCGCCCACGCCTTGGGCAGCATGGCGCCGCTGCGGACCAGCGCGAAGACCTTGTCGAAGTCGGTGTGGTCGTGGCCGAGCTGCTCCATCGTGCCCTTGGCCCGCGGGTGCAGGGCGTCGAAGCCACCCTGGGCGAGGGCGAGGTCCAGGGCCCAGCTCTGTCCGGTCGATCGCACGGTCATGGCGGGTACGCTCCGTTCGGCGCAGTTAGGTAAGTACTTAATTATTAAGTCCTTATGCTTAGCTGGCTGTCAACCCGCCGCCGAGGACACCGCCGGAGAAGGAGAACCCCGTGCCGCAAGACCCCGCCACCGACGACGCCACCCGCGCCCTCGCCCTGGACGGGCTGGCCCGCGCCGCCTACAGCCTCAGCGCGGCCGACGCCCGGCTGCGCGGCCGGGCCACCCGCTCGCGCGGTGCACTGTCGCTCACCCACGCGCGAGCCCTGCGGGTCCTGGCCGACGAGGGTCCGCTGCCGGTCGGCCGGCTGGCGGCGGGCACCGAGACGACCCCGGCCGCCACGACCCAGCTGGTCAACGGGCTGGAGGAGGCCGGCTACGTCACCCGCGAACGGCCGGAGCACGACCGCCGTTCCACCCTGGTCGCCCTCACCCCGGCCGGCCGCGAGCGGCACCGGCTGCGCACCGCGTCACTGGTGGAGTCGCTGGAACGGCTGACCGCCGGCCTCGACACGGCCGAGGTGGAGACCGTCACGGCCGTCCTCCGCGGCCTGGCCGAGGTCTACGACGAACTCTGAGCCCGCCGCCCGTACGGGCACCCGCCCCACCCACCGCACGGGCCGCACACCGGCCCGCCGACGCCGTCCGGAGAACACCTCATGACCGGGAACACCCCCGAACCGTCGCGTCCCCCCGGCGGTCGCCGCGCCGCCGGAGCCGCCGCCGTGCTCGCGGCCCTCGCCGTCGCCGGCCTGCTCTGGGCCGCCCTGCACCGGAGCGGTCTCGTACCACCCGGCCACGGCCTCGCCCGGCTCGCCGGCAAGTCGGGCGTCAAGGCCGTCGCGGTGGCGGGCGCGGGGATCGTCGCCCTCGGGTACTACCTCGGCACCCGCCACCGCAGCGGAACGGACACCCCCACGGAGGCAATCCCGTCGGAGGCGGCCCCGCCGGACACCGCCGCCCGCACGCCGGGTCCGGCGCAGACCCCGGCACCCCACCGCGAGGTCTGAATCCCCGCCGGGACCGCTACCGCACCACCGCGGCCCGCAGGTAGTTGCGCCGGCCGAAGTGCGGCTCGTCCACCGCCGTCAGCTCCTCCACCTGGAACCGGTACAGCGCGGCGGCCCCGCCACCGGTCAGGAACTGCCGCCGCACCTCCTTGTCCTGCCCGAAGGAGGGGTACCGGCCCTGGTACGCCGCGAACGCGGCCTCCGCCTGGTGCCCCCAGGCCTCCCCCGCACTGCCGGTCAGCTGCATGCCGCGCAGCTGCTCGCCGAAGACCGGCGGCGGCAGGAAGACGGTGGCCGCCGCCCGGGCCTCCTCGGCGAGGTGGTGGCTGTGCCGGGTGGCGCGCTCGCTGACGAAGTACAGGACGAGGTCGTCGTCGAACGCGTAGAAGGCCAGGTTGGCGTGCGGGCCGCGCTCGTGGCCGGCCGTGGCGAGGGTGAGCACCATGGCCTCGCCGAGCAGCCCCTCCACCCCCTTGCGGAGCTCCTCCGCGGGCCGGTCCCCCTGGGTGACGTCGAGTCGGTACGGCATGGGCGGCACTTCCCTCCACGGGCGCGGGCGCCGCGGCGCCCCGGCACGACTGAGCCGGGCGGGCGCCCCTGTCACGGAGGCCCCTCGCCCGGCTCACATGCTCCTCCCGCCGCCCCCGGCCGGACAAGGGCCGGGACGGCGGTGGCCGTTTCAGCGCCGCTGCGCCTCCAGTGGCGACGCTCCGCCCGTCGTGATGACGGCGCCCGCACCCAGCAGCGGCCGCAGCGCCCCGGCGCGGGCCCGGTCGACCAGCGGCGCGGCCCGGCCGGCGGCCAGCGCCAGCGGGATCGCCACCAGGACGCCGACCGCGGCGCCGACCAGCACGTCGTGCGGGTAGTGGACACCGACCCAGACCCGCGAGGCGCCCATCAGCACGGCGGCGATCCCGGCGATCCGGCCGAGCCGCCGGTCGGCGAACCAGAGCGCGGTCGCGGCGGCGAAGGCGATCACCGTGTGGTTGCTCGGGAAGGACCAGTCACCGGCACCGGGGCAGGCCTCCAGCGTGCCGCGCACGCCCAGCTGTGCGCACGGCCGGACCTCCTCGACCACGCTCTTGAAGCCGGAGTTCACCACGTACGCGACGACCACGATCAGCGGCGAGGCCAGTACCCGGGCCATCACGGACGCGCCGGCGCCGCGCGCCCGCCACCACGCGAGGACCATCAGGACGGCGAAGAGGCCGAGGCCGACCGCGGACCACACCTTGATCAGCTGGTCGAGCCAGTACGGCGCGGCGTCGGCCCAGCCGACCACCCGGCTGTAGAGGCCGCCGTCGATACCGCTGCCGTCGTACACGGCGAGCGCGCGGGGGGAGGTGGAGGTCATCACCGGGCGTCACCGCCGTCACGCCGGGACTTCCGGGCGCGGAACAACTCAAGAACAATCGGGATCACGGAGACAACTACTACCAGACCGATGATGGGAAGCAGGTACTGGTCGATACTGGGCACCGTCGAGCCCAGCGCGTATCCGGCCAGCACCACGCCGACCGTCCAGAGCGTTCCGCCGGCGATCTGCCAGAAGGTGAACGTGCGGACCGGCACCTCCAGGGCGCCGCAGAGCGGGTTGAGCACCGTCCGGACGACCGGGATGAACCGCGCCAGCACGATCGCCTTGCCGTGGCCGTACTTGGCGAGCAGTTCGTCGGCCCGGCCGATGCCCTGCTGGAGGCTCTTGCGCTCGGTGCGGGCCAGCAGCGCGCGTCCGCCGCGCCTGCCGATCAGGTAGCCGACCTGGGCGCCGGCCAGCGCGCCGACCAGGGCGGCCGGCAGCACCTGGTACAGCTCCAGCTGCGGGCCCTTGGTGACGCCGGGGACGCAGAGCAGGCCGGCGGTGAACAGCAGCGAGTCGCCGGGCAGGAAGAACCCGACGAGCAGCCCGGTCTCGGCGAAGAGCACGGCGGCGATGCCGAGTGCGCCGAAGGACGCGAGCAGCGACGAGGCGTCCAGCAGGTTCACCGCGAGTGCGTGAACAGCCGGATCGGCGGACGACTGGAGCAAGGCTGGCGGACCTCCCGTACGTTGGGGGGCGGCACCAGCGGAGCACACCCCTGACCGTCTACAGTGACGTAGACGGTCTACATGACTGTAGACGAATCCTGGAGGAACCGCCGCCATGTCCGACGTACCGTCCGCCCGCCGGCCAGCCGGGGAGCTGGAGGCCGAGGTGCTGGCCACCCTCTGGGCCGCCCACCGGCCGCTGACGCCGCAGGACGTCCAGGCGGCCCTCGGCGGCGGACTCGCCCGGACCACCGTCGCCACGATCCTCGCCCGGCTGCACGAGAAGGGCACCGTGGAACGCACCCGGGCGGGTCGCGCCTACGCGTACACCCCGACCGTGCAGGACCCCGCGGGCCTCGCCGCCCGCCGGATGCACACCGAGCTCGGGCGCGAGGCGGACCGCTCCACCGTCCTGGCCCGGTTCGTCTCCGACCTCTCCGCCGAGGACGAGCGGCTGCTGCGCGAACTCCTCGGCGACGGCGCGGCCGACGGGCCCGCGGACGACGCCGGGCCGGCGGCCCGGTGATCGCCGCCGTCTGGGCGCCGCTGCTGCTGCCCTTCCTCGCCGCCCCGCTGGCCCGCCGCCTCGCCGAGGCGCTCACCCCGCGCGCCGCCGCCTGGACACTGGCCGGCACCGCGGCCGTCCTGGCCGGCGGCACCCTCTGCTCGCTCGGCCTGCTCACCGCCGCCGGACTGCTCCAGCTGCCGCCGGTCGCCGCACTCGGCCACCTCTCGCTGCCCTGGCTGACCGCCGCCGCGCCGCAGGCCGCACTGCCGGCCGCACTGGCCGGCCTGGCGCTCACCGTCCTGGCCGTGCTCGGCGTGCGGACCGCGTGGCTGCGCCGCCGCGAACTGCACGCCGCCCGCGCCACCCTCGACCCCGAGGACGGCGGACACCCCGGCAACGACGCGCCGCAGCCCGGCGACGACCGGCATCCGGACGTGCGCCCCCTCTCCGCCTCCGTGCGCCACGCACGCGCCCAGGCCGCACGGCGCGCACCGCTCGTCGAGCGCGCCCGCGCACTCCTGCGGCCCGCCGGGCCCCACCCGCTCGCGGTCCTGGACGACGAGCGGGCCGACGCCTTCGCCCTCCCCGGCCGCCTCCCCCGCCCCGGCCGGCCCGCCGAACCGGGGCGGATCGTGGTCACCGCCGGCATGCTGCGCGCCCTCACCGCGCCCGAGCGGGCCGCCCTGCTCGCCCACGAACGCGCCCACCTGACCGCCCGCCACCACGTCTTCCTCGCGCTCGCCGAGCACGCCGCCGCCGTCCACCCCGCACTGCGCACGCTGCGCACGCCGCTCGGCTACCACCTGGAGCGGTGGGCCGACGAGGCCGCCGCCGAACGGGTCGGCGACCGCGCCGTGACCGCCCGCGCGGTCGGCCGCGCCGCCCTGGCGGCGAGCCGCTCCCCCCGGCCGGCCCGGCCCCGGCTAGCCCCGGCCGCCCACTCCGGACCGGTCCCGCGCCGGGTCGCCGCGCTGCTCCAGCCCCGCCCGGCCGCGTCCCGCACCGGCCGCCGCGCCGCCGCCCTGGCCCTCGCCGCCTGCCTGGCGCTGACCGCCGCCACCACCCTGGACGCCACCGCCGACCTGCACCGCACCGTCGAGTCCGCCCAACAGGGCATCGAACCCCGCCCCTAGGGGCACACCCCCGGCGGATCGCGGGACCGATCACGAGGCCGATCGGCCGAGGTCAGCACTGCCATAGCGAGTTGGCATGTTCATTGTCATGTCACCCGGTGTGCCGACTTGGCAGACCCCGTCCCCAGGACCGGGCCGCACCCGTACGCTTTCGTCAGCGCGTCGGCCCCGACGCGTCCTCGATCGGCGGCGAGGAGCAAACCGAGTGCGGCAGACCCGACGGCCCGAGCGCCGAACCCCGCAGCCCGCACCCGACCTGGCCAGGGTCTACGACCGCACCCTCACCGAGGCCGCCCCCCGCGACCTCACGCGGGAGGCCGCCCCGGCCGACGGCGGACCGACCGGCCTCGGGCCCCGCCCCGAGATCGGCGACTCCTGGGCGCGCCTGCGCCGCCTCGGTCTCGACCCGGACGCCGGCGCCGCCGCCGTCCACCTCGGCCCCGCCGAGATCGAGCACCGCCGCCGGGCCAGCGGTCTCGACGCACTGCTGCCCGTCCTGCGCGACACCCTGCTCGACCCGGCCGGCCAGACCCCGCTGATCCTCGCCATCGCCGACGCCGACGGCCACGTCCTCTGGCAGGAGGGCGAACGCGGCCTGCGCCGCAGCGCCGACCGGATCGGCTTCCTCACCGGCGCCCGCTGGGCCGAGGAGAGCGTCGGCACCAACGGCATCGCCGCCGCGCTGCGCGCCCAGCGCCCGATGCAGGTCCACTCCTCCGAGCACTACCTGCGCAGCCACCACGCCTGGACCTGCGTCGCCGCGCCCGTGCACGACCCCGGCACCGGGCGGCTGGTCGGCGCCGTCAACCTCAGCGGCCCGGCCCACTCCGTCCGCCCCTACCTGCTCCAGCTCACCACCACCGCCGCCCGGCTCGCCGAGACCGAGCTGCGCGCCCGTCGCCTGGAGTCGCTGCACCAGCTCCGCACCCTGGCCGCCCCGCTGCTGGCCCGGGTCAACGGACCCGCCCTGGTCGTCGACGGCGCGGGCTGGACCGCCGCCGCGGCCGGCCTGCCGCCACCCGCCCGGCTGCGCCCGCCCACCGAGGGCTGGGGTTCGACCACCGTGCACTGGCTGCCCGGGCTCGGCCAGTGCGCGATAGAACCGCTGGCCGACGGCTGGCTGGTCCGGCCGGTCCGCCCCCGGGACGACGAGGTGGCGAACGGCGGGTCGGTCACCGCCGAACAGGCGGAGGGCGCCCGGCTCCGGCTCGACCTGCGCCGCCCCGACCGGCCCGAACTGTCGGTGCACGGCGCGGCCGGCAGCTGGTCGCACGCACTCAGCCCGCGCCACGCCGAGCTGCTGCTCCTGCTCGCCGTCGAGCGCGACGGCCACAGTGCGGCGCAGCTCGCCGACGCGCTCTTCGGCGACCCGGCCCGGACGGTCACCGTGCGCGCGGAGCTGTCCCGGCTGCGCCGCTACCTCGGCGGCCTGCTGGCCCACCGGCCGTACCGGTTCGCCGAGTCGGTGCTGGTCAGCGTCCTCGGCCCGGACGACCCGTACGACCTGCTGCCGTCCTCCTCCGCGCCGGCCGTGCGCCGGCTGCGGGCCGGCCTGGCCGGCGGGGTGGTCCGGCTGCCGGGCGCGCCGCCGGTCCCCGGCCCGCGCAGCCCCGGGGACGACGCCGTGCCCCCGCCGAGGCGGCGTCAGCCGCCGGCGAGCAGCGCGGAGAGCTGGGCGTCGGTCGGACCGTAGGCCTGCTCGGCCTGCTCCGAGACGAGCGCGTACGTCCGGTCCAGCCACGACTGGACCCGGGGCTTGGAGACCTCCAACAGTGCGCTGCCGTGGGGGGATTCGAGCGCCAGGTGCAACGTCGAGCCGTGGCACGGGCAGTACGCCGGCCACAGCTTGACGTCGCCCTGGCCGCTCAGCGAGCGCAGGCCGTCGCGCAGCAGATCGCGCGAGAACACCCAATCGGCCTCGTCCGGCCGGCCGAGGTGGAACGTCAGCAGCACTTCGTACGGGCGCTCGGCGTCGAACCGGAACCGGGTGCGCACCTCGCCGACCACCTCCTCGCCCAACGAGATCCGCAGCGTCAGCACCTCCTCCACCGCCGCCGAAGCGGCGGTGGAGCTTGCCTCATCGCCGCCCGTGGGGGTGGCGGCGAGAGGGGCACTGGAGGCTGCTGGCAGCGGGTCGGGCGGCATGACGGTCTCTCCGGGACGGCGTGGGATACCACCAGACTGCGGCACCCCGGCCCGACCGGCAAGGGTTGCAAGGAGGTTGCAATAATCCCCGCCCGGTATCGGCACTCCTTACCCGCTCTTGTCAGACGGATCGTCAACTTCGTTTCACCGTAAGGTTTTCCGCCCGACGGAACGATTCCGTCCCGGAACCGACCGGCCGACCGGTCACCGCTGGTACGCTCGTGCCCCTGCACGACGCGGGCCCGCGCGCGCCCGGGCCGGCGGCCTCCCCACGGGCGGCCGCGGGCGGACGGAACCGAACCGCCGCGGACCCACCCCCCACCGGACGGTCACCGGTCGGAAGTCCGCCCGTGACGGCGCTTCGGCCCGGCTGCGGCGCATGGAAGAATGCTGCGACCGCAACGGCGACTTCGGGGAGGGAGGGGTCCGGTGGTTCTGCGCGAGGACACCGAGCAAGGCGTGCACCACGAGCGCGACCGGCAGCACGAACAGTACGGGCGCCGCGGCCGGCACGGCCGGCCGAAGCCTTTCGGCGGTCGGCTCCGGCTGCCCACCCTGCGCTTCTCCGGCGCCGCGATGGCGATGTCCACCGTGGTCGGCATCAGCATCGCGACCACCTGCCTGCTCAACGAGCAGCAGGGCATCGGACGCCGCGCCGGGGTGGCCCGGGTCGGCTCCACCCCGCCGCCCAGCCCGGACGCCACCACGCGGGCCGACGCCGCCGCGAACTCCTCGCCCGCCCCGGTCGAGCCCCGTCCGGCCGACCGCTCCGCCGACCGGTCCACCGGGGCGCCCTGGGCCCACGCCACCGCCTCCCACCCGCCGGCCTCCGGCGTGCCCGCGCCCCGGCCGGCCTCCCCGGACACGCCCGCGCCCGATGCGGCCGCGCCGTTCACCGGCCCCGTCCCGGCCCCCTCCGCCGCCGGCACCGCCCCGGCCGAGCAGCCCGGCGGCCCGTCGCAGGGCGGCGACGGGGCCGTGACCGCGGCCGGCTCCGCCGCGCAGGCGACCACCGCCACCCCGCCGACCGCCGACCGGCCGGCCAGCCAGCAGCCGCCGGCGCCCCGGCCCCTCTCCCCGGCGGAGCCCGGCATGCCCGGTGCCCCCGTCGCCCCCGGTGCCCCGACCGGCCCCAGCGGCCCGACCGAGACCGGGACCGACCCCACCGGCCCGACCGGACCCACCGGGCCCACCGGGCCCACCGACGAAGACGCCGACGCCGACCAGGCCCTCACCGGCACCGCCCTGGTCCAGCCGCTCGGCCGCGACGGCACTCACCACCTGCTGACGCTCACCGTCACCGAGCCGCTCACCGCGCTCCAGGCCGAGTTCCGCCTCGCCGCGGGCGAGCTGGCGCCCGGCACCGCCTGGACCGACCTCTCCGACGTGGTCGTCACCACCCATCAGGAGCGCGGCACCCTGGTCTACCGGTTCACCACCCCGTCCGGTACCGACGTCCGCCCCGGCCGGTACACCTTCGGCGTCCGCGGCACGCGCCCCGCGCCGACCCCGCCCGGCCCCACCGCCGGACCGGCCAGGCCGACCGCACCCACCGGGCCGACCGGACCCACCGGACCGGTCGGCGCGACGCGGAAGCCCGCCCCGGCCGAGAGCTGGAACGCCGCCGCCTTCGGGATCGACCGCCCCCGGGCCGTCGCCGCCCTCGGCACCTTCACGCACGCCGACGGCGGCACCAGGGACGGCAGCGCCGCCGCCGATGCCGGCACCGGCACCGGCACCGCCGCGCGCTGACCGACCATCCGACAACCCGACAGGTCACCGGCCTGCTCGGGCTCTTCCCAGCAACCCCGTTCGTTACTGTGGGTACCACTCGGCACGGCACCCCGGACGCGGGTCCCCAACGCCGTGCCACCGCATCCGAGGAGGAGTTCGTGTCCACGGTCCTGACCCAAGGCGGCAACGCCCCGCTGACCGCCGCGCGGGTGACCGTCGAGGTCACCGCGCCCAAGGCGCTGGACGTCTCCGGCCTGCTGCTGACCGACGCCGGAAAGGTCCGCTCGGACGCCGACTTCGTGTTCTTCAACGCCCCGCAGGGCCCCGGTGTCACCCACCGCCCGGCCTCCGGCGGCACCCCGGACGCCATCACCATCGACACCACCGCGATCCCGGCCGGCATCACCAAGATCGTGGTCACCGCCAGCCCCGACGAGGCGGGCGCCACCTTCGCCGGCATCGAGCCGACCGCCACTGTCCGCGACACCGCCACCGGCGAGGTGCTGGTCACCTTCACCCCGCCGCAGCTCGGCCGGGAGACCGCGCTGATCGTGGTCGAGGTCTACCAGCGCAACGGCGCCTGGAAGGTCCGCGCCGTCGGCCAGGGCTACGCCAACGGCCTGGCCGGCATCGCCACCGACTTCGGCGTCACCGTCGACGACGAGCCCGCCCCGGCGGCGGCCGCCCCCATCGCCGCTCCGGCCGCACCGGCCGCTCCGGTCATGCCCGCCGCCCCGGTCGCGCCGCCCGCTCCGGTCACGCCCGCTCCCCCGGCCGAGCCGTCGGCTCCCCCCGTCGACCCGCGGGTGACCCTCGCCGGCAATCCGCCCCCGGCCCCCGCCGCCGCGCCCGCCGCGCCGCCGGCCTCCCTCACCAAGGTCACCCTGGACAAGGGCCGGGTCAGCCTCACCAAGGGCGGCTCCGTCTCCCTGGAGAAGGACGGCAAGCCCTTCCTCTCCTCGGTCCGGATGGGCCTCGGCTGGGAGCCCGCCGGCCGCGGCCGCAACATCGACCTGGACGCGTCCTGCATCGCCTTCGACGCCCAGCGCGAGAAGCTCGACACCGCCTGGTTCATGAAGCTGGGCATCTTCAACGGCGCCGTCGCCCACTCCGGCGACAACCTCACCGGTGAGGGCGGCGGTGACGACGAGTCGATCACCGTCCACCTCAACGGCCTGCCGCCCGAGGTCTGCGGCCTGGTGTTCGTGGTGAACTCCTTCTCCGGCCAGAAGTTCACCGAGGTCAAGAACGCGTACTGCCGCCTGGTGGACGCCGGTTCGGGCCAGGAGCTGGTCCGCTTCGACCTCACCCAGTCCAAGCCGCACACCGGCGTGGTGATGTGCAAGCTGGTCCGCCAGTACTCCGGCGAGTGGGTGATGACCGCGATCGGCGAGTACGTCGACGCCAAGACCGCCCGCGCCATGGTCAAGCCGGCCGCCTCGATGCTCTGACGGCGGCGGTGGCCGGATGGCGGGAAAGCTGTTGCCCTCCCCGCCATCCGGCCGTGATCATGTCGCCATGCTGATCAGGGAAGCCACCACCGAGGACTGGCCGGCCATCTGGCCGTTCTTCCACACCATCGTCACCGCCGGGGAGACCTTCACCTTCCCGCTCGACCTGGGTTTCGACGAGGGCCGTGGCTGGTGGCTGCTCGCCGAACCCAACCGCACGGTGGTCGCGGTGGACGAGGAGACCGGCGCGGTGCTCGGCAGCGCCAAGATGAACCGCAACCACCAGGGCAACGGCTCGCACATCGCCAGCGCCAGCTACATGGTCGACCCGGCCCACTCCGGCCGCGGCGTCGGCCGGGCCCTCGCCGAGTACACCATCGACTGGGCGCGCCGGGCCGGTTACCGGGCGATGCAGTTCAACGCCGTGGTCGCCTCCAACGAGCACGCCGTGAAGCTCTACGAGTCACTGGGCTTCACCGTCATCGGCACCCTCCCCGAGGGCTTCCGACACCCGACCGAGGGCTACGTCGGCCTGCACATCATGCACCGGGCACTCTGAACTCCATGCACCGGGCACTCTGAACTCCCCTGCCGCTACTCCTCGATGGCGCCGCCGATGCGCCGCAGGTGCTGCCGGAAGCCGTACGACGGGTCGACGGCCCGGCGCACCAGGTAGTCGTCGAAGGCGGTCTGCCGGCGCAGCGTCTCGCCCGAACGGATCCGCTCCGCCTGCGCGCGCTCGGTCCGCGCGATCCCGGCGGCCGTCTCCACCACCTCGTCCACCCGCGCCGCCGGGACGAACAGCACACCGTCGGCGTCGCCGAACACCACGTCCTCCGAGCCCACCAGGTGCGGCCCGAACCGTGCCGTGACCAGCGCCTCCGGCTCCCGCGCGTCCAGCCGCACCGGGCCGAGCGGCAGGCTGCCGTAGCTGAACACTGGCAGCCCGATCTCCACCAGCTCCGAGGTGTCCCGGTGCAGGCCCCACACCACCAGCCCGGCCACCCCGGCGGTCCGCGCCTCCAGCACCGCGAGGTCCCCGACGCAGGCCTCGTCCGTCCGCCCGCCGTTGTCGATCACCAGCACGTCCCCCTGCCCGGCCGCGCCGTACGCCTCCAGGAAGACGTCCACGCTCCCGTAGTGCCGCGCCGGCAGCACCCGCCCGGCGATCCGGCTCCCCGGGACCACCGCCCCGACGCCCGCCGGCGCCGCCCGCAACCCCACTCCGAGCCGCACGCACGCATCCGCCACCAATGGCGTCGACAGCTCCGCGAAGGCCTTCAGCATCCCAATTCCTCTCACCGGAAGCCCGGTTCACCAGCCCAACGATGCCAGGGCGGCCGAAGCTCTCACACCATCGGGTGAAAACGAGCCGCGCACGGCATAACGGCGCAAACCCGCTACTAGCGTGACGCCCACCTGAAGGAGGGGCATCATGAGTGCTGTGGCGCATGAGCAACCGATCACGGACTCACCATCGCAGGAGGACATCCTGCTGGAGAGCTTCCTGAGCCTGCACTCCCCCGAAGGCTTCCGGGCCGAGCTCATCGAGGGAGAGATCATCGTGGCACCACCGCCGGACGGCGATCACGAGGACTACATCAGCCACCTGGTCAAGCAGGTGGTCCGACGCTCCGCAACCGACATGAGTATCTCCGGCGGAAAGGGTCTCCGTCTGGTGAGCGGTGGGCTCTGCCCGAAGAACCACGTCATCCCGGACGCAACCTTCGCCCCCGAGGAACTCCGCCTCTTCCGTGGCGCCCCCTCCTGGATGGAGCCGGAAGGCGTGGCCATGGTCGCCGAGGTCACGTCCGGCAAGCCCGACCAGGACCGGATCGCCAAGCGCCACTGCTACGCCCGCGCCGGAATCCCCCTCTACCTGCTCATCGACCGCGAGAAGTCGCAGGTCAGCATCTTCAGCAGGCCCCTGCGCGACGAGTACACCGAGGTCCACCTCGCCCCCTTCGGCGAGGCGCTCGCCCTCCCCGCGCCCTTCGAGTTCGAGCTGGACACCAAGCCCTTCCTGTAGGCCGGTGGGCCAGTGGGCCTCTGGGCCGGAACGGACGAACGGCCCGCACCCCCCTTCCACAAGGGGTGCGGGCCGTTCGCGGTTCTGCGGACCTCAGCCGCGCGTCGCCATGGCGCGCAGGAAGAAGGTCAGGTTGGCCGGGCGCTCGGCGAGGCGGCGCATGAAGTAGCCGTACCACTCCTGGCCGTAGGGCAGGTACACGCGCATGGTGTTGCCCTCGCCGGCGAGGCGCAGCTGCTCCTCGGGGCGGATGCCGAAGAGCATCTGGTACTCGAAGGAGTCGCGCTTGCGGCCGTTCCACTGGGCGAGCTGGCCGGCGATCTTGATCATGTTGGGGTCGTGCGAGGCGATCATCGGGTAGCCCTCGCCGGCCATCAGCACCTTGAGGGCGCGGACGTACGCGAGGTCGACCTCGTGCTTGCCCTGGAAGGCGACCGACTCGGGCTCCTTGTAGGCACCCTTGCACAGGCGCACGCGGGAGCCGGCGCCGGCGAACTCACGGCAGTCGGCCTCGGTGCGGCGCAGGTAGGCCTGGAGGACGACGCCCAGCCAGGGGAAGTCGGCCCGCAGCTCGCGCGCGATGGCGAGGGTGGAGTCGGTGGTGGTGTGGTCCTCCATGTCGAGGGTCACCGTGGTGCCGGCGTCGGCGGCGGCCTCGCAGATCCGGCGGGCGTTCTCCAGGGCGATCTTCTCGCCGTCCACGGGCAGGAACTGGCCCACGGCGGACAGCTTCACCGAGACCTCGGCGCCGGCGGCGAGGCCGGTGTCCTTGAGGGCGGCGAGCAGGTGCTCGTACGCCTCGGCGGTCCCGGCGGCCTGGGCGGCGTCCTGGGTGTCCTCGCCGAGGTGGTCCAGGGTGACCTTGCGGCCGGTGGCGACCAGGTCGTCGCAGGCGGTGACGGCGTCGTCGAGCTGCTCGCCGGCGACGAAGCGCTCGACTATGGCGTGGGTCGGCGGGAACTTCTCGACCACGGTGCGGACCTGCGGGGAGCGGGAGGCCGCGAGGAGGGCGGAACGGAGCATCGTGACTCCTGGAGCTGGTGCTTCTAAGGGTGGCAGAAAGCGGGCGGCGGACCGGGGGTGGGGTCCGCCGCCCGGGTGCGCCCGGCTGCGGGACCGGGCGCGGGGGGCACTCAGCCCATGTGCGGGTAGCGGTAGTCCGTCGGCGGGACGAAGGTCTCCTTGACCGAGCGGGTCGAGGTCCAGCGCGCCAGGTTCTGCTTGGCGCCGGCCTTGTCGTTGGTCCCGGAGGCCCGGCCGCCGCCGAAGGGCTGCTGGCCGACGACCGCGCCGGTCGGCTTGTCGTTGATGTAGAAGTTGCCGGCCGCGTTGCGCAGCTTGAGCATCGCGTGCTGGACGGCCTCGCGGTCCTGGGCGATGATCGCGCCGGTCAGGCCGTAGGCGGACACCGACTCCATCTGCGCCAGCATCTCGTCGTACTTCTCGTCCTCGTAGACGTGCACGGCGAGGATCGGGCCGAAGTACTCGTCCTTGAAGTACTCGCTCGCCGGGTCCTGGCAGACCAGCACGGTCGGGCGGACGAAGTAGCCCACCGAGTCGTCGTACGTGCCGCCGGCCAGCACCTCGACCTGCGGGTCGGCCTGGGCCCGGTCGATGGCCGCCTTGTTCTTGGCGAAGGAGCGCTCGTCGATGACGGCCGACATGAAGTTCGACAAGTCGCTGACGTCGCCCATGGTGAGGCCCTCGACCTCGTCGCGGAACGCGTCCTTGAGGCCGGCCCAGAGCGAGGCCGGGACGTAGGCGCGCGACAGGGCGGAACACTTCTGGCCCTGGAACTCGAAGGCGCCGCGGGTCATCGCGGTCTTCAGCACGGCCGGGTCGGCGGACGGGTGGGCGACCAGGAAGTCCTTGCCGCCGGTCTCGCCGACGATCCGCGGG
>NZ_CP026498.1:4875241-4890114 GCF_002953255.1 Streptomyces sp. CB01881
TCCGCGGGTAGGTAGCCGGCGATGTTGTTGCCGACCTCGCGCCACAGGTGCTGGAAGGTGGCGGTGGAGCCGGTGAAGTGGATGCCGGCCAGCGACGGGTGCTTCAGCGCGACGGCGGAGACGTCCAGGCCGTCACCGGTGACCATGTTGATGACACCCTTGGGCAGCCCGGCCTCCTCCAGCAGCTGCATCAGCAGGTGCGCGGAGAACTGCTGGGTCGGGGACGGCTTCCAGAGCACCACGTTGCCCATCAGCGCCGGCGCGGTCGGCAGGTTGCCGGCGATGGCGGTGAAGTTGAACGGGGTGATCGCGTAGACGAAGCCCTCCAGCGGGCGGTGGTCGCTGCGGTTCCACACGCCGTCCGAGGAGATCGGCTGCTCGGCCATGATCTGGCGGGCGAAGTGCACGTTGAAGCGCAGGAAGTCGACCAGCTCGCAGGGGGTGTCGATCTCGGCCTGCTGGGCGGTCTTGGACTGGCCGAGCATGGTGGCGGCGGCCAGGGTCTCGCGCCAGGGGCCGGCCAGCAGGTCGGCGGCCTTGAGGAAGATCGCGGCCCGCGAGTCGAAGGAGAGCGCCTGCCAGGCCGGGGCGGCGGCCAGGGCAGCGTCGATGGCGTCCTGCGCGTCGGCCTGGGTGGCGTTGCGCAGCGTACCGAGCCTCGCCGCGTGGTTGTGCGGCTGGACGACGTGGATCTCGGTGCCGCCGCCGAGGCGGCGCTCACCGTTGATCGTCATGGTCAGCTGGACCGGCTCCTGGCCGCCCAGCTCCTTCAGCTTGGCCTCCAGGCGGGCCCGTTCCGGGCTGCCGGGGGCGTAGCTGTGGACCGGCTCGTTCACCGGCGCGGGGACCTGGGTCACAGCATCCATGAGCGCACGCTCTCCTTCGGTTCATGGGGGATGCCGACGTGGGTCGCACGTCGGCCACAACCCGAACGCTATTCCTGCACCGGGCCCCACTTGATTGGCCTGGCGGCTAAAGTCCCCCGTACGGCGTTGTCCGCCCCGACGAAGGTGATCACGGACCGGTCACGGCGGCGCCCGAGGAGACCGGGGCCACCCGCCGGTCCCAGTCGATCCGGTAGCCGTGGACCGGCCGCAGCGTCTTCTCCGGGCTCATGAAGGTCCGCACCGCGATCGGCGCGACCAGCCGGAACACCATCCGCCCGACCGGCCCGGAGGACTTCTGGCTGTTGGTGCGCGCCGCGTCGGCGGCGATCTTCTCGACCCGCGGCCGGCGCATCGCCTCGTACGCGGCGAAGGCGGCGGTGTGGCCGGGCAGGTCGCGCAGGCAGCGGGCGAGTTCGACGGCGCTCTCGACGGCCAGCGAGGCGCCCTGGCCCGAGCTGTTGGACGGGGCGTGCACCGAGTCGCCGACGAGGACCATCCGGCCGCGGTACCAGTGCGGCACGGACGGCATGATCTCCAGCCGCGGGAAGACCTCCATGGTGGCGGCGTCGGCGACCCGCAGCACCTCCCGGGCGGGCAGGTCGTCGGAGTGCAGCTCGCGGCAGCGGCGCAGCCACTCCGCCGCGCCGACGGCGCGAACCTCCTCCGGGTCCAGCGGCTCGGGCTGCGGGATGTTGCTGAACCAGGCGGTGCCGCTGCCGTCGGTCAGGCCCCAGTAGCCGAAGAAGGCGCGGGCGCCGTTGGCGAAGTGCACGGACTCGCCGCGCCCGGCCCGGCCCGGCAGCCGGTAGGAGCTGTAGCCGCCGACGCCGAGCAGCCCGGTGTAGCGGGCCGCGGGGGCGGCCGGGTCGATCAGCGTGCGGACGGTGGAGCCGGTGCCGTCGGCGCCGATCAGCAGGTCGCCGGTGGCGCTGGTGCCGTCGGCGAACCGGGCGGTGATCCCGTCGGGGCCCTCCTCGGCGCCGACCAGCCGCTTTCCGTACCGGACCTCGACGCCGGTCTCCCGCAGCCGCCGCTGAAGCACCTCGTACAGCTCGGCGCGGCGCATCAGCCGGCCGGGCGGCAGGTCGGCGAGGCGGGCGAACTCGGCCAGCACACCGCCCTTGCCGTCCTCGATCACCATCGCTCCGACCGGCTGCCCGATCCGGCCCGCCTCCGCCTCCAGCCCGACGACGGCCAGGGCGCCGAGCCCGTTGGGGGCGATCATGAAGGTCCCGCCGATCCCCTCGGCGGAGGCCGGGTAGGCCTCGAACACGACCGGCTCGATGCCGGCCCTGCGCAGCGCCAGCGCCATCACCGGTCCGGCGATGCCGCCGCCGATGACCAGCGCTTTGCGGGTCGTTCCGTTGGTGCCGGTGGTACTCATTCCAGCCTCCTCATTCCAGGCTTCTCATGAATTCCTGAAGGGTCCGGTTGAACTCCGGCTCCCCGATCTGGCCGATGAGGTTCTCGGTGTAGCGGTGCTCGGCCTGCAGCAACGCGAGGGCGTACTCCTCCTCGACGACGAACATCGGGTGGACGTCCATCTCGGCGGCCTTGCGCAGCTGAGCGCGCGAGTCCTCGATCCGGGCGTCCAGCGCCTCCAGCCGCCGGCGGAGCAGGCGGGCCGACTCCTCGGTCGGGAGCACCACGAGCAGGCACAGCGCCACCCCGAAGGCCGGGTACTCCTCCTGCGGCTCGGCGATCCACTCGCGCATCCAGTCGAGGAGCTCCGTCTGGCCCTCGGGCGTGAGGGCGTAGACGGTGCGCTCCGGGCGCTGGGTGTCGCGGACGGTCTCCTGCGCGGCGACGAACCCGGCCTTCCGCAGCTGCTCGACGACCATGTAGAGCGAGCTGCGGTTGTACTTGATGTTGCGGTCCTTGCCGTGTTCCTTGAGCCGGCGCCCCATCTCGTACGGGTGCATCGGCTCGGCTCCGAGCTCGGCCAGGACCGCGAGGGCCAGCGGGTTCGACACCTTGCGTCGCTTCGCCATGAGAACGTTCCTCATCACTTGGTCAGTACTGACTATCCATTCTCGGATAGTCAGGGTCAACTATTCAGGATCGACGAACCTCAACTCTGTCCGCCCGGCTAAAATCAACCACAGGCCGTTGTCCGAGCGGATGAAGGAGGTCCAGAGTGACCACGCCCGACCTCCCGCCCACCTCCGGGCTCCCGCTCCGTCAGCTGCTGATGTCCCTCGGCGAGCCGCTGGTCGAACTCCAGGCCGCCCCGCACGGGTTGGACGTCCCGGTCCGCGACGTCGCGATCCTCGACCCCGAGGACCCGCCCGCCGCCGCCCCCGGCGAACTCGTCCTCGCCATCGGCGCCCGCGGCCGGGCCGCGCTCCCGGCGCTGCGCGCGGCCGGCCGGGCCGGTGCGGCCGCCGTCGCGGTGAAGCTGGACGCGCCCGGCCAGGCCGACGCCCTGCGCGAGGCGGCCACCGAGGCGGGCGTCGCCCTGCTCTCCGTCCGCCGCGAGACCCGCTGGGAGCACCTCGACTCGCTGGCCCGCGCGATCATCGCCGGACCGGACGCCCCGGACGCGCCCGGCGCCCCCGAGCACAACGCGGGCGACCTCTTCTCCCTCGCCCAGACCGTCGCCGTGCTCACCAACGGCATCGTCTCGATCGAGGACACCTCCAGCCGGGTGCTGGCCTACTCCCGCTCCTCCGACTCCGACGAGGTCGACGACCTCCGGCGGCTCTCCATCCTCGGCTGGCAGGGCCCCGAGCCGTACCTGTCCAAGCTCCGCGAGTGGGGCATCTTCCAGCACCTGCGCACCTCGGACTCCCCGATCGCGGTCGAGCCGCACCCCGAACTCGGCCTGCGCCGGCGCCTGGCCATCGGCATCCGGGCCGGCGCGCAGCCGCTCGGCACCATCTGGGTCCAGGAGGGGGCCCAGCCACTGGCCCCGCTCGCCGAACAGGCCCTGGTCGGCGCGGCCCGGGTGGCGGCGGCCCAGCTGGTGCGCCGGCGCCGGGAGCTCTCGGCGGACGTCCGGCTGACCCAGACCCTGCTCACCGGCCTGCTGGAGGGCTCGACCGGCCCCCAGTCGCTCGCCACCCACCTCGGCCTGGACCTGCGCCGCCCGGCCACCGTCCTGGCGTACAGCGCACGGACCACCGAGGCGCTCACCCGCGCCGAGGTGACCGGCCTGATCTCGGTGCACACCGCCGCCCGGCACCGCGCCGCCCTGCTCGCCCCGATCGAGTCGCGGGTGTACGTGCTGCTGCCGGAACTGCCGGCCGGCCTGCCGATGACGACGGTCCGCGACTGGGCGCAGGAGGTGGTCGAGGCGGCCCGGGACCACCTGGGCGTCCCGCTGCGGGCGGCCATCGGCTCGACGGTGGACGGCCTGGCCCGGGTGCCCGACTCCCGGGCGCAGGCGGACCGGATCCTGGACGCGATGGGCCGCGGCGGGGTGGACCTGGAGGTCGCCGCGCTGATCGACGTCCAGGCGGAGGTGCTGGTCAGCGAGATGCTGGCGCTGCTCCAGGAGCGGAGCGGCCTGCGCGACCCGCGGCTGACCGCGCTGGCGGCGTACGACCGCCGTCACGGCACCCGGCTCGCCGAGTCGGTGCTGGCCTGGCTGGACGCCCTCGGCGAGGTCCGGGTCGCGGCGGACGCCCTGCACATCCACCCCAACACCCTGCGCTACCGGGTCCGCCGGGCCGAGCAGCTGACCGGCATCGACCTGGCCCAGCCGCAGCAGCGGCTGCTGGCCATGCTCCAGCTCCGGCTGCCCGCAGACGGCTGAGAACCGCGAACGGCCGAAACCCGCGGATGACTGAAACCGCGGATGACTGAAACCGCGAAGGACTGAACCCGCGGACGACGGAAAAGGGGCCCGCTCCGGCGGGCCCCTTTTCCGTCAGACCGTCAGGCTCACTCGCCGTAGCCCTGGCCGCGCTTGTGCTCGTTGAGCCGGTGCCACGGGCCGGTGATGGCCAGCTGGATGCCCGGCTCCTGGATGTTGGCGAACAGGGTCTTGCCGTCGTCCGAGAAGGTGACGCCGGTGAACTCGCTGAACTCCGGCTTCTCGGCGCTGCCGATGTTCAGCTCGTTGCGGGCGATCGGGTAGGTCAGCCCGTCCTCGGTGGCGCCGAACAGGTGCTGCACGCCCTCGCCGTCCTCGGCGATCACCACGCCGCCGTACGGCGAGACGGTGATGTTGTCCGGGCCGTCGTAGTTGTCGTGGTCGCCCAGCACGTCGGTGTTGACGCCGAGCAGCACCTTCAGGGTGATGGTGCGGCGGACGGGGTTGTAGAACCAGACCTGGCCGTCGTGCTGGAGCGGGCTCTCCGAGCGGGCGAAGCTGGAGACGAAGTAGAAGCCGCCGTCACCCCACCACATGCCCTCCAGCTTGCGGGCGCGGGTGACCTCGCCGTCCTTGAACTGCTTGCGGACGGAGACCGTCCTGGCGTCGCGGTCCTGGACCTTGACCCAGTCCACGCCGTAGGTGGTGCCGACCTTGGTGGCGCGCGAGAGGTCGTCGACGAACTTGCCCTGCGCGTCGAAGACCTTGAAGGCCTCCAGCACGCCGGCGTCGGCGGCGAGGCCGCGCAGCTGGTAGCGGCCGTGCTTGAAGCCGGCCGGCGGGGTCCAGCGGTAGAGCAGGCCGTTGGGGTTGGCCGCGTCCTCGGTCAGGTAGACCTGGCCGCGCTTCTTGTCGACGACGACGGCCTCGTGCGCGTAGCGGCCGAACGCCTTGACCGGCTGCGGGTTCTGGTTGTACTCGTCGTCGAACGGGTCGACCTCGAAGATGTAGCCGTGGTCCTTGGTCATGCCGTTGGCGCCGGCCTTGTCCTCGGTCTCCTCGCCGGACAGCCAGGTGCCCCACGGGCTCACGCCACCGGCGCAGTTGGTGGAGGTGCCGGCGATGCCGACCCACTGCTCGACCTTGCCGTCCCGCTTGACGTGCACGATCGTGCAGCCGCCGGCCGCTCCCGGGTCGTAGACGTGACCCTCGGTCAGCGGCACCGGATTGGGCCAGTTGGCGCGCGGGCCGCGCAGCTCGTGGTTGGTGACCAGTAGGTTGCCGCCGTGCTCGTCCTCGAACGCCGAGGTGCCGTCGTGGTTGCTCGGGGTGAACTCGCCGGTGCGCAGCTTGGTGACGCCGGCCCGGTTCACCACGGTGTACTTGAAGCCCTTGGGCAGCGAGAGCAGGTTCTCCGGGTCCTTGACCAGCGGGCCGTAGCCGACGGCGGCGCGCTCGGCGTCGGCGGTCGCGGCGGCCGCCACCTCGCCGCCGACGGGGGCGGCGATCGCACCCGGGGCGCTGGCCAGGGCCTCGGCGCTGCCGGCGATCAGGACACCGGCCCCGACGAGGGTGGAACGGTTGACGAAGTCCCGGCGGGACAGCGACATGGAGTCACTCCTGAGAGGTGGGCCGCCGACCGGGCGGGCCCGGTGCGTGGCGTGCGAGGTGTCGAGGCTGGTCGCCGACGCCCAGCAGACTCCGCCGGTACGGTGAACGCACGGTGAATCCGATGCCTCGTCAGCGTGGTCATTTGCCGACCGTATTCGAACCCATGACCCGTTCTTTGCCGTGAGCACCACAGGTCACGGCCCCACCGGGCCGCGCCCGACGCGGTCACCGCCGCGCGCGTGCCGCCCGCCACTGCTCCCAGGCCGAGAGCCAGAGCTGCTCCCCGAGCCGCTGCTCCTCCCCGCAGTCGCCCTCGCCGCCCTGCCGGTTCCGCCACACCCGCTCCCAGGCCCGCTGCGCCGGCAGGCTGGCCACCTCGCTGGCGAACACCGTGTAGCGGATCACCTCCTCGACGGCGGCCTCCCCCTCCGGCGTGCCGACCACCCACTGGGTCTGCAGGGAGAGCCGGTTGAGCTGGTTGACCATCGCCGTCACCGCCTCCACCGCCTCCTCCCGGCTCTCCGAGGCGAGCCGCATCTGCTGGCGCACCGCGGCCTCCCGGCGCAGCGCGCCGGCCTCGCCGCGCAGCCCGCGCGGCAGCCGGGGCGTCCGCCCGGCCCGCACCTGCGCCTCGATCGCGGCGGACTCGGCGATGCCGTGCGCGATCACCGCCCGGTGCGCCTCCAGCCCGGCCGCCGGGGCGAGTTCGCGCTCCTCGACGGGGACGTACCGGCCGCGCCGGGAGGCGAGCGAGCGCAGCAGCGCGGTCCGGCCGCGCAGGTAGCGCTCGACGTCCGTGACCGGGGCCAGCTCGACGCCGCCGGGCGCCACCCCGCGCCCGCAGACGGTCACGGCCATCCCGTCCACCCACAGCCGCACGGCCCAGACCGGCCCGGCACCGGGTCTGGGGCAGACGCCGGGGAGGGCGGCCTCCGGGCGGTCCCAGAGCTCGCGCCGGTCCTCGTACACCTCGACCGCCTGCGGCTCGCCGTCGACGGTGATCCACTCGCGCAGGGCCCGGACCCGTCCGGGGCAGTCACCCTCGTCCACGCCGAGCTGCTCGTAGACCCGGTCGCGCTCGTCCTCGACCACGTCCTCCAGCTCGGGCAGGGCGCCGGGCCGGTCGGCGCCGGGCCGGTGGGTGCGCACGGTGACGTAGGGGCCGTCGGCGGAGGTCCAGTCGCCGGAGCGGACCTCGACCCAGGAGAGCAGGCCGTCCGAGGTCTCGAAGGCGGCCAGTGCGTCGCCCTCCGGGGCCACCCCGGTGGCGACCCCGTACACCGGGAAGTCGGCCGCGGCGAGGGTGCGGCGGGCGAAGTCCTCCTGGTCGGCGAAACGGTCCTCGTACGCCCGCGCCTCCACCCGCCCGGGCCCGTCCCCCCGGAGACCGTCCTGCCTGCCACCGCTCTCCCGCGTCATCCCGCGCCCCACCCCCGAATCCTCACCGCTCCCGCGCGTCTGCCGGACACGATACGTGGCCCGACCTGCCGGGTCATCAGCTCCCTTGCCCCGCCGGGCGGACAGGTATCCGTGACACCGTGTCAGGAACGCGGTTTGTCAGTCCGGCTTCCTAGGCTGTCGGGCATGACAGCTTCCAATGACTTCCCGGCCCGCATCAGCATCGTCACGCTCGGGGTGGCCGACCTCGACGCCAGCGCCCGCTTCTACGAGGCGCTGGGGTGGCGGCGCTCGTCGGCCTCCAGCCCGGAGATCGTCTGGTTCCGGACGGCCGACTCGGTGCTCGGGCTCTTCCCGCACGACGAGCTGGCCGCCGACGCCGGCGTGCCCCCCACCGGCGAGCCCTCGTTCCGGGGCGTCACCCTGGCGGTGAACCTGGAGTCCCCCGAGCTGGTGGACGCCGCCCTGAAGACGGCCGTCGCGGCCGGGGCGACGGTGGTCAAGCCCCCGACCGCGACCAGCTGGGGCGGCTACTCCGGCTACTTCGAGGACTTGGACGGCCACCTCTGGGAGCTGGCGCACAACCCGTTCTTCCCCTTCACCGAGGACGGCTCGCTGGACCTTCCGTAGGCCCCCGCCGGGCGGGCCCCCTCAACTTCCTCGACCTCACTTCTTCGACCGTGCCTTGAAGGCCGCCTTGCGGGCCTCCTTGGCCACCGTCCGGTCCAGGTGCAGCTCGCCGACCACCTCCAGCACGTCCGCCGTGTACGGGTGGTCGACCCGCCAGAGCTCGCCGAAGTAGCTCGCCGGGTTGTCGGTCACCGGCAGCTCGGCGATCAGCTCGCGCAGCAGTTCGGCGTCGCCCCCGGTGTCGAGCAGCTGGGCGGCGAAGGTGTCGACCACCGTCCAGAGCGCCATCCCGCGCTCCGGCGCGGGCACGTCGGCGGCTCCGAGGCCGGCCAGCCAGGCCCGCGCGCCCCCGCCCAGCTCCGGGTCGTCCAGCACCTCCCGGACGGCCGGCTCGGCGGGCGCGCCCAGCATGGCCAGCGCCAGCTGGCAGAGCATCCGGCGCATCGGCGCGTACGCGTCGTTGCCGCGCGCCGCGGCGAGCAGCTCGCGTGCCGCTGCCTCCGGCTCCCGGCCGGTGATCCAGACCCGCAGCTCCTCGTCGGGCAGCACGTTGGCCGACTCGCAGACCGCGCGCAGCAGCTCGCCGGCGTCACCCTGGGCCAGCTCGCCGACCAGCGGCGCGTCGTAGCCGTCCTCCAGCAGCCACTGCCGGATGCCGTACTGGCCGAGCGGGGTCAGCCGGACGAGGCCGAAGCGGGCCGACTCCTCCTCGTCCAGCGGCTCCTCGCCGATGGCCGGGCCGGCGGGCTGCGCGGCCTCCTCGTCCTCCTCCTCGTCGAACAGCTCCGGGTCGATCGGGTGGTAGTCCAGCACGCCCAGCTCGGCGAGGTCGCCCAGCATCGGGTCCAGCGTGACCATCACGTCGGTGATGTCGCCGAGCAGTTCCTCGCTCGGCTCCTCCCCCTCGGGGACGACCAGCAGGGCGGCCAGCACCCCGAGCGGCACGGTCTCGGTGCCGGGCTCGGCGAAGGCGGTGGTCTCGTACAGCACCTGGAGCGCCTCGTCGAGCAGCTCGGCGGCCTCGTCCCTGGCCTCCTCGACCGACGCCAGGCGCGCCTCGTCCTCTTCGTCCTCGTCGGCCGGCTCCGCCCCGGCGGCGCCCTCCCCGCCCTCCTCCGGCATCGAGTCCGCCTCCACCGCCAGCTCCCGGACGATCCCGGCGGCGGTCAGCCAGAGCTCCAGGACGGTCTCCGCGTCCCCCTGCTCGGCCGGTTCGAGGTCCGGCCCGGGGACGGCCACGTGCTCGCCGGCCTCGGTGGTGCCGATCTCGACCAGGTCCAGGTCGCAGGCCAGCGACCAGGCGCGCATCGCCTCGACCACGGCCTCCTCCGGCGCGTCCCCCTCCTCGGGGGCCAGGCCCAGCAGCCGGGCGGCGGGCGCCCGGTCCGGCCCGGTGAGGTCGCCGAACTCGTCCACCGCCCGGTACGGCGCGGCCCAGCGGGCCAGCTTCAGCGCGTACCCGAACATCGGTACCGCCTTCGCCTGCGCGGCCAGATCCGCCTCGGCGGGCAGCTTCACCGGCGGCACCAGGACGGCCGCGTCGTCGAGGTCCTCGTCGTCCAGCCCGTGCGCGGCGAACGCCCCGTAGAGGTCCTGCAGCTCCAGGTCGGCCGGCAGCACCGCACCGGCCGCCCCCTCCTCGCCCGGCGCAGCCGCCGACGAGGCCCCAGCGTTCTTCCGACGTCGTCCGGCCATCGTTGCGCGTTCTCCCTACAGCCAGCGGTCAGCTCCGCGTACATGTCTACTTCCTCAGCGTATAGGTCCGGCACCCCCGACGCCCGGCCTCCCGGGGCGCGCGCCGCAGGCGTGCGCCCACCCCTTATCCTTCGGAACGGTGCCGTGCACACCCCGCGCGGGCCACCGGGCAACGAAGCCCTCCCCCTGACAAGCTCACCCGCTCCACCAGAGGTACCCGTACCAGGCCACCACCCCGGGCCATGTCGGCCCGAGGTGGTGCCCTGGCCACAGGAGACCCCTGATATGGCGGACCTCTCCCCTGCCGGCTCCGGCCTGCGCACCGCGCAGTTCGACGGACGCCGACTGTCGGAGGCCCTGCTTCCCCTGGAGCTCGCGCCGCGTGCCCAGCTCCAGCTCGCCTCGATCAGCCGCTGGAACGCGCTGCGCGGTGTCCGCGTCGGCCTCGTCGCCGCCGCCCTCCTCTTCATGCTGATCGGCGCCAACCTGGCGACCCCGATCTACCTGCTGCTCCAGCAGCGGCTGGCGCTCACCCCGCTCGACACCACGATCCTCTTCACGATCTACGTGTTCGCGCTGGTGCCGGTGCTCGCCGCGGTCGGCCACTGGTCGGACCACCTCGGCCGGCGCGCCCTGATCCTGCCCGCCGTGGCCCTGGCCGCCGCCGGGGACGCCGTCTTCGCCACTGCGGGCAGCTTCTGGCAGCTCGCCGCGGGCCGTGCCGTCCAGGGCATCGCGGTGGGCCTGTCCACCGGTGCCGCCGGCGCCGCGCTCGGCGACCTGCTGCCCGAGCGCCCCACCCTGGCCGCCAAGCTGACCCTCGCCTGTTCGGCCGGCGGCGTCGCGCTCGGCCCGGTGGTCGGCGCCCTGCTGGCCGGCGGCTCCGATCCGCTGCTGACCCCGTTCCTGCTGCACGCCGTCGCCCTGCTCGCGCTCTGCGTGCCGCTCGCCGTGGTCCACCCGCGGATGCCCGGCCGCAACCGCCCGCCGGCCTCCCCGCCGCGCATCACCACCCCGGCCCACCTGCGCCCGCAGCGGCTCGCCCTGCCGGCCACCGGCCGCCGCGAGTTCCTGCTGGCCTCCGGTGCCGGCTTCGTCTCGTACGGGGTCTTCGGCGTCTACCTCAGCCTGGCCCCGGCGTTCTCCGCCAAGCTGCTGCACAGCGACTCCCGGCTGACCGGCGCCGTGGTCGCCGCCCTGCTGCTCGGCTCCTCGGCCGCCGCCCAGCTGCTCGTCCCGCCGACCGCCGACCGCGTGGTGATCGCCCTGGGCCTGACCGGCCTGGCGGCCGGCCTCGGCCTGGTCGTCTCCGCCCAGTACACCGGCACCCCGGCCCTGCTGTTCATCGGCAGCGTCCTCGGCGGCGCGTGCCAGGGCGTCGCCTTCCGCTCGCTCTTCACCTCCGCCGTGGCGGCGATGAACCCGGAACGCCGGGGCTCCGAGCTCAGCTCGCTCTGGGTCATCGTCTACCTCGGCTCGTCGCTGCCGATCGTCGGCGTCGGCGCCCTCGTCCAGGCCTGCGGACTGCTCCCCGCCGTCAGCGGCTTCGCCGCCGTGGCCGCACTCGTCTGCGTCGCCC
This sequence comes from Streptomyces sp. CB01881, assembly GCF_002953255.1. Lineage (GTDB taxonomy): Bacteria > Actinomycetota > Actinomycetes > Streptomycetales > Streptomycetaceae > Kitasatospora. Next base: position 4,886,799 of record NZ_CP026498.1, read on the forward strand.
TGGCGGCCGCCGTGGCCAAGCGCCCGAAGCAGGCCTGACGCACACCGCGACGCCGCCGCCCGGTACGGGATCCGTACCGGGCGGCGGCTTTTCGTGCGGATCACGCCGTCCAGGGCTTCCAGGTGGTCGTGTGGAACTCGAACCCGAACGGATCCGGCAACCGGACCGCGTCTCCGAACTTCCACTCGCCCAGTACCGCGTAGCTGCCTTCCCTGCGGTGTGGCTCGCCGAACAACGTGATGCCCGGATCCCGTGGATCGCGGTCCACGAGCAGGTAGTACGGCACACCGGTCCGCGCGTACCCGCTCCACTTGGTGGGCTTGACACGTCGGCCGAGCACGGGACGGCGGTCGTTGTGCGCGTTCGACGAGGAGGTCACTTCGACCACCAGGGCGATCTGGTCCGGCCTGAGGTGCGTCACATCCTCCGCCAGCCCGCGCTCCTCCACTTCTGCATCCACCACGACGAGGTCGGGAATGTAGCCGTCTCCGACCTCGACAAGATCAAGATTGATCGCCTGAACCACCCGCCAGGGGTAGGCAGGGTCCTGGAACTGTGCGTAGTCGATGCCCCGCTGGATACTCGAAAGGATCACCGCATGGGCGAAGACCGGCGCTGGTGACACGACGAACTCCCCTCCGACCACCTCGACCCGCGTGCCGTCGTCCGGGATCCGCAGGTAGTCGTCGAGCTCGCCCCGGACCCACATGGCGTACGCCGAGTCGGGCAGCGTCCAGTGTCCGACAGCTTCCACAGCCATCACGTCGCTCCCTCCGTGGTCGCGGCGCCAGTCTCACCGCCCGCTTGCAGATATACCACTGCCGCGCGATTCGTTCCCCCGAAGGGGAGAATCGCGCGGCAGCGGGTTGACGGGCGGCAGGCCTCAGACGTTGAAGCCGAGGGCGCGGAGCTGGTCGCGGCCGTCGTCGGTGATCTTGTCGGGGCCCCACGGCGGCATCCAGACCCAGTTGATGCGCAGGTCCTGGACGAGGCCGTCGGTGGCCGTCTTGGCCTGGTCCTCGATGACGTCGGTCAGCGGGCAGGCCGCCGAGGTGAGCGTCATGTCGATGGTGGCCACGTCGGACTCGTCGATGTGGATCCCGTAGATCAGGCCCAGGTTGACGACGTCGATGCCCAGCTCGGGGTCGACGACGTCCATCAGGGCCTCGGTCAGGTCCTCGACGGAGACGGTGCCGGCAGTGGTGCCGACGATGACGGTCGGGCCCCCCTCCGCGGAAGGGGCGGGCGTCTCGGTGGTGTCGCTCATGGTTCGGTCCTCCTCTTCTGCGTCAGTCGGTGGGGGCGTCGGTGACCGCGGGCTGCTCGGCGAGCGCCTTCGCGGTGGCGTCCTTCCAGGCCATCCAGCTCAGCAGCGCGCACTTGACCCGGGCCGGGTACTTGGAGACGCCGGCGAACGCGACCGCGTCCTCCAGCACCTCCTCGTCGCCCTCGCCCTGGCCCTTGCTCTGCATGAGCTCCAGGAAGGCCTCCTGGACGGCCTGCGCCTCGCCGACGGTCCTGCCGACCACCAGGTCGTTCAGCACCGAGGCGCTGGCCTGGCTGATGGAACAGCCCTGCGACTCGTACGAGACGTCGGCGACCGTGGCGCCGTCGAGCTTCACCCGCAGGGTGATCTCGTCCCCGCAGGTGGGGTTGACGTGGTGCACCTCGGCGTCGCCGTCCCGCAGCCCCTTGCCGTGCGGGTTGCGGTAGTGGTCCAGGATGATGTCCTGGTACATCGAGTCGAGCTTCATGTCGTGGGCCGTCCTGTCAGCCGAAGAAGTTCCGGACGTGGTGCAGGCCGTCGATCAGGGCGTCGACCTCGCCCGGCGTCGAGTACAGGTAGAACGACGCCCGGGTGGTCGCCGGAATTCCGTACCGCAGGCAGACCGGCCGCGCGCAGTGGTGGCCGACGCGCACGGCGATGCCCTGCTCGTCCAGCACCTGGCCCACGTCGTGCGGGTGGATGTCGCCCAGCGTGAACGAGATGGCCGCACCGCGGTCGACGGCCGTGCGCGGGCCGATGATCCGCAGGTCCGGGACCTCCAGCAGCTGCTCGACCGCGTACGCGGTGATGGCGTGCTCGTGGGCGGCGATCTTCTCCATGCCGATGCCCGACAGGTAGTCGATGGCCGCGCCCAGCCCGACCGCCTGGGCGATCGGCGGGGTGCCCGCCTCGAACTTGTGCGGCGCCGGGGCGTAGGTGGACGAGCCCATGGTGACGGTCTCGATCATCTCGCCGCCGCCGAGGAACGGCGGGAGGTCCTCCAGCAGCTCCTGGCGGCCCCAGAGCACGCCGATGCCGGTCGGGGCCAGCATCTTGTGGCCGGTGAAGGCGACGAAGTCGGCCTCCAGCGCCTGCACGTCGAGCACCATGTGCGGCGCGGCCTGCGAGGCGTCGATGACGACCAGCGCGCCGACCGACTGGGCCTTGCGCACGATGGTCTCGACCGGGTTGACGGTGCCGAGCAGGTTGGAGACCAGGGTGAACGAGACCACCTTGGTCTTCTCGGTGATCAGCTCGTCGATGTTGGACAGGTCGAGCCGGCCCTCGTCGGTCAGCCCGAACCACTTCAGCTTCGCGCCGGTGCGCTGCGAGAGCAGCTGCCACGGGACGATGTTGGAGTGGTGCTCCATCTCCGTGATGACGATCTCGGACTCGGCGTCCACCCGGTAGGGCTCGTCCGCCCAGGTCAGCATGTTGGCGACCAGGTTGAGCGACTCCGAGGCGTTCTTGGTGAAGACCACCTCGTTGCGGCTCGGCGCGTTGATGAACGCCGCGACCTTGTCACGGGCGCCCTCGTACAGCGCCGTGGCCTCCTCGGCGAGCACGTGCACGCCGCGGTGGACGTTGGCGTTGTGCCGCTCGTAGTAGGCGTTCAGCGCCTCCAGGACCTGGCGCGGCTTCTGCGAGGTCGCCGCGTTGTCCAGGTAGACCAGCGGCTTGTCGTCGTGCAGCAGGCGCTGGAGGACCGGGAAGTCCTTGCGGATCGCGTCGGTGTCCAGCAGGCCCGGCAGGACCGTCGACTCGTGCGTATGGGTCACTCGGAAGCGCCGCCCTTCACGTAGGACTCGTAGCCCTCGTTCTCCAGCTTGTCGGCCAGCTCGGCACCGCCGGACTCGACGATGCGGCCGCCCGCGAAGACGTGGACGTGGTCGGGCTTGATGTACCGCAGGATGCGGGTGTAGTGCGTGACCAGCAGGGTGCCGACCTCGCCGGTCGAGCGGACCCGGTTGATGCCCTCGGAGACGATCCGCAGCGCGTCGACGTCCAGGCCGGAGTCGGTCTCGTCGAGGATCGCGATCTTCGGCTTGA
>NZ_CP026498.1:4890219-4892666 GCF_002953255.1 Streptomyces sp. CB01881
GGGGACCGAGGGGGACCTCGACCGGGTACTGCATGGCCAGGAAGACGCCGGCCCGGGCGCGCTCGTCGACGGACATCTCCAGGACGTCCTCGCCGTCCAGCAGCACGGAGCCGCCGGTGACGGTGTACTTGGGGTGGCCGGCCAGCGAGTAGGCCAGGGTGGACTTGCCGGAGCCGTTCGGACCCATGATCGCGTGGGTCTCGCCCTGCTTCACGGTCAGGTCGACGCCCTTCAGGATCTCCCGGGGGCCGGTCTCCGCCTCGACGGAGACGTGCAGGTCGCGGATTTCAAGGGTTGCCATGTGTACTCAGGACTCCTGGTTGACGGAGACGAGCACATCGTCCCCTTCGATCTTTACGGGGTAGACAGCGACCGGCTTGGTGGCGGGCAGGCCGGAGGGCTTGCCGGTGCGCAGGTCGAAGCTGGAGCCGTGCAGCCAGCACTCGATCATGCAGTCCTCGACCTCGCCCTCGGAGAGCGAGACGTTCGCGTGCGAGCAGGTGTCGTTGATCGCGAACACCCCCTCGTCGGTGCGGACGATGGAGACCGGTACGCCGTTGAGGTCGACGCGCCGGGGCACGTCCTCGGCCAGCTCGCTGAGCGCGCAGGCGCGGAGAAAGCTCATCGGACTCAGACCGCCGCTTCCAGCTCGGCCTCGATCTTCTCCATCAGCTGGTCCTGGATCTCGGCGACGCCGATCTGCTGGACCAGCTCGGCGAAGAAGCCGCGCACCACCAGGCGGCGGGCCTCGTCGGCCGGGATGCCGCGGGCCTGGAGGTAGAAGAGCTGCTCGTCGTCGAAGCGGCCGGTCGCGGAGGCGTGGCCGGCGCCGACGATCTCGCCGGTCTCGATCTCCAGGTTCGGGATCGAGTCGACCCGGGCGCCGTCGGTGAGCACCAGGTTGCGGTTGTGCTCGTAGGTGTCGGTGCCCTCGGCGGCCGCGCGGATCAGCACGTCGCCGACCCAGACGGCGTGCGCGTCCTGGCCCTGCAGCGCGCCCTTGTAGACCACGTTGGAGCGGCAGTGCGGGGTGTCGTGGTCGATGACCAGACGGTGCTCCAGGTGCTGGCCGGCGTCCGCGAAGTAGAGGCCGAACAGCTCGGCCTCGCCGCCGGGCGCGGCGTAGGAGACCCGCGGGTGGATGCGGACCACGTCGCCGCCGAAGGTGACGACCACGGACTTCAGCGAGGCGTCCCGGCCGACCAGGGCGGTCTGCTGGGCGGCGTGCACCGCGTCGCGGTCCCAGTCCTGGACGGAGACGAAGGTGAGCTTGGCGCCGTCGCCGACCAGCAGCTCGACGTTGGCGGCGCGGGTGCCGCTGCCGGTGTGGTTGATCACCACGACGGCCTCGGCGAACGGCTTGACGTCGACCACCACGTGGGCGAAGCGGGTGCCGCCCTCGCCGTGCACGTCGATCTTGACCGGCTCGGTGAGCACCGTCTCCTTGGGGACGGTGACCACGAGCGCCTCCTCGAAGGCGCTGAACGCCTGGGCGGCGACCCGGTCGACCGGCTTGCCGGCCTTGCCCAGGCGGGCGTCGTCGCGGCCGACGGTCTCGGCGGTGACGCCGTCCGGCAGGCTCAGCTCGACCTTGTCCTCGCCCTTGGCGGCCTCGGCGGCGCTGCCGTCGTGCAGGCCGTTCAGGCGGTGGAGCGGGGTGAACCGCCAGTCCTCCTCGCGGCCGGTCGGCACCGGGAAGTCGCCGACCTCGTAGGAGGGCTTGACCGCGACGCGGGCGTCGATCGGCTGCTGGACGGTGGCGCGGCCGGTGCCGGGGCCGGCGAGCTGCGCGCCCGCCCCGGCGGTACCGACCTCGATCGAACCGGCGGTCGTGGAACCGGCGGTGTTCACTGCGACATTCGAAGGCGTGTCAGCCATGGCTGTTCGTGGTGCTCTCTTCCTCAACGTGCGGATGGACTGCGTTCGGCTGCGGCGTCAGCCGACGGAGCCCTCCATCTGCAGCTCGATCAGCCGGTTCAGCTCCAGCGCGTACTCCATCGGCAGCTCGCGCGCGATCGGCTCGACGAAGCCGCGGACGATCATCGCCATCGCCTCGAACTCGGTCATGCCCCGGCTCATCAGGTAGAAGAGCTGGTCCTCGCTGACCTTGGAGACGGTCGCCTCGTGGCCCATGGACACGTCGTCCTCGCGGACGTCCACGTACGGGTAGGTGTCCGAGCGGGAGATGGTGTCGACGAGCAGCGCGTCGCAGAGCACGTTGGACTTGGCGCCCTTGGAGCCCTCGCCGATCTCGATCAGACCGCGGTAGGAGGTGCGGCCGCCGCCCCGCGCCACCGACTTGGAGACGATGTTGGAGGAGGTGTTCGGCGCCATGTGGACCATCTTGGCGCCGGCGTCCTGGTGCTGGCCCTCACCGGCGAAGGCGATCGACAGGGTCTCGCCCTTGGCGTGCTCGCCCATCAGGTAGACGGCCGGGTACTTGATGG
>NZ_CP026498.1:4892781-4937433 GCF_002953255.1 Streptomyces sp. CB01881
GATGATCAGCGTCGAACTGGCCCATGTTCTCGGTGTTGATCCGGAAGTAGGCCTGGAGCGGGATGTCGACGTGCACGCCCTTCGGCACGTAGATGAAGGAGCCGCCGGACCAGACCGCCGTGTTCAGCGCGGCGAACTTGTTGTCGCCGGCCGGGATGACGGTGCCGAAGTACTCCTTGAAGATCTCCGGGTGCTCCTTGAGGGCGGTGTCGGTGTCCAGGAAGATGACACCCTGCTCCTCCAGGTCCTCGCGGATCTGGTGGTAGACGACCTCGGACTCGTACTGCGCGGCGACACCGGCGACCAGGCGCTGCTTCTCCGCCTCCGGGATGCCCAGCCTGTCGTACGTCGCCTTGATGTCGGCGGGCAGGTCCTCCCAGGACTCGGCCTGCTTCTCGGTCGAGCGGACGAAGTACTTGATGTTGTCGAAGTCGATGCCGGAGAGGTCCGAGCCCCAGGTCGGCATGGGCTTCTTGCCGAACAGCTTGAGGCCCTTGAGCCGCAGGTTCAGCATCCACTCGGACTCGTTCTTCTTCGCCGAGATGTCGCGGACGACGTCCTCGCTGAGCCCGCGCTTGGCAGCGGCACCGGCGGTGTCCGGGTCGGCCCAGCCGTACTCGTAGGTGCCCAGGCCTTCGAGCTCCGGGTGCGAAACGGTGTCAGTCATGCGAGCTTCCTAACGCGCGGACGCTGAGTCTTCGATGGACGTACCGGCAGTCGGCACTGCACCGGTACCCGGTCCTGCGGCACGCAGGGCGGGCGACGATGCGGCACCGGATGCCGGCACATAGGTGGTGCAGACCCCGTCGCCGTGGGCGATGGTGGCCAGCCGTTGCACATGGGTGCCCAGCAGTTGGGAGAAGACCTCGGTCTCCGCCTCGCAGAGCTGCGGGAACTGCTCGGCGATGTGCGCGACCGGGCAGTGGTGCTGGCAGAGCTGGGCGCCCGCCGGGGCTTTCGCCGCGGCCGACGGCACACGCCGCACGGTGGCAGCGTACCCGTCCGCGCTCAGCGCCTGGGCGAGCGCCTCGGTGCGCTCCCCGGCCGCGGCCTGGCGCAGCGCGGCGAGGTAGCGCTCGCCCTGCTTCCCGAACCGGGCCCGGGCGAAGGCGGCGACCGCCTCCTCGCCCGCCTTGCCGCCGCCCACCGAGTCGGAGATCCAGCGCAGCGCGTCGGCCGCGAGCTGGTCGTACGCCTGGTAGAAGGCGTCCCGGCCGGCGTCGGTGAGGGCGAAGACCTTGGCGGGACGGCCCCGGCCGCGGCTGCCGTACACCCGCTGTTCGCGGGCGTCGACCAGGCCGGAGGCGGCTAGTCCGTCCAGGTGACGGCGGACGGCCGCGGTGGTCAGACCGAGCCGGTTCGCCAGGTCGGCGGCGGAGGAGGGGCCGTGGTCGAGGATCGAACGGGCGACCCGGTCCCGGGTCGCCCGGTGGCCCTCCAGCAGCACCTCGGCCGCCGTCGCGGGCACGGCGCAGCCGGGGGCCGACTCGGCCTCCTGCTGCGTGGAGTGCTCGCGCATGTTTTTCACAACACCAGTGTTGCGTAATTACTTCCGACGGGACAAGCCGTGATCCAGGCCTCACTGGTGTCATCTGTCACGCAGGTAAGGCTTACCTGACCTGCGTGAACGATCATCCGGCCCGGCTTCGGCCCGCGGCGTTCACGCCTCTTACACTCGCCGGTATGCATTCCGAACCCGCGGTCCAGATCACCGGGCTGGTCAAGCGCTACGGCGAGAAGACCGCGGTGGACGGTCTCGACCTCACCCTCGCACGCGGCGCGATCACCGCCGTGCTCGGCCCCAACGGCGCCGGCAAGACCACCACCATCGAGACCTGTGAGGGCTACCGCCGCCCCGACGCCGGCACCGTCCGCGTCCTCGGCCTCGACCCGGTCACCCAGGGCGACCGGCTGCGCCCCCGGATCGGCGTGATGCTCCAGTCCGGCGGCGTGTACGCGGGCGCGCGCGCCGTCGAGATGCTCCGGCACACCGCGAAGCTGCACGCCCACCCGCTGGACGTCGGCGCCCTCGTCGAACGGCTCGGCCTCGGCTCCTGCGGCCGCACCACCTACCGCCGGCTCTCCGGCGGCCAGCAGCAGCGGCTCGCCCTGGCCATGGCCGTGGTCGGCCGCCCGGAGCTGGTCTTCCTGGACGAGCCCACCGCCGGCCTCGACCCGCAGGCCCGCCGAGCCACCTGGGACCTCGTCCGCGACCTGCGCCGGGACGGCGTCACCGTGGTCGTCACCACCCACCACATGGACGAGGCCGAGCAGCTCGCCGACCGGGTCGCGATCGTCGACCGCGGCCGCGTGATCGCCGAGGGCACCCCGGAGGAGCTCTGCCGCGGCGGCGCCGAGTCCTCGCTGCGCTTCGACGGGCCGCCCGGGCTGGACCTCGGCCCGCTGCTCAAGGAACTGCCCGAGGGCGCCACCGCCACCGAGCCCACCCCCGGCAGCTACCGCGTCGAGGCGCCCGTCGACCCGCAGCTGCTGGCCACCGTCACCGGCTGGTGCGCGGCCTCCGGCATCCTCCCCGAGCGGCTCGCCGTGCAGCGCCACAGCCTCGAAGACGTCTTCCTCGACCTGACCGGACGGGACCTGCGCGCATGAGCACCGTTGACCACTCCCCCGACTACTCCCCCAGGCCGGGTGCGGCCCCCGTCGGCCGGATGCTGCTCGCCCAGACGGCCTTCGAGACGAAGATGCTGCTGCGCAACGGCGAACAGCTGCTGCTCACCGTGGTCATCCCGACGGTGCTGCTGGTGCTCTTCTCCGCCGTGGACATCGTCGCCGTGGACGGCCCCGGCAAGCGGGTCGACTTCCTGGCCCCCGGCCTGCTCGCACTGGCCGTGATGTCCACCGCCTTCACCGGACAGGCCATCGCCACCGGCTTCGAGCGGCGGTACGGCGTGCTGAAGCGGCTGGGCGCCAGCCCGCTGCCGCGCTGGGCGCTGCTCACGGCGAAGACGGGCTGCGTGCTGGTGACGGAGGCGCTGCAGGTGGCACTGCTGAGCGTGATCGCCCTGGCGCTCGGATGGTCCCCGCAGGGCAACGTGCTGGCCGTTCTGGCCCTCCTCGTCCTCGGCACCGCCGCCTTCTCCGGCCTCGGCCTGCTGATGGCCGGCACGCTCAAGGCGGAGGCCACGCTGGCCGCCGCGAACCTGGTCTTCATCCTGCTGCTGCTGGCGGGGGGCGTCATCGTTCCGCTGTCGAAGTTCCCGGCCGCCGTGCAGTCGGTGCTGGAGCTGCTGCCGATCGCGGCCCTGTCCGACGGCCTGCGCTCGGTGCTCCAGACCGGGGCCGGCGTGCCCTGGGCGGACCTCGGCATCCTGGGCGGCTGGGCAGTGCTCGGGCTGGCGGCGGCGGCCCGGTTCTTCCGCTGGGAGTAGCAGCCCGGTTCTTCCGCTCGGAGTAGCAGCCCCCGATCGCCGCGAGGCCCCCGTCCTGATGGGCGGGGGCCTTCGCGTTGGCTGCTCAGGTAGGTATGCGGTGCCGGCCGCGGGCGGGCGGGTCAGGGTTGGTTCGGCGGCGGATCTCGGGGCCGTAGTGGCCGGCCTGGCGGGCGATCCAGGCGTATTCGTGGGTGCCGTCGGGGAGTCGGCGCAGCTCCCAGCGGCCGTGGCGGGTGATGGGGGGCGGGGGTTCGTTGACCTTCAGGGCGGTGACGACCCCGAGGGCGACGGTGGCGATCGCCAGCGCGAGGAGGGTCAGGAGGACCACGCCGACGAGGAAGTTGGCGGTGCCGGTCCTCATCATCGGCGGATGCCGATCACGCGGTGGCCGAGGTGGGCCGCGAGGCCGTGGAGGAGCTCGTGGGCCTGGTCGCGGGTGAGGGGGAGGGCGAGGTACTCACCGGGGGCGGCGTGGATGTCGAGGTCGACGGCGATGCGGAGCTGGACGGTCGCGTCGGGGACGTGCTCGACGGCGAGGTAGTGGACGGTGGTGCGCTCGGTGTGGACGGCCCGGGTGGCCATCGGGATCACGACGCCCACGCGGCGCGGTCCAGCTCGAACCATACGAGCTTGCCCTTGCCGTGCCGGCGCGGGTCGGTGCCGAAGCGGTGGGTGAGCGAGCGGACGAGGTGCAGGCCCCGGCCGGACAGCTCGTACGGGTCGGCGGAGACACGGGGCTCGGGCAGGTCCGGGCTGTCGTCCACCACGGAGACGCGGAGGGTGCGGTCCGCGAGGAGGACGACGACCACGGTCGGCGCGGGGCTGCCTCCGTGCCGCCAGGCGTTGACGAACAGCTCATGGAGGGCGAGTTCGGCGTCGGAGATGAGGTCGTCCGGCCAGCCCGCGGCGGACGTCGCGCTGCGCAACGCCTCACGGGCGGCGGACCAGTCGGGCGGGTTGAGGGCACACATGGGGAACCTCCGAGAGAGGTGGTGTGGTGGATTCGGGGTTGACCGGCGGAATCGTCGCCGTGAGCCAGGCCAGGACGGGGCTGGGAATGCCACGCGTGGCTGCTCTGCGGTGCGCGGGCAGCAGGCGCCTACTGCCCTGGAAACAGGCGTTACTGACGATCCGTCGGATCGCTGTGATGAAGACCATAGCGCAGCAAGGTTCTAAAATTAGAACTCTCGCGGGAAATTCCCTCTCCGGTGGCAACAGAGGCCAGGTGGACCTGCTCACAACCATCCGGGCAGACTTGGCCCGACCCCAGGCCCGGAAGGAAACCATGCCGCCACGCCCCAACCCGACACTGCGCCAGCGCAGGCTTGGAACCGAGCTGCGACGAATGAGGGAGCAGGCCGGCCTCGGTGGCACCCAGCTCGCCCGCACCCTCGGGATGAGTCCTGCTCAGGTCACGCAGATGGAGACAGGGAAGATCGGCATCAGTGCGGACCGCCTACGGACGATCGCCGCAGCATGCAAGTGCGCCAACCAACCACTTGTCGACGCACTCGCCGGCCTCGCTGCGACACGCGGCAAGGGCTGGTGGGAGGAGTATCGAGGAGTCCTGCCGACCGACTTTCTTGAGGTCGCAGAAATGGAGGCCCACTCCCACGAGCTCTACACCTGGGCCACGACCTACATCCCCGGACTCCAGCAGACCAGCGCGTACGCGTCTGCCGTTTTCGCACGGATCACACCGCCGCTACCTCGTCACGACATCGACGTCAGAACGGCGTTCCGCGTGCAACGCCAGCACGTTGTCCGCTCCGGCAAGACGCCGTACGTCTCCTTCATTCACGAGGCCGCACTCCGAATGCAGTTCGGCGGACCCAAGGTCCTCGCAGACCAACTCGGCAGTCTCATCGAGGACTCCGCGCAGCCGGAGATCTCCGTTCGGGTGGTTCCGTTCGACATGGACACCTTCCCCGGCGCAGGCGAGAACATCATGTTCGCCGAAGGTCCGGTTCCAGAACTTGCAACCCTTCAGATGGACACCGCGCAAGGCGTTCTCTTCTTCGACTCCCCAGCAGACCTGGCCAGCCATCGGACAACCTTCGCGCGGCTGAACTCTCTCGCTCTGTCGGAGGATGACTCGCGAAAGTTCATTCGATCCCTTGAGGATGAGATGAAGGGCAAGTATGAGTAGGTCCAACTGGCAGAAGTCGAGCTACAGCGGCGCGTCCAACGAATGCGTCGAGGTCCGTGCCGCCGACAGCCAGGTCGAACTCCGCGAATCCGACGCCCCCGCCACCATCCTCCGCACCACCCCCACCACCTTCGCCAAGCTCCTCCAAGCCGCCAAAGCCGGCGCCTTCGACCACCACGCCGCCCCCACCCCCTAAGGACTCCCAACAAAAGTGGTGGGCTTGACCTGGTCAGCCGTTGGCGCACGAGGCCGCCGGGCAGCGGGATGCGGTCAGCCGCGTAATCGCACGCGGTAAACCTGGCGACGTCGGCGGTCGTCCCCGGGATACTGGTCGCCCATGGATGAGGTCCAAGTCGTCGTCGCCCATTCCGAGCGCGCGACCCTGCGCGTCGGCGATGTGTTCCTGAAGGTGGACGCCGATCAGGCGCGCATCGACGTCGAGGTCGAGGCGATGTCCCTCGCGCCGGTCCCGACCCCGGAGGTCCTGTGGCGCAAGCCGCCCGTGCTCGCGCTCGCCGCGCTCCCGGGGACGACGCTCGGGCGCCTCGGCGGGCCGTCGACCGGGGCACCGGCGTCGTGGGCCGCGGCGGGCGCCGCCATCCGGAGGCTGCACGACGCGCCGCTGCCGCCCCGGACCGGCCGGGCCGGCCGGAGCATCGTCGCGCTGGCAGCGGAACTCGACGACGAGTGCGAGTTGCTCGTGACGAACGGCGTCCTGCCCGCCGACCTGGTCGCCCGCAACCGCCAGGTCGCCAAGGCCGCGCTCCGGCCGTGGAGTCCGGCGTTCACGCACGGCGACCTGCAGGTCGCGCACGTCTTCGTCGACGGCGGCGAGGTCACCGGCATCATCGACTGGTCCGAGGCGGGCCAGGGTGATGCCCTGTACGACCTCGCCACCTTCACGCTCGGACACGAGGAGCACCTCGACGACGTCATTTCCGGCTATGGCACCGACATCGACCTCGACGTGATCCACGCGTGGTGGTCGCTGCGAAGCCTGCTGGTGGTTCGCTGGCTGATCGAGCACGGCTTCGACCCCTTCGCACCGGGCTGCGAGGTCGACGTGCTGAGATCCCGGATGTGAGGCGGCGCGGACCCGACTGCCGTGAGTACTTTCTGACGTATTGAGTCCGGGCGGCGAACAGCCCTTGGACGCACTGCCGACAGAGGTCGCCCGCAGTCGAACAAGGCTTCCGGGACGGCTCATCCGATCGAACAGTTCGTGCCGAAATCGACTCTGCGGGAATCTCTGGCGTGTCGAGATCGGGGCCCAAGTCATGCCCCGCCACGCGCCGATAGCATCGCGGCGCTGATCGACATCAGAATGCGAGAGAGGAATCCTGCACCATGCCTCCGATCCCGATCAAGCCCGGCATCTACAAGATCCACGCGCACATCATCGGCCCGTCCTCCCTGCTGACCGCCACGGAGTACGCCGTCAAGTACGGCGCCCCCGTCATCACCGACCGCTTCAACCCCCTTCCGATCGAGCAGGAGTGGGCAGTCGAGCCCTTCGAGGCCGAGCCGGGCTCGCCCTACGTGGTCCGCCTCGCGTCTCACGAGGAAGCGGGGCTGGTGGTGGCCGAGGACAAGCTCTGGGTCAACACCGTCCCGCGCATCGAGCGGGCGAAGTTCACCTTCGAGGCGGTCCTCGGCGGGGTCAAGATCATCTCGGAGAAGGGGCTCGCCCTGCGTGCCGGCCACCGTGGCGCGCAGATCGAACTCAGCCCGCCGAAGCCCGAGTTCCAGGAGACGTGGACGCTGGAGTACGTGCGTACGCTCGACGAGGAGTAGTCCGGGAAGGCACGCGGGGCGATCGCCGCCAGTGCGGCCGGTCGCCCCGCCGTCGCGTTCCCGCTACGACGCCGCATCGAGGCCTGTCTCGTGGGGCTTGAGGCCGCCCCACACCTGAACAATCCCGTATCTCCGATCTGGATGCCGCGGTTCCTGGCAAGCAGGTTCGGTTCATGGCACTTGGGGGCGGGGCGGGTGAACGGCCGACGACGGTTCTCTGGGGGCTGCTGACGGCCTTGTGCGTGGGCGCGGCCGCCGTCGGGCTGGTGCTCGGCCTCGCCCGGGTGGCGCCGTGGGGCCACCCGGAGTCGGTGGTCGTGACGGAGTGCCACACGAAGCACGCCGGACGCAACGACTACGTCCAGTGCGAGGCCCGCTCGGCCGGTGGAGCCCTGGTCTCGCTGCGCCACGACGGTCACCCCGGCGAGGCCGTGAGGGCGGTACGAGCACCATGGGGCTCGTACGTCGTCCCCCAGACCGGCGTCACTGCGTGGGCGATCGCTCTGGCTGTTCCACTGGCGCTGCTTCTGGCGGCCTCGGTGTGCGGGATGGTGACGCTGAGAAGGGTCCGCCGGCTCCGGTACCGGCCAAACGGTGAAACCTCGATGAGGCTGGTCAATATCCGCTGACACAAGAGTGCAGCCCTTGGCTCGGCGAGGGTCCGCCGGAGCCACTCGCAGATCTTGGCTGCCGAGAGTTGTTGGGCCACCGATCGCCAGGTGACTGGTTCGAGCGCCAGGACGGTACCCCGCCCTGGCGGGGCGCTCATTCCCCAGGTCGGGCCGGTCGGGCCCCGTGACCACCCGAGCGAGCAGCCGTTGCCGTACCGATCATGGAGTCCGTCGATCGAACGGGAGTCTCGATCGGGTGATCGCGGGCACTGCCCGGCATGAGAGCAGGACCTGGCGGTATACGGGGAAATCCAGGGGAGCGGACAACCGCGCGCTGGTACGGTCGGGCGCTATGAGCTGGCTCCCCGATAACTTCGTCCATCCCGTCCTGGTGCCGCTGCCGGGCAGTGGTCATCACCTGCGGCCGATCCGGGAGGCGGACGCCCCGCTCGACTATCCGGCTGTGATGGGTTCGCGCGAGCGGCTGTGGGCCATGTTCGGCCCGGCCTGGGGCTGGCCCGCAGCCACCATGACCTACGAGGCCGACAAGGCCGACCTGTTGCGGCACGAGAAGGAGATCGCCGCACACCAGTCTTTCAACTACGCGCTGTTCGACGCGGCGGAGACAGCTCTGCTCGGCTGCGTCTACATCGACCCACCGGAGAGGGCCGGCGCGGACGGCGAGATCTCCTGGTGGGTGGTGGACGAGCTGGCGGACAGCAAGGTCGAGCAGGCCCTCGACGAGCTGGTGCCGCGGTGGATCGCCGCCGACTGGCCGTTCGAGCAGCCGCGCTTCCTCGGCCGAGAGATCTCCTGGTCGGACTGGCTCGCCCTGCCGGAGCACCCCGACGCGTAAGTAGCTTTTGTCGTCATGCTCTGGGGGCTGGTGCTCGAACGGCCGTCTCAATCGGGTGGTCGTCGGGTGCTCCGGCGTCAGCGGCGCTGTCCGGAGCCAGAACGTATCCGACCCGCCGCCGGGCGATCACCCACTCCTGCCATTCCTCCTCGGCTGCGGCCAACTCGGCCTGAATACGGTCGGCCTCCTCACGCTGGTCATCGACCCGACGCCGAGCAACGAACTCGTGCTGTTCCAGTAGTCCAACGACTGACGGCATGCGAGACCTCCCGGGGAACGACGACCTGACAGGCCACTACTCCCACGGGTCCACCGCACCTGTCCGCAACCAGCGGAAACACGCCAATCACACCCGGAGAGACAACAGCTTCTGAGGCGTCAGGTCAGCCGCAGGCACTACCTGCCTGTTCGGCGCCCGCTTTGTGCAGATAGGCATGGGCCAGCTCACGAAGCCGCGTCTGGTCGAAGCTGCGCCCGTGGCCCGGATGGACGACGGACACGTCCAGCTGCGCGAGGCTTTCCATGCTGCGCCGGTAGGCGGGCACATCGGAGTCCGGGAGGTCGTCGATCAGGTGGCCGTCGTACACCACATCGCCGGAGAAAAGCACCCCGGTACGCTCCTCCAGCAGGGCGATGCTTCCTGGGGAGTGGCCGGGAAGGTGAAGGACCGTCAGCGTGCGGTCGCCCAGGTCGATCCGGTCCCCGTCATCCAGCCGGCGACTCAGTGTCACCGCTTCGACGCGATACGTCCGCGGGTCGTACTCGGGATACGGCAGATCCTTGATCAGCAGGTCCGGGACGGGCTCTCCCCCAGCATTGATGCCGAGCTTCTCGTAGAGCTCGGCGCCGTACAGACTGGCCGGGACACCCGCGGCCAGGATCGCGGCGTCGGCCGTGTGAGCGGCCCGCTCACGAAACTCGTGAGCCCCACCGACGTGGTCCAGGTGCGCGTGGGTGAGGACTGCCAGCGGGTCGCGCTCGAACATGCGTGGGATCTCCCCGCGCAGGGCGACGACGCCAAGCCCGGCATCGACGACGAGGTCGCGGTCGGTTCCGCGCAGCCACCACATTTTCGCTGACAGCAGCGGGCTGACGAGGGGTTCCGAGACCCGGACGAGGTCACTGCCCAGCTCTAACTGCTCATACCAGTCACTCATGCCGAGCAGTGTGTCAGCCGCCTCGCCCGGACCAGCGGGATTGAGACGGTGGGCGGCATCCACACACCGCAGACCAGATCGCTTGAGATCTCGGATCGCTGCTCGTCGCAGATGATCTGGTCGCCGCAGATCGCGGTCATGGCCTCGGACCAGATCGCTTGAGACGGGACAAGGTCTCGATCTTGCTCTGACTCATGCCGCAACGCACTGCAAGCCGGTCTCCCGTGAGACCGGCTTGCAGGCGCAGCGTCCTGAGTGTGCCGGCCAGGTCCTGCTTGGACCGGTCGAGCGCATCGGGGTCGAGCGTCACCCGTGCTCTTTCAGGTAGTCGAAGAAGGGCACCGAATGCTCGATCGCCGACCTCTTCAGCTCCTGGCACTCGACCGCCCGTTCATCAACCAGCTCACGGTTGACCTGCGTGCCGTCCGGGCGGAAGTTGAGGTGCACGACCGACACTTCGTCGAACATCCACCAGTCCTGATCCGGGATCCCGTGGTCCTCTTCGGTGGCGTCCAGAATCCGGATGTCCTCACCGGCCGCGATGTTGCCCGGGATTCCCCAGGCGAACTGGTACCGCTGGTAGTCGGTCAGCGGCCGACGCACCACGCGGACGCGCCCGATCGTCCTACCGGACGAGACGAATCCGCGAACCCGCTGGTGCCAGGCCGCGTTGTGCCCCTCCGGCTTGGGTTCACCACGCAGGAACCGCGCGAGATTCTCGGCCTCACGCGGCATCGTGTAGGCGGGCTGGGCCTCAAGCCGGAACGCATCGCGCCGGAACCCGTCGAAGTGCCGGCGCCACGACTCACCATCCAAGAGCACGGACAGCCTCCTCCAGATCGTGATTTCTCTGAACTCCTTTCCCCATTCCACTGCATCGAAGGACCCCGTGGAGTCGGAAGTCGGTGTGGCCGACTTCCTACTCCAGGCGGGCCGCGGGTGGATCGCGCAGCACAGCGGAAGCGGACGGGTGTGCCCAACGCCGCACCGCGCCGGGCATCCCACCTGCGGCCTCGCGGCGGGCCGTTGACGCGGCAGTGGTGAAGAAGATCGCCCGCCCGCGCGACATCCTGCCGTCCCACGTAGTCATGAGGGGTATGCACGGGGATCACAGGACGAGGGAACAGGCGGGGACCGAGTGAAATCAGCTCAGGAGAACGAGTACCTGGAGTTCGTGGCCGCAAGGGCCAAGGCGCTGTACCGCTCGGCGTACGTGCTCACGGCCGGTGACGCGCATCTTGCCGAGGACCTGGTGCAGGAGACCCTCAGCCGGGTGTACGTGCACTGGAAGCGGGTGGCCGGTGCGGACAACCCGGCGGCCTACGCCCAGACGGTTCTGGTCCGCACCTTCCTCAGCCTGCGGCGTCGGCGGAGCACCACGGAACGCCCCGTCGGGAACGTGCCCGACGGTGCGGCGTCCGGCCCGGACACCGCGCTGCGGCTCACCCTGCTGGACGCCCTCGGCCAACTCCCGCCCCGCGACCGGGCGGTGCTTCTGCTGCGCTACTGGGAGGACCGCAGCATCGAGGAGACCGCCCGGATGCTCAGGCTGAGCAGCAGCGCGGTCCGTTCCCAGGGCACCCGCGCGCTCGGCAGGGTGCGCGCGCTGCTCGGCGACAGCCTGTCCGACCTGGTGCCGCACTGAGCACGTGCACGCAGGTCAGAACCGCCGCAAGGCCCCGCCCCCATCAGCGACAGAAAAGGTGACTTCAGCATGCCGTTCGAAGCAGACCTCGCACACGCCCTGGACCGCACGGCCGACTCCCTCGACCCCGATCTCACCACGTTCGTGAGCGGAGCCGTCGAGCGCGGGCGCAGCCGCCGGCGTCGGCGCACCGCCGGCGTCATCGCCGGTGTCACCGCCGGGGTCGGCGCCTGCGCCTGCGCCGTGGTCGCGGCGACCGGCCTGGCGTTCCCCGGCGCGCTCCCCGGGCTCCACCCCGCAGGATCCGACATCGAGCCGGCGGCGCACGCGGCGCCCCGTTCCGCGATCACCGACACCCAGATGATCAAGGCCCTGGAGCTGACGTTCCCCGGGGGCCGGTTCAGCCAGGAGACCGGGCAGAGCAACAACCCCTCGGATCCGTCCGGCGGAATGGTCGCCATGGGTTCACTGGTCGTCGACGACGGTGGCGGCGCCTCCAGCGTCGGCGTCTCGGCCGTGCGGCTCAAGCTGCCGCTCAGGGACGGTGACGGGCTGAGCTGCGAGCAGACGAAGCCCGCGCGTGCCGCCGGTGACACCTGCACGCTGAGCGAGCTGCCGAGCAGTGCCGCGATTCCCGGTGGGGCCGTGGTGATGTCGGAGGAGATCGCGGCCAAACACCCGGCCGGTGTCGACGCCGCCCACCGCTGGACGGTGACGGTGACCCTGAAGTCGACCGGTGCGCAGCTGCAGATGGTGCAGTGGAACAGCGCCGGCGGTTTTGGTGCCAGTGAGGTGCCGAAGCCGACCCGGGCCGCTCCCCCGCTCTCCCAGCAGCAGGCGGTGGCCGCACTCACCGGTGCCACCTGGGCGCCGATCCTTGCCGCCCTCGGCTGACGGTCCGTCGGTTGCCCGTCGGCTGTCCCTCGACTGCCGCGGCGCACCTGCCCCCCACACACACCACACACACCACGGCGGCCCCCCGCTCGACGAGTCGAGCGGGGGGCCGCCGTGGTCACCTGTCGCGGGCGTCAGCTCTCGCTGCCGCCGCCGCGGCGCTTGCGGGCGACGAAGACGAGCCCGCCGCCGAGCAGGACGACGGCGCCGCCGGCCGCGGCGATGACCGGGGTGGAGTCGTTGCTACCGGTCTGGGCGAGCACCGGGCCCGCGGTCGGGGTCGCGGTCGCGGTGGTCGGCGCCGGGGTGGGCGTCTTGGTCGCGGTGGGGGTCGCCGTCGCGGTGGCGGTGGGCGACACCGTCGCGCTCGGGGCCGGGGTCGGGGTCGGGGTCGCCGTCTTGGTGGCGGTGGGCGTCGGCGTGGGGGTCGGGGTCGCCGTCTTGGTGGGCGTGGGGGTCGGCGTCGGGGTCGGCGTCTTGCAGACCTCGATCGTCCTGGTCTCGGTCTTGTTCCAGTCGTGGTTCTTCGGGTCCTCGGTGGTGGTGACCACGAAGGTGGCGGCGACCGGCTTGTCGTGGTCCTTGACCGGGTACGTCCCGTGGAACTCCTTGCCGAACTCCTTCTGGTCCAGCACCTTCACGCCGTCGACGGTCAGGCTGACGACGTTCTTCACGCCCGCCGCGTCGCTGTAGTTGATCAGGTCGATGACGACCTTGTCGCAGGTCGTGGTCCATGCGGGCGTGTGCGCCGAGGCACTGGTGGCCAGGGCCATCGGCAGTAGGACGGCGGCCGCCGCCGCCCCCGCCAGTGCCGCGCTCCTGATGCCGATCTGCCGCTGCTGTCGCGCCATTTCGTTGTCCCCTCCGAACGGTCTTGTGCAGCAGGCGTGTTGAGTGGTCTGGCGGTGGCCCGCTACGACTGTCCGGGGGACTCTACCTGCACTTACGCCCCTCCCCACACCCCGCCGACGACCGGATTTCGTCTGTCCGTCCGGTCCCGGATGTGCAATGAGCAGCCCATCACGCCCGCCACCTCGCATGACGTGGTTTCGGCAAAGTTGAATGGACTTCGTCACACTGCCATGAAGAACGGCGCCCGCGGTGATCGGGTTCAGTCACCGCAGGCGCCGTGTCGATCGGCCGCATCGGCCGCATCGGCCGGTCAATGAGGGTTCAGGCCTTCTTGGCCGCCCGGCGACGGGTGGCCCCCACGATCGCGCCACCGGCCGCGATCACGACCGCGCCACCGATCGCCAGCGGGACGACCGGGCCGGAGCCGGTGTGTGCGAGGTTGCCACCGCCGGTGGCCTCGGCCGACGGGCTCGCGGAAGCGGTCGGCACGGCCGCCGGGGCGGAGGCCGACGGGCTCGCGGAGGCGCCCGGGCTCGGCCTGCCGCTCGCCGGAGTGGTCGGGCCGCCGGAAGCGCCCGGGGTCACCGAGGGGGACGGCACCCCCGGGGTGGTGCCCGGCGTGCTCGGGGTGGCGGACGCCGACGGCGAGCCGCTCGGGATCACCGGGACCACCGTCGTAACGGTGGTCGGCGGCGGCACGACGGCGGGCAGGCAGCCGGCGAACGGGTAGTGGTGCGTCTCCGCACCGCCCTTTCCGGTCAGCGACTTGGCGATCACCGAACCGTTGACCGGCCCGCCGCTGCCGAGGTCGAAGGCCGCGTTCGGCGCCAGGACGGTGCCGGCCCAGGCGGCCTGACTGTTCTTGACCACCTTGGTGGCGGTCGGGAAGTTCCAGAGCAGCCTGGCGCGGACGGCCCCGCCCGCGGCGCTCTGCAGCTTGTCGTCCAGGACGTACGACTGCTTCGCCTCGTCCCACAGGTGGAAGCCGGTGGTCTTCGCGGCGGCCATGTCGTACCCGTCGCCGGTCACGTTGATCACGGTGACCGAGCCGGCCGGCACCTTCAGGAAGACGTCGGTGGCGCCCTGGAGCGTCGCGGCGCTGACGGTGAAGCTGTTGAGCCCGGTGCCGGTGCCGCCCAGGCGGAGCTCCTTGCCCTTGGCCTCGACCGTGGCGCCGGCGGTCTGCGGTGCGGCGGCGAGCGAGGCGGAGGCGGAGCGCAGCTTGGCGAACTCGGCCTTGAAGTCGATCGGGGACGCGCCCTGGCCGACCTTGCCCTGGTGCGCCTCGACCACGGCGCCCGCGGCCTTCGAACCGTAGACCCCGTTGCCCTTCATGACCTGGGTGTTGTGCCCGGTCACGCTGCCGGCCACGACCAGCGCGTTGCCGCCGGGCAGCGCGGCGACCTGCTCGGGGGTGAGCTCCTGGCCGACCGAGAAGCCGCCGGTGAAGTCGGCGTTGCCGCCGACCGCCACCGCGCCCTCGGCGTCCGGCGTGTGGGTGTCGTCGCCCTCGATGAACTCCCCGTAGAGGTTGGCGACGCCGAGGCTCTGGCACTGCCGGCCGGGCCCGGCGGCGTGGGCAGCCGGGGCGACGAGGGCGGCCAGGGCAAGGGATCCGCCGATTGCGAGCGCCGCGGCGGGTGTGGGTATGCGCATGTGCAGGATCTCCGCTTGACGTGCGGGGGTGGGTGGGGCCCGAAAAAGGTATGGACCAAACCGCACTCTTTCGGCCAGTCGGATAATTGGTCAAGACCAATGACCGACATGCCCGAACAGTCCGGTTCCCGCCGACGCTCTTGCCGGAGCGGCAAACCGCACGGGGCCCGTGCGGCGCGCGACCGCCCCGCCCCAAGATCGGCTGTAAGGCCGCCTACGATTGACCCCGTGCGTACCCCCTTCTCCCTGCTCGCCGAGCGCTGGCAGCCGTCCGCCGCCATGGTCAGGCGTGCCGCGTTCGCCGCGCTGGTGATGAGCGTGGTCATCGTGGTCACCGGCGGCGCCGTCCGGCTCACCGCCTCCGGCCTCGGCTGCACCACCTGGCCCCGCTGTACCGACGAGAGCCTGACGCCGACGCCCGAGATGGGCTTCCACGGCGTCGTCGAGTTCACCAACCGGATGCTCACCTACGTGCTGAGTGCCGCGGTCGGCTGGGCCATCCTGGCCGCCCGCTGCCACCGCCCGTGGCGGCGGCAGCTGACCAAGCTGGGCTGGGCGCAGTTCTGGCTGGTGATGAGCAACGCCGTGCTCGGCGGCATCACCGTGCTGACCGGCCTCAACCCGTACACCGTCGCCCTGCACCTGATCGCCGCGATGGGCCTGGTCTGGGTCGCGCTGCTGATGTGGGAGCGGTCCGGCGAGGGCGACGGACCCCCGCAGCCGGCCGTGGCCCGCCCGATCGTGCAGCTCTCCTACGTCCTCGTCGTGGTGATCGGCCTGCTGGTGGCGGCCGGGACGCTGGTGACCGGCGCCGGGCACCACCCGGGGACGCCCAGGGACAACAAGATCGTGCCGCGCATCCCGCTCGACTACGACCGCCTGGCGCAGTTCCACGCCGACCTGGCCTTCGTCTCGGTCGGCCTGGCGATCGCGGTGCTGTTCGTCTTCGCCGCGGTGAAGACCCCGCCGGCCGCCCGGGCCCGCGCCCGCGAGCTGCTCGTCGTGCTGCTGCTCCAGGGCGTGCTCGGCTTCGTCCAGTACTTCACGGAGGTCCCGGAGATCCTGGTAGGCCTGCACATGCTGGGCGCCACCCTCACCTGGATCGCCGCGCTGCGCATCCCGCTCGCGCTGCGGGTCCGCACGGACGGGGACGCGCCCGCCCCGCTGCCGGCCCGCGAGCCGCAGGCCGCCGCCGCCTGAGCCACGCGAACCGCCTGAGCCCGTACGCGAAGGGGCCCCGGGATCACCCGGGGCCCCTTCCGCATGTCCGGGGCGGCGTCAGCCGCCGATCTGGATGCCGGCCATCCGCTTCCACTCGTACGGGCCGGTCTTCACCTTCAGGCCCAGCTCGCCCTCGAAGTCGTCGTGGAGGGTGACCCCGGCCAGCTCGGCGGCCCGGCGGCCGACGGCGTAGCTGGGGGCGACCTGGTCGCCCCAGGTGCCGTCCGCGCCGACCACCACGATGCGGGTGGCCACGGCGCCGACGTACTCGACGACGCCGTCGGCGCTGCCGCCGTGCTGCCGGGCGAAGCTGGAGAGGTGCTTGGCGATGCGCTTGGCGCGGCGCTCGGCGCGGGCGTCCGGCGCGGCGGTGGTGGCGGTCTCTGCGCTGCTCATGCCCGCATGCTACCGATCGGTAGCGGAGCTGGCGACGGGAGCGGACTGTGCACCGGGCCACATGCCGGCCCCGCGCACCACATACTGGCCCCGTGACCTTCCAAGGCTGGCCCGCCGAGGCGCTCGACTTCTACGAGCACCTGGAGGCCGACAACTCCAAGACCTTCTGGCAGTCCCACAAGGACCAGTACGACCACGCCGTCCGGGAGCCGATGGAACGGCTGCTGGACGAGCTGGAACCCGGCTTCGGTCCCGGCAAGATCTTCCGCCCCAACCGCGACGTCCGGTTCAGCGCCGACAAGTCCCCCTACAAGACGCACATCGGCGCCCACCTGGAGGCCGGCGGCTACGTCCAGCTCTCCGCCGACGGACTGGCCTGCGGCAACGGGCTCTACCAGCTCGCCCCGGACCAGCTGGAGCGCTACCGGGCCGCCGTCGCCGAGGACGTGAGCGGCGCCGAGCTGGAGCGGGTGGTCGCCGCGGTCCGCGAGGCCGGCCCGCAGGTGGTCGGCCGGGACAGCCTCAAGTCCGCGCCGCGCGGCTACCCCAAGGACCACCCCCGGATCGAGCTGCTCCGCCACAAGGGCCTGGTCGCCTGGCAGGAGTGGCCGCCCGGGGCCTGGCTCGGCACCCGGACGGCCTACCGGCGGATCACCGGCTTCCTGGAGGCCTCCCAGCCCCTCAAGGACTGGCTGGACGGCCACGTCGGCCCGTCCGAACTGCCGCCCCGCTGACACCGGGCCGGCCCGCGCCGGAAGCCGAATCCCCCGCACTGCCCCGCCCCGCCGCAACCGCACGGACCCCGCCCCACCGAAAACAGAAGGGCCCCGGTCCGAAGACCGGGGCCCTTCCTCAGAAGTCCTACTTCACGAACGGGTCCACCGCGATCACCACGAACAGCAGCGTCAGGTAGGTGATCGACCAGTGGAACAGCCGCATCTCCTTCAGCTTGGCGCCGACCACCCCGGCCTTGGCCCGGGCGTACAGCCCGTGCGCCTCCTTGAGCCAGGCGGCGCCCAGCACGACGGCCGAGACGGGGTAGAGCCAGCTGGTGTCGGCCAGCGGCCACAGCGCCAGCGAGACGGCCACCATGACCCAGGAGTAGGCGACGATCTGCTTGGCGACCGCCAGGTTGCCCTTGATCACCGGCAGCATCGGGACGCCGGCCCGCTCGTAGTCCTCGCGCACCTTCATCGACAGCGGCCAGTAGTGCGGCGGCGTCCAGAAGAAGATGACCAGGAAGAGCACCAGCGCCGACCAGGACACCGTGTTGGTGACCGCCGCCCAGCCGACGAACACCGGCATGCAGCCGGCGATGCCGCCCCAGACGATGTTCTGCGCCGTCCGCCGCTTGAGCCCCAGCGTGTACACGAACACGTAGAAGAGCAGTGCCGACAGCGCCAGCAGCGAGGACAACGGGTTGACCAGGTAGCCCAGCCAGATCGTCGAGCCGACCGCCAGGGCGATGCCGAAGACCAGCGCCTCGCGCGGCGACACCATGCCGGTGACGAGCGGCCGCCGCTCGGTGCGCGACATCACCGCGTCGATGTCACGGTCGATGTACATGTTGAGGGCGTTGGCGCCGCCGGCCGAGAGGTAGCCGCCGATGACCACCTCCAGCACCAGCAGCGGATCCGGAACACCGCGCTGCGCCAGGAACATCACCGGCACGGTGGTGATCAGCAGGAGCTCGATGATCCGCGGCTTGGTCAGTGCGACGAAAGCGCCGACACGGGCCCCGAACGGCCGGTGCGCAGGCGTCGCCCCGGTGACCCCGGCGGGACGGGATTCGACGGCGGTCACTAACACCCCAACTGAAGATGAATCCTCACAGGCGGCCACGGGAACGAGGGCCCCGTTTCGTCCGCTCTGCGCGTACCACGCCACCTTAGACGCTCCATATCTCCCCACCGGCTCCGGGGTCCCCCGGCGAGGCGGAACGCACACCCCTGGGTGAACAGACGAAGCTGGTCCCGTGCGGTACCTGCCCCCTGCCCCGACCCCCCGAGGGGCAGAGACGACGAAAACAGGAGAGCCTGTGACAAAACAGCCGCCCGGTCCTTCGTGGGAATCGCCATACGGAATTTCCCGTTGTCCCAGCACGGAGGGTGAGCCTCGGCCCGGACGGTAGGCTCGCTCCGAGAAGCGGGATCTACCCTCCGTGACCGGCACCACCCAAGCGTCCGGCCCCAGCGACGTGGCCGACCCGGTCCCCCTCACGGGGTCACTCTTCACAACGGAAGGAGCCCTGAGACAGGGTGAACACGACGCCGACGAACGTATTCGAGTGGTCCGAACTGGACGAGCGGACTGTCGACACGGCCCGCGTCCTGGCCATGGACGCGGTCCAGAAGGTCGGCAACGGACACCCCGGGACGGCCATGTCGCTGGCCCCGGCGGCGTACCTGATCTTCCAGCGCTTCCTGCGCCACGACCCGACCGACCCGGCGTGGGTCGGCCGCGACCGTTTCGTGCTCTCCCCCGGGCACACCAGCCTGACCCTCTACACCCAGCTCTACCTCTCCGGCTACGGCCTGGAGCTCGACGACCTCAAGGCCTTCCGGGTCGCCGGCAGCCGCACCCCCGGTCACCCCGAGCACGGCCACACCGCGGGCGTCGAGACCACCACCGGCCCGCTGGGCCAGGGCATCGCCAACGCGGTGGGCATGGCGATGGCGGCCCGCTTCGAGCGCGGCCTCTTCGACCCGGACGCCGCGGCCGGCGAGTCGCCGTTCGACCACACCATCTGGGCCATCGTCTCCGACGGCGACCTGGAGGAGGGCATCTCCGCCGAGGCCTCCTCGCTGGCCGGCCACCAGAAGCTGGGCAACCTCGTCGCCCTGTACGACGACAACCACATCTCGATCGAGGGCGACACCGAGACGGCCTTCTCCGAGGACGTCCTCAAGCGCTACGAGGCGTACGGCTGGCACGTCCAGCGGGTCACCCCGAAGGCCAACGGCGACATCGACGTGGCCGCCCTGGCCGAGGCCCTGGCCGCCGCCAAGGCCGAGACCTCCCGCCCGTCGATGATCGCTATGCGCACGATCATCGCCTGGCCGGCCCCGGACGCCCAGAACACCGCCAAGGCACACGGCTCCGCGCTCGGCGCCGCCGAGATCGCCGCCACCAAGAAGGTCCTGGGCTTCGACCCGGAGAAGACCTTCGAGGTCGGCGACAAGGTGATCGAGCACGCCCGCCAGGTGATCAAGCGCGGCAAGGCCGCCCGCGACGCGTGGCAGCAGTCGTTCGAGGCCTGGCGCGGCGCCCACCCGCACCGCGCCGCCGAGTTCGACCGCATCCAGGCCGGCGAGCTGCCCGAGGGCTGGAAGAAGTCCGTCCCGGTCTTCGAGGCCGGCAAGGACGTCGCGACCCGCAAGGCCTCCGGCGAGACCCTCAAGGCGATCGGCGCGGTGATCCCGGAGCTGTGGGGCGGCTCGGCCGACCTCGCGGAGTCCAACCTCACCACCATCGACGAGGACAGCTCCTTCCTCCCCGAGGGCAACCCGCTGAAGACCGCCGGCCCCTACGGCCGGACGATCCACTTCGGCATCCGCGAGCACGCCATGGGCTCGACCATGAACGGCATCGCGCTGCACGGCAGGACCCGCGTCTTCGGCGGCACCTTCCTGGTCTTCGCGGACTACATGCGCCCCGCCGTCCGCCTGGCCGCGCTGATGAAGCTGCCGGTCACCTACGTCTGGACGCACGACTCGATCGGCCTCGGCGAGGACGGCCCGACCCACCAGCCGGTCGAGCACATGGCCTCGCTGCGCGCCATCCCGGGCCTGGCCATGGTCCGCCCGGCCGACGCCAACGAGACCGCCGTCGCCTGGCGCACCGTGATCGAGCGGCAGACCACCCACCCCGGCCCGGTCGGCCTGGCGCTCACCCGCCAGAACGTCCCGACCTTCGACCGCGAGGTGTTCGGCTCCGCCGAGGGCACCACGAAGGGCGGCTACATCCTGGCCGAGGCCTCCGACGGCGACCCGCAGGTGATCCTGCTCGGCACCGGCTCCGAGGTCCAGCTGGCCGTCAAGGCCCGCGAGGTCCTGGAGGCCGAGGGCATCGCGACCCGCGTGGTCTCGCTGCCGTCCTTCGAGTGGTTCCAGGAGCAGGACCAGGCCTACCGCGACAGCGTGCTGCCGCCGTCGGTCAAGGCCCGCGTCTCGGTCGAGGCCGGCATCGCCCAGGGCTGGCGCGAGCTGGTCGGCGACCACGGCCGGATCGTCTCGCTGGAGCACTTCGGTGCCTCCGCCGACTACAAGGTGCTGTTCGAGGAGTTCGGCCTGACCTCCGAGCGGGTCGTCGCCGAGGCCCACAACGCACTGCGCTCGCTCGAAGCCGTCAACCGCTAGCGGCACCCGGGCCGGGCCGCCGACCGCACATCGGCGCCCCGGCCCCTCTGACTACCCCACGAAGCAGAAGAAAAAAGGGACTGAAGCACCATGACTGACGCACTGAAGCGCCTCAGCGACGAAGGCGTGGCGATCTGGCTGGACGACCTCAGCCGCAAGCGGCTGAACACCGGCAACCTCGCCGAGCTGGTGCAGAACAAGCACGTGGTGGGTGTCACCACCAACCCGACCATCTTCCAGAAGGCGATCGGCGGCGGCGACTCCTCCTACGACGGCCAGCTGCGCGACCTCGCCGTCCGCAAGGTCACCACCGACGAGGCCGTCCGCATGATCACCACCTCGGACGTGCGCGACGCGGCCGACGTGCTGCGCCCGGTCTACGACGCCTCCAACGGCCGCGACGGCCGGGTCTCCATCGAGGTCGACCCGCGCCTGGCCCACGAGACCGCCGCGACCATCGCCGAGGCCAAGCAGCTCTGGTGGCTGGTCGACCGCCCGAACGTCTTCATCAAGATCCCCGCCACCAAGGCCGGCCTGCCCGCGATCGGCGAGGTCATCGGCAAGGGCATCAGCGTCAACGTCACGCTGATCTTCTCGCTGGAGCGCTACCGCGCCGTCATCGACGCCTACCTGACCGGCCTGGAGTCCGCCAAGGCCAAGGGCCTGGACCTCTCCCAGATCGAGTCGGTCGCCTCGTTCTTCGTCTCCCGCGTGGACACCGAGATCGACAAGCGCCTGGACAAGGTCGGCGGCGACGCCCGGGACCTTCGCTCCAAGGCCGCCCTGGCCAACGCCCGCCTCGCCTACCAGGCGTACGAGGAGGTCTTCGGCACCGTCGACGGCAAGACCGCCGGCAGCGAGCGCTGGAAGGCCCTGGAGGCCGCCGGCGCCAAGCCGCAGCGTCCGCTCTGGGCCTCCACCGGCGTCAAGGACCCGGCCCTGCCGGACACCCTGTACGTCACCGAGCTGGTCGCCCCGGGCACCGTCAACACCATGCCCGAGGCCACCCTGGACGCCACCGGCGACCACGGCGTGATCACCGGCGGCACCATCGTCCCGAACTACGCCGACGCCAAGGCCGTGATGGACGCCATCGCCGCGGCCGGCGTGGACTACGACGACGTCGTCCAGGTGCTGGAGGACGAGGGCGTGGAGAAGTTCGAGCAGTCCTGGAACGAGCTGCTCGACACCGTCACGGCCTCGCTCGCCTCCTTCGCCGACGAGAAGTGATTCCCGCTCACAGCCAGCGCACGAAAGCGGAGCCCATCAAGTGAGCACTGATTTCCCTGAGTTGACGTCGGACTCGGACGCGGGCGACCCCCCGCCGGCTCCCGTCAACCCGCTTCGTGACCCGGCAGACCGGCGGCTCCCGCGCATCGCGGGGCCGTCCGGCCTGGTCATCTTCGGGGTCACCGGCGACCTGTCCCGCAAGAAGCTGATGCCGGCCATCTACGACCTGGCCAACCGCGGCCTGCTGCCGCCGGGCTTCTCGCTCGTCGGCTTCGCCCGCCGCGAGTGGAAGGACGAGGACTTCGCCCAGGAGGTCCACGACGCGGTCAAGGAGCACGCCCGGACCCCCTTCCGCGAGGAGGTGTGGCAGCAGCTCGCCAAGGGCATGCGCTTCGTCCACGGCACCTTCGACGACGACGACGCCTTCGACAAGCTCCGCGGCACCATCGAGGAGCTCGACAAGGCGCAGGGCACCGGCGGCAACTTCGCCTTCTACCTGTCGGTCCCGCCGAAGTTCTTCCCGACCGTCGTCCAGCAGCTGAAGAAGCACGGCCTGGCCGACCCGCCCCAGGGCTCCTGGCGGCGCGCGGTCATCGAGAAGCCCTTCGGCCACGACCTGGAGAGCGCCCAGGAGCTGAACCGGATCGTCCACGAGGTCTTCCCCCGGGACGAGGTCTTCCGGATCGACCACTACCTGGGCAAGGAGACCGTCCAGAACATCCTGGCGCTCCGCTTCGCCAACCAGATGTTCGAGCCGATCTGGAACCGGTCGTACGTCGACCACGTGCAGATCACCATGGCCGAGGACATCGGCATCGGCGGCCGGGCCGGCTACTACGACGGCATCGGCTCGGCCCGGGACGTCATCCAGAACCACCTGCTCCAGCTGATGGCGCTCACCGCCATCGAGGAGCCGGCGTCCTTCCACCCCAAGGCGCTGGTCGCCGAGAAGCTCAAGGTGCTCAGCGCCGTCAAGCTCCCGGCCGACCTCGGCAAGCACACCGTGCGCGGCCAGTACGCGGCCGGCTGGCAGGGCGGCGAGGAGGTCGGCGGCTACCTCGACGAGGACGGCATCAACCCGGACTCCAAGACCGACACCTACGCGGCCATCAAGCTGGAGATCAACAACCGCCGCTGGGCGGGCGTGCCGTTCTACCTGCGCACCGGCAAGCGGCTCGGCCGCCGGGTCACCGAGATCGCGGTGGTCTTCCAGCGCGCCCCGTACCTGCCGTTCGACTCCTACGCGACCGAGGAGCTGGGGCAGAACGCCCTGGTCATCCGGGTGCAGCCGGACGAGGGCGTCACGGTGCGGTTCGGCTCCAAGGTGCCGGGCACCTCCTTCGAGGTCCGGGACGTCACGATGGACTTCGCCTACGGCGAGTCCTTCACCGAGTCCAGCCCGGAGGCGTACGAGCGCCTCATCCTCGACGTGCTGCTCGGCGACGCCAACCTGTTCCCGCGCCACCAGGAGGTCGAGCTCTCCTGGCAGATCCTCGACCCGATCGAGAAGTACTGGGACTCCCACGGCAAGCCCGCCCAGTACCCGGCGGGCACCTGGGGCCCGGCCGAGGCTGACGAGATGCTCGCACAAGACGGCAGGAGCTGGCGCCGGCCATGAAGATCGATCTCACGAACACGACCTCCAGCAAGATCAACGCAGCGCTGATGGAGGCGCGCCGGGGCAACGGCGCCACCGCCGCCGGCATGGTGCTCACGCTGGTGATCGTGACCGACGAGGGCAGCGCCTACGACGCCCTCAAGGCCGCCAACGACGCCTCGCGGGAGCACCCCTCGCGCACCCTGGCGGTCATCAAGCGCGCCGGGCGCTCGCCCCGGGCCCGCGCCGAGACCCGCCTGGACGCCGAGATCCTGGTCGGCAGCGACGCCGGCTCCGGCGAGACGGTCGTCCTGCGCATGCACGGCGAGCTCGTCGCGCACGCCCAGTCGGTCGTCCTGCCGCTGCTCCTCCCGGACGCCCCGGTGGTCGTCTGGTGGCCGGAGAACGCTCCGCTGCACCCGGCCCAGGACCCGCTGGGCTCGATCGCCCAGCGCCGGATCACCGACGCCGTCACCGCGGAGTCCCCGGTCGGCCAGCTCGCCCAGCGGGCCCAGAGCTACACCCCGGGCGACACCGACCTGGCCTGGACGCGGATCACCGGCTGGCGCTCGATGCTGGCCGCCGCGCTGGACCAGCGGCCGTCCACGATCACCTCCGCGGTGGTCGAGGGCGAGTCGTACAACCCCAGCGTCGAGCTGCTCGGCCTCTGGCTGCACAACCGGCTGCACGTGCCGGTCGAGCGGGTCGTCACCGGCGGCCCCGGCATCACCGCGGTGCACCTGCGCACCACGGACGGGGACATCACCCTGGACCGCCCGGACGGCCTGATGGGCACGCTGTCCATGCCCGGCTCGCCGGACCGCCAGGTGGCGCTCAAGCGGCGCGAGACGTCCGAGCTGATCGCGGAGGAGCTGCGCCGGCTCGACCCGGACGACATCTACGCGTCGGCCGTGCGCACGCCCGTCGAGCGGCTGCGCGAGACGGCGGCGGCCGAGTCGGCCGCGCACACCGTCGCCGAGGCCGCGGTGGCCAACCCTTCGCGGGTGACCGCCAAGGTGCCGGGCGACGCCGCACCGGAGAAGGACGCCGACCAGGAGTCCGCGCCGAAGAAGGCCGCCGCGAAGAAGGCCCCGGCCAAGGGCGCGGACAAGAAGGCGGGATCGTGACCGCGGCCACCCCGCAACTGGTCGTCCACCGGGACAAGGAGCTGATGGCCCAGGCGGCCGCGGCCCGGCTGATCACCCGGATCGTGGACGCCCAGGCCGCCCGTGGCACCGCCTCGGTGGTGCTCACGGGCGGGCGCAACGGCAACGCCCTGCTGGCAGCCATCGCCGCCTCCCCGGCCCGGGACGCGGTCGACTGGGCCCGGCTGGACCTCTGGTGGGGCGACGAGCGCTTCGTGCCCTCCGCCGACCCGGAGCGCAACGCCGTCCAGGCCCGGGCGGAGCTGCTCGACGCCGTCCCGCTCGACCCCGCGCGGGTGCACGAGATGCCCGCCTCGGACGGCGTGGACGGCTCGGACGTGGAGGCCGCCGCGGCCCGCTACGCCGAGGAGCTGGCGAAGGCGGCCGGGCCGGGTGACCGGCTCGGCGTCCCCTCCTTCGACGTGCTGCTGCTCGGCGTCGGACCGGACACCCACGTCGCCTCGCTCTTCCCCGAGCACCCGGGCGTGCGGGAGACCGAGCTGACGGTGATCGGCGTGCGCGGTGCGCCGAAGCCCCCGCCGACCCGCGTCTCGCTCACCCTCCCGGCTATCCGGGCGGCCCGTGAGGTCTGGCTGCTGGCGGCGGGCGAGGACAAGGCCGGCGCGGTCGCGGTGGCCCTCTCCGGCCCGGGCGAGCTCCAGGCGCCCGCCTCGGGCGCGTACGGCCGCAGCCGCACCCTCTGGCTGCTGGACCGGGCGGCGGCGGCGCAGATCCCGCCGCAGCTGTACCCGCCGGCCTCGGCGTAGCCCCGGCCACGGCCACGGCCACGCGAAAGGGCGCCACCGTCGCAGAACGGTGGCGCCCTTCGTGTTGTCAGGTCTCAGATCTCGCCGCGCAGCTTGGCCAGGGCCTCGGCGAGGATCGCCTCGCCGTCGGCGTCGGTGCGCCGCTCGCGCACGTAGGCGAGGTGGGTCTTGTACGGCTCGTTGCGCGAGGGGGCGGGCGGGTTGTGCTCGTCCTGGCCGGCCGGGAAACCGCAGCGCGGGCAGTCCCAGGTGTCCGGGATGACCGCCTCCGCGGCGAAGCTGGGGCGGGTCTCGTGCTTGTTGGCACACCAGAAGGTGATCCGGTTGCGCGGGGCGGACTCGCCGCGCTCCGCCTCCCCCATCGGGCCGGCTCCGACCCTGCTGCCACGGATGGCGTTGCCACTTGCCACGGTCTGACTCCCTGCGTGCTGATGCGCCGACCCGCCGCGGTGCGCGTCGGTGGCGAAAGTCGTCCTAGTGTAAGCAGGAGTTAAGGATCCACGACCACCGGCTCCGCCCCGGACCGTTCCAGCATAGGCCGCGGGGCGACGAGGCGTCAGAGATATGTCAGCTCTTGTACTTGAGCACCAGGCCGAGCACGATGATGCATGCGAACCAGCCGACGGCGACAATGATCGTGATGCGGTCCAGGTTGCGCTCGGCCACCGCCGAACCGCCGCCGGTGGACATCGCGCCGCCGCCGAACATGTCGGACAGGCCGCCGCCCTTCCCCTTGTGCAGCAGCACCAGGAGGATCATCAGCAGGCTGAAGATGATCAGGGCAATCGAGAACCCGATAACCACGACGGGACCAACTCTCTCGTATCTTCGGCGAAGGGGCCGGGCCGCACTGAGCGGTCCGGCCCCAAAGCCTACGTTGCTGCGGCGGCGTTAGCCTACTGCCTGCTCACGGTACCGCACGATCTTGACGAACTCGTCGGCGTCCAGGGAGGCACCACCGATCAGGCCGCCGTCGACGTCCGGCTTGGCCATCAGGCCGGCCGCGCTCGACGACTTGACCGAACCGCCGTACAGCACGCGGACCTTGCCGGCCAGCTCGGCGTCGTACAGCTCGGCGATCCGCACGCGGATCGCGGCGCAGACCTCCTGGGCGTCCTCGGGGGTCGCCACCTCGCCGGTGCCGATCGCCCAGACCGGCTCGTACGCGACGACGATGGACTCGGCGTGCGCGGCCGGGACGTCCTTCAGGGCGCCGTCGAGCTGGGCCAGCGTGTACTCGACGTGGGTGCCGGCCCTGCGGATGTCCAGCGGCTCGCCGATGCAGAGGATCGGCGTGATCCCGCTGCGGTAGGCGGCCTTCACCTTGGCGTTGACGATCTCCTCGTTCTCGCCGTGGTACTGGCGGCGCTCCGAGTGGCCGATCACCGCGTAGGTGCACTTCAGCTTGGACAGCATCGGGCCGGAGACCTCGCCGGTGTACGCACCGGAGTCGTGCTGCGAGATGTCCTGCGAGCCGTACTTGATCTTCAGCTTGTCGCCGTCGACCAGGGTCTGCACCGAACGGAGGTCGGTGAACGGCACCAGGACGGCGACCTCGACCGACTCGTAGTCCTTGTCGGCCAGCGCGAAGGCCAGCTTCTGGGTGTGCTGGATGGCCTCAAGGTGGTTGAGGTTCATCTTCCAGTTGCCCGCCATCAGCGGGAGACGCTCAGTCATTGCCTCAGCCTTCCAGGGCGGCGAGACCGGGGAGGGTCTTGCCCTCCAGGTACTCGAGGCTCGCGCCACCGCCGGTCGAGATGTGCCCGAACTCCGTCTCGTCGAAGCCCAGGATGCGGACGGCCGCGGCGGAGTCGCCGCCACCGACCACGGTGAACGCGTCGCTGTCCAGCAGCGCCTGCGCGACTGCCTTGGTGCCCTCGGCGAAGGTCGGGTGCTCGAAGACGCCCACCGGACCGTTCCAGAACACCGTCCTGGCGTCGGCCAGCTTCGCCGCGAAGAGCTCGCGGGTCTTCGGGCCGATGTCCAGACCTTCCTTGTCCGCCGGGATCTCGTTCGCGGCGACGATCGCGAAGTCCTCGACCGGGGCGTGCGTCTTGGTGTCGGGGAACTTCGCGGAGACCGCGACGTCCACCGGCAGCACGAACTCGACGCCGTTCTCCTCGCCGCGCTTCAGGTAGTCCAGGACCACGGGGACCTGGTCCTTCTGCAGCAGCGAGATGCCGACCTCGTTGCCGAGGGCGTACAGGAAGGTGTACGCCATGCCGCCGCCGATCAGGATGCGGTCGGCCTTGCCGAGCAGGTTGTCGATCACGCCGACCTTGTCGGACACCTTGGAGCCGCCGAGCACGACGACGTACGGGCGCTCGACCTCCTCGGTGAGGCGCTTCAGCACGCCCACCTCGGTGGCGATCAGGTCGCCGACGGCGTGCGGCAGGCGGGCCGGCAGGTCGAAGACGGAGGCGTGCTTGCGGTGCACCGCACCGAAGCCGTCGCCCACGTACAGGTCGGCCAGCAGGGCCAGCTCGTCCGCGAAGGCGCCGCGCTCGGCGTCGTCCTTGCTGGTCTCGCCGGCGTTGAAGCGCAGGTTCTCCAGCAGCGTGACCTCGCCGTCGGCCAGGGCGGCGACGGTGGCCTTCGCGCTCTCGCCCACGGTGTCGGCCGCGAAGGAGACCGGCCTGCCGAGGATCTCGCCGAGGCGGGCGGCCACCGGCGCGAGGGAGAACTGCGGGTCCGGCTCGCCCTTGGGGCGGCCGAGGTGGGAGGCGACGACGACCTTGGCGCCACGCTCTGCGAGCTTGGCGATGGTCGGCGCGACGGCACGGATCCGGCCGTCGTCGGTGATCGTGCCGCCGGACAGCGGGACGTTCAGGTCCGCGCGAACGAATACGCGCTTGCCGGCGACGTCGAGGTCTTCGATGGTCTTCACGGTCTTCCGTCTCCTGGGGGGTGGAGCAAGGACGGCACAACGGCGGGCCGTCAAAGGGGAGTTGAGGGTGCGCAGACGAGGGCCCGGATGGCGTCGAAGCCTTCCGGGCCCTCCCCCTTACTTCACGTCAGCTCCCGCTGCGTCAGAGCTGGCCACCGACGAGGCTGGTCAGGTTGACGAGGCGGTTCGAGTAGCCCCACTCGTTGTCGTACCAGCCGAAGACCTTGACCTGGTTGCCCTGGACCATGGTCATCAGCGAGTCGAAGATCGTGGAGAACGGCGAGTTCACGATGTCGGAGGAGACGATCGGGTCCTCGGTGTACTGCAGGATGCCCTTGAGCGAGCCCTCGGACGCCTTCTGGAAGGCGGCGTTGACCTCCTCGACGGTGACGTCGCGCTCCAGGGTGACGACCAGGTCGGTGATCGAGCCGGTCGGGACCGGGACGCGCAGCGAGGTGCCGTCCAGCTTGCCCTTCAGCTCGGGCAGCACCAGCGCGGTCGCCTTGGCGGCACCGGTGGAGGTCGGGATGATGTTGAGGGCGGCGGCGCGGGCGCGACGCAGGTCCTTGTGCGGGAAGTCCAGGGTGACCTGGTCGTTGGTGTACGCGTGCACCGTGGTCATCAGACCCTTGACGATGCCGAAGTTCTCGTTCAGCACCTTGGCCAGCGGCGCCACGCAGTTGGTGGTGCAGGAGGCGTTGGAGATGACGGTGTGCTTGGCGGCGTCGTACTTGTCGTCGTTGACGCCCATCACGATGGTGACGTCCTCGTCGGTGGCGGGCGCCGAGATGATGACCTTCTTGGCTCCGGCGGTGACGTGCTTCTTGGCCGCCTCGGCCTTGGTGAAGATGCCGGTGGACTCGATGACGATGTCCACGCCCAGCTCGCCCCAGGGCAGGTTGGCCGGGTCACGCTCGGCGATGACCTTGAAGGTCTTGCCGTCGACGGTGATGCTGTTCTCGGTGTGCGAGACCTCGCCCGGGAAGGTGCCCAGGATCGAGTCGTACTTGAGCAGGTGCGCCAGGGTCTTGGTGTCGGTCAGGTCGTTGACACCGACGATCTCGATGTCTGCGCCCTGGGCCTTGACCGCACGGAAGAAGTTGCGGCCGATGCGGCCGAATCCGTTGATGCCTACCCGGATCGTCACGAACCGATCTCCTCGTTAGGTACGCCGGAACTATGCCGACGGGGTGGAATTTGGGATGTCCCCGACCGCCTACGACCCTACCCCTCCGAGACGTTCCGGGGCACATCAGGCCGGGTCAAAGACCCTGGCGTGGCGTGTCAAGGGGCCACGAACAGGACTTCCGCGCCTCCCCCCGCGGGAAGTTGGTCCCACATCCCGGACACCCCGCCAGGGGCTGCGCCGTCGGCGGTTCGGACACGGAACGGCCGGTACCCGGGATTCCGGGTACCGGCCGTTCTCCACCACGGTCCGCGATCGCTGTCAAGGCCCGCTAGTTGAGCGCCATCTCGTCGGTCAGATTGGCCTCGGTGCTCGGCAGGCCGAGCTCGGAGGCCCGCTTGTCGGCCATCGCCAGCAGGCGGCGGATCCGGCCGGCCACCGCGTCCTTGGTCAGCGGCGGGTCGGCCAGCGCGCCCAGCTCCTCCAGCGAGGCCTGCTTGTGCTGCATCCGCAGCTGGCCGGCGGCGGCCAGGTGCTCGGGCACCTCCTCGCCGAGGATCTCCAGCGCGCGCTGCACCCGGGCGCCGGCCGCCACCGCGGCGCGGGCCGAGCGGCGCAGGTTGGCGTCGTCGAAGTTGGCCAGGCGGTTGGCGGTGGCCCGCACCTCGCGCCGCATCCGGCGCTCCTCCCAGGCGAGCACCGACTCGTGGGCACCGAGCCGGGTCAGCAGTGCGCCGATGGCGTCGCCGTCGCGGATCACCACCCGGTCCACGCCGCGCACCTCGCGGGCCTTGGCCGGGATGCCGAGCCGACGGGCGGCGCCGACCAGGGCGAGGGCGGCCTCGGAGCCGGGGCAGGTGATCTCCAGCGAGGAGGAGCGGCCGGGCTCGGTGAGCGAGCCGTGCGCGAGGAACGCCCCGCGCCAGGCCGCCTCGGCGTCACAGGTGGCGCCGGAGACCACGGCCGGCGGCAGGCCCCGGATCGGCCGACCGCGGCCGTCCACCAGTCCGGTCTGGCGCGCCAGCAGCTCGCCGTCCTTGACCACCCGGACCACATAACGGCTGCCGCGGCGCAGACCGCCGGGCGCCATCACGACCAGGTCCGAGGAGTGTCCGAAGATCTCCAGCAGGTCCTTGCGCAGACGGCGCGCCGCCGCGCCGGTGTCCAGCTCCGCCTCGATCACGATGCGGCCGCTCACGATGTGCAGCCCGCCCGCGAAACGCAGGATCGCCGAGACCTCCGCCTTGCGGCAGCAGGCCCGGGTGACCGGGAGCCGGCTGATTTCGTCCTTCACCGCTGGAGTCATCGCCATGGCCCGATCCTTCCATGTGTCCGGAAAATCCGGTCGTACGCGGCGGCCAAGAGCTCCGGGTCGTGTCGCGGCGTCCCGTCGGTACGGGCGACCCGCCCGAGCACCAGGGCCGCGCCCATCCGCTCGGCGGCCTTCTCCAGGCCGGCCAGGTCCGCCTGGCCGAAAGCGCCGCCGGTGACGGCGCGCTCGTCCACCAGGATCGCATCCACCGCGAGGGTGGGTGCGTGGTCGGCGATGACCTCCAGGTGACGCTGCGGGGTGAAACCCTCCGTCTCACCGGGCTGGGGGGCCAGGTTCAGGGTGAGCAGGCGACGGGCCCGGGTCTCGGTGAGCGCCTTGGCCAGCTCGGGCACCAGCAGGTGGGGCAGCACGCTGGTGAACCAGGAACCGGGGCCGAGGACCACCCAGTCCGCCTCGCGGACGGCGGTGACGGCCTCCGGGGCGGCCGGGGGCTCGTCCGGCAGCAGCCGGACCGACTCCACGGTGCCGGGCGTCGCGGCGACACTGGCCTGGCCGCGGACCGCGGAGACCTCTCCGGGGCGGGCCGGGTCGTGCCCGCGGACTATCGCCTCGATGTCCAGCGGGACCGCCGACATCGGCAGCACCCGGCCCTGGACGTTCAGCAGCCGGCCCACCCAGTCCAGGGCGGCGACCGGGTCGCCGAGCTTCTCCCAGAGCGCGACGATCAGCAGGTTGCCGACGGCGTGGCCGCCCAGCCCGCCGGTGCCGGTGAAGCGCTGCTGGATCACCTCGGACCAGGTGCGGCCCCAGTCGTCGTCGCCGCAGAGCGCGGCCAGCGCCTTGCGGAGGTCGCCCGGCGGCAGCACCCCGAGCTCCTCGCGCAGCCGGCCGCTGGAGCCGCCGTCGTCGGCCACCGTGACCACGGCGGTGAGGTCGGTGGTGAGCCGACGCAGGGCGGAGAGCGAGGCGGAGAGGCCCTGGCCGCCGCCGAGGGCGGTGATCCGGGGGGCCTGGTTGGACCGGGGCGCCTGACTGGTGCGGGCCGGGCCCGGGCGGGCCGGGTTGGTCCGCGCCTGCCCGGTCCGCGGCCTGCCGGGCGCCGCGGCGCGCGGCGGGACCCCCGTCCGGTCGGCGGTCTTGTTCTGGAGCTGCCGCCCGGGCACGTATCCCGTCACACCTACCTCGCGTTCCTCTTGCCCGCCGCCGGGCCTCCGCCGGCGGCCCGGCAGGGGCGCGGCGGCTACTCCCGTCCCATGTCACGGTGGACGAGCACGGTTTCCACTCCGTCCGCGATGAGGCGCTTCGTCAGGCGCTCGGACATCGCGACGCTGCGGTGCTTGCCACCGGTGCAGCCTACGGCAAGCGTCATGTAGCGCTTCCCCTCGCGGCGGTACCCCTCGGTGATGATGCGCAGAAGCTCGGCGTAGCCGTTGAGGAACTCGTTGGCCCCGGGCTGCTGGAACACGTAGTCGGCGACGTCGGCGTCCGTGCCGGTACGGGCGCGCAGCTCGGGGACCCAGTGCGGGTTGGGCAGGAAGCGGCAGTCCACCACGAGGTCGGCGTCGACCGGCAGGCCGTACTTGAAGCCGAAGGACATCACCGTGGCGCGCAGCTCGGGTTCGTCGTGGTCGGCGAACTGGGCGTCCAGCTTGGCGCGCAGCTGGTGCACGTTGAGGTTGGAGGTGTCGATCACCAGGTCGGCCTCGCCGCGCAGGTCGCGCAGCAGGTCGCGCTCCCGGGCGATGCCGTCGACGATCCGGCCGTCGGCCTGGAGCGGGTGCGGGCGGCGCACGCTCTCGAAGCGGCGGACCAGGGCGTCGTCGGAGGAGTCCAGGAAGACGACGCTCAGCCGGACGCCGCGCTTCTCCAGCTCGTCCAGCGAGGTGAGCAGGTCGTCGAAGAACTGCCGGCCGCGGACGTCCACCACGACGCCGATCCGGGCCACGTTGCCCTGGGAGCGGGCGCCGAGGTCGACCATGGTCGGGATGAGGGCCGGCGGCAGGTTGTCCACCACGAACCAGCCCAGGTCCTCCAGGCACTTGGCCGCGGTGGAGCGGCCCGCTCCGGACATGCCGGAGATGATCACCAGCTCCGGGGCGTTCTCTCCCGCGTCTGACATCGTCACTTCGGTTCCCCGCTCTCGGTGGTTCTGCTGAGGAGAACGCGCGTCGCGCGGGCACGCTTCCCCGGCTCACTCGGACGAGTGGGCTCGGGGCGCGCCGGCTGACGGGCGGCGTCGGCCGTCATGGCGTCTCCTGGGACGGTGCTGCCTGGGGCGCCGCGCCGGCCGCCGGGCCGGCCACGTCGGCGCTGTCATCGATGATCTCGCCGGTGGCGGTGTTCACAGCCGGTGCCGCGGGTGTACGGGAGGACAACGCTGCCGCAACAGTCTCCGCCGTCCGGCGTCCGATGCCGGGGACGGCGCAGAGTTCGTCGACGGTGGCCGCGCGGAGCCGCTTCAGCGAGCCGAAGTGCTTGAGCAGCGCCTGGCGGCGAGTCTCGCCGAGGCCGGGGACGGAGTCCAGCTCCCCGGCGGTGAGTCGCCTGGAACGCTTGGCGCGCTGGTAGGTGATGGCGAAGCGGTGCGCCTCGTCGCGGACCCGCTGGAGCAGGTAGAGGCCCTCGCTGCTGCGGGGCAGGACCACCGGGTCGTCCTCGCCGGGCAGCCAGACCTCCTCCAGGCGCTTGGCCAGGCCGCAGAGGGCGACGTCGTCGATGCCCAGCTCGTCCAGGGCGCGCCTGGCGGCGGCGACCTGCGGCTGGCCGCCGTCGACGACCAGCAGCTGCGGCGGGTAGGCGAAGCGGCGGGGGCGGCCCGTCTCCGGGTCGACCGGCCCGGCGGGCACCTCCTGGCCGTCGGGGGCCTCCTGGCCGGCCGCGTCCGCGGTGGCGGCGACCGGGTCGTCGGCCTCGGGGACGGCCCACTCCCCCGTCTGCTCGCGCTCCTGGAGGTAGCGGCGGAACCGGCGGGTGATCACCTCGTGCATCGAGCGGACGTCGTCCTGGCCCTCGAAGCCCTTGATCTGGAAGCGCCGGTACTCGCTCTTGCGGGCCAGGCCGTCCTCGAAGACCACCATCGAGGCGACCACGTCCTCGCCCTGGAGGTGCGAGATGTCGAAGCACTCGATGCGCAGCGGGACGGAGTCCAGCTCCAGCGCGTCGGCGATCTCCTGGAGGGCCCGGCTGCGGGTGGTGAGGTCGGAGGCGCGCTTGGTCTTGTGCAGGGCCAGCGCCTGCTGGGCGTTGCGCTGCACGGTGACCATGAGGTCCTTCTTGTCGCCGCGCTGCGGGACGCGCAGGTCCACCTGGGCGCCGCGGAGGCCGCTCAGCCACTCCTTCACGGGGCCGACCGGTTCGGGCAGCGCGGGGACCAGCACCTCGCGCGGGACGGCCTCGCTCCGTTCGTCCCCGCCGGCACCGCCGTAGAGCTGCTGGAGCGCGTGCTCGACCAGGCCCGCGGTGTCCACGTCCTCGACCTTGTCGGTGACCCAGCCGCGCTGGCCGCGGACCCGGCCGCCGCGGACGTGGAAGATCTGGACGGCGGCCTCCAGCTCGTCCTCGGCGACGGCGAGCAGGTCGGCGTCGGTGGCGTCGGCGAGCACGATGGCGTTCTTCTCCATCGCGCGCTTGAGCGCCCCGATGTCGTCCCGCAGCCGGGCCGCCTTCTCGTACTCCATCTCCGCGGCGGCCTCCTGCATCTGCTCTTCCAGCCGGCGCAGGTAGTTGCCGGTGCGGCCGGCCATGAAGTCGCAGAAGTCCTCGGCCAGCGCCCGGTGTTCGTCCGCCGAGACCTTGCCGACGCAGGGCGCGGCGCACTTGCCGATGTAGCCGAGCAGGCAGGGCCGGCCGACCTGGCGGGCGCGCTTGAAGACGCCGTTGGAGCAGGTCCGGACGGGGAAGACGCACAGCAGCAGGTCGACCGTCTCGCGGATCGCCCAGGCGTGCCCGTACGGGCCGAAGTAGCGCACGCCCTTCTTGTGCGCCCCGCGCATCACCTGGACCCGCGGGTACTCCTCGTTGAGGGTGACCGCCAGCTCCGGATAGCTCTTGTCGTCGCGGTACTTGACGTTGAAGCGGGGGTCGAACTCCTTGATCCAGGAGTACTCCAGCTGGAGCGCCTCGACCTCGGTGGCGACCACCGTCCACTCCACCGAGGCCGCGGTGGTGACCATCGTCGCGGTGCGCGGGTGCAGCCCGGCGAGGTCCTGGAAGTAGGACGACAGCCGGGGGCGCAGGCTCTTGGCCTTGCCGACGTAGATGACCCGACCATGGGCGTCGCGGAACTTGTAGACGCCCGGCGAGACCGGGATCGCGCCCGGCGCCGGGCGGTAGGTGGACGGGTCAGCCATGGGTCCACCGTACCGAGTCGGGCCGGGTGTACGGAGGGGAGATCAACTGGGCGGAGGTCAACTGCTTCAGCTCGGGGTCACCTTGAGGTTCCCGCCCTCGACCGCCACCGTGTACTCGGGCAGCGGGGTGGGGGCGGGGCCGTCCAGCACGGCGCCGTCGGTGATGCCGAACATGCTGCCGTGGCAGGGGCATTGGATCTTCTGGTTCTTGACCTGGTCGACGATGCAGCCGGCGTGGGTGCACTTGGCGCTGAAGGCCTTGTACTGGCCCTCGGCCGGCTGGGTCACCACGATCTTCTTGTCGCGGTAGACGGTGCCACCGCCGACCGGCACCGCGGAGGCCGGGCCGACGTCCACCGGGGTCTTCGCCGCCGGGGTGCCGGAGGAGCCGGAGGAGGACGAGGAGCAGCCGGAGACCGCCAGCGTGCCGCCGCCGGCGGCGAGCACGGCCGCGGCCCCGCAGAGCAGGGTGCGGCGGGAGGTGGCGGGGCTCTCGGCCTGCGGGCTCTCGGGTGCCTCGGACATGGGTGCGCTCCTGGTCTGGCGGCGGGCTCGGCTGCTGGGGGTCGCCGGGAATTCTATGCGGCCCTTACCGGCCGCCCCCACGGGTGGGGGCGGCCGGTAAGGGGTGCCGCACGGTACGGCCGGCGGGGCTACTTCTTCGCGGCGGCCCGCTTGCGCGGGACCTTGACCGCCACCGGGGCGTCGGCGAACTCGCCCGGGAGGATGTCCCGCAGGAACTTGCCGGTGTGGCTCTCCGGGACGGCGGCGATCTGCTCCGGGGTGCCCTCGGCGACCACCGTGCCGCCACCGGAACCACCCTCGGGGCCCATGTCGACGATCCAGTCGGCGGTCTTGATCACATCGAGGTTGTGCTCGATGACGATCACCGTGTTGCCCTTCTCCACCAGACCGGAGAGCACCTTGATCAGCTTGCTGATGTCCTCGAAGTGCAGGCCGGTGGTGGGCTCGTCCAGGACGTAGACCGTCCGGCCGGTGGAGCGCTTCTGCAGCTCGGAGGCGAGCTTGACGCGCTGCGCCTCGCCGCCGGAGAGCGTCGGCGCGGACTGGCCGAGCCGGACGTAGCCGAGGCCGACGTCGTTGAGCGTCTTCAGGTGGCGGGCGATCGCGGGGACGGCCTCGAAGAAGTGCAGGGCCTCCTCGATCGGCATGTCCAGCACCTCGGCGATGGACTTGCCCTTGTAGTGGACCTCCAGCGTCTCCCGGTTGTACCGGGCGCCGTGGCAGACCTCGCACGGCACGTAGACGTCGGGCAGGAAGTTCATCTCGATCTTGATGGTGCCGTCACCGGAGCAGTTCTCGCAGCGGCCGCCCTTGACGTTGAACGAGAAGCGGCCCGGCAGGTAGCCGCGCACCTTGGCCTCCTGCGTCTCCGCGAAGAGCCGCCGGACGT
Organism: Streptomyces sp. CB01881; assembly: GCF_002953255.1. GTDB lineage: Bacteria > Actinomycetota > Actinomycetes > Streptomycetales > Streptomycetaceae > Kitasatospora. The sequence goes on from NZ_CP026498.1 coordinate 4,929,551, forward strand.
GGTCGAACACGCCGGTGTAGGTGGCCGGGTTGGAGCGCGGGGTGCGGCCGATCGGCGACTGGTCGACGTGCACCACCTTGTCCACCAGGTCGGTGCCGGTGATCCGGGTGTGCCGGCCGGGCACGCTGCGGGCGCCGTTCAGCTCCCGGGCGAGGTGGGTGTAGAGGATGTCGTTGACCAGCGTCGACTTGCCGGAGCCGGAGACGCCGGTGATCGCGGTGAACGTCCCGAGCGGGAAGCCGACCGTGACGTCCTTGAGGTTGTGCTCGCGGGCGCCGTGGACGGTCAGCTGGCGCTTCCTGTCCCGGTCGCGGCGGGCGGCCGGGATCGGGATGGACCTCTTGCCGGAGAGGTACTGGCCGGTCAGCGACTCCTTGTTGCCGAGCAGCTGCTTCAGCGAGCCGGAGTGCACGACCTTGCCGCCGTGCTCGCCGGCGCCGGGGCCGATGTCGACCACCCAGTCGGCCATCTTGATGGTGTCCTCGTCGTGCTCGACGACGATCAGGGTGTTGCCGATGTCCCGCAGCCGGACGAGCGTCTCGATCAGGCGGTGGTTGTCGCGCTGGTGCAGGCCGATGGAGGGCTCGTCCAGCACGTAGAGCACGCCGACCAGGCCGGAGCCGATCTGGGTGGCGAGCCGGATCCGCTGGGCCTCGCCGCCGGAGAGGGTGCCGGCCGCGCGGTTGAGCGAGAGGTAGTCCAGGCCGACGTCGACCAGGAAGCGCAGCCGCTCGTTGACCTCCTTGAGGACGCGCTCGGCGATCTGCTTGTCCCGCGCGTTGAGCTTCATCGCGCCGAGGAAGTCCGAGCAGTCGCTGATCGACATCGCCGAGACGTCCGCGATCGACCGGCCCTCGACGGTGACGGCGAGCACGACCGGCTTGAGCCGGGTGCCCTCGCACGTCGGGCAGGGCACCTCGCGCATGTAGCCCTCGAAGCGCTCCCGGCTGGAGTCGCTCTCCGCCTCGGTGTGCCGGCGCTGGATGAACGGGACGGCGCCCTCGAAGCCCGTGGTGTACGAGCGGTCCCGCCCGTAGCGGTTGCGGTAGCGGACCTCGACCTGGTGCTTGTGCCCGTACAGCAGCGCCTTCTTGGCGCGGGCCGGCAGCCCGGCCCAGGGGATGTCGGTGCGGAAGCCCAGCTCGCCGGCGAGGGCGTCGATCAGCCGCTGGAAGTACTCCTTGGTGTGGCCGCCCGACCACGGGTGGATGGCGCCCTCGTCCAGCGACTTCTCGTCGTCGGGGACGACCAGCTCCGGGTCCACCTCCATCCGGTTGCCCAGGCCCGAGCAGTCCGGGCAGGCGCCGAACGGCGAGTTGAAGGAGAACGAGCGCGGCTCCAGCTCCTCGAACGACACGTCGTCGTACGGGCAGTAGAGGTGCTCGGAGTACATCCGCTCGCGCTCCGGGTCGTCCTCCGGGAGGTCGACGAAGTCGAGCACCACCATGCCGCCGCTGAGCCGCAGGGCCGTCTCCACCGAGTCGGTCAGGCGGCGCTTGGCGCTCTCCTTGACGGTGAGGCGGTCGATGACCACCTCGACGGTGTGCTTCTCCTGCTTCTTGAGCTTGGGCGGCTCGGCGAGCTGGACCGTCTCGCCGTCCACCCGGGCGCGGGCGTAGCCCTTGGACTGGAGGTCGGCGAAGAGGTCGACGAACTCGCCCTTGCGCTCGCGCACCACGGGGCTGAGCACCTGGAACCGGGTGCCCTCGGTGAGCTCCAGCACCTTGTCCACGACGGCCTGCGGGGACTGCTTGGCGATCGGGCGGCTGCAGTGCGGGCAGTGCGGCTTGCCGATCCGGGCGAACAGCAGGCGCAGGTAGTCGTAGACCTCGGTGATGGTGCCGACGGTCGAGCGCGGGTTGCGGTTGGTGGACTTCTGGTCGATCGAGACGGCCGGGGAGAGGCCCTCGATGAAGTCGACGTCGGGCTTGTCCATCTGCCCCAGGAACTGGCGGGCGTAGGAGGACAGCGACTCGACGTACCGGCGCTGCCCCTCGGCGAAGATCGTGTCGAAGGCCAGCGAGGACTTTCCGGACCCGGAGAGGCCCGTGAAGACGATGAGGGAGTCGCGGGGCAGGTCGAGCGAGACGTTCTTGAGGTTGTGCTCGCGAGCACCACGGACGATGAGCCGGTCGGCCACTGCTTCTGGCGCCTTTCTCCGGGGCGAGATGGCTGGTGAAAGTGAGGTGTTCTTCTTCCAGGATGCGGCAGCCAGCCTACTAGCTCACGCGTTCGATTATCGAGCTTGTCCAGCCAGGTCCACCCGAACGAGTGACGGCGGCCTCGGGGCCGTCCATACCCGGTCCGAAAAGGCCCTGCTCAGGGCCCGGGTTCGGAGGTAGCGTCAGCTGGTCAACGAGCGGAGCCCCGCCGGGGCAACGCGCCGCCTCCCGAGAGAAGGCCCACCCGATGACCGACCCGCAGACCGCCGCCGCCCTCGCAGCCGACCGGCTCGGCCTGGTCGGGGAGAGCACCCGGCACCTGCTGCACACCGTCTCCGAGCTGAAGCCCGAGGCCGTCGCCGAGCCGTCCGCGCTCCCCGACTGGACCAAGGGCCACGTCCTGGCCCACCTCGCCCGCAACGCCGACTCCCTGGTCAACCTGCTGAACGGCGCCCGCACCGGCACCGACATCCCGCAGTACGCGAGCAACGAGGCCCGCGACCAGGAGATCGAGGACGGCGCGCCCCGCCCGGTGGACGTCCAGCTCGCCGACCTGGAGGCGAGCGGCCAGCGCTTCGCCGAGGCCGCCGCGCTGCTGCCCGGCGAGGCGTGGACCGCCGACGTCCGGCACCGCAGCGGCTACGTCTTCCCGGCCTGCGACATCCCGTGGAAGCGCCTCGCCGAGGTCGAGTACCACCACGTCGACCTGGACGCCGGCTACACCCCCGCGCACTGGCCGGAGGCCTTCGCGGTGGCCGAGTTCCGCAGGATCGCCGCCGGGCTGGCCGACGCCGCCCTGCCGGCCGTCGAGCTGATCGCCGACGACACCGAGGACCGCGGCGCGATCGGCTCGGGCGGGCCGGGACTGGTCGTCGAGGGCCCGGTCCGCGCGCTGCTCGCCTGGCTCTCCGGCCGCTCGGACGGCGACGGGCTCCAGGTCCACCGGGGCGGTGTCCAGCTCGCCGACGGCCGCGCCGCGCTGCCCCCGCTTCCCCCGCTGGGCTGACGGCGCGAGGATGTTCCTGACCCCTGTAGCGACCTGACGAGGAGCGGACGGATGACGTACCACGGAGCGGTCAAGGTCGGCGGACCGCCGGACGTGCGCGAGCTGGCCCATCTGATCATCACCAAGGTGGCGGTCGGGCCGTACGACAACAACGCCTACCTGCTGCGCTGCCGGGCCACCGACGAGCAGCTGCTGATCGACGCCGCCGCCGACGCGCCGGTGCTGCTGGAGACCGTCGGCGACGAGCTGGCCACCGTGGTGACCACGCACCGCCACCACGACCACTGGGGGGCGCTCGCCGAGGTGGTCGCCACCACCGGCGCCCGCACGGCCGCCGGCGAGCACGACGCCGAGGGCATCGACGTCCCCACCGAGCTGCGGCTCGCGGACGGCGACACCCTCCGGGTCGGCCAGGTGGAGCTGACCGCCCGGCACCTGGTCGGCCACACCCCCGGCGCGATCGTGCTGGTCTACGACGACCCGCAGGGCCACCCGCACGTCTTCACCGGCGACTGCCTCTTCCCGGGCGGCGTGGGCAACACGTGGGGCGACGCGGCGGCCTTCGAGAGCCTCTACCGGGACGTCAACGAGAAGATCTTCGACGCCCTGCCCGACGAGGCCTGGGTCTACCCCGGCCACGGCAACGACACCACCCTCGGCGCCGAGCGCCCGCACCTCCAGGAGTGGCGCGAGCGCGGCTGGTGACCGCCCCGGCCACCGGGAACGACGGCGGGCCCGCGACCTCTGCCAGGTCGCGGGCCCGCCGTTCACGAGGGGGGTCAGGCGTCGATCTTCTCCGGCTCCGCCGCTTCCCGCTCCTGCTTCTTCGAGGCCATCAGGCTGGTCACCGTGGTGACGGCCAGGACGACGACGATGACGCCCAGGGAGAGCGGGATGCCGATCTCCGGCACGTTCGCACCGGCCTCGTGGGCAGCGTGCAGGACCAGCTTCACGCCGATGAAGCCGAGGATCACCGACAGGCCGTACGAGAGGTGGACCAGCTTCTTCAGCAGGCCGCCGATCAGGAAGTACAGCTGGCGCAGACCCATCAGGGCGAAGGCGTTGGCGGTGAAGACGATGTACGGGTCCTGGGTGAGGCCGAAGATCGCCGGGATGGAGTCCAGCGCGAAGAGGACGTCCGTGGTGCCGATCGCCAGCATGACGATCAGCATCGGGGTCATCAGCCGGCGGCCGTTCTCCCGGATGAACAGCTTGGTGCCGTGGTACCTGTCCGTCGACGGGAAGCGCTGCTCGATGGACTTGAGCAGACGGTTCTCCTCGAACTCCTCGTCCTCCTCGTCAGCCCGGGCCTCCTTGATCAGCTTCCACGCCGTCCAGATCAGGAAGGCGCCGAAGATGAAGAACACCCAGGAGAACTGCGCCACCAGCGCCGCGCCGCCCGCGATGAAGACCGCCCGCAGCACCAGCGCGATGATCACGCCGAACATCAGCACGCGCTGCTGGTAGATCTTCGGCACCGCGAACTTGCCCATGATCAGAATGAACACGAACAGGTTGTCGACACTGAGCGACTTCTCGGTGATGTAACCGGCGAAGAACTCACCGGCCGGCTGTCCGCCGGAGTGCCACCAGAGGAAACCGCCGAAGACCACGGCCAGGGCGACCCAGACCGCGGTCCAGATCCCGGCTTCCTTGATCGACACCTCGTGCGGCTTGCGCCCGCCGATGAGGAAGTCGGCCACGATCAGCGCCAGCAACACACCGATCGTGCCGACCCACATGCTTATGGAAACGTCCACTACTGCTCCTCCGGCAGGTAGGCGAGACAGTCATCGTCACTTGCCGGAGGTCTCTTCCGCCCGTCGGACCCGCTCTGGCGCGCCCGCGGACCAGTGCCCCGGGACGCCGCTCGCGAGGGCGCCCGTGATGACGGGACGACTGCGGGGGAATACTCCCCTCCGCTGCCTTCGAGAGTAACAGGAAGTCCAAAGGAAGGTAAAGAAGGTAAAGAACCACCCTGCACTCCCCCGCCCCGGGGCGCCCGGTGTGCCTGCGCGAGGTGCCTCCGCGGGTGCCTCGCGCAGGCCTCCCCGGGTGCTTCGCCCGGTGCCTAGAGGAACGGCTCGATGGCCGGCAGCAGGTCCTGGAAGGTCCGGCCCCGGGCGGGCGCGCCGATCGCCTGCATGCCCCAGCCGCCGGACGGCTCGCGGAACACCTTGGCCATGATCTGCCCGGTGTGCGGGCCGCCGCCGGCCAGCTCGTACCGGGCCAGCTCCAGACCGGTGGACTCGTCCACCAGTCGGCAGTACGCGTTCTGCACCTCGGCGAAGGTCTGCCCGGTGTAGGAGCTGACCGTGAACACCACCTGGGTGATGTGCGCCGGCACGTGCACCAGGTCGACCAGGATCGACTCGTCGTCCCCGCCCGCACCGGTGCCGCCGACCAGGTTGTCGCCGGTGTGCCGGACGGACCCGTCGTTGCTCTCCAGGTGCTGGAAGAAGACCACGTCGGACGGGGTCTGCTCGGCGTACAGCAGCGCCGAGGCGTCCAGGTCGATCTGCCGGGTGCGGCTGCCGAAGAGGCCCCGCTTGGGCGCCGCCTTCCACCCCAGCCCCATCCGGACGATGGTCAGTGATTCGCCCGAACCCTTCTGCAGGCTGACCTGCTGCCCCTTGGCAAGGTTCACCGACACGGCGTTGTCCTCTCTGCCCAGCCGCGCGGTCGGTCTCCGCGCCGGCTCCACGGTGGAACACCCCGTTGCCGTCCCCCGGCTGAGGCCCCCTGGTGCGACCGTCCTCGTCCCCGGACGGCACCGCAGACAAGCCTATGGCCTGCGGTCGGGCGCACCGGTCAGCGTCTACCCGTTTGTGGCAAGGCTGAGACACCGCGGGGCTTGACCGGTGTCAGAACCGGCCAAGCCCCGCGGCGGTGCGCCGGGAGGCGTCAGGCGATGCCGGCCTCGCGCATCTGCCGCAGCTCCTTCTTCAGCTCCTTGACCTCGTCGCGCAGCCGGGCCGCGACCTCGAACTGGAGGTCCGTCGCGGCCGCGTGCATCCGGTCCGTCATCGACTGGATCAGGTCGGCGAGCTCGGCGGCCGGCATGGACTTGGCCGGCTTGCGGTCCGCGCCGAGCGCCGGCACCGGGGCCTTGCCCTTGGCGGCCGCAGCCCGGTACCCGGTGGAGAGCAGCTCGTCGGTGTCCACGTCCTCGCGGGCGAGGGTGTCCAGGATGTCGCCGATCTTCTTGCGCAGCGGCTGCGGGTCGATGCCGTGCTTCTTGTTGTAGGCCTGCTGGACGGCCCGGCGGCGGTTGGTCTCCTCGATCGCCCTCTCCATCGAGGGGGTGATCCGGTCCGCGTACATGTGGACCTCGCCGGAGACGTTGCGGGCGGCGCGGCCGATGGTCTGGATCAGCGAGGTGCCGGAGCGCAGGAAGCCCTCCTTGTCCGCGTCCAGGATCGCCACCAGGGAGACCTCGGGCAGGTCGAGGCCCTCGCGGAGCAGGTTGATGCCGACCAGCACGTCGTACCTGCCGGCCCGCAGCTCGCGCAGCAGCTCGACCCGGCGCAGCGTGTCGACGTCGCTGTGCAGGTACCGGACCCGGATGTCCAGGCCGAGCATGTAGTCGGTGAGGTCCTCGGCCATCTTCTTGGTGAGCGTGGTGACCAGGACGCGCTCGTCCCGCTCGACCCGCTTGCGGACCTCGTGCACCAGGTCGTCGATCTGGCCCTCGGTCGGCTTGACGATCACCTCGGGGTCGATCAGGCCGGTCGGGCGGATGATCTGCTCGACCTGGCCGTCGCCGCGCGACAGCTCGTACGGGCCGGGAGTGGCCGAGAGGTACACGGTCTGGTCGACCCGCTCCAGGAACTCCTCCCACTTGAGCGGGCGGTTGTCCATCGCGGAGGGCAGCCGGAAGCCGTGCTCGACCAGGGTGCGCTTGCGCGAGGCGTCGCCCTCGTACATCGCGCCGATCTGCGGGACGGTGACGTGCGACTCGTCGATGACCAGGAGGAAGTCCTCCGGGAAGTAGTCGAGCAGCGTGTTCGGCGGGGAGCCGGGCTCGCGGCCGTCGAAGTGCATCGAGTAGTTCTCCACGCCGGAGCAGGTGCCGATCTGGCGGAGCATCTCGATGTCGTAGGTGGTGCGCATCCGCAGCCGCTGGGCCTCCAGCAGCTTGCCCTGCTTCTCCATCCTGGCGAGCGTCTGCTCCAGCTCCCGCTCGATGTCGTTGACCGCGCGCTCCATGCGCTCCGGGCCGGCCACGTAGTGGGAGGCCGGGAAGACGTGCACGGAGTCGTCCTGGCTGATGATCTCGCCGGTGAGCGGGTGCAGGGTGTACAGCGCCTCGATCTCGTCGCCGAACATCTCGATCCGGACGGCCAGCTCCTCGTAGACCGGGAAGATCTCGATGGTGTCGCCGCGGACCCGGAAGGTGCCGCGGGTGAAGGCGAGGTCGTTGCGGGTGTACTGGATGTCGACGAAGCGGCGGAGCAGGACGTCGCGGTCGATCTCCTCGCCGACCTTGAGCCGCACCATCCGGTCGACGTACTCCTGCGGGGTGCCGAGGCCGTAGATGCAGGAGACGGAGGCGACCACCACCACGTCCCGGCGGGTGAGCAGCGAGTTGGTCGCGGAGTGGCGCAGCCGCTCGACCTCCTCGTTGATCGAGGAGTCCTTCTCGATGTAGGTGTCCGTCTGCGGGACGTACGCCTCGGGCTGGTAGTAGTCGTAGTACGAGACGAAGTACTCGA
>NZ_CP026498.1:4937471-4969003 GCF_002953255.1 Streptomyces sp. CB01881
GGCGCCATCAGTGGGGCGCTGGAGCTTCTCGATCATCCACGCCGTGGTGGCCGACTTGCCGGTACCGGTGGCACCGAGCAGGACGACGTCCTTCTCCCCCGCGCGAATCCGGCGCTCCAGCTCGGCGATGGCCGCCGGCTGGTCGCCGTTGGGCTGGAAGGGGCTGACGACCTCGAAGGGCGCCTCTGACCGCTCAATACTCGTGATGGGTCGCACGAGTCCACCGTACGACCCATCACTGACAACACGGGTGCCAACGCGTGATCCTGCGCCGGGGCCACGGGCCCGGCCCCCGCGTCAGCCCTTCGCGCTGTCGCGGGCGAGGGCGACCAGGCGGGAGACGGCGCGCAGGTACTTCTTGCGGTAGCCGCCGCGGAGCATCTCCTCCGGGAAGACCTGGTCGAAGGGGATGCCGGAGGCGGTGATCGGCAGCTCGCGGTCGTACATCCGGTCGGCGAGGACGACCAGGCGCAGCGCGGTGGACTGGTCGTCGACCTGCCGCACGCCCCGCAGGCAGACCGCCTGCACGTCGTCCAGCAGGGCGCCGTAGCGGCTGGGGTGGACGGCGGAGAGGTGGTCCAGCAGCGCGCCGAAGTCGTCCAGCGAGGCGCCCGGGGTGCGGGCGGCGACGGCGTCCACGTGCGCGTCGGCGTAGGGCGGCGGGGCGTCCGGGAGGCCGCGGTGGCGGTAGTCCTGGCCGTCGATCCGCATCGGGCGGAAGTGCGCGGAGAGGCCCTGGATCTCGCGCAGGAAGTCGGCGGCGGCGAACCGGCCCTCGCCGAGCTTCTCGGGCAGGGTGTTGGAGGTGGCGCAGAGCTTGACGCCGTTCTCGACCAGGCGGCCGAGCAGGGTGGAGACGAGGACGGTGTCGCCCGGGTCGTCCAGCTCGAACTCGTCGATGCAGAGCAGCCTGTGGCCGGAGAGGGTCTGTACGGCCTGCTGGAAGCCGAGCGCGCCGACCAGGTTGGTCAGCTCGACGAAGGTGCCGAAGGCCTTGGGGCCGGGCACGGCGTGCCAGAGCGAGGCGAGCAGGTGGGTCTTGCCGACGCCATAACCGCCGTCCAGGTAGACGCCGGCCGGGCCGGTGGGTGCGGGGGCGCTGCGGCGGAACCAACTGCGCTTGGGGGCCGCGCCGTTGACGCTGTTGAGCGTGCCGGCGAACTGCTCCAGCACCTGCACGGCCTCGTACTGGCTGGGCTGGGTCGCGTCGGGGATGTACGTCCCGAAGCTCACGTCGGAGAAGCGGGGCGGGGGGACCATCTCGGCGACCAGGCGCTCGGCGGGAACGACGGGGCGCCGGTCGGTGAGCGCGACGGGGGCGGGGGTTATCGACCCGGTCTCGGTCGCGGCGTCGGGGTGTGGGGCTGCTGCGGGCACGGTAGTAGAGGGTACGCCTGGTCGTGCACGCCTCAGGGCGGGGCCACCGGTGGAGGCCGGTGGAAGACTGGCGGTATGCAACAGTTGATCAGCCCGCTCGCCCAGTCCTTCGCCGATCCGGCCTCGCTGGAGTCGCTGGCCGCCGTCTACGCGTACCCCGACCAGGTGAATCACGGCCGGCCGTGGCTGCGCGCCAACATGGTGTCCGGCCTGGACGGCGGGGCGAAGCTGGACGGGCTCTCCGAGGGGCTCTCCGGGGACGCCGACAAGCGGATCTTCGGGGTGCTGCGGGCGCTGTCGGACGTGGTGCTGGTGGGTGCCGAGACGGTTCGCGCCGAGGGCTACCGCCCCGGGCGGGCGCGGGCCGAGTTCGCGCAGGCGCGCCGGGCGGCCGGGCAGGCCCCGGCTCCGGCCATCGCGGTGGTCAGCCGCTCGCTGGGGCTGGACCTGGCGGCGCCGCTGTTCACCGAGCCGCTGGTGCGGACGGTGGTGATCACCACCGAGGACGCCCCGGCGGAGAGCCTGCGCGCGGTGGCCGAGGTGGCCGACGTGGTGCAGGCCGGCCGCGGCTCGGTGGACCTGCGGGCGGCGGTCGCGGCGCTGGCCGCCCGGGGCTGGACGAGGTTGCTGAGCGAGGGCGGCCCGCGGCTGCTGGGACAGCTGGCGGCCCAGGAGCTGCTGGACGAGCTGTGTCTGTCGCTGGCGCCGTTGATCACGGCCGGCGACGCGCCGCGCATCATCCACGATGCGCAAATGCCTGACGTGCAGCGGATGCGGCTGGTCTCATTGATCGAGCAGAAAGGATTCCTCTTCACCCGCTACCTGCGTCTTCACCCGCACTCGGCCTCGCCGACCCCGTGATCCCCGGAATGTGATCCCGATCCCGGTCGGGAGCCTTCGTCCGCGTGGCCCGTGTGACGGGTGGGAAGCGTGCGGAAAGCTTCCGCCGGGCAGTATGGGATGCGATGCCGGGGCCCGGGGGCCGGCCACTGGAAGGGATTCACGTGTTCAAGACGGTACTGATGATCGAAAAGGCGCTCTCCGACGACGACGTGGAGCTGGTCACCACGCTCCACAGCGACGAGAAGGTGTCCTTCGTCGTCCTGATGCAGCCGCGCGGCAAGCAGGACGAGCTGCTGCGGGCCCTGGACGACGTCGCGCTCGGCCACCTCGACAAGGTGGTGCACGAGCACGACGAGTCCGAGAGCGGGCCGACGGTGGCCAGCGAGTCGCTGGAGCACAGCCTGCGCCACCTGCGCGCGGCAGGGGCCGAGGCGGTCGGCGAGCTGGTCGAGGAGAAGCCGCTGGAGCGGCTGCGCACCGCGGTCGAGGAGCACGAGGCCGACGAGGTGGTCGTGCTCACCTCGCCGCACTTCGTGGAGGAGTTCTTCCACCGCGACTGGGCCTCCCAGGCCCGGCACAAGGTGGGCGTCCCGGTGCTGCGGCTGTTCGCCAGCGACTCCTGAGCCGACCCGCCGGTGGTGCAGAATCGTCCTTGCGGCCCGTCCGCGAGGACGATTCGCACGTCCGACCCCAGCTGTCCCCCTGTCCTGCCCCCGCCCGTACGGAGCCCCGCCTTGAACGACGCCGCGCACGACCTGCACGCCCCGCACTTCATCGGTATCGGCGGCGCCGGGATGTCCGGCCTGGCGAAGATCCTCGCGGTCCGCGGCGCCAGCGTCTCCGGCAGTGACTCCAAGGAGTCCGAGACCGTCCTGGCGCTGCGCGCGCTCGGCGCCGACGTGCACATCGGCCACGCCGCCGAGAACCTGCCGGAGGGCGTCAGCAGCGTCGTCGTCTCCAGCGCGATCCGCGCCGACAACCCGGAGCTGGCCGCCGCCCGCGAGCGAGGCATCCCGGTCGTCCACCGCTCCGACGCGCTGGCCGCGCTGATGGGCGGCCGCCGGGCGCTGGCGGTGGCCGGCACCCACGGCAAGACCACCACCACCAGCATGCTGGCCGTCGCCCTCGGCGAGCTGGGCCTCGACCCCTCGTACGCGATCGGCGGCGACCTCGACGCACCCGGTTCCAACGCCCACCACGGCACCGGCGAGATCTTCGTCGCCGAGGCCGACGAGAGCGACCGCAGCTTCCACAAGTACGCGCCCGAGGTGGCGATCGTGCTCAACGTGGAGCTCGACCACCACGCCAACTACGCCTCGATCGACGAGATCTACGAGTCCTTCGAGACCTTCGTCGGCCGGATCACCCCCGGCGGCACCCTGGTCGTCTCCGCCGACCACGCGGGCGCGCGCGAGCTGACCTCGCGGGTGGCCGACCGTGAGGGCCTGAACGTGGTCACCGTCGGCGCCGCCGAGGACGCCGACGTCCGCGTCCTGTCGGTGGTCGCCCGCGGCATGACCAGCGAGGTCACCGTCCTGCTGGACGGCGCCGAGCTGGCCTTCACCGTCTCGGTACCCGGCCGGCACTACGCGCACAACGCGGTCGCGGCGCTGGCCGCCGGCGTCGCGCTCGGCGTCCCGGCCTCCGACCTCGCCAAGGCGCTCGGCGCCTACACCGGCGTGCGGCGCCGGCTCCAGCTCAAGGGCGAGGCGGGCGGCGTCCAGGTGATCGACTCCTACGCCCACCACCCGACCGAGATGACCGCCGACCTGGAGGCGATCCGCGAGGGCCTGGAGGGCGCGGGCCGGGTGCTGGTGGTCTTCCAGCCGCACCTGTTCAGCCGCACCCAGCAGCTCGCCGAGGAGATGGGCCAGGCGCTCGCCCTCGCCGACGCCTCCGTCGTCCTCGACATCTACCCGGCCCGCGAGGACCCGATCCCCGGTGTCACCAGTGAACTGATCATCGACGCGGCCAAGCGGGCCGGCGCCGACGTCACGCCCGAGCACGCCTTCGACGCCGCCCCCGCCCTGCTGGCCGGCCTGGCCCGCCCGGGCGACCTGCTGCTGACCATGGGCGCGGGCGACGTCACCAACCTCGGGCCGGCCATCCTGGAAGAATTGGGGCAGGGCCTGGGGCACCTCGCGAACGTCGCCACCAACGTCTGAGGACCTGTCGACCGGGAGCGTGTGATGAGCTACGAGATCGAGAAGACCGACGCCGAGTGGCGCGCCCAGCTCACGCCGGAGGAGTACCACGTCCTCCGCGAGGCCGGCACCGAGCGCCCGTTCGTCGGCGAGTACACCGACACCAAGACGGTCGGCGTCTACGGCTGCCGGGCGTGCGGCGCCGAGCTGTTCAGCTCGGAGACCAAGTTCGACAGCCACTGCGGCTGGCCGTCCTACTACGCGCCGCTCGCCGGGGACCGCGTCCAGTACATCGAGGACACCACGCTCGGCATGCGCCGGGTCGAGGTGCGGTGCGCGCGGTGCGGCGGGCACCTCGGGCACGTCTTCGAGGGCGAGGGCTACGGCACGCCGACGGACCAGCGGTACTGCATCAACAGCATCTCGCTGACACTGAAGCCGGCCGACGAGGGCTGACCCCGCGTGCACGCAGGCCCGGGAACCGTCGTCCGGTCCCCGGGCCCGCGTGCGCCCGTGGTCGTACCCACCGCCCGCCGGCTACCCCGGGACGGGCTGGAAGCGGACCGGCAGGTGCACCAGGGCCCGGTGGAAGGGGCCCGGGCGCCAGAGCAGGTGGCCGGCGGGCGTCGCGAGTTCGAGGTCGCTGAGGCGGCTGGTGAGCTGCTCGATGGCGGTGATCGCGATCAGCAGCGCGGGGTCGCGGGCCGGGCAGGCGTGCGGGCCGGCCGACCAGGCCAGGTGGGCGGACTGGCCGCTGCCCAGCCCGGTGCCCTCGGTGGACGGCGCGGCCTGGGAGTTGGCGGCCGCGTAGGAGACCAGCACCAGCGAGCCGGCCGGGATCTCGCGGCCGTGGAAGGTGACGTCGTAGCGCGGGTAGTGGGCGGAGAGGTTGGCCATCGGCGGCTCGTGCCAGAGCGCCTCGTCGATCGCCTGGTGCGCGGTCATCGCGCCGCCGAACAGCGAGCCGGCGTAGCGGGCGTCGGTGAGCAGCCGCAGCAGCGCGTTGCCGATCAGGTTGGCGGTCGGCTCGTGCCCCGCGATCATGGTGAGGGTGATCTGCCGGACCACCTCGTCGTCGTCCAGCCGGGCCGGGTGGGTGAGGAACCAGGAGGTCAGGTCGCGCTGGGGCCGTGTGCGGCGCTCGGCGACCATCTCGGTCACCACCGCGACGAGGTCCGTGTAGGCGACGACCGACTGCTCCGTGGACTCCACCATGTCCGCGATGCCGGCCACCAGCCGGGCACTGTGCTCCTCCGGCACGCCGTACCAGGTGTTGAAGACGAACGCCGGCAGCCGGCGCGCGTACTGGGCGATCAGGTCGGCCGAGCCGGTGGCCGCGAAGGCGTCGATCAGCTGGTGGGCGACCTCGGCGATCCGGCGCTGGAGCAGGTGCGGTTCGAGCAGGGCGAGCCCGTCGGTGATCACCTGGCGGTAGCGGGCGTGCTCGGCGCCGTCGGTGAAGAAGGCGGTGGGGCGGAAGCCGAGCATCGGCTGCAGCGGCGAGTCCGGCGGGACGGTCTCCGGCCAGGCCCGCGGGTCCTTGGAGAAGGTGTCGGTGTCGCGCAGCAGGTCCAGTGCGGCCTGGTAGTCGGTGACCAGCAGGGCCTCGACCCCGGGGGCGAGCTCCACCGGGGCGACGGGGCCGTAGCGGCGCAGCCGGTCGTAGACGAGCTTCGGGGCGGCGGCGAACTCCGGGCCGTACAACGCGATCGGTCCGTCGTGCGCACCGGTGCCGGTGGGGCCGGCTCCCGTGGTGTCGGCGCCGGTGGTGCCGGTGGTGTCGGTGCTGGTCACGGCTGCTCCGGGGCGGCGTCGGGTGCTGCGGGCAGGCCGTGCAGGACGTGCTCGGCCAGCGCGATCAGCGCGTCCAGGCTGGCGCCGCGGTCGCGGGCGTCGCAGAGCACCAGCGGAGTGGCGGGGTGGAGGTCCAGGTGCGCCCGGAGCACGTCGACCGCGTGGCCGGGCGCGTCCGGGAAGCAGTTGACGGCGACCGCGTACGGCAGGCCCTGCTCCTCGACCATGTCCATGATCTCGAAGGAGTCGGCCAGCCGGCGGGTGTCCGCCAGCACCAGGGCGCCGACGGCGCCGCGGGCGATGTCCTGCCAGAGCGGGAAGAAGCGGCGCTGGCCGGGGGTGCCGAACATGTAGAGCACCACCTGGCCGGGCAGGGTCAGGCGGCCGAAGTCGACCGCGACCGTGGTGGTGGCCTTGCCGGGTAACAGCGCGGTGTCGTCGACGGGGGCCCCGGTCTCGGTCATCGCCTCCTCCGTGTGGAGGGTCGGGATCTCCGAGAGGGTGCGGATGAGCGTCGTCTTGCCGACCCCGAACGGGCCGGCGACGACCAGCTTCATCAGTGTCTGGTCCCGGTCGGGCAGGTAACCCACCCGGCCCGTCCGACCGGCCTGGGCGTGGCCCTGAGCCGGCGCCTGGGCCTGGGTCTGGGCCTGACCCGGAGCCTGGGCCTGGGCCTGGGCCTGGGCGCCCGGCCGGCGGCCGGCGGGGCTACCGGAGAGTGCGGAGTCCAACGAGGAGCCTCTCGACGATGGAGCGGTCGGTCTGCTGTGCGCGGGGGATCGGGGCGCGGGCCCGGAGACAGCCCGCCTCGACCAGGTCGGCCGCGAGGAAGACGGTGGCGCTGACCGGGAGCCGCAGGTGGGCGGCGGCCTCCACCACGGTCAGCGCGCCGGGCTGCAGCAGCTCCCAGAGGCGCCGGTGCTCGCCCTCCAGGTCCTGCAACGCCTGCGGCGGTTCGGCGCCCGTGGCGTGCAGCACGGTGAGCCGCTCGAAGCCCTCCGTGCCGGGGCGGGCCCGGCCGCCGGTGGCCAGATAGGCAGGGACCATCCTCCTGCGGGGTACGGCGGTCATGACCGGGCGCTGGCGTCCTGCCGCCTGGCCGGGCTCGCCAGGGCGTGACCCAGGGCGGCGACCTGGACCTGCATCTGGTAGGCCACGTTGCCGAGTTGGGCCTCCGGGGTGGTGAACACCGCCAGCGAGGTGTTCTCACCGGCCGGGACGACGATGGCGAAGCCCAGGTCCGACTCGACCACGGTCTGCGCCAGCCGGGGCTGCTCGGTGTCGGTGAACGCGGTGGTGAACGCGCGGGCCGCGGCGTGCACGGTGGCCGTCATCGCGGCGACCCGCTCGGCGGAGGCGCGGCCGAGGCCGTCCGAGGCTCCCTCGACGAGGCCGTCGCCGGTCGCGATGACCGCGTGCAGGACACCCGGCAGCTCCAGTAACGGCGTCAGCACCCACGAGATCTCGTCGGTGGCGGTCAGGCTGGACGTGCTGCTCACTGCTCGGCTCCTTCGGAGGGCTGGGCGGGGCGGTGGCCGGTCGGGCCCGGGCCGGCGGCATCGGGGCCGGTGCGGTCGGGGCCGGTGCGGTCGATGCGGTCGGGGCCGGCGGCATCGGAGCCGGTGCGGTCGGCGGTGCCGACGGCGGCCGGGGTTGTCGTGCCGGAGCCGCCGGTGGCCGGGCGCGCGGCGGCCGGGAGGGCCTCGGCGGCCCGTTGCCCGACGTCCAGGGACTCCGCCCGGGCGACGGCGGCCCGGCCGGAGCCGGTGCCCTGTTGCAGCGCCTGCCAGCGGGCGGCGGCCTCCTCGGGGGTCCGCCCGGCCGGGCCGGTGAGCGTGTCGTCCGGCGCACCCGTCGGGACACCCGTCGAGGCGCCCCCGGTGCCCCGGGCGGTGGTGGCCCGGGCGGCGCCGACGGCCGGCTGCTGGGCGAGCGGCTGGCGCCTGCGCCTGGTGGGCAGGCCGCTGCCGTCGGACGGCGCGGCGGGCCCCGGCGTCACCTCGTGCACCGGCGGCACGACGTGCATGGCCGGCGCGGCGTGCCGGGTCGGCAGGTGGTGCCCGTCCGGCCCGTCGTACCCGTTCTGGTCATCGGACTCGTCGTACGGCGCCGGCACCACCTGCACGGTCGGCGCGGGCGCCGGACCCGCCCCGGCGCGCAGCGGCAGCGGGGTGAGCACCGAGAGCGGCTGCTCCGCGTCCACCACGGTCAGCAGCCCGGCCGGGATCCGCACGATGGTCCGCATGCCGCCGTAGGGCGAGATCTCGATGTGGCAGGCGAAGCCGTACTGCCGGGCCAGTTTGCCGGCCACCGCGAAGCCGGTCTTCGCAGGGTTGCCCAGCTCGGTGAGCAGCACCTCGGGCGGACCGGCCAGCAGCCGGCGGGCACGGCCCAGCTGGTCCTCCTCCATGCCGATGCCGCTGTCGTCGATGATCACCAGCGCGCCACGGCCGCCCTGCTGGACGGTGACCGGGATGTCGGTCTCCGGGTGCGAGTACGCGGTGGCGTTGGCGAGCAGCTCGGCGATGGTGATGGCGAGCGGCTCCGCCGCCCGGGCCACCACGGCCAGCCGGTTCTCCCGCAGGTGGTTGGCCACCTTGATCCGGGCGTAGCCGGGCACCCGGGAGAGCGCGCCGAGCACCACCTCGGCCAGCGGCGAGTCGGTCCGGGCCAGCCCGGGCCAGGCCTCGCAGAGCACCGCGATGGTCTGGATCCGGCGCAGCGCGACCTCGTTGCGGAAGTCGAGTTCCAGCAGCCGGGGGTCGTCGTTGTCGTGCTGGAGCTGCTGGACCAGGCTCTGGATCTGGTAGAGCAGCGTCTGGATCTTGGAAGTGGCGCCGCGCATCGCGGCGCGGGCGGCGGCGTCGACCCGTTCGCGCTCGTCGGTGACGGCGGTGGTGGCGGCGTCCAGGACGGCCTGGAGCAGCCGCACGGCCTCGGGGCCGACGGCCTGCGGGTCCAGCGGGCCGTCGGCGGGAGCGCTGGGGTGGAGAAGCCGCAGTGAGGCGGCACTCACCCGCTCGGCGGCGAGGTGGCCGATCTCGGCCAGCAGGGCGCGGGCCCGATCGTCGGCCTCGGCGGTCCGGCGGACGGCCTCGGCGGTGCGGTCCTCGGCCGCGCGGGCGAGCAGCTCGGCCTCGGCCGCACGGTGCTCCGCCTCGGCGGTGCGTTGGGCGGCCTCGCGGGCCCTGCCCTCCGCGGCCAGCGCCCGGGTCTCGGTGCGCTGCGCCTCCTCGGTGGCCCGGCGGGTGACCGCCTGCGCCTCGCGGAGCTGCTGCTCGCCCCGGGCCAGCCGGCCGTCGGCGGCGCGGGCCCGTTCCTCGCCGTGGGCGGCGGCCGTCTCGGCGGCGACGGCCCGGACGAGTGCGCGGGTCCGTAAGCGGGCCAGGACACCGGCCGCCGCGAGCGCGGCGGCTGCGAGCACTGCCAGGGCGAGCAGCGCGGTCTGCATCATCGAACCTCGGACGTCCTCGATCGAAGGGGGTGGGGGTGCGCCGGAGCGGGCGCGGGCGCCGGGTCAGGCCGACGCGGGGGCGTCCTGCCCGGACCGGGGCCGCGACGGGCGGCCGGCGTCCTCGTCCAGCTCCCTGGCCACCAGGGCGACCTGGCTCATGGCCTCCAGCACGTTCGGCACCTCGCTGCCGTCCAGGTGCCGGTACTCGGCGGCGACGGTGAGCACCAGCCGCTCGGGCAGGCCGAGTTCGGGGTGGCGCTGCTCGGCGATGATCCGCCGGGCGGCGTCCAGCGCCGGTATCCCGGCCTCGTGCAGGGCGTGCGCGCGCTCGCGGACGTAGCCGAGGTAGGCGATGTGGTCCCGGACTCCGGAGCGGTCCAGCACCGGGCCGTGGCCGGGGACGAAGATCTCGGCACCGGTGGCCAGGGCCTGCTCGCAGGCGCCGATGACGTTCTCCAGCGGGCCGGCCCAGTGCGAGGGGTGGTCGCCGGGCTGCTCGGGTGTCGAGCCGAAGATCACGTCGCCGGTGAACACCGCGCGCTGGTGCGGCAGGTGGACGATCAGGTCGCCGCCGGTGTGCGCGGACGGCAGTGCGGTGATCTGGACGGGGTACTCCCCCACCCGGAGCTCCAGCTCGCCGCTGAAGACGGTCTGCGGGTGGACGGGCTCGGTCTCGGACCAGTCGAACTGGCCGAAGTGGCGCTGGAGGTAGCCGCCGAGCAGCGAGGCCGGGTCGCTGCCCGTGACGAGCGCGTGCTGCTGCTTCGGGCTCGGCTCCCAGTGGATGTGGCCGAGCGCCTCGCGGGTGGCGATCACCTCGGCGTCCGGGAGCACGCCCGCGCCCCAGAGGTGGTCGCCGTTGGCGTGGGTGACGACGATCCGGTCGACGGTGACGCCGTCGGCCAGCCGCTGCCGGCTCTCGGCGAGGAACTCGGCGGCGAGGGAGGGGTCGTAGGGCGTGTCGATCCAGAGCGCGGTCCCCGGCGAGGCCAGCAGTCCGCAGTTGGCCAGCCCCCAGCCGCGCTTGGGCGGAAGCCACACGTACAGGTCCTCGGCTATCGCGCTCACGTTCGCACGGCTGATCGTCATATGCGCGATTATGCCGATGATGTGACAGGTATGGGAGCAAAAGACTTGTGATTCAAGCCATTTCCTGTCCCGGACCATCCTGACCTGTCCTACTTCGCACCGGCACGGTCCGGCCCATTTCGTCTCAATGCACGGGGACGGACGGACCGGTGAACGCGGGAGGTCGGACCAGCCGACTTCCCGTTCCCGGGCGGACCCGAAGCGGCGGATCCACGGCGCCCGGCACGCGGATCCACGGCGGACGGCACCCGGTTCCCGCCCGCGGCTCAGACGGCGGGCAGGATCCGGCAGACCTCCACCGTGACGTCCACCGTGTCGAGACCGATGACCCGGCCCTCGACGGCGGCGAATCCTTTCTCCCCGCTGCGGAACAGCGCCGCCAGCGGCGACTTCCGGCCGGTGGCCGCCAGCGCCTCCACCGCCATCGCCGAACCGAAGGCGAAGACCCCGCAGACCACGATGCAGGGCGCCTGCCGGGAGGTACGGGTCACGAAGACGAAGCCGTGGTCCCGGATCAGTTCGTCCGCCGCGTTGTACTGCGCCTCGAAGGTCATCCCGCCCCACCGGGCGCGGGCCGCCTCTGGGTACTCGATGCAGAAGTCCGGGAACGCCGCGCCGAGCACGCTCGCCGAGTACCGGTTGACGCTCGGGCCGCCGATCGAGAAGGTCGGCATCCTCGGGTCCTGCGAGCCGGCCGCGACCAGCTCTATCGTCGCCTTCCGGTTGACCTTCCGCAGCAGGTCGATGAGCTGGGCTATCGCCCGCGCCTCGGCCATCGGCATGAAGAGGACGTTCCTCGGGCCCCGGCTGGTCAGCCGGCGGCCGTCCTTGGCGAAGGCGAACTCCGCCACCTCGATGCCGGGGGTGACGATCTGCACCCGGCTGTACGGCGCGAGCAGCGCACGGAGGAAGCCGTACTGCAGAAAGAGCCGGGCGCGGGCGAGCGAGCGGGCGGCGAGAAAACCGATGACCGCCGGAACGAACCCGACCAGGACCTGAAGCAGGATCTCCATAGCATCCCCCGCGCGGAAGACTCGGGCACGAACTGTCTGCCGAGAGGTGATGCCCCGTAGAACACCGGGAACTCCCGGCATCGCCGTCCACCCGGCGCCCGGCGTCGGCAATGCGCCCACTTCACCCCTTCGAGTGAAGCCCCCCGCCCCGCGCCTGGACGGCCGGCGGGGCGGGCCTCCCCCGGCCCGCCCGTCAGCCGTCCAGCCGCTTGACGAACTTCCGCTCGCTCGCGCAGCGCTCGTACCCGAGCCACTCGTTGATGGCGAGCATCGGCGCGTTGGTCGCGTCGTTGCTGGTGTACGCCCGCCGGTAGCCCGCCACCTGCGCCCGGCGCAGCGACTCCAGCTTGGCGAGCTTGGTCAGGCCCCGCCCCCGGAAGTCCCGCCGGCAGGCCGAGAACGCCGACCAGTAGCGGTCCGCGCCGTCCGTCTGCACCGCGCTGAACGCGACCGGCTCGCCGTCCAGGACGGCGACCGTCGTCAGCTCGCGGTCGAGGTCCGGCCGGGCCCAGTCGCCGTGGAGGAACTCCTCGTAGTCGGCGGCGTCCATCGCGACCTCGCCCGGCTCGTCGCGGATCGCGTCCGCCTCGACGACGAAGATCGGGTACGGGTCCTCCACCCACTCGCTCGCGGGGCGCAGCTCGACACCGGCCGGCAGTGCGGGGGCGGCCGGGAGCGGCAGCGACAGGTCGCGGCGGGCGAAGTGGGCCGTCCGGCCGGCGATGAAGCCCCGGTTCGCCGCGAACTCCAGCGCGCCCGGCTCCTCGTCCACCCAGCTGTGCAGCTCGACGACGCCGTGCCCGGCCAGGTACGCCTCGGCCTCGGCCAGCAGCGCCGTGAACGCACCCCGCCGCCGGTACGCCGGCAGGACGCTGCCGTTGGCGTAGCCGACGCCCCTGGTCGTCGTGCCGGTGACCAGGCCGCAGCGCAGCGCGCCGACCACCCGGCCGTCGAGCTCGGCCACCAGGGTGCGGTGGTGCCGCCCGGCCGGGAGGTTGGCGTCCATCCAGACGACCACCTCGGGGGTGAGCACCAGGTGCTCGCGCCCCGCGCTGTGGGCGGCGGCCACGGCCCCGGCGTCGGCCGGGCGGAAGTCACGGATCGTCAGAGTCGTCATAGGTGCGCCACGGTAGCCCGCCGCGGCCCCGGTTCACCTCCGATTTACCCCCCCACCTGCGGTTCCGTGGCCGGGAGGGGGTTGGAGTCGCTCGTCACCGGGCCGGCAAGCTCAAATAATGCTCTGAGATGACCGGGTGAGGCTTGGCAGTCGCCGCGTCCGGGGACATCCTCAGCAACACAGCCCGGTCCCGCCCTGGCGACGACGCCCGCGCCGGCCGACGGCTTCCCACCCAGCCCTCCGAAGGGGGCGCACCGATGACCTCCCCTGCCCTGAGAGCGCCCGTGAAGGGCACCGCACCCGACCGGGCCACCGCCGCCCCGGCCCCCGCCACGGCCACCCCCGCGCAGGCCGGCACGCTCGGCGTCGGCCTCGGCTGGCGCAGCGAGATCGACATCGTGGTCGAGCGCCAGCCGGGCCTGGACTGGGTCGAGGTGGTCGCGGAGAACGTCTGCGCCGGCCACCTGCCGCAGTCGCTGCGGATCCTGCGGGAGCGCGGCGTCACCGTGGTCCCGCACGGCGTCTCGCTCGGCCTGGGCGGCGCCGACCGGCCCGACCCGGCCCGCCTCGACAGGCTCGCCGAGACCGCCGGCGCGCTCGGCTCGCCGCTGGTCACCGAGCACCTGGCGTTCGTCCGGGCCGGCGGCCTGGAGGCCGGGCACCTGCTGCCGGTACCGCGCTCGCGCGACGCGCTCGCGGTGATCGCCGAGAACGTCCGGATCGCGCAGGACCAGCTGCCGGTGCCGCTGGCGCTGGAGAACATCGCCGCCCAGCTGGCCTGGCCGGACGACGAGCTGACCGAGGGGCAGTTCCTCGCCGAGCTGGTCGAGCGGACCGGTGTCCGGCTGCTGATCGACGTCGCCAACCTGCACACCAACCGGGTCAACCTCGGCGTGGACCCGGCCGCCGAGCTGGACCGCCTGCCGCTGGAGGCGCTCGCCTACGTCCACGTGGCGGGCGGGCGGCTGGTCGACGGCGTCTGGCACGACACGCACGCGCACCCCGTCACCGAGCCGGTGCTGGAGGTGCTGGCCGAGCTGTGCGCGCGGGTCGCACCGCCCGGCGTCCTGCTGGAGCGGGACGCGAACTTCCCGCCGCCCGGGGAGCTGGCCGCCGAACTGGACGCCGTCCGGCGCGTACTGGAGGGGGCCCGGCGATCGTGACGACACCGGAGGACGGCGACCTCGCCGCCGCCCGCGCCCGGCTGGCCGAGCGCCAGGAGGCCCTGCTGGCCGCCCTGGTGGCGGGCGGGCCGGTCCCGCCGGGCTTCGACGAGGCCCAGGTCCACGCCCAGGCACTGGGACTGGCCCACAAGCGCAGGGACACCACGGCCAAGGTGGCCCCGGAGCTGCCCCGGCTGCTCGGGCCGCAGTACGGGCCGCTGTTCCTCGCCTTCGCGCGCCGGCACCCGCAGACCGGCGGGTACCGCGCGGACGCCCGCGCCTTCGCCGCATGGGCGCTGGGCAACACCTCGGCCTACGGCCCCGGGGAGGGGCTCGGCCCGGACCAGCGGCAGGCCCTGGGGCAGTGGCTCCGCGGCCCCGCCCCGCAGACGTCGCCCGGCCCGCTCACCCGCCTGCGCCGGGCCCTGCGGCCCGCCCGCCGGCACCACTGACCCGATCTCCGCTTCATTCACCACCCGGGGGAATCCGCCCATGTGGCACAACACGTACTTCCTCGTACCAGCCGTCCTGCTGGTCGCCGCCGCGCTCTACGCACCGCAGACCAAGCAGGCGGCCCAGAGGGTCCCGCAGGCCAAGGGCCTGCCCGGGCGCGGGCTGCCGCTGCTCGACACCGCCTTCCTCTCCGGCGGGCCCGGCCGGGTCTTCGACACCGCGTTCGTCCGGATGCACCAGTCGGGCCGGCTCGTCGTCAACCGGGACGGCCTGGTCACGCTGACCGGCGGCCGGCCGTACGACTCCGTCGAGGAGGCGATCATCGAGGCCCTCGGCCCGGCCGGGCAGCGCGAGCTGGCCCCGCTGCGGCGCGCGGTGATGCGCTCGGCCGCCGTCCAGAAGCTGGGCGACGGGCTCGCCCACCGCGGGCTGCTGCGCAACCCCGTCCTGCTGCGCCGGGCCAAGGTGGCGCGCCGACCGCTCTGGCTGGCCCTGCTGGTCGTGGTGCTGAGCACCGTCCTCGCCTACGTCCTGGACAACGGCGAAGCGGACCGCCCGGCGCTCTGGATCCCGGCGGTCCTGCTGATCGTCGGACTGGCGTCAGTGATCGTCTCCTGGCCGCTCAAGGGCCGGATCACGCCGGCCGGACGCCGCCAGCTCGCCCTGATGGACACCGGCAAGCCGTGGACGCCGGCCGACGCCGTGGCGCCCCTGGCGACCGGCGCCGCGCTGCTCGGCGCGATCGCGCTCGGCGGGCTGGCCGCGGCCGGGCTGGAGGACGCGGAGCTCCAGGAGGCGATGCTCGCCGCCGCGGCGGCCGAGGAGGCCGCCGCCAGGGCCGCCGCCGGCGTGTCCTCCTCCTCGGCGTCCTCCTCCGGTTCCTCCTGCTCCAGCCCGGCCACCTGGTGCGGTGCTTCGACCGACTCCGGCTCCTCCGGTTCGGGCTGCGGCTCCTCCAGCGGTTGCGGTTCCTCCTCCAGCAGCTGCGGCTCGTCCTCCTCGTCAAGTTGCGGCTCCAGCTCCAGCAGCTGCGGCTCCTCGTCCTCCTCCAGTTGCGGTTCCAGCTGCGGCGGCAGCTCCTGCGGCTCGTAGGGTCCGTCCTCGAACTCCCACCGGCCTCCCGAGTCACAGTTCGGTATCGCGGTCCGGGAATCCGTTCCGCCCGGAGCGAAGGCGGGTCTACAACAAGCCCATGTGGTTGCTCTTCCTGATCCCGGCCTGCGCCGCCGCGGTGCTCTCCTGCATCCGGCTGGTCCGGATGGCCGCCACCGCCGACGCGCTCGCCGACCAGGAGGGCCCCCGGCCGCCCGAGGCGGTCGGGATCGGCCTGTACGAGACGGCCTACCTGGCGGGCGGACCGGACCGGGTGGTCGAACTGGCACTCGTCCTGATGGCCTCCCGGGGCCGGCTGCACCTCGCCCACACCGGCTGGACCACCGTGGTCGATCCGAAGGGCCGCAGCCGGCTGGAGCGGGCCGTCATCGCCACCGTCGGCCCGGACGGGCAGTGCCGCACCGACGACCTGCGCCGGGCGATGGCCGCCCACCCGACCGTGCTGGAGATCGGGGGCCGGCTCGCCCTGGCCGGCCTGGCCACCCCGGCACCGGTCCAGCAGAGCACCGTCCTGGTGATCCGGCAGGTCCGGCAGGCGCTGCTGCTCTCGCTGGTCCTGATGGCCGGCGCCGTGGCCGTCGGCGGCCTCTCGGACGGTGACGCGCTGGCGCCGCTCGCCTGGTTCTCGCTGCCGCTGGTCCTCACCGCGGGCACCCTGCTGATGGCCCGGGTCGACGTCTACCCGTACACCCGCTGGGCCTCCCCCATCGGCCAGGAGGTCCTGCGCGAGGTCCGCCCGCCCCGCCAGCACGGCCTCGGCGACGACGACGAGCGCGAACTGCTCACCGCCGTCGCCATGATCGGCCCCGCCGCCGTCCCGGACCCGCGCCTGCGCGCGGCCCTGCGCCACCGGCACTGACCGGAAACCCGGTGCGCCGCCCGGCCTCCCCCGGCAGACTCGCGGCATGAGGCGAACCCCGGGCCCCGCCTCGCCCGTCCCCGCCCTCGACCTGGCCGTACGGGACGGCGGGCTGGTCCGGCTGCACCGCTCGCTGCCGGGCGCCGACCGCCTGGAGGGCTTCGTCGTCGGCACCGCCGGGGGTCACCGGACACGCCGAGGGCCGGCTCCCCCTTCCCGGGGGAACCGGCCCTCGTTCGGCCGGGCTCAGACCAGGCCGGCCAGCAGCTCGCTCACCGGCTTGCGGCGGCCGGTGAAGAACGGCACCTCCTCGCGGACGTGCAGCCGGGCGCGGGACGGGCGCAGGTCGCGCATCAGGTCGACGATCCGGTGCAGCTCGTCCGCCTCGAAGGCGAGCAGCCACTCGTAGTCGCCGAGCGCGAACGAGGCCACCGTGTTGGCCCGCACGTCGGGGTAGCCGCGCGCCATCTGGCCGTGCTCGGCGAGCATCGCGCGCCGCTCGGCGTCCGGCAGCAGGTACCACTCGTAGGAGCGGACGAACGGGTAGACGCAGACGTAGTCGCGCGGGCGCTCGTCGGCGAGGAACGCCGGGATGTGCGACTTGTTGAACTCGGCCGGGCGGTGCAGCGCCATGTTCGACCAGACCGGCTCCAGCTCACGGCCCAGGCCGGTGCGGCGGAAGCGGTTGTACGCCTCCTGGAGGTCGTCCGAGTCCGCCGCGTGCCACCAGACCAGGATGTCGGCGTCCGCCCGCAGACCGGACACGTCGTAGGTGCCGCGCACCGTGACGTCCTTCGCGGCGAGCTGGTCGAACAGCTCGTCCACCTCGGCGGCCAGCGCGGTGCGGTCCTCGGGCAGCGCGCCCTTGAGCTTGAACACCGACCACATGGTGTAGCGGATGACCTGGTTCAGGTCGCGCGCCTTCTTCTTCTCGGGCTGCTGCTCCGGCTGCTGCTCAACGGTCTCAGTCATGCGCCCATTGTCCTCTCCGTGACGTTCTCCCCGGTCAGCGGGGTCAACACTTTGTCGAGCGCGTCGACGGCCGTCCGCGCGCTCGCGATGCACGCCGGGATGCCCACCCCGTCGTACGCGGCCCCGCAGAGCGCCAGCCCGCCCACCCGGCCGGCCGCCGCCCGGATCCGCGCCACCCGGTCGAGGTGGCCGACCGGGTACTGCGGCAGGCCGGCCCGCCAGCGGGTGACGGCGGTGTCGTACGGCCGGGCGGTCAGGCCGATCGCCTCGCCCAGGTCGGCCAGCGACTGCGCCACCAGCTCCTCGTCCGACAGGTCCAGCGCCTGCTCCTCGTGCAGCCGGCCCAGCGAGGTCCGCAGCAGGAAGGTGTCCGGGGCCGAACGCTCCAGCCAGCCCCACTTGTTGGAGGAGAAGGTGGACGCCTTGATCCGGCGGCCGTCCACCGGCGGCACCAGGAACCCGCTGCCGGCCGGCGGCTCCGGCAGGTCGGCCCGCCGGAACGCCAGGGTGACCAGCGCCATCCCCGCGTACTCGACGCCGTCCAGCTCGGCGGCCGCCCCCGGCACGTCGGTGCGCAGCAGCCGGGCGGCGGCGGGCGCGGGCACGGCCAGCACCACGGCGTCCGCGTGCAGCGTCGCGCCGTCGCCGGTCACCACCCGCCAGCCGTCCGCGGTGCGCCGCAGCTCCTCCACGGCGGTCCGGGTGCGCAGCTCGACGCCGGCGTCGGCGCAGGCCGCGGCAACCGCCCCGGGCAGGGTGCCGATACCGCCGCGCAGGCCCTGGAAGACGGGGGTCGAGACGGTCTGCGGCCGGGTGGCCAGCTCGTGCACGCCCTCGACCAGCGAGCCGCCGCCACGGGCGATCGCCAGCAGCTGCGGCACGGCGGCGCGCAGCGAGATCTCGTCCGCGTGCCCGGCGTAGACGCCGCCCAGCAGCGGCTCGACCAGCCGGTCGACCACCTCGCGGCCCAGCCGGTCGGCGACGTAGCGCCCGATCGCGACGTCGTCCGCGACGCCCTCGCCGGAGCCCTCGTGCCGGGCCCGTTCCAGCCCCTCGGCGGTCAGCACCCCGGACTTCGCGAGCGCCTCCAGGTCACCCGGGACGCCCATCACCTGCCCGCCGGGCAGCGGCCGCAACGCGCCGCGCGTCCAGATCGCGGCCTTGGCGGTGGTCGGCGGCTCCAGCTCCGCGCCCAGCCCGACCGCCCGCGCCAGCTCGACCGCCTCCGGTCGCCGGGCCAGCATCGACTCGGCCCCGAGATCCACCCGGACCCCGCCGACCTCGCCGCCCGACAGCTTCCCGCCGAGCCGCTCCGACGCCTCCAACAGCGTCACCCGGGCCCGCGCGGGCCCGCCTGCCGCCCCACTGAGAAACGCGGCCGCGGCCAGCCCTGCGATACCGCCACCGATCACCACGACCTGTGCTTGCGCCATGTCCGCAGTCTCGCAGGTCCTTACATCCTCGCCTCAGTCCGCCCGCTCCGGGCGCTTCGCCGCCGGCACGAGCGCGTCGAGGTCGATGTCCACGGGGAACGGCACGGGCCGCTCCAGCCGCCCCCGGAAGATCCCGGCGGGGGCGTAGGAGGAGGTGGCGGTGTCGAGCTCGTAGGCGTGCACGACCGGCCGTCCGTCCTCGTCCTCGATCACCCAGTAGTGCGGGATGCCGGCCTCGGCGTACTTGCGCACCTTGACGGTGCGGTCGCGGTGCGCGGACTCCGGGGAGACCACCTCGACGACGAGCGCCACGTCCCCGGCCGCGTACCAGGTGCGGTCGGGGTCGTAGTCGGCGGTCGAGACCAGAACGTCGGGCTCCGGCCGGTTCCGCCGGTCCAGCTTGATCGTCATCTCGCGCCCCGCGCGACTGCCCGGCGGGACCTGGGCCCGCAGCGCGACGACCAGGTCGGTGACGAGCTCACCGTGCCACCAACGCTGCGGGGACAGCCTGAAGACCAGTGCTCCGTCGATCAGTTCGGTGTGCCGCGGCGCCTGCGGCAGGTGGTCGAGGTCCTCGGCGATCCACCCCTCGTCCCGGGGCGGGTACATCCAGTCCGGCAGCTCGCTCATGGGCCCAAGGTAGCGTCGGGGGCGACCGGCGAAGGGGTTCGGATGTATCTGCAGGGTGAGGCGGTCCGCTGCGTTGACGACGGCGACTGGCCGTACGTCGTGGAGGTCCGGTTCACGGACGTGGACGGGCGGCAGTGGTCGGTGGTCGACAAGATCGTGATGTTCGGGACCGGCTCCCTGTCCGAGGAACTGTTCGACGCCGGGTTCCCGTACCCGGCGGCGATCGGCGTCCCCTGCCGGGTCCTCGGCTCCCCCACCGTCGGCGACGACGACGAGGTGGTCACCGTCGCCGTCCTGCCCGAGCGCGGCTGCGGGCCCGAGGTCCGGGTGCGGCGACGGCAGCTCGACGGGGCGGAGCCCGTCCTGGTGAGCGCGTGCCTGGCCGGGGTGCCGTGCCGGTACGACGGGCGGGCGAAGACGTCGGAGGCGGCGGTCGGGCTGGTCGAGGACGGGCGGGCCGTGGTGGTCTGTCCGGAGGTGGCCGGCGGGCTGGCGACGCCGCGGCCCGCGGCGGAGATCGTCGGCGGCGACGGCGCGGACGTGCTGGACGGGCGGGCCCGGGTGGTGGACGCGACGGGGGCGGACTGCACGGAGGCGTTCCTGGACGGGGCGCGGCAGGCGTTGGCCGCCGCCGAGGCGGCCGGGGCGCGGCGGGCGTTGCTGATGGCGCGCAGTCCGTCGTGCGGGTGCGGGCAGGTCTACGACGGGAGCTTCGACAGGACGCTGCGGGCCGGCGACGGGGTGACGGCGGCGCTGCTGCGCCGGGCGGGTGTCGTGGTGACGGCGGGGCAGGCCGGGTAGCGCCTTGTCCGGGCCGCCGCCGAGCCGTGACCGACTTGCGATCTCCTGGGCGGGTCCGGCCGGCCGTCTTCTCCGTCCAATGGTCCGGACGCCCGGATCGGGGCGCCGGACAAGGGACTTGGGGAGGGCTCGACCGTGGTGCGAGGACGGCGCGGGGCGGGGTACGGAGCGGGGGTGGCGGCCGCGGTGCTCGCGGCCGCGGTGTTGGCCGGGGGGTGCGGCGCCGGCTCCGGGCGGGGCGAGGACAGTGCGGCGGCGGTGGCCAAGCAGGACGCGGCAGCCCCGGCGGCGGGGGCACCCGCGGTGGGCGGGGCCGCACCCGCACCGCCTTCGGCCGCCGCGAAGCCGGGGGCGCCGGCCACCGGCGGGGCGGGGCAGCCGGGCACCGTGACGGTCGCCGACACCCGGCTGATCGCGTACACGGCGCAGCTGTCGGTGCGGACGAAGGACGTCGCCGCGGCGCTCGCGAAGGCACGCGAGCTGGCGGCCTCCGCCGGCGGCTACGTCAGCGGCGAGACGGTGAGCGGCGGGGGCGGGGACGCCGCCGGGCAGAGCGGCCAGATCACCGTCAAGGTGCCGTCCGCGGCCTTCCAGCAGACCCTGGACCAGCTCTCCGCGCTCGGCGAGGTGCTGTCGCGCAGGAGCCAGGCGGACGACGTGACCCAGCAGGTGGCGGACGTGTCGAGCCGGGTGCAGACCCAGCAGGCGAGCGTGGACCGGGTGCGGGCGCTGATGGCGCAGGCGAAGACGCTGGGCGAGATCACCAGTCTGGAGGGCGAGCTGAGCCGCCGCGAGGCGGACCTGGAGTCGCTGCAGAAGCAGCTGAAGGAGCTGTCGGCCCGGACGTCCCTCTCCACCGTCACGCTCGACGTGCGCCGCGAGGCCGGGCCCGTCCGGCCCGGGGCGCCGGACAAGGGGAAGGACGAGGGGTTCTGGGCGTCGGTCGGCTCGGCGCTGGGCGGCGGCTGGGGCGTGCTGGTCGCGATCGTCCGGGCGGTCGCCGTGGCGGTCGCCGCGGCGACGCCGTTCCTGCTGGTGCTGGGCCCGGCCGCGCTGGCGTTCTGGCTGGTCCGCCGGCGCCGGTCGCCCGGGCCGGCCCCCGTGGTGCCGCCGCTGCCGGCCCACCTGCCGCACCGGCCGGAGCCGGAGGAGGAGCGGGAGCCGCAGGAGGACTGAGCGGCCGGACGGCGAAGCGGCGGGCCCCGTCCGTGGAAGGGGCCCGCCGGCGTGCGGCCCGTGGCCGTGACGTCCGCCGCCCGTGGCGGGCGGCGGACGTCACGGGCGGCGTCAGCGCGCGCTGGCCTCGTGGACGAACGCG
Source organism: Streptomyces sp. CB01881 (assembly GCF_002953255.1). Lineage (GTDB taxonomy): Bacteria > Actinomycetota > Actinomycetes > Streptomycetales > Streptomycetaceae > Kitasatospora. The sequence goes on from NZ_CP026498.1 coordinate 4,959,045, forward strand.
ACCAGCCGGCTGAGCGCGTCCGGGTCCATGCTGGGCAGCACGCCGTGGCCGAGGTTGAAGATGTGGCCGCTGGTGCCGAGCGCCTGGGCGGCGTGCAGCACCTCGCGGGCCTTGGTCTCGACGGCCTTGGTGGGCGCGAAGAGCACGGCCGGGTCGAGGTTGCCCTGGAGCCCCTTGCCCGGGCCGACCCGCTCGGCGGCGACGTTCAGCGGCACCCGCCAGTCGACGCCGACGATGTCCGCGCCGGCCTGGCCCATCAGGCCGAGCAGCTCGCCGGTGCCGACGCCGAAGTGGATCCGCGGCACGCCGTAGCCGGCGACGGCGTCGAACACCTTGGTGCTGGCCGGCATCACGGAGCGGCGGTAGTCGTCCGGGGCGAGCGAGCCGACCCAGGAGTCGAAGAGCTGGACGGCGGAGGCGCCGGCCTCGATCTGCACCTTGAGGAAGGCCGAGGTGATGTCGGCGAGCCGGTCGACCAGGGCGGCCCACAGCTCGGGCTGCCCGTACATCATGGCCTTGGTGTTCTCGTGGTTCTTGGACGGGCCGCCCTCGACCAGGTAGCTGGCGAGCGTGTAGGGGGCGCCGGCGAAGCCGATCAGCGGGGTGGAGCCGAGCTCGTCGACGAGCAGGCCGACCGCCTCGGTGATGTAGGGGACGTCGTCGGGCTCCAGCGGGCGGAGCCGCTGGAGGTCCTCGGCGGTGCGGATCGGGTCGGCGATCACGGGACCGATGCCGGGCTTGATGTCGACGTCGATGCCGATGGCCTTGAGCGGCACCACGATGTCGCTGAAGAAGATCGCCGCGTCCACCTTGTGCCGGCGCACCGGCTGGAGGGTGATCTCCTTGACCAGCTCGGGCCGCATGCAGGACTCCAGCATGGGGATGCCCTCGCGGACCTTCAGGTACTCGGGCAGCGAGCGGCCCGCCTGGCGCATGAACCACACCGGGGTGTGCGGCACCGGCTCGTGCCGGCACGCCCGCAGGAACGCGGAGTCGTGCGCGGCGCCGCGGCGCGCGGGGGACTGCTGACCGGGGGCGGCGCCGGCCTGGGGGGCTGCCGCGGTGTCTGCCGTTGTCTCGCTCACGGTTCAAATCTTCGCACGCGCTCCGGACCGGACTCCCCGGGCAGGCTCGTCGGTTCCTCCAAGATCTGCCCGGTTTGCCGGTCCCGGCACGCCGCACAGGCGGAAGTTACGGCGATTACCCGGGTTTTCGACCTAGTCTTCGGGTCATGGCAGCGGTCGGCGGGCACCCCGCACAGGGTGGCGGAACAGGTGGCGGAACGAATCGGGAGGCGGCGCCGAGCGAGTTCCGGGCCGCGGTCGAGGCTCTGACGGGGGCGCGGCTGCGCCCCGAGCTCGAACTCTCCTCCGCCCCGGCGCCGCGCCGGCTCGCCCCGCACGCCTTCGCGCTGACCGCCTCGGTGGAGGTGGACGGCGAGGAGCTGGCCGACGGCCGGCTGGTGCTGCTGTACGACCCGGCCGGGCAGGAAGCCTGGAACGGCGACTTCCGCGTGGTGACCATGACCCGGGCGGAGCTGGAGCCGGAGATGGCCGGCGACCCGATGCTCTCCGAGGTCGGCTGGGCCTGGCTGCTGGACGCGCTGCAGGCGCACGGCGCCGGGTACGCGGAACCGTCCGGGACGGTGACCAGGTGCGCCTCGCAGTACTTCGGCGCGCTGGCGGACCGCCCGTCGTCCACCGAGATCGAGATCCGGGCCTCCTGGACGCCCGCCGACGGCCGCTTCGAGCGGCACCTCGCGGCCTGGGGGGACCTGCTCTGCATCAGCGCCGGCCTGCCGCCGGCCGCCCCGGCGCAGCAGCAGGCGCCCGACGTCCCGTCACTCGGCGGGGTGGTCCCGATGCCCGCCCGCCGGCGCCCGCGTTCGCACTGACGAGTGGCGTCCGGGCCGGTCGGCCCCGGCACGTCCGACGCCACCCCCAGGGCTGACGGAGTGTGACTTCGGACCCGCTCTGCGTCAATTACCCGGTCAAAACCGACCGATCTGCGATGAATCTGATCGATTTTTGTGCGAATCCGAGGCATGTCGCATCAGTCACCTGCGCGATTTGTCCGTATTGTTACTCACTAGATCGTGATCTTTCGCTAAAGCCGGGCACGGTTGCTGCCGAAGCAGACTGTGACCCTTTCCGAACGCGGAACACTCCGACCGCCCCCATCGGGGTTCCGTCCGCCACTCCCCGCAGGAGGCCTGGTGTCGGTCCTTCTTGAGCACCCCGCAAACGTGGTCGCCTACCGCCCGACCAAGCCCACCGCCATGGTGGTCATCGCCGATCCCCGCGTCCGAAACACCGTCACCCGGCACCTCTGGGCGCTCGGCGTCCGCGACGTGATCGAGGTGTCCTCGATCGCCGAGGCCCGCCCCCGGGTCTCCACCCCGCGCGACATCTGTGTCGCCGACGTCCACCTCCCGGACGGCTCCGGGCTGACCATCCTGGCCGAGACCCGCGCCGCGGGCTGGCCCAACGGCCTGGCGCTCTCGGCCGCCGACGACATCGGCGCGGTCCGCAGCGCGCTGGCCGGCGGCGTCAAGGGCTACGTGGTCACCGGAACCCGGACCAACGTCGCCATGCCCGGCCGCCCCGGCCTGCCGATCGGTGCCGGCGGCCTGGCCGGCCGGATGCGCCGCCCCGGCATGCCGGGCGTGCCGGGTGCGGCCGGTGCTCCGGGTGCTCCCGGGGCCCCGGGAGCACCGGGCGCGCAGCAGGCCGCGTACCGGGAGCTCTCCGGCCGCGAGGTCGAGGTCCTGCGCCTGGTCGCCGAGGGCCAGTCCAACAAGGCGATCGGCGTCGCGATGGGCCTCTCCGCGCTCACCGTGAAGAGCCACCTCGCCCGCATCGCCCGCAAGCTGGGCACCGGCGACCGGGCCGGCATGGTCGCGGTCGCGCTGCGCACCGGCATCATTCACTGACCCGTCGTGGGACCGCTGCGGCGGCCCAGGAGGAACGTTCCTCCTGGGCCGCCGCAGCGGCTTGCGGACAGTCGTCACGGTGAGCGGGCCGTCACCGCCCGAGCCGCACGGCCCCCGGGAGGCGGCCGGGTGACGGCGCTGTCATATTCACCGACCCGGTCTGACCAGTCCGACAACACTCCCGGTAGCGAGGTCCGTCGTACCCTTGGTGAGTGACCGACGCCGTAGCAGCCATCCCAGAAGAAGCAGCCCCGGTCCCGCTCCTCGAACCGAAGGAGGGGATCCCGCCAGTCGTGGCGGACGAGCGGGCGCTGGCCGCCGTCGTCGCCGCCTTCGCCGCGGGTACCGGGCCGGTCGCCGTCGATGCCGAGCGGGCCTCCGGCTACCGCTACGGCCAGCGGGCGTACCTCATCCAGCTGCGCCGCGCGGGCGCGGGTACCGCGCTGATCGACCCGATCGCCTGCCCCGACCTCAGCGGGCTGGGCGCGGCCCTCGCGGACACCGAATGGGTGGTCCACGCGGCCACCCAGGACCTGCCCTGCCTGGCCGAGGTCGGCATGCGCCCCCAGCGCCTCTTCGACACCGAGCTGGCCGGCCGGATCGCCGGCTTCGCCCGGGTCGGCCTCGGGCCGATGACCGAGGGCGTGCTCGGACTGAGCCTGGCCAAGGAGCACTCGGCGGTCGACTGGTCCACCCGTCCGCTGCCCGAGCCGTGGCTGCGCTACGCCGCCCTGGACGTCGAGGTGCTGGTCGAGCTGCGCGACGCACTCGAACAGGAGCTGGACGCCCAGGGCAAGCTCGGCTGGGCGCTGGAGGAGTTCGCCGCGATCGCCGCCGCGCCCCGCCCGGCGCCGCGCACCGACCCCTGGCGCCGCACCTCGCAGCTGCACAAGGTCCGCCGTCGCCGCCAGCTCGCCGTGGTGCGCGAACTCTGGCTCACCCGGGACCGGCTGGCGCAGGAGCGGGACGTCTCGCCGGGCCGGGTGCTCCCGGACGCCGCGATCGTCAACGCCGCGCTGGCCATGCCGCTCAACGCCGCCGCCCTGCAGGCCGTCCAGGGCTTCGGGCCGCGCGTCCACCGCCGCCAGCTGGAGCAGTGGCTGGCGGCCGTGCAGCGCGGCCGGGAGGTCCCGGAGAACCAGCTGCCGCCGGCCTCCGCGCCGCACGACGGACCGCCGCCGCCGCGCGCCTGGGCCGAGAAGGACCCGGTCGCGGCCGCCCGGCTCTCCGGGGCGCGGGCCGCGGTGAGCGAGCTGGCGGAGGCGCGGAACCTGCCGGCCGAGAACCTGATCACCCCGGACCTCGTCCGCCGGGTCTCCTGGGAGCCGCCGGCCGAGGCGAGCACCGCCAATGTGGCCGCCGCGCTGCGCCGGCTCGGTGCCCGGCAGTGGCAGGTCGACCTGGTCGCCCCGGTGGTCGCCGCCGCCTTCGCCGAGGCCGCGGTGGAGCAGGACTGACGCGGTGCCCCCGGGAGACCGGGAGGCAGGACACGAAAGGGGACGCCGTCCGACGACGGCGTCCCCTTCGTCGCACCCGGACGGAGGACGTGTCGCGGGACACACGCGGTGATCGGGCCGCCGGGCCTGGGCAGGTTGGTTACCGGCGGGTAGCATGGCGGGGAAGCGGCGCCGCTCACGTCCTCTCTGCGACGGACGGCGGCAGCCTGCCCACCTCAATCTGTTGGTCCCTGGGAGGAGAGCCCCCGTGCCTCGTACCGCGAGGGACGTCGTCTTCGTCGATGGCGTCCGCACCCCGTTCGGCAAGGCCGGCCCGAAGGGCATCTACCACGAGACGCGCGCCGACGACCTCGTCGTCAAGTGCATCCGGGAACTCGTGCGCCGTAACCCCAACCTGCCCGTCGAGCGGATCGACGAGGTCGCCGTCGCGGCCACCACGCAGATCGGCGACCAGGGTCTGACGATCGGCCGCACCGCCGCCCTGCTGGCCGGGCTGCCGAAGTCCGTCCCGGGCTACTCGATCGACCGCATGTGCGCCGGCGCGCTGACCGCCGTCACCGCGACCGCCGGCGGCATCGCCTTCGGCGCGTACGACATCGCCGTGGCCGGCGGCGTCGAGCACATGGGCCGCCACCCGATGGGTGAGGGCGTCGACCCGAACCCGCGCTTCGTCTCCGAGAAGCTCGTCGACGAGTCCGCCCTGTTCATGGGCATGACCGCGGAGAACCTGCACGACCGGTTCCCGCACATCACCAAGGAGCGCTGCGACGCCTACGCCGTGCGCTCGCAGGAAAAGGCCGCCAAGGCGTACGCCAACGGCGACATCCAGCCGGACCTGGTGCCGATCTCGATCCGCAACACCAACCCCGAGGTCGGCGAGACCGGCTGGGGCCTGGCCACCGTGGACGAGCCGCTGCGCCCGGGCACCACGATGGAGAACCTGGCGGGCCTCAAGACCCCGTTCCGCCCGCACGGCAACATCACCGCGGGCAACTCGGCCGGCCTGAACGACGGCGCCACCGCGTCGCTGCTGGCCGCCGAGGACGTCGCCGAGGAGCTCGGCCTCCCGGTCAAGATGCGCATGGTCTCGTACGCCTTCGCGGGCGTCGAGCCCGAGGTCATGGGCATCGGCCCGGTGCCGGCCACCGAGAAGGCGCTCGCCAAGGCCGGTCTGACGATCGACGACATCCAGGCCTTCGAGGTCAACGAGGCCTTCGCCGTCCAGGTGCTGGCCTTCCTGGACCACTACGGCATCGCGGACGACGACGAGCGGGTCAACCCGTTCGGCGGCGCGATCGCCTTCGGCCACCCGCTGGCCTCCTCCGGCGTGCGCCTGATGAACCAGCTGGCCCGCCGCTTCGAGCAGCGCCCGGACGTCCGCTACGGCCTCACCACGATGTGCATCGGCTTCGGCATGGGCGGCACCATCATCTGGGAGAACCCCCACTTCGAGGGTGGTAAGTGACCATGAGCACCACGACTGAACTGCTCCAGCACGGCGCCACCCTGTTCCCGGGCGAGGTCGTCACGACCGCGCACGTGCGCCACCTGGACCTGCCGCTCCAGGCCGGCAAGCTGGCCCTGATCACCCTGGACAACGGCTTCGACCACACCAAGCCGACCACCTTCGGCCCGGGCTCGCTGCTGAAGCTGTCCGTCGCGCTGGACCAGGTCGAGGCCGAGGCCGCCGAGGGCAAGATCGTCGGTGTCGCGATCACCGGCAAGCCGTTCATCTTCGCGGTCGGCGCCGACCTCAAGGGCGTCGAGATCCTCAAGGAGCACGCCGACGCGCTCGCCATCGGCAAGGGCGGTCACGACGTCTTCAAGCGGATCGCCGCGCTGCCCGTCCCCTCCTTCGCCTTCTACAACGGCGCGGCGATGGGCGGCGGCGTCGAGGTCGGTCTGCACGCCACCTACCGCACCGTCAGCGCGGGCGTTCCGGCGTTCTCGCTGCCCGAGGTCTTCCTGGGCCTCGTCCCCGGCTGGGGCGGCTGCTCCATCCTGCCGAACCTGATCGGCCCCTCGAAGGCGATCAAGGTCATCATCGAGAACTCGATGAGCCAGAACAAGCAGCTCAGGGGCAAGGACGTCTTCGAGCTCGGCATCGCCGACGCGATCTTCGAGCCGGCCGACTTCCTGGAGCAGTCGCTGCTCTGGGCCGCCAAGGTGCTCAAGGGCGACGTCGTCGTCGAGCGCGAGGAGATCGACCGCGGCAAGGCCTGGGACGACGCCGTCGCCTGGGGCCGCCTGGTCGCCGACGCCAAGGTGCACGGCGCCGCGCCGGCCGCCTACAAGGCGCTGGACATCATCCAGCAGGTCAAGGACCAGGACCTCCAGGCCGGCTTCGACGCCGAGGACGCGGCCCTGGCCGACCTCATCATGAGCGGCGAGCTGCGCAGCGGCATCTACGCCTTCAACCTGGTGCAGCGCCGGGCCAAGCGCCCGTTCGGTGCCCCGGACAAGTCGCTGGCCCGCCCGGTCACCAAGGTCGGCGTCGTCGGCGCCGGCCTGATGGCCTCGCAGCTGGCGCTGCTGTTCGCCCGCCGCCTGGAGGTGCCGGTGGTCCTCACCGACATCGACCAGGAGCGCATCGACAAGGGCGTCGGCTACGTCCACGCCGAGATCGACAAGCTGCTCGCCAAGGGCCGGATCGGCAACGACAAGGCCAACCGCCTCAAGGGCCTGGTCACCGGCTCGCTCGACAAGGCGGCCGGCTTCGGCGACGCGGACTTCGTGATCGAGGCCGTGTTCGAGGAGATGGGCGTCAAGCAGACCGTCTTCGCCGACCTGGAGAACGTGGTCTCGCCGACCTGTGTGCTGGCGACCAACACCTCCTCCCTGTCGGTCACCGAGATGGCCTCCAAGCTGAAGCACCCCGAGCGGGTCGTCGGCTTCCACTTCTTCAACCCGGTCGCGATCCTGCCGCTGCTGGAGATCGTCCGCGGCGAGCAGACCGACGACGCCGCGCTGGCCACCGCCTTCGGCGTCTCGAAGAAGCTGAAGAAGACCGCGGTGCTGTGCAAGGACGCCCCGGCGTTCGTGGTGAACCGGATCCTGACCCGCTTCATGGGCGAGATCCAGACCATCATCGACGAGGGCACCCCGATCGCCACGGTCGAGAAGGGCGTCGAGCCGCTCGGCCTGCCGATGTCCCCGATCATGCTGCTGGAGCTGGTCGGCCCGGCCATCGCGCTGCACGTCTCGGAGACCCTGCACGGCGCCTTCCCGGAGCGGTTCGCCGTCTCGGAGAACCTCGGCAAGGTGGTCAAGGCCGGCAAGCGCGGCTTCTACACCTGGGTGGACGGCAAGCAGGTCCTCGACCCCGAGGTGCTGGAGCTGCTCGCGTTCGGCGACACCGTGCTGACCGAGGAGCAGGTGCTCAACCGCTCCCTGGAGGCCGTCGCGCAGGAGATCGGCCTGATGCTGGAGGAGGGTGTCGTCGCCGAGGCGCAGGACATCGACCTCTGCATGATCACCGGTGCCGGCTGGCCCTTCCACCTGGGCGGGATCACCCCGTACCTGGACCGTGAGGGCGTCTCGGAGCGGGTGAACGGCAAGCGCTTCCTCGCCCCGGGTGTGGCCTCCGTGCCCGCCTAGGCAGTGACGGAGGAGCCCCGGTGACCGTGGAGGTCACCGGGGCTCCTTCGTGTCCGCGGGCGGGCCCTGCAGCCGGTGCCGGCCGTCCGCGCCGGGCGGGACCGGGCCGGGGGTACAGGCCGGGGGTACGGGCCGGGCCGGGGGTACAGGCCGGGGGTACAGGCCGGGCCGGCGGGCCTCAGCGCTTGAGGCGGTAGACCACGGTGTCGGCGAACACGCCGACCATCTCGTAGTGGGTGTCCAGCAGGTTCTCGATCCGCGGGATCTGGGTCGGCTGGTACGGCGCCAGGCCCGAGTCGTCCACCACGACCTCCGGGAGGCCGTTGGCGAGCAGCTCCTTGTCGAAGGTCTGCCAGGCGTCGCTGACGCTGTACTGCTCGCCGACGTTGGGGCTGCTGTCCTTGCCGCCGCTGTAGTTGGTCAGGAACCCGGCCGTGAGGTAGCGGGTGGCCGGCTTGCGGTCGGCCAGCCAGTACAGCTCCGGGTGCATGCCCCAGACCAGCACGGTGTCCTTCGGCGTGGTCTGCGCGGCGACCGCGGTGGCGACCTCGGTGGTCTGGTTGAGCCGCTCGCCCGGCCAGGCCAGCGCCAACGCCCAGAACACGGTGGCGGCGGCCGTCGTGTACACCAGGACGGGCTTCCAGCGGACCGCCGAGGTGGCCACCGCGCCGGTGCCGAGCAGCACCAGCGGGGGGATCAGCTGGAGGTAGTAGTGGCCGAAGAAGTGGAAGCCGACGCTGACCGCGACCACCGAGGAGAGCAGCCAGACCCAGAGGTCGGCGGTGGAACCGTGCTCCTCCCCGGCGACCGGGAGCGGGCGGTGGCGGTACTTCAGCCAGAGCCGGCGGCCGACCGGCAGCAGGAAGCCCAGGCCGGCCCCGGCCAGGATCGCCGAGTTGCCGAGTGCCCGGCCGGTCATCTGCAGCCAGGCGCCGCCGAACGAGGCGTAGTCGCCGCTGCCGGTGACCACCCAGAACAGGAAGCCCTTGGGCTTGGTGAGGATCACCGCGACCAGCGCTATCGGCAGGGTGAACCCGAAGCCGATCTTGAACAGGGCCGGCGGCCACCGGACGCCGCGCCGGCGGGCGTCCTGGAACAGCATCCAGAGCACCGGCAGCAGCACCGCGCCGCCGGTCTGCTTGGTCAGCGAGCACAGTGCCACCGCGATCCCGGCGGCCAGCCAGCGGCGCCGTTCGGCGTACCGGAAGGCCGCCACCATGGCGGGCAGCATGAAGACCTCGAAGGTGGCCGCCTGGGTGTCCTCCGGGGAGAGCCCGATGGAGACCAGCAGGTAGAGCAGGCCCGCACCGGCGCCCGCCCGGTTGCCCCAGCGGCCGCGGGCGATCGAGGCCAGCAGGATCGCGGTGCCCAGGTGCGCGACGACCGCCAGGGTGCGCAGCGGCCAGAGCGAGGCCGAGCCGAAGACGGCGAAGCAGGCCTGGTAGAGCCAGGGCAGCAGCGGCGGCTTGCGGTCGACCACGGTGTCGTACAGCACGCCCCCGTCGGCCAGCATCCGGGCCTGGGTGGCCAGGAAGCCCTCGTCGGGGCTCCAGACCGGCCGGACGAAGGAGGGGATGTGGGTGGCGAGCGCCACCAGGGCCAGCACCGGCACCAGCCTCGTCCAGTACCGCCCTCCTGGCCCGCCACCGGGCAGGAGGGGCCCAGTACGGATGCGGTCGGGCAGGCGCTCGGCTAGCCCGGCGAGGCGGGGTCGGGTGGGGGTCGGCACGGATGACAACCTACCGGGCGGGACCGGCGCGGGCAGCGCCGGTCCCGCCTTTCGTTGCGATTATCGGCCTGCCCCGGGCGAACTGTTGCGGACTTGTCGCAAACGGGCGCCGCGGGGCGGGCCGGGGGTGCCGGGGCCGGTCTCAGGCCTCGACGGTGGCCACGTCCAGCTTGGCGAGCCGGGCGACCAGCGCGGTCACCTGGCGGGCGATGTCCGGGGCGTTGAGGCCGATCTCGGCGAGGAT
>NZ_CP026498.1:4969132-5080201 GCF_002953255.1 Streptomyces sp. CB01881
GGTCCACCACGGGTGATGCCCTGGGCGGCCAGCAGGTCGGCCACCTCCAGGCTGGTGGGGGCCATCGCACCGACCGAGACGATCAGCACGTCGGCGCGGCGGCCGTCGGCCTGCTCCGCGGCGCGGGGGGCCTCCCGCAGCACGTCCATGCCGCCGATCCGGCCCACCGCGGCGACGGCGGGGCCGACCGTGCCCTTGGAGTAGCGGACCACCGTGGGGGCGTCCTTGACCTCGACGGCCTCGCGCAGCTGGGCGCGCACCTGGTCGGCGTCGCGCGGGGCGGCCAGTCGCAGGCCGGGGACGACCTGGAGGATCGACATGTCCCACATGCCGTTGTGCGAGGCGCCGTCGGTGCCGGTGACACCGGCCCGGTCCAGGACGAACGTGACCCCGAGCCGGTGGAGGGCGACGTCCATCAGGACCTGGTCGAAGGCGCGGTTCAGGAAGGTCGCGTAGACCGCGAAGACCGGGTGCAGCCCGTTGGTGGCCAGGCCGGCCGCGCTGGTGACGGCGTGCTGCTCGGCGATGCCGACGTCGAAGATGCGGTCGGGGAAGGCCTTCGCGAACGGGGCCAGGCCGACGGGGTGGAGCATCGCGGCGGTGATGGCGACGATGTCCTCGCGTTCGTGGCCGAGCGCGACCATCTCCTCGCCGAAGACGGACGTCCAGTCCTTGCCCGAGCTCTTGACCGGCAGGCCGGTGTCCGGGTGGATCACGCCGACCGCGTGGAAGCGGTCCTCCTCGTTGTTCTCGGCGGCGTGGTAGCCGCGGCCCTTCTCGGTCAGGCAGTGCACGATCACCGGCCCGCCGAAGCCGCGCGCCTTGGTGAACGCCGACTCCAGCGCGGTGAGGTCGTGGCCGTCGATCGGGCCGATGTACTTGAGGCCGAGGTCCTCGAACATGCCCTGCGGGGCGATGAAGTCCTTGAGGCCCTTCTTGGCGCCGTGCAGGGTCTCGAACAGCTGCTGGCCGACCACCGGGGTGCGCTGCAGCGCGTCCTTGCCCCAGGACAGGAAGCGCTCGTAGCCCTGGGTGGTGCGCAGCGTCGCGAGGTGGTTGGCCAGGCCGCCGATGGTCGGCGAGTAGGAGCGCTCGTTGTCGTTGACGACGATGACGACCGGCAGGTCCTTGGCGTCGGCGATGTTGTTGAGCGCCTCCCAGGCCATGCCGCCGGTGAGCGCGCCGTCGCCGATCACGGCCACGACCGGGTCGTTCCTGCCCTGGATCCGGTTGGCCTTGGCCAGGCCGTCCGCGTAGGAGAGCACGGTGGAGGCGTGCGAGTTCTCGATCACGTCGTGCTCGGACTCGGCCCGGGACGGGTAGCCGGAGAGGCCGCCCTTCATCTTGAGCCGGGAGAAGTCCTGGCGGCCGGTGAGCAGCTTGTGCACGTAGCTCTGGTGGCCGGTGTCGAAGAGGATGCGGTCGCGCGGCGAGTCGAACGCCCGGTGCAGCGCGACGGTCAGCTCCACGACGCCGAGGTTCGGGCCGAGGTGGCCGCCCGTCTTGGAGACCTCCGTCACCAGGAAGGTCCGGATCTCCTCGGCCAGGGTGGCCAGCTGTCCGGGCGTGAGCTTGTCGAGATCGCGCGGTCCCCGAATGCGGGTCAGCAGGGCCACCCGTTCCTCCTCGTTCAAAGTCGCGGACCGCGGGCGGTCCGACGGGCGTCGCTGCCCGGTGTGCCGGCGCGGTCCGACTGTCTCGGTCGGTGCCGACCGGTCGAGTCTAATGTCCGCCTACCGGACGCCGAGCGGGGTGTCCGCCACCATCGGCCGGTAACCGCCGGTACGGGTGCGCCGACGGCCGCGGACGCCCCTGCGGCCGGGCACTCACGGTCGGGCGACGGACGCCTGTACGGACCGGCCCAGCGCGCCGGAGTCGTCCATCTCGCTCATCACCAGCGCCAGCGCGCCCAGCACCTCGGCCCGGCCGCCCAGTGTGCCCGGCACCACCGACAGCTGGCGGGCCGCGCTCGGGATGGCGTAGCGGGCCACCGAGTCGCGGATCGGGGCCAGCACCAGCTCGCCGGCGTCGGCGAGGTCGCCGCCGAGGATCACCCGGCGGGGGTTGAGCAGGTTGCAGAGGGTGGCGACCCCGGTGCCGATCTGCCGGCCCGCGTCGGCGATGACCCGGCGGCAGCCCAGGTCGCCCTGGTGCGCCAGCTCGACCAGCCGGGGCAGCGTGAGGTCCGGGCCGAGGGTGGTGGAGAGCAGGCCCAGCAGGTAGCGGGAGCCGACGAAGGTCTCCAGGCAGCCTCTGTTGCCGCAGCGGCAGACCGGGCCCGCCTCGTCCAGGGTGATGTGCCCGATCTCACCGGCGGTGCCGCCCGGGCCGCGGTAGATCTGGCCGTTGACCACCAGGCCGGCGCCGACGCCGCTGGCCACCTTGATGTAGGCGAGGTCGCTCAGGCCGCGGCCCGCGCCCCAGACCAGCTCGCCCAGCGCGCCCAGGTTCGCGTCGTTGTCCACGTGCACCGGCATGCCGAGGCGGGCGGCCAGCTCGCGGCCGGGGGCGATGCCCGTCCAGCCGGGCAGGATCGCGGTGGAGCCGAGCGCGCCGGTCTCCACGTCGATCGGGCCGGGGACGCCCAGGCCCACCCCGATCACCTTGTCCGGGCGGAAGCCGGCCTGGGCCAGGAGCCGGTCGACCAGCGCCTCGGCACGGTCGAAGCCCTGGGCCGCGGAGACGTCCACGTCGATCGGCGCGCTCTCCTCGGCGAGCACCCGGTGCGCGAGGTTGCCGACGGCGACCCGGAGGTGGGTGTGGCCGAAATCGATGCCCACCACGATGCCGGCGTCACCGCTGAGCGAGACGCTGCGGGCGCGGCGGCCGCCGGAGGAGGTGTCGGCGACCACGACGGTGCCGCTCTCCTTGAGCTCCCGGACGATGTTGGACACGGTGGCCGCGGAGAGCCCGGTGCCGCGGGCGATCTCGGCCTGGGTCAGCGAGCCGGCCATCCGTACCGCCCGGAGCACGCGCTCCAGGTTCGCCCGGTGCAGCGAGGACTGCGAGCCCGGTGTGTCCGTCGACATGATCCACCCTCCCAAGGGCGAGGGAACCCCTCCGCCGGGCGCTCCCTCCAACTCCTGAAGCGTAGGCCCTGAAGGGGGTCGGGGGTGCGGCGACCGGCGACGCGGGTGCAACGGCGGGTGACGGGGAGGCGGCGCGGGGGCGTCGGGAGGGGTACGGTCCGCGGCGGCGCGGGGGTGGCGCGGGGGCGTCGGGAGGGGTACGGTCCGCGGCGGCGCCCGGAGGGGGCCCGGCGGCGACACGCCGGAGTGCGGGCGGAACGGGGGCGGCGGGACGCGCGGCAGCTCAGGGGCGCGGCGCGCGGGGTTCGGGGCTCCTGAAGGAGGGCCAAAACGGGCCACCCGTACGATGGTGCCCAATCTCACCCGTCCCACCGGCCTCGGACGTGACCCGGCCGGGGGACGCTTTCAGACATGACGGGGAATCAGATGGCAGGGGATCACCCTACGCCGGGGGCAGGCGACTCGCCCGGTAGCGGACACCAGGACAACCGGGGAGTCTCGCTGGGGCGCACGCCCGGCGGAGCACCGGACCCGGCCGCCGTGGCGGACCAGATGACACAGCTCGACGGGGCACCGGTCCCCGGCCAGGCCGCACCGGCCGCGCCGGCCGCGCCTCCCGGCCAGCCCCCGGCCCAGCCGCCGGCACCGGGCAGTGACTACGCCTACGCGCCCACCGCCGCCGCCTTCCCCGCGCAGGGCACGCCCCCGCCCCCGGCGGGCGCGCCGGTCGGCCCGTACGACCCGGCCCCGGGCCAGCCCCCGTTCGGCGGCGCCGGCGCCGGACAGCAGTACGGCTACACCGCCCCGCCGGCCGCCGACGGCGGCTACGCCTACCAGCAGCAGGCCGGGTACAGCCACCCGGGCGCGCCGGTGCCGACGGCGCCCAAGCAGCGCAACCCGGTGATGCTCTGGGGCGGCATCATCGGCGGCGTGCTGGCGATCGCCATCGTCGCCGGCCTGATCGTGCTGTTCACCGACAACCCCGACGACCCGCCGTCCGCCGCCGACAACGGCGGCACCAGCAGCACCGCGGGCGGGGTCACCAGCGGCACCTCCGGCGGTCCCACCACCGACCCCACCACCCAGAACGGCACCGGCGGCCCGGCCGGTGGCGGCAAGGCCGGCGCCTACAACCTCGCCTGGACCGCCCCCAAGCCGGCCAACGCGGCGAGCGGCTCGCAGATGCTCGGCATCTGGGGCGCCGACAAGACCATCGTGCGCGCCGACAGCTCCGGCATCCGCGGCCTCAACTCGGCCGACGGCAAGGAGCTGTGGACGATCGCCCCGCCGGCCGGCAGCAAGGAGTTCTGCGCCGCCTCGTACGGGGTGAACTCCAAGCACATCGCCGCGGTCGCGCTCAACACCGGTGACAGCGACTGCTCCACCGTCGGCGCGGTCGACGTCAGCACCGGCAAGCTGCTCTGGACGGCCAAGGTCAGCCAGGACCGGATGTCCTCGCCCACCCTGACCGTCACCGAGAAGGTCATCGGCATCGGCGCCAACATGGCCGGCGCGGTGAACATCAGCGACGGCTCGCCGGTCTGGCAGTTCCAGCCGCGCGAGAAGGACTGCAGCGTCTACGGCAAGGCGGCCGGCACCCAGATCGCGGTCAGCGACCGCTGCTACGGCCTCAACACCACCGTCAAGTCGCAGCTGGTGCTGGTCGACACGGACACCGGCAAGACCACCAGCTCCGCGCCGATCACCCTGACCGGCAGCATCGAGCGGGTCGACAAGGTCGTCTCGGACCAGCCGCTCGTCCTGCTGGTCACCAACGGCCCGAACGGCGACTACATCCTGCCGTTCGACAAGAGCAACAAGCCGATGAACCCGATGTCGGTCAAGGAGCCGGGCGCCGACAGCCTGCGGCTCTCCGGCCAGGCCGACGCGTTCACCCAGAGCGTGGTGAGCGGGACGACGCTGTACGTCCAGACCAACCCCACCAAGCCGGCCGTCAACGCCTACGACCTGACCAGCGGCAAGCGGCTCTGGTCGGCCACCGGCGGCGCCACCGACGGCATCCGCCTGGTCTCCGGCACCGACAAGGACGGCAAGGTCCGCGCCGTGCTGGACATGGGCTACAACAAGGACTCCAAGCTGGTGACGCTCTCGCCTGCCGACGGTTCGGTGAGCGAGCTCGGCAACCTCACCCAGAACAAGGCCGCCGACTCCGTCTACGCCAGCTCCACCGAGTACGTGGTGCAGTCCGACGGCTCGCTGTTCGGCTTCGCCCGCAGCTCCAGCTCGGAGAACCCGGTGATCAAGTACGTCAAGAAGTGACGCGTCGGCCCTGAGGGGCTGACCACCCGTCGGCACGACCGGGCGGGGCGGAGCGGGCCGACCGGCCCGCCCCGCCCCGCCCGCGGCTTTTCCCCCGGTGCGGGCACCGGGACATGGGAGGATGCGAGGCATCAAGCCTGACGAAGGAGTCCTGCGAGTGCCCGGCACCAACCTGACGCGTGAGGAGGCCCGCACCCGGGCCGACCTCCTGCGCGTGGACGCGTACGACATCGAGCTCGACCTCGGCTCGGCCCGCGAGGGAGGCACCTTCCGGTCCACCACAGTGGTCCGGTTCACCGCCCGCACCCCCGGCGCGGCCACCTTCATCGACCTGGTCGCCCCGAGCGTCGAGGAGATCACGCTCAACGGCGAGCGGATCGACAACGCCAACTTCGCCGACAGCCGGATCGCGCTGCCGAACCTGGCGGCCGAGAACGAGCTGCGGGTCGTCGCCGACTGCGCCTACACCAACACCGGCGAGGGCCTGCACCGGTTCGTCGACCCGGTCGACGGCGAGACCTACCTGTACACCCAGTTCGAGGTGCCGGACGCCCGCCGGGTCTTCGCCTCCTTCGAGCAGCCCGACCTCAAGGCCGCGTTCACCTTCACCGTGACCGCGCCCAAGGGCTGGGTCGTCGTCTCCAACTCCCCCACCCCGGCCCCGGAGGGCGAGGGCGACACCCAGGTCTGGAGGTTCGAGCCCACCGGCCGGATCTCCAGCTACATCACCGCGCTCGTCGCCGGCCCGTACGTCGGTGTCTTCGACGCCTACGAGAACGGCGACCAGAAGGTGCCGCTGGGCGTCTACTGCCGCCCCTCGCTGCGCGAGTTCCTGGACGCCGAGGCGATCTTCGAGGTCACCAAGCAGGGTTTCGACTACTTCCAGGAGAAGTTCGACTACCCGTACCCGTTCGCCAAGTACGACCAGCTCTTCGTCCCGGAGTTCAACGCCGGCGCGATGGAGAACGCGGGTGCCGTCACCCTGCGCGACCAGTACGTGTTCCGCTCCAAGGTGACCGACGCCGCGTACGAGTCGCGGGCCGCGACCATCCTGCACGAGCTGGCCCACATGTGGTTCGGCGACCTCGTCACCATGGAGTGGTGGAACGACCTCTGGCTGAACGAGTCGTTCGCCACCTTCGCCGAGGCCGTCTGCCAGGCCGAGGCGCCCGGCTCGAAGTGGCCGCACTCGTGGACCACCTTCGCCAACCAGATGAAGACCTGGGCGTACCGGCAGGACCAGCTGCCGTCCACCCACCCGATCATGGCCGAGATCAACGACCTGGAGGACGTCCAGGTCAACTTCGACGGCATCACCTACGCCAAGGGCGCCTCGGTGCTCAAGCAGCTGGTGGCGTACGTCGGCCAGGACGCCTTCTTCGAGGGCGTGCGGGCCTACTTCAAGCAGCACGCCTGGGGCAACACCCGCCTCGGCGACCTGCTCGGCGCCCTGGAGAAGTCCAGCGGACGCGACCTCAAGGCCTGGTCCAAGGCCTGGCTGGAGACGGCCGGCATCAACGTGCTGCGCCCCGCGCTCACCCTCAACACCGACGGCGAGATCGAGTCCTTCGCCGTCCTCCAGGAGGCCCCCGCGCTGCCGGCCGGCGCCAAGGGCGAGGCGGTGCTCCGCCCGCACCGCATCGCCATCGGCCTGTACGAGCTGGCCGACGGCTCGCTGGTCCGCACCGACCGGATCGAGCTGGACGTCGACGGCCCGCGCACCGAGGTGCCCGAGCTGGTCGGCCGGCACCGCCCGGCCGTCATCCTGCTCAACGACGACGACCTCTCCTACGCCAAGGTCCGCCTGGACGAGGACTCGCTGGCCGTCGTCACCGAGCACCTCGGCGGCTTCGCCGACTCGCTGCCGCGCGCCCTGTGCTGGGCCTCCGCCTGGGACATGACCCGCGACGGCGAGCTGGCCGCCCGCGACTACCTGTCGCTCGCCGTCTCCGGCCTCGGCCGGGAGTCCGACATCGGCGTCGTCCAGTCGGTGCACCGCCAGGTCAAGCTCGCCCTCGACGCCTACGCCGACCCGGCCTGGCGCGAGCAGGGCCTGGCCCGCTGGGCCGAGGCCGCCGAGGCGCAGCTGCGCGCCGCCGAGCCCGGCAGCGACCACCAGCTGGCCTGGGCCCGCGCGCTGGCCTCCGTCGCCCGCACCGAGGGTCAGCTCGGCCTGCTGGCCGGCCTGCTGGACGGTTCGGCCGAGCTGAAGGGCCTGGCCGTCGACACCGAGCTGCGCTGGGCCCTGCTCGGCCGGCTCTGCGCCACCGGCCGCGCCGACGAGGCCGCCGTCGTGGCCGAGCTGGAGCGCGACAACACCGCGGCCGGCCAGGAGCACGCCGCCACCTGCCGCGCCTCCCGGCCGACCGCCGAGGCCAAGGCGGAGGCCTGGGCCTCCGTGGTGGAGTCGGACAAGCTCACCAACTACGTCCAGGAGGCCGTGATCGTCGGCTTCCAGCAGGCCGACCAGCGTGAGCTGCTGGCGCCGTTCACCGCGAAGTACTTCGCGGCGGTCAAGGGGATCTGGGAGACCCGCAGCCACGAGATCTCGCAGCAGATCATCGTCGGCCTGTACCCGGCGCTCCAGGTCGAGCAGGCCACGCTGGACGCCACCGACGCCTGGCTGGCCTCGGCCGACCCGGCGCCGGCGCTGCGGCGGCAGGTCGTCGAGGCGCGGGCCGGGATCGAGCGTGCGCTGAAGGCCCAGGTGGCCGACCGGGCGGCGGGCGCCCGGGCGCTCGGGCACTGACGCCCTCCGGGGCCGGGGGCCTGCGGGCTCCCGGCCCCGGGACGTGCAGGAACGCCCGAGGGGGCGCCGGACGTGGTGTCCGGCGCCCCCTCGGGCGTTGTACGGGTCTGGGGTGGAAGGCCCGCGCTACTTCTTCTTGGCCTTGCTGCCCCACGGCATCCCGGCCAGGGCCGCGATGATCACGAAGGACGCGATCGGGATCAGCACGTACAGGCCGAGGATCTGGGCGACACTCAGGCCGCTACCCGGGTCGTCGCCGTCGTCCCGGGTGAGGGCCATGGCGGGCGACGACAGCAGCATCATCAGCGTGACCGTTGCGGTGACCGCGCCGGCTCGCAAAGCGTTCCTCTTGTCCACGTTCCCCAACTTACCCGCCTCTTACGTCGCGGCGCTCGGCGGGGTCGGCCTTTCGGGACCCCTCACCAGGACCCTCACCAGGGCCCCTCGCCAGGACCCCGGCGAGCGCGCGGGCCGCCCCGTCCGCGGCGATCGCGTCCAGCGTGACCGGTGTGCCGGCGCCGTCGGCGACCGGCAGCCGCCAGTTCGGGTACTGGTCCCAGGTACCGGGCAGGTTCTGCGGGCGCGGATCGCCCACCAGGTCCGGCAGCCAGACGCCGACCAGCTCCGCCGGGGTGGCCCGCAGGAACCGGTACAGCGCCCGCGCGGAGAGCGGCTCGCCCTCGGCCAGCAGGCCCAGCCGGACCAGCTCGGCCCGCCAGTCGGCCAGCTCGGCCGCCGCCTCCGCCTGCTCCTCTCCGAGCGTGCGGGCCAGCAGCCCCAGCCGGTGGCGCAGCTCGACGTGCTCGCCGGAGAGCCGGGCCGCCGTGCTCGGCAGGTCATGGGTGGTCAGGGTCGCCAGGCTGCCCGGCCGCCAGCGCTCCGGTGCGAGGACCTCGCCCTTCGACTGCCAGTCCCGCTCGAACCAGAGCACCGACGTGCCGAGGATGCCGCGCGCCGCCAGCTCCTCCCGCACGCCCGGCTCCACGGTGCCCAGGTCCTCGCCGATCACCGCCGCCCCCGCCCGGTACGCCTCCAGGGCCAGCACGCCGAGCATCGCCTCGGCGTCGTAGCGGACGTACGCGCCCTCGGTCGGCGCGTGGCCCTCCGGCACCCACCAGAGCCGGAACAGGCCCATCACATGGTCGATCCGGATCGCGCCCGCGTGCCGGGCCGCCGAGCGGAGCAGCTCCGCGAACGGCGCGTAGCCGGCCGCGGCGAGCGCGTCCGGGCGCCAGGGCGGCAGGCCCCAGTCCTGGCCGTGGGCGTTGAAGGCGTCCGGCGGGGCCCCGGTCGAGATGCCGGCGGCGAGGAAGTCCTGGAGCGCCCAGGCGTCGGCACCGTCCGGGTGGACGCCGACGGCGAGGTCGTGGATCAGGCCGACCGGCATCCCGGCGGTGCGGGCGGCCTGCTGGGCGTGGGCGAGCTGCTGGTCGACCTGCCAGGCCAGCCAGCGGTGGAACTCCGCCTCCTCCGCGTGCCCCTCGGCGGCCAGGGTGACGTGGGGGCTCTCCGGGTGGCGCAGGCCCTTCGGCCAGGCGTGCCGGTCGGCGCCGTGCACCTCGGCGAGGGCGTTCCAGAGGGCGTACCGCTCCAGCCACCCGCCCTCCCGGGCCCGGTACGCCTGGTACGCGGCCTCCCGGCCGGCGCCGCGCGGGACCTCGTGCAGCAGCTCCAGGGCGCGGCGCTTGAGCGCCCAGACCGCGTCCCGGTCGATCAGGCCGTCGTGGCCCAGCACCTCGGTGCGCAGCCTGGCGGCGCGGCGGCCCAGCTCCTCGGCCTCGGCGCGCTGCTCGCCCGTCAGGTAGGCGTACTCGGGCACCGCCTCGACCCGCAGGTGAACGGGATCGGCGAAGCGGCGGGACGAGGGGCGGTAGGGGGACGGGTCGGAGGGGGTCGGGTCGGAGGGGGTCGTGGGAAGGCCCGCGTGCAGCGGGTTGATCTGCACGAACCCGGCGCCCAGGCCTGCGGCCCACTGGGTGAGCTCGGCGAGGTCGCCGAGGTCGCCCATGCCCCAGGAACGGTCGGAGAGGACGGAGTACAGCTGGGCAAGGAAGCCCCAGCTGCGGCCCGGCAGCTGCGGCAGCCGCTCCGGCGCCACGATCAGGTGGGCGCGCTGCTCCTCCCCCGCCGTCTGCGCCCTCAGCGTGTGCCGCCCGAGCGGCAGGTCCGCCGGCAGCCAGTGCGAGTGCCCGCGCGGCAGCTCCCAGGCCCCGCCGTCCTCCAGTTCGACGCTCAGCCGCACGTCGGCCGGCACGTCCAGCGCCGTCCGCCGCCCGGCCCGCACCACCACGGTCGGCGGCAGCAACCGCGCCCGCTGCCCCGCCCGGTGACGCTCCAGCGCCTCCCGCGCCGCCTCCGGCGTCCTCGCCTCCACCCCCAACGCGGCCAGCACCGCGACCAGTGTCCGCGCCCCCACCGGCGCGCCCCCGGGGCCGTACCGGGTGTCCACCCCGTACGCCTGCGCCAACGCCACCAGCTCGGGCGGCGGAGGGGGCGCGTCCTGCGCCGGCACCTCCAGGCCGTCGGCTCCGTCACGGTCGAGATAAGCGGCCACTCGCGGCTCCTGCGATGCTCGGCAAAGCCCGGTCAGAACAGCCACAGTCCTACCCGCGTGACGACCCGGTCACCCGGCGCGACACGGTGCGGGGGCGACGTGTCGCACCGGGGAGTAGCGCCTGGCCCCGCGCCGGGGACGGAGCCGGCCCGGCCGGGCCGGGCCTACGAGATCACAAACGCCACAAACCAGGCATACCCGTCGACGGCGTTGACACCGGCTGGGTCAACTGGTGGGCTTTGGCGCGATGTGGTCGTTGCCTGGCGAGGAGGCTCCTGTGCAAGCCCGAGTGTCCGCCGCCGCGGGGCGGCGGTTGCGGCAGCAGCTGGACCAGAGCCCGGCGCTGCGCGAGGTGTTGTACCACCCGGCCGCGCTGGCGGCGCGGCGGGCCACGGCGCGGACGTGCCGTCAGCTGGCGCCCAGGACGGCGGACCGCCTGATCGCGGACCTGAAGGGGACGCCGCCGCTGCTGGCGTCGGTGCGGGCGGAGCGGGCGCTGGCCTCCCGGCCCGGGGCGCCGAGCCGGCGGACGCTGCAGGTGGCGGCGACGCTGTCGGCGGCGGCCGTGGTCGGCGGGCTGCTGGTCAGCGGGCCGGTGGCGTACGCGTACAACCCGGGGCCGGACGTGGTGAGCACGGCGGCGCAGACGCCGCTGGGGAGCGTGAGCAACCCTCAGGTGTTCCCGCGGCCGCAGGAGCAGAGCGTGGCCGGCAAGCCGGTCGTGGTGCCGGCCGCCGTCACGCTGGTGACCGCGCCGAAGGCGGACGGCGGGGCGGTGGACACCGTCCGCGAGGTGCTGGGCGTGGCCGGGGCGACGGCGGTGACGCCGCAGCCCGACGGCGGGACGCCGGCCGCCGGGTCGCTGGTGGTGTACGTCGGCGGGCCCTCCGAAGGCGCCGGCGGCGAGGCGGACCGGGTGCTGCGGGAGCTGACCGCGGCCGCGGGCGGCAAGGACGGCACCGCACCGTCCACCTCCGGGATGCCGGCCGGCGGGTACGTGCTGTCCGCGGGCCAGCTGCCGGCGCAGGGCGGCGGGACGTACGGCGCGGTGGTGCTGGCCGGGACGGACGCGGCGGGCACGTTCTACGCGGCGCAGTCGCTGCGCCAGCTGCTGGCGGCGGTGCCGGCCGGGCAGGGGCAGGCGCCGGGCGCGGCCGGTCTCGGACTGCCGGGGATCACCCTGCGCGACTGGCCGTCGGGCGCGCCGGTGCGCGGGACGGCGGAGGCGTTCTACGGCACGCCGTGGAGCCAGCAGCAGCGGCTGGACCAGCTGGACTTCCTCGGCCGGTCGAAGCAGAACTTCTACCTGTACGCGCCGGGCGACGACGCGTACCGGCTCTCCCGCTGGCGCGACGGCTACCCGCACGCGCGGGCCGAGGAGCTGAAGGCGCTGGCCTCCCGGGCCCGGCAGAACCACGTCACCCTCGGGTACGCGATCGACCCGGGGCAGTCGCTCTGCTACAGCTCGGCCAAGGACGCCGACGCGCTGGTCGCCAAGCTGGACGGGCTGCGCAAGCTCGGCTTCACCGCGTTCCAGCTCCAGTTCCTGGACGTCTCCTACGACGAGTGGCACTGCAGCGAGGACCGGTCCAAGTACGGCACCGGGCCGGCCGCCGCCGCCAAGGCGCAGGCCGAGCTGATCACCAGGGTGAACGACCGGCTGATCGCGAGGAACCCCGGGCTGGCCCCGCTCTCCGTGGTGCCGACCGAGTACCACCAGCAGGGCGCCACGCCGTACCGCAAGGCGCTGGCGGCGGCGCTGCCGCAGGGCGTGCAGGTGGCCTGGAGCGGGGTCGGGGTGATCCCGGAGAAGATCACGGGCGCTCAGGCCGCCGACACCGCAAGCCTGTACGGGCGGCCGCTGGTCACCATGGACAACTACCCGGTCAACGACGCCAACCCGGACCGGCTCTACCTCGGCGCCTACACCGGGCGGGACGCGGAGGTCGCCACCAGGTCGGCCGTCATGCTGACCGGCGCGATGCAGCAGCCGGTCGCCTCCCGGATCGCGCTGTCCACCGCGGGGGACTTCGCCTGGAACCCGGCGGCGTACAAGCCGGAGGAGTCCTGGCAGGCCGCGCTGCGTTCGCTGGCCGGCCCGACCGGCGCCGCGACCACCCCGGCCGGGGCCGCGCTGTCGGCCGTCACGGCGCTGGCCGGCAACAGCTCGTCCTCGCCGCTGTCCAAGCAGGAGTCCGGCTACCTGGCCCCGCTGCTGGACCGGTTCTGGGCGACCGCCGAGCCCAACGCCGGTGCCGCGCCGGACCTCGCCAAGCTGATAGAGGCGGCGGCCCCGCTGCGGGACGCCTTCACCGCGATGGCGGGCGCGCAGCAGACCCTGGCGGCGACCCCGGCCACCGCCCCGCTGGCCGCCGAGGCCGGCCCCTGGCTGGCCCCGCTGCGCGACTACGGGCTGGCCGGCCAGGCCGCGCTGGACATGCTGCTGGCGCAGCGCGGCGGCGACGGCGCGGCCGCCTGGAAGGCCCGGGTGGAGCTGAACAAGCTGCGCGAGCAGCTCGGCCAGAGCCCGGCGACGGTCGGCGCGGGCGTACTCGGCCCGTTCCTGGAGCGCGCCGTCCGGGCCGCCGACAACTGGGCGGGCGTGGTCGGCGGCGGGATCACCGCGACCAGCACGCTGGGCACCGCGCACGACCACCTGCCGGCCCTGATGGCCGACGGTGTGGCCGACACCTTCTACTGGAGCTCGGCGCCGCCGCAGCCGGGCGACTCGGTCGGCCTGGACCTCGGCGGCGGCCGTCCGGTCGGCAGCGTCACCGTGCTGATGGGCTCCTGGGGCAGCGGCCCCGACGGCGGGAGCGCGCTGGACGACTACATCCGCGACGGCGTGCTGGAGTACACCACCGGCGAGGGCGGCTGGAAGCAGCTGGCGCAGGTGAAGAACCAGAAGAGCATCACCGCCCAGCTGCCCGCCGGCACGGTGGTCCGCGGGGTGCGGCTGCGTGCCACCGCCGCGCAGAAGACCGCGGTGGCGGTGCGCGAGTTCACCGTGACCGCGCCGGACGAGGCCCCGGCCAGCGTCACCGGCGGTCCGGAGGCGCTGCCCGGCGCCTCGGCCGCCGCCGTGCTGGACGGCAACCCGGACACCGCCTACCGGGCGGCCACCGCGCCGACGGCCACGGACGAGCCGCTCACCGTCGAGCTGGGCGCGGCCCGGCCGCTGGACCGGCTGACCATCCTCACCGACCCGAACGTGCGGGCCTCCGCCACCGTCGCGGTGCGCCGCGCGGACGGCACCTGGGCGGAGATCGGCACCGTCCAGCCCGGCTACAACGAGCTGCCGGCCGGCGGCCTGAGCGCGGACGCGTTCCGGCTGGCCTGGAAGCCGGGCGGGGAGCCGCCCGTGGTCAACCAGGTGATCCCCTGGTACGCGGACGTCCCGGTGGCCCGGCTCAGCCTGGCCGACGCGGCGCTGGACGTGGTCACCGGCGCGCCCGCACCGGTGCAGGCGCGGGCGATGGTCGAGGCGGGCCGCCCCGAGGGGGTCTCCGGCGAGCTGCGGGCCGAGGTGCCGGCCGTCGCCAAGGGCCTGACCGTGGCCCCGGCGTCCGGGGTGAACGTGCCGCGCGGCGGCCGGGTGGGCGTGCCGCTGATGGTCAGCGCCACGCCGGAGACGCCGTCCGGGACGTACCAGGTGCCGGTGGTGTTCGTGGCCGGGACGACCACCGTCCGGCAGGTGCTCCAGGTGCACGTGGTGCCGCCGACCGGCGGCCCGGACCTGGCGACCACCGCGCAGGCGAGCTCGTCGGCCGACGAGACGTCGAACTTCCCCGCGTCGGCGGTGGCGGACGGCGACCCGAAGACCCGCTGGTCCTCGCCGGCCAAGGACGACGCCTGGGTGCAGCTGGAGCTTCCGCAGGCCGCCCACCTGGGCTCGGCGGTGCTGCACTGGCAGGCCGCGTACGCCTCCGCGTACAAGGTCCAGGCCTCGGCGGACGGCGTCAGCTGGACCACCGTGGCGACGGTGGACGACGGCAAGGGCGGCAACGAGACGGTGCGGTTCGACGCGCCGGGGGCGAAGTTCCTGCGGGTGCAGGGCGTCGCCCGGGCCACCAAGTACGGCTACTCGCTCTGGGGCGTCGAGCTGTACGGGGTCACGGCGGCGGCCCCGCCGGCCGGGCAGCCCGTCCAGCCGGCCACCCCGCCCACGCCGCCCGCCACCTCCCCGGCCACGCCGCCGGCCACCCCCGCCACGCCGCCCGCGAAGCCGTAGGGGCGCACCGGCCCCGGGCCGGAGGGCGCGCCCGCGCCGGGCGGGCGGGCGGCCGCGCAGACGGCGGGCCGCCGCGCTCCCCGGTGCGGGGTGCGCGGCGGCCCATGAGGCGTACCGAAGGTATGACGGGCAAGCCCTTGTGGAACGGGGTCAGGCGGAGAGCGGTTCCGGCTGCTCACCGCGGCGGACGGGGGCGGTGTGGGCGGCGTGCGCCCGGCCGAGCGGCACCGTGTGCCCGGCCTCACTATGGTCGTGGTGCTCGTACTCGCCCCACTGCGGGGCGCGCAGCTGGTCGCCGCCGCCGTAGGGTTCCAGGTAGGGACGCCAGCGCGGGTCCCTGATCCCGGTGCCGATGATGCGCCAGGCCAGGCCGCTCGGCGGGGCCGGCGGGCGCTTCATCCGCCAGCCGAGTTCGGTGAGGTGGCGGTCGGCCTTGGTGTGGTTGCAGCGGCGGCAGGCGGCCACCACGTTGTCCCACCGGTGCTGGCCTCCCCGGCTGCGCGGGATGACGTGGTCGACGCTGGTGGCGGCGGCCCCGCAGTAGACGCAACGGCCGTGGTCGCGGGCGAACAGCGCCCGGCGGGTGAGCGGGACGGGCCCGCAGAACGGGACCCGGACGAAGCGGGTCAGACGGACGACGGACGGCGCCGGAAGGGCGCTGGTGGCGCTGTGCAGAGTGACTCCCGAGTCCTCCAGGCTGACCGCCTTGTGGTTGAGGACCAGGATGAGTGCGCGGCGCATCGATACGACGCCGAGTGGCTCGTAGGACGCGTTGAGGACCAGGACATGCGGCACGGATGCCTCCTTGGACGCCTGCGGCGCGTGGCTCGCGCCGGGACGAGCGGTTGGACCACGCAACGGGTGCGTGATCTCCCCCAGTGTCGCCTTACGCCTTTGTACGGCGCCACCACTCCTGTGTAACGGACCCGGTATGAACTCCGGGTGTGCTTTCCGTCATACCCGGTATGCCCTGGCGACGGACGGGTTGCACCCGGGCACCCGCGCGGGGGGCGGCTCGGCCGGTCGGAGCAGCCGGGCGGCGGGCGGCGCGGGGCCGGTCGGGGGGCGGCGCAGGGGGCGGTCCGGGGGGCGGTCCGGGGGCTCGCCGGGTCGTTGACGGGGCGTCCGGTCGGTTTCCGCGCGCCCGGCGGCGGCTCCTCCCGCCGGGCCCGGCGTGTCCGGAGGGCGGTTCGACGGCCGATAGGCTAAGGCGGACGGTCCGCAGGCCAGGGGCATGCTTCCGCGGCGGCGGGCTGTGCCACGCCCCCTGCAGGAAGGTCCCGCACGTGTTCAGGTCCGGTGCCGTCGGCCTCCTCGCCGACGCGTCCACGACGCTCACGTCCACGACGACTCTCCCGGCCGCGCCGGGTTCGGCCACCTCCCCGGCCCCGGCCCCGAGCCCGACGGCCCCCGCACTGCCACAGCTCGACCTCAGAATCCCGACCAGCGCGCAGGAGGTCAGCGACACCACCAAGCAGGCGGCCGGCTGGTTCGACTCGCACTGGCAGGACTGGCTGGCCGGCGGGGTGCGGATCGTCTTCATCATCGTGCTGGCGCTGGTGCTGCGGGCCGTGGTGCGCAAGCTGATCACCCAGCTGATAACGCGGATGACCAGGCCGAACGACGACGACGACGAGCCCACCCGGCTCGGCGGACTGCTGGCCAACACCGGGGTGGTCAACCCCGAACGGCGCCAGCAGCGCTCGGAGGCGATCGGCTCGGTGCTGCGCAGCGTGGCGTCGTTCACCATCCTGGGCACGGCCGCGCTGATGGTGCTCGCGGCGCTCGGGGTGAACCTGGCGCCGCTGCTGGCGAGCGCCGGTGTGGCCGGTGTGGCGATCGGTTTCGGCGCCCGCAACCTGGTCACCGACTTCCTCTCCGGGGTCTTCATGATCATGGAGGACCAGTACGGCGTCGGCGACGAGATCGACACCGGGGTGGCCACCGGCACGGTGCTGGAGGTCGGCCTGCGGGTCACCAAGCTGCGCGGGGCAGGCGGCGAGATCTGGTACATCCGCAACGGCGAGGTGAAGCGGATCGCCAACATGAGCCAGGGCTGGTCGACCGCCTCGGTGGACGTCCAGGTCGGCTACAAGGAGGACCTGGTCCGGGTCGAGGCGCTGATCCAGGAGACGGCGGAGACGCTCGCCAAGGAGGCGCCGTTCGACGAGCTGATCTGGGCGCCGGTGTCGATCCTGGGCGTGGAGTCGGTCGCCGCGGACTCGGTGGTGCTGCGGGTCGAGGCCCGGACGGCGCCGGGCAAGTCGCTGACGGTGGCACGGGCGCTGCGGCAGCGGCTGAAGGCCGCGTTCGACCTGTCCGGGATCAAGGTCAAGGAGGAGGTCGCTCCGGCCGCCGGCGCCGCGGGCGCGGCCGCCGGAACGGCCGCGATGGTCGTGGCGACGACCGCGGCCGACGCCGCCCCGCCGTCCGCGCTGGCCGACCCGACCTCGCCGCGCTACCTGGCGACGGCGCCGATACCGGCACCGGTCAAGCCGGCCGACGACGCCGGGGCCAAGTCGCCCTGACAGCCGGGGAAGCGACCCGAAAACGGACCAAAGCCCCGTCTCCCGGACACCCGGGGGGCGGGGCTTCGCGCTGCCCGGTAACGAGTCGGCATCCACCGTCGCAGCGACCATTGACACCCTCCTGACGGGGACCGTACGGTCCTGTCTCAAGCGACTGGAAAGTTTCCTAACAGTTCGCTCCGGGGCCGCCCGGAGGTCGCCGGCACCCACCCGGAGGCCGCCACCACCTGCAGGAAGAGGAGGATCTTCGCGTGACCAAGACGACCGCCAAGGCCCCCCTCGCCGGCACCCCCAGCCTGCTGCGGGCCATCAACGACCGCGCCGCCCTCGAACTGCTCCTGGAGAACGGCCCGCTCTCCCGCACCCAGATCGGCACCCTGACCGGGCTCTCCAAGCCCACCGCCTCCCAGCTGCTGGCCCGCCTGGAGGCGGCCGGGCTGGTCCTCCCGGTCGGCACCACCGCGGGCGGGCCGGGCCCCAACGCGCAGCTGTACCAGGTGAATCCGGCGGCCGGCTACGTCGCCGGGCTGGACGTCACCAACAGCCACGTACGGGTCGCCGTCGCCGACATCACCGGCACCACGCTGGCCGAGCACGTCGCCTTGACCAAGGGCTGGCCGGCCGCCGAGACCGTCACCCGGGTGGCCGCCGCGGCCGCCGAGACCGTCCGCGCCGCCGGACTCGCCGAGGGCAGCCTGCACAGCGTGGCGATCGGCGTCGGCGGCGCGCCCGACCCGGTCACCGGAAAGCTCCGCTACGCCTCCCACCTGCCCGGCTGGCACTCACCGCGGCTGGTGCAGGAGCTGTCGGAGGCGATCGGCGCCCCGGTGTCGATCGAGAACGACGTGAACCTCGCCGCCGTCGCCGAGCAGGCCTCCGGCGCCGCACGCGGGTTCGAGGACTTCGTCCTGCTCTGGGCCGGCGAGGGCACCGGCGCCGCGATCGTGATCGCCGGCCGGCTGCACCGCGGCTTCACCGGCGGCGCCGGGGAGGTCGGCTACATGCCGGTGCCCGGCTCACCGGTCGTGCGGGACGTGCGCCGCCGCAACTCCGGCGGGTTCCAGGAACTGGTCGGCGCCCCCGCCGTCCGGGCCCTGGCCCGGGAGTTCGGGCTCGGCGCGCCCACCGCGGAGGAGTCGCTCGCGAAGGCCCTGGAGACCCCGGGCGCCGGCGACGGGTTCCTCGCCGCGCTGGCCGGACGGCTCGCCGTCGGGCTGGCCGTGATCGTCGCCGTCGTCGACCCCCAGCTCGTGGTGGTCTCCGGCGGTGTGCCGGGTGCGGGCGGCGAACGGCTGCGCGCACTCGTCGAGGAGGAGCTGGCCCGGATCTCGATCGCCCGGCCGGAAGTCCGCATCAGCGCCCTGCCCGGTTCGCCCGTCCTGACCGGCGCGCTGCAACGCGCGCTGGCCGCCGCCCGCGAGGCGGTCTTCTCCACCCACTGACGCTCCCAGCGCACCCACCCGTCGTACCGCACCTGAAACCTCTCCCCCATTCCCCGAACGCGGGACCCGAGGCAATGACGCCTGCCCGCGCACCCCCAGGAGGACCTCGAAGTGCACCCCACCACCTCGCGCAGAAGCCGCCGCAGCCTGGCCGCCGTCACCGGCAGCGCCCTCCTGGCCCTGCTCGCCACCGCCTGCACCGGCACCAACGACGCCGGCGGCAACGACGGCTCGGCCGCCGGCAAGGACGTCACCATCACCTTCTGGCACGGCTGGAGCCAGGACTCCGAGGTGAAGGCGATCAACGACAACATCGCCGCCTTCGAGAAGGCCCACCCGAACATCCACGTCAAGACCGTCGGCAACATCGCCGACGACAAGGTCAACCAGGCCCTGCGGGCCGGCGGCGACGACGCCCCGGACGTGGTCTCCTCCTTCACCACCAACAACGTCGGCATGTTCTGCTCGACCAAGGCCTTCGCCGACCTCAAGCCCTTCCTGGAGAAGGACAGGATCGACGCCGCGAAGACCTTCCCGGCCGCGATGCTCAACTACACGCAGTACCAGGGCAACCAGTGTTCCCTGCCGCTGCTCGGCGACGCCTTCGGCCTCTACTACAACAAGACCGCCTTCGCCGCCGCCGGCATCACCGCCCCGCCGAAGACCTTCAGCGAGTTCGCCGACGCCGCCGCCAAGCTGACCATCGCCGACGGCAACGGCTACAAGCAGCTCGGCTTCATGCCGCTCTACCACGGCTACGAGTCCACCACCGAGCACTTCCTCGGCCAGTACGGCCCGACCTACTTCGACAGCCCCGGCAAGTCGAACCTCGCCACCGACCCCAAGATCGCCTCCATGCTGAACTGGCAGAAGGGCCTGGTCGACAAGCTCGGCGGGTACGACAAGCTGGACAAGTACCGCGCCACCTTCGGCGAGGAGTTCAGCGCCAAGAACCCGTTCCACACCGGCCAGGTCGCGATGGCCATCGACGGCGAGTGGCGCACCGCCTCGCTCGCCGAGAACAAGCCCGACTTCGAGTGGGCCACCGCGCCGTTCCCGGTGCCGGACGACCAGGCCTCCACCTGGGGCCGCGGCTACCAGACCGGCACCATCGTCGGCATCGCCAGCAGCAGCAAGAAGCAGGCCGCCGCCTGGGAGCTGGTCAAGTACCTGACCACCGACACCGACGCCGTGGTCAGCTTCGCCAACGCGATCCACAACGTGCCGAGCACCTTCGACGCCCTCAACTCGCCGAAGCTGATCAGCGACCCGAACTTCAAGACCTTCCTTGACATCGCCAAGAACGCGAACTCCGGCACCACGCCGGCCAGTCTCAACGGCGGCGCCTACATCGTCTCGCTGCAGAACCTCGGCTACGCCTACGAGTCCGGCCAGCAGAAGGATCTCGCTGGCGGCCTCGCGGCCACCGCCAAGGAGATCGACGCCGCCATCGCCCAGGCCAAGTAGCCAGCGGCCCCACGGAGCTCCCATGTCACTCGCGCTCGGCACCCGCAAGGCCGGAGCGGCCGACCCGGCGGCGCCCTCCACGCAGCACCTGCTGCGCCGGAAGCGCCGCCGGGAGGCGGCCCGGACCCTCGCCTTCCTCTCCCCCTGGCTGATCGGCTTCAGCGTCTTCTTCCTCTACCCGCTGATCTCCACCGTCTACTTCTCCTTCATGAAGTACAACGGCTTCACCGCCCCCACCTTCAACGGCCTGAAGAACTGGGACTACGTCTTCAACGACTACCCGTCCTTCTGGCAGGGCCTGCGCAACACGCTCTGGCTCGTCGTCGTCATGGTGGCGCTGCGGGTGACGTTCGGCCTCGGCATCGGGCTGCTCATCACCAGGATCAAGACCGGCGTCGGCTTCTTCCGCACCGCGTTCTACCTGCCCTACCTGGCACCGCCGGTGGCCGCCACCGTCTCCTTCGCCTTCCTGCTCAACCCCGGCACCGGCCCGGTCAACCACTTCCTCGGCGAGATCGGCCTCCCCCAGCCCGGCTGGTTCGCCGACCCGGCCTGGTCCAAGCCCGCGCTCACCATGCTCGCCATGTGGGGCATCGGCGACCTGATGGTCATCTTCATGGCGTCCCTGCTGGACGTCCCGCAGGAGCAGTACGAGGCCGCCGAACTGGACGGCGCCGGCCCGCTCCAGCGCTTCCGGTACGTCACCCTGCCGAACATCTCGCCGATCATCATGTTCGCGGTGGTCACCGGGGTCATCCAGACCATGCAGTACTACACGCAGGCGATCGTCGCCGGGAAGGTCGCCGGCGGCATCGCGGGCAACTCCGGGCAGCAGTTCGAACCCGGCTACCCGCAGGGCTCCACCTGGACCCTGCCGCAGATGGTCTACAACCTCGGCTTCCAGCGCTTCAACACCGGCGCGGCCTGCGTCGTCGCCCTGGTGCTGTTCGCCATCTCCATGGCCGTCACCTCGATCCTGCTGCGCCGCAAGTCCGGCTTCATGGCGAGCGACGACTAGCGGACCAGTGAGGACACGATCATGACTCTCAGCACCACGCTCGCCAAGGCCCCCTCCGGCAGGTCCGGCGGGTCCGGCAGCGCCGCCGCCCGGGACGCCCGCCGGCGGGCCGCACTCCACTGGGTGGCCGTCCACTCGCTGGCCATCGCCGCCACGCTGTTCTTCCTGCTGCCGTTCGTCTTCGCCTTCCTCACCTCGGTGATGACGGACAACCAGGCGCTCACCACCGAGTACTGGCCCACCTCCTGGGAATGGGGCAACTACGCCAAGGTCTGGGACACCCCCGGGTTCCTCACCTGGTGGCGCAACACCCTGCTCTACGCCGGCCTCGGCACCGTCCTGACCGTCGTCTCCAGCCTCCCGGTGGCCTACGCGCTCGCCAAGTTCCGCTTCCGGGGCCGGAATCTGGCGCTGATGGCGGTCATCGCGATGATGATGCTGCCGCAGCAGGTCACCATCATCCCGATGTACCTGTTCTGGTCGAAGCAGATGCACCTCTCCGGCACGCTCTGGCCGCTGATCATCCCGATGGCCTTCGGCGACGCCTTCTCGATCTTCCTGCTCCGCCAGTTCCTGATGACCATCCCCAAGGAGTACATCGAGGCGGCGCGGATCGACGGCTGCGGCGACCTGCGCACCCTGCTGAAGGTCGTGCTGCCGATGGCCAGGCCGGCCATCGCCGCCGTCGCCCTCTTCCAGTTCTTCTACGCCTGGAACGACTACTTCGGCCCGCAGATCTACGCGAGCAACAACCCCGGCGCCTGGACCCTCTCCTACGGCCTGGAGTCCTTCAAGGGCGCCCACCACACCAACTGGAACCTCACCATGGCCGCCACCCTGCTGGTGATGGCGCCGGTGATCATCCTCTTCTTCTTCGCACAGAAGGCCTTCATCGAAGGCGTGACACTGACAGGGGTCAAGGGCTGATGTCCGCACTCAAGCTGGCCATCGTGGGCGGCGGTTCGACGTACACCCCGGAGCTGATCGACGGATTCGCCCGGCTGCGCGACACGCTGCCGATCGCCGAGCTCGTCCTGATCGACCCGGCCACCGACCGGCTGGAGCTGATCGGCGGGCTGGCCCGGCGGATCTTCGCCCGGCAGGGCCACCCGGCCGTCGTGTCGACCACGACCGACGTCGAGGCCGGTGTCGCCGACGCCGACGCGGTGCTGCTGCAACTGCGGGTCGGCGGACAGGCCGCCCGCAACCAGGACGAGACCTGGCCGCTGGAGTGCGGCTGCGTCGGCCAGGAGACCACCGGCGCGGGCGGCCTGGCCAAGGCGCTGCGCACCGTCCCGGTGGTGCTGGACATCGCCGAGAAGGTCCGCCGCACCAACCCCGACGCCTGGATCGTCGACTTCACCAACCCCGTCGGCATCGTCACCCGCGCCCTCCGAGCGGCCGGCCACAAGGCCGTCGGGCTCTGCAACGTCGCCATCGGCCTCCAGCGGCGGTTCGCCGGACACCTCGGCGTCGACCCGGAGCTGATCCGGCTCGACCACGTCGGCCTCAACCACCTCACCTGGGAGCGCGGCGTCACCCTGCTCGACGCGCCGGGCTCCGCCACCGGCCGGGAGGTGCTGCCGGAGCTGCTCTCCGGCTTCGGCAAGGAGATCGCCGACGACCTCCGCCTGCCGCAGCACGTCATCGAGCGGCTCGGCGTCGTCCCGTCCTACTACCTGCGGTACTTCTACCAGCACGACGTGGTCGTCGAGGAGCTGAAGGCCAAGGGCTCGCGGGCCGCCGAGGTCGCCGAGATCGAGCGGCAGCTGCTGGAGATGTACGCCGACCCCGCCCTCGACACCAAGCCCGAGCTGCTCGGCAAGCGCGGCGGCGCGTTCTACTCCGAAGCCGCGGTGCAGCTCATCGCCGCCCTGCTGGGGACGGACGGCCGCACGTCCGTGCAGGTGGTGAACACGCGCAACGACGGCGTGCTGCCCTTCCTGCCCGACGACGCGGTCATCGAGGTCCCGGCCGAGGTCGACGCCGCCGGCGTGCGCCCGCTGCCGCAGCGGCCCGTCGAACCGCTCTACGCCGGCCTGATCGCGGCCGTCACCGCGTACGAGCACCTCGCCCTGGACGCCGCCCTGCACGGCGGCCGCGACCGCGTCTTCGACGCCCTGCTCGCCCACCCGCTGGTCGGCCAGATCGAACTCGCCGACCGGCTCACGGACCGGCTGCTCGCCCACAACCGCGAGCACCTCGCCTGGGCCTGACCCGCCCCTTCCGTCCGGTCCGTCGCGCGCCCCCGGGCGCCGGCGGACCGGACCGCGAGGAGACCCACCACCCCCGGCCGGGGACAACGGCCGGGCCACGTACGAGCCGCGGGGACCTCATGACCCACCAGCCCGAACCACTCCTGCCCGGTGTACTCGCCATCGACGCCGGCAACTCCAAGACCGACGTCGCCCTCATCGGCGCCGACGGCACCGTCCACGGCACCGCCCGCGGCGGCGGCTTCGCCCCGCAGAAGGTCGGCGGCGCGGCCGCGGTCGCCGGCCTCGCCCCGCTGGTCGAGGAGGCCGCCGCGGCGGCCGGACTCTCCTTCCGCAGCGGCGTCCTGACCACCCACGTCAGCGCCTGTCTCGCCAACGCCGACCTCCCGGTCGAGGAGGAGGCCCTGCGCACCGCGCTGGAGTCCCACCCCTGGGGCGTCACCAACACCGTCGCCAACGACACCTTCGGCCTCCTCCGGGCCGGCACCGACGGCCCGCGCGGCGTCGCCGTCGTCTGCGGCGCCGGGATCAACTGCGTCGGCCTGCTCCCCGACGGCCGCACCGCCCGCTTCCCGGCCCTCGGCGAGCTCACCGGCGACTGGGGCGGCGGCAGCGGCCTCGCCATCAGCAGCATGTGGCACGCCGTCCGCGCCGAGGACGGCCGCGGCGGGCCCACCGCCCTCGCCCGGGCCATCGCCGAACACTTCGGCCTGCCGAGCACCGGCGCGGTGGCCGAGGCCATCCACCTCGGACACCTGCCGTGGGCCCGGCTGCACGAGATCGCCCGGGTGCTGTTCGCGGTCGCCGCGACGGGGGACGCCGTCGCGCTGGAGCTGGTCGACCGGCAGGCCGACGAGATCGCCCGGCTGGCGGTCGTCGCCCTCGGACGGCTGGACCTGCTGGACGAGCCGACGCCGGTGGTGCTCGGCGGCGGCGTGCTCGCCTCCCGGCAGCCGCTGCTGCTCGACAACCTGACGGCGCGGCTGGCCGCGGCCGCCCCGCTCGCGGAGCCGCGCGTCGTCGTCGCACCGCCGGTCCTGGGGGCGGCGCTGCTGGGCCTCGACCACCTGGGTGCCGGGGAGGCGGCGCAGGCCCGCGTGCGGGAGGCGTACGACCCGGCCCGGCGCGTGGCGGCGTAGCCGCCACATCCCGACCTCCCGTTCCCGCCGGGCCCGCACGCCCGGCGGGAACGGGAACCGGCGGGACCTTCGCCGCGTGTTCGCGGATGCTGCTGTCCGGCCACGCCTCGGGGGACTTGAGCCATGACCACGCCTTCCCGCCTGCTCCTCGCCGCCGCGCTGCTGTCCTGCGCCGCGCTCGCCGCCTGCGGCTGCTACGGGAACAAGTACGACCTGGTGCTCGACGCGCAAGGCCGGATCCTCCGCATCGAGGAGCTCTACCACCCCTGAGGGCCGGAGACCGGCGCCGCCCGGGTCCGCAGCTCGCCGTCCGCCTGGCAGACGCCTCCGTCGCTCGCGGCGTACGGGCGGGCGACGGCGCTGGCGGTGCTGGGCGGGCTCAGCGTGGGGGCGGCCCAGCTGGTGGCCGTCGCGGTGCGCGATCCGGCCCGGGCCGGTGGCGACGCGGTCGGCGGACGGGCCGGGAACCCCTACCGGACACCGGTGTTGTGGCGGCTGCACGGGGCCGCGACGCTGCTGGTGGTGCCGCAGTTCACGGTGTCGGTGTTCGCCCTGGTCTTCCTGGTGGACGAGCGCGGCTGGTCACCGTCGGCGGCCGGAGTGCTGGCGGTGCTAGCGGCGGGCGTGTTCAGCGGCTCCGGGGTGGCGGTGGCGTTCCCCGCTGGCCGCCACGGTGGTGGCACCGATGCACGAGAAGCCGGCCCGGCCGGCGTGACCTCCCCTTCGCAACCTCCCTTCGGACGGGATGCCGGGTTGGTCAGAGCTGAGCTACGCCGAGTGGCGAAAGAGCAAGTTCAGCGCCGAGCAGGGCAACTGCGTCGAGGTTGCCGGCGGCTTCTCCGGCGTCCTCCCCAACTGGGACTCGAAGGATCCGGATGGCCCTACGCTGGTCTTCCCGGCCGACGCCTGGTCGCGGGCGGCTGCGAGATCTCGCACCCGGTCGTCCACTGACGCCTGTCACCCCACCCTCGGGTGACGATCCGCCGCACCCGGGTGCCCCCGCTGGGCCCGGTGAAGGTCCGGTTCCCGCGTGAGCGGCCCGGGCAATCCGGTGGACGGCGCGGGCCCCGGTGGCGCAGAGTCGCGTCATGCCTCGTCCCCCTCTGCCCTCCCTCCCGGCCCGGTACCGGACGCGGCCGGCGACCGCCGCCGATGCCCCGGCGATCCATCGGCTGATCACCGCGCGGGCGCGGGAGCTGCCCGGCGGCCTCGACAGCGCGCCCGAGGGCGGCCTCGACGCCGTGGCCGCCGACCTCGAACTGCCCGGACTGGACCCGGCGCGCGACACCCTGCTGGTCGAGGACGCGGCGGGCCGGGTCGTCGGGCGCGCGTGGGTGCACGGACGCCGGAGCAAGGTGGACGTCCACCCGGCCCACCGCGGCGGGGGGTTGGGCGCCGCACTGCTCGACTGGGCCGAGGCGCGGGCCCGGGAGGCCGGCGGCGAGCGGCTCTCGCAGACCCTGCCGGACGGCGACCGGGCGGCCGCCGGGCTGCTGCGCTCGCGCGGCTACGAGCCGTTCGTCACCGAGTGGCTGCTGGAGATCGCGCTGCCCGCCGCGGGCGGGGTGCCCGCCCCGCCGGACGGCGTCACCGTGCGGCCGTTCCGGCCCGGGGACGAGCGCGCCGCGTACCAGCTGACCGAGGACGCCTTCGACGAGTGGCAGCAGCGGCGCAAACCCTACGAGGAGTGGGCGCTGCACACCGTCGAGCGGGACACCTTCGCTCCCGCGCTCTCGCCGGTGGCGTTCGCGGGCGGCGAGATGGTCGGCGCGGTGCTGTCGCTGGACCTGCCGCACACCGGCGAGGGCTACGTCGAGCGGGTCGCGGTACGGCGGGACCACCGCAACCGGGGGATCGCCCGGACGCTGCTGCACGAGGCCTTCCACGCGTTCCACCGGCGCGGGCGGCAGGCGTGCACACTGTGGACGCACTCGGAGACGGGCGCGCTGTCGCTGTACCAGCGGGTGGGGATGACGGTGCGGCGCAGCTCGTCCGTCTACGGCAAGGCCCTCGTCCGTGCCTCGGACGGGTGACCCGGACGGGCGTCAGGCGAGCCGTCGGGCCAGCTCCGCCGGCAGCGGGTAGGGCCGCTCCGGCGGGAGGAGGCGCTGGGCCTTGGCCGTCTGGCCGTTCTGCACCAGGGCGGCGATCTTCCGGACCTGCGGGGTGAGGTCGGTGATCCCGGTGATCCACTCCTCGGCGTAGGCGCGGATCAGCGAGCGGCCGACGCCGACCTGGATGCTGTAGTGGTTCAGCGCGGCGCCGCGCAGGGACCGCTCGGGGTCCCACTGCACGTGGACCTCGGCGCGGGCGACGGCGGCCGGGTCGGCGGTGGTCAGGACGGCGCGGGAGAGCGCCTCCTCCCAGCCCGCACGGGTGATCCGGACGGCGAGGACGCGCTCCTGGCCGGGCTTCTGCGCCCAGTTGCTGCGGTGCATGAGCCAGCGGAAGGACGGCTTGATCCACGTCATCCGCCCGAAGGAGAACGGCGGCACGAAGCGGCCCGCCGCCACCGTCGGACCGGCCACGGCCGGGGCGTAGGCCTGGTACACGACGATGGTGGAGGCGTCGTGGTCGGCACGGATCTCACGGAGGCTCGGCTGCTGCACGGGGTCCACCGTGCCCGCCGGCCACCGCCCGGGGCGAACGGTTTTCCGCCGCGGGTGCCGGAGCCGGCGGCGCGGCGCACGGCCGGCCGAAGGCCCGGCGCAGAGCGGGTGGCCGCCCCGTGCGGGCCGTGAGGGGTCCGGTAAAATTCGGCCCCGGAACCCGCACGGCGGGTTGTTTCGGGGGCGGAGCAGAGCGGCATGACGGCTGGAATCGATCAGGACATCTCCGGCTCACCCGACGTACCCGCCGAGCTGAGCCGGCGCTACCTCGACCTGCTCGGCGACGTCTCCCGGACCGGACGACTGCTCCGCCGCAGCGAGTTGGAGAGCCTGCGGACGCTCGGCGAGCGCGGGGCGGAGACCGGCCACGGGCTGCAGCGGATGGCGGCGCACTGCCTGGCCGCCACCCGGCAGGCCTGGCGGACGCTGCCCGGGATCACCGCCGCCGTGACCGTCGCCGACCTGCGCCGCACCGGTGACGCCGTGCTCGCCGCGACCGAGGCGGCGCTCGCCGCGCTGGGCGAGGGGCACGAGCGGGCGCAGCGGACGGCGGTGCGCCAGGAGGAGGCGGCGCGGCGGGAGTTCATCGACGACCTGCTGTACGGGCGCAGCGACCTCGGCCTGCTCGCCGAGCACGCCGAGCGGTTCGGGCTGCGGCTGGCCGGCGGGTACTCCGTCGCGGTGGCGGTCGGCGACGTGCCCTACGCGGATGTCCACCCGCTGGTGCACCGGGTGGAGCGGGAGCTGGTGGGCCGGTTCGGCGACCGGGACGTGCTACTGGCGACCAAGGACGGCCGGCTGGTCTGCATCGCGCCCGACTGCGACCGCGCGGTGCTGGAGGCCTTCGCCGACCTGGCGCTGCGTCCGGGCCAGGGCTACCGGCCGGTGCTGCGGGTGGCGACCGGCCGCCGGCACTCGGGCGCGGGCGGCGTGGTGCACAGCTACGAGGAGGCGCTGGGCGCGCTGGACTACGCGGAGCGGCTGGCGCTGCCCGCACAGCGGTTGAAGGCGGAGGAGCTGCTGGTCTTCCCGGTGCTGATGCGCGACCGGGAGGCCATGGCCGACCTGGTGCGCAATGTGCTGGGCCCGCTGACCGCGGCCAGGGGCGGCGCCCGGCCGCTGCTGGACACCATCGCGGTGCAGGCCGAGACCGGGTACGTGAACGCGGAGGCGGCCCGCCGGCTGGGCCTGAGCGTGCGGACGCTCGGCTACCGGCTGGAGCGGATCCGTGCGCTGACCGGCTACGACCCGGCGGACGCGCTGCACCGCTACACCCTGGAGACCGCCGCGATGGGCGCGCGGCTGCTGAACTGGCCCGAACAGGTGCTCTGACCGACGGCCCGCACCGGCGCCGCCGCGTGTTCCAGGGTGCCAAGACGGCGTCAAGACTGCCGGATCCTGGCAATGTGCGAACCGGCTCCGGGCTGTCACGATCACCGTGGCGCGCCGGAGGGGGCGCCACGGGAGCAGGCAGGGGGCGTGGCCCGGCGGGGGGATCGTCGAGGCCGGGCCGGGCTTCCCGGCGGCGTTCCCCTCCTTCGCACCGATGGTGGTCACCGGGTACCGGCTGCTCGTCCTGCCCGGTGGCGTCGGGGCCGACGCCCTGCACGGGGGTCACGGCGTCGGCCGCGGGGGCCGGGGTCCCGCACGGGGTCACGGCGCCGATCCCCACATCGGCGTCGCGACCGGGGGCACCCGGGGCACGACGCCGGCCACCACGGAGACGGGGCCGGCGGCGAGGCCCGCCCCCGACCTCGGCCCGCACCCGCACCCGCACCCGCACCCGCACCCGCACCCGCACCCGCACCCGCACGGGATGTTACTGCTCGGTAGCATCGCCGGAGGGAGAACTCTTCGAGGGGGCGCGATGGAACGGCAGCGGACCGCGGTGGTGTCCGGGGGTGGGACGGGGATCGGGCGGGCGATCGCCGCCGAACTCGCCGGGGAGGGCTACCGGGTGGCGATCCTCGGCCGGCGGGCCGAGGTGCTGGCGCACACGGCCGCCGCGATCGGTGCGGGCGTGGTGCCGGTCGCGGCCGACCTGACCGTGGCCGCCGAGGTGGAGCGGGCCGCCGAGGAGATCGCGGCACTGGGGCCGGTGGACGTGCTCGTCAACAACGCGGGCGCGGTGATCACCCCGCCCGCCGACGCCGGCCTGGCGGCGCTCGCCGAGGCCTGGCGGCGCGACCTGGACACCAACCTGCTGACCGCCGTCCTGCTCACCACCGCACTGGCCGGCCACCTCCGGCGCCCCGGCGGCCGGCTGATCCTGATCAGCTCCGCGGCCGCCCAGCGCGGCGGCGCCGGCCCCCACTCGGCCGGCTCGTACGCGGCCGCCAAGGCCGCCCTGCACGGCTGGGCGTTCGGCCTGGCCCGCCAGTTCGGGCCGGACGGGATCACCGTCAACGTCCTCGCGCCGGGCTACGTCGCGGACACCGAGATCTTCGGCGCCGACTGGAGCGAGGAGTTCCACGCCGGCAAGGTCGCCGCCACCCTGGTCGGCCGCGCCGGCACCCCCGAGGACGTCGCCGCCGCCGTCTCCTACCTGGCCTCGCCCCGCGCGGGCTACCTGACCGGCCAGATCATCGGCCTCAACGGTGGCGCGGTCCTGGGCCGTTGAGGCCGCGCCGGTCCGCCGGGACAACGGCCGCCCCGCCCGGCACGACCGGAGTGCACGTCACCACCCCGGCCGTGCACCGGCCCGTCGGTCCGTCGGTCCGTCGGTCCGTCGGTCCGTCGGTCCGTCGGTCCGTCGGTCCGCCGGGACGCCCGGCAGGTCAGCGGCGTGCCGCGGCCAGCAGCTCGGGCACGGTGGCGAACTTGACGCGGGGGCGGCCGGCGGCCTCGCCGAGGGTGCGTTCGGTGCGGTCGATGGCGCGGAGCTGCTTGAGCCCGAGGGAGTCCGGGCGGCGGGTGCGGACGAGGCGGGCGAAGTCCCTGGCGGTGCCGGTCGGCTCGGGGAGGGCGCCGGCGACGGCGTCGTCGAGGAAGGCGTCGACGGTCTGCTGGGCACAGGCCCGGTTGGCGCCGATGCCGCCGGAGGGGCCGCGCTTGGCCCAGCCGACGACGTAGGTGCCGGGCAGCGGCCGGCCGGTGGCCGGGTCGAGGACGCGGCCGTCACGGCTCGGGAGGGCGGCGGCGTCCCGGTCGAAGGGGAGGCCGGGCACGGGCACACCGCGGTAGCCGATGGACCGCACGACCAGGCCGGCCTCGATCACCGTGCCGCCCGCCTCGACGCCCGTCACGCGGTCGTCGCCGGCCAGCGCGGTGGGCGTGGTGAGGAAGCG
Organism: Streptomyces sp. CB01881; assembly: GCF_002953255.1. Taxonomy (GTDB): domain Bacteria; phylum Actinomycetota; class Actinomycetes; order Streptomycetales; family Streptomycetaceae; genus Kitasatospora. Next base: position 4,999,682 of record NZ_CP026498.1, read on the forward strand.
CAGCACGATCCGCCGGCCGGGGCGCGGCGGCCGCGCGGTGTCGACGGTCTCCATCGGAAGTCCCGCGAGCAGCGCGGCCTTGGAGCCGGGCGCGGCGGCGTCGACGGCGGCCCGGACGTCCGGGTGGTCCTCGACGACGAGGTCGACACCGGGCAGGTGCCGCAGGGCGAGGAACTCGGGCCGCGTCCAGGCGGCGTCCTCCGGGCCGCGCCGGGCGAGCAGCACGACCTCGCGCACCCGGCTGCCGCGCAGGGCGGCGAGGGCGTGGTCGGCGATGTCGGTGGCGGCGAGCTGCCCGGGGTCGAGGAGGAGGATCCGGGCGACGTCGACGGCGACGTTGCCGTTGCCGATGACGACGACGCGTTCGGCGGTGAGGTCGACGGCGTCGGCGGGCACGGTGGGGTCGGCGTTGTACCAGCCGACGAGGGTGGTGGCGGGCAGGCTGCCGGGGAGGTCCTCGCCGGGCAGGCCGAGCCGGCGGTCGGCGGCGGCACCGACGGCGTAGACCACCGCGTGGTGGTGGGCGGCGAGTTCGGCGTGGGTGAGGTCGCGGCCGATCTCGACGTTGAGGTGGACGGTCAGGCGCGGGTGGTGGAAGACGGACGCGAAGCTCTCGGCGATCCGCTTGGTGGCCTGGTGGTCGGGGGCGACGCCGTGCCGGAGCAGTCCGCCGGCGACCGGCAGGCGGTCGATCATGGTGATCTCGGCGCCGGTGGTGCGCAGCAGCGACTGGGCGGTGTAGCCCGCGGAGGGGCCGGTGCCGACGATGGCGATGCGCGGCGTGCCGAGGCCGCCCGGCAGGCTGCGGGGGAAGGTCGGCGCTCCCCAGGCGTGGTCGCTGGGGTGGTCGCGGTAGTAGTCGCGGTTGAGGTCGCCGAAGACGGCGTCGGGCCCGGCGAGCCGGTCGACGGGGTGGACGGCGTCGACCGGGCAGGCGTCGGCGCAGGCGCCGCAGTCGATGCAGGCGGCCGGGTCGATGTACAGCATGTCGGTGCTGCCGAAGTCCGGTTCCCCGGGGGTGGGGTGGATGCAGTTGACCGGGCAGACGGAGACGCAGGACGCGTCGTTGCAGCAGGTCTGGGTGATCGCGTAGGCCATGGCCGGGAGTGGTCCTCGCTGCGTGGGGGTCGGGGGGCCGGTACGGCGGGGGGTCAGAGCATGTGGACGCGGCGGTAGACCGCCGCGGAGGCCTTGGTGAGCAGGCCGCACTCGGCGAGGAAGGCCATCAGGTGGCGCGAGCTGGTGCGCATCATCGCCTTGCGGTGCTCGTTGGCGCGCACCTCGGCGACGGCCCGCTCGCGGTCGAGCCCGGCGGCCGTGTAGACGCCGGGGTGCACCATGCTGCTGACGATGACGTAGGCCCCGGCGGCGATCCCCGTCGCGGCGGCCCGCCGGCGCGCGGGCGAGGCCCCGCGCATCCGCTCGCGGATCTGCTGGCGGGCGAACTTCATGTGCCGGGACTCCTCGACCACGTGGATCCGGGAGGTGCCGCGGACGATGTCGAGGACGTTCCCGCCGCGCATCCAGTCGCGCTGCATGACGTCGAGCACCTCCTCGGCGACCAGGATGCCGCCGTAGGCGAGTTCGCCCCGGGCGGTGGCCTTGAAGAGGCGGCCGGCCTGGGCGATCACCGGGTTCGGCCGGTACTGGGGGACGCCCATCTTCTCGCAGGCGCGGGCGAACATGATCGAGTGCCGGCACTCGTCGGCGATCTCGGTGAGGGCGAAGCGGAACTCGGCGCCGGCCGGGTTCTTGAGGTACTGGTCGCGCAGCACCATCTGCTGGAGGATCATCTCGAACCAGATGCCGGTGGTCATGATCGAGCAGACCTCGTGCCGGGTCAGGGTGACCCGCTGCTCCTCGGTCATCTCGTCCCAGAGCCGGGTGCCGTAGAGGGTGCTCCACTCGGCGTTGAGCCCGTAGTCGCCCGCGGGGAGCGGGGCGTCCCAGTCGATCTCGGTCGCCGGGTCGTAGGAGAGGGTCGCGGCCGAGTCGAGCAGCCGCTTCGAGACGTCGTCGTCGGCCTCGGTGTGGCCGTGGATTCCTGCCGCCGCGCCGGTCGCGCCGGTCCGGGTCATGACTGCCTCCAGGTGCATGCCCTGCGCGGGCTTCCCGCCGTTCCCGCTTATTAGACGGAGAGTACAATAAGAGCCCCGGAGCGAGAAGCCCCCGCGCATCCGCCGGTACGCGCCCGCCCCGCCCACGCACCCCGCACCCCGCGCGTCACGCATCCGCGCGTGCCCCTGCCCGGCCGAGTCCTGGCGGCCGAGGGATGATGGCGGAGGCGGACGTGAGCGGCCGGTCGACGGCCGACGTGGCGAGAACACATCCGAGGTGCGCATGGACAGCCGGCGGTTCCCCTTCGTCGACAGCGCGGCCGGGGCCCTGCTCGACGCGGACGGCAGGATCATCCGCTGGACGCCGGAGGCCGAGCAGCTGCTCTCCCTGCGCGCCGACCAGGCATGCGGCCGGCGCGTCCGGGAGCTGCTCGCCGATCCGGCCACCTGGCCCGCCCTGCTGGCGGAGCGGGCACCGGACGCCTGGTCCGGCCGGGCCGTGGTGCGCTCGGGGCGGGGCGAGGAGCTGGGGATCGTCTTCCAGGTGCTGCCGCTCGCGGACGGCGGGGAGGGCGCCCCCGCTCCCGCCTCCCGCTACTTCGTCCTCGCCGCCCCCGCCGGTCTGGTCGCCCAGTGGCGGCAGGACCAGGCGTTCACCCGGGAGCTGTTCCTCCAGGACCGCGTCGGCCTCGCCGTCTTCGACGAGCGGCTGCGGCTGATCAGGACCAACACCCACCTGCTCCCCTACACCGGCCTCCCGCCGAACCTGAACGGCCACCGCCTCGGCGACTTCCTCCAGCCCGACGACGCGGCGACGGTCGAACGCCACCTCCACGACGTGCTGGAGACCGGCCGGCCGCTGGTGCTGACCGAGGAGCTCGTCCGGACGATCGACAATCCGGGCACCGGCGCGGTGATGGCGGTCTCCGCGTTCCGGCTGCAGGCCCCCGACGGGCACGCGATCGGCGTCACCGCGCTCTTCACCGACGTCACCGAACTCCACCGCTCGGGCGAACGCCTGGCCGTGCTGCACCGGGCCACCGCGGCCGTCGGCGGCTCGCTCTCCGTGACCGGCACCGCCGAGGAGCTCGCCGCCGTCCTCGCGCCCGGGCTGGCCGACCTGGCGGTGGTCGAGGTCGCCGAGGCGGTGTTCACCGGCGAGGAGCCGACCCCCGACCGGGACGGCCGGCTGTGGCTGCGCCGGACCGCCGTCGCCGCGGGGCCCGGGACCGGCCCGCCCGCTGCCGGCCCCGCCGCCGACGCCGCCGACGCCGTCGGCGAGTCCGTCACGGTCCCGACCACCGAAGCCGCCACCGCCTCCCCCGCCGCCCTCTCCCCCACCGCGATGACCGCCCCGCTCCGGGCCCGCGGGGCCCTGCTCGGCCGGGTGACCGTCCGGCGGGCACCCGGCCGCCCGCCGTACGAGCCGGCCGACCTGGACCTGCTGCGCGAGATCGCCGCCCGGGCCGCCCTCGCCCTGGACAACGCGCGCCGCTACACCCGCGAGCGCCGGGCCGCCGTCGGGCTGCAACGCAGCCTGCTGCCGCCGTCGCAGGCGGAGACCGCCGCCGTCAGCGCCTCCAGCGTCTACCTGCCGACCGACACCGCCACCGGCGTCGGCGGCGACTGGTTCGACGTGATCCCGCTCTCCTCCGCCCGGGTCGCGCTGGTCACCGGGGACGTGGTCGGGCACGGGCTGGAGGCCAGCGCCACCATGGGGCGCCTGCGCACCGCCGTCCGCACCCTCGCCGACCTGGACCTGGAGCCGGACGAGCTGCTCGTCCACCTCGACGACCTGGTCTCCCGGCTGCTGGTCGAGGCCGACGAGCCCGGTGGCCAACCCGGCGACCGGGCGGACGGCCGGACGGACGGCCGCCCGGAGGACGAGGGGTGGCCCGCCCCGCGCCGCGCCGTCGCCTCCGGCGCGACCTGCGTGTACGCGGTCTACGACCCGGTGTCCCGGCGGTGCGCGATCGCCTCCGCCGGCCACCCGCCGCCGGCCGTCGCCGCCCCGGACGGCACCGTCGAGTACGTGCCCGTGCAGCCGGGCCCGCCGCTGGGCGTCGGCGGCCTGCCGTTCGAGGTGACGGAGGTCGAACTGGCCCCCGGCAGCATCCTGGCGCTCTACACCGACGGCCTGATCCACGGCCGCGGCGGCGACCTCGACGACGGCATGGCCGAGCTCCGCCGCCGGCTCGCCCTGCCCGGCGTCACCACCACGCCGCTGCCCGAGCTCGGCCGGACCCTCGTCGCCGGCCGTCCCGCGGACCTGCGCGGCGACGACGTCACCCTGCTGCTGGCCCGCACCCGCGCGGTGCCGCCGGGGGCCACCGCCGTCTGGCCGGTGGACCCCGACCCCGCCGCCGTCGCCCTCGTCCGCGAGCGCACGGCGGAGCAGCTGCGCGCCTGGGGGCTGGAGGACCTGGTCTTCACCACCGAGCTGGTGCTCAGCGAGCTGGTCACCAACGCGATCCGCTACGCGGGCGGCCCGGTCGAGGTCCGGCTGATCCTCGCCGAGCGCCTGACCTGCGAGGTCTCCGACCCCAGCGCGACCCAGCCCAGGATGCGCCGGGCCCGCCTCACCGACGAGGGCGGCCGCGGCCTCTACCTGGTCGCCCAGCTCACCGACCGCTGGGGCAGCCGCTACACCCGCCACGGCAAGACCATCTGGGCCGAACAGGAACTGCCGCAGTCCCAGCCCCAGTCCAAGGAACCGCAGTCCAAGGAACCGCAGTCCCGGGAAGCGCAGCCCTAGGAGCCCCGGACCCCGCGGCCCCGGGCTCCGCGGCCAGGGGGCCCGGTGGTCAGGCCCGGAAGGCCGCCGCGAAGACACCCGGCATCCGCGCCCACGAGGGCCGGGCCGCGAACCGGGTGAGCCGACGTCCGGTCAGCGCCGCGCTGCGGGCCGTGACGAACCACGGCGGCTTCGGGAAGAGCGCCCACTCGCCGCCCGCCACCGACCGCGGGAACGGCCGGAACGGTCCCCGGACGACCGTCCGCTCCGGCCCGTCGATCAGCAGCGCGTTGTGGACGACGCCGATCCCGCTCTGCGCGTCGTCCACCGTGTGCCCGGGGTAGGCGCCCCACGGGGCGGTCGCGGTGAGGAAGCCGAGCGCCGTCCAGGCGTTGACGGCGATCGTGCCGTACCGCAGCGCGGCGAGCGCGTCGTCGAAGGCCGGGCCGAGGCGCCTGAGCGTCGCCGGGTCGACCAGGATGTTGGCGCCGAGGGTGCCGACCAGATCGCGGTTGGCGGTCTCGACCGCCCGGTCGAGGAATTCGGCGCCCGTCCCGGGCAGGGTGAGCACGCCGAGCACCGGCGCGAAGTACTCGGTGGTCTCCAGCGTCGCCGCGTCCCGGCCGTCGCCGAGGTCGACCAGCAGACGGGAGCCCTCGGCGCCCTGCCACTCGGCGCCCGGGTGGCTCGCCGCCGCGTCGGCCAGCCGCTGGGCGCTGCCCGGGTACCAGGCGGGCCGTGCCGGGAGCCGCTCCAGCGCCGTGCGGAGCAGCCGGAGGAAGGTCTCGCGCTGCGGCCAGTCCTCGCCGAGCAGCACCAGCTGCGTGGCGATGCAGTTGTGGCCGCTGTTGTGCAGGCGCTGGGTGGCGATGTGCTCGGCCTGGTAGCGCAGGTCGGCCTCGCTCCACTCGCCGGGGACCACGATGACCGGGGAGACGCCGCCGAGTTCGCTGGTCATCGGCTTGGTGAGGAGCGGTGTCCCGGCGGCCTTGCGCGCCCTGCCCTCCTCCCCCGGCCCGAAGGCCACCACGTCGTGGGTGGCGAGGCTGCCGGTGATGTGGACGTGCGCGACGCCGGGATGGTGGGCGAGGTAGCCGCCGACGTCCCCGCCGCCGGAGACGATGCGCAGCACGCCGTACTCGATCAGCGGGGCGAGCGCGCGCCGGTAGACGGGCTCCAGGTCGCCGAGGACGGGGTTGAGCTTCAGCAGGACGACCCGGTTGTGGGCGATCAGCTCGTACAGCACGTCCAGCGGCGCGATGGAGGTGATGTTGCCGGCGCCGAGGACGAGGCCGACGCCGCCGGTCCGCTGCGGGTCGAGCGCGCCGAGGCCGGCCCGGCGGCGTACGGTCTCCGCATCCGTGCCGGGCGGCATCCACACCTCGGCGGTGAAGCCGTTCAGCAGCAGCCGGTCGTGGGCGGTGAGCGGCAGGACGGGAACGGTCACCCGCCCGCCGGGCGCCCGGCCGAACCGCGCGCCGTCCAGCGGGCTGCGGCCCGCCGCGACCGCCCGCAGCGAGCGGGCGAGCGCGTCGAGGGAGGTCAGCAGGGCGTACGGGCCGGACATCCACTCCTCACCGGTCAGCGGGGAGTCGTCCGCCAGCAGCTTGATCCGGCTCGCCGTCCGCACCCAGGCCTGTGCCTCGGCGGCGACGGCGGCGTGGACGCGGCCGAGCAGGGTGACCCGCCCGGTGAGCGGGGTCGCTGCCCACCGGCGCTCGCCGTCGGCCAACTCGGCGAGCAGCGCGTCCAGTTCGGGCCTCGCGCCGGGCTCGGCCGGGGCGCTGCCGGCGGGGGTGGCGACGGTCATGTTGGCTCCCTCGTTCGCGTCCGCCCGCGCGGGCGGGCGCCGTGCTGCCCGCCGGGCGGGCCTGGGTGCGGGCACAAGAGTCCCGTGACGGTGCCACGATGGCGCAGGCCCGGCCCGCGGCGCCATGGGCGGGCGCCCCGCGTTGTCCCGAGCCGTACTGTGCGGCCGCACAGTCGAGCCGGCACCGGCGGCGGGTACGGTGACCGCATGGGCGCCCTGCGAGACACCGCACAGCTCGACGACGTGTTCGCCGAGATCCTCGCCTCGGTCGAGGACCTCACCGACGAGACCGTCCGCAAGATCGCCGCGGACGAGGCCGGTTACGTCGAGAACCGGCTGCCCCCGGACCTGCTCCGCGCCCTCGTCCGCGCCAACATCGAGGCCGTGCTGCGCGCGGAGTCCGGCGGTCCGGACGACGGCGACGAGACCGCCCGCTGGACCGGCCGGGTCAAGGCCGAGCACGGCGTGCCGCTGCCGGCGCTGCTGCACGCCTTCCGGCTGGGCGGGCTGGAGATCTGGGAGTGGGCCATCGCCCGCGCCGGCACCGGCGCCCAGGCCACCACGCTGCTGCAGCGGTCCTCGCGCTTCTGGGCCGTGCTGGACCGCTTCTCCACCGCCGCGACCGAGGCCTACCGCCAGGTGGCCGACGACCGGGAGCGCCAGGAGGAGGCGGCCCGCCGGATCATGCTGCTCGGCGTCTTCGAGGGCACGTCGCGCGCCACCGGCCTCCCGCGCGCCCTGGGCCTGCCGGACCACGCGTCGTACCGCGTGGTCGTCGGCGAACTCGGCCCGGACGGCGCGGACCCGCTGCCCGGCATCGCCGCCCGGCTGGCGGCCCTGCACGTGCCGTCCGTGTGGACCACCGAACTGGGCGAACGGCTCGGCCTGCTCGCCCAGACCGGCGAGTCGGAGACCGCGGCCACCCTCCGCGTCCTCGGCCCGGCCGCCGCCAGGGTCGGCGTCAGCCGCCCGTTCACCTCCCCGGCCGGCGCGCCGGAGGCCCTGCGGCAGGCCCGGATCGCCCTGGAGTGCGTGCCCCGGTCCGGCACCGGCGTGCACTGCCACGGCACCGCGCCGATCGACGCCCTGCTCGCCGCGCATCCCGCGTCCGCCGCCGAACTCGGCGCCGACGTCCTCGGTCCCCTGCTCGCCGGCGAGGACGGCGGCCGCGCCCTGCTCGCCACCCTCGACGCCTGGTTCGCCGCCGACGGCTCCACCGCGGAGGCCGCCCGCCGCCTGCACTGCCACCGCAACACCGTCCTCTACCGCCTGTCGAGGATCGCCGAGCTCACCGGCCGCACCCCCACCCGCCCGGCCGACGCCGCCGAGCTCTACGCGGCGCTCCGTGCCCACCGCCTCGGCGCGGCACGGTCGTTCCCGGCCCCTTCCGCCGCCTCCACCGCGGAGCCGCGCGGGTGAGGTCCTCCCGTGCCCCGTGCGGTTGTCCGGCCGACCGCTCCGCTGACATGATCAACACCATGCCCACCTTCCCCGCGCCCGACGGCACCCTGCTCTCCTACCGTGTCCACGGGGACGGCGAGCCGCTCGTCTGCCTCCCCGGCGGCCCCACGGACTCCGCCTACCTCGGCGAGCTCGGCGGCCTCTCCGCGCACCGCCGGCTGATCGTGCTGGACCCGCGCGGCACCGGCCGTTCCGCCGTCCCGGCCGACGCCTCGTCGTACCGCTGCGACCGCATGGTCGACGACGTCGAGGCGCTGCGCGCGCACCTGGGGCTCGCACGGTTCGACCTGCTCGCCCACTGCGCGGGCGCCAACCTGGCCGTCCAGTACGTGGCCCGGCACCCGGAGCGCGTCGGCCGGCTCGCCCTGATCACGCCCAGCACCCGGGCGGTCGGCGTCGACGTCACCGGGGAGATGCGGCAGGACGCCGCCCGGCGGCGGGCGGGCGAGCCCTGGTTCCCGGCCGCCTCCGCGGCACTCGGCGCGATCGTCGCGGGCACCGGCAGCGACTGGGAGGCCATCGCCCCCTTCGCCTACGGCCGTTGGGACGCCGCCGCGCAACAGCACCATGCAACGACGCAGCCGGACAACCCGGCGGCGGCCACCGGTTTCGGGGCCGACGGCGCCTTCGACCCGGAGGCCACCCGTGCGGCGCTCGCCGGCTGGAAGGGCGCGGTGCTGGTGCTCGCCGGGGAGTTCGACCTCAACAGCCCGCCGCCGGCGATGGCCGGGGTCGCCGCGCTGTTCCCCGGCGCCGAGTACGCCGAGCAGCCGGGCGCGGGCCACAACCCCTGGGTGGACGACGCCGAACGCTTCGTCGCCACCACGGCGGCGTTCCTGGGCTGAGGGCCCCGGCCGGCCGCCCCGGCGGTGTCCCCCGCGGCGCGCCGGCGCCCGGACACGCACCGGGGCCGGCCGTCGGGCCGTCCGTCCGCCCGCCCGCTGTCCGTCTGTCCGCCCGTCAGCCGGCGAACCCCGGCACCACCAGGCCGGACTCGTACGCGATCACCACCGCGTGGGTCCGGTTCTGCGCGCCGAGCTTGGACAGCACGTTCCCGACGTGCGTCTTCACCGTCTCCAGACTCACCACGAGCGAGTCCGCGATCTCCGGGTTGGACAGGCCGGTGGCCATCAGCCGCAGCACCTCCTCCTCCCGGACGGTCAGCGCGGCCTTCGGCAGGGCCTCGGCGGAGTCCAGCGGGCGGGCGGAGACCATCCGGCGCAGCGCCGCCGGGAACAGGATCGCCTCCCCGGCCGCCGCCACCCGCACCGCCTCCGCAACCTCCCGGACCGGCCGCCGCTTGAGCACGAACCCGCTGGCCCCCGCGCTGAGCGCGGCGGTGACGTAGCCGTCGTTCTCGAAGGTGGTGATCACCACGACCTTCGGCGGTTCGGCCGTCCCGGCGAGCAGCTGCCGGGTGGCCTCGATCCCGTTGCGCCGCGGCATCCGGACATCCATCAGGACCACGTCCGGCCGCAGCCGCAGCGCCTGCTCGACCGCCTCGACACCGTCGGCGGCCTCCCCGACCACCGCGATCCCCGGCTGCGCCGCGAGCAGCAGGCGCAGACCGCTGCGGGTCACCTCGTCGTCGTCGGCGATCAGGAGCGTGACGGGGGTGCCCGCGTCCCGGCCCGTGTCAGGGCCCGTGTCAGGGCCCGTCATGCCGACAACCGCACCGGCAGCCGGACCGCCAGCCGCCACCGCTGCGGCCCGTCCGGGCCGACCTCGATCTCACCGTGCAGCAGCCGCACCCGCTCGGCCAGCCCGGGCAGACCGTGCCCGGACGTCGGGAACGCCCCCCGGCCCGCACCCGCCCCCGCACCGGTCCGGTTGACCACACCGAGTTCCAGACCGTCCGGCCCGGCCGCCACCCGGACCTCGATCGGGCCGCCCGCCCCGTGCCGCAGCGCGTTCGTCAGCCCCTCCTGAAGGATCCGGTACGCCGCCCGCGAGAGCGTCCCCTGTACCTGCGCCAACTCGCCCGACAGCTCCGGCTCCACCACCGCGCCCGCGTGCCGCAGCCGGTCCAGCAGCTCGGGCAGGTCGGCCAGGGTCCGGACCGGCGCCGTCCCCGCCTCCTCCTCGCGCAGCACGCCCAGCACGTAGTCCAGGTCCTCCAGCGCGGCCCGGGCCGACTCCTCGATGCTGCGCATGGCGGCCCGCGCCGCCGCCGGGTCGGCGGAGAGCACCTCGCCCGCCACCGCGGCCTGGATCGTGGCCGCCGTCAGCGTGTGCCCGATCGAGTCGTGCAACTCGTGAGCCAGGCGGTTGCGTTCGGCCAGCAGCAGTTCCCGCTCGGCCGCCAGCGCGAGCCGTTCGGCCGCCGACGGTCCCAGCAGCCGCGGTGCCAGCCACCGCAGGGCGTACGTCACCCCCACGCAGACCGCCGCCGCCATCAGCAGGCACCCGAGCGCCAGGGCCCAGCTCTGCCAGCCGCCCTCCACCCGCACCGACCGGCCGAACAGGCTCAGCCGCACCTCACCACGGAGCCAGCCCCCCGGGAGGCTCAGGCCCAGGGCGAACAGCAGGCCGCCCAGCAGCGCCCCCGTCCACCCCAGTGCCACGTGCAGCAGCAGCCAGAGGGGGGTCCGCCAGCGGTCGGCCCGGGCCTCCGCGGCCGCCGCCGGGGCCGGCAGCGGCACGCCCAGCAGCCGGCGGGCGGACACGACCAGCACCCGCCGCGTGGTGCGGGGCAGCCCGACCGCGGCGGTCAGTGCCGCCCAGACCAGCAGGACGAGAACGATCTGCGCCCCCTCCGGACCGGACCGCCACATCAGCGCCGGCACGAGCGCGAAGGGCAGCAGCGGAAGGCTCGCCAACGCGCCGCAGAAGGCGAACAGCACACCCGTGTACGTGGAGCCGCGCAGCAGCGGCCGGATTCCCCTGATCATGATCGCCAGTATGGCCGCGCAGGTCACGGGCGGCCTCCCCCGATCGAGGGAGCGGTTTCTCCCGCCTTTCCGCGATGTGCGTCCGGGGCCCCGGCCGTCAGGATCTCGGCCAGAGCAGTGAGTTCCCGACGATTCCCAGGAGTTGACCCATGCGTGAGCGGACTTCCCACATGTCGATCCCCCGGCGCCGGCGGGCCGGCCGGCGCCGTGCCGTGGCAGCGGCGGCCGCGGTGGCCGTCGCCGTCATGACGGCGGGCGCCCTGGCACCGCCCGCCGCGTCCGCCGCCTCCGGGCCGGACACCGTCCAGCAGGGCCTGACCGCGCTGGTGCAGGACGACGGCCTGCCCGCCGCGCTGGCGAGCGTCCGGGACCTCGATGGCCGGACCCGCACCTACACCGCGGGGGTGGGCGACCTGGCCACCGGCTCCAAGGTGCCCAGGGACGGCCAGGTGCGGATCGGCAGCAACACCAAGACGTTCACCGCGGTCGTCGTGCTGCAACTGGTCGGTGAGGGGAAGGTCGACCTCGACGCCACGGTCGACACCTACCTGCCCGGCATCGTCCGGGGAGAGGGGATGGACGGGCGGGACATCAGAGTCCGTCAGCTCCTCCAGCACACCGCCGGACTCCCCGACTACGAGAGCCTCGTCGACGAGGACATCCGTCAGCACCGGTACCTCGAACCCCGCGACCTCCTCGACATCGCGTTCCGGCAGAAGGCCGTCTTCGCCCCCGGGAAGGGTTGGGCCTACAGCAGCACGAACTACGTGGTGGCCGGCCTGATCGCCCAGAAGGTCACCGGCCGGCCGCTCGCCGAGGAGGTGGACCGGCGCATCGTCCAGCGCATCGGGCTGCGGCACACCTACTTCCCCGCCTCCGGTGACATGACCATCCGGGAAGCCCACCCCAAGGGCTACCAGAAGGACTCGGCGGACACACCACTGCGCGACTACACGGAGATCGACCCCTCCGCGGGCTGGGCGGCCGGTCAGATGATCTCCACCAACTCCGACGTCAACCGGTTCTTCAGCGCCCTCCTGGCCGGTGAGCTCCTCCCGGACGCCCAGCTCGCCCAGATGCGCACCACCGTCCCCGTCGGGGACAGCGGCGCCGGCTACGGGCTGGGCATCATGAGCAGGCCGCTGTCGTGCGGCGGCGTCTACTGGGGCCACGGCGGCGACATCCCGGGCTACGAGACCCGGGGCGGGGTCACCGACGACGGCCGCGCCGCCAACATCGCGCTGACCAGCATCCCGGACGACTACGCCGTCACCAAGCACCTGGAGAAGGTCGTGGACACGGCCCTCTGCCGCTGAACCACGCGCCGCACCAGGGCCGCCGGAGCGGACGACCGGTCCGCTCCGGCGGTGCGGCCCGCCGTCGGGCCGGCCCCGTCCCTCCCGGGCCGGACGTCACCAGTGCATCAGTGCCGCCTCGCCCGCGCCCCAGGCGGAGTAGACGCGCGCCCGTACGAGGTAGCTGCGCCCCTTGAAGAGCTTGACGCCCAGGCGGCCGTTGCGGTCCTGGCCGCTGTCGTCCTCGGCGGTGACGTACCGCAGCTCACCGTTGATCCGCTCGAACAGGGCCATCACCACATCGGCGTCCCCGAAGGTGCCGATGACGTACTTGCGGGTCTCGGTCGGTGCGATCGCGAAGTCGGCCTGAGCACCGGTCCGCGTCGGCAGCATGACGGCTTCGTGGGGTGTCAGGGCGCGGGGCCGGGCCACAAGCGCCGGGTACCAGGCCAGAACCTCCTCCTTGTCGGTCGCCGACAGCGACAGCGGCTCGCGAATGCCCTGGAGGCGGAGCTGCTTCGGCCGGCGGATCCATCCGGGCGAGATGGCGTACTCCATAACCGAGTCCTTGTCGAAGGTCGAGCCCTCAACCTCGGCTGGGTCCAGCTTGCGGATGATGTTGTCGAAGGTCGTGGCCCGGTCCCACGCATTGGGGGGTTGGGCGAGGGCCGCGTAGACCACCTCGTCGTCCCATTCGATACCGGCGTTCGGGTTCTGGTGTTCGTGCTCGAAGCCCAGGACGTGCCCGAGCTCGTGCAGCGCGGTGGCATGGCCGGAGTCGTCCGTCAGGTCCCAGCCGTAGCTGGTGGTGGGCTGGCTGCGGGGGACCTGCAGCACGTCCCGGCCCACGGCGGACTCGGACTTGTCCCCCTTGAAACTGATCCGGACCTCGGCCTCCGAGCGGTCGTCCACCTCCTGGAAGTCCAGGCCGATGCCGAGTCCCTTCCACTCGTCGACGGCGCCGCGGACGGCGTCCGGCTGACCGGCCGGGCGGTCGGCGCCGCCGCTGTCGAGGAAGCAGTAGTGCAGGACGGTGCCGTTCAGCCACTTCTTCCGAACGGTGCGTATCGCGCTGGCCCGGCCCGGGGCGAGGTCTAACCGCGGAGGGGGCGAGGCGGAGGGTTTTACCGAACAGTACTTCGGCGCCGGATAGGCCGCCGCTTTCCTGCCACCAGCCATGAGAAATCCTCCGATCTGCGAACCGCCCTACGAGCGCGGGCGGTTGAGGAGGGCTGGGGTGGCTGTCGGGCCTTGGGAATACTTCCACCATCGTCTCGCCGTCCGGGCTGTACCACAACCCTCGACCGGCGTCCAGATGGGGCGAGGAATCAGAACGCGGAGGCGGAGGGAACCGTGACGCCCCATTGGCCACTCTCCGCAGCCGGACAACTACGCGACGCCGTGTCATCGAAGCACTCCGCCGGGTAGCCGCGACCGGGTCGCCACGCGGGGCCCGACGTGCGCGCCGCCACCACGCCAAAGCGCCAATGCGTCTAAGCGCCAAAGCGCCAAAAGCAATGAGGCCGGTCCATCCGACTTTCGTCGGACCGACCGGCCTCATCAGCTGTGCGCGAGGGGGGAGTTGAACCCCCACGCCCTTTCGGGCACTGGAACCTGAATCCAGCGCGTCTGCCTATTCCGCCACCCGCGCATCTGGGTGATGAGGTAAATCGTAGCCCATCCACGGGGGTGCTCCTGACCAATATCCGGGGCACCCCCGGGGACGGGCGCGTCGCCGCCGGATCAGCGGGCGATGCGCTCGACGATCCAGTCGATCAGGACGCCGGAGATGTGGCTGTGCTCGGTGTTCTCCGTGTCGAACGCGACCTCGTCCAGGTGGCCGCGGTCGAGGTCGGCATCGGTGATGGAGAGCAGCGGGTTGACGTTCCACCGCACCGGGTCGAAGTCCAGCGCCGCCGCACTGACGGCCGGCACGAAGGTGCCGCTGCGGAACTCCTCGCTGATCTTCGCCTTCAGCGCGTCCGCGACCTTGCCGAAGGAGTCCAGGGTGCCGCCGGGCACGTTGTCCAGCGCCGGGACCTCGGTCGTGGTGCTGCGGCGCATCGCCAGACCGAGGTGCATGCCGCCGATCGGCTGCTTCTCACCCCGCTCGGGCTGGAAGCGCGCGGTCGCACTGGCGACCAGTGCCTGCCAGTCGAAGGCGACCTCGCCGGCCGGCAGCGGGAGTCCGACGCCGTCGCGCCGCCCGTTGGAGACGCCGAGCTTGAGCGGGCGCTGGGGAAAGTTCCCGACCCGGGCCAGGTCCTCCAGGAACTCCTTGCGCAGCGGGCTGGCGGTGGCCACCGGGCCCGAGTACTTGGAGTTCTCCACCCACGCCCAGAGCAGCTGCTGCGCCGCCTCGCTCCGGATCAGGTCGGCCTGCTTGGCCCCGTCCGGGCCGGCCGGGGTGTAGTCCTCGAAGAAGTAGGCCATCTGCTGGAGGATCAGCGGGATCCAGGCGCCGTTGTGCGGGGTGTCGTAGGAGAGGTAGGTGGCGGTCTCGTGGTCGGCCTGCTCGGCCTCCATCTTGGCGAGCGCGTAGCGGGTGATCATGCCGCCCATGCTCACCCCGCCGACGGTCAGCGGGATGTCGCTCTTGCGCTCCTGGATCGTCCGCCGGATCGCGGCGATCGCGACCTCGGCGTTGGCCTGGATGTGGGTGTGCCGCTCGGTGAAGCCGAGCACGATCACGTCCATGCCCTGCCTGAGCAGCTGGTCGAAGAAGCCGGGCTTGCCGTCGTAGGGCATGTTGAAGTAGGCGAACAGCCCGGGGAGGTCGCTCTCGCCGTAGCTGAACCCGTCCGCGAAGATGATCGGGCGGTTGAGGCCGAACTTCGGGTTGGCGAGGTAGACGGCCGCCTTGCCCTCCGCGGCCCGGCCCTTGTAGGGCGCGCCGACCAGATCCCAGGTGAAGTCGGGCTTGCGCCCACCCGCGCCCGCACCGGCCAGCGGGGCGGTGAACCAGACCCCGGGCTTCAGGGAGTCGGCGAGCTCGACCAGCTCGGCCGACGTGGGCTCCGCACCGCCCTCCCGGAGGGTGAGGGCAACGTCGATCCGTGGTTCCTGTGCCATGACTACTACCGCCTCTGCCGATACGAAGGGGACGTGTTCGCGCGCAGAGCGAAGGTAGCCTCTCGACTACGGACAGCGCTTGGGGCGCGACGGAGAGTGGTCGAAAATCTCCGGGGAACCCGCCCCGGGGCAGATCGGCACCGGCTAATCGTCCGAGGCGTCGGCCCGCTCCAGCGCGCCGGAGTACGCGGCCAGCAGGCGGCGGTAGGCGGCGGAGATCTCGGCGAGCGTCTCAGCGCCCGTCACATAGAGATCGATGAGCGGCAGGAGCGCCTCCGACTCGTCGTCGGGCGTGACGGCGGCCGTGAGCGCCGCCTCCGTCCGGTCGAAGTCGGCGAGCACCGCATCGAACGGTTGGAGGCTCCTTTCGAGTTCGGCGATGCCCTCGTCGATCGCCGCCCTCGGCGCGCCCGCCCGGAGCGCGTACACGGCGTCCAGCTCCGCGCGGCGGACGACGACGTCGGCCCTGGCGTCCTCCACGGCCTCACGAAGTCCCCGCGCCTCGGCGCCCGCGATGATCAGCAGCTCCTCCATCGTCACGGCACGCCGCTGCTGGGGCCGCTCGCGCCCCTGGAGCTCCCGGCGCGTCTTGCGCCTCCTCAGGCCGAACATGCAAACACCCCCCGATCAGGCCCAACGGTCGGCTGATCATGGCACCTGCTGCGCGACGTGCCAAAGGCCGGCCGCAGCCTAGAAGGGGAGTTCACCAGCCCGGACGCCGGCAACGAAGGCCTGCCAGGAGGCGGCAGGGAAGAACAGGGCGGGGCCGTCGGGGTCCTTGGAGTCACGCACTGGGACGAGGCCGGGGAATCCGGGGGCCACCTCGACGCACTCGCCGCCGTTGGATGCGCTGTAGCTGCTCTTCCGCCAGGCGGCCGCACCGAGCTCGATACTCTTCATCCCGGAAGCCTTCCATCACATCGGCGATCAACTCGCGAGACTCGCCTACCGAGAGCACATGCCCACGGAGCAGATCATAGTCACGCCGATGGTTCATGACGATTGACGGTGAGTCACTGAAGTGGCCTCGGTCAAGGCTCTCCGAGTAGACCCATTCCGAGCCGTCCGGCATGGCTAGAAGCATCATCGAGGTCGGCGGAAGCTCGGTCATGCCGCAGTCGTAAGGCGCAACTTGAATGCTGATGTTGCGCCGCTCGCCGACCGACAGCAAGTGCTCCATCTGAATCCGCATGACACGTGAGCTGCCGACGACAGAACGAATGGCACTCTCATGGAGAACTGCAAGCAGGAGCGGTCCGTCGGGCTCGAAAAAGCGATGCTGTCGGCTCAGTCGGGCCCTCGTCCGCTCCTCGATGACATCGGGGTCTCCTGCCTTTCCCGTCGCGAACATGGCGCGGGCATACTCCTCGGACTGCAACAAGCCATTGATGCGCGAGTACTGGAACACCCTCACCGCCACTGCCTCGGCCTCCAGTCCCACGTACTTCTGGAACCAGTCGGGATGCTCGACCTCCGCATGCCAATCAACCCGCTCGTACAACCGGACGAGCAGGCCTCCGGTGCCGAGCAGCTTGTCCGCGTCCTCCAGGAACTCGGCCGGGAACTTCCGCCTGCCACCCTCGGACTTGGTGATCACCGTCCGGTCGCAGTGCAGGAGTTTGCCGAGCTCCTCCTGCGTGTAGCCCGCCGCCTCCCTGGCGAACCGCAGCTCCTCACCGAACAGTTCAGCCGAACTGGCGGTCGGTCCCTTGCGGCCCTTCCGATGTGACATCCCCGTCCCCTTTCGTGGCGCGATCTCCCAGCACGCCGAATCGGCCGTCACCGTATCTCCGCACCGCGATGATTGATACCGGAACGCGATCCTTTGCTTGCGCAGCGTGATGCCGTACGCCCCCGCTGCGAGCCGCTTCCGCTCCCCCGTCACGCCCGGAGGTTGCCCCGTCATGCCCGAGACCCGCACCCACCACCGGCCGCGCGAGTTCGCGGCCCGGTTCGACTCCCGGCCCGCCTCCACGCCGCTCGCGCGGCTGGTGCTCCGCGCCTACCTGGCCGGGATGCCGCAGGGCGAACGGTACGCGGACACCGCCGAGTTGCTGCTCGGCGAGCTGTTCGCCAACGCCGTCCAGCACAGCGACGCACCGCCGGACCGCCTGGTCGAGGTCCGGTTCGCGCTGGCCTCCGACCGCCTCCGGATCGAGGTGCACGACGCGGGCACCGGCCGGCCGACGGTGCGTGCCTCCGCCGCCGACGACGAGCGCGGCCGTGGCCTCTTCCTCGTCAACGAGCTTGCCGAGCGCTGGGGTTGCTGCCCGCGCGCGGGTGGGATCGGCAAGCTCGTCTGGGCGCTGGTCGCCCCCGCTCCCGACTTCACCGACGTGGCCTTCGGCCGCACCCGGGACGCCGTGGCCGTCTGATCCCGCCCGGCGCACGCCCCCGGCCCCGCTCGCACCACGTTCCCCCCAAGGTGGGGTTTGGCTCAACAAACCACCCACCGCACGCCGATACCCCGTCCGACGCAAAGTCCCGGGCGGGGTGGCGGCGCTGAGGGCTGCCACCCCGCCCGTTGCTCCGGACCGCTCACACGGGCCGCCGTCGGGTTCAGAACCCGGTCACCCGGGGTAGTCGGGACTCCACCGACCGTATCCAGTTGCAAGGGGAGCCCGACCATGGCCGATCGCCGGCAGACCGCAGCAGAGGCACCAGCACCCTACGAGGAGGCCGACCTCATCCTCCACGGCGGCGAGATCGTGACCGTCGCCGAGCCGCCCACCGCCGAGGCGGTCGCGGTCAAGGACGGCGTCATCGTCTTCGTCGGCGACCACGCCGAGACCGTCGACCGCTGGGGCGGCCCCCGGACGAGGGTGCGCGACCTCGGAGGCCGGGCGCTGCTCCCCGGGTTCATCGACGCGCACGGCCACCTCGGCGGCATCGGCCTCCAGGCCACCATCGCCAATCTGCTGGCCGCTCCGGACGGCGACGTCACCACCATCGCCTCGCTGCAGCAGAAGCTGCGCGACTGGGCGGGCACCGACCTCGGGCAGGAGTCGGAGTGGATCGTCGGGTTCGGCTACGACGACGCGATGCTGGCGGAGAAGGAGCACCCCACCCGGAAGGACCTGGACGAGGTCTCCACCTCCCGGCCGGTGCTGGCGATCCACCAGTCCTTCCACCTGGGGGCGGTCAACAGCCTCGGGCTGGAGCTGCTCGGCTACGACTCGAACCGCAAGGACCCGGAGGGCGGGGTCATCCGCCGGTGGGAGGACGTCATCGCCGAGCCCCACGGCGAGCCGAACGGGGTGCTGGAGGAGACGGCCTTCTCGCCTGCCTCGGACGCGGCGCTGGCGGGCCTCCCCCAGGCCGCGCAGCTCGGGCTGTTCGGCAAGGGCGCGGCATCGGCGGCCGCGTTCGGCTTCACCACCGTCCAGGAGGGCGGGGCCACCCTGACGAATCTGGGCGCGCTGCGGGAGATCGCCGCCGCCGTGCCGTTCGAGATCGACGTCGTCGCCTACGCGCGCGCCGACCAGGCCACGGCCGCCCTGGAGAAGGACCCGGGCACGGACCCGGTCGGCGCGAGCCCGGAGTACGTCAACGGCGTGCGGGCGGCGGGCGTCAAGATGTTCCTCGACGGTTCGCCGCAGGGGCGCACGGCCTGGCTCAGCAAGCCGTACAAGACGCCGCCGGGGAACGAGCCGGACGACTACTGCGGCTACCCGGCCATCAAGGACGACGCCGTCGTCCTCCAGCAGGTGCTCACGGCGTACGCCAAGGGCTGGCAGGTGCTCGCGCACGTCAACGGGGACGCCTCGATCGACCAGTTCATCGGCGCGGTCAGGGCCGCCACCGCGAAGGCCGGGCCCGGCGACCGGCGCACGGTCGCGATCCACGCGCAGACCGCCCGCGAGGACCAGATCAACGAGTTCGCGCTGCTCCGGATCATCCCGTCGTTCTTCTCGATGCACACCTTCTACTGGGGCGACTGGTACCGGAAGACCGTCCTCGGCGAGGAGCGGGCCGCGAACATCTCCCCCGCGCGCTGGGCGCTCGACCGGCGGATGGCCTACACCTCGCACCACGACGCCCCGGTGGCGCTGCCCAACTCGATCGCCATCCTGTCCAGCCAGGTCACCCGCCGCACCCGCACCGACAAGGTCGTCCTCGGACCGGAGCAGTGCGTGTCCGCCCTGGACGCCGTCCGCTCGATCACCATCAACGCCGCCCACCAGTACGACGAGCAGGACCGCAAGGGCAGCATCGAGGTCGGCAAGCTCGCCGATCTGGTGATCCTCAGCGCCAACCCGGTGACGGTCGACCCGGAGGAGATCCAGCACATCGAGGTCGCCGAGACCCTCAAGGCCGGCCGGACCGTCCACCCCGCGGCCGCCCCACGCACCGTCAACCCCGCACCCGCGCCGGACCGGACTCCGCCGCTCGACCACGACTGGCACTGCAGCTGCTGACCCCTACGCCGGGGGTCGCAGCGCCGGGGGCCGCGGCGCCGAGGGCCGCGACCCCGCCCCGTGCCCTCAGTCGTCGGTCTTGATCTTCTTCATGGTCAGGTGGGAGTCGACCCGCGCCACCGCCGGCAGGCCCATGAGCTTTCCGGTCAGGAAGGTCTCGTAGGTCGCGTGGTCCGCGACCGCGACACGGACGAAGTAGTCGGGGCGGCCGAACAGCCGGCGGAACTCGACCACCTCCTCGTAGGAGGCGACCGTCGTCTCGAACTCCTCCACCGTCTGGAGGTCGTTGACGCCGATCTCGACCGCGACCACCACTTCGAAGCCGCGCCCGGCGGCCGCCGGGTCGATCCGGGCCCGGTAGCCCGCGATGACCCCCGCCTCCTCCAGCCGCTTGACCCGGCGTAGGCAGGGCGGCGGCGTCAGGCCGACCCGCCTGGCCAGCTCCACGTTGGTCAGCCGGCCGTCCTGGCGCAGATGGAACAAGATTTCACGATCGATGGCATCGAGTGTGTCTTTATTGCTCACAGGGCGACTCCAAGGCAATGATTGGAAACCATATTACGGGCAATTCGCCCTAGAATTTCCTGTATGGCTTCCGCTCCCGTCGGGACGCTCCCGCGCCTCGACTCCCCTCCCCCGCCCGCCGCCGTCGACCCCGCCCCCGTCTCCACCCCCGCCTCCACGCCCACGGCCCGGACCGACCTGTTCGCGGCGGTGCGGGACTCCAGCTCGGTGGGCCTGGGGCTCTTCCCGCTCGGCATCGCGTTCGGCGTGCTGGTGGTCCACGCGGGCCTGGACTGGTGGTGGGCCACGGCGTTCTCGGCCCTCGTCTACGCCGGGTCGCTGGAATTCCTGCTCGTGGGGCTCGTCGTCGCCGTCACCCCGCTCGCGCAGATCGCGCTGACCGCGTTCCTGGTGAACTTCCGGCACGTGTTCTACGCGCTGTCCTTCCCCCTGCACCGGGTGAACGGCCGCCTCGGCAAGGCGTACAGCACCTTCGGCATGACGGACGAGGCCTACGCGCTGACCACCGGCGCCGACGCCCGGTCCTGGAGCGGCCGGCGGATCATCTGGCTCCAGGTGCTGTGCCAGGCCTACTGGGTGGTCGGCGCCACGGCCGGCGCACTGTTCGGCGCGCTCGTTCCCGCCCGGCTGGTCGGGCTGGACTTCGCGCTCACCGCGCTGTTCGTCGTCCTGACCGTCGACGCCTACCGCGCCCGCCGGGACATCCCCACCCCGGTCCTGGCCCTGGTCTGCGCGCTCGCGGCGCGCTTCACCTTCCCCGACCAGATGCTGCTCGCCGCCACCGGGCTGTTCACCGCCGGACTGCTGGCCCGTTACGCCGTCGCGAAGCACCGCACGCCCGCCACGAAGGAGTCGGCCCGTGCCTGACACGCCCTACCTGCTCGCCGCCATCGGCGTCTCGACCGCCGTCACCTGGGGGCTGCGCGCCGTCCCCTTCGCCGCTCTCGCCCCGCTGCGGGCCAGCGCCGTGCTCCACCACCTGAGCGCCCGCATGCCGGTCGGCGTGATGGTGATCCTCACCGTCTACTCCCTGCGCGACCTCCCCCTCACCAGCCCGCCCTACGCCGCGCCCACCGTCCTCGCCCTGGCCGCCACGCTCGGCCTGCACCTGTGGCGGCGCAACGCCGTGCTGAGCATCCTCGGCGGCACCGCCGTGCACGTCGCCCTCGCGAGCACGGTCTTCGCCCACCCCTGACCGCGCTGACCGCCGCCGACCGCCCCCGGACCCGACGGCCGCTCCGCGGCCCGGCATCGTCGCAGGCCGGCCCCGGCGGCCGGTCGGCCGGGGCCCGCCTGCGGATCCCGCCGGGGCGTCCTACTTCGCCGCCTCCAGCGCCGCGCGCCAGACCGGGCTGTCCACGTAGTGGTTGTCGTACAACTCGGAGGAGTCCTTGATCTCCTGCGGGCTCGCCTCGCCGCGCATCACCCGGCCCAGCAGGCGCAGGTAGTCGAAGCGCGGCATGCCGGGGGTGAAGGTGAACAGCACGTCGGCCTCGGAGCCCGGGGCCGCCGCGAAGGCGTGCGGGGTGTGCGGCGGGACGAGCAGGAAGTCGCCCTCGTTCAGCACCTTCACCTCGTCGTCCACCAGCACCTGGAGCGAGCCGCCGATGACGAAGAACAGCTCCGAGGCCCGGGTGTGGAAGTGGGCCGGGGCCCCGACCGCGCCCTTGGCGAAGGACGAGCGGTAGCTGGTGATCGGGCTGCCGTCAGTGCCGCAGTCCGCCAGCAGGGTCATCGTGCTGCTCGGGTCACTGGTGGTCTCGGCCTCGGAGGCGCGGGTCAGGACGGGCTTCAGCGTGTTGGTGCTCATGATGGTCTCCCCTGGTCATCGGCCGTTCCGGCGTTCCCTCCCGGCCTTGTGTTCACCACTCTATGCCCGCGAAAGACCACTCATCTGGTTCATTCCTGATGAAGAATCATGGGTCAATTCGCCTGGGCCGCCGGCTGTCCGCCGAGGCGCCGCTCCAGCGCGGCGCGGCGGTCCGGCCACTCCTTGGCCGTGATCGAGAAGATCGCGGAGTCACGGAGGCGGTCGTCCTCGCCCGGGGCCCAGGAGCGGGCCCAGTTCCGCAGGACGCCCTCGAAGCGGGCCCCGGCCGCCTCGATCGCGGCGCGGGAGCGGTCGTTGCGGGCATCGGTCTTCAGGTCGACGCGGCCCACGCCCCACTCCTCGAAGGCGTGCCGGAACAGCAGGTACTTGGCCTCGCGGTTGATCCCGGTGCGCTGCGCCGAGGCGGCGAGCCAGGTGTAGCCGATCTCGACCGCGAACAGCCGGCCGTCGTCCGGGAGACGGCGCGGATCCAGGTAGGCGGTGGCGCCCACGACCCGGCCCGACGCCCGGTCCACCTGCGCGTACGGGGCGACCTCCCCTGCCGCGGCGCGGGCCAGCTGGGCGTCGATGTAGCCACGGATCTCCCCGGCCCTCGGCACCCAGGTGAAGCCGTAGGAGCCGCGCTCCTCCTCGGCCGCGGCGGCCAGGCCGGCCTCGTGCCGGTGCTCCAGCGGTTCCAGGCGCACCGACGCGCCCTCCAGCACCGGTCCTTCGAGCTTCCCGCCCACCGTGCACCACTCCTTGCCCACGCGTCACTCGGCCACCAGCCCGGTAGCGTCCCAGAACCCGCGCCGGGCTGTCGCGCGGTTTTGCCGCGCCGGCCCGCCCCGTCGTCCCGTGCGCCCGCCACGGCCCCCGGCCGGTACGGCGGTCGCCGTCAGCCGAGGCCGGCGAGGAACTCGCGGACGGCCTTCCCGAAGCCGGCCGGGTCGCCGTCGTGGGCGAAGTGGTCGGTGTCGAGGACCACGAGCCGGGTGTGGGGGCGGCGTTCCGTCATCGCCTCGGCCAGGCCGGCGTCCAGGCAGGGCATGCGGTTGCCGGCCGTATCAGGAGTGGCGGAGCCTGGCGGCTCCGGTTCAGCGGTCCAGCTCGACGGCGTTCTTGGCCCGCTCGACGGACTCCTCCGCCGCCGGGCCGCCGGGGTTCTCGGTGGCGAGTGCCTGGTTGAGGGCGACGAAGGGGCGCATCCGCTCCTCGTAGCGCTCGTACGCCGCGCGGTGGCCCTCCCCCGCGGCCCGGGCACGGCCGAGTTCGTCGGCCAGCAGGTAGGCGCCGACCAGGGCGAGGCTGGTGCCCTGGCCGGAGAGCGGCGAGGCGCAGTAGCCGGCGTCGCCGAGCAGGACGGTGCGGCCGGCGGACCAGCGGTCGAGGTGGATCTGGGCCATCGCGTCGGCGTAGAAGTCGGGGGCGCCGTGCAGCGCGGCCAGCATCCGGGGGGCCTCCCAGCGCAGCGCCGCCATCCGCTCGGCGACCAGCTGCCTGGTCCGCCCGGCATCCCGGACGGTGGGCTCCTCGCTCCCGTACCCGAAGGTGATCCGCAACTCGCTGTTGCCGCGCACCGGGTAGACGCCGTAGCCGGCGTCGCCGTCACGGTGCCAGACCTGCCAGTCCTCCAGGCCGAGGAAGTTGTCGGCACTGAAGATGGCGATGTGGGTGCCGAGATACCGCAGGAACTGCTCCTCCGGGCCGAAGGCCAGCTTGCGGACCCGGGAGTGCAGGCCGTCGGCGCCGACCACCAGGTCGAAGGTCCGGGGCCGTCCGTTCGCGAAGGTGACGTGGACGCCGTGCTCGTCCTCGTGCAGGGCGGTGACGGTGTCACCGTGGATGAACTCGACGTCCCCGGCGGTCTGTTCGTGCAGGATCGCGACGAGGTCCTCGCGCAGCAGCTCGACGTCGTCGCTGTCGAGCCGGCCACTGCTGAAGGTGGCCTCGGTGGAGCGGTGCACCTCGTTGCCGTCGGGGTCGAGGACGGACATGCCGCGCATCCGGGTGCGGACGGCGCGGACCCGCCCGGTCAGGCCCATCCGCTCGATCACGCCGAGGGCGGCGCCCCGGATGTCGACCGCCTGGCCGCCGCTGCGCGGGGCGGGGGCGAGCTCGACGACGGTCGGGGCGAAGCCCTGACGGTGCAGCCAGAAGGCGAGTGCGTGGCCGGCGATGCCGCCGCCGGAGATGAGGACGGTCTTCATGAGGAGCTCCCCCGTTGCTGTGTCTGTACGCTGTAAGCATGGTGAATGTACGACGTAAATTCAGACCCCCGCAAGGCCCCCACCAGTGCCAGAAGGCCTCATCTGACCTAGTACAGAAGGCTCGTGACAGGCATCCGCGCTGGTAGGGTCTGAGCTAGTACAGGGCAGACGGCGGCGAAAAAATATCTTCCGAGGAGTTCGGCAGCATGGCACCGGAGACGGACCCGCCCTTCCAGCGCATCGCCGCCGAGCTGCGACGGCGCATCACCACCAGGGAGCTGGCCCCCGGCGAGCGCGTGCCCTCGACCCGGCGGATCGCCCAGGACTGGGGCGTCGCCCTGGCCACCGCCACCAAGGCGCTCACCGTGCTGCGCCTGGAGGGCCTGGTGGAGGCCCTCCCGCGGGTCGGCACCGTCGTGGCGGGCGCCGCCCCGGCCGCGGGAACCGCCCCCGCCGGAAGCACCGCCCGGGCCACGGCCCCGGCTCCGACCCCGGCTTCCACCCGGCCGACCCGACCCGTCGCCGCCGACGGCGAGTTGAGCCAGGAGCGGATCGTCCGGGCTGCCCTGGAGCTGGCCGATGCCGAGGGGCTGGCCGCGGTCTCGATGCGCGCCGTGGCGGCCCGGCTCGGGGTCTCCGCGATGTCCCCCTACCGCTACGTCACCAGCAAGGAGGAGCTGGTCCTGCTGACGGCCGACGCGGCCTTCGGCGACGGCTCCTACCCCGACGAGCCGCCCGCCGGCTGGCGCGCCCGGCTGGAGCTCGGCGCCCGGACGCTCTGGTCGGTGTTCCGCCGCCACCCCTGGCTGGCCCAGCTCAGCCCGGTCACCCGGCCGCTGCTGCTGCCCAACCTGATGACGCACGCCGAATGGGCGCTCTCCGCACTGGACGGCCACGGCCTCTCCACGCCGGACATGCTGCACGCCCATGTGCTGCTGTACAGCTACATCGAGGGCATCGCCGTCAACCTGGAGCGCGAGGCCCAGGCCCGGGCCGCCACCGGCGTCGACGAGGACCAGTGGATGGACGGACAGCTCCCCGCCCTGGGCGCGCTCGCCGACTCGGGCCGGTTCCCGGTGTTCAGCCGGCTGATGGCGGACGTGGCGGACGGCTATGACATGGACCTGGACGCCCTCTTCGAGTTCGGCCTGGCCAACCTGCTGGACGGGCTGGCCCCGCGCTTGGAGCACACCGGTCCACCGGGCGGGACGGTCCGCTAACTCGCCGCCCGCCCCCGGAACGCGCGCCGGTACTCGCGCGGCGCCACCCCCACCCGGGAGACGAAGGCGGGCCGCAGCGACACCGCCGAGCCGAAGCCGCAGCGGACGGCGACGGTGTCCACCGGCAGATCCGTCTCCTCCAGCAGGCGTTGGGCCGCCAGCACGCGCTGCTCCAGCAGCCAGCGCAGCGGCGTCGTACCGGTCGCCTCCACGAAGCGGCGGGCGAAGGAACGTTCCGACATCAGCGCCAGCCCGGCCATCCGGCGGACCGTCCACGGGGTGTCCAGCGAGGCCAGGATCCCGGCGCGGGCGCACGCCAGCGTGTCGTCCACGGCGTCGTCCGGGACCGGGGACGGGATGAACTGCGCCTGGCCGCCGGTCCGGAAGGGCGCGGTGACCATGGTGCGGGCGATGGCGGCGGCGGCCTGCTGGCCGTGGGCGGCGCGGACCAGGTGCAGGCAGAGGTCGATGCCCGCCGCCACCCCGGCGGACGTCCAGAGGTCCCCCTCGCCGGTGAACAGCACCTCCGGGTGGACCTCCACCTCCGGGAAGCGGCGGGCCAGTTCGTCGGCGAGGGCCCAGTGCGTGGTGGCGGTGCGGCCGTCCAGCAGACCGGCCTCGGCGAGGACGAACGCGCCCGCGCAGAGCGAGGCGATGGTCACGCCCTGCTCGTGGGCGGCCCGCAGCGCGGCCAGGACGGCCGGGTCGCGCGGCTCGTTCATCTCCATCCCCGGCACGATGATCAGGTCGCACTCCAGCAGCGCGTCGAGCCCGAAGTCCGGCACCCGCTCCAGCCCGCCGCCGAGCCGCACCCGCGCCCCCTCCGCACCGCAGACCCGCAGCTCGAAGCCGGGCAGTCCGGGCCGGGTGAGCCGGTTCGACCACACCTCCCCGATCACCGCGTAGTCGAACGCCCGGACACCGTCGAAGATCAGGCAACCCACAATCCGCATGGCAGAAAACTATCGATGGGTGGCGGCAGCGCCCATCACGGAGGGTGCCCGGGCCCCGGCACGATGAACGCATGACGAACACCAGCGCATTCGACGCCCCCCTGACCATCGACTCCGACGCCGTCCTCGTGGTCATCGACGTCCAGAAGGGTTTCGAGGACCACGCGTTCTGGGGCGAGCGCGACAACCCCCGGGCCGAGCAGCGGATCGGCGAGCTGATCGACGTCTGGGAGAGCACCGGGCGGCCGATCGTGACGGTGCAGCACGCCTCCACGGCCGGCCCGCTCGTGCCGGGCACCCCGGGGTACGAGCTCAAGGACTTCGTGGCGGCGGTCGAGCCGGCCCTGCACATCACCAAGCAGGTCAACAGCGCCTTCTACGGCACGCCCGACCTGCACGCCTGGCTCCAGCAGCGGGGCGCCAAGCAGGTGGTGATCGTCGGGATCATCACCAACGTCTGCAACGAGACCACCGCGCGGATGGCCGGCAACCTCGGGTACGACGCGGTCTTCCCGGCCGACGCGATGCACGCCTTCGACATGACCGGCCCCGACGGCGTCACCGTCCCCGCCGCCGAACTCGCCCGCGCCACCAGCACGGTGCTGCACGCGATGCGGTTCGCCAAGGTGGTCACCACCGAGGCCGTGGTGACGGCGGCGCAGCCGGTCGGCGTGGCGTGACCGGCCGGCCCGGCCGTCCGGTGGACCGGGCGGCTCAGCCGAACAGCGCGTCGTAGGCGGTGCCCTCCTCCGCGTTGAGCAGCACGATGTCGCGGCCGGGCCCCGGCCCGGTGGCCACCTCCCGGAGCCGGGCCAGGGCCTCCTCCTCGGTGGGGAGTTCGATCCCGAGGGCGGCGGCCGCCGCGTCCCGTTCGTCGAGCAGGAAGGGCTCGTCCTCCAGGTAGCCCTCCGCCGCCTCCGCGCTCTCCTCGGCCGTGAAGCACCGGCAGTCCCGCCACCACGGGACGGCCAGCAGCAGCCGGACCAGCTCCGGCAGGCCGATCGCCACCAGCGCGGCGCGGCCCTCGGAGTCGGCGTAGAGGACGGGCCGCTCGTCGCCGCCCTCCCCGCAGAGGAAGTACGTACCGCCCGAGCCGTCCCCGGCGATCGGCTCCAGCGGCTCCCCCGAGGCGAGGACGACCGCCTCCACGTGCTCGGTGCGGTCGAGGTCGAAGTCCCCCGGCCAGTAGAGGTAGTTGAGGGCGGCGGCGTTCTGCCGGACGGCGGCGAGCAGCGGGTGCGTCATGCCGGCCACCTTAGGGTCCGTCACCGACACGACAGCGCCCCGCCCGGCCGCACCGGCCGCTGAAGCCCCCCGCCCGGGCGAGGCCGCCCGTTCAGGCCGCCCGCTCGGCCAGGAAGGCCTCCCAGGTCCGCCGGCCCGTCTCGGCGCCCGCGAGGGTCAGGTTGTCGCCGGCCCGGTAGGCGCGGCCGACCTTGCCGGGAACGCGGACCGGCAGCATCGGCCGGCTCTTGCCGCGCGCCTTCAGGTAGCCGCGGACCAGCTCGCCCATCGGGTAGACCGTCGGCCCGGCCAGGTCGGGGACGTGGCCGGCCGGGGCGTCGAGCGCCAGCTCCACCAGCCGGGCCGCCACCTCCCGCGCGTCGACCGGCTGCCAGCGGATCCCGCCCGGGGCCGGGACGACGGGCAGCTTGGCCATGCCCGCCGCCACCTTCAGCGCCAGGTCGTGGAACTGGGCGGCGCGCAGCGTGGTGTAGGGCACGCCCGAGTCGGCGACGGCCTGTTCGGCGCCCAGCTTGGCCCGGAAGTAGCCGATCGGCAGCCGGTCCGCCCCGATGACCGAGATGTAAACGAGGTGCTTCACCCCGGCCCGCCGGGCGGCGCGTACGAGGTTCCGGGTGGCCACGTCGTCGCCCTTGGCGCCGCCGGCGAGGTGCAGCACGGTCGTGACGCCCTCCAGCGCCTCGTCGGTCCCCTCGTCCTTGAGCAGGTCGCCGGTCACGTAGGCGACGCCGTCCCCGGCCGGGCGCGTGGTGCGGGTGAGCACCCGCACGTCCCGGCCGGCGGCGCGCAGCAGCGGGAGGACGTGGCCGCCGAGGGTTCCGGTCCCGCCGGTCACCAGGATGGGAGCGTTCGTCATGATCGTCTCCGGTTCGTCCCGGCCGGGAGTTGATCTCCCGGCCGCAGCCGTTAGTTTCGTGGTTCTGCAACTCGGTGGTTCTGCAGCCATGACCCGCGGCGACGAAGGAATGTGACACGGTGGACGAGAAAGTCTTGCCGCCCGACCTCTCGGGCGGTCCCCGGGCCGATGACCGGACCGGGCGGTTCGAGGAGCACCGGCCGCATCTGCGCGCGGTGGCGTACCGGATGCTCGGCTCGATCAGCGAGGCCGAGGACGCCGTCCAGGAGGCCTGGCTGCGGTACGACCGCACCGACACGGGCGACGTGGAGAACCTCGGCGGCTGGCTGACCACCGTGGTCGGCCGGGTCTGCCTGAACCTGCTGCGCTCGCGCGCGCAGCGGCGCGAGGACTCGCTGGAGTCCCGCATCCCGGACCCGCTGCTCGCCCGCGAGGGCGTGGTCGACCCGGAGCAGGAGGTGCTGCTGGCCGACTCGGTCGGGCTGGCGCTGATGGTGGTGATGGAGTCGCTGTCGCCGGCCGAGCGGGTGGCGTTCGTCCTGCACGACCTGTTCGCGGTGCCGTTCGAGGAGATCGCGCCGCTGATCGAGAAGACCGCGGCCGCCACCCGCCAGCTGGCCAGCCGGGCCCGCCGCAAGGTGCAGGGCCAGGCGCCGGCCCCCGACCGGGACCTCGCCCGGCAGCGGGTGGCCGTCGACGCCTTCTTCGCCGCGACCCGCACCGGCGACCTGGACGCGCTGCTCGCCGTGCTCGACCCCGAGGTGGTGCTCCGTGCGGACGGCTACGCCGGCGGGGCCTCCCGGGGCGTCGTGCTCACCGGCGCCGCGACGGTGGCGGGCCAGGCGGTCATGTTCCGCTCGCTCGCGCCGTACGCCCGCCCGGCGCTGGTCAACGGCGCCGCCGGGGTCGTGGTGATCGGCGCCGACGGCAGGCCGGTCTCGATCATGGCGTTCACCGTGGTGGACGGCACGATCGCGGCG
The DNA here is from genome assembly GCF_002953255.1 of Streptomyces sp. CB01881. Classification (GTDB taxonomy): domain Bacteria; phylum Actinomycetota; class Actinomycetes; order Streptomycetales; family Streptomycetaceae; genus Kitasatospora. The sequence goes on from NZ_CP026498.1 coordinate 5,029,219, forward strand.
ATCGACGTGCTGACCGCCCCGGAGCGGCTGGACGCGCTCGACCTGTCGGCGTTCCGGGAGTAGCGGGAGCGGCCGGCGCCGAACGTGTACCGCCCCCGCACGACGCCCGTGCGGGGGCGGAACGACGTGTACGTCGCGTGGAAGGCCCGGACCCGGCTGCTCCAGGTGTTGACGGTTAGTGGGATGATCCCACCCGCACCACCGGCGTCACTGAGACGACGCCATGCATTTTTGTTCACAGGGGGATTGAGAACACATGTCATCGATAGACCGTTCCCGCCGGAGCAACCGCGGGACGGGCCGCACCGCCGGGACCGTCCTGGCCGCCGCCACGGCCGTCCTCGCGCTGCTCGCCACCTCGGCCTGCGGCCCGGACAACAGCCCCGAAGCCGGGGACGCCGCTGCCGCCGCCTCGGCCGGCGCGTCCCTCCTGGGGCTGCCGGCCAACCTGGACGACCTGAAGAAGTGGAAGTCCGAGGACTGGGAGAAGTGGGCGAAGCAGGACGCCATCCCCGCCGCCGCCAAGGGCTTCTGGACGATCGAGAAGCTCCTGGCCGCCAAGCCGGCGACCCCGGGCAAGGCGAACCTCCCCGACCCGGGCCCGGCGACCCAGGCCCCCGCCACGCAGGCCCCGGCCTCGCAGGCCCCCACCGCCAGCAAGGCCCCGGCCTCGCAGGCGCCGACCCAGGCCCCCGCCACCAAGGCCCCGGCGACCCAGGCACCGGCCTCACAGGCTCCGACCCAGGCCCCCGCCACCAAGGCCCCCGCGAGCCAGGCACCGGCCACCCAGGCCCCGGCCACCCAGGCCCCGGCGACGAAGGCCCCCGCCACCAAGGCCGCGAACGACAACGGCAACGACCCCGCGCCTCAGATGATCAAGGCGGAGGCCCTCCCGCACCCGTACAGCAAGTACATGTTCGAAGGGCGGCTGTTCGCCGTACACCCCGACGGCACGGGGGGCTCGTGCTCGGCCACCGTGGTCTCCGACCCGGCGCACCCGGGCAAGAGCAACCTGGTGTGGACCGCGGGCCACTGCGTGACCAGCGACGGCGCCTACGACAAGGAGATCACGTTCATCCCGGGCTACAACAGCACGGGTGCGGCGAGCGGGAAGAAGACGCCCACCAAGGAGCAGTCCGAGCCGCTCGGCGAGTTCCCGATGACCGAGGTCCTCACCACCCCGCAGTGGAAGTCGTTCAAGTCGCACCTCAGCGGCGTGGGCAGCCACTACGACTACGCCATCGTGAGGGTGGCACCCGCCGACAACGGCAAGTCCCTTGAGGAGACCGTCGGCGGTTCCGTGCCCGTCTGGTTCAATGCGCCCCGCGAGCAGCTGGCCCCCACCAGCTACGGCTACCCCGCCGCCGCGCCGTTCGACGGCCAGGAGCTGAACCGCTGCGTCGGATCCACGGCCACCCGGGTCTCCTGGGACCCGGCCCGCCCGCCGCTGATCGCCATCGGCTGCACCATGACCCCGGGGTCGAGCGGCGGCGGCTGGCTCGCCCTCCGCGACGGCAAGCCCGCCCTGGTCAGTGACAACGCGGCCTGCGACTGCGAGGAGAGCGGCGGCGCCTGGAAGACCACCTGGATGGCCGGGCCGTACCTGGACGACCAGGCCGCGGGCATGCTCGACTTCATGGCCAAGCGGAGCTGACCCCGCGCCACCGGCAACGGCCTCGCCACCGCGGGCCCGACCGGGACCACCGTGCCGCACGGCCGGGGTCCGGTCGGGCCGGGGGCGGGGCCGGCCGGTGCCCGGCCGGGGTTTCCCGACCGGGCGTCCTCGGGCGGGCGTCGGGCCCGCCCGAGGACGCCCTTTTCTTTCCGTCACCGGTCCGGCCGGCTACCGCCCGACCGCGCCGTCCAGCTGCTCGCGGATGATGTCGGCATGGCCCGCGTGCCGGCCGGTCTCCTCGATCATGTGGACCAGCAGCCAGCGCATCGACGGCGCCTCGGCGCCGGGCCGCAGCGAGCGCACGCCCGGGCGGTCCAGGTCGCCCGCGGCGGCCGTGATCACCTCGTTGGCCCGGGCGGCCGCCTCCCGGTAGGCAGCGACCGCCCCGGCCACCGTCTCGTCGCCGGGCGAGGGCGCGTCGTCGTCCCAGGGCTCGACGTCCTCGCCGCGGTAGGCCCAGAGGAACCAGTTGAGTTCGACCGCGGTGAGGTGCCGGACCAGCCAGAGCAGACTGGTGCCGGAGGCGACGCCCGGGCGGCGGGCGTCCTCGTCACAGAGGCCGTCGGTCTTGCCGATGACGGCCTCGCGCAGGTAGTCGAGGAAGGTCAGCAGGGTGGTCGGCTCGTCGGCGTTGAGGCCGGGCGGGCGGACGTCGGAGCGCTTGCGCGCGGCGTTCTCGGTCACGCCCGCCACCCTAGCCACGCACCACTACTGATCGACCGTCACCAGCCCTGGCCGTGCAGCCACTCGGCGAGGTGGCGGGCACAGTCGTCGACCGACTCCCGCCAGGTGTGCGAGGCGCCGTCACCGGCCTCGTCGCTGACGTGCTTGACCAGCCGGACGGGCACCCCGGCCCGGTGGGCGACGGTGGCGAGCGCGTAGCCCTCCATGTCGACCAGGTCGGCGTGCTCGGCCAGCCGCTCGCGGGCCTCGGTGGAGGAGACGAAGAGGTCACCGGTGGCCAGGATCGGCCCCTCGCCCTTGCCGACCACCAGCGGGGCGCCGTAGGTGCGGCCGGTCAGCTCGAACAGGGCGGGGCTGTCCATGTCGTGCTGGATCACCTGGGTGACGGTGTGGGTGCCCTCCCAGCCGGGCCGCAGGGCGCCCGCCGTGCCGAGGTTGAGCACCTCGGAGGGGTGCTCGCCCCGTGCCAGGACGGTCGCCAGCGCGGCGGCGGCGTTGACCTTCCCTATTCCGGTGAGCAGCACCGGCAGCCGCTCGCCGAGGTGGGCGGCCTCCTCCCGGACGGCGACGACGACGAGCGGGCGGTCGGCGGAGATCGTTCCCATCAGGCGCATACCGCCATGGTACGGACGGGCTCCCGTCCGGCCGCCGAGCACACACAGAACCGGACCCCTCCCCTCCGGGTGTCCGGGGAACCGCATAGGGTGCATCCCGCGTCGACCCGATCGCCACCCGCCCCGCGCCCGGGGCGGCCGGCCCCAACCGTGATCGATGACGGTGCTCGGAACCAGTGCCCGGGGACGGTTCCCGCGAACGGCACTCGGAGATGCTCAAGATCGGCGCAAGTCGGGTGTGGCCGCGGGGAGCGACGGCCATACTGCTGGCAACGGCCGGGCCCGGACGACGGGCCGGGCCACAGGGGAGGGTGAGGCGGGTGGCGACACCAGTAGGCACGGAGGGACCGGGCGCAGTGGTGCCGGTGCGGCCGGGGGGAACCGCCGCAGCCGGGGGCCGCGGCCCGGTGGCCAGGATCGGACGGGCCACCCGGACGGCACCGGGCCGGCTGCGGCTGGCCGGGGCGCTGCTGGCGGTGGTCACGCTCGCCTTCGGCACGCTCACCGCGTGGCAGGTCAACTCCCGGGCGCAGGCCGCGGAGCGGGTCGTCTCGTACAGCCAGCCGCTGAGCCAGGCCGCCGCCGACATCCACCGTTCGCTCGCCGACGCGGACACCACCGCGGCCACCGGCTTCCTGCTGGCGGGCGCCGAGCCGAAGGCCGTCCGGGAGCGCTACGAGCAGGACCTCGCCACGGCCTCCCGGCTGATCGCCGAGGCGGCGGCGCGGACCACCGCCTCCTCCCCCGCCCAGGGCTGGCTCGCCACCCTCAACCAGCAGGTGCCGGTCTACGCCGGCCTGGTGGAGAGCGCCCGGGCCGACAACCGGCAGGGCTTCCCGCTCGGCGGCGCCTACCTGCGGTACGCCTCCGACCAGATGCGCACCGTGCTGCTGCCGGCCGCCGCACAGCTGAGCGCGGCCGAGAACCAGGAGCTGGCGGACGACTACGCCGCGGCCCGGTCGGTGCCGTGGGCCGCGTACGGGCTGGGCGTGCTGGCACTGGCGACGCTGGTCTGGGTGCAGGTGGTGCTGTACCGGCGGACCAACCGGGTGTTCAACATCGGCCTGCTGGGCGCCACCGCGGCCGTGCTGTCCGCGGTGCTCTGGCTGACGGTCGCCGGGACGGGCGTGAACTCCGCCCTGCGCGACAGCGAGCGCCACGGCGCCGCCCCGCTGCGGGCGCTGAACGCCGCCCGGGTCGACGTGCTGACCGCCCGGCTGGCCGAGAACCTGCACTTCGTCGCCCGCGGCTCCTCCACCAAGTACGCGGAGCTCTGGACGAAGACCACCGAGCACCTGGCCGCCACGGACGGCGGGAGCGGGCCGGCCGGCACCCTGCCGGACGCCCTGCGGCTGGCCCCGGCGGATGCCCAAGCCGCCATCACCGACGCGCAGCAGCAGTACCAGCACTGGCGCGACCGGCACCTCGCCGCGAGCAGGCTGGAGAACGTCGACGCCGACTACCAGGGCGCGCTGGACGCCACGGTGACGGTCAAGGAGGCGGACGTGCCCGGGACGGCCGACGCCTCGTTCAACGCCACCGACCAGCGGCTGGCGCAGGCCGCCGCCGAGCTGAAGCAGTTCGAGCAGGCGGCCGAAGGCACCGACGGGGACCTGCGCACCGCCGCCGTGGCGGTCGCGGTACTGGCCCTGGCCGCAGCCGCCTCGGCGGTCCGCGGCCTCGGCCGGCGACTGGCCGAGTACCGGTAGAGGGGGGACGGACACGATGGGCAGGGGAACGGTACGGGCCCGGGCGGCGACGGCGGTGGCGCTGCTGGCGTCCTGCGCGGTGGTGCTCGGCGCGGGCGGCCCGCAGGGCGCGGTGCTGCCTGCCGCCGCGGCGCTCCCGCCGGCGCAGGCGCCGCAGCAGGAGCAGGCCGGCAACGACTGCGACGTCTACCAGAGCGTGCCGCCGAGCAGCGAGGACGGCCCGGCGGTGAAGGCCATCAAGGCCAAGCGGAGCCTGGTGATCGGCATCGACCAGAACAGCTTCCGCTGGGGCTCCCGCAACCCCAACACCGGCCAGATCGAGGGCTTCGACATCGACCTCGCCAAGGCCGTCGGCACCGCGATCATGGGTGACCCGGACAAGGTGGTGCTCAAGGCGGTGCCCACCTCGGGCCGGGTCGAGTTCATCCAGCAGGGCCGGGTCGACCTGATCGTCCGGACCATGACGATCACCTGTGACCGGCTCCAGCAGGTCGCCTTCTCCAAGCCGTACTTCAGCACCAGCCAGCGCGTCGTGGTGCCCAAGGCGTCCCCGGCGAAGACCATCGACGAGGCGGTGGACGGCAGGACCGTCTGCGCGGCGTCGAGCTCCTCGGCCGAGGAGGAGCTGAAGGCCCGTCCCAAGGTCGGGAAGATCGTCTCGGTGGAGAACCACCTCGACTGCCTGGTGCTGATGCAGCTCGGCAAGGTCGACGCGACGATGACCGACGACGGCCTCGCGGCCAGCCAGGCCGCCCAGGACCAGACCGTCCGGGTGGTGGACGGCGAGGTCCGGCCCGCGGTGATGGGCATCGCGATGCTCAAGAACAGCACCGACCTGACGGCCCGGGTGAACCAGGTGCTCGCCGACTACCACGCCAACGGCGCCTGGCGGGCGGGCTACGACCGCTGGCTCAAGCCGTACATGCTCAACGACGCCGACCACTACTGGCCGGACCGGCGTTGAGCCGCGTGAAGCGCCACGTCCCGTCCTTGACGGTCCTTTGACGACCGGACCCGGTCCGGGCGCGGGACCTCAGGCTAGGGTCGGGGCGGGCCGGGGGACGGCGAAGGCCGCAACGGCCGGGGCCGGACCGGCGCGGGCCGCAGCAGCGCGGACGTGGCCGGGGAGGACCGGGCCGGGGAAGACCAGGACAGCGAAGGAGAAACGGCGTTGGCAGCTTCGGCCGGCCCGGCACTGAGCCGGGAGGAGGTGGACCGCGCGCTGGCGCGCCTCGGCGCCGAACGCGACGCGGTCGAGTCGGCACTGCTCTCGCTCCAGGACCACGCGGGCCTGCGGCTGCTCGACGGCGCCGAGCTGGCCGGCCGCACCCGGGAGCGCTGGTCCGTCGCCGGACAGGGCCTGCCCCTGCTCTGGGCACTGTTCGACCGCTACTCGGAGGCGCTGGCCTCGGCCCGCGCGGTCCGCGCCCGCAAGGCCAAGCCCGGCTCGGCCGAACTCGCCGAGCTGAACGAGCTGCTGACCGGCGACGCGGTCACCGTGCCCGGCGGCGCCGTCCCGGACGGACCGCAACTCCTCGGCGCGCCCGCCAAGCTGGTCGAACGGGTCAGCCTGGACGAGCTGATGACCCGGATGAACTCCTGGTACGCCACGGTCCTGGAGGTGGTCAGCGCCGCCGACGCCGTCTGGTCCGCGCTGCCGGCCCGGATCGACCTGCTGCTGGCCGAGCTGAGCCGGGTGCGGACACTGGCCGGCTCGCTCGGCGTGCACGCCGGCGGCCACCCGCTCGGGGACGACCTGGCCGGGCTGGAGAGCGACCTGACGGAGCTGCGCGCCGAGGTGCGGGGCGACCCGCTGGCCCTCTGGCGGCCGGCCCGGGTGCCCGCCCAGCGCGGCACCCGCCCGGACGGCACCGCGCTGGCCACGCCGTCCGGGGTGGTCGACACCGAGCGGTTCGACCGGGCCGGGCGGGCCCTGGACGGCGTCCGGGTGGAGCTGGAGGACCTGCTGCGGCTGCGCGACGACGCCGAGGAACGGCTCCAGGGCGTCGGCGACCTGCTGCAACGGGCGGACGCCACCCTGGCCGAGGCCCGCCGGGCGCGCGGCGAGGTGCTGGCGAAGATCGCCGCCACCGAGGTGCCCGCGGTGCCCGGGCCCGCCTCGGCGCTGCGCGAACGGATCGTGCTGGCACTGGAGTTGCGCCAGGGCGGGCAGTGGCACCGGCTGGCGCCGCTGCTGGACGCCTTGGAGGACGCGGCCGCCAAGGAGCTGGCCCGGGCCCGGCAGGCACTGACCGAGGTGACCCAGCCGCTGGCCGTCCGGGCCGAGCTGCGCGGGCGGCTCGACGCGTACAAGGCGATGGCGGCCCGGCTGCGCGTCGCCGAGGACCCGGAAGTGATCGAGCGGTACGAGAAGGCGCGCTGGCTGCTCTGGAGCGCGCCGTGCGACCTGCGGGCGGCGGCCGCGGCCGTGGGCCGCTTCCAGCAGTCGCTGCGGCCGGCGGCCGGGCCGCCCGGCGGGCGGCCCGGCGGTGAGCCGGTCGACGGACAGGCACGGGAACAGGGACTGGGGGGCTGAGGACGATGGGCGAGGCGTGTGTACGGCCGGACTGCACCGGCGAGGGGACGATCGACGCGGACGGCTACTGCACCGAGTGCGGGCTCGCACCGGCGGGCACGGTGTCCGTCGCGACGGGTCCGGCGACGGGGACGGCGGCCCCCGCGGGCGCCGCGGGCCCCGGCTCGCCCTGCCCGCGTGACTGCGCCAGCACGATCGACGACGACGGCTACTGCGACGAGTGCGGCCTCACCGCCCCCGGCGGCGACACCGGGCTCACCCAGCCGTACGTCCCCTCCGCCCGGGTCTCCCCGGACTCGGCGCGCTCCACCCGGACCGGCTCGTCCCGCACGATGTCCGGCCGCTCCCGCTCGCACCGCTCCACCCGGACCGGCAGCGGCCGTTCGGTGTCGGTGCGCAGCAGCCGCGGCAGCGTCAGCGCGGGCACCCGCCACCGGCTCGGCGCCGGACTGGTGACGGTGCCGACCGTCCCGTCGGCCGACCCCGCGCAGGCGGTGCTGGCCAACCCGGAGGTGCCGGAGCGCAAGCGGTTCTGCTCCAAGTGCGACGCCCCGGTGGGCCGGGAGAAGAACGGCCAGCCGGGCCGTCCGGACGGCTTCTGCACCAAGTGCGGCACGCCGTACTCGTTCACGCCCAAGCTGCGCCGGGGGGATCTCGTCGGCGGCCAGTACGAGGTGGTGGGCTGCCTGGCGCACGGCGGGCTCGGCTGGATCTACCTGGCGGTGGACCGGCGGGTCAACGACAAGTGGGTGGTCCTGAAGGGCCTGCTGGACACCGGGGACGAGGACGCGCTCGCGGTGGCCGTCGCCGAGCGGCGGTTCCTCGCCGAGGTGGACCACCCCAGCATCGTCCGCATCATCAACTTCGCCGAGCACCCGGACCTGCGCACCGGCGCCACCGACGGCTACATCGTGATGGAGTACGTCGGCGGCAAGTCGCTCAAGGACATCGCCAACGAGCGCCGCACACCGGACGGCCGGCGCGAGCCGCTGCCGGTGGAGCAGGCGATCGCGTACGCGCTGGAGGCACTGCCCGCGCTCGGGTACCTGCACGGCCGGGGCCTGGTCTACTGCGACTTCAAGATCGACAACGTGATCCAGAGCGGCGACGCGCTCAAGATCATCGACATGGGTGCCGTCCGCCGCCTCGACGACGACGGCCCGATCTACGGCACCATCGGCTACCAGGCGCCCGAGATCGCCACCGACGGCCCCTCCCCCGCCTCCGACCTCTACACCGTCGCCCGCACCCTGGCCGTCCTCACCTTCGACTTCCAGGGCTACAGCACCACCTACCGCGACTCGCTGCCCGGCCCCGAGTCCGTCCCGGTCCTCGCCGCCTACGAGTCGTACTACCGCTTCCTGGTCCGCGCCACCGACCCGGACCCGGCCCGCCGGTTCGCCTCCGCCGAGGAGATGGCCGACCAGCTCACCGGCGTGCTGCGGGAGATCCTCGCGCTCCAGGACGGCCGGCCGCGGCCCTCGCTCTCCACCCTGTTCGGCCCGGAGCTGCGGGTGGTCGACACCGAAGTGGTGCAGCCGCCCGTACGGCCCGGGGAGCTGCGGGTCACCGCGCTGGACCCGGCCGCCGCCGCGCTCGCGCTGCCCGTCCCCCGGGTCGACCCGGCCGACCCGAACGCCGGCTTCCTCGCCACCCTGCTCGCCGCCGACCCGGAGGAGGCACTCGCCGCGCTGGCCGGTGCGCCCGCCGACTCCGTCGAACGCCGGCTGCGCGAGCTGCGCGCCCACCTCGAACTCGGCCGCCACGCCACGGCCGGGGAGGCGCTGGCCTCGCTGGAGAAGAACCACCCGGACGACTGGCGGGTCGTCTGGTACCGCGGCCTGACCGCCCTGGTCGGCGCCGCGGCCGCGGCCGGTGACGAGGCCGGTGACGAGGCGGACGCCGGCGGGGCCGAGGGCGACGAGACGGCCGGTGACGGGACGACGGGTGCCGCCGCGGCCGGTGACGGGACGACCGGTGCCGAGCGGCCAGGCGAGGCCGAGCTGCGCGCCGCCGCCGAGGCCTTCGACGCCGTCTACGACGCGTTCCCCGGCGAGAGCGCCCCGAAGCTGGCCCTGGCCATCTGCGCCGAGCTCCTCGGCGACGGCGGCGACGCGGCCGAGTTCTACCGCCTGGTGTGGAGCACCGACCACGCCTACCTGAGCGCCGCCTTCGGGCTGGCCAGGGTCCGCCTCGCCGACGGCGACCGGGCCGGCGCGGTCGACTCCCTGGAGTCCGTCCCGGCCACCTCCAGCCAGTTCACCGCCGCCCGGATCGCCGCCGTCCGGGCCCGGCTGCGCGAACGGCCCGCCACCGACCCGCTCGGCGCCGACCTCGGCGCCGGCTCCGAGCAGCTGACCGCACTGCGCCTGGACGACCGCCGCCGCGAGGAGCTCTCCGTCGAGGTGCTCGGCGCCGCCCTCGGCTGGGTCACGGCGGGCTCGGCCGGCTCCGAGGACCCCGGCCGGACCACCGTGCTGGGACGACCGGCCGCCGAACGGGAACTGCGGTTCGCACTGGAGCAGTCCTACCGGGTACTCGCCCGGTTGGCCGACCGGGCCGAGACCAGGATCGAGATGGTGGAGCGGGCCAACCGTGCCCGCCCCAGAACGTGGGTGTGACCAATGCCGCAGCAGACCGTGTGCCAGAGCTGTTCCGAGCCGCTGGACCCGGAGGACGTCTATTGCGGCTCCTGCGGGGCCGGCCGGGACGGCAAGCCGGCCCCGGGCGCGATGCCCGCCAGCTGGTCCGCCGACCGCCCGCCGACCGTGCCCGACACGCCCGCCGTCCCCGCCCAGGCCGGGCCCGGCTGCGTCCACTGCGGTCTGCCCCAGGTCTTTGCCGACGGCTACTGCGAGGCCTGCGGCGGCGCCCAGCCGCGCCCGCGCGACCACATGGAGAAGTCGCTGGCCGGTGTCGCCGGCGTCAGCGACCGCGGCGTGCGCCACCACCGCAACGAGGACTCGTTCACCGTCGCCGCCTCCTCGCTGCCCGGCGGCGAGCCGGTCGTGGTCGCCGTGGTCTGCGACGGGGTCTCCTCCTCCGACCGGCCCGACCAGGCCTCCGAGACCGCCGTCGACGCCGCCTCCGAGTCGCTGCTCACCGCGCTGGAGGCCGGCCACGAGCCCGACGCGGCGATGCGCCGGGCGGTCGCGGACGCGGCCGCCGCCGTCGCCGCCCTCGCCGGGGACGACGCCTCGCCGCACCGGCCCGACGTCAACGCGCCCGCCTGCACCTTCGTCAGCGCGATCGCCGCCGGCGGCCGGGTCACCATCGGCTGGGTCGGCGACACCCGGGCGTACTGGATCCCGGACGACCGGGTCGCCGCCGAACCCTTCCGGCTCACCCAGGACGACTCCTGGGCCGCCCGGATGGTCGAGGCCGGGCTGATGGGCGAGGCCGAGGCCTACGCCGACCCGCGCGCCCACGCCATCACCGGCTGGCTCGGCGCGGACGCCGAGGAGGTCGTCCCGCACACCCTGGACTTCACCCCACACGTCCCCGGCGTCCTGCTGGTCTGCACCGACGGCCTCTGGAACTACGCCGAGGCCGCCACCGACCTCGCCCACTACGTCCGCCCGGACGCCCGGGCCGAGCCGCTCGCGGCCGCCCAGACCCTGGTGCGGTTCGCGGTCGCGGCCGGCGGACACGACAACATCACCGTCGCCGTGCTGCCGATCGACCCGCCCACCGGGCTGGCCGGCGCCGCACGCGCGGACGCCTCGGCGGACGAGGACGCCCGCACCGCCACCGCGCTCGACCTGCCGGTGATCCGGCCGGCCGGGGGCACGCCGGGCGGAGCCGACGACGAGGACCACGACCCGACGCTGCCGGACCTGCCGGTGATCGGCTCGGCCGCCGCCCCGCTGCCGCCCGCGCCCCCGGCCCCGCCCGCCCCGCCGACCGTGCCGCCGCAGCCGCCGCACCCGCCGGTGGGCTGACGCCCGCCCGCACCCCACCGACCGTACGCACCAACCGACCACCCGACGGGAGCCACCGGCCCATGGCAACACTGGCTAAGCCGAACCTGCCCAGGTTCGACGTGGAGATCTTCCAGAACGAGTTCCTCGCCGACGGCGCCCGCGAGGTGAACGCCGTCGTCACCGTCACCGCGACCGGCGGCGGCACCTCCGGCGGCCGCCCGCTCGGGGTGTCCGACGCGGGCCCGCTGGGCGCGGACGCGCAGTCCGCCGCCGTGGTGATCATGGTGGACTGCTCCGGCTCGATGGACTACCCGTCCAGCAAGATGCGCGGCGCCCGCGAGGCGACCGCCGCCGCCATCGACACCGTCCGCGACGGCGTCGCCTTCGCGGTCGTCGCCGGCACCCACGAGGCCAAGGACGTCTACCCCGGCGACGGCACCCTCGCCGTCGCCTCGGACGCCACCCGTGCCCAGGCCAAGGAGTCGCTGCGCCGCCTCACCGCGGCCGGCGGCACCGCCATGGGCACCTGGCTCGCCAAGGCGGACAAGCTCTTCCTGACCCGCCGCGACATCGCCATCCGGCACGCCATCCTGCTCACCGACGGCAACAACGAGCACGAGAACGCGGCCGATCTGGACCGCGCCATCGAGCGGGCCTGCGGCCACTTCACCGCCGACTGCCGCGGTGTCGGCACCGACTGGCGGGTGGACGAGCTGCGGAAGATCTCCTCCGCACTGCTCGGCACCGTCGACATCGTCGCCGAACCGTCCGGCCTCGCCGACGACTTCCGCGCCATGATGGAGGGCGCGATGGGCAAGCAGGTCGCCGACGTCGCGCTGCGGATCTGGACGCCCGCCAACGCGGTGGTGAAGTTCGTCAAGCAGGTCGCCCCCGCGGTCGAGGACCTCACCGGCCGCCGCACCGAGGCCGGCCCGCGGGCCGGCGACTACCCCACCGGTTCCTGGGGCGACGAGAGCCGCGACTACCACGTCTGTGTGGAGGTCCCCGCCGCCGCCGTCGGCAACGAGATGCTGGCCGCCCGGGTCAGCCTCGTCCTGCCGCCGCAGACCGGCAGCACCCCCGAGGTGCTCTCCCAGGGCCTGGTCAAGGCGGTCTGGACCGACGACCTGGCCTCGTCCACCCGGATCAGCCCGCAGGTCGCCCACTACACCGGGCAGGCCGAGCTGGCCTCGTCCATCCAGGAGGGCCTGGAGGCGCACCGGGCCGGGGACGTCGACCGCGCGACCGCCAAGCTCGGCGCCGCCGTCCGGATCGCACACGCGACCGGCAACGACGGCACGTTCAAGCTGCTGCAGAAGGTGGTGGACGTGGTCGACCCGAAGGAGGGTACGGTTCGGTTCCGTAAGAACGTGAGCGAGGCCGACTCGATGACCCTTGAGACCCGGTCGACCAAGACCGTCCGTGTGAAGAAGTGACCGCTGAAGAACTCCGACCGGGCCGGGGCCCGGCCGGACGCTGCCCCAGCTGGCTGGAATTGAGGGGGACCTGATGCCGATCTGCCCGAGGGGGCATGAGTCGCAGGCCGAGGACTGGTGCGACTTCTGCGGCTTCCCGATGACACCGCCACCGCCGCTCCCGCCGCCGCCGGGCATGCTCCCGGGCGCACCGGGCGCGCCGGGCCACGGCCCGCACGGCGGACACCCCGGCCACCCCGGCCACCCCGGCCAGCCCGCGCACGGCGGGGCGCCGTTCGGCGGGCCGGTTCCCGGTGCGGTGCCGCCGGGCGCCGTACCGCCGCCGGGTGCACCGCCGGCCGGCCAGGGCTTCCCGGACCTCACCGAGGGCCTGGTGGTCTGCCCGATCTGCCGCAGCCCGCAGACCGGGCGGTTCTGCGAGGAGTGCGGGTACGACTACGACCTCTCCACGCCCTCGCGCAGACAGCCCCCGGCCGCCGGCACCCCGGTGCCCGGGCCCGCCCCCGCGCCCGCCCCGCTCAACATCCCGGCGGCGTACGGCGGCCCGCAGCCGGCCGAGCAGCCGTTCCCGCAGCCGCAGCAGCACGCCCAGCCGCACGCCCAGCAGGTGCAGCCGGCCCAGGCGGGCGGCGCGCCGTCCGGCTACGGCTACCCGCCCGCAGCGCCCGCCAACGGGCAGGCCCCCCACCAGGAGGCCGGGTACCCGGCCGGCCCCGCGTACCCGGAGCCCGCGTACCAGGAGCCCGCGCCGCGCGAGGACTCCGGCCCGGTCTACGCCCAGCCCGGTCCGACCGGCCGCGGCGGGGAGTTCGGCACCTCGTTCCACCTGGCCCCGCCGGTGCCCCCGCAGGCCCAGCAGCACCAGCAGGCCCAGCAGGCCCAACCGCAGGCCCAGCCCCAGCCCGGCCCGCCCGGCCACCCGGCCCAGCAGCCGGAGCCGGTCCGCACCAACTGGATCGCCGTGGTCTCGGCCGACCGCGACTACTTCACCGACATGATGGCCCGCAGCGGCCCGGAGGCGGCGGGCCTGTTCTTCCCGCCGTACTGCCCCGAGCGGCGCATCCCGCTGACCGGCCGCGGGCAGCTGCGGATCGGCCGGCGCAGCCAGCACCGCGGCACCGTGCCGGAGATCGACCTCTCCGTCCCGCCGGAGGACCCGGGTGCCTCGCACCAGCACGCGCTGCTGGCCGAACAGGCCGACGGCAGCTGGGTGCTGGTCGACCAGGACTCCACCAACGGCACCACGGTGAACGGCGGCGGCGAACCGATCACCCCGCACACCGCGATCCCGCTGAACGACGGCGACCGGATCCACGTCGGGGCGTGGACCACCATCACCCTGCACCGAGCCTGAGGGCGGCCGCAGCGACGGGCCGGGCCGGACGGGTGACTCCCCCGTCCGGCCCGGCCCGGTTCCGCCTGCCCTGAGGGACCATCAAATCGTGCTCAGATCACTCCACAAGCCCGTCCGGTACCCGTAGTGTCAGGGCCCATGACTGCAGCTATATCCGCTGACGGGATCCGTCAGCGGTACGGGGATGTACAAGCCGTCGACGGGGTCTCCCTCACCGTCGAGGCCGGCGAGTTCTACGGCATCCTGGGGCCGAACGGCGCCGGGAAGACCACCACACTGGAGATCCTGGAGGGGATCCGCAAGCCCGACGAGGGCCGGGTCGAGCTGCTGGGGCTGGCGCCCTGGCCGCGCAACCCGAAACTGCTGCCGAGGATCGGCGTGCAGTTCCAGGCCTCCGCCTTCTTCAACAAGCTGACGGCGCGCGAGACGATCCGCACCTTCGGCTCCTTCTACGGCGTCGGTCCCAAGCGGGCCGACGCGATGCTGGAGCGGGTCGGCCTGACCGAGTCGGCCGGCGTGATGACCGACAAGATGTCCGGCGGCCAGGCCCAGCGCCTCTCGATCGCCTGCGCGCTGGTCCACGAGCCGGAGCTGGTCTTCCTGGACGAGCCCACCACCGGCCTCGACCCGCAGGCCCGCCGCAACCTCTGGGACCTCCTGCGGACCATCAACGCCGAGGGCCGCACGGTCGTCCTGACCACCCACTACCTGGACGAGGCCGAGGTGCTCTGCGACCGCGTCTCGGTGATGGACCACGGGCGGATCCTGCGCACCGGTGCCCCGGCCGCGCTGGTCCGCGAGATCGACGACACCGTGCGGATCAGCGTCGAGTCCGGCCAGCTGACCGCCGAGCGCGCCCGCGAACTCCTCGCCGCCGCCGCCGGCGCCGAGGTCGAGGCCGTGGAGGACGACGGCGTCTCGCTCGCCGTCTCCACCCGCCTCCCCGGCCCGGTGCTCTCCGTGCTGGCCGAACAGAACGCCCTGCGCGGCCTCGAAGTGCGCGGCGCCACCCTGGAGGACGTCTTCCTCCAGCTCACCGGACGGGAGTACCGCGCATGACCGCCGAACACGCCCGGACGGACGGCACGCAGCCCGACGGCACGCAGCCCGACAGCGTCCGGACCGGGGACGCCCCGGCCGACGGCACCCGGACCTCCGCCGTCCCGGCCCAGCGGAAGCCCGCCACCCCCGCTGCGCCCGACGGGCAGCCGGAGCGCGAACGGGTGAGCGCCTTCGTCAGCCTCTCCCGGGTGATGCTGGTCGCCTTCTTCCGGGACAAGGCCGCCGTCTTCTTCGTGCTCCTCTTCCCGCTGATGTTCCTCATGCTGTTCGGCACCCTGCTCAAGAGCGGCGGCACCGCGCACGCCAAGGTGGTGCAGGTCGGCGCCGTCCAGTTGCTGGACGCGGTGCAGGGCGACGGCCGGGCCGAGCTGGAGAAGGTCCTCTCCATCAGCAGGAACGACGACGAGGCCGCCGCGCTGGAACAGGTCCGCAAGGGCGACCTGGACGCGCTGATCAAGCAGGGCCCGGACGGCAGGATCGTGCTGCGTTTCAGCGCCGCCGACCAGGTCCGGGCCGGCACCGTCCAGGGCATCGTCAACTCGGTGGTCCAGCAGGCCAACCAGGCCGCCTCCGGCAAGCCGCCGGCCTTCGTGCTGGACTCCGTCCGGGTCGAGGACGAGTCGCTGAAGCCGATCCAGTTCCTCACCCCCGGCCTGCTGGGCTGGGCGGTGGCGACCGGCGCGGTGTTCAGCGCCTCGCTGACCCTGGTGTCCTGGCGGCAGAAGAAGGTGCTGCGGCGGCTGCGGCTGGCCCCGGTGAGCCCCGGGGCGATCGTGGGCTCCCGGATCGCCGTCTCGGTGCTGACGGCGCTGGCCCAGACCGCCATCTTCCTGGCGATCGCCACCACGCCGTTCTTCGGGCTCAAGCTGAGCGGCAACTGGTGGCTGATCGTCCCGCTGGTGGTCTGCGCGACCATCGCCTTCATGTCGATCGGCCTGCTGGCCGGGTCGCTCGCCAAGACCGAGGAGGCGGCCAACGGCATCTCGCAGATCATCGTGCTGCCGATGTCGTTCCTGTCCGGCTCGTTCTTCCCGACCGACGACATGCCGTCCTGGCTGAAGATGATCTCCAACGCGCTGCCGCTCAAGCACCTGGTCACCGCCGCGCAGTCGGTGCTCTCCCGGGGCGGCGGCGTGATGGACGCCCTGCCGGCCATGGGCGGGCTGCTGGTGTTCGCCGCGGTCGTCACCGCGATCGCCTGGCGTTTCTTCAGCTGGGAGGACGCTTAACAAAGGTCTCCGGCCCGTGCAAGGGGTCGTACGCCGGGAGTCCTGGTCCCCAGGTCCCGGTGTACGACCCCGGTGCCGTCTGCGACCATGGTCGGGTGAAAGAGATCCGGCGTGGCACGCTCAGCGAGGAGACCTTCTTCGACCAGGTCGGCGGGGAGCCGACCTTCCGACGGCTGGTGCACCGGTTCTACCAGGGCGTCGCCGAGGACGAGTTGCTGCGGCCGATGTACCCCGAGGAGGACCTCGGCCCCGCCGAGGAGCGCCTCGTACTCTTCCTGATGCAGTACTGGGGCGGCCCGCGCACCTACAGCGAGCACCGCGGTCACCCCCGGTTGCGGATGCGGCACGTCCCGTTCAAGGTGGACCGCGCGGCGCACGACGCCTGGCTGAGGAACATGCGGGTGGCGGTGGACGAGCTGGCGCTGCCGGCCGACGCCGCGCAGCAGCTCTGGGACTACCTCACCTACGCCGCCGCCTCGATGGTCAACACCGAGGGCTGACTCACCTCAGCGGGCTGAGCCCCAGCCCCGCACCGGGCGCGGCCGCCGTACGGACGGCCACCGAGCCGGCCGGGGCGCTCAACCGCAGCCAGCCGCCGGCCCGGTGCACGGTCAGCGGCGCGTCCGGCTTCAGGAAGCCGATCACATGGGCCGCGTGCGCGGCGCGCAGCGGCAGCTCGGGCAGCACGGTCACCGGCCGGGACCAGATCTCGTCGGCCAGCGCGTCCAGCACCGCCCTGGTCCGGTGGTGCGCCGGGACGGCCTCGCTGCGCTCGCGGAACTCCCGCACGGCGGCCATCAGTTCGGGATAGACCCGGTCGGCCGGCGGCTCGCCGAGCAGCCGCCAGCCGGTGCGCGGCGGCAGCAGGCCGGCCCAGGCCGGGCCGGTCACGGCGTCGGGCAGGACGGCGGTGTCCGCCTCGTCGTCCACGCCGTCCAGCAGTCGGCCGGCCGAGACGGTGCGGTCGACCGGCTCACCGAGCGCGGTCAGCCGCGCGGTGCGGATCGCGAGGACGCCCGAACCGCCCAGCGGCAGCCGCCCGAAGACCGCCAGCACGCCCGGGCCGTCCGCCGCGGGCACCGCCTGCAACCGCACCGCCGCCGCCTTGTCGAAGCGGAGCAGCCGGACCAGGAACGCGGCCAGGTCGGCGGCCTCCCCGGCGTCGGCGAGGGCGAGGGGGGCGGTACCGGTCAACGCGAGTCAGCTCTAATCCGTGTGTGTCGGTGGGTGGTCGTGCGCCCGGGCCGGCCGGTCGGGCCGCCCGGACGGGCCGCGGCTCAGGCCGCCGCGCCGACCGGCTCCGCGTCCAGGCTGCGGTCGCCCTTGCTGTGGCCGTCCGTGCTGCCCTCGTCCGTGAAGCGGCCGAGGAACTCCCGCTCCACCGGGCTGATCCGGCGCGGCCGGCCCTCGGCAAGGTCGTAGGGGACGACCACGGTGGACGCCCGGACGTAGACCGTCTCGGTGCCGTCCTCGGCGGTGTCCTTGATCTCGTACGCCACCGTGAGCGAGGCGCCGCCGATCTTGGTCACCCAGGTCTCGATGGTGACCGGCTCGGGCCGGTGCACCAGCGGCCGCTTGTAGTCGATCTCGTGGCGCGCCACCACCGAACCGCCCGCGAACTCCCCCGCACCGGCGGCGGCGGCCTGGGTGAACATGAAGTCGATCCGGGCCTCCTCCAGGTAGCGCAGGAAGACGACGTTGTTGACGTGCCCGAACGCGTCCATGTCGGACCAGCGCAGCGGACAGGCGTAGATGTGGCGTGCCACGGGTGTTCTCCTCGACGTCCGGTGACCCGCCGCACGGAGGTGGCGGTGGGCCGCGGCCCGGCAGGCCGCCCCCGGGGGGCAGTCTGCCGGGCCGTTGTGACGGCTGGGTGTCAGCCTCGGGTCAGCTTCTTGTAGGTGGCCCGGTGCGGACGGGCGGCGTCGGCGCCCAGTCGCTCGATCTTGTTCTTCTCGTACGACTCGAAGTTGCCCTCGAACCAGAACCACTTGCTCTCGCCCTCGTAGGCGAGGATGTGGGTGGCCACCCGGTCCAGGAACCAGCGGTCGTGGGAGATGACCACGGCGCAGCCGGGGAACTCCAGCAGCGCGTTCTCCAGCGAGGAGAGGGTCTCGACGTCGAGGTCGTTGGTGGGCTCGTCGAGGAGCAGCAGGTTGCCGCCCTGCTTGAGGGTGAGCGCCAGGTTGAGGCGGTTGCGCTCACCACCGGAGAGCACGCCGGCCGGCTTCTGCTGGTCCGGGCCCTTGAAGCCGAACGCGGAGACGTAGGCACGGGACGGCATCTCGACCTGGCCGACGTTGATCCAGTCCAGGCCGTCGGAGACGACCTCCCAGAGCGTCTTCTTCGGGTCGATGTTGGAGCGGGTCTGGTCGACGTAGCTGATCTTGACCGTGTCGCCGACCTTGACCTTGCCGGAGTCCGGGGTCTCCAGGTCCTGGAGCATCTTGAACAGCGTGGTCTTGCCGGCGCCGTTCGGGCCGATGATGCCGACGATGCCGTTGCGCGGCAGGGTGAAGCTCAGGTCGTCGATCAGAACCTTCTCGCCGAAGGCCTTGTTGAGGTTCTCCACCTCGATGACGACGCTGCCCAGACGCGGGCCCGGCGGGATCTGGATCTCCTCGAAGTCCAGCTTCCGCATCTTGTCGGCCTCGGCCGCCATCTCCTCGTAGCGGGCCAGACGGGCCTTGGACTTCGCCTGGCGGCCCTTGGCGTTGGAGCGGACCCACTCCAACTCCTCCTTGAGCCGCTTGGCGCGCTTGGCGTCCTTCTGGCCCTCGACCTTGAGGCGCGACTGCTTGCTCTCCAGGTAGGTGGAGTAGTTGCCCTCGTAGCCGATCGCGCGGCCGCGGTCGAGCTCCAGGATCCAGCCGGCCACGTTGTCCAGGAAGTACCGGTCGTGGGTGACGGCGACGACGGTGCCGGCGTACTTGGCCAGGTGCTGCTCCAGCCAGTTCACCGACTCGGCGTCCAGGTGGTTGGTGGGCTCGTCGAGCAGCAGCAGGTCGGGGGCCTCCAGCAGCAGCTTGCAGAGCGCGACGCGGCGCTTCTCGCCACCGGAGAGCTTGGTGACGGCCCAGTCGCCGGGCGGGCAGCCCAGCGCGTCCATGGCCTGCTCCAGCTGGGCGTCGAGGTCCCAGGCGTTGGCGTGGTCCAGGTCCTCCTGGAGCTTGCCCATCTCGTCGAGCAGCGCGTCCGAGTAGTCGGTGGCCATCAGCTCGGCGATCTCGTTGAAGCGGTTGAGCTTCGCCTTGATCTCCTTGACGCCGTCCTCGACGTTCTCCAGGACCGTCTTGGTCTCGTCCAGCGGCGGCTCCTGGAGCAGCATGCCGACGGTGTACCCGGGCGAGAGGAAGGCGTCGCCGTTGGAGGGCTGCTCCAGGCCGGCCATCATCTTCAGCACGGTGGACTTGCCGGCGCCGTTGGGGCCGACAACGCCGATCTTCGCCCCGGGGAGGAAGCTGAGCGTCACGTCGTCAAGGATGACCTTGTCTCCGTGCGCCTTGCGCACCTTGCGCATCGTGTAGATGTATTCCGCCACGTGAGATCGCTCCGGCGTCGTCGGGAGTAATTCGGCTTTCAGCCTTCCATTGTGCCGCACCCGACCCCGAGTCCCGAACCGCCTGCCGTGCCCCACTGGGGTATCCCGCCGGTCCGCTCCCCCCGCGTCCCGCCCGTGTGCCCCCGTGCGTGCCGCCCCGCACCCCGCCGCGCCCCGCTCACGCCCCGCCCACTCCCCCGGAACGCGGTCCGGCCCGGCCCCCGCAACTGG
This sequence comes from Streptomyces sp. CB01881, assembly GCF_002953255.1. Taxonomy (GTDB): domain Bacteria; phylum Actinomycetota; class Actinomycetes; order Streptomycetales; family Streptomycetaceae; genus Kitasatospora. The sequence goes on from NZ_CP026498.1 coordinate 5,049,213, forward strand.
TGCGGGGAGCCGGGCCGGGGTGCTTCAGGGCCTCAGTGCCTCAGGCCCCTGGTGCGGCGTTGCCTCAGGCGGCGCTGCCACCGTGGCGGCCGCGACGGCGCAGGACGAAGACCGCGGCGCCACCGGCCACGACCAGAGCGCCGGCGACGGCGGCGATCACCGGGGTGGCGTCGTTACCACCGGTCTGGGCCAGACCACCGGTGGCGCCGGGGGCCGGGCTGGTGGCGACCGGAGCCGGCTTGGCAGCGGTGGTGGTGGCACCGGCCGACGGGGTGCCGGTCGGGGCCGGGGTGGTCGGGGCCGCGGTGGTCGGGCCGGCCGACGGGGTGCCGGTCGGCGTGGTGCCGGTGGCGACCTTGCAGTCCAGGACGCCCTTGAACTGCTTGCTGAAGCCGTTCGGGCCGGTGACCGTGATGTCGTAGGCGGCGTCCTCCGCGACCGGGACGACGACGCTCTCGACCTTGCCCGGCTGGACGGTGACGGCCTTGCCCGGCGTCACCGTGACGTTGGCGGCCTCGTCACCGGTGTTGGCGACGGAGACGCGGACGCCGTTGGCGTCGCACTCGACCTGGGCGGCGCTCTCCACGAGCGCGCCCTTGCCCTGCTTCCAGGCGGCCTTCGCGGCGTCCTTGACGCTGAGCTTGGTGGAGCCCGCCAGGATCATGGTCTGGCTGTGCTCGGCGGCGGTGTAGCCCTTGCTGAGGAAGACGCGGCCGCTGGGCACGACGGTGTCGGCGTTGGCGGTCACGGTGGCCGCGCCGTCCGGGGTACCGGCCGGCACGTCCAGGAACACCTGGGTGTCCTTGGCGATCGGGCCGGTCAGGCCGGTGACCGGCTTGCCGTCCTTGTCGACCAGCTTCACCTTGTCCGCGGCGTCACCGGCGACCGACAGCTTCACCTCGGAGGCGCTGGAGTTGACGGTGAACGGGCCGAGCTTGTTGCCGGGCTTGCCCGCCACCGCGTCCGGGGTGAGGCTCAGCGACGGCTTGGGCTCGGCGGCGATGCCCTTGTTCTTGTCGCTGACCAGGTAGTCGCGCAGCTGCTTGGCCTGCGGGTCGGTCGGGACGGCGTTCTTGTCGTCCGAGAACTTCCAGATCGCGGCCTGGGTACCGGCGGCGGCGTCCTCCTTGGTGAGCTCGCCCTGGACGCCGGCGTCCTTGGCCAGCTTCACGAGGTCGGTCACCTGCGGGTAGGAGTTCTCCAGGATCCAACGGATCTTGGCCGCGGCCGGAGCCTTGTCCTTGCCGCCGAGCGAGCTCGACTTCCAGTCCGACTCCTGGTACTTGACGCCGGCGTTGGTGTTCACCGGGTGGCCGAAGTCGATGCAGTACGTCTGGATCTCGCCGTTCTCGGTCTTCAGGGTGAACAGACCACCCTGGACACCCTGTCCGTCGACGATGACCTCTTCGCTCACCATCTTGGGCTGGAGCACGGCCGAGACGCCCGCACCGGGTGCGTCGGCCGCGACCGCCGCACCGGCCGCGAACAGGCTTCCGCCCAGCGCCAAGCTGGTCGTGAGCATGACAGTGGTTATGCGGGGGAGACTCTGCCTCTGCCTCTGGAACATCTGGGATCCCTCCGGGCCGGGCCATGCCGATGGGCTGCCCGCCTTGCATTGCCGCGCCCCCTGTGGCGCCGCTGCACTTGTGTGAACCAGACGAATCCTATTGAGCCAGGGGGGCGCGCAAACCCCCATGCGAAATCAGGACGATTCCGTATCTGGATCGTTATCAACCCCCCCACTATCCACACAAGCTGACGATCAGCCAGAAAGCCGGGTACTTTCGGTTAACCGATCAGGGATTGCGCGTGCGGGTACAACAACCGTCTCGATCAACATATTTGTCGACAGTTGAGATGTCCCGCCGGTCAGTCCGAGGACTCCTGCCCGTCACCTCCGATCCGCATGCCGTCCACCTGCACCCCCGCCACCGGAGAGGCCCCCACGGCCGCCGGCACCGTCGCCGGCGAGGGCCCGGACGGCGTCAACGCCGAAGCCTTCCAAGCCTGCAGTGCGTCCGCGATCCACCCGGGCACCGCCTCGTCGAACGCCACTCCTCCATCGTCGCCGGACGGCTCGCCCCGGCCCCCCGGCGACCACGTGAAGGCCGTGGTACCGCGACTGAGATCATGTCCGACCGATCGGGCTTCGATCTCGACCCTGCTGCGCCTGGCCTCCCCCTCCGTCCACTCCCGCACCCGCAGCCGGCCGCTCACCACCACGGGATCCCCCTTCGTCAGCGAGTCGATCAGATGACCCGCCAGCGCCCGCCACGCCGTCACCGTCACCCACTGCGTCTCGCCGTCCACCCACCCCTCCTTCTGCCGGTCGTACCGCCGCTCCGTCGACGCCAGCCGGAAGTTCGCCACCGGCACCCCGGCGGGGGTCCGGGCATAGCTCACCTCGGTCGCGACATTGCCGATCACCGTCACCTGAGTCCCGCTCACAGGACACGCTCCGTTCTCTCCAATGCACCGTACGGAATCGACCGGTGCGAGTTGAGAGTGCGCTTCCCGGGAAATCCGCGCCAGTGCGATCGGAAATCCTGTGGACAACTCGGCCCTGTGGAAAACCGGTGTCACTCACAGGGGTGAATTTCGGCCTTCAGGCCCTACTTCCGGCCCTTCTTCTGCGAGGTCATGACAAGAAACGCCCCGCTTCCCGGCCCGCCGGGACACCCCCAAGGGTGGCCCCGCCGGCCGTCGGCCCACGTCATCCGACCGAACGAACCCGAATACGGTCCCCCACCCGCCGTGACGGCGGCGCTTTCTCCGTGCCGAATCCATAACGGGTGGGGCGGCAGCCCCGTAACGACTGCACAACGTCCGGCGCCGAAGGCTGTCAGACCGCTGCACGCACGGCCTTCACCTGCGATTATCGGACCGCTCCACCGAAGCCGACACACCCGCGACGGTGTTGTTACACCCGGCCGAGGAACTGGGCACCCTTATCCTGTCCCCGACAGGGCAAGAGCCCGCCAACCCCCACCCCCACCCTCAGGTACGGGGCCGGACAGGCCGCACGCGCCCGTCGCCCGATCCCGGCAACGGTCACGCCCGCCAGGGCGCCGCCCGTCCCGCCCCCATAGCTCAGCGGATAGAGCACCCGCCTTCTAAGCGGTAGGTCGCAGGTTCGAATCCTGCTGGGGGCACCCCACCCGAATTCCCGCAGGCCACCACCCCGGTGGGGCATATGCCGACCCGGTCGCCGGGAAAAGCACGCACACCGACCGCACATAACCCGTGACAATGCGTATCGCCCCGGCGCCGGAAACGGCCCCACGGGAAACACCGGCACCGGGCGGCTGCACCACGGCGACGGGTCGGACTCGAACGGATACCGCGGGCCAATCCGGCATGACCGAGTACCGCCAGGACTCCGCGACCCCGGGGCGCTATGCCCCGGGGGCGGCTATCCCCGCCAGGTAGGCGTCCAGCAGCTCCGCCTGCCGCGCGGCCGGGAACTCCGCGGGGGCGAACAGGGCCTGCACCACCAGCCCCAGCACGAAGGCCTGCGCCCCCGCCGCGAGCCGCGCCGCGTCCACCCCGGCGGGCAGTTCGCCGAGCCGCTGCGCGGCCGCGACGTGCCCGGTCAGCGCGTCCCGCGCCCGGGCGTACCGCGCGGCGTGCGCGGAGGCCAGCTCCGGATCGGCCAGCGCGACGTCCCAGGAGCCGACCCAGATCCGGTTCCCCGCCGTGGCCGGCCCGTCCAGCGGCAGGACGTCGAGCAGCGCCGCCCGCAGCCGGGGCAGGCCGGCCGGCGGCGGCTCGCTGCCGTCGGCCGGGGCGGTGCGGCGCGGGCGTTCGAGGGAGCGCCGGTCCAGTTCGTCGAGCGCGTAGGCCACCAGGGCCCGCTTGTTGGGGAAGTAGTGCGTCAGCAGCCCGGTCGAGGCGCCCATCTCGGCGGCCACCGCGCGCAGCGTCAGCCCCTCGAAACCGCGCGAGGAGAGCACCCGCCAGACCGCCTCGGAGACTTCCAGGCGTCGGGCGTCGTGGTCTCCGCGGGCTGGCGTCATGGGGGCTATCGTACATACCAAACGTTTGTTATGTATGTACGGACCGTCCCGCACCGCTCCTCGAAAGGCCTGCCCATGTTCACCCTCCCGCTCGCCGACAACGCCGAGCTGCGCCCCCTGGAACCGTGGCAGGCCACCGAGTTCCTCGCCCACATCGACCGGGCCCGCGCCCACACCGACCCGTGGATCGGCTGGGCCGGCTACTCCACCGACCTCGACTCCGCCCGCGCCACGCTCCAGCGCTACGCCGACCGGCAGGCCGCCGACACCGGCCGGATCTTCGGCATCTGGGCCGACGACACCCTCGTCGGCGGCGTGATGTTCCCGCAGTTCGACGTTGCCGCCGGCAACTGCGAGATCGGGGTCTGGACCGAGCCCGCCGGCGAGGGCCGCGGCCTGGTCGCCGCCGCCGTCCGCATCCTGATCGACTACGCCTTCAACACCCGGGGCATGCACCGGATCGAGTGGTACACCAGCCCGAACAACCTCCGCAGCCGGGCACTCGCCCAGCGGGTGGGCATGAAGCTGGACGGCACGCTGCGGGAGCACTACCCGCACGACGGCGGCCGGCTCGACAAGGAGGTCTGGTCGATCCTCGCCCACGAGTGGAAGCCCGCCTCCTGACGCGGCACCGGCCGGGCACCGGCCGCACCACCCGCCCCACCGCACCCCGTCCCGCGCACCCCGCACCCCGTCCCGCGGGGCGAACGCGACAGGGCCCGGCGGACCGAAGTCCACCGGGCCCTGCGCCGGCCCGCCCCGACCGGCCCCGCCGGCCGGGCTCAGGCGGCCAGCACCCGCTGCTCCGCCACCGGCTCCTCCACCGGACGCCGGGGCAGCCGCAGGGCGAGCAGCAGGACCAGCGCCATCACCCCGGCCGCCGAGAGGAAGACCACGTCCACCGCGCCGACGAAGCTCTGCACCGCGTGCTCCCGGGCCGCTCCGGTCATCCGGCCCACCGCGCCGAGCGGCGTGCCGGGCTCGTCGGCCTCGAAGGCCCGGGCCAGCACGGTGCCGAAGAGTGCCGCGCCCAGCGCACTGCCGAGCGTCTGGAAGAACCGGATGCCGGTGGTGGCGACACCCAACTGGTGGGCCGGGGCGGCGTCCTGGACGACGCTGATGAGCTGGCCGATCAGCTGGCCCAGGCCGACCCCGAGCAGCACCAGCTCGGCCCGCACCAGCCAGAGCGAGGTGGCCGGGCCGCTCAGCCCGAGCAGCAGCAGGGCGACGGTGGCGCAGGCCCCGCCGGCGGCCAGCAGCGTCCGGGTCTGGACGCCTTGCGCGGTCAGCCGGTTGACCACCATGCCGATGACCGTCATGCCGATCGCCATCGGGATCAGGTAGAGGCTGGCCGAGGTCGCGGCGACGCCGCGGGCGACCTGGAGGTAGAGCATCACGTACATGATCGCGCCCATCAGGCCCATGCCGACCAGGCCCTGCACCGCGAAGCCGATCCGGATCTCCGGGACGCGGAAGAGCGAGAGCGGCAGTACCGGCTCGGCGGCGGTGGCCTGACGCCAGACGAACAGGAGCAGCGCGGCCAGGGCCGCGGCGGCCAGCGCGAGGATCTGCGGGGAGGTCCAGGCGTAGTCCTTGCCGCCCCACTCGGTCAGCAGCAGCAGCGAGGTGGCGAACGCGGCGGCGAGCGTGGCGCCGAGGAAGTCCAGGCCGCGGCTGCCGGCCCCCTGGGGAAGCTTGAGCAGGACGGCGGCGCCGACCAGGACGAGCAGGCCGAGCGGCAGGTTGACGTAGAAGATCCAGCGCCAGTCGAGGTGATCGGCCAGCAGTGCGCCGATCAGCGGCCCGAGGGCCATGCCGGCGCCGCCGACGATGCCGCCCATACCGCCGCCGCCCTTCGCCCCCTCCTCGGGGTCCTTGAGCTGGGCCATCACCACCATCGTCACGCTCATCAGCCCGCCGCCACCGATGCCCTGGACGGCGCGGAAGGCGATCAGCTGCTCCATCGACTGCGCGGCCCCGCAGAGCGCCGAGCCGAACAGGAAGGTGCCGACGGCCGCGAGCAGCACCCGCTTGGCACCGTGGAGGTCGCAGAGCTTGCCGTAGAGCGGCAGCAGCGCGGTGGCGGCCAGGGCGAACGCGCTGACCAGCCAGGGCAGCCGGTCGACGCCGTGGACGGGGTCGAGGTCCCGGACGATCGGCACGGTGGCCGCCGACACGATGTTCATGTCGAGCACGGCCAGGATGATCGTGATCAGGCAGAGGAGCATGCCCAGCTTGCGCTGCGGCTCCGTCATCAGAGCTGCTGCCGGCGCGGTGGCGGCCATCGGAAATCCCCCCGGGGGTAACGGAATTCGGGCGATCGAACGGGAGCCGGGCCGCACCGGTGGAGCCCGGCGCGGCGGCACGGCTCCACCATGGCAGTCATTTTTGACTCGGTCAATTCTTCATCCCGACCTATCTTCGGATCCGGTACATCTTTAGCCCGGGTAGATGTTTGATCCTGGTACAGTCATGGCATGGTGAAGAGCACTGGGACCGCCACCCCCGACGGGCTGAGCCTGCGCGAGCGCAAGAAGCGCCAGACCGCCATCCGGATCTGGCGCAGTGCCATCGCCCTGTTCGCCGAGCGGAGCTTCGACGAGGTGTCGGTCGCCGAGATCGCCGCCGCCGCCGAGGTCTCGAAGATGACCGTCTTCAACTACTTCCCGTCCAAGGAAGACCTGGTCATGGCGCCGATGGAGCAGCACGTCGACGAGCCCGCCCGGGTGGTGCGCGACCGCGCCCCCGGCACCTCGGCGGTGGCCGCACTGCGCGCCCACTTCGTGGCCGCGCTGGCCGGGTTCGACCCGGCCACCGGGCTCAACGACGACCGGTTCACCATCGACGTGGTGCAGCTGATCCACCGCACTCCCGCGCTGGCCCTGCGCGCGACCACCACGTTCAGCCACACGGCGAACGAGCTGCTGGCCGCCGAGCTGCTCGCCCAGGACCCGGAGGGCGACCGGGTCCGCGCCCGGGCCGCCGCCGCCCAACTCCTCGGTGTCCGGGTGACGCTGACCACCGAGAACCAGCGCCGGATGCTGGCCGGCGAGCGGGCCGCCGACGTACTGCCGGAGGCCGTCGACAACGCCCGGCGCGCCTTCGACCTGGTCGAGCACGGCCTCGGCGACTACGGCACCCGCACCACCTGAGGCCCCGCCCCGACGCCCCCGCCCCGCCTCGACCTCCCCGCCCCGCCTGCTCCACCGGCCGGCCCACCGCCCGGGGCACCCCGTCGCGGCGGCCCGCCCGACGGCCCCGCCCGACCCGCCTGAGAGAGTGTCCGCACCACGATCTCCGGAGGTGCACATGGACCAGCCGCTGCTCACGCGGGACCGCTCCCCGCTGCCCACCCACGTCGACGGCCTCCGCGCCCACGTCGGCGAGGACGGCGTCGCGGTACTGGAGTTCAACCGGCCGCACCGGCGCAACGCCATCACCCTGGCGATGTGGCAGGCCCTGCCCAAGCTGCTGTTCCGGATAGCCGAACAGCCGAGCGTGCGCGCGCTGCTGGTCACCGGCGCGGGAGGCACGTTCAGCGCCGGAGCGGACATCGACGAGCTGTCCGAGATCTACACCGACCCCGACCGCGCCGACGCCTACCACGCCGACAACGTCGCCGCCGAGGAGGCGCTGGCGCACTTCCCGCACCCGACGATCGCGGTGGTGCACGGCGCCTGCGTCGGCGGCGGCTGCCAGCTGGCCGTCGCCTGCGACCTGCGGTGGGTCGCCGACGACGCCCGGATGGGCATCACCCCGGCCAAGCTCGGCGTGGTCTACCCGGCCGTGCCCACCCTGCGGCTCGCCCGGCTGGTGGGGCCGTCCCGGGCCAAGATGATGCTGTTCTCCGGCGAGCTGCTGACCGGCCTGCGCAACTCGGTGATCGGCCTCGCCGACCGGGTCGGACCCGGCGCCGGACTGGACGCCGACGCCCTGGAGTTCGCCCGGCTGCTCACCAGGCGCTCGCCGCAGACGATCGGAGCGGTCAAGGCGGCGCTGGCCGTCCCGCCGGAGCAGGCCGCCGAGGCGCTGCGGCCCTGGGAGCGCCGTTCCCGGGAGGCCCCGGACGTGCGCGAGGGGCTCGCCGCCTTCCTGGAGGGCCGGCCGCCCCGGTTCTGACCCCGCGCCGGACCATGACGATCATCCGATCGAACGGACAGCCGTTCCCCCCAGGAGCACCCACCGAGATGACCACGCCTACGAGCACCACACCGACGAGCACCGCGCCGACGGGCACCACACCGACGAGCACCGCGCCGACGGGCACCACACCGACGGGCACCACGCTCTGGGCCCGCCGGGTCACCGACGGCGTCGAGCCGAAGAACGTGATCATCGCGATGCTGCCGCTGCTCGGCGTCCTGCGCTACGGCTGGCACGGGCTCGGCTGGGCGCTGTTCGCCGCGCTGTTCGCCGCCGTGATCCCGACGCTGTTCATCCGGCGCGGCGTCCGCAGGGGCACGCTGGAGGACCGGCACGTCGGCCACCGGCAGCGGCGGCTCACGGTGCTCCCCTTCATCATGGGGTCGGTCCTGACCTGCTTCGCGGTGATGCTCGGGCTGGACGCCCCGGCCGACCTGACCGCGACGGTGCTGGCGATGTTCGTCTCGCTGGTGCCGATCCTGGTGATCACCGTCTGGTGGAAGGTCTCCGTCCACACCGCCGTGGCGAGCGGCGCGGTGGTCTGCCTGGCGGTCGCGCTCGGCCCGTGGTGGCTGCTGGCGGCCCCGCCGGTCGCGGTGATCGGCTGGTCCCGGGTGGTGCTGCGGGACCACACCACCGCGCAGACGGTCGCCGGCGCGGTGGTGGGCGCCCTCACGGCCGGGCTCACCTTCTGGGCGGCCCGCTGATCGACGGCCCGCCGGCAGCCGCCCCGCCACGCCGGCCCCACCCCGGCCCGAAGGCAGCCGCCCCGGCCGGCGGGCGGGCCGCCACCCGACAAGTGGTCAGGCCACCCGCGGGGCGGGCCGGCCGCCCGGTCAGCGGATCGGCATCCCGGAGATCGCCCGGGCGATCACCAGCCGCTGGATCTCGCTGGTGCCCTCGAAGATCGAGTAGATCGCGCTGTCCCGGTGCATCCGCTCCACCGGGTACTCCCGGGTGAACCCGTTGCCGCCGAGGATCTGCATCGCCTGTGCGGTGACCCACTTGGCCGTCTCACCCGCGTAGAGCTTGGACATCGAACCCTCGGCCGCGGTGAACGGCTGGTTGTTGGCCGCCATCCAGGACGCCCGCCAGACCAGCAGCCGGGCCGCGTCGATCCGGGTCTTCATGTCGGCCAGCTGGAAGGCCACGCCCTGGTTGTCGATGATCGGCCGGCCGAACTGCACCCGCGTCTTCGCGTAGTCCAGCGCCACCTCGTACGCGGCCCGGGCGATGCCGATCGCCTGCGCCCCGACGGCCGGGCGGGAGGCCTCGAAGGTGGCCATCGCCGCGTTCCTGCCCTTCCCGCTCCGGGCGCCCTCGCGGGCCCGGGCCAGCCGCTCGTCCAGCTTCTCCTTGCCGCCGAGCAGGCAGTGGCCGGGCACCCGGACGGAGTCCAGCACCACCTCGGCGGTGTGCGAGGCGCGGATGCCGTGCTTCTTGAACTTCTGGCCCTGGCTCAGCCCGGCCGTGCCCGGCGGCACCACGAAGGAGGCCTGTCCGCGCGCGCCGAGCGCCGGGTCGACGGTGGCGACCACCACGTGGACGGCGGCGATCCCGCCGTTGGTGGCCCAGGTCTTGGTGCCGTTCAGCACCCACTCGTCGGCGGCCTCGTCGTAGACGGCCCGGGTGCGCAGCGCGGAGACGTCGGAGCCGGCGTCCGGCTCGGAGGAGCAGAACGCGGCCACCTTGACGTCGTCCGGGGTGCCGAACATCTGCGGCGCCCAGGTGCCGATCTGCTCGTCGGTGCCGTTGGCGAGCACCGCGACCGCGGCCAGCGTGGTGCCGACGATGGAGAGGCCGATGCCGGCGTCGCCCCAGAACAGCTCCTCCATGGCGATCGGGATGCCGACGCCGGAGGGGTCGAAGTACTGCTGGGCGTAGAAGTCCAGGGAGTAGATGCCGAGTTTGGCGGCCTCCTGGATGACCGGCCAGGGGGTCTCCTCGCGTTCGTCCCACTCGGCCGCGGCGGGGCGCATGACGTCGGCGGCGAAGCCGTGCAGCCAGTCGCGTACGGCGAGCTGGTCCGCGCCCGGGTCCAGCGAGAACGTGCTCATGATGCATACCTCCGATGAAGGGCCGGCCGCCGGGAGGCGGCCCGCGCCGACGGCTGCCGGCGAGGCCACGCCGAGTGTTACCCCCGGTAACATCGAGGGAGTCTGCTACTGATTGGTAACTGATGTCAACGGCCCGAACGAGGAGCAGCGCATGTCTTCAGAGCCCCGCCGCGAGCAGCTGCTCAACGCCGCCGACCGGGTGATCCAGCGGGACGGCCCGGCCGCCAGCATGAACGCCATCGCCGCCGAGGCCGGGATCACCAAGCCGATCCTGTACCGCCACTTCGGCGACCGGAACGGCCTGATCAGGGCACTGACCGAGCGTCACACCAGCGGCCTGCTGGCCGCCGTCCGGGCCGCGCTCAGCGAGCCGCTGGAACGCCGCGACCGGGTCGAGCACGTGCTGGACACCTACCTGGCCGGGATCGAGGCCCGCCCGCAGGTCTACCGCCTGCTCACCCACCCCGAACCCGGCGACCCGAGCGGCGTCGGCCACGCGCTCGCCCCGGCGCTGCGGCGGATCGCCGAGGAGATCACCCGCGCCGTCGAGAGCCAGGTCGACCTCGGCGCCGACCGCGAACTCCTCGCCGAGGCCTGGGGCCGGGGCATCACCGGCATGGTGCTGGCGGCCGGCGACTGGTGGCTGGAGACCAGACCCTGCTCGCGCACCCGGATGGTCCAGGCGCTCGCCGACCTGCTCTGGGGCCGGCTCGCGGCCGCCGCCGACCTGCCCACCGCCGCCCTGCCCGCCCCCGCCGCCGAGCCGCCGCCGGCCTGATCCCGCCGCCCCCGAGCCGCCGGACCCGGACCGGACTCTTGTGCGGTACACGGCGATCCGGGCATCATCGGGCCCCACCCCCAGCCCGCGAGCCTCGGCCCGCGAGATCCTGTGAGGTCCCGATGCGCCTGCGCCGCACCGCCGTTGCCCTCCTGCTCGCCGCCACCACCGCCCTCGCCACGCCGCTCGCCGCCACCCCGGCGGCCGCGCAACCGGCGCCGCACCGGGCGGAGTTCCCCACCGGGACGGCCACCGCCCCGGACGGCCGCACCAGCCTCACCGACGCCACCGGCCGCCGGCTCCAGCTGCGCGGCTTCAACCTCGACAAGTACGCCGAGGCCACCGAGCAGGACGTCAGGTCCCTCGCGGAGCAGGGCTTCACGCTGATCCGGGTGGCCGTCTCCTGGACCAGGCTGGAGCCCGAACGCGGCCGCCTCGACCGGGCCGAGCTGGCCCGGCTGCAACGGCTGCTCGGCTGGGCCGACCGGTACGGCGTGCTGGCCCTGGTCGACTTCCACCAGGACGTCTACGGACCGAAGTTCGGCGGCGGCGACCGCGGCATCCCCGTCTGGGCCACCCGCGACGACGGCCTGCCGTTCACCCCGGACCCGGACGACTGGTTCGCCGGCTACTTCCAGCCCGCCGTCCAGGCCGCCTTCCGCCACCTCTACGACGACCCCGACCTGCGCACCTGGCAGGCCGACTTCTACACCCGGCTGGCCCGCGAACTGTGCGGCCACCGCTCCCTGCTGGGCTACGACCTGTTCAACGAGCCGTTCGGCCCGGTGGACGGCGACCCGACCGACCCGGCGGTGCTGGCCGCCGCCTCCGCCGCCCTCGAACAGGGCCGGCTCGCCGACATGTACGACCGGCTGATCCGGGCCGTGCGCGCGGCGGACACCCGCGCCTGGCTCTTCGTCGAACCGACCGTCCTGGTCGGCCAGGGCGTGCCCACCCGGCTGCCCGGCTTCACCGACCCGCGCCCCGGCGGCCCCCGGCTCGGCTACGCACCGCACTTCTACGACACCGCGGTCGAGTCCGGCGCCGACTGGGACGAGAACGGCGGCTTCGTCGAGAACTACACCGCCGCGATCACCGCCTACCCGGCCGCCCACCGGCTGCCGGTCCTGGTCGGCGAATGGGGGCCGCCCGACTCCCGCAGGCCGGGCAACACCCGGCTGGTCCGCCGGCAGGTCGCGGCCATGGACGGCTTCGCCGCCGGCTGGGCCATGTGGTACTGGTGCCGGGGCAACGGCGGCTACTGCGCGCTCGACCCGGCCGGGCGCCCCGCCCCCGGCGACGAACCCGTCTTCGGCCCCTACCCGACGGCGGTCGCGGGGACGGACGCGACCACCACCGCGACGCCGTCCGGCCACACCGTCCACTGGACCGCCGACGGCACCGGCCGCAGCACCGAACTCGCCCTGCCCGCCGCCGCGTTCCCGACCGGCGTGCGGATCGCCGTCACCCCGGCCGGCGCCCGGGTCGACGTCGACCAGCCGGCCGGCGACCGGGCCGGCACCGCCCGGATCCGCCTCCCGCACACCCGCCCGGGCACCCCGGTCACCGTCACGCTGGTCCCGCGCTGACCCCCCGGGGTGGCCTGCCCGCGGGCGGGCCACCCCGCGGCGCGCTACGCCAGGCCGCGGCGCGCCAGCAGCGGGCCGGTCTGCGGGTCACGCCCCACCACCGCCCGGAAGGAGTCCAGCGCGTCCCGGCCGTCCCCGCGCGACAGCAGCTCGCGGCGGAACACCTCGCCGCTCTCCCGCACGGTCCGGCCGTTCGTCCCGAACCACTCCACCGTCTCGGCGTCCAGCACCTCCGACCAGATGTACGCGTAGTAGCCCGCGCTGTACCCGCCGGAGAAGACGTGCGAGAAGTACGCCGTCCGGTAGCGCGGCGGGATCGCCGCCACCGCGACACCGGCCTTGGCCAGCGCCGCGGCCTCGAACTCCTCGGCGTCCGCGATCTCCTGGCCCGCCGGGACGGTGTGCCAGGCCCAGTCCAGCAGGGTCGCCGCCAGGTACTCGACGGTGCGGAAGCCCTGCCCGAAGCCCTCCGCGGCGGCCATCCGCCCGACCAGCCCGTCCGGCAGCGGCTCGCCCGTCACGTGGTGCCGGGCGTAGTTGGCCAGCACCTCCGGCCGGACCATCCACATCTCGTTGACCTGCGAGGGGAACTCGACGAAGTCGCGCGGCACCGCGGTGCCGGCGAAGTACGGGTACCGGACGTCCGAGAAGAGCCCGTGCAGCGCGTGCCCGAACTCGTGGAACAGCGTGCGGACCTCGTCCCACGAGAGCAGCACCGGCTCGCCGGCCGCCGGCTTGGCGATGTTCAGGTTGTTGAACACCACCGGCCGCTTCCCCAGCAGCCGCGACTGGGTGACCAGCTCGTCCATCCACGCCCCGCCGCGCTTGGACGCCCGGGCGTGGAAGTCCCCGAGGAAGAGGCCCAGCGAGCCGCCGTCCTCCTCGAACACCTCGAAGACCCGCACGTCCGGGTGGTACGCCACGAGGTCCGGCCGCTCGGTGAAGGTCACCCCGTACGCCAGGTTGGCGGCGAAGAAGACGCCGTCCCGCAGCACCCGCTCCAGCTCGAAGTACGGGCGCAGCGCCGCCGCGTCCACCTGGTACGAGGCCTGCCGCACCTGCTCCGAGTAGTACGCCCAGTCGTGCGCGGCGATCTCCTCGATCCCGTCGGCGGCGGCCAGCTTGGCCAGCTCCGCGGCCTCGCGGCGGGCGTTGGCCACCGCCGGCGGCACCAGCCGGGCCAGCAGCCCGTCCACCGCCCCGACGCTGCCCGCCGTCTCGTCCGCCACCACGTACGCGGCGTGCGTGTCGTAGCCGAGCAGCGCGGCCCGCTCGGCTCGCAGTGCGGCCATCCGGATCGCCAGCGGGCCGTTGGTGTCGGCCGCGCGGCCCAGCGAGGCCGCCAGGAGGCGCTCGCGCACCGAGCGGTCGGTGAGGAAGGCCAGCTCGGTCTGGTTGGAGAAGCTCTTCAGGCTGAGCACGTACTTGCCGTCGTGCCCGAGCGCCCGGCCGTTCTCGGCGGCGGCGGCGATCGCGTCCGGCGAGAGCCCGGCCAGCTCCTCGGCGGAGTCCAGCACCAGCGCGCGGGCCTTCGAGTCGGCCGTCACGTTCAGCCGGAACTCCGACGAGGCGGTGGCGAGTTCGGCGTTCAGCGCACGCAGCCGCTGCTGCTCGCCGGCGCCCAGCCGGGCGCCGGCCCGGACGAAGGCGGTGTGCCACCGCTCCAGCAACCGCAGCGACTCGGCGTCCAGCCCCAGTGCGGCCCGCCGCCCGTGCAGCGCGTCGATCCGGGCGAACAGCGCGGCGTCCAGGAGGATCGCGTCGGTGTGCGCCGCCAGCTTCGGGCTGGTCTCGGCGTCCACCTGGTCCACCAGCGGCGAGGTGTCCGCGGAGGCCTGGTTGTCGAAGACGGCCCGGACCCGTCGCAGCAGCGCCCCCGACCGCTCCAGCGGGACCAGCGTGTTGTCGAAGGTCGGCTCCGCCGGGTCGGCCGTGATCGCGGCGATCTCGGCCAGCTGATCGGCCATCCCACGCTCGAACGCGGGCAGGTAGTGCTCTTCCCGGATCGCGGCGAAGGGCGGCAGTTCGTAGACCAGGGTGCTGGGCACGAAGAAGGGGTTCTCGCTCATTCTGCCGACCCTACGCGGTGTCACCGGCGCTGCCTACGGCCCCCGGCCCGGTCCCCGGCGCTCCGCGCGGACCCCGGCGTACCGGCCGGTACGCGCGCCCGGGGCGCATTGTCGTACCCACCGGCTACCGTCGAGGTCCCGGGGACCGTCACGACGGCCCCCACCCCCCGAGCACCCGTCCAGACGGTCCCTACCCGTCCGCCCGAGAGGAGGAGCCCCCCGTGGCACCCCGGATCGTCCTCGTCCCCGACCCGCACGGCCCCGGCGGCCGGCTCCAGCCCCTCGACGAGGCCGGCGAACCGCTCGGCCCGCCCGCCGCCACCACCGACCTGGCCGCCGCCGTCGCCGACGCCGAGCGGGCGGGTGCCGTACGCTGGGTCTGGGCCGCCGCCGACAGCGCCTACGCCCCGCTGCTCCCCCGGCTGCCCGACCGGCTCGCCCGCTGCCACGACCTGCGCCTGGTCGAGGCGCTGCTGCTGGCCCACGAGGGCCGGTTCGGCGCCCCGCGCTCGCTCGGCGCCGCCTGGGCCCGGCTCCGCGGCCTGCCCGTCCCGGCCGACCTGCCCGAGCCCGGCTCCGCCGAGTCCGACGACGGGCAGGACACCCTGTTCGCCCCCGACCGGCTGCAACTGCCGCCCGGCGCCGATCCGCTGGCCGCCGTCGTCGCCGTCCACGCCGAGCAGCAGCGGCGGCTGGGCGCGATCGCCGACCCCGGCGCGCGGTCCCGGTTCCGGCTGCTGGCCGCCGCCGAGTCGGCCGGCGCGCTGGTGGCCGCCGAGATGGCGTACGACGGGCTGCCCTGGCGCGCCGACATCCACGACCGGCTGCTCACCGAGCTGCTCGGCCCCCGCCCGGCCATCCCCGGCAGCCGCCCCCGGCTGCTCGCCGAGCTGGCCGCCGAGCTCCAACAGGCCCTCGGCGGGCGCCCGTTCAACCCCGACTCGCACAGCCAGGTGCTGCGCGCCTTCGCGGAGCGGGGCATCCAGCTCGGCTCCACCCGGTCCTGGGAGCTGAAGGCGGTGGACCACCCGGCCGCGAAGCTGATGATCCGCTACAAGGAGCTCTCCCGGATCCACGCCGCGCACGGCTGGGCCTGGCAGGACGCCTGGGCCCGCGGCGGCAGGTTCCGCCCCGAGTACGTGGTCGGCGGCGTGGTCTCCGGCCGCTGGGCCAGCCGGGGCGGCGGCGCCCTGCAGATCCCGCGCATCCTGCGCCGCGCCGTGGTCGCCGACCCGGGCTGGCTGCTGGTCGTCGCCGACGCCGCCCAGCTGGAGCCGCGCGTCCTCGCCGCCCTCTCCCAGGACACCGGCCTCGCCCGCACCGCAGCCGGCGGCGACCTCTACGAGGCGCTCGCCGCCTCCGCCTTCCAGGGGGACCGCGACAAGGCCAAGCTCGGCCTGCTCGGCGCCATGTACGGGCAGACCAGCGGCGACATCGGCCCGCTGCTCGCCACCCTGCGCCGCCGCTACCCGGCCGCCATGGGCTACGTGGAGGCGGCCGCACGCACCGGCGAGGACGGCGGCGTGGTCACCTCCCGGCTCGGCCGGGCCTGCCCGCCGCCGTCCGCCGACTGGCTCGACCTCACCGAGGCCCCGGAGTCCGCCGGGGACGCCGGCGGCCGCTCGGCCCGCGCCCGGGGCCGCTTCACCCGCAACTTCGTGATCCAGGCCAGCGCCGCCGACTGGGCGCTCGCCCTGCTCGCGGCGCTGCGCCGCCGCTTGGCCGCCCTGCCGGTGGCCGACCCGGCCGACCGGCCGCACCTGGTCTTCTTCCAGCACGACGAGGTGGTGGTGCACACCCCCGCCAACCTGGCCGACGAGGTGGCCGCCGCCGTCGACGCGTCCGCCGACGAGGCCCGCCGGCTGGTCTTCGGGGACACCCCGGTCCGGTTCCCGCTCAGCACCGCCGTGGTCGACTGCTACGCCGACGCCAAGTAGCGGCCCGCGCCCGGGCCTTGCCGCCGCCCGCGCCCCGCCTCGCCTCGCCTCGCCTCGCCAGGAGCCGGCGGCGGAGCCCCGGGCCCCGCCCCGCACCGCCCCTCAGAGCTTGCGGAAGGCGCGCGCCTCCTCGGCCGCCGCCACCACCTCGGCCAGCGCCGCCCCGGTGGACGCGGTCACCGCCGCCGAGACCGCGCCCTCCACGAACGGCGCGTCCACCAGCACGACCCCGGGCCGCGGCTCGTCCTCCAGCACCGTGACGGCGGTCAGCACCGAGCTGCCGAGGTCCGGCAGCACCACCACACCGGCCCCGCCGTCCGCCTCCGCGACGGCCCGGGCGATCAGCTCGTAGCTGGTGCCGAGCCCGCCCTCCTCCGTCCCGGCGGCCGCCACCACCCGCACCGCGTCGGAGGCGAGTTCCCCCAGCAACTCCTTCAGCCCGGCGGCCAACCGCGCACTGTGCGAGACCAGGACGATGCCCACGTAGTCGCTCATACCGCCGACCCTACGGCCGCCGCGCCGCCGCGCACGAGTGGCCCGCCGCCGGCTCCGGGCACCCGCCGCCGCGTGTCGCACCCCGTGCCGGCGACCCCCGTCTGGCGTAGCGTCGGGTCAGCATCGTCTGCCGAGGGAGCGAAGCGCCGTGAAGAAGCTGATCAACACCCCGGAGAGCGTCCTGGAGGACGCGCTGGCCGGAGTCGCCGCCGCCCACCCGGAGTTGACGGTGGACCTCGCGAACCGGGTGATCACCCGTGCCGTCCGGCCGGCCGCGCCGAAGGTCGCGCTGGTCTCCGGCGGAGGGTCCGGCCACGAGCCGCTGCACGGCGGCTTCGTCGGCCGGGGCATGCTGGACGCCGCCTGTCCCGGCGAGGTCTTCACCTCCCCGGTACCGGACCAGGTGCTGGCCGCGGCGAAGGCCGTGGACTCCGGCGCGGGCGTGGTCCTCGTGGTGAAGAACTACACGGGCGACGTGATGAACTTCGAGCTGGCCGCCGAACTGGCCGCTGAGGAGGGCATCGAGGTCCGCACGGTGCTGGTCGACGACGACGTCGCGGTCGAGGACTCGACGTGGACGGCCGGGCGCCGCGGCACCGGCGCGACCGTGCTGGTGGAGAAGACGGCGGGTGCGCTGGCCGAGCGCGGCGCCACCCTGGACGAGGTGGCCGCCCTGGGCGAGCGGGTGAACGCCGCCTCCCGCTCCTTCGCGATCGCGCTGACCGCCGCGACCGTCCCCGCGGCGGGCAAGCCCGGCTTCGACCTGCCGGAGGACGAGATCGAGGTCGGTGTCGGCATCCACGGCGAGCCCGGCCGCCGCCGGGAGAAGCTCCGCCCGGCCCGCGAGCTGGCCGCCGAGGTGGTGGAGACGATCCTCACCGACCACCACCTGACCGCGGGCGACGAGGTGATCGCCCTGGTGAACGGTCTCGGCGCCACCCCGCTGCTGGAGCTGTACATCGTCTTCGGCGAGGTGGCCGCCCGGCTGGCCGGGCGCGGCATCACGGTGGCCCGCAGCCTGGTCGGCAACTACGTCACCAGCCTGGACATGGCGGGCTTCTCGCTCACCCTGACCCGGGCCGACGCCGAGCTGCTGGAGCTCTGGGACGCGCCGGCCGACACCCCCGCCCTCAAGCGGGCCTGAGCGAGGGGAAACGGACATGGACTTCGACACCCCGCTCGCCGAGGCCTGGGTGCGCGCGATCGCCGCCGCCGTGGAGAAGGAGGCGCAGCGGCTCACCGAGCTGGACTCCGCGATCGGCGACGGCGACCACGGCAGCAACCTCCGGCGCGGCTTCACCGCCGTACTGGCCGCGCTGGACGGCCTCGACCCGGCCGGCCCGGGGGCGGTGCTGACTAGGACCGGCACCACGCTGATCTCCAAGGTCGGCGGGGCCTCCGGCCCGCTGTACGGGAAGGCCTTCCGCGCCCTGGGCGCCGCCCTGCCCGGTCCGGCGGGTCCGGCCGCGTTCGGTGAGGCGCTGGCGGCCGGGCTCCAGGCGGTGCGCGGCCTCGGCAGGGCCGAGCCGGGCGACAAGACCATCGTGGACGCCTGGACCCCGGCGCTGGCCGCCTACCGGGCCGCGGTGGCGGCCGGCGCCGACCTGCCCCGGGCGGCCGGGGCGGCGGCGGACGCGGCCGGGCAGGGCGCGCTGGACACCGTCCCGCTCCAGGCCCGCAAGGGCCGGGCCTCCTACCTGGGCCCGCGCAGCGTCGGCCACCAGGACCCGGGCGCGGCCTCCACCGCCCTGGTCTTCCGCGCCCTCGCCGAGGTCACCGCGGCTCAGGCCTGATCGGTCCGGGTGATCAGGAGCAGCAGGGCGTCGTCGTTCAGCTCCCCGCCGGTGTGCTCCAGCAGGTCGGCGTAGACCCGGCCGACCGCCGCCTCCAGCTCCGCCGAGGAGCGGGCCGCGCCCCGCACCAGCGGGCCGACCCGCTCCGCCAGCGGGTAGAACCCGCCGTTCCTGCGGTGCCGGGCCTCGACCACGCCGTCGGTGCAGAGCACCAGCACGTCCTCCCCGCCGAACGGCTGGTTCCAGCTGGCCGGCTCGCCGGCGGCGAGCCGGCCGAGGCCGAGCGGGACCCACGGGTCGGGCGCGTGGAGGACGTGCACCCCGCCGTCCGGGTCCACCCGGATCGGCGGGACGTGCCCGTACTGGAGCAGCTCCATCACGCCCGGCGTGCGGAACTCGGCGAACAGGGCGGTGGTGAACTCTCCGTCCGGCGCGTGCCGCTCGACGCTGGCCTCGATCCGGGCGGCCACCCCGCGCAGCCCGGACTCGTCGTACGCGGCCTCGCGGAAGGCGCCGAGCACCACGGCGGCGGTCTGGACGGCGCCCAGCCCCTTGCCGCGGACGTCCCCGACCGCCACCCGGGTGCCGTGCGGGGTCTCCAGGACGGAGTAGAGGTCCCCGCCGATGCGCGAGGCGTCGGCGGCGGAGACGTACCGCACCGCGAGGTTCAGCGGCCCGACGACCGGGCCGGGCAGGCGCAGCAGCGCCCGCTGGGCGGCCTCGGCGACGGAGCTGACGGCCGCGAAGGCCGCGGCCCGGCGCATCCTGATGTGGGCGACCCAGGCGGAGAACACGGTGAGCAGCAGGTAGCTGACCATCGCGCCGTAGAGGAAGCGCTCGTCGTTGACGTTGTCGACCTCGTCGTAGTGGCTGAGGCCGAACACCGCGAACAGGCCGAAGGAGCAGACCAGCAGCAGTTCGAGCGGGCGCAGGGTGAGCGCGGCGATGATGGGGACGACCGTCATCAGCGGCGCGAGGTAGCGGTCCTTGCCGGAGAGCAGGTCGGCCAGGCCGACCAGCAGGGTCGCGACCACGGCCGGCGTGGCCCGGCGCCAGAACGGCACGTCCTGGAGGTCGGCGGCCAGCAGGGCGCCGCGCTTGCGGTCCGGCGGCAGCCCCGCGGCCGTCGGGGCCGTGGGTGACTGGGCTCGACGGATCGGGAACACATGTCGAACATAACGGACGATCAGCCACCCCACCCCCGCACCCGGGGACGGCCCGACCCGCCGGCCCCGCACTGGGCCAATCGGTACCAAAATGACCGATTTGTCATACAGTGCGGCTAAAGCGGCTAGGCAAGGGAGGCCATCACCGGTGTCCGAATACCGCAACACCCGCCACATCTCCGGCCCGCCGGCGCGCACGGCGGCGCGCCCCGACCAGTGGCCCAGGGTCTTCCTGACCGGCTTACTGCTCTGGGTCGCCACCGTCGCCGTCACCTTCGTCACCGGCAACAGCAACCTGGTGCCGACGATCGTGCTCCTCGGCAGCTTCCTCGTACCGGCCACGATGGTCGCCTGGGTGTACGAGCGCTACGCCGCCGACCTGGGCGCGGACCGGATCCTCGCCTGCTTCGGCGTCGGCGGCATCATCGGCGTCCTCGGCGCCTCGGCGCTGGAGACCTACCTGCTCTCCCCCTCGGTCTGGATGTACCTCGGCGTCGGCCTGATCGAGGAGGCGGTCAAGCTCGCCTCCCTGGTCCTGATCTGCCGGCACCTGCGGGTCGGCGGACTGCGCTACGGACTGGCGCTGGGCGCCACCGTCGGCGCCGGCTTCGCCGCCTTCGAGAGCGCCGGCTACGCGTTCAACGCCGTACTCAGCCTCCAGGGCCTCTCACTGAGAAACCTGGTGGAGACCGAGATCCTGCGCGGGGTGCTGGCGCCGGTCGGCCACATCCTGTGGACGGCGATCCTCGGCGGGGTGCTGTTCCGCGAGCGGCGCGGCGGCCGCTTCCGCCTCACGCTTCCGGTCGTGCTCACCTATCTCGGCGTCGCCCTGCTGCACGCACTCTGGGACTCGACGAGCGGCATCGCGGTCTGGCTGGTCGCGAGGACCACCACCAGCGACTGGCAGCGCACCCTGTTCGACCTCGGCCACATGCCGGACCCGACCAGCGGGCAGGTCCACCTCTACACGCTGTACGACACCCTGGGGCTGGTCGTGGTCGCGCTCGGAGGCCTGGTCTGGCTGCGGCTGCTGGTCCGCCGCGAGCGCGCGGCGATCCCGGCCCAGTACCCGGCGGCGCCCGCCTGAGCCGCCCCGCGCCGGCGCGGACCGCGCCCGAATCCGCCCGCCACCCGGCGCGGATTCGGGCGCGGCGTGTCCAGGCGCATACGCTCAGCTCTCGGACCGCGTGCGCGCCGCCCCGGCGGCCGGGCGCGATCCGCACCACGCCACCCCTTCCCCGGGGAATACCCCGCAGGGGTATGGTGTTATCAGCAGAGCAGCCCGGGCGCACGCCCGCGGCGATCCAGACCTCCTGGAGGCCCCGATGTCCAGCACCATCACCTACACCGTGACCGGCATGAGCTGCGGCCACTGCGAGAGCTCGGTCAGCAAGGAGCTCTCCGCCCTCACCGGTGTCACCGAGGTGGCGGCCGACGCCAAGGCCGGCACCGTGACGCTCCTCGCGACGGCCGAGCTGGACGACGAGCAGGTCCGCGCGGCCGTCGACGAGGCCGGCTACGAGCTGGTCGGCCGGTCCGTCTGAGCCCCGCGCGTACGGCGGGGGCCCGCACCCGGCGCTCCCGCCGTACCCTCCGACCGAGGAGATGATCATCATGAGCACCTCCGCCCCGGGAGTGGCCGGACTGACGGACCGCGTCGAGCTGTCCATCGGCGGGATGACCTGCGCCTCCTGCGCCGCCCGGATCGAGAAGAAGCTCAACCGGATGGACGGCGTCCAGGCCAGCGTCAACTACGCCACCGAGAAGGCCCGGGTCGACTTCGGGCCTGGGGTCGGCGTGGCCGACCTGATCGCCACCATCGAGAACACCGGCTACACCGCCGAGCTCCCCCCGCCGCCGGCCGCCCCCGAGCCCGCGACCGCCACGCCGGACACCGCGCCCGGGCAGCCCCCGGCCGACCCCCTGCTGGACCGCCTGCTGGTCAGCGCCGTGCTCAGCGTCCCGGTGGTCATGCTGTCGATGATCCCGTCGATGCAGTTCACCAACTGGCAGTGGCTGGCCTTCGCGCTCACCGGCCCGGTGGTCGTCCACGGCGGGCTGCCGTTCCACCGCGCCGCCTGGACCAACCTCAAACACGGCGCCGCGACCATGGACACCCTGGTCTCGCTCGGCACCCTGGCCGCCTTCGGCTGGTCGTTCTGGGCCCTGTTCTGGGGCGACGCCGGCATGCCCGGGATGCGGCACCCGTTCTCGCTCTCGGTCGGCGCCACCGACGCCTCGTCCACCCTGTACCTGGAGACGGCCGCCGGCGTCACCGTGCTGATCCTGCTCGGCCGCTACCTGGAGGCACGCTCCAAGCGCCGGGCCGGTGCCGCCCTGCACGCCCTGCTCGACCTCGGCGCCAAGGACGTCTCCGTCCTCCAGGAGGACACGGGCGGGGGCGGGAGCGGGCGCGAGGTCCGGCTGCCGGTGGACCGGCTGACCGTCGGGACGCGCTTCGTGGTCCGCCCGGGCGAGAAGATCGCCACCGACGGCGTGGTCGTCGAGGGGGCCTCCGCCGTGGACGCCTCGATGCTGACCGGCGAGTCCGTGCCCGCCGAGGTCGCCGTCGGCGACGCCGTCACCGGCGCCACCGTCAACGCCGGCGGCCGCCTGGTGGTCGAGGCCACCCGGGTCGGCGCCGACACCAGGCTCGCCCGGATGGCCCGGCTGGTCGAGGAGGCCCAGAACGGCAAGGCCGCCGTCCAGCGGCTGGCCGACCGGATCTCCGCCGTCTTCGTGCCGGCGGTCATCCTGATCGCGCTCGCCACCCTGGTCGGGTGGCTGCTGGCCACCGACAACCCCACCGAGGCCTTCACCGCGGCCGTCGCCGTACTGATCATCGCCTGCCCGTGCGCCCTCGGCCTGGCCACCCCGACCGCCCTGATGGTCGGCACCGGCCGCGGCGCCCAGCTCGGCATCCTGATCAAGGGCCCCGAGGTCCTGGAGTCGACCCGCCGGGTGGACACCGTCGTCCTGGACAAGACCGGCACCGTCACCACCGGCCGGATGACCCTGCTCGCCGTCCACACCGCCGAGGGCGTCACCGAGACCGAGGCCCTGCGGCTGGCCGGCGCCGTCGAGCACGCCTCCGAGCACCCGATCGCCGCCGCGATCGCCGCGGCCGCCGCCGCCCGGACGGGCGAGCCGCCCGCCGTGGAGGAGTTCGAGAACCTCCCCGGCCTCGGCGTGCAGGGCACCGTCGAGGGCCGCACCGTGGTCGCCGGGCGCGCCTCCCTGCTGGCCGGGCGCGCGCTGCCGCTCCCGCCGGAACTCGCCCGGGCCGAGGCGGACGCCGAGGCCGCCGGCCGCACGGTCGTCGCGGTCGGCTGGGACGGTGCCGCGCGCGCCGTGCTGGAGGTCGCCGACGCGGTCAAGCCCACCAGCGCCGAGGCCGTCGCCGACCTGCGCGGGCTGGGCCTGCGCCCGGTCCTGCTGACCGGCGACAACGCCGCCGTGGCCGCGGCCGTGGCCGCCGAGGTCGGCATCGGACCGGAGGACGTGATCGCCGAGGTGCTGCCGGAGGAGAAAGTCGCCACCGTGCGGCGCCTCCAGGCGGAGGGCCGGGTCGTCGCCATGGTCGGTGACGGCGTCAACGACGCGGCCGCCCTCGCCCAGGCCGACCTGGGCCTGGCCATGGGCACCGGCACCGACGCCGCCATCGAGGCCGGCGACCTCACCCTGGTCCGGGGCGACCTGCGCTCCGCCGCGGACGCCATCCGGCTCTCCCGCCGGACCCTGGCCACCATCAGGGGCAACCTCTTCTGGGCCTTCGGCTACAACGTCGCCGCGATCCCGCTCGCCGCCGCCGGGCTGCTCAACCCGATGATCGCCGGCGCCACGATGGCCTTCTCCTCGGTCTTCGTGGTGACCAACAGCCTCCGGCTGCGCCGCTTCCAGGCCGCCTGACGGTCTGACCGCCCGGAAACGGACGGACGGGCCCGGACCACACCTCGTGGTCCGGGCCCGTCCGCATCGGCGCGTCCGTTCAACGGCCCAGCAGCTCGCCGCCGTTGCAGTGCAGGATCTCCCCGGTGACGAAGCCGGCCTCCGGCGAGGCCAGGAAGTAGACCGCCGCAGCCACCTCACCGGCCTCCCCGATCCGGCCCAGCAGCGTCCTGGCCGCCCGCCGGGAGACCTCGGCCTCGTCCAGCCGCGGGCCGAAGAACTCGGTGCCCGCCACCGTGCCCGGGGCGACGATGTTGGCGGTGATGCCCGACGTCCCGAGCTGGGCGGCCAGGAAGTGGTTCCAGGCGTGCAGCGAGGCCTTGGAGGCCCCGTACGAGCCGGCCCCGCGCAGCGCGGCGATCGAGCTGACGGTGACCACCCGGCCGGTGCCCGGGGTGAGCCGGTCCCGGACGGACTCGGTGAGCAGCACCACGGTCAGCACGTTCCGCTCGAAGTCGCCGCGCCAGCGGGCCAGCAGGGCGTGCGGCCCGCCGCCGATCACGGTCTCCCGGCTGCCCGCGTTGTTCACCAGCACGTCGATCCGCTCGGGCAGTTCACCGAGCGCGGCCTCGACGGCGTCCGGGTCGGCGAGGTCGCAGACCAGCGGGGTGACGTTCGGCCCGAGGCCGGCCGCGGCCTGTTCGAGCACCGCCCGCCGGCGGCCGACGATCACGACCTGTTCGCCCGCCTCGGCGAAGCGACGGGCCACCTCGTACCCGATCCCCGTGCCACCGCCGGTGACAACCACGTTCCTGGCCATCTGCGCACTCCCTCCCCAGTTCCGCCGCCACGCTGCGAGGGTGCGGGGCGGTCCGTACCGGAATGCCACGATTACTATCACGCTCGGTTGCCGTCACTGCGGGGAGGGTGACGTAGCCGCCCGCAGAAGGTGTGATATGGGACGGACACCGCGCGCACACGGAGCGTGGCGAGAGGCAGCTCACACCCCCCGGGCGTAACTTCTCGCACGCTGATACGTCTTAGGTTGGTAGTGCGGCAGATTTTCCGGTGGGCGATGACGTGGCGAACGGCTTCACGTCTCCGCGTGGCACCACTGCCGCCGACGGGGCTCCGGCGGGCCCCGGGACGGTCGCCGACCTGTCGGCGGCCTTCGCGCACGGCGCCGGGGAGTGGCGGGTCTGGGACGCTTTGAGCGGCCGTCCCGGGCTGCGGCCGCCCCCGGAGTCGTGCGCCGTACGTTTCCACCCTCGCGGGTGACGGCGAAGGGCCCGGCCGGTGGCCGGGCCCTTCGTGGTCCTGCGTCGGCGAGCGCCTCAGCGGGCCCCGAGCTCCACGTAGTCGCGGATCGCGGTGCCGGTGTAGATCTGGCGCGGACGGCCGATCCGGCTGGTCGGGTCGTTGATCATCTCGTGCCAGTGGGCGATCCAGCCCGGCAGCCGGCCGAGGGCGAACAGCACGGTGAACATGCTGGTCGGGAAGCCCATGGCGCGGTAGATCAGGCCGGTGTAGAAGTCCACGTTCGGGTAGAGCTTGCGCGAGACGAAGAAGTCGTCCTTGAGCGCGTGCTCCTCCAGCTTGAGCGCGATGTCGAGCAGCTCGTCGGACTTGCCGAGCTGGCCGAGCACCTCGTGCGCCAGCAGCTTGACCTGCGCGGCGCGCGGGTCGAACGCCTTGTACACGCGGTGGCCGAAGCCCATCAGCTTGACGCCGTCCTCGCGGTTCTTCACCTTGCGGATGAACGCGTCGACGTCGCCGCCGTCCTTCTGGATGCTCTCCAGCATCTCCAGCACAGCCTGGTTGGCGCCGCCGTGCAGCGGGCCCCAGAGCGCCGAGATGCCGGCCGAGATCGAGGCGAACTGGTTGGCGTGGCTGGAGCCCACCAGGCGGACCGTGGAGGTCGAGCAGTTCTGCTCGTGGTCCGCGTGCAGGATCAGCAGCTTGTCCAGGGCGTTGACGACGACCGGGTTGAGCTCGTAGTCCTCGGCGGGCACCGCGAAGGTCATCCGCAGGAAGTTCTCGACGTAGCTCAGGTCGTTACGCGGGTAGACGAACGGCTGGCCGACCGACTTCTTGTACGCGTAGGCCGCGATGGTCGGCAGCTTCGCCAGGAGACGGACCGTCGACAGGTGACGCTGGGCGGCGTCGAACGGGTTGTGGCTGTCCTGGTAGAACGTGGACAGCGCGCCGACCACGGACGACAGCATCGCCATCGGGTGGGCGTCCCGCGGGAAGCCCTGGTAGAAGCGCTTGACGTCCTCGTGCAGCAGCGTGTGCTGGGTGATCTCGCGGTTGAACTCCGACAGCTGGTCGGCCGTCGGGAGCTCGCCGTTGATCAGCAGGTACGCGGTCTCGATGAAGCTGCCCTGCTCGGCGAGCTGCTCGATCGGGTAGCCGCGGTAGCGCAGGATGCCGTTGTCGCCGTCCACGAAGGTGATCGCGGACTTGTACGCGGCGGTGTTACCGAAGCCGTTGTCCAGGGTGACCAGGCCGGTCTGCGGGAGCAGCTTCGAGATGTCGAAGCCGGCGTTGCCCGCAGTGCTCTCGACGACGGGGTACTCGTACTCGCCGTCGTGGTACCGCAGTACTACCGAGTTGTCGCTCACGTCTTCCTCACCGACGAAATGAATCCTCTTCCAAGGTGCCCTGACTGTCTCTACCATCCCCCATCTGGCGGACAGCCGCGCACCCGGGGTGGCCCGAAAGGGACCGCCCCTACAAAACCTGCCGCCGCAGCCGGTACGAACCGGACAAGATCGGCACCCCACCAGGCTCTGCCGTAAATCTCTTCACGTCAAGAGAACAATAGAGGCAACCATCCGTTGGAGAATCATCCAGTGGCCAGCCGATGATCCAGCGCGGCGTGCCTCCGACCTGCGCTGACGGTCCGAACGGCCTGCCCGATCGCCTTGCGTGACCCGACCAGCACGACCAGTTTCCTTGCCCTGGTCACAGCCGTGTAGAGCAGGTTCCGCTGGAGCATCGTCCACGCGGACGTGGTGACCGGAATCACCACGACCGGGTACTCGCTCCCCTGCGACCGGTGGATCGTCACCGCGTACGCGTGCGCCAACTCGTCCAGCTCGTCGAAGTCGTACGGCACCTCCTCGTCCTCGTCGGTGAGAACGGTCAGCCGCTGGTCGTCCACGCTGAGCGAGGTCACCACCCCCACCGTGCCGTTGAAGACCCCGTTCCGCCCCTTGTCGTAGTTGTTCCGGATCTGCGTCACCTTGTCCCCCACCCGGAACGTCCGCCCGCCGAAACGCCGCTCCGCCAGCCCCTCCCGGGCCGGCGTCACCGCCGCCTGCAACAGCGTGTTCAGGTTCCCCGCACCGGCCGGCCCCCGGTGCATCGGCGCCAGCACCTGGACGTCCCGCCGCGGGTCGAACCCGAACCGCTGCGGGAGCCGCCGCGCCACCACGTCCACCGTCAGCCCGGCCGCGCGCTCGGCATCGTCCTCCACGAACAGGAAGAAGTCCGCCAGCCCCTCCGTCAACGGCGGCAGCCCCTCGTTGATCCGGTGCGCGTTCGTCACCACCCCCGACTGCTGCGCCTGCCGGAAGATCCTGGTCAGCCGCACCGACGGGACCGGCCCGCCGTCCGCCAGCAGGTCCCGCAGCACCTCGCCCGCGCCCACCGACGGCAGCTGGTCCACGTCCCCCACGAACAACAGGTGCGCCCCCGGCGCCACCGCCTTGACCAGCTTGTTCGCCAGGATCAGATCCAGCATCGACGCCTCGTCCACCACCACCAGGTCGGCGTCCAACGGCCGGTCCCGGTCGTACGCGGCGTCCCCGCCCGGCCTCAGCTCCAACAGCCGGTGCACCGTCGACGCCTCCACCCCGGTCAGCTCGGCCAGCCGCTTCGCCGCCCGGCCGGTCGGCGCCGCCAGCACCACCTTGGCCCGCTTCGCCAGCGCCAGCGTCACGATCGACTTCACCGTGAACGACTTGCCGCAGCCCGGACCGCCCGTCAGCACCGCGACCTTCTCGGTCAGCGCCAGCCGCACCGACTGCTCCTGCTCCGGTGCCAGTTCCGCCCCGGTCCGCTTCGCCAGCCACCCCAGCGCCACCGGCCAGTCCACGTCCGCGAACCACGGCATCCGGTCCGAATCCGCCCGCAGCAACCGCAACAGCTGGTTGGCCAGCGAGATCTCCGCCCGGTGGAACGGCACCAGGTACACCGCGGTGATCGGCTCGCCACCCTCCCCCGGCACCGACTCCCGCACCACCCCCTCGGCGGCCACCAGCTCCGCCAGGCAGTCGATCACCAGCCCCACGTCCACCTGGAGCAGCTTCACCCCGTCCGCGATCAGCCGCTCCTCGGGCAGGTAGCAGTGCCCCTGGTCGGTGCTCTGCGACAGCGCGTACTGCAGCCCCGCCTTCACCCGCTCCGGGCTGTCGTGCGGGATCCCCACCGCCTGCGCGATCCGGTCCGCCGTCAGGAAGCCGATGCCCCAGACGTCCGACGCCAGCCGGTACGGCTCGTTCTTCACCACCCCGATCGAGCCGTCCCCGTACTGCTTGTAGATCCGCACCGCGAGGGACGTGGAGACGCCGACCCCCTGCAGGAAGACCATCACCTCCTTGATGGACTTCTGCTCCTCCCAGGCCACCGCGATCTTCTTCGTCCGCTTCGGCCCGAGCCCCGGCACCTCGATCAGCCGGCCCGGCTCGTTCTCGATCACCTCCAGGGTCTCCACCCCGAAGCGCTCGACGATCCGCTCGGCGAACCGCGGCCCGATCCCCTTGATCAGCCCCGAGCCGAGGTAGCGCTGGATGCCCTGGATCGTCGCGGGCAGCACCGTCGTGTAGTTCTCCACCACGAACTGCTTGCCGTACTGCGGGTGCGACCCCCACCGCCCGTGCAGCCGCAGCGACTCCCCCGGCTGCGCCCCCAGCAGCGCGCCCACCACCGTCAGCAGGTCGTTGCTGCCGCGACCGGTGTCCACCCGGGCGACCGTGTAGCCGGTCTCCTCGTTGGCGTACGTGATCCGCTCCAGCACACCCTCGACCTGGGCGAGCTGGCGCGGCGGGCCCTGCTGCGTCTGCTGCGTCTGCCTGGCCACCGGGTCCCCTTCACCAATGCGGGTGCAGTTCTGCTACGCACCGTACCGCCCGGGTGCGACAGCCCGGGACCAGGTGCCAGGCTGGTAGCCCCGGAGGGGGGCCCGCCCCCTGCCCGCCCCCTGCCCGCGCCCCGTCGCGACCGGCAACGCCCGAGGAGCACCGCCATGCTCACCACCGCCTTCGCCCCCGGCTCGCCCAACTGGCTCGACCTCACCAGCCCGGACGCCCCCGCCTCCGTCGCCTTCTACTCCACCGTGTTCGGCTGGACCTTCGAACCGGCCGGCCCGGAATCCGGCGGCTACGGCTTCTTCCAGCAGGACGGCCGCACCGTCGCCGCCCTCGGCCCGGGCGGCGAGGCGGCCCGCCCCGGCTGGACGGTCTACTTCTGCACCGCCGACGCCGACCGGACCACCGAACTGGTCGAGGCCGCCGGCGGCAAGGTCCGCCTCGCCCCGTTCACCGTCTTCACCGACGGACGGGCGGCCGGCTACACCGACCCGACCGGCGCCGCCTTCGCCGTCTGGGAACCGCGCGACACCCCGGGCCTGGACGCGGTCGACGAGCCCGGCACCTTCTGCTGGGCCGAGTGCTTCAGCGTCGACGCCGAAGCGGCCAAGGCCTTCTACCGCGCCGTCTTCTCCTGGCAGGAGCAGGACGTCCCGCTCGGCGACGTGATGTACACCGTCCTCACCCCCGCCGGCGGCGGAACGGAGGACGCCCACGGCGGCATCGTGCAGCTCGGCCCCGAGCACACCGCCGCCGGCACCACCTCGCACTGGCTCCCCTACATCGAGGTCCCCAACGTGGACGCCGCCGTCGCCCTCGCCGGACAGCTCGGCGCGACCGTCCGCACCGCCCCGGCCGACGTACACGGCGTCGGCCGCCTCGCCCAGCTGACCGACCCGCACGGCGCCGCCTTCGCGGTCATCACCAGCTCCGTGGAAGGCGGGTGACGCCGGATCACCCCACCGACGGAGGCCGGACGCCGCCCCGAAAGGGCCTGGACGGCCCTGGACGGCCGCTGAGGGGCACGCGCAGGGGTGCGGGTGAGAAGCAGGGCGGACAACGGGCGGGCCGGGGCCTCACGCGCCCGTCTAGGCTGTGATCATGACCGACCTGACGATCCGCCGGGCCACCGCCGATGACCTGCCCGCGATAGTGGCCATGCTCGCCGACGACCCCCTGGGCGCCGCCCGCGAGAGTCCCGACGACCTCACCCTCTATCGCGAGGCCTTCGCCCGTATCGACACCGACCCGAACCAGCACCTGGTCGTCGCCGAGCGCGCCGGCCGGACCGTCGGCACCCTCCAGCTGACCGTCGTCCCCGGCCTCTCCCGCAAGGGCTCCACCCGGACGATCATCGAGGCGGTCCGGATCCACGCCGACGAACGTGGCAGCGGCCTCGGCACCGAACTGATCCGGTGGGCGGTCGACCGTTCCCGCGAACTCGGAGCCGACCTCGTCCAGCTCACCTCCGACGCGACCCGTACCGACGCCCACCGGTTCTACGAGCGCCTCGGATTCGTCGGTTCGCACCTCGGCTTCAAACTCGCGCTGTAACCCGGATGCATGCCGCGCCCCCGGCGCGCACCCGATTCCGCCGCGCCGCCATTCCGGGAAACGCGGAACTCCGGGAAACGCAGAGAACCCCCACCCGGGATCCGGGTGGGGGTTCTCTGTGAATGATCGTTCGGCGGCGTCCTACTCTCCCACAGGGTCCCCCCTGCAGTACCATCGGCGCTGTGAGGCTTAGCTTCCGGGTTCGGAATGTAACCGGGCGTTTCCCTCACGCTATGACCACCGAAACACTATGAAACTGTCGGCCGCACCATGACAGGCCATGTCATGGGGTCGTTGTTTCAGAACAACACAGTGGACGCGAGCAACTGAGGACAAGCCCTCGGCCTATTAGTACCGGTCAACTCCACCCCTCACGGGGCTTCCATATCCGGCCTATCAACCCAGTCGTCT
>NZ_CP026498.1:5082413-5082696 GCF_002953255.1 Streptomyces sp. CB01881
GCTTCGGGTCTTGGGCATGCAACTCAGGCGCCCTATTCGGACTCGCTTTCGCTACGGCTACCCCACACGGGTTAACCTCGCTACACACCGCAAACTCGCAGGCTCATTCTTCAAAAGGCACGCAGTCACGAGACACACAGCAAGCTGCACGTCCGACGCTCCCACGGCTTGTAGGCACACGGTTTCAGGTACTATTTCACTCCGCTCCCGCGGTACTTTTCACCATTCCCTCACGGTACTATCCGCTATCGGTCACCAGGGAATATTTAGGCTTAGCGGGTGG
>NZ_CP026498.1:5084872-5133946 GCF_002953255.1 Streptomyces sp. CB01881
CACACCCGCGTTGAGCGGCACGGCAACCACCGGAATAGGGCGGCCCCGCGCACTGCGTCCTCGCTGTGTTATTTCAAAAGGAATCTCCAACCCCAGAAGAATCTGAGGCCGGGGATGTCAACATATCTGGCGTTGACTTTTGGCACGCTGTTGAGTTCTCAAGGAACGGACACTTCCTTCGGACCGCCTTCCAGCGGGCCCTCCGGGCGCTTCGTTCTTTCGTGTTCCCAGCTTATCAGATGTTTTCCGCTCCGTTTTCCGGAGTTTCATTCATCGGATTCGCTTTCCGCCGCCCCTCTCGGTGCGACTCCGGAACTGTACGGGGATCGGCCCGCCACATGCAAATCGCCCCCGCCCGGGCATCCGGGCGGGGGCGATCAGGAGAGCTGTCGGCCTGCTCAGCGGACCTCGGTGATCTCCGGGCCGCGGGCGAACGGGTCGAGCGCGGCGCCGCCGAAGCGGTTCTCGCCCTCGCCGCCGGCCGCCGCCTCGCCGCCACCATCGGCGACCATCTGCGCGTCCTCGGGAAGCTTCAGCACGATCGGGTCGCGGGGCGCCATCGGGCTCTCGCCGCGGACGACGACCGTCTGCTGGAAGACCTGCTCCAGGATCCCGGCCATCTCGGGCTGCACGGCGGCCTGGCCCGAGATCACACCGCGGAGGAACCAGCGGGGCCCGTCGCAGCCGACGAAGCGCACCAGCTGGACACCCTGCGTGCCATCCGGCAGCTGCACGGGGACCTGGGCGCGGAGGTGCCAGCCGAGCGGGCCCTCCTCCTCGTCGACGATGCCGCCCTGCGAGGTGATGCCGTTGGCGATCTCCTCGCGGACCTCGCCCCAGATGCCTTCCGACTTGGGGGCCGCGAAGGCCTGGAGCTGGATGGCGCTGTTGCCGAGGACCAGCGTCGCGGCCACGATCGAGTCGCCGGCCACCTCGACGCGCAGCTCCATACCCTCGACACCGGGAACCAGCAGACCCCCGAGGTCTACTCGGCCCTCCTCCGGATTCTCCAGCTCGGAGTAGTCCCACGGACCGTCCGGACGCGGGGCCGGCGGCAGCCCGACCCGGTCCGCCGGGTCCAGGTCGGTCACGTTCTCGCTCTCGGCGGAACCTTCGACGTCATCGGCCGTCTCGTCGGCGCTGATGGCGTCGTCGGCGAGCTGCTCGACAGCGTCCTCGCTCTTCTGGCGACGACGGAACACGGTCACTGTCCTTCCCGGTCCAAGACCGATGCGAATACCTGCTCGGCTTCCTGCGAGGCCGCGGGCAGCCTAGACCGCGGCGTGGCCGCCGGTCGACCCGAACCCACCCTCGGCCCGAGCCGACCCGGGCAGTTCTGCCACCTCGTGGAAGCGGGCCTTCTCGACCTGCTGGATGACCAGCTGGGCGATCCGGTCACCTCGGCGGAAGCTGACGGACTCGCGCGGGTCCAAGTTGACGACGATCACCTTGATCTCTCCACGGTACCCGGCATCGACCGTCCCTGGGGCGTTCACCAGAGCAACTCCGCAACGAGCTGCGAGCCCGGACCGCGGGTGGACGAAGGCCGCGTGGCCGTCGGGCAGGGCGATGGCGATACCGGTGGGTAGCACGGCCCGCTCGCCGGGGGCCAGCTCGGCGTCGACGGTGGTCCGCAGATCGGCACCGGCGTCGCCGGGCTGCGCGTACGCGGGCAGCGGCAGCTCGGCGTCGATTCGCCTGATCAGAACGTCTACGGGCGGACGGGGGGTGCTGCTCAAGGGTTCACCTCAAAGGCTCGGGCGCGCTTCATCAGATCAGGGTCGTCGAGGACCTTCTCGATGTCCTCGGGACGACCGTTCCTGGTGAAGTGTTCCAGCTTCACCTGGATGAAGAGTGCCTGTGCACGCACCGCGACCGGCCCGTCCGGGCCGCCGATCCGTGCCTCCGCGGCGCTGTAGATCTTGCGGCCGTGCACGCCGGTGACCCAGGCGCGCAGGTGCAGCACCGAGTCGACCGGCACCGGGCAGAGGAAGTCCGTCTCCAGCCGGCCGGTGACGGCGGGGGCGTGCAGCAGCCAGTTCAGCGTGCCGAGCGTCTCGTCCATCGCCGTGGCCAGCAGGCCGCCGTGGGCCAGGCCGGGGCCGCCCTGGTGGAACGAGCGGACGGCGAACTCGGCGGTGACGTCGAGGCCCTCGCCGGCCACCGCGTCGATCCGCAGGCCGCCGGGGTGCTGCGGGCCGCAGCCGAAGCAGTGCTCGTAGTGCGAGCCGAGCCGGGTGCCCGGGGCCGGGGCCTCCGGGGCGCGCGGGGGCAGCACGGCCTCCGGCGGCGGCGTGGTCGGCGACGACGGCACGGCGGCCGCCGGCGAGGTGCCCGACGGGGTGCTCGGGGAGGTGGTCGGCGACAGCGGCGTACTCGGCGCCGACTGGGCGGACGGGGAGGCGGGGGCGATGGAACCGGTCACGGCGCCCAACCCTACCCACCAGTAGCCGGACGGGGAGCGGGGGTGCCGTCCCGGACCGGCCGTCACGACGACCACAATGGGGGCATGTACGACGAACGCCTCACCGTGCCGCGCTCCTGGTGGTTGCTCCCGGTCGCGATCGGGCTCACGCTCGCGATGATCCTGCTGCGTCTCAGTGCGGTGGGCGCGCTGGTCGGGCTGGTGGTCGGCATCGCCGCCGGCGCGGCCGCGATCAGCAGCTACGGCTCGGCCCGGATCCGCGTGGTGCAGGGCTCGCTGGTCGCGGGCCCGGCCCGGATCCCGGTCGGCGCCCTCGGCACCGCGCACCCGCTCAGCCCGGCGGAGGCGGTGGCCTGGCGCGGGACCAAGTCGGACCCGCGGGCCTTCATGCTGCTGCGCAGCTACGTGCCGACCGCGCTGCGCGTCGAGGTCACCGACCCGGCCGACCCGACGCCGTACCTCTACCTGTCGACCCGCTCGCCGATGAAGCTGGCCGAGGCACTGGAAGAGGCGCGCCGCGGGGCCCGCGCCTGACGGGCACGGCCGAACGCGCCCGGGCGTCCCCGGGAAACGGAGAGGGACGGTTCCGCTGACGCGGGACCGTCCCTGTTGTCTCCGTACTGCACGAGGTGCCCCAAGGGGTGCGGCACGACGTACTGCACGTGCTGCACGTGGTGCCGCCCGAGGTGCGGCACCACGCGCTGCAAGGTACTGCGCGGTGCAAGGTACTGCGCTGGTACTACCTGACTCCGTACTGCCGGTGCGTCCGCTTCGACGGCCGCCGGAACTGCCGTCCGGCCCCGCTGCCCGGGGCCGGAAGGGGCGGTGTACCGGTCTCGCTGGCTGCGAGTCCCGGACCATGGCCGCCCTCGTACTCAGGCGCCGCAGTCCCGGCAGATCGGGTTGCCGTTCTTCTCGCTGTACAGCTGGCTGCGGTGGTGCACCAGGAAGCAGCTCATGCAGGTGAACTCGTCGGCCTGGCGCGGCAGCACCCGGACGGAGAGCTCCTCGTTCGAGAGGTCGGCGCCGGGAAGCTCCAGGCCCTCGGCCGCCTCGAACTCGTCGACGTCGACCGAGCTACCGGTCTTCTCGTTCCGCCGAGCCTTCAGTTCCTCGATGCTGTCCTCGTTGAGGTCGTCATCGGTCTTGCGTGGGGTGTCGTAGTCCGTTGCCATTTTTTCGCTCTCCCCCTCCGGGTTTGTGCGGTGTGTGCGGTATCTCCAGCGCACGTAACGCATGGGGGGTCGTTCTTGTGCCCGACCCGAGGCGGAGATTTTGCCTTACTTCAAGCCCTGTTACTCAATCGACACTCAGCCAGGGGTCCGTTGGGGTGATCCGCTCGCACGCGGGAGGCCTCACGCTGGGCCATCGCCAGCCCGCTTCCGGGACCGCCCGGCAGACACGGACAGTGACCGTCGGCCGCATGCCCATCCGCCCATTCCCTTGCCCACCAGGGACGCTCGCCAATCCACCGGGACGGATCGGGCCGCCGATTCCCTCACGGACGGCGACCGGGCCGCCGTTCACCATGATCACGCTCCGGGGTCGGCCCGACCCGCGGAGCGACACGGTGTGAGCTTGCTCACGTTCCGAATCTTCCGGGGCAAAACACGGAAAACCCACCCAAGCGGAGCGGCCGGATCCACGGCCCGCCCCGCCCTGCGGTTCGTGTCCGGCCCCTCCCGGCGTCCGGCCCCTCCCGGCGTCCGGCCCCTCCCGGCGGCCTCGGCCACTGGGCGGCCGGCGGCTACTGGGCGGCCATCCGCGCGGCCCGGCGGGCCAGCAGCGCGGCCTGCCGCTCGTCGAACCGGGTCGCCTGCGCGTCCAGGCCGCCGAGGAACACGCCGAGCTCGTCCTGGGCCTGCTG
The DNA here is from genome assembly GCF_002953255.1 of Streptomyces sp. CB01881. GTDB lineage: Bacteria > Actinomycetota > Actinomycetes > Streptomycetales > Streptomycetaceae > Kitasatospora. The sequence goes on from NZ_CP026498.1 coordinate 5,089,165, forward strand.
GCCCTCCGGGCCGAGGCCGTCGATCTCCATCACCCGGAGGTGGCGCAGCACCGGCTGCAGCACGTCGTCGTGGTGGATCCGCAGGTTGTAGACGCCGCCGATGGCGATCTGGGCGGCGGCCCGCTCGAAGCCGGGGATGCCGTGGCCGGGCATCCGGAAGTCGGTGACCACGTCGGCGATGGCCCGCATGGCCTGGTCGGGCGCGATCTCCAGGGCGGCCTTCAGCAGGTTCCGGTAGAAGACCATGTGCAGGTTCTCGTCGTTGGCGATCTTCGCCAGCAGCTGGTCGCAGAGCGGGTCGCCGGCGTGGTGGCCGGTGTTGCGGTGCGAGATGCGGGTGGCGAGCTCCTGGAAGGCCACGTACGCGACCGAGTGCAGCATGCTGTGCGAGTTGTCGGACTCGAAGCCCTCCGACATGTGGCTCATCCGCGCCCGCTCCAGCTCGTTCGGGTCGACGGCCCGGGTGGCGAGCAGGAAGTCGCGAATGGCTATGCCGTGCCGGCCCTCCTCGGCCGTCCAGCGGTGCACCCAGGTGCCCCAGGCGCCCTCACGGCCGAACATGGTGGCGATCTCGTGGTGGTAGCTGGGGAGGTTGTCCTCGGTCAGCAGGTTGACGACCAGCGAGACCCGGCCGAGCGGGGTCACCTGGGACTGCTCCACCGACCAGGCCTCGCCGCCCAGCACGCCGTCGAAGTCGCGGCCCTGGCTCCACGGGATGAACTCGTGGGGCATCCAGTCCTTGGCCACCTTCAGGTGGCGGTTGAGCTCCTTCTCCACGACCTCTTCGAGGGCCATGATCAGCCGCGCGTCGGTCCAGGCGCTCGAACCGAGGGAGGCGGTGCGCTGCACGGGGGCGATGGTCACGGTCTTGCTCCTGAGGGGGGCACGCGCGGGACGAGCGCGTTGGGCGGGCGCGTCGGGACGACGGTCGGGATGCACTTACGCTTCCGTAGGTTACGACACCGTAGGTTGCTCGGTCCAGAAATGACAAGCCGCCCCCGCCAGGCCTGATGTCGTTCTGACAGGCCTGACGGGGGCGGCTGGCAATGGTCGGCGCACGGAGCGCGGGCCCCCGGACGGCGTAACGGGCCCAGGAGGGCCCTGGGAGGGCGGTCAGGGCCCCGGGATGCGCACCCGCATGGTGAGGCCGCCACCGGAGCGCGGGGTGGCCTCGATGGTGCCTCCGTGCGCCCGGACCACCGAGCGGACGATGGAGAGGCCGAGTCCGACCCCCTTGTCGCTGCGGGTGCGGTCGGCGCCCTTGACCCGCCGGAACGGCTCGAAGATGTGCTCCAGCTCGTAGCCGGGCACGACCGGGCCGGTGTTCGAGACCACCAGCTCACCCGCGTTGCCGGGCACCAAGGCCGTGGTGATCTCGACCCAGCCGCCGGGAGTGTTGTAGCGCACCGCGTTCTGCAACAGGTTGAGCGCGATCCGCTCCAGCAGGACGCCGTTTCCTCCGACCATGGCCGGGGTGAGCGTGGCGCGCACCTCGACCTCGCGCCGTTCGGCCTCGGAGCGGGTCTGCTCCAGGGCGCGGCCCGCCACCTCGGAGAGTTCCACGGCCCGCCGGTCGGTCAGCTCGTTCTCGCTCCGGGCGAGCAGCAGCAGGCCCTCCACCAGCTGTTCGCTGCGCTCGTTGGTGGCCAGCAGGGTCTTGCCGAGCTGCTGGAGGTCGGCCGAGACGCCGGGGTCCGAGAGCTGGACCTCCAGCAGCGTGCGGTTGATCGCCAGCGGGGTGCGCAGCTCGTGCGAGGCGTTGGCGACGAAGCGCCGCTGGGAGTCGAAGGAGCGGTCCAGCCGGTCGAGCATGTCGTCGAAGGTGTCGGCGAGCTCCTTGAGCTCGTCGTCCGGGCCGTCCAGCTCGATCCGTCGGTGCAGGTCCGAGGAGGCCACCTCGCGGGCGGTGCGGGTGATCCGGCCGAGGGGGCGCAGCACCCGGCCGGCCATCGCGTACCCGGCGATGAAGGCGATCACGGCGAGGCAGACCAGCACCGTGAGGGACTTGCGCAGCAGGGTGTTGAGAGCCAGGTTGGCCTGGTTGGTCTGGAAGGCGTCGATGTAGCGGTCCAGCGCCGCCTGGGAGGTGATCGCCGTCCCGTCGGGTGTGGTGACCTGGCCACTGAGTCGCAGCGGGGGCAGCAGGGCGCCCTGGAAGGCCTGCCGGATGAAGAAGTACATCAGGAGGAGCAGCACCACGCCCGCCATCAGGAACATCCCGCCGTAGAGCAGGGTGAGCCGGATCCGGATGGTCGGACGGAACGGCAGCCAGGCGAGCATGCCGTCGCCGGGGACGTAGGTGTCGTGCGACGCGTGGTGCAGCCGGGGCGCTCGGGGCGGGTGCACGGGCTTGGGCGGCACGGCCCGCGGGCCGCCGGCGGGCGCGCCGGAGGGCCCGCCGGCGGGGGGCGGGGTGGTCATGGTGTTCCTCTCGGAGCGTCCGCCGGGCGGGCGGGCGACGGGCCGGCCGCAGGGGCCGGAGGGGTCAGATCCGGTAGCCGGAGCCGGGGACGGTGACGATCACCGGCGGGTCGCCGAGCTTGCGGCGCAGCGTCATCACGGTGACCCGCACGACGTTGGTGAACGGGTCGGTGTGCTCGTCCCAGGCCTTCTCCAGCAGCTGTTCGGCGGAGACGACGGCGCCGCCGGCCCGCATCAGCACCTCCAGGACGGCGAACTCCTTGGGCGCGAGCTGGACGGGCCGCCCGTCGCGGATCACCTCGCGGCGGCCAGGGTCGAGCGAGATGCCCGCGCGCTCCAGCACCGGCGGCAGCGGGACGGTCGCCCGGCGGCCCAGCGCCCTTACGCGGGCGACGAGTTCACTGAAGGCGAACGGCTTCGGAAGGTAGTCGTCGGCGCCGATCTCCAGGCCCTCGACCCGGTCGCTGATGTCGCCGGAGGCGGTCAGCATGATCACCCGGGTGGCCAGGCCCTGGTCGACCACGCTGCGGCAGACGTCGTCCCCGTGGACCAGCGGGAGGTCGCGGTCGAGGACCACGACGTCGTAGTCGTTGACCGCGATGCGCTGGAGCGCGGCCTCCCCGTCGTACACCACGTCGACGGCCATCGCCTCGCGGCGCAGGCCGGTTGCGACGGCCTCGGCGAGCAGCTGCTCGTCCTCGACGACGAGAACCCGCACGGTCGTTGTCCCTTCTCCAGGCCGGCCCCGGAAGCGGACGCACGGCTCCGACGGTGCCTCCATCCTGCCTGGTCCCGCGGTAAAGCAGCGATAAGCTGCCCCGGGGGCACGGGCACCCCGGCGGAGTGATCACCGGGGAGAGCGCGGTTCGTGCCGGGAGCACTCCGTTTGGACTGTGACACAGGCAACTTTCTCGCCCGCTGAGGTTTCCCCCGTCCGGGGGTGGGGAGGACAGGTTCACACCCGCGATCTGGCTTGTTGGCCGATCGCACCCACCCGCCGTGCGTTCATCCGCGCCGGCCCTGGGGCTGGGGCGTCACCGGGAGCGGCCGAGGGCCGTCTCCGCGCCCGACCGGAGATCTCGACCCGCCGGATCGGACGCTTCCGCTGGCCACCACCACCCCGGGGCGGGGGACGCACGAACGTGCACGTCCGACACAGTAAGGGGGCCCGTATGGACGCCTTCACCGCCGGAATCCTGCAGCGCATAGCCAACGCCGAGCAGGACCTGCACCGCGCGATCGAGGCCGGGGACGAATTCCTGGCCGAGGTGGAGCAGTCAGAGCTGGACGACCTGCGCCGGCTCGCCGCCGAGCACGGTGTGGACACGGTGCTGGAGCGCCACCGCACCGCCGCCTGATCCACCCGACCCGCCCGACCCGACGCCGGACCTCCGGCACCAGCGGCCCTACGGGGGCCGTGCGAAACCCAGGCCCTGGCATCCCCCGTATGCCAGGGCTCTTTCTTGTCCGCGTGCCTGCGGGACGGTCCGCGGCCCCGGCCGGCCGGTGTCCCCGCCGGCCGGGGTCGGGGCCCGTCAGTCCGCCCAGGCGCGCAGCCGTGCCAGCCGCTCCTGGAGCGGCTCGTACACGCCGGGCGCGGCGGCGACGGTCAGCTCGCCGTCCGGGCCGTGGCCCGGGCGGCCGCCGACCAGCGCACCGGCCTCGGCGGCGATCAGGCAGCCCGCGGCGCGGTCCCAGGGGGCGAGCCCGCGCTCGTAGTAGCCGTCCAGGCGGCCGGCCGCGACGTCGCAGAGGTCCACCGCGGCGGCCCCGCCCCGGCGGATGTCGCGGACCTCCGGCATCAGCGCGAGCAGCACCTCGGCCTGCCTGGTCCGCACCCGCTGCACGTAGTTGAAGCCGGTGGCGATCAGCGCCTGCCCCCACGGCGGGGCCGGGCGGGCGGAGAGCCGCCCGCCGTCCAGGTGGGCGCCACCGCCGAGCACGGCGTGGAACAGCTCGCCCCGCGCGGGTGCGTACACCACGCCGACGACCGCCTCGCCGTCCAGCTCGGCGGCCACGCTGACCGCCCACGAGGGCAGCCCGTAGAGGTAGTTGACGGTGCCGTCGAGCGGGTCGACGACCCAGCGGACCCCGCTGGTGCCGGGCCGCTCGGAGCCCTCCTCGCCGAGGTAGCCGTCCGCCGGGCGGCGGGCGCCGATCAGCTCCAGGACCAGCTTCTCGGAGGCGAGGTCCATCTCGGTCACGACGTCGACGGGGCTGCTCTTGGTGCCCGCCACGCCGAGGTCCGCGGGCCGGCCGTCGCGCAGCAGCTCACCCGCCTGCCGGGCGGCGTCGAGGGCGACGTCGAGCAGTTCGTCGAGCAGTTCGGGGCTGGGCACGGGATCCTCCGGGGGGACGGGGCGGTCAGCGCTCGGCGGCGGCCGGGCGCGCGGCGCGCGGGTTGGGGCAGCAGGCCACCGCGCAGACGTCGTGGCCGGGCCCGAGCGTGCCGGTGGCGCAGCGGGCCGGGGCCTCGCCGCGCTCGGTGGCGGCGCGCTCCAGGACGAGCTCGCGGACGGCCGCGGTGAACCGGGGGTCGGCACCGACGGTGGCGGCCCGGGCGACCGGCAGGCCGAGCTCGGCGGCCTTGGCCACCGCCTCGGTGTCCAGGTCGTACTTGACCTCCATGTGGTCGGAGACGAAGCCGATCGGGACCATCACCACGGCCGGGGCGCCGTCCGCGTGCTGGGCCTCCAGGTGGTCGCAGATGTCGGGTTCCAGCCACGGGATGTGCGGGGCGCCGCTGCGGCTCTGGAAGACCAGCTCCCAGGGCCGGTCCGGGACGCCGGTGCGCTCGGCGACGGCGTCGGCGACCAGCCGGGCCACGTCCAGGTGCTGGGCGACGTACGCGCCGCCGGGCCGGCCGCGGGCCGGGTCGTCCGGGGCGCCGGAGGTCTCGGCCATGGTGTCCGGAATGGAGTGGGTGGTGAACGCCAGCCGGGCGCCGGCCCGGACCTCCTCGGGCAGCCGCTCCAGCGCAGCCGCGGTGGCGTCGATCATCGGCCCGACGAAGCCGGGGTGGTTGTAGAAGTGGCGCAGCTTGTCCACCTGCAGGGCGGGCAGCCCCTCCTCGGCGAGCCGCGCCAGCGCGTCGGCGAGGTTCTCCCGGTACTGGCGGCAGCCCGAGTAGCCCGCGTAGGCGCTGGTGGCGAGGACGGCGATCCGGCGGTGCCCGTCGGCGGCGATCTCGCGGAGGGTGTCGGTCAGGTAGGGCGCCCAGTTCCGGTTGCCCCAGTAGACCGGGAGGTCCAGGCCGTGCTCGGCGAAGTCCTTGCGCAGGGCGGCCAGCAGCTCGCGGTTCTGCTCGTTGATCGGGCTCACCCCGCCGAACATGAAGTAGTGCTTGCCCACCTCCTTCAGCCGCTCCTTCGGGATGCCCCGGCCCCGGGTGACGTTCTCCAGGAAGGGGACGACGTCCTCGGGAGCCTCGGGCCCGCCGAAGGAGAGCAGTAGCAGGGCGTCGTACGGCCGGGCGGCGACCGGAGCGGCGCCGGAGGGTGAGGGATTGCGCACGTCGGACATGGGACCGATCCTGCCATTGAGGGGCCGGAGCCCGTCGGCAGGGCTGCACCGGGTGTCCGGAAAATACTGTTTGCCAACGTACGTAAGCTGTGTTGGCCAGCCTCGTTCCTTACCCCCGCGGAGCTCCCGTGCTGTCCAGCTACCGCCAGATCTTCGCCGCCCCCGGCAGTCTGGCCTTCTCGTCCACCGGCTTCATAGCCCGGCTGCCGATCTCCATGACCGGCATCGGCATCGTGACCATGCTCTCCCAGCTGCGCGGCTCCTACGGGGTGGCCGGCCTGGTGTCGGCGACGCTGGCGGTGTCCGCCGCGGTGCTGGGCCCGCAGGTCTCCCGGCTGGTGGACCGGCACGGACAGCGCCGGATCATCCTGCCGGCCACCGCGGTCACCGTCGTCGCCGCCGTCGGACTGCTGCTCTGCGCCCGCCTGGAGGCCCCGGACTGGATGCTCTTCGTCTTCGCCGCCGGCATGGGCGTCATGCCCAGCACCGGCGCGATGGTCCGCGCCCGCTGGGCCCACCTCTACCGGGACGACGCGCCCAAGCTGCACACCGCGTACTCCTTCGAGGCCGTGGTCGACGAGATCTGCTTCATCGTCGGCCCGATCCTCTCCATCGGCCTGGCCACCTCGGTCTTCCCGGAGGCCGGCGTGCTGCTCGCCGGCCTCTTCCTCGCCGTCGGCGTACTCCTGTTCGCCGGCCAGCGCTCCACCCAGCCGCCGGTCCACCCGGCCGCCCGGCACACCGGCAGCTCGGTGATCCTCAACCGCGGCCTCCAGGTGCTGATCCTGACCTTCGTCGCCACCGGCGCGATCTTCGGCTCGGTGGAGGTCGTCACCGTCGCCTACTCCGACGACCAGGGCCACAAGGCCGTCGCCAGCGTGATCCTGGCGCTCTGGGCACTCGGCTCCTGCCTGGCCGGCGTCGTGTTCGGCACCCTCAAGCTCACGGGCTCGATGGCCGGCCGCTTCTTCGGCGGCGTCCTCTTCATGGCGCTCAGCATGGCGCCCCTGCTGCTGGTCGCCGAGTCGGTGCACGGGGTCGGCGGGCTGGTCGCGGTCGGCGCCGCGCTGCTGGTCGCCGGCATCGCCATCTCCCCCACCCTGATCACCGCGATGGCCCTCGTCGAGCGGCTCGTCCCGGCCTCCCAGCTCACCGAGGGCATGACCTGGACGACCACCGGGCTCGCCCTCGGCGTCGCGCTCGGCTCCTCCGCCGGTGGCTGGGTGGTCGACGCGGCCGGAGCCGCCTCCGGCTACTGGGTGCCGCTGGCCGCCGGGGCCTTCGGCGTGGTCGCCGCCCTGGCCGGACTCGGCCGCCTGCGGGCCGGACTGTCCTCCGCCGGGGCCGGTCAGCCCGCCGGCCAGACCGTAGACCTCGAACGGTGAACTGACTAATCTCCTCCCTACTCGCGGGCCTACCCGCGGGTAGGGCGGCGGCGCCGCCCCGGAGCGAGCCGACACCGTTCGGCCACGGAGCAGGAGGCACCGCATGCCCCAGGCCAGTACCGCACCCCGCACCCGCTGGACCAACTGGGCCGGCAACCAGAGCGCCCACCCGGCCAAGGTGGTCACGCCCGGCACCGCGGAGGAACTGGCCAAGGAGATCCTGCGCGCCGCCGACCAGGGCCGCACCGTCAAGGCCGTCGGCTCCGGCCACTCCTTCACCTCCATCGCGTCGGCCGGCGACGGCGTCCTGGTCCGCCCGCACGCGCTGACCGCCGTCCGCGGGATCGACCGCGAGGCCGGCACCGTCACCGTCGAGGCCGGACTGCCGCTGGCCCGGCTCAACCGGCTGCTCGCCGCCGCCGGGCTCTCGCTCACCAACATGGGCGACATCGAGGTCCAGACCGTGGCCGGCGCGACCAGCACCGGCACCCACGGCACCGGCCGGGACTCCGGCTCGCTCGCCGCCCAGATCCGCGCCCTGGAGATCGTCCTCGCCGACGGCTCCGTCCGGCGCTGCTCCCCCACCGAGGACCCGCGGCTCTTCCAGGGCGCCCGGCTCGGCCTCGGCGCCCTCGGCGTGATCACGGCGCTCACCTTCGCCGTCGAGCCGGCCTTCCTACTCACCGCCCACGAGCAGCCGATGCGCTTCGACGAGGTGCTCGACCGGCTCGACGACCTCACCGCCGTCAACGAGCACTTCGAGTTCTACTGGTTCCCGCACACCGACCGCTGCTCCACCAAGCGCAACAACCGCAGCCAGGGGCCGGCCGCCCCGCTGCCCCGGTTCAAGGAGTGGCTGGAGGACGACTTCCTCTCCAACACCGTCTGGGAGGGCGCCTGCCGGGTCGGCCGGCGCTTCCCCGCGACCGTGCCCTCCATCGCCTCGCTGGCCAGCCGCGCCTGGTCGGACCGCAGCTACACCGACACCGCGTACAAGGTGTTCACCAGCCCCCGCAAGGTCCGCTTCCTGGAGATGGAGTACGCGGTGCCGCGCGAGGAGGTCACCGAGGTGCTCCGCGAGCTCCGGGCCATGATCGAGCGGTCCGACTGGAGGATCAGCTTCCCGGTCGAGGTGCGGTTCGCCCCCGCCGACGACCTCTGGCTCTCCACCGCCAACGGCTGGGACAGCGCGTACATCGCCGTCCACCTCTACCGGGGCACCGCCGAACAGGGCTACTTCACCGAGGTGGAGAAGCTGATGGCCGCCCACCGCGGCCGCCCGCACTGGGGCAAGCTGCACACCCGGGACGCCGGCCACCTCGCCGACCTGTACCCCCGCTTCGGCGACTTCACGGCGCTGCGGGACGAACTCGACCCGGAGCGCCGCTTCGGCAACGACTACCTGCGCCGGGTGCTCGGGGCGTAGGGGCCTCCGGCGTTGCCCGCCCGGCGCACGACACCGGGCGGGCGACGCCGTCACGCGCCCTCGTCACTCCGCCTTCGCCGACTGGCCCGCAGCGGCGGCCGGCGGGGAGACCGCGGCGGGCGCGCCGCCCGGGGCGGACGGCTGCGGGGTGGTCCCGCCGGACGGCCTCGCGGCGCCGCCGGTCGGGGTCGCCGCGCCGGACTCCCCGGCGGACGGGCCCGCGGACGAACCCCCGGACGGAGCGGCGGACGGCGTGGAGCCCGGGCCGGCCGGCGGGGAGGCCTCACCGCCGGCCCCGGCGCCCGGACTCCGGCCCGGGGTGGCCGGCGCCGAGGCACCGCCGTCCTTCCCCGCCGCCGAAGGGCTCGCACCGCCCTGCGACGGGACGCCCGACGGGAGGCCCGCGGTGTCGCCGGCCGGCCGGTCCGCCGGGTCCGGCCGCTCCGACGGGTCCGGCCGCTCCGACGGCTTCGGGCTCACCGTGCCGCCCAGCGAGGTGCCGCTGCCCGACTCCCCCTTCACCGTGGCCGACACCGGCTGCCCGGTGGCCAGTTCGAAGGCGACCACCGGCGTCATCGCCAGGAGGAACACCAGTCCGGACACCGCCGCGTACGTTCTCCACGTCCACCGCCGACGCGCCCGGACGACCTGCGGCCGGTTCCACTCCGGGGAGAGCGCCGGCGCGGCCGGGGCCGGGCCGGCGGACGGCGCCTCGCGCAGCCCGTTCACCGCCGCCCCGGGACCGGTCCGGTCCACCGCGTCGCGCAGCTGTTCGCCGGTGCGCCGGAAGACGTGCTGGAACACCGCGCCGCCGGTGGTCGCCCCGACGCTCACCACCGCCGCGCCCAGAATCGTGCCGTAGACGCCGAGTTCGGAGGCGAGCACCGCCCCCACCACGGCGGCGAACGCACTGGCCGCGACCTGAGCGACACTCAGATCAATTCGCCTGCGACCTTCCCCGGCGGCCTTCTCGGCGGACTTCTGCTCCGGCATCAACATCCCTCGGTTCGTACGACTGTCCTTCGAACAAGTCACTCCATCTTGCCCAAAGGAGGACACAAGGGACGAAAATGCGGTTCCGCGCGGGAGATATATGTGAAGATGATCACCGTTCGCCGGCTGATCGTCGGCCATCGGGGGTGCGCGCTCTTGAGATTCCCGTGAATCGCGGGAGACTTGAGCGGCGAGCCGCCCCTTTGGATGCCACGAATGGAGTACTGTTCGTAAAGCCTGAGCCCTGGGTCGACTTGTCGACTGGCCATCAGCCGGCAGATTGACAAGGAGCCACGGCGCAGGCACGCACGGCGACGCCGGTCCCGGATCGTCGCGAACACTCCGCGTGCGAGGACGGCCGGGACACCCAGGCGCGACGTCAACAGGTGACGTGGCAAAAAAGGCAACCGTGCCACAGCGGCGAGCCCGGGCGTGAGCCCGACACGCCGGGGAACTCAGCAAGGTTGTGGCCAGTCGCGAGCGGGCAGGCCACACTCAGTACGGGAGCAGCGACGCAGGTGACGTCGGCAGGCACCACCCGGGAGGTAACCGTGCCCGAACTGCGGGTTGTGGCCGTCAGCAACGACGGCACACGGCTGGTGCTCAAGGCTGCCGACAGCACGGAGTACACCCTCCCCATCGACGAGCGGCTGCGCGCCGCCATCCGGGGTGACCGTCCGCGCCTCGGCCAGATCGAGATCGAGGTGGAGAGCCACCTCCGCCCCCGCGACATCCAGGCGCGGATACGAGCCGGTGCCTCCGCCGAGGAGGTCGCGCAGGCCGCCGGCATCTCCGTCGACCGGGTCCGCCGCTTCGAGGGACCGGTGCTCGCCGAGCGCGCCTTCATGGCCGAGCGGGCGCGCAAGACCGCCATCCGCCGGCACGGCGAGTCCACCGGACCGCAGCTGGGCGAGGCCGTCGCCGAGCGGCTCGCGCTGCGCGGCGCCGAGAAGGACACCGAGCGCTGGGACTCCTGGCGGCGCGACGACGGCACCTGGGAGGTCATCCTCTCCTACCGGGCGGAGGGCGAGGGCCGCAGTGCGTCGTGGACGTACGACCCGCCCCGGCGCCTGGTCCAGCCCAACGACGACGAGGCCCGCGCGCTGATCGGCGAGAACGTCGAGCGCGAGGAGGAGTCGGTCTTCCCGTTCATCCCGCGGATCGCCCGGCTCCCCCAGGACCGGCCGCCGCGGCCGATGATCGACCGGCCCTCGGCCGACCGCATCATGTCGGCCCGTGAGGTTCGCGAGGGCCGCGAGGCCACCGCGGACTCGCGCGACTCGCTGACCAGCCTGCTCGACGTCGTCCCGGCCTTCCGCGGCGACCTCGCCGTGGGCGCGCCGCCGCCGATCGAGCCGGTGCCCGTCGAGGTCGCCGAGGAGACCGAGGAGCCGGCGGCCGCCGCCCCCGCGGTCGGCGCGGGCTCGGCGTACGCGGACATCCTGATGCCGCGGGCTGTCGCCCCGCACCGCGAGCGACTGGTCGGGACGACCGACCGGCAGGCCGAGGCGGACGGCGTCCGGCCCGGGCGCCGGGCCACCGTGCCGAGCTGGGACGAGATCGTCTTCGGCAGCCGGCGCAAGAAGCAGGAGTAGCCGCCGCTGCCGGTCGCCTTCGGGTGACGACCTTCGGCTGACGAAGGGGCGGGAGGCCGTTCGCGGCCTCCCGCCCCTTCGTCGTGTCACCGGCGGAGTGTCACCGGCCGCGAGTCACCGGCCGCGTGCCACCCGCCGTGTGCCGCCGGGGGCGTGCCCCCGGTGCGGCGCCACCGCCGTCGTGCCACCGGCCGCGTGCCACCCGCTCAGCCCGGCTGGTCGGTGACCGCCACCGGCCGGGTCCCGTCGCTCGACCACTCGCTCCATGACCCCGGGTACAGCGTGGCCGGCAGGCCCGCCACCTCCAGCGCGAGGATCTGGTGCGCCGCCGTCACGCCCGAACCGCAGTACACGGCGGTCTCCCGCTCGCCCGCGCCCAGCGCACGGAACCGCTCGGCGAGTTCCGCGGCCGGCCGGAACCGCCCGTCCGGGCCCACGTTCTCGGTGGTCGGCGCCGAGACCGCCCCCGGGATGTGACCGGCCCGCGGGTCGATCGGCTCGGTCTCGCCGCGGTAGCGCTCCCCGGCCCGGGCGTCCAGCAGCAGGCCGGTCCGGGCCCAGGCCGCCGCGCCGTCCCCGTCCACCGTCGGCAGGTGGCCCGGCACGGGCTTGAAGTCGCCCTCCTCCGTCTCCGGCAGTTCGGCCGTCACCGGCAGCCCGGCGGCCTGCCAGGCCGCGAACCCGCCGTCCAGCACCCGCACGTCCGGGTGGCCCGCCCAGCGCAGCAGCCACCAGGCCCGGGCCGCGGCCAGCGAGGTGGCGCCGTCGTACACCACCACCGGGCGGCCGGCACAGACTCCGAAACGGCGCAGCGCGGCGCCCAACTCCTCGACGCCGGGCAGCGGGTGGCGGCCGCCGCGCCCGGGCGGTCCGGCCGGTGCGGCGAGGTCGGCGTCCAGGGCGACGAAGTGGGCGCCGGGCAGGTGGCCGGCCGTGTAGTCCTCGATCCCGGGCGGGCCGCCGAGCTGCCAGCGCACGTCGAGCAGGACGGGCGGGAGATCCGAGGCGAGCGCCTCCTGGAGGCCGGCCACCGAGACCAGCGGGGAGCCGTCGTGATAGGTCGTCATGGCGGTCATTCTCGCGCAGGGCCGCCAACTCGACGCTCTTTGTGCGGTCTTTGCCGGAATTTCCGCGCGGCCCGAGGGTTCGGCGCGCGCCAGGGTGGAACCATCACCCTCACGTGCGCAGCTCGTGCGCCGTCCGCCCCGTGAGGAGGCCCGCATGCCCGCGGTGAAACTCCGGCTGGCCCAGGGCACGCCGTGCTGGGTCAGCCTGATGACCGACGACCTGGCCGGAGCCCGCGCCTTCTACGGCGAGCTGCTCGGCTGGTCGTACACGCCGGGCCCCACCCAGCTCGGCGCCTACGTGCGGGCCGAGTCGGGCGGTGAGCCGGTCGCCGGTCTCGGCGTCTCCGCGGCGACGGGCTTCCCGGTGCAGTGGACCACCTACTTCGCGGTGGACAGTGCCGACGCGACGGCCCAGCTGGTGCGCGAGTGCGGCGGCACGGTGGCGGTCGGCCCGCTGCAGGCCGAGCGGGCCGGGCGGCTGGCGATCGCGGCCGACGTGTCCGGCGCCGTCTTCGGCCTCTGGCAGGGCGAGGAGCACCCGGGCCGGGAGGCGGGCCCCGAGCCGGGCGGCCCCGCCTGGGCGGAGCTGCTCACCCCCGACGAGGAGGGCGCGGCGTCCTTCTACGGCGCGGTGCTGGGGCGACCGGTGGCGCCGGCCGACGGCGGGTCCGCGCTGGTGGTGGACGACCTGCCGGTGGCGGGCATCCGCTCCGGCGCCGCACTGCGGGGGCATCCGCCGCGCTGGCGGGTCCACTTCGCCGTCCGGGACGCGGTGCTGACGTCCCGTCTGGCGGTCGAGCTGGGCGGCCGGGTGCTGGTCGAACCGCACGCGACCGGACGCGGCCGGGTGGCCCGGCTGGCCGACCCGCAGGGCGGGCACTTCTCCGTACTGGAGACGGGCGCGTAGGGCGTCGTCACCGGGGGTCGGGCGCCCGCCGCATCGTCACCGGGGGCGGGTTCCCGGGCGGGCGTCGTCAGGCCTGCTGCTCCTCGAAGGGCAGCACGTCCGGGGAGAGCACCGAGGCGCGGGCGGTCGCGGCGGTCAGCCGGCGGCGGTGGTGGCGGCGGCAGAGCACCTCGTAGCCGACCTCGTCCTCGCGTACCGAGATGTCGCCGACCACGACCTGCGCACCCTCGACCACCATCACGCCGCCCACCGTCCGGGCGTTGTGGGTGGCACGCGCCCCGCACCAGCAGAGCGCCTCGACCTGGAGCACCTCGACCCGGTCGGCCAGTTCGATCAGCCGCTGCGAACCGGGGAAGAGCCTGGTCCGGAAGTCGGTGGTGATGCCGAAGGTGAAGACGTCGATGCCGAGTTCGTCGACCACCCGGGCCAGCTGGTCGACCTGCTCGGCGGCGAAGAACTGGGCCTCGTCGCAGATCAGGTAGTCCACCCGGCCGCCGGCCGAGAGCCGGTGCACGACGTGGGCGTGGAAGTCGAAGTCGTCCGTCACCTCGACCGCCTCGGCCTGCAGGCCCAGGCGGCTGGAGATGGTGGCCGCGCCGGCCCGGTCGTTACGGGTGAGGATGATCCCCTGCCGGCCGCGGGCGGCGTGGTTGTGGTCCATCTGGAGCGCGAGCGTCGACTTCCCGCAGTCCATCGTGCCCGAGAAGAACACCAGTTCAGCCATGGGTGGAGCAGAGGCCTTTCAGGGAGGAGGAGTTCACGCGGAGCCGGGGGTTCACGCGCGGACTTCGAGCAGGGGGACGAACTGCTCGACCGGGGTCATCGAGCCGTGCAGGCCGATCATCGCGGACTCGCCGGGCTCGTTGCGGGAGGCGATCACGGCGACGTCGTCGCGGGCCGCGGCGACCACGTCGCCGATCCGGTGGTAGACCCGGTCGTCCACCGAGGGCCCGAACCAGCCGGCGGCGATCGCCTCGTCCCGGGTGGCCACCCACATCCGGTCGCCGAGCACCTCGCTCCAGACCGTGTGCACGTCGGCGGCGGCCCCCGGCACGGCGTACACGTGCCGGGCCCGGCCCTCGCCGCCGAGCAGCGCGACGCCGGCGCCGAGCTCCCAGTCCTCGTCGAAGTCGATCCGGTCCTCGGGGGCGATGTCGATCATGCCGTGGTCGGCGGTGACGTACATCGCCGAGCGCGGCGGCAGCTGCCGGGCCAGCCTCCGGGCCAGGCGGTCCACCGCGTCCAGCGTCATCCGCCACTCGTCGGAGTCGACCCCGAACCGGTGCCCGGCGCCGTCCAGCTCGCTGACGTAGGTGTAGACGAGGGCGCGGTCGTGCTCGGCCAGCCAGGCGGCGGTCTGGTCCATCCGCTCCTCACCGGTGGTGCGGCCGAGGAAGGTGCCGCCGGAGAGCGCCACCCGGGTCAGCGGGGTCTGGGCGAACAGCGGCGAGGAGACCTGCGCGGTCGCCACCCCGGCGGCCTCGGTCCGCTCGAACACCGTCGGGTACGGCTGCCAGAGCCCCGGATCGGTGTGCGGCTGCCAGCGCAGCTGGTTCATCAGGTAGCCGGCCCCCGGCACCGCCACCGTGTAGCCGGCCAGGCCGTGCAGGCCCGGCGGGGTCCCGGTGCCCACCGACGCCAGCGAGGTGGCCGTGGTGGACGGGAAGCCTGCCGTCAGCGGGCGGCCGGTGCCGCCGAGCGAGCTGCCGGCCAGCGAGGAGAGGAAGGGCGCGTACTCGGGGTGGCGCAGCAGCAGCTCCCAGCCGAGACCGTCGACCAGGAACACCACCACCCGGTCGGCGGGCGCGATCGGCAGCGTCGCGGTGAACCCGGGCACGCCGAGGCCGGCCGCCACCGAGGGCAGCAGGTCGCAGAGCGAGCCGCTGCCGTACGGGGGCGCCGGGGCGGTGGCGGGGTCGAGGATCTCGAAGGCGTCGTGGCCGTCGGGTGCGAAGGACATGGCTGAGGGGCTGGCTTCCTGGCTGTCCGGTGCGGCACGGGCAGGCCGCGGGTGCGGCGTCCGGGCGGGCGTCGGTGCGGGTCGGTCCGTGGGGCTGGTCGGTCCGTGGCCGGTCCGTCCGGTGCCGGTCGGTCCGTGGCTGGTCGGTCCGGGCCGGGCCGCTCGGACCGCTGCGGGGCGGTCCGGCCGGGGTCCGGTGGAGGTCGGTCGGTGGGGCTGTCCGGTGGGGCTGTCCTGAGGCCGGTCCGGCCCCGGGCTCAGACCCGCGGGCCGTTGCTGATCGTCGCGTCGGACAGCGCCCGGGCGAACACCAGTGCCTGGGCCACCGTCTCCGGACCGTCGCCGGCCTCGCTGACCCGCAGTGACAGGTCGTCAGCGGTGGCCGAACCGGTGTAGCCGTGGTCCGCCTCACAGTTCGGGTCCGAGCAGCCGGCCGGCTCCAGGTCCAGGCGCTGCACCGCACCCCAGCCGATCGTCAGCACGACCTCGCGCGGCAGCGTTCCCGGGGTGTACGTCTCCGGGTTGGCGACCATCCGGCTCACCACGACCGAACCGATCCGGTCCAGCCGGACGCTCTCGGTCGACGTCGTCGCGTACGGCACGGCCGGGCCGGCGCCGTCGCCGGACTGCTCGTCGGTGTGGCTCACCACGAACCGGGTCGGGGTCAGCACCAGCACGGTCACGTGCCGGCGGACCTCGTTGGCGTCGAAGGTGGTCTCCTGGTGCACCAGGTAGGAGCTGATCGGCTCCGGGCCCACCGCGGACTCGACCGCCTCGGACACCAGGGCCGGGTAGTAGCCGCTGCGCTCGATCGCCGAGCGCAGGTCCTGAGTGGTGGTGGTACCGGTCTTCGCCATAACTCCATCCTGGCATGGTCCGCCGACGAAGCGGGCGGCGCGGCGCCGAGCTTCCAGGCAACAGCGCCCACGGGCAGGGCGCAACCAAGGAAGGTTACAGCGTGCTCATGGCGCGCGGGCCCAGATCGCTGCGGACGGGCAGGGGTGCGATCCGCACTCGCGCCCCCAGGATCGCCAGCCCGTGCGGGGCGACGACCACGGGTTCGAGATCCACCGAGGCGACCTCCGGAAGGTCGTCCACCAGGCGCGACACCCGCAGCAGCACCTCCTCCAGCGCGTCGGTGTCCACCGCCTCCGCACCGCGCCAGCCGAACAGCAGCGGCGACGCCCGGACCTCCCGGATCAGCCCCGCGACGTCCTGGTCGGTGGCCGGGACCAGCCGGTGGGCCACGTCACCCAGCAGCTCGGCCGGGGCGCCCGCCAGGCCGAAGGAGAGGATCGCACCGACCGCCGGGTCGACCGTGGCGCCGATCACGGTGTCCACACCGCGCGGGGCCAGCCGCTGGACCACCAGCTCGGCCTGGGCGGCTCCGCCGAGCAGCGCGTCCAGCTCGCGGTGGGCGCGGCGCAGCCCCGGCTCCCCGGTGAGGTCCAGCCGGACGCTGCCGAGATCGGGGCGGTGGCGCAGGTGGGGGGCGGTGGCCTTCAGCGCGACCGGGTAGCCGAGCGCGGCGGCGGCCCGGACGGCGGTCTCCTCGTCGGGGGCCTGCAGGGTCGGCGACACGTCGATGCCGTAGCG
Organism: Streptomyces sp. CB01881; assembly: GCF_002953255.1. Lineage (GTDB taxonomy): Bacteria > Actinomycetota > Actinomycetes > Streptomycetales > Streptomycetaceae > Kitasatospora. Next base: position 5,106,037 of record NZ_CP026498.1, read on the forward strand.
GGCGAGCAGCGCGGCGGCGTCCGCGTCCGGCAGGGTGATCCGCGCGCCCCCCGGCTGGGTGCGAAACAGGATGGAGCGGCGCGTAGCGCCTCGAACAAGGGTGGCGGTGGGTGACGGGCGGGAGATCGCGGCCCGGGTGGAGAGCGCGGCCTCGACCAGGGCCCGGGCGCCCGCCTCGTCGATCCGGTCCAGCTCGGGCACGCGGGCGGTCTCCTCCGCCTCGGCCATCCCGCGGCGCCACTGCGCGTAGTGGACGGCGTGCGCGAGGGCGCGGACGGCCCGCTCGGGCGCCGGATAGGCGGGGATACCACCCGGGCGCAGCCTGCTCGGCAGATCGGTCAGCGCCAGGTGGGCGAGCACCAGCGGCTTGCCCAACTCCCGCGCCCGCTCCCCCGCTTCGAGCAGCGCCTCGGCGATCTCCGGGTCGTCGGAGCCCATCTCCGGATCGTCCGGTCCGGTCAGCCGGCCGCCCATGAACGCGTGGGCCGAGGTGCCGATCGGCGGGATCGCGACGGCGATCACCGCGTCCACCCCCGGATCGTCCAGCGCCACGTCCAGCGCGATCCGGAAGTTCTCACCGGTGGCGGCCGTGGTCAGGTCCACCGGGGTACGGGGGCGCAGCCCGGCGCTCAGGCAGGCGTCGTGGGTGAGCAGGCCGAGCGAGTCCGAGTTGCCGACCACCGCCACCCGGTCCCCGGACGGCAGCGGCTGCAGGGCGAGGATCTCCCCCGTGTCGTACAGCTCCGTGATGGTCTCCACCCGGGTCACGCCGGCCTGCTGGAACAGCGCGTCCACGGTGGCGTCGCGCAGCCCGGTCGCGGTGGCCGGGACGGCGTGGCCCGGCGGCAGGCTGCCGGTGTGCCGGGCGCCCTTCACCACCACGATCGGCTTGGCGGCCGCCAGCCGGCGGGCGATCCGGGTGAACTTGCGGGGGTTGCCGAAGGACTCCAGGTAGAGCAGCACCACCTCGGTCGCCGGATCCTCCGCCCAGTACTGGAGGAAGTCGTTGCCGGAGACGTCCGAGCGGTTGCCGACCGAGGCGAAGGACGAGACGCCGAGTCCCCGGCGGTGGGCCGCCTCCAGCAGGGCCACGCCGATCGCGCCGGACTGGCAGAAGATGCCGAAGCCGCCGCGCTGCGGCAGGACGGGCGCGAGGGAGGCGTTCAACGGCCGCCCGGCGTCGGTGTTGATCAGGCCGAAGGCGTTCGGGCCGATCACCCGCATGCCGGCCGCCCGCGCCTGGCGGACGAGGGCGCGCTGGCGGTCCCGGCCCTCCGGCCCGGTCTCCGCGTACCCGGCGGTGACCACCACCAGGCCCTGCACACCGTGCGCGCCGCACTCGGTGACCGCGGCGGGGACGGCGGAGGCCGGGACGGCGACCACCGCGAGGTCCACCGGCCCCGGGATCTCCAGGATCGAACGGTGCACCGGGACGCCGTCCAGCTCGGTACCGGGCGGGGCGTTGCGGTTCACCGCGTAGACGCGGCGGTCGTCGTCCCCGGCCTCGAAACCGCCGAGCAGGTCCCGCAGGATCGCCCGGCCGACCGTCTGCGGGTTGCGCGAGACGCCGAGCACCGCGACCGAGCGCGGGGTCAGCAGCCGCTGCACGGACCTCGCCTCGGCACGGTGCTCGCGCGCCCGCATCACCGCGAGCGAGGCGGCGGTCGGCTCCAGGTCGAACTCCAGGTGGACGACACCGTCGGCGAAGCTGCGATGCTGGGTGTACCCCGCGTCGGTGAAGACCTTCACCATCTTGCGGTTCTCCGGCAGCACCTCGGCCTGGAAACGGCGGATGCCGCGCTCCTGCGCCACCGCCGCGATGTGCTCCAGCAGCGCGGAGGCCACCCCGCGGCCCTGGTGGGCGTCCTGCACCAGGAACGCCACCTCGGCATCCGTGCCGGTGTCCGACGGGCGGCCGTCGGCGTCGATCCGGTCGTAGCGGACGGTCGCGATGAAGCGGTCCCGGATCACCACGGCCAGACCGACCCGGTTGACGAAGTCATGGTGGGTGAAGCGGCGGACGTCCTTGTCGGAGAGCCGCGGGTAGGGCGCGAAGAAGCGGAAGTACTTGGACTGGTCGGACACCTGCTCGTAGAACTCGACCAGCCGGCCGGCGTCCGCGGGCGTGATCGGCCGGATCCGGGCCGTGCCGCCGTCACGCAGCAGGATGTCGGCCTCCCAGTGCTGCGGGTAGTCCGGCCCCGCCTGCTCGGGGTGCTGCGCCGAGGCGGGCTTCGCCCCCTGTTTCCCGCGGTACGCCGTGCTGTGCGCCGTGCCCTGCCCGGGGTCGTGCGTCGTGCCGTGCTGCGGGTCCAGCTCGGGGTGCGGTGCCGCGGAGTCGTCCACATTCGTCAGGTTATCCGGCGGCGGGCCGAATGGCGCCGGGCGTGCGGCCGCGGCAGGGTGGGCAGGGCTCGACAGGGCCGCTGGCCGGGGCTTATGCCCCCGAAAGAAACAATCACAACTCCTGAACGCGGCGTCTCGGAGGGGCCCCCTGCGTGCAACACTGGTCTAGACAACATGGCCGCCACCCCGAGCACGGCCGTGACCAGCTTCACCGGAAAGGCACGTCTCATGGCTGAGCGCCGCGTCACCATCGGTTGGGCCGAGGGCCTGCACGCCCGTCCCGCCTCCGTCTTCGTCAGGGCCGTCACGGCCACCGGCGTGCCGATCACCATCGCCAAGCCCGGCGGCCAGCCGGTCAACGCCGCCTCGATGCTCGGCCTGCTCGGCCTCGGCGCCCAGGGCGGCGAGGAGGTCGTCCTCGCCTCCGACGCCGAGGGCGCCGACGAGGCCCTGGACCGCCTCGCCAAGCTGGTCGCGGAAGGCCTCGACGAGCTCCCGGCCGCCGCCTGAGGCCCACCGACTCGAAGTGCTCAGACGCAGGGCGCCCGGCAGTGCATTGACACTGCCGGGCGCTTTTGTTCGCACATTCGATCGCATCCACACCATGGGGCGAACCGGTCGCCGAGCGGCTCCTGTCGGCGGCCGATCGCACACATGCTCGCGGCATGACCTTCTTCGACCTCGAACAGCCCGACCACGCCTATATGTTCGCCTTCCTCCAGGCGGACGGACACCTTGCCCGGGGCACCGGCAACAAGGGCCGGCTCACCGTCGAACTCTCGGCACGCGACGCCCCGATCCTGGAGGAGTTCCAGCGCCTCTGCCCGTTCAACAGCAGCATCCGCCACCGGACTCGCACCACGAACTTCAAGGCGGAGCACACCTCGGCGATGTGGACGGTCTGCGCCCGCGAGTTCCGCGAGGAGCTCCAGGCCCTCGGCCTTCCGGCGGGCCGGAAATCCGAGATCATCGCGCCGCCGACCGTCCCGTTCTCCGAACGCGACTACCTGAGGGGCCTGATCGACGCCGACGGCTCGGTCGGGCTCACGGCCGACGGGTTCCCCTTCGTCAGCTTCGCCACGCAGAGCGACGCCCTCGCCGCCTTCTGTGCCGCCTACGCCGAGAGGCTCTGCGGCGCCCGGCGCACACTCACCCGCAACAAGCGCGATGCGATCTACAACATCCTGTACCTCAAGGAGAACGCGGTGGCACTCTCTAACGACCTCTACCATCCCGGCTGTCTCTCGCTGCCCCATAAACGGACGAGCGCCGAGACAGCGGCGGCCTGGGTCCGGCCACCCGACATGCCGATCGCGCCCCCCAGGCGCGATTGGACGCCGCAGGAGGACGAAGTGCTCCTGAACGCAGCGAGCTTGCAACTCGCCGCCGAACAACTCGGGCGGACGCTCAAGAGCTGCAGCATCCGCAAATGGCGGCTGGTCGGCCCCAAGCGCAGGCGAACTGTGCACCGGTAGACGGACGCCGCGCGGAGGGCCTCGGCACGGTCGGGGCCCTCCGCGCTTCAGCGCTCACCCCTTGATGCAGATGACCTGCTTGATCTGCGCGACGATTTCCACCAGGTCACGCTGCTGCTCCATGACCTTCTCGATCGACTTGTACGCGCCTGGGATCTCGTCGACGACGCCGCTGTCCTTGCGGCACTCCACTCCCCGGGTCTGCTCCTCCAGGTCACGCACCGTGAACCGCTTCTTCGCTGCCGAGCGGCTCATCCTGCGGCCGGCGCCGTGCGACGCGGAGTTGAACGCCGCCTCGTTGCCGAGACCGCGGACGATGAAGGAACTCGTGCCCATCGAGCCGGGGATGATCCCGTACTCGCCGCCTCCGGCCCGGATCGCACCCTTGCGGGTCACGAGCAGGTCGACACCGTCGTACCGCTCCTCCGCCACGTAGTTGTGGTGGCAGCTGATCACCTCGTCGAAGGCGACCTTCTTCCTGGCGAACTCACGGCGCAGCACGTCCTGGAACATCGCCATCATGACGGCGCGGTTGTTCTTGGCGTATTCCTGCGCCCAGTAGAGGTCCTGGCGGTAGGCCTCCATCTGCGGAGTGTCCGAGATGAACACGGCCAGATCGCGGTCGACCAGCCCTTGGTTGTGGGGCAGCGAGCGCGCGACGGTCATGTGGTGCTCCGCCAGCTCCTTGCCGATGTTGCGCGATCCGGAGTGCAACATCAGCCAAACAGAGCCAGTGGTATCAAGGCACAATTCGATCATGTGATTCCCGGCGCCCAGCGTCCCCATCTGCTGCATGGCCCGCTCGCGCCGCCACTTCACCTCGTGGGCGACCCCGTCGAAGCGCTCCCAGAAGTCGTCCCACCCCGACGTCGCGAAGCCGTGGAGCTTGCTCGGGTCGACCGGGTCGGTGTGGAGGCCGCGGCCGACCGGGATGGCCTGCTCGATCTTGGAGCGGAGGCGGGAGAGGTCGTCGGGGAGGTCCTTCGCGGTCAGCGACGTCTTCACGGCGCTCATTCCGCATCCGATGTCCACGCCGACCGCCGCCGGGCAGACGGCGCCGCGCATCGCGATCACGGAGCCGACCGTCGCGCCCTTGCCCAGGTGGACGTCGGGCATCACGGCGAGGCCGTGCAGCCAGGGCAGCGAGCTGATGTTGCGCAGCTGCTGCATGGCCTGGCCCTCGACGGTGGCCGGGTCGGTCCACATCCGGATCGGGACCCGGATGCCGGGTACCTCGGTGTACGACATGGTTGAACGACCTCCAAAGGTCGGTTGGTTCAAGCCTAGGTGGGTGCCGCGCGAAGGATCCCGGTGCGGCTCGGGGAAGATCAGGGGTGCGCGGTGCTCAGGCCGCGTAGGGGCATCGGGAGGACGGCCTTGGGGAGCGCTGTATGGTCGGCTCGACCCGCATGGTGACCGCCTCCTCTCCGTGTGTGTACCGGCTGCCGGGGATATCTACCCATAGGGCGATCACGCCCCGCAAGGGATTTAAACGCGGCGGGCCCGGCAGAGCGCAGTGCTCCACCGGGCCCTGCCCGTAAGGCGGTTCAGGCCTCTCGGCCGTATCAGGTGGTGATCACGGTGACCTCGCCGATGCCGAGCGCGCGGACGTCGTCGGCGAACGCGGCGGCGTCGCCGACCAGGACGGTGACCAGGCGGTCCGGCGGGAAGGCGGCGGCCACGGCCTCGGTGGCGGCGGCCGTGGGGAGCACGGCGAGCTGCCGGTAGACCTCGGCCTGGTAGTCGTCGGGCAGGTGCTGCTCGACCTGGTCGGCCAGGGTGCCGGCGACCGAGCCCGCGGTCTCGTACTTCAGCGGGGCCACGCCGACCAGGAACTGCACGGCGTCGTCGCGCTCGGCGTCGGTGAGGCCCTCGGCGGCGAGGGTGCGCAGGATGGTCCAGGTGTCGGCGAGCGCCGGGGCGGTGGAGGCGGTGTCCACCGAGCCGCTGATCGCCAGCAGCGCGCGGCCGGTGCCGTCGGCCGGGGAGCGCAGCGGCTGGGCGAAGGCCCGGACGCCGTAGGTGTAGCCCTTCTCCTCCCGCAGGACGCGGTCGAGGCGGGAGGTGAGGGTGCCGCCGAGGCAGTAGGTGCCGAGGATCTGGGCGGCCCAGGCCGGGTCGTGCCGGTCGGGCCCGATGCGGCCGATCAGCAGCTGGGTCTGGACGGAGCCGGGGCGGTCGACGATGACGACGCGGCCGGTGTCGTCGGCGGTGACGGGGGCGTGCGTGCTCGCCGCCGCGTCGGTGCCGGTCCAGGTGCCGAGGGTGGCTTCGAGCAGGGCGGGCAGGTCGGTGCCGGTGAGGTCGCCGACCACGACGACGGTGGTGGTGGCGGGCCGGATGTGGGCGTCGTAGAAGGCCTTGACCGCGGCCCGGTCGATGGACTTGACGGTGTCGGCGGTGCCGCCGCGGGCGCGGGAGAGCCGGTCGGCGCCGTCGAAGAGCTCGGCGTAGAGGGCCTTGGCGGCCCGGCGGGCGGGGTTGGCCTGCTCGTGGACGATCTCGTCGAGCCGGTTGGCGACGAGGCGCTCGATCTCGTCCTCGGGGAGGGCGGGGGCGCGCAGGGCGTCGGCGAGGAGGCTGAGGCCGCGCTGGAGCCGGCTGGCGGGGACTTCGAGGGAGACCCGGATGCAGGGGTGGTCGGCGTGGGCGTCCAGGGTGGCGCCGGCGCGCTCCAGCTCGGCGGCGAACTCCTCGGCGGTGAGGGTTTCGGTGCCCTCGCTGAAGGCGCGGGCGAGGATGCCGGCGATGCCGTCGAGGCCGTCGGGCTCGGCGGCGAGCGGGGCGTCGAGGAGGATGTCGACGGCGACGAGCTGCTGGCCGGGGCGGTCGCAGTGCAGGACGGTGATGCCGTTGCCGAGGGCGGCGCGCTCGGGGGCGGGGAAGGCCCACGGGCTGGGGGTGCCGGGCTCGGGCTGGGGGTGGAACGTCATGGCGGGGACGTAGTCCGTGCTCATGCGGCAGCGCCCTCCTCTTCGGTCGCGTCGGTGGCGGTCTGGTCGGCGTCGGTGCCGGTGTCGTCGGCGTCGTCGGCCGTGGTGGGCTCGTAGACGAGGACGGCCCGGTTCTGCGGGTGGAGGCGGGCCTGCGCGATCGCCTGGACCTCCTCGGCGGTGACGTCCAGCACCTTGGTCAGGGCGCTGCCCAGCAGCTTGGGGTCGCCGAACAGGACGGCGTAGCGGCAGAGTTCGTCGGCGCGGCCGGCGACGGTGGTCAGCCGGTCGAGCCATTCGCGCTCGATCTGGGCCTGGGCGCGCTCCAGTTCGGCGGCGGTGGGGCCTTCGGCGGCGAAGCGTGCGAGCTCCTCGTCGACGGCGGTCTCGACCTGCTCGATGGTGGCGTCGCCGGAGGTCTTGATGTCGAGCCAGCCGAGGCTGGGGGCGCCGGCGAGGCGGAGCAGGCCGAAGCCGGCGGCGACGGCGGTGCGGTCGCGCCGGACGAGCCGGTTGTAGAGGCGGCTGGACTCGCCGCTGCCGAGGATGGTGAGGGCGAGGTCGGCGGCGTCGGCCTCGCGGGTGCCGTCGTGCGGGAGGCGGTAGGCGGCCATCAGGGCGCGGGAGGGGACGTCCTCGCGGATGTCCTCGCGCAGTTCGCGGCCGATGGTGTCGGGGAGGGCGCCGTCGCGCGGGGGCTGCTTGCCGTCGTGGGCGGGGATGCTGCCGAAGTACTTCTCGACCCAGGCGATGGTCTGCTCGGGGTCGATGTCGCCGACGACGGAGAGGACGGCGTTGTTGGGCGCGTAGTAGGTGCGGAAGAACGTGCGGGCGTCCTCCAGCGTCGCGGCGTCCAGGTCGGCCATGGAGCCGATGGGGGTGTGGTGGTACGGGTGGCCGTCGGGGAAGGAGAGCGCGGTGAGCTTCTCGAAGGCGGTGCCGTAGGGGACGTTGTCGTAGCGCTGGCGGCGCTCGTTCTTGACGACGTCGCGCTGGTTCTCCATCGAGGCGTCGTCGAGGGCGGCGAGCAGGGAGCCCATCCGGTCGGCCTCCAGCCAGAGGGCGAGCTCCAGCTGGTGGGCGGGCATGGTCTCGAAGTAGTTGGTCCGCTCGAAGCTGGTGGTGCCGTTGAGGGAGCCGCCGGCGCCCTGGACCAGTTCGAAGTGGCCGTTGTTGGAGACGTTCGCGGAACCCTGGAACATCAGGTGCTCGAAGAGGTGGGCCAGTCCGGTGCGGCCCTTCACCTCGTGGCGGGAGCCCACGTCGTACCAGAGGCAGACGGCTGCGACCGGGGTGAGGTGGTCCTCGGAGAGGACGACGCGCAGGCCGTTGGCCAGGCGGTGCTCGGTGATGGCGATGGCAGCGCCAGTTCCTCCGGTGGAGGCGGATGCGGGGGCCGGGTTGGCCATGCGCTCGGGTCCTTCCCGTCGTCGATGTCGGGGGCTTCGTGTGGCGTCCCCATTGTGGTGCAACGCGCGAAGGGCGTGGATGTGTCCGCGCGGACGGGGCGTTCGCCAGGGGCGGAAGAGGGGCGCTGGCCGGGAGTGTCGGTGGAAGGGTCCACAATGGGGGCGCTGAGCCGTGATCCGAAGCAGACAGACGTGTCAGACAGATGCAAGGGAGCCCCGCCGCGATGGCCCGCCGCAGTTCGCAGACCCCGCCGCCCGGAGATTTCGAGGAGCGCATCCTCGATGTCGACGTCGTGGACGAGATGCAGGGCTCCTTCCTGGAGTACGCCTACTCGGTGATCTACTCGCGTGCGCTGCCCGACGCGCGGGACGGTCTGAAGCCGGTGCACCGGCGGATCCTGTACCAGGCCAACGAAATGGGCCTGCGGCCGGAGCGGGGGCACGTGAAGTGCGCGCGCCTGGTCGGCGAGGTGATGGGCCGGTTGCACCCGCACGGCGACGCGTCGATCTACGACTCCGTGGTGCGCATGGCGCAGCCGTTCTCGATGCGGTTGCCGCTGATCGACGGGCACGGGAACTTCGGTTCGCTGGGCAACGACGACCCGCCGGCCGCGATGCGGTACACGGAGTCGCGGTTGACGGCGGCGTCGATGGCGATGGTGGAGTCGATCCACGAGGACACCGTCGACTTCGGGCCGAACTACGACGGCAGTGAGCAGGAGCCGCTGGCGCTTCCGGCCGCCTTCCCGAACCTGTTGGTGAACGGTGCGACGGGTATCGCGGTCGGCATGGCGACGAACATGCCGCCGCACAACCTGTCCGAGGTGGTGGCGGCGGCCCGGCACCTGATCAAGCACCCGAACGCGGACCTGGACACGCTGATGCGGTTCGTCCCCGGTCCGGACCTTCCGACGGGTGGGCGGATCGTCGGCCTGTCGGGCATCCGGGACGCGTACGAGTCGGGCCGCGGCACCTTCAAGATCCGCGCCACCACGACGATCGAGGCGGTCTCCGCCCGCCGCAAGGGCATCGTGGTCACCGAGCTGCCGTACAACGTCGGCCCGGAGAAGGTGATCTCGAAGATCAAGGACCTGGTCAACGCGAAGAAGCTGCAGGGCATCGCGGACGTCAAGGACCTCACCGACCGCGAGCACGGGCTGCGGCTGGTGATCGAGGTGAAGAACGGCTTCGTGCCGGAGGCGCTGCTGGAGCAGCTCTACAAGCTGACGCCGATGGAGGAGACCTTCGGCATCAACAACGTGGCACTGGTGGACGGCCAGCCGCTGACGCTGGGGCTGCGGGAGCTGCTGGAGGTCTACGTCGACCACCGCTTCGAGGTCATCCGCCGGCGCAGCGACTTCCGGCGCCGCAAGCGGCAGGAGCGGCTGCACCTGGTCGAGGGTCTGCTGGTGGCGCTGGTCGACATCGACGAGGTCATCGCGATCATCCGGTCGAGCGACAACGCGGCGCAGGCGAAGGAGCGCCTGATGGAGCGCTTCTCGCTGTCGGAGACCCAGACGGCGTACATCCTGGACACTCCGCTGCGCCGGCTGACCCGGTTCGACCGGGTGGAGCTGGAGCAGGAGCAGGCGAAGCTCAACTCGGAGATCGCCGAGCTGACGGAGATCCTGGAGTCGGACGCGCGGCTGCGCAGTGTGGTGTCGGCGGAGCTGGCCGCGGTGGGCAAGCAGTTCGGCACGGAGCGGCGGACGGTGCTGTTGGAGGCGGGTGCGGTTCCGTCGGCGTCGCTGGCGGTGCCGTTGGAGGTGGCGGACGATCCGTGCCGGGTGCTGCTCTCGTCGACGGGTCTGCTGGCGCGGACGGCGGACGGCGAGCCGTTCGAGCTGTCGGAGAAGCGGTCGAAGCACGACGTGATCGTGTCGGCGGTGCCGGCGACGGCGCGTGCGGACGTGGGTGTGGTGACGTCGGCGGGCCGGGTGCTGCGGCTGCCGGTGATCGACCTGCCGGCGCTGCCTCCGACGCCGTCGCCGACGTTGGCGGGCGGCGCCGCGGTGGGCGAGTTCCTGCGTCTGGAGGCGGGTGAGCGGGCGCTGGCGCTGACGACGCTGGACGAGTCCTCGCCGGGTCTGGCGCTGGGGACGGCGCAGGGTGTCGTCAAGCGGGTGGTGCCCGAGTGGCCGGCCAACAAGGACGAGTTCGAGGTGATCGCCCTCAAGGATGGTGACGAGGTGGTCGGCGCGGTCGAACTGCGCACCGGCGAGGAGGACTTGGTCTTCATCGCCTCCGACGCCCAGTTGCTGCGTTACCCGGCGGGCCAGGTCCGTCCGCAGGGCCGTCCGGCGGGCGGCATGGCCGGCATCAAGCTGTCGGACGGTGCCCGGGTGCTGTCGTTCACGGCGGTGGACCCGGCGGCCGACGCGGTGGTGGTCTCGGTGGCGGGTGCCGCGGGCACGCTGACCGGTGAGGAGCAGAGCTCCTGGAAGGTCACCCCGTTCGAGCAGTACCCGCGCAAGGGCCGTGCGACCGGTGGTGTCCGCTGCCAGCGCTTCCTGCGGGGCGAGGAGTCGCTCACCTTCGCGTGGGCCGGCCCGTCGCCGGCCCGTGCGGCGACCGCGAAGGGTGCGCCGGTCGACCTCCCGGAGCGCGACCCGCGTCGTGACGGCTCGGGCACTCCGGTGACGACGCCCATCGCGGTGGTCGCGGGCCCGGCGTAGCGGCGCCGGCCGGCGGATCGGACTCGTGGCGGGGCACCTCTCGGTGTCCCGCCACGGTCATTTCGGTACGGGTAGCCTGACCTGCGTGAGCACTTGTGCGACGTTGTCGCGTGAACTGTCGGAGCCGTTGGCCGCCACGGCGGCGACCGCCACGACCTGGCTGCTGGTCGAGCAGAGCGGGCCGTGGGGGGCCAAGGCGCTGGCGGAGAGCCATCTGGACGCGGCGGTCGGGCGGGCGCTGGAGGCGGCCGCGGCGGGGACCGGCGTGCGGGTGGCGCTGATCCGGCGGCCGGGGCGGCATGCCGACTGTCTGCCGGCCGCGCGCCACGAGGTGATCGTGGCGCACACCGTGCCGGGGCGGGGCTGGGTGCGGCGGGCCGGGGTGGCGGATCCGGCGGAGTTGCTGGCCCTGGACTTCGCGGCGCTGGGCGCCGGGGAGCACGGCGGGTTCGGTGCGGAGCACGTCGGCGGGCCGGTGGCCCTGGTGTGCACCAACGGCCGGCGGGACCGCTGCTGTGCGCTGCTGGGCCGGCCGTTGGCGGCCGAGCTGGCGGTGGCCGGGCACAGCGAGGTGTGGGAGGTGACGCACCTCGGCGGGCACCGCTTCTCCCCCACCATGCTGGTGCTGCCGTACGGCTACGCGTACGGCCGGCTGACGGCGGAGTCCGCGAAGGAGGTCCTGGCGGCGACGGCGGCCGGGCACATGGTGCCCGAGTGGTCGCGCGGCTGCTCAGGCTGGGAGCGCCCGGGCCAGGCGGCCGACCACGCGGTCCGGCTGGCCAGCGGCGAGACCGGGGTGGACGCGCTGGCGCTGACGCAGCGGCCGGCCGGTGCGGGCCGCTGGCTGGTGACGGTGAGCCACGAGGACGGCCGCGTCTGGGAGGTCGAGATCGCCGAGGGCGCGAGTGAGCCGCCCCGCCCCGAGAGCTGCGGCAAGGCTGCGGGCACGCCGTCCCGGATGACCGTGACGGCCCTGCGGGAGGTGTGACGGCCCCGCGCCCGTGGGGGTGGGCGCGGGACCGTCGGCGCGGGTTCAGCCGGTGGCGGCCTTGCCGACGAACTCGGTGGTGTAGGTGCGGGAGAGGTCGATGGAGCCCTCCTTGCCCTTGACGTCCGGGTGGAAGGCGGCGAGGACGGCGAGGACGGTCCCGGGGCCGTCGGCGGGCATCACGCCGTTGGTGGTGAACATCGGCAGGGTCGCCTTGATCGCGGCCGCGTACTGCTCGGCGCCGCCCTGTGCGTAGTCGGCGGGCATCTTCGCGGCGATCTCCTCGGGGCTGTGGGTGGACATCCACTTGAGGGTCTTCACGAAGGCGTTGGCGAGCTTCTGGGTGGTGTCCTTGTTCTTCTCCACCCAGTCGGTGTTCATGTAGAGCGAGGACGAGGGGTAGAGCCCGCCGAGCGCGGCGCGCGAGCCCTCGGGGGTGCGCATGTCGTAGAGGATCTTGCCGAGGCCCTTGTCGAGGATGTTGGCGACGGTGGGGTCGGTGGTCATGCCGGCGTCGATGGAGCCCTGTTGGAGCGCGGCGATGAAGGTCTGGCCGGCGCCGACCGCGATCGGGCTGAAGTCGGCCACCGCGGTGCCGTTCTTGACGGCGAGGTACTTGGTGAGGAAGTCGGTGGAGGAGCCGATGCTGGTGACGCCGAGCTTCCTGCCCTTGAAGTCCGCGCCGGACTTGATGGCGTCGGCCTGCTTGGCGGAGACGATCTCGACCTCGCCGGGGGCCTGGGAGAACTGGACCACCGACTCGACGTTCTTGCCCTTGGCCTGGAGGTCGATGGTGTGGTCGTAGAAGCCGACCGCGCCCTGGACGTCGCCGGCGAGCAGGGCGGTGGTGGCGTTGACGCCGGCCGGTTCGCTCATCAGCTCGACGTTGACGCCGGCCTCGGCGAAGAAGCCCAGGCGCTGGGTGAGCATGGCGGGCATGTAGATGACCTTGTCCAGGCCACCGACCATGATCTTGACCTTGGGCCCGTCGACCTTCTGGCCTGCCGGGGCTGCGCCGTTGTGGGAGGTGGAGGCGGCGTCGTTGGCACAGGCGGCGAGCGGGAGGAGCAGGACGGCGGCGAGGGCGGCTGCGGCGACTCTGCCGGTCGGGTTCGGGCGCATGGGTGGGGTGCCTCTCTACGGACTGCGGGAAGACGGGAACGGGCGGAGCCGAGGGGGACGGCGGGGCGGACGGGAAGGGGCGGAGCCGAGGGGGACGGCGGGAACGGGCGGCGGGAACGGGCGGCGGGAACCGGGGGGTCAGCGGCCGTCGCCGGAGTCGGCGGGCTTCCAGCGGAAGAGTCTCTTCTCGGCGAAGGTCAGCAGCCCCTCGGTGAGCAGCGCGACCACCGCCAGGATGGTCATGGCCGCGTACACGCCGGCCGCGTTGAAGGTGCCCTGGGCGGCGGCGACGAGCAGGCCGAGGCCCTTGGTGGCGCCGATGTACTCGCCGACGATGGCCCCGATCAGTGCGAAGCCGAAGCTCACGTGGAGGCTGGTGAAGATCCAGGTGGTGGCGGCGGGGATGACCACCTGGAGAGTGACCCTGCGGTTGTCGGCGCCCAGGATGCGGGCGTTGGCGACGAGGTTGCGGTCCACCTCGCGGGCGCCCTGGAAGGCGTTGAAGAAGACCGGGAAGAACACCAGGACCACCGCGGAGGCCACCTTGGAGGCCGGGCCGAGGCCGAACCAGATCAGGAAGATCGGGGCCAGCACGATGCGCGGGATGGCGTTCAGCACCTTGATGTAGGGCCCGAACACGTCGGCCAGGAAGCGGATCCGGCCGAGCGCGATGCCCAGCAGCACGCCGCCGGTGACGCCGATCACCCAGCCGGTGAGGGCCTCGTAGAGGGTGTAGCCGATCTGCTCGCCGAGCGAGCCCTGGGCGGTGCCGTGGGTGGTCCACTGCCAGATCTGCGCCCAGATCCTCGACGGCTGGGAGAAGTTGAACGGGTCGATCACGTCGGTGCGGGCGCACAGCTCCCAGAGCCCGAGGAAGGCGACGAGCACCGCGACCCGGGCCCCGTACACCCCCAGCCTCCGGTTGCGGGCGGCCCGTTCGCGGGCCTCGGTCCTGGTGGTGGGCACGGCCGCCGACTCGGCGGCGACCACGGTCTCAAGCGGCACGACCCGCTCCTCTCTCACGGGTGATGCGCACCTCTTCGCCGAGCGAGGCCCAGATCTCGCGGTAGAGCTCGACGAACCTCGGCTCCAGCCGGACGGCCTCCACGGTACGCGGGCGCGGCAGGTCGACGGTGAAGACCTCCTTGACGGTGGCCGGGCCGGCCGTCATCACGACGACCCGGTCGGCCAGCGCGATCGCCTCGTCCAGGTCGTGGGTGACGAAGACGACCGAGGACCCGGTACCGGCCCACAGCTCCAGCAACTGGTCGGACATCAACGCGCGGGTCTGCACGTCCAGCGCCGAGAAGGGCTCGTCCATCAGCAGGATCCGCGGGTCGTTGACGAAGGTCTGGGCGAGCGCGACGCGCTTGCGCATGCCTCCGGAGAGCTGGTGCGGGTAGCGGTCCTCGAAGGCGCCGAGGCCGACCCGGTTCAGCCAGTCGCGGGCCCGCTCCCGGGCCTCGGCGGCCGGGACGCCGCGGAAGCGCGGGCCGGCCATGACGTTGGACAGGACGGTGCGCCAGGGGAAGACGGCGTCCTGCTGGAAGACGAAGCCGACCTGCGGGTTGATCCCGTCGACCGGCTCGCCGTACACCCGGACGTCGCCCTCGGTGGGCTCCTCCAGACCGCTGACCAGTGTCAGCGTGGTGGACTTGCCGCAGCCGGTGGGGCCGACGACGGCGACGAACTCGCCCTCCGCCACGGTCAGGTCGAGATCGCGGACGGCGGTGTGCAGGGTGCCGGACGGGGTGCGGAACCGCTTGGTCGCGCCGGTCAGCTCGATCGCCGGGGCAGCCGCCGGGGCTGCCACCGGATCCGGTACCCGGCTTGTCGCGGGGGTTTTGCTCATGGGACCTCCCGGGTCTCTGCTTGCTCCGGGAGGCTAGGAGCGACCGGGGCGGCGGCGGGAGGCTTCTCGGCGTACTGCGGGTTCTCCGCGTTGAGGGCTGTTCTGCTCGTTTTGCTTCCGCTACAACAACGGGGACGCGGCTGACAGAAACACCTCGGAAACATAGGGTGTGCCGACCACCCGCCCGCCCGGACCGAGGGGCACCCGCCCGGCCCGACCGCCCGGCCCGACCGCCCGCCGGACCGGAGGCAGGCACCCGTAGCACCCCGCCCCGCCCGTACGCCCGCCCGCGAGCCCGCCGAGAGGAGGCCCGGATGAAGCACCCCCGCTGGCCCCGCCGGGTCTTCGCCCAGCTGCTGCTGAGCCAGACCGTGGTCACCGTCGGCGTCACCGTCGTCACCGCAGGCCTGTTCCTCGCGCCGGTCAGCTCCGAGCTGGACCACGACGCGATGCAGCGCGCGCTGTCGATCGCCCAGGCCACCGCCAGTGACGAGGTGATCGCCCGGGCCGCCGAGGCGCGCGACTCCGCGACGGCGCAGCGCAACGCCGAGCAGATCCGGCTGGCCACCGGCGCCAGCTTCGTCGTGGTCACCGACCTCGACGGGATCCGGCTCTCGCACACCGATCCGGACCGGATCGGCCAACGGGTCTCCACCGACCCGGAGCCGGCGCTCGGCGGCCGCAGCGTCACCGCCATCCAGGAGGGCACCCTGGGCCGCACCGCGCGCGGGAAGGTGCCGCTGCGGATCGCCGGCGGGCGGATCGTCGGCGAGGTGTCGGTCGGGATCAGCGACGACTCGATCCGGCGGCGGCTGCTGAAGATGCTCACCGGCATCCTGCTCTGTGCGGGCGCCGGCCTGGCCGCCGGCACCGTCGCCACCCTGGCGCTGGCCCGCCGGCTGAAGCGGCGCACCCACAACATCGCGGTGGCCGACATCTCGGCGCTGCTGGTGGAACGCGAGGCGATGCTGCACGGCATCCGCGAGGGCATGGTGGCGCTGGACGAGCGCGGCCGGATCCGGCTGGCCAACGACGAGGCGGTCCGGTTGCTCGGCCTGCCCGCGGGTTGCGCCGGGCGGCCGATCGACGAGGTCCTGCCGCCCGGCCGGCTGGCCGACGTGCTGGCCGGCCAGATCACCGGCGCCGACCTGCCGGCCGTCCGCGACGACCGGGTGCTGGTGGTGAACCGGATGGCGACGGCCGAGGGCGGCGCGGTCGTGACACTGCGCGACCGGACGGAGCTGGAGTCACTGGTCCGCGAGCTGGACACCACCCGCAGCCTCACCGAGGCGCTGCGGGCGCAGGACCACGAGCACGCCAACCGGATGCACACCCTGCTGGGGCTGCTGGAGCTCGGCCGGCACGAGCAGGCGGTGGCGTTCATCTCCGAGCAGTCGGGTTCGCACGCGGCGGTCGCGGCGCGGATCGCCGAGCAGGTGCAGGACCCGCACGTCGCCGCGCTGCTGGCCGGCAAGGCGGCGGTGGCCGGCGAGCGGGGCGTCCGGCTGGTGGTCGCCCCGGCGGCGCACCTGCCGGACGCGGTGGTGGACACCCGGACGCTGGTCACCGTGCTCGGCAACCTGATCGACAACGCCGTGGACGCGCTGGCGCCGGGCGGCGGCGGCCGGGTGGCGGTGACCCTGGCCGCGGCCGGCTCCACCCTGCTGATCGAGGTCGCGGACAGCGGCCCGGGCGTGCCGGAGGAGCTGCGCGAGCGGGTCTTCGAGGAGGGGTGGAGCAGCAAGGACGCGCCCGCGCACCGGCCGCGCGGGCTGGGGCTGGCGATGGTGCGGCGGCTGGTCGAACGGACCGGCGGCCGGATCGTGCTGGACGGCGGCCCGCTCGGCGGCGCCCGGTTCACCGTCGAGCTGCCCGAGGCCCTGCACGACGGGGGCATGTGCGACGCGGCCTCCGGCGGTCTGCACGGCGGACCGCTGCCCGCAGAGTCCCTTGCCGAGGGGGCCCTGCCCACCGCCGATGTGCCGCACCCGGGGGACCAGCTCACCGCACCGCTCGTGGAGGCGTGATGATCGACGTACTCGTGGTGGACGACGACTTCCGGGTCGCCGACGTGCACGCCGCGTACGTGGCCAAGGTGCCCGGCTTCCGGGTCACCGGCACCGTGCACTCGGCCGCCGAGGCGCTGGCCGCGCTGGAACGCCGCCCGGTCGACCTGCTGCTGCTCGACCACCACCTCCCGGACGAGACCGGTCTCGCCCTGGTCCGCCGGCTGCGCGAGCGCGACATCACCTGCGACGTGATGATGGTGACCGCCGCCCGGGACGTCTCCACCGTGCACGCCGCGATGCAGCACGGCGCCCTGCAGTACCTGGTCAAACCGTTCAGCTTCGCCGGGCTGCGGGAGAAGCTGGTCGCCTACGCGCAGCTGCGGCACGCGCTCGCCGGGCCCGCCGCCCGTGAGGCCGGCCAGGACGAGGTGGACCGGCTGTTCGCGACCCTGCGCAGCGCGGCGGCCCCGGCGGCCGCCCTGCCCAAGGGCCACTCCGCGCCCACCACCGACCTGGTCCTCGGCGTGCTGCGCCGGGCCGGCCGGCCGCTCTCCGCCCAGGAGGTCGCGGACGCCACGGGGCTGAGCCGCTCCACCGCGCAGCGCTACCTCAAGCAGCTGGAGCGCGACAACCGGCTGCGGCTGACCCTGCGCTACGGCGACACCGGGCGGCCCGAGCACCGCTACGTGCTGGCGGTCCGCACCTGAGTCACCTGCCGGCCGGTCCGCGCCCGGGCCACGTGCCGGCCGGTCCGCACCTGGGCCCGGACGTGCCGAACCCCGGCGGGTCCCAGGCCCGCCGGGGTTCGGGAGGAGTGCCGCTCAGGCCGCCCCGGCGCCCGTGAGGGAGCGGACCTCCAGCTCGGCGTAGCGGTCCGGGTCGGCCGGCTCGGGCGAGGTGACCGTGCCGATCCAGCCGGCCAGGAAGCCCAGCGGGATGGAGACGATGCCCGGGTTCTCCAGCGGGAACCAGTGGAAGTCCATCCCCGGGAAGAGCGCCATCTTGCTGCCGGAGACCACCGGCGAGAAGGCCACCAGCACCACCGCCGGGATGAGCCCGCCGTAGACCGAGCAGACCGCACCGCGCGGGGTGAACCGCCGCCAGAACAGGCTGTACAGCAGCACCGGCAGGTTGGCCGAGGCGGCGACGGCGAAGGCCAGGCCGACCAGGAAGGCGACGTTCAGCTGCTGGGCGAAGAGGCTGAGCGCGATCGCGACCGCCCCGATCCCCACGGCGGCGATCCGTGCGACGCCGACCTCCTGCTGCTCGGAGAGCCGGGCGGCCGTTTCACCGGCACCGCTCCCACCGGCCGCCCGTCCGCCGGCGGCCGCCCTCGCGCGCGCCCGCCGGGAGGCCGGGACGGCGGCCCGGCGGCCCCGGGGGCGGCGGCGCGGACGGTCGCGCCAGGCGCCCGCCCAGATGTCGTGGGCGAACGCCGCCGAGGAGGCGAGCGTCAGCCCGGCGACCACGGCGAGGATGGTGGCGAAGGCGATCGCCGAGATCAGTGCGAAGAGCAGCACCCCGCCGGTGGAGCCGTTGCCGCCGCCGAGGACCAGGGCCAGCAGCGGGACGGCGGTGTTCCCCGCCGGGTTGGCGTGCCGGACCTCGGCCGAGCCGACCAGGGCGGTGGCGCCCAGGCCGAGCGCGATGGCCATCAGGTAGAAGCCGCCGACCAGCCCGATCGCCCACATCGTCGAGCGCCGGGCGGCCCGTGCGGTGGGCACGGTGTAGAAGCGGGAGAGGATGTGCGGCAGCCCGGCGGTGCCCAGGACCAGGGCCAGGCCGAGGCTGAAGAAGTCCAGCCTGCTGGTGACGCTCCCGCCGTACTTGAGCCCCGGCTCCAGGTACCGCTGCCCGGCGCCGCTGTGCTGGGCGGCCTGGCGCATCAGCTCGGCGACGTCCCCGTGGAAGCGGACCATCAGCAGCACGGTGAGCAGCACCGAACCGGCCACCAGCAGGACGGCCTTGACGATCTGGATCCAGGTGGTGGCCCGCATCCCGCCGATCGTCACGTAGACGATCATCAGCCCGCCGACCGCGACGATGGTCCAGGTCCGGGCCCCGGAACTGTTGGTGCCGAGCAGCAGGGCGACCAGGCTGCCCGCGCCGACCATCTGGGCGACCAGGTAGAGCAGGGTGACGACGACGCTGGCGCCGCCGGCCGCCGCCCGGACCTTGCGGCGGCGCAGCCGCAGGGCCAGCACGTCGGCGAGGGTGTACCGGCCGGCGTTGCGGACCAGTTCGGCGACCAGCATCAGGACCACCAGCCAGGCGACCAGGAAACCGATGCTGTAGAGCACGCCGTCGTAGCCGTAGAGCGCGATCAGCCCGGCGACGCCGAGGAAGGAGGCGGCGGAGAGGTAGTCCCCGGAGAGCGCGAAGCCGTTCTGCAACGGGGTGAAGTCGCGGCCGCCGGCGTAGAAGTCCTCGGCCGCGCTGCCTCGGCGGCCCACCCACAGGGTGATGCCCAGGGTGACGAGGACGATGACGGCGAAGAGCACGATGGCCAGGTCGTGGTGGTCCCCGGTGGGGGCGACGGGGGGCGGGGTGGCGGTCCTCATCGCAGCTGGTCCTGGGTGTCCCAGCGGAGCTCCAGGGCGGCCCGGTCCCGCTTGGTGCGGGCGTTGCGGGCGTAGAGCCAGGTGAGCAGGAAGGTCGAGGCGAACTGCAGCAGCCCCAGCAGCCAGGCCACGTTGAGCGGGCCGGCGATCCGGGTGCGCATGACGCCGGGCGCACCGGCCTGGGCCGCGACGTACAGCAGGTACCAGCCGAGGAAGGCGGCGCTGGCGGGGAAGACGAAGGCCCGGTAGCCGCGCTTGATGTCCTGGAAGGCGTCGCTGGCCTGGACGGCGCGGTACACCTCGGTGCTGCTGTCGACGGCCGGCGGGGCGGCGGGCTGCCCGGGTGCCTGCGGGGGCACGGCGTCCCCGCGGACCGGCCGGACCGACGGCTCGGCCGGTGCCGGTGCCGTGAGCCGCGCCTGCGCCGGTGCCGTGTACGGCACCGTGTACGGCACCGGGGTCGGCGCCTGTGCCGGGGGCGGCTCCTCGGCGGACCGACCGGGTGGGGCGGAGGCGGCGGGAGCGGCCCACCAGTCGAATCGCTGCCCCTGACCGGGGCTGCTCGTCTGCTGCTGTGGCACTACTGCTCCTGAGCCGAGGGGTGTACTGACCAAACCATGATGGAGGCCCGCAAACCCCGCCAACTCCCATTGCAGATACGTTCACTCGATGAGGTGATCGATGATCCGACAGACACTCATCGGACTACTGCTGCGTACCGGTGATCCCGTGTCGGAAGGCGTACGCGACCGCCTGCGCCCTGTCCCGGACGGCGGTCTTGGCGAACAGGTTGTTGATGTGGGTCTTCACCGTGGCCGGGCTGACGAACAGCCGCCGGGCGATCTCGGCGTTGGAGAGCCCGTCGGCGATCAGCGCCAGCACCTCGGCCTCACGGGCGGTCAGCCCGTCCGGCAGCTCGCCCGTGGGCGCCGCCGGGGAGGCCGCGGGCCGGGTCGGGGACGAGCTCGGGGATGAGCTCGGGGAGGGGCTCGTGCCGGGAGCGGCGGCGGGGGCGGGCCCGGCCGTGGGGGCCGCGTCCGCCAGCCGTTCCAGCAGCCGCAGCTGCACCTGCGGTGAGAGCCCCGCCGCGCCCGAGCGGACGTCCGCGATGGCCCTGGCGATCTCCTCGCCGCCGGCGTCCTTGGTCAGGTAGCCGCGCGCCCCGGCCTGCAACGCGGGGAACAGCGAGTCGTCGTCGGCGTAGGTGGTGAGCACCACCACCTCGGTCTCCGGGTGGGCGGACCGGATCCGGCGGGTCGCCTCGACGCCGTCGCAGCGGGGCATCCGCAGGTCCATCAGGACCACGTCCGGGTGGTGCCGCTCCACCAGGGCGACGGCCTCCTCGCCGTCGGCGGCGGCGGCGACCACCTCGATCCCCGGCAGCAGCCCGAGCAGCATGACGATGCCCTCGCGCACCACCGTCTGGTCGTCCGCGACCACCACGCGGACCGCGCTCACGACGGCACCCTCAGCAGCACGCGCCATCCTCCCTCGTCCGGGCCCGCCAGCAGGGTGCCGCCGAGCAGTTCCGCGCGTTCGCGCATCCCCAGCAGACCGTACCCGCTGCCGCTGGCCGCCAGCTCCCCGGCCGACTCGCCGCGCGCCGGGCGGGTGTTGCGCACCTCCAGCTCCACCTCCTCCGGCAGGTAGCGCAGTTCGACGGTGCAGCGTGTGCCGGAGGCGTGCTTGCGCACGTTGGTCAGCGCCTCCTGCGCCGTGCGCCGCACCGCGAGCCCTGCCTCGGCCGCGAGCGGACGCGGCGTGCCGGTGACCGAGAGGACGGCCCGCTCACGCCCCGTCAGCTCCACGAGGAACTCCCCGACCGGGGTGAACTCGCCCCGCAACGCGGAGAGCGCCTGCCGGGTTTCGGCCAGCCCGTCCTGCGCCATCCGCCGGGCGGCCACCACCCGTTCGCGGACCTGCTCCCGGTCGGTGCCGGCGTCCAGCATCAGCCGGGCCGCCTCCAGGTGGACGAGCTGCGCGGAGAGGCTGTGGGCGAGCACGTCGTGGATCTCCCGGGCGATCCTGGCCCGTTCGGCGAGCGCCGCGGTCTCCGCCTCGGCGGCCCGGGCCGCCCGCTCCTGGGTGAGGAGCCGGCGGGCAGTGCCGCGCGCCTCGGTGTCCAGCCGCAGCAGGTAGCCGAGCAGGGTGAGCCCTCCGACCGTGGCCAGGACGCTCAGCCAGCTCGCCCAGCTCGCCACCGCGTACGAGACGAGCGCGACCACGGCCGTGACCAGCGCGGCGGCGGGCGGCAGCCGGACCAGCGCGGTGACCGCCAGGCCGGACCAGACGAAGTCGGCCAGCAGGTACGCCCGCCCCCAGTTGGCCAGCCAGGCGCTGGCGATCAGCGAGACGGACAGGACGAGGGTGGACCGCAGCCGCTGTTCGCGGCTGGTCCACAGGAAGGCCGCCGCCTGGGCGACGCACGCGACCAGCCCGCCCCCGGCCGCCACGGCGCTCCAGCCGTCGTACCTGCCGTTGGAGTACGTCCCCAGGACGAGCGTGACGAGCAGCACGATCCGGCCGATGGCCGTGAGGGCGCGCCGCGCCGGGCTCTCGGCCTCGCGCTCCAGCCCCTCCCGGGACGGCCAGCGGGTCCAGCTCCACCCGGGCGCGGGCACGGGCACCTCCATCGGGGCACTTGGGTTCGTTTCCGGGCCGCTTCCGGGCCCGGCGGCCACGGCTCCCGGGGGAACGGCCCCCGAAGGTGCGGCTCCCGGGAAACGGCCGGCTGTCAGTAGTACGCGGGCTCCAGGTGCCGCGCCCTCCAGTTCACCACGAGTGTCCTGACCAGCAGCAGCACCGCCAGGCCGAGCAGCAGCGCGCTGCCGCTCTGGCGGACGTGCAGCGCCGCGCCGACCCCGAACAGGCCGAGCCGGATGGCGAGCATGCCCGCCCAGGCCGCCGCCGTGGCCTGGGTGCCCCGCGCCCAGACCGCGCCGTCCTCGTCCTGCCAGAGCTGGATGGTCCAGCCCCAGACGGATCCCATCGCGAGGACCAGCAGCAGCGAGACGGCGAGCAGGGCTACGGCGGCACCCTGGTGAGCACGGTCGATCATCTGTGGATCGCGCAGCGCGACCACCACGAGGATCAGCGGCAGCAGCCAGAAGCGTCGTTCGGTCTCCAGGCGGCGCGCCTGCATCTGGCGGCCGATCACCAGTGCCATCACCGCGATGACCACGAGGATGTTGACGAGGCCGGTCATCGGTCTCTCCGTTCCGGCGGAAGGGGCTGGCTGACCTCTCCGACGCTACGGATCCGGCGCCGTCCGCTGATCGGAGCCGGGGTGGACCGGGGGGTGGACCCGGCAGCACGAAGGCCCTCCACCCACGGGTGGAGGGCCTCGCTGCGGAACGGGCCGCTCAGGCGCCGAACGGCTCAGGCGTCGAACGGCCCGGTCGCCGAACGGCTCAGGCGTCGATGCGCGAGCGGTCCAGGGTGGCCGCCGAGTCCACGATGAACTCCTTGCGCGGGGCGACGTCGTTGCCCATCAGCAGGTCGAAGATCCTCTCGGCCTGTTCGAGGTCGCCCAGGTTGATCCGGCGCAGCGTGCGGTGGCGCGGGTCCATGGTCGTCTCGGCCAACTGGTCGGCGTCCATCTCGCCGAGGCCCTTGTACCGCTGCACCGGGTCCTTCCAGCGCAGGCCCTTGCGCTGGAACTCCAGCACGGTGGAGCGCAGCTCGGCGTCGGAGTAGGTGTAGTGGTACTTCTCCTGGCCGCGCTTGGGGTTGACGAGCTCGATCCGGTGCAGCGGCGGCACCGCGGCGAAGACCCGGCCCTGCTCGACCATGGGCCGCATGTACCGCTGGAAGAGCGTCAGCAGCAGGCAGCGGATGTGCGAGCCGTCGACGTCGGCGTCGGCCATGAAGATCACCCGGCCGTAGCGGGCCTGGTCGATGTCGAAGGTGCGGCCCGAACCGGCCCCTATCACCTGGATGATCGCGGCGCACTCGGTGTTCTTGAGCATGTCGCTCACGGACGCCTTCTGGACGTTGAGGATCTTGCCGCGGATCGGCAGCAGGGCCTGGAACTCGGAGTTGCGGGCCAGCTTGGCGGTGCCGAGCGCCGAGTCGCCCTCGACGATGAAGAGTTCGCTGCGGTCGACGTCGTCGCTGCGGCAGTCGGCCAGCTTGGCCGGCAGCGAGCTGGTCTCCAGCGCGGTCTTCCGGCGCTGCGCCTCCTTGTGCTGGCGGGCGGCGACCCGGGTGCGGGCGGCGGCGACGATCTTCTCCATGACGGCCCGCGCCTGGAGCTTCTCGTCCTTCTTGGCGGAGGTCAGGAAGGCCTTGAGCTCCTTGGCGACCACGGCGGCGACGATCCGGTTGGCCGCCGAGGTGCCCAGCACCTCCTTGGTCTGGCCCTCGAACTGCGGCTCGGCGAGCCGGACGGTGACCACCGCGGTGAGGCCCTCGGTGGCGTCGTCCTTGGTGATGTCGTCCTCGGCGACGCGCAGCAGCTTGCTCCCGCGGAGCGCCTCGTTGACCGTCTTGGCGAGCGAGCGCTCGAAGCCGGTGATGTGGGTGCCGCCCTTGGGCGTGGCGATGATGTTGACGAAGGAGCGCAGCGTGGTGTCGTAGCCGGCGCCCCAGCGCAGTGCGATGTCCACGCCGAGGTGGCGGGTGACCTCGGTGGGCGTCATGTGGCCGAGCTCGTCCAGGACGGGGACGGTCTCCTTGAAGGTGCCCTCGCCGCGCAGCCGCAGGACGTCGCAGACCGGCTTGTCGGGCGCGAGGAACTCGCAGAACTCGGCGATGCCGCCGTCGTAGCGGAAGGTCGACTCCTCGACCTTGTCGCTCTCGGTCAGGCGCTCGTCACGGACGACGATGGTCAGCCCGGGGACGAGGAAGGCGGTCTGCCGGGCCCGGCTGTGCAGGTGCTCCAGCGAGAGCCGGGCGTCCTTGAGGAAGATCTGCCGGTCGGCCCAGTAGCGGATCCGGGTACCGGTTCGGGTCTTGGGGACCTTGCGGGCCTTGGTGAGGCCGTTGGCCGGCTCGAAGGGGGCGTCCGGGCTGGTCTCGGTGAAGATGCCGGGGGTGCCGCGGCGGAAGCTGATCGCGTGGGTGTGGCCGTTGCGGTCGACCTCGACGTCGAGGCGGGCGGAGAGCGCGTTGACGACGGAGGCGCCGACGCCGTGCAGACCGCCGGAGGCCGCGTAGGAGCCGCCGCCGAACTTGCCGCCGGCGTGCAGCTTGGTCATCACGACCTCGACGCCGGACAGCCCGGTCTTGGGCTCCACGTCGACCGGGATCCCGCGGCCGTTGTCGCGCACCTCCACGGAGGAGTCGTCGTGCAGGACGACGTCGATCCGGTCGCAGTGGCCGCCCAGCGCCTCGTCGACGGAGTTGTCGATGATCTCCCAGAGGCAGTGCATCAGCCCACGGCTGTCGGTCGAGCCGATGTACATGCCCGGACGCTTGCGAACCGCCTCCAGGCCCTCCAGGACGAGCAGGTGCCGAGCGGTGTAGTTGGAACCGTCGTCGCCGGCCAGCAGTGCGGACGGCACGGTCGTTTCGGCACTCACGCGGCACTCTCCTCGGTGAAGTTCTGTCTCATCGGTCACATCCGACCCGGTCACGTCCGGCCCGGCCGGTTCCGGGGTGGCCGGTTCCGGGGTGGCGTCCGGCCGCAGCCGGACCGTCCGCCAGTGCAGCACACCACACCGACAGCCGTTCCCCTGCGTGTGCGCGCCCTTCCGCCGAGTGCGCAGCACGGCGGGCGGGGCCCGCGCAGCTTGTACGCGCTGCGCGAACAAGCTCCGCGCCGGACGACGGACGCCGGAGCGCCATCTCCTCCCGGTACCACCGGTCCTGGCGGATCGTGGGACCGGGCGCAGGCTCCGGAACTGCCGTTATGCAGGCTACCGGGGCCTGAGACGGGGCTTATGCTCCAACCCAGCAGAGGATTATGCTACGCGGACCTCGCACCCGATCCCGATCGGGCGTTCGAGCGTGAGGCGGATCCTGGGATTCGGTACGCATGAACCACCGGCCCCCGGGGCACGTCCTCATCAACACAGCAGAATCCTCAAAGAAGAAAAGCCACGAGCGGGAACGTTTTCGGCCTGGTTGGATGTTGACCCTGGTACGACAGCTCGTCGAGCTAGAGAAGAGGCGACGTGACTACTGTTCTGACACCTGCGAGCCCGCTCACCGCGGCTGACCGCTGCGACCGCTGCGGCGCCCAGGCCTACCTGCGCGTCGTACTCGCCAGCGGCGGAGAGCTGCTCTTCTGCGCCCACCACGGCCGGAAGTTCGAGCCCGAGCTCAAGAAGATCGCCGTGGAGATACAGGACGAGAGCGGCCGTCTCAGCAACACCCCCACTGCCACGGCCAGCGACGAAGAGCGCTGAGTCCCAGGCGCCACAGCAGCAACCAGCGACGAGCTGTGTCCGGCCGCGCACCGCGCGCGACCGGTGAGCCGGGCGACGGCCCCCCTTCCGGGGCCGGTCGCCCGGCTCTGCTGTTCTGCGCCCACCGCTCCCGGTGGTCACACCGTCACCGGTTCTCCCGCCCGGCCCGGCGACACGGCGTCAGAAAGTGACCCGGCAACTACAGTACGGAGTGCACCGCGTCCGAGACCGAGCCGATCCTGGTATAGACGCCAGGGTGTGCCGCCTCCGCGCAGCCGGTTCCCCAGGAGACCAGCCCGGCCAGCCGGCCCGCGACGACCAGCGGGCCCCCACTGTCCCCCTGGCAGGCGTCCTTGCCGCCCTTCTCCTCCGCCGCGCAGACCATGCCGCGGGCGTCGAACCGCCCGTCCGGCCCGCCCGGGTAGGCCTGCGCGCAGGTCTGGTCCGGGATGATCGGCACGTCGACGCCGCGCAGCACGGGTGAGTAGTTCCCGGTCCCGGCGGTGTCCCCCCAGCCGTAGACCTGCGCCCTGGTCCCCGGCTGGTACGGCGCGGTCTCGCCCTGGCCCACCAGGCCGATCACCGGCTTGGCGCCCTGCGACTCGGTGAGCGTGACCACCGCCACGTCGTTCATGTTGGCGGCGAAGGCGTAGTCGGGGTGGATCCAGACCGACTGGACGTTCACCTCACGGCCGACCGAGCCGCGCAGATCGTCCCGGCCGACCAGCACCTTGAGGCCCGGCCGGTCCACCCGCTGGCCCTTGGCCTCGTCGTAGAAGCAGTGCGCCGCCGTCACCACCTTGGTCGGGGTGACCAGCGCGCCACCGCAGAACTGCCCGGACCGGCCGGTGCCGAACTGCTGGCGGCTGGCCAGCGCCACCATCCACGGGTGGTCGGCGGTGGTCGCGACGGCCCCGCCGACGATCCGGCCCTGGGCCCGGGCCGGGGCGGCCGCCGGGCCCAGCGCGACCAGCGGCGCGGGCAGCGCCGCGAGCAGGGCCAGCACGGCGGCCCGGTGGCGCGCCAGCCGGGCGCCCGGGCGTGCCGGTGTCGGGGCGGCGGTCGACAGATCCGCGCGGTCCGGGTTGGGCAGCACCGTGTCTCCAGTTGGCTCGGCAGCAGGCAACCGGCACAGCGTAGGTGATCGACTACGTCCTGCGACCGGTTCCCGCCGCGCCGCCACCCGGACGAGCGACAACGGCCACCCGGACGCTGACGCACCCGGCCCCGGGCTTGCGAAGGGAGTCCGGAGGTGCCCGCCCGGGATCCGGGCAGGGCCCGGTCAGGGTTCCGACAAGGCTAGGACGGGGTTCCGGCAGGCTCGGACGGGGTTCGGACGGCGCCAGGGCGGGCTTCGGACGGGATTAGGAGGGCGCTCGGGCAGGGTTTCGGGCAGGTTTCGGGCAGGTTTCGGGCGGCGCCCGGCAGGACAGTGGGGCCCGGCGGACACGCGAAGAGGCCCGGAGCGGTGTGCTCCGGGCCTCTTCCGCAGGGCTTCCGCCCTGGATCCTGCCGATCAGTCCAGGTAGTCGCGCAGCACCTGGGAGCGCGACGGGTGGCGCAGCTTCGACATGGTCTTGGACTCGATCTGGCGGATGCGCTCACGGGTGACCCCGTAAACCTTGCCGATCTCGTCCAGCGTCTTCGGCTGACCGTCCGTCAGGCCGAAGCGCATCGACACCACGCCCGCCTCGCGCTCGGACAGGGTGTCCAGCACCGAGTGCAGCTGCTCCTGGAGCAGGGTGAAGGAGACCGCGTCGGCCGGCACGACCGCCTCGGAGTCCTCGATCAGGTCACCGAACTCGCTGTCGCCGTCCTCGCCCAGCGGGGTGTGCAGCGAGATGGGCTCGCGGCCGTACTTCTGGACCTCGATGACCTTCTCCGGGGTCATGTCGAGCTCCTTGGCCAGCTCCTCCGGGGTGGGCTCGCGGCCCAGGTCCTGGAGCATCTGGCGCTGGACGCGGGCCAGCTTGTTGATGACCTCGACCATGTGCACCGGGATACGGATGGTGCGGGCCTGGTCGGCCATCGCGCGGGTGATCGCCTGGCGGATCCACCACGTGGCGTACGTGGAGAACTTGTAGCCCTTGGTGTAGTCGAACTTCTCGACCGCACGGATCAGACCGAGGTTGCCCTCCTGGATCAGGTCCAGGAAGAGCATGCCGCGGCCGGTGTAGCGCTTGGCCAGCG
>NZ_CP026498.1:5133956-5134787 GCF_002953255.1 Streptomyces sp. CB01881
GTCCTCGGATCTCCAGCTCGCGCTTGAGCTTGGGGGCCAGCTTGTCGGCGGCCGAGAGCTTGTCCTCGGCGAACAGGCCGGCCTCGATGCGCTTGGCGAGCTCGACCTCCTGCTCGGCGTTGAGCAGCGGGACCTTGCCGATCTGCTTCAGGTAGTCCTTGACCGGGTCCGCGGTGGCACCGGCGACGGCGACCTGCTGGGCCGGGGCGTCGTCCTCGTCGTCGTCGGAGAGCACGAAGCCCTGCGACTCCTCCTCGGGCTCGGCCTCCTCGCTCGCCTTGTCGCCGGGCAGGGCGGCGTCCTCGAGTAGCTCCTCCTCGCCGATGAGCTCCTCGTCGCCCTTGCCCGCCTTGCCGGAGGCGGTCTTCTTGGCGGCGGTCTTCTTGGCAGGGGCGGCGGCCTTCTTGGCCGCGGCCTTCTTGGCGGGGGCCGCCTTCTTCGCCACGGCCGCCTTCGCCTCGGTGACGACCGTGGTCGTCCCCGCGGCAGTGATGTCGGCGGACACCGTGCCGACCGAGGCCGCGGCGGCCACGACCGCCGGGGCGGCGACGGGGGCACCGGGCGCGATCCGCACGGGCGGCTTGGTCGGGGCCGCGGGGGCAGCCGGGTTCCGGGTGGTGACCGCCTTGGTGGCGGTGCGCTTGGTGGGGCTCTTGGCAGCGACGCTCTTGCGCTTGGCGCCGGCCGGTTCGGCCGCGCTGACCATGAGATCCACCCCCTCCTCAATCAGCACCTGGTTGAGGCTGCGCATGACGTTCTTCCACTTGGTGACCGGGATCTGGTCCGCCTCGAACGCCTGGCGCACGTCGTCACCGGCGATCTGCCCCTGGG
>NZ_CP026498.1:5134797-5235940 GCF_002953255.1 Streptomyces sp. CB01881
ACACGACTCTCGGACGATGAGTGGACTCGAACCCGTACCGGCCGCCCGAGCGGGCGGGGAAGGAAATCGCGCGTCAGGCACGCGGTGTCGATTCCGACCGACTCGGGCTTGAGGACTGGGTTTGCAGGACGGCAGCAGCGCCGCAGACCAACACAGCATTCTGACATGTTGGGGTATTCCGGAGCTGCTTCCGCTCTGGAGACATCGCTGCTACTCGTCAAGTGTTACGCATGGCCTTCGTGTCGCGGGTCACACCGCTCGGCGCCCGCGACCCGGGGCCGGCTTCCATCATCGCGCACTCGCGCCGAAGTTGGTTGGCATGGGCAGGACATATCGGCGTGGCGTGCGTCCGGAGGGCCGGGCAGGCGGGTGTGCGACCCGGCACGGAAGGGCCCTCCGACCGCGCCGTGGGGTGCAGCCGGAGGGCCATGGGTTCGCCGGGGTCGCTCGGTCGCCAGGTGGGGCGGCTCAGTGCTCCCGGGGGGCCGGGACGGACGGCTCGATCTCCGGGTGGACGGTGAGCAGCGCCCGCATCGCGACCTCGCCGGCCGTGCCGTCGCCGGTGCCGAGCGCGTCGACCAGCCGGGCGTGCAGGCTGACCGAGGCCTCGGAGGGCCGCTCGCAGGAGGTGGCCGGACCGCCGGACACCTGGAGCGCACCGGAGACGATCCCGGAGAGGTGCTCCAGCATCCGGTTGCCGGCCATCTGCAGGACGAGGGCGTGCAGCTCGGCGTCGGCCCGCGAGAAGGTGGACAGGTCGGCCTGGGCGGAGGCGTGGCCCATGATCTCGATCAGCTCGACCAGCCGCTGCTGGACGTCCTCCCGGCCGTGGCCGGCCGCGAGCCGGGCCGCCAGCGGCTCGATCGCCCAGCGGAGCTCGAACAGCTCCCGGCGCTGCTCGTCGCGCTGCGGGCCGAAGGCGCGCCACTCGATGATGTCCGGGTCGAGCAGGTTCCAGTCGCCGACCGGGCGAACCCGGGTGCCGACGTTCGGCCGGGCACTGACCAGGCCCTTGGCCTCCAGCACGCGCAGCGACTCGCGGACCACGGTGCGGGAGACCTCGAACCGCTGGCCGATCTCCTCGGGGACGAGCGGGCGGTCGGCACCGAGGTCACCCGAGACGATCATCTGACCGAGCTGCTGCACCAGCTGGCCGTGCAGACCGCGGCCGCGGCTGCTGGTGGTCTTGCGACCGACCCGGGCCAGGTCCGACTCGGCGCCCTCCCAGCGGGGCGCCGGCGGGATCGGCCGGTCGGCGTACGAGAAGCGGTCCAGGTCGCCGGAGCCGGGGATGGCGCCGTCGGCGGAACGGGCGGGGGTCATGGTGGGGTGCGCAAGGGTACTCACAGGTCCTTTGTCGGCGATCGGCGGGCCCAGCTTGAGGATTCTCGTGAAAAGCACACGAAAGGGTGATCGACCGTGACTGGATAATTGACTTCTTATCAGGAAGAACCGCTCATTACGGTCACAGCTGGTCGATCTTGGCAGACCGTCAGCAACGGCCCCGCCCCGGCGGGGCGGCCGGGGCGGGACGTTCCGGGGGGCTCAGAGCGCGCGGCGACGCGCCTGGACCAGGAGGGCGGCGAGCAGAAGCACCGCCGCGGGCGCCGCCACCGCCGCCAGCAGCGCGGGATCGGTCAGTGCCGACCCGCCCGCCGCAACCCGGCGGTCCCCGCCGTACACCCATCCGTACGCCCACTCGATGCCGGACTGGAACGGCAGCAGCTCCGCCGCACGGGTCGGCCAGGCCGTCCCCGTCTGCCGCAGCAGCAGCGCCACCGCGGACTCCAGCAGCGGCGGCAGCGCGCAGAGCAGCAGGACACCGGCGGCGGCGCTGCGGGTCAGCGAGGCCGTCAGCACGCCCGTCCAGCCCGCCACGACCACCAGTCCGACGAAGGCCAGCAGGGCGGCCGGCACCCCGTGACCGGCCACGAGCGCCGCCGGGGCCAGCGCGCCCGGGAGATCGGCGAACCCGGTCAGGCCCGCCGAGGAGAACGCCGCGGACACCCGGTCCGAGAGCGCCGCCGGGTCCGACCAGGCGGCCACCGCCACCCCCGTCGGCAGGGCGAGGTGCACGGCCACCACGTCGACCAGCAGCGTGGCCAGCGCCAGCAGCCCCGCCACCGGGGCGATCACCGCCAGCTTGGCCAGCAGCAGCCGCACCCGGCGCAGGTACGACACCTGCGAGGCGGGCAGCCCCGGGTGGCGCACCTCGTGCCCGTACGAGAGCGCGCCCAGCACACCGGCGCCGAGTGCCGCGAACGGCAGCGGGATCAGCGGGACGGTCGCCGTGAGCAGCCGGACGCCGGCCGGGCCGGCCAGCGCACTCGCCGGCGCCTGCGCGGCCAGCACGGCGGCCACGACGGCGTCGCAGACCAGCACCGTGGCGAGGAGCAACCAGGTGGAACGGAGGCCGCGCAGCCGGCGCAGCTCGTAGGCCAGGGCACGCACGGTTCACTCGCTCCGGTGGTCGGGGATGGGCGTGGGGGTGGGGGTGGGGGTGGGGGTGGAGGTGGGTTCGGACGTGGGGGTGGGGGTGTGTTCGGACGTGGGTTCGGGCGTGGGGTCGGGCGTGCGCGTGGGGGCGGAGGTGCGGGCGGGGGCGGTTGCCGGGTCCAGGCGGCCGAGGCGGATGGTGTCGGCGGTCAGCAGGTCCCCTGCGGCAGCGGACTCCTCGCACCGGTCGCGGGGATCGGTGCCGGCCTGGCCGCTGCCGCCCGACCGGACCAGCCCGCTGAGGCCGTCTCGGAAGAGACGGTCCACCCCGACGGTCGGGGACGGCTCCAGAAGGTCGGCCAGGTCGCCCAGGTCGTCCTGGCCTGGCGTTTCGGGCCCGGTGAGCGGGGTGGTCCGGGTCGTCCGGGTCGTCCGGTCCACCACCGACAGCGCGGTCGCGGCGGAGGCGCTGTCGGGGCTGCCGGCGGGGGTGGCCGAGCCGGGGGTGGCCGGGCCGGGGGTGGCCGGGCCGGGGGTGGCGGGCAGTGCGAGGGCGGGGAGCGCGAGGCCGGCCGGTGTCTCGGCGCTGGGCTGGGGCACCTGGGCCTGCCCGGCCCGCCGCTCCGGTTCCGGCACCGGCCCGGACTCCGGGTCCACGGTCGCCGGCCGCATCGCCCGGGTGGCCGCCGCCTGACCCGCCGCCTGACCCGCCATCTGCTCGTCGGCCGACCGGCGGGCCTTCACCGGCCGCCTCCTGGCCGGACGGTCGGGCACGGAATCGGCCGGAGGCCGGCCGTCCGCTCCCTGGACGTGGAGGTGACCGGAGCGGCCCGAGGCCACGGGCAGCGTGGCGCGGGGAGCGGGCTGCTCCACCACCCGGTCGGCGAGTTCGTGCAGCAGGATGCCGTGCTGGTAGGCGAGTTCACCGATCTCGGTACGGCCGATCCCCGACACCGCGAGGCCCGCCCCGCCGTCCCGTCTCACCTGCGCGCCCTGGCCGGCCAGGAGATCGGCGAGACGGGCCATCTGCGGCCCGCGCACCGCCACCTCGGGGCTGAGCCGGGTCCGGCGGAACTCCGTCACCGGCTGGTCGGCCACCATCCGGCCCTGGTCGAGTGTGATCACCCGGTCCGCGAGCTGGGCGGCCTCCTGCGGGGTGCGGGTGGTCACCAGGACCGTCCCGCCCGCCACGCCGAACGAGCGCAGGAAGGAGTGGAACCACTCCACGTTGCGCGGCGACAGGCCCTCGGTGGGAGCGTCGAGGAGAAGGGTCCCCGGGTCTCCGAGCAAGGCGGTGGCGAGCGCCAGCCGACGGTGCATGCCGGGCGAGAAGGTGCGCAGCCGCTGCCCGGCGACGGGGGCGAGCCGGGTCTGCTCCAGCAGCTCGTCGGCCCGCCGGGCGGGGGCTCCGACGGCCGCCGCCAGCATCCGCAGGTGGCTGTGCGCCTTTCGGCCTGGGTGCCCCGCGACGGCCCCCTCGGCTCCGCCCGGACCGGGCAGCAGCACGCCGACCTCGCGCTCGGGGCGCCGCAGTCGGCGGTAGGTGCGGCCGCCGAAGAGCGTGACACCCCGGCCGCGTTCGAGTTCGAGCATCAGCCGCAGCGCGGTGGACTTGCCGGCGTCCTCGGGGCCGAGCAACGCCGTCACCACTCCCGGGCGGGCGTCGAAGGTCAGATCGAGCACCGCTGGCGGCCCGCCTCTGCGGTAGACCTTGGTCAGTCCGGTGATCTGGATCATCGCTGGCTGCTCCCATGCCCTCGGCCGACCTGCGTCCCTGCGCGACGCGGGGCCGTGCCCGCGCGACCCCGCGCAGCACATTAGGGGGCCACCATGGCGATTCCGGGCATTACGGGAGCGGCGCGGGCCCGAGGGCCGCACACCTCACCCGATCAGGGGACAATCCGATCCTGCGACGGGCCGTCGGCCGACGGGGGAAAGACCCCCTGAACCGTCTCGCCGCCCCGCTCAGGAGTCCGGGCGCAGCATCGGCGGGTTGAGCACGGTTGCCCCGCCGGCGGTGAACAGCTGGGCCGGGCGGCCACCCTGACGTGTCGTCGTGCCGCCGGAGGGCAGCAGGAAGCCGGGGGTGCCGGTGACCTTGCGATGGAAGTTCCGGGGGTCCAGCACCACGCCCCACACGGCCTCGTAGACGCGGCGCAGCTCGCCGACAGTGAACTCCGGCGAGCAGAAGGCGGTGGCCAGCGAGGAGTACTCGATCTTGGAACGGGCGCGCTCGACGCCGTCGGCAAGGATCAGCCCGTGGTCGAAGGCGAGCGGGACCTCGTCCGCAGGGCTCTTTCCGAGCAGTTCGGTGACGGGGGCCCAGCGGGCGCTGCTGGCGTCGCCGCCGGCGCGCGGGGTCGGCAGGTCCGGGGCCAGGACCAGGTACGCGACGCTGACCACCCGCATCCGGGGGTCACGCTGCGGGTGACCGTAGGTCGCGAGCTGCTCCAGGTGGGCGCCGGCCGTGCCGGGGGTCGCCGCGTCGTGACCGGGGGCGGAGTAGGCACGCAGGCCGGTCTCCTCGGCCAGCTCCCGGGAGGCCGCCTCGGCCAGGCCCTCGTCCGGGCGGACGAAGCCACCGGGCAGCGCCCAGTAGCCCTGGAAGGGGGGCTCGCCCCGTCGGACCAGCAAGGCACACAGCGCGTGGTCCCGCACCGTCAGCACCACCAGGTCAACCGTGACAGCGAACGGGGGGAAGGCCGACGGGTCATAACGCGACATGGCGACGATCATAGTCGTCTCTCTGACGATAAGCACAGGCCCGTGCACGGACCGTGCCGTGACCGCGCGCCGGGTGGACCGGGGCGGGACCAGGCGGGACCGCGGGACCTGCCCCGGGCCGGGGCGGGTCCGGACCTGGCGGGCCCAGCAGCCGGCCGAGGCGGGTCCGGTGGCCGGCCGAGGTGCCTCGGGGGCGGGTCCCGGCCGGGACCCGCCCCCGCCCGCACGGGCCAGGCCGCGGGCCAGGCCGAGACCGGCCTGGCAGCCGCCCGCCACGGGTGCCGCCCGCATGGTGGCGGTGGCGTCAGCGGGCGACCAGTTGCAGCTCCGCGGACGCCTCCTCGACCATCGCCACGCCGATCCGGCTCACCCGGACCGAGAACGGCTCACCCGCGACGCGCAGGCCGGTCAGCTGCAGCTCGCCGAGCGGCGCCGTGCTGGCCGGGCGGACCAGCACCCGCCCGCCCGGGACGTCCGGACGGACCCCGGCGAGTGCGAACACCGCGTGCACCGCGCCGGCCGCCGAGACCGCCGCGGGGCGGCAGGCCGCCGGGTGCGGCACCGGCGGGCAACCGGGCGTTCGCTGCTCCCCCGCGTACATCTCCGGCAGCCGCCCCTCGAAGTGGGCGGCTGCACCGAGCAGGCCCTCCAGCAGCGCCCCGGCCTCGTTCTCGTGGCCGGCCTCGGCCAGCCCGGCGATCGCGAGGGCGGTGTCGTGAACGCGCACCGCTCCGCTGCGGTGGCCGAGCGGGTTGAACCGGGACGACTTGGCGCTGAGGGTGCGCAGGCCCCAGCCGCTGTCCAGCTCGGGCGCGGCCAGGCGCTGGGCGAGCAGCCTGGTCTGCTCGCGCTCCAGCAGGCTCTCGTGCCGCCCGCCCTCGGCGGAGAGCCCCGGGTCGAGCAGGTGGACGAGGGAGGAGGCGACCGCGGGCAGTGGCTGGCCGCCCGGCCCGAGGCTGGCCGCCGGGCGCCCGCCGGAGAGGTCGTCGATCCAGAACCGGTCGCGGAAGCGTCCTCGCAGTGCGGCCGCCCAGCTGTGCCACTCCTCGGCGCCGGGACGGCCGAAGGCCTCCAGGAGGTCGGCGCCGTGCAGGGCGGCCCGGTGCGCCTGGGCCTGGACCTCGGCCCGGGCCGCCACGGGGTGGGCGGCGCGGTCCTCGACCGGGCGGCTCAGGTCGGTGACGAAGCCGTCGACCAGGCCGTCACGGAGGGCGCCGAGCGCGCGCTCGGCGGCCGGGAGCAGCTCGGCGACCTCCTGCCGGGGCATGCCCCAGCGCCAGGCCTCGGCAAGCACGGTGATGAAGAGAAGCGTCGCCTCGGTGGCGGTGCAGACGGGCGGCAGCTCGGGCCCGCCGTGCCGCAGGGCGCCGGGAAGCAGGCCTTCGGGGCGGCGGCCGGGCTGCCCCGGACCGCCATGGCCGCCCGACCCCTGCGCCGCTCCTGCCTGGCCGGTGGCGGGGCCGAGCTGCTGACGGCGGGCCAGCGCCCGGAGGGTGCCGGCGGCCAGCCGGGTGCCGAGCGGGAGGATCATCCGGGCCGTCCACAGCGCGTCGGCCGGGGCGAGCCCGAACCTCCAGGGCGCTCCGGAGGCCGGGTAGAGGTCGGTCGGGCGGTCCGGGTCCGCGAACAGCAGGCCCCCAAGGGCGTCCAGGGATCGCGGTACCAGCAGCTCGACCCGGGGGTCGTCGCTCCGGATCTCCGGTTCCGCCCAGGGCAGCGGGACCCCGGTGCCGCGCCCGCCCGGTGGCCGGGGGCCTGGGGTGGTGCTCTCCAGCTCGGTGCGCAGCTCGACCGACCAACGGGCGCCGGGCTGCACTTCGAGGTCCCAGCGCAGTACGCCGGCGCCGGCCAGGACGGCGTGCGGCGACGGCTTGGCGCTGACGACGGCGCTGTGGGTGGGGCCCGCCCAGCGCAGCCCGGCGGACTGCACCTGGCCCGGCAGGTCCGGCGACCGGTGTCCGGCGGCGATCTCGCCGACCGGGCCGAGGTCCGTGCCGAGCGCGATCTCCAGCGGCAGCCGGGCGGGCCGGCTGCCCGTGTTGCGGACGGTGACGGTCTCGACGCCGTCGGCGTGCCGCAGCCGCTCGACGGTGAGCGCCGGGTCGGGGTCGGGGTCGCCGGGGATCCGGACCGCGCCGAGGAAACGGGCCTGCGCCGCCGTGGTCAGCGTCCCCTGGAGGGGCAGCGGCTCCATGCCGCCGATCCGCAGCTCCATCCGGGCCAGCACCCGGACGCCGGAGCGGTAGAAACCGTGGAGACCGTGGCCGCGCAACTGCCCGTCCGGCCCGGAGGCTGCCATCGCGGGCGCGTTGACGCAGAGC
The DNA here is from genome assembly GCF_002953255.1 of Streptomyces sp. CB01881. GTDB lineage: Bacteria > Actinomycetota > Actinomycetes > Streptomycetales > Streptomycetaceae > Kitasatospora. The sequence goes on from NZ_CP026498.1 coordinate 5,142,279, forward strand.
ACCGAGTGGTGGACGGCGGCGGGCTGCGGACGCGGTGGCGCCGAGGCCCGGGCCTGGCCGGCGGGCGCGCCCGCAGGGACCTGGTCGGTACGGCCGGCGGGTCTCGGCGCGCCGGCCACGCTCTCGGCCGGCACGGCCTGTGACGGCCTCGCCTGTGGTGGCCTCATGGCGGTCACCGGACTCTCCTCCCCTCGGCGGTCCGGTGGCCGGTCAGGCCGGTGGGCCGCGAGCATGCTCGATCGCGTGCTGTGGTGCCTGGCCGACGGGGTTTCCCGTCGGCGCGTGCCGTGCCTGGCCGTACCCGGCGCCGGGTCGTGCCATGCGGCGCGCGGCACCGCTCCGGTACCGGCCCCGCCTCGCCCCGGGCACCCCGTGGTGCCCGCGCGTCGTCTTGTCCGGCGGCCGGCGGTGCCGGTGACGCCCTGTCCCGCCCGGCGCCCCGGACCGGCTGGTGCCCCGGACCGGCCGGTCCGGGCGACGGGGCACGCCGCTTCCTCCGTATGCCGGCCCGCCCGGGCGGCCGTCGGCGCTTTGACGGACCCGGCTCCGGGCCCGCCGCGGCTCGGTCCGTCTCCGGACCCGGAGGCCTTCCGAGCGAAGTGCTCCCGGGGTGAACGCCACCGACCGGTCTCAGGTAACGCCCGGCGCGCCGGTTCGGCGCTCCCGACCGTGGTTCCGGGTGGTCGTCCCGGTGCTGCCACGGCGTCGTTCGGGCGTCGTTCCGGTCGGACACGACCGCCGGGGTCGCAGTGCACGGCCCGCGGACGGCGCAGCAGGCGGGTGGCCGAGGACGGCAACCACCGAACCGGTGCCCGAACGCCGTCAGGATACGGTGCGGGGGTCGCGGCGCCCGCACCGGCAACACCGTGGACGGCGACACGACCGCTGTGACCTGCACATACCGAGGAGTTGTATGTCCACCGCCAGCCGGCTGCCCGGGATCGTCACGACCGACCACGTCTTCCAGCTGCCCCTCGACCACGCTGCCCCGCAGGGCGAGCAGATCGAGGTGTACGCCCGCGAGGTGGTGGCCCCGGGCCGCGAGAGGGACGACCTGCCCTGGCTGCTGTTCCTCCAGGGCGGGCCCGGCGGCAAGGCCGGACGCCCGCTCGGCCGCGACGGCTGGCTCGAGCGCGCCCTCGACGACTACCGGGTGCTCCTGCTCGACCAGCGCGGCACCGGGCGGTCCACGCCCGCGAACCGGCAGACCCTCGCCCGGCGCGGCGGCGCCCGGCAGCAGGCGGACTACCTGGCGCACTTCCGCGCCGACTCGATCGTGCGGGACGCCGAGCTGATCCGCCGCCGGCTGCTCGGCGACGACCGGCGCTGGAGCGTGCTCGGGCAGAGCTTCGGCGGCTTCTGCACCCTCACCTACCTCTCGATCGCACCCGAAGGCCTGCACGAGGCGTTCGTCACCGGTGGCCTGGCCGGCCTGCACAGCTCGGCCGACGACGTCTACCGGGCCGCGTACCCCCGGGTCGTCGGCAAGAACGAGGGGCACTACGCCCGCTTCCCGCAGGACGTCGAGGCGGTGCGGCGGATCGCCGCGCACCTGGCCGCCTCGCCCGCGACGCTGCCCGGTGGCGGGCTCCTCACCGTCCAGGCGTTCCAGGCCCTCGGGATGATGCTGGGCGGCGGCAGCGGCTCCGGCAGCCTGCACTACCTCCTGGAGGAGGCATGGGTGGAGGGGACGGCCGGGCCCGAGCTGTCCGACACGTTCCTGGCCGGCGTGCAGGCCAAGCTCTCCTTCGCCGAGGGGCCGCTGTACGCCGTGCTGCACGAGTCGATCTACGGGCAGCGGTCGGTCGACCCGGCCGGGACCGCGTGGTCGGCCGAGCGCGTCCGCAAGGAGTTCCCGGAGTTCGACGCCCTGGCTTCGCTGGAGTCCGGGGCGCCGGTGCTGTTCACCGGGGAGATGATCTACCCCTGGATGTTCGACACCGACCCGGCGCTGCGGCCGCTGAAGGAGACCGCCGAGTTGCTCGCCGCCCGCACCGACTGGGCCGACCTGTACGACCCGGCGCGGCTGGCCGCCAACGAGGTGCCGGTGGTCGCGGCGGTCTACCACGACGACATGTACGTCGACACCGCCGACTCGCTGGCGACCGCCCTCGCCGTGCGCGGCCTGCGGACGTGGATCACCAACGAATGGGAGCACGACGGCCTGCGGGTGAGCGGCGGCAAGGTGCTCGACCGCCTGCTCGCGATGGCCCACGGCGAGGCGTAGCCGGCCGGGACGTGACCGGCCCGGTCGTGGCCTGCCGGCACGCCGCGGATCTCCGTGCACCAGCGCGGAGCGGACGGCGGCGCGGAGTCGGCCGGTGGCCTTCTCCGGGCCTCCGCCGGCCGGGCGGGACCGTTGCCCCGCCCGGTCGACAGGCAGGCGCGGCAGGAGGAACCCGCCGCCGACGGTGTCACTCCGCATGCCGCGATCCGATCGCCGGGCCCCGGACGCCCCGGCACCGGCCGCGTCGGCCGATCGGACCGGCCGGTGCGGCGGGCGCCCAGGGCGACGCGCGGCCCAGCCGCAGCTTGCGCGCGGCGCGCGGCTGCGCGGACGGCCGGCACCCGGCAGGGCGGTCCGCCCGCTGTCGCAGCTGTGCGACCGGGCCGTCGGGCGGGCCCTCCGCCTGGTCCACCAACCCGTGCGACGGCACGGTGTCCGAGGCCGCGGAGGCAGCGGACCCGGACGGACCTCGGCGGGCCCGCCGGCGTCGGGACTTCGAGGGGGCGGGATCGCGCGGTTCGTCGGGGCCCCGGCCCGGACCTCGGTCCGAGCCCTCGTCCGGGCCCTGGTCCTGGCCCCGATCCGGCTCGCCCGGCGGGCCGCCCCGGGGCTCGTGCTCCGCACCGCGAGCCGCCCCGGGCACCCGGCGGGCTGCCGCCTCCTCCGCCGCCCCGGTACGGCGACGCCGCTCGGCATCCGCCCTCGCCAGCAGCGAGTCCGGGGAGAGACCGCCGTTCAGCGACTCGTAGAGCAGCTGGGCCAGCAGGTAGGAGGGGTTGAGGCGCAGCGCGTGGGCGAGCACGACCCGGGCCGTCGCGCTGTCCCCCGCGACCCAGGACACCCAGGCCAGCAGGGTGAGCGGGGGCGGGGCGTAGCCCGTGTAGGGCGGCACGCAGCGCCGGGCAAGGAAGCGCCAGAGCCGCTGGGCGGGGGCGAGCTCGGCGGGCCGGGCGTACTCGGCGGCGCGGTCCCGGGTGCGCCGGTCCTGGAGCGCGACGAGCAGCTGTGCCGTCCGGTGTTCGTCGAGCTCGCGGGCGCCGGCCATGAACTCGGCGACGGCCCGGTCGAGCAGCTCGGTGCCCTGTTCCAGGGAGAGCACCGGCCCGAGCCCGGCTCCCCTGCCGTCCGTGGCCCGGGCGAGCGCCAGGCGCTGCGCGTCAGCACCGGGCGGGCCGATCGGCGCCAGCCCGGCGACGATCGCCTTGCGGCTGCCGCGCGGCGCGAGACCGGCGAAGGTGGCCGCCACCGCCGCCGCTCCGGGGCCGGGCGCGTGCCGGATCGGATGACCCGCCGGATCGCAGCACCCCTCGCGGCGGCAGAGGAAGGACCACCAGCGCCCGGCGGAGACGCAGAGCGACTCCTTCACCGGTACTCCCCTGCTCTCGAAGGCCGCCCGCAGCTCCGCGGCGAGCGGTCCGAGCCCGTCGAGCACGGGCGGGCCGTGCTCGCCGACGGGGTCCTGGCAGAGGTAGAGGAGCACCTGGGCCGGGCGGCGGTCCCGCTGCTCGGACAAGCCGACGAGCAGGGCGGCCGTCTCGTCGGCGGCGGCCGCCCACTGCGCCGGCGACTCCGGGATGTCCAGCCGGATCACCCCGCCCTGGTGGAGCTCCGGCCCCTGGAGACCGACGGCGACGATGCTGTCGTCGGGGAAGAAGCCGAGCAGGTAGGGCAGCAGCTCGGCCATGTCGGCCGGGCCCCGCATGGTGACCGGCCGGGATCCCGAGGAATGGCCGAAGGGAAGCGTGATGCGTTCGTTGTTCATGGCCGGAAGATTGCCGCAATTCGCGAACGCCTCCGGATTCTTCTTTTTTCCTGTGGATAAACCCCGCCTGTGGATAAAACGTCCCCCGTTCGGGGCGGCCAGGACCACTCTCCCGAGGGATATTTGACGGCCGTTCAGCGGAAGAGCGGATGAAATGCACCCGGACTCCACCCGCCCGTGCCCGGCCGCCGTTCGCCCTTTGTCGGCACCTCGGGGTTACATGGACGGCATGCAGCAGCCGCAGACCCACACCAGCGCCACCGACGACACCACCACGGCCGGCACCGGCACGGCGGGCACCGCCCCCGGCAGCGCCACGGCCGCCGACCGTGCCGAGGTCCGGGCGCGGGCCGAGGCCGTCCTGCGCGAGCTCGCCGGGCCCGCCGCCACGCTCCGCGACGACCAGTGGACGGCCATCGAGGCCCTGGTCGTCGACCACCGGCGGGCCCTCGTGGTGCAGCGCACCGGCTGGGGCAAGTCCGCGGTCTACTTCATCGCCACCGCCCTGCTGCGCGCCCGCGGCGCCGGGCCGACGGTGATCGTCTCCCCCCTGCTCGCCCTGATGCGCAACCAGGTGGAGTCGGCGGCCAGGGCCGGCATCCACGCCCGCACCATCAACTCGGCCAACACCGACGAGTGGGACGCGATCCAGGCCGAGGTCGCGGCCGGGGCCGTGGACATCCTGCTGGTCAGCCCCGAGCGGCTGAACAACCCCGACTTCCGCGACCAGGTGCTGCCCAAGCTCGCCGCCTCCACCGGCCTCCTGGTGGTCGACGAGGCCCACTGCATCTCCGACTGGGGCCACGACTTCCGCCCCGACTACCGGCGGCTTCGCACCATGCTCGCCGACCTCTCGCCGGGCGTCCCGGTGCTGGCCACCACCGCCACGGCCAACGCCCGGGTCACCGCCGACGTCGCCGAGCAGCTGGGCACCGGCACCACCGACGCGCACGCCCTGGTGCTGCGCGGGCCGCTCGACCGTGAGAGCCTCACCCTCGGCGTGCTCGCCCTGCCCGATCCGGCGCACCGCCTGGCCTGGCTGGCCGACCACCTCGACCGGCTGCCCGGCTCCGGCATCGTCTACACCCTGACGGTCGCCGCCGCCGACGAGGTCACGGCCTTCCTGCGCGAGCGGGGCTTCGCGGTGGCCTCGTACTCGGGCCGCACCGAGGACGCCGAGCGCCGGACCGCCGAGGCGGACCTGCTGGCCAACCGGGTCAAGGCCCTGGTCGCCACCTCCGCGCTCGGCATGGGCTTCGACAAGCCCGACCTCGGCTTCGTGGTCCACCTGGGCTCGCCGAGCTCGCCCATCGCCTACTACCAGCAGGTGGGCCGGGCCGGCCGCGGCGTCGACCGGGCCGAGGTGCTGCTGCTGCCCGGGCGCGAGGACGAGGCGATCTGGCGCTACTTCGCCTCGCTGGCCTTCCCGCCGGAGGAGCAGGTGCGCCGCACCATCAACGCGCTCACCGAGGCCGGGCGGCCGCTCTCCACCGCCGCCCTCGAGCCCCGGGTGGACCTTCGCCGCGCCCGGCTGGAGACCATGCTCAAGGTCCTCGACGTGGACGGCGCGGTGCGGCGGGTCAAGGGCGGCTGGACTGCCACCGGGCAGAGCTGGCAGTACGACACCGCCCGGTACGCCAAGGTCGCGGCCTCCCGCGAGGCCGAGCAGCGGGCCATGCGCGAGTACGCGTCGGGCACCGGATGCCGGATGGAGTTCCTGCGGCGGCAGCTCGACGACGAGCAGGCCGTGCCGTGCGGCCGCTGCGACAACTGCGCCGGGCCGCTGCACACTCCCGAGGTGTCCGCCGAGGCGATGGACGCGGCCCGGGCCGCGCTCGGCCGGCCCGGGGTGAGCTTCGAGCCACGCCGGCTCTGGCCCACCGGCATGGACGCGCTGGGCGTGCCGCTCAAGGGCCGCATCCCGGCGGGCGAGCAGGCCGAGTCCGGCCGGGCCCTCGGCCGGCTGTCCGACATCGGCTGGGGCAACCGGCTGCGCACCCTGCTCGCCGACCAGGCACCCGACGTTCCCGTCCCCGGCGAGGCGGTGGACGCCCTGGTCGCGGTGCTGGCCGACTGGGCACGCGGCCCTGGCGGCTGGGCCGGGCCCGCGACCACCGAGGGCGCCCGGCTGGAGCGGCCGGTCGGTGTGGTGACCATGGCCTCGTCCGGCAGGCCACAACTGGTCGGCAGCCTCAGCGCCCGGATCGCCGAGATCGGTCGGCTGCCGCTGCTCGGGCGGATCGAGTACGCGACCGGACAGCCCCCGCACGGTGCGCGCAGCAACAGCGCCCAGCGGCTGCACTCGCTGGCTGGCGCTCTCGTCCTGCCGCCGGAGGTGGCGGCCGCGGTGGCCGGGGCGGGCGGGCCGGTGCTGTTGGTGGACGACCTGGTCGACTCCGGGTGGACGGTCACCGTCGCCGCCCGGCTGCTGCGCAAGGCCGGGGCGAGCGCGGTCCTGCCCCTCGTACTGGCCGTGCAGGGCTGAGGCACCGGGCCGCAGAGGCGGAGGGCCGACACAACGGGAGGACCGGCTCGGAGCGGGAGGGCCGGTGGAGGACGGCGGGTCGGTTCAGAGCGGAGGACCTGGAAGGCCCGACAGCAGCCATCACTCGAATGGAGTAACGGAGGTGATCGCCGGAACAACCGCGACCGCATGCCGCACCGATCGGGGAAGGAGGGGCGGATGTTGCTCAGGATGCTCCACGGAGGCCTTCGGGCGCCCCGGATCACGATCTGGCGCCGCCTGACTGACGCCCGCACGGCGGTGGAATATATCTGGCAGAACGTTGGCTTTCGGGCGCCGTTCATCATTTCATCGTTGCCGCTCCGCCCCATCTGCCCTGAGAATCGGACCGTACCCGGAAGCCGGTCCGATGGACCAGGCCTTCGGCGTACGCAGGTACCCGCGCGCCCGTGGGTCGGGAAGGAGGATCGTGATCAACGGTATCGGCCGAGGTCAGTATCCCCTCGCCCGGAGTTCGTCGCCCAGACGGGTGCTCGATCTGGAGGCGTGGACGGCCGCGGGGGTCCCGTTGCTGCGCGATCCGCGCGAGTTCGTCCTGGAGCTGCACCAGCGCCACCTGCCCCAGCCGGGCACGGTCGTGGTCGGCGTGGTGGACGCGTCGCACCGGCTGACCGCCTCCGCCTCGTTCGCACCCTGGCCCCACGACACCGACGGCTGGCAGCACCGCAACGCGATCCTTTCGCACCTGCGCCAGGTCACCCCGCACGACCTGCGACAGGCCGCCCCGACCCGGACGGCCGTGCTGCTGCGCTGCCGCGAGGGTGCGGCCGGCTGGACGGAGCAGGACGGCGCCTGGATGTGGGCCCTGCAGGATGCGGCCGTGCTGCACGGGCTGCGCTGCGGTTCGTACATCGCGCTGACCCCGGCGGGCTGGCAGGTCCTCGGCGACGAGCGCGGCGGACGCAACCCGAACGCGGGCTCCTGGGCGGACGGGCCGGTCCACACCGTGACGGAGCTGCCGCCCCGGTCGGCCCGGCTCCCCCCGGCGGAGCGGAGCCAGCGTGGCGACCGGTCGCAGCGCCCCCGGGCGTCCGAGCTCCCGTGGACTCCGGCCCGCGTCACGGCCATCGAGCCGGCCCGGCGCACCGGTACCCGCTGACGCGACCCGCACCGGCGACATGGCACGGAGCACCACCGAACGCGGGACACGGTGCGCCGGGAGCAGGACTCGGACCTCCGGGGATCACCTACTCCCACGCACCACCCCGCGCAACGGCCGACCCTTCACGGCCACCGCGCCGCACACCCCGCGCTCCAGCACCCCGGGCGCCTGTACGCGAACCCTGCACAGGCACCCTGCACGGCCACCCGGCGCGGGCCGCACAACGCGAACCGGGCCCGGCGCCTCGGCGGCATCGGGCCCGGACGGTCCAGGGGTGTCAGGCGGGCAGGCGCCCGCTGGTCGGGCCGGCTGCGGCTGCGGCTGCGGCTGCGGGACCGGCGTCGCCGCAGACCACCAGGAGCGCGGCCGTGTGGCCGAGCGCCTTGGTGTAGGCCTCGGCGGCGCGGCCGGCCGTACCGCCGTTGACGACCAGCACGACCACCTCGCGGCGGGCCGGACGGGTCAGCGCGGCGTCGGCGTAGAACACGTCCCCGCCCTCGGCGAGTTGCGCCCAGTAGCGCTCCTCACCGAAGGAGAGCTCGTGCTGCTGCCAGGGGTGCGCCTCGCCGACCGTCAGCACCAGGATGTCGCCCGGCTTGCGCCCGGCGTCCAGCAGTTGGTCGACCGCCTCGTCCGCGCGGTCCAGGGCCTGTGCCGTGGTGGCGGCGACCAGCTGGACCGCGGGCTGCGGTGCGGCGGGCGCCGGGCGGCGCGGGCCGGGCTTGGGGATCCGGGCCGTACGCGGCGGCCCCGGACGGTCGGCGCGCGCCGGCGCCGGCCGCGGAGGTGCGGAACGCGGGCCCGGCACCGGAACCGGTGCGACGACCGACGGTGCGGTAGTGGCGGCCGACGGTGCGGCAGCGGCGGCCGACGGTGCGGTAGTGGTCGAGCTGCCAACGGCAGGTGTGGGAAGGGCTTGTGCGTCCGACTCACGGGGGAAGGGAACGCCGGGGCCCGGGAGGCTCTTGTGAATCTCCGGCTCCTCGGGGAAGACAGGCATACCCGGATATCTATCAAATGCCGGTCGGGCGCGCACGGGCACCCCACCTATTGGGCACCACGAACCGCCCGCCCCCACCCCGGCAATTCCCGACGGAACGTCAGAAACCGAGCATCAACTGTTCGTCGGCCGATCCGCCCGAACCCGCTCCGCCCGCACCCACGCCGACCCTGTTCCGCTTCAGATGACGCCACTGGGGCAGGCCGTCCATGTACGCCCAGGAGAGCCGGTGCTGTTCGGTCGGACCGAACTCCTCCAGCGCGGCACGGTGGACCGGCGACGGGTAGCCGGCGTTGTCGGCGAAGCCGTACTCCGGGTGCGCCTCGCCGAGTTCGGCCATCATGCCGTCGCGGTGCACCTTGGCGAGCACCGAGGCGGCCGAGACGCAGATGCAGGACTGGTCTCCCTTGATCACCGTGCGCACCCGCCAGGGGCCGCCCAGGTAGTCGTGCTTGCCGTCGAGTATCACCGCGTCCGGCTCCACCGGCAGTGCCTCCAGCGCGCGGACGGCGGCCAGCCGGAGGGCGGCGGTCATCCCGAGCTCGTCGCACTCCAGAGCCGTGGCATGACCGAGCGCGTACGCGGCCACCCAGTCGGCGAGCACCGGGGCGAGCGCCTCACGGCGCAGCTCGGTGAGCAGCTTGGAGTCGGTCAGACCCTCCGGCGGCTTGCGCAGGCCGGTGACGGCGGCACCCACGGTGACCGGGCCGGCCCAGGCGCCGCGCCCGACCTCGTCGAGACCGACGACGATCTTGGCGCCGGCCCGGCGGAGCGAGCGCTCGACGGAGTGCGTCGGCGGAACGATGGGCATCGCGGTGTCCTTCGAGTGGGGCAACCTCCAGCCTAAGCCCCGCCCGGTGCCGCCCCGACCATCCCGTCCCAGCCGTCCCGCCCCGTGCTCCAGGCCCCCGCAGCCCAGGACCCGACGGCGACGCCGCCGCCCAGAGCCTCACACCCCGGCCCCCGCTCCGGGGCACGCGGGATCCCGGGGCACCCAGGCCCCCGGCCCTCAAGCCTCGCGGGCACGCAAGGCCGCCAGGACCCCCTGGGCCCTCAGCCCCCTCGGCCCCCTCGGCCCGTCAGCCCCTCAGACCTCAGACCTCAGGCCCCGGCCCCCGGCTCCCCGCCCCCAGAACCCTCACGCGCGGATCAGCGGCATCATCACCTCGTCAACCAGCTCGGCCGCGAAGTCCGCCCCGATCTCACGCCCGCAGACCTTCACCCGGTACATCAGCATCGCCGGGGCCACGTCGGCCACGAGCGAGGTGGCCGCGCCGGGCCGGACGTCGCCGCGCCCGGCGCCCCGGCGGAGGATGTCCAGAATGGTGCCCTTGGTCGGTTCGATCACCCTCCGCGTGATGAAGTCCTTGAACAGCTCGGCCTGCTCGTGGTCCAGCTCGGACATCAGCGCGTGCATCGCGGCGCCCGCCCGGGAGCCCATCGCCGCGGTGAAACCCTCGATGAGCAGCAGGAGTTCACTACGGGCGGACCCGAGGTCCGGGGTGTCCGAAGGGCGTGGCAGAGTGGAGTCCAGGGCGTCGATGACCAGTTCGACCTTGGATGCCCAACGCCGGTACAGCGCGGCCTTCCCGGTCCGCGCGGCACCGGCGACGCCTTCCATCGTCAGCCGCGCGAATCCGCCGGAGGTGAGCTGATCGAGCGTGGCCTCGAAGATGGCCTGCTCAAGTTCCTTCCCCCGGCGGCGCGCCGGCCGGGAGAGGACCTCGGCGGCCGCCTTGACCGGACAGAGCGCCGCGAGCGCAACCGCCGGGGCGACAGGTGTCGGTTCGGGGGCGACCGGGCGTTCTCCCGAACGCCCCGCAGTCCGCTCCACGGCCCGGCCGGCCGCCGCGCTCACCGCCTGGCGTCGCACCAACTGATCCATCGTCACCAACCTTAGGGAACGCTTGCGTTCACAATCTCGCCCAGGATATCGTCCACATTAGTGAACGATCCCGTTCCTTCATAGCCAGCGGGACGCCGTAGGGCTGTGCCGGACCCAGGGTCCACAGCATACGAAGCAATAGCCAGCAGGGGGCATCAACTTGGCTATCTCCGACACACTCAGCAAGAGCACACCATCGCAAGGTGACCAGGGCCGGCACAAGGGCATCACCCTGGCCGTCATCGCGGCCACGCAGCTCATGGTGGTGCTCGACGCCACGATCGTGAACATCGCGTTGCCGCAGATCCGGGACGCGCTGCACTTCTCCACCACCAACCTGTCGTGGGTGATCAACGCCTACACCCTGACCTTCGGCGGCCTGCTGCTGCTCGGCGGTCGCGCGGGCGACATCCTCGGCCGCCGCCGGGTGTTCATCGCCGGCACACTGCTGTTCGGCCTGGCCTCGCTGCTGGGCGGCTTCGCGCAGGACGGCGGGATGCTGCTCGCCGCCCGCGCCCTGCAGGGCATCGGCGGCGCGATCTGTTCGCCGACGGCCTTCGCCCTGATCGCGACCAACTTCGAGGAGGGGCCGGAACGCAACAGGGCGTTCGGCGTCTTCTCCGCGGTGGCCGGGTCGGGTGCCGCGATCGGCCTGCTGGCCGGCGGCCTGCTCACGGAATACCTGGACTGGCGCTGGGTCTTCTTCGTCAACGTGCCGATCGCGGTCCTGATCGCGTTCGCCGCCCCGCGCTACATCGCCGAGTCGGAGCGCCAGGAGGGCCGCTTCGACCTTCCCGGGGCGCTCACCTCGACGCTGGGCCTGATCGGCCTGGTCTACGGGTTCATCCGGGCCGCCTCGGACGGCTGGACGGACTCCGTGACGCTGGGCTCGTTCGCGGCGGGCGCGCTGCTGCTGTTCGCGTTCATCGTGATCGAGCGCAGGACCGCCCAGCCGATCACCCCGCTGCACCTGTTCCTCGACCGGAACCGCACCGGCGGCCTGGTGATGATGCTCTGCCTGGCCGCGGCCATGTTCGGCATCTTCTTCTACATCACGCTGTTCGTGCAGGGTCCGCTCGGCTACAGTCCGCTGCGGGCCGGCGTCGCCTTCCTGCCGATCAGCGCCTCGATCATCGTGGCGGCGCAGGTCGCCTCGGCGCTCCAGGCGAAGTACGGCCCCAAGCCCTTCATGGTCACCGGCGCCGTCCTGGTCACCGGCGGCCTCAGCTGGCTCACCCGGATGAACGCCGACAGCGGCTACGTCGACAGCATTCTCGGCCCCACGGTGATGTTCGGCTTCGGCATGGGTCTGATCTTCGTCCCGGTCATGCTGCTCGCCGTCGCGGGCGTCTCCACCCGTGACACCGGCGCCGCCTCCGGACTGCTCAACTCGATGCAGCAGATCGGCGGTTCGCTGGGCCTGTCGATCCTGACCACCGTGTTCGCCCGGTCCTTCGACGACAAGAAGGCCGAGCTGATGGCCGCGGCCCCGAAGAACGTCGTGCCGACCAAGGAACAGCTGGCGGAGGCCGGTAACCAGATGCTGGCGTACGGCATCTCGCACGCCTTCATCGTGGGTGCGGCGCTCGCGGGTGTCGCCCTGCTGTCGGCCGTGTTCGTGATCAAGGCCAAGGCTTCCGACCTGCCGTCGGACGCCGCAGGTGTCGCGCTGCACTGAGGCCGGGCACCGCACCGAGGTCAGTCCGTGCACCGAGGCCCCGAGGCCGTGCACCGAGGCCGGGCGCCACGCCGGGGCCAGGCCGGGCGCCAGGCCGGGCAGCGAGTCGGACGCCGTACCGAGGTCGGGCCGTGGAGGCCTCACCGCGAGGGCCGGCCGGGAGCAGCATCGCTCCCGGCCGGCCCGGTCGTTTCCGCGGCGACGGCGAAGTGCCGGCGCCCGACATCAGTACTCGCCGAAGAACCCGCCGGATCAGTACTCGCCGCTGAACCCGCGGAATCAGTACTCGCCGAAGAACCCGCGCTGCAGGCCCACCGCCTTGCAGGCGTCCGAGGCGGCGTTCCCCGGACCGACCGGCGGGTGGTCCAGCAGGATCCCGCGGGAGCGCGACTCGGCGAGGCTGGTGGCGTACCAGGGCGAGGCCTCGTCGGGAAGGTCGAACCACTGCTTCTCCAGGGCGCAGGTCCGGTGCTTCGCGGGCAGCCGGTCGAGGGCCGGGACGGCGTCGAGCGAGAGGTCGCGGACGTTGCGCAGGTCGATCTGCCCGGTGCGCTCGAAGCGGGCCACGTTCTGCTCGGCGACGATGGCGTCCGGCCCCATCAACCCGTAGACGGCGGCGGTCAGCGCGCCGCTGAGCACCACGGCGCGCGGCAGCCAGGCGGCGGAGCGGACCAGCCCGGCCGTGATCAGCAGCACGAACACGACGCCCAGCCAGACCTCGACCACCAGCACCCAGAGCCGCAGCCTGGTCAGCCCGGAGGCGTCGACGTAGAACCACATCCGGCCGAGCGCCGAGGCGACCACGACCAGGGTGAGCAGGCTGAGCGCGCCGAGCAGGATCCGGGCCAGCCGGCGGTCCGACTCCGAGCTGCGCGGCGCCCAGCGCTTGGCGACGGCGACCACGACCAGGGTCAGCACGGTGACGGCCATCAGCTGCCAGAAGCCCTGCCGGGCGTACTCGGAGCGGCTCATCCCGGTGTTCTCCATGATCGAGTCCCGGCCGCCGAGCACCACCACGGCCTGGACCAGCGCGAAGGCGCCGAACATCAGGTTGAGCGCGGCCAGCGGCAGCACCCACTCCAGCCGGCCGCGCTCGCGGCCCGGACGGATCACCGTGCGGTCCCAGCGGCGCGGGCCGGCCGCGATGTGGGCGAAGCCGAGCGCGGTGACCAGACCGAGGACGAAGAGCAGGAAGCGCAGCGGGAGTTCACCGAGGTCGAGGCTGGGGCTGAGGTTCCCCAGGACATCCGCCATGGCCGCGTCGGCGCTGGCGAACAGCCAGCCGAAGACGGTCAGCAGCACGACGGCCACCACGACGGCGCGCAGCACCGGAACCACCTTGCCGCGGCCGGGCAGGGCGAGGCCGCGCAGGCCGTCCCGGGCCCAGCGAAGGCCGGGCACGAGCTGCCAGAGGATGCCGGGCAGAGCCAGCAGCACGCCCGCCCAGCGGCGGCCGCCGTGCAGGGCGAGCGAGGCCAGGGCCAGCGCGCAGACCGTGGAGAGCACCGTCGGCCAGCCCGCGTCGAAGAGTGCGGGCACCACGAGCAGGGCCAGGGCGAGCACGCTCCACGCCACCGTCCAGGGGCGTATTCGCCGACCGGCCGACCAGGCGGAGAGGCCTGCGCCGGCGGCGGCGACCGTGCCGCAGACCAGCAGGTTGACGCCGAGGCCGCTGCCCATCAGCCAGGCTGTCAGCAGGCCGGTCAGCACCGCGGCGAGCAGTGCCCGCGGCGGGGCCGGGGCCTTGGCGCCCGGGTCGCTGGGACGCAGCCACCCGTTGGGCTGCGGCGCCGCGCCGGCGGCCGGCGCGCGGTACGGGTTGGCGGGACCGGCCGGTCCGCGGTACGCGTCGAAGGCCGCCTGGCCGCCGCCCGGAGCGCCGGGCGCACCGGGCCCGAACGGGCCGGGAACGGCTCCGGCCCCGCCGGAACCAGGCCCGTCAGAACCGGAGACACCCGCCCCGTACGCACCAGCACCAGCACCGGCGCCAGCACCGGACGCACCAGCACCGGACGCACCCGCACGCGCACTCGCACTCGCGTCGGAGGCACCCGCACCGGAGGCGCCGGGACCAGAGGCACCCGCACCGGACGCGCCGGGATCGGACGGCCCGTCCCCCGGTGCGGGCGTGGAAAGACCTGACACGCGTTCCCCCTCAGAGGTCGGTGGGCATGCGGAAGCCGCCCTGGGGGCAGTCCGCGGCAGGCGCCCGGAGCGCCGCTACTGCAGCAGACTGTAGACCATTCTGAACAGGTTCAAAAACGCTGGGGGCACCTCTGTCACGGGGCTGTGACAAAGGCGCCCCCAGGCCCTGCACCGAACATGAGGCCAGGTCAGCGGCTCAGTAGGAGCCGTACAGCGAGTACGCCAGCGAGCCCTTCACCGCCGGCCCGAAGTCCGCCGGCCAGCTGCCGAAGGGCACCACCGCGTTGCTGTAGGCGCCCGAGCCCGTCGGGCCGGTCGAGTAGTTCATGTTGTTGACCGCGGCGCCGGCGCGGCGATGATCGCGTCCGAGGCGGAGGAGGCGGCGAAGTCGGTGTGGATGTTGGCGGTCAGCGCCGCGTAGTAGCCCTTGGAGCCGTAGGCGGCGTCGAGCAGCGTGGTGACGGTGCCCGGGTGGGACTGGCCGGACTCGTCGGTCAGCTGGGTGGTGGCCTGGTACTCGTCGATCACGCTGCCGTCGGCGTCCGCGAACCGCATGATCTGGCCGGTGCCGTTGAAGTAGCCGGGCCGGTCCCTGGTGAAGTTGGACGGGTAGAAATAGTAGTCGGTGTCCAGCCGGATGCCGTTGGCCGGCTTGGTCTTCGCCCGGGTGGACCAGTCGTCCCACTCCACGCAGTGCGTGCGGCTGCTCGAAGGCGCCGGAAGCGACGTGTACTTGGCCCGCCAGTTGGACAACTGGTCACTGTAGAAGCCCTGCAGGGCCGCGGTGGTGCCCCACGGACGGCAGTTGGTGGTGACGTGGACGCCCACCTCGAAGCCCTGGTCGGTGTAGGCCCGGGCCTGCGCCGGGGTGAGCGGGTCGTCGGTGTAGATGTACGAGGAGCCGCGCACGCACTCCCAGTTGGCGACGGAGCAGCCGGGCGGGCTCTGGGCGATGTAGCCGTCCCAGCGGCCGGCGGTGCCACCGACCCCGTGGTCGTCGCCGGTCATCACCACCACGGCCTTCACGTCCCGCGGGAAGTACCAGAAGCGGGGCAGCGGCTTGTTGGCGGAGTCGACGAGGGTGATCAGGTTGGCCAGCAGCCGCTGCTGCTCGTCGGCGATCGGGATCAGCGCCTTGTCGAGGTTGTTCCAGTCCGGCTGGCCGCCGGTGCCGAAAAACATCTCGGCGGCCTCGTAGCCGTCGGTGCCGTCGCGCTGCTGGCCGGCCCAGGCGATGTTGCCCTGCCGGGTCTGCACCACGGACCTGGCGAGGTCGTAGCTGAACGCGGCGACCCGGCCGCTGCCGGCCGTGCGGAGGGTGACGGCCGGGTTGGCGGTGGCGGTGGTGGCGTCGCTGTAGAGGGTGGCGACGGCGGTGGCGCCGTTGAGGGTGTAGAGGTCGGCGGGGCCGTGGTAGCCCATCGTGTCACCGGTGATCCCGGTGCCGGGGGCAGCGCCGGTGTCCACCTTGAGGTAGGCGTCCGCGCGGGTGCCGGCGGCCGGGGTGAGGCCGAACAGCGGCGCGAGCTGCCGGTCCGGGCGCATCGCGACCAGCCGGCCGCCCCCGTTGGTCCAGGTGGTGAGCGTCGCGGCCTGGGCGGCGGTGAGCGGCATCTCGCCGAGCAGCACCACGTCGTAGGAGGCGAGCAGGGATCCGGTCACGGTCGAGATGTCCACCGCGCGGTAGGAGTTGAGGCCCTCGGCCTTGAGGATCTCGGCGAGGTAGCGGGTGTACGGGTTGGCCTGGCTGGTGACCAGCAGGATCGGGCCCTCACCGCCCGGGCCGGCGCCGGCCGCGGGGGGGCGTCGGGGTGTCCTCCGCGGTGTACGTCGCGTAGATCGAGAAGCTCAGGCCGCCGGCGGTGGACGCGCCGGTGACGTACCGGGAGGCGTTCAGGTGGTTGGAGTCGTCCGAGTCGGTGGACGGGCCGACCGCCGTGGAGCCCAGGGTCGCCGTGGCGGCCTGTGCCGGAGCGGCCCCCGGGCCGGCGGCCAGCGCCGCCGCCGTGCTCAGGACCGCCGGCAGGCCCGCGATCCTCCTCCGCCACCGGGCGCCCGGGCCCCTGCCCGCACCCGCCCGGAGGCCCGGACGTGCACCCGGACGTGTGCCCGCGGGCCTGCCTGCACCTGCCATGACCGCCCCCTGTGCCAGTTTCGGCCAACTGCCCCCACCGGTGTACCGGTTGCGCGGCAAGCGTGTCCGCGGAACCGCCACAGTCGCCGGCCGGGCCGGGTCACCCCTTGACGGATCCGGCCAGCAGACCGCGGACGAAGTACCGCTGGAGGCTGAAGAAGACCACCAGGGGGATCACGATCGACAGGAACGCCCCGGCCGTGAGGAGCTCCCAGCGGCCGCCGAAGGAGCCGGAGAGCTGCGCCAGCCGGACCGTCATCGGCGCCACCTCGGGGGTCCCGCCGGCGAAGGTCAGTGCCACCAGCAGGTCGTTCCAGACCCAGAGGAACTGGAAGATCGCGAACGAGGCCAGCGCCGGCGCGCAGAGCGGCAGCACGATCGACCGGAAGATCTTGAAGTGCGAGGCGCCGTCCACCACCGCCGCCTCCATCAGGTCGCGCGGCAGCTGGGCGATGAAGTTGTGCAGCAGGAAGATCGCCAAGCGCGAACATGGTGTGCGCCAGCCAGACGGGCGCGTACGTGCCCTTGAGGTCCACCGCCGGGATCAGTGTCAGCGGGCCCAGGTGCGCGCCGCCGGAGAACAGCCGCAGCAGCGGGATCAGCGCCATCTGGATCGGCACCACCTGGAGCGCGAAGACCACGAAGAACACCGTGTCGCTGCCCCGGAACCGCACCCAGGCCAGCCCGTACGCGGCCATCGCCGCCAGCACCAGCGGGAAGAGCGTCGCCGGGATGCTGATCGCCAGCGAGTTCACCAGGAACGGCATCAGACCGGTGGAGACGCCGGAGCCGCCCTCGAACAGCACCGTGTGGTAGTTGGAGAGGCCGAGGTCCGGGTGGAGGAACGCGTTCCACCAGCCGTTCGCGGTGACGTCCTGCTTGGGGCGCAGCGACGTGACCAGCAGGCCGAGGGTGGGGATGGTCCAGAGCACCGTCACCGCGATCACGAAGACCGAGGCGAGCGGGGAGCCGAAGGCCTGGCGGACCGGGCCGCGGCGCCCGGCCAGCGGCCGGCCGGCTCCCGTCCCGCGACGCCCGCCCGACGGGCCGCGCCCGCGCACCGGATCGAGCACGCTCATCGGACCCCACGCTCCTTCCGCAGCTGGACGATGTTGTAGGCCACCAGCGGCAGCACCGCGAGGAAGAGGATCACCGCGAGGGCGCTGCCCCGCCCGGTGTTGAACTGCACGAAGGACTGCGAGTACATCTCGTTGGCCAGCACCTGGGTGCCGAAGTTGCCGCCGGTCATGGTGCGGACGATGTCGAAGGCCTTCAGCGTGGTGATCATGACGGTGGTGAGCACCACCACCACCGTGGTGCGGATCATCGGCACCGTCACGTACCAGAACAGCCGCACCCCGCCCGCGCCGTCCAGCCGGGCGGCCTCGGTGACCTCGTCCGGGATCGCCTTGATGGCGGCCGAGAGGACCACCATCGCGAAGCCCGTCTGGACCCAGACCATCACCGCCATCAGCAGGAAGGTGTTCAGCGGCTGGGAGAGCATCCAGTTCGGCGGGTGCTCCCAGCCCAGCGCGATGGCGACCTGGCTGAGCAGGCCGATCTGCTGCTGCGAGGCGTCCCGGGACTCGTAGACGAACTTGAAGATGATCGAGGCGCCGACCAGCGAGATCGCCATCGGCATGAAGATCAGCGACTTGTAGACCGCCTGGCCGCGCATCCGGTCCACCAGCAGCGCCAGCACCAGGCCCAGGCCGGTCGCGGCCAGCGGCGCGACCACCAGCCAGAGCAGGGTGGTGACCAGGATCTTCTGCACCGAGTCGGTGGTGAACGCCCAGCCGAAGTTCTCACCGCCGACGAACCGGCTGCTGTCGTCGTTGTACAGGCTCAGGTAGACGGTGCGGACCAGCGGGGCGACCAGGCCGACCAGCAGCAGCACGACCGCCGGGCCGAGGAAGACCGCGACGGCCAGCGGCCGGGCGATCCGGCCGGAGGCCCGGCCGGCGACCAGGAAGACCAGCAGCAGGATGCCGAGGAAACCCGCGATCGCACCGAAGCTGTTGCCGAACTTGACGGCCGCGTCGCCCCAGGAGCCGTCGGCCAGCGCGGCGGACGGCCGGGGGCCGGCGAGTACGGACATGGCTGCACGTCCTTTCCCTGCCCCGGGCAGAGCGGAGGGGCGGGCGGTGCGGGTGGGTGGCCCCGCACCGCCCTCGACGGATGGACCCTGGCGGCGGCCGCTACTGCGGCCAGGCCGCGTCGATGTCGGCGGCGGTCTTCTGGATCGACTGGCCCTCGGCGAACCAGGCGGTCAGCGACTTCCACTCCTGCCCGGCCCCGACCGCGGCCGGCATCAGGTCCGAGCCGTCGAAGCGGAAGGTGGCCGCCGGGTCGGTGAGCGCGTCGGCGGAGAGCCGGTCGATCGGGTCGGTGTACAGGCTCTTGTCCACGCCCTGGTTGGCCGAGACCCAGCCGGTGGCGGTCTTCACCCGGCTGCTCGCCCACTCCGGGCTGGACAGGTAGTTCTGCACCGCCTGCACCTCGGGCCGGCTCGCGAACGCGGTCAGGAACTCGCCGCCGCCCTCGACCGGGTTGGCGACCTGCGGGTTCACCGCCGGCAGGTGGAAGGCGAAGATGTCGCCGTCCGGCCCGACGTCGGTGCCCTTCGGCCACTGCGCCTTGTAGAACGACGCCTGCTGGAGCATGAAGCACTTGCCGGTGAGGACCGGTGCACCCGCGTCCTGGAAGGTCGTGGTGGCGATCGACTTCACGTCGCCGTAGCCGCCGTTGACCCACGCCGGGTTCTGCATCCAGTCCGCGACGGTCTTCATCGCCGTGGTGATCTTCTCGTCGGAGAACTTCACCTTGTGGGTCACCCACTGGTCGTACACGTCACCGCCGTACGAACCCAGCACCACCTCCTCCAGCCAGTCGGTGGCCGGCCAGCCGGTGGCCGTCCCGGAGGCGATGCCGCCGCACCACGGCTTGCCGCCGCCGGCCTTGGCGATCCGGTCGCTGAGCGCCATCAGGTCGGCCCAGGTCTTCGGCACCTCGTAGCCGGCCTGCTTGAAGGCCTTCGGCGAGTACCAGACCAGGGACTTCATGTTGGCACTCATCGGCGCCGCGTAGAAGGTGCCGTTCACCGAGCCGTAGGCCTTCCAGACCGGGCTCCACTTCTCCTGGTTGGCGACGGTCTGCGCGGGCGGCTTCACCACCTTGCCGCTCTTCACCATCTGCGCCAGCAGACCGGGCTGCGGGATGATCGCGAAGTCCGGCGCGTTGCCACCGGTCACCCGCACCGGCAGCTGGGACTCGAAGTCGTTGGAACCCTCGTAGCTGATCTTGATACCGGTACACGAGCTGAACTCGGACCAGGACTTCTCCAGGTTGTCCGACTCCGGGCTGAGGATCGACGCGAAGACCGTCACCGTGGCGCCCGAATGCCCCGCGTACTGCTGGAACTTGGCGCAGTCACCGGCCAGGGTCTGACCGCCGCCGCCCGACCCGCCCCCGGAGCTGCTCGAACTGTTCGAGCAGGCCGCGGTCAGCGCCAGCGCCGCCAGCAGAGCGGGCACGGCCACCAGACGGCGGGAACGGGCGGAGGGTGAACTCGTGGACGGCACGGTCGGGGTGGGGGTCAATGCGGTCCTCCTCGCCAGGGCGCGCAGCGCCGGCAGTACGACAGAACGACATTGCGCTGTACCGGAGATCGACATGGACGCGGCGGCGGCCGGTTTGACGACGTTAACGCAGCAGCCACCCCTCGCCAAGGTCCGCGTTCGACCTTCACCCGCACGTGGCCCAAGTTGTGACCCGTGGCCACCCCCGCAGGGAACCGGTCCGGACGCCGCACCCGGCCCGTACGCCGCGGCCCGGCAGGACCCCGGCCCGTACGCGGCGCCCCGGTCGGACGGCACCCCACCGCCGGGGTGCCGGGCGTGCCCGGGAACGCCGACGGCCCCGCCCGGGCCGGGCGGGGCCGCACCACGGCCGGCCGTCAGAACAGCCGGACCGGCAGCTCCCGCAGCGAGTTGACCACCAGCGACGGACTCGGGCGCAGCTCCTCGTCCGGCACCGCCACCGCGAGGTCCGGGAACCGCTCGAACAGCGCCGGCAGAGCGACCCCCGCCTCCAGCCGGGCCAGCGGGGACCCGGGGCAGACGTGCGGCCCGTGACCGAACGACAGGTGGCGGATCGGGTCCCGCGTGATGTCGAACAGCTCGGCGGTCACCCCGTGCTGGGCCGGGTCACGGCCGATCGCGTTGTACGAGATCAGCACCGGCTCACCCTTGGGGATCACCACCTCGCCGACCTCGACGTCCCCGGTGGTGAACCTGAACAGGAAGTTGCTGGTCGGCGGCGTCCAGCGGAGCGACTCCTCGACCACCGCGTCCCAGCCGACCTTGCCCGAGCGCACCAGCTCCAGCTGCTCCGGATGGGCCAGCAGCGCCCGCACCGCGTTGCCGATCAGGTTGACCGTGGTCTCGTGACCCGCCGCGATGATCACCCGCAGGGTGGCCGCCGCCTCGGCGTCGCTCAGCGCGCCGCCCTCGGTGTCCGCCGCCAGCAGCACACTGGCGAGGTCGTCCCCGGGTGCCGAACGGCGCTGCGCCACCAGGTCGTTGACGAAGGCGTTCAGTCCGGCGATGGTCGCCTGGATGCCCTCGGGGTTGGGCCGGATACCGAAGAACCGCTCGTAGAGGTCCCGCAGATGGCCGTGGTCGGACTCGGGCACGCCCAGCAGCGAGCAGATCACCGTCATCGGCAGCGGGAAGGCGAACGCGGTCTTGAGGTCCACCTCCCGCTCCCCCGCCGCCAGCGCGTCCAGCAGCCCGTGGGTGATCTCCTCCACCCGCGGGCGCATCAGCTCGACCCGGCGCGGCGTGAACGCCTGCGCCACCAACGCCCGCAGCCGCCGGTGCTCGGCACCGTCGGTGGTCACCATGCTGGGACCGGGCACCGCCAGGCCGATCAGCGGCCAGGTCTTCGGCACGTCGCCACGCTGGTACGCCGCCCAGTGCGCGGCGTCCTTCACCAGCCGGGCGTCGGTCAGCAGGTCCCGGGCGGCCGCGTGCTGCGTCACCGCCCAGGCGGCGACGCCACCGGGCAGCTCCACCGCCACCGCCGGGCCCGCCGCACGCAGCAGCGCACCCTCGGCGGCGTTGTCGCGCGCCATCGGATCGAGGGCTATCGGAGCGGTCATCGGCACAACTCTCCTTGAGGTACTGGATCGTGAACAGCCCTGAACGGCCTGCCCGGCTCAGGCGTGGTAGCCCGCGGTGAACGACACCGGCAGCGCCATCAGCCCGCGCACCCACGCCGACGGGCGCCAGACCAGCGCGTGCTCGGCCACCGCCAGCCGCAGGTCCGGCAACCGGTCCAGCAGCACCTCGATCGCGGTGGTGGCGATCACCTCGGCCGCCTCCTGCGCCGGGAACGGGCAGCCGTGCTCACCGTACGAGTAGCTCATGTGCGCCCGGTTGCCCTCGGCCGGGCTGCCGTCCGGCTGGCGCACCGACGGGTCCGCGTTGGCGCCCGCGAAGCCGAGCAGCACCATGTCCCCGGCGGCGATCCGCTGTCCGGCGAGCCGGGTGTCCCTGGTCGCCCAGCGGCCGGCGAAGATCTGCGTCGGGGTGTCCTCCCAGAGCGCCTCGTTCAGCGCCTGGCTGATGCTGCGCCGGCCTCCGGAGAGCGAGGCGGCGAACCGCTCGTCGGTGAGCATCAGCCGCAGCGCGTTGGAGATCCAGTACGAGCTGGGCTGGTGGCCGGCGATCAGGATCACCCGCAGGTCGCGCATGATCTCGTCGTGCGACAGACCCGCCTCGTGCTGGAGCATCGCGGTGGCGATGTCGTTGCCCGGGTGCTCGGCCTTCTCCTGGACCAGCTCCAACATCACGCCGAGCAGCCGCTGCGCGCCCGCGGGCGCGTCCGGGCCGCCGTCCAGCATGGTCAGCAGGCCGTCGATCAGGACCGGCGCCTGCTCCTCGCTCAGCCCGAACAGCCGGCAGATGACCAGCAGCGGCATCCGGTGCGCGTACTCGGCGACCAGGTCGGCCTCACCGCGCCCGGCGAACTCGTCGATCAGCCGGTCGGCGATCTCCTCGGCGTGCTTGCGCAGCTCGTACGGGTCGACGGCGGCCAGCGCGTCGGTGACCGCCCGGGAGCGGCGGACGTGCTCCTCGCCCTCGGCGTACAGGATCGACGGCACCGGGGCCATCATCGGCTTGAGCGGCCAGTCCTCGGGGATGGTCTCCCAGGCGTTCCAGCGGGTGGAGTCGCGGCCGAACAGCTGAGGCTGGCCGGTCACCATCTGGAGCTCGCGGTAGCCGATCACCAGCCAGGCCGGGACACCCCCGGCCAGCTCGACCGGGGCGACCGGGCCGTGGGTGGCCCGCAGCTCGCGGTAGAGCTGCCCCGGGTCGGTCTGGAAGCGCGGCCCGTACAGCGGGGTGGCGCCGGCGTGCGCAGGGCAGCCCGGCGGCGGGGTGACGGCGGGCTCGGTCACGGGGTGCACTCCTCGTAGCGGGACGGGTCGGTGATGCCTTCTGTTGCGGCCAGGGCGGCCCCGGTCCGGGCGGCCTCCTCGACCCGGGCGGCCAGGTGGCGGACCAGCTCGATCAGCACCTGCTTGCTCGACTCCCGGTCGCGCGCGTCGCAGTCCACCAGCGGGACGTCGGCGGGCAGGTCGAGCGCCTCCCGGACCTGCTCCAGCGTGTGGGTCGGCCCGCCGAAGTTGTTCCGGGCCACGATGAACGGCGTGCCGTGGTGCTCCAGCCGGTCGATGGCGTACCAGGACTCCTCCAGCCGCCGGGTGTCCACCAGCACGACCGCGCCGAGGGCACCGCTGAACAGGCGGTCCCAGAGGAACCAGAAACGCTCCTGGCCGGGCGCGCCGAACAGGTAGAGCACCTGGCTGGCGGAGAGCGTGATCCGGCCGAAGTCGAAGGCCACCGTGGTGGACCGCTTGCCCCAGGCACCCGAGGGGTCGTCGATCCCCTCGCCCGCCTTGGTCATGGTCTCCTCGGTGTTCAGCGGACGGATCTCGCTGACCGCGCCGACCAGCGTGGTCTTGCCCACGCCGAAGCCGCCGACCACGACGATCTTCAGCGCGTTGTCGGCGGTGCCGCGCAGCGGGGTGCGCCGGGCCGCCGGTGCCTCAGAGCCGTTGGAGTCCATGCAGCACCTGCTTCAGCGTGTCGAGATCGGGCAGCCGGGCCTTGTTGGGCGCGAACCGCGGGTGGCGGGCGGTGATCGCCCCGGTCTCCAGCAGGTCGCCGAGCAGGATCTTCACCACCGACACCGGCAGCGACAGTTCCGCGGCGACCTCGACGACGGCGGTCGGGGCCTCGCACATCCGCAGGATGCGGGCGTGCTCCGACTGCATGCCCGAGGCCGGCTCCCGCTCGGCGACGATCAGGGTGACCAGGTCGAAGGCGTTCTCCGGGGACCGGCTGCGGCCCCGGGTGATGGTGTAGAGACGGTCCGGGTCGTCGTCACGGCCCGGCATGACCGGCCGCCCGGTCATGCCCGGGCACTCTCGCGGTCCGCGGGCGCCGGGCCGGCCACGTCCTCACGGGCCGGGGCGCTCAGGTGCACGCCGATCTGCTCGATCAGACCGTGCATGTTGTGGCCGACCACGCCCACGTCCGCGTCGTCGTCGGTCACCACGGCGAGGTGGGCGCCCTCGCCGGCCGCCACGATGCAGAGGATGCCGCCGTGGAACTCGGTCATCGACTGCCGTACGCCGCCGCTGCCGTCGCCGAACTCGATCGAGGCGCCGTGCGCCAGGCTCTGCATGCCGGAGGCTATCGCCGCCAGCTGGTCCGCCTGGTCGGCGTCGAGGCCCGCGGTGTGGCAGAGCTTCAGGCCGTCGGCGGAGAGCACCAGGGCGTGCCGGGTGCCGGGGGTGGCCGTCAGCAGGTTTTCCAACAGCCAGTCGAGGTCACGGTCGGTGGCGCTGCTCATGAGGAGTCCTTCTCGGTGACGACGGGGGAAGCGTCGGGTGTGGTGGTGGGTGCACCGCCCTTGGCCTGCTGGGCGGCGCGACGGAAGGCGCCGAACCGGGCGGCGGCGCTCGCCGCGTCGGCACGGGCGGGCTTGGCGGCGGGGGCCGCCGGGGCGGTGGTGGCGAGCGTCTGCCCGCGGCGGCGCTGCGGCAGGCCGCTGTCGGTGACCGGCACGTGCGTCTCGGCCCGGTCGGCCGGGGCGGGAGCGGCCGGCACGGCGGGGGCCGGCACGGCGGGTGCTGCGGGCAGGGAGCGTGCGGGAGCGAGGGCGGGCGTGAGGGCCGGGGTGAGCGCGGGGCGCGCGGGAACCGGCACGGCCGGCCGGTCCGGTACGGGCTCCGGGGCGGGCTCCGGTGCGGGGTGCGTCACCAGCTGCTGCGGGATCAGCATCACCACCCCGGTACCGCCGCGTGCCGACGGCCGGAACGAGATCTGCAACCCGTGCTTGCGGGCCAGCGCACCGACCACCGCGAGGCCGAGCCTGGTACCCGCCGAGAGCGTGGTGAGGTCCAGCGGCTCGGCGGAGACGGCCCGCTCGGCCCGGCGCAGCCAACTGTCGCTCAGGCCGAGTCCGCTGTCCTCCACGGTGACCGCCAGCCCGGCCGGCACCTCCTCGACGTAGACGTGCACCTCGGCCGGCGGGGCGGAGAAGTTGGTGGCGTTGTCGAGCAGTTCGGCGAGCGCGTGCATCACGCCCTCGGCGGCGAACCCGGCCACGGCGGCGGCGCTGGCGTTGTGCAGCCGGACCCGCTGGTAGGCGCCGATCCGGCCGAGCGCGCCGCGCAGCACCGACTCCACCGCGATCGGCTTGGCCCAGCGCCGGCCCGATCGGGCGCCGGTGAGCACCGCGATGCTGTCGGCCATCCGGCCCGCCTGCGCGGTGGAGTGGTCCAGCCGCAGCAGGTCGCCGAGGACCTCCTCGTCGTGCCGGTGCTGCATCTCGCGCAGCTCGGCGTGCATGCTCGTGGCCAGCGCCTGGACCCGCCCGGCCGCGGTCGCGCAGACCGCGAGGGCAGCGGCCCGCAGGCGCTCGCCGCGGCCGACCTCCTCGGCGACGGCGCGCAGCAGCGCGTACTGGGGGTGCTTGCGGTGTGCGGCCAGCGCACTGTCGACGGACGCGCCGCCGCGGAGCCTCTTCACCACCTCGGGCAGCACCTCGTCGGCCAGCCGCTCCAGCTGGGCTCGCTCGGCCCGCTCCGCCTCGGCCTCCTCCCGCACCCGGGCCAGCTCGGCCTGCGCGGCGGTGAGGTCGGCCCGGGCCTGCGCGAGCTCGGACCGGGCGGTGTCGCGCTCGGCCTTCGCCGCGGCGGCCCGCTCCCGGGCGGCCGTCTCGGCCTGCCTGGCCGTACCGGCCACGACCAGCGCCGCCATGGCCTCGTCGTCCTTCGCGGCGAGCCCGGCGGCCAGCCGGCGGGCGCGCTCAGTGGCGGAGGCCGCCAGCCCGACGGCGATCAGCCAGAGCGCGGCGACCGCGCCGACCGCGGCCGCGGTCAGCGGCTGGTGGGCCGCCGAGGCCCGGCTGATCCCGATCGGGGCGACGACCAGCGCCAACAGGACCGCCCCCGCCGTGAGGGCCGCGGTGCGCGCGGCGGGCCGACGGCCCGGCCCGCCTTCGGGGC
Organism: Streptomyces sp. CB01881; assembly: GCF_002953255.1. Classification (GTDB taxonomy): domain Bacteria; phylum Actinomycetota; class Actinomycetes; order Streptomycetales; family Streptomycetaceae; genus Kitasatospora. The sequence goes on from NZ_CP026498.1 coordinate 5,168,319, forward strand.
TGGTGCGTTCTGTCATCGATGCGGTCCTCGGCAGCAGCGGCGGGCGTCGACGGGCTGACGCCGACAGCGGGGCTAGGCGAATGCGCGACCGCCCGGCCGACGTGATGAAACGTCTCCGGGCGGCTGATCGGTTCACGCAGTCGGCCGATCATATCCATTCAGCTGTCGGCCTCAACTGGAGAGTTGACGCACAGTATCGTTCGTTCACGCTTCGTGCACCGATCCGCGACCATCCCGCCGCACCTCCGTCAGCCCAGCGTCGCCTCCACCGCCCGGCGGACGGCCTGGGCGTCCAGCCCGTGGCCGGCGATCACCTTGGCCCCCAGACCCTCGCCCTCCCGGAGCACCCCGAGCAGCAGGTGGCCCACCGCGATGTGACCGGACTTCAGCCGCAGCGACTCGCGCAGCGACAGCTCCAGCACCTTCCTCGCCCGGGCCGTGAACGGGCTGCGCCGCTCCTTCGCACCCGACCGGAGCCAGCCGCGCCGACGCGACTCCGCCCCTTCCGGCGCCGCGTCCAACGCCCCCTCCCCGAACACCGACTCCACCGCCTCCCGGACGGCCTCCAGATCCACCCCGATCGCCGCGAGTGCCTGCGCGTCGCCCCCCTCCCCCAGCAGCCGCCGCACCGCCCGCCGGGCGGTCTCGTGGTCCAGGCCCGCGTCGACCAGCACCGCGGCCGCCGGGTCGTCCGGCTCGGCCAGGATCGCCAGCAGCAGGTGCTCCGTCCCCACGTACCCGTGCCGCAGCTCCGCCGCCTCCTGCCCCGCCCGGCCCACCACTCGTCGCGCACTCTCGGTGAAACGCTCGAACATCGCTCAGTCTCCGTCCCTGTCGGCTCCGACCCCACGCCGGGCGTACTTCTTGTGCACCGCCTGCCGGCTCACCCCGAGGCAGACCGCGATGTCCTGCCAGGACCACCCCTGCCCCCGGGCGTTCCCCACCTGCAGTCCCTCCAGCCGGTCCGCCAACTCGCGCAACGCACGGACCGCCCGGAGCCCCACCGCCGGATCACGACTGCTCGCCGCGGCCGCAAGCTCTCCGTTCTCGCTCATACCGTCAACCTAGGTTGACACCCGCCATCTGTCAACCCTGGTTGACAGTCCGGCCGGGCGGGCACGACGCAACAGGGCCGGTACGGGCGGAAAAGACGAAGAGGCGGGGCGAGGACACGAAGTCCTCGCCCCGCCTCAGCGGTGGATCACCGCTCGCGGGTCAGCGGTCAGCTGCAGCCGCTGGTGGAGCCGCAGCCCTCGCAGAGGTAGCAGCTGCCGGCGCGGCGCATCTTGGTGCCGCAGGAGAAGCAGAGCGGCGCGTCGGCGTTGAGGCCGAGCTGGATCTCCATCAGCTCCGTCGAGTTGTGGGCCTGGGCCGGGGTGGCCTTGGGGGCCTCAACCGCCGGGGCGGGCTTGACCACCGGGACCACCGGGGCCGCCGGGGCGACCGGGGCGGACTGGGCCAGCGTCTCGGTGTCCAGCTCCTCGGCCTCCAGCGGCTCGTAGGAACCGGTCTCCAGGTGGCGCTGGCGCTCCTCGACGGAGTGGATGCCGAGCGCGGAGCGGGTCTCGAAGGGCAGGAAGTCCAGCGCCAGGCGGCGGAAGATGTAGTCGACGATCGACTGCGCCATCCGCACGTCCGGGTCGTCGGTCAGACCGGCCGGCTCGAAGCGCATGTTGGTGAACTTCGAGACGTAGGTCTCCAGCGGCACGCCGTACTGGAGGCCGACCGAGACGGCGATGGAGAAGGCGTCCATCATGCCCGCGAGGGTCGAGCCCTGCTTGGACATCTTCAGGAAGACCTCGCCGAGGCCGTCGTCCGGGTAGGAGTTGGCGGTCATGTAGCCCTCTGCGCCACCGACCGTGAAGGAGGTGGTGATGCCCGGGCGGCCCTTGGGCAGGCGCTTTCGGACGGGGCGGTACTCGACGACCTTCTCGACCACGACCGGGGCGGCCTCGGCCTTGGCGGCCTTCGCCTCGTCGTCCTTCTTCTTGGCCGAGAGCGGCTGGCCGACCTTCGAGTTCTCGCGGTAGATGGCGAGCGCCTTGACGCCCATCTTCCACGCCTCGAAGTAGATCTCCTCGACGTCCTCGACGGTCGCGGAGGCCGGCATGTTCACGGTCTTGGAGATGGCGCCGGAGATCCAGGGCTGGATCGCCGCCATCATCCGCACGTGGCCCATCGGCGAGATGGTGCGCTCGCCCATCGCGCAGTCGAAGACCTCGTAGTGCGCGGTCTTCAGCCCGGGCGCGTCCACCACATTGCCGTGCTCGGCGATGTGGGCGACGACCGCCTCGATCTGCTCGTCCTGGTAGCCGAGGCGCTTGAGGGCGCGCGGCACGGTGCCGTTGACGATCTGCATCGAGCCGCCGCCGACCAGCTTCTTGAACTTGACCAGGGCGAGGTCGGGCTCGACGCCGGTGGTGTCGCAGTCCATCATCAGGCCGATGGTGCCGGTCGGGGCGAGCACCGAGGCCTGGGCGTTGCGGAAACCGTTCTGCGCGCCGATGCGCACGACGTCCTGCCAGGTCCTGTTGGCCTCCAGCCAGACCGGGGAGTCCAACTCGTCGACCGGGACGGCGTCGAGCGAGGCGTCCGTGTGCTGCTTCATGACCTGCTGGTGCGCGGTCGCGTTGCGGGCGTAGCCGTCGTACGGGCCGACCACACCGGCGAGTTCGGCGCCGCGGCGGTAGGCGGTGCCGGTCATCAGGGAGGTGATGGCGCCGGCCAGGGCGCGGCCGCCCTCGCTGTCGTAGGCGTGGCCGGTGGCCATCAGCAGGGCGCCGAGGTTGGCGTAGCCGATGCCGAGCTGGCGGTAGGCGCGGGTGGTCTCGCCGATCTTCTCGGTGGGGAAGTCCGCGAAGCAGATGGAGATGTCCATCGCGGTGATGACCAGCTCGACGACCTTGGCGAAGCGCTCGGCGTCGAACGAGTCGTCGTCGCGCAGGAACTTCATCAGGTTGAGCGAGGCGAGGTTGCAGCTGGAGTTGTCCAGGTGCATGTACTCGGAGCAGGGGTTGGACGCGTTGATGCGGCCGGACTCCGGGCAGGTGTGCCAGTGGTTGATGGTGGAGTCGTACTGGATGCCCGGGTCGGCACAGGCCCAGGCGGCCTCGGCCATCTTGCGGAAGAGCTTCTTCGCGTCGACGGTCTCGATGACCTCGCCGGTCATCCGTGCGCGGAGGCCGAATCCGGTGCCGTTCTCGACGGCGGTCATGAATTCGTCGTTGACGCGGACCGAGTTGTTGGCGTTCTGGTACTGGACGGAGGTGATGTCGTCCCCGCCGAGGTCCATGTCGAAGCCCGCGTCGCGCAGGGCGCGGATCTTCTCCTCCTCCTTCACCTTGGTCTCGATGAAGGCCTCGACGTCGGGGTGGTCGACGTCCAGGACGACCATCTTGGCCGCGCGGCGGGTGGCGCCGCCGGACTTGATGGTGCCGGCGGAGGCGTCGGCGCCGCGCATGAAGGAGACCGGGCCGGAGGCGTTGCCGCCGGAGGAGAGCAGCTCCTTGGAGGAGCGGATCCGGGAGAGGTTGAGGCCGGCGCCGGAGCCGCCCTTGAAGATCATGCCCTCTTCCTTGTACCAGTCGAGGATCGACTCCATGGAGTCGTCGACGGCCAGGATGAAGCAGGCGCTGACCTGCTGGGGCTGCTTGGTGCCGACGTTGAACCAGACCGGCGAGTTGAAGCTGAACACCTGGTGGAGGAGGGCGTGGGTCAGCTCGTGCTCGAAGACCTCGGCGTCGCCGGGGGTGGCGAAGTAGCCGTTCTTCTCGCCGGCGGCGCGGTAGGTGAGCACCACGCGGTCGATGATCTGCTTGAGGCTCCACTCGCGCTGCGGGGTGCCGACGGCGCCGCGGAAGTACTTGGAGGTGACGATGTTGACCGCGTTGACCGACCAGAAGTCGGGGAACTCGACGCCGCGCTGCTCGAAGTTGATCGAGCCGTCGCGCCAGTTGGTCATGACGACGTCCCGCCGCTCCCAGCGGACCTCGTCGTAGGGGTGGACGCCAGGGGTGGTGTAGATGCGCTCGATCCGCAGGCCGCCCTTGGGGGCCTTGCCGGCACCCTTCGTCGTGGCCTTGTCGGACTTCGACCCGCGTGCGGAACCGCTCGTGGTGTCTGTCACTTCTCGCTCCTCCTCCTGGGCAAACGCCCAAAGTGCCCTGAAAAGTCCGGGCACCGCTGGTTCGCTCTTCCGGTGTGCGGGCAGGCGGCGACTGCCTGTTTCCGCACGGTTTGTGGTGTTCTGTGCGCCGTTTTCGGGCGCGCGTCGACCCCGAAGGGCCGGTGTGACGGCCGGCCCCTGGGGGCCGGTGTGCTGAGCCGGGCCTCCTAGGGCGCGGCAGCGGGGACGGGCACGCAGGTGCCGTCCGCCTCGGGGACGGGCCGTTCGGCGCGGATCTCCGCGATGGCGGCCTCGAAGTCTTCCAGTCCGTCGTACGCCTGGTAGACGCTGGCGAAGCGCAGGTAGGCGACGACGTCGAGCTGCTTGAGCGGTCCGAGTATGGCCAGGCCCACGTCGTGGGTGGTGAGCTCGGACTTGCCGGTGCCCCGCACGCACTCCTCGACCTTCTGGCCGAGCTGGGCGAGGGCGTCCTCGGTGACCGGGCGGCCCTGACAGGCCTTGCGGACTCCGGAGATGACCTTCTCCCGGGAGAACGGCTCCGTGACGCCGCTGCGCTTGATGACCATCAGCGCGGCCGTCTCCACCGTGGTGAAGCGGCGGCTGCAGTCCGGGCACTGCCGGCGGCGGCGGATGGAGCTGCCGTCTTCGGTGGTCCGGCTGTCGACGACGCGGCTGTCGGAGTGCCGGCAGAAGGGGCAGTGCACCTGAGGATCCCTCCCGGGCAGGACGTGCGGACTTGGTCGAGTCTATGCGAAGACGCCCCGGCCCCGCCAAGCCGATCATGCGACGTGACCACTACCACTGGGCACGGTGAGGACTGTAGCCACTACATGTAGGTCTTCGGGGGAGGCGACACCCCTGGCGTGTCGGTGCGGATTAGACTGCCGGAACCGACTTTGAGTCGAACATTTAATCGATGTACAACAAAGCCTTGATCGAGTCAGCCAACTCCCGAATAATTCACTCGAACGTGTGTTTGGCGCAACCTTTCGATAGGAGGTGCCGTTGGGCTGGAAAAGGGAGAGGACAGCCGTCGAGAGGGGCCGCCGTGAACACGATCGAAAGCAACACCATCCCGGTGCAGGAACACTCCCAGCTCAAGGTGGGGCAGCGCACCACGAATCAGCAGAGTGTGGACGTCAGCATGGACCGTAGCGAAGAACACCGACTCTCGGGCGCGGCCATTTCCCACCCGGGCCGCGTTCCCGACCAGCCGATCGAACACTCCCCCGCGCTGGACGACTCCCACCCCGCCCCCGCGCGCTCGATGCCGGGGCGCCCCCCCGGCATCCGCACCGACGAGGCCGGGCTGACGGAACGCCAGCGCCGCGTGATCGAGGTCATCCGGGACTCCGTCCAGCGCCGCGGCTACCCGCCGTCCATGCGCGAGATCGGCCAGGCCGTCGGCCTGTCCAGCACCTCCTCGGTCGCCCACCAGCTGATGGCCCTGGAGCGCAAGGGGTTCCTCCGCCGCGATCCGCACCGCCCGCGCGCCTACGAGGTCCGCGGCGTCGAGGTGGCCCGCCCCAACACCGCCGAGACGGCCGGGCGCCCGTCCACCTCGTACGTGCCGCTCGTCGGCCGGATCGCCGCGGGCGGTCCGATCCTGGCCGAGCAGACGGTCGAGGACGTCTTCCCGCTGCCGCGCCAGCTGGTCGGCGAGGGCGAGCTCTTCGCGCTCACCGTGCGCGGCGACTCGATGATCGAGGCAGCCATCTGCGACGGCGACTGGGTCACCGTCCGCCGCCAGCCGGTCGCCGAGAACGGCGACATCGTGGCCGCGATGATCGACGGCGAGGCCACCGTCAAGCGCCTCAAGCGCGAGGACGGCCGGATCTGGCTGATGCCGCACAACCCCGCCTACGAGCCGATCAACGGCGACAACGCGACCATCCTGGGCAAGGTCGTCGCCGTCCTGCGCCGCCTCTGAGCGTCCACCACGGCACGCACCGGGAAGGGGCTCCACCGCGGAGTGCGGGGAGCCCCTCCGGCGTCTGCCGGGGGCGCGCGGCCCGTCGAGGCGCTCAGCCCGTCCGGGGCGCTCAGCCCTCCTGCCGGAGCACGCCGCCCCTCTTCCGGTCCGCTCAGCCCTTCTTGACCACCGGCCGGACCGGCGCCGCGGAGGCGTCGATCGCCGCCAGCGACCGCCGCACCTGGTTGCGGTCCGTGGTGTACCAGAACTCCGGCATCGAGGACCGGAAGAAGCCGCCGTACCGCTTGGTCTCGACCCGCGGGTCCAGCACCGCCACCACGCCCCGGTCGTCCGCCGCGCGCACCAGGCGGCCCGCCCCCTGCGCCATCAGCAGCGCCGCATGGGTGGCCGCCACCGCCATGAAGCCGTTGCCGCCGCGCTGTTCGACGTCCTTCTGCCGGGCGCTCATCAGCGGGTCGTCCGGCCGCGGGAACGGGATCCGGTCCATCACCACCAGCTGGCAGGCCGATCCGGGCACGTCCACGCCCTGCCAGAGCGAGAGCGTGCCGAACAGGCAGGTGGTGGCGTCCGAGGCGAACTCCCGGATCAGCTCGCCCAGGGTGTCCTCGCCCTGGAGCAGGATCCGGTTGTCCAGCCGCCCGCGCATCGCCTCGGCGGCCGCCTGGGCGCCGCGCATCGAGGAGAACAGCCCGAGCGTCCGCCCGCCGGCCGCGCCGATCAGCTCCGCCAGCTCGTCGAGCATGTCGGGGCGCTCCGGGTCCCGGCCCGGGTCGGCCAGGTGCCTGGCGACGTAGAGGATGCCCTGCTTGGGGTACTTGAACGGCGAGCCGACGTCGATGCCCCGCCAGTGCGGCACCGGCTCGTCGCCGAAGTCCGCACCGGCCGCCGGGGTGTCCCCCGGCCCGCGCACGTCCGGCAGCCGGGCCTCCGAGGGCAGGCCGACCGAGGCGGCCACGCCGTTGAAGTCCCCGCCGAGCTTGAGGGTGGCCGAGGTGAGCACCACCGACCGCTCCTTGTACAGGCCCTCGCGCAGCAGCCCGGAGACGCTCAGCGGGGCGACCCGCAGCGAGGCGGTGCCCAGCCCGTACCGGTCGCTGCGCTCGATCCAGACCACGTCGTACTCGGAGTCGGCGAGCAGCCGCTCGGCCGTCTCGTGCAGCGCCTCCGCCGAGGCCATCGCCTGCTTGCGCACCGCGTCCTCGTCGCTGAGCGCCTTGTCCCTGGTCTCGCCGAGCGAGGTGATCACCTGCCGGCTGGCGTCACGGATCGCGGTGACCGCGTACGCCAGGTACTCGGGCAGTTCCTCGACCCGGCCGGGCTGCGCGGTCTCCATCAGGCCGTGGTAGTTCTCCGCCGCACCCTGGAGGGCGTCCACGGCCTTCTCGTTGGCGAGCCGGGCGGCCCGCTTCACGGCCCGGTTGACCGCGCCGACGGTCAGCTCGGCGGTGGCCGCGCCGGTGACCCGGTTGACCAGCTCGTGCGCCTCGTCGACGATCAGCAGCCCGTGCTCCGGCAGCACCGGCGCACCCTCGATGGCGTCGATCGCCAGCATCGCGTGGTTGGTGACCACGACGTCCGCCAGCTTGGCCCGTTCGCGCGCCTTCTCGGCGAAGCACTCCTGACCGTACGCGCAGCGGGTGGCCCCCAGGCACTCCTTGGAGGTCACCGAGAGCTGGGCCCAGGCCTTGTCCGAGACGCCGGGGCTGAGGTCGTCCCGGTCACCGGTCTCGGTCTCGTCGGCCCAGTCGCGCAGCCGCAGCACGTCCTTCCCGAGCTTGCCGGTGGGGCCGCCGAGCGCGTCCACCGGGTCGAACAGGCCCTCGCCCTCCTCGCTCGGGGTGCCCTCGTTGGCCCGGTGCAGGCAGAGGTAGTTGGAGCGGCCCTTGAGCATCGCGAACAGCGGGCGGCGGCGCAGCACCGGGTGCAGTGCCTCCACCGTGCGCGGCAAGTCCCGCTCGACCAGCTGGCGCTGGAGCGCCAGGGTGGCGGTGGCGACCACCACGCGGTCCCCGTGGGCGAGGGCCGGCACCAGGTAGGCCAGGGACTTTCCGGTGCCGGTGCCGGCCTGCACCAGGAGGTGCTCGCCGTGGTCGACGGCGTCGGCGACGGCCTCGGCCATCCGGACCTGGCCGGGGCGCTCGACACCGCCGACGGCCGCCACCGCGGCGTGCAGCAGCTCGGGGAGTCGGACCCGCGGGACGGCTGCCTCGGCGGCGTCGGCGGCGGCCGAATCGTCGGCGGCTTCCTCGGCGGCGTCGGCGGGGAGCTGGGATTCGGAGTCGTTCGTCATGACCCTCCCACCCTACGGGGCGGGGGTGACAATCCGGTCGCGTTGCCCGGGGAGCCCGGCTGTCCCCTCCGGGGTGAGGGCGTTCGGGACGGTGCCGTGCCGGGCCGCGTGCGGGCGGTTCGGGCGGTCGCGGTAGCCGTCGAGGAGCAGCCGGTTGCGGTTGAGGCAAAGCCGGTCGATCCGGGGGCGGAACAGGTCGAAGACCGCGAACCGCTCCTTCAGCCCGGGGAAGCGCTCCTGGTAGCGGAGGACCTCGGCCCGCAGCAGCGCCCAGAACTCGGCCTCGGGCAGGCCGGTCTGCGCCTCCAGCAGCGGGGCGAGGTAGCGGAAGACGCCGATGAAGAGGCCGGAGTGGAGGAACTGGCAGAGGCCCTGCGGGTCCTCCCGCAGCAGTACCCCGGCCACGTCGGCGGGCAGCCCGCGCAGCTCGGGCAGGTCCTGGTCGCTGAGGTTGACGTCGTCGACGAAGTCCTTGACCGCCAGCCGGGCGGGGGCCTCGGAGGAGTCGAAGACCAGGATGGCGTTCTCGCCGTGCGGGGAGAAGACCAGGCCGTAGCGGTAGAGGAAGTGGAGCAGCGGCGGCAGCATGGCGGCGAACAGCCGGGCCGTCCAGGCGGTGGGGGTGAGGCCGGAGCGGGTGATCAGTTCGGCGGCCAGCGACCGGCCGTCGGCGCCGGTCTGCAGCAGGGCGGCCAGGGTGCGTCCGCGTTCGCCGGCGTCCAGGGCGGGGCCGAGCGGTTCGCGCCAGATCGCGCCCAGGAGCTCCTTGTACTGGTAGGGGGCCTCGGGCAGCTCGCGGTAGAGCGGGTGGTCGACGGTGACGGAGGCGATCTCGCCGAGCAGCACCACCCGGCACTCGTCGCGCAGGAACGGGTCGGCGTCCCGGAGGCCGTGGATCCAGGCGGTGACGGCGGGGGCGGCGAGCGTGCGCTCGGTCGGGAGGCCGCGCCAGACCAGGGTGTTGAGGATGGCGAGCGGCAGTTTGACCGTGCAGCGGTCGGGGCGGCTCTGGTTGAAGAAGGAGCGGATGGACTGCTGGGGCAGCCGCAGGTCGCCGTCGGAGGGCAGCGGGACGATCTCGCCGGACGCGATCCACGGCGCGAACAGCGGGACGACGGTCTCGTCCCACTGCCAGGGGTGGACGGGCAGCAGCAGGTAGTCGTCGGTGTCCGGGCCGAGGGCGGCGCGCAGGGCCGCCGGGTCGTCGAGCTCGCGGGCGTACAGCTGCCCGGGCTCGGCGAGGCCGGGGACGCCGCGGTACTGGGCGAGCCGGCGGTGGACGGCGATCCAGGGCAGCGGCAGCGGGGTGCGCGCCTCCGGGGTCCAGCGGGCGGCGTCGGAGGCGGAGAAGCCGATCCGGCCCTTGTTGGGGACGATCCACGGGTGGCCGCCCTGCCGCCCCTCCAGTTCGGTGTGGCCGAGGTCGGCCAGTTCGGCGGCGGTGAGCGCGGTGGCGAGCTGGTGGGCGTCCGAGAGCAGGGTGGCGGTCAGCTCGCGCACCAGGTGGCCGGTGGTCTCGCCGCGCAGGCCGAGGGTGTGCCGGGCGTAGGGGAGGAAGCGCAGCGGGTCGAGGCCGTCCGGCCGGGAGCAGTGCACGGAGTCCTCGTCGACCTGCCAGCTGCCGTAGGCGCCGCGGCGGGCGGTGAAGCGGTACTCGGCCTCGGGCAGCAGGAGCAGGTACTCGCCGTCGGCGGCGCCGGCGACCGGGGCGATCAGCTCCTCGTAGGCGAACTCGCCGAGCATCTTGGCCAGCAGCGCGCGGCCGGCCCGCTGCCAGTGCCCGGCGGTGAGCTGCGGGGGCAGGTAGAGCGACGGTTCAGCGGCCGGCGGTTGCGGCACGGGAGAGCTCCTGGGGGCGAGGGACGGTGGTGGCGGCGGGGCCGGTGGGCGGGGTGGTGGCGGCGGCCGGCTCCGGCGGGGCGAATCCGGTCCAGGCGGTGCGGGCGGGCAGTCGGTGGACGGTCCGGCCGGTGACGGCGTTGAGGATCACGGCGGCCCGGTGGGCGCCGAGGCCCAGGTCGGGGGTGCCGACGCCGTGGGTGTGGAGTTCGGCGTTCTGCACGTACAGCCCGCCGGTGAGCTCGGGCCTGGTCGCGACGCGGTGGTCGAGGTCGACCCGGTAGCGCCCGGCGCCGTCCCAGTCGATCAGCCCGGCGAGCGGCTCCAGGGCGACCGGGCGGGCGGCCCGGTAGCCGGTGGCGAGCACCACGGCGTCGGTGCGCAGCACGTGCCCGGCCCCGGAGTCGGTGTGCCGGCAGCGGAGTTCGAGCCCGCCGCAGGGGCCGGGCCGGGCGTCGGTGACGGCGGTGCCGGGGGTGATCTCGACCGGGTCGGCGTCGATCGGGCGGCCGATGGTCCGCTCGTACAGGTGGTCGTGGATCTCGGCGAGGGTCTCGGCGCTGGCGGCCTTGTGCAGCTGCCACTGGGCCTCGACGAGGTGGTCGCGGACCGGCTCGGGGAGGCTGTGGAAGTAGCGGGTGTAGTCGGGGGTGAAGTGCTCCAGGCCGAGCTTGGAGTACTCCATGGGGGCGAGGGCCCTGCTCCGGGTGAGCCAGCGCAGCCGGACGCCGTCGTCGGCGTGGCGCCGCAGCAGGTCGAGGAAGACCTCGGCGCCGGACTGCCCGCTGCCGACGACGGTGATGTCGCGGGCGCCGTTCAGGGCGCAGCGGCGGTCCAGGTAGTCGGCGGAGTGGAAGGCCCGCGGGTGGCCGGCCAGGCCGGCGAAGACCTCGGGGAGGACGGGCCGGGTGCCGACGCCGAGCGCGACGTTGCGGGCGCGGACCTCCTCGCGCCGCCCGGTGACGGCGTCCAGCAGTTCGGCCCGGTAGAACCCGCCCTCCCAGTGCCCGCCGGTGCCGTGCCCGCCCGTGCCGTGCCCGCCCTCCCAGTGCAGGGCGGTGACCACGGTGGCAAACCGGCAGTTGGTGAGCCGCTCCGCCGCCCAGCGGCAGTAGTGGTCGTACTCCCGGCGGGGCAGTTGGAAGCGCTCGGCGAAGTAGAACGGGAAGAGCCGGTCCTGTTCGCGCAGGTAGTTGAGGAAGGACCAGCGGTTGGTCGGGTCGACCAGCGAGACCAGGTCGGCGAGGAAGGGCACCTGCATCCGGGCCCCGTCGACCAGCATCCCGGGGTGCCAGCGGAACTCCGGGCGCTGGTCGCAGAAGAGCGTGCGCAGGCCCGGGACGGGCTCGGCGAGCGCGGCGAGCGAGAGGTTGAACGGGCCGATGCCGACCCCGAGCAGGTCGTACGGCGCGGGCTGGGGTGCTGGGGTGTCCATGGGGTGGGCGGTGTCCTAGGCGGGGTCGGAGGGGGCGGGCACGGCGGGGTTCGCGGCGGGGCGGGGCGGTACGCGGTCGCGGACCATCAGGGCGGCCCGTTTGTCCGGCAGGTCGATTTCGGCCGTCGCCCGGAACCCGGCCCGTTCGAAGGCCCGGACGGAGCGCCGGTTCCGGACGTCGGGCTCGGCCACCACCCGCTCGCAGCGCGGCCGTTCCCGCAGGATGCGTTCGGCGAGCGCGGCGAGCAGGGTGGCGCCGAGGCCCCGTCCGCGGCGGTCGGCGGGGCCGAGCAGCAGGTGGACGCCGGTGTCGTCGGGCCGGGCGGGGTAGTGCCCGGCGAGCGGGTCGAGGTCGGCGCGGTAGATCTCCCAGTAGCTCATCGGGGTGCCGTCGAGCAGTCCGAGGCAGGGCGCGCTGCGGCCGTCGCCGTCGAGTTGGGCCCGGACGTGCCTCCCGGTGGTGGCGGGAGGGCCGGCGAGGTCCCAGAAGGCGGCGACGTCCGGGTCGTTCATCCACCCGGCGAGCAGGTCCAGGTCGGCCGGCAGCCGGACCGGGCGCAGCCGGAACTCCCCGGCTGCGGTGGGCATGGCGCCCCAGCCGGGGACGGAGCCGGCCAGGCTCACGGCGGGGGTCACGCGCCTGCCACCGGGTTGGGGATGTCGACGTAGACGGACTGGTTGGCGACCGGCCCGACCAGTTCGTCCATGCCGTTGATCCGGGTGAGCAGGTTGGCCTTGCAGGGCAGGGTGGTGGCGTCCAGCAGCAGGGCGGGCAGCGTGGAGCCGGTGGCCGCGACCCGGGGGCCGGCGAGGAAGCCGCGCAGCGCGGCCAGCAGCACCGCCTCGTCGGCCAGCCGCTGGGAGCCGAGGGCGCCGATCAGGCCGAGGACGTGGTTGATGCCGAGGTAGTAGGCGAAGTGGTGGTCGATCACGTCGTCGGCGAGGAAGGTGTCGCTCTGCGCGCCGAGTCCGGGCAACCGGCCGGTGAGCCGTTCGGCGGCGCTCTGCCGGTAGTAGAAGCCCTGGTTGTCGCGGTAGCGCCCGCCGACCGGCCAGCCCTCGGCGTCGAGCAGGACGAGGCTGTTCTGCTGGTGCGCCTCCAGCGCGATGCCGGCCTGCCCGTCGAGCCAGAGGACGGGTAGGACGACGGCGTCCAGGTAGCGCAGGAACCATTCGGCGGCCACGGTGGTGAGCGGGCGGCCGCAGCGGAGGGCGAGGGCGCGCAGCGTGTCGCCGAGCCGGGACGGCACGGTGTCGCCGGTGCCGAGCGGCTGTTCGGCGACCAGCCCGGCCACGCAGAGCGCGCGCTCGCCGGGGGCGAAGGGCTGGGCGCGGAGCACGGTGTCCAGGCCGCCCGGGTCACCGAGGGCGGGGTGGTCGACGCCGATCCACGCGGGGTCGCGGACGATGTCGAAGCCGGCGTGGGCGGCCCGCCACTCGGCGGCCAGTCCGCTCTCCAGCAGCCGGTGCATCTCCAGGCCGCGGTGCAGCTCCTTGCGGAGGTTCTCCCGGCGGGAGTTGGTGATCCGCAGGCCGAGCGAGAGCTTCAGCATCCAGGGTGTGCCGGGCCGGTAGACGGTGCGCACCGAGGAGGTGGGGTACCAGGGCGCGCCGGCCGGGCCGAGGTCGTGCAGCAGGCCGTCGGCGAGCAGGGCGGCGACGGCCGGGCGCAGCGCCAGCTCGCGGGCCTGCCAGGGGTGCAGCGGCAGGGCGGCGGTGCCGGGCGGCAGCGGGGCGCGGTCGCCGAGGAGTTGGGCGGTGATCCGGTCCGCGCTCTCGGTCAGCGCGGAGCCGGCGGCGAGGAGTTCGCGGTCGACGGCGTACCAGTGCAGCTGGAACGAGCCGTGCAGCTCCGGGGAGTAGGCGGCGCTCTGCGCGGGACCGAGGCCGTCGCGGCTCTTGGGGGTGGGGTGCAGCGGGTGGCCGAGGAGCAGGGACTGCTCGGTGGCGAGGAAGTGGGAGCCCTCCGGCCCGCCGGGGGCGGCGGCGATCCGGCGGTGGGCGAGGATGTCCGCGGTGCGGACGACGGAGTCGGCGACCCGGGCCGCGAGGTCGGCGACCTGGCCGGGGTCGGGGCGGGCGGCGGCCGCGGCGGCGAGCAGCGCGGCGGCGGTGACGGCGTCCACCGGGGCGTCGCAGGGGTCCCCCGGTGCGGCGGCCCCGCCGGCCGAGAGGGTGGCCGGGCCGAAGCGGTGCCAGCCGGCGGGCGACCAGTAGCGGACCGGGGCGCAGAGCCGGGCGGCGCCGCCGAGGACGGCGATCCGCAGCCGGCCGTCGGGGCCGGGCGTGGCGCCGGTCTCCCTGGCCCAGCACCGGAGCAGGGCTTCCAGGGCGGCCTGTTCGGCGGCGACGGCCGGGTCCGGGTGCAGCAGCGGGTCGGGCTGCCCCGCACCGGCCGCGGCGGGACGGGCCGGGGCCGGGCGGCGCGCCGGGCTGTGGGGCGGGGCTCCGGTGAGGGCGGTGCTCAAGGCTGCTCCTTGGGGCGCGTGGGGTGCGGACGCGCGCGGGTGGTGGAGAGGGTCTGGCGGGCGCTCGCACCGTCGCGTCAGGTAAGGGTTACCTATCCCTGACGGGTGATCACAAGGACGGCTCACTCGTCCGGGTGAACAGCGGGGATTGTTCACCCCTGAGGTGGGAGGCCCTGCTGTGGCAACGAGCCGACCGGGGGTTCGTCACAGATCGGTGACCTCGGGTCAGTTCCGGAACCCGGGGGTCGGCCGGTGCCGTCCTGGTCGCCAGTGGCAGACTCCAGGGCGGCGAGCCGCCGCAACAGACCATCCAGGGGGAAGCGAACACCATGCCATCGATCCACCGGTCAGCCGTGGCCGCGGCCCTTGCCGCCGGAACCCTGTTCGCCGTGAGCGCCTGCGGCCCGGACGGCCCCGCCGGCGACGGGGGCACCGCCGCACCACCGCCGTCCCCGGCCGCCGCCACCGCCTCCGCCGCGGGGGGCGGCGGCGTGATCGGCGGCCTCACCCTGCCGACCGGCATCCCGACCAGTCTGCTGGAGGGCCTGCCGAAGAGCTGGGACGACCTGAAGAAGTGGAAGTTCGAGGACTGGGACAACTGGGCGTCCAAGCACGTCTTCAACAACCCCGTCGTCAAGGACTTCTGGAACCCGGACAAGATGGGCGACTCCAAGCCCGCCGATCCGGCGCCGCCCACCGCCAAGCCCGCCGGCGACGCCGGGGTCACCGACCCCGAGCCGCCGGTGGTCAAGGCGACGCCGGTGGCCCGCCCGTACACCAAGCAGCCCTCCGGGAAGGTCTTCTTCTCCGCTGACGGCGGCCGCGGCAACTGCTCGGCCACCGTGATCGCCGACCCGGCGCACCCCGGCAAGAGCAACCTGGTCTGGACGGCCGGGCACTGCGTGCACCCGGGCAAGGGCGGCAACTTCTACAAGGACCTCGTCTTCGTCCCCGCCTACAACAACTCCGGTGCCTCCAGCGGCGGCAAGAAGGCCCCGCTGGCGGAGCTGGCGCCGCTCGGCACCTGGTGGGCCAAGGACGTCGTGACCTCGCCGCAGTGGACGGTCGAGGGCGGCGGCACCGGTGACGCCGCCAGCCAGTACGACTTCGCGGTCATGCGGGTGCAGAACCAGAACGACACCGGCAAGTCGCTGGAGGAGACGGTCGGCGCGGCCGTCCCGGTCTGGTTCGACGCCCCGCGCGACCAGCTGAAGGTCTCGGCCGTCGGCTACCCGCTCTACAAGCCCTTCGACGGGCAGGAGCTGTACAAGTGCGACGGGGGCAAGCCGGTCCGGCTCTCCTTCGACCCCAAGCGCCCGTCGATGCACACCATCGGCTGCACCATGACGCAGGGCTCCAGCGGCGGCGGCTGGTTCGCCCCGATGCCGGACGGCAAGCTCGCCCTGGTCAGCAATACCTCCATCGGCACCCAGGACCACACCTCGCTGAGCGGCCCGTATCTGGAGACGGTCGCCAAGCAGGCCCTGGACTACATCTCCCGCAAGCCGAAGTAGCCGGCCGCGCAGGAACCGACCGACGGGGGACAGTTCACCATGCCACGCATCACCGCGGCCGGGCCCGGCCGCCGGGCCGCGACGGCCGGAGCCGCCGTGCTGGCCGCGCTCGTCCTCACCGCGACCGCCTGCGGGCCGGACAACGCGGGCAGCGCCGACGCCGCGGCCACCACGGCCACGACCGCCGCGGCCGCCACCACCGCGCCCGGCAAGCCGGGCGTCACCCTGCCCGGCAGCCTCCAGGACCTGGCCAACTGGAAGCTCGACGACTGGGCGAGGTTCCTCGGCGACAACGCCTTCGTCAACGAGGTCGCCCAGGGCTTCTGGTCGATCGCCAAGATGGAGAACGCCAAGGGCCGGGCCACCCCGGAGTATTCGCACAAGACGGCCGGCAGCACGGTCGAGCGGGACGCCCCGCCGGCCGCCATCGCGGCCAAGCCGCAGCCGCACCCGTACAGCCCGGCGACGGCCGTGGTCGGCAAGATCTTCATGACCACGCCCGAGGGCGACTCGATGTGCTCCGGCACGGTGGTCTCCGACCCGGCCAACCCGGGACGGAGCAACCTCGTCTACACCGCCGCACACTGCCTGCACGACGGCAAGGGCGGCTCCTGGCTGAAGGACATCACCTTCGTCCCCGGCTACAACCGGGACGGCCAGGCCGGCCGGGGCAAGCCGTACAGCGAGCAGCAGGTCTCCCCGTACGGGCGGTGGACGGCGGTGCGCGCGCTGGTCTCGCCGACCTGGGTGAAGGAGGACGGCGTCGGCGCCAACGCCCAGTTCGACTACGGGATCATCCGGGTCCGCAACGAGAACGGCTCCGGCAAATCGCTGGAGGAGACGGTCGGCAGCTCGGTCCCGGTCTGGTTCAACGCCCCGCGCGACCAGATCACCTCGGCCTTCTCCTACGGCTACCCCGCCGAGCGGCCGTTCGACGGCATGGAGCTCAACCACTGCGACTCGGCGATCCGGCCGGCCAGGCTCTCCTTCGACCCGGCCCGCCCGCCGATGTACGTCATCGGCTGCACCATGACCGGCGGCTCCAGCGGCGGCGGCTGGTTCATCACCAAGGACGGCAAGCCGAACCTGATCAGCGTCAACTCGATCGGGAACCGCAACCCGTCCGAGTACATGGCCGGGCCCTCGCTCCAGGACCAGGCGCGGCAGGCCTTCGAGTACTTCTCCAAGAACGCGAAGTAGCGCCCGCGGCAACGCCGACGGCCCCGGTCTCCTGCACGGAGACCGGGGCCGTCGGCGTTGCCGCGGGCGTCGGTGTGATCGCCGGACCTGCGGGGCCTCAGCCCCGCGAGGTCAGCGCGACCGAGAAGGCCTCCAGCTCGGCGGCCAGCTCGGCCTTCACCTTGGCGCGCAGCAGCGTGCCCTCCGCGGTGTGCTCGGTGGAGATCAGTTCACCCTCGGCGTGCACCCGGGAGACCAGGGCGCCCTGGGTGTACGGCACCAGAACCTGGACCTCGATCGCGGGCCGCGGCAGCTCGTCGTCGATGAGCTGCAGCAGCTCCTTCATGCCGAGCCCGGTGCGGGCCGACACCACGATGGCGTGCGGCTCGCGGCGCAGCAGGCGCTGGAGCACGTGCGGGTCGGCCGCGTCGGCCTTGTTGATCACGACGATCTCGGGCACGTTCTGCGCCTCGACCGAGACGATGACCTCGCGGACGGCGGCCAGCTGCGTCTCCGGCTCGGGGTGCGAACCGTCCACCACGTGCAGGATGAGGTCGGCGTCGGCGACCTCCTCCATGGTGGAGCGGAAGGCCTCGACCAGGTGGTGCGGCAGGTGCCGGACGAAGCCGACGGTGTCGGCCAGCGTGTAGAGCCGGCCACTCGGGGTCTGCGCCCGGCGCACGGTCGGGTCCAGGGTGGCGAACAGCGCGTTCTCCACCAGGACGCCCGCACCGGTGAGCCGGTTGAGCAGCGAGGACTTGCCGGCGTTGGTGTAGCCGGCGATGGCCACGGACGGCACCTGGTGGCGCTTGCGCTCCTGGCGCTTGGTGTCGCGGCCCTTCTTCATCTCGGCGATCTCCTTGCGGAGCTTCGCCATCTTCTCGCGGATGCGGCGCCGGTCGGTCTCGATCTTGGTCTCACCGGGGCCACGGGTGGCCATACCGCCGCCGGACGAGCCGGAGCCACCACCACCCATCTGCCGGGAGAGCGACTGACCCCAGCCTCGCAGCCGCGGCAGCATGTACTGCATCTGCGCGAGCGAGACCTGCGCCTTGCCCTCACGGGACTTGGCGTGCTGGGCGAAGATGTCCAGGATCAGGGCCGTCCGGTCGACGACCTTGACCTTGACCACGTCCTCCAGGTGGATCAGCTGGCCCGGGGTGAGCTCACCGTCGCAGACCACGGTGTCGGCGCCGGTGGCCGCGACGATGTCGCGCAGCTCCTTCGCCTTGCCGGAGCCGATGTAGGTGGCGGCGTCGGGCTTGTCACGGCGCTGGATGACGCCGTCCAGCACCTGGGAGCCGGCCGTCTCGGCGAGCGCGGCGAGCTCCGCCATCGAGTTCTCCGCCTCCTCCAGCGTGCCGTCGGTCCAGACGCCGACGAGCACCACGCGCTCCAGGCGGAGCTGGCGGTACTCGACCTCGGTGACGTCTTCGAGTTCGGTGGAGAGGCCGGCGACGCGGCGCAGGGCTGCACGCTCGCTGCGGTCGTACTGGTCGCCGTCGTAGTGGTGGCCGAGGTCCTCGTCGATGGCCGCGAGGTCCTC
Source organism: Streptomyces sp. CB01881 (assembly GCF_002953255.1). Taxonomy (GTDB): domain Bacteria; phylum Actinomycetota; class Actinomycetes; order Streptomycetales; family Streptomycetaceae; genus Kitasatospora. Next base: position 5,186,649 of record NZ_CP026498.1, read on the forward strand.
GTCCATGAGGGCTTCCGCCCGCAGACCGTCGAGGCGGCGCGGGGCGTCGGCGTGGTCGCGGGTGTCGAACGTGGAGGTCATTCTGTCCTTTGGCTCGCTGGTATGGGGCCTGTGGTGCGACCGTACCGACGGTCACACCCGGAGTGTGCCCAGCTGCCGCCCCGTCTACCGCTCGGGCGAGATGCGAGCCACCCCTCGGGACCGCGGCCCCACTCAGGCAATTCTCTCAGTGCCCGGTGAACGCCGCAGACCGGCCGTGAATTCCCCATGATGGTCGCACGCCCGGTGCGGACGGGTCATCCCCATTTACCGCGCCGGACACGGGGCCGCCCCGCGGTTCCGCCTCCCCCATCGGTTCGCCCTCCCCCGCCGGGGGGCGGGTGGTGCCGCCGCCCTCCGGGGCGTGCGGACGGCTCACGTCGTACACCCCGGAGACCCGCAGCATCGCCCGCATCACCGCGGTCAGCGCGCCCGGCTCGGGCAGCTCGACGGTGTAGGTGTGCCGCACCCGCAGCTCCTGCGGCGGCTCGACCTCGGCCGAGACGATCCCGACGCCCTCCCCCGAGATCGCCGCGGTGAGGTCGGCCAGCAGCCGGGGCCGGTTGAGCGCCTCGGCCCGCAGCGTGGCCCGGTAGCCGGACGGCGGCGCGCCGTCCGGCTGCCAGTGGATCTCCAGCACGCCGCGGCCGTCCGCCCGCATCCGCTCCCCCGCCGGGCAGCCGGTGCGGTGCACCGCGACCGCGCCGCCGCGGATCGCGAAGCCGCTGACCTCGTCCGGCGGCACCGGGGTGCAGCAGCGGGCCAGCCGGACCGGCGCACCGGGCCGGCCGGTCACCGCCACCGGGGCGGCACCGCGCTCGGTGGTCCGGTGCGCGGGCGGCGCCGGCTGGCCGGCCGAGGGGCCGGTGCGGACAACCGGTACCCGCGCCGGGTGGTCGGCCAGCCACCGCTCGATGGCCAGCCGGGCGCCCGGGGTCCGGGCGTGCGCCAGCCACTCCGGGGCCGGGCCGGAGGGGCGGGCCGCCGGATCGCCCTGCTCGGTGAGGATCGCCACCTGGTCGCCGTCCCGGAGGACGGTGGAGAGCGCGGCGAGCCGGCCGTTGACCCGGGCGCCGATACATCGGTGGCCGGTCTCCTCGCCGAGCAGGTAGGCGGCGTCCACGCAGCTGGCGCCGGCCCGCAGCTGAAGCGTTTCGCCGCTCTCGGTGACGACGGTGATCTCCCGGTCCCCGGCCAGGTCGGCGGTGAGCGCGGACCAGAAGGCGTCCGGATCGGGTGTCTCCTGCTGCCACTCCAGCAGCCGGCTGAGCCAGCCGGGCCGGGCCGGGTCGGTGCGGTCGAGCTCGTCCCCGCCCTGGTCGGCGCCGCTCGCCCAGGGCTGACGGGGGTCGCCCAGGGCGACCACGCCGGTCTCCGCGACCTCGTGCATCCGCCGGGTGCGGACCAGCACCTCGACCACGGCGCCGCCCTCCAACGCCACCGCGGTGTGCAGCGACTGGTACAGGTTGAACTTGGGGGCGGCCACGAAGTCCTTGAACTCGCCGGGCAGCGGGGTCCAGCAGGTGTGCAGCTCGCCGAGGACGGCGTAGCAGTCCGCGTTCTCCTCGACCACCACCAGCAGCCGCCCGAAGTCGGCGGGCTGCGGCCCCTGCGGCCGCCCGTCCGGGCCCGGTGCGGCGGCCCGCTTGAGCAGCACCCGGTGCAGCGAGACGCAGTGCCGGGGGCGGACGGCGACCTCGGCGGCGACCCCGGCCTCGGTGAGCTGGCGGGCCAGCGTCCGGGCGAAGGGTTCGAGCAGGGCGTCCGGTTCGGCCTCGTGGCCGGCCTGCAGGGCGCGGGTGCGGGCGTACTCCTCCGGGTGGAGGGTGGCGAAGACGATGTCCTCCAGCTCCGCCTTGAGCACCTGGATGCCGAGCCGCTCGGCCAGCGGGATCAGCACGTCCCGGGTGACCTTGGCGATCCGGACCTGGCTGGCGGGCCGCATGTGCCGGATGGTGCGCATGTTGTGCAGCCGGTCGGCGAGCTTGATCACCATGACCCGGACGTCGTCCCCGGTCGCGACCAGCATCTTGCGGAAGGTCTCGGCCTCGGCGGCGGCGCCGAAGTCCACCTTCTCCAGCTTCGTCACCCCGTCGACCAGGTAGGCGACTTCGGGCCCGAACTCCTCGCCGACCTGGGCCAGCGTCAACTCGGTGTCCTCGACGGTGTCGTGGAGCAGCGAGGCGACCAAGGTGGTCGTCCCGGCGCCGAGTTGGGCCAGGATCACGGTGACGGCCAGCGGGTGGGTGATGTACGGCTCGCCGCTCTTGCGCTTCTGCCCGCGGTGGCTGGCCTCGGCGAGCCGGTAGGCCCGGCCGAGCAGGCCGAGGTCGGCCTGCGGGTGGTGCCGGCGGTGGGCCTGGACGAGCGGTTCGAGGGCGTCGGGCACCGGCGTGCGGCCGGTGGCCAGCAGGGCGGCGCGCCCGGCCCGGCCGAGTGCGGCCCGGCCGAGCCCCCCGAGGGGCCGCCTGGGCCCGGCCTGCCGTGCGGACGTCGGCTGCCCCGCGAGGGGCGGCCCGGCTTCGATGGTCATCGGCACCTCCGGCAGCGGTCACCGGTGGCGAGCCCTCGTTGCCATCCCGCCGAGGGGCGATCGACCCGGTGGTCCATGCTACCGAGCAGAGCACGTTCCGCGACGCCCTGCTTCCCGTCCGTGAGCCGGATCACTCGAACGGGGGGATTCGCCACTGCACGAAATGGGCAAACCGCCCGCGCCGGTCGGCACAGGGCGGTCTCCGGCCCCTCGACCCAGGACGGTCGCCCGCCCCAGGACGGTCACTCAGCCCACGACGGCCGCCCACCCCAGGACGGTCACTCAGCCCACGACGGCCGCCCACCTCACGACGGTCACCCGGCCCAGGACGGTCACTCAGCCCAGGACGGCCGCCAGCCACTGCGGGTCGAGCTCGCCGCGGGCCACGATCACCGCCGGCCCGGTCTTCTCCACCCGGCCGTCCGGGTGCTCGGTGATCAGCAGCCGGCCACCCGGCACGTCCACGGTGTAGCTGACGGCCTCGCCGGTGACGGCCGGGTCGGCACCGTCCCGGCGGGCGGCGGCGACGGCCACGGCGCAGGCGCCGGTGCCGCAGGAGCGGGTCTCGCCGGAGCCTCGCTCGTGCACCCGCATCGCGACGTGCCGCGGCCCGCGGTCGACCACGAACTCGACGTTGACGCCCTCCGGGTAGACGCCCTCGGGGCTGGTGAGCGGCGCCCGCAGCAGGTCGCCGGCGTGGTCCAGGCTCTCGACGAAGGCGACCGCGTGCGGGTTGCCCATGTTCACGTTGCGGGCCGGCCAGCGCCGCTCGCCGACCGCCACCTCGATCCCGTCCGGCCCCGGCAGCACCGCGTGGCCCATGTCGACGGTGACCTCGCCGGGCGTGCCGTCCTCGGCGTCCTCGGCGACCCGGACCGTCCGGAGACCGGCGCGGGTGGCGATCGGGAGGTCGCCCGGCTTGGCCAGCCCCTCCTCGACCAGGTAGCGGGCGAAGACCCGGATGCCGTTGCCGCACATCTCGCCGATCGAGCCGTCGGAGTTGCGGTAGTCCATGAACCACTCGGCCCGGTCGGCCAGGGCGGCCGCGGCCGGGTCGGCGGCCGAGCGCACCACGCGCAGCACCCCGTCGCCGCCGATGCCGGCCCGGCGGTCGCAGAGCGCGGCGACGGCCTCGGGGCCGATCACCAGCCTGCCATCGGGGTCGGGCACGATGACGAAGTCGTTCTCGGTGCCGTGCCCCTTGAGGAAGGGCAGGCCGGCGGGCTGCGGGGAAGATTCGCTCACCCTCCCGATGGTACTGAGCCGCCGCCCGGGAAGGCCCGGCGGACCGCCTGGTGGGACCGGGCCTCAGTGCAGGTGGACGACGCGCCACAGGGCGAGCGCACAGGCCGCCAGCGCGATCAGGGTGTAGATCACGATCGCCTTCCACCCGGCCCGCTGACCGGAGCCACGGCGCGGCAGGCCCGGCCACTTGTACCCGGCGTGCCGGGCGGCCATCGCGCCCCAGCCGACCGAGGCGGCGGTGAGCAGCAGCCCGAGCATCCCGATCATCGCCGAGCCGGCCCCGGCCGAGCCGAAGGCCAGCGGGAAGGCGAACATCAGCGAGCCGGCGGTGGCCAGCAGCGCGATCGGCAGCGTCTGCCACCAGCGCAGCCGGCGACGCGGACGGATCTCCCGCTCGTGCACCGCACCGGCCGGCGCGCGGGTGTCCAGCGCGGGCAGCGCGAGCGCGTACGAGGTGGGCGCGTCGAGGCCGGCCAGCACGGGCAGGTCGGGCAGGGTCGACGCATCGAGGTCGTCGGCCTGTGCGGTGGCGCCGCCACTCATCGGCCTGGCGCTCTGGCCGGTTTCGGGGCCGGTACCCGTGGACACGCGGCCTCCCCTGACAGATCGACACGAGTGCGGACTCGCGGCCGGGCGTGGCCGGCCCGCGCGGACCGACCCTTATGACCTCGATGATGGCATGTCCAGGGGGGCGTTTCCGGGCCGGACCGGGGTCATCGGGTGATCCGTGGCCATCACGTGATCCGGCCGTAACCGCGGGTTCGTCCTGCACGCCCACCTGCGCGCGCAGGTGCACCGCCGCGATGGCCGGATACCGCCTACGGCGCGGCCTGTTCCTGACGGCCGATCAGCTCCAGCGAGCGGGCGAGGAGCTCGGCGGGGTCCGCGCCGGCCGGGCGGGAGAGCCAGTGGATCCGGCCGTCGCGGCGGAACCAGGACTCCTGACGGCGGGCGAACCGCTTGGTGGCGCGGACGGTTTCGGCCCGAGCCTCGTCCTCGGTGCACTCGCCGGCGAAGTGGTCGAGCACCTGCTGGTAACCGAGCGCCCGGGAGGCCGTCCGCCCCTCGCGCAGGCCGAGCTTCTCCAGCTCCCGCACCTCGTCCAGGAGCCCGGCCTCCCACATCCGGTCGACCCGCAGGGTGATCCGCTCGTCCAGTTCGGGCCGGGGTACGGCGACGCCGATCTGCACCGCGTCGTAGACGGCGGTGTTGCCCGGCAGGTTGGCGGTGAACGGCTGCCCGGTGATCTCGATGACCTCCAGCGCCCGGACGATCCGCCGGCCGTTGCTGGTCAGGATCGCCGCGGCGGCGGCCGGGTCCAGCTCCGCCAGCCGCCGGTGCAGCGCGAACGGGCCGTCCTGGTCGAGTTCGGCCTCCAGCCGGGCCCGTACCGCCGGGTCGGTGCCGGGGAACTCCATCTCGTCGATCGCCGCCCGGACGTACAGCCCCGAGCCGCCGACCAGGACGGGGGTGCGGCCGGCCGCGAGCAGCCGGTCGATCTCCCCCCGGGCGAGCCGCTGGTACTCGGCGACGCTGGCGGCCTCGGTGACGTCCCAGACGTCCATCAGGTGGTGCGGGACGCCGCCGCGCTCGTCGGGCGTGAGCTTCGCGGTGCCGATGTCCATGCCCCGGTAGAGCTGCATCGAGTCGGTGTTGATCACCTCGCCGCCGAGGCTGCGGGCGATCGCGACGGCCAGGTCAGACTTGCCGGCGGCGGTCGCGCCCACCACGGAGACGACCCGGGCACGGCCGGCGCGGGGCTGGACGGGACCGAGCTGGACGGGACCGGGCTGGGCGGTACTGGAGCTGCTCACCGGTCCAGTCTCGCAAAACCACCGCCGCGCCGGAGACCTCCCCGCCCGGCCGGTCCCATTGCGCGACCATATGACCGTTTCAGGCAGTATCCCCAGTTGAGAACGGTTCGACCGCGGGAGACGTTGAGCAGGAGACAGAGAAAAGGGTGAGAACGCCATGGGCCTGATGGACAACCTCAAGGGCAAGGCCGGGGAGCTCAAGGAGAAGGCGAGCGAGCTGGCCGGCAAGCACAGCGACCAGATCGAGCATGCGGTCGACAAGGCCGGCGGAGCCATCGACAAGGCCACCAAGGGCAAGTACAGCGAGAAGATCGAGCACGGCGCCAGCAAGGCCAAGGACGCGGTGGACGACTTCGCCCACAAGCCCAAGGAGCCGGGCGACGGCACCGCTCCGGGCGCCCCCTCCGGCGGTCAGGGCCCTTCGGCCTGAGCCCGTCCGTCCGGGCGCCGGCCCCGGCGGCACCCCCGCACCGGCCCCCGGGCGGTCGACTCCGGGACGGTCGACTCCGGGACGGTCAGCTCCCGGACGGTCGACTCCAGGACGGTCAGCTCCAGGACGCCACGACGTACCCGACCCCGTACGGCGCGTCCTGGTATCCCAGCCGCGCGGTGAGGCCGGCGCCCTGCGCGGCGCCGGCCAGCACCTGCCAGGGGGCGCGGCCCTCGGCCTTCAGCTCGGCGGCCAGGCCCGCGTCCAGGGCCGCCAGCGCGTCCAGGTCCGCCGAGCCCAGCGCGTCGGCGAGCGCCGCGTCGAAGCCCTCGGCCCGCTCGTCCAGGTAGCCCGGCGCCTTCACCGAGCGGCAGGCGCTGCCGTCGCCCATCACCAGCAGCCCGACCCGGCCGGCCAGCTGGGCCAGGCCCTGGCCCAGGCCCAGCATCCGGTCGGCGGGCGCGTCGGCGGGCACCGAGCAGGCGTGCGCCGGCAGGGTCGCCCCGGCCCGCTCCAGCAGCCAGGCGCCGACGGTCAGCGAGGGCGCCAGCTCGGGGCCCTCGACCCGGCCGGCCGGCAGCTTCACGACCAGCGGCACGCCGTAGCGGTGGAAGGAGCCGGCCCCGCCCTCGGTCCACACCTCGGCGTCGGGCCCGGTGCCGACGACCACGACCAGCTCCGGCCCGGCCGCGAGCAGCGCGGCCAGCGCCTCGTCACAGGCCGCGCGCAGCGGCTCCAGCTCGGCGGCGGCCCCGGCGGCGACCTCCGGGACGAGCAGCGGCGGGCAGGGGCAGACGGCGGCGGCAACCAGCATGCGGATCACTCTAACGAAGAACGAAAGCGGCCCGGCGGGATCGGGGATCCCGCCGGGCCGCCGTGCGCAGAGCGGTCAGTCGCCGCAGCAGCCGCCTGCCGGGGCCGCCAGGGGCAGCGCCGCCGGGACGCCCACGGTCGGCAGGCCGAGCATCACGCCCGTCGGGGCGGGGGCGGCGGGCTTGGCCTGGCGCTTCTCCCAGGCGTCACCGGCCCGGGTGCGGCGCACGGCGAGCGTCGGGCCCTCGGCCAGCAGGTGGTGCGGGGCGGCGTAGGTGATCTCCACCGTGACCATGTCGCCGGGGCGGACCGGCTCCGACGGACGTGTGAAGTGGACCAGCCGGTTGTCGGGGGCGCGGCCGGAGAGCCGGTCGGTCTTGTCGTCCTTCTTGCCCTCGCCCTCCGCGACCAGGATCTCCAGGGTGCGGCCGACCTGCTTCTTGTTCTCCTCCCAGGAGATCTCCTCCTGGAGCGCGATCAGCCGGTCGTAGCGGGCCTGCACGACCGCCTTCGGCACCTGGTCCTCCATCTCGGCGGCCGGGGTGCCCGGGCGCTTGGAGTACTGGAAGGTGAAGGCGTTGGTGAAGCGGGCCTCGCGGACCGTGTGCATGGTCTGCTCGAAGTCCTCCTCGGTCTCGCCGGGGAAGCCCACGATGATGTCGGTGGAGATGGCCGCGTCCGGCATGGCCTCGCGCACCTTCCGGATGATGCCGAGGAAGCGCTCCTGCCGGTACGAGCGGCGCATCGCCTTGAGCACGGTGTCCGAGCCGGACTGCAGCGGCATGTGCAGCTGGTGCATCACGTTCGGGGTCTCGGCCATCGCGGCGATCACGTCGTCGGTGAAGTCGCGCGGGTGCGGCGAGGTGAAGCGGATCCGCTCCAGGCCCTCGATCTGCCCGGCGGCGCGCAGCAGCTTGGAGAAGGCCTCGCGGTCGCCCAGGTCGGAGCCGTAGGCGTTGACGTTCTGGCCGAGCAGGGTGACCTCGATGACGCCCTCGTCGACCAGCGCCTCGATCTCGGCGAGGACGTCGCCGGGGCGGCGGTCCTCCTCCTTGCCGCGCAGCGCGGGGACGATGCAGAAGGTGCAGGTGTTGTTGCAGCCGACCGAGATGGCCACCCACGCGGCGTACGCGGACTCGCGGCGGGTGGGCAGGGTGGAGGGGAAGGTCTCCAGCGACTCCAGGATCTCGACCTGGGCCTTGCGCTCGACCGCGGCGCGCTCCAGCAGCGCGGGCAGGTGCCCGATGTTGTGCGTGCCGAACACCACGTCGACCCACGGGGCCTTGGTGACGATGGTGTCGCGGTCCTTCTGGGCCAGGCAGCCGCCGACGGCGATCTGCATGCCCTTGTGGCGGCTCTTGACCGGCGCGAGCTGCCCGAGGTTGCCGTACAGCTTGTTGTCGGCGTTCTCACGCACCGCGCAGGTGTTGAACACGACCAGGTCCGGGTCGCCGTCCTGCCCGGCCTTCACGTATCCGGCGTCCTCCAGCAGGCCCGACAGCCGCTCGGAGTCGTGGACGTTCATCTGACAGCCGTAGGTAACGACCTTGTAGCTCTTCAATCCGCTCTCACCGCTCACCAGACCAGGGTACGGGCAGCCGCGAAGCGCTTTTCCCCCACCGGTCCCCACCCGTCCCGGCCGCCGCCGCCCGTCGGCCACTCCCGTTCGGTGCGCGCGCCTGGCACTATCCCTCCATGGCCCCCAGTTCCGCGCCCCGACCCGGCGCCGCCCTCCGCGCGGCGCTGTGCAGCCCGCTCTGGCGGGCTGTGCTGGCCCTGGTGCTGGTGGCGGCGGCCCTCGGCGGCTGGTGGCTCTCGGCCGGCCGTTCCCCGGACTACCCGCGAGGGCCGGTGGGCTTCGCGACCGGCGTCCGGGGCGGGGTGTACGACCGGTACGGGCAGCTGTTGGAGACCCATGTCGCCAAGGCGATGCCCGGGGTGCAGCTGAAACTGGACAACTCGGAGGGCTCGATCGACAACCTGGCCCGGGTGACCGGCGGCCAGGACGACTTCGCGATCGCCACCGCCGACGCCGTCGCCCAGTACTCCGGGCCCGGCAAGGACCGGCTGCGGGCGATCGCCCGGCTCTACGACGACTACCTCCAGCTGATCGTGCCCGCCTCCTCCCCGGTGCACCGGACGGCCGACCTGAAGGGCCTGCGGGTCGGCGTCGGCCAGCAGCTGTCCGGGGTGAACCTGGTGACCCGGCGGCTGCTCGCCTCGGCCGGGCTCGACCCCGACCACGACATCCGGCCGGCCATGCTCGGCGTCGGCGACGCCGCCGAGAAGCTGCGCGAGGGCGGGCTGGACGCCTTCTTCTGGTCCGGCGGGCTGCCGACCGGCGCGCTCACCAGCCTCTCCGAACGCTTCCCCATCAGGATCGTGCCGCTCGGCGACCTCGCCGAGGCCGTCCACCGGGTCGAGGGCGGCGGCACCGACGCCTACCGGGCGGCCATCATGCCCAAGGGCACCTACCCGAACGCGCAGCCCGAGGACGCCGTCGCCACGGTGGCCGTGCCCAACCTGCTGATCACCCGGGACGACGTGGACATCGACCTGGTCCAGGGCATGACCCGGGCGGTGATAGACAGCCGCGACCAGATCGGTTCCGAGGTGCACGCCGCCCAGCTGGTCGACCTGCGCACCGCCGTCTACACCACCCCGCTCCCGCTGCACGAGGGCGCGGCACGCTACTACCGCTCGGTGAAGCCCTGAATCCCTGAAGCCCCCCGCGCATCCCTGAAGCCCCCCGCGCCGATGGGGCCCCGGCGCCGCCGTACCCCCGCACCGCCGTACCCCGGCGCCGCCGGGCAGGCGGGAGGCCGGGGACAGGGGCTAGTCGCGGCCCTTCTTCTCCGCCCGCGGCACCGCCAGGGTCACCGCGAGCCCGGTCGGCTGCACCGGGGCGAAGGCGAGCGAGCCGCCGCCGGCCTGGAGCAGGGTGCGGGCGATGGAGAGCCCGAGGCCGGAGCCGTCCACGTTCTGGTGCCGCGTGCTGCGCCAGAACCGGTCGCCGGCCCGGACCAGCTCCTCCTCGGTGAGGCCGGGCCCGGCGTCGGAGACGGTCACCGCGACCTCGCTGCGCCGCACGGCGACCAGCACCCGCACCCGGCTGCCGGCCGGGCCGAACTTGAGCGCGTTGTCGATCACCGCGTCCAGCGCGCTGCCGAAGCCGATCGGGTCGGCCATGCCGAGCGCCAGCGCCGGGCCCTCCCAGCCGAGCTCGATCCCGCGCTGACCGGCCACCGGCCGCCAGGCGTCCGCCCGGGCCAGGGTGAGCGCGGCCAGGTCGGTCGGCTCGGTCTCCGGGCGGGCGTGTTCGGCGGTGGCCAGCCCGAGCAGGTCGTCCAGCACCCGGGCGAGCCGGACGCCCTCCTCGCGGACCCCGCCGAGCTCCTCGTCGTGGCCCTCGGGCAGCTCCAGACCCAGCACCTCGACCCGCAGCATCAGCGCCGCCAGCGGGTTGCGCAGCTGGTGCGAGGCGTCCGCGACGAAGGCCTTCTGCTGGTCCAGGGCGAGCACCACGTGGTCCGCCATCTCGTTGAACGAGTGGGCCAGGCGCTGGAGTTCGGGCGGGCCGCCGCCGGGTGCCACCCGGGCGTTCATCCGGCCGGTGGCGATGTCGTGGGTGGCCCGGTCGAGCGTCCTGACCGGGCGCAGCACCCATTCGGTGAGCCGGGCGGCGAGCAGCACCGCGACGATCATGGCGGCCGCCTCGCCGGCTCCGATCACCAGCCAGCGGTGCAGCATCCGGGTGCGCAGCGCGCCGGTCGGGGACTCGCTGAGCACCACCGCCACCACGTCGCCGTCCCGGACCACCGGCGTGGCGATGGTCAGCGTCCGGTCGGAGGTCCACGGCCAGACCTGCGGCGGATTGTGGCTGCGCCGCCCGTCCAGCGCCTCCTGGAAGGCCTGCGCTCCCCAGCCGCCGACCGGCACCCGCCAGTCGGCCGGGGCGGTGGCGATCGGGACGCCGTCGCGCTGGAAGATGCCGAGCCGGACGCCGTACAGGTCGTGGTAGCGGGCCACCTCGGCGTCCAGTGCGCGGCGCCGGCTGAGGTCGCCGGGTGCCGGCTCGAGGTCCCCCTTGAGGGCGGAGTCCAGGGCGGAGACGCCCGAGGTGGGCAGGTCCTGGGCGAACCGGGCCGCGTCGTCGAGCCGGTCGACCACCACCCGGCTCTGCTCGGCGGCCGCGACCGCCGCGGCGAGCGGCAGCCCGAGGGCGGCCAGGACGCAGAGCATCAGCGCGAGCAGGATGCCGAGGAGGCGGGTACGCACGTTACGGTCAGCGCTCCGCGCGGGCCTGGGGGGCGTCCGCGGCGGCGGCCGGGCACTCGGGGATCAGGCGGTAGCCGACGCCCCGGACGGCCTCGACCAGGCCGGGCAGGGCGAGCTTGGTGCGCAGCGAGCCGATGTGCACCTCCAGGGTGCGGCCGTTGCCCTCCCAGCCGCTGCGCCAGACCTCGCTGAAGATCTGCTCGCGGCGGTAGACCACGCCGGGGCTCTGCGCAAGCAGCGCCAGCAGGTCGAACTCCTTGCGGGTGAGCGGGACGTCCCGGCCGTCGACGCTGACGCGCCGGCGTTCGCGGTCGATCGTGATGCCGCGCGACTCCAGCGGCCCCCGCTGCTGCGGCACGGTGTCGGGCGTGGGCACCGCGACGGCGGCGGGCGCGGCGCCGCGCCGGGCCACGGCGTGGATCCGGGCGAGCAGTTCGCCCATGTCGTAGGGCTTGGTGACGTAGTCGTCGGCGCCGAGGTTGAGCCCGTGGATCCGGGAGCGGATGTCGGCGCGCGCGGTCACCATGATCACCGGTACGCCGCTGCCGGCCCGGATCCGGCTGCAGACCTCGAAGCCGTCGCGGTCGGGCAGTCCGAGGTCGAGCAGGACCACCCGGTACGGCTCGTTGCCGTCCGGCACCAGCGCGTCGAGCGCCTCGTGCCCGCTACGGGCGTGCCTGACCTGGAAGCCGTGGCGTCCCAGCACCGCGACCAGCGCGGCGGCCACGCGTTCGTCGTCCTCGACGAGCAGTAGTCGCATCGTTCCTCCTCTCCCCGACGTTCCCCGGGGTGTTGCGTGATGTTCGCGGGCCCCGCCGGGCAGGTCCCGGTTCTGCGCAGTATGGGCCAGCCGGGCGCCGGACGCCAGGCTCGGCCACGCCCCGGAACCCCGCGGGACGCCGCGCGGCGGGGCGGATGCCCGCTGTGACCGTGCCCTCGGCGGGGCCTCGTGAACACGCCGCGCGCGGCGTGTGGCCGGATCGTGATCCTCAAGTTCCGCTCAGATCGGCTGACGTGGCATCGTCAGCGCTCCTATGGTCACCCCACCGGGGGCCGCGGCTCCGCCGGCCTCGGCCCCCGGCTCATCTATCACCATTGCCGCCCAAGGGAGTTCAGCTCTCGGGCTGATTTCCAGGAAGCAGGCCGCGATGACCGAGAGCCTCGTCAAGGACTCCAGCGCCGCAGCCGCCCCCCTGGTGGTGATGCGCGGGGTGAACAAGCACTTCGGTGCCCTGCACGTGCTCCAGGACATCGACCTGGAGATCGCCCAGGGCGAGGTGGTGGTCCTGATCGGCCCGTCCGGGTCGGGCAAGTCCACGCTCTGCCGGACGATCAACCGGCTGGAGACCGTCGACTCCGGCACGATCACCATCGACGGCCGCCCGCTGCCCGCCGAGGGCCGCGAGCTGGCCCGGCTGCGCGCCGAGGTCGGCATGGTGTTCCAGAGCTTCAACCTCTTCGCGCACAAGACGGTGCTGGAGAACGTGGTGCTCGGCCAGGTCAAGGTCCGCGGGATCGCCCGCGACAAGGCCGTGGCGACCGCCAGGGAACTGCTGGAGCGCGTCGGCGTCGGCGCACAGGCCGCGAAGTTCCCGGCCCAGCTCTCCGGCGGTCAGCAGCAGCGCGTCGCGATCGCCCGGGCACTGGCGATGAACCCGAAGGTGATGCTCTTCGACGAGCCCACCTCGGCGCTCGACCCGGAGATGATCAACGAGGTGCTGGAGGTCATGCGCCAGCTGGCCGCCGACGGCATGACGATGGTCGTCGTCACCCACGAGATGGGCTTCGCCCGCTCCGCCGCCAACCGCGTGCTCTTCATGGCGGACGGCCGGATCGTCGAGCAGAACACCCCCGAGGCCTTCTTCACCGCGCCGCGCAGCGACCGCGCGAAGGACTTCCTCTCCAAGATCCTGCACCACTGACCGTCCCGGGCCCTCCCGGCCCTCCTGGACGTCCCGGAGCCTCCGGGTCTTCCCGACCCACCGGGCCGGCACCCGGTGGGCGGCGGCAAGGGCGCCGCCGCCGACCCCGCCGACCCGGCCAACTTCCTGCCGCCAGAGCCCGGTTGCCCGTGGCCCAGCCCGAGGAGAGCTACCCCTCATGAAGACCCGTCGCACCCTCGCCGTCGCGCTCTGCGCCGTCGCGCTGACCGCCACCGCCGCCTGCGGCAAGGACGGCACGCCCGGCGCCGCCCCGACCGCCAGCAACGCCCCGCAGCTGCCCACGTACACGGTCAAGAGCGACGCCAAGGTCGACTCGACGGTGTTCACCGAGGCCAAGAAGCGCGGCCAGCTGATCATCGGCGCCAAGGCCGACCAGCCCTTCCTCGGCTTCGAGGACGTCGCCAGCGGCGACCGCAGCGGCTTCGACATCGAGATCGCCAAGATGATCGCCGCCGACCTCGGCTTCACCCCGCAGCAGATCAAGTGGGTGACCCTGGTCTCCTCGCAGCGCGAGCCGGCCATCTCCAAGGGCCAGATCGACTTCTACGTCGGCACCTACAGCATCAACGACGAGCGCAAGAAGTCGGTCTCCTTCGCCGGCCCGTACTACATCGCCGGCCAGGACCTGCTGGTGAAGTCGGACAACACCGCCATCACCGGCCCGGAGTCGGTCAACGGCAAGAACGTCTGCACCGCCACCGGCTCCACCTCGATCAAGAACATCCAGCAGTACTCGCCGAAGATCACCCAGTTCGACACCTACTCGGCCTGCGTCGAGAAGCTGATGTCCGGCGAGGTCGACGCCGTCACCACCGACGACGCCATCCTCAAGGGCTACGCCTCCAAGTTCGCGCCCAAGCTCAAGGTGGTCGGCAAGCCGTTCACCAAGGAGAACTACGGCATCGGCCTGAACAAGGACGACGCGGCGCTGCGGACCGCGATCAGCGACTCGATCAAGGCCCACCAGGACAACGGCGACTGGAAGAAGGCGTACGACGCCACCCTCGGCCTCTCCGGCTCGGCCGCGCCCACGCCGCCGGCCCTGGAGCGGTACTGACCGCCGCCTGACCATCATTCCTGACCACTCCTGAGAGGAGGGCCGCCGGATGGGTTTCCTGTTCGAGGACGGCAACTTCGCGCTGTTCCGCGACGGCTTCCTGCAGACGATCGAGCTGAGCGCGCTCAGCGCACTGCTCGCCCTGCTGCTGGGCACCCTGCTGGCGGCCTTCCGGGTCTCCCCCGTCCCGGTGCTGCGCGGCTTCGGCACCGCCTGGGTGACGCTCTTCCGCAACACCCCGCTGACCGTGCTGTTCTTCGCCGTCGTCTTCGGACTGCCTCCGCTCGGCGTGCACCTCAGCTACCTCACCTACGCAACGTTGGCGCTCGGCAGCTACACCGCGTCGTTCGTCTGCGAGGTGCTGCGCTCGGGCATCAACACCGTGCCGCTGGGCCAGGCCGAGGCGGCCCGCAGCCTCGGCATGACCTTCGGCCAGACGCTCACCCAGATAGTCCTGCCGCAGGCCGCCCGGACGGTGCTGGCGCCGATGAGCAGCGTCTTCATCGCCCTGCCGAGGAACTCGGCGATCGCCGGCGCGTTCAGCGTCACCGAGCTGTACAGCTTTCAGCAGACCATGTCCGAGCGCGGCTACTCGATCTTCGCGATCTTCTTCTGGGTGGCCTGCGCCTACCTGGTGATCAGCGCCACCGTCGCGCTGCTGTTCCGCTTCCTGGAAGACCGACTGGCGGTGGCCCGATGAACAGCCTCTTCACCCGGCCCTCCACGGCCAGCGTCCTGTACGACGCCCCTGGCCCGCGGGCCCGCTCGCGGAACCGGCTGTTCGGGGTGCTGTCGCTCGTCGGCGTCGCCGGACTGATCTGGTACGTCTTCGCCACGCTCGCCGACAACGGCCAGTTCGACGCCCAGCTCTGGGACGTCTTCCAGTACAACACCGTCCAGCAGCGCATCGTCGACGGTCTGCTCTCCACCCTGGAGGCCTTCGGGCTGGCGGCGCTCTTTTCGCTCGCCCTGGGCGCCCTGCTCGCCGCCGGACAGCTCTCCGACCACAAGCCGGTGCGGTGGGCGGCCGTCTCCTTCGTCCAGTTCTTCCGGGCGATGCCGCTGCTGATCCTGATCGTCGCGCTCTACTACGCGTTCTTCGCCAAGGAGCCGATGTGGGCCCTGGTGCTCGGGCTCACCCTCTACAACGGGTCCGTCCAGGCGGAGATCATCCGCAGCGGGGTCAACGCCGTCCCGCGCGGCCAGGGCGAGGCGGCGTACGCACTCGGCCTGCGCAAGACCCAGGTGATGACCACCATCCTGGTGCCGCAGGCGGTCCGCTCGATGCTGCCCTCGATGATCGGCCAGCTGGTCGTCACCCTGAAGGACACCTCGCTCGGCTTCATCATCACCTACCACGAGCTGCTGTTCATCGGTAAGGCCATCGCGACCCAGCCGATCAACGCGGCGGGCTTCCCCTACATCCCCGTCGTGCTGGTGATCGGGCCCATCTACATCGCGCTGTGCCTGCTCCTCACGGCGCTCGCCCGGTGGATCGAAGCACGCGGCCGTCGCGGCGCGAACCGGCGCACATCGGCTGCTGCTTGACGGACACGCAGGTGAACTGTTGCATTGCTCTTCGTGACACCATCCGGGACCATCCTCGCGGCATATGACGCCACCCCGTCGGCCCGCCCATGCCCGGAGGTCCCCGACGGCTCCGCAGCGGTCCGCGACCACCGCGCGCCGGCCCGTCCGCGACCGGAGGTCCCGGCATGGACCCGGTGATCGTGGTCGGGGCCGGGCCGGTCGGCCTGGCGCTGGCCCTCGCACTCGCCCGGCACGAGGTGCCGACGATAGTCCTGGACGAGGGATCCGGACTCTGCCCCGAGGGCCCGCGCAGCGTCGTCCTCGGGGCGGACACCGCCGCCTTCCTGACCCGGATCGGCTATCCGCGGGCCGTCTCGGACGCCGCCCGGTGGGACGCGTTCACCATCTGGCGCCGCCGCCAGGAGGTGCTCCGGATCGACCTCGCCGACACCCCCGTCCTGCACCTGCCCCAGCACCGGCTCCAGCGCGGCCTGCGCGACGCGCTCACCGGCACCCCGCTGGTCCGGCTGGTCCCGCTGAACCGGGTCACCGAGCTCGAACAGGACCGCGACGGCGTCAGCGTCCGCACCCGCAACCCGCAGGACGGCACCGAGACCTGGTGGCGCGGCAGCCACCTGGTCGGCTGCGACGGCGCCCGCTCCACCGTCCGCAAGCTGCTGAAGATCCGCTTCCCCGGGCGGCCGGCCGTCGACCGCAACGCGATCGCCACCGTCCGCGTCGACCTGCCCTTCACCGAGGCCCGGCTGCACCGCGAGCCGCCGTGGCGCGGCGACCGGGAGGCCTCCGCCCGCCCGCTCCCGGACGGCGTCTGGCGCCTCGACTGGCGGCTGCCCCCGGGCAGACCCGCGGCCACCGAGCCGGTCGACCCGCACGCCACCTGGCCCGGCATCGTCACCGGCGACACCCTGCTCACCCGGGTCACCTCCACCCTCACCGGCTGGTGCGGCGAGCTCCCCCGCTACGAGCTGCTCGCCGCCGCCGACCACACCGCCCAGCAGCGCCTCGCGGCCCGGTTCCGCAGCGGCCGCTGCTTCCTCGCCGGCGACGCCGCCCACCTGCACGGCGCCCTCGGCATGCAGAACCTCGCCGACGGGCTGCGCGACGCCGACAACCTCGCCTGGCGGCTGGCCCTCGCCTGGCACCTTCACTCCGGCGGCCCCCAGCCCGGCGGCTCCCTGCTCGACGGGTACGAGGCCGAACGGCGCGGCGCGGTCGGCGCCCGGCTGCGCGCCGTCGACCAGGCCATGCCACTGCTGCGCCCGCTGCGCGGCTGGCAGGCCACCCGCCGCTCGCTGATCAGCGGCTCGTTCCGCAAGCACGCGCCGCTGCTATCCGACGGCCAGCTCGGCACCGGCCGCTTCGGCGGCGCCCCCGCCTACCCGGCCACCCCCTCCGGCGTCCCCGGGCGGGTGCCCGTCCAGCGCGGTGCGCGCGGCACCACCTCGCTCAGCGAGCTGCTGCCCGCCACCGCCCCCGGCGTCCTCGTCCCGGACCTGCCGGTGCTCGCCACCGACGGCACACCGGACCAGCTGCACGCCCGGCTCGGCGCGACCTTCCTCCTGCTGCTGGTCGCCCCCGGCACCGCGGTCTGGTCCGCCGAGCACTGGCTGGGCGCCGGGCTGATGCCCCGGCTCGCCGAGGTCGCCGCGGCGCTGCCGGTGCCGGCCGAGGTGCTGGTCACCGAGGACTACCCGGACGCCGGGCCGCACACCGTGCTGCTGATCCGGCCCGACGGCCACCTGGTCGGCGTCACCCAGGGCGCGGCCGCCGAGGACCTCCAGGCGCTGGCCGACGGTGCCCGGGGCGGGCCGCAGCCGCTGACCGGCGCCGCGGAGCCCGGGCCGGCGCCCTCCGCGGAGCCCGCCGTCCGGCCGGTGGACTCGCCTAGCGGGCCACCTCGGTGACCCGGCTCTCCCGGACCACCGTGACCCGGATCTGCCCCGGGTAGGTCAGCTCCTGCGCCACCTGCTTGGCGACCTCGCGGGCGATCACCTGCGCCCCGAGGTCGTCCACCTCCTCCGGCCGCACCATCACCCGCACCTCGCGGCCGGCCTGCATCGCGTACACCTTGGCCACCCCGTCGTGCGCCCGGGCGATCTCCTCCAGCCGCTCCAGCCGCCGGACGTACACCTCCAGCGACTCCTTGCGCGCGCCCGGCCGGCCGGCCGAGCAGGCGTCGGCCGCCTGGGTCAGCACCGCCTCGACCGTCCGCGGCTCCACCTCGCCGTGGTGCGCCGCGATCGCGTGCACCACGTCCGCCGGCTCGCCGTGCCGCCGCGCGAACTCCGCCCCCACCGCCGCGTGGCTGCCTTCGGCCTCGTGCGTCATCGCCTTGCCGATGTCGTGCAGCAGCGCCGCACGGCGCACCGGCTCCGGGTCCACCCCGAGCTCGGCGGCCATCATGCCGCCCAGGTGCGCCGACTCCACCAGGTGCCCGAGCACGTTCTGCCCGTACGAGGCCCGGTAGCGCAGGGTGCCGAGGGTGCGGACCAGTTCCGGGTGCATCGCGCCGACCTTCACCGCCAGCAGCGCGTCCTCGCCGGCCCGGACGCAGCGCAGCGCGACCTCCTCGCGGCTGCGCTCGTAGATGTGCTCGATCCGCAGCGGGTGGATCCGGCCGTCCTCGACCAGCTGTTCCAGGGTCAGCCGGGCGGTCTCCCGGCGGACCGGGTCGAAGCACGAGAGCTGCACCGCGGCCGGGGTGTCGTCGATGATCAGATTGACGCCGGTGACCGCCTCGAAGGCGCGGATGTTGCGGCCCTCGCGGCCGATGATCCGGCCCTTCATCTCCTCGTTCGGCAGCCGGAACACCGACACCGCCGTCTCGGCGGTCTGCTCGGCCGCCAGCCGCTGGACGGCCCCGGCGACGATTCCCCGGGCCCGCTCCTCGCCCTCCTCCTTGGCCGCCCGCTCGATCTCCCGGACGGTGACGGCGGCCTCGCGCCGGGCCTGCGCCTCGGCCTCCCGGACGAGTTGGGCCCTGGCCTGGTCGGCCGAGAGCCCGGCGGCCTGCTCCAGCGCCGTCGAACGGCGGCGCACCAGCTCGGCCGCATCGCGCCCGGCCTGCTCCAACGCGGCCGCCCGCTCGGCGAGTTCGCCCTCCCGCGCGGCGAGCCGGCGCAGCTCCTCGGTCAACCGCTGCTCGCGCCGGTCGAGTTCGGCCCGCAGCTGCCCGGCCTGCTCCTCGGCCCAGCGCCGGGCCCGCTCGGTCTCGGCCGCGGCGCGCCGCTGCGCGCCCTGGAGGCGTCTGGCCATCAGCCAGGACGACACGACGACGGCGACCAGCACCACCGCCGAGAGCAGGGAGGCGACCGTTGCGGTGCTCAGCGCGATCCTCATCCTGGCCACTCCCCGTCCCTGCACGGCACGCCGTCCGGGACCAACCGCGACCGGGCGCGGGCATGCCTGCCCGCGGCGCGACCGGGGCGTGATCGACGCGCTCCCGCACTGAGTGCGAGGCTAAGCGCAGGTTACGAAACGGTCAAGACTGGCCTGGGGCTTGGCGAACTCCCCCACCGCGCGGCCCTCACTCCCAGCCGTCGGCGGATGCTCCGTCCACGTCCTCTTCCTCCGGGCCCGCCACGGAGGCCTCGTCGTCCAGCGCCTCCCGGACCACCCGGAAGGCGAGGCCCTCGGAGTAGCCGCGCCGGGCCAGCACGCCGACCAGCCGGCGCATCCGGGCCTGCCGCTCCAGCCCGCGGGTCGCCCGGAGCTTGCGCTCGACCAGCGCCCGGGCCGCCTCGGTCTCGTCGTCGTGGTCGAGCTGCGCCACGGCCTGCTCGACCAGCTCGCCGGCCACGCCCTTGGTCCGCAGCTCCTGGGCCAGCGCCCGCCGGGAGAGGCCCCGGACGGCGTGCCGGGACTCCACCCAGGCCCGGGCGAAGGCCGCGTCGTCGATCAGCCCGACCTCCTCCAGCCGGGTCAGCACCTGTTCGGCGACCTCGTCCGGGATCTCCCGCTTGCGCAGGGCGTCGGCGAGCTGCTTGCGGCTCTTGGCCGCCCCGGTGAGCAGCCGCAGGCAGATGTCCCGCGCACGGGCCTCGGGGTCGGCCGGTTCCTCGGCCCTGGTCGCACGCGCCGCCCGGCGCGGCTTCTCCGCCGTGCCGTCGCCGACCGGCTCCCCCGACGCCGCCGCGTCCGTCCGGGCCCGCGTCCGGGCGCGACGGCTGCGCGGCCCGGCAGCGGAGGAGGCGGGGGCGGCCACACCCCCGTGACCGGCCGCCCCTTCCCCGGCCCGGTGGCCGGGGGACTCCTCCTCCGCCAGCGCCGAGCGCCGCCGGCGCCGCCCGGCGGGCAGCTCGGACGCGGACACCAGACCGAGCCCGTCGACCGGCTCCCCCGGACCCGCCGACCGCTCGGGCCGCTCCCGCCGCGCGGGGCGCTCCGACCGCTCGGGCCGCGCCGACCACGAGGCCGGCTCCGGCTCCGGATCCGCCACTGCGGCGAACCAGTCCGGCGGGCCGTAGTCGTCGTCCTCCGGGCCCGCCGGGCCGCCGCTCACCATGTCGTCCTGCATCAACGGCTCAGGCCTTGGCGGCCGCCGCCGTCTTCTTCGCCGCGGCCGTCTTGGCGGCGGTCGCGGTGATCGGCTTGGCGGCGCCCTCCGCGGCCGGTGCCTCGCCCTCGGCGGCCGGCTCCTCCGTCTTCGGGCCGATGCCCAGCTTGCCCTTGATCTTCCGCTCGATCTCGTCGGCCAGCTGCGGGTTGTCCCGCAGGAAGTTGCGGGCGTTCTCCTTGCCCTGGCCGAGCTGGTCGCCCTCGTAGGTGTACCAGGCGCCCGACTTGCGGATGAACCCGTGCTCGACGCCCATGTCGATCAGGCCGCCCTCGCGGCTGATGCCCACGCCGTAGAGGATGTCGAACTCGGCCTGCTTGAACGGCGCCGCGACCTTGTTCTTGACGACCTTGACGCGGGTGCGGTTGCCGACCGCCTCGGTGCCGTCCTTCAGGGTCTCGATCCGGCGGATGTCCAGGCGGACGGAGGCGTAGAACTTCAGCGCCCGGCCACCGGTCGTGGTCTCCGGCGAACCGAACATGACGCCGATCTTCTCGCGGAGCTGGTTGATGAACACCGCGGTGGTGTTCGACTGGTTCAGCGCACCGGCGATCTTGCGCAGCGCCTGGCTCATCAGCCGGGCCTGCAGACCGACGTGCGAGTCGCCCATCTCGCCCTCGATCTCCGCACGCGGGACCAGCGCCGCCACGGAGTCGATGATCACCAGGTCGATCGCGCCGGAGCGGATCAGCATGTCGGTGATCTCCAGGGCCTGCTCACCGGTGTCCGGCTGGCTGACCAGCAGGGCGTCGGTGTCCACGCCGAGCTTCTTGGCGTACTCGGGGTCGAGCGCGTGCTCCGCGTCGACGAAGGCGACCGTGCCGCCGGCCCGCTGGGCGTTGGCCGCCAGGTGCAGGGTCAGCGTGGTCTTGCCGGAGGACTCGGGGCCGTAGATCTCGACCACCCGGCCACGCGGGATGCCGCCGACCCCGAGGGCGACGTCCAGTGCGGTGGATCCGGTGGAGATCACGTCGATCGGCTCGTTGGCCTTCTCGCCCAGGCGCATCACCGAGCCCTTGCCGAACTGCCGCTCGATCTGAGCGAGTGCGGTCTCAAGGGCCTTCTCGCGGTCCGTACCTGCCATGGCTTCCACCCTCGGGTTCTGTGCTGTGCGCTTCATCGTCCTCGACGCTAGCGCGTCCCACTGACAAACGGCCCTGACCGGGCTCGGCCTGTGGAAAACTCCTCGCCGGAGAGTACAAAGAACACCTGTTCGATTCAAGCCTAGCCCGTTCGGACTACCGCGCCCCGGCCCCGCCCTCCGGCCCCCGGTCGGCGCCCGGCCGCTGGCCGGAGGCCTGATCCGGCTCCTGGCCCGGGTCCCGAACCGCTCCCCGGATCGGGTCCCGCGCGGAGCCCTCACCGGCACGCCGGCCGTCGCCGAGGCCGTCCCCCCGGCGGTCGTCCGGGCCCGCCCCGGCCCCGACCATCCGCCGCAGCCGGCGCGCCGCCTCCCGGCGCAGCTCCCGCCGCACGCGCCGCTGCGCCCCCCGGTCGATCCGCAGGTCGGTGGCCACCTCGTACCGGCGCACGTACGTCCCGACGAACCCCTGCAGGGTGGCCGCCGCCGGGATGGCGATCAGCGCCCCCACCGCTCCGAGCAGCGCCGCCCCGGCGATCACCGCGCCGAACGCCACCGCCGGGTGCACGTCCACCGTCCTGGCGGTGATCCGCGGGTGCAGCAGGTAGTTCTCGACCTGCTGGTAGACGACCACGAACACCAGCACCCAGAGCGCGTCCACCGGCTCCACCGTGAGCGCGACCAGCACCGGCAGCGCGCCCGCCAGGTACGTCCCGATGGTGGGCACGAACTGCGACATGACGCCGACCCAGACCGCCAGCGCCACCGAGTAGGGCAGGTCCAGCGCGGCGAACATCACCCAGTGCGCGAGCGCCGACGCCACCGCGAGCAGCGCCCGGGAGTAGAGGTAGCCGCCGGTCTTGGCCAGCGCGATCTCCCAGGCCCGCAGCACCTCGCCCTGCTTGGCGGGCGGCAGCAGCGAGCAGACCGTGCGGCGCACCCGGGGGCCCTCGGCGGTGAAGTAGAAGGTGAAGAGGCCGACCGTGAAGGCCTGGAAGAGCCCGCCGATCAGGGTGGAGGAGACGCCCCAGACGTTGTCGGCCGCCTGCTGGGCGTAGGTCTCGATGGCACCGGAGTCCTTGAGCAGCTTCTTCTGCAGCTCGTCCAGCGAGAGGTCCTGCTGGAAGGTCCGGTTGACCCACTTGATCAGGCTGTCGAGCAGGTGCGGGAGGTCCACCGCGATCTTCGCCACCTGGTCGACCAGCAGGGTGCCGAGCGCGGCCAGGAAGCCCGCCACCGCGACCGCCAGCGCGACGAAGACCAGGAAGGTGCCGACGCCCCTGCGCACCCCGCGGGCCGCCATCCGGTCCACGGCCGGCTCCAGCGCCAGCGAGAGGAAGAAGGCGACCAGCAGCATCACGAAGAGGTCGATCAGCTGGTGGAAGGCCCAGTCGGCGAGCTGGAACAGTCCGACCAGGAGCAGCGCCAGCACCATCGCGCGGGGCAGCCAGCGCGGCATCCCGGTGCCCCAGAGCCCGTCGGCCACTCCCCGGGCCGGCTCCGCCGCGGGTGTGGTGCCGGTGGC
Organism: Streptomyces sp. CB01881; assembly: GCF_002953255.1. Classification (GTDB taxonomy): domain Bacteria; phylum Actinomycetota; class Actinomycetes; order Streptomycetales; family Streptomycetaceae; genus Kitasatospora. The sequence continues at coordinate 5,209,513 of NZ_CP026498.1, forward strand.
GGGCGGCGGGCCCGCGGCCTCGTCGACGGCACGCGCCGACCTGTCCGAATTCTGTGCTTCTGGGCTGCTTGTCACCCGGACAGTCTGTCCCATGCCCGATGCCCGTCCGAGCACCGGGCGCCGGGCACCCGTTCAGCGCAGCAGCGCCGACACCCCCTGGGTGTCACAGACCACCCGCCAGACGTCCTTGGCCTCCCAGCCCGCCTCCAGCGCCTGACGCACCGTCCGCCCGCCCAGCTCGGTCATCATGTGATCGGCGGCGAAGGACTCCGCGTACACCTCACCGAAGTGCTCGTACATCCGTCGCCAGAACTCCGTCAGCCTCATGCCCACCAGTATCCCGGACCGGGCTCCGCAGGCTCAGGCCTTCCAGTCGGCCGCCTCCAGCGCGTACTCGACCTCGCCGTGCTCGCTTCCGGGGATCCGCTCGGGGTAGTCCTCGTGGAACGTCCGGACGTAGCGCAGACCGCTCTTCTCCATCACCCGCCGCGAGCCGCTGTTGACCGCCATCGTGTACGCCACCACCCGTCGCACGCCGAGTTCGGTGAAGCCGTGGCGGACCAGCGCCCGCGCCCCCTCGGTGGCGTACCCGTGCCCCCAGGCCGGCCGGCGCAGCCGGTAGCCGAGCTCGACCTCGCTCCGGCCCGTCGGGTCCTGGGGATCCGTCGGGCGGAACTCGAACCAGCCCAGGAAGGCCCCGCCGTCGCGCTCCTCGGCCGCCCACCAGCTGAGGTCGCCGTACCGCTCGTAGTGCGCGAGGTAGAGCGGCAGCACCGTGTCCTCGACCACCTCGCGCGGGGTGGCCCGGCCGCCGGTGAGGTAGCGCATCACCTCGGGGTCGCCGTCGAGCTCCACGAGGCGGTCGGCGTCGGCGGAGGTGAAGCGGCGCAGGACCAGCCGCTCGGTGGCGAGGTATACGGTCATCCCCCGATCGTCACCCGTCGTGCCCCGCCCGTCACCTGGTTTTCGCCGGCCTGCCGCACCCGCGCTCAGTGGGGCAGGGCGAGCGTGCCCGCGCCGTAGTACTCGCGGTCGCCGCAGCCGAGCGGCCCGGGCGGGCAGGCGGCCGCCGCGGTGGCCGCCAGCAGGGCCGCGAGCCGGTCCGAGCCCCAGTCCGGGTGGAGCGCGGCGGCCACCGCGACCGCGCCGGTGACGTGCGCCGCGGACATCGAGGTGCCCGCCAGCGCCGCGTACTGCCCGCCGGGCCAGTCCGAGACGACCGCGCCGTGCGCCCCGGCGTCCGGGTCCCCGCCGGGGGCGGCCAGGGAGACCCTGCCGCGCCCGTAGTTGGAGTACGCCGACGGGCCGCCGTCGCGGTCGACGGCGGTCACCGTGACCACCCCGGGCAGCTCGCCGGGCAGCCGGATGCACTCGGTGCCGAGGTACCGGGACTGCGCCGGGCCGGAGACGCGGTCGTTGGGGCTGCGGTCGTCGGCGCGGGGGGCGCCGAGGTCCTGTCCGTCGTTGCCGGCCGAGGCCACCACGACCGCGCCCTGCCGCCGGGCGTAGCCGACCGCCCGGTCGACCGCCGCGGTCAGCGCGGCCTGGTCGGGGTCCTGCGGGCAGTTGTACTTCCACGGGTCGGCGAAGTAGCTGTTGTTGATCGCCCTGGCGCCGTGGTCGGCGGCCCAGAGCATGCCGCAGACGATGTTCTCCGCGTAGTACTGGCCGAGCGGGCCGAGCAGCCGGACGGCGGCGATCCGGACACCGGGGGCCACGCCGCTGACGCCGTGGCCGTCCCGGGCGGCGCCGACGATCCCGGCGACGTGGGTGCCGTGGCCGCTCTCGCCGACGCCGGGGTCGGGCCGCCAGGCGCCGGTCCGGGCGTCGGGGCGGCCGTCGGCGCAGGAGGCGGAGCTCTTCGGGTCGACGGCGGCGCGCAGGTCCGGGTGGCTGTCGTCGACGCCGGAGTCGAGCACCGCCACCAGCACCTTGCGCAGCGCGTCCGCGGAGGGCTCCCCCGGGCCCGGGGAGGGGGTGCGCAGCAGGGTGGGCGAGGTGTCGCCGGCCGGGCCGCCGGGCGCGCCGAGCATGGCGAGGTTCCAGGCGTCGCGCTCGCCCGGGTCGGCCACGGTGGCGGTGGCGTCGTCCCCGAGGTCGGCGCTGCGGCTCCCGCCCGTTCCGGGGCCGCCGTCGGCGCTGCGGCCGCGGTCGGCCCGGTCGGCGCCGGTCCCCGCGCCGAAGTCCCCCGTGCCGTCCAGCGGCCGGGGCGGGCTCGGCACCGGCGCGGTCCGGGTGGCACCGGCCGCGGCCACCCCGGGCCGGGCCCGGACCTTGTCGGCGAAGCCGCCGGGGGCGTACGCGAGCACGGCCCCGATCTGCGGGTACTCCTGGACGACCTGTCCGCCGGCGGCCCGCGCCTCGGCCCCCGCCCTGGCGGCGCCGGCGGCGTCCTCCTGCTCGGCCAGCACCAGGTAGCTGAGGTAGGACCGGCCGGGCCCGGCCACGTACGGGACGGCGCCGCCGGCCACCAGCGCGGTGAGCAGCATGGCGAGCAGTGCCCGCAGGGGGCCGCGGGCCCGGTGCGGTCCGGCCTGAACGGGACCGCTGCCGGACGGGTGCGCCTGCGCCATGGCACGGTCTCCGCTCGTCGGTCCCGGTCGGTCACGGGAGGCCCGGTGGTCACGGGGGTGTGGCTGTCCTGGAAGAGCCCTGTGTCTGAATCATCACCATATGAGCTGATAGTCTTCTTTGCCTTTTTTAACTCCACCGGACGGCGCGCGGACGACGCCCCGGCCGCCCACCGCCCGCCGGCCCGCCCGTTGTCAGTGCCACCCGGCACCATGGGGGCATGGCGCCGCAGACCCACCCCCAGCCGCCCGCCGACCCCCTGGCCGGTTTCGCCCCGGCCACCCGGGCCTGGTTCACGGGGGCCTTCCACGCGCCCACCACCGCCCAGGCCGAGGCCTGGCACGCCATCGGGCAGGGGACGGACGTCCTGGTGGTCGCCCCCACCGGCTCCGGAAAGACGCTCGCCGCCTTCCTCTCCGCCCTGGACCGCCTCAGCAGCACCCCGGCGCCCGCCGAACCGAAGCGCCGCTGCCGCGTCCTCTACATCTCGCCGCTCAAGGCCCTCGCCGTCGACGTCGAGCGCAACCTCCGCGCCCCGCTGGCCGGCCTGCGCCAGGCCTCCGTCCGGCTCGGCCTGCCCGAGCCCGACGTCCAGGTCGGCATCCGTTCCGGCGACACCCCGGCCGCCGACCGCCGCCGCTTCGCCATCCACCCGCCGGACATCCTGATCACCACCCCCGAGTCGCTCTTCCTGCTGCTCACCTCCGCGTCCCGCGAGGCCCTGCGCGGCATCGACACCGTGATCCTGGACGAGGTGCACGCCGTCGCCGGTACCAAGCGCGGCGCCCACCTCGCGCTCTCGCTGGAGCGGCTGGACGAGCTGCTGGAGCGCCCGGCCCGCCGGATCGGCCTCTCCGCCACCGTCCGCCCGGTCGAGGAGGTGGCCCGCTTCCTCAGCCCGCAGCGCGGCGCCACCGTCGTCCAGCCCGCCGCCGCCAAGGAGTTCGACCTCTCGGTGGTCGTCCCCGTCCCCGACCTGGACGACCTCCCGGCCGCCCCCGGCATCGGCGGCGCCCCCGACGGCGACCCGGCCCGGCCTGGGGTACCTCCCGGCCGCCAGGCCGGGGGCGCCTCGATCTGGCCGCACGTCGAGGAGCGGATCGTCGACCTGGTCCAGGCCCACCGCTCGACCATCGTCTTCGCCAACTCCCGCCGCCTCGCCGAGCGGCTCTGCAACCGCCTCAACGAGATCGCCGTCGAACGGGCCACCGGCACCGCCCCCGCCGAGGCGCACGCGCCCGCCCAGCTGATGGGCGGCTCCGGCGCGGCCAGGGGCGCCCCGCCGGTGATCGCCCGCGCCCACCACGGCTCGGTCTCCAAGGAGCAGCGCACCCTGGTCGAGGAGGAGCTCAAGGCGGGCCGGCTGCCCGCCGTGGTCGCCACCTCCAGCCTGGAGCTGGGCATCGACATGGGCGCCGTCGAGCTGGTCGTCCAGGTCGAGTCCCCGCCCTCGGTCGCCTCCGGCCTCCAGCGGGTCGGCCGGGCCGGCCACCAGGTCGGCGCGGTCTCCACCGGCGTCTTCTTCCCCAAGTACCGGGGCGACCTCGTCCAGTCCGCCGTGGTCACCGAGCGGATGCGGGCCGGCCGGATCGAGGCGCTGCGCATCCCGCGCAACCCGCTGGACGTGCTGGCCCAGCAGCTGGTCGCGATGACGGCGCTGGACACCTGGCCGGTGGACGACCTGCTCGCCGTGGTCCGCCGGGCCGCGCCGTTCGCCGGCCTGCCGCAGTCCGCCTTCGACGCCGTGCTCGACATGCTGGCCGGCCGCTACCCCTCGGACGCCTTCGCCGAGCTGCGCCCCCGCCTGGTCTGGGACCGCGTGGCCGGCACCGTCACCGGCCGCCCCGGCGCCCAGCGGCTCGCCGTCACCTCCGGCGGCACCATCCCCGACCGCGGCCTGTTCGGCGTCTTCATCGCCGGCTCGACCGCGGCCGACTCGACAACGGGGCGCAAGGGCGGCGGAAGGGTCGGGGAGCTCGACGAGGAGATGGTCTACGAGTCCCGGGTCGGCGACGTCTTCACCCTCGGCACCACCTCCTGGCGGATCGAGGAGATCACCCACGACAAGGTGCTGGTCACCCCGGCCCCCGGCGTCCCGGGCCGGCTCCCGTTCTGGAAGGGCGACACCCTCGGCCGCCCCCTCGAACTCGGCCGCGCCCTCGGCGCGTTCACCCGCGAGCTGGGCTCCATGGAGCCCGCGGCCGCCACCGCCCGGCTCCGGCAGGCCGGCCTGGACGACTGGGCGGCCGGCAACCTGCTCGACTACCTCACCGAGCAGCGCACGGCCTGCGGCCACCTCCCGGACGACCGCACCATCGTGGTCGAGCGCTTCCGGGACGAGCTGGGCGACTGGCGGATCGTCATCCACTCCCCCTTCGGCGCCCAGGTGCACGCCCCCTGGGCCCTTGCCCTCGCCGCCCGGCTGCGCGAGAAGCACGGCCTCGACCCGCAGGTCATGCACGCCGACGACGGCATCGTGCTCCGCCTGCCCGACGCCGACCTGCTGGCCCCCGACTTCGACTTCGGGAGCCCGGGCGGCGGGGCGGGTTCCGACGACGCCCCGGTCGGCGCCGACGCCGCCCTGTTCGACCCGGGCGAGATCGAACGGCTCGTCACCGACCAGGTCGGCGGCTCGGCCCTGTTCGCCTCCCGCTTCCGCGAGTGCGCCGGCCGGGCCCTGCTGCTCCCCCGCCGCAGCCCCGGCCGCCGCACCCCGCTCTGGCAGCAGCGCCAGCGCGCCGCCCAACTCCTGGAGGTCGCCTCCGAGTACGGCTCCTTCCCGATCGTGCTGGAGGCCGTCCGCGAGTGCCTCCAGGACGTCTTCGACGTGCCCGGACTGGTCGAGCTGATGGGGGACCTCGAATCCCGCGCCGTCCGCCTGGTCGAGGTCACCACCCCCGAGCCGTCCCCGTTCGCCCGCTCACTGCTCTTCGGCTACGTCGCCCAGTTCCTCTACGAGGGCGACTCCCCGCTCGCCGAGCGCCGCGCCGCCGCCCTCTCGCTCGACTCCCGGCTGCTCTCCGAACTGCTCGGCCAGGCCGAGCTGCGCGAACTGCTCGACCCGCAGGTCCTCGCCGAGCTGGAGGCCGAGCTCCAGCGCCTCACCCCCGAGCGCCGGACCAGGGACGCCGAGGGCGTCGCCGACGCGCTGCGCCTGCTCGGCCCGCTCACCGAGGCCGAGCTCACCGTCCGCGGCGCCGAGCCGCTCTGGGCCCTGGAGCTGGAGGCCGCCCGCCGGGTGATCGCGGTCCGGATCGCCGGCGAGCAGCGCTGGGCGGCCGTCGAGGACGCCGGCCGGCTGCGCGACGCCCTCGGCACCCCGCTACCGGTCGGCGTGCCCGAGGCCTTCACCGAACCGGTCAAGGACCCGCTGGGCGACCTCCTCGCCCGGCACGCCCGCACGCACGGCCCGTTCACCGCCGCCGAGGCCGCCACCCGCTTCGGGCTCGGGACCGCCGTGGTCGTCGGCACCCTGCACCGGCTCACCGCCGCCGGCCGCCTCGTCCAGGGCGAGTTCAGGCCGGTGGAGGGCCACACCGCCACCGTCGAGTGGTGCGACGCCGAGGTGCTCCGCCGGCTGCGACGCCGTTCGCTCGCCGCCCTGCGCCAAGAGGTCGAGGCCGTACCGCCGCGTGCGCTGGCCGCCTTCCTCCCGCAGTGGCAGCACCTGGCCGGCCACCGGCTGCGCGGCCCCGACGGCCTGCTCCGGGTGGTCGAGCAGCTCCAGGGCACCGCCCTGCCCGCCTCCGCACTGGAGAAGCTGATCCTCCCGGCCCGGCTCGCCGACTACTCCCCGAACCTGCTGGACGAGCTGATGGCGGCCGGCGAGATCGGCTGGTCCGGCGCCGGCGCGCTGCCCGGCAAGGACGGCTGGATCAGCCTGCACCTCACCGAGACCGCCCACCTGCTGCGCCCCGAGCCCGTCCCGCCGGCCGTCACCCCCGTGCACACCGCGCTGATGGAGGCACTGGCGGGCGGCTACGGGCTCTTCTTCCGCCAGCTCGTCGCGCACCTGCCGGACACCCCCGAGCCCGAGCTCGTCGAGGCGCTCTGGGACCTGCTCTGGGCCGGGTACGTCAGCAACGACACCCTGGCCCCGCTGCGCGCCCTGCTCGGCTCCGGCCGGACGGCCGGCGCGACGGCGCACCGGGCGCCCAGGGCCACCCCGCGCGGCCGCTACGGCGGCGCCGGCCGCCCGTTCGGCCGGATCGGCGGCGCCCTGCGCAGCGGCCCGCCGACGGTGGCCGGGCGCTGGTCGGTGCTGCCCGCCTTCGAGGCCGACCCGACGGTCCGCGCCACCGCCCGGGCGCAGAACCTGCTGGACCGGCACGGCCTGCTCACCCGGGGCACGGTGGTGGCCGAACGGGTCCCGGGCGGGTTCGCCGGGGTGTACCGGGTGCTGGCCGCGATGGAGGAGCGCGGCCGGGCCCGCCGTGGCTACTTCGTGGAGGGGCTGGGCGGCGCCCAGTTCGCCATGGAGGGCGCCGCGGACCGGCTGCGGTCGGTCAACGGTCGGCTGGAGCGTGCCCGGGCCACCGAATGGTCGGCCGGCCCGGCGGCCGAGCCGCCGCAGGTGCTGGTGCTGGCCGCCGCCGACCCGGCCAACGCCTACGGCGCCGCACTGCCCTGGCCCGAGCCGCCCGGGGCACCGGACGGGCAGGGTGGGGCCGCGGGGGCCGCGGAGGGGGCCAAGGGGAGCAGGGCGGCCAAGGCGCACCGGCCCGGCCGCAAAGCGGGTGCCCTGGTGGTCCTGGTCGACGGCGAGCTGGCCCTCTACATCGAACGCGGCGGCAAGTCGCTGCTGGCCTGGCCGGAGGAGGAGGCCACCCGCGCGCTGGCCGCCTCGGCCCTCGCCTCGGCCGTCCGGGGAGGCGCGCTCGGCAGCGTCACCGTCGAACGGGCCAACGGCGAGCCCGCGCTCGGGTCGGCGCTCGGCGCCGCCCTGGAGGAGGCCGGCTTCCACGCCACCCCGCGCGGCCTGCGGCTGAGGCCCTGACGGACGGCCCTGACGGACGGCCGCCGGCGGACGGCCCCGGCGGAACGCCCGGCGGACGTCCCGGACGGACGGCCCCGGACACGGCGAAGGCCGCGGGGCGGGTTTCCCGCTCCGCGGCCTTCGGCCCGCAACACTCACGTACTCGTTCCACCGCAACGCCGGAGGGCTCCCCGGGAGATCACCCGGGCACGTCACCCGGTCGGAGGTTCCGCCTCCACCCGGGCCGCCGGATCACCCGTCCGGCGCGGCGACGGTCCGGTGGCCCGCCGGTCGGCGTGGACCGGGATCAGCCCGAGGCCCCAGCCACCAGCTGCGAGCAGCCCCAGCGCGGCACCGTCGGCCGGTTGTCCCCGGACCACCAGCACCCAGCAGCCGAGCCCGCCGGCGAGGACCACCAGGCCCGCACGCAAGGGCCGGGGCATCAGGCGCCCCGGCCGTATTCGGCCTTCGGCGTACGCCGTCGCGGTTCTCCGCACGACCGCCCTCCTTCGCTCGCCCCGGGCACCAGGCGCCCGGGCGTCGAGGCCAGGTCAGGCGGCGACCACGTCCATCGCGGCGGCCTTGGGCGAGAGGTTCGCCCGGTCGGTGCCGGGGGCGGGCAGCGGTACCGGTTCGAGCACCGGCCTCAGCAGTTCACCTTCGGAGAGGGTGGCCATCGCCGCAAGTTCGGCGAGCGAGAGTTCGTCGCTGACCTCGCGCATGACCTCGGACATGCGGACGTCGAGTGCGTCGCAGATCGCGGAGAGCAGCTCCGAGGAGGCCTCCTTCTGTCCCCGCTCGACCTCGGAGAGGTAACCGAGCGAAACCCTGGCGGCTGCCGACACCTCGCGGAGTGTGCGGCCCTGGCGCTGGCGCTGCCGACGCAGTACATCGCCCAGTAGGCGACGGAGCAGGATCATCGGTGCCTCCCTCCTCGGACTGCGGATCGAGATGTCACGCCCCCACCGTACCGCCTTGCCCGCTTCGCGTGCGGGGACCATGGTCGTGTTCACTCTGGGCTGCAAGGCTGTCCCCTCCCCTGTTTCGGTGTCGTACCCGGGTCGGCGGGCACCTCTTCGCACCCTCCGCGCGGCGCCCGGCCACCGCCAAGCCACTCGTTCGCCACCTGGTTTCTGCCCAACCAGGCCCTCCGATGTAACACGATCCTCCAGCCGGCCCATACCCGTACGCCAGTTCGGCAGATCTCGCTTCGGTGGAGATCTTGCACGGGCGGGGCCTGCGCGACGCCTCTGCGGTGGGCGGGCGACGGCTCAGTGCGTGGACGCACCGGACGGGAGCCGCCCGACGAGCAGCTCCAGAGCGGCGGTCACCGCTCTGCGACGGATTGTGGCACGCTCGCCCGACAACCGGGGCGAAGTGACCAGACTTCCCCCCGGACCGGCGACCGCGAGGTGTACGGTGCCCACCGGCTGTCCGTCCTGCGGCTCCGGCCCGGCCACGCCGGTCGTCGCCACCCCATAGGTGGCGCCCAGCAGCCGGCGCACGCCCTCGGCCATCTGCCGCGCCACCACCGGGTGTACCGGTCCGTGCACGGCCAGCAGGCCCTCGTCGACGCCGAGCACCGAGGCCTTCAGCTCGGTCGCGTACGCGGTGACCGAGCCGCGGAAGGTCGCGGACGCCCCCGGGACGTCCACCAGAGCCGCCGCCAGCAGCCCGCCGGTGAGCGACTCCGCCACCGCCACGGTGCTGCCCTCGCCGCGCAGCGCGGCGTGTGCCCGCTCCGCCAGCGCGTAGTCCGCAGGGGCCTGCGCCCCGTGCCCTGCCCCGGCGTCCACCGCGCGATCCACCCCGTCCTCCCCCGTCACCGGCCCGCGCGCTCCGCGGCCAGCCCCTCGCGGCGCAAACGCAGCGCCTGCCCGATGTAGTCCAGCGCGGTGCCGACGGTCAGCAGCACCGCCAGCCCCATCAGCACGGCCCGCGCGGTGGCGAGCCAGCCGGTCAGCTCCAGGACGTACATGCCGACCGCGATGCCCTGGGTGAGCGTCTTCAGCTTGCCGCCCCGGCTGGCCGGGATGACCCCGTACCGGATCACCCAGAACCGCATCAGGGTGATGCCGAGCTCGCGGGCCAGGATGACCGCCGTGACCCACCACGGCAGGTCGCCCAGCACCGAGAGGCCGATCAGTGCCGAGCCCATGATCGCCTTGTCGGCGATCGGGTCGGCGATCTTGCCGAAGTCGGTGACCAGGCCCTTGCGCCGGGCCAGCTCGCCGTCGAACAGATCGGTGATCATCGCGACCGCGAACGACGCCCAGGCCACCGCCCGCCACTTGGGGTCGTGGCCGCCGTCGGCGAAGAGCAGCGCCACGAAGACCGGCACCAGCAGCAGCCGGAGCATCGTGAGCATGTTGGCGATGTTCCAGATCCCCGGCGCCGGCGGCGCCGCGGCCGCCGGTCTGCCCGGGTGGGCCGCGGCCGGGGCGCCGGGCCCCTTGGTCATTCCCCGGCTCCCGGGGCCTGGCCGACCCGCACCTGCTCCAGCGCCTCGGCCACCAGGTCGACGCCCTCGCTGGCGACCACCCGGGCCCGGTAGAACCGGCCGACCTGCGGGTCCTCCACGCCGGTGAGCGTGGTGAGGCCGTCCGTCTCGGGCGCCTGGTGGGCGGCGCGGCCCTCGACCAGGTCGCCCTCCACGGACTCGACCAGCACCTCGACCTCGGTGCCGATCCGCTGCTCGGCCCGCTGGGCGGTCATCTCCTCGGCGAGCCGGGTGAGCCGGTCGAGCCGGTCCGCCACCACGTCCTCGGGCAGCTTGCCGTCGTAGGTCGCGGCCTCGGTGCCGTCCTCGTCGGAGTAGCCGAAGACGCCGATCGCGTCCAGTCCGGCGTGGGTGACGAAGCGCTCCAGCTCGGCGAAGTCCTCCTCGGTCTCGCCGGGGAAGCCGACGATGAAGTTGGAGCGGGCGCCGGCCTGCGGGGCCTTGCCGCGGATCGTCCCGAGCAGCTCCAGGAACTGGTCGGTGGAGCCGAAGCGGCGCATCCGGCGCAGCACCGCGGGCGCCGAGTGCTGGAAGGAGAGGTCGAAGTAGGGCACCACGTCGGCGGTGCCGGTCATCGCGTCGATCAGGCCCGGCCGCATCTCGGCCGGCTGGAGGTAGGAGACCCGGACCCGCTCGACGCCCTCGATCGCGGCGATCTCGCCGAGCAGCGTCTCCAGCAGCCGGATGTCGCCGAGGTCCTTGCCGTACGAGGTGTTGTTCTCGCTGACCAGCACCACCTCGCGGACGCCCTGCGAGGCCAGCCAGCGGGCCTCCTGGAGCACGTCCGAGGGGCGGCGCGAGATGAACGAGCCGCGGAAGGCCGGGATGGCGCAGAAGGAACATCGCCGGTCGCAGCCGGAGGCGAGCTTCACGGAGGCCACCGGGCTGTCGTCCAGCCGCTTGCGCAGGGTGCGCGGCCCGGAGGCGGGCGCCAGGCCCTCGGGGAGGTCCTCCGGCGCGCTCTCAGCGCCGCCGTGGCCCGGGAGGGCGACCTCGGCGGCGGCGGCCTGGCGCTCGACCGGGCTCAGCGGCAGCAGCTTGCGGCGGTCGCGCGGGATGTGCGGGGCGTGGTGGCCGCCCGAGAGGATGGTCTGGAGGCGGTCGGAGATGTCCGAGTAGTCGTCGAAGCCGAGCACGCCGTCCGCCTCGGGCAGCGCGTCGGCCAGCTCCTTGCCGTACCGCTCGGCCATGCAGCCGACCGCGACGACGGCCTGGGTGCGACCGTGCCCCTTGAGGTCGTTGGCCTCCAGCAGGGCGTCGACCGAGTCCTTCTTGGCGGCCTCGACGAAGCCGCAGGTGTTGACGACGGCGACGTCGGCTTCGGCGGCGTCGTCGACCAGCAACCAGCCGTCGGCCTCCAGTCGCCCGGCGAGTTCCTCGGAGTCCACCTCGTTGCGGGCGCATCCGAGCGTGACAAGGGCGACAGTACGGCGTTCAGGCATAGGGCCAAGATTAACGCGCGGCCGCCGGGGCCGTTCGCCCCGGAGGCCGCGCGCCCCGGATTACCGGATCTTCACCGGACCTTCGCCCGGTCGCAGACCGCCCGTGGTCAGCCAGCCTGCGGGTCGCCGGGGGTGTACGTGACATGCACCACCTGGCCGTTCTTGCCCGCCGGACCGAGGTCCTTGCCGTTGACGTACACGTGCACGGCTCCGGCGTTGCCGATCACCAGCTTGATCTGCTTGGGGTCGGTGAAGGTCTGGTCCTGACCCTCCTCGATGTTGTTCTGGAACAGCGACTTGCCGTTGCCGTCCAGCGCCGAGACCCAGCTGGTGTCCTTCTCGGCGACCAGCTTCACGGTGACCTTGTCGGCCGGCGCGGCCGCGATCGCCGCGACGCTGGGCGCCGGGGCGGGCGGCTGCACGCTCGGCGAGGGCGCCGCGGCGACCGAGCCGGTGCCGGAGCCGCTGGGCAGCGGTGCGCTGGCCGAGCCGGTGGTCGAGCCGGTGGTCTTGCCGCTGACCAGGTTGAAGCCGATCAGTGCGACCACCGCGAAGATCGCGGCGACCATCGCGGCAGTCCAGTTCGGCCGGCTGCGGCCGGGGACCTTGATCGGCCCGCTCTCGATCAGCTGGGTCGGCCGCTTGGTGGCGGGGGCGCCGCCGTGCGCGGCGTCGTACTGGGCCACCAGTGCCTCGCCGTCCACGCCGACCGCGCGGGCGATCGAGCGGATGTGGCCGCGGGCGTAGAAGTCGCCGCCGCAGCAGCCGTAGTCGTCCTCCTCGATGGCATGCACGATCGGCACCCGCACGCGGGTGGCGCTACTGACCTGGTCCACCGTGAGTCCGGCGTCGATCCGGGCAGCGGACAGCACCCGGCCGATGCTCACGGCATCGGCCGCCTGCTCCGCGCCGCCGGAAGGCTGGGCGGACGACGGGGCGTTCTCGCGGTCGCGGGACTTGCCGATGGTCACGGGGCACGCCTTTCGAGCGGATGGCCACCTGCTGGGGAACAGTCTAGGGGCGCGGGCGGATCGTTTCTCAAGCGGAACAGGACCGAATGCGCACACCTACCCGGTCCCGCCCCCGAACGGCCGCTGACCGGCCGTCAGGGCGTCGGCCGCCGTTCACCGCAGCCGCCGCTTTCGCCGTGTGACGCGGTGCACGTCCGATCGGTTCCGTACACCGCGCCTACCCCCCTCCGAACGGGTGAACACCCCGGAACGGGACGCTCCGTCAGCCGCGGATGCCGACGATCACGCCGTCCAGCTCGTCCGGCTTCACCAGGACGTCGCGGGCCTTGGAGCCCTCGCTCGGGCCGACGATCCCGCGCGACTCCATCAGGTCCATCAGCCGGCCGGCCTTGGCGAAGCCGACCCGCAGCTTGCGCTGGAGCATCGAGGTGGAGCCGAACTGGGTGGAGACGACCAGCTCCGCGGCCTGGATCAGCAGGTCCAGGTCGTCGCCGATCTCCTCGTCGATCTCCTTCTTCGGCCCGCCGCCGACGGTGACGTCGTCCCGGTAGACGGCGGTCAGCTGGTCCTTGCAGTGCTGGACGACCGCGGCGATCTCCGCTTCGGTGACGAACGCGCCCTGCATGCGGACCGCCTTGCTCGCGCCCATCGGCAGGAAGAGCGCGTCGCCCTTGCCGATCAGCTTCTCGGCGCCCGGCTGGTCCAGGATGACCCGCGAGTCGGCCATCGCCGAGGTCGCGAACGCCAGCCGGGACGGCACGTTGGCCTTGATCAGACCGGTGACCACGTCCACCGAGGGCCGCTGGGTCGCCAGCACCAGGTGGATGCCGGCGGCCCGGGCGAGCTGGGTGATCCGGACCACCGAGTCCTCGACGTCGCGCGGGGCGACCATCATCAGGTCGGCCAGCTCGTCGACGATCACCAGCAGGTACGGGTACGGCTTCAGCTCGCGCTCGCTGCCCAGCGGCGGGGTCACCTTCCCGGCCTTCACCGCCGCGTTGAAGTCGTCCACGTGCCGGAACCCGAACGCCGCGAGGTCGTCGTAGCGCAGGTCCATCTCGCGCACCACCCACTGGAGGGCCTCGGCGGCCTTCTTGGGGTTGGTGATGATCGGCGTGATCAGGTGCGGGATGCCCTCGTACGCGGTCAGCTCGACCCGCTTCGGGTCGACCAGGACCATCCGGACCTCGTCCGGGGTGGCCCGGGCCAGCACCGAGGTGATCAGGCAGTTGATGCAGGACGACTTGCCCGCGCCGGTCGCTCCGGCCACCAGGATGTGCGGCATCTTGGCGAGGTTGGCCATCACGGTGTGGCCCTCGACGTCCTTGCCCATGCCGACGACCATCGGGTGGGTGTCCTCGGCTGCCGTGCGCGAGCGCAGCAGGTCGCCGAGGTTGACCATCTCCCGGTCCCGGTTGGGGATCTCGATGCCGACCGCGGACTTCCCCGGGATCGGGCTGATGATCCGCACGTCCGGGCTGGCCACCGCGTACGCGATGTTCTTGGCGAGCGCGGTGATCCGCTCCACCTTCACGGCCGGGCCCAGCTCGACCTCGTACCGGGTGACCGTCGGGCCCCGGGTGAAGCCGGTGACCCTGGCGTCCACCTTGAACTCGCCGAAGGTGCTGGTGAGCTGCGCCACCACCTCGTCGTTGAGGGCGCTGCGGGCCTTGGCCGGGCCGCCGCGCTCCAGCAGGTCGAGCGAGGGCAGCGCGTAGGTGATGCCCTCGGAGAGCTGGAGCTGCTCCATCCGCACCGGCGCCGGGCCGTGCTCCTCCGGTGCGCCGGGGCCGGCCCCGGCGCTGCGGGCGGCCGGGACGGCGGGCTCCTCCGGCGGGGCGGTGCGGTCCTGCACCTGGTGCATCATGTTCGCCACCGCCGAGGAGGCGGGCACGCCGTAGACCAGCGCGCCGTCGAGGTCGGCGGCGGCGCCGGCGGCGAGGTCCCGGGTGGCGTACGGGTCGTCCAGGTCCTTGACGAACGGGTCCCTGCCCGGCGCGTCCGCGGCGGCGGCGTCCTGCTCCGGGTCGTCCGGCTGCTTGCGCCGGCGGCGGCGCCGACGGGCGGCCACCTCGTCCTGCGGGGAGTCGCCGTCGACGTCCACCGTGAACGGCAGCGCCGACGGGTCGGCGTCCTCCGGCGGCTCGGTGGAGAACTCGCGCTCCGGCGTGCGCCCCCCGGTCTGCTCATCCGGACCGGGCTCGACCACGCCCAGGCGCACCCCGGCCGCGCGCAGCCGCTCGGGGATCCGGTTGACGGGGGTGGCGGTGGTGACCAGCAGGCCGAAGAAGGCCAGCAGCAGCAGGAGCGGCACCGCGAGCGGCGGTCCGGCGGCGGCCATCATCGGGGTCGAGACGGCCCAGCCGACGATGCCTCCGGCCGCCCTTATCCGGGACGCACCGCTGCCCATCATGGGCGCACCGCAGCCGATGTGGACCAGGCCGAGCACGCCGACCACCAGCGCGCTGAGGCCGATCATGATCCGCCCGTTGGCCTCGGGCAGCTCCGGGTGGCGCATCAGCCGGATCGCGACGGCCGCCAGCAGGAACGGCACCAGCACGTCCAGCCGGCCGAACAGCCCGGAGACCACATTGGTGGCCGCCTCGCCCAGCCAGCCCTGGGGGCTGAACCAGGTGCCCGCGGCCGTGACCAGCGCCAGCGCGAACAGGAGCAGGCCGACGCCGTCCTTGCGGTGCGCCGGGTCCAGGTTCTTGGCGCCGTCGCCGAAGCCGCGGAAGACCGCGCCGACCGCGTGTGCCAGGCCGAGCCAGAC
This sequence comes from Streptomyces sp. CB01881, assembly GCF_002953255.1. Lineage (GTDB taxonomy): Bacteria > Actinomycetota > Actinomycetes > Streptomycetales > Streptomycetaceae > Kitasatospora. The sequence goes on from NZ_CP026498.1 coordinate 5,224,745, forward strand.
GGCCCGGACGGCGCGGTAGAGCACCGGCGGGGGCGGGGGCGGCGCTGCCGGGGCGGGCTTGGCCGGGGCCTTCTTCGCCGGGGCTGCCTTCTTGGCGGCCGCCTTCTTCGCGGGCGGCTTGGCCGGAGCCTTCGCCGCGGCCTTCTTGGACGGTCCCGGACTCGAACTGCGTGCCGCGCTTCCGGGCGTACGTGTGGCCATGGCTCAGCAGCCTACCGGGGCCGACCACCGGTGCCCATGCGCCTGGTGCGGGGTGCCCGGACGTGTCGCAGACACACCGTCACGCTGATCCGGTTTCACCCGGACGGGGCAAGCGGGGGGCCGCCGTCTAGTCCGTACCGGGGCGCAGCGCGTCCAGCGCCCTGCGCAGGCCCGCCAGCTTCCGCTCCAGGTGCACCGCGGTGGCGGCGACCCCGCCGTCCTCGGTGCCGTCCAGCTGCTTGACCAGCGCCTCGGCCTGCTCCTCCACCGAGGCCAGCCGCGCCGACAGCTCGCCCAGCAGCGCGCCGCCGATGGCCGGCTGCCCGCCGCCCTCCTCCAGTTGCAGTCGCAACAGCGAGGCCTGCTCCCTGAGCTGGCAGTTCTTCATGTAGAGGTCGACGAAGACCGACACCTTGGCGCGCAGCACCCAGGGGTCGAAGGGCTTGGAGATGTAGTCCACCGCGCCGGCCGCGTAGCCGCGGAAGGTGTGGTGCGGCCCGTGGTTGATCGCCGTCAGGAAGATGATCGGGATGTCCCGGGTGCGCTCGCGCCGCTTGATGTGCGCGGCCGTCTCGAAGCCGTCCATGCCCGGCATCTGGACGTCGAGCAGGATCACCGCGAAGTCGTCGGTGAGCAGCGCCTTGAGCGCCTCCTCACCGGAGGCCGCGCGCACCAGCGTCTGGTCCAGCGCGGAGAGGATCGCCTCCAGCGCCAGCAGGTTCTCCGGCCGGTCGTCGACCAGGAGGATCTTCGCCTTCTGCATTCCGGCCCGCCCTCCTGTCGTCTGCCTGCCTGGGGAAGGCACCCGCGTACTGCCCACCACTACCCCGGTCATGCTAGCCGCACCCCCTCGCCCGGCACACCGCTCCGTCAGGACTTGATCCGGAACGACACGCAACCGGTGCTCCGGCGCACGCTCAGCAGCGAGTCGCCGTCCGGTCACTGTTCGCAACGATCGGTGACCCTACCCGGTTCCCGCCCCCGACCGCCAGCAAACGGCCCGCCCCCGGGGCGTGAACCCCGGAGCGGGCCGGGTACCGCACGCCCCCGCCGGTCCTCCCGGTCCGGCGGGGGGTCGCGGCGGCTATCCCTTCCGGGCCGTCAGCCATTCGTGCATCACCGTCAGCAGGTGGTCGGTCTCGACCGGCTTGGTGATGTGGTCGGTGGCGCCGGCCTCCAGGGACTTCTCCCGGTCGCCCTTCATCGCCTTGGCGGTCAGCGCGATGATCGGCAGACCGGCGAACTGGGGCATCCGGCGGATCGCCTCGGTGGTCGCGTAGCCGTCCATCTCCGGCATCATGATGTCCATCAGGACCAGCGCGACGTTCTCGTGCTGCTCCAGCATCTCGATGCCCTCGCGGCCGTTCTCGGCGTAGAGAACGGTCAGGCCGTGCTGCTCCAGGACGCTGGTGAGCGCGAAGACGTTGCGGACGTCGTCGTCCACGATCAGCACCTGCTGGCCGTCGAAGCGGGCGTCCACCCGCCGGCCCGGCCGGACGGCGGGGCCGACGGCCTGGGCGCGGCCCTCGGCGGAGGCGTCCAGGGCGGCGGCACGGCGCCGCTCGACGGCACCCCGGCGGCGCTCCTCGGCCAGCTCCCGGACCTCCTGGGCCCAGTGGTCGGCCGGGTTCTCGCCGACCGGGACGGGCGTGCCGGCCGGGGTCACGGCGACCGTGGCCCGGACCACGGGGCTGCTCGCGGCCGGCGTCTGCACGCCCCCGGGAACGCCCGCGGCCTCGGTGCGCAGCGGCAGGTAGAGGGTGAAGGTGGAGCCCTTGCCGAACTCGCTCTCGGCGTGGATCTCACCGCCGAGCAGCCGGGCGATCTCCCGGCTGATCGAGAGCCCGAGGCCGGTGCCGCCGTACTTGCGGCTGGTGGTGCCGTCGGCCTGCTTGAACGCCTCGAAGATCTCCCGCAGCTTGTTGCCGGGGATGCCGATGCCCGTGTCGGAGACCGAGAAGGCGATCAGCTCGTCGTCCGGGCCCTGGATCGCGCCCGCCTCCAGCAGCTGCTCCCGGACGTGCTGCGGGACCTCGGAGCCGGCCGGGCTGATCGAGAAGTCGACCGCGCCGGCGTCGGTGAACTTGACCGCGTTGGAGATCAGGTTGCGCAGCACCTGCTGGAGCCGCTGCTCGTCGGTGTGCAGGGTGACCGGCAGCGCGGGCGAGACCCGGACCGCGAAGTCGAGGCTCTTGTCCAGGGCGACCGGCTGGAAGGTGGCCTCCACGTAGTCGACCAGCTGGACCAGGGCGATCCGGGCCGGGCGGACGTCCATCTTCCCGGCCTCGACCTTGGAGAGGTCGAGGATGTCGTTGATCAGCTGGAGCAGGTCGGAGCCGGCGCCGTGGATGGTGTCGGCGAACTCGACCTGCTTGGGCGAGAGGTTGCCCTCGTTGTTGTCGGAGAGCAGCTTGGCCAGGATCAGCAGCGAGTTGAGCGGGGTGCGCAGCTCGTGCGACATGTTGGCGAGGAACTCGCTCTTGTACCGGGAGGCCAGGGCGAGCTGCTCGGCGCGCTCCTCCAGGACCTGCCGGGCCTCCTCGATCTCGCCGTTCTTGATCTCGATGTCACGGTTCTGCTGGGCGAGTTGCGAGGCCTTCTCCTGCAACTCCTCGTTGGTGCGCTCCAGCTCCTCCTGGCGCGCCTCCAACTCGGCGGAGCGCATCGAGAGTTCCGCGGTCAGCCGCTGGGACTCCAGCAGCAGGCCCTCGGTCTTGGTGTTGACGCTGATGGTGTTGACGGTGACGCCGATCAGGTCGGCGATCTGGTTGAGGAAGTCCAGTGCCACGGTGGTGAAGGAGCTGAACGTGGCCAGCTCGATCACGCCCAGCAGCCGGCCCTCGAACAGTACCGGCAGCACCACGATGTGGGCCGGTGAGGCCTCCCCGAGGCCCGAGGCGATCTTGAGGTACCCGGGCGGCGCCTCCTTGAGGATGATCGCCCGCTTCTCCACCGCGGCCTGGCCGATCAGCGACTCGCCGGGCCGGAAGATGGTCGGCATCGCCCGCCGCTGGTAGCCGTAGCTGCCGATCAGCCGCAGGACGGTGTCGTTCTCGTCGTCGTCCTCGGTGATCAGCTCGGCGGTGCGGCCGGCCGGCTGGGCGAGGAAGAACGCGCCGTGCTGGGCGGAGACCACCGGCGTCAGCTCGGTCATGATCAGCGACGCGACCGCCTCCAGGTCCCGGCGGCCCTGCAGCAGGCCGGAGATCCGGGCCAGGTTGGTCTTGAGCCAGTCCTGTTCCTGGTTGGTGCGGGTGGTCTCGCGCAGGTTGGCAATCATCTGGTTGATGTTGTCCTTGAGCTCGTCGAGCTCGCCGGCGGCGTCCACGTCGATCCGCAGGCTCAGGTCGCCCCTGGTCACGGCGGTGGCGACCTGGGCGATCGCGCGCACCTGCCGGGTCAGGTTGTTGGCCAGCTCGTTCACCGACTCGGTGAGGTCCTGCCAGGTGCCGTCCACGCCGGGGACCCTGGCCTGGCCGCCGAGACGGCCGTCGGTGCCCACCTCGCGGGCCACCCGGGTCACCTCGTCCGCGAACGACCCCAGCTGGTCGACCATGGTGTTGATGCTGGTCTTGAGCTCCAGGATCTCGCCGCGCGCGTCCACGTCGATCTTCTGCGAGAGGTCGCCGCGGGCCACCGCGGTGATCACCAGCGCGATGTTGCGGACCTGGCCGGTGAGGTTGTTGGCCATCAGGTTGACGTTGTCGGTCAGGTCCTTCCAGATGCCGGCCACGCCCGGCACGCTCGCCTGGCCGCCCAGGGTGCCGTCGGTGCCGACCTCGCGGGCCACCCGGGTCACCTCCACGGCGAAGGAGGAGAGCTGGTCGACCATGGTGTTCAGGGTGCCGGCGAGCGCCGCGACCTCGCCCTGCGCGTCGATGGCGATCTTCTTGGAGAGGTCGCCGCGGGCCACCGCGCCGGCCACCTCGGCGATGTTGCGGACCTGGCCGGTGAGGTTGTTGGCCATCAGGTTGACGTTGTCGGTCAGGTCCTTCCAGATGCCCGACACCCCGCGCACCCGGGCCTGGCCGCCGAGGATGCCCTCGGTGCCCACCTCGCGGGCCACCCGGGTCACCTCGTCGGCGAACGCCGACAGCTGGTCGACCATCGTGTTGACGGTCGTCACCAGCTCCAGGATCTCGCCCCGGGCGTCGACGGTGATCTTCTTCGACACGTCGCCGCGGGCCACCGCAGTGGTCACCTCGGCGATGTTGCGGACCTGGCTGGTCAGGTTGTTGGCCATCAGGTTGACGCTGTTGGTCAGGTCCTTCCAGGTACCGGAGACCCCCGGCACACTCGCCTGGCCGCCGAGGATGCCCTCGGTGCCGACGTCCCGGGCGACCCTGGTCACCTCGTCCGCGAAGGCGCCCAGCTGGTCCACCATCGTGTTGATGGTGTTCTTGAGTTCGAGGATCTCGCCCCGCGCGTCCACCTGGATCTTCTGCGACAGGTCGCCCTTGGCGACCGCCGTGGTCACCTGGGCGATGTTGCGCACCTGGTCGGTGAGGTTGTTCGCCATGAAGTTGACGTTGTCGGTGAGGTCCCGCCAGACGCCGGCCGCGCCCGGCACCTGCGCCTGACCGCCCAGCCGCCCCTCGGTGCCCACCTGACGGGCCACCCGGGTCACCTGCTCGGCGAAGCCGGAGAGCTGGTCGACCATCGTGTTGATGGTGTTCTTCAGCTCCAGCATCTCGCCGCGCGCATCCACCTCGATCTTCTGCGAGAGGTCCCCGCGCGCCACCGCCGTCGTCACCTGGGCGATGTTGCGCACCTGGCCGGTCAGGTTGTCGGCCATGAAGTTGACCGAGTCGGTGAGGTCCCGCCAGACGCCGGCGACACCGGGCACCTGCGCCTGACCGCCGAGACGGCCCTCGGTCCCCACGTCCCGGGCCACCCTGGTCACCTGCGCGGCGAAGCCGTTGAGCTGGTCCACCATCGTGTTGACGGTGTTCTTCAACTCCAGCATCTCGCCGGCCACCTCGACCGTGACCTTGCGCGACAGGTCGCCCTTGGCCACCGCGGTCGTCACCTGGGCGATGTTGCGCACCTGCGCGGTCAGCCGGCCGGCCATGGTGTTGACCGAGTCCGCCAGGTCCTTCCAACTGCCCGAGACGCTGCGCACCTTGGCCTGGCCGCCGAGCTTGCCCTCGGTGCCGACCTCGATCGCGACCCTGGTCACCTCGTCCGTGAACTCGGAGAGCTGGTCCACCAGGCCGTTGACCGTCCGGCCGATCTTCAGGTACTCGCCGCGCAACGGGTGGCTCACCCCGTTGCCGTGCAGCGAGCGCAGCTCCATCTTCTGGTCCAGGTCGCCCTCGGCGATCGAGGCCAGCACCCGGCCCACGTCGGCCATCGGCCGGGCCAGGTCGTCGATCAGCGCGTTGCAGTTGTCGACGGCGGCCATCCAGGCGCCCTCGCCGGCGCCGGTCTCCAGCCGCTCGTTCAGCCGGCCCTCGCGGCCCACCGCCCGCCGCACCCGGGCCAGCTCGCCGGTCAGGTGCTGGTTGCGCTCGGCGACCTCGTTGAACACCGCGGCGATCTCGGCCAGCGGCCCGTCGCCCGGCACGGTCAGCCGGCGGCGGAAGTTGCCGTCCCGCATGGCGGTCAGCGCGGCCAGCAGCTTGCGCAGCTCGGCCGGCTCGGCTCCCCGGTTGTGGTTCGCTCGCCGGCCGGCCGCGCTCCGCGGCGCGGCCCCGGACCGCGCACCACGCTGAGCGGGCGGCGTCGTACCGGTTGCGTCCTTGGTGGCCGAACTCAACGGGCCCCTCCCAGATCGTGAACTGTCCGGTGACCGGCCGCGCCCCTTCCGGGGCCCGCAACCGGACACCGGCCCGGCGCAACTGCGTCCCCGCGGACCTCGCGGCCCACCGGAACCCACACGACCGTACTGCTCCGACCGGCCGTCGCGGACCCCCCAGTCTGGCAGCACAGGCGCCGGGTATACGGCCGGTTGCGCTCGGTTGGTACCGCCCCGGCCGAAACAGGTGGGCAGAATCACCCTCAGGTGCCTGTTTCGGCGCCCCGCCCCCACGGGGAACCAACCGGAAAGTAGGGTGGAGCGCTGCACCGGGCCACGACCCCGCCCAGCGCCGCCGCTCACCCCGCCGGCGCGTACCGGGGGAGTCGGCGCCGCACCCGGACAGCCAGGGCCAGAGCAGAGGAGAAGTGGCAACGTGGTCACCGCGCGCGCAGCCGCCACCTTCGAACCCGTCGGCCGGTCGGCCGGAGCCGCCCGCTCGTTCGTCCGGGACGCCCTGCTGGGCTGGGGCCTGCCCGAGGTCGTCGACGACGCCGTCGTGCTGGTCAGCGAACTCGTCACCAACGCCGTCGTGCACGCCGGCACCGCCGCCGAGGTCTGCTGCCTGCGCGAGGACGGGACCGTCCGGATCGAGGTCACCGACCACCACCCCGAACGCGGACTGCCGTCCTTCGCCGACGTCCCCGTCACCGCCTCCGACCGCTACGCCGACCCCGACGGCGAGGGCGGCCGCGGCCTGCTGATGTGCTCCGCCCTCGCCGAGCGCTGGGGCGTCGAGTACTCGGCCGGCCGCAAGACCGTCTGGTTCCGCCTCGCCCTGCCCGCCCACGTCGCCGGCACCCGCTACGCCGTCCCCGCCACCCCGGGCGGCGAACTGCCCAGCAGCAGCGGCCCGGTGCACGTCGCCGTGGTCCAACTCGACGACGACGGCCGCGTACTCGCCTGGAACGCCGACGCCGAGGCCCTCTTCCGACACCCCGCCGACGCCGTCCTCGGCAGCCCCTGGGCCGACCTCGCCGTCTGGCCGCAGGGCCCCGGCACCGGCCTCGGCCTGGCCGCGACGCTCCGGCTGGCCCGCTGGGAGGGCAGCTACGGCCTGCGCCACGCCGACGGCCGCACCGTCGACGTGTACGGCCTCCAGGTCCGGATCCGCGACACCGACGGCACCCCGTCCACCCTCTGTCTGCTCGTGCTCGAATCCGACCGGGCGGTGCTCCGCTCCCCCGCCCGCGCCCTGCCCGGCGACAGGTCCGACCAGGCCGCCGGCCGGCTCGACCTGCTCGCCGGCCCCACCGCCTCCGACGACCTCGACACCCTGCTCCAGCGCACCGTCGAACGCGCCCGCGACCTGCTCGACGCCGACGCCGCCTACGTCCTGCTCACCACCGAGGACGAGACCGAGTTCGAGGTCCGCGCCACCACCGGCCTCACCACCGGCCACCGCCGGCACAGCCGCTTCCCGGTCGAGACCGGCAACCGCTACGACTCCGCCCGGCTGCCCTCCGTCCACGAGGACCTCGCCACCCGCCCGAACGGCCCCGCGCTGCTCACCGGCAGCGGCCTGCGCTCCCTGCTCACCGTCCCGCTCAAGGTCGAGGGCCGGCTGATCGGCTCCCTCGGCATCGCCGCCGCCGCCCCCGGCCGGTACGACAACGAGGACGCGCTGCGCCTCCAGTTCGCCGCCGACCGCGTCGCGCTCGCCATCGAGAGCACCCGGCTCACCGAACTCGACCGGCTGCGCCGCGGCTCGCTGTCCTTCCTCGTCGAGGCCTCCGACCTGCTGGCCGGCACCCTGGAACACGAACAGACGCTCGCCCTGATGGCCCAGATGGCCGTCCCCACCCTCGCCTCCTGGTGCGCCGTCTACACCAACGGCGACCACGGCGCCCCGGCCTCGCTCGCCTTCGTCCTCCACGAGGACGAGGACCGCATCGACCCGCTGCGCGCCCTGCTCGACAAGACCCCGGCTCCGGAGTCCGGCCCCACCCACGGCGTCCGCTTCTGGACCGCCCCGGTCGACACCGCCCGGGCCGGCGGACTGACCGACAGCCCCGAACTCTCCGGCCTGCTCGGCGAGACCGTCGTCCTGCCGCTCACCGCCCGCAACCGCGTCATCGGCCTGCTCGTCCTCGGCGTCCCGGCCGGCGTCCGGTTCCGCCAGGAGATCCTGGAGCTCGCCGAGGACCTCTCCCGCCGGGCGGCCCTCGCACTGGACAACTCCCGCCTCTACTCCGAGCGCACCGCCACCAGCCAGGCCCTCCAGCGCAGCCTGCTGCCGCCGGACCTGCCCGAGATCCCCGGCGTCGAGGTCGACGTCTACTACCAGGCGGCCGGCGAGGGCAACGAGGTCGGCGGCGACTTCTACGACCTGTTCACCATCCGCGAGGGCACCTACGGCTTCGCCATCGGCGACGTCTGCGGCACCGGCCCCGAGGCGGCGTCCGTCACCGGCCTCGCCCGGCACTCGCTGCGCCTGCTCGCCCGCGAGGGCCTGGACGCCCCGCAGGTCCTCAGCCGGCTCAACGCCGCCATCCTCGACGAGGGTTCGCGCAGCCGCTTCCTCACCCTGTTGTACGGCGAGCTGACGCCGCGCCCGGACGGCAGCACCGAGCTGTCGCTGGTCTGCGCCGGCCACCCGCTGCCGCTGCGGCTGCGCACCGACGGCCAGGTGGACCGGGCCGCCACCCCGCAGCCGCTGCTCGGGGTGATGGACGAACTCGACCTCACCGCGGAGCACTTGGTGCTCGCCCCCGGCGAGGTGCTGCTCTGCGTCACCGACGGCGTCACCGAACGCCGGGAGGGGCTGCGGATGCTGGGCGACGACGGCCTCGCCGAGGTGCTGACCGGCTGCACCGGGCTGACCGCGGGTGCGGTGGCCCTGCGGGTGCAGCGGGCCGTCGAGCGGTTCGCCCCGGAACCCCCGTCCGACGACATGGCCATCCTGACCCTGCGGGTGCCCGCCCAGCGCGTGGGCTGACCGGTGCCGGCTGCGGGCCGGGCCCTGCCGCCCGCGGGTTGAGCACTGCCGCCCCTGGGTTGAGCACTACTGCCCGAAGGATGAGCACTGCTGCCCGTACCGGGGCGACCCGGAGGTCAACCGTGAGCGTTCGACAGCTGACGACGGCACAAATTGTGCGATTCACAAGGGTACAAGCTCTGCCGACCGGGTACACCGATCTCACCGGGGAATCCCCCGGCGGGGACACGACCAGCGGCTCCTTCGCTGGGCCGTCATTCTGACCGCAGCCGTCGCACGCTCCAGCCGTGCGCCCTCGGCGCGGTCGCGCGCATCCACCTCATCGAACATCCCACCTGCGGTCGACCGCGCCCTGCGCGCGCCCAAACCGAAAGGAGCCTCCGGTGAGCAACGAAGCTTCCGGGGCACAGAACGCCCGTTCCACCGGTGCCGACGCCGTCAACCTCGGCTACCTCGCCCTCGGCCTGACACTCCTCGCCTACGGTCTCCTCTCCACCGGGATCCTCAGCGGCACCGGGGTCGGGGACTCGGCACATCTCGCCCACCTTCTCGGCGGAGTCACCCTCTTCATCGCCGGTCTCTGGCAGCTCCGCGGCGGCGAGGGCTTCACCGGCACGGCCTTCACCAGCCTCGGCGCCTTCTGGGCCACCTGGTCGGCGGCCGGCGGGGCCGGAAAGAACGCGGCGGGCCTGTTCCTGCTGCTGTGGGCCCTGCTCGCCCTCACCCTCACCGCCGCCAGCTGGAACGCGGGCCTGTTCAGCCGCCTCGTCTACGGTCTGCTGACCGTCTCGCTGGTGCTCTCCGCCTTCGCCACCTTCAACACCTCCGGCGGCCTCGCCAAGTTCGCCGGCTGGGTCGCCGCGGCCTCCGGGCTCGTCGCCTGGTACTGGGCCACCTCGTCGCTGACCAACAGCGCCTGGGGCCGGGCCGTACTCCCGGTCAAGTAAGGGGCCCGGCCAAGGGTCCGACGGCAGGCACGCACAGGGGCCGGCCTCCCCCGCTGGGGAGGCCGGCCCGGCGGCGCGTCCGTCCGGCTAGCGCCGGCTGCCCGCCCGTTCCGCGGCCGGCGCGTCGACCGCCGCCGACACGGCGCGGGAGGCCCGGCGGGCCCGCCAACGGGCGAAGGCCGCCTGGGCGGCGTACGCGAAGAGCAGGATCGCCACCGCGACCAGGCCGTCCGCCCAGAAGTGGTTCGCCGTGACCACAACGACCGCGACGGTCAGCACCGGGTGCAGCACCGTCAGCCAGCGCAGCGAACTCGTCGACACCCGGATCACCGCCACCGCCGCCAGCACGCACCAGGCCACGTGCACCGACGGCATGGCCGAGAGCTGTGCGGCGACCACCACCCCGCCGACCGCGCCCCCGTACACCGACTGGCCGTACTCCGCGGCCACGTCGACGAACCCGCTCTGCGGCAGCATCCGGGGCGGCGCCACCGGGATGAACTGGACGGCGAGGCAGATCGCCGTCGTGATCACCACCGTGTTCCGCACCCAGGCGTACCGCTCGCGGTGCCGCACGAAGACCCAGACCAGGACGGCGATCATCACCGCGAAGTGCATCACGGCGTAGTAGTAGTTCGCGGCCTTCACCGCCACCGGGTACGGCGTGACCGCCGCCTGCCAGGACGCCTCGTCCGGCAACCCGACCGCCAGCTCCGTCCGGTGGATCCAACGCGCCCGGTCCAGCGCGTGCTCGCTGCTCATCAGGGAGAGGTGTCCGACCAACTGCCAGAGCGCGAACAGCGCCAGCAGCGTGCCGGCCTCCCGCAGCAGCGACGACAGCGGGGCACGCCGCCACCTGGACGCCGCGTACGAACCGCCGTAGAGAGCGACCGCGGTGCCCCCGGCGGACTGCCAGGTAAGGGTCAGGTTCTGCAACGGTTCGTGCCTTCCGCCGGCCGGGGTGTGCTGGCAGAGACGTTAACGCAAAAAGACCCCCTTCCGTCCGGAAGGGGGTCTTTTTGGAATGATTGTTCGGCGGCGTCCTACTCTCCCACAGGGTCCCCCCTGCAGTACCATCGGCGCTGTGAGGCTTAGCTTCCGGGTTCGGAATGTAACCGGGCGTTTCCCTCACGCTATGACCACCGAAACACTATGAAACTGTCGGCCGCACCATGACAGGCCATGTCACGGGGTCGTTGTTTCAGAACAACACAGTGGACGCGAGCAACTGAGGACAAGCCCTCGGCCTATTAGTACCGGTCAACTCCACCCCTCACGGGGCTTCCATATCCGGCCTATCAACCCAGTCGTCT
>NZ_CP026498.1:5236831-5237173 GCF_002953255.1 Streptomyces sp. CB01881
TTCTCAGCTTCGCCCCGACGAATCAGAGCTAACCGGTCCCCTTAACGTTCCAGCACCGGGCAGGCGTCAGTCCGTATACATCGCCTTACGGCTTCGCACGGACCTGTGTTTTTAGTAAACAGTCGCTTCTCGCTGGTCTCTGCGGCCACCCCCAGCTCTGGCAGCAAGTGCCGTCACCGGGAATGGCCCCCCTTCTCCCGAAGTTACGGGGGCATTTTGCCGAGTTCCTTAACCATAGTTCACCCGAACGCCTCGGTATTCTCTACCTGACCACCTGAGTCGGTTTGGGGTACGGGCCGCCATGAAACTCGCTAGAGGCTTTTCTCGACAGCATAGGATCAT
>NZ_CP026498.1:5240719-5258592 GCF_002953255.1 Streptomyces sp. CB01881
CACACCCGCGTTGAGCGGCACGGCAACCACCGGAATAGGGCGGCCCCGCGCACTGCGTCCTCGCTGTGTTATTTCAAAAGGAATCTCCAACCCCAGAAGAATCTGAGGCCGGGGATGTCAACATATCTGGCGTTGACTTTTGGCACGCTGTTGAGTTCTCAAGGAACGGACACTTCCTTCGGACCGCCTTCCAGCGGGCCCTCCGGGCGCTTCGTTCTTTCGTGTTCCCAGCTTATCAGATGTTTTCCGCTCCGTTTCCGGCGCTTCGTTCATCCAACTCGCTGGTGTCTTCTGCGGCTTGACGCCCCGTCCGACGTTCCAAACTCTAGCCCATCACCGCTCCGAGAAGCGAATCCGGCCGCAATCCATATAAACGGACACGCCGAATAAGACCCGAGCCACGCCGCCGAAAAAGGCAAAGCACGACCCAGCCCGAACCGGGAAGTGGTGTTTCCAGGGATTGGCCGCTCCGGGACCGTCCGCGCCGATGCGTGTCCGGTGCTCCCTGCCGAGCGACTAGGGAACACTACGCCAACCAACGAGCCGGCGCAAACGGTCCCACCGGCGCCCGGAACGCCCTCGCGCACTCACCGACGGCGTGCGAAAAGGCCGCCGGCCGGACCCCGGGGAGAGGGGTCCGGCCGGCGGCCGGGCGGGGTGGGGTTCAGCTGTTGGTGGGGAAGCCGAGGTTGATGCCGCCGTGCGAGGGGTCGAGCCAGCGCTGGGTGACGGCCTTGCCCCGGGTGAAGAACTGCACTCCGTCCGGGCCGTACGCGTGGGTGTCGCCGAACAGGGAGGCCTTCCAGCCGCCGAAGGAGTAGTAGGCGACCGGCACCGGGATCGGCACGTTGATCCCGACCATGCCGACCTCCACCTCGTACTGGAAGCGCCGGGCCGCGCCGCCGTCGTTGGTGAAGATGGCGGTGCCGTTGCCGTACGGGTTGGCGTTGATGAGGGCGACGCCCTCCTCGTACGAGGCGACGCGCACGACGGAGAGCACCGGACCGAAGATCTCGTCGTTGTAGACGGACATGCCGGGCTTCACGTGGTCGAACAGCGTGGGGCCGAGCCAGAAGCCGTCCGCCGTCGGGGCGCCGTTCTTGTCCTCGGCGGTGATCGCGTGCTTGCGGCCGTCGACGGAGAGCTCCGCGCCGTCCGCGACACCGGACTCCACGTAGGAGGTGACCTTGTCCCGGTGCTGGCCGGTGACCAGCGGGCCCATCTCGGAGTCGCCGTTGCAGCCGGGGCCGACCTTCAGCTTGGCCATCCGCTGCTTGATCTTCTCGACCAGCTCGTCGCCGATCGGGTCGACGGCGACCAGCACCGAGACGGCCATGCAACGCTCGCCGGCCGCGCCGAAGCCGGCGTTGATGGCGGCGTCGGCGCTGAGGTCGAGGTCGGCGTCGGGCAGCACCAGCATGTGGTTCTTGGCGCCGCCGAGCGCCTGCACGCGCTTGCCGTAGCGGGTACCGGTCTCGTAGACGTAGCGGGCGATCGGGGTGGAGCCGACGAAGCTGACCGACTTGATGTCGGGGTGCTCCAGCAGGCGGTCGACGGCGACCTTGTCACCGTGCACGACGTTGAAGACGCCGTCCGGCAGCCCGGCCTCCTTCCACAGCTCGGCGAGGAAGTTGGCTGCCGACGGGTCCTTCTCGGAGGGCTTCACCACGACGGTGTTGCCGGCCGCGATGGCGATCGGGAAGAACCACATCGGCACCATGGCCGGGAAGTTGAACGGCGAGATGATCGCGACCGGGCCGAGCGGCTGGCGGATCGAGTAGACGTCGACGCCGGTCGAGGCCTGCTCGGTGAAGCCGCCCTTGATCAGCTGCGGAATGCCGCAGGCGTACTCGACGACCTCCAGGCCGCGGGCGATCTCGCCGAGCGCGTCGGAGTGCACCTTGCCGTGCTCGGAGACGATGATCGCGGCCAGCTCGTCCCGGCGGGCGTTGAGCAGCTCGCGGAAGCTGAAGAGGACCGTGCTGCGCTTGGCCACCGAGGCGTTGCGCCACTGCGTGAAGGCCGACGCCGCGGCGGCCACCGCCTGGTCGACCTCGGCGATCTCCGCGAAGTCGACGTGGCCCGCGACCTGGCCGGTGGCCGGGTCGAAGATGTCACCGCGACGGGGAGCGGTGCCGGCGGTGGCGACCGGCTCGCCGCCGATCCAGTGGATGATGTGCTTGCTCAAGTCCCTCTGCCTCCGAAGTCCCGGGCGGCGTCCTGCCGTAGTCCCTTGTGTGGCGCCGCCCGCGAGTGGGCCGGGCGACGGGATCACGGGGCTACCGCGCTCACCACCCAGTCTGGTGGCCGCCGTGCCCGGCCTCAACGAACAGGCTGACGGGCATCGGGGATTCAGCCTTACAGGTCGTAGGCCGGCTGGGCCGAACGGGCGAGGCTCAGCCCTCCTCGGGCTCCGGGGACTCCTCCTCGACGTCCTCCAGGTACGGGTCGTGGAGCCCGTCCGGGGCATCCCGGGTCTCCAGCAGGTCCAGCCGGAGGTCCTGCGCCCAGGCCAGTGCCCACCGCTTCAGCCCGTCGACCGCGCCTCCCGCGACTCCCCCGGCCCGGAACCGTCCGTCGGCCGCGTCGGCCAGTGTCTCCAGCCGGTCGGCGAGAACGGCGGGCTGGAAGTCGGTGTCCAGCGCGCCCGCCAGTGCGAGCAGCTCGCCCTCCCGGTACCAGGCGGTCAGCACGTGGACGTCGACCAGGTCGCGGGGAAGGCCGCGGTCGGCGAGCAGCACGGTGGCCAGCGCGGCCGCGTCCTCCAGGGCGACGGCGGTCATCGGCAGCGGCGCCTCCGGTTCGCCGAGGTCCAGGCGGACCGGGCGGTGGCCCAGCGGCTCCTTGCGCAGCTCCACCGTGTGCGTCCGCCCGCCGAGGGTCAGCCGGACGGCGAGCTGCTCCAGGCGCGGCGTGCCCGGGCGTTCGGCCACCCCGCCGCCGGCCGCCCGGTAGGCGGCGGTCAGCTCGGCGGCGGCCTGTGGCAGGTCGGTGCCGCCGCTGGTCACCAGGGTGAGCCCGTCCTGCGGGCAGGCCGGCACCCCGTGCGCGCGCAGCGCGTGCCCTCCGGCGAGGGCGAGCCCGAGCCGGTCGCAGACGGGCCGGGCCAGCTCGGCGAGCCGCTGCTGGGCCGGCCCCGGGCGGAGGGACGCGTCGAGGGCGTCCGGGGCGGTGGTCACGCTTCCAGTCTGACGCGGCCGCCCGTCCTGCGCGCCCACGCGCCGTCGGCCCCCGCCCGGACCGACAAGCCCCGGACCGAGCACCCCCGGACCGACCAGTACGAGCCCTTCCGAAGCCGGCCGCCCGGACCGACAGCCCCGGACCGGGGCGGAGTCACCAGTCGGTCAGCCGGGCGGCGGCCTCGTGCAGGGCGAGCTCCAGCAGGACCGGGTCGTTGAGCCGCCCGGAGCCGTCGGGCGGGACGAGCCAGCGCACGCCCCGGCTGCACCGTCCGGGGTGCGGGACGACGATCCAGGTGCCGTCGCCCGCGGTGCTCACCCCGGTGCCGACCCAGCGGGCGGCCGTCCCGACCGGGACGAGGAAGCCGACGCTCTCCCCGCCGAAGTCGGTGAGGACCGGCCCGCGGGAACGGGCGTCCAGGATGTCGAGGACGGGACGGCCGAGCCGGCCCGGCACCGACAGGACGTCCCAGCGCCGGCCGGCGGGCAGCAGCATCAGGCCCAGCCCGGTGCGTTCCCACTGTTCCCGGCAGGACTCCGGGTCCGGTGCCGCCTCGGCGAGCCAGTGCAGTCCGGTGCTCTCCATGTCCCGTCCCCGTCTCTCGGCGTTGTCGCCGGTCGTGGCGCGACGGGAAACCCGAGACCCGCCGTCACCAACGAGAGGCGGACGGCGGGTCTCTCTTACACCGGTACCGGATCACGTGATCCGAACGGGCTCAGCTGTCGAAGCCCAGCCCCATCCGGTCGAGGGTGCGCAGCCAGAGGTTGCGCCGGCCGCCGGTGCGGTCGGCCTGCTGGAGCGAGCGGGTGGTGATCTCGATCCCGGCCCACCGGACCGGCTCGGGCGGGAACGGCAGCGGCTTGCTGCGCACCATCTCCAGTGAGGTGCGCTCGGTCCGGGCGCCGTCCAGCAGGTCGAGCATCACCTCGGCGCCGAACCGGGTGGCGCCGACGCCGAGCCCGGTGTACCCGGCCGCGTAGGCGACCCGGCCGCGGTAGGCGGTGTCGAAGAAGGCGGAGAACCGGCTGCAGGTGTCGATCGCGCCGCCCCAGGCGTGGGTGAAGCGCAGCCCCTCCAGCTGCGGGAAGCAGCGGAAGAAGTTGTGCGCCAGGGTGCGGAACGTCTCCGGCCGCTGGTCGTACTCGTTCCGGACGTGCCCGCCGTAGTGGTAGACCGCGTCGTAGCCGCCCCAGAGGATGCGGTTGTCGGCGGAGAGCCGGAAGTAGTGGAACTTGTTCGCGCTGTCGCTGAGCCCCTGGCGGCCCTTCCAGCCGACGGCTGCGAGTTGCTCCGCGCTGAGCGGCTCGGTCATCAGCGCGTAGTCGTAGACCGGGACGACGAACGGGCGGACCCGCTTGACCAGCGACGGGAAGGCGTTGGTGCCGAGCGCGACCCGGCGGGCGAAGACCCGCCCGTACGGGGTGCGGACGGCCATGCCGCTGCCGTGCTCGCGCAGGTCGGTGGCCCGGGTGTGCTCGAAGATCCGTACGCCCTGGGCCTCGCAGGCGGCCTTGAGGCCCCAGGCCAGCTTGGCGGGGTGGACCATCGCCACGCCCTCCTTGTCCCAGATCCCGCCGAGGAAGGTCGGCGAGTCGACCTGGGCGCGCAGCTCGTCGCGGTCGAGCACGGTGACGTCGAGGCCGTACTCGGCGACGGCCTCGGCGACCTCGTGCAGCTCTTCGAGCTGGTGGGGCTGGGTGGCGATGTCGATCTCGCCGGTGCGCTCCCACTCGGCGTCGATGCCGTAGCGCTTGAGGGTGTCCTCGATGCCGTCCAGGTTGGCGGCACCGAGGCGTTCCAGCTGCCCGAGTTCGGCGGGCCATCGCTGCAGGCCGTTGCCGAAGCCGTGGGTCAGGCTGGCCGCGCAGAATCCGCCGTTGCGCCCAGACGCGGCCCACCCCACTTCCTTGCCCTCGACCAGGACGACGTCCAGCGAGGGGTCGCGCTCCTTGGCGATCAGCGCGGTCCAGAGGCCGGAGTAGCCGCCGCCGACGACCAGCAGGTCGCAGTGGGCGTCGCCGACGAGGGCGGGCAGTGCCTCCGGCCTGCCCGGGTCCTCCAGCCAGAAGGGGGTGGGCCTGGCGTCACTGAGTGCGCGGGCGGAGTCCATGCATTATCAGCCACTTTCTGCACATTGATGATGGTTGTGGGCCCCTGCCGACGGTGTGCCGGCAGGCGGCCCGGGCGGTCAGGCGGTGGCCTTCCGGCGGTTGCCGAGCCACTGGCCGGCGACGGTGAGCGCGACGGCGGCGACGAACATCGCGGTGCCGATGACGTTCACCTGCACCGGGATGCCGCGCTGCGAGGCGCCCCAGACGAACATCGGGAAGGTGACCGTGGTCGGCCCCGAGTTGAACTGGGTGATGATGAAGTCGTCGAAGGAGAGCGCGAAGCTGAGCAGCGCGCCGGCGGCGATGCCGGGGGCGGCGAGCGGCAGGGTGACCCGCAGGAAGGTCTGGACGGGGGTGGCGTAGAGGTCCTGGGCGGCCTGTTCGAGCCTCGGGTCCATGCTCATCACACGCGCCTTGACCGCCGTCACGACGAAGCTCAGGCAGAACATGATGTGCGCGATCAGGATGGTCGTGAAGCCGAACGGGATGCGCATGTTGAGGAAGAGCGTGCCCAGCGAGGCGGCCATCACCACCTCGGGCATGGCCATCGGCAGGAAGATCATCGCGGTGGTGGCCGAGCGGCCGCGGAAGCGGTAGCGGGCCAGCGCGAAGGCGACCATGGTGCCGAGGACGGTGGCGCCGATGGTGGCGAGCACCGCGACCTGGAGGCTCAGCGAGAGCGACTGGCACATGTCGGCGACGCCGCAGGGGTTGGTCCAGGCGTCGGTGGAGAACTCGGACCACTCGTAGTTGAACTTGCCGACCGGCTTGTTGAACGAGAAGGCGAGCACCACCAGGTTGGGCAGCACCAGGTAGGCCAGGGCGAGCAGGCCCGCGAGCACCACCAGGTGGGCGCGGATCCATGTGAACACTCGGGACATCAGACCAGTTCCTCCGTCCCGGCCTTGCGCATGTAGACCGTCACCATGCCCAGGATCAGGGCCATCAGGATGAAGCTCAGCGCGGCCGCCGTGGGGTAGTCGAGCACGTTCAGGAACTGCTTCTGGATGCCGTTGCCGACCATCTGCTCGCTCGGCGAGCCCAGCAGCTGGGCGTTGATGTAGTCGCCGGACGCCGGGATGAAGGTGAGCAGCGTGCCCGCGACGACACCCGGCAGCGAGATCGGGAAGGTCACCTTGCGGAAGGTGGTGAACGGGCGGGCGTAGAGGTCACCGGCCGCCTCGTGCAGGCGCGGGTCGATCCGCTCCAGCGAGGTGTACAGCGGCAGGATCATGAACGGCAGGAAGTTGTAGGTGAGGCCGCAGACCACGGCGAGCGGCGTGGCGAGCACCCGGTCGCCGGAGGTGAGGCCGATCGCGCTGGTGAGGTCCAGGACGTGCAGCGCGTTGAGCGCGCCGACCACGGGGCCGCCGTCCGAGAGGATCGTCTTCCAGGCCAGCGTGCGGATCAGGAAGCTGGTGAAGAAGGGCGCGATCACCAGGATCAGGATGACGTTGCGCCAGCGCTTGCTCGCCTTGAAGGCGATCGTGTACGCGAGCGGGTAGCCGATGGCCAGGCACATCACGGTCGCGGTGGCGGCGTAGCTGAACGAGCGGACGAAGTGCCAGCGGTACTCGACCAGGGCGTCCCAGTAGGTGGCGAAGTGCCAGGTGACGCGGAAGCCGTCCTCCAGCGAGCCGGTCTGCAGCGAGGTGGAGCCCTGGTAGACCATCGGCACGGCGAAGAAGACGACCAGCCAGGCGATGCCGGGCAGCAGCAGCCAGTACGGGGTGAGCTTGCGCTTCGGCCTGGGGGCGGCGTCGGGCAGGGGGCTGCCGTCGGGGGGTATGGCCTGCGGCGGTGCCGCCGGGGTGGTGGTGGTCATGCCGCCTCCTCCCCGGTGCCCGCGTCGATCGCCTGCGCGGCGTCCAGGGCGAAGGAGTGGGCCGGGTTCCAGTGCAGGACGACCGGTGCGCCGGGGACGATCCGGGCGTCGCGCTCCATGTTCTGCTCGAAGACGGTGACCTCCTGGCCTCCGTCGGTGCGCACCAGGTACTGGGTGGAGACGCCGATGAAGCTGGAGTCGGCCACGGTACCGGTCAGCCGGTTGCGGCCCTCGGCGACCTCGGCGGAGACGTGCTCGATGGTGATCTTCTCCGGGCGGACCCCGAGGTGGACCTTCTTCGTGTCGGTGGCGCAGCGGGCCTTCGGGACGGCGAGCCGGATGCCGCCGCAGGTGAGCAGCAGGTCGTCGCCCTCGCCGCCGGTGACCTCGGCGGGCAGCAGGTTGGACTGGCCGAGGAAGTTGGCCACGAAGGTGGTGGCGGGGTTCTCGTAGAGGTCGGCGGGCGCGCCGAGCTGTTCGACCCGGCCGCCGTTCATCACCGCGATGGTGTCGGCCATGGTCATGGCCTCCTCCTGGTCGTGGGTGACGTGGACGAAGGTGATGCCGACCTCGGTCTGGATCCGCTTGAGCTCCAGCTGCATCTGGCGGCGGAGCTTGAGGTCGAGGGCGCCGAGCGGCTCGTCGAGGAGCAGCACCTGCGGGTGGTTGATCAGTGCCCGGGCGACGGCGACGCGCTGCTGCTGGCCGCCGGAGAGCTGGTGCGGCTTGCGCCGGGCGTACTGGCCGAGCTCGACCAGCTCCAGCATCTCGTCGACCTGCTTCTTGACGTCCTTCTTGCCGCGCCGGCGCAGGCCGAAGGCGACGTTCTCGAAGATGTCGAGGTGCGGGAAGAGCGCGTAGCTCTGGAAGACGGTGTTCACCGGCCGCTTGTACGGGGGCAGGGCGGTCACGTCCTGGCCGCCGATCAGGACGGTGCCGCTGGTGGGCTCCTCCAGTCCGGCGATCATGCGCAGGGTGGTGGTCTTGCCGCAGCCGGAGGCGCCGAGCAGGGCGAAGAAGGAGCCCTGCGGGACGGTCAGGTCGAGCGGGTGGACCGCGGTGAAGGAGCCGTAGGTCTTGCCGATGCCGGTGAGGCGGACGTCGCCGCCGGTGGCCGCGGAGCGCTGCTGCTCTGTCATGGGTGGTGTCTCTCTGGTTCTCTGCCGTCAGTGGGGGTCAGGCGCCGATGAGCTTGGAGAACTTCTCCTCGAAGCTGCTCTCCTCGGTCTCGGTGAGGGTCCGGAAGACGTGCGCCTTGGCCGCCATCTCGGGGGTGGGGACGACCAGCGGGTTGGCCGCGCTGTCCGGGGCGAGGGTGGCCAGCTCCTCCTTCATCCCGGTGACGGCGGAGACGAAGCCGATGCCCGCGACCAGCTGCGCCGCGATCTCCGGCTGATAGTAGAAGTCGATCAGCTTCTCGGCGTTGGTCTTGTGCTGCGCCTTGGCCGGGACCAGCATGTTGTCCGTCGACGTGACGAAGCCCTTCTCGGGTATGACGAACTCGATGTCCGGGTTGTCGGCGCGCAGTTGGATGAGGTCGCCGCCCCAGGCGACGCAGGCCGCGATGTCGCCGGAGGAGAGCTCCTGGCCGTAGTCGTTGCCGGTGAAGCGGCGGATCTGCTTGCTGTCCACCGCTTTCTGGAGCCGGGCGATCGCCGCGTCGTAGTCGTCGGCGGTGAACTTCGCCGGGTTCTTGCCCATGTCGAGCAGGGTCATCCCGATGCTGTCGCGCATCTCGGAGAGGAAGGTGACCCGGCCCTTGAGGTCCGGGTCGTCCAGCAGCTGCGCGATGCTGGTGACCTCCTTCCCCTTGGTGGCCTTCTTGTTGTAGGCGACCACCGTCTGGATGCCGGCCCACGGGTAGCTGTAGAGCCGGCCCGGGTCCCAGTCGGGGGCGCGGAAGCGGGACTCGACGTTGGTGATGGCGGTGGTGACGTTGGCCGGGTTGAGCTTCTGCGCCCAGCCGAGGCGGATCAGCCGGGCGGCCATCCAGTCGGTGAGCACCACCAGGTCGCGGCCGGTGTCCTGGCCGGCGGCGAGCTGCGGCTTGACCTTGCCGAAGAACTCGACGTTGTCGTTGACGTCCTCGGTGTACCTGACCTTGATCCCGGAGGCGGCGGTGAAGGCGTCCAGCGTGCCGTGCTTCTCCTTGTCCTTCTCGTCGGTGTCGACGTAGAGCGGCCAGTTGGAGAAGTTCACCTCCTTCTCGCTGTCCGAGAGGTCCTTGGCGGCGTTCGCCGTGGAGTCGCCGGTGCCGGCGGTCCTGGCGGCCGGGATGCCGCAGGCGGCCAGGCTGCCCGCACCGGCGGTGAGGGCGGCGGCGCGCAGCAGGGTACGCCGGCTGAGGGCGGCCCGGCCGCCGGTCAGGCTGCGTTCCCAGGCCTTGCGGACCGGTTCCGACAGGCCGTCGGTGAGCTCGTTGAACGCCATGGAACGGGCCTCCTGGGGAGAGAGGGGGTGTGGGGGCCACCCGGGCCGGTTATCTGTCTCCGAAGACGGTGCGGTGCCAGTCCTTGCGGGCGACCGCGGTGGTGTCGAACATGACGTGCTTGACCTGGGTGTACTCGTCCAGCGAGTACTGCGACATGTCCTTGCCGTAGCCGGAGGACTTGTAGCCGCCGTGTGGCATCTCGCTGATGATCGGGATGTGGTCGTTCACCCAGACGCAGCCGGCCGCGATCTCCCGGGTGGCCCGCAGCGAGCGGTGGACGTTGCTCGTCCAGGCCGAGGCGGCCAGGCCGTACGGGGTGTCGTTGGCCAGCCGCAGGCCCTCGTCGTCGCCGTCGAAGGGCAGCACGACGAGGACGGGGCCGAAGATCTCGCCCTGGACGATCTCGCTGTCCTGGGCGGCGCCGGTGACCAGGGTGGGGGCGTAGTAGGCGCCGCGGGTGAGGTCGCTGCCGTCGTGGCCCTTCTCGGGGGAGCGGCCGCCGGTGACCACGGTCGCGTAGGAGCGGGCGCGCTCGACGAAGCCGGCCACCCGGTCGCGGTGGGTGTGGGAGACCAGCGGGCCCAGGTCGGTCTGCGGGTTCAGCGGGTCGCCGAGCCGGACCGCGCCGTACAGCTCGGCGACGCCGGCCACGAAGGCGTCGTAGAGCGGCCGCTGCACGTAGGCGCGGGTGGCGGCGGTGCAGTCCTGTCCGCCGTTGATCAGCGAGGCGGCGACCGCTCCGTGCACGGCGGCCTCCAGGTCCGCGTCGTCGAAGACCACGAACGGGGCCTTGCCGCCGAGCTCCAGATGGGTGCGCTTGACGCTCGCGGTGGCGAGTTCGGCGACGCGCCTGCCGACGGGGGTGGAGCCGGTGAAGGACACCATCGCGACGTCCGGGTGGGAGACCAGGTGCTCGCCCGCGGTGCGCCCGGCACCGGTGACGACGTTGACCACGCCGTCCGGGATGCCGGCCCGGGTGCAGGCCCTGGCGAACATCAGCGAGGTCAGCGGGGTCAGTTCGGCCGGCTTGAGGACGATGGTGTTGCCCGCGGCGATCGCCGGGAGGATCTTCCAGGCGGCCATCTGCAGCGGGTAGTTCCACGGCGAGATCGAGCCGACCACGCCGACCGGCTCGCGCCGCACGTACGAGGTGTGGTCGCCGGAGTACTCGCCGGCCGCCTTGCCCTCCAGGTTGCGGGCGGCCCCGGCGAAGAACGCCGTGTTGTCGATGGTCCCGGGGACGTCGAACTCGGTGGCCAGCTTGACCGGCTTGCCGGTCTGCGCGGTCTCCACCGCGGCGAGGTCGGCGGCGGCGTCGGTGAGGACGGCGGCCAGCCGGGTCAGCGCCTCGGAGCGGGCGCCCGGGGTGGCGCCGGCCCACTCGGGCAGCGCCGCCCGGGCGGCCGCCACCGCGGCGTCGACCTGCCCGGTGGAGGCCAGGGAGATCTGCTCGACCACGCTGCCGTCGGCGGGGTTGACGACCTGGAAGGGCTCGCCGCTGCCCCGGCTCTGCCGGCCCGCGATGTACTGCGCGCCCGCACCGAAGTCGGTCAGGTCCATCTGGTTCCTCCAAGTGCCCGGTGGTTCGGCGGCCCGCGGTTCGAACGCCGTACGGCCTGCCGATCGGCTGGTCCCCGTCATGCTGCCCGTGCCGGCGGGCACAGGGCCCGTACCGGCGTCGGTACGACTGGTCGAGTCGCCGCTCTGCGGTACGGGGGGAATCCGGTCCGGTTGATCACCGGGATGCGCGATCCTGACAGCCCCGCGTTACCCCGACAAGGGATTCCGCTGTTGCTTTCTGGTTACGCAACGGATTCCGCCGGGATGTTCGTTTTCCGCCACAGCCGACCCGCTGACCATGCCCGTTGGCGCCCGCGCGTGACAAGGGTCACTCCGGCAACCTCAGCGCAAAGGGCCTTACAGGGTGGAAGGGTTCGGGGAGGGCAACAGGTCGTCGCCACGATGGATGATTTACCTGACACTCTGAACCCTGGAGGCCCCGCGATGCTCCCCACCGTCGCCCGCGTGCTCGACCTGGAGGTGATGCGGCGCGGCCTGCCCCAGGTCGTCGCCGGCGCCGCCCACCTGGAGCGCCCGGTCCGCTGGGTCCACGTCAGCGAACTGCCCGACGTCGCCGGTGTCCTGCAGGGCGGCGAGCTGGTGCTGACCACCGGCATCGCGCTGCCCGAGGACCGCGAGGGCCTGGCCCGCTACGTGCGCGAGCTCGACGAGGTCGGGGTGGCCGGGCTGGTCATCGAGTTCGGCCGGCGCTACTTCGACTCGCTGCCGCGCGCCCTGGTGCACGCCGCCGAGCAGCGCGGACTGCCGCTGATCGCGCTCCGTCGGGAGCTGCGCTTCGTCGCCGTCACCGAGGCCGTGCACGCCCTGGTGGTCAACGCCCAGCTGGAGCAGCTGCGCACGTCGGAGGCGGTCCACCAGGTCTTCAACGAGCTGGTGGTGGAGGGGGCCGAACCGGCCGAGGTGGTCCGCCAGGTGGCCCGGATGGCGGGCGGGCCCGTCGTCCTGGAGAACCTCGCCCACCAGGTCCTCGCGCACGACTCCGCCGGACGGCCCGAGACCGAGCTGCTGGAGGACTGGGAGCGCCGCTCCCGCGGGGTCCGCCCGGCCGGGCGGACCGGCCACGACCCGCGCAGCGGCTGGCTGGTGACCACCGTCGGCGCCCGCGGCCAGGACTGGGGCCGGCTCGTCCTGGTCCAGGACCCGGGGCCGCTGCCGGAGGGCGGCACGCACCCGCACACCATGCTGCTGGAACGCGGCGCCTCCGCGCTGGCGCTCAACCGGCTGGTGGTCCGCGACCGGGAGAGCCTGGAGCGGCAGACCCACCGCACCCTGCTCTCCGGCATCCTCACCCACGCGCTGACCGTCTCCGAGGTGGCCCTGCGCGCCCAGGCGCTCGGCGTGCCGCTGGAGGGCCGGCGGCTGGTCGGCGTGGTGCTGCGGCAGCGCCGCGGGCCGATCCCGGCCGCCCTGGAGGCCCAGGCCCGCCTGCGCGACTTCACCGAGCTGGCGGCGAGCGCCGTCCGCGTCTGCCGGCTCTCCGCCCTGGTCGGCGCGCTGGACGACGAGGGCGTGGGCGTCCTGATCGCGCTCGGCACCCAGCAGGACGAGCACGCCGCGCTGGACGCCTTCGCGGCGGCGCTGCGCCGGCTGACCGCGGAGGCCCACCGGGACACCGCCCCCGTGCCGGCCCCGGTGGTCGCGGTCGGTTCCTCGGTCGGCTCGGTCCGCGACGCCCGGCGCACCCTGCTGGAGGCCACCCAGGTCGCCGACGCCGCCCTGCACGACGCACCCGGCGGACGGGCCGCCGCCTACTACCGGCTGCCCGACGTCCGGCTGCGCGGCCTGCTGCACCTGCTGCGCGACGACGCCCGGCTGCAGACCTACGTGGAGCGCGAGCTGGGCCCGCTGCTCGCCTACGACGCCGAGCACAACGCCCAGCTGGTGCAGATGCTGCGGATCTACCTGGAGCAGGGCCGGAACAAGTCCGCGGCGGCCGACGCCGCGCACCTGTCCCGGCCGTCCTTCTACGACCGGCTGCACAAGGTCGAACGGATCCTCGGCGTCGACCTCGACCAGGTGGAGTCCTGCCTCTCCCTGCACGTGGCGCTGCTCGCGCTGGACGCCGTGCGCAGGTAGCCCTCAGACCCCGGTGATGCGGCCCCACACCTTGTGCAGGCCCGGCCGCTCGGCCGAGGTGACGTCGCGCATGGTGTGCAGCCGGGCCCGCATCTCCTCGGTCGGGAAGACCAGCGGGTGCTCCGCCAGCTCGGCCTTCTCCTTGTCCCCGCTGGCCGCCAGCACCTCGCGGGCGGCCGGCACCGGGCAGATGTACTGCACGGCGGCGGCCAGTTCGGCGGCCACCTCGGGCTGGTAGTAGTGGTCGATCAGCAGCTCGGCGTTGCGCTTGTGCCCCGCCCGGTTCGGGATGAGCAGGCTCTCCGCCCAGAGCTCCCCGCCCTCCTCCGGCACCACGAACGCGATGTCCGGGTTCTCGGCGGTGAGCTGGACGGCGTCGCCGGAGTACGCCTGGCAGGCCAGCGCGGCGCCGGAGGCCAGGTCGCTGGTGTAGTCGTTGCCGGTGAACCGACGGACGTGCCGGGCGTCGACCATCTTCTGCACCAGGTCCATCGCCCGGTGCGCGTCGTCCTCGGTGAAGGCCGCGAGGTCGGCGCCGTGCGCCAGCATCAGCAGGCCGAGCGCCTCGTCCAGCCCGGCGAACAGGGTGACCCGGCCCTTGAGGTCGGGCGCCCACAGGTCGGCGGTGGACCGGATCTCCCGGCCGAGCTCCTTGCGGTTGTAGGCGATGCCGGTGATCCCGGACTGCCACGGCACGCTGCGCCGCCGCCCGGGGTCGAACGCCGGGTCGGCCAGCTGCGGGTCCAGCTGGGCGGTGACGTTGGGCAGGTTGGCCCGGTCCATGGTCTGCACCCAGCCGAGCGAGACGTACCGCCCGGCCATCCAGTCGCTGACCACCATGAGGTCGCGGCCGGGGTCGGTGCCCTGGGTGAGCACCGGGCCGATCTTGCCGAAGAACTCGTCGTTGTCGTTGATGTCCTCGGTGTAGGTGACCTGGATCCCGGTCCGCTCGGTGAACGCGTCGAGGGTCGGGCGCCCGCCCTCGTCGTCGGTGTCGATGTACTGCGTCCAGTTGGAGAAGGCCAGCCGCTGCTCGCGCTCGGAGCGGTCCGGGGCCGAGCGGCGGTCCTCGGCGACGTACGCGGACGGAATGCCGCAGCCGGTCAGGCTTCCGAGACCGAGCAGCCCGGCGGTGCCGAGCACGCTGCGGCGGGTCGGCCGGCGCCGGCCGGCCGGGCGGCGGGTGAGGGTGGTGCTGGACATGGTGGGGCCTCCGGAGCATGGGACGGCCCCGGGCGCACGGGCGACCCGGGGCCTTCCGTCGGTACGTCAGACAGTGTGTGCGTCGGTGAGCGACAGCACCTCGTCGAGCACCGCGAGCCCGGCCTTGGCCTCCTCCTCGGTGACCGTGCACGCCGGGACGACGTGGAACCGGTTCATGTTGACGAACGGCCAGAGCCCGCGCTGCTTGCAGGCGGCGGCCAGCTCGGCCATCGGCGCGTTGGCGGCGCCGGCCGCGTTGTACGGCACCAGCGGCTCGCGGGTGGTGCGGTCCTTGACCAGGTCCAGCGCCCAGAACACGCCGAGGCCGCGCACCTCGCCGATCGAGGGGTGGCGCTCGGCCAGCTCGCGCAGGCCGGGGCCGAGCACGTTCTCGCCGATGTGCTTCGCGTTCTCGACGATGCCCTCCTCCTCCATCACGTTGATGGTGGCGACGGCCGAGGCGCAGGCCAGCGGGTGGCCGGAGTAGGTGAGTCCGCCGGGGAACGGCCGCTCGGCGAAGGTGGCGGCGATCTCGGCGCTGATCGCCACACCGCCCAGCGGGACGTAACCCGAGTTGACGCCCTTGGCGAAGGTCATCAGGTCCGGCGTGACGCCCCAGTGATCGGCGGCGAACCAGGCGCCGGTGCGGCCGAACCCGGCCATCACCTCGTCCAGGATGAAGACGATCCCGTACCGGTCGCAGATCTCCCGCACCCCGGCCAGGTAGCCCTGCGGCGGGACCAGGATGCCGGCGGTGCCGACCACGGTCTCCAGGATGATCGCCGCGACGGTGCCCGGACCCTCGAAGGCGATCACCTCCTCCAGGTGCTTCAGCGCGCGCTCGCACTCCTGCGCCTCGTTCTCGGCGTGGAAGTGGGAGCGGTAGGCGTACGGGCCCCAGAAGTGGACCACGCCGGAGACCCCGGTCTCGCTGGCCCAGCGGCGCGGGTCGCCGGTGAGGGCGATCGCGTTGGCGGTGGCGCCGTGGTAGGAGCGGTAGGCCGACATGACCTTCTGCCGGCCGGTGTGCAGCCGGGCCAGCCGGATCGCGTTCTCGACGGCCTCGGCCCCGCCGTTGGTGAAGAAGATCTTGTCCAGGTCGCCGGGGGTGCGCTCGGCGATCAGCCGGGCCGCCTCGCTGCGGGACTCGACGGCGAAGCCGGGCGCGATCGTGCAGAGCTTCGCGGCCTGCTCCTGGATCGCCGCGACCACCTTCGGGTGCTGGTGCCCGATGTTGGTGTTCACGAGTTGCGAGGAGAAGTCCAGGTAGCGGTTGCCCTCGTAGTCCCAGAAGTAGGAGCCCTCTGCGCCGGCCACCGCGAGGGGGTCGATCAGCGCCTGGGCGGACCACGAGTGGAAGACGTGCGCGCGGTCGGCGGCCTTGACGGCCTGGCCGGCAGCTGAGTCAGCGGTGGGGATGCTCATGCGGCAAGGCTAGGGAGTCCCGCCCGTGAAGTGCAGGTTCATCTTGTCAGGCGGTCACGCGATCGGCCGACAGGGTGACAAGGCACAGGGCCCGGGTCGAAACGACCCGGGCCCGTTGTCAGATCACACGATCATCCGTGCTTCAGACGCGATGTCAGATCGCGATGTCAGATCGCGGTCATGACGTGCTTCACGCGGGTGTAGTCCTCGAAGCCGTAGGAGGAGAGGTCCTTGCCGTAGCCGGACTTCTTGAAGCCACCGTGCGGCATCTCGGCGACCAGCGGGATGTGGGTGTTGATCCAGACGCAGCCGAAGTCCAGGCGGCGCGACATCCGCATGGCACGGGCGTGGTCCTTGGTCCACACCGAGGAGGCCAGCGCGTACTCCACACCGTTGGCGTAGCCGACGGCCTGGTCCTCGTCGGAGAACTTCTGCACGGTGATGACCGGGCCGAAGACCTCGTTCTGGATGATCTCGTCGTCCTGGTTCAGGCCGGAGACGACGGTCGGGGCGTAGAAGTAGCCCTTGTCGCCGACCCGGTGGCCACCGGCCTCGACCTTGGCGTGCTCGGGCAGGCGCTCGATGAAGCCGACGACCTGCTGCAGCTGGTTGGCGTTGTTCAGCGGGCCGTAGAGCACGTCCTCGTCGTCCACGCCACCGGTCTTGGTCTCGGCCGCGGCCTTGGCCAGCGCCTCGACGAAGGCGTCGTGGATCGACTCGTGCACCAGCACGCGGGTGGCGGCCGTACAGTCCTGGCCCGCGTTGAAGAAGCCGGCCACCGAGATACCCTCGACGGCCTCGGCGATGTCGGCGTCCTCGAAGACCACGACCGGGGCCTTGCCGCCCAGCTCCAGGTGGACGCGCTTGACGTCCTTGGAGGCGGACTCGGCGACCGAGATGCCGGCCCGCACCGAGCCGGTGATGGAGGCCATCGCCGGGGTGGGGTGCTCGACCATGGCCTTGCCGGTCTCGCGGTCACCGCAGATCACGTTGAAGACGCCGGCCGGCAGGTCCAGGTCCTTGAGCACGCCGCCGATGATCTCGGCGAGCAGCACGGTGGAGGCCGGGGTGGTGTCGGAGGGCTTGAGCACCACGGTGTTGCCGGCGGCGATGGCCGGGGCGAACTTCCAGACGGCCATCATCATCGGGTAGTTCCACGGCGCGACCTGGGCGCAGACGCCGACCGGCTCGCGGCGGATGATCGAGGTCATCCCGTCCATGTACTCACCGGCGGCCTTGCCCTCCAGCAGGCGGGCGGCGCCGGCGAAGAAGCGGATCTGGTCCACCATCGGGCCGATCTCCTCGGAGAGGGTCAGCGCGCGGGGCTTGCCGGTGTTGCGCACCTCGACGTCGACGATCTCGTCGGCGCGCGCCTCGACCGCGTCCGCGATCTTGAGGAGCAGCTTCTGCCGGGTGCTCGGGGTGGCGTCGCGCCAGACCGGGAAGGCCGCGGCGGCGGAGGCCATGGCGGCGTCGACGTCGGAGGCGCCGGACAGCGGGGACGTCGCGTAGACCTCGCCGGTGGTGGGGTCCACGATGTCGAGCGTGCGGCCGTCCGCCGCATCGACGAACTCACCGTTGATGTAGTTGCGCAGCGTGCGAAGGTCGCTCACGGGTCTCTCCTCGGTCTGGGCCTGCGGCGTTGCAGATTCCGGCGCCATGGTACGTCGGCGGGTCCGACGGACGAAGGGTGCCGAGTGGCCGGGCCGGTGGCGGCGCGGTCCACTGGTTGGGCGAACGCGCGCTGCGCTGCGAAGCCGCGCGCGTACCGGGCCAGGGTAGCCGCACGGCTGCGGTTATCGACAGGCCAACTCCGATCTCACGATGAAATCCGTATGCGTTCTCCAAGATCGCGACGAAATCAGCAGCATCCTCGCTTGCGAACGCAGAAACGATCAGGCACAGTTGCGGCGTGGCCAACCGCGACCGGAACGCCAGCGTTCCCCTCGACGCCGCCTCCAAGGCGATCATCGAGCAGCTCCAGGAGGACGGGCGCCGCCCGTACGCCGCCATCGGCAAGGCCGTGGGCCTGTCCGAGGCA
>NZ_CP026498.1:5258602-5258931 GCF_002953255.1 Streptomyces sp. CB01881
CCAGAAGCTGCCAGGGCGTGATGCAGATCGTCGCCGTCACGGACCCGCTCACCGTCGGCTTCACCCGCCAGGCGATGGTCGGAATCCGGGTCGAGGGCGACATCGAGCCCGTCGCCGACGCGCTGGCCGCCCTCGACGAGGTCGACTACGTCGTCTGCACCGCAGGCTCGTTCGACCTCCTGGCCGAACTGGTCTGCGAGGACGACGAGCACCTGCTCGAAATGATCAACAAGCGCATCCGCGCGCTTCCCGGCGTGCGGAGCACCGAGAGCTTCGTTTACCTGAAGCTCCGGAAACAGACCTACACCTGGGGCACCCGATGACAGCCG
>NZ_CP026498.1:5259497-5268121 GCF_002953255.1 Streptomyces sp. CB01881
GAGACCGTCGCCGCCGTCTTCGTCGAGCCGGTGCAGAACGCCGGTGGCTGCTTCCCGCCGCCGCCCGGGTACTTCCAGCGCCTGCGCGAGATCTGCGACCGCCACGACGTGCTGCTGGTCTCGGACGAGGTCATCTGCGCCTTCGGCCGCCTGGGCACCATGTTCGGCGCCGACAAGTTCGGCTACCAGCCCGACATGATCACCTGCGCCAAGGGCATGACCTCGGGCTACTCCCCGATCGGTGCCACGATCATCTCGGACCGCCTCGCCGAGCCGTTCTACAAGGGTGACAACACCTTCCTGCACGGCTACACCTTCGGTGGCCACCCGGTCTCCTCCGCGGTGGCGCTGGCCAACCTCGACATCTTCGAGCGCGAGGGCCTGAACCAGCACGTCCTCGACAACGAGGCCGCCTTCCTCGGCACCCTGAACAAGCTGCGCGACCTGCCGATCGTCGGCGACGTCCGCGGCAACGGGTACTTCTACGGCATCGAGCTCGTGAAGGACAAGGTCACCAAGGAGTCGTTCAACGACGACGAGGTGGAGCGCGTGCTCTACGGCTTCCTGTCGAAGGCGCTCTTCGACAACGGCCTGTACTGCCGCGCCGACGACCGTGGCGACCCGGTCATCCAGCTGGCCCCGCCGCTGATCTCCGACCAGTCGACCTTCGACGAGATCGAGCAGATCCTGCGGACCAGCCTCACCGACGCGTGGGCGAAGATCTGACGACCTGATCTTTCTTCCTCACCCTCCGCCGAAGGGCGGCCCTGCTTCCAGCGGGGCCGCCCTTCGGTGCTTCCCGCTCCGTCCGCCACCCGGAATCCGTAGCGGAGACCAATCAAACACGCCTGTTTACGGGTGATTTGCCCTTGATGGACCAGTGCGCCGCAACCGCGCCGGGGCCCGATCGTTCTAATCTGACGACTGTCATATCCCTGCGGCCACCCAGGATGGAACCTCATGTCAGCGGCCCCGCCTGACAACGACGTGCTGTGGGCCCGGGGGATCGTCAAGTCCCATCACGGCACCCCCGCCCTGCGCGGTATCTCGCTCGGCGTCCGGGAGGGCGAGGTGCTCGCCGTCACCGGCCCACGAGGCTCGGGCAAGAGCACCCTGCTCGGCTGCCTCTCGGCCCTCCTCCCGGTCGACGAGGGCGAGGTCTGGTTCAACAGCGCCCCCGTCCACACCCTCGGCCGGGCCGGCCGCGAACGGCTGCGCCGCGACCGCTTCGGCTTCGTCGGCTCCGAACCGCACCTGGTCCCCGAGCTGACCGCCCGGGAGAACGTCGCCCTGCCACTGCTGCTGGCCGGCGCCGGCAACAAGGCCGCGTACACCGCCGCCGACGAGTGGCTGCAACGGCTCGACATCGGGGCCGCCTCCCGGCTGCGGCC
The DNA here is from genome assembly GCF_002953255.1 of Streptomyces sp. CB01881. Classification (GTDB taxonomy): domain Bacteria; phylum Actinomycetota; class Actinomycetes; order Streptomycetales; family Streptomycetaceae; genus Kitasatospora. The sequence goes on from NZ_CP026498.1 coordinate 5,260,889, forward strand.
CGACCGGCTGGTCCAGAGCCAGCGCCAGCGGATCGCCGTCGCCCGCGCGCTCGCCCCGCTGCCGCCGGTCGTCTTCGCCGACGACCCCACCGCCCCGCTCCACCGCGAGGCCGCCGACCAGGTCCTGCGGATACTGACCAGCGCGGCCCGCTCGCACCAGCTCACCCTCGTCCTGGCCACCCACGACCCCGAACTCGTCCGGTTCGCGGACCGCGCCGTCGCCCTCGTCGACGGACGGCTCGCCGCCCCCGTCGCGCCCGTCCCGCGCACCACCGCGCCGGCCGCCGGGCACACCGGGACGGCCGCGGCCACCGCCGGGCCGGGAACCACCGGGACGCCGGGAACCACCGGGGCGTCCGCCGTGTCGGCCACCCGCCGCTGACGCCGCCCCGCCGCTGAAAGAGTCGACGTGTTCTATCTCCGTCTGGCCCGGGGCTACCGGGTGCTCGACCTCGGCCGCTGGCTGCTCACCGCCGTGGCCGGCGCGGTCGTCGCCGCCTTCCTGCTACGGGCCCTCGGCCGGGCGATGAGCGACCCGCCGGGCGGCGCGGACACCGTCGCCCGGCTGCTCTGGTGCCTGCCACCGCTGGCCGCCGTCGCCTGGTTCGCCGCCGTCGCCGCCCGCGCGGTCCCCGCGCAACGGCCCGAACGGATCACCGGCCTCACCGCCGCCGGAGCCGGCTCGGCCCGGATCCGGGCCCTGATCGCCGGCGAGGTCGCGCTCGCCTGCGCGCTCGGCGCCGTGCTGACCCTGCTGCTCTTCCTCGTCCTGCGCAACGACATCGCCGGGCCCTCGCTCGCCGCCGACCTCGGGATGGGCGTCGAACTGCCGGCCGCCGCGCCGGTCACCCTGCTCGCCCTCGTACCGCTCACCGCCGGGATCTCCGCGGCCGGCGCCGTACCGCTCGCCGAGACCCTGCCCGGCAGCCCGCGGCCGGTCCGGACCGGCTTCGGCCCACTGCGGATCGCACTGCCCGTCGGCCTGGCCGTGATCGGACTCGCCCTGGAGCTGATCGCCCTGCGGCCCGGTGCCGCCGCCGACGGCCGCCCGATCCACCTGCCGGCCGGGCTCGGCACCACCAGCACCGCCGCCCTCGGCGGCTGGACCGCCGGCGCCCTCGGCCTCGCCCTGCTGACCGGCCCGCTGCTCTCCTGGGCCGGCCGGCTGCTCGCCCTCGGCCGGCCCACCCCGCTGCGGCTGCTGGCCGGGCGGGGCCTGACCGCGCAGGCCCGCCGGCTCGGGCCCCCGCTGGCCGTGCTCACCCTGACCCTCGCGCTGGTGCTCACCACCGTCCGCTACTGGATCGGAACGCCGGACAGCGCCGACGCCCTGCCCGCGATGGAGGCCTGCCTCGTGCTGGGCTGCACCGCGGCCGCCGTCGCGGCCCGGCTGGCCGAGCTGCGCAGCGCCCGCCGGGACGTCGCCGACGCACTGCTGCGGCTCGGCGCCTCGCCCCGGCTGCTGGCCGGGGCGGTGGCGCTGCGGACGCTGGCGGTCGGCACCGTCCTCCTGGTCACCGGCGGGCTGACCGCCGCCCTGGCCGCCGCCGGGCTCCGCTGAGCCGACCCGGGGGCGGGAGCGGCTGCCTCAGCCCGCCGCGGCGAGCTGGCCGCAGGCGCCGTCGATCTCCTGGCCGCGGGTGTCCCGGACGGTGGTGGGCACGCCGTGGGCCTGGAGCCGGCGGACGAACTCGCGCTCGTCCTCGGGCCGGGAGGCCGTCCACTTGGAACCCGGGGTCGGGTTCAGCGGGATCAGGTTGACGTGCACCCGGTGGTTCTTGATCAGCCGGCCCAGCAGGTCCGCCCGCCACGCCTGGTCGTTGATGTCCTTGATCAGCGCGTACTCGATGGAGATCCGGCGGCCGGACTTCTCCGCGTAGTTCCACGCCGCGTCGAGCACCTCGGCGACCTTCCAGCGGGTGTTGACCGGCACCAGCTCGTCGCGCAGCTCGTCGTCCGGGGCGTGCAGCGACAGCGCGAGCCGGCAGGAGAGGCCCTCGTCAGCGAGCCGGTTCATCGCCGGGACGAGGCCGACGGTGGAGACGGTGATGCCGCGCTGGGAGAGGCCGAAGCCGTCCGGCGCCGGGTCGGTGAGGCGGCGGATCGCGGCCAGCACGCGGTTGTAGTTGGCCAGCGGCTCGCCCATGCCCATGAAGACCACGTTGGACAGGCGCGCCTCGCCGCCCGGGATCTCGCCGGCCTTGAGCGCACGCATGCCGGCGGCGATCTGCTCGACGATCTCGGCGGTGGAGAGGTTGCGGGTCAGTCCGGCCTGACCGGTCGCACAGAACGGGCAGTTCATGCCGCAGCCGGCCTGCGAGCTGATGCACATCGTGACCCGGTCGGGGTAGCGCATCAGCACCGACTCGACCAGCGTGCCGTCGAACAGCTTCCAGAGCGTCTTGCGGGTGGTGTCGTCGTCGCACGAGACGTGCCGGACGACCGACATCAGCTCGGGCAGCAGGCTCTCGGTGAGCTTCCCCCGGCTGGCGGCGGGAATGTCCGTCCAGGCCTCCGGGTCGTTCGACATCCGGCCGAAGTAGTGGTTGGAGAGCTGCTTCGCGCGGAACGGCTGCTCGCCCAGCTCGGCGACGGCCTCCTTGCGCTCGGCGGGGCTCAGGTCGGCGAGGTGTCGCGGGGGCTTGGCGCCGCGCGGCGCGACAAAGGTGAGTTCTCCGGGCTTAGGCATGGTTCATCCAGTGTCGCAGACGTCAAGGGGTGGACCGACGGCGAAGCCCCCGGCGGGACGGCGAAGGCCCGGCAGGACGGCGAAGGCCTGGGGACCACGGCGAAGGCCCGGCGGCACGGCGAAGGCCCGACGGGCATGGCGAAGGCCCCGGACGACCGCTCGGGGGGTGCGGTCGTGCGGGGCCTTCGTACGGGTGGGTGCGCGGCGGTCAGCTGCCGACGAAGGCCGCCAGCAGCAGCCAGACCACCGGAGCGGTCGGCAGGAGCGAGTCCAGCCGGTCCATGATGCCGCCGTGACCGGGCAGCAGCGTGCCCATGTCCTTGATGCCGAGGTCGCGCTTGATCATCGACTCGCCCAGGTCGCCCAGGGTCGCGACGACCGCCGCGCAGCCGCCGAGGATCAGGCCCTGCCACCAGCTTCCGCCGTCGATGATCAGCTGCATCAGCAGCGCGCCCGCCAGCATCGACAGCCCGACGCCGCCGGCCAGGCCCTCGCGGGTCTTGCCCGGGCTGATCGTCGGGGCCAGCTTGGTCCTGCCGAACTTGTAGCCCACCGCGTAGGCGCCGGTGTCGCTGCAGACGGTGACGATCAGGAACAGGACGATCCGCTGCGGGCCGTCGTCGGCCGCCAGCATCAGCGCCACGAAGGTGGCCAGGAACGGGACGTAGAAGGCGGTGAAGATGCCGGCCGTTATGTCGCGCAGGTAGTTCTCCGGCGGCTCGGCCATCCGCCAGACCATCACCGCCAACCCGGTCAGCGCCAGCGAGGCCGCGGCCCACTGCACGCCGGACCAGTAGCCGGTGGCGATCATCGCGATGCCTCCCGCGACCAGCGGGATCAGCGGCGCCTTGATCTCCTTGCGCTCGGACAGCCGGCTGGTCAGCTCCCAGACGCCGACCGACACGGCCGCCATCACCACGACCAGGAACAGCGCCTTGACGACGAACAGCGAGGCGATGATCACCGCGCCGAGGCCGACCCCCACGCCTATGGCGGCCTGGAGGTTGCGACCACCGCGCTGCTTGCGCGGCTGCGGCTGCGGGTCGGGCTGGGCCACGGGTGTCTCCTGCCCTGGGGGGAACGACGGCACAGGGTGGGGCCGCCCTGCCGCCGCGTGGCTCTGCGGCGGCGCGGGGTACGCCGGAGCCCCCGGGTGCGGCGGCTGTCCGCCGTGGCCGGGGGTGGGGGCGACGTCGTCGGTGATCGCGCGCAGCACGACCGTCTCCGCCGCGCCCGGCACCGCCGTCCGGGGCTGTTCGTCCCGGAACAGCGGGCCGCTCAGCCGCCCGGCCTCCCGGGCCGGCCCCTCGACGGGGTCGGGCCCTGGGTCGGCCGGTACGGGAGGCATGACCTGAGTCTCCTCCGCGTCACCACCCCAGTACACCTGAGGCTGCTGCGAGTGACCCGTTCGGTGTCCGGGGGCACCCGCAGCAGCGCCCGGCGCGGACGGCTGGTACGGAGGGTGCGGCTGGTACTGCGGGTACTGCTGGTCGGATGGGCCCCAGTAGCCGGGGGCGTCAGGGGCGTCGTTCATCAGACTTCGAGCAGCTCGGCTTCCTTGTGCTTCAGCAGCTCGTCGACGCCGGCCACGTACTTGGCCGTGGTGTCGTCGAGCTCCTTCTCCGCGCGGCGGCCCTCGTCCTCGCCGATCTCGCCGTCCTTGACCAGCTTGTCGATGGCGTCCTTCGCCTTGCGGCGCACGGAGCGGATCGAGACCTTGGCGTCCTCGCCCTTGCCGCGGGCGACCTTGATGTACTCGCGACGACGCTCCTCGGTGAGCTCGGGGAGCACCACCCGGATGATGGAACCGTCGTTGCTCGGGTTGACGCCCAGGTCGGAGTCGCGGATCGCCTGCTCGATGGCCTTCAGCGCGGTCTTGTCGAACGGCGCGACGACCGCCATCCGCGGCTCCGGCACGGAGAAGGACGCCAGCTGGTTGATCGGCGTCACGGCGCCGTAGTACTCGGCCACGATCTTGGCGAACATCGCCGGGTGCGCGCGGCCGGTGCGGATGGCGGCGAAGTCGTTCTTGGCGACCTCGACGGCCTTCTCCATCTTCTCCTCGGCCTCGAGGAGGGTCTCTTCGATCACTGTGTACTCCCTGTCCGGTTCATCTGCTGGTGTCCCGACCGGTGTCGGCGTCGAAGCCGGTCGCGGTGTGGAGGGCGCCGGTCGCGGTGCCGGCGCCCTCCCGTACGGCTGACTGCTGCTCAGGCCCGGACAGAATCCTGGCTGATGAGTGTGCCGATCTTCTCACTCTTCACCGCACGCGCGATATTGCCCTCCGCCAGCAGCTCGAAGACGAGCATCGGGAGGTTGTTGTCCTTGCACAGCGTGATCGCGGTGAGGTCGGCGACCTTGAGGTCGCGGGCGATGACCTCGGAGTACTCCAGCGCGTCGAACTTGACCGCGTCCGGGTTGGTCCGGGGGTCGGAGTCGTAGACGCCGTCCACCCCGTTCTTGCCCATCAGCAGCACGTCGGCGTGGATCTCCAGTGCCCGCTGGACGGCCGTGGTGTCGGTGGAGAAGTAGGGCATGCCCATCCCCGCGCCGAAGATCACGACACGGCCCTTCTCCAGGTGCCGGACGGCGCGCAGCGGCAGGTACGGCTCGGCGACCTGGCCCATGGTGATGGCGGTCTGGACCCGGGTCTCGATGCCTTCCTTGACCAGGAAGTCCTGCAACGCGAGGCAGTTCATCACGGTGCCGAGCATGCCCATGTAGTCCGAACGGGCCCGGTCCATGCCGCGGACCTGCAGCTCGGCGCCGCGGAAGAAGTTGCCACCACCGATGACCACCGCCACCTCGGTACCGGCGCGGACGACGGTGGCGATCTCGCGGGCGATCGCGTGCACGACGTCCGGGTCGACGCCGAGCCCGCCGCCACCGGCGAAGGCCTCACCGGACAGCTTCAGCAGCACCCGGCGGCGCGAGCCGGCCTGCGGGTCCTGTGCGGTCTCCTGCGTCTCCTGCATGGACTTCTCCTTCTACACACCTACTGGTTCACAGGCGCTGGGGTACGGATCCCAGGCCCGCGCGTACACGCGAGGAGGCCACTGCCGCGGGAACCGGTACGGTGTCCTGCACGGCAATGGCCTCCTCGTCGTTCATGGTGCCGACGCGGCCCGCCCATAGACGGATGACGCTGGGGTGAGCCCGTTCGGCGCGTCCCTCCCGCCCTGGTCAGCGGGCGGGGGCGGTTCCCAGCCTAAGCGTGCCGGGAGTCCGTTGGGAACGTGGCTCAGGCGCCGACGCGGAAGCGGGCGAAGCGCTTGAGGGCGACGCCGTTCTCCTCGAGGACCTTGGCGACGGTCTTCTTGTTGTCCTTCGCGAAGGCCTGCTCCAGGACGGAGTTCTCCTTCACGAAGCCGGTGACGCGACCCTCGACGATCTTCGAGAGGGCGGCCTCCGGCTTGCCCTCCTCGCGAGCGGTGGCCTCGGCGACGCGGCGCTCGTTCTCGATGTCCTCGGCCGGGATGTCCTCGCGGGAGAGGTACTTCGGCGCGAAGGCGGCGATGTGCTGCGCGACGTCCTTGGCGACGTCGGCGTTCTCCTTGTCCAGCTCGACCAGGACGCCGACGGCCGGCGGCAGGTCGGGGCTGGTCTTGTGCAGGTAGACCGCGACGAAGCCGTCACCGTCGAACTGGGCGAAGCGACGGAGGACGATCTTCTCGCCCAGGGTCGCGTTGGCCTCGTCCACGAACTGCTGGACGGTCTTGCCGGCCTCGATCTCGGAAGCCAGGGCGGCGTCCAGGTCGGCCGGGGCGGACTTGGCGACGTGGGCGGCGATCGCGTCGGCGACCTCGACGAACTTGTCGCCCTTGGCGACGAAGTCGGTCTCGCAGTTGAGCTCGACCAGAACGCCGGACTTCTTGTCCTCGGCGATCAGCGCGGCGACGGCGCCGTTGGAGGCGTCACGGCCCTCGCGCTTGGCAACGCCCTTCTGGCCCTTGATGCGCAGGAGCTCGACGGCCTTCTCGACGTTGCCCTCGGCCTCGTCCAGGGCCTTCTTGCAGTCCATCATGCCGGCGCCGGTCACGGAGCTTCTTGACGTCCGCGGCGGTGAAGTTCGCCATGGTGTGAATCTCTTCTCGCGTCTCGCGTGTCTGCGTGGGGTTGTGCCGGGACCGCTGGTTCGGTCCCGGCACGGGAGAGAGGGGCACCAACCGGTGTCGTGCCGGCGGGTGCCCCTCGCCCTTGGTACGTCAGGCCTGCTCGGCCGGAGCCTCAGCGGCGGGGGCCTCGGCAGCCGGAGCCTCGGCGGCGGGGGCCTCGGCGGCGGCGGGGGCCTCCTCGGCCTTCTTCTCGCCCTCGATGAGGTCCTTCTCCCAGTCGGCCAGCGGCTGGTCGGCGCCCGGCTCGGCCTTGGCGTCGCCCTTGGCGACACCGGCACGGGACTTGAGGCCCTCGGCAACGGCGTCGGCGATCACGCGGGTCAGCAGGGTGACGGAGCGGATCGCGTCGTCGTTGCCCGGGATCTTGTAGTCGACCTCGTCGGGGTCACAGTTGGTGTCGAGGATGGCGACGACCGGGATGTTGAGCCC
>NZ_CP026498.1:5268141-5269002 GCF_002953255.1 Streptomyces sp. CB01881
GGGAACGCGCGTCGCGGCGCGGATACAGGGTCTTCTCCAGCTTGTCGTGCTCGCGCTGAAGGACCAGGAGCTCCTTCTTGGTGAGGCCGGAGCCGGCCACGTCCGAGAAGTCCAGCTCGCCGAGCTCCTTGAGGCGCTGCAGGCGCTTGTAGACGGTCGAGAAGTTGGTCAGCATGCCGCCGAGCCAGCGCTGGTTCACGTAGGGCATGCCCACGCGGGTGGCCTGCTCGGCGATGGCCTCCTGGGCCTGCTTCTTCGTGCCGACGAAGAGGACGCTGCCGCCGTGGGCAACGGTCTCCTTGATGAACTCGAAGGCGCGGTCGATGTAGTTCAGCGACTGCAGGAGGTCGATGATGTAGATGCCGTTGCGCTCGGTGATGATGAAGCGCTTCATCTTCGGGTTCCAGCGGCGGGTCTGGTGACCGAAGTGGACGCCGCTCTCCAGCAGCTCCCGCATCGTGACGACGGCCATAGCCGTACTCCTAAGGTGTTGCGCCCGGATCTCGCGCAGCCGACGTCGTGGTTCGCGCGATGGCGCTCACCGCTCGGGCGTCTGCATACGGCCGGGTCAGGCTCGGTTTTGTCCGTGGCAGCCAGGTGACAGCCACGCCTGACGCCCCGAACGTGCCGAGCCGCTTCGGCCCGAGTGGTCCGGGGACCGGTTCGGGCTCGGCGGACCGAGCGGCACTCGCACCTGGCGGGGGCGGCGGCTGAGCCGCATCCGTCCACCGGTGGCGGGGCGTGCGAAGTCGACCCGGCGGACCGGGTCGCGTGTGAAGTGTACGGGAAGCGCCGAGCGGCGGGCGACTCCAGCGGGATGGGGGTGGAGGTGAGGGTGGGGACGGGGGGAGGGGGAGGGTG
>NZ_CP026498.1:5269088-5287029 GCF_002953255.1 Streptomyces sp. CB01881
TGTCCACAGGGTGTGGGGCTGGCCGGGGCGACGGGCTCCGGGAAGTGTCGTGCGCATGAGTGCTACCGCCGGCATCGCCGGCTCTCACACCGGAATCCCTGCCGTCGGGTCGGCGGGCGCCTCCCGCCCGGTCGCGGCGACGTCGTCCCCCTCACCGTCAGCGTCACCCTCGCCGGCACCTCAACCGCCCGGGCCGGGACACGACCACCGGCCGGCTCTGTTGGCGTTGCTGGTGCTGACCGCTCTGCTGCTGGCCATGCTGCCCGCTCCGGTGGGGCACGCCGCGGGCGCGGACGTTGGCGTCGGCGGAGGCGGGGACGGGGGCTGGGGTGGGGACGGGGGTGGGGGTGGAGCCGTGGGCGGAGGTCTCCCTCTTCGCAGGGGTGACCCGCCGGGCAGGGGCGGGGCCGACGCTGCGAGTGGCCCCGGCTCCGGGCGGGCGTGGCCGGTGGGCGGGCCGGGCGCGCTGGTGGCGCGGTTCGAGGCACCGCCGGCGCCATGGGCCGCCGGCCACCGGGGTGTCGACCTGGCTGCCGCCCCCGGCGCAGACATCCGTTCCGCAGCGCCGGGCGTGATCGCGTTCTCCGGCGTCGTGGCCGGCCGGCCCGTGGTGACCGTCACGCACCCCGCGTCCGGCACTCCCCCGCTGCGGACCACCTACCTGCCCGTCACCGGCACCGTCCCCGTGGGCACCGCGGTCGCGGCCGGCCAGGTGATCGGACAGCTCGCTCCCGGTACCGGTCACTGCGCCGGCCGCGACTGCCTGCACTGGGGGCTGCTCCGCGGCGAGCGCTACCTGGACCCTCCGGCACTGCTGGGCGGGGGTGCGTCACGGCTGCTACCGCTCGGCCGCGACCGGTGAGCCCGCCTCCACTCGGCTCCCGCCCAGGCCGTGCAGAGCGAGGGCGACGGCGGCGTCGGCGATCACGTCCGGGCCCTCGGCTGGGCCGGCGGCCCGTTGCTCGGCCTGCCGGACAGCGGCCTCCACGATCCCCTGGAGCAGTGCCGCCGCCAGCCGCGGCTGCTCGTGGCCGAGGTCGTCCAGGGCCTGGATCACCAGACCTACCAGCTTTCCGTGCGCCGCCCGGATGCGCTCGCGCGCCGCCTCGTCCAGCTCCAGTACCGAGATCGCCGTCACCGCCCGGTGGCGCGGGTCCCCGGCCAGCGCGAGCTGACCCCGGACGTACGCCTCGATCCGGCCCGCCGCACTGTCGCTGCTCTCCATGCCGGCCTCGATCTCGGCAGCCCAGAGCGGGAAGTCAACCTCGCAGAGCACCTCGACCACCGCAGCGCGGGAACGGAAGTACTCGTAGACCGAGGAACGCGCCAGCCCGGTGCGTGCCGCGAGCGCGGGGAAGGTCAGGGCCTCCATGCCTCCCTCGGTGAGGAGGCTGCGGGCAGCGTCGAGGAGTGCTGCCCGCTGCAGCTGGCGATGCTCGGCCAAAGTGGCCGCTCGGATCTTCGGCACCCTCCCACTGTACGGAGCCCTACATCCGGCCGATACGGCGCCGCGCACATGGGCGATCCGCAGCGCGCGGCCGGGCCGGAAGGCCGGGCGGAGCAGGGTGGAACCGGGCGGGCGCCACCCGGGCGGACAGTCAGTGGAGCTGGAGGTGAGACTGGAGGTGGAGTCGGCAGCGTGCAGATGCGTGCGAGCGGGCAGAGGCGCGCGGGCGAGCGGGCGCGTACGCGCGGGCGAAGGCGTGCAGGCGCGTACGAGGCGGGAGCGCGCGGGCGGGGCGGGGCGCGCTAACGGATGTCGGACAGCTTGGCCCGCAGCTGCAGTACCGACTTGGTGTGGATCTGGCTGACCCTGCTCTCCGTCACCCCCAGGACCTGGCCGATCTCGGCGAGGGTCAACCCCTCGTAGTAGTAGAGCGTCACCACCGTCTTCTCCCGCTCGGGGAGGGTGTTCACCGCCTGGGCCAGCAGCCTGCGCAGCTCACGGTCCTCGGCCACCTCCACGGGGTTCTCCGCGCCGTGGTCCTCCAGGGTGTCCACCAGGCTCGGCCGGTCCCCGCTCTCCGCGCCCGGGTGGAGGAGTTCGTCGAGCGCCACCACGTTGGCGAGGGAGAGCTGACTGAAGATGGTGTGCAGGTCCTCGATCGCGATGCCCATCTCAGCCGCGACCTCGGGATCGTGCGGCGTGCGGCGCAGCCGCGCCTCCAGCGTCGCGTACGTCCGCTCGACGGCCTTGGCCTTCTGCCGCACCGAGCGCGGGATCCAGTCCAGGGCCCGTAGCTCGTCGATGATCGCGCCGCGGATCCGGCTGATGGCGTACGTCTCGAACTTGATGGCGCGGTCGATGTCGAACTTCTCGATCGCGTCGATCAGCCCGAAGACGCCGGACGAGACGAAGTCGGCCTGCTCGACATTGGAGGGCAGGCCGACGCCGACCCGGCCCGCCACGTATTTGACGAGTGGCGAGTAGTGCAGGATCAGCTGCTCTCGGAGCCGCTGATCACTCGTCTCCTTGTAGGAGCGCCAGAGCTCTTCGAGCGCCGTGCGTTCCTGGCCGCCCGGCGCCCGCCGTGGAGCGGGCGCCTCTGCGGGCAGGGGCACCACGCTCTCACCGGGGGCCCCCGGCTGGTCGGGAACATCCGGGTGCTCGGAGGCACGGTGCTGCTCGGAGGTGCTGCGCTGATCCGGGGTACTCGGGCGTGCGGGGGCGGCGAGCCGCTCAGGGGCGGCGAGCTGTTCGGAGGTGACGAACTGTTCGGGGGCGTCCGGCACACCGGGCGCGTCCGTCCGGTCCGCGTACGCCCCGGTGTGCGCCGGCCGACCGCCCTGCCGGGCGAGGGCCCCCATCGCGCCCGTCGCTTTGGGCGGGAACTCGGTCGCGGGGCGCCGCTCGGTCCGCGGCCCTCCCGAGGACCGAGCGCCACCGGTCACTCTGTGTCCGGGAATGTGTGTGGGCATGCGTTGGTCTGCGCCGTTCTGCCGAGTCATGTGCTGATAGGGAAGGCATGGCGAGCGTAGCGTGACCGACTCACTGCAATGTGCTACCGCCACTCGGTCGTCCCCCGAACCGGTGGCGTTCGTGTCACCGGATCCGGGTACCGGAGACAGGTGCCGGAGACGGGCGCGCCGCTCCCCTCTCCCCTTTGCCTCCGCCCTTCCCGGTCGTCACCTGGCCTTTGCACGGCCATCTCCCGGCCCCGCCTTCCCTCCGCCCCTTCCCGCCTCCTCCTTCTCGTCCGTTCTGCCCTGCGCTCGCCCACGCCGCCGGCCTCGCCCCGCGACCCGGCTCCGGTCAGTCGCCTCCCCTTCTCCGCACCAGTCGCCAGTGCGCGCCATGCCGCTCGACATAGCCGAGCGATCCCAACTCGTAGAGCCGGTTGAGCACTTCGTCCGGCGGCAGTCCGGCTTTCCGGGCCAGCCGCTCCACCGGGGCACCCTCCGCGGTGGCGGGCACGGCCTCCAGCACCCGGGCCACCGCCGGCTCCAACAGGTCCCTGGGCAGCACCGGACCACTTCGCTGCGGCGCCAGGTCGTCGCCGATCGCCCCGATCAGCTCGGCCACCTCGGACGCGTCGGTGACCAGGGTGGCGCCACCGCGGATCAGGGCGTGCACTCCAGCGGAGAGCTCCGATGTCACCGGACCGGCGACGCCCATGGTGTACCGGTTGAGGTCGCGGGCGCGTCGGGCCGTGCTGAGCGCTCCACTGCGCAGCGCCGCCTCGACCACCACCGTGCCCCGGGTGAGTGCCGCGATGACCCGGTTGCGCAGCACGAACCGGAACCGGGTCGGGTGCTCGCCCGGCGGGAGTTCGCTCAACAGCAGCCCCTGCGAGGCGATCCGCCGGATCAGCTCGGAGTTGCCTCGGGGGTAGGCGACGTCGACGCCGCAGGCAAGGACGCCGATGGTCATACCGCCGACGGCCAGCGCACCCCGGTGGGCCGAGGCGTCGATCCCGTACGCCGCACCGGAGACCACGACCCATCCACGCTCTGCGAGCTCCGCCGACAACTCCCCCGCCACGTGTGCGCCGTACGCCGTGCAGGCCCGTGCGCCGACGACCGCCACCGAACGCAGGGCCAGCAGGCGCAGCGAACCCGTCCCGGCCAGCCAGAGCCCGATCGGCCGCCCGTCCCCCAGGTCGTCCAGCTGGCTGGGCCACTCCGTGTCGCCCGGAATGATGAAGCGTCCACCGGCGGTTCGCACCCGCTCCAGGTCGGATACGGGGTCCACGTCCACGAGTCTGGCCCGGTAGGCCGCGAGCCGGTCCGTGTCCAGCCCCGGATGGTCGGGTACGGTGCCGTCCCTGATCGCCTGGACGACGTCGACGGCGGCGAGTTGGGAGAGCCATCGTCCCAGGACGGCGTCGCCCGGCTCGCTGAGCCGGCTCAGCGCCGCCCTGGCCAATCGCTCGGGCCCGGCCTCGGCGACAGACCCGGGCGGAGGCTGTCGGTGGTTGATCATCTGGTTCACGGTCTGGTCCCTTCGTGTCCTGGTCCGCTGATCCCCGGTCATCCGCCGTTGTCGGCAGGGCTGGATCGGGCCGCCTTCCCGCCCTTCGACGAGTGCTTCGGTGCGTTCGCCGCCGCCCGGACGCCGCCGAACCTGCCGAAGGCCCGCTCGGTCAGCGGCAGCCCGTGTTCGACACCGGTCCGCAGCACGAGGGCCGTTCGCACGTCCCGTTGGTCCGGGCGGTCCCGGCCGGCGAGGTCGGCGACCGTCCAGGCGACCCGGAGCACCCGGTCCAGGCCACGGGCGGTCAGCAGCCCCCGCTCCAGTTGGCACGCGGCGTCGTTCAACGCGCCGGACGCGAGCTGCCAGCGGGTGCGCAGCTCATGGCCGGGCACCTCGGCATTGGTACGCCACGGGGTGTGCGCCAGCCGGGCCGCCGCACGCTCCCGCGCGGCCAGCACCCGGGCCGCGACGACCTCCGTGTTCTCCGCCGTGGTGTCCCTCTCCATGAGCTCCACCCTGGTCACAGGGGCCACCTGGACCTGGAGATCGACCCGGTCGAGCAGCGGACCGGAGAGTCTCCCCTGGTACCGGCTGACCATCGCGGGGGTGCATTCGCAGCCCTCTCCGCGGCGCGAGTGCCGCCCGCACGGGCACGGGTTGGCCGCCAGGCAGAGCAGGAACCTGGCCGGGAGCCGGAGCGATCCGGCCGACCGGGCGATCACCACCTCGCCCGACTCCAGTGGCTGGCGCAGTGCGTCGAGCACCCGGACCGGAAACTCCGGGGCCTCGTCGAGGAACAGGACTCCCCTGTGCGCCAAGGAGACCGCGCCCGGTCTGGGCAGGCCGCTGCCGCCGCCGACGATCGCCGGCATGGTGGTCGAGTGGTGCGGGGCGCAGTACGGCGGGCTGTCGATCAGCGGTCTGCCGGCCGGGAGGAGCCCCGCCACGGAGTGCACAGCGGTGACCTCCAGGGCCTCCTTCTGGGTCAGCGGCGGCAGCAGCGCCGGGAGTCGCTCCGCCAGCATCGTCTTCCCAGCACCCGGCGGGCCCTTGAGGTACAGGTGGTGACCGCCCGCGGCAGCGATCTCCAGGGCTCGACGGGCCTCGTACTGGCCGGCCACATCGGCCAGGTCGAGCCGCGACGTCCTGTCGTCGGGCAGTCCGCGCACGCCCGCGGTGGGGAGCATCAGCCCGGCCATCACCGGGTCTGGACAGCCGGCGATCGGATCCGGTGGCTCCTCCGGCTCGGGGGCACCGGTGAGGACGGCGACCAGTTGGCGAAGGCTGCGCACCCCGATGACGGTGACGCCCGGGACCAGCGAGGCCTCGGCCGCGGTCCGCTCGGCCACCACGACCCGCTGGTACCCGGCGTCGGCGGCGGCGAGGACCGACGGGAGCACGCCGCGCACCGGACGCACCCGGCCGTCCAGCCCCAGCTCGCCGATGATCAGCAGATCGGCGATGGACGACGGGTCCAACCGCTCGGCGGCGGCGAGGACGGCGCAGGCGACGGCGAGGTCGAAGCCGCTGCCGCTCTTGGGGACGGAGGCGGGGCTGAGCCCCACCGTCAGCTTCCGTTGGGGCCAGGCCTCCCCGCTGTTGACGACGGCCGCCCGCACCCGGTCGCGGGCCTCGGACAGGGCTTTGTCGGGCAGGCCGACCAGGGCGAACGCGGCGACTCCCGGCTCCAGATCGGCCTGGACCTCGACGATCACGCCGTCGACGCCGACCAGGGCGACGGAGCAGGTACGGGCGAAGGCCATCTCAGACCACCCCCCGCAGGTGGTCGACCGAGGCCGCGCCGCGGACCCGGTTGATCACGGCCACGAGGTCGATCCGGACGCCGCCGGGCGGGACGGGCGGCCACTGCGGGTCGGCGGGAGCGGGTTGGTACCCGGGGCCGGCCAGCCTGGCGAAGTGACCGGGCCATCGCTCGGCCATCCAGCGCTCGGCAAGGCGTTGGAGCCGGGCGGCCTTGGCCCGGTCGATGGCTTCGCTGGGCTGCTGGAACCCCCGCTCGGAACGGGTCTTGACCTCGCAGACCGCCAGGGTGTCCCCGTCGAGGGCGACGATGTCCAGCTCGCCCTCGACGCAGCGCCAGTTGCGGTCCAGGATGCGGAGACCGGCCTCGGCGAGGCGGCGGGCGGCGACCCGCTCACCGTAGCGGCCGAGGGCGTTGTTGGTACCGCGCCCGGTGCCGGCCTTGCCCCGGCCGGGCTCCTCCCCGCCGGCTCTCACCGAGCCGGTCGCCTCCGCGCCGGCCCCGTCCGGTCCGGCCCGCTCCGGGCGCGGCGGAGCCGCCCCGCCGGGCTCGGACGGCCCTGCCTGCGTCCGCCGCACCGCCTTGCGCCGCGGCTCACCACCGGCCCGGGCCTTCGGTGCCTGCGTCGACTGCGTCTGCTTGCGAGTGGTGCGCTTGGTGTCCTGCACGGTGACCACCTCCGCCGGGGAGGTTGCCGTGCGGCCCGGGGCGGGACCAGAGGCTTGTTATTTCCTGTGGATAACCCGGGCCTGTGGATAACTTCTGTCACCCGCAGGGGTGAGAATTTTGGAGAACCCGGAAATTCCCTGGACACCGCGGGACCGGGCGGTCCAACGTCAGTTCCCGAAGCCGGAGTCGTCCGAGGGCAGCTCCAGATCGCTCTTCGCGAGCTCCTCGATGTTCACGTCCTTGAAGGTCAGCACCCGGACCTTGCGGACGAACCGGGCCGGCCGGTACATGTCCCAGACCCACGCATCCGCCATCGACACCTCGAAGAAGACCTCGCCCTGGACCGAGTGCACCTGCAACTCGTAGTCGTTGGTGAGGTAGAACCGTCGCTCGGTCTCGATCACGTACTTGAACAGGCCGACGACGTCCCGGTACTCCCGGTAGAGCTTGAGCTCCATCTCGGTCTCGTACTTCTCGAGATCTTCGGCACTCATCCAGGCGTCCCCTCAACTTGTCACGTCCACCCATTGTGGACCACCACACCCGCCGTCAGAGCCTTACCGGAGTGGCTGGGGGCCCCTCGGCCACCAGTTGCTCCAGGAAGGCCGCCAGTCCGACCGGGTAGACCGTCTCCGCGGTTTCCCTCAGCTCGTCGACCGTCCACCAGCGCGCCGCCAGCAGTTCCGCGTGCTCGTCCGCCCCCATTCCCGAGTGGTCGAGCACGGTCTCCGTGGTCCGCGCCAGGTGGAACCACTGTTCCTGTTCGTAGCGCCGTCCCCGAAAGGAGAACGAAGCCGTGCCGTACGCAACCACCGGCCCCAGCTCCACTCCCCGCAGCCCGGTCTCCTCCGAGAGCTCCCGGACCGCGGCCTCGCGCAAGCCTTCACCGGCTTCCAAACCGCCCCCGGGGGTGAACCACCAGGTGACGCCCGGCACCGCCGGGTCGGAGCCCTGGAAGAGGAGGAGGCGGTCGCCCCGGTCCAGCAGCAGGATGCGGGAGGCCCTGCGTCGCTGTGGCTCCATGACGGCTCCTCCTCCCCTCGTGTACCTCGCTGACCCTCCCGATCCTGCCACCCGGCGCGACCCTGCGGGGCGATGTTCGGGAGAGCCGCCCGGGCGGTCGCAGCAGCCGCGCCGACTGCGGCCGACCTGGCGGTGGTCGCCACTCCGGCTGTCGCGGCCGTGGTCCCCGTGGGCGTGGTGGTCAGGCCGCCGCGTGACGGCGGCCGAGCCGCCGGGTCAGGCCCGCCGCACCGCCCGCCGCGGAAGTCACGACGATCACCGCCGCGCCTACAACGGTGGCGTAGAAGGCGGGCTCCAGCGGTCCGGGTTCACCGGCCTTCGGGCCGCCGATGCCGTCGAAGGCCGTCGTGCGGGCGAAGAGCCCGGTGCGGCCGAACGGCAGGACGGTGGCCTCCACCCGGGCCTCCACCTCACTGGCCGGGATCGTGCCGCCGTCGATCTCCAGGTGGAGCCGGGAGTCCAGGGACCCCTGCCGGTTGTCGCCGAGCAGGAACAGCCGGCCCGTCGGCACCTCCACGCTGAACGCGCTGCCCTGGGGGCCCTGCGCCGCCAGGTAGGGCTCATCCACCGGCTTGCCGTTGACGGTCAGCCGCTGGTCGTCCCCGGTGGTGGCCACGGTGTCGCCACCGACCGCGACCACTCGCTTGACCATGAGCTCACCGCCCCAGGCCTGGTCACGGAAGACCACGACGTCGCCGCGGCCGACGGACTTGCCGTCGATCTGCCGCGCGACCACGGTGTCACCGACCTTGAGCGTCGGCGTCATCGAGCCCGTCGGAATCCCGTACGGCCGGTAGTCGACCGCCATGACGACGAAGCCGCCGACCAGGAGAAGCAGGCCGAGCCCGATCAGCAGTCCCTGAAGCACGGCCGCAGGCCGGCGCCGGGGCCGCGTCACGACAGGCGGGCGGTCCGTCGTCTCGTCCACGACACTGCTCATCGACACCGTCCAACCCCGACCGACCCAAAAACGCTCATGGCGCGCCGGGGCCACAGGCGGAAAACCCGGCGGGCCGTGGCACGTCCGAGCAGATTACTCGTCGGTACCACGGCCCGCGCAAGACCTGGGGGCTCCTCCGCTGAGGTCAGGACTCCTTCTTGCGCTCCGTCCGGTCCCTCAGGCGGCGCGTCAGCGGGAGCAGGCCGACGGCGCCGACGGCCCCGGCCACCGGCGGCACGAGCGGCGCGGCCGCCGCCAGCCCCTTCTGGTCGAAGGTGTCCGGCACGGGGAGCGTCGACCAGTGGTTGACCGGCCAGGCCACCACGAACGCACGGCCGATCACGTCGCTCACGGGGACGGTTCCGCCGCCGGGCTGGTCCATGTGGAACCGGGAGTCCAGCGAGTCCCCGCGGTGGTCGCCCATCACCCAGATCCGGCCCTCCGGCACCTTCACCGGGCCGAAGTCCTTCAGCTGGCAGGGGGTGTTCCCGGGGTAGACGTACGGCTCGTTGAGAGCGATCCCGTTGACCTTGACCGGACCGTCGCCCTGGCACTCGACGGTGTCCCCGCCGACCGCGATGACGCGCTTGATGAGGTCCTTCTCGTTGTCGGAGGGCATCAGGCCGACAAAGCTGAGCACGTCCTGGACACCCCGGACGAAGGAGTTGCTGCTCTGCTTGGTGGGCTCGTCGGCAAGCCAGCCGCCCGGGTCGTGGAACACCACGACCTCTCCCCGCTCGGGCTCGGCTCCGAACCACGGAGTCAGCTTGTCCACCAGGACGCGGTCGCCGACCTGAAGCGTGTTCTGCATCGATTCCGACGGAATGGAGAACGCCTGGACGAAGAACGTCTTGATCACCAGTGCCAGGACGAGCGCGATCCCGACCAGGATCGGCAGCTCCTTCCAGAAGGAGCGCTGCTTGCCCTCCTTGCCGGCGGTCTTCTCCTCCGGGTGCTCCGCGGATCCCTCCGCGTCACGGAAGTCGTCCGAGGTGTCACCGGTGCCGTTGCCCTGTTCGTCCGCGGACTGGGCCGCCGGGTCCTCGGCCGAAGCCGACGACACCGCGGACTCCGTGGACCGGGCCGCCCGGCCGCCGGAGCCCTCGGGCTCCCCGGCGCCTGAGCGGGCGCCGATCACCAAATCCCCCACAACGTCTCCTCCCTGCTGTGCGGACGCCCGCGCGCCCGCGCTCACAGTGCCGCACAGCGGGCACCACGCTCCACCATCGACCATGAACGCCCCAGGGTCGCCCTCCTCGGGCACACCTGGCACCAGCACAGCCTTCGGACGCAGCCGTTGTCGCCTACCGGCCGCATCAGCACTTCTCTATCACTCCCAGGCATCCGGCTCGCGTTCCCACACGCACGGCCCGGCCGGTCGCCGACCGGCCGGGGCTAGGCCGGGGATCGCTCCGGCCTGCGGCCGACGAGCGGAAGGATGCCCAACGCACCCATAACGAGCGGAGGTTCCGCCGGAAGCGGCCCAACCCCCATCGAGTTCGCCGTAGTTCCGCGGGTCTGCGGAGCCGACGCCACCTTGGAGAGTGAACCCGGCACATCAAGTTGATGAACCCGGCCCACCGGCCAGGCGATCACGAACGCCCGGCCCACCACACCGCTCAACGGGATCGTGCCCTGCCCCTCATTCCCCATGTGGAAGCGGGAGTCGGCGGACACGTCCCGGTGGTCGCCCATGACCCAGAGCCGGCCCTCCGGCACCTTCACCTTGAAGGGCTGGCGGGAGGGCGGGTTCCCGGGCGCCAGGTACGGCTCGTTCACCGGCGAGCCGTTGACACTCAGCCGGCCCTGATCGTCGCAGCACTCCACGGTGTCCCCGCCGATACCGATCACACGCTTGATCAGATCCTGCTCGCTCTCGGACGGCAACAGCCCGACGTAGGTCAGAACCTGCTTGGCCCCGCGCAGAACCGGCCCGTCCGTGGACGGCTTGTGATCGGCCTCCAGCCAGCCGCCCGGGTCCTTGAAGACCACCACCTCGCCGCGCTCGGGCTCGGCACCGAACCAGGGGGTGAACTTGTCGACCAGTACCCGGTCCCCGATCTGGATGGTCTGCTCCATCGAACCGGAGGGAATCACGAAGACCTGCACCATGAACGTCTTCATCACCAGCGCCACCACCAGCGCCACCAGGACGATCAACGGGAACTCCCGCAGCAGGGAACGCCTGCGCCGCCGGGCCGCCCGGCGGGCCGTGCGGCGGCGCTCGGCTCTGCCGCGCGCGGAGGCCGGCGGCTGCGGGTCGGCCGTCCCCGCCGTCCCCGCCGTCGGTTCCGACGGCCCTGCGGCGGACTTGACGGTGGAGCGGTCGGCGAGGCGGCCTCTACCTCTGGTCCCCATGGCCACCGGTCCCCCCAGTCGCGGCGAACGCCTCCGGCCGGTCCAGGCTGCTCCAGTGCCCGACCGGGAAAACCACCCACTCCGCGCGTCCGACCACCTTGTCCTCCGGGACGAAGCCGCCACCGGGTTCGCCCAGGTGGTCGCGCGAGTCACGGGAGGCGCTGCGGTGGTCGCCCATCACCCAGAGCGTGCCGGGCGGTACCACCACGTCGAAGGCCACGTTCGACGGTTCATCCCCCGGCGCGAGGTAGGAGGACTCGTCGACCGGCACCCCGTTGACCGTGATCCGCCCGCCGGGGCCGGTGCTGGTCACCCGGTCGCCGCCGACCCCGATGACACGCTTCACGTAGATCGAGTCGCCGGCCGGTACCAGTCCGAGGTCCTGGCCGAACGACCGCAGGCCGTCCCAGAACCCTGTCGGTTTGGTCGGCCCCTTCCGGAAGGTGCCCGTCCCGTCGAAGACCACGACATCGCCGCGCTGCGGTCGACTCCCGAAGGAGTAGGCCAGCTTGTTCGCGACCAGGCGGTCGCCGGTACGCAGGGTGTTCTCCATCGATGCGGACGGCACCGCGAACGGCCGCGCCACGAAGGCGTTCACCAGGAGCAGGGAGAGCAGGCAGATACCGACCAGCAGAAGGAGGTCACGCGACCGCGAACGGCCCGGCTCCTCGGCGTCCTCTTCCCCGTCGTCGCCGGCGACGTCCTCTTCAGCGCCGTCCTCCGGGCACTCGTCCGCCTTCGCCGCGGCTTCTGCGGCCTCTGCGGCCTCCGTACCCTCCGCGGCCTCCGCGGCCGCATCCCCCACGACGCGCGGGACGGCCGACATCGGCGCCTCGCCCGGCACATCCCCCAGGCCGGCCTCCGGGCCGACCGCCACCCCGGACCTGACCCCGGGCGCGGGCGCGGGCGCAGCCCCGGCCCCGGCCCTGGCCCCGGACCCGGCCCCCGGCTCCGCAACAGCGGCCGGAGAAGCGACCGCGGAAACGACCGCCGAAACAGCCGCGGACCGCGAGGGCGAGTCCGCACCGGTGGGTGCGGGACAGCCGTCGCGGTCCGCGGATGGTTCGTGCGTGCTCATCGGGGGCTGAGCTTACCCTGCGGCAGCGGCGCCCCCCAGAGCGCTCCGATCCCCCGGAAGAACCGGGGGCCGGTGGATCAGCGGTCGCGCTTCTCCTTGATCTTCGCGGCCTTGCCGCGGAGGTCACGCAGGTAGTACAGCTTGGCGCGGCGAACCGCACCGCGGGTCACGACCTCGATCTTCTCGACGACCGGGGTGTGCACCGGGAAGGTGCGCTCCACGCCGACGTTGAAGCTGACCTTGCGGACGGTGAAGGTCTCACCGACGCCGGCGCCGTGGCGGCGGATGACGACGCCCTGGAAGACCTGGACACGGGAGCGGTTGCCCTCGATGACCCGGACGTGAACCTTCAGGGTGTCACCGGCGCGGAAGGC
This sequence comes from Streptomyces sp. CB01881, assembly GCF_002953255.1. Taxonomy (GTDB): domain Bacteria; phylum Actinomycetota; class Actinomycetes; order Streptomycetales; family Streptomycetaceae; genus Kitasatospora. The sequence continues at coordinate 5,281,707 of NZ_CP026498.1, forward strand.
CGGAATGTCGCTACGCAGCGAGGCCGCGTCGACAGCAGCGAGCTTGTTGCTCATGTTGCTCTCCATCGCAGGCGCCACGGGCCGCCCACGGAAGTTCGTCACAATGGGGTCTGCTGCGGGCCGCATCGGTTGGCGATGTTCCCCCCGTGGCGAGGGCACCGGACCACGTGACCCCTACGGGAGGAGCCCAGCGACAGACAGCAGCGGCCTATTCTTCCACACCGTCGGCCACGGACCGAAATCGGCCGAGCCGTTCGTCCCAGGCGAGACCGAGGATGCTGAGCGCCTCGCGGTCCTTCTTGTCGAAGGCGCCGTACTGCCAGCGTTCCACCAGGTCGGATCGGTTGGCCAGGGTGCGGGCGAAGGCCTGCTCGCGCCGCCAGCGGGCGATCCGGCCGTGGTTGCCACTGAGCAGCACATCCGGGACGGTCCGGCCTCGCCACTCGGCGGGCTTGGTGTAGACCGGGCCTTCCAGCAGGTCGGCCATGGCGCCGGGCGCGAAGGAGTCGTCACGGTGGGACTCCGCGTTGCCGAGCACTCCGGGCAGCAGCCGGGCGATCGCCTCGACCATCACCAGGACGGCGACCTCGCCGCCGGCCAGGACGTAGTCGCCGATCGACGCCTCGACCACCGGCATCCGGGTGGCCGCCTCCTCGATCACGCGCCGGTCGATGCCCTCGTACCGGGCCGGGGTGAACGTCAGCCACGGACGGCCGGCGAGTTCCTGGGCTAGCTCCTGGGTGAACGGGCGCCCGCTGGGGGTGGGCACCACCAGCGTGGGCACCTCTCCCGCCGGACCGCGACCGATGACGGCGTCCAGCGCCTCGCCCCACGGCTCGGGCTTCATCACCATGCCGGGGCCACCGCCGTAGGGGCTGTCGTCCACGGTCCGGTGGACGTCGTGGGTCCACTCACGCAGGTCGTGGACGTGCACGTCGAGCTGGCCGCGGGCACGGGCCTTGCCGACCAGCGAGATGTTCAGCGGCTCCAGGTACTCCGGGAAGATCGTCACGACGTCTATCCGCATGCCGTCCTGCACGGACGGCGCGGACGGGCTGGACGAGACGGGCGACGCGGAGCCGTCAGCCCCGGCGGACGGGGCGGCCGCGGTCTCGGGTCGCTCCTGCGGCTGCAGTCCCTCGGCGGTCACTCCGACTCCTCCGGCTCGTCCGCCGCAGCCTGCACGACCTCGGCCTGCTCCGGGTCGATCAGCCCGGCCGGCGGGTCGATCACCACCCGCTGGTTCTCCAGGTCGATGGTCGGCACGATGCGGGTCACGAACGGCACCAGCACCTCCGTGCCGTCGGGCTTCTCCACGGTGAGGAGGTCCTGGTAGGGCAGGTGGACCACCTCGGTCAGTTCGCCGACCGGGGTCCCGTCCAGCAGCACCACGTCCATGCCGATCAGCTGGTGGTCGTAGTACTCCTCCGGGTCGTCCGGGCGCTCGTCCGGGTCGACCTCGGCGATCAGGATGGTGCCGCGCAGCGCCTCGGCGGCGTTGCGGTCCTTGACGCCGGCGAAACGCAGCAGCAGCCGGCCGCTGTGCACCTTGCCGGACTCGACGGTCAGCGGGCCGGCCGACGCGGGGTCGGTGAGCACGACGGCACCGGGGCCGAGCCGGAGTTCCGGCTCGTCGGTGCGGACCTCGACGCTGACGTCCCCCCTGATGCCGTGGGCGCGGCCGATCTTGCCGACGACGAGCTGCACGGTGATCGTTCTCCTGGATGGGTGCTAGGGAAGGCCTAGGGAAGGCAGAGAAAAGAACAGGGCCGCAAGAAAAACGGCGAAGGCCGGCCGGGACGACATGCGTCCCGACCGGCCTCAAGCCTGACGGCTGAACGAGCAGCAGCGTCAGCGAATGCTGTCCACGTCGACCAGGTCGACCCGGACGTTGCGACCGCCGAGGGCGCCGACCACGGTGCGCAGTGCGCGCGCCGTGCGGCCGCCCCGGCCGATCACCTTGCCGAGGTCATCGGGGTGCACTCGCACCTCGATGGTGTTGCCCCGACGCAGGTTGCGCGAGCGCACCTGCACCTCGTCGGGGTGCTCGACGATGCCCTTCACCAGGTGGTCGAGGGCGTCCTCGATCACGATCAGGCCTCGGCGGCGGCGTCGGCCTCAGCCTCGGCCTTGTCCGACTTCTTGGCCTTGGGGGTGATGGCGACACCGGTGGTGGCGTCCTCGAAGCCGGCGACGGCCTTCGCGAACAGGTGCGAGAAGTCCTCGACCTTCGGCTCGGCGACCTTCAGCGGCGCCGGAGCCGGCAGGCCCTTGAACTTCTGCCAGTCGCCGGTCAGCTTCAGGATGGCGAGCACCGGCTCGGTCGGCTGGGCGCCGACGGACAGCCAGTACTGGGCGCGGTCGCTGTCGACCTCGATCTTCGAGGGGTTGTAGGTCGGCTGGTAGATGCCGATCTCCTCGATCGCGCGACCGTCACGCTTGGTGCGGGCGTCGGCGATGACGATGCGGTAGTGCGGGGAGCGAATCTTGCCGAGACGCTTGAGCTTGATCTTGACTGCCACGGGAGTGGATTCTCCTGGTGTTGACGTGGGTGAGCAGCCTTGCCCTCGCGTGGGGTTGCGGGGGTGGGCCGTTCAAGGGACACGCCAGCCGTAGGAGAGAGGGGTCCTGCTCGGCTGCCGAGTACTCAGCTGTCCATTCTGCCATACCGGCGCGAACCGCCTTGACCGGGCTCGGGCGCGACAAGCCGCGGACCGCGCCGAAAGGGGCCGGGGAGGCTCGGGACAGCACCGGGGGCACCCGAGAGGGACAAGCCCCGGGAAGCGCCACGGGAGGCCCGGGAGAGACCGGGAGAGAACAGGTCCGACCGGCAGGGGACAGGTCCGACCGGGAGCCCCCGCTCCCGGTCAGCCCAACTCCCACCACCATCGGTCGGCCGGGTGCCGGCCAATCGGGACCGGAAACCGGTCCGGCGATCAACCGGGCACCGATCGGCGTCGGCGCCACGGACTCGCTCCGGCCGGGGCAGCTGCCCGCACAGCTGCCGGCCGTTTCTGCCAGCCGCTTCCGCCGACTGCTTCCACCGACGCCGATTACGCGATCTTGAACGGCTGCTGGCAGGCCCCGCAGACGATGGACGCCTGCGCGAGCACCGACGGGACGACCCGGACGTTGCGCCCGCAGCCGCAGACCGCCTTCACCCGGACGCCACCTCCGGAGGAGCCGTGCCGGGCGGCCGGACCGCGGAAGGCCCGCGTAGCGCCGTCGCCGGCCACCGCCTCCTGGTGCGCACCGAGGGCGCGGTCCAGGCGTTCGATGGTCTCGGCGTACCGCTCGCGCGTCTCCTTGAGCATGGTCACCTGGGAGAAGCCGCTGCTCGCGTGCGGTTCGACCGGGTGCGCCAGGCCCAGCTCCGAGGCAAGGAGCAGGAAGCGTCGGTTGTGGTAGCGGCCGGCGCGCGAGGTGTCCCGGATGTCCCGGGCCGCGGCCAGACCGTGGGCAGCCTCGTGGAGGAGCCGCTCGAAACCGAGCCGCGTGCCACAGGCCGAGGAGGACTCGCCGATCAACGCCTCGGGCGAGGCGAGGTCGGGGAGGTCCTGATGGAAGGCCTGGATGTCGCTCCAGGCGGCGGCCAGTTCGGCCGCGAGAACGAGGGGCTGTGTCGTGCTCACGCTAGACCAACGATGGAGTGCGAGCCGATGTTCCGCGTGTTCCCGCTCCCCGGGAATTCCCAGGAAACTCTCAGGAATGTACGAGCGCGCGCAAATTGCGCGTTCCGGATCTGACGCAAGACCAACCCCCTGCACGTTTGGGCCCGTCGCAGCTCGGCGGGCCTCGTCCCTTTTCTGCCGCGGGGAACGGGCTGTCGCTCCCCGGACATACGTACGGCCCATGATCCTGTCGAGTTGACAGGGCCACGGGCCGTACACCGTACCGCTATTCCGTTAATACCGGGAGTTGACCGGCCAGTAGGGATGTCGACAGCTGAGACAACGCCGGGGTGGTTACCGTCGGAATTCCCGGCGGCGGTTGCCGGGGCCCGTCATTACTCATCAGTACGGGTCGGTTTCCGGCATCACGAACACCTCGAACGCGCCGGAATCACTCCCGAACGCCCCGAAACGCTCAGCCTCGGATCTTCGGTACCGAACCACCCGACACCGAACCCTTTGGCATCGAACACTTTGGCGCCGAACCACTCGCACCGAACCGCCGACACCGGAGCACCGAACCACCGACACCGGGAGCACCGAACCACCGGCGCCAGGTCACCCAACCGTCGCCACGGAGCACCGGTACCGGATCACCGGCACCGGAGCCCGTCCCCGAACCGATCAGTAGGCGCGCGCGACGATGGCGATGTTGCCGTCCTGGTCGTCCGTCGCCGGCACGGAGCCGTCGGCGGCCACGATGCAGCGCACCGAGACGCCCTGCTCGGCCAGCTTGGCCTCGCCCTCCGGACCCAGCTCGGCCCAGGAGATCCGGCCCCAGCCGGTCGCGGCGGCCTCGACGGCCTCGTCGAGGTTCTTCACGTCGACGGTGCGGGCCTCACGGCGCTCACGGGACTGGCGCAGCAGCAGCGCCTGGTCCTCCTCCAGCACGCCCGGCACGAGCGACGCGAGGGCGTCGATCGAGACCGGCTCCTTGCCACCGGGGATGCGGCGGGCCAGCATCGCGGTGCCGTTCTCCAGGTCGCGCGGGCCGACCTCGATGCGCAGCGGAACGCCCTTGAGCTCCCAGTCGACCGCGCGGCGGCCGAACGGGGTGTCGGTGCGGTCGTCGACGACGACCCGGATGCCGGCGGCCTCCAGCGTGGCGCCGATCTCGCGCACCTTGGCGATCACCGCGTCGTCGCCCTTGATGGCGAGGACGACGGCCTGGACGGCGGCCAGGCGCGGGGGAACCCGCAGGCCGTTGTCGTCGCCGTGGGACATGATCAGGCCGCCGACCATGCGGGTCGAGACGCCCCAGGAGGTCTGCCAGACGTACTCGCGCTCGGCGCCCTGGAGCTGGTAGGTGGTGTTGAACGCCTTGGCGAAGTTCTGGCCCAGCTCGTGGCTGGTGCCCATCTGCAGCGCCTTGCCGTCGCCCATCATGCCTTCGAGCGTGAGGGTGTTGATGGCGCCGGCGAAGCGCTCCTTGGCGGTCTTGCGGCCGAGCACGACGTCGATGCCGAGCACGTTGGTCATGAAGTCGCCGTAGACCTGGGTGTGGATCATCGACGCGTAGTCACGGGCGTCCTCGTACGTGGCGTGGGCGGTGTGGCCCTCCTGCCAGAGGAACTCGGTGGTGCGCAGGAAGACGCGCGGGCGGAGCTCCCAGCGGACCACGTTGGCCCACTGGGAGCTCCGCCCGCGCGTCT
>NZ_CP026498.1:5287039-5330702 GCF_002953255.1 Streptomyces sp. CB01881
GCCCACTGGTTGCAGGGGCAGGTCGCGGTGGCTCTGCACCCACTTGGAGAAGTACTCGTTGATGATGGTCTCGGAGGTGGGCCGGACGACGACCGGCTCGTCCAGCTGCTTGCCACCGCCGTGGGTGACCACCGCGAGCTCGGGGGCGAAGCCCTCGACGTGCTCCGCTTCCTTGGTCAGGTAGGACTGCGGGATGAACATCGGGAAGTAGGCGTTCTGCGCGCCGGCCTTCTTGATGCGGGCGTCCATCTCCTGCTGCATCCGCTCCCACAGGCCGTAGCCGTACGGTCGGATGACCATGGTGCCGCGCACCGGACCGTTGTCGGCCAGCTCGGCCTTGTTGATGAGGTCCTGGTACCAGCGCGGGAAGTCGTCCGCCTGGGGGGTGAGAACGGGTGCCTTTGCCATGGGGCGAATGGTACGGGGAGCAGGGCCCTGACTTCGAATCGGTAACGGGCCCGGCAGCGGATCGGCCGTCGGGACGACCGGCCCGACGGCCCGCACCACACCTGAACAGCAACGGGATCGGCCATGGGTCGGTCAGCGGGTCGGGCACCGGGGCCGGCAACGGGTCGGGCGACGGGACCGGCAACGCGGCTGCTGCCGGGGGGCGCACGACCGCGACACGCGCGCACCACCCTGCACCCCTCTGGACGCCACGCCCGAGCCGCTGTTCGCTGGAGTGGGGCGGGACTTTGGGGGAGCCGTAGCAGCACACCGAAGGACCGGATGGGAGGCCGCGATGGCTTCAGCTCGAACGACCGGCACAACCGTACGACCCGCGGGCGCACGACCGCACGACCCGCTGCCCCCGGCAGCGTGGCCCGCGCGGGCGCGCGACTGGGCGGAGATCCAGGAACGCATGTTGGTGCCGCTCTACGAAGCGGTCTACGACCGCCTGGAGGTCGGCCCGGCGACCAGCGTGCTGGGTCTGGGCTGCCGGTCGGGCCTGGCCCTGCTGCTGGCGGCCGGACGGGGTGCCCAGGTCGCCGGACTGGAGCCGCAGGACGAGCTGCGCGAGCTGGCCCGGGGGCGTCGGCTCCAGGTGGGCGCGAGTGCCCGGACGGCGTCGGCCGTCCCCCGCTCGGCCCATTCGCTGGTCACGGTTTTCGAGCAACTGCCCGGGGCCGCGGAACCACAGCGCGTGGTGACCGAGGCGGCCCGGCTGACGCTGCGCGGCGGACACGTGGTGCTGGCCGCCTGGGGCCCGCCGGAGCGCTGCGAGAGCGCGGCCGTGCTGGACGTGGCCCGCCGGATGGCGGGGCGCACCACCGCGCGCGACCCGTTCGGGCTGAGTACGCCCGGCGCCCTGGAGGACCTCCTGGCACCGGCCGGCCTGCGCCCGGCCGGCAGCGGCCGGGTGGGCTGCCCGTTCGCCTACCCGGACCTCGACAGCGCGGTGCGCGGGCTGCTCTCCACCGGTCTGTACGACGCGGCGGCGGAGTTCTCGGGGCTGCCGCTGGTGGCGAAGGAACTGGCGGAGGTGCTGCACCCGTACCTGCGCGCGGACGGCTCGGTCCGGATGGAGAACGTCTTCCGCTACCTGGTCGCCGAACAACCCCGCTGACCACCCGATCGCCCGACTCCCCGCCACCCGACCGCCCCGACCGCCCCGACCGCCAGACCGCCCGACCGCCCGCCTGCGGCAAGCGCAGCGACGGCACACCGGAGGGGCGCCCGCACCCACCGCGAGCGCCCCTCACCAGCCCGCCCCCGACGGACCCACCCCGACGGACAACCCGTCCCGATGGACACCCACCCCGACGGACAACCCGCCCCCGGACAGCCCTCACGCACCAACACCCCCGTCCGTGCAGGCGCCTCAGGCCTGGTCGAGCGCCTTCCGCGGCACCCCCGCCGCCCGGTACGCCTCCTCCTCGTCCAGCGTCTCCGCCTCCAGCAGGGCCGCCGCCAGCGCGTCCAGCCGGTCCCGCTGCTCGGTCAGCAGCCGGAGCGCCTCGTCGTAGCACTCGGAGACGATCCGCCGGGCCTCCTCGTCCACCGCGTCCAGCGTGGTCGGCGCGGCGGAGAGCCCGTAGGCGCCCTGGGGGTCGGAGGGGACGGCGGTGAGCCGGCCGACGCGCTCGCTCATGCCCCAGCGGCCGGCCATGCCGCGGGCGATGTTGGTGACCTGCTCCAGGTCGCTCTCCGCGCCGGTGGTGATGACGCCGTAGACGACCTGCTCGGCGGCCATCCCGCCGAGCGCGCCGATGATCCGCCCGCGCAGGTAGGGCTCGGTGTACGAGTAGCGGTCGGTCTCGGGGGTGGAGAGGGTGACGCCGAGGGCGCGGCCGCGCGGCACGATGGTGATCTTGCGAACCGGGTCGGCGCCCGGTTGGAGCATGCCGAGCAGCGCGTGGCCGCTCTCGTGGTACGCGGTGCGCTCCCGCTCGTCCTGCGGCATCACCAGCGGCCGGACGGCGCCCAGCTGGACCTTCTCCAGCGCGTCCGAGAGGTCCCGCTCCCCCACCGCGTCCTGCTTGCGCTTGACGGCCAGCAGGGCGGCCTCGTTGACCAGGTTGGCCAGGTCGGCGCCGGTCATGCCGGGGGTGACCTTGGCCAGCTGGGCGAGGTCGGTGCCCCCGGCGAGCGGGACGGTCCTGGTGTGGATGCGCAGGATCGCGGCGCGGCCGTCCCGGTCGGGCGGGCTGACGGTGATCCGGCGGTCGAACCGGCCGGGGCGCAGCAGGGCCGGGTCGAGGACGTCGGCCCGGTTGGTGGCCGCGATGACGATGACGCCCTCGGAGCCGGTGAAGCCGTCCATCTCGGTGAGGATCTGGTTGAGCGTCTGCTCGCGTTCGTCGTGGCCGCCCATGCCGCCGCTGCCGCCGCGCTGGCGGCCGATGGTGTCGATCTCGTCGATGAAGATGATCGAGGGGGCGACCTTCCGGGCCTCGGTGAAGAGGTCCCGGACCCGGCTGGCGCCGACGCCGACGATCATCTCGATGAACTCGGAGGCGGAGGCGGAGAAGAACGGCACGTCGGCCTCGCCGGCGACGGCCCGGGCCAGCAGGGTCTTGCCGGTGCCGGGCGAGCCGCTGAGCAGGACGCCGCGGGGCATCTTGGCGCCGAGCCTGCGGTACTGCTGGGGGTTCTTCAGAAAGTCGACCACCTCGGCGAGTTCGGCCTCGACCTCGTCGATGCCGGCCACGTCGGCGAAGGTGGTGCGCTTGCCGGACTCGGCGGCGACCGGTTTGGGCGGGGCCTTGCGGCCGAGTGCGCCACCGCCCAGGCCGCCGGCCATCCGGCGGGCGAGCAGTACCCAGACCAGGATGAGCAGCAGCATCGGGGCGAGCGAGATCAGCAGGTTGGCGAGGAAGCTGCGCTGCTGGACCACCGGCTTGGCGGTGACCTCGACGCCCTGCTGCTGGAGGGTGGTCCAGAGGCTGTCACCGGCGAAGGAGGGCCGCTGGGTGTCGAAGTCGGTGTAGTCGCCCTTGCCGCCGTCCGGCTTGGGCGCGGCGTTCTTCAGGGTGCCCTCGATGGCGTCGCCCTTGGAGTAGATCTTGGTGACGTTGCCCTTGTTCAGCTGGTTGTTGAACTCGGTGTAGGAGATCGTGGTGGCGCCGGCGTTGCCGAAGAAGGACAGCAGCAGGTCGGTGATCAGGAAGACCACCAGCGCGGTGAGGATGAGGCCGGTCCAGCCGCCGGGCATCCTGCGGCGCGGGGGCGGCGGGGGCGGTGCACCCTCGGAGCGCCAGGGCTGGTCGGGGATCTGGCGCGGCGGCGCTGGTTCGGTCACCTGTCGGACAATACGGATATCTGCTCGGGTGATCCATCCGCAACGCCGCCCCCCGGACCCCCGGCCCCAGGCCCCCGGCCCCCGAACCCCGGCCCCCGGGCCGCCGGAAGCACCCTCCCCCGACGGCTACGCCGCCGCGGAGCCCGGCCACTCCTCGGCGGTCAGCGCGAACCGCTCGTGGTCCCGCCATTCGCCCTGCAGGAACAGCATCCGGGGCGTGAACCCCTCGTGCCGGAAGCCCAGCCGCTTGGCCAGCCCGATCGAACGCCCGTTGTCCGGCTGCACGTTGATCTCCAGCCGGTGCAGTCCGAGCCCGCCGGCCGCCTGCGGGGCGAAGCAGCTGTCCAGCACCAGCCGCATGCCCTCGGTCATCCGGCCGGTGCCGGCGAACGGCAGGTACGCGTCGTAGCCGAGCGCCGCGTTGCAGAACCGCCCCATCACGATGTTGGCCACGTTGACCTTGCCGACCAGCCCGCCGGTCTCCCGGTCGAAGATCAGGAAGGTCCGCAGCCCGGCGCCCTGCCGCTCCATGAGGTCCGGCAGGCCGTCCGGCTCCACCGGGTTCCACCGTCGGATGTGCTCGGCGGACCGTCGGACCGCCTCGGCGTACGCAACCACGTCCTCGGCCCGCGGGGCCCTGATCGTCACTCTCACCCCCTCATCATCGGACATGCGGATCATCCGACATGCGAACGGCCGCACCAGACCGGCCAACGCCACCCCGGACGCGTGAAAGGCCTTACCGGACCTGCGGACGGGCGCACGGGACCGGCGAACGCCTGCCCGGACATGCGAACGGCCCGCCGCCCGGAGGAAAACCGGACGGCGGGCCGAGCGAGGCTGCGCAGCGGACCTACAGCAGGTCCTTGAACTCCTTCGGCAGCTCGAAGTCGGCCGGGCCCTTGCCCGCGCCGATCCCGAACGCGCCGCCCTCGGCCGGGGCCTGGCCGCCGCCCGCGCCGAGCGCGCGGCGCTCGGCGGCCGCGGCCTCCTCCTGCGCGCGCTTCAGCGGGTTGCCGCTCTTGCGCTTGCCCTTGGCCGCCGGGGCCTTCTTCGCGGACTTCTTCGAGCCGCCGCCCATGCCCGGGATTCCCGGCATCCCGGGGATGCCCTTGCCGGAGGCCATCGCCGACATCATCTTGCGGGCGTCGAAGAACCGCTCGACCAGGTTGTTGACCTCGCCGACCTGGACGCCCGAACCCTTCGCGATGCGGGCGCGGCGCGAACCGTTGATGATCTTCGGGTCGGTCCGCTCGGCCGGGGTCATCGACTTGATGATGGCGCCGACGCGGTCGACGTCCTTGTCGTCGATGTTGTTGATCTGCTCGCGGATCTGGCCCATCCCGGGCAGCATGCCCAGCAGCTTGGAGATCGAGCCCATCTTCCGGACCTGCTCCAGCTGGGCCAGGAAGTCGTCGAGCGTGAAGTCCTTGCCGCCGCCCTGCAGCTTGGAGGCGATCTTCTCGGCCTCGGCCTGCGAGAAGGTCTGCTCGGCCTTCTCGATCAGCGACAGCATGTCGCCCATGCCGAGGATGCGCGAGGCCATCCGGTCCGGGTGGAAGGCGTCGAAGTCGTCGACCTTCTCACCGTTGGAGGCGAACATGATCTGGCGGCCGGTGACGTGCGCGACCGAGAGCGCGGCACCACCGCGGGCGTCGCCGTCGAGCTTGGAGAGCACCACGCCGGTGAAGTCGACGCCGTCGAGGAAGGCCTGGGCGGTGGTGACCGCGTCCTGGCCGATCATCGCGTCGACGACGAACAGGACCTCGTCCGGGTTGACCACGGCCCGGATGTCGGCGGCCTGCTGCATCAGCTCGGCGTCGATGCCGAGGCGGCCGGCGGTGTCGACGATGACGACGTCGTACTGCTTCTGCTTCGCGTACTCGATCGAGTCGCGGGCGACCTGCACCGGGTCGCCGACACCGTTGCCCGGCTGCGGGCCGTAGAAGGCCACGCCCGCGCGGTCGGCCACGACCTGGAGCTGGTTGACGGCGTTGGGGCGCTGGAGGTCGCAGGCGACCAGCAGCGGGGTGTGCTTCTGCTTCTTCAGCCAGTGGCCGAGCTTGCCCGCGAGGGTGGTCTTACCGGCACCCTGGAGACCGGCGAGCATGATCACCGTCGGGCCGCTCTTGGCGAACCTCACCCGGCGGGTCTCGCCACCGAGGATCGCGATGAGCTCCTCGTTGACGATCTTGATGATCTGCTGCGCCGGGTTCAGCGCGCCGGAGACCTCGGCGCCGAGCGCCCGCTCCTTGACCTGCTTGATGAAGGCCCGCACGACCGGCAGCGCGACGTCCGCCTCCAGCAGCGCGATGCGGATCTCGCGGGCGGTGGCGTCGATGTCCGCCTCGCTGAGGCGGCCCTTGCCACGGAGGTTCTTGAACGTCGCTGCGAGGCGATCGGAAAGGGTGTCGAACACGTCGTCGCGGGTCCTCTGCGGCATCGGTATCGGTACGGTCGTCGTCCCCAAGGGTATCCGGCCGCCCTGGGAACGGTCTCCACCCCCGGGACGACCGGCCCCGGAGCGTTCCCCGGAGCACGCCGGGAGCACCGCCGAGCACGCCCGGAACACCGCCGAGCACGCCCGGAGCGTTCCCGGACCACCCCCCGCCCCGACCCCGGGAGGCCGCTCCCGGGGCGCGGGGTTCAGCCCAGCGCCGCCCGGACCGCCGCCGCGACCTCTCCGGCCCGCTGGGCGGTGAGCGGCCGGCCCGCGTCGTCGGTCAGGTAGAAGGAGTCGACGGCGTCGGCGCCGAGCGTGGAGACGTGCGCGGTCCGGACCCGGACGCCGGCGCCGTCCAGCGCCCGCCCGATCCGGTGCAGCAGGCCGGGCGCGTCGTGGGCGCGCACCTCCAGCACGGTCGCGGTGGCCGAGGCCACCGCGGGGGCCACCGCGACCAGCGGCGGCGGGGTCGGGATGCCGCGCCGGCGCGGGGCGGCCGCGTCGCGCTCGGCGAGCCGGCGCGAGACGTCCAGCGAACCGTCGAGCGCCCTGCGCAGGTCGGCCCGGAGCCGGGCCGCCTCCGGCAGCTCCCCGAACTCGGCCGCCACCGTCCAGGAGAGCAGCAGCACCGGGCCGGCACCGATCGGGTCCAGCTCGCGCAGGCCCGCCGAGCGGACGGTCAGCCGGTGCAGGGCCAGCACCCCGGCGACGGTGCCGAGCAACCCCGGCTGATCCGGGACGGCGAGGGTCAGCCGCACGCCCATCGGCTCGGTGCCGGGACCCCCTCCACCCGGCCGGCCCGGCCCCGCGGCCAGGCCCGCCTCACCCGTCAGGCCCGACTCACCCGTCAGAGCCGGCTCACCCCTCAGGCCCGCCTCCCCGGCCTGGGCCGCCACCTCGGCCTGTGCCAGCAGCGAGAGCGCCGGACCGCACGTCCGGGCCGCCTCCACCGCGAGCCGCTCCTGCTCCGCGGTCGGCGCGGCCTCCCCGGGATGGGGGTACCCCCGGCCGAAGGCCCGGGGAGGGTACGCGCCGGCCAGCTGGGCGGCGGCCCTGGCGGCCAGGCCGTCCACCAGCGAGGCCCGCCAGCGGCTCCAGGCGGCCGGGCCGGTCGCGGTCGCATCGGCCTCGGTCAGCGCGTGCAGCAGCTCCAGCTGCGGCAGGGTCGCGACCACCTTGGTGATCGCCTCCACGGTCGCGGGATCGTCCGGGTCCCGCCGGGTCGCGGTGTCCACCAGGGTCAGGTGGTGGCGGACCAGCATCGCCAGGGTCTCGACCGACTCCCGGTCGAAGCCCATCCGGACCGCCACGTCACGGACGATCACCTCGCCCGCCTCGCTGTGGTCGCCGGGCCAGCCCTTGCCGATGTCGTGCAGCAGCGCGGCCACCAGCAGCAGGTCCGGCCGGGCCACCCGGCGGGTCATCGCGGCGGCCCGCACCGCCGTCTCGACCAGGTGCCGGTCGACCGTCCAGCGGTGCACGGCGTTGCGCTGCGGGCGGCAGCGGACCCGCTCCCAGTCGGGCAGCAGCCGGGTGATCAGCCCCTCCGCCTCCAGTGCCTCCCACACCGGCAGACAGGCCTCGCCCGCGCCGAGCAGCGTGACCAGCTGCTCGCGGGCCTCGTCCGGCCAGGGCACCGGCAGCGGCCGGCACTCGGAGGCCAGCCGGCGCACCGTCGAGTAGGAGATGGTCAGGCCGTTCTGCGCGGCGGCGGCCGCGGCGCGCAGCGGCAGCACCGGGTCGGCGGCCGGGCGCGCTCCCTGGGCGAGCACCGCCTCGCCGTCCTGCTCGACCACGCCCTCGGCCAGCGGACGGCGCTCGACGGCGCCACGGGCCACCGCGCCCGCTCCGCGCCCGGCACCGGTGAACGGGAAGGAGAGCCGGGAGGTGCGCCGCCCCCGGCCCGCGCGGGCGGCCAGCACCCGGTCCACCGCCCGCCAGGTGACGTCGCTCGCGTAGGCGATGGTGCGGGCGGCCTCGTAGACCTGGCGCAGCAGGGTGTCGGCGTCCAGCACACCGAGCCGCTCGGCGACCTGGTCCTGGTCCTGGAGGCTGAGCCGCTCGGTGGCCCGGCCGGTGGCCAGGTGCAGGGCGTCCCGGACGTCGGCCAGGCGCATCGCGGCGGCGTCCAGGCCGTCCCGCGGGGCGTCCGCCAGCCAGGTGGCGGCGATCGCGTTGAGCGCGACGACGTCCCGCAGGCCGCCGCGGGCCTCCTTGAGGTCCGGCTCCAGCAGGAAGGAGAGCTCGCCGTGCCGTTCGGCCCGCTCCCGGCCGAGTTCGCGCAGCTCGGGCAGGCGTGCGGGGGCGGCGGCGCGCCAGTCGGCGAGGACGGCGGAGCGCAGCGAGGCGGTGAGCGCCGGGTCTCCGGCGACGTGGCGGGCGTCCAGCAGGCCGAGCTGCGCCTTGAGGTCGGCGGCCGCCACCGCGCGGGCCTCGGCGGGGGTGCGCACCGAGTGGTCGAGTGCGGTGCCGGTGTCCCAGACCGGGTACCAGATCCGTTCGGGCAGCGCGGGGTCGAGCGGGCCGTCGTGCAGCAGCAGGACGTCGAGGTCGCTGCGCGGGGAGAGTTCGCCGCGCCCGTAGCCGCCGACGGCGACCAGGGCGACGCCGACCGGGGCTCCGGCCGCCGTGAGCAGGCCGGCCAGCCAGTCGTCGGTGAGCGCGGCCAGCGCGGCGCGGCGGGCGCTGCCGGCGGGGCCGGGCTCGTCCAGCAGCCGGGCACGGGCGGCGCCGTAGTCGCAGGGGTCGTCGGTTTCGGTGGCCATGCGAAGTCCCCGTCCGTCGTGCGGTTGAACCAACGGCGCCGATACGCCGTCGGCGGACCCGCGACCGGGGGCCGGCCGCAGGTCCGCCTGCGTGATCAAGCTGAATGCTAGAGCGTGTCCTAGAGGGCGTCGGGGCCGCGCTCGCCGGTCCGCACCCGGACGGCGGTCTCGACCGGGATGCTCCAGACCTTGCCGTCCCCGATCTTGCCGGTCCGGGCCGCCTTGACCAGGACGTCGATCAGCTGCTCGGCGTCGTCGTCCTCGACCAGGACCTCGATTCTGACCTTGGGCACCAGGTCCACGGTGTACTCCGCGCCCCGGTAGACCTCGGTGTGGCCGCGCTGGCGGCCGTAGCCGCTGGCTTCGGTGACGGTCAGGCCGTGTACCCCGAAGGCCTGCAGGGCGGCCTTCACGTCGTCCAGGCGGTGCGGCTTGATGACTGCGGTGATGAGCTTCATCAGGCGTCGACCTCGGTCTTCTCGGTGTTCTTCTCCGCAGGCTTCCCGGCGGGCTTCCCGGTGCTCTTCGCAGCGGCCGACGCGGCGGCCGGTGCAGCGGCGGGGGCGGCGACCACGGCCGCGGCCGGGGCGGGGGTGCTCCTGGCCAGGCCGGCGCCCAGGGCGCTGAAGTCGTACGCGGACTCGGCGTGCTCGGCCTGGTCGATGCCGGCGACCTCGACCTCCTCGGCGACCCGGAAGCCGACCGTCTTGTCGATCGCCTTGGCCAGCAGCCAGGAGAGCACGAAGGAGTAGGCGGCGACCACGGCCACGCCCATCGCCTGCTTGCCGAGCTGCTCCAGGCCGCCGCCGTAGAAGAGGCCCTTGGCGGTCTGGCCGACGGTGCCGGTGGCGAAGAGGCCGACCAGCAGCGAGCCGATCGCACCGCCGACCGCGTGCACGCCGACCACGTCGAGCGAGTCGTCGAACCCGAAGCGGTACTTGAGGCTGATCGCGGCGGCGCAGACGGCGCCGGCGATCAGGCCGATCGCCACCGCGCCGAGCGGGCTGACCGAGCCGCAGGCCGGGGTGATGGCGACCAGGCCGGCCACCGCGCCGGAGGCGGCGCCGAGCGTGGTGAAGGCGCCGTGCCGCAGCTTCTCGTAGGCCAGCCAGCCGACCAGCGCGGCGCCCGTGGCGACCTGGGTGTTGACCAGGGCCATCGCGGCGACGCCGTTGGCGGCCAGTGCCGAGCCCGCGTTGAAGCCGAACCAGCCGAACCAGAGCAGCCCGGAGCCGAGCATCACCAGCGGCAGGCTGTGCGGGCGCATCGGGTCCTTCCGGAACCCGACCCGCTTGCCCAGCACCAGGCAGAGCGCCAGGCCCGCGACGCCCGCGTTGATGTGCACGGCGGTGCCGCCGGCGAAGTCGATCACGCCGTTGCGGTCGCCGAGCCAGCCGCCGTTGCCGCCGTCGAAGAAGAAGACCCAGTGCGCGACCGGGAAGTACACGACGGTCACCCAGAGCGCGATGAACAGGCCCCAGGCCGTGAACTTGGCGCGGTCCGCGATCGCACCGCTGATCAGCGCCGGGGTGATGATCGCGAACATCAGCTGGAAGGCGGAGAACGCGGTGACCGGGATCGTCCCGGTCAGGTCGTTCAGCCCGATGCCGCGCATCCCGAGGAAGTCCAGGTTGCCGATCAGACCGGCGCCCGCGTCGGGCCCGAAGCTGAGCGAGTACCCGTAGAGGACCCAGAGCACGCTGACGATGCCGAGCGAGAGGAAGCTCATCGCCAGCATGTTGAGCGTGCTCTTGGCCCTGACCATGCCTCCGTAGAAGAAGGCCAGGCCCGGGGTCATCACCATGACCAGGGCCGCACAAATGAGCACGAAGGCGGTATCGCCCGCGCTGAAGCCGTCCGGCATCGGCGTCTCCTCATGAATGGAAGCCGCTCCACACCCGGGTTACCTGTCCCGTGCCACCCGGGGTGTCGGCGATGAGAAGGAGAGTGCCGAAGGCTGGTTTCGGCCGATGCGGCCCGTTGTTTCGCGACCGTGACGACGGCGACGGTGGGGTTACGCCTGCGTGAACCACGGCCGTGCCGCGCCGCCGGATGGGCTACCGTGCCGCCGCACGGCACGGGGAGTGCGGCAACGGCCACCGACCGTGGCGGCGGCGGCCGTCACGGTCGGCGGGGTTCGCGGTGGGCGGGGTTCGCGGTGGGCGGGTTCGCGGTGGGCGGGTTCGCGCGCGGCGGGGTTCACGGGCGGCGGGCGCGGGCCGGACCGCGCGGACGGGCCGGACCACGCGGACGGGTCAGACCACCGAGACGTACTCCGGGATGTCCTGGACCACCCGCTCCTGGAGCCGGCTCACCGCGTCCACGCCCCTGAACCGGACGGAGGCGGCCTCCGTGGTCTTGCGCACCCGCGAGTTGAGCCGCTCCGAACGCACCTTGCCGGCGATCTCCACCGCCTGCTCGGCGTACTCCACGGCCTGCTCCGGCTCCTTCTGCAGCAGGTGGACGCTGGCCATGCCGATCAGGTTGAAGGCGTAGGAGCGGACGTGGTCGCCGTCCTGGCGGAAGAGGTCGACCGCGCGCTCCATCACCGGGGCGGACATCGAGGCGTACAGCTCGGCGTTGTCGGAGTGGTAGGCGAGGTCGCGGAAGGAGTGCGCGTTCTCCGCGTTCAGCTCGGCCGGTGAGAAGAACTTCAGCCAGTCCGGGTCGCCGTCGCCCTCGCGGATGTCGGTGAAGGTGTCCTCGGCCAGCCGGACCGCGCGGGCACAGCGGTTCACCTCGCCGATGGTGGCGTACGCGCGGGCCTCCATCGCGTACAGCAGGGACTGCTGGCGCGGGGTGGCGGTGTCGCGGCTGCCGTACTGGGCCAGGTGGATCAGCTCCAGGGCGTCCTCGCCGCGGTTGAGGTGGATCATCTGGCGGCTCATGTCGGTGAGGATCAGCGCGCCGAACGGGCGGTCGCCGGCCTCCTTGGCCGCGTGCAGCGCCAGCACGTAGTACTTCTGCGCGCTCGGGTGCATGCCGACGTCGTACGACATCCAGCCGGCCAGGTGGGCCAGCTCGGCGGTGAGCCGGAACAGCCGCCGGGTGGTCTGCTCGGGGTACGTCTCCTGGAGCAGGTCGGTGACCTCGTGCAGCTGGCCGACGACGGCCTTGCGGCGCAGCCCGCCGCCGTTCTGGGCGTCCCACTGGCGGAACATGACGGTCGTCTGCTCCAGCAGTTCCAGCTCGGGCTCGGAGAGCCGGCCGGTGAACGGCTCGCCGCCGTTGGCCGCGGTGAGGATGGGGGTGGGAATGCCGGTCGGACCGGGGGCCAGCCAGCGCTGCATCGGCTCGATGAGCGCGGCGCCGGCCGTCAGGGCGAGCGAGGTGCCGAGGAAGCCGCGCCGGTTGAGCATCAGGTCGCTGCGCGAGTAGTCGCTGATCAGCTGGACGGTCTGCGGCGCGCTCCACGGCAGGTCGACGCCGCCGCCCACGGTGGAGACCGGGATGGCGGCCCGGAGCCCGAGGTCCTCGATGGAGACCACGGAGCCGAAGCGCTCGGAGAACAGCTCCGACATGATCTTGGGGATCGGCTCGCGGGGCTGCTCGCCGTCGAGCCAGCGGCGCACCCGCGAGGTGTCGGTGGAGACGTGGTGGGCGCCGATCTGGCGGGCCCGGCGGTTGACCTGGCGCGCCAGTTCGCCCTTGGACCAACCGCTACGGGTGAACCACGTGGTCAGCTTCTCATTGGGTTGCTTCTCTGCCATGGGAACGTCCCCATCCCGCCCGGCCCCTGCTGCGGGGCCCCCGATCGTGACCGCCCGACGGTTGCGGGCTCTTGCCAGACGTGCCGTACCTGAGGTGCCGCCGGGAGCGCGGGCCGGTGCCGCCGGCCGAAGCCGGGTGCCGGACCGTTCGCCGCAGCGGCCTTCCGGGGCCGTCGCCCCGCCTCCGTTGTTCCGCGTTGTTCCGTACCGCTGTTTGAACCGCTGTTTGAAACCGCTGTCGTACTGGTGTGCCATCCTTGCGAAGGGACCGTCGGTTTCCCCAACTCCCGTCCCCCGAGGGCCTGGAGCGGACTCGACGACGACGTCCGTGTGCTGAACGTAATGCCCCGTGTGGTACCCGTGGGAGCGGCCCTGGCGAAACGCCACCTTTCGCCACCCCCATGAGTGAACCGAAGCAAGTCCGCACACGCTTCACTGGATAGTCCCGACGGCCCGGCATATGCGGGCTGCCAAGTCCCCACCGGCCCCCCTGCTCAGACCGGCAACACACGGCGGCCACCGGCGAGTTTGCCGCCGAGCCGGCCGACCACCATCCCGCGCACCCGACGATCCGGCACCGGCCCCGCCCCCCACAAGGCGGCGCCCGAGGCGCGACCCCGCAAATGGCGCACGCCACGCGCTGCGCGCCGCCACCGCACAACGCACCACGCAATGGACAATCAACACAAAGTCACCATCCCGTAACCATCGGCAACGAGAACCTGTTGGGGGAGGCATGGACAACCTGTTCGGCGAACTTCGACTGGGGCACCTGCGGTTGGCCCCGCTGAGCGCGCGCCGCCGCACCCGGGCCACCGCGTCCCAGGCGGCCGCGGAGTACACCGGCCGCTGGGGCTGGGCGGTCGCCGTCGGCAACCCGGCCGGCCCGGTCACCACACCGGCCCGCTGCCACTGCGGCACCCCCCGCTGCGCCGCACCCGGCCTGCACCCCGCGCCCGGCGGCCAGCCGGCCGCCCGCTCCGGCGCCGACGTCTCCGTACTGTTCCCCACCGGCCGCGCCTTCGACGTCCTGGACGTCCCCGAGCAGGCCGGGCTCCAGGCCCTGGTCCGGCTGGAGCGGATGGGCACCCAGGTCGGCCCGGTGCTGGCCTCCCCCACCGGCCGGCTGCAGTTCCTGGTCGCCGCCGGCACCGCCCGCCGACTGCCCGACCTCCTCTACCGGATGGGCTGGGACGACGCCGCGCTCGACCTCATCTGCCACGGCGAGGGCAACTACGTCGCCGCCCCGCCCACCGTCCTCGGGAGCCTCGGCCCGGTCCGCTGGCTGCGCCGGCCGACCCGCGACAACGCCGGCTGCCCGCCCGAGGCCCGGCTGCTGCTCGGCACCCTCGCCTACGCCTGCCACCGCGGCCGCGAACGCTCCGCCGAGCCCGCCTGGCTCGCCTCGTAGGCAGCCGCTCCTGGCCACCCCTCGCAGGCACCGGCCGCACGTACCGCCCGGACGCGCCGCCGGCCCCTCCCGCCCGCCACCTCCACACCGGCGGAGAACGCAGGCGCCGGCGGAGAACGCGGACACCGGCTGGGAAGGCAGGCACCGGCGGAGAACGCCGAAGGGCCCGCCCCTCGCGAGGCGGACCCTTCACCGGTGGAGCGGTGCCCGGGATCAGTCCCCGATCAGCGCGTCCACGAAGGCACCCGGCTCGAACGGCGCCAGGTCGTCCGCGCCCTCGCCGAGACCGATCAGCTTCACCGGCACGCCCAGCTCCCGCTGGACCGCGACCACGATGCCGCCCTTGGCGGTGCCGTCCAGCTTGGTCAGCACGATGCCGGTGATGTCGACCACCTCGGCGAAGACCCGGGCCTGGACCAGGCCGTTCTGGCCGGTGGTGGCGTCCAGCACCAACAGCACCTCGTCCACCGGGCCGTGCTTCTCGACGACCCGCTTGACCTTGCCCAGCTCGTCCATCAGGCCGGTCTTGGTGTGCAGCCGGCCGGCGGTGTCCACCAGGACGGTGTCGGCGCCCTCGGCGATGCCCTCCTTGACCGCGTCGAACGCGATCGAGGCCGGGTCGCCGCCCTCCGGGCCGCGCACCGTGCGCGCGCCGACCCGCTCGCCCCAGGTCTGCAGCTGGTCGGCGGCGGCGGCACGGAAGGTGTCGGCGGCGCCGAGCACCACCTTGCGGCCGTCGGCGACCAGGACGCGGGCCAGCTTGCCGGTGGTGGTGGTCTTGCCGACGCCGTTGACGCCGACCACCAGGACGACGGCCGGGCCCGCCTGGTGCTTGGTGGAGTGCACGGTGCGGTCGGCGTCCTTGCCGATCAGCTCGACCAGCTCCTCGCGGAGCAGCCCGCGCAGCTCGTCCGGGGTGCGGGTGCCGAGCACCTTCACCCGGGTGCGCAGCCGCTCGACGAGCTCCTGGGTGGGGGTCACGCCGACGTCGGCGGTCAGCAGGGTCTCCTCGACCTCCTCCCAGGTGTCCTCGTCCAGGTGCTCGCGGGCGAGCAGCGAGAGCAGGCCCTTGCCGAGCGAGTTCTGCGAACGGGAGAGCCGGGAGCGCAGCCGGACCAGCCGGCCGGCGGTGGGCTCGGGGACTTCGAGGGCCGGGGCCTCCTCGACCTCCTCGGCCGTCTCGGGGACGGCCTCGGCCTCGGGGAGCTCCACCTCCTCGACGGTGCGCCGGGGCTCCTCGGTCGGCGGCGCGGCCTCCTCGCCGACCTGGGGCTCCTGCGGGGTCGGAGGCGCCGTGATGACCGGCGCCTGCGACTTCGGGGGCAGCTGCTGGCGTCGTCTGCCGGAAACGACGAGGCCGGCGATCGCAGCGATGGCGATCACCGCGATGACTACGGCGAGGATCACGTATTCCACATAAATCTCCTTATCGGGATCCCACGACAGAGTGATCCTTCGGTCACCGACGCACGGAGCGCCGCCGCCTCCCTTACGCTGACGCCGTGCCGTCGGGCACCGGTCAGGGCTTGGCCGTCATGAGGTCGTCAAGCGGCTGGGTCAGAAGCCCCCTCGCACGCGAGGGGGAGGAGTCACAACCCGTCCAGTATCGGTGATCGGGTCGCCCGCGGGCATCCGCCCCGGCGTTGGCCGGTGGATCAGTCCGCCGGGCCGGAGGCGGTCGCCTCCTCGTACTGCCGGGGCCGCGTCGCGCGCGTGCCGCGCTCGCGGTGCTCTCCCCCGGTCCGGCGGCCGGCAGGTTCCGCCGCGCGCAGGCGCTGGCTGATCACCTGGGAGATGCCGTCGCCCTTCATGGTCACGCCGTAGAGGGCGTCGGCCGATTCCATGGTCAGCTTCTGGTGGGTGATCACGATCAGCTGGGAGCTCTCCCGCAGCTCCTCCATGATCCCGATCAGCCGGCGCAGGTTGGTCTCGTCCAGCGCCGCCTCCACCTCGTCCATGACGTAGAACGGGCTGGGACGGGCCTTGAAGATCGACACCAGCAGTGCCACCGCGGTCAGCGAGCGCTCGCCGCCGGAGAGCAGTGACAGCCGCTTGACCCTCTTGCCCGGCGGACGGGCCTCCACCTCGACACCGGTGGCCAGCATGTTGTCCGGGTCGGTCAGCACCAGCCGTCCCTCCCCGCCGGGGAAGAGCCGTGCGAAGACGCCCTCGAACTGGGCGGCGGTGTCGTGGTACGCCGAGGTGAACAGCTGCTCGACCCGCTCGTCGACGTCCTTGACGATGTCGAGGAGGTCCCGCCGGCTCCGCTTGAGGTCGTCCAGCTGCTCGCCGAGGAACCTGTGCCGCTCCTCCAGCGCCGCGAACTCCTCCAGCGCCAGCGGGTTCACCTTGCCGAGCTGCTGGTAGGCCTTCTCGGCCGCCCTCAGCCGCTTCTCCTGCTCGGCCCGGTCGTACGGGCGCGGCTCGCCGGGCTCCCGCCCGTCCTCGGGCGGCGACGGCGGGACGAGCCGGTCCGGCCCGTACTCGCCGAGCAGCTCGCCGCCCTCGATGCCGAACTCCTCCAGCACCCGCGCCTCCAGCTGCTCGATCCGCAGCCGCTTCTCCGCCCGCAGGACCTCGTCCCGGTGCCCGGCGTCGACCAGCTTGTCCAGCTCGGCCTTGAGTTCGCGGCCGTGCTCGCGGTGCTCCCTGAGCTCCGCCTCGCGCTCGGCGCGCGCCTGCTCGACGGCGGCCCGCCCGGCGTCCGCGCGGGCCAGCGACGCCTCCAGGCAGGCGAGCAGCTGCCGGGCGCCCGCGGCGACGGCGTCCGCCACCCCGGCGTCGTGCTCGGCACGCCGACGGCGCTCGGCGGCCCGGGCGCGCGCCTCGCGCTCGGCGCGGGCGGCCCGGTCCAGCTGGTCGGCGCGGCCGTTGAGGGCCCGCACCCGCTCCTCGTGGGTGCGTACGGCCAGCCGCGCCTCCAGTTCGGCCTGCCGGGCGGCGGTGGCGGCCTGGATCAGCCGCTGCTGCTCGGCGGCGTCCGGCTCGTCCTCGCCCGCGTCCGCCGACTCCTCGGCCGTGGCCAGCCGTTCGGCCAGCTCCTCCGCGGTGGCGAGCAGTTGGGCGAGCCCCTGCTCCGCGCGGCCGGCTGCGGCGGCCAGCCGCTCGGCCTCTCCGGCGGCGGCCCGGGACTGCCCGCCGAGGCGGCCGAGGACACCCGCCACTTCGGCCCGCTCCTTCTCGGCCTGCCGTCGCCGGGCGGCCAGTTGCTCCAGCCCGGCGGCCGACTCCCCGCGCAGCCCGGTGAGTTCGGCCAGCCGTGCGGCCGACTCGGTACAGCGGACGTCCAGCCGCCCGATCGCCCGGGCGGTCTCGTCCACCGCCGCCTGGGTCTCCAGCAGGCTGGGCGCGCCGCCCGAGCCGCCGTGGGCGAAGCCGGTGCCGAGCCGGTCGCCGTCGGCGGTGACGGCGGCCAGGCCGGGGTGGGCGGAGACCACCCGGAGCGCCTCGTCGAGCGTGCCCACCACCGCGACGCCGGCCAGCAGGGCGCGTACGGCCGGCAGCAACTCGGCAGGTCCGTCCACCAGTTCAGAGGCCCAACGGGCGCCGGCCGGCAACTCCCCCGGGGCGGGGCCGGGTTCGGGGGCTCCGGCGATCAGCAGCGCGGCCCGCCCCGCGTCCTCCTTGCGCAGCAGCCGCAGCGCCTCGGCGGCGGTGCCGGGCGAGTCGACCGCCACCGCGTCCGCCGCCACGCCGAACGCCGCGGCGAGGGCGGTCTCGTGGCCGGGGGCGACGGTCAGCAGCTCGGCCGCCGGGCCGAGCAGCCCGGCCGGGCGGTCGTCGGACGCCAGCAGCGTGCCGCTGCCGTCCTTGCGGCGCAGGCCGAGCGCCAGCGCCTCGTGCCGCGCGGTCAGCCCGGCCCGTTCGCGCTCGGCGGCACCGGCGGCCTCGCGGGCGTCGGCCAGGTCGCGCTCGGCGGCGGCGAGCCGTTCGCGGGCGGCCTCGTGCGCAGCTTCGGCGCGCTCGTCGTCCCCCGCCGTGCCGTCGACCTGCGCGCGCAGGTCCTCGTACTCCTGCCGGGCGGCCTCGGCGCGCAGCAGCGCCTCGTCCCGGGCCTCGGCGAGCCGGCCGATCTCGGCCTGCGCGGCGGCGGCCTTGGAGCGGGCGGCCGCGGCCTGCCCCTGGAGCCGGGCCAGGCCCTCCCGGCGGTCGGCGATGGCCCGGGCGGCGTCCTTCAGCCGCCGCTCCTCCGCGTCGAGCGAGCGTTCCAGCCCGCTCCTGGTCTCGACCGCCTCGGCCAGCGCGTACTGCGCCTCCTCCAGCGCCTCGGCCAGCGCGGCCTCCTCCTCCCGGACCCGCCCGGCCTCCCGTTCCAGCTCCTCCGGGTCGCGGCCGGGCCGCTCCTCGGCCTGACCGCCGGCGGCCGCGTGCCGGGCGCGTGCCTCGGCCAGGCCGACGGTGCCGCGGGTGCGTTCGGCCAGCGCCGAGAGCCGGTACCAGGTCTGCCGGGCCGCCTCCAGGCTCGGGCCGAGCTGCTGGACCTGCGCCTCCAGCACGGCCTCGCGCTGCACGGCGCGGGCCAGTTCCTGTTCGACGGTGGAGCGGCGCAGCTTGAGCGCCAGCTCGTCGGCGACCTCGGCCTCGACGGCCCGGCGCAGGGTCAGCAGGTCGTCGGCGAGCAGCCGGAGACGGGCGTCGCGCAGGTCGGCCTGGATGCCCGCGGCGCGGCGGGCGATCTTCGCCTGCCGGCCGAGCGGGCCGAGCTGGCGGCGGAGTTCGGCCACCAGGTCCTGGACGCGGTTGAGGTTGACCTGCATCGCGTCCAGCTTCCGCAGCGCCTTCTCCTTGCGCTTGCGGTGCTTGAGGACGCCGGCGGCCTCCTCGATGAAGGCGCGGCGGCCCATCGGGTCGGCGTGCAGGACGGAGTCGAGCTGGCCCTGGCCGACGATGACGTGCATCTCGCGGCCGATGCCGGAGTCGGAGAGCAGCTCCTGGATGTCGAGCAGCCGGCAGGTGTCGCCGTTGAGCGCGTACTCGCTGCCGCCGTTGCGGAACATCGTCCGGGTGATGGTCACCTCGGCGTACTCGATCGGCAGCGCGCCGTCGGAGTTGTCGATGGTGAGGCTGACCTCGGCGCGGCCCAGCGGGGCGCGCCCGCTGGTCCCGGCGAAGATGACGTCCTCCATCTTGCCGCCGCGCAGCGACTTGGCGCCCTGCTCCCCCATCACCCAGGAGAGCGCGTCGACGACGTTGGACTTGCCGGAGCCGTTGGGGCCGACCACGCAGGTGATCCCGGGTTCGAACCGCAGGGTGGTGGCGGAGGCGAAGGACTTGAACCCGCGCAGCGTCAGACTCTTCAGGTGCACGCGCCGGTCTCCTCATCGCTCGCCAGGGCCCCGGCTTGCGACTGTATCCGGCCCACCCGCCCCACCTGCCCGGACGCTCCCCGGACACGACGAAGGGACGCCACACAGGGCGTCCCTTGCAAGCTGCGTCCCTTTCGGGGCGGCTCAGTGCACAACGGCGTCGATCTGCGAGGACCGGGCGGGACTCAGGTGAGAGCCGGCTCCCGCTGGTCCAGATCGATGCTGCTGAGCAGCGAGTGCTCGTCAGCGACAGCGGTGAGAGCGTCGTTCTCAGCCTGCATCCGAAGGAGCTCGGACTCCAGGTCCTGGACGCGCTGCTGAAGCCGTCGCATCTCGGAGAGCATTCGCGGGTCGGGGCCGCCGACGTACCCGAGAAGCGCCTTTGCCATGATGAATGGTCCTCCACGCTGAGTGACCGAACCGGAACGGTACAGGTCTAGGGGGAAGGGGGACGCACGCGCGGCGCGCACCGGCGGTGCTGGCTGGGCACCATGGCACAACCACCGTGAGCTGGGCCCACGGGGTATACGCCTACCGGATAAACGCGGTCGTGTGCGCGGGCTTCAAGCGTCTCACCAAAGACGGAAAGGGTCAACACGATCACCCCACGCTACCGCGCCCCTGTCACCTGCATGGCGGTGTGGTCACGCCAGGCGGTCTCGGGCCGGTCTCCACCAGGTGCTCGTGGATCATCGTTCGATGCGGAGTCAACCACGAGTCTGCCCCGATGGCAACCGCATGACACCGGCAGTTGCCGATCATTTCGGGTGCGACCCGCGGCGACGGGCCCGTCACCCGCTCGGGTGCCCGGTTCAGCGGATCTCGAAGCCCTCGTAGCCGGTGCCGACGGCCGTCCAGATCTCGGTCACCCCGGAGACGGCGCCGGGCGTGTCCGGGCCGCGCAGCAGGGCCAGCAGCTCCTCGCAGTCGGCGGCGAGACCCTCGGCCACCACCTGGACCCGGCCGTCGCCGAGGTTGCTCGCGTACCCGGTCAGGCCGATCTCCAGTGCACGCGCCCTGGTCCACCAGCGGAAGCCGACCTGCTGGACCTTGCCCCGCACCCAGGCGGTCGCCCGGACCGGTTCATCACTGTGCGCGTCACGACCGTGCATGCCCCGACCCTATCCGGCCCGGCGGCACCCTGCGTCACGGCGCGATGGGGCCCTCCACCGTCCAGCCCGGGCTGTGGATCTCCACGTGGAGGTCCTCGCGCCGCCCCTCCCCGCCGCAGGTCCGGCAGACCCAGGCCGGGTCGTAGGGGTGCGGCTTGTGCCCGTCCGGCGTGTGGGCGAAGCTCACCGGCGGCTCGGGGAACAGCCAGCGGTCGCCCCAGCCCAGCAGTGCCTGGGCGAGCGGCGCCAGGTCACGGCCGGCCTCGGTGAGGTGGTACTCGTACCGCGGCGGCCGCTCGCTGTAGGCGCGGCGTTCGACCACGCCCGCCTCCTCCAGGGCCCGCAGCCGGGCGGTGAGCCGGTCGCGCGGTGCGCCGGTGTTGCGGGCGATCCGGTCGAAGCGGTGGTTGCCGTAGAACAGCTCGCGGACGGCGAGCAGTGCCCACTTCTCGCCGACCACGTGCAGCGCGGCGGCGATCGAGCAGGGCCGGCCGGGCAGGGCGGGCGGGGCCGAAGGCGTGTGGGAGGTCACAGAACCAGCCTGCCACACAGGGTTGCGTTCTCAAACCCGGCCGCCTCCGCACCCCTCACGGGCGGCACCGGCCCTTCCGGACGGCACCGCTGGTCCGGACGCCGCGGCCCCGCCGCGGACAGCACTGCGGCCCCGCCGGTCGATGGCGGGGCCGCAGTGCCGGTCGTCGCGTCCGGCGGGGTCAGAACCCTCCGCCGAAGTCGCCCCCGCCGCCGAAGTCACCACCGCCACCGAAGTCGCCGCCGCTGTCGAAGCCGCCGCCGAAGTCGGAGGAGTTGTAGTCGGCACCGGTGTAGTCGCCGCCCTCGTAGCCGGAGCCGGCGTCGACCGGGGCGCCGTAGGCGGGAGTGCTCATCATCGAGCCGAGCATGGTGCCGACCAGCAGGCCGGGCAGCAGCCCGCCGCTGCCGAAGCCGCCGAAGTAGCCGCCCGCCCAGGGTCCGTACGCCGGGCCGGCGTTCCAGTAGGGCTGGGGGCCGTGCTCGGTGGGGACGGTCCGGATGTCCGGGTCCTGGCCGGCCGCCAGCCGGTCCGCGTCCGCCCGGCAGACCGGGACGGTGCGCGCGGCGCCGTCGGCGGGGGCCCAGTCGGCGTCCTGAACGGACGGGCCGTGGCGCGGGTCGAAGAAGCACGGCGGACGGCGCTCGGGCAGCGGACGCTTCTCCCGCCGGGCGGCCAGGGTGGCCAGCGCGAACCGGCCGTCCTCCAGCGCCTCGGTGACCGGCTTGACGTCCTCCGGCCCCTTGGCCGCGTCCATGCTCTGCTTGGCCCGCTCGTAGGAGTCGAGCGCGTGCGTGTAGTCGGCGCGCTGGACGTCGTCGGCGTCCGCGGCGCCCGGGTTGAAGTCGAGCCGGTCCAGCTCCTCGCCGAAGGCGGTGATGTCCTCGTCCACCACCTGGCGCAGCTGCGCCAGCTCGGCCTGCCGCTGCTCCTCCTTGCGCTTCTTCGCCCGGCGGAAGAGCAGGAAGACGCCGGTGCCGGCCAGCGCCAGCAGGGCCAGCGGGACGACGATCGCAGCGGTGGAGACGCCGCCCGTGGTGCTGTTCACGCCGTGGCCCTTGACCTGCGGGGCCGCGGTGTCGACGAAGTCGTTCAGGGTGGCGTCGATGTCGCCCGGGTGGGAGCGGAAGGCCGCGCCCGCGATGCGTTCGGCGCTCGCGGTGGGCAGCGCCTCGGGGTTGGAGCGGGCCTGGAACTGGTCACCGCGCCAGACGCCGTAGGCGCCGTCGATGCCCACCTTGGTGCGCAGGTCGTTGAAGATGGTCTGGGCGCCGTACGGGTCGGCGGCCGGGACCACCGCGACGAAGATCGGTTTGTCCGCCTTGCGGATCTTCTCGGTCAGCGCGTCGGCCTGGCTCTGGCTGAACCTGCCCGTCATCGCCGGGTCGACGTACACCCGGCCCTGCTTGAGCGTCGCGGCGGCGTCGTCCAGGCCGCCGGCCGCGGAGGCCGCCGGCGCCAGCAGGAGCAGCAGCCCGAGCAGCGCCGCCACCAGGGCCAGGGGCCCGGTGCCCCGGGAACGTCGTCGAGCAAGGGTTCTCATGCCACCGACGCTACCGCTACCGGCGTCCCGGAAAGGCATACCCTTCGCGTACGGGCGGACGGGCGCACCCCCACCGTCCGCCGGGGCCGCTCCCCTCCTCGGGGATGATGTTTCCCTCGACCGCCCCCGAATCGCGCCACCGCCGGGAACCGGACCACCGGCCCGGACGTACGTTCCGGCGGGCCCGGGTGATCGCGGGGCGGTCGCCGGGCGGTCCGACGCTACCCCGCGACCGGGCATAGTGGTGGCCGCACCTCCTCCCCTTGACCTTCTCTTGACCACTTCTCTCGATCGGAGCACCGGGTGTTCATCGGCCTCGTCACCGCCGTGGCGGCCTCTGCCTGCTACGGCACCGGTTCGGTCCTGCAGGCCGTCGGATCACGGCGCTCCGCCCGGGAGGAGGCCGCCGCCGGGGGCGCCTCGGCCGGCACCACCGCGCACGGCGGGCCCAGCCTCGCCTCCACCGCGAAGGCCGCCGTCACCTGGGAGTTCATCCTCGGCACGGTGCTCGACTTCATCGGGTTCGGGCTCGGCGCGCTGGCCGCGCGGCTGCTGCCGCTGTTCCTCTCGCAGACCATCATCAGCGCCAACCTGGTGATCACCGCGCTGCTGAGCATCAAGCTGCTGGGCCTGCGGCTGAAGCAGCTGGAGTGGGCGTCGATCGGCGTGCTCTGCTCGGCCCTGGTGCTGCTGGCCGTCTCGGCGGGTCCGGAGGGCGGCCACCACGCGGCGATGTCCTTCCACTGGTGGCTGCTGCTGATCACCACGGTGCTGCTGGTCGGCGGCAGCCTGCTGGTGCGGCGGATGGGTGCCAACGGCGCGATCGTCGCCGGCCTGCTCTCCGGCCTCGGCTTCGGCGCACTCGGCGTCGGCGTGCGCATCCTCAACGGCGTCGACCCGTTCGAGCTCGGCAAGCTGCTCTCCGACCCGGCCCTGTACGCGATCCTGGTCGGCGGCCTCGGCGGCATGTACGTGCACACCGTCGCCCTGCAGATCGGCTCGGTGAACGGCGCGACCGCCGCCCTGGTGGTCGGTGAGACGGTGCTGCCCGGTGCGGTCGGCGTCATCTGGCTGGGCGACTCCTCGAAGGAGGGCCTCGCCTGGCTCGGCGTGCTCGGCTTCGTGCTCGCCGTCGTCTCGGCGGTCGGCGTCGCCTACTTCGGCCAGGACACCCACGGCCCGGCCGAGTCGGACCACCCGCAGCCCGAGCTCACCAAGCGGTAGGCCCCGCTCAGCCCCCGGTGCGGACGCGCGGGACGCGCTGGCAGCGGGGGCAGAAGTAACTGGAGCGGTTCATCCAGGCGGCCCGGCGGATCGCGGTTCCGCAGCGGCGGCAGGGCTCGTGATCGCGGCCGTAGGCGTCGAGGTCGCGGGAGAAGTAGCCGCTCTCGCCGTTCACGTTGACGTAGAGGCTGTCGAAGCTGGTGCCGCCGACGGCGAGGGCCGCCGTCATCACGTCCCGGGCGTTGGCCAGCAGGACGGCGGCCTGCGGGCGGGTGAGCGAGGCGGTCGGGCGGTCGTAGTGCAGCCTGGAGCGCCAGAGCGCCTCGTCCGCGTAGATGTTGCCGACCCCGCTGATCAGGGTCTGGTCGAGCAGCGCCCGCTTGACCGTGGTGCGCCTGGCGCGCAGCGCGGCCACGAAGGCGGCGTCGTCGAAGCGCGGGTCGAGCGGGTCGCGGGCGATGTGCGCGAGGGAGACCGGGGTGCCCTCGGGGTCGCCGTCCTCGGCCTCCTCGACGGCCAGCCCGCCGAAGGTCCGCTGGTCGACGAAGCGCAGCTCGCGCCCGCCGTCGGTGAACCGGAGTCGGACCCGCAGGTGGGTCTCGTCGGGCACCGCCGCGTCTTGGACGAGGAGTTGGCCACTCATCCCGAGGTGGCCGATCATCGAGAATCCCCCGGCCTCCGGCCTCGCGCCGGAGCCCGACAACGGCACCCAGAGGTACTTGCCGCGGCGCTGCGCGGTGCCGAGCGTGGTGCCGGTCAGCCGCGCGACGAAGTCGGCCGCGCCGGCGGGCTGGCGGCGTACCGCCCGCGGGTGCAGCACCTCGACACCGGCGACCGTCCGCCCGGCGACCCAGTTGGCCAGGCCCCGGCGGACGACCTCTACCTCGGGGAGTTCGGGCACGTGAACCTGCCTCCTGCGACGGGAATCTGCAGGAGGAAGGTTACTGCGTGCACGGGAGACCCTGCCGCGGTGTCCACGGCGGGGGTTGCCGCTCAGGCGCCGCCGGGCAGCCGGTCGGCGTACTTGTCCTTGATCGCCCGCCAGGCGCTCTCCGCAGCCTTCTGCTCGGCTTCCTTCTTCGAGCGGCCGACGCCGCTGCCGAAGTCCTCGCCGGCCACCCGGGCCGCGGCGGTGAAGGTCTTCTCGTGGTCCGGGCCGGACTCCTCGACCACGTACTCCGGCACGCCGATGCCCACCGAGGCGGTCAGCTCCTGGAGGCTGGTCTTCCAGTCCAGGCCGGCGCCCAGCTGCGAGGACTCCTCGATCAGCGGGTCGAACAGCCGGTGGACGAAATCGGTGGCCGCGTCCAGGCCCTGGTCCAGGTAGACGGCGCCGATCACGGCCTCGACGGTGTCGGCGAGGATCGACGACTTGTCGCGGCCGCCGGTACCCTCCTCGCCCTTGCCGAGCCGGATGAAGGTGCCGAGCTCCAGGCCGCGCCCGACGTCGGCGAGCGCGCGCGAGTTGACCACCGCGGCGCGCAGCTTGGCGAGCGTGCCCTCCGGTACGTCCGGGTGGACGCGGTAGAGGGTGTCGGTCACCACCAGGCCCAGCACCGAGTCGCCGAGGAACTCCAGGCGCTCGTTGGTGGGCAGCCCGCCGTTCTCGTACGCGTACGAGCGGTGGGTCAGTGCACGTACCAGAAGGGCGCGCTCGAGCGTGTACCCGAGGCGCCCTTCCAGAACGTCGTATTCGGTCGAAGCCGGCCCGCCGGCCCTGCCTCCGTTGGAAGCCGACTTGCGGGAGGAGTTACCGTCCGACATCGATCCGTACACCCCGCCGATCAGACCGAGAGGACCTGGCGACGGTTGTACGTGCCGCAGCTCGGGCACGCGATGTGGCCGAGCTTCGGCTCGTGGCAGCGGTCGCACGCCACGAGGGCCGGAACGACGGCCTTCCAGTTGGAACGGCGGTGGCGCGTGTTGCTGCGCGACATCTTCCGCTTCGGAACAGCCACGGCTACTTCTCCTGGTTCTCGGCGGCACCCTCACGGGTGTCGCTGTTCTTGATCCCGTCACCCTCGTCGCCGGGGGCGGCGGAGAGTCCCTGCAGAGCCGCCCACCTGGGGTCGACGGCGTCGTGGTGGTGCGCCGGGTCGTCGCTCAGGCGCGCTCCGCACTCGGAGCACAGGCCCAGGCAGTCTTCCTGGCACACCGGCTGCAGCGGCAGTGCGAGCACCACCGCGTCACGCAGCACCGGCTGGAGGTCGAAGAAGTCGCCCTCCAGACGGTAAGTCTCTTCTTCCGGGTCCTCGTCGAGGTCCTCGGCCCCGGCGGTCCGGGCGCGGTGACGCTCGTCGGACTCCGGGTAGTAGTACAGCTCCTGGAAGTCCACGTCGAGGTCGTCCTCGACGGGCTCCAGGCACCGCACGCACTCGCCCTCGACGTGGGCCTCGGCCGTGCCGGTGACCAGCACACCCTCGACCACCGACTCCAGGCGGAGCTCCAGCCGGATCTCGCTCTTCTCCGGGACGCCGATCACATCGATGATCCCGAGGCCCTCGGGGGCCTCCAGAGTGCGGGACACCTTGCGCAGCGAGCCCGGGCGACGGCCGAGCTCGTGCGTGTCGAACACGAGGGGGTCGCGGTGGTCGAGGCGGTTCAAGGTGTCCTGACTTCCTGAGAAAACTGATGCGCGGCGCTGCTCACCGGAGGATGCGCGGGCAGACCGACAGCCCGACACGGAGAGGCCGGAGTGGTCAGACTACCGGAGTCTCCCGCCAGGCCCAACTTCGGTCCTTCCGGCCCGACCGGTCCGGTGCCCCGGACCGGGCCGCCGGCTGGCCGGCGCCCGGCTCAGCGGCCGCCGAGCTCCCGCAGGCGGGTCATGTCGATCATGCTGGTGTCGAAGAAGCTGGTCTCGTCCAGGCCGGCCTGCTGCTGCTGCGGGAGGGCGGGCGGGTTGGCCGGCTGCTGCGGGTAGCCGTAGGCGTCGTACTGCTGCGCCGCGTAGCCCTGCTGCGGCTGCTGGTAGCCCCCCTGGCCCTCGGGCCCGGGCTGCCCCCATTCGCCCTGCTCCTGCCCGGCCGGGTAGGCCGGCTGCTGCTGCCCGTAGGCGTACTGCGCGCCGTACGGGTCGGCCTGGCCGGCCGGGTCGTAGCCGCCGCCGTACACCTCGGCGTACTGCCCGCCGGGCTGCTGCGCGGCCGCGGCGTACTGGTCGGTGCCGGGGTCCTGCCAGCCGGCCGCGGCCGGGGTCTGCTCGGGCCAGGTCTGCTGCTGCGGCACGTCCTCGCGGTACCAGGCGATGTCGTCGCCGTTGGCCTCGGCGGCGAAGCCGGCGGCGACCGCCTCGGCCCGGTCCTTGGCCTGCTGGGCCTGGTCGGCGGCGGCCAGGTAGGCGCCCAGCTCGTCGATCGGGGCCTTGCCGAGCAGCTTGTCGCGGCCCTTGCCGACGGCCTCCAGGGTCGCGCCGAGCACGTTCTCCAGGGTGGCGAGCTTCACGTCGACGTACTCGTCGACCTCGGGGCTCGGGGTGATCCTCGGCTGCGGCCGGAACTCCTCGCCGTCGCCCTCGCCGTCGTGCTCGGTCTCGAAGACGCTGGAGTCGCCGCGCAGCTTGGTCCGGCCGCGGCCGACGGCGCCGAGCGTCTTGGTGAGCACGACCTCGAAGTTGGCGAGCTTGCTGTCCACGTAGTCGTCGGCCTCGGCGCGCTTGGTCTCGACCTCGGCGCGCGCCTCGGCGAGGATCCGGTCCGCCTCGGCCTGGGCCCGGCGGACCACCTCGGTGTCCGAGATCAGCGAGCCGCGCTCGGCGTGCGCGCCCTGGATGATCCGCTCGGCCTCGGCCTCGGCGTCCGCCACCACCTGCTCGTGGTCGGCCATCACCGACTGGGCGTGGGCCAGCTCGGCGGGCAACGCCGACCTGAGGTCCTGGAGCAGGCCGACCAGCTCGGCCCGGTTCACCACGCAGGAGGCCGACATGGGCATCGAGCGGGCGTTCTCGACGGCCGCGACGATCTCGTCGACCTTGTTCTGCACGTCCACGGGGCTCCGTCTTTCCGTGTGCCGCCGACGGTCCGGCGGAGGCAGGCCCGGCGCGGTGGACCTCACCGCAGGGCAGGGAGTACAGACTGTACGGCCACTGCGGGGCGAGGTCACAACGCCCGGACCGGCCCACCCGGCCGCACCCGGGACAAGTGGTGATGAACCGGCAGAAACGGACGTGCCCGTTCCGCGGCCGCTACTGCTGCGCCCGGCGCTCCGCGATCCGCTCGACCAGCCGGCGGTGCACCGTCTCCGGCAGCAGGTGCGAGACGTCGCCCCCGTACGAGGCGACCTCCTTGACCAGCGTGGAGGAGAGGAAGCTGTACGTCGGCGAGGTCGGCAGGAACAGCGTCTCGACGCCGGTCAGCCCGTGGTTCATCTGGGCCATCTGCAGCTCGTAGTCGAAGTCGCTGACGGCGCGCAGGCCCTTGACGATCGCCGGGATGCCGCGCTCCCGGCAGAAGTCCACCAGCAGGCCGAGGTGCGACTCGACCACGATGTTGCCGTACTTGGCAGTGGTCTCCTCGATGAGCTCGATCCGCTCCTCGATGGTGAACATGCCCTGCTTGTTCCGGTTGATCGCGACCGCGACATGCACCACGTCGTACAGCTTCGAGGCCCGCTCGATGATGTCGAGATGACCGTTGGTGATCGGGTCGAACGATCCGGGGCAGACGGCGCGGCGCATGGCGTGGATGCTCCCTCGTGGGGTGACGGGTGCTGCGGGCCTCCTCGGCCCGCTACGGGTTCTGGCGGGCCTCGGCGGCGGCGCGACCGTACCAGAGCGTGCCCTCGCCGTAACGGCGGGAGCGCAGCTCCTCGAAGCCTTCGGGCCAGCCGAACGCGCCGCCTCGGGTGCTGCGCTCCACGGTGACGAGTGCTTCGTCCGCGAGCCAGCCCCCGGCGAGGAGTGTGATCAGCATCTCGCGCACCTCGTCGTCGGTGACGACGTACGGCGGATCGAGGAAGACCAGGTCGTACGGGGTCTCCGGGGTCGGGCCGGCGATCACCTTCTCGGCACGGGCGGCCTGCACCACCGCGCCGGTCAGGCCGACGGTCCGCACGTTCTCCCGGATCACCCGGGCCGCCTGTCCGTCCGCCTCGACCAGCAGGACGTGCTCGGCGCCGCGCGACAGCGCCTCCAGGCCGACCGCGCCCGAGCCGCCGAAGAGGTCCAGCATCCGGGCCCCGTGCAGGGTGCCGCGGAGCGCCTCCAGGGTGGAGAACATCGCCTCACGGGCCTTGTCGGAGGTCGGGCGGGTGCTCCGGCCGGGCGGTACGGCCAGCCGGCGGCCGCCGGCCGCCCCGGCGATGACGCGGGTCATGGTGGTGGGAGGTCCTTTCGTCGCTGCCCGCCCACGCTATACGGACGGTGCCCCGCCGGTCCGACCGGCGGGGCACCGCGTCACGCGGTCAGCTCGCGTCCGCCGCCGCGGACTGGGCCGGGACCGCCGCGCCGAGCAGCGCCGGCGAGGCGTAGCGGGACCACGAGAGGCAGCCGTCGGGCGGGCAGAACTCGGGGCGGCGCGGGTCGTGCCCGAGCTCGCGCAGCTTGGTGCGGACGGAGTCGGGGGTACGGCCGAAGCGGGCGGCGATCCGGGCGACGGTCTCGCCGTCGTGGAACCGCCGGACCAGCTCCTCCTCGTGCTGCGGCACCCAGGGGGCGCCGTGGCCGGGGTACAGCTCGCGCAGCACGTCGCGGTCGGGGATGGGCTCGGAGACGTCGGCGACGATCGCCAGTGCCCGGAGTGCGCGGTTGAGCGCGATCCGCAGCGAGGCGACGTCCTCGACCGGCAGGCGGAGCTTGCCCGAGGCGAGCGGCGCGGCGGCCGCCCCCTCACGCCAGCCGGTCAGGGTGAGGGTGACCTCGCGGTCGTCGTCGCTGGCGAGTTCGATCCGGAAGACCTTGTCGCCCAGCGGGAGCTCGTTGAGATGACGGAATGCCATGGCAGGACCCCCAAGTGTCGTGCCAGGTACGCACCTTGAGGGTGCGCCCTGAACAACTACATTCTCTCGCGGGGGTCTGACAATCCGGGGGCCCGGCCCTCAGCCCTTCTCCATGTAGGCGGCGCGGTCCGCGTCGAGCAGGCTCTCCAGTGCGGTGCGCAGGTCCGGGTGGGCGGCCAGCGCCGGGTCCTCCGCGACCAGCCGGGTGGCCTCGGCCCGGGCGGTCACGATGACCTCCTCGTCCTCCAGCACCGAGAGCACCTTCAGCGAGGACTTCACCCCGGACTGCGCCTGGCCCAGCACGTCGCCCTCACGGCGCTGTTCGAGGTCGATCCGGGACAGCTCGAAGCCGTCCAGCGTGCCGGCCACCGCGTCCAGCCGGGCCCGGGCGGGGCTGGCCGCCGGCATGTCGCTGACCAGCAGGCAGAGGCCGGCCGCGCTGCCGCGCCCGACCCGGCCGCGCAGCTGGTGCAGCTGGGAGACGCCGAAGCGGTCCGCGTCCATGATCACCATCGCGGTGGAGTTCGGGACGTTCACGCCGACCTCGATCACCGTGGTGGCCACCAGGACGTCCACCTCGCCGGCGGCGAACCGGCGCATCACCTCGTCCTTGGCGTCGGGCGCCAGCCGGCCGTGCAGGATCTCCACCCGCAGCCCGGCCAGCGGGCCCTTCGCCAGCATCTCCGCGGTCTCCACCACGGAGAGCGGGGGCCGCCGCTCGTCGCTCCCGGCGCCCACGTCCTCCAGGTCGTCCTCGGCGGCCGGGGCCTGGCGCTTCTTCTTCGCCGCCTTCGGGTCGGCGGGCTCCTCGTCCCCGATCCGGGGGCAGACCACGTACGCCTGGTGGCCCTTGGCCGCCTCCTCGCGGACCCGCTCCCAGGCCCGGGCCAGGAAGTTGGGCTTCTCCACGGCCGGGACGACGTGGGTGGAGATCGGCGAGCGGCCGGCCGGCAGCTGGTCCAGCACGGACGTCTCCAAGTCCCCGAAGACGGTCATCGCGACGGTGCGCGGGATCGGGGTGGCCGTCATCACCAGCAGGTGCGGCGGCTGCTCGCCCTTGGCGCGCAGCGCGTCCCGCTGCTCGACGCCGAAGCGGTGCTGCTCGTCCACCACCACCAGGCCGAGGTCCTGGAACTGCACCTTGTCCTCGATCAGCGCGTGGGTGCCGATCGCGATGCCCGCGTCCCCGCAGGCCATGTCCAGCAGCGCCTGGCGGCGGGCCGGGACGCCCATCGAGCCGGTCAGCAGCACCACCCGGGTGCCGAGGTCGGAGCCGCCGAGCATGCCGCCCTCGGCGAGGTCCCCCATCATCTCGACGACCGAGCGGTGGTGCTGCTGGGCCAGCACCTCGGTGGGCGCCAGCAGCACCGCCTGGCCGCCGGCGTCGACCACGGCGAGCATGGCGCGCAGCGCGACCAATGTCTTCCCCGAGCCGACCTCGCCCTGGAGCAGCCGGTGCATCGGGTGCTCGCTCGCCAGGTCGGCGGCGATCTCGGCGGAGACCTTCTCCTGGCCCTCGGTGAGGGTGAACGGCAGCCGGGCGTCGAAGGCGTCCAGCAGGCCGCCCTCGCGGGCCCTGCGCGGCTTGGCGGGCAGGGCGGAGTCGGCCGCCCGGCGCTGGGCGAGCGCGACCTGGAGGACGAACGCCTCGTCCCACCGGAGCCGGCCCTGGGCGCGCTCACGGTCGGCCTGGCTGCGCGGGCGGTGGATCAGCTCCAGGGCCTCGGGCAGCGGGATCAGGTCGTGCCGCTCGCGCAGCTCGGCGGGCAGCGGCTCGCCGACGTCGCCGAGGTGCTTGGTGAGGGCCGTCTCGATGCAGATCGACAGCTTCCAGCTGGGCATCTGCGCGCTCGCGCCGTACACCGGGATGAGCCGGCCGGCGAACTGCTGCGCGGCGTCCGACCCGGCCTCCTCGTCGAGGAGTTGGTAGTCCGGCGAGACCAGCTGGCGGGTGCGGTTGAACACGCCGACCTTCCCGGCGAACAGGCCCTGGGCGCCGGCCTTGAGGTCCTTCTGCCGCCACCCCTGGTTGAAGAAGACCAGCGAGAGCCGGCTGCGGCCGTCGGTGACGACCACCTCCAGGCGGTCCCCCTTGCGGCCGCGGAACGGGATCAGGGTGACCTTCTCGATCCTAGCCAGCACGGTGACGTGCTCGTCGATCTCCAGCTCGTCCAGGCTGGTGAGCTGGCCGCGTTCGACGTAGCGGCGCGGATAGTGGTGCAGCAGGTCCCCGACCGTGCGCAGCTTGAGGCTGTCGGCGAGCACCTTGGCGGTCCGGTCGCCGACGAGCTTGGTCAGTGGTTCATCGAGAGCGCCCATCAGGCCCTTGTTTACACCACCGGACCGACAATCCGGGCACGGCCCAGCCGGGCCGCTGCGCCCCGGCGACCGGCTACTCCACCCCGATGAGCAGCGGCGCGGACTCCTGGCCGCCGTGGAAGACCACCGCGTCGACCTCGGGCCTGCGGTGCCGGGCGTGCGCGACCAGCTCCTCGGCGAGGCCCTCGGGCGCGCCCCCGCCCAGGATCAGGGTGACCAGTTCGCCGCCGGCGCCGAGCATCCGGTCCAGCACCATCGTCCCGACCTCGGCCGGGCCGGTGCCGATCACCACGACGTCCCCGTCTATCAGACCGAGCACGTCCCCGGCCTGGCAGACGCCCGCCATCGTCCAGGACTCCCCCTCGGCGACGGCCAGTTCGGCGTACCGGGTGGCACCGGCCGCCGAGGTCATGGCGACGACGTCCTCGTCGAAGCGCCGGCCGGCCTCGTGCACGGCGAGCGCGGCCAGGCCCTGGACCGGCGACCGGGTCGGCAGGACGGCGATCCGCACGCCCTCCTCGCGCAGCTGGTCGGCGGCGGCGCCGGCGGCGGCCCGCAGTTCGGGGTCGTTGAGCAGCAGGACGACCTCGCGGGCGCCGGCCCGGCGGACGGCGGCAGCCAGTTCGGCGCTGGCCGGCGGGCGGTCCGGGTCGGCGTGCAGGACGACGGAGCCGGCCTGCTCGCAGAGTTCGGCCAGGCCGGTGCCGGAGACCACCGAGAGCACCGCCCTGGTGCGCTCCTCGCGCTCGCCCCGGTCGTCGGCGGTGCCGGAGCGGGCGGCGGCCTCGGCGAAGTGGGTGATCCGGATCTGGTGCGGCCGCCCGGCGCCCACCCCGGCCTCGACGGCGGCGCCCGCGTCGTCCACGTGCACGTGGACGTTCCAGAGGCCGTCGCCGCCGCCGACCACCAGCGAGTCGCCGAGCGCGGCGAGCCGCTCGCGCAGCGCGGGCAGGGCCGTGTCGGGGGCGTCCAACAGGTAGATCACCTCGAAGGCGGGGTGGCCGGGGCCGGGCGGCCGGACGTGGCTCAGGCAGCGCTCCGCGAGCCGGACTTCCCCGCGCAGCGCGACCGGGCCCATCGGCTGGTGGCCCGCGACGGCGTCGGCGAGGGCGCCCAGGACGGCGACCAGGCCGCGGCCGCCGGCGTCCACCACCCCGGCCTCGGCCAGGACGGAGAGCTGCTCGGGGGTGTGCCGCAGCGCGTCCCGGGCGGCCCGGTAGGCGGTCTCGGCGACCTGGCCGAGGCCGTCCCCGGCCCGGACGGCCTCCCTGGCGGCAACCCGGGCGACGGTCAGCAGCGTCCCCTCGACCGGCTCGGCGACGGCCTGGTAGGCGGAGTCGGCGGCCCGCTGGAGGGCGGCCCGCAGCTGGTCCGCGCCGCCGCCCTCGGCCAGCTTCTCGGCGGTGCCGCGCAGCCACTGGGCGAGGATCACCCCGGAGTTGCCGCGCGCGCCGATCAGCGCGCCGCGGGCCATCTCCCGGACCGCCTCGGCGAGGCCGGGCGGCGGGCCGGCGGCGGGGTCGGCGAAGCGGCTCTCCACGGCGGCGGCGGCCGACTCCACGGTCAGGTAGAGGTTGGTGCCGGTGTCGCCGTCCGGGACGGGGTAGACGTTGAGTGCGTCGATCTCCTCGCGGGCCTGGCCGAGCGCACGCAGGGCCAGCTGGCACCAGCTGCGCACGGCCGGGGCGTCGAGCGTGTGCAGCACCAGGTCTCCTCCGGATGGGACGCCGCGATGGCCTGAGGGGCAGCAACACATTCAGGGCAGCGGCAAGGGGTGATACCGGCAGGTTATCGGGGGCCGGGGGCGGGTGCCGGGGGCAGCGGGCGCAGCGATCACCTGCGCGGTCGTGGTAGTTTCGTTGAACGGAAGCAAGCGTTGTATGCTCTTCCGGTTGCCTGGAACAGTCCAGGCTCACCCCCTTGGTCCGGTCTGGTTCACGTGAGTGCTCCGGTGGGTCGGCGGGGTTTCGAACGTAAATGATCTGAAGTCTTGGAGTGACTCCTGTGGCTGCCAACTGCGACGTCTGCGGCAAGGGGCCGGGCTTCGGCAACAGCATCTCCCACTCTCACCGCCGTACCCCCCGTCGTTGGAACCCCAACATCCAGACGGTGCGCGCTGTGATTGGGCGGACGCCGAAGCGGCTCAACGTCTGCACCTCGTGCATCAAGGCCGGTAAGGTCTCGCGCTGACGCGCAGACCGGTATGCCGGTCCTCCAGTGAGCCGGTCCATCCTCGGATGGACCGGCTTTCTGTCTCTCCGGCAAACCTGCCGACCTCTGCCGAAGGGCGGGCCTCCGGGCCCGCCCTTCGGACGTTTCAGCGCCAGCGCCAGGCGTGGTCGACCGGGCCGATGCCGGCGCCCAGCGCGAAGCCGCCGGCGATCGCGCCGGTGATGTACTCCTTGGCCGAGGCCACCGCCTCGGGCAGCGGCTCGCCCTTGGCCAGCCCGGCGGCGATCGAGCTGGCCAGCGTGCAGCCGGTGCCGTGGGTGTGCCGGTTGTCGTAGCGGGGGGCGCGGTACCAGTACTCCTCACCCGCCCCGCCGTAGAGCAGGTCGGCGGCCTCGCCCTCCAGGTGCCCGCCCTTGACCAGCACCCAGCGCGGCCCGAGGTCGAGCAGCGCCTTGGCCGCGTCCAGCATCTGGCCCTCGTGCTCGACGGTGCGGCCGGTGAGCTGCGTCACCTCGTGCAGGTTGGGCGTGGCGAGGGTGGCGACCGGCAGCAGCCGCTCCCGGACGGTGGCGACGGCCTCGGCGGCCAGCAACGCGTCGCCGTGCTTGGAGACGCCGACCGGGTCGACCACCACCGGGGCGTCCACCCCGGCCAGCAGTCCGGAGACGGTCTCGACCAGCTCGATCGAGGCGAGCATGCCGGTCTTCACGGCCTGGACGCCGATGTCGTCCACCACGCTGCGGAACTGGGCCCGGACCGCCTCGGCCGGCAGCTCCCAGTACCCCTGGACGCCGAGCGAGTTCTGCGCGGTGACGGCGGTGATCACGCTCATGCCGTGGACGCCGAGGGCGAGCATCGCCTTCAGGTCGGCCTGGATCCCGGCGCCGCCGCCGGAGTCGGAGCCGGCGACGGTGAGGACGCGGGGAGGTGCCACACGGGGAGGGACTTCGGAGGGGCCGAGCGGAGCGCGGCCACCGGGGGCGGGGGCGGGCGACGGGAGGGACATGAGGTCAACCTACCCCCGACCGCTCAGAGCACGGCCTCCGATTCCGCCCAGCGGTCCGGCGGCACGGTCTTGAGCCGGGTGACCGCCTCGGCGATCGGCACCAGCGCGATGTCGTTGCGGCGCAGCGCGGTGAAGTGGCCGAACGCGCCCTCGTGGACGGCCTCCACCGCGTGCCAGCCGAACCGGGAGGCGAGCACCCGGTCGCGGGCGGTGGGGGTGCCGCCGCGCTGGGTGTGGCCGAGGATGACCGGCCGCGCCTCCTTGCCGAGCAGGTTCTCCAGCTCGTGGGCGAGCCGGTTGCCGATCCCGCCGAAGGTCTGGTGGCCGAACTGGTCGACGTCGCCGTGGTCGAAGCGCAGGGTGCCGGGCAGCGGGGCGGCGCCCTCGGCGACGGCGATGATGGCGAACTTCTTGCCGCGGGAGAACCGGTCCTCGACCATCCGGGCCACCGCCTCGATGTCGAACGGCTTCTCCGGGATCAGGATGCCGTGGGCGCCGCCCGCCATGCCTGCGGTGAGGGTGATCCAGCCGGTGTGCCGGCCCATCAACTCCACCACCATCACGCGCTGGTGGGACTCGGCGGTGGTCTTCAGCCGGTCGATCGCCTCGGTGGCGACGTGCACCGCGGTGTCGAAGCCGAAGGTGACGTCGG
The DNA here is from genome assembly GCF_002953255.1 of Streptomyces sp. CB01881. Classification (GTDB taxonomy): domain Bacteria; phylum Actinomycetota; class Actinomycetes; order Streptomycetales; family Streptomycetaceae; genus Kitasatospora. The sequence goes on from NZ_CP026498.1 coordinate 5,322,911, forward strand.
TGGCGTCGATGTCGTTGTCGATGGTCTTCGGGACCCCGACCACCGGCAGCCCGGCGTCGCTGAACATCCTGGCCGCGGTCAGCGTGCCCTCGCCGCCGATCGCGATCAGCGCGTCGATGCCGATGTCCCGGGCGAGGGTCTGCGCATTCTCCACGGCCCAGGCGATCCGCTCGCGCTTGACCCGGGCCGAGCCGAGGATGGTGCCGCCGAGGGTCAGCAGACCGGTGACGTCGTCGTGCGAGATCGGCCGGGCGCGGCCCTCGATCAGGCCGAGGAAGCCGTCCTCGATGCCGACGATCTCGTCGCCGTGGACGTCCGTGCCCCGGTGCACCACCGAACGGATCACCGCGTTGAGGCCGGGGCAGTCGCCGCCGCTGGTCAGAACACCGATGCGCATGGTGGGTGGGCTCTCCCGCTCTGCAGTGGTTCAGACCACCCGCGCCGGACGGGCGGGCGGGATCGGTTCGGCGCAAGCCTACGCCGTCCTCCCGCCCGGGCCCGTGCTGCTCGCCGGAGCGCCGCGCGCCGTCCGTACGCCGCCGCCCGCCGGGTGCGGCCGCCCGGCCGCGCCGGTCACTCGGCGAAGTGGTCCCAGCCGCCGACCCGGTCCCAGGCCTGCCCGTCCACCGTCACCCGGCCGCCGCGGGCCGCCCGGGCGCGGGCCGTGACCTCACCCACCACGCGCCAGCGGGCGGGGAGTTGGACCCCGCGCGGGAAGGTGGCGACGATCGCGTGGTCCTCGCCGCCGGAGAGCACCCAGACCAGCGGGTCCACCCCGACCGCCTGGCCGATGTCGGCCATCTGGGCCGGGACGTCGAAGTCGGCGGCACGCAGGTCGATGTCCACGCCGCTGGCCCGGGCGACGTGGCCGAGGTCGGCCACCAGCCCGTCGCTCACGTCGACCATCGCTGTGGCGCCCAACTCGGAGGCCGCCGGGCCCGCGTGGTACGGCGGCTCGGGCCGGCGGTGCGCCTCGACGAAGGCGCGCGGCGAGCGGAAGCCGCGCTGGAGCACGGTCAGCCCGGCGGCGGACCAGCCGAGCCAGCCGGTGACCGCGACCACGTCGCCCACCTGGGCCCCGGCGCGCGTCACCGGCGCGCGCCCCTGAAGGTCCCCGAGCGCCGTGATGGCCAGCGTGATGACGTCGCCGCGCACCACGTCGCCGCCGACCACCGTCGCACCGGCCACCTGGCACTCGTCGCGCAGCCCGTCCATCAGCTCGGTGGCCCAGGTGGTCGGCAGGTCGGCGGGGGCGACGAGGCCGAGCAGTATCGCGGTCGGCACCGCGCCCATCGCGGCGACGTCGGCGAGGTTCTGGGCGGCGGCCTTGCGGCCCACGTCGTAGGCGGTCGACCAGTCCCGGCGGAAGTGCCGGTTCTCGATCAGCACGTCCGTGGTCGCCACCACCCGGCCGTCCGGCGCCTTCACCACGGCGGCGTCGTCGCCCGGGCCGAGGTCGACCGCTTCGGTGAGCGGCACCCGGGCGGTCAGCTCCCTGATGAGGCCGAACTCGCCGAGCTCGCCCACGGTCCCCTGCATCTGCCGTCCTCTCGCGTTTCCATCAGAACTCGTTGTCCGCGCACCCCCGCGCGCAGCGTACGCCCTCCACGGGTGCAGAGGTCTCCCCTCCCCGGCCCGCTGCGCGGTAGCGTGGTGATCAGTCTGCCGGTGAGCCCGCTCCCACCCCCGACGCCTGACCGGGCGATCACGGCGGCAGTCCCCGTACCCAGCCGCCGGGAGGTCCCCCCGTGGTACAGGCATACATCCTGATCCAGACCGAGGTCGGCAAGGCCACCGCCGTGGCCGATGCCATCTCCAAGATCCCCGGTGTCCTCCAGGCCGAGGACGTCACCGGCCCGTACGACGTGATCGTGCGGGCGGAGGCCTCGACCGTGGACGACCTCGGCCGCCTGGTCGTGGCCAAGGTCCAGCAGGTCGAGGGCATCACCCGGACCCTCACCTGTCCGGTGGTCCACCTGTAAGGCCCGGCTACCATCGGCGGGTGGCCCGAGAACTCCGCGTCCCCCGCTTCCTGGCGGCACTGCCGGCCCCGGTCCGGTGGCTGGCACTGCCGCTTGCGCTGACCTGCACCGTGGTGGTGCTGCTCGGCAGCTGGAGCGCGCCCGCGAAGATCGAGGTGCCCGAGCCGGCCCCCAAGGCGGCCGGGTACTGCCGGGCGCTGGCCGCCGCACTGCCGCAGGAGCTGCTCGGCCACGCCCGCAAGGACCCGACGCCGGCCTCCCCGTACGTGGCCGCGTGGGCCAGCTCGCCGCGCACCGTGCTGCGCTGCGGCGTGGACCGCCCGGAGGAGCTGAACGGCCCCGCCGCCGGCGACCTGTCCCCCACCGTCAACGACGTCACCTGGTGGCAGCAGAAGCTGGACGACGGCGGCTACCGGTTCACCTCGACGATGCGCAAGGCCTACGTCGAGATCACCGTGCCCAGCGGCGCCTTCACCAACCCGCTGGACCCGGTCTCCGCCCTCTCCGACCTGGTGAAGGCCAACATCCCGTAGCGGTACGAACGGCGGGACCAGCGGTACGACCGCGCGAAGGGCGGGCCGGGAGCTTCCCGGCCCGCCCTTCGTCCGTCCGTGCGCGCGGTTACCGCAGGCCGGTCGAGCGGCGCAGCGCCGCCTGGAGCAGCCGGTCGATCAGCTCCGGGTACGACAGCCCGGTGGCCTCCCACATCTTCGGGTAGGCCGAGATCGGGGTGAAGCCGGGCATGGTGTTGATCTCGTTGATGATCCAGCTGCCGTCGTCCAGCAGGAAGAAGTCGACCCGGGCGAGGCCCTCGCAGCCGAGCGCCTCGAAGGCCTCGACCGCCTGGCGGCGGATCTCGGCGGTCTCCGCCTCGGTGAGCTCCGCGGGGACGCGGACCTCGGAGGAGTCGATGTACTTGGCCTCGAAGTCGTAGAACTCGTAGTCGCCGCCGACCAGCACCTCGGCCGGCACGCTGGCCCGCGGGCCGTCCTCGAACTCCAGCACCCCGCACTCGATCTCGCGGCCGGCGACCCCGGCCTCGATGATCAGCTTGGGGTCGTGGCGGCGGGCCTCCTCGATCGCGGCGTCGAGCGCGGCGAGGTCCTTCACCTTGGTGATGCCCATGCTGGAACCGGCCCGGCACGGCTTGACGAAGAGCGGCAGGCCCAGCCCGGCGGCCCGCTCGCGGACGGCGGCCCGGCCGGCCTCGGTCTCCCACTCGCGCGGGCGGACGATGGTGTACCGGCCGACGCCCAGGCCGTGCGAGGCCAGGATCCGCTTGGTGAACTCCTTGTCCATGCCGACCGCGCTGGAGAGCACGCCGTTGCCGACGTACGGCACGCCGGAGAGCTCCAGCAGGCCCTGGAGGGTGCCGTCCTCGCCCCAGGGGCCGTGCAGCAGCGGGAAGACCACGTCGACCTCGCCGAGCGCCTTGGGAGTGGCCCCCGGCTCGCTGAGGACCACCTCGCGGTGGCCCGGCGCGACCGGCAGCGCGACCTGGCCGTCGACGGCCTCGGCCACCTGCGCCACGTCGGGCATCCGGCCGTCGGTGATGGACATCCGGGCCGGCTCGTCGCCGACCAGGGCCCAGCGGCCCTCCTGGGTGATGCCGATCGGCAGCACGTCGTACTTCTCGCGGTCGATCGCCCTGAGCACACTGCCCGCGGTGACGACCGAGACGCCGTGCTCGGAGCTGCGGCCACCGAAGACGATCGCTACGCGCGGCTTCGCGGACGGGTTCTGGGAGGTCTGTTCGATGCTCATATCGCGTTTGAGAGTACCGTGCGGGGCGTTTCCGGAAAGTCAGCCACCCGGTCTGTACCCGCCCGGTGCCGTCGGCGCGGTGCCGACGGCACCGGGCCGGCTCAGCGGCGTTCCGCCTTGGCCGAGCGGGACATCAGGGTCTGCAACGCCTCCTGGGTGGGGCGCCCGTTGTGCACCACGTCCACCACCGCCTCGACGATCGGCATGTCGACGCCGCTGCGCCGGGCCAGGTCGAGCACCGACTCGCAGGACTTCACGCCCTCAGCGGTCTGCCGGGTGGCCGCGATGGTCTCGGCCAGCGACATCCCGCGGCCCAGGTTGGTGCCGAAGGTGTTGTTGCGCGACAGCGGCGAGGAGCAGGTGGCCACCAGGTCGCCCATCCCGGCGAGCCCGGCGAAGGTGTGCGGGTCGGCGCCGAGGGCGGTCCCCAGCCGGGTGGTCTCGGCCAGCCCGCGGGTGATCAGCGTCGCCTTGGTGTTGTCGCCGAGCCCCATGCCGTTGGCCATGCCGACCGCCAGGCCGATCACGTTCTTCACCGCGCCGCCCAGCTCGCAGCCGATCACGTCGGTGTTGGTGTACGGACGGAAGTACGGGGTGTGGCAGGCGGCCTGGAGCCGCTTGGCGACGGCCTCGTCGGTGCAGGCCACCACGCTCGCGGCGGGCTGCCGGTTGGCGATCTCACGGGCCAGGTTGGGGCCGCTGACCACCGCGACGCGCTCCGGGCCGACCTTGGTGACCTCCTCGATGACCTCGCTCATCCGCTTGGCGGTGCCGAGCTCGATGCCCTTCATCAGGCTGACCAGCACGGTCTGCGGCTCGATCAGGGGGGCCCAGGCGGCGAGGTTCTCGCGCAGCGTCTGCGAGGGGACCACCAGCACCGCGAAGTCGGCGCCGGCCAGCGCCTCGGCGGCGTCGGTGGTGGCCCGGACCGAGGCCGGCAGCTCCACGCCCGGCAGGTAGTCCGGGTTGACGTGGGTGGTGTTGATCGCGTCGGCCAGCTCCTGGCGGCGCCCCCAGAGCACCACCTCGCAGCCGGCGTCGGCCAGCACCATCGCGAACGCGGTCCCCCAGGAACCCGTCCCGAACACGGCGCATCGGGTCACTTGCCGGCCTCCTCGGTACCGTTGCCACGCTTGCCGCCCGCGGCCCGATGCCGCTCGGCCGAAGCCGCCGTGGCCCGGTCCCGGGCCGCCGTACGCATGTCGTAACGCTCGGCGGGCGGCTCCTCGCCGCGGATGCCGGCCAGCACGACGGTGATCGCCTGCATGATGTCCTCGGTGGCGTCCCGGAGCACCTGCGAGGTCAGCTCCTGGCCCTCGTACCTGCTCAGGTCCACGGCCGGCCCGGCCGCCACCGTCACCTTGTGCCGCGGGAAGAGGTTGATTCTGCCTCTGCCCGCGGTGGCTCTGCCGTACGGCGGGATGATCTCCTGCGCGCCCCAGTGCGCCACCGGGATGACCGGCGCGCCGGTCATCAGCGCGACCCGGGCCACGCCGGTCTTGCCCGTCATCGGCCACAGGTCCGGGTCCCGGGTGAGCGTTCCCTCGGGGTAGAACTGCACGCACTGGCCGTCGTTCACCGCGTCGACCGCGGCCCGGAAGGCCCGCGCGGCGTCGGTCGACTCCCTGAACACCGGGATCTGGCGGGTCTTGCGGAGCATGAAGCCGATGAACGGCACCGAGAACACCGAGGACTTGCCGAGCATCCGCGGCGGCCGCCCGCTGTTGTACTGCCAGTGCGCGTAGATCACCGGGTCGAGGATCGAGTTGTGGTTGACCGCGGTGATGAAGCCACCCTCCTTGGGAAGGTGCTCCCAGCCCCGCCAGTCGGGCTTGACCAGCGCGGTCGTCACCGGCTTCACCAGCACGGCCGCGAAGCGGTACCAGATGCCGTAGTCGGCGTTGCCGAAGCTGGCGTACGAGCGGCGGGCCACCCCAGGTCCTCCTCATCCGGTGCGGCACGTGGGGTGCCGCAGTCTCTCGCCATCCGCGGCCCCCGTTCGGGGCCCGGAGCGCGGAACAGTCTCGCCCGACCGCGAACGCCTGTCGAGCAACCCCGCCAGCACGTCGGGGCGGGCGTGACCAAACGCACGTCCGTACAGCTCGGACGGCCTGGCGAGGGTTCCGGGACCGGCGTCACAATGACGCCGATGACCCAGGACACCGTACGCCCCAGCGGGCCCGTCGCGCCCGCCGCACCCACCGCCGGCTGGTCGCTGGTACTGCCGCTCAAGCCGCTCGCCCTGGCGAAGACCCGGCTGGCCCCGTTCGCCGGGGAGCACCGCCCGGACCTGGCACTCTCCTTCGCCCTGGACACCGTCGGCGCGGCGCTGGCCACGCCCGGCGTCGCCCGGGTCCTGGTGGTCACCCGGGACGCCGTGGCCGCGGGCCGGCTGGCCGCGCTCGGCGCCGTCGTGGTCGGCGACGAGCCGGGCGGCGGCCTCAACCACGCACTGGTGCACGGCGCCGCGGCCGCGCTGGCGATCGCTCCGCGCGCCCCGCTGGCCGTGCTCTCCGCCGACCTGCCGGCCCTGCGCCCGGCCGAACTGGCCCGGGTGCTGGCCGCCGTGCCACCGGCCGGCCGGGCCTTCCTGGCCGACGCCCCCGGCCTGGGCACCACCCTGCTCGCCTGCGCCCCCGGCAGCCCGCTCTCCCCCGCCTTCGGCGACGGCTCACGGGCCCGGCACGCGGCCGGCGGCGCCCTCGAACTACGGCTGGACGGCGTGCAGTCGGTTCGCCGGGACGTCGACACCGGGGCCGACCTCGGCGAGGCCCTGGCGCTCGGCGTCGGCCCGCACACCGGCGCCCTGTCGGCCCGGCTCGGCTACGCCCCGGGGCCGCCCGCCGGACTCGGCCGAGACGCCGCCGGGACTGTCGGTGCCGCTCGCTATGCTGCTTTCATGCAGGCCACCGCGTTCACCTTCGACCCCGCCACCCGGGCCGGCTCCGTGCTCCTCGACGACGGGACGCCGGTGCCGTTCGACGCCGCCGCCTTCGATGCGGGCGGCCTGCGGCTGCTCCGTCCCGGCCAGCGGGTGCGGATCCGCACCGAGGGCACCGGCGAGGCCCGCCGGGTGGTCTTCGTGACGCTGCAGACCTTCCCGGACCCGGCCGGGCCCTGACGCCCGCGCGCACCCGCCGGGCCGCGCCCCGGAAACCGAAGAGCCGTGGCGGTCCCGTCCGCCCGGGCCCCGGGTGGAGGTGCGCCACGGCTCTGGAAGGCCGTCCGCGGACTACTTCGCGGTGCTCTTGCGCGCGGTGGTCTTGCGGGTGGCGGTCTTCTTCGCCGGAGCCGTCTTCTTGGCCGTGGCGGTCGCCTTCTTCGCCGCGGTGGCCGTGGTCTTCTTGGCGGCGGCGGTGGTCGCCGTCTTCTTGGCGGCGGCCGTGGTCTTCTTGGCGGCGGTCGCGGTGGTCTTCTTCGCCGCGGCCGGGGTGGCCTTCTTGGTGGCGGTCGCCTTCTTCGCGGCGGTGGCCGTGGTCTTCTTGGCGGCGGCGGTGGTCGCCGTCTTCTTGGCGGCGGCCTTCTTGGTCGCGGCGGCCGGGGTCGCGGCGGCGGCAGCGGCACGCTTGGTGGCGGCGGCCGGGGTCGCGGCGGCGGCAGCGGCACGCTTGGGCGGCCGGGGTCGCGGCGGCGGCAGCGGCACGCTTGGTGGCGGCGCGCTTGGCGGCCGGGGTCGCGGCGACACCGCTCTTGCCCGGGGTGAGGGAGCCCTTGGGGGCCTTCTTCACCGAGGGGCCTTCCTTCGGCAGCTTCTTGCTGCCGCTGACCAGGTCCTTGAAGCCCTGGCCGGGGCGGAAGCGGGGCACCGAGGTCTTCTTGACCTTGACCTTCTCGCCGGTCTGCGGGTTGCGGGCGAAGCGCGCGGAGCGCTCCACCTTCTCAAAGGTGCCAAAACCGGTGACCGACACCCGGTCACCGGCCACAACGGCGCGGACCATGGTGTCGAGCACTGCGTCGACGGCCTCTGCGGCAGCCTTGCGACCGCCCAGCTGCTCGGCCACCGCTTCGACAAGCTGAGCCTTGTTCACGTCTTCCCCTTCGGAAAC
>NZ_CP026498.1:5330775-5342558 GCF_002953255.1 Streptomyces sp. CB01881
CGCGAATCACTGTCGCAATGGATTTGCGCATCGGCGACCTCAGACGACGGGCGGGCGCCCCTCGTCGAGGTCCTGCACAAAGCGACTCAACCGCCTTGCCGCCCCCGGAAGATCGCGCTTGGCGGTCTCCGTGACGATGAGGAGTTGTCGGGTGAGAGCGGTCTTTGCATCGGCAGACACGTTCAGCGCATGCACGCGGGCGTGAGCTTGCTTCAACCGCTCGGCCACAAGCGCGTAGAGCGCTGCGACTTCCGGGTCGTCCAGCCCCTCAGCAGGTGAGGTGGCGGCGTCCGGCCGATCGTCAATTCGGCGTTCGGATCCCCGGCCCGTGGACTCCGGTGACGCGGGTTCGCCGCCCGCGTACGGAGGTTCATGGTGCCGGTGCATGTACTGATTGTGCCATCTACCCGCAGTTGTGCTTGCCGGGGGCCCTCTGCTCCATTGCCAAATGGGCAATCGGGGGCCGGGCAGGGGGGTGAACTCCGCCTCCAGAACGGCGGATGGCCCGCCCCCCCGAAGGGGGAGACGGGCCATCCGGCGGATCGTCAGAATGCTTGTTCTGAAGGGCTTCTCAGGCGACCGGAAGAGTGCGCGGCTTGAACGCCGGCCGGGTCGCCTCGAAGGCCGCGATGTCACCCTCGTTCTGCAGGGTGATGCTGATGTCGTCCAGGCCGTTCAGCAGCCGCCAACGCACGTTGTCGTCCAGCTCGAAGGAGGCGGTGACGCCTTCGGCGCGCACCTCGCGGGCCTCCAGGTCGACGGTGATCTCCGTAGTCGGGTCGGCCTCGGTGAGCGCCCAGAGCCGCTCCACGGTCTCCTGCGGCAGGACGACGGTGAGCAGGCCGTTCTTCAGCGAGTTGCCGCGGAAGATGTCGGCGAACCGGGACGAGATCACGGCGTGGAAACCGTAGTTCTGCAGCGCCCAGACCGCGTGCTCCCGGGAGGAGCCGGTGCCGAACTCGGGGCCGGCCACCAGGACGGTCGCACCCTGGCGCTCGGGCTGGTTGAGGATGAACGACTCGTCCTTGCGCCAGGCCTCGAACAGCCCGTCCTCGAAACCGGAACGGGTGACCTTCTTGAGCCAGTGGGCCGGGATGATCTGGTCGGTGTCGACGTTGCTGCGGCGCAGCGGGACGGCCCGGCCGGTGTGAGTGGTGAACTTCTCCATGCTGCTCAGGCCTCCACGGCGACGTTGGACGAGAGGTCGGCGGGCGCGGCCAGCCGGCCCAGGACGGCGGTGGCGGCGGCGACCTGCGGCGACACCAGGTGGGTGCGGCCGCCCTTGCCCTGGCGGCCCTCGAAGTTGCGGTTCGAGGTGGAGGCGCAGCGCTCGCCGGGGGCCAGCTGGTCGGGGTTCATGCCCAGGCACATCGAGCAGCCCGCGTGGCGCCACTCGGCACCGGCGGCGGTGAACACCTTGTCCAGGCCCTCCTCGACGGCCTGCAGGGCGACCCGCACCGAGCCGGGGACGACCAGCATCCGCACGCCCTCGGCGACGGAGCGGCCCTCCAGGATGGCCGCGGCGGCCCGCAGGTCCTCGATCCGGCCGTTGGTGCAGGAGCCGACGAAGACGGCGTCGACCTTCACCTCGCGCAGCGGGGTGCCGGCCTCCAGGCCCATGTACTTCAGTGCGTTCTCGGCGGCGGTCCGCTCCTGCGGGTCGGCGAAGGAGGCCGGGTCCGGCACGTTCGCGCCGAGCGGGGCGCCCTGGCCGGGATTGGTGCCCCAGGTGACGAAGGGGGTCAGCTCGCTCGCGTCGATGAAGATCTCGTGGTCGAAGACCGCGTCCTCGTCGGTGACCAGGGTCTTCCAGTACGCGACCGCGGCGTCCCAGTCCTCGCCCTCGGGCGCGTGCGGGCGGCCCTCCAGGTAGTCGAAGGTGGTCTGGTCCGGGGCGATCATGCCGGCCCGGGCGCCCGCCTCGATCGACATGTTGCAGATGGTCATCCGGGCCTCCATGGAGAGGCTGCGGATCGCGGAGCCGCGGTACTCCAGGACGTAGCCCTGGCCGCCGCCGGTGCCGATCCTGGTGATGATCGCCAGGATCAGGTCCTTGGCGGTGACGCCTTCGGGCAGTTCGCCCTCGACGGTGATCGCCATGGTCCTGAACGGCGCCAGCGGGAGCGTCTGGGTGGCCAGTACGTGCTCGACCTGGCTGGTGCCGATGCCGAACGCCAGGGCGCCGAACGCGCCGTGGGTGGAGGTGTGGGAGTCGCCGCAGACAACGGTGGTGCCGGGCTGGGTCAGGCCCAGCTGCGGGCCGACCACGTGCACGACGCCCTGCTCGACGTCGCCGAGCGAGTGGATCCGGACGCCGAACTCGGCGGCGTTGCGGCGCAGCGTCTCCAGCTGCACCCGGGACACGGGGTCCGCGATGGGCTTGTCGATGTCCAGGGTGGGGGTGTTGTGGTCCTCGGTGGCGATCGTCAGATCGGTCCGGCGGACCTTGCGCCCGGCCAGCCGGAGGCCGTCGAAGGCCTGCGGGCTGGTCACCTCGTGGAGCAGGTGCAGGTCGATGAAGAGCAGGTCGGGCTCGCCCTCCGCGCGCCGCACGACGTGGTCGTCCCAGACCTTCTCTGCGAGTGTCCGTCCCATCGGATTCCCTCCAGCCGGCCGCGTTGCCGGCCTTCTCGTGTCGTCGAGGTCAGTGCGTTCGCCGCCCTGTGAGGCTCGCGTCGCGCGACCTGCACTCCGGATCGGTGTCCACGATGCGGACACCTAGTGGGGGCCGCATCCTGGATGTCTCCCGGGCTGCTGCATCCAGAGTGGCGCTTTTCGCGGAAGATTGAACTTGCGTCTCGCGGAATGAGACTGCAGTCTTAGGGCATGGACAACTCTAGCGGCGTCGGCGTTCTCGACAAGGCCGCTCTGGTGCTGAGCGCACTGGAGTCGGGCCCCGCCACGTTGGCGGGGCTGGTCGCCGCCACCGGTCTGGCGCGCCCCACGGCCCACAGACTCGCCGTCGCACTCGAACACCACCGACTCGTCACCAGGGACATGCAGGGCCGGTTCATCCTCGGCCCCCGTCTCTCCGAACTCTCCGCCGCGGCGGGCGAGGACCGGCTGCTCGCCACCGCGGGCCCGGTCCTGACCCACCTGCGCGACGTCACCGGCGAGAGCGCACAGCTCTACCGCCGGCAGGGCGAGATGCGGATCTGCGTAGCCGCCGCCGAGCGGCTCTCCGGTCTGCGGGACACCGTCCCGGTCGGCAGCACCCTGCCGATGAAGGCCGGCTCGGCCGCCCAGGTCCTGCTGGCCTGGGAGGAGCCCGAGCGGCTCCACCGCGGCCTCCAGGGCGCCCGCTTCACCGCCACCGCCCTGAGCGGCGTCCGGCGCCGTGGCTGGGCCCAGTCGATCGGCGAGCGCGAGCCGGGCGTGGCGTCCGTCTCCGCGCCCGTGCGCGGCCCCTCCAACCGCGTGGTGGCCGCCGTCTCCGTCTCCGGCCCGATCGAGCGCCTGACCCGTCACCCCGGCCGGCTGCACGCCCAGGCCATCATCGAGGCCGCCAACCGCCTCACCGAGGCCCTGCGCCGCGGCTGACCAAATCCGCCGGACTCCCCCACCGGCGCCCCCACGGAAAAGGGCCCCGCACACTCCGGTGTGCGGGGCCCTTTCGGCAAGGCGCGGGGAATGCTCCGGGAATGTGCCCGGAAATGCAGAAAGCCCCGGGGGCCGGGGCTTCGTTCTCTATCTGGCTGGGGTACCAGGACTCGAACCTAGACTAAATGAACCAGAATCACTCGTGCTGCCAATTACACCATACCCCAACAAAGCAATCGGCCGATGGGGCGAGCCCATCGGCTTCGTGCTCTGGTACCCCCGACCGGATTCGAACCGGCGCTACTGCCGTGAGAGGGCAGCGTGCTAGGCCGCTACACAACGGGGGCTTCCTGGCGATCCCTTGCGGGATCAGTACCCCCGACCGGATTCGAACCGGCGCTACTGCCGTGAGAGGGCAGCGTGCTAGGCCGCTACACAACGGGGGCTTTCCAGGTGATCCCTTGCGGGATCGGTGCAATCCCTTGCGGGATCACAGTACCCCCGACCGGATTCGAACCGGCGCTACTGCCGTGAGAGGGCAGCGTGCTAGGCCGCTACACAACGGGGGCTTGATCTTCATTTGTCCTGCGATACTGCTGTTACTGCGGTACTGCGCTGGGGTACCAGGACTCGAACCTAGACTAAATGAACCAGAATCACTCGTGCTGCCAATTACACCATACCCCACCAGAGTTGAACCCTCGTCGGGATCTTCTCAGGCGTTGCGCCTCTCGTTCGGTCCCGGCCGGGGGGCTTTCGCTCCCTCGTCCGTTCCCTCCCGGGCGGCGCAGAAAGAACATTACCCGACGTCGGCCCTGGCTCCAAAATCGATAACCCCAGGCCGTGGCCGGGGCGGCTGCGGGCCAGGTCGGAACCGGGCCCGCAGCCGCCCGCGCGGGGCTCAGGCAGCCGGGACGGCGGCCAGCGCGGAGGTCAGCCGGCGCAGTGTCTCGGGGCGTCCGAGCAGCTCCATCGACTCGAACAGCGGCGGGGAGACCCTGCGGCCGGTGACGGCCACCCGCAGCGGCGTGAAGGCGAACTTGGGCTTGATGCCCAGGCCGTCCACCAGGGCCTCGCGCAGCGCGGCCTGGATCGGCTCCGGGGAGAAGTCCTCCAGCGCCTCCAGCGCCTTGATGCTGGCCTCCAGCACCGGGCGGGCGTCCGCGGTCAGGACCTTGGCCGCGTCGTCCGGGTCGAGCGTGAAGTCGGCCGGGTCGACGAAGAGGAAGCCGGCCATGTTCACGATCTCGCTCAGCACGACCATCCGCTCCTGGGTGAGCGGCGCCACCTTGGCCAGCAGCTCCAGCTGCTCGGCGGTCGGCTCGGCCGGCAGCAGGCCGGGGGCCTGCAGGTACGGCACCAGGCGCCGGACGAAGTCCTCCGGGGCCAGCTTGCGCAGGTGCTCGGCGTTGATGTGCTCGCACTTCTTGAGGTCGAAGCGGGCCGGGTTGGCGTTGACGTCGGCGATGTCGAACGCCGCGACCAGCTGCTCCACGCTGAAGATGTCGTCGTCCGCGGAGAGCGACCAGCCGAGCAGCGACAGGTAGTTGAGCAGGCCCTCGGGGATGAAGCCGCGCTCGCGGTACAGGTTGAGCGAGGCCTGCGGGTCGCGCTTGGAGAGCTTCTTGTTGCCCTCGCCCATCACGTACGGCAGGTGGCCGAAGTGCGGGGTGGTCCCGTCGCCGACGCCGATCTCGGCGAGCGCCGCGTAGAGCGCGATCTGGCGCGGGGTCGAGGAGAGCAGGTCCTCACCGCGGAGCACGTGGGTGATGCCCATCAGGGCGTCGTCCACCGGGTTGACCAGGGTGTAGAGCGGCGCGCCGTTGGCCCGGACGATGCCGTAGTCGGGCACGTTCTCCGGCTCGAAGCTGAGCGTGCCGCGCACCAGGTCGTCGAAGGCGATGGTCCGGTCGGGCATCCGGAAGCGCAGGATCGGCTCGCGCTTCTCCAGCTTGTAGACGGCGACCTGGTCGTCCGTCAGCTCCCGGCAGTGGCCGTCGTAGCCGGAGGGCTTGCCGGCCGCGCGGGCGGCCTCGCGGCGGGCGTCCAGCTCCTCGGTGGAGCAGTAGCAGTAGTAGGCGTGACCGGCCTCGTGCAGGCGCCGGGCGACATCGGCGTAGATGTCCATCCGCTGCGACTGGCGGTACGGCTCGTGCGGGCCGCCGACCTCCGGGCCCTCGTCCCAGTCGAACCCGAGCCAGCGCATGGCGTCGAGCAGCTGGTTGTACGACTCCTCGGAGTCGCGGGCGGAGTCCGTGTCCTCGATCCGGAAGACCATCGTGCCGCCGTTGTGGCGGGCGAAGGCCCAGTTGAACAGGGCCGTCCGGACCAGGCCCACGTGCGGGTTCCCGGTCGGGGACGGACAGAAGCGAACCCGGACGGACGGGTTGCCCGCGGTGGAGCCGCTGAGCATTTCATTAGCCACGCTTGATCACCTTGTTGGTGAGAGTGCCGATGCCTTCGATGGAGACGGCGACCTCGTCGCCGACGTTGAGGGGGCCCACCCCAGCGGGTGTGCCGGTGAGGATGACGTCGCCGGGCAGCAGCGTCATGGCCTCGGAGATGTGGACGATCAGCTCGGCGACCGAGCGGATCATCAGGGAGGTGCGGCCGGCCTGCCTCAGCTCGCCGTTGACCGTGCAGGTGACCGCGATGTCGGCCGGGTCGAGGTCGGTCTCGATCCACGGGCCGAGCGGGCAGGCGGTGTCGAAGCCCTTGGCCCGGGCCCACTGGCCCTCGCGCTGCTGGACGTCGCGCGCGGTGACGTCGTTGGCGCAGGTGTAGCCGAGGATCACCTCGGGCACCCGGTCCAGCGGGACCTCGCGGCACATCCGGCCGATCACCACGGCCAGTTCGGCCTCGTGGTGGACGTCGGAGGAGAACGGCGGGTAGGCGATCGACTCGGTCGGGCCGATCACCGAGGTGGACGGCTTGAAGAAGGTGAGCGGAACGTCCGGGACGGCGTTGCCCAGTTCGGCCGCGTGGGCCGCGTAGTTGCGGCCGACCGCGACGATCTTGTTGGGCAGCATCGGGCTGAGCAGCCGGACGTCCTGGAACCGGTAGCTCTCACCGGTGGGCTGGGGCTGCCCGAACGGGTGGCCGGCCAGGGCGTGGACGACCAGAGACTCGGGCTGGGCCGGGTCGCCCTCGACCACTCCGAAGGAGACGCTGCCGGCGGCAGGGCTTCCTTCCCGGACGGAAAACCTGGCAATGCGCACGGCTGGGCTACCCCTCGCTTCGTCGGCCGCCCGGGGCGCGCCCGGGCGCTGGTGGGCGCCGCGCACTCGGGCCCGGCCCCGCTCAATCGTCAACCAGGCTATCGCGCGGGCCCCCCGGCGGCCGCTTTGCCCCTGTTCAGCGGGGTTGCGCCCGTCTCGGGCGCACGCCGGCCGGCACGGGGGCGGGGTCCGGGAACGACAGAGGGCGCCGGGGCCGCCTGGTGGGGGCGGCCCCGGCGCCCTCTGCGGAGCGCGGGCCGGCCCGGCGGGCGCGGAACGGCTCGGCGGGCGCGGGAGGGCTCAGCCCTGCGGGACGGCGGCGACCGGGGCGACCATCAGCTGGGTGCGGCGCGGGTTGGCCGTGTTGGTGGGCAGCTCGGTGGCGTAGGTCACCACGTCCTCGGACCTGCGGGCGCCCGGGATCTTGCTGAAGTCCTCGACCGACGCCAGCGTCGTCCGGCGCGGGTTCGCCGTGGAACGGCTGGTGGACGTGGACTCGGTGGCGGCCTTGTTCGCCTGGGACATCTCGTCAGCACCTCGGGGTTGTGGACGGCGCCGCGGGGTGAACCGGAGCCGGCCTGAGTGATTCGGGGAGATTCTGGGCAGGCTGATCGGGGCCGTGCTCCGGATGCAGCCAGGTTACGGATCTCTTTCCACAGGGACCGTGACCAAAGCTACACATTGGCCTGTGATTTTGCTCACAAATTGACAAGCAATTCTCTTATATCCGACATATCGCCGCATCAGGTTTTACCGGCATAGCGGATATATCGGGCATTCCGGATGGTCTGCTCGTCCAGTTGATCTCGGGTCGGCTTGGCATGTATCCGGCGAGTGTCCGAAAAAGGCGGTATTCCGGTCCGGTTACCGCACAGTCAGTGAAATCGCGCGCGCGGTCCGTAGCGCCGCCGGGTGCACCCAGGCGGCCCTTGTTGGGATTCCCCGGCTGTGCTGGAATGCCACGGACCGTGGGTAGGGAGTAGTCCACCCCGGTGACCCGCTCTCCCGGACCGGCCGGGGTGCGGATGGAAACTCGACACCGTCCAGGCCGTGGCGACGCGGCGGGACGCCCGGTCCAGAGGTTGCGACGCCAGTGCAGGGACGTTTCAAAAGGGGTAGCGGCGCCGCGGGTGACCCGGAGTCGCGTGAGCCTGTGGCAACCCCGCAGCAAGCGGCGGCGCCCGGCGGGCCGGGCCAGCCGACACTCGATGCGGGCGGCCGCCCGGAGGACGACGGCCAACAGGACCGGAAGTCCACCCGGGACAAGCTCCGCACGACCCTCACCCGGCGGCGCGCCACCGGTATGAGCCGGCTGGCGATGCGCAACTGGCGGATCCGTACCCGCCTGATCGCCCTGCTCGCGCTCCCCGTGCTGGTCGCGCTCGTCCTCGGTGGCCTGCGCATCCAGACCTCGCTCGAGGCCTCGCAGCAGCTGGCCCAGATGGCCAACCTCTCCGACCTGGCCAAGAAGGCGACCAACCTCGCCGACGCCCTCCAGAACGAGCGGGACATCAGCGCCGGCCCGATCACCGCGGACCCGCAGAAGCCGCTCGACGACGACATCGTCAGCGCCCGCAAGATCACCGACGACCTGAACCGCACCTTCACCGCGTCCTCCGACAAGTTCGAGAACCTCGAACTGTCCGGCGGCAAGGCGCTGCTCTTCCAGATCCGCCGCGACCTGAACTCGATCTCGGACGCCCGCGGCAACCCGTACCAGAACAACCAGAACATCCAGGCCACGATCACCGCCTACGACGTGATCATCCGAGACCTGCTGTCGATCTCCCAGGACATCGCCCTCGCGTCCAACAACAAGGACCTGGTCCGCGCCACCCGCGCGCTCCAGCAGTTCTCGCTGGCCAAGAACGCCACCTCGCAGCAGCGTGCGCTGATCAGCGCCGCGCTCGCCAACCCGAAGCCCGACCTCAGCCTGAGCGACGAGTCCTTCGGCATCCGCCTGCGCACGTCCTACGACAACGCGCTGACCAGCTTCAACAACATCTACACCTCGCACGACCTGGACAACCTGCGCGGCCAGCTCAGCTACAACTCGGTGGTCGCCGAGGGCGACCGCTACTCGCGCTCGATCCTCCAGCAGAGCGGTATCCACCAGACCGAGCCGGTCAGCTACAAGGACTGGTACGAGAAGATCAGCGCCAAGA
This sequence comes from Streptomyces sp. CB01881, assembly GCF_002953255.1. Lineage (GTDB taxonomy): Bacteria > Actinomycetota > Actinomycetes > Streptomycetales > Streptomycetaceae > Kitasatospora. Next base: position 5,339,699 of record NZ_CP026498.1, read on the forward strand.
TCACGGCCGAGCGCCGGATCGAGGGCAAGCTGATCGAGGACCTCGACGGTAAGGCCCAGGACCTCCAGTCCCAGACCGACACCGAAGCCCTGATCATCGGTGCCGCCGTCGCGCTGGTGCTGCTCGTCGCCCTCGGTGGCGCCGCCGTCATCGCCCGCTCGATGGTGCGCTCGCTGACCCGTCTGCAGGCCGCGGCCGAGGACGTCGCCGAGCGGCGCCTGCCCGAGCTGGTCAAGACGCTCTCCGAGAGCGACCCGCACGACGTCGACGTCACCGTCGAGCCCGTCGCCGTCGACTCCACCGACGAGATCGGCCACGTGGCCCACGCCTTCGACATGGTGCACAGCGAGGCCGTCCGCCTCGCCGCCGAGCAGGCCCTCCTCCGCGGCAACATCAACGCGATGTTCACCAACCTGTCGCGCCGCAGCCAGGGCCTCATCCAGCGCCAGCTGTCGCTCATCTCCGAGCTGGAGAGCCGCGAGGCCGACCCGGACCAGCTGGCCAACCTCTTCAAGCTGGACCACCTCGCGACCCGTATGCGCCGCAACGGCGAAAACCTCCTCGTCCTCGCCGGTGAGGACCCGGGCCGCCGCTGGACCCGCCCCGTCCCGCTGGTCGACGTGCTCCGCGCCGCCGCCTCCGAGGTGGAGCAGTACGAGCGCATCGAACTCGCCTCGGTGCCGTCGGCCGAGGTCGCCGGCCGCGTCGTCAACGACCTCGTCCACCTGCTCGCCGAGCTGCTGGAGAACGCCACCTCGTTCTCCAGCCCGCAGACCCGCGTCCGGGTCACCGGCCACGCGCTGCCGGACGGCCGGGTGCTGGTCGAGATCCACGACACCGGCATCGGCCTCAGCCCCGACGACCTCGCCGACATCAACGAGCGCCTCGCCAACCCGCCGACGGTGGACGTCTCGGTCTCCCGCCGCATGGGCCTCTTCGTGGTCGGCCGCCTGTCCCTGCGACACGGCATCCGCATCCAGCTGCGCCCCAGCGACTCCGGCGGCACCACCGCGCTGGTCATGCTCCCGGTGGACGTCACCAACACGGCCGACCGCCGCGGCGCCGGCCGTCCCGGCCCGGCCCAGGCCAAGCAGCAGCGCGGGGTCGCCCCGACGCCGCGCCAGCAGCGCCAGGTGCCCGCTCCTCCCGGCGGCCCGGCCGCGCTCGGCCAGGGTCCGGCGGGCGGCGCCCCGCAGGGCCGTCCGCAGCTCGGCCAGGGCGGCCCCGGTGGTCAGGGCGGTCCGGGTGCCCCGGGTGGCAACGGCCTGCCGACCCGCCAGGCCGGCCAGTCGCTGCGCGAGACCCCGCCGCAGGGACGCCAGGGCCAGCCCGGCCAGCCCGCTCAGCAGAACCAGCAGGGCCAGCAGGGCCAGCAGGGCGGCCTCCCGCAGCGCACCCCGGGCCGACAGGGCCCGTCGCAGGGCGGCCCGGGCCGGCAGGGCCCGTCGCAGGGCGGCCCCGGTGGCCTGCCCCGCCGCGGCCAGCAGCCCGGCGCGCCGCAGGGTGGTCCGGGTCGGCCCGCCGACGGCCGCCGCCCCGGCCCCGGCCAGGAGCGGCCGCGCCCCGGCGGCGAGTTCAACGGCGGTCCGGGTGCCCGGACCGGCGAGCAGCCGCAGCACGGCTGGGCCGACCAGTCCGGCCGCCCGGGGGCCCCGCAGGGCGCCCGCCCGGGCCGGCCGCAGGACGGCCTGCCGCAGCACCGCCAGCCCGGCCAGGCCCCGCAGGGTCCGGGTGGCCAGGGTCCGCAGGGCCCGCAGGGTCCGGGTGGCCAGGCCCCGCAGGGTCCGCGCCGTCCGCAGCGCCCCGGTCCGGACGCGCCGCAGCAGGGCCGGCGGCCGCAGCTCCCGCCGCAGCAGAACCAGCCTCAGCAGGTCCAGCCGCAGCCCCAGCCCCACCAGCTGCCGCCGGCCGAGTCCTCGTCGATGGAGAGCACCGCGCAGTTCGCCCGGCCGCGCTTCGAGGCGAGCGAGATCGACCCGCGTGACCCGCTGGGCCTCGGCCTGGTCGAGCCGGTCCTGCCGAACGTGCCGAACCCGGCCGCCCGGCCGGAGCCGGTGCGACAGGAGCAGGTCCGCCAGGAGCCCGTCCGCCAGGAGCCGATGGCGCTGCCGACCGGTCCGTCCGACGGCGGCCCCCAGGGCGGTTCGCCGGCCTTCGGGCCGAACGAGCAGGCCTGGTTCCCCGAGAACGGCCAGCCGGGCCAGGCCGGGCAGGCCCGGCCGCAGCAGTACCAGCCGCGCCGGCCCGGGACCACCGCCCCGGGGATCCAGGAGCAGGCCCCCCAGGCCCAGCAGCACGCCCCCCAGGCGCAGGCCCAGCCTCAGCAGGCCCCGCAGCCCGGCCAGCCCGGCCAGGGCGACGCCCCGTGGCGCCCGTCCGCCAACGACGAGCGCTGGCGCCGGGCCGAGCAGGTCCGCGAGCCCTCGACCAACGGCGTCACCATGTCGGGCCTGCCCCGGCGGACCCCGCAGGCCAACCTGGTCTCCGGGACCGCCGAGGCGTCGCCGCTGACCGGTCCCCAGGTCTCCCGGGCTCCGGAGGAGGTGCGCGGCCGGCTGACCAACCTGCGCCGCGGCATCCAGCAGGGCCGCAGGGTCGGCGCGGAGCAGGCGGCCGGCCCGGGAAACCCCGGCGGCCAGGTCAATCAGCATGGTGCCCAGCAACCCGGGTTCGATAGCTTCGGGGGCCGTACCGACGGCAATGGCGCAGATCATCAGGAGCGTTGAGTTGAATCAGATGAGCCAGGCCGCACAGAACCTGAACTGGCTGATCACCAATTTCGTGGACAACACCCCCGGGGTGTCGCACACGGTGGTGGTCTCCGCGGACGGCCTCCTGCTGTGCATGTCCGAAGGGTTCC
>NZ_CP026498.1:5342568-5347877 GCF_002953255.1 Streptomyces sp. CB01881
GATCTTCCGGCGAGGTCAACCAGACCGTCGTCGAGATGGAGCGCGGCTTCCTCTTCCTGATGGCCGTCAGCGACGGTTCCGCCCTCGCCGTACTCGCCTCGCCGGACTCCGACATCGGCCTGGTCGGCTACGAGATGGCCCTCCTCGTCGACCGCGCCGGCGCCGTCCTCACCCCCGCACTCCGCGCAGAACTCCAGGGCAGTCTCCTGCACTGAGTCCCCTGAGCGGCCAACCCCATCCGTCCCACCTCCCCGCCGGGTCTGACCCGACCAGACCCGGCGCCTCACCCTCAGCTACCCTCAGGCAGCTGATTTCGCCTCAGCTGGCACCGCCCCAGCTGGAACCGGCTGCCCAAGGCTGCAGCACAAGGAGGACCCATGACCCCGCCTTCGACACCCGCCGGCTCGTACGGCAGCGGGTACGGCAGCGGCTACGGCGGGCAGCAGTCCGACGGCTACGAGCAGCAGCCGCTGGTCCGCCCGTACGCGATGACCGGAGGCCGCACCCGGCCCCGGTACCAGCTCGCCATCGAGGCGCTGATCTCGACCACCGGCTCCGCCGAGCGGTCCGGCGGGCTGCTGCCCGAGCACTCCCGGATCGTGAACCTCTGCCGTGAGGTCAAGTCCATCGCGGAGATCTCCGCACTCGCCGGCGTTCCGCTCGGTGTCGCCCGCATCCTCGTGGCCGACCTGGCCGAGGCCGGCCTTGTCGCCATCCACCAGCCCGCCGCCGCGGGCGAGTCGGGCGGAACGCCCGATGTCACGCTGCTCGAAAGGGTCCTCAGTGGACTTCGCAAGCTCTAACGGAGCCACCCGCGCCACGACCTCGGCGAAGATCGTCGTCGCCGGCGGCTTCGGCGTCGGCAAGACCACGCTCGTCGGCGCCGTCTCCGAGATCAACCCGCTGCGCACCGAAGCCGTCATGACCTCCGCGTCCGCCGGCATCGACGACATCAGCCACGTCTCCGGCAAGACGACCACCACCGTCGCCATGGACTTCGGCCGCATCACCCTCGACGAGGACCTGATCCTGTACCTGTTCGGCACCCCCGGACAGGACCGCTTCTGGTTCATGTGGGACGACCTCGTCCGCGGCGCCATCGGCGCCGTCGTCCTCGTCGACACCCGACGCCTCGCCGACTGCTTCCCCGCCCTCGACTACTTCGAGAACAGCGGCCTGCCCTTCGTCGTCGCCCTCAACGGCTTCGACGGACACCAGCCCCACACCGCCGACGAGGTCCGCGAAGCCCTCCAACTCGGCCCCGACACCCCGGTCGTCACCCTGGACGCCCGACGCCGTGACAGCGCCAAGAGCGCCCTCATCACGCTCGTCGAGCACGCCCTCCTCGCCCGCCTGCGCTGAACGCGGCCCGCAGGCCGGCAGCCCCGGTGTCCCGCCAGCCCGGCGGGCACCGGGGCGCCTGCTCTTGCGGGGCGGTGTCCTCCGCGCGGCTCGCGCAAGACCCCTGCATAAGCAGCGGATAACAGTTCGGTAGGCATTTTGTGATCAACAGTGACCATGCGTAGCGATTTAGCGTCGCTCAGCGCCAGAAGACCACGGTTTTACGCCGCGATGTCAACGAATGTCCGAAATGCTCCACAGCAGCGTGCCGCCAGCCGCTGTTTGTCCCCCATCCCTGCACGTGCTGAAATTCCAGCTACCCCTAAATCCCGTACGGCAGTCCCACCCAGCAGCGGGCCGCTGCCAGGGGTAGCGCTGGATTGATCCATGGCCGCCAATCGGCCGAGAGGTTGTTGTCGAGTGAGGCGTAAGCAGCAAGTCGCCCCGCAGCGGCGCTCCGAGCCCCGCCAGAGCGAGCCGAACGGTACCGCAACGGACCAGGCCGGATTCTCCGCGTTCACGCCGGTCGAGGAACGCCCGCCGGCCCCCAAGCCACAGGCCCCCGCCGCCTCCACGGAGCGCCGCAGCAGCGGCTCCGCGGACGACGGGAGCGGTGGCAAGGGCGGCGGACGGTACGAGTTCCTCCGGCCGCGCAACTGGCGCGTGCCGGCCCGTCTGATCGCGATCCTGATGATCCCCGTGGTCATCGGGCTGGTCTTCGGCGGCCTGCGCGTCAACACCTCGGTCGACGGCTACGTCAAGGCCTCGCGCGCCGAGAAGACCGCGCGCCTGGCCAAGGCGGCCACCGAACTGGCCGAGGCGCTGGAGAACGAGCGCGACAAGACGATCAGCCCCCTGCTGACCGGCCAGGACCCGAACGGCGACGTCGTCAAGACCCGTGCGACCACCGACGCCGCGCTCAAGGCGTACAACACGGCCTACGACGCCACCGACAAGTCCGGTGAGCTCCCGCACCGTCACGCCTCCTTCCAGAGCCTCGTGATCTTCCTGCCGCACCTGCGCGACAACGCCTACAAGCCGGAGCTGTTCGCCACCGCGACCCAGTCCGCCTACTCGACGATGCTCGCGCCGCTGCTGGCCTACGACAACTCGGTCGGCCTCGGCAGCACCAACATCACCAGCAAGGGCCGCGCGATCTACGCGATGTCGCTGGCCAAGGCCTCGGCCTCGACCCAGCGCGCGCTGATGCTCCACCTGCTGGTCGGTATATCCGCGCAGTCCACGACCCGGCACGAGAACGTCGACCTGATCCAGCAGCTCCTGGTCTCCCAGAAGCTGGAGCAGGTGTCGCTCTCCGAGTTCAACACCGGCAGCGCCCCCGAGGACGCCAGGCGGTACTCCGACGCCCAGGTCGCCCAGGCCTCCGCCGACCAGCGGTCCGCGTACCGCATGCCGAACGGCAGCGTGCCCACCATGACGGGCCTGATGGCCCTCGGTGCCGCGTACAGCCAGGCCGCCGCGGAGGGCCAGTCCAGGGGCAGGGCCGCCGCCGACGCCGCCTACAACGAGGCGAAGAACTCCGGCCTGACCAAGGAGAACTGGGAACAGGCCGCCAACACCCACATCGCCACCCTGCGCTCCACCGAGGTCGCGCTGCTGGACGACGTCCTCAACGACGCCTCGGACCTGCGGGACAACGCGCTCTACGACGCCATCCTCAACTCGGCGATCGTGCTCGCCGCACTGGTCCTCGCCGGTGTCCTCACCGGCTACGTGGCCCGCTCGATGATTCTCGGCATGCGCACCCTGCGCAACGCCGCCCTGGAGATCGCCGACCACCGCCTGCCGGAACTGGTCGAGAAGCTCTCCAAGACAGACCCGGAGCGGGTGGACACCTCGGTCACCCCGATCCCGCTGCACGGCAAGGACGAGATCGGCGAGGTCGCCCGGGCCTTCGACCAGGTCCACCGGCAGGCGGTCGAGCTCGCCGCCGAGCAGGCGCTGCTGCGAGGGAACGTCAACGCGATCTTCACCAACCTGTCGCGTCGCAGCCAGGGCCTGATCCAGCGCCAGCTGGCGCTGATCACCGACCTGGAGAACAACGAGGCCGACCCGGACCAGCTGGAGAACCTCTTCAAGCTGGACCACCTGGCCACCCGTATGCGCCGCAACGGTGAGAACCTCCTCGTCCTCGCGGGCGAGGAGGCCGGCCGCCGCTGGAACACCCCGGTGCCGCTGGTCGACGTGCTCCGCGCCGCCGCCTCCGAGGTGGAGCAGTACGAGCGCGTCGAGCTCGCCGGCATCCCCGAGGCCGAGGTCGTCGGCGCCGCCGTGACCGACCTCGTCCACCTCCTCGCCGAGCTGCTGGAGAACGCCACCTCGTTCTCCAGCCCGCAGACCCGGGTCCTGGTCAACGCGACCCGCCTGCCGGACGGCCGGGTGCTGGTCGAGATCCACGACAAGGGCATCGGCCTCACCGCCGAGGACTTCGCCGAGATCAACGAGAAGCTCGCCGAGCCGCCCACGGTCGACGCCACCATCTCCCGCCGCATGGGCCTCTTCGTGGTCGGCCGGCTCTCCCAGCGGCACGACGTCCGCGTCCAGCTCCGCCCCTCGGGCGAGTCCGCGGGCACCACCTCGCTGGTCATGCTGCCGCCGTTCCTGACCCAGATGGGTGCGGCGCCGGAGCCGGAGGAGCAGTTCACCGTCTCCCGGATCTTCGCCGACCAGGAGCCCTCCCAGGCCGACTGGGCCGCCGCCCAGAACCAGCCGCGCAGCGCCGCCGAGCTCGGCTTCGACGACCACCTCACCGGCAACGGCAGCGCCGGCTCCAGCGGCTTCAGCCCGGCCCTGGAGGCCGTCCAGCGCTCGCAGCGGCTCGACCAGGTCCGCCGCGCCGCCCTGGAGGCCGGCCCGGAGACCGCGCAGATGCCGCCGGTCCTCGACGCCGAGGTCGAGGAGGAGTACCCGGCGTACGGTCGGCGCAACGACGAGAACTACGCCCAGGACGACCAGTACGGCGGACAGGGCTACGACCAGTCCGGCTACACCGACGAGCAGTACGCGTACGGCCAGGACGAGTACGCCCGCAACGACTACGGGCAGGACGGGTACGGCCCGGACGCCTACGGCCGGTTCCCCCAGCAGGGCTACGCCGACGACCAGTACGGCCAGGCCCCGAACCAGGGCCAGGGCGACCAGTACGGCCAGTACCAGGGCTACGACGACGGCTACGCCGGCGAGCAGTACGGCCACCGGGCCGACGAGGCTCCGGCCGGCCACCCGTACAGCCCGGAGACCCCGGCGCTGCCCGCGGCCGAGCCGTCCGCCACCCTGCCGTCCGGCCTTCCGCAGCGCCGCCCCGGCCAGCAGCTCGGCGGCGGCTCCGGTGCCGCCTTCCAGGGCGGCGGCCAGGACACCGGCGAGACCCCGAACTGGTTCGCCGGCGCCAAGGACACCTCGGCGCCGACCGAATCGCGCGGACACGAGGTGTCCGCGCTGGGCGGGTACGGTCCCACCGGACCGACCGGCCCGACCAGCGCCACCTGGCAGTCGCCCAACGACGGCTCCTGGCAGCGCGCCGAGCAGCTCCGCGAGCCCGCCTCCGGTGGCACCACCCCGGCGGGCCTGCCCCGCCGGGTACCCAAGCAGAACCTGGTGGCCGGCAACGCCAAGCCCACTCCGCAGGACGGGCCGCAGGTCTCCCGCAGCCCCGAGGAGGTCCGTGGACGCCTCACCAACCTGCGCCGCGGTGTGGAGCAGGGCCGCAGCGCCGGCAACACCGGAAGCTTCCGGATCGACCCCGATCAGGTAGACCAGTCCGGCAACGGACAGCAGAATCGCAGCACCGATCTCTTCGGCGGCTCGAATCACCAGGAGCGTTGAGTTGAGTCAGATGAGCCAGGCCGCACAGAACCTGAACTGGCTGATCACCAATTTCGTGGACAACACCCCCGGGGTGTCGCACACGGTGGTGGTCTCCGCGGACGGCCTCCTGCTGTGCAGTG
>NZ_CP026498.1:5347887-5414462 GCF_002953255.1 Streptomyces sp. CB01881
CCCTCACCTCCCAGCCGGATCTTCGAGGGTGGCGAGGTCAACCAGACCGTCGTCGAGATGGAGCGCGGCTTCCTCTTCCTGATGGCCATAAGTGACGGTTCCGCCCTCGCCGTACTCGCCTCGCCGGACTCCGACATCGGCCTGGTCGGCTACGAGATGGCCCTCCTCGTCGACCGCGCCGGCGCCGTCCTCACCCCCGCACTCCGCGCAGAACTCCAGGGCAGTCTCCTGCACTGACGGTTCGTCGGATACCGTCCTGGTATTCGAAGCACCTCCACGACCGTCCCGGGCCCGCTTCGGCGGGCTCGGGTTCGGACGTTGTACGGCCTTCGCAACACCGGCTGGGGACTCGTGCCCGAGCTCGCACCGCACCGCCGCACCTTGTGAGGAGAGGAACCGTGACACCGCCCGACGACCGCAGCGGCCAGTACGGCGTTCCGTACCCTGGCACGGGCCATGACGCCTTCGGAGCACCCGGCGTCGTCGGCCACGGTCAGCAGTACGACCGCCCGCACGGCCAGCAGTACGGCCAGCAGCAGTACGGCCAGCCCCAGCACCAGTACGGTCCGGGGCAGGGCCAGTACGGCCAGTACTCCCAGCCGCAACCCTCGTACGACGCGCCGCCGGCCGGATACCCGGCCCAGGACGGCCACCTGCCCGGCCGGCACTCCGGTCACGGCGTCCCCGACCAGAGCCCCGACCCCGGCTACGCGCCGGCCGAGGATCCCGGGCACGTCGAGGAGTTCGAGGACGACCACGACTCGGGCCCGCTGATCCGGCCGTTCGCGATGACCGGCGGGCGGACCCGCCCGCGCTACGAACTGGCGCTGGAGGCACTCGTCTCCGCCAGTGTCGACCCGCAGCGCCTGGCCACCCTGCTCCCCGAGCACCAGCGGATCTGCACCCTCTGCACCGAGGTGAAGTCCGTCGCCGAGGTCTCGGCGCTGCTCTCCCTGCCCCTGGGAGTGGCCCGCATCCTCGTGGCCGACCTGGCCGAGGCCGGCCTGGTCGCCATCCACCAGCCCGCTTCCGGCGGCGAATCCGGAAACCAGCCCGACGTCACGCTGCTCGAAAGGGTCCTCAGTGGACTTCGCAAGCTCTAACGCGGCCGCCCCCACCCGCGCCACCACCTCCGCGAAGATCGTCGTGGCCGGTGGCTTCGGCGTCGGCAAGACCACGCTCGTCGGCGCCGTCTCCGAGATCAACCCGCTGCGCACCGAAGCCGTCATGACCTCCGCGTCCGCCGGCATCGACGACATCAGCCACGTCTCCGGCAAGACGACCACCACCGTCGCCATGGACTTCGGCCGCATCACCCTCGACGAGGACCTGATCCTGTACCTGTTCGGCACCCCCGGACAGGACCGCTTCTGGTTCATGTGGGACGACCTCGTCCGCGGCGCCATCGGCGCCGTCGTCCTCGTCGACACCCGACGCCTCGCCGACTGCTTCCCCGCCCTCGACTACTTCGAGAACAGCGGCCTGCCCTTCGTCGTCGCCCTCAACGGCTTCGACGGACACCAGCCCCACACCGCCGACGAGGTCCGCGAAGCCCTCCAACTCGGCCCCGACACCCCGGTCGTCACCCTGGACGCCCGACGCCGTGACAGCGCCAAGAGCGCCCTCATCACGCTCGTCGAGCACGCCCTCCTCGCCCGCCTGCGCTAGGAGGGCCGACGGACGAACGGTGCGGCCCACGGACCCCTGGGGGAGTCCGTGGGCCGTGGGCGTGCGCCCGTTCCGCGGGGCGCCCGTTCCGCGGGGCGCCCGCCGGGTGTGGGGCGCCCGCCCGGTGCCCGTTACTCGGTGGGCTCCAGGCCCGCGCGGATCAGGCCGTAGGTGTAGGCGTCCTCCAGGGCCAGCCAGGAGGCGGCGACCACGTTGTCCGCCACCCCGACGGTGGACCAGCCGGCCGTGCCGTCGCTGGTCTCGATCAGCACCCGGGTCTTGGAGCCGGTGCCGTGCTGGCCCTCCAGGATGCGGACCTTGTAGTCCACCAGCTCCAGCCTGCCCAGCTGCGGGTAGATCCCGTCCAGCGCGGTGCGCAGCGCCTTGTCCAGCGCGTCGACCGGGCCGTTGCCCTCGCCGGTGGCGATCCTCCGCTCGCCCTTGGCCGAGAGCTTCACCGTCGCCTCGTTGCCCGAGAAGCCGTTGGGGCCCTGCTCGCTGATGGTCCGCCAGGACTCCAGCGTGTAGAAGCGCTCGCGGCTGCCGCGCACCTCGTCACGGAGCAGCAGCTCGAAGGAGGCGTCGGCGGACTCGTAGGTGTAGCCGAGGTTCTCCTGCTCCTTGACCCTGGCGACCACCCGGCCGGCGAGGTCCCGGTCGGTGGAGAGGTCGTAGCCCAGCTCCTTGCCCTTGAGCTCGACCGAGGCGCGGCCGGCCATGTCGGAGACCAGCATCCGCATGGTGTTGCCGACCGTCTCCGGGTCGATGTGCTGGTAGAGGTCCGGGTCGACCTTGATCGCGGAGGCGTGCAGGCCCGCCTTGTGGGCGAAGGCGGAGAAGCCGACGTAGGGCTGGTGGGTGGAGGGCGCCAGGTTGACGACCTCGGCGATGGCGTGCGAGATCCGGGTCATCTCGGCCAGGCTGCCGGGCGGCAGCACCCGGCGGTCGTACTTGATCTCCAGCGCGCCGACCACCGGGAACAGGTTGGCGTTGCCGACCCGCTCGCCGTAGCCGTTGGCGGTGCACTGGACGTGGGTGGCGCCCGCGTCCACCGCGGCCAGGGTGTTGGCCACCGCGCAGCCGGTGTCGTCCTGGGCGTGGATGCCGATCCGCGCGCCGGGCTTGTAGGTGTGGCAGTCCCGGAGGACGTCGGCGACGGTGTCGCGGACGCCGGCCGGCAGCATCCCCCCGTTGGTGTCGCAGAGCACCACCACGTCGGCGCCGGCCTCGTGCGCGGCGCGGACCACCGCGAGGGCGTACGCGCGGTTGGCCTTGTAGCCGTCGAAGAAGTGCTCGCAGTCGATGAAGACCCGACGGCCCTGGGCGCGCAGGTACGCCACGCTGTCCCGGACCATCTCCAGGTTCTCGTCCAGGGTGGTGCGCAGGGCCAGCTCGACGTGCCGGTCGTGGGCCTTGGCGACCAGGGTGACGACGGGCGCCCCCGAGGTGACCAGGGCGGCCAGCTGCGGGTCCTCGGCGGCCTTGCCACCGGCCCGGCGGGTGGCGCCGAAGGCGACCAGCCGGGCGTTCCTGAGGTCCAGCTCGGCGGCGGCCCTGGCGAAGAACTCGGTGTCGCGCGGGTTGGCGCCCGGCCAGCCGCCTTCGATGAAACCGACGCCGAACTCGTCCAGGTGCCGGGCGATCGCCAGCTTGTCGGCCACCGTGAGGTTGATGCCCTCCCGCTGCGCGCCGTCGCGCAGGGTGGTGTCGAAGACGTGGAAGCTGTCGTCGGTGCGGCTGGCCTCGGCCATGGGGACTCCTTGTGTCGAGTCGGGTGGTGCTCTGCCGGTTTCGGGGACCCGGCTCCACTGTCCAGCATCCCGCGCGCACCCGGTGTCCCTCGGCCCCTTGTGGGGGCTCCGGCCGGTCCGGGGCAAAACAAAAGACCCCTCGCGGGTGCGAGAGGTCTGCGCGCGGGTCTGGACGCTGGTGGTCGCTCCGCATCGGGTGGTGCGGGAGCGGTCACTGCGGACCGGCGCGCCTGCTGCTAATAATCAGCGAAAGCGAGGACACGCTCGCAGTCTGGCACACCGGTCCGGGATCCGGCCGCGGCGTCTCGGGATGCGGGACGCCTACTCGACGAGCTCGGCCGTGTCGAGCGTGAAGCCGAACGGCTCGGGGAGGCCCAAGGAGTCGCCGATCGGGACCACCGTGGTGGTGGTGTAGTCGCCGCGCGCGGGAACGCTGTGCAGAACGACCTGGTTCCTCTCGCGGTCGATCAACAGGTAGAGCGGGATCTCCGCGGCGGCATAGCCCTTGCGTTTGTCGATGCGATCCGTGTTCGGCCGACTGGAGGTGACCTCCAGGACCATCAGGACCCCCTCGGGCTTGGACCAGGATCCACGCCCGATCATCGCCCCACGAGTGGTGAACGTACCGTCCGGGATGAACCGCCCGGTGGGAACGATCAGCCCCTTGCCGGCCGCGAAGTCCAGGCCTTTGGGTGCCTGGCGGGCCACCTGCCAGCTGAGCCGACCGGTCAGCGTCTCGTGTTCACCGTCCGGCGGTGGGGTCACGACGATCTCCCCCTCGATGAGCTCGGCCTTGAAGCCTTCACGCAGCTCCAAGGCGAGGAAGGCCTCCAGCAGGCTCTTGCCCTCGTCACCCGAAGTCGCTGCGATCCCATGCGTCAACGCGGTCACAGCCCCTCCTTCTGGTCCACACGGCTCAACGAGCGGAACTCTCCGAGATTACGCGGCCGGGCGCCCCGCCGTCGCGGGGCGCCCGGCCGCGGTGCTCGCGCGATCAGACGATCTTGTGCAGCCAGCCGTGCGTGTCGGGGGCCTGGCCGCCCTGGATGGCCAGCAGGGACTTGCGCAGCTCCATGGTGATCGGGCCGGGCTCGCCGGTGCCGACCGTCCAGTCGCCGCCGGCCGACTTGACCGAGCCGACCGGGGTGATCACGGCGGCGGTGCCGCAGGCGAACACCTCGGTGAGGGTGCCGTCGGCGTTGCCCTGCTTCCACTCCTCGGTGGAGATCTTCCGCTCCTCGACGGCGTAGCCGAGGTCGGCGGCGAGCTGGAGCAGCGAGTCGCGGGTGATGCCGGGCAGCAGCGCGCCGGAGAGCTCGGGGGTGACGATCTTCGCGTCCTTGCCCTCGCCGAAGACGAAGTACAGGTTCATGCCGCCCATCTCCTCGATCCACCGGTGCTCGGCGGCGTCGAGCCAGACGACCTGGTCGCAGCCCTTGGCGGCGGCCTCGGCCTGGGCGACCAGGGACGCGGCGTAGTTGCCGGCGCACTTGGCGGCACCGGTGCCGCCCGGCGCGGCGCGGACGTAGTCCTCGGAGAGCCAGACCGAGACCGGCTTGACGCCACCGGGGAAGTAGGCGCCGGCCGGCGAGGCGATGATCATGAAGAGGTAGGAGTTGGCCGGTCGGACACCCAGGCCGACCTCGGTCGCGAACATGAACGGGCGCAGGTAGAGGCTCTGCTCCGGCTCGTTCGGGACCCAGGCCTGCTCCTGCTGGACCAGCAGCTCGACCGCCTCGACGAAGGTCTCGACCGGCAGCTCCGGCATCGCCAGGCGGCGGGCGGAGGCCTGGAAGCGGGTCGCGTTGGCCTCCGGGCGGAAGGTGGAGATCGAACCGTCGGCCTGGCGGTAGGCCTTGAGGCCCTCGAAGATCGCCTGGCCGTAGTGGAGCGTCATGTTCGCCGGGTCGATCTCCAGCGGCGCGTACGGCGTCAGCTGGGCGTCGTGCCAGCCCCGGCCCTCGGTCCAACGGATGGTGACCATGTGGTCGGTGAAGACGCGTCCGAAGCCGGGGTTGGTCAGCCGGGCCTCGCGCTCCGCGTCGGACAGCGGCTGGGCGGAGGGCTTGAGGTCGAACGTGATGGGCGCCTGGGTGGGCGTGCTCATGGCTGTATGTCCTTCACCGTGGGGTTGGTCCGGGCCGCCTCCGCCGGGATTCGTTTCGGCGAACGAACGCACGACGGCACGGCCCACTGTCGATACTCGCATCCAGAGGGCCGTGCCGAACAGTCGCGGGCTCCTTGGGGAGCTGCAAGCTGTGGTTATGCGGTCCGGCCCGTCGGGCCGGAACACGTTGTGTCGGTTCCGGCCGCCAAGCCGGAGACCGCTTCTCGGTTCCGGCCGCTCAGCCGGATACTCGGGCGGTGAGCGCGTCGCCGACCTGCGAGGTCGTACGGGTGCCCGTCCGCTCGGCCAGGTCCGCGGCGACCGCGGCCTCGACCTTGGCGGCCTCGGCGGCGAAGCCGAGGTGGTCCAGCAGCATGGCGACCGAGAGCACGGTGGCGGTCGGGTCGGCCTTGCCCTGGCCCGCGATGTCCGGCGCCGAGCCGTGCACGGGCTCGAACATCGACGGGAAGTCGCCGCTCGGGTTGATGTTGCCGCTGGCCGCCAGGCCGATGCCACCGGTGACGGCGGCGGCCAGGTCGGTCAGGATGTCGCCGAACAGGTTGTCGGTGACGATCACGTCGAACCGCTCGGGCTGGGTGACGAAGAAGATGGTCGCCGCGTCGACGTGCAGGTAGTCGGTGGTGACCTCGGGGAACTCCCGGCCGACCTGCTCGAAGATCCGCGTCCACAGGTGGCCGGCGTGCACCAGCACGTTGTTCTTGTGGACGAGCGTGAGCTTCTTGCGCGGACGCGCCTGGGCCCGGCGGTAGGCGTCCCGGACGACCCGCTCGATGCCGTAGGCGGTGTTGAGGCTGACCTCGGTGGCCACCTCGTGCTCGGTACCGGTGCGCAGCGTGCCGCCGTTGCCGACGTACGGGCCCTCGGTGCCCTCGCGGACGACCACGAAGTCGATGTCCGGCTCGCCGGCCAGCGGGGACTTCACGCCGGGGAAGAGACGGCCCGGGCGGAGGTTGATGTGGTGGTCGAAGGCGAACCGCAGCTTCAGCAGCAGCCCGCGCTCCAGCACGCCGGACGGCACGCTCGGGTCGCCGATGGCGCCGAGCAGGATCGCGTCGTGGGCCTTCAGCTCCGCCAGCACGCTGTCCGGCAGCGTCTCGCCGGTGCGGTGGTAGCGCCGGGCGCCGAGGTCGTACTCGGTGGTCTCCAGCTTCACGTCGGCGGGCAGCGCGGCGCCAAGGACCTTGAGGCCTTCGGCCACCACTTCCTGGCCGATGCCGTCACCGGGGACAACTGCGAGACGAATGGTGCGAGACATGATCGGACCCTACTCCGGTGTCCCAGAGGCTGACACCTCGTGTCCACTATCCGGACGAACGGTCAGGTCAGGTCGACGTCGACCGGGAACGGGCGTTCGAGCTTCAGCTGCTTGTGGTGGATGCCGGTCAGACCGTAGGACTGGGTGGCTGGGTCGAGCTCGTAGGTGTGGACGACCGGACGGCCCTCGTCGTCACCCTCGACGCGCCAGAAGTGGCGGACACCGGCTGCGGCGTACTTGCGCGGCTTCACCTGCCGGTCGCGCTCCCGGGACTCCTCGGACACGACCTCCACGGCGAGCAGGACGTCCTCGGCGTTGCAGTACGTCCCCTTGGGGCCGGTATCGGCGTGCTCGTCGACGACCAAGAGATCCGGTTCGGGACGATTCCGCAGGTTCAGCCTGACCGTCATCTCCCGCCACACCTCCCACCCCTCCGGAACAGCTGCCTCCAACGCCTGCTCCAGCCTGCGGAGCGTACGCATGTGGAAGAGCGTCTGCGGACTCACGAAGATCAGGCTCCCGTCGAGCAGTTCCGTATGCGGCGGGAGATCCGGCAGCCGGTCGAGATCCTCGGCGGTGTAGCCGCCGACCGGAGGGCGGAGCCAGTCGGGGTACGGCTCGGTGCTCATGATTCCTCCCATACAGCCACCCTGACGGACCATTTCAGGCTACTCGGCAGATCCTCCCGGGCGTCATTCCCACGAGGGAGCGCGTGCGACGCGCTCCACGCCGGGGGCGCGCTTATGCTCGCGGGCATCCGGTCCGGCATTCCTCGTAGAACGGGGCGTCTCACCATGGCCGAGCGGTGGCGGGAGGCACGGGTGTGCGGGGCGGCGGCCGGGCTGGGGATGGCCGCGTACGCCATCGCGGCCGGGCTGCGCGGGGAGTGGCCGCCGGGGGCGACCCAGACCGCGGTGCCGTTCCACGCCCACCTCTGGGACATGGTGCGCGGCGACTCCCCCGGCGACCTGCTGTTCAACTGGAACAGCGGCTACGGCGCGCCGTTCCTCGCCGACTTCTTCGCCTACCTGATGAACCCGTTCTCCTGGCCCACCGTCCTGCTGCCGCGCGACCAGGGCCAGTTGGCGGTGTTCCTGGTGGCCCTGTCCAGCATCGGGCTCGGCACCGGCCTGATGACCTACGCGCTGGGCCGGCTGCACCCGGGACCGCGCTGGCTGCGGGCGCTCGCCGCCCTCGGCTACGGGCTCTGCGCCTGGGTGCCGACCGTCGGCGGGACGGCCCCGATGTGGCTCTGGGGCCTGGTCTCGCTGCCGCTGCTGGTCGTGGCCGGCGACTGGTGCCTGCACGAGCGGCGCTGGCTGTCCGGCACCCTCTGCGTCGCGCTCGCCTGGTGGGGCAACCTGTACACGGCCGCGATGGCCACCATCACGGCCGGCCTGGTACTCGCCGTCCGGCTGCTGGCCGTCCGCCGGCCGTTCAAGACGCTCGTCCGGGTGGCCGGCCGGGCCGTCACCATGGCCACCGCCGGGATGCTGCTCGCCGCGCCCGTCCTGTTCGTCGCCGTCCGGGCCGCGCAGGAGGCCCAGCCGGAGTCCCCGGTGCAGCCGCTCGGCCCGTCCGGGCTCGGCGGGCACCTGGCCCAGCTGCTGCCCGGCACCCACGGCGGCCCGCCCGTCCCGGACGTCTCGATCGGCCTGTTCGGCCTCCTGCTGGTGGCCGGGCTGCCGTTCAACCGGCGGGTGCGGGCCCGCGAGCGGATCGTCTGGTGCGGGCTGCTGGTGCTCGTGGTGCTCAGCTTCGTCTGGACGCCGACGGTGCTGGTCTGGCACGGCCTGGCGATCCCGGCCGGCGGCCCCTACCGTGTCGCCTTCGTGCTCAGCGGCCTGCTGGTGCTGGCCGGCTGGGTCTCGCTGTCGCACCGTCCGGACACCGTGACCCTGCTCGGCGGGGCCGCGGTGGTGCTGGTGGTGGCCGCCGTCGCGGCGGGCCGGCACTCGGTACGGGCGTCCACCTGGGTGCTGCTGGTGGCCGGCGGCGCCGTCCTGCTCGCCGCCCTGTGGACGCTGGAGCACCGGCACACCGACCGACGGGCGGGCGCGGCGGCGACGGCGGTGCTCGGGTGCGCCGTACTGGGCGGCGCGGTCTGGTCCTCGTACGCGGCGCTGGGCACGCCGGCCACCGGCACCGCCTCGGGGGCGTCCGTCCGGGCCGGGTACGCGGCGATGCGGCAGGCCGCCGACTGGCCGCGCGCCCGCACCGACCCCGGTCCGCACGCCTTCACCCCGAACGACCCGCTGCTGCTCGACGGCCAGGGCGGCGGCTACTCCAGCGGCTACCTGCCCACGGTCACCGCCCTGCTCCTGCACGACCTCGGCGCGGGCTGGACGGCGGGTGGACGGCAGACCGCGAGCGTCACCGATCCGGTCGGGCAGGCGCTGTTCGGCGTGCACACCCACCTCGCCGACGGGCCCCCGCCGGACGGCTTCACCGTCGTCCGGGCGCCCGCTCCCCCGCTGGTCACCGTCCTGCCGCCGGGATCGGCCGTCGACACCACCTCGGTCTGGTCCCGGCAGGAGTCGCTGCTCGGCGGGCAGGTGTACGACGTACCCGTGCCCGTCCCGGCCGCCGGCCCGGCGCCCACCGCGCACGGCAGCAGCGGGTGGTCCGTCCCCGCCACCCCGGAGGGCACGGGCGGCACCGCCTTCACCGCGGTCTGCACGCCGGGCGGCACCGCGTACTTCCACGGGGTCTGGTTCAACGGCACGGTGAGCGGCCTCGGCACCACCTACCGCAGCGACGGCGTCCAGCCGACCACCGCGGTGCCCGTGCACCTGCTGGGGCCGGTGCCCGCCGACGGCGTCGTCCGGGTGGTGCTGCACGCGGACACCGTCACCCAGGTCCCGGCCCGGCCGATCGGCTGCCTGCGCCCCGGCGCCCTGGACGCGGCCCTCACCCGGCTCACCGCCACCGGCGCGACGCGGGTCACCGCGGGCGGGCACGGCCTCACCGCCGTCCTCCCCGCGGGCAGCACCGGAACCGCCCTTCTCTCCGTCCCGGCCACCACCGGGTGGACCTGCTCGGCCGGCGGCGGCCCGTACGCGGCGCCGCGGTCCGTGCTGGGCATGGTCGGTGTCCCGCTCGGCCGGGGCGCCGACCGGGTCGTCTGCTCCTTCCGCCCGCCCGGCCTCACCGAGGGCGAGACCTTCGCGCTCGCCTCCGCCGCCGTCACCGCCCTGACCGCCGTCTTCGGCCGCCTGCGCCACCGCCCCACCCGGACACCGCGCCGCGTCCGCCGGGCGGCGGCCGAGCGGGAGTGGCGGGAGGAGTGGCGGCCGCCGGGAGGCACGTGGGGCCTGTGAACCGCCCGGCGGTGCGGCCGACGGGCCCGGCACGCGACGGAGCCGCCGCCCGCTGCGGGGCGGCGGCTCCGGGTACGGGGCGCGGTGTCAGGGCAGGTTCAGGATCTGCCCGCGGAGGCCGTCGCGGTTGAAGTGGTGCAGGAGCAGCAGGCGCGACGTGTCCCCGTCGGCCCGGCGGACGTCGAGCACGGTGCCGGGCGGCAGCGGCGCCGCCACCGCGGCGGGGCCGCCGGGGCCGGTCCGGACGTCGACGGCCGGGTGCAGGACGTCGACGGCGAGGGTGGGCCGGGTGCCGCGCAGGCCGATGGCGGAGAACGCCTCGGCCGGGTCGGGCTTGCCGGCGGTGGCGACGCCGGTCCAGAGCCCGTAGCGGACGGTGCTGTGGCCCGCCTTCACGCCGGGGAGGGCGCTCAGCCGTACCGGGAGCACCAGCACGTCGCTGTCGAGCAGCGCGGTGTCGGTGTCACCCCAGCGGGCGTTGAGCGGCTGGACGTCCAGCTCGGCGCCGGTCCGGGCGTCCACGGTACGGGCGACCAGGACGTCGCTGCCGCGCTGCCGGTCGGCCTTGACGAAGACGTCCGTGCTGCCGTCCCCGTCGGTGTCGAGCGAGGCCCGGACGGCGAAGACGCCGACCGGCGTGGTGGCGGGCGCCCAGAACTGGGCAGCGAGGTAGAGCGTGCCCTGCCCGTCACCGACGGCGGGCGCGTCCGAGGCGGCGCCCGCGGCGCGCAGGTTGGCGGCCCGGTCGCCCGGGCGTTCGACGCAGACGTCCTCCGGTTTCTGCGGTTCGCCCCCCTCGGGGACGATGCCCGCGCCCGGGCCGACGGCGGCGCCGCTGCCGGGCGGGCAGTCGGGCCAGCGGGTCCCTTCGCCGCCGAGGGCGAAGGCGCTGAGCAGGCCGGGCTGTTCGGCGGGCGCCCGGGTGCCGCCGAGGACGACGAGCGCGCCGGCGCGGGGGGTGCGGACCGGGGTGGTGGCGCTGAGGTCGGAGGCGGGCCGGGGGGCGGCGAAGACGGGGACCCGCAGCGCGGGCAGGGCCGCGTCGGACTCGGGGGTGAGCAGCAGCCGGCCGGAGAGTTCGCCGCGGTAGCTGCGGGCCTTTCCGCCCTGGAGGGTGGCGATGGTCGGGTCGGGACTGCGGCCCAGCTGCCCGGGGACGGCCAGGGTGACCCGGACGCGGGCGGTGCCGCCGGCCGGGACCTCGACCCGGTCGGGGCTGATCTCGTAGCGGGCGCCGGGCACGTCGGTGGCGGCCGCGTAGCCGGTGCGGTAGGTCACCGCCGCGCCGGAGAGGTTGCGGACCTCCACCTCGCGGACCTCCGCCGGGCGGGCCGCGCCGGGCGCACCGCCGACCGCCACCACCCCGAAGGAGACGCCGACGCTGCCCTGCACCGCGCCCTCCCCCGCGGCGTACGCGACGGCGGGGGTGCGGACGGCGGCGTCGACCCGGGCCCGGCCGGCGCCGGTGCGCTCGGGGCCGTAGACCGGGCCGGTGCCGCCGTCCCCGAGCCAGGTGTCCCCGGCGGTGTTCATCAGCGCGGCCTTGAGCTGCTCGACCGTCCAGTCGGGGTGGGCGGCGCGGACGAGGGCGGCGAGTCCGGCCACGTGCGGGGTGGCCATCGAGGTGCCGTCCTCGCGCTGGCCCCCGCCTCCGCTGCCGGCCTTGGCGGACCAGATCGTCTCGCCGGGCGCGGCCAGGTCGGGCTTGACCACGCCGGGCACGCCGATCCCGCGCGAGGTGAAGTCGGCGAGGGTGTCGGTGCGTTGCGGCTGGTCCTGGGGGACGACGCCGTGCAGCGGGTTGCCGGGCGCGGCCAGCCGGACGTCGACCGGGCCGGCCGCCGCGCCCTGGCGGAGGCGTTCGCCGTCGGCGTGGGCGAGCAGGGCGACGGGGATGCGGTCGTTGCCGGCGATCTCGGCGAGGTGGTCGTCGCCGGCGGCGAGCAGGGCGCCGATCGCGCCGGCGTCGGCGGCGTGGTCGGCGCGCGGGCCGGAGCCGCACGCGCGCTCGGACTCGCGGGTGGCCCAGGCGAGTACGGCGATCCTGCCGGTGAGCCGCTGCTTGTCGGCGTCGGTGAAGGCGGAGCAGCCGTCGGCCTGGTCGACGGGCAGCGCGAGCCGGCCGGCGACGTCGGCGGTGGACCAGCCCTGGTAGCGGCCGCTCCAGTGGGCCGGGACGATGCCGGCGAGCGGCGCGGGGGCCAGCACGGTGAGGCCGTCGGCGTCGCTGTGCGGGTCGACCGAGGCGGCGACCGCGAGGGCCCGGGCGGCGGTGCCGGGGCTGCCGCCGATGCCGTAGACGTCACCCTCGTTGCCGGCGGCCGCGACCACCAGGGTGCCGAGGTCGGCGAGGTGGTCGACGGCGACGGCGTCGGCGTCGTCGGTGGAGCCGAAGCGGCTGCCGAGGGAGAGGTTGACGATGTCGAGCCGGTCGCCGAGGTCGCCGTCGCCGTCCGGGTCGGCGGCGACGTCGAGGGCCTGGGCGAGCTGGTCGGTGGAGCCGTCGCAGCCGAACACCCGGATCGCGTAGAGCTGGGCGCCGGGTGCGGCGCCGGGGCCGACCTTGAAGGCGGCCGGGTCGAGGCCGGGCCGGTAGGGGCCGGCGTACGGGTGGCCGTCGGCGGTGACGCCGAGGCCGGCGGCGGTGCCGGCGACGTGGGTGCCGTGGCCGTTGAGCGCGCAGTCGATCGGGTTGGCGTCGGGGTGCGGGTCGGGCTGGTAGTTCGGGGCGGACGGGTCCGGGTTGTAGGCGTCCCCGACGAGGTCCTTGCCGCCGACCACCTTGGCGTTGGGGAAGAGTCCGGCGGGGGCCGGCCTGGCGCCGTCGACCGCCTTGAACGCCTCCGCGGTGCCGGGGCCGCCGAAGTCGGCGTGGGTGTAGTCGATGCCGCTGTCGATGACGCCGATCCGCACGCCCTGCCCGGTGTTGCCGCCGGTCGTGCCGTCCGAGGAGGGGCCGGACCAGACCTGCGGCGCCCCGGTGAGCGGCACGGAGTACGCGTTGTCCCGCTGCTTGCGCACGACCGGGTGGACGGCCCGGACGCCGGGCAGCGCGCGCAGGGCGGGCAGCCGGTCGGCGGGCACGGTGACGGCGAGGCCGGTGAGCAGGGTGCGGGTGCGGTAGAGCTCGCGGGCGGTGGGCGCCGCGCCGCGGACGGCGTCGGCGAGCCGGTCGAGCGCGTCGGAGGCGCGGGACCGCTGCCCGCCCCCGGCCTGCGCGGCCTCCCGGCGGACGGCCTCCGGGGAGCGCCGGGCCCGCCGGGCCTCGGCGGCCGCACGCCGCCAGGCCGGGCCGGCGGCCTCGGTGGTGAGCTCCAGCAGGACGGAGGCCGGGCGCCCCGGCGGGGCGCCCTGGGCCGTCGGGCCCGGCGGCGGGCTGCCGGCCGCCGGGGCCGCGGTGAGCAGCACCGGCCCCGCCAGCAGGGCCAGGGTGAGTCCGATCCTGGTGACCGGACGACGGACGGGTGGCTGACGCACTGGGCCCTCTCCCCCGGCAAGGGGGACTGATCCGCACGCCGTGTCGCTGACGCCCGCCCGTGCGGACGTCGATCACCCCTCCGGGGCCCCACATATAGGAGACCCTGCCGGGGAGTGCGAGCAACATCCCTCCAACGGGCGCCACTTGCACTCGTCCGGGTGATCCGGCGTCAGTCCGGACGGCCCATTCGGCGGATGAACGCCACCGCCCGGAGACGGACTCGCAGGAGGGCCGGAGCGACCATCAGAGGTGCCCGGTCACGCCGCCGTTGTCACGGCGGTCCAGTGCGCGCTGCAGGGCGGCGGCCGCGAAGGGGCTCCGCTCGGCCGCACGGCGGCGGCGCGGGGTGCGGGCCGGGGTGGCGGCGGGGGCGGGGGTGGCGTGGCGGTCTGCGGCGGGGGGCATACCGGGCTCCTTGGGGCGAGCGCGCCGGGAGGGCGCAGAGTGCGGGGGGCACAGAGAGTGGGGAGGGGGTGCGCGGAGCAGGGGTCGCCTGCCCTCGGGGCGCACGGGCGCACACGGGCCGCAGTCCCTGGCTACAGGGGCGGCACGCCGTATGGCTCTTCCACGGTACGACCCGGCGCCTGCCGTGTCTGCACGAATACTTGGATTTCCTACTATCTGAGACGGGAGCCGCCCGGGGGCACGCAGCAGGGCCCGGGCCACCGGTGGAACGGTGGCCCGGGCCCTGCTGTCGGAGGCCGTGCGGTGCTCAGGCGCCCAGGTCGACCGAGCGGGCGAAGCGGGCGCCGATCTCGGCGGAGATGGCGGTGAGGACCTCCTGCGGGATCTGGCTGTCCACGGTGATGGAGGCCAGCGCGCCGCTGCCGTCGCGGGCCACCTGCATGCCGGCGATGTTGATGCCGGCGTCGCCGAGGTGGCGGCCGAGGATGCCGACCACGCCCGGACGGTCCTCGTACTTGAAGAACGCCATGTGGTCGGTGAGCGCGACGTCCACGTCGAAGGCGTCCACGCCGACGATCTTCTGGGTCTGCTTCGGGCCGGCCAGGGTGCCGGAGATGGCGATCTCGCCGCCGTCGGCCAGGGTGCCGCGGACGGTGATCACGTTGCGGTGCTCGGGGCTCTCGCTGGAGGTGGTCAGGCGTACCTCGACGCCGCGCTCCTGGGCGAACAGCGGGGCGTTGACGTAGGACACCGTCTCCGCCACCACGTCCTCGAACACGCCCTTGAGGGCGGACAGTTCGAGCACCTTGACGTCGTGCTGGGTGATCTCGCCGCGGACCTCGACGTCGAGCCGGACGGCCACCTCGCCGGCCAGCGCGGTGAAGATCCGGCCGAGCTTCTCCGCCAGCGGCAGACCCGGGCGGACGTCCTCGGCGATCACGCCGCCCTGGACGTTGACCGCGTCCGGGACCAGCTCGCCGGCCAGCGCCAGGCGCACGGACTTGGCGACCGCGATGCCGGCCTTCTCCTGCGCCTCGTCGGTGGAGGCGCCCAGGTGCGGGGTGGCGACCACGTTGTCGAAGGCGAACAGCGGGGAGTCGGTGCACGGCTCCTTCGCATAGACGTCCAGGCCGGCGCCGGCCACCCGGCCGTCGCGCAGGGCGGCGGCGAGCGCGGCCTCGTCCACGATGCCGCCGCGGGCGGCGTTGACGATGCGGACGGTCGGCTTGACCTTGTGCAGCGCCTCGTCGCCGATCAGGCCGATGGTCTCCGGGGTCTTCGGGAGGTGGACGGTGATGAAGTCCGAGACCTCCAGCAGCTCCTCCAGCGAGACCAGCTTGACGCCCATCTGCGCGGCGCGGGCGGCCTGGATGTAGGGGTCGTACGCGACGATCTTCATGCCGAAGGCGGACATCCGCTGGGCGACCAGCACGCCGATGCGGCCGAGGCCGACGACGCCGAGGACCTTCTCGCTCAGCTCGACGCCGGTGTACTTGTTGCGCTTCCACTCGCCCTGCTTGAGGGCGGCGTTGGCGGGCGCGATGTTGCGGGCGACCGAGATCAGCAGGCCGCAGGCGAGCTCGGCGGCGGTGACGATGTTGGAGGTCGGCGCGTTGACGACCATCACGCCGGCCTTGGTGGCGGCCGAGACGTCCACGTTGTCCAGGCCGACGCCGGCCCGGGCCACGACCTTGAGCTTGCGGGCGGCGGCCAGCGCCTCGGCGTCCACCTTGGTGGCGGAGCGGATCAGGACGGCGTCCACGTCGGCGATCGCGGTCAGCAGCTCGGTGCGGTCGGCGCCGTTGCAGTGGCGGATCTCGAAGTCGGGTCCGAGGGCGTCGACGGTGGCGGGCGACAGCTCTTCGGCGATCAGGACGACGGCTTTGGATGTCACAGTGCTCACGACAGTGTGGTCCTTAACTGTGCGGTTCTCCCCGGCACGAAGGTGGCGTGGAATGCGGGGGGAAGGTGGCATGCCGCGTAGGTAGACGCACGACGCTGTGGGCCTGACGCGCACTCGGAAGTGTATCGACGGGCTGGGTACCAGGCTGCTCCCGTCCGGCGAAATCACCCGGACGGGAGCAGCCTAGTTGTACAAGGGAGTTACAAAATCAGGCAGATCCGATCGGACCGGTGCCCGGAGAGGCTCAGGCCTCTTCCTTGACCCAGCTCATCAGCTTGCGGAGCTGCTTGCCGGTGGTCTCCAGCAGGTGGTCCTCGTCGGCCTTCTTGTACTCGTTGTACTTGGGCAGGCCGGCCTTGTACTCGGCGATCCAGGTGTTGGCGAAGGTGCCGTCCTGGATCTCGGCGAGGACCTTCTTCATCTCGGCCTTGGTGGCGTCGGTGATGATGCGGGGGCCGGTGACGTAGTCGCCCCACTCGGCGGTCTCGGAGACCGACCAGCGCATCTTCTCCAGGCCGCCCTCGTACATCAGGTCGACGATGAGCTTCAGCTCGTGCAGGCACTCGAAGTAGGCGATCTCCGGCTGGTAGCCGGCCTCGACCAGGGTCTCGAACCCGGCCTTCACCAGGGCGGCGGTGCCACCGCAGAGGACGGCCTGCTCACCGAACAGGTCGGTCTCGGTCTCCTCGGTGAAGGTGGTCTTGATGACGCCGGCCTTGGTGGCGCCCAGGCCCTTGGCGTAGGACAGCGCGAGGGCGAAGGCGTTGCCCGTGGAGTCCTGCTCGACCGCGACGATCGCGGGGACGCCGCGGCCCTCCTCGTACTGGCGGCGGACCAGGTGGCCCGGGCCCTTCGGGGCGACCATGCAGACGTCGACGTCGGCCGGGGGCTTGATGAAGCCGAAGCGGATGTTCAGGCCGTGGCCGAAGAACAGCGCGTCGCCGGCCTTCAGGTTCGGGGCGATGTCCGCCTCGTAGACGTCGGCCTGGATCGGGTCCGGCACCAGGATCATGATGACGTCGGCCTCGGCCGCGGCCTCGGACGGGGTGACGACGCGCAGGCCGGCCTCCTCCGCCTTGGCACGGGACTTGGACTCCGGCTTCAGGCCGACCCGGACGTCGGCGCCGGAGTCGCGCAGGGACAGCGCGTGGGCGTGGCCCTGGCTGCCGTAGCCGATGACCGCGACCTTGCGGCCCTGGATGATGGACAGGTCGGCGTCGTCTTCGTAGAACAGCTCGGCCACGGGGGCACATCTCCTTGCGTGATGGTCTTGCCGGGTACTGCGTTTCCTACGGTACGTCGACCCGGCGGGGGTGTGGGGCAGTGCTTCAGGGGGTGAGACAGGGCGCTCAAGGGGCGGTGTCGCGCGTTGCGCGCCGTTGGAAGGGTGGCGGCGGGCGACGGGCGGGGGCGCGTCGGGGGTGTCACGCGCTCCGGTCGAGGGCGCGCAGCGAGCGGTCGGTGATCGACCGGGCGCCGCGCCCGATGGCGACCAGGCCGGACTGGACCAGCTCCTTGACGCCGTACGGCTCCAGCATCCGGAGCATGGCCTCCAGCTTGTCCGAGCTGCCGGTGGCCTCGATGGTCACCGCGTCCGGGGACACGTCGACCGTCTTGGCGCGGAACAGCTGGACGATCTCGACGATCTGCGACCGGGTCTCGTTGTCGGCGCGGACCTTCACCAGGACCAGTTCCCGCTGGATCGCAGCGGACTGGTCGAGCTCGACGATCTTTATCACGTTGACGAGCTTGTTGAGCTGCTTCGTGACCTGTTCCAGCGGGAGGTCCTCGACGTTGACCACGATCGTCATCCGGGAGACGTCCGGGTGCTCCGTCGGGCCGACGGCGAGGGAGTCGATGTTGAAGCCCCGACGGGAGAACAGCGCGGCGATGCGGGCGAGCACGCCGGGCTTGTTCTCGACCAGGACGGAGAGGGTGTGCTTGGACATGGGTCTCTGTATCCCTAGGTCTTTGAGGTCGGGGTCAGTCGGTGTCGTCGCCGAAGTCGGGCCGGACGCCCTTGGCGAACTGGATCTCGTCGTTGCTGGTGCCGGCCGCGACCATCGGCCAGACCATGGCGTCCTGGTGGACGATGAAGTCGATGACGACCGGGCGGTCGTTGATCTCCATCGCCTGCTTGATCACCGCGTCCAGGTCCTCCGGGCGCTCGCAGCGCAGGCCGACGCAGCCCATCGCCTCGGAGAGCAGCACGAAGTCGGGGATCCGGGTGCCCTGGGCCGGCGGCTCGATGCCGTCGTGGCCGGGGCCCGCGTGCAGCACGGTGTTGGAGTACCGCTGGTTGTAGAAGAGGGTCTGCCACTGGCGGACCATGCCCAGCGAGCCGTTGTTGATGACCGCGACCTTGATCGGGATGTCGTTCAGGGCGCAGGTGACCAGCTCCTGGTTGGTCATCTGGAAGCAGCCGTCACCGTCGATCGCCCAGACCGACGTCTCCGGGCGGCCCGCCTTGGCCCCCATGGCGGCCGGGACGGCGTAGCCCATGGTGCCCGCGCCGCCCGAGTTGAGCCAGGTGGCCGGCTTCTCGAACTGGATGAACTGCGAGCTCCACATCTGGTGCTGGCCGACGCCCGCGGCGTAGATCGCGTCCGGGCCGACCAGCTGGCCGATCCGCTCGATGACCTGCTGCGGGGAGAGCTGCCCGGCCGGAGCCGGCTCGTAGCCCAGCGGGTAGGTCTTCTTCCACTCGTTGAGCTTGACCCACCAGTCCACGTAGTCGCTCTTGTGGCCGGCGTCGAACTCGGCCTGGACGGCGACGATCAGGTCGGCCAGCACCTCGCGGGCGTCACCGACGATCGGCACGTCGGCCGGGCGGTTCTTGCCGATCTCGGCCGGGTCGATGTCGGCGTGGACGATCTTGGCGTACGGGGCGAAGCTGTCCAGCCGGCCCGTGACGCGGTCGTCGAAGCGGGCGCCGAGGGTGAACAGCAGGTCCGACTTCTGCAGCGCGGTGACGGCCGGGACGGAGCCGTGCATGCCGGGCATGCCGAGGTGCTGCGGGTGGCTGTCGGGGAAGGCGCCGAGCGCCATCAGGGTGGTGACCACCGGGGCGCCGGTCAGCTCGGCGAGGATCCGCAGCTCGGCCGTGGCGTTCGCCTTGATCACGCCGCCGCCGACGTACAGCACCGGGCGCTTGGCGCCGACCAGCATCTTCGCGGCCTCGCGGATCTGCTTGGCGTGCGGCTTGGTCACCGGGCGGTAGCCGGGCAGCGAGGTCTCGGCCGGCCAGCGGAAGGTGGTGGTGGCCTGCAGTGCGTCCTTGGCGATGTCGACCAGGACGGGGCCGGGCCGGCCGGTGGCGGCGATGTGGAACGCCTCGGTGATCACCCGGGGGATCTCGGCCGGGTCGGTGACCAGGAAGTTGTGCTTGGTGATCGGCATCGTGATGCCGCAGATGTCCGCCTCCTGGAAGGCGTCGGTGCCGATCGCCTTGGAGGCGACCTGGCCGGTGATGGCCACCATCGGCACCGAGTCCATGTAGGCGTCGGCGATCGGGGTCACCAGGTTGGTCGCACCGGGGCCGGAGGTGGCCATGCAGACGCCGACCTTGCCGGTGGCCTGGGCGTAGCCGGTGGCGGCGTGGCCGGCGCCCTGCTCGTGGCGGACCAGGATGTGACGCACCTTGGTCGAGTCCATCAGCGGGTCGTACGCGGGAAGGATGGCCCCGCCCGGGATGCCGAAGACGGTGTCCGCGCCCACGGCCTCCAGCGAGCGGATGAGCGACTGGGCGCCGGTCATGGTCTCGACGACGTGCTGGGGAGCGGGAGCGTGGGCGGCCGGGGTGTCCCCGCGGCGGGGGGATGCGGCGTGCTCAGTCATCTGCCTGTCTCTTCTCGGTTTTTGCCGGCCCGGGTGGTTGCGGGCCCCGTCTGTCGAGGGTGGGGTCCCGGGGGTCGGGCCGATCGCCGGCTCTGCCCCAATCGTCCCCCTTTTCCCGGTGGATCGGGGTGGTTGGGGGCGGCCGGGGCCAGTGGTCTTGCGGAGTGGAACAGTGTCAGTGCAACAAAAAACCCCTCGTGCCTAGGGCATGCGAGGGGTGGCGCGTCGGTCTCTCACGAGTCGGGCATGGCCCGCTCAGCCGACGCGCCCGCCAAGTACGAGAATTCGGGTGCGCATGGCAACGACCTTCCTCCCGTGCGGGGCCGACTGTCAAGCAGGTGGGATGACAGTCTCGCCATGCGGACCATGCCCCGGACCGGCCACCGCGCGGTGTTCGGGCAGGTCGGAGCCGCCGTGGTGATGTACGACACGCCCTGCCGCGGACTCCCCGCAGCCACTCGTACGGGTGTCCGCGGCGAGGTACGAGCGGCGGGCCGAGAGCGAGCCGAGCGGTCTCGGCAGCGGGTAGACCCGGCGGACCAGCGCGCGGCGCAGCCGGGTCTCGTCCAGGGGCGGGGCGAAGGCCGAACCCTGGCCCTGCCGGCAGCCCAACTCCTGGAGCACGGAGACCTGGCGCGGCAGGTCCACCCCCTCGGCGGCGGTCACCAGGCCGAGGTCGCGGCCGAGCCGCAGGGCGTGCCCGGCCAGCGTCCGGCCGAGCCCCGACTCGCCGAGGTCCTGGACCAGCGTGCGGTCCAGCTTGAGCCCGTCGAACGGCAGCCGGCCCAGCGAGCCGAGCGAGCCGTGACCGGCCCCGAAGCCGGCCAGGGCGGTGGAGACGCCGAGCCGGCGCAGCGCGGCCAGCCGGCGGCCGAGCTCGTCGGCCAGCGCGTCCGGGCCCGTCCTGGCGACCTCGACCACCAGCTGGCCGGCCGGCAGCCCGCTGTCCCGCAGCGCGGCCACCACGGCCTCGTACATGCCGGGCGAGCAGAGCCGCTCGGCCGACAACCGGACCGAGACCGGGACGGGCGGCGGCGCCGAACGGGTCCTGACCGGCAGCCCGCGCCGCAGCGCCGCGGCGGTCACCGCCTCGTGGACCAGCCAACGGGAGAACCGGGTGGCCGCGTCACCGTGCTCGGCGGAGCGCAGGAACTCGGCGGGGGTGAGCAGCAGCCCCTGGGCCGAGCGCCAGCGGGCCTGGGCCTCGACGCCGGTGACGGAGCCGGAGAGGAGGTCCACCACGGGCTGGTGCAGCAGCGTGAAGCCGCCCTCGCGGACGGCGACCCGCAGCCGCTCCTCCAGCTCCGACCGGCGCTCCAGGTCGGCCCGCATGGCCGGGGTGTAGAGCACCACCCGGCCCTTGCCCTCGGACTTGGCCCGGTACATCGCGAGGTCGGCGTTGCGCATCAGCTCGTCGGCGGCGGCTCTGGGGTCGGCGGCGGGGCCGCGCTCGGGGGTGCCGAAGGCGATGCCGATGCTGGCCGCGACGGCGAGTTCGGCGCCGCCGATCCAGTAGGGCTCGGAGAGCGCGACCCGCAGCCGCTCGGCGAGCTCCTGGACCTGGAGCCGGCCGAGCGGGCCGCAGACCAGCGCGGCGAACTCGTCCCCGCCGAACCGGGCGACGGTGTCCCCGCAGCGCACGGCGCCCTGGAGGCGGCGGGCCGCCTGGACGAGCAGCTCGTCGCCGACCTGGTGGCCGGCGCTGTCGTTGACCGCCTTGAAGCCGTCCAGGTCGAGGAAGAGCACCGCGACCCCGGCGCCGGCCCCGCCCTGCTGTCCGCGCGTGGCGAGGGCCCCGCGCAGCCGCTGCGCGAAGAGCGCCCGGTTGGGCAGGTCGGTGAGCGGGTCATGGGAGGCGTTGTGCTGCAACTGGGCCTGGAGTATCACGCGTTCGGTGACGTCCCGGCTGTTCAGGATCAGGCCGTCGCGGTACCGGTTGACGGTCGACTCGACGTGCAGCCACTCGCCGCCGCCGGAGCTGATCCGGCACTCCACCCGGGCCGCCGACGGCTCGGCGGCGGTGCCCGACGAGCGGTGCGCCAGCAGCCGGCCGCGGGCCAGGAAGCGGCGTACCTCCAGCAGCACCCGGTCCACGTCCTCGGGGTGGACGAGGTCCAGCAGGTTGCCGCCGACCAGCTCCTCGGGGTCCCGCCCGTAGACGCCGAGCGCGGCCGGGGACACGTAGGAGAGCACGCCGTTGGCACCGGCGATCATGATGACGTCGCTGGAGCCCTGCACCAGGGAGCGGAAGTGCGCCTCCTTGTGGGCGAGTTCCTGCGCCAGCGAGAGGTTGTCCAGCAGCATCACGCCCTGCCGCAGGATCAGCGCCAGGCCGACGGTACAGGCGGCGGAGGCCACCACCCGGTCCAACGGCCGCCCGCCGAGGGCGTTGTAGAGGATGCCGGCCGTACAGACCGCGGCCGCCGCGTACGGGGTGAGGGCGCTGAAGGTGGTGGCCACCCGACGGCGCGGCAGGCCCCCGGCCGAGGGGTGCTCGCGCAGCGGGCGGCGCCAGCGCGGCGACCATGGCGCCCAGGCGAGCAGCAGGCTGCCGGCGAACCAGCCGGCGTCCAGCAGCTCCCCCGAGTGGTAGCTGTTGCGCAGCTCGGGGGAGGTGAAGAGGGCGTCGCAGAGCACGGTGACGGCCAGGCCGATCATCGCGGTGTGCACCGCGGCCCGGTTGCCGTCCCGGCCGCCGAAGCGCAGCCCGACCACCAGGCTGACCAGCAGGATGTCCAGCACCGGGTAGGCCAGGTTGAGGGCGAGGCACAGCGGGGAGCCGTCCTCCCCGGCGGCGATCCGGCCGAGCGCGAGGCTCCAGCTGAGGGTGAACAGCGAGCCGGCCACCAGCCAGCCGTCGAGCAGCAGGCAGAGCCAGCCGGCGGCGCTGCGCGGGCGCTGGGCGAGGACGAGCACGCCGGTGATGGCGAGCGGGGCGAAGAGCAGGAAGGCGTACTCGGCGAGCGAGTCCTGCGGCAGCGGGGTGCGCTCGACCAGCTCGTACCAGCCCCAGGTGCCGTTGCCGAAGGCGACCATGAGCGAGGAGAGGCCGAACAGCAGCCAGGCCGGGCGGGCGTGGCCGCCGACCGCGCAGCCGTAGGCGAGGCAGGACAGCGCGGCCGCGAGGGCGGCCGCGGCCAGGCCGAAGTCACCCATGAAGATCGCCAGTTGGCGGGAGCCCCAACCGGAGGCCGCGCCGGTCGCATAGGCCACGCAGAGCACGCCGAGGACTGCGCCGGGCAGGCCACGGCTGTGGAGCATCCGGCAGACCGGGCCGCGCCCGGTACACCGGGACGTGTCGGCGTCCGGCACGCCCGGCCGTCCGGCTCCGGGCAGCACCGCATCGGTGGAGCTCACTCGGCCTCTCCCCCTCCGACCCGGGGCGTTGCGCCCCGGCCACGGGCCACCGGCCGCGCACCTGGTGGCCGTACGCGGTGACCTGGCACCCCGTCAGGGCGGTGGCCCAGGGGGCGGACGGCCTGCCGGCCGACGCACCGCACCGATGTTCCCGATCGGGACCCTACACCACTTCGGTCACTCAATGACACGCACACTCAACTTAGAGTAATGGTGCAAGGGTGGGGAATTGCACCCGAATCTGCCAGAACGGGCCGGTTGGCGGGGGCGTGCGGCGAGGGGCTCACGCGGCGCGCACAGGAGCACGCGGAGGCGCCCGCCGACCGGGGACCGGTCGGACCGGTACGGTCGGCGGGCGCGGACGGCGGCCCGGCTCAGCGGCCGGCGGGCGCCAGGTCCTCCGGGAAGAGCCGCAACCGGTGGGCCAGCGCGGCGGCCTCGCCCCGGCCGGCCACCGCGAGCTTGCCGAGGATGTTGGAGACGTGGACGCTCGCGGTCTTCGGGGAGATGTACAGCTCCTCCGCGATCTGCCGGTTGGTACGGCCCCGGGCGAGCAACCGGAGCACGTCCCGCTCACGGGGGGTGAGGCCGAAGGAGTCTCCCCCCGACGGCGGAGCGGCGGCGACGGGGGCACCCGCCCCGGTACGCCCGGAGAGCGCCAGGCCCGCCCGCTCGGCCAGCGCCGTGATCTCGGCGAGCAGCGCGGTGTCGGAGCGCGCCCCCGCCAGCTTCCGCGCCTCGCGCAGCAGTTCGGCGCCCGCCTCGCGGTGCCCGGCCAGCACCTCGGCCTCGCCGGCCCGCAGCAGCGCCGCCGCCAGCGGGCCCGGCAGCCCGGCCGGCCGCAGCGCCTCGACGGCGGTGGCCCACTGCGCCGGGGTGTCCCGGTCCTCGGCCCGGGCCAGTTCGGCCTCCAGCAGCCGCGCCCAGCCGTGGTGGAGCGACGCCTTGGGGGTCAGCAGGGCGGCCACCGCGGCGATCTTCGCCAGCACCTCGGCACGGCCCGGCCCGGCCTCCGGCAGGCCCCGGCTGTCGGCCTCGGCCGCGGCGCCGTCCACCAGCAGCGGGTAGAGCGCGGCCTCGTTCCCGGCGGGGATCGGGTTGTCGATCACGGCGAGCAGCTCGGCCCGGGCCTCCAGCAGGCGCCCGCCACGGGCGGCGATCAGCACCGCGAGCCGGGAGATCGGTACGGAGTGCTGGAACTGGCAGACCCGGTCCGAGGCCCGGGCCTGGGCCAGCATGCCGGCCGCCGAGGGGAGGTCCCCGCTCATCAGGGCCAGCTCGCCCCGCAACCGGTCGAGGAACTCCGCGTGGCTGCCCGGCTGCTGGGTCCGCTCGGCGCCGGCCAGCGCCTCGGCCGCCTCCTCGGTCCGGCCGAGGTCCATCAGCGCCTCGGCGAGGTTGCCGACCAGCAGGGTGCCGATGTTGCGCAGCAGGCCGTTGCCGTCGGCGGTCTCCAGCCCCTCCCGGGCCAGCACCACGGCCTCCTCCGCGCGGCCGAGCGACTGCAGCAGGCTGGCCAGGTTGTTGAGCCCGCGGAGCATGAGGTCCGGCACGCCGAGCTCGCGGGTGGCGGCGACCGCCGCGGACAGCTCCGCGACGGCGGCCTCGGGGTCGTTCCCCAGGTCGTTGCGCAGGGTGCCGAGCGTCATCCGGGCGTGCTGCTCGACCGCGTGCGCCCCCACCTCACGGGCGATCGCCGCGGCCCGCTCGGCGAGCTCGACGCTCTCGCCGGTGGGGCTGTTCAGCATCGCGATGCCCGCGCTCAGCGCGAACACCTCGGCCTGGACCGCGGACGGCGGCAGCTGCTCGACCAGCCGCCGGGCGTAGGCCGCCTCGTCCTGGTCCTTGGACCGGTTGAGGTGGCCGAACATCCGGGCCCGGTTCATCCGGAACCAGGCGGCGCGGGCCGGGTCCTTGGTCTCGTCGACCAGCTTCAGCGCCCGCCGGGAGAGGCTCAGCCCGCGCTCGCGGTCACCGCTGCGCCGGGCCGCGACCACCGCCTCCGCGAGGACGTCGACCAGTTGCAGCCGCTCGCACTCCGGATCGTGCGTCACCACGTCGCAGGAGCACGGCGGGTAGGTCTCGGCCCAGTCGTACGGGCGCAGGGTGTGCGCCAGCACCTCCTCGGAGACCTGGTCCCACAGCTCCAGGGCGCGCTCCAGCATCCGCAGCTGCTCGGCGAAGGCGTTGCGCCGGCGGGCGGCCCGGGCGGCGTCCAGGGCGCTCGGCAGGGCGCGGGCCGGATCGTGCGCGTGGTACCAGTAGTTGGCCAGCCTGGCCGGGCGGACGTCGCTGCCGACCAGGTGCGGCTGCGCCTCCAGCGCGGTGGCGAAGCGGCGGTTGATCCGGTGCCGCTCGCCGGGGAGCAGGTCGTCCGAGACGGCCTCACGGACCAGGGCGTGCCGGAACCGGTAGCCGTCGCCGTCGGTGTCCGGGCGCAGGATGTTGGCGCCGACGGCCGCGCGCAGCGACTCGATCAGCTCCTCCTCGTCGTCCAGCACGGCCGCCAGGAGCGCGTGTTCGACGTACGAGCCGCCCTCGGCGGCGATCCGCAGCACCCGCTGGGTCTCCTCGTCCAGCGCCTCGACGCGGACCAGCAGGATGTCCCGCAGCGAGTCGGTGAGCCCGGCCGAACAGCCGTCCTGGAAGGCGGTCGCGAGTTCCTCGACGAAGAACGGGTTGCCCTCCGAGCGGCGGTGGATCCGGTCGACCAGCTGCCGGTCCGGGTCGGCGGTGCCGAGGATGCCCGCCAGCTGCGCGGCGACCTCGCCCGGGCCGAACCGCTCCAGCTCCAACCGCTGCACGGTGCGCAGCCGCTCCAGCTCGGCCAGGAACGGCCGCAGCGGGTGCCGCCGGTGCAGGTCGTCGGTGCGGTAGGTGGCGACCAGCAGGACGCGGGCCCGGTGCAGCGTGCGGACCAGGTAGGCGAGCAGCTCCCGGGTGGAGCGGTCGGACCAGTGCAGGTCCTCGACGGCGAGGACGAGGGTACGGTCCGTGCCGAGCCGCTCGAACAGCCTCGCGGTGTGCTCGAACAGCCGGGCCCGGCCGTACTCGTCGTTGGGTTCGCCGTCGGCCTCGCCGAAGTCGGGCAGCAGCCGGGCGAGATGGCCCTCCATGCCGGCGGCGGCCACCTCCAGCTCGGTGCCGAGACCGCGGTGCAGCCGGCGCAGCGCGGTGGCCAGTGGCGCGTACGGCAGGCCCTCGGCGCCGACCTCCAGACAGCCGCCGACGGTGGTCACCACTCCCCCGCCGTCGGCGTCGGCCCGGGCGAGGAACTCCTCCAGCAGCCGGGTCTTGCCGACGCCGGCCTCGCCGCCGACCAGCACGGCCTGCGGGCTGCCGGAGCCGGCCCGCTTCAGAGCATCCGTCAGCTCGGTGATCTCCGTTCCACGGCCGACGAAGACGGGACTCACCGATATCTGCTGCATGGAGGCGAGCATGCCATAAGCCGATCCGCCCGGCCGAGGGGTTATCCCGTCCTCGGAACGCCCGGAAGGGGAGGCGCTGGATCGCGCCTCCCCTTCCTTGTCCGCCCCGGCCGCTGCCGGGTGCCGGCCCGTCAGCACTCGCGCAGACGCGCGGCGCGCCGGTCGGCACGGGTGGTGACCAGGCGGCGCAGCCCCCGGCCGGCCTTGGCCTCACGGACCAGGCGCTGGTGGTCGGCCTCGGCGTGGAGTTCCCGCACCTGCTGCTGGATGAGCTCGTACTCGATCACGGTGTTTCCCCTCGTGGTGGTCTCTCGTTCTGAGGTAAAGACTCCTCTCCCAGGGGGGTGCACCACATCGGCAGCCTGCCGCATCTTCCGGGGACCGATCGCCTTAGGCGGGGTCCCGGAAACGGCGAAGGCCCGGATTCACCCCCACTTACGAGGGTGAATCCGGGCCCTAGACCGTACTAAGGCGCCTTAGAAGGCCTTAGGCGCCTTAGAACCTTAGGCGACTGGCAGCGCCGAGCAGGCGCCGAGGCGCTGCAGACCGTGCCTACTGTCCTTCCACGCCGAGGCGCTGCAGACCGTGCCTACTGTCCTTCCACGCCGAGGCGCTGCAGGATCAGGTCCTTCACGCGGGCCGCGTCGGCCTGGCCGCGGGTGGCCTTCATGACCGCGCCGACCAGCGCGCCCACCGCGGCGACCTTGCCGTCGCGGATCTTGGCGGCGATCGCCTCGTTGCCGGCGATGGCCTCGTCGACGGCGGCACCGAGCGCGGAGTCGTCCGAGACGACGGCCAGGCCGCGCTTCTCGACGACCTCGTCCGGCTCGCCCTCGCCGGCCAGCACGGCCTCGATGACCTGGCGGGCCAGCTTGTCGTTCAGCTTGCCCTCGGCGACCAGCGCGGTGACCCGGGCGACCTGCGCCGGGGTGATCGGCTGCTCGCTCAGCTCGGTGCCGGTCTCGTTGGCGCGGCGGGCCAGCTCGCCCATCCACCACTTGCGGGCCTGGTCGGCCGGGGCACCGGCGGCGATGGTCTCCTGGATCGGCTCGACCGCACCGGCGTTCAGCACCGACTGCATGTCCTTGTCCGACAGGCCCCACTCGGCCTGGAGCCGGGCACGGCGCACGCGCGGCAGCTCCGGCAGCCCCGCCCGCAGCTCCTCGACCCACTCGCGCGAGGGCGCGATCGGGACGAGGTCCGGCTCGGGGAAGTAGCGGTAGTCCTCGGCGTTGTCCTTGATCCGGCCCGAGGTGGTGCTGCCGTCGTCCTCGTGGAAGTGCCGGGTCTCCTGGACGATCGTGCCGCCGTCGGTCAGCACGGTGGCGTGCCGCTGGATCTCGAACCGGGCGGCCCGCTCCACGCTGCGCAGCGAGTTGACGTTCTTGGTCTCCGAGCGGGTGCCGAAGGTCTTCGTGCCGTTCGGGCGCAGCGACAGGTTGACGTCGCAGCGCATCTGGCCCTTGTCCATCCGGGCCTCGGAGACGCCCAGCGCCTTGATCAGCTCGCGCAGCTCGGCGACGTACGCCTTGGCGACCTCGGGGGCCCGCTCGCCGGCGCCCTCGATCGGCTTGGTGACGATCTCGATCAGCGGGATGCCGGCCCGGTTGTAGTCGAGCAGCGAGTGGGTGGCGCCGTGGATCCGGCCGGTCGCGCCGCCGACGTGGCTGGACTTGCCGGTGTCCTCCTCCATGTGGGCGCGCTCGATCTCCACGCGGAAGGTCGAGCCGTCCTCCAGCTGCACGTCGAGGTAGCCGTTGAAGGCGATCGGCTCGTCGTACTGCGAGGTCTGGAAATTCTTCGGCATGTCCGGGTAGAAGTAGTTCTTCCGGGCGAACCGGCACCACTCGGCGATCTCGCAGTTCAGCGCCAGGCCGATCTTGACGGCCGACTCCACGCCGATCGCGTTGACCACCGGCAGCGAGCCCGGCAGGCCCAGGCAGGTCGGGCAGACCTGGCTGTTCGGCTCGGCGCCCAGCTCGGTCGAGCAACCGCAGAACATCTTGGTCTTGGTGCCCAGCTCGACGTGGACCTCAAGGCCCATCACCGGGTCGTACGACGCGAGAGCGTCCTCGTAGGAGACCAGGTTCATGACGCTCACAGCGTCCCCTTCGCTAAAAGTCTGTGGAGGTACGGGCCCGGCCGCGCACAGGGGTGCGGGCCGGGCCGGGGCTGCTCAGCCCAGCAGGACGTCGTCGTCGCCGAGGCAGCGCAGTTCGCGCACGAGCAGGGCCGTGCCGGTGATCAGTGCGGCGGCGCCGACCAAGGCGTTGACCAGCTTCAGCGTGTCGTTCTCGGTGCGGGCCTTCTTGACGTCCTTGTACACGGAGATGGCGCCGAAGGCGCTGGTCCCGATGGACAGCCACAGGCCGGGCTTGCTGTGCTTCCACCCCTTGATGGAGCTCGGGGCCTTGCCCTTCTCGATCTTGCTCACAGTGCCGGTGCCTCCTCCAGCAGGGGGTGCCCCCACTTGTCGTTGAGCGCGGCCTCGACGGCGCCGCCCACGCGGTACAGGCGGTCGTCCGCCATCGCGGGTGCGATGATCTGCAGGCCGACCGGGAGATTGTCCTCCGGGGCCAGACCGCAGGGCAGCGACATGGCCGCGTTGCCCGCGAGGTTCGACGGAATCGTGCACAGGTCGGCCAGGTACATCGCCATCGGGTCGTCGGCACGCTCGCCGATCGGGAAGGCGGTGGTCGGCGTGGTCGGCGAGATCAGCACGTCCACGCCGGCGAAGGCGGCGTCGAAGTCGCGCGAGATGAGCGTGCGGACCTTCTGGGCCGAGCCGTAGTAGGCGTCGTAGTAGCCCGAGGAGAGGGCGTAGGTGCCGAGGATGATGCGGCGCTTCACCTCGGGGCCGAAGCCGGCCTCACGGGTGAGGGCGGTGACGTCCTCGGCCGAGCGGGTGCCGTCGTCGCCGACCCGCAGGCCGTAGCGCATCGCGTCGAAGCGGGCCAGGTTGGACGAGGCCTCACTGGGCGCGATCAGGTAGTACGCCGGCAGCGCCAGGGTGAACGACGGGCAGGAGACCTCGACGACCTCGGCGCCCAGCTCGCGCAGCAGCTCCACGGACTCGTTGAACCGCTGCATCACGCCGGCCTGGTAGCCCTCGCCGGCGAACTCCTTGACCACGCCGATCCGCATGCCGCGGACGTCGCGCAGCTTCGCCGCCTCGACCACGGCCGGGACCGGCGCGTCGATCGAGGTGGAGTCCAGCGGGTCGTGGCCGGCAATGGCCTCGTGCAGCAGCGCCGCGTCCAGCACGGTGCGGGCGCACGGGCCGCCCTGGTCGAGGCTGCTGGAGAACGCCACCAGGCCGTAGCGGGAGACCGAGCCGTAGGTCGGCTTCACGCCGACGGTGCCGGTGACGGCGCCCGGCTGGCGGATCGAGCCGCCGGTGTCGGTACCGATCGCCAGCGGGGCCTCGAAGGCGGCCAGCGCGGCGGCCGAACCGCCGCCGGAGCCGCCGGGGATCCGGCTGAGGTCCCACGGGTTGCCGGTGGCGCCGAAGGCGGAGTTCTCGGTGGAGGAGCCCATCGCGAACTCGTCCATGTTGGTCTTGCCGAGGATGACGACGCCGGCGTCCTTGAGACGCGTGGTCAGCGTGGCGTCGTACGGCGGGATCCAGCCTTCGAGGATCTTCGAGCCGCAGGTGGTCGGCACGCCCTTGGTGGTGAAGACGTCCTTCAGCGCCAGCGGGACGCCGGCCAGCGGGCCGAGCTCCTCGCCCTTGGCGCGCTTCTCGTCCACGGCCTTGGCGGCGCTCAGCGCGCCCTCGGTGTCGACGTGCAGGAAGGCGTTGACCTTCTTGTCGACGGCCCCGATGCGGTCCAGGTGCGCCTGGGCGACCTCGACGGCGGAGACCTCGCCCTTGGCGATGGCGGCCGCGGTCTCGGCGGCGGTGTAGCGGATCAGGTCGGTCATCTCGGTCAGTCCTCCCCGAGGATCTGGGGAACGCGGAAACGCTGCTCCTCGGCGGCCGGGGCACCGGCCAGGGCCTGCTCCGTGGTGAGCGACGGCCGCACCTCGTCCGCGCGCATGACGTTGGTCAGCGGGAGCGGGTGGGAGGTCGGCGGGACGTCCTGTCCGGCGACCTCGGAAACGCGGGCGACCGCGCCGATGATCACGTCGAGCTGCTCGGCGAAGTGGTCCAGCTCTTCGGCCTGCAACTCAAGACGCGACAGCCGAGCGAGGTGGGCGACCTCCTCGCGCGTGATGCCAGGCATGCAGCGATCCTCAGGGTGAGTTCTGGTGAGGCCCGGCGGTGCGGTGAGGCGGTGCCGGACCCGGGCGGGAGCAGCCGGCTCGGCGCTCCCGTCCTCTTGGTCTGTGGCCCCATCCTATGGGGCGCGGCCCTGCCACCGGCCAACGAGTAACGCCGGGGCCCGGTCACCGCGGCCACGGACGCCGGCCGGCCCGGCGTGCCGGAGGCGCCACTGCGGCCGGTTCGGGGGCTAGTTCGGCGTGCCGGGGGCCCGGATCTCCATCTGCGCGGCCTGCGCGGCCTGGATCACCGGCGGCAGGACGGACTGGCCGACCGGGTTGATCACCGGCTGGATGCCGGCCTGGAGCACGGGCTGGGCAGCCGCCTGGATGCCGGCCTGGACACCGGCCGGGAGCACCGGCGGGATCGCGGGCGCGATGGCCGGCTGGGCACCGGGCTGGAGCACCGGCGGCAGCCCCGGCTGGACGGCCGGCGGCAGCTGCGCGGCCGCGCTGAACCGTTCCACCGTCGGCGCGCCGGTGCGGTGCACCCGCAGCCAGGCGGTGGCCTGCTCGGCCGGCAGCGCCGCCGAGACCAGCCAGCCCTGGACGGCGTCCACGCCCATGCGGTGCAGCCGCTCCCAGGTCTCGTCGTCCTCGACGCCCTCGGCGACCACGGTCAGGCCGAGCGAGTGCGCCAGCTCCACCGAGCAGCGGACCACCGCCGCGTCGTGGTCGTCGGCGACCATCCGGGAGACGAAGGAACGGTCGATCTTCAGCTCGCCGACCGGCAGGCTGCGCAGCCGCACCAGCGAGGAGTGGCCGGTGCCGAAGTCGTCCAGGGACATCCCGACGCCGTAGCCGCGCAGCTCGGCCAGGGTGTCCGCGGCGCGCCGGGAGTCGTCCAGCAGCAGCCGTTCGGTGATCTCCAGCTGGAGCGCGTGGGCCGGCACCTGGTGGCGGACGAGGTGCCCGGCGACCCGCTGGGCGAAGCCCGGGTTGAGCACGTCGCGCGGCGAGACGTTCACGGCGACCTGCACCTGGAGGCCCTGGTCGCGCCAGTAGGCGAGCTGGCCGACGGCCGCCTCCAGCACGTAGTCGGTGAGCCGGGGCATCAGGCCGCTGGACTCGGCGAGGCCGACGAACTCGTCCGGCGAGACCTTGCCCTGGCCCGGCCGCTCCCACCGCAGCAGCGCCTCCAGGCCGACCACCCGTCCGTCGAAGGCCACCTTCGGCTGGTAGTGCAGCTGCACCTCGCCGGTCTCCAGCGCCCGCCGCAGGTCGCCCAGGAGCCCGATCCGGTAGGGCGTGTCGGCGTCCTGGGTCTCGTTGTACTGCTCGACGGAGGTGCGGCCGTGCTGGGCGTGACCCATCGCCACGTCGGCGCGGCGCAGCAGCGACTCGGCGTCCTGGGCGTGCTGCGGGTAGACGCAGACGCCGGCGCTGGCCTCCAGGACGAGCAGCAGCCCGTCCAGGCGGATCGGCGCGGCCAGCTCGGCGATCAGCGCCTTGGCGACCCGCTCCAGGGTGTCCGGGCAGCCGACGCCGGGGAGCAGGACGGCGAACTCGTCGCCGCCCATCCGGGCCACCAGCGGACGCCCGCCCCGGTAGTGCCGGGGCAGCCCGGCGAAGACGTCGTCTATCGACTCCCGGGTGGCGCTGCCCGCCGGGCCGCCGGAACGCAACGCCCGGTGCAGCCGGCGGGCGATGTGCACGAGTAACCGGTCGCCGGCGGTGTGCCCGAGCGTGTCGTTGAGTGACCGGAACCGGTCGAGGTCCAGCAGTATCAGCCCGACGCTGTACCCCTGCTCGTGCTCGGCGATCGCCTCCTGGGCCGCCAGCAGCAGCGCCTGGCGGTTGGGCAGGTCCGTCAGCGGGTCGGTGAGCTGGTCCCGGGCCCGGTCACGGGCGATCCGCCACGCCGCGACCAGCACGGCCAGCGGCACCGCGAAGAGCGGCAGCAGCTCGGGCTCGTACCGGTAGACCAGGACGGCCAGCGGGATGAGCGGCGCGGCGCCGGCCAGCAGCACGCCGAGCAGCAGGACCGCACCCGCCACCCCCTGCGGCGGGCGTGTGGGCGCACCGCCGGTCGTACGATCCATAAGCCCTGTCCTCCGTCGGGCCCGCCCCGTCAGGCCGCCTTACGGTGAGGCACCGTGCTGGTGCCGGCAGCTGCCGGGCATGGAGCGACCCCGCGGAGACCGGCTCAGCCGGTGCCCCCACCCCTGCTGACACTCTGTTGCGCTCCAGGGTATTCCGGGGTCCACCCGGCGGGCAGACTTTCGGACAACCGGGAACACGCCACCGAGTTCGGGTGCCGCGCAGTGACACAATGCCCGCTTTCACTGTGCGGCACCCGGTGACGTTGCATCAGGACGATAACAAGACGGATTCGGCGCTTCCGCGCGCGGGTCAGCCTTCGGCCGGGGCCTCCTCCACGGGCTCCTCGGCGGGTTCCTGCCCGTCGGCCTTCTTCGCGGCCCGCTTCCGCGCGGGCGCCGCCGCCACGGGCTCCGGCTCCTCCGGCAGGCCCAGGTGGAGCCGCGCCGCCCCCGGCCCCTGCTCAAGGAGAACGGCGAAGCCCGCGTCGTCCAGCACCGGCAGTCCGAGCTGAACGGCCTTGTCGTACTTGGACCCGGGGTTGTCGCCGGCCACCACGAAGTGGGTCTTCTTCGACACCGAGCCGGTCACCTTCGCTCCGCGCGAGGTCAGCGCCTCCTTGGCGCCGTCCCGGGTGTGCCCGGCCAGGGTGCCGGTGACGACGACGGTCAGGCCCTCCAGGGGGCGTTCGCCCTGCTCGTCGTCCCCGGCCTCCTCGGTGAAGCGGACGCCGGCCCGGCGCCACTTCTCCAGGATCTCCCGGTGCCAGTCCTCCTGGTGCCACTCCTTGATCGAGCGGGCGATGATCGGGCCGACGCCCTCGACCGCCGCCAGCTCCTCCTCGCTCGCCTCGAAGATCCTGTCCAGGTCGCGGAACTCCCGGGCCAGCTCCTGGGCGGCCACCGGGCCGACGTGGCGGATCGACAGCCCGTTGATGAACCTGGCCAGCGGGCGGTCCTTCGCCTTGCCGAGGTTGTCGAGAAGCGTCCCGAGCGACTTCTTCGGCACGCCCGTGGTGGTGGCGAAGAAGAAGACCTCCTTCTCCTTGCCGGTCTTGTCGTCGAGCTTCGGCATGCCCGTCTTCTGGTCGCGGACCAGCACCTTGATCGGCAGCAGCTGCTCCTCGGTGAGGCCGAAGATGTCGCCCTCGTCCCTCACCGGCGCCTCGGCCGGCTCCAGCGGCTGGGTCAGCGCGGTGGCGGCGACGTAGCCGAGGCCTTCGACGTCCAGCGCCGAGCGGCCGCCGAGGAAGGCGATCCGCTCCCGGATCTGCGCCGGGCAGAACTGCGCGTTCGGGCACCTGAGGTCGATGTCCCCCTCGGACATCGGCCGCAGCTCCGCGCCGCACTCGTGGCAGTGCGCGGGCATCACGAACTCCTGCTCGGTGCCGTCCCGCAGGTCGTAGACCGGGCCGAGGATCTCCGGGATGACGTCGCCGGCCTTGCGCAGCACCACGGTGTCGCCGAGCAGGACGTCCTTGGCCTTGACGACCTGCTGGTTGTGCAGCGTCGCGTACTGGACCATCGAGCCGGCCACCTTGACCGGCTCCGCCAGCACCGCGTACGGGGTGGCCCGGCCGGTGCGGCCGATGCCGACCTTGATCGCGGCGAGCTTGCCGGTCACCTCCTCCGGCGGGTACTTCCACGCGATCGCCCAGCGCGGGGACTTGGAGGTGGCGCCGAGCCGGCCCTGGAGGGCGATCTCGTCGACCTTGACCACCACGCCGTCGATCTCGTGCTCGACCGAGTGCCGCTGCTCGCCGTACTGCCCGATGAAGGCGCGGACCTCGTCGAGGGTGGCGACCACCCGGTTGTGCCGCGCGGTGGGCAGGCCCCAGTCGTGCAACAACTGGTAGGCGTGCGACTGGTTGTCGATGTCGAAGCCGACCCGGGCGCCGATGCCGTGCACCACCATGTGCA
The DNA here is from genome assembly GCF_002953255.1 of Streptomyces sp. CB01881. GTDB lineage: Bacteria > Actinomycetota > Actinomycetes > Streptomycetales > Streptomycetaceae > Kitasatospora. The sequence goes on from NZ_CP026498.1 coordinate 5,382,640, forward strand.
GCGGCCGGGAGGCGGTGACGTGCGGGTCCTTCTGGCGCAGCGAACCGGCGGCGGCGTTGCGCGGGTTCATGAACAGCCGGATCATCGCCCGGGGCCGCCTGCCCTCCTTGGCGCGCTCCTCGTTCTCCTGCCGGCGGCGCTCGTTCTCCTCCGCGAAGGAGGCGTTGAGCGCCTCGAAGGCCTCGGTCGGGAAGTAGACCTCGCCGCGGATCTCGACCAGCTCGGGGATGTCGTCGCCCTTGAGCTGGTGCGGGATCTCCCTGATGGTGCGGACGTTGGCGGTGATGTCCTCGCCGACCCGGCCGTCGCCGCGCGTCGCGGCCTGCACCAGCTGGCCGTTCTCGTACGTCAGGTTGACGGCCAGGCCGTCCACCTTGAGCTCGCACAGGTAGTGGTAGTCGATGCCGTGCAGCTCGCCGGCGACGCGCTCGGCCCAGGCGGCGAGCTCGTCGCCGTCCATGGCGTTGTCCAGGCTGAGCAGCCGCTCGCGGTGCTCGACCGCGGCGAACAGCTCCGTCGGGGCGCCGCCCACCCGCTGGGTCGGCGACTCCGGGGTGACGAGCGCCGGGTGCTCGGCCTCCAACCCCTCCAGCTCGCGCATCAGCGCGTCGAACTCGGCGTCGCTGACGACCGGCGCGTCCTGCTCGTAGTAGCGGGCACGGTGGTCCGTGATCTCGACCGCCAGCTCGGCGTGCCGTCTGCGCACCTCTGCCGGAACGTCCTCCCAGCCCTCGACAGCCACCACCGCAAGCCCTCCGTTGACTCTTACTCCGGGTTGTCCACCAGGCTCTGCGCCGCCCGCGCGCTGAGCGACAACGCCTGGCGCGCGTACGCCGGGGAGGCCCCGGCCAGCCCGCAGGCGGGTGTCACCAGCACGCGGCGGCCGAGCAGTTCCGGGGCGAACCCGAGCCTGCGCCACAACGTCCTGACACCCTGGACACTACCGGCCGGGTCCGACACCGCCTGGTCAGTGGCGGGGACGACACCCGCGAGGATCGCGGTGCCGCCCTCGACCGCCTCGCCGAGGTCGTCGTCCGTCCGGTCCGTCAGGAGCGAGAAGTCCAGCGAGATCCCGGCCACCCCGGCCCGGCGCAGCAGGGGGATCGGCACGTTCGGCGCGCAGGAGTGCACGATCACCGGCGCGTCCAGGCCGCGGACCAGCTCGCGCAGGGTCTCCTCCGCGACCTGCCGGTCCACCGCGCGCAGCCGCTGGAAGCCGCTGGCCGTCTTCACCGCGCCGGCCAGCACGGCGGGCAGCGAGGGCTCGTCGAGCTGGAGCACCACCTCCGCGCCGGGGATCCGCCTGCGGACGTCGGCGAGGTGGCGGCGCAGGCCCTCGGTGAGCGAGCCGGCGATGTCACGGCAGGCCCCGGGGTCGGCGAGCGCCTTCTCGCCGTGCTTCAACTCGACGGCGGCGGCCAGCGTCCACGGCCCGACCGCCTGCACCTTCAGCGCGCCCCGGTAGCCCTGGGTGAACTCCTCCAGGGCGTCGAGGTCCTCGCCGAGCCAGGAGTGCGCGCGCCGGGTGTCCCGGCCGGGGCGGTCGGTGAAGCGCCAGCCGCTCGGCTCGGTCTGGGCGAACAGCTCGACCAGCAGGCCGGCCCCGCGCCCGATCATGTCGGCGCCCGGTCCGCGCGCGGGCAGCTCCGGGAGGAACGGCAGGTGCTCCAGCGCCCCGGTGGCCGTCCTGGCGGCCTCCCGCGCGTCGGTGCCGGGCAGCGAGCCGACGCCGGTGGCGGCGCCGACCAGGTCGGGGAAGGGGTGTCCGTTGCTCACCCGTCCGAGCCTAGTGCGCCGGGCGGGCGCGGTCCGCACCTGGGCGCGGCCCCGCCGCCGGGCCGTGGGCTCGGGGGCGGGGCCGCCGGGGTGCTGCGGTACTGCCGGGGTAACGCCGAGGCCGGGATCAGTACGCCTGGTAGCCGAACAGGTCGACCGCCAGGTGCACGGGCCCGTCACTCGCGTTGTAGAACGACACCTTGCCGTCCTTCACCGGCACCACGACCTGGTTGGGGATGGTCTCCCCGCGCACGAAGTTGATGTTCGACGCGTCGGGTGCCGCGCCACCGTGCGGGTACACGGTGAGGTGTCCGTCGGCGCCGGGCTCGATGACCGTGACGTTCAGGGTCGCCGCCCCGATGCCCGCCACGTCGGCGAGGTCCACCACGACGGTGCCCCAGGCCGGCACGGGGCCGCCCGGTCCGCGGGTGTCCAGCTTCCGGGTCGGTCCGTTCGGGCTGTAGGTGAGCTTGCCCTCGGCCGTGTAGTAACCGGCCAGGTCGGCGATCAGCTGCACGGAGGCGCCGGAGGCGTTGTAGAACGACACCCTGCCGTCCTTCACCGGCACCGTCACCAGGTTGGCGATCGTCCTGCCCGCCGTCCAGTTCAGGTTCGAGGCGTCCGGCGCCTGGTCCCCGTGCGGGTAGACCGTCAGGTGACCGTCCTGCCCGGGCTCCGTGACGGTCACGTTCATCGTCACCGCCGTCACCCCGCTCGCCGGCACCCCGGCCAGGCCGGTCACCGGGAGGTCGACCGTGCCCCACGCCGGAACGGCCTGCGCCGGACCGCCGACACCGGTACGGGTGTCCAGCAGACGGGTCGGGCCCTGCGGGTGGAAGAAGTCGCCCTTGGGGCCGTAGTAGCCCGCGAGGTCGGCGATCAGCTGCACGGAGGCGCCGGAGGCGTTGTAGAACGACACCCTGCCGTCCTTCACCGGCACCGTCACCAGGTTGGCGATCGTCCTGCCCGCCGTCCAGTTCAGGTTCGAGGCGTCCGGCGCCTGGTCCCCGTGCGGGTAGACCGTCAGGTGACCGTCCTGCCCGGGCTCCGTGACGGTCACGTTCATCGTCACCGCCGTCACCCCGCTCGCCGGCACCCCGGCCAGGCCGGTCACCGGGAGGTCGACCGTGCCCCACGCCGGAACGGCCTGCGCCGGACCGCCGACACCGGTACGGGTGTCCAGCAGACGGGTCGGGCCGGCCGGGGTGAAGAGACTGCCGAAGTCCGGGTTCTCGTACGCGCCCCGGTCCCGGAAGCCCGTGCCGGTGCCCGTGTTGGGCACGGTCGGGTTGTCGACGGCCGCCATGCCGTACTGGTCGGCCGGCAGCATCCACGGCGCGTTCTCGTCGGCCGAGTCGATCGTGTGGTTGACCGGCGCGTCGGGGCCCTTCGGGACCCACGGCGGCGCGACGAAGTCGTGCGCGCCCTGGCCGCTGGCCGCGGTGAACGCCGGCTGGGCGGTGAAGGCCGTGCCGGCCCAGCTGTAGGCGGCGGCGCCACTGCTCGGGTCGACCACGTTGTAGTCCACCTTCGTACCGGCGGTCGCACCCTGCGCGACCGTGATCCCGGTGGCCCGGGCGGCGTCGTTCCCGCACGGCTCGCCGCTGCGGGCGGTGCTGACCACGTTGTTCTCGACGACGGCGCCGCTCGATCCGCCGTTCAGCGCCAGCGCGGGAAAGCACCAGGAGTGGACGCTGTTGCTCACCACGACGGTGCCGGGGGCGTCCTCGACCAGGATGCCGGTGGCGGGGCCGTAGGAGTCGCTGTTGATCCCGTTGGTGGTCAGGACCGTCCCGGTGGAGCCCCCGTCCACGGTGAACGGCGACTGCCCGCGCACCGCGGCGACCGTGCCCCCGGCGTAGACGACCTGGCTGGAGCCGCCCGTGACGTGGACGGCGCCGTTGGTGGTGACCCGCGAGAAGGACACGTCGTGCCCGCCGTCGACCAGCAGGACGCCCTTGTCGATGTTCGGCTCCACCAGGAGGCTCTCGAACCGGATGTGCGAGGCGCCGCGCACGGTGACACCGGTGTCCGGCGCGCTCCCCATGCCGATCGCCGCGAGCGAGTCGCCGCCGCCGCCACTGCGGAAGGTGATCGGCGCCTCGGCCGTACCGGAGCGGGTGAGCACCAGGGACTCGCGGTAGGTACCGGGCTGGATCTCCACGGTCTGGCCGGGCTGGGCCACGGCCGCGGCGGCCCCGACGGTGCAGTACGGCGCAGCCTGGGCGCCGGTGCCGCTGTCGGTGCAGGCGGCACCGGGCCTGTTGTTGACGTACAGCGTGGCGGGCGTGGCGGACGCGGTCGACAGACCGGCAGGCAGGCCGATCGCGCCGATCATCGTCGCACCGGCGACCAGCGCCATGCGGGTTCTGGAAATGGCTTCCCCCTGAGATGCAAAGGCACGGATCGTGCCGTTCGGCCCTGGATGTTCGAGGTGATCGAACGAAGGGCGAAGCGGATCATTCCACAGCGGAAGAACCTTCGACAAAGCTGTTTTGACGCCCCGCCAGAGCAGCTCGGGAGCGCCGGACCCGGACGACGGAAGACGGCCCCGGTGCCGAGCGCGGGGCTCGGCACCGGGGCCGCGGGTGGTGCGGGCGGGCCGGTCAGTACGCCTGGTAGCCGAACAGGTCGACGACGATGTGCACCGGGGCGTTGCTCGCGTTGTAGAACGAGATCACGCCGTCCTTCACCGGGACCACGACCTGGTTGGGGATCGTCTCCCCGGGCGTGAAGTTGAGGTTCGAGGCGTTGGGCCGGGCGTCACCGTGCGGGTACACGGTGAGGTGGCCCTCGGTGCCCGGCTCGGTGACCGTCACGTTCAGGGTCACCGCGGCGACGTTCGGGATGTCACCGAGCGGGATGTCCAGCGTGCCCCAGGCCGGGACGGGGCCCGCCTGGCGCTCGCTGGCCTCCCAGCGGGTGTACTCACGCGTGTCGATCTGCCGCCACGGCCCGGCCGGGCGGTAGCTCAGCTTGCCCTCGGCGGTGTAGTAGCCGGCGAGGTCGGCGATCAGGTGCACGGTGCCGCCGGAGGCGTTGTAGAAGGAGACCTTGCCGTCCTTCACCGGGAGCGTCACCAGGTTCGGGATCGTGCGCCCGGCGGTCCAGTTGAGGTTGGAGGCGTTCGGCGCCTTGTCCCCGTGCGGGTAGACGGTCAGGTGGCCGTCCGCCGTGGGCTCGGTCACCGTCACGTTCATCGTCACCGCGGTCACGCCCGTCGCCGGGACCCCGGCGACGCCCGCGACCGGCAGGTCGACGGTGCCCCACGCGGGCACGGCCTGCGCCGCCGGGACGCCGATCGGCTCACGGGTGTCCAGCAGACGGGTCGGGGCCTGCGGGTGGAAGAGGTAGCCCTTGGTGCCGTAATAGCCGGCGAGGTCGGCGATCAGGTGCACGGTGCCGCCGGAGGCGTTGTAGAAGGACACCTTGCCGTCCTTCACCGGGACCGTCACCAGGTTCGGGATCGTGCGCCCGGCGGTCCAGTTGAGGTTCGACGAGGTCGGCGCCTCGTCGCCGTGCGGGTAGACGGTCAGGTGGCCGTCCGCCGTGGGCTCGGTCACCGTCACATTCATCGTCACCGCGGTCACGCCCGTCGCCGGGATCCCCGCGACGCCCGCGACCGGCAGGTCGACAGTGCCCCACGCCGGGACGGCCTGCGCCGCCGGGACGCCGATCGGCTCACGGGTGTCCAGCAGACGGGTCGGGCCGGCCGGGGTGAACGCGCTGCCCACGTCCAGGTTCTCGTAGGCGCCGCGGTCGCGGATGCCGGTGCCGGTCCCGCTGTTCGGCACGGTCACGTCGTCCGCGGGGGCCCAGCCGCCGCGGTCGGACGGCAGCATCCCGGGGGCGGTCTCGTCGGCCGAGTCGACCGTGTGGTTCAGCGGCGCGTTCGGGCCCTTCTGGGACCACGACGGGGCGACGAAGTCGTGCGCGCCCTGGCCGGTGTTCGCGGTGAACTGGTCCTGGGTGGTGAACGCGGTGCCGGCCCACTGGTAGGCAGCGCCGCCGCTGCGCGAGTCGACGACGTTGTAGTCCACCTTGGTGTCCCGGGTGGAGTCCGCCCCGACGGTGATCCCGGTGGCCCTGGCGGCCTGGGCGTCGCACGACTTGTCGCTGTCCCGCGCGGTGTCCACCACGTTGTTCTCGACCACCGCGCCGGACGACGCGCCGTCCAGCACGATGCCCGGGAAGCAGCGCGAGCCGATGGTGTTGCTCACCACGACGGTGCCCGGGGCGTCCTTGACCAGGATCCCGGTCATCTCGTCGTTGTAGTTGGGCTGCACCATGTTGGTGGTCACCACCGTGCCGGTGGAACCGCCGTCCACGGTGATCGCCGGCCCCTGCGTGTAGATGTCGCCCCGGCCGAGGGTCACCTTGTCGGAGGCGTTGGTGATGTGCGCGCCGAGTCCGCCGGTGACGGAGACGTTGTCGAACGCCACGTCCCGGGCACCGTCCACCACGAGGGACGTCTTCTGGAAGGTCCCGACGATGCTCAGGTTCTCGAACCGGAGGTGCTCGGCGCCCTTGACGGTGAACCCGTTGATGGGCTTGTCCCACGCACCGAACCTGACGCCGCCGCCCGGGGTGTGGTCGTCGTTCTTCTTGGCGCGGAAGGTGATCGGTGCCTCGGCGGTGCCCGACCGGGTGATGGTCAGGCTCTCGCTGTAGGTGCCGTCGGCGATGTCGACGGTCTGTCCCGGCTGGACCACGGCCGCGGCGGCGCCGACGGTGCAGTACGGCGCAGCCTGGGTGCCGGTGCCGCTGTCGGTGCAGTTGGCGCCGGCCGCGTTGTTCACGTAGAGCGTGGTGGCCGCGGCGACCGCGCTGTTGGCTCCGACGGCCGGCAGGCCGACCGTGCCGAGCAGCGTCGCACCGACGGCCAGCGCTATGCGGGTTCTGGAAATCGAAGCCCCCCTGGGCATGACGAAGCGCTTTGGCGCATTCCGACCCTCGGACGTCCGAAAATGATCGAACGGAGGGCGGAGCGGATCATTCCACAGCGGACCCGGCCACGCCAGCAGGATTCAGCCACCCACGGGGACGGCCCCGGTGCCGAGCGCGGGGCTCGGCACCGGGGCCGTCGGGGGTACTGCCGGGAGCGCTGCCCGGGGTCCCGCCGGGGGTGCTGCGGGGGTGCTGCAGGGGTGGTCAGTACCGCTGGTAGCCGAAGACGTCGACCACGGGGTGCATCGCGGCGCCGCGAGACGCAACACCCGGCCGGAGTGGGAAGTCGGACCGGCCGACTTCCCACTCCGCCGCTCGACTGCTGCGCCTCAGCGGCCCGGGCGGACGGTGATCTCGGTGATCTCGGCGTCGCGCGAGGCGTCGAGCGCGGCGAGGACCGCCTTCGCCACCGACTCCGGGTCGATCCACCTGTCGGCGTCGTACGCCTTGCCCTCCTGCTGGTGCACCTTGACCTGCATCGCCGTGGCGGTGCGGCCCGGGTACACCGAGGTGACGCGGACGCCGTGGGCGTGCTCCTCCTGGCGCAGCGAGTCGGCGAGCGCCCTCAGCCCGTGCTTGCTCGCCGCGTACGCCGACCACTCGGCGTGGGCGTTGAGGCCGGCGCCGGAGTTCACGAAGACGACGTGGCCCTTGACCAGCCGCAGCGAGGGCAGCAGCAGCCGGGTCAGCTCGGCGGGCGCGACCAGGTTGACGTTCAGGGTCTCCTGCCAGGCCTTGACCGGCAGTTCGCCGACCTGGCCGAGCTCGACCACGCCCGCGACGTGCAGGAGGGAGTCCAGCTCGACGGGCAGTGCCTGGTGACCGAAGGCCCAGGAGAGCTTGGCCGGGTCCTTGAGGTCCCCGACCAGGGTGTTCGCCCCGGGGAAGCGCTCGCGCAGCTCCGCGGCCCGGCGGGCGTCGCGGGCCAGCAGCCAGAGGTCGTCCCCGCGCTCGGCGAGGCGTTCGGCGAGGACGGCGCCGATGCCGGAGCCCGCGCCGGTGATCAGATGTGCAGCCATGGTCCGGATCCTCTCAGGCCTTGAGCTGCTCGAAGACCTGCGCGGGGGTGTCGGCGAAGGTGATCAGGTCGCCGAGCGGGCGCGGCAGGAAGCCCTCGGCGTCCATGCGCTCCAGCTGGGTGCGCATGCCGCCGTAGAAGCCCTCGGTGTCGAGGACGACCACCGGCTTGTCGAACATCCCGTGCTTCTTGAGCTCCAGCACCTCGGTGACCTCGTCGAGGGTGCCGAGACCGCCGACCAGGACGACGATCGCGTCCGCCCGGGCCGCCAGCTCGGCCTTCCGCTCCGCGAGGTCCCGCGTCATGACCAGCTCGTCGGCACCGACGTACCCCTTGTGCTTCAGCATGTCGACCATGACGCCGACCAGCCGGCCGCCGGCCTCCTTCACGCCGTCCGCGAGCAGCCCCATCAGGCCGGCGTTGGAGCCGCCCCAGACCAGGGTGTGCCCGCCCTCCCCGAGCAGCCGGGCGAATTCGGCGGCAGGGCCGGTGTAGCGGTCGTCGAGGGAGTACGCGGAGCAGAAGACAGTGATGTTCATAGTGCGATCTGGTCTATCACGCCCGGACACCCCCGCCCACCGCCTTTCCGCTCGGAGCGTCAGTCACCGTACGGCACGAGATCCGCCAGGCTCAGCGAGAAGCCGAAGGGCTCCGGGATGCCGATCGCGTCGCCGAACTTCCGGTCGCTGCGGGTGTGGTACCGGTCGTGGTTCGGCTCGGAGAACAGCGTCACCGTCTGCTGGCGCGGGTCCACGATCAGATAGAGCGGGATGCGCATGACGGCGTAGTCGTGCAGCTTGTCCATCCAGTCGTTGCCCGGATTGGACGGCGAGACGATCTCCACGGCGATCAGGGCCTCCGCGGCAGGGGCCTTGTTGCCCGGCTGGGAGAGGACGTCCACGGGAAGGTAGGTCAGGTCCGGCTCGCGCCCCTTGGAGACGTCCGGGCTGACGATTTCACTCCGCTCGCTGGGGAGATAGCCGTCGGGGGCGTGCCGCTCGAACTGCCTGCGCACCTGGGCCACGTTGAGCTGGTGGATGTTCGACGGTGACGCCTGCATGATCAGCGTGTCACCGGACCATTCGATGCGGACGCCTTCGGGGGCGATCCGCTCCAGCTCCTCGACGAAGTCGCGGTGCTGCTCGTAGAAGGTCATGCCGTCCTCTCCGGAGGGTTCCTCGGACATCATCGGCGGTTGCGCATCCGACGGCCACCAGCCAAGCACGCGCCGGCCGTCGTGGGTACGGATGCGGATGCCCGGTGCGGCGTCGTCCCGAAGCGCGTCCAGCAGGCGCACGGCGTAGACCTCGGCCATGCGGTCGGACACCTCGGCCGGCGTGAGCCAGGCGACGGCGGTCGACTCGGCCGAGAGCTGCTCGGTCCCGCCCTTGGGGTGGCAGCGGAAGACCAGGGCGACGACTCCACGGTTGATGTTCTTGTAGACGCCGGTCAGCCGGTCGACTGCGACCTTGATCCCCGTCTCCTCGTAGACCTCCCGGCGCACCCCGTCCTCGATGGATTCGGTCAGCTCCAGCACTCCCCCCCCGGAGGCTCCCAGGTGCCGTTGTCGGCCCGGCGGATCGCCAGTACCCGGCCGTCCTCGCGCACCACCGCTCCCGCGACGGACACCGAGTGGAGCGGCGTTGACCGGGGCGGTCCGGCACGGTCACTCATGCGCAGCAGGATAGAAGCTCCGGGCCGCGCGGGCATGTCGGCCCGAGAGGTCACCCAGGACGGCCACCAGGCCGGCGGCGAGACGGTCCGCCGGGGTGGCAGCGCGGGCACTCTCCGACCGGTGGGACGCCAGGCGGGCGGCGAGCCAGCCCGGGGACGCCCAGCCGTCCCGGAGGGCCGTGATGGTGACCCGGCGCAGCAGGTCGTCCTCCGGGACGACGCGGGCGGGCCCCTGGAGGTCGGGCGGCAGGTGCTCGATCATCCGCTCCCAGGCCGTGGGGTCGGGCAGCGGCCGTACCGGCGCGGGCCGTTCGCCCGCGCGCGGAGTGGTACCTGTCACCACAACAGCAACCATCTGCCTTTCCTGGTAAGGGACTTCCTGGTTCTGTCCGCACATGCGGAGCTTCGAGCCTTCACGTGCGGACTCGCCCGAATCCGCAGGTGCGGACTTCCGCTCACCGCAGCACGGCCTCGGCAGCACCGCACGTGCGGACTTCACCGGCTCCGCATGTGCGGACTTACCGGCGTCGCAGCGGAGTTGCTCCTGCTTGACCCGCCGGGCGTCGGCGCGCAGGACGGCAAGGGCGGCATCCCAGTCGGGGACGCCGCCCAGGGGCATGGTGACGGCGTAGCCGCGCACGCGGGCGCCGGAAGGGCCGTGGACGAGGGCCAGGACCCCGGCGGCCTCGGCGGCGCGGTAGAAGCCGGGGACGGAGTCCTTGGAGACCCGGCAGGCGCGGGAGAACCAGAGGTTGGAGGGTGGGCAGTGGAGGTTGGTCCCGTCCGCGTCGGCCTTCTGCGCGGCGTGCATGAGGAAGAGGACGAAGGACGACCCGAGGGACTTCCAGGGCCCGCCGGTCGGGACGCTCTGCATCCACTGCCCGACGCGGATCCGGAACTCATTCGCGGGTGGGGTGCCGGTGGGCCGGGCGAGGGCAAGGGCTTCGGTGGTGACGACGTGCACGTTCAGCCTTTCGTGGCCGATATGCGAGCCGGACGACAGCCCTGCTGGCATACTGGCCGTGGTGATAAGTGCGTGCGCCGGAACCGCCAAGTTACAGACGCATGCAGGAATGGCCACCGCCCAACTGGGCGGTGGCCATTGCAGTTTACGCCGATAGAGCAGCGGATTTGACGGACAGTCATAGATTCACTGCGGTGAGTGCTCATGCGAGGAGCCAAGACCTCATCCCGCAGAAGCAGCGAAGCTCAGGAGCAGCGCCCCGCGGGCTCCCCCGGCCTACCGTCGGCAGACCAAGAGGCCACCGAGGCAAGCGATCTTGAATGATCCCTTCTCCGCGATCGTGTCGGCGGCGATGTCGTGCGCCCGGCCGACGGTTTCCCGGAAGGGGACGCCGCACTGCTCGGCCCACGCTTCATAGGAGGCCAGGTGGGCTACGAGCGGGGCGGGGTCGGTGACCTCGATGATGCCGGGCAGCTCTCGGACCCGGACCTCGCCGAACACCGCCCCGAGGTAGTCGGGTGCCTTCTCCAGGGAGAATCGTGAGCTGAGGGAGACCCGCTCTGGCCCCACCGGGATGCCCAGGACGTCACCTGCGGCTCTCTTCCAAAGCTGGTCGAGTTCGCGCTTGTCGGTGTCGCTGTTGGTCGATACGAGGAGCGTGCCCTCAGGATTGAGGACACGAGCAAGGTCGTTGATCGTGGCCTCGATGTCGCCAACGTGGTACAGCATGTGCAAGGCCAGGACGGCGTCGGCGCTGCCGTCCGCGAAGGGCAGCGCCTGGGCATCGGCGACAAGTGCAGGCTTCTCCACCTCTGCGAGGATGCCGGCCGAGATATCCACGCCCACGACCCGCAAGTCGGGACGATCCCTGTGCAGGCGGCTGACGAACTTGCCGTTGCCGCAACCGACGTCCAGCACGGTCCCACTGGCATCAGCCAATTCCTCGACAACTATCCCGGGCAGGTCGTACTGCGGCTGCTGCCATCGGTAGATCGACTGGCGTGCGGCCAGGTGGCGTCCATCGGCGTATGCACTGTGAGTGAGAACCGCCTTGTCGGCGATTGCGGCGTCCTGCTGTGCGGCATTGCTCGTCACGTGACCGGCTCCGAAGGGCTCGTGAGTGCTGGGCGAGAGCAGACTTCTCTGACATTCTCCCGGAGGCTCAGGATCAATGGGGAGCCCGCATAGACAGGCTGGGCGAGACGGGCACTCAGTGCGCAGAGACGAGTGGAGATACTTGCAGTCCGCCGGTCCGGTGAGGCATCGAGCACAACCGAGAGCTTCTCCTGGACCCCGCCGAAGTCCCCTTGCGCGAGATGGGCATTGGCAAGGTCGAGGCGGGCAGCCAGCAGGTCGCCGGAGGACTGTTCGCTCTGGGGTGCAGTCTCGTACAAGGCGATAGCCATGGACGATGCCTCAACGGCTTGGTCCACGTTCAGACGGCTGCCCAGGGCCAGGAAGGCGGTACCTGCGTAAGTCCACTGCTTGGCCTCAGGGAACGTGAACACGCCGGGGAGATCCACGACAGCTGAGGCCTCATTCCGTGCAGCCGCCGCTGCCCGAACCGCTCGCAACGCGCTTGCGTTGTCGCCCAACGCGGCGGCGGCGCGGGCTTCAAGGCTGAGCAGACGGGCCGCGATGGTCCCGCCATCCGCGTACGGCAGTCCGGATCTCGCAACCTCAGCGGCCTCGCGGTGGTTCTGCTGCCAGTAGGCGATCAGAGACTGGACGGATCTGACCCAGGCCCGAAGCCCGTTGTGGCCGGCGGATTCCGCGCAGCGCCACGCAGTACGCGAGTGTGTGGCTGCGGCCCCGTACTGGCCAAGGTCAAGGGCTACGTGAGTGGCCAGCCCGCAGAGGCGTCCAGCCTGCAAGTACAGGTGGCCTGCCTGGTAAGGCTGTTGGCGCCCTCCGAGTAACTCGAAGACCGCTCGCCGCAGGGATCCGATCTCGTGGAAGATCTCGGGGACGGGCTTGCTGACGTAGTCCGCCGCCAGTCGGGCAATGTCCGCGTCGATTTGTTCCAACAGTGTGTCGTCCACATTGGAAGCGCTCACACTGCGAAGAAAGATCGCGGACTCCTCCGCATCCGCCGCCACCGCGGCAATTATCGAACGATCATCTGGGCTGATGCGCTGGTTGGGCTCGCGGGCGGCGCCCTCGTCTGTCTCGCTGTGGGTGCGTGCGACTGCTTCAACCGGCGCCGGCGCCGCCGATAGCAGAGCCGCCAGCTGATCAACCGAGACCTTGAGCGCGCGAGCGAGCTTCGGCCGCATCCAGGGCTGCGGCGTGCTTCTGCCGGTCTCCCACCGTCCCACGGTCGTACGGTCGACCTGAACAGCTTCAGCCAGCGATTCCTGGGTATGGCCGACGGCCTCCCTGCGCTGGACGAACTGATGCCTCTTGGATGCCATCCGACCCCTCCCCGTATACGCAGGTTCGTCCGTAGCCAAAACTCGCCAGGTCATCCCCGGGGTTGCAGCATGGACGCCTCAGCGCCGCAGCAATTCTGCTCTGGTTCATCGTCTTTGAAAGCGGTTCTGTATAGCCCTGCCGGTGAATCCAGATGCGGATCGGCTCGCTGCCGTCCTCGCCCTGGTGAAAGGTTCGTACTCATGTCCGTCACCACTCGCCAAGCCATGAGGGCGGATACGAGCCAGGGCACGGCATGGCTCAGAAAATCGTAGTTCCGTCGCGCCTTCCCGTGGTCACGAACGGCCAGATCTCAGCCGTATCGGGGACTACATCCCCGTGACTCCGACCAGTGCACACGCCATATCTCCCCCTTTGGAGCCGTCATGTTGCGCGCGTTGCTGGAGGCCCACACGCCTCCCGAAGCCGGATCAACGTCGCTTCCAGCCGCGCAGGAAGCGCAGCTGCCCTACAAGCCTCAGTCGGTCGGCCAGGCCCGGCGGCTGGTTCGCGAGGCGCTGACGGCGTGGGGGTTGGGCCACCTGATCGACACCGCCGCGTTGGTCACCAGTGAGCTGGTGACCAACGCCGCCAAGACCGGCTGTCAGCTCCTCATGACCGTCACCGTCGAGCGCATCGCCAAGGCGACCGTCCGCGTCTCGGTGCGGGACGGGTCGCGGGCCCTTCCCGTGTTAATCCAGGCTTCCGACGACGACGAGGGCCACCGAGGCCTGAGCCTCGTCCATCGGCTCACCGGCGGCCGGTGGGGAGTCACCGTCGAGCCGCTCGGCAAGGTCGTCCATGCCGACATCGCTCGGTGACCGAACTGCCCGCGGCCCAGCGCCCCAACGATGTCGAAGCCGTCGAACCACTCCGTGTCTGGACCGCCTGCGCCGTGTCGGTGACCGCCCTGCTGCACCTCGCCGCAGCCGCGCTCGTGCTGACCACGCGCTCCCACTGAACTCCCGCCCGTGCCGCCGGGCCGGCGGCACGGGCGGGGCGCCACCACCCGACCAACCGAACGGATCACCACCATGGCCACCCCGCACCCCCGCCGCCCGCCCCCTCCTCCCGGGCAGGTCAACCCGGCAATAGGCAGTAGCCCTATCGGGTCCCGCCACCCGAGAACAGGCAATCCCCAGTGACAGCGGGACCATCCCCGCGGGCGGTCGCGCGCCCTCGGGGAGCCGCCGCCCGGCATTCCTCCCGGAGGATGCGAGAGGTGGCCATGCAACACCTCGGCAGGCGACCGCCTGCCGGCCAAACCAGCACGGAGGTACGGGACATGGGCAAGCGCGGAGGCGGCTCCGGCGACGGCAAGGGCGGCGGGCAGCAGGACGACAGCAACAAGGGCGCCGGCCACGGCGGCGGCGGTTCGGACGAGGGCGGCAACACCTCCGACGGCCAGAGCCCGGCGGGCGGCGGCGGTAAGTGACCGGCGAGACGCACGAGGAGGCGGGCCCTCTGGGGCTCGCCTCCGCGCTGGTGGCCGGCGGCGCGCTCTCCTCGGACTGGCTCCCCTCCTTCAGGGCGGTGCCCCGCGAGCTGTTCGTCCCGGACCGCATCTGGCCGGGCATCGCGGACGGCACCCGGCAGAACCCCGCCGTCCACCGCTCACAGGACCCCGAGGCGTGGCGGAGGGCCGTCTACTCGGACATCCCGCTCACCACCCAGTGGGACGACGGGGACCACGAAGGCGACGGGCTCGGCACGACGCCGACCTCGTCCAACTCCATGCCGACCATGGTCTTCTCGATGCTCCAGGACCTGGACGTGCACCCGGGTAACAGGGCACTAGAGATCGGTGCCGGGACCGGCTGGAACGCCGGCCTCCTCGCCCACCGCCTGGGCGGCCCCAACGTGGTGACCGTCGAGTACGACCCGGACGTCGCCCACCGCGCCCGGGAGAACCTGACCCGGGCCGGGCTCGGGCCGACCGTGGTCATCGGCGACGGGCGGGCGGGGTGGGCCGAGGGCGCTCCCTACGACCGGCTCATCGCCACGTGTTCCCTGCTGGAGATCCCTCCGACGTGGCTGGAACAGACGGCCCCCGGCGGGATCATCGTCGCCCCGTTCGGCACCGAGTACGGCGGCGAGCACATCGTCCGTCTGACCGTCCACGACGGCGGAACCTGCGCGAGCGGGCGGTTCACCCGGGGCTCCGCGTTCATGCGACTCCGCCAGCAGCGCACGGACCGGCCGCTCTTCGAGGCCTACCTACGGGGAAAGCCGTGGCCCGCCGACGGGGTGAGGAGCGCAACCGCCCTCGCCCCGCCGGACACCGGAGGGTGGTTCGAGCAGTTCGTCATCGGCGTCGGCGTGCCCGGCGCGTTCTGGAGGGTGGAGCGCTACGAGGACGGCGCGTACACGCTCTGGCTCTACAGCCGCGACACCCGGTCGTGGGCCTCCGCCGACTACGAGCCGGGCCGCACGGAGTACGAGGTGTACCAGTCCGGCCCGCGCAGGCTCTGGGACGAGGTGGCCGGCGCGTACCGGTGGTGGGCCGGCCGGGGCCGCCCCGGTTATGAGCGGTTCGGCCTGACGGTCACCGCGGGCGGGCAGTTCGTCTGGCTGGACTCCCCGAACAACCCCGTTCCGCAGCACCCGTGACATCCCCCAGGGCCCGGCCGCCCGGACGGCCGGGCCCTGAAAATCCGGACTCGCCCGTACCGGACGCCCCGGGGTGTCCGCGTCGGCGTCCTCCAGGACGGGGACAGAGGCTGCCAATGAACTTCAGGGCCCCGGAGGATGCAACCACTTGACCGCCGTCACACAGGGCTACCGGGTGAATACCGTTGCGCTTGCTTCGTTTGTTGCGGATACTTCGACTAGGCGACTCGATGGGAAGAGGGGACCCGATGGCCACCACCACGCAGGGCCGCAAGCTGGAACCGGGCGTCATCAAGGCCCAGGACGCCAAACGAGCACTACGCCGCATCAACGAGTACCTCTCCCTGACCGAGGGCAGCAACGAAGACATCCAGGTCCACCTGGAGATCGGCGCCCAGGATGAGGCGCTGATCCTGCCGCGACCGGCGGCCGAGCTGATCGCTGCCATGCTGGCAGCGCTCGCAAGCGGCAAGGGCGTGCAGATCATGCCCTTGGATACGGAGCTCACGACTCAGCAGGCAGCCGACATCCTCAATGTGTCGCGGCCCTACCTCATCGGGCTTCTGGACGACGGAAAAATCCAGTACCGCCGTGTCGGAAGGCACCGGCGTATCCGCGTCGAGGACCTCATGCGTTTCAAGCGTGAGGACGACCAGCGTCGACACGACGCAGCCAATGAACTGGCGCAGCTCGGACAGGATTTGGGGCTGGACTGACCGATGGCCTTCGTCGTCGCATATGACTCATGCGTGCTGCACCCGAACGTGGTCCGTGACCTGCTGATTCGAGTGGCACAAGCGGGCATGGTGCAGGCCAAGTGGTCCGAACAGATCCTGGACGAGATGAGCCGTGCCCTGCATGAGCAAAGGGGGACCGAGCCCGACAAGCTGCAGCGCTTACGGCAGCTCATGAATGACTCGATTCGTGACGTCTGCGTAACGGGCTACGAACCTCTCGTTGAGATGCTCAAGCTCCCCGACCCGGACGACCGCCATGTGCTTGCAGCGGCAATCAGGAGCAAGGCACAGGTGATCGTCACCGACAACCGCAAGGACTTCCCGCCCGCCACACTCGCAGAGTGGGGTGTTGAGCCGAAGAGTGCCGATTCGTTCTTCCTTGACCTGCTCGGTCTCGACGACCGGATCATCTACGCCTGCGTGCAACAGATCGCAGAGTCGCGCCGCAACCCTCCGGAATCGGTCGACGGCATCCTGGAGCACATGGAGCGATCCGGCCTACGCCGGACTGTCGCTGCCCTGCGCATGGGGCCAGGCTCAGTCTCCCAACTGACCGACGAGGCGGACGAATAGCCCTGAAGGCCCCGAGAAGCCCCGTGAGTGCCATGACGCGGGCGGGTCGGGGCGGGCGGTGCCCGCCCCGACCCGCCCGTACCGCCGGACTACGCGTTGACCGCCGGGCGCTCCGTCGTGGCGATCGTCGCGGAGCCGACGACGCGGGTGCCGTCGTACAGCACCACGGCCTGGCCGGGGGCGATGCCGCGCACCGCGGAGTCCAGGCGGACGTGGAGCTCGCCGTCGACCACCGAGGCGGTCACCGGCACCTCCTCGCCGTGGGCGCGCAGCTGGGCGGTGTAGCGGCCGTCGGCCAGCTCCTCGGTGCCGCACCAGCGGGGGCGGATCGCGGTCAGCGCGGTCACGTCGAGCCCCTCGACCGGGCCGACCGTCACCGTGTTGTTCACCGGCGAGATGTCCAGCACGTACCGCGGCTTGCCGTCCGCCGCCGGGCGGCCGATCCGCAGGCCCTTGCGCTGGCCGATGGTGAAGCCGTACGCGCCGTCGTGCTCGCCCAGCTTGGTGCCGTCGGCGTCGAGGATGTCGCCGGTGGCCGTACCGAGGTGCTTCGCCAGGAAGCCCTGGGTGTCACCGTCCGCGATGAAGCAGATGTCGTGGCTGTCCGGCTTCTTCGCCACCGCCAGGCCCCGGCGCTCAGCCTCCTCGCGGATGACGTCCTTGGTGGTGTCGCCGAGCGGGAAGAGCGAGTGGGCGAGCTGGTCGGCGTCGAGCACGCCCAGCACGTAGGACTGGTCCTTGGCCGCGTCCACGGCGCGGTGCAGCTCGCGCGAGCCGTCCGGCAGGTCGACGATCCGGGCGTAGTGGCCGGTGCAGACGGCGTCGAAGCCGAGGGCGATCGCCTTGTCGAGCAGGGCGGCGAACTTGATCTTCTCGTTGCAGCGCAGGCAGGGGTTCGGCGTCCGGCCGGCCGCGTACTCGGCGACGAAGTCGTCGATCACGTCCTCGCGGAAGCGCTCCGCGAGGTCCCAGACGTAGAACGGGATGCCGATCACGTCGGCCGCCCGCCAGGCGTCCCGGGAGTCCTCGATGGTGCAGCAGCCGCGCGCCCCCGTACGGAAGGACTGCGGGTTGGCGGAGAGCGCCAGGTGGACGCCGGTCACCTCGTGCCCCGCTTCGACGGCGCGGGCGGCGGCGACGGCGGAGTCGACTCCGCCGGACATCGCCGCGAGCACGCGCAGGCGGCCGGTGGACGGAGTGGTCGGGGCACCCGGGAAGTCAGTCATGATGCCAGTAAGCGTACGTGCTCGGCCGGCTGTTCCCCGAGCCGATATCAGCGCCGCACGGACGCCAGACCAGCGTTCCGCGCCCGCTGGACCACCGGGCCGATGGCCTCGGCGAGCGCGGTCACGTCCTCCCGCACCGAGGTGTGACCGAGCGAGAACCGCAGCGAGGCGCGGGCCAGCAGCGGGTCGACGCCCATCGCCAGCAGGACGTGGCTGGGCTGCGGGACGCCGGCCGAGCAGGCGGAGCCGGTGGAGCACTCGATGCCCTGGGCGTCGAGCAGCATCAGCAGGGCGTCGCCCTCGCAGCCGGGGAAGGAGAAGTGCGCGTTGGCGGGCAGCCGGCCCTCGGCCGCCGGGTCGCCGTTGAGGACGGCGTCGGGGACGACGGCCAGCACCGAGGCGACCAGTTCGTCGCGGAGCGCGCCCAGCACGGCCGCGTGCTCGGCCCGCCGCTCGACCGCCAGGGCCGCGGCGGCGGCGAAGCCCGCGGCGGCGGGGGCGTCCAGGGTGCCGGAGCGGACGTCGCGCTCCTGGCCGCCGCCGTGCAGCAGCGGGACGGGCCTGGCGCCGCGGGAGAGCAGCAGGGCGCCGATGCCGAAGGGGCCGCCGATCTTGTGGCCGGTGACGGTGAGCGCGGTGAGCCCCGACTCGGCGAACGCGACCGGGACCTGACCGAGCGCCTGGACTGCGTCGGCGTGCATCGGGATGCCGTACTCGGCCGCCACGGCGGCGAGTTCGACGACGGGCTGGACGGTGCCGACCTCGTTGTTGGCCCACATCACGGTGACCAGGGCGACGGACGAGGGGTCCCGTTCGATCGCCTCCCGCAGGGCCGCCGGGTGCACCCGGCCGAGCCCGTCCACCGGGAGGTACTCGACGGTGGCGCCCTCGTGCTCGGAGAGCCAGTGCACGGCGTCCAGCACCGCGTGATGCTCGACGGGGCTGCTGAGCACCCTGGTCCGGGCCGGGTCGGCGTCGCGGCGGGCCCAGTACAGGCCCTTGACCGCGAGGTTGTCGGACTCGGTACCGCCGCCGGTGAGGACGATCTCGCTGGGCCGGGCGCCCAGGGACTCGGCGAGCGACTCCCGGGCCTCCTCGACGACGCGGCGGGCCCGGCGGCCGGAGGCGTGCAGGGAGGAGGCGTTGCCGACGACCCCCAGGTGCGCCGACATCGCGGCGATCGCCTCGGGCAGCATCGGCGTGGTCGCCGCATGGTCCAGGTATGGCATAACCATCCGATTGTAGAGGGCCGCCCGCCACCGCCACGGCCACCGGCGCAATCCGGCCACCCTGGCGCACGGGACCGGGCACCGGCCGCGCACGGGACCGGAACACGGGACCGGGCACCAGCCGCCCACGGGACCGCACCGGTGGCACCGTCCCGCCCGCCGGACGCCCGCGTCCGGGCCCGGTTTGGCCGCCCGCCGGGGCCAGCGGTTAGCCTGACGACCCACCGCAAGAGGCCGTACGGGACAGGACTGGGGGCGGGATGTCGCAGTCGGTCGATCGCGCGCTGACCATTCTCGGCTCCCTCGGCGACGGCCCGGTGACCCTCGAACAGGCCGCGAACAGCATCGGCGTGCACAAGTCCACGGCGCTGCGCCTGCTGCGCACCCTGGAGGAGCACGGCTTCGTCCACCGCCTGGACGACCGGCGCTACCGGCTCGGCGGCCGGCTGCTGTCGCTCGCCCACCGGGCGCTGGAGGAGATCGACGTGCGGCGGATCGCGGCGCCCTACCTGGCCGCGCTCAACCGCCGCTTCGGGGTGACCGTCCAGCTGGCCGTGCTCCAGGACGACGAAGTGCTCTACCTGGACGAGCTGGCCGGCCGCTGGCACCCGGGGGCCGGCCGTCCGTCCCGGATCGGGCGGCGGGCCTCGACGACCGGCACCGCGATCGGCCGGGTGCTGCTGGCCGGACTGCCCGAGGACGGCACCCGCGAGGACGACCTGCCGGCCGAACTGGCCAGGGTCCGCCGCCAGGGCTGGGCGGCCGAGTCGGCCGAGCACCGGGAGCCGGTGGCCTGCGTGGCCGCGCCGGTCGCCGGCAGCGCGGGCCGGCCGGTGGCCGCGTGCGCGGTGAGCGCCCCGACGTACGAGATGGCCCCGTTCGAGCTGGTCCGGCTGCTGCCGGAGCTGCTCTGCACGGCCGAGGCGATCTCCCTGGCGTACGGGGGCTCGCCTACTCCTCGCTGGTGCGAGAACCGTTGCGGTGCCAGGCCCGCGGGGCACGCCAGCCGTACTTGAGGGCGAGCATCCGCAGCACGAAGGCGGTCAGCGCGGCGGCCGTGCCGGTGGCCGCGGTGAGCCGGTCGAGGCCGATCAGCACCACCACCAGCGCGGAGCCGACCAGGGCCGGGACGGCGTAGATCTCCCGGTCCCAGCGGAGCAGTGAGGGGATCTCGCCGGCGAGCACGTCGCGCATCACGCCGCCGCCGGCCGCCGTCACCATGCCGAGCGCGATGGCCGCCACCGCGCCGAGGCCGTAGTCGTGCGCCTTGGCCGTTCCGGTGACGCAGAAGAGGCCGAGTCCGAGGGCGTCGAGGGTCTGCACCGCGCGGTTGATCCGTTCGACCTCGGGGTGCAGGAAGAACACCACCAGGCCGGCCACGAGCGGGGTGACGAAGTACCCGAGGTTGGTGAAGGCGGCCACCGGCGTGGCCCCGATGACGAGGTCGCGCATCACCCCGCCGCCGAGGGCGGTGACCTCCGCCAGCACACAGATCCCGAAGATGTCCATGTTCTTGCGGACGGCGAGCAGGCCCCCGGAGAGGGCGAAGACGAAGATGCCGATCAGGTCCAGCGACTGCTGGACGTCGGAGGGGAAGATCTGCGAGGTCACCGCACAACTATGGACCCGCGGAACCTTCCCCTCCGATTCGGCTCAACCCGGCCGCCTCACGCCGGGGCGGGGGCCTTGCCCCCTCGACACCGTTCTCAGGGCCCTGCTAGTCGTTCCCCTCGCTCCGCTCGGGGAAGTGGCAGGCCACCTGGTGCCCGGTCTTGAGCGCGGCCAGCGGCGGCTCCTGTGTGGCGCAGATCTCCTGCGCCTTCCAGCAGCGGGTGCGGAACCGGCAGCCGGACGGCGGGTTGATCGGGGACGGCACGTCGCCCTTGAGCAGGATGCGCTCGCGGCGCTGCCTGCGGCGCGGGTCGGGCACCGGCACGGCCGACATCAGCGCGTTGGTGTACGGGTGCATCGGGCTCGCGTAGAGGGAGTCCCGGTCGGCGATCTCGACCACCTTGCCGAGGTACATCACGGCGACCCGGTCGGAGACGTGCCGGACCACGGAGAGGTCGTGCGCGATGATCAGGTAGGTCAGGCCCAGCTCGCGCTGGAGGTCGTCCAGCAGGTTGACCACCTGCGCCTGGATGGAGACGTCGAGCGCGGAGACCGGCTCGTCCGCGACGACCATCTTGGGCCGCAGGGCGAGCGCCCGGGCGATGCCGATGCGCTGGCGCTGGCCGCCGGAGAACTCGTGCGGGTACCGGTTGTAGTGCTCGGGGCTGAGCCCGCACAGCTCCAGCAGCTCCTGGACGGCCTTCTTGACCCCGCCGGCCGGCTCGGCCTTCTGCAGCTTGAACGGCGCGCCGACGATGGTGCCGACGGTGTGCCGGGGGTTCAGCGAGGAGTACGGGTCCTGGAAGATCATCTGGATGTCGCGGCGCAGCGGCCGCATCGCCCCGGTGCCCAGGTGGGTGATGTCGGTGCCCTCGAACTCGATCTTCCCGCCGGTGGGTTCGTCGAGCCGGGTGACCAGACGGCCCATGGTCGACTTGCCGCAGCCGGACTCGCCGACCACGCCGAGGGTCTCCCCCGCGTTGACGGTGAAGTCGATGCCGTCGACGGCCCGCACCGCACCGGTCCGGCGGCGCAGCAGCCCGCCGTGGATCGGGAAGTGCCGCGTCAGTCCGGTCACCCGGAGCAGCGGCTCGCGGTCGGGAGCGGGCGAGGGCGCCGGCACCTTCTTCAAGGGCTCGGGGGCTGCCGCCTGAGTGTCCGTCATCGGTTCTCTCCAGAAAGGTGGTACGAGGCCGGGCTCACAGCCGGGGCGCGATCTCTTCGGTGAAGATGCGGTGCCGGTCGGCGGTGGCGAGGTGGCAGGCCGCGTGGTGCCCGGGTGCCGCCTCGGTCAGGACGGGGGTCTCGCTGGTGGAGCGGCCCCCGGTCTGCCCGGCGTACGGGCAGCGCGGGTGGAAGGCGCAGCCGCTGGGCACGTTGATCAGGCTGGGCGGGGTGCCCTTGACCGGGACGAGCCGTTCCTGGAGCTCGCGGTCGAGGCGTGGCATCGAGCCCAGCAGGCCCCAGGTGTAGGGGTGTTCGGGCGCGTCGAAGAGGGCGTCGGCGGGTCCGCGCTCGACGCACTTGCCGCCGTACATGACCAGGATGTCGTCGGCGATCTCGGCGACCACCCCGAGGTCGTGGGTGATGATGATGACGGCCGAGCCGAACTCCTGCTGGAGGTCGCGGATGAGGTCCAGGATCTGCGCCTGGACGGTGACGTCCAGGGCGGTGGTGGGCTCGTCGGCGATCAGCAGCGAGGGGTCGTTGACCAGGGCCATGGCGATCATGGCGCGCTGGCGCATGCCGCCGGAGAACTGGTGCGGGTAGTCGTCGACGCGGCGGTCGGGCTGCGGGATGCCGACCCGGTCGAGCATCTCGACCGCGCGGGCCCGGGCCTGCTTCTTGGTGGCCTGCGGGTGGTGGACCCGGTAGGCCTCGACGATCTGCGCCCCGACCGTGTAGTAGGGGTGCATCGCGGTCAGCGGGTCCTGGAAGATCATCGCCATCTCGCGGCCGCGCAGCTGCCGGACCCGCTCGGGGCCGGCCGCGATCAGGTCCTCGCCGTCGAGGCGGATCTCGCCGCTGATCCGGGCCCGCTTGGAGCGGTGCAGGCCCATGATGCCCAGCGAGGTGACGGACTTCCCGGAGCCGGACTCGCCGACGATGCCGAGGGTCCTGCCCTTGTGCAGGTCGAAGCTGACCCCGTCGACCGAGCGGACCAGGCCGTCGTCGGTGTCGAAGTGGATCCGCAGGTCCCGGACGGAGAGGAAGGCGTCCCCGGTCGGGGCGGCCACGGGCGCCGGGTTCTTCTGGAGCTCGGTCACGACAGCCTCACCCGGGGGTCGACAGCGGCGTACAAGAGGTCAACCACGAGGTTGCAGAGGACGATGAAGAAGGCTGCGAGCAGGGTGACGCCGAGGATCTTCGGCAGGTCGTTGTCGGCGATCGCGGAGACCGCGAAGGCGCCGACGCCCTGGAGCGAGAAGACCTGCTCGGTGATGAGCGCACCGCCGAGCAGCAGGCCGAGGTCCATGCCGAAGATGGTGACGACCGGGGTGAGCGCGGAGCGCAGTCCGTGCCTGACGACGACCTTGCGCTCGGCCAGGCCCTTGGCCCGGGCGGTGCGGATGTAGTCCTCGCTCATCGTCTCCAGCATTCCGGCGCGGGTGAGCCGGGCGTAGAGCGCGGAGTAGAGGAAGGCCAGCGAGATCCAGGGGAGGATCAGGTTGCGGGCCCACATCAGCGGGTCGTCGGTGAAGTTGACGTACTGCAGGTTGTCCAGGATCGGCCACTCGTAGCTGAAGAGCGTGAGCAGCAGCGCGCCGGTGAAGAAGACCGGCAGCGAGACGCCGGCGAGGGCGACGCCCATGGAGAGGCGGTCGAAGATCGAGCGCGGCTTGAGCGCCGAGATGACGCCGGTGGTGACGCCGGAGACCAGCCAGAGCACCGCGGCGCCGATGGCCAGCGAGAGCGTGATCGGGATGCGCTTGGTCAGCTCGGGCCAGACCTCAAGGTGGTTCTTGAAGGAGTAGCCGAAGCAGGGAACGTGGCAGGTGGCCGCGTCCGGGCCGAACTTGTACTCGGCCCCGGTGACCAGCGCCTTCAGGAAGCGCCCGTACTGGACGTAGATCGGCTGGTCGAACCCGAGGTTCTTCTTGATCGCCGCGATCGCCTCGGGGGACGGGTTCTTCCCGATGTACTGCGTGGCCAGCTGGTCGGTGGTCTCGCCGGCCATGCGCGGCAGCAGGAAGAAGATCGCGAAGGTGACCGCGCTGACCACCAGCAGCAGCACCACGGCCGCGAGCGTCCTGCGGAGGATGTAGGCAAACACAGTAGGGCGGCTCCGGCGGCCCGCCGCCGTCCGGGATCTTCCGGACGGCGGCGGGCGCCGCTGCCTTCACCTGCCTTCAGGGATGCGGAGCCAGGCTCTTACTTGGTCGTACCGATGTTCAGGTAGTCGTACTCACCCGAGAAGGCCGAGGTGGAAACGACGTTGGTGGCGGTGTCCGAGCGGTACAGGAACACCTTGAAGTAGGTCAGCGGGACGTAGACCGCGCTCTCCATGACCTTCTTGTCGATCTCCGCGTAGATCTTCTCGCGGGCGGCCTTGTCGGTGTTGACCGCGGCGTCGTCGAGCAGCTTGTTGATCGCCGGGTCGTTCAGCGAGGCCAGGTTGTTGTTACCGGCCTCCTTGATGGCGCGGCCGTCGACGATCTGCTGCAGGAAGCCGTAGCCGGTCGGCCAGTCGGCGCCCCACTGCATCATCATCAGGCCGATGTTCTTCTCCTTGTTCTTCGCCGGCACGCCGACGTTGTCGGAGAGGTACTTGCCCTGCGGGAACTGCTGGATCTCGGCGTTGATGCCGATCTTCTTCAGCGCGGCCTGGATCGAGGTCGCGGCGGCGATCTCGGTGGCGCGCTCGGTGCGGGCGGACAGGACGGTGGAGAAGCCCTCCGGCTTGCCGCAGGCCTTCAGGGCCTCCTTGGCCTTGGCCTCGTCGCCCTTGTTGTCCTTGGTCTCGTACAGGTTGATGTCCTGGTGACCCGGGATGTCGGCCGGGAGCACCGAGTTGGCGATCTGGCCGCGGATCGGGCCGCCGATCGCGGTCTGCACCGAGACCTTGTCGATCGCGTACTGGACGGCCTTGCGGCAGTCGACGTTGTCGAACGGCGCGACGTGGCTGTCGATCGCGGTGTAGACCAGGCGGCCGCCGTAGGCGTTGTCGGTCTTGGCCTTGAGCTTCGGGTTCTGCAGGATCTGTGCCTGGGTCTGCGGGTCGACGCCGCCGCCGACGAGGTCCACCTGGGCGTTGCCGGCCAGCAGGTCCTTGTCGATGGTGGACTGCTCGATGTTCATCTTGAGCAGGATCTTGTCCGCGAGCTGCTTGCGGATCGGGTCGCTCTTCGCGTCCCAGTTGGTGTTCGGCACCAGCGTGAGCTGCTTGCCGTCCTCGTAGGACTCGAACTTGTAGGAGCCCGAGGCGAGCGGGTGCTTGACGTAGTCGGCGCCCTTGTCCTTGTCCTTCGGGACCGGGACGGTCTGCGGGGCGGAGACCAGGTAGTCGAAGTCCGCGAAGGCGTGCTTCAGGTGGAAGACGATGGTCAGGTCGTCCGGGGTCTCGATCGACTTCAGGTCGCCGGCCGCGTCCTTGTACGGACCCTCGTACGGGGTCGGGTTGTCGACCAGCAGCTCCTTGAAGTACGTCGGACCGTTGGAGAACACGTCCGGCGCCCAGTTGGAGCGCTCCACCGCGTACTTGACGTCCTTGGACGTGATCGCGCTGCCGTCCTCGTACTTGAGGCCCGCGCGCAGCTTGTACGTCCAGGTCAGGCCGTCCGCACTCGGCTGGCCCATCGACTCGGCGAGGTCCGGGACCAGCTTGTTGCCCTCGTCGCCGGGGCCCGGGGCGAAGGTGGTCAGCGGACGCCCGTACAGGCGCGAGAAGTTGTAGATGTACGCGTAGTACGTGTTGCCGGGGTCGAGCGAGTCCGGCGTGCCCTTCATCTCGTAGGTGACCGTCCCGCCCTTCTTGTCCGAGGCGTTGACGATGCCCTTGGTGGCCGCGTCGGCGCCGCCGGAGGAGGCGGCGGAGGACGAGTTGCTGTCCCCGCTCTTGGAGGAGCTGGACGAGCAGCCGGTGACGACCAGGACAGTGGCGGCAGCCACTGCGGTCAGCGCGACGGTACGGGACCTACGCATGGTGGGATCAACCCCTTGAGGAGTGGTGGCGTATCGGAGGGTCCTGACGAGAGGTCAGTTGCTCTTGGGATCGAGGGCGTCACGCAGCCCGTCGCCGAGCAGGTTGAAGGCGAGCACCGTGAGGAAGATCGCCATACCGGGGACCACCATGTACTGGGGGTCCACCTGGTAGTACTTGATCGCGTCGTTGAGCATCCCGCCCCAGGAGGCCTGCGGGGCCTGGATGCCGACGCCGAGGAAGCTGAGGCCGGCCTCGAAGAGGATGTTGGTCGGGATCAGCAGGGTCGAGTAGACCAGGATCGGACCGACCAGGTTGGGCAGCAGCTCCTTGAACAGGATGAACGGCCCGCGGGCGCCCAGGCTGCGGGCGGCGTAGACGAACTCGCGCTCGCGCAGCGAGAGGGTCTGGCCGCGCACGATCCGGCCCATGTAGGGCCAGTTGAAGAAGCCGATCACGAAGATCAGCACCATGATGTGCAGCGGGAGGCCGTGCAGGCCGAACGCGCCGCCCTGGAGCGAGGCGGAGATCGCGATGGCGAAGAGCAGCAGCGGGAAGGCGAGGAACACGTCCATCACCCGGCTGATCAGGTTGTCCACCCAGCCGCCGTAGTAGCCGGCCATCACGCCGAGCACGGTGCCGATGGTGTTGGAGAGCAGGGTCGCCCCGAAGGCGACGAGCAGCGAGACCCAGGAGCCCTCGATGACGCGGGCGAGCAGGTCGCGGCCCTGCAGCGGGTCGACGCCGAGCGGGTGGTCCATGCTCATGCCGCCCCAGTCCCCGAACGGCAGGCCGCCGAGGTTGGCGTCCAGGAGGTCCTGGTTGAGCGCATCGGGATCCAGGCCGAAGACCGACTCGATCGGCTTGGCCAGCACGGCGAGCAGGATCAGCAGGATCACCACGACGCCGCCGGCGACGGCGGCCTTGTCCCGCTTGAAACGGGTCCAGGCGATCTGGCCGAGCGAGCGGCCCTCGATCTTCTTGGCCGGGCTCGCGGCGGCGTCTGCCTCCGGTGCGTTTCCGGCGGTCTTGATGGGTGCGGTCATGGTCAGTTCGGTCCCCTCGCCGACGGTGGCCGGCCCACGGGTGCCGGTCGCCGGGATCGGCGGGACGGCTGGTGCGGACGTGCGGAGGTGCGGACGTACGGAGGTACAGGGCGGTGTTCGCAGCGGTACGACGTGCGGTACTGCGTGCTCGGGTACTGCCGCCACGCGGGATGGGCATCGCGTGGATCAAGCGGTCCGCCTGCGCGTTCGCCTTTGTGGGGCGCCAACCACGCGCGGTGCGTTTGCAGAACTCTCTGCCATCCGAACTGGCTTGCGCCAGCCCTGACAACCGACAGATGCCCAACTGTGATCTGTCGACATGCGCCTCTCGATCTTCGGCATACCGCTCTTCACACAGCTGTAACAGCCATGTCAAGATGTCTGCCAGCACGAACGGGAACTTCGTCCGGAAAACGCCGAAACCGGTCCGACGGATCGTCAAACCGGTTTCTTTGCTCGGCCTTTACCGCGTCAGCGGGTGGGGTAGCCGGGCCAGGGCTGCTGCGGCGGCTGGCCCTGCCAGCCCGGGGCGGGCGGCTGGGTGCCGTAGCCGTACCCCGGCCCCGCCTGCGAGGCGTAGGGCGGCGGGGGCGCCGGCGGGTACACCGTGGCCGGCGGCCGGCCCTGGGCGCCCGCCTCGCGGTCGTAGAACGGCCGTGCGTTGGCCCGCATCCAGAGCGCCACCGGGTCGTACTCGTCGCCCATCGCCACCGTGGAGACGGCCAGACCCTCCGGCGCGACCGCGATCGCCCGCTGCATCAGCGCCCGGACGGCCTCCACCGCGGGCGGTGAACTCTCGTACAACTCAAGACCGATGGCCAGGTACGGTTCGCCCACGGAGGGCTGCACCCAGGCCCGGCGGAGCGCCTTGACCGCCCGCACCTCGCCCGCCTGGTGCTCCAGCAGCGCGAAGAACTGCTGGGCGGGCACCTGCGGTTCACTCAGCTTCAGCGGCCCGGCCGGCAGCCGGTCCAGGCCGGCCGCGATCCGCCGCAGGTCCGCCCAGGGCACGCCGACCCCGCCGCCGGGGGCGTGCGGGTTGAGCCAGAGGCCCCAGCGGGTCCGGTAGAGCGAGGCGGCGATCTCGCGCCCCGAGATCACCTCGTGCGCCCGCGCCCAGCCGGATGCCGCCAGCTGCTCGGGCGAGGTGACCGCCGGCGCGTAGCCGTGGCCGCTGATCTCCATGTTCCCGTACTGGGCGTCCGGGCTTCCCGGCGTCCCGTGCCAGAGCAGCATCAGCACCTGCCCGTCGGCCAGGGCGTGCAGCAGCGCCTCGTACGCCTCCCAGCGCTCCGGCGCGACCTCGCGCAGGGCGTGTTCCAGCGCTCTCGGATCCGCGCCGGGGCGCCCGGCGGGTGCCTGGCCCCAGGGCCCCGGTACACCGCCCGCTACCGCTCCCGCACTCATGCGCCCACCTCGCTGCGCCTCTTCTTTCCCTCACCTGCCGCCGGCCCGACGGGTGTCTGCACGCACCCTATGGGGCGCCACCGACCACCGCCACGCCGACGTGCCTGCCTTGGGCCCCTCCTACCCGTTCGCGGGCCGCCCGACGGCGGGCGGGGAGGGGCACGTCGCTTCCGCGCCGGGTCACATCCGTGCGTAGAACGGCTGGACCCGGTTGAGCAACCACTCGACCACGGGGTCCTCCGCGAGGTCGAGCAGTACGAGGTGGACGCCGCCGGGCAGCGGCGCGGTTCCCAGCGCCCGGCCCAGCGCCTCGTTCACGGCGGCCGGGTCGGCCGGGGCCAGCCGGTCCAGCTGGACGCCGACGAACATCACGGTGGGCTCGCCCTCGACACTGGCCAGCGCCCGCCGGGCGGTGAGCACCCCGGGCAGCGCCGACAGTTCACCGCGGCACGCGGCCAGGAAGGCCTCCGGGTCCTCGCCCGGCACCGGCTCGCGCAGCGCCACCCGGCCGCCGGACGGCGCCTCCGCGACCTCCCAGCGGTCCTCCCGCGGCCCGCGCCGCAGCTCGGCCACGCCCTGCGGCGGCACCGGGATGCCGACCGCCGCCTCCGGGTTCACCGCGATGCCCACGCCCAGCGGCAGCCCGCGGGCGAACTCCCAGACCGGTGCGATCGCGAACGCCATCCCCGGCGCCTGCTGGAGGAACACCTCCTGCGAGGAGAAGACCGGCACGTACGGCTCCCCGCCCAGCTCCACGGTCGGCAGGTTCAGCGCCTGGCCCTGCGGGTCGGCCCCGGCCGGCAGCGGGATCCACACCTGGCTGCGGGCGAGCACCTCGAACACCCGCGGCGTGGCGCCCGGATCGCCGAGCGCGGCGGTGAGCACCTGCTCCAGCTCGTTGGCAGGCCATCCGCCGCCGGGCGGCACCGACTCCGGACCGCCCCACCCCTGCTGCTGCTCCACCGGGTACCCCATGCGCCCCTTGTACCGCCTCACTGGCTCGTCGACGCGTGCAGCCTAGCGGGCCGCCCGGGGCCCCTCTCCCGCGCGGGCGCCGGACGTGCCATGATGTCCGCGGCTCCGCGTTCTCGCCGGGCCGCCCCCTAACTCCATACCGGCCGCTCGAACCCGCGCGGGAGAGTCCGGAGTGCCGCCGACGGCGGCAGGACCGGCGCCGAAGGAGCAAGTCCTCCCCGGAATCTCTCAGGCACCCCTACCGCACGGATTAGGCACATCTGGAAAGCGGCGCACGGCCCGGTCGCGCGCCCACCCACGGTGCAAGCCGCCATGCTGTCCTGTTAGCTGTAAAGAGCTGCGGGCCCGCGTGCGGTGAAGCTCTCAGGTACGACGACAGATGGGGAGACCCAGCCGCCGCATGCCCGCGCGCAGGTCAGGTCCCTCTCCGAGCGGGACCGGTCCGGCGTGCGCACCCCTGAGTGCCCAGACCGAGGAGTTCCAGGCCATGTCGTCCCTCCGCCTTACCGCGCTCGACGCGCTGCACCGCAGCCTCGGCGCCACCATGACCGACTTCGCCGGCTGGGACATGCCGCTGCGTTACGGGAGCGAGCGCGAGGAGCACCTCGCCGTCCGCACCAAGGCCGGTCTCTTCGACCTCTCCCACATGGGCGAGATCACCGTCACCGGCCCGCAGGCCGGCGAGATGCTGGACCACGCGCTGGTCGGCTTCGTCTCCGCGCTCGGCGTGCTGCGTGCCCGCTACACCATGATCTGCGCCGAGGACGGCGGCATCCTGGACGACCTGATCGTCTACCGCCTGCGCGAGGACGCCTTCCTGGTCGTCGCCAACGCCTCCAACGCCCAGCTGGTGCTGGACGAGCTGATCGCCCGGGCCAAGGGCTACGACGCCGTCGTCACCGACGACCGCGACACCTACGCGCTGATCGCCGTCCAGGGCCCGGAGGCCACCGCGATCCTCGCCGCCACCACCGAGGCCGACCTGCCCGGCCTGAAGTACTACGCGATCCTCCCGGCCCAGGTGGCCGGCCGCGACGTGCTGCTCGCCCGCACCGGCTACACCGGCGAGGACGGCTTCGAGATCTTCTGCAACCCCGGCGACGCCGAGCAGATCTGGCAGGCGCTGACCGAGGCCGGCACCGACCGGGGCCTCGTCCCCTGCGGCCTCTCCTGCCGCGACACGCTGCGCCTGGAGGCCGGCATGCCGCTGTACGGGCACGAGCTCTCCACCGACCTGACCCCGTTCGACGCCGGTCTCGGCC
This sequence comes from Streptomyces sp. CB01881, assembly GCF_002953255.1. Taxonomy (GTDB): domain Bacteria; phylum Actinomycetota; class Actinomycetes; order Streptomycetales; family Streptomycetaceae; genus Kitasatospora. The sequence goes on from NZ_CP026498.1 coordinate 5,413,247, forward strand.
GCGTCGTCCGCTTCGACAAGACCACCAACGAGGGTGCGTTCGTCGGCCGCAAGGCGCTGGAGAAGGCCGCCGCCGAGGCCGAGGCCAACCCGCCGCGGGTGCTGGTCGGCCTGGTCTCCGAGGGCAAGCGCGTGCCGCGCGCCGAGTACACCGTGGTCTCCGCCGACGGCGCCCCGATCGGCCGGATCACCTCCGGCGCGCCCTCCCCCACCCTGGGCAAGCCGATCGCGATCGCCTACGTGGACGCGGCGCACGCCGCCCCCGGCACCACCGTCGCGGTGGACGTCCGCGGCAAGCACGAGCCGGTCCAGGTCGTGGCGCTGCCCTTCTACAAGCGCGCCCGCTGACCCCTTCCCCGCGCTTCCCCCCTCCGCTTCCCCCGCCGAGGCGTGCCCGGCCGCCGGGCCGCTTCGTCGTACCCGCTTCCCATCCTGGAGAATGACGCCATGAGCAACCCCACGCACCTGCAGTACACCAAGGAGCACGAGTGGCTGACCGCCGCCGAGGACGGTGTCTCCACGGTCGGCATCACCGCCCACGCGGCCGACGCCCTCGGTGACATCGTCTACGTGCAGCTGCCCGAGGTCGGCGAGACCGTGACCGCGGGTGAGACCTGTGGCGAGCTGGAGTCCACCAAGTCGGTCAGCGACCTGTACTCGCCGGTGACCGGTGAGATCACCGAGGTCAACCAGGACGTCCTGGACGACAACTCCCTGGTCAACAGCGCCCCGTTCGAGGGCGGCTGGCTGTTCAAGGTGCGTGTCGAGTCGACCGACGAGCTGCTGAGCGCCGCCGAGTACGACGCCCTCACCAACCCGGCCTGAGCCACCCGGCAGGGCGGCCGCAGCGCTGCGGCCGCCCCGCCGCCGGCCGTCCCTCCCTCCCGTCGCCCGCCGCCACCCCCGCGGGGGCGCGCCACGCGCGGGACCTCCTTCTCTCCTCCCGGGAAGACCACACCATGACGGTTCTCAACCAGTCCCTGCACTCGCTCGACCCCGAGATCGCCGCCGCGGTCGACGCCGAGCTGCACCGCCAGCAGACCACCCTGGAAATGATCGCCTCCGAGAACTTCGCCCCGGTGGCGGTCATGGAGGCCCAGGGTGCTGACCAACAAGTACGCCGAGGGCTACCCCGGCCGCCGCTACTACGGCGGCTGCGAGCACGTCGACGTGGTCGAGCAGATCGCGATCGACCGGATCAAGGCCCTGCCCTGTTC
>NZ_CP026498.1:5414472-5416729 GCF_002953255.1 Streptomyces sp. CB01881
ACGTGGTCGAGCAGATCGCGATCGACCGGATCAAGGCCCTGTTCGGCGCCGAGCACGCCAACGTCCAGCCGCACTCCGGCGCGCAGGCCAACGCCGCCGCGATGTTCGCGCTGATCCAGCCGGGCGACACCATCCTGGGCCTGTCCCTGGCCCACGGCGGTCACCTGACCCACGGCATGAAGATCAACTTCTCCGGCAAGCTCTACAACGTCGCCGCGTACCACGTGGACGACAAGACCGGCCAGGTCGACATGGCCGAGGTCGAGCGCCTCGCCAAGGAGCACCAGCCCAAGCTGATCATCGCCGGCTGGTCCGCCTACCCGCGCCAGCTGGACTTCGCCGCGTTCCGCCGCATCGCCGACGAGGTCGGCGCCCTGCTGATGGTCGACATGGCGCACTTCGCCGGCCTGGTCGCCGCGGGCCTGCACCCGAACCCGGTGCCGTACGCGGACGTGGTCACCACCACCACCCACAAGACCCTGGGCGGCCCGCGCGGCGGCGTCATCCTCTCCAAGGCCGAGTGGGCCAAGAAGATCAACTCCGCGGTCTTCCCCGGCCAGCAGGGCGGCCCGCTGGAGCACGTGATCGCGGGCAAGGCCGTCGCCTTCAAGGTCGCCGCGTCCGAGGAGTTCAAGGAGCGCCAGCAGCGCACCCTGGACGGCGCCCGGATCCTCGCCGAGCGCCTGCTCCAGGCCGACGTCGCCGAGGCCGGCGCCTCCGTGCTCTCCGGCGGCACCGACGTCCACCTGGTCCTGGTCGACCTGCGCAACAGCCAGCTCGACGGCCAGCAGGCCGAGGACCGCCTCCACGAGGTCGGCATCACGGTCAACCGCAACGCGATCCCGAACGACCCGCGCCCGCCGATGGTCACCTCCGGCCTGCGGATCGGCACCCCGGCCCTCGCCACCCGCGGCTTCCAGGCCGAGGACTTCCGCGAGGTCGCCGACATCATCGCCGAGGCGCTCAAGCCCGCCTTCGACGAGACCGTCGCCGCCGAGCTGAAGGCCCGGGTCACCGCCCTCGCCGAGAAGTACCCGCTCTACCCCAACCTGTAGTTCGGCCGTAGGTGACCGGCCTCACCCCGCCGGTCCACCTGGGATTCCGGGGCACCGCGCACACTGGACAGTGCGCGCGGTGCCCCGTTCCGTGCCGGTACCCCGCCTGCTTGTCCTTCCACGAGACCAGACAAGGACGTCCTCCGTGGCCATCAGCGTCTTCGACCTCTTCTCCATCGGCATCGGCCCGTCGAGCTCCCACACCGTCGGCCCCATGCGCGCCGCCCGGATGTTCGCCCGCCGCCTGAAGTCCGAGGGCCTGCTGACCGACGTGGCGAGCGTGCGCGCCGAGCTGTTCGGCTCGCTCGGCGCCACCGGCCACGGCCACGGGACGCCCAAGGCCGTCCTGCTCGGCCTGGAGAACAACTCCCCGCGCACCGTCGACGTCGACCGGGCCGACGCCGACGTCGAGCGGATCACCGCCGAGAAGCGGCTGAACCTGCTCGGCGTCCACGCCATCGACTTCGACCCCGGCAGCCAGCTCGTGCTGCACCGGCGCCGCTCGCTGCCGTACCACGCCAACGGCATGACCCTCTGGGCCTACGCCGCCGACGGCTCGGCGCTGCTGGAGAAGACCTACTACTCGGTCGGCGGCGGGTTCGTCGTCGACGAGGACGCGATCGGCGCCGACCGGGTCAAGCCCGACGACACCGCGCTGAAGTACCCCTTCCGCACCGGCGAGGAGCTGCTGCGCCTCACCCGCGAGACCGGCCTGTCCATCTCCGGCCTGATGCTGGAGAACGAGAAGGCCTGGCGGACGGAGGAGGAGATCCGGGCCGGCCTGCTGGAGATCTGGCGGGTCATGCAGGAGTGCGTCCGGGCCGGCATGTCCCGCGAGGGCATCCTCCCCGGCGGCCTCAAGGTCCGCCGGCGCGCCGCCTCGGGCGCCCGCGCCCTGCGCGCCGAGGGCATCGGCCCGGCCAACGCGATGGAGTGGGTCACCCTCTACGCGATGGCCGTCAACGAGGAGAACGCCTCCGGCCGCCGCGTCGTCACCGCCCCGACCAACGGCGCGGCCGGCATCATCCCCGCCGTCCTGCACTACTACCTGAACTTCATCCCGGGCGCCGACGAGGACGGCATCGTCCGCTTCCTCCTCGCCGCCGGCGCGATCGGCATGCTCTTCAAGGAGAACGCCTCCATCTCCGGCGCCGAGGTCGGCTGCCAGGGCGAGGTCGGCTCCGCCTGCTCGATGGCGGCCG
>NZ_CP026498.1:5416739-5495051 GCF_002953255.1 Streptomyces sp. CB01881
ACAACCTCGGCCTGCGACCCGGTCGGCGGCCTGGTCCAGATCCCCTGCATCGAGCGCAACGGCATGGCGTCCGTCAAGGCCGTCACCGCCGCCCGGATGGCCCTGCGCGGCGACGGCCGCCACCACGTCTCCCTCGACAAGGCGATCAAGACCATGAAGGAGACCGGCGCCGACATGAAGATCAAGTACAAGGAGACGAGCCGCGGCGGCCTCGCCGTCAACGTCATCGAGTGCTGATCCCCCTCCCGCCCACGCCCGGGCCCCCGGAACGGTCGCGTTCCGGGGGCCCGGGCGTTGTGCGGGGCCTCAGCCGGACGGGCGTAGCGTGATCGCCTGCACACCCGGCAGGCCGGCGAACGCGGCGGACAGATCGGCCGTCACCACGGTTCGCGCAGTGGCCACCGCCGTCGCCGCGATGATCAGATCGTGCGCGCCACGGGGCTTGCCCTGTCGTCGGACGTACGCCATCAGCCGCGCGTGGATGCGGGCCGTGTCGGGCGTGTAGTCCTCCACCGGAATGACCGCCAGGATCGCGTCGACGAAGTTCTGCCGCCCCGGCCGGCGCAGGTCGTCGGCCAGTTCCACGCCGAGGTGGAGTTCGGCCGCGGTGACCGCGGCGATGGCCACGTCGTCGGCAGGATCGAAGAGATCCGCCCCCGGTGAGCGTTCGGCCCGGATCAGGACGCCGGTGTCGAGAATCAGTCGCCGGGCCACTCGGTCACCTTGTCCTTGAGCAGGGTGCGCGCGGATGACACGTCCGCCGCGAAGGTGTCGTCGGCCCGGAAACTTCTCAGGACGTCGTTTATGGCGGCACCGTTACCCGTGGGGGCCGGGCCGATCACGGCGATTCGCCGGCCGCCGCGGGTGACCACGATCGTCTCCCCGTGCTCGGCCGAGTCCAGCACGGCGGCAAAGCTCCGCGACGCCTCTGTTGCAGTCATCAGCCTCATGGAATCAGATTATCTGAGACAGTCCACGGCGTCGACGGCCGGAGCCGACCCGCCGTGGCACCTGTCCCGCGCCCGTCTCGCGCCAGCTCTTCGCCCTAGCGCAGGATCTCCGCCGGGACGTCGGTGGCGCGGGTGAAGACGGAGAGCGGCTGCTGGTCGTCGCAGTAGTGGTTGCCGGTCGTGACGATGCCGAGCACCACGCCGTTCACGACCAGCGGCCCGCCCGAGTCGCCCTTGCAGACGCTGTCGCTCTTCCCCGGCTTGGGCACGCCGCAGGCCTTGAGGGCCGGGGTGTCGCCGGGCCAGGTGTAGGGGCCGCAGTCGGCGAGCGGCGCGAGGGCGAGCGTCGCCTGCTTGAGGCGCGTGCCCGGCCCGTCGGTGCCGGTGCGGCCGAAGCCGTAGACGGTGGCCGTGGCGCCGTCCCGGTACAGCCCCTCGTCGCGCTGCCGCGCCACCCGGACCGTGCGGTGGGGAAGCGGCCGGTCCAGGGTGATGACGGCCGAGTCGTGCTGGAGGCCGTCGGTGTACCGGGGGTCGAGCTTGTAGCTCTTCACGTGCCGCACCTGCCCGGTGGAGCTCGTCAGGTCGGTCCGGCCGGCGATCACCCGCAGCCCGGCCGGGTTGCCCGCCTCGGCGATGCAGTGGCCGGCGGTGAGCACCTTGGTGGGCGCGATCAGGGCCCCCGTGCACCACTGCTCGCCGGCCGGGGTCTCCAGCGCCACGACGAACGGGTTGGCCGCGGTGGTGGTGTGGGAACCACCGTGCACGGCGGCGGCCGGCGAGGCGGCGGCGGCCACCAGACCGGCGGCGACCAGCGGGATGCTCATGTGGATTCGCTTCGGCTTGCGCATGCGGACGGACTCGCCTTCTCTTCTTCGCTTCGGATGACTGCTGAGGGTTGCTGTCGGGATTGCCGCCGGGGCGGCCGGTCGAGGTTGCCGCCGGGGTCCCGGGGTCACTGCCGGACGGCGTCGGCCGCGGTCGGCCGCCACGTGCCGACCGAGGGGCCGCGGACGAAGACCTTGGCGTTGACGGTTACCGTGGTGCCGCCGTCGAACGTGACCATGAGTTTCAACGCGTTGGCGCCGCTTCCGGGTGCACCGGGCCGGACCAGCTCGACCGCCTCGTAGCCGGACTCCCCCGGCTTGAGGATGTTGGGCCCGCCGCCGAGGGCGTGGTCGGTTCGGGCGCCGCACCGTCGGGCCACGGGCTGCCGCTGACCGCAGACTGTCTCCCGGTCCGTCCCGGCCGCCAGCCCCGGCGGGCAGTTCGGGACGCTGGAACGGCGGCAGGTACCGTGAGCTGCGATTTCGGGGCAGCCTGGAACGCCTGGCCGGGACGAGGGGATGCCGACATGAGCGTGGAGACGGACGAGTTCGCGGCGATGCTGCGTGCGCTGAAGGACCGTTCGGGCCGCAGTTACGGCACGCTCGCGGCCCGGCTGCACGTCAGCACCTCCACGCTGCACCGCTACTGCAACGGCGCCGCCGTCCCCACCGAGTACGCGCCGGTGGAGCGGCTCGCGCGGGTCTGCGGGGCGGGCGCCGACGAACTCGTCGAGCTGCACCGCCGCTGGATCCTCGCGGACGCGTCCCGCCGCAAGGAGCCGTCCGCGCCGGCCCCCGCCCCCGATCCCGCGCCCGCTTCCGGGGCCACCCCCGGGCCCGCGTTCGAGGCCTCGCCCGATCCCGCGCCCGCACCGGCAGACGACCACCCCGACCGCGCGGACCACGCCGACCTCGACCGTGCCGACGACCGGCGGCCCCGCCGGCTGCCCAGGACCCGCGTCCTGCTGAGCGCGGCCGCCGTGGCCGCCGTCGCCGCCGCGGTGATCCCGGTCGTCGCCCTGACGACCGGCACCGATTCCCCGCACGCGAGCCTCCCGCCGTCGGCCGCCACGCCCGCGCCCGCCCTCGCACCGACGCCGTCACTCACGCCCACGCCCACGCCCACGCCCCAGGCGCCCGCCCCGACGGCACAGACCCCCGAGGCCACCGCCACCCCCTCGGCGACGCCGACCCCCGAGGACGACAAGCCGCCCTTCCACGTGAGCGTCCTGACGGACAACTGGGGCAGCGCCTGCGGTCAGTGGTTCCTCAGCCCGAAGTCCCCGCGCTCCGTGCCCGCTCCCCCGGAGAACCAGCAGACGGACAGCTGGGCCGCCGCGCAGAACGCCCTCCCCGGCGGGCACCTGCGCCTGCAACTGACCGCCCAGGGCTCCGAGGCCAAACCGGTCGTCCTCCAGGCCTTGTACGTGCACGTGGTCGACGTCAGGCCGGCCCCGAAGTGGAACGCCTACATGATGGGCTCGGGCTGCGGCGGCGAGCTGACCCCGGCGGCCTTCGCCGTGGACCTCGACGCGGCGGCCCCGCGTTCGGTGCCAGTCCCGGCCATGGAGGGCAACGTCAAGGGCAGGACCACCAACTTCCCCTACACCGTCTCGGCCACCGACCCCCAGGTGCTGAACATCGACGCCGGCACCGTCTCCCAGGACGTCTCCTGGTACCTGGACGTGGCCTGGAGCAGCGGCGACCGCCAGGGGAAGTTGCGGATCGGCGACCGCCAGGACAAGCCCTTCCGCACCGCCGGCCTGAAGGGCGCCCCGGCCTACTTCTACAAGGACGACCACACCGGCTGGTCCCCCACCACCACCGACCGGTGATCCGGGCCGACCTCGTGGTACATGTGTTAGCGTCGGTACATGTCTATGAAAAGGACGAACGTCTACGCTGATGCAGAGGATCTCGCCCTGATCAAGGAAGCCGCGCTTCGTCGCGGCATCCCGGAGGCCGAGATAATCCGCGAGGGGATTCACCTGGCAGCCATGGCGAATCGCGTCTGGGACGAGCCGTTCGACTGGCCCACCTTCGAGGGCAGCGGCTCACCCGTCACCGGCCAGGATGTGACCGACGCCGTCGTGAAGGGCGCCGCCGAACAGTGATCGTGATCGCCGACACCTCCGGCATCATCGCGGCATCCGACCGCAACGCGCCCGAGGCCGCCGCGTGCCGGGAAGTGCTCCGTCATGCCGGGACGGTGATCGTCTCCCCGCTTGTGCTCGCCGAGGTCGACCACCTGGCCAAGGTCCGGTTCGGCCCTTCCGCCCGAAGCGCGATCAACACCTTCGTGCTGGAGCAGGCGCGCCATCTCCGGTTCCAGATTCCGCACACCGGCACCGAAGTGCTGGAAACAGCGCATGCGGTCCAACGCCGGTACGCAGACCTCGATCTGGACCTGGCCGATGCGGTGAACGTCGCCCTTGCGGCCGAGTACCGCACGGACGCGGTAGTGACACTTGACCGGCGCGACTTCCGGGCGCTCCGCCCGCTCACCCCGCACAAGGCCTTTCGGCTGCTCCCGGACGACATGTAGCGACGACTCCCCGCCCCTGGACGGCTCAGGGGGCCGCCCCCCGGCGGACGACGGAAGGCCGGCACCCCTCCCCGGGGTGCCGGCCTTCCGTCGGGCTGGGGCTCAGGCGACCAGCTCCGCCTCCTCCGCCGCGAGCTCCGCGACCCCGGGCTTCTTGTCCCGCATCACCAGGGCGGCCAGGACGGCCGCGGCCAGGATGCTGACCGCGCTGATGGTGAAGGTGGTGGACATCGAGGAGGTGAAGGCCTCCCGGGCGGCGTGGACGAGACCCGCGTCGCCGTTGGCGGCGGCCAGCGCGTCGCCGATGGAGCGCTTGGCCTGCTCGGACGAGCCGGCGGGCATCTCGTGGGCGAAGCGGCTGGAGAGCAGCGAGCCGAGGATGGCGATGCCGAGCGCGGTGCCGGCCTGCTGGATGGTGTCGTTGAGGGCGGAGCCGACGCCGGCCTTCTCGGCGGGGATGGTGCCCATCAGGGCGCCGACGGCGGCCGGCATCGCGAGGCCGGCGCCGAGGCCGAGCAGACCGAGGGCGACGGCCGGGAGGGCGAAGCCGCTGTCGGCGGAGACGGTGGTGAGCAGGGCGAACGAGCTGGCCATGACCAGCATGCCGGCCAGGATCAGGAGCCGGTGGCCGGTCTTCGCGGCGAGCCCGGCACCGGCACCGTTGCCGATCAGCGCGGCGACGGCGAGCGGGACGAACGCGAGGCCGGCCTTGACGGGCGAGTAGCCGAGGACGAACTGCAGGTACTGGGTGAGGACGAGCAGCAGGCCGCCGTTGCCGATCTGGACCAGGGTGAGGGAGAGCGAGCCGCCGCTGAAGTTGCGGTGCTTGAAGAGGACGAGCGGGACCATCGGGGACTCGGTGACGTTCTCCCAGATCACGAACCCGCCGAGGGCGACCACGGCCACGGCCAGGGTGATCAGCGACCTGCCGGTGAAGGCGCCGTGCTGCGGGATCTCGATGATCCACCAGACCAGTGCGGTCATGCCGGCGGCGGAGAGGACCGCGCCCAGCGGGTCGGCCTTCTGCCACGGGCCCTTGGACTCCGGCATCAGGGTGAGGGCGGCGAGGACGGCCAGGACGACGACCGGGACGTTGATGAAGAAGATCGAGTGCCACGAGAAGTGGTCGATCAGGACGCCGCCGAGCACCGGGCTGCCGACCAGGCCGAGCATCGACACCGACCCCCAGGCCGCCATCGCCTTGCCGCGCTCGTCCTCCTCGAAGACGGTGATCAGGATCGAGAGGGTCGACGGCATGATCAGCGCGCCGCCGACGCCCATCGCGATCCGGGCGGCGACGACCTCGCCCGGGTCGGTGCAGAGGGTGGCGCCCAGTGAGGCGGCTCCGAAGAGCAGCAGGCCGATGACCATCACCTTCCGGCGGCCGAACCGGTCTCCGAGGCTGCCCGAGGTGAGCAGGAGTCCGGCGAACACCAGGATGTAGGAGTCGAGGATCCACTGGGTGTCCTGGGCGCTCGCCTTGATGTCCTCCGTCATGGACGGGACGGCGACGGTGAGCGCCATGCTGTCGATCACCAGGACCAGCGTGCTGAGGCAGAGCACGACGAGGATCCACCAGCGACGTGGGTTGCGGGTTTCCATGGTTCTTCCTTCCGGCTGCGCACGCTGTTCCTTCGTTGCGCACACTGTACGCACGGCGGAACAGTGTGCGCAACCCCTTGCACATGTACGCTGGATGCGCACGGTGTACGCAGCAGAGTGGAGGACGACCATGCCCGCAAAGGCGCAGCAGAAGCCGATCCCGTCCGTGTGGGCCCGGCAGCAGCGCGAGCCCGACCAGCCCGCGCTGAGCCGGACGGCGATCGTCCGGGAGGCCGTCGTCATGCTGGACGCGGACGGCGTCGAGTCGCTCAGCATGCGCAAGCTCGGCGCCCGCCTGAACGCCGGCGCGACCTCGCTCTACCGGCACGTGGCCACCAAGGAGGAGCTGATGGAGCTCGCGGTGGACGAGGTCTTCGGCGAGATCGACATCCCGCCGGCCGACAGCCCGGACTGGCGGGCGGCGGTCACCCGGGCCGCCGAGTCCTTCCGCGCGACGACGCTGCGCCACCCCTGGCTGTCCTCGGTCCTCGGCCAGGCCGGGCTCGCCTACCTGGGCCCCAACCTGATGGCCTACTCCGAGCAGGTGGCCGCGCTGTTCACCGCCGCCGGCTTCCCCGAGCCGGCGCGCGCGATCGAGACCGTGCTCTCGTACGCGATCGGCATGAGTACGACGGAGGCCGCCTGGCTGACCACGGTCGCCCGCTCCGGCGAGACCGAGGCCGCGTTCATCGCCCGCCTGATGCCCGCGGCGCAGGAGGCGGTGGCCGGCACCGAGCACCTCGCCTCCGCGTACGAGGCCGTGGTGGGCACCGACCCGGAGGCCCTGCGCAACTCCAAGTTCACCTACGGCCTGGACGTCATCCTCGACGGACTCGCCCTGCGCCTGCCCAGTGCATAGCGGGCGCCCCGCACTTTGCATCGATCATGAATAATCTCAGGCCACAGCGTTAACCTATGCAAATTCCAAAGGTGAACCAGGTTACAAACCTTGCAATCAAAGACGCTCGGTTTGCCCACATGCTGAGATCCGTGCGATAGTCGAGGTGTCCAAGGGCGGACGCCAACGAATCCGCCGTGGGCACCGGAACCACGGCCGGCCCGACCTGGCACGGCCGTCGCCCATCGCGCGGCACGCACCCCCTTGGCCGGCGCGATGACTTGCAGGGGCCCCCAGCTGCCGGACCACGGCGCATCGGGGGCCCTGCGTGTTTTTCCGGCCCGCAGCATGCGCCGCACGCGCCCGCCGGGCCCCGCGCACGCCGGCGCCCCGGCGGCCCTCAGTGCCGCTCGCGCACCTTCAGCTCGAACCAGACGCCCTTGCCGCGGGGCATCAGGTCCGCGCCCCAGCGGTCCGCCAGGTCGTCGACGACCTTGAGACCGCGCCCGCGCTCGTTGACCGGCAGCGGCTCGGCCAGGATCAGACAGGGCATCGCCCGTGAGGAGTCCCGCACCTCGACCCGGAGCCAGCCCGGCTTGCGCGACACCTGGAGGCCGATGGTCCGCCCGGCCGCGTGCCGCACCGCGTTGGCGACCAGCTCGCTGGTGAGCAGCTCGCCGACCTCCAGCTGCTGGTGGAGGTCCCAGGATTCGAGGACGGAGAGCACCAGCCGGCGGGCCACCGGACCGGACTCCGGCCGGGACGGCAACCGCACCTCCCCGGGGTCCGTCTGGTCGCACAGCCTGCCGGAGTACATGTGTTCCAGCTCCTCGGAGCTGAGTCGCTCCAGGGCCGCGAGAGTGCCCTGGAAGCACATCCACGACGCGTCAGCAACCAAGCTGGACCCAGGAAGTGATGACTGATCTGTTTCGCCCCAACCCGCCATGCGGACCATCATTGCGGAACGCAAGCGGCCGCGTACGGACAATGAGCAAACGATCACCACTCGATCGGCATATGCCGCGTGCAACCCGGACCCGCACGCCGTCAAGCCCGGGTTGCCGCGAACCGGCTCCTACCAGGCACTCCAGGCCAGGTTCCAGCCACTGAGGCCGTTGTCCGGCTCCACCTGGCCGCGCGAGGAATTCTGCACGGTCACGATGTCGCCGATCAGCGAGTCGTCGTAGAACTTGCCCGCCGAGGTGGCGTCGCCACCGCCCTTGACGTCCTTGAGGCCCACGCAGCCGTGGCTGACGTTGTCCTCGCCGAAGGCGTTGCTCCAGTAGTTTCCGTGCACGTACGTGCCGGACGTGGTCAGCCGCATCGAGTGCGGCACCTGGAGGTCGTACGGCGCACCGGTCATGCCGGGCATGCTGCTGGACTGCATCCGCACCACACCCTCCTTCGACATCACGACCATGGTGCCGTTCCAGGTCGGGTGCTCCGGCGAGCCGGAGGTGATGTCGATGGTGGAGGTCGCCCCGTCGCGGACCACCGTCATCTGGTGGGTCTTGGCGTCAACCGTCGAGACCTGCGATCGCCCGATCGTGAAGGGCTCGTCCCGGTCCACGCCGCCGTACACGCCGGGGGCGATCTCCACGCTCTTCAGGCGGTACTGGACGGTGACCTTGGTGCCGGGCTTCCAGTACGCCTCCGGGCGGAAGTCCAGCCGGCGGTCGCCGAACCAGTGGCCCTTCACGACCGTGCCGTTGTCGGTCTTGACGGCGATGCCCTGGGCGACGGCGTCCTTGTTCTTCACGTCCTTGTCGAAGTCGACCGAGACGATCATGCCGACGCCGTACGTGGTGTTGTCCTCGACGTTGTCGCTCGCCTTCGCCTCGCGCTCGGGCGTCAGCGTGGTGAAGCTGCTGTCCGCCGTGGCGACCACGCCGTTGGCGTCCGCCGCCATCGCGCTCACCTGGTAGGCGGTGCCGACCGCGAGGCCGGCGGACGGGGTCCAGCTGCTCCCGTCGGCGGCGATCGTGCCGGCCACCTCCTTGCCGGTCTTGTCGCTCACCTTGACGGTGGTGAGCTTGCCGCCCGCCACCCCGACCTTCAGCGCGCCGCTGGGCGCCACGTCCACCGAGCCGCTCTTCGGCTGGATGTCCACCACCGCGGCCGAGGTCTTCGGCGTCGCGGCCGCCGGGGCCGTACCGGAGCCGGAGGCGGCCGCCGAGGCGGTCGACGCGGCCCCCGCGGCCGCGCCGCCCCCCAGCTCGGCCTTGGCCGCGCTCCCACTCCCGCTGCCGCCCCCGCCGCCACAGGCGCTGGTCAGCACCATCACGCCACCGAGACAGCCGGCGGCCACCATCCTGCGTATCGACCTCACGTCGACTCCCTCCCTCGATCCCGTCCCTGATCCCGCGGGATCCGACAGATACACGCCGCAGCCAACGGAAAGGTTGCGCCATTCGAGGGGCAATTACCCCACGAACGAGGACCGGCCCGACCCCAACGAGTGAGGATCGGGCCGGTCGTTACCGAACCGGGACTACCAGGGCCGTCAGCGGGGTAAAGCGCCTCCCCGGGACGGCCGGCCGGTCTACCAGTTCGCCCAGGCGATGTTCCAGCCGCCCAGCCCGTTGTCGGGCGCGACCGCCTTCTCCTTGGTGTTCACAATCTTGACGACGTCGCCGACCAGCGAGTCGTTGAAGAACTTGCCCGCCACCGAGGAGTCGCTGCCGCCCTTCTCGTCCTGCATCGAGACGCAGCCGTGGCTCGCGTTGGTCTTGCCGAAGGGGTTGGCCCAGTAGTTGCCGTGCACGAAGGTGCCCGAGGTGGTCAGCCGCATCGCGTGCGGCACGTCCTGGATGTCGTACTCGCCGCCGAGACCGACGGTCTGCGAGTTCATCCGGGTGACCTTCTCCTTGGACATGATCACCATGGTGCCGCCCCAGGAAGGCGTCGCGTCCGCCCCGAGGGTGACCGGCACGGTCGTGCTCTGGCCGCCCCGGACGATCGTCATCTTGTGCGCCGCCGCGTCCGCGGTGGAGACCTGCGAGCGGCCGATGGTGAACGGCTCGTCCTTGTCCACGTCACCGTAGACGCCGGGCGCGACCTCGACGTTCTTCAGCCGGTACTTGATGGTGACCTTGGTGTCCGGCTTCCAGTACTCGGCCGGGCGGAAGTCCAGCCGGCGGGCGCCGAACCAGTGGCCCTTCACCTCGGTGGCGGCGCCGTCGCTGGTCTCGAACGTGATGCCCTTGAGCACGGCGTCCTTGTTCTTGACGTCCTTGTTGAAGACCACCGAGACGATCATGCCGACGCCGTAGGTGGCGTTGTCGGCGATGTTGTCGTTGGTGGAGATCGTCTTCGCCGGCGTCAGCGTGGTGAACGAGGTCGTCGACGCGGCCACCAGGCCCTCGGCGTCCTGGGCCTGCGCGCTCACCTTGTACGCCATGCCGACGGCCAGCGCACCGCTCGGCTTCCAGCCGCTGCCGTCCGCCGTGATCGCCCCCGCGACCGGCTTGCCCTCCTTGTCGGTCACCTCGACCGTGGTGAGCTTGCCGTTGGCCACCGACACGTTCAGCCCGTTGGTCGGCGCGACGTCCTGGGCGCCGTCCTTCGGGTCGACGGTCAGCACCGCGGCCGAGGTCTTCGGCGTCCCCTGGCTCTGACCGCCCGCCGGGGCGCCACTGGCCCCCGCCGTCGCGGCCGCATCACCGCCGCCGGATTTGCTGTCACCGCCCTTGTCGTCGTTGCAGGCCGCAGTGAACAGCAGCACCCCACCCATCGCCAGCGCCACCGCACTGCGGCGCAGGCCACGGTTGCGACGGTTGGTGGTGCGTATTGCGGCCTCGGCCGCCCTAACCGGCTTCACGGTTTCTCCCCTCCCGGTGTCCACCCTGATGGACGCGCATCGACCCGGACGGGTTGCACCTGACCGGCGATCTTTCTGCGCCGGGCTTCCGGCGCGGAAGCAGGATAGCTAAGCCGAATGAGTGAATCCTGGGGGGAGGTCCGTGGACCGGGGGTGGACCCGGGGTGAAGACGGGGCCCCGGGAGCCGGCCGGGCCGCCCTCCCCGACCGGCCGGCCGGCGCCCGCCGGGTCAGTGCGCCTCCTGCGGGACGGCGCTGCCGGCCAGCCACTGGCCCCAGGGCAGGTTCCAGCCGTTCAGGCCGTTGTTCGGCGGGACGACGTCCCCCGCGGAGGCCTTCACCTCCAGCACGTCCCCCGGGACGGTGTGCTCGAAGAGCCAGCCCGCCGGGGTCTCCGTGCTCGCCCCGCCCTTGGCGTCGGCCAGGCCGATGCAGCCGTGGCTGGTGTTGGCGGTGCCGAACACCTCCGGGTCGGCCCAGTAGTTGCCGTGGATGAACGTGCCCGAGTTGGTCAGCCGCATCGCGTGCGGGACGTCCTTGATGTCGTACTCGTCGCCCATCCCGACGGTCTGCGAGTTCATCCTGGTCACCTTGTACTTCTCGGAGACCACCAGGACGCCCCGGTACGTCGAGTGCTTCGGGTCGCCGCCGGACACCTTCAGCACCTTCACCACCCTGCCGCCCTGCCCGGCCCGGACGGTCAGGGTGTGGGCGTCCAGGTCCACCGTGGAGACCTGGGCCCGGCCCACCGTGAAGCGGACGTCCTTCACCTGGGTGCCGAACTCGCCCGGCGCGCCCTGCACGCCCTTCAGCCGCAGCGCCACCTCCACCTTGGTGCCCGCCGCCCAGTACTTCTGCGGCCGGATGTCCAGCCGCTGGTTGCCGAACCAGTGCGCGGCCACCTCGACCGGCGGGTCGGCGGTCACCGCGACGGCCTTCTCCACGGCCGCCCGGTCGGCGACCGGCCGACTGAAGCGCAGCGAGACCGGCATGCCGACGCCGACCGTGGAGCCGTCCTCCGGGGTGAAGAAGGCCACGAAGGTGTGGGCCCGCACCGCCGTCGAGAAGTCCGTGTGCTGGGCCGCCTTCTGGCCCTGCTCGTCCTCGGCCACCGAGTCCAGGGTGTAGGCGGTGCCCAGCGGGAGCAGGCCGTCCGGCATCCAGGTCGAGCCGTCCTCGGAGATCGTCCCGGCCACCTCGGCGCCCTTGGAGTCGGCCAGCCGGACGGAGACCAGCCGCCCCTCGGTCACCGTGACCCGGACGGGGCCCTCCGGCGGGACGTCCTGCGTGCCGTCGGCGGGCAGCGCGGTGATGGCCGCCCGCGAGACGGGCGGCGGCGCGGCGTGGGCCGGGCCCGACGACGCCGCGCCGCCGCCGGCCGGGGTGCCGCCCCCGCCGGTGCAACCCGTCAGCATCGCCAGGCACCAGGCCAAGGCCCCCGCTCGCCGTGCCCAAACCCGTCCTCGGGGCCGCATTCCGGGGCCTCCCGCCTCTTCCGTCCGATACCCCCCACAACGAGGGCGAGGGCGGCAGGACACGCGGAAACCCCGGAAACCGCACACCGGGGGAGCAATCGCGGGGCGGGCACCCTGACGCGCTCCGCACAGGAAGTCGGCCGGTCGACTTCCCGTGCGCGCCGCCGTGCGGGCCCCGGCGGCGCCCGGGCACGGGAGGGCCGGGAGTTCGGGCCGGCGTAAGCCTCCGTTCAGCGGGCTTCCGCTCCGTGGGATCAGGGAAAGAGAAGGTGAACGGGGTCCGGGACACCCCGGTTCAGGGAGGGTACGGCCATGGCGTCAGGGCAGGAGCTGGAAGCCGGAGTGCGGCCGCGCGGCGGGCCGGCCGCCGAACAGCCGTGGCCCGGCAGCTGGCAGCCGCTCGGCGCCCGCTTCCGGACCGACGCCCACGGGCGGCAGGGCACCAACTTCGCGCTCTGGGCGGCCGGGGCAGAGGCCGTCGACCTCTGCCTGTTCGACGAGGACGGGCGGGAGAACAGACACCGCCTCACCGAGCAGGACTTCCAGACCTGGCACGGCTTCCTGCCCGGTGTCCGCCCGGGCACCCGGTACGGCTTCCGCGTCCACGGCCGCTGGGACCCGTGGACGGGCGCCCGCTGGAACCCGGCCAAGCTGCTGCTCGACCCGTACGCCCGCGCCATCGACGGCTGTTACACCTCCCACGACGCGGTCTGCGCCGCCGTCCGCAACTGGCCCGAGGCGGAC
Source organism: Streptomyces sp. CB01881 (assembly GCF_002953255.1). Taxonomy (GTDB): domain Bacteria; phylum Actinomycetota; class Actinomycetes; order Streptomycetales; family Streptomycetaceae; genus Kitasatospora. The sequence goes on from NZ_CP026498.1 coordinate 5,429,541, forward strand.
GTCGCCGACACCGTCCGGGACAACCGCGACTCGGCCCGGTACGTGCCCAGGTCCGTGGTCGTCCACGACGACGACGACTGGTACGACGACCACCGCCCCAAGACCCCGTGGGCCGAGACCGTCCTCTACGAGCTGCACGTACGCGGCTTCACCATGCGCCACCCGGACGTCCCGCCGCACCTGCGCGGCACCTACGCCGGCCTCGCCCACCCCGCCGCCGTCGCCCACCTCACCGCGCTCGGCGTCACCGCCGTCGAGCTGCTGCCCGTCCACCAGCACGCCAGCGAGGACCACCTCCAGGCGCGCGGGCTGGTCAACTACTGGGGCTACAACACGATCGGCTACTTCGCCCCGCACGCCGGCTACTCCTCCTCGGGCGGTCTCGGCGGCCAGGTCGGCGAGTTCAAGCGGATGGTGCGCGCGCTGCACGCCGCCGGGATCGAGGTGATCCTCGACGTGGTCTACAACCACACCGCCGAGGCCGCCGAACTCGGCCCCTCCCTCTCCCTGCGCGGCATCGACAACGCCGGCTACTACCGCCTCCCGCTGAACCGCCCGCGCGGCTACGCCGACTACACCGGCTGCGGCAACACCCTGGACACCCGCCGGCCGCACGTCGTCCGGCTGGTCACCGACTCGCTGCGGTACTGGGTGACCGAGATGGGCGTGGACGGCTTCCGCTTCGACCTCGCCGCCGCCCTCGCCCGGGGCAACGACGGCGTCGACATGGACCACCCGTTCCTCGCCGCCGTCTCGCAGGACCCGGTGCTCAGCCGGGTCAAGCTCATCGCCGAGCCGTGGGACGTCGGCGCGGGCGGCTACCAGGTGGGCGGCTTCCCGCCGCTCTGGGCCGAGTGGAACGACAAGTACCGCGACACCGTGCGGGACTTCTGGCGCGGAGCCCGTCCCGACGTGCGCGAGCTGGGCTACCGGCTCTCCGGCTCCTCCGACCTCTACCAGCGCGGCGGGCGGCGCCCGTACGCCTCGGTCAACTTCGTCACCGCGCACGACGGCTTCACCCTGCGCGACCTGGTCTCCTACAACCGCAAGCACAACGAGGCCAACGGCGAGGCCAACCGGGACGGCACCGACGACAACCGATCCTGGAACCACGGCGCCGAGGGCGAGACCGCCGACCCGGCCGTCAACTCGCTGCGGCTGCGCCAGCTCCGTAACCTGATGGCCACCCTGCTGCTCTCCACCGGCGTGCCGATGATCACCGCCGGGGACGAGTTCGGCCGCACCCAGGGCGGCAACAACAACGCCTACTGCCAGGACGGCGAGGTCAGCTGGCTGGACTGGTCCCTGCTGGAGGACCGGCGCTGGGCCGGGCTGCGCGATCTCACCGCCCGCCTCGTCCGGCTCCGCCGCGCCCACCCGGTGCTGCGCCAGCGGGCGTTCTTCTCCGGCCGGGCCGCAGTGCCCGGTGGCCAGCCGGACCTGGCCTGGTTCACGCCGCGCGGGAAGGAGATGACCGAGGCCGACTGGTTCGGCCCGACGGCCTGCCTCGGCATGCTGCTCTCCGGCGCCGCGATGTCCGAACGCGACCAGCACGGCAGCCCGTTGCGCGACGACAGCTTCCTGCTGCTGCTCAACGCCGGCCCCGACCCCGTCCCGTTCACCCTCCCCGGCGAACCCTGGGCCGCACCCGACGCGCAGTACACGACCGTCCTCGACACGGCCGCGGACGAGACCGGCAACGGCACCCACACCCACCACCCGCAGGACGCCGTCACCCTGGGCGGGCGCTCGTTGCGCCTGCTGCGCACACCCGCCGCCTGACATCCGCCGGAGCGCCCCCGCGCACGTGGCCGGTTCTCGCCGACAGGTCCGAAAAACCGGATGAGAAATGACGCGGTCACGACCTACCCTCACGGCGATGGCCGAGAACCAAGCCCCCACGCCCGTGCCCGCCCGGCGGTCGACGGTCCGCTCGCTGCTGCGCCTGTGGCCGTACGTCCGCCCGATCCGCTGGCGGCTGGCCGCCTCGGTCGGCTCCGCCCTGCTCGCCGCGCTCAGCCTGCTGCTGGTACCGGTCGTGCTCGGCCGGATCGTCGACGGACCGATCGCCGACCACGACCTCGACGCGCTCTGGCCGCTGATCGCCCTGCTGCTGGCCCTCGGCCTCTTCGAGGCGGGGCTGTTCTACACCCGGCGGGTGATTCTGGCCAGACCGCTCGCCGGGGTGGAGACCGCGATGCGCGGCGACCTCTTCGCCAGGCTCCAGCGGCTTCCGGTCGCCTTCCACGACCGTTGGGGCTCCGGCCAGTTGCTCTCCCGGGCCACCTCCGACATGTTCACCATGCGGCTGTTCCTGACCTTCCCGCTGGTCTTCCTGATCGTCAACTCGGTGACGTTCCTGGCCGGCACCGCGCTGATGTTCACCCAGGACTGGCGGCTCGCACTGATCGTGCTGCTCCCCGCCGGGCCGCTGCTGCTGCTGACCCGGCGCTTCGAGACCGGTTACTCGGACGCCGCCCGCCGCGCCCAGGACCAGAACGGCGACCTCGCCACCGTGATCGAGGAGTCCATCCTCGGCATCCGCATCCTCAAGGCCTTCGGCCGCCACCGCTCGATGGCCGAGCGGTTCCGCGGGCAGGCGCACCAGCTGCGCCGCACCGAACTGCGCAAGGCCGGCCTGCTGGCCAACCTCTGGGCGGTGATCGTCGGCCTGCCCGAGCTGGCGCTCGGCTGCGCACTCGCGGCCGGCTGCTACCTGGTCGCGCACGACGAGCTGACCACCGGCACCCTGGTCGCCTTCCTCTCCACCGCGCTGGCGCTGCGCTGGCCCGTCGAGTCGCTCGGCTGGCTGCTCGCCTACGCCAACGAGGCCGCCACCGCCACCGACCGCTACTTCGAGGTGCTCGACGAAGAGGTGCCGGACGAGCAGGTTCGGAGCGAGAAGGTACCGGACGAGAAGGTGCCGGACGAGCGGGCGACGCCCCTTCCCGGGAGCTCCCCCGACGGCATCCGCCTCACCGGCGTGCGCTTCCGCTACCCCGACGCCCCGCCCGACACCCCCGACCTGCTCCGCAGCATCGACCTGCACATCCGCAGCGGCGAGACGATGGCCCTGGTCGGCGCCACCGGCAGCGGCAAGACCACGCTCACCGCCCTGCTCCCCCGGCTCTACGAGGCCACCGCCGGCAGCATCACCCTGGACGGGCGGGACATCCGCGAGCTGTCCCGGGAGCGGCTGCGCGAGCTGGTCGCCGTCGCCTTCGAGGAGCCCACGCTGTTCTCGGCCACCGTCCGCGAGAACGTCCTGATGGGCGCGCCCGGCGCCGACGCCGGGCAACTCGCCGCCGCCCTCGCCACCGCCCAGGCCGGCTTCGTCGAGAAGCTGCCCGACGGCGTCGAGACGGAGGTCGGCGAGCAGGGCCTCAGCCTCTCCGGCGGCCAGCGCCAGCGGCTCGCCCTGGCCCGCGCGGTGGTCGGCGACCCGGCCTTCCTGGTGCTGGACGACCCGCTCTCCGCCCTGGACGTGCACACCGAGGCACTGGTCGAACAGGCGCTACGGCAGGTGCTCGGCTCCACCACCGCCCTGGTGGTGGCCCACCGGCCGAGCACCGTGCTGCTCGCCGACCGGGTCGCCGTGCTGGCGGACGGCCGGATCGAGGCCGTCGGCACCCACCACGACCTGCTGCGCACCTCGACGCGCTACCGCGAACTGATGTCGGGCGAGGCCGCCCTCGTACCGGAGGGGAGCCCCGCCCGATGACCACCACGATCGAGCCCGACGAGAAGTCCGCCGCGGAGCCGGAGGACGATCTGCCGCCCCCGCCGGCCGACGAGGAGGACATCCCCGTCCCGCCCGGCGCCCCCCGCGCGCTGCTGCGTGCACTGCTCGGCCCGCACCGGACCCGCATCACGATCGCGATGGTGGTGATCCTGGTCCAGCAGGCGGCGCTGCAGTCCGGCCCGCTGCTGGTGGCGATCGCGATGGACCGGGGCATCCCGGCCCTGCGCGACCACGACGCCGGCCCGCTGATCGCGGTGATCTCGGCCTACCTGTCGTTCGCGCTGCTGAGCACCGTCCTGCAGTGGACGTTCATCAAGATCAGCGCGCGGATCAACCAGGACATCCTGCTGGAGCTGCGCGGCCGGATCTTCCGGCACGCCCAGCGGCTCAGCCTGGACTTCCACGAGCGCTACACCTCGGGCCGGATCATCTCCCGCGCCACCAGTGACGTGGACGCGCTGCGCGAGCTGCTCTCCGAGGGCCTCCAGGAGCTGCTGACCGTCTTCCTCTCGGTCTGTTACATCTCGGTGCTGCTGCTGGTGATGGACTGGCGGCTCGGCCTGGTCTCGCTGGGCTCCTTCGTGCCGCTCTTCCTGATCGCCCGCTCGTTCCGGCGGCGCTCGCGCCTGGTCTACCGCCGCTCGCGCACCTCGGCCGCGTCGCTGATCGTCCGGTTCACCGAGACCATGAACGGCATCCGCCCGGTCAAGGCGTTCCGCCGCGAGCGGGCCAACGACGCCGCGTTCGGGGTGGTGAACCGGCAGTCCGCCACCGCCATGGCGGACGGCCTGCTGGAGATCGCCCGGTACGTCGGCCTCTCCCGCACCACCGCCAACGTCTGGACGGCCGGCGTCGTCCTGCTCGGCGCCTTCCTGGTCACCGACGGCGCGGTGGAGCTGGGCGTGCTCACCGGTTTCGTGCTCTACCTGCGCCGGCTGTACGACCCGATCGACCAGCTGGCGATGTTCCTGAACAGCTACCAGTCGGCCGCCGCCGCCCTGGAGAAGATCGCCGGCCTGCTCGCCCACGAGCCGACCGTCGCCGAGCCGGCCGAGCCGAAGGGGCTGCCGAAGTCCCTCACCAAGGGGCGGGAGGTGCACTTCGAGAAGGCCCGGTTCGGCTACCGCACGGGGAAGGAGGTGCTCCCCGCCTTCGACCTGGTGCTGCCCGCCGGGCAGACGGTGGCCGTGGTCGGTGCGACCGGCGCGGGCAAGTCGACCGTCGCCAAGCTGCTGGCCCGCTTCTACGACCCGACCGGCGGGCGGATCTCCCTCGACGGGATCGACCTGCGCGACCTCGCCACCCCCGAGCTGCGGCGCGGGGTGGTGATGGTGACCCAGGAGTCCTTCCTGTTCTCCGGCACCGTCGCCGAGAACATCGCGCTCGGCCGGCCCGGCGCCACCCGCGAGGAGGTCGAGGAGGCCGCCCGGGCGATCGGCGCGCACGAGTTCGTCGCCGCCCTGCCCGAGGGCTTCGACACCGACGTGCGCAAGCGCGGCGGCCGGATCTCGGCCGGGCAGCGCCAGCTGGTCGCCTTCGCCCGCGCCCTGCTGGCCGACCCGGCGGTGCTGATCCTGGACGAGGCGACCAGCTCGCTCGACGTACCGGGCGAGCAGGCCGTCCAGCGGGCGATGCGGACGGTGCTGGCCGGGCGGACGGCGGTGATCATCGCCCACCGCCTCTCCACCGTGGAGATCGCCGACCGGGTACTGGTGATGGACCAGGGCCGGATCGTCGAGGACGGCACCCCCGAGGAGCTGATCGCGGGCTCCGGCCGGTTCGCCGAGCTGCACCAGGCGTGGCGGGACAGCCTGGTCTGACCGCGGCCCCGCCCGTGGCGCACGGGTGGGGAGGGCCGGCCGGGCCGGTCCTCCCCACCTCACCGGCCGCTCAGCGCAGCAGCCCCGCGTCCATCCCCGCCGACTCGGCCGGCAGCGCGACCAGCCCCAGCTCGGCCGGCGAGGCCAGCCGCGGATGGGCCGGCAGCACCCGGACGGTGTAGCCGAACGGGCCCGTCCGGCAGAGCTCCAGCGAGCCCTCGTACCGGGTGCGCCCGTCGAGGTCCGGCCCGCCGACCGGCTTCAGGGCGAGCACGCAGGCGTCCGAGATGCCGTCCGCCTCGTCCACCCGGCCGGAGACCGCCTGCACCTCGACGTCGCCGGGCTCCAGCGTGCCGAGCGCGACCTGCACCCGGAGCGCCAGTGAGCTGCCCAGCTCCTGCGCCTCGTCCGGGCAGTCCGCCTCGACGTGCTCGACCCGGACGGCCGGCCAGGCCTCCCGCACCCGGGTCTTCCAGGCGGCCAGCTCACGCGCCCCGGCGTAGGGGCCCGTCACGCGCTGCCCCTCGTCGCTCCCGGCACCGGCGCGCCCGTCGGCCCGGACCGGGCCCGGTACCGCGGCCGCCAGCTCCCGCTGGGCCTGCGCGGCGGGCGTGTACAGCCGCTCCACGTACTCGCGGACCATCCGCCCGGCCAGCACCTTGGGCCCGAGGGTCACCAGGGTGTGCCGGACCATGGCGATCCAGCGGTGCGGCAGGCCGTCCGCGCCCCGGTCGTAGAACCGGGCGGCCACCTGGTGCTCGATCAGGTCGTACAGCGCGGCGGACTCGATGTCGTCCCGCCGTTCGGCCTCGCCGCTCTCCGGGTCGAGGACGCCGCCGCTCTCGTCGGCGGTGGGGATCGCCCAGCCGTTCTGGCCGTCGTACCACTCGTCCCACCAGCCGTCGAGGACGGACAGGTTGAGGCAGCCGTTGAGCGCGGCCTTCATCCCCGAGGTTCCGCAGGCCTCCAGCGGGCGGAGCGGGTTGTTCAGCCAGACGTCGCAGCCCGGGTAGAGGTGCCGGGCCATCGCCATGTCGTAGTCCGGCAGGAAGACGATCCGGTGCCGGACGGCCGGGTCGTCGGCGAAGGCGACCATCTGCTGGATGAGCCGCTTGCCGCCGTCGTCGGCCGGGTGGGCCTTGCCGGCGACCACGATCTGCACCGGCCGGGTGGGGTGCAGCAGCAGGGCGCGCAGCCGCTCCTGGTCGCGCAGCATCAGGGTGAGCCGCTTGTAGGAGGGGACCCTGCGGGCGAAGCCGATGGTCAGCACGTCCGGGTCGAGCACCGAGGAGACCCAGCCCAGCTCGGCCTCGCCGGCGCCGCGCTGGCGCCAGGAGGCGCGCAGCCGGCGGCGGGCCTCGTCCACCAGCTGGGCGCGCAGGGTGCGGCGCAGCTCCCAGATCTCGGCGTTGCCGATCCTCCCTCCTTGCCCGCCGTCGGACAGGAGGGGCCCACGCCCCGTCCAGCGCTTGGCGTCACCGGTGGTCATCGCGTCCTCGGCGCGGTCGGCGCCGAGCTCCGCGGCGCCGAGCCGGACGACCGCCGGGTCGATCCAGGTGGCGGCGTGCACGCCGTTGGTGACGGAGGTGATCGGCACGTCCGCGGAGTCGAAGCCCGGCCAGAGGCCGTTGAACATCGACCGGCTGACCTCGCCGTGCAGGGTGGAGACCCCGTTGGCGCGCTGGGCGAGGCGCAGGCCCATGGCGGCCATGTTGAACAGCTTCGGGTCCCCGCCGCGCCAGGTCTCGGCCCCGAGCGCGAGCACCTGTTCGACCGGGACGCCGGGCAGTGCGGCGTCGCCGCCGAAGTGCCGGGCCACCAGGTCCCGGTCGAAGCGGTCGATGCCGGCCGGGACGGGGGTGTGGGTGGTGAAGAGGGTGCCGGCCCGGACGGCCTCCAGGGCGGCGGCGAAGTCGAGGCCGGGGCCGGCCGAGCCGTCGGCGATCAGCTCGCGGATCCGCTCGACGCCGAGGAAGCCGGCGTGGCCCTCGTTGGTGTGGAAGACCTCGGGGGCGGCGTGGCCGGTGAGCCGGCTGTAGGCGCGCACCGCGCGGACGCCGCCGATCCCGAGCAGCATCTCCTGGAGCAGCCGGTGCTCGCTGCCGCCGCCGTAGAGGCGGTCGGTGACGTCGCGCTCGGCCGGCGAGTTGGCCTCGATGTCGGAGTCGAGCAGCAGCAGCGGGACGCGCCCGACCTGGGCCCTCCAGATGTGGGCGCTCAGGGTGCGGCCGCCGGGCAGCGCGAGGTCGATCCGGCAGGGCGTGCCGTCACCCTCCCGGAGCAGGGTGACGGCCAGTTCGTCCGGGTCGAGGAGCGGGTAGCGCTCCTGCTGCCAGCCGTCCCTGCCGAGGGACTGCCGGAAGTAGCCGTGCCGGTAGAACAGCCCCACGCCGATGATCGGGACCCCGAGGTCGCTGGCGGCCTTGAGGTGGTCGCCGGCCAGGATGCCGAGCCCGCCGGAGTACTGGGGCAGCGCCGCGGCGATGCCGTACTCGGGCGAGAAGTAGGCGATGGCGGCGGGCTGCGGGGCGACGGCGGCCTGCTGGCCGGGGCCGTGCGGGGCGGCCTGGTACCAGCGCGGACCGGAGAGGTACTCCCGCAGGTCGTCGGCGAGGTCGCCGAGCCTGCGCAGGAACCGCCGGTCTCCGGCGAGCGCGGCGAGCCGGGCGACCGGGACCTCCCCCAGCAGGCGCACCGGGTCCTCCCCGGTCGCGGCCCAGACCTCCGGGTCCACGGACCGGAAGAGGTCCCTGGTCTCGGGGTGCCAGGACCAGCGCAGGTTGAGGGCCAGCTCGTGCAACGGCTGGAGTTGTTCGGGCAGGACGGTGCGGACGGTGAATCTGCGGATTGCCTTCACGGCGTGAAGCGTAGCCCCGGCGACTGTCATGATGGTGCGTCAAGTGGGCTATTGGGCCTCCGTTCGGCCTATTGGTGAGATCGCATTCGGCGCATTGGACTGCACAGGGGGCGCGCGAGGCGCACTTTCCCGGGGGCCGCGCTACCAATACGTGAACATCGCGGAACAGCTCCATTTCCAGCCGTGGCTCCGCCCCCTCAATGGCCCGAAACTACTGTCGTACCGCTGCGAAAGTCTTGTCCCCGGTGCGACTATGAACCAAGGTCGTTGATGCTGTGGGGAGTGCGGCGACGGGTGGCGCCCCCTTGAAGCAGCACGTCCGAATCCTTTTCGCGTTGATCGTTCCTCAACCTCCTTAGCCCATTCGGCGCCCACGGCGCACCGATGCGTGTCCTCGAACTCGGCCTGCTCGTTCACGGGTGGGTTGGGTCGCCCAGGGGCGTGCCCCGAGAGGCGTGCGCCGGGACGCGCGCGGGCTCTCGGGCTCCCCGCCACGGGCTTGGCGGGCGCGGGGCAGGTTGCCGGGGACGGCGGCGCGGGCAGGCTTCCGGTCGCACGGCCTCCCCACCCAGCAGTCCTCCCGGTACTCCCCCCGGCCCGTGCGGCCCGCGGGAGCTGCCGCCGATCTCGGGCAGGAGTTTGGCATGCACGGCGACACGCGGGACCAGTCCACACCGGTGGCCGACACCGTCGACGCGGGGGTCGCGGAATCCGCCGGACGGATGGATTCTGACACCCGGACAGACGCGCCGATGCCGGCACCCCGGGGTGCCGGGGCTATCCGTACGGAGCATCAGAGCGAACCGGCCCGACAACCCGGGGCCGAGGAGATCCGCCCCGCGGCACCGCGCAAGCGCACCACCACCCGGCGCAGCGCGACCGCCGCCACCACCGGCAAGGCCGCCACCACGGCCGCCGCCACCGCGAAGGCCGCCACCAGGGTCGCCGCCGGAGCCGACGCCGCCGGGGCCGACGCCGCCCCCCGCAACGCTCCCGCCCGGACCGCGACCACCCGCAAGCCCTCCGCCCGCAAGACGACAGAGAGCGACACCGTGATCGGCCGCATCCCCGTCCTGGACGTCAGCCCCCTCGTCGACGCCGGCCGCCGCCCGGCCAAGGCCGTGACCGGCGAGGCCTTCCTGGTCACCGCCACCGTGTTTCGCGAGGGCCACGACGCGGTGAACGCCAACGTGGTGCTGCGCGACCCGCGCGGCCGCAGCGGCCCGTGGACGCCGATGCGCGAACTCGCCGAGGGCACCGACCGCTGGGGCGCCTTCGTCACCCCGACCGCGCCCGGCCGCTGGTCCTACCTGGTGGAGGCGTGGAGCGACCCGCTGGCCACCTGGCGCAAGACCGCCGCGGTGAAGCTGCCCGCCGGGATCGACACCGCGCTGGTCCTGGAGGAGGGCGCGCTGCTGCTGGAGCGGGCCGCCGGCGGCGTGCCCAAGAAGGAGGGCCGGGCGCACGTCCTGGCCGCGGTGGACGCGCTGCGCGACACCGGCCTGCCGCCGCTCTCCCGGCTCGCGGCCGCGCTCGCCCCCGAGGTGCTGGACCTGCTGGCCCGTTACCCGCTGCGCGAGCTGGTCAGCGCCTCCCGCCCGCTGCCGCTCCAGGTGGACCGCGAGCGGGCGCTGTACGGCTCCTGGTACGAGTTCTTCCCCCGCTCGGAGGGCGCGGTGGTCGACCCGGCCGGCGTCGAGCCGCCGCGTTCGGGCACCCTGCGCACCGCCGCCGAGCGGCTGCCGGCCGTCGCGGCGATGGGCTTCGACGTGGTCTACCTGCCACCCGTCCACCCGATCGGCCGTGCCTACCGCAAGGGCCCGGACAACACCCTGACGGCCGGCCCGCACGACGTCGGCTCGCCGTGGGCGATCGGCTCGCCCGAGGGCGGCCACGACGCGGTCCACCCCGACCTCGGCACCATCGAGGACTTCGACCACTTCGTCGCCGAGGCCGGGGCGCTGCACCTGGAGGTGGCGCTGGACTTCGCGCTGCAGTGTTCGCCGGACCACCCGTGGGTGAACAAGCACCCGGAATGGTTCAGCCACCGCGCCGACGGCTCCATCGCCTATGCCGAGAACCCGCCGAAGAAGTACCAGGACATCTATCCGATCAACTTCGACCAGGACATGGACGGAATCGTCAAGGAAACCGTCCGCATCCTCCGGTTCTGGATGTCCCACGGCGTGCGGATCTTCCGGGTCGACAACCCGCACACCAAGCCGGTGCTGTTCTGGGAGAAGGTGCTCGGCGACATCGCCCGCACCGACCCCGATGTCGTGTTCCTGGCGGAGGCGTTCACCCGCCCCGCGATGATGCACACCCTGGGGAAGATCGGTTTCCACCAGTCGTACACGTACTTCACCTGGCGCACCACCAAGCAGGAACTCACCGACTACCTCACCGAACTCAGTGGTGACGCCGCCGCCTACATGCGGCCCAACTTCTTCGCCAACACCCCGGACATCCTGCACGGCTACCTGCAGACCGGCGGCCGGGCCGCGTTCGCGATCCGCGCGGTCCTGGCCGCCACCCTCTCCCCCAGCTACGGCGTCTACGCCGGCTACGAGCTGTTCGAGAACGAGCCGGCCCACCCGGGGTCCGAGGAGTACCTGCACTCCGAGAAGTACGAGCTGCGCCCGCGCGACTGGAGCCGCACCGACACCCTGGCCCCGCTGCTCACCGTGCTGAACCGGCTGCGCCGCCGGCACCCGGCCCTCCAGCAGCTGCGCGGCCTGCGCTTCCACGCCACCGACAACGACCAGGTGCTCGCCTTCTCCAAGACGGCCACCACGGCCGAGGGCCTCACCGACCACGTCCTCACGGTGGTCAACCTGGACCCGCACCACGTACAGGAGGCCACCGTCACCCTCGACGGGGACGGGCCGTTCGCGGTGCACGACGAGCTCACCGGCGCCGCCTACACCTGGGGCCGGCACAACTACGTCCGGCTCGATCCCTCAGCCGAGCCGGCTCACCTCCTCACGGTTCGGAGGAACCCAGCGTGACAGTGAACGAGCCCGTCCCCGACACCTTCCCCGAGACCTCGAAGAAGAACCTTGACCCCGAGTGGTTCAAGCGTGCGGTCTTCTACGAGGTGCTGGTGCGGTCCTTCCAGGACAGCAACGGCGACGGGGTCGGGGACCTCAGGGGGCTCACGTCCAAACTCGACTACCTCCAGTGGCTCGGGGTCGACTGCCTCTGGCTGCCGCCGTTCTTCGCCTCACCCCTGCGCGACGGCGGTTACGACGTGGCCGACTACAAGTCGGTCCTGCCGGAGTTCGGCGACCTCGCCGACTTCATGGAGTTCGTGGACGCCGCGCACGCCCGCGGCATGCGCGTGATCATCGACTTCGTCATGAACCACACCAGCGACCAGCACCCGTGGTTCCAGGCCTCCCGGGAGGACCCGGACGGCCCGTACGGCGACTTCTACATGTGGGCCGACGACGACAAGCAGTACCCCGACGCCCGGATCATCTTCGTCGACACCGAGACCTCCAACTGGACGTACGACCCGGTGCGCAAGCAGTACTACTGGCACCGGTTCTTCTCCCACCAGCCGGACCTCAACTACGACAACCCCCGGGTCCAGGACGAGATGATCGCCGGACTCCGGTTCTGGCTCGACCTCGGCATCGACGGCTTCCGGCTGGACGCCGTGCCGTACCTGTTCGCCCGCGAGGGCACCAACTGCGAGAACCTGCCGGAGACCCACGAGTTCCTCCAGCGGGTCCGCAAGGAGATCGACGCCGACTACCCCGACACCGTGCTGCTCGCCGAGGCCAACCAGTGGCCGGAGGACGTCGTCGACTACTTCGGCGACTTCGCCTCGGGCGGCGACGAGTGCCACATGGCGTTCCACTTCCCGGTGATGCCGAGGATCTTCATGGCGGTCCGGCGGGAGTCCCGCTACCCCGTCTCCGAGATCCTCGCCAAGACCCCGAAGATCCCCGGCGGCTGCCAGTGGGGCATCTTCCTGCGCAACCACGACGAGCTGACCCTGGAGATGGTCACCGACGAGGAGCGCGACTACATGTACGCGGAGTACGCCAAGGACCCGAGGATGCGCGCCAACGTGGGCATCCGCCGCCGGCTCGCCCCGCTGCTGGAGAACGACCGCAACCAGATCGAGCTGTTCACCGCCCTGCTGCTCTCCCTCCCCGGCTCGCCGGTGCTCTACTACGGGGACGAGATCGGCATGGGCGACAACATCTGGCTGGGTGACCGGGACGGCGTGCGCACGCCGATGCAGTGGACCCCGGACCGCAACGCGGGTTTCTCCTCCGCCGACCCGGGCAGGCTCAGTCTGCCGCCCATCATGGATCCGGTGTACGGCTACCAGGTGACCAACGTCGAGGCGCAGCAGAGCAGTTCGAGTTCGCTGCTGCACTGGACGCGTCGCATGATCGAGATCCGAAAGCTCAACCCGGCCTTCGGCCTGGGCACGTACACCGAACTGCCCTCCAGCAACCCCGCGGTGCTGGCCTTCGTGCGCGAGCACGAGGGTGACCTGGTCATGTGCGTGAACAACTTCTCCCGGTTCGCGCAGCCGACCGAACTGGACCTGCGGCAGTACGGCGGGCGGTATCCGGTGGAGCTGATCGGCGGGGTGCGCTTCCCCTCGATCGGCGAGTGGCCGTACCTGCTCACGCTCGCCGGGCACGGCTTCTACTGGTTCCAGCTCCGCCAGCCCCCGCGGCTGAGCGGAACCAGGCGATCGAAGTAACGATCCATCAGGCGCCGCCCCCCGTACCCGGGCGCTCCGGCGCCACCCGCACCACCAAACCCTCCGGGGGCGCGAGTTGAACCCGACGCGCCCCCGGAGGTCTCTGCACCACCGCGTACGGAGAACAGCCCAACGGCCACCCACACGAAGGCGTGACACCTGAGCACCGCTCGCGTGCCGTCGCCGCCGCGCCGCCGAAATCCGGAAGACTGACGGACCCGGCCAGACCCGTCGGGCACCCGCCCGCTTCCGGGGAAAGGGAGTCATGTCCGAAACCTCCCGTTCTCAAGCCCACGTGCACCGCGACACCCCCGCCGGCCCCGTGCCGGTGGGCACCCGCGGTGCCGGGGCCCGGAGAACCGCTCTGGGGGTCAGCGAACTCGTCCAGGCGGCCCTGCCGCTCATCGCCGAGTGGCTCCCCACCCAGCGCTGGTACGCCGGCAAGGGGCGGCCCATCACCGGCCTCACCCTGGTGGTCGGCACCCCGCTCCAGGTCGGCGACCCCGCCCTGCTCCACCTGCTGCTGCGGGTCGAACACGCCACCACCGCCGGCGCACCGCACGGGGACATCTACCAACTGCTGCTCGGCATCCGCTCCCAGGGGCCCGCCGGCATCGAGCCCACCGCGGTGCTCGGCCGGCTCACCCAGGGCCCGTACGACGGCGCCGCGCTCTACGACGCGGTGCACGACCCCGAGCTCACCGGGCGGCTGCTGGAACACCTGGCCACCGGCGACCGGTTCGGCTCCCTGTCGTTCCGCCGCACCCCCGGCTCCGGGCTTCCCGCCAACCTGCCCGGGCGCGCCTCCACCGCCGAGCAGTCCAACAGCTCGGTCATCTACGGCACCTCGTACATCCTCAAGCTGTTCCGCCGCATCCACCCCGGCACCAACCCCGACCTGGAGCTCTCACTGGCGCTCTCCCGCGCCGGCTCCACCCGGATCCCCCGGGTCGCGGCCTGGTTCGAGAGCCGGCTGGAGCGCGCCGAGCCGGCCACCCTCGGACTGCTCCAGCGCTACCTCCCGGAGGCCGAGGACGGCTGGGAGCTGGCGCTCGACCAGGTCGGCCGGCTCAAGGGCGACCCGTCGCCCGGCAACTTCGCCATCGAGGCCCACCGGCTCGGCCGGGCCACCGCCGAGGTGCACCGGGTACTGGCCCGCTCGATGCCGGTCGCCCGGCTGGACCGCACCCAGACCCGGCAGCTGGCCACCGCGATGGCCGACCGGCTCGACAGCGCGGTGGCCGTCGTCCCCGGGCTGATGCGCTACCGGGCCGCGCTGCGCACCGCCTTCCAGCAGCTCGCCGACGCCCACCCGGACGGCATGCCGGTCCAGCGGATCCACGGCGACCTGCACCTCGGCCAGGCCATGCGCACCCCGCACGGCTGGGTGCTGCTGGACTTCGAGGGCGAGCCGGCCAAGTCCGTCGCCGAACGGCGCGAACCGCAGACCGCGCTGCGGGACGTCGCCGCGATGCTCCGCTCCTTCGACTACGCCGCCGCCCACCTGCTGGCCGGCGGCCCGCACGACCCGGAGCTGGCCCACCTGGCCGCCGCCTGGGCGCAGCGCAACCGCACCGCCTTCTGCGCCGGCTACACCGCCGGCGGCGGCACCGACCCGGCGGCCTCGCCGGAGCTGATGCGCGCGCTGGAGATCGACAAGGCGGTCTACGAGGTGGTGTACGAGGCCCGGCACCGGCCCGGCTGGCTGCCGATCCCGCTGGCCGCGATCAACCGGCTCGCGCTCACCGTCTGACCCCGCCCTCCGCCTGTCCCTCCCTCCCCTCTTGCTCCCCAGCCCCTGTTCCTTGATCCCCCTCTTGCCTCCTTCCCCGCCCGCCCCTCGTCCCCGTCCGACCCGCTCCGCCCCGCTCCCGCCCTGCCCCGCTCCCGCCCCGGAGCGGACCCACCCCGCCGCCGACGATCCGCGGCCACCCCGAATCCGCAGGAGGACCAGCCGTGACGCCGATCGACCCGCCCGGCCGCACCACCCGCACCGTGCCCGCCACCTTCCTCGCGGACGCGGACTCCCCCCAGCGCGAGCCCGCATCGCCCCGACGGGCCGGGCCGCGCGCGGCGGCGCGCCCCGCCCCCGCCCCGGGCGGCGAGCCCGGCGGGGTGCCCGGCGGGGTGCCCGGCGGCGTCCTGCGGCTGCCCGAGGCGCCGCTGCCGCCGTCCGAGGTGGACCGGCTCGTCGGCGGGCAGCACCACGACCCGCACGCCCTCCTCGGTGCCCACCCGGTGCACGGCGGCACCGCGATCCGGGTGCTGCGCCCGTTCGCCGAGCGGGTCGTGGTGGAGACCGCGCACGGCCCGGCCGAACTCACCCACCAGCAGGGCGGCCTGTTCACCGGCCTGCTGGCCGGCGCCGAGCTGTACGAGAGCGGCCCGGCCGACTACCGGCTGCTGGTGACGTACGCCGACGGCGAGCCGGTCGCCCAGTACGACGGCTACCGCACCCCGCCCACCCTCGGCGAGCTGGACCTCCACCTGATCGCCGAAGGGCGGCACGAGAAGCTCTGGCAGGCGCTCGGCTCCCACGTGCGCACCGTCGACGGGGTGAGCGGCACCGCCTTCGCGGTCTGGGCACCGAACGCGGCCGGCGTCCGGCTGATCGGCGACTTCAACCACTGGGACGGCACCGGCCACCCGATGCGCTCGCTCGGCTCGTCCGGCGTCTGGGAGCTGTTCGTACCGGGCCTGGCCGAGGGCACCCAGTACAAGTACGAGATCCACACCCGGCAGGGCTGGGTGCTCGACAAGGCCGACCCGCTGGCCCGGGCCGCCCAGTGCCCGCCCGGCACCGCCTCGGTGGTCACCTCCTCCTCGTACCGCTGGGAGGACGACGACTGGATGGCCCGCCGGGCCCGCACCTCGCACCACCGGGCACCGATGTCGGTGTACGAGCTGCACCTGCCGTCCTGGCGGCCCGACCTCACCTCCTACCGTGCGATCGCCGAGGAACTCCCCGGCTACCTCAAGGGGTTGAACTTCACCCACGTGGAGTTCATGCCGGTGATGGAGCACCCCTTCGGCGGCTCCTGGGGCTACCAGGTCTCCGGCTACTACGCCCCCACCGCCCGGCTCGGCAGCCCCGACGACTTCCGGCACCTGGTCGACACCCTGCACCGGCACGGCATCGGCGTGATCGTCGACTGGGTGCCCGCGCACTTCCCCAAGGACGACTTCGCGCTCGCCCGCTTCGACGGCGAGCCGCTGTACGAGCCCGCCGACCCGCGGCGCGCCGAACACCCCGACTGGGGCACCCTGGAGTTCGACTACGGCCGCACCGAGGTGCGCAACTTCCTGGTCGCCAACGCGGTGTACTGGTGCGAGGAGTTCCACATCGACGGCCTGCGGGTGGACGCCGTCGCCTCGATGCTCTACCTCGACTACTCGCGCGAGGGCGGGGACTGGACGCCCAACCAGTACGGCGGCCGGGAGAACCTGGACGCCGCCGCGTTCCTCCAGGAGATGAACGCCACCGTCTACCGCCGCTGCCCCGGAGTGGTCACCATCGCCGAGGAGTCCACCGCGTGGGACGGCGTCACCCGGCCCACCGACAGCGGCGGCCTCGGCTTCGGGCTGAAGTGGAACATGGGCTGGATGCACGACTCGCTGGTCTACATGTCCAAGGAGCCGGTGCACCGCAAGTACCACCACAACGAGATCACCTTCTCGATGGTGTACGCGTACTCGGAGAACTACGTCCTGCCGATCTCGCACGACGAGGTGGTGCACGGCAAGCAGGCGCTGGTCTCCAAGATGCCCGGCGACTGGTGGCAGCAGCGCGCCAACCACCGCGCCTACCTCGGCTTCATGTGGGCCCACCCCGGCAAGCAACTCCTCTTCATGGGGCAGGAGTTCGCCCAGGGCTCGGAGTGGGACCACGAGCACGGCCCGCAGTGGTGGGTGCTCGACGAGCAGTGGCCGGCGGCCGGCGACCACCTCGGCGTGCGCCGCCTCGTGCGCGACCTCAACCGGCAGTACCTCGACGCCCCCGCCCTCTGGGAGCAGGACACCACCCCGGACGGCTTCCGCTGGCTCGACGGCGGCGCCGCCGAGGACAACCTGCTCTCCTTCGTCCGGTACGCCGCCGACGGCACCCCGCTGGTCGCCGTCTGCAACTTCTCGCCCGTCGTCCGCCACGGCCACCGGGTCGGCCTGCCCGCCCTCGACGGCCGCGAACAGCTCTGGGAGGAGGTGCTGAACACCGACGCCGAGACCTACGGCGGCGCCGGAATCGGCAACTCCCGCCCCGTGAAGGCCGAGCCCGTCAAGTGGAACGGCCAGCCGCGCAGCGCCGAACTGGTCCTCCCCCCGCTCGCCACCCTCTGGCTCCGCCCGGCCTGAGCGGCCCGACCGGCACCGCGGCGGATCGGCCGCGGCCGGACCATTGCGTCCGGCCGCGGCCCGCCCCTAGGCTCCCCTCGCGAGATTGATCGTCAGCAGGCGGGGGCCTGACACGTGTTGATGCTTCTGGGGTGGGTCTACCTCCTGCTGCCACTGGTCTGCTGGGCGGTGGTGATGCGCACCCGGGTGGTCGGAGTGGCGGTGTTCGCCGTCCTGGCGGGCCTGGCGATGGTCCTGGTCGGCCTGGAGTGCGACTGGTACTTCACCCGCGCCACGGCCGAGATCGAGGCCGGGTACCCGTTCGCGGCCGGCCTGGTGATCCTGGTGGGCGTGCTGATCGAGCGGCGACTGCGGGGCCCCCGGCCGAAGGGGGAGTTCTTCACCCCCACCGGCGGGGCGGCCGTCGCGATCTGCGCCCATGCCCTGATCGGGACCGTCATCTGCTTCGTCTACGGCCCCTTCCTCTCCTACGAGGCCTTCCTGCCGAGTGCCGAGGAAGTGTCGATGCCGCCCGGACTGACCGCGCAGAGCACCGACGGCTACTGCGGCTCCAACTTCTGCTCCCGCACTCTCACGATCGTCAGCATCACCGGCCTGCCGCCCGCCGAAGTGGCCAACCGCCTGCGGAAACACCTCGTCACCGACGGCTGGCGCCCCGGGGGCAGCAACACCCTTCTGCGCCGGCACGGCTGGCTGGTGGACACGCGGCTGTCGGAGATCTGGATCAGCGAGAGCCCCCTCGGGGTGTCGGTGGAACTGGCCGGTTCGGAGCTGACCAACACGGACACCCGACCCTGACCTCCCGCCCCTCTTGGCGTGACCTTCGTCCCTTGCACCGACGGGGCCCTCCTGCTCGCGAACGGCTGTTCCCGGTGCGAAGGTATGGTCGATATGACCATCCTCTGAGACGACGGGACGGAGAGAGCCACGTGGCGCGCAGCGTGTACGTGACCGGGATCAACCGAGGCGACGGCCGGCAGGCGGTCGAGCTCGGGGTCATGGAACTGCTCACCCGCCAGGTGGACCGGGTCGGGGTGTTCCGCCCCCTGGTGCACGCGCACGCACCGGGCGAGCCGGGTTCGGACCACGTCGTCGAGCTGCTCCGCACCCGCTACCGGCTGGACCTCGGGCCCGCCGAACTGTACGGCCTCACCTACGAGGAGGCCGCCGCCCTCCAGGCCGCCCAGGGGCAGGACGAGCTGGTCTCCGTCCTGGTCGACCGGTTCCGGGCGGTGGAGCGGCACTGCCAGGCGGTCCTGGTGCTCGGCACCGACTTCGCGGACACCAACATCCCGGACGAGCTGGCCTTCAACGCCCGGCTCGCCAACGAGTTCGGCGCCGCCGTCCTCCCCGTGGTCGGCGGGCACGCCGAGGACGCCCAGGCCGTGATCGCCGAGGTCCGCAACGCCCACCGCGCGTACACCGACCTCGGCTGCGCGGCCCTGGCGATGATCACCAACCGGGTCGCCCCCGGCGCCAAGCAGCGGATCCAGCGCACGCTCACCGAGAAGCTGCCGGTCCCCGCGTACGTGATCCCCGAGGAGCCGGCGCTGGCCGCTCCGACCGTCGCCCAGCTGGTCGAGGCGACCGGGGCCGAGGTGCTGATCGGCGACGCGGCCGGCCTGGCCCGGGACGTCCGCGGCTTCGTCTTCGGCGGCGCCATGCTGCCGACCTTCCTCGACGCGCTGACCGAGGGCGCCCTCGTCGTCACCCCCGGGGACCGTGCCGACCTGGTGATCGGCTCGCTGGCCGCGCACGCCGCCGGCGCCCCGCCGATCGCCGGCGTGCTGCTGACCCTCGGCCAGCACCCCGGCCCGAACGTGATGGCGCTGGCCGCCCGGCTCGCCCCGGGCACGCCGGTCGCGGTCGTCCCCGAGGGCAGCTGGCCCACCGCCGCCGCCCTCACCCACCTGGAGGGCAAGCTCTCCGCGGCCAGCCCCCGGAAGGCCGAGATAGCCCTCGGGCTCTTCGAACTGCACGTGGACACCGCCGAGTTGACCACCCGGATCGAGGTCGGCCGGTCCGAGCGGGTGACCCCGATGATGTTCGAGCACGAGCTGCTGGAACGGGCCCGCTCGTCGCGCCGGCACGTCGTCCTGCCCGAGGGCACCGATGAACGGGTGCTGCGCGCCACCGAGATCCTGCTCCGCCGCAACATCTGCGACCTCACCCTGCTCGGGGACGCGGACGCCGTACGCCGCAAGGCCGCCGCGCTCGGCATCGGCCTGCCCGCCGAGGCGGCGCCTCCCGGCCGCCCGGCCGGGGGAGATCCGGCCGCCGACCGCGCCCAGGTCCGGATCGTCGACCCGGCCACCAGCCCGCTGCGCCGCCAGTTCGCCGAGCTGTACGCCCGCCTGCGCGCGCACAAGGGGATGACCGTCGAGCGGGCGCTGGACGTGGTGACCGACGTCAGCTACTTCGGCACCCTGATGGTCCAGGAGGGCATCGCCGACGGCATGGTCTCCGGCGCGCAGCACTCCACCGCCGCCACCATCCGGCCCGCCTTCGAGGTGATCAAGACCTCGCCGGGCGCGGCCATCGTGTCGAGCGTCTTCTTCATGTGCCTCGCCGACCGGGTGCTGGTCTACGGCGACTGCGCCGTCAACCCCGACCCGGACGCCCGGCAGCTCGCCGACATCGCCATCCAGTCCGCCGCCACCGCCGCCCAGTTCGGCGTCGAGCCGCGGGTCGCGATGCTCTCCTACTCGACCGGCACCTCGGGCTCCGGCGCCGACGTCGACAAGGTCCGCAAGGCCACCGAGATCGTCCGCGAGCTGCGCCCCGACATCCTGGTCGAGGGCCCGATCCAGTACGACGCGGCGGTGGACGCCCACGTGGCGGCCGCCAAGCTGCCCGGCTCACCGGTGGCCGGCCGGGCCACCGTGCTGATCTTCCCGGACCTCAACACCGGCAACAACACCTACAAGGCGGTCCAGCGCTCGGCCGGCGCGGTGGCGGTCGGCCCGGTCCTCCAGGGCCTGCGCAAGCCCGTCAACGACCTGTCGCGCGGCGCGCTGGTCGAGGACATCGTCAACACGGTCGCGATCACCGCCATCCAGTCCCAGGAGCGCGCCGAAGGAGTGCAGGCATGAGCGAAGGTACGCGGGTCCTGGTCCTGAACGCCGGCTCGTCGTCGGTGAAGTACCAGCTGATCGACATGCTCGACGGCACCAGACTGGCCTCCGGGCTGGTCGAGCGGATCGGCGAGGCCGGCGGCCGGCTGCTGCACACGCCGCGCGGCGGGGAGCGGCGGGAGGCCGTCCAGGTCTTCGCCGACCACTGCGCCGCCCTGAAGGCCGTCGCCGAGGAGCTGGCCGCCGACGGCGTCGGGCTGGACTCCCCCGAGCTGGCCGCGATCGGCCACCGGGTGGTCCACGGCGGCCTGCGGTTCACCGAGCCGACCGTGATCACCGACGAGGTGCTCCGGGAGATCCGCCGGCTGATCCCCGTCGCCCCGCTGCACAACCCGGCCAACATCACCGGCATCGAGGTGGCCCGCGCGCTGCGCCCGGACCTGCCGCAGGTGGCCGTCTTCGACACCGCCTTCCACGCCTCGATGCCCGAGCACGCGGCCCGGTACGCGGTGGACAAGGCGGTCGCGGACGAGCACCGGGTGCGCCGCTACGGCTTCCACGGCACCTCGCACCAGTACGTCTCGCGGGCCACCGCCCGGCTGCTCGGCAAGGACCCGGCCGAGGTCAACGTGATCGTGCTGCACCTGGGCAACGGCGCCTCGGCCTCGGCGGTGGCCGGCGGCCGGTGCGTGGACACCTCGATGGGCCTCACCCCGCTGGAGGGCCTGGTCATGGGCACTCGTTCGGGTGACATCGACGCGGGCGTGGTGTTCCACCTGCACCGGGTGGGCGGGCTCTCCGTCGACGAGATCGACGACCTGCTCAACCGCCGCAGCGGCCTGCTGGGCCTGTGCGGCGACAACGACATGCGCGAGATCATGCGCCGGGCGGAGGAGGGGGACGCCGACGCCCGGCTAGCGTTCGACGCCTACGTCCACCGGCTGCGCAAGTACATCGGCGGCTACTACGCGATCCTGGGCCGGGTGGACGCGATCGCCTTCACGGCGGGTGTCGGCGAGAACGCGGCGCCGGTGCGGGCGGCGGCCACGGCCGGACTGGAGGCGCTGGGCATCGCGGTGGACCCCGAGCTGAACTCGGTGCGCTCCGGCGAGGCCCGGATCGTCTCCCCCGCCTACTCACGGGTGGCGGTCGCCGTGGTGCCCACCGACGAGGAACTGGAGATCGCGCGACAGGCCTTCGCCCTGGTGCACCGGCAGTCGGGCCGGTGACGTCGGGGCGGTGACGCACCGTCGTCTCGCCCCTCGGAATCCTTCGTCGGCGATTCCTCTCGATTCGTGCCGAATGCGCCTATAACACGAACGGATAGACTGATCCATATGCGCCGAGCGAAAATTGTCTGCACCCTGGGTCCCGCGACGGACTCCTACGAACAGCTGAAGGCCATCGTCGAGGCGGGCATGAACGTCGCCCGACTGAACATGAGCCACGGCACCCACGCGGACCACGAGGAGCGGTACCGCAAGGTCCGCCAGGTCTCGGAGGACACCGGCAAGGCCATCGGCGTCCTGGCCGACCTCCAGGGTCCCAAGATCCGTCTGGCGACCTTCGCCAACGGTCCGGTGACCGTCGACAACGGCGACGAGTTCACCATCACCACCGAGGACGTCCCCGGTGACCAGCACATCTGTGGCACCACCTACAAAGGCCTGCCCGGCGACGTCAAGCCCGGCGACCCGATCCTGATCAACGACGGCGTCATCGCCCTGGAGGTCGTCAGCGTCGACGGCCCCCGCGTGAAGACCGTCGTCGTCGAGGGCGGCGTGCTCTCGAACAACAAGGGCATCAACCTCCCCGGCGCGGCCGTGAACGTGCCCGCCCTGTCCGAGAAGGACAAGGACGACCTGCGCTTCGCGCTGGCCCTGGGCGTCGACATGGTCGCCCTCTCCTTCGTCCGCAACGCGGCCGACATCAAGGACGTCCACGAGGTCATGGACGAGGTCGGCATCCGCGTGCCGGTCATCGCCAAGATCGAGAAGCCGCAGGCCGTCGAGGCGATGGAGGAGATCGTCCTCGCCTTCGACGCCATCATGGTGGCCCGTGGCGACCTGGCCGTCGAGTACCCGCTGGAGCGGGTGCCGCTGGTCCAGAAGCAGCTGATCACCCTGGCCCGCCGCAACGCGAAGCCGGTCATCGTCGCCACCCAGATGATGGAGTCGATGATCCACGCCTCGCGCCCGACCCGCGCCGAGGTCTCCGACGTCGCCAACGCCATCCTGGACGGCACCGACGCGGTGATGCTCTCCGCCGAGTCCAGCGTCGGCAAGTACCCGATCGAGACGGTCCGCACCATGAGCCGGATCGCCGAGAAGGCCGAGGAGGAGCTGCTCTCCCAGGGCCTCCAGCCGCTGAACCCGGGCCGCAAGCCGCGCACCCAGGGCGGCTCCATCGCCCGCGCCGCCTGCGAGCTGGGCGACTTCCTCAACGGCAAGGCACTGGTCGCGTTCACCAAGTCCGGTGACACCGCGCGCCGGCTCTCCCGGTACCGTTCGCCGATCCCGGTGATCGCGTTCACCCCGGACAACGCCACCCGCAACCAGCTCTCGCTGAGCTGGGGCGTCGAGGCGCACGTCACCGAGCAGGTCGGCTCCACCGACGCGATGGTGGCCCAGGTCGACGGCGAGCTGCTCCGGATCGGCGAGCTGAACGAGGGCGACACCGTCATCGTCACCGCCGGCTCCCCGCCCGGCGTCCCCGGCAACACCAACATGGTCCAGGTGCACCACCTGGGCACCCGGAGCGAGTAACCACCCGCGCCGGAAGACGCCCGTGGGGCGGTCCCTCCTCACCGGAGGGGCCGCCCCACGGGCGTCTGCACGACCTGGTGCTCCTACTTGTCGCTGTACGGCTCGTCGTCGTTGTACATCCGCATGCCGGGGATCTTGAGCGTGCCGCCGAACTGGCCGGCCTGCTTGGCCGTGACGCCGGTGAGCTCCAGGTCCAGCGGGATCGGGATCGCGCCGATCAGGTCGTAGAGCCAGCGCGGCAGGGTGTCCGGCGTGAGGGTGATCTCGCCCAGGTCGATCGGGACCGGCAGGCCGAGCACCTTCGAGAGGTGGCCGGAGAGCCGCTCCACGTACATCGTGACCTGGCCGTTGCGCATCGTCGAGGTCGAACCCGGGGCGCCCTTGACGTGGAAGGTCTTGCCGTTGCCCTCCAGTGTCGACATGTCGAGGTTCTCGATGTCGACGCTGTTGACCACGAACTTCAGCACCCGCTTGGTGCCGGTGGGCGTCCGCACGTCGTAGACGCCGTGGAAGGCCGCGCCGTGCAGACCGAGGCGACTGCTCTTCAGCGTCCAGTTCTGCTCCGGGACGACGTGCCCGGGCGCGGGCGCCCCGGCGGTCAGACCGCGGGCGTCCACGTCGCAGTTCGGATTGGCGGTCGGCGTGCCGGTGGCCGACGGGGTCGCGGTGGCGCCCGCGGACGGCGTGGCCTTCGGGGTCGCCCTGCCGCCGGTGGACGCCTTCGGGGAGGGCGTGGTCTGCGCGGTCCCCGTGGGCTGCGCGGCCGTGGTGGGCTGCGCGGCCGTGGTGGCTCCCGGCGCGGGGGCCTGCGGCGCGGCCGGGGCCTGCGCGGGCTGCGTCTGGACGGCCTGCGTCTGGACGGCCTGCGGGGCCGGGGCCTGCGGCGCGGCCGCACGGGCGCCGGCGGCGGCCGACGGCGAGGCCGAGGCGCTCGGCGAAGCGCTCGGGTGGATCAGATTGGTGACGCCGCCGACCAGGTCGTCGATGAGCCCGGCCTGCACCACGCCCCCCTGGCCGCCGGTGGCGCCGGAGCGGACGGCGGGCGGCTGGGTCGCGGCACCGGTCGGCTTCACCGGCGCGGTCGTCGCGGCCGGGGCGGCGGGCGTCGTCGGAGCGGGCGCCGTCGGGGCGGTCGTCGGCGCACCGGTCGGCACGGTCGTCGGCGCGGTCGTGGCGGCCCCGGTGGGCGCCTCGGACGGGCCGGGCAGCGGGGTCAGCTCGCTCTTGGGAACGGGCGTCTCCTCCACCGGCGTCACGTCCGGGACGGACTCGGGCGCGGAGGCGCACGGCTTGCCCGCGGCGGGCTCGGCTATCGCCGGGTTCGGCGTGTAGGCGGCGGCCATCAGCAGTGCGGTCGGCACCGCGGCCATCGCCAGCGCGCGTCCTCTCAGCCGGACCCGGACGGGCGTCCGGGGGGCCGCGTGCCGGCCGGAGCGCTGCTCCGGCAGGACGGGCCGGCCCTGCTGGTCCTGCGAGGTCACCGCGCCTCCCCGTGGTCACCGGCCGGCTGCGGGGCGGTGCCCTCGGCGGGGGCCTGGGCCTTGTCCAGGACCGGCGGCTCGGCCTGGCCCGGGACGGCCGGCAGCGGGGCCGTGGCGGCCTCGGCGGTGGCGGGAGCGGCGACGGCCTCGGCGGTGGCGGTGGCCGCCTCGGGCGGATTCGGCGCCCAGGCGAGCATCAGCCCGCCGCCGATCAGGCCCGGCAGCAGCGACATGCCGAAGCCGGACAGGTTGGAGACCGGGATCGAGACCAGCGTCAGCAGCATGGTGGCGACGCCCGCGAAGAACCGGACGGCCGGCTGGAACCAGGCGGTCAGACCCAGCACGATCAGAAGGACGCCGATGATGAGCGATCCGGCACCGGCCGTCGTCGCCATGGTGACCGTCATGCCGTTCAACGACAGCTTGGCGTAAGGGAAGTACATGACCGGGACGCCGGCGATCATGGCCATCAGGCCGCCCCAGAACGGGCGGGACCGGCGGAAGTGACGGAACACCCGAAGCACCCAGTGGACGGTGTTCTCGTGCTCGACGGGCCGCAGCTCGGCAAGGGCGCTGGACACGGTGCAGCTCCTCGATGGTGTGAACGAGGGGAAAAACGGGAGGGGGAGGGCCGGGGGCGGCGCATGCGCCGTCCCCGACCCCCCGGGTGCCGTGGTCGGAGGCGGGTCCGCGGACCTGCCTCCGGTCAACGGCCTAGTAGCACTCGTGCCCGCCGTCGGTGTGCAGCTGGAGCTTCAGGCCCTGGAGCTTGAAGGTGCCGGCCGAGGTGGCCCACGCGGTCTGCTTGACGTCGGTCAGGTCGGCCTTGTCGGCGGCCTGGGCGAAGCCGACGCCGCCCGAGGGCAGGCCGGTGCCGAGCTTGGACTTCCAGCCCTGGGTGGCGGTGCCCTTCAGGGTGGAGGCGTCCTGGCCGATGTTGATGTTGGTGAAGGTGGCGTCCGCGCTCAGCTGGTCGAGGTCGATCAGCAGGTTCTTCGCGGAGACCTGCTTCGCGACGTCGTCGCTCTGGCCGGCCTCGAGGCGCAGGGTGATCTTGGGCAGCTTCCACGGCAGGCCGGGGATGATGTTCGGGTCGGTCACCACCGACTGGCAGAGACCCTTGATCGTGGCGTCGTCGAACGCCGAGACGGCGACCGGGTGCGGCGTGCCGTTGGTCTCGGCGTCGATCGAGCCGAACTGCGCGAAGTTCGTGCCGTGCAGCTCCTGCGCGGTGACCTTGAAGTTCTGGCCGGAGACGCTGAACGAAGCCGCCAGCGCGTTGTTGGCCATCGCGACGCCGACCGCGGCGGTGGCGGCGATGCCCGGCACCATCACGAGGGCGAAGCGCTTCCAGCGGGTCTTGCCGTAGGTCTGGGACATGCGAGTCCTCCTTCTAGGACGTACATCTCCGGCGCCCGGCGGTGCGTCCCGCACCGGTGGGGGCCTGGGATGGGAGAGAGCTACGTCCTCGGTAGCGGAGAGCGCCTTGGGCGTCGTCGGACGCGGGAGCGGCCGGCACACAGCGGCACTCCCGTCCCTTCACCGGCCACCCTTGCGGGGCGGCGGGCAGGACCGACGACATCGGCGATCACCCCCGAGCGACAACCAGCGACCGCGCGGGCCGCGCGGCCGGATCGAAGGACAGGAACCGCCGTGGGACCGCGGATACCCCCCTGCCCTCCCTGCCGCCGGCCAGGGCCGACGGCTCACCCGGTGGGGATCCCTCGCTCCGTCGCGCCGACCGGCTGTCGGCGGGGTGGAGTCTGGGACCGGGCGTCGCCGATGCTGCTTGAATCCCGGGCGAAGCACAAGGGGTTCATTACTGACGGGTAATCCAACATCCAGTGCCGACGATCATGAAAATTTCCGCTTGCGCACCCTGAGTGACGAATTGAAGGAATCGTGACGGCGAAATCCGCCGGAAACAGCAGCGAAACACCCGTGGGTGGTCACGCGAAGTGACCACCCACGGGCGTTGTCAAGATTTGGTAAACCTCTGACGCGATGACCGGATTGTCGCCAAATCTCCAGCGACACCGCAGGTCACCCGCCGTGCCAGTACGGACCGGCGAAAGGGTTACGGACCGTGATCCGAAACCGGGTCAGAACAGGACGCGGGCCAGCGCGGTGCGCGCCGCCGTCACCCTCGGGTCGTCCGCGCCGATCACCTCGAACAGCTCCAGCAGCCGGAGCCGGACGGTGTCGCGGTCCTCGCCGAAGGTCCGTCCGACGGTGTCCACCAGACGCCCGAAGGCGTCCTCGACGTGCCCGCCGACGAGGTCCAGGTCGGCCGCCTGGAGCTGGATCGCGACGTCCTTCGGGCTCGCCGCGGCCGCGGCCCGGACAGCCTGCAGGTCCAGCCCCTCCACCCGGCGCAGCAGCTGCGCCTGGGCCAGGCCGAGCCGGGCCTCGGTGTTGCCCGGCTGGTCGGCCAGCACGTTCTGGTAGGCCTGGATCGCGCCGCCGAGGTCCCCCCGGTCGAGCGCCTCGTGCGCGGCGGCCAGCGCCGGGTCCTCCGGCACGTACGGCGCGGCCTCGCCCGGCTCTCCGGCCGGCGCGCCGCTGCCGCCGGCCACGCCGAAGCGCTGCTCGGCGACCAGGATCAGCTGGTCCAGCACCTTGCGGACGTTGGCCTCGCTCTCGGCGCCCTGGAACAGCGGCACCAGCTGGCCGGCCACCACGGCCATCACGGCCGGGATGCCCTGGATGCCGAACTGCTGCGCGATCAGCTGGTTGGCCTCGACGTCGATCTTGGCGAGCACGATCCGGCCGGCGTACTCCTCGGCCAGACGCTCCAGGATCGGGCTGAGCTGCTTGCAGGGCCCGCACCACTCGGCCCAGAAGTCGATGACCACCGGCACTTCGGTGGAACGCTGGACGACCTCGGCCTCGAAGGTGTCCTCGGTGACGTCGATGACGAGCTCGTACGGGGCCTGGGGGGCCGCCACACCGGACGCTTCGGCGGCGGCCGCCTGACGGGCCCGCTCGGCCCGGGCCTGCTCGGCCTTCTGGGCAGCCTCGCCGGCTGCCTTCACTGCGGCGAGGTCGACCGCACCGCGCAGGGCGGAGCTGTTGAGACGCGAATTCCGTGGCTGCATGGCACTATCCTCCCCCGTCCGCGCCGCCGACGGGCACCAACCTCGGGGAAAGTCGCCCCGCGCGGGCTGCGCGGCACCCGATCCCCGGGCGGACGGCCCGTCCCCCGGTAGCCTGAACCGTTCGGCGCGGATCCCCACCCGCGCCCGCGCCGCCCCGTCCCACGGGTCACGGCGCCTGGTCGTCACTGCTTTCGCTACGAGTCGTAGCGTAACTGGACCGAGGCCCCCTGTCGCAACCCCCTCCGGCGTTCCCGGGACGTGAGCTGCCCCACTTTCCCGGGTGGCCTGGCTGACCGGGACGGCGAGGAGTCGCTACCGTTACCGGTCCCACCCATGTTACTTACCAGTAAACCGCAAGGAGACCCGGTGTCGGCCCCCCAGCCCCCCGTGACCCCGGCGCGCCCGGACCACCGGGAAGACCCCCCACAGGCCCCGGAGGGCACCGACGGCACCACCACCCGGGCCAAGGGCAGACCGCGCAGCGCCGCCGCCGACCTCGCCATCCTGGACGCCACCCGCGAGGCCCTCGCCGAACTCGGCTGGGGCGGGCTGACCATGGGTCACGTGGCCACCCGCGCCAAGGTCGCCAAGACCACCCTGTACCGCCGCTGGCCGTCCAAGAACGAGCTGGTGGTGGACGCCGTCGCCAGCCTCTTCGACGAGCTGGTGATGCCCGACCTCGGCAGCCTGCGGGCCGACATCGAGGCGGTGGTCACCCAGTTCGCCGACCTGCTGGCCCGGCCGGAGACCCAGGCCGCGCTGCTCGCGCTGTTCGCCGAGGGCACCCGCGACCGTCAGCTGCGGCGGCGGATCCGGGAGGCGATCGTCGACCCGCAGAAGCGGCTCGTCCGGCAGGGCCGGGCGGCCGCGCAGGCACGCGGCGAGCTCGCCCCGGACGCCGACGAGGCGACCGCCGGCGAGGAGATCGACATCATCTTCGACACCATCGCCGGGACGGTCGAACACCGGGTGCTGGTCAGCGGCGAGCCGATCACCGCCGACTGGACCCGGCGCTTCACCAGCCTGCTGCTCGGGCCGTTCCCGAGCCTGCTGGCGGGCTGAGCGCGGGCCGGCCCCCGGGCCGGCTGCGGACAGCACGGAGCCGCCCCGCACGTCGGTACGTGCGGGGCGGCTCCCGTGTGCCGGGAGGGCCTCAGAAGCGGGCCGTCTCCCGGTAGATCCCCCACTCCTCGCGCAGGGCGTTGCAGATCTCGCCCAGGGTGGCCTCGGCCCGCACCGCGTCCAGCATCGGCGGGATCATCGACTCGCCCGAACGCGCCGCCGCCAGCATGGCCTCCAGGCCGGCCCGCACCGCCGCCTCGTCCCGGCCCGCCTTCCGCTCGGCCAGCACGCGCACCTGCTCGCGCTCGACCTCGTGGCTGACCCGCAGGATCTCCAGCTCGGGGGTGACGCTGCGCGGGTGGCAGTTGACGCCGACGACCCGCTTCTCGCCCTTCTCCACCGACTGCTGGTACTGGAAGGCCGCCTCGGCGATCTCCCCGGTGAACCAGCCCTCCTCGATCCCGCGCAGGATGCCGGAGGTGATCGGGCCGACCTCGTGGTCCTCGCGGCCCTTGTCCAGGATCCGCTGGAAGATCGCCTCGGCCTGCTCCTCGATCCGGTCGGTGAGCGCCTCGACGTACCAGGAGCCGCCCAGCGGGTCGGCGACGTTGGTGACGCCGGTCTCCTCCATCAGCACCTGCTGGGTGCGCAGGGCGATCTCGGCGGCCTGCTCGGACGGCAGCGCGAGCGTCTCGTCCAGGGCGTTGGTGTGCAGCGAGTTGGTGCCGCCGAGCACCGCGGACAGCGCCTCGACGGCGGTGCGGACCACGTTGTTGTACGGCTGCTGCGCGGTCAGCGAGACACCCGCGGT
Source organism: Streptomyces sp. CB01881 (assembly GCF_002953255.1). Classification (GTDB taxonomy): domain Bacteria; phylum Actinomycetota; class Actinomycetes; order Streptomycetales; family Streptomycetaceae; genus Kitasatospora. Next base: position 5,459,330 of record NZ_CP026498.1, read on the forward strand.
CTGGGTGTGGAACCGCAGCCACTGCGCCTTGTCGGTCTTGGCGCCGAAGCGGTCGCGCATCCAGCGGGCCCAGATCCGGCGGGCGGCGCGGAACTTGGCGATCTCCTCGAAGAAGTCCAGGTGCGCGTCGAAGAAGAAGGAGAGGCCGGGCGCGAAGACGTCCACGTCCAGACCGCGGGAGAGGCCGAGCTCGACGTAGGCGAAGCCGTCCGCCAGCGTGTACGCCAGCTCCTGCGCGGCCGTCGCCCCGGCCTCGCGGATGTGGTAGCCGGAGACGGAGAGCGGCTTGTACGCCGGGATGCCCTCGGCGCAGTACGCCATCAGGTCGCCGATCAGGCGCAGGTGCGGCTCGGGGGCGAAGAGCCACTCCTTCTGGGCGATGTACTCCTTGAAGATGTCCGTCTGCAGGGTGCCGTTGAGCACCGCCGGGTCGACGCCCTGGCGCTCGGCGGCGACCAGGTACATGCAGAAGATCGGGACGGCCGGGCCGCTGATCGTCATCGAGGTGGTGACGTCGCCGAGCGGGATGCCCTTGAACAGGACCTCCATGTCGGCGGCCGAGTCGATGGCCACGCCGCAGTGGCCGACCTCGCCGAGCGACTTGGCGTCGTCGGAGTCGTAACCCATCAGGGTCGGCATGTCGAAGGCGACCGAGAGGCCGCCGCCGCCCGCCTCCAGGATCATCCGGTAGCGCTCGTTGGTCTGCTCCGCGTTGCCGAAGCCGGCGAACTGGCGGATGGTCCACGTGCGGCCGCGGTAGCCGGTGGCGTGCAGACCGCGGGTGTACGGGTACTCGCCCGGCCAGCCGATCCGCTCGAAGCCCTCGACGGGCTGCCCGGCGGGCGGGCCGTAGACCGGCTCGACCTCGTCGCCGGAGAGGGTGGTGAAGTCCGCGTCCCGCTTGCGGGCGCTGTCGTACCGCTGCTGCCAGCGCTGCCGCCCGCGCTCGATCTCCTCGGCGTCCATGGCCAAGAACTCCGCTCCGTACGGCCGCCACGGCGTCGGGGCGGCACAGCTATTAGGACGTCCTACTAATTTACTCGGACGTCCTAGTACTTGTCGATGGAGACGGTACGCGCAGGACGGGCCGCAGGGGCGGGGCGAAACGCCGGGCGCCCCTCCCCGGAATCGGGAAGGGGCGCTCGCACGGGCCGGTGCGGTCAGACGCCGGCGGTCTGCCGGGCGGCGCCGCCGGCCGGGAGCCGCTCGGCGGCCTCGCGGACCACCCGGCGCTCGGCGACGAAGGAGGCGAACGGGATGCAGCCGGCGGCCAGCGTCAGGATCATCCGGCCGAGCGGCCACTTGAGCTTCTGGCCGAGCAGGAAGGTGACCACGAAGTACCCGATGTACAGGTAGCCGTGCAGCATCGCGACGTAGGTGGTGAGGTCCTCGGCGGTGTCGAAGCCGTACTTCGCGACCATGAAGCCGCAGAACACCAGCAGCGCCACACCGGTCGCAATGGCCAGGGCCCGGTACCAGCCCAGCAGGGGGTTCGCCTTCATACTCTTCATCGCCTCGCTCGGCAGGGATCGGCCGGTACGCCCGGATCCGCGCACCGCTCCCACGAGGGTAGCCGCCGCTTACGGGTGCGCCGCGCAGCGCCCTGCCCGGCCGCGGGCGCGCCCTACCCGGCGGGGGCCGCGTCCGGCCCGGTGAAGTCGCCGGCCGCCACCCGCAGCGGGCGGAGCAGCTCGAAGACCTCGCGGCACTGGTCGGCGTCGTACTCCTCCAGGCCGAACTCCATCGCCATCAGCTCCCGGGTGGCCTCCTCCACCACCTCGCGGCCGCGGCCGGTGATCGAGGCGAGCACCCCCCGGCCGTCCAGCGGGTTGGGCCTGCGGGCGACCAGGCCGGCCCGCTCCAGGCGGTCGACGGTGTTGGTCACGCTGGTCGGGTGGACCATCAGCCGCTCGCCGATCTTGGAGAGCGAGAGCTCGCCGGTCCGGCTGAAGGTGAGCAGCACCAGCGCCTCGTAGCGGGCGAAGGTCAGGCCGTACGGCTTGAGCACCGTGTCCACCCGCGAGAGCAGGATCTGGTGGGCGCGCATGATCGAGGTGATCGCCGCCATCGAGGGGGCTCCGCCCCAACGACGGGTCCAGAGCTCGTCGGCGCGGGCGATCGGGTCGAAGTCGAGTGCGAGGGGCTTGGCCACCTCCTAACCGTACCGGCGGGCGGGAGCGCCGCTATCAGGCGTCCTGATGGTGGACAAGCGCAACACGTGGCGGGATCCCGCCAGCGGGGCGGCCAGGTCCGTACCAGGACATTGCCGCGATGTGAACGGAAGCCAACCCCGCACGCCCCACAGGTCGCTGACCACCGACCAGGCGTTCGGCCCGCTATCAGGCCTCGGTTCGGGCGGTAACCCGCTGAAAGACGGGGTGATTCGCCCCTTTCGTCACTCTGTTCACAATCCGCCGGGCTGGCGAGACCTGGCCAATTGGTGAACCAGACCTGTCATTTCACTTGTTGGATTGTCATGCTTTCGGCCAGCCCCGTCCGGCAGCCACCGCCCCACTCACCGGTGGCCCGCCGCTCGACCGCACGGAGCAGCCCGTCAGCGCCCGTTCCGCCCCTCAGGTGCCAACCCCGGCACCCCGGGACGAGGTGCGACCGCGCACACGCGGTTTTCCGGAAGGACCTGTACGTGAAGCGAAAGCTCGCAGCCGGCGCCGTACTCTCCGCCACCGCACTCCTCACCGGCGTCATCCAGGTGAGCACCGCCGCCCAGGCGACCCCCGCCCCCTCGGCCCAGGCGCAGGCATCGCAGCAGCGCGAGGCCGTCCTCGCCGTGGCGAAGGGTCAGGCCGACCCGCTGGCCAAGGCGCTGGCGCTCGGCGGCCAGGAGAAGCTGGTCGCCAAGGACGCCGTGGTGGACGCCAACGGCACCCGTCACCTCCGCTTCGAGCGCACCTTCGCCGGCCTGCCCGTCCTCGGCGGCGACCTGGTGGTCCACCAGGCCGCCGACGGTGCCGTCAAGGCCGTGGACAAGGCCGTCGGCGCGACCATCTCCGTGCCCAGCCTCACCCCGGAGATCCCCGCCGACAAGGCGGCCGCGCAGGCCTCCGGCGCCGTGCAGGCCACCGTCGGCATCACCGCCGACAAGGACGAGTCGCCGCTGAAGGAGGTCCACCAGACCGGCGCCGCCGAGCTGGTGGTCTGGGCCGCGGACGGCAACCCGCGCCTGGCGTACCGGACGACCGTCGAGGGCGTCCGCGCCGACGGCACCCCGAGCAGCCAGCTGCTCGTCACCGACGCCGCCAGCGGCGAGGTGCTCTCCACCCACGAGCAGGTCCAGACCGCGGCCGGCAGCGGCAACGGCGTCTTCGTCGGCAACGTCCCGCTGACCACCACGCTCAGCGGCTCGACCTACCAGCTGAAGGACGCCACCCGCGGCGGCCAGTCCACCGTCAACTTCAAGAACCGGACCTCCGGCTCGGGCACCCTCTACACCGACGCCGACAACGTCTGGGGCACCGGCGCCGCCTCCAACACCCAGTCCGCCGCGGTCGACGCGCAGTACGGCGCGGCCGCGACCTGGGACTTCTACAAGAACACCTTCGGCCGCAACGGCATCAAGAACAACGGCGTCGGCGCCACCAGCCGGGTCCACTACGGCTCCAACTACGTCAACGCCTTCTGGAGCGACTCCTGCTTCTGCATGTCGTACGGTGACGGCGCCGGCAACACCCACCCGCTGACCGAGATCGACGTGGCGGGCCACGAGATGACCCACGGCGTCACCTCGGCCACCGCGGGCCTCAACTACTCGGGCGAGTCCGGCGGCCTCAACGAGGCCACCTCGGACATCTTCGGCACCATGGTCGAGTTCTACGCCAACCTGGCCACCGACAAGCCGGACTACCTGATCGGCGAGCAGATCGACCTCAACGGCGACGGCACGCCGCTGCGCTACATGGACAAGCCCTCCAAGGACGGCGGCTCGGCCGACTCGTGGTCCTCCGGCGTGGGCAACCTGGACGTCCACTACTCCTCGGGCGTGGCCAACCACTTCTTCTACCTGCTGGCCGAGGGCAGCGGCGCCAAGACCATCAACGGCGTCAGCTACAACAGCCCGACCTCCAACGGCTCCACCCTCACCGGCATCGGCCGGGACAAGGCCGCGGCCATCTGGTACCGCGCCCTGACCGTCTACTGGACCTCCACCACCAACTACAAGGGCGCCCGCACCGGCACCCTGAGCGCGGCGGCGGACCTGTACGGCGCGGGCAGCGCCGAGTACAACGCGGTGGCGGCCGCGTGGAGCGGTGTCAACGTCAGCTGACGTGACCCGCTGGGGGCCTGAGGGCCCCGCGAGCGCCCGGGGCCCTCACTGGGAGGGGAGGCCCCGGGCGCTCGCGCGTCCGCGGGCCCCCGGCGCCCTCGCCCGGGCCCGCGTAGCAAGGGCCGACGGGCCGGGCAAGGCCGGCCGCTGGCGGGATCCCGCCAGCGGGGCGAAACGCCCGAACCGGGCATCCGCCGCACCCGGACCACCCGTACCGGCGACTGGCGAGACCTGGCCAATCCCCGGCGGCGCCCTGTCCTTCCCCCCTGTCGGGTTGTCATGCTTGCGTCCAAGCCCCGTTCGACGGCCGTCGCCCCCACCCACCGACCAGCCGTCCTGGACCGCACGGGAGCAGCACGTCAGCGCCCTACCGCCCCAAGGCGCCACCCCCGGCGCCCCGGTATGCGGCGTGACCGCGCACACGCGGTTTCGTGGAAGGAACCCCGTACGTGAAGCGAAAGCTGACAGCCGGCGCCGTACTCTCCGCCACCGCCCTGCTGGCCGGCGCCATCCAGGTCGCCGCGGCCCCCGCCCAGGCCTCCGCGCCCTCCGTCGCCCAGCAGCGCGACGCCCTGATCGCCCTGGCCGGCGGCGAGGCCGCCCCGGTGGCGCAGTCGCTCGCGCTCGGCGGCCAGGAGCGGCTCGTCGTCAAGGACGCGGTGCTGGACGCCAACGGCGACCGCCACCTGCGCTACGAGCGGACGCTCGGCGGCCTGCCGGTGATCGGCGGCGACCTGGTGGTGCACCAGAAGTCCAACGGCTCGATCACCTCGGTGGACCGGGCCTTCACCGGGCAGCTGTCGCTGCCGAGCCTCACCCCGGCGCTCTCCGCCGACAAGGCCTCCGCCCAGGCGCTCGGCGCGGTCCGGGCCACCGTCGGCATCACGGCGGACAAGGACGAGGCGGCGATCAGCCGGGTCGACGGCGCGGGCACGGCCACCCTGGTGGTCTGGGCCGCCGACGGCAGCCCGCGGCTGGCGTACCAGACGGTGGTGCAGGGCCAGCGGGCCGACGGCACCCCGAGCAGCCAGCGGCTGGTCACCGACGCGGCCACCGGCGAGGTGCTCTCCACCCACGAGGAGTTCCAGACCGCGACCGGGAGCGGCAAGGGCGTCAACGTCGGCTCGGTGACCCTGACCACCACCCAGAGCGGCTCGACCTACCAGCTCAAGGACGGCTCGCGGGGCAACCAGTGGACCGGCAACGCCGCGTCCGGCAACGCGCTCTACACCGACGCGGACAACGTCTGGGGCAACGGCCTCGCCTCCAACACCCAGTCCGCCGCGGTCGACGCGCAGTTCGGCGCCGGTGCGACCTGGGACTACTACAAGAACACCTTCGGCCGCAGCGGCATCAAGAACAACGGCGTCGGCGCGAGCAGCCGGGTCCACTACGGCTCCAACTACGTCAACGCCTTCTGGAACGACTCCTGCTTCTGCATGACCTACGGCGACGGCTCCGGCAACACCCACCCGCTGACCGCGATCGACGTGGCGGGCCACGAGATGACCCACGGCGTCACCTCCGCCACCGCCGGCCTGGTCTACTCCGGCGAGTCCGGCGGCCTCAACGAGGCCACCTCGGACATCTTCGGCACCATGGTCGAGTGGTACGCCAACCTGCCGGTGGACGTGCCCGACTACCTGATCGGCGAGAAGCTCAACATCAACGGCAACGGCACCCCGCTGCGCTACATGGACAAGCCCTCCAAGGACGGCGCGTCCAAGGACTCCTGGTACTCCGGGGTCGGCAACGTGGACGTCCACTACTCCTCGGGCGTGGCCAACCACTTCTTCTACCTGCTGGCCGAGGGCAGCGGCGCCAAGACCATCAACGGGGTCAGCTACAACAGCCCGACCTCCAACGGCTCCACGGTCACCGGCATCGGCCGGAACAAGGCGGCCGCGATCTGGTACCGCGCCCTGACCGTCTACTTCACCTCGACCACCAACTACAAGGCCGCGCGCACCGCGACCCTGAAGGCGGCCTCCGACCTGTACGGCGCCACCAGCACCGAGTACAAGACGGTGGCCGCGGCCTGGAGCGCGGTCAACGTCAACTAGCCACGGCGGACCACCCCCGGAAAAGACGGCAGGCTGCCGGGGCCCTCTGGGAGAGGAGGCCCCGGCAGCCTGTCGGCCGTCCGGCGGTCCAGGCCGCGGGTCAGGCGGCGGCGGGCTCGCGGGCCGGGGCCGCCACGCCGAGCTCCTCCTTCTTGAGCAGACGCTCGGCGAAGAACCCGCCGGTGGGCAGCACCGAGAGGACGAAGAGCAGGGCGCCGCGCTTCACGTCCCACTTCTGCGCCTGCCACGCCATGATCCAGAACACCACGTAGAGGATGAACAGGATCCCGTGGACCATGCCCATCACCGGGACCGCGTCGAAGCTCGTCTTGCGCTTGAGCACCGAGCAGACCAGGAGCAGGAGGAAGGAGAGGCCCTCGGGGCCCGAGACCAGGCGCAGGCGGTGGACGGCACTGCTGTTCACGATGGCGTACCTCATACCGGAGTCGAAGATCGCTTGTGAACCGGCTCACAAGCATCCCCGCCATTATCGCCGAGCACATGTCCGAGCCCCCGGCCGGGGTGCACCCCCGTGCCGGACGTCACAGCCCGGACGCCACGGCCCCCGACGCCACGGCCCCGGATGTCACAGCCCTGCAGCAGATCGCCCCCGGTCGCGGCGCCGGGCCGTCCGGCGCCCTATCCTGCTGCCGCGCCCCGGCGATCCGGGAGCCGTCCGCATCGCAGCACCACGGGGGTACCACCGATGTTCAAGCTGGACTGGGACCGAAGGACCTGCGCCCGGCGCGGGCACGTCACCTACGCGCCGGCCGAGCCCGAGCTGAACCGCCGCCTGCACGCGGCGACCGCGCTCGGCGACGCCTGGCGCTGCCTGCGCTGCGGCGACTTCGCGCTCGGCGCCCCGCACGGCTCCGGACCGGCCGAGGAGGCACCGCTGGTGCCGCGCGGCAAGGCCCTGCGGGACCTCTTCATCCTCCGCTTCCTGGCCGTCGAGCGGCTGCTGCGCGGGCTGCTGATCGTCGTGGTCGCCTGGGGTGTCTGGAAGTTCTCCAACAGCCAGGACGCGGTGCGCCGGGTCTTCGACGAGAACCTGACGGTGTTCCGGCCCGTGACCGAGCACTTCCACTGGGACCTCGAACACTCGCCGATAGCCGACACCATCCGCAAGACCTTCGACTACAAGCACAGCACCCTGCTGATCGTCGCGGGCGCGCTCCTGGTCTACGCGCTGATCGAGATCGTCGAGGCGTACGGCCTCTGGCTCGGCAGGCGCTGGGCCGAGTACCTCACGGTGGTGGCCACCGCGGCCTTCCTCCCGCTGGAGGCGTACGAGCTGACCGAGCACGTCAGTGCGCTGAAGGTCGCCACCCTGGTGCTGAACATCGTCGCCGTGCTCTGGATCCTGCTCTCCAAGCGCCTGTTCGGGCTGCGCGGCGGCGTGGTGGCCTTCGAGGCCGAACGCCACTCGGCCTCGCTGCTGGAGGTGGAGCTGGCCGCCGGGGCGGTCCCGCACGGTGCGCACACCTGAGCCCGATCCGGGCATTTGTCGCAGAGCGGTACCAGAACGCCGCCGCCCCCTCCCCGGCGGCGGCCCGATGCGGCTACATTGCGGCGGTGGCACAGTTTCGACTCCAGGGGTCCAAGACGCTCGCCGTCGACATGACGGGCGACGGCGTGAAAGCCAGAAACGGCTCGATGGTCGCGTACAGCGGCCAGATGAGCTTCAAGAAGCTCAGCGGCGGTGGTGACGGCCTGCGCGGCATGGTCACCCGCAGGCTGACCGGCGAGCAGATGACGGTCATGGAGGTGAAGGGGCAGGGCACCTGCTACTTCGCCGACAAGGCCACCGAGATCAACCTCGTCCGGTTGAACGGCGAGACGCTCTACGTCGAGTCGGACAACCTGCTCTGCACCGAGGGCACGCTGCGCACCGGCACCACCTTCACCGGTCTGAACGGCATCTCGTCCGGCAACGGCCTGTTCACCACCAAGGTCGAGGGCAGCGGCTGGGCCGCCGTCACCTCCAAGGGGCCGGCGATCATCCTGCGGGTCACCCAGGGCATGCCGCTGCGGGTGGACCCGGGGGCGTACGTGGCGCACACCGGCAATCTGAGCCGCAGCCTCAAGTCGGGGGCCGGCTGGACGACGTTCATCGGCGAGGGCGGCGGCGAGGCCGTTCAGGTGGAGTTCTCCGGCGAGGGCCTGGTGTACGTGCAGCCGTCCGAGAAGCTGACCGTCGGGGGCGACGTCTGATGCCGTTCACCAGGATCAACAACAAGATGATCGAGGCCCGGGTCGTCCCCGGGCAGCGGCTGTTCAGCCAGCGCGGCGCGATGCTCGCGTACACCGGCGAGGTCCGGTTCACGCCGAACATCACCGGCGGGCAGGGCGGGGTCATGTCGATGATCGGCCGCCGGGTGGCCAACGAGGACACCCCGCTGATGACGGTCGAGGGCCAGGGCACCGTGATGTTCGGCCACGGCGGCCACCACGTGCACGTGATCGAGCTGGCCGGCGACACCCTGTACGTCGAGGCGGACCGGCTGCTGGCCTTCGACGGCTCGCTCCAGCAGTCCACCATGTTCATGGGCTCGCAGGGCGGCGTAATGGGCATGGTCCGCGGCCAGGTGACCGGCCAGGGCCTGTTCACCACCAAGCTGGACGGCCACGGATCGGTCGCGGTGATGGCCCACGGCGGCGTCTTCGAGCTGCCCATCACCCCGCACCAGCCGGTGCACGTCGACCCCCAGGCCTACGTCGCGCACCGCGGCCAGGTCCAGAACAAGCTGTCCACCGCGCTGGGGTGGCGCGACATGATCGGACGCGGCTCCGGCGAGGCGTTCCAGCTGGAGCTGTCCGGCAACGGCACCGTGTTCGTGCAGGCGAGCGAGGAGAAGCTCTGATGTCCTACCCGCCGCAGCCCCCGTACGGACAGCCGAACGACCCGTACGGCCAGCAGCAGCCGTACGGCCAGCCGTCGCCGTACAACCAGCCCACCCAGCCCGGTTTCCCGGCCGCCCCGCCGCCGCCCGGCTACGGCCCGCCGCCCGGCCAGGGCTACCCGCCGCCGCCGCCGCCGGGCCACCCCCAGCAGGGCTATCCCCAGCAGGGCTACCCGGCGCAGCCGCCGCAGCAGTACGCCCAGGAGCAGTTCGGCGGCGCGCAGGCCCCGCTCCCCAAGGCGCAGGACGGCTCCGGCCCGGTGGTGCACGACGCGCACAGCCTGCCGGTCAACGACAACGTCAACCCGTACGCCTTCTCGGTGGACCTGAACGGGTCGTACTTCCTCCAGAAGGGCAAGATGATCGCCTACTACGGCGACATCTCCTTCAAGGGCGTCGGCGCCGGCGCGATCGACCGGATGCTCGGCCAGCACTTCAACTCGCCGATGCACGCGGCGGACTGGGTGGTCGCCGAGGGCCGGGGCAAGCTGCTGCTGGCCGACCGGGCGTTCGACCTCAACTCCTACGACCTGGAGGAGGGGAACCTGACCGTCCGTTCGGGCAACCTGCTGGCGTACGAGCCGACGCTGCGGCTCAAGCAGTCGATCATCCCCGGCTTCCTGACCCTGATCGGCACCGGCAAGTTCGTGGCCGCCTCCAACGGCCCGGTGCACTTCGTCGAGCCGCCGATCCGGGTCGACCCGCAGGCACTGGTCGGCTGGGCCGACTGCCCGGCGCCGTGCCACCACTACGACCACGACTACATGCACGGGGTGATCGGCGGCATCCGCCGGCTGACCGGGCTGGGCGGGGCGTCCGGCGAGGAGCACCAGTTCGAGTTCATCGGTGCCGGCCAGGTGCTGCTGCAGTCGACCGAGGTCCTGATGGCCGAGCGCGCGGTCGGCCAGGTGCACGCCGAGGCGGGCGTGCCGATGGGCGGGGTGCCGTCGCAGCACGCGTCCGGCCACGGCAGCCAGCTGCCCAACGTCAACGTGCCGGGTCTCGGTAACCTGGGCGATCTCGGACGGCGCTTCGGGCTGTGAACCTCCACCGGCCCGCGAGTCCGTCCAGGTCCGTGGCCCTCCACGGGTCCGCGGGCCGGATGCGCCGGACGGGCCGGTGGGCCGGTGGGCCGGTGGAGCCCCGCAAGTTGTACAAGATTTAACTAAATGCGGTATGCTCTCTCCATGGATACGCACACAGCCGACGCCGCGGACGTCTCCCCCCCGGGCCCCGAGGAGGAGACTCCCTGGCTGACCGCCACGGAGCAGCGGCTGTGGCGCGCCCACCTGGAGGTCGCCAAGCTGCTCGACTACCAGCTCGGCCGCGAACTCCAGCCGCACGGCCTCGCGATCAACGACTACGAGATCCTGGTCGTGCTCTCCGAGGCACCCGAGCGGCGGATGCGGATGACCGACCTGGCCACCGCCACGCTCCAGTCCAAGAGCCGGCTCTCGCACCAGATCACCCGGATGGAGACGGCCGGGCTGGTCCTGCGGCAGGAGTGCCCGGGCGACCGCCGCGGCCTCTACGCCCACCTCACCGAGCAGGGCTGGGCGACCATGCAGAAGGTCGCCCCGGACCACGTGCGCAGCGTCCGGGCGCACTTCATCGACCGCTTCACGCCCGAGCAGCTGGACGCGATGTACGAGGCGCTGGCCCCGGTCGCCGAGCACCTGCGCGGTCTGCGCGGCCGCTCGTAGCCGTCACCCCCGCCCCTCTCCGGGCCGGGGGCGGGGGACGCCCGCAACGCCCGAGGGCCGGTCCCCCGCACCCGACGGGGACCGGCCCTCCTGCGTGCGTTCAGCCCCGGGTGAGCCCGGCGACCAGCTCGTCGGCGGCCCCGTACGGGTCCAGCTCACCGGCCACCACCCGCTCGGCCAGGGTGACCAGGTGGCGGTCGCCGTGCAGGTCGCCGATCCGGGCCCGCAGTGCGGCCAGCGCGATCGCCTCGACCTCGTCGGCCGCCCGGCGGCGGCGGCGCGCGGCCAGCTCGCCGTGCTCCTCCAGCCAGGCGCGGTGCTTCTCCAGCGCCTCGACCACCTCGTCCACGCCCTCGCCGCGGGCCGCGACCGTCTTGACGATCGGCGGGCGCCAGTCCCCCGCCTCGCGGGCCTCGCCCAGGCCGAGCATGTGGTTCAGCTCCCGGGCGGTGGCGTCGGCGCCGTCCCGGTCGGCCTTGTTGACCACGAAGAGGTCGCCGATCTCCAGGATCCCGGCCTTGGCGGCCTGGATGCCGTCGCCCATCCCGGGGGCGAGCAGCACCACCGTGGTGTCCGCCTGGGCGGCGACCTCCACCTCGGACTGGCCGACGCCGACGGTCTCGACCAGGATCACGTCGCAGCCCGCCGCGTCCAGCACCCGCAGCGCCTGCGGGGCGGCCCAGGAGAGACCGCCGAGGTGGCCGCGGGTGGCCATCGAGCGGATGAAGACCTCCGGGTCGGTGGCGTGGTCCTGCATCCGGACCCGGTCGCCCAGGAGAGCACCGCCGGAGAACGGCGAGGACGGGTCGACGGCCAGCACCCCGACGCGCTTGCCGAGCCGGCGGTAGGCGGAGACCAGCGCCGAGGTGGAGGTCGACTTGCCCACGCCCGGCGACCCGGTCAGCCCGACGGTGTAGGCCCGGCCGGTGTACGGCGCCAGCGCCGCCATCGCCTCGCGCAGCTGCGGGGCGGCGTTCTCGACCAGCGAGATCAGCCGGGCGACGGCACGCGGACGGCCCTGCCGGGCCTGCTCGACCAGCGTCGCGACATCGATCATCGGGATCTCCTTACGAGTCGGGGCCGCGGACCGCTTGTGGCGGTCCGCAGCCCCGAAGATATGTCGGACGATCAGGCCTTCGGAACCCTGACGATCAGCGCGTCACCCTGGCCGCCACCACCGCAGAGGGCCGCCGCGCCGACGCCGCCGCCGCGCCGCTGGAGCTCCAGCGCCAGGTGCAGCACCACGCGGGCGCCGGACATGCCGATCGGGTGGCCGAGCGCGATCGCGCCGCCGTTGACGTTGACGATGTCGGAGGAGACGCCCAGGTCCTTCGTCGACTGGTGGGCGACGGCCGCGAAGGCCTCGTTGATCTCGATCAGGTCGAGGTCGGCGGCCGTCAGGCCCTCCTTGGCCAGCGCGTGCTTGATCGCGTTGGACGGCTGCGACTGCAGCGAGTTGTCCGGGCCGGCGACGTTGCCGTGCGCGCCGATCTCGGCGATCCAGGTCAGGCCCAGCTCCTCGGCCTTGGCCTTGCTCATCACGACCACGGCGGCGGCGCCGTCGGAGATCTGCGAGGAGGTGCCGGCGGTGATCGTGCCGTCCTTGGTGAAGGCCGGGCGCAGCTTGGCCAGGCCCTCGACGGTGGTGTCCGCGCGGATGCCCTCGTCCTGGCTGAAGACGACCGGCTCGCCCCTGCGCTGCGGGATCTCGACCGGGACGATCTCGGCGTCGAAGACGCCGTTCTGCTGCGCCTTGGCGGCCCGCTGGTGCGAGGCGGCGGCGATCTCGTCCTGGACATCGCGCGGGATGCCCAGGCGGGTGTTGTGCTTCTCGGTGGACTCGCCCATCGGGATGTTCTCGTAGGCGTCGGTCAGGCCGTCGTGGGCCATCGCGTCCAGCAGCTCGATCGCGCCGTACTTGTAGCCCTCGCGGGACTTCGGCAGCAGGTGCGGGGCGTTGGTCATCGACTCCTGGCCGCCGGCCACCACGATGTCGAACTCGCCGGCGCGGATCAGCTGGTCGGCCAGCGCGATGGCGTCCAGGCCGGAGAGACACACCTTGTTGATGGTGAGCGCCGGGACGTTCATCGGGATGCCGGCCTTGACGGCGGCCTGGCGGGCCGGGATCTGGCCGGCGCCGGCCTGGAGCACCTGGCCCATGATCACGTACTGGACCTGGTCACCCGCGATGCCGGCCCGCTCGACGGCGGCCTTGATCGCGAAGCCGCCGAGGTCGGCGCCGGAGAAGCCCTTGAGCGAACCGAGCAGGCGACCCATCGGGGTCCGCGCACCGGCAACGATCACAGAGGTGGTGTTGGTCATGGGACGAGCCCCTTCGCACGTCGTGGCCAGGTGTGGATGCCGCTCAATGTACTGACCTGTAACCCGCCCGTCACCGGAGCGACGGTGTGATCGAGCGCACTGGCACTGTCCAGTCAACACCGTGTCAAGCCGGTCCGGGTGAACCCTGCCCCGACCGGCCGCGTCCGCACCGTGTGAGCAGGCTCGCACCCCCATCGCTGGCGCGCTCCGGCCGCATGCGCTGCACTGTTGCCGTCCCGTTGCCCGCCCAGACCCGGAGGCCACCGTGCTGACCCGCATCGACCACATCGGCATCGCCTGCCGCGACCTCGACAAGACGGTCGAGTTCTACCGCGCCACCTACGGCTTCGAGGTGTTCCACAGCGAGGTGAACGAGGAGCAGGGGGTGCGCGAGGCCATGCTCAAGATCAACGACACCGGCGACGGCGGCGCCTCCTACCTCCAGCTGCTGGAGCCCACCCGGCCCGACTCGACCGTCGCCAAGTGGCTGGAGAAGAACGGCGAGGGCGTTCACCACATCGCCTTCGGCACCGCCGACGTGGACGGCGACTCCGAGGACATCCGCGCCAAGGGCGTCCGCGTCCTCTACGACCAGCCGCGGATCGGCTCGATGGGCTCGCGGATCACCTTCCTGCACCCGAAGGACTGCGGCGGCGTGCTGACCGAGCTGGTCACCTCGGCCGAACCGGGCGATCACACGGCCCACTGAAACCCCCCGGCGGGTGCCGCCGACGGGCGGCACCCACTGGTGACCCGTCAGTAATGTCGCCCTCTGCCCGGAAAACCCCCACGCGGCCATTCCCCCGCAGGGCGCTCCCACTACAATGCCCAGGTGCGCGAAGACTCCGGGGGACGGGGACGACGAGCACGGCCGATGACAGGCCCGTCCGCCCTCCGGTGGCCGGCCCGTCAGGGGAGTCCATTACGCGGGCACGGCTGAACAGTCGCATCGGATCTGTCACCATTCTCCACAGGCAAGAGTTCGCCCAGAAGTCCACCCGGACGGGGGAACGCGGAACCACCGCGCTCCCGGCCAGGGCTTCGACGACCGCGGCGGACGCCCCCTGCTGAACAAGGGGTCGTCCACCGGCTGCGGATGCAAGGACCAGTCGGACCGGGGCCCCGGACAGCGGGTGCCCGGGAACGGCCGGGTCGAGGACGCAACCAGGAGATGGATGGGACCGCGGAGTGCGGGGCTACGAGGCTGACGATCACCTCTCCCAGTTCGAGGCCGACATGGATCGGACGCGGAAGGAGCGGGACAAGGCGGCCGAGCATGCCGAAGACCTCGCCTACCAGGTGGAGGTGCTCCGGGCCAAGCTGCACGAGTCCCGCCGCATGCTCGCCCAGCCGCGCGCCTTCGACGCGGTGTCCGGGCAGGCCGAGCAGATGCTCCGCACCGCGGAGATGCAGGCCCAGCAGCTGCGCGCGGACGCCGAACGGCACCTGCGCGACTCCCAGGCGGCCACCCAGCGCCTGATGGCCGAGGCCGCCGAGCGGACCGCCCGGCTGGAGGCCGAGCTCGCCGCCCGCCGGCGCCAGCTGGAGGACGAGCTCACCGAGCTGCGGCGCAGCGCCGAACAGCACGTCAACGAGAACGTCAACTGGGCCGAGCAGACCCGCGCAGGCACCGAGCAGGAGGCCCAGCGCCTGCTCCAGGAGGCCCGCGGCGAGGCCGACCGGCTGATGGCCGCCGCCCGCGCCGAGGCCGCCGCCCTGTCCGACCAGGCCCGCGCGCAGACCGCGGCCGACGTCGACGCCGCCCGCGGCGAGGCCCAGGCCGCCGCCGAGGCCGCCATCCAGCGCGCCCAGAGCGACGCCGAACGGCTGCTGCGCGCCGCCTCCGAGCAGGCCCAGCAGGCCGGCGCCCAGGCCGCCGCCGACGTGGACGCCGCCCGCGGCGAGGCCCAGCAGCAGCTGGCCGCCGCCCACGTCGCCGCCGAGCACCAGCTCGCCGCCGCACAGGCCGAGATCGGCCGGCTCAAGGAACAGGCCGCCGCCGAGCAGCAGCGCGCCCAGGAGGCGCTCGCCCACGCCCAGGCCGAGATCGAGCGGCTGCGCGCCCAGGCGATCGCCGAGGCCGAGCGCACCCGTCGGGAGGCCGCCGAGCTGCGCGCCCAGGCCGAGGCCGCCGCCGAGCAGCTCCAGGCCGACGCCGAGGCCGCCGCCGAACGCAAGGTCGCCGACGGCGAGGCCGCCAGCGAGCAGCGCTCGCAGACCGCCCGGGCCGAGGTGGCCCGGATGGTCGCCCAGGCCACCAAGGAGGCCGAGGCCATCAAGGCCCAGGCCGCCACCAAGCAGGCCGAGGCGGAGGCCGCCAAGGCCGCCGCCGCCGAGGAGAGCGAGCGGCTGCGCGCCACCGCCGAGTCGGTGGCCGGCGAACTGCGCGGCGAGGCCGAGGCCGCCATCGCCGAGATGCGGGCGCGGGCCGAACGCGACGTCGCCGAACTGCGGGCACAGGCCGAGGCCGCCGCCGGGCAGCTGCGCAGCGAGGCCGAGGAGGCCGGCCGCGCGGCCGGTGCCAAGGACGCCACCGTCCACCTCGCCAAGGCCGCCAAGACGGCCGAGGAGGTGCTCGCCAGGGCCAACCAGGACGCCGAGACCGCCCGGGCGGGTGCCGCCACCGAGGCCGAGCGGATCCGCACCGAGGCCGCCGCCGAGGCGCAGCGGCTGCGCGAGCAGGCCCAGGCCGCCGTCGAGCAGGCCCAGAACGCCGCCCTGGACGATGCCGCGGCCGTCCGCGAGCGGATCCGCGAGATGCAGGACGAGGCCGCCCTGCTGCGTGCCGAGGCCGAGGAGCTGCGCGCCCAGGCCGCCGCCGAGGCCGACCGGGTCCGCGGCGAGGCCCGCCGCCAGGCCGTCGTCCAGATCGAGGAGTCGGCGAAGAACGCCGAGGAGCTGCTCACCAAGGCCAAGTCCGACGCGGACGAGCTGCGCGCGGGCGCGGCCGCCGAGATCGAGCGGCTGCGCGAGCAGGCCAAGGAACAGGCCGTCGAGACCCAGGGGCGCGCCGAGCAGACCCTGGCCCGGGCCCGCGCCGAGGCCGGGAAGACCGTCGCCGCCGCCGAGCAGCAGGGCCAGGACGCGCTCGCCGCCGCCAAGGCCGCGGCCGCCGAGAACCGTGCCGCGGCCGAGCGCGAGACGGCCGAACTGCGCCGCGAAGCAACCGAGTTCGACCAGCGGGTGCGGGCCGAGGCGACCTCCGCCGCGGAGGCGCTGCGGGCCGACGCGCAGGCCGAGGCCTCCGCCGTCCGGGACGCCGCGGTGGCCGACGCCGAGCGGCTGCGGACCGAGACCGACACCGAGGTGGCCCGCTCCCGGGCCGAGGCCGAGGCCGCCGCCGACGCGCTGCGCGAGGAGAGCCGGCGCGAGCACGAGGAGGCCGCCGCCGGGCTGCGCCGCGAGCGCGAGGAGACCGCCGAACAGCTGTCGGCCGCCCGGACCGCCCGCGAGCAGGCCGAGCAGGCCGCCACCGAACTCACCGAGCGCACCGCCGCCGAGACGACCGCCCTACGGGAGGCCGCCGACACGCACGCCGACCGCGTCCGCAGCGAGGCCGAGCAGGCCGCCACCGAACTCACCGAGCAGACCACCGCCGAGACCTCCCGCCTGCGGGCCGAGGCCGAGGAGGTGCTGGAGGGTGCCCGGGCCGCCGCCGAGAAGCGCCGGGCCGAGGCCGAGGAGGCTGCCAAGGCGCTGCGCGAGCGGGCCGACGCCGATCTCGCGCTGGCTTCCGAGCAGGCCGAGACCGTCCGCGCCGAGGCCGGCCGGGAGCTGTCCGAGGCCCGCGCCACCGCCGACTCCGTCCGCGCCGAGGCGCAGGAGGTGCTGGAGCAGGCCCGTGCCGAGGGCGAGGAGCTGGTCGCCGCCGCCGGGGCCGAGGGCGCCAAGCTGGTCTCCGCCGCCGAGGACGAGGCCGCCGAGGTCCGCCAGTCGGTGGCCGGCATGCACGAGGCCGCCTCGCAGCAGATCGCCGAGCTGCGGGCCACCGCCGAGGCCGAAGCCGCCGAGCTGCGCCGGGAGGCCGGCCAGGCCGCCGCCGAACTGCGCGACACCGCCGCCCGCGAGAGCGCCGAACTGCGGGCGCTGGCCGAGCGGGAGAGCGCCGAACTGCGCGAGCGGACCGACCTCGCCGTCGCCGAACTGCACGAGACCGCCGACCGGGAGACCGCCGAGCAGCGCGCCCTCGCCGACTTCGAGACCGCCGAGCAGCGGGCCGTCGCCGAGCGGGAGACCGCCGACCTGCGGGCCCGCACCGCCGCCGAGACCGCCGCCCTGCGCGAGCAGACCGAGCTGGAGCTGGCCGCCGAGCGCGAGGCCACCGAGGCCGAGCTGGGCCGCCGGCGGGCCGAGGCGCAGGCCTACGACGAGCGGCTGCGCGCCGACGCCGAGGCCGAGCTGCGGGCCGCCCAGGAAGCCGCCGAGCAGCACCGCGCCGACGCCGAGGCGCAGGCCGCCCGGACGGTGGCCGCCGCCGAGGCGCAGGCCGCCGCCGCGGTCGCCGAGGCCGAGGAGTTCGCCGCCTCGCTGCGGGCCGAGGCCGAGGAGTACGCGCTGGCCACCCGCAGCCTCGCGGACGAGTACGACGCGGCCGCCCACGCCCGCGCCGACGCGTACGACGCCGACACCCGCGAGGCCGCCGAGCAGTTCGACAAGGCCACCCGCGATCAGGCCAAGTCCGTGCTGGAGAAGGCCTTCGCGGACGCCGAGGCGCTCGGCGAGGACGCCCAGACCACCGCGCTGGCCACCACCGCCGCCGCCGAGGAGCAGGCCGACGCGATGGTCGCGGCCGCCCGCAAGGAGGCCGACCGGCTGGTCGCCGCCGGCGAGGCCGCCGGCCAGGCCGAGGTCGAGAAGGGCCGGGCCGACGCCGACGCGCTGCTCTCCGAGGCCCGCCGGGACGCCACCGCGATCCGCGAGCGCGCCGAGGAGCTGCGCGAGCGCACCGACGCCGAGGTGGAGGCCCTGCACGAGCGCGCCCGCAAGGAGAACGCGCAGGCCATGAAGTCGGCCGGCGAGCGGGTGGACGCGCTGGTGACGGCCGCCCAGGAGCAGCTGACCGAGGCCGAGGAGCAGGCGATCGCCGCCGTCACCGAGGCCGAGGAGCGGGCGGCGGCGCTGGTCGCGGCCGCCGAGGAGCGCGCCAACGAGCTGACCTCGGAGGCGTCCGCCGAGGCCAGCAAGGTCCGGATCTCGGCCGTCCGCAAGGCGGAGGGCCTGCTGAAGGAGGCCGAGACCAAGCTCGCCGACTCGACCGACCGCGCCGAGGCCCTGATCGTCAAGGCCGAGGCGAAGCTGAAGTCCGCGCAGGACGAGGCGGAGGAGCGGCTCGAATCGGCGTCGGCCGAGGCGGAGAAGCGGCTGCGGACCGCCGACGAGTCGGCGGAGGAGCAGGTCGAGCTGGCCAAGACGGAGTCCGAGCGGCTGCTCACCGAGGCCCGGGCCGAGGCGAAGCGGGTCACCGACGAGGGCCGGCGCGAGCTGGACGAGCTGGTGCGCCGCCGCAAGGACATCAACACCGAGATCTCCAGGGTGCAGGACGTGCTGTCCGCGCTGGAGGCGTTCGAGGCACCATCACCGGTCGCACAGGCCAACGGGGGAAGCAGCACCAAGAAGGACGGGGGCGCCAAGGCCGGTGCCGGAGTTGGCGCTCCCCGGTCGGGTGGCAATCGCTCCAAGAGCGCACCACCCGATTGAGCGGACATTGTCCGCGAGACAACGGCGTTTCGCCGTAGACACTCCGGTACCGTGTCAGGATTCCCTCAACCACCTCAGCGGTTTGACGACAGGAAGCCCAGAACCCCATGAGCGACAGTCACTCCCCTCACGGCTTCGACCTGGTGCGCCGTGGGTACGAGCGTGCCCAGGTCGACGAGCGGATCACCAAGCTGGTGGCCGACCGTGACAGTGCCTTGACCCGGATCAGCGCGCTGGAGAAGCGCATCGAGGAACTCCACCTGGAGACCCAGACCGCCCAGGCGGCGGTCACCGAGGCGGAGCCCTCCTACGCCGGTCTCGGCGCCCGCGTCGAGAAGATCCTGCGGCTCGCCGAGGAGGAGGCCAAGGACCTGCGCGACGAGGCGCACCGCGCCGCCGAGCAGCACCGCGAGCTCGCCGAGGCCGCTGCCCAGCAGGTCCGCACCGAGGCCGAGAACTACGCCAAGGACCGCAAGGCCAAGGCCGAGGACGAGGGCCTGCGGATCGTCGACAAGGCCAAGAGCGACAGCGCCCAGCTGCGCGCCGAGGCCAACAAGGACGCGCAGAACAAGCGCGAGGAGGCGGACGTCCTCTTCGAGGAGACCCGCACCAAGGCCGCCCAGGCCGCGCTGGAGTTCGAGACCAACCTGGCCAAGCGCCGCGAGCAGTCCGAGCGCGACCTGGCCGCCCGTCAGGCCAAGGCCGAGAAGCGCCTGGCCGAGATCGAGCACCGGGCCGAGCAGCTGCGCCTGGAGGCCGAGAAGCTGCGCACCGACGCCGAGCGCCGGGCCCGCCAGACCGTCGAGACGGCCCAGCGCCAGTCCGAGGACATCGTGGCGGACGCCAACGCCAAGGCCGACCGGATCCGCAGCGAATCCGAGCGCGAGCTGGCGGCGCTCACCAACCGCCGCGACAGCATCAACGCCCAGCTGACCAACGTCCGCGAGATGCTGGCGACGCTGACCGGCGCGGCCGTGGCCGCCGCGTCGCTGCCGAACGACGACACCATGGGCGTGCCCGCCCAGCAGTCGCGCTGACGCCGCGCCCGACGGGCCCTCACCCTCCGGGGCGGGGGCCCGTCGTGCTGTCACGACGGCACCGGCGGCCGGACTCCGACGCCGTCGCGGCCGGCCCGGGCCACGCAGGCCGGCGGGCCCTCGCGCGTTCAGCGCGGGTAGGCCCCGTCCGGCCGCTGGTGGCCACAGCTCAGTTGGTTGCCGTCGTCGTCCGAGACGGTGCCGAACCACGAGGTGCACCAGACCGAGACCGAGTCCGGCCAGTACTGCACCTCGAAGGGGTGCCCGGAGCCGTAGTCCCCGTACGAGGTGACGATGAACGTCTCCCCCGGCCGCAGCCAGTAGTCCTCGCCCAGCGGCTCCAGCGTCAGCTCGACCAGGCCCTCACCCCGGTTGGTGACGGGCATCCGGCCGGTGACCTCCAGCGCCGAGAAGTCCCAACTGCCCTGCTCCGCCTTCCGCTCGCTCATCCGGCCACCCGCTCCAGCAGTCGGCCGACGGCGGCGTTGAACTCCTCCGGCGCCTCCAGCGCGCTCAGGTGGCCCACACCCGGGAGCACGGTCAGCTCGGCGTCCGGGCTCGCCCGCACCATCAGCTCGGCCTCCGTGAGCGGAATCAGACCGTCCTGCGCCCCCGCCACCACCGCGGTCGGCACCCGCAGCCCGGCCAGCACGTCCAGGCTCTCCGGCCGGGCCGCCATCGCCCGCTGCGCCCAGGCCACCGCCGCGGGTGACGCCGCGGCGATCAGCCCCTGCACCCGGTCGACCAGGTGCCCGGAGTCCGGCCCGAGCTGGCCCGCCGCCATCTTCTCGTCCAGCAGCAGCTGGACGCTGTCGCGGGCCAGCACCGCGGCGGCGATCCGCTCCCGGTTGGCCCGGGCCGCGTCGGTGTCGGCGGTGGCCTTGGTGTTGGCCAGCAGCAGTCCGGCCAGCCGGTCCGGGTGGCGGCGGGCGAACGCCAGCGCCACGTAGCCGCCCATCGAGAGGCCGCCGAGCACCGCCCGCCCGATCCCGGCCGCGTCCAGCAGCAGGGCGACGTCGTCGGCGAGCGCGTCCAGCGAGGGCTCGTCGGTGCCCAGCTCGGTACCGCCGAAGCCGCGCTGGTCGGGGGCGAGCACCCGGGCCCCGTGGCCGGTGGGCCCGGGCAGGGCGTCCAGTTGCGCGGACCACATCGAGGCGTCGAGCGGGAAGGAGTGCAACAGCACGAGGGGTGTTCCGGTACCGCTCTCGCGGACCGACACTGCGGAGGGGGGCTGGGTCATGGGCCCACCGTATTCCGGTGCGCCCGGCGGGCCCACTCAGCGGGCCACCCTGTCCGCTTTGTCATAGCCTGACGGAGAGTAAGGGAGCGCGAATGATCGAGTTGCACGACCTGACGAAACGTTACGGCAAGACCCTCGCCGTCGACCGGCTGAGCTTCCAGGTGCCGCAGGGCGTGGTCACCGGCTTCCTCGGCCCCAACGGCGCGGGCAAGTCCACCACCATGCGCATGATCCTCGACCTGGACCGGCCGACCGCCGGGCGGGTCACCATCGACGGGAAGCGGTACGGACAGCTCAGCGAGCCGCTCAAGTACATCGGCGCGCTGCTGGAGGCCAAGGCCGTCCACCCCGGCCGCAGCGCCCGCGACCACCTGCTCTGGCTCGCCCAGAGCAACCGGATCCCCACCTCCCGGGTGAACGAGGCCCTCGCCCTGGTCGGCCTCACCGCGGTCGCCCGCAAACGCGCCCGCGGCTTCTCGCTCGGCATGGGCCAGCGGCTCGGCATCGCCTCCGCCCTGCTCGGCGACCCCGAGATCGTCATGTTCGACGAGCCGGTCAACGGGCTCGACCCGGAGGGCATCCTCTGGATCCGCAACCTGATGAAGCGCCTCGCCGCCGAGGGCCGGACCGTCTTCGTCTCCTCCCACCTGATGAGCGAGATGGCCGTCACCGCCGACCATCTGGTCGTCATCGGCAAGGGCCGGCTGCTCGCCGACATGCCGATGGCCGAGTTCATCCGGCACAACTCGCGCTCCGCCGTCCGGCTGCGCACCCCGCACCCCGAGCGGCTGCTGGACGTACTGGCCCGCTCCGGGGTCCGGCACGAACCCGGCCCGGACGGCTCGTACGAAGTGGTCGACGGCGACCTCGCCGAGCTCGGGGAGCTGGCCGCCGCCCACGGCGTGGTGCTGCACGAGCTGAGCCCCCAACAGGCCTCGCTGGAAGAGGCGTTCATGCAGATGACGGCCGACTCGGTGGAGTACCACGCCGGGGCCGGCGAGGGCCGCGACGCGGCCGGTGCACCCGGCACCTGGGGCGCCACCTGGCAGGGCGGCTCGGCGCGGCAGCCGGCGGCCAGCGGCACGGAGGAGAACTGAGATGGCGTCCTTCCCGGCGGTCCTGCGCTCCGAGTGGACGAAGATCCGCAGCGTCCGCTCGACGGTCTGGACGCTCGCACTGGCCTTCGTCGTCACTCTCGGTGTCGGGGCCCTGCTCTCCCTGCTCACCAACAACAACTTCAACGAGTTCCGCGGCAACGAGGACACCCCGTTCGACGCCACCGGGACGGCTTTCTCCGGCATCATGCTGGGCGAACTGGCCATCATCGTCTTCGGCGTGCTCGCCGTCGGCAACGAGTACAGCAGCGGGATGATCAGGGTCTCCCTGGCGGCCGTCCCGCAGCGCGGCACGCTGCTGACCGGAAAGGCGGTGGTGCTCGGCGCACTGGCCTTCGCGGTGTCCCTGGTCACCGCGTTCATCACGTTCTTCGTCGGCCAGTCGCTGCTCGGCGACCACTCCACCGGCATCTCCGAACCGCACGTGCTGCGTGCGGTGTTCGGCGCCGCGCTCTACCTGACGATGCTCTGCCTCTTCTCGGCCGGCGTCACCGCGATGCTGCACAACCAGACGCTGGCGCTCGGCGTGCTGGTGCCGTTCTTCTTCCTGCTCTCGCCGATCCTCTCTGCAGTGCCGAAGGTCAAGACGCTGGCGCACTACTTCCCGGACTACGCGGGCTCGCGGATGCTCCTGGTGTACGAGCAGCACGGCCAGCCGTACGGCCCCTGGGCCGGCTTCGGGATCTGCCTGACCTGGACCCTGGCCGCCCTGGTCGGCGGGGCGATGGTCCTGAAGAACCGCGACGCCTGACCCGCGACGCCTGACCCGCGACACGCGGCCGCGGCGCCCCTCAGTACCGGGGGGCGCCGCGGCCGCGCTGGACGTTGGAGGCGCGGCGCTCCCTGGCGCCCCAGCAGGCGCGGTGCCAGTGACGCCGGTCGTCCACCCCTGCGCCGTGCATCGGCCAGGCCACCACGTGGCCGACGCCCGGCGGGATCTCCTGGTCGCAGCCCGGGCACCGGTAGAACCGCCCGGCCGTGCCGGCCACGGTCTGCACGACCCATTCGTCGCCCTGGTAGCTCTCGGTGCGGCGCAGCGAGCCGCCGAGCGGGGCGGCGGCCGGCTCGGCCTGCTCGCGGTCGGCGGCGCTCTTGATCCGGTTGCGGCGGGGCGACACGTCGGGCTACCTCTCTACGGGGGATCGGGCCTCCAAGCGTAGGCCGTGCGACTCATCCCCAGCTCCCCTATCACGCCACCGTCCGGCGCTTCGGGGTTTCCCGTGATATCCACCCGATCTTCCGCGAAATTCGTGGTTCGGCGTGCCATTGGCACATGACATCGGTTACTCACATGGGGACAGGCGGGGGCCGCAAACCCTGCGCGCACCCGAGGAGGCCCAAGGATGACCAAGACCAGCGCCCGAGCCGAGACCCGCCGGCCCTCCGGGATCCGGACCCCGGAGCCCGCCCGGGCACTGGCCAACGCCGGCCCCGTGACCGCCGCCCCCGGCGCTCCGCTGCCCGCCGCGACGCTGTCCGGCGCGCTGCCCGCGGAGACCGCGCCGGTGCGGGTCGGCGCCTTCCTGCTCTCGGCACAGTTCCCCGGGCAGACCCACGGCGAGGCCCTGGACCGTACCGTCCGGGCCGCCGTGGAGGCCGAGCGGGCGGGCCTGGACAGCGTCTGGCTGGCCGAGCACCACTTCGTCCCGTACGGCGTCTGTCCGAACGCCGCCACCCTCGCCGCGCTGCTGCTCGGCCGCACCCGCCGGATCGGCGTCGGCACGGCGGTCAGTGTGCTCTCCACCACCCACCCGGTGGCCCTCGGCGAGCAGGCCGCGCTGCTGCACCTCACCTCGGGCGGGCGGTTCACGCTCGGGGTCGGGCGCGGCGGGCCCTGGATCGACCTGGAGGTGTTCGGCAGCGGCGTGGACGCCTTCGAGCAGGGCTTCCCCGAGCGGCTCGACCTGCTGCTGCGGTGGCTGCGCGGCTCCCGGGTCGGCGCGGACGGCCCGCAGTTCAGCTTCCCGGAGGTGGCCGTGGTGCCGCGCGCGAGCGAGCCTGCGCGCACGCCCGAACTCGGCACCTGGCTCGGCCTCGACGACCAGTCCGGGCTGCTGCGCTTCCCCCGTCAGCGCAAGGACGCCGACGGGGCCGGTGACGAAATCACCGCCATGGGGCGGCCGGTGGCCGGCCCGCCGGTCGTGGTCGCCTGCACGTCGCCCGGCGGGGTGCGGCTGGCCGCCGAACGCGGGCTGCCGATGCTGCTCGGCATGCACTCCGGCGACGACGACAAGCTCCGGATGCTGGAGCTCTACCGGACGGCCTGGCTGGCCGCGGGGCGCGGCGAGGAGCAGCTGCGCCGGGTGACCCGCCAGCACGTCGCGGCCGGCGTGGCACAGGTGGACGACCGCACCTCGCAGGCCCGGGCCACCCTGCTGCGGGCGATGCCCGGCTGGTTCGAGTACGGGCTCGGCGCGCACCGCACGGTGGACGGCCGGGAGCGCAAGATGCGCGACCCGCACCAGTACACCGAACTCCTCTGCGACCTGCACGCGGTGGGCACGCCGAAGCAGTGCGCGGACCGGCTGCTGGCCACCGCCGAGCGGACCGGCATCCGCCGCTTCGCCCTCCTCGCCGAGGGCAGCGGCGACCGCGAGGCCACCCTGCACAACATCGCCCGGCTCGGCTCCGAGGTACTGCCGCAGCTGGGCTGAGACCCCCCCTCCGGCCGGCGGACGGCCCGGGCCGCCCCTCCCCCTCGGCGGGGGCGGGCGGCCCGGTGGCGTGCCGGCGCCGGGGAGGCGCTGTCCGACGACGGGTCAGCAGTCCCGGAGTTCCTCGGACTGGTTGAGCAGCTGCTCCCGGACGGACGTGAAGCGCTCGAACCGCGCCTCGTTGGGGCCCGACGGCAGGAACACCGCCACCCGGTGGCAGTTCTGGAAGGCCAGCCGGACACCGAAGTGGCGCTGCAGCGCACCCCGGATGGCGTCGCTGGCGAGGGCCCGGAGGAGCTGGCCGCGGGCCTGCTCGCTGGGCGGCGGTACGTGGTTGTCGGCGAAGTCGGTGCCGTCGACCTTCGCCTGGGCGACCAGCGAACTGATCAGCTCCCAGGCGTACGGCAGGGAGACGCGGACGCAGTCGACGAATTCCCGCTCGTCGACCTCGCCCCGCTCGGCCTTCTCCAGCAGGGCCGGTGAGACGTCGAGCGACATGGATTCTCCTCTCGCGGTCCACCCGCGCGGCGCCCGGGTGGTGATGCGTAGTCCAAGCTGAGGGTGAGGGTGGGCGAAACGCGCGTGATGTCCGGAACGCCGTCGGACGACTGTTTCCGGCACCGTGCGGAGGCGTCGGCGCCGAGGACGTGTCGAGGGACGTGTCGAGGGCGCCGGCCGCTCAGAACAGCGTGGCAGTCAACGGAGGGCCCGGCCGGTGATTCCTTCGGATTACTCCGGAAATACGCCCCGGTGCACCAGATTGGCCGGATCACGTTGGATCGTTCATCTGAAGTCTCCATCCCCGTTGACAGCGCTCCTGCGAGCACGCCGTCACACACCGTAGCGGCCCGAGGGTGTGGGCGCCAGGGGGCCGACAGGCGTTCGCCGGATCGCCGAACCTCCATGTTCGCGGGGTTCGCGGATTCTTCACCCGGTCGTCGCGGAATCGCATCAACTGGCCCCGGTGGGCTAGCGTGGTCGACCGTGCGTCTCGTAATTGCCCGCTGCTCAGTCGACTATGCCGGTCGGCTCTCCGCCCATCTGCCCTCCGCCACCAGGCTCATCCTGGTCAAGGCCGACGGCAGCGTCAGCATCCACGCCGACGACCGCGCCTACAAGCCTCTCAACTGGATGTCCCCGCCGTGCGTCCTCAAGGAGGACGACGGGGTCTGGACGGTGGTGAACAAGGCCGGCGAGAAGCTCATCATCACACTGGAAGAGGTGCAGCACGACTCCTCCCACGAGCTCGGCGTCGACCCCGGCCTGATCAAGGACGGTGTCGAGGCACACCTCCAGGAGCTGCTGGCGGACCGGATGGAGGTGCTCGGCGCCGGCTGGTCCCTGATCCGCCGCGAGTACCCGACCGCGATCGGTCCGGTCGACATCCTCTGCCGCGACTCCGACGGCGCGACGGTCGCCGTCGAGATCAAGCGCCGCGGCGAGATCGACGGCGTCGAGCAGCTCACCCGCTACCTGGAACTGCTCAACCGGGACCCGCTGCTCGCCCCGGTGAAGGGCGTCTTCGCCGCGCAGGAGATCAAGCCCCAGGCCCGCGTCCTGGCCACCGACCGGGGCATCGGCTGCGTGGTGCTCGACTACGACGAGCTGCGCGGCATCGACGACGACAAGCTGAAGCTGTTCTGACCCGCACCGCTCCCTGACCCGTCAGGGCGTGGACGGAGGCGCCGTCGGGCTCACCGAGCCCGACGGCGTCGTGCTCGGCGGGGCGCTGGTGGGCGCCTGGGACTGGGTGGCCGACGTGGTCGGCGAGGGGGCCGGCGTGGTGACCGGCGGCGGTGGCTGCTCCGTGTGCTGCGGCGGCGGCGGCGGGTTACCGCCCGCGCCGCCCGCCGGGGGCTGCGACGGATTCTGGGCCGGCGGCTGTGAGGCGGACTCGCCGGCGCTCGGCGACTTGCTCGGCTTCTTCGACGCGGACGGCGAGTGCGACGCCCCGCTGCTGCTCGACGAGGGCTCCGGAGCGGTGCCGGACGCCTCCGGGGAGCTGTCCGGGCTCTCCGTGCCGCCCGTGGCCGTCGCCGACGGGCTGAGGCTCGGCCGGGGCGTCGGCAGGCCCGCGGGCACGCCGGCGCCGTCGTCGGGCCTGCTGTGCGGGTCGGTGCTCCGGTGCTCGTCCGGGCCGGCGACGCTCATCGCGACCGCCGTGCCGAGCACGCCGAGCGCGAGCACCGCCGCCGAGGCGGCGACGACCGTGCGGCGGTTGGGTCCCGTGCCGGGGGTGGTCCGGAACCGCCACGGCACCTGGGCGATCGCCCGGATGACGGGCCGGCGCACGGGCACCGGACCGGCTGCGGCGGCGGGCAGCTGCCGGCCGTCGGCGCGCAGCAGGTCGAGCATCCGGCGTGCGCCGGCCGCCCCGCGCGGTTCGCCGAGCGCGGCCCGCAGCGTCAGCGCGGACTCCAGTTCGGCGATCGCCCGGCCGGACTGCTGGACGCAGATCGCGTACACGCCCAACTCGTGGTGGAACCAGGCCTCGTCGGCCCGTGAGCCGGTCTGCCGTGCGGCTTCCAGGCCGAGCAGCAGCGCGCGCTCCCAGGCCCCCCAGCGCAGCGCCAGGGCCAGCGCCGGGGCGGCGGCCCTGGCCAGCCGGACGACGGACGCGTGCCGGCCGGCGGTCCGGTCGGCCAGCAGCACGCCGAGCACCACCTCGGCCTCGGCCGCGATCTGCTCGGTGGAGACCGAGCTGTGCCCGACCCACCAGGCGAAGTGCTGGGCGGCGCCGTCGATGCTGCCGCGGGCCGGCCACTGCGGGGCCAGCAGGTCGAGCGCGCCCGCGGTGAGCCGGTGGTGACCGCCGATGGACACCGCGAGCCCGGCGTCGGCGAGTTCGTGCAGGGCGCTCTCGCCCTGGCCGACGTCGATCAGCGCCGGCAGGTGCGGGGCGGTCGGGCACTCGCCGCCGAGCGCCACGGCGAGCCGCAGCACGGCCTGGGCGGGCTCGCTCAGGCCCTCGGCGAGCCGGACGGCGGGCGAGGCGCTCTCGGCGACGGACGGCAGCGGCACGGTCCCGCGCAGTTCGGCCTCGCGGACCGCCGGGTCGGGGTCGTGCGAGGGCTCCTCGACGGCGCCGAAGACGCCGAGGCGGTCCTCCTCGGCGGCCACCAGCGCGTCCACGGCGACGTCCCGCTGCCGCAGCAGCGCGGCGGCCTGGACGAAGCGCAGCGGCAGCCCCTCGGACTCGAACCAGAGGTCGACGGCCCAGGCCTTCTCGGCGGCGTCGAGCGGGCGGCCGGCCAGCCGGGCGGCGAGGGCGAGCGAGGCGGGGCGGGAGAGGCCGGCGACGAGGTGGTCCCGGAGCCGGGAGTCGGCGGGCAGCGGCGGGCTGTCGGGGGCGACGGAGATCAGGAAGGCGCAGTCGGGGGCGGCGGCGAGCAGGTCCTCCAGCCCGGGGCCGGCCGGCTCGACCTCGTCGATCACCACGATCGCGCCGACGCGGCCGAGGTGCTCGGCGAGCTGCCCGGGGTCGGGGCGGAAGCCGGGGGCCTGGTGGGTGGCGGCGAAGAGGTCCTGGAGCAGGTCGGCCGCGGTGCGGCGGTGGCCGCAGAGCTGGACGACGCCGCCGGGCGCGAGGTCGCCGGCCGCTTCGGCGACGGCCGACAGCAGGGCGCTGCGCCCGGAGCCGGCCTGGCCGACCAGACGTATCGAGCGGCCCTCGGCGAGCAGGCCGAGCAGTTGGGCGATGTCGGCCTCGCGGTCGAGCAGCGGGAGGTCCGCGGGCCCGGCGCCGAGGGCGAGCGGGCCGACCGCGCGGCCCGGGCCGCCGACGGGCCCGCGCGCGGGTTCGGTGCGCTCGATCCGGCGGGGGCGGGGCCGCCACTCCTCGGGGCAGGGGCGCACCTCGGAGCCGTCCGGGGTGCCGACGGTCACCAGCAGGGCGCCGGAGACCAGTTCACCACCCCGGGTGCGTACGGCCTCCTGCCGGAACTCCCCGGATGGCTGTCCCACGATCTGCTCCGCCCCTGCTCTGCCGACGACTTCGCACGGCCGCGCCCGGGCTGGGATCCCCCCGGCCATCGTCCGGACGAGCCGGACCCGGGCCCGACGGCCGTGTTTCTGACGGCAGACTCTTGCACATCCGCCTCCGCGCGCGCAGCGCGGACCCGCCCCACGGCGGGGAACGGTGGGTCAGAGCCGGGTCAGAGCGCGGGCCCGAGGACGGGCAGGGTGGCACCGCGGGGCTCGGCGACGACGCCCTCGACGGCGAGGATGCGGTGCAGCCGGGTGGCCACCAGCAGCCGCTGGAGCTGGGCGGGAACGGAGCGCAGCACCAGCCGGCGGCCGATCCGGCCGGCCCGCCGGTGCGTTCCCATGATCACGCCGAGGCCGGTGGCGTCCCAGAACTCCAGCCGGGCGAGGTCGAGGACGAGGTCGCCCCGCCCGCCGTCGACGGCCTGGTGCAGCCGGACCCGCGCGTCGGCGGCGGTGCGCACGTCGAGGCGGCCTTCGATGGCCAGCGCCGCGTGGTCGCCCGTGATGCGCATGGTCTCCTCCTCCGCCTGGCGGGTCACTGGTACGGGTTCGTCCCGCCCCGGCCGCGCCGGGCCCGGGAGCGGGTGTCCATCCGGGCGGGCCTGAAGCCCCGCGCCCGGGCCCGGCCGCAGCAACGTCAGCGTGGGCCGGGCTCCCCCTCATCTGACGGTGAACCAGGTCCGCAGGTTGCTGGTTCCGGCCAGATCTGAAGCAACTTCACTCGTCCGAGGGAATATACGCAGGAACTGTCCATACCTACGCTCGATTACCGCCCAAATCACCCGTCTGCGGCACCCGGCGTGAGGAAACTCACCCGCCCCCGGCGCGGCGGGCCGTACGATACTCCGATCGCACGGCCCGCCTGGTCACACGCCTTCGTGGGTCACTTGCCCGGGTACGGGTAGAAGCCCCGGCCGCTCTTGCGGCCCAGGTCACCGGCGGTCACCATGCGCGCCATGATCTCCGGCGCGGCGAACTTCTCGTCCTGGGTCTCGGCGTAGATGTTCCGGGCGGCGTGCAGCAGGATGTCGACGCCGGTCAGGTCGGCGGTCTCCAGCGGGCCCATCGGGTGGCCGAAACCGAGCCGGCAGGCGGTGTCGATGTCCTCGGCGGTGGCGACGCCCGACTCGTAGAGCTTGGCGGCCTCGACGACCAGCGCGGTGATCAGGCGGGTGGTGACGAAGCCGGCCACGTCGCGGTTGACGACCACGACGTCCTTGCCGACGCCCTCGGCGAAGGCGCGGGCGGTGGCCAGGGTCTCGTCGCTGGTCTTGTAGCCGCGGACCAGCTCGACCAGCTTCATCAGCGGCACCGGCGAGAAGAAGTGCACGCCGACGACCGACTCGGGGCGCCCTGTGGCGGCCGCGATCCGGGTGATCGGGATGGCGGAGGTGTTGGAGGCCAGCACCGCGCCGTCCTTGGCGATCTTGTCGAGCTCGCGGAAGACGCCCTCCTTGACGTCCAGCTGCTCGAAGACCGCCTCGACCACGATGTCGGCCTCGGCGACCGCGCCCAGGTCGGTGGTGGTGGTGATCCGGCCGAGCGCCGCCTCGGCGTCCTCGGCAGTCAGCCGGCCCTTGGAGACGAACTTCTCGTACGAGGCGCGGATGCCCGCGAGCCCGCGCTGCAGCGCCTCCTCGGTGACGTCCCGCAGCACCACCGGGTGCCCCGCCTGGGCGGAGACCTGGGCGATGCCGGCCCCCATCAGGCCGGCGCCGATCACGGCGATCTGCTGGCTGGACGCGTTGCTCATGGCTTGGTCTCCCGGATGCCGTCGCCGCCCGGCGGGCGGGCCCTGAAGGCGGCTCAGGGCAGGGGTCACCCGCTTGAGCCGCGTCGCTCTGCGCCGGACTCTAATGCCCTTCTCGCGCCCGTGGTGCCATCCGAGAGTGTGATCTGCAACCGACCCGGCCGGGCGGACCGGGTGATCAGACGGTCATGCCGAGGTCCTGGGCCAGGATCGCCGCCTGCACCCGGCTGCGCAGCCGCAGCTTGGCGAGGATCCGGCTGACGTGGGTCTTGGTGGTCGCCTCCGCCATCTCCAGCCGCCGGGCGATCTCGCCGTTGGAGAGTCCGGCCCCGAGGCAGGCCAGCACCTCCCGCTCGCGCGGGGTGAGCCCGGCCACCGCCGCCCGGACGTCCGGCCCGACGGTCCGCTCCGGGCGCGCGAAGGCGCCGATCAGCCGCCTGGTCACCGAGGGCGCCAGCATGCCGTCCCCGCGCGCCACCGTGCGGATGCCCTCGACCAGGGTGTCCGCCTCCAGGTCCTTCAGCAGGAACCCGGCCGCGCCGGCCCGCAGCGCACCGTAGACGTACTCGTCCAGGTCGAAGGTGGTCAGCACCAGCACCTGGGCGGCCCCGGCGGCCACCACCTGGCGGGTCGCCGAGACGCCGTCCAGCCGGGGCATCTGCACGTCCATCAGGACGACGTCGGGCCGCAGCTCCAGGGCCAGCCGCACCGCCTCCTCGCCGTCCGCGGCCTGCCCGACCACCTCCAGGTCCGGCTCGGCCCGCAGGATCATCACCAGCGCGGCCCTGACCGCCGCCTGGTCCTCCGCCACCAGCACCCTGATCGTCATGCCCGTCCCTCTCCCGCCTCGGTCACCAGTGCCCGCGGCAGCACCGCGCGTACGGCCCAGAACTCCCCCTCCGGTCCGGCCGTGAAGCCGCCGCCCAGCAGCCCGGCCCGCTCCCGCATGCCCACCATGCCTGCCCGGGCCCCGGGCAGGGCCTGGCCGGCCCCGCTGCGGTACGGGCTCTCCACCGCGATCCGCACCTCCTGGGGGCGGTACTCCAGCAGCACCCGGACACGGCCCGGGCCGGCGTGCTTGAGCGCGTTGGTCAGCGACTCCTGGACGATCCGGTAAGCCGCCAGGCCGACCGGCACCGGCAGCTCCCCGCGGTCACCGCGCTCGGTGAGCTCGAAGTCCAGCCCGACGTCCTGCCCGGCCGCGCGGGCCTGGGCCAGCAGCGCGTCGACCGCGCCCAGGTCGGGGGCGGCGTACGACTCGTCGGCCTCTCCCCCGCCGCTGTCCCGCAACAGGCCGATCATCCGGCGCATTTCGGCCAACCCCTGGACGCTGTTCTCCCGGATCACCGCCAGCACCTCCACCAGCGGGTCGTCCTCCGGCCGCCGCTGGCGGCGGGCCACCGACTGGGCACCGGTGGCGTGGATCGCGATCGCCGACAGGTGGTTGGCCACCACGTCGTGCAACTCCCGTGCCATCCTGGCCCGTTCGGCGACGACCGCCTCGCGCCGGTCCAGCTCGGAGAGCAGCGCGGTCTGTTCGGCCCGCAGCCGCTGGGCCACCGCCTCCTCGCGGTGCTTGCGCACGATGTCGCCGGTCCAGACCGGCGCGAGGTAGATCAGCGCGGTGAGCACCACGACCGCCACCGCGTTGGAGGCGTCGCTGTAGACCAGGACCAGGGTGGAGAGCACCAGCACCGAGCCCGCGCCGGTCAGGTGCAGGATGCGCGACATCCGCGGGCTGCCGTAGAGCACCGCGGCGTAGAGCAGGTCGGTGTACATCAGGCTGGTCGCCAGCAGGGCGCCGCTGAAGATGCTCCCGGCGAGGGCCAGCCCGCCGACCGTCACGGTCAGCACCGGCCGGGTGCGCCGGAACGGCTCCAGCCC
This sequence comes from Streptomyces sp. CB01881, assembly GCF_002953255.1. Classification (GTDB taxonomy): domain Bacteria; phylum Actinomycetota; class Actinomycetes; order Streptomycetales; family Streptomycetaceae; genus Kitasatospora. The sequence continues at coordinate 5,491,967 of NZ_CP026498.1, forward strand.
GGCCATCACCAGCAGGGCCGGGACCACCTGCCAGCGCGGGATCGCCGAGGAGTGGTCGTACACCTTGAGGGCGATCAGCAGCAGCCCCCCGAGCAGCCCGAAGAGCGCGATCGCCCGGTCCTCCTGGGGCGGGGTGAGTGTGGGTCTGCGCACGGCCCCATCAGATCATCCCCGGCGGGGCCGGCGGCTCCGGTGCGGGGAGGATCCCCCGTACATCGAAAGGTGCAGGCCCGGCTCGGCTCCGGCGACGACGACGCACGCGCCCTCGTCGGGAACGCTGGAGGGGTCACCGAGAGCCGCGGAGCCCACCATGATCGTCACCCTCGTCCTCGCCGCCGAGGCCGCCTTCTGGATCCTCCTCGGGCTCGGCCTGGCCACCCGGTACCTGCTGCGGTGGCGCCGGGTGAGCACCGTGCTGCTGGTCGGGCTGCCGGTCGTCGACCTCACCCTGTTCGCCCTCACCGTGCTCGACCTGCGCGGCGGCGCCACCGCGAGCTGGACGCACGCGCTGGCCGCGGGCTACGCGGGCTTCTCGATCGGCTACGGGCCGTCGCTGGTCCGCTGGGCCGACCGGCACTTCCAGTACCGCTTCGCCGGCGGGCCCAAGCCGGTGCGCTCCCCCGAGTACGGCCCCGAGCGGACCCGCCACGAGTGGCGGGTCTGCGGGCGGACGGTGGTCTCGGCCGCGATCACGCTGGGGCTGATCACCGCCCTGGTGCCGCTCTCCGCCGGCGCCGCGCACTTCTCCGACTTCACCGGCTGGTACGCGCGGTTGGGCATCGGGGCCGGGGTCAACGTGATCGTGGCCGCCTGCTACTCGCTCTGGCCGAAGGAGGCGCCGGCCGACGCGATCGTCGAGGACGGCCGGGTGGTCGGCCGGAAGGTCCCGCGGCAGTAGACCTCCGTGGGGGTCAGCGGTTCTCGCCCGGCACCCAGAGCACGTCGCCCCGCTCCTTGTTGGCCGTCCGGGCCAGGATGAACAGCAGGTCGGAGAGCCGGTTCAGGTACTTGGCGGTCAGCGGGTTGACGCTCTCCCCGTGCTCCTCGATGGCGGCCCAGGTGGCCCGCTCGGCCCGGCGCACGACCGTGCAGGCCAGGTGCAGGTGGGCGGCGCCGGCGGTGCCGCCGGGGAGGATGAAGCTGCGCAGCTTCTCCAGCGACTCCAGGAAGTGGTCGCAGTCCTCCTCCAGCCTGTCGATGTAGGACTGCAGCACCCGCAGCGGCGGGTACTTCGGGTCCTCCACCACCGGGGTGGCCAGGTCGGCGCCGACGTCGAAGAGGTCGTTCTGCACCCGGGTGAGCACCGCGGCGACGTCCTCCGCCAGCCCGCCGACGGCGATCGCCACGCCGATCGCGGCGTTCGCCTCGTTGGTGTCGGCGTACGCGACCAGGCGCGGATCGGTCTTGGTCGTACGGCTCATGTCACCGAGCGCGGTGGTGCCGTCGTCGCCGGTACGGGTGTAGATACGCGTCAGATTGACCATGGGGCCCAGCGTAGCCAAGCGGTTAGGCGACGTTAACCCTCCCCAGCCTCCGGCCGGGGGTACCCCCAGCCGAGGGTCTCGTCGCTACGCGACGTTGACCCTCTGACCGGGGGGCGCCGCCTCCAGCCAGGCGAGGAAGCCGGTCAGCGCGTCCTCGCTCATCGCCAGTTCCAGCGGGGCGCCGTTGTGCAGGCACCTCAGGACGACCGAGCCGGAGAGCAGTGCCAGCTCCTCCTGCCCCTCGGGGTAGCGCCGGCCGAGCACTTCGATCTCCCGGCGGGGCAGCACCCGGCGCGGGCGCGGGGCGTACGAGAAGACCCGGAACCACTCGATGGAGTCACCGCTGTAGCGGCCGATACCAAAAACCCACCCCTTGCCGTCGGTCTGGGGGACCGGGGCCGAGGTGGGTTTGCCGTTCTCGTCGAGGTCGGGCTGCGTCGAGGCGTCGGCGGGCATTTTGAGCCGGTAGCTGCAGTCGAACGTGCCGCCGACCCGCTGGATCACACGGCGTCGTACCGCGAACGCGACCAGGCCGATCACACCAGCGGCCACGACCGCCGCACACACCACAAGGGCGAGGACCATGCTCACCTACCTCCTCGCTACCCGCGTTCCCCGTATCGGTCGTATCAAGCGACCGCATTGACCTACCAACTGATACGACAGTCCCGGGGTCACGCTCGCGCGTCCCCGGGACCGTCGGTCGACCCCGCTAGAGGGTCTGGCGCACTCAGGCGTGGGCCTTGAGACCGCGCGCCGCGAACAGACGCACCTCGGCGCGTCGCTCGGCGTGCTCGTCCAGGTCCGACTGTGCCTTCTCCAGTGCACGCTCGGCACGCGCGACGTCGATCTCGTCCGCCAGCTCGGCGATCTCCGCGAGCAGAGACAGCTTGTTGTCGGCGAAGGAGATGAAGCCGCCGTGCACCGCGGCGATCACGGTGCCGCCGTCCACCGTGCGGATGGTGACCGGACCGGTCTCCAGCACGCTCAGCACCGGGGTGTGGCCCGGCATGATGCCGGTGTCACCGGAGGCCGTACGGGCGACGACGATGGTGGCCGCACCGGACCACACCTTGCGGTCGGCTGCGACCAGCTCGACGTGCAGCTCAGCCAACGTGGGCTCCTAGGCTCATGCAACCCCCGATTACTCGGGAGTTTCGGTAAGAATAACGGGCCCGCGCCCCCGGCATGAAACCGGCGGCACGGATTTGACCGGAATCACAGCCGATGCGACGCGAGGGGTGGGTCCCAGGGCTGGGGCCCACCCCTCACGGTCACTCAGCTGCTACCGGCCGCGACTACTTCTTCGCGAGCTCGGCGGCGTTCTTCTCGAGGTCCTCGATGCCACCGCACATGAAGAAGGCCTGCTCCGGAACGGAGTCGTACTTGCCGTCCGCGATCGAGTTGAAGGCCTCGATGGTCTCGGACAGCGGCACGGTCGAACCCTCGACACCGGTGAACTGCTTCGCCACGTAGGTGTTCTGCGAGAGGAAGCGCTCGATGCGACGGGCACGGTGGACCGTGACCTTGTCCTCCTCGGACAGCTCGTCGATACCGAGGATCGCGATGATGTCCTGGAGGTCCTTGTACTTCTGCAGGAT
>NZ_CP026498.1:5497888-5563216 GCF_002953255.1 Streptomyces sp. CB01881
GCGCCACGGACGGACGCGATGGTGGAGCCCTTCTGGCCCACGGCGACGTAGATGCAGCGGACCTGCTTCTCCGGGTCGCCCGAGCGCCAGTTGTCGCGCTGGTTGATGATCGTGTCGACGGCCACCGCGGTCTTGCCGGTCTGGCGGTCGCCGATGATCAGCTGGCGCTGGCCGCGGCCGATCGGGGTCATCGCGTCGATGGCCTTGATGCCGGTCTGCAGCGGCTGCTTGACCGACTTGCGGGCCATGACGCCGGGGGCCTGCAGCTCCAGGGCGCGGCGGCCGGTGGAGGCGATGTCGCCCAGACCGTCGATCGGGTTGCCCAGCGGGTCCACGACGCGGCCGAGGTAGCCGTCGCCGACCGGCACGGAGAGGACCTCGCCGGTGCGGCGCACCGTCTGGCCCTCCTCGATGCCGCCGAACTCACCGAGGACGACGACACCGATCTCGCGGGTGTCGAGGTTCAGCGCGAGGCCGAGCGTGCCGTCCTCGAACTTCAGCAGCTCGTTCGCCATGACCGAGGGCAGGCCCTCGACATGCGCGATACCGTCCGCCGCGTCAGTGACCGTGCCGACCTCTTCACGCGAGGCGGCGTCCGGCTGGTACGACTGGACAAAGTCGGCCAGCGCGTCCCGGATCTCCTCCGGACGGATCGTAAGCTCCGCCATCAGGCTTCCCTGCTCTCCTAGTTTGCGATCCTCGGCCCGCCATTGAGGGCCGCAAGTATTCGACTCTCGGCCGGGTCTCTCGAACCGGCCGTACGATTTGCCGGCTCCTATTCGGAGCCGGTTCCCGACCGAGGGTCGGATGTGCTTCGGTGCTCAGCCTTCGAGCGACTGGCGAGCGCCTTCGAGGCGGCTCGACACGGTGCCGTCGATGATCTCGTCACCGATCTGGACCCGGACACCGCCGACGACCTCGGGGTCGACATCGATGTTCAGGTGCACCTGGCGGCCGTACAGCCGGCCCAGGGCGCCCGAAAGGCGGTCCTTCTGGCCGTCCGACAGCGGCACCGCGGTGGTGACCAGGGCCACCACGCGACCGCGTCGCGCCGCGGCGAGCTTCGAGTAGGACTCCAGGCCCTGCTCAAGGCTACGGCCACGCGGAGCATTCACCAGGGCGGTGACCAGCCGGACGGTGCCGGCGTTGGCACGGCCGCCGAGCAGCTTCTTGATCAGCGCAGCCTTGGCGACGGCGCCGGCCTTCGGCTCGGTCAGCGCGGCGCGCAGCTCGTTGGAGCCGCTCACCACCCGGCCGAACCGGAACAGCTCGTCCTCGACGTCGTCCAGGACACCGGCCTTGTCGGCGGCGATGACCTCGGCGTACGCGGCCAGCTCCTCGACGGCGTCGACCAGGTCGCGCGCACCCGACCAGCGGGAGCGGACCAGGCCGGAGACCAGGTCGAGGGTCTCGCCGGAGACCTGGCCGGTCAGCAGCGAGGAGACCAGCTGGGCCTTGTCCTGACCCGACCGGGACGGGTCGGTCAGGACACGGCGCAGCGACACCTCACGGTCCAGCAGGACCGTGACGGCGGTGAGCTCCTCGGCGAGCTTGGCCGCGTCCACCGAGGTGGAGTCGGTCAGGCCTTCGAGGTTCTGCCGCCCGGCGGCGAGGGCCTCACGGCTGGCGCCGATCACTTGGCCGCACCCTGAGCAACGGCGGCCTTGGCCTCCAGCTCGTCCAGGAAGCGGTCGATGACGCCGCTCTGACGCGCGTGGTCCTCAAGGGACTCACCCACGATGCGGGAGGCCAGCTGCGAAGCGAGCGAACCCACGTCCTGGCGCAGGGCGGCAGTCGCCTGCTTCTTGTCGGCCTCGATCTGCGCGTGGCCGGCGGCGACGATGGCCTCGCGCTGGCGCTGGCCCTCCTCGCGCATCTCGGTGAGCTGGGCAGCGCCCTGCTCGCGAGCCTGCTCGACGATGCGGGCAGCCTCGTGACGCGCCTCGGCGAGCTCGGCGCGGTACTGCTCAAGCAGGGCCTGGGCCTCGGCCTGAGCGGTCTCGGCCCGCTCCATGCCGCCCTCGATGGCGTCCCGACGCTCCGACAGCACCTTCTCGATGCTGGGGAGGAGCTTCTTGCCGAGGAGACCGAAGACGATGAAGAAGCAGAGCAGGCCGATGATGATCTCGGGCCATGCGGGGAGGAGAGGATTCATCTTCTCCTCGGCCGCGAGCGAAGCCGCGATGCTCATATCTGGACCTTCCTCGAATGGGTCTGCGGCAGGATTACTTGTTGCCGAAGACGAACGGCATGACGATGCCGATGAGGGCGAGCGCCTCGGTCAGCGCGAAGCCGATGAACATGTTGGAACGGATGAGGCCGGCGGCCTCGGGCTGACGGGCCATGGCCTGGACACCGTTACCGAAGATGAGACCGACGCCGATGCCGGGGCCGATCGCGGCGAGGCCGTAGCCGATGGACGCGACGGAACCGTAGACAGTGCCCTCAGCGAGGAAGCTCATTGCAGTTGTCCTTTGCAGGGTGGTGAACCGGTGGTGATTGGCCACCGGGCGATCCGGGAGGTTGGTTCGGGGAGGGCCGGGGCCCCTGGCTCAGTGCGCCTCTTCGAGGGCACCGGCGATGTAGCTGCTGGCCAGCATCACGAAGATGTAGGCCTGCAGGAACTGGACCAGCAGCTCGAAGGCGGTCAGCGCGACGGCGACGATGAACGAGGCCGAGCCGTACAGCGCGCCCAGGGTCGGGCTGAGCAGGTACCAGGAGGCGATGGAGAACATCACGATCAGCAGGTGGCCGGCGAACATGTTCGCGAAGGCTCGGACCGCGAGCGTGAAGGGGCGCACGAAGATGTTCGAGAAGAACTCGATCGGCACCAGGATGAACATGACCCAGCCGGGGATGCCCGAGGGCCAGCAGAGGTTCTTGAGGCCGCCGACGAAGCCGTGCTTCTTGAAGGTCAGCGTCATGTAGGTGACCCACACGACGCCGGCCAGGGCGGCCGGGAACGCGATCGCGGCCGTCACCGGGAACTGGGCGAACGGGATGATCGACATGATGTTCATCAGCCAGATGAAGAAGAACATCGAGACGAGCATCGGGACGTACTTCTCGCCCTTCTTGCCGATCGTCTCCAGCACGATGGACCGCTTGACGAAGTCGTAGCCGATCTCGGCGACCAGCTGCAGCTTGCCGGGAACGAGGCGCGGCTTGGCGAAGCTGACCCAGAAGAAGACGACCACCAGCAGCGCGACGACCATCGACAGCAGCATCGGCTTGTTGAAGTAGAAGCTGCCGATCGAGAAGATCGGCTTGAAGTCGAACTCGTTCAGGCCCGGGGCCGGGAAGCCGCAGCCAGCGTCCCCGAAGTGGCAACTGCCTGAGGCGAGGGACGTGAGCTGATCAGCACTCACCACGGACTCCTTCGTCGTGACGCATGGTTACGGCAACCTCGGTGTGTCGGCGTGGCCTGCGGCCACGGAGCGGCACTGGAACTTGATGGGTTTCTCGCGGACCCCGCGCGGCGGCTAGCTGCGCCACAGCGGGACCATCGAAGACTGCGCGGGTCCGGGGGGCGATCCGTCCGTCTGTCGGACAGACCTGGCCTCTTCCCGTACTCCGTTGTTGCGACGGACGATAGCAGCCCGTCAGTGCGGCATAAACACCGCCCCCCTCGTTGGGGGGACAGTCGGGCCTCGTCACTGTTGACGCCCCGAGTCGGAAGGCTTGTCGCCCTTGCTTTCGGAGGCGTCGGTGTCGACGTAGAAGGTCTTGGCCTTGAGTGCGCCGCGCACCTGGAAGCCCGTCCAGATCAGTGCGCAGCCCAGCAGCGTGAAGGCGAAGGCCTGCCGGTTGAAGAGCTCGGTGTTCTTGAAGACAGCGAGGACGATACCGACCAGCAGGATCTGAGTGGTGTAGACCAGGAGCGCCGCAGCCATCATGATGTGCGGGTTCGACCTGGTCAGCCGGTCGAGTGCGACCTGGCCGAAGCTGAAGAAGGCCATCACCAGCAGCGTTCCGAAGAGGGCGCCGAGCAGTCCCTTGCCACCCGCGACGGCAAAGGAGATCACCATGGCGATGATCCCGGCGACCGCAGTGGGAATCGCGGCGCCTCGGAGGATCCGGGCGTCGTTGGACGGCATGTCGGCAGCTCCGGCGGCATGTCGATGTGGCAGGGGGACGGGCACAGAACGTGGTGGTTGGCACCGGACCGAGGGCCGCCGCAGGCCTTGCCGCTCTGCGGCGGGCCTGCCGAGGGAGACCGACCAGGGACGGAAGTCCTCCACCTGTCAGGTCTTTCGGCGTGTTCTCGGTACTCGTGAACGGTATCACAAACTATTTGATGAGAGCTTTACCATGAATGTGTGGTACCTGTCACACCAACGGCCCAAGGGTGCAGCCGTACGGGTGAACCACCTTGACGATACGTCAATTCGCCTACCGGCTGGGGTTGCTGCCGTTCCGGTTGCCGCCGACCGCGGGCGAACCCTTCGGCAGTTCACCCAGTAGTTCCTTGTCCTTCGCGGACAGTTCAGCCATCGGCGCCGACGTCGGCGCGGGTGCCACCGCTTCGTCCCCGACGGTCTGCACGGCGCTCCGGGCGGCGCCGCGGCGCCGGTAGCGCGGCGGGACGAAGGCCTGCACCGCGCGCGGGGCCCGCGGGCGGAACCGCGGGGTGAGCAGCACCACCAGGCCGACCAGGCAGAGCCCGGCCAGCGTCAGCACGACGGTGCGGCCGGTGTTGGTGACCGAGAAGGCGACGGTGCCGAAGGCGATCAGCGCGGCCCAGAAGTACATGATCAGAACGGCGCGGCTGTGCGAGTGGCCGACCTGGAGCAGCCGGTGGTGCAGGTGCCGCTTGTCGGCGGCGAACGGCGACTGGCCGGCCCAGGTGCGGCGGACCACGGCGAGCAGCAGGTCGGCCAGCGGCAGGGCGATGACGGTCAGCGGCAGCAGCAGCGGGATGTAGATCGGGACGAGGGCGTGCACCGTGGCGGTCTGCGAACCGGTCTCGCTGGTGATGAGGTCCGGGTCGACGCGGCCGGTGATGGAGATCGCGGCGACGGCCAGCATCAGGCCGAGCATCATCGAGCCGGAGTCGCCCATGAAGATCCGGGCCGGGTGCAGGTTGTGCGCCAGGAAACCCAGGCACATGCCGATCAGCAGCACGCTGAACAGTACGGCGGGGGCCGCGTCCATGATGTTGTAGCCGTACCAGAGCCGGTAGGAGTACAGGAAGAAGGCCATCGCGGCGATGCAGACCATGCCGCCGGCCAGGCCGTCCAGGCCGTCGATGAAGTTCACCGCGTTGACCATGACGACGACCATGGTGACCGAGATGACCATGCCCTGGGTGGGGCTGACGGCGACCGCGCCGACACCGGGCACCGGCAGGGTGATCACGGTGACCCCCTGCCAGACCATCACACCGGCGGCGATCATCTGGCCGCCCAGCTTGACCAGGGCGTCGACGCCCCACTTGTCGTCGAGCACGCCGAGCAGCCACATGATCCCGGCGCCGGAGAGCAGCGCGCGGATGTCGGTGCCCTGCGAGAAGACCTTGGAGAGGTTGTCCAGCTGCGAGGCGACCAGGATGCCCGCGCAGAGGCCGCCGAACATGGCGATGCCGCCGAGTCGCGGCGTGGGCTCGCGGTGCACGTCACGGGCGCGGACCGGCGGCATCGCGCCGGCCGCGATGGCGAACTTCCGAACCGGGCCGGTCAGCAGGTAGGTGACGGCCGCGGTGCAGAACAGCACCAGCAGATACTCACGCACCACTGGCCTCCTGCGTCACTGTCCGACGGGTCGGTACCGAAGGTACTCCCGTGCCTGTCCGGGTATCGAGGTGCGTCGCCACGGCACACACCTTATTGAGTCGGACGCCCGGGACGTGCATCGCGGTTCGCCCTACCGGGGAGGTGACCCCGACACCCCCGGCTACCGGCGGTCGGCGAAGGCCCGGGCGAGCTCCCGGACCCGCTCGCCGATCCGTACGTCCGCGCCCTCTGCGAGCAGGCGGCCGATCAGCCCGGCGATCTCGGTCAGCTCGGCCTCACCCATGCCCTGCGAGGTGACCGTCCCGGTGCCGAGCCGGATCCCGGAGGCCTCGGAGGGCGGTGCGGGGTCGTACGGCAGGGCGCACTTGCCGAGCATCAGTCCGGCGACGGTGCAGCGGCGCTCGGCCTCGGCGCCGCTGACCCCCAGCGGGCCGACGTCGGCGGTGACCAGGTGGGTGTCGGTGCCGCCCGTCAGTGGGCGCATACCGGCCTCCGCGAGCCCTGCTGCCAGGACGCGCGCCCCCGCGACGGTGCGGTGGGCGTAAGCGCGGTACCCGGGGGTGGCCGCCTCGGCGAGCGCGACGGCCTTGCCGGCCACCTCGTTCATCGCGGCGCCGCCCTGGCTGAACGGGAAGACCGCCCGGTCGATCCGCTCGGCCAGCTCGGTGGTGCAGAGCAGCAGGCCGCCGCGCGGGCCGCGGAGCAGCTTGTGGGTGGCGGCCACGGTGACGTCCGCGTACGGCACCGGCGAGGGCGCGACGCCCGCCGCGACCAGGCCGGTGGTCTGCGCCGCGGAGGCGATCAGGTAGGCGTCCACCTCGTCGGCGATCTCCCGGAAGGCGGCCCAGTCCGGGTGCCGGGGGTAGGAGATGGAGCCGGCCACGATGGCCTTCGGGCGGTGCTCGCGCGCGAGCGCGCGGACCTGGTCGAGATCGATCAGTCCGTCCTCGCGGCGCACCCCGTAGCCGACGAAGTCGAACCAGCGTCCGGAGAAGTTGGCACGCGAGCCGCAGCTCAGGTGGCCGCCGTGCTCCAGCGACATCGCCAGCACCACGTCGCCCGGCCGCAGCAGCGCCGCGTACGTCGCCAGCATCGCCGAAGTGGCCGACCGGGGCTGGACGTTGGCGTGCGGGGCGGCGAAGAGCTCACGGGCCCGGTCGACCGCAAGCAGCTCGGCGGCGTCCGCCAGCGCGCAGCCGGTGTGGTGCCGCCGGCCGGGGTAGCCCTCGGCGTACTTGTCGATCAGCGGGCCGGTGAGGGCGGCCAGCACGGCGGGGCCTGTGAGGTTCTCCCCCGCCAGCAGCTGGACGCTCTCGGCCCGCCGCTCGGCCTCGGCGGCGAGCAGGTCGGCCAGCTGCGGGTCGGCCCGTCGCAACGCCTCGGACGCCCACCGGCGCCCCGTCGTCTCGAAGGATCCGGTCACGGCATCGGCGACGGTCATGGCGGGGCTCCCGGGGCGCGTCGGGTGGATCCCTCCAGCGTAGGTCGGGGGATCGCGGCCGTCCTGCCGACGCGGGGGTGGTGCACCCGGGCGGGCGTCCGCTGCGCCGGAAGGGCGTCCGGATGCGCCGTCAGACCCTGTGTCCGGAGCGCGCGCCGGTGCCGCGGTCAGGCCCGGCGGCAGGAGCGCGCGCCGGTGCCGCGGTCAGGTGCGCGCGGGCACGCCGGTGAGCGCGGTGACCACCGGGTCCACCGCGTGGAATATCTCCTCGCCGCAGTTGCGGAACATGCCGATCGGCGCGCCGTACGGGTCGTGCACCTCGTCCGACTCCGGGCTGGAGGCGAGCAGCCAGCCGCGCAGTGCGGCGGCGGCCCGGACCAGGGCGCGGGCACGCTCGGTGACGTCCGCGCCGCGGCGCGGGTCGGGCAGGGTGCCCGGGTCTATCGTCCGGACCAGGCGGGTGAACTCCTTCAGGGTGAAGGTGCGCAGCCCGGCCTCGTGGCCCATCGAGATCACCTGGGCGCGGTGGTCCAGGGTGGCGGTGAGCACCAGGTCGGCCTCGACCACGTGCTCGTCCAGCAGCTCGCGGCCGACGAAGCCGCCGCTGTCGGCGCCGTACTCGTCCAGCACCGTGGCGGCGTGCTCCTCCATCGGCGCGCCGACGTGGCCCCAGGTGCCGGCGCTCTCCACGAGGATGCGCCCGGCCACCCGGGGGCTGAGCCGGGTGTCCAGCTCACGCCGGGTGAGCCGCTCGGCGATCGGCGAGCGGCAGATGTTCCCCGTGCAGACGAACAGGATCCGGAAGTGGTCCAGCGGCCTGGGACCCACGCTCAGGTACGGCGATATGCCGGGCCCGGCATGGAGGGAGGCGGCCGTCAACTGCCGGCCTCCAGGTCGGGGACGACCTCCCTCAGCTGCTCGGCGCTGATCGCGCCGGCCCGCAGCAGGACCGGGACCTTGCCCGTGACGTCGACGATGGAGGAGGCGGTGGCGTGGTCGGCCGTGCCGCCGTCCAGGTAGACCGAGATGGCGTCGCCGAGCTGCTGCTCGGCCTCGTCGCAGGTGGACGGCGACGGGCCGCCGGTCTTGTTGGCGCTGGAGACGGCGAGCGGGCCGGTGGTGTTCAGCAGCTCGATCGCGACCGGGTGCAGCGGCATCCGGACGGCGACGGTGCCGCGGGTCTCGCCGAGGTCCCAGCGCAGCGAGGGCTGGTGCCGGGCGACCAGGGTGAGACCTCCGGGCCAGAAGGCGTCGACGAGCTCCCAGGCCTGCTCGGAGAAGTCGGTGACCAGGCCGTGCAGGGTGGTCGGCGAGCCGACCAGGACCGGCGAGGGCATGTTGCGGCCGCGGCCCTTGGCGGCCAGCAGGGCGGCGACGGCCTCCGGCGAGAAGGCGTCCGCGCCGACCCCGTAGAGGGTGTCGGTGGGCAGCACGACGAGTTCACCCCGGCGGATGGCCGAGGCGGCCTCGCGCAGGCCGGTGGCGCGGTCCCCGGCATCGGCACAGTCGTAGCGGCGGCTCATCGGTGCGGTCCCCTTCCGAGATGGCTCAACACGTGGGCGGGCACGTTCACAGCGACGCCCTGCGGGTCGTCGTGCGCTGGATGGTCACGACGAGGCCTTCCGGGCCGTCGTGCCGTGCTGAATGGTCACAACGACGCCCTTCGGGCCGTTGTGAAGCGCGGCCGGTTGTTCAGGTCGCGGTGGTCGGCGGCGTCCGTCCAGCCGCCTTCCTCGTTGAAGATCCACGGCACCTGGCCGCCCTGGGTGTCGGCGTGCTCGATCACCACGGCGCCGCCCGGGCGCAGCAGGCGGGCGGCGACCCGCTCGATGCCGCGGATGGTGTCCAGCCCGTCCTCGCCGGAGAACAGCGACATCTGCGGGTCGTGGTCGCGGGCCTCCGGCGCCACGTACTCCCACTCGGTGAGCGGGATGTACGGCGGGTTGGAGATCACCAGGTCGAAGCGGCCGTCCCAGGAGCGGTCGTCGGCGAAGGCCTTGGTGGCGTCACCGGCGTGCAGGGTGACCCGGGCGCGGTCGGAGCTGGCCTCGATGTTGCGCCGGGTGTACTGCAGCGCCCCCTCGTCCAGCTCGAAGGCGTGCACGGTGGAGCGCGGCAGCTCCTGGGCGAGGGCCAGCGCGATGGCGCCGGAGCCGGAGCAGAGGTCGACCACCAGCGGCTCGGCGACGTCCATGTCACGGACGGCGTCTATGGCCCACTCGACGACCGTCTCGGTCTCCGGGCGGGGCACGAAGACCCCGGGGCCGACCTCCAGCTCCAGGTAGCGGAAGAACGCCCGGCCGGTGATGTGCTGGAGCGGCTCGCGTGCCTCGCGGCGGGAGACGGCCTCCCAGTAGCGGGCGTCGAAGTCCGCGTCCTTGACCGTGTGCAGCTGGCTGCGCTTGACGTTGTGGACGTGTGCGGCGAGCTCCTCCGCGTCGAAGCGCGGCGACGGCACACCGGCCGCGGCCAACCGCTGGGTGGCCTGGGCCACCTCGGCGAGCAGCAGGTTCACGTACGACCTCTTGTTTCTGCGCTGCGGCTTCTCTGGTGCGTCCGGGGCCCGGACGCCGGTCTCAGTTCTGCTGGGCCGCCGCGAGCTTGGCGGCCGCGTCGGCGTCCACGCAGGACTGGATCACCGCGTTCAGGTCGCCGTCCAGGACCTGGTCCAGGTTGTACGACTTGAAGCCCGTGCGGTGGTCCGAGATGCGGTTCTCGGGGTAGTTGTACGTGCGGATCCGCTCGGAGCGGTCCACGGTGCGGACCTGGCTGCGGCGCGCGTCCGAGGCCTCCCGCTCGGCCTCCTCCTGCGCGGCGGCCAGCAGCCGCGAACGCAGGATGCGCATCGCCTGCTCCTTGTTCTGGAGCTGGCTCTTCTCGTTCTGGCAGGACGCCACGATACCGGTCGGCAAATGGGTGATCCGGACCGCGGAGTCGGTGGTGTTGACCGACTGGCCGCCGGGGCCGGACGAGCGGTAGACGTCGATCCGCAGGTCGTTGGCGACGATCTCGACCTCGACCTCCTCCGCCTCGGGGGTGACCAGCACGCCCGCCGCGGAGGTGTGGATGCGGCCCTGCGACTCGGTGGCGGGGACGCGCTGCACGCGGTGCACGCCGCCCTCGTACTTCAGCCGCGCCCAGACGCCCTGGGCGGGCGAGCCGTCGGGGTTGGTCCGAGCGCCCTTGGTCTTCACGGCCACCGACACGTCCTTGTACCCGCCGAGGTCGGACTCGTTGGAGTCGATGATCTCGGTCTTCCAGCCGATCCGCTCGGCGAAGCGCAGGTACATCCGGAGCAGGTCACCGGCGAACAGCGCGGACTCCTCGCCGCCCTCGCCCGCCTTGATCTCCAGGATGACGTCCTTCTCGTCGCTCGGGTCGCGCGGGACGAGCAGCAGCCGCAGCTCCTCCGTCAGCTCCTCGCGGCGGGCCTCGGAGTCCTTCACCTCGGCGAGGAACTCCGGCTCCTCGGCGGCGAGTTCGCGGGCGGCCTCGATGTCCTCGCCGGCCTGCTTCCAGGCCCGGTAAACCCGGGTGATCGGGGTCAGCTCGGCGTACCGCTTGGCCAGCTTGCGCGCGTTGGCCTGGTCGGCGTGGACGGACGGGTCGGCCAGCCTCGTTTCGAGGTCGGCGTGCTCGACGAGGAGCTCTTCGACTGCCTCGAACATGGGTGGCCTTCTTCCCGTGGGTTGCGGTGGTGGGGGTCGCGGGGCGCTCGTGCGCCGTGGGACGCGAACGGCGCCGGTCCCCAACGCCCCCGGAACGAGTACGGGGGCGCCGGGAACCGGCGCCGAGGGAGCGCTAGGCCTTCGCGCTGTGCTGCTTGCCGAAGCGGGCCTCGAAGCGGGCCACGCGGCCACCGGTGTCGAGGATCTTCTGCTTGCCGGTGTAGAACGGGTGGCACTGCGAGCAGACCTCGGCGCGGATCTCGCCACTGGTCTCGGTCGAGCGGGTGGTGAACTCGTTGCCGCAGGTGCAGGTCACACGGGTGACCACGTACTCGGGGTGAACGTTGGGCTTCAAGGGGTTCTCCTAGTGTTCGGGAGGGCACCGGGTCGGCGACTGGAGTGCCGCACGTGAACCGGGACCGACGGACCAGTCTGCCAGGACCAGCCGCTTCTTCCCAAACCGGGTGGCGTTCCGGGATATTCCGGGCCCGGACTCAGCGGGGCGCGGTCGCCCGTGCCGAGGGCTTGGCGGTGCCCGCCGGGCCGGTCACCGGGGCCTTCGCGGGGGCCGTGGGGGTCGCCTGGGCGGGGTTCCCGGGCTGGGCCGCCACCACGGCCTGCGGGAGCGCCTGGTCGGCCTTCAGGGCCGCCCAGAGCTGGTCCGCCTGCGGCTGCTGCGCGACCACCCGGTTGGGGTCGCCGGGGGCCGCCGCCACCGGCAGGGTGACCATGGACAGCTGGTCCGGGCCGATCCCCTTGAGCTCCTGGGCCAGCCCCACCAGGGAGTTCACCGAGGCCAGCGCCGAGTCGGTGGTGATGGAGCGGGTCAGCGTGTCGCCGATCGACCAGAGCTTGACCGGGTTGGAGAAGAGCCCGAGCCCGCCGGCCTGCTGGAGCAGCGACCGCACCATCTGCTTCTGCAGCTCGATCCGGCCGAGGTCGCTGCCGTCGCCGACGCCGTGCCGGGTGCGGACGAAGGCCAGCGCCTGCCTGCCGTCGAGGTGGTGCTCGCCGGCCGCCAGGTCCAGCCCGCTGTCCTGGTCGTGGATGGGGACCGTGGTGGTCACGGTGGCCCCGCCCATCGCGTCCACGACCCGGGCGAAGCCGGCGAAGTCGATCTCGACGTAGTGGTCCATCCGCAGCCCGGTGAGCTGCTCCGTGGTCTTGACCGCGCACGCGGCGCCACCGGTCTCGTACGCGCTGTTGTACATCGCGCGCCTGACCCCGGGGGCGGCCTTGCCGTTCCGGTCGGTGCAGTCGGGCCGGGCGACCAGGGTGTCCCGGGGTATCGAGACCACCTCGGCCCGCGAGTGGTCCTGGCTGACGTGCACCACCATGGCGGTGTCCGAGCGGGCGGTGTCGCCGGTGTCGCCGCCGGCCAGGTCGCCGTTCCCCCCGGCCCGCGAGTCCGAGCCGAGCACCAGGACGTTGAACGAGCCGTCGGTGGCGGACGGCGGGCGGGCGGTGCCCAGCCGGGCGTCGATGTCGACGCTCTTGATGTTGCCGTTGAGCTTGAAGTACGCGTAGCCGGCCGCCCCGGCACCGAGGACGACGAGCGCGGCGAACGCGCACGCGGCCACCCGCAGGACCTTGCGGCGGCGGCTCAGGACACGCTTGTGCTCAGCCATACGGTCCAGAGTAAATCGGACAACATGATCCAAAGGGGTCATTGTGTCCCGACTCTGGAACAACGCACGGAACCCCGGTCCGCTCGCGCGAACCGGGGTTCCGTGCTGGTGCTTCAGCCGTTGACGGTCAGTCGCCGGACCCGGGGGTCGTCTTGGCGATCTGCATCAGGAACTCGGCGTTGGACTTGGTCTGCTTCATCTTGTCCAGCAGCAGCTCGATCGCCTGCTGCGAGTCGAGCGCGTGCAGCACCCGGCGGAGCTTCCAGACGATGGCCAACTCCTCGCTGCCCAGCAGGATCTCCTCCTTGCGGGTGCTGGAGGCGTCGACGTCGACGGCCGGGAAGATGCGCTTGTCCGAGAGCTTCCGGTCGAGCTTGAGCTCCATGTTGCCGGTGCCCTTGAACTCCTCGAAGATCACCTCGTCCATCCGCGAGCCGGTCTCGACCAGCGCGGTGGCCAGGATGGTCAGCGAGCCGCCGTTCTCGATGTTGCGCGCGGCACCGAAGAACTTCTTCGGCGGGTACAGCGCGGTCGAGTCGACACCACCGGACAGGATGCGGCCGGAGGCCGGCGCCGCCAGGTTGTAGGCGCGGCCGAGGCGGGTGATCGAGTCCAGCAGGATCACCACGTCGTGGCCCAGCTCCACCAGGCGCTTGGCGCGCTCGATGGCCAGCTCCGCGACCGTGGTGTGGTCCTCGGCCGGGCGGTCGAAGGTCGAGGAGATGACCTCGCCCTTCACCGACCGCTGCATGTCGGTGACCTCCTCCGGACGCTCGTCGACCAGGACGACCATCAGGTGGCACTCGGGGTTGTTGTGGGTGATCGCGTTGGCGACCGCCTGCAGCACCATCGTCTTGCCGGTCTTCGGCGGCGCGACGATCAGACCGCGCTGGCCCTTGCCGATCGGCGACACCAGGTCGATGATCCGGGTGGTCAGCACGCCCGGGTCGGTCTCCAGACGGAGCCGCTCCTGCGGGTAGAGCGGGGTCAGCTTGTTGAACTCGGGGCGGCCGCGGCCGCTCTCCGGGTCCATGCCGTTGACCGAGTCCAGCCGCACCATGGCGTTGAACTTCTCGCGGCGCTCGCCGTCGCGCGGCTGGCGCACCGCACCGGTGATGGCGTCACCCTTGCGCAGGCCGTTCTTGCGGACCTGGGCGAGCGAGACGTAGACGTCGTTCTGGCCCGGCAGGTAGCCGGAGGTGCGCACGAACGCGTAGTTGTCGAGGATGTCGAGGATGCCCGCGACGGGGATCAGCACATCGTCGTCGCCGACCTGCGGCTCGGCGGGGCCGACCTCGAAGCCCTCACGACGCCCACGGCCCCGGCGGTCGCGGTAGCGGCCGCGGCGGCCGCGCCGGCCGTCGCCGAACTCGTCGTCGTCGTAACCGCCCTGCTGCGCCTGCGGCTGGACCTGCTGGCCGCCCTGGCGGTTCTGCTGGCCGTCGCCCTGGGCGGTCTGCTGCTGGCCGCCCTGGCGGTCGGCACGGTCGGTGCGGTCGGCACGGTCCCGGCGGTTGCGGCGGTCGCGGCGCGACTCGCGGCTCTCGGCGTCCTGGCCGGCCTGGGCCTCGCCGGCCTCCTGGCGGCCCTCGCGCTCGCCGCCCTCGCGGCGGTCGCGGCGGTCCCGGCGGTCGCGGCGGGTCTCGGTGCGGCCCTCCTCCCGGCCCTCGAAGGCGCGGGTCTCGGCCGGGCGGGCCTCGGCCTGCTTGGCCTCGGTGACGACCGCGGCGGGCGCCTCGGCGGCGGCCTCGGCGGTCGGGGCGCCGGCGGCCGAGGTGGCACGACGGCGGGTGCGCTCGGCACGGGCCGGCGCGGCGGTCTCGGCGGCGGCCTGGACCGGGATCTCGATCTGGGCCTCGGCGGCGGCCGGGGCCTCGGCCTGCGCGGCCTTGGTGCGGCGGGCGGGCTTCTCGGCCGGCGCGGCGGTGTCCGCCTTGGCGGCGGCACGCTTGGTCGCCGGGGCGGTCGTGGTGGCGCCGGCGGCGAGCAGCGGGTCCCCGCCGCTCTTCTCCTTGATGGCCTCGATCAGCTGGCTCTTGCGCAGGCGTCCCGTGCCGCTGATCCCCAGCGTCGAGGCGAGCTTCTGGAGCTCGGCCAGGACGAGCCCGTCGAGGCCCGCGGCGGCGGTGCGACGGCGCCGGGCCGGGGCCGCGGGGGCGGCGGCTGCGTCCGACGCCTCGGCGTCCGGGCGCGCGCCCATCAGATCGGTGGTGTCGCTCACTAAGGGTCCTTCCCTGGAGCGGACGTCGGCCTGTCTGGCTCGGCGACCGGTTGTGCTGTCCTGACCAACGCTCGACTGCGTCGGTCCGAGGCGGTGATCCCCCGGATGGCGGTAGCCAGTCGGAGGAGAGCTGCGAGGTGCGGTGCATGAAGCACGGTGGTGCTGAGTGGCGCGATGGGACGGTCGCGTGCCGACCCCGCGCTGCCTGTGAATCCCGGGCCCCCGTCGCGTGACGGTGGCCCGCGCTCCGCCCGTCCTGGCCTCGGGTTGGAGGCTGCGGGTGGGAGTCAGGTGCCGTCACGGCTTCGGGATGCGACCGCAAGTTGCGCAGGCAGGCTGCGTACGCGCTGCGGTGGGCTCCCGGAGAATCGTCGCCCCGTACATCGCCGGGACTCCGCGCGAGCGGAGTGCTGGGATCGGGACGCGGCGCACCGAGCCCCGGAGGGCACCTGGTGCAGCAATGAGGTTAACACTACCGACCCCCTCAGACATTCCCCAGCCTTGCGCTTGCCAATCGTGTCCGGACAACCCGGCTCCGGTCGGCGCCGGTCCGGGCCGTCGGACGTGCTCCGACGTGGTGCTCAGACGTCGAGCGGGAGCACCGTGGCCCCGGCCCGGTCGAGCTCCAGCCGGTGCGCGGCGAACACCGGGCCACCGTGGCCGTGGTCGCCGGCGAAGGCCAGCACCTTGTCGGCACCCGCCTCGTCGGTGAGCGCCAGCACGGTCGGACCGGCCCCGGAGATCACCGCCGGGACGCCCTCCGCGCGCAACGCCCCCACCAGCGCGGCGCTGTCCGGCATCGCGGAGGCCCGGTAGTCCTGGTGCAGCCGGTCCTCGGTGGCGGCGAGCAGCAGCTCGGGCCGCCGGGTCAGGGCCTCCACCATCAGCGCGGCGCGGCCCGCGTTGACGGCGGCGTCGGCCAGCGGGACGGTCCTGGGCAGCAGACCGCGGGCGGTCTCGGTGAGCACCTCGGTGGACGGGATGAACACCACCGGGACGACCTGCGCGGACGGCTCCAGGGTCACGGCCCTGGCGGACTCCTCGTCGGTCCAGGCCACCGTGAAGTTGCCCCGCAGGCAGGCCGCGACGTTGTCGGGGTGGCCCTCCAGCTCGGAGGCGAGGGCCAGCAGCGCCTCGTCGTCCAGCGCGGACGGGCCGCCGATGGTGACGGCGCGGGCGGCCACGATGCCGGCGCAGATCGCGGCGGACGAGGAGCCCAGGCCACGGCCGTGCGGTATCCGGTTGGCGCACACCACTTCGAGGCCGCGTGGCTGGCCGCCGAGGCGGTCGAAGGCGGCGCGCATCGAGCGGACCACCAGGTGGCGCTCGTCACGGGCCAGGGTGTCGGCACCCTCGCCGGCGATGTCGACGGAGAGCCCGGAGTCGGCGACCCGGACGACCACGTCGTCGTACAGACCCAGGGCGAGTCCGAAGGCGTCGAAGCCGGGGCCGAGGTTGGCGCTGGTCGCGGGAACCCGGACCCGGACGGCGGCGGCACGGAACGCAGGACCGGCCATGCGGTGGACTCTCCTGGGGAAATCGGGCGGCGCGAAGCGCGTCGGCGCGAGGGTGGGGATGGGCCGCGGGCCCCGGCCGGGGCGGGCGGTCACAGTCGTCGGCGCGGCCCGCAGACGGGCCGGACCCGGGGCATGTGCCACACGGCCGAACCCAGAGTATCGAAGAGAGGTTCCACAGTGGTACACCCCGTGGGCCTTCGATCTGGTGTGTTGCCGTTTCTGGCCGGAATGCATGCCGGAATGGCACCGGAATGCACGCTGGAATTGACACAAAAGTGTCAGCCGAGAACGGCGGCGGGCCGACCCCCGAAAGGGTCGGCCCGGGCACCGGTCACGGGGTGACCCGGCTCAGTCCAGCAGGCCGAGGCGGCGGGCGGCGGCCTCCGCGTCGATCGGGACCACCTGGGGCTGCGGCGCGCCGGCCACGGCCCAGTCCGGGTCCTTGAGGCCGTTGCCGGTCACGGTGCAGACGATCCGCTGGCCCGGGTCGACCAGGCCGGCCTCCGCCTTGGCCAGCAGGCCGGCCACCGAAGCGGCCGAGGCGGGCTCCACGAAGACGCCCTCCTGCGCGGCCAACAGCCGGTAGGCGGACAGAATCTGACGATCCGTCACCTTGTCGATGAGACCGCCCGATTCGTCCCGTGCGGCGAGCGCGAAGTCCCAGGAGGCCGGGTTGCCGATCCGGATCGCGGTGGCGATGGTCTGCGGCTTGAGCACCGGCGCACCGTCCACGATCGGGGCCGAGCCGGCGGCCTGGAAGCCCCACATCCGCGGGGTGCGGGCGGCCAGCCCGTCGGTGGCGTATTCGCGGTAACCCTTCCAGTACGCGGTGATGTTGCCCGCGTTGCCCACCGGGAGGACGTGGATGTCGGGCGCGTCGCCGAGCATGTCCACGATCTCGAAGGCCGCGGTCTTCTGTCCCTCGATCCGGACCGGGTTCACCGAGTTGACCAGCGCCACCGGGTACTTCTCGGACAGTTCACGCGCAAGGGTGAGGCAGTCGTCGAAGTTCCCGTCCACCTGAAGGATCTTGGCGCCGTGGACCAGCGCCTGGCCCATCTTGCCGAGCGCGATCTTGCCCTGCGGGACCAGCACCGCCGACACCATGCCGGCGCGCACCGCGTAAGCGGCGGCGGAGGCCGAGGTGTTGCCGGTGGAGGCGCAGATGACGGCCTGGGCGCCGTCCTCCTTCGCCTTGGAGATGGCCATCGTCATGCCGCGGTCCTTGAAGGACCCGGTCGGGTTGGCGCCCTCGACCTTGAGGTAGACCTCGCAGCCGGTGCGCTCGGAGAGCACCCGGGCGGGGACGAGCGGCGTGCCGCCCTCCAGCAGGGTGACCACGGGAGTGGAGTCGGTGACCGGCAGGCGGTCGCGGTACTCCTCGATCAGGCCGCGCCACTGGTGGGTGTGCGCGCCTCTGGCGATCACGGCGTTCATGGCTGTTCCTACTCCCCTTCAACCCGCATGATGCTGGCCACGTCCCGCACGCTGTCGAGCGCGCGGAGCTTGTCGACCGTCGCCGACAGGGCGGCGTCGGTGGCACGGTGGGTGACCACGACGAGCGAGGCGTCGCCGTCGCGGCCCTGCTGGCGCACGGTGTCGATGGAGACCCCGTGCTCGGCGAAGACGGACGCCACCTGCGCGAGCACGCCCGCGCGGTCGTCCACGTCCAGGCTGACGTGGTACCGGGTGACGACCTCGTCCATCGGCTTGGCCGGCAGCTGCGTGTACACGGAGTCACCGGGGCCGGTGGCGCCGGCCAGCTTGTTGCGGCAGACCGCGACCAGGTCGCCGAGCACCGCCGAGGCGGTCGGCGAGCCGCCCGCGCCCGGGCCGTAGAACATCAGGCGGCCGGCCGCCTCGGCCTCGACGAACACCGCGTTGTACGCCTCGCGGACGGACGCCAGCGGGTGCGACAGCGGGATCATCGCCGGGTGCACCCGCGCGGTGACGGACGCGCCGTCGGCCGCCCGCTCGCAGATCGCGAGCAGCTTGACGACGCAGCCCATCTCCTTCGCGGAGGCGATGTCGGCGGCGGTCACCTCGGTGATGCCCTCGCGGTAGACGTCCGCCGCGGTCACCTTGGTGTGGAAGGCGATCCCGGCCAGGATCGCGGCCTTGGCGGCGGCGTCGAAGCCCTCGACGTCGGCCGTCGGGTCCGCCTCGGCGTAGCCGAGCGCGGTGGCCTCCTCCAGCGCCTCCGAATAGCCGGCGCCGGTGGTGTCCATCTTGTCGAGGATGAAGTTGGTGGTGCCGTTCACGATGCCCAGCACCCGGTTGACCTTGTCCCCCGCGAGGGACTCGCGCAGCGGGCGCAGCAGCGGGATCGCGCCGGCCACCGCGGCCTCGTAGTAGAGGTCCACGCCGGCCTCGGCGGCCGCCGCGTGGAGCTCGGTGCCGTCCTGGGCGAGCAGCGCCTTGTTGGCGCTGACCACCGAGGCGCCCTGCTTGAACGCCGACAGGAGGAGGTGTTTGGACGGCTCGATGCCGCCCACCACCTCGATCACCACGTCGATGTCGCCCCGGTTGACCAGGGCCTCGGCATCGGTGGTGACCAGGTGATCGGGCACTCCCGGGCGGGTCCGGCCCGCCCGGCGGACCGCGATGC
Organism: Streptomyces sp. CB01881; assembly: GCF_002953255.1. Classification (GTDB taxonomy): domain Bacteria; phylum Actinomycetota; class Actinomycetes; order Streptomycetales; family Streptomycetaceae; genus Kitasatospora. Next base: position 5,516,704 of record NZ_CP026498.1, read on the forward strand.
CGACGAGCTCGACCGGCGCGCCGATGCGCGCGGCGAGGTCGGCGGCGTCCGTCGTCATGATGCGCGCCACCTCGGAGCCCACCACACCACAGCCCAGCAACGCCACCTTCAGCGGCCGCGTACGCATCATCCGACTCCGCTCTGCATTCGTCCTGCTTCGGTATTCCGGCGGGATTTCGGGGGTCCGCCGGAACTTCGGTCTGTACCAGTCTCCGGGACTTTCCGTACGGATCTACGGTCGTTCCATGATCTGAGACGAGAATTTCGTCATCCGATATCGAGACGCAGGAGATCCTCCTCCGTCTCGCGCCGGACGATCACCCGGGCCGCGCCGTCCCCGACGGCCAGCACGGGGGGCTTGAGGGCGTGGTTGTAGTTGCTGGCCATCGAGCGGCAGTAGGCGCCGGTGGCCGGCACCGCGATCAGGTCGCCCGGGGCCAGGTCGGCGGGCAGGAAGGCGTCCCGCACCACGATGTCGCCGGACTCGCAGTGCTTGCCCACCACGCGGACCAGCATCGGCCCGGCGTCGCTGGCGCGCGACACCAGGGCCACCGAGTACTCGGCGTCGTAGAGCGCCGTCCGGATGTTGTCGGACATGCCGCCGTCCACGCTGACGTAGGTGCGCAGGCCCTCCAGCGGCTTGACGGTGCCGACCTCGTACAGCGTGAAGGCGGTCGGGCCGACGATCGCGCGGCCGGGCTCGACGCTCAGCCGGGGGGCGTTCAGGTTCGCGGCGGCGCACTCACGGCGGACGATGTCGGCCAGCGCGGCGGCGATCTCGGACGGCTCGCGCGGGTCGTCCTCGCTGGTGTAGGCGATGCCGAGGCCGCCGCCGAGGTCGATCTCGGGCAGCTCGACGCCGTACTCGTCCCGGATCTCCGCCAGCAGGCCGACCACCCGGCGGGCGGCGACCTCGAAGCCGGCCGTGTCGAAGATCTGCGAGCCGATGTGCGAGTGGATGCCGCGCAGCTCCAGGGTCCCGTCGTGGGCGAGCACCCGGCGCACGGCCTCGGCCGCCGCGCCTCCGCTCAGCGAGAGGCCGAACTTCTGGTCCTCGTGCGCGGTGGCGATGAACTCGTGGGTGTGCGCCTCGACGCCGACGGTGATCCGGATCAGCACCGGCTGGCGGACGCCCTGCCGGCCGGCGATCGCGGCGAGGCGCTCGATCTCCTCGTAGGAGTCGACCACGATGTGCCCGACGCCCGCCTTCACGGCCTGCTCCAGCTCGTGGACGGACTTGTTGTTGCCGTGCAGCGCGATCCGCTCGGCGGGCATCCCGGCGGCCAGCGCGACGTGCAGCTCGCCGCCGCTGCACACGTCGACGTTCAGGCCCTCCTCGTGCAGCCAGCGCACGACCGCCTTGGAGAGAAACGCCTTGCCCGCGTAGTACACGTCCGCGCCGGTGCCGAAGGCGTCCCGCCAGGCACGGGCCCGGGAGCGGAAGTCGGCCTCGTCCATGACGTAGGCCGGGGTGCCGAACTCGGCGGCGAGACGGTTGACGTCGATGCCGCCGACGGTGACGACGCCGTCGGCGCCGCGGGTGACGGTCTCGGACCACACCTTCGGGTCGAGCGCGTTCAGGTCGGCCGGCGGGGCCTGGTAGTGACCCTCGGGCAGCACGTCGCCGTGGCGGGGGCCTGCGGGGTGTGCGGAGCGACTCATGTCTTCTCGTACTTCCTAGACCTATGGCGAGGGGCGGCGACGGTCCCCGTTGACCGTCCGCCGCCCCCCGCTGTGCGCTTGGGGGTGGTGCTACATCCGCTCGGGCGCCGTCACGCCCAGGAGCGTGAGGCCGTTGGCGATCACCGTGCGCGTCGCGTCGGCGAGCCAGAGACGGGCGTGCGTGAGGTCGGTGACCTCCTCGTCGCCCTTCGGCAGGATCTGGCAGTTGTCGTAGAACCGGTGGTAGTCGCGCGCGACGTCCTCCAGGTACCGCGCGACGTGGTGCGGCTCCCGCAGCTCGCCGGCCTTGGCCAGCACCCGCGGGAACTCGCCGAGCTGGCCGAGCAGGTCGGACTCCCACTCGGTGGCGAGCAGCTCCGGTTTGAAGTCCTGGGACTTGGTGATGCCGAGACCGGCGGCCTTGCGCTGGACGGAGCTCATCCGGGCGTGCGCGTACTGGACGTAGAAGACCGGGTTCTCGTTGGTCTGGCTGGTCAGCACGTTGATGTCGAGCGTGATGGTGGAGTCGGTGGAGGAGCGCGCCAGCGTGTAGCGGGCGGCGTCCACGCCGATCCAGTCGACGACGTCGTCGATCGTGATGATGTTGCCGGCCCGCTTGGACATGCGGACCTCTTCGCCGTCGCGAAGCATCTTCACGAACTGGCCGATCTTGACCTCGATGTTGCGGTCCATGTCGTCGCCCGCGCAGGCCGCGATGGCCTTCAGGCGGTTGACGTAGCCGTGGTGGTCCGCGCCCAGCATGTAGACCGAGACCTCGGAGCCGCGGTCCCGCTTCGACAGGTAGTACGCGGCGTCGGCGGCGAAGTACGTCGTCTCGCCGTCGGCCTTGATCAGGACGCGGTCCTTGTCGTCGCCGAACTCGGTGGTGCGCAGCCAGATGGCGCCGTCCTGGTCGAAGACGTGGCCCTGCTCGCGCAGCCGGTCGATGGCCTTCTCGACGGCGCCGGAGTCGTGCAGCGACTTCTCCGAGAACCAGACGTCGAAGTGGGTGCCGAACTCCTCCATCGAGCGCTGGATCTCGGCCACCATGAGCTTGAGGCCCTCGGCGCGGAAGACCTGGAGCTGCTCGTCCCCGGTCAGGTCGAGCACGCCCGGGACGCCGTCCACGATCGCCTTGGCGATGTCGACGATGTACTCGCCGACGTAGCCGTCGGCGGGGACCGGCTGCCCGTTGGCGGCGGCCTTCAGCGAACCGGCGAACTTGGAGATCTGCACGCCCGCGTCGTTGAGGTAGTACTCGGTGGTGACGTCGGCGCCGGAGGCCCGCAGCACGCGCGCCAGCGAGTCGCCGACGGCGGCCCAGCGGACGCCGCCGATGTGGATCGGGCCGGTCGGGTTGGCGGAGACGAACTCCAGGTTGATCTTCAGGCCCTTGAGCGCCTCGTTGCGCCCGTACTCGGCGCCCGCCTCGACGATGGTGCGCGCCAGCGCGCCCTGGGTGGCGGTGTCCAGGGTGATGTTCAGGAAGCCCGGCCCTGCGATGTCGACCTTGGAGACCCCGGGCAGCTCGCGCAGACGGGCGGCCACCAGGTCGGCCACGGCTCGCGGCGGCCTGCCGGCCGGCTTCGCGAGCTGGAGGGCCACGTTCGTCGCGTAGTCGCCGTGGTCCCTGTTCTTGGGCCGCTCGATCGTCACGTGCTCGGGCACGGCGACGGTCAGCTCGCCCGCCTCGACGGCGGCGCTCACTGCGGCCTGGACTGCCTGGGAAAGCTCTGCGGGGGTCACGACGCCAAGCGTAGGCGAGACGGGGCACCCGCCCGCCACTCGGTTTACCGGTTGAGACGCCCCGCCGCCGTGCTCAGCCCCGGTCGATCCCATCTGTTCGCCGAGAGCGAAATCCGCCCGCGCTGCCGCTCCCCGCGCCGCCGCCCAGCGCCCTCAGCCGCCACACCAGTGCGACCAGGTCGGCCGGATCGAAGGGCTTGCCGAGGTAGCCGTCCACCCCGACCGCCTCGCCGAGGTCCAGGTCGGCCGGCGTGCAGGCGCTCACGATCGCGATCGGCAGCCCGCTCGTCCCCGGCGCCGCCCGCAGCCGGGCCGCCGTCCGCAGACCGTCCAGCCGCGGCATCACCACGTCCAGCGTCACCACGTCCGGCTTCACCCGGCGGACCACCTCCAGGCACTCGGCGCCGTCGGCGGCGGTCACCACCTCGAAGCCCTCCAGCTCAAGGTTGACCCTGATCAGCTGGCGGATCACCTCGCTGTCGTCCACCACGAGGACCCGCCCGGACACTCCCGACACCTCACCGAGGGTATCGGCGGCCCCGCCGCCCCGTCCGGCCTTTGCGCACTTCCGCTCCCCCGGCCCGGACGCCGCTCCCAAAACCCGTGCACGGACCACGCCCCGGGCCTGGTAATGTTCTCCACGTCGAAGCGAACGCGACGACAACACCAAGCAGGCCCCCGTAGCTCAGGGGATAGAGCACCGCCCTCCGGAGGCGGGTGCGCAGGTTCGAATCCTGCCGGGGGCACTTCGCAAGAAGTGCTGAAGAGGCCCAGGTCAGCGGCAAGTTGCCGCCAACCTGGGCCTTCGTCATGTTCCGGGCCGGCTCAGGACGGTTCCGGGGGCGCACAGTTGGGCCGCCCGCCAGGTCGCCCGCCGCGGGTCGGCCGCGGTCAGCCGGTGGTGGCGACCGCCCAGCCGGCCGGGGGCAGCTCCGCGTCGGCCGGGGTGAGGGTCGCCGCGCCGGCCGCGAGGCGCCAGAAGGCGTCCGGGAGCGGAACGGTCGCGGGCCGGTCGGCGGTGCGGGGTCGGTGCGGCTCAGGAGGCCGCGGCGACCGCGGCGGCGTAGAGGGCGGCGATGGTGTGGTCGAAGTACTCGCTGTAGGACGTGTCGTTGGAGTCGCCGCCCTGCTGGTAGCCGCCGATGGCACCTATGACGTGGCCGGTGGCGGTGCTGATCCAGGGGCCGCCGCTGGTGCCGCCCGGGTAGTCGGGGCAGTCGACGACGCGCTGGTAGGTGCTCTGGCGACCGGTGGTGTTGGTGCAGAGCAGCGGGGCGTCGCCGCCGCTGGGGTAGCCGTAGAGGCGGACGGTGGTGCCGAAGGGCTCGTCCGTACCGAGCGTGTTGGCACCGACCACGTCCTCGATCCGGCGGCCGCCGGCGGCCGCGGTCTCCAGGATGGCGAAGTCCTCGTCCTGGTCGCCGCTGCGGGACCAGCCGGTGGTGGTGTGGATGGCGGTGACCCGCCAGGTGCCGTACGGGGCGGTGCCGTTGCGGTAGCCGGGGGCGAAGACGACGCCGTCGGTGCTGTCCAGGCAGTGGGCGGCGGTGAGCAGCAGGTTGCCGGTCGGGCTGTGCAGGACGCTGGCGGTGCAGAAGTGGTCGCCCGCCGCGACGTCGCCGCTGAACAGGGCGCCCACCGTGGCCGATTCGGGGGTGGCCGGGGCCTCGGCGGTGGTGCCGGGGGTGACCGTCGGGATGGCACCGGACGTCGCGGACGGCGTCGGGGTGGCGGCGGAGGTCGCCGCCTGGGCCTCCCGGGGCGAGGGCGACCCGGCCGGTGACGGGGTCTGCGGCCCGACGGCCGGGTCGGCGGCCGTGGGGGTGGCCGGGTCGGTGGCGGCCGGGCTCGGGGTCGGGGGCGGGGGCGGGGCCGCCGGGGAGAGCACCATCGCCGAGGGGCCGCCCGCCGCCGTCGCCTCCGAGGCCAGGCCGTGCGTTCCCACCACCACCGTGGCGATGGTGAGCGCCGAGAGCGCGGTGAGGAGGGTGGGGGCCAGAAGGCGACGTCGGGGCGTGCGGCGGCGGTGCTGGCCCATACCTGGTCTGCTCCTGCCCTGGGTGTCGGTGCGAGTTCGGTCCGACTATGGCGGAGTGAGCTGGGAGGGGCGTTACGCCCACCTGGGAGGCCGATGAGAAAAACCGCCGCCGGGAGCCGGCGGCCCGGTCAGCCGGCCAGGGCACGCACCAGGCCCTCGGCGAGCCCGTCCTCGGTGATGAACGCGGTGTGCGTCCCGACGGTGGTGCAGGCGAACGCCCCGGCCACCGACCCGGCCCGGGCGCACTCCGGCAGCGGGCGGCCGCGGAGCCAGGCGTGCAGGAAGCCGGTCACGAACGCGTCCCCCGCACCGTTGGTGTCGACGACCGGGCGGCCGGGGTCGACGGCCGGCAGGTGCAGCAGCGGCTCGTCCCGGGTGAGCAGGTAGCAGCCCTCGGCACCGGCGGTGGCGGCCACCGCGACCGCCCGCCCCTCGGCGAGGACGGCGCGCATCACCTCGGCGTGCCGGCCCCGGCAGCCGGCCACCGAGAGGAAGACCAGGTCGGAGTTGAGGGCGTAGTCGCGGTGGTGCGGGTTGACGCCGTCCCAGTCGTGCAGGTCGGTGGAGCTGGTGCGGCCGAGCCGGTGGACGTCCGCGTACATGTCGCGGTTGTGGCCGGTGATGGAGAGATGGACGTGCCGGCTGTTCTCCAGGTAGGGCAGGTAGAACGCCGGCGGCAGCCGCAGGTCGGCCGGGTGGCGGCTGTCGTGGAAGGAGAAGCGGCGGCCGGCGGCGTCGACCAGGTTGACCGAGCGCGCGGTGCCGTGCGGCGAGACCAGGTGCGCGAACGGCAGGCGCTGGCGGGCGTACTCGGCGAGGATCAGCTCGGCCTGCGGGTCCTCGCCGAGGTAGTCGATGAAGGCGGTGCGCAGGCCGAGGTGGTGGGCGCCGAGGGCGACGCCGTTGCCGGTGTGGGCGACGTAGTCGAGGACCGGGCCGACCTGCTGCGAGTCGCCGTCGGGTACCTCCAGCCGGTCGACGCGGACGATGGTGTCGACGCCGGCTCCGCCGACGACGAGCAGGTCGAACCCGGGCCCTGCTGCTGCGGACTGCGACACGGCGGCGCCTCCTTGATCCCTGGGGGTGTCCAGGAGTCAAGCAGGCGCCGGAGGTCTGCTGCAAGGGCTTGCAGCAAAGATCAGGAGGCTCGTTGCCGCTCGCCGGGCGTCGGCGCCCCCGCAGCCTTCGCGCGCGCCCCCGCCTCCTCGGCACGCGTCTCGTCGGCCGCCCCGGCGGCGGAGCCGCCGCCCGCACCGGTGGCCTCACCGGGCGCCGGCCGGTGGTTGATCATCAGGAACGCGATCAGCGCCGCCAGCAGCAGGATGCCCATCGCCACCCAGGTGGCGATCACGTACCCGTGCACCGCGCCCTGGGCCCGGACCGCCGGGTCGGAGGCGACCCTGGTGGCCAGGAAGCTCGCGGTGGCGCTGGCCGCGATGGTGTTCAGCAGCGCCGTGCCGAAGGAACCGCCCACCTGCTGGGCCGAGTTGATGGTGGCCGAGGCCGCGCCGGCCTCGTTCGGGGCGACGCCGAGGGTGGCCAGGCTCATCGACGGCATGAAGACCAGGCCCATGCCGAAGCCGAGCAGCAGCTCGGCCGGCAGCACCATGCCGGCCCACGGGCTGTCCACCTTCATCTGGGTGAGCCAGGCCATGCCGGCCGCGGCCAGCAGCAGGCCGGGGCCGATCAGGTTGCGCGAGGGGATCCTGGTCATCAGCCGGGCCGCGAAGCCGGTCGAGCTGATGACGATCGCGGCGGTCATCGGCAGGAAGGAGACGCCGGACATCACCGGCGAGAAGTGTTTGATCTCCTGCAGGTAGTAGGTCAGGAAGAGGAAGAGGCCGAACATGCCGACCATCGCCAGGCCGACCGAGAGCGCGGCGCCGCCGCGGTTCCGCTCGCCGACGATGTGCAGCGGCAGCAGGGCGTGCTCGGTCCGCTTCTCGACCAGTACGAACACCGCCAGCAGGGCCGCGCCGAGGGCCAGCGAGCCGAGCACCAGCCAGTCGACCCAGCCGCGGCTGACCGCCTCGGACATGCCGAACACGATGGCGAGCAGGCCGCCGCAGCCGAGCAGCGCGCCGGGCAGGTCGAGTCTGACCCGGCGGCCCTTGGCGATGTGGTCACGGGTGAGCACGTAGTACGCGGCGAAGGCCGTGGCGATCGCGATCGGGGTGTTGACGAAGAGGCACCAGCGCCAGTTCAGGTACTCGGTCAGCAGACCGCCGAGGAGCAGCCCGATCGCGGCGCCGCCGCCGGCGATCGCGCCGAAGATGCCGAACGCCGTGCTGCGTTCCCGTGGATCGCTGAAGGTGGTGGAGAGCAGGCCGAGCGCGGACGGGGCGAGCAGTGCGCCGAAGGCGCCCTGGAGGGCGCGGGCCGCGAACAGCATGGTTGGCCCGGACGCGCCGCCGCCGATCGCGGAGGCGAGGGCGAAGCCGAGCAGACCGACGGTGAACACGCGCTTGCGGCCGAAGAGGTCGCCCAGCCGGCCGCCCAGGAGCAGCAGGCCGCCGAAGGCCAGCGTGTAGGCGGTGATCACCCACTGGCGGTTGGCGTCGGAGATGCCGAGGTCCTTCTGGGCCGACGGCAGTGCGATGTTCACGATCGTGATGTCGAGGACGATCATCAGCTGGGCGACGGCGATGACCGCCAGGGCCCACCAGCGGCGGCTGTCCGCCGCCCCGTGAGCCGCATGCCCGGTGGCAGTTTGAGCAGACACTGTTGAGCCTTCCGCAGAGGGTCGGAGAGGTCACGCAGTCGCCTTCAAGCCAAACCCCCGGGGCGCCGATTGGCAAGGAAAAACCTGGACAAATATGGCAATTCGGGACCAATGAACCAGGGTCCCGGGACCAGAGGACGAGGCCCGGGCCACGCACGCGGGCCCCGGGTGTCGGGTGACACCCGGGGCCCGCGGCCGCACCGACGCCGGGCGCTACAGCACGGCCAGCTCCGCGACCAGGTCGTCCAGGCCGAGCGAGCCCTGCGACAGCGCCGCCATGTGCCACGCCTTGAGGTCGAACTCCTCGCCGCGCGCCTCGTGCGCCGCCCGCGCCGCCGCCCGGCCGCGCAGCCAGGCGCGCTCGCCCAGCTTGTAGCCGATCGCCTGGCCGGGCATGCCCAGGTAGCGGACCAGCTCGCTGTCCAGGAACTCCGCCGAGAGCCCGCAGTACAGGCCGAAGAACTCCCGGGCGGCGTCCGGCAGCACCGGCTCGCCGGGCCGGTACGGGGAGTCGGCGGGGAAGTCCAGGCCGACGTGCATGCCGATGTCGACGATCACCCGCAGCGCGCGCATCATCTGGGCGTTGAGGTAGCCGAGCCGGTGGCCGGGGTCGGTGAGGTAGCCCAGCTCGTCCATCAGGCGCTCGGCGTACAGCGCCCAGCCCTCCAGGTTGGCGCTGACCCCGCCGATGCTGACCTGGTAGGTGGAGAGCCGGTCGGCGACGTAGTTCCACTGCGCGAGCTGGAGGTGGTGGCCGGGGACGCCCTCGTGGTACCAGGTGGAGACGAGGTCCCACACCGGGAAGCCCTCCCGGCCGAGGGTCGGCAGCCAGGTCCGCCCGGGGCGGGTGAAGTCCAGCGAGGGCGCGGTGTAGTACGGCGCGGCCGCGCTGCCGGGCGGGGCGATCATCGACTCGACCCGGGTGACCGGCTCGGCCAGGTCGAAGTGGGTGCCCTGGAGGTCGTTGATCGCCTGGTCCATCAGGCCCTGGAGGTACTCACGGGTGGCCTCGGCGCCCCGGATGGCGGGACCGTCGGTCTCCAGCCACTTCATCGCCTCCATCGGGGTGGCGCCGGGCAGCACCTTCTCGGCCTCCGCCTCCATCTGGGCGAGCAGGTCGTGGAACTCCTGCCAGGCCCAGGCGTACGCCTCGTCCAGGTCCAGGTCGGCGCCGGTCCAGTAGCTGACCCAGCGGCCGTACCGCTCGCGCCCGGCGGTGTCGGGCGCGTCGGCGGCGGCCGGCCCGTAGACGTCGGACAGCCACTCGCGCAGCCGGCCGAGCGCGTCGTTGGCGGCGAGGGCGTGCTCGGACAGGCCCGGGCGCAGCGACTCGGGGGCCTTCCGGGCGAGCCCGCCGAACCAGCCGCCGGGCTCCTCGCCCTCCAGCCACTCCCCCAGCTGTCCGACCACGGTGGCGACCTGGCGGGGGCCGGAGAGCAGGCCGCGCTCGACGCCCTCGCGGAGCGTCTCGCGGTACTGCGCGAGCGCCGCGGGCACCCGGGCCAGGCGGCGGCCGAGGACCTCCCACTGCTGCTCGGTCTCGGTGGGCATCAGGGTGAAGACGTCACGCAGGTTGTGCACCGGCGAACCGAGGTTGCGCACCGCCCGGAAGCCCTCGCCCGCGTCGTGGACGGCGAGTTCGGCGGTGAGCCGCTCGCGCAGCAGGCGGGCGCACCGGCGCTCGGCCTCGTCCTCGGCGGCGCCGGCCGCCTCCGCCTCGGCGAGCACGGCGAGGGTGTGCCGGGCCAGTCCGGCGAGCGCCTCGGCTCCGGCCGGGGACAGGTCGGGGAGGCGGTCGTCCTCGGGGTTGAGCCCCAGGTACACCGCGGTCAGCGGGTCCAGCCGGGCGAGGGCCTGCACGTAGGCGTCGGCGATACGGCGCGGGGTGGTGCCGTCGGAGCTGATCAGTTCTTCAACCATCTGGACATCATTTCGTGGCAGGGGCCGATTGCAAGCCCCTATCCGATGGCGTGCGCCTGCCGGTTCAGCCGCCGGCCCGCCGCTCCCGCCACCCCCGGAACAGCAGACCCGGGTCCCAGGTGGGCCGTCCGCGCGCGAAGCGGAAGAAGCAGAGGCCGATCAGCACGGAGCAGAAGTGTCCGAGGTCCGTAAACGTGTGCGAGGTGATCAGCGGCAGCAGGTAGAAGACCAGCACCCCGCCGCCGTACAGCCAGCGCCAGCGGCCGGCGAAGCGGTAGGTCAGCACGGCGACGACGCCCGCCAGCGCGTACGAGACGCCGACGTCCACGGTGCCGGCGAGGTCGTCGTGCAGCCGGCCCTCCGCGATGCCCCAGGCGACCACGCCCTCGCTGACGAAGGTGGCCACCACGTGGGCGGTGGCGGCGACGGTGAACCAGCGCAGGGTGCCGAGCCAGCGTTCGGCGTTGGCGTGGAAGAGGTTGAACAGCACGAAGTAGAGGGGAAAGCTCGCCGACTCCGTCCAGAGCGCGCTGGCCAGCAGCACGTGCACCGGGTCGGAGCGCAGGTTGTCGAGGTTGGTCGAGCGGGCGGCCAGGAACCAGTCCAGGTTGGCCGGGTCCATCCGCGCCACCACGAAGCTGGTGACCGCCAGCACGAGCAGCCACACGTACGTCCCGGGGGCCGAGCGGATCCACGCCAGTGCCGCCTGTGGCAGTCGGCGCGCCAGGCCCGTCGGCTCCGGTGTCCGCGTCATCCGGCGGCCCTTCCTCGGTGGCGGCGGCAACCCCTCCATCCTGGGCGAGGCGCCCCCGTTCCGCGCGCCCGCACGGGCGGGGCGGGGCCGCACCTGCGGACCGGGCGGGCACGGACGCGCACGGCCGTTCGAGAAGTGCCATGCAGGCCAGGAGCAGAACGACCTGACGCCCATTACGCTGACCGCCATGGAAGCCAGCTCAGCCCCCGTCCCGTCCACCCCCGAGGCACGCACGCGACGCACCGGGTACCGGCGGCTGCCGGTGCAGCAGCGCCGGGAACAGCTGATCGCGGTGGCACTGGAGCTGTTCGCCTCCCGGGCGCCCGAGGAGGTGGGCCTGGACGACGTGGCGGAGGCCGCGGGAGCGTCACGGCCGCTGGTGTACCGCTACTTCGCGGGCGGCAAGCAGCAGCTGTACGAGGCCGCGCTGCGCACCGCGGCCGATGAGCTGACCAGCCGGTTCACGGTGCAGCTGACCGGCACCCCGACCGCGCAGCTGGCGGCCGTGCTGGACAGCTACTTCGCCTTCGTGGCCGAGCACGACGCGGGCTACTCGGCGCTGCTGCGCGGCGGCTGCGTGGTGGAGACGGCGGGCACCTCGGCGATCGTGGACGAGGTCCGGCGGGCGGCGCTCAAGCGGACGCTGCGCCACCTGGGCGTCCGGGACGCCGGGCCGCGGCTGACGCTGCTGGTCCGCTCGTGGATCGCCGTGGTCGAGGGCGCCTCGCTGACCTGGCTGGACGAGGGCCGGACGGTGCCGGTGGCCGAGCTGCGGGACTGGCTGGTGGACCAGTTCGTGGCGATGGCGGCGGCAACGGCGCTGGGCGACCGGCAGACGGCGGACGTGCTGGCCGGGCTGCTGGCGCTGGAGGGCCCGGACGACACCCGCGTCGCGCGGCTGCGGGAGCTGCTCACGCGCCGGCCGTGAGGGCGTGCCGGCACCGGCCTCACGGCAACCCCGACCCCCGTGCCCGGGGCAAGGGTCACCGACGGCGGGCGCTACGCCTTGCCGAACACCTGCCGCTGCCGGCCGAGCCCGTCGATCTCGATCTCGACGATGTCGCCCGGGATCAGGAACGGCGTGCCCGGGTGCCCCAGGGTGACGCCGGCCGGGGTGCCGGTGACGATCACGTCGCCCGGCTCCAGCACCATGAACTGGCTGGCGTACCGGACGATCTCCAGCACCGGGAAGACCATCTGCGAGGTGGAGCCGTCCTGCCGCAGCCCCCCGTTGACCCAGAGGCGCAGCGGCAGCGCCTGCGGGTCCGCCACCTCGTCGGCGGTGACCAGCCACGGCCCGAGCGGGGTGAAGGTCTCCGCCGACTTGCCCTTGTCCCACTGGCCGCCGCGCTCGAACTGGAAGGCGCGCTCGGTGACGTCGTTGGCGATGGTGTACCCGGCGATGACCCCGGCCGCCGCCGCGTGGTCCGCCAGGTAGCGGCCGGTGCGGCCGATCACGATCGCCAGCTCGGCCTCGTAGTCGGTCTTCTCGCCGCCGCGCGGCACCAGCACCTCGTCGTACGGGCCGACCACCGTGTAGCTGGGCTTGAGGAAGATCACCGGCTCGTCCGGGATCGGCGCCCCGGCCTCGGCGGCGTGGTCGCGGTAGTTGAGCCCGATGCCGACCACCTTGCCCGGCCGGGCGACCGGCGCGCCCACGCGCTGCCCGGCGAGGTCGGCCTCCGGCAGCAGGCCGGCGGCCACGTCGCGGGCCAGGGCGGCCGGGTCGAGCCCGGCGAGGAAGGCGCCGTCGATGTCCCGGGCGCGCCCGGAGAGGTCGTACGCGGTGCCGTCCTGGCCCAGCACGACCGGACGCTCGGCGCCCGGAGGTCCGACACGGAGGAGCTTCATATGAGCGTCACCACCAGTTCCTTCGCAGCTGGCCGGGGCGGCCGCACACCGCTCCCGGACTCTTGCATGCGAGGTATATCAACGGCTTCCACCTGCGAACCAGACCGGCTCGGTGGGCGAGTTCCTATCAATTCCCACAAGCCGGGGCGGCTCCGAATCGGGTGCCCGTACGGTTGACAGCCGTCCCGGCGGGTGGCGGCGGGCCCCGGGCGGCTCCGCCGTGGGCGAACGGCCCCACGCCCGGGGTGAACACGCGCACGGACGGCGGCGCGGCCGCACAGGATCGCGGACATGGAGCTGATGCGGGTACGGCCCGAGTTGTACATGATCACACTTGACTTCGGCACCGCCTACCTCTGGCGGGACGAGGAAGGGGACGGGGGCGGGGAGGCCCTGACCCTGGTAGACACCGGCATCGCCTGGTCGGCCGACGACGTCGAGGCCGGGGACGCGGTGGCCAACGTCGGCGGGCGGACCATGCTGGGCGTCTTCAACACCGACCCCGCGCGGGCCGCCGACGCCCTGCGCCGGCTGGCCGCGCTGCCGGTGGAGACGGCGGTGTTCGGCCACGGCGACCCGGTCGCCACCGGGGCCTCGGCCGCGCTGCGGTCAGCCGTCGAGCAACTGCCGCAGGGATAGCGGCCTCGCCCGGCCCGGGCCGCCGCGCTCGCACGCACGCCGCCAGCGGTCCAGGTCGCGCGCCACGTCGGCGCGGGCCTGCGGCTCGCCGAGGGCCTCGGCCAGCTCGGCCAGCAGGGCGACGGCGGCGCCCGGGCTGCCGTCGCGCGCCAGCCAGAGGGCCAGGTCGTGGCAGGTGCGCAGGGTGCGGACGTCGTCCGGGCCGCAGACCCGCGCGAGCTTCGGGATCAGCGGCGTGAGGATCTGGACGGCCTCCCCCGGCCGGCCCTCCACCCCGTGCTGCCAGGCCTGGTCGGCCCGCTTGCGCAGCGCCTCGGCGCTGGGCTCCTCCGGACCGAGGCGGATCTCGCGCAGCCGGCGCCGCACCTCGGCGGCGTCGGCGGGCCGGTCGGCCGGGTCCTTGGCGAGCAGTTGGCGGATCAGCACGGCGAGCGCCGGATACGGGGTGTGGACCGGCGGCGGCGGGTCGTTGAGGTGCTGGTACATCATGGTGACCGGGGTGCCGGCGTTGAACGGGCGCTGCCCGGTGCAGAGCTGGAAGAGCACCACGCCGAGCGCGTACAGGTCGGCGCGGCCGTCCATGGGGGCGCCGGCCCAGCACTCGGGCGCCAGGTACGGCGGGGTCCCGATGACCACACCGGTCGAGGTGAGCCCGCCGCCTGCCGCCTGGGTGAGCAGCCGGGCGATGCCGAAGTCCAGCACCTTCGCCTCGCCGCTGTCCGCGATCATGATGTTCTCGGGCTTGATGTCCCGGTGCACCACGCCCGAACGGTGGGCCGCGTCCAGCGCCTTGCAGACCTGCCGGACCCACTTCAGCGAGAGCGTGAGGTCGGGCGTGCCCTCCCTGAGCAGCGCGGACAGCGGCCGGCCGGACACCAGTTCCATGACCAGGTAGTTGGTGGACCAGCCGCCCTGCTGCCACCGGCCGTAGTCGTGGACCGTGACGATGTGCGGGTTGGAGAGGCTGCCCGCGGTCTTGGCCTCCCGTTTGAAGCGCTCGACGGCCTCCTCGTCGCGCGCCTGGTCCTCCGAGAGCACCTTGACCGCCACCGGCCGGTCCATGTTGCTGTCGTGGGCCGCCCAGACCACCCCGAAGCCGCCCTCGCCGAGCTTGCGCTCCAGCCGGTAGCGGCCGTCCAGCACCTCCCCAGGCCCCATGTCTCCCCCAACCCCCAAGTACGCCGGTTCCGAACGGTGTTCACCGTGACCGGGGCCACCATAGCGGTGGGGGGGAGACCGTGGGGTGAACGGGCTACGCCTTCGGCTTCGGCAGACCCGGGGGGTTGATCTCGGAGGCCGTCACGGCCTCGCCGTCCAGTCCCCAGCGCTTCAGCACCTGGGCGTAAGTGCCGTTCCTGATCACCTCGTTGATCGCGCCGCCCAGCGCCTGGACCAGCCCGCCGTCCTTCCTGGTGGTCGCCGCGATCTTGCCGAGGACCTCGGCGCCGCCGCCCGAGTAGGTGCCGATCACCTCGCTCTCGCCGGTCTGCACGGCGTGGAAGGCAAGGCTCGGGTTGGGGCCGACGTAGGCGTCGATCCGGCCGGAGGAGAGCGCGAGGTAGTAGTCGGAGGAGTTCTGGAAGTACTTGATCTCGGCCGGCTTGAGGCCCTTCCCGGTGTTCTCCTCGTTCCAGGCGATCAGCAGCTTCTCCTGGTTGGTGCCGGAGGAGACCCCGATGGTCTTCCCGGCGACGTCCTTGGGCCCGGTGACCTTCCAGCCGCTGCCCTTCTTCGCCTCGAAGCCGAGGACGTCCAGGCGGTAGGTGGCGAAGTCGTACTTCTCCTTGCGGGCCTCGGTGACGGTGATGTTGGAGATGCCGACGTCGTACTTGCCGCTGTCGAGGCCGACGAAGATGTTCTCCCAGGAGACCGGGTTGAACTCCACCTTCAGGCCGAGGACGTTGCCGATCAGCGTGGCGAGGTCGGGCTCGACGCCGATGATGGTCTTGTCGTCGTTGGCGTAGAAGTCCAGCGGCGGCGTGGTGCCCAGTGAGTCGACGACGGTCAGCGTGCCCCTCTTTCTGATCTCCTCCGGAACCAGCGCCGCGACCGAGTCGACTTTGGCCGTGGTGACCCGGTTCTGGTCCGGCGTCAGGTTGACCGTGACGCCGTTCGGCGCGGTGCTGCCCTTGGCCGGGGCGAGTTCCGCCGAGGCGTCCGTGGAGTTGCCGCAGGCGCCCAGGGTGAGGGTGGCGGTGAGGGCCGCGGCGGCGGTCACGAGGGCGCGACGGGGTAGGGACATGGCGGAACTCCTGCGGGGTGAAGGGGTCGTGCGAGAAGGGGGAGGGTCAGAGGACCTTGGCCAGGAAGGCCCGGGTGCGCTGGTGCTGCGGGTGGTCCAGGACCGCCTCCGGCGGGCCCTGCTCGACCACCACGCCGCCGTCCATGAAGACGACGGTGTCCGCGACCTCGCGGGCGAAGCCGATCTCGTGGGTGACGACGATCATGGTGGTGCCGGCCCGGGCGAGGTCCTTGACGACGTCCAGCACCTCGCCGACCAGCTCGGGGTCGAGCGCCGAGGTGGGCTCGTCGAAGAGCAGCACCTTCGGCTCCAGGGCCAGCGCCCGGGCGATCGCCACGCGCTGCTGCTGGCCGCCGGAGAGCTGGCGGGGGTAGGCGCCGGCCTTGTCGGCCAGGCCGACCCGCTCCAGCAGTTCCAGCGCCGCCGCCCGGGCCTCGGCCTTGGGCCGGCGCAGCGCGCTGACCGGCGCCTCGATGATGTTCTCCACCACGGTGAGGTGCGGGAACAGGTTGAAGTTCTGGAAGACGAAGCCGATGTTGGTGCGCTGGCGCAGGACCTCGCGCTCCCGGAGCTCGTGCAGCCGGTCCCCGGAGCGCCGGTAGCCGATCAGCTCGCCGTCGATCGCGACGAAGCCCCGGTCCAGCTTCTCCAGGTGGTTGATCGAGCGCAGCAGGGTGGACTTGCCGGAGCCGGACGGGCCGAGCACCACCGTCACCGAGCCGGCCGGCACGTCGAGGTCGACCCCGCGCAGCACGGCGAGCTGCCCGAAGCTCTTGTGCAGGCCCCTGACCTGCACCATGGGTTCTGCGGCGGCAAGGGCGGCGGTCACGAGCGTCCTCCGGTGGCGGGGGCGGGGGCGGGGGTACGGGCGGCACGCAGAGCCCGGACGCGGGCCCGGGCGCGCTGGAGCGGGGTGGGCGGCGGGGTGCGCTCGGCGCCGCGGGCGAAGTAGCGCTCGACGTAGTACTGGCCGATCGACAGCACCGTGGTCAGCAGCACGTACCAGACGGTGGCGACCATCAGCAGCGGCACGACCCGGCCGGTGCGGCCGTAGACGACCTGCACCTGGTAGAAGAGCTCGCCGATGGCCATCACGTAGACCACCGAGGTGCCCTTGAAGAGCGAGATCACCTCGTTGGCCGCGGCGGGCAGGATGCCGCGCATCGCCTGCGGCAGCACGATCCGCCAGGCCTGGCGCCGGCGCGGTACGCCCAGGGCGGCGGCGGCCTCGCGCTGGCCGGCGTCCACGGCGATGACGCCGCCGCGGATGATCTCGGCGGCGAAGGCGGCCTGGTGCAGGCCGAGGCCCAGCACCGCGGCCCCGATCGCACCCAGCACACCGACCGTCTCGAAGTCCGCGAAGGTCGGGCCGAACGGGATGCCGAAGCCGAACCGCTTGTAGAGGTAGGACAGGTTGAACCAGAAGACCAGCTGGACGATCAGCGGGATCGAGCGGAACACCCAGACGTAGGCCCAGGCGATGGACTGCAGGACCGCGCTGCGCGACAGCCGCATCGCGGCCACCACGGCACCCAGCAGGAAGCCCAGCACGGTTCCGTAGAAGGTGAGTTCGACGGTGCGGCCGACGGCGCGCAGGATGGTGTCGGCGGAGAAGAAGATCCGGAAGGTCGGCCAGTCCCAGGCGGGGTTGGTGGCCAGCCCGTGGGCGAACTGGGCGAGGACGACGAGGGCGGCGGCGCCCGCCGCCCAGCGCCAGGGGTGCCGGGCACGGACGGTCCGCAGCCCGGCCAGCCCGTCCAGGTCGATGCGGCCGGGCGGTCCCGCCGCCGGTCTCTCCGGCTTCCGGGGCTTCTCGAACTCCGCCGGGGCACCGGCGGTGGTGGTGACGGTCATGGTGGGGTTCCTCCAAGGGGCCCGGGGCCCGGACAGGGGGTCACGCGTGCTCGGGCGGGCTGACCCGGGACTCCTTGATCGCCGAATCGGCGACCCCCCACTTCTTGAGGATCTTGTCGTACGTCCCGTCCTTGATCAGCTGGTTGACCGCCGCCTGGAACGCGGGGGTGAGCGGGGAGCCCTTCCTGAAAGCGAAACCGACGTCCAGCCGGTGGAACTCGCCGAGGAACCTCGTCCCGGACGCCTCCTGGGAGGCCTGGTAGCGCAGGCCGTTGATGGTGGACATCGTGATGTCCACCCGGCCCTGCTGGAGACCGGTGAGGACGGCGCCGCTGTCGCTGAACGCCTTCACCTCGTACGGCTTCTTCCCCGCGTCGGTGCAGACGTTCTTCTTCGCGTTGAGGGTGGTCTCGAAGGTGGTGCCGGCGCCGGTGCCGATGGTCAGCCCGCAGAGCTGCGCCAGGTCGGTGACCGGCTGGATCGCGGTGTTGTCCTTCTTGACCGCGAAGCCCTGGCCGTCGTCGATGTAGGTGACGAAGTCGATGGTCTTCAACCGGGCCGCGGTGACACCGAAGTTGCCGGTGCCGACGTCGTACTTGCCGCTGCCGAGCGCGGGCAGGATGGTCTCGAAGGCGGCCTCCTCGCGCTGCACGGTCAGGCCGAGCACCTTGGCCACCGCGTCGGTGAAGTCGATGTCCACGCCGGCCGGCTTCTTGGTGGCCTGGTCGGCGTAGAAGGCGCTCGGCGGGTAGCCGAACGACGAGCCGAACCTCACCGTGCCCGACGCGCGGACGTCCTCGGGCAGCAGCGCGGCGGCCGTCTCCGACCTGGCGATGCCGGAGACGAGGTCCTGCCCGGCGGCGGTGGCCGCCGGGCCCGCGGCCCCCGGCCCGGCGGTCTTCGGGTCCGAGCCGCACGCGGCCAGCGCCAGGACCGGCAGCAGGGCGGCGGCGGCGAGCAGGCGGCGGCGGACGGTGGTGGTTCTCACGGGAGTTGACGCCTTTCAGCTGGGCAGGTGCTTCTGGAGCGGCGGCGGGCCCGGACTGCGGGCGGGCAGGCCGGAGGAGGCCGTGGCGGGGCCAGGCCGAGGGGGACTACGGCACCGGTACGTGGCGGTGGCCGGGGAGGACTGCCGGAGCGCAGCGACGGGAAGGGAGGGGAGGGGAGGAGAAGGGCGGCAGCGTGCGCCTGACGAGCCGTCGGTCGAGGACGGCTCTCCCGGCCCGCGACGGGGCACCGAGGGAGGGCACTCCGCAGGAGCGGCCCCGGGCGGGGGAGGCTCCTAGGAGGACAGGGCCGGTTGGGCGGCCCGCTGCCGGGTCAGCCGCGACACGCCGCGGACCACACCCGACCGAAGTCGATGTGGTCGCGGGTGACCAGGGGCTGCTCGGCGTACATGGCCACAAGTTGAGCAGTCTCAGACGCACGGCGTCAACCACCCTCCATTACCGCTCTGTTGCGATCGTCTGTCGCCGTACGACCACGCCGGACGAACGGCCGCACCACCCTTGACAGGCGACGATCGACCGTGCGTACGATCACGGCGGAGCGCAGTGCAAGGCCGGCCGTGTTGAGGGACGCGGACCGGCGAGACGGCCGTACGTGACCACCCCCGTACCTCCCGCCCGCCCGCACCCGCGCCGCCTGGAGCCCCCTCATGGCCACCCCGCAGGACGTCCTGCCCGCGCCCGCCACCCTCACGAAGAACCGCACCCCCGACCGGCCGGACGCCGGCCCCGCCGACCCCGGCGCCCGGCTGGTCGCCCGCCGCCGGCCCGGGCAGTGGATCTCCGCCGCCGTCGCCCTGCTGCTCTTCGCGATGGTGCTCAACTCGGTGATCCGCAACAAGGCCTTCCAGTGGGACGTGGTGGCCGACTGGTTCACCGCCACGTCCGTCCTGAACGGCCTCACCCTCACCCTCTGGCTGACCGCCGTCACCCTCGGGCTCGGCTTCGTCCTCGGCACCGTGCTCGCCACCATGCGGCTCTCCGGCAACCCGGTGCTGCGCACGCTCTCCTGGATCTACATCTGGATCTTCCGCTCCACCCCGGCACTGGTGCAGCTACTGCTCTTCTTCAACATCGGCGCGCTCTACCCGACCCTGGGCCTGGGCATCCCGTTCGGCCCGGAGTTCGTCACCGTCAGGACGGTCAACCTCTTCGGGCCCACCCTCACCGCCGTCATCGGCCTCACCCTGCTGGAGGCCGCGTACGCCGCCGAGGTGGTGCGCGGCGGCATCCTCTCCGTCGACCGCGGCCAGCTGGAGGCCGCCTCGGCACTCGGGCTGGGCCGGTGGCGGGTGCTGCGCCGGATCGTCGTCCCGCAGGCGATGCGCTCGATCGTCCCGACCGCGGGCAACATGCTGATCGGCGCACTCAAGGGCACCAGCATCATCAGCGTGCTGGCCGTCTCCGACCTGCTCTACTCGGTCCAGCTGGTCTACCTGCAGTCCTACCAGGTCATCCCGATGCTGATGGTCGCCACCATCTGGTACATCGTCATCACCACGATCCTGTCCGTCGGGCAGTACTACGTCGAACGGCACTACGCCAGGGGCGCCACCCGCGAGGGGCTGCCACCCACCCCGCTGCAGAAGGCCCGGGCCGCCTACCGCCGGCTGCGCACGGCTGCCGACGCCGCCGGCTCCGGCTCCGGGGAGGCACGGTGAGCGAGCGAACCACCGGAAGGCGCGCGTCGTGCTCAGCACCCGCCGAGCGAAGCGAGGGGGGCGCAGTGAACGAGCGAAGCGAGCGAACCACCGGAAGGCGCGCGTCGTGCTCAGCACCCGCCGAGCGAAGCGAGGGGGGCGCAGTGAACGAGCGAAGCGAGCGAACCACCGGAAGGCGCGCGTCGTGCTCAGCACCCGCCGAGCGAAGCGAGGGGGGCGCAGTGAACGAGCGAAGCGAGCGAACCACCGGAAGGCGCGCGTCGTGCTCAGCACCCGCCGAGCGAAGCGAGGGGGGCGCATGAGCACCCTGGTGATCGTCGGCGCCGGCCCCCGCGGCACCGGGCTGCTGGAGCGGATCGCCGCCAACGGCCCCGAACTGCTGCCCGCCGGCCAGCCGTTGGACATCCACCTGGTCGACCCCTACCCGCCCGGCGCCGGCCGGATCTGGCGCTACGACCAGTCCCCGCTGCTCCGGATGAACTCGATGGCCGAGGACGTCACGATGTTCACCGACGAGCGGTCCACCATCGAGGGGCCGGTCCGCCCCGGCCCCTCGCTGGCCGAATGGGCCGCCCGCAGCGAGGAGTTCGCGCCCTACCGGGAGGTGGCCGACCCGGCCGTCCGGGCGGAGCTGCGCACCCTCGCGCCGACCGACTTCCCCACCCGCCGGGCCCAGAGCGCCTACCTCGACTGGGTGTTCCGGCGCGCCGTCGCCGACCTGCCGCCGCACGTCACCGTCACCGTGCACCGGGACACCGTCCGCCGGATCGAGGGCCCGGACGACGGCCCGCAGCTCGTCCACCTCGGCGACCGCGTGCTCACCGCCGACCACGTCGCCCTGACCCTCGGCCACCTCGACTCCGGCCCGCACCCCCGGTACGCCGCCGACGCGGAGTTCGCCGCCCGGCACGGCCGCTTCCACCTGTCGCCCGCCTTCTCCGCCGACGCCGACCTCTCGGGCATCGCCCCCGGCGAGCAACTCGTGCTGCGCGGCTTCGGCCTCGCCTTCGTCGACCTGGTCGCCCTGCTCACCGAGGGTCGCGGCGGCCGCTTCGAGGAGACCCCGGACGGCCTGGCCTACCGCCCGTCCGGCCGCGAGCCGGTGATCCACGTCGGTTCCCGCCGCGGGGTGCCGTACCACTCCAAGACCGGCTACCGGCTCCAGGGCCCACCCGCGCCACTCCCCCGCTACTTCGACGCGGCCGCCGTCGACGCCGTCCTCGACCGGCCGGGGCCGCTCGAACTGCGGCGCGACTTCTGGCCGTTGATGGCCAAGGACATCGGCTTCGGCCACTACCACGAGCTGTTCCACGCCCACCCCGGACGCACCACGCTGCCCTGGGAGGAGTTCCTGGCCGGCTACGACGCGCACGACTGGCACTCCCCCGGACTCGCCCGGCTGGTCGCCGCGGCCGTCCCCGACCCGGCGGACCGGCTCGACCTCGAACGGCTCGACCACCCGCTGGCCGGCCTCGAACTCGGCTCCGACGACGAACTCCAGCGCCACCTGCGCGACTACATCACCACCGACGCCGACCGGCGCGCCGACCCCGCCCACAGTGCCGACCTCGGCGCCTTCCTCGCCCTGCTCTCGCTCTTCGGCCAGCTGCCGCGCGTGCTCGCCTCCGGTCGGCTCTCCGCCCGCTCGGTCGGCGAGGAGGTCGACGAGTGGTTCTTCGGCTACTTCAGCTACCTCGCCTCCGGCCCGCCCGGCTTCCGGCTGCGCCAGCTGCTCGCGCTCTCCGAGGCCGGTGTGGTCCGCTTCCTCGGCGCCGGGATCCGGGTCGACCGGGACGAGACCACCGGCACCTGGCGGGCGTCGGGCGCCATCGTGCCCGGGCACGGCGTGACCGCCACCGCGCTGGTCGAGGCGTACCTGCCCAAGCACGCGCTGGCCCGCACCCGTGACCCGCTGCTGCGCGAACTGCACCGCTCCGGGCGGATCGTGGAGGAGGTGGTCACCGACGCGGAGCACACCCACCGGTCCGGGCTGCTCACCATCCGCCCCACCGACAGCCGCGTACTCGACCCGGCCCTGGACGGCGGGGCGCACCCGCGCCGCACCGCCCTCGGCCCGCACACCAGCCTGCGCGCGGCGGCGGCCTTCGCCCGGCCGCGCACCGACTCGCCCGGGTTCCGGCAGAACGACGCCGCCGCGCGGGCGCTGCTGCGCGCGCTGGCCGGCGTTCCGGCGGCGGCCCTCACGGGCTGCCGTTAGGCCTTCGGGGGGGATCGGTCCGGGTTTTGGCGGTAGCGGTCAGTCTGCGCTGAGTTGGTTCGGAACGCGGCCGGAGGCGCGGAGTTCCTGTAGGCCGGGGATGTGGTTGTCGAGGGTGCCGGGCTGACGCCGAGGAGCTTGGCGATCGAGGTGATCGAGTGCGGTGATCGTCATGGCGAGGGGTGCGTGCCCCCGGTCAGTAGGCCAGTGCGGTCATGTGGTCGGGGTGGTGGGCGGCGACGTCGTGGGCGGCTTGGACGAAGGCGGCGACGGCTGCGGATCGCGAGGTCTCCGGCCAGGCGACCATGACCGCGCTGGGGCTGAGGCCGGTGACCGGCCGGTATGCGATGTCCGGGCGCTGGTGCCGCTTGGTGGTGGAGAGTGACAGGAACGCCACCGCCTGGCCCAGCGCGACCACCTCCAGGAGTTGCTCGACGCTGGCCACGAGCGGCCCCTCAGGAGTGTCGGCCGGCGCCAAGCCTGTGTGGCCATCGCCTGCTTCCGCTCCGTCGCATCCGGTGTAGTAGGCGGTGTTGGAGGGGGCGGCCCCTTTCCAGCGTGGGATCGGTTCGCCCTTGAGGTCGGCCAGCCGCAGTCGCCGGCGTCCGGCCAGGCGGTGGGCGGCGGGGAGAACGGCCAGTCGCGGCTCGACCACGAGCGTCTGGGAATCCAGCCCTTGACCGTCGAACGGGCTGCGCAGCAGCGCTACGTCGGCACGGCCGTCCCGCAGCATGGCGATCGGCTCTCCGCTGCCGCCGACGACGACTTCAGGCGGCGGCAGATGCGAACCCGTTCCCCGGTAGGCGGCGAGGATCTCCCGCAGCAGCCCGGCATCGCCTCCCGGCTTGACCGCCACGACGAGCTGGGGTGTCGGCTGACCGGCCCGGCGTGCACGCCGGGCCGCCGCGTGCACCGCGTCGACCGCGATCCGGGCCTGGTCGAGCAGCACCTGACCGGCGGTGGTGAGCCTCACCTGCCGGGTGGTGCGCTCCAGCAGGCGTACACCGAGCCGGGACTCCATCTGAGCGATCGCCTTCGACAGCGGGGGCTGCGCCATCCCCAGGCGTTGCGCGGCCCGGCTGAAGTTCAGCTCCTCGGCGACCGCGATGAAGTACCTCAGCTCCCGCACCTCCAGCTCACTCATATCTGTGGACTATAGATCCAGAGTCTTCCGGTCTTTCCCTGCCGCCCGTGGGTGAGGGGAGGCTGGGTGCCATGACGACTTCGCAGAAGACTGCTCTGATCACCGGCGCGAACAAGGGCATCGGCAGGGAAACGGCGCGCAGGCTCGCAGCCCTCGGCATCACCGTGCTGATCGGCGCCCGCAACGCCGAGCGTGGCGAGGCGGCGGCCGAGGAGCTTCGCGCGGGCGGCGCCGACGTACGGTTCGTACCGCTGGACGTCACCGACGAGACCTCGGTCCAGGCCGCCGCCCAGCACATCGACGCCACGTTCGGCCGCCTCGACATCCTCGTCAACAACGCCGCGATCGCCGCCGGACCGCAAAAGCCGAGTGAAACCCCCGCCGCCACCCTCCGGCAGGTCTACGAGACCAACGTGTTCGGCGTCATCGCGGTGACCCACGCCATGCTCCCCCTGCTCCGCCGCTCCGCCGCCGCACGCATCGTCAACATGTCCAGCGAACTCGGATCCCTCACCCACCAGGCCGACCCGGGCAGCCCGTGGTCCGCCTACTACTCGATCCTTCTCCCTTACTGCACCTCGAAGAGCGCGCTGAACGCGATCACCGTGCTCTACGCCAATGAACTGCGCGCCGAAGGGATCCTGGTCAACGCGGTGAGTCCCGGCTACTGCGCGACCGACCTCAACCGCCACACCGGGATGCGCACGGCGGAGGAGGGCGCGGCCGTCGCGGTTGACCTGGCGACCGTGGGCGAGGACGGCCCGACGGGCGCCTTTCTGGCCGAGGACGGGCCGATTCCCTGGTGAGACCCGCGCCACCGATCGTCTTGCCGCGCTTGCGGGCGACCACCGGTCTACCGCCAAAACCCGGACCGCTCCTCCCCGAAGGCCCGTGCCGCCTCGTGCGGGGCGGGCGACCGACCCCCGCCCCGCACGAGGCGGCACGGGGCCGTACGACGCCGCGCGGCGCTGCGCGAGGCTGCACGGCGAGGCCGCACGCCGTCACGAGCCCAGCACGGGCCCGTCACGGGCCGAAGAGCTCCTCCACCAGGTCCTCGGCCGTGACGTGGTCCGGTGCGGAGAGGATCCAGTCCCCGACCCCCTTGATGCCGGTCCCGCGCTCCAGCGCGTTCAGGCAGGCGTTGGCCTCCTGGTCCGAGGCGAAGTCCCAGGCCAGGAGGCGCCGGATCAGCACCACGGCCTCCAGCGGGCTGATCCGCGGCCGCCGCACGGGGCGGGAGCGGCGGGCCGGCTGCGCCAGCCGCTGCTGGTAGCCGGAGAGGTCGTGCCAGGCCTGGACGGTGGTCGGGTGCTGCTCGCCGAGCGCCCGGGCGAGCTCCGGCAGCAGGGTGTGCAACTGGCGCACGGCGCCGTCCAGGTCACCGCGGTTGGCCGCGTAGACCGCCAGGTCGTGCCGGGCCTTCAGCACCCGGGCGTCGTGGCCGCCCCAGGCGGCGTGCATGTCCGGCAGCAGCTGGGACAGCTGGCGGATCGCGGTGACCGTCTCGCCGCTCTCGCCGATGCACCAGGTCAGGTGGTACCGGGCGCCCAGGGTGTCCGGGTCGGTCTGGCCGAGCGCGAGCCGCATGTCCTCGACCACCGTGGAGAGCAGCCGGATCGCCCCGTCGAGGTCGCCGGCCCGGCTGAGGTACCAGGTGAAGTCCCGCCAGGCGCAGAGCGTCTCCCGGTCGATGGCGCCGAGTGCGACGACGCACTCCTGGGCGACCGCCTGGAGCTGGATGGCGGACTCCCCCGCGGTGGGCGCCCGGAAGGCCGCGTTCCGGCGCTCGCGCAGCGCCGCCCGGACGGCGTCGCCGGCCGCGGCGGGCGGTGCGGTCACCGGCGGCGTGGTGAGCGGCGACAGGACGGGCGGCGCCTCGGCCCGCGGTGGCGCCACGGGGCGGACGGGCGGCACGGGCGGAACGGCCGGGGCAACCGCCGGCGGGGCCGGCGGGAGCGGTGCCGGCCGGTCCAGCACCGTCGCGGCCGGGGCCGGCGGGGTGGCCGCCCCCTGCGCCGCGCGCCGCTCCGCCAGGTCCGCGAGCCGCCGCTCCACCGTCCGGGCGTCGGCCGGGCGGTCCGCCGGGTCCTTCGCCAGCAACCCGGTGACCAGCGCGGCCACCTCGTCCGGCAGCCCGAACTGCGCCGGGTCCAGCGCCGGCGGCGGCTCGTTGAGGTGCTGGTACATCAGCACCGGCGTCGAGTCGCCGCTGAACGGCCGCGCTCCGGTACAGAGTTCGACCAGCACGCAGCCGAACGCGTAGAGGTCGGCCCGGCCGTCCACCCGGCCGCCGGTCCAGCGCTCCGGCGCCATGTACGCGGGGCTGCCGATGACCGTCCCGGTGGTGGTCAGCCCGCCCGCCCCGACGTCGAGTTGGGCGATCCCGAAGTCCAGCACCTTCAGCACGCCGGCCCCGGTGACCATGATGTTGTCCGGCTTGATGTCGCGGTGCACCATGCCCGCGTCGTGGGCGGCGGCCAGCGCGGAGCAGATCTGCCGCCCCCAGCGCAGGCTCTGCACCGGGTCGGGCAGGCCGGACCGGAGCACGTCGGTCAGGGTGCGGCCGGTGAGCAGCTCCATCACCAGGTACGTCACCTGCCGGCCGCCGAGCTCGCCCTCCCCGAGGTCGTGCACGGTGACGATGTGCGGGTGCGAGAGGTTTCCTGCCGCGCAGGCCTCCCGGACGAACCGCAGCGCGGCCTTCTGCTGGTCCTCGCCGTGGTGGCCGATGACCTTGACCGCCACCTGCCGCTGCATCCGGGTGTCGAAGGCCCGCCACACCACGCCGAAGCCGCCCTGGCCGAGCCGCTCCACCAGCTCGTACCGGCCGTCGAGGACATCCCCGACCGTCACCCGCCCCACCCCCCGCCTCTCGAAGCCGTCACACTCTACCGACGCCGCAGGGCCCCGCCCGGGGCCCCTGCCCCCGTCCCTTCCCAGGTGGAAGGATGGGTACCGGCTCCCGCAACGGTGCGAGGGGCCGACGATCAGCCGAGGAGCGCAGTCATGGCCAAGCAGGCCCCGCAGAGCGACCCGGCGCAGGACGCCCCCGAGGTGTCCGCGCCCCAGCACGCTGCCGCCGGGCTGCCCGCCGTCGGCCACAGCCTCCGGATGGCCACCGAGCAGATGGGCGCCCGCCGCACCCTGGCCACCCTGCGCAAGGTCAACCAGCCCGACGGCTTCGACTGCCCCGGCTGCGCCTGGCCCGAGCCGGGCAAGACGCACACCGCCGAGTTCTGCGAGAACGGGGCGAAGGCCGTCGCCGAGGAGGCCACCGAGCGCAGGATCCACGCCGAGTTCTTCGCCGCCCACCCGGTGGCGGAGCTCGCGGAGCGCTCCGGCTACTGGCTCGGCCAGCAGGGCCGCCTCACCGCACCGATGCTGCTGGACGAGGGCGCGACCCACTACACGCCGATCGGCTGGGACGAGGCCTTCGCGCTGATCGCCGAGGAGCTGCGCGCGCTGGACACCCCGGACGGCGCCGCGTTCTACACCTCCGGCCGGACCAGCAACGAGGCCGCCTTCGCCTACCAGCTGTTCGCCCGCCGACTGGGCACCAACAACCTGCCCGACTGCTCCAACATGTGCCACGAGTCGTCCGGCTCGGCCCTCACCGAGACGCTCGGGGTCGGCAAGGGCAGCGTCAGCCTGAAGGACCTCTACCAGGCGGACCTGATCATCGTGGCCGGCCAGAACCCGGGCACCAACCACCCGCGGATGCTCTCCGCCCTGGAGCGGGCCAAGCGCGCCGGAGCCACCGTCGTCAGCGTCAACCCGCTGCCGGAGGCCGGCCTGGAGCGGTTCAAGAACCCGCAGAACGCGCGCGGCCTGGTCGGCCACGGCACCAAGCTGACCGACCTCTTCCTCCAGATCCGGCTGGGCGGCGACCTCGCCCTGTTCCGCGCGCTCAACCAGCTGATCCTCGACAAGGACGCCGTCGACCACGCGTTCGTCGCGGAGCACTGCCACGGCTTCGAGGAGTTCGCCGCCGAGGCCCGCGAGACCACCCGCGAGGAGGTGCTCGCCGCCACCGGCCTGCCCTGGGAGCAGATCGAGGAGCTGGCCCGGATGGTGCTGGCGTCGGAGAAGGTCATCGTCTGCTGGGCGATGGGCCTCACCCAGCACAAGCACGCCGTGCCGACCATCCGCGAGGTGGTCAACTTCCTGCTGCTGCGCGGCAACGTGGGCCGTCCGGGCGCCGGCGTCTGCCCGGTGCGCGGGCACAGCAACGTGCAGGGCGACCGGACGATGGGCATCTTCGAGCGCCCGTCGGAGGCCTTCCTGGACGCGCTGGGCGGCGAGTTCGGCTTCGAGCCGCCGCGCGCGCACGGCTACGACTCGGTGGACACCATCCGTGCGATGCGCGACGGCAAGGTCCGGGTGTTCTTCGCGATGGGCGGCAACTTCGTCGCGGCGACCCCGGACACCGAGGTCACCGAGGCGGCGATGCGCCGTTGCCGGCTGACGGTGCACGTCTCCACCAAGCTCAACCGCTCGCACGTGGTGACCGGCGCCCGCGCGCTGATCCTGCCCACCCTGGGCCGCACCGACCGGGACGTCACCGCCAAGGGCGCCCAGTTCGTCTCCGTCGAGGACTCGATGGGCCAGGTGCACTCCTCCCGCGGCGGCCTGCGCCCGCCCGCGCCGGGGCTGCTCTCCGAGGTGGCGATCGTCTGCCGGCTGGCCCGCGCCGCCCTCGGCCCGCAGGACAACGTGCCGTGGGAGGAGTTCGCCGTCGACTACGACACCCTGCGGGACCGGATCGCCCGGGTGGTCCCGGGCTTCGCGGACTTCAACGAGAAGGTCCGCCGCCCCGGCGGCTTCACGCTGCCGCACGGCCCGCGCGACTCCCGGACCTTCCCGACCGCGACCGGCAAGGCCAACTTCACGGTCAACCCGCTCACCGCGCCCGAGGTGCCGGCCGGCCGCCTGCTGCTGCAGACGCTCCGCTCGCACGACCAGTACAACACCACGATCTACGGCCTGGACGACCGCTACCGCGGCATCACCGGCGGCCGCCGCGTCGTCCTGGTGAACCCGGCCGACGCCGCCGAGCTGGGTCTGGCCGAGGGGGCGTACATCGACCTGGTGGGCGAGTGGAAGGACGGGGTGGAGCGCCGCGCCCCGCACTTCAAGGTGGTGCACTACCCGGTGGCCCGCGGCGGCGCCGCCGCGTACTACCCGGAGACCAACGTGCTGGTGCCGCTGGACTCCACCGCCGACATCAGCAACACCCCGACCTCCAAGGCCGTGGTGGTCCGCTTCGAACCGGACAGCGGCGCGAGCTGAGCACGGAACGCCCGAGGGGGCCTGCGGACCTTCGCGGTCCGCAGGCCCCCTCGGGCGTTCGCGTCAGTTCTGCCCGGTCGGCAGCGGCGTGGCCGAGGTGGTGCCCGGGGCCGAGGCGCTGGCGGAGCCGGTGCCGGTGGCCGAGGCGGACGAGGTCGGCGTCCCCGTGGGCGTCCCGGTGGGGGTGCCCGTCGGGGTGCCGGCCGGCGTGGTGGTCGGCGTGGTGGTCGGCGTCCCCGTGGGGGTGCCGGTCGGCGTGGTGGTCGGCGTGGTGGTCGGCGTCCCCGTGGGCGTACCGGTCGGGGTGCCCGTGGGGGTACCGGTGGGCGTACCGGTCGGGGTGCCCGTGGGCGTGGTGGACGGCGTCCCCGGCGCGGGGGTGCCGGGTGCGGGCGTCCCCGGGTCCGGCGTGCCCGGGGCGGGCGTCGCCGGCACCTGGTTGGCCGGGCTCGGCGCGATCGGGGTGACGGTGTCCCAGCCGGCCGGGAGGTCCGGCACCTTCCAGGCGCCTCCCGCCTCGTCCGAAGCGGTCTCCGGGTCCGGCCGGACGGCACCGAGGATCGGCATCGAGCCGATCGGCGAGACCTTGATCACGGCCCCCGGCCGCGGTGCCTGCACGACCAGCCCGCCGCCGATGTACATCGCGACGTGGGTGGCGCCCTCGAAGTAGATGACCAGGTCGCCGGGGCGCAGCTGGTTCAGCGCGACGTGCTGGAGCTGGGCCCACTGCTCCTGGCTGGTGCGCGGGATCGGCTTGCCGGCGTGCAGCCAGGCCTGCGAGGTGAGGCCGGAGCAGTCGAAGGTCTCGGGGCCGGCAGCGCCCCACACGTACGGCTTGCCCAGCTGCGCCAGCGCGTACGCGACGGCGGCCCGGCCGGCCAGCGAGGGGGTGCGCTCGCCCTTGCCGAGCGCGCCGGAGGCGAGGAAGGCGAGCTGGGCCTCGTCGGCCTTGGCCTTCTCCACCTTCTCCAGCTCGGTGCGCTGGGCGCCGGTGAGGGAGGAGACCAGCTGCTCGACGGAGGCGAGGTCGGTGGCGACCTTGGCCTTGGCGGCGTCCTGCTGGCCGACCAGCACCTGCGAGCTCTTCAGCGCCTCCTCGTTCTGCTTCTGCAGACCGGTGAGCGCGTCGCGGTCGGTCTTCAGCCGGCCCAGGAACTCGGACTGCGAGCGGCTCGCGGTGGCGAGCAGCTCGGCGATGGTGACCGCCTCGTACGGGTCCTTGGAGAGCAGCAGTTCGGCGTAGGCGGACGCGGCGCCGTTGCGGTACTGGGCCGCGGCGAGCTGGGCGGCGATGTCGGTGCCGGCGTCGACCAGCTTCTGCTGGCGTTCCAGCCGGTCCTTGAGGTCGGCGAGCGCGGCCTGCTGCTCGGCGACCTTGGCGACGGTGGCGTTGTACTGCTCGGTGGCGGCCTCGGCGCCCTTGTACAGCTCGTGCAGCTTGTCGAGCAGCGGGCCGAGGGTGGCCTTGGCGTCGGCGAGCGGGTCGGCCCCGGGTGCGGTGGTCGGGGCGGTGACGCCGGGAGTGCCCGGGTCCGGTGCGGCGTAGGCGGCCTGGGTGGCCAGCGGCAGGGCGAGCGCGGCGGCCGCGAGCACCGCTCCGCAGCGCAGAGCCGCCCGCACCCACGGTCGCAGTCCGGCCGTCTCCGTCCGCTGTACAGCCCCGCCCATGGGTGTGTCCTCCCCGACCCGACGGTCCGGGGTCTCCGGATCCACGCAGATCCTGTCATGGGTTACCCGCCAGAAACAGACCGCGTCCGTACGGGTCGGTGAATTCTCAGGCCCGGGGGCCGGTCGGGCTGTGAGCCGGGTCTCACCAAACCGGATCGAACCAGGACGTTCTCCGCCAATGCCCAGCTCAGCGCGGTCCTGGACATCTTGAGGAAAGGTGTCGGCAACCCCTCCGACACTGTCGGAACCACGAATCCCGGCCCAGTTCATCTTCCGTTCACCGAATGTCCCTACCGTCGCGAGCGACACCAACGTCAGTGCGACAACTACGACGATTGTTTGGGTATGGAACACATCTCGTTCCTGGTTGCCGTCGTGATCATCACGGCGCTCGCCTTCGACTTCACCAACGGGTTCCACGACACCGCCAACGCGATGGCCACCTCCATCGCGACGGGAGCCCTCCGGCCCAAGGTCGCGGTCACCATCGCGGCCGTCCTCAACTTCGCGGGCGCGTTCCTGTCCGTGAAGGTCGCCAGCACCATCTCCGGCGGCATCGTCAACGAGAAGACCGGCATCCACCCCGAGATCATCTTCGCCGCACTGGTCGGCGCGATCCTGTGGAACCTGCTCACCTGGCTGAGAGGCCTGCCGTCCAGTTCCTCGCACGCGCTCTACGGCGGCCTGATCGGTGCCACCGTCGTCGGCGTCGGCGTCAACGGCGTCAACTTCGACACCGTCGTCACCAAGATCCTCATCCCCGCGGTCGCCTCCCCGCTGGTCGCCGGCCTGGCCTCGTGGGGCGCCACCAAGCTGGCCTACGCGATCACCCGCAGGAGCAACGGCGAGACCGTCACCAAGGGCTTCAAGACCGGCCAGATGTTCTCCTCCTCGCTGATCTCGCTGGCCCACGGCACCAACGACGCCCAGAAGACGATGGGCATCATCACCCTGACCCTGGTCTCGGTCGGCGCCCTGCCCAAGGGCGCGCTGCCCCCCACCTGGGTGATCGTCTCGGCCGGTGCGGCGATCGCGCTCGGCACCTACATGGGCGGCTGGCGGATCATCCGCTCGATGGGCAAGGGCCTGGCGGACATCCAGGCTCCGCAGGGCTTCGCCTCCGAGTCGGCCGCCGCGACCGTCATCCTGACCTCGTCGCACATGGGCTTCGGCCTCTCCACCACCCAGGTCTGCTCCGGCGGCATCATGGGCGCCGGCCTCGGCGGCCCGAAGGCCGAGCTGCGCTGGAGCCTGGTCCGCCGCATGGTCTACACCTGGGGCCTGACCCTGCCGGCCGCCGCCGTGGTCTCCGGCGCCGCGGCGTTCCTCGCCCAGCAGGGCCCCTGGGGCGTGGCCCTGGTCGGCGCCGCCCTGGTGGCCGGCTCCGGCGCGATGTGGATCATCTCGCGCCGCCAGCCGGTCGGCGCGGACAACGTCAACGACGTCAACCCGGTCGAGAACGTCACCCCGGTGGAGGTGGGCCCGGCCGGCACCCCCGCCGCCCCCACCGCCGCCTCGACCACGGTCGCGGCCTGAGCGCCGCCGGCTGAGGAGCACACACCATGCACATCAAGTGGAACGCCCTGGCGCAGACCGCCGGCTTCAGCTTCGGCATCACCGTCGCCGTGGTCGCCGTCTTCGCGCTCGGCATCCTGGCCCTCTCCCGCCGCGAGGCCGCGCTGACCGCGCAGCGCTCGGCGGCCGGCACCGGCGCCGGCACCCCGTCCGCGGGCGCCGGCCGGCTGGCCCTGGCCGGCGCGTACGCCTGCTTCGCGGTCTGCGGCGCGGCCGTCCTCTACGGCCTGTCGCTGATCGCCGGCCACTAGCCGCAACGGCGACGGCCGACGGCCGCACACGCCGAAGGGCTGGGGAGCATCCGCTCCCCAGCCCTTCGGCGTTCCCGCGGGCGCCCGGTCAGTCCTGCTGGGTGGTGCGCAGCACGGTCTCGCGGATGAACAGCACCGTGACGAAGGCCAGCAGCGCGAACGGCGCCGCCATCAGGAAGACCACGCCCACGCCGTGCCCGAAGGCGTCCGTCACCAGCGGGACGATCGGGGCGGGCAGCTTGTGCAGGTCCGGGATTCCGCCGCCGGCCGCGGCGCCGGTGGCCGGGATGTGCGCGGCGGCCAGGTTCTCCGCCAGGTAGTGGCCGACCTTGTTGCTCATCAGGGCGCCGAGCGCGGAGACGCCCATCGCGCCGCCCATGGTGCGGAAGAAGGTGACCACCGAGCTGGCCGCGCCGAGTTCGTGGCGCGGCACGGTGTTCTGCACGGCGAGGACGAGGTTCTGCATGGTCAGGCCGAGGCCGATGCCGGTGATCGCCATGTAGACGGAGAGCAGCCCGTAGGGGGTGTCGGCCCGGGCGGTGCCGAGCAGGCCGAAGCCGATGGCCAGCATGAGGGTGCCGGAGACCAGGTACACCTTCCACTTGCCGTACTTGGTGATCAGCTTCCCGGCCACGGTGGAGGAGACGGCCAGGCCGAGGATCATCGGCAGGGTCATCAGGCCGGCGATGGTCGGGGACTTCTCCCGGGCCAGCTGGAAGTACTGGCTGAGGAAGGTGGTCGCGCCGTACATGCCGACGCCGACCAGGACGCTGGCGAGCGCGGCCAGGGCGACGGTGCGGTGGCGGAAGAGGTCCGGCGGGATGATCGGCTCGACGGCGCGCTTCTCGACCACCACGGCGAGGGCGCCGAGCACCAGGCCGCCGCCGACCATGGCCGCGGTCTGCCAGGAGAGCCAGGCGTAGTTCTTGCCGGCCAGGGTGATCCAGATCATCAGCAGGCTGACGGCGCCGGTGATGACCAGCGCGCCCAGGTAGTCGATCTTCACCTTGCGCTTGACCACCGGCAGCTTGAGCGTGCGCTGGAGCACCGCGATCGCGGCCAGCGCGAACGGGATGCCGACGTAGAAGCACCAGCGCCAGCCCAGCCAGGAGGTGTCCACGATGACGCCGCCGATCAGCGGGCCGCCGATGGTGGCCAGGGCGAAGACGGCGCCGAAGTAGCCGCTGTACCGGCCGCGCTCGCGCGGCGGGACCATCGCCGCCAGACAGATCTGGGCGAGGGCGGTGACACCGCCGGCGCCGATGCCCTGGAGGGCGCGGCAGGCGATCAGCTGGCCGGTGTTCTGGGAGAGGCCGGCCAGCGCCGAGGAGGCGATGTAGATGACCAGGGCTATCTGCAGCAGCAGCTTCTTGCTGGCGAGGTCGGAGAGCTTGCCCCAGATCGGGGTGGAGGCGGTGAGGGTGAGCAGGGTGGCGGTGATCACCCAGGTGTAGGCGGACTGGCCGCCGCGCAGGTCGGCGAGGATGCGGGGCAGCGCGTTGGAGACGACCGTCGACGACAGCACGGCCACGAAGAGGCCGAGCAGCAGGCCGGACAGCGCCTCCATCACCTGCCGGTGCGTCATGGGTTGGTCGTCGGCGGTGGCGGCCCCGGTCGCGGCTCGGGCGGTGACGGTCATCTGGGTCCTTCGGCGGGGGGTGCGGGGCGGAAGCGGGAGAGGGCGGACGAAGGCAGGAAATCGTTGCCTTACGCAACCATAGGACGAATGGTTGACTAGGGCAACTTTCTTCAAGCCCAAGTAAAATCTGCCGCCGGCCCGGCCCCGGGCCCGGTACCTCAGACCCCCATGCCCTCCCCGACCACGTCGTTGAAGCGGTGCAGCAG
This sequence comes from Streptomyces sp. CB01881, assembly GCF_002953255.1. Lineage (GTDB taxonomy): Bacteria > Actinomycetota > Actinomycetes > Streptomycetales > Streptomycetaceae > Kitasatospora. The sequence continues at coordinate 5,550,790 of NZ_CP026498.1, forward strand.
CTCCGCGAAGCGGACCACGTCCTCCTCCGGCCAGTCGGCCATCAGTGCGCGCACCCGCTCCATCCGGGCGCCCCGCGCCCCGAGGAAGCGCCGCCGGCCGTCCTCGGTGAGCGAGACCAGCGCCGCCCTGCGGTCCAGCGGGTCCGCCTCCCGGTCCACCAGGCCCAGCTCCTCCAGCGCCCGGATCTGCCGGCTCACCGTGGCCTTGCCCACCGCGAAGTGCACGCCGATGTCGGTCACCCGCACCCGCCCGGCCTGTTCGATGTGGGCGAGCATGCTGTACGCCATGCCCTCCAGCTGGGGATGCACCCGGCGGGACATCTCCGCCACCCGGGCCCGGCCGCGCCGGAACAGCAGCGAGACCTCGCGCTCCACCGCCATCAGGTACTCGTCGTCACTCTCCGCACTCACGGCGCCAGTATCCCGCAGCCCGCCGGGCCCGGAAGCGGCGAGGGAGGACACCGCCCCAACTAGTTGATGGTATGAAGTATCCGTTTGTCCTCTATTCGCCGATAGGCAAGGAGATGTGCATGACCGCCCCAGGACAGGTACCGGGACCGGGCCTCGTCGCCGAACTGAAGGGAGCGGTCACCCCGCGCACGGCGCTGCTGGTGATCGCCGTGCTCCTGCTCCAGTTCGGCTTCATCACGTCCTACGTCGGAGCCCTCCATCACCCGACCCCGCACGAGCTGTCGATCGCGGTGGTCGCCCCGCCGCAGGTCTCCCCCAAGCTGGTCGCGGCGCTGGAGTCGGTGCCGGACGACGCCGTCAAGGCCGTCACCGCACCGGACGCCGAGACCGCCACCGCGCAGATCAAGGACCAGAAGATCTACGCCGCGCTGGTCTTCGACCCGGCCGGCACCGAGGACACCCTGCTGGTCGGCGGCGCCCGCGGTCCCTCCGCGGCCAGGGCGGCGGACACCATCGTCACCGCGCTGGAGAAGACCCAGGGCCGGACGGTGAAGACCGTCGACGTGGTGCCGCTGGCCAAGGGCGACCCCAACGGCCTCACCTCCTTCTACCTGGTGATCGGCTTCTGCGTCGGCGGCTACCTGGTCGCCTCGATCCTGGGCGTCAGCGCCGGCGCCAAGCCCGCCAACACCAACCGGGCGGTGATCCGGCTCGGCACGCTGGCGCTGTACTCGGTCGCGGCCGGCATCGGCGGCGCGATCATCGTCGGCCCGGTCCTCGACGCACTGCCCGGCTCGTTCTGGGGCCTGGCCGGCGTCGGTGCGCTGGTGGTCTTCGCGGTCGGTGCGTTCACCATGGCGCTGCAGTGCCTGTTCGACATCATCGGCATCGGCATCGCGGTGCTGATCTTCGTGGTGCTCGGCAACCCGAGCGCGGGCGGGGTCTTCCCGCCGCCGCTGATGCCGCCGTTCTGGCGGGCGATCGGCGCCTGGATCCCGAACGGCGCCGGGACGGAGGCGACCCGCTCGATCGCCTACTTCGACGCCACCAACCTCGGCATGCCGCTGGTGGTCCTGCTGGTCTGGGCGCTGGTCGGCGTCGGGATCACCTTCGCCGCCGTCCTGCGCGGGCCGCGCGGCGGCCGCGAGCTCGTGCACCCGTAGGACGCGTCCGGACGGTGCGGGCCGGCGGCGGCGCGAACCGCCGGGCACGCCCGCGGCCGCCCGGTGCGGGGCCCCGGCCGCTACACGTCCAGCCGGCCCGGGTCCGCGACGATCGCCCGGACCACGCCGACCGCGGCCCCGAGCAGCGGGCCGCGGCGGCCCAGCCGGGAGACCGTCAACCGCTCGTCCGTCCAGGGGCGGACGGTCACCCGGGCCGCCAGCTCGGCCCGCATCGCCCCGAGCAGCCAGGGCGCCAGCCGGGCGTAGCCGCCGCCCAGCACCACCTCGGCCGGGTCGAGCAGGTTGACCGCCCCGGCCGAGGCGATGCCCAGCGCCGAGCCGGCCCCGGCCAGCGCCGCACGGACCTCCTCGTCACCGGCCTCGGCCCGCTCGGCGAGCAGCGCCACCCAGTCACCGCGGATCCCCTCCAGGCCCGCCGCCCGCAGCACCGCCGCCTCCCCCGCGTACTGCTCCAGGCAGCCGTGCGCCCCGCAGGCGCAGGGCGGGCCGTCCGGGCGGACCGGCACGTGGCCCAGCTCACCGGCGTAACCGCGGGCCCCGCGCAGCAGCCGGCCGCCGACCACGATCGCCGCGCCGACCCCGGCCTCGGCGGAGACGTGCAGGAAGTGTTCCGGCGCCCCGCCCAGCCAGAGTTCGGCCAGCCCGCCCAGGTTGGCCTCGTTGTCGGCGTCGATCGGCAGCTCGGCCAGCTGCCCGGCACCGGCGGCGCGCAGCGCGAGCCGCAGTTCGGCGGTGACCGGCACGTCCTGCCAGCCCAGGTTCGCGGCCCGCTGGAGCTGCCCGCCGCCGTCGCCGACCAGCCCGGGGACGGCCAGGGTCAGCCCGGCCGGGCGCAGCCCCGCCTCCACGGCGGCCGCGCGCAGCAGCTCGGCCAGGTCGGCCAGGACGGCGGCGGGCCGCCTGCCCCGGTTGCGGATCTCCTGGCGGCGCCAGGCGCGGACCTCCCCGCGCAGGTCCACGACGCAGGCGCCGAGGTGCTCCACCCCGATCTCGGCGCCCAGGCCGCCCGGCCCCTGCGGGTTGAGGCCCAGCGCGGTGCCGGGCCGGCCGACCTTGCCGCTCGGTGCGGCCGGGCCCTCCTCGACCACCAGACCGGCGGCGATCAGCTCCTCGGCGAGCGAGGAGACGGCCGCCCTGGTCAGGCCGGTGTCGGCGGCCACCTCGGCCCGGGAGCGCGGGGCGCGCGCGATCACGCCGAGCACCAGCGCCAGGTTGGCCCGGCGCATGCCCTGCTGGCTGGCGGGCCCGGCCCGGAGGCCGTCCGTCTCGTGCATCGCCCTCACCCCGCTCGGCTGCCGGACACCGTCGTCGAGACCGGTCGTCTGCAGCCTAACCGCGTTCGGCCGCCCGCTCCCGGCGGCCCGGGGAGGGCGGGCCCGCCGCTCCTCACGGGATGCGCTGCGGCTGCTCCGCGGGGGTGGCGGCGGGTTCGGCGAGGCGGGTGAAGACCCAGCGCTGCATGGCCCAGTAGCGGAAGAGCATCGCGATGAAGGTGCCCACGACCATCCCGCTGAGGAAGTCGGCCACCTCCTGGGTGAAGGCGGTCACCTGGGGCTGGCGCAGGTCGAGCAGGTAGCGCGAGACGATCAGCGGGAGGTCGTTGACGCCGATCGCCACCGCGCTGACCAGCAGGAACAGCAGCGCCTCCCGGCGGCGGCCGGCCGCGCGGAAGGACCACTGGCGGTTGAGCACGTAGGAGACCGCGGTGCCGACCACCGTCGCGACGGTCAGCGCCACCACCGGCTTCTGCTGCAGCACGGTGAACTTCAGCGAGAGGTTGAGCACCGTGGTCAGCGCGAAGCAGACACCGCCGACCAGCAGGAACTTCACCAGCCGGCGGTGCCTGAGCAGGAACGGGCGCAGCCCGGCCGGCACTCTGGCCAGGGCGCGCTGCGTGGGGGACGGCATCTTCGCAGTCTGACCACGGTGGCCGCGGGCCGCTACTCGTCGGCCGCCGCCCGCTCCCGCGCGTGGGCTACTCGTCCGCGGTGATCCGCAGCACCCCGGTGGTGGTGCCCTGGTACACCACCCCGCCGGGGGCGATCGAGCCGACCATCTGGAGGGTGTCGAAGAGGAAGCCGGCCCCGGTGTACTCGGTGCGCACCACGGCGCCGGTGCGCGGGTCCACCTCCGCGTAGTAGTAGGGGTCGAGCACCGAGGTGGCCTCGGTGCCCGGGATCACCGGGTTGCGCAGCACGGTGTGGATCAGCCCGTCGGCGGTGGAGAGCCGGGGAACGGCCGCGGAGCGCACCTTGTTGTCCCAGGCGAGGTCGCAGCCGGAGCCGTCGGGGCGGACGTCGACCCGGCTGAACCCGCCGCGGAACCGGCCGGACGACGGCACGCTCGGCCCGGCGTCGTCGGGCAGCTTCGGGTACGGGTACCCGTAGGTGGAGGCGACGAAGACGGTGTTGCCGGCCGCGACCGGGGAGTTCTCACTGCCGCTGCCGCCCGCCTTCAGCACCGGCACCGAGCAGACCTGCGAGCCGTCCGAGGCCCGGTAGACCAGGAGGTTGACGGTGGGCGCGGCGTTGTCGACGACGGTGACGTAGTCGGTGCCGGTGCGCGGCCCGAAGAAGGTGGGCGTCGAGCCGGTGCCCCAGCTGAGCTGGCCGGGCTTGCGGCCGGGCCCGCGGTCGTACGGGCGGCGCCAGGCGATCCGCGGCGTGCCGTCGGCCGCCGCCGTGAGCAGGTAGGTGGCGTGGGTGGTGGCGACGGCGGTGCCCTCCGGGGCGGTGGAGATCGAGTTGGCGACCTTCTCCCCGGCGGGCAGCGCCAGGGCGCGGACGGTGCCGGTGCGGTCGTCGGCGGTGCCGACCACGCCGCCGCCGGTGGCGAACCACACCCGGCCCTGCCAGTCCGGCGAGACGCCGGTGACGGCGTCGCCGGCGGGCACCGCGCCGGCCAGCGACAGCGACCGGTCGACGTACAGCTCCCACCGCCCGGCCGCGTCCCGGCGGTGGCCGATCCGCAGCAGGTTGCGGTCGCCGTCGACGGCGACCAGGCGGTTCTCGTCGTCCAGGTAGGCGTAGACGCCGCCGAGCAGGGAGCCCTTGGCGAGCGGCAGCTCGGCGACCGAGCCGCCGTCGGCCGGGTCGAGCAGGTGGACGGTCGGGGTGAGGCCGAAGATCGTGGTGCAGAGCGCGACGGGGTACCCGTCCGAGCCCACCAGCACGGTCGGGCAGGCGGACTGCAGCGCCACCCGGTCGGAGGCGAGCGGTCCGGCCTTCGGGCCGGGCAGCGGGGTCGCGTCCGAGGAGCCGGTGTCGCCGTGCATGGTGGCGGTGCCGTCCGGTCCCGCGTACGGGTTGTGCGGCGGCAGCGGCGCGTACGGGGTGTCGGCGTGGGCCGGGGTGCCGCCGGCGAGGGCCAGCAGGAGGGCCGCCGGGAGTACGGCGGCGCGCATGGGCAGCGCGAGGCGCATAGGGGTCCTGTCCCATCGGGTGAGAGGAGCGAACGGGCGTGACGGTGCACTCCACCCGGATCGGGGGTTCCCGGCAGGGGCTCCGGCGGGGGCGCCGGGCGGATCACCGCGCATCAGGGGACGCGGTGACAGATCGCGGAGCATGCGCGGGCCAGGTCGACGTCCAGTCGACGGCTCAGGTGCGCATGGCGATTCACACCGTCAGGCTGCCGCACTGACGGTCCGTCTCACAAGGCGCGTCTCACGGTACGGGAAAGGGCCCGGCGGGCAGTCCTCCTGCTCCGCCGGGCCCCTGAGCCGCCGTCAGGCGGCGACCAGCACCGCGGCCGGCTCCAGGGCCAGCCTCAGCACCTCCCGGACGTCCGCGACCGGATGGACGGTGAGCCGCTCCAGCACCTCGGCCGGGACGTCGTCCAGGTCGGCCTCGTTCCGCTTGGGGATGATCACCGTGGTGACGCCCGCCCGGTCGGCGGCGAGCAGCTTCTGCTTCACCCCGCCGATCGGCAGCACCCGCCCGGTCAGCGACACCTCACCGGTCATCGCCACGTCGGTGCGCACCTTGCGGCCCGAGAGCAGCGAGGCCAGCGCGGTCGTCATGGTGATGCCGGCGCTCGGCCCGTCCTTGGGGACGGCCCCGGCGGGGACGTGCAGGTGCACGCCGCGGTCCCGCAGCGAGGTGACCGGAAGCTCCAGCTCGGCGCCGCGCGAGCGGAGGAAGGAGAGCGCGATGTGCGCGGACTCCTTCATCACGTCGCCCAGCTGCCCGGTGAGGGTGAGCCCGGTGCCGCCCGTCTCGGCGTCGGCGAGCGAGGCCTCGATGTAGAGGACGTCGCCGCCGGCGCCCGTCACCGCGAGGCCCGTCGCCACGCCGGGGACGGCGGTGCGCCGCTCGGCCGGCTCCTGGGCCGCCTCGGGGACGTGGTGCGGCCGGCCGATCAGGGCGCGCAGGTCGTCGGCGCCGATCGCGGCGGGCAGCTCGCGCTCGCCCAGCTCGCTCTGCGCGGCGATCTTGCGCAGCACCCGGGCGATCGAGCGTTCGAGGTTCCGGACGCCGGCCTCGCGGGTGTACTCGCCCGCCAGCCTGCGCAGCACCTCCTCGTCGACCGCCACCTCACCGCCCTTCAGGCCGGCCTTCTCCAGCTGGCGCGGGAGCAGGTGGTCGCGGGCGATGACGACCTTCTCGTCCTCGGTGTAGCCGTCCAGGCGGACCAGCTCCATCCGGTCGAGCAGCGGCTCGGGGATGGCCTCCAGCACGTTGGCGGTGGCGAGGAAGACCACGTCGGAGAGGTCCAGCTCGACCTCCAGGTAGTGGTCGCGGAAGGTGTGGTTCTGCGCCGGGTCCAGGACCTCCAGCAGTGCCGCGGCAGGGTCCCCCCGGTAGTCGGAGCCGACCTTGTCGATCTCGTCGAGCAGGACGACCGGGTTCATCGAGCCGGCCTCCTTGATCGCCCGCACCAGCCGGCCGGGGAGCGCGCCGACGTAGGTGCGCCGGTGGCCGCGGATCTCCGCCTCGTCCCGGACGCCGCCCAGCGCGACCCGGACGAACTTGCGGCCCATCGCGCGGGCCACCGACTCGCCGAGCGAGGTCTTGCCGACGCCGGGCGGGCCGACCAGTGCCAGCACCGCCCCTCCGCGCCGGCCGCCGACCAGGCCGAGCCCCTGGTCGGCCCGGCGCTTGCGCACCGCGAGGTACTCGACGATGCGGTCCTTCACGTCGGCCAGGCCGGAGTGGTCGGCGTCCAGCACCGCGCGGGCGCCGGCGATGTCGTAGGCGTCCTCGGTCCGCTCGCTCCAGGGCAGCTCCAGGACGGTGTCCAGCCAGGTGCGGATCCAGGAGCCCTCGGGCGACTGGTCGGAGGCGCGCTCCAGCTTGTCGACCTCCTTGAGCGCCGCCTCGCGCACCTTCTCCGGCAGGTCGGCCGCCTCGACCCGGGCGCGGTAGTCGCCCTCCTCGTCGGCCGGGTCGCCGTTCAGCTCGGCAAGCTCCTTGCGGACGGCCTCCAGCTGGCGCCTGAGCAGGAACTCCTTCTGCTGCTTGGCCACGCCCTCCTCGACGTCCTTGCGGATGGTGTCGTTGACCTCCTCCTCGGCGAGGTGGTCGCGCAGCAGCGTCAGCGCGTACTCCAGCCGGGCCACCTGGTCGGCCTCCAGCAGCACCTTGAGCTTCTGCTCGGCGGTGACGAAGGGGGCGTAGCCGATGTTGTCGGCGAGCTCGCCGACGCCCTCGATCTGGGCCACCCGGTCGACGATCTGCCAGGCGCCGCGCCTGCGCAGCCACTGGGTGGAGAGCGACTTGTACTCCTTGACCAGCTCGGCGGCGCGCCCGGCCACCGGGGTGCCGACCGAGGACTCCCGGAACGGCGTGGTCTCCACCCAGAGGGCGGCGCCGGGCCCGGTGGTGCCGACGCCGATCCGGACCCGGCGCACGGCGCGCACCAGCGCCGCCGGGTCTCCGTCGGCCAGCCGGCCGACCTGTTCGACGGTGGCGAGGGTGCCGGCCGCCGCATAGGAGCCGTCCACCCGCGGGACCAGCAGGACCTGGGGCTTCCCGGTGCCGGTGGCCGCGGCGCGCGCGGCCTCGACCGCGGCCCGCACCTCGGCGTCCTTGAGGTCCAGCGGGACGACCATGCCCGGGAGCACAACCTCGTCGTCGAGCGGCAGCACGGGCAGGGTGAGCGGTGCGGACGTCGATGCCATGATCTCTCCCCAGTCAGTGAAGTTGAGTTGACCTGACTAAGGTTTGGCGGGCGCCGGTTGTTCCCCACGGCGCGTTCGCCGTGAGCGAACGGGATCGGGCGGGAGCGGCACGGGGAAGATCGCGGGAGGGCCCGTCAAAAACGCCCGGGCGGCGTCACATCCGGTCCAGCAGGGCGGCCCGGCCCGAGGCCGCGGCGGACGTCCCGGCCGGCCCTGCGGGCTCGGACCGGCGCCCGCCCTCGCGGTGACCCGGCTCCGGGCGGCACAGACGGCGGCCGGAGGTGCGCCGCAGCCGGCGCCAGAGCGCCACCCCGGCCAGCACCGCCGCCGGGTGGCCGATGCCGGTCACCAGGTCCCGGTCGCTCGCGATCTGCTGGGCGATCAGCGCGGCCGCCAGGCCGAGCACCAGCAGCCGCCCGCGCGGCCGCAACAGCCCGGCCAGCGCGCCGAGGCTGGCCAGGACGCCGTAGCTGACCCCGATGTCCAGGTGGTCCAGCGCCCCGGGCTCCAGCCGCCGGCCGGCCACGGCGGCGATCACCACCACCTGGGAGAGCAGCGTCGCGCCGACGTGCCCGGCCGCGAAGACGGCCGCCGCCCGGCCCGGGCCGACCCGCCGCTCCAGCGGCGCGACCGTGAAGGCGAAGGCCCACAGGTACGGCATCCAGATCGTCCCGGCCACCCAGAACCCGCTGAACAGCAGCGCGCGCACCGGGTGGTGCAACAGGTTGTGCGCGTCCGAGCTGGACGCCTGCTGGAGCCGCAGCACCAGCCCCGGGTCGGCGAGCTTGGCGAAGGTGGTGGTGGCGCAGACCACCGCGAGGTAGCCGAGTGCGAAGGGATTGCGCCGGGGCGTCGGCACCCGGGCCAGCAGCCAGTCGACCACCCAGACCCGCAGGCCGTACCGGAGCATCCCGTAGGGCGGCCCGGCCCGGCCGGCACCACTGCGCAGCCCCGCCATGCCGCCTCCGCTCCGACCCGCTGCAACCGGCCCCGTCCGGTGCCCAACGTACCGGCGCGCGCCGGAAATCCCACCCCCCGTGAATCTTGTCGTGACCACGTTACGTCGGGCTCCTGGGAGCCCGCTGGGAAATCCCCGTGAAGACCCTCTGGCGGCCGGACGACGGGAACCCCCGGATTTGGTCCAGACCTTCCCTCTGCCTACGCACGAGTAGCTGCCCTGACCGGCGGGTTGATGTCAAGAAGTCTGCATACGTATCGTCACGGAGTGAAAAATCGCCGGGTAAGGTAGCGGCCCGTGCCCACTCCCGAGTGGGCCGGAGGGCGGCCCGAAAGCCGGCCCACGGGCCGGAAACGACCGGTCCACCTGCCGGGAAGCATCCGCGGTCCGTACGCTGCGAAGTGTGCGGAAACGGCGGGCAGTCCACACCTGCCCTCCGGTCCGCGCACACGAGGTAAGCGGGACGGCGGACCCGGCACAGTCCACGACGGAACAAGACTACGAGCGGAGCCCCGCCATCCCCACAGGTGGCCGGCCCGCAGCCCTGGGGGCGGTGGCGTGACCGTGACAGAAATTCAGCAGGACAACCAGAACGGCGGCGGCACGGTGAGCAGCCAGCGCAGAGTGCTGGTGGTGGAGGACGAGCCCACGATCGCCGAGTCGATCGCGGCCCGGCTGGGTGCGGAGGGCTTCAAGGTCGCCGTGGCCCACGACGGCCCCGGCGCCGTCGACGGCTTCCACACCTGGCAGCCCGACCTGGTCGTGCTCGACATCATGCTGCCCGGCTTCGACGGCCTCGAAGTGTGCCGCCGGATCCAGGCGCAGCGCCCGGTACCGGTCCTGATGCTGACCGCGCGCGACGACGAGACGGACCTGCTGGTCGGCCTCGGCGTCGGTGCCGACGACTACATGACCAAGCCCTTCTCCATGCGCGAGCTGGCGGCCCGGGTCAACGTGCTGCTGCGCCGCGTCGAGCGCGCCCAGCAGGCGGCCCGCACACCGGCGCTCGGCTCGCTGCGCTTCGGCGAGCTGGAGATCGACCACGTGCAGCGCCGGGTCCGGCTGGCCTCGGGCGACGTCCACCTGACGCCGACCGAGTTCGACCTGCTCGCCTGCCTGGCCGCCCAGCCGCGCGCGGTGCTCACCCGCGAGCAGCTGCTGGCCGAGGTGTGGGACTGGACGGACGCGTCCGGCACCCGCACCGTCGACAGCCACGTCAAGGCGCTGCGCCGGAAGATCGGCGCCAGCTGGATCCGCACCGTCCACGGCGTCGGCTACGCGCTGGAAGCCCCGCTCTCCTAGCGGCGCCTCGGGCGACGGGCCTCCGGGGGGCCCGTGTCCCGAACCGCCGTGCCCACCCGCGCGGGCGAGCGCCGCGCGCGGGGAACCACAGCACGCGGGGAACCACAGGGGACCAATGACCTTTCCACAGCAACGCAACGGGGACACCGACGGCACCCGGCGGCCCACCCTGGCCGCCCGCGCCGCCCGCCGGGTCTGGGCCGACATCCGGCCGCTGGACCCGGTCCGCTCCATCAAGGGCAAACTCGCCCTCCTGGTGATCGTCTCGGTCTTCCTGGCCACCGGCATGGTGGTCGTGGCGATCCGCTCCGAGACGCAGATCCGGATCATCATGATCTTCTCGATGATCGCGTCACTGCTCTTCATGCAGTTCCTCGCGCACGGGCTGACCGCCCCGCTGCGCGACATGACGGCCGCCGCCCGCGCGATGGCCTCCGGCGACTACAGCCGCCGGGTCGAGGTGAACTCGCGCGACGAGATCGGCGAGCTGGCGGCCACCTTCAACCAGATGGCGGCCGACCTGGAGGCCGCCGACCGGCACCGCCGTGAGCTGGTCGCCAACGTCTCGCACGAGCTGCGCACGCCCATCGCCGCACTGCGCGCAGTCCTGGAGAACGTGGTGGACGGCGTGGTCCAGCCGAACCCGGCGACCCTGGGTGCCGCGCTGGAGCAGACCGAACGGCTCGGCCGGCTGGTCACCCACCTGCTCGACCTCTCCAAGATCGACGACGGCGTGGTCGACCTGGACGCCCGGCCCTTTGAGGTCCGCGAGTTCCTGGACGGCGTGCTGCGCGGGGTCACCGTCGACGGCGCGACCGCCGGCGGGGCGTTCTCCCGGCGCGGGGACGTCCGGCTGGCCCTGGAGGTCAGCCCGGCCGGCCTGACCGGCGTCGCGGACCCGGAGCGGCTCCACCAGGTGGTCGCCAACCTGGTCGACAACGCCTGCAAGCACTCCCCGCCCGGCGGCACCGTCATGGTCCGCGCGCGGCCCGGGGACGCCCCCGGGGCCCTGCTGCTGGAGGTCGAGGACGAGGGGCCGGGCATCCCGCCGGCCGACCGCAGCCGGGTCTTCGAGCGGTTCAGCCGCAGCGGCACCGCCACCGCCCAGGGGCCCGGCGCCGACGGCGGCACCGGGCTGGGGCTGGCCATCGCCCGCTGGGCGGTGGACCTCCACGGCGGGCGGATCGAGGTGGCCGAGGCCGCCCGGGGCTGCCGGATCGAGGTACGGCTGCCCGGTCCGCGCTGACCCCCGGTTCAGACCTGCATGTCACAGATCCGACACAGACGTATACGGATCTCGGGAAGCGATTATGTCCGGTTTCGCCCCATTATGGGGCTTGATTGGGGGTGATCGCTTCCCATCCGAAGCGGCTTTCTAACGCACATTTTCAGCCAAACTGCAGGTCAGGACTGTGATCTGGGCGACGCCTGAGCCCTGGGGACTGCGCGATCACTGGTCAGGGGCGTAGCCTTAATCCCCGCTGTCCAAACATCCCAAAAGGAAGCGGAAGAGGGCGGTTGCCGCCGTGTCGCCACAGTCCCAAGAAACCCCCAACAGCTCGGCAAGCTCCACTGGCTTCGGCCCCAATGAGTGGCTCGTCGACGAGATCTACCAGCAGTACCTCCAGGACCCGAACTCGGTCGACCGAGCCTGGTGGGACTTTTTCGCCGACTACAAGCCCGGTACCGAGGTGACCCCAGTGACCCAGGCCGCGACCCAGGTCGGCCCCACGCCGACCACCGTTGCCGCCCCCGCGCCCGCCGCTGCCGCTCCGGCCGCGCCCGCCCCCGCCGCACCGGCCGCGCCCGCGCCGGCCCCCGCGGCCCCGGCAACCGCGCCGCTCGCAGCAGCCCCCGCCGCGCCCCCGGCCCCCAAGGCCGCCACCCCGGCCCCGGCCGCGCCCGCCGACGGGACCGGCCCCGAGCTGGTCCCGCTGCGCGGTCCGGCCAAGGCCGTCGCCACCAACATGGACGCCTCGCTGGAGGTGCCGACCGCGACGTCCGTCCGCGCGGTGCCCGCCAAGCTGCTGATCGACAACCGCATTGTCATCAACAACCACCTGCAGCGCGCCCGCGGTGGCAAGGTCTCCTTCACCCACCTGATCGGGTACGCCCTGGTCCAGGCCATCAAGGCCTCGCCGGGCATGAACCACAGCTACCAGGTGAAGGACGGCAAGTCCTACCTGGTCAAGCCCGAGCACGTGAACCTGGGCCTGGCCATCGACCTGGTGAAGCCCAACGGCGACCGCCAGCTCGTCGTCGCGGCCATCAAGAAGGCCGAGACGCTCGACTTCTTCGGCTTCTGGCAGGCCTACGAGGACATCGTCCGCCGGGCCCGCGCCAACAAGCTGACCATGGACGACTTCACCGGCGTCACGGTCTCGCTGACCAACCCCGGCGGCATCGGCACCGTGCACTCCGTGCCGCGCCTGATGCAGAACCAGGGCACCATCG
>NZ_CP026498.1:5563279-5589147 GCF_002953255.1 Streptomyces sp. CB01881
CGACCACCGCCCAGGGCGCGGCGTCCGGCGAGTTCCTGCGCGAGATCCACCGTCTGCTGCTCGGCGAGAACGGCTTCTACGACGAGATCTTCGAGTCCCTGCGGATCCCGTACGAGCCGGTCCGCTGGGCGACCGACGTCGCCACCACCCACGACGACGAGGTCAACAAGACCGCGCGCGTCATCGAGCTGATCCACTCCTACCGGGTCCGCGGCCACCTCATGGCCGACACCGACCCGCTGGAGTACAAGCAGCGCAAGCACCCCGACCTGGACGTCACCACGCACGGCCTCACCCTGTGGGACCTGGAGCGCGAGTTCGCGGTCGGCGGCTTCGGCGGCCAGCGGATGATGAAGCTGCGCGACATCCTCGGCCTGCTGCGCAACACGTACTGCCGCACCGTCGGCATCGAGTACATGCACATCCAGGACCCGAAGCAGCGCAAGTGGCTGCAGGAGCGCCTGGAGAAGCCGTACACCAAGCCGGAGCGCGAGGAGCAGCTGCGGATCCTCCGCCGCCTGAACTCGGCTGAGGCCTTCGAGACCTTCCTGCAGACCAAGTACGTCGGGCAGAAGCGCTTCTCGCTGGAGGGCGGCGAGTCCCTCATCCCGCTGCTGGACGCCACCATCGACGCCGCCGCCGAGCACCGCCTGGACGAGGCCGTCATCGGCATGGCCCACCGCGGCCGCCTCAACGTGCTGGCCAACATCGTCGGCAAGCCGTACGGCAAGATCTTCGGCGAGTTCGAGGGCAACCTCGACCCGAAGTCGATGCACGGCTCCGGCGACGTGAAGTACCACCTCGGCTCCGAGGGCACCTTCACCGGCCTGGACGGCGAGACCATCAAGGTCTCGCTCGCCGCGAACCCCTCCCACCTGGAGGCCGTGGACCCGGTCGTCGAGGGCATCGTCCGCGCCAAGCAGGACGTCCTGGACCAGGGCGGCACGACCTTCCCGGTGCTGCCGATCCAGATCCACGGCGACGCGGCCTTCGCCGGCCAGGGCGTCGTCGCGGAGACGCTGAACATGTCGCAGCTGCGCGGCTACCGCACCGGCGGCACGATCCACCTGGTGGTCAACAACCAGGTCGGCTTCACCGCCGCCCCGGCGTCCTCGCGCTCCTCGATGTACTGCACCGACGTGGCCCGGATGATCGAGGCCCCGATCTTCCACGTCAACGGCGACGACCCGGAGGCCGTGGTCCGCGTCGCGCGGCTCGCCTTCGAGTTCCGCCAGGCGTTCCACAAGGACGTCGTGATCGACCTCATCTGCTACCGCCGCCGCGGTCACAACGAGGCCGACAACCCGTCGTTCACCCAGCCGCTGATGTACGACCTGATCGACAAGAAGCGCTCGGTGCGCAAGCTGTACACCGAGGGCCTGATCGGTCGCGGCGACATCACCATGGAAGAGGCGGAGCAGGCGCTCCAGGACTTCCAGGGCCAGCTGGAGAAGGTCTTCGCCGAGGTCCGCGACGCCGCCCAGGCGCCGGCGCCGACCGCCAACGGCAAGCCGCAGGCCGACTTCCCGGTCAACATCCAGACCGGCATCTCCCAGGAGATGGTCAAGCGGATCGCCGCCTCGCAGGTCAACCTGCCGGACTGGCTGACCGTCCACCCGCGTCTGCTGCCGCAGCTCCAGCGCCGCGCCGCCTCGGTCGAGGACAACACCATCGACTGGGCCATGGGCGAGACCCTCGCCATCGGCTCGCTGCTGATGGAGGGCCACCCGGTCCGCCTGGCCGGCCAGGACAGCCGCCGCGGCACCTTCGGCCAGCGGCACGCGGTGCTGATCGACCGCAACAGCGGCGAGGACTACACCCCGCTGCTGTACCTGACCGAGGACCAGGCCCGCTACACCGTGTACGACAGCCTGCTGTCCGAGTACGCGGCGATGGGCTTCGAGTACGGCTACTCGCTGACCCGCCCGAACGCGCTGGTCATGTGGGAGGCGCAGTTCGGCGACTTCGTCAACGGCGCGCAGACCATGGTGGACGAGTACATCGCCTCCGCCGAGCAGAAGTGGGGCCAGCACTCGGGCGTCACCCTGCTGCTGCCGCACGGCTACGAGGGCCAGGGCCCGGACCACTCGTCCGCCCGCCCGGAGCGCTTCCTGCAGATGTGCGCGCAGGACAACATGACGGTCGCGATGCCGACCCTGCCGTCGAACTACTTCCACCTGCTGCGCTGGCAGGCGCACAACCCGCACCACAAGCCGCTGATCGTCTTCACCCCGAAGTCGATGCTGCGCCTGAAGGCCGCGGCGAGTGCGACGGAGGAGTTCCTGTCCGGCTCGTTCCGCCCGGTCATCGGTGACACCACCGTCGACCCGGCGAACGTCCGCAAGGTCGTCATCACCGCCGGCAAGTTCTACTACGACGTGGAGGCGGCCCGCACCGAGCGCGGCGTCACCGACACCGCGATCGTCCGGGTCGAGCGGCTCTACCCGCTGCCGGTGGCCGAGCTCCAGGAGGAGCTGGCCAAGTACGGCGACGATGTCCAGTTCGTCTGGGCGCAGGAGGAGCCGGCCAACCAGGGTGCCTGGCCGTTCATCGCGATGAACCTGGTCGACCACCTGCAGGTCGTCGTCGGCCGCAGCGCCAACGGCTCGCGGCTGCGCCGCGTCGCCCGCACGGCCTCCTCGGCCCCGGCGGTCGGCTCGGCCAAGCGCCACGCCGCCGAGCAGCAGGCGCTGCTGGAGGAGATCTTCACGATCTGACGCCCCGGCGTCCCGGCGCTCCGGCGCCCCGCTCCAAGGCCCCGGCCCCCGTGCACACCGCGCGGGGGCCGGGGCCTTCGCGCTGTCACGGGCTCCACGATGACGCCATGCCAAGGTCGCAGCTCTGCAACCAAAACGGCACGGAAATGCGCGCCTGCCTGACGGGTCGATAGGTTATGCCTCGCCAGACCGCCGCCCGGACGCCCGTCATCGCGCCCGCGGCCGGCCGATGACCTCACCGCTCTCCCAGGGGGATCACCGCATGACCGCCGACGCACCACGGGACGCCGCCTCCGCACCGCTCCCGCCGGTCTTCCAGCCGCTCCACCCGGACGACCCGCGGGAGGTCGGCGGCTACCGGCTGTTCGCCCGGCTCGGTGCCGGCGGCATGGGCCGGGTCTACCTCTCGTACACCCCCGGCGGCCGGCCGGTGGCGCTCAAGGTGGTCCGCCCGGAGTTCGCCGAGGACGGCGAGTTCCGCCGCCGGTTCGCCCAGGAGGTCACCAACGCCCAGCGCATCCACGGGCTCTACACCGCCCAGGTGATCGACTCCGGCCTGGACGCGGACGCCCCCTGGCTGGTCACCGCGTACGTGCCGGGCCCGTCCCTCCAGCAGGTGGTGCGGGAGAACGGCGCGCTGCCGGTCCGCACCGTGCTGCTGCTGATGGGCGGCATCGCCGAGGCGCTCCAGGCGATCCACAGCGTCGAGGTGGTGCACCGCGACCTCAAGCCGGCCAACGTGCTGGTGGCCGGCGACGGCCCGCGCGTGATCGACTTCGGCATCGCCCGGGCCGCCGACGCCACCGCGCTGACCGGCACCGGCTACCGGATCGGCTCGCCCGCGTTCATGTCCCCGGAGCAGGCCCAGGGCCGCACGGTCACCCCGGCCACCGACGTCTTCGCGCTCGGCGCGCTGGCCGCGTACGTGGCCGGCGGCGCCCCACCGTTCGGCGACGGCCCGGACACCGCGGTGCTCTACCGGGTGGTGCACGAGCAGCCCGAGCTGGACGCCGTCCCGGCCGACCTGCGCGAGCTGATCCTGCGCTGCCTGGCCAAGTCCCCCGAGGACCGGCCCAAGCCCGCCGAGATCATCGAGATCGCCCGCAACCACCCGTCGGTCGGCGGGCAGCTCCGGTTCACCGACGACTGGCTGCCCAAGCAGGTCAACACCGAGATCACCCGCCGCTCGGACCTGCCGAAGACCCCGCCCACCCCGCTGCCGGCCGCCCCGGCCGCTCCCCCGGCCCCGGCCGGGCCGCCCACCGCTCCCCCGCAGCCGACCCACCCGGCGACCGCCGTCTCGTACGCCGCCCCGCAGCCGCCGGTCACCCCGCCGGCCGGCTTCACCCCGCCGCCGCTCGGCGCGTACGGCGCCCCGCAGCCCGCCACCGAGGCCCCGACCGGGCCGGTGCTGCCCTCGCCGCCGACCGTGCAGCTGCGCCAGGAGCCGCCGTCCTACGACACCCCGCCGCCCGGCCCGGTGGTGACGGACACCAAGGCGGCCGCGCCCGAGCCGAGGCGCAAGGGCGTCTCCTGGAAGGTCCTGCTGAGCGTCGCCCTGGTGATGGCGGTCGGCGGCACCGTCGGCGGTGTGGTGCTGGTGAAGCAGCTGGACGACAAGAAGGGCGACGACAAGGCGAACACCGCCCAGCAGAGCCCGGCGAACCAGCCCCAGCCCGCGCCCACCCAGAGCGCGCCCGCCACGACCGCGCCGTCGCAGACCGAGGATCCGTCGCCGACCGCGGCCAAGAGCACCGGCCCCTCGAAGTCCGCCTCGCCCACCACCTCGCCCACCGCCTCGCCCACCACCTCGGCGACCCGCCCGCCGAAGTACGGGGAGATCTACAAGGACCAGGTGCTCACCATCCCGCCGAACGCCAACTACGAGTTCGACCTCAAGAACGGCAAGGTCGTCCCCACCGGCACCGCGGACTGGAAGGTCGGCACGTACGGCGCCGAGTTCCGGCTGAGCGACAAGAGCGACGCCTACATCGCCAAGGACAACAACCCGATCACCCCCGAGTCCTGCGCGAGCGGCATCGACCGCGAGCCGGCCGCCAACTTCAAGTTCGACAACCTCCCGGTGGACCGCCAGTTCTGCGTCCGCCAGCGGGCCACCGGTTCGATCGTCGTGCTGAAGGTGGTCAAGCTCGGTGACAGCGACGGGGCGGCGACCCTCTCGCTGACCTACTACCGCAACGACGGCTGACCGCCCCGGACTATCCTGACCAGGTCGAATCCCCACCGGACCGGAGCGAACCGTGTACTTCACCGACCGCGGCATCGAGGAGCTGGAGAGCCGGCGCGGCGACGAGGAGGTCACCTTCGAGTGGCTGGCCGAGCGCCTGCGCGAGTTCGTCGACCTCAACCCCGACTTCGAGATCCCGGTCGAGCGGCTGGCCACCTGGCTGGCCCGGCTCGACGACGAGGACGACGAGTGACGCGGTAGACCAACGACGCACCAAGGACGGGCCCGGGAGGCATGCCTCCCGGGCCCGTCCTCGTGCTCCCCGTAGGGGGCGTCTCCGGGTCGTCTCCGGGTCCCCCTCGGGGACGGATTCCCTTGACTTCGCCGTCACGCGATATATCGTCTTTAGAGGAGAACGCGATACATCGCGAGTCACAACGGGAGGCGGCAGAGATGAGCCAGTGGACGCTTGAGGGGCCCGACCGGATCACCATCGACGAGGAGGTCCGGACGCTCCAGGTGCGGACCGTCGACGGCACGGTGAACGTGGTCGCCGCCGAGGGACCGGCCCACCTGGAGGTCACCGAGCTGAAGGGCGAGCCGCTCCACGTCACCCTGGTCGACGGCGTGCTGACGGTCACCTACCAGGACCTCAGCAGCTGGAGCGACTTCGGCGACGTGCTGAAGTCGGTGAACTCCGTGAAGGGCTTCCTCTCCTCGTTCAAGCACAAGCGGGTCGCCGCGGTCACCCTGACCGTGCCGGCCGCCACCGAGGTCAAGGTCGGCACCGTCTCGGCCGACACCACCGTCTCCGGCTTCTCCGAGCACGTCTCGGCGCAGACGGCCAACGGCGACGTCACCCTGGTCGGCCTGGCGGGCCGGACGTCCGCCAACACCGTCACCGGCGACGTCGACGCCCAGTCGGTGGCCGGGCAGCTCAAGCTGAACACCGTCTCCGGCCGGCTCACCGTGGTCGCCGGCACGGCCGACAAGGTGCAGGCCAACGCCGTCACCGGCGCGGTCACCCTGGACCTCGACGTGGCCACCCCGACCGACATCAAGGTCAGCACGGTCAGCGGCCCGGTCGGCGTCCGGATCCCCTCGCTGGCCGACACCAAGGTCGAGGCCGGCACCAACAGCGGCGACATCTCCAGCACCTTCGAGCAGCTGAAGGTCAGCGGCACCTGGGGCGCCAAGCGGCTCTCCGGCCAGCTCGGCGAGGGCAAGGGCAGCCTCGCGGTGACCACCGTCTCCGGCGCCGTCACCGTGCTGCACCGCCCCGACGCGGAGGAGGACGGCCCGGCGGTCGTCAAGGAGCTGCCGGCCGGCCCCGACCTCGGCAAGGGCCCCGACCTCACCAAGGAGGCCTGACATGAGCCCGGTCTTCGGCCACGGCCGACTCCGGCTCTACCTGCTGAAGCTGCTCGACGAGGCCCCGCGGCACGGCTACGAGGTGATCCGCCTCCTGGAGGAGCGCTTCCAGGGCCTGTACGCGCCCTCGGCCGGCACCGTCTACCCGAGGCTCGCCAAGCTGGAGCAGGAGGGCCTGGTCGCCCACAGCACCGAGGGCGGCCGCAAGGTCTACCGGCTCACCGACGCCGGCCGCGCCGAGCTGGCGGACCGTCAGGGCGAGCTGGACGAGCTGGAGCTGGAGATCCGCGACTCAGTGGCCCAGCTCGCCGGGGCGATCCGCGAGGACGTCCGGGACAGCGCCAAGGACCTCCGCGAGGAGCTGTGGGGCGCGGCGCAGAAGGCCAAGGCGGCGCCGAAGCCGGAGCCGGCCGAAGGCGGGGATCCGTGGGCGGGCCCCTGGGGGGACAAGGACGCCTGGCAGCGCGCCAAGGAGGAGTTCACCCAGTTCAAGCGGCAGGCCAAGGAGCAGGCCAAGCGCGCCAAGGAGCAGGAGAAGGCGGCCAAGGCCAAGGCGAAGGCCGCCGAGGAGGAGGCCCGCCGGCTGCGCGAGCAGTCCCGGGCGGCACGGACGGCGGCCCAGCAGGAGGCGCTGCGGATCAAGCGCCGGGTCGAGCAGCAGGTGCGCGACCACGCGGCCCGCGGGGACTGGCCGACCGGGCTGGCCGAGGGGCTCTCGGAGCTGACCAAGGGCCTGGCCGGGCTGGCCGACGCGGCCCGCTGGGGCCACCCGGCGGAGGACGCGGCGCCGTCCGCCGAGAAGATCACCGTCACCCGGATCGACCTGGACAAGGACGAGCCGGCCGGTGCCGCCCCGGCCGACCTGCCGGCGTGGACGGTCACCAACCCGGCCGGTGACCCGGCGCGGGAGCTGGAGCGACTGCTGGACCGCTTCCGCGACCAGGTCCGCGACGCGGCCCGCGACGGCGGCGTGACGGCCGACGGGCTGGCCGAGGCCCGCTCGGTGCTGGGCGCGGCCGGCGAGCGGCTGCGGCGGCTGCTGGGCTGAGTGCGCCACGGGCCCGGTACTCCTCGGCGGAGGAGTACCGGGCCCGTACGCGTCGGCGGGTCACCGGCGCACCCGGCCCGGGCTCACGGCGTGAGGACGATCTTCCCGAAGACGTCGCCCTTGGCGATCCGGGCGAACCCCTCCCGGGCCTCGGCCAGCGGCAGCACCGAGTCGATCACCGGCCGGACCCCGGCGGTGGCGCAGAGCGAGAGCAGCCCTGCCAGCTCCTCCTTGCTGCCCATGGTCGAGCCGACCACCTTGAGCTCCAGGAAGAAGATCCGGTTCAGCTCGGCGGCCTTCGGGCTGGGCCCCGAGGTGGCGCCCGAGATGACGATGGTGCCGCCGGGGCGCAGCGACTTCACCGAGTGCGACCAGGTGGCCGCGCCGACCGTCTCCATGACCGCGTCCACCCGCTCGGGCAGCCGGGCGCCGCTCTCGAAGGCGGCGTCGGCGCCGAGCCCGACGGCCCGGGCACGCTTGGCCTCGTCCCGCCCGGTGACCCAGACCCGCAGGCCGGCGGCCTTGCCGAGGACGATCAGCGCGGTCGCCACCCCGCCGCCGGCGCCCTGCACCAGGACGGTGTCACCGGGCCTCACCCCGGCGTTGGTGAAGAGCATCCGGTACGCCGTCAGCCAGGCCGTGGGCAGGCAGGCGGCCTCCTCGAAGGAGAGCTCGGCCGGCTTGGGCAGCAGGTTCCAGGTGGGGACGGCCACCCGCTGGGCGAAGGTGCCCTGGTACCGCTCGGTGAGGATGGAGCGCGGCTCGGCCGGTCCGACCCCGTGACCGGTCTGGCCGATCACCGAGTGGATCACCACCTCGTTGCCGTGCTCGTCGATGCCGGCGGCGTCGCAGCCGAGGATCATCGGCAGCTTCTCGGCGGGCAGGCCGACCCCCCGCAGCGACCAGAGGTCGTGGTGGTTGAGGCTGGCGGCCCGGACCGTGACCACGCTCCACCCGGGGCGCGCCTGCGGTTCGGGGAGTTCGCCCAACTCCAGCCCGCTCAGCGGGTCGTCGGCGTCGATTCGTGCGGCGTAGGCAGCAAACATGATCCGGACGATAGCCGCGACGACGCGGGCCCGGAACCACACGTCGGTGTGACGCGCGTCCCGGGCCCGAAGCCGTACGTGTGCTCAGCGGCGGGCGACGCCCTCGGCGCGGGCGGCCTCGGCCACGGCCTTGGTGACCGCCGGGGCGACCCGCTCGTCGAACGGGGAGGGGATCACCTTCTGCGGCGTCAGCTCGTCGGCGACCACGCCGGCCAGCGCCTTGGCGGCGGCGAGCTTCATGCCCTCGGTGATCCGGGTGGCCCGGACCTGAAGGGCTCCGGCGAAGATGCCGGGGAAGGCCAGCACGTTGTTGATCTGGTTCGGGAAGTCGCTGCGCCCGGTGGCGACGACCGCCGCGTACTTGTGCGCGACCTCGGGGTGGATCTCCGGGGTCGGGTTGGCCATCGCGAAGATGAACGCGCCCTGGGCCATGGTCGCCACGACGTCCTCCGGCACGGTGCCGCCGGAGACGCCGATGAAGACGTCGGCGCCGGCCAGCGCGTCGGCCAGCGAGCCCTTGACGCCGGTCCGGTTGGTCTGCGCGGCGATCTCGGCCTTGACGTCCGTGAGGTCCTCGCGGCCCTGGTGGACCACGCCGCGACGGTCGCAGACGGCGACGTCGCCGATGCCGGCGGCCACCAGCATCTTGGCGATGGCGATGCCGGCCGCGCCGGCGCCCGAGATGACGGCGCGCAGCGATCCGATCTCGCGGCCGGTCACCTTGGCGGCGTTCCAGAGCGCCGCGGTGGTGACGATCGCGGTGCCGTGCTGGTCGTCGTGGAAGATCGGGATGTCCAGGGCGTCCTGGAGCCGGCGCTCGATCTCGAAGCAGCGCGGGGCGGAGATGTCCTCCAGGTTGACGCCGCCGAAGGAGGGCGCCAGCCGGACGACGGTCTCGACGATCTCGTCCACCTCGGTGCAGGCGAGCGCGATCGGGACGGCGTCGACCCCGCCGAACTGCTTGAACAGGATGGCCTTGCCCTCCATGACGGGCAGCGAGGCCTCCGGGCCGATGTCCCCGAGGCCCAGCACGGCGGTACCGTCGGTGACGACGGCCACCGTGTTGGACTTCCAGGTGTAGTCGTTCACCAGCTCGGGCTGCTCGGCGATGGCCGTGCAGACCCGGGCGACACCCGGGGTGTAGGCGAGGGACAGGTCGTCCGCGTCGCGCACCGGGACGGTCGCCCGGATCTCCATCTTGCCGCCGCGGTGGAGCGCGAAAACGGCGTCGACCGGATCGTCGGTCTCCTGGGTGCTGCTGTGGATGATCTCCGCTGCCACGATGACCTCTTCGTCATTGATCAGCGAGGGACGAGGCCGACGGGCGGACGACCCGGCGGAAACTCGAAACCGGGTACGCCGAAGCGGACCCGGGGAGAGCGGGGTCGGGGCGCTGCCGTCGGGGCCGCGCCCTCGGGATGAGGGATTTTCTTTCCAGTTGTCTGCGCTGTGCTTCCGGGCTGAGCGTAGGTCGGACGACGGCATCGCACCTATGCCTTTTCGTCCAACGTCATGCGCTTTTTTTCATTGACTGTGTTGCACCTTGACGGCACCTGGCGTCGGAAGCACCTGGCCCCGGTGGCGGCAGTCGTGCGCGCACACGCACCCGCAGGAGTGAACGCAGACACGGAGGGGAGCCGGTGCCCCGGATACGGAGTCCGCGTCGTGGACTTCCGTTCCTGTGCACCCCGAGCCTGTCTCGACTCGGCGGTCTGGGTTCGATCGTCGGGGGTCACCCGGTACCAGATTCTGACACACCCGCCGCCGGGCCTGGCAGGGCGGGATGGGAGGATCCGTTGTTCCGCCATCTCGCGTACACCCCCGCGACGCTGCGGCGACACCACGTCCCTCCCACAGGAGCACCTCATGCACCACCGTGCCCACCCGCGACGAACGGCCACCGCCGCCCTCACCCTGGCGACCGCCGGAGCCCTGCTGCTGACCGGCTGCGGCAGCGGCGGCTCAGACGAGCAGGCCTCGAAGGACCCGGTGCAGGTGGTCCGCGCCAAGGTTCCGAAGGCCCAGCGCTCCGCCGGCGTGCTCCGGGTCGGCTCGGACCTGAACTACACGCCGGTGGACTTCCGGGGCGCCGACGGCAAGCCGGACGGTCTCGACCCGGACATCGCCAACGGCCTCGGCAAGATCCTCGGCCTGCGGATCGAGATCGTCGACACCCCGTTCGACAAGCTGATACCGGACCTGCACGCCAAGCAGTTCGACGTGGCGATGTCCGCGCTGAGCGACATCCGCGCGCGCCGCGAGGGCGTCGACGACGGCGGCAAGCAGACCGACCCGGGCGTCGACTTCGTGGACTACTTCATCGCCGGCTCCTCGATCACCGTCCCGAAGGGCAACCCCAAGGGCATCCACACCCTGGACGACCTCTGCGGCCGGACCGTCGCGGTGCAGCAGGGCACCACCCAGGACGAGATCGTCGCCCGCCAGGTCACGGCCTGCTCCCGGTTGAACAAGCCGCTCACCGTGCACAAGTTCGACAGCGACGCCAAGGCGCTGGCCGAGGTCGCCTCCGGCGCGGCGGTGGCCGGTCTCAACGACTTCCCCGTGGCGGCCTACGCGGCGAAGACGACCGACGGCGGCAACCGCTTCGAGGTCACCGGCGCGCAGTCCAAGTCCAACCCGTACGGGATCGCGCTGCGCAAGACCGACACCGAGCTGCGGGACGTGCTGTCCAAGGCGGTGGACGAGCTGATCCGCAGCGGCGAGTACGACAAGATCCTCGCCAAGTGGAACGTCAGTGCGGGCGCGGCCCAGAACGCCGTGGTCAACGGCGGGATCTGAGCCCCGCGAACCGGGCGGGCCGGGCGGATCCGGGCGGGATCCGGCCCCGGCCCGCGCGGGCGGACCAATCCCCCCGGGTCCTCGGGCGGGCCTCCGGGCGGAGCGCGGGGGGATCTGCATACTTATACGCAGGGTGACAGGGACACGGTATTCGTCCGAATAGCGGACAGTGTGACCCCTCGTTATCCGATTTTGATCTGAATGAGGCCCCCCGACCGTCATCAGATGGCAGGATTCCCCCCATCTCGGATCGAGCCGGCCACTGGTCGAGGCGGTTCGATCGACGTCCACCTCGGCGGAGGGTGGCGGAAGCAGTACCTGGCACCACCTGCGCGCCCCCTGCCCAGGCCATGCACGACCGGCTCTGCCCGTACGACGACGTACAGCGAAATACCACCCGTACAGCGCCGTACGGCCTGCTGTCCCGGTGTGCCGCTCCCCCGCGGCGCGCTCCGCCCGACCTCTCCCTCAGGAGGAGATCCCCCTCATGACCGCCCGTACCCAGCGCACCCGCCTCCTCGCGGCCGGCGCGGTAGTCGCGTCCGTCTCCCTCGTCCTGACCGCCTGCGGCAGCAGCAAGTCCTCCTCCGGCGCCTCCGGCTCCGCGACCGGCACCGTGCCCGCGGTCAGCGCCAACCCGTCGCTCGCCGCGATGGTGCCGGCCGACGTGAAGTCCGCCGGCAAGCTGGTCGTCGCCGCCGACGCCTCGTACGCGCCCAACGAGTTCCAGGACGCCTCGGGCAAGATCATCGGCATGGACGTGGACCTGGCCAACGCCATCGGGCAGAAGCTGGGCCTGGCCGTCGACGTCCAGAACTCGCCGTTCACCGCGATCATCCCCGGCATCGCGGCCAACAAGTTCCAGCTGGGCATGAGCTCCTTCACCGACACCAAGGAGCGCGAGGCCACCGTCGACATGGTGACCTACTTCCTCGCGGGCACCAGCGCGGCGGTCAAGAAGGGCAACCCGGACAAGATCGACATCAACAACCTGTGCGGCAAGAAGATCGCCGTCCAGACCGGCACCACCCAGGCCGACTCCATCAAGGACACCATCAACCCGGCCTGCGTCGCGGCCGGCAAGCCCCCGGTGCCGAACGACGGCGACAAGTTCGACCTGCAGACCGACGTGACCCAGGCAGTGGTCTCCGGCCGCGACCAGGTCATGCTGGCCGACTCCCCGGTCATCGACTACGCGATCAAGCAGACCAACGGCCAGCTGGAGCAGCTCGGCTCGGTCGAGGGCAAGGCCCCCTACGGCGTCGTGCTGGCCAAGGGCGCCGCGCTCACCCCGGCCGTCCAGGGCGCCGTCCAGTCGCTGATGGACGACGGCACCTACAAGGCGATCCTGGAGAAGTGGGGCGTCCAGGCCGGCGCGATCGACAAGTCGGTCGTCAACGGCGCCACCAGCTGACCCCTCACCAGTTCCCCACCCCCCTGAGGCCACTGTGAACACTTCCGATCAGGGGAAGGTGAGTCCGGGGCGGCCTGAGTCCTTCAAGGCCGTCCCGGTCCGCCACCCCGGCCGGTGGGCGGGAGCCGTCGTCGTCGCGCTCCTCGCGGCGATGCTGCTCCACGCCCTGATCTTCAATCCCGCGTTCCAGTGGGATGTCGTCAACACCTACCTCTTCGATTCCAGCATCCTGCACGGCCTCGGCGTCACCCTGGAGCTCACCGCGCTCTCGATGGTGATGGGCGTGGTCGGCGGCATCATCCTGGCGGTGATGCGGCTGTCGCCGAACCCGCTGCTCTCCGGCACCGCCTGGTTCTACATCTGGGTCTTCCGCGGCACTCCCGTGCTGGTCCAGCTGGTCTTCTGGAACTTCCTGGGCGCGCTCTGGCCGACGCTGTCGATCGGCATCCCGTTCGGGCCGGAGTTCTGGTCCGAGTCGACCAACAAGCTGATCCCCGTCTTCACCGCGGCCCTGCTGGGCCTCGGCCTCAACGAGGCCGCCTACATGGCGGAGATCGTCCGCGGCGGCATCCAGTCGGTGGACGAGGGGCAGTCCGAGGCCTCCCACGCGCTCGGCATGAGCCGCTTCGCGACCATGCGCCGGATCATCCTGCCGCAGGCCATGCGGGTGATCATCCCGCCGACCGGCAACGAGACCATCTCGATGCTCAAGACCACCTCGCTGGTCAGCGTCATCGCCCTGGAGGAGCTCTTCCGGGCCGGGCAGAACATCTACTCCCGCACCTTCCAGACCATCCCGCTGCTGATCACCGTCAGCCTCTGGTACCTCTTCCTGACCTCCGTGCTGACCATCGGCCAGTACTACGTCGAGCGGTACTACGCTCGTGGTACCACCCGGACGCTGCCGCCGACTCCGCTGGAGCGGCTGCGCCGGCTGTTCGCGGGCAAGCCCGTCCCGAAGGCCAAGAACGACGTGGTCCCGGGGATCGAGGGAGGTAGCCACCAATGACCGACCTGAGCAAGCCCCCGGTCCCCGGCCACCCGATGGTGCAGGCCGAGGGCGTCCGCAAGTCGTACGGCCTCGTCGAGGTGCTCAAGGGCATCGACCTGGAGGTCAAGCAGAACGAGGTGTTCGTCCTCGTCGGGCCGTCCGGCTCCGGCAAGTCGACCTTCCTGAGGTGCATCAACCACCTGGAGAAGATCAACGGCGGGCTGCTGTCCGTCGACGGCGAGCTGGTCGGCTACCGGCGCAAGGGCGACAAGCTCTACGAGCTCAAGGACCGCGAGGTCGCCCTCAAGCGCCGCGACATCGGCATGGTCTTCCAGCGCTTCAACCTGTTCCCGCACATGACCGCCATAGAGAACATCACCGAGGCTCCGGTGCAGGTCAAGGGCGAGAGCAAGGCGGACGCGCGGGAGCGCGGCATGGCCCTGCTGGAGCGCGTGGGCCTCGCCGAGAAGGCGAAGAGCTACCCGTCCCAGCTCTCCGGCGGCCAGCAGCAGCGCGTCGCGATCGCCCGCGCGCTGGCCATGAAGCCCAAGCTGATGCTCTTCGACGAGCCCACCTCGGCGCTCGACCCGGAGCTGGTCGGCGAGGTGCTGGACGTCATGCGCGGCCTCGCCGAGGAGGGCATGACGATGATCGTGGTCACCCACGAGATGGGCTTCGCCCGCGAGGTCGGCGACGCCCTGGTGTTCATGGACGGCGGCGTGGTGGTCGAGTCCGGCAACCCGCGCGACGTCCTCACCAACCCGCAGCACGAGCGCACCCGCGCTTTCCTGTCCAAGGTGCTCTGAGCGCACCTCCAGTCGGCGCCCGGCAGGCCCGTCCTGCCGGGCGCCGACGTTTTCCCCACCCGGGTAATAGGCTGGAAGCAGTCAGCCCGTTACCAACTCTGGAAGGACCACCGTGGAGCTCGCCTCGTACGCCGATCTGGCCGTCCGGCTGGTGAACACCGAGGAGCCCGAGCGCGGCACCGATTCGCTGACCTCGGTGGACGCGGTGCGCGCGCTGTTCTCGGACTCGTCACGGGCCGCCGCGCTCGCCGACGAGTCGGACCTGCCCCGGCTTCGGGCCGTCCGCACCCGGCTGCGCGGGGTGTTCGAGGCCGCCGCCGAGGGCGACGAGGTCCGCGGCGTCGACCTGCTGAACAGCCTGCTGATGGAGTACCCGGTCAGCCCGCTGGTCTCCGGGCACGACTACCTGGACGACGCCGGGCGGCCGCGCTGGCACCTGCACCTCGCCGAGAACTCGCCGACCGCCACCGCGCACTTCAGCGCCGTCGCCTGTATGGGACTGGCGGTCCACCTGACCGAGCTGGGCGCCGACCGGCTCGGCATCTGCCAGGCCGCGCCCTGCCGCAACGCCTACCTGGACACCTCCACCAACCGCTCTCGGCGGTACTGCTCCGACCGCTGCGCCACCCGCGCCAACGTCGCCGCGTACCGGGCCCGCAAGCGGCAGGAGGCCCAGGACGCGGCGACGCTCGCCGGGCAGGGCTGACCGGGGCCGGCCCCGGGGCTAGAGGGCGTCCGGATCGGCCCAGACGCCGAGCCGGCGGGCCAGCCCCGGCACCCGGGCCAGCGGGGCGGTGAGCAGCAGCCGCTCCAGCCGCCGGCCCGGGGCCAGCCAGGCCGGGCGCGGGCGCAGCCGCAGCAGCACCCGGCCGAGCACCAGCTCGTCCGGGACGGCGCCGTAGCTGCGGCTGTCACTGTCGACCGGCCGGTTGTCGGAGAGCAGCCACCAGCCCTGCGGGCGCCGCTCGGCGGCCCGCTTCACCACCAGCAGGTTCTGCTGGAAGGGGTGGCGGAAGACCACCACCGCGCCGGGCCGGATCCGCGCGCCGTAACGGACCAGCAGCTGGTCGCCCTCGCGCAGGGTCGGCACCATCGAGGGCCCCGCCACATCGATCAGCCCGAACGGTGCGCCACCCCCCGGGGTGCCGCCCTCCGGTTCCGCCATCCGCGCCACGACTCCTCCTCCCGGCCCGCCCGGTCCCAGTCTGCCGTACGGACCGTCACCCGCCGATGTCCGGATTGGCCCGTTTCCGGCTCGGCCTTTTGCCCTAGGCCCACCGCCCGATCGCGAAACCCCGAGGCCGGAAGGGTAATCTCAGCCGCGGGAAGACGATCTAAGGAAGGACTCCCATGTTCTCTCGTCTGTTTGCACCGCGCGCCACCGCCCACGCCCACTGCGACCTGCCCTGCGGCGTGTACGACCCCGCGCAGGCCCGGATCGAGGCCGAGTCGGTGAAGGGCACCCAGGAGAAGTACCAGGCCAACGAGGACCCGGCGTTCCGCACCCGTGCCCTGATCATCAAGGAGCAGCGCGCCGAGGCGGTCAAGCACCACATCTCCGTGCTGTGGAGCGACTACTTCAAGGCCCCGCACTTCGAGAAGTACCCGCAGCTGCACCAGCTGATCAACGACACCCTGAAGGCCGCCTCGGCCGCCAAGGCGTCGACGGACCCGGCCACCGGCCAGGCCCTGCTCGACCTGATCGCCGAGGTCGACAAGATCTTCTGGGAGACCAAGCAGGCCTGATCCCCGGTCAGCCTCCGCCGTCCGCCCCCGTCCGCACCGCCGGACGGGGGCGGTCGCGTTTCCCGGCCCGCCCGGCAAGCCGGCCGCACGGACCTGAGCCGACCCGACCCGAGCTGACCCGACCCGCCCGGGTAAGGGTTGCCTCGCCTAACTACCTGTTATGCTGCCAGGATGTCCCGCGGGGGAAGCCGGTGCGAATCCGGCGCTGACCCGCAACGG
Source organism: Streptomyces sp. CB01881 (assembly GCF_002953255.1). GTDB lineage: Bacteria > Actinomycetota > Actinomycetes > Streptomycetales > Streptomycetaceae > Kitasatospora. The sequence continues at coordinate 5,579,625 of NZ_CP026498.1, forward strand.
TAAGCGGAGCCCCGTGCCCGCGAGCCCGATCGCCCCGGGACGCTGACCTCCCGACAACTCGCCGCGGACTGCGAGGGGATGGCGCTCCGGCATCCCCTGCGGCCCCGGTGCGCCGCCCCGCGACGCCCGCGGCCCGAGGCGAAGGCGCGCCCCCGTGAGCGAGCGAACGACCGAGCGGTGCACGAGGTGGTCGGCATGGGCCGGCTGCCGCACCGCGGCGGCTTCGCCCGCCCCGCCGACGGGGACGACGCGCGGTGCACCGCCGCGCTGCACCGGGTGGGCGCCGGGCACCTGGCGCAGCGCGGCTTCCTGAGCCTGTCCGGCGGCGAGAAGCAGCGGGTGCTGATCGCCCGCGCACTGGTCCAGGAGCCGCGGCTGCTGGTGCTGGTGCTGGTGCTGGTGCTGGACGAGCCCACCAACCACCTGGACATCGCCCACCAGCTGGAGGTGCTGGCGCTGGTCCGGGAGGCCGGGCCGACGGTGCTCACCGCGCTGCACGACCTCAACCTGGCGGCCGGCCACTGCGACCTGCTGTACGTCATCGCGGCCGGCCGGATCGTCACCTCCGGGGCACCCGCCGAGGTGCTCCGGCCCGCGCTGCTGGCCGAGGTGTTCGGCGTCCGCGCGACCCCGGTGCGGCACCCGGACACCGGTGCCGTCCAGCTGCTCTTCGGCCGACTCCGCTGACCCGAACTCCGAGGATCCCCCGTGCGTACCAAGGCCGTTGCCCCCGCCGCCCTGCTCACCCTCACGCTGACCGCCTGCGGCGCCGAGATCGCCCCCGCCGGGGACGCCGCCATCGAGGCGGCCGCCGGCCCGGCCCACTACCCGGTGACCGTCGACAACTGCGGCACCAAGGTCACCTACCGGCAGAAGCCGGCCCGGGCGGTGAGCAACGACGTCGGCATCACCGAGCTGCTGCTGGCGCTCGGCGTCGCCGACCGGATGGCCGGCTACGTGATGCCCGACGACAAGGGCCGGGTCGACCAGGTGGCCTGGAAGGACGGCTACCAGCAGACGAAGTGGCTCTCCAAGCAGCAGATCACCAAGGAGATCGTGCTGGAGGCCAGGGCCGACCTGGTCTTCGCCGGCTGGCACTACGGCTTCAGCGAGGCCGACGGCTTCACCCCGCAGGCGCTGGCCGGCCTCGGCATCGGCTCCTACGTGCTCACCGAGTCCTGCCGCAGCGGCAAGGGCCAGGAGCGCGGCGTGATGTCCCCGCTGGACGCGCTCTACACCGACCTGGCCAACCTGGGCGAGATCTTCGGCGTCCGCGACCGGGCCGACCGGCTGATCGACGGGTTCAGGGCGCAGGTCGCGGCCGTGCCGCAGCCCGGGCGCCGGCCGCGGGTCTTCCTCTACGACAGCGGCGAGGACAAGCCGTACACCTCGGGGAGGTTCGCCGCGCCGGAGGAGATCATCACCAAGGCCGGCGGGACCAACGTGATGGGCGACGTCGCCGACTCCTGGACCACCGTCGGCTGGGAGAGCGTCGTGCAGCGCGACCCCGAGGTGATCGTGATCAACAACTACGGCGCCACCGACGCCGGGGCGAAGGCGAGGTTCCTGAAGTCCTTCCCGCCGCTCGCGGGCGTCTCCGCGGTCCGCAACGACCGGATCTTCGTCCTGGACTGCGTCGACCTGGTGGAGAGCCCGCGCAGCCCGGCCGCGATCACCGCCCTCGCGGCGTACCTGCGCGGCGTCACGGCCGGCTGAGGACGGCCCGGGGGGACGGCCGGGCGGCGGCGCGCGGCGGGCGTAGGCTCGGAGGTACGAGCCGACGGAACCGACCGGAGGAGCGAGAAGATGACCACCATGGCCGCGTCGTCCGCCTTCGACACCGCGGCGCTTCGCGAGGGCATCGAGCGCGCCGACGCCGACGCCCTGCTGGCGCTGTACGCGGACGACGCCGAACTGCGCATGGTCGACCGCAAGACCCAGCCCAGCCACCCCCTGGTGATGCACGGCCGGGACGAGATCGGCGCGATGCTGGCCGACGTCTACGGCCGGGAGATGACCCACCGGCTGGAGCAGGTGGTGCTCCAGGGCGACCACGTGGCCTTCCTGGAGTCCTGCCGGTACCCCGACGGTGTCCGGGTGCTGGTCAGCTCGGTGGCCGACCTGCGGGACGGCCGCATCGTCGACCAGACCTCGATCCAGGCCTGGGACGAGAACGAGCAGTCCAAGTAGGCTCGTAGCATGATCCGCACAGCCCGAGTCACCGATGTCCCGGTCATCCACGCCATGATCCGCGAACTCGCGGAGTACGAGAAGGCCCTCCACGAGGCGGTGGCCACCGAGGAACAGCTGCGCGACGCGCTGTTCGGCGCCAACCCGGCGCTGTTCGGCCTGATCGCCGAGGACGACACCACCGGCGAGCCGGTCGGCTTCGCGCTCTGGTTCCTCAACTTCTCGACCTGGCGCGGGACTCACGGGATCTACCTGGAGGACCTCTACGTCCGCCCGGAGGCCCGTGGCGGCGGCCACGGCAAGGCGCTGCTGCTGGAGCTGGCGCGGATCGCCGTCGAGCGCGGCTACTCGCGGGTGGAGTGGTCGGTGCTGGACTGGAACGAGCCCTCGATCAACTTCTACAAGTCGCTCGGCGCGGTGCCGATGCACGGCTGGAGCGTCTTCCGGCTCACCGACGAGGCGCTCACCGCCGTCGGCACCCGCTGACCCCCGGGCGCACGTCCGGGAGCCCGGCCGGGGGTCCGGCCGCGGATTTCCGGGCGGTGGCGTCCGACCGCTGACACCCTGTGTCGCGAGGGCCTACCATGAGTGACTCCCGCACCGGGGACAAAAGCGGTAACGTCTCGTGCGGATGCGCGGCGTCCGGCCACCCTCGGAGGGGTATGACCGGTACGTACCGCACCACCCCTCTGGACAGTTGGGGCGAAGCAGTTGAGCCAAGCAACAGACAGTGCCGCGGCCACCGGCCCGGAAGCACAGCGCGTCACCCAGGAGGTGAGGGTGTCCCAGATCGACGGCGAGCCCGGAGTGCAGGACTTCGTGGAGGTCCGGCTGCCCGCGGCGGGGGCCTACCTCTCGGTGCTGCGAACAGCGACGGCGGGGCTGGCGGCCCGGCTGGACTTCACGCTGGACGAGATCGAGGACCTCCGCATCGCGGTGGACGAGGCGTGCGCCATCCTGCTCCAGCAGGCGGTGCCCGGCTCGGTCCTCTCCTGCGAGTTCCGCTTGGTGGGCGACTCGCTGAAGGTCATCGTCTCCGCCCCGACCACGGACGGCCGGGCCCCGGAGCGGGACACCTTCGCCTGGACGGTGCTCTCCGCGCTGGCCGGCGAGGTGGAGTCCTCCGTCGGCGAGGACAAGACCGTGTCGATCAGCCTGCACAAGAAGCGCGGCGGGTCCACCGCCCATTAGGTCCGCCACAGCAGCACCGAACAAGGGCCGTCCGCCCGGCACCCCACCCGGGCCGGCGGGCGGCTCCCGGTACCGCCCTACACGCGGTACGACCGACATGACGGAACCGGGACCGCCCCAAGGTCCCGGTGCTCCCGGAACGGAACGGGGGAATGGCCGTGAGTGATCTGGACCGTACCGGCCTCGCGACGGCGGGCCCTGCCGTACCGACCCAGGCGAGCGTTCCCGGCCTCGCCTCCAACGACGAAGCGCACCCGAAGGACGCCCACCGGATGAGCCAGCCGACCGAGCCGACGTCCGAGCCGACGTCCGACCCGTCGCAGACACCCCCGCCCCCGCCGTCCTCCGAGGACCAGGCGGCCGGCGAGGCGCTGCGCGGTGCGGTGCCGGCCCAGGCCCCGCACCGATCGGGTGCGCCGGACCGCGAGGCGGCCCGGGCACTGTTCGTCCGGCTGTCCGCGCTGCCCGAGGGCTCCCCGGAGCGCGTCGAGCTGCGCAACCAGCTGGTGCGCATGCACATCCCGCTGGTCGAGCACCTGGCCCGGCGGTTCCGCAACCGCGGCGAGCCGCTGGACGACCTGACCCAGGTCGCCACCATCGGCCTGATCAAGTCGGTGGACCGGTTCGACCACGAGCGCGGGGTCGAGTTCTCCACCTACGCGACGCCGACCATCGTCGGCGAGGCGGCACTTCCGCGACAAGGGCTGGGCGGTCCGGGTACCGCGCCGGCTCCAGGAGCTGCGGCTGTCGCTGACCACGGCGACCAGCGAGCTCTCCCAGCGGCACGGCCGCTCCCCCACGGTGCACGAGCTGGCGGAACACCTGGGGATCTCCGAGGAGGACGTCCTGGAGGGCCTGGAGTCCGCCAACGCGTACTCCACGCTGTCGCTGGACGTGCCGGACAGCGACGACGAGTCGCCGGCCGTCGCGGACACCCTGGGCGCCACCGACGAGGCACTGGAGGGCGTCGAGTACCGCGAGTCCCTCAAGCCGCTGCTGGCCCAACTCCCGCCCCGGGAGCAGAAGATCCTGGTATTGCGGTTCTTCCGGAACATGACGCAGTCCCAGATCGCCGCCGAGGTGGGCATCTCGCAGATGCACGTCTCCCGGCTGCTCGCCCGCACGCTGGCCCAGCTGCGCGAGAAGCTCCTCGTGGAGGAGTAGGACCGACGGCCGCCCCGGCGGCCGTCCTCGGCCCCGGCCCTCTGTGCTCAGCCCTCGTGCGGAGCGTAGAGGGCCGTCGTCGACTTCGGGCTGAGCAGGGCGCCGATGCCGGCCAGCCCGAGCAGGCCGACCAGGGCGCCCACCCCGATCATCACGCCGCCGCTCTTCAGCATGTAGTACGCGACCGGCAGGCAGAGCGAGTTGGTCAGCACCGCCGGGCTGCGGCCCCAGCGCCGGCCCCGGAGCAGCGCGCGGGAGGCGAGCAGCGGCAGCACGCCGAGCAGCACGATCACCAGGCCGCCGAACTCGTTGAGGGCGAGCTGCTTCGACTGGCCGGACAGCGCGGCCACCATGTCCCAGACGCCGGTGACGGCCAGCGCGGCGCCCTCCAGGGCGGTGATGGCGGCGCCCACGGTCAGGGCCGCCGGCCGGTCGGGGCCGGGCACGGGTGCGGGTGCGGAGGATTCTGCGGTCACTCCAGCAGGGTAGCCGCCGGTTGGTCCGTACCGACCCGTAGGCTGAGCACATGCGCGCTCTCCTGGTCGTCAACCCGAAAGCGACCACCACCAGTGGCCGCACCAGGGATGTCCTGATCCACGCCCTGCGCAGCGACCTCAAGCTGGAGGTGGCGCAGACGGAGTACCGCGGCCACGCCCGCGACCTGGCCCGCGAGGCGGCCGAGGACGGCACCGTCGACCTGGTGGTGGCACTCGGCGGCGACGGCACGGTCAACGAGGTCGTCAACGGACTCCTGGCGCACGGCCCGGGCGAGAAGCTCCCCCGGCTGGCCGTGGTACCCGGCGGGTCGACCAACGTGTTCGCCCGCGCGCTGGGCCTGCCCAACGACCCGGTGGAGGCCACCGGCGCCCTGCTGGACGCCCTGGACAACCGCCGCGAGCGGCCGATCGGCCTGGGCAAGGCGATGACCGAGGGACTGCCGGACCGGTGGTTCACCTTCACGGCCGGCCTGGGCTTCGACGCCGGTGTGGTCGGGCGGGTGGAGGAGCAGCGCAGAGCGGGGCGCAAGTCCACCCACGCGCTCTACGTCGGGCAGGCGCTCCGGCACTACATCACCCAGCGTGAGCAGCGCCGGTCGGGCCCGGTCACCCTGCAACTGCCGGGCCGCGAGCCCGTGCCGGGCCTGGTGATGACCATAGTCAGCAACACCTCGCCGTGGACGTTCCTGGGCAACCGCCCCGTCTACCCCTCGCCGCTCGCCTCCTTCGACACGGATCTCGACGTCTTCGGCATCACCCGGATGACGGCGTTCGGCACGGCTCGAACGGTCCGTCAGATCCTGCGGTCGCACAGCCCTTCGAGCGATGGGACGGCACCTGCCGGCCCGTCCGGCAAGCACGTCGTCTCCTATCACGACGCCCGCCACTTCACCTTGGTTTCACAGGAACCGGCCCCATTTCAGGTCGATGGGGACCACCTTGGAGACAGGAGTCGCGTCAGTTTCACAGGCGTACGGCGGGCACTGCGTGTGATTGTGTGACCGGAAGAGGGGTTCACCCTTCTTCTCGAACGCACAAGCCCCCTTCACTCCATGGAAGTACTGGCTGTGAGCTAGGCGACACCGAAGAATCAAAAATTCCTCCCTGAAGGGGGTTGTATCCGGGCCCGAGGTTTGCGAACCTCTACATGGCGATCGGGACACATCGCAGCGACGGCAACCTCAGACCCTGACGGGGGCCGACCGCGGAGTGTCCCTCGAATCGCCGAATCCCTCCCCAGCACAGACCACCCGGGCCCGGCGGGCCTTTGGTCTCTTTTGCTGTTGCGGGATTCGTGAAAGCGTTCACATTCACAAGCCATCGATTGTGCCGACCGGGCAACCCCCGCGGCAGGAGGAGTTGGACGAGCATGGACTGGCGCCACCGCGCTGTCTGCCGCGAAGAGGACCCGGAGCTGTTCTTCCCGATCGGGAACACCGGTCCTGCTCTGCTGCAGATCGAGGAAGCCAAGGCCGTGTGCCGCCGCTGTCCGGTCATGGAGCAGTGCCTGCAGTGGGCGCTCGAGACCGGCCAGGACGCCGGCGTCTGGGGCGGTATGAGCGAGGACGAGCGTCGCGCGATGAAGCGCCGTGCTGCCCGCAACCGCGCCCGCACCGCCTGATCACACGCCGTAGCACCAGCAGTGACCGCAGTGCCGATCAACACATGATCAAGGGCTTCCCTGCACTTCCTGGTGAAGCCTTCCGTACAAAGGACCTTGCTCGACACGGTCCTGCGACACCGAGCCGCCCAGGCACTTGATACTGTTCACGGAGAGCAATATTGTGGAGCTGAGGCGCTCACCGTGTGCAACGCACCGGTGAGGTGCCGCACCACCCAGAGCCCCCGTTCCGGCCGACTCCCCCCGACGGCCGGAACGGGTTGAGAGGCCCTGTCGACCCACCCCCCCCCGGTCGACAGGGCCTCGTTTCTGTTTTCCGGCCCGTGACGGTTGTGCGAGGGTGCGGGGCCGGCGCTTTCACCGGACACACGCCCCTCGCACACCTCGGTGCACCCCAACAGTCCGCCGAGGACGATGACGGACCCGGGGCCCGCCCCGGCGGACCGCGGCGGACCTCAGCGGACCGGGATCTCCAGGACCACCTTGGTGCCGCCGTCCGGCCCCGCCACCATGTCGAAGGTGCCGCCCAGCTCGCCGGTGGCGAGCGTCCGGACGATCTGCAGCCCGAGGTTGCCCGCCTGCTGCGGGTCGAACCCCTCCGGCATGCCCTTCCCGTCGTCCTGCACGGTGATCAGCAGGTACTCCTCCGGCCTGGCCCCGCCGTTCCAGCTGTCCGACCAGCCCATGCCGGTGGCCGGCGCCCGCCCGCGCAGCGCGGAGACCTCCAGGTTCCCGGAGGCGGTCGGGCCGAAGGCGTGCTCCAGGGCGTTCTGCAGCAGCTCGGTCAGCACCATCGCCAGCGGCGTCGCCACCTCGGCGGAGAGGATGCCGAAGCTGCCGCTGCGGCGGGTCGCCACCCGGCCGTCCTGGGACAGCTCCACCACCATCGCCAGCACCCGGTCGGCGATCTCGTCGAAGGCGACCTGCTCGTCCAGCGCCTGCGAGAGCGTCTCGTGCACGATCGCGATCGAGCCGACCCGGCGGACCGCCTCGTCCAGCGCGGCCCGGCCGGCGTCCGAGTCCATCCGGCGGGACTGCAGCCGCAGCAGCGCGGCCACCGTCTGGAGGTTGTTCTTCACCCGGTGGTGGATCTCCCGGATGGTGGCGTCCTTGGTCATCAGCTCGCGGTCGCGCCGGCGCAGCTCGGTGACGTCCCGGCAGAGCACCAGGGAGCCGGTCAGGGTGCCCTTGGGCTTCAGCGGGATGGCCCGCAGGGTCACCACCCCGCCCTGCACCTCGACCTCCGTCTGCCGGGGCGCCCAGCCGCTCGCCAGCTTCACCAGCGCCTCGTGCACGGCCGAGCGCGAGGGCGGGACCAGCTCCGCGGTGGCGCGGCCGAGGTGGCTGCCGACCAGGTCGGTGGTGAGGCCGAGGCGGTGGTAGGCGGAGAGCGCGTTGGGGCTGGCGTAGGTGACGATGCCGTCGGCGTCCAGCCGGATGAGGCCGTCGCCGACCCGGGGCGCGGCGTCCATGTCGGTCTGCTCGACGCCGGGGTACGGGAAGGCGCCGGCGGCGATCATCTGGGCCAGGTCGGAGGCGCTCTGCAGGTACGTGAGTTCGAGCCGGCTGGGGGTGCGGACGGTCAGCAGGTTGGTGTTGCGGGCGATCACGCCGAGCACCTTGCCCTCGCGGCGCACCGGGATCGACTCGACCCGGACGGGCACCTCCTCGCGCCACTCCGGGTCGCCCTCGCGGACGATCCGGCCCTCGTCGAAGGCGGCGTCCAGCAGCGGGCGGCGGCCGCGCGGGACGAGGTGGCCGACCATGTCGTCCTGGTAGGAGGTGGGGCCGGTGTTGGGCCGCATCTGGGCGACCGAGACGTACCGGATGCCGTCCCAGGTGGGGATCCACAGGACCAGGTCGGCGAAGGACAGGTCGGAGAGCAGCTGCCACTCCGAGACCAGCATGTGGAGCCACTCCACATCGGCACCGGTCAGGGTGGTGTGGCGGCGGACGAGTTCGTTGAGCGAGGGCACATGGCGAGGGTAGCTCCAGACCCGGCGCGCGGGCCTGTCGCACCCGCCCGCGCCGCCGGTCCGCACCCCCTCCCGAAGTTGTCCAGACCAATTTTCGAAGCCCCCTGGACAAGCCAGATTGGTCTAGTCCACAATGAAAGGGCACCAAGGAGAGGCCCCCCGCGCAACTGCCCTGACCCGCGCGAGGCCCCTCCTCGGTCGGACGCCGCCGAGCGAGGACCCCGCACAGTTCTCGGTCGACCACGGTGCCCGACGACAGCTCCGGGCTGCGGTGCCGCATGGGTTGAGGGTCCCGTGTCGGCGCCGTGGCCCGTAGTGCTTTCCGCGCCCGACGACAGCTCCGGGCTGCGGTGCCATGGGCCCCTCCTGTCCGCCGGCGGGCAAGGAGGGAGGGTTGAGGGTCCCGTGTCGGCGCCGTGGCCCGTAGTGCTTTCCGCCTCCGGGCGGGTGGTGCGACCAGGCCCCTTCTCCGCCGCTCAAACGCCGAACCCCCGTCCACAACCTGCGGACGGGGGTTCGGCGTTGCGCGCTCGGCGCCGGTGCGGCGTCAGTGCGTCTCGGTGACCTTCGCCAGGGCGCGGGGGGCGTCCGGGTCCTGGCCGCGGGCGATGGTGACCTCGTAGGCCAGCTGCTGGAGCGGCAGGATCTCCAGAATGGTCTGGACCTCCTCGGGCACACCGGCCGGCAGCGCGAAGCCTGCGGAGGCGGCGTCCACCTGCGCCTGCTGGCCGATGACCACCAGGTCCGCACCACGGCCGCGCAGGCGGTCCAGGACCGGCTGCAGGGCCTCGCCGCCCTTGCCGTCCGGGACGATCGCGATGACCGGGGAGACGTTGTCCACCATGGCCAGCGGGCCGTGCAGCAGGTCGGCGCCGGAGAACGGG
>NZ_CP026498.1:5589157-5729856 GCF_002953255.1 Streptomyces sp. CB01881
AGGTGATGACGCTGGGCGAAGCGGTAGCGCTCCGCCAGGGCCTTCACCTCGGCCTGGCGGGCCAGGATGCCGGCCGCCAGCGACGGCAGCTCCTTGGCGGCCGCGCCGTCGCCGCCGCGCAGGCCCTCCACCAGCAGGTAGAGCGCCAGCAGCTCGGCGGTGTAGGTCTTGGTGGCGGGCAGCGCCTTCTCCGGGCCGGCCAGCACGTCGATGTGGAACTCGGAGACCTCGGCCAGCGGCGACGCGGCGTTGTTGGTCACCGCCAGGGTGATGGCACCGGCCTCGCGGGCCGCCTTGGTGGAGGCCACCAGGTCCGGCGAGCCGCCGGACTGGCTGACGGTGATCACCAGCACGTCGGTGAGGTCCGGCTTGGCGCCGTACGCGGTGGTGGTCGACATCGAGGTCAGGCCGGCCGGCTTGCCGAGCAGGATCTCGATCAGGTACTTGGCGTAGAGCGCCGCGTTGTCGGACGTGCCACGCGCGGTCAGCAGGACGAAGCGCGGGTTGCGGGCGGCGATCTCGGCCGCGATCTCGAAGATCTTCGGGGCACCCTCGTCGAGGATGCGCTGGAGGACGGCCGGCTGCTCGGCCATCTCCGCCGCCATGATCCGGCCGGGGACGGGGACAGTCTGCGTGTCGGACATCTGGATGTGCCTCCGATGAGATGGTTCGACCCCACGCGGGCGGGGATGCCCGGCGGGGACCTCTACGGCGGCGAGTCCGCACACTCGCTGCGGTGATTCCTGCGGCAATCCTACGGGGGCGGTCCCCGTGGAGCACATTCGAGAGCCCCTCCCGGCGCTGCGGGAGGGGCCCCCGTCGGACGGTGGGGCCCGCGGCCCCGGATCAGCCCTGCTTGTTGATCAGCTGGTCGATCGCGGCGTCCGCCTCCTTGGCGGCCTGCTCCACGGGCTTGTTGTTCTTGAGGATGGCGGTCAGCATGTCGGGCAGGATCTTCTGCTTCTCGGTCTCGCCCCAGCCCGGCGCCAGCGGGGTGAACCAGGCGTCCGGCACCGCGTTGGCCGCGGCGGCCGTGGCCGGCTTGCTCTTCAGCGGGTTCAGCTGGGTCAGGTTGTTCGGCAGGATGTCCTTGTCGGCCAGCGCCTGCTCGGACTTGCCGCTGGTGAACATCCGGATCCAGTCGGCGGCCAGCGGGGCCACCTTCGACTTGGCGGTGACGGCGAGGTCCGAGCCGCCGATGAAGGTCGGCAGCGGCTTGCCACCGGGGCCGGGCATGGTCGCCACCTTGACGGCGTCCCTGAGGGTCGGGTCGCCGGTGACCGGTGCGGTCACGCTGGCCGCCTCGTAGCCGTTGCCGTAGAAGGCGCCGGCGTGCCCGCGGGCCATCGCCTCGTACTGGTTCAGCTCGTTCACCGCGAGGTCGCCCTTGTTGTACTTGCGCACCAGGTCGACGAAGTGGTTGAGCCCCTGCACGGACTTGGGGTCGCTGAGCGTGCCGTGCCAGTTGCCGCTGCTGTCAAAGCGGGCGATGGCGCCGCCGTACGCGGAGACGTAGCTCATCGCGGCGTACCAGAACGGGCCGGGCAGGTAGAGCGCCGAGTACGTCCTGTCGGACTTGTTCTTGTCGGCCAGCTTGTCCAGCGCCGTCCGCAGCTCGTCCTCGGTCTTGGGGAAGTCCGCGCTGCCGGTGGCCGCCTGGAAGGCGGCCGAGTTGTAGATGGCGACCCGGGCGCCCGCGTAGTACGGCACGCACCAGAGCTTGTCCTGGTAGGTGCAGGTGTTGGCGAGCGCCTTGATCCAGGCGTCGGAGTTCTCGAAGCTGCTCCGCTCCACCGGGGCGAGCGCGCCGGAGAGCACGTACTTCATGGTCTCGGTGTTGCCGAGCTCCACCACGTCCGGGGCGGTGCCCTCGGCGAGCGCCTTGTCCAGCCTGGTGACCTTGTCGGCCCAGCCCTGGTAGGAGAGCCTCAGGGTGACGTTCGGGTACTTGGCGGCGAACTCGTCGTTGACCCGCTGGACGAGGTCCGGCCAGTTCTTCTGGGCGTCCTCCATCAGCCAGACCGTCACCGTCCCGGCCGCCGACTTCGGGTCCACCGAGCCGGCCTTGCCGTCGGCCGACGGCGAGGCCGTCGAGGAACAGGCCGTCAGTCCGGCGGCCAGCGCCGTGATCCCGATTGTCGCCATGAGCTGACGCTTCTTCACGCCATCCTCCGAGGGTGCTAGAGCCTGGATGCCCGCCGGCAGCGCTGGCACCCGTCGGGAGTGGTCTCCGGAAAGGGGCGGCGAAGTGCTTCGGGAAGGGCCGATACCACATCCGGTGAGGTTTGAGTTCGAACCGGATGGGTGGAGCCTGGCCTAGACCACTGGCGGTGTCAACGCGAAATGGCCTACCGGCAAAGGACGTTGCAGACCCGTTGTACCGCGTGGCGATCAGTCGTGGCGCCATCACCCTAAGTGGAACTTAAGGCTGCCTTAAGGGCGATTTGAGGGAGCATCGACAGGTGGCGAAACCGCAGGTCAACGCGGGAAAGACGAAGCGGGCCCGCCATGCGACATGCGCATGACGGGCCCGCTCGTGGATGCCCTCCCGGCACCCGGGGTCACTGTCCGACAGTGGGTCAGCCGATCGCTCCCGACTGCCCGGTGAGCACCTCCACGGCCGCCAGACCGCAGACGCGGGCGGCACCGTGGGTGGCGATGTGCAGCGCGCCGACCGGCTCGGACTGCGGCAGGCCCATCTCGACCACCGCGGCGTCCGGCCGGGCCGCCACCAGACGGGACAGCGCGGCGGCCATCCACGCGTGCCGGTGCGCGTCCCGGACCACCAGCACCAGGCGGCGGCCCTCCGCCCCGGCCAGTACCCCGGCGACCAGCTCGTCCAGCTGCTCCGGGGCGGCGTCCTGCGGGCCCACCTCGCGGGTGCGGGTACCGGGGAAGCGGTCGGCCAGCATGCCGGCCACGCCCCACGGGGTCACGTCGCCGACGGCGATGTTGGGCTCGTCGGAGAACGAGGCCACGTACGGGCGTTCCGTCACCGGCAGCACCTCGCGACCCGGCGCCCGGACCACCCGCAGCGCGCGGCGGGCGGCCCGCAGGCCGACCGCGAGGTCCGGCTCCAGCCGCTCGCCCTGGGCCGCGATCCGGCCCCAGCTGCCGAGCGCGCGGACCCGGCTGGCGGCGTCCGCCAGCCGCTCCTCCGGCAGCCTGCCGGACTGCACGCCCGCCACGATGGCGTCGCGCAGCATCAGCACGGTCTCCTCGTCGGCCAGGCCGCCGCCGACGCAGATCGCGTCCGCGCCCGCCGCCAGGGCCAGCACGGTGCCCTCGCCCATCCCGAAGGTGTCGGCGATGGCGCCCATCTCGATGGCGTCGCTGACGATCAGGCCCTCGTAGCCCAGGCCGCCGTCGGCCGGGGCGGCGCGCAGCAGGTCGCGCAGCACCCGGGGGCTGAGCGTGGCCGGCAGCTCCGGGTCGAGCGCGGGGATCATGATGTGGGCCGTCATCACGGCCTTGGTCCCGGCGGCGATCGCGGCCTCGAACGGGATCAGGTCGCGGGCGCGCAGCACGTCCAGGTCGACGTCGATCACCGGCAGGCCGTGGTGCGAGTCGACGGCCGTGTCGCCGTGCCCGGGGAAGTGCTTGGAGCAGGCGGCCACGCCGGCCGACTGCAGGCCCTCCACCCAGGCGGCGGTGTGCCGGGCGCACAGCTCCGGGTCGGCGCCGAAGGAGCGGACGCCGATCACCGGGTTGCGCGGATTGGAGTTGACGTCCGCGGTGGGCGCCCAGTTGTAGTTGACGCCGGCCGCGGCCAGCGCGCGGCCCAGCTCGCGGGCGACGTCCCGGGTGAGCGCCGGGTCGTCGATCGCGCCGAGGGCGAAGTTGCCCGGCCAGGACGAGCCGGAGCCGGCCTCCAGGCGGGTGACGTCGCCGCTCTCCTCGTCGATCGCGATCAGGAGGTCCGGGTTCTCCTCCCGCAGCGCCTTGGTGAGGGCGGCGAGCTGGTCCAGGTCGGTGACGTTGCGGTCGAACAGGGCGACCGAGCCGAGCCCGGCCGCCAGGTGGCGGCGGACCCACTCCGGCGGCTCGGTGCCGACGAAGCCGGGCTGGAGGACGGTCAGCGCGTCACGGTGCAGCTGGTCACTGGCGGGCAGAGTGGGGATGAGGATGCTCACGTGGGATCAGCCCTTCACTGCACCGTCGGTCAAGCCGCCGACGGCCTTGCGCTGGAGGAACACGAACAGGACCAGGATCGGGATCGCGAAGAGCGACGACGCCGCCATGGTGGCGCCCCAGTCGGTGCCGAAGTTGGTCTGGAAGGAGGAGAGCCAGAGGGGAAGGGTCTGCGCCGAGTCCTTCTTGCTCAGCATGTTCACCAGCGGGAACTCGTTCCACGCGGTGATGAAGCCGAACAGCGAGGTCGACATCAGGCCGGGGGCGAGCAGCGGGAAGATCACCTTCATGAAGGCCTGGGCCCGGGTGCAGCCGTCGACCATCGCCGACTCCTCCAGCTCCTTCGGCACCGCGGCGATGAAGCCGCGCAGCGTCCAGATGGTGAAGGGCAGGACCATCATCATGTACAGCGCGGTCAGCGGGACCAGGCTGTTCAGCATGTCGTTGTCGCGCACGATCAGGTAGGCCGCGATGACCATCACCTCCCAGGGCGCCATCTGGGCGGCCATGACCACCAGGACGAAGCCCTTGCGGCCGCGGAAGCGCATCCGCGCGATCGCGAAGGAGGCCAGGGTGGCGATCGCCAGCGAGATCAGCACCGCGCCGACGGTGACGATGAGGCTGTTGGTGACGTACGTCCAGAAGTGCGGGACCTTCACGGCCCGGTCGAAGTGCGCCAGGGTGCCGTCGAGCGGCAGGAAGACCGGCGTCCGGCTGATGATGTCCTTGTCCTGCTTGAAGGCGGTCGCGAACATCCAGTAGACGGGGAACAGGAAGAAGACGAAGAGGACGACCGCGATCGCGTTCGGCCAGGTGCGTCCGATGAGCGAGCGCCTCACAGCTCGTCCTCCTGCTTCAGAATGATGCGGAAGTAGTACGCCATCAGCGCCCCCAGCATCAGGATGGTGAGTACCGCGATCGCGGAGCCGGCCCCGAAGCGCTGGGCGCCGATGCCCTCCAGGAAGGCGTGGACCGGAAGAGTGCGGGTGAGGCCGTCCGGGCCGCCCTTGTTGATCAGGTAGACCTGGGTGAAGGCCTTGAAGACCCAGATGACCTCAAGGAAGGTCGTGGCCAGGAAGAACGGCTTCATGATCGGGAAGATCACCGCGCCGAAGATCTTGGTGGAGCCGGCGCCGTCCATCCGGGCCGCCTCGTAGAGCTCCTTCGGGATCGTGGTCAGGCCCGCGTACATGTTGAACGCCACGAACGGGACCGACTGCCAGACGATCAGCAGGATGATCACGAAGAAGGTCGAGTACTGGCCGCTGGTCCAGTTGAAGTGGGCCATCGAGTGCCAGCCCAGCTGGTCCAGGAACCAGTTGACGACGCCGAAGTTCTGGTCGAAGAGCCACTGGTAGACGGTGGTCGCGGCGACCACCGGCATGGCCCAGGCCAGGATCAGCGAGATCGACAGCATCAGCCGCATCCGCTTGCCCAGGCGTTCGAGCAGCAGGCCGATCAGCGAGCCGATCACCATGATCAGCACGACGTTGACCACGGTGAAGACCACCGTGCGCAGGGTGATCGTCCAGAACTCGGAGTTGCCGAGCTGGTCGGTGTAGTTCTCGAACCCGTTCCACTCGGTCAGGTGCTGGATGAACTGCCGCTTGTTGAGGTTCTGGAACGAGACCACAACCGTCTTCAGCAGCGGCCAGCCCAGCAGCACGAGTGTCGCGGCGATGGCCGGCAGCAGCAGCAGGTACGGCGTGGACCTGGCCGCCAGGCCGGGGCCGTCCGCTCGTCTGCCGCTCTTCTTCGGGGCGCCGGCGCCGACGCCGGTGATCTCCTCGGTCATGGCCACGGCGGCCTTCCCTGATTCCGGGGACTGTGTCTGCACCCGCTCCGAATGCACAGCCATCGTTCTCTCTTCCTGACAACCGACCACGACGGACAGGCGTCGCTCACCGGCTCCCCGCCGGGAGTCGGTGAGCGACGCCGCTCAACTGCCTACTGCTTCTGGTTGAGACGCTTCGCGATCTCGTCGTCGGCCTTCTTGGCCGCCGCGGCGTAGTCGCCGGTCAGGGCGGAGGTCAGGAAGTCCTTGATCGGGTTGGGCTCGTTCTCGACGTTGGTCCAGGTCGGGACGTTCGGGGTGACCGCACCGTTGGCGGAGGCCGGCAGGGCCGCCTTGGCGAAGTCGCCGGTGACCTTGCTGTTCAGCGCGGTCTTGTTCGGGATCGAGCCGGACGAGGCGACCAGGCCCTCGTTCTTCTCGTTCATGGCGATCTTCAGGAAGCCCTTGGCGAGCTCCGGGTTCTTGCTCTGCTGGGCGATGGCCAGGTTCGAGCCGCCCAGGAAGACGCCGCTCGGCTTGTCGGCGGTCTTGCCGGGGAGCGGGAAGAAGCCGATCTTCTCGGGGGCCAGCTCCTCGGGCTTCGGGAGCTCCCAGCCGAGGCCGATGATGGTGCCGATGTCACCCTTGGCGAAGACGTCCTTCTGCTGCGGGGTGGCCTCGTCCTTGTCCTTCGGGGCGGTGGCCGAGTAGCTCTGCAGCTTCTTGTAGGTCTCGAAGGCCTTCTGCGCCTCGGGGGAGGACAGGCCGCCCGCCCACTTGTCGCCGTCCTTCTTGGCGAGCTTGCCGCCCTCGCTGGTCAGCAGGCCGAAGTAGGCGTACCACTCCTGGCCGGGCATGTAGAGCGCGTCCTTGACGCCCGCGACGGCCTTGACCTTGTCCAGGTCGGCGTAGAACTCGTCCAGCGTCTTCGGCGGGGTGGTGATGCCGGCCTTGGTCCAGACGTCCTTGTTGTACGTGACCACGCGGTTGGTGAAGTACCACGGGGCGGCGTACTGCTTGCCCTCGAAGATCGAGGACTCGTTCAGGTTGGCGGCCCAGTCGGCGCCACCGAGGTCGTTCTTGTCCTTGGTGATGTCCAGCAGGCCACCGGTGGCCGCGTAACCCGAGGTCTGGGTGTTGCCGATCTCCAGGACGTCGACCGAGCCCTCGGACAGGGCGGCGGTGACCTTCTGGCCGATGCCGTTCCACTTCTGGGTCTGGATGTCGAGCTTGGCACCCGGGTACGCGGTGGCGAAGTCGGCCTTGACGCTGTCCTCCCAGCCCTTGGGGGCGGAGCCGTCCATCAGCCAGACGGTCAGGGTCTTGCCGTTGTAGTCCTTGGCTGCAGCAGAGGTCGAGCCGCTGGCGTCGTTGTCCTTCTTGCCGTCCGAGCCACAGGCCGCCAGGCCGACGACCATTGCTGCGACGCCGACCGCCGCGATGAGCTGACGCTTCACGCCATCCTCCTGAGGGATGCCTGGGTTACCCCCGTCGGGTGGCAGCGGCAGACCCACGTAAAGCGGGAGGAAAGGCGCCGCGGACCCCAGCGAACGGGTGGGGGGATTCATAGTGACCGGCCTAGTGGTGTAGACCAGATGCCTGGAGCTTGGCCTAGACCAATGGGCCTGTCAACGGCTGTTCAAGCGATCTGGACCACCCGTTATCAAGCCGACACCGCACATCGTTCATCGCGTGATGAGGTATTCGTTCCGTAGCCATACATGCAACGATGTGAGCTGTTAACGATGTGGCGCGACCCTCAAGGGCCGCGCGAGAAGCGGGAGACAGGTCCGATGAGCAGCGACGGGGGCAGCACGGCCCAGGTCAACGACCCCCAGGTGAAGAACCTCCCGACGCAGGCCGGCGCAGACCCGACCGCGCGGGTGCCGAAGTACTACGGCCTCAAGCGCCACCTCCTCCAGCTCACGGAGACCCAGCCCGCCGGCACCCCCGTCCCGCCCGAGAGGGCGCTCGCCGCGCAGTTCGACACCTCGCGCACCACCGTCCGCCAGGCCCTCCAGGAACTGGTGGTCGAGGGCCGGCTGGAGCGCATCCAGGGCAAGGGCACCTTCGTCGCCAAGCCCAAGGTCGCCCAGGCCCTCCAGCTGACCTCCTACACCGAGGACATGCGCGCCCAGGGCCTGGAGCCCACCTCCCGGCTGATCGAGATCGGCTACATCACCGCCGACGACCGGCTCGCCCCGCTGCTGGACATCAAGCCCGGCGGCCGCGTGCTGCGGATCGAACGCCTCCGGCTGGCCAACGGCGACCCGATGGCCATCGAGGTCGCCCACCTCTCCGCCAAGCGCTTCCCCGCCCTGCGCCGCAACCTGGCCAAGCACAACTCCCTCTACACCGCCCTGCGCGAGGTCTACGGCGTCACCGTCGCCGAGGCCGAGGAGACCATCGAGACCACCCTCGCCACCCCGCGCGAGGCCGGCCTGCTCGGCTCCGACCTCGGGCTGCCGATGCTCCAGCTCGCCCGGCACTCCTTCGACGCCGACGGCGCCCCGGTCGAGTGGGTCCGCTCCATCTACCGCGGCGACCGCTACAAGTTCATCACCCGCCTCAAGCGCCCCGAGTAGGGCGGCCACTCCCCCGAGTGCCCCACGGGCACCGGCGTACGCGGGCGCGTGCGCCGGTGCCCGTTCGCGTCCGGCCCGGGTGCGGGCGTCCGGATAGCGGGAAGTTCTGTCATTTCCGGTGACACAGATCACTTCATGCTCTAGATTTCGCGACCGTACTGACTGCTGATCACCACCGGTGCTGCTCGGCGGGCTCACGGGGGTTGTGCGGCTCCTCTGGGTTGCGGCCCCAGGGGGTGAGCCCTCCGAGCGGAGCCGATACATGTCGTCAGACCTCGAACCCAACGAACCTGTCATGCCCGAGCCACCGGACCCCGCGTCCGTTCCCGCCGTGACACCGGAACGGGTGCTGGCCGGGCTCGCCCTCCTCGTGCCGATCGTCGCGATGCTCTGGATGTCCTCCTACGACAAGACCGACCCCGAGGCCGGCGGGGTGCCGTTCTTCTACTGGTACCAGCTGCTCTGGGTGCCGGTGTCGGCCGTCTTCACGGTGGCCGCCTACCTGCTGATCACCCGGGACGAGAAGGCCCGCAAGGCCGTCCGGACGACCGGGGGCGCGCGATGAGCGGTGTCAACGTCCCGGCCCTGACGGTGTTCGTGCTCTTCTTCGTCCTGGTCACCGTGATGGGCTTCCTCGCCTCGCGCTGGCGCCGGGCCGACGACGCCCAGCACCTGGACGAGTGGGGCCTCGGCGGCCGCAGCTTCGGGACCTGGATCACCTGGTTCCTGCTCGGCGGCGACCTCTACACCGCGTACACCTTCGTGGCCGTCCCGGCCGCCGTGTACGCGACCGGCGCGGCCGGCTTCTTCGCGGTGCCGTACACGATCATCGCCTACCCGCTGGTCTTCCTCTTCCTGCCCCGGCTCTGGTCGGTCTCCCGGGTGCACGGCTACGTCACCCCGGCCGACTTCGTGCGCGGGCGGTACGGCTCCAAGCCGCTCGCGCTGGTGGTCGCGCTCACCGGCATCCTCGCCACCATGCCGTACATCGCGCTCCAGCTGGTCGGCATCCAGGCGGTGCTGGACGTGCTGGGCGTCGGCGGCGGCGAGAACGCCAACTGGTTCGTCAAGGACCTGCCGCTGTTCATCGCCTTCGGCGTGCTGGCCGCGTACACCTACTCGTCCGGCCTGCGGGCCCCGGCGCTGATCGCCTTCGTCAAGGACACGCTCATCTACATCGTGATCATCGTCGCGGTGATCTACATCCCGATGCGGCTCGGCGGCTACGGCCACATCTTCGACGCGGTCGGCCAGAAGTTCAGCGCGCCCAAGGCGGCGGGCTCGCTGACCGTGCCGGAGAACAAGCAGTGGACGTACGCCACGCTGGCGCTCGGCTCGGCGATGGCGCTCTTCATGTACCCGCACTCGGTGACCGGCGTGCTGGCCTCGAAGTCCCGCAACACGGTGCGCCGCAACATGGCGATCATGCCCGCGTACTCGCTGATGCTGGGCCTGCTGGCACTGCTCGGCTTCATGGCGATCGCGGCCGGCATCGGCAAGGGCGACAAGAAGTTCAACGCCCAGCTGTCCGTCCCGCAGCTGTTCGAGAACATGTTCCCGGACTGGTTCACCGGCGTGGCCTTCGCGGCGATCGGGATCGGCGCGCTGGTGCCGGCCGCCATCATGTCGATCGCCGCGGCCAACCTGTTCACCCGCAACGTCTACAAGGAGTTCCTGAAGCCGTCCGCCACCCCGGCCGACGAGACCAGGGTCGCCAAGCTCGCCTCGCTGCTGGTGAAGGTCGGCGCGCTGGCCTTCGTGATGACCATGGACAAGCAGGCCGCGATCAACCTCCAGCTGCTGGGCGGCCTCTGGATCCTGCAGACCTTCGTCTCCATCGTCGGCGGCCTGTTCACCCGCTGGTTCCACCACTGGGCGCTGTTCGCCGGCTGGGCGGTCGGCATGATCTACGGCACCTGGGAGGCGTACGACATCGCCAGCCCCGCCACCAAGCACTTCGGCGGCAACGCGGCCGAGATCCCCGGCATCGGCGAGCTGGGCTACATCGGCCTGACCGCCTTCGTGCTCAACCTGGCGGTCTCGGTGGTCCTCACGCTGGCGCTGAAGGCCCTCAAGGCCCCGGAGAGCCCGGACGAGACCCGGCCCGGCGACTACAGCGCCGAAACCGGCGACGAAGAGCTGAAGAACGCGCCGGAGCCCGTGGCGGCGCACTGATTCCCCCTGCGCGCGCCCTGTGACCGCGCCGTCTCCTCCGTGAACACTGGAGGAGGCGGCGCGATCATATGTATGAACGGCCGCACGTGCAGGGAACCACCGGACCGGGCCGGCAGCCGGCCGGCACCGACCGAACCCACGGATCGACCCACGGGGAGCAGCGTCGATGGCAGAACTCGGCACCACACTCAACGGCCAGCACCAGCCCGCCCACGCGCCCGGCACACCGCCCGCCGCACCGCCCGCCGACGCGGCGCCGGCCATCCGGCTGCCGTCCGTGCTGATCGCCACCCGGCACGGCGAGTCCACCGCCAACGTGGAGTTCCAGCTGGCCGAGGCGTCCGGCGCGCTGAGCGTCCCGATCAGCTGCCGGGACGCCGACATCCCGCTCTCGCTGCACGGCCGGCAGCAGGCCCAGGCCCTCGGCCGCTGGTGGGCCGGCCTGCCCAGCGCCGACCGGCCGCGCAGCGTCTGGTGCTCGCCGTACGTGCGCACCGCCGAGACCGCGCGGATCGCCCTCGCCCAGGCGGCCGGGCTCGGCGCCGTACCGGTCTCGCTGGCCGTCCGCCACGACGAGCGGCTGCGCGACCGCGAGCTGGGCGTCCTGGAGATGCTGCCCCGGGCCGCGATCGAGGCCAAGCACCCGGAGGAGGCCGCCAGACGCCGCAAAATGGGCGAGCTGTACTACCGCCCGCCCGGCGGCGAGTCCTGGGCGGACGTGGCGCTGCGGGTGCGCAGCCTGCTCCGCGACCTCTGCGCCGAGGAGGCCGGCCGGCCCGTCCTGGTGGTCGCACACGACTGCACGGTGCTGATGCTCCGCTACGCGCTGGACCGGCTCACCGAGGAGCAGCTGACCGCGCTGGAGCCGGTGCAGAACTGCTCCACCAGCCTCTGGCGCGCCGAGGGCGGACGGCTGCGGCCGGCGCACTGGAACGAGACCGGGCATCTGGCCGTCGGCTGACCCGCACCGGGCCGGCCGGCGGCTGCCCGGCCGGCCCGCGCTCCCCGGCGGACGGCCCGCCCGTGCGGCGGCCCCGTCGGCCTATCAGCCCGTCGGCCCCGTCGGCCCGTCAGCCCGCCATCGGCTCGGCGAAGCAGCGACGGTAGGCCAGCGGGGTCGTCCCCAGCCGGCGGCCGAAGTGGTGGCGCAGCGTCGCCGCGTTGCCGAAGCCGCAGCGGGCGGCGATCGCGTCCACCGGCTCGGCGGTGGACTCCAGCAGCCGCTGGGCGAGCAGCAGCCGCTGCCCGATCAGCCAGCGGTGCGGCGTCGTCCCCGTCTCCTGCTGGAACCGGCGGGCGAAGGTGCGCGGCGACATGTGGGCCCGGGCGGCCAGCTGCTCGACGGTGGACTCCTCGTCCAGGTGGTGGCGCATCCAGTCCAGCAGCGGGGCGAGCGACTCGCCGGTCCCCTCCGGCAGCGGGCGGGCGACGAACTGCGCCTGCCCGCCCTCCCGGTGCGGGGCCACCACCATCCGGCGGGCGATCCCCCGGGCCACCTCCGCGCCCTGCAGCCTGCGCACCAGGTGCAGGCAGGCGTCGATGCCGGCAGCCGTGCCGGCCGAGGTGATCACCGGGTCGTCGTCCACGTAGAGCACGTCGGGCTCGACGGTGGTCCGGGGGAAGCGCGCGGCCAGCTCGGCGGTGTGGCGCCAGTGCGTGGTGGAGCGGCGGCCGTCCAGCAGCCCGGCGGCGCCGAGGACGAAGGCGCCGCTGCAGATGGAGAGCGCCCGGGCGCCGCGGTCCACGGCCGCGCGGACGGCGTCCACCAGCGGCGCCGGGAACTCCTGGAGCGCCCCGACCGCCGTGACCACCACCAGGTCGGCCTCGGCGAGGCGCTCCGGGCCGTACGGGACGTCGACGGAGAAACCGGCGTGCGTGCGGTGCAGGCCCGGGCGGGCCCCGGCGAGGGCGAAGTCGTAGCCGGGCAGGCCGTCGGCGGTCCGGTCCAGGCCGAACACCTCGCTGGCCACCCCGAGTTCGAAGGGGTGGACCTCCTCCAGCACCACCGCGACCACGTTCTTGAGCATGCCGCCCAGCATGCCCCCGCGAGCGGGCCGGGGGAAGGGCCGCGGTGGCAGTATTTCGATGCGATCGGGCATTCCTGCCACTCGTGGCCGTCCGGCGGCGCCGGGAGAGTGGAGCCATGGACTCCGACACTCTCGCGAGCGCGCTCGCCCTCGCCGGCATCGTCGGCGGCTTCGGACTGCTCGGCACCCTGATCGGGCGGGACGTGGCCCGGGGCGCCGCCAACGGCCGCGACAACTGGCACCGGCCCGGCGGCCACCCGGCCGACCCGGCCCTGCCCGACCGGCTCTACGGCACGATGCCCGCCGCCTCGCTCCGCCCGTCCGCGGACCCGGCCACCGCGCCGCGCACCGCCGCCCCGCACGCCGGCGCCGCTGCCCCGATGCCGTCCGCTTCCGGCGGCTCCGCCACACTTGCCGCATGGACATCGTCATCCGCCGGGCCGTCGAGGCCGATCTCGAAGCAGTCGGAGCCGTCACCCACGAGGCCTTCGTCGGCGACGGTCACAGCCCCGCCGACGGTCCCTACGCCGCGCAGCTCGTCGACGCCCGCCCCCGCTTCGAGCAGGCCGAACTCCTCGTCGCGACCGACCCGGCCGGCGGACCGCTGCTCGGCTGCGTGACCTTCGCGGTCGGCGGGACGGCCTTCGCCGACATAGCGCGGCCGCACGAGGGCGAGATCCGGATGCTCGCGGTCGGCGGCGCGGCCCGGGGCCGGGGGGTCGGTGAGGCGCTGGTCCGGGCCTCCATCGCGCGCAGCCGGGAGCTGGGCCTGGAGGGGATGGCGTTCTCCACCCGGCCGTCGATGACCTCCGCGCACCGGCTCTACGAGCGGCTGGGCTTCCGGCGGACGCCGGAGCGCGACTGGGAGGTGCGCCCCGGCGTCCCGCTGCTGGTCTACACGATGACGTTGTGAACGGTGCCGCCCCGGCCGACGCCCCGGACGACGATGCTCTGAACGACGACGCCCCCTCGACGCGCTCCCGAGCGTGACCGGTCCCCCTGCCCCGGGATGAATCTGACGGTCTGCAGCCTGCCGTTCCGACCCCCGCTTACCAGCGGCGCCTCCGGCCCGCAAGCTCGGTGTCGGCCGGAAATGACCAGTTGATCGGGACGCTGCTAGGATCCGCCGCATGACGACGGGGAGTACGCCAAGCGGATGGTATGACGACCCTTCCGGGCAGCTCAATACGCTGCGCTGGTGGGACGGTTCGACCTGGACCGACAGGACCCAGGTCAAGCCCGGGGGTGCGGCCGCGACCCCGGCGCCCCCCGCGGGGGCCTTCCCGAGCCATGCCGCCCAGAACGCCGCCGCACCGACGGCCGTCACACCCGCGATGCCGGCCCAGCAGTCCGGCCCGGCCGCGACCGCGCCGCCGTCCTCGCTCGCCACGACGGTCCCGCAGACTCCCCTCGCCAGCACGACCCCGCAGCCCTTCACGCCGACCTCGGTGGTCTTCGAGACCGTCGAGCCGAACACCACCAAGCGCAAGGTGCTCCTGAGCGTCGGCGCCGTCGTGCTCTCCCTCGTCATGGCCGGGGCCGGCTACGTCGTGGGCGCCAAGACCGGCAAGTCGGACTCGCCGAAGGCCGGCCCGACCGCGACCCCGGCCGTGACGGGCGGCGATCCCAAGAGCCCGAACGGGTTCATGGGCACCGCGCTGACCGGTGGGCAGCAGCTCGCGGGCGGCCGGCAGGTCACCGGCCAGGACTCGAAGATGAACTTCATGCTGCCACCCGAGTGGCAGGTCCAGGTCGACGCCAAGGCCCCGAACGAGGTCCGGTACGCGATCAACCCCTACGCCTGCGTGGGTCACGGCAACGGGGCGTGCACCCGCGGTCTGGTCATCCAGAACCTCCGGGTGTTCAACGGCGGCTGGTCCGACCCGAAGTCCCTGGTGCTCGGCATGGGGCAGCTTCTGTACACCGCCCGCTACGGCGCCGAGCCGCCGAGCCCGCCGGAGCCGGTGAAGCAGTCGGCCGTCAAGATCCAGGGCCTGGACGGCTACCTCGCCCTCTGGCACGTACCGATGTCCAGCAATGCGTCCACGCCGGACAGCTACTGCGGCATCCTGGAGGTCACCCCGGCAGCGGGGGCCACCACCGTGCCGGTGCTGCAGATCTGCCTGGACCAGGCACCGGAGGCACCGGCACTCGCCCTGATGGACCAGATCGCCAACTCCGTCAAGCTCAACTCCTGACAGCCCGCCACGCCCCGCCGCCCGACCGGACGGCGGGGTGTGAGGCGTGCCCGCGGCCCTTGGGACCCGACTGGGGACCGGTCGGCCGCCCAACGTATGCTCTCTGCTGGCCGATTGTCAGGCCCGGCCCCGATACCAGCATCCCGCGATCCCACCGCTTCGGCGCGCGGTCGGCTGGCGCCCGACGGCGGTTCAGGACTGGAACGAGTCGCTTCGAGGGCGACGGAGCGGTTGACTACGGGGGAATTACTGGTGGACTCCACCGACGAACGTGCGACGCGCCGGGGCGACCGGCACGGCCGGGGACGTCACGGCCGTGTGCTCCCCCGGGCCCGGGCCGAACGACGGATCGCCCGCAGGGAACTGCGCAACGCGGCAGCACAGCGGGCGTACGTCGCGTGCGCCGAGACCGCCGGCCCGCTGACCCCCGGCGAGGACGGGGCGGCCGTCCGCTACCGCTCGATCTCCTCACCCGGCGTCAAGTTCGTGCTGACGCTCCTGGTGACGGTCAACGCACTCGCGGGCGTGGCCTTCGTCGGCTGGCTGCTGCTGCCCGAGCACACTCCCGGATCGAACGTGGGCTGGTCACCCGACTGGCGGATCAACCTCGCCCGGATCTGCTTCTGCGCCGTGGTGATCGTCGAACTGGTGAGGCTCGTACAGAACCTCGCGGTCTGGGTGTTCGCGTTCCGGGCCAAGGACCCGGTGCCGGTCACCCCGCCTCCGGGGCTGCGGGTCGCCGTGCTGACCACGATCGTGCCCTCCAAGGAGCCGATCGAGATCGTCGAGCGGACCCTCGCCGCGATGCTGCGGATCGAGTACGACGGCGAGGTCGACGTCTGGGTACTCGACGAGGGCGACGACGACCGGGTGAAGAAGATGGCCGCGCGGCTCGGTGTGCACCACTTCAGCCGCAAGGGCCGCCCGGAGTACAACCAGGCGGAGGGCGAGTTCCGGGCCAAGACCAAATCCGGCAACCACAACTCCTGGCGGGCCGAGCACGAGCACGGCTACGACGTGGTGGCCCAGATGGACCCCGACCACGTCCCGCTGGCCTGCTTCCTGGAGCGCACCCTCGGCTACTTCCGCGACCCCGACGTCGCCTTCGTGGTGGCCCCCCAGGTGTACGGCAACATGTACGACAACTGGGTCGCGCACGGTGCCTCGGTGCAGCAGTACCTGTTCTCCGGCCTGGTCGAGCGCGGCGGCAACGGCATGGACGCCCCGCTGCTGATCGGCACCAACCACCTGTACCGGCCGGCGGCCTGGCAGCAGATCGGCGGCTACCAGGACTCGATCATCGAGGACCACCTGACCAGCATGCGGGTCCAGGCCTCGGTCAACCCCGAGACCGACCACCACTGGAAGGGCGTCTACACCCCGGACGTGTTGGCGGTGGGCGAGGGCCCCACCTCCTGGACGGACTACTTCAACCAGCAGAAGCGCTGGGCGTACGGCATCTGGGAGATCCTGCTCAAGAGCCGCCTGCGCTCGGGCATCAAGCTTCGGCTGCGTCAGCGCGTCCTCTACGGCCTGGTCCAGTTCTACTACCCGAGCGCGGCCCTCACCACCATGCTCGGCAGCCTCGCCACCGGCGTCTACCTGGCCTGCGGCGTCACCTCCATCCATCTCAACAGCACGCACTGGATGGCCCTGTGGGGCGCCAGCATGGGCAGCTGGTTCGTGCTCTGGCTGTGGCTGCGCCGGTTCAACCTGGCCGCACACGAGCGGCGCGAGATCGGCATGGCGGGGATGGGGCTCGCCCTGTTCGCCGGACCGGTCTACGTCGCCGCCGCGATCGCCGCGCTGCTGCGCCGGCCGCTGGCGTACGCCGTCACCGCCAAGGGTGATCTGCGCAGCGCCGAATCGCTGTCGACCTTCCGGCTGCACCTGCTCTGGGCGGCCGTCGCCGCCGGGTTGCTCGGTGCGAGCTTCACCTTCCACCACGACTTGTGGATCCTGCGGTTCTGGGCCGTCCTCAGCCTCTTCACCGGGATCGCTCCGCCGCTGATCTCCCTGGTCAGCGGGCGCCGCGAGGCCAGGGCCGCGAGAGCGGCGGCCGCGACGGCCGAGCAGCCGGTCGGCCTGCCGGCCCAGCGGTCCGAGCCTCGCCCGCAGCAGCCGCAGAGCGAGGAACCGGCCGACCGGATGGACGAGTTCGAGGAACTGCTGGAACCCGCCCAGGCAAGCGGCGGACGCCAGGAGGGGAACCACTGATGCTGCGGATCACCATTCCCCGGGTCGTCGGTGTCCTGACGCTGGTGCTGATGGTCACCTACACCTTCGTCCTGGCACCCAAGCTCGCCGGCGCCCGCGCCGACCGCGAGCCGTACGCCTTCGCCGGCTCCGCGCCGACCGCGATGCCGACCTGGCTGGTCGACGCCCTCGCCTCACCTCCGGCAACGGCCCCTGCCACCGGGGCGGCCACCACCCCCGGCGCCACGGAGACGACGCCACCTGCGCCGAAAGCCGCCGAGAAGCCCCAGGCGCCGCAGTTCCCGCCCGCCGGCGGCGCGTTCACCGGCATCATGACCAAGACCGGCCCGTACGACCTCGGCCCGCTCGACGAGTTCTCCTCCGCCGTGCGGCACCAGCCGAACGTCCTGGAGTTCTCGGTCGGCTGGTGGGACCGGCGCTTCGACCGCCGGGTCTTCGACACCGTGGCCGAGCGCGGGATCATGCCGATGGTGGCCTGGGAGCCCTGGGACTACCACAAGGAGTCGAAGGACGACAAGCTCCGCGGCGAGCAGCCCGAGTACGCCCTCTCCGCCATCATCGACGGCGGGTTCGACGACTACATCAAGGCCTGGGCCGAGGGCGTCAAGGCACTCGGCTACCCGATCGCCCTCCGCTTCGCGCACGAGATGAACGGCTACTGGTACCCGTGGGCCGAGCAGGCGAACGGGAACAAGAAGGGCCAGTACGTCCAGGCCTGGCGACACGTGCACGACATCTTCAAGCAGGCCGGCGCCACCCGGGTGGCCTGGGTCTGGAGCCCCAACGTCGACTACGAGAACGCCACCGACCTGAACACCCTGTACCCGGGCGACGACTACGTCGACTGGGTCGGCCTGTCCGGCTACTACGGAACGGCCGGGGTCGAGAAGTACAAGTCCTTCGACCAGATCTTCGAGCCGACCCTCAAGAAGCTGCGGGACTTCACCCGGAAGCCCGTGGTGATCACCGAGACCGGCGCCACCGACACCTCCGGGCTGAAGGCGCAATGGATCACGGAGATGTTCAATCAGCTCCCCGCGCACCCGGACATCATCGGCGTGATCTGGTACGAGGCGCGCAAGGAGGTGGACTGGCGGGTGACCGCCTCCGGCGCGGCCGCCGAGGCGTACGCGGCAGGGGTCTCCGCGCCCCGGTACGGAGCGCAGTGGTCCGTCCACTCCGAGCCTGCCGTGACCGTGCCGCCACCGCCGGCACCGGCGCCGACACCGACACCGACGCCGACACCGACGTCGACGTCGACGCCGACGCCGACCGGTAAGCCGAGCACCTCCCCCACCAAGAAGCCGACCGCCCCGGCCACCCGGCCCCGGTCGAGCCCCACCACAACCGGCTGACCACACGACCGGCGGGGGCCGGACCGAAACGATCACCACACAGCAAGGAGGCGAGACCCAACCATGCCCCGTCCAGTCGTACCCGGCCTCGGACGCCCCGGGCTGCGCCCGTGGTGGTGGCTCGCCCCGACCATCGTCGTCGTGCTGGCCCTGTGCGCCGTGCTGATCCCGCGCGACCGCCCCGAGCACGCCGTGGCCGCCCCGGCGGACACTCCGCTGCCGGCCGCCACCGCCGGGGAGCTCTGCTCCACGGCACAGAACCGCTACCCGTCCCAGCCGGTCGACTCCGGCCACTACCTGATCAACCCGAACGAGTGGAACGCCACCGGCGGGCTCTGCATCAGTGCCACCGGCGCGGGCACGGGCTTCGCGGTGACCCGCAGCGGCATCACCCGCGGCAATCTCGTCGACCACGACCGCGGACCGGGCGCCTACCCGCACATCAGCACCCCGCTGCAGGCCGGCGCCGGCCCGCTGCCCATCGCGGTGGCCAACCTGCGGTACGCGACCAGCAGCTGGCGCACCACCCAGGTCGAGACCGGCGTCTACAACGTGTCGTACGACCTCTGGTACAGCAGTAACCGCAGCAGCTGCTCCTTCACCGAGAGCGCCGAGCTGATGATCTGGCTGCGGGGCAACGGCAAGACGCCGTTCGGCAAGCAGGCCGGCGAGCTCAGGGCCGGGGGTGCCTCGTACCGGGTGTACGAGGCACCGAAGACGAACAGCCACACCCTGATCACCTACGAGGCGGCCGACGCCGTCACCTCCGTGACCGATCTGGACCTGCGGGCCTTCACCCGCGACGCCGTCCAGCGCGGCTACGTACCGGCCGGCTCGTACCTGTGTGCCGCCCAGGCCGGGTTCGAGATCTGGGAGGGCGGCGCGGGACTCAGCAGTGACGCGTTCTCGTTCCAGGCGGCCGCCGGCCAGCCCAGTGGAGCCGTCACCTCCGCACTGCCCGGTCTCTGCCTGGACAGCCGCGTGGCGGGCGACGCGGCCGCGGTCGGGGCCGGAACCTGCGACGGCTCCCCCGCGCAGACCTGGACGATGGGCGACGACGGCTCGATCGGCCAGTCCGGGCGCTGCCTGGAGGATCCGGGCATCGGTTTCCCGGTGCTCACCGGCTGCACCCGCCGGGTCGACCAACGCTGGAAGGTGACCGCCGCGGGCCAGCTGCTGAGCCAGGACTCCGGCCAGTGCGTCGAGAATCCCGGCACCGGCGCCGGGGGGCAGGCGCAGGTGCGTATGCGACCGTGCGACAGCCGTGCGGCCCAGGAATGGCACCCCCCGACCTAGGCAGAATATCGCACACTTGCTCGAATATTTGTTCGGCACGCCACTACATGTGGGGCTGCATCGGATCCGTGCCACTAGATGTATGCTCATCCCTGCTGTCGACGCAGGGGAACCCGGTGCGAATCCGGGACTGCCCCGCAGCGGTGTGCGGGCGGCTCCGACCAGAGCCCGCGAGTCCGAGTACCTGCCGACGGCGTGCCGCCCGGCCTCCCCGCAGAGGCCTCCAGCACTGCAGTACTTCCGGGCCTCGCGGGCGGGCCGGGGATGACACCGTCGCGCGAAGCCGTCCGGCCGCCGCGCCGTGCTCCCCTGCCCCGGACGGCCCGGTGCCCCGATCCACAGCCGCCGATCGCCGCCAGGAGAGAGCGCCTTGACCACCGCTGCCTCAGCCACCCTGCCCGCCCAGGGTTCCAGCTCCGCCCCCGCCGACCCGACGGTCTCCGACCCCGGCGGTGCGCTGCTCCGACTGCTGACCGACCGCAGCGCCGACCTTCCCCAGGTGGACCCCGGTCATGTCGCCGCCGCCGCGCTGCGCGGCCGCCACGCCGGCTCGGACTTCGCCGAGCTGCGCGGGCTGGCCGTGGACGCCGCAGCGTCGATGATCGCCGAGGACCCGCAGTACTCGAAGCTGGCGGCCCGGCTGCTCGCACTGGAGATCGTCGACGAGGCGGTCTCCCAGGGCTCGGTCTCCTTCTCCGCCTCGATCGCCGTCGGCCACGCCGAGGGCCTGATCGGCGACGTCACCGCCGCCTTCGTCACCAAGCACGCCGCCGCGCTCGACGCGCTGGTCGACGCCAAGGGCGACGACCGCTTCGAGTACTTCGGCCTGCGCACCGTGCAGTCCCGCTACCTGTTGCGCCACCCGATCACCCGCAAGGTGGTCGAGACCCCGCAGCACTTCCTGCTCCGCGTCGCCTGCGGCCTGGCGGTCGGCGACAGCGAGCAGTCGGTGCGCGAGGTCGCCGAGCTGTACGGCCTGATGAGCCGGCTGGAGTACCTGACCTCCTCGCCGACCCTCTTCAACTCCGGCACCCGGCACCCGCAGATGTCGAGCTGCTACCTGCTCGACTCGCCGCTGGACAACCTGGACTCGATCTACTCCCGGTACGCCCAGATCGCCCGCCTCTCCAAGCACGCCGGCGGCATCGGCCTCTCGTACTCGCGGATCCGCTCGCGCGGCAGCCTGATCCGGGGCACCAACGGCAAGTCCAACGGCATCGTCCCGTTCCTGCGCACCCTCGACTCCTCGGTCGCCGCCGTCAACCAGGGCGGCCGCCGCAAGGGCGCGGCCTGCGTCTACCTGGAGACCTGGCACGCGGACATCGAGGAGTTCCTGGAGCTGCGCGACAACACCGGCGAGGAGGCGCGGCGCACCCACAACCTCAACCTGGCGCACTGGATCCCGGACGAGTTCATGCGCCGGGTCAACGCCAACGAGGACTGGTCGCTGTTCTCCCCGGCCGACGTTCCCGAGCTGGTCGACCTCTGGGGCGCCGACTTCGACGAGGCGTACCGCAAGGCCGAGCTGGCCGGCAAGGCCGTCCGCACCATCCCCGCGCAGACCCTCTACGCCCGGATGATGCGCACCCTGGCGCAGACCGGCAACGGCTGGATGACCTTCAAGGACGCCTCCAACCGCGCCGCCAACCAGACCGCGCTGCCCGGCCGGACGGTGCACAGCTCCAACCTCTGCACCGAGATCCTGGAGGTCACGGACGACTCCGAGACCGCCGTCTGCAACCTCGGCTCGGTCAACCTCGGCGCCCACGTGGCCCCGGGCGCGTCCGTCGACAACCTCCTCGACGCCATGGACTGGGAGCGGCTGGACGCCACCGTGCGCACCGCCGTCACCTTCCTCGACCGCGTGGTGGACATCAACTTCTACCCGACCACCGAGGCCGGCACCTCCAACTCCCGCTGGCGGCCGGTGGGCCTGGGCGTGATGGGCCTCCAGGACGTCTTCTTCCAGCTGCGGATCGACTTCGACTCCGCGGAGGCGAAGCAGCTCTCCACGCTGATCGCCGAGCGCATCATGCTCACCGCGTACGAGCGCTCCGCCGACCTGGCCGAGCAGCTGGGCCGCCACGAGGCGTACGGCGAGACCCGCGCCGCCCGCGGCGAGCTGCACATCGACCACTTCCCGTCGGCCGCGCCCGCCTGGGCCGACCGCTGGACGGCGCTGCGCGCCCGGATCGCCGAGACCGGCCTGCGCAACTCGCTGCTGCTGGCCATCGCGCCGACCGCGACCATCGCCTCCATCGCCGGCGTGTACGAGTGCATCGAGCCGCAGGTGTCCAACCTGTTCAAGCGCGAGACGCTGAGCGGCGAGTTCCTCCAGGTCAACCCGTACCTGGTCCGTGAGCTCAAGGAGCTCGGTGTCTGGGACCAGCAGACCCGGGACGCGCTGCGCGACGCCAACGGCTCGGTGCAGGAGCTGAACTGGCTGCCCGCCGAGGTCCGCTCGCTCTACCGCACCGCCTGGGAGCTGCCCCAGCGCGCGCTGATCGACCTGGCCGCGGCCCGCATGCCGTACCTCGACCAGAGCCAGTCGCTGAACCTGTTCATGGCGGCGCCGACCATCGGCAAGCTCAGCTCGATGTACGCGTACGCGTGGAAGGTCGGTCTGAAGACCACCTACTACCTGCGCTCGCGCCCGGCGACCCGGATCGCCCAGGCCGCGTCCGGTGCCGCCCGCACCGCCGCGCCCGTGCCGGTTC
This sequence comes from Streptomyces sp. CB01881, assembly GCF_002953255.1. Taxonomy (GTDB): domain Bacteria; phylum Actinomycetota; class Actinomycetes; order Streptomycetales; family Streptomycetaceae; genus Kitasatospora. Next base: position 5,611,633 of record NZ_CP026498.1, read on the forward strand.
CCGCCCCCACCATGACCCAGGCCGAGCAGGACGCCATCGCCTGCTCCCTGGAGAACCCCGAGTCCTGCGAGGCCTGCCAGTGAGCACCCCCGACGACCGCAAGATGCTGCTCGACCCCGGCTTCGAGCTGACCCTGCGCCCGATGCGCTACCCGTCGTTCTACGACCGGTACCGGGACGCGATCAAGAACACCTGGACCGTGGAGGAGGTGGACCTGCACTCCGACGTCGCCGACCTCGCCAAGCTCAGCGAGGGCGAGCGGCACATGATCGGCCGGCTGGTCGCCTTCTTCGCGACGGGTGACTCGATCGTCGCGAACAACGTGGTGCTGAGCCTCTACAAGCACATCAACTCCCCGGAGGCGCGCCTGTACCTGTCGCGCCAGCTGTTCGAGGAGGCCGTGCACGTCCAGTTCTACCTGACGCTGCTGGACACCTACCTTCCGGACCCGGAGGACCGCAACGCGGCCTTCGCCGCGGTGGAGAACATCCCCTCCATCCACCAGAAGGCGCAGTTCTGCTTCAAGTACATGAACGCGGTCGACCACATCGACTCGCTGCAGACGAAGGAGGACAGGCGGGCTTTCCTGCTCAACCTGATCTGCTTCGCGGCGTGCGTCGAGGGCCTGTTCTTCTACGGCGCGTTCGCGTACGTGTACTGGTTCCGCAGCCGCGGTCTGCTGCACGGTCTCGCGACGGGCACCAACTGGGTGTTCCGCGACGAGTCCATGCACATGGACTTCGCGTTCTCGGTGGTGGACACCGTCCGCGAGGAGGAGCCCGACCTCTTCGACGACGAGATGGCCAAGCAGGTCACGGAGATGCTGGAGGAGGCCGTCGAGGCCGAGCTCCAGTTCGCCCAGGACCTCTGCGGTGACGGCCTGCCCGGCATGAACACCGCGTCGATGCGCGAGTACCTCCAGGCCGTGGCCGACCAGCGCCTCGCCCGCCTGGGCATGCCGATCCGGTACGGCTCGACGAACCCGTTCGGCTTCATGGAGCTGCAGAACGTCCAGGAGCTGACCAACTTCTTCGAGCGTCGGGTCTCGGCGTACCAGGTCGCCGTCGAGGGCTCGGTCGCCTTCGACGACGACTTCTAAGTCCATATCGTTCAGCAAGCAGCGGAGCCGCCGTCCTGGTGGCTCCGCTGTTTGACACCCGGTGTCCAGGAGTAGCCCAGGCATGCCCAAGCTCCAGCAGCGCGTGGTCGACGGCCCCTTCGGGCCGATGCAGATCAGCCACGACCGCCGGCCGTCCGTCGTGGCGCGGGTCCAGGGGGCGGGGATGCCCACCGTCACGGTGGTGCCCGACCGCGACCACGGCGCGATGAACATCAACGGCCACAACATCCCGACCAGCCGGACCCGCAACCGTACTCGGACCGCCGTCGTCGGCGACCGGAGCTACGAGCTGAGGCCCCTCAGCCTCCGCCGCGCCGAACTGCGCCGCAACGGCACCCTCATCGCCCACGCCCGCGGATCGTTCCGTTCGTACGCCCCGGGGAGCACCATCCCCGGCCTCGACGCGGGGATCACCTGGTCCCAGGGCATCGACCCGACGGACGTCGCGATCGGCCAGGCCATGATCCTCGGCTTCGGCGCCGGCGCCCCGGGCGTGATCCTGCGGACCGTCTTCTTCTGGGTCGACAACCTCACCTGATGTGACAGTGGTGCCCCGCACGGCCACAGCCCGTGCGGGGCACCACTGTTGTTTCAGTCGGTCGGAAAGTCGCCGGACTTGACCCCGGCGAGGAACGACGACCAGGCCTCGGCGGCGAAGAGCAGCGCCGGCCCGTCAGGGTCCTTGGAGTCCCGGACCGGCACGGCACCGATCGCGCCAACCGCCATCTCCACACAGTTGCTCTGCGCGCCCGAGAACGATGACTTTCGCCAGTAAAGCCCGCACACAGAAGCGGGCAAGAGATCTGCCACCTCGACGCAGTTACCGCCCTGCCCGCTGTGGCTACTCTTACGCCAAGCAACGTTCCCAAGATCTGCTGCGAGCATGTCTTACCCCTCCGCTGCCCAATAGCAGCTCCGGCCACTCCCGAGTGACACGTCCAGGCGCAGCTACCCGCCCAGGAGCTCCCCAGCCTTCACGCCGCCGACAAAGGCAGCCCAGGCGTCTGCGGTGAACCGAAGAGCTGGCCCAGCGGAGTCCTTCGAGTCACGGACTGCCATCCCGCCCAGCGCTTCCTGCCGGGTCTCAACGCACTCGTTCGCTTGGGCACTGTAACTGCTCTTGCGCCAACCCCGAGCGGCAATCTCCGGCACAGTCATGCACTCACACCTCTTGTCTGGTCTCATCGTCATGTCTCCGCCGCAATGGCCGCGATCATATCCAGCGACTTCACTGGGTCCAGAGCAGCCGATCGCAAGTATTCGAAGACCAGCCCATAGCCGTCCAGTTCGCCCTGCTGCTCCAGGTAATGACTGCTTGTCAGCGTCTCCAGAAAGACTGCCCCGGGAGTAGGCGAGTCGGAGAAGCCGTACATCACGAACGCACCGCATGCGCCAGCAGTGGCGCCCACGCCCAGTGGCACGACTTGCAGGGTGACATTGGGAAGCTGCGCCATCTCCGTCAGGTGTGCCAGCTGCTCCCTGTGAACCTCGACCCCTCCCACAGGGCACCTGAGCGCGGGCTCCCAAATGATCGCCCAGAATCGGGCTGGATCCGGCTTCGCGAGAACTTCCTTCCGCTCCATCCGGATCTCGACCAGCTGCTCAATACGCTCCGGCCGAACGGCGGCAGGATTGGCTTCAAGTAGGGCCCGGGCATAGCTCCTTGTCTGCAACAAGCCCGGCACAACCATGGTCTGCCACATGCGGATGTACCGGGCGTCGTCTTCGAGCCCGAGTACGTCGACGTAGGCCGATGGGATCGTGTCACCGTAGTCGTGCCACCAGCCGCGCTTCTTGCTCTCCCTGGACAACCCTTCGAGAGCATCGCGCTCCTTCCCCGCCACCCCGTACAGGTCCAGCAAGATCCCGAGGTCCAGCCGGCGAACGCCAGATGCCCCGGTCTCTATGCGGCTGATCTTGGCGCGGGAGCAGGCAAGGGCCTGCGCCGCGTCATCGGTGCCCCTGCCCGCAGCTTCACGTAGACGGCGAAGCTCCGAGCCGAGTCGGCGGGCACGGACGGTCGGCCTCAGTTCGTCAGCCATGCACAAGTCCTCTCCCTGGCGAGCCTCAGTCTGCCTTGTGACGATTCGTCAATCCAGCGACAGGAACCTGCATCGTTGCATTCGTTTCACTTGCAGTCTGCATCGACACAGGTGCATGCTACCTGGAGTAGTGAGCCACGCCACACAGGGTGATCATGGCGGGCTTTCTTCCCGGGCATTCCCATGCCTTCTTCAGCCGCTCTCACCCGCACACCCCGGAGGTGGCCCCGCCATGCCTGAAACCGTCTCCCCCTCCCCGATCTCCACCGAGCAGACGTGCTGGCTGCCCCGGCACCGCAAGTCCCCCCGAGCCGCACGCCAGGAGCTCCGCTCCTTCCTCCTCCCGCACCCCTCCGGCGAACGCCTCCTCCCCACCGGCGAGTTGCTCGTCAGCGAGCTCGTCACCAACGCCGTCCAGCACTCCCGGGCCCCGCGCGGACGCCTGATCTTCGTCCGTTTCCACCTCGCCCCGGACATCACCCTGCGCATCGAGGTGCACGACGCCGACAGCGGGAGGCCCACCCTCCGTGACGCCGCCGACTCCGACGAGGCCGGCCGAGGCCTGCTCCTCGTCCACGAGTTGGCCACCCGGTGGGGCTGCTGCCCGCGCAGGGGCGGCATCGGCAAGTTCGTCTGGTGCCACATCTCCCCCGAGGGGGCCGCCGCGTGACCACCGTCCGGGCCGAGATCGAGGGCATCATGGCGCCCACCCTCTTCCCCAGCCTCGACCACGCGCTCCCCGTCCTCTGGGAGCACGTCCGTGAACTCGCCGTCCGCGAGGCCCATCGCGACTTCATCAGGATCTGCATCGGCCCCGGCGGAGGGGAGGGCGTCGCCCGCTGCCTCTCCCGGGGCGGCAGTTGGAGCACCACCCTCCACGTCGGCGAGCTCACCGACTGGACCGCCCACCCCATCACCATCACCACCCACGGCCCCTGAACTCCCCTGCTCCACCCCGCCCCACCCGCGCAAACAGCCCGTGCCCTGCTTCGACGCCGCACCGCCATGCCCGGGCCGCAGCACTTCGTTCCGGCGGGCCATTGCCTCTCACAAGGGCCCGCCGGAGAAGAGGCGGCATCGGGGTTGGAGTGACTTCGCAACGCGACACCTCCCAGCCCCGGGAAGCACCGGCGAGACCCGTGGGGCGCCAACGGCCAACGCGCGGGGTTGATCGTATGAACATCATCTGAAGCAGCTTCGGGGCGTGGGCGGGCTGCCTAGGCTGCGGCCGTCCATCCTGATCACTCCAGTCCGAGGGACCTCACCATGCTCATCCTGTCCCTGCTGTTCCTGGCCGTCGGCGTCAGCCTGCTCATACTGCGGTGGCGCAAGATCGGCTCCTGGCCGGTCACCCTCGGCGGTATCCTCGCCGGCGGCCTCGGGCTGCTGCTGGGGCTCACGACCTTCGTCCACGTGGTCGAGCCGACCGAGGTCGCGGTGCCCACCAGCCTCGGCAAGGTCGGCCGGACCTGGCAGCCGGGGCTCCACTTCAAGTCGCCGCTGACCGACGTGACCACCTTCTCGACCCGCCCCGCCGATCTCGACCTGACCGGTGACTCCACCGTCGAGGTCCGCTCCTCCGAGGGCGGGGTCCTGTTCGCCGACCTCACGGTGAAGTGGTCGATCGACCCCCAGCACACCGCCGATCTGTTCAAACTGGCCGGCAGCGCCGACGCCGTCCAGCAACGCCTGGTCTACCCTGACAGCCGGGAGATCGTCCGCAACGTCTTCGCCCGCCACACCAGCGTCGAGGGCTACAGCTCGCAGCGGGAGGCGATCGCCTCCGAGATCGACAAGCTGATCACCGCCCGGCTCGCCCCGCGCGGCATCCTCGTCAACGGCGTCAACCTGCGCAACGTCCGGCCGAGCGACGGCCTGCAGAAGGCCATCGACCAGAAGATCCAGCAGGATCAGGCCACCGCCCAGGCGGAGGCGGCCGTGCGCACGGCCAAGGCCGAGGCCGAGAAGCGCAAGATCGAGGCCGACAGCACCGCCGCCGCCAACGCCGCGATCGCCAACTCGCTCACCGACAAGATCCTGCTGAGCCAGTGCATCGACGCCTTCAAGGCCGCCGCCGAGAAGAACCCCGTCTACGCCAGCCCCTGTGGCGCCAACGGCACACCGGTCATCGTGGACGGCACCAAGCGCTGAGGCCGGACGGCGACCGCCCGGCGGCAGCGCCCGCACCGTCCGAAGCCCTGCCCCGCCGGGCGTGGCAGGGGCAGGACTTCACGCCGCCCGTCCGGATGAACTCCGGGGCCACACCGGCGGGACACGTCCGCATAGGATCCGCCCCCGGCTACGGTCCGGCGACAGCCGAACGAAAGGGGCCCACCGTGACGACCGGAATCCTCGACTACGAGAGCGACGCCATCGTCCAGCTCATGAGCATGGCGGAGGAGGACTGGACCGAGCAGGAGCTCAAGGACGCGCTCCAGCGGGCGATCATGCTGGAGCTCTCCACCATCCCGCCCTACGCCACCGCCCTCTGGTCGATCGCCAACCCGGACAACACCCAGCCGGTCCGCCACACCATCCGCGAGATCGTCTTCGACGAAATGTCGCACTTCGGCCTGGTCTGCAACATGCTCACCACCATCGGCGGCACCGTCGTCCTCACCGACCCCGCCACGGTGCCGAAGTACCCGGGTGAGCTCCCCGGCGGCGTCAACCCCGGCCTGACCGTCTTCCTCAGCGGGCTGACCCGCGACTCGGCCTGCCTCTTCGCCGACATCGAGAAGCCCGAGAGCCCGCTCGCCTTCGCCGCCGACGGCAACACCATCGGCGCCTTCTACCAGCGCATCGCCAACGTCTTCCCCAAGTTCGCCCACCTGATCACCGGTCAGCAGCAGGTGGAGTTCCCGCTCGGGTCGAGCCACGGCGCCGGCAACGACATCGTCGCGATGAACACCATCGACGACGTGCTGAAGGCGATCAACATCATCCAGACCCAGGGCGAGGGCACCACCGCCTCCCCGGTGAACCCCTTCCCCGGCTCCCCGGGTGAACTCGCCCACTACTACGCGTTCAAGGAGATCGCCGTCGGCAAGAAGCTGATCTTCGACGAGCAGACGGGGAAGTACGAGTTCGCCGGCCCCGACGTCCCGCTGCCGGACACCTCCCCGGTCGGCCGGGTCCCCGCGGGCGGCTGGGCCAACTCCCCCGGCAACGAGCCCGACGCGACCACCGCCGAGCTCCTGCGGACCTTCAACCAGCAGTACAGCGGCATGCTGCACGCCCTTGAAGACGCCTGGGGCCCCGGCGCGGCGGACATCTTCCCGGCCATCGGGCTGATGGGCCAGATGCGCGGCACCGCCCAGCAGATCAACGGCGTCAAGCTGCCCCTCGACCCCCGCTTCACCTACGGCCCGGAGTGGCTGTTCGTCCCGGCATAGCGGCGAAACACCGCCGCCCCGTACGGAAGTTCCGTACGGGGCGGCGGTGTTCGACGCAGAAGCGGCGACTACGCGTTCGGCACGGTCGCGTAGCGCGGCGTGCCCTCGGCCATCTGCCGCAGCGCGTCCTTGCGGTCCCGCTTCGACAGCTTGTCGATGTAGAGGAACCCGTACAGGTGGTCGGTCTCGTGCTGGAGGCAGCGGGCGAAGAAGCCGGTGCCCTCGACACGGATCGGGTTGCCGTCCTTGTCGACGCCGGTCACCGCGGCGTAGTCCGGGCGGGGCAGCTCGGCGTAGGCGGTCGGCACCGAGAGGCAGCCCTCGTTGCCGTCGTCCAGCACCCGCCTGCTCCCGGCCGGCAGCTCCTCCAGCACCGGGTTGATGACGTGGCCGATGTGGCGCACGCCCTCGTCGTCCGGGCAGTCGTAGACGAAGACCTTGAGGTCCACGCCGATCTGGTTGGCGGCCAGGCCGACGCCCTCGGCGGCGTACATCGACTGGAACATGTCGTCGATCAGCGCGGACAGCTCACCGTCGAACGCGGTGACGTCCTTGACCTCCCGGTGCAGCACCGGGTTGCCGAACACGGTGATCGGCCGTGCGGTGCCCTTCGAGAGGTCCGGCTCCTCGCCGACCACCTTCACCGGCTGGGCCGCGTCCCCAGCGGGCTCGTGGTCGTGGTCGTGCTGGTGGTCGTGCTGCTCCGCCATCGCTGCCTTTTCGCTTCCGAATCCGAGAACTGTAGAGGTGTACCGCTCAAGGGTAAGCGGCTCGCTCAGCGGACTTCCTCAGGATTCGCTCAGCAGACTTCCTCAAGATCACGATATGCCCGGCTCCCCGGGGAGGCCGCCACCCAGCGGTCCAGCAGCGTCCGCACCAGGGCGGCCGGGGCCGCGATCCCGCACTCGCGCTCCACCAGCCAGGACATCCCGCCCGCGCCCTGGCTCAGATGGCTCAGGTGCCCCGGGTGGGCCGCGTCCCCGTCGTCGTGCGGATCGTGGTGCGCGGTGTGGCCGTCGTCCGAGGCCATCCGGCTCTCCGAACAGGCCCGGCAGAGCAGCCGCACCGAGGACGTCCAGTCCTCCGCCGCGTACCCCGCCTCGGCGACCAGCCGCTCCAGCGCGTCCCGGTCCGCCGCCGTGGCCGCCTGCAGCAGCACCACGTACGTCGGCACCGGGGACGGCGCCCACAGCTCGATCTCGTCGAACACCGGGTACGCGACCCCGTCCGCGACCCGCTCGCCGTGCGGGGCGCCGTCGTGCAGCACCACCTCGCCCCAGCGGCGGCCCGACGACGGCAGCGGGATCGACAGCACCTCGATCCGGGCCGGGTCCAGCCGCCGGCCCCAGACCACCTCGGACTCGCCCTCCGGCGAGAGCCGCACCGGTGTCGTCCCCAGGTCCAGGCTCACCGGGCCGTCCGGCTGCGCCCCGGGCCCGCCCGGCAGCCGCAGCCCGTACGCCTGCCAGGCCCGCCGCGCCAGCGGCCAGTCCTGGAGCGCCGTCGCGGTGATCCCGAGGTTCCACCAGTCGGGGGCACCGTGCTCGCGGTCCAGCAGCGCCACCGCGCGCAGCCCGGCCGCCCGCGCCTGCTCCCAGTCCCGGCGGAACTTGTGCAGCAGCGCCAGGTTGAACCAGGAGTCGGACAGCCACGGCTCCAGATCGGCCGCCATCACCAGCAGGGCACCCGCGTCCTCGTACCGGCCGTCGCCGATCAGCGTGAAAGCCCGGTCGGTCGTCTGCCGCCAGGTGGCGGACGGCCGGTGCCGTGCCCGGTGGAAGATCCTCACGTTCGTCCCTGCCGTCGTCGTCCGCTCAAGTCCCGCATCCGCTCCCGCGTCGCGGGCCCGGTACCCCGGGTCGGTGTTCCACGCTACGACCGCATCCAACCACGCCCGCCACCGCCCGCGCTCCCCACCGCCCACGGTTGCCGCAGCCATCGGGCCCCCGCCCCTACCCAGCCTGCCCGCCCCGCCGCCCCACCTCAACCCCAGCGGGCCGAACTCCCCGTGCGCTCCGCCGCCCGCGCGCCCCGCTCCGCCGCCGTCCTCTCCACCCCGCCCGGGGCCCTAGCCCCGGACGCGGACCAACGCGTCGACCACCCGGGCGTCGTAGACCCGCCCCCGCCCGAGCCGCAGCACCTCCAGCACCTCCAGCCGCCCCACCGCCTCGCCCACCCCACGGCCGCGCGCCGCCGTCAGCAGGTCGTCGTGGGCATTGGCCACCCGGATGATCCGCGCCGCCAGCGGCACCTGGGACCCGCCCCCCTCCGGCCGCCCGCCCGGCGGATCCGCCAGCCGGGCGACCTGCTCGGCCACCTGCCGCGGCACCCCCGTCCGCCTGATCACCTCGCTCCCCAGCCGGGCGATCCGCTGCTGCTCCTCCTCCGGCAGCAGCGCCGTCGCCCCGTCCGGCACCGGTTCGACCAGTGACAGCTGTCCGATGTCGTGCATCAGCGCCGCGTACTCCAGCAGGGCGAGCTCACGGGTGCCCAGCCCCAGCTCGCGCCCGACCGCGCACGCCGTGTCGGCGACCCGCCGGGCGTGGCCGGGCGGGGTGTAGCCGGCCACCTCGGTGGCCCGGGCCAGGCTGGCGATGGTCTGCCCGGTGGTGGCCCTGACGGCGGCGGCCCGCCGGAACGAGACCTGGGCCAGCAGCAGCGGCGTGCAGAACAGTGGCAGGGCCCAGAGCCCGACCTCGCCCGCGGCCAGGCTGACCAGCAGCCCGGTCGCCGTGATCGCCGTGCCGATCCCGAACAGCGACCGCAGCTCGTCCTCCAGCGCCGCCGGGAACCGCAGCCCGCTCCGGTCCCGGCGCAGCACCGCCGCCAGGGTGGCGTCGCAGAGCGCGGCCAGGGCGGCCACCAGCGCCAGGAACACCCCGTACGCCGGGCCGTCCGCCGAGATCCGGTCCACCAGCCCGCTGTTGTAGAGCGGCTGGAAGACGGCGGCGGCGAAGCCCGCGCCGAGCAGCCGCCGGGAAGCGCCGTCGCGCCGGGCCCGGTCGCGCCAGGGCGCCTGCTGGTTGGCCCGGACGCGGTGCGGCAGGACGAGGGCCGGAAGCAGGGCGAGCAGCAGGCCGACGCCGGTCACCGCGACCACCTGGAGCCCCCCGTGCCCCGTCGGCAGCCCGCGCAGCGGCCCGAGCAGCGCGTAGGCGAGCGCGCCGGCCGCTCCGATCGGCGCCTGCTCGCGGTCGCCCGGGAGGGTGATCCGGACGCACTCGCCGAGGGCGATCAGCACCGTGAAGGCCAGCGCGACCCCGGGCTCGGCGATGCCCCGGACCGCCACCGCGCCGAACGCGAGGGCCAGCAGCGCGAGCGCCCCTCCGTGCACCGCCAACGTGCCCCCGTGCACCGCCGCCGCCGCCTCCGGCCGGGGCCCGCCGGGCCGCGACGGCCGGTGCCCGCCCGGTCGCCGGTGAGCCCGCCGGTGCGGCCGCGCGCCCCCGGTTGCCGCGATCACGACGGACCGGCCGTCGGCGCGGTGCCGCCCTGGGCGGGCACCCGGCGCGGGGCCGCCCGGGCCGGTTCGGGGACGCCGAGCGGGATGTCCGGCACCGCCCGGATGCAGTCGCCGGGCGGCGGCAGCACCGGCTGCCAGTCGTGCACGGCCAGCGCGTCGACCAGGGCCCGGACCATCACCGGGTCGAACTGGCTGCCCGAGCAGCGCTCCAGCTCGGCCACCGCCTCGGCGACCGGGCGGCCGCGCCGGTACGAGCGGGTGGAGGTCATCGAGTCGAAGGCGTCGGCGACCGAGATGATCCGGGCGAACTCGGGGATCTGCTCGCCCACCAGCCCGCTCGGGTAGCCGCGGCCGTCCATCCGCTCGTGGTGGTGGAGGATCCCCGCGTGCGCCTCGCCGAGGAAGGCGATCCCGCGCACCAGCTCGTACCCGTACACCGGGTGCACCTCGACGGCCCGCCGTTCGGCGTTGGTGAGGGGACCGTTTCTGCGCAGCAGCTCGGTGGCGACACCGAGCTTGCCGACGTCGTGCAGGATGCCGGCGAACCGCAGGGTGCGCAGCCGCTCGTACTCCATGCCGAGCTGACCGGCGATCAGCACCGCGGCCTTGCCGACCCGTTCGCTGTGCCCGCGGGTGTAGGCGTCCTTGATCTCGACGGCCTGCACCAGCGCCTGGACGGTGGCCTGGTGGGCGTCCCGCTCGCGGTGGCCCTGGGCGAACACCCAGGCCGAGATGGAGAGCGGCAGCAGCGCCAGCAGCGCCGCGAAGGCCCCGTAAGGCCCCTGCCAGAGCACCGCGACCATCAGCCCGCCGGCCGCGTGCACCAGGACCGGCAGTCCGACCGCCGCGGCCTGGCCGCGCCGCAGCAGGGTCGGGCGCCGGCCCTCGGCCAGCAGCAGCATGCCGCTCACCAGCACGCCGTTGACCAGGCAGAACACGGCGAGGGAGGCGAAGCCGGGAAGCAGCGCGGCCGGGAACCGGGAGCCGAGCAGCAGCTGCGGCCCGGCGAGCAGGTGGAAGACCACGGAGGAGGCGAACGCGGAGAGCGCGAGCTGGGCGCCGTTCCACAGCTGCCGCCGCCGGCCCTCCGGCTCGCCGGGGCCGAGTAGCGCGGGCACCACCGCGACCAGGGCCGCGGCGGCCGGCGGCAGCATCAGCACCCCGGCGAAGAGCACCGGGAAGAAGGCGTTGGCGCAGGGCCGGGCCGGTGCCCGGTCGGGCAGCGGACGGCGCAGCAGGGCGCGAACCAGTCGCAGGCAGGGCGTCGGCAGCCCCTGGGCGAGCGATCCCCAGCACCCGTGCAGAAAGGCCAGCAGCCCGACCTTGGGCCAGTCGACGGGTGCGCCGAGCCAGCGCGGCACGCCCAGCGGGAGCGGCGTCGCGAGCAGCGGCAGCAGGCAGCAGAGCGCCGCCACGGGGACGGCCACGAGGTAGCGCGCCGCGCCCGGTGGCAGGTCCGCGTCTCCACTGTCGGTAGCGATCTCGACCTCCCCGCCGTCCTGGCCCGGTCTGCGCTCGGTGCGCCGGGCGACCGGCGGTGAGCGTCCGTCAGGAGGATAGGCCGCCGTTCCGGCACGGGGACGCATGATCGCGGAATGCCGCAGTTGGCGCACCGCCAACTCACTCGAACGAGTGACGGCGCACGCAAGCAGAAAGGGGGCGGCCCCCGGAGCACCTGCTCCGGGGGCCGCCTCGTCCTCGCGGTGGGCCGTCCGCCGTACGGCGGACGGGCCCGCTCACTCCGCCGGGGCGCCCGCCTCGACCGGGGTACCCGGCCTGGCCGCGGCCTCGACGGCCTCACCGGCCGGGGCCGTGCGGCCCTGCCCGGCGACCTCGCCGTGCCCCTCGGCCGTGGGGTCGACGGCGACCACCGCCTCGCCGGACCGCTGCCCGGCCCGGATCGAGTCGATCCTGGCCAGCACCTTGCCGCGGAGGTCGGCCGGGGTGTCGTCGCACCCGCAGCAGCGCTTGATCAGTGCCTTGATGGCCTGCTCCAGCCCGTACTTCTCCAGGCACGGCGAGCACTCCTCGAAGTGCACCCGCAACTTGGCGTAGTCACCCTCGGCCATCTCGTTGTCGAGGAATTCATAGAGGTGGTCGAGGACCTCGCCACACTCGGTGTCGTGCGGATCGCCGCAGCTCATGAACCCGAGCCCTTCGCTTCCTGCCCTGCCCCGCTGCCGGCCGGGACCAGCCCGCGCTCACGGGCGTAGTCCTCCAACATGCCGCGCAGCTGCCGGCGGCCGCGGTGCAGTCGGGACATCACCGTACCGATGGGAGTACCCATGATGTCCGCGATCTCCTTGTACGCAAAGCCCTCGACGTCCGCGAGATAGACGGCGATGCGGAATTCCTCCGGGATGGCCTGGAGGGCGTCCTTCACATCACTGTCCGGGAGGTGGTCGAGCGCCTGGGTCTCGGCCGAACGCAGACCGGTCGACATGTGCGACTCGGCCCGGGCCAGCTGCCAGTCCTCGATCTCCTCGGCCGCGGTGCGCTGGGGCTCCCGCTGCTTCTTGCGGTACGAGTTGATGAACGTGTTGGTGAGGATCCGGTACAGCCAGGCCTTGAGGTTGGTGCCCTCGCGGAACTGGTGGAAGGACGCGTACGCCTTGGCGAACGCCTCCTGGAGGAGGTCCTCCGCGTCGGCCGGGTTGCGGGTCATCCGCAGCGCCGCCGAGTACATCGGATCCAGGTAGCCCAGGGCGTCGCGCTCGAAGCGCTCCCGCCGGGCCTCCTCGCTCTCCTCCGCCGACACGCGGAAGGTGTCCTCACCGATCGCCTCGGCCAGCTCCTCACCGGTGAGCGCCTCGCCCGCGGGCAGGCTCTCCTCCGGGCCCCGGCCCGGCTCGGCCTCGTGCTCGGTCCCGACGACCGGACCCACCTCCTCGCCATGGCGGGCACGACCCACCGCGGGCCGCCCCGAAATGGAGGATATCGGGCTGACGGGCTTCTCGCCCGCGACAATCCAGTCGGACCACGCAGGGGCGAAGGCCGCGGCGGCCTCGCGCTCCTCCGGCCGCTCGGGGCACGCGATCGAACCCATCTGTGCTGCCTTCCACCGGGACTCAAGCTGACAGGGGTGTCAACCACGCCGACGGCGCCCGCATTCCCGCCCCCCCGGCGGCTTTCACCCGCACGGGTGAGCGGGCGGCGACAGCCCGTCCACGGCGGCCGGGAACGGCCGGGAGTGGCCCGGGAACGGCACGGCCCGCCCCACAGCAGCACGCTCAGAGCAGCCCGAGCACCCAGTCCCCGACCGCCCCGGTGATCAGCTCCAGCACCTCGTCCTGCCCCATCGGCGCCCGCTTCGGCACCTCGAAGCCGTGGCTCCCGTACGGCACCGGCACCAGCGTGTGCCCGGCCGCGAGCTCCGGGAACTCCGCCGGGCCGCCGAACGGATCCGCCGCGCCCTGCACCACCAGCGTCGGCAGCCCGGACTCCAGCAGCTCCGCCGCCCGGCTCTTCTCCGGCCTGCCCGGCGGGTGCAGCGGGAACGCCAGCGCCACCACCCCGGCGGCACCGGTCGCCGCGCCCGTCCGGCAGGCCACCCGGGCCCCGGCGCTGCGCCCGCCGACCACCAGCGGCAGGCCCCCGCCCGCCAGCAGTTCGGCGACCGGGGTCCAGCCCGCGTCCAGGGTCTTCGGCGCCGGGCCGAGCCGCTTCCCGGCCACCCGCCAGGGCTGCTCGACCAGCGCCACGGTGATCCCCCGGGCCGGCAGGGCGGCGGCCAGCGCGACCAGGTCGCGCGCCGCCGTCCCGCCGCCGGCGCCGTGCCCGAGCGCGAGCACCGCCCTCGGGCCGGCCGCGCGGTGCCAGGTGATCCGGGCGTCCCCGGCGGGCGTCGGGACGAGTTCGGTGGTCATCGTGCAGGGGCTCCAGGGGAAAGGGAGTCAGAACAGGGTGGTCTCGTACTCGGCCTCGTCCCATGGCCGGGTCAGCTCGGGGCCGTTGTTGCGGATGCTGCCCACCGCGGGCGAGACCGGGGTGGCCCGCAGGGCGCCGGGCGGCGGGGGTATCAGCAGCCGGCGCAGCTCGTCCGGGTCGCCCGGCCCCGGGTCCAGCCAGTCGTCGAACGACTCCCGGTCCAGGAAGAGCGGCATCCGCTCGTGGATCGGGGCGAGGAGTTCCTCGGCCTCGGTGGTGACGATCGTGAAGGTCACCAGCCAGGCCTCGGGGTGGCCGGCGGGCACCGTCCGGTTGCGCCAGAACTCGTACAGCCCGGCCAGCGCCAGCGGGCCGCCGTCCGCCCTGGAGACGAAGAACGGCTTCTTCCTCGCCCTGCCCCGCTCGCCGGGCAGCGTCTGCCACTCGTAGTAGCCGTCGACCGGCAGGATGCACCGCCGGGACGCGAAGGCCTGCCGGTACGAGGGCTTCTCGTGCACCGTGTCCGAGCGGGCGTTGATCATCTTCACCGCCGTCTCCGGCGACTTCGCCCAGGCCGGCACCAGGCCCCAGCGCAGTACCCGCAGCTGCCGCACCGGCACCGACTCCCCCCTGGGCACCCGGTCCAGCACCACGAAGGCGCTGTCGGTGGGGGCGACGTTCCAGCTGGGGGCCAGCGTCTCGGCCGGGTCCCACTGCCGGACGCCGAAGAGCTCCACGATGTCCTCCGGCCTGCTGCCGGCGGCGAAGCGACCACACATGCCGTCAGCTTGCCACGGCCGCCGTTCTCACCACTTCCTCATTCCACGGAACGAACCACCGCCTCCCGCCCGGCCGTCCCCGCATGGGAGGCTGCCACCCCGGCGGCCGCGACCCGCGCCCGGCCGGGGCACGGCCGGACGGAGGCGCAGAGGGACATGGATGCACAGAACATCGGCGAGGTCTGGGACCGGGTCACCGGCACCCAGCCCGCACCGCCCGGCTGGCTCGTCCTGGCCACCGGCGCGACCGCCCTGCTCCTGGTCCTCCTGCGGCCGCTCTGGCGGATCGGACGCAACGCCGTGACCATCGCCCACGAGGGCGGCCACGGCCTCGCCGCGCTCGCCACCGACCGCAAACTGGCCGGGATCAGGCTGCACTCCGACACCTCCGGCCTCACCCTCTCCTACGGCCGCCCCACCGGCCCCGGCATGGTGCTCACCGCCGCCGCCGGCTACACCACCCCGGCCCTGCTCGGCCTCGGCTGCGCCGCGCTGCTCGCCGTCGACCGGATCACCCTGCTGCTCTGGGTGTCCATCGCCCTGCTGCTGGCCCTGCTGGTCCGGATCCGCAACGCCTTCGGCCTCCTGTCCGTCCTGCTGGCCGGCGCCGCGTTCTTCCTGGTCTCCTGGTTCGGCACCGCCGAGGTGCAGGCCGGCTTCGCCTACCTCGGCACCTGGTTCCTGCTGCTCGGCGCCGTCCGGCCGGTCCTGGAGCTCCAGCAGCAGCGCCGCCGCGGCCAGGCCCGCGACTCCGACGCCGACCAGCTGGCCCGGCTCACCGGCGTCCCCGGCCTCGCCTGGATCGCCCTCTTCCTGATCACCGCACTCGCCTGTCTGGCCCTCGGTGCGAGCTGGCTGCTGCCCGCGGGCTGAAGCCCGCCCCGCGCCGGGTCCGAGCGCCCGGAGGCGAGCGGGCGAGTCACAGCCCGCCCCGAGCCGAAGGGCGCGCCGGTGCCGAAAGTGATGAGCGACAAGCGAGGAACGAGCGCCGGAACGAAGAGCGTCGGCGCCGGGTCCGAGCGCCCGGAGGCGAGCGGGCGAGTCACAGCCCGTTCCGCCATCCGGCCACCGCGCGGGCGGTTCCCGTACGGCCCCTAAACTTGCCCCATGACCGAGACCCTGTGGCCCGCCCCCGTCGCGACCACCTCCGTTGACGCCACCGTCACCATCCCCGGCTCCAAGTCGGTCACCAACCGGGCCCTGGTGCTGGCGGCACTCGCCACCGAGCCCGGCTGGGTGCGGCGCCCGCTGCGCAGCCGCGACTCCCAGCTGATGGCCGACGGCCTGCGCGCACTCGGTGTCGGCATCGAGGAGCAGGTCAACAACGACGCCGGTGGGACCGGCGGCGGCGAGGCCTGGCGGATCATCCCCGCGCCCGCGCTGCGCGGCCCGGCCTCGGTCGACGTCGGCAACGCCGGCACGGTCATGCGCTTCCTGCCCCCGCTGGCCGTCCTCGCCGACGGCCCGGTGCACTTCGACGGCGACCCGCGCAGCTACGAGCGCCCGCAGCACGGCGTGATCAACGCCCTGCGCGCGCTCGGCGCCCGGATCGACGACGGCGGCCGCGGCGCCTTCCCGCTCACCGTGCACGGCACCGGCGGGCTGGACGGCGGCCCGGTCGAGCTGGACGCCTCGTCCTCCTCCCAGTTCGTCTCCGCCCTGCTGCTCTCCGGCGCCCGCTACAACCAGGGCGTGGAGGTGCGCCACGTCGGCGGCCCGGTCCCCTCGCTGCCGCACATCCGGATGACGGTCGAGATGCTGCGGCTGGCCGGCGTCCAGGTCGACGCCCCCGAGGACGGCGGCGAGAAGGACGTCTGGCGGGTCACCCCCGGCGCCCTGATCGGCCGCGACATGGTGGTCGAGCCGGACCTCTCCAACGCCGCGCCGTTCTTCGCCGCCGCCCTGGTCACCGGCGGCCGGGTCACCGTCCGCGACTGGCCGAAGCACACCACCCAGCCCGGCGACCAGCTGCGCGAGATCTACACGCGGATGGGCGGCGCCTGCGAGTTCACGGACGAGGGCCTGCAGTTCACCGGCACCGGCCGGATCCACGGCATCGAGGCCGACCTGCACGATGTGGGCGAGCTGACCCCGGTGATCGCGGCCGTCGCCGCGCTCGCCGACTCCGAGTCCCACCTCTACGGCATCGCCCACCTGCGGCTGCACGAGACCGACCGGCTGGCCGCGCTCGCCAAGGAGATCAACGACCTCGGCGGCGACGTCACCGAGACCGAGGACGGCCTGCGGATCCGCCCCCGCACGCTGCACGGCGGCGTCTTCCACACCTACGAGGACCACCGCCTGGCCACCGCCGCCGCGGTGATCGGCCTCGCCGTCGAGGGCGTCCAGGTGGAGAACGTGGCCACCACGGCCAAGACCCTGCCGGACTTCCCGAAGATGTGGGACGAGCTCCTCACCGGGACAGTGGCGGGCGGCTGAGCGGGAGACTGGGCACATGCGCCGCTACGGCAAGGACGCCGACGAGGACGACATCCGCAACCGCCCCGCGCGCCGGGGATCCCGGCCGCGGACCCGGATCCGCCCCAAGCACGAGGACGCGGCCGAGGCGATGGTGCTCACCGTCGACCGCGGCCGGCTGACCTGCCTGGTGGACGCCGGGACGAAGCAGGAGCGCGAGATCGTCGCCATGAAGGCCCGTGAGCTGGGCCGCAAGGGCGTCGTCGTCGGTGACATCGTCAACATCGTCGGCGACCTCTCCGGGGACGCCGACACCCTGGCCCGGATCGTCCGGGTCGAGGAGCGCACCTCGGTGCTGCGCCGCACCGCGGACGACGACGACCCGTACGAGCGGATCGTCGTCGCCAACGCCGGGCAGCTGGCCATCGTCACCGCGCTGGCCGACCCGGAGCCCCGGCCCCGGCTGATCGACCGCTGCCTGGTGGCCGCGTACGACGCCGGCATGGAGCCGCTGCTGGTGCTCACCAAGTCCGACCTGGCCCCGGCCGAACCGCTGCTGGAGTCCTACGCCCCGCTGGGCATCACCTACGTGGTGACCCGCCGGGACGAGCTGGCCACCGAGGGCGCCGAGGCGGTCCGCGCGCACCTGCGCGGCCGCTCGACGGTCTTCATCGGGCACTCCGGCGTCGGCAAGACCACGCTGGTCAACGCCCTGGTGCCGGCCCACCAGCGGACCACCGGGCACGTCAACGCGGTGACCGGCCGCGGGCGGCACACCACCGTCTCGGCGCTGGCGCTGCGGCTGCCGCCGCCCCCCGGGGCCAAGCCGGGCTCGAAGAAGGCGCTCGACCCGGGCTGGGTGATCGACACCCCGGGCTTCCGCTCCTTCGGCCTCTCGCACATCGACCCGTCCCGGGTCATCCACGCCTTCCCCGACCTGGAGCCGGGCACCGAGGGATGCCCGCGCGCGTGCAGCCACGACGAGCAGGACTGCGCGCTGGACGCGTGGGTCGCGGACGGCCACGCCGATCCCGCCCGGCTCTACTCGCTGCGCCGCCTGCTCTCCAGCAAGGAGACCCGCGAGGGCGACTGACCGCGGGCGGCCCCGGCCGATTTCGGGCGTTCGAGGTGTCGGAGCGTCCCTGCCTGGTGATCATAGGAAAGTCGGGCCGGATCACCGCCCGACCCGTCGATCGACAGGGAGAGCACGCGATGGCATGGGCCCTGGTGATCCTGGCCGGCCTCCTGGAGACCGGCTTCGCGATCAACCTCAAGCTCAGTGACGGTTTCACCAAGCTCTGGCCCACCATCAGCTTCTGCGTCTTCGCCCTCAGCAGCTTCGGCCTGCTGACCCTCTCCCTCAGGAGCCTGCCGGTCGGACCCGCTTACGCGGTCTGGACCGGCATCGGCGCGGCCGGCACCGCGATCTACGGCATGCTCTTCCTGGACGAGGCCACCTCCGTGCTCAAGCTGGTGTCGATCTCCCTGGTGATCGCCGGGGTGATCGGCCTCCAGCTCAGCGGCTCCGCGCACTGAGCCAGCGTGCACCGGGCCCCCGCGCACCTGGGCCCCGCGCACCTGGGCCCCGCGCACCGGGTCGCCGCCCGGAGTGCCCGGCCGTCCGCCCCGGGCCGGCCCGGGGGGGGCTGCACACTGGCCGGAACGTTCCTGTCCGCTCCGCGAGCCCGACTGTCCCGATCAGGGCGGGCTCGCTAGGGTCTTGGCCATGGCCGACTACCACGACGATCTCCGACTCGCCCACGTCCTCGCCGACTCGGCCGACTCGGTCACCCTGGAGCGTTTCCGGGCCCTCGACCTGAAGATCGAGACCAAGCCCGACCTCACCCCCGTCAGCGACGCCGACAAGGCCGCCGAGGAGCTGGTGCGCAGCGTGCTCCAGCGCGCCCGGCCGCGCGACGCGGTGCTCGGCGAGGAGTTCGGCCTCCAGGGATCCGGCCCGCGCCGCTGGGTGATCGACCCGATCGACGGCACCAAGAACTACATCCGCGGCGTGCCGGTCTGGGCCACCCTGATCGCATTGCTGGAGGACGGCCCGGACGGCGTGGAGCGCCCGGTGGTCGGCATCGTCTCCGCCCCCGCGCTGAACCGCCGCTGGTGGGCGGCCAAGGACCTCGGCGCCTTCGCCGGCCGCAGCCTGGCCAAGGCGGGCCGGATCCACGTCTCCGGCGTCTCCCGGATCGAGGACGCCTCGTTCTCCTACTCCTCGCTCTCCGGCTGGGAGGACCGCGGCCGGCTCGACCCGTTCCTGGACCTCACCCGGGCCTGCTGGCGCACCCGCGCCTACGGCGACTTCTGGTCGTACATGATGGTCGCCGAGGGCGCGGTGGACATCGCCGCCGAGCCCGAGCTCTCCCTCTGGGACATGGCCGCCAACTGCGTCATCGTCGAGGAGGCCGGCGGCCGCTTCACCGGCCTGGACGGCATCCCGGGCCCGGGCGGCGCCGACGCGGTCGCCTCCAACGGCCTGCTGCACGAGGAGGCCCTGCGCCGCCTCAGCGTCTGAGCCGCAGGGCCCCGGGCGCCTCGTCCGGACATGGGTGCGGGCCCGTTCCGACCGGTCTTCCGGCCGGGACGGGCCCGCTGCTCATCGGGGGTGGCGCTACTGCTGCTTGCGCAGCTCCCGCACCGCCGCGTCCAGCCGCCGGCCGTAGTCGGCGTCGGCCTTGCGGAAGTTCTCGACCGCCCGCTCGACGATGTCGTCGCGGTCGGCCGAGACCTTGGCGATGAAGCCGGCCAGGTTGGCGATCAGCCGCTGCTTCTCGTCCTCGGAGAACAGCCGGTACAGGTTGCCGGCCTGCACGAAGTCGTTGTCCTCGCTGTGCGAGGGCGCCTCGTGGGTACCGGTGGCGCCGGTGACGGCGGTCGGGGCCCAGAGCGGACGGCCGGTCTGCACCGGACCGCCGAAGCTGTTGGGCTCGTAGTTCTTCTGGCGGCCGTGGCGGCCGTCGTACAGGTGGCCGTCGCGGCTGTTGTTGCGCGCCTCGGTGGCGTGCGGGCGGTTCACCGGCAGGTGGTCGGCGTTGATGCCGACGCGGTAGCGGTGGGCGTCCGCGTAGGCGAACAGGCGGCCCTGCAGCATCTTGTCCGGGGACGGGCCTATGCCGGGCACGAAGTGCGCCGGGGAGAAGATCGACTGCTCGACCTCGGCGAAGATGTTGTCGGGGTTGCGGTTCAGCTCCAGCTTGCCGATCTCGATCGGCGGGTAGTCCTCGTGCGGCCAGACCTTGGTCAGGTCGAACGGGTTGAAGCGGTACTGGGCCGCGTCCGCCGCCGGCATGATCTGGACCTGCACCGTCCAGGTCGGGAACTCGCCGCGCTCGATCGCCTCGCGCAGGTCGCGCTGGTGGCTGTCCGGGTCCTCGCCCGCGAGCTTCGCCGCCTCCTCGGCCGTCAGGTTCCTGATGCCCTGGTCGGTCTTGAAGTGGTACTTGACCCAGAAGTGCTCGCCGGCCTCGTTCTGCCACTGGTAGGTGTGCGAGCCGTAGCCGTTGAGGTGGCGGTAGGTGGCCGGGATGCCGCGGTCACCGAAGAGCCAGGTCACCTGGTGGGTCGACTCGGGCGACAGGCCCCAGAAGTCCCAGACGTTGTCCGCCTCCTGCGAGCCGGTGTACGGGTCCCGCTTCTGGGTGTGGATGAAGTCGGGGAACTTGGTGGCGTCCTTGATGAAGAACACCGGGGTGTTGTTGCCGACGAGGTCGTAGTTGCCCTCCTCGGTGTAGAACTTCAGCGCGAAACCGCGCGGGTCGCGGACGGCGTCGGCGGAGCCGAGGTTGCCGGCCACGGTGGAGAACCGCAGGAAGGTCTCGGTCTGCTTCCCGACCTCGCCGAGGAAGGCCGCCCGGGTGTAGGCGGTGACGTCGGCGGTCACCGTGAAGGTGCCGTACGCCGCCGCGCCGCGGGCGTGCACCACGCGCTCCGGGATGCGCTCCCGGTTGAAGTGCGCGAGCTTCTCGAACAGTTGCTGGTCCTGGATCAGCGCCGGACCGCCGAGGCCGGCGGTCTCGGTGTTCTGGTTGTCGGCGACGGGGGCACCCGCCTCCGTGGTGAGGGTGGGGCGCAGCTCGTCCTGGGTAGTCATAAGAGGGTGCCTCCGCGGGTTCCGATCGTGACGGACTCGATCCTAACTTGGACTTTGTCTAAGTCAACACTGGAACCAGACTCGGAGTCTCACCTACCCTGTACGCATGAGTGACCTGCTGGAACGACTTCGCGGACGTGGGTGGCGGCTGACCTCGCAGCGCCGGGTCGTCGCCGAGGTCCTCGACGGTGAACACGTCCACCTCACGGCCGACGAGGTGCACGCCCGCGCCGTGGCCCTGCTGCCCGAGATCAGCCGCGCGACGGTCTACAACACGCTCGGCGAACTGGTCTGCCTCGGCGAGGTCCTGGAGGTCGCCACCGACGGCCGGGCCAAGCGGTACGACCCCAACGCGCACCACGCCCACCAGCACCTGGTCTGCTCCGGCTGCGGCGCGATCCGCGACGTCCACCCGCAGGGCGACCCGCTGGCCGCCCTGCCCGCCTCCGAGCGCTTCGGCTTCACCGTCTCCGGCGCCGAGATCACCTACCGGGGTCTCTGTCCGGCCTGTACCGACAGACCCTGACCGGGCCGCCGACGCCCGTTACGCGCTCAACTCCGCGTGCAGCGCGCCCAGCAGGCGCCCGGCACGCTCCGCGACCTCCGCCGGTCCGTAGTCCGCGGCCCGCCGGCAC
This sequence comes from Streptomyces sp. CB01881, assembly GCF_002953255.1. Taxonomy (GTDB): domain Bacteria; phylum Actinomycetota; class Actinomycetes; order Streptomycetales; family Streptomycetaceae; genus Kitasatospora. The sequence continues at coordinate 5,633,451 of NZ_CP026498.1, forward strand.
CAGTTCTCCGCCTGCACCGGCTCGCCCCGGCGCAGCGCCAGCAGGGCCAGCCGCAGCGCGGCCCGGCCGTGGCCCGCATCGGCGGCCCGGGTGTACCAGAGCATCGCCTCCGCCTCGCTGTCCTGCCGGGCCAGCAGCAGGCCCAGGTTGAACGCCGCACTGCGGCTGCCCGCCTCGGCCGCCCGCCGGTACCAGCTCTCCGCGATCTCCAGCGCCCCGCGCTCCGCCGCCCGCACGCCCATCCGCACCTGCGCCCGCCGGTGGCCGGCGTCGGCCGCGAGGGCGTACCAGTGCTCGGCCTCCGCGTCGGCATCGCCGCGCCGGTCCAGCACCGAGGCCAGCCGGAAGGCGCCCTCCGCCGAACCGCCCGCGGCCGCCTGCCGGTAGCGCTCCAGCGCGCCCGCCAGGTTGCCGCGCTGCTCCTGGACGACGGCCAGTTGGAGCGCCGCCTCGCCGTGCCCCTCGGCGGCGGCGCGTGCGTACCACTCCTGCGCCTGGCGGTGCTCGCCGCGCCCGGCGTGCAGGACGCCCAGGTTGAAGGCGCCGTCCACGCTGCCCGCCTCGGCCGCCTTGGAGAACCACGGCTCGGCGCCGGACTCGTCGCCGCGCTGGAGCAGGACCACGGCCAGCGCGTTGCAGGCCTCCCGGTGCCCGGCGTACGCGGCCCGGCGGTACCACTGCTCGGCCTGCTGGTCGCGGCCGGTGCCGGCGCAGAGCAGGCCCAGGTTGAAGGCGCCGTTCTGGTCGCCGGCGTCCAGCGCGCCGCGGTACCAGCGCTCGGCCTCGGCGGCCTCGCCGCGGGAGGCGTGCAGTGCGCCGAGGGCGTTGGCGGCGTTGCCGTCGCCTGCCTCGGCGGCCTCCTGCCACCACTCGGCGGCGGCCGTGGCGTCCCCCGAGTCGCGCAGCAGGAAGCCCAGCGCGCAGGCGGCGCGCGGTTCGCCGTTCTGCGCCGACTGCCGGTACCAGCGGGCGGCCTCGTCCAGCAGCGACTGGTCGGTGCGGGCGCGCTCCTCCAGCAGCACGCCCAGCCGCAGCGCGGCGCGGGCGTGACTGCGTGCGGCGGCGGTGCGGTACCAGGTCTCGGCGGTCTCCTTGTCCCCGGCGGCCTCGCGCATCCGGGCCAGCCGGTAGGCGGCCTCCCGGTGCCCGGCGTCGGCGGACACCTTGAACCAGCGCTCGGCGCGGACGTCGCGCCGGTGCTCCATCAGGTCGCCCAGCGCGTAGGCGCCGAGCGGGTGGCCGTGGTCGGCGGCGAAGTGCAGCCAGTACTCGGCGGCCTCCTCCTCGCCCTGGTCGCGCAACTGGAGGCCGAGCGCGTGCGCGGCGGGCGCGCTGCCGGCGACCGCCGCCTGCCGCCACCACTGGGCGGCCTCGGCCCGGTGGCCCTGCTGGTGCAGCAGGACTCCGAGGTTGTTGGCGGCGGCGCGCAGCCCGGCGGCGGCGGCGCTGCGCAGGTACGGTTCGGCGTCCTCCAGGTCGCCTCGGCGCAGCAGGAGGGTGCCGAGCCGGCCGGCGGCGTCCGGGTCGCCCTCGTCGGCGGCCTGGCGGTGCCGGGACTCCAGGGCGGCCTGCTCGCGGGCGGCGAGCGCGGTCTCGAAGCTGGCGGAGTCGAAGCCGGCCTCGTCGCCGTCGTCGTAGCGGCGGGCGGCGGGGTCGCGCCCGTCCTCCCCGTCGGCGGCCTCGGCCATGGCGCCGTAGGGGCCGATGGAGGCGGCGAACTGGCGGGCGGAGACGTGCACCAGGCTGTCGGGGCCGTAGCCGCCGGAGGGACGGCGCTCCGTCAGGCCGCTGGTGCGCTGGGCGGGAAGCGCGCCGGGGTGGTTCTCGGGGCTCTCCGCCCAGGCGTCGGTGTCCGCCTCGGTGGCCGCAGCGGGCTTGGCTCCTGGTCCGTTCCTGCCGATCAGCCTCATGCCGACTCCCGCTCCCCCAGAGTGTCGCGGCATTTGCCCCCAGCCTTCGGCCGGGGGGACCCCCAGGGGACGCGTCGGATCCGACGGCCGGTCAGCAGCCGGTCAGCGTCCCCCATGTGTCCCATCGTCGCATCACCCGCAACCCGCGTACACCTGCCCCGGCCGATTTCGGCGAGGCGGAACCGAAGCCGACGAAATTGCTTCGACGCTTTGTCGATTTCCCGACACTTCGGCACCACAAACCCCAATGCCGGCCTCGTTGGCGACGGTCGATAGTACCGGAGCGGACCCACACACCCCTCGGGGAAAACGCCAGAGGCCCGGAGGATTATCCTCCGGGCCTCTGGTTGCTACTGAGTAGCGGGGACAGGATTTGAACCTGCGACCTCTGGGTTATGAGCCCAGCGAGCTACCGAGCTGCTCCACCCCGCGTCGGTAGTTGAACCATAGCACGGTCGCGGGGCGGAACAACAATCGGTTACCGCAGCTCAGGGGCCGGTGCTCGCCCCCGGCGACGGCGTGGCACCCGGCGAGCCGGTCGCGGCCGCCGACGGCGACGGCGTGGCCGCCGGGGCGAGGCCCGCCTTCTGCTGGGCCGCGGCCAGCGCCTTGGCCGCCTCGCTCTGCGCCTTCTGCGCCTGGCCGAGGGCCACCCAGTCGCCGGCCTTGAGGGCGTTGTCGACGTCGTTCTGAGCCTTCAGCACGTCCGCGATCGCCTTCTGGAGGTCCGCCGGGACGCCGGTGCCCGGCGTGGCCGGCGTGACGGGGGTCGTCGGCGTGACGGGCGTGGTCGGCGAGGTGCCGGGAACGGTGGGCGTGACCGGCGCACCGGTCACCGCGCCGCCGAGGACCTTGGCCAGCGCCTTCTCCAGGTTGTCCTCCACGGCCACGACGGCGTTCTCGTTCCCGTACGTCGCCAGCACCTTCTTCAGCACCGGCACCTTGGCGCTGCGGCCGATCAGGTAGACCGGCTCGACGTTGAGCAGGCCGCCGCCGACCGGCAGGGTCAGCAGGTTGCCGTACTCGATGTCGGAGTCGGTACCGGTCTTCAGCAGCGTGAGCTGGTTGGCGACCGTCGGGTCCGAGTTGAACTTCGCCTGCACCTGCTTCGGGCCGAGCGCCCCGGAGCCGGTCGGCATCTTGGCGATCCGGATCTTCCCGTAGTCCGGGCCCGGGTCCGCGCTGGCCGACATGAAGGCGGCCAGGTTGTCACGCCCGCTCGGCGCGAAGCTGGTGGTGAGCGAGAAGGTCGCCGCCTGCGCCTCGGGCATCCGGACCGTCAGGTAGTACGGCGGCTGCACCTCGTTGGTGTTGGTGGTCGGGTCGGCCGGCACCTGCCAGATGTCGGTGCCGTTGAAGAAGCCGCCGGCGTCGGTCATGTGGTACTCGGCGAGCAGGTCGCGCTGCACCTTGAACATGTCCTGCGGGTACCGCAGGTGCGGCATCAGCGTGGACGGGATCTCGGCCTTCGCCCTGACGGTGCCGGGGAACGCCTTCATCCAGGTCTTCAGGACCGGGTCGCTCTCGTCCCACTGGTAGAGCGTCACCTCGCCGGTGTACGCGTCCACGGTCGCCTTGACCGAGTTGCGGATGTAGTTGACCTTGTTGGCGGCGGTCAGCAGCTCACCGCGCTGGTTGGTCAGCGAGTCCTTGGTGACGTCGCCCAGGGTCGTCTTGGACGAGAACGGGTAGCCGTCCGAGGTGGTGTAGCCGTCCAGCACCCAGACCAGCTTGTTGTCCTGCACCACCGGGTAGGGGTCGGCGTCGATGGACAGCCAGGGGGCGACCTTCTCGACCCGCTCCTTGGGGGTGCGGTCGTAGATGACCTTGGCGCCGTCCTTGATGGCGTCCGAGTAGAGGATCTGCGGCTCGGCGAACTTCACCGCGTACGCGGCCCGGGTGAGCGGGTTGCCCAGCGAGACGCCGCTGTCGCCGGTGTAGGAGAAGTGCACCGGGGTGCCGTCCTCCGCCGTGTAGTCGATGTCCTGGTACCCGCCGCCGACGATCGAGTACGTCGACGTCTTCTCGCCGTAGTAGACGCGCTGCTCGTACGGGCCGAACGCGCCCTTGGTCGGCAGCGCGGACTCGGTGTAGACCGGGTTGCCGTTGGCGTCGACCTGGTTGCCCTTGGCGGCGATCAGGCCGTAGCCGTGGGTGTAGTTGAAGTGGTCGTTGATCCAGTTCCGCTGGATGCCGTTGAGGTCCAGCTCGCGCACGCCCAGCACGGTGTCCTGCGAGCCGTACCGGTCGACGTCCAGCGACTTGGGGAAGGCGTAGTACTTCCGCAGCGCCTGGTTCTGTTGGAAGGTCGGGCCGACCACGTTCGGGTCCAGCAGGCGGATGTCCGCGATGGTCTGGGCGTCCGGCTTCAACGCGTCCGCGTTGGTCGCGTTCCCCGGCTCGTAGGTGGTGACCTCGCTGTCCGCGATCCCGTACGCCTTCCGCGTCGCGTCGATGTTCTTCTGGATGTACGGCGTCTCCTTGGCCTGCTCGTTCGGCTTGACCTGGAACTGCTGCACGATCGCCGGGTACACCCCGCCGATCAGCACCGCCGAGAGCACCATCAGCCCGAGGCCGATCAGGGCCGGGGCCCAGGTGCGGCGGACCGGGGTCAGGAAGAACAGCACCGCGCAGATGATCGCGACGAAGAACAGGATGGTCTTGGCCGGCAGGAACGCGTTGGCGTCCACGTAGCGCAGGCCGGTCCAGCCGGTGACGCCCTTGTACGAGCCGGTCTTCACCGCCAGCGCGTACCGGTCCAGCCAGTACGCCACCGCCTTCAGCAGCACGAACACGCCGAGCAGCACCGCCAGGTGGCCCTGCGCGCCGACGCTGGCCCGGCGGCCCGGGCCCTGCAGCCGCAGACCCCCGTACAGGTAGTGCACCAGCACCGAGGCCAGCAGCGAGACGATCACCGCGCTGAACGCGAAGCCGAGCAGGAACTCGTAGAACGGCAGCTCGAAGGCGTAGAACGAGACGTCCAGGCCGAACTGCGCGTCCTTGACGCCGAAGGACGTCTCGTTGGTCCAGAGCAGCCACGTCCGCCACTGGCCGGACGCCGCGGCGCCCGCCACCAGACCGATCACCAGCGAGACGCCGACCAGCGCCCAGCGCTTGAACGGCGCGAGCCCGGCCCGGTAGCGGTCCAGGCTCTGCTGCTCCACCGACATCGCCGACAGCGGCGGCCGGAGCCGGTGCGCCAGCCAGACGTTGAAGCCGACGATCACCGCCATCAGCAGGCCGAAGACGGCGAACAGGCCGATCTTCGTCCAGAGCTGGGTGGTGAACACCGAGGAGTAGTGGACCGACTTGAACCAGAGCCAGTCCGTCCAGAATCCGGCGAACATGACGAACAGCAGGAAGAGCACCGCGAGTACGCCCAGGGTCAGCAGGAGCACCCGCGCGCGCCGGGAGGGCGGGCCTACCCTGCGCCGGAATCCCGGCCCTGAGCGTTCCGGCATCTGGAATACCACGGGCACCTCAGCTGTGTCGTCTGGAATCGGTCGGTCGTCAGTGCAACTTAACCAGGCTTTAGCCGAGTTCCCGCCGTTAGCAGACGGTTACGACAAGCTTCCCCCGGCGCACCCGCCCGCCGTCCGCGCCCGCCGGTGGCACCGCCCGGGGCGCCCGGCGTGTGAGGATTGAGGCATGTCCGATGCCACCAATTCCCCCGACGACGTCTCCAAGCTCCCGGCCGCGACCCCGCTGACCCGGGCCGCCCTGGAGATCGACGAGTACGCCGCCACCCTCGGCTGGGACCTCCCGGCCCGGCTGTTCGCCCTGGTGGACAGCGCCGCGCTGCGCAAGGCCGACCCCCGGATCGCCGAGCAGCTCGGCCTCGGCGACAGCGAGGAGCCCGGCCTCACCCCGGTCGAGCAGGACGAACTGCCGGCCGGCATGGAGCTGGACAAGTTCCTCGGCACGATCGCCTGGCCCGACGCCGTGGCCGGCTGCGCCCTGGTGGTCGAGCGGCTGATGCTGCCGCCGGGCTCCGAGCAGTCCCGCCCGCGCAACGCCTCCGACGCCCAGCTCGCCGACTGGGTGGCCAACCACCCCAAGCGCGAGGAGGTGCGGATCACCGCCGCCGTGCTGCGCAACGGCAAGAAGGAGATCGCCCTGCGGCTGCGTTCCAAGGATGTCGCGCGCGAGGTGCTGACCGGCCCCGACCTCGTCCCGGGCCTGACCGACGCCCTGCTCGCGACCTTCTCCTAGCCGCTCGCTCCCCGCCCTGCCCCTCCGTGGCGCGGGGCGGTGCTACCCGGCGCAGGACGGCAGCGCGGAGGTCTGCCCGGAGCGGATCTGCTCCAACGACTTCAGCGCGCCGTCCAGCGTCTCGGCCTTGACCAGCCTCAGCCCGGACGGGGTGTTCTTCCCCGCCTCGGCGCAGTTGGAGGCCGGGGTGAGGAAGAACTCGGCGCCGGCGTCCCGGGCGGCGATCAGCTTCATCGATATCCCGCCGATCGGGCCGACCTTGCCGCCGTCGTCGATGGTGCCCGTCCCGGCGACGAACCTGCCGCCGGTGAGGTCCTCGGGCGTCAGCTTGTCGATGATGCCGAGCGAGAACATCAGCCCGGCACTCGGACCGCCGACGTCCTGCAGGCCGATGTCGATCTGGAACGGGTAGGTGTGCCGGACGCCGGGGCGGATGCCGACCATCGCACTGCCGGTGTCCGGCGACTTCACGGTCGGGACGGTGATGTCGGTCCGGGCCGCCGCCGGGTCGGCCTTGCCGCCCTCCTTGACCATCGGCACCACGGTGAAGACCGCCGACTCGCCCGGCTGGTGCCTGGTGACCGCCTTGGCCACGCCGTCCGCGTCGGTGACCGGGGTGCCGTCGACCGCGATGATCCGGTCGCCCGCGTGCAGCCTGCCCTCGGCCGGGGCGCCGGCGGTGACCGACTGGACGATCAGCTCGCTGCCGATCGGGATGCCGAGCTGGGTGAGCGCCGCCGTCCGCGCGTGGTCCTCGGAGAGGGTGAACTCCTCGGCGTTCTGCTTCTTGGCCTCCGCGTCGCTCTGCCCCCGCGGGTACACGTTGTCGTGCGGCACCACCAGGACGTCGTCGCGGAGCCAGCCGACCACCGCGTTGACCAGGCTCGGCTCGTACCGGGCCCCGGTGACCTGGACGGTCGTCATGTTGAGGTGCCCGCTGACCGGGTACGACTCGTGGCCGGTGATGGTGATCACCGGCGTGCCCGTCTTGTCCTGCACGCCGAGCGTGTTGTACGTCGGCCCCGGGCTCATCTCGGTGTACGGCACCTTCATCAGCACCGAGGCGCAGAGCAGCGCTATGAGCAGCAGGGTGGCGGCGAGCATCGTCGCAGAGCGGCGTGGCATGCCTCGACAGTACGGGACGCCGGTGACGGGGCGCCCCCCGGGCTACCGGCCGGAGCCCTCGCCGGGGCCTGCGGTGGTCCGTTCCATCGCGGCCATGAAGCGGCGGTGCTCGGCGAGTGAGGCGGGGTCCCCCGTGGCTCTCGGGGCCCGCTGGGCCCAGCCCGCCCACACCGTGGCGAGCAGGGCGGCGACAACCGGAATGATCAACCAGGCGAGCACAGCCATGTCAGTACTCCCAGCTCGTCGTGTCTATGAGCAGATTAACCACCCCGGCGGACAACGCGGGTGGCGCCGTCCGGGTTACGGGACGGCCGATCGGCTCACTGCCAGGGAGTATTCGGCGTACCGGCCCGCACCCGTTCGGGTGAGGACCCGGCGCGCCTGCGTGTCAGGAGAGTTGTAGCAGGTCAGCAGTTGCCCGCGCCCACCCACTCCTCCTCGCCGTCGGCGAACACCTGGTGCTTCCAGATCGGCACCTCGTGCTTGAGGTCGTCGATCAGCCGGCGGGCGGCGGTGAACGCCTCACCGCGGTGGGCGCAGGAGACCGCGACGATCACGGCCTTGTCGGTGATCTCCAGCCGGCCGATCCGGTGGACGGCCGCGAGCGCGCGGACGGGGAAGTCCGCGACGATCTTCTCGGCGATCCGGCGCATCTCCGCCTCGGCCGTGGGGTGGCAGCTGTACTCCAGCGCGGCGACCGACTTGCCGCCGTCGTGGTCACGGACCGTCCCGACGAAGACGGTCGTACCGCCGGCCGCGTCGTCGCCGACCGCCTCGTACACCTCGTCGAGCGAGAGCGGGGTGTCGCGGATGGCGAGCAGGCGGATGGGGTCGTGGTTCTCGGACATGACCCCATGATTCCCCATCCCGGGTGACTTCGGGCAAGGGGCTTCCGTATCACGATTGCGAAATTTCGCATCGTGAGAATGAGAGGGGGTTCGACGCGCCGGCCCTCAGAGCCCGGGACCTCAGAACCCGGGACCTCTGGAACCCCGGGACCTCAGAACCCGGGGCTTCAGAACCCGGGCCCTCAGAAGCGGCGCCGCTTGCGCGCCCGCCGGACCAGCGCCGCGGTACCGACCAGCGCCACCGTCGCCCCGGCCGCGCCCAGGCTGGTGGCGGCCTCCTTGCCGCCCAGCCGCCGCCCCGCCACCGCGTGCTTGCCGGAGACCTGCGACAGCAGCTCGGCCAGCACCTGCTCGTTGGTGTGGGCCGGCCGCCACCCGGCCTCGTGCAGCCGGCTGCCGGAGACCACCCACGGGTACATCGTGTAGGCGAGGTCCCCCGCCGGGGCCGGGGTCAGGCCGAGGCGGTGCAGCCGGGCCGCGGTGCCCAGCGCCAGCGAGGCCGGCAGCTCCATCCGCCGGATCCCCGACAGCCGCTCCACGTCCTCCTGCTCCAGCCAGCCGTCGCAGCCGACCGTCACCTCGCCCTCGACCAGGCCCAGCGCCGCGTACTCCAGCGCCGCCGCGAGGTCGTCCACATGGCAGAACTGCCAGCACGGCCGGGAGCCGGCCACCACCAGCAGCCGGGGCGCCTCGAAGTGCCGGGTCAGCACGGTGTCGACGCCGGGCCCGACCACCACGGCCGGGCGCAGCACCGTCACCTGGAGCCCGGGGTGGGCGCGCGGGGCCCGCCGGGCCAGGCGCTCGATCTCCAGGAGGTCCCCGACCAGCGAGGCCTCCTCGGTGGCCCGCAGCTCCGAGTCCTCGGCCAGCGGCACCTCGTTGTCGGCCAGCGCGCCGTAGACCATCGCCGAGGTGCAGAGCACCACCCGGTGCACGCCGGCCGCCGCGGCCGCGGTCAGCACGGTCTGCGCGCCGCGCACGTTGTAGGCGCTGCGGGCCCGCGGGTCGGACTCCATGCCGAGGTCCATCGCGAGGTGGACGACCACGTCCACCCCGGCCAGCCGCTCGGCCACCGCCGGGTCGCGGACGTCCAGGACGCGCCACTGCACGCCCGGCACCTCGCCCCGGCGGTCGTCGACCGCGAGGACCTTCTTCACCCCCGGCGAGGCCACCAGGCGGGCCGCGACCCGCTCACCGAGGACGCCGGCGGCGCCCGTCACTGCCACGGTCAGCGGCTTGCCGCCGTAGGCTGGAGGCGGCGACGCCGTGATGTCCGGGGCGTCCTCTCCTCCGGTCAGCCCAGAGCGAACGTCCGAAGGCGGGGAACTCACCGGCCATCCTCCACGGTTAGCTTATGTGCGTACGTACGCGTGTCACGTACGTCCATCCTGCCCGAGGCGAAGGCCCGGCGGTGCACCCGGCACGGACCAGCCGCGCGGGAGCCGCCCACCGGCCACGAGTCCCCCACTCCGCCGACCGCCCCGGGCCTGCAGACTTTCCCGCCACCACCCGCATGACGGCCGACCGGATCGAGGACCCCGTGAGCGACCTTCCCTTCGGATTCGGCGTTCCGCCAGAGGAGCCCGAGGACGGCAAGGCCAAGCCCGAGGACGCCAAGGGCAAGCCTGGCGACGAGCAGGCGAAGAAGGACCCGGGAGAGCCGCAGCAGGGCGGCCCGCAGCCCTTCGGCTTCGGCGGGAACCCGTTCGGCGCGCTGTTCGGCATGGGGATGCCCGGCGGCCCCGGCACCCCCGGCGCGCCCGGCGGGGCCGACAACCCGTTCGCCGCGATGTTCGGCGGGCTCAACCCCAACGACCTCGGCGCCGCCTTCCAGCAGCTCGGGCAGATGCTCTCCTTCGAGGGCGGCCCGGTGAACTGGGACCTCGCCAAGGACATCGCCCGCCAGACCGTCGTCGCCGAGCCCGCCGAGGGCAAGTCCAAGGACCGGTCGGTCGGCGCCGCCGAGCGCTCGGCCGTCGCCGAGGCCGTCCGGCTCGCCGACCTCTGGCTGGACGGCGCGACCGAGTTCCCCTCCGGGGCCGGCACCGCCGTCGCCTGGAGCCGGGCCGAGTGGATCGAGGCCACCCTCCCGGTCTGGAAGGACCTGGTCGACCCGGTCGCCGAGCGGGTCGGCAACGCCATGGGCGGCGTCCTGCCCGAGGAGATGCAGGCCATGGCCGGCCCGCTCATGGGCATGATGCGCTCGATGGGCGGCGCCATGTTCGGCACCCAGATCGGGCAGGCGCTCGGCGCCCTCGCCGCCGAGGTGGTCGGCTCCACCGACGTCGGCCTGCCGCTCGCCCCGGCCGGCAAGGCCGCGCTGCTCCCGCAGAACATCGCCGAGTTCGGCGAGGGCCTGAACGTCCCCGCCGACGAGGTCCGCCTCTACCTCGCCCTGCGCGAGGCCGCCCACCAGCGCCTCTTCGCCCACGTGCCGTGGCTGCGCGCCCACCTGTTCGGCGCCGTCGAGGCCTATGCGCGCGGCATCAAGGTCGACACCTCCCGGATGGAGGAGCTGGTCGGCCAGCTCGACCCGGGCAACCCCGAGGCGCTCCAGGAGGCGCTGGCCGGCGGCCTGCTCCAGCCCGAGGACACCCCCGAGCAGAAGGCCGCGCTCGCCCGCCTGGAGACGGCGCTCGCGCTGGTCGAGGGCTGGGTCGACGCCGTCGTCCACGCCGCCGCCCAGCCGCACCTGCCGCAGGCCGGCGCGCTGCGCGAGACCGTCCGCCGCCGCCGCGCGGCCGGCGGGCCCGCCGAGCAGACCTTCGCCACCCTGGTCGGCCTGGAGCTGCGCCCGCGCCGGCTGCGCGACGCCTCCCGGCTCTGGGCGCTGCTCGCCGACGCCCGCGGCGTCGAGGGCCGCGACGACCTCTGGCAGCACCCCGACATGCTCCCCACCGCCGCCGACCTGGACGACCCGGACGCCTTCGTGCACCGGGACGCGGCCGGCGACCTGGAGGGCGGCATCGACTTCGACGCGATCGACAAGCTGCTCGGCGAGGCGGCCGCGTCCTCCGAGGGTTCCAAGCCCGACCTGGAGAAGAAGGACGACGACGAGAACGGGAAGGGCGAGCCCACCGCATGACGCTCACCGAGACGGGCGCGTCCGCCCTGCACGCGGACGCCGTCCGCACCCTGAGCCGCTGGCGGCCCGCCGACCCGGACCAGGAACAGCTGCGCCGCGACTACCTGGACCACCTGGCCGAGCAGCCCGAGGGCCTGTTCCGGTCCTGCCTGCCCGCCCACGTCACCGCCAGCGCGGCGGTCGTCGACCCCGCCGCCGGGCGGGTGCTGCTGACCCTGCACCCCAAGGTCGGCATGTGGCTGCAGATGGGCGGCCACTGCGAGCCCGGCGACCGCGACCTCGCGGCCGCGGCGCTGCGCGAGGCCACCGAGGAGTCCGGCATCGCGGACCTCGCCCTGCTGGCCGTCGACGGTCTGCCGGTGCCCGCCAAGCTCGACCGGCACCTCGTCCGCTGCACCGGCAAGGACCGGCCGGAGAACACCCACCTGGACGTCCAGTACATCGCGGTGGCCCCGCCCGGGGCGCAGGAGCTGATCAGCGAGGAGTCGCTGGACCTGCGCTGGTTCGACTACGACCGCCTGCCCGAGCTGACCGACCACTCGGTCCGCGACCTGGTCGCGCGGGCGCGGGAGCTGACCGCCTGAGGTTGGTGCGAAGGCACGAGGAGGGGGCGCGGACCAGATGGTCCGCGCCCCCTCCTTGCCTGTCGTTCCCTTGTCGCTGTCGTTCCCTTGTCATCACGCCCTGGTGGCGCGGCCGCTCAGCCGCAGGAGCCGGCCGGGCCGGGCTCCTGCGGGCCCCCCGCGTGCCGGGCGCCGGGGATGTGCGGCAACCGGGCGGCCGAGACCACACCCTCCAGGTAGCCGCGGGCCCGCTCCGTCCGCGGGTAGGCCTCCAGCAGCGCCCAGAACGAGGGGCCGTGGTCCGGCACCAGCAGGTGGGCCAGCTCGTGCAGCAGCACGTAGTCGACGACGTACTCCGGCATCCCCTGGAGGCGGTGCGAGAGCCGGATCGTCCGTTCGCTGGGGGTGCAGGAACCCCAGCGCGAGTTCTGGTTGGTGACCCAGCGGACCTGGGCAGGCCGGGCCCGGCTGCCGAGATAGGCGGCGGACAGCTCGCGCGCCCGGGCCGCCAGCGCGTCGTCGCCGAGCACCCGCCGGCTCTCCTGGGCGGCCAGCTTCTCCAGCATCTGGGTGACCCAGCGCTGCTCCTCCGCGTGCGACATCCGGGCCGGGATCAGCACGATCGTGCGGTCGCCCTCGCGGTAGGCGGAGACGGTGCGGCTGCGCCGGGCGCTGCGGCGGACCTCCACGCGGGAGCGGTCGGGGTGCGACTTCTCGACATGGCCCTCGGCGTGGCCCTCCGCGTGCGGCGGGGGCTTCGGCGGTTCGGCGGAGGCCGGCCGCTGATCAGGGCGCCCGCGCGTGCTCGGCGCCGCGACCTGCGACCCGGACGCTGCACGGGCACGCCGACGCGACGCCGGGGGATGGGAGTCCCGTTCGGCTGCCATGGCACACGACGTTACCCGGTAGCGCTGACAGAAGTCCGCTGCCGTGGCCGAAATCTTTCGTGGAGTGATCGGGAACGAAAGGCCGACAAGAGGTGTCCGGAATACGACCCCGGGCCGGACTCCAGGTTATCCACAGGGCGTGCGAACAGATCTTCTGATCATGAGGCCGCGCCTGTGGACAACGCGGCGCACGACGTCGGGGTGATCGGGCATGCTGCCGTCAGCCGTCCGGAAACCGTCGGAAGGAAATCCGCCGTGCGCCTGCTGCTGAAGCCCGCCCTCTCCCGCGGCTGGCGGGACTCCGAGACCCTGCAGTTCGGTACCGTCCAGCGCTACGCCGGTGTGCTGGAACACGTGGACCGACCACTGCGCGACTTCCTCGGACTGATCGACGGAACGCGCGACCGACCCGCCCTGCTGGCCGCCGGCGAGCGGGCCGGCCTCGGACGCGAGCCCACCGAGGAGCTGCTCGACACACTGGAACGGACCGGGCTGCTCGACGACGCCGACGCCGCCGGCGCGGCGCTCACCCGCTTCCCGCGGCCGCACCGCGAGCTGCTCGGGCCCGACCTCGCCTCGCTCTCCCTGGTCCACTCCGGTCCGGGCGCCGGGCCCGCCGTCCTGGCCCGGCGGGCCGGCCAACGCGTGGAGGTCCGCGGCGCCGGCCGGGTCGGGGCCGCGATCGCCGCCGTCCTCTCCGCGGGTGGCACGGGCACGGTCACGGTGACCGACAACGGCCGGGTCGGCCCGGCGGACTGCTCCCCCGCCGGGCTGCCGCCCTCCGACCTCGGGCGACTGCGCGCCACCGCCGCCCGCGAGGCCGTCCAACGGGCGTCCGGACGGCGTCCCGGGCCCGACGCGCGCCGCAGCCAGGACCAGAGGCCGCCCGACCTGGTGGTACTGGCGCCCCGGGACGGCAGCGGCGCCTTCGCCGGCGGCACGCAGGCGGCCAGGGAACTGCTGCGCGCCGGGACGCCCCACCTGTACGTCGGGGTGGTCGAGGAGATCGGGGTGGTCGGACCTCTGGTCACGCCCGGGGTCTCGGCGTGCGGCCACTGCCTGGTGCTCGCGCGGGAGGACGAGGACGCCGGCTGGCCCCGGCTGCTCGCCCAGATCGCCGACGAGGGCCCCGGCCGGGCCCGCACCCCGGCGTGCGACACCGCCCTGGCCACGGCGGTCGCCGGCCTCGCCGCCCTCCACGTCCAGCTCCACCTCGACGGCGTCCGGCCGCCCAGCGTGGACGGCTGGTGCGAGCTCTCGGCCACGGACGGCATGTCGCGGCGGCTGAGGCTGCGGGGGCACCCGGACTGCGGGTGCCTGTGGCAGCCGATGCCACCGGCGTGAGGGGAGGCCGGTAACCGGCCGGGCGAGGCCGGGCGAGGCACTGATCGGTCGACGCGCTGCCCGTGCAGGGCTCTGCGCAGGCTGCGGCCCGCTCGGACGCCGCGCTGCCGACGCGCGGGGCTGCGCAACGCGAGGGTCTGGCCTGCACAGCGCAAGGACCGGGCCTGCGCAGCGCGAGGGTCTGGTCGTCGCGCGGGCCGGCTCACAAGGCGCTGCCCACGCCTGCCGTGAGGCAGGCGTGGGCAGTCGAAAAGGTGCCCTGAGCGACTCTCAGGCGGTGGAGGTGGGGCGGGGCGGGGGCCCCGGAAGACCGGGCAAGCGGCGGGCCTCGGCGCCCCTCCGCGCCAAGGCCCGCGAGCGACACGGCCGATCCCCCGCTCAGCCCCAGCCCCAGCCCCCTGCCGGGCCTTCCGCTCCCGTCCGGTTACGCAGTCGTCGCCGGCCGGTAGGTGCAGATGTTGACGCCGGTCTTGCTGGTCACGGTGGAGACCAGCTCGAACGTGCGCAGGGCGCCGTCCGCAGGGAAGATCGTCTTCCCGCCGCCGAGCACGACCGGCATGACCATGAGGCAGAGCTCGTCGACCAGGCCCTCGCTCAGCAGGGTGCGCGCGAGGGTGGGGCTGCCCATGACCGCCAGGTCTCCGCCCTCGGTCGCGCGCAGCTCGCGGAGGCGGGCGACGGCCTCGGCGCCGGGGATGCGGGTGGTGTTGTTCCAGGCCAGCTCGGAGTCGGCGAGCGTACCGGTCACCACGTACTTGCGGACGGCGTTCATGTGGTCGGCGAACGGGTCGCCGGCACGCTCGGGCCACGCCGCCGCCATCGTCTGCCAGGTGCGGCGGCCGAAGAGCAGCGCCTCGGTCCTGCCCATGGCCTCGCCGATGGCGCCGCCCATCACCTCCGGGTCGAAGAACGGGTGCGTCCAACCGCCGTGGGCGAAGCCGCCGTCGGTGTCCTCCTGCGGGCCGCCGGGCGCCTGGACGACGCCGTCGAGGCTGATGAACTCGTTGATCACGATGCGCATGGGGTGCTCGCTTCTCTTCCGCTTCGGGTTTACGGCAATAGAGACCGTCGCGCGGCCCGGAACTCATCGCTCCCACCCGACCCATTTGCCGTGATCTGGATCACACCGGGGGCCGTCGGGCCGCCCCCCGGCCGGGGGAACGATCAGGGGACCAGTCCACACCGAACGGGGAGGCCCATCGATGCCGGCCGAGACCGCCACCTCCGGGGGCCCGGCCGGGCGGGTCGGGAAATGCGGCCGGGACCGGGGTGGCGAGCGGGCACAATGGCGTAGTGACGGTCGGCCCCCGACGGCGGGGTGCCGGGGGCGTGTGAAATGGAGACCCGGGTGAGCGATCTTCCGCGCAAGGCAGTGACCCGCACGGCGCGACTCGCCGCCCTGCCGCTGGGGATCGCGGGCCGGGCCACGCTCGGGCTGGGGAAGCGGATCGGCGGGCGGTCGGCCGACGTGGTGACGGCCGAGCTCCAGCAGGCCACCGCGGACCAGCTGTTCAAGGTCCTGGGCGAACTCAAGGGCGGGGCGATGAAGTTCGGGCAGGTGCTGTCCGTCTTCGAGGCCGCGCTGCCCGAGGAGGTCGCCGGCCCGTACCGGGCGGCGCTGACCAAGCTTCAGGACGCCGCGCCCCCGATGCCGGCCGCCAAGGTGCACACGGCGCTCGCCCAGCGGCTCGGCGAGGACTGGCGCGGGCTCTTCCTGGAGTTCGACGACCGGCCGGCCGCCGCCGCGTCGATCGGCCAGGTGCACCGGGCGGTGTGGCACGACGGGCGCGCGGTGGCGGTCAAGGTCCAGTACCCGGGCGCGGGCGACGCGCTGCTGGCGGACCTCTCGCAGCTGAGCCGGGTGGCCTGGCTGCTCGGCCCGCTCATCCCCGGCCTCGACATCAAGCCGCTGATCACCGAGCTGCGCGAGCGGGTCTCGGAGGAGCTGGACTACGAGCTGGAGGCGCAGGCCCAGCGCAGACACGCCGAGGAGTTCGCGGGCGATCCGGACATCGTGGTGCCCGGCGTGGTGGCGCAGGCCGACCAGGTGCTGGTCACCGAGTGGATGGACGGGACCCCGCTGGCCGAGGTGATCGCGGGCGGCACCCAGGAGGAGCGCGACCGGGCCGGGAAGCTGCTGGCCCGCTTCCTCTTCGCGGGCCCGTCCCGGACCGGCCTGCTGCACGCCGATCCGCACCCGGGCAACTTCCGGCTGCTGAAGGACGACGGGCCGGCGTCCGGCTGGCGGCTGGGCGTGCTGGACTTCGGCACCGTCGACCGGCTGCCGGACGGGCTGCCCGCGCCGATCGGGGCCTCCCTGCGGATGGCGCTGGCCGGAGACGCGGCG
Organism: Streptomyces sp. CB01881; assembly: GCF_002953255.1. Taxonomy (GTDB): domain Bacteria; phylum Actinomycetota; class Actinomycetes; order Streptomycetales; family Streptomycetaceae; genus Kitasatospora. Next base: position 5,649,772 of record NZ_CP026498.1, read on the forward strand.
GGCGTGCTGGAGATGCTGCGCGAGGAGGGCTTCGTCAAGCCCTCGATCGAGCTGGACCCGGACGCGGTGCTGGACTACCTGGTGCCGATCATCGAGCCGGCCGCAGTGGACACCTTCCACTTCACCCGGGCCTGGATGCGGGCGCAGGCGGCCCGGATCGCCGATCCGCGCTCGCCCGCCTACAACCTGGGCAAGCAGCTCAACCTGCCCCCGGCGTACCTGCTGATCCACCGGGTCACCCTGAGCACCATCGGGGTGCTCTGCCAGCTGGGCGCGAAGGCGCCGTTCCGGGCGGAGATGCTGCGCTGGCTCCCGGAGTTCGCCGACCGGCCAACGCCGCGGGAGCGGCCCGCCGAGCAGGAGCAGCCCGCGTCGCCGAAGAACCGCGCGGCGGGCACGACGACGAAGCCGGCGGCCGGGAAGACCCCGGCGGCGACCGCCAGGAAGGCCGCGAAGAGCTGACGTGGAGCCGGCGAACAGCCGGCAGGGCCGCCGCAACGGCCGCCAACGGCCGCAGGCCGCTCCCCGGATCGGGGGGCGGCCTGCGGCACGACGGGGGTGAAGCGGTGGAGCGGGCGGCTACATCAGCGCGACGGCGATGGCCTTGCGGGCCCGCAGCGAGGCCCGCTCGGCCTTCTGCTTGAGCCGCTGGGCCCTGGCGACCCGGGAGACCAGCCGTTCGTGCTCGGCCTCCTGGAGGCGCTCTTGCATATGCGCCCGGGCCAGGGATTCGTGGAGAAGTTGCATTTCGAGGGTCCTGTTCTGGATCTGAAGTTCGTGGGTCTGCTCGGCGCGGACGGTCGGATCGATGGCGGCGGCGGTCATGTGGTGGTCCTGCTCGTGGTGCGACGAAGGGAAGTGGACGGTGCGGGCCGCGTCGGCCCTGGCGGCGGCGGTTCGCACGGAGCGGCGAAGGGCGCTGTCCAGCGGGGGCTGCTCTCCCCGGCGGACGGCCTCGGCTCCGAGCGCGGAGTTCACGCTGCGACCTCGGTCTTGCGCGGACGGCCACGCGGCCGCTTGCGGGCCACGACGACGCCCTGGACGAAGAGCTCGCCACCCCAGACGCCCCACGGCTCACGCCGCTCCAGCGCGCCGGTCAGGCAGGCGTCCTTGACCGGGCAGGTGCCGCAGAGGGACTTCGCGTACTCGACGTCGGCGGGCGTCTCGGCGAAGAAGACCTCGGGGTCGAAGGCGCGGCACGGGATGGGGAGACCGAGCGCCTCGGCCTGGTCGATCGAGGTGATCTGCATCTGGGAAACCTCCGGGGGGTCGGCCTGGTCGGCCTTGGTGGTCTGGTCTGTCGGCGGTACGGACGGGATGGGCGGTGTGATGACCGTGGACACTGTGGGCGTCTTCTCTCGTCTTCTCAGTGGGTCCGGCCCAGCTGACTGGTGGGGCTGGGCCGGAGGCCCCGGGGGGCCTGGGTGGTCTTGCGTACCGGACAAAACAGAAGGGCCGCGGATCCCGGTGTGACGGGTTCCGCGGCCCTGGAGGTGCCGACCTGAGGCTGACTCAGGTTCGTTCTCTCCAGGGTTCAGGCCCGCGGAAGGCCCGCATCCGGATGGCCGTGGCGGCGCCCGTAAAGGCGGCCTTGGCCTGGTTGATCTGCTGCTCGTTCTGCCTCTGGGCGTTTCCGGCACCGATGACCTGCTCATAGCCGCCGTGCACGGGCGCGGCTACTGCTGCCTTCGGTGCCTGGGTCGGTCGCTCATCACGCGGGGAGCGCGACGTGCCGACCGACGCCCAGTCACGGGACAGACCGGTCTCGACAGAGGTGCCGTCGATACCGCCCTTGAGACCCGTGCCGCTGAGATCAGTGTGTCCAAGACCACTGACAGCGGAGCCCAGGGAGGCGGGGACGACGGAGACACCGGTGGCGTCGAGACCCAGACCGGTTCCGCCCAGTCCGGCGAGAGCCCGCAGGTGGGCGGCACGCAGGGAGGCAGCGACGACGGTCTGGCCAGTCAGTTTGGTGATCATGATGGTTTCCACTGTCTTCGCCTCCTCTCGGCGTCTCGCGGAGCCTGGTTTCCCCGGCTCCGAACTGTTCGGATGTCTGTCTCGGTGATGCAGGTGAAGCGTGGTTCGGTGAAGCGTGGTTCGGATGAAGCTGGTGGTGCGTTGCACGCTTCGGGCGCAGAAAAGCACGGCACAGGTGTCACCCCGTGCGATCGCGTCCCCTTGACCGCTCCGGCAGGCTATTGCGCTCCTGGTACAGCGCGCAAACTATTTTTCCGGCGAGTTCCCCGACGAGTTCCGAAGCGCCTCGAAGCGCCTGCTCCCACCGCCCCGGACCGGCTCAGGCCGGTTCGCCCGGCTCGCCGTCCTCGACGTCGACCGGATCCCCCTCGGGCTCCTCCCCCGCACACAACGAGAGCACGGTGGCCCCGTACTTGTCCAGCTTCATCGCGCCGACCCCCGAGATCACCGCCAGCTCCTGCCGGGTCGCGGGGACGTCCTCGGCGATCGCCATCAGCGTCGCGTCGGTGAAGACGACGTAGGCCGGCGCACCCTGCTTCTTCGCCTGCCCGGCCCGCCACTCGCGCAGCCGCTCGTACAGCGCCTCGTCCATCGAGGACGGGCAGCTCTCGCAGCGGCGCAGCTTGCGCTCGACCGCCTCGGTGAGCACCCGATCGCAGACCCGGCACTTGACCGGCCCGCGCACCCGGCGGCCGGCGGAGCGCTCGCCCGGCTCGACGCCGCCGCGCCCGCCCCGGCTCCCGGCGCGCGCTCCCGGCGCGCTGGAGCCCGGGCGCAGCCCGTCCAGGAAGCGGGTGGGCTTGCGGCTGGCCCGGCCGCCCGGGGAGCGGGAGAGCGCCCAGGAGAGCGAGAGGTGCCTGCGGGCCCGGGTGACCCCGACGTACAGCAGCCGGCGCTCCTCCTCGACCTGTTCGTCGGTCTTGGCGTAGATGATCGGCATGGTGCCCTCGGTGAGGCCGACCAGGAAGACGGCGTCCCACTCCAGGCCCTTGGCGGCGTGCAGCGAGGCCAGCGTGACGCCCTCGACGGCGGGGGCGTGCTGCGCGGCGGCGCGGGCGTCCAGCTCGGCGACGTACGCGGCGAGGTCGGCGCCCTCCCCGGCCGCGGTGCGGGTGCGCTCGAACTCCTCGGCGAGCCGGACCAGCGCGGCCAGCGACTCCCAGCGCTCGCGGACCGCCCCGGAACCGGCCGGGGGCTCGGGGGTGAAGCCGCGGGTGGCGAGCACCGCGCGGACCTGTGCGGCGAGGCCCGGGGCGCCGTCGGTGAGCGGGTCGGAGCCGGCCCGGGCGGCGCCGCGCAGCAGCACCCCGGCGTCGCGCACCTCGGGCCGCTCGAAGAACCGCTCGGCGCCCTTGAGCTGGTAGGAGACGCCGAGGTCGGCGAGCGCCTGCTCGTAGACCTCGGACTGGCCGTTGGTGCGGAACAGCACGGCGACCTCGCTGGCGCGGACGCCGGCCGCCAGCAGCTCCTGGATCCGGCGGGCGGTGGTCTCGGCCTCCGTCGGCTCGTCCTCGTACTCGGTGTAGACGGGCTCGGGGCCGGCCTCGCGCTGGGAGACCAGTTCGAGCCGGTGCCGGGCGGCCTCGCCGCGGGCCTGGGCGAGCAGCCCGTTGGCGAGGTGGACGACCTGCGGGGTGGAGCGGTAGTCGCGGACCAGCTTGACGACCGTCGCCTCGGGGTGGCGGCTGCGGAAGTTCAGCAGGTAGTCGGGGGTGGCCCCGGTGAAGGAGTAGATGGTCTGGCTGGCGTCGCCGACCACGCAGAGGCTGGCGCCGCCGCCGGGGCCGGTCCACTGGTCGAGCAGCCGCTGCTGGAGCGGCGAGACGTCCTGGTACTCGTCGACGGTGAAGTGCCGGTACTGGGCGCGGACCTGGTCGGCGATGTCCGGCCGGTCCTCCAGGATCGCGGCGGTCAGCAGTAGGACGTCCTCGAAGTCGATGACCCCGCGGCGGCTCTTGGCCTCCTCGTAGACGCGGTAGACCTGGGCGGTCTCGGCCGGGTCGCGCGGGGCCTCGCGGCCGGACTTCAGGACGGCGGCCGGGTAGTCGTCGGGGCCGATCTGGGTGACCTTGGCCCACTCGATCTCGGCGGTGAGGTCGCGCAGCTCGGTGCGCTGGACCCGCAGCCCGCAGCGCGCGGCGGACTCGGCGACCAGCTGGACCTTGCGCTCCACCAGCTGCGGCACCGGCCCGCCGACGGCGCGCGGCCAGAAGTACTGGAGCTGGCGCAGTGCGGCGGAGTGGAAGGTCCGGGCCTGGACGCCCTCGGCGCCGAGCTGGCGCAGCCGGCCGCGCATCTCGCCGGCGGCCCGGGCGGTGAAGGTGACGGCGAGGACCTGGGCGGGCTGGTAGACGCCGCTGCGCACGCCGTAGGCGATCCGGTGGGTGATGGCGCGCGTCTTGCCCGTGCCGGCGCCGGCGAGGACGCAGACGGGCCCGTGCAGGGCGGTGGCGACGGCCCGCTGCTCGGGGTCGAGCCCGGCAAGCACCGCGTCGGGGCCCGAGGCGGCGTGGTGGCTGTCGAACGGGCTGCCGCTCAAGAGGTCTTCCTGCATGCGTTCCATCTTCTCAGCCCGGTGCGACAACCCGGACGGAGTTGTCCACAGGCACGGTGTGATCGCAGGATGATCGCTGCGCGGCCGGGCGCGCGGGGTCGCCCTCGCGCCGGGCGGCCGCGGAATGACCGACGAACGGCGCGCGTTCTCCCCCGAGACCGCACGCCCCCTTCCCGAAGGAGCCCCCTCGATGTCCGGCAGCGTCACGATGTACAGCACGACCTGGTGCGGCTACTGCAACCGGCTCAAGAGCCAGCTGGACCGTGAGGGCATCGGCTACACCGAGATCAACATCGAGGAGGACCCGGCGTCGGCGTCCTTCGTCGAGTCCGTCAACAACGGCAACCAGACGGTGCCGACGGTGCTGGTGAAGCCGGAGGGCGGCGGCGAGCAGGTCGTGATGACCAACCCGAGCCTGATCCAGGTCAAGAAGGCCCTGGCGGCCTGACCCGCGGCGCACGCCCGGCCCCCGGCGACCGCCCGGGCCCCGCACCGGGGCCCGGGCCGGCGCGTCACGGCGCGTCACGGCGCGTCGGCCCGGGCCGGGTCGACGGGCGTGGCGGGGGCGGGCACCAGCGCCCGGGCGGTGAGGTCCCCGACGCCGTAGACCAGCCGGCTGCGGTCGGCGGAGTAGCGGGTCTCGATGACCCGGACCGGCCCGCGCCGGTCGTACGTCACCCGGGTCTGGACCATCAGCGGCACCCCGGGGCCGCCCTGGAACCACTGCGCCTCCTCGGGGCCGGGCATCCGGGCCACCAGGTGGTCGACGGCGCCGATCTCGGTGCGGCCGAGCGCGGCCAGCACCGCCTCGTCGCCGCCGTCGATCGGGTCGGGCTCCATCAGCGGGGTGCCGGCTGCGAGGCCGGCCCGGTAGTGGCTCTCCTCGATCGAGTACGGCTCGCGGTCCAGCAGCCGCAGCTGGCGGCGGACCACGATGGCCTCGCCGGGCCGCAGCCCGAGCCGCTCGGCGATGTCGACCCTGGCCCGGACGATCATCATCTCGAAGTCGGTGGCGAGCTCCCGGCCGGCCTCGGCGGCCTCGCCGAGGTAGACGGCGGTGGGCACGGCCAGGCAGTCCCGCGTCCCGGTCTGCGGGTCGCGCGGCAGGGGCCGCAGGGTGGGGCCGTAGGCACGGTGGTCCAGGACGGGGTGTTCCCGGAGGTAGGTGCCCTTGCCCTGGAGGCGGACCAGCCGGCCCTCGTTGACCAGGACGTCGACGGCCAGCCGGACGGTGTTGCGGGCGACTCCGTACTGGCGTTCCAGTTCGCTCTCGACCGGCAGCGCGGCCTGGGCGGTGAACTCGCCCTCGGCGATCCGGCGGCGCAGATCGGCGGCGAGTCGCTGGTACTTGGGGGATTGGGCGGTGCCCCGTGGGATTGTCACCCGAGTGAATGTAGCGAGGGCGGTGACACCGTTTCAGCCGATTCGGGCAATGTCGGCCAGGATCGGCGGCGGCCGCCCCGATCAGGCCGTCGGCAACTCCGCCCGGACGGCCGCAGGGGCTTCCGGGCAAGGCCCCTCCGGATACGAACACAAGAGCGCCCGACCTGCGGGAAATCGGCTCTGATCACCCGTTCGGCCCATCGACGCCTCCGGAAAGCGGGAGCGAACGACGGCACGAACGGGAAATAGGGGGCGCACGGCAATATGCCGCACGCCCCCTATTTGACGGAATTACCAGCGCGCCGCCGACGGCAGCGGACCGCCGTACCAGAGTTCGACCAGGTGACGCGCGATCGAAATCCCGGACGGCGGCAGGATCTCGCCCGCCGCCATCCCGGCCTTCAGCTCCTCCCGGGAGAACCAGCGGGCCTCCGCCAGCTCCTCGCCGTCCACCGTGATCGCCGTGCCGTCCGGGTGGGCCTTGCCCATGAAGCCGAGCATCAGGCTGGACGGGAACGGCCACGGCTGGCTGGCCACGTAGGAGACCTCGGCGACCCGCACCCCGGCCTCCTCGAAGACCTCGCGGACCACCGCCTGCTCGATCGACTCCCCCGGCTCGACGAAGCCGGCCAGGGTCGACCAGCGGCCCTCCGGCCAGAGCGCCTGGCGCCCGAGCAGGCAGCGGTCCTGCTCGTCGGTGATCATCATGATCACCGCCGGGTCGGTGCGCGGGTAGTGCTCGGCCGCACAGGAGGTGCAGCGCCGCACGTGGCCGGCGCCGGCCTTCTCGGTCGGGTGCCCGCACCGCGAGCAGAAGCTGTGCAGCCGGTGCCAGTGCTCCAGCGCCACGGCGTGCACCAGCAGCCCGGCCTCCCGGTCGGAGAGCAGCCCGCCGACCTCGCGCAGCCCGGCCGGGCGGGCGTCCCCGTCCAGCCGCCCGGGCAGGCTCTCGCCGGCCAGCGCGAAGTACGAGACGCCGTCCTCGTCGGTGCCGAGGAAGTAGCGGTCCCCGGTCTGCGGCGCCTCGAACGAGGGCAGCAGGACGAGCTCGGTGCCGCTCCCGGTGTCCACCACGAACGCCTCGCCGCCGGCGATCGGCAGCACCTGGGTGGTCGGGTGGCTCCAGGCGGCCGCCAGCCAGGGCTCGTCGAACCGGTGCTGGGCCGCCCGGTCCACCCCGGCCCGGGCCAGTGCCGGGCTGCTCGGGCGTTCGGTCTCAGGCACGGTGCTCACTTCGTTCCATCCCCACGTGATGAGTCGTCTGGATCGGTGGTCTGCCCGCCGGGACGGGCGGCGGCGCCCTCAGGCACCTTCGCCGGCACCCCGGCCGGCGCCGTCGCCGCCCGGCCGCCAGTTCTCGGCCAGGTCGGCCCAGAGGTAGGCGGTCGTCTCCACGCCCTTGGCCAGCAGGTCCAGCTCGACCTTCTCGTTGACCGAGTGCCAGCCGTCCGAGGGCACCGAGATGCCGAGGAACAGCACCGGCGCGCCGAGCACGTCCTGCAGGTCGGCGGCCGGGCCGGAACCACCCTCCCGGGTGAAGAGGATCTTCTGCTCGAACGCCCGCCCCATCGCCCGGACGGTGGACTGCAGCGCCGGGTGGTCCAGCGGGGTCAGGCAGGGCCGGGTCGCACCGGGGAACACCAGCTCGTACCGGATGCCCTCGGGCACCCGCGCGGCCACCCACTCCCGGACGGCCTCCCGCACCTTCTCCACCTCCTGGCCGGCGACCAGCCGGAAGGAGAGCTTGAGGTGCGCCGAGGACGGCACGATGGTCTTGCCGCCGGGGCCGGTGTAACCGCCCCAGATGCCGTTGACCTCGGCGGTCGGCCGGGCCCAGATCCGCTCCAGGGTGGAGTAGCCGGCCTCCCCCTGGGTCCCGTACGACTTGGCGACCCTCAGCCACTGCGCCTCGTCGAAGGGCAGCTCGGCGAAGAGCTCGCGCTCGCGCTCGGTCAGCTCGATCACGCCGTCGTAGAAGCCCGGGACCGCCACCCGGCGGTCCTCGTCGTGCAGCCCGGCGGCCAGCCCGGCCGCGACCGCCGCCGGGTTGGGGACCGCTCCGCCGAAGGAGCCGGAGTGGATGTCGGTGTCCGGGCCGTACAGGTCGATCTGGGCGTCGGCCAGGCCGCGCATGCCCGTGCAGACGGTCGGCGTGGTCTCCGACCACATGCCGGTGTCCGAGATGATCACCACGTCGGCGGCCAGCCGCCCGGCCTCCCGGCGGACCAGGTCGGCGAAGTGCGGCGAGCCGGACTCCTCCTCGCCCTCGATCAGCAGCTTGAGGTTGACGGCCGGCGCGGTCCGCCCGGTGGCGGCCAGGTGGGCGCGGACACCGAGGGTGTGGAAGAACACCTGGCCCTTGTCGTCGGCGGCGCCGCGGGCGAACAGCTGCTTGCCGACCACGGTCGGCTCGAACGGCTCGGTGGCCCAGCCGTCCTCCTTGGCGGCGGGCTGCACGTCGTGGTGGCCGTAGACCAGCACGGTCGGTGCGGACGAGTCCCCGGACGGCCACTCGGCGAACACCGCCGGCAGGCCGTCCGTCTCCCAGACCTCCGCCACCGGGAAGCCGGTGTCGCGCAGCTTCGCGACCAGCCACTCGGCGGAGCGGCGCACGTCGCCGGCCCGGCCGGGGTCGGCGGAGACCGAGGGGATGCCGAGCCAGTCGGAGAGATCGGCCAGGAAGGCGGCCTGGTGCTGGTCGATGAAGGAGCGGACGACGCTGTCCGGGGTTCTCGTCATACGGACGACTTTAGTTCGCCCATGCGGGTGCCTGCCCCGGCCGTCCGGCCACCGGTCGCCGGTTGACCTGTAACCTCCGTCACCCCCGGCCGCCGGTGAGAGGCGGTCGGGGGTGACGAAGAGAGCGACGGTCAGGGCGGCGACGGGGTGCCCGCCGTCAGCCGGAGCGGCGCAGCAGCGAGATCCGCGAGCGGGTGAGCAACGCGGCCAGCGCCACCGCGAGCAGCGGCAGGACGACCACGGTCACCCCGACGTTGAGCCACGGGAAGACGATGATGCTGCGGTCGGCCACCTCCTCGGCGCTCATCCCCTGGTAGACGACCGCGACGCCCTCCACCTTGCGCAGGGCCACCGCCGGGACCACCCCGGTGACGACGCCGAGCAGGGTGCCCATCGCCGCGATCACCCCGCACTGGAAGCCGGACAGGGTGCGGCGGATGCGCGGTGCGGCGCCGACCGCCGCGAGGGTGGTCAGGTCGCGCTGCGAGTCGGCGGCGGCGAGGCCGGTGGCGATGCCGGCCGCGCCGAGCGCGACCAGGGCGGCGAAGCCGGTGAGGCCGAGGCTGACCAGGGTCCCCACCGACTGGAAGCCGCGCTCGACGTTGAACTGGATGCCGTCGGTGAGCTTGGCGAGCGCGGCGTTCGCCTTCTGCTCCGCGCTGTCGGACGGCGCCTCCCCGGGCAGCCAGACCGAGCCGGAGTCCCTGGTGGTCAGGCCGAGCCGGTGGGCGGTGTCCGCGCTCATGACGGCCTGGCCGCCGCCGGTCGGGATGCCGGCGGTGACGAGGACGGCGTCGACGGTGATCTCGTGGCTGGGCGGCGAAGAGGAGTCACCCGGCTTCAGCGCGGCGGGCTCCATCTCCACCAGGTTCAGCGTGAGCTTGCCGTCCTTGACGTACTTGTCGTCGAAGACGACGACCTTGCCCGCGGCCAGCGCCTGGACGGCGGCGGGGTCGGTCACGCCGTACAGGTTGCGCAGCAGGGTGGTGTCCCCGGCCAGGATGCCGCCGAAGGAGTTGCCCCGGTAGAGGAGCCGTTCCTTGCAGCGCTCGTCCTCCTTGCGGATCCGGTTGGCCTCCGCCTCGGGGATCGCCGAGGGGTGGCCCTCGTTCAGCGGGCAGCGCCGCTCCTTGGGCATCACGGAGTTGACGTAGCCGCAGTCGGTGCGGACGACGCTGCAGTCGTTCTTGTAGCCGACCCGCTGCACGTCGGCCCGGGTGCCGAGCCCGGGGATGTTGGTCTCCACGGCGGCGCGCATCTGGGGCAGCAGCTTGCCGTCGGCGCCCGCACCCCAGCCGCTGCTGATGGTGACGGCGTTGGCCGGGGCGGCGGCGACGTACTCGCGGCGCTGCTGTTCGTCGCTGCTGGCGTTGTAGATGCCGACGGCGACGGAGCCGGCGACGGCGGCCATGACGGCGGCGACGGCGGGGGCGGTGCGCCCGCGGTGGCGGACGGAGTCGCGCAGCGCGAGGCGGGGGCCGAGCGGCAGCCAGCGGCCGATCCGCCCGAACAGGCCGACCAGGTAGGGCGTCAGGGCGACCATGCCGAGCTCGGCGATCACCGAGCCGCCGAGGACGGACATGCTGCGGTTGCCGAAGCCGCTGGTCGCGGCGAGCAGGGCGATCGCGGCGCCGCCGGCCAGCATCAGCAGGCCGAGCACGGCGAGCTTGCGGCTCGGCGGCTTGAGCGAGTCGCGGCCGGTGAGCGCGGAGACGACGTCCTGCCGGGAGGCCTGGACGGCCGGCACGACGGCCGCGAGCAGGCCGGTGACCAGGCCGATGGCGAGGACACCGAGCAGGTCGAGCGGTTGCAGGTCGAAGTGGCCGAACCGCGACCCGGCGTACTCCTCGGTCCTGGTGCGCAGCAGCGCGACCAGGCCGACGCCGACGGCCAGGCCCACGGTGGCGCCGGTGACGCCGAGGACGATGCCGCCGCCGAGGACGACCGCGCGGATGTTGGCGCGGTCACCGCCGCCCGCGGCGAGCAGGCCGAGCTGCCGCCGGGAGCGCCTGGCCCCGACGGCGAAGGCGGGGCCCGCGAGGAGCACGATCTCCAGCAGCGCCATGCCCACGACGGTGGCGAGGATGACGACGGAGGTCTTGTCGAGGTAGTTGGTCCCGCCGCCGCTCCGGTCCTGGTGGGCGTAGAACGGCACCTCGGAGCGGGGCGGCGGGTCGAGCAGGACGGTGCGGGAGACGACGGTGAAGCCGTACTTGTTGAACTCCATCACCTTGGGCCAGTCGATGACGGCCCCGGCGGGGAGCTTGACCAGCCACCGGTTGGCCTCGCCGGCGACCGGGGGTCCGCCCTTGCCGCGGTCGGGGCCGGCCAGCCTCTCCAGCGGGCCGACCAGGGTCCCGGGGCGGGCGATCAGCCCGGTGGCGTTCAGTTCGGCGGGGTACTCGGCGACGGCGGTGACGGTGAACGGCGTGCCCTCCAGGCCGCGCACGGTGGTGCGGTCGCCGAGCTTGAGGCCGGAGCGGTCGAGGAAGTCCCGGGTGACGGCGGTTTCGTTGCCGGCGCTCGGGGCGCGGCCCTCGACGACGTTGATCCGGCCCTTCCAGACCGGGTCGGTGAGGTCCGCCTCGACGGTCTGCACGTTGAGCAGGCCTTCGCGGGTGCTGGTGGGGACGTAGGGGCCCTGGTTCACCGGGACGAGCGTGGCGCCGGGCGGGAGCAGCTGCCCGGCGAGCTCGGCGGGGCCGGTGTCGAGGCTGCGGCGCTGCTCGGGGGTGTACTGGGGCCGGCCGTTCTCCTGCTTGGTGTCGCTCGCGCTGTCGATGCTGAAGTCCTCGGCCGGGTCCGGCGCCTGCAGGACGACCGAGCCGCGTTCGAGCAGGTGGATCTCGGCGTCGGCCCGGCCCATGGTGCGGACGACCCGCTCGTCGGGGTCGAGTTCGGCGCTGCGAAAGACGACGTCGGCGCCGGTGACGCCGAGGACGGGCAGCGCGACCATGGCGACGACGAGGGCGCTGCGGCCCTTGGCGCGCAGGGCGTCGCGGCGGGCGATGCGCAGGGCGACCCGCCAGGCGCTGAGCCTCACTCGGTCACCGGACCGATCGCGTTGGTGGCCGCGGAGACGAGCAGGCTGCCCGCGTCCTGGCTGACGCTCTCGTCGACCATCCGGCCGTCGCGCAGGAAGACGACGCGGTCGGCCCAGGCGGCGTGGCGGGGTTCGTGGGTGACCATCATGGCGGCGGCGCCGGCGTCGCAGCGGGCGCGCAGGACGGCGAGGACGGCCTCGCCGGTGGTGGAGTCGAGGGCGCCGGTGGGCTCGTCGGCGAGGACGAGGCGGCGGTCGCCGATCAGGGCGCGGGCGATGGCGACGCGCTGCTGCGCCGGACATGTCGTCGGGGAAGCGGTCGGCGAGCTCGGAGATGCCGAGCTCCTCCAGCGCGGTGATGGCCTCGCGGCGGGCGGCGCGGCCGGAGAGGCCGTCGAGCTCGCGGGGCAGCGAGATGTTCTCGGCGGCGGTGAGCGCCGGGATGAGGTTGTAGTCCTGGAAGACGTAGCCGACCGAACGGCGGCGGACCTCGGCGAGCCTCTTGCGGCTGAGCCCGCCGAGGGCGACGCCCTCGACCAGGACCTGACCCTCGGTCGGGCTGTCCAGGCCGCCCGCGAGGGTCAGCAGGGTGGACTTGCCGGAGCCGGACGGGCCCATCACGGCGACGAACTCGCCGGGGTGGACCTTCAGGTCGACCCCGCGCAGCGCCTGCACCTCGGCTGCGCCCTGACCGTGGACCCGGGTGATGCGGTCCAGGTGGAGCACCGGTTGGGTGGCGTTCCTGGTCGGATCGGTGTGGGACACACTTCCCCCTGCTGTTCTGGGCCCGGGCGGGGTGACCGACCGGGCCGGGTGGTTCGTGAGGTCGGGACGGGCGTCAGGCCCTGGACCTGCGGCGCCCGATCCGGGCGGCCGGCCCGGACGCGGCGCCGGGTTCCGCCTTGCGGGCCTCGGCGGCCCTGGCCTGTTCGATCTCGGCCTGCTGGGCGAGCCTGGTCTCGCAGTGGTCGAGCCAGCGGATCTCGGCCTCGGTCTGGAAGATGAGCTGTTCGAGGACGAGCAGCCAGGCGAGGTCGGCGCCCGGGCCGGCCGCCTGGCCGGCTGCGCCGGGGCGGGTCTCGCCGGCCAGCGCCCGGCCCTTGAGCCGGGTGTAGTCCTGGAGCGCCTTGACGCTGTGCCGGCGCTGGCCCTGGACGACGGCGGGCACGTCCACGCCCGGGACGGTCACCGCCATGGCCAGCTTGATCGCCAGTTCGTCGCGGGGCGGGCTGGTCCGGGGCACCGGGGTGTCGAACCAGGCGCGCAGTTCGGCGCGGCCGGCGTCGGTGACGGCGTAGAACTGGTGACCCTCGTCGTCCTCCCCCGCGGGCTCGACCAGGCCGTCGCGCTCCAGCCGGGACAGCGTGGTGTAGACCTGCCCGACGTTGAGCGGCCAGGTGGCGCCGGTACGCGCCTCGAACTCGGTTCTCAGCTGGTAGCCGTAGCGGGGGCCCTGGTCGAGCAGGGCGAGCAGACCGTGGCGGATCGACATACCGAGTATGTATACCCGGTATGCCCGGTCCGCTCAAGCGGTGCCCCCTCCCCTGCAGAGCGGGTACCGTCGTGCCCTGTGAGCCAGTTGCGCATCGCCACCTTCAATCTGCTGCACGGTCAGCCGCTCGCCCCGGACGGCGCCCCGCAGCCCTACCCGGCAGACGCGGGCGGGCCGCTCGCCGAGGCGGTGGCCGCGCTGGACGCCGACGTCCTGGCGCTCCAGGAGGTCGACCGGTACCAGCCGCGCTCCGGCGGGACCGACCAGACGGCGGTCGCCGCCAAGGCGATGGGCGCCGCGGACTGGCGGTTCGCGGCAGCGCTGCACGGCCGTCCGGCACCGGTGGCCGGCTGGGTGCGGGAACCCTCGGAACCCGCCGGCATCCAGGTGTACGGGCCGGGCGAGGTCGGCGACGACGCCCCGTCCGCGTACGGGACCGCGCTGCTGACCCGGCTGCCGGTGCGGCACTGGCGGGCCCGCCGGTTCGCCCCGGCGCCGTTCGGGCTGCCCCTGCGGGTGGCCGGGCGGCGCGGTCTGACGCCCGTCCCGGACGAACCCCGGGCCGCGCTGGCGGCGGTGCTGGAGGGCGATCGCGGGCCGTTCACGGTGGTGGCCGCGCACCTGTCCTTCGTGCCGGGCTGGAACATGGCGCAGCTGGCCGGGATCCGCCGGTGGATCGCCGACCTGCCGCAGCCGTACCTCGTGCTGGGGGACTTCAACCTGATCGGCGCGGTGCCGCGGACGGTGCTGGGCGGGGCGACGGCGCTGGACCGGACGGCCCCGCGGGCGCGGGTCCGCGAGCTGCGGGCGGCGCGGCGGGCCAGGCCGGCCCTGGTGGAGCCGCGCCGGCGGCGGGTGCGGGAGCCGCGGGCCCGGCTCCAGGGCTGGCACGACCTGGCGCGCACCCCCACCTACCCCTCGCACCGGCCGGCCGTGCAGTTCGACCACGTGCTGGCGGTGGGCGTGCCGCGGGCCGCGGTCGGCCCGGCGGCCGCCCCGCGGGCGGCGGTCTCGGACCACCGCCCGCTGGTGGTGCAGGTGTCGCTCTGACACCGCCGCCGCCCCGGGCCGCCGCCCGGAACCGCTCGGCGCCCGGTCAGTGCCCGGTCGGTGCCTGATCAGTGCCCGGGCGGCGCCCGGTCAGTGCCTGGTCAGCAGGCCGTTCTGGTGCGGCAGCTGGGCGCCGACCGCCGGGAGGCCCCCCTGGCCGGCGGCCGGGGGAGGGTCGTACTGGAGCAGGAGCATGGCCGCGTCGTCGCCGAGCTGACGGCCGACGTGGCGCACGACGTCCTCGTGCAGGCGCTGGAGGACGTCCGCCGGGCGGCCGTCCGCGCAGCGCGGCAGCCGTTCGGCGAGCGGGTAGAAGACGCCGGCCCGGTTGCGGGCCTCGATGACGCCGTCGGTGAAGAGCAGCACGCGGTCCCCGCGCCGCAGCGGGATGCGGTGCACCGGCGGCCGGACATCGGCCGGGTCGAGGACGCCGAGCGGCGGCACCGTCTCGGCGAGCTCCAGCGGCCGGACGTCCTCGCCCCCGCGCAGCAGCAGCGGCGCGGGGTGCCCGCAGTTGACGATCTCGGCGGTGCCGTCGGGCCGGACCCCGATCAGCACCAGGGTGACGAACTCCTCCTCCACTCCCGGGTGGTCGTTCTCGTGCAGGGCCCGGTCGAGGCTGACGGCGAGCCAGCCGGCCACCCGTTCCAGCGCGGGCTCCTGGTGGGCGGCCTCGCGGAAGGCGCCGAGCACGGCGGCGGCCGTCTCCACCGCCCCCAGCCCCTTGCCCCGGACGTCGCCGACCACCGCCCGCACGCCGTGCCGGGTGTTCACCACCTCGTAGAGGTCGCCGCCGATCCGGGCGTGCGCGGCGGCGGCCTCGTAGTGGACGGCGGCCCGGACGGTGCCGACCCGGTCGGGGACCGGCCGCAGCAGCACCCGGCGGGCGATCGAGGCGACCAGCTGGGCGTCGGCGAGCGCCTTCTCCTGGCGCAGCCGGAGGGTGGCGCTGACCCAGCCGATCGCGGCGACCAGCACGATGGCGAAGACGGTCGCACTGTGCACGGACTCGCCGAGCACGTCGTTGTGGAAGGCCATCAGGAAGGCGACGGCCTCGGTGCAGAGGCCGATCGCGAGCGGGTACCAGGTCCGGCGGCTGACCACGGCGGCCAGCGCGGGGACCGCGGTGAGGGCCGGTTCGACGGTCACCGCGGCATCAGTGGTGTAGTCGAGGACGACGACCAGCGCCATGCCGATGAACGGCAGCGACAGCGCCGTCCTCGGCCAGGTGCCGGTCGCGCCCGGAGCGGTCCCCGGGGTCGGCCCGGCGAACCGCTCTCTGATCCATCCGGTCGCGCTCAACTTCGGTCTCTCCAGCAGAAGACGCCGATGCCCGTGGGCACCTGCGGTGATGACTGAGGGTTAGGGACTACGGGCCTCGCTGGCGGCCGGAGCACGGGGGTTGACCGGTTACCGAC
Source organism: Streptomyces sp. CB01881 (assembly GCF_002953255.1). Classification (GTDB taxonomy): domain Bacteria; phylum Actinomycetota; class Actinomycetes; order Streptomycetales; family Streptomycetaceae; genus Kitasatospora. The sequence goes on from NZ_CP026498.1 coordinate 5,665,431, forward strand.
CCCACAATAGGCACGAAACGTGCACTACGCACAGGTTTCGCCCGTTGCCGTGATGACTTGAATGCTCTGCGTGACTCATTCTTCACTGTTCCCGATCAGGAGCCGTTCCAACTCTTTTCGGTCAGGAAGTCCTACGGGTTGTTCGATCCGGCCGCTGCGGACGTACAGGAACGACGCCGTGACCTGCTCCAGCGGAACGCCCAACTGTTCGGCCCAGGCCACCCGGTAGACCGCGAGCTGGAGCGGGTCCGCGGTCTCCTCGCGGTGCGTCTTCCAGTCCACCACTTCGTAGCGTGACGCGCCGCCGGATTCTGACCGGCCGTCACCCTCGCGGTAGACCGCGTCGATCCGGCCGCGCACCACCCGGCCCGCGAGCACCAGCTGGAACGGCGCCTCCACCCGGTACGGTTCCCGGTGCGCGTACGGAGTGCGCAGGAACGCCTCCTTGAGCCGCTCCAGGTCCTGCTCGTCCTCGATGCCGTCGTCGTCCGCCCCGGGCAGCGCACCCGGCTCGATCAGCAGCAGCGGCTCGATCCGGGACTGCACCCAGGCGTGGAAGCGGGTGCCCCGGCGGGCCGCTGGCTGCGGCGGGCGCGGCATCGGCCGGGCCAGGTCGCGCGCGAAGCCGTCCGGGTCCGCGGCGAGCCGCAGCAGCTGGGTGGCGGAGAGCGCGGCCGGCAGCGGCACCTCCCGCACACTGCGCCGGGAACGCTCCAACTCGCCCAGCAGCGCGGTGAGATCGCGATCCCAGGACTCGACCTGCCGGCGGTCCTCGGGCGCCATCGGCTCCGGCTCGGCGGCCGGCTGCCCGGCCAGGCGCCGGTACACCACCTCGGCGACCCGGCGGCGGGCGTGCTGCGCGGTCGGGTCCAGCGGCAGCGGCCAGGGCCGCTCGGCCGGCGCGGCGAGCGCCGGGTTCTCCGCACCCTTGGGCGGCTGCTCGGCCCAGTGCTCGATCTCGCCGGCGCCGGGCCGCTCGCAGTGCTCGCGCAGCTGCTCCAGGAAGGCGGACGGGCCGCGCGGGGTCTTCTGGCTGGGCCCCCACCAGTGCCCGGAGGCCAGCAGCAGCGAGCGCGGGCGGGTGAAGGCGACGTAGCCCAGGCGCAGCTCCTCGGTGCCGGAGTGCTCGGCCAGGGCCTGCTTGAAGGCGGTCATCGACTTGCTGTTCCAGCCGCCGCGCACGTCGGGCAGGGTGGCCGCGTCACCACGCAGGGCGTGCGGGAGCACGCGCTTGGTGCTGGTCCAGCGCTCGCGCGCGCTGGACGACGGGAACGCGCCCCTCACCAGGCCGGGGACGGCGACGACGTCCCACTCCAGGCCCTTGGACTTGTGCGCGGTGAGCACCTTCACGGTGTCCTCGCCGCCGGGCAGGCTGCTGTCCAGGCCCCGCTCGTACTCCTGGGCGGCGCGCAGGAAGCCGAGGAAGGCGGGCAGGCCCGGGTCGCCGTCCAGGTCGGAGAAGCCGGCCGCGACATCCAGGAAGGCGTGCAGGGTCTCCCGCCGACGGGCGGCCAACGCCTGCGGGGACGCTGCGAGTTCGACCTCCAGGCCGGTGACGGTGAGCACCCGGTGCAGGACGTCCATCAGCGGCTCGGCCAGCGAACGGCGCAGCTCGCGCAGCTCGCGGGCGAGCCGGGCGAAGCGCAGCCGTGCCTCGGCGGAGAACGGCAGCTCGTCGGGCTGGCCGCCCTCGTCGCCGGAGGGGCCGGTGAGGAAGGTCTCCAGCGCGTCGGCCAGCGAGACCACCTCGGTCGGGTCGGTCTCCGCGACGGCGGCCGCCAACGCCTCGACGCCCTCGGGCCGGGCGGTGCGGACCAGGTCGGCGGCGCGCCGGCCGAGCAGGGCCAGGTCGCGCGGGCCGATCCGCCAGCGCGGGCCGATCAGCAGCCGGACCAGCGCGGCGTTGGCGGTCGGGTCCTGGAGCACCTCGCAGACCGCCACCAGGTCGGCCACCTCGGGCAGTTGGAGCAGCCCGCCGAGGCCGACCACCTCGACCGGCACCTCACGGGCGACCAGCGCCGCGTGGATGTCGGGGAAGGCCGCGCCGCCCCGGCAGAGCACGGCGATCCGGCCGGGCGCGGTGCCGGTGCGCACCAGGTGGGCGACCGAGTCGGCCAGCCAGTCGACCTCCTCCGCGTGGGTGGGCAGCAGCGCGGCGCGGACGTAGCCGTCCTGCTCGGCGCCGGGGGCCGGGCGCAGCGCCTCGACGCCCTCGTGCATCGCGCGCAGCGGGGCGGCCAGCTCGTTGGCGAGGGCGAGCAGCCGCCCGCCGCTGCGCCGGTTCTCGCTCAGCGCGTACCGGGCGGCGCTCTCGCCGCCCGCCTTCGGGAAGTGCCGGGGGAAGTCGTCGAGGTTGGCGACGGAGGCGCCGCGCCAGCCGTAGATCGCCTGGCAGGGGTCGCCGACGGCGGTGACCGGGTGGCCGCCGCCCCGCCCGTCCGGGCCGGCGCCGAAGAGGCCGGCCAGCATCAGCCGCTGGGCGACGGAGGTGTCCTGGTACTCGTCGAGCAGGACGACCCGGAACTGGCCCCGCAGCAGTGCGCCGACCTCGGGGCGTTGCTGGGCGAGCCGGGCTGCGGCGGCTATCTGGTCGCCGAAGTCCATCAGGCCGGCGGCGGCCTTGCGGCGCCGGTAGTCCTCGACCAGGCGGAGCAGCTCCAGCCGGGCCCGGGCGGTGCCGGGGACGGCCCGCAGGTCGTCGTTGGTCAGCCTGACGCCGGCCAGGGTGTCGAGGAGCTCCTCGTCGAAGGCGCGCAGGGTGGCCGGCTCGACCAGGTGCTCGGCGAGTTCGCCGTCCAGCGCGACCAGGTCGGCGACCAGGTTGGCGAAGGTGCCGGTGAGGGCCGGGAAGGGCCCGCGGGCGGTGCGCAGCACCTTGGCGGCGAGCTGGAACCGGGTGGCGTCGGCGAGCAGCCGGACATCCGGCTCTATGCCGATCCGCAGGCCGTGCTCCTTGAGCAGCCGGCCGGCGAAGGCGTGGTAGGTGGAGATCTCGGGTTCGCCGAGCGCCTCCTCGTCCGGTCCGGCGACACTCCCCCAGCCTTCGGCCGGGGGTACCCCCAGCCCGCCAAGACGCAGGGCGGAGCGTACGCGCTCGGCCAGCTCGCCGGCGGCCTTGTTGGTGAAGGTGAGGCCGAGCACCTCCTCGGGCCGCACCGCGCCGGAGCCGACCAGCCAGACGACCCGGGCCGCCATCACGGTGGTCTTGCCGGAGCCGGCGCCTGCCACGATCACGGCCGGTTCCAGGGGGGCGCCGACGGCCGCCATCTGCTCCCGGTTGAAGGGGATGCCGAGCAGCTCCTTGAGCTGGTCGGGATGGTTGAGCACGGCGGTCACCCCGCAACGTTAACGGGGGGCACCGACAGGACGGGCGTCCGGCCGGCGTGAGCCTCGCTACTCGACGAGCTGGGCGCCGTCCCGCTGGGCCGAGCAGCTGCGGCGGAACGAGCAGCGGTCGCAGCCGCCGCCGGTCTGCGGCACGAACCGCTCGGCGAGCACCCGCCCGGCCGCGTCGGCGAGCAGGTTCTCGATCCACGGCTCGCCCTCCGGCGGCTCCTGCCGCTGCACCTTGGGCGCGTCCGGGGCGCCCTTGTCGGGCTTGCGCAGCTGGACCAGCTCGGCGCCGCCGGACTCGGGGGCGCGGCCGTCGAAGCCGGGCAGCTCGTTGAGCGCACCGGCCCGGACGGCGAGCTGGTAGACGGCGAGCTGCTTGTGGTCGGGCAGCGACTTGTCGGTCGGCGCCTCCTTGCCGGTCTTGAAGTCGACCACGTAGGCGCGCCCGGCCTCGTCCCTCTCGACCCGGTCCATCGACCCGCGGATCCGCACCGAGACGCCGCCGGCGTCCAGCGTGACGTCGAAGCCGTGCTCGGTGGCGACGACGTCGCGGCCCCGCTGGAGCACGTGCCAGTGCAGGAAGCGCTCCAGGGCGGCCCGCGCCTCGGTCTTCTCCTGGTGGGACTTCCACGGCGCGTCGAAGGCCAGGGCGTCCCAGACCGTGTCCAGCCGCTCCATCAGGACGGCGAGGTCGGCCGGGGTGCGGCCGGAGCCGACCTCGTCGGCGAGGGCGTGCACCACGTTGCCGAAGCCCTGGGCGGCGGAGGAGGAGCCGCGCGCCTTGACCTCCTTGTCCAGGAACCACTGCAACGAGCAGTTCTCCAGCTGCTCCAGGCCGCTGCCGGAGAGCCGGACCGGCAGGTCGGCGCTGCGCAGCGGGTCGGGGGCGGCGGTGACGTCGTCCAGGCCCCACCAGCGGTCGGGGTGCGCGGACGGCACCAGCGGCTGGCCGTCCTCGTCGGCGGCCAGGGCCAGGGTGGCGAGCCGTTCGGCGGCGGCGCGGCGCAGCTCGGGAGCGCGGGCCGGGTCGACGGTGACCGCGCGCAGCTCGGCGACCAGCGCGGCGACCGCGAGCGGACGGCGCGGACGGTGGGTGACGTCCTCGACGGTGGCCGGCGGGGTGCGGCGCAGCACCCTGCCGGTGCGCGGGTCGACGTCCTCGCGGTAGAGCTCGCGCAGGAAGCGGGAGGGCTCGTCCCCGTCGTCGGCCGGTGCCTTGACGGCGGTGACGATCAGCCGCTCCCGGGCCCGGGTGGCGGCGACGTAGAAGAGCCGGCGTTCCTCGCCGAGCAGCGCGGCCGGGGAGAGCGGCTCGGCGAGGCCGTCGCGGCCGATCCGGTCGGCCTCCAGCAGTGAGCCGCGGCGGCGGAGGTCCGGCCAGAGGCCCTCCTGGACACCGGCGACCACGACCAGGCGCCACTCCAGGCCCTTGGAGCGGTGCGCGGTCATCAGCCGGACGGCCTCCGGGCGCACGGCCCGCACGGTGAGGGTGTCGGCCGCGATGTCCTGGGCCTCCAGCTCGGCGAGCAGGTCGAGGGCGCTGCGGTGGCCGGTGACCTGCTCCTCGGCGCGGGCGGCGGTCTCGAACAGGGCGCAGAGCGCGTCGAGGTCCCGGTCGGCGTTGCGGCCGGCGGCGCCGCCGCGCAGCGCGGCCCGTTCCAGGCGCTCGCGCCAGCGGCGGCTGCCGTCCCAGAGCTCCCAGAGCGCGTCCTCGGCGGTGCAGCCGCCGGCCAGCCGCTCGCGGACCTTGCGCAGCAGCGTGCCGAGGTCGCGGGCGCGCCGGGCGTAGGCGGGGTCGAGGGCGATCAGCCGCTCGGGCTCGGCGAGGGCCTCGCGGACCAGCTCGCCGGCCGGGCGCGGTACGGCGGCGGGCCGGCCGTCGGCGCGCAGCGCGGCGCGTTCCTCCTCGCGCAGGGCGCGGCCGAGGCGGCGCAGGTCGGAGCCGTCCATGCCGCCGAGCGGGCCGGTGAGCAGGGTGTGGGCCAGCTCGGTGGTGAGCGGGTCCGGTGCCTCGGGGGCGTGCCGGTCGCGGTGGGCCTGCTCGGCGCAGACCCGCAGGGCGAGCAGCAGCTGGGCGACGGCCGGTTCCTCGCGCAGCGGCAGGTCGTCGCCGTCGATCTCCAGCGGGACGCCGGCCGCGCCGAGCGCCCGCCGCACGCCCGGGATGGACCGGGCGCCGGCCCGGACCAGGACGGCCATCTCGCCCCACGGCACGCCGTCCTCCAGGTGGGCGCGGCGCAGCAGGTCGGCGATCGAGTCCAGTTCGGTGCCGGGCGTGGGGTAGGTGTACACCTCGATCCGGCCGCCCTCGCGGGAGGGCAGCAGGGCGCGGTGCTGGGCGAGCTTCTCGGCGGGCAGCCGGCCCATCGGCATCCGCCGGGCCAGCTCGCGGGAGGCGGCGAGCAGGACGGCGCCGGAGCGGCGGGAGACGCGCAGCACCTTGACGTCGGCGGGGCTGCCGTCGGCCTGCCGGAAGGTCTGCGGGAACTCCAGGATGCCGTTGATGTCGGCGCCGCGGAACGCGTAGATCGACTGGTCCGGGTCGCCGACGGCGATCAGCTCACGTCCGTCGCCGGCCAGCCGGCGCAGCAGCCGGACCTGGGACGGGTCGGTGTCCTGGTACTCGTCGACGAAGACCACGTCGTAGCGGGCCCGCAGTTCCTCCCCCACCTCGGGGCGCTCGGCGAGCAGGACGGCGCGGTGCACCAGCTCCGCGTAGTCGAGGACACCGCGCAGGTCGAGCACGTCCAGGTAGTCGGCGAGGAAGTGGGCGGCGGCGGCCCAGTCGGGGCGCTGGACGCCCTCGGCGAAGCGCTCCAGCTCAGCCTCGCCCAGGCCCAGCTCACGGCTGCGGGCGAGCACGGCGCGGACCTCGTCGGCGAACCCCCGGGTGGTCAGGCAGGCCCGCAGGTCGAGCGGCCAGGAGATCCGGCCGCCGCCGAGGCGGGCGTCCTCTGCGCCGCCGGCCAGCAGCTCGCGGACCATGACGTCCTGCTCGGGGCCGGAGAGCAGCCGCAGCGGCTCGGCGTACTCCTGCGGGTCCTGGTGGGCGCGGAGCAGGGCGTAGCTGAAGGAGTGGAAGGTGGTGGCCTGCGGCGACCGGAGCGCGGTGGCGCGCGGGGCGGCGGAGGAAGAGCCGAGCCGGGCGGACATCCGGTCGCGCAGCTCCATCGCGGCCTTGCGGCTGAAGGTCAGCACCAGGATCCGCTCGGGGTCGGTGCCGCGCTCGATCCGCCGGGCGACAGCCTCCACCAGCGTCGTGGTCTTGCCCGTCCCGGGCCCGGCGAGCACCAGGAGCGGGCCGCCCGCGTGCTCGGCCACGGCACGCTGGTAGTCGTCCAGCACGGGCGGGGCCGGCTGCACGAGGGGGCTGCGCACCAGACGGTAGGGGGAGCTCACGGATGTCCTGGGGGTTGTGCTGCGGGCCACGGAAGGCGGGCCCCGCGCGGGGGCCCGTCCGTATCGAGCCTACGATCCTGCCCCGTCATTCCCGTCCGCGCACCCGCTTCGGCTCAATCCCCCGCGGGCCCGCCGTCCCACCGGGCCCGCTTGAGGTCGACCCGGGGCGGGTCGGCGAGCTCGCGCAGCGGGGTGCCCTCCTCGCCGTAGTGGGCGAGGGCGCGGTGCTCGTGGCCGGGCAGGAAGCGGCCGTCCGCGCGGATCACCCGCCACCAGGGCACGGCACCGCCGTAGAGTGCCATCACGCGCCCGACCTGGCGGGGGCCGCCCTGGCCGAGGTACTCGGCAACGTCCCCGTAGGTCATCACCCGGCCGGGTGGAATCCGCTCGGTCAGGTCGAGCACCAGTTCGGCGAAGGGCGGCAGAACGCCCCGGCCGCCGTCGTCGTCAGCGTCCGTCACCTGGGGCATTCTTCCTTATGGGGGAGGATGCGAGGACCCGTGCGAACGATCCGCCGCGCCCGATCCGCCCCCTGTCCAGCACGGGGCGCCGCGGCATGCCACCATCTTCGGGGCGGTGAGTGGTGATACGAGGACAAGACCAGATGACCGGGACGGCAGACGTGGACGTGGACGAGGACTCCGACGAGTCCACCGACGCCATGCCCGCAGGTCCCGGCGGTGCGCCCGCCGCCGAGCCGTCCCCGGAAGTCTCCCTGATCAAGGACCGGACGATCAAGACCCCGCAGCCGACCGACACCGAGACCGAGACACCCGAGCGCGCCCCCGCCCCCGCGGACGGGCCGGCGCCGACCGGCGTCCCGGCCCAGCAGCCCGCGCCGCCCGGCGCGCACGGGGTGGCCGGGCCCACCGGCCCCACCGGCCCCTTCGAGCCCGCCGAACCCGCCGAACCCGCCGACGACACCCCGCACCTGGACGTCGACGAGCCGCTGCTCGCCGCCCGCGCGCACCGCCCGTCCGACCTGATCCGGTTCCTGGTCGGCGTCCTCGGCATAGTCGCGGTGTTCGTCCTGGCCGGCGTGGCCACCTCGACCACCACCGGCATCGAGCTGGACATCGCCTCCAACGCGCCCCGCTTCTCCCCGGTGCTCACCACCATCACCGGCCTGGTCTCCAGCGTCGCAGTGCTCGCCGTCCCGCTCGCCTTCGCGGTCGAACGGCTGATCAAACGCGACGGCCTGCGGGTCGCCGACGGCGTGCTCGCCTCGGTGCTCGCCTACGGCGTCTCGCTGGGGATCGACTGGTGGGTCGCCGAGGGCGCCTCCGAGCACATCCGGGACGCCCTCACCCGGCTGCCGCTGGACAGCAACGGCGCCCTCACCGACCCGGTGCACGGCTACCTGGCACCGGTGATCGCCTACATGACCGCGGTCGGCATGTCGAGCCGGCCGCGCTGGCGGGTCGCCCTCTGGGTGGTGGTGGTCTTCAGCGGGATCACCGAGCTGCTCGGCGGCTTCACCACCCCCCTCTCGCTGCTGCTCACCGTCCTGATCGGCTGGTCCGTCGCCTACGGCACGCTCTACGCGATCGGCTCGCCGAACATCCGGCCCACCGGCCAGCATCTGATGATCGGCCTGCGCAAGGTCGGCTTCACCCCGGCCAGCGCCCACCGCGCCCCGGACGCGCCCGGCGGCACCCGCCGCTACTTCGTCGCCCAGCAGAGCGGCCCGCCGCTGGACGTCCACATCGTCGACCGCGAGCAGCAGGCCTCCGGCTTCTTCTACCGGGCCTGGCGGCGGCTGCGGCTGCGCTCGGTGGCCGTCCGCCGCAGCCCGCAGTCGCTGCGCCAGGCGCTGGAGCAGGAGGCGCTGATCGCCTACGCGGCCGCCGCCTCGGGCGCCCGCGCCCCCCAGCTGGTCGCCACCTCGGAGCTGGGCCCGGACGCCGCGATCCTGGTGTACGAGAACGTCGAGGGCCGCACCCTGGACGACCTCACCGACGAGGAGGTCACCGACCAGGTGATGGCCTCGCTCTGGGAGTCCGTCGCCGCCCTGCACGAGCGCCGCATCGCGCACCGCCGGCTGACCGGCGAGTCGCTGCTGGTCGTCGACGAGAAGACGGCCTGCCTGGTCAACCTCTCCGGCGGCGACATCGCCGCCACCGACCTGACCCTGCGCATCGACGTCGCCCAGCTGCTCACCACCTTCGCGCTGCGGATCGGCCCCGAGCGGGCGGTGGCCACCGCCAACGCCGTGCTCGGCGCCGACCGGGTCGCCCAGGCACTGCCGCTGCTCCAGCCGGTCGGTCTGAGCCGCTCCACCCGCGTCGACCTGAAGAAGCTCGCCAAGGAGCGCAAGGCCGCCGCCCAGGCCCGGGCGCTGGAGCAGGTCGCCGCCGGCGAGCGCACCCAGCAGCAGGCCGAGGAGGACATCGCGACGGCCGGCGAGGACCTGCTCAGCCGGATCCGCGGCCAGATCCTCCAGATCGCGCCCGAGGCGCCGACCGAGACGGCCAAGCTGGAGCGGCTGAAGCCGAAGACCCTGATCATGGTCATCGCGCTCACCTTCGCCGCCTACCTGGCGCTGACCACCATCAAGCCGGCCCAGCTCAAGCTCTCCCAGATGGACTGGGCCTGGGCGGCGGCGGCCCTCGCCGCGGCCGCCTTCAGCCACGTCGCCGCCTCGATGAACCTGATCGGCTTCGTGCCGGAGAAGCTGCCGTTCGGCCGCACCGTCGCGGCCCAGCTGGCCGGGTCGTTCGTCAAGCTGGTCGCGCCGGCCGCGATCGGCGGCATGGCGCTGAACACCCGCTACCTGCAGAAGGCCGGGATCCGCTCCGGGCAGGCGGTCGCCTCGGTCGGCGCCTCCCAGCTGGCCAACCTGGCCGGGCACCTGCTGCTGCTGTTCAGCTTCGGCATGATCACCGGCAGCCAGACCAACGGGGACCTCTCCGCCTCCCGCGCGGTGATCATCGGGGTGCTGTCCGCCGCCGTGCTCGCCCTGGTGGTCGCGGCCGTCGCCCCGCTGCGGCGGTTCGTGCTGAACCGGCTGCGCTCGCTGTTCTTCGGCGTGGTGCCGCGGATGCTCGACCTGATGCAGACGCCCAGCAAGCTGGTCACCGGCTTCGGCGGCGTCCTGCTGCTCTCCCTCTCCTTCACCGCCTGCCTGGACGCCTCGGTGCACGCCTTCGGCGGCTCGATCAGCTTCTCGGCGGTGGCGGTGGTCTTCCTGACCGCCAACGCGGCCGGCTCCGCCATCCCCACCCCCGGCGGCATCGGCCCGGTCGAGGTCGCGCTGATCGGTGCGCTCACCGTCGCCGACGTGCCCCCGGCGATCGCCACCCCGGCGGTCTTCCTCTACCGGGCGCTCACCTTCTGGCTGCCGGTGCTGCCCGGCTGGATCTCCTACAACGTGCTCCAGCGCAAGGGCGCGCTGTAGCCGACGGGGGCTCCGCAGGGCCGCACCGCCGGAGGGCGGGGCACCTCGCGACGCAACGCCGAAGGGCCCGCCGGATCTCCCCGGCGGGCCCTTCGCGCGTCTTCGACGTCTCCGGTTGCCTCTAGTAGACCGGCTTGTGCGGCTCGATCTGGTTGACCCAACCGAGCACGCCGCCGCCCAGGTGGACGGCGTTGGCGAAGCCGGCCGACTTCACCACGGCCAGCACCTCGGCCGAGCGCACACCCGACTTGCAGTGCAGCACGATCTTCTTGTCCTGCGGCAGCGACCCCAGGGCGTCGCCCATCAGGAACTCGTTCTTCGGGATCAGCACCGCGCCGGGGATGTTGACGATCTCGTACTCGCCGGGCTCGCGGACGTCGATCAGGAAGATGTCCTCCTTGTCGTCCTGCCACTGCTTGAGCTGCTTCGAGGTGATCGTCGAACCCGCGGCGGCGGCCTGCGCCTCGTCCGACACGACGCCGCAGAAGGCCTCGTAGTCGATCAGTTCGGTGACCGTCGGGTTCTCGCCGCAGAGCGCGCAGTTCGGGTCCTTGCGGACCTTCACCTGGCGGTAGTTCATCTCCAGGGCGTCGTAGATCATCAGCCGGCCGACCAGCGGGTCGCCGACGCCGGCCAGCAGCTTGATCGCCTCGGTGACCTGGATCGAGCCGATGGACGCGCAGAGCACGCCCAGCACGCCGCCCTCGGCGCAGGACGGGACCATGCCCGCCGGCGGGGCCTCCGGGTAGAGGCAGCGGTAGCAGGGGCCGTGCTCGGCCCAGAACACGCTGGCCTGGCCGTCGAAGCGGTAGATCGAGCCCCACACGTACGGCTTGCCGAGCAGCACCGCGGCATCGTTCACCAGGTAACGGGTGGCGAAGTTGTCGGTGCCGTCCACGATCAGGTCGTAGCCGGAGAAGATCTCCATGACGTTGGAGTTGTCGAGGCGCTCCTCGTGGAGGATCACGTTGACGTAGGGGTTGATCTCCTTGACGGAGTCCCGCGCCGACTCGCCCTTGGAGCGGCCGATGTCGGACTGGCCGTGGATGATCTGACGCTGCAGGTTGGACTCGTCCACCACGTCGAACTCGACGATGCCGAGGGTGCCGACGCCCGCCGCGGCCAGGTACATCAGCGCGGGCGAGCCGAGGCCGCCGGCGCCGACGCACAGCACCTTGGCGTTCTTCAGCCGCTTCTGCCCGGCCATGCCCACGTCGGGGATGATCAGGTGGCGGGAGTACCTGCGGACCTCGTCGACGGTGAGCTCGGCGGCCGGCTCGACCAGGGGTGGCAGCGACACGGGGACTCCGATGGTCGTCGGTTCAGGTGGCCGGGGCCAACCTCTTGTGGCTTGTTGCTCCGCCACCGAGGTGGCTCTGCTACGCCAACAGTGTCACGCCGCCCCGGTATTCCGAGACAGCCCGTCCGACTGGCGAGACGGGCGGCATCGGATGCTGGGACCGGCCGGAAAGGCCCGCGCACGGCCGGGCCGCGGCCGGTCACGGGCGCACCGGCCGGTCGCCACCGGGCCGTTGCGCCCCCGGCCGGACCGGGGGCGCCGACCGCGGTGACCGCCCGAGGGTCAGACCCGGCAGGCCGTCTCCAGCCAGACGTCCCCCAGCGACTCCTCCAGCGGCACCTGCGTCCGCCAGCCGAGACGGTCCCGGGCGGTCCGCACGTCCGCCTGCCGCCACGGCACCGGCTCACCCGACGGGCCCCTGCCATCGGCCGGCCGCGGCTCCGGCGAACGGTGCCCGGGCAGGTGGTGCTGGCCGAGGTGCGAGCCGACGTGCTCGACCGGCCCGCCCACCTGCGCAGGCAGCAGGACCTGCCGGTTCTCCTCCACGATCGCCCCCTCGAACCCGGACGCCCGGACCAGGTGCTGGGCCGCCTCCCGGGCCCGGACGGCGTGCCCGCTGCCGATGTTGATCACTCCGGTGGCCGCCGACACCGCCGCCGCCTGGATCGCCCGGGCGACGTCCCTGACGTCCACGAAATCCCGGTATCCGGACAGGTCCGGCATCCGCACCTGCGGCTCGTCCCGCTCCAGCGCCCGCCGCAGGCCCTCGGCGAGCCGCCCGAACAGCGACGCCGTCGGCGCCCCCGGGCCCACCACGTCGAACACCCGCAGCACCGCCGCGTCCAGCCCGGAGGCCAGCACCAGCTCCGTCCCGGCGAGCTTGGAGACCCCGTACGGGCCGACCGGGCGCGGCTCTGCGCTCTCCGACACCGGCACCCCGCCCGGCACCGGCCCGTACTCGGCCGCCGAGCCGACGTGCACCAGCCGGGCCGGTTCGCGGCTGCGCCGGATCGCCTCGCAGACGGTGGCGACGGCCAGCGTGTTGGCCCGGATCAGGCTGCGGGAGCTGCCGTAGGTGGCGCCCGCGCAGTTGATCACCACCTGGGGCGCGACGGCGTCCAGGAACCGGGCCAGCGCGCCCGGGCTGCCCGCGGTCAGGTCGAAGCGGATGTCGGCCGAGTCACGCCGGCCGAGCACCGTCACCTGCAACTCCTGGTCCACGAGCAGACGATCGGTGACCCGGCGGCCGATGAAGCCGTCGGCGCCCAGCAGCAGCACCCTCATCGGGGGTGTCCTTCCACGAAGCGAGGTCGGGGACGACCTGGCGGACAGAGTGAGAACGAGCAGGAAGCAGGAGGAACGGACGGCGGCCGCACCGTCAGCGGTGCGCGCCGGCCCGGCCGAGCGCCGGCCACGCGTACGCCAGCAGCGCCAGGGCGACGGCCCCGCCGCCGAGCAGCCCGGCCACCGGCGCGGACCGGCCCAGTACGAGCGGCACCGCGGCGGCCGCCGACCCGGCGAGCGCGCCCAGCGCGGCCGCACGGTGGCGGCCGCACCGCGCCGGCAGTGCGGTCAGCACCAGCAGCAGGCCCAGCACGCCCTGCGCCGCCCACTGGGCGGGGCCGGCGCGTTCGGCCGCCAGGTGCAGCAGCCCGCCGCCGTGGCCCGGGCCGGGCCGCGGGGCCAGGGCGGTCAACACGGCGAGCGCGGCGAAGCTGAGCACCGTCAGCACGGCCAGGTGCAGCGCGACGGCCACCGGCAGCACCGGCCGCATCCGGGCGCGGAACTCGGCGAGGGTGCCCGCCGTCCGCAGATGGCCGCCACCGACGTGCCGGAACCAGCGCGCGGCCCACTCGGCCGACCCGGCCGACAGCGCCGCCGCCAGCACCAGCGCGGCCGTCACCCGGCCGTCACCCGGGCCGCCGGCCGCCCCGGCGAGCGGGAGCAGCAGCAGCCCGGCCACCCCGGCCCCGTGACCCAGCACGGCCGGCCGCCACCGCCGCGGCCCGGCCGGGTGCGGCACCTCCGGCAGGAGGGCGGCGGACGGGCCGAGCTCGGGGCCGGCGGTGGCGCAGGGCCCGGACGGGACGGGCTCCACCGGCAGCGCCGGCAGCGCCGGCAGCAGCGCGAGCGGGACGGCCGCCGGCAGCAGCACGGGCCACCGGCCGCCGAGGGCGGCGGCGGCCGCGACCGGCAGCACCGTCAGCACCGACGCCCGCAGCGCAGCGCCGCGGTTCCGCTGCCGGTTCCCGGCGGCCCCGGGGTCCGCCTCCCCGGCCGCCGGCGGCGCGGGCGGGCGGCGCGGCACCCGGGCGTACAGCTCCTCCGCGAGCCCGAACAGGTCGGCGTGCCGGCAGCGCGCGGCCGCCTCCTGGCCCAGGCCGGCCTCCTCCAGCCCGACGGCGATCTCCAACGGGTCGACCGCCCGCTCGCAGAGCAGCCGGTGCTCGGCCATCACCTCCCGGACCGGATCACCGGAGAGCCCGGGAGCACCGGGAGCACCAGGGGTACCGGGGGCGCCGGACACCCCGGCCGCCGGGCCGCCGCCCGCCATCAGACCGCCTCCGCGAGGGCGCCCGGCCGCTCGGCCACCGCCGCCGGACCGTCCTCGCCCGGCTCCGCGCCGTCCGCAATGCCGGCCGCCCCGGCGGTCTCCGGGCCCGCCGTGCCCTTCCCGCCCGTACGGTCCGCCAGCCAGTACTCGGCGGGCCGGGCGAACGGGCGCGGCTGCACGCCCGCCTCACCGCCGGCCGCCGCCGGGAACGCCGGCCACTGGGAGACCAGCTCCAGGTAGATCTCCCGGAACGCGCCGATCACCGGTTCCACGGCGAAGCGTTCCTGCGCGCGCAGCCGCCCGGCCAGCCCGAGCCTCGCCCGCCGTTCCTCGTCGCGCAGCAGCGCCAGGCAGGCGGCGGCCAGCGCCTGCGGATCGCGCGGCGGGACGAGCAGCCCGGTCGGCCCGACCACCTCCCGGGCCACCCCGACGTCGGTCGAGACCACCGCCCGGCCGCTCAGCATCGCGTCGGCCAGCAGCCGGGGGCTGCGCTGGGAGAGTGCCGAGAAGACGATCACCGTGGCGCCCTCCCAGGCCCGCGCGGTCGACTGCGGCCGCCCGGCGAACTCCACCGCGTCGGCCACCCCCAGCCGCCCGGCCACCGCCTCGCAGTGCGCCCGGTAGCCGCGGACGGCCTCCTCGCCGTGGACCACCAGCCGGGCCGCGGGCAGTGCGGCCCGGACCCGCGCGAAGGCGTGCAGCATCAGCTCGGTGTCCCGGCCCGGCTCCAGCGCGCCGGCCCAGACCAGCGTCGGCGCGGACGGTTCCGGGCCGGCCGCCGCCCGGGCCACCGCCGGAGTGCCCTCGTGGACCACCCTGGTCCGCGCCGGGTCGGCCCCGCAGCGCCGCTGCCACTGCTGGTCGTGGGCGCTGCCGGGGGTCAGTATCGCGGCCTGCCGGTACGTCTCCTCGGTGAGCGCCCGGAAGAAGGAGAGCAGCAGCGCCCGGACCGGCCACCGGTACGGCACCTCGCGGCAGCCGGCGTACTGCTCGCGCAGGTGCAGGCCGTGCTCGGTGACCACGAACGGCACCCCGTGCAGCTGCTTGGCCACCAGCGCGGGCAGCGCGGCCGGGCCGCCGCCGACCACGTGGCAGAGATCGGCGCCGCCCAGGCCGCCCGGCCCGGTGCCGTACCAGGGCGCGGAGAGCGGACGCAGGCACTGCTCCAGCAGGTCGGCCCCGACCAGCACGTCGCAGACCAGCGGCTGCCCGGCCGAGGTGTCGGCGCCGGGTGAGCGCCAGACCCGCTCCAGCGTGCGGCGCGCGTGTGCCGAGGCGAGGAACGCCGGCAGCGCGCCGTCCTCCCGGGCGAGCGCCGCCAGCCGGTACAGCCCGGCGCCGAACGAGGCCCGCTCCCCCGGCATCACCAGCGCCCGGACCAGCCCCTCGTACGCCCGTGCGTACTGCCGTCTGCGCAGCGCCCCCGGCAGGCGCCCGGCCGGGCGGCGCCCCCGGAGGGCCAGCTCGTGCACTCCCAGCCAGCGGGCCCGGGGACCGGCACCGGTCCCCGGGCCCGCCAGCACGTACAGCTCGAAGTCGTGCTCGTGCAGGCCCTCGGCCAGCCGGTCGGACCAGCCACCGGCACCACGCTGGGGGTATGGACGCACACCCTCGGTGATCAGAGCAACGCGCACGGAGACCTCCAGAGCAGAGCGGATCGGAGCGGATCGACGGATTGCCTGTGCGGCCTGGCCGGTTCCCGGGAGCCCCGCGGGACGGCGCGGGGAGGGGCCCGGGCGGAGGAGTCCGGACCGGCCGCGGCGCCCGTGGCCGGGCGCACCGCGGCACGGGCCGGCGGTCACACCGGCCCCGGCGCCCCTGCCCTCGGCCGCCCTCCGGGATCTCCGGCGGCCGCGACTCCCCCACACCTGTTCGGTCCGACAGCAGAAAGGTAGGACCGGCCCCCGGCGATCCATCGGTCACATGCCTGGCTGCCACCTGAACGAGTGAACCGGCGTGACCTCGCCCCGGAGCGGGGCGTTATCGCGCGCTCCGATCCGCACCGGCCCTCAGACCCGCGCGAGCAGCTCCCGCACCTCCCGGGCCACCTGGTCCGGGTGCTCCATCATGGCCACGTGCCCGGAGTCCGGCAGCACCAGCAGCCGGGCGTCCGCGAAGGCGTCGCAGGCCCGCCGCGCCGAGCGGTAGGAGACCAGCTTGTCCCGCAGCCCGTACACCAGCAGCGTGGGCGCCTTCACCTGACCGGCCTGGCGCCAGAGCGCCTGGTCGCCGCGCTCGGTGTAGGCGGAGACGATCCCGCGCGCCGAGGCGGTCAGCACCTGCATCGCGTACGGCAGCTCGCTGCGCCGCCGGTACTCGGCCACCGCGTCGGCCCGGGTGTCCGGCGACAGCCCGTCCGGGTCGCCGTAGACCAGCCGCAGCAGGCCCTCGGTGGCGTCCTCGGCGCTCCGCCCGTTCGCCGGCAGCCGACGCAGCAGTGCGGGCACGCCGGGCACCGCGAGCAGGCCGGTCGGCCAGGCGGTGCGCTGCGGCGGGAGCTCGGGCAGCGCGGGCGAGATCAGGGTGAGGCTGCGCACCAGGTCCGGCCGGAGCGCGGCGAGCCGGACGGAGACGGCGCCGCCGAGCGAGTTGCCGAAGAGGTGCACCGGACCGCGCCCGGCCGCCTCCAGGTAGCCGATCACCGCGCGCACGTGCCCGGAGACGGTGAGGTTGCCGTCGGCGGGCGGCGCGGAGCGGCCGAAGCCGGGCAGGTCCACGGCCTCGCCGTCGACCAGGCCGGAGAGCCTCGCCATCAGCGCCGTCCAGTTGCCGGCCGAGCCGCCGAGCCCGTGCACGAAGAGGGCCGGCTCCCGCCCTCCGGCCGCACCGTCCCCGGGCCGGTGGACCGCCAGCGCCGCACCGGGCACCTCGACCGTACGGAACGCTGCGGGCTCCCCCGCCTCTGTGCGTATCTGCTGCTCAGCGCTGCTCATGGTGGACGATGGTAGTGAGCCGACGGCCCGGCGGGGATGTCCCGTCCCTCGTCACACCACTGCCGTCACCCGTGGTCAGCGCCGTATTGTGGGCTCCTGACAAGGGAGCTGCGAGCTTTTCTGGCGCTCGCCAAGCGCGAATGCGGTTACCGGAAAGTAGAATCGGTCATCTTGCCAGCCCCGATCAACCCGTGAAGTGAGGAGCGCCGTGACGGCCATCCAGGAGGCGCAGGAGCGCCCGCGCGGTGCCCGCCTGCCGCGAAGCGCCCGCCGTGAACAACTGCTCGGTGCCGCCCAGGAGGTGTTCGTCGCGCAGGGCTACCACGCGGCCGCCATGGACGACATCGCCGATCGCGCCGGGGTCAGCAAGCCGGTGCTGTACCAGCACTTCCCCGGCAAGCTGGAGCTCTACCTGGCGCTGCTGGACAAGCACTGCGACGCCCTCGTCGAGTCCACCCGCGACGCGCTGTCGACGACCACCGACAACAAGCTCCGGGTCGCCGCGACCATGGAGGCGTACTTCAACTACGTCTCCAGCGAGTCCGGCGCCTTCCGGCTGGTCTTCGAGTCGGACCTGACCAACGAGCCGGCCGTGCGCGAGCGCGTCGAGCGGGCCTCGGAGGCCAGCGCGACGCTGGTCAGCAAGGTCATCCAGGAGGACACCGACCTCCCCGAGTCCGAGTCCAAGCTGCTCGCCGCCGGCGTCTGCGGCCTGGCCCAGATCACCGCCCGCTACTGGCTCTCCCAGGGGCTGGAGATCCCGCGCGACGAGGCCGTCCGGCTGGTCGCCAGCCTGGCCTGGCGCGGGCTGAAGGGCTTCCCGATGCACCCCGCCTCCGAGCTGCCCGAGGACTCCGCCCCCGAGCAGTGATCCACGGACCTTCGCCTCGGCCTTGATCCGGTGCTCTATGGTGAAGCCGTACGGCGCGGTCGCCGCGATCGCCTGTCCCAGGCGGCCCGGAACCGCGCGTGGATGGCTGCAACCCCGGAGGGACGGAAGTCGTGGAGGTCAAGATCGGCGTGCAGAACGCGCCGCGCGAGATCGTGATCGAGAGCTCGCAGACTGCCGATGAGGTCGAGAGCGCGGTCGCCAAGGCACTGGAGGGCACCTCGAAGCTCTTCGCGCTGACCGACGAGCACGGCCGCCGCGTCATCGTCCCGGCCGAGCGCCTGGCGTACGTGGAGATCGGCGAGCAGGCCGCCCGCAAGGTCGGTTTCGGCACGCTCTGAGCTGTACCGCGGTGCCCCGCTCCCCCTCGGGGAGCGGGGCACCTTCGCGTTCCGCGGCTGCGCGTGTACGGCCGGGAGGACAGGGGTACGGCGACAGTGCGGCCGACCGTACGCCGCGCGCCCGCACCCTCCCCGGGAGGCACCCTTGCTGGTCGAGACGCTCGCCTTCGCCCTCGTCGGTCTGATCGTCGGCGCCGGAGCGCTGATGTCACTGCCCGCGTACTTCCCGTCCGGGCGGGCACTGACGACGGGGACGGCGCTGGTCTCGGCACTGCTCGCCGGGGTGATCGCGCACTTCACGCTGGACGGCCGGTTCCCGGCGGCCAGCATCGCGACAGCGGCGATCGCCTCGGCCCTGCTCACCTCGGTGCTGGCCCGGCCCGACCTCGCGGCCGGGCGCCAGCCCGCCCACCGGCACCACCCGCACCGGGCCGGCGCGCACCGCCGGCACCGGCACGCCTGACCGGACCTACGAGGCCAGCCCCAGCGCGGCCATCCGCTTGGTGTGCGCCTCGGTGATCCGGTTGAACATCTTGCCGACCTCGACCAGGTCGAAGCCCTGCACCTGCACGCCGCCGACCAGCAGGTTGGAGAGCGCGTCCCGCTCGGCGACGACCCGCTGGGCCTGGCTCAGCGCCTCGCCCATCAGCCGCCGGCCCCAGAGCGCCAGCCGGCCGCCGGCCCGCGGGTCGGCCTCGATGGCCTGCCGCACCTTGTCGACCGCGAACCGGGCGTGCCCGGTGTCGGACATGACGCCGAGGACGAGGTCGCGGGTGTCGTCGTCGAGGCGGACGGCCACCTCGCGGTAGAAGTCGGTGGCGATCGCGTCGCCCACGTACGCCTTGACCAGGCCCTCCAGCCAGTCGGACGGCGCGGTCATCCGGTGGAACAGCTCCAGCGGCTCGACGAACGGCCGCATCGCCTCCTGCGGGTCGGCACCGACCTCGGCGAGCCGGTCGTGCAGCCGCTGGTAGTGCTGGAACTCGGCGGAGGCCATCCGGGCCAGCGCGGCCTTGTCGGCGAGGTCCGGCGCGAGCTTGGCGTCCTCGGCGAGCCGCTCGAAGGCGCTCAGCTCGCCGTACGCGAGGGCGCCGAGCAGGTCCAGCACGGCCGCCCGGTAGCCGGGGTCGGCCGAGCAGCTCGCCCAGTCCCCGATCGAACCGGCCCCGTCGTCCTGCGTCTCACCATGCTTCTCCATGACCGGCCACCTTAGTCCCGCCCGCCCTCCGGCACACGCACGGCGGCGCGGCCGGCCCCGGGCGTGCCGGTCGCCCGGCGGACGGGCCGCGGGCGGCCCCGCAGGGCCTCCGAGCAGCGATGTCATGCGCGTCACGTGTTCGAGTCGTCGCGTCACGGTATGGTGGTAGGGAGACCCGTAGTGCTCGCACGGTGTCACCGCCGTCTCGGTGCGCCGGGCAAGCCCGCTCCGTAGCGGGACCGCCCCTCAGGGCGTGTCCGTCCCGGAAGCCGGGTCCTCACGTACGCGGATGCCCGGTCGGAGAGCCGATCGGCTCCGACCATGGCTTGGACTTCAAGCCTTGGCACCGCATCAGTGGCCGAGCGAGGGCCGCCGAGACCACGCCGCCCGGCGAAGGTCCCGCGCAGGTCCCTCACGGGAATCCTCCCCGACAGCCGCCGTGACCGCGCCCCCCACCGGGCCCCGCGGACCGGCCGGCCGCAGGGACCGGCGCGGTTGTGCGTCCGCGCAGCTGTCATCAGGGCCGTACCGGCCCCTACGCAGCCGCGCGGCTGCCCGCCCGCCGCTCGCTCTCGGCCCCTCCACACGGAAGAGGCAGCACCCTGTCCACCACCGCTGAACCCACCAAGACCACTTTCCGGGACCTGGGGATCCTCCCGGAGACCGCCGAGGCCCTGGAGGCCGTCGGCATCGTCCACCCCTTCCCCATCCAGGAGATGACCCTCCCGGTCGCGCTGACCGGCCACGACGTCATCGGCCAGGCCAAGACCGGCACCGGCAAGACGCTCGGTTTCGGCCTCCCGCTGATCGAGCGGGTCGTCGTCCGCGCCGACGTCGACGCCGGCCGCGCCACCGAGGAGCAGCTCAGCGACTTCCCGCAGGCGCTGATCGTCGTCCCGACCCGCGAGCTCTGCACCCAGGTCACCAACGACCTGCAGACCGCCGGCAAGGTCCGCGACGTGCGCGTGCTCGCCGTCTACGGCGGCCGGGCCTACGAGCCGCAGGTCGAGGCGCTGAAGAAGGGCGTCGACATCGTCGTCGGCACCCCGGGCCGCCTGCTGGACCTCGCCGGGCAGAAGAAGCTGAACCTCGCGCAGGTCCGCGCGCTCGTCCTGGACGAGGCCGACGAGATGCTCGACCTGGGCTTCCTGCCCGACGTCGAGAAGATCCTCACCATGCTGCCGGCCAAGCGGCAGACCCTGCTGTTCTCGGCGACCATGCCGGGCCAGGTCATCAGCCTCGCCCGCCGGTACATGAGCCAGCCGACCCACATCCGGGCCGCCGCCCCGGACGACACCGGCGCCACCGTCGCCAACATCGAGCAGCACATCTTCCGTGCGCACTCGCTCGACAAGGTCGAGGTCGTGTCGCGCATCCTGCAGGCCGACGGCCGCGGGCTGGCGATGATCTTCTGCCGGACCAAGCGCACCGCCGCCGACGTCTCCGACCAGCTGACCCAGCGCGGCTTCGCGGCCGGCGCCGTCCACGGCGACCTCGGCCAGGGCGCCCGCGAGCAGGCGCTGCGCGCGTTCCGCAACGGCAAGGTCGACGTGCTGGTCTGCACCGACGTCGCGGCCCGCGGCATCGACGTCGAGGGCGTGACGCACGTCGTCAACTACCAGTGCCCCGAGGACGAGAAGACCTACCTGCACCGGATCGGCCGCACCGGCCGGGCCGGCGCCTCCGGCACCGCGGTCACGCTGGTCGACTGGGACGACATCCCGCGCTGGCAGCTGATCAACAAGGCGCTGGACCTGCCGTTCAACGAGCCGGAGGAGACCTACTCCACCTCGGCGCACCTGTACGAGCTGCTGAAGATCGCCAAGGGCACCACCGGTGTGCTGCCGCGGTCGGAGCGGACCCGGGCCGGGCTCGGCGCGGAGGAGGTCGAGGACCTCGGCGAGACCGGCGGGCGCGGTTCGCGTTCGGCGGGCGGCCGGGGCCGCGGCGGTGCCAAGGGCGACTCCGGCAAGCCGGCCGCCGCCGTCGAGACCCCCGAGGAGAAGCCGGCCCGCCGGACCCGCGAGCGTCGCCGCACCCGTGGCGGCAGCACGGTCGCGGCCGACGCGGTGACCGGCGCGCCCGTCGAGGGCGCCGCCGCCGTCGAGGCACCGGCGGCCCCGGCCGTCGAGGGTGCCGATGGTGAGGCCGCGGCACCGCGCCGCCGCCGTCGCCGTCCGCGCAGCACCGCCGCCGGCGAGACCGCCGTCGCCGTGGTGGCCGAGGCTCCGGCCGCGGTCGCCGAGGCCGCGGACGCCCCGGCCGCCGACGCCGCCGTGGCGGAGAAGCCGGCCCGGCGCACCCGCAGCCGGGCCAAGGCGAAGGCCGAGCCGGCCGCCGAGGGCGCTGCGGCGCCCGAGGCCGCCGCGGACGCCCCGGCCGAGGCCCCGGCCCCGCGCCGCCGCGCCCGGACCCGTCGTCCGGCCGCCGAGGCCGCCGAGGCGACGCCGGAGAGCTGACCCTCCGAGACACCGCCCGGAGGGGGCGGCCCGGTCCCGCACGACGGGACGGGCCGCCCCCTCCGGCGTTGACGGCCCGTCGGCGTCGGACGCCCCCTCCGGTACGGGCGCACGGCTACGGTGGGGGTTACCGGCGGGTCACTCCCGCCGTGCCGCAGGAAAGCCGCAGGAGATCCAGGAGATCCGCCCATGAGCACGCCTCCGTTCCTCACCCTCCCCCGCTGCGCCGGTGCGCTGCGGGTGGCGACCGCCCGCGGGGAGTTCGCCGCCCTGCGGGCCGAACCGGCGGGAGCGGTGCGCGGGTCGGCGCTGCTGGTGCCCGGGTTCACCGGCAGCAAGGAGGACTTCATCGCGCTGCTGGAGCCGCTCGCGGCGGCCGGCTACCGGGTGACCGCGGTCGACCAGCGCGGCCAGTACGAGACCGGCGGCCCCGACGACCCGGCGGCCTACGCCGTCGAGGCGCTGGGCGAGGACGTCCGCGCGCTGTCCGCGGCGCTCGCCGCCGACGGGGAACCGCTGCACCTGCTGGGCCACTCCTTCGGCGGCCAGATGGTCCGCGAGGCCGTCCTGGCGGCCGCCGCCGAGGGCCCGCTGCCCTGGCGTTCGCTGACCCTGATGTCCACCGGGCCGGGCGCGATCGACCCGGGCGAGGCGGAGCGCACCAAGCTGCTGGTCTCGGTGCTGCCCTCGATGAGCCTGGAGGAGATCTGGCAGGTGCTCCAGCAGATGGAGGAGGGCTCGGGCGACCCGGCCCAGCAGCGCACGCCCGAGGTCTCCGAGTTCCTGCACCGCCGTTGGGTGGCCAACGTGCCGCAGGCGCTCATGACCACCGGCAGCCACCTGGTCGCCGCGCCCGACCGGGTGGACGAGCTGGCCACGGCCGCCGGCGCGCTGCCCGCCCTGGTGCTCTCCGGTGTCCGGGACTACGCGTGGCCGGTGCCGGATCAGACGAAGATGGCCGAACGGCTGGGCGCCCGCCGGGTCGTGGTCGAGGACGCCGGCCACTCCCCCAACGCCGAGCAGCCGACCGCCACGGCCGAGGCGCTGACCGGCTTCTGGGGCCGTTCGTAGCGCTTTCCGGGGCCGCACCCGGGGCTCGTCCGGGCCCTTCCGCCGGCCCGGTCGGCGCCGGTGCGGGACAAAATTCGTTAGTTGCGGTAATATTTGATTCTGTCCGGGAATCATC
Source organism: Streptomyces sp. CB01881 (assembly GCF_002953255.1). GTDB lineage: Bacteria > Actinomycetota > Actinomycetes > Streptomycetales > Streptomycetaceae > Kitasatospora. Next base: position 5,688,420 of record NZ_CP026498.1, read on the forward strand.
GTCGGCATCGACGTCGGCGCGAATCAGCCGAAACCAGGACTTTACGGACGGGCAACGGCCCGGTAGCAGCACCACGACAGAGTGGGCCACGAGGGACCAGAGGTCCTCTGGCAGGGACCAGCGGTCCTTCGGCAAGCAGGGGGGAGCCCTTTTGCCGCAGCAGACCGCCGAACGTTCGGCACGACAGACCCCGAAAGGGCTGATACCCACTCAGCCACGACCGCCCCGCACCACGGGGCCAGGAAAGGAGACGCCCATGCGCTTCGAGATCCTCCGACTGGACGACGCCAACGGCACCGCCACCGACCGACTGATCGCCGACGCCGAGACCGTCCGCGAGTTCGTCCAGGCCGCCGCCCGCACCGGCGAGCGCCTGCTCATCCGTCCGTGCCCGACCGTCTGACCCAGCGCGGCGCCTCCGACCGGGAGCCCTCACCCGCCGCCGAAGACCCGGGAGCGTCCGATCCCGACGTTCCGATACCAGACTGACGCCCCGTCACCGCGATCGCCGATGACGGGGCGTCAGTGCGTCCGGGGCCTCCCCGTCCGCCGGGACCGACGTTTGCCGCCGCCCGCCGCTGGACATCCCCTACCGGGAGCCGCCCGCACCGCGCCCGCCCGGCACCGGATCAGCGCCCGCCACCGACGGGTGCCACCGAGCCCTCCGTACGGGTGATCGTCCTTGACGCGGCGGTCCGGAGGGAGGAGCGTTGTCGGCTATGAGGGGCGAGCCCAGCTGCCCGAGGTGCGCCGGTCGGGTCCGCGCCCCCGGTCTGTTCTCAGACACCTGGCAGTGCGACCGGCACGGAGCCGTGCACCCGATGCAGCCGGTGCTGCCCCCGAGCATCGAGGCGCTCGGCGTCGCCGTCGCCCGTTCACAGGTCCCCGTCTGGCTGCCCTGGCCGCTCCCGGTCGGCTGGCTCTACACCGGCATCGCGCACGTCGGCGACGACGTCTCGGGCGCCCGGGCCACCGCCGTCGCCTGCTCCGGACCGGCGCCGCTCGGCGGCTTCGGGGAGCTGGTGCTGGTCGCCGAGGAGCTGGGCGTCGGGCTCGGCGCCCGGTACGCGGGGCTGGCCGGCCCGGACCCGGGCGAGTCCGTCGGCCTCTACAAGCCCGCCGACGCCAAACTGATGGCGGCCGGGCGGCCCACCCCGATGTTCCACGTCCCGGACGCACCGGCCGACCGCGCGGTCTTCGTCGGCGAGGCCCGCGGGCTCTGGCTCTGGGCGGTGGCCTGGCCCGAGCAGTCGGCGCTGGTGATGTACGACGAACTGGTCCTCACCGACCTGCGCGAGGCCGGCGCCGAGCTGGACCTGCTGCCCTGCGGCGCCCTCTCCCCCCGCCTACTGGGCTGACCCCCGCACTATCCTGGGCCGCACCCGCCGCCCAGCCCCAGGGAGACCCCGCCGTGCGCATCGACCTGCACGCCCACAGCAACGCCTCCGACGGCACCGACACCCCGGCCGAACTGGTCGCGGCGGCGGTCGCCGCCGGCCTGGACGTGGTGGCGCTCACCGACCACGACACGGTGGCCGGCCACGCCGAGGCCGCCGAGGCGGTGCACGGGCTGCCGGCCGGCACCCGGCTGACCCTCGTCCCGGGCGCCGAACTGTCCTGCACCGTGGACGGCATCAGCATGCACCTGCTGGCCTACCTGTTCGACCCGGCCGAGCCGGGGTTCGCGCAGGAGCGCGAGCTGGTGCGCACCGACCGGTTCCGCCGCGGGCGGGCCGTCGTCGAGCGCTGCCGGGCCCTGGGTGCGGACATCAGCTGGGAGCAGGTCGAGCGGATCGCGGGCGCCGGCTCGGTGGGCCGGCCGCACATCGCCAGCGCGCTGGTGGAGGCCGGCGTGGTGGCCACCGTCTCGGACGCGTTCACGCCGCAGTGGCTGGCCAACGGCGGGCGGGCGGACGTCCGCAAGCACGAGACCGACCCGGTCGAGGCGGTCCGGCTGGTCCGGGCGGCCGGCGGGGTGCCGGTCTTCGCGCACCCGGGCGCCGTGAAGCGCGGACGGACCGTCTCCGACCAGGTGATCGCCGACCTCGCGGCGGCCGGGCTGGCCGCACTGGAGGTCGACCACGTCGACCACGACGAGCCGGCCCGGGAGCACCTGCGCGGACTGGCCGCCGAACTCGGCCTGCTGACCACCGGGTCCAGCGACTACCACGGCGGCCGCAAGACCGTCCGGCTCGGCGAGCACACCACCGATCCCGCCGTCTACGAGGCGCTGCTGGCGCAGGCGACCGGCGCGAAGCCGATCGGGGGCTGAGCGCGGGCCCGGCGCGCACGCCGGGGTGCGGAAGCGTTTTCGGAGGCCCGCCCGGCCCGGCCCGAGCGGGGGCCGGCCCGGGCCTGATCCGGCGTCAGTCCAGCGGTACCGCACGGCGGTCGGGGTCGCGCAGGTCGGTGCCATGCTGGAGCCAGCGCTCCTCCAGCGCGGCCGCGCCGTGCACGCGCTTCCAGCCGGCCTCGTTGGGCGTCATCGGCAGCAGCGGCAGGAAGCGGACCGGGTCCGCCGGCTCGTCCAGCTCCAGATCGGGCACCAGGCCGCCCGGTTCGGCGGCCAGCACCGAGGTGAACGGCGCGCCGTCCCAGAGCGGGGAGCCGAGGTCCAGCGAGCCGCCGGGGGCCACCACCAGGCCCTCCACCTGCGGGGTCGCGGCGAAGGTGGCCAGGGTGCGCAGCACGCTGTCGCGCCCCCCACGGATCGTCAGGACCAGTTCGGCGCGCGGGCCGCGGACCTGGTCGGCGACCATCGCGGTCGGGTCGGCCATCGGTGCGGCGGCCATGCCGAGCGTGGCGTAGCGGACCAGCCCCTCGGCGTCCGGGCCGAAGCGCAGCACCTCGATCCGTTCCGCGCCGAGGAAGGTGACCGCGGCGCGGCCGCTGGTCTCGCCGAAGGTGGTCAGCAGCCGCGCCTCGACGGCGGCCAGCACCGCCTCCCGGGAGAGCCCGGAGGGGTCGTGGGAACTGCCGCCGGAGGCCGCGGAGGGGTCGCCGAAGAGCGGGAAGTCGTGCGCCATGCGGTGAGCGTAACCCGGGGGCCGCGCACGGTTGTCACGAGCGTCACGAGAACTCCGCAGCGGCGATGGCCGGTCAGATGTTAGTGTGAGCGACTGGCCACCGGGGATGCTTACCTCCTCCGGGGCAGCGGCGTGAAGGAGGTGGTTGCGGTGGATACCAGCCGACCATGCAGTACCGGCAGCTCTACCCGGCCCGGACGCCTTCCCCGTACCCCTCGCCACGCAGGCTGAAACAGCCCCAGCAGTAGCTGGGCCCGCCGCGTTCGCGGGGACGACCGAGGCGGTGTCGACCGGCCCGGGAGAGCATCCTCACCGGCGTCCGGTCGTTCCAGCGCGTGCCCCAGCAAGGCCGAGGACCGACCGCAGGCGCCCTTCAAACCGGTGTTCCTTCGCCGTCGCACCACGGCCACCCCTTCACCGCGCCGCCGTGCGGCGGCTCCTGCCCCAGGGAGCCTGCCATGTCGATGATCAACAGCCTGCGCGCCGCCGTCCGCACCAACCGCCGCCGCTCGGAGTCCGCCCTGTACGACTCGATCCACCCGGGCGCGTCCGCGTCGGCCGTGGTGGACTGCGCGGTCTACCGGCACGGCCTGCGCCAGGGCGAGAGCTGCAGCCCGCGCGAGGCGGCCCGCCTCGTCAAGGCCTCGCAGCAAGTGCAGGACGGTGCAGGATCGTTCAGCTGGATCGGGCTGCACGAGCCGACCGAGGCCGAGTTCGAGGGCATCGCCCAGCGCTTCGGCCTGCACCCCCTGGCGGTCGAGGACGCCGTCCACGCGCACCAGCGGCCCAAGGTCGAGCGCTACGACGACGTGCTGTTCGCCGTCTTCAAGACCATCCGCTACGTCGAGCACGACCAGCTCACCCCGACCAGCGAGGTGGTCGAGACCGGCGAGCTGATGGTCTTCGCCGGGCGGGACTTCGTGATCACCGTCCGGCACGGCGGTCACAGCTCGCTCCAGGAGCTGCGGCTCCGGCTGGAGGCCGACGCGGACGGCGCCGGGCTGCTCGCCAAGGGCCCCTCCGCGGTGCTGCACGCGATCGCCGACCAGGTGGTGGACAACTACCTGCTGGTCGCCGACCGGCTGCAGACCGACGTGGACGAGATCGAGTTCGACGTCTTCTCCAACAAGGGCGGCCGGGGTACCGACGTCGGCCGGGTCTACCAGCTCAAGCGCGAAGTGCTGGAGTTCAAGCGGGCCGTGGCGCCGCTGCTGCGGCCCATGCAGCAGCTCTCCGAGCCGCTCCAGAGACTGGTCGACCCGGACATCCAGAAGTACTTCCGGGACGTCGCCGACCACCTCGCCCGGGTCACCGAGCAGGTGCACGGCTTCGACGAGCTGCTCAACTCGCTGCTCCAGGCCAACCTGGCGCAGGTCTCGGTGGCGCAGAACGAGGACATGCGCAAGATCACGGCCTGGGCGGCGATCTTCGCCGTGCCCACCATGATCACCGGCGTCTACGGCATGAACTTCGACTACATGCCGGAGCTGCACCACAAGTACGGCTATCCGATGGTGCTCGGCAGCGTCGTGCTGATCTGCATCGGCATGTACCGCGGCTTCCGCCGCAACGGCTGGCTGTAGCACCGCTTGTAGCGCCGCACCCGCCGGAACCGGGCACGCCGGGGCGGGGGCACGGACCCCGCCCGGACGCTACCTGCGGCCGCCGCGGGCGACCAGGACCAGGCCGAGCAGGATCAGCACCACCGCCGGATAGGCGGCCACCGGGGGCCACTGGCCGAGCCAGAGCGCCGCGATCAGCGCGGCCCCCGGGGTCTCCAACAGGATCGCGGTGGAGGTGACGGACGGGCCCAGGGTGCGCACCACCCGGTTGCTCAGCGAGTGGCCGAGCAGCTGGGCGGTGATCATCAGCAGCACGATCTGCCACCAGGCCCCGGCCGGCCAGCCGCCCATCGGCGTCCCGGCGGCCAGGCAGATCACCAGCAGCACCACCGCCGTGGTGGCGTAGCAGACCAGGGTGTACGCGGTGGTGCTGACGGTCTTGCGGACCTCGGCGCCCAGCAGCATGTACCCGGCCGCCGCGAGACCCGCGCCGAGCGCCAGCGCGTCGCCGAGCAGGGCGCGGGGCGACAGCGACATGTCGACGCCGGTGAGCACCAGCACCCCGGCGAAGGCCACCGCCATGCCGATCCAGACCAGCCGGGGCGCCCGCACCCCGGACAGCCGCATCAGCAGGATCGTCCAGAGCGGGGTGGTGGTCACCAGCGCGGTCGCCGAGGCCACCGAGGTCATCCGCAGGCTCGGCATCCAGAGCGCGAAGTGCACGGCGAGCAGCGCGCCGGCCGCCGCCGCCAGCAGCAGCGCCCGGCGGCCGATCCCGCGCAGCTCGGCCCGGTGCCGCAGCAGCGCGTACGGGCCGAGCACGCCCACCGACATGACGTTGCGCCAGAACGCGATCGCCAGCGCGGGGGCCGCGGTGGCGCTGATCAGCGGCGCGGAGAGCGAGATGCCGGAGACGGAGACGGCGAGCAGCACCAGGTCGATCTTGGGGAGCGGGTGCGGGGGCACCGCGCCGGCCGGGCCGGAGGCGGTGCGGCCGGGATCGGCGGAGGCGGGGGCGGCGGTCTCGGGCCGGGCGGCGGGCACAGCGCTCCTCTGGCTCGTGGCGGATGCGGGCGGCTCCTAAGGTAAGGCCCGTGCGGCCGTCACGGAACTGTCGCCCGACGGGTGAGACACCCCGCGGACGCCCCAGGCCTTACGCTGTCCGCCATGGACCGTACGCCTGCCGCAGCCGCGACCGCCGACGACTTCCTCGACCGGGCCCTGCTGGAGGAGGCCGCGAAGAAGTCCGGCCTGCTCTGGGTGCGCGCGGACGGCCAGGAGCACGGCCGGGCGCTCTGGCACGCCTGGTACGACGGCGCGGTCGTGGTGGTCGGCGACGGCGGCGAACAGCCGCTGCACGGGCTGACCGCCGGCGGCGGCGCGGTGGTGACCGTCCGCAGCAAGGACAAGGGCGGCCGGCTGACCGGCTGGCCGGCCCGGGTGACCGAGCTCGCGCCGGGCGGGGAGGCCTGGCTCGGCGCCGTCGAGGAGCTCAAGGGCAAGCGGCTGAACGCGCCCGACACCGACACCATCGCCGACCGCTGGGCCCGCGAGTGCCGGGTGCTGCGGCTGGAGCCGGCCGGCGGGCTGGCCGAGCGCCCCGGCGCCATGCCGGACGCCTCGCACGCCGCCGTCCCGATGCCCACCACCGCCACCACCCGACTGCCGATCCCGGCCGGGCTGCCGAAGCTGCTCCTCAAGCGCCGCAAGGGCTGAGCCGCACCTCCCCCGGACGGGAGGCCGGCCGGACCGGCTCCCCGCCGGGCGCGGGCCGGCTCCCCCGCAGGTCACGGGCCCGGCCGCGGGCCCGCGGTCGACCGTGCCTCGCCGGGCCGGGCCAGAGGCGCCCGGGTAGCCTTGGCCGCGGGGCGCCCCGCCGCGCCCGTCAGGGCGTCGAGCAGGTCGAACGAGTCGAGGGAGTCCATGGCAGGGGCAGGCAGCCGGGTCTTCATCTCGCACCTCTCCGGCGTCGCCGTCTTCGACCCGAACGGCGACCAGGTCGGCCGGGTCCGCGACGTGGTGGTCTCGCTCCGCCTCGGCGGCCGCCCGCCCCGGGTGCTCGGGCTGGTGGTCGAGGTGATCGGCCGTCGCCGGATCTTCCTGCCGATGACCAGGGTCACCAGCCTGGAGTCCGGCCAGGTGCTCACCACCGGCGTGGTCAACATGCGCCGCTTCGAGCAGCGCCCGTCCGAGACCCTCGTCCTCGGCGAACTGCTGGACCGCACCGTCACCTGGAGCAAGACCGGCCAGGAGGTCACCGTCCTGGACGTCGCGATGGTGCAGTCCCGGCTGCGCGAATGGGAGATCAGCAAGGTCTTCGTCCAGATCGGCCGGGTCGGCCGGCTGCGCAAGGCCAAGCGCGAGACGCTCACCCTCGACTGGCAGGACGTCACCGGCTTCGCCCTCCCCGAGGAGGACCAGGGCGCCGCCAACCTGCTGGCGACCTTCGACCAGCTGCGCCCCGCCGACCTCGCCAACGTCATGCACCACCTCTCCTCCAAGCGCCGCGCCGAGGTGGCCGCCGCACTGGACGACGAGCGGCTCGCCGACGTGCTGGAGGAGCTGCCCGAGGACGACCAGGTCGAGATCATCGGCAAGCTGAAGGACGAACGGGCCGCGGACGTCCTGGAGGCGATGGACCCGGACGACGCCGCCGACCTGCTCTCCGAACTGCCCGGCGACGAGGCCGAGCGGCTGCTCCAGCTGATGGAGCCGGACGAGGCCGAGCCGGTCCGCCGCCTGCTGAAGTACGAGGAGAACACCGCCGGCGGTCTGATGACCACCGAGCCGATCGTCCTGGAGCCGGACGCCACCGTGGCCGAGGCACTGGCCCGCGTGCGGGTCGCCGACAACAAGCCGGCCCTGGCCGCCCAGGTCTTCGTCTGCCGCCCGCCGAACGAGACCCCGACCGGCAAGTACCTGGGCACCGTGCACTTCCAGCGGCTGCTCCGCGAGCCCCCGTACACCCTGGTCGGCTCACTGGTGGACGACGACCTGGACCCGCTGCCGCCGGACACCCCGCTGCCGCTGATCACCAGTTACCTGGCGACGTACAACATGGTCGCCGCCCCCGTGGTCGACGAGGCCGACCACCTGGTCGGCGCGGTGACCGTCGACGACGTCCTCGACCACCTGCTGCCCGAGGACTGGCGCGAGGCCGCCCTGCACGGGCCTGCCGACGAGAGAGAGGCGACCGCCGGTGGACGCTGACCGCAAGGGCCGTCGGGAGGACACGCCCCGCCAGCGCCTCCAGGGCGAGCTGCGCCAGCTGCGCGAGGTGCGCGCCCGTGAACGCGGCCGCACCCAGCGCACCGAGCCCGCCACCACCGGAAGCGGCCGCACCCGGCTCGACCAGCCGCGCACCACCCGCCCGGGCCTGATCACCCTGCCGACGTACGACCCGGAGGCCTTCGGCAAGCTCTCCGAGCGGATCGCGCGCTTCCTCGGCACCGGGCGCTTCATCGTCTGGATGACGATCGTGGTGGTCGTCTGGGTGGGCTGGAACACCCTGCTCCCGGACGACGTGCACTTCGACGACTACCCGTTCATCTTCCTCACCCTGGTGCTCTCGCTCCAGGCCTCGTACGCGGCGCCGCTGATCCTGCTGGCGCAGAACCGCCAGGACGACCGGGACCGCGTCAACATGGAGCAGGACCGCGCCCGCAGCGACCGCAACATCGCCGACACCGAGTACCTGACCCGCGAGGTGGCCGCCCTGCGCCAGGGCCTGGGCGAGGTCGCCACCCGCGACTTCCTCCGCTCCGAACTCCAGTCCCTGCTCAAGGAGATCGACGAGCGCCGGGACACCTCCGAGGTGCTGTGACCGGCGGCACGCTACCGCCGGGTTAAGTGGTACGCCCGGAGCCGTACCATCAAGGCATGGCCAACGAGACAGAGGTCGCGGCCGGCGTAACGGAGGAGTCCGTACGCCAGGCGCTGGCGACCGTCAACGACCCGGAGATCAACCGCCCGATCACCGAGATCGGCATGGTGAAATCGGTCGAGATCGCCGAGGGCGGCGCGGTGCGCGTCGCGGTCTACCTGACGGTCTCCGGCTGCCCCATGCGCGACACCATCGTCACCCGCGTCCGCGAGGCGGTCGGCAGGGTCCCCGGTGTGACCGGGGTCGAGGTGGAGCTCGACGTGATGAGCGACGAGCAGCGCAAGGAGCTCTCCCAGCTGCTGCGCGGCGGCGCCCCCGAGCGCGAGATCCCGTTCGCCAAGCCCGGCACGCTGACCCGCGTCTACGCGGTCGCCTCCGGCAAGGGCGGCGTCGGCAAGTCCTCGGTGACGGTGAACCTGGCGGCCGCGATGGCCGCGGACGGCCTGAAGGTCGCCGTGGTGGACGCCGACATCTACGGCCACAGCGTGCCGCGGATGCTGGGCGTCGAGGGCCGGCCCACCCAGGTCCAGGACATGATCATGCCGCCGCAGGCGAACGGCGTGAAGGTCATCTCGATCGGCATGTTCACCCCGGGCAACGCCCCCGTGGTCTGGCGCGGCCCGATGCTGCACCGCGCGCTCCAGCAGTTCCTCGCCGACGTGTACTGGGGCGACCTCGACGTCCTGCTGCTGGACCTGCCGCCCGGCACCGGCGACATCGCGATCTCGGTGGCCCAGCTCGTCCCCAACGCCGAGATCCTGATCGTCACCACCCCGCAGATGGCCGCGGCCGAGGTGGCCGAGCGGGCCGGCACCATCGCGGTGCAGACCCACCAGAAGATCGTCGGCGTGATCGAGAACATGTCCGGCATGCCCTGCCCGCACTGCGACGAGATGATCGACGTGTTCGGCACCGGCGGCGGCCAGACCGTCGCCGACGCGCTCACCCGGACCGTCGGCGCCACCGTCCCGGTGCTCGGCTCGATCCCCATCGACGTCCGCCTGCGCGAGGGCGGCGACGACGGCCGCCCCGTCGTGCTCGCCGCCCCCGACTCCCCGGCCGGCGCCGCGCTGCGCGCCGTCGCCGGCAAGCTCGGCGGCCGCCAGCGCGGCCTCTCCGGCCTCTCCCTGGGGCTCACCCCGAAGAACAAGTTCTGACGGACACCAGCCCCGGACGGAACGGGCGACGGGCCGGACGGTGGAGAACCGTCCGGCCCGTCGCGCCGTTGGGGGCCGGCCTCGGGCCGGTGACGGCCGGGCTCAGGGGCGGGTGTAGGCGGTGAGGTCGGGGACGGTCGAGAAGCCCGCGCCGTAGGCGCTGACGCCGCGGCCGTAGGCGCCGAGCAGGACGCCTGGGGCCTCGCCGGCGAGCACCCAGCCGTACTCCGACTCGCGGTAGCGGAAGGGCTGCGGCAGGCCGTTCACCGGCAGGCTGAGGGTGGACCAGCCGGGGCCGGCCAGGTCGTCGGCGAGGTCCCAGGCGAGCGCGGACTGCTGGTCGAGCCAGTCCTGGCGCAGCGCGCGGTCCAGCTGGCCGGGCCAGGTCGAGGCGAGCAGTCCGGAGCCGGCCAGCCAGGCCGCGGAGGAGGCGGACGTCGCCTCCAGGGTGCCGGTGTTGTCGGCGCTGCGGCGGCTCTCCCGGCGGGCGACCGTGACGACGACGGCGAACCTGCGCACGTCGCGCGGCTCGTACTGCCTGGCCGGCTCCTCGCCGTGGCCGAGCGTGCCGTAGTCGACGCTGCCGCCCGCGCCGGCCCGCGGGCCCCCGGCGCCGGCCTGCACCAGGTAGCGACGGCCGGTCCAGCCGTCGTCCAGGCCGTACCAGGGGAAGTCCGCCGACAGGTAGGGCACCAGCGGGTCCGCCGGGCCGGCCTGGCCGCCGACCACCCGGCCACCGGCCGTGGCCGTCCCCACCGCATGACTCGTCGCGTCCATCCCCGGGCCTCCTCAACCTACGTATCCCTGCCGCAGCGCGCTCCCATCGTGGCGTACCGCGACGTCTCCGCCGTGCGTCTTCGGTCCGCAGGGGACCGGAAGTGACCGACGGCACAGCGGGGACAATCAGCACAATAGCGGCGCGAACGCCACCGCCCCGTTCAGCCGTGCGGCCGGGCGGGGCGGTGGTGTCGCCGGAGGGAGGCCCGGCGGGCGGCCGGGTGACGGCTCAGGTGGCGTCGGGGTCGAACGGGGGGCGCTCGCCGGGCTGGAGCGGAGCACCCGCGGAGGCGGCCGCCGGAGCGGCTGCGGAGGACTTGTCCATGCTGACCGTGCCGGTGCGGCCGTGGCCGTTCACCGTGGCGGCGGGCTTGTCGTCCAGCACCGAGCGGATGTCGAGGCCGTCCCGCATCTCCTTGAGGCCCAGCGGGTCCTCGTTGCCGCCCATGAGCTGCTTGCGGACGAAGGTCTTGGGGTGGAGGTCCTCGAACTCGAAGTCCTTGAACTCGGGGCCCAGCTCGCTGCGGATGTCCTCCTTCGCGTTGTCGGCGAAGGACCGGATCTTGCGGATGAAGCCCATGGTGTCCTGGATCAGCTTCGGCAACTTGTCCGGACCGAAGATCACAATGGCCATGATGACCAGGGTCAGGACCTCCATTCCGCCTACGTCGCTGAACACCTAAGCTCCCTCAGCTCGTCGGACAACGGTTCCTAACAGCGTAATGGCCACCGGCGGTTTCGCGGCCCACAGTGTGATGAAGCCGCGGTGAAGAGCCGCCGATGGCCGGGGCCGGGGCGACAGGATGCGCTCCGGGTGTGCCGGGAACCCCTAACGGTTCTCGTGGTGCAGGCCGGCCAGACCGGAGCTGGGGGTGCGGTCCGGCCCGGGGAGCGGCTGCGCGCTGCGGGTGGCCGCCACCGGGCGGACCGGGAAGTCCACCGGGATCTGCGCGGTCATCGGGACGAGCCCGCCGCTGCGGCCGGTGCCGCCGGGAGGACTGACCGTGGTGCCGTGCTGGTCCTCGCTCTGCGCGGTGAAGCCGCCGACCCCGCCGAGCGTCACCGCGGCGACCGAGAAGGCACCCGCGGCGGCGAAGACGAAGCGGCGCCCGCGCGGCGGGGCCTGCCGGGCCACGGCGGGGCCCGCGGCGGCCGCGGCCGGACCGGTGTGGGCGGAGGCCTCGGGGCGGGCGGCCCGCCGCCCCATCAGCGGGCGCAGCACCGAGCCGCCGCGCCCGAACGCCCTCGGGTCGATCCCCGGCACCGGCGCGTCGGCGCCGAGCGCGCCCGCGCCGAAGGAGGCGCCGGCGCCGCGGCCGAAGGAGCCGCCGTTCAGCCGGCTGCCGCCGAGCGTGCCCCCGGCCGCGGGGAGGCCGCCGCCGGGCAGGTCGTCGTCGTCCCGGCGCGGCCGGTCGGCCGTCGGGGAGCGGTCGCCGGGGAGGTCGTCCGGGAGCGCTCCGACGGCCATCAGCCGGGCCATCAGGCCGGAGGACGGGCCGGGGGTGTCGGTACGGGTCAGCAGGTGCTTGACCGCGCGGCCCTCGTCGGCCTCGGCGAGGCACTGCGGACAGGTCGCCAGGTGGGCCTGGACGCGGTCGCGCGAGTCGTGGCCGAGCTCGCCGTCGACGAAGGCGGAGAGCCGCTCCCCGAGATGGTGCTCCTCGACGGGCTCGGCGGGCCGGACGGCGACCGCGCGCAGCGCGGGCTCGCCCGGCAGCGCGGCGGCCGGCGGCACGGGGGCGTCGGAGCCGTCCTGGCCGCGGCGGCCCAGCTGGGGCCAGCCGCTCCGGCGGCCGGTGGGCCTGCCGGTCGCGTCCGGCCCCGGCCGGCCGGTTCCGCTCACGATCGCCTCCGCCCGCGCCCGCCCGGCACTCCGGGGGCCTCCCCGGCGACGGCGCCCACCGGCACCGGCTCCTCGGAGCCGCCCCGGCGCTCACGGCCGGGGGCCGCGCCGGGGGCGCGGTGCTTGAGCGCGGCACGCAGGTGCGAGCGGCCACGGTGGATCCGGCTGCGGACGGTGCCGAGCTTGACGCCGAGCGTGGCCGCGATCTCCTCGTAGGAGAGGCCCTCGATGTCGCAGAGCACCACGGCGGCGCGGAACTCGGGGGCCAGGGTGTCCAGCGCCTGCTGGACGTCGGCGTCGAAGTGGGTGTCGCTGAAGTGCTGGGCCGGGCTGGGCTCGCGGCTGGCCAGGCGCTCCGCCGCGTCCTCGCCGAGCGCGTCGAAGCGGATGCGCTGACGGCGGCGGACCATGTCCAGGAAGAGGTTGGTGGTGATCCGGTGCAACCAGCCCTCGAACGTGCCGGGGGTGTAGGTCGACAGCGAACGGAACACCCGGACGAAGACCTCCTGGGTGAGGTCCTCGGCGTCGTGCTGGTTGCCCGTCAGGCGGTACGCGAGGCGGTAGACGCGGGCGCTGTGGGCCTCGACGATCTCCTCCCACGTGGGCGGAGTCCAGGTCTGCGCGTCGGGACCCTCGGCGAAGCTCGCGAGGGCGGCGGGGGCCTCGGTGGTACCGGCGGCCGGCGTCGCGGCGGCCGGCTGGTCCAGGGGGGAGTGCGCAGGCTGGTTCATCACGGGCTTCGGCGTACGGACCGACGTGGTGCTGCGGACGTGCCGCCGCACGGGGACGTCGCCCTCGGCCACACCTCCTCGGTCGGCTCTTCTGCCCAGCAGGGCCACCACCATATCCACCTCACCCGTCAAGCCCGGATAAAAGTGCCCGGGGCCGTCAAGCCGGATCACGGGCCCGGGGGCGTCGGCTCGCCCGGTCCCTGTCCCACCCAACGGCCCGCCGCCGTACGCGGTTCCCGCCCGGCCAGTAATCTGTGGCAGGAAATATCGACATCCGCTTCGACATCCGCTCCGCGCCGGGCACCGCCCGGGGCTCCGAAAGAGGCAGCCATCAGCGAGTTCGGGCCCGCCCGCGTGGCCCTCGCCGACACCTACGTCGGCGAGGATGCGGTGCTGACGTACGCCCGGGCACAGTCCGCGCGGACCGGCATCAAGGCGATCGGACCGAGCGGCGGGGCCTGCCTGCGCCTGCTGGCCGCCGCGCTGGACGCCAAGGCGGTGGCCGAGATCGGCACCGGCACGGGCGTCTCCGGGGTCTACCTGCTGCGCGGGATGCGGCCGGACGGCGTGCTCACCACCGTGGACTCCGAACCGGTCCGCCAGCAGCTGGCCCGGGAGGCGTACCAGGCGGCCGGGTTCGCGGCCAACCGGTCGCGGTTCATACCGGGCCGGGCGCTGGAGGTGCTGCCCCGGCTCGCGGACGGCCAGTACGACCTGGTGTTCTGCGACGGGGACCCGGCGGAGTCCCGGGAGTACTTGTCGGAGTCGATGCGGCTGCTGCGGCCGGGCGGCATGGTCTGCTTCGAGGGCGTCTTCCAGGAGGGCCGGCTGGCCGAGCCGGAGCTCCAGGACCCGCAGACCCACGCGGTGCGGGACCTCGTGCGGGACGTCCGGGAGAGCGAGTCGCTGCTGCCGGCGCTGCTGCCGGTCTCGGACGGGCTGCTCTGCGCGGTGAAGCGCTAGGGCCCGGGCCGTCCGGGTGGTCCGGCCGCGGCCCCGGGTCGCGCAGGCCCGGGAAGCACGCAGGCCCGGAAACCACAGAGCCCGGGCCGACGAGGTCGTCGTACCCGGGCCCGGCAGCACATCTCAAGGAGATGGCGAGCACCCGCTGCGGTCAGCCGCAGGCCTTCTTCAGGGCCTCGCCGAGGGCGTCGGCCTCGTCAGGCGTGAGCTCCACCACAAGGCGTCCGCCGCCTTCGAGCGGAACGCGCATGATGATGCCCCGCCCCTCTTTGGTGACTTCGAGCGGGCCGTCACCCGTCCGCGGCTTCATGGCCGCCATGCTCGTTCCCCTTCCTGCAACCGCTCAGCTACGCACCGGCAGTCCGTCCACCGCCGGTATCGAACGCATTGATCGGAAGCCATTATCCCGCATGCCACGGCCTGATGACCAACATCACTCTCGGTGCAACCAGGGCCGGACCGGCCCCAAGCGGCACATTTCCCGCCATAAGCCCCGGCGCGGCGCCGGTCCGTACGTCACCGGAAGGTGCGATACCTCACACTCCCCACCCGGCCGCGTGCTCCGGCATCCTGACACAGGACCGACCCGTGACGATCACAAGGGAGCCCCTCGCCCATGTCCGATTCCGTGCTGTACGAGCTCGACGGCGGCCTGGCCGTCATCACCATCAACCGTCCCGAGGCGATGAACGCCCTGGACGTCGCGACCAAGGTGGCGCTGCGGGACACCGTGACCGCCGCGGCCGGGGACCCGGCGGTGCGGGCGGTGCTGCTGACCGGGGCCGGCGAACGGGCCTTCTGCGTCGGGCAGGACCTCAAGGAGCACCTCGGACTGCTGAAGCGTGCCGAGGAGACCGGCGAGGGCGCGCTGAAGACCGTCGCCGAGCACTACAACCCGCTGGTGCGGGCGCTGGCCGGGATGCGCAAGCCGACCGTCGCGGCCGTCGGCGGCGTGGCCGCGGGCGCGGGCGCCTCGCTGGCCTTCGCCTGCGACTTCCGGATCATCTCGGACACGGCAGGCTTCAACACCGCCTTCGCCGGGATCGCGCTGACCGCCGACTCGGGCGCCTCCTGGACACTGCCCCGGCTGGTCGGGCACGCCAAGGCGACCGAGCTGCTGATGCTGCCGCGCACGGTCAAGGCCACCGAGGCGATGGAGCTGGGCCTGGCCACCAAGGTCGTCCCGGCCGCCGAGCTGGCCGCCACCGCGCGGGTCTTCGCCAAGGAGCTGGCCGACGGCCCGACGGTGGCGCTCGGCGCGATCAAGGAGTCGCTGGCGTACGGCGCCTCGCACTCGCTGGACGAGCTGCTCGACAAGGAGGACGAGCTCCAGACCATGGCGGGCGAGAGCGAGGACCACCGGATCGCGGTCCGCGCGTTCATCGCCAAGGAGAAGCCGAAGTACCTGGGCCGCTAGGGCTCCGGGCCCTCCAGCCTCCCAGGGCCCGGGGCTCCGGGGCTCCGGGGCTCCGGGCCGTCAGGACTTCCGGGCCTCCCCGGCGCCCCGGCGGCCGTCGACGGCCTGGCGGACGTGGCAGTCCGCCAGGTGGTCGTCGACCAGGCCGCAGGCCTGCATCAGCGCGTACGCGGTGGTCGGGCCGACGAAGCGGAAACCGGCCTTCTTGAGCGCCTTCGCCAGGGCCGCCGACTCGGGCGTGACGGCCGGCACCTCGTCCGGCGTGCGGGGAGCCGGCCGGTCCGGGTCGCCGGCGTACTGCCAGATCAACGCGTCCAGGCCGCCGTCGAGTTCGAGGGCGGCCCTGGCGTTGGCCACGGCCGCCTCGATCTTGGCGCGGTTGCGGATGATGCCGGTGTCGCCGAGCAGCCGCTCGACGTCCGCCGGGCCGAACTCGGCGACCTTGGCGATCTCGAAGCCGGCGAAGGCGGCACGGAAGCCCTCGCGGCGGCGCAGGATGGTGAGCCAGGACAGCCCGGACTGGAAGGCCTCCAGGCAGACCCGCTCGAACAGCGGGTCGTCGCCGTGCACCGGGCGGCCCCACTCGGTGTCGTGGTAGACCCGGTAGTCGTCCGTCGAGTCGCCCCAGGCGCAGCGGCGCAGCCCGTCCGGGCCGACCGGGGCGCCGTCCGCGCTCACTGGTCCGCCGCCGGCTTCACGTCCTCGGGGTGCTTGGTGAGGCTCGCGGGCTCGACCACCTTGGCGAACTCCTCCAGGCCGGGGAGCGGTTCGGCGCCGGACTCCGGGCCGCCGGTCGCCTCGACGGCGCCGCGCACCGCCGCGACGGCCTCCAGCTCCGCGATCCGGGCGTCCCGGTAGGCGAGTTCGGCGCCCAGGCGGTCGAGGACGTCGTCCACCTCGTCCATCCGGTAGCCGCGGACGGCCATCGGCAGCCTGATGCCGTCCACGTCGTCCTGGCTCAGCGGACGGTCCTGCGGAAGCCTGGCGGCGATCCGGTCCTGTACCGCCTCCGGCAGCGAGCCGCCCCCGCCGAGCGCCACCAGCGCGGCGCCGCCGACCACCACGGCCATGGCCACCACGATCACCCAGAACACGTGCTGTCCTCCCGAAATTTCCGGTCGGCCCCCGGTACGGGTGCCCGTCTGTCCGATCATGACAGCATGGTTCCCGAGAGGCCGGGGGCCATCATCGCACCCGCAGCAGCTGTGGAGGAGACATCGGTGGCACTGCGCCTGGGACCACGGGAATTCGGTGACGACGAGCTTGTGATCATGGCGATCGTCAACCGCACGCCCGACTCGTTCTTCGACAAGGGGGCCACCTTCGCCGACGAGGCCGCGTTCGCCGCCGCCGACCGCGCGGTCGCCGAGGGCGCCGCGATCCTGGACATCGGCGGGGTGAAGGCCGGGCCGGGCGACGAGGTGACGGTCGAGGAGGAGCTGCGCCGCACCGTGCCGTTCGTGGCGGAGCTGCGCAAGCGCCACCCGGAGGCCGTGATCAGCGTGGACACCTGGCGGCACGAGGTCGGCGAGGCGGTCTGCGAGGCCGGCGCGGACCTGCTGAACGACGCCTGGGGCGGGGTGGACCCGAAGCTCGCCGAGGTGGCCGCCCGGCACGACGTCGGCCTGGTCTGCACCCACGCGGGCGGTGCCGAGCCGCGTACCCGGCCGCACCGGGTCGGCTACGAGGACGTGATGGCGGACATCCTGCGGGTGACGGTCGGGCTGGCCGAGCGCGCGGTGGAGCTGGGCGTGCGGCGGGACGCGGTGATCATCGACCCGGGGCACGACTTCGGCAAGAACACCCGGCACTCGCTGGAGGCGACCCGGCGGCTGCCGGAGATGACCGCGACCGGGTTCCCGGTGCTGGTCTCGCTCTCCAACAAGGACTTCGTCGGCGAGACGCTGGACAAGCCGGTGAACGAGCGGCTGCTCGGCACCCTGGCCACCACCGCCGTCTCGGCCTGGCTGGGCGCGCAGGTCTACCGGGTGCACCAGGTGGCGCAGACCCGGCAGGTGCTGGACATGGTCGCCTCGATCCGGGGCACCCGCCCCCCGGCGGTGGCCCGCCGGGGGCTGGCGTAACGCCCTGGGCGGTGCCAGGGGCGCCCCTAGATCTCGTTCACCGGCCGGCGGGCGTCGGCGAGGATCTTCATGACCTCGTCGATGTCGTCGGTGATGTGGAACAGCTCCAGGTCGTGCGGGGCCGCCTTGCCCTGCGCGACCAGCGTGTTCTTCAGCCAGTCGACCAGGCCGCCCCAGTACTCGCTGCCGAACAGGATCACCGGGAACCGGGTGACCTTCTTCGTCTGGACCAGGGTCAGCGCCTCGAACAGCTCGTCCAGCGTGCCGAGGCCGCCGGGCAGCACCACGAAGCCCTGCGCGTACTTCACGAACATCGTCTTGCGGACGAAGAAGTAACGGAAGTTCAGCCCGAGGTCGACGAACTCGTTGAGCCCCTGCTCGAAGGGCAGCTCGATGCCGAGGCCGACGCTCAGGCCGCCGGCGTCCGAGGCGCCGCGGTTGGCCGCCTCCATCGCCCCGGGACCGCCGCCGGTGATCACCGCGTAGCCGGCCTCGGCCAGCGCCCGGCCGATGGCCACGCCGGCCGCGTACTCGGGCGAGTCGACCGCCGTCCGGGCCGAGCCGAAGACGCTGATCGCGGGAGGGAGTTCGGCGAGCGCGCCGAAGCCCTCGACGAACTCCGAGGTGATCCGCAGGACCCGCCACGGATCGGTGTGGAGCCAGTCGGTCGGGCCCGTGGTGTCCAGCAGGCGCTGGTCCGTCGTGCTCTCGCCGACCTGGTCCCGGCGCACCAGCACCGGACCCTTCTGCTTCTCGGGCCACGCCTTCTTCGGGCGCGGCTCGCCCACCCGCTCGGGACCGTGACCGTAGTGCTTTTCGTCTCCAGTGCCTGTCATGACGAAACCCTACGCCCGTTGATCCCGGTTTTCAGGCAACGGTGGAAGGTCGGTTGGGCGACCGGAAGATGGCGTTCAGCTGCCGGTCCTCCGGTCCGCCCGTCGGACCGGTCAGCTGGTCAGCCAGGCGCGGAGCCGGTCCTCGGTCTCGGCGATGGCCGTGAGCGAGCAGTGCTCCTCGCGCTTGTGCGCCAGGTTCGGGTCGCCGGGGCCGTAGTTGACCGCGGGGACGCCGAGCGCGCTGAACCGGGCGACGTCGGTCCAGCCGAACTTGGCCCGGGCGACGCCCCCGGTCGCGGCCAGGAAGGCCTGCGCGGCGGGCTGGGCGAGGCCGGGCAGCGCCCCCGGCGCGGAGTCGGTGACGGCCACCTCGAAGCCGTCGAAGACCTCGCGGACGTGCTTCTCGGCGTCCGCCTCGGTGCGGTCCGGCGCGTAGCGGAAGTTGACCGTCACCACGCACTCGTCGGGGATCACGTTGCCGGCCACGCCGCCGTCGATGCGCACGGCGTTGAGGCCCTCGCGGTACTCCAGGCCGTCGATCTCCACCCGGCGGGGCTCGTACGCCGCGAGCCGGGTGAGCACCTCGGCGGCGTGGTGGATGGCGTTGTCGCCGAGCCAGCTGCGGGCCGCGTGGGCGCGCACGCCGGTCAGCCGGACCTGCACCCGCAGGGTGCCCTGGCAGCCGCCCTCGACGGTGGCGCCGCTGGGCTCCATCAGCACGGCGAAGTCGGCGGCCAGCCAGTCCGGGTGTTCCTCGGCCAGGTGGCCGAGGCCGTTGCGGTGGGCCTCCACCTCCTCGCAGTCGTAGAAGACGTAGGTGAGGTCCCGGTTGGGCTCGGGCAGGGTCGCGGCCAGCCGGAGCTGGACGGCGACACCGGACTTCATGTCGGAGGTGCCGCAGCCGTAGAGCAGGTCGCCCTCGACGTAGGACGGCACGTTGTCGGCGATCGGCACGGTGTCCAGGTGGCCGGCGAGCAGGACACGTTCGGCGCGGCCCAGGTTCGTCCGGGCGACGACGTTGTTGCCGTACCGGTCGACGGTGAGGTGCGGGTAGGCCCGCAGGGCGGTCTCCACGGCGTCGGCGAGCGCCTGCTCGTCGCCGCTGACCGACGGGAAGTCGACGAGCCGGGCGGTCAGCGCACCGCCGTCGAGGGTGAGGTCCAGGGGCGTCTTCGGGCTGCTCATGGTCGTCCAGCCTAGTCCCGCGGGCCGTGGCGGCCGTGAACCGCGGGCAGGTGGGGCGGTGGTCGCGGACGGGCGCCGCCGCGAATCCGAGAACCGCGGGCGCCGCACATCCGTCCGAGTGGGTACGGTGTCGGAGCAGAAAGCACGGTGGAGAGGGGCGGCGGTGGCCAGGAAGAGGAGCGGCGGGCAGGGCGGCGACACGACGCCCGGGCGGCGCCGCAGGCCGCTGCGCGCGGTACTGATCGGGCTGGTGGTGCTCGCGGTCGTCGCCGTGGGCCTGTTCTGGCTGCGCGACCAGAAGCTGCTGACCCCCGAGGGCTGCAGGGTGAAGACGGCGGCCGGCGAGGGCACGCTCGAAGTCCCGCAGGCGGCCAACGCGGCGACGATCGCCGCCGTGGCCCACGCCCGCGGCCTCCCGGACCGGGCGGTGACCATCTCGCTGGCGACCGCGATGCAGGAGTCCAAGATCCGCAACCTGACCGGCGGCGACCGGGACTCGGTCGGCCTGTTCCAGCAGCGGCCCTCGCAGGGCTGGGGCACCGCGCAGCAGATCAGCGACCCGGTCTACGCGACCAACAAGTTCCTGGACGGCCTGGTCAAGGTCCCCGGCTACACCCGGCTGCCGCTGACCGACGCGGCCCAGCAGGTGCAGAAGAGCGGCTACCCGCAGGCGTACGCCAAGCACGAGACCAAGGCGACCCTGCTGGCCTCGGCGCTGACCGGCCGCGAGGCGGCCTCGCTCAACTGCGTGGTGCACGACTTCGCCGAGCCGGACCCGGACGACACCGCCTCGGCGGCCGCGTCCGCGTCGGCCGTTCCCGCCGCCGCGGCCTCCGCCACCCCGGCCGGCCGGCCGGACCGGGCGCAGGTGCTGAGCGACCGGGTGCGCCGCGAGTTCGGCCGCACGGTGTCGCCGGCCACCGGCTACTCCTCCTCCATCAAGGGCGCCGAGAGCGCCGTCTCGCTCACCCCGGACCCGGCCGCCAGCACCGACGCCGGCCCGGACGCCGAGCGCGAGAACGGCTGGGCGGTGGCGCACTGGGCGGTGGCGCAGGCGCAGCAGCTGGGCATCGAGACGGTCGCGTACGACGGGAAGATCTGGCGCAAGGCCAAGTCCGAGGACGGCTGGAAGCCCCAGCCGACCGGCACCTCGACCAAGCTGGTGCTGGTCTCGCTGGCGGGACCGGCGAAGGCGTAGCGGCGCCGTCGGCGAGGGCGCGGCGCCCGTCCGCGAGAGCGCGGGGGCAAGGGCGCGGCGCACGTCCGCGAGAGCGTGGGGACGGGTACCGCCACGCGCTGACGCACTGGTGTCCGGGTTGCCGCCGGACGGGTGATTCGGGTCAACCCCGGTGGACGGCGGTCGGTTGCGGCGGCCCGGGGTGCAGAACCGTCTCTTCCTTGGCCCGCCGTGCGCGCACCCCCGCCGCCGGGCCGGCCGGCACCCCCGGCATCGGGCATACCATCCGATCGTCGGCCTGTTCTTTTCCTTGCTCCGGCCGAAACCTTCTGGCTTCTGAAGCGGTAATACCCTCGTCCGCCCGGCGGACGGGACGGACCCAGACCCTTCGAGGAGCCCCATGTCTCACCCCCTCACGCGCCGGATCGCCCAGGCCGCGCTGCTCGTGGCGGCCGGCGCGACCCCGCTGGCCGCGGCCGGCTCCGCGTCCGCCGCCGACGCCCTGCTGCCCAAGTCCGACCTGGCCGCCCCGCTGGGCCAGCTGACCAGCACCGACGCGGGTTCCACCCTGCAGCACACCACCCACGAGCTGGGCCGGGCCGCCGGGAACACCGGCGCCGCGACCGTCGCCGCGGGCGTGCCCGCCGCCTCCGACGCCACCGGCAACATCGTCGCCCACCAGCTCCCCGAGGCCAACGAGAAGGCCGGTTCGCTCACCGCCCCGGTCGACAAGACCGTCGCCACCACCGGCGAGCTCTCCGCGATCACCCCGAAGGTCGCCTCCGCGCCGGCCGGAAAGCTCGGCGACGCCGTCACCGGCGGCCAGGGCGCGGCCGGCCGCAGCGCCGGGGCCGGCGCCAACCCGGTCGGCGGGCTCTCGCAGACCGCCGGTCTGACCCAGGGCCTGCCCGGCACGGGCGCGCTCACCGGCGCCAACGCCGTCACCGACGCGCCGCCGCTCGGCGCGCTGGGCCGGGCGCTGCCGACCGAGGCCACCTCCGCCCTGCCCGGCGCCGACGTGCTGGGCCTGGCCGAGCACGGCTCGGCCAACCGCCTCGGCGGCGCCGACCTCGGCCCGAACTCCCCGCTGTCCGGCCTCTCTCCGACCACCGGCCTGCTCGGCGGCCTCGGCGGCGGTGGCCTCGGCGGTCTGCCGATCGGCTGATCCCCCGTCGCGACGTGAAGGGGGCCGGCGTCCCGTCCCGGACGCCGGCCCCCTTCGTCGTGCCCGCGGTCAGGCGCGCAGCCGCTCCACGGCGGCCGCGACCCGCTCGTCGGTCGCGGTGAACGCGACCCGCACGAACCGCTCGCCGGCCGGCCCGTAGAAGTCGCCGGGCGCCACCAGGATGCCCAGCCCGGCCAGTTCGGCCACCGTCTCCCAGCACGGCCGGTCCTGGGTCGCCCACAGGTACAGGCTCGCCTCCGAGTGCTCCACCCGGAAGCCGTACGCCTCCAGTGCGACCCGCAGCGCCGAACGCCGGGCCGCGTACCGCCCGCGCTGCTCGGCCACGTGCGCGTCGTCCGCGAGCGCCGCGACCGTCGCCGCCTGGACCGGCGCCGGGACGATCATGCCGCCGTGCTTGCGCACCTCCAGCAGTTCCTTGACCACCACCGGGTCGCCCGCCACGAAGGAGGCGCGGTAGCCGGCCAGGTTGGAGCGCTTGGAGAGCGAGTGCACGGCCAGCAGGCCCTCGTGGCCGTCGCCGCAGACGTCCGGGTGCAGGACGGAGGCCGGGTCGGCCTCCCAGCCCAGCTCCAGGTAGCACTCGTCGCTGACCAGCAGCACCCGGTGCTCCCGGGCCCACTCCACGGCGCGACGCAGCTCGTCCTTGCCGAGCACCCGGCCGGTCGGGTTGGACGGCGAGTTGACCCAGAGCAGGCGCACCCGCGAGCCGTCCAGCTCGTCCACCGAGTCGTACTCGACCGGCTCGGCGCCGCAGAGCCGCGCGCCCACCTCGTAGGTCGGGTAGGCGAGGCGCGGGTAGGCGACCTGGTCGCCCGGGCCGAGGCCGAGCTGGGTCGGCAGCCAGGCCACCAGCTCCTTGGAGCCGACCGTCGGCAGGACCGCCCCGGGGCCGATCACGGCGCCGACCCGGCGGCGCAGCCAGCCGGCGATCGCCTCGCGCAGCTCGACCGGGCCCCAGACCGTCGGATAGCCGGGCGTGTCGGTCGCGGCGGCCAGCGCCTTCTGGACCACCTCGGGGACCGGGTCCACCGGGGTGCCCACCGAGAAGTCGCAGAGGCCGCCGGGGTGGGCGAGCGCGGTCCGCTTGTACGGCTCCAGCTTGTCCCAGGGGAAGACCGGCAGGAGGTCGGAAACGCGGCGCGCCGCCCCCGGGTGGCCCGGGAACGGCGCGTGCGTGCTGTCGTTGGTGCTCACAGCTCTGTTGCCACCGATCGTCAGTGGTCGGCGTTCTGCGGCGGCAGAGCGGCGATGAACGGGTGGTCACGCTCGATCAGGCCGAGCTTCGAGGCACCACCGGGCGAACCGAGGTCGTCGAAGAACTCGACGTTCGCCTTGTAGTAGTCCTTCCACTCCTCCGGAGTGTCGTCCTCGTAGAAGATCGCCTCGACCGGGCAGACCGGCTCGCAAGCGCCACAGTCGACACACTCATCCGGGTGGATGTAGAGCGATCGCTCGCCCTCGTAGATGCAGTCAACCGGGCACTCTTCGATGCACGCCTTGTCCTTGACGTCGACACAAGGCTGCGCGATGACGTAGGTCACGCTGTCGTTCCTCCTCGGAAGGGCCCTTGCGGCCCGTTCTGTTCTGCTCGCGTGCGCGGGTGAGCGCGGCGTCGTCGATGCCCGCCCCTAGTATCGCGGGTCGGAGACCGCAAATGCACAGGAGGTGCCCAGATGGCGGCTGGCGGACCGGCTCAGGACCGTCCCGAGGTCCGGATAGACCGCGCTGACGTGGGACGACGGGTTTCCGTCCGGCGTGTCGCGGAGATCGCGGAGGATCGGCCGGTGTTCCGCGATGTGATCGGCGTTCTCACATCCTGGGACGATCGTGGGCTGACGGTCGCCCCGCGCAGCGGCGCCCCGGTCTCCTTCGACGAGAACCTGCTGGTCGCCGGCAAGGTGGTGCCGCTCTTCCCGGCCCGGCGGGCCCCGCTGCCGGCCGCCACGCCGGCCGAACTCCAACGGATCGCCGCCCGCGGCTGGCCCGCCGTCGAGCAGGAGCCGCTCGGCGCGTGGACCCTGCGCGCCTCGGCCGGGTTCACCCGGCGGGCCAACTCCGTCCAGGCGCTCGGCGACCCCGGGCTGCCGCTCGGCGGGGCCCTCAGCGCCGTGCAGGACTGGTACGCGGCGCGCGGGCTGCCGGCCTGGGTCGAGGTCAGCGCCCCCGGCTCGCCCGAGGAGCTGCGGGCCGAACTGGACCGGCTGGGCGCGGCGTACTCGCCGACCCTGGTGCGGGCCGCCGGACTGGCGCCGCTGGCCCGGCAGGGATCCCGCCCCGCGGTGGACCGCGTCCGGCTCAGCCGCACGGCGGGCACCGAGTGGATGTCGCTGTACCGGCGGGTGACGGACGACCCGGCGGTGGAGGAGGCGGCCCGGCAGGTGGTCCACGGCGGCCCGTCGGTCTGGTTCGCCACCGTGCCCGGCGAGCCCGGGCAGCCGCCGCTGGCCATCGGACGCTGCGTCATCGACGGCCCGTGGGCCGGCTTCGGCGCGGTCGAGGTCGCCCCGTACGCCCGCCGGGCCGGCCTGGCCACCGCGGTGATGGCGGTGCTCGCGGCCCGGGCCGCCGAGGAGGGCGCCACCGGCGCGTACCTCCAGGTCGAGGCCGAGAACGACGCTGCGATCGCGCTCTATGACGGACTTGGCTTCACGACCAGTCACACTTACCACTACGCACGCCTTCCCCGGGGGTAGAACGCTCCCGGGGCCGCCCGCCCGCCGTACGCCCGTCCGCCTGTCCGCCCGTCTGTTGTCCGCCCGTCGTACGAAAGCCGTCGCAGCCACCGTGACCGAGCAGAGCAGAGCACGCTTCCGGACCGAGGCCCGGGCCGAGCATCCCGATCCGGTGCTGCTCTGCCTGCTCGCCGCCGCCGAGCACAGCCCCGCCCCGGACCCCGACGACCCCTCGGACCCGCCCACCCTGGAGGCCCTGCTGGCCGCCTGCGAGGCGGCGTTCGAACGGCATGCCGCCGCCGTCCGGCAGGCCGTCGCCGAGCGCGCGCCGGCCGGGCCGGAGGAGACCGCGGCGCTGCTGGCCGCCGTCCTGGGCGGGCGCGAGCGGTTCCACGGGCGGCAGTCCGACTACCGGAGGCTGGAGTCCTCGCTGCTCCCGGAGGTGCTGCGGCGCCGCCGCGGGCTGCCGATCACGCTCTCGCTGGTGTGGACGGCCGTCGCCCGGCGGGCCGGGCTGACCGTCCACGGCGTGGCCCTGCCCGGCCACTTCGTCGTCGCGGTCGGCGGCCCGGGCGGCGAGGAGGAGTACGTCTTCGCCGACCCGTTCCACGGCGGGCGACTGCTCGACCTGGACGACGTGGCCGACCTGGTCGGCCGCACCGGCCACCGGTTCACCCCCGAACTGCTCACCCCCGCGCAGCCGTTGGACATCGTCCACCGGGTGCTCGGCAACATCCGGGCCTGGGCCGCCGACCGCCCCGAGCACGCCCGCACCCAGCTCTGGGCCACCGAACTCGCCCTGCTCCTCCCCCGTCACCCGGCGCAGCTCCGCCTGGAACGGGCCGAGCTGCTGGTCCGCACCGGCGACTTCCTCGCCGGCTCGGCTGAGATGGACGCGTACGCGGAGATCCTGGACGCCTTCGACCCGGACACCGCCTCCCGCGTCCGCCTGGACGCCCGGGCGGCCCGGCACCGGTTGAACTAGCGCCCGCCCCCGGACCCCCGTCGTCCGCCCGGAGGCGGGCGGGAGTCCGGGACCGGGCCCCACGGCCCGACCCCTACAGCCAGCCCTTCTCGCGGGCGATCCGGACCGCCTCGGTGCGGTTACGGGCCTCGGTCTTCTGGATCGCCATCGACAGGTAGTTGCGCACCGTCCCCTCGGAGAGGTGCAGCCGCTTGGCGATGTCCGCGTTCACCGCACCGTCGGCGGCGGCCGCCAGCACGTCCCGCTCGCGGGCGGTCAGCGGGTTGGCCCCCTCCGCGAGCGCGGCGGCGGCCAGCACCGGGTCGATCACCCGCTCGCCGCGCAGGACCCGGCGGATCGCCTCGGCCAGCTCGGACGCCGGGGCGTCCTTCACCAGGAAGGCGTCCGCGCCGGACTCCATCGCCCGCCGCAGGTAGCCGGGCCGGCCGAAGGTGGTCGCGATCACCACCTTGGTCTGCGGCCGCTCCTTCCGCAGCGCCGCCGCAGCGTCGATGCCGGTCATCCCGGGCATCTCGATGTCCAGCACCGCGACCTGCACGTCGTTGGCGATCGCCGCCGCCACCACCTCGTCGCCCCGGCCCACCTGCGCCACGACGTCGATGTCCCCCTCCAGTCCGAGCAGCGCGGCCAGCGCCTCCCGGACCATGCCCTGGTCCTCCGCCAGCAGTACGCGGACGGAGGGGGCGGCACCGCTCTGAATCTCACTCATGGGAGCCGACCCTAGAGCGTGTCCGACGGGGCCCCGGCAGCGCACGGGGCGGACCGGTGCCGGGCCACCGCTCCGGCACCGGCCCGCGGGTGGTAGGCCCGCAGGCCCGCAGGCCGGTCACAGCAGACCGACCCCAGCAGACCGGTCACAGCCTGAAGAGCACTCCGCGCCAGGTCCACCCCGCACCGAGGACCGCCTCCTGCAGCAGGTCCTTCAGCTCCGCGGTGTCGCAGCGGGACACCTCCGTCGCCTGCGGGCGGCCGTCGGCCCCGCGGTCGACCTTCCAGTCCCGGGAGACCGTCCTCACCTGCCCGCGGGAGTACTCGCGCGACGACGTCAGCCTCGGCGTGTCCCCGACCCAGGTGACCTCCCACTGCTCGTCGAGGGCACGGACCTCGTGGTTGGCCGGGACCAGCCGCATCCGGGTCGTGACGGTCCGGGCCGGCTGGGTCCGGGCGAAGAAGGTGCGCCAGGCGGGATCCCGGATCCGCCATTCCGCCACCAGGTCGGCGCCCTCGGAGGCGTTGGCGTTCCGGACGACGTAGGGCACGTCGGGCCCGTTGAGCCCGAGCAGCGCCGCCCGGACGTCCTCGGCGGAACGCGGGGCGACACCGCTGCCGGGGTGCCTGGTACCGGTCAATGCGTCGAAGAGGCCCATCGGGTCAGCCTAGGGACGTCCGGCCGCCCGGGACAAGATCGCTACCGGACCGGCACCGGCCGGAGCGTGTCCGGGCCCGTCCCCACCGGCCGGCCGGCGCACGCCCTGCACCGCGGTCGCGGCCCGCCCGGACGCCGGACGCATGCGCCCCGGAGAATCCGCTTGAGTCTCCGGTAGGGGGAGACGCCAGAGTGGGGCCCGTGGACGACGACGTGCGGTACTCGATCGGCGAGTTGGCCCGGCGGACCGGGCTGACGGTCAAGGCGATCCGCTTCTACGCCGACGAGGGCCTCGTACCCCCCGCCGGCCGGACGCCGGCCGGCTACCGCCGCTTCGACGTCCACGCCCTGGCCCGGCTCGACCTGGTACGGACACTGCGCGAGCTGGGGCTCGACCTCGCCGCCGTCCGGCGGGTGCTGGAGCGGGAATCACCGCTGCGGGAGGTCGCCGCCGCGCACGCCGAGGCGCTGGACGTGCAGATCCGCACGCTCCGGCTGCGGCGTGCGGTGCTGCGGGCGGTGGCCGAACGCGGCTCGACAACAGAGGAGATGAGACTCATGCACAAGCTCGCCAAGCTCTCGGACGCCGAACGGCGGCGCCTGATCGGCGACTTCATCGACGAGGTATTCGGCGGCCTGGACGCCAACCCGGAGTTCGTCGCGATGATGCGCGCGGCCATGCCCGAACTGCCCGACGAGCCGAGCGCCGCACAGGTCGAGGCCTGGGTGGAGTTGGGCGAACTGGTCCAGGACGACGGGTTCCGCGCCTCGGTGCACAGGATGGCGGAGCACCAGGCCGCCGAACGCGCCGCGGGCGACCCCGGCGGGCTGCACCACGCGCTCACGGCGGCCGTCCGCGAGCAGGTCGGGGCGGCGCTCGCGGCCCGCGTCGCCCCGGAGTCCGCGGCAGCCGACGCGGTGGTGGACGGCCTCACCGCGCGGTACGCCGAGACCTTCGGCCGGCCGGACGACGCGGAGCTGCGCCGCTGGCTGCTGCGGCGGCTGGAGACGGCCGACGACCCGCGCGCCGAGCGGTACTGGCAGCTGCTGTCGGTGATCAACGGCTGGCCGGTGCCGGAGAGCCTGGCCGCGGTGTTCGGCTGGTTCACCCGGGCACTGCGGGCCCGGACCGCCATGCCCGGGTGAACCGACACCGGAGGCACGGCCCCGCCCTCGGCCCCCGTCTGCCGGGCGGACGACGGGAGTTCGACGAAAGGCCCTAGGCTGCCGGGATGATCAAGCCGATTGAACTCGTCATATTCGACTGCGACGGCGTCCTCGTCGACAGCGAGCGCATCGCCGCCCGCGTCCAGATCGCGCTGGGGGCGGAGCTGGGCTGGCCGCTCACCGAGGCCGAGGTGATCGCGCGGTTCATCGGCCGCTCGCAGGCGTCGATCAGCGCACAGATCGAGGAGCGGCTCGGCGCGGAAACGGCGGCGCTGTGGTGGCAGCGGTTCGAACAGCTCCACCGGGAGGAGGTGGACACCCGGCTGGAGGCCGTCGACGGCCTGCCCGAGGCACTGGACGCGATCACCCTGCCGACCTGCGTCGCCTCCAGCGGCTCGCACGAGAAGATGCGGCACACCCTGGGGCGCACCGGGCTCTACGAGCGCTTCGCCGGCCGCATCCACAGCGCCACCGAGGTCGCCCACGGCAAGCCCGCACCGGACCTCTTCCTGTACGCGGCCCGGCAGATGGGCGTCGACCCGGCGGCCTGCGCGGTGGTCGAGGACAGCCGCCCCGGCGTCGAGGCCGCCCGCGCGGCCGGCATGCGCGCCTTCGGCTACGCGGGCGGCCTGACGGAGGCCGCGCTGCTGGAGGGCCCGGGGACGGTCGTCTTCGACGACATGCGCAAGCTGCCGGGGCTGCTCGCCGGGGAGCACGGGGAGTAGGAAGCCGCACCGGGCGGCTTCCTGCTCCACCGGCACCGCTACGGCCGGCGCCGGGCGGCCTCGGGCCGGCCATCGCGGCCGGCATCGCCCCCCGGCACGGCGGCACCCTGCGGGTCGCCCCCTCCCCGCGCGGCGCCCGCTTCGTCCTCGAACTCCCCGACGCCTAGGAGGCGTTGGCCGCGGGGCTGGAGACCTCCCGCAGCGGCACCAGCGCCCGCAGCCGGAAGCCCTTCCCGCGCTCGCCCGGCCCGGTCTCCAGTCGGCCGCCGACCAGTGCCAGCCGCTCGTCCAGTCCGGAGAGCCCGTTCCCCGGCGCCGACTTGCCCGGCCCGGCGCCGTTGTCGGCGATCTCCAGGACGGCGTACCGCTCGCCGCCGCCCTCCCACACCTCGTCCCCCCGCACGGTGCAGAGCGTGGCGCCGTCACCGTGCCGGACGATGTTGGTGACCGCCTCGCGCAGCGCCCAGGCCAGCGCGCCCGCCTCCTCCTGGGCCAGCCCCGGCCAGGCGTCGACCAGTTCCGGCGCCGCCTCCAGGTGGACCTGTGCGGCCGCCAGCGCCGTACGGGCGGCGGCGAGTTCGACCGGCAGGGTGGGCCGGCGGAACCCGGTCACGGCCTCCCGGACGTCGATCAGCGACTGCCGGGCCACCTGCTCGATGTCGGCGACCTGCGCCCGCGCCGCCCCTTCGTTGCCGCCGTCCATGAGGCGGCCGGCCAGCTCGCTCTTCAGCGTGATCAGCGACAGCGAGTGCCCGAGCAGGTCGTGCAGGTCCCGGGCCAGCCGCAGGCGCTCCTCCGAGGCGGCGAGGTGGGCGACGGCGGCCCGGGCCTCGCGCAGCTCCCGCATGGTGGTGACCAGCCGCTGGAGCCCGGTCATCGCGACGCCGGAGAGGAAGGCGGTGAGCGCGATGGTGGGGATCGCCCCGGAGTCGGCGTGGCTGAGCAGCCCGACCACCACGGTGAGCCCGGCCATCACGCCCACTCCGGCGAGGCCGTACCGCGGCGGCGCGATGATCGCGACCGCGACCGAGGCGTAGGTGAACAGCGTCAGCCAGGAGGTGCCGAGGCCGAAGGCGGTGACGACCGCGATGACGGCCATCATCGCCACCACCGTCTGGGCGGCCCGCGGCGGCGCCCCGGGGCGGGAGCGGAAGACCACCAGGCTGACGTAGGCGCCGACGAAGACGGCCAGGGCGGCCCAGCCGGCCACGGTGGCGGCCGTCGTGTGCTTGTGCTGGAGCAGGTCGCCCACGGGGTAGGCCAGGTAGACCATCCAGAGCAGCATCCAGCTGACCTTGACCAGCAGCTGACGCCTGGTCTCCACCGGGGCGCCGGGGACGTTCATGAACGACATGCGCCCCGCCTCCGCCTCCGGCTGCTCGTCGGACCGGTGGCTGCGGGGCGTGTCTGACATGGACGCCATCATGCCTGCCGGGTGTCCCGGCGGTACAGCGCGGCCGCGGCGGCGGTGAAGAGCACCAGGAAGCCGGTCAGTCCGGCCACCGCGACCAGGTCGAACGAGTCCCCGGGCCGGGTGAAGGTGGCCAGCCTGTTGTACAGGTACACCGGGTTGAACCGCGCGACCGTCTCCAGCGTGCCGGTCACCGGGAACCACGTCCCGCCGAAGAGCGCCATCGCCATGTAGGCGATCATCACGATGGTCTGCACCGAGTCCGGCGCGGCCGCGTAGCCGAACGCCACCCCGAGCGCCGCGAAGACGAAGCTCCCCAGCCAGAGCGCCGCCACCAGGCCGGCCCACTGCCCCGCGCCCAGCTGCACGCCCTGGGCTGCGCCGACCGCGAACACCACCAGGATCGCGGGCAGCGTGGTCACCGCGCTGGAGGCGATCTTCGCCACGGTGTACGCGCGGCCGGGCAGCGCGGTCAGCCGCAGCTGCCTGGTCCACCCGCTCTGGCGCTCCAGCGAGATCCGCTGCGCGGTGCCGGTCAGCACCGAACCGACGGCCCCGAAGGTGGCCATCGACACCATGAAGTAGGTCTTCACCGGCAGGCCGCCGGCCGAGGCGTCGGTGCCGTACGCGTGGATGAAGAAGAAGTACATCAGCGCCGGGTAGAGGACCGTGAAGAGCAGGTACTTCTTGTTGCGCAGGGTGCGCAGGACCTCCAGCCGGATCAGGGTGGTCATCGCACGGCCTCCGTCGTGAGCTCGCTGGTGCCGGCGGCGTCCTGCTCGCCGGTGATGGTGAGGAAGGCCTGCTCCAGGCCCAGGCCGGTGACCTCCAGGCCGCGCGGGTACAGGCCCGCCCGGTAGAGCCCGGCGACGCCCGCGTCGGCGTCCGCGGTCCGGATCCGGACCGTCCGCACCCCCGGCACCCGGGAGCTGACGTCCAGCGCCAGCGTGCCGGGCAGGGTGCGCAGCGACGGCTCGTCGAACGGGCCGTCCGTCTCGTGCAGTTCGAAGGTGATCCGGCGGGCCCCGGCCTTCGCCTTGATCTCGGCGGAGGTGCCGTCGGCGATCAGCCGGCCGCGGTGCAGGACGAGGACGCGGTCGGCGATCGAGTCCGCCTCCTCCAGGTAGTGGGTGGCGAACAGCACCGTGCGCCCGGCGTCGGCCTGCGCCCGCATGCTCGCCCAGAACGCCTTCCGGACGGAGACGTCCATGCCGGTGGTGGGCTCGTCCAGGACGATCAGGTCGTTGGCGCCGGCGATCGCCAGGGCGAAGCGGACCCGCTGTTCCTGGCCGCCGGAGAGCCGGTCGACGCGGCGCTCGGCCAGGTCGGTGATCCCGGCGTCCTCCAGCACCTCCCGGACGGCCCGGCCGCGCGGGTGGACGTCGCAGGCCAGCCTCACCAGCTCGCGGACCTTGACGTCGGCCATCAGCCCGCCGCTCTGCAGCATCGCGCCGACCCGGCCTGCCGCGATCGCCGCGCGGGGGGCGCCGCCGAACAGCGAGACGGTGCCGTGGTCCGGCTCGCGCAGGCCGAGCAGCAGGTCGAGGCTGCTGGACTTGCCGGCGCCGTTCGGGCCGAGCAGGGCGACGGTCTCCCCCGGCCGCAACACCAGGTCCAGCCCGTCGACGGCCCGCACCCGCCCGTAGTTCTTGCTGACGCCCCGGAAGGCGGCCACCTCCGTGTCCATCGCCCCGGTCCTCTCCCCTGCTGGTGTCGTTCGCACCACCTCAGGGTTCCGCGCCGGCCCGGTACGGCGTCAGTGCCCGCCGTCGTGCCTTCGGCATGACGGATGTCATGCCGGCGGCCGGCACCCGGGTCACGGGTACCGGCCGCCGTAGCCGCAGGCCGCCAGGGGCGGGGGGTCAGATCCCCAGCGACTTCCTGACGAAGTCGACCTGGAGCAGCAGCAGGTTCTCCGCGACCTCCTCCTGCGGGGTCATGTGCGTCACGCCGGACAGCGGCAGCACGGTGTGCGGGCGGCCGGCCGCGAGCAGGGCGGAGGAGAGCCGCAGGGTGTGCGCGGCCACCACGTTGTCGTCCGCGAGGCCGTGAATGATCATCAGCGGGCGCTCCAGCCCGGCCGCGTACCCGCTGAGCGAGTTGGCCGCGTACACCTCGGGCCGCTCGGCGGGGTGGCCGAGGTAGCGCTCGGTGTAGTGGGTGTCGTACAGCTCCCAGTCGGTCACCGGGGCGCCGGCGACGGCCGCGTGGAAGACGTCCGGGCGGCGCAGCACGGCGAGCGCGGAGAGGTAACCGCCGTACGACCAGCCGCGGATGGCGACCCGGCCGAGGTCGAGCGGGAACTCCCCGGCCAGCGCGTGCAGCGCGTCCACCTGGTCGTCGAGGGTGGCTCCGGCGAAGTCGAACGCGATCGACTTCTCCCAGGCCGGACCGCGCCCGGGGGTGCCGCGCCCGTCGGCGACGATCACCGCGAAGCCCTGGTCGGCGAACCACTGGGAGTTGAGGTGCGGGTTGTGCGCCTGGACGACGCGCTGGCCGTGCGGACCGCCGTACGGGTCCATCAGGACGGGCAGCAGGCCGTCCCGCTCCCGGTCGTAGCCGGTGGGCAGGAAGACCGCGGCGGGGATGCGGCGCTCGCCGGCGAAGCGGAAGACCGGGCGGGCGGTGATCACCGGGGTCTCGGCGTAGGACTCGATGGTGGCGATGTCGTCCACCACCACGCCCTCCGGCAGGTCGCGGGCGACCTGGACCAGCGTGCCGGGCAGGTCGGGCTCGGCGGTGGTCCGGACGGTGATCCCGGCCGCGTGCACGGCGCTGGTGACGGAGGTGAACGGGCGGCCGTTGGCGGCCTCCCAGCCGAGCCGCTTGCCGTCGTGGTCGATCCGGCCGACGGCGATCCAACCGGGCTCGGGGTCGGTCTCGCCGGCGCCGCCGGAGGCGGTGAAGAAGACCTCGTCGGCCGTCACGGCGAGGACCGAGCGCAGGTGCAGGTCGGCCCCGGTGACGGCCTGGTCGCCGATCACCAGCGCCCGGACGCCCTCCCGTCGCCCGCCGTCGCCCTTCTGCGGAGCCTCGCGCACCTCCTCGATGTCGCTGATCCGGACCAGCTTGCCGTCCGGCGTCCAGGCCGGGACGCCCGGGAACAGCTCCAGCCAGGCGTCGTCGCGCTCCTCGTGCAGCACCTCGGTCGCGCCGGTCTCCACGTCCACGCCCAGGATCCGCTGGCTGCGCTGGTCGCGGGCCTGGACGAGCAGCAGCGGCACGCCGCCCTTCGACCAGTGCACCCGGGCCAGGTACGGGAAGGCCGCGCGGTCCCAGTCGACCTCGGCCCGGGTGCCGTCCAGTCCGAGGACCCAGAGTCCGACCTCGGCGTCGGCGGTGCCGGCGGCCGGGTAGGCGATCTCGGCGGGCTCGCTGCCGGGGTTGGCCGGGTCGGCGATCCACCAGCGGCGCACCGGGCTGTCGTCGGCCCGCTCGACCAGCAGCCGGTCGCTGTCCGGGGACCACCAGAAGCCGCGGTCGCGGTCCATCTCCTCCTGGGCGATGAACTCGGCCTGGCCCCAGGTCACGTTCGCGCCGTCCGGCTCGGCGAAGGCCCAGTCGGCGGTCGAGTCGGTACGGGTGAGCCGCAGCTCGCCGGCGGTGTTGGCGTACGCGACGAAGGTGCCGTCCGGGGAGAGCCGCGGGTCCAGCAGC
The DNA here is from genome assembly GCF_002953255.1 of Streptomyces sp. CB01881. Classification (GTDB taxonomy): domain Bacteria; phylum Actinomycetota; class Actinomycetes; order Streptomycetales; family Streptomycetaceae; genus Kitasatospora. Next base: position 5,722,230 of record NZ_CP026498.1, read on the forward strand.
GGGCCCTCGGCGGGCAGCTCGGTGGTGGTGCCGGCCACCAGGTCGGCGGTGAAGAGCCGGCCGGACAGGGCGAAGGCGGCCAGGGTGCCGGCGCCGTCCAGGGCGTAGCCGACGATGCCGGCGGAACCCTCGCGGCTGCGCTCGCGGCGGGCCTTCTCGGCCGGCGAGAGGTCCTCCTCGCCACCGCCGAGCAGGACGGCCGGGTCGGCGGCGATCCGCTCCTCGCCGGTGGCGGTGTCGAGGGTCCAGAGCAGGTTGGCGCGGTCGCTGCCGGAGCGCGAACGGAGGAAGACGACCCGGGAGCCGTCGGATGCGACGGAGAACGACCGGGGAGCGCCGACGGTGTAGCGCAGGGTGCGCGCGTACTGCCTCGGGAAGGTGTCCGCAGGGGTGTGGGAGGTCATGGCACCAGACCCTATGACGTTCCGGTGCCACCGCCCGGTGCATCGTGATCACTCGTTCGGAGCATCGTCCCCGAGCGTGCGCCGAACGGCCCCACACCCCTTCCGACCGGCCCGTGCGCCCCGTTCGTGCCACCACGCCCCGGCGTGTGCAGACTCACTGAACGTAATGCTCCGCTCACCCATCGGGTATGACTGGTCCAGCGAGTGATCGTCGGCCCCGTCCCGGGCCCCGGTCACCCGGCCGAAGGTCCCCACGGTCCCGACCGCCGCCCCCCGAGGGGCGGCGCACCCGAGAAGGGGTGTGAGCCGACATGGCCCTGTCCGTCTCCGCAGCCATGCTGTTGCTGGTCATCGTGGTGGTGCTGATCCGCCGCTCCGGCCTGAAGCTCGCGCACGCGATCGTCTGTGCGCTCCTGGGCTTCTACCTGGCGTCCAGCTCCATCGCCCCCTCGATCAGCCAGGTCACCAGCAACCTCGCCGGGATGATCAACGGCCTGAAGCTCTGACTCCCCGCGGCCGCCCGCCGGGCCCCCGCCAGACACGCCTTAGGCTTCCTCCCATGACTACCGGCCGCCGCCTCCTCCTGGTCCACGCCCACCCCGACGACGAGTCGATCGGCAACGGCGCCACGATGGCCAGGTACGCCGCCGAGGGCGCCGGCGTCACGCTGGTGACCTGCACCCTCGGCGAGGGCGGCGAGGTGATCGTGCCGGAGCTGGCCCACCTCACGGCGGACCGGGACGACACCCTCGGCCCGCACCGGATCGGCGAGCTGACCGACGCCATGCGCGCGGTCGGCGTCGCCGATTTCCGTTTCCTGGGCGGAGCGGGCCGCTACCGCGACTCCGGGATGATGGGCGTCCCCGACAACGACGTGCCCGGCTGCTTCTGGCAGGCCGACGTGGACGAGGCGGCCGGCCACCTGGTCGCGGTGGTCCGCGAGGTGCGGCCGCAGGTGCTGGTCACCTACGACGAGAACGGCGGCTACGGGCACCCGGACCACATCCAGGCGCACCGGGTCGCGATGCGCGCGCACGAACTGGCCGCCGACCCGGCGTACCGGCCCGAGCTCGGCCCGGCCTGGCGGATCGCCAAGGTGTACTGGAACCGGATGCCCCGCTCGGTGCTCGCGCAGGGCCTCGCCCGGACCGCCGCCGAGGCGCGGTTCCCCGGAGTCGCGCAGCCGGCCGACGTCCCCGGCGTGGTGGACGACGCCGTGGTCACGGCCGTGCTGGACGGCGCCGCGTACGCCGCCCGCAAGGCCGCCGCGATGGCCGCGCACGTGACCCAGATCACCGTGGACGGCACCTCGTTCGCCCTCTCCAACAACCTCGGCCAGCCGCTGGTCGCCACCGAGTACTACCAGCTGGTGCGCGGCCAGGCCGGGCCGCAGCTGCCGGAGACCGACCTCTTCGCCGGCCTGGACACCACCGCGGACGGCGGTATCGCGGACGACCCCGCCGCGGACGACGCCGTCGCGGCCCGCACCGCCGAGGGGAGCACCCGATGACCGGGCCCACCGACAAGAAGGCACCCGCCGACAAGAAGCCGCCCGCCGACAAGAAGGGGCCCCGCCGGTCGGTCACGGCGGCCGTCCTCGGCACCCGGGACGAGCGCCTGAAGGAGCCCCAGCCCCCGCTGGCCGGGCGGATCGCGGCTTATGTCCTGTTCTTCCTGCTGGGCATCGCGGTGTCGGTCTGCGGAGCATTTGTGCAGGCCTTGTGGCCGCCCGTGGGAGTCCTGCTGGCACTGGCCGCCACCGCGGCGACCTTCTACGCGGGCCTGCGGGTGACCGGCACCCGGCTCGGCGCGGCGCTGCCCGCGGCCGGCTGGTTCCTCGCCCTGCTGCTCCTGATGGTCCCTCGGCCGGAGGGTGACAATGTGCTCTGGACCAATGCCACGTCGCTCGCCTGGCTGTTCGTCGGATCGATCCTGGGCGTGATCTGCGCCACCCTGCCGACCCGCACCAGCTGGTTCCCCGGAGTGCCCGGCCCCCCGCGCTGACCGCCCCGCGGGGCCGCGTACCGTACCGCGTACGACGAGCAGTCAGGACCACCCGGCCGTACTCTCATACCGGAGGAACCGGACGTATCAGGTTTTATCCGAACCGGTTCGCCTCCCAGTTCTTCCCAGTATGGTGGTGCCGCAGAACGCCGTACCCGACCGCCGCCCGCCAGGCCCGGCGCCCACGAACCCCGCGGTCGCGCCGCACGGCCCGCCCGCGAACCCGGAGCAGAGCAGCATTGAGCAGCCGCGAATCTGAGAACGCCCACCCGACGCCTCGGCGCACGGGTCCGGACGCCTACCCGTCGGGCACCCCGCCCTACGGCACACCGGGGTTCCCCGGCGGCGACCGTGCGGGTGCCGGTGCCGTCGAGGGCTCGGCGCCGGGTGACGAGGACGAGGCCCCGAAGACCGAGACCACGCTGACCACGCGGGTCCGGATCAACATCCCCGGCTCCCGTCCGATCCCGCCGGTGGTGGTCCGCTCCACCGTCAAGAACGAGGACGGCCCCGGCGAGGAGAACCCGCCCGCCGCCGATCCGGCCGGCCCCCGGCACCGCTCGGCCGCCCCGTCCTCCCCCGTGCTCGGGGTGATGGACGGCAGCCCCCGGACGGCCACCCCGCCGAACCTGCCGCCCGAGTGGGAGATCCCGCCGGCCACCTCGGAGTCCGAGTCCACCGGCGCCTGGTTCCGGCCGCGCCAGAAGAAGGGCGCGGCCGCCGAGCCCGCCCCCGCTGCGGCTGCGGCCGCCGCCGGACCGGCCGCGGCCGCAGCGCCCGGCACCGGCACCGAGGCCCGCCCGAACGGCGCGCGCCCGCAGAACGCCGGCCGTTCGCAGCAGCAGGGCCCCGGTGCGGCCCGCCAGGGCGGCCGCCCGCTGCCCGCCCAGGCCTCCGCACCCGCGCCCGCGCCGCGCCCCACCGGTGCGCCCGCCTCGCCGTTCGGCGCTGGACCGGACACCCCGGCCGACGAGGCCGGCGTGTACGAGGACGCCCCGTTCGCCCAGGGCGCGCCCGCCGACCCCTTCGCCCCCAAGCGCGACCTGCCGCGCCGCAACCCGCAGGGCGGCGGCCGTCCGCAGCCGCAGGGCCAGGGTCGTCCGGACGGCGGTGCGCCCGGCGCCGCGAACCCGGAGGACACCTCGGTCGACGGCTTCGAGCCGATCCGCGAGGACACCGCGCCGCCCGCCGCCATATCCGGCCTGCCCCAGCGCGGCCCGTCCCAGAACGGCCTGCCCCAGCGCGACCGGTCCCAGAACGACCGGCCCCAGAACGGCCGCCCGCAGCCGGGCCTGTTCGCCTCCGCCCCGGCCGCCACCGACCCGTTCGCCGCCCAGCGGCCCCCGGCCGGCGCCGAGCCGTACGGCGGCGCCGCCCCGGGCAGCCTCTTCCCGGGCGCCCCCGGCCGCCAGGGCGAGCCCGCCGCCCCGGCCGACCCGTTCAACACCTCCCCGGCCCAGCCGCGCCCGGGCGCCCGCCCCGGCCCGGACGGCGAGGCCCCGGCCGGCTCCACCCCGGTGCCCGCTCCCGGCCCCCGGCCGGGCGAGTCCGCCAAGCCGGCGGCCCCGAAGGCGGAGGCCGCCAAGGCCAAGCGGGGCGGCTCCGGCAAGAAGCTCGTCAAGCTCGGCGTCTACGGCGTCGGCGGTGTGCTCTTCCTGGGCGCCGCCGCGTACGGCACCGGCCTGATGATGAACCAGTCCGACATCCCCAAGGGCACCGTGGTGCTCGGCACGGACATCGGCGGCAGCAACCGCGACCAGGCGATCCACCAGCTCGACGAGAGCGTCGGCAAGGCCGGCCAGCAGCCGGTCAAGCTGAAGATCGGCGACCAGACGCTGGACCTCGACCCGGCCGTCGCCGGGCTGAGCTTCGACACCACGGCCACCGTGGACAAGCTCACCCAGCACTCGTACAGCCCGGTCGACGTGATCACCTCGCTGAAGGGCGACGAGAAGGCCGTGCCGCCGGAGGTCAAGGTGGACCGGGCCAAGCTCAAGGCCGCCCTGGAGACGCTGGCCGCCGGCTCGGGGCAGGGCCTGACCGAGGGCTACGTCAAGTTCGGCGACAACGGCGAGCCGGTCGTGGTGCCCGGCAAGGCCGGCCAGGCGGTGGACTCCGCCTCCGCCGTCGACCAGGTCGAGGCGGCCTACCGCGACCGCGCCTCGGGCAAGGCCGAGCAGCCCGTCGCGCTCACCGTCACGGCCGCCCAGCCCAAGATCTCCCCGCAGGCCCTGCAGGCCGCCGCGGACAGCCTCGGGAAGTCCGCGGTGAACGGCAGGATCCACCTCGTGGCCGGCGCCAAGAGCTGGGACTTCGGCCCGAAGACGGCCCCCAAGACGCTCACCCTGGTCCCGGACGCCTCCGGCAAGATCGCGCCCAAGTGGGACCTCGACGCGCTCAACGGCCAGCTGGCCGGCGTGTTCGACAAGGTGAAGGTCAAGAAGAACGGCCAGACCGCCACGATCACCCCGCAGGACGTCGCCGACGCCATCACCTCGGTGATGGACAAGACCGGCGACAAGGACCGCACCTTCAAGTTCACCGTCGCCTGACCCGTTTTCCCGAGGGGCGGGCCCGATCCGGGCCCGCCCCTCGACAACTCCGCTCCCCGGTCAGCAAGATGTGACGCCGCACCACGCACACCGCCTGTCACATCTGCATCGGGAGAACCACCATGGGCCGCCGCCACCTGTCACGCCGCACGGCCCTGGTCGCCTGTCTCACCGCCGTCTCGCTCTCGTTGACGCTCTGCGCCTGCACCGCCGACCAGGGCTCCGCGGCCCTCCCGAGCACGCTGGAGACGCCCAAGCTCACCGCCGTGGACGTCAACCCGCACGACCGTGCCGACCTGCGCCAGGGCGGCACCCTGAACGTCGCGATCGCCCAGTTCTCCAGCCAGTGGTCGCCGGTCCACACCGACGGCAGCGAGTCCTCGACCATCACCGTCACCAAGCCGCTGCTGCCGACCTTCTTCCGCTCCGACGCGGCCGGCACCCAGACCGCCAACCCGGCCTACCTGCAGGACGCCCACGCCGAGGTCCGGGACGGCCGCCAGGTCGTCACCTGGACGCTCAACCCGAAGGCCCGGTGGTCCGACGGCACCCCGATCACCTGGCGCGACATCGAGGCCAACTGGCGGGCGCTGAACGGGACCGACCCGGCCTACAAGGCCTCCAGCAGCACCGGCTTCGAGCTGGTCACGGCGGTCGAGAAGGGCAAGGACGAGTTCCAGGCCGTGATGACCTTCGAGCGGCCGTTCTCCGAGTGGCAGTCCATGTTCAACGGCGCCGCCAACGCCCCGCTGCTGCCCGCGAGCAGGCTCGCCACCCCGGAGCTGTTCAACACCGCCTACCTGGACGCGATCCCGGTCACCGCCGGACCCTTCAAGGTCGAGAAGCTGGACAAGGCGGCGCAGACCGTCACCCTGGCCGCCGACCCGGCCTGGTGGGGCGACAAGCCGATGCTGGACCGGATCGTCTTCCACGCCATGCTCCCCAACACCATGGCCGGGGCCTTCGGCGACGGCACGGTCGACTTCTTCAACAACGGCCCGGACGTGGCCGGTTACCAGCTGATCAAGAGCACCAAGGGCGCCGCCGTCCGCCGCGCCGGCGGGCCCGACTTCCGCCAGTTCACCCTGAACAGCAGGAGCCCCGCGCTCACCGACCCGGCCGTCCGCCAGGCCGTGTTCCAGGCGATCAACCGGGACGTCATCACCCGCACCGACCTTGCCGGGCTCGACTGGCCGGCCGTCACCCTCAACAGCCACCTGCTGGTGGCCAACCAGAACGCCTACCGGGACAACTCCCTCGGCCTCAGCCGCTACGACCCCTCCGACGCCGTCCGCAAGCTCGACGCGGCCGGCTGGAAGCTCGACGGCGACGTCCGGAAGAAGGACGGCAAGGAGCTCAGCCTGCGGATGGTCATCCCCGCCGGCGTCACCCAGGCCCAGAACGAGGCCAACGCCACCGTCCGGATGCTCAGGGACGTCGGGATCAGGGTCACCGTCGTCCCCGCGAAGGCCAACGACTTCTTCGACAAGTACGTCAACCGGCACGACTTCGACATCGCCGCGTACTCGCTGCTCGGCACGCCGTTCCCGGCCAGCGGCAACCGGGCCAACTTCGCCCAGAACGGCGGCACCAACCAGTCCCAGGCCGGCAGTCCCGCCGTCGACTCCGCCCTCGACCGGGCCTCGGCGGCGACCGACGCCGCCACCGCCTTCGAGGCCATCAACCAGGCCGACGGCGAGCTGTGGAAGGTGGCCGGCATCCTGCCGCTCTACCAGCGCCCGCAGCTGTACGGCGCCCGCGCCGACCTCGCCAACATCGGCGCACAGGGCCTCTCCGACATCGTCTGGGAGAACGTCGGCTTCACCAAGTAGTGGGCCGGGCACCGGAGTCGGCAGGACCCCGGTGCCCGGCCGGGTTCGGCCGGGCGGGCGGCTCAGCCCGCGCCGATCACGTCCCGCACCTCGGCGAAGTGGCACGCCGACTCGTGCGCGGCCGGCCCGGTCAGCGCGGACGGCACCGCCAGCAGCGGGACCTCCGTGGAGCAGCGCTCCTCCGCCTTCCAGCAGCGGGTGCGGAACCGGCAGCCGGACGGCGGGTTGGCCGGCGACGGCAGGTCGCCGCTGAGCAGGATGCGCTCGCGCTGCTCGCGCCCGGTCGGGTCCGGGACCGGCACCGCGGAGAGCAGCGCCTGGGTGTACGGGTGGGTCGGGTGGGAGTAGATCTGGTCCTCCGTCCCGATCTCGACCAGCTTGCCGAGGTACATCACGCCGACCCGGTCCGAGATGTGCCGGACGATCGAGAGGTCGTGCGCGATGAACATGTACGACAGCCGGAACTCGCTCTGGAGCTGCTCCAGCAGGTTGATCACCTGCGCCTGCACCGAGACGTCCAGCGCGGAGACCGGCTCGTCACAGATGATCACCTCCGGCTTCAGCGCCAGCCCTCGGGCGATGCCGATGCGCTGGCGCTGCCCGCCGGAGAACTGGTGCGGGTACCGGTTGATGTACTCCGGATTGAGCCCCACCACGTCCAGGAGGTCCTGGACGGCCTTGCGGCGGTCGCCCTTCGGCGCCACCTCGGGGTGGATCTCGAACGGCTCCCCGATGATGTCGCCGACCGTCATCCGCGGGTTCAGCGAGGTGTACGGGTCCTGGAACACCATCTGGATGTTCCGCCGCACCGCCTTCAGCCCCGCACCGGACCGGA
>NZ_CP026498.1:5729866-5811814 GCF_002953255.1 Streptomyces sp. CB01881
GCCGGGTGATGTCCTCGCCCTTGAACCGGACCTCGCCGGCGGTCGCCCGCTCCAGGTTCATCAGCACCTTGGCCAGCGTGGACTTGCCACAGCCGGACTCGCCGACGACGCCGAGCGTCTCGCCCTTCTCCAGGCCGAAGGAGACGCCGTCCACCGCCTTCACCGCGCCGACCTGCCTCTTGAAGACGATCCCCTGGGTCAGCGGGTAGTACTTGACCAGGTCCCGGACCTCCAGGATGGGCTCAGCCATGGAGGGTCTCCTTCCAGAAGTGGCAGGCGCTGCGGCGGCCCGGCAGGTCGGCCCCGTCGGCGTCCAGCACCGGTACCAGCCGCGGGAGTTCGGTGCGGCAGCGGTCCGCCGCCCGGTCGCAGCGGGGGTTGAACGCGCAGCCGTCGGGGATCCGCAGCAGGCTCGGCGGCAGACCCTGGATGGCGTAGAGGTTCTGGCCCTTCTGGTCCAGCCGAGGGATCGAGTTGAGCAGGCCGCGGGTGTACGGGTGGGCGGGCCGCGCGTACAGCTCGTGCACCGGCGCCGTCTCGACGATCCGGCCCGCGTACATCACGGCGATCTTGTCCGCGACGTCGGCGACCACGCCGAGGTCGTGGGTGATCAGGATCAGGCCCATGTTGAACTCGGCCTGGAGCCCGGCCAGCAGGTCCATCACCTGGGCCTGCACGGTGACGTCCAGGGCGGTGGTGGGCTCGTCCGCGATGATCAGGTCCGGCTCCAGCGCCAGCGCCATCGCGATCATGATGCGCTGGCGCATGCCGCCCGAGAACTGGTGCGGGTAGTCGCCCACGCGCTGCTTGGCGGCCGGGATGCGCACCCTCTCCATCAGCTCGACGGCCTTCTCCTTCGCCTCCTTCCGCGAGGCGCCCTGGTGCACCCGGAACATCTCGCCGAGCTGGTAGCCCACGCTGAGCACCGGGTTGAGCGAGGAGAGCGCGTCCTGGAAGATCATCGCGATCTTCCGCCCGCGCACCGCCCGGCGCTCCTTGGGGCTCATGGTGAGCAGGTCCTCGCCGCGGAACCGGATCGAGCCGGCGGTGATCCTCCCGGGCGGCATGTCCAGAATGCCCATGATCGCCTGCGCGGTCACCGACTTGCCCGAACCGGACTCGCCGAGCACCGCGAGCGTCTCCCCGGCCGACACCGCGTAGCTCACGCCGTTGACGGCCCTGGCCACGCCGTCCCGGGTGTGGAACTCGATGTGCAGGTCGTCGACCTCCAGCAGCGGGGTGCCGGGCACCAGGCTCTCCCTGCCGCCGCCGGTCACCTCCACCGTGTTCCGGCGCGGTACCGCGTCCTTCGACAGCCTCGTCGTGTCACTCATCGTCCGTGGCCCTCCTCAGCGCAGCTTCGGGTCGAGGGCGTCGCGGACCGCGTCGCCGAGCATGATGAACGCCAGCACGGTGATGCTCAGCACGGCGGCCGGGAAGAGCAGCACATGGGGGGCGGTCAGGAAGCGGGACTGCGCGTCGCTGATCATCAGGCCCCAGGAGATCGCCGGGGACTGGATGCCGATGCCGAGGTACGAGAGCGCGGCCTCGGCACCGATGTAGACGCCCAGGTTGATCGTCGAGACCACGATGACCGGGGCGACCGCGTTCGGCAGGATGTGCCGGGTGACGATCCGTCCGGTGCCGGCGCCGAGCGCCTTGGCCGCGACCACGTAGTCGTTGTGCTTGTTGGAGATCACCGCCGAGCGCATCAGCCGGTAGATCTGCGGCCAGCCGAGCACGGCCATCACGGCGGACACCGTCCAGGCGTTGCCCTTGCCCCAGGTGGACATGATCAGCATGCCGCCGAGCAGCAGCGGGATGGCGAAGAAGATCTCGGTGAGCCGGGAGAGCGTGCTGTCCCAGAGCCCGCCGGTCCAGCCCGCCCAGAGACCGAGCGCACCGCCGACCGCGACCACCAGGGTCGTGGTCAGGATGCCGACGATGATCGAGTTGCGGGCGCCCCAGATCGTGCGGGTGTAGATGTCGCAGCCCTGGACGTCGAAGCCGAACCAGTGGTCCGCGCTGGGCCGCTTCAGCGAGTCGGCCAGGTTGCAGAAGCCCCCGGCCCTCGGGTCGGCGTCGGTGAACAGCTGCGGGGCGACGGCCAGCGCCACCATGAACAGCACCAGGAACCCGCCGATCAGGAACAGCGGGTTGCGCCGCAGGTCGTACCAGGCGTCGGTCCAGAGGCTGGCGACCCGTTCGCCGCCCTTGCCGTCCTTCCCGTCCTTCCCGTCCTTCCCGTCCTTGGTGACCGTGGCGGCCTCGGCGGCCGGCCCGCCCGCGGCCGACCCGGAGCCGGGCTGCCCCGGGATCGCCGCCCTCGTGTTCTCGCTCTTCGTCGGCTCACTCATAGCGGATCCTCGGGTCCAGGACGGCGTACATCAGGTCGACCACCAGGTTGGCGAGCAGGTACACCAGCACCAGGGCACTCACGATGCCCACCACGATGGTGCGTTCGCGCAGGTAGACGGACTGGAAGAGCTGGTGCCCGACCCCGGGGATGTTGAAGATGCCCTCGGTGATCACCGCCCCGCCCATCAGCCCGCCGAGGTCCATGCCGAGGAAGGTGACGATCGGGATCAGCGCGTTGCGCAGCCCGTGCCGGACCACCACCCGCAGCGGTGAGAGCCCCTTGGCGACCGCCGTCCGGACGTAGTCCGCCCGCATCACCTCGATCAGGCTGGTCCGGGTGAGCCGGGCGACGTACGCCAGCGAGGTGGAGGCGAGGACGTAGGCCGGCAGCAGATAGGACCGGAAGCCCGCGTCCTCGTTGAACGAGACCGGGAAGAAGTCGATGCCGTAGTCGGTGTTGAGCTTCACCCCGAGGATCAGCTGGAGCACGAAGCCGATCACGAAGACCGGGATCGAGATGACCATCAGGGTCGAGATCAGCACCACGTTGTCGATGAACCTGCCGCGCCGCAGGGCGGCGACCACACCCGCGGTGACGCCCACCGCCATCTCGATCACCAGGGCGGTGACCGCCAGGTTGATGGTGTAGGGGAAGGCGGTCTTCATGACGTCCACGACCTGGTTGCCGCGGTAGTCCTCACCGAAGTCGCCCTTGAACAGACCGACCAGGTAGTCCCAGTACTGGACGAAGAACGGGTCGTCCAGGTGGTAGCGGTCGCGCAGGACCGCCACGACGGCAGGGTCCTGCCGCTTCTCACCGGCCAGTGCCGTGATGGGATCGCCAGGCAGCAGGAAGACCAGTGCGTAGATCAGGAACGTCGCGCCGAGAATCACCGGTATGGCCTGGATGATCCGGCGGACCACATAGCGGCCCATGCGGCCTCCTCGTGGCTCGGGGCACGCCGCTGCCGGGCGGCGCGGGGATCACCCGCGCCACCCGTCAGGTCGTGCCGGTCGGCTGGGTCGCGGTCAGGCCAGTTCGACGTTGGCGAGGTCGATGCGGTTCTGGGCGTCGATGATCACGTTCTTCACGGCCTTGGTGTAGGCGCCGGAGGTCATGTACGTGTACACCGGGATGTACGGCAGTTCCTTGATCAGGATGTCGTCGGCCTGCTGGTAGAGCTTGATGCCCTCGGTGTCGCTCTTCGCGCTGTCGGCCTTGGCCAGCAGGGCCTCGAAGTCCTCGTTGACGTAGCCGCCGTAGTTGGAGCCGTTGTCGATCGCGATCTTGGAGAAGATCGGCCGCAGGTAGTTCTCGATCGACGGGTAGTCCATCTGCCAGGCCATCCGGAAGGCGCCGGAGTACTTGTGGTCGCCCAGCGCGGTGAGGATCGCGCCGAACTTCTCGAACGGCTTGAAGGTGACCTCGATGCCGAGGTTGTTCTTCAGCTGGTTGCCGACCGCCTCGATCCACTCCTTGTGGCCGCCGTCCGCGTTGTAGCCGATCTCCAGGGTGTTCCCGGGCAGACCGCCGGCCTGGGTGAAGAGCTCCTTCGCCTTCGCCGGGTTGTACTTGGCCGCGTCGCCGAGCGCGCCCTGCCGGTAGCCCGGAATGATCGGGCTGATGAAGTCGTCGGCGGGCTTGCGGGTGCCCGAGAAGATGGTCTTGGTGATCGCCTCGCGGTCGATCGCCATCGAGATCGCCTTCCGGAGCTCGGGCTTCCCGAACGCCGGATTGGTCGAGATCGGGAAGCCGATGTAGCCGACCCCGGATTCCGGCTTGTAGATGTAGCGGTCACCGAACTCCTGGGCGACCGTCGACATCGCCGAGATCGGGAGCTTGTTGGTGATCTGGATGTTGTCCGCGCGCAGGTCGTTGTACGCGGTATCCAGCTTGTCGTAAATCTTGAAGGTGACGGAATCCAGCTTGGCCTTTCCGTCGGCCGCCGGGAAGTTCTCGTACCGCTTCACCTTGATCTGCTTGTTGTGCTCCCACTTGCCGTCCATCTGGAACGGGCCGTTGCCGATCGGCGCGTCCTCGAAGGCCTTCGGGTCGGTGAAGAACGCCTTCGGCAGCGGGTAGAACGCGGTGTAGCCGAGCATGGTCTTGAACTGGGAGAACGGCGCCTTGAGGGTGACCGTGAAGGTCTTGTCGTCGACGACCTTGAGGCCCTTGAGCTTGTCGGTGGCGGGCTTCTTGTCCTTGCCCGGCGCCAGCTCGTCGGAGCCGAGGATCTTGTCGAAGAACGGCAGCCCCTCCTGCGCGTTGTCCTGGTTCGCCCCGTAGTTCCAGGCGTCGACGAAGTTCTGCGCGATGACCTTCTCGCCGTTGTGGAAGGTGTAGCCGTCCTTGAGCTTGATCGTCCAGGTCGTGGCGTCGCTGGTCTCGATGGACTCGGCGGCCCGCAGCTTCGGCGAGTTGTCCTTGTGGTCGTAGTCGACGAGGCCGGCGAAGAGCGCCGAGAGGACCTGGGCCCCCTCGGACTCCGCCGTGTTCTGCGGCACCAGGCCGTGCTGCGGCTCACCCGACTCGATGCTGATCGAGCCGCCCTTCTTGCCCCCGCCGTTCGCCTGGTCCGAGGACTTCTTGTCGCTGCCGGTGCTGCACGCGGAGATCGCAAGCGCGGTGCAGGCCGCCAGCGCGGTCCAACGCATCGTCTTGGTGAGCCTCATTCAACTGCTCCTCGATTTAGGGGCTTACGAACGAACGGCGCCCCGCCACTCGGTGTGCCGGACATGGCGAGGATCGACATCTCAGGGCCGATCCGCACAGTTGGCGAGGTGACCACTGATACGCGCAGAGCAACTATCGATCACCCGACCCCTCCGGCGGAATCCACGTCACATCTCTTTTCAATTACATGCTCAGACCAAGTCGTGACAATGCTCGCCAAATTCCTGCATATCGCGCACGGAGGCCGGTACTCCGGATTCCGGATAACGAACAATATTCTCCGGTATTCGATGCTTTACGGAGCGTAATGATCAAATTCGGTCGGGGAATTCCGCGTTTCCGCAGGACAACGCAAGGGCGCGCCCTCCGATGGGAGGACGCGCCCTGGTTCGGGATCCGGACGACCGTGTCAACCGGTTTCCGGCGGCGGCGGGGCGGACCCCTCACCGTTCTCGCGCTCGGCGGCGCCCGGCCCCTTCTCGCGCTCCGCCGCGCTCTGCCCGCTCTCGCGCTCCGCCGCGCTCTGTTCGTTCTCGCGCTCCGCCGCGCTCTGTTCGTTCTCGCGCTCCGCCGCGCTCTGTTCGTTCTCGCGCTCCGCCGCGAAGTGACACGCCGAGTCGTGCCGGGCGAGCCCGTCCAGCCACACGGGCCCGGCCAGCAGCGGCACCTCCACCGCGCAGCGCTCCTGCGCCTTCCAGCAGCGGGTGCGGAACCGGCAGCCGGACGGCGGGTTGGCCGGCGACGGCACGTCCCCGGTGAGCACGATCCGGTCGCGGCTCTCGCGCGCCGTCGGGTCCGGCACCGGCACCGCGGAGAGCAGCGCCTGGGTGTACGGGTGGGTCGCGTGGTCGTAGATCTCCAGGTCGGTGCCGATCTCGACCAGCTTGCCGAGGTACATCACGCCGACCCGGTCCGAGATGTGCCGGACGATCGAGAGGTCGTGCGCGATGAACATGTACGAGAGGTTGAAATCGCCCTGGAGCTGCTCCAGCAGGTTGATGACCTGCGCCTGGACGGAGACGTCCAGGGCGGAGACCGGCTCGTCACAGATGATGATCTCGGGCTTGAGCGCGAGGCCGCGGGCGATGCCGATGCGCTGGCGCTGGCCGCCGGAGAACTGGTGCGGGTACCGGTTGATGTACTCCGGGTTCAGGCCGACGACGTCCAGGAGGTCCTGGACGGCCTTGCGGCGGTCGCCCTTCGGAGCCACCTCGGGGTGGATCTCGAACGGCTCCCCGATGATGTCGCCGACCGTCATCCGCGGGTTCAGCGAGGTGTACGGGTCCTGGAACACCATCTGGATGTTCCGCCGCACCGCCTTCAGCCCCGCACCGGAGAGGTGGGAGATCTCCTCCCCCTTGTAGCGCACCGACCCGCCGGTGGCCGGCTCCAGGTTCATCAGCACCTTGGCCAGCGTGGACTTGCCGCAGCCGGACTCCCCCACGATGCCGAGCGTCTCGCCCTGGACGAGGTCGAAGGAGACGCCGTCCACCGCCTTCACCGCGCCGACCTGCTTCTTGAAGAGGATGCCCTTGGTGAGCGGGAAGTGCTTGACCAGGTCCCGGACTTCGAGGATCGGCTCGCCCGCCGGCACCTCCTGCGCGAACGTGACCTCCTCCGGCACCACCGGCCCCAGCGCGCTGGCCCCGTTAGCGGTCATGGAGGGTCTCCTTCCAGAAGAAGCAGGCGCTGCCCCGCCCGGCCATCTCCCTGCCGTCGTCCTCGGTGACCGGGAAGAGCTCCGGCACCTGGCCGCGGCAGATCTGCTGGGCCCGCGGGCAGCGCGGGTTGAAGGCACAACCCGGCGGGATCCGCAGCAGGTTGGGCGGCAGGCCCTTGATCGCGTACAGCTCCTGGCCCTTCTGGTCCAGGCGCGGAATGGAGTCCAGCAGGCCGCGGGTGTACGGGTGGGCGGGCCGCGCGTACAGCTCGTGCACGGGCGCCGTCTCGACGATCCGGCCGGCGTACATGACGGCGATCTTGTCGGCGACGTCGGCGACCACGCCGAGGTCGTGGGTGATCAGGATCAGGCCCATGTGGTACTCGGCCTGGAGCTCGGCCAGCAGGTCCATCACCTGGGCCTGGACGGTGACGTCCAGGGCGGTGGTGGGCTCGTCGGCGATGATCAGGTCCGGCTCCAGCGCCAGCGCCATCGCGATCATGATGCGCTGGCGCATGCCGCCCGAGAACTGGTGCGGGTAGTCGTTGACCCGCTGCTTGGCGGCAGGGATGCGGACCCGGTCCATCAGCTCGACGGCCTTGCCCTTGGCCTCCTTGCGCGAGGCGTTGTGGTGGGCGCGGAACATCTCGCCGAGCTGGAACCCCACGGTGAGCACGGGGTTGAGCGAGGAGAGCGCGTCCTGGAAGATCATCGCGATCTTCTGCCCGCGGACCTTCCGCCGCTCCTCCCTCCCCATCTTGAGCATGTCCTGGCCGCGGAACCGGATCTCGCCCCGGGGGATCCGGGCGGGCGGCATGTCCAGGATGCCCATGATCGCCTGCGCGGTCACCGACTTGCCCGAGCCGGACTCGCCGAGCACCGCGAGCGTCTCCCCCGCCCGGACGCTGTAGTTGACCCCGTTGACCGCCCTGGCCACCCCGTCCCGGGTGACGAACTCGACGTGCAGGTCGCGGACGTCCAGCAGCGGCCCCTCGTAGGGCGCCTCCCGGTTCGGCTTGCCGGTGTCGACAGCTGTGGTCACGATGAGTCCCCTCGCTCAGCGAAGCTTCGGGTCGAGGGCGTCGCGGACCGCGTCGCCCAGCATGATGAAGGCCAGCACGGTGATGGAGAGCGCCGCGGCCGGGAAGAAGAGCACGTACGGGGCGGTCCGGATCACCTTCTGCGCGGAGGCGATGTCGATGCCCCAGGAGATGGTCGGGTCCTGCAGCCCGATGCCGAGGAAGCTCAGGGTGGCCTCGGTCGCGATGTAGCCGCCCAGGGCGATGGTGGCGACGACGATCACCGGGGCGAGCGCGTTCGGCAGGATGTGCCGGAACATCAGTCGCCCGGTGCCCGCGCCGAGCGCCCGCCCGGCCACCACGTAGTCGGACTGTTTGACGGTCAGGACGGCACCGCGCATGACGCGCGCGATCTGCGTCCAGCCGAGGACCGCCAGGGCGATGACCACGCTCCACACCGTGCGGGCGGAGAAGGCTCCCAGCAGGACCAGCGCGCCGAGCAGCAGCGGAATGCCGAAGAAGATGTCGATGATGCGGGAGATCACGGCATCCACCGCGCCGCCGAAGTACCCGGCGATCATGCCGGTCAGCCCGCCGAGCACGGTGACCCCCAGGGTCACGAAGATGCCGACGGTGATCGACGCCCGGGCCCCGTAGATCACCCGGGCGTAGATGGACCGGCCCTGGCCGTCGTAGCCGAACCAGCCGGCGCCGAAGAAGTCCGTCCAGTCCGGACGCTTGAGGAAGTCGTGAATCAGGTCGGACTTCCGGGGGTTGGCGTCCGTGAACGCCCAGGGGAAGATCGACATCAGGACCAGGAGCACGATCAGCAGCGCCGAGATCAGGAAGATCGGGCGCCGCCTGAGGTCCCGCCAGGCGTCGCCCCAGAGGCTCCGGGCCTCCTCCCGCTTGGCCGGGTCTCCCTCCACCAGGGTCTCCAGCTCGACCGCCATGCCCTGCTCGCCGGCGAAGTCCAGGTGGTCGACGCCGGGCTTGGGGTGCCGCTCGTACGAGCTCTCGTCGTGCACGTCAGGCATAGCGGATCCTCGGGTCCAGGACCGCGTAGAGCAGGTCGACGATCAGGGAGGCGACCAGGTAGACGATCACCAGGACGGTCACGATGCCGACCACGGTGGGACCCTCCTTCTGGTTGATCGCCCGGTACAGGACGTTGCCGATGCCCTGCACGTTGAAGATCCCCTCGGTCACGATCGCGCCGCCCATGAGCGCGCCGAGGTCGGTGCCCAGGAAGGTGACCACCGGGATCAGCGAGTTGCGCAGCAGGTGCCGGGAGATGATGGTCCGCCGGGGCAGGCCCTTGGCGACCGCGGTGCGCATGTAGTCCGCCCGCAGGTTCTCCCCGATCGACGTCCGGGTGAGCCGGGCAACGAACGCGAGGGAGAGCGAGCCCAGCACGATCGCGGGCAGGATCAGCTGGGAGAGGTCCTTGGAGTTCTGGACGGTCGGAGTGACCCAGCCCAGGTTGGTCGCGAAGATCGTCTGGGCGATGTACGCGAGCACGAACACCGGGATCGAGATCACCACCAGGGTCAGGACCAGCACCAGGGTGTCCTGGATGCTGCCGCGCTTGAGGCCGGAGACCAGGCCCAGCGCCAGCCCCACGATCAGCTCGAAGGCGAAGGCCATCAGGGCCAGCCGGATGGTGACCGGGAAGGCGTCCGCCATGATGGAGGTGACCGACCGGCCGGTGAAGCTCGTCCCGAAGTCGCCCTGGAACAGGTTGCCCATGTAGTGCAGGTACTGCTTCCACAGCGGCTGGTCGAGGTAGTACCGGTGCTTCAGGTTGGCCACCACCGCCGGGTCGGCCGCCTTGTCCCCGAACAGCGCCGCGACCGGGTCGCCCGGCAGCGTGTAGACCATCAGGAAGATCAGGAATGTGGAGCCGAAGAACACCGGGATCATCTGCAGCACCCGCCGCAGCACGTAACTTCCCATCCGAGCCTCCTTCCTAGGTGACTAGGTGACTGGGTGACTGGGTGACTGGGTGACTGGTCGGCCCGTGACCGGGGGCGGCGGGCCGTCGGACCGAGTGCCCGGGCCCCGCCCCCCGTGCGGGGAGGGCGGGGCCGGCACGGGTGACTGTCAGCCCTTGACCTCGACCTGGGTCCAGGCCGGGTTGCCGAAGGAGTCGAACGCCACGTTCTGGACGTTGTTGGAGTAGCCCGAGTTGGTGCGGTAGTACCAGAGCGGGATCGCCGGCATGTCGGTCGCCAGCACGGTCTCGGCCTGCTGGTAGCCGGTCACCGAGGCCTGGACGCTGTCCGCCTGGTCCGCCTGGGTGGACAGCTTGTCGAACTGCGCGCTGCTGTAGCCGAAGTCGTTGGACGCGGCGCCGGTGCGGTAGACGTCGGCGAGGAAGTTGGCGTTCAACGGGTAGTCCTGCACCCAGCCGGTCCGGAACATGCCGTCGATCTGGTGGCCGGTGATCGCCGCACGGGCGGTCTTGAAGTCGGGCTTCGGGTCACCGACGCAGTCCACGCCGGTGCTCTGCCGGATCGAGTTGCAGACCGCGTCGACCCACTCCTTGTGGCCGCCGTCCGCGTTGTAGGTGATGGCCAGCTTGTTGCCCGGGACGCCGCCGCCCTGGGCGATCAGCTGCTTGGCCTTGTCCGGGTTGAACGTGCAGAACTCGCCGCACTGGCCCGCCTTGTACCCCTCGACTCCTTCGGCGACCCAGGCACTGGCGGGCGCGCGCGACCCCTGGAGCACCGTCTTGGTGATGGTGTCGCGGTCGATCGCCATCGAGATGCCCTGACGGACCTGGGCCTTCTCCGGCGCGGCCCAGTCCGCCTGGTACAGCGTGAAGCCGACGTTCTGGATGGCACCCTGCGGGGAGTCGATCGCCCGGTCGCCGAGGTCGTTCTTGTACGTCGCCAGCGCGGACGGCGGCACCTGGTCCATCACGTCCAGGTTGTTGGACTGCAGGTCCGCGTAGGCGGCCTCGGCGGTGCTGTACATCTTGAAGACGACGCCGCCGTTCTTCGGCTTGTCGACGCCCTGGTAGTTCGGGAAGGTCTTGGTGACCACCTGCTGGTTGTGGTCCCAGCTGACGAACTGGTACGGGCCGTTGCCCACCGGCTTCTGCCCGTACCCGGTCGGGTCGCTGAAGAAGGCCTCCGGCAGCGGGGAGAAGGCGATGTACCCGAGCTTGTACTCGAAGTACGAGACCTTGTTCCTCAGCTTGATGGTGAAGTGCGTGTCGTCGGCGACGGTCAGGCCGGACATCTTGGTCGTGGTCGGCTGGCCACTGGCGGGGTGGACGTCCTGGTAGCCCTCGATGTCGGAGAACCAGGAGCTGTTGATCTGGTTGTTGGTGGTGGTCGCGGCCCAGTTCCAGGCGTCCACGAAGTTGTTCGACTTGACCGGCGTGCCGTCGTGGAAGGTCCAGCCGCTCTTCAGCGTGACGTTGAACGTCTGCGAGTCGCTGGTGTTGATGCTGTCCGCGACCTGCATCCGGATCGTGGCGTTGCTGGGGTCGTAGTCCACCAGCCCCTTGAAGAGGTTCTGGATGATGCGACCGCCACCGGTCTCGTTCGCGTTCGCCGGCTGCAACGGGTTCTGCGGCTCACTGCTCTGGTAGCTGAAGGTCTTGCTGCTGTCCGACGAGCTGCCGCCGCCTCCGCTGCTGCTGCACCCACTGGCCACCAGGGCCACGGATGTCGCGCCGGCGAGGACCCATCGAGCACGAGTGGCTGCGGGCATGGAGGTCCCTCCTCAAGGTGTGTGTCGCATCACACCCCATGAGAAGCTCGCCCCGGCGGCGGCGCGAGTCGGGTACCCCCGGACGGGTGCAGCGGACCCCACCAGGAGTTGACGGGACGAGGAGTTGACGGAACGCCGGAAGGGCCCGCGGCGCGACGGCCGCGGGCCCTTCCGGGGAACGCTCGGGATCAGACGGCGGCGGCCGTCTCCCGCACCTCGGCGAAGTGGCACGCCGACTGGTGCTTGGCCGGGCCGCTCAGCACCTCCGGCACCGCCAGCAGCGGGACCTCGGTGGAGCAGCGGTCCTCCGCCTTCCAGCAGCGGGTGCGGAAGCGGCAGCCGGACGGCGGGTTGGCCGGCGAGGGGATGTCGCCGGTCAGGATGATCCGGTCACGGCTCTCGCGCGCCGTCGGGTCCGGCACCGGCACCGCGGAGAGCAGCGCCTGGGTGTACGGGTGCGTGGCGTTGTCGTAGATCTCCTCGTCGGTACCGATCTCGACCATCTTGCCGAGGTACATCACGCCGACGCGGTCGGAGATGTGCCGGACGATGGAGAGGTCGTGCGCGATGAACATGTACGACAGCTCGAACTCGCTCTGCAGCTGGTCGAGCAGGTTGATGACCTGCGCCTGGACGGAGACGTCCAGGGCGGAGACCGGCTCGTCGCAGATGATGATCTCGGGCTTGAGCGCGAGGCCGCGGGCGATGCCGATGCGCTGGCGCTGGCCGCCGGAGAACTGGTGCGGGTACCGGTTGATGTACTCCGGGTTCAGGCCGACGACGTCCAGGAGGTCCTGGACGGCCTTGCGGCGGTCGCCCTTCGGAGCCACCTCGGGGTGGATCTCGAACGGCTCGCCGATGATGTCGCCGACCGTCATGCGCGGGTTCAGCGAGGTGTACGGGTCCTGGAACACCATCTGGATGTTCCGGCGGACGGCCTTGAGGGCCGCGCCGGACAGCTTGGAGATGTCCTCGCCCTTGAACAGGACCTGGCCGGAGGTGGCCCGCTCCAGGTTCATCAGCACCTTGGCCAGCGTGGACTTGCCACAGCCGGACTCGCCGACGATGCCGAGCGTCTCGCCCTTCATCAGGTCGAACGAGATGCCGTCGACCGCCTTGACCGCGCCGACCTGCTTCTTGAAGAGGATGCCCTGGGTCAGCGGGTAGTGCTTGACCAGGTCCTTGACCTCCAGGATGGGCTCAGCCATGGAGGGTCTCCTTCCAGAGGTGGCACGCGCTGCGGCGGCCGGTGAGCTCCTTGCCGTCCTTGTCGGACACCTGGTGCAGCTTCGGGATCTCCGTGCGGCACAGGTCGGTGGCGACGTCACAGCGGGGGTTGAACGCGCAGCCGGCCGGAACCTTCAGCAGGTTCGGGGGCAGGCCCTTGATCGCGTACAGCTCCTGGCCCTTCTGGTCCAGGCGCGGGATGGAGCGGAGCAGGCCCTTGGTGTAGGGGTGCGCCGGGTTGGCGTACAGGTCGCGCACCGGGGCGGTCTCGACGATCCGGCCCGCGTACATGACGGCGATCTTGTCCGCGACGTCGGCGACCACGCCGAGGTCGTGGGTGATCAGGATCAGGCCCATGTTGTACTCGGCCTGGAGCTCGGCGAGCAGGTCCATCACCTGGGCCTGGACGGTGACGTCCAGGGCGGTGGTGGGCTCGTCTGCGATGATCAGGTCGGGCTCCATGGAGAGCGCCATGGCGATCATGATGCGCTGACGCATGCCGCCGGAGAACTGGTGCGGGTAGTCACCCACGCGCTGCTTGGCGGCGGGGATGCGCACCCGCTCCATCAGCTCGATGGCCTTCTCCCGCGCCTCCTTCTTGGAGGCGCCGCGGTGCACCCGGAACATCTCGCCGAGCTGGGCACCGACGGTCATCACCGGGTTCAGCGAGGAGAGCGCGTCCTGGAAGATCATCGCGATCTTCTGGCCGCGGATCTGCCGGCGCTCCTCCTCCTTCATCGCGAGCATGTCCTGCCCGCGGAAGAGGATCTGGCCCTGGCTGATCTTGCCGGGGGGCATGTCGAGGATGCCCATGATGGTCTGGGCGGTCACCGACTTGCCGGAGCCGGACTCGCCGAGCACCGCCAGGGTCTCACCGGCGGACACGGAGTAGTTGACGCCGTTCACGGCCTTGGCGACGCCGTCCCGGGTGTGGAACTCCACGTGGAGGTCCTTGACCTCCAGCAGCGGGGTGCCAACCTCAAGGCGGCCGCTCTTCTGGTTCTTCTCGATCACGGTGGTCATCGGGTCGTCACCTCTTCTCTCAGCGGAGCTTCGGGTCGAGGGCGTCGCGGACCGCGTCGCCGAGCATGATGAAGGCCAGCACGGTGACGCTCAGCGCGGCCGACGGGAAGAGCAGGACGTGCGGGGCCGCCAGGAAGCGGACCGACGCGTCGCTGATCATCAGGCCCCAGGAGATCTCCGGGGACTGCACGCCGATGCCGAGGTAGGACAGCGCCGCCTCGGCGCCGATGTAGACGCCCAGGCTGATCGCGGAGATCACGATGACCGGGGCGATGGCGTTCGGCACGATGTGCCGGAAGGTGATCCGGCTGCTGCTGGCACCCAGCGCACGGGCCGCCATCACGTAGTCGTTGTGCTTGTTGGACAGCACCGAGGCCCGCATGATGCGGAAGATCTGCGGCCAGCCGAGGATGGCCATCACCAGCGAGACGGTGTAGGCGTTGCCCTTGCCGAGCATCGACATGATCAGCATGCCGCCGAGGAGCAGCGGGATGGAGAAGAAGATCTCGGTGAAGCGCGACAGGATGCTGTCGACGATGCCGCCCTTCCAGCCGGCCAGCAGGCCGAGGAGGGAGCCGGCGACGGTGACCAGCAGCGTGGTCAGGACACCGACGATGATCGAGTTGCGCGCACCCCACACCGTGCGGGTGTAGACGTCGCAGCCCTGCACGTCGTAGCCGAACCAGTGCTCGGCGCTCGGCCGCTTCAGGGAGTTCGCGAGGTCGCAGGCGCCGCCGTCGAACGGGCTGCCGTCGGTGAACCACCCGGGCACCGCGGAGATGACCAGGAGGAAGAACACCAGCACGGCGCCGATGATGAAGACCGGGTTGCGGCGCAGGTCGCCCAGCGCGTCCGACCAGAGACTGGCGACGCGCTCCGGCTTCTGCGTCTTCGCCGGGTCGGCCTTCGGGCTGTTGTCCTCGGGCTGGGCCTCGGGGCCCTTGGTGATCGTCTCACTCATAGCGGATCCTCGGGTCGAGCACGGCGTACAGCAGGTCCACGAGCAGGGTGGTGATGAGGTAGATCATCACCAGCAGGGTGACCATGCCGACGATCACCGTGCCCTGCTTCTGGTACACGGACTGGGCGAGCAGGCCACCGATGCCGTGCATGTTGAAGATCTTCTCGGTGATGACCGCACCACCCATCAGACCGCCCAGGTCGGCACCGAGGAAGGTGACGATCGGGATCAGCGCGTTGCGCAGCGCGTGACGGCCGATCACCCGACGGCGCTTCAGGCCCTTGGCGACCGCGGTGCGGACGTAGTCCGCGCGCATGGTCTCCATCAGGCTGGTGCGGGTCAGACGGGCGACGTACGCCAGCGAGGTGGACGCCAGGACGAAGGCCGGCAGCAGGTACGCCCGCAGTCCGTCCTCCTCGTTGAAGGAGACCGGGAAGAAGTCGATGCCGTAGTCGTTCTTCAGCTTCACGCCCAGCACCAGCTGGAGGATGAAGCCGGTGACGAAGACCGGGATCGAGATCACGAACAGCGTGCTGATGAGCACCAGCTGGTCGATGAACTTGCCCTTGCGCAGGGCCGCCATGACACCCGCCAGCACGCCCATGACCGCTTCCATGATGAAGGCGACCAGGGCGAGGTTGACGGTGTACGGGAACGCCTCACTGATCATGTCGGTCACAGCGCGACCGGTCAGGCTTTCACCGAGATCCCCCTGGAAGACCCCCGAGATGTAGTTCCAGTACTGGACCAGGAAGGGGTCGTTCAGGTGGTACTTCTGGCGGATCATGTCCGCCACGATCGGGTCGGCTCGCTTCTCGCCGGCCAACGCCTGCACCGGGTCACCGGGCAGGTAGTGGACCAACGCATAGATCAGCAGCGTCGCACCGAGCAGGACAGGGATCGCCTGTATCAGTCGGCGGATGACATAGCGGCCCATCAGACCTCCACACTTTCGGACAAGGAAGGGAGGCGGGAGGACTCGGACTGTGGTCCGGTCCTCCCGCCCCCGTTCGTCTGACTACCGGATCAGCCGGCGAGCTCGACGTCGGCCAGGTTCATGCGACCCTGAGCGTCGGTGTCGAAGTTCTTGATCTTCTTGCTGTACGCCGCGGAGGACATGTAGGTGTACACCGGGATGTACGGCAGGTCCTGGACCAGGATGTCGTCGGCCTGCTGGTACAGCTTCAGGGCCTCGTCATCGGTCTTGGCCTGGTCGGCCTGGTCCAGCAGCGCCTCGAACTTGTCGTTGACGTAACCGCCGTAGTTCGAGCCGTTCTCGATCGCGACCTTGGAGAAGATCGGGCGCAGGTAGTCCTCGATCGACGGGTAGTCCATCGACCAAGCCATGCGGAAGGCACCCTGGTACTGCTTCGCGCCCAGCGCGTCCAGGATCTTGCCGAACTTCTCGAACGGCTTGAAGGTGACCTCGACGCCGAGGTTCTTCTTCAGCTGGTTGCCGACGGCCTCGACCCACTCCTTGTGGCCGCCGTCGGCGTTGTAGCCCAGCTCGATGGTGTTGTTCGGGACACCGCCGGCGGTGGTCCACAGCTCCTTGGCCTTGGCCGGGTCGTACTTCGCCGCGTCGCCCATGGCGCCCTTGCGGTAGCCCGGGATCAGCGGGTTGACGAAGTCGTCGGCCGGGACGCGGGTGCCCGAGAAGATGGTCTTGGTGATCGCCTCGCGGTCGATCGCCATCGAGATCGCCTTGCGGATCTCCGGCTTGCCGTAGGCGGCCGGGTTGCTGGCGATCGGGAAGCCGATGTAGCCGACGCCGGACTCCGGCTTGTAGATGTAGCGGTCGCCGAACTCGCTCTTGACGGTCGCCAGGGCCGAGATCGGGAGCTTGTCGGTGGCCTGGATGTTGTCGGCGCGCAGGTCGTTGTACGCGGTGTCCAGGTTGTCGTAGATCTTGAAGGTGACGCCCTGGAGCTTCGCCTTGCCGTCCGAGGCCGGGAAGTTCTCGTAGCGCTTGACCTTGATCTGCTTGTTGTGCTCCCAGCTGCCGTCCATCTCGAACGGGCCGTTGCCGATCGGCTTGTCGCCGAAGGCCTTCGGGTCGGCGTAGAACGCCTCCGGCAGCGGGTAGAACGGGTTGTACCCGAGCATGGTCTTGAACTGCGAGAACGGCGCCGACAGGGTGACGGTGAAGGTCTTGTCGTCGACGACCTTCAGGCCCTTGAGCTCGGTGGCGGTGGGCTTCTTGTCCTTGCCCGGGGCCAGCTCGTCGGAGCCCTCGATCTTCGCGAAGAAGGGCAGGCCCTCGGCGGCGTTGTCCTGGTTGGCGCCCCAGTTCCACGCCTTGACGAAGGACTTGGCGGTGACCTTCTCGCCGTTGTGGAAGGTGTAGCCGTCCTTCAGCTTGATCGTCCAGACCTTGCTGTCGGCGGTCTCGATCGACTCGGCCACGCGCAGGGTCGGGGCGTTGGTCTTGAAGTCGTAGTCGACCAGGCCGGCGAAGAGGGCGTTCTCGACCTCGGTACCCTCCGACTCCGCGGTGTTCTGCGGAACCAGACCGTGCTGCGGCTCACCGAGCTGGACGGCGATGCTGCCACCGCCAGAAGAAGCCTTGTCTTCGCTCTTCGAGCTGGTGCTGCAAGCGGTAGCCGCGAGGGCGATAGCGGTCGCCGCGACGATCCACTTGGTCTGGGTTGCACCGCGCATGGGGGATGCCTCCTGAAATCGACTTTCCAACGAGGAGAGCACCGCGGGCGGCTGACGCCGCTTCCGTTGTGCCGTCCGCGCTCGTGGTTTCGGCGCGCACCCCTGCGCGTTAACCCTTGACCCGAGCCTGACTGCACCCACTATGTGTCACGCACGGACACGAAAGTGACCACTGCCGATCTCAATTAGGTCACATGAACGGTCGGTAAGTTTCGAAAATCGGACATATGAGGCATACCCAGACAGGCATTAAACGGACAGTCGTCATGAATGACGGACTGTCACGTTCGCTCAGCGGACACCCTGCCGTGGTAAGCGCTATTCCGTTTATACGCGCGTCGACAACTTGGAGTAGTTGAAAAAGTTCGCCCCCCTCTCCACTGGAAAGGGGGGCGAACGATTCAAGCCAAAGGCTGTTTAAACCCGGGCGTCAGGCCTTCTTCGCGCGCGAAGCCGAACGCCCGCGCTCCTTCTGGTCCAGGACGACCTTGCGGATACGCACGGTCTCCGGGGTCACCTCGATGCACTCGTCCTCGCGGCAGAACTCCAGCGACTGCTCCAGCGAGAGCTTGCGCGGCGGCACCAGGTTCTCGGTGGTGTCGGAGGAAGCGGCACGCATGTTGGTGAGCTTCTTCTCCTTGGTGATGTTGATGTCCATGTCGTCCTGGCGCGAGTTCTCGCCGACGATCATGCCCTCGTACACCTCGGTGGTGGGCTCGACGAAGAGCGTGCCGCGCTCCTGGATGCCCATCATCGCGAACGGCGTCACGACGCCCGCGCGGTCCGCCACCAGCGAACCGTTGTTGCGCATCCGCAGCTCGCCGAACCACGGCTCGTGGCCCTCGAAGATGCTGTGCGCGATGCCGGTGCCACGGGTGTCGGTCAGGAACTGGGTCCGGAAGCCGATCAGGCCGCGCGACGGGACGATGAACTCCATGCGGACCCAGCCGGAGCCGTGGTTCGTCATGGTCTCCATGCGGCCCTTGCGGGTCGCCATCAGCTGGGTGATCGCGCCGAGGTACTCCTCGGGGCTGTCGATCGTCATCCGCTCGACCGGCTCGTGGGTCTTGCCGTTGATGACCTTGGTGACGACCTGCGGCTTGCCGACGGTCAGCTCGAACAGCTCCCGGCGCATGGTCTCGACCAGGATGGCCAGCGCCAGCTCGCCACGGCCCTGGACCTCCCAGGCGTCCGGACGCTCGGTCGGCAGCACGCGGAGCGAGACGTTACCGATCAGCTCGCGGTCCAGGCGGTCCTTCACCATGCGGGCGGTGACCTTGTGGCCCTTGCCGCCCTTGCCGACCAGCGGCGAGGTGTTGGTGCCGATGACCATCGAGATGGCCGGCTCGTCCACCGTGATGAGCGGCAGCGCGACCGGGTTCTCCAGGTCGGCCAGGGTCTCGCCGATCATGATCTCCGGGATGCCCGCGACGGCGCAGATGTCGCCGGGGCCGGCCACCTCGGCCGGCTTGCGGGTGAGCGCCTCGGTCATCAGCAGCTCGGTGATCTTGACCTGCTGGACCGAGCCGTCCCGCTTCATCCACGCGACCTGCTGGCCCTTGCGCAGCTCGCCCTGCTCGACCCGGCAGAGCGCGATACGGCCGAGGAAGTTGTCGGCGTCCAGGTTGGTGACGTGGGCCTGGAGCGGCGCGTCCTCGTCGTAGGTCGGTGCCGGGACGTGCTCCAGGATGGTGGAGAAGAACGGCTCCAGCGAGTCGCTGTCGGCCGGCACGGTCCCGTTCTCCGGCTTGGTCATCGAGGCGACGCCGTCACGCGCACAGGCGTAGACGATCGGGAACTCGATCTGGTCCTCGGTGGCGTCGAGGTCCAGGAACAGGTCGTAGGTCTCGTTGATGACCTCGTCGATCCGGGAGTCCGGGCGGTCGGTCTTGTTGATGCAGAGGATGACCGGCAGCTTGGCCGTCAGCGCCTTGCGGAGCACGAACCGGGTCTGCGGCAGCGGGCCCTCGGAGGCGTCGACCAGCAGCACGACCGCGTCGACCATCGACAGGCCGCGCTCGACCTCGCCACCGAAGTCGGCGTGGCCGGGGGTGTCGATGATGTTGATCGTGATCGGTGCGCCACCCTCCTTGGGGTGGTACTTGACGGCGGTGTTCTTCGCGAGAATGGTGATGCCCTTCTCGCGCTCCAGGTCGTTGGAGTCCATCATGCGGTCGTCGAGGTGCTGGTGGGCGGCGAAGGCGCCGGCCTGCTTCAGCATGGCGTCGACCAGCGTGGTCTTGCCGTGGTCGACGTGGGCGACGATGGCAACGTTGCGGATGTCATTGCGCGTGGGCATGCGGAGCGGATTCTCCCGGAATCGTGGGTTGCGGCGCCCGGCCGCGAGACGCCGACCGGCGATCCCTGTCGATCGCCGCCGCCCGTTCCGCCTGCTACTACCGGTCCACCCGCCGGGCAGGACATGCCACGGCTTCCTCCTATCGTACGGGGAACCGCCCAGGTGGGCCGAAACGAGCAGGTCGCGCGGGATCAAGATCACAGCTGGATCACGTCCCGTTCACCCGGCGGACGCCTCCCGAACCCCGTCCGGGCGGGCCTCCGCGGGCGCCGGGGCGGCCCCGGTCAGCCGGTGAGCAGGCCGACGTCCTGGAAGCGGGGCCAGCCGTAGCCCCAGGCGCCCGCGCCGGCGATGCCGGTCCGGACGGCGACCAGCTCCGGGCGCTGGAACAGCGGCACCGAGTGGCCGAGCTGCCAGATCCGGGTGTCCGCCTCCTGGAGGAGGGCGAGGTGGGCGGCCGGGTCGAGTTCGGCGGCGGCGCGGTCGAAGAGGCGGTCGATCTCCTCCGTCCCCGTGCGGCCGTAGTTGCTGCCGGTCTCCAGGGCGCCGTCCGGGCCGGGGCGGGGCTTGGCGTAGACGGGGCGCTGGTCGACGGCGGGGGTGGGGCCGGCCGGCCAGGAGAAGAGGGCGAGGTCGTAGCCGCCGGTGGCGAGGCCGGTCCGGACGAAGGTCTCGGCGGGCACCGCCTGCGGGCGGACGGCGATGCCCGCCCCGGCGAGGCCGGCCGCCAGCGCGTCGGCGGTGCGGCGGGCGGTCGCGGAGTCGGAGGGGATCAGCAGGGTGAGCGAGAGCTGCCGGCCGTCCTTGGTCCGGGTGCCACCGCCCTTCGGCCGCCTCCAGCCGGCCGCGTCCAGCAGTCTGCCCGCGTCCGCCGGGCCGAGGGCGTCCGCGTTGTCCCGGTAGCCGTCCTGGTCGCCGGCGAAGAGGTGGCTGCCGAGCGGGGCGGGGGCGAGGCCGAGCGGGGTGAGGGCGGCGTCGGCGATCCGCCGGCGGTCGACGGCCCGGGCGAGGGCCTGCCGGACGGCCGGGTCGGTGAGCGGTGCGCGGGCGGCGTTGAGGGTGAGCTGGGTGAGCGAGGCCGCGGCGGCCCGGTGCACGGTGACGCCGGGCAGCGTCTCGGCCCGGCGCAGCGCCTGGGTGGCGGCCTCGGCGCGGTCGGCCGAGGTGCCGGGCGCCGCCTGGGCCCGGTCGACGGCCGCGGTGATCGGGGCGATGTCCAGCCGGTCCTGGTCGAGCGCGTCGAGCCGCCGTTCGGGCGGGGTGGCGAGGAAGTCGATCCGGTCGGCCCTGGGCTCGTCTCCCCACCAGAGCGGGTTGCGGACCAGGGTGACCCGCCCGCCCGCCGGGTCGTACCCGTCCGGCCCGGAGAGCGCGAACGGCCCGGCCGTCGGCTGCGGACCGCCGGCCAGTGGCCGGTTGAAGGCCGCCGGGGAGGCGGTCACGGCGGCGGGGTAGAGCGGCCCGAAGAGCGCCCGCCACTCGGCGTAGGGCTGCCGGAAGGTGACCTCGACCTCGGCGGGGTCCGCGCCCTGGGTGATCGAGTCGATCGCGTCGTAGCCGGCCGGGCGGGTGCCGGTGTAGGCGGGGTCGAGGCCGGAGAGGGCGGCCCGCTGGGCGGTGAAGTCGGCGGCCGAGAGCGGGGTGCCGTCGCTCCAGACGGCGTGCGGGTTGAGCCGGTAGGTGACGACCTGCGGCAGCCGCCCGGGCGGGGTGGACTCGGCGCCGAGCAGGTAGTCCGGGTCGGGGACGGCCCGGCCGTGCTCGTCCGGCCGGAACAGCGCGGGGTAGAGGGCGTGCGCGAGCAGCGCCGAGTCGGCGGTCGCCGCGGACTGGTAGAGGTTCAGCGTCGCGGGGACGGCGTCCAGCGCCCAGCGCAGCGTGCCGCCGTCCCGGACCCCGGCCCGGTCGTACGGGCGGACGTCACCGGTGACGGCGGTGGGGGCGGCGGAGGACGGGACGGGCGCCGGGGTGCGGACCGGGGCCGGGGCTCCGGAGCAGCCGGCCAGAGTCCCGGTGGCGAGCAGCAGCGCGGCGACGGCGGCTGCGGTGGGCTGGCGGACGCGCATGGCGGCCATGGAACGCCGCCGGGCAGCGGCCCGGCCCGCCGACACGGCGGGCCGGCGGGCGACTGCACCCGGACGGCCGACAGCCCGTCCGGGTCAGAGCGACAGCTCGAACCAGACGATCTTGCCCTTGGGCGTACGCCTGCTGCCCCAGCGCTCGGCCAGCAGGCTGACCAGCTGGAGCCCGCGTCCGCCCTCGTCGGTCTCCTGGGCACGCCGCTGGCGCGGCTGGGCGTAGCCGTCGTCCCAGACCTCGCAGACCATGGAGCTGTCGCGCAGCAGCCGGAGCCGGATCTCGCCCCTGCCGTGCCGCAGCGCGTTGGTGACCAGCTCGCTGACCAGCAGCTCGGTGGTGTCCACCAGCTCGTCCAGGCCGCGCGCCAGCAGCCAGCTGCAGGCCTTCTCGCGGGCCTTGGCGACGGAGGTGGGCTCGGGCGGCAGGAACCACTGGCCGACGGCGTCCTCGGGGAAGGCGTGCACCTTGGCCATCAGCAGGGCGATGTCGTCCTCGCCGTGGTGCGGGTTGAGCTCGCCGAGGACGTGGTCGCAGAGGTCCTCCAGGCCCTTGCCGTCGGCCGACAGCGCGGTGCGGAAGGCGCGCAGGCCCTCGTCGAGCTGGTGCTTGCGGCTCTCCACCAGGCCGTCGGTGTAGAGGCCGAGCACGGCGCCGTCCGGCAGGGTCAGCTCGACCTCCTCGAACGGCTCGCCGCCCACACCGAGCGGCAGGCCGGGCGGCACGTCGAGCATCCGGGCGGGTTCGCCGGGGCTGAGCAGGACGGGCGGCAGGTGGCCGGCGTTGGCGAAGGTGCAGCGGCGGGTGACGGCGTCGTACACCGCGTAGACGCAGGTCGCGAGGTAGACCTCGCGGGCCTCCTCGTCGGCGGTCGAGGTGAGCCGCCCGTACGGGGCGGGCGGCGCCGCGGGCGCGGTGTCGTCGCCGAGGCCGCGGGCGATCTCGTCGAGGGCGGTGAGCACCTCGGCGGGGTCGAGGTCGAGCATGGCCAGGGTGCGGACGGCGGTGCGCAGCTGGCCCATGGCGACGGCGGCGCGCAGGCCGCGGCCCATCACGTCGCCGATGACCAGGGCGGTGCGGTTGCCGGGCAGCGGGATGACGTCGAACCAGTCGCCGCCGACCTCGGTGTTGTTGTTGCTGGGGAGGTAGCGGCAGGCGATCTCCAGGCCGCTGGCGGCCGGGTTGCCCGGGGGCAGCAGGCTGCGCTGGAGGATCAGGGCGCGCTCGTGCTCGCGGCGGTAGAGCCGGGCGTTGTCGATGCAGACGGCGGCCCGGGCGACCAGCTCCTCGGCGATGGCGACGTCGCGGGCGTCGAAGGGCTCGCTGCCGATCGCCCGGGAGAGCTGGACCAGACCGAGCACCTGGTCGCGGGCGACCAGCGGGACGATCAGCGTGGAGCGCAGCAGCGGGTCGGGCCCGGGCTCGGGGACGACGCTGCGGCCGGTGCGCAGCGCCCGCGCGTGCGGGGAGCGGCGCGGGTAGCAGAGGGTGCCGCCGGCCTCGGCGATCGGCAGGCCGGTGACCGAGCCGAGCACCGAGGAGGCGCCGCCGACCACGCTGGAGACGGCGACCCGGCGCAGTTCGCCGCTGCCGTCGGTGAGCACGCCGTCGCCGTAGCGGCCGGCGCTGGGGACGGTCTCGCCGGAGAGCAGCGCGGTGTAGAGGTCGACGGTGGCGAGGTCGCAGAACGGCGGGACGACGACGTCCAGCAGCTCCTTGGCGGTGGTCTCCAGGTCGAGCGTGGAGCCGATGTGGGCGCTGGCCTCGTTGAGCAGCGCCAGGTTGCGGCGCACGCCGTCGGCCTCGCGCTCGGCCACGTGCCGGCTGGTGACGTCGGAGACCTGCCCGGCGACGCCCATCGGCCGGCCGGCCGAGCCGTCGAGCCGGTAGAGCGAGACGGCCCAGAGCCGGTTGCCCTCGCGGGTGGGGACGGCCGAGTGGAAGCGCAGGTCGAAGACGGGCTGGCCGGTGGCGAGCACCTTGCGCAGCGCGGCGGTGAGCCGGTCGGCCTCGGAGTTGGGGAAGAGGTCGTGCGCGGTGAGGCCTTCGAGGTCGGTGGGGGCGAGGCCCATCCCGGAGGCGAAGGCGTCGTTGACGCGCTGGAGCCGGAGCCGGTCGTCGAAGAGGATGAAGCCGGTGGGCGTCTGGCCGAAGACGGCCTCGGAGGCCGCGAGGTCGGTCTCGATCCGGCGCAGCCGGCCGAGGTCGACGGCGAGACAGGTGGCGCCCGCGGTGGGCAGCGCGGTGTCGGGCATCAGGTAGAGCTCGGCGAGGCCCTCGCCGCCGGTGGCGTCACGGTAGGGCACGGTGCCGACCCACTCCTCGCCGGCCAGGGTGCGTTCCAGCCGGGCGCGGCCGCGCTGCCAGAGCTCGCGCGGCACGAAGGTGGTGATCGGGTCCGAGCCGACCGCCTCGATGGCGGGCAGGCCGAAGAACTCGGCGGCGCGGTCGCTCCACTGGCTGATCCGGCCGTCCGGGCCGATCGCGAAGGTGGCGACCCGGATGTAGTCGTAGATCGAGCCCGGGTCCCCGGCGCCCCACTGGCCGGTGCCGGCCGCCGGGCGGGCGGCCTGGCCCTGCCCGGGGGGTGCGGCCTGGGGGGCCGCCGGGGCGGGCAGGTGTGGGGAACCGGCCTGCCCGGGCACAGCGGCATGACCGCTGCTGCTCGGCGCACTACGCGCCGGGGTGCTGTTCAACGGACCGACCCCTCCAAACCCGCGACCGTCCGGATGCCGAGAAGACCGAGTATTCATCATCGAGGGGTACGTTCACACGCCCTCAACATCACAACATCAGATCGGGCGAAGGTTTTTGTCCTACCGCCCGCGCAACCACAATGCCACGCTCGCGCCCCCTGCCGGAGCGCGCGCTCCCCCTGGCCTCCCGTTGGCATATGCGGCTCCGTTCTACTCGCGTCCTGCTCGGCCCCGGCCACCCGCCCCGCTGCGCCCGGCGCAGGGCGTCCGCCCGCGCGCGCCTCTTGACGGTTGGCTCGCCGTGTTCGCTCACGGCTCGTCGGGCTCATTACCCGGCAGCGGCTGCTCGAACCAGACGACCTTGCCCATGCCCTCCGCCCGGGCGCCCCAGCGCAGCGCGAGCCGGCGGACGAGTTCCAGGCCCCGGCCGCCCTCGTCGGCCTCGGCCGCGTGGCGTTCGCGGGGCGGGTCGGGCAGCGGGTCCGAGATCTCGACCACCAGCGTCTCGCCCAGCGTCAACCGTACGCCGATGGGTGCGCTCGCATAGCGGACCGAGTTGGTGACCAGCTCGCTGACCAGCAGCTCCGCGGTGTCGGTCAGCGCCTCGACGCCCCACTCGGCGAGCGTCGCGCGGACCAGCCGGCGGGCCCGGGAAACGGCTGTCGGCTCCGCGGGCAGCGTCCAGCCGGCCGTCGGGGTGCCGGCCTGGCCGTGGCCGAGCCTGGCCAGCAGCAGCGCGACGTCGTCCGGCTCGCGGCCCTGCTCCATGGTGTCCAGCACCGCCTCGCAGGCGGCCTGGATCGAGGCGTGGGGCTGCTGGAGGACGGTGACCAGGCGGCCGAGGCCGACGTCGAGGTCCTTGTCCCGGGACTCCACCAGGCCGTCCGTGCAGAGGGCGAGCAGGCTGCCCTCGGGGATCTTCAGTTCGACCGCCTCGAACGGGACGCCGCCGACGCCGAGCGGGGCGCCGGAGGGCAGGTCGAGGATCCGCCCGGCACCACCGGGCAGCGGGCCGCCGTTGCGGGTCGGCTCCTCGGCCCCCTCGCCCGGCACGATCAGCACGGGTGGGATGTGGCCGGCCTTGGCGACCGTCAGCCGGGCCGTGGCCGGGTCGAACACCGCGTAGACGCAGGTCGCCAGCAGGGCCTCGTCCGGCCCCTGGGCGAGGTCGTCGGCCAGCTCGTGGACGTGCCGCAGCAGCACGTCCGGCGGCAGGTCCAGGGCGGCCAGGACGCGCACGGCGGTCCGCAGCCGGCCCATCGTGGCGGCGGCCCGCAGGCCGTGCCCCATCACGTCGCCGACCACCAGCGCGGTGCGGTCCCCGGGCAGCGGGATGACGTCGAACCAGTCGCCGCCGACCTCGGTGCCACTGCTGCCGGGCACGTACCGGTAGGCGACCTCCACGCCGGTCGGCTGCGGGACCTGCTGCGGGAGCAGGGTGCGCTGCAGGGTCAGTGCGGCGGTCCGCTCGCGGGCGTAGAGCCGGGCGTTGTCCAGCGAGCTGCCGGCCCGGTCGGCCAGCTCGACGGTGAAGGCGAGGTCGTCGCGGTCGAAGCCCTCGCGGTAGCCGGCCCGGCTGACCAGCAGCAGGCCGATCACGATGCCGCGGGCGCGCAGCGGCACCACCAGCATCGAGTGGACGCCCAGGTCGTGGGCGGCCTGCATCTTGGGGTCGCCCGGGTAGGTGACGTCGTCCAGCTGGTCGGCGCCGGAGAGCAGCTCCGGGACGCCCGTGCGCAGCACCCGGCCGCAGGCGGAGTCCTCGGCGAAGGTGATCCGGGCGCCGCGGCGCAGCATGACCTCGACCTCGGGGCCGTCCTGGACGGAGGCGGTGCCCAGCTGGAGCAGCGAGGTGCGCCGGTCGTGGCCGTGCCGGGGCAGGTCGTCGCCGTGCGCGACGGCCTGGAGCAGGATCACCGCGGAGTGGTCGGTGAGCCGGGGGACGACGGCGCCGGCCAGCTCCTGGGCGATCCGGGAGGCGTCCAGGAGGTCGCCTACCCGGGAGCCGAACTCGTTCAGCAGCGAGAGCCTGCGCCGGGCGTGCTCGACCTTGGCCACCGCCCGGTAGCGCTCGGTCACGTCCATCACGGTGCCCGAGATCCCGAGCACCCGGCCGGCCCGGTCGGTCATCCGGCTGTAGGAGATCGAGCGGTAGCCGGAGCGGGCGGTGACCGGCGAGGCGAGGGTGACGTCGATGACCGGCTCGCCGGTGGCCAGCACCTGGCGCTGGATCGCGGTGATCTCGTCGGCGGCCCGCTCGGGAAGGGTCTCGCCGGTGGTGAGGCCCACGTGGTCCTCGGTGGCCATGCCGTTCATCTCGGCCAGGGTCTGGTTCACAGCGGTGTAGCGCAGGTCGGTGTCGAGGATGGCGATGCCCAGCGGGGACTGCTCGAACAGCGCGTCGCGGACGGCGAGGTCCCGCTCGACGGCCCGGACGGCGCCCGCCTCGGCCAGGTTGACCTGGAGGAACGGGGTGCCGTCGCCGTCCACCAGCAGGGAGATCCGGGCGTCGAGGGCGACGGGTGCGCCGTCGCGGTCCCGCAGTTCGGCGGGACCGGCCCAGCGGCCGTGCCGCAGGGTGTCCTGGATCGCCGCGCGGATCCGGCCGACCTGCTCCTCGTCCGGGATCAGCTCGTCGATCCGGCGGCCGACCAGCAGCTCGCTCGGCCAGCCGAGCAGCTCCTCGGCGGCCGGGCTCCAGAGGACCACCCGGCCCGCGGTGTCGAGGATCGCGATGGCGACCTTGACCACGTCGAGCAGGTTGCCCTCGTTGTGGTCGCCGGGGCCGCCCGGCTCCGGGCCGGGGCCGCCGGGGAAGGGCCGGCCGGGGCGGCTGCGGATGCCCACCGGCGGGACCGCGTCGACGACCACCAGGGGCGGCGCGGCCTGGTCCGGCGGCGGGGCATCGGGGGCCTCCCCGCGGCGACGGCCGGCCGGCGGCTGCGGCGGCTGGGCCGGGCGCGGGCCGCGGCGCAGCCGGGCGCGGGCGGCTGCGCTCCCCCCGCTGCCCGCGCGTCGCGCTCCCCCGCCGCCGTTACCGGTACTCGACACCGACGGGGCCTCCGGCTCTGGTCGGGATCGGCGGCGCCGGCTGGGGGCGGCTCACCGATGGTGACGAATAGTGCCGAAAAGTGACATACCCAGCAGAACCCAGGCTATCCCGGCTTCTGGATCGGCTTTTCCGATTGACCTACCTGGCGTATTGCGCGTCGCGGCCGCGACTGTTCCGCCTCCCGGGTCCGCGGGTGCGGACGGGTGGCACAAGGGCGCGGGCCAGGGGGCGGTACGACGGTCAGGGGGCGGGCGGTGTGACGGTCAGGGGGTGGTGTGCGCCGCGTCGAGCAGCCGGGCGACGTCCGGGAGGACGGCCCGGTCGTGGTCCAGCCAGTCGACGTCGTCCAGCTCCTGCGGGCCGAGCCAGCGCAGCTCGTCGTGGTCCTCCAGCGGCCGGGGGTCGCCCGAGAGCAGCTCGGCCCCCCAGATGTGCAGCTCCAGGCCCGGTCGCACCAGCCACGCACCGGGCAGCCGCTCCACCGCCCGTGCCCGGACGCCCAGTTCCTCCAGCAGCTCCCGCTCCAGCGCCTGCTCCTCGGTCTCGCCGGGCTCGGCCTTGCCGCCCGGGAACTCCCAGCGCCCCGCCACCTCGGCCGGTGCACTGCGACGGGCGGCCAGCACCCGGCCACGGTGGACGAGCGCGCCGCCGACGACGATCCGATTTTCCATGGCCCCGACCATAGAACCCCCGGGCGCCCCGCCCTCCACCCAGTACAGCTGCTTGTGGCCGCGCGCCTCGAACTCGGCGGCCAGCCGCTCGGCCCCGGCCCGGTCCAGCCCCCCGGCGACCAGGAAGCGGTTGCCGTTGTCGTCCTGCCGCATCACCCGAAAGGTGTCCATGCCTGCGAGCGTAGGGGGTATCCGGCGGGTGGCCGCGAACGCCCCCGGCCCGCGTGGGGGTCGGGCCGGGGGCGGCGTCCACCGGACGCTACGCCCGGCCCGCTACCGGCAGGTACGGTCCCTGTTAACGGCCGGTAAGACGTGACCGCGGGCACCGGCCCCGCACCGGGCCCGGTCGGGCCGGACAGGTGGTCAGGTCTGGATCTCGCCGACCTGCTCGCCGGTCGAGAGGCCGAGGCTGCGGCGGATCTCGACGGTCAGCTTGGCCGACTTGGTCACCAGCGTCTTCGCCCGCCGCACCTCGCGTTCGAGCGCGGTGTCGTCGGCCGACCTGGCCGCGGTGTCCCAGGCTGTGGCGGCCTCCCGCTGGGCGGCCGCCAGCTCGGCCACC
Organism: Streptomyces sp. CB01881; assembly: GCF_002953255.1. Lineage (GTDB taxonomy): Bacteria > Actinomycetota > Actinomycetes > Streptomycetales > Streptomycetaceae > Kitasatospora. Next base: position 5,758,529 of record NZ_CP026498.1, read on the forward strand.
TTGGCCTTGGCGCCCTCCGGCCAGACCGTCGACCCCTTGGAGAGGTCCTCGGCCTCCTTGCGGGAGGCGTCCGCCATCTGCCGGGCCCACGCCGCGTACTCGGCGTGCGACTCGGCGATCTCGGTCTGCGGCTCGTTCCAGTACGCGCTGTTGAAGGCCCGGGCGGCCTCCAGGTAGGCGAGCTGGGCCGGGTTCAGGACGGCGCGGTCGGTCCGGACGCTGCCGCGGTGCTGGGCGTCGCGGTCCTCGTAGGTGCAGGTGACGTAGCGCTCGCCGGACTTCCAGTTGGCGCGGCTCGGGTAGAGGTAGACCTCGTCCATGCCGTCCGGCACGGCCCAGTAGTCGAGGGCGTACTCGTCGAGCACCGGGCCGCAGAGCGTGGCGGCCCGGTCGCGGACGTGGGTCTCGCCCGGGTAGGCCGGACCGTCGCTCTCCGGGATCCGGGTGGTGCCGGCCACCTCGCCGTGGTGCGGGAGCATGCACGGCACCTTCATCACCCAGAAGACCGTCTGGTCGGCCTCCCCGGGGTCGGAGCCGGCCTGGTCCCCCGGCGGGTTGTAGCAGTCGCCGGACTTGAGCGAGGACCAGAGCACGGAACCCGCCGGCGCCTTCGGGGTGCGGGCCGGCCGGCCGGCGTCGTCGCTCGCCTCGACGCCGGTGACGAGCACGGCGATGACGCCGAACAGGACGGCGAGCGCCCCGAGGGAGCCGAAGACCAAGCCGGTCACGGCCATGCCGCGGCCGCGCTCGTTGCGCTTGTGGATCTGGACCAACGCGACGATGCCGAAGGCGATGGCCAGCGGCCACATGCAGAGCAGGCCGGTGATCAGCGAGGCGACGGCGAAGCCGTTGGTGGCCTCGGAGGTCGGCGGGTAGGGGTGGCCGGGCTGGAAACCGGACATCGAGCCGGGCGGGACGGCGGCCCAGCCCGTACCCGCGGGCGGAGGCCCGGCGGGCGGCCCGAAGGCCGGGGGTCCCGGGGGCACCGGGGCGCCGGCGGGCGCACCGGCCGCGGTGGGGCCGGGGACGGCCCACGGGTCCACGGGCGCGGCGGGCGGGGCGTCCTCGGCGGGCGCGCCGCCGGTCGGGGCGGCGGCCGGGGCCGGGACGGCGTCCGGGGCCGGCGGCTTGGTCAGCTCCACTCGGTCGGCCGGCACGGCTTCCGGTGCGGGGGCCTCCGATGCGGGGGCGTCCGGCGCGGGGGCGTCCGCGGCCGCGGTCCCCTCGGCAGGGACCCCCGCCACCGGAACGTCCGTCACCGGGCCGCGGGCCTCGGGGACATCCGTCACGGGAACGTCCGACGCGGGAACGTCCGGCGCGGGGACGGGCGCGTCGGGCTCGGGCTTGGACACGTGGACTCCCCCGCCCGCCGGTCACGGGCATCAGCTCGGCAGTTCGACTCGAACGTTCCGCAGGCGGAGCACACCGCTGCGATGGGAACGGACGCGCGACTTTACCCGATCTTGCCGAACACCCTCCCGTTCTTTTCCCTGGCCGCCGACCCCGGACTACCCGCGCGCCAGCACCTCCCCGTGCAGCATCGCGAACCAGCCGTCCTCCGCCTTCACCCACTCCCGCCAGCCGCCCGCGATCCGCTCCAGCTCTGCCCGGTCCGCCAGCCCCTCGGCCACCGCCGTCCCGGCCGTGCTGGAGTCCACCGTCCGGTCGGCCCACAGGCCGCCCCACCACTCCCGGCGTTCGGGCGTCGCGAACGTCCAGTTGCTGGACGAGGCGGTGACCTCGGCGAAGCCCGCCTCCCTGGCCCAGGACAGCAGCCGCCGCCCGGCGTCCGGCTCGCCGCCGTTGGCCCGGGCGATCCGCCGGTACAGGTCCAGCCAGCGGTCCAGTTCGGGCACCTCCGGGTACCACGTCATGCTCGCGTAGTCGACGTCCCGGGCGGCGACCACGCCGCCCGGCGCCGTCACCCGGCGCATCTCCCGCAGCACGGCCACCGGATCGCCCACGTGCTGCAGCACCTGGTGGGCGTGGACCACGTCGAACTCCCCGTCCGCGTAGGGCAGTCCGTGCGCGTCGGCGACCTCGAAGACCACGTTGGACAGGCCTCGCCCGGCGGCGTGGCGGGCCGCCGCCTCCAGCACCTCGGCCGAGGTGTCCACGGCCACCACCCGCCCGGTGGGGCCGACCAGTTCGGCCAGGTCGGCGGTGATGGTGCCGGGGCCGCAGCCGACGTCCAGCAGGGCCTGCCCGGGTCGCAGGCGGGGCACCAGGTAGGCGGCCGAGTCGGCGGCGGTGCGGGAGCGGTGCGAGCGCAGCACCGACTCCTGGTGGCCGTGCGTGTAGGCGGTGGCGGGCTGCGGTCCGGTCATGGCGTCCCCCTGGGGCGGTCTCGGTTCTCCGACGCCTCCGACGCTACTCCTCGTCCCGTATGGCGAGAAGATTCGTCTCATATTTCGATCACCCCGGAGCGCGCGGAAGCCCCCGGCCGGCCTGCGGTCGGGGGCTTCCGTCCTGCTCCTGCGCCTAGTTGACGGTGAACCAGGTGGTGCGGGACTTCTTCCACTCCGGGTGGGTGAGGTCCTTGGCCGCGGTGCCGTCGCCGTACAGGTCGGCCGAGCCGTCGTCGGTGATCAGCTGCACCCGGGCGCCGGGGGCGGTGAGGTCCGGGACGTCCACCACGGCCTCCCACCCGCCCGCGTCGTCGGTCGGCAGGTCCAGCACCTTGACCGGCTGCGAGCCGGGCCGCCCGTCCCAGCGGTAGAGCGCGTACGGGTCGGAGTTGTCGTCCGCCGCCCAGGAGCCGGCCACGATCAGGTACTGGCCGAGCGCGTTGCGGCGCAGGTCGCGGACGGAGAGCCCGCCGAGGTCCAGCTCGATCGGGGTACCGAACGCGGCGTGCGCCGAACCGCCCGGCAGCGACGAGAAGTTGGTGACCGGCACGATCAGCGCCCGGCCGCCGGTGACCGCCGGGGTGAGCGGCGCGCGGAAGCCCACGTACGCGGTGGTGGAGCTGCCCGGCGCGAACTCCAGGCCCTCGACGTTGAACCCGTCGATCTGCTTGGGCACCTGGCCGTCCGCCGCGCCGGCCGCGAAGCCGTAGCGGTTGCCGTTGGCGCGGTCCCAGGCGATCAGGTCGTCACGCAGGCCGGTGTACGCGCCGGCCGGCGCGAGCTGCGTGTCCGCGCCCGAGCCGCTGACGGTGGTGGCGAAGACGGTGTGCCGGTCGGGCTTGACCACGCCGTCCTTGTTGTTGCCCAGCGAGCCGGTCCAGTAGACGGTGTTCCCGACCCGGGTGGCGCCCTCGATGTCGATCTCCTTGGAGACGCCGAGCGCCGAGCCGAAGTCCCAGGTGCGGACGGGCGCGCCCGAGGCGTTCCGGTCGTACAACCGCAGCACGTTGGACTCGTCGTCGGCCACCAGGATGTGGCCGCCGCCCGCGTCCACCGCCGCCGAGGCGTCGCTGGAGCCGGTCAGGTAGCGGCTCTCGGCCGCGAACCGGACGGCGGGCGAGGCCGCGTAGTGCAGCGTCTTCGTCGCGCTCCTGCCACCGAGACCGGTGACCTTGACGGTGAGGTCGGTGTAGCCGACGCCCCGCGCGGCCACCGCGAGGGTGCGGGTGCCCGTGGTGCCCGTGACGGTGACGTCGCCGGTCCGGGCGACCGAGCTGCGGGTGGTCGCCGAGGCGGCCACCGTCAGCGCGGAGGCCGCCGCGCCGCTCTGCGAGACGGTGACGGTGACGGTCGGGTCACCGGTGGCGCCGACCGCGCCGGAGAGGTACCCGGCCGAGAGGGTGATCACGGGGGTTCCGTACGTCACGGCGGCGGCGGAGCCGGCGGGCAGCGCGAGGACCGGCAGTGCGGCGACGGCGACGGCCAGCGGCAGCAGACCGCGGGAGAGACGGGACACGGGGACGGCCCTTCGACGTGGGGGCGGTGCGAGGTCCGGACCAGGGTGGAGCCCCCCGGCGAACGCCGCCCCTCCAGGACCGGGCCACCGGACGAACAGCAGCCCTCGCGCGTCCGGCGCACACGGCCGGGCCGTACGGTGGACGGGCACCCGAGAGAACGGTTTCCACCATGCCCGGCCGCCGCCCCTTCGTCCTGTTGAGTGCCGCGATGTCACTCGACGGGCACCTCGACGACGCCTCCCCCGAGCGGCTGCTGCTCTCCAACCCGGCCGACTTCGACCGGGTGGACGAGGAGCGCGCCGCCAGCGACGCGATCCTGGTGGGCGGCAACACGCTGCGCGCGGACAACCCCCGGCTGCTGGTCAACGACCCCGCCCGGCGGGCCGCCCGGCTCGCCGCCGGCCGGCCCGAGTACCCGCTGAAGGTCACGCTGAGCACGAGCGGCGCCCTCGACCGGTCGCTGCGCTTCTGGCACACCGGCGGCGAGCGGCTCGCCTACTCCACGGACGCGGGCGCCGCCGTGCTGCGGCCCGCCCTGGACGGGCTGGCCGAGGTGGTGGCGCTGGGCGCGGCGGTCGGGCTGGGGGCGGTGCTGGACGACCTCGGCGCCCGCGGGGTGCGCCGGCTGATGGTCGAGGGCGGTGGCAGCGTGCACACCCAGTTCCTCGCCCAGGGGCTGGCCGACGAACTCCAGCTGGCCGTCGCCCCGCTGCTGGTCGGTCAGGCGGACGCGCCCCGCTTCGTCCACCCGGCGGCCTTCCCCGGCGGCCCGGCCCGCCGGATGCGGCTGCTGGAGGCACGTACGGTGGGCGACGTCGTCCTGCTCAGGTACGCCCCGAAGGAGCCCGCCCCGTGACCACCGACCCGTCCGACCTCCGCTTCCTGCGGCGGGCCGTCGAGCTCTCCCGCCGCTGCCCGCCGTCCACGACCGCGTTCTCGGTCGGCGCGGTGATCGTCGGCGCGGACGGCGAGGTGCTCGCCGAGGGCTGGAGCCGGGAGACCGACCCGCATGACCACGCCGAGGAGGCGGCCCTGGCCAAGCTCCCGGCCGGCGACCCCCGGCTGCGCGGCGCGACCGTCTACAGCTCGCTGGAGCCCTGCGGGCAGCGCGCCTCGCGGCCGCACCCCTGCGCCCGGCTGCTGGTCGCCGCGGGCGTCCCGCGCGTGGTGGTCGCCTGGAGCGAGCCGGACACCTTCGTCGCCGAGACCCAGGGGACGGCGCTGCTGGAGGCGGCCGGGGTCGAGGTGGTGGAGCTGCCGGAGCTGGCCGCGGAGGCCCGCGCGGTCAACGCCCACCTGCTGGGCTGATCTTTTGTATCCTTGTTGAACAATAGACTCGCACTCTCTGGGCCCCGCCCGCGAGGAGCCGCCCCATGCCCGCCGCCACCCCCGCGCTCGCCACCACCTCCGGCCCCGCCGCCACCCCCGCGCTCGCCACCCCCGCCGTGCCGATGACCACCCCCGCCGTAGCGATGACCACCCGTGCCCTCCTGCTGGACATGGACGGCACCCTGGTCAACTCCGACGCCGTCGTCGAACGCTGCTGGCGCCGCTGGGCCCGGGAGCACGGCCTCGACCCGGCCGAGGTGCTCCGCATCGCCCACGGCCGCCAGGGCCACACCACCATGGCCGTCCTGCTGCCCGGGCGCCCGGCCGACGTCAACCTCGCCGAGAACCGCCGCATGCTCGCCGAGGAGCGGGCCGACACCGAGGGCGTCGTCCCCGTCCCCGGCGCCGCCGCCTTCCTCGCCGCGCTGGCCGGCCTCCCGCACGCCCTGGTCACCTCCGCCGACGAGCCGCTCGCCGAGGTCCGGATGGCCGCCGCCGGCCTCCTGCTCCCGCCGGTCCTGGTCACCGCCGAATCGGTCGGCGCGGGCAAGCCCGACCCCGAGGGCTTCCTGAAGGGCGCGGCCGCCCTCGGCCTCTCCCCCGCCGACTGCCTCGCCTTCGAGGACTCCGAGGCCGGCATCGCCGCCGCCAAGGCCGCCGGCATCCCCGTCGTCGGCATCGGCCCCCGCGCCGCCGCCCACCACCCGACCGCACACGCCGCCACCCTGGAGGGCGTGACCGTCGCGGCCGCCGGCGACGGCACCCTGACCGTCCACATCGCCTGACGCCCGCCCGCGGGGCCGGCAGCCGGGCGCCGGCCCCGCGGTTCCCGGGGCCCGGCCTCAAGCGCCGGGCGGGCGGGAGCCCGGAGACGGGCCCCTAGCGACGGGTGCGGGTGGCGAGCCAGCCGGCCATCGCCCGGACGCCGACGCCGATGGCCCGCTCGTCCGGGGTGAACGTCTCGTAGTGCGGGTAGCTCGTCTCGATCCCGCTGCCCGGCGTACGGACCCCGAGGAAGGTGTAGGTCCCCGGGATGCGCTCCATGAACAGCGCGTAGTCCTCCCCGTTGAACGGGAAGGCGGCGTGGTTCACCGTCACCCCGCCGGTGCCGAGCACCCGGCGCAGGTGCCGGGCCAGGGCGTTGGCGTCGTCCTCGGGGCAGACCAGGGCCGGGAACGGATCCCGCGGATACGTGACCACCGCCCCCGCGTACGACTGCGCCAGCTGGCGGATCCGCTCCCGGATCTCGACGTTGCGCTCCTGCGGCCAGCAGCGGAACTTCACGTCGAGCCTGACCCGGCCCTCGGCATCCGGGTCGTTGACCTTGCCACCGGTCACCACGAACCGGGCCAGCGGCCCGTCCGGCGTCTGCACGTCCGCGACCATCTTCTCCAGGTCCGCGGGCCCCTGCGGCATGGCGACCGTGCCGAGCCGGCCGATCTCGGCCTTCAGCCGGCCCGCCGCCGCGGTCGCGTCCGGCCCGGCCAGCGTGACGGCGGCCCAGTCCTGGCCCGGCAGCCCGCTGCCCGGCGTCACGGCGAACCGCCCCACCGGGTACGGCCCGCAGTGCAGGGCGTGGATCTCCTCGGCGCCGGTGGTCTCCAGCACCCCGTCGTCGATCATCGCCCGGGCGCCCACCAGGCCTTCCTCGCCCGGCTGGAAGAAGAACACGACCGTGCCGCTCAACCGGTGCCGCAGCTGCGCCAGCGTCTGGGCGACGCCGACGCCCACCGTGGTGTGGAGGTCGTGCCCGCAGGCGTGCGCCGGCGGCTGGTTCGGCGCCGAAGGGCCCGGCACCCGGGGCACGATCCCGTCGCCGGGCACCGCGTCCATGTCGGCCCGGTACGCCACCGTCCGCCCGGGGCGCGCGCCCCTCAGCACGGCGACCACCCCGGTGCCGGGCACCTCCTTGCCGTCCTTCACCGTGCGGCCCACCCCGGTGGTCACGTCGAGGCCCGCGGCGCGCAGCCGCGCGGCCACCGCGGCCGCGGTGTACGTTTCCTTCCCCGTCGTCTCCGGGTGCTGGTGGAGGTCGCGCCGCAGCGCGATCAGGTCGCCGTCGAGCCGGGCGGCGACGGCGTCGACCGCGGCCTGGTCGATCGGGTTGCGCCGACGCTCCGAGTCCGCCGCCGCAGCGGTGCCGGACGCCAGAACGGCGCCGACCCCGGCCACCGCGGTGCCGCCCAGAAGTGTGCGGCGGCTCAGGGCAGGCCTGTTCGGACGAGTCATGAATTCCCCCTGTGATCGTGCGGAGTGCGCGCCCGCGCATCGCTGCGACGGGCGGTGGAGATGCGGACGGCCACCGGCCGGGGTGACGACGCCGGCGTGGTCACGGCCGTACGCCCGCCCCCGCGTTGATGATCGGCAGCCAGCCACATGGTCACACGGATTGATCAACTCGCCTACGGCGCAAGGGAAGTAAGAGATGACATTCCGATTTCCGCCCGCCACCGAACCTCCGGTGGCGGGCGGCATCCGCGCCACGGCCACCCGTTCCGGCCTGGAACATCAGGGCCGCCCCTGACGGAACCATGACCCCGCATCAGGGAGAAACCAGGCCCGCGGCTCCCCCTTTCATGATCCTCGGGCGGCCCCCGGTGCCCTACGTTGGTGCCGTACCGACAACGACCACGGGGGGTCCCCAGATGAACCGCAAGTCCGCGGCAATCGCAGCGCTCATAGCCGCCGCCGTCCTCGTCCCCGCCGCCGCACCGGCCGTCGCCGCGCCGCTCGGCGGCTCCGCCGTCGCGCAGGGCCGGCCTGCCGACCGGGCCGCCGACCGCGCCGCGCTCCAGCAGGCACTCGACGCGGCGGTGGCCGGCGGGGCTCCCGGCGCGATCGCCGAGGTCCGGGACGAGCACGGCACCTGGCGGGGCGTCAGCGGCTACGCCGACCTGGCCGACCGGCAGCGCCCGCAGGCCTCGGACAGGTTCCGCGCCGGCAGCGTGACCAAGAGCTTCACCTCCACCGTGGTGCTCCAGCTGGTGGCCGAGGGCCGGATCGGGCTGGACGACCCGATCGAGCGCCACCTGCCCGGCCTGCTGCCGAACGGCGACCACATCACCGTCCGCCGACTGCTCAACCACACCGCCGGGCTCACCGACTTCATCGAGCTGCTGCTGGCCGATCCCGGCGCCGTGCAGGCCGCCCAGCACACCACCTACACCCCGGAGCAGCTGATCGGCCTGGCCGTGCAGCACGGCCCGAAGTTCGCGCCCGGCACCTCCTGGGGCTACTCCAACACCAACTACTTCGTCCTCGGCCTGCTGGTCGAGCACACCACCGGCCGCCCCTTGAGCCAGGAGATCACCCGGCGGATCCTGCACCCGCTGCACCTGAGGAACACCTCGCTGCCCGGCTCCGACCAGCTCCCCGGCCCGCAGCTGCACGGCTACGAGTGGCTCGCCGGACCGGGCGCCGCACCGGTCGACCTCACCACCTTCAACCCCTCCGTCTACTGGGCGGCCGGCGGGATCGTCTCCACCACCTCCGACCTGAACCGGTTCTACCGGGCCCTGTTCGGCGGCGAGCTGCTGCCGCCGGAGCAGCTGCGCGCGATGCAGGAGATGCAGCAGACCGACCGGGACGACCACCGCACGTACGGGCTCGGCCTGGAGGCCCGCCCCGCCTGCGCCGACGGCAGCCGCGTGGTCGGCCACACCGGCAGCGTCGCCGGCTACACGACCTTCAGCTTCACCTCGAAGGGCGGAGGCCGGCAGCTCACCCTGGCCGTCAACACCAGCGTCACCCTGCCCGCGGCGGCCGGCGACGCGATGAACCGCCTCGTCACCACCGCCCTCTGCGACCGCTGAACCGGCCGCACCCTCCGCACCGAGACCCGCGGGCCGGGACGGCAGCACCTGCTCCGTCCCGGCCCGCCGGCCGTTCGTCCCGCGGGCGGGGAGTTCCCCGTCAGCCCAGCCGGCCGAGCACCGCCCGCAGGCGGCGGGCGTCCCGCAGCCGCTGCTCGTACGTCGCCCCCAGGGCGAGCAGCAGGAGTCCGACGGCGGCCAGCGGCACCCAGCGCGGCACCAGGCCGAGCACCTGGACGACGGTGGGCGCCAACTCGTGCACGCCGACGAGCAGCAACACCGCACCGCCCAGCAGCAGCGGGCCCTGCAACCGGCGCCTGACCCCCAGCACGGTCACCACGGCGGCCGCACCGCCCAGCAGCAGCGGACGCAGCCAGTGCCCGTCGGCCCAGACCGCGACCAGGCTGGGCGCCAGCCCGAGCACCAGCCCCGGACCGTACGCCGCCCAGGAGTTGGCACCGGCATCACGCCGACGCCGGAGCACGCCGAGCACCAGAGCCGCTGCCGACACCGTCAGGCTGTAGGCCTCGGGCGTCCGCACGTCCCAGAGCGCCAGCCGCAGCCAGGAGGCGGCGATCAGCAGGACGACCGCCGTGACGGTGGCCGCCCGGCGGCGGTCGGCGCGCAGCGCGATCCCGAGCCCGGCCACCCCGGCCACCGTCAGGACGAGGGCGAGCCGCTCGGGGTGGCCGGCCGTCAGCGTGCAGGCGACGGCGGCCAGGAGGTAGCCGGTGCCCTCGACCGCCCGGGAGACCTGTCGCGGTGAGATCCGGGCCGCGACCGGGGCCGAGCCGACGGCGACCGCGAGCAGGGCGAGCACGATGTCGGGGAGCGCGAGCCCCGCCGTCGCCCCGGCGGCCGCCGCCTCGCCGCCCAGCGCCAGCACGGCGCAGACCGCCGTGACGTCGGGGCGCAGCCCGCCTGCCGTGGTGGCGCCCGCCGCCCCGGCCGGGATGCGGGCCGGGATGCGGGCCGGGATGCGGGCCGAGATCCTGGTCGATGCCAGAGTCACCGTCAGGGCCGTGGCGAGGACGGCGCCGAGGGCGAGCACGAGGATCGTGGCCGGGCGGTCGGCGAGTGCCCAGAGCAGGGCGAGGGCGGCGGCCACCACCAGCGCGGCCGGTCCGGCCGGCCTGGCCGGGCGGAGCACCGCGTACCCGGCGGCGACGACGGCGAGCGCGGCAGCGGCGCCGACCGCCACGCCGTACGGCAGCCCGAACGCCACCGGCAGCAGGGCCGGCCCGGGGACGGCGGCCACCGCGAGGACCGGGTCCGTCCAGGCCGGCGGCCCCTCCGGCCGGGCCGTGACCCCGGGTGCCCCGGGCCGCTCGGCCTGCTCGGACTGCGCGGGCCGCTCGGCCTGCTCGGACTGCTCGGGCTTCACGGGCCGGAGGACCTCGGCGTCGAGCACCCGGAGGGCGGCGAGGGTCCCGGTCAGCAGCCAGTAGCCGGTCAGCCCGGCCGCCGGGGCCTTCCAGGCCCAGGCGGGCGCGGCCGGGGCCGGGACCGTCCAGGCCGTGGCGAGGTGCGCGAGCGGCTCGAAGAGGGCGGGCACCAACTGGGTGAGCGGCAGGAACGAGCCGGCCAGCAGGACCAGCCCCGCCGCCCGGAACAGTCCGGTCGGGACGACGCCCGCGGTACCCGCTCCCGGCCCACCGGACGCCCGCCCGCCCCACGGGGAGACGGCCGCGCCCGCGCCGACGGCGAGCAGCGCGGCCGGCACCGCGTAGCCGACCCCGCACCAGCCGACCGGCAGGAGCGCGCCGAGCGGTCCCCCCGCGGCCGCCAGGACGGCCGCCCCGGCCACAGCGGCCGCCAGTTGCCGGGCGCCGACCGTCAGCCCGGCGATCCCGGACCCCGGGTACGGCCGCGCCACGGCCAGCGCCACCAGCGCCAGTACACCGAGCGGAAGCCAGGCCCAGACCGGCGCCATCGTCCCGCCGTCCACCGCGGCCGCCGTCCGGCGCACCGCGGCCACCAGCGACGCGTCCACGGCGAGCGCGCCGCCCGCCAGGCCCCACACCGCGGCGATCAGGCCGGCCGACGGCAGCAGCCCGTCGAGACGGAGCCGGCCGCGCAGCCCGTCGCGGGCGGACGCCCACCGGAGCACCCCGTAGTCCGCGGCCGTCGTGGCGACCAGCGCGGTGGCGTTGCCGAGGAGGCCGCCCAGCCCGACCGCGTGGACGGCGAGCAGTGCGGGCAGCCGGCCGAGCAGGAAGCCCGCCACCAGCGGCGCCCGCATCCGCGTAGCACCGCCGTACACCGCCGAACCGGCGGCGACCAGGGCGGTGCACGCCGCCCAGTAGCCGGGCGCCCCGATGGCGCCCGCGCCGGCCAGGCCCCCGGCGCGCAGGGCGTAGCAGTCCAGCAGCACCAGGACGAGTCCGATGGTGGCGAAGGTCTCCGCGGTGGCCGCGAGTCCCCTGCGACGCAGCGGGAGCGGCACGGCGAGGGCGCATCCGGTCAGCACGGACAGGACGGCGGCGCGGCCGCCGATCCCCAGGTGGCCCCAGCTGACGACGGTGAACACCAGCGCGGCGACCACCACGAGGGCGCCGCCGAGCACCAGCAGCGCGGTCTGCGCGGACCGCCCGGAGACCTCGGCCTGCCGCCCGCCCTGCGGGCCGGCCCACACCGCCCCGGGCCCCGGCACGGGCGCCGGCGCCGGGTCCGGGGCGTACCTGAGCGCGCGGAGTGCGACGAGCAGTTCCTCCCGCTGGGCCAGCAACTGCCCCCGGCGCTCCTCGACCGCCTCCAGGCCCTGCTCGACCCGCCAGAGCCGCGCCGCGAGGTCACCGCGCAGCGGCAGTCGGCACGAGAGGCACCGCGCAGGCGGCCGCTCGCCGAGCTCGGCCCCGCAGTCGGGGCAGCGGGACGCCCCGCCGGGCCCCCAGGGGCGTGACGACCCGTCACCGGGCGGTGCGGGGCGGTCCGAAGGCTGGCTCTCCATGCCACGGAGTCTGCCGAGCGGCACCCCGGCGCACATGAGTACGCGTACTCAACTGCCCCGCCGCCCGGCCCAGGGGGCGTTCCGGGTCCGGGCCGGCACAGAAAAGAGGCCGGGGCAGCGGCGCCAGCACCCTTGTCGCCGCGGAAGCCCGGACGTACAATTTCCTGTACCTATCGGAGGAGCCGCGCCATGAAGACGATGACCTACTCGGAGTCCCGCGCACGCTACGCCGAGGTACTGAACGCGGTCACGGACGACCGCGAGGAGATCGTGATCACTCGCGCCGGGCACGAACCGGTGGTCATAGTCTCGCTGGAGGACTACCAGTCCCTCAAGGAGACCGCCTACCTGCTGCGCAGCCCTGCAAACGCCCGCCGCCTCCTGGCCTCCATCGAGGAGCTGGAGAACGGCGGAGGGGTCGTACGGGAGCTGGCGGACCCGGAGTGAAGATCACCTTCGCCTCCCGGGCCTGGGAGGACTACCTGTGGTGGCAGGTCCAGGACCGCAAGATCCTCAAACGGATCAACACGCTCGTTGCCGACGTCGCGCGCAATGGCAACGAGGGAATCGGCAAACCGGAGCCGCTCAAGCACGGGTTCCAGGGGTACTGGTCACGTCGGATCAATGACGAGCACCGCTTGATCTACAAGGTCACCGACGACTCGATCCTGATCGCCCAGTGCCGCTACCACTACGGGAGCTGAGCCGGCGACGCGAGTCGTCGACCGCGACACGACGGGAGGCACCCCGGGCCGATCCCCGGGGAGCCTCCCGCCTGTCACTCCACGACGGTGCGCCGCCACGGCCGCCGCAGCGATCCGCCCGCACGGACCGAAAGGCCGCCCAACCCACTCCGTCACAGGTCAGGCGGCCTTTCCGCAGTTCGACTAGACGTTGAAGCGGAACTCCACCACGTCGCCGTCCTGCATGACGTACTCCTTGCCCTCGATGCGGGCCTTGCCCTTGGAGCGGGCCTCGGCGATGGAGCCGGTCTCGACCAGGTCGGCGAAGGAGATGACCTCGGCCTTGATGAAGCCCTTCTGGAAGTCGGTGTGGATCACACCGGCCGCCTCGGGGGCGGTGGCGCCCTTCTTGATGGTCCAGGCGCGGGTTTCCTTCGGACCGGCCGTGAGGTAGGTCTGCAGGCCGAGGGTGTTGAAGCCGACGCGGGCGAGGGTGGCGAGGCCGGGCTCCTCCTGGCCCATCGACTGGAGCAGCTCCAGGGCCTCGGCGTCGTCCAGCTCGATCAGCTCGGACTCGATCTTGGCGTTGAGGAAGATCGCCTCGGCCGGGGCGACCAGCTCGCGCTGGGCGTTCTTGAAGTCCTCGTCGCCCAGCTCGTCCTCGTCCACGTTGAAGACGTAGAGGAAGGGCTTGGCGGTCAGCAGGTGCAGCTCGCGGATCGGGGCGGTGTCGAAGCCGGCCTCGAAGAGGGTCTTGCCGGTCTCCAGGACCGCCTGCGCGGCCTCGGCGGCGGCCAGGACGGGGGCGGTGTCCTTCTTCAGGCGCGCCTCCTTCTGGAGCCGGGGCAGCACCTTCTCGATGGTCTGGAGGTCGGCCAGGATCAGCTCGGTGTGGATGGTCTCGATGTCGTCCTTGGGCGACACCTTGCCGTCCACGTGCACCACGTCCGGGTCGGTGAAGGCGCGCACGACCTGGCAGATCGCGTCCGACTCGCGGATGTTGGCGAGGAACTTGTTGCCCAGGCCCTCGCCCTCGCTGGCGCCGCGCACGATGCCCGCGATGTCGACGAAGTCGACGGTGGCCGGGAGGATGCGCTGCGAGCCGAAGATCTCGGCCAGCTTGGCCAGCCGCTCGTCCGGGACGCCGACGACGCCGACGTTCGGCTCGATGGTGGCGAACGGGTAGTTGGCCGCCAGCACGTCGTTCTTGGTCAGGGCGTTGAACAGGGTCGACTTGCCGACGTTCGGCAGGCCGACGATTCCGATCGTGAGCGACATGAAGCGCAGTCCCGTGGGCTTGGAGGAGTTGGGTCGGCACCGTGCGGGCCGATCGCCCAGTCTACGGGCAGGCGGTCAGACGTCGGCGTCCGCCGGTAGCGGCTCCAGGAACTCCAGGCGGTTGCCGAGGCCGTCACTGGAGTGGAAGCGGCGGTGGCCGGGCAGATTGTCGTCCCAGACGACCTCGTGACCATGGGCGGCCAGCCGCTCGGCGAGCGCGTCCAGCGCCTGCACCTGGATGCCCGGGTGCCCCTTGCGGGAGGGCCGGAACTCCGGCACCACGCCCAGGTGCACCTCGACCCCGCCGCCCCGGAACCAGCAGCCGCCGCGGGCGGCCAGCACCGGGGGCTTGGCCAGCTCCGTCATGTCGAGCACACCGTGCCAGAACGCGCGGCAGTCGTCCTCCGCGCCGGCCGGGATGTCGAGCTGGACGTGGTGCAGCCGTTCGAAGGTGAATTCCCTGGTCACGCGTCCCCCTGAAGCAGTTGGGCAATGATCACACCAGTACTCCGTTCGAAGACACGGATCAAGGCCCGGGGGGCCATTACACAGTGTGGCGATGGTCGGACCGTACGTTGGGCGGGTGGAGCAGAGCATCCGAACCCAGCCGCCAGGGCCCAGACGCCGTCCGCCGAACGGCGCGGCCGGGACCGCCGTCCCCGGGCCCGGGCGGGCCCCCGAGACCGCCGGGGCGGCCGGAGACCCCGCGGCCCCCGCCTCCCGGCTACGCCCCGTGGCCGGCACGCCCGCCCGCGCCCGCCCCGGCGGGGCCCGGCCCCGGCTGCGCCTGTCGTTCGGTCCGCGCCCCGGCGACCGGACCGGGGAACGGGCGGGCGGGCGCACCGACGGACAGGGGGCCGAGCGCACCGGCGCCCGCGGTGACGGCCGCCCGAACGGCCGCCTCTACGGGCGCCGGCGCACCGGACGGCCGACCCGGCTGACCGCGGTCGGCACCGGCGTGGCCGCCCTGGTCGCGACCGTCGCGGTGGCCGGCCTCGACCGGCTGGCCTTCGGCGGGCTCGGGGTGCTGTTCGGCATCGGCTACCTGATGGTCTGCTTCCAGCTGGCCGTCCGGGTCCGCTTCGCCGACCTGCTGGCCGCGCCGATCAGCGGGCCGATCGCCTTCGCCGTCTCGCTGCTGCTGCTCGGCCCGGTCACCTCCTCCGGGGTGACCGCGCAGGCGGTGGCGCTGGCGACGGGCCTGGCCCTGCGGGCCGGCTGGCTGTTCTCCGGCACCGGACTGGCGGCCGTGATCGTCCTCGCCAGGTTCGTGGCCCAGCACCGGATCCACCGGGCCCGCTGACGGGGGCGGCCGACCGCCACCCCCGTCGGCACGACCGGCCGGGCGGCACGAAGGGTCAGGCGCAGGCGCGCGCCGCCGCCATGGCCGCCCCGACGATCCCCGCGTCGTTGCGCAGCTCCGCGGGAACGACCCGGGCCCCGCGCTCGCGCAGCAGCGGCAGGAACTTCTCGTGCTTGCGGCTCACCCCTCCGCCGATCACGATCAGCTGCGGCGAGAACAGCATCTCCACCAGGTCGAGGTACTCGTCGACCCGGACCGCCCACTGCTCCCAGTTCAGCCCGTGCCGCTCCTTGGCCGCCGAGGAGGCGCGCCGCTCGGCGTCCTTGCCGCGCAGTTCCAGGTGGCCCAGCTCGGTGTTGGGCACCAGCACGCCGTCCACGAAGAGGGCACTGCCGATCCCGGTGCCGAAGGTGAGGACCAGCACCACGCCCGCCTGGTCGCGCCCGGCGCCGTGGGTGAGCTCGGCGTACCCGGCCGCGTCGGCGTCGTTGAGGACGGTGGCCGGCAGGTCGAGCGCCTCGCGGAACAGGCCGGCGGCGTCCAGGCCGATCCAGCCCTTGTCGACGTTGGCCGCGGTTCTGGTCCGGCCGTTCACCACCACACCGGGGAAGGTCAGCCCGACCGGGCCCCGGTGGTCGAACTGCCTGACCACCTCCCGGACGGCGGCGACCACGGCCTCCGGTGCGGAGGGCCGCGGGGTGAGGACCTTGTGCCGCTCCTGGGCGAGCACGCCCCGGCCGAGGTCGACGGGGGCGCCCTTGATGCCCGAACCGCCGATGTCCACACCGAATACCGCCGTCATGACGACCGCCCTCCGCCGTAACCCGAAGCCGTTCGCGCACGGGCCGGGGTTGTCCACAGCCTGTGCACACCTGGGCACAAAACTACGAGAGCCCACCCGGCCGCGCACAGCGGAGAGCCCGGCGCCCACAAGGCGCCGGGCTCTCCGGAGGGTCGGGTCTACAGCTTGCCGGCGGCCTCGGACCGCAGGTCGCGGCGGAGCTCCTTGGGCAGCGAGAAGGTCAGGTGCTCCTCGGCGGTCTTGACGGTCGACACGTCGCCGTAGCCGCGGGCGGCCAGCCAGTCCAGGACGCCCTCGACCAGGATCTCCGGCACCGAGGCGCCGCTGGTCAGGCCGACCGTGGTGACGCCCTCCAGCCAGGACTCCTGGATCTCCTCGGCGAAGTCCACCAGGTGGGCGGCCTTGGCGCCGTACTCCAGGCCGACCTCGACCAGGCGGACGGAGTTGGAGGAGTTCTTCGAGCCGACCACGATCAGCAGGTCCGTCTCGGGCGCCATCTGCTTGACGGCGACCTGGCGGTTCTGGGTGGCGTAGCAGATGTCGTCGCTGGGCGGGCTGACCAGCAGCGGGAAGCGCTTCTTCAGCTCGCCGACGGTGGCCATGGTCTCGTCCACCGAGAGCGTGGTCTGGGAGAGCCAGACGACCTTGGACTCGTCGCGGACCTCCACGTTGGCGACGTCCTCGGCGCCGTCCACCAGGTGGATCCGGTCCGGGGCCTCGCCCATGGTGCCGACGACCTCCTCGTGGCCCTCGTGGCCCACCAGCAGGATGTCGAAGCCCTCGTCGGCGAAGCGGACGGCCTCCTTGTGCACCTTGGTGACCAGCGGGCAGGTGGCGTCGATGGTGGCGAGCTTGCCGGCCTTGGCCTCGTCGTGGACGGACGGCGCGACGCCGTGCGCGGAGAAGACCACGATCGAACCCTCGGGCACCTCCTCCGTCTCGTCGACGAAGATCGCGCCCTGCTTCTCCAGGGTCTGCACCACGTACTTGTTGTGGACGATCTGCTTCCGGACGTAGATCGGCGCCCCGTACTGCTCCAGGGCCTTCTCCACGGCGATCACGGCGCGGTCGACGCCCGCGCAGTAGCCCCGGGGGGCGGCGAGCAGGACACGGCGCTGCGCGGTGTTGGACATGGCTCCATCGTACGGGCGGAGGCAAGCCGCGCCGACGGGCGCCGCGTTCGGACCGGAAACGGCCGCCGATGCTCAAATGTGGAAGTTATGAGCGAGCGAGTCGAAGCCGGCGGCCTGCGGCGCAGCCTGGGTGTCCGCGACCTGATGGTGTACGGGCTGCTGTTCATCGCCCCGATGGCACCGGTCGGCGTGTTCGGCGTGCTGGACGCCAAGAGCCACGGCGCGGTGGCCGCGGTCTACCTGGTGGCGACCGTCGCGATGGGCTTCACCGCCTTCTCGTACGCCCAGATGGTGCGGGCGGTGCCACAGACCGGCTCGGTGTTCGCGTACGCGCGGGCCGGCCTGGGCGAGGCGCCCGGGTTCGTCGCCGGCTGGATGGTGATGCTCGACTACCTGCTGATCCCGGCGGTGGCGTACCTGTTCTCCGGCATCGCGCTGCACTCGCTGGTGCCGGACGTGTCCCGCTGGGTGTGGACGGCGCTGGCCGTCGTGGTGACCACCGCGCTCAACCTGGCCGGGGTGCGGACGGCGGCGGTGGCCGGCCTCGCCGTGCTGGTGATGGAGGTCGCGGTGCTCGCGGTGTTCCTGGTGGCGGCCGCGGTGGTGCTGGGCCGGGACGGCGCGCAGCGCGGCTGGGAGACGCCGCTCACCGCGGTCGGCGGCTTCTCGCTGACCGCGGTGATCTCCGCGGTCTCGGTGGCGGTGCTCTCCTACCTGGGCTTCGACGCGATCGCGACCTTCGTGGAGGAGGCGGTCGGTGCCTCGGCGGCGGTGGCCCGGGCCCTGCTCTGGTGCCTGGTGCTGGCCGGCGTCCTGTTCGTGGCGCAGACCTACCTGGCGGCGCTGCTGGAGCCGGCCACCCCGCAGCAGCTGGCCGCCGACCCGGCCGCCCAGGGCTCGGCCTTCTACGACACGGTGGAGAGCGGCGTCGGGCACTGGCTGCACGTCCTGGTCGCCGCCAGCAAGGCGGTCGGCGCGGCGTTCGCGGCCCTGGCCGGGCAGGCGGCGGCCGGGCGGCTGGTCTACGCGATGAGCCGGGACGGACGGCTGCCGCGGGCCCTCGCCACGGTGGCCCCGGCCACCGCGGTGCCGCGCCGGGCGCTGCTGGTGGCGGCGGTGATCACGATGGGGGCGGCGGTCTGGGCGGCCGACCGGGACGACGGCCTGGACCAGCTGACCTCGGTGGTGAACGTCGGCGCGCTGACCGGCTTCGCCCTGCTGCACGCCTCGGTCATCGGCTGGTACGCGGTGAAGCACGGCTCGCGGGACTGGCTGCGGCACGTGGTGGTGCCGGTGCTGGGCATCGCGGTGATCGGGGCGGTGGTCTACGAGGCCTCCCGGACGGCGCAGATCACGGGCGCCGTCTGGCTGGGCGTGGGGCTTCTCGTCCTCGTCGTGCAGGGCACCTCCGCCGTGGGAATCCGCCGGTAGGGCGACGGCACCGGGGAGCGCGGCCGCGGGTCTGGCGGTGTCGGCGCGCGCCGCTAGCCTCGTACGCATGGCCAACACCAGCTCCCCCGAAGCCCCGCTCCCGGTCGGCAAGGTCTCCGCACTGATCGGCGGCTGGATCGACCGGCTCGGCGCGGTCTGGGTGGAGGGGCAGATCACCCAGCTGAGCCGGCGGCCGGGCGCGGGCGTGGTGTTCCTGACGCTGCGCGACCCGCAGGCCGACGTGTCGCTGACGGTCACGTGCTTCCGCTCGGTCTTCGACCAGGTCGCGGACGTGGTGCAGGAGGGCTCGCGGGTCGTCGTGCACGCCAAGCCGGAGTGGTACGCGGCACGCGGCCAGCTCTCGCTGCGGGCGGCGGAGATCCGGCTGGTCGGGCTGGGCGAGCTGCTGGCCCGGCTGGAGCAGCTGAAGCGGCGGCTCGCCGGGGAGGGCCTGTTCGCGGCCGACCGGAAGCGGCCGCTGCCGTTCCTGCCGCAGTGCGTCGGGCTGGTCACCGGGCGCGGCTCGGCGGCCGAGCGGGACGTCCTGGAGAACGCCCGGCGGCGCTGGCCCGCCGTCCGCTTCGAGGTGCGCAACGTCCCCGTGCAGGGCGTCAGCGCGGTCGAACGGGTGAGCGCGGCGGTGCGGGAGCTGGACGAGCACCCCGAGGTCGACGTGATCATCGTGGCCCGCGGCGGCGGCAGCGTCGAGGACCTGCTGCCGTTCTCGGACGAGGGGCTGGTGCGGCTGGTCGCGGCGGCCCGGACGCCGGTGGTCAGCGCGATCGGCCACGAGCCCGACCAGCCGCTGCTGGACTTCGTCGCCGACCTGCGCGCCTCCACCCCGACCGACGCCGCCAAACGGGTGGTCCCGGACGTCGGCGAGGAGCTGGCCAAGATCCGGAACCTGCGCGACCGGGCCCGGCGGCACGTCCTCGGCCGGGTCGACCGGGAGCAGCACGGGCTGGACGGCGTCCGCAGCCGCCCGGCGCTCGCCGTGCCGCACCGGATGCTGGACGGGCGCGGCCAGGAGGTGGCGGCCCTGCTGGAGCGGGCCCGCCGCACCCTCGGGCACCGGCTGGACCACGCGCAGAGCGACCTCGGGCACACCCTGGCCCGGGTGGTCGCACTCTCCCCCTCGGCCACCCTGGAGCGCGGCTACGCGGTGCTCCAGCGGGCCGACGGCACCGTGGTGACCGACCCGGCACAGGTGGCGGCCGGCGACGCGCTGCACGCCCGGGTGGCGGGCGGCGGCTTCGGCGTGACGGTGGCCGGGGCTCAGGACCCGGCCCGGGCGCAGGACCCGGCCCGGTAGGAGCGTCGGCACGCGGTGGGAGCGCCGGCGGGCGGGCTCCTCGCCGCCGTTGCCGACGTGCGGGGCGCTCCGACCGCCCGGCGGGCGGTCGGCTGTTGGTGCCAGCCCCTACGCTGGCTCCCGTGGCTCCTCCGCCCCGTGGACGGGGCGGCCTCTCACCCGGCTCCGGAGAACCTTGACGGCCAGGCCCTGATCCACTGCCCGAGGGCCACCGCCCGAGGGCAGGGCCGCAGCCTGACGCGCCGTTCGACGACCCCGGGGGCGAACGATGCTTTTCCTCGCGACCTGAAGGCGCGGCCTACCGTAAGGAGAGACATGGCAGATCAGCAGGAGGAACAGGCCGTTCCCGCAACACCGGACGACGCGCTGGGGTACGAGCACGCCCGGGACGCGCTGCTGGAGGTGGTCCGGCAGCTGGAGAACGGCGGCACGTCGCTGGAGGAGTCGCTGGCGCTCTGGGAGCGCGGTGAGCAGCTGGCGAAGGTCTGCCAGCGCTGGCTGGACGGCGCCCGGGCCCGGCTGGACGCCGCGCTGGCGGCCGAGGAGGACGGGCCCGCCGGCGAGTAGGACGGGCAGGCCGGGCGCCGGACGGGCAGACCGGGCATCGGACGGGTGATGCACATCACATGGACACAGGGAACAGTTGAATGTTCACACATGTTGGGAACCTGTGATCGGCCCGGCCGGTCGTCCAGACGAACCCCGTCCCGAATGACGCATGAGGTGCAGACAAGCATGACCACCGACGCCCTGGTACTCGACGCCGCCGCTCAGGACCTGCTCTTCCGCGAGGCCCGCACCGCCAACACCTTCACCGACGAGCCGGTCTCCGACGAGCAGATCCAGGCCATCTACAACCTGGTCAAGTTCGGCCCGACCGCCTTCAACCAGCAGCCGCTGCGCGTCGTCCTGGTCCGCTCCGCCGAGGGCCGCGAGCGTCTCGTGCAGCACATGGCGGACGGCAACAAGGCCAAGACCACCGCCGCCCCGCTGGTCGCCATCCTGGCCGTGGACAACGAGTTCCACGAGGAGCTGCCGACCCAGCTGCCGCACTTCCCGCAGGCCAAGGACATGTTCTTCACCGAGCGCCCGGTCCGCGAGGCCTCCGCCTCGATGAACGGCGCCCTCCAGGCCGGCTACTTCATCATCGGCGTGCGCGCCGCCGGTCTGGCCGCCGGCCCGATGACCGGCTACGACGCCGCCGCCATCAACAAGGAGTTCTTCGGCAACGGCGATCACTCGGTGCTGGCCGTGGTCAACATCGGCAAGCCGGGCGAGGACGCCTGGTTCCCGCGTTCGCCGCGCCTGGCCTACGACGAGGTCGTCACCACCGTCTGATGCGGTGACGCGTGCAGACGCGTACAGAAGGGCCCCGCGCCGGTTCCGTCCGGCGCGGGGCCCTTCTCGTACGTCCGGGGCTACTTGAGGGCCTGCGCCAGCTCGGCCAGCTCCTCGTAGGAGGCGGTGCCGGTGAGCACCGTGGTGGCGCCGCCGGTCTGGATCGTGAGGGCGCGCGCCTTGGGGCCCTGGAGGCGCTCCCAGGACTGCCCGGCCACCTCGGAGGTGCCGTCCGGCTTGCCGCCGGCCACCGTCGCGTCGAGCAGGATGTCGCGGGCGACGTCGCTCTGCTCGATCGCCGCGTACTGGCCGGCCGGGGTCACGAAGCCCAGGTGCCAGGCATTGCCCTTGCCCTTGCCGAGCGTCGCCGGGTCGTAGGTCACCGAGGTGGCCCGCCACTTGTCGGAGAGGCCCTCCGGGACGAGCAGGGCGTACGGCGCGGCACGCTTCGCCGAGGCCGCGGCCACCCGGTACTCCTTCGTGTGGACCCCGTCACCGTTCGCGTCGTGCGGCAGGAACAGGTACCCGATCCAGACCACGGCGCCGACCGCCAGCATCGACAGGACCATGTCCCGTACCGTCTGCCGGCCCCTCATGCCTCTGCTCTCTCCAGCCACCCCCACATGGTGACTCATCCGGCCCCGGCCACCGACACCCGGGGTGCCGCGTACGGGTGAACGGGGGCAAACCCGATGTTTCCGGCAGGGGGCGGCGACCCGCGCCACAGACAGTCATCTCGTGGGCAGATACGATCGCAGGACCCTCACCACGGCGTTCGACCTGGCAGTAGTCGGGCGCTCACTGGCCGTCGCGTACAGAGAGGTAACGACGATGACCACGCAGTACCCGCACAACCTCCCCAGCGCCCTGGAGGTCGCGCCCGAGGCTCCCGACCGGAACCTCGCGCTCGAACTCGTCCGGGTCACCGAGGCGGCCGCCATGGCGGCCGGCCGCTGGGTCGGCCGTGGCGACAAGAACGGCGCCGACGGCGCCGCCGTCAAGGCCATGCGCACGCTCGTCTCCACCGTCTCGATGAACGGTGTCGTCGTCATCGGCGAGGGCGAGAAGGACGAAGCCCCGATGCTCTACAACGGCGAGCGGGTCGGCGACGGCACGGGCGCCGAGTGCGACGTCGCGGTGGACCCGGTCGACGGGACCACCCTGACCGCCAAGGGCATGAACAACGCCGTCGCGGTGCTCGCCGTGGCCGACCGCGGCACGATGTTCGACCCCAGCGCGGTCTTCTACATGGACAAGCTCGTCGCCGGCCCGGAGGCCGCCGAGTTCGTCGACATCACCGCCCCGGCCGCCGTGAACATCCGCCGCGTCGCCAAGGCCAAGGGCAGCGCCGTGGAGGACGTCACCGTCGTCATCCTGGACCGCCCGCGCCACGAGGGCCTGGTCAAGGAGATCCGCGAGGCCGGCGCCCGGATCAAGTTCATCTCCGACGGCGACGTCGCCGGCGCCATCATGGCCGCCCGCGAGGGCACCGGCGTCGACCTGCTGATGGGCGTCGGCGGCACCCCCGAGGGCATCATCGCCGCCTGCGCGATGAAGTGCATGGGCGGCGTCATCCAGGGCCGCCTCTGGCCCAAGGACGAGGCCGAGCGCCAGAAGGCCCTCGACGCCGGCCACGACCTGGACCGCGTCCTCACCACCGACGACCTGGTCAGCGGCGAGAACGTGTTCTTCGTCGCCACCGGCATCACCGACGGCGAGCTGCTGCGCGGCGTCCACTACCGCCAGGAGACCGCCACCACCAGCTCGCTGGTCATGCGTTCCAAGAGCGGCACCATCCGGGAGATCCACTCCACCCACAAGCTGTCCAAGCTGCGGGCCTACAGCGCGATCGACTTCGACCGCGCCAACTGACCCCGGACGCACCCGCGACGGCCACGCCCGCGGCCTCGGCGAAATCCCCCTTCGCCGAGGCCGCGGGCGTTCGTGCACGTGGGCGTTGGTGCACCGTGGGTGTTGCTGCGAGCGGGTGCCGGTGCGGACGTTGAGGTGCGGCGGGGGCCGACCCGTACGGGGGCAGAGCTGCGCGGGCGTCGGCGTGTGCGGGCGTCGGCGTACGCGGGCGCCGAGGTGGCTGCGGGTGCCGAGGTGGCTGTGGGCCCTCGCTCAGCGGCCAGTGCCCAGCGCCCCGCGCCCGTCCCGCCCGGGCCTGTCCGACCCGTCCGGCCTGCTCAGCCCGTTCGGCCCGCTCAGCCCGCTCAGCCCGCTATCCGGCGCGGGCGGGACGCCTCCCGCAGCTCCGTCTCCCGGCGCCGCCTGCGGGCCAGCACCACCCGGCGCTCGGCCGCCGTCAGTCCGCCCCACACGCCGTACGGCTCCGGCTGCGCGAGCGCGTGCTCCCGGCACTCCAGCAGCACCGGGCAGCGCGCACAGACCTGCTTCGCCTGTTCCTCGCGCGAAAGCCGGGCCGCAGTGGGCTCCTTGGAGGGCGCGAAGAACAGCCCCACCTCGTCCCTGCGGCAGGCCGCGCCGGTGTGCCAGGGATCGTCGTCGCCCTGCGGCTGGGCGCCGGGCCGGCGCTCCAGCACCTGCGCGGCGGCAAGGGGCGATGTGGGGCGGGACTCGATCGGATGCAGCACGGCCGTACTCCTGACGAGGCTCTCGGACACGGGGAATTTCGCACCCCTGCCCGGCTGCGAGCCCCCGCTCTTCACCCCCCGAGCCGGCCTCAGGCCGCCTCCGGTGCACAGCCGTACAAGAAGCGATGTGCGAGAGGAACTACCCCGCCGGACCGCGATTCATGCACACTGCACGCAATCGACTACAGAGTGCACCCGGCGCAACGGCGAGTGCCCGGGCGGGAGTTGCTCCCACCCGGGCACACTTCCGGCCTCCGGGGCCGGCCCGGCCTACTCGGTGCCGAGCTGCTTGCGCACCCATTCCTTGAGCTTCTTGCCCTTGCGCGGCCGCGCCTCGCAACCACCGAACACCGCCATGCCCTTGACCCGGACGACCGGCGCGTACGGGTCGGCGGCGATCCGCTCCTTGACGTCGAAACCACCGAAGATGCCGACGCCGCCGCCGATCAGGCTGACGTTCTCCGGCACCCTGATCTCGACCCCGCCGAAGATCGACACCACGTCGATGACCACCTCCGGCGACTCGAAGACGGCATCGGTCAGGTCGATCTCGATCCCGCCGAACACCGCCACCGCCCGCAGCTGCGAGCCGACCCGCCAGCGGCCCTTGCGGGCGGCGGCCCCGAAGACCGCGACCATGGTCGGCGCCTCGTGCCGCGCCGGCAGCCGCACCGGACCGTCCGGGCGCCCGCCCGGCTCGCCCAGCGGGGGCTTCTCGAAGGAGATCGACCGGTGCGCCGGCAGGTCCCTGGTCAGCGGCGCGAGGTCGCCCAGCGTCTTGGCCCCGTACGCGGCCCCGATCCGCTCGGAGTGCTCCTCCGCGTCCAGCCGGCCCTCGGCGTAGGCGTCGCGCAGCAGCTCCGCCACCCGCTCGCGGTCGGCGTCCGAGGCCCTCATCTCGGCCTCCGGCACCGGGGCGTGGTCGGCACGGGCGGGCCGCTTCGCCTCCGGCTTGGTCATCGGTACGGGCGGCTGCCCCTGGTCGTCGCTCGACGGCGTGTTGTCCACGGGCCAAGCCTAGCCACCGGGGCGAGCCCGCACACGCGTCCGAGTGACGCCGGTCACGCAGGCCGACCTGTCCGCGTGCGACGTTTCGCCGGGTCCTACCCTTGAGGGTGCTTCGCCGACGCAGCCGGACACACTGGAAACCTAAGGACCGCCCCCATGGCTCCCACGCCAGACTTCGAGTACAGCGACCTCCTCCCCCTGGGCGCTGACCCGACCCCGTACCGCAAGCTGACCTCCGAGGGTGTCTCCACCGTCGAGGCCGGCGGTCGCACCTTCCTCCAGGTCGAGCCCGAGGCCCTGCGGCTGCTCACCGCCGAGGCGATGCACGACATCTCGCACTACCTCCGGCCCGCCCACCTCGCCCAGCTGCGCCGCATCCTGGACGACCCGGAGGCCAGCCCCAACGACCGCTTCGTCGCGCTGGACCTGCTGAAGAACGTCAACATCTCGGCCGGCGGCATCCTGCCGATGTGCCAGGACACCGGCACCGCGATCGTCATGGGCAAGCGCGGCCAGAACGTGCTGACGCAGGGCGGCGACGAGACCTCCATCGCGCGCGGCGTGTACGACGCGTACACCAAGCTGAACCTGCGCTACTCGCAGATGGCCCCGGTCACCATGTGGGACGAGAAGAACACCGGCAACAACCTGCCGGCCCAGATCGAGCTGTACGCGACCGACGGCGACGCCTACAAGTTCCTGTTCATGGCCAAGGGCGGCGGCTCCGCCAACAAGTCGTACCTGTACCAGGAGACCAAGGCCATCCTGAACGAGGCGAGCATGCTCTCGTTCCTGGAGCAGAAGATCCGCTCGCTCGGCACCGCCGCCTGCCCGCCGTACCACCTGGCGATCGTGATCGGCGGCACCAGCGCCGAGTTCGCGCTGAAGACCGCCAAGTACGCCTCCGCGCACTACCTGGACCACCTGCCGACCGAGGGCAACGCCAAGACCGGGCACGGGTTCCGCGACCTGGAGCTGGAGGCCAAGGTCACCGAGCTGACCCAGAAGATCGGCATCGGCGCGCAGTTCGGCGGCAAGTACTTCTGCCACGACGTGCGCGTCGTCCGCCTGCCGCGCCACGGCGCCTCGCTGCCGGTCGCGATGGCCGTCTCCTGCTCCGCCGACCGCCAGGCACTGGGCAAGATCACCGCCGAGGGCGTCTTCCTGGAGCAGTTGGAGACCGACCCGGCGAAGTACCTGCCGGACACCACCGACGAACACCTCGACGACGACGTGGTGCGCGTCGACCTCAACCAGCCGATGTCCTCGATCCGCGCCGAGCTGTCCAAGTACCCGGTCAAGACCCGGCTTTCGCTCACCGGCACCCTGGTCGTCGCCCGCGACATCGCGCACGCCAAGATCAAGGAGCGCCTGGACGCCGGCGAGGGCATGCCCAAGTACCTCCAGGACCACCCGGTCTACTACGCCGGCCCGGCCAAGACCCCCGAGGGCTACGCCTCCGGCTCCTTCGGCCCCACCACGGCCGGCCGGATGGACTCCTACGTCGACCAGTTCCAGGCGGCCGGGGGCTCGATGGTCATGCTGGCCAAGGGCAACCGCTCCAAGCAGGTGACCGACGCCTGTGCCGCGCACGGCGGCTTCTACCTCGGCTCCATCGGCGGCCCGGCGGCCCGGCTCGCCCAGGACTGCATCAAGAAGGTCGAGGTCCTGGAGTACGCCGAGCTGGGCATGGAGGCCGTCTGGCGCATCGAGGTCGAGGACTTCCCCGCGTTCATCGTGGTGGACGACAAGGGCAACGACTTCTTCCGCGAGACCACCGAGGGCCCGCTGATCACCAACCTGCGGGTGCGCTCGAAGGAGTAGTCACTCCCGCCCCCTCGGACCGCCCCGGCCGCACCCCTGCGACCGGGGCGGTCCGGGTTCGGCCGACCGGCGGCCCGTCCGACGGGGCCGGGAGGCCCGGGACCGGGAGGCTCGTTCACGCGTCGAAGTCGTACTCCAGGACGTAGGAGGCCGCGTCGAGCGTCATCTCGTTCAGCTCGACGACCTGGCCCTCGTCGGCGAAGGCCGTGCGGCAGATCAGGATCACCGGCGTGCCCGCCGAGAGCTCCAGCCGGGCGCTCTCCTCGGCGCTGGGCATGCGGGAGCGGACCTCCTCGCGGAAGTGCACCGGCTTCGCACCGATCTCCGCCAGGCGCGCGTACGTCCCGCCCGGGCCGGTGTCCTCGCGGGTGATCGCCGTCCCCGCGACCAGGCCGGCCGGCAGGTAGGACGTCGACAGCAGCACCGGCTTGCCGTCCAGCACGAAGCGTCTGTGGCGCACGCACATCGGCGCACCCGGATCGGCCCCGAGCACCCGCGCCACGTGCTCCGGCGCCCCCTGCTCGGTGACCGAGACCTGGTCCACGACCAGCGTCCGCCTGTCGATGTCCGCCGACCATATCGACCGGCCCGACCCCCACTGCCCCTGGGCGAGCCGCTGGATCCCGCGCCGGCGCAGCGGCCGGAAGTCGCGCACGAAGACCCCCGCGCCCCTGCGCGCCTCGGCGATACCCTCGCTCTGCAGCACCCCGAGCGCCTGACGCGCGGTCATCCGGGCGACGCCGTACTCGTCCATGAGGTCGTTCTCGCCGGGGAGGCGGTCGCCGGCACGGTACTCGCCGGCGTCGATGGCCGCCTTGAGCGTGTCGGCGATCCGCTGGTACTTGGGCTGTTTCTCGCCACTGCTGCCGACCATCGCACTCTCCCTCTTCCTCGCTGGAAATCGTAGGCGCGACCACACCCACCGGTAAGCCGATAGGACTGGTACGACCGTTGACATCTCTAGAGATATTAGCTTCTCTAGAGATGCTGGGTAGTCGCCGAGCAGAAACCGAGCCACGACAGCGACCAGGGCCGGCGCAGCCACCGCCACGCCCGTACCAGAGCAAGGGAGCACTGCGGTGAGCACCCGTAAGCGCGACTCCGCCCCGGCCTACCGGCCGCGCGTGGGCGAACTCGTCCTCGACACCAGGACCGGCCGCACCGGCGTCTACATGGACACCCTCGGCGGCGAGCACTACCTGCGCCCGACCGCCGGCGGCCGCGAGTGGACGACCCGGCCCGACCAGGTCGGCCCGGCCCCGGACGACCCCGACCCCGACCCGGCCGACGACCCCCACGCCCGCCTGCACGCCCGGCTCGCCGCCCGCAACAGGAACTCCCGCCTCAACGAGAGCCAGGTGGCGTGAGGGGCGCGCGAACGGATGGAGCATGTGTACACACGGGACACCCGTTACGCACAAGCTCCTGCGCGCCACGGCGATCACCGTCCTGCGCAGGCTCGCCGAACTGGAGTCGGACCCGTTCGGCGTCAACACGACCGCCCTGGTGGGCAGCCCCGAGTACCGTCGGCTCCGGGTCGGCGACCACCGGGCCGTCTCCACGGTCAACAACGGGGCGCCGCTGATCCTCGTGATCCGGGTCGGACACCGCTCGACCGTCTATCGCGACTGAGCGCGAACAAAATCCCGACGCGCGGGTGAGCCACTGCGAACCGTCGGACAGTTCGCCATATGCAGCGATTTCTCCGGTGATTCGACCAATCAGCGCCGTTTCACATCAATGACGACGAATGCCCTGCACCCCACGACTCGTGGGGTGCAGGGCACTGGTCCGCACACGATTACGGGTGGCTGGCGATAATGCCCTGCGGCTCGTAGACCTCGCCCGGCTTGCCGGTGGCCGGGGTGACGGGCTCCACCACGCGCTCGGACTCGCCACCGAACAGGTCGTCCTCAAGGTCCGCCTTCTGGCCGGCGGTCGGCTCGGTGTACTCGGCCGGGTTCGAGGAGGCGGCCACCGCACCCTCGACAGCCTTGCCCGCCTCCACAGCGGTCTCCTGGGCCGGCGTGGTCGGCGCGGGGGTCTCGCTCTGGTTGTTGGCCATGGGCGGCCGCCTTTCGGTCATCAAATGTCTTCAGCCCCACCGGCTTGGCGCGGGCGCGTCGCCAGTATCGTAGGGTTGATTAAATGTCCGATAAACATCGTGCGGCTTGCCGTGCCGTCCGGCAGAGTCGGCCCTCCGCCTAAGCTGAAGCCGCTACACGGCGGACCGCCGAGCGCCCTTCGCGGAATCGACACCACAGGCCATCGGGGGACTTCATGGAGTTTCGGGAGACGCCGCCCGCACCGGCGCTGCGCTTCCAGGTACTCGGTCCTGTCCAGGCATGGCTCGACGGCAAGCCCCTCGCACTCGGCTCGCCCCAGCAACAGGCGGTCCTCACCACTCTCCTGCTGCGCGCGGGACACCCCGTCACCGCACAGGACCTCGTCGACGGTCTCTGGGGTGACCGGCCACCCACCCAGGCCGTCGCCGCCCTGCGTACCTACGTCTCCCGCCTGCGGTCCGTCATCGAACCGAAGCGCGAGGTCCGCAGGCCGGCCGAACTGCTCGTCTCGGTGGCCGACGGCTACGCCCTCCACATCCCCGGCGAAGCCCTGGATGTCGCGGTGTTCGAGAAGCTCGCCGCCGAGGCCGCGGCAGCCCGGGCATCCGGCGACCTGCACGAGGCACACCGTCTGCTCCTCCAGGCCCTCGGCCTCTTCAGCGGCCGCCCGCTGACCGGCGTCCCCGGACCGTACGCCGAGGCCCAGCGCCTGCGGCTGGCCGAACGCCAGATCGCGGTGGCCGAGGAGAGGTGCGCCGTCGCACTCGACATCGGCCAGCACGCCGAAGTGGTCGGTGAGCTGAACTCACTCACCGCCGAGCACCCACTGCGTGAGCGGCTGCGCGAACTGCTGATGCTCGCGCTCTACCGCTGCGGGCGGCAGGCCGAGTCGCTGGGTGTCTACACCGACACCCGCAAACTCCTGATCGACGAACTCGGCGTCGAGCCGGGTGTCGGGCTGTCCGCCATGCACTCGCGCATCCTCGCGGCCGACCCCGCGCTGACGGCTCCGGTCGCGGCCGCTCCCGCCCCCACTACGCGTGAGGACAGCGTCGCCGGGCCGCCGGCTCCGGCCCAGCTTCCCGCCGATGTGTCGGACTTCAGCGGGCGGACCGCCCTGGTGGCCGACCTCTCCGCCGTGCTGATGAACGCCACCGGACAGGCGGTCGTCGTCACCTCACTCGCCGGCATCGGCGGCGTGGGGAAGACCACCCTCGCCGTGCACGTGGCACACCGGGTCCGCGCCGAGTTCCCGGACGGGCAGCTGTACGTCGATCTCCGGGGCGCGGGCGCCTCACCGGCCGACCCCGCCGTGGTCCTCGGTGACTTCCTGCATGTGCTCGGCGTCACCGAAAGCCCCGACTCCCTCGACCAGCGCGCCGCTCTCTACCGGTCGCTGCTCGCCAGCCGACGCATGCTGATCCTGCTCGACAACGCCCAGGACGCCGAGCAGATCCGGCCTCTCATCCCGGGTGTGTCCGGGTGTGCCGTACTCGCCACCAGCCGATCCCGACTCGCCGGGATGCCCGGCGCACACCTGGTGGACGTCGAGGAGCTGACGCCGGAGGAGGCGTTGGCGCTCTTCTCGGCCATCGTCGGCGAGCTGCGCGTCGCGGCCGAACCCGAGGCCGCGATGGCAGTCGTCACGGCCTGCGGCTTCCTCCCCCTGGCCGTCCGCATCGCGGCGGCCCGGCTGGCCAGCCGGCCCCGGTGGAGTGTCTCGGACCTGGCCCGTCGGTTAGCCGATCAACGGCGCCGTCTGGACGAGCTCCAACTCGGCAACCTGGCAGTGGAAACCACCATCGGACTGGGCTACGGGCAGCTCTCCCCTTCCGAGGCCCGCGCCTTTCGGCTGCTCTCCCTCGTCGACTCGCCCGATCTCCCGCTCGCAGCCGTGACGGAGGTTCTGGGCGTCGACGTCTCCGAGGCGGAGGACCTCGCCGAAGCGCTGGTCGAAGCCAACATGCTGGAGTGCTTCACGCCGGGCCGCTACCGCTACCACGACCTGCTCCGGCTCTACGCCCAGCGGCAGAACGAACGGACCGGGGACCTCGCCGAACAGCAGGCCGCCGTCCGACGCCTTCTCGACCTGCTCCTGGCGACCGTTCGCAACGCGGCGCAGGCGATCGAGCCCGATGACCAGCTACCCGAGCCGCTGAACGATCCCGACTCGACCGGCCTCGTCCTGCTCACGAGCGAATCTGCCCAGGAGTGGCTGCGCACCGAGATCGCGCTGCTGCTCAGCTCGGTCGAGGCGGCCGTCCAGGGGCCTAGCGAGTTGCTGCGGCCCGCTGTCGACCTGCTGATCGTCCTGGACAGCCTGGTGGAGGACCCGACCCATGGGTCCCGCGTGCGTCGGATGCTGGAAACCGCGGCCCGGAACGCCGAGGTCTACGGGGACTCGGCAGCCCTGGCCCGCGTTCACTTCGCCTTCGGCACGCTGCAGTCGATCACCAACGACTTCCAGAGTGCCGAGCAGTCGCTGCGCAAGAGCCTCAGCCTCCAGGACGCCGACGACATGACGGTGCTCCAGTCGGCTGCCGCCAACACCCTGGGCATCATCCTCAGCCTGGCCAGCCGCTCCGCCGAGGCACTGCCCTTCTTCGAGCAGGCACTCGCGATCAGTCGTGTGGTGGGTACGCCGATCGGCGAGGCCCGGCTGCTCGGCAACATCGCCCGCGCCCAGCTGGGGCTCGGGCAGACCGAGACCGCCGTCCGCTCGGTCACCGACGCCGTCGCCACCGCGCGCGCGTCCAAGAACGGCCCGTGCCTGGCCGACACCCTGTACCAGCTCGGGGTCGTTCTCTCCTCCACCGACGAGCCCGGTACCGCCGTCGGGCATCTGCGCGAGGCTCACCGGCTCTACCAGTCGCAGCAGAACCGCCTCCGCGAGGGCTACACGCTCGCGCGCCTCTCCTCAGCCCTGCTCGCCGCCGGCCAGCACGCCGAGGCAGCCGAGGCGGCCGAGGAGTCCCTCGCCATCGGGCTGGAGATGGACTCCGCCTACTGCCAGGGCCTGGCCAATGCCGCGCTCGGCGAGGCGCTGCTCGGGCTCGCGCAGCCGGCGCGCGGGCTGGCGTGTCTCCAGGAGGCGCACGTCGTCTTCACGCGGCTCGGTGTGCCGGAGGCCTCCCCCGTGGCGGACCTCATCTCCCAGCAGCACACCGAGCCCCTCTCTCCCCCCGCGCCCTGAGCCTCCGTCCCCCGACGGGAGGCTCCCCCCATGAGCGTTCGGTGCTCCCGCAGCCCCCCGGCTGCGGGAGCACCCTCAACGCTTCCCCGGCGCTGGACTCCACTGTGCACCGGACCGATTGACGTTCAATAAACGTCGGATTGTCAGCCTGGCGCAGCGGAAAATCGCAGGTCAGGCCCACAGTGACAGCGCACCGTGCGGCGCGCGGCGCCCAGACGCACCACCCCGGCCCGCAACCCCGTGCTTCCGCAACCCGGGTCCCAGCGCCCAACTGTCACGAGTTGGCCGGAAACGGACCCCATGACGGAGTGATCACGCATATTCTCAGATGCCAGTACACACATGAGTGCACTTATCCGGCAGAGCATCCGGAAACGGCGGCGCGGCGGCGTCCCCACGGTGCAGAGTGTCCCTGTGCGCGGAGCCGTATCCGCGCACGGAACGTCTCTGCGCAGAGTGTCTGAGTGCAGTCGGGTGTCAGAGTGCAGTCAGTGTGACGCGGGGAGCGTGACGTACCGCCACCGGCAGCGGGCCGGCGAGGCAGCACGGGCGCCGGGACGAACGGCGGCCCGGCCTCGTACGCCGAGTACAGCCGACCGGAGGCCCGGGTGGAAAGGTGCCTCTCAATCGTGACGACCGGACAGATATCCGACCCGTTCCCCCTCGACGAGGACGCGGACGGCGGTGACGAGCCCGACGTACTGCACCGGCGTGCCGAGCGCGCCCTGCAGGCGGTCGCCTTCGACACCATCGGCGCCGGCTACGCCGAGGCCTTCCCCGCCAAGGACGGCCAGCTCGCCTGCGGGCGCCGGCTGCTGGCACAACTCGAACCGGGCGCCACCGTGCTGGACATCGGCTGCGGCACCGGCGACCCGACCGTCCGCCAGTTCGCCGCCGCAGGAATGCGCGTCACCGGCGTGGACCTCTCGGACGTGATGCTCACGCTGGCACGCGGCACCGGGCAGCACGGCCCGTACCCGTACCCGCCCGAGTTCCACCGCATCGACATGTACGACCTGGCCACCGACCGGGCCGGCCACGCCTGGAACGTCCCGTCGCTCGGCCCGGCCGGGCACGGCGGGTTCGCCGCCGTCACCGCGTTCTTCTCCCTCATCCTGCTCCCCCAGGACGAGATCCCCGTCGTGCTCGCCCGGCTGCGCGAGCTCCTGCGGCCCGGCGGGCTGCTGGCGCTCGGTATGGTCGAGGCGGACCTGGATCACGTTCCACTCCCGTTCCTCGGACGGGAGCTGCGGATCAGCGGGTATCTGCGCGAGGATCTGGAACGGGTTCTGGTGGAGGCCGGGTTCGCCGTCGAGGATCGGTCGGGGTATTCGTACGCGCCGGCCAGCACCTCGCTGCCGCCGGAGGAGCAACTGTTCCTGCGCTGTCGACGCGTCGGCTGAGACCAGCGCACCCGGAAACACCAGCACCCGACACCACTCCCAGGACAGGCAGCCGTGCGCGACCAGCTCAAACCCGAGGCCGGACAGCCGCCTGCCCTTCCGGGCCAACGCCGCCCGCCACCTCGCGAAACCGGTTCCGGTGAGGTCGCCGAGCGCCTCGCCCTCCTCGACCACGCCACCCGGCGGGTCAACAGCGCCCTCGACCTGGCGGCGACGCTGCGCAACATCTGCCGGGTGCTGGTGCCGACCCTCGCCGACGCCGCCATCGTCCACCTGCGCGACCCGCTGCCCAACGTCGAGCGCGAGCCCGGGTTCCCCGACGAGCTGCGGATCCACCACAGCCTGGGCACCCGGCTGGGCCGCCGCGGCCGGCCCACCGCCGGGGGCGACCACCGCGGGTCCCGGCACGGCAGCCGGTACGGCTCGCGCTCGACCGCCGACACCGGACCCGCCACGCCGGTCACCCGGGGCGGCGCGCTCGCCCACACCCTGCTCAGCCGCCGCCCCGCCGAGGCCGCCGTCCTCGGCACGGCGGGCCGGGACGACGGGACGACCGACCGCGCCACCGAGCGGACCACCGAGCTGCTGCGCGAGCTGTACGGCGCCCGCGGGCTGGCCCGGCTCGGTGCCGGCAGCTCCGTGCTCGCCCTGCCGCTGCGCGGGCGCAAGGCCGTCCTGGGCCTGCTGGTGCTGATCCGCCGGCCGCCCGAGAGGACCGGCCGCCCCGGCTTCGACGCCGCCGACACCGCGACCGCCGCCCACCTCACCACCCAGGCCGGCCTGGCCGTCGACACCGCGCTGCGGTACGCCCGCGAGTGGGAGATAGCCAACGAACTCCAGCGCAGCATGCTGCCGTTGCGCCTCCCCCAGCCGCACGGCGTCCGGCTCTCCCAGCGCTACCTGCCCGGCGAGCGCGGCGCCCAGGTCGGCGGCGACTGGTACGACGCCGTTCCGCTGCCCGGCAACCGGGTGGCGCTGATCGTCGGCGACGTGATGGGCCACTCGCTCACCTCTGCCGCCATCATGGGCCAACTCCGCACCAGCGCACAGACCTTGGCCGCGCTCGACCTGCCGCCGCACGAGGTGCTGTACCACCTCGACGAGCAGGCCCAACGGCTCGGCCGCGAACAGCACCTGGCCACCTGCGTGTACGCGGTCTACGACCCGATCGCCAACCGGGTGGTGCTCGCCAACGCCGGACACGTGCCGCCGGTACTGGTCCGGCCGGACGGCACGGCCGAGCTGCTGGAGCTGGACTCGGGCGCACCGATCGGCGTCG
The DNA here is from genome assembly GCF_002953255.1 of Streptomyces sp. CB01881. GTDB lineage: Bacteria > Actinomycetota > Actinomycetes > Streptomycetales > Streptomycetaceae > Kitasatospora. The sequence continues at coordinate 5,793,135 of NZ_CP026498.1, forward strand.
GCGGTGTCGACTTCTCCTCCGTCGAACTGCCCGCCCCGCCCGGCTCCGCACTGCTGCTCTTCACCGACGGCCTGGTCGAGACCCGCAACCGCCCGATCAGCGACGGGCTGGAGCTGCTCCGCGCCCGCCTCGCCACCGTGCAGCCGCAGGCCCCCGAGCAGCTCTGCCAGGAGGCCCTGCGGATCCTGCCGCCGGGCGACCGCGGCGACGACATCGCGCTGCTCGCCGCCTGCTTCGACGGCATCCCGGCCGGCGACGTCGCGCACTGGTACCTCCAGCCGCGCAACGAGACCCCGGGGCGGGCACGCCGGCTGGCCGCCCACACGCTGCGCCGCTGGGGGCTCGAAGGGCTCAGCGAGGCGACCGAGTTGATGGTCAGCGAGCTGGTCACCAACGCCGTCCAGCACGCCACCCGGCCGGTCACCCTGAGCCTGGTCCGCACCACCCGGCTGCGGTGCGAGGTCGGGGACGACAGCCCGCTGCTGCCGCGTCCGCGGCGCACCGGGCCGGAGGACGAACGCGGGCGCGGGCTGCAGATAGTGGCCCGCTGCGCCGAGCGCTGGGGTGCCACCCGGCTGGGCACCGGCAAGGTGGTCTGGTTCGAGCAACGGCTGCCGTGACGGGACGCGGCCCCCGGCGAGACCGCCGGGAGCCGCGCGAGTGCCGCGAGTGCCGCGAGATGGTGCGGTGGTGATGCAGTGGTGCGGTGGTGATGCGGTGATGCGGTGGGCTCAGACCCGCTCGGGGGTCTTCACGGGCTCGCCGGAGGGCCGCTCCAGCCCGGCCATCAGCTGCTCGCCCTCCATGTCCACCCGCGGCACCACCTTCTCCAGGCTCTTCGGGAACCACCAGGCCGCCCGGCCGAACAGCGCCATCGCGGCCGGCACCAGCGCCATCCGCACCACGAAGGCGTCCACCAGCACGCCCACCGCCAGCGCGAAGCCGATCGGCTGGACGATCGGGTCGTGGCCGAAGACGAAGCTGCCGAACACCGACACCATGATCAGCGCCGCCGCCGTGACCACCCGCGCGCCGTTCTTCACCCCCGCGACCACCGCGTCCCGCGGCGCCATGCCGTGCACGTGGTGCTCCTTCATCCCGGAGACCAGGAACAGCTCGTAGTCCATCGCCAGCCCGAAGAGCACCCCGATCAGCAGGATCGGCACGAAGCTCACCACCGGGCCGACCTTGGGCACGTCGATCACCCCGTCCAGCCAGCCCCACTGGTAGACGGCGACGACGGCGCCGAGCGAGGCGGTGATGCTGAGCAGGAAGCCGGCCACCGCCTTCAGCGGCACCAGGACCGAGCGGAAGGCCAGGGCCAGCAGCACCACCGCGATGCCGACGATCACCGCGACGAACGGCGGCAGCGCGTCGCCGAGCTTGGCGGAGACGTCGATGTTGGCGGCGGTGGTGCCGGTGACGTCGATCCGCGCGCCCGTCGCGGCCTGGAGCCCGTCGCGCTGGTCCCTGATCTCGTTGACCAGTTGCCTGGTGTCGGCGTGGTCCGGGCCGGTGCGCGGGATGACGGTCAGCAGCGTCGTCCGGCTGGGTCCGTCGACGGCCGGCGGCAGCAGCGTCTGCACGCCCTTCAGCGAGCCCAGCTTCGCCGCCACGCCCTGCACCGCCTGCTCCGGCTGCGCCGCGCCCTTGGCGTCGACGACCACCACCAGCGGCGCGTTGAAACCGGGGCCGAAGCCGTCGCTGATCAGGTCGTACGCCTTGCGGGCATCGGTGCCGGCGGCCTGCGAGCCACCGCCGGGCAGGCCCAGGCTGAGGCTGGCCGCGGGCACCGCGAGGGCGGTCAGCGCGGTCAGCCCGGCGAGCAGGACGGCCAGCGGCCGGCGCACCACGAACGTCGCCCAGCGCTCGCCGAGGGTCGTCCTCCCCGACGGCCGCACCGCGCGCTGCCAGACCGGCAGCCGGTCGATGCCACGGCCGGCGAAGCCGAGCAGCGCGGGCAGCAGGGTGATCGCGACGAGTACCGCCACCACCACGGCGCCGGAGGCGGCCAGGCCCATGACGGTCAGGAACGGCACGCCCGCGACGGCCAGCCCGGCGAGGGCGACGACCACGGTCAGGCCGGCGAAGACCACCGCGCTGCCGGCCGTCGCGTTGGCGCGGGCGGCGGCCTCGTCCGGCTCCAGGCCCTCGGCGAGGTGGCGGCGGTGCCGGGAGAGGATGAACAGCGCGTAGTCGATGCCGACGGCCAGGCCGACCATCAGCGCGAGCACCGGCGCGGTGCTGATGATCTCGAACGAGCCGGAGAGTGCGAGCAGCCCGGCCATCGCCACGCCGATGCCGACCAGGGCGGTCAGCAGCGGCAGCCCGGCGGCGACCAGTGACCCGAGGGTGATCACCAGCACCACCCCGGCCACCGCGAGCCCGACCGCCTCGCCCCCATCGACCTGCGCCATCTTGTTGTACGCGTCGCCGCCGAAGGCCACGGTCAGCCCGGCCGCGCGGGCCGGCTCGGCGGCCGCCTTCACCGCGTCGCGCTGCTGCTCGGTGATGTCGCCGAGCTTGTGGTCGAAGGAGACCAGGGCGATCGCGACCCGGCCGTCCGGCGAGACCGCGCCGGCGGCGTACGGATCGGGCGCGGCGGAGACGCCGGGAGCGGTGGCGATCCGGCCGACCGCCTCGGTGACGGCCTTGGCGGCCTCCGGTGCGGTGATCCCGCCGGGGCCGCCGGCGGCGAAGACCACCTGCGCCGAGCCGTGGCCCTGCTCGGGGAAGGTGCCCTTGATCCGGTCCAGGGTGCTCTGCGCCTCGGTGCCGGGGACCTTGAACTCCTCGCTGGTCTTGCCGGCGAACGCCCCGGCGGCGCCGCCGACCGCGATCAGCACCGCGATCCAGACGGCCAGCACGGCCCGCCTTCGCCGGAAGCAGTAGCGGCCCAGTCGGTAGAGGTACGTGGCCATGGGTGACCCCTCGGTCTGATCGGTCGGGCAGGCAGGTGCCTGAACAGGTCCCGGCCCACGGTACGCGCAAGTTGTTCAAGTGACAAAGTCGAGCGACAGGAGTGGATGACCAATTCACTCGACCACGTTGCTTGACCATGGCGATACCCTGAGTCAATGGCCCACGTCCCCGCCTCCGAACGACGCCCGCAGCTGATCCGGGCCGCGATCGACCTCATGAGCCGCGAGGGCGTCGCCGCCGGCAGCACCCGTGCGATCGCGGCCGAGCTGGGCGTGGCACAGGCGACGGTGCACTACACCTTCGGCACCAAGAAGGACCTCTACCGGGCCGTCACCGAGCAGCTGATGGCCGACTTCATCGAGCAGGTGCACGCCGCCTCCCCCGGCGACGGGCCGTTCGGGGAGCAGGTGCGGACGCTGGTGCACGCGCTCTGGACCAGCACCGTCGCCGAGCCGGGCCGGTGCATCCTGCTGGCCGAGGTCGAGACGCTGGCGATGCGCGACCCCGAGCTGCAGGAGATCATCCGCGGACTCCAGGGCGAGACCGAGCGGATCGCGGCAGCCATGCTCACCGCCCTCGCCGACGCGCACGGCCTGACGCTGGCCCTGCCCGCGCGCGAGGTCGCCATCCAGTTCCTGGCGGGCTTCGACGGCCTGTGCGGCCGCCACCTGGTGCTCCGGGCCGACCACGCGGAACCCGACGAGGAGGCACTGCGGGCACTGGACCTGCTGGTCGCCACCACCGTCGGACTCTGCCTGGGCACGCCGGCACGGGCGGCCTGAGCCCGCGACGGGCGGCACGCGGGTGGCCCGAGCCGGGGCGGCACGCGCGCCCCGCCCCTGAACGGCCGCCGACGACCAGCCCTCGGCCGCCCGTGACCCGCCCTCGGCCGCCCGCCCCGGGCCGGCGCCGCTACGACCCGACGATCCGGACCGGCAGCTCCGCCAGCACCTCGCGCAGCGACCCGGCAAAGCGGTCGTACTCGGCGCTGCGGGCCGAACCCGGCCGGGTGGCGAGCCCGATCCGGCGGCCCGGCGCGGGGGCGGCGAAGCGGACGGCGGCCAGCCGGTCGGTGCGGCCCGCCTCGACGTCCAGCGCGGTGGCGGGCAGCAGGGTGACGCCGAGGCCCCCGGCGACCAGCTGGACCAGGGTGGAGAGGCCGGCCGCCCGGGTGGTGGAGCCGCCGGCCTGATCGGCGCCGACCTCGCGGCAGATGTCGAGGGCCTGGTCGCGCAGGCAGTGACCCTCCTCCAGCAGCAGCACGTCCAGGTCGAGCAGCACGTCCCGGGGGACGTCGACCCGCCCGGCGAGCGGGTGGTCGGGCGGGGTGACCAGGACGAAGTCCTCGTCGAACAGCGGGACGTCCCGGGTCGGCGAGCCGCCGCCGGCCGGCAGCGCGAGCAGCAGGACGTCGAGCCGTCCGCCGGCCAGCCCCTCCAGCAGCGAGGGCGTGCGCTCCTCGTGGACGTGCAGCTCCAACTCGGGGTAGCGGTCGCGGACCAGGCGCAGCACGTCCGGCAGCAGGTACGGGGCCACGGTCGGGATGACGCCGAGGTGCAGCGGGCCGGTGAACGGCCGGCGGGCGGCCTCGACCTCCTCGGTGAGCCCCTGCAGGGAGGCCAGCACCCGGCGCGCGTGGTCGAGCACACGCTCCCCCAGCGGAGTGACGATCACCTTCCGCGTCGTACGCTCGACCAGCTGCGCGCCGAGCGACTCCTCCAGCGCCGCGACCGCCCCCGACAGCGCCGGCTGGCTGGTCCCGGTGGCCGCCGCCGCCTCCCGGAAGTGCCGGTGCTCGGCCACCGCGACGAAGGCCCTGAGCTGGGCGACCGTCGGCGTACGCGGTCCGCGGACTGTGGCGCTTGCCACAGGGGTCTCGGGTTTGGGCGCGACGGCCCTGCGGGGCCTGGGGCGGGAGGGGGGCGTGGGGGTATTGATAACTCTCTCCGATCAGACACATCGAGTCTAGCTATTTCCCTGATCAGTCCACGATGTGGAATCGTAGGACGTGTCCGCAATCCGGACAAACTCCCCTCAGTCTCACTTCAGGAGAAGCGAACGTGCTCACGATCGGTGACAAGTTCCCCGAGTTCGAACTCAACGCCTGCGTCGACCTGGACGCCGCGAACGCCTTCGCCGAGATCAACCACAAGTCCTACGAGGGCAAGTGGAAGATCGTCTTCTTCTGGCCGATGGACTTCACCTTCGTCTGCCCGACCGAGATCGCCGCGTTCGGCAAGCTGAACGAGGAGTTCGCCGACCGTGACGCCCAGATCCTCGGCGTCTCCGGCGACTCCGAGTTCGTGCACCACGCCTGGCGCAAGGACCACAAGGACCTGCGCGACCTGCCGTTCCCGATGCTGGCCGACGTCAAGCACGACCTGATGCGCGCCTGCGGCGTCGAGGCCGCCGACGGCACCGCCCAGCGCGCGGTGTTCATCGTCGACCCGAACAACGAGATCCAGTTCGTCATGGTGACCGCCGGCTCCGTCGGCCGTAACCCCAAGGAGGTCCTGCGGGTGCTCGACGCCCTGCAGACCGACGAGCTGTGCCCGTGCAACTGGACCAAGGGCGAGGACACCCTCGACGCCCAGGCCCTGCTGGCGGGCTGACCACCATGGCCCTCGACGACCTGAAGTCCGCCCTCCCGGACTACGCCAAGGACCTCAAGCTCAACCTGAGCGCGGTCATCGGCAACTCCGACCTCCCCGCCCAGCAGCTCTGGGGCACCGTGCTCTCCTGCGCGATGGCCACCCGCAGCGCCGCGGTGCTGCGCGAGCTGGAGCCCGAGGCCAAGGCCAACCTCTCCCCGGAGGCGTACAACGCCGCCAAGGGCGCGGCCGCGATCATGGGGATGAACAACGTCTACTACCGGACCACGCACCTGCTCTCCGACAAGGAGTACAGCAGCATGCGGGCCGGCCTGCGGATGAACATCATCGGCACTCCGGGCGTCGAGAAGATCGACTTCGAGCTCTGGTGCTTCGCGGTCTCCGCCATCAACGGCTGCGGCCAGTGCCTCGACTCGCACGAGGCCGTGCTCCGCAAGGCCGGCGTCGAGCGCGAGGTCATCCAGACCTCGATCAAGATCGCCGCCGTCCTCCAGGCCGTCGCCGGCGTCCTCGACTCCGAGGCCGCCCTGGCCACCGTCACCGTCTGACGGCCCGAGCCACACCCAGCGGGCCCCGGCCCGGACCCCAAAGGTCCGGCCCGGGGCCCGTCGGCGTTGCGCGCCGGAACCGTGCCGGCCCGGTGCGGCGTCCTGGGGGAGGAAGATCCACTCTGGGGGGACGACGCATGGCCGATCTCAGGCAGCCACCACCGCACTCGGTCTGGCCGACCGTTTCGCTGATCACCTGGGGCCTGGTCGCGATCACGGTCGCCGGGTGGCTGGCAATCACCATCGCGGTGGCCGGCTTCGGCGACGACGGTTACGCCGTCGCGTTCGCGCTGTCCCCGCTGGCCGGCCCGCTGCTCGGCGGGCTCTCCGCGTGGGCGCTGATGACCCTCACCCCCGCCCGCGACTGGGCCCGGGTGGTGAGGATCGCCCTGACCGGTCAGGCGGCGCTGTTGGGCGCCGTGGCCGCGCCGGTGATCCCCTACCTGGGCTTCGCCTCCTTCGCCTAGCTAGTCGGCGGCCGCAGCCGGGGCCGGGGCCTCGGTGTGGCCCGCCCGCGCCGCGGCGGCCTCGCGGGCGGCTTCGAGGGCGGTGAAGACGGCCTGGCCGGCCTCGTTGCGGCGGCGCAGGTGGGTGACCACGGTATTGGTGACCGCGATCAGCGGGACGGCGACGATGGCGCCGCCGATGCCGCCGATGATGGAGCCGGCGGCCACGCCGAGGACCACGCCCAGCGGGTGGACGCGGACGGCCCGGCCGAGGATCAACGGCTGGAGGATGTGACCCTCCAGCTGCTGGACGGCGACCAGCACCACCAGCACCATCAGCGCGGTCCACGGGGTCGTGGTGACCAGCGCGATCAGCACCGCGACCGTCCCGGTGACCAGCGCGCCGACCAGCGGGACGAAGGCGCCCAGGAAGATGATCACCGCGAGCGGCAGCGCCATCGGCACGCCGAGCAGCTGGATGCCCGTGCCGATGCAGACCGCGTCGATGAAGGCCACGCAGACGGTGCCGCGGACGTACGCGGTGAGGGTCGCCCAGGCCTTGGGCCCGGCCCCGGCCATCGCGTAGCGGGAGTGCCGGGGCAGGCCGCGCAGCGCCCAGTTCCAGATCCGCTCGCCGTCGTAGAGGAAGAAGAAGGTGGTGAAGAAGGCGAGCAGCACGGCGGTGAGCACCTCGACGGCGATCTGCGCGCCGGTGAGGCTGGCCGAGGTGATCTGCTCGGTGTTGGTGCTGATCGCCTTGGTGATCTGGTTGGCGAAGTCGGTGATCTGCTGCTGGGTCAGGTGCAGCGGGCCGGTGATCAGCCAGTCCCGGAGCTGGTCGACACCCGCCTGGACCTTGGTGGTGACGGTGGACAGGTTGGTGGTCACCTGCCAGACGACGAACCAGCCGACCAGTCCGATCCCGGCCAGGCCGCTCATGAACACCCCGCCGGCGGCCAGCGAGCGCGGCACGCCGTGCCGGCGCAGCCAGGAGACGCTGGGCTCCAGCAGCGCGGAGATCAGGAGCGAGGCCAGGACGGCGAAGGCCACCAGCCGCAGCATGTCGACGACCGTGAAGACGACGTAGAGCGCAGCGCCGAGCAGCAGCAGCCGCCAGGTCGACTCGGCGGCCACCCGCAGGCCCCACGGCACGGCCTCGGCCGGGGTGGCGGGCCGTCCGGGGTGGAGCTCGCGGCCGAACGCCCCGTGGGTGGGCAGCGCCGCCGGGGCCGGCGCGGCGTGCGCCGCGGACGCGGTCCGTGCCGGGGCGGCGGCCTCCTCGCGGGGCGACGGCAGTGCGGCCGGGACGGCCACCGGTGCGGGCAGCGGCGGCACCTCGACCGGCGGCTCGTGGTAGTCGGCCGCCATCGCGGCGCGCCGGCGCCGTTCGATCACGGCGACCGCGCTCGCCACCACGGCCGCCCCCTTGGCCATGGCCTTGAAGGCCTTCCCGCCCCGTGCCATCGTCACTACCACCGCTCACCGCTGGGCCGCCGTGCCCGGCGGTACGCCGTGTCCCGCCACGGCCGTCAGGAATGAAACTACCCGCCCGGTGCGCGGCGAGTCCGGCGGGCGGCCGGGTTGGCGGCGACCGGTACCGGTGCGAACGACCGAAGCGGCCCCGCGCCGGGGCCCCGTACCGGGACAAAGCAGCCCGATCCGGTGGGTTTCAGGCGTCGGACAGCGGGGAGGAGTCCGGACGAGAACCGGAGCCATCTGTCGGCGGACCGGCCGGTGCAGGAAGCAACCAGGACCCCTTCCCGCGCCCCGCGTCCGCACCCAGGACCGCACCGCCCGCGAGCGCACTGGTCAGCGCAGCCCGGGCGGCGCGGCCCGCCTGCGTCCGAGCACGGGAACGCGACACAGCCCCCGGCCGCGGATCGAGCGGTCGGGGGCTGCGTCGGACAGCGGTCGCGGTAGCGGATCTCCGGTACCGGCTACCGGCGTTCTAGTACCACTGGTGCGACTGCCAGAACGACCAGGCGCCACAGGGGCTGCCGTAGCGGCTGTTCATGTAGTTCAGACCCCACTGGATCTGCGTCGCCGGGTTGGTGCGCCAGTCGGCACCCACCGAGGACATCTTGGAGCCGGGCAGCGCCTGGACCAGGCCGTAGGCGCCGGAGCTCTTGTTGGTGGCGGTGTAGTCCCAACCGCTCTCGCGCTTCACGATCTGACTGAAGCACTGGAACTGGGCGTCGCTGCCGACGATCTGCTGGGCGAGCGCCTGGACCGAGCCGGGGCTGACCGAGACCGGCGGGGCCGACGTGTCGGTGGCGGCCATCGCCGAGCGGGCCTTGGAGCGGTTGGCGGCGGCCTCGTCGGCCTTGCGCTTCTCGTCGGCGGCCTTGGCGGCCTTCTCCGCATCGGCCTTCGCCTGCGCGTCGGCCTTGGCCTGTGCGTCGGCGGCGGCCTTCTGGCGCGCGGCCTCCTCGGCAGCCTTCTGCTCTGCCGCGGCCTTGGCGGCGGCGTCGGCGGCGGCCTGCTGGGCGGAGGCCTGGGTGCCGATGTTGTCGCTGATGGTCTGCGCCTGGGCGCCAGAGGGGACTTCGGCAAGCAGGGTCGCGCCGGCGACATCGACCGTCTGCGTCGTCTTGCCCTCGCTGCCCGAGGCCATACCAACGACGGCACCGACAGCGGTGACGGCGGTGGCGGAGGCCACAGCAACTCCCCGGACCGAGATCCGAGTCACATGGATTCCTTCCAGCATCGCCCACGCGTGACCGTGCGGACGCAACATGCCCCTTGGCGCTGCCCTCCGTACGGTGCTGGTCACGGGAGGTACTGACCCGGCGCCGGCCGAGGTGAGGCGACCAGGCGTTGAGATCGGGCGGCGTACGGCTCATCGGTGTTCAATTGTGCGTCCACCTACCGGAGTTGGCGGACCATCCGGACCTGACCGCCGGTTGCCCGGAAGCCCTGTCGCGCCGTACGCGGGGCCTGACAGAACCCTCACCATGCCGCACCGGGCACTGTCGACGCAATTCCCCGTTGCGTGGCGCATCTCACATTTACCGCACCGGAGTTCTCCGGACAGAAAGCACTCGATGTGATGAAAGGGACGGGGGGCCGCCCCGTCAGGAGCGGGCCCCACGCCCGGAATTGACCGTATTGTCCGACTATGTCCCGACCGGGCGGATCACGGCTGGATGTCCTCCAGCATCTCCGTGACCAGCGCCGCGATCGGCGAACGCTCGGACCGGGTGAGCGTGATGTGCGCGAACAGCGGATGCCCCTTCAGCTTCTCCACCACCGCCACCACGCCGTCGTACCGGCCGACCCGGAGGTTGTCCCGCTGTGCCACGTCGTGGGTGAGCACCACCCGCGAGCCCTGGCCGATCCGGGACAGCACCGTCAGCAGGACGTTGCGCTCCAGCGACTGCGCCTCGTCCACGATCACGAAGGCGTCGTGCAGCGAGCGCCCGCGGATGTGGGTCAGCGGCAGGACCTCCAGCATCCCCCGCGAGATGACCTCCTCGATCACGTCCGGCGTGGTGACGGCGGAGAGGGTGTCGAAGACCGCCTGCGCCCAGGGGCTCATCTTCTCCGTCTCGGAGCCCGGCAGGTAGCCGAGCTCCTGGCCGCCGACCGCGTACAGCGGCCGGAAGACCATCACCTTGCGGTGCTGCCCCCGCTCCAGCACCGCCTCCAGCCCGGCACAGAGGGCCAGCGCGGACTTTCCGGTACCGGCCCGCCCGCCCATCGAGACGATGCCCACCTCCGGGTCGAGCAGCAGGTCCAGCGCGACCCGCTGCTCGGCGCTGCGCCCGCGCAGGCCGAACGCCTCGCGCTCGCCGCGCACCAGCCGGACCCTGCCGTCGCCGGTGACCCGGCCGAGCGCACGGCCCCGCTCGGAGCTGAGCACCAGTCCGGTGTGGACGGGCAGCTCGGCGACTCCCTCGATGTCCACCGCGGCGTCGTGGCCGGCCGCGAACAGCGCGTCCACGTCGTCGGCCGGGACGTGCAGTTCGGACATGCCCGTCCAGCCCGAGGTGACCGCCAGCTCGGCCCGGTACTCCTCGGCGAGCAGGCCGACCGAGCTGGCCTTGATCCGCAGCGGGAGGTCCTTGGAGACGACGGTGACGTCGTACCCCTCGGCCTGAAGGTTGCGGGCGACCGCCAGGATCCGGGTGTCCGCCTCGCCGCCGCCGGCCCGGTAGCCGACCGGCAGTATCGACAGGTCGGAGTGGTTGAGCTCGACCCGGATGGTGCCGCCGAGTTCGCCGACCGGGATCGGCTCGTCGAGCCGGCCGAACCGGATGCGGTAGTCGTCGAGCAGTCGCAGCGCCTGCCGGGCGAAGTAGCCCAGCTCCGGATGGTGCCGCTTGGCCTCCAGCTCGGTGACCACGACCACCGGCAGGACGACCTCGTGCTCCTCGAAGCGGGTCATGGCGAGCGGGTCCGCCAGGAGCACGCTGGTGTCGAGAACGTACGTGCGCCGGTCTGGTGTCCGGCGGCTCTTGGAACTGACCACTAGGCCTCCAGGGCGGATGACCCTGCGTCATCCGCGGCAAGCCGGCCCCCGCTGCCCCGGTGGCCTCGGGGCCGGTCTGACCGGAGTATTCCCAGGCGAGGGGCGGTGCATTCGCGTCCCCGGCGAACTGACGGATCATTGCCGGTGAACGTTTGGCCTCGCCCCGGGCCCGGGTAGGCCAGCTCCTACGGGGCAGTCGCGCGGCGGCCCGGCGAATCGGCGTCCGGCCCGATCGCACGGTGCCCCGGGCCGGCACCGCGGCGACCGGCCCGGCGGCTCCCACGAAGGCCCGGAGGACCGGGCACGTTCAGACCGCGGTCGGGCCAGGGGTCACGCCGGGTCCGGGCCGGGGTCACACCGGAGCCGGGCCAGGGCTCAGAGCCCCATCCGCCGGTGCCGCTCCTCGTACGCGCGCAGCGCCCGCAGGAAGTCGACCTTGCGGAAGGCCGGCCAGTACGCCTCGCAGAAGTAGAACTCGCTGTGCGCGCTCTGCCAGAGCAGGAAACCGGAGAGCCGCTGCTCGCCCGAGGTGCGGATGACCAGGTCCGGGTCGGGCTGGCCCTTGGTGTAGAGGTGCTCTGCGATGTGCTCGACGTCGAGGATCTCGGCCAGCTTCTCGATCGACGTGCCACGCCCGGCGTGCTCCTGGAGCAGCGAGCGGACGGCGTCGGCGATCTCGTGCCGACCGCCGTAGCCGACCGCCACGTTGACGGTGATGCCCTCGATCCCGGCGGTCTCCTCGGCGGCCCGCTTGAGCACGTCCGCGGTGTGCTGCGGCAGCAGGTCCAGCGCGCCGACCGGGTTGACCTTCCAGCGGCGGGCGGCGGCCAGGCCGGTGACGGCGTCCTCGATGATGCCGAGCAGCGGGACCAGCTCGTCGGCCGGCCGGGAGAGGTTGTCGGTGGAGAGCATCCAGAGCGTGACGACCTTGACGTGCGTCTCGTCGCACCAGCCCAGGAACTCGCTGATCTTGTCGGCGCCGCGCTGGTGACCGTAGGCGGTGGAGCCGCCGGTCGCCTTGGCCCAACGGCGGTTGCCGTCGAGGATCACGCCGATGTGGTGCGGGGTGCGGGCGAGGTGGACCTCGACCCGGCGCCCGTAGAGGCCGTACATGCCGTCCAGCAGGGTGCGCAGACCCGGCGTGCGTTCGACGACATCGCGCAGACCCATGGTTTTCGGCCCCTCCGTAACTCTTCACCGGGGTGCGTCACAACCCCCGGCGCAGCCTACTCCCGCGCGGACGCGCTGGGTAAAGCCGCAGGTAGCGGTCCGGTCACGGTCCTGTGCGGAGTCTGTTGCGACCGGCGCGGCGAGGGTGGCCGGAAGGCGCCCGCCGGAACGCCGGGCGACCGCCGGGTCGACGGCTACGGAACGGTATCCGATTCCTTAAGGAATCCGTAAGCCGACGATCGATGCTTGACGACCACCAATGGTCTAGTCCAGCTTTTGACCCAGGGCGGAACAAGCACCGAACCGCCGCCCCGCCCGAGGCAGTACTGCGGACCTCCCCTCCCCCACACGCGGCCGCCGCGCCCCCCACCGCGGCGGCCGCTCCTCCCCCAGGAGCGCACCTCCATGGCCCGTACGCTGAACCAGCCCGCGCACAAGCGCCGGCGCAGCACCCTTCCGGCCCTCGCCGCCGGCGCCACCGCCCTCGCCCTCGCCGGCAGCGGTCTGGCCCTCTTCGCCGGCGGCGCCAGCGCGGCCGCCGGGAACCTGGTCACCAACGGCGGCTTCGACTCCGGCTCACTGGCCGGCTGGTCGTGCACCGGCGCCGCCACCACCGTCTCCACCCCGGTCCACTCCGGCAGCGGCGCGCTCCAGGCCGCCCCGGGCGCCGGGGACACCGCCGAGTGCACCCAGACCGTCAGCGTGCTGCCCAACACCGGCTACAGCCTGAGCGCCTGGGTCCAGGGCCCGTACGTCTACCTCGGCGCGCGCGGCACCGGCGGCACCGACCCGAGCTCGTGGTCCAACCAGAACAGCTGGAACCAGCTCTCCTCCACCTTCACCACCGGCGCCAACGTCAGCAGCATCACGCTGTACCTGCACGGCTGGTACGGCCAGAGCGCCTACCTCGCGGACGACGTCGTGCTGAGCGGCCCGGGCGGCACCTCCACCCCGAGCCCGACCACGACGCCCACCCCCACCGCGACCGCCACGGCCACCGCCTCGCCGACCGCGACGCCGACCCCCACGGCCACCGCGACCCCGACGGCGACCGCCACCCCGACCCAGACCGCGACGCCGACCCCCACGGCCACCGCGACCAGCACCCAGCCGCCCGTCACCGGCCTGCCCAAGCACGTGGTCACCGGCTACTGGCACAACTTCGACAACGGCGCGACCGTCCAGAAGCTCGGCGACGTCCAGAGCGCGTACGACATCATCGCGGTCTCCTTCGCCGACGCCGTGCCGACCAGGACCGGCGCGATCAGCTTCACGCTCGACCCGGCGCTCTCCAAGGCCCTCGGCGGCTACACCGACGCGCAGTTCCGCGCCGACGTGAACGCCAAGCGCGCGGCCGGCAAGAAGGTCATCCTCTCCATCGGCGGCCAGAACGGCGCGATCAGCGTCAACGACGCCACCGCCGCGCAGGCCTTCGTCGACACGGCCTACGCGATCATCAAGGACTACGGCTTCGACGGCATCGACGTCGACCTGGAGAACGGCGTCAACGCGACGTACCTCGGCAACGCGCTGCACAGCCTCCAGGCCAAGATCGGCCCGAACTTCATCCTGACGATGGCCCCGGAGACCATCGGGATGTACAGCACCGCCGGTGCCTACTTCCAGCTGGCGCTGAACACCAAGGACATCCTGACCGTCGTCAACACCCAGTTCTACAACTCGGGCGGCATGAACGGCTGCGACGGCAAGGTCTACAACCAGGGCACCATCGACTTCATCACCTCGCAGGTCTGCACCCACATCCAGGGCGGCCTGCGGCCCGACCAGGTCGGCATCGGCGTCCCGGCGTCCAGCAAGGCGGCCGGCGGCGGCTACGTCTCGCCGACCGTGGTGAACAACGCGCTCGACTGCCTGGCGACCGGCAAGAACTGCGGCAGCTTCGTCCCGCCGGCCAAGTGGCCCACCATCCGCGGCGCGATGACCTGGTCCACCAACTGGGACGCCAACAACGGGAACGCGTTCTCCAACGCGGTCGGCCCGTTCGTCCACCAGATGCCGTAACTCCCCCGGCCCGTCGCCGGACTCCCGCCGTCCGCCCCGGGGGCGGGCCGGAGTCCGGTGCCGGGCCACGGCGCGGCGCCCCTTGAGGGTGGGGCCTGCGCGCCGTCGTGCGGGCCCGTCGTACCTGACCGGTACGGCGGGCCCGTTCGCGTTTCTCCATGCCCGCGCCCGCGCCCATGCCCGGCCTACTGCAACAGCACCGCGGCCAGCGCGCCGAGCAGCAGGAACGGGCCCATCGGCAGTTCCAGCCCGCGCACCGGGCGCCGCCGGACCAGGGCCGCGACGGCCCTGGTCACCCCCCAGAGCCCGGCGAGCGTCATGGCCGCGAACAGCCCGGTGAAGGCGGCGGCCCAGCCGTACCGGCCGAGCAACGCGCCGAGGCCGAGCGCCAGAACGGTGTCCCCATCGCCCATCAGGCCGAACCAGGAAGGCAGTTCGAAGAGCGCGGCGGCGGCCAGCGCCACCAGCAGGCAGCGCAGCAGCACGCCCGGGCGGCCGTCCGCCAGCTCCAGCACCACCAGCAGCAGTGCCAGACCGGCCGTCAGCGTCCAACTCAGCGGGTACGGAAGCCGGTGCACCCGGGCGTCGATGAAGCCGAGCACCACGCCGGGCCCGGCCGCCCAGAGCAGCAGCAGGGCGTCGCCCGGGTGGGCCGCACTCAGCGCCGCCGCGGCCGCGGCGGCGGTGACCGCCTCCACCAGCCAGGCCCGCGGGCCGCCCAGCCGCTCCCGGCAGCCCGGGCAGCGCCCGGTCGGCGGCAGTCCGCGCAACTCCCGTGCGCAGGACGGACATGCGGTGCACCACGGCTCTCCCTCGGGCACCGCGTACCGCAGCACCAGCCCGCGCAGCGCCGGCGCCACCAGCAGGCCGGCCAGCACCGCTCCGAGTACGGCGACGACCACAGCAACCCCTCCCGCCCCACCCGGCTTTTCCCGCCCCGGGAACCAACCCGCTATTGTCCTCGTCCGAGCCAGAGGCGGCGCCCGACCTGATCCGGGGCGCCGCATCGACGACATCATCCAACGGGGAACACATCTTGACGAACACCCAGAAGGTCCTGCGCGCCGGTCTCCCGGTCGCGGCGCTCGCGATGCTGCTGACGGCCTGTGGGCCGGACAACGCGGACCCGGCCGACCCGGCCGCGGCGGGCGCCGGCGGCGCGGGCACCACCGCCACGGCAGCGGCCAGCTCCGCGGCGGCGGCGACCGGCGGCACGGCCGGCACCGGCGGCGCGGCCACCGGCGGGACCGGCGCCAACCCGGCCCCCACGGCCACCACCAGCGGCAACCCGATCGGCGGCGCGAGCGGCGGCAGCGGCAAGGTCGGCTTCGCCAACCCGCTGGCGCTCACCGCGACCGGCAGCTACCAGGGCAAGACCAAGGCCGACGTGACCCCGGTCTCGGTGGTCAAGGGCACCGCGGCCGAGATCGCGCCGTTCAACTTCAAGCCGGCCGAGGTGGAGGGCAAGACCCCGTACTACGTCACCGTCTCGTTCACCAACCGCACCGGCGCCCCGCTGACCGACGAGTACTTCATGATGCGGTTCAAGGTGAACACGGACGCCAAGGCGTCCGGCATCCTGCCGGCCCCGGTCGTCATGAAGTCGATCCCGCAGTGCGACGCCGGCAAGAAGCCCGGCACCCTGCCGGACGGCCAGGCCCAGCAGCAGTGTGCGGTCTATCTCGTTCCGAACGGCACTCCGCCGCAGTTCCTCACCTTCGGCAGCGTTCTGGACACCGAGCCGCTGGTCTGGAAGGTCGGCTAAGCCCCCCGCCTGCCGATCGAAGGCAGGCGCTGAGGGCGGTCCGGCGCGTGTCCCAGCACGCGTGCCGGACCGCCCCGCCGTACCCCTAAAGTAGGCAGGCATGCAGGTCATCCAGTCCAGCAAGCTCGCCAACGTCTGCTACGACATCCGCGGCCCGGTGCTCGACGAGGCGATGCGGCTGGAGGAGCAGGGCCACCGCATCCTGAAGCTCAACACCGGCAATCCCGCCGTGTTCGGCTTCGACGCGCCCCCCGAGATCCTCCAGGACATCCTGCGCAACCTCTCCTCCGCGCACGGGTACGGGGACTCCAAGGGCCTGCTCTCGGCCCGCCGCGCCGTGGTGATGCACTACGAGGACCGCAGCCTGCACGGTCTCACCGTCGAGGACGTCTTCCTCGGCAACGGCGTCTCCGAGCTGATCCAGCTGGCCATGACGGCCCTGCTGGACGACGGCGACGAGGTGCTCGTCCCCGCGCCGGACTACCCGCTCTGGACCGCCTCGGTCTCGCTGGCCGGCGGCACCGCCGTGCACTACCGCTGCGACGAGCAGTCCGAGTGGTACCCGGACCTCGCCGACATCGAGTCCAAGGTCACCGACCGGACCACGGCGATCGTGGTGATCAACCCGAACAACCCGACCGGCGCGGTCTACCCGCGCGAGGTCCTGGAGGGCCTGGTCGACATCGCCCGCCGGCACAAGCTCGTGGTCTACGCCGACGAGATCTACGACAAGATCCTCTACGACGACGCCGAGCACATCCCGCTGGCCACCCTGGCCCCGGACCTCTTCTGCGTCACGTTCAACGGCCTCTCCAAGGCCTACCGGGTCGCGGGCTTCCGCTCCGGCTGGATGGTGCTCTCCGGCGACCGGCAGCGCGCCCGCAGCTACATCGAGGGCCTGACCGTGCTCGCCTCGATGCGGCTCTGCGCCAACATGCCGGCCCAGCACGCCGTCGCCGCGGCGCTCGGCGGGCGGCAGTCGATCAAGGACCTCGTCCTCCCGGGCGGCCGGCTGCTGGAGTCCCGGGACACCGCGTGGCGGCTGCTCAACGACATCCCCGGGGTCAGCTGCGTCAAGCCGAAGGGCGCGCTCTACGCCTTCCCCCGGCTCGACCCGAAGGTCTACAAGATCAAGGACGACGCCCAGATGGTGCTGGACCTGCTGCGCGCCGAGCGGATCCTGCTGGTCCAGGGGACGGGCTTCAACTGGCCCGAACCGGACCACTTCCGCGTGGTCACCCTCCCCCGCGCGGAGGAGATCGCGGACGCCGTCACCCGCATCGGCGACTTCCTCGGCGGATACACCCAGCCCTGACGGCGTTCCTCCGCGAGGGCGGCGCCGGGGCGGCCGCTCCCGGAAAAGCTACGGCCGGAGTCCCGGTCCGGACGATCTCCTTGGTCGGGGAAAGATCGTCCGGCGGGGCTCCGGCCGTCCTGTCGCTCGGTCGGTGCGCGATTCGTGCCACGCACCTCCGATGCACTCCGCTGAGGCTCAGGCTCAGCCGAGGCGCGCGACCAGGTCTCGGTACTCGTCCCACAGCTCGGTGGGCGTGTGGTCGCCGAACAGCTCCAGGTGGGCCGGGACGAGCGCGGCCTCCTGGCGCCAGATGTCGGCGTCGACGGTGAAGAGCAGGTCGAGGTCCTCCTTCGACAGCTCCAGGCCGTCCAGGTCGAAGCCCTCGACGGTCGGCAGCACGCCGATCGGGGTCTCGACGCCCTCGCCGGTGCCCTGCAGGCGCTCGACGATCCACTTCAGCACGCGGCTGTTCTCGCCGTAGCCGGGCCAGACGAACTTGCCCTCGCCGTTCTTGCGGAACCAGTTCACGTAGTAGATCTTCGGCAGCTTGGCCGCGTCCGCCTGGGCACCGACCTTCAGCCAGTGGGCGAAGTAGTCACCCATGTTGTAGCCGCAGAACGGCAGCATCGCGAACGGGTCGCGGCGCAGCTCGCCGACGGTGCCCTCGGCGGCGGCGGTCTTCTCGGAGGCGATGTTGGCGCCCAGGAAGACGCCGTGCTTCCAGTCGAAGGACTCGGTCACCAGCGGGACGGCGGTGGCCCGGCGGCCGCCGAAGAGGATGGCCGAGATCGGCACACCCGCCTGGTCCTCCCACTCGGGGGCGATGGTCGGGCACTGCGCGGCCGGCACGGCGAAGCGGGCGTTCGGGTGGGCGGCCGGGGTGCCGGACTCCGGCGTCCAGCTGTTGCCGCGCCAGTCGGTCAGGTGGGCCGGCGGCTCGTCGGTCAGGCCCTCCCACCACACGTCGCCGTCGTCGGTCAGCGCGACGTTGGTGAAGACGGTGTTGCCCCAGAGCGTCTCGATGGCGTTGGCGTTGGTGTCCACGCCGGTGCCGGGGGCGACGCCGAAGAAGCCGGCCTCGGGGTTGATGGCGTACAGGCGGCCGTCGGCGCCGAAGCGCATCCAGGCGATGTCGTCGCCGATCGTCTCGACCTTCCAGCCCGGGATGGTCGGCTGGAGCATCGCCAGGTTGGTCTTGCCGCACGCGGACGGGAAGGCGGCCGCGACGTACTTGGGCTCTGCCTGGCCCGTGGCGTCGGCCGGCGGGGTGAGCTTGAGGATGAGCATGTGCTCGGCCAGCCAGCCCTCGTCGCGGGCCATGGTCGAGGCGATGCGCAGCGCGTAGCACTTCTTGCCGAGCAGGGCGTTGCCGCCGTAGCCGGAGCCGAAGGACCAGATCTCCCGGGTCTCCGGGAAGTGCGAGATGT
>NZ_CP026498.1:5811824-5851695 GCF_002953255.1 Streptomyces sp. CB01881
TCCCGGGTCTAAGTGCGAGATGTACTTGGTGGTGTTGCACGGCCACGGCACGTCCGCCTGACCCTCGGCGAGCGGGGCACCGACGGTGTGCACGGCCTTGACGAAGTCGCCGTCCTCACCGAGCTGGTCCAGCACGGCCTGGCCCATGCGGGTCATCACGCGCATCGACACGGCGACGTAGGCGGAGTCGGTGATCTCGACGCCGTACGCGGCCAGCGGGGAGCCCACCGGGCCCATAGAGAAGGGCACCACGTACATGGTGCGGCCCTTCATCGCGCCGCGGAACAGACCGTTCTCCCCCTGGAAGAGGGCCCGCATCTCGGCGGGGGCCTTCCAGTTGTTGGTCGGGCCGGCGTCCTTCTCCTGCTCGGAGCAGATGTAGGTGCGGTCCTCGACGCGCGCCACGTCCGTGGGATCCGAGGCGGCGTAGTAGGAGTTGGGGCGCTTGTCCTCGTTGAGCTTCTTGAAGGTGCCCTGAGCCACCAGCAGGTCCGCGAGGCGCTGGTACTCCTCGTCCGAACCGTCGCACCACTCGATGCGCTCCGGCTGGGTGAGCTCCGCGATCTCGCTCACCCAGGCCAGCAGACGCTCGTGGCGGGTGGGCGCGGATGCGCTGAGAGCGAGGTTCTCGTTCGACACGATCGCTCCGTTTCACGCCATCTCGGCAGGGAGACGGCGTAGCGGGGGTTTGAGGGTGCTTGCAGCGTAGCTCCGGTCTCCGGCCCCGAATACGGCGCAGCGGTGAAATTGACGCATCTTTTACTACATTCAGTCTGGTTACTGGTTGGTAATGCGGCGCTTCCGGCCGGGCAGGGACACCTCGACCCCACCCTCGAACACTCCAAAACGTCCAAGTAGTGACGAGGACCACTTCCTACGCGGCAGTAACCTACGGACCCGTAGGTAACGGGTAGCATGCAGCCCATGACTGCTGAGCTCGTGGAGAGCACGGAGCGTACGGAGAGCAAGCCGAAGTGGCGCGGCTGGCTGCACGCCGCGATGTTCCCCGCCACGGTGGCCGCCGGGATCGTGTTGATCTGCCAGGCCGGCTCCACATCCGCCAGGGTCGCCTGCGCGATCTACTCGGCCAGCGCCTGGCTGCTGTTCGGCGTCAGCGCGGTCTACCACCGCTTCACCTGGGGTCCGCGCGGCGACGCCGTGCTGCGCCGGCTCGACCACGCGAACATCTTCCTGATCATCGCGGGCACCTACACCCCGTTCACCATCCTGCTGCTGGACGGCGGCGCGCGGCAGGCGCTGCTCTGGGTGGCCTGGGGCGGGGCGCTGGCCGGGATCGCGTTCCGGGTCTTCTGGGTCGGCGCGCCGCGCTGGCTGTACACGCCGGTGTACATCGCCCTGGGCTGGGCCGCCGTGTTCTTCCTGCCGGACTTCCTGCGCACCGGCGGCGTCACGGTGGTGGTGCTGATGGTCGTCGGCGGAGTGCTCTACAGCATCGGCGGGGTGGTGTACGCGCTCAAGCGGCCCGATCCGTCACCGCAGTGGTTCGGCTTCCACGAGGTGTTCCACGCCTTCACCCTCGGGGCCTTCATCACCCAGTACGTCGGGGTCTCACTGGTGGCGTACAGCCCGGTCGGCTGAGCCGGGCACTCCATGACGGGCGGCCGACCGGTCCGGTGACCGGGTGGCCGCCCGTTCCGCTGTCCACTCCGGGGCGGGACGCGGCGGGCGGCCGTGGTCGGGGCGGTCGTGGTCGGGGTGGTCGCGGTGCGCGGGGCGGGCGCCCGCCGAACGGTCACGGACCTGGCGCCCGTACGGCGCACGCTCGTGCGGGGCGCGCTCCTGCGGCACCGCCGGGCGGGCCTGGCGCGGGCGGGAGCGGGACCGGCGGACGTCCAGCGCCTCGTGGGCCCGGCGGCAGCGCTCGCAGTGCGCCGCATCGGGGGTGGCGCCGGCCGACTGGTGGCCGCGCGGGGTGGCCGGCTGGTGCAGCTGCCGCCAGCGGCGGCCGACGTACACCATCAGCAGCAGCACCTCGACCCCGGCGACCGCCAGCACCAGCGCGGCGCCGTTGATCAGATAAGCGGCGACCACGGCCAGCGCCGATGCCACCACCACGGCCGCGCCCCAGATCTGGGCGTTCGACTCCCTGTCGGCCATTCGGTCTCCCCTTCCTGCGCCGGGCCAGTGGTCGGCTCCTGCCGCCCCACCCCTTCTCCGCTCTCGGCACGCGTCGGCCAGCACTGACCGATTGCCACATCGTATCTACCGACAGTCACCCACAGCCGCCCCGAAGCGGCGAACGACAGATCAACGTTGCGTCAATTCCATGTGCGGAACGCGCACTTCCAGGACACATCACCGAGCGTGATGGCATGGGTACGACCCGGCGTATTGACGGTCGCCATCTTTTGATGGTTACTGTCATTTGACAGGAACTTCCCCGTCCTTCCGACCGGCTTCCGGAGGTTGCCCGTGTCCACCGCTCCCGCCCCGGCCCCGCCCGGGCCGCACCCACGACGCTGGCTGGCGCTGGTCGCCGTCGCGCTGAGCGTCCTGGTGATCAGTTTCGACATGACGATCCTCAACGTGGCCCTGCCCACCCTGGCCTCCCAGCTGCAGGCCACCACCGGGCAGCAGCAGTGGATCGTCGACTCGTACACCGTGGTCTTCGCCGCCGCGATGCTCCCGGCCGGGCTGATCGGCGACCGCTTCGGCCGCCGCCGCACCCTCACCGTGGGCCTCGCCCTGTTCGGCCTCGCCTCCGCGGTCGGGATGCTCGCCGACAGCCCCGGCACCCTGATCGCCGCCCGCGCCGCGATGGGCCTGGCCGGCGCGCTGGTCATGCCGATGTCCATGGCGGTCATCCCCGGACTCTTCCCCTCCGGGGAGCAGCGCCGCGCCACCGCCCTGCTGGCCGCCGCACTGGCGGCCGGGGCCCCGCTCGGCCCGCTGATCGGCGGCTTCCTGCTCCAGCACTTCTGGTGGGGCGCGGTCTTCGTGATCAACATCCCGTTGACCGCCATCGGCATCGTCGCCTGCGTGCTGCTGCTCCCGGAGACCCGCAACCCCGCCGCTCCCCCGATCGACCTGCCGGCCACCGTGCTCGGCGCGGGCGGCCTGGCCGCCCTCACCTTCGGCATCATCGAGGGCCCCGACCGCGGCTGGGCCGACCCGCTGGTGCTCGGCATGATCGTCGGCTCGCTGGTCGCCCTCACCGCCCTGGTGCTGCGCAGCCGCCGCCGGCGCGACCCGATGCTCGACCTCGCCCTGCTCGCCGACCCGACCTTCGGCTGGTCGGCGGTGGCCGCGACGCTGGTCTCGCTGGTCCTGTTCGGCGCCTTCTTCGTCCTGCCGCTCTACTTCCAGAGCGTGCTCGGCGCCGACGCCTTCGGCACCGGCCTGCGGCTGATGCCGATGATGCTCGGGCTGATGGTGGCCGCCAAGCTCAGCGACCGGCTGGTCACCCGGATCGGCGCCCGCGCGGTGATCACCATCGGACTGGCCGTGCTGGCCGCCGCCCTGCTGCTCGGCAGCCGCACCGAGGCCTCCGACGGCTACGGCCTGGCCGCGGCCTGGCTCACCCTGCTCGGCCTGGGCATGGGCCTGTCGCTGATCACCGCCCAGGCCTCCGCCCTGCTCACCCTGCCGCCCGCCCGGGCCGGGGTCGGCGCCGGGCTGATCCAGACGCTGCGCCAGGTCGGCGGGGCGATCGGGGTGGCCGTCTTCGGCAGCCTGCTGGCCGGCTCGTACCGGGGGGCGCTGGACACCACCGCGCTCTCCGCCGACGCCGCGCACAAGGCCGGGCAGTCGGTGGTCGCCGCCGACGCCGTGGCCGCCGCCACCGGGGACAGGGCGCTGGCCGCGTCCGCGCACGCCGCGTACGTCCACGGCATGACGGTCGTGCTGCTGGTCGCCGGGGTGATCGCGGTGCTGTCGGCGGTCCTGGTCGCGCTGCGGATGCCCGCCGTCGAGCCGCGCCCCGCGCAGGAGCAGGCCGAGGCGGCGGAGGCGGCCGCCGCCGGGACGGGGCCGCAGCCCGGACCCCCGCCGGAGGCGTCCTCGGGGACGGCCACCGTGCCGGCCGCCGATCGCGGATAATCGAAGGTATGAGCGCAACGCGGCCGACAGCGGCACCCCCGGCAGCAGCCCCGGCCAACCCGGTCCAGGCCATGCTGGAGGCGCCGCTGTCGCTGCGCGAACGAAAGAAGCTGAAGACCCGCCAGGCGATCCGCCGCGAGGCGTACCGGCTGATCTCCGAACAGGGCTACGAGGGCACCACCGTGGAGCAGATCGCCGCGGCGGCCGAGGTCTCGCAGTCCACGTTCTTCCGGTACTTCGCCACCAAGGAGGACCTCGTCCTCACCGACGAGTACGACCCCGCGATGGTCACCGCACTGCTCGCCCGCCCCTCTGACGAACCGTTTCTGCGCTCCTGCCGCGAGGTCATGGTCGGACTGCTCCGCGAGCTGCTCCAGCACGAGCGCGACGAACTGATCACCCGGATGCGGCTGGTCAACGAAGTCCCCGCGCTGCGGGCCCGGATGCACGAGACCGCCAACGACCCGCAGCGGCTCTACCTCGCCGTGCTGGCCCAGCGGGCGGGAGTCGACGAGCCGACCTTCGAGATGCGGATCACCGCGGCCGCCATCGGCGCGGCCACCACCGAGACCGCGCTCCAGTGGGCCCAGGGCGACGGCACCCAGGACATCGTCGACCTGGTCGACCAGGCCTTCGCCGTCCTGGAACGCGGGTTCACCGGACTCTAGCCGGGCCCGCGGGTGCGCACGCGGCGGCGGGGCCCGGCCGCCGCGCCGGACCCCGCCGCCCCTCACCCGGTGGCGCTACCCGCGCCGGGCACCCGCCCGCCGCCGCAGCGCGACGCCCGCGAGCGCGGTGACGCCCAGGGCCGCGGCCGCCGTGACGGCGGGCACCGCGGCACCGCCGCCCTGCGCCGCCTCCCGCGCGGTGGCGTCCGGCTGGTAGCCGCCGCCCTTCCCGGCCCGGTCGTACGCCGAGCCGGGCAGCTTGTCCCCGTACCGCTGCCGGACCAGCTCCTGGTACGCCGCCAGGCTCACCCCGGCCGCGCCCACCGAGCGCCTCGCCTCGTCGTCCAGCGGCAGCACCCGGCCGTCCCGCAGCACGTACCAGGCGTTGAGCTGCGGCTCGCGGAACGCCGTCCCGCCGCCGCTGCCGGCCGCCCGCGCCGCGTAGTCGTTCTCGTCACCGCCGGAGGCGATGTTGACGACCCGCCAGGAGTCCCCCTGCTTCACCGTCCAGACCGAGGCCACCTGGCCGTCCGCCGAGACGGCCCTGCTCGCGGTGAACTCGGCCTTCGCCACCGCCGCCCCCGGGGTCCCGGCCACGAAGGCCGCGTCCAGGGTGTAGACCGGCACGGTATCGCCGGACAGCCTCGGCGCGGCCGCGCCCGCCGCCTGCGCCTCCTCGGCGGCGCCGATGGTGAGCTGCTTGGTCGGCGGCACGCCCCTGCGGGCGAAGAAGTGGCCCAACCGGTCCAGGACGGCGGGGCTCTGGGCGGCGCCCCGGGCCTGCGCCAGCTCGTCGGCGGTGACCGGCGCGGGGGCGCCGGCCCCGCTCTCGGCGTGGGCCGCCGGGGTGACGGCCAGGCCGAGGCCGGTGGCGATCAGGACGGCCGCGGCCGCGTTACGGATGCTGGTCATGGTCGCCCCTCACGCGCCGATCCGGTACAGGGAGTGGGTCCAGGAGAACGTGCCGTTGGACACGTAGTAGTTGTAGTCCGCCCAGTTGTAGCGGTAGTTGGACGGCCACGGGTCGCCCCAGTAGACCTGGTTGCCGGTGGTGTCGTACCCGTACACCACGTGCATGTGGCCGCCGCCGGAACTCCACTGGATCCGGGTCTCGATCGGGCGGTCGGCGTTCACCTCGGTCTGCACGGTGCTGTAGCGCAGGTATCCGGTGACGTACGAGCCCGGGTTGATGCCGATCCAGCTCAGGCCGTTCTGCACATCGCCCAGCGTGGCCTGGCTGTTGGGGCAGGTGGAGTTGGCCGAGCGGCCGAACGCGGCGTTGCAGAACTGGTTCTGGCTGTAGTCGTAGCCGAACCAGGTGGCGATGGTGTTGCCGCTCGCCGCCCAGCACCAGTTGGTCTGCTGTTGCTGCTGCATGGTGATGTTGAGCTTCTTGTACGTGCCGGCCAGGTCGGCCGTACTGCCCGGGGCGCCCGCCGGGCGGACGTGTGCGGTGGGGGCCGGCGCGCCGTTGGGGGCGGCGGAGGCCGGGGCGGTCGCGGCGACGGTGAACACCGGGCCGAGCACGCCGAGCGCGAGCACCGAGACCGCGCGGCGCAGGCGTATCCGTGGAACTGACATGGGGGCGTTCCTCCTTGCACAGGCACAGGAGTGGAGAGGTGTGGGGGTGCGGTCCGGATCGCGTCACCGAGCATCCCGCCGTTGACAAAGCCTGGTCAACGGCCCTCGCGGCCCCCGCCCGCAGATGTGAACGACCCCGCCCAGGTGTGAACGCCGCCCCCGGAACCGCCGCGCGGCAGCGCCTCCGCCGGTGACAAACCGCCTTCCACATGTGAATATTCACGACCAACCGGAACCCGCCGGCCCGACCCCCGAAGAGGCCGCCATGCACCGCGGCGAACAGGCCGACCTCGCCACCGCCCTGCGCACCGGCCCGTTCCACCTCGCCCTGCGCACCGCCATCGCCGCCCGCGGCCTCGCCCTGCACCGCGTCCGCGAACACCTCGCCCAACGCGGCGTCCAGGTCGGCATCACCAGCCTCAGCTACTGGCAGCAGGGCCGCCGCCGGCCCGAACGGGCCGAATCCCTGCGCGCGGTCCGGGTGCTGGAGGACGTCCTGGACCTCCCCGCGCACTCCCTCACCCGGCTCCTCGGTCCCCGCCGCGCCACCCCCGCCGACCCGGCCGGCCCGCCCGTCCTCCCCTACCGCGACCTCATCACCCCGGCCACCGCCGTCGACGACCTCCTCGCCACCATCGCGAGCCCGCGCGACACCGGCCTGCACACCATCACCCACATCGAACGGATCCGCGTCGGCCCCGACCGCCACCTCGTCCGCCGCGACTCCCAGCACGCCCTGCGCGCCCACCGCGACGGCATCGACCGCTACCTGGCCATCTACCAGGGCGATCCCGGCTGCGACATCACCCGCGTCGGCGTCCGCGCCGAGGAGAACTGCCGCCCCGGCCGCATCCGCCGCGACCCCACCCACGACCTGCTCGCCGCCGAGCTCCTCCTCGACCGCCGCCTCCGGGCCGGCGACACCCACCTGCTCGGCTACGGCTTCGACGACGCCCCGTCACCCACGCCCAGCAGCGAGTACGTCCGCGGCTTCAACTCCGGCGCCGGCCAGTACGTCCTCCAGGTCACCTTCCACCCCGCCGCCCTCCCCGTCCGCTGCCACCGCTTCGCCCTCCACTCCCCCGGCGGGAAGCCGTACGGGACGGAGGAGCTGACGCTGGACGGCCACCACTGCGTCCACCTCGTGGGCTCGGCGCTCCAGCCGTGCCTGCTGGGCATCCGGTGGGACTGGGAGTAGGAGGACCGGGACCAGGACCAGGACGGCCGCCGGGGTTCACGCCACCGGCCGCCCGCCGGCCAGCACCGGGCGCTCGGCTGCGCGGAGGGTGTCGTACGCCGGGTCGACGGTGCCGAAGAGCCGGTCCCAGACCGTGGTGTAGAAGCCCAGGTTGACCGCCGGGTCGGCGTGGTGGCCGGCGTGGAACATCGGCAGCGCGATCCACCGGAACACCGCCCACCGCCGGACGCGGGCGGGGAACGGCTCGACGCCCAGATGGCCGAGCAGGCCGAAGACCAGGTTGACACCGACGTACCCGGCCAGGGCCGCGGCGGAGATCTCGTGGAGGCCGAGCACCGCGAGCCAGGCGCCGCCGAAGCCCGCCACCTCCAGCGGGTGGAGCACGAAGAGGGTGGCCGGCCGCGGGTCGGGGTAGCGGTGGTGCATCTCGTGGGCCAGCCGGTAGAGCCGGCGGCGGTGGGCGGCCCAGTGGCCGCCGTACATCAGCCCGTCCATCACCAGGGTGAACACCAGGAGTTCGGCGACCGCACGGAGCCCGGTGTCCGCCGTGAGGCGGATCCAGCCGGCCTTCCAGAGCGCCCAGCCGGCCACGCCCACGGCGGAGTTGAGCAGCACGGCGGTGGCCGACAGCAGCAGCTCGCGCCGGTCGGGCGGCGGGGGCGGCGGGGTCACCCGGCGTTCGCCGTAGCGCCGGACCAGCAGCCCGCCCGCGGCCAGTGCGAGCACCAGCAGCCCCAGGTTGACGGCGAGCGCACCGGCCACCACCTCACCCGGCCCGAGCCGGGCGGCCCACGTGAGCAATCCGTCCGTCATCGCGCCACCCCCGCACCCCCGTCTACCCCGCCCGGCCCGCCCGGCCCGCCCGCAGACGCCCTCAGCCCGTGAAGTCCAGCACCAGGCGGTCCTCCACCGGCCGGTACCCGGTGTTCTCGGCCGGGCGCGCGCGGAGGAACTCACCTGCCCGGGTGCGGAATTCGCCGAGGGAGGCGGTCAGGGTCCAGGTCATGGCCGATTCTCGCCCGCCCGTCGCACCGGCCACCATCGGATTACCCGGCCGAGCCGGCTGCCTCCGGCCGGGCCCCGAGCCGCTCGGCGAGCACCGCCGGATCGGTGGTCGGCGCGTCGCACGCGAAGTGCCGGCAGACGTACGCGGCCGGCGCCCCCGCCACCAGCGGCCGGTCGGCCAGCAACGGCACCTCCGCCGCGGGCCCGGGCTCACCGAGGGCGACCACCGCGCCCGGCGCCGTCCCCAGCAGCGCCGCCCGGTGCAGCGCGGCCGTCGCCGCCACCCCGGCCGGGCCGACCACGGCGACCTCGCGCGGGCCGTCCGCCAGCGCCTCGGCGACGGCCAGGCCCCAGCCGATGAACCTCGGCGCCCGGGTGGCCAGCGCCCCGACGATGCCGAGCGCCCGCTCGGCGGCGGTGCGGTGGCGCGCCGAACCGGTGTAGGCGGCGTAGGTGAGCAGGGCTCCGGCGGCGGCCGTCCAGCCGGACGGGGTCGCGTTGTCGGTCGGGTCCTGGGGCCGCCGGATCAGTTCCTCGGCGTCGTCGGCGGTGTCGTACAGCGCGCCGGACGCCTCGTCGGCGAAGTGCTTGAGCACCGTGTCCAGCAGCCCGCCCGCCAGCTCCAGCCACTCCGCCTCGCCGGTGACGGCGTACAGCGCGAGGAAGCCCTCGGCGGTGTCGGCGTAGTCCTCCAGCACGCCCGCGCTGCGGTCGTTGCCCCGGCCGTCCCGGGAGGTGCGCAGCAGCCGGCCGTCGGGCAGCAGGTGGACGGCGAGCAGCAGGTCCGCGGCGCTCTCGGCGGCCTCGACCAGGTCGGGGCGGTCCAGCAGGGCGCCGGTCTCGGCGAGCGCGGCGATGGCGAGGCCGTTCCAGGCGGCGACCACCTTGTCGTCGCGGGCGGGCGCCGGCCGCCCCGACCGCGCCTCGAACAGCCCGGCCCGGACGCGTTCGGCGGCCTCGGCGTCCTGCGGGTCGGAGAGCAGCTGCAGCACCGAGGCGCCGTGCTCGAACGTCCCCGCGTCGGTCACCTCGTACAGCGCCGCCGCGAGCGCGCCGTCGGCCTCGCCCAGTACCTCGGCCAGCTGCCCGGGCGTCCAGGCGTAGTACGCCCCCTCGACGGATGCGCCGGTCGCCCCGTCCAGGCTGTCCGCGTCCAGCGCCGAGGCGAACGCGCCTTCCGGGGTGCGCAGTTCGCGCAGCAGGAAGTCCGCGGTGGAGAGCGCCACCCGCCGGGCGAGCGGCGAGCCGGTGGCCCGCCACAGGTGCAGGTAGGCGCGGAGCAGCAGCGCGTTGTCGTAGAGCATCTTCTCGAAGTGCGGCACCACCCACCCGGCGTCCACCGCGTACCGGGCGAAGCCGCCACCGAGCTGGTCGTGGATGCCGCCGCGGGCCATCGCCTCGCCGGTGCGGACGGCCATCTCCAGGGCCGCCTCGGAGCCGGTGCGGGCGTGGTGGCGGAGCAGGAACTCGATCACCATGGACGGCGGGAACTTGGGCGCGCCGCCGAATCCGCCGCGCCGGGCGTCGAAGTCCCGGCTGAGCGCGACCAGCGCCTGGTGCAGGTCCGCCTCGCCCGGCGGGTGGTGGGCGCCCGCCGAGTACACCGAGGCCCGCTCGGCCAGGTCGGCCCGGATCCGGCCGGCGACCTCGCCGACCTCGTCCCGGCGGTCGCGCCAGGCGGCGTCGACGCCTTCGAGCACCTGCCGGAAGGACGGCATCCCGTGCCGGGGCTCCGGCGGGAAGTACGTCCCGAAGTAGAACGGGTCCTTGTCGGGCGTGAGGAAGACCGTCATCGGCCAGCCGCCCTGCCCGGTCGCCGCCTGCACCGCCTCCATGTAGACGGCGTCGACGTCCGGGCGCTCCTCGCGGTCGACCTTCACCGCGACGAACCGGCCGTTGAGGTACTCGGCGACACCGGCGTCCTCGAAGGACTCGTGCGCCATCACGTGGCACCAGTGGCAGGCCGCGTAGCCGACGGACAGCAGCACCGGCACCCCCCGCCGGCGCGCCTCCTCGAACGCCTCGGGGCCCCAGGGCCACCAGTCCACGGGGTTGTCCGCGTGCTGGAGCAGGTAGGGCGAGGTCGCGTCCGCGAGACGGTTCGGCATGCCCCCATCCTTGCGCATCGGCGCGCGGGCGGGGGCCCGGTCTCACTCCTTCGGCGCCTCCGGCTCCTCCACGAAGTCGACGCGCTTGAACTGCTTGTTCATCGACTTGGCCAGGAACCAGGTGGCCACGCCGAGGGCGGCGAAGACCACGAAGCCCAGCAGGCCGGGGGTCACCTTGGTCTCGTCGAGGGCGAGCTCGGCGGCGAGGTGGGTGAGGTTCACGGGGGCGCTCATATCTCTATGGTGGCCCGGCTCACGGGGAGCCGGGCCGTCGGGGGGTGGGTCAGTCGCGCGTGTCGGCGGCCTCGGCCGCCAGGGTGGGGGTGCGCAGGCCGGCGAACAGGTCGTCCTCCGGCAGGTCGGCGTCGATCAGGGTGCGGGCGAGCTCGTAGTCCTCGGTCGGCCAGACCTGGCGCTGGACGTCGAGCGGCACGCGGAACCACGGGCCGTCCGGGTCGATCTGGGTGGCGTGCGCGATCAGCGCACGGTCCCTGGTCTCGAACCAGTCGTCGCAGCGGACCCGGGTGGTGATCTCGCGCTCCTTGCGGCCGCTCTTCTCCCACCCCTCGATCCACTCTCCGTACGGCGACTCGTGGCCGTGCTCGGTGAGGTACGCGTGCAGCGCACGGATCCGGCCCATCGGGAAGCCGTGGTTGTAGTAGACCTTCAGCGGCTGCCAGGGCTCGCCGGCGTCCGGGTAGGCGTCCGGGTCGCCGGCGGCCTCGAAGGCCACCATGGTGATCTTGTGGGTCATGATGTGGTCCGGGTGCGGGTACCCGCCGTTCTCGTCGTAGGTCGTGATGACCTGCGGCTTGAACTCGCGGATCAGCCGGACGAGCGGCTCGGCCGCCTCCTTGACGTCCTGCAGGGCGAAGCAGCCCTCGGGCAGCGGGGGCAGCGGGTCTCCCTCCGGCAGGCCGGAGTCGACGAAGCCCAGCCAGGCCTGCTTGACCCCGAGGATCGCGCGGGCCTCGTCCATCTCCTTGCGCCGGACCTCGTGGATGTTCTCCTCGATCTCCGGCTTCCCCTGGAGCTTCGGGTTGAGGACCGACCCGCGTTCCCCCCCGGTGCAGGTGGCCACGAGCACGTCCACCCCCTGGTCGACGTACATGGCCATGGTGGCCGCGCCCTTGCTGGACTCGTCGTCCGGGTGGGCGTGCACCGCCATCAGTCGCAACTGCTCAGTCAACGCGTGTGTTCCTTCCACAATGTCTGGGCTCCCGCGAAGTCCGGTCTGCCCACCGTCTGAGCCTCTCGGTCAGGGACCGCGTGACCGCGGGACCGGCCGCCGAGTGCGCCGCGGCGTGACGACGCCACGCCGCCGGCACGGCCGAGCCCCGCCCCCCGCCGGACCGGCCGCGGGCGTGCCCCTCCTATAGTGACGGACTGGAGGACCGTCGCATTCCCCGCACCACCCCGGCGGGCCTCCGAGGAGAGGAGCAAGCCCGATGAGTGCCGGCACCACCACCAGCCAGCAGCCGCCCGAGGGGCGCTACGGCCGGCGCGGCGACCGCGAGGCCGACCGCCGCCTCAAGGCGGTGGGCGCGGTGTGCGGCGTGCTGGCGCTGGGCCTGCTGGCCTGGCTGGGCGGCTCCTACCTGATCCGCGAGACCACGATCAACGGCACCGTCCCGTCCTTCGAGGCGGTCTCGGACGGCGAGATGAAGCTGCACCTGGCGGTGCGCAAGAGCGACGGCACGGCGGGCAGCTGTACCGTCCGCTCGCAGGGCCAGGACGGCGCGGTGGTCGGGGTGGCCGACTTTCCCGTCCCGAAGGACGGCTCCGGCTACGACGCCACGGTGAGCCTGAAGACCACCGCCCGCGGCACCACCGCCGAGCTGCTGGGATGCACGCCGGCGAAGTAGCCGCCGGCGATCGTGGCTCGCCCGGGCGCATATTCGATCCGCGGAGCGGGAATCCGTAGAGGAGCCTTTGGCACACCGGTCCTGTACACCTCGGCGCAATGCTGTCGTCAATGGCGCGCCAACGACTCTCCCGCTTGTCGGCGGGAGTTGTTAGGCTCGTGGTTTCGCCCCTTCCGCACCAAGAGGTACGGGAGCGGGCGTTGCTTTGTAGTTACGACCGATATCTCCACGAGCGACATCTCCACCACCACCCTGCTGACGACTCACACCCTCAGCACAGCCCCAGCACCTACGAGGAGCACCTGTGACCCAGACCAGCGACCACGTGACCTGGCTCACTCAGTCCGGCTACGACCAGCTCAAGGCCGAGCTGGACCACCTGACCGGCCCCTGGCGCATCGAGATCGCCCAGAAGATCGAGGCGGCGCGCGAAGAGGGTGACCTCAAGGAGAACGCCGGTTACCACGCGGCCAAGGAGGAGCAGGGCAAGTACGAGCTGCGGATCCGCCAGCTCACCCAGCTCCTGGAGCGCGCCAAGGTCGGCGAGGCCCCCGCGGACTCGGGCGTGGTGGCCCCGGGCATGGTCGTCACGGTCGCCTTCGACGGCGACGAGGACGACACCATGACCTTCCTGCTGGGCTCGCGCGAGATGGCCGGCAGCGACGACCTGGACGTCTACTCCCCGCAGTCGCCGCTCGGCCGCGCGATCGACGCCAAGAAGGTCGGCGACGAGGCCGTGTACGAGCTGCCGAACGGCAAGCAGGCCTCGGTCACGATCACCGAGGTCAAGCCGCACAACGGCTGACCGACCGACGCGCCGGGGCGGCCGTGGATCCCCTCCACGGCCGCCCCGGCGTGTCCGCGTCCGGCGTCAGCCCGCGGCGGAGCGGTACTTGCGCACCGACAGCCAGGAGAAGACGACGGTGATCAGCACCGACCAGAGCACCGAGACCAGCACGGCGTGCTGCATCGGCCAGGCGCTGTCCACCGGGCCGACCTGGTTGCCGAACAGGTTGCGGCAGGCCTGCACGGTGGCGCTGAACGGGTTCCAGTAGGCGATCGGCTGGAGCCAGCCCGGCATCGAGCTGATCGGCACGAACGCGTTGGAGATGAACGTCAGCGGGAAGAGCCAGATCAGGCCGGCCGAGGTGGCCGCCTCGGGGCTGCGCACCGAGAGGCCGATCAGCGCGCCGATCCAGGAGAAGGCGTAGCCGAGCAGGAGCAGCAGCGCGAACGCGCCGAGCGCCTGCGGCACCCCGTTGTGGATCCGCCAGCCGACCGCCAGCGCCACCAGCGCCAGCACCACCAGGGTGAACGCGGTCTGGCAGAGGTCCGCCAGGGTGCGGCCGACCAGGACCGCCGAGCGGGTCATCGGCAGCGACCGGAACCTGTCCACCAGGCCCTTGGTCATGTCCTCCGCGATGCCGGCGGAGGCGCCGGCGGTGGCGAAGGTGACGGTCTGGGCGAAGATGCCGGCCATCAGGAACTGGATGTACGTGTCCGAGCTGGACTCCGCGCCGGGGATCCGGATCGCCCCGCCCATGACGTACGAGAACAGCAGCACGAACATGACCGGCTGCATGAGCCCGAACACCACGATCTCGGGTATCCGGGTCATCCGGCGCAGGTTGCGCCTGGCGACCACCCAGGAGTCGTGCAGGGTGGCGGCCGCGCCCCGGCGCTGCTTCGGTACCGCCCCGCCGATGGCGTGCTCGGTGGCGGTCGTCATGTCACAGCTCCTTGCCGGCCGTGACGGCCTGCTTGTCGGGGCCCCGGCCGCTCCCGCCGTCCTTGCCGTCCTCGCCGGCCCGCCCCTTCCCGTGCCCGCCCCGGCCCCGGCCGCCCTTGCCGGCGCCGTCGTTCTCCTCCGTCCCGGCCTCGGTGACGTGGCCGGTGAGCGAGAGGAAGACGTCGTCCAGGGTCGGCCGGCGCAGGCCGATGTCGTCGATCTCGATCGAGCGGGCGTCCAGCTCGCGGATGGCGTCCGCGAGCACCCGGGCACCGCCGCTGACCGGCACGGTGATCCTGCGGGTGTTCTTCTCGACGGACGCCTCGCCCAGGGCGTACTCGGAGAGCGCGGCGACCGCCTCGGCGGCCTGGTCGGCGCGGTGCACCACGACCTCGATCCGCTCGCCGCCGATCTGCGCCTTGAGCTGGTCGGCGGTGCCGCGGGCGATCACCCGGCCGTGGTCGACCACCGCGATGTCGTGGGCGAGGCGGTCGGCCTCCTCCAGGTACTGGGTGGTGAGCAGCAGCGTGGTGCCCTGCTCGACCAGGGTCTCGATGACCTCCCAGAGCGCGAGCCGGTTGCGCGGGTCGAGTCCGGTGGTCGGCTCGTCCAGGAACATCACCGGTGGGCGGACGACCAGTGCGGCGGCGAGGTCGAGCCGGCGGCGCATACCGCCGGAGTAGGTCTTGGCGATGCGGTCCCTGGCCTCGGCGAGGTTGAACCACTCCAGCAGCTCCCGTGCCCGCGCCTTCGCCTCGCGGGCGCTCATCTGGTAGAGCTCGCCGACCATCTGCAGGTTCTCGAAGCCGGTGAGGTACTCGTCGACCGCGGCGTACTGGCCGGAGAGCCCGATCAGGCTGCGGACCTTGTTGGGGTGCTTGAGCACGTCGACGCCGGCGACCACCGCGCGGCCGGAGTCGGGGCGGAGCAGGGTGGTGAGGACGCGCACGGTGGTGGTCTTGCCGGCGCCGTTCGGGCCGAGCAGCCCGAGCACCGTGCCCTCGGGGACGTCGAGGCTGACGCCGTCCAGGGCTCGTACGTCGCCGAAGGTCTTCACCAGGTTCTCGGCTTGGATGGCTGGCGCCATGGGCCGGCCTCATCTCATCGGACGATATGAGTGACCTGTCCTACTCTGCCCCGGGTTCAGGCACGCGGGCGACTCGGTTCCCGGCCGCGCGGCGACGGAACGCGAGGTCTCGCGACTTCGGTGGCCTGCGGCACATCGCGCCAGGGGGCAGGCCTCCGCCCGTGCGACGGGGGCCACCGCGGTCACCGGCCCGCGCGGGCGCCCTCCGCGCGGCGCGGGCCCACCCGTTCCCGCGAAGGACCCCACCCGTTCCCGCGAAGGCGCCCGCCGGTTTCCCGCGAAGGACCGCAGGCCTACCGGGAGACGACGTACCCCGCCTCCTTCAGCTCGCCGAACACCGCCGCGCAGTGCTCCGGCCCCTTGGTCTCCAGGTGGAGGTCCACCTCGACCTCGGTCAGCCCCAGCTGCGGATCGATCCGCACGTGCGCCACGTCCAGCACGTTGGCGTCCACCCGGGTCAGCACCCCGAGCAGGTCCGCCAGCGCCCCCGGCCGGTCCGCCAGCCGCACCCGCAGCGACAGGTAGCGCCCGGCCGCCGCCAGGCCGTGCCGCAGCACCCGCTGCATCAGCTGGGGGTCGATGTTGCCGCCGGAGAGCACCGCCACCACGGGGCCCTCGAAGGAGTCCGGCTGTTCGAGCAGCGCCGCCACCGGGCTGACCCCGGCCGGCTCGACCACCAGCTTCAGCCGCTCCAGGCCCAGCAGCAGGGCGCGCGAGAGCGAGTCCTCGGAGACGGTGCGGACGCCGTCGGCCAGCGTGTTGATCACCTCGAACGGGATGTCCCCGGGCCGGCCGACCATGATCCCGTCGGCCATGGTGGCGAAGTGCTCCAGCGTCACCGGGCGCCCGGCCGCCAGCGAGGGCGGGTACGCGGCCGCGCCCGCCGCCTGCACCCCGACCACCCGCACGTCCGGGCGCAGCGGCTTCACCGCCGCCGCGATCCCGGCCAGCAGCCCGCCGCCGCCCACCCCGACCAGGATGGTGCGGACCTCCGGGCACTGCTCCAGGATCTCCAGGCCGACGGTGGCCTGGCCGGTCACCACGTCCCAGTGGTCGAAGGGGTGGATGAACACCGCGCCGGTCGCCTCCGAGTACCGCTGCGCGGCCTGCAGGGCCTCGTCCACGGTGGCACCGTGCAACCGGACCTCGGCGCCGTACTCGCGGGTCGCCGCCACCTTGGGCAGCGGCGCGGCCAGCGGCATGAAGACCGTCGAACGGACCCCGAGCAGCGAGGCCGCCAGCGCCACCCCCTGGGCGTGGTTCCCGGCGCTCGCCGCGACCACCCCGCCGGCCCGCTGCACCGGCGAGAGTCCCGCGATCCGCACGTACGCCCCGCGCAACTTGAACGAGCCGGTGCGCTGGAGGTTCTCGCACTTCAGGTGGACCGGCGCGCCGATCATCGCGGAGAGGTGCCGGCTACCCTCCATCGGCGTCACCCGGGCGATCCCGGCGAGCATCTTCTGGGCACCGCGGACATCGTCGATGGTGATCGGCCAACTGTGCATAAGGCCAGCCTACGACCGGTGCCACCACCAATCGGGGACGTCGGGCCTGTTCCCGGGCCCGCCCGGCGCGCGTACGCTGCTGGTCCTGAGCCTCCCTCACCGCACGACGATCGTGAGCCGCGATGACGACGACCTCGCCCCAGGCCGCCGACCGCACCGACCCCGTCCACACCCAACTCCAGTACCAGCTGGCGGTGTTCGCCCGGCGCATGGAACAGGTCCGCAGCTCCGACGCGGTGGGCGTGCTGGACCGGGCCGCCTACCTGCTGCTCGACCGGCTGGAACGGCACGGGCCCGTCAACGTCAAGGCCCTGGCCGACGCGCTCGGCGTCGACTCCTCCACCGTCACCCGGCAGGTCGCCCCCCTGGTCGCCGCCGGGCTGGTCGGCCGGGTCCAGGACCCGGCCGACCGCCGCGCCGTCCGGCTCGCGCTGACCCCGCTCGGCATCCACCGGCTGGCCGAAGTGCGGGACGGACGGGCCGAGTTGGCGCGCCGGCTGACGGCCGACTGGCCACCCGAGGAGCAGCGCGCGTTCTGCGCCCTGCTGGCCCGCTTCAACCACTCCATGGAGTCGTACACCGCGGGCCGGCAGGGCGACTGACCCGGCTAGCCGAGCGCCTGCGTGAGGTCCGCGAGCAGGTCGTCGATCGACTCGATGCCGACCGAGACGCGCACCAGGTCGGCGGGCACCTCCAGGGCCGACCCGGCCACCGAGGCGTGGGTCATCCGGCCCGGGTGCTCGATCAGCGACTCGACGCCGCCCAGCGACTCGCCGAGGGTGAACAGCTGCGCCCGGTTGCAGACCTCGACCGCCGCCTCCTCGCCGCCGTTGACGCGGAACGAGACCATCCCGCCGAACGCCTTCATCTGCTTGGCGGCGATCTCGTGGCCGGGGTGCCCGGGCAGACCCGGGTAGAGCACCTGGCTCACCTTGGGGTGGCCCGCCAGCAGCTCGGCGACCCGCTCCGCGTTGGAGCTGTGCCGGTCCATCCGGACGCCGAGCGTCTTGATGCCGCGCAGCACCAGCCAGGCGTCGAACGGGCCGGAGACGGCGCCCATCGCGTTCTGGTGGTACGCCACCTCCTCGCCGAGGCCGGCCTCGGCCAGCACCAGGGCGCCGCCGACGACGTCCGAGTGACCGCCCATGTACTTGGTGGTGGAGTGCACGACCGCGTCCGCGCCGAGCGAGATCGGCTGCTGGAGGTACGGGCTGGCGAAGGTGTTGTCGACCACGAGCAGCGCGCCGGCGCCGTGCGCGATCTCGGCGAGCGCGGCCAGGTCGGTGATACCCAGCAGCGGGTTGGACGGCGTCTCCACCCACACCGCGCGGGTGTTCGGGCGCAGCGCCTCGCGGACGGTCGAGAGGTCCTGGGTGTTGGCGACGGAGAACTCGACGCCCCAGCGGGTCAGCACCTTGGCGAAGAGCCGGAAGGTGCCGCCGTAGGCGTCGTTGGGGATCACGATGTGGTCGCCCGGCTTGAGGATGGTGCGCAGCAGGGTGTCCTCCGCGGCCAGGCCGGAGGCGAAGGCGAGCCCGCGCGCGCCGCCCTCCAGCGCCGCGAGGCACTCCTCCAGCGCGGTACGGGTCGGGTTGGCGCTACGGCTGTACTCGTAGCCGCCCCGCAGGCCGCCCACCCCGTCCTGCTTGTAGGTGGACACCTGGTAGATCGGCGTGACGACGGCCCCGGTCTGGGGGTCTGCTTCCTGACCCGCGTGGATGGCGAGGGTCTCGAAGCCCTGGGGAAGCTGGTGCTCGGTCATGGGTCCGAGCGTAGTGGCCGCACACCGTCATGCCCGTCCGAACCCGCACACCGTACGAAGGCCCTGGTAAACCGCGGTGCGACCGATTGTGTCCGACCGCTACGATCTGCACCTGCCGCACACCTGTTCACCTGCGCCGCAGCCCCTCGCGGCACCCCTGGGGAGGATCACCGCATGGGCGCGTCCCAGCCCTCGACCGGCATGAGCACATCCGTCAGGGCCATGACGGCCGTGGCCCTGCTCGCCGGCTTCTACCTGTTCGCCCTCGGCATCCTCGCCGCGCTGGTGGCCGTCGACATCGGCCTGTACCAGGCCTCGGGGCAGCTGCGCCCGGCCCTGGTCAAGGTCTGGGCGCTCAGCGCCGTCGTCGGCTACCCGGTGGTCCGGGTGGTCTTCCTGACCCGCCGCCGCAAGGACGACGACGAGCTGCCCGGCGTGCCGGCCACCCGCGAGCAGCAGCCGGCGCTCTGGGCCCTGGTGGACCGGATCGCCGAGCAGACCGGCGTCCGCGGTCCGGCCGAGATCCGGCTGGTCCACCAGGTGAACGCGAGCGTCATGGAGGAGACCCGGCTGCTCGGCCTGCTCCCCGGCAAGCGCCACCTGCTGATCGGCGTCCCGCTGCTGATGGGGCTCACCGAGGGCGAGCTGGAGGCCGTGCTGGCGCACGAGTTCGGCCACTACAGCAACCGGGACGTCCGCCTCGCGGGCGTCACCGTGGCCGGGCGCGCCGCCGTGCTGCACACCATCGGCGGGCTGCACGAGCGCGCCGACGCGCACCAGGCCAAGGAGAGCGCCAAGCTCCAGGCCAAGGCCGGGAAGCGCCTCGCCAAGGGCCGCAAGCCGTCCGGCGAGCAGGCCACCGGCGGCGTCGACCGGGCGCTGGCCAAGGTGTTCACCCTGTACGCCAAGCTGTTCTTCCGGATCTCCGAGGCGGTCGGCCGCCGCCAGGAGTACGCCGCCGACCTCACCGCCGCCCGGATCGCCGGCCGCGACGCCACCGCCGCGGCGCTGCGCAAGCTGCCGGTGCTCGACAGCGCCCAGGACTTCTACCTCGGCTCCTACGCCACCATCGGCTGGAGCACCGGCCTGCTCCCGCCCTCCGGCCAGGTGTACGGCGGCCTCGCCCACCTGCTGGCCGACCCGAAGCGCCGTCAGGAGCTGGCCGAGTACGCGCTCGAACTGCCCGAACACCGGCCCGACCCGTACGACTCGCACCCGCCGATCGACCGCCGGGTCGCCGCGATCGAGGCCCTGCCCGACGACGGCCGCGGCGTCGGCGCCGCCGGTCCGGCCTTCGGCCTGCTGCGCGAGGCCGAGCGCGTCCTCGCCGAGCTGGAGGTCGTCTCCCTGGTCCCCGAGGCCGCCGGCAAGAAGCGGGTCGAGTGGCCCGAGCTGGTGCACGAGGCGATGCTGGCCGACGCCCGTACGGAGGCCGGCCCGCTCTGCCGCGCCCTCACCGCGCTGGGCCTGCCGCCCACCGTCGACGGCGCGCTGGACGCGATCGACGCCGGGCGGACCGGGGCCCTCGTCGACCGGCTGCCCAGGAGCGAGCAGGCGGCGGCCGCCACCGGGCGCGCCGCCCGCGAGCTGGCCCGCCCGTTCTTCCGCGCCGCGCTGTCCCGTCTCATCGCGGTCTCGCTGGCCGGGGCCGGCCTGGCCCACTGGGAGCTCTCCTGGTCCGGCCCGGCCACCCTGGCACTTCCCGGCGGCCTGACCGACCGGCTCGCCCCGGCCCTCGACGCCGCCTGCGCGGACGAGCCGGACACCGAGCCGCTGCGCGCGCTGCTCGCGGGCGCCGGCCTGCCGGCGGCCGCCGCGCCGACCGTCTGACCCGGCCGGTCCGGCACCCGGGCCGGCCTCCCGCACCACCCGGAGAACCCGTGATCTACCTCATCGTGTCCGTCGTCGTGCTGGCCGTGCTCGGCAAGCTCGCCGCCCCGTTCATCGGCAGGGTCCGGCGCGTCCTGCTCGCCGACGACGACTCCGCCCTCGCCGCCAAGCACGGCCTGGTGCCGCGCACCGGGCTGGTCGTCGACAGCCCCGAGCCGGACCCCCGGGCCGCGGCGGCGGTGGCCGCGGCCGCCGCCGGCGACTGGCGGCCCGCCGCCGCCCACCTCGCCGAGGGCGGCACCGACTGGGACCTCCGCTGGAGCCGGCTCGGCCCGTTCCACGACCTCGCCGTCAAGGACGACGCCTGGCTGCAGGCCTGGCGCAAGGAGCAGCCGGAGAATCCGGACGCCGCCCTGCTGCACGCGCACGCCCTGACCGGGGTGGCCTGGGAGATCCGGAGCTCCGCCTTCGCCAAGGACGTCTCCGCCGAGCAGTTCGCCGCGTTCCACCGGGTGCTCGACGACGCCGAGCGCGCCTCGGAGCGGGCCGCCGAACTCGCCCCGGCCGGCGACCCCAACCCGTACGTGGTGCGGCTCGCCGTCGCCATGGGCCTGGGCTGGGACAACGAGCGCTACCGGGCGCTCTGGGCCGAGCTGGCCTCCCGGGCGCCGCACCACTGGGCCGGGCACGCCCGCGCCCTGCAGTACTGGTGCGAGAAGTGGCACGGCAGCCACGAGCAGATGCACGCCTTCGTCGACGCCTCGCTCGCCACCGCACCGCCCGTCAGCATGCTGAGCGTGTTCAAGCTGGAGGCCTTCGTCGAGCAGTTCAGCCGCGAGGGCCGCAAGGACTCCGCCTACCGCGCGGCACCGGTCCAGCAGGCGCTGGAGCAGCTGCTGGCCGACATCGCCGCCGCCCCGGCCGACCACCACCGGCTCCCGGTGGCCCGCAGCTGGGCCGCCATGGTGCTGGTCGACTCCGGCCGCGCCGCCGAGGCCCTGCCGCACTTCCGGGCGCTCGGCCGGGACGTCGTCTCCCCGTGGACGTCGTACTTCCGCGACCCGGTCGAGGGCTTCGCCCAGGCCCGGGTGGCGGCCGCCATGGCCACCAAGGCCTGACGCCCGGGCACCCGGCACCGCCGGGCACCCGCCGACGGCCGCTCCCGGAATCCGGGGGCGGCCGTCGGCGTTGCACCCTGCGCCACCCTTCCCGACCCGCTGGAGCTGGCCGTGCTGTTCAACCGCCACAAGACCTCGCCCGTCCCCGCCGACCAGGCGCTGCCCGGCCGTGAGACGCCGGCCTTCACCCTGCGCGAGCCGCACACCGTGCTCGGCCACCCGCTCACCGGGCCCTACCCGGAGGGGCTGGAGGTGGCCGACTTCGGGCTGGGCTGCTTCTGGGGCGCCGAGCGGACGTTCTGGCGCCTGCCCGGCGTCTGGACGACGCTGGTCGGCTACCAGGGCGGGCACACCCCCAACCCGACGTACGAGGAGGTGTGCAGCGGGCGGACCGGGCACACCGAGGCGGTCCGGGTCGTCTACGACCCGGACGTGATCCCGTACGAGCGGCTGCTGAAGACCTTCTGGGAGGCGCACGACCCGACCCAGGGCAACCGGCAGGGCAACGACGTCGGCACCCAGTACCGCTCCGCCGTCTACACCCACTCGCCGGCCCAGGCGGCGGCCGCCGTCGCCACCCGGGACGCCTTCCAGCCCGCCCTGACCGCGCTCGGCCTGGGCCAGGTCACCACCGAGATCGCCCCGGCCGGTCCCTTCTACCCGGCCGAGCCGTACCACCAGCAGTACCTGTCCGACGCCAAGAACCCGAACGGCTACTGCGGCCTCGGCGGCACGGGGGCCAGTTGCCCGATCGGGGTCGCCCGCACCTCGCAGGGCTGAGCGCCGCGCGGCCGGCCCCGGCCGCGCGCAGACTGGAAGGACCAGCCGGCCGGCCCCCGTCACCGAGTTCTGGTGACGGGGGCCGGCCCTGTTCCGAGGAGGACCGATGGCCGGCCTCATCCGCAAGAACTTCGACGACCAGGCCGAGGAGGTCCGCCCCTTCGAGGCGGGCACGGGCGAGCTGCGCCTGGTCAACCTGGAGGGCGGCGCCGTCGGACGGGCGGTCTTCCAGCCCGGCTGGCGGTGGTCGCAGCACATCAAGCCGATCGCCGGAACCGACAGCTGCCAGGCCTCCCACCTGGGGTACGTGATCTCCGGGCGGATGAAGATCGTGATGGACGACGGCGAGGAGGCCGAGTTCGGCCTGCCCGCCCGGCCACGACGCCTGGGTGGTGGGCGACGAGCCCTGTGTCGCCCTCGACTGGCAGGGCTTCGTCGACTACGCCAAGCGCTGAACCGGCCCGCGGCCGGGGCACCCGCCGCAGGCCCTCAGGCGCCGCGGCGGACCTCGTGCATGAAGCAGCCGAAGTGCAGCGCGCGGACGTGCACCACGGCCACCTCCGGGTCGGCGAGCAGCGCGGCGGCGCCCGCCTCGGCGGTCTCGGGGGTGACGGTCACGCCGCCCAGGATGTGCCCGCGCCGGTCGTACGCGCGCAGCACCCGGTCGCCGGCGTGGAACGCGGCCGGCCAGGCCGCCCCCGTGCCGGGGCACGCGCCGTCGTGCACGAAGACCGGGCCGACCTCGTCGTACGGGCCCGGGTCGGCCCCGGTCTCGGCGGCCCAGCGGCGGAGCGGGGCGTAGCCGACGAGGGCGATCCGGTCGCCGGGCAGAGCCCGGGTGAGGCAGCACCGCAGCGGGGCGCCGCCGGTCTCGTCGGTCGAGCGCACGGGCGGGCGCCCCGCGTCGTCGCGCACCAGCAGGGTGCGGTGGACGGCCGGGTCGATCGGGCGGACGGCCGGGGCAGGCGTGGTGGTTGTCGTCATACGGTCCACCCTGCCGCCCGGACCGCGCCGGGTCCGGCGGGTTTCGGCCGTCGCGTTCGGGAGCGGCGCAGCGCCCGGGTCCCGGCCGTCGCGTTCGGGAACGCCGTCACCCGCCGGGATCGCTACAGCCGGGCCGGGGCCTTCTCCTGGGCGCCGTCCGCGCCCCGCCCGGGGAGCTCGGCCAACAGCCTGCCCTCGGCGTCGTAGGCGGCGAGGGCAGGGCTGCTGGGCCGGCCGTCCTGGAGCCAGGGCATGCCCGGAAGCACCGCGTAGAAGGCCGTCCAGTCCTTCATGCCGGGGGTGGTCACCAAGGTGGCGACGGTCGGCTTCCCGCCCACGAAGGCGACGATCCTGGCCGGCTGCGGGCCCAGGTAGAAGCTGGCCACGAGGCTGCGGTCGCGGCCGAACGTGCCCTGGCCGTAGATGCTGGGCCTGTCGTGCTCCAGGTTGTCGCTGGTGACGTCCCGGCAGCCCGTTCCGTTGCCCCAGGTGCCGGAGACGTCGCGGTACTCGTCGCACTTCTCCCTGGCGGTCACCCAGATCCGGGCGCCGTCGGCGAACTCGACCTTCTCGCCGGCGGCCACCTGCCGGACCGGGGAGAGCGGCAGCGCCGTGGTGCCGGGCGTGGGCGCGGCGGTCGGCGTGGACGCCGCAGCCGCACCGGGCACGGGGCCCGCCGACGGTGTCAGCGCCGCGCCGGCGGCCCCCGCCACCCCGCCGGTCTGCCGGGCGCTGCCGACCGTGACCGCCGTGACGCCGCAGACCAGCGCCACGGCCAGGGCCGCCGCCCCCGCTCCCGCCGCCCGCCGGCCCCGGCGGCGGCGGGCCCGGGCGATGATCGGCCCGGGCGCCAGCCCGGCCGTCCCGCGTTCCTGCTCCATCAGCTCACCGAGCCGCTTCTCGACGCTCATGCCGTCACCGCTCACACCGTCACCTCGACGTTCCTCGGGTTCGGACCCGCCGTACCGCCCTCGCGGTCGGCGAGTTCTGGCAGTGCGCGCAGCTTCGACAGCGCCCGGTGGAGCGTGCTCTTGACCGTGCCGGGGGCGATGCCCAGTTCGGCGGCGGTCTCGGCCTCGCTGAGGTCCCCGTAGTAGCGCAGCACCACGACCGCCCGCTCCCGCCGGGTGAGGGTGGCCAACGCCTGGTGCAACAGGGCCTGTTGGGCCTGTCGTTCGGCGAGGTCCTCGCGGCCGGGCCGCTCGGGCGTGTGGTCGGTCGGCAGTTCCCGGTTGCGCAGCCGCCGCCACCAGTCGCGGTGCTGGTTGACCACGATCCGCCGGACGTACGCGGTCGGGTCGTCGGCGGTGATCCGGTGCCAGTGCAGGTAGGCGCGTTCCAGCGCGGACTGCACGATGTCCCGGGCCCGGTGCGGGTCGCCGGTCAACAGCTCGGCCAGCCTGATGAGTTGTCCGCTGTTACCGATGACGAACGCACTGAACTCGGCGTCCTGGCGCTGTCTCTGCTCGCGTTTCACACCCTCCCGACTCCTCGGGCGGGCCCTGGGGTTCTGTCCGTCCGAAGAGAATTTTCCGAGACGAGTTTCCGGGGAGCGGACCCGGTCGCCCGGGACCGGGCTCACCACCGAAGCGCGGGCTCACCGCCCAAGGGCGGGCTCACCACTGGAGGGCGGGCTCAGTGCGCGCTGCCCGCCTTCCACGCGGCCCAGCCGAGGTTCCAGCCGTTGAGGCCGTTGGACGGCTCGACGGTCTTGTCCCCGGAGTTCACTACCTCGACCACGTCGCCGATCATCGAGCTCCGGTAGAACTTGTAGCCGTCCGCGCCCTGGTCCTGGCCGCCCTGGGCGTCCTTCAGGCCGACGCAGCCGTGGCTGGTGTTCTGGCCGCCGAAGATCGACGCCGGGGACCAGTAGTTGCCGTGGATGAAGGTGCCGGAGGTGGTCAGCCGCTGGGCGTGCGGCACGTCGGCGATGTCGTACTCACTGCCGAGGTTGACGGTCTGGGAGTTCATCCGGGTCTGCTGGAACTGCTCGGAGATGACCATCCTGCCGCCCCAGGTGCGGTGCTCGGGGGCGCCACCGGAGATCTTGTACACCGCGCTGACCTGGCCGTCGGTGGTGACGGTGAGCGTCTTGGCGGCGAGGTCCGCGACGCTGGTCTGCGCGCGGCCGACGGTGAAGCGGACGTCCTTGGACTGGGTCCCGTAGACGCCCTTCGCCCCCTGCACGTCCTTGAGCCGGAGCTTGACGGTGACCTTGGTGCCCTTGGCCCAGTATTCCTGCGGCCGGAAGTCGAGGCGGGTGCTGGAGAACCAGTGCCCGACGATCTCGACGCCCGGCTCGGCTATGACGGTGATCGCCTGCTGGACGGCCTTGCGGTCGGTGACCGGCTTGCTGAAGTTGATCGAGACCGGCATGCCGACGCCGACGGTGGAGCCGTCCTCGGGCGTGAAGTAGCCGACGAAGGTGTTGGCGGGCGTCGCCGTGGTGAAGGTGGCGTTGGCGTCCGCCTCCAGCTTGTCCTTGTCGGTGGCCGAGGCGGTGACGGTGTAC
Organism: Streptomyces sp. CB01881; assembly: GCF_002953255.1. GTDB lineage: Bacteria > Actinomycetota > Actinomycetes > Streptomycetales > Streptomycetaceae > Kitasatospora. The sequence continues at coordinate 5,837,616 of NZ_CP026498.1, forward strand.
TTGGTGCCGCTGGCCGGTGCGGCGGCGGAGGTCCAGCTGGTGCCGTCCGCGGAGAGCTCGCCGGCCAGGGCCTTGCCGGTGGCGTCGGTGACCTTGACCGTACCGAGGGTGCCGCCGGCGACGGCGACCCTCACCGGGTCGCTGAAGCTGGCCGCGGTGGCGCCGTCGGCGGGGGTGACCGTGATGACGGCGACCGAGGTCTTCGGCGAGCTGCTCGCAGCGGTGCTCGCCCCGCCGGTCCCGGCTCCCGCGTCGTTGCCCGCTCCCGCGCCGTTGCCCGGAGAGGCCCCGCCCCCGGCGTTGCCGCCCTCGCCGCCCTTGGTGTCGTTGCAGGCCGCCAGCAGCAGGACCGGCGCACCGATCAGGCCGGCCAGCACGCCGCGCCGCGTCCAGCTGCCTCCGCCTGCCCGCCCCTGACCGTCCCGTGCCGTCACGTCGCGTTCTCCCTGCTGATCATCCCGGGCATTACGGATACAGAAACGCAAACTGCCCTTCCACGGTTCCACCATCAACGGAGATCGATCGTATGAGATGGCCCAACTTCCCACCAAATATGGACAAAACGCCCGGCCTGCGGGGAGCAGACCGGGCGGTCACCAACCGTGACGGAGCTGGGAGAGGCGGGGCGACTACTCGGCGGGCTCTTCCACCGTGTACTCGTCCCAGCCCTCGCCCTCGGGGTCGAACTCGGTCTGCGCGGACTCCCAGGTCGCCGAGGCGAGCTCCACGCCCGGGACGTCGCCGAGCAGGGCGACCGGGTCGATGAAGTGGGCGAGCGAACCCGACGGGTCCACGTCGATCGCCTCGACGGACTGGGCGCGCTCCTCGTCGTCGAGGTACTCGTCGTCGGCCACCTGCTTCAGGGCGGCCGCCTTGAGGGCGCCCTCGTCGGTGATCTCGGCGATGAGCTCGATGCTGAGCCGGACGTAGCGCGGGGCGTCCTGGCCGGTCGTTTCAGTGCTGGTCATGCGTGCGAGCGTACGGGAAACGGGCACCGGAGCCGGACACCGGAAGGGCCGGTCCCCCCGGGGAGGGACCGGCCCGCCGTCTCCGCCGGGGCTCCCCCACCCGGGAGCCGCGGAGACGCGCCAAGCGGCGCGCTGGTTGTCGCAGGAGCCGCCGCACCCTGGTGACCGGCCGGAACCGGGCAGGGGCGGGACGACGGCGCCTCCTGTGACGGGCCCCTCCCGCCCGATGCCGGGCGGGGAGGGCGGACACAGCCGCCGGCTCTGGGCCGGCCGACGTGTCCGGAGATGACCGCGCCCGCCGGGGAGCCGCTCCCGGACGGTTGCCGTCGCCTCACTCGGCGTCTTGCCGTTGACCACCACGATGCCCGAGCGTTGTTAAGCGCGTGCTGCGAGCAGGTGACGCCGGTGTACCACTTCGCCCGTGAACGAACCCCGGCCGCCCGCTGCGGGCCGAGCGGGCCGAGCGGGCCGAGCGGGCCGAGCGGGCGTCAGTGTCCCGCACGGCCCGGCCGGCTGAGCTGGCGTCAGTGCGCGGCGCGGCCGGCCAGGAAGCCCAGCAGGTCCTGGCGGGTGACGATGCCCTGCGGCTTGCCCTCCACCAGCACCACCGCGGCGTCGGCCTTCTCCAGCACGCTCATCAGGTTGGTGACCGTCTCACCCGAGCCGACCACCGGCAGCGGCTTGGACATCACCTTGTCCAGCGTGTCGGTCAGCTGGATCTCGTTGGCGAAGACGCCCTCCAGCAGCAGCTTCTCCGCCACCGACCCGATCACCTCGCCGGCCATGATGTCGGGGTGCCCGGCGCCCGGGGAGACCACCGGCATCTGCGAGACGCCGTACTCGCGCAGCACCCGGACCGCCTCGGCGACGGTCTCGTTCGGGTGCATGTGGACGAACTGCGGGATGCCCTCGTGCTCGATGGCGTCCTTGCGGGCCAGCACCTCGCCGATGTGCGCCTCGTCGGTGGCCGAGGGCAGGAAGCCGTAGTCGGCCATCCAGTCGTCGTTGAAGATCTTGGACAGGTAGCCGCGGCCGCCGTCCGGCAGCAGCACGACCACGATGTCGTCCGGGCCGAGCCGCTTGGCGACCTCCAGCGCGGCCACCACGGCCATCCCGCAGGAGCCGCCGACCAGCAGGCCCTCCTCCTTGGCGAGGCGGCGGGTCATCTGGAACGAGTCCTTGTCGGAGACGGCCACGATCTCGTCCGCGACGTTGCGGTCGTAGGCGGTCGGCCAGAAGTCCTCGCCGACGCCCTCGACCAGGTACGGCCGGCCGGTGCCGCCCGAGTAGACCGAGCCCTCCGGGTCGGCGCCGACCACCTGGACCTTGCCGCCGGAGACCTCCTTCAGGTAGTTGCCGGTGCCGGAGATGGTGCCGCCGGTGCCGACGCCCGCCACGAAGTGGGTGATCTTCCCCTCGGTCTGCTCCCACAGCTCCGGGCCGGTGGAGTGGTAGTGCGAGGCCGGGTTTTCCGGGTTCGAGTACTGGTCCGGCTTCCAGGCGTTGGGCGTCTCACGGACCAGGCGGTCGGAGACGTTGTAGTACGAGTCCGGGTGCTCCGGGGCGACGGCGGTCGGGCAGACGACCACCTCGGCGCCGTAGGCACGCAGCGTGTTGATCTTGTCGGTGGACACCTTGTCCGGACAGACGAAGATGCACTTGTAGCCCTTCTGCTGGGCCACGATCGCCAGGCCGACCCCGGTGTTGCCGGAGGTCGGCTCGACGATGGTGCCGCCGGGCTTCAGCGCGCCCGAGGCCTCGGCGGCCTCGATCATGCGCATCGCGATCCGGTCCTTCACCGAGCCGCCGGGGTTGAAGTACTCGACCTTCGCCAGCACTGTCGCGCTGATGCCCTCGGTGACCTTGTTCAACTTGACCAGCGGCGTGTTGCCGACGAGGTCGATGATCGAGTTGCTGTACCGCACGGGGGTCCTCCCGGGATGTGGGCATGCGAGTGCTTTCGGTACTGCAAAGCCTAGGGCGTGCCACCGGCCCCAGCCCGCCCTTGCGCCGCACCCGCCCCGCCGCCCCCGCCGCACCCGGCCGGCCCCGCGCCGCCGCCACGGATGGCCCACCCCCGTCGTAGCACGCCGCCAACGCGGGTAGGAGGGGTGTACAGGTGCACTGGAGAGGCCCCGCCGGGGGCGGCACGAGGACGTGAAGGGGGCACCGGATGCCAGGGGCGCAGGAGTCGCGGGCCCGGGTGGCCCGCCGGATCGCGGCCGCCGCGGCGTACGGCGGCGGGGGGCTCGGCCTGCTGGGGGTGGGCCTGGTGGGCGTGCTGGTGACCGAGAGCAGGCTCGCCGTCCAGGCCATCGGCATCCTGGAGGGCGACCCTCCCAAGGCCGACGGCGTCTACGGCGAGGCCTTCGCCGACGGCGCCGACCCGCAGCCGCCCCTCGTCCTGGCCTTCCTCGGCGACTCCACCGCCGCCGGCCTCGGCGTGCTGCGGGCCCGCGAGACCCCGGGGGCGCTGCTCGCGGCGGGCCTGGCCTCGGTGGCCGAGCGGCCGGTCGAGCTGGTGAACGTGGCCCGCTCGGGCGGGCGCTCCGGCGACCTCTCCGGCCAGCTGGAGCTGGCCCTGCCGCACCACCCCGACATCGCCGTGATCATGATCGGCGCCAACGACGTCACCCGGCACAGCCCGGCGCAGGTCGCGGTGCGCCAGCTCGGCGAGGCGGTCGCGGCGCTGCGCGCCAACGGCTGCGAGGTGGTGGTCGGCACCTGCCCGGACCTCGGCACGATCAAGCCGGTGCGCCCGCCGCTGCGCTGGGTGGCCCGTCGGCTGAGCCGGCAGCTGGCGGCCGCGCAGACCATCGCCGTGGTGGAGGCGGGCGGCCGGACGGTGTCGCTGGGCTCGCTGCTCGGGCCGGAGTTCGCGGCACGCCCGGAGATGTTCGCCGCCGACCGCTACCACCCCTCCGCCCAGGGCTACGCGACGGCGGCGATGGCGGTACTGCCCTCGCTCTGCGCCGTGCTCGGCCTCTGGCCCGAGGAGGAGCGCCCGGCCGGCCCGGTGCCCGGCGAGGCGGTGCTGCCGGTGGCGGTCGCCGCGGCGGCCGCGGCCGGCCGGGCCGGCACCGAGGTGGCGGCGGTCGGCGCCGAGGGCGCGGCCCGGCGCTGGGCGATGCTGCGGCACCGGCTGCGGGTCGGCCTGCCGGGCACCCCGACGGCGGTTCCGGCGGCGGAACCGCAGGCAGGGCCGGTGGCGGAGGACGGGAATACGTCGGCCAGCTCACACGCTGGGGCGGGTGACGCCTGAACTACCAGGCGGTAACTTTCCTCCCGGACGTCCGCGTCCGACCGGCCCCCGCGGCCGGGCGGCCGCCGGGGCGCCCCAGCCCGAAGGACAGTCCGAAGGTCACTCAGCGAGGAGCCCGCCATGCCCGAAGCCGTTATCGTCAGCGCCGCCCGTTCGCCGATCGGCCGGGCCTTCAAGGGCTCGCTCAAGGACGTCCGCCCGGACGACCTGACCGCGCACATCATCGGCGCCGCGCTGGCCAAGGTGCCCCAGCTCGACCCGCGCGAGATCGACGACCTGATGCTGGGCTGCGGCCTGCCCGGCGGGGAGCAGGGCCACAACCTGGCCCGCATCGTGGCCGTCCAGATGGGCATGGACTACCTGCCCGGCGCCACCATCACCCGCTACTGCTCCTCCTCGCTGCAGACCACGCGGATGGCGCTGCACGCGATCAAGGCCGGCGAGGGCGACGTCTTCATCTCGGCCGGCGTGGAGACCGTCTCGCGCAGCGTCAACGGCACGTCCGACGGCATGCCGGGCACCATGAACCCGCTCTTCGACGAGGCCCAGGCCCGCACCGCCAAGCGCGCCGAGGAGGGCGGCGGCGAGTGGCACGACCCGCGCGAGGACGGCCTGGTGCCGGACGCCTACATCGCGATGGGCCAGACCGCGGAGAACCTCGCCGCGCTCAAGGGCATCACCCGCGCCGAGCAGGACGAGTTCGGCGTCCGCTCGCAGAACCTCGCCGAGGCGGCCATCAAGGCCGGCTTCTGGGAGCGCGAGATCACCCCGGTCACGCTGCCGGACGGCACCGTGGTCAGCACCGACGACGGCCCGCGCGCGGGCGTCACCCTGGAGGGCGTCTCCGGCCTGAAGCCGGTGTTCCGCCCGGACGGCACCGTGACCGCCGGTAACTGCTGCCCGCTGAACGACGGCGCCGCCGCGCTGGTCATCATGTCCGACACCAAGGCCCGCGAGCTGGGCATCACCCCGCTCGCCCGGGTGGTCTCCACCGGCGTCAGCGGCCTCTCCCCCGAGATCATGGGCTACGGCCCGGTCGAGGCCTCGAAGCAGGCGCTCAAGCGCGCCGGGCTCTCCATCGGCGACATCGACCTGGTCGAGATCAACGAGGCGTTCGCGGCGCAGGTCATCCCCTCCTACCGCGACCTGGGCATCGACCTGGACCGCCTGAACGTCAACGGCGGCGCGATCGCGGTGGGCCACCCCTTCGGCATGACCGGTGCCCGGATCACCACCACCCTGATCAACTCGCTGCAGTGGCACGACAAGCAGTTCGGCCTGGAGACCATGTGCGTCGGCGGCGGCCAGGGCATGGCGATGGTCATCGAGCGCCTCAGCTGACCTCCGCGTCACCGGTGCGTCAACCCCGAAGGGTCCAGACCACCCATTTGGAGTGACGCTGCGTAATTGAGGGCCGGATCACACCGCGAGGTCGATCCGGCCCTCTTTTCTTCCGAATCCCGACCGGAAATCGACAGTGCGGAGCGGATCAACTCCGCAGCGTAGAGCGGTGTTACCTAACAATTTGGGGACAAGAGCGAAAGTCTCGGACAAATTAGACATTCGCCACTGCGATAACACCCCCGCATGCGGCAGTGTGGAGATGTAACCCCGTTCCGCTCCTCCCTAGGAGTACGTTCCGTGAGCGCCGTCTACACCATCCTGCTGCTGATCCTGATCACCGTGTCGACCGCCGCCCTGCTCCGCCTCCGGGGACTCTCCCGCCGGCTGGACGCGCAGGCCGCGGCCTCCGCAGGGCCCGCACCGGTCGACGAGGCCGCGATACGCCGGGCCGTCGCCGAGGCACTCGCCGCCGACCGCGAGCGGGAGATCACCGAGGCCCGGGCCTTCTGGGCCGAGCAGGAGGCCCGCGCGGCCGAGGACGCGCCACTGTTCGACTCCCCGTTCGCGAGCGTGCTCGGCACCACCGACGAGTGGCCGCTCTTCTTCCCCCGGCCGACCGGCCCGCAGGACGCCGCCGACAACGCGGGCACCATGGACCCGGAGTTCGGCGAGGCGCTGCGCTCCGCGCTGGAGGACCTGATCAACGAGGGCGGCACCGGCCCCGCCGAGGCCGGCCCCGAGGGCGGCGCCCCGCTGCGCCCCGGCCACCCGGCCGGTGCGTCCGCCCCGGCCGGCGAGTCCGGCGGCGACGCCCGGGCCCGACGCGAGGCCGACCTGCTGGCCACCGGCCTGGAGGCCGGGCTGCTGGACGCCGAGCCGGCCGTCGAGGACGCCCCCGCGGCCGCCCCCGACCCGCGCCGCCACCCCTCGCACCCCGACTTCGTACCCAGCCAGGCGCCGTCCCGCGAGTGGACCGACACCCGCCTGACCACCCTCGCCGAGGAGGGCGTGGCCCTGGTGGACGTCCGCCCCGGCCCGCTCGGCACCCTGGACGTGTACGCCTTCGCCGACGGCACCACGCTCTGCGTCGCCCCCGGTGACCGCGAGGCCGCCTACCGGCTGATCGACGCCGTCCGGGCCGGCGCGGACGTCCGGCTGCTCGGCGGCTCGCGGTTCTCCGGCTCGTACTCGCTGACCTTCTCCACCGACGAGGACGCCGTCTACGTGCTCGCCGACCGGGTGGTCGCCAGCATCTGACGCCGGGCACGACGACACGGGGCGGACGCCGCGCCAGGAGGCCGGCCGGATCATGGGGTTACCGATCCGGCCGGCCTCCGGCGTTCCAGCCGCTCGTCGCTCTCCTCGCCCGGCGTTGCGGCCGTTCGTCGTTGCGGCCGTTCGTCGCTCTGCCGCCCGCCGTGCCGGTCGCCCGCGGTTCCGGGGTCCGCCCGACCGGGGCTCAGCCGCAGAGCGCGGCCGTCGCGTTCACCCCGGCCAGCGCCCCGGCGAGCACCGCCGCGGCCGGCGCGGGACCGCCCAGCGCCTCCGGGAGTGCCACCTCCGCGTCGTCCGGCAGTGCCGCCAGCGCGGCCGCCAGGTCGTGCCCGGCCACCGACAGCTGGTCACCGACCGCGAAGGCCCCGGCGTCCGGGAACTCCCGCACCGGCCCGCCCTCGGCGGCCTGCGCCACCGCGGCCAGCCGGGAGGCCAGGGCCAGCGCGGCCGCCGCCCGTGAGGGGTGGCCAGGCACGGCGCCCAGCAGGCGGCTCTGCGGCATGGAGCGGAAACGATCCGCCAGGGAGTCGACGGCCTCGACCAGGGGCTGTGCTTCGGACATGCAGTGAGCCTAACCAAGAGCCGCCGGGCCCCGGGGCGTGTGGCCCCGGGACCCGGCGGTGCTTCAGCAGTGCTTCAACGGCACGGGATCAGTCGTCGCCGCGCAGGATCGCGATCAGCCGCAGCATCTCGATGTAGATCCAGACCAGCGAGAGGGTGAGCCCGAAGGCGGCCCGCCAGGCCTCCTTCTGCGGGGCGCCCTGCGCGATGGCCTCCTCGACGGCGGCGAAGTCCAGCGAGAGGAAGAACGCGCCGAGGCCGATGCCGACCAGGCCGACCACGATGCCCAGCGGGCCCGCGCGCAGCCCCATGTCCGCGCCGAACATCGACGCGACCATGTTGATCATCAGCAGCAGCACGAAGCCCATGGCGATCGAGATGCCGATCCGGGTGTAGCGCGGGGTGACCCGGATCCGGCCGCTCTTGTAGCCGATCAGCATCGCCGCGAAGACCGCCGCCGTCCCCAGCACCGCCTGGATCGCGATGCCCTCCCAGATGGTGTCGAAGACGTGTGTCACCGCACCGAGGGCGAAGCCCTCCAGGCCCGCGTAGAGCAGGATCAGCGGCGGGCTGACGCTCCGCTTGAAGGAGATCACCATGCCGACGACGAAGGCCACCAGGCCTGCGCCCACGGCGACGCCGTAGTTCTCGGCCGGCAGCGCGAACCAGGCCAGCGCGCCGGCGGCGACCAGGGTGAGCAGCGTCATCGCGGTGCGCGCGACCACGTCGTCGAGCGTCATCCGCCCCGTCGCCAGCGGACCGGCGGACGGCGCCCGGTACATCTCCACCAGCTGCTCGTCCGTCAGCTGCTGCTGACCCGGGGCCTGCTGTGCGTACGGGTTGTTGTCGTACGGGTTGGTGCCGTACGGGTTGCTCTGACCGTAGGGGTTGCCGCCGGACGGGCTCCCGGCCTGCGTGGTGCCGAAACCCGCGTAGCCGGACTCGCGGGTGAACGACCCCTCCCGCGAGAAGACCGGGTTGCTGCTTCTCATTGCTCATTCCCTCCGTGGCGGTACTGCACCGCCCGAACCACAAGGGTAATGGCTTGGCAAAAAAATGGGGATACGCCGCGAGGAGGATCCGGTGAACGGCAACCGGCGGGGACGCCGGATCGGCGCCCCCGCCGGTGAGAGCGGTGCCCGGAGCCGGACTCGAACCGGCACGGCCTCTCGGCCAAGCAGTTTTAAGCTGCCCGTGTCTGCGTTCCACCATCCGGGCGTCCCGTGGACCGGCCCGGCGGTGACGGGGAGTGCTGTTCCGACTCCGTCCCGGGCCATGCCTGAGCCTAGTCGCCCGCAACGCCCTTTCGCATGTTCCCAGCCAGGGAAGTTGTCATGTTTCCTTGCCATCTGACGAATAGTTCGTGATTTGGCCATGCGAGGCGCGCTATCCGGCCACGGAGCCCCAATCAGGGTCGGCGTCATACCGGAGGATGAGGGCTTTACCTGGGCGTACGCCCAGCGGTGGTCAGGCCAACCGTCCGGCGGAGCGACGAATAACCATGATCACGTGGCCGAGCATTGAGGTACGGCCGGAAGCCCCCGGGGCCCGGCCGTCCGACGACCTCCCGCCGGCCCCGGCACCGTCCGCAGCCCGCGCCCCGCCCGCAGCCCGCGAACCCAAGGAGCACCCCCGTGACCACGTCGACCGCAACCGCCGTCCGCACCGGCCCGGCGGCCGCCCGCGCCACCGGCCTGAACAAGGTCTACGGGGAGGGGGAGACCCGCGTCGTCGCCCTCGACAACGTCAGCGTGACCTTCCCCCAGGGCGAGTTCACCGCCATCATGGGCCCCTCCGGCTCCGGCAAGTCCACCCTCATGCACTGCATGGCCGGCCTGGACACCGTCTCCTCCGGCTCCTCCACCATCGGCGACACCGAACTCGTCGGCCTCAAGGACAAGCAGCTCACCCAGCTGCGCCGCGACCACATCGGCTTCATCTTCCAGGCCTTCAACCTGCTCCCCACCCTGACCGCCCTGGAGAACATCACCCTCCCGATGGACATCGCCGGCCGCAAGGCCGACAAGGCCTGGCTGGACCGCGTGGTCGAGACCGTCGGCCTCTCCGGCCGCCTCTCCCACCGCCCCAGCCAGCTCTCCGGCGGCCAGCAGCAGCGCGTCGCCTGCGCCCGCGCCCTCGCCGGAAAGCCCGACATCATCTTCGCCGACGAACCGACCGGAAACCTCGACTCCCGCTCCGGCGCCGAAATCCTCTCCTTCCTGCGCAACTCCGTACGCGAACTCGGCCAGACCGTCGTCATGGTCACCCACGACCCGGTCGCCGCCGCCTACGCCGACCGCGTCGTCTTCCTCGCCGACGGCCGCATCGTCGACGAACTCACCGGCCCCACCGCCGACACCGTCCTGGACCGCATGCGCCGCTTCGACGCCAAGGGCCGCACCAGCTGACGCCCCACCGGCAGCCGCCCCGCCCCTCCACAGCCCCAGGACACCCCATGTATCGCACCGCACTGCGCAACGTGCTGGCCCACAAGGGCCGACTGCTGATGACGGCTCTGGCCGTCATGCTGGGCACCGCCTTCGTGGCCGGCACCATGGTCTTCTCCGACACCTTCGGCAAGGCCATGCGGGACAGCAACTCCAAGAGCTACTCCGACGTGTCGGTCCAGATCGTCGACCGGGCCGCCGGCTCCGGCGCCTCCGCCCGCGAGAAGAGCGAGAAGAGCCCGGCCACCCTGACCGACGCCACCGTCCAGCAGCTCGCCGCCCTCCCCGGCGCCGCCCAGGCCCGCGGCCTGGTCAGCGGCTTCACCGGCGTGGCCGACAAGAGCGGCAACCTGATCGGCCAGGCCTGGTCCGCCAAGGGCGCCAACTTCGCCCCCGGCCCGGACGGCAAGGACACCCGCTACCCGATGGCCGAGGGCCAGGGCCCGAAGAACGCCAAGGAGATCGCGCTCGACCGCAGGACCGCCGAGAAGGGCGGCTACAAGGTCGGCGACACCGTCCGCGTCGGCTCCAACGGCCCGGTCACCGAGGCCAGGCTCACCGGCGTCTTCACCACCGACGACCCGGTGGTGAACACCGGCGGCACGCTCACCCTGTTCGACCGCGCCACCGCCCAGCAGTTGCTGCTGGAGCCCGGCCGCTACAGCGGCATCGTGCTCACCGCCAAGCCCGGCACCACCGAGGACGCGCTGCTCGCCGAGGCGAAGCAGAAGCTCCCGGCCGGTCAGCAGATGGACGTCGAGACCGGTCAGGAACTCAAGGACGACCAGCAGAAGATGATCTCCCAGGGCACCGAGAGCATGCGCACCATGCTCCTCGCCTTCGCCGGGATCTCACTCTTCGTCGGCATCTTCATCATCGCCAACACCTTCACCATGCTGGTCGCCCAGCGCACCAAGGAGCTCGCGCTGCTGCGGGCGATCGGGGCCAGCCGCAAGCAGGTCACCCGGTCGGTGCTGATCGAGGCCCTGGCGATCGGCACCGTCTCCGCCCTGGCCGGTCTGGTCTCCGGTGTCGGGATCGGCGCCGGGCTGCAGTCCCTGGTCCACTCGATGGACGACGGCATGCCGACCGCCTCGCTGGTGATCAAGCCGCTGACCGTGACGGTCACCCTGGTGGTCGGCGTCCTGGTGACGGTCCTCTCCGCCCTGCTGCCCGCCGTGCGCGCCTCCCGGATCGCCCCGGTGGCCGCGATGAGCAGCGGCGACCAGCCGAGCAGCCAGAAGAGCCTGGTCGTCCGCAACAGCATCGGCTCGGTGCTGACGGCCGGCGGCGGCGCGCTGATCGCCTACGGCGCCTCCACCGGCGACAGCGGCGGCCGGATGCCGGTCGCGATCGGCGCCCTGCTGGCCCTGGTCGGCGTCTTCATCCTGCTGCCGCTGCTCTCCCGCCCGGTGATCGCCCTGGCCGGCCCGGTGCTCGGCAAGCTGGCCGGCACCCCCGGCAAGCTCGCCCGGCAGAACGCGGTGCGCAACCCGCGCCGCACCGCGTCCACCGCCGCGGCCCTCACCATCGGCCTGACCCTGGTCAGCGGCCTGACGGTGATCGGCGCCTCGGTCGGTAGTGCGGTCGACAAGGCCGTCACCAGCGCGATGAAGGCCGACTACCTGGTCTCGGCAGCCAACAACATGAGCCTGTCCGAGAAGCTCCCCGCCGAGATCGCCAAGGCTCCCGGGGTGGCCGCCTCGTCACCGCTGACCACCGTCTACTGGGAGCTGAACGGCTCCATCAATGCGATCACCGGCCTGAACGCGGACACCTTCGACAAGCTCGTCTCGGTCAAGCTGACCAGCGGTTCCACCGCCTCGGTCGGCAAGGGCCAGCTGCTGGTGGACGAGGACGTCGCCAAGAAGTGGCACGTGACCACCGGCTCGACGGTGAAGGTCACCTACCCGGACGAGACCGAGGGGCAGCTCACCGTCGGCGGCGTCTACGAGAAGGGCGGCATGCTCGGCCCGTTCATGCTGGCCAACAGCGAGATCGTCAAGCACGAGCCGCAGCCCTACCTCAACAACGTCCTGGTCAAGGGCGCCAACGGCGAGACCGGTGCGCTGAAGCAGGCGCTCAAGGACGCCACCGGCGCCAACCCGGTCATCGAGGTCAAGTCCAAGCAGGACGTCCGGCACGACTTCAGCCAGACCATCAGCTTCGCGCTGAACATGATGTACGGCCTGCTGGCGATGTCCGTGATCGTCGCGATCCTCGGTGTCGTCAACACGCTGGCCATGTCGGTCTTCGAGCGCAAGCGCGAGATCGGGATGCTGCGGGCGATCGGCCTGGACCGCGGCGGCATCAAGCGGATGGTCCGTCTGGAGTCCGTGGTGATCTCGGTCTTCGGCGCCGGCATCGGCCTGCTGCTCGGCTGCTTCATGGCCTGGGCGATCAACGGCACGCTGAAGTCCACCATGGCGGGCCTGACCACCGTCCTGCCCTACGGCCAGCTGCTGCTCTTCCTCGGCCTGGCGGGCGTGGTCGGTCTGGTGGCGGCGATCTGGCCGGCCCGCCGGGCGTCCAAGCTGGACATCCTGGAGAGCATCAAGACCGACTGACGGACCGGCGGACGGTCAGGCCGCCCGACCGACTCGCCCCCACCGGCCCCGGGCACCACGCCCGGGGCCGGTGTTCCGTTCCACCGCCCGCGGCCACCGGGACGGCCGCCCCGGACCGGGCTTGGCGACGCGAGCGGCGACGGACGGCGCGGACGCGGACGCGGTCACGGGCACGGGCACGGCAACGCGAAGGCCCCCGCCGGAGGCAGGGGCCTTCGCGTACTTCTGTACTCCGCCCGGTCGCACGGCCGGCTGAGCACCACGGAGGTCGTGGTCCGGCGACGTTGCCGGGCGGAGGGCCTCCGACTCATACCCCGGTGCTCCCACACCGGGGGCGCAGTCGCTTACTTGCTGGCGAGCTCCTTGTCGGCGGCCGGCTTGGCGGCCTCGACCGGCTTCGGCGCGGGCGCCGCAGCCTCCTGGAACGCCTCGAACGGCTTCTCCATCTGGGCCAGACCCACGGTCTCGCGCTTCAGGAACATCGCCAGCGTCCAGTCGGTGAAGACGCGGACCTTGCGGTTCACGGTCGGGACCATGGCGCCGTGGTAGCCACGGTGGAACCACCAGGCGAGGCGGCCCTTGAGCTTGACCTTGCCGAAGAGGATCGCGACACCCTTGTGCAGGCCCAGACCGGCGACCGCACCGAGGTTCTTGTGCTTGTACTCCTTCTGCGGGAAGCCCCGCATGCCGGAGATCACGTTGTCGCCGAGGACGACGGCCTGACGGCAGGCGTGCTGCGCGTTCGGCGGGCACCAGGCGCCCTCGCCGGAGGCGAGGTCGGGCACCTGGGCGTTGTCGCCGGCGGACCAGACGTAGTCGAAGCCCTGGACCTGGAGGGTCGCGGCGGTGTCGACGTGGCCGCGGGGGCCGAGCGGCAGGCCGAAGTTGGCCAGCACCGGGTTCGGCTTCACGCCCGCCGTCCACACGATGGTGGAGGCGTCGACCTCGACGCCGTTCTTCAGCACCACGTGCTGGTCGACGCAGGAGTCCATCGAGGTCTCGATGAAGACCTCGATGTTGCGCTCTTCGAGCTTCTCCTTGGTCCACAGACCGAGGTCCGGGCCCACCTCGGGGAGGATGCGGTTGGCCGCCTCCACCATGATGAAGCGCATGTCGTCGCGGCTGACGGTCTTGTAGATCTTGGCGGCGTCGCGCGCCATGTCCTCGATCTCGGCGATCGTCTCGACACCGGCGAAGCCACCGCCGATGACGACGAAGGTCAGCGCCTTGCGGCGGATCGCCTCGTCCGTGGTGGACTCGGCCTTGTCCAGCTGCGCCATGACGTGGTTGCGGAGGCTGATGGCCTCCTCCACGGTCTTCATGCCGATGCCGTGCTCCGCCAGACCCGGGATCGGGAAGGTACGGGAGACCGAGCCGGTCGCGACGACCAGGTACTCGAAGGGCAGCTCGTACGAGTCGCCGGCCGCGGGCTGGATCGTGGCGACCTTGCGGGCGTGGTCCACGCCGGTGACCGCACCGGTGAGCACCTCCGCCTTCTTCAGGGCGCTGCGCAGCGGGGCGACGAGGTTTCGGGGCGCGACGTTGCCGCCGGCCGCCTCGGGAAGGAAGGGCAGGTACGTCATGTACGACCGCGGGTCGACGACCGTGACGGTCGCTTCGCCGTAACGCATCTTCTTGAGGATGCGCATCGCGGCA
>NZ_CP026498.1:5851705-5904802 GCF_002953255.1 Streptomyces sp. CB01881
CAGGCCGACGTCCGCCGACAATGAGGATGCGAGGACGCTCCGTGGTGCTCATATCCGAAAGTATCCAGCACCGTCCGGAGCAGCATTCGTGAGCCCGCTCACAAGCTTCTGGACACCCTATGCTACACTTCGCGGCCCTTCTCGCGACCCCGGGGTGTCACCTCACAACCCCCGGGACCCCTCCGTGAGCGCAGGCGTTCGGGCGGCCCGGCTGAGCTGCAACGATCCGTGCTGCGCCTGGGTTCCCGTGTGTGATTTCGATTTTCAAACCCGCACGGGGGCCGCGCCTGCGATCCAGCGGTCGCCACGCCGACCGCGCCTTCAGTCCCACATTTCGGACGTTGCGGGCATGCGGACACGACGATTGGATGGATCGTCATGTGAAGAAATTCACGAACTTTCTCGCCCGGCCCCGGCTGCGCCCCGGCCCCGGGCCCCTCCAGGGGGCTCCGGGGCCGGGCGGGTAAGGACCTCAGCAGATCAGGAGGCCATACTCCAGGCGATCCCGTCCAGGATGTCGTGCTCGCTGACGACCACCTCGGCGGCACCGGTCCGCGTCATGATCTCCAGCAGTTCGAGCGCTCCGGCCGCGATCACGTCCACCCGGCCGGGGTGCATCGACGGGATGGCCGCCCGCTGGTCGTGGGTGGCGGCGAGCAGCTCGTCGGCGATCCGGGCCACCTGCTCACGGCTGATCCGCGAGTGGTGGATCGCCTCGGAGTCGTACGCCGGCAGGTCCTGGGCGATCGCCGAGACCGTGGTGACCGTCCCGGCCAGGCCCACCAGGGTGGCCGCGCCGGTCAGCGGGACGACCTCCTCGGCCTTGTCCAGCTCCGCCCGCACGTGCGCCCGGGCCTCGGCGATCTGCTCCTCCGAGGGCAGCTCGGCGCCGCCGAAGTGCCTCTCGGTCAGCCGGACGCAGCCGATGTCCACCGAGCGGGCCGCCTGGACGTCCGCCCCGCCCAGCACGAACTCGGTGGACCCGCCGCCGAGGTCGAAGACCAGGTACGGCGCGGGGAACTGACCGCCGGTGAGCTCCTTGGTGGCGCCGACGAAGGAGAGGTGCGCCTCCTCCTCGCCGCTGACCACCTCGGGCCCGACGCCCAGGATGTCGCGCACGCCCTTGGCGTACTCGTCACTGTTCTCGGCGTCCCGGGAAGCGCTGGTGGCGACGAAACGGATCCGGTCCGGGCCGACCCCGAAGCCGGAGATGACCTCCGCGTACTCGCGGCAGGCCGCGAACGTGCGGGCCAGCGCATCCGGGTGCAGCCGGCCGGTCCGGTCCACGCCCTGGCCCAGCCGGTTGATGATCATCCGGCGGTCGAGGTCGGTGATCTCCCCGGTCTCCGGGTCGAGGTCGGCGACCAGCAGGCGGATCGAGTTGGTGCCGCAGTCGATCGCGGCGACGCGGGTCGTGGTCATTCGCCGGCCTCCTCGGTGTCCTCGGCCGCGGCCCGCTTCGCGGCGCGCTCGGCCGTCTTCTGCTCCTTGGCGGCGATCACCGCCGCGTGGTCCTGCTCCTTGGCCCGGTTGCGCGCGACCCGCTCACCGGCGGCCTCGACCTCGGCCGCGGAGACGCACGGGCCCTTGGCCCACCAGTCCTCCAGCATGCCGATCGCCTCGTCGCCGAGCGGGTTGACGCCCTCTCCGGCCGCCAGCGAGTGGCCGACCAGCACGTGAAGGCACTTCACCCGGTCCGGCATCCCGCCGGCGCTCGGGAAGCCCTCCAGCACCTCGATGGCGTCACGGCGGGCGATGTAGTCCTCATGCGCCTTCTGGTAGGCGGCGGCCAGCTCCGGGTCCTCGGCGAGCCGGGCGGTCTGCTCCTTCATCACGCCGTCCGCCTCCAGGGTGCCGATCAGCGAGGCGGCCTTGGGGCAGGTCAGGTAGTACAGGGTCGGGAACGGCGTGCCGTCCGCGAGGCGGGGAGCCGTCTCCACGACGTCCGGGTTCCCGCAGGGGCAGCGGTGCGCCACGCCGCGCAGACCGCGCGGGACCCGTCCGAGCTGGGCGGCGATGGCCGCGACGTCGGCGTCGGGAACGGAGGGGTGGTTCTCAGTGGTCATGGGGGGAGCTTGCTCCAGCGGGGGCGGGGGCGGGTGAAGAGGGAGGGGCGAGCGCTGCGGTGTCGGCGGCGTCCACCGAGTCCCAGACGCTGGCGTACCAGGGCTTGGCGGCCTTCGCCGGGGCGGCGGCCGTGCCGTCGGACGGGGCGGGCGAGGACGCGGAGGACTTGGCGGCGCCCTGGCCGGCCGGGTCCACCGCGATGTACGGGGTCTCCCCCGGCATCGCGTAGTGCAGCCGGGAGCGGGCCTGCGCCTTGACGTACTCCGGGTCCTGCCAGCGCGTCTTCTCCCGGCGCAGCTGCTCGACCTGCTGCCGGGCGTGCTCGGCCTTCGCCCGCTGGGCGGAGATCTCGGAGCGCTGGGAGATGAACTGCCGGGTCGGGTAGGCCAGGATCGCCGCCAGTGAGCAGAGCACCAGGACGAGGACGGTCGCCCGGCTCGTGAAGCGAGGCCGGGCCGCCAAGCCCGGAATCCTCCAGCCTGCCATCTCCCGTATCCCCTCCTGGTCGCGACGGTGCCCCGCCGTCCACCCTACGGGGTGAACGGCGGGGCACCGGTCAGACTTGCGCCGGCGGGCGCGGTCAGCCCTCGGACGTACGGCGTTCACCGGTCCCGAGGGCGACCGTGCGCGTCACTCCGAGCGGAAGCGCGGGAAGGCGCCGCGGCCGGCGTACTCGGCGGCGTCGTCGAGGATCTCCTCGATGCGCAGCAGCTGGTTGTACTTGGCGACGCGCTCGGAGCGGGCCGGGGCACCGGTCTTGATCTGGCCGCAGTTGGTGGCGACGGCCAGGTCGGCGATGGTGACGTCCTCGGTCTCGCCGGAGCGGTGCGACATCATGCAGCGGTAGCCGTTGCGCTGGGCCAGCTCGACGGCGTCCAGGGTCTCGGTCAGCGAACCGATCTGGTTCACCTTGACCAGCAGGGCGTTGGCGGTGCCGGTCTCGATGCCCTTGGCCAGGCGGGCCGGGTTGGTGACGAACAGGTCGTCGCCGACCAGCTGGACCTTGTCGCCCAGCTTGACGGTCATGGCCTTCCAGCCGTCCCAGTCCGACTCGTCCAGCGGGTCCTCGATGGAGACCAGCGGGTACGAGGCGACCAGGTCGGCGTAGTACTCGATGAGCTCGGTGGAGGTGAGCGCCTTGCCCTCGAACTGGTAGGCGCCGTCCTCGTAGAACTCGGAGGCGGCGACGTCCAGCGCCAGCGCGATGTCGCGGCCGGGCACGTAACCGGCCTTCTGGATGGCCTCGGTGATGAGGTCCAGGGCCTCGCGGTTGCTGTCCAGGTTCGGCGCGAAGCCGCCCTCGTCGCCGAGGCCGGTGGAGAGGCCGCGCTCCTTCAGGACGCCCTTGAGGGTGTGGTAGACCTCGACGCCCCAGCGGACGGCCTCGGAGAAGGACTCCGCGCCGATCGGGGCGATCATGAACTCCTGGATGTCGACGTTGGAGTCCGCGTGCGAGCCGCCGTTGAGGATGTTCATCATCGGGACCGGCAGGACGTGCGCGTTCGGGCCGCCCAGGTAGCGGAACAGCGGCAGGTCGCTGGCCTCGGAGGCGGCGTGCGCGACGGCCAGGGAGACGCCCAGGATGGCGTTGGCACCCAGCGAGGACTTGTCCGGGGTGGCGTCCAGGTCGAGCATGGCCTGGTCGATCAGGCGCTGCTCGGTGGCGTCGTAGCCGACCAGCTCCGGGCCGATCTGCTCGATGACGGCCAGGACGGCCTTCTCGACGCCCTTGCCGAAGTAGCGGTTCTTGTCACCGTCGCGCAGCTCCAGGGCCTCGAAGGCACCGGTGGAGGCACCCGACGGGACAGCGGCACGGCCGGTGCTGCCGTCGTCGAGGCCGACCTCGACCTCGACCGTGGGGTTGCCACGCGAGTCGAGAATCTCACGGGCTACGACGACATCGATGGACGGCACGAGGCATCTCCTAGCGGAAGCAGGTTCGACTGACGGTGGGTGCTGTCGGACGAACGATTGCGGAGTCGTTACGACCAGAGCCTAACCGCACGGGCTCCCGGGGCCACGCTGACCTCGGTCCCGTCTCAGCGTGTGGCCCTGCTACCCCCCGGTAGTTCACCTGGTTGCCCGACGGAAGCCGACCAGATGCTGACGAAGGGGGCCAAATCCGGCCCCCTTCGCCGAGTCACCGTGAGAGAGGGGGCGCTCAGCCGAGGTTGAGCACCTGTCCGGGCATGATCAGGTCCGGGTCGGCGCCGACGGTGCCGCGGTTGCCGTCGTACAGCGCCTGCCAGCCCCCGGAGAGGCCCTGGGTGGTGGCGATGCCGGCCAGCGTGTCGCCGGACTGGACGGTGTAGCCGTGGCCGGCGTGCTGCTGGGCCGCGGGGGCGCTCTGCGCGACCGGGGCGGCCTGCGCGGCGCGGGCGTCCTGGCCCGCACCCTGGCCGGCGTACTGCTGGTAGACGCTCTGGTGGCTGGTCCAGTACCAGGCGCCGTTGCTCTGGTACCAGTACACCTTCGCCTCGGCGTCCCAGCCGCCGTGGCCGGAGAAGTCCGGGGCCGTGTCCTGCTGCTGGGCGTACGGCTGGGCCTGCTGCGCGTGCTGCTGGGCGGCGGGCTTCTGGGCCGGCTTCGGCTGGGCGGGCTTCTGGGCCGGCTTCGGCGCGGCGGGCTGCTGCGCGGCGGGCTTGGCGTCCGAGGCGGTGTCGACCGAGGCCGGGGCGCCGCCCTTGCTCAGGCCGGCCTTCTGCGAGCAGACCGGCCAGGCACCCGGGCCCTGCGAGGCGAGGACCTTCTCCGCGACCGAGATCTGCTGGCCCTTGCTGGCCTGGCTGGCCTGCGGCGCGTAGGACGTGCCGCCGTACGCCTTCCAGGTGCCGGAGGTGAACTGCAGGCCGCCGTAGAAGCCGTTGCCCGTGTTGATGCTCCAGTTGCCGCCGCTCTCGCACTGGGCGACCGCGTCCCAGGTCGAGACGGGGGCCGCCGAGGCGCCGGCGGCGGTGAGGATCGGCATCGCGAGTCCGACGCCGGCCACACCGGCGACTGCGATGGCCTTCTCGGCCTGGGTGCGACGACGGTGACGGCCAGTTCCAACGAACAGCATGAATGGGTCCCTCTCCGCACGCCTGCGAGGTGAGCTGTCGGGTTCGGACCGGGAGGTGGCCCGGCCGCGTCGCGCGGAAGGCTTTCTGCCCGCGCGGGCGGCTTCACCCCAAGCCGTGGGGGACGGCAACAAACCTGGTTCCCCCGCCCCTGCCCAGGGGTCTGGTCGGTTTCCCGTGACGCGGCGGGCAGGATTCGGCGTTCCGCGCACGAGGTCCGCAGCTGCGAACTTCAGGGAGGGTAGGCAGATCCTCTTACCAATCACAAGCTCATATCGCCGATATCACACAGAAATTACGGTGAGTGGCCGATCGTCTACCAACGAAGGCGGTATGTCCGCTTTGATGGTGATTCAACCCCCGTGTTTCGGCGTGTCGGAGACGTCCCGTCAGCGTGTTGAGACCTCAATCCGTGACGCCAGATGGCCCGGCCGAGGGCTCGTCAGCAGGGACGACGGGCTTCTTCTCGGGAGTGAATTCGACCGGAAGTTCACGAAGTCCACGCATGATCAGACCACCTCGCCAGCGCAGGTCCTCCGGACTCTCGGCGAGCCGCAGGTCGGGCAGCCGGGAGAGCAGGGTGGCCAGCGCCGCCCGCCCCTCCAGCCGCGCCAGCGGGGCGCCGATGCAGTAGTGGATGCCGTGCCCGAAGCCCAGGTGCGGGTTGTCCGCCCGGGCCAGGTCGAGGGTGTTCTCGTCGGCGAACCTCGCCGGGTCCCGGTCCGCCGCCGCGAGCACCACCAGCACCGGATCGCCGACCGGGATCGCCACTCCGCCGATGGTCAGCGGGCTGGTCGCGAACCGCCAGGTGGCCAGCTCCACCGGCCCGTCGTAGCGCAGGAGTTCCTCGATCCCGGTCTCCAGCAGGGCGCTCTCCCCACGGGCGATCGAATCCTGCAGCAGCGCCCGCTGGTCCGGGTTGCGCAGCAGCGCGTAGGTGCCGTTGCCGATCAGGTTGACGGTCGTCTCGAACCCGGCGAAGAGCAGGATGAAGGCCATCGCCGCGGCCTCGTTCTCGGTCAGGTGCTCGCCGTGGTCGCTGGCCCGGATCAGACCGGAGATCAGGTCGTCTCCGAGGTCCGCCCGCTTGCGGTGGATCAGCTCCGCCAGGTAGGCGCGGATCCGCTTCACCGCCCGCCCCACACCACCGCGCTGGCCCCCGCCCTGGCCCGGCCTGGTGTGCCGCACCATCATGCCCGCCCAGTCCCGGAAGTCGTCCTGGTCCTCCGCGGGCACGCCGAGCAGGTCGCAGATCGCGTAGATGGGGAGGGGGAAGGCGAACTCGTGGATCAGGTCGGCGCTGCCGCGCTCCGCGAAACCGTCGATCAGCCGGTCGGTGAGCTGCTGCACCCTCGGCTCGAACTCGGCCACCCGGCGGGGCGTGAACGCCTTCGAGACCAGCCGGCGCAGCCGGGTGTGGTCCGGCGGGTCGATGTTCAGCAGATGCGTCATCAGGTTGGCCTGGCGTTCGCCCGGGATGCCGACCCGGCCCGTGCTGTGGGCGTGCGTGCTGTGGTGGAGCGGGTTCTTGGAGAGCCGGCTGTCGGCGAGGGCCTGCCGGGCGTCCGCGTACCTGGTCACCAGCCAGGCCTCGACCCCGCTCGGCAAGGTGGTGCGATGCACCGGCTCGTGCTCCCGCAGCCACGCGTACGCCGGGTACGGGTCGGCGGCGAAGTCCCAGGTGAAGAGCGGCGGACGGGCGGAATCGGGCTGAACTGGCATGGGTCGACGGTATCCGGTGGGATCCCCCGGGGGCCGGGGGCGGTTCCCGGACGTGCGGGGGCGTCGGCGGGGCGTCGGTCCGGCGGGGGGGCGGGGGCGGTTCCCCGGGGTGTCGGCGAGGCGTCGCGGGACGTCGGTGGGACGCCGGCGGGGCGTCGCGGGGCACCGGTTCGCGGGGCCCTGCCGACGGGTTCCCGGGCGTGGCAGGCGTGAGCCTGGTCACCTGAGGGGTAATCCCTGTTGCGGAGGGTCAGGACAAGCCTACGATCCTCCCGCAAAGCAACACGTGGGCGCCGGTGCGGAGCCGCCCACAGGGAGGAGCGCACCATGCGGGTCACCGGGGCAGTCGTGGTCATCGCCGTACTCGACGGCGGGTCGGGTGCCGATCTCGCACGCCGCTTCACCGCCGCCGGCGCCGTCGGGGTGCTCATCGCCGACCAGCGGGAGGGCATCGCCGAGGACCTCGCCACCGAGCTCGACCGGCCCGGGTGCCCGGTCGTCGGCGTCTGCGGCGACATCCGCCGCCCCAGCGACGTCGCCGCCCTCGTCGACACCGCCGAGAAGCACCTCGGACCGATCGACCTGTTCTGCGTGGCCGGCCCGGACGGCGAGCGCATCGTCTCCCTCGCCGAGCTGCCCGACCACCTGGACCTGGAGCGGCTCGCCGAGCTGCTCGCACTGGTCGGCGAGGCCATCGGCGAGGTCGTGGTGCCGCAGCAGCGCCGTCCGGTGGAGGACGCCGCCACGGTCTGACCCGTCCTGCCCGGACGTCGTCCCCCGGGGGCCGGGAGCCGTCCGAGCCGGGAGCCGTCAGGGCGAGGACTCATCAGGGCCGGGAGCCGTCAGGGGGCCGGGCGGTGCCCGGGGTTCAGTCCTTCGGCTTGAGCCCCTCCGCGGCGCGGACGGCGTCCCGGTAGCCGCGCGCGGCCGCCCGCAACGCGGCGTCCACGTCCACACCCGCGTCGTGCGCCCGCTGCGCCACGGCCAGCAGCAGCGTGCCCGCCGACTCCGCGGTGAGCTCGGCCGGCAGCTCGTACGGCGCGTCGGGCACTCCCGCCACCCCGGCCCGGCGCACCCGCGACACCAGCTTCGCCGTGTACGCCAGCGACGGCAGCCCGGCCGGCACGCCGTCCAGCACCGACTCGCGGTCCGACTTCTCGGCCGCCTTCAGCGCCTCCCAGTTCGCCTCCACCTCGGCGGCGCCCTCGGCCTCGGTGTCCCCGAACACGTGCGGGTGGCGGTACATCAGCTTCTCGACGATGTCCCCCGCCACGTCGTCGATCGAGAACGCGTCGGTGGGGTGCTCCTCGGCGATCCGGGAGTGGAAGAAGACCTGGAGCAGGACGTCGCCCAGCTCCTCCCGGAGCGTCTCGCGGTCCCCCTCCTCGATCGCCTCGACCAGCTCGAAGGCCTCCTCCACCAGGTACTTCACCAGGCTGGCGTGGGTCTGCTCGGCATCCCAGGGACAGCCGCCCGGCGAGCGCAGGCGGTCCATCACCGAGACCAGGTCCAGCAGGCGCGCACCCGGCAGGTCGTACGAGCCCGGCAGCACCTCGATCTCGGGCACCTCACCCGCGTGCTCCACCGCGAGGCGCGCCAGCGCGTCGGTCAGCCCCGGGTCACCGTCCGGGCTGCCCAGCCAGACCGTCGGGCCCGCTCCGGCCGGCAGGTCGGCCGGCAGGTCGGTCAGCAGGCGTGCCAGGGCCGGCGCCGAGCCCGGCGGCACGACCTCCACCTCGACACCGGCCTGCCGCACCGCCGCCAGTTGCGGGTTCCCGGCGTCCCCCGCCAGTACCCGCCCTGCCGAGCGCAGCGCCTCCCATGCCGGCCACGCCAGCAGGCCGGGGGCCACCCGGTGGGTGGTGGTGAGCAGGATCAACTTGGCGCCCGGAGAATTCGTCACACCCCGAACCTACCCGCCCCTGCCGACGCCCCACCTCCGCGCTTCCCGGGGCAACACCCGCCCCGCGCGCACCTCGCCGGCCCCGTGCACCGGAAGTCGGCCCCTCCGACTTCCCGTGTGCGGCCCCTTTCGCTCCGGTCAGGGGGCCAGCCAGGGCGGGGCATCGGGGAGGAGGGCGACCTGGTCCGGGTTCCAGCTGCCGTAGCGGGGGTTGACGTGCACGTGGAGGGCGGTGGCCGCGGCGGCCAGGGCGCGGCGGACGGTGGCGTCGCCCGCCGGGGTGTCGGCGTCCTGGCCGGCTGCGGCGGCGAGGCGGGTGATGCCCAGCCTGCGGCGGTAGTAGTCGTCGATGCCGCTGCCCGGGACGCCCCGGGCCGCCAGTGCCCGGGCGAGCGCTCCGGCCCCGCCGTACCGCTCCTCGTCCGCCGTGCGGGCCGCCGTCACCTCGGCGGTGCCGATGGCCGGCCCCCGCTCCGCCACCGCACGGGCGACCACCGCGTCGAGCACCAGGTCGGAGACGGCCCGCCGGGCCAGCCCGTCCGGCTCCTCCCGGGCGTCCGCCGAGGCGCCGCCTGCCGTGTGCCGCAGTTCCGCGACCCGCGCCTCGACCGTGCCCACCGGGATCCGCCGGCCGTCCAGCACCGCCGCCGTGCCCGGCGTGAGCCCGCCGCCCCCGCACGCGGCCAGCGCCGATGCGGCGAGCAGGACGCCTGCGACGGCGGTCCGACGGTGCATGGCTGGTCTCCGGGGTGACGGCGGCGCGACGGAGGTCCGGTGAGGGGCCGGCGTTGTCCCGAGGGTAGGGCGGACGGGGCCGGGTCGCGCGGACCGTGACCCGAACGGGTCATCCGCGCGGAGCACACCGACTGTCAACCCTGACGATCGTCCAGGTCTCCCCCTGACTTTCGGGTCGGGCGGCCGCCCGGCCGTCGCTCCTACCGTCCTGGTCATGAGGAACACGGGCAGGAGAGAAGCGGTAGGGAGCACCGGCCGTCGGGTGGCCGTCGCCGTGGCGCTGCTAGCGGCGGGCACTGGCGTGGTCGGGTGGCTGGCGCCGGCGCGCGGTGGCACGGGCGCGCCGGTCAGGGTGGTGGACGGCCCGTCCGCCGCCGGCTACCGGTGGGTGGCGGACGCCGTCGCCGACGCCCCGCACTGGCTGTCCTCGCTGCTGGAGCCCGTGACCGAGGCCGGCCTGCTGGTACTGGGCCTGCTGCTGGCGCTCTGCTGGTGGAGGGCGCGCGGGCGGCGGGCCGCCGGGCTGGTCGCAGGAGTCGCGCTCACCGGCCTCGGCACGGTGCTCGCGTACGCGGTGAGCGAGGTGCTGAAGATGGTGATCGACGAGGAGCGCCCCTGCCGGGCACTGCCCGGCGCGGCCGCCGCACGGCGGGCGGTCGCCGAATGCCCGCCGCCGGGCGACTGGTCGTTCCCGAGCAACCACGCGACGCTGGCCGTCGCCCTGGCGACCGGCCTGGTGCTGCTGCGCCCGCGCCGGGCCCTGCTGGTCATCCCGGTCGGCGGTGCGACGGCCGCGCTGCGGGTGGCGGCGGGCGTGCACTACCCGCACGACGTGGTCGCCGGCGCCGCCCTGGGCGGAGCGGTCACGGCCGCGGTGGTCGTGGCCCTGCTGCCGCTCGCCACGGCAGCGGTGACCGCACTGGCCGGCGTGCGCGTCCTGGGGCCCCTGCTGTTGGGGCCCCCGCCGCTCATACCCGCCGGCTCAGGTGCGCGGGCCGCCCGCGCACGTTCCGCCGAGGGTCAGGCCGGCCTCGTGCGCGAGGACGGCGGCGGCCGCCCGGTTGGGCACGCCGAGCCGTACCAGGATGGAGCTCACATGGGCTTTCACCGTCCCCTCCACCACCCCGATCCGGCGGGCGATCTGGCCGTTGGAGAGCCCGGCGGCGACCAGCGTCAGCACGTCCCGTTCCCGGATGGTGAGGGCGGCCACCTGTTCCCTGGCGGAGGCGCGCCGGTCGGCCGGCCCGCCGGCCCCGGCGGAGGCCAGGTGGGCGACCACCCGCGCGGCCACCTTGGGTGAGAGGTAGGCGGCACCGTCCGCCACCGCCCGGACACCGGCGATCAGCTCCTCCGGCTCGCCGGACTTGATCAGGAAGCCGTTGGCACCGCCGCCGAGGGCCCGCAGGATGTAGTCGTCCTCGCCGAAGGTCGTCAACATCAGGATCCCGGTGGCGGCGCCGGTCCGGCGGATCTCGGCAGCGGCACTGATGCCGTCCGCGCCGGGCATCCGGATGTCCAGCACGGCGACGTCCGGCCGGTGGCGGCGGACCAGTTCGACGGCGTCCCGGCCGTCCCCGGTCTCGGCGACGATCTCGATGCCCGGGTCGGTGGCGAGCACCGCGCGGATACCGGCGCGCACCATCGGCTCGTCGTCGGCGATCAGCACACGGATCGGCGCGGCGGCCGCGTCTCCCTCCCCGCCGCTCATCCGGCACTCACGCGATCAGGGCGTCCAGGGAGATCAGCACGTCGCCCTGGAAGCAGAGCCGGTACGCGTCTCCGGAGCGGTCGTCGTTGAACGGCTGGGCCGTGATGGCGTAGTACTCGCACGTCACACCTTCTCCCCGGGGTGGCGGGTTCCCTGCGGACGGATGGTACGGAAACTGATGCTCCGGCAGAAATCGCTGTACCGTCGCGCGGTCCTGGCCGACCCGCAGCAACGCGTAGTCCGCCGGGTCCAGCACGGCGCGGCCGGCGGTGTAGACCGCCCATCCTCGCAGGACGGTGGTGAGCACCAGCACGGTGGCCAGCGGCACCAGGACGACCGCCACCATCATCCGGCCCACGCGGCGGCGGGCGTGGTGCAGTTCGCGGGCCGGCGAGACGGTGACGGGCACGGCGGCGGCGACGGGGGCGCCGGAACGCGGAAGGTACGCGGAGACCTCGAAACCGCCACCGTCGGCGCGGGGCCCGTGGCTGAAGGTGCCGCCCGCCAGCCTGACCCGCTCGGCCAGGCCGATCAGGCCCCGGCCGCCACCGCCCGCCCCGGCCGCCGGACCCACCGCTGACGGGCCCACCGTTGACGGGCTCACCGGCGACGGGCCGTTGACCACCCGGACGCGGGCACCGTCCGGTGTGTGGGCCACCCGTACGGTGACCGCCGCCCGCGGGGCGTGCTTGGCCGCGTTGGTCAGCGCCTCCTGGACCACCCGGAAGGCGGCGTGCTCGGCTGCGCGCGGCAGGCCGTCCGCCTCGCCGGTGACGGTCAGCCCGACGTCCAGGCCGGCCGCGGCCGCCTCCTCGACCAACTGGGCGACGCCCGCGTCGGCCGGGCCCCGGGCGGACGACCCGTCCGCGTCGTCCCGCAGGATTCCGATCACCTCCGCCAGCCGCTCCACGGCCGCCCCGGCGCCGGCCCGGATCTCCTGGGCCGCCTCCCGGTGCGGCCCGGCCAGGTCGGGTGCCAGCTTCAGGGCGCCGGCCCGCAGGGCGATCAGGCTCAGGTCATGGCCGAGCGCATCGTGCATGTCCTGCGCGATCCGGGCCCGCTCGCGCAACCGGGCCTGCTCGGCCACCAGTTGCTGCTCCCGTTCCAACCGCTCCGCCCGCTCCCACCCGGCCCGCACCAGCTCCTGCGACTGCCGCCAGAACCGGCCCACCATCCAGGGCCCCATGCCGGCACAGATCACCAGGGACAGGACCGACGTCCCCGGCACCATCCACCCCGGCACCATCAGCGCCGCCGGTACCCCGACGGCCACCAGGACGACCAGGAGCACCACCGCCGGCCGCGCCCGCTCCATCCGCCACCCGGCCAGGAACGCCGCACCGACCGCCGGCGCAGCCCACCAGATGCTCGTCACACTCAGCCCGATCGCCGCCGAAGCCCCCACCAGCAGCCCGCCGTCGACCCGCCCGCCCCACCGCTGTCCATTGGTCCGCACGGTGACGACCCTACGGAGGCCCGGTGCTGCACCGGATCTGTCGAAAGTCATACCCCCGCGCAGGAACACCGGCGCGGGCGGGCACGGCGAACCCCGGGCGCCGGAGCGCTCTGAGTACCCGGAACGCTCGGAGTGAGGACGCTACGCCCGGTACCGGACGTCGGACCGACCCGACTTCCTGCCCCTCGGGGCCCGGGGTGAGCGGGACGGGTACTGGGGCTCCGCGGGGGTCGCCCGGCCCGCGGGAGGCGTGGGTCCGGGCCGGCCCGGGTGCGGTGCGGGCGGGTGCGGTGCGGTGCGGTGCGGGCGGGCGCGGTGTCAGCGCCAGGGGGTGGTGCGGGGGTCGGGGTTGTTGGTGCTGCGGTGGGCCTGCAGAGTGTCGAGGTTCTGGCGGAGGCGGCGGACGGCCGGGTGGTGCGGGCCGTCACGGCGTTCGCGGTCGAAGAGGAGTTGGAGCAGCCACTGCCAGGCGGCCTCGGCGTCGCCGCCCGCCGTAAGCAGGGTTCCGATCCGTTCGCGGATGTCGAAGGCCCGGTCCGGCTCGGGACCCGGGTCGGCGGCGAGCAGCGCGCGGTATTCGGTGAGCGCCTCTGCGCCCCGGCCGAGCCGCTCCAAGCACTCGGCGGCCCGGTACCGGTGCTCCAGCCCCTGCGGGCCGTGCGGGCCGCCGTCCGCGGTGGCGGCGAGCGACCGGTACTCGGGGAGCGCGTGCTGGTAGCGGCGCTCCTGGTGGAGGGTGCGGGCGTAGATGGTCCGGACGGTGCGGACGAGCGGTGCGCCGTCGCCGAGTTCGGCCTGGGCGCGGGGCAGCAGCGTGGCGGCGAGGTCGAGCACTTCGGCGCGCCGGCCGGCGTCGACCAGGTCCGAGAGCCGGGCGCAGGCGGCCGCCAGGTCCGACTCGCGCGCGGGCACCGCGGACATCAGGAACGGGTGCGGTTCCCCCCGCGGGGCCGGCGGTACGGCGGTCGGCGGTACAGCGGGGGGCGGTACAGCGGGGTGCGGTGCAACCGTCGACGGTACGGCGACCGTCGGCACGGCGGCCGGCGCCGCTGCCGACTCCCCCGGCCGGGGCTGCGGCTGGTGGGGGTGACGGTACGGGCGGGTGGGGTCGGGCAACGGCCCGTACCGGGGTTGCGGGGCCGGGACGGCCGCGGGGAGCAGCGGGAGCAGCCGCGCGTACACCTGCTGGGCGTGGGCCGGGCGGTCGGCGGGCTGCTTGGCGAGGAGGTCGAGGACCAGCCGTTCGAGCGGTTCCGGGACGTCGGGCCGGATCTCGCGCAGCGGTACCGGCGGTTCGTCGACGTGGCGGCGCAGCACGCCGAGCGCGGTGGGTGCGCGGAACGGCTCCTCGCCGGTGAGCATCGCGTGCAGGAGGCACCCGAGCGCGTACAGGTCGCTGCGCGGGTCGATGACGGCGGCGAGCGCCTGCTCGGGGGCCATGTACGAAGGGCTCCCGATGGGGACGCCGGTGAGGGTGAGGCGGGTGGCCTCGGTGTCGAGCGCGGTGGCGATGCCGAGGTCGAGCAGGACGGTCCGGCCGTCGTCGCGGACCATCACGTTGCTGGGCTTGAGGTCGCGATGGACCACCGGCACGGCGTGGACGGCGGCCAGCGCCGCACAGAGCTGGGCGGCGACGGCGACCGCGCGCTCGACCGGGAACGGCGAGTCCTCGGCGATCAGGTCGGCCAGGCTGACGCCCGGAACGCGCTGCATCACGAGGTAGAGCTCGCCGTCGTCCTCGCCCGCGTCGAAGACGGTGACCAGGCCGGGGTGGTCGAGGGCCGCGGTGATCCGGCACTCGCGCAGGAAGCGGCGGTGGAGCTCGTCGCCGTGGCGCAGGCGATCGGTGGCGCCCCCGGCATCCCCGGAGGCCCCGCCGCCGGCGGCGCGACCGCCGCCGCTGGAGGACGGGCCGACGCCGAGGAGGTGGTCGGTGCGGAGCAGCTTGACGGCGACCGGGCGGTCCAGCCGCTCGTCGTAGCCGCCCCAGACCTGGCCCATACCGCCGTGGCCGATCTTCTCGGCCAGTCGGTACCGGCCGCCGATCACCCGGTCCGCGGTCATGGCCGGCCGCCCTCGCGGGCCTGACGGCGCAGCAGTTCACCCAGCTCGCGCAGCTCGTCACCGGTCGCGGGAGCAGGCCCGGCAGCAGGCGCGGGCCCGGCAGCGGGGGGCGCGTACCCGGGGGAGGGCGCGGGCGCCGGGGGCGCGTACCCGGCCGCCGGGCCCTGCCCGTACGGTCCGTACGGCGCCGCGGGCATGGTCGGCGCTGCGTGCGACGCGGCGGGCGGCGCGTAGTAGGCCGCGGGGGCGGGAGGCTTCGGTCGGCCCGCGTTCCACACCACCTGCAGGTCCATCACCAGGAAGTGCAGCGGCGCGCCGAACCACATCAGCACCATCGCCACCATGCCGATGGTGTCCGCGGTGGGCGCCTTGGTGCCGCCGGCGACGCCCGCGCAGACCAGGTACGTGAGGAACAGCGCGACGAAGACCACCGCGCCGGCGATGTCGTACGCCCGCCGCCGGCGGATCGCCAGCAACAGCGAGGGGATCGCGCCGAGCAGACCGACCGTCACCAGCGGGACCAGGGCCCACAGCACACGCCCGAGCACGCCGAACGGGCCGGCGGCCATCGCGGGGCGCAGCGCCGGGACGGGCTGGGTCGGCGGAACGGGGTAGGCCGGAGCGGGGTACGGCTGGGCGGAATACGGCTGGGCGGAGTAGGGCTGGGCCGGGTACGGCTGGGCACCGTACGGGGCCCCGCCCGGTATGCCCCCGGCGGGCGCGCCGCCCGGGAACGCGCCGCCGGACGGTGGTCCGAACTGCCCGGGGTACTGCCCTGACATGTGCGCTCCTGAGCGGGTGAGGACGGCGGTCGCCCGCGGTACGGACGAACCCCGGACACCGTACCGCCCGCCACCGGCCAACCGGGGGGCCTCCCGCACCTCGGACCCCGGTGCAACGGCACCCGGGCCCTGTCCGGACCGGCGCCCGGGTCCGGACTTCACCGGCTCGGGCCGCACCCCGGCCGACGGGAGGTCAGGAGCCCGCCGGTGGCTGGAGCGTGCCGGTCGCCAGGGCGTCGGTGAGGGCCTGGGTCAGGGTGCGGGCGAGCACGGCGGCCTGCTGGAGGGTGGTGTCGAAGGTGGCGAGGCCGGCGAAGGCGGCGCCGAGGGCGCGCTGCTCGGCGAGCGGGAGACGCGGGAGTTCGACGCGGCGGATGTCGAGGCGGGCGGTGGTGGAGGCGTGGCTGGCGGCGCGGCGGGTGGAGGCCGTGGACCGCAACTGGCCGGCCAGGAAGTCGGGGTCGAGCGCGGCCGGGTCGGGGCGCAGCAGGTGGAGCTGGCGGCCGAGCGCGGCGCCCGTGAGCGGGCTGCCGGGTGGCACGACCCGGGCCACCCCACCCCCGAGCGCGGGGACGAGGACGTCGCCGGGACGGACGCGGACGTCCCCGGCCGCGCCCGTCGTGCCGGTCGTGCCGGTCGTGCCGGTCGGGCGCGCCGTGTCGAGGACCGCGCTGGGCGGGTTGCCCGCGATGAGGTCCTGATCCGTCAGCACGGGGGTGCCGACGGGGCCGGCGCCCGCCGGGCGGGCCGGTGCGCCGGAACCGGAGGAGTACACCTCCAACACCCCGCCACGGACCAGTTCCCCCACGGAAACCACGGACACCACGGAGAGCACGGGAGCCACCGCACCCGCCGCCCCCGCCGTACCCGCCCCGGCCATGCCGCCCCCGGAACCGCCCGGCTCCGGCAGCAGTGCGGCCGGGTCCGCGAGCCCGCCCAGCAGCTCGCTCAACCGGCCGGTCAGGTGGGCGAGTTCGGCGGCCCCGCCGACCGGTGAGGCGGGCGGGACGTGCCGGGTGGGCGAGAGGTCGGTCTCGTCGTCGAGCAGGTCGATCGCGGCCATCGTCCGGTGGACGCCCGGCCGGTCCTCCGGCAGCGGCAGGCCCTCGCGGGCCGCGAGGTCGAAGGCGCGCCACGCGTCCAGGACCGTCCGGCGCAGCTCGGCCCAGCGGACCCTGTCGCGCCCGCCCTCCCCCGTCTCCGCTGCGGACGGCGACGCGGCGAGCGAGGCGGAGGACGCGGAGGACGCGTCGAGCATCAGCACCTGCCGGAAGTCGTCGCCCGGCCGGGGCGCACGCAGTACCCAGAGGTGGAGCGGCACCCCGTACGGCGGGGCGGCGCCGGCCGGCAGGGCGACGACGGCGCGCAGGGCGCCCGAGCGCAGCAGCTCGGCGCGGACCCGGCGGCCGGCCCGGCGGCCGGCGACGGTTGGGGGCAGCAGCAGGGCGGCGAGGCCGCCGGGGCGGGTGTGGGCGAGGCAGTGCAGCACCCAGGCGAGTTCGGACTCGCCGCGCGGCGGGACGAGACCGCCCGGCCAGCGGGTGTCGAACTGCAACTCGTCGTGGCCCCAGTCCCGTTCGTTGTAGGGCGGCTGGCAGAGCACCGCCTCGAAGGTGTCGCCCGGATAGCCGTCGGCCCGCAGGGCGTCGCCGGCCCGGATCTCGGCCGGGAGCGGCCCGGGTTCGGCTGCGGGCGTGTGCAGGGCGAGCCGCAGGGCGGCGAGCGCGCCGGTGACCTGGTCGGCGTCCTGGCCGTAGCGGCCGGTGGTGGACGGGAGGGCGAGCAGCAGGGCGCCGAGGCCGGAGGCCGGGTCGAGCACGGTGGCGGGAACGCCGGCGACGGCGGCGAGCAGCTCGGCGGCCTCGGGCGGGGTGGGGCTGAGCTGGCGGCTGTTGGCCTCGGTGTACCGGGTGAGCAGTTGCTCGTACGCGCCGGGGGCGCCGGCGGCGGAGGCGAGGTCGGCGAGCAGGCGGGCCAGGTCCAGCTGGGTGGAGCCGAGCAGGCCGGGGAGGCGGAGGGCGGCGGCGCCGCCCAGGGTCCGGCCGGCGACGTCGGCGAGCGCGCGCGGCAGGGCGGTGGCGAGCCGGGTGTCGGGTTCCGCGGCGAGGGCGGGCCAGCGCCCGGGCTCGCGGTGCAGCAGCAGGAGGACGGCCCCGGCCTGGAGGAGCGGCGCGGCGGGGTGGCCGGCGGGGTCGCGGAGGGTCTCCAGCAACTGCCAGACGCGTTCCAGCAGCGGCAGTTCGGCGATCTTGCCCTGGCCGCGGAGCCAGTCCGCCACCTCGTCGAGCGCGAAGGTCGGGCTGCTGTCGGTGCCGCCGACCGGGCGGGGGAAGTCCGCGTGGCGGCGGCGCCAGTTGCTGACGGCGGCCCGTCCGACCCCGGCCAGCCGGGCGATCTCGACGGCGGTCACCTCGGGACGGTCCGGCATGGGGGGCTCCTTCGGCGGCACGCGGGCTGGGGTGTGACCACACAGCATAGCCAGCACGCCCCATCCCGAAGTTCACACGTGAACAGAGACGTTTGGCGAATGGCCGTTGACATCGTTCACAGCAGATGATGTGATCCTCCTGTCGACAGCGCAGCAGCGCCGACAACCCAGGACCGAGAACCAGGAGCACCTCAATGGCCGTCGCCACCACCCCCCGCCGCAACGCCGCCCTGCTGCTGGGCGCCGCACTGGTCGCCCTCACCGCGACCGCCTGCAACTCCACCGGCTCCAGCGTCTCCACCGAGCCGAAGCAGACCGCTGCCGCCTCGACCCCCGCCGGCGCGGCCGGCTCCACCGGTGCCGCCGCGCCCGCCGAGAGCAAGCCGGCCGACGCCCCCAAGGGCGCGGCCAAGCTGGGGGACACCATCGCGCTCAAGGGCAACGACCCGGCCGACACCGCCGACGTGACCCTGGTGAAGGTCGTGGACAACACCGAGGGCGAGGACGAGTTCACCCACCCGGCCGACGGCAAGCGCTTCGTCTCGATCCAGTTCCGGATCAAGGCGAGCGGCAAGAAGGCCTACAGCGACGTCCCCGCCAACAGCGCCAAGGTGCTGGACGCCCAGGGCCAGGCCTTCGGTACGACGGTCGCCAACACCAAGGCGGGCCCGGGCTTCCAGATCCCCGCCAACATCGCCCCCGGCGAGAGCGCGCTCGGCTTCGTCACCTTCGAGGTGCCGAAGGACGCCAAGCTCGACAAGGCCCAGTTCGGCCTCGACAGCGGCTTCGCCCCGCAGACCGGCCAGTGGAAGCTCGGCTGACCCGGGGCAGCACCCGGCGGACGCACGACGGCGGCCTCAGGCACCTGACCCGAGACCGCCGCAAGGCCCGACCGGCGGCGCCCCGCCCCACCGCAGCCGGCGACAACACCGGCCGCAACCGGCAGACCCGCGCCGCCGAAGCCGCGCCAGGCCCGCCCCGCCGAAGCGGCGCGCGAACCTCCCCGCCGCTACTTCTTCGCCCCCGCCAGGTCGTCGAACATCGCCGACAGGAACTCCCGGCACCACCCCAGCAGTTCACGCCCGACCAGCGGCTTGCCGCCGATCCGGCCGGTGCTCGGCCGGGGCACCAGCAGCTGCTGGGCGGCCGCCTTCACCTGGCTGCGCGGGTAGAGCCGGTTCAGCCGCAACTGCTGCGACTCCCGCAGCTCGACCGGCCCGAACCGGACGTTGGAGCCCTGCAGCGTGATGTCCGAGATCCCGCAGCGCCGCGCGTACAGCCGCAGCGCCGCCACCAGGAGCAGGTTCTCCACCGGCTCCGGCAGCTTGCCGTACCGGTCGACGAGCTCGTCCCGGACCTGCTTGATGTCGTCCTCGGAGTTGACCGCCGCGATCGAGCGGTACGCCTGGAGCCGCAGCCGCTCGCCCGGGGCGTAGTCGTGCGGCACGTGGGCGTCGACCGGCAGCTCGATCTTGACCTCCAGCGGCTCCTCCTCCGGCTCGCCGCCGCCGGCCAGCGACTCCCGGAACTCGGCCACCGCCTCGCCGACCATCCGCATGTAGAGGTCGAAGCCGACGCCCGCGATGTGGCCGGACTGCTCGCCACCGAGCAGGTTGCCGGCGCCGCGGATCTCCAGGTCCTTCATCGCCACGTACATACCGGCGCCCATCTCGGTGTGCTGGGCGATGGTGGCCAGCCGCTCGTGGGCGGTCTCGGTCAGCGGCTTCTCCGGCGGGTACAGCATGTACGCGTAGCCGCGCTCGCGGCCACGGCCGACCCGGCCGCGCAGCTGGTGCAGCTGGGAGAGCCCGAAGGTGTCGCCGCGCTCGACGATCAGGGTGTTGGCGTTGGAGATGTCGATGCCCGACTCCACGATCGTGGTGGAGACCAGGACGTCGAACTCCTTCTCCCAGAAGTCGACGACGACCTTCTCCAGCGCCGTCTCCCCCATCTGCCCGTGGGCGGTGGCGATCCGCGCCTCGGGGACGAGGTCCTTCAGCCGGGCCGCCGCCTTGTCGATCGACTCGACCCGGTTGTGGATGTAGAACACCTGGCCCTCGCGCAGGAGTTCACGCCGGACGGCGGCCGAGATCTGCTTCTCGTCGTACGGGCCGACGAAGGTCAGCACCGGGTGCCGCTCCTCCGGCGGGGTGGTGATGGTGGACATCTCGCGGATGCCGGTGACCGCCATCTCCGCGCGGGATCGGGGTGGCGGACATGGTCAGCACGTCCACGTTGGCGCGGAGCTTCTTCAGCTGCTCCTTGTGCTCGACGCCGAAACGCTGCTCCTCGTCGACGATCACCAGACCGAGGTCCTTGAACCGGGTCTCGGAGGAGAACAGCCGGTGGGTGCCGATGACGACGTCCACCGAGCCCTCGAAGAGCCCCTCCAGCACGGCCTTCGCCTCGCTGTCGGTCTGGAAGCGGGACAGCGCCTTCACCGTCACCGGGAAGTTGGCGTACCGCTCGGCGAAGGTGGAGAAGTGCTGCTGCACCAGCAGCGTGGTCGGTACCAGCACCGCCACCTGCTTGCCGTCCTGCACGGCCTTGAAGGCGGCCCGGACGGCGATCTCGGTCTTGCCGTAGCCGACGTCGCCGCAGATCAGCCGGTCCATCGGGACGGACTTCTCCATGTCGGACTTGACCTCGGCGATGGTGGTCAGCTGGTCGGGCGTCTCCGCGTAGGGGAAGGCGTCCTCCAGCTCGCGCTGCCACGGGGTGTCCGGGCCGAAGGTGTGACCGGGGGCGGCCATCCGGGCGGAGTACAGCTTGATCAGGTCGGCGGCGATCTCCTTGACCGCCTTCTTGGCCCGCTGCTTGGTCTTCGCCCAGTCCGCGCCGCCCAGGCGGTGCAGCGTCGGGGCCTCGCCGCCGACGTACTTGGTGACCTGGTCCAGCTGGTCGGTCGGCACGAAGAGCCGGTCGCCGGGGTGTCCGCGCTTGGCCGGCGCGTACTCCAGCACCAGGTACTCGCGGGTGGCGCCCTGCACGGTGCGCTGGACCATCTCGACGTACCGGCCGACGCCGTGCGCCTCGTGGACGACGTAGTCGCCGGCCGCCAGCGCCAGCGGGTCGATCGCGTTGCGGCGCCGGGACGGCATCCGCCGCATGTCCTTGGTGGAGGACCGCTGGCCGGAGAGGTCGGTCTCGGTGATGACGGTCAGCTTGAGCGTCTCGTCGACGAAGCCGTGCTCGATCGAGCCGCAGGAGACGTACACGACGTCCCGGGTCGGCGCCTCGGCGAGGTCGGCGACCAGCCGGGCCGGGATGCCCTCGTTGCCGAGCACCTCGGCGAGCCGGGAGGCCGGGCCGTGGCCCTCCGTCACCATGACGACCCGCCAGTCGGCGGCCAGCCGCTCCTTGGCGTCGGCGATCGCGCGGGCGGTGTCGCCCCGGTAGGCCTCGACGGCGTGCATGCCGAGGGTGAGCGTGTCGGCGTCGAACTCCAGGATCCCGTGGACGGCCGACCCGCTCGTCGCGAACGGGCTGACCGACCACCAGGGCAGGCCGATCTCGGCGGCGTGCTCGCGCACCTCGGCGAGCGAGCGCAGCGAGGCCGCGGAGACGTCGATCGCCTCCAGGTCGATCGGCCGGTCGCCGCCGGCCGCGGCCGCCACCCAGGAGGCGTGCAGGAACTCCTGGCTGGTCGCCACCAGGTCGGCGGCCCGGGTGCGGACCCGTTCCGGGTCGCAGACCACGGTGACCGAGCCGAGCGGCAGCACGTCGAGCAGCAGCTCCATGTCGTCCACCAGGACGGGCGCCAGCGACTCCATGCCCTCGACCGCGATGCCCTCGGCGATCTTGTCGAGGATCTCGGCCAGGCCCGGGTGCTCGGCGGCGAGCTCGGCGGCCCGTGCCCGCACCTCGTCGGTCAGCAGCAGCTCACGGCAGGGCGGCGCCCAGAGGCCGTGCTCGGCGATCTCCAGCGAACGCTGGTCGGCGACCTTGAAGTAGCGGATCTCCTCGACGTCGTCGCCCCAGAACTCCACCCGCAGCGGGTGCTCCTCGGTCGGCGGGAAGACGTCCAGGATGCCGCCGCGCACGGCGAACTCGCCGCGCTTCTCGACCAGTTCGACCCGGGCGTAGGCGGCTGCGGCGAGCCGACGGGCGACCTCCTCCAGGTCGTGCGACTCGCCCCTGCGGACGGCCACCGGCTCCAGCTCGGCCAGCCCCTTGACCTGCGGCTGGAGCACCGAGCGGACGGGCGCCACAATCACCTGCACCGGCCCGGCCGCCGGGTCGTCCGCCCGCGGGTGCACGATCCGGCGCAGCACGGCGAGGCGGCGGCCGACGGTGTCCGAACGCGGCGAGAGCCGCTCGTGCGGCAGCGTCTCCCAGGCCGGGTACTCGGCGACCGCGTCGGCCGGCAGCAGCGAACGGAGCGAGGCGGCGAGGTCCTCGGCCTCCCGGCCGGTCGCCGTGACGGCGAGCACCGGTCGGCCGCGCTCCCCGGCCGCCTGCCCGGCCATCGCGCGGGCCAGTGCGGCGATGGCGAACGGCCTGGCGGCGGGCGGGCCGACCAGGTCCAGGTGGTGGCGGCCACCGGCCGCGGCACCGGCGGCGGTCGCGGCCTCGATCGCCTCGGCGAGCGCCGCGTCCCGTGCGACGACATCGAGCAGTCCGGTCAGGCTCATCTGGAGTCTCTTCTTCGTCCCGTGGCTGGTGCTGTCCCGGGGCGGCGGAGGCCCGCCGGGGCAACGCGAACGGCCCGGCGCGCCGAACGGCCGGGGGTCTCCAGCCTACGCCGCGGCACCGACACGCACGTGGTGCACGGCCGGGGCACGCACTCGCGCACGCCCGCCCCGCACCCGGACGCGGACGAAGCACCGGCCGCAGGCTGCGACCACGCCTTCGTGATCCGCCACGAACTGGACATACTCCTGTCACTGCCCGTCCATGGAGATCGCGCACCATGGTGAACGTGCCCGCCGCACCCAACCGTGGGGGATGGCTGCGGAAGGCACGGTCGCACACCCGATGGGGGTCGGGAGTGCGAGGCCGGGCGACCCTGGGTGGGGGCGCCCGCCCAAGCGCCGGGAACCGTGGCGCCCTTTCCTGGAGGGCGCCACGGGTCTCGGCCTCTTCGTTCCCGGCACCGGCCCGCTTTTCGTTCCCGGCACCGGTCCGCTCTCGGCCTCTTTCGTTCCCGGCACCGGTCCACAACGCCCGCTCACGGCTCCCGCACATCCGCGCCCTCCATTTGCGCGAACGCGCACCCGGGCCGGACCGCCCTCCCTACCCTGTGGTGGAGACCGTGTGGGGACGCCCGGAGGGGCCAGGGGGCGTCGCGATGGAGGGGGTGCTTCGTCATGCGCGTTGTCATCGCAGGCCAGGGTTACGTGGGGCTGCCGCTGGCGGTCCGGGCGGCCGAGGTGGGGTACCAGGTGGTCGGCTACGACGTGGACGAACGCCGGATCAAACGGCTGGCGGTCGGCGAGTCCTACGTCGAGGACATCCCGGCCGAGCGGCTGCGTCCGTTGCTGGAGAACGGGACGTACCTGCCGTCGGCCGAACCGG
Source organism: Streptomyces sp. CB01881 (assembly GCF_002953255.1). Taxonomy (GTDB): domain Bacteria; phylum Actinomycetota; class Actinomycetes; order Streptomycetales; family Streptomycetaceae; genus Kitasatospora. Next base: position 5,875,144 of record NZ_CP026498.1, read on the forward strand.
CCGACGTGGCGGGCTTCGACATCGCGGTGATCACCGTGCCGACGCCGCTGCGCGACGGCACGCCCGACCTGTCGTACATCGAGGCCTCGGCCGCACTGCTCGCCCAGCACCTGCGGCCGGGGGCGACCGTCGTCCTGGAGTCCACCACCTACCCGGGCACCACCGAGGAACTGCTCGCGCCGCTGCTGGAGGAGGGGTCGGGGCTGGCCGCGGGCCGGGACTTCCACCTCGGCTACAGCCCCGAGCGGATCGACCCGGGCAACCCGACCTGGCGGCTGGAGAACACCCCGAAGGTGGTCTCCGGCATCGACCCGGCGGCGCTGGCGGCGGTCGAGGGGTTCTACGGCCGGCTGGTCGAGCGGACGGTGCCGGTCTCCTCCTGCAAGGAGGCCGAGCTGACCAAGCTGCTGGAGAACACCTTCCGGCACGTGAACATCGCGCTGGTCAACGAGCTGGCGATGTTCGCGCACGACCTCGGCATCGACGTCTGGAAGGCGATCGACGCCGCCTCCACCAAGCCGTTCGGCTACCTCCGCTTCACCCCCGGTCCCGGCGTCGGCGGGCACTGCCTGCCGATCGACCCGTCGTACCTCTCCTGGCGGGTGGAGCGGGCGCTCGGCCAGTCGTTCCGCTTCGTCGAACTGGCCAACGACGTCAACAGCCACATGCCCGACTACGTGGTGCGCCGGCTCGGGGAGGCACTGAACGACCGGCAGCGCTCGGTGAAGGGCTCCCGGGTGCTGCTGCTCGGGCTCGCGTACAAGAAGAACACCGGTGACGCCCGGGAGACCCCGGCCGCCCGGGTCGCCGAGCTGCTGACCCGGATGGGTGCCGAGGTCCGGGCCGCAGACCCGCACGTGGTGGTCGGGGTGCACGTCCCGGAGCCGGTGATCCCCGGGCAGCGGGCGGCCGAGCAGGACCGGCACGGCGACCCGTTCGCCGCCGTCCGCCGGGTCGAGGCGACGCCGGAGGAACTGGCCGCGGCGGACGCGGTGGTGCTGCTCGCCGACCACGACGACTTCGACTACGACACGGTGACCGAGCACGCCCGGTACGTGCTGGACTGCCGCCGCCGGCTCTCCGGCGCGGCCGTCGAGGTGCTCTGATTCGACCCGGTCGCGCCCGGCGGGAACGCGGTGGCCGGGCGACCGCACCCGCCCGGCACCGCGTCGGGGGCCCTGCTCCGGCTACCAGCGGGAGAGGTTGATGTCGTACATCATCACCTCGTGCCCCTGGTGGCCGTTGAAGTCGTACTGCTCCCAGTTGAAGACGGTCCAGGAGCCCAGGCCGCCCCCGAGATAGGTGATGACCCGGTTGTTGCCGGCGTCGATCCGGTCGACGTTGTAGACGCGGACCGCCATCCAGCCGTCGTTCGCGAAGCAGAGCTGTCCGCTGTAGCCGTAGTTGAACACCTTCGCGAAATCGGTGCGGTTCCCGCAATCGACCCGGTTCACCGCGTTCGCGCCGGTGACCGGCAGCAGTGCGGCCGCGGCTGCGGTGAGGACGGCGAGAGCACCGGCCCGGCGGGCCGGGCCATTTTCCGGGCGACGTACTCCACGAGGATTTGCGGGATTTGTGCGGCGAATCATGAAACCCCTCCGTCGGCAGCGGTTGCGACTCCAGAGATTTACACGGAGCCTCGCCGCCGAACAGTTGATTTCAGGCCAAGACAGCCCTTGCGAGCGCCCGTCCGAACGAGCCGAACCGGAATGCGCTAGGGTCCGAACCACCTTGCCACGCCTGAGGATCGGAGCGGGAGCTTGGCACGTCCACCACATTTCGGGCGATTCGCCGCCATCACCCTGGCGGCCTCTTTATCGGCCTTTTCCACGGGTTGTGCCAGCTCACCCGGAAGTGGCCCGGCAGAATCCCCGCCGACCCCGCCGCCGATCGGCACACCGAAAGCCCCGGAATCCGGGCGCGCCGGAATGACCGGACTTCCGCTCTCCGCTTATCAGGCCAATGACCAGGTGGCCGTGAAAGAGATTCAGGCGAGAAATGCGCTGATCGTCTCCTGCATGCGGAAGGCCGGGTACACCGGCTTCGGCGGCGACGGCCTGCAGGCCGCGCAGGCCCCCGACAACGCGACGGCCCTGCCGGCCGGCGCCTGGGGGTACCTCGGGACGGCGGTCGCGGGCGTGCAGGGCTTCCACCCGCCGAAGCGGGCCCTCCCCCGGCCGACCGGGCCGGCGGCCGGTTCCGGAGAGGCCTACGACAGCGCCCGGGTGGACTGCGACCGGCAGGCGGCGGAGCGGATCGGCTCGCCGTCCGACCCGGGCACCGAGCTGGTCGGCCGGCTCTTCGACGAGTCGATCGCGGCGACCGGCCGCGACACCCGGGTGACCGCCGCGACCGGGGAGTGGTCCGCCTGCATGACCGCCGCGGGCTTCAAGGCCGACGCCCCGGCGGCGCTGCCGGACCGGTTCCGGGCCGCCCCGGACGTCACCCCGGCCGAACGCGCGACGGCCCTCGCCGACGCGGACTGCACCGGCCGGAGCAACCTGGCCGGGATCTGGTTCGCCGTCCTGGCCGGCTACCAGCGGCAGCTGATCGACCGCAACGCGCAGGCCCTGACCGCCCAGAAGGAGGCGGTCAGGGCCCAGGACGCAAAACTCGCGCGGCTGCTGGCGGGAGACGGCTCGTGACCGCCACCGGGCGGGCCGGTGCCGGCCGGCCGACGGCCAGGCGTCAGACGTCAGGCGTCAGCCGTCAGCCGTCAGCCGTCAGCCGTCAGCGCCGGTTGTAGCCGACGGTGTTCGGGGTGGCGTATTCGGCGCCGTCGTCCACGATCACGATCTTCGGGATGATCCGGGTCTCCTCCTCCTGGCGCCCCGGCGCCCCCGCGGCACCGGAGGGGGCGCAACCGACCGCGGTCGCCCCGCTCGGCGGCGAGGACGGGCGCGGCGGCACCCCGGCCGGAGCGGCCGTCGCAGCGGCGGGAACCACCGGCCCGGGCGTGACCCTGCCCGGGGTGACCGGCAGGACCGTCGTGGCCGCCTCCACCGGGGCGGCCGGCCGGCCGGCACCCGCGGCGACGTCCTTGCGCAGGTCGGCGACCGCGATCTCGCCGGTGTCCGCCTCCGAGTCCACCTCCGACACGGCCACCCCCGACGCAGCCACCTCCGACACGGCCGCCTCGGACCCGGCCACCACTGACCCGGCCGCCTCGGACCCGGCCGCCTCAGACTCCGGCGGAGCACCCGGCGCGGCCTGCGGCGGCACGGCCTGCGGTGCCGGGGCCTCCTCGGCGGGCTCGACCGCACCCACCGCCGCGCCGGTGAGCGAGGCGAGGGTGGCCTTGATGTGGTCCAGGTGCTGCTGCACCGTCTCGTACCGGGCCGAGAACTCGCGCTGCTCGCGCTCGCTGGCCGCGTTGATCCGCTCGGCCTCGCGGCGGGCCTGCTCGATCAGCTCGTCCGCCCGGGCCTGCGCCTCGGCGTCCGACTGCTTGATCTGCCCGAGCACGGTCTCCCGGTGCTGCTCGGCCTCCTTGAGCCGGCGCTCGGCGGTCGCGGAGACCTCGGCGTCCTCGGCGTCGGCCCTGGCCTCGGCCGCGGCGAAGGTCTCGTCGGCCTTGCGGCGCAGGGTGGCCAGCTCGGCCTCGGCCTGCTCGGACGCCTCGGCGGCGGCGACCCGCACCTTGGCGGCGTGGGCGGTGGCGGAGTCGCGCAGGGTCCGGTTGTCCCGGTCGGTGTCGGCCCGGATCGTCTCGGCCTCGGCCCTGGTCCGCTCGTCGGTGCGCCGGGCGGCCAGGTCGGCCTCGGCGCGGGTGGTGACGGCGTACTCCTTGGCGGCCTGGCCGAGGGCCTGGCCGGCCTCGTAGACCTCGTCGCGCAGGTCCTCGGCGAACCGCTCGGCGGCCTCCCGGACGGCGCGGGACTCGTTCTCGGCCATCCGGGCCAGGCCGGCGGCCTGCTCGCTGAGGACCAGGTAGTCGGGTTCCGGGGCGTCGGCCGCCGCCTGTTGGATGTCGGCCAGGCGGCGCTCCATCTCCCGGATTCCGGCGCCGAGCACGCTCAGCCGTTCCCACGCCTCGTCGCGGTGGACGGTGAGAGCGGCCAGCGCTCGGTCGACCTGCTCGGGCGCGTAACCACGCCGGGCAGCGGTGAAGCCGTACTGGGGGACGGCGTCGCTCATGGGCTCTTCCCCTCGGGTCGCGGGCTGCGGAGCCCATGATCGGACGGATCGGACGGATCGGGAACCGGATCGAGGACCCGGTCTCCATATCGACGGGGTACTGATCGGAACGTGTCGAGGACCGGACGAGTGGACCGATCCTCTTGACCTATTTTGCGCAGATCAGGGCGAAACCCCAACGAGGCAGAGCCGCAGCGGCATGCCGAAGGGGTCGTTCCGGACACCGGAACGACCCCCTCCACCTGCGCGGATCCGCGACGACCTGCTACAACAGGCCGTCCCAGAACTGCTCCAGCAGGACGGCCCACCAGGTGTCCGCCGACTGCAGGGCCGCCGGGTCGATCGCGGCGAGCTGGGCCTGGAAGTCGGTCGTCCAGCGACCGGCCTGGTCCGGCGTCAGCCCGTACCGCAGCCGCCACATCCTGCCCAGCAGGGCCAGGGCGCGGACGAACTCCGGTACACCGCTGTTGACGAACCGGGGTGGCTCCCCGGTTCCGTCCATGTCCACCGCGACCACGTGCGCCGTGCCGTACTGCACACAGAGCTGGCGGCCGTAGTCGTTGCCGAGCACCAGGTAGCCGCCGAAGTCCGGGCCGCCCGCCAGGCCGCGCTCGGCGGCCAGCTCGGCGAGCGTCGGGATCGGCCGGCCCTCCTGGGCCTGGGCCCAGAAGAACGGGCCGAACTCGCGCGGCAGGCCCGCCCACATCAGGGTCTGCGCCACCGGCTCGGGGACGCCCTGACGCGAGACGGCGCGCTGCTCGAAGCGGAACACGTTCTGGGCGAAGGCGTGGCCGAGCTCCTGGGCGAGCTGCTGCGGTGCGATCGGCGGCAGCGGCGGGACCGTCCCCGGGGCGGGCAGCGGCACCCGGAACGGGCGGACCCGCTGGGCGCCGGAGGCCAGCTGGTGCAGTTCGTCCAGGTGGTCGAGCAGCTGGGCCATCCCGGCCTGCCGGGAGTGGTGGTCACGGCCGTAGTCGGCGGTGTGGGTGAGCCTGACGTTCGGCCAGGACGCCGCGATCATCCGGTTGCAGTAGCCGCCCGGGAGGTCGCAGGACTCCAGCTCGGTGTAGAGCTCCAGCACCTGCTCCGGCGGGACGTTCAGCCGGCGCAGGTCCTGGAGGATCTTCCACTCCGGGTGCGGGGTGCCGGGCTCGCTGCGGTGCAGCAGCTTCTGCTCGGAGCCGTCCGGGCCCCGGTAGCTGAGCGCGGCGAAGTAGCCCGGGCCGACGGCGGGCACGCCCGGCGGCACCGGGGCGCCCTGCGGCGGGCCCGGGACGGGCGCCGGGGGGACGGCGGCCGCCGGGGCCGGGGCGGCGGGCGAGGCCGCTCCCGGGTAGCCGTAGCCGGCCGCGGGCGCGCCGGGGCCGGGGCCACCGGGCGGCGGCGGTACGGCCGGGCCGCCGGACGGCGGGGTCCCGGGGTCGGCGGGCGCGCCGAGCAGCGCCGGGTCGATCGCGCCGGCCAGCTGGGTGCGCTCGTACGCCACCCCTGCACCGGGCGTGGCGCCGGCGGGCGGAGCGGGCGGCCCGGCCGGCGCGTCCGTGCCGCGCAGGCCCGCCGGGGGCGGGGGCGGCGGGGCACCGCCCGCGCCGCGGCCGCCCGGGCTCGCGGCGGGGGTGCCGGAGCCGGGGGTGTTCCGCAGCTCGCCCGGCGGGGGCGGCGGCGGGGCCGAGCCGGTGCTGCGGCCGAGCGAGACGGGGGCGCCGACCGGGCCGGGCGCGCCGCCGCGCAGGCCCGCCGGGGGCGGGGGCGGCGGGGCACCGCCCGCGCCGCGGCCGAGGGCGCCCTGCGGCGCGTCTCCGGCGGGCGGGGCGACGGGCGCGCCGGGGCCGGGAGCGCCCGGCAGACCGGCCAGACCCGGCAGCCCGTCCGGCGAGGCCAGCATGGTCGCCGCGTACTCCACGGGCGCACCCGGGCCGCCGGCACCCGGCGCACCGGGACCGGCAGGAACACCCGGCGCACCCGGCGCACCCGGCAGGCCGGCCAGACCCGGCAGCCCGTCCGGCGGCGCCAGCATGGTCGCCGCGTACTCCACGGGCGCACCCGGGCCGCCGACACCCGGCGCACCGGGACCGGCAGGAACACCCGGCGCACCCGGCGCACCCGGCGCACCCGGCAGGCCCTCCGGCGGCGCCAGCAGGGTGCGCGCGGGCTCGGCGGCCGGCCCCCCGACCGGGGCCGGGGGCATGTCGTAGCCGCTCACGGGCAGCAGTTCGGTGGCCGCCTCGGCACCGGGCCGGGGCTCGCCGGGCAGGCCGGCCCCGTTGGTCCGCAGCCCGTCGGGCAGCAGCACGGTCGCCGCCTCGACCCCCGGGGAGCCGGCCGGCGGCGCCGGCGGCACGGCCGGGCCGGCCGGCGCGACGGGCGCGGGCGGCGGGAAGGGGAAGGCCGGCTCGTCGTGGCCGGGCGGCGGCGCGAGCATGGTCGGCGCGTCCCCGGCCGGGCGCTCGGAGACCGGCGGCGTGGTCAGCACGGCGGGCGCCGGCACGGGCTCGGAGGCCGCAGCCGGGGCGGGAACGGCAGGGGCGGGCGCAGCCGGCGCAGGGGCGGGAGCGGGCTCCGGCGTCCCCAGCCGCTCGGCCTCGGCCGCGATCGCCGCGGCGCCGGCCTCCTGGAGCCACTGCGGCGGGCTGAGCAGGAAGGACGTCGCCTCGACCGGCCCGGGGGCGGGCCTCGCCGCCCCGGCCGGGTTGGCCGCCACCGGCCGGCCGTAGACCTCCTCGTACTGGCGGACCACCTCGTTGACGGGCAGGGCGGGCCAGAGCGTGCTGGCGCCGGAGTCCCGGGCGATCACCAGCCGCACCTCACCGGCCGAACCCCCGGAGGCGGCCGGACCGCCGACGCCGTCGGCACCCGCCTCGCCCGGGGTCTGGGCGCCGTCGCCGGGCTGGACCGCCCAGCAGACGAAGCCCAGGTCGAACTCCCGGACCCGCACCTCGCGCTGCTGTGAACGCGGCACCCCGCCGTTGATCCACTCGTCGGCGAGCTCCTGCGCCTGCGCATACGTCACCACGCCCGGTTCACTCCTGTCCCCTTCATCCCCGCTTGCTGCTTCGTCCCGGCTTCTCGGGCACCCTTGACCACCGCCGTCGGGGCCATGTCAGCCCACCGGCACGACGCGGGCGAACCCACCGTCCACCATCAGTTCCGCCACCGTCTCCAGCTCCGGCGGGCTGCCGGCCAGCCGGAGCAGGAAGGCGTCGAAGTCCTCGCCGCAGGGCAGCAGCAGCCGGGCGACGCGGTCCTCGGGCGCCTCGGGCGCGCCGCCGTCGCGGGCGTCGTCGTAGAGGCAGAACCAGACCGAGCCGGTCCGTTCGCCGCGCACCTTGAGCGCCACGATGCCGCCCTGGGCGTAGGCGATGCCCAGGAAGTCCTTGGTGAGGTGGTCGCGCAGGCACTTGTTGGCGTAGACGACGTCCTCGGTGCCGTACTCCTCGCTGAGGGTCAGGAACGGCTGGTCGAGCAGCAGCCCGAGCTCGGGGTCGAGCGCCACGCCGACGGGGGCGCGGCCGCCGCCGAGCTTGAGGAAGGTCCGGTAGGCGCCGGGCAGCCGGTAGCCGAGGCGCTCCTCGGCGCGCTGGACGAGGTCCTCGGTGACGCCGATCGGGTCGCCGCCGTCCTTGGCGAGCGAGAAGTGCGCGGGGCGGCGTTCCTGCAGCGGGCGGGTGCCGCGGCGGCCGTGGTCGGCGCTGGAGGTGGCCAGGCCGCCGTGGTGCCGCAGCAGCGCCTTGACCTCGACCGGGACCAGCTCCATCCGGCGCCAGCCGGGCGCGGCCCGGCCGACCGCGTGGTGCCAGGTCCAGCCGGGCGGCGTGGCGACGGCGGTCTCCAGGTCGGCCCAGAGCGGGTGGCCCTGGGTGAACTGCGCGGCGTTGGCCGAGACGTAGTCGGTCAGGCGCAGCTCGTCGACGCCGAAGCCCTCCGGCGGGTCCGCGACCTCGGCCGCGGCGGCGGCGTAGGGGCCGAAGTCCGGGAAGCCGTACTCGTCCACCCGGACCCCGGCCGGGTGCCGCTCCGCGCGGACCGGGTCCGGGAACTGCACCACCTGACCTGCGTACGCCGCGTTCGGTGCGGCGGCGACGCCGGGCCGACCTGTCGTCATCTGGGAGCCCCCACTGGCTGCTGCAAATACTCCGGTGCGCTTGCTGGCTACCAGCGTAGGGGGTCGGCCCCGGACCCGGACCCCCGCCCGGGGGGCGGGGCCTCGGCGAGGTGCTCGGCGACGCGCCACCGCCGGCCCTGGGCGAGCGCCTTGGCGAGGGCCTCGGCGACGCGCTCCTGCCGGCCCCCGGTGATCTGCGGGTAGAGCGGCAGGGTGAGCAGCTCCCGGGCGGCCCGCTCGGCGACCGGGAACGCCCCCTCGCCGTGGCCGAGGTGACGGAACGCGGGCTGGAGGTGGACCGGCACGGGGTAGTGGACGCCCGCGTCGACGCCGGCCGCGTGCAGGGCGGCGAGCACGGCGTCCCGGTCCCGGCCGGGCCCGATCCGGACCGCGTACAGGTGCCAGACGTGCTCGTTGCCGGGCGCGGTCCGGGGCGTGGTGACGCCGTCGAGCCCGGCCAGCAGGAGGTCGTACCGGCCGGCGGCGGCCCGGCGGGCGTCGTTCCAGGCGGGCAGCCGGCGCAGCTTGGCCCGCAGGACGACGGCCTGGAGGGCGTCCAGCCGGGAGTTGAAGCCGAGCCGCTCGTGCTCGTACTTGCGGCCGGAGCCGTGGTCGCCGATCAGCCGGACGCAGCGAGACCTCGGTGGAGCCGGCGATGTTGTAGACCCGGTCGGTGACGGGCGCGGCGGCGGCCAGCAGGTTGGCCCGGGCGATGTCCTCGGTGTAGACGAAGTCCATGGTCTGCGCGCCGTCGCCGAAGATCAGCGGCGGCTGCCCGGCGGCGATCCGCTCCATCCAGCGGATGAACACCTCGGTGTACCTGCCGTGCACGTCCATCCGGGGGCCGTACACGTTGAAGTACCGCAGCGCGACGTAGTCCAGCCCGTGCATGGCGTGGAAGGAGCGCAGCAGGCCCTCGTTGAAGACCTTGGCGGCGCCGTACAGGGTGTCGTTGTTGTAGGGGTGCTGGGTCTCGGGCGTGGGGAACGTGTCGGCGAGGCCGTAGACGGAGGCGGTGGAGGAGGCGATCACCTTGCCGACACCCTTCTCGGCGGCGGCCTCGACCACGTCGAAGGTGCCGTCGACCATGATCTCCAGGGCGAGCCGGGGCTCGGTGGCGCACTGGGTGATCCGGATCGCGGCCAGGTGGAAGAGCAGGTCGGTGCCCGGGTCCAGCAGTTCGCGCAGCAGCGCGCGGTCGCGGATGTCCCCGTCCACCACCCGCAGCTGTCCGGGGGCGGCGCTCTTCCGGGCGCGGGCCAGGTTGGCCGCTCGGCCGCGGACGAAGTTGTCGAGCACGACCACCTCGCGGGCGCCCGCCTCGATCAGCTGGTCGACCACGGTGGAGCCGATGGTGCCGGCCCCGCCCGTGACCAGGCAGCGGGAGCCCTCGATCTGTACAGCGTTCACCGCGCGGCGGCCCTTTCGTGTGCGTCGGACATTCGGTCGACCGGCACGGTGTCGTCGAGACCGGCACCCACCGGGATGGTGGCGCCGCCGAGTTCGAGGCTCAGCGAGGCGGCCTCCAGCAGTTGCAGCACGCGCAGCCCGGCCCGGCCGTCGGTGAGCGGCGCCCGGCCCTCGGTGATGGCGGCGGCGAACTCGGCCATCACGTTGCGCAGCGCCTCCTGCTCGACCAGCGCGGGCGCGACCATCTCGCCGACCCGGTAGGAGATCAGCGCCTGGTGGCAGATCGCGTCGGTCAGCTCGTCGGGCGGGGTGAGGTCCACGCCGCGGTCGTGCACCGCGAGCCGGGCCTGCAGGTTGAGGTCGTCCCAGACCAGGGTGCGCCGCGAGCCGCCGATCAGCGTCGTGCGGACCTTGGTCGGGGAGAGCCAGTTGACGTGGCAGTGCGCCAGCGCGCCGTTGCTCAGCCGGACGGTCAGGTAGGCGACACAGGACCGGCCGGCGCCGATCGGGTCGGCTCCCTGGGCGGAGACCCCGACCGGTTCGACGCCCGGCGGCAGCACGAAGTCGAGGATCGAGAGGTCGTGCGGGGCGAGGTCCCAGAGCACGTCGACGTCCGGCTGGACCAGCCCGAGGTTGATCCGCACCGAGTCGAAGAACTGCACGTCGCCGATCTCGCCGCCGTGCACCAGCTCGCGGATCCGGCGCACCACCGGGGTGTAGCAGAAGGTGTGGTCGCACATCAGCACCAGCCCGCGCTCCTCGGCGAGCCCCACCAGTTCGGCGGCCTCCGCGGCGGAGGTGGTGATCGGCTTCTCCACCAGGACGTGCTTGCCCGCCTCCAGCGCAGCCCGGACCAGCCGGTAGTGCGCGGCGGCGGGCGTGGCCACGGCGACCGCGCCGACCCGCTCGTCGGCGAGCACCTGCTCGAACGAGGTGGTGGACCGGACGGTGCTGTACTCCCCCAGCACCCGGCGCGACCGGCTCTCGTCCAGGTCGCAGAGCCAGTGCAGGCGCAGCGCCGGCGTCTGCTGCGCGTTGCGGACCAGGTTCGGGCCCCAGTAGCCGGCCCCGACCACGGCGATCCCGATCGGGTGCGCGGGCGTGGGCTGCGGCGGCACCCCCGGTGTGGGCACGTGCTCGCCGGGTGCCTCGTTGGCGGTTTCCGTCCCCGTCATCGCAAGACCCCCCTTGCTCGACCCGGGGCCCCCTTACCCCGGCGGCGTCAACGGCCAGAGCGGGCAGAGGAGTTGTCATGCCACGCCGGAAACCCTCCTCCGGCCGGCCACCCCTGGGCCCACTGCTGGAACGCTGCCGGCCACCGCCTGCGACCGGGGGTGGGTTCGGGAAACCTGGGGACGGGTCGTGACGACGGCGTGCGGATCCGGCCGGTGTCCCGTGCTCGTCCGGCCTGCCGCCGGGACCGGTCGTCCGCCCTCGTACCCCGGTTGTGCGGATGTCGGTGACATTTGACAGTCTTGCCCCGGGCCAACCCTGCCGGCCGTGCCGTCGGCGGGAAGAGGAACGGGAAGAGGAAGAGGAGGAGGAGGACGCATGACCACCGGGGAACCGGCCGGGCCGCCCCTGTTGCGCCACCACCGCGACAGCCTGCTGCCCGCCGTCGCCGCCGCCCTGTCGCTGAAGGGCGGGGAGGTGCACACGCTGGCCGGTGACAAGCCCGCCCGGCGGCCGCTGCTGCACCCACTGGTCGGCGACTTCCTGGACGCGCTGCCGCTGGAGCACCGCGAGCGGTTCACCGGCCGCTGCCCGGAGGCCGTCCTGCTCTCCCAGTACCTGGCCACGGTGGACGCCCGGCGCTCCAAGCGCGCCTCCCGCAAGCCGATGAGCGTTCAGGACGCCCGCAAGGCGCTCAAGGGCTCCCGGCTGACCACCGTCCGGATCCGCGAGGAGCACGACCCGGCGCACGGCACCCACGCGCCGCCCTGCCGCTCCTGCGCGCCGCTGCTGGAGCACTTCACCGTGCAGAGCGTGGCCGTCGGCCCGCGCTGACCCGGCACCCCCGCACGCCCCCTGCCCCCGAGCCACCGGAGCCCGCCCTGAACCCGCCCAGCCCGCCCCAGCCCCCGCCGACCACGCTCGGCGGGCCCGCCCTGCGGACCCGCCCGCGCTTCCCCGCCGATGTCGCCGCCGAGCTGAAGGCGGCCGGCTGGCACCCCGGCCGCTGGGAGATCCGGCAGGCCGAGGAGTGGGCCGACGCCCTGGTGGGGTACGGCAGCCCGGCCGGCGTCCAGCACACGGTGTTCCCCGCGGCGGTGGAGGCCTGGGCCGAGTTCGGCGGCCTCGCCTTCGACCTCGCCGGCCCGGGGCGGCAGCTGGCCCGCACGCCGTTCCTGGTCGACCCGCTCTGCGGGCTCCACCAGCCGCGCACCCTGGCCGACCTCGGCCGCGCCCTGGACACCCGGCTGGCCCCGCTCGGCGAGGAGGCGTACGGGCAGGCACTGCTCGCCGTCGACGAGGAGGGCCGGGTCTTCAGCCTCGACCACACCGGCGAGTGGTTCCTCGGCCACGACATCGACCAGGCGATCACCGCGCTGGTCCTCGGCACCGCCCCGGAACGGCTGCGCACCGCCGACGAGACGTAGCCGCCGCGCACCCCGGGCCGCCCAGGCCCCGGGCGGCCGCGGTCCAGGCCGGCCAGCTGGTTCAGGCCGGTCGCAGTCAAGGCCGGCCAGCTGGTTCAGGCCGGTCGCAGTCAAGGCCGGCCGGCCGGTTCAGGCCAGCCGGTCGGTCCGGACCGCCAGCCGGGAGGGCAGTACGGCCTCCACCCGGAACCCGCCGTCACGCTCGGACCCGGCCGAGAAGGTGCCGCCCAGCGCAACCACCCGCTCGCGCATCCCGACCAGCCCGTTGCCGCCGCTGGGCAACGCCGCCGCGCCGCGCTCGCCGTCCGGGCAGGCGTTCACCACACTCACCCGCACGCCGTTCGGCGCGTACGCCAGCAGCACGGACACCTCCGCGCCGCCGGCGTGCTTGTGCGCGTTGGTCAGGCCCTCCTGCACCACCCGGTACGCGGTCTGCTCGGCGTCGGTGGTGAACTCCTGGCGGCTGCCGCTGACGGTGAGGGTGACGGCCATCCCCGCCGCCCGGGACTGGTCGACCAGCCGGGGCAGCGCGGTCAGCGAGTCCGGCTCCGGCGCGGCCTCGTCCGACATCCGCAGCACCCCGAGGATCTCGCGCAGCTCGTTCAGCGCCTGCCGGCCGACCTCGCCCATCAGCTTGGCGCTCTGCGCGGCCTTCTGCGGGTCCTTGGCCACGATCCGCTCCAGCGCCCCGGCGTGCACCACCATCAGCGACACCCGGTGCGCCACCACGTCGTGCATCTCCCGGGCGATCCTGGTCCGCTCCTCCAGGCGGGCGCGGCGGGCGCGCTCGCGGGCCTGCTCGGCCAACAGGTCCAGCTCGGTCTCCAGGCCGTGCGCGCGGTCCTTGAGCGACTCGATCAACCGCCGCCGCGCGCCCATGTAGAGGCCGGTCACCACCGGCGGCACGGTCAGGCCGACGGCCACCAGCACCGCCAGCAGCACCTGACCCCAGAGCGGCGGCTGCTCGACCGACGTGTCGGAGGGCGTCAGCATCGACACCAGCATCACGGCGACCGCCTCGGCGAAGGCCAGCGCCGACAGCGCCACCACCCGCCGCCGCCGGGAGGGCCACTCCCAGGTCTCCGCCAGCGTGTACAGCGACACCACCAGCAGCACCACGCCGAGCATCCCGGGCATCGCCACCAGGGCCACCAGCACCGGGACCGCCGGCCAACGCCGCCTCAGCACCAGGCTGGCCCCGGCCATCGCGCCGAACAGTGCGACGCCGACGATCGCGAGCGCCCCCATGTGAACCCGGGGCGCCAGGAAGGCGACCGCGCTGGCCGCGCACTCCAGGGCCGCCAGCGCGGCCAGCCCGATGTCCAGGAGAGCGCTGCGGCGCCGCTCCCACCACCAGAACGACCGGTCCTGCGCGCGCTCCCCAGGCGACTTGCTCATAACCCCACAGCCTAAGCGTCAACCTCACCCCCTCCCCACCCGGTGTCGTTCCGACACCCTTTCGGGCGGCCAAGTGGTCCAGACCACTTCCGGAGAACGTGATCTTGTCCGCCATCCGGCCACCTCGCGGACACCACCCCTCCCGACACCTATGCTGGTCGCGTCGGACAGCGCGGTCCGCACGCGTCACACGCGCCACACGCGCGCGGAACTGTGGCGATGAGCCGTTGCCGAACCCCACCACCACAGGGAGCCAGCCGTGACCGCTCCGGTCCCCAACCCGGCGGACAACCCCAGCCGTGTCAGCGCATCCGGCGCCGAGGCTGACAACACAGCCCTGCGCGCGGACATCCGCCGCCTCGGCGACCTCCTCGGCGAGACGCTCGTCCGCCAGGAGGGCCCCCAGCTGCTGGGCCTGGTCGAACAGGTCCGCCTGCTCAGCCGCACCGACGGCGAGGCCACCGCCGAGCTGCTCTCCGACATCGACCTGGAGACCGCCGCCAAGCTCGTCCGCGCCTTCTCCACCTACTTCCACCTCGCCAACGTCACCGAACAGGTGCACCGCGGACGCGAGTTCGCCACCCGCCGGGCCCGCGAGGGCTCCCTGCTCGCGCAGACCGCCGACCAACTGGCCGAGGCGGACCCCAAGCACCTCGCGGACACCCTCGCCCACCTGGCCGTCCGCCCGGTCTTCACGGCCCACCCCACCGAGGCCGCCCGCCGCAGCGTCCTCAACAAGCTCCGCCGCATCGGCGAGCTCCTCGACCGGATCCACCGCGAGCAGCTCGCCTCCGGCCTCGCCGCGGCGGACCCCGCCCGGACCACCTCCGCCAAGCGCCAGGCCGACCGCCGCCTCGCCGAGGTCATCGACCTGCTCTGGCAGACCGACGAACTGCGGATCGCCCGCCCGGAGCCCACCGACGAGGCCCGCAACGCCGTCTACTACCTGGACGAGCTCTACCGCGAGGCCGTCCCCGAGGCCCTGGAAGAGCTCCACGAGGAGCTCGCCCGGGTCGGCCTCACCCTGCCCGACGGCGTCCGCCCGCTCACCTTCGGCACCTGGATCGGCGGCGACCGCGACGGCAACCCGAACGTCACCCCGCAGGTCACCTGGGACGTCCTCAACCTCCAGCACGAGTACGGCATCAAGGACGCCCTCGCCGCCGTCGACGACCTGCGCAGCTCCCTCTCCACCTCCGAGCGGCTGGCCGGCGCCTCGGTCGAGCTGCTCGCCTCGCTCAACACCGACCTGCACCTCCTCCCCGAACTCAGCCCGCGCTACAAGCGGATGAACGCCGAGGAGCCCTACCGCCTCAAGGCCACCTGCGTCCGGCTCAAGCTGGAGAACACCCGCGAGCGGCTCGCCCACGGCACCCCGCACACCGCCGGCCGCGACTACCTCGGCACCCGCGAGCTGATCGCCGACCTGCGCCTCATCCAGGACTCCCTGCGCGCCCACCGCGGCGGCCTGATCGCCGACGGCCGGCTCGCCCGCGCCATCCGCACCATCGAGGCGTTCGGCCTCCAGCTCGCCACCATGGACGTCCGCGAGCACGCCGAGGCCCACCACCACGCCCTCGGCCAGCTCTTCGACCGGCTCGGCGAGGAGGCCTGGCGCTACGCCGACATGCCCCGCGAGTACCGGCAGAAGCTGCTCGCCAAGGAACTCCGCTCACGCCGGCCACTCGCCCCCACCCCGGCCCCCCTGGACGCCGCCGGCACCAAGACCCTCGGCGTCTTCAACACCATCCGCGAGGGCTTCGAGCGCTTCGGCGACGAGATCGTCGAGAGCTACATCATCTCGATGTGCCAGGGCGCCGACGACGTCTTCGCCGCCACCGTCCTCGCCCGCGAGGCCGGCCTGATCGACCTGCACGCCGGGATCGCCAAGATCGGCATCGTGCCGCTGCTGGAGACCACCGACGAACTCCAGGAGGCCGACCGGATCCTGGACGAGATGCTCTCCGACCCCTCCTACCGGCTGCTCGTGTCGCTGCGCGGGGACGTCCAGGAGGTCATGCTCGGCTACTCCGACTCCTCCAAGTTCGGCGGCATCACCACCTCCCAGTGGGAGATCCACCGCGCCCAGCGCCGGCTGCGCGACGTCGCCCACCGCTACGGCATCCGGCTGCGCCTCTTCCACGGCCGCGGCGGCACCGTCGGCCGCGGCGGCGGCCCCTCGCACGAGGCCATCCTGGCCCAGCCCTGGGGCACCCTGGAGGGCGAGATCAAGGTCACCGAGCAGGGCGAGGTCATCTCCGACAAGTACCTGCTGCCCTCGCTGGCCCGGGAGAACCTCGAACTGACCCTCTCGGCCACCCTCTCCGCCTCCGCGCTGCACACCGCCCCGCGCCAGGCCCCCGAGGAGCTGGCCCGCTGGGACGCCGCCATGGACCAGGTCTCCGAGGCCGCCCACACCGCGTACCGGGCCCTCGTCGAGCAGGAGGACCTGCCGAAGTACTTCTTCGCCGCCACCCCGGTCGACCAGCTCGCCTCGCTGCACCTGGGCTCCCGCCCGTCCCGCCGCCCCGACTCCGGCGCCGGCCTGGACGGCCTGCGGGCCATCCCGTGGGTCTTCGGCTGGACCCAGTCCCGCCAGATCGTCCCCGGCTGGTACGGCGTCGGCTCCGGCCTCGCCGCCGCCCGCGAGGCCGGCCTGGGCGACGTGCTCGACGAGATGCACGGCTCCTGGCACTTCTTCCAGAACTTCCTGTCCAACGTCGCCATGACGCTGGCCAAGACCGACCTGCGGATCGCCCGCCACTACGTCGAGCAGCTGGTGCCGGCCGAACTGCACCACGTCTTCGACCAGATCACCGCCGAGCACGACCGCACCCTGCGCGAGGTGCTCCGGCTCACCGGCGAGAGCGAGCTGCTGGAGCACAACCCGGTACTCAAGCAGACCTTCACCGTCCGCGACGCCTACCTCGACCCGATCTCCTACCTCCAGGTGGCGCTGCTGCGCCGCCAGCGCGAGGAGGCCGCCGCCGGCCGCCACGAGGACCCGCTGCGCGCCCGCGCGCTGCTGCTGACCGTCAACGGCATCGCGGCCGGCCTGCGCAACACCGGCTGACCCCGGCCACCGCACACGGAAGGGCCCCGCACCGCGGGGCCCTTCCCCGTTCCCGGGCGGAGGACCGGCACCGGAGAACGCCGCAGGGGCCGGCGCCCGGTTACCCCGGACCCGGCCCCTGCGGCCTCGTCACTCCCCCAGGTCGCCCGCGCGCCGGCGCTTCACCCACAGGGCCGCACCGCCCGCCGCCACGACCAGACCGCCGCCGACGGCCAGCAGGCCCGCGTCACCGCCGACCGAGCCGCCCAGCACCGGGCCGAACTGCGCCGACGCCGGATCCGAGGACACCACACCCGGATCGGGCTCCGCCACCGCGTCGGCGTGCGCCACGCCACCGGTGAGCAGCACCCCGGCCGCTCCCAGCGCACCGGCCGTACCCACCCGTCGTCCGAGCTGCCGCAGCCGGACCACCCGGACCCGACGAAGGCGCCGGACCGGCCGAAAACTCCGCATCGAGAACTCCCCAGAACCCGTTCGCGTACTCGCCCGACGCTATCGGATCCCGCACACGGTTCTCACACCTATTCAGGTTTGGACGGCCAAGCGTTGTACGACTGTTGCGTACACCCACGCGGCGCCTGACGGTCAGTCACCGGCTCAGGAGTTGTACGTCCCCTGCGCCCGCTCCAGCCCCTCCGTCAGCAGCGCCTCGACCGCGTCCGCCGACCGGTCGACGAACCAGTCCAGCTCCTTGCGCTCGGCGCCGGAGAAGTCCTTCAGGACGAAGTCCGCGACCTCCATCCGGCCCGGCGGGCGGCCGATCCCGCAGCGCACCCGGTGGTAGTCCGGGCCCAGCGACTTGGTGATCGACTTCAGCCCGTTGTGGCCGTTGTCCCCGCCGCCCAGCTTCAGCCGCAGCGCCGCGTAGTCGATGTCCAGCTCGTCGTGGACCGCCACCACCGCCGAGGCCGGCACCTTGTAGAAGTCCCGCAGCGCCGTCACCGGGCCGCCGGAGAGGTTCATGAACGACATCGGCTTGGCCAGCACCACCCGGCGGCCCCCCAGCCGGCCCTCGGCGGTCTGGGCCCGGCTCTTGTGCGCCTTGAACTTCGCCCCCATCCGCTGGGCCAGCAGGTCCACCACCATGAACCCGATGTTGTGCCGGTTCCGGGCGTACTGCTCACCCGGGTTGCCCAGGCCCACCACCAGCCAGGGGCCCTCGTACACGTCCTCGCTCATGCGCCCGCCTCGCTCCGCTCACTCATCCCGCGCTCCTCGTACTCGACCCTCGTCGTCATCATCCCGGACATGCCGCTGCCCCGGCCG
The DNA here is from genome assembly GCF_002953255.1 of Streptomyces sp. CB01881. Classification (GTDB taxonomy): domain Bacteria; phylum Actinomycetota; class Actinomycetes; order Streptomycetales; family Streptomycetaceae; genus Kitasatospora. The sequence goes on from NZ_CP026498.1 coordinate 5,893,130, forward strand.
CTCCCAGTACGGGAGCGACCGGGGCAGCGGTCAGGCTGTACGCGGGGCTCAGGCCTCGGCGCCGGCCTCGGCCTCGGTGGCCTCCTCCTCGGCCGGGGCGGCCTGGGCACCGATGACCTGCAGCACGACGGCGTCGGCGTCGACGGCCAGCGAGGTGCCCTTGGGCAGCTCGATGTCACCGGCGGTGATCGAGGCACCGGCCTCCAGGCCCTCGACCGAGACGGTCACGGACTCGGGCAGGTGGGTGGCCTCGGCCTCGATCGGCAGGGCGTTGAGCACGTGCTCCAGCAGGTTGCCGCCGGGGGCCAGCTCGCCCTCGGTGTGCACCGGGATCTCGACGGTGACCTTCTCGCCGCGCTTCACGAGGAGCAGGTCGACGTGCTCGATGGTGCGCTTGATGGCCTCACGCTGGACGGCCTTCGGCAGGACGTACTCGTCCTTGCCCTCGATCGGGACGACCAGCAGGGCGTTCGGGGTCTTGAGGGCCATCATCAGGTCGTGGCCGGGCAGGTTCAGGTGAACCGGGGCGTGGCCGTGGCCGTAGACGACACCGGGGACGAAGCCGGCACGGCGGGCGCGACGGGCGGCACCCTTGCCGAACTCGGTACGGCTCTCAGCGGCAAGGCGAATCTCGGACACGACTGCACTCCTCGTGAAGATGGCGCGGGGGTGCAGGCAACGCGAAAAACCGCCGGGACCACACCCTCAGTACGTTCGGGGGTCACTCGGCGGCGTACGACCTCTGCCGACAGCCGGGGTTCCGGCAACGGCAGCGCGTCGATCACGGAGCGGGCACCCGTCGAGCAGGCACACGGCATCCCTCGCCGAGCAGTTTCACGAGTCTAACCGCACCGGCGGCCTCCCGCGAAATCGGCGGCGGCCCCGGCCCTTCCGGACCGGGGCCGCCTGCACGGGACTTCGTCAGTGCACACCCTCGAAGAGGCTGGTCACCGAACCGTCCTCGAACACCTCGCGGATCGCGGCCGCGATCGACGGGGCGATCGACAGCGTCGTGATCTTGTCGAGCTGGAGCTCGGCCGGGGTCGGCAGCGTGTTGGTGAACACGAACTCGCTGACCCGGGAGTTCTTCAGACGGTCGGCCGCCGGGCCGGAGAGCACACCGTGGGTCGCGGCCACGATCACGTCCGCCGCACCGTTCTCGAACAGCGCGTCGGCCGCGGCGCAGATGGTGCCCGCGGTGTCGATCATGTCGTCGACCAGCACGCAGACCCGGTCCTTGACGTCACCGACCACCTCGGCGGAGAGGATGGTGTTGGCCTGCGTCATGTCGCGGCGCTTGTGGATGATCGCCAGCGGCGCGCCCAGACGGTCCGACCACTGGTCGGCGACCTTCACCCGGCCGGCGTCCGGCGAGACGATGGTCAGCCGGTCACGGTCGACCTTCTCGCCCAGGTAGTCGGCCAGCAGCGGCAGCGCGAACAGGTGGTCGACCGGGCCGTCGAAGAAGCCCTGGATCTGCGCGGTGTGCAGATCCACCGCCATCAGGCGGTCGGCGCCCGCCTGACGCAGCAGGTCCGCGATCAGACGGGCGGAGATCGGCTCCCGGCCCAGGTGCTTCTTGTCCTGACGGGCGTAACCGTAGAACGGCAGGATCGCGGTGATGCTCCGGGCGGAAGCCCGCTTCAGAGCATCGATCATGATCAGCTGCTCCATGATCCACTGGTTGATGGGAGCCGTGTGGCTCTGCATCACGAAGCAGTCCGCGCCGCGCGCCGACTCCAGGAAGCGGACGTAGATCTCACCGTTGGCGAAGTCCAGGGCCTTGGTCGGGACCAGCTCGGTCCCCAGCGAAGCAGCCACCTCCCTCGCCAGCTCAGGATGGGCACGGCCGGAGAAGAGCTTCAGTTTCTTCTCACCCGACGTCGTGATCCCGCTCACTGCACCGTCTCCTCGCGTAATGACGCTGAACCCGTCCGCACCGCAGGCAGGCACGAGCCCGCTGGCGATAGGGGTCGGGGGAATGTCGGTACGCCTGAACACGGGCGGTAAGCCCAATGGCGCACGTATGTCCCCAAGGTTACGCGCCCGCGCAGAAACCGTCCGCCCCGGTACCGCCCTCGGACTCCCGCCCGGCCCCGGTCAGGCCTCCGCAGCCCCTTCCGACGCGGCGGCCGCGGCCTGCGCCGATGCGGTCCCGGAGCGCTTGCGCTCCACCCAGCCCTCGATGTTGCGCTGCTGCGCCCGGGCCACGCCCAGCGCGCCGGGCGGCACGTCGGTGGCGATCACCGAGCCGGCCGCGGTGTAGGCGCCGTCACCGACGGTGACCGGGGCGATGAACATGTTGTCGGACCCGGTACGGCAGTGCGCCCCGATCACCGTGCGGTGCTTGTTCACCCCGTCGTAGTTCACCGTGACGGACGCGGCGCCGATGTTGGTGCCCTCACCGATGGTGGCGTCCCCGATGTAGGAGAGGTGCGGCACCTTGGCGCCCTCGCCCAGCTCCGAGTTCTTCACCTCGACGTACGTGCCGACCTTCGCCTTGCGGGCCAGCTTCGCCCCCGGCCGCAGGTACGCGTACGGGCCGGCGGAGGCGAAGTCGCCCACCTCGGCACCGTTCGCCGTGGTGTTGCTCACATGGGCGCCGGCGCCGATCCGGGTGTCCTTCAGCGTCGAGTTCGGGCCCACCTCGCAACCCTCGCCCAGGTGGGTGCGGCCCTGCAGCTGGGTGCCCGGCAGCACCACCGCGTCGGGCTCGTACGACACCTGGACGTCGATCCAGGTGGTCGCCGGGTCCACCACGGTGACGCCCGCGCGCATCGCCTTTTCCAGCAGGCGGTCGTTCAGCAGCCGCCGGGCCTGCGCCAGCTGCACCCGGTCGTTGATGCCCAGGATGTCCCGGTAGTCCACGGCCACCACCGCGCCGACCCGGTGGCCGGCCGTCCGCAGGATCTCCAGGGTGTCGGTGAGGTACTCCTCGCCCTGCACGTTGTCGGTGGTCACCCGGGACAGCGCCTCGGCCAGCAGCTTGGCGTCGAAGGCGAAGACCCCGGAGTTGATCTCGGCGATCGCCCGCTGGGCGTCCGAGGCGTCCTTCTCCTCGACGATCGCCGCGACCGCGCCGTCCGCCCCGTCCCGCAGGATCCGCCCGTAACCGAACGGGTCCGGCACCACGGCCGTCAGCACGGTGACACCGTTGCCCTGGTCGGCGTGGGCCCCGGCGAGCGCCGCCAGCGTCGACCCGGTCAGCAGCGGCGCGTCCCCGGTGGTGACGATCACCGTGCCGTCCAGCTCCACACCGTCCGCCGCCAGCGCCTCCAGCGCCGTCCGCACGGCGTGCCCGGTGCCCTTCTGCTCCTCCTGCACCACGGCGCGCGCCGCCGGGTGGTGCGCCGCCAAGTGCTCCTGCACCTTCTCGCGCATGTGCCCGATCACCACGACCAGCTGCTGCGGCATCAACTCCTCGGCCGCCGCCACCGCGTGGCCCACCAGCGACCGTCCGCACACCTCGTGCAGCACCTTGGGCAGGCTGTTCGACTTCATCCTGGTCCCGCCACCGGCGGCAAGCACGACAACGGCGGCAGGCGAATTGGCACTCACTGGTGGAGGCTCCTCAGTCGGTTCACAGAGAGGGCAGTGCAGCCCGGCCAGGACCCAGGCCGGTCGCCTTCGCACAGTCTGCCGAGCAGGCCCGACAATACCGGCGGTGGGGTGAAAGGCCCGAAAAACGGGCGCCCGTTGCTCCGCCGCTAGGATTCGAACCCAGACAAAGGCCTCCAAAGGGCCCTGTGCTGCCATTACACCACGGCGGATCGATCATCAACTCGCAGCGCCCGGGGCGCTCCGACACAGACTACGGGTTGCGGCCTCGGACCTCCACCACCATTGCGCGACCGGCCGCGCCCGCGCGGGCCTCCCGGAGCTCCGTCCCCCCAGTCGAGTGAAATGCACCCACTCGCCCCCGTCGGCGTATTCCCCCCGTAACCAGGCACAACCTACGATGCCGTAGGTTACGCCAACGTAGCCTCCGCCCCCTCCCCCAAGGGACGCCCATGACCATCCAGGCCGGCGAGGCGCGCGCCGATACCGCGCACTCCATCGATCCCGCCCCGACACAGCTGTCCGCCACACGTGGCGGGGAGAAGCAGGGGCTCGCCGAGCGGGTCGCGCTCGGGCTGTTCATCGCCGTACCGTTCGCCGCGCTGCTGGCCGCCGTACCGGTGGCCTGGGGGTGGGGACTGGGCTGGACGGACGTCGCGATCGCCGGCGCCATGTACTTCCTCACCTGCCACGGGATCACCGTCGGCTACCACCGCTACTTCACCCATGGCGCCTTCAAGGCCAACCGCACCCTGCGGGTCGCCCTCGCGATCGCCGGGTCGCTGGCGATCGAGGGCCCGCTGGTGCGCTGGGTGGCCGACCACCGCAAGCACCACCGGTACAGCGACAAGGACGGCGACCCGCACTCGCCCTGGCGCTACGGCGAGACCGTCCCGGCCCTGCTCAAGGGCCTCTGGTGGGCGCACATGGGCTGGCTCTTCGACGAGGAGCAGACCCCCCAGCTGAAGTACGCGCCCGACCTGGTGCGCGACCCGGCCATAAGAGCGGTCTCCCGGCTGTTCTGGCTCTGGACGACGCTCTCGATGCTGGTGCCGCCGCTGGTCGGCGGGCTGGTCACGCTCTCCTGGCAGGGCGCGCTCTCCGCGTTCTTCTGGGGCTCGCTGGTCCGGGTGGCGCTGCTGCACCACGTCACCTGGTCGATCAACTCGATCTGCCACGCGGTGGGCGCGCACCCGTTCCGCTCCCGGGACCGCTCCGGCAACGTGTGGTGGCTGGCGGTGCTCTCCTGCGGCGAGTCCTGGCACAACCTGCACCACGCGGACCCGACCTCGGCCCGGCACGGCGTGCTGCGCGGGCAGGTCGACTCCTCGGCCCGGCTGATCCGCTGGTTCGAGCTGGCCGGCTGGGCCCGGGACGTCCGCTGGCCGGACGCGCAGCGGATCGCCGCCCGCCGCGCCGCATGAGGGCGCGCCTGCAGCATGATGTAGGGGTGAACGGGAGCAGCGCAGACAGCACAGGCGGCCACGAGAGCACGCGGACGGAGGCCGCGTCCGGTGCGGCGCAGGCCCGTCCGCGTGCCGCTGCCCCGGTGGACGGGGCTGCGCCGGCGGGGCGCCGGCGGGGCGGCCGGGTGCGGATGACCGGGAAGCAGCGGCGGGAGCAGCTGCTGGAGATCGGCCGGTCGGTGTTCGCCGAGCGCGGCTACGACGGCACGTCGGTGGAGGAGATCGCCGAGCGGGCGGGCGTCTCCAAGCCGGTGGTGTACGAGCACTTCGGGGGCAAGGAGGGGCTGTACGCGGTGGTGGTGGACCGCGAGATGCAGTTGCTGCTGGACATGGTGACGGGGGCGCTGACCGGCGGGCACTCGCGGGAGTTGCTGGAGCAGGCGGCGTTCGCGTTGATGGACTACATCGACACGTCGACGGACGGCTTCAAGATCCTGGTCCGGGATTCGCCGGTCGCCCAGTCGACGGGCACCTTCGCCTCGCTGATCAGCGACATCGCGACGCAGGTCGAGGACATCCTGGGCCTGGAGTTCAAGGCGCGGGGCTTCGACGCGCGGCTGGCCCCGATGTACTCGCAGATGCTGGTCGGGATGGTGGCGCTCACCGGCCAGTGGTGGCTGGAGGTGCGCAAGCCGCAGAAGGCCGAGGTGGCCGCCCATCTGGTCAATCTGGCCTGGCACGGCCTGGAGGGGATGGAGCGGCACCCGAAGCTGGTCGGCGAGCGGAAGGCGTAGGGCCCGGGCCGGGGCCTTCCCCGTAGGGCCCGGCCCGGGGCCTGCCCTGTCAGGCCTACCTCTTCCTGACCCCGACGGCGAAGATCCGGCGGAACGGGAAGACGGTGCCGTGCGGTCCGGCCGGGTAGGCCTCGCGGAGCAGGGCGCCGTACTCGGCGAGGAAGGCGTCGCGGTCGGCGGGGTCGGTGAGCCGGGTGAGGACGGGCCGCAGTGCGGTGCCCTTGACCCATTCCAGGACGGGGTCGGGTCCGGTGAGCAGGGTGCTGCAGGTGGTCTCCCAGACGTCGGCGGTGCAGCCGGCGTCGGCGAGGGCCTGGAGGTACTCGCCGGGCTCGTGGACGCCGGCCCGGGCGGTGTCCTCGCCGACGGCCCCGCGCCAGCGGGGGCTGCGGCGCAGTTCGGCGAGCGCGGTGTGGCTGGGCGAGCCGAAGTTGCCGGGTACCTGGAAGGCGATCACGCCGCCGGGTTCCAGTGCGGCGGCCCAGCGCGGCAGCAGTCCGATGTGGCCGTCGATCCACTGCAGGGCGGCGTTCGAGACGATCAGGTCGGGCTTCGCGTCCGCCGGGTCGTACGTGCCCGCGTCGGCGAGCAGGTAGCCGGCGGTGGGTTCGCCGGTGGTGCGGGCGGTGGCGAGCATCTCGGCGGAGTTGTCGATGCCGGTGATCCGGGCGCCGGGCCAGCGCTCGCGCAGGACGGCGGTGGAGTTGCCGGGGCCGCAGCCGATGTCGAGGACGGTGGCGGCGGGTTCGTGCGGGACGGCGGGGACGCGGGCGAGCAGGTCGCGGAGCGGGCGGGTCCGTTCGTCGGCGAAGCGCAGGTACTGTTCCGGGTCCCAGACGGGGGTGGTCATGGTGGGCCTCACAAGTATCTCGACATCAAGATATCCAGACGCAGCTTCCACGTTACATTTCTCGACGTCAAGAGACTTCACATCGACACATCCCCCGATACACTGATCGTCATGGAGGACGAGGTCGACCGCCTGGTCGCAGCATGGCGCCGAGAGCGCCCCGACCTCGACGTGGAACCGCTTGAGGTGCTCAGCCGGGTCAGCCGGCTCGCCCGGCACCTCGACCGCGCCCGCCGGACGGCCTTCGCCGAGCACGGCCTGGAGCCCTGGGAGTTCGACGTGCTGACGGCTCTGCGACGGGCCGGCTCCCCGTACCAGCTCTCCCCCGGCCAGCTGCTGACCCAGACGCTGGTCACCTCCGGCACGATGACCAACCGGATCGACCGGCTCACCGGCAAGGGCCTGGTGAAGCGCCTGCCCGACCCGGACGACCGGCGCGGCGTGCTGGTCCGGCTGACCGAGGACGGCCGCGACCGCGCCGACCAGGCACTCGCCGGGCTGCTCGCGCACGAACGCGAGCTGCTCGCCCAGCTCACCGGTACGCAGCAGGGCGAGCTCGCCGGGCTGCTGCGGCAGCTGGTCGCCCCCTTCGACAACATCCCGGGCTGAACCACCCCCCGGGCCTGAGCACGGAACCCCTGCGGCCCTGCGGCACTGCGGCACAGCGACGGCCGCGCGCTAGAAACCGTCCGGGTAGGGGGCGCTGAGCGCGGGCACCGGGGCCGGCTCCGGCTCGGCCGTCCGGTAGCCGGGCAGCAGCTCCGCCAGCCACCGCCGCACCTCCTCGTCGCTGTTGCCCGCCGCCGCCTCGTGCAGGCCGGTCAGCCCGCCCGCGAGGTCCTCGGGGCCGGCGGCGGACTCGGCCACCGTGGCGTAGATCCGGGCGTGCGCGGTGGGCAGCCGCTCCTCGCCCTCCGAGAAGAGCGCCTCGTTCAGCTTCTCGCCCGCCCGCAGGCCCGTGTAGCGGATCTCCACCTCGTCGCGTCCGAGCTGGACCTGCTCGGCGAAGTTGTGCACCAGGTCGACGATCCGCACCGGCTCGCCCATGTCCAGCACGAACACCTCGCCGCCATGGGCCATCCGGCCGGACTCCAGCACCAGGCCGACGGCCTCCTCGATGGTCATGAAGAACCGGGTCACGTCCGGGTGTGTGATGGTCACCGGGCCGCCGCTGCGCAGCTGCTCGGCGAGGACCGAGAGCAGCGAGCCGCGCGAGCCCAGCACGTTGCCGAAGCGGACCGCCGAGAACACCCCGGTGCCGAGGTTGCGGGCGTCGCGGGCGTTGGCCTGCACGATCAGCTCGGCCAGCCGCTTGCTGGCGCCGAGCACGGACGTCGGGTCGGCCGCCTTGTCGGTGGAGATCAGGACGAACCGCTCGACGCCGGCGGCCAGCGCGGCCTCCACCAGGTGGTCGGTGCCGAGCACGTTGGACTTGACCGCCTCGCTGGGGTGGCGCTCCAGCAGCGGCAGGTGCTTGTGGGCGGCGGCGTGGAAGACCACCTCGGGCTTGAGGTCGCGGAAGATCTGCTGGATCCGCGGGCGGTCGCGGATGTCGGCGATCACCAGCGAGTCGTCGGTGAGCAGCGCCTCACCCCAGATCTCCAGCTGGAGCCGGTGCAGGTTGGACTCGTCGTGGTCCAGCTGTAGAGCGCGCCCGGGTTGAACGCGTGGACCTGGCGGCAGAGTTCGCTGCCGATCGAGCCGCCGGCGCCGGTCACCAGGACACGCCGGCCCTCGATCACGTCCCGGACGTCGGCCGAGACCACGTGCACCTCGTGCCGGCCGATCAGCCGGTTGACGTCGAGGCTGCGCATGTCAGAGCCGACCACCTCGCGGCGCAGCGCGGCCAGGAACGACGGCAGGTAGCGGACGGCGGCGCCGGCCGCGGCGGCGGCGGTGGCCAGGGCGCGGACGCGCTGCGGGGCGAGGCCGGGGATGGCCAGCGCGACCACCTAGGCGCGGTGCCGGACGGCGAGTCCGGTGAGCTCCGCGAGGGGGCCGAGGACGGGGACGGCGCCGACGGACCGGCCGGCCTTGGCCGGGTCGTCGTCGAGCAGGCCGATCGGTGCGAGGCCGAAGTCGGGTGTCCGGCCGAGGTCGCGGACCAGGGCGGTGCCGGCCGCGCCGGCGCCGACGACCAGGGTGCGCAGGCCCGTCGGTGGTGCGCTCCGGTCCGTTCCCGGGCTGTCGTGGGCTGTATGCGGGCGCGCGGAAGTGCTGTGCGGCGACATCTGTCCTCCGGATTTCCCCGACCTGACCGGCCTGGGCCGGTACCTGGGTGTTACGGGCGGATCAGCCGGCGCCGGGGGCCGTGGTGGTGACGACGGACGGTGCGGCTGTGGGCGCGGCCGGTTCGGTCGGGCTGATGCCGGCCCGGCGCGCGACCGCGACGGCGGCCAGGGTGGAGTGCACCCCGAGCTTGCCGAGAACGTTCTGCATGTGGGTGCGCACGGTGTGCGGGGAGAGGTAGAGCCGTTCGGCGACGGCCTGCCGGCCGAGGCCGGCGACCATGCAGCGCAGGATCTGCTTCTCCCGGGGGGTGAGCGTGTCGACGAGGCGTTCGCTCTCGGTGCGGTCCCGCCGGGCGGTGGTGAGCTCCCGGATGACGCCGGTGAGCAGTGCGGGCGGCAGGTGCGTCTCGTCGCGCAGGACCCCGCGGATCACGGACAGCAGGCGGGCCAGCGAACTCTCCTTGGCCACCCAGCCGGTGGCGCCGGCGTGCAGCGCGCGGGCGGCGCGGTGCGGGTCGTCGGCGGTGGCCAGGACGACCGCCCGCAGCCCGGGGTGGTTGCGGCGGATGCGGGCGAGCAGTGTGATGCCGTCGGGGGCCGGGGCGGCGCCGTACTGCGGGGCCGCCGGGTGCACGGCTGCGGGCGGGGCCCCCGCCGGGGCGGGGGCCGGGCGGCGGGGCGCGGGCACGACGGCCGGGGGGCGGCGGGCGGCGTCCAGCGGGTCCGCGGCGGGCCGTGCCGTTCTGCGGGCCCCGGCGGCGGACTCGGCGCCGAGGTCGGCGTCGATCAGGATGACGTCGAAGGCCCGGCCCTCGACGGCGGCGCGTTCCAGCGCGCGCTCGGCGGCGGCGGCGCTGCCGGCCGCGCCGACCTCCACGTCGGATTCGGCGGCGAGCGCCGCGGCCAGTGCCTCGGCGAAGATCCGGTGGTCGTCGACCACCAGGACGCGGATCCGCCCCATCGTCACTTCCCCCCCTGCTCAGACCGGGCCGGGCCCCGGGCCGAGAGCCCGGTTCCGCCGCCTTGGCCTGGGCACTCGTCCGCCGCCCACCCCCCGGATTGCCGGGAGGACCGAAGGCGCCGACCCCCACCGGTACCGAAATCAGCGTACGGGGGTGGGGGTCGGCCCGGTGGGGGTTTGGTGAAGTTTCGTCAGGAGGTGCGCAGTTGGCGTTACTTGGCGCCCGTGACGGCGGGGTCCGCCGGCATGGCGCCCGGGAGTGGTTCAGGCACCGTACGGGCGGGCGGTGCGGGCGTCCCGCAGCGCGTGCGCCCACCAGGCGAGCTGGTCGAGCATGCCCTTGGCGGCGCCGTTCTGGACGGTCGCGTCGACCGGCTCGCCGTCCTCGCCGAAGAGGCTCCAGACGTTGTGGAAGCTGACGGTGTCGCGGACGGTGGCGGCGTGCAGTTCGGCGAAGACCAGCCGGAGCTGCTCGACCGCGCGCAGGCCGCCGCCGAGCCCGCCGTAGGAGACGAAGCCGACGGGCTTGGCCCGCCACTCGGCGCCGTGCAGGTCTATGGCGTTCTTGAGGGCGGCCGGGAAGCTGTGGTTGTACTCCGGGGTGATCACCACGAAGGCGTCGGCGGCGGCCAGCCGGGGCGAGAGCGCGGCGTGCCGCTCGGCCTGCTCGGCGGTGGGCTCCTCGCCCACGTGGGCCAGCGGGTGCTCGGCCAGGTCGATGACGTCGATGTCGAGGTCCGTGCGCTGCCCCGCGGTGCGGACGAACCAGTTGGCGACGGTGGGCGCGAAGCGGCCCTGCCGGGTGCTGGCGATGATGACGGCCAGGCGGAACGGGGTCTCGGACATGCGTGCCTCCAGGGATGCGCTGCTGTTCGTCACCGCCGGATCGGACGGCACGTCAGGTAAAGTACAACGTGTATGGCAACTAGTACAACGGTCGCTGTACCCTGCTTTCGAGGGAGGCCCCATGACCAGCCCGCAGGAAACCCCGGACCGCCCCCGTCGGGGGCTCGCCGAGAAGCGCCAGGCCATCGTGCGGGCCGCCCGCACGGTCTTCGGGCGGGACGGCTACACCCGCGCCAGCATCGACGCCATCGCGGCGGAGGCCGGGGTGTCCACCCGGACCATCTACAACCACTTCGCGGGCAAGGAGCTGCTCTTCCGGACCGTCGTCCGGGAGAGCTCGGCGCAGGTCGGCGAAGCCCAGCTGGACATCATCGACCGCCGGCTCGGGAAGGTCACCGACCTGGAGGCGGACCTCACCGCCTTCGCACTGGCCTGGCTGACCCCGCTGGCCGAGTTCGCGGACCACTTCGGACTGGTCCGCCAGATCAACGCCGAGGCCCGGCACCTGCCCAAGTCCGCCCTGGACGCCTGGCAGGAGGCCGGGCCGCGCCGGGTGCTCGCCGCGCTCGGGCAGCGGTTCGGCGAGCTGGCCGGGCAGGGGTGGCTGGAGACGCCCGACCCCGGGCGGGCGGCCGCCCACTTCGTGCTGCTGACCACGACCGAGGTCGCCCAGCGCTCGTACTTCGGCGCCTACCCGCTCGCCCGGGCGGAGACGGAGGAGATCGTCGTCGCCGGCGTCCGGGCCTTCCTGCGCGCCTACGCGGCGCCCCGCAGGTGACCTCGCGCGGGCGACCTCGCGCGGCCGCACGCCCCGGACGCGGGAGCGCCGCCGTCCGGGCCTACAGGCCGTTCTTCTCCAGGGTGAACTTCCAGGCGTCGGCGACGATGTCGTCCAGGTTCGGGCGGCGCGGGGTCCAGCCCAGCGCCTGGTGGGCGCGCTCGGCGGAGGCCACCAGCACCGCCGGGTCGCCCGCACGGCGGCCGACGGTCCGCACCGGGATCTCCCGGCCGGTGACGCGCCGGACCG
>NZ_CP026498.1:5904812-6002338 GCF_002953255.1 Streptomyces sp. CB01881
GCCGCTGCCGCAGGTTGCAGATCAGGTGCTCGCCCGGCGCGGCCGCGTCCAGCGCCAGCAGGTGCGCCTCGGCCAGGTCCGCCACGTGGATGTAGTCGCGGATGCAGGTGCCGTCCGGGGTCGGGTAGTCGTCGCCGTAGACCGCGATGTGCTCGCGCTGCCCCAGGGCGGCCTGGAAGACCAGCGGGATCAGGTGCGACTCGGGGTCGTGCCGCTCGCCGTAGGCCCCGTACGCGCCCGCCACGTTGAAGTAGCGCAGCGAGACGGCGGCCAGGCCGTGGGCGACGGCCTCGCTGGTGATCAGGTGGTCGACGGCGAGCTTGGTGGCGCCGTAGGTGTTGGTCGGCGCGGTGCGGGCGGTCTCGGCGATCGGCACGGACTCCGGCTCGCCGTAGGTGGCGGCGGTGGAGGAGAAGACCAGCTTGCGCACGCCCGCCGCACGCATCGCGCTGATCAGCTCCAGCGAGCCGGCCACGTTGTTGCGCCAGTACTTCTCCGGGTCCACGACGGACTCGCCGACCTGCGAGGACGCGGCGAAGTGCAGCACCCCGTCGAAGGAGGCGTCCAGCACCGTGCCGGCGTCCTGGATCCGGCCCTGGACGAACTCGGCACCGGCCGGCACGCCCTCCCGGAAACCGGTGGAGAGGTCGTCCAGGACGGTCACCCGGTGCCCGGCCTCCAACAGGTGAGCGGCGACCACGCTGCCGACATATCCGGCGCCACCCGTGACCAGGTACTTACTCATGATGCGACCTCCAGCGGGCGATGGTCCGCCGCCTCGGCGGGCCATCGGTGACGTACGACTGGGGCCTATTCTCCCTGGCCACCGGGAGTGCTCCGGACCGCCGCCCGCCCCGGGCCGGCCGCTCAGTCCCGGGCCCGCCGTTCAGCCCCGTGCCGTTCGCCCCCGCCGCCCCGGGCCCGCCGCTCAGTCCCGGGCCGTTCGGCCCCGCCGCCCCGGGCCCGCCGCTCAGTCCCGGGCCACCCGGTCGAGCAGCCCGGTCCGGGCCGCCACCGCCGCGGCCTCCAGCCGGGTCCGCGCGCCGAGCTTCATCAGCACCCGCTGGACGTGCGTCCGCGCCGTGCTGGCCGCGATCCGCATCCCGGCGGCGATCGCCGCGGTGTCCTCGCCGTCCGCGATCCGGGCCAGCACCTGGACCTCACGGCGGGTCAGCAGCCGCAGCAACCGGACCGCCTCGTCGTCCGCCTCGGCCGCCGGGCAGAGCAGTTGGTCGAAGGCGCCGCGCAGGACGTCCACCGCGACCGCCGCCTCCCCGGCCCGGGCCCGCGCGATGGCCCGCTCGACCACCTCGATCCGCTCGTCGCTGGGCACGTACCCCGCCGCGCCCGCCGCGAACGCGTCCGCCACACCGCGCAGTTCACCGACCGGCCCGAGCACGATGACGGCCACCTCGGGCCGCTCCCGGCGGATCCGGCGCAGCACGTCGAAGGCCCCCGGCTCGCCCGGCCCGGCCACCCCGAGCAGGCACACCTCCGGCCGGCGCCCGGCCACCATGTCGGCCGCGGAGCCGGCCGGTGAGCCGACCGCGAGCACGCGGTGGCCGCGCAGCTGGAGTGCGGTGGCCAGCGCCTCGGCCAGCAGCCGGTGGTCGTCGGCCACCACGAGTCGAACGCCCATGACGCCCTCCCGGTCGGGGTCCGGCCCGCGCCCGCACCCGGTGGGGCGGGCGGCCGATGACGCACCATCACAGCGCATTCCGGGCCCGGCCCGCTAGGCCGCCTCGTCGTCGGCGCCGGCCCGGGCGCACGGACCAGGGCACGAAAAAGACCCTCGCCGTTGGGCGAGGGTCTTTCACTTGAGCCCCCATGCGGAATCGAACCGCAGACCTTCTCCTTACCATGGAGACGCTCTACCGACTGAGCTATAGGGGCCTGTTCCCTGCTGTTCTCGCTTGCTCACTCGCTCGCTCGAACAAGGAAGACATTACACGGCCGACGACCAGGAAGGGAAATCGGCTCCCGGCCCCGCCCCCGGAGCCGGTCCGCCCCTCTCAATCCCCGGCGTGCACACGGTCGAACTCCTCGCGCGCGGCCAGCATGACGGGGGCGTGCTCCTCCGTCCAACGTCCGACGGGCACCACCAGCCCGGCCAGCTGCCGGCCGAGCGGCAGCAGGTCGTAGACCACTCGCGGCGGGATCTCCGGATGGACGGTGCGCCGCACCAGCCCGTTCCGCTCCAGCGAGCGCAACGACTGGGTGAGCATCTTCCGGCTGACCCCGCCCACCGCGCGCTGGAGCTCGGAGAACCGTCGCGGACCGCACTGGTCGAGGCCCATCAGGATCAGCAGCGACCACTTGTCCGCCAGCTCGGCGAACACGTCCCTGCTCGGACAGAGCCGAGCGAAGACGTCGCGCGCCTGGTCCTGCTCGGGCCCGGCCGGCACCTGCTCGTTCGTCGTCATGCCCCCAGGGTAGCCGGAGGTCTCCTATCCATCCTTGGTAACTAATGGAGACCTGGTCTATATTGGAGACCGCGGCGGCCGCACGGCGGCCTCCGCTTCCTGTTACCCCGCCCCACCCCTGCCCGGCCTGCCGCCTTCGGCTCTTTCCGTCCGCCCTTTCCGCGAGGAGCACCCGCCATGACCGCAATCCGCCCGACCGTCGCCATCGCCTACCACTCCGGCTACGGCCACACCGCCGTGATAGCCGAGGCCGTCGCCCGCGGAGCCGCCGCCACCGGAGCCGAGGTCGTCTCCGTCGCCGTCGACACCATCACCGACGAGCAGTGGGCCCGGCTCGACGCCGCGGACGCGATCATCTTCGGCTCGCCCACCTACATGGGCACCGCCTCCGGCGCCTTCCACACCTTCGCCGAGGCCAGCAGCAAGCGCTGGTTCGGCGACGCCTGGCTGGACAAGGTCGCCGCCGGCTTCACCAACTCCGCCTCCAAGAGCGGCGACAAGGCCGGCACCCTCGGCTTCTTCCAGACGCTCGCCGCCCAGCACGGCATGCACTGGGTCAACCTGGGCCTCAAGCCCGGCTGGAACTCCTCCGCCGGCACCGAGGACGACCTCAACCGCCTCGGCTTCTCCGCGGGCGCCGCCGCCTCCACCCCCGCCGACGGCGGCACCGACACCGTGCACAAGGCCGACATCGCCACCGCCGAGCACCTCGGCGGCCGGGTCGCCCAGCACACCGCGACCCTGCTGGCCGGCCGCGCCGCCCAGGCCGCCTGACCCGCTCCCCCCGGAGGCCACGCGGCCCCCGACCCCTCCCCCGCGGGCTACGCCGCCGGATCCGCCCCCAGAACAGGCGCCCGGCGGCGTCCGCCGTCCGCCCCGGCCACCGCGAGGTCCGTACCACTGGTCTCCGGCAGCAGCCGCAGGCAGAACAGCGCCACCACCCCCAGCACCGCCAGGTACCAGCCGACCGGCTCCGCCGTGCCGTACGCCTCCGTCAGCCTCGTCGCGACCAGCGGCGTGGTCGCCCCGCCCACCACCCCGCCCAGGTTGTACGTCAACGCGGCCCCCGTGTACCGCACCCGGGTCGGGAACAGCTCCGGCAGGTACGCCGCCACCGGCCCGAACAGACACCCCAGCACCACCATCGACCCCGCCAGGGCCACGAACATCAGCGGCCGGCGCACCGTCTCCAACAGCGGGAACAGCAAAGGCGACCAGAGCAGCACCAGCCCCGTCGCCACCTGCAACGTCCGCCGCCGCCCCCACCCGTCACTGCCCCGGGCACTCGCCCAGACCGTCCCGCCCATCGCCACGCCGCCCGCCAGCAGCATCGACAGCACCAGCCTGCTCGACACCCCCAGCCCGGTCGTCGCGTACGCCAGCGCAAAGGTCGTGGTCAGGTAGAACATCGCGTACCCCACGGTGATCACCCCGCAACCGACCAGCACCGACCGCCAGTGCCCGCGCAGCACCTCCACCACCGGCGGCCGCTCCGGCACCCGCCCGGCCTCCGCGGCGAACAGCGGCGTCTCCTCCAGCCGCAGCCGCACGAACAGCCCGACCGCCACCATCACCAGCGACGCCAGGAACGGCACCCGCCAGCCCCACCCCTGGAACGCCCGCTCGTCCAGCGCCAGTTGCAGCACCAGGAACACCCCGTTGGCGAGCACGAACCCGATCGTCGGCCCGAGCTGCAGAAACGCCCCGTACCGCCCGCGCCGCCCGGCCGGCGCGTTCTCCGCGATCAGCAGCGCCGCACCGCCCCACTCCCCGCCCAGCCCGACGCCCTGGCACACCCGCAAAACCACCAGCGCCACCGGCGCCCACCACCCCCACACCCCGTAGCCCGGCAGCACCCCCACGGCCGCCGTCGACACCCCCATCAGCAACAGCGACACCACCAACGTCGCCCTCCGCCCCAGCCTGTCCCCGAAGTGCCCGAACACCACCGCCCCCAGCGGCCGTGCCAGGAACGCCACGGCGTACACCGAGAACGACGCCAACAGCGCACCCACCGCGCCCAGTCCGGGGAAGAACACCGGACCGAAGACCAGCGCGGCCGCCGTCCCGTAGATGAAGAAGTCGTAGAACTCGATCGCCGTACCGATCAGCGCCGCCGCCGCGGCCCTCCGCAACTGCGCCGCCCGCCGGGCGTCCTGCGTATCCATACCGCCACCCTGGCGACCGGCCCACCCTCGCAACAGCGCCCACCCGGGTGACACCCGCGCACACCCCGCCCGCGCACGCCGGTCCCCTGCACGGCCTGCGCCGTGCGCCCTGCCCCCGAAACGGAACCGCCCGGCCACCGGGGTGACTCCGGTGACCGGGCGGTCGCAACGTCCCTACCGCGCGTACGGGTTGTCGCTCGGCGGAGCCGGCGGCTCGTACGACGGCGGCTCGTACGACGGCGGCGCGGGCGGCCCGGGCGACACACCCGACCCCGGCGGCACACCCGGCCCGGTCTGCTGAGGCATCTGCGGGACCTCGACCACAGGCTGCCGGGAGCCGACCGCCCGCCGCCGCAGCACGAAGAACACCACCCCCGCCACCAGCACCAGCCCGCCGACCACCGCGGCGACGATCGGCAGGGAGCTGCCCGAGTCGGACGCCTTGTCAGCCTGTGGCTGCGAGGACGGCACACCCGCCGGCGCACTGCCCGCGCTCGGAGCGGCACCGGCACCGGCGCCGGCCGAGGCCGAGCCCGACGGTGCGGCCGACGAGGGGGCACTCGCCGGCGAGGACGCCGCCGCAGACGGGGAAGCGGAAGGGGCCCCGGCCTGCTTCTCCGGGATCGGGTAGACGTCCGCCGGGCCCGGGTCGCCCGGAGTCGTCAGCCCGATCCGCGGGCGAACCGTGCCGTAGCCGACGGCATCGGTGCGCTGCGATCCGTCGGTCGGCTTGCCGGCCGTGTTGATGAGCACCCGCAGGACCTGGTTCGCCGTCCAGTCCTGATGCACGGACCAGAGCAGCGCGGCCGATGCGGACACGATCGCGGTGGCGTCCGACGTTCCGTGTCCCTTGCAGTAGCCCGACCCACCCGGGCAGGCGTCAACCATGTCGATTCCGGGCGCCACGAGATCAACCTGCGGTCCCCGCTCCGACTCGGCCGTGGTCGTGCTGTTCTGGTCCACCGCACCGACCCCGACCACGTAGGGAAGCGCCCCGGGGTACTCCACAGCGTTGTCCGTCTGACCGGAGTTCCCGACGCTGGCGACCACCAACGAGCCCTTGGCCCGCGCTTGCGCAATGGCGGCGTTGGCCTTGGCCACGTCATCGGAGGAAGCGAAATCCGCAGCCTGGCCCTGCGAGATGCTGATGACCTTGGCTCCCTGATCAGCAGCGTACGTAATGGCCTGAGCCATCTGGTCGAAGAACTCGGACGAGCTGACCGAACTCCCGCCGGCACCGGTCTTGATCCTCAGCGGAAGAAGCTTGGCGCCCGGAGCAAGACCATAAGCACCGTTGCCGCCCTTGCCCTTGCCGGACCCCGCAATGAGACTGGCCATCTCGGTGCCGTGCTCGTTGACGAAGCCCCCGACACCGCCGGCAAGGCCGCTGAAGTCCTTGCCCGGCAGGAACTGCCCCGCCAGATCCGGGTGGTCAAGCATGAAACCACTGTCGATCACCGCGACCGTGATGCCCTGGCCCTTGGTGGTCTTCCACATCTCCGGCGCGTGCATGGCATCCAGGTGCCACTGCTGACCACGGATCGAATCCTCCGCGGCCGCCGGCACCACGGCCGGCCCCGCCACCACACCGGCGGCCAAGAGCGCCGCGGCGAACCCCCGACCACGCACCCACATGTCAGTTCGCCGCATCACAGCTCCCTCGTCGCTCTCCCCGTCGGCCGAGGACGGCGCCCCGGACAGGACTGCCCGGCCACCGGGGTGAACCCAGTGGCCGGGCAGCCATTGCAGTCCTACTCAATCACGTTCGGGTTGCTCTGCGGCGTACCGCTGGTCCAGGTCTCCTCGTCCTCGTGCAGGTAGTCGGCCCGGTTGCGGCGTTCCCGCTCGTTCTTGCCCGTGCCGCCGCCCGACATGGGGCCGCCCATCATGCCGTTCTGGCCCGAACGCGACCCGCCCTCGGCACCTGCGGCGCCGGCCCGGTTGCGCAGGCCCGTGCCGCCCGGCGTGAACTCGCCGCTCGCGGTCGGCCCCTTGCGGCCGCCGACCGTACCGCCGCCGGTCGAGGTCAGTCCGCGACCGCGCGAACCGCCGCCGACGGCACCGCCGCCGTGACCGCCGCCGGGGTGCATGCCGCCCCCGCCCGGGCCACCCGGGTTGCCGCCACCGGACCGACCGCCCTGGCCGTCGCGACCGAAGACCGTCCCACCGCTCGGGAGGCCGGGAGTGCCGTTCTTCGACTGCAGGTTGCCCCCGCCGAAGGTGCTCGTCCTGCTCGGGCCCGGGCCGGTGCTCTTGGGCTGGATGGTGCCGCCGGTGTTGAAGGGGACCGGCCCGGGGCCCGGGAAGGCGGGTCCGCCGCCGGGGCCGCCCGGGTAGCCGGGCCCGCCGCCCGGAACGCCCGGCGGCAGGCTGCCCGGGCCGCCCGGCGTGTACGGACCGGTCTGGCCGGGCAGGGTCGGGGCGGGCGGCAGGCTGTTGAGATCGGTCCCGGGGCGGTCCGTCGGGTACGACGGCCCCGGGGACGGGGTGGGCGTGCCCGGGTCCGGCGGCAGCTGCGGACCGCTGTGCGGCGGGGTCGGGTCGACGTGTCCCGGACCGCTCGGCCCCTGCGGGCCGGTCGCGGGCGGACGCGGCGTCACCGAACCACCGCCACCGCCTCCGCCGACGGGCGGGCTGTAGCTGCCACCGCCGCCACCGACGGATCCACCGTGCGGGGTGCGGTAGCTGCCGCCGGATCCGGTCCCACCGCTGTCACCGCCACCAATGTGGTCGGTATCCCCCCGGCCGCGATCACCCGGCGGCTGCAACTCCGCCGGCGTCTCCAGCGCGTTCAGCTTGGTGGTCACCGCGTCGTACGCCTGCGCCAGCTTCACCATCTGGTTGACGGCTTCCTGGTGCTCCTGCTGGACCTTCTTCTCCGCCGCGGCCGCCTCCGCCGCGGTCACCCAGTTGGAGTTGCCCTGCTTCATGACGGAGTCGACGGTGGCACCGACGCCGTACCTGGCCTCGAAGTCCGAGGGGAGGTACGGAACCGTCTGGTTCTTGTGCCGGGCGACCTGGGCGATCTCGGTCTTCGGCAGCTCGGGCACGGCGGTCTTGGCGGTGCTGAGCGCCTCGCCCGCCTGGTGCATCGCGTCGCCGACGCCGGTGGAGTAGTCGGCGAGCTTCGCCGCCGACTTGTGGAAGTTGCTGGCCCACTCCTTGAAGCTCTCGCCGGCCGGTCCGTCCCAGTGAATCCCGTCGACGTGGGACTTGAGCGCCGCGCTGAGGTCCTTCAGAACACGACCGGCCGACTGGAGCTGGGTTCCCCGGCTCAGCACCTTCCCCGGATCGGTGTCCTTGACCATGGCCTTGAGCTGCTCGTGCTCCATGGGCTGAAAGTTCGTTCCGCCTGCCATCACATGCTCCCCGTGTCAGTCGAAGTGTCGCGCCGTACCACCGTCACATCCCGCCGGTCGTCGAACCCGAGCCGCCCGACGACGTGCCAACACCCGCGTTCTTGGCAACCGCCTGCTGGGCGGCGGTCGCCTGCTCCTCGTTGCCCGCGTAGTTGGCCGCGGCCGTCGTGACCGACTTCTGCATCGCCGCGATCTGCTTCACGAAGACCTGGTGCATGTTCACGAGCTCGTTGTGAGCCCGCTGGTACGCCGACGTCAGATCGGTGGACTCCGAGAAGTTCTTGCCGAAGTTGTCCGCGTGCAGCCGCTGTTCCTGGAGGTTGTACGGCGCAGCCGCCGACCCCTCCATCGCCTGGAGCAGCGCCTCGATCTTCTTCGTGAAAGCCGTCAGGGTGTCCAGCTCGACCTGGACGTTCTTGCTGCCGAACGCGGCGACCAGATCCGAGGCGCTTGCGTTCGTCTGGACGGCGCGCACGACGGTGTCGGCCGCGCCGAAGATGGCACCGAAGCCGAACCAGCTGTTGCTGCTGTGGTCGCCACCGAGCGAGAACGGCGTCTCGTCGGGCTTGGCCGTCCCCGTACCGTCGCCTGCAGGCGCGTCTGCCACCGTAATCCACCTCTCCCCCGTGTGCGGGGCGGGCCGGAGGCCGCCGCACCGCAACACACCGTCAACTTCTCGGTCCTACAGTCGTACCCGGCGCACGCCGCCCGCCCTGGGGACGGCAGTCGCCTCAGCCATCGTAGCCACCGCCTCCGTCGGACCGGCAGGGCCCATGGCAGGACTGAGCGCGATCGGTACGAACTTGACACGTACAACGCCCGACCGCGCCCCACGACGCCGCATGGCCCGGCGCGCCGAGGCGCCGGGCCATGCGGGTTGGACGGTCGAGGGCCGGCCGGGATCAGACCTGCTCGGCCAGCTCCAGCCAGCTCAGCTCCAGCCCCTCCTTCTCCTCCCGGACGGCGCGCAGCTGCGTGTCCAGCTCGGCGACCTTGGAGAAGTTGGCGGCGTGCTCAGCGAGTTGGGCGTGCAGCTTGGACTCCTTCTCGTCCAGCTTGGCGATCTGCCGCTCCAGCTTCTGCATCTCCTTCTTCGCGGCCCGCGCGTCCCCGGCCGACAGCCCGGGGGCCGCCGTCTCGGAGGCCGGGACCGAGGCGGCGGCGGAGGCGGCGGCCGCGGCGGCCATCCGGGCGCGCCGCTCCAGGTACTCGTCGACGCCGTTCGGCAGCATCCGCAGCTTCTGGTCGCCGAGCAGCGCGTGCACCACGTCCGTGGTCCGCTCGATGAAGAAGCGGTCGTGGCTGATGACGACCATCGAGCCGGGCCAGCCGTCGAGGAGGTCCTCCAGCTGGTTGAGGGTCTCGATGTCGAGGTCGTTGGTCGGCTCGTCGAGGAAGAGGACGTTCGGCTCGTCCATCAGCAGCCGGAGCAGCTGGAGCCGGCGCCGCTCGCCGCCGGAGAGGTCGCCGACGGGCGTCCACTGCTTGTCCTTGCCGAAGCCGAACTGCTCGCAGAGCTGGCCGGCGCTCATCTCCCGGCCCTTGCCAAGGTCGACGCGCGAGCGCACCTGCTCGATGGCCTGGAGCACCCGGGTGGTCGGGTCCAGCTCGGCGACCTCCTGGGAGAGGTAGGCCAGGCGCACGGTCTTGCCGACCTTGATGACGCCCGACGCGGGCTGCACGTCGCCCTCGGAGGCGTACGCGTCGCGCATGGCGCGCAGCAGCGAGGTCTTGCCGGCGCCGTTGACGCCGAGCAGGCCGATCCGGTCGCCGGGGCCGAGCTGCCAGGTGAGGTTCTCCAGCAGGAGCTTCGGGCCGGCCTTGACCGTGACGTTCTCCAGCTCGAAGACGGTCCGGCCGAGCCGGGCGTTGGCGAACTTCATCAGCTCGCTCTTGTCCCGGACCTCCGGCACGTCGGCGATCAGGGCGTTGGCGGCCTCGATCCGGTAGCGCGGCTTGGAGGTGCGGGCGGGGGCGCCGCGGCGCAGCCAGGCGAGCTCCTTGCGGGCGAGGTTCTGGCGCTTCTGCTCCTCGACGGCCTCGATCCGGGAGCGCTCGGCGCGGGCGAAGACGTAGTCGGAGTAGCCGCCCTCGTACTCGTGCACGGAGCCGTGCTGGACGTCCCACATCCGGGTGCAGACCTGGTCGAGGAACCAGCGGTCGTGGGTGACGCAGACGAGGGCGGAGCGGCGGTTCTGGAGGTGCTGGGCGAGCCAGGCGATGCCCTCGACGTCGAGGTGGTTGGTGGGCTCGTCCAGGACGATGAGGTCGGGCGAGCCGAGGAGCAGCTTGGCGAGGGCGATCCGGCGGCGCTCGCCGCCGGAGAGCGGGCCGATCACGGTGTCCAGGCCGTCGGCGAAGCCGGGCAGGTCGAGGCCGCCGAAGAGGCCTTCGATGATGTCGCGGATGCGGGCGTCGCCGAGCCACTCGTGGTCGGCGCGGTCGGCGATCACCTCGTGCCGGATGGTGGCCTCGGGGTCGAGCGAGTCGTGCTGGGTGAGGACGTCCATCTGGAGCCCGCCGGAGTGGGTGATCCGGCCGCCGTCCGGCTCCTCCAGCTTGGCGAGCATCCGGATCAGGGTGGTCTTGCCGTCGCCGTTGCGTCCGACGACACCGATCCGGTCCCCTTCGCTGACGCCGAGGCTGACCCCGTCCAGGAGGGCCCGGGTGCCGTAGACCTTCGTGACGGACTCGATGGTGGCGAGGTTGACGGCCACGTGTGCTGCGCTCCTGGGATCGGCGGTCTCGGGGCCGCCCCGGTCTCGCGGCGCGCCCCTTTCGGGGAAGGCCCCGATCTCCCCAGCCTAGTCGGCCGCCCCGGGCCCCCTCGCCCGCCGAGCACCGCTGTCGCTGCCCCGCCGTTCACCCGCCGAGCACCGGCACCGCTGTCCCGCGCTTCACCCGCCGAGCACCGGCACCGCTGTCCCGCGCTTCACCCGCCGAGCACCGCCGCTCCCGGCACCGGCCCGTACGTCGCGTGCGCGGTGCGGCAGGTGCCGGACGCCCGCAGCGCCTCGGCGACGGCGGCCGCGGCGTCGGCGTCCTTGGCGAGGAAGGCGCAGGTCGGGCCGGAGCCGGAGACCAGGGCGCCGATCGCGCCGGCCTCGGTGCCGGCTCGCAGGGTGGCGGCGAGCGAGGGGCGCAGCGAGAGGGCGGCCTGCTGGAGGTCGTTGGTGAGCGCGCCGGCGAGGGCGACGGCGTCGCCCTCGGCGAGGGCGGCGAGCAGCGCCGGGTCGGCGTCGGGGGTGGGGATGTCGGTGTCGCGGGAGCCGGTGCCGGCCTCCTCGCGGAGGCGGTCGCACTCGCGGAAGACGGCCGGGGTGGAGAGGCCGCCGTCGGCGACGGCGAAGACCCAGTGGAAGGTGCCGGCGGCGGGCAGCGGGTCGAGGATCTCGCCGCGGCCGCGACCGAGGGCGACGCCGCCGACCAGGGCGAACGGCACGTCGGAGCCGAGCTCGGCGGCCAGCTCCAGCAGGGTGCCGGCCGGGGTGTCGAGGCCCCAGAGCGCGTCGCAGGCGACCAGCGCCGCCGCGCCGTCCGCGCTGCCGCCGGCCATGCCGCCGGCCACCGGGATGGCCTTGGCGATGTGCAGGTGGACGTCGGGGTCGGCGAGGCCGTGGTGGGCGGCGAGCAGCTGGGCGGCGCGGGCGGCCAGGTTGCTGTCGTCGAGCGGGACGACGGCGGCGTCCGGGCCGGAGCAGCTGAGGGTGACGCCGTCGCCGGGCGTGCCGGCGGTGGCCGTCACCTCGTCGCCGAGGGCGACGGCGAAGAAGACGTTGGCCAGGTCGTGGAAGCCGTCGGCGCGCAGGCCGCCGACCCCGAGCTGGACGTTGACCTTGGCGGGGACCCGTACGGTGATCACTCGGACTCCGGCTTCGCGGGCTTGTGTTCGGCGATCGCGGCGAACTGCTCGACGGTCAGCATCTCGCCGCGCAGCTTGTGGTCGATGCCGGCGGCGGCGAGCGCCTGCTCGGCGCCGGCCGGGGAGCCGGCCCAGCCCGCCAGGGCGGCGCGCAGGGTCTTGCGGCGCTGGGCGAAGGCGGCGTCGACGACCGCGAACACCTCGGTGCGGGTGGCGGTGGTCGTGGGCGGCTCGCGGCGGATCAGCGAGACGAGGCCGGAGTCGACGTTCGGCGCGGGCCAGAACACGTTGCGCCCGATGGCGCCGGCCCGCTTCACGTCCGCGTACCAGTTGGCCTTGACCGACGGGACGCCGTACACCTTGTTGCCGGGCTTGGCGGCGAGCCGGTCGGCGACCTCGCTCTGCACCATCACCAGGGTGCGCTCGATGGTGGGGAAGGTCGCCAGCATGTGCAGCAGCACCGGCACGGCGACGTTGTAGGGGAGGTTGGCGACCAGCGCGGTCGGTGCCGGCCCGGGGAGCTCGGTGACCTCCATGGCGTCGCTGAACACCAGGTCGAAGGCATCCGTCTTGCCGGGCATCCGCGCGGCCACGGTGTCCGGGAGGTGCTGTGCCAGCACGGGGTCGATCTCCACCGCCGTGACGTGCTTCGCGACCTCCAGCAGGGCCAGCGTCAGCGATCCGAGCCCGGGCCCGACCTCGACCACGGAGTCCTCGGCCGTCACCCCGCCCGCGCGGACGATCCGCCGCACGGTGTTGCCGTCGATGACGAAGTTCTGCCCGCGCTGCTTGGTCGGCTTCACGCCGAACGCGGCCGCCAGCTCCCGGATGTCGGCGGCGCCCAGCAGGTGGCTGTCAGAGGTGGGATCGGTGGTGCTCACGCGCCAAGGATACGGGCGCGGCGGGTGCTCAGAGTTCGACGACGGCCGCGAGGTCGATCTCGACGGGGTAGGGCACCACGGTCCGCAGTACTCCTTCGTGCTGGGCGACGGGCAGGTAGACGCCCTTCTCCTCGTCCCGGTGGAACTCGTGGACGATCGGGAGGTTGTCCAGGCCGCGCTCGACGCGCCAGTAGGACGGGATCCCCTTCTCGGCGTACTGGCCGGGCTTGCGGAAGCGGTCGTCGCTCCTGGAACCGTGCGAGACGACCTCGACAGCGAGGGCGACGGACTCGATTGGCAGGCACTCCAGCTCGAAGACGTCCAGGCCGGCCTTGTCGAAGACCACGACATCCGGCTTGACGGGGTTGTACTCGTCGACCAGGACGCAACGCTCGGTGATGACGGCGTACGGCGCCACCCGGGCGCCGAAGAGCGCGCGGTCCAACCCGGTGCGCACCTGGTCGTGCCAGAAGTTCGTCTGCCCCCGGACCACAATCACTCCGTCCACCAGATCCCATTCGAACGGCAGGTCGAGTTCCTTGACCTGCTCGTACGTCCAGCCCTGGGACGGCGGATGCATCCAGTCGATCGGCTCAGCGGTCATCGCCACCTCCCTCACTGCACTCATGCTAGCCAGCGTCGCACTACGGCGAGGGTGCCGAATCGTTTCAGCGTGACCCGATATCCGTTCGACCGATGTCCGTTCGGCCGGATCAGTACCCGAACGCCCTCGCCGTGTTCGCCGCGATGGCCGTGGCGAGCTCGTCCTCGTGCAGGCCCAGGGTGTCGGCCATCGACCGCACCGTGACCGGGATCAGGTACGGGGCGTTGGGGCGGCCGCGGTAGGGGTGCGGGGTGAGGAAGGGGGCGTCGGTCTCGACCAGGACGCGGTCGAGCGGGGTGGCGGCGAGGGCGTCGCGCAGCGGCTGGTTGGCCTTGAAGGTGACCGGGCCGGCAAAGGAGAGGTACCAGCCGTGCTCGGCGCAGGTCTTGGCCATCGCGGCGTCGCCGGAGTAGCAGTGGAAGACGGTCCGCTCGGGGGCGCCCTCCTCCAGCAGGACGGCGATGACGTCGTCGTGGGCGTCGCGGTCGTGGATGACCAGGGCCTTGCCGTGCCGCTTGGCCATCTCGATGTGGCGGCGGAACGACTCCTTCTGGATCTCGACGCCCTCGGGGCCGGTGCGGAAGTAGTCGAGGCCGGTCTCGCCGACGGCGCGGACCTGCGGCAGTGCGGCGAGCGCGTCGATCTCGGCGAGGGCGGCGTCCAGTGCGGCGGCGCCGCCAGCCGGGCGCTGCTGCCCGGACCAGCCGTCGGGGTCGCCGAGGTAGATCCGCGGGGCCTCGTTGGGGTGCAGGGCGACGGCCGCGTGCACCTGCTCGAACTGGGCCGCCAGGTCGGCGGCCCAGCGCGAGCCGGGCACGTCGCAGCCCACCTGGACGACGGTGGTGACGCCGACCGACGCCGCGCGCGCCAGGCCCTCGGCGGGGGTGCCGGACTGCATGTCCAGGTGGGTGTGCGAGTCGGCGACCGCCACCGCCAGCGGGGCGGGCAGTGGCGGCGGCGTCGACCGGTTGTCGTCCTTCTTCGGCATCAGGAGGCCGGCTTCTCTTCCAGGCGCGGGAACAGGATCTCGCCCTTGGTGACGGTGGCGCCGGCGGGCAGCCGGCCCCAGTCCGCCACGGTGGCGATGGTCTGCGCGGACAGTGCGCCGAGGCCGGCGGCGTCGGCGCCCAGCGAGTCCCAGAGCTTCTCGGCGGTGGCGGGCATCACCGGGTTGAGCAGGACGGCGGTGGCGCGCAGCGCCTCGGCGGCGGTGTAGAGGATGGTCGCGAGGCGGGCCCGGCCCTCCTCGGAGCCCTCCCCCTCCGACGACGCGGTCTTGGCGACCTTCCAGGGCTCCTGCTCGGTGAGGTAGCCGTTGACCTGCTTGACGAACTCGAAGACCGCGGCGATGCCGCCGGCGAAGTCCAGCTCCTCGCCGATCTTCCGGTCGGCCGTCTCGGCGGCCCTGACCAGCCCGTCGGCGACGGCCTGCTCGGCGTCACCGTGCGCGGCGGAGGCCGGCAGGGTCCCGTCGAAGTACTTGCCGACCATGGCCGCCACCCGGGAGGCCAGGTTGCCGAAGTCGTTGGCCAGCTCGGAGGTGTACCGGGCGGTGAAGTCCTCCCAGGAGAACGAGCCGTCGGTGCCGAACGGGATCGCCCGCAGGAAGTAGTAGCGGTAGGCGTCCACGCCGAAGTGCGAGGTGAGGTCGGTGGGCGCGATGCCGGTCAGGTTGGACTTGGACATCTTCTCGCCGCCGACCATCAGCCAGCCGTTGGCGACGACCCGCTTGGGCAGCGGCAGGCCCGCGGCCATCAGCATGGCCGGCCAGATCACGGCGTGGAACCGCAGGATGTCCTTCCCGACCAGGTGCACGGAGGCCGGCCAGAGCTCGGCGAAGCGCTCCGGGTCGCTGCCGTAGCCGGCGGCGGTGATGTAGTTCTGCAGGGCGTCCACCCACACGTACAGGACGTGCTTGTCGTCCCAGGGCAGCGGCACGCCCCAGTTGAAGGTGGAGCGGGAGATCGAGAGGTCCTGGAGGCCCTGCTCGACGAAGCGGAGCACCTCGTTGCGGGCGGACTCGGGCGCGATGAAGCCGGGGTTGGCGGCGTAGAACTCCAGCAGCTTCGGGCCGTAGGCGGAGAGGCGGAAGAAGTAGTTCTCCTCCTCCAGCCACTCGACCGGCTTCTTGTGGATCGGGCAGAGCTTCTCGCCCTCGGTGGCGCCGTCGAGCAGCTCGGCCGGGAGCTTGTACTCCTCGCAGCCGACGCAGTACGGGCCGGAGTAGCCGCCCTTGTAGATCTCGCCCTTGTCGTACAGGTCCTGGACGAACTCCTGCACCCGGTCGGTGTGCCGCTGCTGGGTGGTGCGGATGAAGTCGTCGTTGGCGATGTCGAGGTGCTGCCAGAGCGGCTTCCACGCCTCCTCGACCAGCTTGTCGCACCACTCCTGCGGGCTGACCCCGTTGGCCTCGGCGGTCCGCAGGATCTTCTGGCCGTGCTCGTCGGTGCCGGTCAGGTACCAGACCTTCTCGCCGCGCTGGCGGTGCCAGCGGGTCAGCACGTCACCCGCCACGGTGGTGTAGGCGTGGCCCAGGTGCGGGCGATCGTTGACGTAGTAGATCGGGGTGGAAACGTAGTACGCCGGGGTCGTGCCCCCGGTGGTGCTGTGCTCTGCAGTGGCCGCCATGGTCGGAAAGCTTAATCGCGTGCGGGGGCCGCCCTCGACCGGGTTTCCCCGGCGTGCGGCCCCGTCACCGGCGGTCCCGCCACCTCCCGGACGGCCCCGCCACCACGGGGGTGGTCAGCCCGTCGCCACCGAGGTGGTCAGCCCGTCAGCCGCGACCAGAGCCGGGCCAGGCGCCCGCGCGGCCGGGGCTCGCCCGCGTCCGCGGGGGCGGCCGCCGGGGCCCCGGCGGGCTCGGCGTGCGCCGAGAAGCCGGGGGCGTGGTGCCAGGGCTGGTCGGCGACGGTCACCCGGCCCTCGCGCATGATCCGGACGGTGTGGCCACCGCACCCCGGGCAGGTCGGCTTGAGCAGCGGGGACGGCACCCGGACACCGTTGGCGTGGTACTCGAACGCGACGTGCCCGTCCCGGGCCACGTGGTGCTCGATGTCGTACGCCTGCTCCCAGCCGTACCCGCAGCTCAGGCACGCGAAGGAGTAGGCCTCCCGGACGGTCTCCACGGGAGAGTGCGGCCGGCCGGTCAGGCCGGGGTCGCTCAGCGCGTTACCACCACGAGGGCTACCGATCGTCTCGCTCATAGCCGTCTCCCAGCGCCCGCCGGACGCTCGCCCGGCTGGGTCTTTCCAAACCAGGAAATGCCCGGAACGCCCCGGCCGATGCCCGTCTTGTGAAGTCTTGGACGCGGATTGGGGATCCCTATACGAAAGGGTGGGTCCGCTCCCCAAACCACGGCCAAAGCTTCAGCTCAAAGGGTGTTTACCCGGGGCCTTCTCTCCAAGGTACGCGTCCTCGCAGACCGCGGCACCCCCGGTGTTCAGGGCTTCGCCACCGCCGCGTTCTTGGCCGCGACCACGGCGTCGAAGACGTCCCGCTTGGGCAGCGCGAGCTCGGCCGCGACGGCCGCGATGGCCTCCTTGCGCCGCTCGCCGGCCTCCTCCCGGACGGCCACCAGGCGGGCCAGCTCGGCCGGGGTCAGCTCCTGCGGGGCGGCCGGCGGGGCGCCCGCGACGACCACGGTGATCTCGCCCTTGACGCCGTCGGCCGCCCAAGCGGCCAGCTCGCCGATCGGGCCGCGCTTGACCTCCTCGTAGGTCTTGGTCAGTTCGCGGCAGACGGCGGCGGGCCGGTCCGCGCCGAACGCCTCGGCCATCGCCGCCAGCGCCTCCGCGATCCGGTGCGGGGCCTCGAAGAAGACCATGGTGCGCGGCTCGGCGGCGACGGTGGCGAGCTGGCGGGCCCGGTCACCGGTCTTGCGTGGCAGGAAGCCCTCGAAGGTGAAGCGGTCCACCGGCAGGCCGGAGAGCGCCAGCGCGGTGAGGACGGCGGACGGCCCGGGCACCGCGGTCACCTTGACGTCGGCGGCGACGGCGGCGGCCACCAGCCGGTAGCCGGGGTCGGAGACCGAGGGCATCCCGGCGTCGGTGACCAGCAGCACCCGGGCTCCGCCGAGCAGCGCCTCGACCAGTTCGGGGGTGCGGCCGACCTCGTTGCCCTCGAAGTAGGAGACGACCCGCCCGGCCGGGGTCACCCCGAGCGCCTGGGTGAGGCGGCGCAGCCGCCGGGTGTCCTCGGCCGCGATCACGTCCGCGGTGGCGAGCTCGTTGAGCAGCCGGGGCGGGGCGTCCGAGACGTCGCCGATGGGGGTGCCTGCCAGTACCAGTACTCCTGTCACGTGCCCCATCCTTCCAGCAACGGCGCCCCCGGTGCTTTTGGTGACGATTCGGGCAGCTTCGGAGGGAGCCGTTCCCCTGGTGGGAACCGCCCCTACGATGTGGCGGATGAACGGCGACACGGCGGCAGAGACGCCTACTGGTACAGACCACAGCACGCAGGGTGGCGTCGGCGTGCCTGTCCTGACGGACCAGCCGTCCCCCGCCGTCCCGTCCCCGCGCGCTCCCCGGCCCGGGCAGCCGCGGTCCGGGCGTCCGGCCTGGCTGTCCGGCCTGTCCCGGTACGGCTACGCGCCGCCGCCGCAGGCCCCGCTCGCCGAGCGGCTGGTGCCGCCGATGCCGGACGGCCCGGGGGTGACGCCGGACCGGGTCGCGCCCTCGCCGCTGCTGCTGCGGCTCGGCATAGCCCTGCCGGAGGCCCTCTGGTCCTGGCTCTGCCGCTGGGCGGGCTGGATCGGCCCGCTCGTGGTGGCGCTGTTCGCCGGGCTCCTGCGGTTCAGCGGCCTCGGGCAGCCGAACGCGGTCATCTTCGACGAGACGTACTACGCCAAGGACGCCTACGCGCTCTGGCACGGCGGCTACGAGATCAGCTGGCCGGACGGCGCCAACGAGCAGATCATCGCGGGCGCGCCGGTGCCCTACCGGCCGGACCCGAGCTACGTGGTCCATCCGCCGGTCGGCAAGTGGATCATCGGCTTCGGCGAGCAGCTGTTCGGCATGAACCCGTTCGGCTGGCGGTTCGCGGTGGCACTGCTCGGCACGCTCTCCGTCCTGATGGTGGCCCGGATCGCCCGCCGGCTGTTCCGCTCGACCCTGCTGGGCTGCGTGGCCGGGCTGCTGCTCTCCGTGGACGGCCTGCACTTCGTGCTCAGCCGGTCGGCCCTGCTGGACCTGGTGGTGATGTTCTGGATCCTCGCCGCCTTCGGCTTCCTGCTGCTGGACCGTGACCGCACCCGGGCCCGGATCGCCGAACGGCTCGTCGGCGTCGCCGACGCGGCGGCCGCCCAGCGGCTGAACCTGGGCTGGCGCCCGTACCGGATCGCGGCCGGCGTCTGCGTCGGCCTGACCTGCGCGACCAAGTGGAGCGGCCTCTACGTGGCGGCCGCGTTCGGCGTGCTGACGGTGCTCTGGGACGCGGGCGCGCGCCGCCTGGCGGGGGCGGGCCGGCCGTACCTGTGGACGCTGGTCCGGGACGTCGTGCCGGCCTTCGTATCGGTCGTCGTGGTCTCCGTGGTCGTCTACGTCACCTCCTGGTGGGGCTGGTTCGCCAGCAGCACGGTCCCCGGCAAGGGCGGCTACGGCCGGGACTGGGCGGTCGGCCGGGACAGCGACTACGGCTGGATACCGGAGGGCCTGCGGGCGCTCTGGCACTACCACTCGACGGTCTACGAGTTCCACACCCACCTGAGCGACCCGCACACCTACCAGTCCAACCCGTGGAGCTGGCTGGTGGTGGGCCGCCCGGTCTCCTTCTTCTACGAGTCCCCCAAGCAGGGCCAGGCCGGCTGCACCGTGAGCGAGTGCGCCCGCGAGGTGCTGGGCATCGGCACCCCGCTGCTCTGGTGGACCGGCGTGGTGGCGCTGGTGTACTGCCTCTGGCGCTGGGCCGCCCGGCGGGACTGGCGGGCCGGCGCCGTGCTCTGCGGCCTGGCCGCGGGCTACCTGCCCTGGTTCGCCTACCAGCAGCGGACGATCTTCCTCTTCTACGCGGTGGCCTTCGTGCCGTTCCTGGTGCTCGCGGTCACCATGCTGGTCGGCGCCCTGATCGGCCCGCCCGGGGCGTCCCGGGACCGCCGGATCATCGGCTCGACGGCGGCCGGCCTCCTGGTGCTGCTGATCGTGTGGAACTTTCTCTTCTTCTACCCCCTGTTCACGGGGGAGACGATTCCGATGGACGACTGGCGCAGGCGGATGTGGTTCAACACCTGGATCTGAGCGCGGGGACCGTGGCGGGGTGGTGCGCAACACGTACCAGATCCGTCACAAGACCCGGGCATTTCGTCGGCGCACGGAAAACCTCTGCCTAGGCTGAGGACCGAACGCGCTTTCCGGCCACCTCCGGCAGCGGCCAGTCGCCAGACCCTTGGGGGAAGAGCACCATGCGCAGTGGCGCGAAGATCGGCATCATCACCGGCGTGTCCCTCGCCGTGCTCGCGGGCGGCGGGTACGGGGCGTACAGCCTCGTCGGCGGCTCGGACTCGGACGCACCGCAGGGCAAGAAGGCCCGCACGGTGGTGGCCGAGCCTCCCAGCGCCGAGCAGGCGACGGCCGGTGCCAAGGACTTCCTGGAGGCCTGGGCCGCCGGTGACCTCGCCAAGGCGGCCGGGCTGACCGACGACCCGGCGGCGGCGACCACCGCGCTGACCGCCTTCAAGGACCAGGTGAAGCCGAGCGGGCTGACCCTCGCGCCGTCCGGCCCGGCCACCGCCGCCGCGTTCGCCTCCGCGACGGGCACCCCCTCGCCCGGTGCCAAGCCCACCGGCTCGCCCTCCGCCGCGGCGACGCCGTCCGCGGCGGGCACCGACTCGCCGTCCGCCTCCGCCCCGGCCTCCCCGGCCCCGGCAGGCGTGCTGATGGGCTTCAAGGCCCGGGCCGAGTTCGAGGGCACCAACCGGGTGTGGGACTACCTCGGCTTCCTGAGTGTCGTGAAGATGAGCGACAACACCCCGGCCGTGCACTGGGCGCCGTCGGTGATCCACCCGCACCTGGGCGCGGGCGAGGTGATCTCCACCCAGCCGGTCTTCGCCCCGCCCGGCAACGTGGTCGACCGCAACGGCAAGGCGCTGCAGGGCGCCTCGCTCACCCCGACGCTGCTCGCCACCCTCCAGGACAACGCCCGCAAGCTCCAGCCGGCCCAGGACCAGAGCGACGCGGGCAGCGGTGTGGTCATCTCCACCGCGGACGGCAAGGGCGCCACCGACAAGCTGTTCACCATCGTCGAGCCCAAGCCGGCCAAGCCGTTCAAGGTGACCATCGACAACGGGCTCCAGGCCGCCGCCGAGAAGGCGATGACCGACCTCGGCGGCAAGCAGGGTTCGATCGTCGCCATCGAGCCGAGCACCGGCCAGGTGCTGGCGTTCGCCAACGCGCCCGCCACCGGCCAGAACCGGGCCTTCCTCGGCCTGCTGGCCCCCGGCTCGACGATGAAGATCGTCACTTCGACGGCCCTGCTGGAGGCGGGCGTCAACCCGGACACCGTGGTCCCGTGCCCGGTGAAGAGCAGCAACCCGAAGGCGATCCCGAACTCCTTCCCGGACGCCTACCCGACCAACACGCTCCAGCAGGACTTCATGATCTCCTGCAACACCGCCTTCATCGACCAGGGCCTGGCCAGCATCAAGCCGGGCGGGCTGACCTCCACCGCCAAGGACATCTACGGCATCGGCCTGGAGTGGAAGACCGGCCTGCCGAACACCGACGGCCGGGTGCCGGACCCGGGCGCCAACAAGGACGAGCAGGCCATGCAGTCCATCGGCCAGGGCAAGATCCAGATGAACCCGCTGGCCATCGCCTCGATCACGGCCACCGTGCAGAGCGGCGAGTTCAAGCAGCCGATCCTGGTCGCCGACCTGCCGCAGCAGAAGGCCGCCCGCACCCTCTCCCCGGACGCCGACGCCAAGCTGAAGGCGATGATGGCGGCCACCGCCAAGGACGGCACCGCCAAGGCCGTGATGAACGGGATCTCGGACAACGCGGGCGCCAAGACCGGCTCGGCGGAGGCCACCGGCGTCGAGACCACCAACAGCTGGTTCACCGCCTACCGGGGCAACCTGGCCATCGCCGCCGAGGTCCAGGGCGGCGGCCACGGCGCCGACGCGGCCGGTCCGGCCGTCGCCTCCGTCATCAAGGCGGCCGGCAACCGCTGACCCCGGCCCCGCCCTGCCCGTCCTGCCTGGTCCGGCTCGGTCCTGCCTGGTCCTGCCCGTCCGGCTTGGTCCTGCCCCGGTCAGCCCCGGGGCAGGACCGGCTCCGGCCGGGCCAGCAGGCAGCCCGCCGGAACGGGCCTGCGCCCGCTCCACCGCCGGGCCGCCAGCCGCGGCCAGATCAGCAGCACCACCGGCAGCGCCAGGTACCCGAACCGCCCGGCCGGCGCCAGCATGAACGCGATCGCCAGCCCCGCGGCCAGCAGGTCGGCGGCGGCTATGGCGGAGACCGGCGGCCGGGCCACCAGCCAGATCGCCACCCCCAGCCCGCCGACCGTCATCAGCACCAGCGAGACGGTGTGCCCCGTCGGCCCGAACCCGGCCAGCACCTTGCCGGGCAGCGGGCTGCCGGCCGGCGTCTGGATAGCGGTCAGCCCCAGCGGGAACCGCACCACCTGCTCGCGCAGCGCGTCCGCCCGGGCCAGCGCGGAGGGCAGGATCACCGCCAGGCCCGTGCCCAGCGCGGTCAGCCCGGCCCGGGCGGCGGGCCGCCGCCCGTACAGCCGCCAGAGCAGCAGCACGGCCACCGGCAGCGCCGGCCAGGCCGTCCACTTCAGGGTGCAGGCCAGCGCCAGGACCAGCCCGGCCCCGATGGTGCGGTCCCGCTCGGCCAGTGCCATCGCCAGGCAACAGACCCCGATCAACGGCAGGTCCACCCCGCCGACCACCAGTGCGAGCGCGATCAGCGGCGAGGCGGTGAGCACGGCCAGCGGCAGCAGCGGGGCGCGGTCCCGGGAGGGCCGCAGCAGCCGCCAGCTGGCCAGCAGACAGGCCAGGAAGGCCAGCGCGAACCAGATCCGGGCGTCCCCGGCCACCTGCGCCACCGGGTTGCCGTTGCCCACCAGGGCGCGCGGCATCCCGAACAGGGTCATGGCCGGCAGGTAGGGGTTGTAGTCGGTGACCACCACCGGGTGCGGCAGGTACGGGCTGCCGGTGGTGAGCAGCAGGTGGGCCGAGCGCTCGACCACCATCACCTCGGACTGGTGGCGGCCCTGCAGGGCCAGCAGCGCGAGGGGCACCAGGACGGCGCCCAGGAGGGCGGCCCCGGCCGCCGCACGGGCCGCGAACCGGCGCGGCAGGACCAGGCAGAACAGCCCGGCGAGGACGTAGGCCGGGGCCGCGACGGTGCCCCACAGCCGCTGGTTGGGCAGGTCGGAGACGAGCGGGAAGGCCGCGGCCCAGCCGGCGGCGATCAGGCAGCCGAGGAACTGGACGCGGCGCAGCGAGGCGAGCCGGGCCGGGTTCAGCCGATCGGGCGGTGGCGGAGGCATGCCGTCACCACGCTGACGGGGGAACGGCGGGGCGGGAAGGCGGCGGCGCGATCGGTCGCGTCCGGTCGGTGGTCCGGCCGCTGCGGGCGGGACGGACGCCCCGCCACGGCCGGTGAAGCGGCCGCGCGGGCGGGTGTGGCCGGGCGTGCGGGTGCTCACCATGGTGGAAGGTTATGGGTGGGGGCCGGGCCCTGTCGCCATGTCCGCGGAGCGAGTGTCCCCAGGGACGAACGGGGCCGCCGGGGTGTCGTCACCGTCCGGCGGCCCCGTCCACGGGTGTCCGCGATGCTCAGCCGGCCTTGGTGTCGGCCGGGGCGTCGGCCACGGCGGGCTGCTCGGCGCGCTCCAGCTTGGAGTGCTTGATGCTGTAGCCGAAATAGACGGCGACGGCGATCGCGAGGGCGACGCCGCCGGCCTCGAAGGTGTCGGCGTGCAGGCCGGTGATCAGGTAGATGCAGAAGGCGACGCTGACCAGCGGGACGACCGGGTAGCCGGGCACCTTGAAGCCGCGCGGCAGGTCGGGCTGGGTGCGGCGCAGGATGATCACGCCGATGGAGACCACCGAGAACGCGATCAGCGTGCCGAGGCTGGTGATGTCGGCCAGCTTCTCCAGCGGGATGAAGGCGGCCAGCGCGCCGACGCCGACGCCGACCACGAGGGTGTTCCAGACCGGGGTGCCGGTGCGCGGCGAGAGCTGGGCGAAGCGCTTGGGCAGCATGCCGTCGCGGCCCATCGAGTACAGGATGCGGGTCTGGCCGTAGATCACCACGAGGGTGATGGAGAAGATCGAGATGATCGCGCCGATCGCGAAGACCATCGCGGGCCAGCTCTGGCCGGTGATGTCCTGCAGGATCTGGGCGAGGCCGGCCTCCTGGCCGTCGAACTTCTGCCAGGGCTGGGCGCCGATGCCGGCCAGGGCGACCAGGATGTACAGCAGGGTGACCACGACCAGCGAGATGATGATCGCCAGCGGCAGGGTCCGGCGCGGGTTCTTGACCTCCTCCCCGGCGGTGGACACGGCGTCCAGGCCGATGAACGAGAAGAAGATGCTGGAGGCCGCGACCTGGACGCCGCCGATGCCGAGCGGCATGAACGGGGTCAGGTTGCCGGAGTGGAAGCCGGTCAGGGCGACGCCGATGAAGAGCAGCAGGATGAGGATCTTGATGCCCACCATGGCCGCGTTGACCTTCACCGACTCGCTCACGCCGCGGATCAGCAGGAAGCAGACCATCGCGACCAGGATCAGCGCCGGCAGGTTGAACCAGTGGGTGCCGTCCGGCGCGCCGGAGAGCGCCTCGGGGATCTTCGCCCCGAAGGCCAGGTCGAGGAACTTGTTCAGGTACTCGGCCCAGCTCACCGCGATCGCGGAGGCGGAGACGCCGTACTCCATCAGCAGGCAGATGCCGACCGCGAACGCGACGCCCTCGCCGAGGGTGGCGTAGGCGTACGAGTACGAGGAGCCGGAGACCGGGATCGCGGACGCCATCTCGGCGTAGCAGAGCGCGGTGAGGCCGGCGGTGACCGCGGCGATCACGAAGGACAGGATCACGGCCGGGCCCGCCGACGGCACCGCGGCGCTGAGGACGAAGAAGATGCCGGTGCCGATGGTGGCGCCGATGCCGATCGAGGACAGCTGCCAGAGGCCGATCGAACGCCGCAGGTGGATGCCGGAGCGTCCGCCCTCCTCGGGCGCACCGGCGGGGAGGGCGTCGTGGCCCTCGCTCTCGGCGATCAGGGTGGAGACGGGCTTGCGTCGCAGCAGACGCGCGCCGAGGGTGTTGCTGGCCAAAACGACGTTCCTTCTAGGCGGGGGAGGGTGTCCTAGCGGCCGGCCACTCGAGACGCCGTGGGGTGACATCAAGGACCAACCGAACAAACATGGGACAGTACCCCGCGAAAGCACCAGTGTCGCAAACGAACAGTCACACCGCGCGCATTGTACGAATCGTCGCATCAGCATGTACAAACCGGACACTTCGCAAACGGCGGATCTTCCACCGGGCGGCTAAGCCGCAGGTCAGGACCGTCTTCCTCGCGCTCAGCGCCCCAGGACGGCCTGCATCACCGAGCGGGCGACCGGGGCGGCCAGGCCGCCGCCCGTGACGTCCGTGGCGTCGCTGTCCGCGATCACCACGGCGACGGCCACCGGCGGTACGGCGTCCGAGCCGGCCGGCCGGGCCCACGAGATGAACCAGGCGTACGGCGTCCCGGAGTTGTCCACCCCGTGCTGGGCGGTGCCGGTCTTGCCGCCGACCTCCGCGCCGCCGATCCGGGCGCTGCGCCCGGTGCCGTTCTCCACCACGTCGGTCATCAGCTTCCGCACCTGCCCGGCCACCGCCGGGCTCATCGCCTGCCGGTAGGCCTCCGGCCGCATCAACTGCACGGTGGTGCCGTCGCTCCTGGTCAGCCTGTCCACAAGCTGTGGATGCATCACGGTGCCGTTGTTGGCGGCCCCGGCCGCGACCATCGCCATCACCAGCGGGGTGGCCGCGGTGTCGAACTGGCCGATCGAGGAGAGCGCCAGCTGGGACGGGTTCATGCTGGTGTCGAAGTTGGAGCGCGCCGGGCGGACGGGGACGTCCAGCCTCGCGTCGTTGAAGCCGAAGGCCTCGGCCGTCGAGACCATCCCCTCCAGCCCGACCTGCACCCCGAGGTAGCCCATGGTGCTGTTGCAGCTGTGGACCATGGCGGTGTCCAGCGACTGCCCGGGCTCGTCGCAGGCCGTCGTGTCGTTGACCAGCGGCGTGGTGGTCCCCGGCATCACGTACGGGTAGGGCGCGTCGGTCGGCGCGTCGATGTCGCTGACCACGCCGTTCTGCAGCGCGGCCGCCGCGGTGACCACCTTGAAGGTCGAACCGGGCGGGTAGGTCTGGCGCAGCGCCCGGTTGAGCATCGGCTGGTCGGGGTCGGCCTGGAGCCTGTTCCAGGCCTCCTGGTCGGCGGCGGAGGAACCGGCGAAGCTCCCCGGGTCGTACGAGGGGGTGCTGGCCAGCGCCAGGATCCGGCCGGTGGCGGGCTCGATCGCGGCGACCGCGCCCTTCTGGTCCCCGAGCCCGCGCACCGCGGCCTGCTGGGCCGCCCGGTCGATGGTGGTGTGGACGTCGCCGCCGGGGTTCTGCTTCCGGGCGATGGCGTCCCAGACGGCCCAGCTCGCCAGCCGGCTGTCGGTGCCGGAGAGCAGGTCGTCCTCGGTCCCCTCCAGCTGGGTGTTGCCGTACGCCTGGGAGGAGTACCCGGTGACGGCCGCGTACAGCGGCCCGTCGGTGTAGGTGCGCTTGTAGTCGTACCGGCCGCCGGTCGGCTCGGAGCCGGTGATGCTGTCGGCGCCGACCCGGATGTTGCCGCGCGGCTGGGAGTAGCGCTCGATGGTGAGCCGCTGGTTGGCCTCGTTGCGGTTCAGCTCCTCGGCCCGGAACACCTGTACCCGGGTGGCCTGGACGCAGAGCGCCACGATCAGCAGCAGGCAGAAGGTGCCCGCCCGGCGCCCGGTGACCGAGATCCCGGGCAGGCCCTGCGGCCCGTTGCCCCTGCCGCGGCCCTCTCCCCCGTTCAGCGCCATCAGGCCTCCCCCGCCACCGGCCGCCGCGCGAGGTCACTCATGCGCACCAGCAGCGCGACGATGATCCAGTTGGTCACCACCGAGGAGCCGCCCTGTGCGACGAACGGCAGCGTCATCCCGGTCAGCGGGATGAGGTCCAGCACCCCTCCGGCCACCACGAACACCTGGAGGCCGACGATCGCGGCCAGCCCGATCGCCAGCAGCCGTCCGAACGGGTCCCGCAGCGCGATGCCGGTCCTGAACCCCCGGGAGACCAGCAGGGCGTACAGCAGGAGGACCGCCGTCAGCCCGGTCAGGCCGAGCTCCTCGCCGATGGTGGCCAGGATGAAGTCGGACTTGGCGGCGAAGCCGATCAGTACGGAGTGCCCGTTGCCGAGTCCGGTGCCCAGCTCACCTCCCCAGGCGAAGGCGAACAACGACTGGGCGATCTGGTTGGCGCCCCGGCCGGCGGCGATCGAGCCGAGCGGGTCCAGCCAGTCGCCGACCCGGCTGTGCACGTGCGGCGAGAGCCGGCCGACCCCGACCGCCGCCACTGCGGCCAGGAACAGCCCGATCGCGATCCAGCCGCTGCGCGCGGTGGCCACATAGAGCATCACCACGAAGAGGCCGAAGAAGAGCAGCGAGGTGCCGAGGTCGGTCTCCAGGACGAGGACGCCGACGAAGGCCGCCCAGATCAGCAGCACCGGTCCGAGCACCCGCCCGCGCGGCAGCTGGAACCGGAGGACCCGGCGGCCGGTCAGCGCCAGCGCGTCCCGGTGCACCGCCAGGTAGGCGGCGAAGAAGACCGCCAGCAGGATCTTGGCGAACTCCCCCGGCTGGAAGGAGAGCGGCCCGATCGTGATCCAGATCCGCGACCCGTACACCGGCGGGAAGAAGACCGGCAGCACCAGCAGCACCAGGGCCACCAGCGCGCCGATGTACGCGTAGCGCTGCAGCCGCTTGTGGTCGCGCAGCAGCAGGACGACGGCGATGAACAGGCCCACCCCGAGAGTGGACCAGAGCAGCTGGGTGGGCGCCGCGCCGCCGCCCCCCGTGGCCCGGTCCAGGCGGTAGATGACGACCAGGCCGATCCCGTTGAGCAGCACGCCGATCGGCAGCAGCAGCGGGTCGGCGTACGGCGCCTTCCAGCGGACCGCGGCGTGTGCCAGCAGTGCGAGCACGCCGAGCGCGCCACCGTACTCGGCCGCGTCGGCGGGCACCGTGCCGTCGATGTTGACGCCGACCTCGGCGTAGCCGTAGACGGCGGTCAGCACGGCGGCCAGGACCAGCACGAGCTCGGTGTTGCGCCGGGTCGGCACCGTCCGGCGCAGCCGGCCGGAGCCTCTCGTCACGGCGGAGGATGTCGCCACGGACCGTCCTGGTGTCCCTGCTGCGGTGGTGGTGCGGGGGCGGGGCCGTCGGAGGACGGCGATCGGGGCGGACGGGCGGCAGCGCCCGTCCGCCCCGACGTGAGCGGCTGGTCAGGAGGCCGGCGGCTCAGGCGGAGACCGGAGCGGGCTGTGGCCGGGACGCCTCGACGGTCGCCTTCAGCTCGGCCTCCGCCGCGG
Source organism: Streptomyces sp. CB01881 (assembly GCF_002953255.1). Lineage (GTDB taxonomy): Bacteria > Actinomycetota > Actinomycetes > Streptomycetales > Streptomycetaceae > Kitasatospora. Next base: position 5,932,705 of record NZ_CP026498.1, read on the forward strand.
CGGAGAGCGAGGTCTGGATGATCTTCCCCCCGTAACGGGCCAGTGCCGGGAGGACCTTGTCCGCAGTGGCCTTGCGGACCAGCAGGAAGACGGCGGCGGTGCCCGGCTGGAGGTGCTCGCCGACCTCGCGCATGAAGTTGTCGTCCACCCCGATGTCGGTGGAGGCGCCCACCGCGGCGCCCGTGGCACCGCCGACCGCCGCGCCGAGGAACGGCATGAAGAACAGCAGGCCGATCACCCCGCCCCAGAGCGCCCCGGAGGCGGCTCCCGCGCCCGTGGTGCTGACCTGCTGGTGCAGCTTGATCCGGCCGTCCTCGCGGCGCTCGACGACGACCGCGTCCTCCAGGTCGATCAGCTTCCGCTTCTGCAGTCCGACCGCCTCGTTGCGCACCGCCCGGGCGGTGGCCAGATCCGGGTAGGCGATCGCGAAGAGGTTGCTCACGTGCTGGTCCTTCCAATCAGTCGGACGTACCGGCCGGGAGGGCGCACCGTCACGGAAGCACCCATGACCCGTTCGTCACCCTAACGAGCACTATCCATATGTATTGGCTCTTCCACCCGGTGTGTTCCGGATTACCCGTAGATCTCCCCGAGCCCGCCCGGAAACGGCCCCCGCACGCCGCCGCCACCCCACCGGGCGCACCAGCCCGCGCCCGGCGTCCGATCACCCACCGGCGCCCGGGAGTTCACGCCGGTTCCCGGCCGGCCGCGCACCGGACCTCGTTGGCCACGGCGAACTGATGATCCCTAGGATCTGCCGGGTGACTACCGGACGACGACCGAAGGCCAGGCTCGGCAGCCTGCTGGCCGCCCTGGCGATAACAGGCGGTGCGCTGCTCAGCGGCCTGCCCGCCCATGCCGACGAACCATCAGCCGGCGCCGCCGCCGGCAAGGAAGCCCCCCGGGTCGACCTCGTCCTGGACGTCAGTGGCTCCATGCGGGCCACCGACATCCAGGGCAAGAGCCGCATCGCGGTGGCCCAGCAATCCCTCAACGAGGTGATCGACGCCCTTCCCGCGGAAACCGAGTTCGGCATCCGCACCCTGGGCGCCAACTATCCCGGCGACGACAAGGCCCAGGGCTGCCAGGACACCAAGCAGCTGTTCCCGGTCGGCAAGACCAACAAGGTCGAGGCCAAGACCGCCGTCGCGACCCTGCGCCCGACCGGCTGGACCCCGATCGGCCTCGCCCTGCGCGGCGCCGCCCAGGACCTCGGCAAGGGCGAGACCACCCGACGGGTGGTGCTGATCACCGACGGCGAGGACTCCTGCGCCCCGCCGGACCCGTGCGACGTGGCCCGCGAGCTGGCCGCCCAGGGCATCCACCTGGTGGTCGACACCCTGGGCCTGGCGCACGACGACAAGACCCGCCAGCAGCTGCTCTGCATCGCCAACGCGACCGGCGGCACCTACACCGACGTGCGCACCCAGGAGCAGCTCACCGACAAGGTGAAGCAGCTGGTCGACCGCTCCAACGACACCTACACCGTGACGCCGGTCAAGACCGCGGGCACCGACAAGTGCGAGAGCGCCCCCGTCCTGACCCCCGGCGTCTACAGCGACCGGGAGAAGTTCTCCGAGCACCGCGTCTACCGCGTCCCGGTCAAGGCCGGACAGGAGCTGCGCGCCTCCGTCAGCGTCTCCGTGGACCGGGCCGTGGCCCGCGACTACGGCGTCCTGCTCCAGGCCACCAGCGCCACCGGCCAGGAGCTGGTCCGCGGCACCGACGCCGGCAGCGGCCGGACCGACGTGGTCTCCGCCGGCCTGCGCTGGTCCACCGGCGACTCCAAGGGCTACGCGTCGGCGACGCCGTCCGCCTCGCCCAGCGGCAAGCCGGAGACGACCGTCTGCCTGGTCGTCAGCAACTCGCTGGCCGCCCAGCCCGGCGTCCAGGCGGAGCCCGGCCTGCCGCTGGAGCTGACGGTCGACCTGGCCGCCGCCTCGCCCGCCCCGGACGGCCCGGCGATGGGTCTCGGCCGCGGCTGGATCCTGCTGCTGGTGCTCACCCTGGCCGGCCTGCTCACCGGCCTGATCTTCGGCTGGATCGCACGCTGGCGGATCGCTGTCTGGCGGGAGAACTGACCATGCGCACCTCTTTCCGTACCGCCCTGGCCGGTCTCGCCCTGCTCCCGGCCCTCGTGGTCGCGGCCCCGGCTGCCTCCGCCGCCTCGCCGTCCCCGACGGCGGGCGCGAGCGGCACCCCGGCACCGGTCACCAAGGCCGGGACGTCCTTCCTGACCGCCATCAACCTCGCCGCCGGCCAGGACGCCAACGTCTCCGCCTCCACCGGCGACTACCTGTACTGGGCGTTCGGCGCCTCCGAGGGCCAGACGCCGACGGTCGGCCTGACCGTCAACCTGGCGCCCTCGGCCGACCGCCACGGCCCGCAGAGCTGGAGCGTCGAGGTGTTCGACGGGCTGCGCCGCCGCCAGTCCTGCACCGCCGGCACCCAGAACGCGACCGCCGAGCCCGCCGCGGCCTCGCTCGCGCTGAGCTGCACCCTGCGCGAGGTCCGGTCCTGGGCCGAGCCGTGGTCCGGCGACCCGCTGCCCGGCACCTACTACGTCCGCCTGTCGGTCTCCGACGTCCCGCAGCCCGACCTCGGCCTCGCCGCCTCCGTCCAGCTGCACGTCGCCGCCAAGGGCGACGCGGACAACGCCCAGCCGGAGGGCGGCAACCTCAAGGCCCCGCTCGTCCCGCCGGCGGGAGGCGGCGCCGCGACCGCCAAGGCGGCCACACCCGAGGAGCCCGAGGAGCACTGGTACACCGGCTGGTTCTCCGGCTGGAACACCCGCTGGTTCTGGACCCTGGCCGGCGGCGCCCTGGCCGCCCTGGCAGGCGTCGCGGGCTACACCCTCACCCGCCACCCGCGCGGCCACCGTCCGGCCCGCTACGGCAGCGTGCCGCCGCAGGCCGGGGCCCCGCAGCCGGGCCCGTACGCGGGCTCCGGCCAGCCCTGACGGACCCCGCCCCACCCCCCGGGGGCCGGCCGGAGCACCCGCCCCGGCCGGCCCCCGGCCGTTTCGCCGCCGAGGGCGCCACCGGCCACGACTGCGTCCACCACGCACCCTGCGCGGCGGCCGGCATACCCGAGTGATCATCGTCACACCGCCCAACCGGAGCCCCGCCGAAGTCGCCTGAGCCCTCGTCCGGCATCCTTTCCCCCACAACGCAGAAGTCCCGCCCGATCTGATGATCGGGCGGGACTTCCTGTTGGGTGGAGCTGAGGGGATTCGAACCCCTGACCCCCTCGATGCGAACGAGGTGCGCTACCGGACTGCGCCACAGCCCCAACGAGAAGAAACTTTAGCACCTTTCCGAGGGGGCTCGTGACCACCCCCCGGGACGCCGTCCCGGCCGGCGTCCCGGCGCGGTCATTCGTTGGCCGCGCGGGGGCGGGTCTCGGGGGCCTGCGCTTCGGCGTACTGGTCGAAGAGCGGCGTGGTGCGGGCCTCGGTGGGGCGGCCGGCCGTCCAGGTTCCCGGGGCCGACAGGTCGAGGCCGCGGGTGACCCGGGGGGCCACCGGGGCGGTGACGTAGGTCGGCAGCGGGACGGGGACGGGCTCCCAGGAGTCCGGGCCGGCCGCACCGCGCTCGCGCATGCCGTCGACCCACTCCTCGTGCTCGGTCGCCTCCGCCACGGCCGAGGCCGAGGCCGCACCGGTGGTGGCGGCCGGCGCGGGGTCGGCCTGGTCCGGGTCGGTGGCGAGCCGCAGGTGGGGGCGGGCGCGGACGGGCTCCTCGGGGGCGTCCGGCAGCGGCTCCTCGGCCGGCCGGGCCTCGGCGCGCCGCTGCTCGCGCTTGCGCAGCCGCTCGGCGGCCTGGGCCGCCCGGGCGCGGTCGAGCTTCACCTCGTACCGCAGGCGCTCCAGCCTCCGCAGGTGGCCGATGTAGAGGGTGAGGAAGACGGCCGGCACGGCCGGGACCCAGAGGAAGGCCAGACCTGCCACCGCCGCGACGACCGCGCCGAACGCGAACGCCAGGAAGAGGACGCTGACCATCCGGCGCCGCCGGGCCAGCAGCCGGGCCCGGCGCTCGGCCCCGGCCCGCCGCTCGGCGGTCTCCTCGGCGGTCCGCTCGGCCGTGTGCCCCGCGGGGGGCTCCACGGGGTGTTCGGCCGGGCCGTCCGCCGGGGCTCCCGCCTCGCCGTCCGCCGGGGTGTTCCCGGGGTCGCCGGAGGCGGCCTCGTCCCGTCCGGGAGGGCCGTCCTTGCTCTGCTCGTCGTCACGCGGTTCGTCGCCCAGGGCCCGGGATGCCCGCCGCTCCAGCGCCGAACGCCCGGCCAGCAGGCGGATGGCGGTGCTGAAGCGTTCCGTCGGGCGCGCCTCGTTGAGCTCGTCCTGCCTGCGGAGCCACATCGGCACGAGATAGGCGGCCCAGGCCCCTACGATGACGGCGTAGATAAGGCCGCTACTGCTCACGTTTCACACCGTACGGGCGCCGGGGAAGGCCTGGCAGCAATTTGGCACGGCGTGTCGTGTGATCAAGCTGATTCTCCGACTATTTTGCCGGTATTTGTGCCCGTCCGTCGCCACGCCGATGCCATATCGATATTTCTTTCGAACATATATTCAATTACCCGGACGCCTGCCGGAACTGATCGCCCGCCAGCGCTCCAGCATCCCCTCGGGGACCTCCTCGGCGGTGAGCGCGTACACCAGGTGGTCCCGCCAGTCGCCGTCGATGTGCAGATAGCGGGGCCGCATTCCCTCCGAGCGGAAACCGAGCTTTTCCACCACGCGCCGGCTCGGGCCGTTCTCGGGACGGATGCAGACCTCGATCCGGTGGAGCCCGAGGGTGCGGAAACAGTGGTCCACCGAAAGCGCCACCGCGGCCGGCATGATGCCCCGGCCGGCCACCGCCTCGTCGATCCAGTAGCCGACGTTGGCCGAGCACATCGAGCCCCAGGTGATCCCGCCCACGGTCAGCTGGCCGACCAGCTGCCCCTTGTAGAGCACGACGAAGGGCAGCATCCGGCCGGCCGAGGCCTCGCCGCGCAGGAACCGGACCATCTGCCGGTAGGTCGGCCGAGGGCCGGCGCCCTGGTCGGCCGGGCCGGGCGGCACGGTGGCCTCCCAGCGGCGCAGCCAGTCCCGGTTGCGCCGGCTGACCTCCTGCCACTCGCGCTGGTCGCGGGCCCGGATCGGGCGCAGCACGACCTCCCCCTCGTGGAGCTCTACCGGCCAGCCGGCGTTCAGTGCGCTCTCCCGGAGTCAGGTGCGTCGGGCCGGGGGTGGTCCCCGCCGCCGAGCTGGTCGACGGCGTGGGCGAGCAGCGGCTCCAGGACGGCCAGGCCGTCCTTGACGCCGCCGGTCGAGCCCGGCAGGTTGACGATCAGGGTACGTCCGGCGAGGCCGGCCAGTCCGCGGGAGAGCGCGGAGGTCGGGACCTTCACGCGGCCCTGGGCCCGGATGGCCTCGGCGATGCCGGGGACCTGCCGGTCGATGACACGGGCGGTCATCTCGGGAGTGAGGTCCATCGGGGAGATGCCGGTGCCGCCGGTGGTCAGCACCACGTCGTAGCCGGCCGCGACGGCCTCCCGCAGGGCCGCCTCGACCGGTTCGCCGTCCGGGACGACCCGGGGGCCGTCGGCGGTGAAGCCCATCGCGCGCAGGCCGGCCACCAGCAGCGGGCCGCCCTTGTCCTCGTAGACGCCGGCCGAGGCCCGGTTGGAGACGGTGACGGCGAGCGCCCGCCCGGCCGACGCGCTCACGCGCCCGCCTCCGGGGTGAACCAGTCGCCGCTCTTGCCACCGGTCTTGCTGAGCACCCGGACGGCCTCGATGGTGGCGCTCTTGTCGACGGCCTTGACCATGTCGATCACGGTGAGGCCGGCCACCGCGACGGCGGTGAGCGCTTCCATCTCGACGCCGGTGCGGTCGGCGGTCTTCACGGTCGCGGTGATCTCGACCGCGTCGTCGGCGACGGAGAGGTCCACCGTGACCCCGGAGACCGCGATCGGGTGGCAGAGCGGAATGAGGTCCGGGGTCTTCTTGGCGCCCATGATCCCGGCGATCCGGGCGACGGCAAGGGCGTCGCCCTTGGGCACGCCCTCGCCGCGCAGCAGCTCGACCACGCGCGGGGAGACCCGGACCCGGCCGGCCGCGACGGCGGTGCGCGCGGTGGTGGCCTTCTCCGAGACGTCGACCATCCGGGCCGCGCCCTGGTCGTCGACGTGGGTGAGGCGGTCGCCGGGGGGTGAGGTGCTCACGGGTGCTCCAGGGGGCGCGCAGGTCGAATACCGCGCTACCGTACCCCCCGTCCCGGCCGGGGCGTGGGACGGGCCGTGTCCGCGGGACGGCCCGCCGCGCCGGCCGGTCAGCCGCCGAGCAGGACGACGTCCACCTCGCTGCCGGCGGGCAGCTCGGTGACGTCCTCGGGGACGGTGATCAGGCAGTCCGCCCGGGCCAGCGCGCCGACCAGGTGGGACCCGGCCCCGCCCACCGGCTCGACCACGCCGGCCGCGGCGTCGTACCGGCCGCGCAGGAACTGCCGACGGCCGGCGGGCGAGCGCAGCGCCGACCGGCAGAGCGCCCGGACCACCGGGCGGTGGACGTCGGCGGCGCCGAGCATGGTGCGGATCACCGGGCGGACGAACAGCTCGAAGGAGATGTAGGCGCTGACCGGGTTGCCGGGCAGGGCCATCAGCGGCACGCCGGAGCCGTCGGCCCCGGCGCCGATCCGGCCGAAGCCCTGCGGCTTGCCGGGCTGCATCCGCAGCCGGCGGAAGTCCACCCCGCCGTAGGACTCGAAGACCTCCTTGACCACGTCGTACGCGCCGACGCTGACGCCGCCGCTGGTGACGATCAGGTCGGCCCGGCCGAGCTGGTCCTCCAGGACGGCGCGCAGCCGCGCCGCGTCGTCGGGCACGCCGCCGACGCGGTAGGCGATGGCGCCGGCGTCCCGCGCCGCGGCGGTGAGGGTGAAGCTGTTGGAGTCGGAGATCTGGCCGGGGCCGACCGGCTCGCCGGGCTGGACCAGCTCGCTGCCGGTGGAGAGGACCACCACGCGCGGGCGCGGACGGACCTTCACGGTGGCCCGGCCGATCGCGGCGAGCAGGCCGAGCTGGGCGGGGCCGAGCCGGGTGCCTGCCTCCAGTACCCGCGAGCCGGCGGCGACGTCGCTGCCGCGGCGGCGGATGTGGGCGCCCTCGGAGACCGGGCGCAGCACCCGGACCTCCTCGTCCTCGACGGCGGCGGCCATCGCGTCGGCGGCCTGCCCGCTGCCGCTGCCGCCGTCGGTCCACTCGGCCGGGGCGACGGCCTGGGCGCCGGGCGGGACGGGGGCGCCGGTCATGATGCGGGCGGCCTGGCCCGGGCCGACCTTCGGCAGGTCGCCGGCGCCGGCGGCGATGTCCCCGACCACGGCGAGGGCCGAGGGGTACTCGGCGGTGGCGCCGGCGGTGTCGGCGGTGCGGAGCGCGTAGCCGTCCATCGAGCTGTTGTCGAAGGGCGGCAGGTCGCCGTCGGCCAGGACGTCCTCGTCGAGCCGGCAGCCCTGGGCGTCGAGCAGCTGGAGCTCGATCGCGGGCAGCGGGCCGACGGCGGCCAGGACGTCGGCGAGGTGCTCGTCGACCGTCCAGAGCCCACCGGAGCGAGCGGCCGGTGCCGGGTCCGCGGGTCCCCCGCAGCAGGCGGCGGGGGTGGTGTTGCCCTCCGTGGACCCGGTCATCGGCTCACTCGCTCTCTGTCGTCGGTCAGTCCTGGAGCTCGGAGGCGACGAACTCCCGGAGCCAGGAGCGGAACTCCGGGCCGAGGTCCTCGCGCTCGGAGGCCAGTCGGACGATAGCGCGCAGGTAGTCCGAGCGGTCACCGGTGTCGTAGCGGCGGCCCTTGAAGAGGACGCCGTACACCTGGCCGCCGGTCTCCGGGGCGCGGGTGGTCAGCTCGCGCAGGGCGTCGGTGAGCTGGATCTCACCGCCGCGGCCGGGCGGGGTCTCGCGCAGCACGTCGAAGACCGAGGGGTCGAGGACGTAGCGGCCGATGACGGCGTAGTTCGAGGGGGCCTCGGCGGTCTCGGGCTTCTCGACCAGGTCGGTCACCTGGAAGACGTCCTCGCCGAAGCCGTTGGCCTTGACGGCGGCGCAGCCGTAGAGGTGGATCTGGGAGGGGTCGACCTCCATCAGCGCGACGACCGAGCCGCCGAGCTCCTGCTGGACCTCGATCATGCGGGCGAGCAGCGGGTCGCGCGGGTCGATCAGGTCGTCACCGAGCAGGACGGCGAAGGGCTGGCCGGCGACGTGCTGCTCGGCGACCGAGACGGCGTGGCCGAGGCCCTTGGGGTCGCCCTGGCGGACGTAGTGCATGTTGGCCAGGTCGACGGACTCGCGGACCCGGCGCAGGCGGTCCTGGTCGCCCTTGCGGGCGAGCAGCTCCTCCAGCTCGTAGGCGCGGTCGAAGTGGTCCTCGAGGGCGCGCTTGTTGCGGCCGGTGACCATCAGTATGTCGGACAGCCCGGCGGCGGCGGCCTCCTCGACGACGTACTGGATCGCCGGCTTGTCGACGACCGGCAGCATCTCCTTCGGAGTGGCCTTGGTCGCCGGGAGGAAGCGGGTACCCAGTCCGGCGGCGGGGACCACGGCCTTGGTTACCGGCGGTCGAGAGCTGGTCGTCGTCATGCGATTTACCTTACTAAGGCATGTTTACGCCTGGCCGAGCGCGGTGGACCGGTGGTGACAGCACGTTGCTGGGCCCGGCCACGATGGCAGGCAGAGGTGGGGTGACGGGAGAGGCGAGGGTGTCCCCACCGGCACAGGCCGACAGACTACCCGCCTTTCCCGAACGCTCGTGCTCGGCGGTGGGACGGCCGTGCGACCGCGGGGAGAGCGTTCCGCGCCAGCAGTCCCCACCGGCCGCCCGGGCCTCGGCCAGGGCCCGGTCGGCGGCCCGGAGCAGCACGGCGGCGTGCGTGCCGTCCTCCGGCAGCACCGCGACGCCGACGGCGGCGGTCAGCCCGTTGCCGTGCGGGCGGCGGTCCTCGCGCGGGCCGGAGGACCAGTCCAGCAGCAGGTGGCGGCGGACCGACCAGACCAGCCGCTCGGCGACCTGCGCGGCACCCTGCGCGCCGGTGTCCGGCAGCACGACCATGAACTCCTCGCCGCTGTACCGGCCGAACGTGTCCGAGCGGCGGATCTCCATGCCGAGCCGCTGGGCGAGGTCGCGCAGCACGGCGTTGGCCCGGGCCCGGCCGTGCTCGGCGACGACCGCCTCGAAGCCCGCGATCTCCAGCAGCAGCAGGGCCACCGGGCGCGGCCCGTCCTGCTGCTCGGCCTGCTCGGCGCGGCGGGCCCGCTCGATCTCCCCGTCCAGGGTGAGCTGGAGGTGCCGGTAGTTCCAGACGCCGGTGAGCGGGTCGCAGGAGGCGGTGCGCTCCAGCTCGGCGCAGCGGGCCTCCAGTCCGGCGACGCGCTCGCGCAGCCCGGCCTCGCGGGCGGCCGCGCCCCGGTCGCGGCGGCGCTGTCGCAGTCCGAGCGCGGTGGCGCCGGCCAGCGCGGGGGCACTCAGCGCGGCCAGGGCCTGGACCAGCAGCGGGGTGGACATCGGGGTGCCTTCCGCGTGTCAGGCTCTGGGCGTCGCCCGCACAGAGCTGGGGAGGATCGAGCCGTGGAGGATCCCATGCACAACGAGAAGAGCGCGCTGAGGACACGGCTGTTGTCGCAGCGGCGCGCACTGGCACCGGAGGTCCGCGAGGCGGCCGCGAAGGAGCTGGCCGGGCACGCCGGGGAGCTGGCCGCGCCGGGTGCCACGGTGGCCGCCTACGTCTCGGTCGGCGCCGAGCCGGGCACCCGGCCGCTGCTGGACGCGCTGCTGGCGCGCGGGGTGCGGGTGCTGCTGCCGGTGCTGCTGGCCGACAACGACCTGGACTGGGCCGCGTACGAGGGCCCCGGGGCGCTGGCCCCGGCCGGGCGCGGGCTGCTGGAGCCGGTCGGCGGCCGGCTCGGGCCGGAGGCGGTGACCGGGGCGGAGCTGGTGCTGCTGCCGGGCCTGGCGGTGGACCGGCAGGGGCTGCGGCTGGGCCGGGGCGGCGGCTCGTACGACCGGGTGCTGGCCCGGCTGGGGCGGGCCGGCGTACGGCCGCTGCTGGCGGTGCTGCTGTACGAGCACGAGCTGCTGGCGAGCGTGCCGGCCGAGCCGCACGACCTGCCGGTGGACGTGGCGCTCACGCCGTCGGGGCTGCACCGCCTCGGCGCGGGCGCGCCGGGCCGGTAACGGCCGCGGCCCCGCCCTCCCCGGTGCGGGGTGGGCGGGGCCGCGGTCCTGCGGCGGGTCAGCCGGTGGTCAGCACCAGCTTGTTCTTGGCCGACTTCTCGACCGCGTCCGGCGAGAAGGCCCAGGTCAGCAGCTTGCCGTCGAGCCAGAGGTCGGTCTGGTCGTTGTAGTTGGGGTGGAAGGCGTGCCCGGAGGCGCCGCCGACGTTGATCCAGCGCGAGGCGTCGAGGTCGCTCATGTCGACCACCATCCGCATCGACGGGATCCAGTCCACCTCGTACCCGGCGGCCGCGTTCCAGCCGGCCGCGTCGACCGCCGCCGTACCGCCCGAGAGGCGGTACGGGCCGCGGTTGAGCAGCTTGTGGACGATGCCGGAGGCGATCGACGAGTCGTCGGTCCCCATGGTCTGCTCGCGCAGCGTCAGCTTGTGCAGGCGGCCCCAGCTCCAGGTGGAGACGTCCTTGCTGAGCAGCGAGGTGAGGTCCTGACGGGCGTTCTTCATCGCCTCGGCGAGCAGGTTGTCCAGGCCCTTCTGCTCCTTGTGCTCCGAGTCGATGTACGTCCACCAGCCGCTGTCGGGCTTGTCCAGCTGCTGGCGCACCACCTCGGTCCAGCGGTCGCCGCCGTCCGGCTGGGCCTTGCCCGGGTCGCGGGTGCCGCACTCGGTGACGATCTGGGTGCTGCTGTCCGGCTTGGTCGGGTCGGTCTGCCGGCGGACCAGCAGGCAGTTGTCCTTGGCCCGCAGGTCGGCCGGGAACTTCTGGCCGAAGGAGAGGCTGAGCAGCTGGCGCCAGACGCCGTTGTAGTAGGCGGCGGCGGCGGAGTCGGCGTCCTGGTGGTAGTTCCAGTCCTTCAGGAGGTCCTGCGCCTCGCGCACGTACGGGTCGTCGATCTGCACCTTGAGCAGCAGCGGGACCAGCTTCTTCGCGAGGATGCCGGTGTTGTCGAGCTGCATCTCCTGCATGTCGTCCGGCGAGATCCTGCCGTTGTTCTTGAGCTTGGCCTCGATCTGGTCGGTGATCTCCTTGGCCCGGGTGCCGTACTCCCAGTCCTTGGTCAGCAGGTACTTGTACGAGGGGTCGACCACGGCCTGGTTGGCGGTGACGATGTAGCCGGCCGGGGGGTTGTAGCTGTACGGCAGGGCGGTGAAGGGGATGGAGCCCTTCCACTGGTAGGCGGAGTCCCAGCCGGGGGCCGGGTAGGTGCCGTCGCCCTTGCCGCGCACGGGGATGTCGCCGGGGGCCTGGTAGCCGATGACCTTGGAGTCGGCGTAGATCAGGTTCTGCGCGGGGACGGCGAAGTCCTTGGCGGCGGCCCGGAAGTCGTCCCAGCCCTTGGCGCGGTCCAGCTCGAAGACGGCGTCCATGGTCTTGCCGGGACTGAGCGCCGTCCACTGCAGGGCGACGCCGTAGCCGCCGGTGCCGCGGTCGGGGGCGGCCGTGCCGTTCGGCGCGTACTTGCCGACGTTCTGCTGCTCGGTGCTCTGGTCGGAGATCAGCGGTGCGCCGGTCTGCGTGGTGCGGACGGTGATGGTGCGGTCCTCGCCGCCGGCGACCTTGATGGTCTCCTTGCGCAGCGCGAACTTCGCCTCCTTGCCGTCCACCAGGTACGTCTCCGGGCCGGTGACCTTCTCCAGGAAGAGGTCGGTGACGTCGGCGCCGAGGTTGGTGAAGCCCCAGGCGATGTCCTTGTTGTGGCCGATCACCACGCCCGGCATGCCGGCGAAGGTGAAGCCCGAGACGTCGTACTGGCAGGCGGCCGAGACGGTCCGGCAGTGCAGGCCCATCTGGTACCAGACCGAGGGCAGGCCGGGGCCGAGGTGCGGGTCGTTGGCCAGCAGCGGCTTGCCGGTCGTGGTGTGCGAACCGGCGACCGCCCAGGAGTTGGATCCGATGCCCTGGCCCTGACGGCCGAGCAGCTGCGGCATCGCGTCGATCCGGTCGGTGACGTCCTTCAGCATCGCCTTGGTGGCGGCGGCGCCCTGGGCGGCGGAACCGGTGCCGGGCGCGCCGGCGGCCGGGGCGGCGCCGTCGGCGGGGCGGTAGGTGTCGCCGCTGACGGTGCCGGTCCTCACGATCGTGCCGTTGCTCGCGTACGGGTACTCCGGGTACAGCTCGGCGATCTTCTCCGGGCTGAAGTCCTGGGCGAGCAGCGAGCGGTCGATCTCCTCCTGGAGGTTCCCGGAGAGGTTCCAGGCCATCGCCTTCAGCCAGGACACCGAGTCGACGGGCGTCCACTGCTCGGGCTTGTAGCCGCCGTTGACGACGCCGAGCAGCGTGTACTCCAGCGAGGCGCTCTGGCCGCCGGGGTGTTCGCCGAGCCAGGCGTTGACGCCGTCCGCGTAGGCCTGGAGGTACTTCTTGGTCTCCGGCGCGAGCTTCTCGTCGAACTCCTTCTGCGCCACCTGGCGCCAGCCCATGGTGCGGATGAAGGAGTCGGTCTCGACCTGGCCGTCGCCGAACATCTCGGAGAGGCGGCCGGCGGTGATGTGCCGCCGGACGTCCATCTCCCAGAACCGGTCCTGGGCCTGGACGTAGCCCTGGGCCCGGAAGAGGTCCTCGCCGGTGTCGGCGTAGAGCTGGGGGATGCCGTTGGCGTCCCGCTTGACGTCGACCGGCGCGCTCAGGCCCGCCACCTTGACGCTGCCGTCGACCTCCGGGAACGACGCGCGGACCGCGGCCACCCCCCGGTAGCCGCCGTAGCCGGTGCCGGCCACCAGCAGCACGACCAGCACGATCACGATCAGACGGGCGCGCCGGAACTTCTTCGAGCGGGGCATCTGGGTCCTTGCGGTCCTCGACTGGGGAGCAGGTGGGCATGTCCAGGGCACTCGGCCATGACAGGGCACCACATTAGGCCGACTCGGCTGGCGGGCGTGCACGGGGGACGCCCACGGTGGGATCCGGGGAGGTCAGAGAACCGCAGGCGGGAGGCCGGTGTGAAAGGTGAAGCTAAAGATATGGCAAAATGTTAGACTGAGTAACGATCCGCAAGGGGAGCAATCGGCGTTCGCCGGCCCGCCCCCTTCCGGCCGTCGACTCCTCCGGCCTCACCGCCGTCAGACACCCCGCCCGCCCCCAGCCTGCCCGAGGTGCCCCTGCGTGAACGTCGACCACCTGAACCAGCTGCTCCTCGAGTTCTCCGTGATCCTGCTGGTCGCGGTGGTCGCCGTGCGCATCTCGACCCGGTCGGGACTGCCCAGCCTGCTGATCTACCTCGGCATCGGCGTCGCCCTCGGCCAGAACGGCCTCGGCGTCTCCTTCAACAACGCCGCCCTCACCCAGGTGCTCGGCTACGCCGCCCTGGTGGTGATCCTGGCCGAGGGCGGTCTCAAGACCAGCTGGCGCGAGGTCAGACCGGTGATGCCCGCCGCCACCGTGCTCGCCACCGTCGGCGTCGGGGTCAGCGTCTTCGTCACCGCCGCCGGCGCCCACTGGCTGGTCGGCCTCGACTGGCGGACCTCCATGCTGCTCGGCGCGATCGTCTCCTCGACCGACGCCGCGGCCGTCTTCTCCGTCCTGCGGATGGTGCCGCTGCCGCACCGGCTGACCGGCCTGCTGGAGGCGGAGTCCGGCTTCAACGACGCGCCCGTGGTCATCCTGGTCGTGGCCTTCGCCACCGCGGGCGAGATGGACTCCTGGTACGTGCTGGTCGGCACGATCGTCGCCGAGCTGGCGATCGGCGCGGCCGTCGGCTTCGCGATCGGCAGGATCGGCGCGTTCGGGATCAAGCACGTCGCGCTGCCGTCCTCCGGCCTCTACCCGATCGCGGTCATGGCGCTCACCGTGCTCGCCTACGCGGGCGGCGCCCTGCTGCACGGCTCCGGCTTCCTCGCCGTCTACATCAGCGCCGTCATCCTCGGCAACGCCAAGCTGCCGCACGGACCGGCCGTCCGCGGCTTCGCCGACGGGCTGGCCTGGATCGGGCAGATCGGCATGTTCGTGCTGCTCGGCCTGCTCTGCACCCCCGAGTCGATGGGCTCGGCCGTGGTGCCCGCGCTGGTGATCGGCGCGGTGCTGGTCTTCCTGGCGCGGCCGCTCTCGGTGGTGCTGACCCTCACGCCGTTCAGGCTCCCCGTGCGCGAACAGGCGCTGCTGAGCTGGGCCGGGCTGCGCGGGGCGGTGCCCATCGTGCTGGCCACCATCCCGATGGTGTCGGGCGCCCCGATGGCCCAGGAAGTCTTCAACATCGTCTTCATCCTGGTCGTGGTGTTCACCCTGCTCCAGGGCCCCACCCTGCCCCTGGTGGCCAAGTGGCTGCGGATCGGCGAGGGCTCGATGGGACAGGACCTCGGCATCGAGTCCGCCCCGCTGGAGAAGCTGCACGGGCACCTGCTGTCGGTGGCACTGTCACCGGACTCGAAGATGTCCGGCGTGGAGGTCAGCGAGCTGCGACTGCCGGCCGGGGCAGCGGTCACCCTGATCGTCCGCGAGGGGAGCAGCTTCGTACCGGACAAGGCGACCGTGCTGCGCGGCGGCGACGAGCTGCTGGTGGTCACCACCGACGAGGTGGGCGAGGCCGCGGAGCGGCGGCTGCGGGCCGTGGACAAGGGCGGCAAGCTCGCCGGGTGGCTGAACGGGCGGGGGGCCTGAGGGGGCCGGGCGGGGGCCCGGGAGTGACCGGGCAGCGGGACCCGAAGTGGCTGAACGGGCGCTCCGGCCTGCGACTTGAGGGGTTCGCCCGCCGTTCACCTTCAATTGGCAGGACGGGTTTGGACAGACCCTGTATTGTGGAGGCAAGCGCGACATCTACGCGCGTATAAGTATGATGGATGAAACACCCCAGCATCTGCCTGACGCAGAGTTGGCGCGACCGCTCGGCGGCTGCGGCCTGACCCCCGGCAACCACGCCGGGCCGGCCCGGTAACTACCCCGGTCGACGCGCGAGAGGACGACTCTCGGCGCCGTCGGGGCCACCCCATGCCCCTTCCGCGCTACCAGGCAGCAGGAAGGACCGACCGTGACGGCCCGCCGAACGGTCGACAACAGCGGCGTCCCCGTGGACGCCCCCTCCGACGCCGAGGCGCCCGCCCGCATCGGCTACGGCGCGCTGCTGCGCACCCCGGGCGCCTGGACGTTCCTGGCGCCCGCGTTCGCCGCGCGGCTCCCGTACGCCATGCTGAGCCTGGGCATCCTGCTGCTCGTCTTCGACACCCACGGCTCGTACGGCACCGCCGGCACCGTCGCGGCCGTCTCGGCCGTCGCCCAGGCCCTCGTCGGGCCGCAGACCGGCCGGCTGGCCGACCGGTACGGCCAGGCGGCCGTCCTGGTGCCGAGCGTGATCGTGCACGCCGTCTCGGTCGGCGTGCTGATCGCGCTGGCCCTCGGCCACGCCCCCGTCTGGGCCCTGCTGCTGGCCGCCGCCCCGGCGGGTGCCAGCGTGCCGCAGATCGGCGCGATGGTCCGCTCCCGCTGGGTCGCCAAGCTCTCCACCGAGGGCGCGCCCGCGGCCAAGCTGAACACCGCGTTCGCCTTCGAGTCGGTGACGGACGAGTTCACCTTCGTGATCGGCCCCGTGCTGGCCAGCGCCATCGCCACCTCGGTGAACCCCTCGGCCGGGCTGATCGCCGAGGCCGCGCTGACCGTCGCCGGCGGGCTCGCCTTCGCCGCCCAGCGCCGCACCGCCCCGGCCCGCCACCCGCACCAGCCGGGCGCCCGCCGGGTCTCCGCGCTGTCCTCGCCCGGCGTCCGGCTGCTGGCCGGCGCGTTCCTGGGCGTCGGCACCGTCTTCGGCGGGATGCAGGTCTCCGTCACCGCCTTCACCGAGTCCGTCGGCCAGCCCGGCGCCAACGGCACGGTCTACGGGATCTTCGCCGGCGGCTCGATGCTGGCCGGCGTGCTCTACGGCATGATCGCCTGGCGCCGCGCCGCCCGGCATCGGATGCTGGCCAGCTACGCGCTGCTGGTGCTGGGCTGCTCGACGCTCTGGGCGATGCCCAACCTGGTCGCGCTGTCCGTCGCCGGCCTGGTCTGCGGCCTGGCCATCGCGCCGACCCTGATCACCGGGTACACCCTGGTCGAGACGCTGGTCGCGGACGGCGCCAAGACCGAGGCCTTCACCTGGCTGACCGGCGCCATCGGCCTCGGCCTGGCGACCGGTTCCACGGTGGCCGGGCGGCTGATCGACGGCCACGGGCCGTCGGCCGGGTTCCTGGTGCCGGTGGCCGGCGCCGGGCTGGGCCTGGTCGCACTGGTCGCACTGCGGCACCTGCTGGTCGCGCCGGGGGCGGCGAGCACCCCGGTGGTCGTCGCCGGTGGCGAGCGGTCCGTGGCGCGGCAGCTGGTCGGTGCGGCCGAGCGCTGAGCAGAGCGCGTACAACACGCGTGCGGGGGGCGCCAGGCGGCGCCCCCCGTCTCATCTCACATTCGAGTCGCTGGACTGATCCAGCGGAATGCCGCATCATTGACCATCGTTAGCACTCATCAGGCGAGAGTGCCAGGAGGAAGACAAGTGCCCACGTACCAGTACCAGTGCACCGAGTGCGGCAACGGCCTGGAGGCGGTGCAGAAGTTCACCGACGAGGCGCTGACCACGTGCCCCGAATGCCAGGGACGGCTCCGCAAGGTCTTCTCGGCCGTGGGTGTGGTCTTCAAGGGTTCCGGCTTCTACCGGACCGACAGCCGCTCGTCCTCCAGCAGCTCGGTGGGCGCGGGTTCGTCCTCGTCGTCCTCGTCGGCAGCCCCGGCCTCGTCCTCGGGCGGCTCCGCCCCCGCGGCGAGCCCCGCCCCGGCGGCCGCGGCGAAGCCGGCCGGCTGATCCCAGGCTTTCGAAGGGCCCGTTGACCCCGCTCCGGCGGGGTCGGCGGGCCCTTCGTCGTGCTGGGCCCGGAAGTGGTTTCCGTGCGGGGCCCGGGACGGGTTCCTGTACGGGCGGGGCGGGTATCCGTGCGGGGCCCGGGGTGGGTTCCCGTGCGGGGCCCGGGGTGGGTTTCCGCATGGGCCTGGGATCGCATTCCCGGGGTCGCTGAATTCACCCGTGCGGGTGACGGAGGTTATCCACAACCCCGGGTTTTCCACAGGCCTGGGGAAAGGACTTCCGCCGGGCTCGCGGGCGGCCCAGAGTGTGCGTCACGAGAAGCCGGTCCGCAGCGGGCCGGCGCCCTGCGACCACCGGCGGTGCCCATGACGACCACGAGCCTCCCCCTTCCGTTCCCGCTCCCCGCGCCCGCCGTCCCGCCCCGCCGGGAGGTGCCGTCGTTCCCGCCGATCCGGCGCGGGTCCGGCCGCCTCCACCGGCTCCGGCAGGCCGTCCGGTACCGGCCCGGGCCGCCGGCCCTGCTCCTGCTCGCCGTGGCGGCGGCGCTGGCGTTCGGGCCCGCGCGGGCGGGCCTGTCGCCGCCGGGCGCCGAGCCCGTCCACCAAACGGGTTGTCAATCGGGGGCCGCCGAAGATCACCCGTAACCGGACAACGACTTCGTCGTTCACGCGGCATGAAAGGCTTCAAGGAATTCCTGCTGCGCGGAAATGTCGTCGACCTCGCCGTCGCCGTGGTCATCGGCGCGGCTTTCACCAACATCGTCAACGCCTTCGTCAAGGGCGTGATCAATCCGCTCGTCGGCGTGTTCGGGGCCAAGGACCTGGCCTCCTACAGCTCCTGCCTCAAGGGCCCCTGCGAGGTGAGCGCGACCGGGGAGGTGACGTCCGGCATCTTCATCCTCTGGGGCTCGGTGCTGAGCGCGATCCTGCAGTTCCTGATCACTGCGGCCGTCGTCTACTTCTGCCTGATCCTGCCCATGACCAGGTTCACCGCCAAGCGGAAGACCCTTGCCGAGCTCCAGGCGGAGGCGGAGGCCAAGGAGGTCACCCTGCTCACCGAGATCCGCGACGCGCTGGTCGCGCCCCAGCGCTGAGCCCCGGCCGCCCGGGTCGGCGGCCGCCCGGAGGCGCCCTGCGCGGTGCGGCACGCCCCGGTCAGTCGCCGTGGTGCGGCGGGCGCTGGCTCAGGTACCAGTCCAGCCCCCGCCCACTGCTCTCCCCCGCTGCCGGGCGGTCGCCCCAGCCGCTGTCGGTGTCGTCCCGGGACTGCTGGTCCAGCGGGTCGCGGAAGACCAGGCGGGCCTTCGGCGCCGCTTGGTCGGCGGCGCCGGAGCCGTTCCCCGCGGCCGTCGTGGGGTCCGTGCCGTCCTGCACGGGCTTCTGCTCGGTCACCGGTCGGCCTCCGTCTTGCACGTTGTCCACTCCTCCAGCCTAGAAGCTCCCGGCACCGGGCCGGGCCCCGGAGCCGGCCCCGGGCCCGCGGCCGGGCCGCCGTCCGGGCGCACGTGGGCCCCGGCGCGGAACGCTCCGCACCGGGGCCGACGGCGGCGGCCGAGGCCGCCGGGAGACCCCGTCAGGCAGCCTCGAAGCCCGCGTGGTCGGCGATCTTCTTCAGCTCGGCCAGCGCGTGCTTCTCGATCTGGCGGATCCGCTCGCGGGTCAGCCCGTGCTGCTTGCCGACCTCGGTCAGCGTCCGCTCGCGGCCGTCCTCCATCCCGTACCGGGACCGGATGATCGACGCCGTGCGGTCGTCCAGCCGCCCGATCAGGTCGTCCAGTTCCTCGCGGCGGAGCATGACCATCACGGCGTCCTCCGGGGACGTCGCCCCGGTGTCCTCTACGAGGTCGCCGAACTGGGTCTCGCCCTCGTCGTCGACCGACATGTTCAGGCTCACCGGGTCGCGCGCCCAGTCCAGCACGTCCTTGATGCGCGCCTCGGTGGTGTCCAGCTCGGCCGCGATCTCGGCCGGATCGGCCTCGCGGCCCAGCTCCTTGGACTTCTCGCGCTGCACCCGCCGGATCCGGCCGAGCTCCTCGACCAGGTGGACGGGCAGCCGGATCGTCCGCGACTGGTCGGCGATCGACCGGGTGATCGCCTGCCGGATCCACCACGTCGCGTAGGTGGAGAACTTGAAGCCCTTCGCGTAGTCGAACTTCTCGACCGCCCGGACCAGGCCCGCATTGCCCTCCTGGATGAGGTCCAGGAGCGGGAGGCCGCTGCGCGGGTAACGCCGGGCGACGGCCACCACCAGACGGAGGTTGGAGCGGATGAAGACGTCCTTGGCGCGTTCCGCGTCCTCGGCTATCGCCTCCAGCTCCTCACGCTTCACACCCTTGGGCGGCTCTCCCTCCTCCAGCAGGTGCTGGGCGTACACGCCGGCCTCGATCCGCAGCGAGAGCTCGACCTCCTCGGCGGCATCGAGCAGGGGCGTCCTGGCGATCTCGTCGAGGTACATACCGACCAGGTCACGGTCGGCCTCAAGGTTGGTCGGGCGGGCCGCGCGAGTCCGGTCGGCCCTGTCGCGAACGACGGCACGGGTGGCCATGCTTGCTCCCTTTGCTGGTGCTGCCGAGGTCTGCCCACCTGCCCCGTCGGGGCGGGAAGGGCAAGAAGTGCGGGCCCCTCGGGGCTCACACGTAACGATCCAACGAACAGATTCCGGACAACATTCCCAAGTCGCTCAGATTCTTCCAGCGATGCAGTATCCTGCCGGTTTTCACCCCGGCAATGGACGGAGGGTGACCACTCCGGTACATCCGGTGCCAGCGGGGCGACCGGTTCGGAACGGTGCGCCCCCCGGGGCCCGGGCGGGGCGCCGCCGGGGTCGACCCCGGAGCAAGTACACGACTCCTCCGCGAACCCTCCACGCACCCCGCCCTCTCCCTCGTGAACCGCCGCAGCACCGCCCGCGTTCCCGCACTACCGTGGATCCCCCCGCATCCACACCCCGGCGCACGCAGGTTCTCCGCACAAAAGATGCCAAATCGCTATCGGTCCAGCGCCCGCTCGGCACATCACACTGGGAAGGTGTCAGCCATGCACCTGACCAACAGCGCGCCGCCCGTCACCCCGCGTAGCCGCCACTTCCCCCGGTACGTGGCGCTGACGGCCGGTTGCGCCCTGCTGTTCGGCGTCCTGGCGGCCCTGGTGCAGACCGGCTGGGAGCCGCTCGCCCGGCTCGACCACGCGTGGATCGACGGCATGCACCGCTACGCCCGGGAGAGCACCGTCTGGACGGCCTCGGTGCAGACGCTCTCCGACATCGGCGGCACGATCACCATGCGGACGCTGCTCGGCCTCACCGCGGTCTGGCTCTGGCTGATCGGCGCCCGGGTGCTGGCCGGCTGGGTGGTGGCGCAGACCCTGGTCGGCTGGGGTGCGCAGTGGGCGCTGAAGCTCTCCTTCGACCGTCAGCGGCCGTCCTTCCCGGACCCGGTCTCGCACGCCGGCGGCCCGGCCTTCCCCTCCGGGCACGCGATGGCCTCCACCATCACCTGCGCCGTCCTGGCCTGGCTGCTCTGGTCGCAGACCCGGCGCGGCGGGCGGACCGCCGCCTGCACCGTCGCCGTGCTGACGGTGCTCACGATCGGCTGGACGAGGATCGCCCTCGGGGTGCACTGGCCGAGCGACGTGCTGGGCGGGTGGCTGGCCTCCGGGTTCGTGCTGGGCGCGGTCACCGTCGCCGTCGAGCTCTGGCGGCCCGGCGCCCTCGCCCGGGACGTCCGGCGGGTCAACTGGCGGACCAGGCCGAGGGTCCAGCGCGTCCTGGTCTCCCCGCCCCGTCCCGCCCCCTACGACCCGTCCTTCGACGACTCCGCCGAGCGCCCGGACGGCGCGGCCGGCTAGCACCGGCGCGGTCCCGCGCCGGCCGTGCACAGCCGCCCGGGCCCCGGGGGCGCCCGGCCCCGTCACGGCGCGTGCAGCGCGTCGACCACCGTCATCCGCCCCACCCGGCGGGCCGGCAGGACGGCCGCGGCGAGGCCGGTCAGCACGGTGAGCGCCAGGGCCGCGAGCACCAGGAGGACCGGCGGGCCGCCCACCGTGCCCAGGGTCGAGGTGACGGACCTGGCGGCCGCCCAGCCGTAGCCCAGGCCCAGGCCCGTACCGACCAGGGCGCCGGCCAGCGCCAGCAGGAGCGCCTCCAGGGTGAGCATCCGGCGCAGCTGCTGCCGGGACATCCCGATCGCCCGCAGCATGCCGATCTCCCGGGCGCGCTCGTCGACGCCGAGCATCAGGGTGGCCGCGACGCCGAGCCCGGCGATCGCCACCGAGAAGGCGAGCAGGGCCATGCTGATCAGCATCATCCGGTCCAGCAGCGAGCGCAGGGTCTCGGCCTGCGCGGCCGTGTCGGTGACGGTGACCTGCGGCTGACCGTCCAGGGCCCGGTCCATCGCCTGCCGGGCGGCGAACCGGTCGGTGCCGGCGGCGGGGCTGATCCAGAGCGTGGTGACGGCCGCCGCCGGGGCGAGCCGGTCCAGGGTGGCCGGGGTGACGAAGAGGACGGCCCCGTTCTGCAGCGTGAACGGCAGCCGGCTGCGGCCGGACTCGATCCGCAGGGTGGTGCCCGGTGCTCCCGCCGTGCCGGCGACCCGGTGAGCGCCGTGCTCGCCGGGGCCGGCCGGACCGTCGTCGCCGAAGCCGCTGAGGGCGGAGCCGTCCGCCAGCGCCCGGGCCTGGCCGGCCCCGTCGGTGGACGGGCTGAGCAGCGCCGGGTCGGCCGCGGCCACCAGCGTGCTGCGGCCGTCGATCTCCAGTGCGGCCGAGCGGACGGGCGTGACGCCGAGCGTCCGCTCCCGCCCGAGCGCGGCGAGCGCCCCGGCCGGCAGCGGGGCGCCGCCGGGGGCGGTCACCGAGAAGACGCCCGGCTGGCGGGCCGAGACCGCCGGGACCAGGGAGTTGGAGGTGATCTCCAGCGCGGTGACCGCGCTCACCATCACCGTCACCCCGAGCAGCAGCGCGGATCCGGTGGCGCCGGTGCGCCCCGGGTTGAGCCGGAGCTGCCGGGTGGCGAGCCCGCCCGCCGTTCCGCAGAACCGCCGCACCGGGACGCCCAGCCCTGCGACGACGGCCGGGAGCAGCCGGTGGCAGAGCCGCAGGACGCCGAAGAAGCTGCTGATCGCCCCCAGGGTGACCGCGAGCAGCGACAACGGCGGCCCGGTCGTCACCCCGGCCGCCAGCAGCCCGGCGCCCGCCGTCAGCAGCAGTACGGACAGCACCGTCGCGCGCACCCTGGCGCCGCCGGTGGGGCCGGCGACGCCGCCGAGCGCCGCGACCGGCGGCACCGCCGAGGCCGCCTTCGCCGGGCCGCGCACGGCGAGCACGGTGAGCAGCACGCCGAACAGCCAGGCCAGGACGCAGGTCACCGGGGACGGCACGAGCGAGAGGTGCACCGGCCCGAGGTCGGCGGTGCCGGCCAGCACGGTGCCGACGCCGCAGAGCCCCGCCCCGAGCAGTACCCCGGCGGCCGACGCGCCCGCCCCGAGCAGCAGCCCCTGGCGGCGGATGAGCCGCCGGACCTGGGCCCGGTCGGCGCCCACGCAGCGCAGCAGGGCGAGCCGGCGGGTCCGCTGGGCGAGCACGACGGAGAAGGTGTTGCCGACGACCATGCGGGCGACAGCGAGGGCGATCAGCACGAACGACAGCGCCGCGATCAGCACCACCCCGTAGAGCGTCCGGCTCTGCCGGGTCGCCTCGGCGACGGAGGCGTCGTGGGTGCGGACCTCGACCCCGCCGCCGAGGGCCTGCCGCAGCGCCTCGGCGGTCCGCGCGTGCGAGGCGCCCGGGGCGAGGCGCAGGTCGAGCGAGGTGGTGGCGACCCCGGTCGCGTACTGCGCCACCGAGCCGTCCGGCACCGCGACGACCGGTCGTCCGGCGAAGCCGGGCGCGCCCCGGCCGTCCAGCGTCCCGGCCAGCCGGACGGTGCCGGTGGTGCCGTCCGCCCGGGTGAGCCGGACGTCCGAGCCGGGCCGGGCGTCGACCCGGCGGGCGGTGTCGGCGTCGAGCAGTACCTCGCCGGGGCCGGCCGGCCACCGCCCGTCCTTGAGCAGCTGCCAGCGCAGCGCCGGGTCGGCCGCGACCGAGCTGATCACGGCCGCCTCGTCCAGCGGGCGCCCGGCGGGGGTCAGCACCCCGCCCCGGCCGGCCAGCCGCGCGGACACCGCGGCCACCCCGGCCACCTGCCGGGCCCGGTCGGCCACCCCCGGCTCCAGCGGGCCCCGCGCCTCCGGCGCCGTCACCTGGACGTCGGCGGGGCCGACCTCGGAGGCGGCGCTCTGACTGAAGGAGTCGACCAACGCCCCGCTGCCGCTGACCGAGGCGATCAGGAAGGCCACCCCCAGCGCGATCGCCGCTCCGGTGAGGGCCAGTTGCCGCAACTGCCCGCGAAACTCGGCCAGGGTGTATCGGTACGTCGTCATGGCCCCTCGGATCAACCGCCTGACCAGCCGTGATGCTCCGTCAGGATCATGATCGAGCCTAGGTCCGCCCCGCCCCCGCCCCTGTCGGCATGACGTCGCGTTCCCGGTCACCCCGGGAGCTGACGCCGCCCACCGCCGTCTCCTCCTCCAGAGGTACGCGACCCTGACGAAAAAGCCCCGGACCATGGCGGTCCGGGGCTTTCCCTCGGGTCGTTCCTTCTGTGCCCCAGGCAGGATTCGAACCTGCGACACCGGCTTTAGGAGAGCCGTGCTCTATCCCCTGAGCTACTGAGGCGCACTCGGTGGACAGCGTACCGGATCCGCGGTGGGGCGGGTGTTGGGGTTTCCGCGGTGCGCGGGCGGGTCCTGCGCCGGGTCGGCGCCCGGGACGGGGGGGGGAGCGGGGGTGGCGCCCTGAGGGGCGACTGCCGACTGGGTGTCAGACGGCGTCCAGTAGCCTGCGAGGGACTGCCCGCACCCGTCCGATCACGAAGGCCCCCGATGAGACCAGCTGCCGCCCCGCACCCGGCTCTCCGCCTGCTCGGGCAGGTCTGGTTGTGGCCGGCGCTGGCCATGCTCTGCATCGGCGGGTACCGGCTCGGCACTCCGGAGCTCTGGCGGGACGAGGTGTCGACGTGGACCGCCTCCACCCGGCCGCTCGGCGACCTCTTCCGGCTGCTCCAGCACATCGACGCCAGCAACGGCGCCTACTACGTGCTGATGCACGGCTGGACCGCGGTGGCCGGCGACTCCATGATCGCGCTGCGGCTGCCGTCGGTGCTGGCGATGGCCGGCGCGGCGGCGTTCGTGGCGCTCACCGCGCAGCGGCTGTTCGGCGGCCGCGTGGCGGCGGTCAGCGGCGGGCTGCTGTTCGCCGTGGTGCCGATGATCTCCCGGTACGCCCAGGAGGCCCGCTCGTACGCGCTGGTGACCTGCGCGATCGCCGCGGCGACCTGGCTGCTGCTGCGCGCGCTGGAGCGACCGACCTGGAGGCGCTGGGCGCCGTACTGCGTGGCGATGGCGGTGGCCGGGGCGGGCCACGTGATCTCGTTCAGCACCCTCGCCGGGCAGCTGGCGGTGGTGGTGGCGCACCTGTGGCAGGCCCGCGGCGCGGTGCGGCGGCGGCTGCTCTGGCAGTACCCGCTGGCGGTGGCCGTGGCGACGCTGCCGGTGCTGCCGGTGCTGCTGCTGGGCAGCCGGCAGTCCGGGCGGCAGCTGGGCTGGATAGGCCGGCCGGGCCTGACCACCCTGCGGCACTTCGGCGAGGCGCTGTTCGGCTCGGCCGGGGTGTTCCACGTCTTCGCCCTGCTCGCCCTGCTGGTGCTGGTGCTGCCCGGGCGGCGGCTCCCCGCGGTGCAGCTGCTGCTGCTCGCGGTGCTGCCGGTGGCCTCCGTCTGGCTGGTGTCGCAGGGCAGCACCTCGTACTTCATCGACCGGTACCTGCTGTTCACGGTGCCGGCCTGGGCGGCGCTGGCCGGCGGCGGGGTGCGCGCGGTGTACACGACGGTGGCCGCGGCCGCACGGCGCAGCCGGACGCCGGGACAGGTCCGGGCCGCCGGGGTGCTGCTGGCGGTCGGGCTGCTGGCGGTGCCCGCGGTGGAGGCGCTGCCCACGCAGTCCGAGGTGCGGGACCCGGGCTCGCACTCCCTCTCCGAGGCGCCGTACCGGGCGGCCGCCGAGCTGATCGCGGCCGGCTACCGGCCCGGGGACGGCCTGGCGGCCCCGCTCGGCAACCAGAGCTGGGCGATGGTCGGACCGGGCGTCGCCTACTACCTGCCGGAGGGCGTCCACCCCTACCCCGTCTTCGTCGAGCGCAGCGCGGAGCAGGCAGAGGACCTCTTCCCCTCCGCCTGTCCGCGGCCGGCCGAGTGCGTGGGGCAGGCGCAGCGGATATGGCTGTTGGTGCTCGGGGACACCGCCGAGCCGCTGGCCGCGATGCCCGACGACCAGGCGCAGGCGCTCAAGGCCCGGTACGGCACACCGAGCCGGGTGACCCCCCTCGGCGGCGTGACGCTCGCCCTGCTGGACCGTTCCGCCCGCTGACCTGCCGCCTCACCGGCCGCGCGCCCGCGCCCCGCCCGGGGCCGCCCGGATGCGGGCGCGCGGGGGCCGGGTGACCATGGAGCACGGCGTTCAGGGCGCGCCCCTGCCCGCCCGCCCGTCCACGGCCGCGACTGCACCAGGAGGACGAGCCCGTGAGCGAGCAGCCGCCCGGGCGGATGGCCCGGTTGAAGGGCCGCTCGGCGGCGCTGGCCCGGCACGCCCGCGCGCTGCCCGAACAGGTGCCACTGGTCGGCCGGGCACTCGGCCAGCTGCTGCGGCTGAACCTGCTGGACAACGCCACCCGGTTGGCCGCCCAGGCCTTCCTGAGCGCGCTGCCGGCGCTCTTCGTGCTGGCGGTGTTCGCCCCGGCCGCGATCCGGGACGGCGTGGTGCACACGCTCCGCCAGGAGCTGGGGATCCAGGGATCGGCCCAGCAGTCGGTGCAGGCGCTGCTGGAGAGCAGCAAGGACCAGGAGTCCGGTTACGGGGTGATCGGTGTCCTGATGACGCTGCTGTCGGCGACCGCGCTGAGCCGGGCGATGCAGCGGGTCTGCGAGCGCTGCTGGGAGATGCCCAAGTCCGGGACGCGGCTGGCGGCCTGGCGGTGGCTGGTCTGGCTGCTGGTCTGGCTGATCGCCCTGGTGCTCCAGAGTCCGATCCGGAGCGGTTTCGGCCTGGGCCTGTGGCTCGGGATCCCGCTGACCTTCCTCACCGCGAGCGGCATGTGGTGGTGGACGCAGCACCTGCTGCTGGTGGGCCGGGTGCGCTGGCTGCCGCTGCTGCCGGGATCGCTGCTCTGCGGGGTGGCGGTGGTCGGCCTCGGGGTCGCGTCGCGGATCTACCTGCCGGGGGCGATGTCGCGCAGTGTGAGCCAGTTCGGGCCCTACGGGGTGGTCTTCACCGGGCTCTCCTGGCTGATCGTGATGTTCACCGCGCTGACGCTGGCGATCGCGCTGGGGCGGGTGGTGTCCGAGGAACCGCAGTTCACCGAGTGGCTGGGCACCCGCACCGAGCCGGGCCGCTGGGGCGGTGTCCGGCTGTAGGCCCCGCTCCGGGCGGGCGACCCCGGGTGACTTCGAGCGGTGGCCCGGGTGATTCCGAGCGGGCGGCCCCGGGCGGGTGACTTCGGGCGCACACCGGGCCAGACATGAGGACGGAGTGGGAAGTCGGACCGGCCGACTTCCCACTCCGTGCGTGCTGTCCCTTCCGGCGACGCCTCCGGTCAGAGCATCCGGGTCAGCCTGGAGAGGATGGACGGCGGGGCCAGGTCGGACTGGAGCAGGACCGGGACCTCCGTCTTGTCGTCACCCGCGCCCAGGCTCAGCGTGCCGACCTGGGTACCGGCCTTGGCCTGGTGGCCGAGCTTCACCGGGTCCAGGGTGAGGGTGCCGGTGATGCCGGGGAACCCTGCCGCGACGAGCTCCTTGCCCGCGACGACCGGGACCGTGCCACCGAGGCCGTCCTCGACCCGGGCGACCACGTCGCCCTGCTTGGCGATGGTCTGCCCGGTCACCGCGTTCTGCGCCGCCTGGATCTGCTTGCCGCTGACCTTCAGCACCGTCGGGAGGATCCCGTCGGAGGTCGCGGGGGAGGTGGCCTGCTGGCCCAGGGTGACGCCGAGGATCAGCCGCTTCACGCCGCCGACCTCCTTGTAGGCGGCCCACATCAGGCAGCCGCCGGCCGGGGTGCTGGAACCGGTCTTGACGCCGATGACCCCGTTCTTCGCGTTGATCAGGGTGTTGGTGTTGAAGATCTTCTGCCCGTTGAAGTTGGTGTCCGGGGTGGAGACGATCTGCCGGAAGATCTCGTTCTGCATCACCTGCTCGGCCAGCTTCAGCTGGTCCTTCGCGGTGCTCTTGGTGTCCGGGCTGTAACCGGCCGGGTCGGCGTAGACGGTGTTGTTCATGCCGAACTTG
This sequence comes from Streptomyces sp. CB01881, assembly GCF_002953255.1. GTDB lineage: Bacteria > Actinomycetota > Actinomycetes > Streptomycetales > Streptomycetaceae > Kitasatospora. The sequence goes on from NZ_CP026498.1 coordinate 5,960,041, forward strand.
GCGGCGGTGTCGTTCATCTTCTTGACGAACGCGTCCTCCGAGCCGACGTCCCAGCGGGCCAGCAGCCGGGCCACGTTGTTGGCCGACGGCAGCATCAGCATCTCCAGCGCCTGGTACTGGGTGAGCTGCTGGCCCTCCGCCAGGGTGACCCTGGACTCGTCGCCGTTGCCGGACTCCTGGGCGGCCTGCTTGTCGACGGTGATCTTCGGGCCGCTCTCCCCCTTCTTCAGCGGGTGCGACTGGAGGATCAGGTAGGCGTTCATGACCTTGGTGACGCTGGCGATCGAGGCCGGCGTCTCCGGACCGGAGCTGCCGAGGCTGCCGACGCCGACCACCTCGGCGGCCGACTGGCCCTTGGCCGGCCAGGCGAGGTCCACCTGGTCGCCACCGAAGGTGAAGCTGCCCGCGGCGGTCAGCTTCACCTTCGAGTCCGGCAGCGGGCGGAGCAGCTGGGCGACCACGACCGCGCCGAGTACGACGGCGAGGAAGACGGTCCAGATGGTGATCCGCTTGAGCGCGCGGCGCAGCGGCGAGACCGGGCGGGCGTTGAGCGCCGCCAGCACCTCCATCGCCTCGGCCGTCGTCGCCGGTCCGAGCATCGGCTCGGTGATGCGCAGCGGATCAACCGGAAGGGCTTCGGTGATGGCCGCCTCCGGGACGGCCGGCGGTACGGGGACGGGCAGCGGCTCCGGCTGCGGCAGCGGCGGGGCCGGCGGCACCGGCTGCGGGTCCGGGACGGGGAGCGGGGCGGGAGCGGGCGCCGGCCCGGGCTTCGGGGCGGGCGTGGGCTTCGGCAGCGGTTCCGGCCCGGGAGTCGGCTCCGGCTCGGGGACGGGCGCGGGCTCCGGGTGGGGCTCGGGCCCCGGCTCGGGGACGGGGGCCGGCTCGGGCGTCGGCTCCGGCTCGGGGGGCTCGGGAACGGTGCCCGAGCCGGGGGCGGCGGGCTGCACGGGAGTCGCGGGAAGCGCGGCGGCAGCGGGAAGCGCGGCGGCGGCCTTCGCGGGGAGGGGCTTCTCCAGCTTCTCGGCCTTCGCCGGCTCCGGCTTCCCGGACTGCTTGTCCGCCGACTCCTGGGCGGCCTTCACTGCAGGCTTCTCTGTCGGCTTCTCCGCCGGCATCTCCACCGGCTTCTTCGCCGACTCGTCCAGCGCCTTCGCGGGTGCCTTCTCCGCTGCCTTCTCCACTGCCTTCGCGGCCGGCTTCTCCGCTGCCTTCTCCGTCGGCTTCGCAGCCGACGCGGCGGTCCGAAGGGCGAGACGCGGATCGTTCCCGGCCGGCCGGCCGGAGACCCCGCCGGATGCGCCACCCTTCACGGGGGCATCGCCGTCGGCACCGGCGGACCCTCCGTCAGCTGCGGACTCGTCACTCTTCGGGGCGGGTGACGTCAGCTCCGGGGGGAGCCGCAGGGCGGTGGTCGCGTTGTCGACGGGCAGCCGGAGCATCGTGGTCACCGTGTCCACATCCCGGACCCGGAGCTGCACGGTGGAGCCGGCCCTCGCCGTCCCGGACGGCGCCTCGGCCGACCCGCCGTCAGCAGCGTCCGCCGCATCCACGGCGCCCGCGACGTCCGAGGCGTCCGAGACGTCGGCGCCGCCGGAGACATCGGCGGCACCGGCGGCACCGGCGGCGGCATCGGCCGTACCGGCTGCCTCCTGGACGCCGTCACCGTCCGCCGGGCGCACCCGTTCCCCACCCCGATCGCTCGCCCGCTCGCCGTCCCGCAGCACCCTGTCGGGGGACTCGCCCACGTAACCCAGCCTCCTCAACGCCCGGCGGGGCACCGGCAGACCCGATTTCGGGAAGCCGACGCCCCGCCCCGTGTACCTGTACAGTCTCCGCCACCGACGGAGGTTCCGGCCGCCCACACCCCGCCCGACCGGCGGTTATTGCCGCCGCACGGCCGCACCGCGGCCCGTTCACCCGTCAGACGCCGGGCCTGGCGCCGCCGGTTCCCCGCCTCGTACGCAAGGTCACGATTCGGAGGCGTACTCGACAAGCCCGTGTGAGAGGCGTCACGCTGTTTCCCATCCACGCGGGGAGGCTTGGATGGGCAAGAGCCGCAGAACTATTCCCGAGGAACTCTTGCTGCTCGCCTTGGACCCGACCACGGGTACCACGGCGCAGCCGCAGACCCTCGACCTCGGACTTGCCGGGGCGCAGCTCGTCGAGCTGTCCCTGGCCGGACGGATCGTCCCGGAGGGCGACCGGATCGCCGTCGTGCTGCCAAGGCCGACCGGCGACCCGACACTGGACCACGCACTGGAGTTGCTGCGCCGACGCGGCAGTCCGGTCCGTGCCGCGCACTGGATCGGCGGGCCCCGGCTGGGGCTGCGGCAGACCTATCTGGCGCACCTGGAGAGGTGCGGCATGGTCACGGCCGTGCCGGGCCAGGTGTGCGGGGTACTGCCGACGACGCGCTACCAGGCGTCCGACGACTGCACCAACGCCGCGATCAAACAGCGGCTGGACACCGCGATCCGCACCGGCGTGCCGCCGGACCCGCGGACCGCGGCGCTCGCCGCCCTGGCTCACTCGGTGGGCCTGGGCAAGCATCTGTACCCGGGCAACGAGGGCCGGTCCTCACGGTCGCGACTGCGCGACCTGATCCGGTACGACCCGCTCGGCGGGATGGTCGCGCACGCCGTGATGGACGTGCAGAACGGCCTTCCGTCCCAGCAGAACCGTTCACCCCAGGGAGGCAGCGGCACCCCTGCCGCCGCGGGCCGTCCCGGTCAGCGGGCGTCGGGCCGTGGCGGGGCCGCCGGCCGGGTCGTGGCGCCCCGCGTGGGCGTGCGCTGACGCGGACCGGCACGAGCGGGCGACACCGCAGGACCCGCACCGCAGGACCCGCACCGCAGGGCCCGCACGGCAAGGCACACGGCACCGCAGGCACCGCAGGGCCCGCGCCACCGGCCGGGCCCGCACCACGGCACCACAGCACGCGGCACGGCGCTCGCCGCACCGCTCGCGCCGCCACCCGGCGGCGAGCAACCAGCAGCACGGAGGGGCGGTCGCCCGCGACGGAAGTCGCCGGGCGGCCGCCCCTCCGCCGTCCCCGGAGCCCGGCCGGACCGCTCCACGGAGCCGGGACCGGGCCCGCCCCGGCACGTGCCACCAGCACTTGTGCGGGCGTCGGCGGCGCCCGCACCACCACCGCAGAAGTACCGGATCGAGCCGCAGAGCCGCCTTACCACTCGTGGGTGCCCGCTGTCTCGCCGAAGCGCTTTTCCGATGATCTGTTCTACTGCGCTCCTGCGATTCCCCGGCGCCGACCTGATCCAAGGTGACATGCTGCTCCAAGTCAGGGGGGTTGGTCCCAATTTCCACAGTGTTCCGAGGACTGCCGTTCCAACGATCACCAGAGGTCCGGCCGGAGGTCGACGTGTCCGCGAACATCAATCCCACCGTCCGTCGCAGGCGTCTGGGCTCCGAACTGCGCAAGCTGCGCGAGGGCCTGGCCATGACGGCGGAGGAGGTGGCCGGCCGGCTGATGGTCTCCCAGTCGAAGATCAGCCGGCTGGAGAACGGACGCCGCAGCATCAGCCAGCGCGACGTCCGCGACCTCTGCGACGTCTACAACGTGACCGACGAGGCGATGCGCGCCAGCCTGATGGAGATGGCCCGGGAGTCGCGGCAGCGCGGCTGGTGGCACGACTTCAACGACATGCCCACCCCCTACAGCGTCTACATCGGCCTGGAGGCCGAGGCCTCCTCGATCCGCGCCTACGAGTCCTCGTTCGTCCCCGGTCTGCTCCAGACCGAGCAGTACGCCCAGGCCGTGGTCGAGGGCACCCAGCCGGACACCGACGCGCTCGCCGTCCAGCGCCGGGTGCAGGTCCGGATGAAGCGCCAGGACCGCGTCAACGGCGAGAACCAGCTCGGCAGCCTCTGGACCGTCATAGACGAGGCGGTGCTGCGCCGCGAGGTCGGCAGCAAGGCCGTGATGGCCGATCAGCTGAAGCACATGCTGGAGCTCAGCCAGCGCCCCAACATCACCATCCAGGTGATCCCCTTCGAGCACGGCGCCCACCCCGGTATGACCGGGACATTCTCCCTGCTGGAGTTCCCCGAGTCAGCCGATTCCACGGTTGTCTACTTCGAAGGGGTGACGAGCGATCTCTACCTGGAGAAGGACGCGGACGTGCGCCGCTATACCAGTCTCTACGACCACCTGCGGGCGGCCGCGCTCGGGGTGGCCGAGAGCCGGTCACTGATAGCCAACATTGAAGAGGGATACCACGCATGAGCACCACCTTCGAGAACGGGACCGCCTGGCGTAAGAGCAGTCACAGTGGCGGCAACGGCGCCTGTGTGGAGATCGCCACGCCGGCCGCTGACGCTGTGGCGGTCCGGGACTCCAAGGATCCGCAGGGCCCTCAGCTGCACTTCTCCGCCGAGGCCTGGACGGCGTTCGCGTCCGCTGCCGGAGCAGGGGCGTTCGGCGACCTCTGATCCGCGTCCACCGTTCTCGGCCGGTTGCCCGTGGCGGAGCCCGTCGCCTCCCCCGGCGGCGGACACCGCCACGGGCAACTGCGTGTCCGGGGCACTCGACGTGCCCGGGGCACTCGACGCGGCCGGGACGTTCCAAGCGGCCGAGGCGTTCCGAGCAACCGGGTGTTCGAGGCAGCCAGTACGGCCGAGGCAGCCGGACGATCAGCGCAGCACGGGGTAGCGCGCAGACCAGGCGGCGCCCTCTGCGGTGTCCGGGCCGTGCAGCTCGGGCCCGTGCATCAGCTCCAGGACGAAGTCGTCGGCCAGCTCCAGCAGCGCCCCGCGTCCCTCCAGACCGGCCACCAGGCCGGGCGGCAGCGCGGTGTCCCCGTGCAGCACCCCGAGCAGGTTGCCGCAGATCGCGCCGGTGGAGTCGCTGTCCCCCGAGTGGTTCACCGCCAGCAGCAGGCCCGAGCGGATGTCGTGGGCGACCAGCGCGCAGTAGAGCCCGATCGCCAGCGCCTCCTCGGCGACCCAGCCCTCCCCCAGCGCCTCGACCCGTTCCGCGGACGGCTCCCCGGCCCGGACCGCGTCCAGCGCCGCCCGCAGCGCCGCCGTGGTCTCCTCGTGCGCCGGCCGCTCGGAGAGCAGTGCCAACGCCAGGTGGACGCCCTCCTCCAGGGTCCCGCCGCGGGCCGCGGTCTGGACGATCACCGCCAGCGCGCCGGCCGAGAGGTAGCCGGTGGGGTGGCCGTGGGTCAGCACCGAGCACTCCACCGCCAGCTGGAACACCAGGCTCGGCTCCCAGGTGGTGAGCAGCCCGAACGGCGCCGCCCGCATCACCGTGCCGCACCCCTTGGAGTGCGGGTTCTTGGGTGCCTCCAGGGTGCCGAGGCGCTCGGCTTCCGGCCCGGAGAGGCCGGAGAGGCAGGCCTGGCCGGGGGCGCGCTGGGCGTACAGCCACTCCTCGCGGCCGAGCCAGCCGAGGTCGGCCCGCCGCTCGTCCGGACCCCAGTCCCGCTGGGTGGCGGACCAGCGCAGGTAGGCGAGGTGGAGGTCGGTGGGCGGGTGCCAGCTGCCGGTGTCCCGGCGGATGTGGGCGCGGATCAGCCCGTCGACGGTGAAGAGCACCATCTGGGTGTCGTCGGTGACCGCGCCGAGCCGCCCGTACGCGGGGACGTAGCCGGTGACGCCCTGCGGGCCGTGCACCGCCCGGATCTTCTCCAGCGACTCGAACTCGATGCCCGCGCCGAGCGCGTCACCGATCGCGCCGCCGAGCAGACAGCCCCGCACCCGGCTGCGGAAGTCCTGCTGCTGTGCGCGTGACCAGAGTGGCATCACGACGGGGCGCCTTTCGTCCGGGGAACGGCGGCGCGACGGAAGCCGGTCGCGCGCCCTCGCACTGTATTCGAATGGCCGAACAAGTCGAGGGGTTCCCCGGAACACCAGTCTTCAACAGAATGTTGCTGCCGCGCCACACGCCCGCCACGGACCACCACCCCGCGCTCCCTACCGTCCCGGGCCATGACCATCTCCCGCACCCGCCTGGCCACCGCACTCGCCCTGACCGGCGCGCCGGCCCTCGGCACCCCGGCGCTCGCCGTCGCCCTGCGCAGCCGGCTGCCGGCCGGCTGACGTCCGGCCCGGCCGCCCGCCGAACCCGGACCGGGGCCGGGGCCAGGGCCGGGGCCGGGGCCGACGGGCCGTCACTCGCAGGTGTTGCCCATGGTGTGGGGGCCGGACAGCACGTTCACGGCGTTGAACACCTCGCCGACGGCGAACAGCCCGGCGGCCACGGCCAGTACGCCCCCGGCGACCAGCAGGAGCGGACTCCGCGAGGACCGCGCCGCGACCCACCCGGCCGCGACCGCGGCCGCGGTGCTCAGCAGTGGCGCCATCACCGCCGCGGCGACCGCCGGCCCGGCCAGGCTCCCCACCTTGGCGCAGTGCTGGAGCGGTCCCCCGATCTCACGGTGGTAGACGTCCCCCGCGTACGCCGCGAAGCCCCAGCCCAACACCCCGGCGACCACCACCGCCGCGAGTACGCCCCACCGGCCGTTGCCGCCCCTGACCGCTGCCGTCCCCACCGCGTCCCCCGATCCTCGTGGCGGCCCGAGGCCCGGACCGCCACGACGGGGACGCGGATTCCGGCGGGTCCGGTTCCGGGCCCGCCGGCCGGGCCGGCCCTCGGCTCAGTCGAGCACCGGCAGCAGCTCCGGCAGGTGTCCGTCCGAGGCCAGGGCCGCGGCCTGCCGCTCGGCGGGGACCTCGCTGTAGGTGGTGGTGCGCTGCCGGTGCGGCCGGCCCGCCGCCTCGGCGATCGCCTGGAGGTCCCGGACGGACTTGTAACTCCCGTACGCCGAACCGGCCATCCGCGAGATGGTCTCCTCCATCAGCGTGCCGCCCAGGTCGTTGGCGCCCGAGCGGAGCATCTCGGCCGCGCCCTCGGCCCCCAGCTTCACCCAGCTGGTCTGGATGTTGGGGATGTGCGGGTGCAGCAGCAGCCGGGCCATCGCCACCACCGCGCGGTTGTCCCGGGCGGTCGGCCCGGGCCGGGAGATGCCGGCCAGGTAGACCGGCGCGTTGGTGTGGATGAACGGCAGCGTCACGAACTCGGTGAAGCCGCCGGTCCGTTGCTGGATCCCGGCGAGCAGCCGCAGGTGCCCGAGCCAGTGCGCCGGGGTGTCCACGTGCCCGTACATCATGGTGGACGAGGAGCGGATGCCCAGCTCGTGCGCGGTGGTGACCACCTCGACCCAGGTGGCGGCCGGCAGCTTGCCCTTGGTCAGCACCCAGCGGACGTCGTCGTCCAGGATCTCGGCGGCGGTGCCCGGGATGGTGTCCAGGCCGGACGCCTTGGCCTCCTGGAGCCAGTCGCGGATGGAGAGCCCGGTCCGGGTCGCCCCGTTGACGACCTCCATCGGCGAGAAGGCGTGCACGTGGATGCCGGGCACCCGTTCCTTCACCGCCCGCGCGATGTCGAAGTAGGCGGTGCCGGGGAGGTCCGGGTGGATGCCGCCCTGCATGCAGACCTCGGTGGCGCCGACCTCCCAGGCCTGCGCGGCCCGGTCGGCCACCTGCTCCAGCGAGAGGGTGTACGCGTCCGCGTCGGTGCGGCGCTGGGCGAACGCGCAGAACCGGCAGCCGGTGTAGCAGACGTTGGTGAAGTTGATGTTCCGGGTGACGCAGTAGGTGACGTCGTCGCCGACCGCCGAGCGGCGCACGTCGTCGGCGATCCGGCAGAGCGCGTCCAGCGCCGGGCCGTCCGCGTGGAACAGGGCCAGCGCCTGGTCGTCGGTCAGCTGCACCGGGTCGTCGGCGGCCACCGCCAGGGCCTCCCGCAGGTCGCCGGCCAGCCGCTCGGGCGCGCCCTTGGCGAGCACCTGCTCGCGCAGCACCTCCCAGTCGCCGTAGACGTCCTCGAAGTCGGCCCGGCGGTCGCCGGTGCGGCCCTCGGAGTCGATGGCGGTGTGCAGGTCGGTCCGCCCGTACGAGGCCGGGAGGTCCTCCGGTTCCTGCCAGGGGAGCCCCCGGACGACCGCGTCCGGGCGGGCCAGGCCGGTCTCCGGGTCGGACAGCGCGCGGACGTGCGGCAGCACCCGCGGGTCCAGCCAGGGCTCGCCGTTGCGGACGTACTCGGGGTAGACGGCGAGGCGCTCGCGCAGCTCGAATCCGGCCGCCGCCGACTGCTCCGCCAGCCGGTCGATCTGCGGCCAGGGGCGCTCGGGGTTCACGTGGTCGGGCGTCAGCGGCGAGACCCCGCCCCAGTCGTCGATCCCGGCGCCGATCAGCCGCCGGTACTCGCCGTCCACCAGGTTCGGCGGCGCCTGGAGACAGGCCGACGGGCCCATGATGTGCCGGGCCACGGCGACGGTGGCGACCAGCTCGTCCAGCTCCGCGTCCGGCATGCCGCGCATCGCCGTGTCCGGCTTGGCGCGGAAGTTCTGCAGGATCAGTTCCTGGATGCCGTGGTAGGCCCGGGAGATCCGGCGCAGCGCGAACAGCGACTCCGCGCGCTCCTCGTAGGTCTCGCCGATGCCGATCAGGAGCCCGCTGGTGAAGGGGACGGAGCTGCGCCCGGCATCCTCCAGCACCCGCAGCCTGACGGCCGGCTCCTTGTCGGGCGAGCCGTGGTGCGGGCCGCCGGGCTCGCTCCACAGGCGGGTGGCGGTGGTCTCCAGCATCATGCCCATGGACGCCGAGACCGGCTTGAGCCGCTGGAAGTCCGTCCAGCTCAGCACCCCGGGGTTGAGGTGCGGCAGCAGGCCGGTCTCCTCCAGGATGCGGATCGACATCGCCCGGACGTACGCGATGGTGTCGTCGTAGCCGTGCGCGTCCAGCCACTCGCGGGCCTCGGGCCAGCGGTCCTCGGGCTTGTCACCGAGGGTGATCAGGGCTTCCTTGCAGCCGAGTTCGGCCCCGCGCCGGGCCACGTCCAGCACCTCGTCCGGGGACATGAACATCCCGTGTCCGGCCCGGCGCAGCTTGCCGGGGACGGTGGCGAAGGTGCAGTAGTGGCACTTGTCGCGGCAGAGCCGGGTGAGCGGGATGAAGACGCTCTTGGAGTAGGTGATGACACCGGGCCGGCCCGCCGCCTCCAGGCCCGCGTCGCGCACCCGGGCCGCGCTCGAACAGAGGTCCCGGAGGTCCTCCCCCCTGGCTTGGAGCAGGACCGTCGCCTCGGCCGCGTCCAGCGCGACACCGTCCCGGGCACGGCGCAGGGCGCGCCGCATCGCGTTCGCAGTCGGGGTGTTGGTTGCATCCATGGCGCGACCCTACGCCAGTTCTCGTACATCCGGAGGAGACAACCCTGAGGACGCATCAGGGTCGGCTGCACCCGGAGGGCGACCCCTATCTGGCCCTGGAGAGCGATGACCCGGGCCGCCCGGCGCCGTGTAATGGAGGTGCAGAGGAAGTCGGTCACGGCTACGGAGGGGTAGGACACTCATGACGGACGACAGGGCGGCCGAGCGGGACGGGGAGGGCGCCGCGGTGCCGTACCGGGCCGGGCGGCGCACCGCGGTGCGGGTGGCGGTACCGGTGGCGGTGGCGGCGGTGATCGCCGCGGGCGTGGGCCTGGTGCCGGCGCTCGCGGCCGACTCCCCGCCGGACCTGCCGGCGCTGACGGCGGAGCAGGTGGTGGCGAAGGCGCTCGGCTCGCAGGCGCAGACGCTCTCGGGCACGGTCTCGGTCTCCGCGGACCTCGGGGTGCCGAGCGAGCTCCTCGGGGCCGGAGCCGGCCTCACGGCCGGTGGCGGAGGGGTCGGCTCGGGCGGTACCGGCGGCTCGAAGCCGTCCGCGGCCTCGCCGGAGGCCAAGCTGACGCAGCTGCTCGGCGGCGAGCACACCCTGCGGGTCGCCGTGGACGGCCCCGACCGCCAGCGGATCGGACTGATCCAGCAGCTGGCCGGGTACGAGCTGGTCCACAACGGCGACCAGGTCTGGGCGTGGGACAGCACCAGCAACGAGGCCGTCCACCTGACGGCCCCGCAGGGCTCCCGCCCCGACGGGCACGGCGGTGACGGGCACGGTGGCAAGCCGCCGCTGACCCAGGTGCCGGCCACCCCGCAGGAGGCCGCACGCCAGTTCCTCGCGGCGGGCGCGGGCAGCACCACCGTCACCGTGGACGGCACGGCGACCGTCGCCGGGCAGAAGGCGTACCAGCTCAGCCTGAAGCCCGCCCGGTCCGGCTCGACCATCGGCGAGGTGCGGATCGCGGTGGCCGCCGACAACGGCGTGCCGCTCGCGGTGCTGGTCAAGGGCACCGACGGCGGCAAGGTGTTCGACGTCCACTTCACCGAGGTGTCGTTCGCCAAGCCGGCCGCCAAGACCTTCGACTTCACGGTGCCCAAGGGCGCCAAGGTGACGGAGCAGAAGGCCGGCGACGCCGGGAAGGCCCCGTCCCGGGAGGAGGCGGAGAAGGCCGCCGCCGGGCTGAACGTGGTCGGCGACGGCTGGACGGCCGTGCTGAGCGGCAAGCTGCCCACCGGCGACGTCTCCGTCCCGGCCGAGGGCGCGAAGGGCAGGCACGGCAAGGGCGGCGAGACCCGGGTGCAGAACCCGCTGGCGCTGGTGAAGTCGCTCGGCAAGCCGGTCGAGGGCGGCTCGCTGATCAGCACCAAGGTGCTGAACGTGCTGGTCACCGACGACGGCCGGGTCTTCGCGGGCGCGGTGACGCTGCCGGTGCTGCAGAGTGCGGCCGGGGTGAAGTAAGTGACCCAGGCTCCTGTAACGGGGGACGTTACGGAGCCGGCCGGGGGCCGGGGCGCGGCTGCGCGCCCGGCCCCCGTGGCCGTTCCCGGTGCTCCCGCCGTCTCCTCCGCTTCCTCCGCCTTCTCCGTTTCCTCCTCCACCTCCACCACCTCCTCCGCCTCCACCGCTTCTCCCGCTTCCTCCGGGGCCGACGACGTGATCAGGACCAGCGGCCTGACCAAGCGGTTCCGCGGCGGCCAGCTCGCCGTGGACGGGCTGGACCTGACGGTCCCGCGGGGCTCGGTCTTCGGCTTCCTCGGCCCCAACGGCTCCGGCAAGACCACCACCATCCGGATGCTGATGGGCCTGATCGCGCCCACCGCGGGCGTGGCCACCGTGCTCGGCGAACCGATGCCGCAGTCCGTCGGCACGGTGCTGCCCCGGGTCGGCGCGCTGATCGAGGGCCCTGCGCTGTACGGCTTCCTCTCCGGCCGGGACAACCTGGCCCGGTTCGATGCGGCCGATCCGACCGCCGACCCGCGCACCCGCCGGCAGCGGGTGACCGAGGCGCTGGAGCGGGTCGGCCTGACGGCCGCCGCGGGCAAGAAGGCCCGGGCCTACTCGCTGGGCATGAAGCAGCGGCTCGGCCTCGCCTCGGCGCTGCTCCAGCCCCGCGAGCTGCTGGTGCTCGACGAGCCGACCAACGGCCTCGACCCGCAGGGCATGCGGGAGATCCGGGCCCTCGTCCGGGAGGTCGCGGCCGAGGGCACGACGGTCTTCCTCTCCTCGCACCTGCTGGACGAGATCGAGCAGGTCTGCACCCACGCCGCGGTGATGTCGCGCGGCCGGCTGCTGGTGCAGGGCACCGTCGCCGAACTGGCCGCCCGGGCGCAGGGCCGGCTGGTGGTCCGCACACCGGACGTGGCGCAGGCCGCCGAGGTGCTGGCCGCCCACCACGTCGCCGGCCTGCAGAAGGGAGAGGGCCGGGTGGACGGCGGGCTGGACGCGCCGGCCGACGACGTCCTGCCCGGGATCTGCGCGGCGCTGGTCGCGGCCGGGGTGCGGGTGCACGGCTTCGGTGTGGAGCGGGGCACGTTGGAGGACGCCTTCGTGGCGCTGACCGGGGAGGGATTCGATGTCGCAGGTTGAGGCGACGGGGGTGGTGACCTCCCGGGCGGCCGGGCGCCGGCCGCAGACGGCGGCCGGGTTCCTCGCGCTGTTCCGCAGTGAGCTGCTGCTGACCTTCCGCCGGGTGCGGACCGTGGTGCTGCTCGGCATCCTGGCCGTGCTGCCGGTCCTGATCGGCGTGGTCGTCAAGATCGAGACGGACGGCCCGAGCAGGGGCGAAGGGCCGGCGTTCATCGCCCAGGTGACGCAGAACGGTCTGTTCCTGGTCTTCACCGCGCTCGCGGTGTCGCTGCCGGTCTTCCTTCCGATGGCCGTCGGCGTGGTCGCCGGGGACTCGGTGGCCGGCGAGTCGGCCGGCGGAACGCTGCGCTACCTGCTGGTCGCACCGGCCGGGCGGACCAGGCTGCTGGCCGCCAAGTTCACCGCCGGGCTGGCGTTCTGCCTGGCCGCGACCCTGACCGTCGCCCTGGCGGCGCTGGCCACCGGTGCGGCGCTGTTCCCGATGGGCGAGGTCACGCTGGTCTCCGGGGAGACCATCGGGGTCGGCCCGGCCCTGCTGCGGGCGGTGCTGGTCGCCGTCGTGGTGGCCGCCTCGCTGTCCGGGCTGGTCGCGATCGGGCTCTTCATCTCGACGCTCACCGGCAGCGGCATCGCGGCGATGGCCGCCACCGTCGGCCTGGTGATCACCGTCCAGATCCTGGACAGCTTCCCGCAGCTGCACGCCGTCCAGCCGTTCCTCTTCGCCCACCACTGGCTGAGCTTCGGGGACCTGCTGCGCGAACCGATCTACTGGGACGACGTGCTGAAGAACCTGGGGCTCCAGGGTGCGTACGTCGCGGTCTTCGGTTCGGCGGCGTGGTCCCGTTTCACGAGCCGGGACATCACGGCCTGAGGGCCTGCCACCGGCCGGCGGGCGACGGGGCGCCACCGGCGGGGCCCCACCCGCGGGGCCCCGCCGGCCGCCGGTGTCAGCGGGCGGTGGCGGCGGCTTCGGCCGGGACGATGGCGTCAGCCGGGGCAGTGGCATCGGCCGGGGCCGTCCGGGCCAGGGCGGCCGCCCGCTCCACGCGGTCGGCCCGCACCCGGCGCAGCGCGTCCCAGGTGAGCAGCGCCAGCGCCGCCCAGACCAGGGCGAAGCCGGCCCAGCGGGCGGGCGGCATGGACTCGTGGAAGACCGCGACACCGATCAGGAACTGGAAGACCGGCGCCAGGTACTGCAGCAGCCCGAGCACGGTGAGCGGCACCCGGACGGCCGCCGCGCCGAAGAACAGCAGCGGGATCGCGGTGATGACCCCGCTGAGCATCAGCAGCCCCGAGTGCCCCCAGCCGTACGAGCCGGCCACGGTGTGCCCGAAGGTGCCGCGGCCGGTGATCTCCAGGTAGACCAGGTAGCCGAGGGCGAAGGGGAACATGAAGGCGCTCTCGGCCGCCAGGCTCTCCAGCCCGCTCAGCCCGACCTTCTTCTTCAGCAGCCCGTAGGTGGCGAAGGAGAACGCCAGGGTCAGCGCGATCCACGGCAGCCGGCCGTACCCGACCGTCAGCACCACCACCGCGAGGGCACCGACCCCGACGGCCGCCCACTGCGCGGGCCGCAGCCGCTCCTTCAGCATCAGCACGCCGAACCCGATGGTGACCAGCGGGTTGATGAAGTAGCCGAGGCTGGTCTCCACGACGTGCCCGGCGTTGACGCCCCAGATGTAGACGCCCCAGTTGACCGAGATCACGGCGGCGGCCCCGCCCAGCATGGCGAGGCGGCGCGGCTGGCGCAGCAGCGGGCGTATCCAGCCCCAGTGCCGCTGGACCAGCAGCAGCAGCACCACGGAGACCAGCGACCAGACCATCCGGTTGGCCAGGATGTCGTCGGCGGCGCCGGGCTCCAGCAGCGGCCAGAACAAGGGGAAGAGCCCCCAGATCCCGTACGCGGCCATGCCGGACCAGAGCCCTCTGCCGGCCTCCTGCTGGGTTGTCTCTGGCATTGACGGCCTGCCCTCCGCGCGCACGTGTGTCGAGGCGACGGTAGCGGGCGCAGGGCAGGATGTCATCTCCGTATTCGGTTTTTGGTCATGACATGGGTGGACCGGGGACCGGCGGGACGGGCGGTCCGGGACCCTCAGGCGCTCAGCGCGGCGCGCACGCTCTCGGCCAGCGGGACGGTCGGACGGCCGATCAGCCGGGCCAGGTCGCCCGGGGTACCGGCCAGCTCGCCGCGCGCGATGCCCGCGTCCACGTCCACCAGGATCTCGGCGAAGCCCTCCGGCAGGCCCGCGCCGACCAGCACCTCGCGGTGCTCGGCCGGGGTCACCTCGCGGTGCCCGACCGGCCGGCCCGAGACCCGCGCCAGCTCCGCGGCCAGCTCCGGCAGGCTCCACGCGGCGTCACCGCTCAGCTCGTACACGGTGTCCGCGTGACCGCTCACGTCGCCCTCGCCGAGCAGCACCGCGACCGCGGCGTCGGCGTAGTCCCTGCGCGGGGCACTGGCCACCCGGCCCTCGCCCGCGCTGCCGATCACGACGCCGCGGGCCACCGTGCCGGCGGCGTCGCCCAGGTAGTTCTCGGTGTACCAGCCGTTGCGGAGGAAGGAGTAGGGGACGCCGGACTCGCGGATCGCCGCCTCGGTCGCCTTGTGCTCGTCCGCGAGCCGGAACGTGGCCGCACCCGGCGCGCTGGTGTACGCGAGGAGCGCGACCCCGGCGGCACGCGCCGCCTCGACCACCGCGGTGTGCTGCGGGATCCGGCGGCCGACCTCGCTGCCCGAGATCAGCAGCACGCGGTCGCCCGCGGCGAAGGCGCCGGCCAGGCTCTCCGGGCGGTCGTAGTCGACCTCGCGGACGGTCACGCCGCGGGCGGCCAGGTCGGCGGCCTTCGCGGCGGAGCGGACGGCGACCGCCACCTCGCCCGCGGGGACCTTGGCCAGCAGGCCCTCGACGACCAGGCGGCCGAGCTGTCCGGTGGCTCCGGTGACGACGTACATGGTGTGCTCCCTCGTGGTTGTCCTTGTTGACCTCGAAACTAACCCTAGGGACAGCACTAACTATCCGAAAGTACGCACTTCAAAGTAGGGTACTGACATGGAGGTAATGACCAAGGCCAAGCCCGCCGGCGAACTGCCCCCGCCGGACGTCTTCGACCGCATGTGCCCCTCGCGCGGGGTGCTGGAGCACGTCACCAGCCGCTGGGGCGTACTGGTGCTCGGGGCACTGAACGAGCGCGGCTACCGCTTCAGCGAGCTGCGGCGCAGGGTCGCGGGGGTGAGCGAGAAGATGCTCGCGCAGACCCTCCAGACCCTGGAGCGCGACGGCTTCGTCCTGCGCGAGGCCCATCCGGTCATCCCGCCCCGGGTCGACTACAGCCTCACCCCGCTGGGCCGGGAGGCCGCGCAGCTGGTCGCCGCACTCGCCCACTGGTCCGAGGCGCGCGTGCCCGCCGTGCTGACGGCCCGCGCCGAGTACGACGCCCGGCCGGGCCGCTGAGGAGGCGCCCGCGGGAGGCCTCGCGCAGAGGCGCCCGCGGGAGGCGCCGGGAGCCCGGGAGGCGCCGGGAGCCCGGGGGTGCACGCAGGGCAGGCCGGACGAGCGGGCGGCGGGGCAGCGGGGCGTTTTATGCAGACCGGTCTACCTATATAGACCGGTCTGCATATACCGATCGGTCTACAGATTCACGCGCGCCGCGGACGCACAGCAGGTGCCGCAGACGCACGCCGCAAACGCACTGGGCCCAGCGCACACCGCAACACAGCGGGCACCAAAAAATATGCCGACCGATCTACTTATTCGCCCCGCTCCGCGATCAGCGCCGCGAAGCCGTCCAGCACCCGGGCGAGGCCGAACGCGTACGCGTGATCCGGGCTGTAGGCGCCGCCGTGGGCCTCGCCGGCCGCGGCGCCGACGCGGGAGGCGACCGGGTAGCGCTCGGGGTCGAACACGCGGGCCAGCAGGCCGGCGTTGGCGGCCCACCACTGCGCGTCGCTCATCGCGCTGTCCTGCTCGGCGGCACGCTCGTCGGCCGCCATCAGGGCACAGGTCCGCACGAAGCCCAGCAGGTGGGTGAGGGCCGAGTCCAGCTCGACGTCCGGCAGGCCGGTCCCCTCCAGGGCCCGCAGCTCGTACTCGTACTTGGCCATCACCCCCGGCCCCAACGGCGGGCGGCTGGTGGACACGCCCGCCACCCAGGGGTGCGCCCGGTGGAGCGCACGGTTGTCGTCGGCCACGGCGGTGACCCGGGCGCGCCAGCCCTCGTCGGCGGGGGCGGTGCGCGGCACGGTCGCGTAGACCGTGTCCAGCATCAGGTCCAGCAGCTCGGCCTTGCCCGGCACGTAGGTGTAGAGCGCCATCGGGGAGACGCCCAGCTCCTGGGCGACGCGCCGCATGGTCACGGCGTCCACGCCCTCCGCGTCGGCCAGCGCGATCGCCAAGGCGGCGATCTCCGCCGGCGACTTCGCCTGTCGTGGCCCCCGTCGGCCCGGCTTCTCCTCCGCCGACACGCCCCAGAGCAGCGCCAGCGTGCGCGCCGGGTCTCCTGCACTACTGCGCTCGCTCGCCATGGGGAGATCCTTTCACGCCCCCGCCCGCTACCGTCGGCCCATGACCACCCCCGACCCCGGCCCGGCGACCGCCCCGGCAGCCGGCCCCGCGACCAGCCCCGCGACCGGCCCCGCCCCCGAACCGCTCCCCGGCACCGACGCGCCGGAGGTGCTGCGCCCCCGGGTCACCTGCCGCCGCTGCCACCGGCCGCTGCACGACCCCGAGTCCCGGATGCTGCGCCTCGGCCCGGAGTGCCGGGACCCGGCCGAGCGCGTGGCCCGCCACGAGGTGGAACAGGACACGCTGCCGGGGATGGACGGCCCCTGAACCCACTGGACCCACCGCCTCCCCGCCGGGAGCCTGACGTGACGTGACGTGACGTGCGTCACGGCCGGAAACGCGCGGCGAGGACGGCCGCATGTAGGAGGGGCGACAGGCAAGCAGGAAAGGACGTCTCGGTGGGGGAAGCACCTGCGGGTTACCTGGAGTTCGCGCATGCCGCCGGCGGCCGGTTGTTCCGCACGGCATGCCTGCTCACCGGGGACTGGCACCAGGCCGAGGACCTGGTGCAGGAGACGCTCGCCAAGATGTACCGGTCCTGGCGGAAGATCAACCACGACCGGCCGCCGGTGGCCTACGCACACACCGTCCTGGTCCGGACGTACCTGGCGCAACGCCGGCGGCTGAGCTTCTGGGAACGCGTCAGCGACCGGCTGGACGACACGGCCGAGGCCCGTGCCGACCAGGCCGACCTGCGGCTGACGCTCCTGGACGGGCTGGCGCGCCTGTCCGCCGCCGACCGGGCCGTGCTGGTGCTGCGCTACTGGGAGGACCGGTCGGTCGAGGAGACCGCGCAGATCCTCAAGATTCCTCCCACGACCGTCCGCACCCGTAGCCTGCGTGCGCTGCGCAGGCTACGCGGGCTGCTCGGCGACGAGCTGGCCGACGTGTCGACGGGTTAGACCCCGCTCCTGCCGAGCCGCCGCCCCTGGTGGGCCGAGGCGGCGGTACCCCTTGGATGAACTTGGATGAACGGAGTCATCCCGTGTCCGCGGACGAGAAGCTGGAACATGAGTTGGGACGCGCCATGGCCCACGGCCTGGACCGCGCGGCGGCCCGGTTCGCGCCGCCCCCGCACGATCTGGCGCTGCGGTCGGCGGAGCGCGGCGAACGCCGGCACCGCCGGGCCCGGGCCGCGCGGTTGACGGGCGTGGTGGCGTTGGTGGCGGTCCTCGGCGTCGGCGCCGCCCTGCTGCACGGGGCCGGCCCGACGCTCCCGGCCCCGGCCCCGGTGCAGCAGGCTGCCCAGCCACCCGCACCCGCCTCGCCCTCCACACCCGCGTCGCCCACCGCCGGTGCGGCGCCCTCCAGCGGCGCCCCGTCCGCCATCGACACGCCCCCGGCCGCGAAGCCGTCGGACCTCCGGGCGCTGCTGGTCACGATGCTTTCCGCCCGGGGGAAGGCGACCGGGGGCTCGGAGAACGGCCCCGAGTACGCCACCGCACTGCTCGACGACGGCCGGGGCAAGGGGCTGGTCACGATCACCGTGCAGAGCGGGGTGACGGACAAGGTGAAGGACCGCATGAACTGCGACCGTGCGCCCGTGGGGTGCCAGACGGTGACCACGGCCGACGGCACCGTCGTGAAGTCCTACGAGGCGACGGCCGGCGCGACCGGCGAGGTCCGGTGCAACACGGTCGACACGCTGCGCCCGAACGGCAGCCGGGTGGTGGCCGACGCCTGCGACGCGGCCTCCGACCTGGGCCCGCGGACCCGGACGAAGCCGGTACTCGACCTCGAAGGGGTGAAGGCCATCGCGTTGGATCCGCGCTGGGTGTCCGGCCCCGGAGGCTCGTCGGCCGGGACCGGGCGGCACTGACCGGACGGCCTCCCCCGCGTGTGCCGCCCCCGGCCTCGCCGGCCGCTGCGACCAGGCCAGTGCGACCAGGCCAAACCAGGCCGGTGCGACCACCCCGGTGCGACCAGCCCGGTGCGACCAGCCCGGTGCGACTAACCGACCAGGCGTCGGCGCCAGTCCAGCGGGGTGACGGTGATGGCCCGGCCGGGGTCACGGTCCCACTCGGTGCGGAGGCCGGCGGCTTCGAGGGCGACCACGACCTCCTCGCCGACGGCCCCGGTCGTCCCGGACGAGCCGTCGAAGCCCCCGTAGAGCAGCATCAGTCCGTGGCCGGCCGCGGCGGAGTCCGTGCACTGGCTGTGGAAGTAGACGAAGCCGCGGGCGTCGGGCCCGCCTTCGGCGCCGATCTCGGCCTCGCCGCAGCTGCGGCAGCAGGTGAAGTTCTCCCGGGCGGTGATGCCGGCCTCCTGGAGGGCGGCGAACGCGCGGGCGAGCCGCTCGGGGTCGGTCTCGCCCTGCCAGGCGGCCTGCTCCGCGACGCGCTCCAGCCAGAGCCGGTCGGCCAGCACCCGCGCCTGCTCGCGGGAGACGGGCCGGCGGTCGCCGGAGACGAGGTACTCCTCGGCGTGCTCGGCCAGTTGGTCACGGGAGGCGTAGCCGGCGGCCAGCATCTCGCGGACGCTCTTCTCCAGTTCCTCGCGCTCGTCCTCGTCCAGGTCGAGCGGCGGCACCTCGGGGGTGGGGCCCAGGTCCAGCGGCGACCAGAGCAGGCCGGTGTCCCAGCCGGCCTCCTGGCGGGCCCAGCCGGTCAGCGCCGCGATCACGGCCTCGGAGCCGTCGACCTCGGTCTCGAAGTGCCGGTCGGCGCCGCCGTCGCGGTGCTCCAGCGTGAAGACGCCGTCGCCCGCCTCCCAGGCCTGGGCGAAGACGTCGGGAAGGTCCGGGACGCGCTGGAGCACCAGGAACCGGTCACCGTTGCCGTCGAGCCCCCGGACCAGCCCGGCCAGCTCCTCGGCGGTCACGCGGACCTGCCGCCCCGGCTTCTCCGTCCTCACCGCGATCTCCAGCATGCGCAGACTCTGGCACACCCGTCCGACAGGAGACTTTCCGGGGGGCCGCGCACCGGCCTCACACGGGAAGGGCGACGTCCTGCACCACGCGCGCGGTGCAGGACGTCGCCCTTCTGCCGGACTAGCGGTTGCGGATCGCCGCCACCAGTTCGCCGATGCCGTGCTCCTTCAGCACGCCGTAGTGGTCGCCGGCCAGTTCGACCACGGCCGGCGGGCGGGCGGACCAGCCGGTCTGCCCGTCGATGAACGAGTAGTCGTCTCCCGAGGCCTTGAAGACGGTCACCGGCGCGTCCAGCCGCCGCTCGGCCAGCTCACGGAAGGTGTACTCGAACTCGTAGGTCTCGCCCACGATTCGGGTGATCCGCCGGATCATCTCCTCGTCCAGTTCGGGGAGCAGACGGTGGACGAAGGCCACGAAGCCGTCCTCGTCCTCCACTTCGGCCAGGCAGCGCTCCAGTTCGGGGCTGCCGACGGCGCCGGCGAAGACGGAGAACAGGATCGTCAGGTACGCCGAGTTGCGGTACGACGCCTCCCGCCCGTACCGCCGGCCGTCGGCCTGGCGGACCTTCGGGTTGGCCGGGCAGATCAGCAGCACCTCCGTCACCTTCTCCCCGGCGCTCTCCAGCTGCCAGGCCGCCTCGAACGCGACCCGGGCGCCGAAGGAGTAGCCCCAGAGCGTGTACGGCCCCTCGGGCTGCACCCGCCGGATCTCGGCGACGTCGGCGGCGGCCATCTCCCGGATGGTCGGGTACGGCTCCTCGCCGGCGTTGATGCCGTGTGCCTGGATCCCGTAGAACGCGCGCCCGTCGCCCGCCTCGCGTCCCAGCAGGCGCAGGTTCATCGGGTAGCCGCCGAGGCCCGGCCAGCAGAACACGGGACGGTCCGCGCTGCCGGGGTGCAGCGGCACCAACCGCGAGCTCGGCCCGCCGGCCCCGTCGCCGCCCGCCCGGGCACCCTTCACGGCGCCCTCGATCCGCGCGGCCAGGTCGGCCAGCTTGGGGCGTTCGAACACCACCTGGAGCGGCAGCCGGGTGCCGAACTCCCGGTTGATCCGGTTGACCAGCGCCACGGCGATCAGCGAGTTGCCGCCGGCGGCGAAGAACTCGTCCTCCACCGAGACCACCGCCGAACCCTCCGCCGCGCCCCTCGCAGGGCTCCCCGCCGCGCCGCCCGACGAACCCACCACCGACCGCGCCGGCGAGGCGTTCTCGTACTTCAGCGCCCTGCCCCACGCCTGCGCGAGCCACCGCTCGTAGTGCGTCGCGGGAGCCACGTACGCGCTCCTGCCACCCACCCGGGCGACGGCCTCGGAGCCGGCGAGGGCCTTGGTGTCGACCTTCCCGTTCGCCGTCAGCGGCAGCGAGTCCAGCACCAGCACCCGGTTCGGGAGCATGTAGTCGGGCAGGAAGGTCGCCAGTTCGTCCTTGATGATCTCGGCCGGCCCCTTCATGTGGACGGCGTCCTCGCGCATGCCCTCGCTGCGGATCTGCTCCTCGCTGACCTTGCCGCCGACGAAGAAGTACGACGGCCCGGTGGCTGTTCCGCAGGCGTCCAGGATCGCGTCGATCCGCCGCGCGGCCGGCAGCGGATGGCCGGTCCGGGAGCTGTAGCCGGAGGACATGAACCCCAGGGCGAGGCCGTTGCGCTGGAGGTGGTGCAGCGTGGTGCCCAGGTCGATGTACTCCAGCCACGGCCGGTCGGCCCGGCTGACGGCGGTGATGCCGAAGGCGGCCCGCTCGTACGCGCCCTGGTTGATCGCGATCACGTGCCGCGACTGCACCAGCTCGTCCGACACGTGCACCAGCTCTCCCTTCACGTAGCGGTACTGGCCGGCCGGCAGGCCGTCGACCCGGCCGGGGTGGGCCTGGACGAACAGCTCGACGGTGTCCGGCCGCGGCGCGGCGCCGCCGCCCCGGATCGCGAAGGTGCCCAGGTAGTGGTCCTCCTCCGCGACGTCCAGGCGGTCCTTGACGGAGGTGTCGAGGCCGAGCGGGTGGATGGCCAGGCCGTACGCCGGCAGCACCTCCTCGAAGACGCCCAGCATGTGCCCGGCCTCGAACTCCAGGACCTCCTGGATGTTGTTGCTGTACACCGGCTCGATCGCCCGCCTCTTGCCGGAGAAGTGCACCGAGAGGTACGCCTCGGCGCGCTCCCCGGCCGGGCCGATCCGCACCAGGGCGTGGTCGACCGGGTGGTAGTAGTACAGGCCGGCGTCGAGGCCGTCCAGGCCGCCGGTCTCCAGGTAGAGCTGCGTCGCGTACAGCGCGCCGGGCGAGGCGTACGCGTACTTGGGCAGCAGCCGCTCCTCACTGTGGAACTGCCCGAACCACCGCAGGATCCGGCCGAGTTCGGGGAAGGTCAGCCGGTCGAGCCGACGGGCGTAGGTGCTGGCCGGGCGCGGGGCGAGCAGCCTGCGCAGATCGTCCCGGGTGACGGGCCCGCCCTCGTAGAAGCGGTAGGTCTTGCGGGCGTACGTCTCGCGCCGCTGGAGGCCGGACTCCCGTTTGCCGGGCAGCTCCACCACCGGCCGCCCGCGCAGCTCCCCGGCTTCCCGCAGGCCCGGGTCGGACAGCTGGGCCTTCACCTGGAGCCGGCTCGCCTTGGACTGGTGGTGGCGGCCGTGGTTGCCCTGGTCCATCAGGGCCGCCTCCCGGGGGTTCAGCTCGACGCACGCCACCAGGCTCTGGTGGCCGGTGCGTTCGTCGTCGGTGACGACCGCCGCCGCCCGTCTGACCCAGGTGTGCTCCTCGATGGCGACGGCGATCTCGTCCAGCTCCACGCGGTGGCCGCGGAGCTTGACCTGGTTGTCGGCCCGGCCGGCGAACTGGATGGTGCCGTCCTCGTTCCAGTACGTCAGGTCGCCCGTCCGGTAGAGCCGCTCGGTCGGGATGAACGGGGAGGGGATGAAGCGCTCGACGGTCAGCTCGGGCCGGTGCAGGTACCCGCGCGCCAGCTGGACCCCGCCGATGTACAGCTCGCCGGTCGTCCCGACGCCCACCGGCGCCAGGTCCCCGTCCAGGATGAAGCAGTGGGTGTTGTCGACCGGCCTCCCGATCGGGACGGTGCCCGCGCCGTCGCCGATCGTCTCCGGGTCCACCACATGGGCGGTCGCGTTGATGGTGCACTCGGTGGGCCCGTAGAGGTTGACCAGCGAGGCCCACGGCAGCCGGCCGGAGAACGAGCGGGCGAGCCGCTGCGAGAGCGCCTCGCCGCCGGAGAACACCCGGGTGAGGCTGGTGCACTCGGCGAACCCCTCGGTGTCCAGCAGCGCCTGGAGCAGGGTCGGCACGCACTGCAGCGCCGTCACCCCGTGCCGCCGGACGGTGGCGATCAGCGCCTCCGGGTCCCGGTACACGCCGGGCGCGCCCATGACGACCCGGGCCCCGGCCGCCGGGGCCAGGATCTCCCACTGGGCCGCGTCGAAACTCATCGGCGTCTTCTGCAGCACCGCCACGCCCGCGCCCAGGTGGCCGGTGGCGTGCATCCAGCGCAGCTGGGACACGACGCTGCGGTGCTCGATCATCACGCCCTTCGGGCGGCCGGTGCTGCCGGAGGTGTAGATGACGTACGCCAGGGCCTCCGGGCGGGGGCCGGCCGGGGGCGCCTGCGCGCCGTCGGCCGGGGCCTCGGAGGCGGTGACGATCCGGGTGCCGGGCGGGGCCAGGCCGGCCAGGCGGTCCCGCAGGTGGCCCTGGGTGACGATGACCCGGGTGCGGCTGTCCTCGATCATGTAGCGCAGCCGGTCCTCGGGGTAGTCCGGCGAGAGCGGCAGGTAGCCGGCCCCGGCGTGCAGGATGCCCCAGGCGCCGACCATCAGGTCGACGGACGGTTCGACGCACAGGCCGACGCAGTCGTCGGCGCCCGCCCCCAGGCGGTGCAGACGGGCGGCGAGCCGGCCGGCTTCGACGGACAGCTCCCGGTTGGTGAGGCTCCGCTCCCCGTCGACGACCGCGACGGCCTCGGGCCGCGCGTGCACCTGCTGTTCCAGCAGGCCGACCAGCGAGGTGCCCACGGAGGCGCTGCGGGCGTGCGGAACGGTGGGAACGGACCGGGTGGTTTTCATGTGAACCCCTGTGATGTGGACAACTGGGGTCCGGCGGCCTGATCCCCAGACCGCCGGGCCAGGGGTTCAGCGTCGGCCGCCTGTTGTCCCGACCGCATGGGGCACGAGCCGTGACCGCGCCCCGGCGGCGGCCGGGACCGGGCGCCCGGGCCGGGTGAGACCCGGGGCCGGGGTACGCCCGGGCCGGTCCCGGGCGGGTGGGCCAGTCCCGGGCGGGTGGGGCGTCGCGTCGGCTACCAGCCGCACTCCACCGGCCCGACCGGCTGGAGTCCCGCCTGCCGGGCCAGCCACTCGGCGCGTTCGACGTCACCCTCCCGGAAGTGGATGTACACCGTGTGATCGCTTGCGGGGACTTCGCGGCCCACCCCGTGGCAGTTGAAGACGATCTGGACGTAGGCGTCCTTGTTCCGGACGTCCAGGCCGAGTTCCGGGACGGCCGGCCACCAGAAGCAGTCCCAGTCGACGTAGGCGGGCCCGGAGCCGATCACGTCGAGGAACCTCTCCTCGATCGACCCGACCGGCTGGTTCTCGATGACGAGCACGACGGGGAGCGCCGCCGACACTCCCTCGTCCCCCGCCACCACCATGCGCCGGACGTCGTCGTGGGACTCGGGCCGGTACGGGTCCTCGGTACAGAGCCTGGCGTCCGGGAAGGCGACGGCCATGCGCTGCGCCTCGGCCAGGGTCCGTGCCTGGGCCTCCGCGCTGATGTTGAACCCGTCCATGGGGATGGCGAGGTCCAGAATCCGCCGGGCCGCCTGGTAGGCGCTCCGCAGGTCAGGGGTTCGCAGGACGGGTAGGGCGTTCGATGTGCTCACGCCGGAGCAGCCTAGGAGACACCCGCTCCGAATGGCACGGGGGTTTCGCCCGGCGAGGTCGGCCGGGATGGCGGTGGTCACGATCACCGTGGGCGCGGATCCCGTGTGGACGGATCCCGTCCTAGCGGAACCCGTCCGCGTGCTCCTGCGCCCACGAGTGGAACGTTCGCGCCGGCCTTCCGGTGATCGCTTCCACCGACGACGTGATCACGTCCGATCCCGGTCGCGTTTCAGCACTGGCCAACAGGGCCTCGACGAGAGCGGGCGGCCTGCCGTCGGCGAGCATCTGCCGACGGGCGGCCTCCACCGGGACCTTCTCGAAACGCGCCGGGCGGCCGATCGCCACTCCGATCGCGTGCACCTGATCGGCCCTGCCGAGCACCTGAGGACCGGTCAGGACGTGCTTCCTGCCCGCGTGCCCGTCGTCGGTGAGCGCGTGTGCCGCCACGGCCGCGACGTCGCGCTCGTGGATCACCGCCGTGGCGGCGATGTCAGGCCCGCGAACGACGTCCGTGGCACGGATCTGCCCGGCCCACCCCCGCGCGTTGGAGGCGATGGTGTTCGAGCGCAGGAACGTCCACGCCGGGCCGGATCCTTCGATCAGTCGCTCCATGTCGGCGTGCAGCTGGTTGATCGGGTCGGTCTGGCGCTCGGCGCCGTCGTCCACCCCCGACGACGAGAGATAGACGACGCGGCGGGCGTGCCGGGCGATCGCCTCCAGTACGGCGGGGGCGCCCCCGGTCGTGAGGAACGGCCAGATCAGGAACACGGTGTCGCTTCCGGCCAGCGCCTCCTCCAGCGTGTCCGGCCGGGTGAGGTCCCCGCCCACGACCTCGACTCCAGCCGGCAGCCCGGCCGTTTCGGGATCACGCGCCAGTGCACGCACGGAGGCACCCCTGGCCAGGAGTTGGACAACGACCTCCCGGCCCACGTTGCCGGTCGCGCCGGTCACGAGAATCTCACCCATGGTCAGGTCAGCCCCGGCCGCGCCCGGGCTATTCCGCGACCGCGCCGAGACGCCCCGCCGCTGAGGTGCCCGCGGCTGCGGCGCCCCGCTGCGGGCTGGCACGATGTCCCGCATGAGCCGACCGATGACGCCGAAGGACGAGCTCGCCTCGCGCCGCCTGTACGCGACCCTCCAGCGGGAGTCCTTCGACGGCGCGGACCTCGCGTCGGTGCGACTGCGGACCCTGTGGTTCGCGCGGTGCACGTTCCGTGGGACCGATCTCCGCCACGCCACGCTCGACGGCTGCCACTTCAAGCTGTGCGATCTCCGCGGAGCCGATCTGAGCGGCGCCTCCATGAGGGGAGTCACGTTGGCCGGCTGCGACCTGACCGGAGCCGACCTCCGGACAGCGGACCTGACCGGCGCCCGGCTCGGCCGGGTCCTCACCGGCACTCCGCCCTACGGGCTCACCAACGCCACCGACGTCAGGCTGGAGAACGCCGTTCTCCGCGGAGTCGAACTCGACCAGGTCATCGGCTGGCCCCTGGCCGGGTAGTCGGCCAACGCCCGGGGCGCACAGGCCGCTCGGGCCCGTCACGCGACCGCTTGAGACGATCACCGGGGAGCTCCGGGTCCGGGCCGCGGTCTGGGGTTGAGGCGGGCGGGGTGCCAGGTGGTGTTGCGGCCGACGCCCTCGCGGTAGGCGATCCGCTGGGCGGCGGTGAGGAGCCGGTAGAGGTTGAGAGCCGCGTCCGACTCGTCGGCCTCGTAGCCGAGTTGGTGGATGAAGGCTTCGAGCTGGGGCCAGTCGAAGTCGTCGGGGACGGCAGGGGTGACGTCGCCCCGGGCGTGCGCGTTGAACGCGGCGGCGACGGCGAAGTGGGCGGCAGCGAGGGCGTTGCCGAGGGCGCCGATGACGGCGTTGGCGAGGGCGTTGGCGAGCGGGGGCTGCTGCGGTTCGGGCGATTCGGGCATGGAGGTGCCCTTCCGGGAGGGTGGGCGGGGTGCGGCGGGGCCGGTCAGTTCGGCGTGCGCCGGGCGGGCGCGTCATCCTCGGGCTTTGCAACGTTGAGAGCGGTGATGACACCCAGGACGACGGTGGCGATCGCGAGTGCGAGCAGGACGGCGAAGGCGGCGCCGATGAGGAAGTCGGCAGTGCCGGGTCTCATCGGCGGATCCCGATGACACGGTGGCCGAGGTGGGCGGCGAGGCCGTGGAGGAGCTCGTGGGCCTGGTCGCGGGTGAGGGGGAAGACGAGCTGTTCGCCCGGGCCGGCGTGGATGTCCAGGTCAACGGCGAGGCGGAGCTGCACGGTCGCGTCGGGGACGGCCTCAACGATGAGGTAGGGGACGGTCGTTCGCTCGACCTGGGTGGAGCCGGTGACGAGCGGGATCAGGACTCCCACAGTTCACCCCGCAGGGAGAGGAGGGGGTGGTTCACGCGGCGGCATCCAACTCGAACCAGACGCTTTTTCCTCGCTTGCGGGCATCGGTCCCGAAGCGGTGGGTGAGCGAGCGGACGAGGTGCAGGCCGCGTCCGGACAGCTCGTACGGGTCGGCGGAGGCGCGCTGTTCGGGGAGGTCGGGGCTGTCGTCGCTGACCGAGACGCGGAGCGTCCGGTTCAGGAGGACGACCACCACGAGGGGCGCCTCGCTGCCGGCGTGCTTCCACGCGTTGACAAAGAGCTCGTGGAGGGCGAGTTCGGCATCGTGGATGACGTCGTCCGGCCAGCCGGAGGCGTTGAGGACGTCACGCAGCTCGTCACGGGCGGCGGACCAGTCGGGAGGGTTGAAGGCACGCACGAAGAACCTCCGAAGAAGGAGAGGGAGTTCGCGACGGAGACGTGACCGTGAGCCAGGCCGCACATGGCTGCTCTGCGGCGCCCAGGCGGGCATTACTGACGCTCCGTCGTGTGATCGGTGCAACACTGAGAGTAGGGGGATGTGTGACAAGGTTGCAAGCCAATCGATGAGACTCCTCACCCCACGTCACTCGTTGGTGGCGCCACCGATGACTTGTGCGCGAGACTGCGCTGACAGGAAGGACAGCCGTGGGATACAAGGGCCCGATCAGCCAGCGACAGCGCCGATTCGGCGAAGAGCTGCAACGTTTGCGACTGGCAGCCGGATTGTCCGCACCCGACGCAGGCGCGCTGGTCGGCATGAAGGGTCCGGCGGTGAGCCACACCGAGGCCGGACGGATCACCCTCAACCCGGAGCGCCTTGAGATCTGGCTCGACGCCTACGGATGCACCGATCCTGCCTACCGCGCGACGTTGGCCGAGATGGGGCGGAGTTCCGGCAAGGGCTGGTGGACGGACTTCGAGGGACGGGTACCAGACCTTGCCCTCGACCTCGCCGAGACCGAGAACAGGGCAACTCGCCTCGACAACTACGAGACGCTCTACATCCCCGGGCTTCTCCAACTACCCGCTTACGCAGAGGCCGTCTACGGGGAGTCCCAGCGCAACAGCAAGTGGGACATTTCATCACTCATCCAGTTCCGCATCGAGCGACAGCAGATCCTGACCGATGGCGATCAGAGGCAATTTCGCTTCGTGATCCACGAAGCAGCGCTGCGCATGCGATTCCCTGGCGACACTGTCATGCGGGCCCAGCTGCTCCATCTACTTGAGGCAGCCGAACTCCCCAATGTCGCCATCCACGTGCTTCCTTTCACTGCACCGAAGCACGCACCGTATTCAGGATCGTTCCTGCACTGCGACCCGGGCTGCCCGGACCTGGCAACAGTCATTCTCGACGGTCCGAAACGTGCCGAGCATCTTGGCAACCAAGTGGACCTCGTTGACTATCGCCAGAAGTTCCAGCAGTTGAGTGACCTCGCACTGCCAGCGGTCGACAAGACCAATGCCCTACGTGGGCTCCCTGACCGTGACTCCTGGGGGCTACTGCATCATCTCCTGTATCTGCTTCAGTCTTGAAAGGCACACGATGTACTCCATCTCCTGGCAGAAGTCGTCGTACAGCGATGCAGAAGGTGGCAACAACTGCCTCGAAGTGGCCCCCGGGACCGGCGATGCCCGCCACCTCCGCGAGTCCGACGACCCGGACGTCATCGTCACCACCACCACCACCAAGCTCCGCGCCTTCATCCTCGGGGCCAAGGCCGGCGCGTTCGACCACCTCATCTGACCGACGGGCCGGGGCGATGACTGCCGGTTCCGCAGCCATCGCCCCTACCAGTCAGGACCGACCCCGTTGCACTCGGCGCCCGGGCAGCCGCTGGCGTAGACCTGGCTGACGCCGATCGCCATCAGGTACCGGTGTCCCGCATACGCCTTGGCCTTCAGAGTCTCGGCGCCCACTCTCCGCCAGTCGAAATACACCACGCGCTCGGACTCCCGGTCCAGGTACGGCTTCGCGTCCGGGCCGCTCAGCGAAGGCCGGTCGTCCCAGCTCCCGTTCACTGACGGAAATCCCTTGCCGTCCATGACTGCCACGGTCAGAGCGATCCCCTTCCGCCCATCGCCCGGCACGTGATCGACGCCGACCGCGTTCGGCCGGGCCAGCGCCTCCGCCGTCTGCTCGGCCGTGGCGTCGGAACCCGGGCTGTGCATGTGCCGCAGCTGCTGCACCAGCGTCCTGCCGTCCGGACGCGGCTTCCACCCCAGCCCCGCCGCCGCCCCGTCCAGTTCCGCGAGCCGCGGTTCGATCTCACCGTCGAACGCCGCGTACAGCACCGTCGTCCGCCGGCAGGTCACCCCCGACCAGGCCGGCTTGCCGCCGAAGGACCCGCTGCGGGCCTCGGCATGGCAGCGGTCGGCGACCGAGCTGTCGAGGACCTCCGCCCAGGGCGCCGCCGCCCGCAGCCGTGCCGTCTGCTCGTCGGCGAACGCCACCGCCCTTTCGCGCGCCTCACGCGTCTCGGCGGACCGGGCCAACCCTGCCGCGTCCGGCGCCTTGGGGACGGTGGTCAGGTCGTGGATCGCCCAGGCGAGCAACCCGACGACGACCACCGCCACCGCCACGACCAGGCCCAGCAACGTCAGCAGCACCCGTCGTATCCCGGCCCGGACCGAGTTCTCCCCCGTACTCATGGCCACCACCGTAGCCACGGCCGCGCCCGAAGCAACGGCCCGAGATGCCTCCGAGACGCCGCCGCAACGGACCCGGGACCGCCCGGAACGCTGCGCCGCAGGTGCGCGCCCCGGCCGCCCCGGCAAACGCCACCGCCGTACCGGCTCCTCAACAACCCCGACGCGGTCACGTCACATCCGGGTCAAAAGCCCGCCAAGACCATGGTGCGCTCCCCCGCCCCCGCGCTATCAACAGAGGTACGAGCAGCGCCATTTGGCGCTGCGGAACACGGGGGGACCTCCTGTGAACAGCCTCAGTAGCGGTAGAAGCGTGCGGGCACTCGTCGGACTGGCCGCCGTCGGCGCGCTGACCCTCACCGCCTGCAACGACGACACCTCGTCGGACTCGGCGAAGAACACCCCGCCGCCAACCGCCGCCCCGACGACCCCGGCGGCCGCCCCGACCATGCCCGTCAGCACTCCGACCAGCCCGGCCGCCGCGGGCTCGTCCAGCAGCACCCCGGCCGGCGCCTCGGCCACTGCCCCCGCACCCGCCACCGGCGGCGGCAAGGACGCGACTCCCGGTCAGACCTTCAAGATCGGCCAGCCCGCCCAGGTGCAGTTCACCTCGGGCAGCACCAAGGGCGTCATCGCCCTGTCCGTCAGCTCGATCGAGACCGGCGACCCGGCCGACCTCGACGCGCTCAAGCTGGGCGACAAGGTGAAGGGCCTCGTCCCGTACTACGTGCACTACACGATCACCAACACCGGGACCACCGACCTGGCCTACACCAGCGTGGACCACGTCAAGGGCCTCCTACCGGACGGCAGCGAGGCCCAGGAACTGATGATCATCGGCGGGTTCGCCAAGTGCCCGAGCACCTCACTGCCGAAGGGCTTCACCAACGGCCAGACCGCCCAGGCCTGCGCGGTCGCGCTCGCCCCAACCGCCACCAAGGTCACGGGCGCCGAGTACTGGGGCTCCCCGTACACCCTCGGCAAGGGCGCCATCTCCTGGAAGTAACGTCCGGATCCTGAGCGGGCGTGGAGCCGGTGCATCCCCGGCTCCACGCCCGCTTCCGTCTGCTTCCACCCGCTTCCATCCGGCCGTTCGACCGTCCGATAGTCCGGCCGTCCGGCCGCTCAGTCCTGCGCCGCGGCACCCACCGGCGACAGGCCGCGCTCGGCGAAGACCTTCTTCGCCACGAACGTGGCGTTGAGGGCGCGCGGCATGCCGCAGTAGACGGCCGAGTGCAGCAGCGCCTCGATGATCTCCTCGGGGCTGAGGCCGACGTTGAGGGCCGCATTGATGTGCACGTCCAGCTGCGGTTCGCAGCCGCCGAGGGCGGTGAGCATGCCGAGGGTGACCAGCTGCCGGTCACGGGGGGCCAGGCCGGGCCGGTCGTAGATGTCGCCGAATGCCCAGGCGACGACCTGGTGGCCCAGCTCCGGCGAGATGTCCGCCAGCGCGTCGATGACCTTCTGGCCGCTCTCCCCGTCGATGCGGGTGAGGACCTCCATCCCGTGGTCGAAGCGCTCCTGGCGGGTCGCGGCGGGGGCGGGGGCGACGACGGTGCTGTTCACAGGTGGTCCGTTTCCGCCACCCGGAGGCGGCTGTTCGTCGGGACGGTCGAGTCCTCCGGCCGCGGGGAGGATCTCTCCGCCGGCCACAACAGGGACAGTAGAAGTTTGAGTCCGCTCTAACGCAAGCGTCTTGAGCGAGCCCCCGGGACGCACGTCCAGCCGCGCCCCCATCACCCTTGCCCGATTCTCCGTACTATGTATAGTGTACTGCGTACGGGGTATTCGCCGACGAGAGGGCACTCATCCATGCAGATCACCGCCGCCGCCGTTTCGCTCACCGTCGAGGACGAGACCGCCTCCTCGGCCTTCCTCCAGAGGCACTTCGGGTTCACCGAGCAGATGGCCGCCGACGGATTCGTCTCGCTCGGACGGGAGGACTCAGGGATGAACGTGATCTACCTGCGGCGCGGCAACGAGGTGCTGCCGGCAGGGTTCCGCGACCAGCACGCCGCCGGGCTGATCCTCGCCTTCAACGTCACCGGCCTGGAGGACGAGGAGGCCCGCCTCCGCGGCGAGGGCGTGGAGATCACCATGCCCCTGCTGGAGGAGCCGTGGGGCGAGAAGCTGTTCCAGGTCACCGACCCGAACGGGGTCGTGATCCAGCTGGTCGAGTGGGTCCAGCAGTAACCGAGGGCAGGAACGACGGCAGGAACGACGGCGCCCCCCGGCCTCGGCCGGGGGGCGCCGTCACCGTGCGACGGGCCTCAGTCGACGGTCCAGGTGTCGCTCCCGGCCAGCAGCGAGGCCAGATCGCCCCGGCCGTGCCGATCGGCCGCCTCGGCCAGCTGGGCGGCCATCAGCTCGTCGTACACCGGCCGCTTCACGCTCCGCAGCACGCCGATCGGGGTGTGGTGCAACGTGTCCGTGTCGGCGATCCGCGAGAGCGCGAACGCCCCGGCCGGGCCCACGGCGTGGGCGTCGTGGACGACCACCGACGCCTCGTTCCCGGCGGTGACGGCGTCGACGAACAGCTCGCCGTCCGGACCGCGGAAGACGCCCTGGGCGAGGTCCGCGCCGAACCGGATCGGCTGTCCGTGCTCCAGGCGGATCAGCGCCTCGTCCCGGGTGCCCGGCTCCTTCAGCACCTCGAAGGCGCCGTCGTTGAAGATGTTGCAGTTCTGGTAGATCTCCACCAGCGCCGTGCCCTCGTGCTCCGCCGCCGCCCGCAGCACCGACTGGAGGTGCTGACGGTCGGAGTCGATCGTCCGCGCGACGAACGACGCCTCCGCGCCGATCGCCAGCGAGAGCGGGTTGAACGGGGCGTCCAGCGAGCCCATCGGCGTCGACTTGGTGATCTTGCCGACCTCGCTGGTCGGCGAGTACTGGCCCTTGGTGAGGCCGTAGATCCGGTTGTTGAACAGCAGGATCTTCAGGTTGACGTTCCGCCGCAGCGCGTGGATCAGGTGGTTGCCGCCGATCGAGAGCGCATCGCCGTCACCCGTCACCACCCACACGCTCAGGTCCTGCCGGGACGAAGCGAGCCCGGTGGCGATGGCCGGCGCGCGGCCGTGGATCGAGTGAACGCCGTAGGTGTTCATGTAGTACGGGAAGCGCGAGGAACAGCCGATCCCGGAGACGAAGACGGTGTTCTCCCGCTTGATCCCCAACTCCGGCATGAAGGACTGCACGGCCGCCAGGATCGCGTAGTCACCGCACCCCGGGCACCAGCGCACCTCCTGGTCCGTCTTGAAGTCCTTGGCGCTCTGCGGCGCCTCGCTCTTCGGGACCAGCTTCAACGAGGGGAACTGCTCGCTCATCGGTTGTCCTCCTCGCCCGCCGACACGGCCGCCGGCTCACCCGCCGGCTCGCCCGGCGACTCGTCCAGGCTGCCGACCGCCGCCCACAGAACATCCGCCAACTGGGCCGCCTTGAAAGGAAGTCCGCGCACCTGGTTGTAGGACTGCGCGTCCACCAGGTACTTGGCGCGCAGCAGCAGCGCCAGCTGCCCGAGGTTCATCTCGGGGACGATGACCTTGTCATAACTCTTCAACACCGAGCCGAGATTGGCCGGGAAGGGATTCAGGTTCCGCAGGTGCGCCTGGGCGACGAGGCCGCCGTCCGCCCGGACCCTGCGGACGGCCGCGGTGATCGGCCCGTAGGTCGAACCCCAGCCGAGCACCAGCACCCGCGCATCACCGGACGGGTCGTCAACATCGATAGCAGGAACGGAAATCCCGTCCACCTTGGCCTGCCGGGTGCGGACCATGAAGTCGTGGTTGGCCGGGTCGTACGAGATGTTGCCGGTGCCGTCCTGCTTCTCGATGCCGCCGATCCGGTGCTCCAGGCCCGGGGTGCCGGGCACCGCCCAGGGGCGGGCCAGCGTCTGCGGGTCGCGCAGGTAGGGCCAGAACGCGCCGTCCTCCCGGTTCGGGCCGGTGGCGAAGTCCGGCTCGATCGCCGGCAGTTCGCCGACCTCGGGGATCCGCCACGGCTCGGAGCCGTTGGCCAGGTAGCCGTCCGAGAGCAGGAACACCGGCGTCCGGTAGGTCACCGCGATCCGTGTCGCCTCCAGCGCCGCGTCGAAGCACTCGGCCGGGGTGGCCGGGGCCACGATCGGCACCGGCGCCTCGCCGTTGCGCCCGAACATCGCCTGCAGGAGGTCCGCCTGCTCGGTCTTGGTCGGCAGGCCGGTGGACGGCCCGCCGCGCTGGATGTCGACCACCAGCAGCGGCAGTTCGAGCGAGACGGCCAGGCCGATGGTCTCGCTCTTGAGCGCCACGCCCGGGCCCGAGGTGGTGGTCACGCCGAGCGCGCCGCCGAAGGCCGCGCCGAGCGCCGCGCCGATGCCGGCGATCTCGTCCTCGGCCTGGAAGGTGCGGACCCCGAAGTTCTTGTGCTTGCTCAGCTCGTGCAGGATGTCCGAGGCCGGGGTGATCGGGTACGAGCCGAGGTAGAGCGGCAGCCCGGAGCGCTCGGCGGCGGCGATCAGGCCGTAGGAGAGGGCCAGGTTGCCCGAGATGTTGCGGTAGCGGCCCGGTGGCAGCTTGGCCGGCGGCACCTCGTAGGAGACCGCGAAGGACTCCGTCGTCTCACCGAAGTTCCAGCCCGCCCGGAAGGCGCTGATGTTGGCCTCGGCGATCTGCGGCTTCTTCGCGAACTTGCTGCGCAGGAAGGTCTCGGTGCCGTGGGTGGGCCGGTGGTACATCCAGGAGAGCAGGCCCAGGGCGAACATGTTCTTCGCCCGCTCGGCGTCCTTGCGGGCCAGGCCGCTGTCCTTGAGCGCTTCGAGGGTCAGCGTCGTCAGCGGCACCTTGTGCAGGTGGAAGGCCTCCAGCGAGCCGTCGCCCAGCGGGTCGGCCGGGTAGCCGACCTTGGCCAGGGCCCGCTTGGTGAACTCGTCGGTGTTGACGATGATCTCCGCGCCCCGCGGCAGGTCCGGCAGGTTCGCCTTGAGGGCGGCCGGGTTCATCGCCACCAGGACGTTGGGCGCGTCCCCCGGGGTCAGGATGTCGTGGTCGGCGAAGTGCAGCTGGAAGGACGAGACGCCCGGCAGCGTTCCGGCAGGGGCCCGGATCTCGGCCGGGAAGTTGGGCAGGGTGGAGAGGTCGTTGCCGAAGGACGCCGTCTCCGAGGTGAAGCGGTCACCGGTGAGCTGCATACCGTCGCCGGAATCCCCGGCGAACCGGATGATCACCCGGTCCAGTCTGCGAATCGGCTTGGCGCGCCTGGGCTGCGGACTCGTCGGCACGGCGGCTCCGGAGCGGTCCTCGCCCGCCCCGGAACGGCCCTCTTCGCCGTCCGAGCCGTCCACTGCTTCTGACTGATCGACCTGACTGGTCACTGCCGCGGACCTCCTCGTGGGCACCAGCCGCGGGCGTGAGCCGTGTGCCCCGTCCGCCTGGTGCACCTCTCGCATCCTATGCGGGTAAGGATTGCCTTGGACGGAACTCCCCGATGCGGCGGGAAAACACCGCCGCATCGGGTCGGAAATCCCGCCACACCGGGCCGGAAATCACCACCGCACCGGGCCGGAAATCACGGCCACACCCGGTACAACGCCCCGGGACCGTGGTCTCATACCGGGCCGTGGCCTCCTACCGGGCCGGCGGACGGGCAGCACGAGTTCACCGGATCCTGTTCGTCCAGATCCTGTTCGTCCGGGTCCCCAGTGTTCGGGTCCCACGTGTTCGGGTGCGCACTACGAGTTCAGGTAGGTGAGCACCGCCAGCACCCGGCGGTGGTCCTCGGAGCTCTGGGTCAGGCCCAGCTTGAGGAAGATGTTGCTGACGTGCTTCTCCACCGCACCGTCCGAGACCACCAGCTGCTTGGCCACCGCCGCGTTGGTCCGGCCCTCGGCCATCAGCCCGAGCACCTCGCGCTCGCGCGGGGTCAGCCCGGCCAGCACGTCGCCCTTGCGGCTGCGGCTGAGCAGCTGCTGCACGACCTCCGGGTCCAGTGCGGTACCGCCCCCGGCGACCCGGACCACCGCGTCCACGAACTCGCGCACCTCGGCCACCCGGTCCTTCAACAGGTAGCCCACGCCCCGGGTGGAACCGGCCAGCAGCTCGGAGGCGTACCGCTCCTCCACGTACTGCGACAGCACCAGGACGCCCAGGTCCGGGTAGAGGCCGCGGAGCGTGACGCAGGCGCGGACGCCCTCGTCGGTGTGGGTGGGGGGCATCCGGACGTCGGCGACCACCACGTCGGGCATCGCGCCGCCCTCGGCCAGGTCGTGGACGGCCTTCAGCAGCGCCTCACCGTCCCCGACACCTGCCACGACCTCCAGACCCCGGTCGGTGAGCAGCCTGGTCAGGCCCTCCCGCAGCAGTACGGAGTCCTCGGCGATGACGACGCGAAGCATGGGGGCCTTCCGGTCGGGCGGTGCTGCGGGCTGAGCTGACGACCGTCAGTCTTCCCTACTCGCACCACCGCCGGGCGGCAAATCACACCGGGGCCCGGACTCGTCCGGGCCGGCGCCTCACATCGTGCGGATGGCCACCGCGTCGCAGAGTCCCTGGAGCGCCGCCTTGGCCGCGCCCTCCGGCAGCGGGGCGAGCAGCGCGCGCGCCTCCTCGGCGTGCCGCAGCGTCTCCCGGCGGGCGTGCTCCAGCGCCGGGTGGCGGCGCAGCAGCCGCAGCGCCTCGGCGTGCAGCTCGTCGTCGCCGAGGTCGGAGCCGATCAGCTCGCGCAGCCGCAGGTCGGCCGGGTCCGACTCGTCCACCGGCATCTGCCGCAGCAGCAGGGTGGGCAGGGTCGCCACGCCCTCGCGCAGGTCGGTACCGGGGGTCTTGCCGGACTCGTGGCCGTCACTGGCGATGTCGAGCACGTCGTCGGCCAGCTGGAACGCGATGCCGATGCGCTCGCCGTACGCGCTGAGGATGTCCGTGACCCAGGGCTCGGCGCCGGCCAGCAGTGCTCCTATCCGGCAGGAGACGGCGATCAGCGAACCGGTCTTGCCGGCGAGCACGTCGAGGTAGTGGTGCAGCGGGTCGTCGTCCGGGCCGGGACCGGCCGTCTCCAGGATCTGGCCGGTGACCAGCCGCTCGAAGGCGTCGGCCTGCACGCGGACGGCCTCCGGGCCGAGGTCGGCGAGCACCTGGGAGGCACGGGAGAAGAGGAAGTCGCCGGTGAGGATGGCGACCGAGTTGTCCCAGCGCGAGTTGGCGCTGGGGGCGCCGCGGCGCACGGGGGCCTCGTCCATCACGTCGTCGTGGTAGAGCGTCGCGAGGTGGGTCAGCTCGACGACGACGGCGGCCGGCACCACACCGGGGGCGTTGGCGTCACCGAACTGGGCGGCGAGCATCACCAGCAGGGGGCGGAAGCGCTTGCCGCCCGCTTCCATCAGGTGGCTGGCGGTGACGGTCACGAAGGGGACGTCGCTCTTCACGGCCTCGATGAGTGCGGCCTCCACCGCGTCCATCCCGGCCTGGACGTCACGGGTCAGATCGCGGTCCTGCACGCTGAGCCCAAAGGGTCCCACGACGGTCACGAAGACCACTCCTCTGTCCCTGGTCGATCTAGCGGCCTGGTCCCTGAGTGCCGCCGCTGGCCATACAGGCAGGGTATCCGGTCGCGAGTGGATCACTGCACGGGCGTGCGGATCCTGTCATGGTCGGGCCGGACGCGCTGGTCGGAGCCGGTCCGGGAGCGGCGCGTCCGGGCCGCGCGGATGCGCGCGCGGCCCGGACGGCGGAGCGCCGGCGGGTGGCCGGCCCGGGGCTCAGCGGACGAAGAGCGAGGCCTTCGACGCCAGGTCCAGGAAGTACTGCGGAAGCAGGCCGAGGCCGAGGGTGACGAGGACTCCGAAGCCGATCGCGGTGGCCGTGAAGGCGCTCGGAATGGCCACGGTCGGGCCGCCCGGCTGCGGGTCGGAGAAGAACATCAGCACGATCACCCTGATGTAGAAGAACGCGGCCACCGCCGAGCTGAGCACACCGACGATCACCAGCGGGGTCGCCCCGCCCGCCGCCGCGGCCTGGAAGACCGCGAACTTCCCGGTGAAGCCCGAGGTGAGCGGGATCCCCGCGAAGGCCAGCAGGAAGAGCGCGAAGACCGCCGCGACCAGCGGCGAACGCCGGCCCAGCCCGGCCCAGCTGGACAGGTGGGTGGCCTCGCCCTTGGAGTCGCGCACCAGGGTGACCACGGCGAAGGCGCCGAGCGTCACGAAGGAGTACGCCAGCAGGTAGAACAGCACCGAGCTGAGGCCCTGCTTGTTGGTGGCGATCACACCGGTCAGGATGAAACCGGCGTGCGCGATGGAGGAGTAGGCGAGCAGCCGCTTCACGTCCTGCTGGGTGACGGCCAGGATCGCGCCGACCACCATGGTCAGGATCGCCACGCCCCAGAGCACCGGCCGCCAGTCCAGCCGCAGGCCCGGGAAGGCCACGTAGAACAGCCGGAGGAAGGCGCCGAACGCGGCCACCTTGGTCGCGGCCGCCATGAAACCGGTGACCGGGGTCGGCGCGCCCTGGTAGACGTCCGGCGTCCAGGAGTGGAACGGCACCGCGCCGACCTTGAAGAGCAGGCCGACCGCGAGCATCGCCAGGCCCACCAGCAGCAGCGCGTCGTTCTGGGTGGTGGAGAGCAGGGCCGGGGTGGCCAGCGCCTTGCCGGAGATGACGTCCGCGATGTCGCCGAGCCGCACGCTGCCCGCGTACCCGTACAGCAGGGCGGTGCCGAACAGGAAGAACGCCGAGGCGAAGGCGCCGAGCAGGAAGTACTTGACCGCCGCCTCCTGGGAGAGCAGCCGGCGGCGGCGGGCCAGCGCGCAGAGCAGGTAGAGCGGGAGGGAGAAGACCTCCAGCGCCACGAACATGGTCAGCAGGTCGTTGGCCGCGGGGAAGAGCAGCATGCCGCCGACCGCGAACATGGTCAGCGGGAAGACCTCGCTGGTGCCGAAGCCCGCCCGGACCGCGGCGCGCTCCTGCTCGCCGCCTGGGGTGGCGGCGGCCTGCGCCGCGAAGGCGTCGGCCGGCTCGCCGCCGGCCTTGGGCTCCAGCCTGCGCTCGGCGTAGGTGAGCACCGCGACCACGGCGGCCAGCAGGATCACGCCCTGCAGGAAGAGCGCCGGGCCGTCCAGCGCGACCGAGCCCATCGCCAGCAGGTCGACCTTGGTGGAGCCGTAGCCCTGGGAGGCGAGCACCACGACGGCGGTGAACGCGCCCGCCAGGCCGAGCAGGGCCAGCCAGACCTGCGCCCGGTGACGGTGCCGGCGCGGGACGAAGGCCTCCAGCAGGACACCTGCGACGGCGGTGGCGAACACCACCAGCATCGGGGAGAGCAGCCCGTACTCGATGTGCGGCGCCGGGATGCTCTGGGTGTTGCCCCCGGCGGCGGCGAGGCTGTTGCCGCCGGCGGCGGCGAGCCATCCGGTGGTGCTCACTTGTGCTCACCTCCTGAGGTGGCGTCTCCGTGGGCGGCGACCGGGTGGGCCGGCGCCGGGTCGGACTGGTGAACCTGCGAGAGGGTCGCGTCCACCGCCGGGTTGACGATGTCGGTGAGCGGCTTCGGGTAGACGCCGAGCAGGACGGTCAGCGCCACCAGCGGGGCGACGACGGCGAGCTCGCGCACCTTGAGGTCGGGCATGCTGCGCACCCCGTCCTTGACCGGGCCGGTCATGGTGCGCTGGTAGAGCAGCAGCGCGTAGAGCGCCGCGAGCACGATGCCGAAGGTGGCGACGATGCCGATCGCCGGGTACCGGGTGAAGGTGCCGACCAGGACGAGGAACTCGCTGACGAACGGCGCCAGGCCGGGCAGCGAGAGGGTGGCCAGGCCGCCGATCAGGAACGTCCCGGCGAGCACCGGGGCGACCTTCTGCACGCCGCCGTAGTCGGCGATCAGGCGGGAGCCGCGGCGGGAGATCAGGAAGCCGGCCACCAGCATCCACGCGGCGGTGGAGATGCCGTGGTTCACCATGTAGAGGGTGGCGCCGCTCTGGCCCTGGCTGGTCAGCGCGAAGATGCCCATGATGATGAAGCCGAAGTGCGAGATGGAGGCGTACGCGACCAGCCGCTTGATGTCCTTCTGGCCGATGGCGAGCAGCGCGCCGTAGATGATCCCGATCACCGAGAGGACGAGGATCGCCGGGGCGAAGGTCTTCGAGGCGTCCGGGAAGAGACCGAGGCAGTAGCGGAGCATCGCGAAGGTGCCGACCTTGTCGACCACCGCGGTGATCAGCACGGCCGTTCCGGCGGTGGACTCCCCCATCGCGTTCGGCAGCCAGGTGTGCAGCGGCCAGAGCGGGGCCTTCACCGCGAAGGCGAAGAAGAAGCCGAGGAACAGCGCCTTCTCAGCGGTGCCGCTGAGCACCAGCCGGCCGTCGGCGATCGCACCGGTCAGCGTCGGCAGGTCGAAGGTGGCGAAGCCCTGGTCCTGCGCGATCACGTACAGGCCGATCACGGCGGCCAGCATGACCAGGCCGCCGAGCAGGTTGTAGAGCAGGAACTTCACCGCGGCGTACGAGCGCTGACGTGACGACTCGGGGCCGCCGGCCCTGTCGCCGAAGCCGCCGATCAGGAAGTACATCGGGATCAGCATGGCTTCGAAGAAGACGTAGAAGACGAAGACGTCGGTGGCGTAGAAGGAGACGATCACCATCGCCTCGACCGCCAGGATCAGGGCGAAGAAGCCCTGGGTGCGCCGGCGGTTCTCGAAGGTGCCGTCCGGCGCGGCCGGCCCCGGGTCGGCGTCGTGCCAGGAGGCCAGCATCACGATCGGGACCAGCACCGCGGTGAGCAGCGCCAGCACGGTGCCGATGCCGTCCACGCCGAGCGAGAAGGTGATGCCGAAGGAGCGGATCCAGCTGTGGGACTCGGTCAGCTGGTAGCGCGCCCCGCCCGGCTCGAACCGCCCGGCCACGGCGGCGGCCAGGGCCAGGGTGACGGCCGAGACACCGAGCGCGACGGCCTTGGTGGTCCGCCGCCGGGCCTCGGTGGACCCGGCGGGCAGCGCGGCGGTGAGCACCGCGCCGGCCGCCGGGACGGCGCAGGTGGCGGACAGCAGGTAGCTCATGCCGCCACCCCTCCCCCGGCCACCGGCCGGGGGGACCCCCGACGCCCGGCGGGCGCGTCCGCCCACCCGCACCTGTCGGTGACTCGTTCTCCCCCGGCCGTCGGCCGGGGGAGACCCCACCGCTCGCTCACGGGCCGTACCCCCCAACGGATTTCGGGCCTATTCATCAGACGGACCTCATCAGGAGAGTCGTGGCGACCAGCACCAGCGTGCCGCCGAACATGGAGAGCGCGTACGAGCGGACGTAGCCGTTCTGGATCCGCCGCAGCCGGCTGGAGATGCCGCCGATGGCGGCGGCCAGTCCGTTGACGAAGCCGTCCAGGCCGCGGCTGTCGAAGTAGACCAGGGCCGCGGCGAGCGCCGAGCCGGGCCGGACCAGGACGGCGTGGTTGAAGTCGTCCTGGAGCAGGTCACGACGGGCGGCCCGGGTGAGCCCGGAGCCGACCGGCGGCACCACGGGGACGGCGGAGCGCCCGTACATCAGGTACGAGACCACGACGCCGGCCAGCATGCAGACCGTGGCGAGCAGGGTGACCGTCAGTGCGGAGAGCGGCGAGTGGCCCTCCTCGTGACCGGTGACCGGCTCCAGCCAGTCGAGGAAGGAACTGTTCAGGACGAACAGCCCGCCCGCGAAGACCGAGCCGAAGGCCAGCACGATCATCGGGATCGTCATGGTGCTCGGCGACTCGTGCGGGTGCGGGTCGTGACCCTCGGCGTCGGGCTGCCAGCGCTTCTCGCCGAAGAAGGTCAGGATCATCACCCGGGTCATGTAGAACGCGGTGACGGCCGCGCCGACGAGGGTGCAGAGCCCGAGGATCCAGCCCTCGGTGCCCCCCTTGGCGAAGGCCGCCTCGATGATCTTGTCCTTGGAGAAGAAGCCGGACAGGCCGGGGAAGCCGATGATGGCCAGGTAGCCGAGGCCGAAGGTGACGAAGGTGACCGGCATGTACTTGCGCAGGCCGCCGTAGTGACGCATGTTCACCTCGTCGTCCATGCCGTGCATGACCGACCCCGCACCGAGGAACAGCCCGGCCTTGAAGAAGCCGTGTGTGACCAGGTGCATGATCGCGAAGGCGTAGCCGATCGGGCCGAGGCCGGCCGCCAGGATCATGTAGCCGATCTGCGACATGGTCGACCCGGCCAGCGCCTTCTTGATGTCGTCCTTGGCGCAACCGACGATCGCACCGAAGAGCAGCGTGACCGCGCCGACCACCACCACGGCGGTCTGGGCGTCCGGCGCCAGGTTGAAGATCGCGCCGGAGCGGACGATCAGGTAGACGCCGGCGGTCACCATGGTGGCCGCGTGGATCAGGGCCGAGACCGGGGTCGGGCCCTCCATGGCATCCCCGAGCCAGGACTGCAGCGGCACCTGGGCGGACTTGCCGCAGGCCGCCAGCAGCAGCATCAGGCCGATCGCCGTCAGCTTGCCCTCACTGGCCTGGCCGGCGCCCTGGAAGACCGGCCCGAAGGCGAAGGACCCGAACTCCGCGAACATCAGCATGATCGCGATGGAGAGGCCCATGTCGCCGACGCGGTTGACGATGAACGCCTTCTTGGCGGCCGTCGCGGCGCTCGGTTTGTGCTGCCAGAAGCCGATCAGCAGGTACGAGGCGAGGCCCACGCCCTCCCAACCGACGTACAGCAGGAGGTAGTTGTCGGCGATCACCAACAGCACCATGGCCGCCAGGAACAGGTTCAGGTACGCGAAGAAGCGGCGCCGGCGCTCGTCGTGCGCCATGTACCCCACCGAGTAGAGGTGGATCAGCGTGCCCACGCCGGTGATCAGCAGGACGAAGGTGATCGAGAGCTGGTCGACCAGGAACGAGACGTCGGCCTGGAAGCCGTTCACCGGGATCCAGGTGTACAGGAATTTGGTGACGGCGCGTTCCTCGGCAGGGCGGCCCAGCATGTCCGAGAACAGGGCGAGCCCGAAGCCGAAGGAGAGCGCGGCCAGAGCGGTGGCGAGCCAGTGACCGAAGCGGTCGAAGAACCGGCCGCCGAGCAGCAGCAGGGCAGCACCGGCCAGCGGAGCCGCCACCAGCAGCGGAATGAGAGAGTTCACCGAAGGCCCTCCGCCTACAGCTTCATCAGATTGCTGTCGTCGACCGAAGCGGAGTGCCTGGTCCGGAAGATGGAGACGATGATGGCGAGGCCGACCACGACCTCGGCCGCCGCGACCACCATGGTGAAGAACGCGGCGGC
>NZ_CP026498.1:6002348-6141247 GCF_002953255.1 Streptomyces sp. CB01881
CAGGTTCGAGGCGTATCAGCTCGACGCACATGAACAGGACGATCGCGTTCCGCCGGATCAGCACGCCGGAGGCGCCGATGGTGAACAACAGGGCGGAGAGATAGAGGTAGTTGACCGGATTCACTCCGCGCCCTCCTCGTCGTGGCCGTTCGACGCGGTGTGGTTGTTGGTCCCCGCCGGTTCCAGCTCCTTGTGCGGGCCCTTGCCGGGGCCGTTGCCCGGGCCGTTGCCGGGGCCGTTGCCCGGGCCGTTGCCCGGGCCGTTGCCCGGGCCGTTGCCCGGGCCGTTGCCCGGACCGTTGCGCGGGCCGTT
The DNA here is from genome assembly GCF_002953255.1 of Streptomyces sp. CB01881. Taxonomy (GTDB): domain Bacteria; phylum Actinomycetota; class Actinomycetes; order Streptomycetales; family Streptomycetaceae; genus Kitasatospora. Next base: position 6,002,661 of record NZ_CP026498.1, read on the forward strand.
GCCCGGACCGTTGCCCGGGCCGTTGCCCGGACCGTTGCGCGGGCCGGTCACCGACGGGCGCTCGGACGGCGCGCGGCCCAGCCAGTCGGCGGTGGTCGACTCCAGCTCGGCCATCCGCCGGAGCATCTCCTGGCTGACGTCGCGGATCTGGCCGCGCTCGCGCAGCGTCCCCATCACCGAGTCCTCGGCGGCCGTGCCGTCCGGCAGCAGGCCGGGGACGTCCACCGCGTTGTGCCGGGCGTAGACGCCGGGCGCGGGCAGCGGCGGGACCTGGATGTTGTCCAGGATCCGCTGGGCCGCCAGCTCGCGCTGGGTCTTCGGGGCCTTCACGTGCTCGCGGTGGGTCAGCACCATGGCGCCGATCGCGGCCGTGATCAGCAGCGCGCCGGTGACCTCGAAGGCCCAGACGTACTTGGTGAAGATCAGCCGGGCCAGGCCCTGGACGTTGCCCTCGGCGTTGGCCTCGGCGAGGCCGGTGAAGGTGTCCAGCTTGGCGTTGGCGATGCCCGCCATCAGCAGCACGCCGAAGCCCAGCCCGCAGAGCACCGCGGCGAACCGCTGGCCCTTGAGCTGCTCCTTCAGCGAGTCGGCGCTGGTGACACCGACCAGCATGACCACGAAGAGGAAGAGCATCATGATCGCGCCGGTGTAGACGACGATCTGCACCACACCCAGGAAGACCGCGCCCTGGGCCATGTAACAGACCGCCAGGGCGAGCATGGTGGCCGCCAGGCAAAGCGCGCTGTGCACGGCCTTCTTCATCAGCAGCATGCCCAGCGCGCCGCCGACGGCGATCACCGCGAGCACCCAGAACTGGACGGCCTCGCCGGTGGAGGTCGCGCCCGTCACGGCGGCGAGGTTCAGCGTGGAGGAGGCGGTCACTGCTGGGCCTCCTTCTCCCGGTCGGTGCGCTCCTGCTGGACCGTCCCCGGCGCCGCCGCGGTGATCTCGCCCCGGTAGTAGGCGCCCTCGTCGGCGCCGGGGAAGATCGCGTGCGGGCTGTCGACCATGCCCTCGGAGAGGCCGACCAGCAGCTGCTCCTTGGTGAAGATGAGGTCCCGGCGGGAGGAGTCCGCGAGCTCGTACTCGTTGGTCATGGTGAGCGCGCGGGTCGGACAGGCCTCGATGCAGAGGCCGCAGAGGATGCAGCGGGCGTAGTTGATCTGGTAGACCGCGCCGTACCGCTCGCCGGGCGAGTAGCGCTCGTCCTCGCGGTTGTCCGCGCCCTCGACGTAGATCGCGTCGGCCGGGCAGGCCCACGCGCAGAGCTCGCAGCCGATGCACTTCTCCAGGCCGTCCGGGTGCCGGTTCAGCTGGTGGCGGCCGTGGAAGCGCGGAGCGGTGGGCTTCTTCTGCTCCGGGTACTGCTCGGTGAGCCGCTTCTTGAACATGGCCTGGAAGGTCACGCCGAAGCCGGCGGCCGGCCCGAGGACGGAAGGCTTGTCGGGCCGGTCTGGCCGGTCGCCGCTGCCGTTCTGGTCGGACGACATCTCGGTTCAGCTCCCTTCGGAATGGTCGGCCCCGTTGAGGGCGTCCTGGAGTTGCTTCGGGGCGCGGCTGCGCCGGCGCGGGACCGGCTGGAGCTCCTGGCCGGGCAGCGGCGGCACCGGGTACCCGCCCGCCATCGGGTCGAACTTCCCCGCGGACGGGGCCGCCTCCTCCGGCTCGGGCTTGCGCTTCACGACGTCCCGCACCAGGGCGAGCAGCAGGATCGCGCCGGCCGGGGCACCGACGTACAGCACCACCTCGCCGAAGTCGTAGCCCTCGTTCCGCAGCGCCCGGACGCTGGAGACCATGACCAGCCAGACCAGCGAGACCGGGATCAGCACCTTCCAGCCCAGCTTCATGAACTGGTCGTAGCGGAGCCGGGGCAGGGTGCCGCGCAGCCAGATGAAGAAGAAGAGCAGCAGCTGGATCTTGAGGATGATCCAGAGCATCGGCCACCAGCCGTGGTTGGCCCCCTCCCAGAAGGTGGAGACCGGCCAGGGCGCGCGCCAGCCGCCCAGGAAGAGGGTGGACGCGACCGCCGAGACGGTGACCATGTTGACGTACTCGGCCAGCATGAACATCGCGAACTTCAGCGAGGAGTACTCGGTGTTGAATCCGCCGACCAGCTCGCCCTCGGCCTCCGGGAGGTCGAACGGCGCCCGGTTGGTCTCCCCGACCATCGCGATGATGTAGACGATGAAGGAGACCGGCAGCAGCACCGCGAACCAGGTCGGCTGCTGCGAGGCGACGATCTCCGAGGTGGACATCGACCCCGAGTAGATGAACACCGCCGCGAAGGAGAGGCCCATCGCGATCTCGTAGCTGATCATCTGCGCGGACGAACGGATCCCGCCGAGCAGCGGGTACGTCGAACCGGACGACCAGCCGGCCAGCACGATGCCGTAGATGCCGACCGAGGCCGTCGCCAGGATGTAGAGCAGCGCCACCGGGAAGTCGGTCAGCTGGAGCGGCGTCCGGGTGCCGAAGATCGACACCTCGTCACCGGCCGGGCCGAACGGGATCACCGCGAAGGCCATGAACGCGGGGATGGCGCAGACGATCGGGGCCAGGACGTAGACCGCCTTGTCGGCGCCCGTGACCACCAGGTCTTCCTTGAGCGCCAGCTTCACGCCGTCCGCGAGCGACTGCAGCATGCCCCAGGGGCCGTGCCGGTTGGGGCCGATGCGCAGCTGCATCCAGGCCACGACCTTGCGCTCCCAGACGATCGCGATCAGCACCGTACCGACCAGGAAGGCGAAGCAGAAGACCGCCTTCAGCAGCACCAGCCACCAGGGGTCGCGGCCGAAGAAGCCCAGGGTCTCGTACGCGGCGAGGTTCACAGCTCCTCCTCCGGGGTCGGGTCGGCCTCAGTGCTGGGGGCGTTGGGGGCCGCGGTGTCGGCCGCGGTGTCGGCCGCGACGGTGGCGGCGACGGTGGCGGCGGCGATGGTGACCAGGTGGCCCACGGTGGTGCCGAGGGTGCGATGGGCGCCGCCCGGAGTGGAGTTGAGCGGGATCCAGACCGTGCGGTCCGGGATGTCCTTGGTGATCTCCAGCGGCAGCGTCAGCGACCCGGCCGGACCGGTCAGCCGCAGGGCGGCGGACGGCCCCTCCGTCACGCCGACCTCCTCCGCGGTGACCGGCGAGATCCGGGCGACCGCCCGGTGCCTGGTCCCCGCGAGGTGCGGGTCCCCCTGCTGGAGCGTGCCGTTGTCCAACAGCTGCCGCCAACCCGCGAGCACCGCCTGGCCGGTGGCCGGCCGGGGCAGCAGCCCCGGGTGGGTGGCCGGGTCGGTGGCCCGGTCCCCCGCCCACGGCGCGAACCGGTCCAGCTCCAGCCGAGCGGCCCGGACGTCGGGCAGACCGAGCCGGTGGCCCAGCGCGTCGGCCAGCATGTTCAGCACCCGGCCGTCCGGGTGGAGGTGACGGCCCATCTGCTGGTCGGGCTTGAGCGCGGCCTCGAACATCCGCACCCGGCCCTCCCAGTCCAGGAAGGTGCCGGCCTTCTCGGCGACCGCGGCCACCGGCAGCACCACGTCGGCGTGCGCGGTGACGGCGGACGGGCGCAGCTCCAGCGAGACCACGAACGGCACGGCGGCCAGCGCCTCCTCGGCGAGCGCCGGGTCCGGCAGGTCGTCCGGGTCGACACCGCCGACGAGCAGCGCGCCGAGTTCGCCGCCGAAGGCCGCGGCGAGGATGTCCTCGGTGTCCCGGCCGGGCCGGGCGGGGAGTTCGGCCACCCCCCAGGCGGCGGCGGCCTCGGCCCGCGCGGCCGGCGCGGAGACCGGACGACCGCCGGGCAGCAGCCCCGGCAGTGCGCCGGCCTCGACCGCGCCGCGCTCGCCGGCCCGGCGCGGGACCCAGGCGAGCCGGGCGCCGGTGGCGTGGGACAGCCGCAGGACGGCGGTCAGTGCGCCGGGGGTGGCGGCCAGCCGCTCGCCGGCCAGGATGACGGCGCCGGGGGTGCGCAGCAGCTCGGCGGCGCGGCCGGCGTCGTCGTTCAGCGGCTCGTCGGCGGCGAGCGCGGCCAGCCACTCGGCCTCGGTGCCGGGGGCTGCGGGCAGCAGCGCGCCGCGCAGCTTGGTCAGGCCCCGGGAGCCGTAGGCGGCGATCGAGAACACCTTGAGGCCGCCGGCGCGGGTGGCCTTGCGCAGCCGCAGGAAGACGATCGGCGACTCCTCCTCGGGCTCGAAGCCCGCGAGCAGGACGGCCGGGGCGCCCTCCAGCTCCTGGTAGGTGACGCCGTCGCCGTCGAGATCGGTGCCGTGCCCGGCCACGACGGCGGCCAGGAAGGCCGCCTCCTCGCCGCTGTGCGGGCGGGACCGGAAGTCGACATCGTTGGTGCCGAGCACCACCCGGGCGAACTTGGCGTAGGCGTAGGCGTCCTCGACGGTGACCCGGCCGCCCGTGAGCACACCGGCCCGGGCGCCGCGCAGACCCTCGGCCGCCTTGGCCAGCGCCTCCGGCCAGGAGGCCGGGGCCAGTTCACCGGTGCCGGCGTCGCGGACGAGCGGGGTGGTGAACCGGTCGCGCTGCTGGGCGTAGCGGAAGGCGAACCGGCCCTTGTCGCAGCTCCACTCCTCGTTGACCGCCGGGTCCTCCCCCGCCAGCCGGCGCAGCACCTTGCCGCGCCGGTGGTCGGTGCGCTGGGCGCAGCCGGAGGAGCAGTGCTCGCAGACGCTCGGCGAGGAGACCAGGTCGAACGGGCGGGAGCGGAAACGATAAGCCGCCGAGGTGAGAGCACCGACCGGGCAGATCTGGATGGTGTTGCCGGAGAAGTAGGAGTCGAGCGGCTCGGCGTCGCCGGTGCCGACCTGCTGGAGGGCGCCGCGCTCGACCAGGTCGATGAACGGGTCCCCGGCGATCTGCTGCGAGAAGCGGGTGCAGCGGGCGCAGAGCACGCAGCGCTCGCGGTCCAGCAGCACCTGGGTGCTGAGCGGGATCGGCTTCTCGTAGGTGCGCTTCATCCCCTCGAAGCGGGAGTCGGTGTCGCCGGTCGACATCGCCTGGTTCTGCAGCGGGCACTCGCCGCCCTTGTCGCAGACCGGGCAGTCCAGCGGGTGGTTGATCAGCAGCAGCTCCATCACGCCGCGCTGCGCCTTCTCGGCCACCGGGGAGCTGACCTGCGTACGGACCACCATGCCCTCGGCCACCGGGATGGTGCAGGAGGCGACCGGCTTTCGCTGGCCCTCGATCTCGACGATGCACTGCCGGCAGGCGCCGACCGGATCGAGCAGCGGGTGGTCGCAGAAGCGCGGGATCTGGGTGCCGATCTGCTCGGCGGCCCTGATCACCAACGTCCCCTTGGGGACCTGCACTTCGACGCCGTCGATGGTGAGCGTGACCAGCTCGACCGCGGGCTTGTCGCCCGTGTCGCCCGTGGAGGTGGATGGCTCTGTGATCGTCACGCGTGCACCTCCCTTTCGGTGGCGGACTGGTGGCCGGGGCGGGGGCCGTCGGCCCAGACGGTGGAGGCGGCCGGGTCGAACGGGCAGCGGCGCTCGGCGAGGTGCTGCTCGTACTCGGCCCGGAAGTGCTGGAGCGAGGAGACGATCGGGCTGGCCGCGCCGTCGCCCAGGGCGCAGAAGGACTTGCCGTTGATGTTGTCGGCGATGTCGAGCAGCTTCTCCAGGTCGCCGTCGACGCCCTCCCCGGACTCGATCCGCTTGAGCAGCTGGACCAGCCAGTACGTGCCCTCGCGGCACGGCGTGCACTTGCCGCAGGACTCGTGGGCGTAGAACTCCGTCCAGCGGGTCACGGCCCGGACGACGCAGGTGGTCTCGTCGAAGATCTGCAGCGCCTTGGTGCCGAGCATCGAGCCGGCCGCGCCGACCCCCTCGTAGTCGAGCGGGACGTCGAGGTGCTCGTCGGTGAACATCGGGGTGGACGAGCCGCCCGGCGTCCAGAACTTGAGCCGGTGCCCGGCCCGGATGCCGCCGCTGATGTCCAGCAGCTGGCGCAGGGTGATGCCGAGCGGGGCCTCGTACTGGCCGGGGTTGGTGACGTGGCCGGAGAGCGAGTAGAGCGTGAAGCCCGGGGACTTCTCGGTGCCCAGGCCCTTGAACCACTCCTTGCCCCTGGCCAGGATCGGCGGCACCGAGGCGATCGACTCGACGTTGTTGACCACCGTCGGGCAGGCGTAGAGGCCGGCGATGGCCGGGAACGGCGGGCGCAGCCGGGGCTGGCCGCGGCGCCCCTCCAGCGAGTCCAGCAGGGCGGTCTCCTCGCCGCAGATGTACGCGCCGGCGCCGGCGTGCACGGTGATGTCGAGGTTGGTGCCGGAGCCCAGGATGTCCTTGCCGAGCAGCCCGGCCCCGTACGCCTCGGCGACGGCGGCCTGGAGGCGGCGGAGCACCGGGACGACCTCGCCGCGCAGGTAGACGAACGCGTGGTCGCAGCGGATCGCGTAGGACGCGATGATCATGCCCTCGATCAGCGAGTGCGGGTTGGCGAACAGCAGCGGGATGTCCTTGCAGGTGCCCGGCTCGGACTCGTCCGCGTTCACCACCAGGTAGTGCGGCTTGCCGTCGTTCTGCGGGATGAACTGCCACTTCATGCCGGTGGGGAAGCCGGCGCCGCCGCGGCCGCGCAGGCCGGAGTCCTTGACCAGGGCGATCACGTCGTCCGGGGGCATGGCGAGGGCGGCCTTCAGGCCCTCGTAGCCGGCGTGACGGCGGTAGGTGGCGAGCGTCCAGGGGCGGCTGTCGTCCCAGGACGCGGAGAGCACGGGGGTGAGCAGCTTCTCGGCCGGCTCGGCTGAGGTCATCACGCTTCGGTCCCTTCGTGGCCGGTGCCGTCGCGGTGTGTGCCGTCGTTGCGGGTGCCGTCGCTGCGAGTGCCCTCGTGGCGGGGGGAGACGACCTTGGTGCCGGCGGTGCCGGGCAGGGCCTCGCCCTTGGCCAGGCGCAGCCCGGCCAGCGACGGCGCGCCGCCCGCTCCGGACTCGTCCACGACGCCGGCGCGCTCGTCGGCGAAGCCGGCCAGGATCCGGGCGGACTCCTTGAAGCTGCAGAGCCGGGCGCCACGGGTGGGCCGGACCTCCTCGCCCGCGCGCAGGTCGTCGACCAGCTGACGGGCGCTCTCCGGAGTCTGGTTGTCGAAGAACTCCCAGTTGACCATCACCACGGGGGCGTAGTCGCAGGCGGCGTTGCACTCGATGTGCTCGATCGAGATCTCGCCGTCCTCGGTGGTCTCGTTGTTGCGGATGCCGAGGTGCTGCTGGAGCTCGTCGAAGATCTGGTCGCCGCCGAGCACCGCGCAGAGGGTGTTGGTGCAGACCCCGAGGTGGTACTTCCCGGCCGGCCGGCGCCGGTACATGGTGTAGAAGGTCGCGACGGCGGTCACCTCGGCGGTGGTGAGGTCCAGCTGCTCGGCGCAGAACCGGATGCCGGTCGCGCTGACGAAGCCCTCCTCCGCCTGCACGAGGTGCAGCAGCGGGAGCAGCGCGGACCGGGCCACCGGGTAGCGGCCGATCAGCTCCGCGGCGTCGGCGGCGAGACGCGCGTGCACCTCCTCGGGGTACGGCCTGGCCGGCAGTGCCGGCAGTCCGAGTTCCACGTTGCTCACCGGTCCACGCCTCCCATCACCGGGTCGATCCCGGCCACCGCGACGATCACGTCGGCGACCTGGCCGCCCTCGCACATCGCCGCCATCGTCTGCAGATTGGTGAACGACGGGTCCCTGAAGTGGACCCGGTACGGGCGCGTCCCGCCGTCGCTGACCACGTGCACGCCCAGCTCGCCCTTGGGCGACTCGACCGCCGCGTACGCCTGGCCGACCGGGACCCGGAAGCCCTCGGTGACCAGCTTGAAGTGGTGGATCAGCGCCTCCATCGAGGTGCCCATGATCTTGCGGATGTGGTCGAGGGAGTTGCCCATCCCGTCCGGGCCGACGGCCAGTTGGGCGGGCCAGGCGATCTTCTTGTCGGCCACCATGACCGGGCCTGGACGCAGCCGGTCCAGGCACTGCTCGACGATCCTCAGCGACTGGCGCATCTCCTCCAGCCGGATCAGGAAGCGGCCGTAGGAGTCGGCGCTCTCGGCGATCGCGACCTCGAAGTCGTAGTCCTCGTAGCCGCAGTACGGGTCGGTCTTACGCAGGTCGTGCGGCAGGCCGGTGGCGCGCAGGATCGGGCCGGTGGCACCGAGGGCCAGGCAGCCGGGCAGGTCGAGGAAGCCGACGTCGACCAGGCGGGCCTTGAACACCGGGTTGCCGGTGGCCAGCTTGTCGTACTCGTGCATCCGCGAGCGGAGCGTCCTGACCGCCTCGCGGATCTGGTCGACCGCGCCGGGCGGGAGGTCCTGGGCGAGGCCGCCGGGACGGACGTAGGCGTGGTTCATCCGCAGGCCGGTGACCAGCTCGAAGACGTCCAGGATGAGCTCGCGGTCGCGGAACCCGTAGATCATCAGGGTGGTGGAGCCGATCTCCATGCCGCCGGTGGCCAGGCAGACCAGGTGGGAGGAGATCCGGTTGAGCTCCATCATCAGGACGCGGATGACGCTGGCGCGGTCCGGGACGTCGTCGGTGATGCCGAGCAGCTTCTCGACCGCCAGACAGTAGGCGGTCTCGTTGAACAGCGGGGTCAGGTAGTCCATCCGCGTCACGAAGGTGGTGCCCTGGACCCAGCTGCGGAACTCCATGTTCTTCTCGATGCCGGTGTGGAGGTAGCCGATGCCGCAGCGCGCCTCCGTCACCGTCTCGCCGTCGATCTCCAGGATCAACCGCAACACGCCGTGGGTGGACGGGTGCTGGGGGCCCATGTTGACGATGATGCGCTCGTCGTCGGCCCGGCCGACCGCCTCGACCACCTCGCCCCAGTCCCCGCCGGTGACGGTGAAGACCCGGCCCTCGGTGGTCTCGCGGGACGCCGCGGCCTCCGCCGCCGCCTCCTCGGCCGCCGCTGCCGCCGCCGCCTCTTCGGCCTTCTCGTAGTGCTGAGTACTCATCAGCTGTACGACCTCCGCTGGTCGGGTGCCGGGATCTGGGCGCCCTTGTACTCGACGGGGATGCCGCCGAGCGGGTAGTCCTTGCGCTGCGGGTGGCCCAGCCAGTCGTCCGGCATCATGATCCGGGTGAGCGCGGGGTGCCCCTCGAAGACCAGGCCGAAGAAGTCGTAGGCCTCCCGCTCGTGCCAGTCGTTGGTCGGGTAGACGCTGACCACGGACGGGATGCGCGGGTCGGCGTCCGGAGCGGTCACCTCCAGCCGGAGCAGCCGGCCGTGGGTGATCGAGCGCAGGTGGTAGACCGCGTGCAGCTCACGGCCCTGGTCGCCCGGGTAGTGGACGCCGCTCACGCCGAGGCAGAGCTCGAAGCGGAGCGCGGGGTCGTCGCGCAGCGTGCGGACGGTCTTCAGAAGGTGCTCGCGGGCGACGTGGAAGGTGAGCTCGGCACGGTCGACGACGGTCTTCTCGATCACCTCCGCCGGGTCGAGGCCCTGCTCCTCCAGCGCCCCCTCCAGCTCGTCCGCGACCTCGTCGAACCAGCCCCCGTAGGGGCGTTGGCTCGCGGGCGGCAGGGCGATCGGGGCCGCGAGGCCGCCGAAGCCGGAGGTGTCACCGCTGCCCTTGGCGCCGAACATGCCCTGGCGCCGGCCGACCACCTCGACCGGGATCTCGCGGTGCGGCTTCTCGCGCCGGGTCTCGGGTACCTGGTCGTTCATCGCAGCTGCCCCCGCATCTCGCTCACCGGGGTGGCCTTCAGGGCGAGCGCCTCGCCCAACTCCTCGGCGCGGCGGCGGTTCGCGCCCAGCGGCTCGTGCTGGATCTTGTCGTGCAGCTTCAGGATCGCGTCCATCAGCATCTCCGGGCGGGGCGGGCAGCCGGGCAGGTAGATGTCCACCGGGACGATGTGGTCGACGCCCTGCACGATCGCGTAGTTGTTGAACATGCCGCCCGAGGAGGCGCAGACACCCATCGAGATGACCCACTTCGGGTTGGCCATCTGGTCGTACACCTGGCGCAGCACCGGGGCCATCTTCTGGCTCACCCGCCCCGCCACGATCATCAGATCGGCCTGCCGGGGGGAGCCCCGGAAGACCTCCATGCCGAACCGGGCCAGGTCGTAGCGGCCGGCGCCGGTGGTCATCATCTCGATCGCGCAGCAGGCCAGTCCGAAGGTGGCCGGGAAGAGCGACGCCTTGCGCACCCAGCCCGCGGCCGTCTCCACACTCGTGAGCAGAAAGCCGCTCGGCAGCTTCTCCTCGATTCCCATCAGATCCCTCTCAATGCCCTCGGTGCCCTCAAGTCCTGTGGTTCGTCCGTTCGTTCGGGTCGCTGCACCCCGCCGGGCTTGTCCGCCCGTTCACAAAGTCAGCGGCGCCCCGCGCTCAGTCCCACTCCAGGCCGCCGCGACGCCAGACGTAGGCGTAGGCGACGAAGACGGTGGCGATGAACAGGAGCATCTCGACCAGCCCGAAGATCCCCAGGGCGTCGAAGCTCACCGCCCACGGGTAGAGGAAGACGATCTCGATGTCGAAGACGATGAAGAGCATCGCCGTCAGGTAGTACTTGATCGGGAACCGACCGCCGCCCACGGGCTGCGGGGTCGGCTCGATGCCGCACTCGTACGCCTCCAACTTGGCCCGGTTGTAGCGCTTCGGGCCGGTCAGTGAGGCCATCACGACCGAGCCGACCGCGAACGCCGCCGCGATGGCACCGAGTACGAGGATCGGCGCGTAGGCATTCATAGCCCCCGCTCCCTCCGTCCAGTCGTCCTTGACTGCAGATCGGAACCGACGGGTCACGCTGTGGTGGACCCGCGATCCAGTTCCCGAGATCCACCTCATGTGAGGCAGTTCACAAAGCCTGGAACGAGCGCATCCTATGCCCGTCGGCTTGTGATCTGCGACACGCAGTTCACGACGATCTTTGTGATCTACGCCACCCCTGGAATGGTGGCGAAAGTGAACATGCCCAGAGTTGTCAACACAAAGAAGTCAAACAGTCACAACCAGTCGCATTTCTCTGCGAAGCGGCTGGTCAGGGCCGCACTCCTATATCAACTATGCTCCGCTCAACGCAAATTTCTGGGCGCAATGTTGACGTGTTATAGCGCCTCACTCGCAGGGGTGGCAGGCCTCCGAACGCCCGCTTGACCCTTCGTTCACAAGCGCGCGAGCGGGCCCCGGGGCGGGTGCGGTGGCGGTGTGGTGGCGCCTGCTGCTGGATGCGGTGGCGGGTCGGGTCGGGTGCGCTGGCGGGTGCGCTGGCGCCTGCTGCTGGGTGCCATTGCCGAGTGCCGGGTGTCTGCTTCGCTGGCTGCCGGCTTCGTCGGCGCTCGCTGTACGGATGCGCGGCGGCAGGGCGGCAGGGTGGGTGGTGGAGGGCAGGGTGGGACGGTGGGGACCGTCAGACCAGGGCTTGGCTAGGAACCGGCCTCCCAGACCCAGGCGGCGATGCCAACGCGGTTCCGGGCACCGATCTTGCGCTGGATTGTGGCCAGGTGGTTCTTCACCGTCCCGGCAGTGATGAACAACTGCGCGCCGATCTCCGCGTTGGTCGCCCCGCCGGCGACGAGCTGGGCGATCTCCCTCTCTCTCGGAGTGAGTTCCTCGATGAACTCGGGGCCCGGCCGGTCCTGCCCGCCCTGCGTCTCCCTCCTCTCCTGCCTGCCCCTTCTCCCCTGGTCCAGGCGTCCCGGTCCCTGGCGATCGTGCTCCTGCCCCTGCTGCGACAGCTGCCGCAGCAGGCGGACGGTCACCTGCGGGCTGACCAACGCGTCCCCGGCGACCGCCGCCCGGACCGCCTCCGCGAGCAGCGCCGGGCCCGAGCGCTTCAGCAGGAACCCGGCCGCACCGGCGCGGATCGCCGTGTGCACGTACTCGTCCAGGTCGAAGGTGGTGACCACGACCACCCGGAACTCCCCGCCCAATTGCCTGGTCAACTCCAGCCCGTCCAATCGGGGCATCCGGATGTCCGCGAGGATCACGTCCGGCCGCAGCCGACGAGCCTCCTCCACCGCCACCGCACCGTCCTCGGCCTCACCCACCACCTCGATGTCCGGCTGAGCGTCCAGAATGATCCGGTACGCGCTGCGGATCGCCTCGTCGTCATCGGCGAGAAGGACTCGGATGCTCATCGGCCCTCCAAGGGCATCGTTGCGGTGACTCGCCAGCCGCCGGTCTTCTCCCGCCCGGAGGAGAGCGTCCCGCCCAGCGCCTCGACCCTGGCCGCCAGCCCGGCCAGTCCGCTGCCGCCGCGACGGACCTCCCCGAGGCGCGGCCCGGTTGTCTGCGGACCGCCACCGTCGTCCTGCACCATGACCTCCAACCGCCGGCCCTCGCGCCGTACCTTGACGTCCACCACTCGCGCGGCGGGCGCGTGGCGCCGGACGTTCGTCAGCGCCTCGACCACGATCCGGTACGCCGTCGCCGCCACCTCCCGGGGTACGCCGACCTGTTCCGCCGGGGTGTCCAGCCGGACCGTGGCACCACCGGACTCCGCGAACCGATCAGTGAGATCGGTGAGTTCGGCCAGGCCCGGCTGCGGCCCTCGCTCCGGACCGTCCGGCTCCTCGCTGCGCAGCAGGTGGACCGTCCGGTCGAGCGAGGCCAGCGCCTGCAGCCCGGCCTTCTCTATCCGCTCGAACAGGGCTGCCGCCCGGGCCGGGTCGGAGGCGGCCAGCACCATGCCCGCCTGCGCCTGGGCGACCATGCCACTGACATCGTGCGCGACGAAGTCGTGCAGGTCATGGGCGAGTTCCAGCCGCTGGACACGACGGGCAGCGGCCACCGAGCGCCGCCTGGTCTCGTCCAGTCCTCGCAGGTACAGCCCGGCCAGCACCACCGGCAGCGTGAAGGCCGAACCGAACCCGAAGAGGGTCAGTGCGTCCAGCGGGCCACCGACGATCACGTCGAACCGGGACGGCCAGAGCGCGACCGCGCCGCCGACCATCCAGGCCGCCACCGCCGACCGCCTCCCGTCCTCGGCCCGCAGCGCCAGCACCACCAACAGGAGCAGGGAGGCGAGTTCGAGCAGGCCGACCAGGCCGGGCCAGCGGTCCGCCTCGGCCCACCGGCCGGCGGCCCAGACGCCCGCCGTGGTCGCCACCGAAACCGCACCGGCCGCACCGGTCACGGCCACCACCCCGTACCGCCCGCGTCCCGCCCAACCGATCAGCAGGACCACCGGGACCGCCAACGCCAGGATCTGACTCATCGTCGCCTCCTTTCCTGCGGTCAGCCTACGGACTTCAACTCCCGGCCGCCTGTGCCGATCGGCATATTTGCGCACACCTTCTGAGCAGCGAGAACAGCCCGATCGGCATCTGCCGCAGACCGCAACGGACCGCCAGGCTTGACCCCATCGAACCGGCCGCAGGGGCCGGTCGAGAGGGGAGCCCACAGCCATGAGCACCGTCACCCGCACCCCGGCCGCGCATCCGAACAGGGCCGGGACCACGACCGATGCCGCCGCCGTTTCCGGCGGGCGCGCGTCGGCCACCACCAAGGCCCCCGTTCCGCGGTGGGCCGAGCTGGCCGCCAAGGCCACCGTCTGGACCACCGTGCCCTCCGGGCTCTGGCGGATCGTGTTCGGTCTCGGCATCCCGGTCGGCTTCAGCGGCGGAACCGCAGAGTTGGCCGCCCGGTACAACCCCGGCTGGGGCACCGTGTACGTGGTGGTCCTGAGCGCCCTGGCCGAATCGCTCGCCTTCCTCACCGTCGGCCTGGTCCGCCCCTGGGGCGAGGTGGTGCCCGGCTGGATCCCGCTGATAGGAGGCCGCAGGGTCCACCCGCTCGCCGCGATCGTCCCGGCCGTACTCGGCTCCGTGATCCTGACCCGGCTCGGCATGGCGGCCCTGTTCGGCGGCTGGAGCAGCAGCATGAGCGACCCCGAAGCCCCGCACGGCTTTGCCGGGCTCGTCATGACCCTCTGCTACCTGCCGCTGGTCGCCTGGGGTCCGCTGCTCGCGCTCGTCACCTTCGCCTACGCCCGCCGCACGCTGGGGCGCCGATGACGAAGACGTCGCGCTATACCGCAGCCGAAGCCGAAGTCGGCTCCGTCTCCTCCTCGGCCACCGCCGCCCGTGCTGCACCCCGCGCTTCGTCCCCGACCGCGTCCCGGGCCGGGGCGACGGCGGTACGGCGCCCCCATTCGGTGGCGACCAGGACGAGAGCGCCGCCCAGGAGCGCGAGCGGGCCGAGGTGGTTGCCGGCGAGCGCGATGCCAAAGACGGCGGCCCAGAGCGGTTCGGTGCCGAGCAGCAGGCTGACCCTGGACGGCGAGGTGGTGCGGACGGCCCACATCTGCACGAAGAAGGCGAACAGCGTGCAGAGCAGGGCGAGATGCAGCAGCCAAGCCCACTGGGCGGGGCCGTACGAGGCGGCGACCGTCCACGGCAGTGGCCCGGCGAACGGCGCGACGACGGCGAAGACCACTGTCGCGGTCGCAAGTTGGACCCAGGTGAGGGCCAACGAGTCGGTGTCCCGGATGGACCGGAGGCGAGCCATCGTCAGTACGTGCACGGTCCGCACCACCGCGGCACCGAGCACCAGCAGATCGCCCAGCGACGGCGTCTTCAGCCCACCGCCCCCGGTGAGCAGGGCGACGCCGATCACCGCCAGCCCGGCCGCGGCAAGGAAGGCCCGCGGCAGCGGCGTCCGGGCAAGCGCGCTCTCCGCGAGAGGAGTGAACACCATGGTGAGACTGATGATCAGACCAGCATTGGTGGCCGAGGTGTGCACCGCGCCGTAGGTCTCCAGCAGAAAGACGCCGCCGAGCACCAGCCCCAGCACCGCGCCGCCCAGCCACTCGGCCCGGCCCATCCCCCGCAGCCCCCGCCACGCCGCCAGTCCCAGCACCGGCAGCACCAGGCCGAACCTCAGCACCAGCATCGCCACCACCGTCCCCGGCTCGGCCACCTGCTGGACGGCCAGAAAGCTCGATCCCCACACCACTGCCACCAGCAGTACAGGCACATCACGCAGGAAGGACGACGAACCACGCATGGACAGGAACCCTCCGGAGCGAACGGAACCGACGAGGAGATTCCCGTACGACATCGGACGGATCTCGGGCCAGGACAGGCCCCCCACCAAGGGCCCGCCATCTTCGCGCACCCGACCGCCGGCGATCAACGGTTTTCGGGCGCCGTCCGTCGCCGGACCCTTGCGCTCCCGCGCTGCGCGTATCCCGTTCCGAGCGCCCGACCTCCCATCGCCCGACCGCCCACCGCCCGACCTCAGCGGGCCAGCAGACCGTGGGCTGCGGCGATGGCCTCGATGTCGGCGGGAGTGCCGGACATGACGGCGCGGACGTGTTCGGTGACGAGTTCGACCGGCCAGTCCCACCAGGCGGCGCGCAGCAGGCGGTCGACGTCCGCATCGTCGAAGCGCCGGCGGATCGGGCGGGCGGGGTTTCCGCCGACGACGGTGTACGGCTCGACATCGGAGGTGACCACGGAACCGGCGGCGATGATCGCGCCGTCGCCAATCCGGACACCGGGCAGGACGGTGGCGCCGTAGCCGAACCAGACGTCGTTGCCGACCATGGTGTCACCCCGGCTCGGGAGGCCCGTGACGATGTCCAGCGTCCGCTCGGTCCAGGTGCCGCCGAACATGGTGAAGGGAAAGGTGGAGACTCCGACGGTGGGGTGAGCGGCGCCGGCCATCAGGAATCGGGTGCCGGTGGCGATCGCGCAGTACTTGCCGATCACCAGCCGCTCGGGCCCGTAGGCATAGAGGACGTTGCGCTCCTCGAACCGGGTGGCACCGTCCGGGTCGTCGAAGTAGGTGTACTCGCCGACCTGGATGCGCGGGTCGGTGACCAGTGGGCGCAGGAGCACGACGCGGTCGTGGCCGGCGAGCGGGTGAAGCACGGTGTGGTCGGGGATGGTGGCAGCCATGGAACTCCTTGGGCAGCTCGACGAACATCGCAAAATGCGACATGAGTCGCATTAAGATGAGAATGACATGGCGGCACCGCCACAGCAAGTCTTAATGCGACTGGAGTCGACTTTGAGCAATGAAGCCCGAACCCCCACCCCTCGCCCCGGCGGGCGCAGCACCCGGGTGCGCGAGAACGTCGTCGCCGCCACGCTGGCCGAGGTCACCGAGAAGGGTTACGACGGCCTGACCGTCGACGCGGTCGCAGCCCGCTCCGGCGTCCACAAGGCCACCCTGTACCGCCGCTGGAACGGGGTGGACGGTCTGGTCGCGGATGCACTCACCGCCTCCGCCGACCAGCACTGGCCACTCCCCGACACCGGCGACCTCGCCGGTGACCTCCGCCGCATCACCCACGAGGTCTACGCCGTCTTCACCGACCCCGAACTCGGCCCGACC
Organism: Streptomyces sp. CB01881; assembly: GCF_002953255.1. Lineage (GTDB taxonomy): Bacteria > Actinomycetota > Actinomycetes > Streptomycetales > Streptomycetaceae > Kitasatospora. The sequence goes on from NZ_CP026498.1 coordinate 6,018,927, forward strand.
CCGACCGCACTGATCACCGCCGCCCAGCACTCCGACATCGGCGCAACCGCCCTCCGCGCATTCTTCGCAGCACGCCACCGACAAGCCGCCACGGTGGCCGAACGCGCCGTCGAACGCGGCGAGCTGCCCGCCGGCACCGACGGCGCCGAGGTGATCCGGGCTGCCACCGCACCGCTCTACTACCGCCTGTTCGTCACCGGCGAGCCACTGGACGCCCGCACCGCCGAGCGAGCAGCCGACGCCGCCACCCTCGCCGCCCGCGCAGGCCTGTTCGCCGCAGAGGCCGACTGACCCCACACCGCCCGCCCCGCACCACCCACCCCAGCCCATCCGCCCCAGCCCATCCGCCCCGGCCCGCCCCGCACCACCCACCCCGCACCATCCACCCCGGCCCGCTCGCGCCCCCCGCGCTGCGCCGCCCGCCCCCGACGTCTACCGGAACCACCCTGCGCCGTGGATGATGTCGCCATGACAACATCGCCGTCCACCACCCCCCGGAAGGCCCGTCAAGTGAAGCGCAAGCACTGGGCGTTGTTCGCCGTCGCCACCGTCCTCCCGCTCGTCGCGACCACCGGCACCGCCGCCGCGGAGACCCCGCCGGGCGCGGCCCAGACTCCGGCCGCGCCCGCCACTTGCACGTACACCCCGGCAGTGCCGGCCGACAACTTCAAGGGCATCCCGGTCTTCGACGCGAAGAAGGCCGCCAAGCCCTACAGTGCGACGCTGAAGACCAGCCAGGGGGCGATCACCTTCCAGGCCCTGACCGCGGAAGCCCCCTGCACCACCTTCTCGTTCCGTTTCCTCGCCGAGCACGACTACTTCGACCGCAGCCACTGCCACCGCCTCACCACGCAGCGGATCTTCGTCCTCCAGTGCGGCGATCCGACCGGGACCGGCAGCGGCGGCCCCGGCTACTCCTTCCCGGACGAGAACCTGACCGGCGCCACCTACCCCGCCGGCACCGTGGCCATGGCCAACGCCGGTCCGAACACCAACGGCAGCCAGTTCTTCTTCGTCTGGAAGGACACCAAGCTCTCCCCCGCCTACACCCCGTTCGGGCGGATCACCGCCGGCCTCGACGTCCTGCAGAAGATCGCGGCGGGCGGCGAGGACGACCAGAACAATCCGGGCGACGGGTTCCCCACCCTCCCGGTGAACATCCGCAACGTGAAGATCAGCTCCCGCTGAACCGGCCCGCCCGGCGACCGCCAGGCTCCCGTACGGTGGTCAGCGTCACCGAAGCCGTACGGGAGCCGCGCGCATGGACAACAGGATCTGGGAGAGCGTCGACCACCTGGTCGCCTGGCTGGACGACGAGAGCCGGCTCTCCACCCAGGAGGAACGGCTGCTCCGCATCCTCAAGCTGTCCGAGGAGGTCGGCGAGGTCGGCGCCGCAGTGGTAGGAGCCACCGGGCAGAACCCCCGCAAGGGGGTCACCCACACCTGGGAGGACGTCCAGAACGAACTCTGCGATGTCGTCTTCTCCGCCCTCGTCGCCCTCCGCACCCTCACTCCGGACGCCGCCCAGGTCTTCGCCGACCGCCTCGCGTACGTCGAGCAGCGCTCCGCCGCCAGCCGCCGCCCGGAGTAGCCACGCGCACGGCGAGCACGGCGATCACTGCACACACACCTCGCGCCCGGCCAACGCCACGGACATCCCGCGCACCCCGGCCGTCGTGGCCGCGGGCACCTCGCGGCCCAGCACCACCGCGCAGCCCGCAATCTGAGTAGTTCTACGGATGACCCGGCCCCGCCAGGCCCCCTACGGTCGTCGGTAGCGGACGAATCCTGGGGGCATCGGATGGCGGCCAAGACCGGCGGGTGGATCGGCGAAGCGGTGCCCGGGGCGCGGCGGCGGCCCGGGATCCGGCGGGCGCTGGTGTGGGGAATCGGGGTCTGCCTGGCATTCACCGTCGTCGCCGTCGGCTGGATCGCGCAGGTGATGATGGCGACCGTCCACCCACCCGAGACCGACGCCGACCGGGCCGAGAAACTGGCAACCCTGCACTACCGGCAGCACCCGGGCAAGGGGCGGTACTACGTCCCGGCGGAGGCCGTGTTCGGTCGACTGCCCGACGGAACGCGGGCGGGCTACCTCCACTACCAGGTGCAGGCCGGCCCGGACTCCAACGTGGACGACTTCCTCCGGGTCTACGACCTCCCGCAGCCCGGCGCACCGGTGCCACTCCCGGACGATCTGCGGGCGGCGTTTCCCGGGGAGGAGCCGGCAGAGGCTCCTCTGGTGCGGCAGGCGGGGACGGACAAGCGGCAGATCTTCGTCGTCACCGCGGCAGCCGGCTCACCACAAGGCGCCGACATCTACGTACGTGCCACCGGCTGAACCGCCCCCGCCCCTGCCCTGGCCCTGGCCCCGCCCCGGCCCTGGCCCAGCCGGGGCCGGGGGACGGCGGCGGCACCCGTCACCAGTCACCCGTCACGCGTCACGCGTCACGCGTTCGGGGCGACCCGGGCGAGGCCGTTGATGATGCGGTCCATGGCGTCGCCACCCTGCGGGTCGGTCAGATTGGCGAGCATCTTGAGGACGAACTTCATCAGCATCGGGTGGGTCAGGCCGCGCTGGGTGGCGAGCTGCATGACCTTGGGGTTGCCGATGAGCTTCACGAAGGCGCGGCCCATCGTGTAGTAGCCGCCGTAGACGTCCTTGAGGATGCGCGGGTAGGCCTGGAGGGCGCGCTCACGACCGGCGTCGGTGACCCGGGCGTTGGCCTGGACGATGACGCCGGCGGCGATCTGCCCGGATTCCATCGCGTAGGCGATGCCCTCGCCGTTGAACGGGTTGACCATGCCGCCGGCGTCGCCGACGAGCAGCAGGCCGCGGGTGTAGTGCGGCTGCCGGTTGAAGGCCATCGGCAGGGCGGCGCCGCGGATCGGGTCGGTCATGTTCTCCGGGGTGTAGCCCCACTCCTCCGGCATGCTCGCGCACCAGGCCTTGAGCACCTCGCGCCAGTCCAGCTCGCCGAAGGCGGGCGAGGAGTTGAGGATGCCGAGGCCGACGTTGGAGGTGCCGTCGCCCATGCCGAACACCCAGCCGTAGCCGGGCAGCAGCTTGCGCTCGCCGCCGCGGGTGTCCCACAGCTCCAGCCAGGACTCGAGGTAGTCGTCGTCGTGGCGCGGGGAGGTGAAGTACGTCCGGTAGGCGACGCCCATCGGGCGGTCCTCGCGGCGGTGCAGGCCCATGGCGAGCGAGAGCCGGGTGGAGTTGCCGTCGGCGGCGACGACCAGCGGGGCCCGGAACGTCACCTCGCGCTTCTCCTCCCCGAGCCGGGCAGTGACGCCGACGATCCGGCCGGTCCGGTCATCCAGCACCGGGCCGCTGACGTTGCACCGCTCGTACAGCCGCGCACCCGCCTTCTCGGCCTGACGGGCGAGCAGCTCGTCGAAGTCGGCGCGCTTGCGCACCAGGCCGTAGTCGGGGAAGGCCGACAGCTCCGGCCAGTCGAGTTCGAGCCGGACGCCACCGCCGATGATCCGCAGGCCCTTGTTGTGCAGCCAGCCGTTCTCCACCGACACGTCGATGCCCATGTCGACCAGCTGCTTGGTGGCGCGCGGGGTCAGGCCGTCACCGCAGACCTTCTCGCGCGGGAACGAGGTCTTCTCCAGCAGCAGGACGTCGAGGCCGGCCTGGGCCAGGTAGTACGCGGTGGTGGAGCCGGCCGGGCCTGCGCCGACCACGATGACGTCCGCGGTGCTCTCCACGGGGCTGTCCGGCTTCGTCAGGTCGGCTGCGGTCTCGGACACGGTGGGTACTCTCCTGGAGCTGCGGCTGGGGGACGGCGGCTGTCCCCGGCAGTCTAGTTGCCGTCCTCGGGACCGGATCCGACGGCGGCACCAGCCGCGGACGAACGGCCGGACGCCGAACCGACTCCCGAACCGGCTCCCCAAGCGGCTCCCGAACCACCACCCGTCCCAGCACCGGATCAGCAGCTCGCGGAGGTGTTCCAACTGGACGCCTCCACCGTGAACCGGCAGGCGGCGGCGATGCTGCGCGCCGGCGTGGTCCAGCGGATCCCGGACCCGGACAGCGGGGTGGCCCGCAAGTTCGCCATCACCCCGGCCGGGGACGAGGCCCTCACGGCGGACCGCAGCCGTCACCAGGACGGACTCGACCGGGTGCTGAAGGGCTGGACGGAAGCCGAGGTGGCCGAGCTGGCCAGGGCACTGACCCGGCTCAACCGCTCGATCGAGGACCTTCAGGGCGTGGTCTGGCCCCGCGGCTGACCAGCTCCCCCCGGCCACGCCCACCGGGCCGACCGCCGACCGCCGACCGCCGACCGCCGACCGCCGACCGCACACGGTCTCACCGGCCCCCGCCCAACGGGACCCGGCCAACGCGATCCACCCAACGGGACCCGGCCGGCAAGACACGGCCGACGGGACCCCGCCAGCAAGACGCGACCGGCGGGCCCGCCACAAGGCGCCGGGCCCGCCGGAAAGCGCAGGGACGTCCTACGCGGAGACCTTGTAAGCGCGGTGCAGCGCGACGATCCCGCCGGTCAGGTTGCGCCAGGCGACCTTGGACCAGCCGGCCTCCTGGAGCTTCGCGGCCAGCTCGGGCTGGTCCGGCCAGGCGCGGATGGACTCGGCAAGGTAGACGTACGCGTCCGGGTTGCTGCTGACCGCGGTGGCGACCGGCGGCAGCGCGCGCATCAGGTACTCGGTGTAGACCGTGCGGAACGGCGTCCAGGTCGGCGTCGAGAACTCGCAGATCACCAGCTTGCCGCCGGGCTTGGTGACCCGGAACATCTCGCTCAGCGCGGCGTCGGTGTCGTGGACGTTGCGCAGCGCGAAGGAGATCGTCACCGCGTCGAAGGTGTCGTCCGCGAACGGCAGGCTGGTGGCGTCCCCGGCGGTCAGCGGAAGCTCGGGGTGGCGGCGCTTGCCCTCGGTGAGCATGCCCACCGAGAAGTCGCACGGGACGACCTTGGCCCCGGCCTCGACGAAGGGCAGCGAGGAGGTGCCGGTGCCGGCACCGAGGTCGAGCACGAGGTCCCCCGGTCCAGCGGCCACCGCCTCGGCCACCGCCCGGCGCCAGGCGCGCGCCTGGCCGAGGGAGATCACGTCGTTGGTGCGGTCGTACTTGGCCGCGACGTCGTCGAACATGGCGGCGACTTCGTGCGGCTGCTTGTCCAGAGAGGCTCGGGTCACGCCCCCATTGTTCACCCTGGCACCGACGACCCGGGCAAGGGGGCACGCCGCCCGGCGCACAAGACCCCGGCGCCCGGCCCCGGCACCGGCCCCAGGCCCAGCCCCACAGCGGGCCCCGGTCCCGGCGCCGACCCCAGCACTGGCCCCAGCACAGGCGTCAGCGCAGGCCTCAGTGCAGGCCGCGCCGCCCGCCCGCACGGCGCTTGCGGCGCGAGCGCTTGCCCTGCGTTATCGCGGGCATCCCGTCCGGCAGCGCGCCCGCGGCGAGCGCGACGGTGGTGGCGAAGCGGCCCTGACCGCTCCGGATGGCGACCGCCCGGCGGTGCCGGCGGATCCGCAGCACGCAGACGAGGAAGAGCAGCCCGGCCACCGGCACACTGATCCGGGCCAGGCCGACCCCGACCGGCTGCGGGTAGGTGTCGCCGCAGATCCGGACCGCGCCCGGGTCGTCGGCGGCGTGCTCCAGGCAGACCGCGTCGCCGACCTTGGTGCCGTCGGCCAACGGCAGCGCGGCCGCGGTGTGCGACTGGCCGGCGGCCCGGTAGCTGACGGTGGAGTACGAGCCGCCGCCGGTGGGCAGCTGGGTGACGACGCCGTCCACTCTCACCGGGTTGGCGCCAATCCGGTCGGCCTGCTCGGCCTGACGCCAACCGAGCAGGCACATGCCGACGGCCAGCACGGCGCTGAGCACGGCGGTGAGGTACCAGCCACGGCCCAACCGCGGGGAGCGCGGCGGGGGGACGGTCGCGGATCGCATGGTTCCTGTCCTGGCTTGCCTTCGGGACCTGGGACGGGGCCCCGCCACCCGCGGGGGCGGGCGGTGTGTGGTGAGGGTACGGAGTGAGCTGTCCGGGATCGTATCCGCTGGCGGGCCCTCAGGTCACGGCGAAGGGTGAATCAGGCGATATGGCCGGAAGAGGAGTTCGACGGCACACGAAGGAAGTCCCCTGTACTGCACGGGAGTCCGGCTACCCGCGGGTAGCCGGAGACTGCCGGACAACTCTCGACCAACGCCCGACACTCGACCGGCACTCGACCCTCGACCAGCAGCCACCAGCGCCCAGCACCCAGCCACCGGCTCCCGCCCGCCACCGGCGATCAGCGCCGCCGGTACACCAACCGCCCGGCCAGCACGGTGGCCAGACACCCACCGGGGCGCAGCGCATCCCCACCGGCCGCCGCCGCGCCCTGCCCCGCAGTCAGCGCGAACACCGCGAAGTCCGCCGGCCCGTCATCCGTCAGCCGGCCGTGCGCCGCCGCCCCGAGCGGCAGCACGGCGAGCGGGTCCAGCGGGCCCTCGTCCCCGACCGAGCCGGGCAGCGCAGCCAGCCCCGAGCGGGCTACCGCCGTCCGCACCGAGGCGCGCTCGAACGGGCCGGCCACCGCGGTCACCCCGAACCCGAGCATCCGCTGCAGCCCGCGCCGGGCGCTCGCGCCACAACGCGCCTCGTCCGTCGTACCGGCCAGGCCCCCGAACACCGGCTCGTCCCCGACCCCCTCGCGCGGGTCCGGGTGGTACGCGCACTCCAGCAGCCAGTGTCCGTACGGGTTGCGCAGACCGGCCGTGAGCAGGGCGTCGCCCCAGTCCCGCAGCCGCGCCCCCGGGTGGGCGGCGGCCAGCGCCCGGTACGGGCCGAGGGCGGCGATCCGCCCGTCACGCACCAGCACCGCCCCGTCGGAGAGCGGCGGGGCGGTGGGGTCGGCCGGGTCGGGCAGCACGAGGGCCGCCCGGTGCAGGGTCAACACGGCAGCACGGTCAACATGACGGCGGGATCAAAACGGACGAGGGAAGCCCTCAGCCGTTGTTGAGGATCTTCAGCTCGGGGTGCGCGGTGCCGCCCTCGATCGCGGTGGAGGCGATGTGCGAGGCGACCCGCGGGTCGACCGGGTCGTTGGCCGGGTCGTCCAGCACCCGCAGGTGCTCGTACGTGGTGGAACGCTGGGCCGGGACGCGGTCGGCGGAGCGGATCAGGTGGATCAGCTCGGTGAGGTTGGAGCGGTGCTTGGCGCCGGCCGCCGAGACCACGTTCTCCTCCAGCATGACCGAGCCCAGGTCGTCGGCGCCGTAGTGCAGCGACAGCTGGCCGGCCTCCTTGCCGGTGGTCAGCCAGGAGCCCTGGATGTGGGCGACGTTGTCGAGGAACAGCCGCGCGATCGCGATCATCCGCAGGTACTCGAAGACCGTCGCCTGGGTCGAGCCCTTCAGGTGGTTGTTCTGCGGCTGGTAGGTGTACGGGATGAAGGCCCGGAAGCCGCCGGTGCGGTCCTGCACGTCGCGGATCATCCGCAGGTGCTCGATCCGCTCGGCGTTGGTCTCGCCGGTGCCCATCAGCATGGTGGAGGTGGACTCCACGCCCAGGCCGTGGGAGACCTCCATGATCTCCAGCCAGCGTTCGCCGGACTCCTTGAGCGGCGCGATCGCCTTGCGCGGCCGCTCCGGGAGCAGCTCGGCGCCGGCGCCCGCGAAGGAGTCCAGGCCCGCCTTGTGGATCCGGGTGATGGCCTCCTCGATGGAGACGCCCGAGATCCGCGACATGTGCTCGACCTCGGACGCGCCGAGCGAGTGGATCACCAGCTGCGGGAAGTCCGCCTTGATGGCCGCGAAGGCGCGCTCGTAGTACTCCACGCCGTAGTCCGGGTGGTGGCCGCCCTGGAACATGACCTGGGTGCCGCCCAGCTCGACCGTCTCCGCGCAACGGCGCAGGATCTCGTCGAGATCGCGGGACCAGCCCTTGTCGCTCTTCGGCGGCACGTAGAAGGCGCAGAACTTGCACGCCGTCACGCAGACGTTGGTGTAGTTGATGTTGCGCTCGATGATGTACGTCGCGATGTGCTCGGTGCCGGCGTAGCGGCGGCGGCGCACCGCGTCGGCGGCGGAGCCGAGCGCGTGCAGCGGCGCCGAGCGGTACAGCTCCAGCGCCTCCTCCGGAGTGATCCGGCCGCCGGCCGCGGCCCGGTCGAGCACGGCCTGCAGGTCGGTGCTGGGCGCATCGAGGGTGGTCGCTGCGAGCTCGGACACCTGGCGGCCTTCTCTCTCTCGGGTACTGCTGCGTGTTCCAGTGCTTCCGGAGGCTTCCGGGTACGGCCGAACCAGCCTACGCCAGGGCATTCCGGCCGCTGCGTCAGCCCGCTGCCCCGGCTCGCGCCGACCCGTCGCCCGGTCACGCAGGCACACCGGCACACCGGCACACCGGCACCCCGCCCCGCCCGCCCTTCAGCCCGCGTGCCGCTCCACCCGCCCTCCCCTCAACCCGCCCTCCGCATCGTCCCGGCTGGGTTCCCGGCGGGCGGGTCGGCAGAGGTGAAGCGGATGGTCCCGTCGCTCTGGAGGGTGAGCGTCTCCGTGTTGGACCCGCCGGTACACGCTCCCGGGATCGAGGAGCGGACCAGCCGGGAGGTGAACACCAGCTTCTCCGGCGACGCCGAGTTGAGCGTCCAGGCCCCCTCGCAGGCGATGGAGAGCAGGCCGGTGACGGCGTTGCGGCTGGTGGTGTTCTCCTGCCCGATCGCGGCCGGGCCGATCACCAGCGTGGTGGTGCCGGCGGGCAGCCCCTTCTCGCTGGTCATCTCCCCGCTCCACGTGCCGAGGAAGACGGCCGGCACGACGCTGGGGCCCCCGGGCTTGGCGGCGGTGGACGCGGCGGCCGCCGACGGGGTGGTCGCGGGCGGGGTGGTCGCGGGCGGCGGCTGGGTGACGCCGGTCGTGCCGGCCGGCGTGGAGGCGGCCGTAGTGGTGGGCGTGGTCGCCAGGTCCTGACTCCCCGACCAGTCGAAGAGCCCGAACTCGAAGGCCACGAACGCCAGTACGGCCGCCGTCACCCCCACGACCGCGACCGCCCAGCGCGGCGCCTGCCGCTCCTTCACCCACTGCGCCCGTTGTTCGGGCAGCGGCAACGGCCCCGTCCAGGGCCCCAGCCCGACCGGTCCCCCGGCACCGACCTGTCCTCCGGCACCGACCGGTACCCCGCCGCCGACCGGTACCCCGCTGCCGGCCGTGGGGGTCCACAGCGGCGGCACCTCCGCCGGAGCGCCGGCCGGAGCGCCGAGCGGCGCGACGGGAGCAGCCGGAGGAGCCGGAGAAACCGGAGAGGCCGGAGCGCCGACCGGAGCAGCGGGTCCGTCCTCCGGATCCCCCTCCAGGTCCAGCAGCCCGACCGCGCTGCGTCCGACCGCCGCCGCCAGGGCGGGCGGCAGCCAGCCGCCCCGCCCCAGCCGGACGGTGGCCCCGCCGTCGGCGTCCAGCCGGTCCCGCAGCTGCCGCGGGGTCGGACGGGCCGCCGGATCCTTGGCCAGAGAGGCGAGCACGACGGAGCGGAGGGGTTCGGCCAGCCCGGAGAGGTCCGGCTCCTCGTGCAGCACCCGGTAGAGCAGCACCGCCACGCTCACGCCCTCGCCGAAGGGGTGGACCCCGGTGGCCGCGAAGGCGAGCACCGCGCCGAGCGAGAACACGTCGCTGGGCGCCCCTGCGGGCAGCCCGTTCGCCTGTTCCGGCGACATGAAGCCGGGCGAGCCCACCACGTAACCGGACCGGGTGAACCCACTGGTCGCGTCCAGCGCCCGGGCGATGCCGAAGTCGATCAGCCGGGGCCCGTCCAGGGTGAGCAGCACGTTCGACGGTTTGACGTCCCGGTGCACCAGGCCCAGCCCGTGCACGTGCTCCAGCGCCTCGGCCAGCCCGACCCCGAGCGCCCGCGTGGCGGCTTCCGACAGCGGCCCGAACTCCCGGACGGCGCCGCCGAGCGCCGGCCCGGCCACGTACCCGGTGGCCACCCACGGGTGCTCGCCCTCGGTGTCCGCGTCCAGCACGGGCGCGGTCCAGGCTCCGCCGACCCGGCGGGCCGCGGCGACCTCCTGCCGGAACCGGGCCCGGAACTCGGCGTCCTCGGCCAGCTCGCCGCGGACCACCTTGACCGCCACCGTGCGCCCGCCGGCCGTCCGGCCGAGGTAGACCCGGCCCATCCCGCCCGCGCCGAGCCGCCGCAGCAACCGGTACCCGCCCACCTGGCGCGGGTCGTCCGCCCCCAGTGCCTGCATCCCGCACGCTCCCCTCGCCCGCCGGCCCGACCGGCCGCCCGGCATCGCCGCAGCCGCCGATGCCGCGTGCAGACGCTACCGGGCGGCAAGGCTCCGAAGTGCCACATCCCGTGGCACTTCCGGCGGGCAGGGGCCGGCCCCCGGCCGAAGCAGCCGGGGCCGGGCCACGACCGCCGCGGCCAGGGTCAGGCCTCGACCAACACGTCCCGGGGTCAGGCCAGGGCCAACTCGGCCCGGGGTCAGGCCACGGCCAACTTGGCCTGGGGTCAGGCCACGACCGCCGCAGGCTCGGGCTCCAGCAGCCGGACCTCGACGTCCGGGGCGAAGCCGCTGTCGTGGGCGACCCGGCGGGCGAACTCGGCCACGCCGGCCAGCTGCCGCTCACCGAGCGAGAAGTCCAGCGCCTCGCTGAAGTACCGCTCCAACACCCCGGCGTCGAACGCCTCCCAGCGGGCCGCGTGCTCGGCCACCTCGCCGGCCTCGACCAGGGAGAGGTCGCGGGACTCCAGGAAGGCCCGGTGCACCGCCGCCGTCAGTTCGGGGCGGCGCTCGGCGAAGTCGCGGCGGGCGGCCCAGACGGCGAAGACGAAGGGCAGGCCGGTCCACTCCTTCCACATCTCGCCGAGGTCGTGCACCGCGAGCCCCTTCGCGGCCGCCTGGCCCAGGTACGCACGCAGCGCCGGGTCGCCGATCAGGACGGCGGCGTCGGCCTCGGCGAGCATGGCGTCCAGGTCGGGCGGGCAGCTGAAGTACTCCGGCCGCACCCCCTCACGCTCCTCCAGCAGCAGCCGCGCCAGCCGCACCGAGGTCCGGCTGGTGGAGCCGAGGGCGACCTTGCGGCCGTCCAGCTCGGCCAGCGGCAGCTTGCTGACGATCACGCAGGACATCACCGGGCCGTCGCTGCCGACCGCGATGTCGGGGAGGACGAGCAGTTCGTCCGCGTGCCGCAGGTACTCCACGCAGGTGATCGGACCGATGTCCAGCGAGCCGCCGACCAGCTGGTCGCTCAGCTTCTCCGGGGTGTCCTTGGTGAGGTCCAGATCGAGCAGATTGCCGGTTCTGGCCAGGCCCCAGTAGAGGGGGACGCAGTTCAGGAACTGAATATGTCCGACCCGCGGCCTGACCGGGGTGTTCTCCCGGTGCTCCCGGTGCTCCTGCGTCTCCGCATCCGCTACCGCCACTGCGCCGCTCCCTTGCTGTTCGTGCGCCTCCACGCACCGTACGCCTGCCGTTCGGGAAGCCTCGCACCGGCCTTACGACACGCCCGATCCACCCCTCAAGTCACCTCTGGTCGTGACAGCGCACGCATGCTAGCGTTGCTGTCAGTTGCAGTTTGATTCCCCTTGCAGTACTTGAAGCCTGCGGAGCATGTAACCGCAGGCTTTTTGTAGTTTTTCAGCAATATCGAAAAACTCCGGACCCGTCCGGAGGCAGGGCGATCAGCGCAGCGGACCGGGTGCCACACGGTGTGGCCCCCAATACGTCCCTCGCAAGGAGAACGGCATGGCTCAGGGAACCGTCAAGTGGTTCAACGCTGAGAAGGGCTTCGGCTTCATCGCCCAGGAGGGCGGCGGCCCCGACGTCTTCGTCCACTACTCCGCCATCAACGCGAACGGTTTCCGCTCGCTGGAGGAGAACCAGGCGGTCAGCTTCGACGTCACCCAGGGTCCGAAGGGCCCGCAGGCGGAGAACGTCACCGCTATCTGATCATCCTCTGATGACCTGATCGCTCGGGACCCCTCGGGTCCGCCGGCGGCCCTCTGGCCGTCACCATGAGCACAAGAGCAGTACCCAAGGGGGCCCGACCATCTGTCGGGCCCCCTGCCTCTTGTCCGGTCGAGGACGCCGGCCCGCCACCGCCACCGTCCACGGTCACTCGCCGCGGTCCGGCAGCCGCGGGCCCTCCCGGATCTCACGCACCCCGGATCTCACGTACCCCGGATCTGACGCCCCGGATCTCACGCGGTGACCTCCCGGCCAAGCCCGCCGCCGAAGCCCCGCCTCCCCTGCGACCGCCCGGAGCCGACGCCTCCAGGCCTGGCGCTTGGCCCGCCGACGGAGTCGGAAAGGCAAGGGGTGCGGCCGCACTTCACCCGGAACGCGCCATTCACAACACTCGGCAGTCACCGACGGTCATTGAAATGCCGGAGGGGCCGCCGCAAACTGCGGGCGTGAAGGTGGCCCAATCGGCCACAAAGAACAACAGCAAAGACGCGAACAGCAACTTCAGGTCAAGAATTACACTTCCCGGACTGAGGCCTTCGAACTCATTCCGACTTCAGCGAGTGGTGACCACGTCAGAACCGGACGCCGCGGTGGCGCGCGCCACGGCCTGCGAACCTCCCGTCAGAACGGAGGAGGACCCTGAGGCGCCGGTCCCCGGCAGCTTCGAGGAAGCCGCCGATTGGATCACTGGGGCGCAGGCGTGGCTCAACGACGCCATGAAGACGGTCGCCGAACACCCGTCATCGGATGCACTGAAGGATTTCGCGCTCGCCGCAGCCCCCACGGGCGACGCAGACCAGGTGGGCGGGCACGTCACCGGGTGCCGGAGCTGCCAGGAGGCGGTCACCCACGTCCGGAGCACGGGCGATTTCGCACAGCGGATCGCCCTCCCTGTACTAGCCGCCTCCCCGTACTGGTCGCTTCCCCGTTCCAGCGCCCGCTCTGCATCGTCCGGGGTGAGGCCGCATGAGACACGTACACATCGGCGCAGACGCACTCGGCCTGGGGCTGGTCGTCCGACTGACCGCCGGGAACAAGGCTCTCGATGTCGTCACGGCAGCACCTAGGCGATGCCGACCAGCTTGCGGACGATGTCGTCCTTGGGAGGCGCCTCAAGCTTGTCGTTCATCATCTGGGTGAATTCATTCACCAGATCGCGCACCTGAGCCTCGTCGTCGGCCTGGACGAACCTGTTGATGATCTCCGGTGAGGCCTGGCTGGCGTTCTCGGCGTTCTGCTTCTTGGCGTCTTCGATGGTCGAGTCCGACGCCACCTTCGCGGCCCAGAGGATCTTCTGGTCCTTCCCGAAGGAGATCGAGCTCGGCATCTGCCCGCTGACCGCCGAGAGCAGGAGCACGACGCCCACCACGAACAGCCCGCCGACCCCCACGCTGTTCGTGTCCTTCTTGAAGGTGGCGATTCCGCCGGCCACCAGGGCCACGACGCCCACCAGCCCCATCAGCCATCGAATCGCCGGGTGGATTTCGAATCGAAGGGGATTCCCGGAGGTCTGCTCCGACATTCCGTCCCGCCTTCCGCAACGGCAACTTCCCGGACGGCCGAGTTCGCGCCTTCCAGGCTCACCCGATACCGAATCTCCCACTCTTAACACGGGCGGTGACCCCCTCGGTCGTCGCCCCGCCCTGCCCCCGGGCACACGTCCGGGGATCCGTCAGGACAGCCCAGCAGCCACCTGGCCCTTGCACGCCCGCAGCGGGAGCAGCGGCTCCCCCGCCCCACGACGAAGCCGCCTCCACGACGAAGCCCGCCCCCGTGCCGGAAGGCGTGGGGGCGGGCTCCAGCGGTACGGGCGTCAGGCGGCGGCGGGCGCCTTCACGGAGGCCTGGGCCGGGATGACGGCCGACTGGGCATCCTCGTAGAGGTCGCCGTGCGGGTTGTTGTAGGCGGCCAGGTCGAGGGTCTTCTCGCGGGCCGCGACCAGGATCGGGACGACAGCTTGACCGGCGACGTTGGTGGCGGTCCTCATCATGTCGAGGATCGGGTCGATGGCGAGCAGCAGGCCGACGCCCTCCAGGGGCAGGCCCAGCGTCGACAGGGTCAGGGTCAGCATGACGATCGCGCCGGTCAGACCGGCCGTGGCGGCCGAGCCGATGACCGAGACGAAGGCGATCAGCAGGTAGTCCTTGATGCCGAGGTCGATGCCGTAGACCTGGGCGACGAAGATCGCGGCCAGCGACGGGTAGATCGCGGCGCAACCGTCCATCTTGGTCGTGGCGCCGAACGGGACGGCGAACGAGGCGTACTCGCCCGGGACGCCGAGGCGCTCGGTGACGCGGCGGGTGACCGGCAGGGTGCCGACGGAGGAGCGGGAGACGAAGGCCAGCTGGATGGCGGGCCAGGCGCCCTTGAAGAAGTTGACCGGGTTGAGGCCGCCGGCGAACTTCAGGAGCAGGGAGTAGACGACGAACAGCACCAGCGCGCAGCCGACGTAGATGTCGACGGTCAGCGTCGCGAACGGCTTCAGCAGGTCCCAGCCGTACTTGGCGACGGACTTGCCGATCAGGCCGAGGGTGCCGAGCGGGGAGAGCCGGATGACCCACCAGAGGGCGGTCTGCACCAGTTCCAGCACGGACTCGTTGAGCTTGAGGATCGGCTCGGCCTTGGCGCCGAGCTTGATGATCGCCGCGCCGACCACGACCGCCAGGAAGACGATCTGGAGGACGTTCACCTGGGTGAAGGCGTCGACGATGTTGGTCGGGAAGATGCCGGTGAGGAAGTCGATCCAGGTGCCGGTGGACTTCGGCGGCTTGAGGCCCTCGGTCTTGAGGTTGGTGCCCTCGCCCGGGTTGGTCAGCAGGCCCAGGCCCAGGCCGATCGCGACCGCGATCAGCGAGGTGACCAGGAACCAGAGCAGGGTGCGGACGGCGAGGCGGGCCGCGTTGGTGACGTTCCGCAGGTTGGCGACGGACACCACGATCGCGGTGAAGACCAGCGGCGGGACGGCCAGCTTCAGCAGCTGGACGAAGATCCTGCCGATCGTCTCCAGGGTGGTGGCCAGCCAGGAGATGTCGGCCGCGCGGGCCAGGTAGCCGAGACCGATGCCGAGCACGAGGCCGGCGACGATCTGGACCCAGAAGGGGGTCTTGCCAAGCTTCGAGCTTCGCAGCCTGGCGAGCACGGACGGCGACGAGGTCGCCTCGGGCGCTGTGGACATGACGGTGCGACTCCGGGGGAGGGCGTTGCTGACGGTGAAGTGAGGCGGGGAAGGCGGCACGGCGCGCGGGCCGGACGGGGAGGGGTCGGCCCCCGGTCAGGGGCGTGCCGCCTGAATACAGCTCATGGCGCGACAACGGCGCGGGCTGTCCACAGCACCCGGCAGGCAGCACCGGCGGGCGGCGCCGGGCATCGAGCCCTGGCCGTTCGTCCGGGGTGCTCCTGAGGTGGTCATGGCCGACACGTTAGCAGTAAAGGTTTGAGATGTTCAAAGTAGTTGTTTGAGATACAGGCGGCGGTGCGATCAATTCCGGACACGAACGAGGCTGACGCACCATCAGATCTTCCGCCGGCCCGACGGCCGCCCCGGCAGTCACCTCGATTGACCGACGCCGGTTATACGTATAACTTGGCAGGACAGCCCCCACCCCTCCCTGCCCGGAACCGGAGAACCGTCCATGGGCTATGTCGCCCTGCTCCGCGCCCCGCACGTCAGCCGCCTCCTCTTCGGCACCCTGCTCGGCCGTCTCCCCGCCGGCATGACCGCCCTGGTGATCGCGCTCGCGCTGCGTGAGGCCGACGCGCCGTACAGCCGGATCGGGCTGGCCACCGCCGCCTACGCGATCTCGGCCGCCGTCGGCGGGCCGGTCCTGGGGCGGATCGTGGACCGCACCGGACAGCCGCGGGTGCTGCTCGCCTCGGCCGTGGTCGCCGGCGGCGGCTACGCACTGCTCGCGCTCGCGCCCGGCTCGGCCGTGGCCGCACCGCTCGGCGCCGCGATCGCCGGCCTGGCCATGCCGCCGCTCGAACCCTGCCTCCGCTCGCTCTGGCCGGACGTCGTCGAGGAGAAGCAGCTCGACACCGCGTACGCCTTCGACTCCGCCTCGCAGCAGATCCTCTACGTCGCCGGACCGCTCGCGGTGGCCGGCATCGCGGGCGCGGTCAGCCCGGTCGCGGCGCTCTGGGTGGCCGCCGGCCTGGGGCTGGCCGGGGCACTGATCGTGGCCACCGCCGGACCGGCCCGGGCCTGGCAGGCGCCGCCGCGCGCCCACTCGGCCGGCCTGCTCGGACCACTCCGCTCACCCGGGCTGGTCCTGCTGCTGGTCGGCCTGGCCGGCGCCGGCTGGGCGGTCGGCGCGCAGAACGTGCTCTTCATCGCCTACGCCGAGGCCCACGACGGCGCGCTGCCCGGCGGCGCGGGAACCCTGCTGGCTCTGGCAGCGCTCGGCGGCCTGCTCGGAGCGCTCGCCTACGGCGCGGTGCAGTGGCGCAGCAGCACGGCCACCCGGACCTGGGTGATGGCGCTCGGGATGGCCGTCAGCTACCTGCCGCTGGTGCTGCTTCCCGGGCCGTACGCGATGGCCGGGCTGGCGTTCCTCTCCGGGATCGGTCTGGCGCCGCTGCTGGCCGCCGCGTTCGTCCTGGTCGCCGAACTGGCGCCGGCCGGCACCGTGACCGAGGCGTTCGCCTGGCTGGTGACGCTGTTCGCGACCGGAAACTCGCTCGGCTACGCCGTCTCCGGCAGCCTCGCCGAGGGGTCGCTGCGCTCGGTGGCGCTCTGCGCGGCGGGCGGGATCGCCCTGGGCGGGCTGCTGCTCTTCGGCGCCCGCCGCTGGTTCCAGCCCGCGCCTGCCGCCGCAGTCCCGGCGGCGGAGCCGGTGCCGGTGGGCTGAGCCCGTACCGGTGGGCTGAGCCGGTCCTGGTGGACCGAGCCCGCCGGCGGAGGCGGGCCGGGCCCGCCACAGAGACGTGACTGCGCCCGTCGGACCGGGTGGTCTGGCCGACGGGCGCAGTCACTTGTTCACTCCCTCACCCGGCACCGCCCGGCACGGACGTCCCGATCAGCCGTGGCGGCTGCGGCCTCCCCGGGCGACCGGGGCCCACCGGTGGACGAGGACGCGCTCGGCGAAGGTGACCACGTCGGTGACCAGGACGGTGACCAGGACGGTGAGGGGCTCACCGTGGGCGACGGCGAGGCCGTCGGAGATGCCTTCGGCGAGGCCGTCGGAGAAGGCGTCGGAGAGGTCGTCGGCGTTAGTCGTCTCGTCGGTGTGGCGCGAGACGAGGTGGTGATCTTTCACCCGTTCGGGTGAGCGGACATACCCGGGACGGCCTGACGGCGCGGCAGTCCCGGGCGCGGCAGTCCCGGGCGCGGCCTTCCGGACAGGGGCGCCCGGCGACAGGCCGGGCGGGAGCAGCCGGGCGGTCGGCCGTCAGGACCGGGTGGAGGCCGCGGTCGAGGAGCGCAGCACCAGCGAGGTGGCCAGCGGCGCGACGGGGGCCACCGGCTCACCGCGGAGCAGATCGGCGAGGGCGGAGACGCCGGCCCGGCCCAGCTCCTCGCCGGGCAGGTCCACGGTGGTCAGCGGCGGGGCGAGCAGCGCGGCCACCGGGACGTTGTCGATGCCGACCACCGAGAGGTCGCCGGGCACCCGCAGTCCGAGTTCGGCGGCGGCCTGGTAGACCCCGGAGGCCACCACGTCGTCGTCGCAGATCACCGCGTGCGGGCGGTCCGGGCGCTCCAGCAGCAGCCGGGCGACGCTGCGGGCCGCGGGCTGGCCCTCGTTGAGGCTGACGCCGAGCTCGACGACGTCCAGGCCGAGTGCGCGGGCGGCCTCCTCGAAGGCGGCCTGGCGGACCCGGAAGGTGTACGCGGAGTGGGTGGAGCGCAGTCGGCCGAGGCGTCGGTGGCCCAGTCCGGCCAGGTGCTCGACGGCGGCGCGCATGCCGCCGGCCACGTCCAGCTCGATGGTCGGGCGGGCCCGGTCGGTGCCCGGGTCGGCGTCCAGGAAGACGGCGGGGGTGTCGGCGGGCAGCTCGCCGAGCTGGCTGTCGTCCGGGGAGCAGATCAGCAGGCCGTCGAAGCGGCTGGTGGTGGCGGCGTCGGCCAGGGTGGCGCTCCCCCAGCCGGAGCTGACCACGACGGCCAGGCCGTGTCTGCCGGCCTCGGCGTGGACGCCCTCCAGTACCCGGCCGAAGAACGGGCCGAGGATGTTCGGCACGGCCAGCAGGATCATGCCGCTGCGGCCGAGGCGGAGCTGACGGCCGGCCGCCTGCGGGCGGTAGCCGAGGCTGCGGGCGGCCTCGCGGACGCGCTCGCGGGTGGCGTCGGAGACCCGGCGGCCCGCCTCGGAGCCGGAGAACACCAGCGAGACGGTGGCCTGGGAGACCCCGGCGAGACGGGCGACGTCCCTTCCGGTGGGTCTGCGCACCGGCGCCGGCCAGGTGCCGCCGGTCACCTCACCCGTCGCGGCAGCGGGCACGGCGGACGCGCCCGGCGCACTCGGCGCGGCGGCCGCACCGGACCTGCCGGAGACACGGGACGTCGGACCGGCCGACTTCTCGTGCGTGGACTCGTCGTTCCGGGGCGCGGAACCGGAGGCGGGCGCGGACTCGTCGTTCCGGGGCGCGGAACCGGAGGCGGGCGCGGGCCCGGGCGCGGACGCGGGGGTGGACACGGCGGCGGTGCGGGCCGGTTCCAGCGGGCCGCCGCGGCTACCGGGCCGCCGCGCGGGCGGCCTCGTCGGCGGCGTCCTCCTCGGCGTTCTGCGCCGCGATCCGGTCGGCCGTCCGGTTGCGCAGGTCGTTGACCTTGCCGGAGATCTGGGCCGACATCTCGTTCCGCTGCTTGTTCAGCAGGACGTAGCTGAGCGGCGCCGAGACCATCGCGGCCAGCAGGAAGAGGAAGATCACCCCGAGCTCGCCCGCGACCGGGATCACCTTGAAGTGGCCGAGGAGGAGGGCCACCAGCAGGCAGCCGAGGAAGATGCTGACCCGCAGGGACGTGTAACGGAGCGTGGCGTGCGACTTGCTGCTCACATTGCTGCTCACCGGGAACACATCCTTCTCTGTGCGGGGCTCGGCCGGTCTCCCAGTGAAGCATGCCCAACGGACCGCGCGGGGAACGGGTCGCCCGTCCCCCGCGTCCGGACGACCACCGCACCCCCGTCGGTCACGTCGCCGCCCCCGTCGCCGGGCCCGTCGTCAGCGCAGGTCGAGCCACATGGTGACGTCGTCGCGGTCGTCCCCGGGGGCGACCCGGATCGCCGCCGGGACCCGGCCGGCCTCCGTCCAGCCGCAGCGCCCGTAGAACGCCTCCAGGCCGAGCCCGCCGCGCAGGGTGAGCCGCAGGCTCTCCAGCCCCCAGTCCCGGGCCACCCGCTCGGCCTCGGCCATCAGCTCGGCGCCGTAGCCGCGCCCCTGGAAGTCCGGGTGCACCATGACCCGCTTGAGCAGCCGCCAGTGGTCCATCGGCCCGAACCGCATCGACTCGAAGAACAGCAGGCCGGCGAGGCGGCCGGTCTCCGCCTCGTGGGCGACCAGCAGGCGGTCCGGCTCGCCCGGCCCGACACCCGCGAACTGCACGTCGGCGGTCTTCCAGACCTCGTCCTCCGTCACCGGCGCGACGAAGCCGACCGCGCCCCCGGCGTTGGTGACGTCCGTCCAGAGCCGGACGACGGCGGCCCGCAGCCCGGGGCCGAGGTCGGGGTCCAGGGTGAAGGCGAGTGTCATGGGCGCGGAGCCTACCCGCCGCCTACGACAGTGCCGGGGCCGGCCGGGCCGCCCCGCTCCCCCGCAGTGCCAGGCAGAGCACGACGGCGACCGCGCAGAGCCCGCCGGCCGCGTACCAGGTCAGGTCGTAGCTGCCGAGCGCGTCCCGGGTCAGGCCCGCCAGGCCGGCCACCACGGCCGCGCCGATCTGGTGGCAGGCCAGCACCCAGCCGAAGACGATCGGCGCGTCCTCGCCGAAGTGGCGGCGGCAGAGCGCGACGGTCGGCGGCACCGTGGCCACCCAGTCCAGCCCGTAGAAGATCACGAAGGCCAGGATCGGCGGCTCCAGCGAGCCCGCGAACAGCTGCGGCAGCAGGAGCAGCGAGAGCCCGCGCAGCGCGTAGTAGACGACCAGCAGCAGCCGGGAGTCGACGCGGTCGGTGAACCAGCCGCTGGCGATCGTGCCGACCACGTCGAAGACGCCGATCAGCGCCAGCAGGCTCGCGGCCGTGGTGACGGGCAGGCCGTGGTCGTGGGCGGCCGGGATGAAGTGGGTGCCGACCAGCCCGGCGGTGGTCGCGCCGCAGATCGCGAAGGAGCCGGCCAGCAGCCAGAACGCCCGGCTGCGCACCGCTTCGCGGAGCACCCGCAGCGAGCGCGCCAGTGCCCGCCCGCCGACCGCCGCGGGCGGCTCCTCGGTGGCCCCGTACGGGAGCAGGCCGAGGTCGGCCGGGCGCTCGCGCATCAGCAGCAACACCGGGACGGCCACCGCGCTGGCGGCCAACGAGACGACCACCACCGCCGAGCGCCAGCCGTGCTCCTCCACCAGCCAGGCGCCGAGCGGCAGGAAGACCAGGTTGCCGGCCGCGCCGGCCGCGGTGAGCACGCCGGTGACCAGCCCCTGCCGGGCCCGGAACCAGCGGCCGGTGATCGTGGTGGCGAAGGCCCCGGCCATCGAACCGCTCCCGAGGCCGACCAACACGCCCCAGCAGAGCACCAGTTGCCAGGGCTCGCGCATCAGCATGGTGAGGCCGGCGCCGACCGAGATGGTGAGCAGCGCGCAGACCACCACGAGCCGGACGCCGAACCGGTCCATCAGGGCGGCGGCGAAGGGGGCGGTGAGTCCGTAGAGGGTGAGGTTGACCGAGGTGGCGCTGGAGATCGTCCCCATCGACCAGCCGAACTCGTTGTGCAGCGCGTCCATCATCAGGCTCGGCGTGGAGCGGAACCCGGCCGAGCCGAGCAGCACCAGCAGCGAGACGCCGGCCACCACCCACGCGTAGTGCAGCCGGGGCCGGCCGGCTGCGGGCGGGACGGGCGGGGACTCGATCGTGGGGGCGTTCCGTTCGTTCACCCGGCCGAGTCTCCCGAACGGCCCCGGCACCCACGAGTGGCCTGACTGCCAGGTTTCGCAAGAATCGGGCCAGCGGCCCGGCGTACGCTGGGACCCCTGATCGGGCACGGGACGGGAGACCGGGGTGGCGCACAAGGTCGCGGTACTGGCCCTCGACGGGGTGATCGCCTTCGAACTGGGCATCCCCGCAAGGATCTTCGAGTCCGCCAAGGACGCCGCCGGCGTCCCGTACTACCAGGTGGCCACCTGCACCGTGGACGGCCGGCCGGTCGCCACCAGCACCGACTTCCGGGTCGCCGTCGACCACGGGCCCGAACTGCTGGAGTGGGCGGACACCGTGGTCGTTCCGGCCTCCACCGACGCGGGGCCCCAGCAGGTGGACGCCCGGCTCGGCCCCGCGCTGACCGCCGCGCTGGCCCGGATCCGGCCCGGCACCCGGCTGGTCTCGATCTGCACCGCCTCGTTCGTCCTGGCCGCCGCCGGTCTGCTCGACGGCCGCCCGGCCACCACCCACTGGAGCTACACCGGCCGGTTCGCCGCGCTCTTCCCGAAGGTCCGGCTCGACCCGGACGTGCTGTTCACGGACGACGGGGACGTGCTCACCTCGGGCGGGGTGGCCGCCGGCGTCGACCTCTGCCTGCACATCGTGCGCCGCGACCACGGCAGCGCCGTGGCCAACGCGGTGGCCCGCACCTGCCTGGTGCCGCCGTGGCGCGAGGGCGGCCAGAAGCAGTACGTGGCGCTCCCCCGCCCGGCCGCCGAGAGCGGCCCGGGCACCGCCGCCGTCCGGGCCTGGGCGCTGGAGCACCTGGACGAGCCGCTGCCGCTGCGCCTGCTCGCCGGCCGGGCGGGGATGAGCGTGCGGACCTTCACCCGGCGGTTCCGCGAGGAGACCGGCGCCAGCCCCGGCCAGTGGCTGACGGTGCAGCGCACCGAACGGGCCCGGCAGTTGCTGGAGCGCACCGACCTGACGATCGACCAGGTGGCCCGGGAGTCCGGATTCGGGACGGCCGCCTCGCTCCGGCTCCAGCTGCGCGGCCGGCTGGACGTCGCGCCGAGCGCGTACCGGCGCACGTTCCGGGCCCCGGAGCAGGTGGGCTGACAGGTGGCCGAAAGCCGCCCCCGGCCGTGGACGGATTGGATGGCGGCGGGCCGCACGCACCCCGAGCACGGCACGGCAGGCCGCCATCCAACCGCCTCGCACGGGCCCCTGAACCCGCGCAACCGCACTCCGCACTCGCCAAGGAGTCACCGCGCGACCGGCAGACCACGGCCCCCCTGCTGACACGATCCCCCTGGACAGCAGCACCGCAGCGGCGTTCGGGTGTTCCCTCGGCGTCCCCTCGCGACGGAGAGCTGCTCCCAAGAGTGATCAGTCGGATACGTCACGTCAATGGGTTGTCGGAAATTCGGAATGGTTGCGTCAGCTTTCGGCCCGATGATCGCCGGGTGACCGCCCGGTGTCCGCAGGGAGGGTCACTGCGCCAGCGTGGCCCAGTCCACGGCGGCCAACGGGTCCACCGGCCGGGCGTCCGCGCCGATTTCGCACCATACGCGCTTGCCCGAACCGTCCGGATACCAACCCCAGCGGTCACAGAGCAGTTCGACCAGCTCCAGGCCGCGGCCGTTGGTGGCGTCGGTGTCCGCGCCCGCGTGCCGCGGGGCGGGGGCGGCCTGGCTGGCGTCCGCGACCTCGACCCGGAGCGGGCCGACGGCGGCCGACTCGCGCACCAGGCACCCGGAACCGTCCGGGCCGGCGCCGTTCGCGATGCCGCCCCGCGCCGGGTCGCCGCCCGCAGCGGAGCCGTCCATCGGGAAGCAGAGCCGCAGCACGGCAGGACAACCGGTGTGCACCACGGCGTTGGTCACCAGCTCGGAGACCACCAGCACGACCGTCTCGGCGATCGGGGCGTCCGGGTCCACGCCGTGGTTGAGCAGACGCGAGCGCACCCACCGGCGGGCCCGGCCGACCTCGGCGGGGTCCGCCTGCACCGCCAGCTGTACCTGAAGAACCTGCACCGCTCCACCACCCGCACTCGCAGTTCGGCCGTCGTCTCGATCAGGCCGGATCGTCCAGCCGGCCGGCCCTGGCGCGCGCCGGGCCACCGCATGCCGGGCCGCGCCGCACGTCAGCCCGGTACGTCGTGCCCGCGCCGTCTCGTCCGTCGCGCACAGGCTGCGACACGAATACGCCTCAGGATGAGTCGGCGGACGGAGCGCAGCAAGCGCTTCGGGCATATTCCAGCGATCGGGGGACAGGGCAGTGCATACTGTCCCGTTCACTCACGCGAGCCTCGTACCGGCGCTCGTCCGACCGGCGGCCGACCGGCCGGACACGCAGTGGCGAACCTACCGCCGGACACCCCCGCGGC
Organism: Streptomyces sp. CB01881; assembly: GCF_002953255.1. Taxonomy (GTDB): domain Bacteria; phylum Actinomycetota; class Actinomycetes; order Streptomycetales; family Streptomycetaceae; genus Kitasatospora. Next base: position 6,042,243 of record NZ_CP026498.1, read on the forward strand.
CCGGCCCGCCACTCGCGAACGCCCCTTGCGACATATGTCCACCGGCCCTCGAACAGCGGGACCGGCGGCAGATCCCACGATGTGACGATCCGGCACGAGGCCCGCAGCACCGGCCCCGGACGACGATCCGAAACTGCGGACTCCGTTCTCCCCGGAATCCACCCGTCCCCGGAAGACCGCAAGATACCGTTGAGTAAGGCGGCGAATCCCACGGCAGGAGGGTGGTTGACGATGGCCACCCCCGGCAGCGCCCCGCGCTGGGACGAGCAGCTCCGACTCCGGCTGGCCCGGGGCGAGGAGACCGCTCTCGGCGAACTCTACGACCAGCTGGCGCCGATGGTGCACGGGCTGGCCGGGCGGATCCTCGCCGACCAGGCCGCAGCCGCCCAACTGACCCGCGAGATATTCGCCCACGTCTGGGAGCACCCCGAGGCCTTCGACCCCGCCCAGGGCTCGCTCCGCTCCTGGATCGGCTCGCTGACCCACCGCCGCGCGGTGGACCGGCTCCGGATCCGGCGCGCCGCCGAGGTCCCGGCCTTCGGCGACGGCTACCGGGACGGCCCCGGCGGCGAGGCCTTCAACCGCTCTTCCGACAGCGGCACTTACGGCGAGGACTCACCGGTCGAGGAGGAGATCCGGACGGTGGCCACCGCCGCCCGGATCCAGGTCGCGGTCGACTCCCTGCCGCACAGCCTGCGTGAGACGATCACGGTGTCGTACTACGGCGGCCGCACCTACCAGGAGACGGCCCGCCGGCTCGGCATCAGCGAGCAGGCCGCCAAGCAGCGGATGCGGCTCGGCCTGGAGCTGCTGGCCACCGAACTCGCCGAGGAGCGCGAGCGCCAGCGACGGGCCCGGAACAGCCGCGGCCGCAGTGGTGGCGACCGGAGCGGCAACGGCCGGGGCAGCAACGACAGAGCCGGCGACGGCCGGCCTCACGAGGAACGGCACCCCGGGGAACGACCGGGCGAGCAGGACGAGCCACAGACGCGGCGCGGGCACGACGACCGGCACCACGACAGGCACCATGACGGACCGCGGCACCGGAACGAGGACGGGGGCACGTGACGACCACCGAGGAGCAGCACGAGGCCCTGCGCTCGCTGCTCGGCACCTGGGCCCTGGGTGCCTGCCCGCATCCCGAGGCCGCCGAGCTGGAACTCCACCTCAAGGCCTGCCCGGACTGCGCCGAGGAGGCCGCCCGGCTGCGCGAGGCCGCCGGCTGGCTCGCCGTCGACGAGCCGCTCGACCAGCCCGGCCCGCTGCGCCAGCAGGTGCTCGACTGGTGTCTCGCCCGGCGCCCGGCCGAACTGCCCGTCCCGGCCTGGGGCGCGCCCTACACCGCCGAGACCGCCAAGCTCGACGCGCTGCTGCGCGACCTCGGGCCGGAGGAGTGGCAGGAGGTGGCCGAACTCCCCTGGCACGGCGGCACCGAGTACCTGCGCCCGGCCGAGGTGCTCTGCCACCTCGCCGCCGTGGACGGCTACCTCGCCCTCGCCCTCGGCCTGCCCGACCCCGTCCCCGGTGGCGGCACGCCTCCGGCCGGCCGCCGGGTGCCGCCGCAGGACCCGGCCCCGCCCGTGCCCCGGGTGCCGCCGCAGAGCCGCCCGCCGTTCGCCGCGATCGCCGAGCGCACCGCCCGGCTGACCGCCGAACAGGCCGGCCTGCCGCCGCAGACGGTGCGCGCCCGCTGGCGCCGGCACTGCCACGAGCTGGTCCGCACCGCGGCGTTGGCCCCGCAGGGCAACACGCCCGTCGACTACGGCTTCGCGACCGTCCCGCTGCGCGACGCCTTCGTCGACCGGGCCTTCGAGTGCTTCGTCCACGGCGAGGACGTGGCCCGCGCGGTGGCGTACCCGTACGACCCGCCGGCGCCGCAGCACCTCCGGCAGATGGTCGACCTGGCCGTCCGGATGCTCCCGCCGGTGCTGGCCGGGCTGCGCGCGGCGCGGCCCGAGCACGCCGGTGCGCCCCCGGCCGCACCGGGCGCGGACGGCCGGACGGTCCGGCGGGTCCGGCTGGTGATCGACGGCCCGGCGGCCGGTGAGTGGCTGATCCCCCTGGACGGCCCGGAGAGCGGCCCGCCCGGCGGGGACCCGGTGGCCGCGCTGGTGCTGGACGGGCTGGAGTTCTGCCAGCTGGCGGCCGCGCACCGCGACCCGGACCGGCTGCCGGTGGGCGCCCACGGCGACCGGGCGGCGATCCACGAGGTGCTCCACGCGGTCCCGCTGCTCTCCCGGCCGTAGGAACCCCGGGGCCGCAGGGGCACGGAGCCGGGGGCCGGGGGGTCAGGGACTCAGGCGAAGACCACCGTGCGGGTGCCGTTGAGCAGGACCCGGTGCTCGCTGTGCCACTTCACCGCGCGGGCCAGCGCCTGGCACTCGACGTCCCGGCCGAGCGCGACCAGCTGGTCCGGGGTGATGTCGTGGGTCACCCGGGCCACCTCCTGCTCGATGATCGGGCCCTCGTCGAGGTCGGCGGTGACGTAGTGCGCGGTGGCGCCGATCAGCTTCACGCCGCGGGCGTGCGCTTGGTGGTACGGCTTGGCGCCCTTGAAGCTCGGCAGGAAGGAGTGGTGGATGTTGATCACCTTGCCGGACAGCGCGGTGCAGAGCTGGTCCGAGAGCACCTGCATGTAGCGGGCCAGGACGACCAGCTCGACCTTCTCCTTGGCGACCAGGTCCAGCAGCTGCTGCTCGGCCTCGGCCTTGGTGTCCCGGGTCACCGGGATGTGGTGGAACGGGATGCCGTAGCTCTCGGTCAGGCCGCGCAGGTCGGTGTGGTTGGAGACCACCGCGGCGATCTCCACCGGCAGGGCGCCGATCCGGGTGCGGTAGAGCAGGTCGTTCAGGCAGTGCCCGAACTTGCTGACCATCAGGACGATCCGCATCCGCTCCTCGGTCGGGTGGATCTGCCACTCCATCCCGAAGGAGGCCCCGATCGCGGCGAAGCTGGCCCGCAGCTTGTCCACGGTGACCGGCTCGACGGCGGAGAAGTGCACCCGCATGAAGAACAGCCCGCTGTCACCGTCGCCGAACTGCTGGCTGTCGATGATGTTGCACCCGGTCATGAAGAGGTAGCTGGAGACCGCGTGGACGATGCCCTGCTTGTCGGGCGAGGACAGCGTGAGGACGTACTGGGCGCTGGCCGGCTGCTGTTCCACGGTGGGGGGTCTCCCGTCCTGGGGTCGTGCTCCTGGTGAGTGCTCCAGCGTGTCACATCCTGGACAGCCGCCGTCCCGCTGCCCGCACTGCGGGACGGCCCGGTCCGGCCGCGGGGCACGGAGCCCCGGCCGGCACCGCGCGGCACCGCCCCGGAACCGGGCCAAAGCGGGTCAAGGCGGCGTCGAAGCAGGTCAGGGCCGGGGCAGGACGGACCGGCCCGGGGTCAGGACGAGGTCAGGATGCGCAGCACGTCCAGCGAGCGCGGCGGGGCGTCCGGGTCCTCGCCGTCGTTGACGGCCAGCTTGACGTGGGCCTCGCGGGCCGCCCGGACCGCCTCCGGCCAGCCGTGGTGGCCGAGGTAGGCGGAGGCCGGGGCGTCCGCGCCGACCTGGTGCAGGATGCGGACCACCCGGAGCACCGCGACGTCCACCACCGCGGCCTCGGCCGAGTCCCGGAAGATCGTGCCGACGTACTTCTCGGCCGACCACCGGTCCAGCCAGGTGTCCTCCACCAGCCGGTACACGGCGTCGGTCACGTCGCCGAAGCCCTCACGGCCGGCCAGCCAGGTCTCCTGCTGGAACCCGGGGTCGGACAGCATGTGCAACGCCGAGCGCAGTCGGGCACGCCAGCGCCACCAGGGCAGGTCGTTGAGCGGCATGCCGCCCATCGTGCTGGAGCGGTGGCCCGGACGAGAAGGGTTTCGGGCAGACCGATACGAAGAATCTGTGCTGGCGGACATGGTGAACGATCGTACGTTCCCCAAAGGTTCGTACTCCACTCCGGCTCTACACGCGTCCAAACCCGGAGTTCGGCCGCCATTTGCCATCCGTTCCCTTTTCGGCCCTCTCGGCGTGTGGCGCCGGGGCTTGGCTGGTGCCGGTGCGCCGCAGAGCGCCCCGGGAGGGAAGACCGATGACCGGCCGAAAGGGCTCGTCCCAGACTCAGAATCCGATCGCGACACGGCGCCACCGCCGCCCGATCGCCGCAGCCGCCACCGCCGTGGCACTGCTCCCAACCCTCTTCTCGGCCTCCGCGTGCGGCGGACCGGCCGATGCCGCCACCAGTGCCGGCGACCTGACCGTGATGACCTGGGCGCCGTCCGGCACCGGGTCCGCCGACCGGCCCGGCATGACCGCCCTCGCCGATGCGATCGGCCGGGACGTCAACACCAAGGGCGGCCTGAACGGCCGCAAGCTGCGCGTCCTCACCTGCAACGAGCACAACACCGCGGACGGCGCCACGGCCTGCGCCCAGCAGGCGGTGAGCGCCCAGGCGGTCGCGGTGATCGGCTCGTACAGCCAGTACGGCGACCGTTTCATGCCGATCCTGGAGCGGGCCGGCATCCCCCTGATCGGCGGGTACGGACTCTCCCAGCCCGAGTTCAGCAGCCCGCTGTCGTACCCGGTGGCCGGCGGCATGCCAGCCCTGATCGGGGGCAGCGGCCGGCAGCTGGTGGAGGCCGGCTGTAAGGCCGTCTCGCTGGTCCGCCCGGACACCCCGGCCGGTGACAACCTGCTCGGCTACCTCGCCAACGCGCTCAAGCCGGCCGGGATCAAGCTGCTGGACGTCAAGGCGCCGGAGCAGTCCTCGGACTACACGCCGGTGGCCCGCAAGGCGATCGGCAAGGACGAGGCGGGCAACTGCCTGACGTCCGCGCTGGGCGCTGAGCCGACCGGCAACCTGCTCGACTCCTACCGCCGGCTGGGGCCGCGGAACACCAGGATCGCCTCGGTCATCGGCAGCGTCCAGCAGTCGGTGGTCGACTCCACCGGCGGCGACAGCGGCCCGCTGGCCGGTGCCTACGTGACCGGCTGGTACCCGCCCGAGTCGGCCAAGACCTGGGACTCGCTGCGCGCGGTGGTCCGCAGTGACGCCGCCGACGGCCGCAGCATCGACGTCTCCGACCCCGGGGTGCAGACCACCTGGGTCGCGTACGAGGTGTTCCGGCAGGTGGCCGACCGGCTGAACGCGGCCGGCCGGCCGGTCAGCTCGAAGACGGTCACCGGGCTGCTGGACAGCGGCGAGCAGGTGGACGTCGGCCTGACCCCGCCGCTGAACTGGGGCACCACCAACATGCTGCCGAGCACCGAGTCGCCGCGGCTGGTGAACACCTGGGTGACGTACCAGGTGGTCAAGGGCGGGCGGATGACCCTGCAGCAGCCCGGCTTCGTGGACGTGCGCTGGGTGCTCACCGGGAGCAGGCCGCCGGCCTGACCCGGGCCCGGGCCCGCGTGGGCGGGCCCCGGGGCTCACCCACAGGGGCCGGCCCCGCGAGGGGTCGTACCGGGCAGCCGGCGCGGCCCCTCGGCACAGGTCCCGCGGGCACAGGTCCCTCAGCCACAGGTCCCGTCGCGGCCGCGGGCCCCGTGCTACAGGTCCCCGTCGCCGCGGGTCGGCAGGCCGGTCTGCCCGGCGATGGTGTTCCAGAGGCCGGAGGCCTGCTTCTTCGCGGTGGTGGCCGTACCACTGGCCTGGACCGCGTTCTTGTAGTGCTGGTTGTCGGCCTTCTTGGCGTCGCAGGCGGCCTGCATGTCCGTGGCCCAGGACGCGTACTCGTCGTCGGCGGTCGCCGAGGCCGTCCAGGCGGCGTTCAGCTGCTCGACCAGCTGGGGCCCGCCCGGCAGCTTGTCCGTCTTCAGCGCCGCCAGCTTGGTCTGCAGATCCCGGCGCTTGCCCGCGGCGTCGGCCAGCGCCTGCTGGGACTCGGGCAGCTTGTCGCACTTCTGCACCGCGGCCACCGCGCCGATCACGGCCTGGCGGCTGTCGTTGGCCGTGCCCAGCAGATCGGAGAGCGGCTGGGCCTGCGCCTTGACCTCCGGGTTGACCGTCGCCGCCGACGCGCTCGCGGTCGCCGGGCCACCGCTCGCGGCGGCGCTGCCGGTGGCCACCGGGTTGGCCTTCTTCTCCTTGCCGGCGGACTGGTCGTCGCCGCCGCTCAGCAGGACGGCGACCAGGATGCCGGCCGCCGCACAACCGGCCACCACGCCGCCGATGATCAGCTTGCCGGACGAACGCCCGCCGTCGCCACCCCGCGCGGGGACCGGGCCGGTCGGGTAGTCCGGCCCCGCGTACTCCGGCTGGACCGGGTACTCCTGCGGGGCCGGCTGGTAGCCCTGCTGCGCCTGCGGGTAGGCCTGCGCCGGAGCGGGCTGCTGGTAGCCGGGCCGGGCCGGATAGCCGGCCGCCTGCGGGTCCGCGGTGGGGTAGGGCGGCAGGTACTGCGTCGCCGGGGCCGGATCGGCCTGCGGAGCGCCGTACCCGGGTTGCGGAGCGCCGCCCCACGGGGCGCCCTGGGCCGGGATGGCCTGGGTCGGCAGCGCGTGCGCGCCCTCGCCGAGGTACTCCGGCTGACCGTCCGGCGGCAGGTACTGCTGACCGGGCCCGGCCTGGCCGGGAGCACCGCCCTGGCCCTGCGGCTGGCCGGGCTCCGGGCGGAACAGGTCGTCCAGGTTGAAGTCACCCGAGTTCGGGTACGAGCGGCGCTGACTCAACGCGATTCCTCACCTGTGCAGGACCGCGCGCTGACGGCGGACCACATCTCGTCGGTTCTTGGGAGCATCACAGTTCCTTGGACGTCGCGCCCACGCTACCGGTTCGCCGAACCGGGTGACCACGTGGGCGGTCCATCCTCACCGGCCCCTCACGTACGCGCCGACGACGCGCCCCCGCTCCAGGTCAGGCTGCCTCCGCCTCCGCCCGGGCCTGGAACTCGCGGACCACCCGCTGCTCCCGGAACGGCTCCAGCCGCCGCCGGAACTCGTCCAGGTACTCCACGCCCCGGTTGGACCGGAGCCCGCTCAGCAGCCGCACCGCCTGGGCGCCGGTCTCGCAGGCCCGTTCCAGGTCCCGCTGCTGGAGCTGGGCCGTGGCCAGCAGGACGAGGTCGACCGCCCGGCGCCGCACCCTGGTCGGGGGGTGCAGGTCGAGCGCCCGGCGCGCGTAGTGCTCGGCCTGGCCGGCCTGCTCCAGGTCCCGGTGGCAGTGGGCCAGCTCGTCCGCCAGGTAGGCGTCGTCGAAGTGGACGATCCAGTCCGGGTCGTCCTCCGGGCGGCGCTTCTCCATCGCCTCCAGTGCCTTGGCGGCCACCGCCTCGCACGACCGGGCGTCGCCGAGCAGGGCGTGGCCGCGCGCCTCGGCCGCGTAGAACATCGCCATCGCCGTCGGGGTGGCCACCGAGCGGGCGCCCTCCTGCGCGGCGCGGGCGAGCTGGGCGATCTCCCGCGGGTTGCCCAGCGTCGCCGCCAGGTGGCTCATCGAGGCCGCCAGCACGTACCCGCCGTAGCCGCGGTCGTCGGCGGCCTGGGCGAGCCGCAGCGCCTGGATGTAGTAGCGCTGGGCCAGGCCCGGCTGCCCGGTGTCCACCGCCATGTAGCCGGCCAGCTCGGTCAACCGGGCCACCGCCGCGAAGAGTTGCCGGCCGGTCTCCTCCCGGTAGGCGCCGCCCAGCAGGCCGGAGACCACACTGTTGAGGTAGTGGACCACCACCGGGCGGACGTGCCCGCTGCCGAAGCGGTGGTCGAGGTCGACCAGCATCGCCGTGGTCGCCCGGATCGCCGCGACGTCCGTCGGGCCGACCCGCGGGCCGCCGGTACGGGCCACCACCGGGTCGGGCGGGGTGATCAGCCAGTCCCGGCTGGGCTCGACGAGGGCGGAGGCCGCCACCGTCGCCCCGGTCAGGAAGTCCCGGCGGCCGACGTCGCTGCGCCACAGCTCGCACACCTGCTCCAGTGCGGCGTTCAGCGTCGGCGCGAACTGCAGCCCGATCCCGGAGCTGAGGTTCTTGCCGTCCGCCATGCCGATCTCCTCGACCGACACGCTCCGCCCCAGCTTGCGGCCGAGGGCCTCGGCGATCACCGCCGGGGCCTGCCCGCGCGGCTGCTGGCCGCGGAGCCAGCGGGCGACGGACGTCTTGTCGTACCGCAGGTCCAGGCCGTGCTCCGCACCGCACAGGTTGACTCTCCGCGCCAGGCCGGCGTTGGAGCAGCTGGCCTCCTGGATCAGCTGCTGCAGACGCTCGTTGGGCTGTCGTGCGACAAGTGGTCTCGCGGCCATTGGGCTTCGCCTCCCCACACCCTCCGGCCCGGCCGGTGGGCGACGATTCTGCTGATCTGTTGCCGACTGTCCGACCATCCAAGGAATCTGACACAAGGTTAGCGATCAGCAACGCCACCGGGATACCCACGGTGACGATCCCCACCCCCCGCGCGCCCTGGGAAATGCTCCCGTGCGCCCCCACTGCGCCCACCCCCGTCCACCCGGTCCGCTCCAACTCGGTTGCCTCACCGGTTCGGGTGACATTGCCACCGCGCGCAAGACCCGCCCCCGCCCGGCCGTAACCAGCCTCACGCACGGTAGTTGTGCACCGCGTGGAAGACATCCCAGACTCCCCCGACCAGGGCGGCACCGCCGGACTGCCCCCGCTGCTCATCGAAGCCGTCGGCTACGCCGAGAGCCGGCACTGGGAGGTCGCGCCGGGCGCCTGGCTGATCGACGGCGACGGGCCGGCCCGCTGCTCCTGCGGCGACGCCCGCTGCCCGATGCCCGGTGCGCACCCGATCGACGCGGACTGGGCACGCAAGGCGAGCGCCGGCCCGGGCGCGGTGCGGCGCTGGTGGACCGAGCGCCCGGAGGCCTCGATCCTGCTGCCCACCGGCCGTTCCTTCGACGTGCTGGACGTACCGGAGGTGGCCGGCTGTCTGGCGCTGGCCCGGATGGAGCGGATGGACCTCCAGCTCGGCCCGGTGGTCGCCGTCCCGGCCGCACCCGGCCGCTCCGGCCGGCGGCTGCACTTCCTGGTACTGCCCGGGGTGGCCGCCAAGCTGCCCGAGATGCTGCGCAAGCTCGGCTGGCCGCCCGGCCGGCTGGACCTGGTGGCCCGCGGCGAGGGCGACTGGACGGTGGCCCCGCCGTCCCGGGTCGGCCCGACCGGCTTCGCCCAGTGGGCCCGCTCGCCCTCCGCACTGAACCGCTGGCTGCCGGACGCCGCCGAGCTGATCAGCCCGCTGGCCTACGCGTGCGGGCGCGAGGCGCCGTCGGCCCGCCTCCAGCCGGCCCAGCCGGCGGCGGTGCGCTGACCCCCCTGAGCCGGACGGTCCCCGGCACCGGCCCGGAGGTTCACCGTCCCGTGGACGGCCGCCCTACGCCTATCGGGTGAGGGCGTGCACAGCGCGACACCCCGCGCGCGGCTGACGGGCCTTGTCTCCCACCGGAGACAAGGCCCGTCACACGCATGTGCGGATAAGGCTTCGGTGTACCCGCTGGTCAACGGCGAAAGCCCCTCGTACGAGTGACAACGCTCAAGGATTGCCTTGATCTGCCGAGGGGAGAAATTCCACCGTGAGGGGACGCCGGAAGGGGCGCTCGGACGGGGAAGCCGGGCGGGGCGGTCGGGAGGGAACCGGGAGGGAACGGAGGGGACAGGGAGGGACGGGAGGGAACGGAGGGGCCGTGGCACCGGCCGGGTTCGGGGAGGCCGGTGCCACGGAAGCAGGGAGGAACAGGGAGGGACGGGGAGGACGAGCAGGGCCCGGTGCACGGGGATGCACCGGGCCCTGCTCATTCGCCTGCCCGGGGGCTCAGGCCTGCGCGACGAAGACGTGCGCGGCGATCTCCTTGCCCAGCTCGGCCGCGGTCTCCCCGCTGCCGACCAGCACCCCGCCGACCCCGGCGGTGACCCGCACCGTCGAGCCCGGCCGGATCCCGGCCCGGCGCAGCGTGCGCATCAGCTCGCCGTCGGTCTGGATCGGCTCGCCGATCCGGCGGACCACGACGTCCGCGCCCGCCTCGCCCGGGCGGACCGTGTCCAGCGGGACGAGCGCCGCGTCGAAGCCCTCGCCCTCGGCCTTGGCATCGCCCAGCTCGTCCAGGCCCGGGATCGGGTTCCCGTACGGGGACTGGGTGGGGTGGCCGAGCATGGCGAGCACCTTGCGCTCGACCGTCTCGCTCATCACGTGCTCCCAGCGGCAGGCCTCCTCGTGGACCTGCTCCCACTCCAGACCGATCACGTCGACCAGCAGGCACTCGGCGATGCGGTGCTTGCGCATCACCCGCACCGCGAGCCGGCGGCCGTCCTCGGTGAGTTCGAGGTGACGGTCGCCCGCGACCCGGAGCAGCCCGTCGCGCTCCATCCGGCCGACCGTCTGGCTGACCGTGGGGCCGCTCTGCTCCAGACGCTCGGCGATGCGGGCGCGCATCGGTGTGATGCCCTCCTCCTCCAGCTCCAGGATGGTGCGAAGGTACATCTCAGTGGTGTCGATCAGCCCAGACATCGCCGCTGGTTCCCTTCTTCGGTGTCCTCACCGCCAATTCTGACGTACCGCACCGACTGCCGAGCCCGCGCAGGGGCCCCGGGGACCGTATTTCGTTCCTGTTGACAGCGGTACCGGTGAGGCAGCACGGTGCTGGCCGTAGCTTTCTCCATCGGCGGTCTGGACCACCCGGGCCGCCCCACCCGGCCGGCTCCCCCACCGGCAGAGAGCGAAGGCAACAGATGAGCGACCTGGTCGGCCGGTACTTCGACGCCGCGATCACCCACCTCCGGCGGGTCCGCACCGAGGAGGCCGACACCATCGAGGCGGCCGCCGCGCTGCTGGCCGAGGCGGTCGCCGAGGGGCGCCGGATCTTCACCTTCGGCTCCGGCCACTCCTCACTGGCCGCCCAGGACATCGTCTACCGGGCCGGCGGGCTCGTCCCGGTCAACCTGCTGGACGTCCCCGGGATGGCCGGGGTGACGGTGATGCCGGCCCCGCTCTCCAGCGCGCTGGAGAGGGTATCCGGCCTGGCCACCGCCACCCTGGACCTCACCCCGGCCACCTCGGGGGACCTGCTCTTCGTCATCTCCCTCTCCGGCCGCCAGGTGATGCCGGTCGAGCTCGCCCGCCACGCCCGGGACCGCGGACTGAAGGTGATCGGGGTGACCTCGCTGGCGTACCCGGAGCAGGTGCCCTCGGCGCACCCGTCCGGCACCTACCTCAAGGACCACTGCGACGTCGTCCTGGACAACAAGATCGCGGTCGGGGACGGCGAACTGACCCACCCGGCCGCCGAGACCTCGTTCGGCCCGGTCTCCACCATCGTGACCAGCGCGCTGATGCAGGCCGTGGTCGCCTCGGCGGTCGGCCGCCTCGCCGACGCGGCGGCGGCCGGCACCGGTGCCACCCCGCCGCTGTTCCGCTCCGGCAACGTGCCCGGCGGCACCGAGTGGAACGCCAAGCAGATGGCCGACAACGCGGACCGGGTCTTCTACACGTACTGAGCCGCGGGCGGCGGCCGCCGCCGGAGGGCCGCGATATGGGACAACCTCCGGCGGCATCCCGGCCAATGCGGCCGGAGCCGGCCCGGGCCAGGCGTACCGGCACGGCGGGCGGGGCAGGAGAGCGGGTGCGACCGGAGCGACGGGTGGGGGCCGAGGATGGCATCGGGTGCGGGTCCGATGGGAAGAGTGCGCGAGCAGGAGCTGATGCCCGCGCTGTTCTGGTCCGCCGACTCCGCCTCCCTGCAGGGGCAGCGGCGGTCCGTCCTGCTCTCCGCGTGGGAGCTGGTGCTGCTGGTCGCGGCCGCCGCGTTCGGCTCCGCCGACGGCGCGCCCTGGGCCTGGCCGGCCGCCGCCGCCTACCTCGGTGCGATCGCCCTCGCCCTGGTGATCAGCCGGCAGAACCCGCAGGGCCTCTGGTACGAGGGCCGGGCGGCCGCGGAGTCGGTCAAGACGCTGGCCTGGAAGTTCAGCGTCCGGGCCGACGCGTACCAGCCGCCGCCGCGCAGCCTGCCGGACGCCGAGGGGCTGTACAGCTTCCAGCTCGGCCGGGTGCTGAACGCCTTCCGGGGCAGCCGTGCGGTCGGCGCCGCGGCGGAGGACTCCGGCGCGCGGATCACCGACGCGATGCGCGGCCTGCGCGACCAGCCGCTGGCGGTGCGCCGCGAGGTGTACCTGCGCGAGCGCATCCAGGTGCAGCACGACTGGTACCGGTCGAAGGCCCGCTACTGCGCCCGGGCCGGCTTCTGGACGGGCGTGCTGGGCGTGGTGCTGCCGCTGCTCGGCCTGGTACTGGCGGTGCTGCGCGCGATGGGCGAGTTCGGCTACGACGCGCTCGGCACCGTCTCGGCGGTGGCCGCCTCGGTCGCTGCCTGGGCACAGCTGCGCCAGTACCGGCCGCTGGCGGCCGCGTACGGCCTGGCCGCCGACGAGCTGGAGCTGATCCGCAGCCAGCTGGCCCAGCTGGACGTGACGTCCTCCGACGCCGAGGAGATCTGGTCCCGGCTGGCCCGCGACGCCGAGGACGCCGTCTCCCGCGAACACACCACCTGGCAGGCCCGCCGCGAGGTCCGCGGCACAACCGACCGGGACCACTGAAACCCGTAACCACGGGACCGGGACGGCCGGAGGACCGGCCCCCGAACAGACCGGCACCACGGAAGCAGCACCCGTACCGAGGAGGCCCCGCGTGTCATTACGGATGGTCAAGGCGCCGGACGGCCGCGCCATCGCCGTCGAGACCCTGGGCGACCCGCGCGGCCGGCCGGTGTTCCTGCTGCACGGCATGCCCGGCAGCCGGGTCGGCCCGCACCCGCGCAGCACCGTGCTGTACCGCCTGGGCGTCCGGCTGGTCTCCTTCGACCGGCCCGGCTACGGCGACTCCGCCCGGCTGCCCGGCCGCCGGGTGAGCGCGGCGGCGGCCGACGTGCGGACCATCGCGGACGAGCTCGGGATCGAGCGGTTCGCGGTGCTGGGCCGCTCGGGCGGCGGCCCGCACGCGCTGGCCTGCGCGGCGCTGCTGCCCGACCGGGTCAGCCGGGTCGCCGTGCTGGTGGGCCTGGCGCCCCGGGACGCGGCCGGGCTGGACTGGTACGGCGGAATGACCCCGTCCAACGTCCGCGCGTACCGGGAGGCCGAACGCGGGCACGACCGGATCGCCGCGGCGATGCGGTTCCGCTCCGAGCAGATCAAGGCCGACCCGGTCCGGCTGCTCAAGGGCCTGCGGCCGGAGCTGACGCCCAACGACCGGGAGGTGGTCGCCGACACCGGGCTGCGGCGGATGCTGCAGAGCAACTACCGCGAGGCGTTCCGGCACGGCGCCGACGGCTGGATCGACGACGTGCTGGCCTTCACCGCCGACTGGGGCTTCAAGGTGCAGGACATCACGGTCCCCGCCTGGCTCTGGCACGGCGCCGACGACCAGTTCTCGCCGGTCGAGCACTCCCGCTGGCTGGCCGACCACATCCCCGGCGCCGAGCTCTTCCTGGAGCCCGGCGCCGCGCACTTCGGGGCGTTCCGGGTGATGACCACCGCACTGGCCTGGGCGGCCGGCCACACCCCGGCCCCCGGGCGCAGGCCCTGAGCCCGGGCCCGGCCCTCAGGCCCCGACCGGGGTGACCGGCTCCCCGCCGGCCAGCACCGCCAGCACGTTCTCCACCGCGAGCCCGCCCATCGCCTGCCTGGTCCGCACGGTGGCACTGCCCAGGTGCGGGGCCAGCACCGCGCGCTCCTGGGCGAGCAGGGCCGGCGGCACCGCCGGTTCCCGCTCGAAGTTGTCCACCGCCGCGGCGAACAGCGCGCCCGACTCCAGCGCGGCGGCGAGCGCCTCCTCGTCCACCACCCCGGCAGTCATCGAGACCACGACCGCCCCGGCCGGCAGCAGGGCCAGCCGACGGGCGTCCAGCAGGTGCCGGGTGGCGGCGCCGAGCGGGCAGGTGACCACCAGCACGGTGGAGGTGGCGAGCAGTTCCTCCAGCGGCAGCCACTGCGCGCCCTCGGCCTTGCCGGGCGGCAGTTCGGAGCGGTTGTGGTAGCTCACCGGCATGTCGAAGGCCCGGGCGCGGCGGGCCACGGCCTGCCCGATCCGGCCCATGCCGAGGACGCCCAGCGGGGTGCCGGCCAGCTCCAGGCCGAGCATGAAGTTCGGGGCCCAGGCCCACGGCTCCCCGGAGCGCAGCAGGCGCTCCCCCTCGCCGAGCCGGCGGGTGGCGGCCAGCAGCAGCGCCCAGGCCATGTCGGCGGTGGCGGCGGTGAGCACGCCGGGGGTGTTGCTGACCAGGACGCCGCGTTCGGCGCAGGCGGCGAGGTCGACGTTGTGGTGGCCGACCGCGTGGTTGGCGACGATCCGCAGGCCCGGGCCGGCCGCGTCCAGGAACGCGCCGTCCACCGCGTCGTCCAGCGTGGTGACCACCGCCGACCGGCCGCGGACGGCGGCCAGCAGCTCGGCGCGCGGCATCGGCAGGTCCGAGTCGTGCAGGGTCGCCGCGTGGTGGGCGGTGAGCCGCTCGATCACCCCGGGCGCGAGGCGGCGGGTGACCAGGACCGGGGGCAGCTGCTCGTTCATAGGTCCCGCAGCGTACCCGCCGGCCCCGGCCGGAGCCTCCCCGTCAGACCGGCTGCGGCTCCAGGTCGCGGTTGATCCGCTTCCAGCCGCGCGCCGAGACGGTGTTCGGGTGTTCCTCGCCGAACTGCCGGATCAGCTCGGAGATCGCCTTGGCCCGCAGCTCGGCCGCCTGGGTGTGCCGGCCGGCCGCGCGCAGGGTGACGGCCAGGTTGGCCTCGCAGGCCACCGCGTCCGGGTGCCGGGGCGTGTAGCGGTCGCACAGGCCCGCGTACGCGGTGCGGCCGAGCTCCTCGGCCCTGGCGATCTGGCCGTCCTCGCCGTAGGCGTTGGCCAGGTTGATCATCGCGTTCAGGGTGTACGGGTGCTCCGCGCCGACGGACTCGGTGAGCCCCTCGACGGTGGCGAGCCCGCGCGCGATGGCGCCCTGGACGTCACCGCTGCCCCGCAGGTAGATGCCGAGGTTGTTGGCGCAGGCCAGGGTGAACGGGTGCTCGTCGCCGAACAGCCGCCGGTGGCCCTCGTAGACGGTGGTGCAGAGGTCGCGGGCGGCCTCCTTGTCTCCGGAGGCGCTGTGGTCGGCGGCCAGGTTGAGCGCGCAGGCCAGCGCGTCGGGGGCGTCGGCGCCGTACCGCTCCAGGTAGCGCTCGTAGGTCTCCTTCGTGATCCGGCGGGCCTCGGCGAGCTGGCCGGTGCGGCGCAGCGAGACGGCCAGCGACTTGGCGTTGCGCAGGTTCTCCGGCAGGTCGGGGTCGAGCACGTCGCCGAGGTCGTTGGTCACCTCCTGGAGCAGCTCCACCGAGCCGCGGTAGTCGCCGAGTTCGCGCAGGTCACGGGCGAGGTTGGACTTGGTGGAGAGGGTGTACGGGTGGCGCGGGCCGAGGACGGCGGTGCGCCGGTCGAGGGTCTCCTGGTCGAGTTCGCGGGCGGCCTCGCTGTCGCCGACCAGCCGGTAGTCGATCGCCAGGTTGTTGGCCATGGAGAGCGTGCGCGGGTTGTCGTCGCCGAACAGCTCGCGGAACTGGTCGAGGATTTCGCGGTCGAGGTCGAGCGCGGCCTGGAACCGGCCGAGGGCCCGCCGGTCGGCGCCGAGCGAGCCGGCCGTCATCAGGGTGTACGTGCTCACCGAGCAGGGCCCGCTGGCGCTCCAGGGTGGCCTCGTCGAGGGCCAGCGCCTCGGCGTAGTTGCCCTGCGAGCGCAGCACGTTGGCGAGCTGGAAGCGCAGCAGCAGGGTCTGCCGGTCGTCCTCGCCGAGCTTGCCGGTCCACTCGGCGTCCAGGGCGTGGCCGAGGTCGCGGGCGCGGTCCAGTTCGCCGCGCTTCCACAGGTAGCGGACGCGGTCGATGAGCAGCTGCCGGGTGTCGGCCTCGTCGCAGTTGTGCGCCTTGGAGGGCGAGAGGTGCGGCCAGATCTCGTCGAAGGCGGGCCAGTTGGCCGGGTCGTCGGTGTCGCCGAGGACGGGCCGGGCGCCGGTGAGGATGCGGTGCACCTCGTGGATGGCGATCTCCTGCTCGTCATCGGTCATCTCGGCCCGGATGACCGCCTGGACCAGCCGGTGCACCTGGAAGCTGTTGGTGCCGGCGTCGACCTTGGCCAGCGCGTACCGGCCGATCGCCTGGATCACCTTGCCCAGCATGAACTTGTCGCTGAGGTCGGCGTCGTACTGGACGAGCGCGCGGATCATCTGGTCGCTGTAGAAGAGGTTCATCGAGATCGGCTCGGGCGCGAAGAACGCGCAGAGCTGGAGCAGCCGCACCGCCGCCGGGGACTGGGTGCGCAGCCGGGCGATCGAGACGTTCCAGGTGGCGCCGACCGGGGTCGGGTAGTCGGCCGGGCGGGCGCCGGCCAGGGCGCGGGCGGCCTCGGCCTGGAGCTGGGCGACGTAGGTGTCGACCGGGGTGCCGGTGGTGTCCAGCCAGGCGGCGGCGACCTCGACGGCCAGCGGGAGGTCCCCGACGGCCTCGGCGACCCGGTCGGCGTCGGGGCGGGAGAGGCCGCGGGCACGCCGGCAGAGGTGCTCGACGCTCTCGCCGCGGGTGAAGACGTCCACCTCCAGCGCCTCCGCGTGCCCGGACCAGGCCTGGTTGCGGGAGGTGACCAGGATGTGTCCGGAGCCGCCGGGGAAGAACCGGCGGATCTCGGACGGCTCGTCGGCGTTGTCGAAGATCAGCAGCCAGCGTGCGGTGGGCACCCCGCGGCGCAGCGCCTCGCGGGCCGCCTCGGCCGCCTCGGTGACGGAGTCGCCGACCCGCAGCCCGAGCCGGCGGGCCAGGTCGGCCAGGGCCGGGGCGACCAGCTCGGTCTGCTCGGCGTCGATCCACCAGACCAGGTCGTAGTCGGACATGAAGCGGTGCGCGTACTCCAGCGCCACCTGGGTCTTGCCGACGCCGCCGAGCCCGTACAGGGTCTGCGGGGTGGGCAGGACGGCGGCCATGCCGCCGCGCAGCTGGTTGCGCAGCTGCTCCAGGACGGCGGCGCGGCCGGTGAAGGACGGGTTGCGCGGCGGCACGTCCCAGACCTGCGGCTTGCTGCCGGGGAAGCGCGGGCCGGTGCCGGTGGTCTCGGCGAGCGGCACGTCGCCGCGGCCGAGAGCACGCAGCAGGGTCTGCACCGACTGCGTCTCGTCGCGGCCGACCAGGTCGACCGGGTTGCGGTTGCTGAACGGCGCCGTGAGGCGGACGTCGCCGACCCGGACCGGGACCAGCTGGCGGCGGGTGCCGGACGGGTCGGAGCTGACGACAGACTCCCAGAGCGCGCGGGCCTGCGGCGAACGCTGGTAGGCGGGCGAGAGCACCGCGACCGTCCGGTAGGCGGCGTCGATGCCGCGCTCGGTCTCGTGGCGCGGGTCCGAGCCGGCGCTGAGGTCCCTCGGCAGCACCCGGAAGCCGGCCCGGGTCAGGATCGACTCGATCCAGTCCGCCCACATCCGGTCCTCGGGCACGTAGGAGAGGTAGAGGTCGGCCGGCACCGACGGGCGGCGCCGGGTGAAGGCGTCCACGTAGCGCAGCCGGACCTCCTCGTCGACCGCGGGCAGCGAGGTGACCCGGCCCTCGGTGATGACGCCGGTCAGCCGCTCGCAGGCGGCGAGCATCGAGGTCTGGGTGCCGCCCTGGTCGCCGAAGGTGGCGAGGATCTCCTCGTAGGCGTAGAACGGCCGGTACGGGATCTCCACCGATCCCCAGTAGTGGGCGAGCTCCTCGCCGTTCAGCCCGGCCGGCAGGCCGTCGAAGCGGATCCGGGCGAGCGCCCGGCCGGCGTCGGCCTTCTCCTTCTCGCCCTCGTCGATGCGCATCGGCACCGGCAGGATGCGGATGCCGCGCTCGCGGTAGCGGTCGTGGATGTGCTGGGCGATCCGGGAGGCGCCGTCGATCGACTGGTCGCTGAGGGTGAAGCAGACGACCAGGTCGTCGGGCATCTGGACGGTGCAGATCTCGGCGATGTCGGAGAGGCCGGTCCGGGAGTCGATCAGCACGTAGTCGTAGCGCTTGCCCATGTCGGCGCGGAGCGCGTCGAAGAACTGCCCGCCGTCGAAGCGGTCGTAGAAGATGTCCCAGTCGAGGTGGGTGACGGCCTCGGAGTAGTCCCGGTTGAACTGGCCCGCGGAGAGGAAGTCCAGGCTGCCGCCGGAGGGGAACATCGGCCAGGAGAGCGACAGCGCGTGCGGGTGGACCCGGGCGAAGTCGAGGTGCCAACCGTCGGCGTGCTCGACCGGGCGCAGCGCCTCCTCCCGGTACTCGGCGATCAGGTCCATCATGCCGGTGGTTCCGGCCAGGACCGCCGGGTCGAGGAACGGGTGGAAGAACTTGGCCAGGCCCGGCGCCTCCAGGTCCCAGTCGACGGTGAGCACCCGGTAGCCGTTGGCGGCCAGGATCCAGGCGGTGTTGGCGAGCGCCATGGTGCGCCCGGTGCCGCCCTTGTACGAGTAGAAGGTGATGATCCGGCCCTGCCGGTCCTGCTCCGCCTCGCGCCGGGCGGCGAGTTCGGCTGCGGTCACGCCCCCGATGCGGAGGTTCCTGGTGCGGTTGTCGCTCATGCGCCCACCTCGCTGCGCTCGGCGGTCGCTTCGCGAAACGCGCAGCCCCCGATGATTCGCTCGCTCCGCTTGCTCATTGCGCCCACCTCGCTGCGCTCGGCGGTCGCTTCGCGAAACGCGCAGCCCCCGATGATTCGCTCGCTCCGCTCGCTCATGTGATTCCTCCCCCGGGCGGTGTCCCGTCGTCCGGGCGTTCGCCTAAGTCGCGTGGTGGCTGGTCGTCGTCGTAGGCGAAGGGTTCGGGCCCGTCCCGGCCGCGCCCGTACCGGAAAGCGTCCCGCAGGTTGGGCCGTGGTGGCGGTGGTTCCTCGGGTTCGGTCCTGGTGCGGCCCTCGAAGGCGTACTTGGCCTTCATGGCGGCCCGGGGCAGCGCGTCGTCGAACTCCTCCAGGCTGCCCAGCCCGGGCGGCCCGCCGGTGGCACCGAGGAAGCTCGGCCGGACGGACCGGTGGGTGAACCGCAGGACCCGGTCGCTGAGTTCGCCCAGCTCGCGGTGGTTCTCCACGCAGTCCGGGTCGTCGAGGTTCCACGGCTCCAGGACGCTCACCCAGGAGCAGTCGGAGCGGTCGAAGCGGCGGACCAGTTCGCTCCACCGCTCGTCCTGGAGCACCCAGCGGTCCAGCAGCAGTAGCCCCGGCGCGACCGGATCGCCGCCGGAGATGATCGCCTCGGCCTCGCCGTCGAACTCGTGCACGGTGGCCTGGAACCCCAGCTGCCGGGCGAGCCGCACCGCGTGCTCGGCCAGCGGGCGGGAGGCGGCCGGCCGGTACGGGTGCCAGTCGGTGCGCCTGGCACCGTAGTAGTCGGGGTTGCGGTCGGGCGGCACCTCGCCCCGGTGGTAGGCGAGGACGGAGATCCGCAGTTGCTTGGTGGGCGCGGTGACGTTGAAGGCGCTGGGCTGGGTGTTGAAGTCGAGGCGGCGCCCGACCGGGATCACCGTCTCCTCGGCCACCTCGACGATCCGCCGGGCCAGCCGGTGCACGGCCAGCTCGTAGGCGGAGCGGAAGTAGCTGAGCTTCATCAGCGCGTACAGGCCCTCGGTGGCGTAGTCGGGGCCGAAACTGGCGTGGTTGAACTGGAGTTCGCTCGCCACCGCGGGCAGTTTGTAGCGGCTCATCGGCGCCCAGAGCACCGGCACGATGCCGCTGGTCCGCTCCGAGTCGAGGTTGGCCGGGTAGACCGGCCGCTGGATGAAGGAGTGCCACTCCTGGCCGCACGGGAGGCTGTTGAAGTACCGCGGTGAGTAGAGCGGCACGAAGACCCGGCAGGTGGCCAGCTCCTCGGAGAGCCGGTCGGCCCACAACTCCCCCTGGTGCATGGACTCGTCCATGAACCCGACTTGTACGCCCGCGGGCACGGTGGTCAGTTGCAGCACGGCCTCGCAGAGGTCGCGGTACAGCTGCCGCACCCAGTGGTTGGGATCCCCGGCACCACGCGCGCCGGCCTTCGGGGTGTGGGCGTAACTGAGGAAGAAGTACGGCCGGGCGGCTTCCTCGTCCCAGCCATGATCGTTCACACGCGCCTCCCCCTGGCCCGCCGGCAACCTCTTTCCCGCGAGTCCCCGTACGCGGGGCTTCAGTGTAGGAACGACTGAGGGTCCAATGGAATAGCACAGCGGGCCATGCGAGTTGACATGACTGAAACGACCGCCCCCGTACGGCCCCTACGCCGTGGCCAGATCGGGCCTGAGCCAGCGCCGCTCGCGCAGGATGCCGACCGCGAGATCGACGGCCTCGCGCATCGGGAGGAGCCGGCAGTCCGCCCCGCCCACCCTGCCGTGTCGGACGCCGGTGGCGGAGCGGAGCACCTCCTCACCGAGCTCCCCGAAGTGCAGGTCGTCCAGGAGCGGGCCGTCGAAGTGGACCCAGCGGCTGCCGCCGCCCTCCTTGACCACGCAGCCGTAGTGGCGGACGGGGATGTCCGGCATCTGGAGGTCGGCCAGGTGGAAGGCGGTGAACCTGTCCATCCCCACCCCGATGCCGAGCACCTGTGCGCCGATCTCGTACAGCCGGCCGAGCGGCGACGCCATGCCGAGGTGGCAGGTGAGTTCGTGCAGCTCCGTGACGTCCTTGGCGCGGGCCCCCACCGCGGCGAAGGACGACTGCGGATGGTTGCTGCGCACCGCGTCCGGGTGGATGCGGATCAGCTCCGAGAGCCTGCCCATGGTCGGCGAGGCCGGTGTCGTGTACGGGTCGAAGGGGGGCATGCCCGCACGCCACTCGTCCACCTGCTCGGGCAGCCAGTCCTGCATCATCTCCCTGACCATCCGGGAGGTGTCCGAGTTCTCCGGGGTGCCGGTGTACGCGGCCAGGGTGCCCCGTCCGGGGCCGCCGAGCGCGTCCAGCAGCGCTTCGACGACGGTGGTTCCACCGCCCTCGACCGGGCCGAGCCGGCGCAGCGAGGCCTGGACGAGCAGCACCTGGCCCGGCCGCACGCCGAGCTCGGTGAACTGCTCCGCGAGCATCGTTCGAGTCAACTTATTTGGCGATATGTCCTGCCGGGACGGCACGGGACTCGGTTCGGTAAGGATGGCGGTTCCCGAGGGTGATGGGCCCGGAGGAAGGCTCCGGTGCCGGCGGGGGGATGAGCGCGAGCCTACAACCCCGAGGGGCGCACACGGCGGAAGGCGCCAGGGCAACCACCGGTCGTGGTCGGCCGGTTCTGCGCCCCGGGTCGTGGCTCACGCCCCTGCTAACAGTCGGTTCTGGGCGACCGTCACGTCACCGGCCCCGACGGAGGCCGGACGAGGCGTCGTGGGCGGGTCAGGCGTCGTGCGCGGCCCGGGTGTCGCGGGCGGGTCGGGCGTCGTGGGCGGCCCGGGCGTCGTGCGCGGGTCAGGTGTCGTGAGCGGGTCGCGGTCAGCCGGTGGGCGCGGCCGGACGCCTGGCCTGCCGGGCCTGCCGGGCGGTGTCCTCGGCCGCCTTCGGCAGGGCCACGTCCAGCCAGGGCCCGACCGTCTCCCGCATGCCGTCGGCGAAGCGCAGGCCGACCGGGGTCAGCGACCCCGAACCGGCCAGCCGCTCGACCGCCTCGGCGGTGTACCGGCGCCAGAGCGCGAACTGCGCCCGGGCGTGCTCGGCGGCCGTCCCGGGCAGGCCGTCGTAGATGGCGGCCCGGGTGCCCCAGAAGGCGGTCACCGCGAGGTGGGCGTAGGTGCCCTGGAGCAGGCCCTCGATCGGGCGCGGGTCGGGCCGCCAGGGCGCGTCGTACTGCGCGGTGTCGGCGGGGTCGTAGAGGTCCACCAGGTCCAGCACTGCGCCCAGTTTGACGTGCTGGAACTCGTGCGCGAGCAGCAGCGCCAGGGTCGGCGCGGTGGCCGGGCGGGCGATCCCGACCGCACCGAAGGCCTGCCGGGCGGCGGCGCTGACGTCCCGTCCGGGCGGGCCGGGGCGCAGCGGGGTGACGGTGGTCAGTCCGGTCCGCAGGCCCTGGGCGTAGGCCGGCAGGTCCCGGTCGAGCAGCTCGACGGCCTCGCGCAGCGCCCCGGTCCAGGCGTGCAGTTCGGCCTCGCCCAGCCGGTCGCCGACCGGCCACTGGTGGCTGTCGCGCTGCGGGTCGGTGTCCTCCAGGGCGAGCGTCCAGCCGCCGGCCGGGCGGACCAGCCGGACCGGCTCCCAGCGCGGGTCCCGGTGGCCCGCGCCGAGGGCGAGCACCTCGCCGCCGACCGTGCGGACGGTGAACCCGTCGCCGGTGCCGGTGACGAGCGCCTCCCCGCCCCCGGTGAGGGTGAGCCGGCCGAGGGTCGGCAGGTGCAGGGCGCCCTCCCGGACCGGGACGGCCACGGCGTCGCCCCGCCCGGCCCGGACGGCCGCGGCGCCGGCCAGCTCGGCCAGCCGCCCGAGCCCGGCGCCGGGGTCGCCGCCGAGCCTCCGGGCCGCCCAGGCCCGGGCGTACGGGTGGCCGAGCACCGTGTCCAGCGCGGCCGGTGCGGCGGAGTCGAGGTCGGCGAGGAGGTCCCAGGCGGCCGAGGAGCGCAGCCCGGAGGTGCCCCGGACGGCCGCCAGCATCGCCCGGGTGAGGGCGAGTTGGGAGCGGACGAGGGCCCGGACGGTGTCCGCGTCGCCGTGGCCGCGGGCCAGCTGGCCGAGCTGGCGGTCGGTGAGGCCGGCGGGCACGGCCGGCTCGCCGGCCTGCGCGGGAACGGCCTGGCCGGCTGCCGCCCGCGGGGCCGTGCCGGCCCCGGGGTCCGGCTCGCCGCGGTCGGCGATGCCGTTGATGAGTGTCATGAGATCCCCGCAGTAGACGGAGGGGTTGTCGAATCCACCATCGGCCCGGTAGCGGTGGGCGTACAGACCGCCACCGCAGGAGCGGACGACGGGGCAGCCGCGGCAGGTGGCGCTCAGGCCGGCCAGCCCGGACTGCCGGGCGGCCATGCCGGGGTGCCGGGCGACCTCGTCCAGGCTGTGCCGGAAGACGTCGAGGCCGGTGGCGGGAGCGCCGTCGTACGCGGTCTTCAGGCTGTCGGCCTGCTCGAACGTGCCGTCGGTCTCCAGCACCACCAGTGCGGCGGGCTCCAGGCCGAGCGACTCGGTGAGGCTGGAGAGCCCGTGCAGGGTGCGGTGGACCGAGTCGAAGGTCCGGACGGCGAACGGCCGGCCGTCCTCCTCCCAGTGGTCGTAGACGGCCAGCAGCCATGCGGCGTACGGGTTCTCCCCCTGGCCGGCGGGGCGTCTCGGCGGCTGCTCCCAGGTGGCGTGCGGGAGCAGGAAGTCGACGGCCGGGGGCTCCAGTGCGGCCAGTGCGCGGTAGACGGCGGCCGGGTCGTTGTCGACGTCGACGGTGCAGAGCAGGCCGGCGTAGAGGTGCCGGTACCCGGGCCGGCGGAGCAGGGCCACCGCCCGCAGCACCTGGGGGTGGCTGCTGCGGCCGTCGGCGAACCGGCGGTGCCGGTCGTTGGCCGCGCGGTCGCCGTCCAGGGAGACGCCGACCTTGATGTCCTGCTGGTCGAAGAGGTCGCAGAAGGCGGGGCTCAGCAGCACCCCGTTGGTGTGGATCCGCAGGTCGAGCGCACAGCCGGGCGGGAGTGCGGCCCTGAACTCCTCGGCGGCACGGCGCAGTCGGTCCGGGCCGGCCAGCAGGGGCTCTCCCCCGTGCAGGACGACCCGGACGACGGTGAGGCCGTGGGCGGCCGCGTGCTCGCCGATCCGTTCGGCGGCCTTGGCCAGGACCTCGTCGCCGATGACCTTGGGCCGGGCGCGCCAACTGGTGTCGGCGTGCTCGTAGACGTAGCAGTGGTCACAGGCGAGATCGCACCGGCTGTGGACCTTCACAACGAACTGCGTGAACGGAAGCAGGGATCGCGTCATGGTCAGTCGTTTTCAGCCGGAGCCGATGGTCGATCGGCTGGTCAGATGGAGGAGTTGAAGGCCGCGACCGGCACCAGACCGGTATCGGAGCCTGGCAGGGCGCGTCGGAGTCGCGTGGCCAGCTCGTCGGCCCCGAGCGAGGCCAGATCGGCCAGGGTCGGCCGGTCCGACTGGTGATGATCCGTCAGGTCAAGCTTGGGCTTGGTGTCCAGTGCGGGTGTCATGTTCGATTCTCTTCCACGATGGGGGTTAGAGAGAGCCGACTCCGGGTATACCCCGGCGCCTTTCGACCAATGTAGTGGCAGCACGGGGGCAACACCGCGCTGTTCCACGAGCCTCCGTGTCCTCTACCCCGCCATCCAGCGAAGTCTTGCGGAAAGTTCACCCACTCGGCGGTCGCGTAGCGGCACCTGCACGGCGCACCGCCCCCGGTGACGGCCTGCCGACTCACACCGGTCGCACCTCGATGTCGCTCTCCAGCCGCCGGCCCTCCCTGATCGCCACCGTCACCGGATGGGTCTCGCCCATCGACTCCCGGGCCCGTGCGAGCGCGTCCGCCACCAGCCGCCCGGCCCGGGCGGTGTCGCCGGTGGCGGCGAGGCCGAGCGACAGGTTGGAGACCGCCGCGAGGGTGTCGGGGTGGTCCGGGCCGAGGGCGTCGGCCAGCAGCTGTGCGGCCTGTTCGTCCAGGGCCAGTGCCGCCGCCGGGTCACCGGCCAGGGCCAGGTGGTCGGCGTGGTTCAGCATCGCGATCCCGACGTACGGGTGGCGGTCCCCGAGCGCCGCGCCCAGACCGTCCAGGGCCCGGCCGGAGAGCTGCCGGGCCTCGGCGGTGCGGCCGGCCCGGCGCAGCGCCACGGCGAGGTTCACGGCCGAGACCGAGGTGGTCGGGTGGTCCTCGCCGAGGTGGGTGCGGCAGTACCCGAACGCCTCCTCGGCCAGCGGGACGGCCCGCCCGGTCTCGCCCAGCACGCCGAGGGAGCCGGCCAGGTTGCCGGCGGCCGCCGCGGTGCCGTGGTGGTCGGCGCCGTTGAGGGCGTGCAGGCGCCGGTGGACGTCCTCGTCGTTCGCCAGCGCCTCCCGGTACCGGCCGAGCCGGCGCAGCACGACCCCGAGGCTCCGGCGGGCGCGCAACGTGTCGTCGTGGTCGTCCCCGACGATCTCCCGGTAGCTCCGCACGACGTGCTCCAGGAGTTCCAGGGCCTCCTGGAACCGCCCGTTCCCGCTCAGGTCGCGGGCGTAGTTGACGCCGAACAGCAGCGCGTAGGGGTTGTGCTCGCCCAGTACCGCGCGCTGGCGGCGGTAGACGTCCTGGTGGCCGGCCAGCGCCGCCCGGTAGTCGCCGGTCATGAAGGCCGAGACGGCCAGGTTGTTCATGCTCATGAACGTGCGCGGGTGGTCGGGGCCCAGCACCCGCAGCGCGGTCTCCAGGGTCTGCTCGTCCAGCGCCCGGGCCTGCGCGTAGTGCCCGAGGTGGCGCAGGTCGCCGCCGAGGCTGTTGGCGACGGCGATGGTGTGCAGGTGGTCCGGGCCGAGCACCGCGCGCAGCCGCTCCAGCGCGTCCCGGTCGAGCTCGTAGGCCGCCTGCACGGCTCCCTGGGAACGCCGGATGTTGCCGAGCTGGACGCGCATCAGCAGGGCCGGCACGTCGCCTGCGCCGTCGTCACCGCCGTCCCGGCCGGGCCCGTCGTCGCCGTCGGGGGACCACTGCGCCAGGGCGCGTTCGGCGAGGTCGCGGCCGGCGTCGAGCAGGCCCCGGTGCCAGAGGTAGCGGACCGATTCGACGATCCACCGCCGGACCGCCGGGTCGGCGCTCGCGGTGGCTCCGGACGGCCCGAGGTGGGGCAGCAGTTCGGCGTACCGGGTCCAGTTGTCCGGGGTGTCGGGGTCGCCCGGGGAGTCCAGGGCGAGCGCGCGGTGCACGACGGCCCGCACCCGGGCCCGGTCGGCCTCGGTGACCTGGTCGCGCAGCAGCGCCTGGGTGATCCGGTGCACGCTCAGCGTCCCGCCGGCCTGGTCGTACCGGGCGAGGTTGAACTGGTTGACGGTGCGCAGGATCTCGCCCGTCGCGAGCTGGCCGTCCGTGCCCGGGGGCAGCCCGACGGCCTCGGTCACGGGCGCGCTGTAGAGCAGCCGGATCGGGATGGCGTCCGGGCCGAGGAAGCCGCAGACCTCCAGCAGCCGGGCGGCGGGGGCGTTGATCCGGCGCAGGTCGGCGCCGGCGATCCGCCAGGTGGCCGCGGCGACGGTCGAGTACTCGGCGTCCGCCTGGACCGACCGGTCGAGGATGTCGGTGAGCGTCTCGTCCAGCAGTTCGGCGTAGGTGGCGGCCGGCATCGGGGTCTCGTGCAGCCAGGCGGCGGCCTGGCCGACGGCGAGCGGCAGGTCCCCGAGGAGTTCGGCGATCCGCTCGGCGTCGGCGGCCCCGACCCCGGCGTTGAAGCGGCGGACCAGCTCGACGCTCTCCGCCCGGTCGAAGACCTCGACCTCGGTCCGTCCGCGGTGCCGGGCCCAGCGCCGGTCGCGCGAGGTCACCAGGACGTGGCCGTCGGCGGTGCCCGCCGGAAGCCAGGCGGCGAGCTGCTCCGGGTCCTCCGCGTTGTCGAAGACCAGGAGCCAGCGCCGGTGCGGCAGGCCCCGGCCGAGCGCGTCCAGGACGGCCCGGGCGGTCCGGGCCACGTCGCCGCCGCCCTCCAGGCCGAGTTCGGCGGCGAGTTCGGCGAGCCGCTGCGGGACGCCGGCCGGATCCTCGGCCGGCACCCACCAGACCACCTCGTACGCGGGCGCGAACCGGTGGGCGTACTCGACCGCGGCCTGCGACTTGCCGACCCCGCCCATGCCGTACAGGACCTGCACGGGTTCGGCCGCCGGGCCGAGCGTGAAGCCGTCCCGCAGGGTCTCCAGCAGCCGGCCGCGGCCGGTGAAGGAGGGCAGCCGGGGCGGGAGGTTCTCCACCGCGGGCCGGCCCGTCGGGAAACGGGCGGGGGCGGGCGCGGCCTCCTCGTCGGCCTCCAGCCAGCGGCCGGCGCCGGGCGGCGGGCCGAGCAGCTCGAAGAGCTGGGTCTCGGCCTGCTCGGCGGAGCCCCGGGCCAGCTCGGGCAGCCGGTGACCGGCGAACGGCTCGGGCAGCCGCTCGCCGGGCGCCGTCAGGGTGAGCGCCAGCAGGCCGGCCGAACCGCCGTCCTGCTCGGCGGAGGTGAGTCTGCGCCAGATCTCCCGGCCGCGGGGCAGTTCCGCGTACTCGGGCGAGAGCAGCACCAGGACCCGGCCGTCGCCGTCCAGCGGCCCGGCGGCCTCGGGCAGGGCGGCGTCGCCGGGTGGTCCGGCGTCCATCGGCGCCGCGGCGCTGTGCAGCGAGGCGAGGTAGCCGAAGCCGGCCAGGGCGGCGGCGGCCCACTCGGCCCAGATCCGGTCCCCCGGGGCGTAACTCACGTGCACCTGGCGGGACCTCGTGCGGCCGGTGCGCAGGTAGGCCGCGTACAGCCGGCGGCGGGCGCGGTCGGGGACGGGCCGCAGCGCGCGGACCCGGCCCTCGGTGAGCCACTCGGCCAGCCGTTCGAACGCGCCGAGCAGGCTGCGGCCCTGCTGCGGCCGGTCGACGATGGTGGCCGGCACCTCCTCGTACGCGTAGAAGGGCTTGTACGGGACCTCGACGTCCCGCCAGTAGTCGGCCCGGCGCTCGGCACTCAGCCAGCGGTCCAGGTACGGGGCGAAGGCGTCGTGGGCGAGGTCGCGCCCGGCGGCCAGCCCGGCCCGCTCGGCGTCCTCGACCCGCATCGGGACGGGCAGCACCCGGATGTCGCGCTCGTCGGCGTCCACGATCGCGCGGGCCGCGTCGACGCCGCCGCGGATGCTCTGGGCGCCGAGGGTGAAGCAGTCCACCACGGTGTCGGGCATCAGCACGGTGCAGATGCCCGAGGTGTCGCTGACCCCGGTCCGGCTGTCGATCAGCACGTAGTCGTACGAGCCGGTCCACTGCTCGCGCAGCGCGTACAGGAACTCGGCGCCCCGGATGTCCGCGCGGGTGTAGAAGCTGCGCCAGTTGAAGCTGGTCACGGCGGCCGAGTAGGAGGCGTTCTGCCGACCGGCCGGCATCAGGTCGAGCCGCCCGCCGGCCGGCAGGTCGAGCGCGAGGCCGCAGAGGTAGCGGTCGAGCCGGCCGGGCTCGGCCAGCCACTCCCGGGGGGCTGCCGCGGTGGCGTCGCCGGGGGCCGGCAGCGCCTGTTCGACGTAGGCCCGCAGCAGGTCGATCAGGCCGTCGGTGGCGTGCAGCTCGGGATCGATCAGCAGCGGGTGGTAGTACCGGTGCAGGCCGGGTGCTTCGAGGTCCCAGTCGACCACCAGGACGCGCAGGCCCTGGCTGGCCAGGATCCAGCCGAGGTTGGCCAGCGCCATGGTGCGGCCGGTGCCGCCCTTGTACGAGTAGAACGTGACGACCGACCCGGTCCCGGGTGTCGACGGGACGGCGGAGTCGGCGTCCGCCAGGGCCACCTGATCGGCGGTCATCGTTCGGAGTCTCCTTCGCGGGGCTCCCGGGGAGCCGGGGGCAGGGCTGCTTCAGGGGACACTGCCGGCGGCCACGCCGGGATCAACAGGGCAGGCATGGCCGCGACGCCGGGGCCCAGGCCGAACGCAGCCCGCGCGAGAACCGGATCGACTTCGTCCGTCTCGTCTAACAGTCGATTCTGGGCAACCGTAACGGTACGTAGCAGGTCCGTTTCGAAGCGTTCCCGCGGGACGCGCACCTTAAAGAGCGGCTCCGGCCCGGACCTGTGCAGCCAGTTGCGCGGGAAGACGTCGCGCACCCCTCCCCAGAGCCTGCTGCGCGCCGGTCCCTCGGGCGGGTCGTCGGTGCCGGCCGGCACCAGCACGCCGGTGACGGGGTGGTTCTGGTCGTCGAAGTCGCGCAGCGCCTGCCGGTAGGGCTCGGCGCCGGCCGCCCACGGGTCCACCAGCAGGACGCTGACCTCGTTGTTCTCGCGGGCGAGGTCCAGGCTGGCGGCCAGGCCCGGGCCGACCTCCTCCAGCGTGGTGCTGTGGCCGGCCTGGGTGATCGCCTGCTGGGCCTGCACCACCAGCGAGGGCAGCCGCGGCGGGTGGTAGGGCGCCCAGTCCCTGGGCCGGTCCCCGTACCAGCCGCCCCGGTACCGGTCCTCGTCCTGCCGCTGCGCCGGGATGCCGGGCACGGCGTACACGGCGGCGTCGGCCGTCCGCCCCCCGGCGCGGGACGGGTCGGCGGTGCGGCGGGCGGCCGCGCGGCCGGCGGCGACGAAGATCCGGACCATCCCGCTGCGCCCGGGCGGCGGCACGGCGTCCGGCACCGGGAAGCAGCCGTCCACCCGGCCCAGGTCGAGGTGGGGCAGCTCGGTCAGGGGCAGGCAGGCCGCCTCCCGCACCCGCTCGGCGATGGCCCGGACCACCCGGCGGTAGTCGGGTCCGTGCGGGTCGGCCCGCAGGAGGTCGCGCAGCCCGCCGGTGGCGTACGCCACGCCCAGGTCGTGCTGGCTGTACTGGATCCGCAGCACCTCGGCGGGCAGGCCGGCCGGGGGCGGCTCCCAGACCACCGGGATCAGGGCCGGCACCGCCTCGCCGGTCAGCTTCTGGTGCCGCCGCATCCGGCCGTCGAAGGCCGTCCACTCCTTGCCGCAGTACGAACTGGCGAAGTAGGCCGGGGAGTAGAGCGCCACCATGGTGCGGCTGACGGCCAGCATCCGGGAGAGCTGTTGCTCCCAGTCGTCGCCGACGCGCAGCCGTTCGGTGTCCCGGTAGGCGAGTTCGCCCGGCCCGGCCGCGGGCTCGATCCGGGCCAGCTCGTCCCGGAGGTCGCTGAAGAACTGGTCGACGAAGGCGCCGCCGGCCATGTGGTCCCGCCGCGCATAACTGAAGAAGAAGTACGGCCGCACTGCACCCCCCGGTCCCACCCCACCAACTCGGCTTAAGATACCGGTGAGTTGACGCAAAAGGAGCCGGGATCCAGGAAGATCCCAGCTCGTTGGGTCACGCCGCGGAGGAGAATCTGGCCACCGGGACGGCGCAGGACCTTCCCTCCTCCACTCCCGTCCGGCGCAGCAGCGCGCCGAGATCGGCCGCCGACATGCCGGCCAGCTCGCCCAGGGTCGGCCGGCGGGGGGCGTCGCCCGGGTCGGCGGGCCCGGCGGCGATAGGTGCGGCGGTGTCATCCATCAGATGCCTCACTCTCTCGGAAGAGTGCGACCCAGACCCCAGTCCGGGCCTTTCCGCCACGTTACACCGGCGAACCTGACGTTGACTCATATTCTAAGCATGACAAGGTAGTTCACCGGCCAAGATGCGCGACCTGGGCCGCCGCCCCACCCCGCCCACGCGGCACTCACGGACAGAGCCGCTCCACCCGCCAGCCGGACGGGGCCGACGGGTCGGCGAGGTAGTTCAGCCGGTCGTGCAGCCGGTTCTCCCGGCCCTGCCAGAACTCCACGCGCTCGGGGACCACCCGGTACCCGCCCCAGAACGGCGGCACCGGCACCCCCTCGCCCTCCGGGTAGCGCCGCTCCAGCTCCGCGTACCGCTGCTCCAGCACCTCCCGGCTGCCGACCGGGCTGGACTGCTCGCTGGCCCAGGCCCCGAGCTGCGAGCCGTGCGGGCGGGTGCGGAAGTAGGCGGCGGTCTCGTCCCGGCCGACCTTCTCCACCCGGCCCTGGACGATCACCTGGCGGGCCAGCGCGATCCACGGGAAGAGCAGCGCCGCATGCGGGTTGGCGGCCAGCTCGGCGCCCTTGCGCGAGCCGTAGTTGGTGAAGAAGACGAAGCCGCGCGCGTCGAAGCCCTTCAGGAGGACGGTCCGCGAGCTGGGCCGCCCCTCGGCGTCGGCCGTGGAGAGCACCATCGCGTTGGGCTCCACCACCCCGGCGTCGTCCGCCTCGTGGAACCAGCGGGTGAACAGGGCGATCGGCTCGGCGGTGAGCTGCCCCTCGACCAGGCCCTCGTGGGTGTAGTGCTTGCGCATCACGGTGAGGTCCGGCCCGGGCCGGGCCTC
This sequence comes from Streptomyces sp. CB01881, assembly GCF_002953255.1. Classification (GTDB taxonomy): domain Bacteria; phylum Actinomycetota; class Actinomycetes; order Streptomycetales; family Streptomycetaceae; genus Kitasatospora. Next base: position 6,073,071 of record NZ_CP026498.1, read on the forward strand.
CTCGGCCAGGATCCGGGTGGCGGGGCTCGGGGGCGTCGACTGGGCGCGTTCCGGGGTCTGCACGTCAACATCATCCCGTACGACAAGCAACCGGCACCGCTACCTCCGGACAAACCCCGGTGGGAGATAAGGTGACTCGCCACCGCTTGACCGCCCGGCCTACGGTGAATTGTCCGGAACCTGGGGTTTGGTTCGGGAGATTTCCCTGGCACGACCGGCCTCCGGGCGAAAAGTCAAGCGGCCCCCAGGGCAACATCACCACGGTGGTGTATGGCGCAATGCACTCTGTGCCTGTGAGGATGGCACCGAGTGCCAACCACCATCGGTCACTGGCGTACCGCCCCACCACGGCGGCCCGCCGATCGCAGAACTGAAGGAGCCGTCGCATGTCCGACTTCGTACCCGGACTTGAGGGAGTCGTCGCGTTCGAGAGCGAGATCGCCGAACCCGACCGTGAAGGCGGCGCACTGCGGTACCGAGGCGTCGACATCGACGAGCTGGTCGGCCACGTCTCCTTCGGCCACGTCTGGGGCCTGCTGGTGGACGGCAAGTTCAACCCCGGCCTGCCCGCCGCCGAGCCGTTCCCGATCCCGGTGCACTCCGGCGACATCCGCGTCGACGTGCAGTCCGCCCTCGCCATGCTCGCCCCCGTCTGGGGCCTCAAGCCGCTGCTGGACATCTCCGCCGAGCAGGCCCGCGACGACCTCGCCCGCGCCGCCGTGATGGCGCTGTCCTACGTCGCCCAGTCCGCCCGCGGCCAGGGCCTGCCGATGGTCCCGCAGAGCGAGATCGACAAGGCCGAGACGGTCGTCGAGCGCTTCATGATCCGCTGGCGCGGCGAGCCGGACCCGAAGCACGTCAAGGCCATCGACGCCTACTGGACGTCCGCCGCCGAGCACGGCATGAACGCCTCCACCTTCACCGCCCGCGTCATCGCCTCCACCGGCGCCGACGTCGCGGCCGCGCTCTCCGGCGCCGTCGGCGCGATGTCCGGCCCGCTGCACGGCGGCGCGCCGTCCCGCGTGCTCGGCATGATCGAGGAGATCGAGCGCACCGGCGACGCCACCGCCTGGGTGAAGAACGCCCTGGACAAGGGCGAGCGCCTGATGGGCTTCGGCCACCGCGTCTACCGCGCCGAGGACCCGCGCGCCCGCGTGCTGCGCCGTACCGCCAAGGAGCTCGGGGCGCCGCGCTTCGAGGTCGCCGAGGCGCTGGAGAAGGCCGCGCTGGAGGAGCTGCACAACCGCCGCCCCGACCGCGTGCTGGCCACCAACGTCGAGTTCTGGGCCGCCATCATGCTGGACTTCGCCGAGGTCCCGGCGCACATGTTCACCTCGATGTTCACCTGTGCCCGCACCGCCGGCTGGTCGGCGCACATCCTGGAGCAGAAGCGCACGGGCCGGCTCGTGCGCCCCGCCGCGCGCTACATCGGCCCGGGCCCGCGCAGCCCGCGCGACATCGAGGGCTACGAGGCCATCGCGCACTGACGAAACCCCTGCTGAGCAGCGGGTCCGGCACCGTTCCGGGCCCGCTGCCGCCGCTTCCGGGAGCCGTGAAGATCACATCTCAGCGGGCGGACCGCCAGCACACCGGGGAGCGACCGGCCGGTAGGCTGCGCGCGTGGCTCAGATCCAGATCCCCGCTGACATCAAGCCCGCAGACGGCCGTTTCGGCTGCGGCCCGTCCAAGGTGCGCCCCGAGGCCCTGAGTGCCCTCGCCGCGACCGAGACCTCCCTGCTCGGCACCTCCCACCGCCAGGCCCCGGTGAAGAACCTGGTCAAGCGCGTGCGCGAGGGCGTGAGCAGCCTCTTCTCCCTCCCCGAGGGGTACGAGGTGGTGCTCGGCAACGGCGGCTCCACCGCCTTCTGGGACATCGCGGCCTTCGGCCTGGTGCGGGAGAAGTCCCAGCACCTCGACTTCGGCGAGTTCTCGTCCAAGTTCGCCTCCTCGGTCAAGGCCGCCCCGTGGCTGGCCGAGCCGACCGTGATCAAGACCGCCCCGGGCACCCACCCGCTGCCGGTCGCCGAGGCCGGCGTGGACGTCTACGGACTCACCCACAACGAGACCTCCACCGGCGTCGCGATGCCGATCAGGCGCCCGGCCGGCGCCGACCAGGGCTCGCTCGTCCTGGTGGACGCCACCTCGGGTGCCGGCGGCCTGCCGGTCGACATCACCGAGACGGACGTCTACTACTTCGCCCCGCAGAAGTCCTTCGCCTCCGAGGGCGGGCTCTGGCTGGCGGCCTTCTCCCCCGCCGCGCTGGAGCGCGCCGCCGAGATCGCCGGCTCCGGCCGCTACATCCCGCCGTTCTTCGACCTGCCGACGGCCATCGACAACTCGTCGAAGGACCAGACGTACAACACCCCGTCGATCGCCACGCTGTTCCTCCTCGCCGACCAGCTGGAGTGGCTGAACGGCAACGGCGGGCTCGACTGGGCCGTCGCCCGTACGGCTGATTCCTCGTCCCGCCTGTACGGCTGGGCCGAGAAGTCCCCGTACGCCAACCCGTTCGTGGCGAACCCGGCCGAGCGCTCGCAGGTCGTCGGCACGATCGACTTCGACGACTCGGTGGACGCCGCCGCCGTCGCCAAGGCACTGCGTGCCAACGGCATCGTCGACACCGAGCCGTACCGCAAGCTCGGCCGCAACCAGCTGCGCATCGCGATGTTCCCGGCGATCGACCCGGCGGACGTCGAGGCGCTCACCGCCTGCATCGACTACGTGGTCGGGCAGCTCTGACCGTCCGGCACACGCGTGAGGGCCACCGCCTGCGGGCGGTGGCCCTTCTGCGTGTCCGCGGGGGCCCCGGGCGTGCGCCGGGGCGGGTGCCCTAGCGGTTGACCAGTGAGCTGACCAGCACGACGACGAGCAGCAGCACCAGGGCACCGGTCACGATACGCATACGAGTCTTGGGATCCACGGTCAACGAGCGTACCCGGGCCCCGCACGGACCTAGACGCCGAGGTTGGACCCGCCGCTGACGTCCAGGTTCTGGCCGGTGACCCAGCGGGAGTCGCCGGAGGCGAGGAAGGCCACGACGTCCGCCACGTCGGCGGCCTCGCCGACCCGGCCGAAGGCCGAGTAGGCGGCCACCCGGGCGCGCGCCGCCGGCTCCTCCAGCCAGGGGTTGATGTCGGTGGCGACGACGCCCGGCAGCACCGCGTTGACGGTGATCCCGCGCGGGCCCAGCTCCTCCGCCAGGGTCAGCGTCAGGGTGTTCAGCGCACCCTTCGTCATCGCGTACGACACCGCACCGGGGAACGCCACCCGGGTGACGCCGGACGAGACGTTGATGATCCGCCCGCCGTCCCGCAGCCGGCCCAGGCCCTCCTGGACGATGAAGAACGGCGCCCTGGCGTTCACCGCGAACACCCGGTCGAAGTCGGCCTCGGCCACCTCGTGGACCCGCCCGAACTGGCCGATCCCGGCGTTGTTCACCAGGATGTCCAGGCCCTCTCCCCCACCGGCGGCCGCGAGCCCCTCGTCGAAGGCCGCCCAGAGCGCCTTCGCGTCGCCGGGGACGCCCAGCTCGGCGCCGATCGCGAAGGCCCGCCCGCCGGCCCGCCCGATCGCCTCGACGACCTCCTCGGCCGCCGCCGCGTTGCCGCCGTAGTGGACGGCGACCAGCGCGCCGTCCCGTCCCAGCCGCTCGGCGATGCCCCGTCCGATCCCCCGGCTGCCGCCCGTCACCAGTGCCGTCCTGCCCGCAAGCGCGCCCATGGCCACGCCCCCTCATTTCTGTATCGGTCACTAATGAAAGGAACCGTAGCACGCGTTTTGTAGTGCTCGATATAGAATCCCTCCATGGCCACGACCCCGGCGACGACCACCCCCCAGCGCGGACGCCCGCGCTCCTTCGACCGCGACGCCGCCCTGGAGCAGGCCCTGCGGCTGTTCTGGGAGCACGGCTACGAGGCGACCTCGGTCGCCGACCTCACCGCCGCCATGGGCATCCGCCCGCCGAGCCTGTACGCGGCCTTCGGCGACAAGCGGGCACTGTTCGAGGAGGTCGTCGCCCGCTACCGGGAGAGCCACGGCGCGTACGCCACCCACGCGCTGGCCGAGGAGCCCACCGCCCGGGCCGGCGTCGCCCGGATGCTGCGCGAGGCCGCCGCCCAGGCCACCGCCCCGGACCACCCCTGGGGCTGCCTGCTGATCAGCTCGACGGTGAACTGCACCTCACCGGAGGTCACCGAGGCCGTCCGGGAGCTGCGCAACGCCAACGTCCGCGCCCTGGAGTCCCTGATCCGCGCCGACGTCGCGGCCGGCCACGAGCCCGCCGGCACCGACCCGGCGGCACTGGCCCGGTTCACCGCCGCCGTGCTCCAGGGCATGTCCCAGCGCGCCCGCGACGGCGCGGACCGGGCCGAACTGGAACGCGTCGCCGCCGACGCGATGCGCGTGTGGCCGTGAGCGAACGCCCCTGGGCGGCGCCGCGATCCCGTCCACGTCCAACCTCAACTACGCCGGCGGCAAGGACACCGCCGCGATGACCGTCGTCCCGGTCGGCGCCGACGGCTGCATCGAGCTGTACAACCCGCACGGCAGCGTGGACCTGGTGGCCGACGTCCAGGGCTACTACACCGGCTGAGCCGACGGTCCGGCCGACCACGGGGCCGGGGGCGCGCGGTGCGGCGCCCCCGGCCTCAGCTCCAGTCGGCCAGCGGCCAGGCGCGGACCGTCTCGTAGTGCGTGACGCCGCCGTCCGGCTCGCTCTTCATCAGGTGCAGCTCGGCGGCCTCCCACTCCGGCCCCCGGTAGTCGCCGAGCGCCAGCGCCAGGGAGTCCAGCTCCGCCGCCGCCATCCGCTGCACCGCCCGCCGGTGGCCGCGCGAGGAGCCCGCCCGGGCCAGGGTCAGGTGCGGGTGGAAGGTGAACGCGTCCACCTCGCCGATCACGTCCGCGGTGGCCTCGTTCACCGCCTCGGCGAGCCGCCGCAACGCCCAGGTCTGGCCCTCCACCCCGGCCCAGAGCACCCGGTCGCCGAACCGGCCGGCCCCGGCGATCCGCAGCCGGTGCACGGCGTGCACCTCGGCCACCCCGGCCAGCCCGGCCTCCAGCTCGGGCAGCCGCTCGGCCGGCACCTCGCCGAGGAAGGCCAGGGTCAGGTGCCAGCCCTCGACCGTCGTCCAGCGCAACCGGTCCGCCCCGGGCAGCCCGCGCACCGGCTCCACCGCGTCGTAGAGCCCCTGCAACGCCTCGACCGGCGGCAGCACCGCCACAAAGAGCCTCATGGAGCCATTTTCCTTCCCCCGCGATCCCCCGCGATCCGCCCGGCCGTCCTCCCCCGCCCGGCGATCCGCCCACCGTCTTCCCGCGCGGAGCCGTTTGGGTTAGAACGGGTTCCATGAAGATCCGTACCGGCGGCCCCGACGACATCGCCGACATCCTCGCCCTGCTCGACGGAGCCGTCACCTGGCTCACCGGACAGGGCCGCACCGGCCAGTGGGGCGACCAGCCCTTCAGCGGCAACCCGACCAGGGTCGAGCACACCGAGAAGTACGGCCGTGAGCCCTTCCTGATCCGCCTCGCCGTGGACGACGAGGGCCGCACGGTGGGCTCCTGCGTCCTCTCCGAGGAGCGCGGCACCTACATCCCCGCGGTGGAGGAGCGCGAGCTGTACATCCGCAACCTGGTCACCGACCGGACCCGCAAGGGCTCGGGCATCGGCGCCGCGCTGATCGCCGACGCCCTGGACGAGGCCCGCCGCCGCGGCATCGGCCTGGTCCGGGTGGACTGCTACGGGGGTGCCGACCGCAAGCTGGTGGGCCAGTACCGTGCGCTCGGCTTCACCGAGACCGTGGCGTTCGAGGTCGAGCAGCCGGGCGGGACCTGGCCCGGCCAGGTGCTGGAGATCCGGCTCTGACGGCGAGTCCGGCAGCGGCCCGGCCGCCGCGGCACCGGCGGCGGCCGTGACCACCGACCCGGGGCGGGCGACCGCGCCCGCCCCGGGGCGACCGGCCGTCAGCAGGCGGCGGCCAGCTCCGACTTGGCCGTGGTGCGGACGCGCGGCACGAAGGCCACCACCCGCCCGCCGCGGCCCGGGTGCAGGTCGACCCGGACCTTCAGGTCGGCACTGCGTGCCAGCACCAGGCCGACCGTTGCGGCGGCCAGCGCCGAGACCAGCCCGCAGGCCAGCAGCCCGAGCCGCGGCCCGTACGAGGCCGTCACCCAGCCCACGACCGGCGCGCCGATCGGCGTGCCACCGGTGAAGACCAGCACCAGCAGGCCCATCACCCGGCCCCGCATCTCCGGGTCGGTGGCCAGCTGGAGCATGGAGTTGACCGAGGTGTTGAAGCTCAGCCCGAACACGCCGATCAGCGTCAGCAGCACCGCGAAGGTCCAGTAGCCGGGGGCGAACGCGGCCACCACCTCCAGCGTGCCGAAGGCCAGTGCCGCTCCCACCAGCCGGCGCAGCCTGGGCGCTCCCCGGCGGGCCGCGAGCAGGGCGCCGGCCAGCGAGCCGACCGCCATCGCGGTGTTCAGCAGGCCGTACTGCCCGGCGCCCACCTTGAAGGTGTCGTAGGCGAAGCCGGAGAGCAGCGTCGGGAAGTTGAACCCGAAGGTGCCGATGAACCCGGCCAGCACCATCGGCCAGAGCAGTTCGGGCCGCTCCTTCACGTACCGCAGCCCCTCCTTCAACTGCCCCTTCTCGCGGGCGATCGGCGCCGTCGGGCGCAGTTCGCCCGCGCGCATGGCGAGCAGTCCGCCGATCACGGCGGCGAAGGAGACGGCGTTCACCGCGAACGCCCAGCCGCTGCCGACCGCGGCGATCAGCAGGCCCGCGACGGCGGGACCGACCAGCCGGGCGGTCTGGAAGTTGGCGGCGTTCAGGCTGACGGCGTTGGCGAGGTCCTTCGGGCCGACCATCTCGGAGACGAAGGCCTGCCGGGTCGGGTTGTCGACCACGGTGACCAGGCCGAGCAGCAGCGCGAACGCGTACACGTAGTACGGCGTCACGACGCCGCCGATGGTCAGCGCGGCCAGGCCGGCGGCCAGCAGGCCCATAGCGCCCTGGGTGTAGACCAGCAGGCGGCGCTTGGGCATCCGGTCGGCGAGCACCCCGCCGAACAGGCCGAGCAGCAGCATCGGCAGGAACTGCATGGCGGTGGTGATGCCGACGGCCAGCGGGCTGCCGGTGAGGCTGAGGACTAGCCAGTCCTGTGCGATCCGCTGCATCCAGGTGCCGGTGTTGGAGACCACCTGGCCTGCGAAGTAGTAGCGGTAGTTGCGGACGCGCAGTGAGGAGAACATCCCCCCGGGCCGGGTGAAGCGGGCGCCGGTCGGGGACGTGGCCACGGTGCCGTGGCCTTGAGCGGCGGGGTCTACCGCCGCGGTGCGTTCGTCGGGGTCGTCGTCGCCGTTGCCCGGCAGCCCCGTGGGGGCGGGTGCCTGGGCGTCGGCGGCCGCGGCGGAGGCTGCGGCGGGGTCGGTGGTCGGCTCGTCGGTACGGATGGCGGCGGCGCTGGCTGCGGCCGGCGGTGTCACGGTGGTCTCCCCTCGCGGCGCGACGACCCGTCGAGGGGTCGTCGCGCTCCTGGTGTCGGTGGTCGGCGCTGCGGTGATGCGGTTCTCCTTCGTCCTCCGGCGGCTGACCGGAAACAGGTGTGCCTCAGAGATGTGCGAGCTTGTACAGCACGGGAGCGGCGTCCCGGAGGACGGCCCACTCCTCCTCGTCGAGCCCTTCGGCGAGCTCGGCGAGCCAGGCGTTGCGCCGACGGCGGCTCTCCTGGAGGATCACCTCCGCCTGCTCGGTGCTGCTGACGACCACCTGCCGGCGGTCCTCCGGGTGCGGTTCCCTCCGCACCAGGCCCTTCTCCTCCAGCATCGCGACGATCCTGGTCATGGAGGGCGGCTGGACGTGCTCCTTCCGGGCGAGCTCACCCGGCGTGGCCTTCCCGCAGCGCGCGAGGGTGCCCAGCACCCCCATCTCGGTAGGGCTGAGCGACTCCTCGACCCGCTGGTGACGCAGGCGACGGGAGAGGCGCATGGTGGACGACCGCAGCTGACTGATGGCTGCGAGGTCCTGCTCGGACATCTCGGGCATGTATTTAGACTACGTCATTACTCTCGCTAAGGAAAATTGGTTACCGGCGGCCCTTCGCCCACCCCTCCCCCCACCCTTCGCCGGCGGCTCCCCGCGCCGCGCGCGGCCCCGAGCGCGATGCTGGTCATGACGGGTTCCGCACCCACCCCTCAGGAGAAGGGCCGACCAGAAATGTCCGACCTCGCCGACCTCGCCCCCGAGCAGAACGACACCGGCTTCGCCCGCCTCGCCATGGTCACCATCGACTGCGCCGACCCGGTCGCGCTGGCCGCCTTCTACGGCGAGCTGCTCGGGTGGGAGACCCGGCACGTGGACGAGCACTTCGCCATCCTGGACAACCCGGAGGGCGGCAGCCCGCTCGGCTTCGGGCGGGTCACCGGCTACCGGCCGGAGCCGTGGACCGAGCCGGACGGCAGCAAGCACTTCCACCTGGACTTCTACGTCGACGACCTGGACGAGGCCACCGCCCGGGCACTCGCGCTCGGCGCCACCGAACCGCAGTACCAGCACGGCCGCACCCTCAAGGTGCTGATCGACCCGGCCGGCCACCCGTTCGGACTAGCTCCCCTGGAGTGACGGCCGGGAGGCCCTCACGGCCCCGTGGGGAGGCGGAGTGTGCATGCGCAGGCAGCGTCAGGGCTTGGTGCCGAGATCTTGCCGATCACGTAAAGAACGGCTCTGACCTGCGAGTTCACCAAAAATACGAACATTGTGCGACTCATCGGTAATGACTACTGTCCCCGTTGTCAGGGGCACCACACGCCAGGCTTCCCCCGGGCAGGGGCGCGACACCCGCGCGTACCGCGCACCCGGCTTCGCCACCCGTGACCGGGCCGCCCCACGGCCGGCGCGTCCGCCCGATCCTGGCGTCAGTCCTCCCCCCAAACCCGTCAGGGAGCTTCCTCGTGGGAGAGATCCATCATGCCGACCACGGCTGGCTGACGCCGGCGGTCTCGTACTTCGTCGCCTGCCTGGGCGCCTTCGTCGCCCTGCGCAGCACCCGCTGGGCGCTCGTCTCCACCGGCCGCACCCGCGTCTACTGGCTGCTGTTCGCGTCGACCTCGCTCGGCGCGGGCATCTGGTCGATGCACTTCATCGCGATGCTGGGCTTCTCCGTCACCGGCGTCGAGATCAGCTACCGCCCGGGGCCGACCGTGCTCAGCCTGCTCGTGGCGATCCTCGTGGTCGGCCTCGGCATGTTCGCCGTCGGCTACAGCCGCCACCGGGTCGCCGCGCTGCTCGCGGGCGGGCTGACCACCGGGCTCGGCGTCGCGGCCATGCACTACCTCGGCATGGCCGCCATGGTCCTGCCCGGCCACGTCGGCTACGACCAGACCACGGTGTGGCTCTCGGTCGGCATCGCGGTGTTCGCCGCGACGGCCGCGCTCTGGGCCGCACTGAACATCCGGGGCACCCTCGCGGTGCTCGCCGCGGCCCCGGTGATGGGCGTCGCGGTGTGCGCGATGCACTACACCGGGATGGCCGCCGTCTCCGTCCGGCTGGACGCCTCGCAGAGCACGGCGGACGGGGTGATGGCGCTCCAGTTCATCTTCCCGCTGGTGGTCGGGCTGGGCTGCTACATCTTCTTCGGCTCGCTGGCCTTCGCGGTGTCGCCGAGCCGCAGCACCGTCAACGCGCAGCCGGTCCTGGTCGGGCGGGCGGCACCGCTGGCCCCGCACGGACGCTGAGCACGGACAGGGCCCCGGACCCCGGTCTCCTCACCGGGCCCGGGGCCCTGCCGCCCGCGGGCCGTGCTACTCCGGCCTGCCGAGCAGCCCGGTCAGGTGCTCCGGCGTCGCGACCGGGCAGACCTTGTGCACGAAGTCGCGCCGCAGCCCGTGGTACGGCTCGCCGTCCCGGTAGAAGTTGCGGTGCATCAGGCGCAGTTCCTCCGCCCGGTACCCGGCGAGCGGCCTGGCGTCCTCGTCCTCGGCCCGGCGGCGCTTCTTCTCCACCAGCCGGCCGGTCAGCTCCGGCGAGCCCGCCAGCCGGGCCGCCTCCCGGGCCACCCAGCGGCGGAATTCGGCCGCGCTGCCGCCCGCCGTCCGGTCGACCAGGCCCAGCCGCTCGGCCTGTGCCGCGCCGACCGGCAGGGCCTGCGCGGTCAGCCGCCCGGCCTGCTCGGCGCCGACCCGACGGGGCAGCGTGTACGTCCAGTACTCGGAGCCGTGGAGGCCCATCAGCCGGTAGTGCGGGTTGAGGACGGCCGACTCGCGGCACCAGACCTCGTCGGCGGCGATCGCCAGCATCAGCCCGCCGGCCGCCGCGTTCCCGGCCAGGGCGGAGACGGTCAGCTTGTCGGTGGTGGTGAGGACCGCCTCGACCAGGTCGTCCATCGCGTTGATGTTCTCCCAGGACTCCAGCGCCGGGTACGACGCCCCCTCGATCACGTTGAGGTGGATGCCGTTGGAGAAGAAGTCCCGGGCCGGGCCGAGCACCAGCACCGAGGTCGGCCGGTCCACGGCCTCCCGGTAGGCGGCCAGCAGGCGGCGGCACTGCTCGGTGCTCATCGCCCCGCCGGCGAAGGCGAATTCGAGGAAGCCGACCTCGTCCTTCTCGTGGTACCGGATCTCCGCCCAGGTGTCCCGCCCGGCCGCCGAGGCCGGGGGGGCGGGCACCTCGCGGACCCGGCGGAGGTGGTCGGCGAGCACCGTCGCGGCCGGCCGTTTGAAGGTGGCCGGACCGCCGGGCGTGCGGCGCGGGCGCAGCTGCGGGATCCAGACCGCGCCGTCCACGGTGGCCCGGCAGATCGCGCCGTCCCGGGTCGCGATCACCGCGCCGGGCTCGCGGCCGCGCAGCTCGTCCTCGGGGTGGCCGCCGTGCAGGAAGTACTCGCGCCCGTACAGCTCGTCCAGGACGCCCGGCTGCGAGTCGGCGGCGCGCAGCTTGCGCAGCACGGTGGCGGTGGGGTCGGCGGACCAGTCGATCCGGCGGGTCTCCTGCCGGAGGAGGGGCCGCAGCTCGCCACGGACGTCCGGGCGGGCGTAGTCCAGCGGTTCGGGGGTGAACAGCCCGCCCTGGAACCGGCCGACGGCCAGCAGCACCGCCTCCACGGCGGCGTCCGCGACCTCGTTGCGGTAGATCTCGCTCTTGCCGCCGGCCGGGACGGGGAACTCGACGCAGGCCCAGATGTCCCCGGCGTCCATCTCCCCGACCGCCTGGAGCACGGTCACGCCCCAACGCTCGGCTCCCTCGGTGATCGCCCAGTCCAGCGAGGACGGGCCGCGGTCGCCCTTGGGGCCGGGGTGCACGATCAGGACGGTGCGGCGCGACCAGATGTCCTCGGGAACGGCCTTGGTGAGCATCGGGCAGAGGATCAACTCGGGGTCGGTCCGCTCCACCGCCGCCCGCATCTGCTCGTCGCCGAGCGCCAGCTGGACGGCCACCTGGTGCCCGCGGTCACGGAGTTCGGTGTGGACGCGCTGGGTCAGGCTGTTGAACGCGCTGGCGATCAGGAGAATGCGCAAGGGGGGCCTCCGAGCAGTGACTGACGTCGTGCGCGGAGGCGATGAAACCAGGGCATGGACACGCAATGATTACGGTCCGGGCTTGCGCGCCCGACCCTCACCCACCCCGCACACCTGTGCCCGGGGCGGCGCGCAGGCTCCGCCCGATCTCCCCACGACCTCCCGATCCACCCCGTGACAAAAGCCCCCTCGGGAACGCTGCGGCGTCAGCGCGGGAACGCCCGCCGGGCGCGCCAGGTGGTGTGCTCGCGCGAGACGGCGTCCTCCGCCTCGGCGGCCAGCCGGGCCCAGCGCTGCTCGGCGTCCGGGGCCTTCAGGTCGAGGTCGGAGAGCTGGTTGCCGACGTTCTCCAGCTCGCGCGCGGCCAGCTGGTACGCGGCGGCCAGCGGGCGCAGCTGCTTCAGCTGGGTCCAGGCGATCACCGCGGCGGCCGCCGCCGAACTGGCCCCGAAGACGTGCACCGACAGCGCGCCGGTCGCCTGGGCGATCGCCGCCGCCGCACCGATGATGATCAGCGCCGCTATCCCCAGCCCCCAGGACACCGCCTGCGACTCGCACGACTCGGCGCGCGAGCGGTACCACGTCCGCTGCCCCTCCACCCGGGTGCGCAGGTAGAGCGTCCGGCGGGCGACCAGGCTGGCGGAGCGGACGCGGCGCATCTCCGGGGTGATCTCCGGGATGGTGCCCGGCGGCACGATCTCCGGGTCCTCGAAGGCGCGCAGCACGTCCTCCAGCTGGAGCAGGTAGCCACGGTCCGTCTCCGCCGAGTCCGCGGCACCGTCGAACGGCCGGGCCCGCATCGAGTACTTCCAGGCGAGCGTCTTGACCGACTCGGCCGCCGCCCGCGCCTCGTACCACCGGCCCTGCGGGTTGCTGCGGCGCAGCCGCGACCAGAAGTAGCCGGCGACCAGGAACGCCACCACGGAGAAGAGCGGCGTGATGTCACCGTCCCCGCGGTGCTCCGGCCCCGGCAGCGACCCCACCGCCGCGGCGACCACCAGCATCGCGATCAGGCCGCGGTACCAGCGCAGCGTCTGCCGCTGCCCCTCCACCGACGCCCGGTCGGCCGTCCAGAACAGCTCCGGCAGCAGCCGTGCCTCGTCGCCCACGGGCGGATCTTCCTGCACCATCGGTCGAGCCCCCTCCCCGTCTCCCGTCCAGGCAGTATGCCCACCGTCAACTGGCCTACACAGCTCCCTTTTTGACACCTCCTGTGCGCCTGACGGTGCGCCGTCCGCCACCCAGCGGCCGTACGGCGGCGCTCCGACGGGTCCGAACGTTCACCGGGCTCACCCAACCGGTGGGGAACCACCCGTTCCGGTGCGGCCGTCCCCAGCATCGGCCCGCCGGCCCGCCCGGCGCTAGGGGGCCGGTGCACGACAGGGAGGGACCAATGGCAGGACAAGGCTTCAGCGTGGACCTGGGTGCGCTCGACGACGCGGCCTCGGGCATCACGGACACGCTGGCCAAGCTGCAGTTCAAGAAGGTCAGCGACCTCGACCCGCAGAAGGAGGACTTCGGCCACGACCACCTGGCCGGCGTGGTCGAGAAGTTCTGCACCCGCTGGGAGATCGGTGTGGAGAACCTGGCGAAGGACGCCCAGGAGGTCTCGAAGAGGCTGAACGCGAGCGTGAAGGCCTACCGGGAGATCGACGGCCACATCGTCGGCCACCTGAGCGGGACGCTCAGCCGCGACAGCGGCAAGGACCCGGGGGCGAACTGATGGCGAAGGAACTCGGCGAGACCTCCGACCCGAGGGAGCTCGTCCCCGGCAACCCCGAGGCGCTCGCCTCGACCAGCTCCTGGCTCAAGAGCTACGGCGACACCCTGCACTCGGCCGGCCTCGGCCTCAAGAGGATCGACACCACCGAGGGCTGGTCCGGGGAGGCCGGCGACGCCTTCCGCGAGGCCTTCGACGGCGAGCCCGCCAAGTGGGTGGAGGCCGGCGACTGCTTCCACGACGCCGCCACCGCCCTGACCTCGTACCAGACGACCCTGAACTGGGCACAGGGCCAGGCCCAGGACGCGATCCGGCAGTGGAACGAGGGCCAGGCTGCGACCAACAAGGCGAAGAGCGACCACCAGGACGCCGAGAAGAACGCCGGCCACGAGCTGCCGTTCACCGACCCGGGTGAGGGCACCCGCACCGCGGCGCGGCAGACCCTCTCCACCGCGCGCGGCCAGGTCAAGAGCGCGGGCGACACCGCGGCCGACAAGATCGGCAAGGCCCGCGACAAGGCGCCGGAGGAGCCGGGCTTCTGGGACGACGTCGGCGACTTCCTGTCCGACGCGGGCGACTTCCTGGCCGACGTCGGCCAGGTCGCGGTGGAGGACCTCGCCTCGGTCGGCAACGCCATGCTGCACAACCCGGGCGCGGCCCTGGAGGTCGCGGGCGGCCTCGCCCTGGCCACCGTCGGCGCGGGCGGCGAGGTCCTCGGCGTCGGCCTGGACCTCACCGGCGTGGGCGCCGTGGTCGGCGTCCCGGTCAACGTGCTCTCGGCCGGCCTCATCGCGACCGGTGTGGGCGTGGCCGGCATGGGCGCGAGCGACATCGCCAAGGACGCCATGGGCCAGGACCGGGTCCACATGGAGGGCGAGGGCGGAGGCGGCGGGGGCACCACCGAGGTCGGCACCAAGCCCACCGAGACACCCGACCCGACTGCCAAACCAGGTGGCCGGGTCACCAGCATCTCCAAGGACGACGACGCAACGACCGTCCGTGCGATCGGCAGGGAGAACGAGTCTGCCGAGATTCTGGCCAGGAACGGCTACAAGGTCGAACAGAACCCGAAGGTGCCCGGGGACAAGAACCCCGACTATCGCGTCGAGGGCGAGATCATGGACTGCTACGCACCCACAACGGACAAGCCGCGTGCGATCGCCACGAAGATCCAGGAGAAGGTGGATGACGGGCAGGCAGACCGCATAATCCTGAACATGTCCGACACGAACGTCGACATCAACGCCATGCGAAAGCAGCTGACCGAGTGGCCGATCAACGGCCTCAAGGAGGTCAAAGTGATCGACAAGGCCGGCAACATCCTCCACCTTTACCCGTAGACCCACGGAGAAAGACGGCCGACGTGGCTATTTCCTACAACCTCGACCTGATGACCTCTCTCACCCTGCCTGAGGTGGCAGAGCAACTCGACGCGGTCACTCACTCCCTCAGGCTGTCCGACGTGTCGGCGACCGTCGAAACACTGCTCGGCGAGGGCGCGCGCACACCGTACGGCACGTGGATCCGGGTGGTGCCGAGGAAGCCGATCCCCTGGGGGAATCCGCTCATCGGCGGTCGTGCCTTCACTCCGACGGTCTCAGTGGCCTTCCGCCTCGACAAGATGGCCGACATCTCCGGCCAGCAGGACGACGTGGTCCGGCTCACGGCCGGACTGTTGTCCCAAGTACCCGGCGACGCCGTTCTGCACTTCGACTACGAGGACGTCTGGCTGGTCCGCCAGGGCGGCGAGCTGAGCCTCAGCGAGCGCTCCGACCTCTGGCCGGCGCGCCGCCTGACGGGCCTCCCGCTGCCCTACCGCCGGCAGACCCGGGAGTTCGTCTTTCCCGAGGACGACTGAGCCCGCCCCCGCCGCACACCAACGGGCCCGCCCCCCCTGCTGGCGCTGAGGGGGGCGGGCCCGTTCCCGTACACCGCAGGGCACCCGGTCAGAGCAGGCCGAGTGCCGGCATCAGGTAGTAGAAGGCGAAGAAGCCGCAACCGATTCCGTTGGTGAGGCCACCATCGGCTCGGGCGGGAGCTCAGTCGGCCGAGCCGGCCTCCACGACCCAGCGGGTGGGCTGCCCGGTGATGGACGCGATCATGTCGTAGTCGCCGTCGTAGTGCAGGACCGTGACCCCGTGCCGCTCGGCCGTGGCGGCGATCAGCATGTCGGCCATCGACAGAGCGCGATGGTTACCCCGGAACAGAGCACGACGCTGGACGTCCTTCGCCCGGTCCCAGACCTCGTCCGTGCACGGCAGGTAGTCGAACCCCCTGAGCAGGTGGCTCAGCCGGTCCGCCTCCGCCGCGCTTCGGGCGCTGTGCAGAACCTCCATCTCGACCGCCGCGTTCACCGCCAAAAGAGCGCGCTGTGAGAGATCGTCGAGAACCGGCCGCACCGTCGGCTTCCCCCAGCGTGCCAAGGCCGACTTGTCGATCAGGTAACGCTCCCGGGTCACGCCGCAGCCGACTTGCCCGGCTCGTCGAGGAGGTCGAACTCCCCGCTGGCGATGGCATCGGCAAGCTCTATCCGGCGAGCCAGCTTCACGGCCTCCAGCAACGCCGCATTAACCGTGGCGACCTTGGTGGTCGTGCCGAACAGCCGCTGAGCCTCGGCCAGGAGGTCGTCGTCGAGGTCGATCACAGTCCGCGCCATGGCCACTCCTCCTTCGGGCGACAACAAGAAAACGATATCAGCGTTGGCGACCTCTCGATATCAAACGGCCCCGCGCTCCAGGAGGAGCACGGGGCCGCGGATGAACCGAAAGCCGTCAGAGCAGGCCAAGGGCCGGCATCAGGTAATAGAAGGCGAAGACGGCGGCCACCACGTACATCGCGGCGGGGACCTCGCGCCCGCGGCCGGCGGCGAGACGCAGGACGCAGAAGGCGATGAAGCCGAAACCTATGCCGTTGGTGATGGAGTAGGTGAACGGCATCATCACGATGGTCAGGAACGCCGGGATCGCGATGGTGTGGTCGGCCCAGTCGATCTCCTTGACCGAGTTGGCCAGGATCAGGAAGCCGACCGCGACCAGGGCCGGGGTGGCGGCCTGGGCGGGGACCATGGTGGCGAGCGGGGTCAGGAAGAGGGCCACCACGAAGAGCAGGCCGGTGACGATCGAGGCGAACCCGGTGCGGGCGCCCTCGCCAACGCCGGCGGTGGACTCGACGAAGCAGGTGTTGGCGGAGGAGGAGGTGGCGCCGCCTGCGGCGGTGGCGATGCCGTCGACCATCAGGATCTTGTTGATGCCGGGCAGGTCGCCCTTCTCGTCCAGCAGGTGGGCCTCGTCGGCGACGCCGAGGATGGTGCCCATCGCGTCGAAGAAGCACGACATGAGCACCGTGAAGACGAAGAGCACGCCGGTCAGCACGCCGACCTTCTCGAAGCCGCCGAACAGGCTGACCTTGCCGACCAGGCCGAAGTCGGGGGCGGCCACCGGGTTGCCGGGCCAGGCGGGGACGGTGAGGCCCCAGTTGAGGGCGGGGATGTCGGCGAGCTTGTCGATCACCGCGGCGAGGCCGGTCATCACCACGATGGAGATGAGGATCGCGCCGGGGACCTTGCGGACGATCAGGACCAGGGTGAGCAGCAGGCCGAGCACGAAGACCAGGACCGGCCAGCCGAGCAGGTGGCCGTTGCCGCCGAGCTGGAGCGGGACGGTGGTGTGGGCGGCGTCCGGGATGCGGCTGACGAAGCCGGAGTCCACCAGGCCGACGAGGCTGATGAACAGGCCGATGCCGATCGCGATGGCCTTGCGCAGGCCGAGCGGGACGGCGTTCATGACGCGCTCGCGCAGGCCGGTGGCGACCAGGATCATGATCGCGAAGCCGGCCAGCACCACCATGCCCATGGCGTCCGGCCAGGTCATCTTGGGGGCGAGCTGGAGGGCGACGATGGTGTTGACGCCGAGGCCGGCGGCGAGGCCGATCGGGACGTTGCCGATCACGCCCATCAGCAGGGTGGTGAGCCCGGCGGTGAGGGCGGTGGCGGTGACCAGCTGCGCGCTGTCCAGGTGGCTGCCGGTCATGTCCGTGGCGCTGGCCAGGATGATCGGGTTGAGCACCAGGATGTAGGCCATGGTGAAGAAGGTGGCGATGCCACCGCGGACCTCACGCGGCAGGGTGGAGCCGCGCTCGGTGATCCGGAAGTAGCGGTCCAGGGCGCCGGCGGGGGGCTTCGGCGCGGTGGAGGTGGGCTCGGGCGACTCGGTGGTCGGCTGGGCCACAGGCATGCGTGCGTCCTCTGGTGGGGGCTGAGGAGAGGGTGAACGCCCGGAGCGACGGTGGCCGGACGGACCCGGTGGGACGGGCACGAACTCAGGTGTCCTGGGCATGGCGCGGCCAACCGGAACGCCCAGTATGAATTCCCCGATCGCACACGCGCTATCTTCGCGCGTAGAACGAACGGGGACGAACGGCGCCGGACAACGGCGGCCGAAAGTCGGACGCGGAGCCCCGGCGCCGTACGCTAGGGCCCATGCCGAAGACCCCGCTGCACCCCTCGCCCCCGCCGCTGGAGGCCAACGACGTCGCCATCGTCGGCGGAGGCACGGTGCTGTGGTTCATCGCCTTCCTGGCGCTCCTCCCCTTTCAGGGCGCCCTCTCCGAACACGGCCACGGCAGCTGGCCGTGGATCTGCCTGTCCGGCGCCGGCCTGGGCGTGATCGGCCTCTGGTACTGCCGCGCCCGCCGGGACGCGATCGCCCGCAGCCGGGCCGCGGCCGAGGCGCAGGCCCCCGATGAAGGCGCACCCGGCAACGGCGCGGCCGGGAACGGCGCTGACCCGGCCACCCGGTCGGACTGAATAGTCCTTTAGTAGCACGCATCGGACATAAGGCGCCCGTAGAGTCGGTGCCATGACGCAGCCTGCGCAGCCCGCGGAAGAGACGCCCGGCGACCGGGAGCGTGACAGCGGCCGGGACGGCGGCGACACCCGGGAGCCCGACGGCGCCCACCCGCTCGGGCTGCTGCCCGGGCGGCGCGGCGGCCTCACCACCGCCGAGGTGGCCGAGCGGGTCGCCCGCGGGGACGTCAACGACGTCCCGGTGCGGTCCAGCCGCTCCACCCGGGAGATCGTCCGGGCCAACGTCTTCACCCGGTTCAACGCGATCATCGGCGTGATGTTCGGCATCATCCTGATCGTCGGCCCGATCCAGGACGGCCTCTTCGGCCTGGTCATCGTCGCCAACACCGCGATCGGCATCGTCCAGGAACTGCGGGCCAAGAAGACCCTCGACAGCCTCGCGCTGATCGGCGAGGCCAGACCGCAGGTCCGCCGGGACGGCACCGTCCAGCAGATCGCCACCGGCGCGATCGTGCTGGACGACACGGTGCTACTCGGCATCGGCGACAAGGTGATCGTCGACGGCGAGGTCACCGAGGCGGACGGCCTGGAGATCGACGAGTCGCTGCTCACCGGCGAGCCCGACCCCGTCCTCAAGCAGCCCGGCGACCAGGTGATGTCCGGCAGCTTCGTGGTGGCCGGCGCCGGCGCGTTCACCGCCACCAAGGTCGGCCGCGAGGCCTACGCGGCGCAGCTGGCCGAGGAGGCGAGCCGGTTCACCCTGGTCAGGTCGGAGCTGCGCAGCGGCATCGACAGCATCCTGCGGTTCATCACCTGGCTGCTCGTCCCGACCGCCATCGGCCTGATCATCAGCCAGCTGGCGGTGGAGGGGCGGGACTGGAAGGAGGCCGTCCGCCGGATGGTGGCCGGCATCGTGCCGATGGTCCCCGAGGGGCTGGTCCTGCTGACCTCGGTCGCCTTCGCGATCGGCGTGGTCCGGCTCGGCCGCAAGCAGTGCCTGGTGCAGGAGCTGCCCGCGATCGAGGGGCTGGCCCGGGTGGACACCGTCTGCCTGGACAAGACCGGCACCCTCACCGAGGGCGGCATGGACGTGGTCGAGCTGCGCACCCTGCCGGAGGTCGCCGGGGCCGACGGCCGCCTGCGCCCGGGCGCCCCGCCGGCCCGGCACGTCCCGGCCGACCCGGCGACCGTCAAACAGGCGCTCGGCGTGATGGCCGGCGCCGACGCCCGCCCCAACCCGTCGATGCAGGCCGTCATCGACGCCTACGGCACCGGCACCGGCACCGGCACCGGCACCGGCACCGATGGCAGCGGCGGCAGCGGCAGCGGCTGGCGGGTGATCGAGGCGATGCCGTTCTCGTCCGCCCGCAAGTGGAGCGGCGTGCAACTGCTGGAGCCGCAGGGCGGCGAGGCCAGCTGGCTGCTCGGCGCGCCCGACGTACTGCTGCCCACCGGGCACCCGGCCCTGGACGAGGTGGACGAGCTGGGCGCCAAGGGCCTGCGGGTGCTGCTGCTCGGCCGCACGCCCGTCCCGCTGGACGCCCCCGACCCGGCCGCCGACCTCCAGCCGCTCGCCCTGGTGGTGCTCCAGCAACGGCTGCGCGAGGACGCCGCCGACACCCTGCGCTACTTCGAGGGGCAGCAGGTCCGGGCAAAGGTGATCTCCGGCGACGCGGCCGTCTCGGTCGGCGCGGTCGCCGCCCACCTCGGCCTGCCCGGCGCCGACCACCCGCTGGACGCCCGGACGCTGCCCGCCGAGCCGGAGCGGTTCGCCGACGCCGCGGAACGCACCACCGTGTTCGGCCGGGTCACCCCGCAGCAGAAGCGCGAGCTGGTCGGCGCGATGCAGTCGCGCGGGCACACCGTGGCGATGACCGGCGACGGCGTCAACGACGTGCTGGCGCTCAAGGACGCCGACATCGGCGTGGCGATGGGCACCGGCAGCGACGCGACCAAGGCCGTCGCCCAGATCGTCCTGCTGAACGACTCCTTCGCCACCCTGCCCTCGGTGGTCGCCGAGGGCCGCCGGGTGATCGGCAACATCGAGCGGGTGGCCGGGCTCTTCCTGGTCAAGACGGTCTACTCGGTGCTGCTCGCCCTGCTGGTGATCTTCACCCACTCGCCGTACCCGTTCCTGCCCCGGCACTCGACGGTGCTCTCCACCCTCACCATCGGCGTGCCGGCCTTCTTCCTGGCGCTGGCGCCCAACAACGAGCGCGCCCGCACCGGCTTCGTCCGCCGGGTGCTGCGGCTGGCGATCCCCGGCGGGATCATCGCCGGCACCGCGACCTTCACCGCCTACGCCCTGGCCCGGGCCAACCACGCCACCGACCTGGAGTCGGACACCAGCGTGGCCACCCTGACGCTGTTCCTGGTGGCGATCTGGGTGCTGGCGATCGTGGCCCGGCCGTACAACTGGTGGCGGCTGCTGCTGATCGGGACGATGTGCGGGGCGTTCGCGCTGGTGCTGACCGTGCCGTGGCTGTCGGACTTCTTCGAGCTCTCCCTCTCCGGCACCCAGGACCCGTGGATCGGCGTCGGCATCGCGGTGACCGCCGGGCTGCTGCTGGAGGTCGTCTGGCGGATCATGCGGCGCAAGGTGGATGATTGACCCCGGAGGGGGTGGCCGGATGGCGCGCAGGGGTGGGGATTTGGAGGCGTTCACCGCCTTCCTGGGCGGGCTGCTGGCAGCCGGTCTGACGGCGCTGGCCGGCTACGGGGTGCTGACGTTCGCCGGGATCGAGGCCGGGCCGCTACTGCGGAAGGCCGCACTGGCCGCACTGCTGGCGCTCTGGGTGGCGGTCACGCTCACGCTCTACCTCCGTCTGACCGCGTCCGCGCGCACCCGCCCCTGAGCCGGAGCGGGTGCGCGGGCGGAGCGGCGAGGCCGGTCTAACCCTCGAAGTCCCGTGCCGCGGAGAGCTCGTAGGCGCGGTCCGGCTCGGTGAGCGCGGCCAGCACCTCGAACCGCCGGTGCCACTGCCCGACCGACCAGGCCAGGCCGGCGGCCAGACCCTCGGGGGTGGCGGCGTGCAGCAGCCCCGGCGCCGGCGGCAGCTCGAACTCGTCGTCCTCGTCCGCCTCTTCGGCCGAATCCGGGTCGTACGGCGCCTCCGGCGTGTCCGCCGCCGAGTCCCACCGCCAGTCCACCGCGGCCTCGTTGCCGTCGGGGCCGACCACCAGCAGCTCCTCGTGCTCCTCGTACGCCACCGGGCAGCCGGGCAGCAACTCCCGCACCACGGCGGGGACCCGGTGCAGCCGGCCCTCGGAGAGCACCCGGCCGCCGGCCACCTCGCTGGCCAGCGAGACGTGCAGCCGCTCGGCGAGGTCCGCGGCCAGCGCCGGGGCGACCGGCAGCAGCGGGTACGGGTGCAGGAGCTGGACCAGGTCGGGGGCGTCGGCGACGACCGCCTCGGCGGCGTCCACGATCACCGTGTGCGCCGGGCGGCGACCGGTCTCCGGGTCCAGCGGCGGCAGCGCCCGGACGACGTCGAGCGGCTCGATCCGCTCCGCCTCCACCCGGGCCAGCGCGCTGTGGATGCCGTGCAGTTGGCGGTGGCCGACCTCGGAGGCCGGATCGGTGAGCCGGTCCAGCACCTCGTCCGGCCCGTGCGGCTCGGCCAGCAGTGCGGTCAGCGTGGTGCGGACGCCCAGCGCGTGCAGGAACTGCTCGTCCAGCGTCGTCCGGGCCTCGTCGTAGAGGCCGCGCAGCAGCGGGTCGGCGCCGGCCGCGCGCAGGCCGGCCGGCTCGCGGCCGTCCAGCACCGGGTGGTCGCGCAGCCACCAGGCGGTGTACGGCGGCAGGTCCGCGTACGAGCCGTTCGGCAGCAGGGCGCGGACGGGCAGGACGACGGCGTCCCGGTACGGCGGGCGGGCCAGCGCGGCCAGCGCCTCGGGCCAGGCGTCGTCGTCCACCAGGTCGAGGTCACGGACGGCCAGCAGCTCGGCCGCGACCGGCGGTACGCCGACCGCGTCGGCGTCGTCGGCGTGCAGCGCCTCCAGGGCGTCCTCGGCCCACTCCGCGAGGCCGTCCGGCGCCTCGTCCAGCAGCCCGGTGGGGCGGCCTCCGGCGGCCCGGTCGGCGGGGACGGTCGGGTCGAGCCGCTCCAGGTCGTCCGGGTCGAGCACCACGTCCTCGGCGCGGACCAGCACGAAGTCCGCCAGCACTCCTGCCGCGGCGAGGACTTCGGGGCCCCAGCGGTCCACGAGTTCGTCGTCCAGCCAGCCGGCGTCGTCCTCCCGGGCCAGCCCGGCCAGCGGGCTGCCGGGCAGGATCAGCTCACCGGCGCGGGTCGGCTCGCCCTCGTCGTCCAGCAGCGCCAGCCGGGCCAGCCACGGGTGCTCGCCGACCGCCGGGGCGGCCGCCTTCACCAGGCCGAGGACGGACTCGGCGAGGTCGGCCGCGGCGTCCAGGTCGTCCTCGGCCAGCTCGTAGGAGCGGGCGACGGCGGCCCGCACCTCGGGGGTGTCCAGGACCCCGGCCGGGGTGGCGGTGCCGGCGCCGAGCTTGGCCAGCAGCGGGTGCGCGGCCTCCGGGTGGGCGAGGCGCAGGTCGAGCAGGGCCAGCGCACCGGCCAGCGACTCCGGGTAGCCGGGGAAGGCCGCCCAGTCGGCGTCGTCGGAGGGCAGCAGGACGCGGCGCGGACCGGTGACCGTCCGTCCGTCGGCCAGCGGCACCGGCAGCGCGCCGAGCGCCTCCGGGTCGGCCGCGCCGAGGGCCGCGTAGAGGTTGCGCCACCAGGCCGGCTCGCGGTCCAGGCCGCCGAGCTGGTCGACCACGTCGGCCAGCGGCACCCGGCGCACGCCCAGCACCCGCAGCTCGCTGCGGCGTTCCAGGCCGGCCGGCAGCAGCCCCGGGAAGACCGGCGCCAGCGCCTCGACCACCGAGCCGTCCGCGCCCTCCAGCAGCGTGGCGTCCCGCGGCCGCAGCGCCGGCGTGCCCTGCTCGACCGGCGCCGGGTGCGGCAGGAACGGCGTGCCGGGCAGCCGGGAGAGGATCTCGGCGCGCAGCGCGTTGTCCAGCGCGCCCTGGCCGAGCGGGCCGGGCACCAGGCCGAGCGAGCCGAGGTCGCCGCCGCGGGCACGCAGCAGATCGGCGTAGCTGTCGGCGGCGCGCCCGGTCAGGAAGTCGGCGAGCGGGCCGGGGGCGACGTGCCGGCGGGT
The DNA here is from genome assembly GCF_002953255.1 of Streptomyces sp. CB01881. Taxonomy (GTDB): domain Bacteria; phylum Actinomycetota; class Actinomycetes; order Streptomycetales; family Streptomycetaceae; genus Kitasatospora. The sequence goes on from NZ_CP026498.1 coordinate 6,096,272, forward strand.
GGAGTCCAGCGGATAGGAGGCGATCAGCAGCGCCGGCAGGCCGAGCGGCTCGTCGCTCGGCGTCGGCGCGTGCAGGACCGGGGCGATCCCGGGCTTCTGCGGTGCGCCGTCGGTGCCGACCGGGACGGCCCAGGTCACCGTCCAGTACGGGCGGGCGCGCTCCTCGGTGGGGCGGTCGGCGAGCAGCGCGGCGTCCAGCGTGCCGGAGGCGCCGGCGGTCTGCCAGACGGTCTGCCGCAGCCGCCCGCCCGCGTCGTCGGTGACGGTGACCTCGGTGACGCCGTCCGGGCGCGGCTCGGCGGCGGACCGGGTCAGTGTGCGGGTGCCGTCCGGGGTCTCCACCACGACCTCGGCGAGGCCGGGGAGGGTGAGCAGCAGCGCGTCGTCGATGCCGGCCAGCAGGCGGCGGGTGAGGTCCTCGGCGGCGGCGTCGCGCAGCGGCAGCACGACCACCGTGTCGTAGCCGTCGGGCGCCGGGCCCTCGGCGGCGAACGGCAGCCGCAGCAGTGGCACGTGGCCGTCCCGGCGGCGCAGTTCGTCGGCGAGCGCCGGCTGTGCCTCGGCCAGCGCGCGGGCCTCGCCGAGCGACCAGCGCACACCGCCGGCGGAGCCGAGCACGGCCGGCTCGTCGGTGACGGCGAGGACGGCGGCGAAGCCGACGCCGAAGCGGCCGACGGTGGGCTGCTCGTCCGCCCGCTTCGAGGAGGCGCGCAGGGTGGAGAGCGACTCGACGGCGGCGTCGTCCAGCGGCGCGCCGGTGTTGGCGGCCGCCAGCACACCGTCCGCCAGGGTGAGCCGCAGCCGGCCCGGGCCGCCGCCGGCGCGGGCCGCCGCGTCGGCGGCGTTCTGCGCCAACTCGACCACGAGGCGGTCACGGTAGCCGCCGAGGGCGAGCTCCTCCTCGGCGTTGGCGTCCTCCCGGAACCGGGCCGGGGAGGCGGCCCAGGCGTCCAGCACCCGGCGGCGCAGCCCGGCGCTGCCGAAGTGGTCCGCGAGGTGCTCGTCCGTGCCGCTGCCGATGATCCGAGGTTCCACTGGACCTGCCGCCTTCCGCCGCCCTGTACTTCGTACGGGGGGCATTCTCCCCCGCCCGGGCACCCCCGGCGGACCGGGGTGGGCCCGCGCCTATCCTGGGGCCGCTCCGATGGCCCGGCGAGGGGGGAATCCGATGGCGTCCGATCGTCCGCAGGTGTCCGACCGTTCGTGGTACGTCCTGATCGAACGCGACAGGCGGGACTACGGCGACTCCGTCTACTACCGCTGGCAGCTGGCCCCGCCCAAGGAGGCGCCGCTCGGCCGGGAGCAGGCGGTCGAGCTGGCGGAGGAGACGGCCCGCACGTACCTCCCGCGCGAGAGCGGGGAGCCGGCCGGGACACCGGCCCGGCGGGTCTTCCGGCTCCCCGACGGCGGCTTCCTGGTCCAGCTCCACTACCGCGGCTGGAAGCGTCACTTCCGGGTCTCCGTCGGCGAGCTGGTGCACGCCGAGGAGGAGGCCCCGCCGCCCAGCCCGGCGAACCCGCCACGGGACGCCGCGCCGCCAAGGCGCGGGCTGTTCGGCCGCCGCTGAACGCCGCCGGCCCGCCCCCTCGACGTGACGGGGCGGGCCGGTGGCGGATCGCTCAGGAGTGGCCGAGCTCCTCGGCCGGGGCGTCCGGCTCGACCGAGCCGGAGGTGCGGTCGGGATGCAGCTGGAGCGGCTCGACCACCAGCTCGTCCAGGATCAGCTCGGACGGCGCCGGCGGGGCCGGGATGACCGCCGCCTCGGAGTGACCGCCGCAGCCGTACGCGAAGGAGACGATCTGGCCGTCGGCCGGGCCGAACTCGTTGCCGCAGACACCGAACGCCTGGCCGAGCGAGCCGCCGATCGGGATCAGGAAGCCGCAGCTGTTGCACGAGGCCGGGGCCGACTGCGCCATCGGCGTCTGCGGGCCGTGCGCCTTCTCCCAGCGGTCCGCCGCCAGGTGCAGGCCGAGCCGCGAGAGCACCCGGCTGCGGCCCATGCCGAGTTCCTCGGCGACGGCGCCGATCTGCGCACGGACCGGGGCCGGCTGGATGTGCGGGTCGCTGACGACCACGTCCTCCTCGGCGGCCAGCGCCACCGCGGAGTTCGGCGCCGGCTCGTCCTCGCCGGACCAGCCCGGCTCCAGGCGCAGGTCGTCGGCGTCGGTGGGCAGCAGGTCGCCCGGGCCCATGTCGCCGGGGCGCAGCCGCTCGCTCCACGGCACCCACTGCGGGGCGAGGACGGCGTCGGGGCCGGGCAGCAGCACGACCTCGTCCAGGGTGACGTTCTTGGCGCGCGGGGCGCGGGCCACGGTGACGGCCCAGTTCCAGCCCCGGTAGGCGGCGTCCAGGCACTCGAAGGTGTGGGTGACGACGCGGTCGGCGTCCGCCTGGACTCCGAGGTGCGCACCGACGGTCTCTGCTCCGACGGCCTCGTCCGCCGCCTGCCGGGCGAGTTCGACGGCCTCGGCACAGAGCCGGTCGGGGGTACGGCTTCGCATCGCAGCACTCACGGCGTCGATTCTCTCCCAGTTCTTCTGTTGCCCACGGCGTGTTGCCTGTTCCGTCGCGGCTCGGTTTCCCTCGTCCATTCTGCGCGACCACGGGCCGCCTCGGGTACCGGCCGCGCCGCCCGTCCGCTCCGGCCGGCGCCCGGCCGGTCATCGGGCGGACCCTGGGCAGGCTACCCGCCGGTCGGCCACCCGGCACAGTCCGGGGCGGCGGCCGGCGCCGGAACGGCCGCGCCGAGCGAACCGGAATCCCGCGTCGTCGTCACGATTCTGGGGCAGGATGGGCTTGTGGCGGACGAAAACCCGTCGCAGCATGCACTGCGCGCCTCGCAGGCCGACGGCAGCCCCGACGAGGTGAATGCCGTGCCGCGACAGCAGCCTCCGGTCCTCGCTGCGGGCGAACCGCAGCCGGTGGACACCTCCACGACGCCCCGGGATTCCGCCGGGCACGTGAACCTCGACAAGCACCCCGCCGCGGCCGCGGACTCCCCGGACTCCCCCGGCCCGCTCGACGGCGTCGACGACCTCGACTCGCTCGACGAGGCGGAGGAGCCGCGCCGGCACTTCCTCGTCCGCACTGCCTCCGCCGCCGGCTCCCGCACCGGAAAGGTCGTCCACGGCACCGGCCGCCGCATCCGCAAGGCGACCTCCGCCGAGGGCGCCGGCGAGTCCGGCCTCGCCAAACTGATCGAGCTGCACGCGCTGAACTCGTTCGGCGACATGCTGATCACCGTCGCGCTGGCCTCCACCATCTTCTTCTCCGTCCCCACCGGCGAGGCCCGCGGCCGGGTGGCGCTCTACCTGCTGATCACAATGGCCCCGTTCGCCGTGCTGGCCCCGGTGATCGGCCCGCTGCTGGACCGCCTCCCGCACGGCCGCCGGGCCGCGATGGCGACGTCGATGCTGGCCCGCGCGGTGCTGGCGTGGACGATGGCCGGCACCGTGGTCGGCGGCGGACTGGCGCTCTACCCGGAGGCGCTGGGCGTCCTGGTGGCGTCCAAGGCCTACGGGGTGGTGCGCAGCGTCGTGGTGCCCCGGCTGCTGCCGAGCCGGCTTTCACTCGTGAAGGCGAACTCCCGGGTCACCCTGGCCGGGCTGCTGGCCACCATGGTGGCGGCCGGGGTGGGCGGGCTGCTGCACCTGATCGGGCCGGGGTGGCCGCTGCGCGGCGCCTTCCTGGTCTTCGTCGTCGGCACCCTGATGGCCTTCCACCTGCCGCACGCGGTGGACTCCGCCAAGGGCGAGCAGCGGGCCGTCCTGCACGCGCAGGCGCACGGCGAGGCCGCAGCCGTCCCCGCCGGATCCGGCACCGGCACCAGCGCCGGGACCGGGACCACGCAGGCCGCCAAGGCGCCGAAGGCGTCGCTGCGCACCGTCGGACCCTCGGTGATCCTGGCGCTGCGGGCGATGTCGGCACTGCGCTGGCTGGTCGGCTTCCTGGTGATGTTCCTGGCGTTCCTGCTCCGTGACGAGCCGATCGGCGGGCTCCAGCCGACCCTCGCGCTCGGCCTCGTCGCCCTCGCGGCCGGCACGGGCAACGCGCTGGGCTCGGTGCTCGGCTCCTGGCTGCGCACCCGGGGCTCGGAGGCGACGGTCACCGCGATGCTGCTGCTGGCCACGTGCACCACGGCGGCCGCCGCGCTCTGGTACGGCGCGGTGACGGTGATCCTGGTCGCCGCGGTGTCCGGGGTGGCGGCCTCGCTGGGCAAGCTGGCGCTGGACGCGCTGATCCAGCGGGACGTCCCGGAGTCGGTGCGGACGTCCGCCTTCGCCCGTTCGGAGACGCTGCTCCAGTTGTGCTGGGTGGCCGGGGGCGCGGTCGGCATCCTGCTGCCGCTGAACGGCGTGCTCGGCCTCTCGGTGGCGGCCGGGGTGCTGGGCGTGGTGCTGCTCTGGACGGTCCGTTCGCTGCTCCGGGTGGGGGTGCGGCGCCGCGCCGCGGCGCCGCGGGTGGCCTGAGGCCCCTCCCCGGCGGGGCAGGCGGGGCGGTCGTCCCGGGCCGTCGTCCTGCGGCCACAACACGCGGTTGCCCACCCCCGCGTAGCGTGATCGGCAAAGCCCGGTAGCCTCTGACGCATGAGCCTCAGCACCCGTGTCATCGCCGCCCTCGGCGCCGTCGTCGTGATCGGCGCGGCCACGGTCGGCACCTCCGTCGCCGTCGCGTCCGGCAGGGACGAGCCCGTCAGCCACCGCGCGACCCTCACCGTCGGCCGCTCCTCGATGGAGGTGGAGCCGTTCTGCTTCAACGACGGCAAGCCGCTCACCGAGGACCAGCAGAGCGAGTGCCAGGACAAGGCCAGCAAGGCCCTGGACGAGGGCAAGCTCCCCAAGTCCGACGTGGTCGCCAGTGACCGGATCGGCGTGGGCGTGACCCCGGGCGTGGCCGACCGCGGCTGGTGGGCCAACACCAACGGCGGCGGCCAGGCCTCCGGCGGCCGGTTCATCCTGGCCCCGGCGGCCAAGGGCTCCACGTACTCCGGCTCCGTCGCGGCCTCCCGGGCGCTCAACGCCTCGGGCAAGACCCTGATCACCGTGGTCGAGTCCGACCCGAAGCAGCCCGACGCGATCTACGGCGTCTGGTACTTCGAGCTGGACACCCAGAACGCCTGACGGTCACCCGGTGACCGAGCGACGCACCGGTGAGCAGCCGGCCCCCGAGCGGGGCCGGCTGCTCGTCGTCGTCGCGGTGGCCGCCGAGGCGGAGGCCGTCCTGCGCGGCCTCGGCGGGCCGGTACGGGCCCTGCCGCTGCCCGGCGGTGAACTGCACCGCGCCGCGCACCCCTCGGGCGTGACGGTGGACGTGCTGGCGGGCGGGGTCGGCCCGGCCGCCGCCGCTGCCGCCGCGTCCGCCGCGCTCTGCGCGCACCGCTACGACCTCGTGGTCTCGGCCGGCATCGGCGGCGGCTTCGCCCCGCAGGCGCCGGTCGGCTCGACGGTGCTCGCCGGGGCGATCGTCGCCGCCGACCTCGGGGCCGAGACCCCCGACGGCTTCGCGGACGTCACCGAACTGGGCTTCGGGACCGTCCGGCACACCCCCGCCCCGGCCGCCGTGGCGCTCGCCGCGGCCGCCCTGGGCGCCGTCACCGGCACCGTCCTGACCGTCTCCACGGTGACCGGCAGCGCCGGACGCGCCGCCGCGCTGACCGCCCGCCACCCCGGCGCGGTGGCCGAGGCGATGGAGGGTTTCGGGGTGGCCGAGGCCGCCGCCCGGCACGGCGTGCCGGCCTTCGAGCTGCGCACCGTCTCCAACCCGGTGGGCCCGCGCGACCGGGCCGCCTGGCGGATCGGCGAGGCGCTGGGCGCACTGGAACGGGCCTTCGCCGCGCTGCCCTACCCGGAGTTCCTGAAGGAGGCCCGCCATGGCTGAACAGCTGGGCATCGCCCACTCGCCCTGCCCGAACGACACCTTCGTCTTCCACGCCTGGACGCACGGCCTGGTGCCCGGCGCGGACGCCCCCGAGGTCACCTTCGCGGACATCGACGTCACCAACGGCCTGGCCGAGCAGGGCGGGCCGGACATCCTCAAGGTCAGCTACGCGGCCCTGCCCTGGGTACTGGACGAGTACGCCCTGCTGCCCTGCGGCGGCGCGCTCGGCCGCGGCTGCGGCCCGCTGGTGCTCACCCGCCCGGACACCGGCGGCGACCTCACCGGCCGGACCGTCGCCGTCCCGTCCGAGCGGTCCACCGCCTACCTGCTGTTCCGGCTCTGGGCCGCGAAGGCCGTGCCCGGCGGGTTCGGCGAGATCGTCGTCCTGCCGTTCCACGAGATCATGCCCGCCGTCCGGGACGGCCGGGTGGACGCCGGCCTGGTGATCCACGAGGCCCGCTTCACCTACCAGCAGTACGGACTGCACCGCCTCGCCGACATGGGCGAGGCCTGGGAGCAGGAGACCGGCCTGCCGATCCCGCTCGGCGCGATCATCGCCAAGCGCTCGCTCGGCACCGAGCGGCTGCACGCGATCGCCGACGCCATCCGCGCCTCCGTCCGGCAGGCCTGGGCGGACCCGTCGGCCAGCCGCGCGTACGTGCTGGCGAACGCCCAGGAGATGGACCCGGACGTCGCCGACCAGCACATCGGGCTGTACGTCAACGAGTTCACCGCGGACCTCGGCGAGGAGGGCTACGGCGCCGTCCGGGCGCTGCTCACCCGGGCCGCCGCCGAGGGGCTGGTGCCCCCGCTCGACCCGGGTGCGCTCGCCTTCTGAGCCCCGCGGCGTTGCGCGCCGCGCGGCGTCCGGGGCCCGCCCGCCGGAGCGCGGCGGGCCGTCCACGGACTACACGTCGAACTGGTCCGCCACCGCGCGCAGCAGCACGGCCAGCTTCTGGCCGGCCGGCTTGGCCGGGTAACGGCCGTGCTGGAGCCCAGGCAGCACCGAGTCCATCATCGTGATCAAGTCCTGGACGAGCGCCGCCATGTCGTCCGGGGTCTTGCGCTGGGCGGCCGCCACCGACGGCAGCGCGTCCAGCAACTGCACGGCCATCGCCTGGTCGCCGCGGTGACCCGCGACCACGCCGAACTCGACCCGCTGGCCCGGCTTGAGCACGGTGACACCGGCGGGCAGCGCCTTGGTGTGGACGAAGACGTCGCCGCCGTCGTCGCGCGACAGGAAGCCGAAGCCCTTCGTCTCGTTGAACCACTTGACCTGGCCGGTGGGCATCTCGAACAGTCCTCGATGTGGGTGTGAGGGATCCCGGCCCTGGCCGGGGATCACTGGGTGGAAGGGCGGGCCGACCTCGGCTCGGCGCCCGCGGGGCGCTCATGGTCAGCACGCTGTAGGGAGCAGACTAACGGTCCGTCACTGCCTCATCCGCGTTCCGCGAAGGATCCGTACGGGGCTCTCGCGGCCACGGGCGACCCGGTACTGGCATGGCCGGGGCGCGACTCGGCGCTTTCCACTGGCTCACACCCCCGGTCTGAGGAGACGGGGCGCACCTGTCGCACCCCTCGGCACAGCCTGCATACCCCCGCCCAACAGGGATCAAAACTCCCAGCGCCCGGAAAACTGCGCAACGTGACCGGACCGCTCGCCTGCGAAGCGGTGCGGCGCGGTCGCCGCCCGGGCGCTCTGCGAGACTGGGGCGGCAGACCGACTCCCCCAGGCCCGCAGAGGAGCAAGCCCAGTGAGCAGCCAGAGCGCCGACCACGGCGATGCCTACGTCAAGGCCGGAGCGATCGTCTTCGGGCTCGGCGCGCTCGCCACGCTCGTCACCTTCGTCCCGCTGTTCCTGCACCTCACGCCGCTGCCGACGGCCGCGTACTGGCTGAGCATGATGATGCCGCTGGGCTTCCTGCTGGCCCTGACCGGGCTGCTGCTCTCCGCCCGCGCCCAGCGCCGCCGGGTCCGCGGCTCCTAGGCGCTCGGACTCCCAGGCGTAGGCGCTCGGACTCCCAGGCGCTCGGACTCCCGGGCTTTCCAGGCTTCCAGGCTTCCAGGCCTCTAGGCCCGGCCGGCCAGGTGCCCGGCCAGCCAGGCCGGGAACCCGGTGAGGTCGGCCAGCACCACGTCCGCGCCCGCCGCCAGCAGCTCCTCGGCGCTGTACGGGCCGGTGGCCACGCCCACCGCGACGACGTCCGCGTGCTTGGCGCCGCGGATGTCCCCGAGGTGGTCGCCGACGTAGACGCTCGCGCCGTGCTCGCGCAGCGCGTCGCCCTTGGTCTCCGCCCAGAGGTCGCCCACCAGCGCGTCCGCGTGCAGGCCCGCGTGCTCCAGGTGCAGCCGGGCGTTCGGCTCGTACTTGCCGGTGATCACCGCGACCCGGCCGCCGTGGGCGCGGACCGCCTCGACGGCGGCGTGCGCGCCGGGCAGGGCGACGGTGGGAGCGAGGGCGTGGTCCCGGTACAGCTCGCGGTAGCGGTCGACGGCCGCCTGGAGCCGCTCGGCCGGGAACCAGTTGCCCATCTCGTCCGCGAGCGGCGGCCCGAGCCGGGTGACCACCAGGTCGGCATCGACGTACGCGCCGGTCTCGGCGGAGAGCGCGACGTAGGTGGCCCGGATCCCGGGCCGGGTGTCCAGCAGGGTCATGTCGAGGTCGAAGCCGACGGTGAGCGGAGCGACCGGGGTGGTGGGCATGCCGTCAGGCTATCCAACCGGGGTGCACAGGCGATTTGCCCCGGCTTCTCCAGGGAACTTAGGTTTGCCTCAGCTATCTGCGAGAGAGCCATGACCGACACCACCGCGCCGGCCGCGAGGTCGGCCACCGCTCCCGGCAAGCGGCGGCTGCTGCGCCGCCGAATACTCTGGCTCGTCGCCGCCCTCGCCCTGCTCGCCACGGCCGTCCTGCTGAGCCTGGCGGTCGGCAGCCGCACCATCCCGTTCGGCGAGACCCTCGACGCCCTGCTGCACGGCGGCGACACCACCAACGCCGTCGTCGTGCGCGAACTGCGGGTGCCGCGCACGGTGGTCGGCCTCGCGGTCGGCGCGGCGCTCGGCCTGGCCGGCGCCGTGATGCAGGGCATCACCCGCAACCCGATCGCCGACCCCGGCATCCTCGGCGTCAGCCAGGGCGCGGCGGCCGGCGTGGTGCTGGCCATCTCCGGCTTCGGCATCTCCACCCTCACCGGCTACGTCTGGTTCGGCTTCGCCGGGGCCGTCGTCGCCACCGTGCTGGTGTACGGGCTGGCCGGGCGCGGCCGGGGCGGGGCCACGCCGGTCAAGCTGGCACTGGCCGGCTCGGCGATGTCCGCGTTCATCGCCTCGCTCAACACCCTGGTGCTCACCACCGACGCCGCCGCCATGGACCGGTTCCGGTTCTGGCACGTCGGCTCGATCGAAGGCCGCACCGCCGACGTGGCCTGGCAGCTGCTGCCGTTCCTGCTGGTCGGCACGGTGCTGGTGTTCGCGGTGGCGCGCGGGCTGGACGCGCTGGCGCTCGGCGACGACACCGCCAGGGGCCTCGGTGCCAGGACCGGCGCCGTCCGGGCGGTCGGCGCGCTCGGCGCCACGGTGCTGACCGGTTCGGCGGTCGCCGCGGCCGGCCCGATCGCCTTCGTCGGCCTGGCCGTCCCGCACGCCGCCCGCGCGGTGGCCGGCGCGGACCACCGCTGGGTGCTCACGTTCTCCGCGGTGCTCGGCCCGGCGCTGCTGCTGCTCGCGGACGCGTTCGGCCGGGTGCTCTTCCCGCCGTCCGAGGTCCCCGCCGGTGTGATGACCGCACTGGTCGGGGTGCCGGTCCTGGTCGCCCTGGTCCGGCGGCGGAAGGTGGTGGCGGCGTGAGCGAGCGAACCGTCGAGAGGTGCGCGTTGAGCGAAGCGTCTGCCGGGCGCAGCGGGGTGGGCGCATGAGCGAGCGCAGCGAGCGAACCGTCGAGAGGTGCGCGTTGAGCGAAGCGTCTGCCGAGCGCAGCGAGGTGGGCGCATGAGCGAGCGCAGCGAGCGAACCGTCGAGAGGTGCGCGTTGAGCGAAGCGTCTGCCGAGCGCAGCGAGGTGGGCGCATGAGCGCCGTGGCTCTGCGCGGGTACACCGTGCTGCGCGCCGGGCGCGCGTCGTTCCTGCTGCACCGGCGTTCCGCCGTGGCGGCCTGCTGCCTGGCGCTGGTGCTCGCCGCCACCGTCGTCGCCTCGCTCTGCCTGGGCGAGTCCACGGTCTCCCCCGCCGAGGTGGTGAAGGTCCTGCTCGGGCGGCCCGGCCCGCACGAGCTGGTGGTCGGCGAGTTCCGGCTGCCCCGGGTGGTGGTCGGTCTGCTGGTCGGAACAGCGCTCGGCCTGGCCGGCGCGCTGATCCAGACCGTCGCCCGCAACCCGCTGGCCAGCCCCGACGTGGTCGGCGTCTCCTGGGGCGCCACCGCCACCGTGGTCGGCCTGATGGCGTACGGCGTGGTCGGCTCCGCCGGGCAGGTGCCGTACGCGGCGGTGGCCGGCGGCCTGGCGGCCGGCGTCCTGGTGTACCTGCTGGCCTGGCGGCGCGGACTGCACGCCCAGCGGTTCGTGCTGATCGGCATCGGCGTCTCGGTCGCGCTCTCCTCGCTCACCTTCGTCTTCCTCACCAAGGGGGACGGCTTCCAGGCGCAGGCGGCGAAGGTGTGGATGACCGGCAGCCTCAACGGCTCCGGCTACGACCAGGCCGGCGGGCTCGCCTGGGTGCTGCTGGCCGCCGCGCCGGTCGCGCTCTGGGCGGCGCGGGCACAGCGGTCGATCTCCTTCGACGACGCCACCGCCGTCGGCCTCGGCCTGCGGCTGGACCGGATCCGGCTCGGCATGGCGCTGCTCGGCATCGTGCTGGCCTCCTGCGCCGCGGGCGCGGCCGGTCCGGTGGACTTCGTCGCGCTGATGGCCCCGCAGATCGCGCTGCGGCTGGCCCGCTCGGCGCAGGTCCCGCTGCTCTGCTCGGCCCTGACCGGCGCGCTGGTCGTCGTCCTGGCCGACCTGCTGGCCCGGCGGCTGCTCGCGCCCACCGAGTTGCCGGTCGGCGTGGTGACCGGCCTGGTCGGCGCGCCGTACCTGATGTGGCTGCTGATCCGATCCCGCCGTGGAGGCTCCTGATGACCGTCCCCCCGGTGCCCGGCCACCATCTCGAAGCCCGCGGCCTGACCCTCGCCTACGAGGCGCGCACGGTCGTCGAGGGACTGGACCTCGTCGTCCCGGACGGCAGGGTGACGGTGATCGTCGGCCCGAACGCCTGCGGCAAGTCGACGCTGCTGCGCGCCCTCGGCCGGCTGCTGAAGCCGGTGCGCGGCGCGGTGCTGCTGGACGGCGCCGAGCTGGCCCGCGTCCCCACCAAGAGGATCGCCCAGCGGATCGGCCTGCTGCCGCAGTCCCCCACCGCGCCCGAGGGCATCTCGGTGGCGGACCTGGTCTCGCGCGGCCGCCAGCCGCACCAGAGCTGGTGGCAGCAGTGGTCGGCCGAGGACGAGCAGGCGGTGGCCGAGGCGCTGGAGCGCACCTCCACGGCCGAACTGGCCGAGCGCAGCGTCGACGAGCTGTCGGGCGGCCAGCGCCAGCGGGCCTGGATCGCGATGGCGCTCGCCCAGGGGACGGACATCCTGCTGCTGGACGAGCCGACCACCTTCCTGGACATCGCCCACCAGGTGGAGGTGCTGGACCTCGTCCGGCGGCTCAACGTCGAGCGCGGCAGGACGGTGGTCGCCGTCCTGCACGACCTCAACCAGGCGGCCCGGTACGCGGACCACCTGGTGGCCATGCGCGACGGACGGATCGTCGCCCAGGGCGCGCCGGGCGAGGTGGTGACGGCGGAGCTGGTGCGGGAGGTCTTCGGGCTGTCCTCGGTGGTCGTCCCGGACCCGGTGATCGGCACCCCGCTGGTCGTCCCGGGCGCGCCGTGGGCGGTGAAGGCGGACGCCTAGCGGGCAATTCGGACATAATCGACGCGCCCGCGCCCATGTGCCCATCCACCGAGGACCGCCGATGCCCCCGATCACCCGCCGCGCCCTGCTCGCGGGACTCGGCGCGGCCGCCCTCGGCGGCTGCGCCGTACGGCACGCCGCCCTGCCCGCCGACACCGCTGCGGGCACCGTGACCCCGAGCCCGGAAGCGGTGCCCGACGTCACCGTGAACACCGCGACGGGGCCGGTGGTCGTCCCGGGCGCGCCGATGCGGGTGGTCACCCTCGGCACGGCGGAGCTCGACTCGGCGCTCACCCTCGGCATCACCCCGGTCGGCGCGGCCCTGGCGCCGCTGGACTCCGGCTTCCCCGACTACTGGCCCCTGTCCCGGCTCAGCGGGATCACCCGGGTCGGCAGCATCGGCAGCCCGGACCTCGACGCCGTCCGCGCCCTGCGGCCGGACCTCGTCCTCTCCAACCAGAGCGGCGACGGCGGCCGGTACGACCAGCTCCGCGGGATCGCCCCCACGGTGCTCACGCAGACCACCGGCGCCCCCTGGAAGGCCAACTTCCAGGTGCACACCCAGGCGCTCAGCCGCCAGGAGGCGGCGGCGGCGTTCGTCGCGTCCTACCAGCGGCACGTCTCCCAGGTGGTCCAGGCGCTGTCCGGCGCCAGGGCCTCGGGCCGCAAGGTCGGCCTGGTGCGGTTCGTCGAGGGCGGCGGCATCCGGCTGTACGGCAGGCAGAACTTCCCCGGCACCGTCCTGGCCGACGTACAGCTCGGCCGGCCGGACGCGCAGAACGTCGACCAGTCCGACTTCGAGATCCCCGTCGACCAGCTCGCCAAGGCCGACGGCGACCTGCTGGTGTACGCCACCTACGGCAACCCGGCCGGCGCCGCCGCCGTCCTGGCCACCCCGGCCTGGCAGTCCCTCGGGGCGGTCCGCGCCCACCGGGCCTTCGAGGTGGACGACCAGCTCTGGTTCCAGGGCAACGGCTACACGGCCGCCAACTACGTCCTGGCGGAGTTGCAGCGGTTCCTGGGGGCGTGAGCAGCAGAGCTCAGGGGATCGTCACCCGGCTGAATGATCCGCGTCGCGGACAGCCCGAGGGGGCCCTGATCGGTGGATCGGGTCCCGAGGTTGCTCGGGACCCGATCCACCGACGGTTTCGACTACCGAGTGAGGAGCGCGCGCGTCTCGTCGCTGACAGCGGGGAGGGTTCGCCGGTCGGTCCAGGCGGATTCGTCATGCTCGGTGAGGACGATCGGCTTGGTCTGCTCGACGGTGACCGCGAAGGTGAACTGTCGGGTCTTCATGCCGTTGTCGGACTCGTAGTCGAAGGTGCCGAGGTAGCCGGTCACGCCGGTGATGGTGAGGCCGGTCTCCTCCGTGACCTCTCGACACAAGGCGTCTTCGAGCTGTTCACCGTGCTCGACGCCGCCGCCCGGCAGTTCCCAGAGCCCGCCGAGGAAGTCGTCGGCCCGCCGCTTGAGCAGAAGCACCTGCTCCTGCTCATCAGTGATCATTGCGCCGACGACAAATTGTGCGATGCCGTCCGCTCGGGCCTCGATCAGAAGGTCCTCGACAAGGGTGGAATCGGCGAAGAAAGTCACGTCAGCAGCTCCTCGTGGTGGTCGCTCACCTTGACGGCCGCGCGGACGTAACTCGCGGCCAACTCCAGGTCCTGCTCACGATGCCAGACAGGGAGCTTGATCATGTGAGTGTGGACGTGCTCGGCGACGGGGAAGTCGCCGGCCTTGTAGTGGCGTTGGGCGTCCGGATGGCCGGGAAACAGAAGGGACGGACCCTGGTACAACGGGAGCCGGTTCAGGGGACAGGTGGAGCCCGGCCGGTCGAACTCCGCCGCGCCCTCGGCCAGGAGTGCCTGGTGGAAGCGCTCGATGCCCAGACCCCCGAGTTCTTCCGGGTGGTAGACGAGCGTCAACCCGTACCAGGATGGCACCACCCCATCGGGCATCGGGATGACTTCGAGGCCGGGGATCCGCGCGAATTCGGCGGCGAGGTACGCGGCGATACCGGCCCGCCCGGCGAGGTAGGCGTCGAGATGTCCGAGCTGGTCGTGTGCGAGGGCCGCGGCCAGGGGGTGGATGCGAAGTTTGAGGCCGGCCCCGGTGACCGCGTACCGGGCGAGCGGATGGCGCTCGGGGATCTCCGACTTGGCCCGCTTGTTGTAGTGGGCGAAGGTCAGCAGCCTGTAGTACGTGTCGTCATCGTCGGTCAGGACGAAGCCGCCCTCGCCGCCGGACAGCGGTTTGGGGCCGTTGAGAGAGAATGCCCCGGCTCGGCCGAACGTGCCGATCTTCTTGCCGCTGTGGGAGGCTCCGTGGGCATGGGAGCCGTCCTCCAGCAGGGCCAAGCCGTGCGCGTCGGCAATGCCTTGCAGTGCGAGCATGGCGGCAGGCCTTCCCCACAGGTGGGTGACCATCAAGGCGCGGGTGCGGGGCGTGATCAGCTCCTCGACCCGGGTCGGGTCGATGTTGCCGTCCGGGCCGGTCTCGCAGAGCACCGGTGTTGCACGCAGATGGAACAGCGGAGAAGCAGTGGCGTGGAACGTCCAGGCGGGGACGATCACCTCGTCGCCGGGCTTGATACGAGCGGCGAAGTAGGCGGCGTGGAGAGCGGAGGTGCCGGAGCTGAGGGTGACCGCGTGCCGGGCACCGAAGTAGTCCTGTAGGGCATCCTCCAGCTCAGCGACGATGCCGGACCGGCCCGGGATCGAGACGGCTGTACGGAGCTGACCGAGGATCTTGCCCTCAGTGGCGCCGTCGATCGGCGGCCACACGAAGTGCGGGAGGCCGGCGCTCACCACGGGTTCGCCACCGAGCAGGGCGAGGGTATTGGTCACAGCATCTCCTTGGGGTCGATGTAGCGCCTGGCCTTCTTGGACTCGTAACAGGAGGCGACGAAGGCGGCGTGCGCGAGGTGCTGGTCGGGGCCGGACGTGTTGGGGCGCTCGCCGTCGAGGACTCGGCAGAAGTAGTCGATCTGGGCGGTGGCTGCACTGGAGGGCGCCTGTGGGCGGGTCAGTTCCTCAACCACGCTTCCGTGAAGATCGAGCCGCTGAACGTGCCCCTTGGTCAGCAGGACGGAGCCCCGGGTGCCGACCACGTGCAGCTTCTCCGTCTTCGGAGCCGCCCACCTCGACAGCAGGACCGAGCCGTACAGGTCACCGTCGTAGCCGAGTTGGATGACGGCGGTGTCCTCGGCGTCGTAGCCGGCCTCGGGCAAGGCTGCGGCGGAGAAGTCGGCGATGACCCGGCTTGGCATGCCGAAATACCACAACAGCAGGTCGATGAGGTGGTAACCCATGTCGATGATGCAGCCACCTCCTGCCTGTTTCACGTCCCCGCGCCACCCAGCCCCGGGGTCTTCGGTGTGGAAGGTGTACTGGCCGTCGATCAGAAACGGGGTGCCGATCTGGTCGAGGAGCTGCAACACGCTGGTGTAGATCGGGTTGAACCGCCTCTGGAGAGCGACCATCAGCTCGACCTGCCCGGCCTCGCAGATCGCGGCGAGCTCGCGAGCCTCGCTCAGCGAGGTGGCGAACGGCTTCTCCTTGAGGACGTGAACGCCTCGGGTGGAGCACTCCTCGATCACGCCCCGGCCTGCGTGGTGCGGGACGGCGACGATCACGAAGTCCGGCCTCACCGCGTCCAGCAGGTCGGCAGCCCGGGTGAAGGACGGCACCTGGAGCAACTCCTGCCACTCGTGCAGAAGCTCCGGGTTGCTGTCGCAGACCGCGACCAGCTCGGCCCTGCCCGAGCCGAGTAGGCCGGGCAGGTGGTCCTCCCGCGCCTGGTGGCCGAGGCCGATGACCGCAGCGCGTCGCTTCATGAGCAGACTCCTTCCGCTTCGCCAGAAAACTTGTCGATGCGTGTCGAGTACAGCCCAACAGACAGTCACTGAACAGTCGTTGTCTGTAGTCCCGGGGTTGTCCCGCGCTCGCTGGCAGTAGGCTCGCGGTCACTGTCGATGATGGGATTGGCCCGTGGACGACCTGATCCGGCACCCCCTCGCCTTCGCGCGCGAACTGCGCGGCTGGTCACAGGGCGACCTCGTCGCCCGACTCGACCGGACCGCCCGCCGCCACGGACTTCGCTCCGGCGCTGACAAGACCGCCGTCAGCCGGTGGGAGAACTGGCGCAAGACTCCGAGCCTCGACACCCAGCTCCTGCTCGCCGAAGCCTTCGACGTTCCGGTCTCCGACACGGAGGCGTACGGCTGGCCCTACTGGTTGCCCGGACGCGACGAACCGCTGCCGCTGGGGGCCGGCTACAACGTTCAAGCACTCCGAGATGCCCAGAGAGCCACCATGGACCGCCGCAGCTTCATGACTTACAGCGCCATCTCACTGGCCGGCCTTGCCGCCCAGTGGGCCGCGATCGAGCCCAATCGGCTCGCCTCAGCCCTCGACGGCCAGCAGGTGGACACCGAACTCGTGGACTGGCTGGAGGACACCAGTGGGAGGCTGGCTGCCCTGCCCACCGAACAACGCCAGCACACCATCCGGCTGATGGATGCCCACCTCGCCACAGTCACGGACCTGATCGAGGACGGGCGATACAGCGAGAGTGCCGGCCAGAGGCTCCACCTGCTGGCTGCCTCCCTCGCCGCCACCTGTGGCTGGCACCGGTTCGACCAAGGCCAGCACTGGGCAGCCGGAAAGCTGTGGGGCGCGGCCCTCCAGTCGGCGCACGCCGCCGGTGACCGCGACCTCGGCGCCGGAGTGCTGTCCGACTTCGCCTATCAGTCGAATTGGATGGGCAGACCCAAGGTCTCAGTGGACCAGCTCGGATACGCGCTGTCCGGCACCGGGCATCCAACCGCCCGGTCCTTGCTGTTCCTGCGCCGGGCCAGGGCCCACGCAGCCCTGGGCGACCGCTCCGCCTGCCACCGCGACCTGTCGGATGCCGAGGCCGCCCTCGCTGTGGAGGCTGCCGACCCGGCCCCGGGCTGGTGCTCGTGGATGGGCCCGGCCGACCTCGCCGTGGACTCCGGCCAGTGCCTTCTTGATCTCGGCCGCACCGGCGAGGCCCACACGCTGATGGCCGAAGGCCTCGCACTGCTGCCCCGAGCCAGAGACAAGACGCGCGGGATCTTCCTGACCTACCAGGCCAAGGGGTACCTCCAGTCGAACGAAATCGAGCAGGCGCTCGCCGTCACCACCGAATCGCTCGACCTTGCCGTGCGCATCGGCGCCCCACGGTGCGTCGCCCTCATCCGCGAGCTTGCTCCAGCTTTCAAGCCCTACCGCAACGTGGACGGCGTCCCGGAGCTCCTGGAGCGTCTGAAGGCCAGCTGAGCCGGGGTCGCATGACCGCCGTTGGCTCCGAACTCGGACGGTGAGGCGCTGCGCGACGGTGGCTGAGAGCGGTGGTTCGCGCGGCGAGGCCCACGCCCGGGGTGGGCGGGGGCCTTCGCGTGGACTGCTCAGCCGGGTATGCGGTGCCGGCCGCGAGTGGGGGTGGTGCGGTGCCGGCCGGGGGTGGGGGTGGTGGGTGGTGGGGGGAGTTCGGGGCGGGAGACTGCTTCGATACGGAAGGACGATCCTTGGCACTCAGGACCCAAGTCAGCGAGCGGCAGCGCCGGTTCGGCGCAGAACTGAGGCGGCTCCGCGAAGCGGCTGACATGGCCGTCAAGGACGCCGGCGCACTCGTTGGGATGGGTGGGCCGCAGCTGAGCCACATCGAAGCCGGCCGCACCGGGTTGGATCCGGTGCGGCTGGCTACCTTGCTGGCGTCCTACGGTCACACGGATGAGACCTATGCAGCTGCACTCCGGGAGATGGGACTCAGTGACGGCAAGGGCTGGTGGACCAAGTACAAGGGATTCGTCCACCCCTCAGCGCTGGATCTCGCAGAGTCCGAATCGACCGCGAGGTCCCTCGACAGTTACGAGACCCTCCTGATCCCCGGTCTTCTTCAAGTCCCTCGCTATAGCGAGATCATTCTTGACAACGATGTGAAGAAGGTCGAGTTCCGCCGCCATCGCCAACGAGCCATAAGCGGCACCGCAGCACTACCGTTCCACGCCGTGATCCACGAAGCAGCTCTGCATTCGCTCTTCGGCGGCCCCGCTGTGATGAGAGAACAACTGGACTACCTGGTAGCGGTCAGCGAACTCCCTCACGTCACGATTCAGGTCCTGCCGTTCCGCTGCACCGAGTACGTATCCACCGATACTTCCTTCATGATTGTGCGCGGCCCGCACAGTGATCTCGACACGGTACTGATGGAGCACCCGGGCGGCTCCGCGTATCTGGGAGAGCCGGAGGCCGTTGATGCGTACCGTGCGAAGTTCGAGCGCCTCAAGTCCCTCGCACTCCCGGCGCTGGACAACTCCCGTGCCCTGCAATCACGCGTCGAACACGACTCGTGGGGATTGATTCAGCACATCCGCTACACGCTCTAAGGGAGACGATCATGGCTCAGCTCAACTGGCAGAAATCAAGCTTCAGTGGCGACCAGGCCAACTGCGTCGAGGTCCGCAACCTCGACGGGCAGGTCGAACTCCGCGAGTCCGACTGCGGCGACATCATCGTCCGCACCACCCCCACCAAGTTCGCCAGGCTCCTCCAGGGCGTCAAGGCCGGCGAGTTCGACCACCACGCCGCCCCGCTCCACTGAGATCAACGCCGGAGTGGGAAGTCAGCCGATCCGACTTCCCACTCCTCAGACACTCGCCCCATGACACCAGTGCACCCACCCACGTCCCGATCGTTGGACGCGGTCAGGCAACGCAGCCTCCGGAAGGCGGCGAGTTCGGCTCCCGCGCCACCCCGTCCCCCTGAAATCCTGCGGCCCCTTGCTCAAGCCTTGAGCAAGGGGCCGCCTTGGAACTCTCAGCCATCTACAGGGAGTCCAGGCACTCGGCGAGCTGGGTGGCCGTCGGCCGGTTGCGCGGCTGGGGGTCGAGCGCCGGGGTGAGTGCGTCCAACAGTTCGGGCCACGCCGCCCCTCGCCTATCAAGGGGCACCGCACCCGCGCCGATTGCGGCCCGCAGTTCTGCCTGAGTCGCGGCTTGCGGACCCACCCCAGCCGCCGAGTAGTCGAGCGGCCAACGTCCTGTGGCCGCCGTCCACAACGATGCCGCGAGTGCGTACACATCGCTCGCGTACGTCGGCACCGCAGGACGACCGAGGGCGAGCATTGCAGCGAGCTCGGGAGCCTCCGGGTGAGCCATACCGCCTGCGAACTCACCGTTCAATTCCGTCTCCGGCAGCGGGCGCGGCCCCTGCGCGTTCGCGAAGTCGATCAGCTGGGCCCCATCGGCCGTGTGGATGCAGTGCGCTGCCTGGAGGTCGGCGTGCACCCATCCCAGGTGGTGCAGATCGGCAACCGCCCGGCAGAACTGCGCACCGCCGTCGAGCATCCCGCGCCGCGCCTCGGCTCCCGCCACGCTGTCTCTGCGTGCGGCGCCGAACAGCTCCCATGTTGACGGGCCCCCGAACCACGGCGTGACGGTGAAGCCGTCACCGTCGATCAGCCGTGTCCGGGCAGAGCGGGACTGGCGGGCGATGGCACGCAGAACGGCGAGTTCACGGCGAGAGGCGAGCGCCTGACGTTCATCGCCGGAAGTGGCGATCTTGACGGCGAGCGATTGCCCCACCCACGCATCAGGACCACCCGCAGCCGTCACCCGCCAGACCTGGACGCCCCGCCGGTCTGTGATCCGCTCGGCCCCGGTGAGGGGACCGGTGTACTTCTCCACCAGTTCCCGGATCCCGTCGATCAACTCAGCTCCTCCTGGGAAAGGCCGGCAGCCCACGCTCGAAGTTGCGGCGCGGGGCTGGTGAAGGCGCAGAGCCCCCGCCTGGGGCGAGGGCTCCGTGTGCGCGGCGCTGGTCACCTTGCCGGCTCGGCGCAGACGTCGTCCCCACCACCGGCCGGGCTGCAGTTCCACGACGCCCACACCTGCCCGGTCTCGCGGTACCGGTTGTGGGCGGCGCTGTCGACGGTGCCGTCCCCATTGGTGAACCACACCTCCGGCAGCGGCCCGAACGCCTCCTCGTATGCGGCGACCCAGGTGATGTGCCCGGTACCGGCACCCCGCACGTGGGTGAGACGACGCCCGGCGTGGACAGTGGTGAACTCCGCGTGCGCGTCGATGTCCTCCGCGAGGCGGTGCCAGGCGGCATCGATCGCGCCCGAGAACATCTCCGGCGCACTGTCGCCGGCAGCCAGTTGGCGGCCGGCGATCGTGAAGAACCGCCGAGCTCGACCAGCTCGGTAGTGGTGGTGGTCATGTGCTCCTCCAGGGGCCGGTGGCTGGAACACGACGCTCCTGGCTACGCTGTGTCTCCAGGAGAGTGTTCTGAGCTACCACGGTGGCGTGGCCCTGTTGGATCGGCCATCAAATTTCTGATGATTTCTCAGATCCATGTCTGTACCACGGCAAGGAGAAGCCTGCGGGCGTCCGCGTCGTACAGGGCGCTCGGTGCGAGCAGGTCGAAGACCTTGCGGTACTGCACGACTTCCTCGGGCAGGCTGAGCCGCAGTTCCGCGCTGACGACCTCCACGATCACCTGCTGGTCGTCGAAGATCCAGAAACCGTGCGCAGGGGAGACCGGCAGACGCGCACCGAAGGGCACGACGCCCAGCCGGACGGCCGGCAGGGCCGTGGCCGACACCAGGCGTTCGATCTGGGCGCGCATCACCGACGCCGGCGCGAGGCCGTATCTCAGTGCGGCCTCGGTCAGCAGGATGTGCCAGCGCTTGCGGCCCGGCGAGTACAGCACCTCCTGTCTCGCCAGGCGGGCGGCGACCGCGGCCTCCGTGTCGGGCGGGCTGTCATTCAGTCGGGCGTGCTCGCGAAACCGGGCGGCGGCGTAGTCGGCCGTCTGCAACAGGCCGGGAACCCAACACGGCTCGAACACGCGGATGGTGTCCGCCGCCGCCTCGGTCTCGGCCCACGATCGCTGCACGACCGCATGGCCCTCCCGCAGTTGGCGTCGCCATTCCGCGTACCGGCTGTCGAGATCCCTCAGCAGTACCAGCAGCTCGCCTGCGGCGCCGGGGCAGCCGCAGGCGGCGGTCCATGCGCGGATGTCATCGGCGGTCGGCGCCTGGCGGCCGAGCTGGATCTTGGACACCTTGCTCGGCGGCCAGCCCAGCCGCTGCGCCAGCGTGCGGCCGTCGATCTCGGCGGCCGCACGGATCGCACGGAGGCGTTCACCCAGCTCTTCGCGGGCCTCGTGGACGCCCTGTCGTGCAGTGCTCAACGCGGAGGATGCTCCTTGACGAACGATCGGTACGGCTGCGCGTGGTGGAACGCCGCATCCAACCAGCGGGCGTGTTCAACCACCACGACCGGATCGGTGACGATCTCGGCCCCGAGCAGTTCGCCCGCGTCGGTGAAGTGCAGGACGGCGAGGGTGTGCGAGTCGAACAACCAGAAGTCCCGGTCGGCAGGCACAGGCTGTTGGCGGTCACGCGATCCAGGTAGCGGATGTCCTCGCCGGCCGCGGTGTTGCTCTCGGCGAGGTGGAGCTCGTACCGCAAGTAATCGGTCAGCTCGGGCGGCACGACCCGCACCCGGGCCACGGTCTTGCCCACAGCGGTCTGCGCGCGCATGGTGTCGAGCCACGGGGCGAACCAGCCGAGGTCGACGTCCCCACCGCTCAGGAACTGGTCGAAGGACTCACGCTCGTTCTCGATGTCGTAGATGGGTGCGGGTCTCCAACCGCCGCGCAGTGTGCGCGAAGCCGGTGAACAGCGCGTCGAACGCCTCGCCGGCGACCAGCTCGGACGCGCGGGGCCTGGCCCTCGGCGCGAACCGCTCCAGCAGCTCCCGGGGTACTTCGAGAACGTCCTCGTTGTCGGCCAGATCGCGTACGTCGGCGTACGCCTGGTCATCGGGATCGATCTTCCAACCTTGGACGACAACCGTGTCCCGGTCGGTCTCGTAGACGGCCGGGCATCCGCCTCCACCACTGTTGCTTCCGACGAACCGCAGCCTCATGGCAGCCTCCTCCGGATCGTGATTTCTCCAAGTTTCTCCCTCTGCCCTGCGGCGCCGAAACGCCCTATTCAGCCAATCCGGCGACCTGCACGACGGCCCCCTCGCGCGAACCGCGCGAGGGGGCCGTCGTCCTTCCGCCAAGCGTCAGTGGCCGACGGTCACCACGATCTTGCCCAGCTGGTTGCCCGCCTCCATGTACCGGTGTGCCTCCGCGACCTCGGCCAGATCGAAGACCCTGTCCACCACCGGCGTGAACGCCCCGCTGCGCAGCCCCGAGGCGACGAACGCCTCCGCCCGGCGCAGGCGTTCACCATCCCTGGTGATCTCGTGCAGCGTGTACGTGCGCATGTTCAGCGCCGGCATGCCGAGTTCGAACCCCGGGTAGGGCGTCGGCTCGCCGCTGAGCGCGCCGTACAGGAACAGGGTGCCGCCGGAGGCGACCGCCCTGGCCAGGTCGAGCACGCCGCGGCCGGCCACGGCGTCGAAGACGAACTCGGCACCCCGCCCGCCGGTCAGTTCGCGCACGCGGTCGACGACGGACTCCTCCTCGGTGACGATCACCGCGGCGGCGCCCGCCTTGAGCAGGGCCTCCCGTTTGGCCTGCGTCCGGGTGGTGGCGATGGGCACCGCCCCCACCCGGTGGGCGAGTTGGATCGCGGCCAGGCCGACGCTGCTGGAGGCGGCGGTGATCACCACGGTGTCCCCGGCACGCATGCCGCCCACGTCGACCAGTGCGCCGTAGGCGGTCAGGTACGGCATCCAGACCGCCGCGCCCGTCACCGCGTCGAGCCCCTCGGGACGGTGGACCACCGCCGCCGCCGGAACGACCGCGCGCTCGGCGTAGACGCCGTAGTCGTTCATCGAGAACGCGGGCACCACGCTGACCGCCTGGCCGGGCTCGAAGCCGGCCGCGTCCGGGCCGACCGCCTCGACCACACCCGCGGCCTCGGAGCCGAGCCGGGCGGGGAACTCCCGGACCGGCTCGATGTAGACGCCGCTGCGGAACATCACCTCGGCCCGATTGAGCCCGATCGCGTCCACCCGGATCAGCAGCTCGCCGGGGCCGGGCGCGCCGGCCTCCGCGTCCTCCAGCCGCAGCACCTCCGGCCCGCCGTGTTCGTGGAACCGCACCGTCCTGGCCATCGCGCCCGCCCCTTCCGATCGCTGACGGCGGCCCGGGAACCGTCGACCGCCGCAGATCACTGAACCTGAAAGTACGTCAGCTGTCAAACTTCGATGGCTGTCGTACTTCGATGCAGGCCGTACTCTGGCCACCCTCGTACGACGAGCCCCGGAGATCGGAGAGAGAGATGGCGACCACACGGCGCAGCGGACAGCGGGACCGCACCCCGCCCCACCCGGACCTCCGGGAGGTCACCCTCCAGCAGGTCCTGGAGGCCGTGGTCGACCCGGTGCGCCGCCTGATCGTCGGCGGGCTGTACGCCGCCGGCGAGGACCTCGCCTGCGGCACGATCGAGCTGCCGGTCAGCAAGTCCACCGCCACCCACCACTTCCACGTGCTGCGCGAGGCCGGGCTCATCCGGCAGTACTACGTCGGCACCTCGCGGATGAACGCGCTGCGCCGGGAGGAGTTCGAGGAGGCGTTCCCGGGGCTGCTGCGCGCGCTGATGGCCGCGCACGAGCTGGGCTGAGCCGCCCCCTCACCGGCCCCCGGCGTAGCGGGCCGGCGAGAGGCCCACCGCCGCCGTGAAGTCGCGGGTGAAGTGGGCCTGGTCGGCGTACCCGAGCTCGGCGGCCAGCGCGGCCCAGTCCACGTCCGCCCCCCGGTCGGCGCGCCGGGCGGCCTCGTGCAGCCGGGCCCGCCGCAGCACCCACTTGGGCGCCGCGCCGACGTACTCGGCGAAGAGGCGCTGCACCTGGCGGACGGTGACGCCGAACTCGACGGCCAGCTCGTCGACGCGGCGCAGGTCCGGCGAGCCGGTGACGCGCTCGACCATCGCAGCGGCGAGCTCCGCCTGACGGTCCGCCACCGGGGCGGGCAGCCGGGCGAGCAGGAAGGCGTCCACCAGTGCGGCCGGCTCCGGAGCGCCGGACAGCACCTGCTCGTTGAGCAGGTCGACGGCGGGTCCGAAGATCCCTGCCGCCGGCACCGACCGGTCGGCGAGCCCGGCCACCGGGCGGTCGGTGAACGGGCGGAAGCCGCCCGGCCGGAACTTGACCCCCAGCACGTGCCCCGCGCCCTCCAGCCGGCGTACGAACAGCGACCGGTCGACCCCGTAGACGCGCGCCCGCGGGGCCTCGAACACCAGGTGGACGTTGGGGTGGGCGAGCACCTTCTGCTCGTGGGCGGGCAGCCCGCGGCGGTCCCACCGGACCAGCCAGTAGAACTCGACCAGGCGCGCCAGCCCGGGGGCGGGCCCGTACCGGTCCAGGTGGACCACGCCCGCCGCCCGTCCGGGGTGGAGCACCCCGCGGCCGAGATCAGGACCGTTCATGCCGCCAGGCTAGGACGTGCCTCCCACAGGACGGTCCCCCGCCGTCGCGTTTCTTCAAGACCAGGCGCCGCCACCCGGCGCAGGATCGGGCCATGAACGGTCATGCACTCCACCCCCTCATGGCTCAGGCCGCCGCGGAGGCCGCGCGCATCGCCCGCGGCGTCCGCCCGGAGCAGCTGGACGGCCCCACCCCCTGCACCGGCTTCGACACCCGGACGCTGGTCAACCACTGGGTGCTCTACACCTCCCACGGCCTGGAACACCGGGCCCTGCGCAAGGACCTGCCGCAGGACCTCGTCGAGCGCGACTTCACCGCCGACACCGCCTGGGCCGACGCCTACGCCGCCCAGTTGGAGCGGGCCGTCGCGGCCTGGGCCGACCCGGCGGTCTGGGAGGGCGACGTGGACCTGGGCGGGTCGCCGATGCCCGCCGCCGCCATCGCCCGGATGCTGGTCCTGGAGCTGGTGCTGCACGGGTGGGACGTCGCCCGCGCGACCGGCCAGCCGACCGGGGCCGGGGACGAACTGGCCGGGGCGGTTCTCGGGATCGTCGAGGAGTTCGCCGGGCTCTTCCGCCAGTACGACGGGTTCGCCGGCCCTGTCGCCGTGCCCGCCGGGGCCTCGCCGCTCGACCGCGCGCTGGCCGCCTCGGGCCGCGACCCGCAGTGGGCCCCGGCCCCGGCCGCCGCGTCCGCCTGAGCCCCGTCCCGGACGCCCGCGCGGGCCTGCGCCCCGTCAGGCCGCAGGCCCGCCCAGCGCGCTCCGGACCAGCCGGGTGACGGCCGGGACCGCCGTCCGCAGGTCACCGTCGGGGCCGGCCGTCTCGCCGGCCAGCGCGTCGAAGGTCTCGAAGCCGGTGAGGACGAACAGCAGCGCGGCCGCGTCCTGCGGTGCGCCGTCGAGCCGGGCGGCCAGCACCCGGGCGCCCTCGCGGCGGCGGGCGTCGCGGGCGGCGATGACCCGGCCCACCTCCTCGTCCAGCGCGGCCAGCGCGCGCAGCCGGCGGGTGCAGACCCGGTCCACCGCCCAGAAGCCGCCCATCACCTCGACGAAACGGTCCACCGCCGGCCAGGGCCCGGGCAGCGTGAACGCCTCGGCGAGCCGCGCCATCCCGCCCTCGGCCGCGAGCGCGTCACAGACCGCCTCCAGCAGGCCCGTCTTCGAGCCGAACTGGTAGTAGACGGTGGCCCGGGCGACGTCCGCCCGCTTGGCGACCGCGTCCAGCGAGAGCGTGCCCGTCCCGGCCAGCTGCCCCCGCGCGGCCGCGACGATCCGCGCGCGCGTCTCGTCCACGTCCGCCTGCCGCTGTCCCATCCGGTAGGACCGGGGGCTCATCGCGCTCGCCTCCACTCGCTCGTCCCGCCGCCGGTGCAACGGCCGTCGGACCTCTCGTGAACAGGCAGTATCCCCGATGGCCCGGCGCCCTGGGCGGGGGCGTCAGACGATGACCCGGCCGCCGCTGACGTCCAGCGTCTGGCCGGTGATCCACGAGGACGCGGTGGACGCCAGGAAGAGCGTGGCCGCCGCGATGTCGGCCGGTTCGCCGAGCCGGCCGAGCGGGTGGGCGGCGGCGACGGCCGCCTGCACCTCGGGCGGCATGACGGCGGCCGTCCGCTCGGTCCGGACGGCGCCGGGCGCGATCGCGTTGACCCGGACGCCCTCCCCCGCCAGCTCCAGGGCGAGGTGGCGGGTGTACATCAGCACCCCCGCCTTGGCCGCCGCGTACGCGGCGGAGGAACCGCTGGGCAGCCGGCCGGCCGTGGAGGCCATGGTGACCACCGAGCCCGCGCCGCGTTCCAACAGGCCCGGCAGGAAGGCCTGGACGGTGAGGAAGGTGGCCGTGAGGTTGGCGTCCAGCACGGCGCGCCAGTGCTCCTCGGTCTCCCGGACGGTCGGCACCGGGTAGCCGTCCCCGCCGGCGAAGGCCGCGAGGACGCCGACCGGCCCGAGCCCCTCCTCGATCCGGGTGGCGGCCCGGGCGAGCGCGGCGGCGTCGGTGCAGTCGGCGACCAGGCCGAGCGCCTTGGCGCCCAGCTCGCGCAGCTCGCCCTCGACGGCGGCCAGGGCCGTACCGTCCCGGCCGAGGACGGCGACGGCCGCACCCTGCCGGGCGAACGAGCGGGCGGTCTCGGCGCCGATGCCGCGGCTGCCGCCGGCGATCACGACGACCTTGCCGGACAGGTCGGGGTACTGAACTCGCATGTCCCATCACTCCCTTGAGCCGTGCTGTGTGGTTCACTAGATTCAGTCATACAGGCTGTCTGAATGAATCGGCAAGGGCAGGCCCCCGAGCGGACCTCGCGGGCCGCCCGCAAGGAGGAACGCGATGAAAATCGCCGTCGTCGGCGCCGCCGGCCGCACCGGCCGCCTGGTCGTCGACCTCGCCCTGGCCGCCGGGCACACCGTCACGGCCGTCGCCCGCACCCCCTCCCGGCTACCGGAGTTCGCGCACGGCACCCCGCACATCGTGCAGGCCGACGTCCACCGGCCCGGCTCCCTGCGCGGGCCGCTGGCCGGCCAGGACGCGGTGGTCTCGACGCTCGGCACCACCGGCCGGGCCGCCACCACCGTCTTCTCGGACGGCGCACGGGAGCTGGTGGCCGCCGCGCGGGCCGGCGGGCCGCAGCACCTGGTGGCGATGGGCTCGGCGGGGCTGGAGACCGGCCATCTTCCGTTCGCCCAGCGGGTGGTGTCCCGGATGGTGGTCGACCGGCTCTACCGGGAGATCCACCGCGACCTGGCCCGGATGGAGGCGGTCCTGGAGGACTCCGACACGATCTGGACCGTCGTCCGCGCCCCGATGCTCAAGGACGGGCCGCCCGCCGCCGGCCCCCGCGTCTCGTACGACCGCCCGCTCCCCGGGGCGGGCACCGCCACCCGGGCCACCATCGCGGCCTGGATCGTCGGACACCTCGGCGCGCCCGAGACCTTCCGCCGCCGGGTCACCATCGCCGACGACTGACGGCCGGACCCGCGGCTCACCCCTCCGGGCGGGCGGGCCCCTCCGGGCGGGCGGGCCCCTCCGGGCGGGCTCACCCCTCCGGGCGGGCACGCCGCTTGAACGCCACGGCCAGCAGGAACAGCGCCGACAGCACCGCGGCCACGCGCAGCACACCGGGCGCGGCCGACCAGGCGACCTGGCCCGCCTGCTGGCCCGGCTGGAGCGCCGCGCCCCAGCGGCCCTGGGACCTCCCCCAGAACCAGACGGTGGTGGCGCTCATCGTCATCAGGGGAATGCCGAGGATGCCGACCTTGCGGGTGAAGTCGGTGAGCCGGCTGGACAGGTAACCGAGCCCCCAGCCGACCAGCATCACCACGAGCTGGCTGCTGACGGCGCCGCCGAGCAGCGTCACCGCGGCCAGCAGCAGGAGCGGGGAGGGGCGCCGGCCGGCCATCGCGGACGGTTTCGGACCGGCCCCGGCGCCGACGTCGGGCGCCGCATCGGGCATGGCGGCCTGCGGCGGGGGCTCCGCCCTGCCCTTCCTCCGCTTCCTGCCCTTGCCCTGCGTCGCGGCGGGGGCGGTGGGCGGGGTCTGCGCAGGGGCGCCCCCGGCGGCGGTCCGCTGCTCGGGGATCGGCTTGACGGCCGGGCCCGGGCCGTCCGAGAAGTCGAGCGACACGAGGGACCAGTCGCCCGCGTTCACGGCCGTGAAGGGAGCCGGCACGGCGTCCGGATCGGCGTCCGCGTCCGCGATCGGCTGCGGCACCCAGGGCGAGCCCGGGTCATCCGCGGCCGGCGAAGGCCGACGTGCGGACGACGGCGCGGACGGCGGGCCGGCAGGCGGGCCGGTGACCGGCTCGACGGACGGCGGAGCTGACGGCGCAGCGGCGGGCCGCGGCGGCACCGCAGGCGCCCCGTCGGCGTACACGCTGTCCTCGCCCTCCGAGCCCGCGCCGCCGTCACCGCCCCCCGGCGGCCCGCTCCACGGCCCCTGCTTGCGCCACCACTCGCCGTCCGACATTCGCCCCACACCCCGCCTCGCCCGTGCCGCAACGGCCGTCGTGGGGCCGCCGGTCAGACGGTACCCACCCCGACCGGGGCCACGCCGACCGGTCCCCACCGTGCCCCCTCCCGACTAACCTAGGTCGAATGACCACACAGCAGGGCCCCCAACGCACCGGCAAGGCGCCCGCCGGCCCGCGCACCCTCGCCGACGAGCTCCGCAGCCGCGCGGACGACGACCTCGCCACCCTGCTCCGGTCCCGCCCCGACCTGCTCAACCCCGTGCCCGGCGACCTCACCCAGCTCGCCGCCCGGCTCTCCTCCCGCGCCTCCGCACTGCGCGCCCTGGAGCGGCTGGACCGCTTCACCCTCCAGGTCGCCGAGGCGCTGGCCGCCGCCCCGGACGGTGCCTCCCCGGCCACCGTGAAGGCGCTCCTCACCGGCCCGGCCAGGGTCAAGCCGCACCCCGGCGCCACCCCGCTGACCACCGCGGACCGGGCCGCCGTCACCGCCGCCCTCCCGCGCGCGCTCGCAACCCTGCGCGACCGTGCGCTGCTCTGGGGGCCGGAGAACGGGCTGCGCCTGGTCATCGCGGCCCGCGAGGCGCTCGCGCCCACCGCCGCCAACCCCGGCCGCACCGGCCTCGGCCCGACCCTGGCCGACGCCACCGCCGGCATGTCCCCGGCCCGGCTCCAGCAGTTGCTCGCCTCGGCCGGGCAGCCCGCCACCCCGGACCCGGTGACGGCCGTCGCCGCGCTCACCGCGCTGCTCGGCGACCGCGCCCGCTGCGACGCCCTGCTCGCCACCGCCCCCGAACCGGCGCTGCGGCTGCTGGACCGGCTGGTCTGGGGCCCGCCCACCGGCACCGTCCCGGACGCCACCCGGCCGGTCACCGCCGAGGACGCGCAGAGCCCGGTCGAGTGGCTGCTGGCCCGCGGTCTGCTGCTGCCCAGCAGCCCCGGCAGCGTCGTCCTGCCCCGCGAACTCGCCCTGCACCTGCGCGGCGGCCGCACCCACCGCGTGGTCGAGCCGGTCCAGCCGGAGCCGGCCCCGGCCGCCGCCCCGCGCGATCCACAGGCTGTGGACAAGGCCGCCGCCGGGCAGGCGTACACCGCCGTCCGGATCGTCGAGGAGCTGCTCGACCTCTGGGGCCTCAACCCGCCGCCCACCCTGCGCGCCGGCGGCCTCGGCGTCCGCGACCTCAAGCGCACCGCGCAGGCCCTGGAGACCACCGAGCAGCAGACCGCCTTCTGGCTCGAACTCGCCCACACCTGCGGCCTGCTGGCCCCCGACGGTGAGGCCGACGAGCGCTGGGCGCCCACCCCGGCGTACGACGGCTGGCTCCAGCAGGACACCGCCGACCGCTGGGAGGTGCTGGCCGGCGGCTGGCTCACCGCCACCCGCGTCGCCGCCCTCACCGGCTCCCCGGACGGCAAGGGCAAGGCGCGGGCCGCGCTCGGCCCCGAGCTGGACCGCACCCTGGCCCCGTCGGTCCGCCGCGCGGCCCTCGCCCTGCTCGCCGAACTGCCGCCCGGCACCGCCGCCACCGCCGGCGAACTGCTGCCCACCCTGCGCTGGCAGCGCCCGCTGCGCGGCGGCCCGGTCACCGGCCAGGCCCACGCCACCGGCCAGGGCCCCGCCGGGCAGGCCCACACCGGCCAGGCCCACGCGGGGCAGGAGCCCGCCGGGCAGGCCCACGACCTGCGCGACGACCTCACGGCCTGGACCCTCGCCGAGGCCGAACTGCTCGGCGTCACCGGCCGCGGCGCCCTCGCCTCCCCCGCCCGCGCACTGCTCACCGCCGAGGCCGACCCGGCCGAGGTGCTGGCCCCGCTGCTGCCGCAGCCGCTGGACCACGTGATCCTCCAGCCGGACCTCACCGCGATCGCCCCCGGCCCCCTGCTCACCCCGCTCGCCCAGGCGCTCGCGCTCTGCGCCGACATCGAGTCCAAGGGCGGCGCCACCGTCTACCGGTTCACCACCGCGTCCGTCCGCCGGGCCCTCGACGCCGGCCGCACCGCCGCCGACCTCCGGGCCTTCCTGGAACAGCACTCGCGCACGCCCGTCCCGCAGCCGCTCGCCTACCTGATCGACGACGTCGCCCGGCGGCACGGCATCCTGCGGGTCGGCGCCGCCTCCTCGTACCTGCGCTGCGACGACCCGGCGCTGCTGAACGAGGTCCTGGCCGACCGCCGCTCCGTCGACCTGCGGCTGCGCCTGCTCGCCCCCACCGTCCTCGCCGCCCAGGCCGCACCGGACGTGCTGCTCGCGGCCCTGCGCGGCATGGGCTACGCGCCCGCCGCCGAGTCCGCCGAGGGCGACGTGCTGATCACCCGGCCGGACAGCCACCGCACCCCGCCGCGCACAGCCCCCGTCCCCGTCCCGGACGGCCCGCCCACGCCCGACGACACCCTGCTCGCCGCCGCCATCAAGGCCATCCGGGCGGGTGACCGCGCCGCCACCGCCGTCCGCCGCGAGCACACCCCCGACCCGCGCCAACTCCCGCGCACCCCGGCCGCCGAGACCCTCGCCGCACTGCAGACGGCCGTGCTGCTCGGCGAGCGGATGTGGATCGGCTACCTCAACGCCGAGGGGCTCTCCAGCCAGCGGATCATCGACCCGGTCAAGGTCGAGGGCGGCTTCGTCACCGCCTTCGACCACCACGCCGACGAGCTGCGCACCTTCGCCCTGCACCGGATCACCGGCGTGGCCGAACTGGAGGAGTGACCGCAGGATCAGTGGCCCTGCTGGGCCTCCTTCACCTTCTCCTTGACCGCCTTGTCCGCCAGCGTGCCGATCTGGTCCTTGCCGACCGGCAGCTCGGGGGCGCCGGCCAGGTCGGCGATCAGGAAGGCGGGGGACGCGAGCAGCCCGCCCGGGCCCTCGCCGACGCCCGCGAGGGCGTGGGCGGAGCCGGCGGAGGAGGCGGTCGCGGCGAAGGCCGAACCGAGGAGGGCGAGAGCGGTGAGGGCACGCTTCGACTTGTTCATGACCTGCTCTAACGAAGCGACGCCCGCACTGGTCACAGCCCTGCGGTTGACGACCCCGCCGGCCCGGCGTAGTCCGGAGGAGAGGGGGGTTTCCGGAAGGAGTCACCATGCTCGGCGATCGGATAGCGGAGATTCGGAGCCAGGACACCGTCCGGCGGGTGCTCGCCGGCGGCGAGGGCCCGGTGGTCGAGGTCTCGTTCCAGGGCACGGGAGAGGTCCTCGGCACCCCGGTCACGGAGTTCGCCACCTACGAGTCGGAACTCCACGCCGACGGCACGCTGTTCGGTGAGGGCCAGGGCGTCGACATGACCGCCGACGGCCAGACCATCACCTGGCACGGCAGCGGCGTCGGCCACTTCACCGAGGGCGGCGGCGTCTCGTACCGCGGCTCGGTCTACTTCACCACCGCGTCCCCCCAGTTCTCCCGCCTGAACGGCATCGCCGGCGTCTTCGAGTTCGACTCCACCGCCGACGGCAAGAACAGCGCCACGGTGTTCGAGTGGAAGTAGCCCCCGCCCGGGCGGCCTCCCGCCTTCCCCGCCGGATGCGCGACACTGGAGGGTCTGCGTCCCGACAGACCTGTCAGCCAGTGGAGGGCTCCCCCGCGTGAACGACGGACCGCTCATCGTCCAGAGCGACAAAACTCTTCTCCTGGAGATCGACCACCCCAAGGCCTCCGACTGCCGCCGCGCCATCGCGCCGTTCGCCGAACTGGAGCGCGCGCCCGAGCACGTGCACACCTACCGGGTGACCCCGCTCGGGCTGTGGAACGCGCGCGCGGCCGGGCACGACGCCGAGCAGGTGGTCGACGCCCTGGTGACGTACTCCCGCTACCCCGTCCCGCACGCACTGCTGGTCGACGTGGCCGACACCATGGCGCGCTACGGACGGCTCAGGCTCTCCAAGCACCCCACCCACGGCCTGGTGCTCACCACCACGGACCGCCCGGTGCTGGAGGAGGTGCTGCGCTCCAAGAAGATCGTCCCGCTGGTCGGCGCCCGGGTGGACCCGGACACCGTCGTCGTCCACCCGTCCGAGCGCGGCCAGATCAAGCAGGTGCTGCTCAAACTCGGCTGGCCCGCCGAGGACTTCGCCGGCTACGTGGACGGCGAGGCACACCCGATCGAGCTGGACCAGAACGGCTGGCAGCTGCGCCCGTACCAGGCGCAGGCCGTCGAGGGCTTCTGGCACGGCGGCTCGGGCGTCGTGGTGCTGCCCTGCGGCGCCGGCAAGACGCTGGTCGGCGCCGCCGCCATGGCCGAGGCCAAGTCGACCACGCTCATCCTGGTCACCAACACCGTCTCGGCCCGGCAGTGGAAGCACGAACTGGTCAAGCGCACCTCGCTGACCGAGGACGAGATCGGCGAGTACAGCGGGACGAAGAAGGAGATCCGCCCGGTCACCATCGCCACCTACCAGGTGATGACGACCAAGCGGAAGGGCGTCTACGCCCACCTGGAGCTGTTCGACGCCCGCAACTGGGGCCTGGTGGTCTACGACGAGGTGCACCTGCTGCCCGCGCCGGTGTTCAAGTTCACCGCCGACCTCCAGGCCCGCCGCCGGCTCGGCCTGACCGCCACCCTGGTCCGCGAGGACGGCCGCGAGGGCGACGTCTTCTCGCTCATCGGCCCCAAGCGCTTCGACGCCCCGTGGAAGGAGATCGAGGCGCAGGGCTACATCGCGCCCGCCGACTGCTGCGAGGTCCGGGTCACCCTCACCGACTCCGAGCGGCTCGCCTACGCGACCGCCGAGCCCGAGGAGCGGTACCGCTTCTGCGCCACCACCGCCACCAAGCGGCGGGTGGTGGAGGCGCTGGTCAAGAAGCACGAGAAGGACCAGACGCTGATCATCGGCCAGTACATCGACCAGCTGGACGAGCTCGGCGAGGCCCTGGACGCCCCGGTGATCAAGGGCGAGACCAGCAACGCCCAGCGCGAGAAGCTGTTCGAGGCCTTCCGGACCAAGGAGATCAGCGTCCTGGTGGTCTCCAAGGTCGCCAACTTCTCCATCGACCTGCCGGAGGCGACCGTCGCCATCCAGGTCTCCGGCACGTTCGGCTCCCGCCAGGAGGAGGCCCAGCGCCTGGGCCGCGTACTGCGCCCGAAGGCGGACGGCCACGCGGCGCACTTCTACTCGGTGGTGGCCCGCGACACCGTCGACCAGGACTTCGCCGCCCACCGGCAGCGCTTCCTGGCCGAGCAGGGCTACGCCTACCGCATCATCGACGCGGACGACGTGTTGTAACCCCCGGCAACGCTCAGTACTTGACGCCGTCGCGCCCGAGGAAGACCACGCGCGCGGCGGTGTCGAGGGCGATGCCGACGTTGCGGACGGCGGTCTTCAGCGGGCTGCGGCGCCGGCCGGGGCCGGTGGCCGCAGTGGCGGTGGCGCCCGCGGGGCGGGCAGGGGCGGACTTCTGGTTCGGCACTCGCGGCGCCGTGACGTGTACGGTGCTCATGCCTTCAACGGTAGGCTCCCGAGCGGGCCGGGCACATCACCCCAAAGGCCGTACCGGACGGGCCGCAGGTCCTCCTCCGGGTGTACGCAGGCCCTTCCCCGTCCCCCGGAGGGCCCCTCCCCCGTCCCCTACCCCTCCCCTACGGGTCGGTAGAAGTGGGAGAGCACGTCCAGGGCGACCCGGGCCGCGATCCCGGCGGCCTGCTCCTGCTTGGTCTCCTTGTCCTCCCGCATGGCCTCGTCCCCGAGGTCGCTGATGCACTTGACGATGCCCGCGTTGACGTGGGCACCCGCCTTGTCCCTCTCGTACACGGCGTGCAGGACCCCGTGGGCCTCGGTCTCCATGCCGTACACGTCGGTGGACATGGCGAGCATGGCCCGGCGCAGCGGCGCGTCCTCCCAGGCGACCACCTTCTCCCCGCTGGCGTAGTCCTTCACGTGCAGGCGGTGCCCGTCGAGCGCGTCGTCCAGGTCGCCGTCCACGTGGAGGTCCTGCACCAGCCGGAGCAGCTGCTCGTCCGTCCGGTAGGGCTGCTGGCGGTTGCCCGCGCCGTCGGCCTGCAGACGCTCGGGGTCGTAGTTGTGGACGACCTTCCCGAAGAGGACGTCGTGGAGCCGCACGCCGCGTTCGGCGAAACCACCGGCGACGCCGACCAGCAGCAGCAGCGAGCTGTCGAAATCGGCCATCACCGCCTGGGTGAGGGCGGCCGCCGCCTGGCCGCCCTTGTCGGTGGCCTTGGCCGCGACGACCCGGACGGGCCCCTGGCTCCCCGGCAGGGTGAAGGTGCGGTAGTACCTGCTCCCCTTCTGCACCTTCACCACCGGGATCCCCCGCTGCTTCACCTCGTCCAGCAGTGCACGGAACTCCACCTGGATCGCGGTGAGGACGGCGACGTCGAACTCCCCCGCGGACGGGTCCGCCGGCTCCGCCGCGGCCGGTCCGGGCCGAAAGCCTGCCATGATCTCCTCGGGTCTCTGTCTGAGCCGTTGCATGTCGCCGCGCACGGCCTGCCGCCATTCGTTGAGCCGCGCGTAGGGCACCAGCCGGCGTTCCAGGAACGGGCGGCCCCCGCACTCCGCGGCCGTCTCCTCCAACACCCGGATGATCCGCTGGGACACGTCCAGGGGCAGTACGGCGAGCGGTGAGAGCACCGCGTTGACGGTGCCGCTCCACGTGGCCTCGTCGGTCAGCAGCCGGGCCACGGAGGGCAGGAGGTGGTCGGCGAGCTTCTCGTTGTAGCCGTACATCCAGAGCGCGGCCGCCCCCGCGCTGCCCAGCACGCCGTTGTCGGTGTCCCGCTTGCGCTTGTCGCTGCGGGGCTTCTCCGGATCTATCAGGAACCGGATCAGCTCGCTGCTGATGACGTTGGCCTGGGCGAGGCCCCGGACGGCCTCCGTCCGGTTCAACGGGTCGGAGTCGAGCCGGGCGACCCGGTTGAGCCAGTGCCGGACGTCCTCGTGGGCGGCCTGCCGGGCCAGGAGGTTGACGATCGTCCCGCGGAACTTCCGCGCCGACGACACGTCGGACCCGCTGTAGCCGCGGGCGGACTCGGCGAAGGGGATGAGCCAGAGCTGGGGCTCGGTGGCGAGCGCGCCGATCGACCACACGGCGGAGCCGCGGGTGGTGAAGTCCTCGGCAGGGTCCTCGACGACCCTGCGCAGCCCGGGGAGCACCGAGGCGTCCCCGAGCCCGCCCAGCGCGTTGGCGGCGGCGCCCCGGACCCAGGAGTTGGTGTCGGCCTCCATCACGGCGCCCAGCACCGGGGCCGCCGACCCGTCGCCGAGCCGCCCCAGGGCGTGCACGGCGGATCCGCGCACCCCCTCGTCGGGATCGCGCTGCGCCGCCGCGCCGAGCACCGCGACCGCCGACCGGTCCCCCAGCCGCCCCAGCGCGGTGGCCGCGGAGCCGCGCACCACGGGGTCCTCGTCCCCCTCCACCACGGCACGCAGCGCCGGGGCCGTGGACCGGTCCCCGAGGAACCCCAGCGCATTGGCCGCCGAGCCGCGCACCACGGAGTCGGCGTCGCCCTCCAGCGCCGCCTTGAGGGCCGTCACCCCGGAGCGGTCCCCGATCCTCCCCAGCGCGGTGGCCGCCGAGGCGCGCACCACGGGGTCCTCGTCCTTCTCCAGCACCGCCTGCAGGGTCGCCACCGTGGTCCGGTCCCCGAGCTTGCCCAGCGTGTTGGCCGCGGTGCCGCGCACCACCGGGTCCGCGTCACCCGTCACGGTCGCCTTCAGGGCCGGGACCACCGTCGGGTCCCCGATCAGGCCGAGCGCCTTCGCCGCGGCGCCCCGGACGGTCGGCACGGGGTCGGTGATCAGGGCGGTGGCCAGGGGCGCCAGTGCCTCGACGGGGCGGTTGCGGGCCAGCCACAGGGCCGTCCTGCCCCGGTTGGCGGACGACGGGTCGTCCGCCAGGCCCGCCAGCCGGGTGGCCACCAGGGCTTCGGAGGGTTCGCCCGCGGCACCGGCCTCGGCCTGTGCCCGGTGCTGGTCCTTCTCCTGCCGCAGCTTGCGCCGGCGCAGCTGCTGGAGGTGTTCCGGCGTCAGCGTCTCGTTCCACAGGGATTCGAGGACGCCGGGCACCATCAGCGGGTCCCGCTCCTTCAGGTCCTCCAGCAGCCCGTAGTCCACCCCCTCCTTCACGACGTGGAAGGGCACCCGCCCGAGCGACATCGCCAGGTCGTCCCGGTGTCTGCGGTCTCCGCAGAAGTGCTCGCCGAGGGCCCGCCAGATGCTCGCCCGCGACTCGTCACAGAGCCGGCCGCGGTTGGCGACCACGACGTCGAGCAGCACGCTGGGCCGCAGGTCGTCCCGGCGGGCCAGCACGGCCTCCGTCGCCCGCCCGGTGTCCTCCTGGAGGCCCAGCCAGTCGCCGACGCACTGGTCGAGGTCGAAGGCGAGCGGCGGCAGGCTGCTGTTCTGCCAGCCCAGGGCCAGCCCGAAGTCGACGATCGACTGGTGGAGCAGCCGGTAGGACTGCTCCTGGTGGTGCTCGGTGGTCTCGACCGCCACCATCTGCGTGTTCAGGAACTCCTCGATGAGCCCGTCCAGCCCGGTCCGGTCGTCCCAGACCCGGTCGAGGACGGCCCTGAGGTCGTTGCGCCGGAAGCCGCTCTCGCCCTCCTTGCCCGCCACCACCAACGCCGCGGCGCAGAGCACGGACTCCAGGTGCAGGCCCTGGCCCCTGAGCCGGTCCGCCGCGGGGTCGGCGTGGTTCCCCGCCGGGTTGCGGTGGACGGTCCGCCGCAGCAGCTCGGCCCGCGAGCGGGGCATCGGGGCCGAGCGGTCGACGGCCTCGGTCTGCAGCAGGCCCGCCAGCAACGACAGCAGCAGGGGGTTCCAGATCGCGCCGTCCAGGCCAGCGGCCCGGATCTCCTTCAGGGCCGCGACGGGTTCGAGCCCGCGCGCCCGCAGGTAGCCGCCGGACTCCCCCTCGGTCAGCGGGGCGATCGAGAGCCGCTTGATCGAGCGCAGGCCCGCCGACCCCAGCCGCTCCGGCTCGGTCCGCGAGGTCGCCAGCACCGGATAGCGGTGCGAACCGTCCAGCAGGAGGCGGACGAAGCGCATCTCCTTCGGGTTCAGCTCGCGTTCCAGCTCGTTGACCGCATCGATCAGGAAGACGCCCCTGCGCTGCTTGAACCTCGCCTTCCAGAGGGGCTCGTCGATGTCCGGCGGGCACTGCGCCCTGCCGAACTCAAGGGGGTCACCGAGGTGTTTGAAGCCGTGGTCCAGGGTGTTCCGGTCGACCTGGACGCAGGCGACCTCGGCGGCGAGCAGGTCCATCGCCATGTGGGTGACGAGCGAGCTCTTCCCGCTGCCGGCCACCCCGTCGACCAGGTAGGTCCGTGGCTGGAACCCGGTCAACTGGTCGAGGAGCCACCGGTACGGCCGCTGCGCGACCTCGGTCTGCTCCTCCTGCTCCCCGTCGTCCTGCTCCCCGTCGCCCTCCTGCTCCTCGCCGTCGTACTCCTGTTCCTCGCCGTCGGCCTCCGTGAGGTGGAAGGTCGGCGGGATGTAGCCGGCAACCCGCTTCTTCGCCACCCGCGCACGGTAGGCCGCCCATCCTGACATGGCGTCATGTTAGCCATGCCGCAGGGCCTTCCGGGCCGGATCCGCGGCCCCGGCCGAAGGCCTCCCAGCCTGGACCCGCCCACGCCCGGTCGGGCAAGATGGCCGTCCGTCGACGTCACAGGGGGAGGGACAGTGTCGCCTCAGGAGCAGAGCGTCGCCGTACAGGTGCTGCTCGCGGAGTACACGTCCATCAAGGACGAGCAGAAGCAGCGGATCGGGTTCCGGGACAACCTCATCTACGCCACGCTCGCGTCGCTGGCCGCCGTCCTGGCGGCGACCCTGCAGTCCGGCGGGCACCCGGAACGGCTCCTGCTGCTGCCCCCGGTGACCTTCCTGCTCGGCTGGACGTACCTGATCAACGACCACAAGATCTCCTCCATCGGCCGGTACATCCGCGGCGACCTGGCCCCGCGCCTCGCCGCGGTCCTCCCGGGCGACACGACGGTGTTCGGCTGGGAGGCCTCACACCTGAGGGACGAGCGGCGGACCAGCCGCAAGTACCTGCAACTGGCGTCCAACCTGCTGGTGTTCTGCCTCTCCTCGGCCACCGCGATCGTCCTGTTCTGGGCCCACGACGGGAACGCGGGGTGGCTGACCGCCGCGTCGGTGGCCGAGTTCGCCGGGCTGGCCGTGCTGGCGTCCCAGGTGGTCAGGTACGCCGACCTGAGGCCGCACGGCACGGGCTGAATGGCACCGGAGCCGCAGGCGGTCTAGGATCGTCCGTCTGCCCCCTCCCGAACCGTGGTACCTGCTGAAGTCCCGCAGGCAGCCGGGGGAGGCGTCGACCGCACGGCAACCGGTCGGCCGTGTCCACCGTGAGCTCCAACGATCCGCTGCGCCCGTCTCCGGGGCAGCCGGGAAGGTTCGCTGTGCCCGCCACCCCCACCACCGACCCCCTCCAGCGCGAACGCGACCACCTGGCCTCCTCCCGGGCCGCACTGCGCGCCATGCGGGAGGACGTCCAGTCGCTCGACATCAG
Organism: Streptomyces sp. CB01881; assembly: GCF_002953255.1. Lineage (GTDB taxonomy): Bacteria > Actinomycetota > Actinomycetes > Streptomycetales > Streptomycetaceae > Kitasatospora. The sequence goes on from NZ_CP026498.1 coordinate 6,134,941, forward strand.
CGACGTGACCGGCACCTGGGTCACCGCCCTCGTGCTGCAGAACCAGATCGAGGCCAGGATCGCCGCCCTGGCCGACCTCTCGCACACCCCGCTCTTCTTCGGCCGCCTCGACTACCTGCACGCGATCAGCGAGGAGCTCTCCGAGGGCTCCGGCGGGGAGAGCTTCTACATCGGCCGCCGGCACGTCCACGACGCCGACGGCGACCCGATGGTGATCGACTGGCGCGCGCCGGTCTCCCAGCCGTTCTACCGCGCCAGCCGGGCCGAGCCGATGGACGTCGAACGCCGGCGGCGCTTCGGCTACACCGGCGGCGAGCTCACCGCGTACGAGGACGAGCACCTCTGCGACCCGGCCGAGTCGGACTCCGCCTCGGCCCTGCTCGCCGCCGAGATCGAGAAGCCCCGCGTCGGCCCGATGCGCGACATCGTCGCCACCATCCAGCCCGAGCAGGACGAGATCGTCCGCGCCGACATCACCGGCACCGTCTGCGTCCAGGGCGCGCCCGGCACCGGGAAGACCGCCGTCGGCCTGCACCGCGTGGCGTACCTGCTGTACGCGCACCGCGAGCGTCTCGCCCGGACCGGCACCCTGGTGATCGGGCCGAACAACGCCTTCCTCTCCTACATCGAGCAGGTGCTGCCCGCCCTCGGCGAGCTGGACGTGGCGCAGGCCACCGTGCAGCAGCTGGTCGCGCACGTCGAGGTGAAGGGCGAGGACACCCCCGAGGCGGCCCGGCTGAAGGGCGACGCCCGGATGGCCGAGGTGCTGCGCCGGGCGGTCCGGGCCGGCATCACGCTGCCCACCGAGCCCTGCGTGGTGGTCCGCGGCTCCCGGCGCTGGCGCGTCCCGGCGTACGAACTCGTCGGGATCATCGAGGAGCTGAAGGGCCGCGCGATCCGTTACGGCGCCGCCCGGGACGCGCTGCCGCAGCGCATCGCGCACGCCGTGCTGCTGAAGATGGAGCAGGGCGGCGAGGCGCCGGACGACCGGGTGCAGGACGCGGTGACCCGCAACTCCGCGGTCAAGGCGGTGGTCAAGGAGTGCTGGCCGCTGGTCGAGCCGGCCCGGCTGGTGCTGCGGCTGCTCTCCGACCCGGAGTTCCTCGCCGCGTGCGCGGACGGCGTCCTCACCCCCGAGGAGCAGCGGGCCGTGCTCTGGCCCAAGCCCGGCCGCTCCGTGAAGACCGCCCGCTGGACCCAGGCCGACGCCGTCCTGGTGGACGAGACGGCCGACCTGGTCCAGCGCACGCCGTCGCTCGGGCACGTGGTGCTGGACGAGGCGCAGGACCTCTCGCCGATGCAGTACCGCGCGGTCGGCCGCCGCTGCACCACCGGCTCGGCGACCGTCCTCGGCGACCTCGCCCAGGGCACCACCCCGTGGGCGACGGCGAGTTGGGCGGACGCCCTGCACCACCTGGGCAAGCCGGCCGCCCACGTCGAGGAGCTGACCAAGGGCTTCCGCGTCCCCGAGGAGGTCATCGCCTACGCCTCCCGGCTGCTGCCCTCGATCGCCCCCGGCCTCGCCCCGGCGACCTCGGTCCGCGAGGCGCCCGGCTCGCTGACGGTCACCCGCGTCCCGGACGACGGGCTGGAGAAGGCGGTCGTCGAGGCCTGCCACCGGGCGCTGGAGCACGAGGGCTCGACCGGCCTGATCGCCGCCGACGCGCGCATCCCGCTGCTCGCCGAGGCGCTCACCGCGGCCGGCCTGCCGTACCTCTCCCCCGGCACCGAGACCAGTGCGCAGGCCCGGCTGACCCTCGTCCCGGCCTCGCTGGCCAAGGGTCTGGAGTACGACTACGTGGTCCTGGACGAGCCGGCCGCCGTCGTCGCCGGCGAACCGGACGAGCGGACCGGCCTGCGCCGCCTGTACGTGGCCCTCACCCGCGCCGTCTCCGGGCTGGCCGTGCTGCACGCCGAGCCGATGCCCGCGCAGCTGGACTGAGCGGCCGGACGGGGACGGCGGGAGCCGGAGCCGAATGTGGGAGGGGGACCGGCGTCGGCCGGCCCCCCTCCCACCGAGCCGACGGCCGCCGATCGCTCAGCCGTCGGCGCTTCCACGCTCAGCCATCGATCAGGGCACGCCACTCGGCGACCTTGCCGGCGTCCACCGGCGAGCCCCACCCGTCGGCGCGGACCGCCCCGCCGACGTGGAAGGCGTCGAAGCCGGCCGCCCGCAGGCCCGGCAGGTGATCGGCCCGCAGCCCGCCGCCGATCAGGATCCGCTGGCCGTAGCCGGGCTCGCCGGCCTTGGCCAGCTCGGCCTCCAGCACCTCGCGGCCCGCGTCCACTCCGCCGGCCGCACCGGAGGTGAGGAAGGTGTCCAGCCCGGGCAGCGCGCCGACGGCCGCGCGGACGGCCCCGCGGTCGGCGCTGTGGTCGACCGCCCGGTGGAAGGTCCAGCGGCAGCCGGCCACCGCCTCGGCGACGGCGCCGGTGGCGGCCAGGTCCACGGCGCCGTCGGCGTCCAGGAAGCCGAAGACGAACTCGTCCGCCCCCTCGGCCCGCAGCGCGGCGGCACGGGCCCGCAGCTCGTCCAGGTCGCCGGGCGCGAAACCGTCCCGGATGCGCAGCATGACGCGCAGCGGGAGGTCCACCGCGGCACGGATCGCGGCGAAGTCCGCGACCGACGGGGTGAGTCCGTCGGCGGCCATGTCCGTGACCAGTTCGAGCCGGTCGGCGCCGCCCGACTCGGCGGCCTGGGCGTCCTGGGGCGTCAGCGCGATGACTTCGAAAATTGGTCTAGACATATCAGATAGCCTGCCACATCCGGGAGCCCCCGGCGAGCCCCCGGCGGCCGCTCGGCCGGGAGCCCCCGCCGGGGGCTCGCCCCGGTGGACAATCAGACGATCAGTACGGCGATCGGTGCGCCATCGGTGCGCGACCGGTCAGGCGAGGCCGCGGGCACCGCCGGCCCCGCCCCGGCTCCCGATCATCAGCGGCGCCGCCATCAGCACCACCGCCACGGCGGAGACCGGCAGCAGGTACCAGAGGCCGCCGGTCGTCTGCCAGAGCGTGAACATGCTGAAGGTGACGGTCAGCGGCAGCACCGCGAGCCCGATCGCCGCCGGCACCAGCCGGCCGCGCAGCGCCGTCAGCACCAGGAACAGCGGAGGGACCACCAGCGCGACCGAGCGCGGGCCGTTCAGCATGTAGTGGGAGTCGAAGCCGCCTTGGAGGGCGAAGAAGGACCAGCCGCCGACCATCGACGCCGGCACCACGGCGCGCGTGCGCCAGGTCGGCTCGGCCAGCAGCTCGCGCGGCGCCGCGATCACCAGCAGGCCGGCCAGCACGAACGGCATCGCCGAGGAGCCGACCGCCAGGATCCACCACGCGTCGACCCGGTCCACCGCGAAGGCGTCCTTCATGCCGAGCAGCCCGGCGGCCATCACCGCCACCGCGATCACCCGCGCCTCCGCCCAGCGTCCCAGCAGCGCGGCGAGGGCCAGCAGCAGCGACGCCACCGGCTGTGCGAAGGCGGCCACCAGCGTGATCACCGACGAGGTGTGCCCGAGCCGCCAGGCGAGCAGGTCCGCGTCGCTGATCCACGGGTACAGCCCGGCTCCCGCGATCGCCCCGGCGATCACCGGCGCAGCCAGCGCCAGCAGCCGCCCGCCGGCGGAGAAGGCGGTCAGCCGGGTGCGCACCCGCAGCCCGTACGCGGCGAGGTCCAGCGCCTCCCGGACGACGGCGGGCGCCCCGGCCTCGGCCGTGGTGTCGGAGAAGACGGCGGCCAGCTCGTCCCCGCGCTCACGGCGGTAGCGTGCCGGGTAGAACCGGAGCGCCGCCTTCACCGCCACCGTCGGCGTGGTCATCGTCATGCGAAGGTCCCCCTGGTCCTCGGGCGAAACACGGAGAGGCGGCGCTCCGCCTCGGTGGCGACGGCGCGCAGCCGCTCCGCCTCGGTGGCCAGGGAGGTCCGGCCGGCGGCGGTCAGCGCGTACGTGCGCCGGGCCCGGCCGTCGACCACCTCCTCGGCCGAGACCTCGATCAGGCCTTGCTGGAGCAGCCGGTCGAGGGCGCCGTAGAGCGTGCCGGTGCGCATCGCGACCCGGCCGCCGGAGATCGCGGAGACCTCCTGGATCAGCGCGTAGCCGTGTCTGGGAGCGTCGGCCAGTGCGGTGAGCAGAAGCAGCGTGGGCTCCTGCATGGAGCGTTCGGTCATGGAACTACATATATCGCCAAACTACCTATAGGTCCAGTGGACACCCCGCCCGGGACCTGCCGGAATCCTCCCGGGCCGGGACCGGGTGGCCCCCCGGCCGGATCCCGGCACGCCCGGCCACCACAATGGCTCCCATGCCGACCGACGACCTGCTCACCGCCTGGACCGCCCTGCTGCGCCGCTGCGGCACGAACACCGACCCCGAGCCGGCCGGGCGGGAGCTGCTGCGCCGCTGGACCGAGCCGCAGCGCCGCTACCACACCGCCGACCACCTGCGGGCGGTGCTGGACCAGGTGGACGCGCTGGCCGGGCACGCCGAGTCAGCGGACACCGTCCGCCTCGCCGTCTGGTTCCACGACGCCGTCTACCGCCCCGACCGCTCCGAGAACGAGGAGCGCAGCGCCGCCCTCGCCGTCCTGGCGCTCACCGGGGCGGGCCTGCCGGAGCAGCGGACCGCCGAGGTCGCCAGGCTGGTCCGGCTCACCGTCACCCACCACCCCGAACCGGGCGACCGCAACGGCGAGGTGCTCTGCGACGCGGACCTCGCCGTCCTCGGCGGCACCCCCGAGGCGTACGCGGCGTACGCGGCCGCCGTCCGGGAGGAGTACGCCTTCGTGCCGGAGCCGGACTTCAGGGCCGGCCGCGCCGCCGTCCTGCGGCAGTTGCTCGCGCTCCCCGCGCTCTACCGCACCCCCACCGCCCACGCGCGCTTCGACGCACCCGCCCGCGCCAACCTGGCCGCGGAACTCGGCCGCCTCGAAGGCTGAGACGCCCGGAGGCCGGACCCGAGGCCGGGCCGTCCGGGCGGCCCGCTCGAAGGCCGGGCCGCCCGAAGCGGCTGCGCAAGGACCGGGCCGTTCGAAGGCCGCGTCAGGAGAGCTGCCCGACGGGCGCCACGACCGCGCCCTCCTTACCGCAGACCCAGTGCGGCTCCGGCCCCAGCTCGGGCTCGACGCTGAGCGCGTGCGGGTCCCCCTCGGCCGCGCACGCGGCGCAGAGCGGCCAGCGGCCGTACGCCTCCAGCAGCGCGTCCTGGACGTCCTGGGCGACCAGCCCGAGCACGTACTCGGTGCCCTCCGGCCACTGCTCCAGCCACCAGCGGCGGTGGGTCACGGCCGTCTCGACCAGCGACACCACGGCGGCGTCCGTCACGTCCTTCGCGGTCAGGTCGGCCAGGATCAGCGCCCGCGCGTTGTGCAGGGCGGTCTCGATGTCATCAGCGGAAGCCATCCGTCCATTGTCCCAAACGAGCCGTCCCGGCCGGCAGCCCTGCCGACCCCCGGGGAAACGCCGCACGGGCGGCCCCCCGAAGGGGACCGCCCGTGCGGACGAAGACCAACCGATCCCGGAGGGGATCAGAAGTCCATGTCACCGCCCGGCATGCCGCCGCCGGCGGCCGCGGCGGCCTTCTCCGGCTTGTCGGCGATGACGGCCTCGGTGGTGAGGAAGAGCGCCGCGATGGAGGCGGCGTTCTGCAGCGCGGAGCGGGTGACCTTGGCCGGGTCGATGATGCCCTCGGCGATCAGGTCGACGTAGGTGTTGGTGGCCGCGTTCAGGCCGTGACCGGCGGGGAGGTTGCGCACCTTCTCCACCACGACGCCACCCTCAAGGCCGGCGTTGGTCGCGATCTGCTTGATCGGGGCCTCCAGGGCCACGCGGACGATGTTGGCACCGGTGGCCTCGTCGCCCTCCAGCTCCAGCTTGTCGAACGCGACACCGGCCTGCAGCAGGGCGACGCCACCACCGGCGACGATGCCCTCCTCGACGGCGGCCTTGGCGTTGCGGACGGCGTCCTCGATGCGGTGCTTGCGCTCCTTGAGCTCCACCTCGGTGGCCGCGCCGGCCTTGATGACGGCCACGCCGCCGGCCAGCTTGGCGAGGCGCTCCTGGAGCTTCTCGCGGTCGTAGTCCGAGTCGCTGTTCTCGATCTCGGCGCGGATCTGGTTCACGCGGCCGGCGACCTGGTCGCTGTCGCCGCCACCGTCGACGATGGTGGTCTCGTCCTTGGTGATGACCACCTTGCGGGCGGTGCCCAGCAGGTCGATGCCGGCGTTCTCCAGCTTGAGGCCGACCTCCTCGGAGATCACGGTGCCACCGGTGAGGATGGCGATGTCGCCGAGCATGGCCTTGCGGCGGTCGCCGAAG
>NZ_CP026498.1:6141755-6218088 GCF_002953255.1 Streptomyces sp. CB01881
CGTCGGTCTTCTTGGCGACCTCCTTGACGAGCTCCGCGCCGATCTTCTCGTACGGGTCCTCGAGCTCGATCTCCTTGGCGATGGAGACACCGTCGTTGGTGATCGTGGGGGCGCCCCACTTCTTCTCCAGCACGACGTTGCGGCCCTTGGGGCCGAGCGTGACCTTCACTGCGTCGGCGAGCTGGTTCATGCCACGCTCAAGGCCGCGGCGAGCTTCCTCATCAAAGGCGATGATCTTGGCCATCAGAAGTGGTCCTCCGGGACACGGTCGACTGCTCGGACCAAGGGGTGCCCGCGACGGACGGCCCTGGTGTGCGGGGGTCCTTTCCCCTACCGCTCCCGGGGGCCTCACCGACCCGGTCCGCTGTCACTCTCACGCTGTGAGTGCTAACGCCAATGATTAGCACTCTGGGTGGTCGAGTGCAAGCCCAACGGGCAACCCGCGAGCCGTACCGGCCACCCGCCGGACACGGCGGCGGGCCCGTACGACATGTGTCGCACGGGCCCGCCGCGAAGCAAGAGGCGCACCAGCCGATGGGCCGAGCCGAACTCCTGGGTGCCGGAAAGGTCAGACCGCCGCGCGGACCATGTCCGCCTGCGGGCCCTTCTGCCCCTGAGAGATCTCGAACTCGACCCGCTGGCCCTCCTCAAGGGTGCGGTAGCCGTCCATCTGGATCGCGCTGTAGTGGACGAAGACGTCCGCACCACCGTCGACCGCGATGAAGCCGTAGCCCTTCTCCGCGTTGAACCACTTGACGGTGCCCTGAGCCATTCCGAACTCCCCTAGTGCTGTGCTGGCCCTTCACGCGCCCGCAGGTCGCGGGCGCGGGTCTGTTGAGGCCGGCCCGGGGAACCCCCCCTGGGCGCAGCCGTGCACGCCACAATCCCCACCGGGATCACCGGACGGCGTCCGATGAAGGGGCGATTGCGTCGACCGCGGCTGAATGTATCCGGATCGACGCCCTCTGCAACAGGGTCAGCAGCCGGGAATTCCCCCGACCTATCAAGGGACAGGACGGGCCAAAAGGTCAGAAACCCCCGCATTTCGCGCCGGACATAGCGGACGAATTACCCAAATGCCCTCAAGAATTCTGACATCGGCCTGACATGTTTCACGGCCGCGGGCCCTGCGCCGGTCTCAGCGGCCGGACAGACACCGGCGGTACGGGGCGCGACAGGGGCGACGACCGGTGCGAGGGGGAGGGGGAGCCCTCTTCCCGGTCCAGCGACACTCTACTCCGACCGGCCGGGAAACATTCCCGCCGAAATGCGCCGGGAAAAGCGACGGCCGTCCGCGCGTACGGATTCCCGTACACGCGGACGGCCGGTCCGGCAATGGCGCGGCTCAGCAGCCCCCGGCCACCGCGGGAATGATCGAAACGCTCGCGCCGTCCTTGATCTCGGTGGCCAGACCCTCCGCGAACCGCACGTCGTCGTCATTGACGTAGACGTTGACGAAACGGCGGAGCTTGCCGGTGTCGTCCAGGACCCGGGCGGCGATCCCGGCGTGGTTCTTCTCCAGGTCGGCGATGACCTCGCCCAGGGTGGCACCCTCGGCGGCCACCTCGGCGGCGCCGCCGGTGTAGGTGCGCAGGATGGTCGGGATGCGGACGTTGGCGCTCATGGGGGTCTCCTTGCGGCGGGGTGACGGCAGGGGTGGCGGAGGGGTCAGGCGGAGGCGAGGCCGGCGTCGCGGAACGAGGCCAGCGTCGGGCGGATGACGGCGGTCATCCCGGCGTCGGAGACGGCGTCCAGCGTCTTCAGGCCGTCGCCGGTGTTGATCGCGACGGTCTCCTTCGCCGGGTCCAGCTGACCGGTCTCGACCAGCTTCTTCAGCACGCCGACGGTCACCCCGCCCGCCGTCTCGGCGAAGACGCCCTCGGTCCGGGCCAGCAGCTTGATCGCGGCCACCACCTCGGCGTCCGTCACGTCCTCGACCGCGCCGCCGGTGCGGCGGGCGATGTCCAGCACGTACGGGCCGTCGGCCGGGTTGCCGATCGCCAGCGACTTGGCGATGGTGTCCGGCTTGACCGGCCGGATCACGTCGTGGCCGGCCTTGAACGCCGCCGACACCGGCGAGCACCCCGCCGCCTGGGCGCCGAAGATCCGGTACGGCCGGTCCTCGACCAGGCCGAGCCTGATCAGCTCCTGCAGCCCCTTGTCGATCTTGGTCAGCTGCGAGCCCGAGGCGATCGGGATCACGATCTGCTCCGGCAGGCGCCAGCCCAGCTGCTCGCAGATCTCGTACGCCAGCGTCTTGGAGCCCTCGCCGTAGTACGGGCGCAGGTTGACGTTGACGAAGCCCCAGCCCTCGCCGGCCGGGTCGCCGATCAGCTCCGAGCAGAAGCGGTTCACGTCGTCGTAGTTGCCCTCGATGCCGACCAGCTCGCCACCGTAGACACCGGCCATCACGACCTTGCCCTGCTCCAGGTCGTGCGGGATGAACACGCAGGACTTGAAACCGGCCCGGGCGGCCGCGGCGCCCACCGCGCCGGCCAGGTTGCCGGTCGAGGAGCAGGAGAGCGTGGTGAAGCCGAACGCCCGCGCCGCCTCGATCGCACAGGCGACGACGCGGTCCTTGAACGAGTGCGTCGGGTTGCCCGAGTCGTCCTTGATGTGCAGCTGGGCGGTGAACCCGAGCTCGCGGCCCAGGTTGTCCGCCTTCACCAGCGGGGTCCAGCCGGGGTTGAGGTTCGGCTTGTCGGCCACGTCCGCCGGGACGGGCAGCAGCGGCGCGTAACGCCAGATCGACGCCGGACCGGCCTCGATCCGCTTGCGCAGCTCCTCCGCGCCCTCGCTGCCGAAGTCGTAGGCGATCTCCAGCGGCCCGAAGCACTCCAGGCACGCGAAGCTCGGACCGAGCGGGAAGCGGGTACCGCACTCGCGACAGGACAGGGCGGCGGCGGGGCCGAGGTCAACGGTTGCGGGTGCGACAGTGTCGATAGCCATGATGGCGGAGGCCTCTCTCCTCATCTTCCCCGTGACGCGGACGCGCCACAGGCCGGAATTGGCACCTGTCCCGCCGGGGCCTGTCGACGACAGCCGCGCGAGAAGGTTGCCGGGACGTCAACGGGCCGTTCCCTCAGTCCCTCTGGATGAGCTCTGTGAAGTTGTTGGTCCTGCTCAGCGGCGACCCCGGCGTGCGAAGGTCCGACCGCTGTACGAAGACTGTATCCGAAGGCGTCAACACTGAACGGGACCGTCCGCCACGCGAGATGACCCGTCCCAGCCCGTCCCGTCCGCCCCTGCCGAGGAGAGACCCGTGCCCGCCGACCCGACCACCGAGCTCCTCCCACAGGCGGCGTCCTGGCTGCGCCGCCGGTCGTGGAGCGCGGCCGACCGTCCGGTGCGCACCCTGCTGGACGCCAAGCAGGCGGCCGGGCGGACGGGCACCATCAGCGTCGTCCTTCCCGCCCTGGACGAGGAGGCCACCGTCGGCGACATCGTCCGCACCATCCGCCGCGAGCTGATGGAACGCCTGCCGCTGGTCGACGAACTGGTCGTGGTCGACTCCGGCTCCGCCGACCGCACCGCCGCCGTGGCCGCCGAGGCCGGCGCCCGGGTGGTCCAGCGCGACGAGATCCTCCCGCGGCTGCCCGCCGCCCCCGGCAAGGGCGAGGTGCTCTGGCGCTCACTGCTGGCCACCAGTGGCGAGATCGTCTGCTTCGTCGACGCCGACCTGCGCGAGTTCGACCCGGCCTTCGTCTCCGGCATCGTCGGCCCGCTGCTCACCGAGCCGGACATCCAGCTGGTCAAGGCCATGTACGACCGCCCGCTCGAAGTGTCGGTCGGCGGCTCCGCCGCGGGGGAGGGCGCCGTCGTCCCGTCCGGCGGCGGCCGGGTCACCGAGCTGGTCGCCCGCCCGCTGCTCAACCTGCACTGGCCGGAACTGGCCGGTTTCGTCCAGCCCCTGGGCGGTGAGTACGCGGCCCGCCGGTCCCTGCTCGAACGGCTCCCGTTCCCCACCGGCTACGGCGTCGAACTCGGCCTGCTGGTCGACGCCCTGGAGACCGCCGGCCTGGACGCCCTCGCCCAGGTCGACGTCGGCGTCCGCCACCACCGCCACCAGGACGGCCAGGCGCTCGGACGGATGGCCGCCACCATCTACCGGACGGCGCTCGAACGGCTCGACCGCACACACCGGCTCAAGGCCTCCGCCGACCTGGTGCACCCGCTGATCACGCAGTTCACCCGCGACCCGCAGACCCGCGCGTTCACCGCCCACACCCACCCGGTCACCGCCCTCGAACGGCCGCCGATGCACACCGTCCCCGAGTACGCGAAGCGCCACTGAGGGGTTTGCGGTCCCGGCCCCCCGGCAACTTAGCAACCATGGGCGATCTCACGACCGAGCGTTCGAGTCAGACCGGCACCGCCCCCGTCCTGGTGGCCTCCAACCGGGGACCGGTGTCGTTCGGCACCGCGGACGACGGCACGCTGACCCTCCGGCGCGGCGGCGGCGGCCTGGTCTCCGGGCTCTCCGCCATCGACGATCCCGACGCCGTCTGGGTCTGCGCGGCCCTCGGCGACGCCGACCGCCGGGCGGCCCGGGAGGCACCGGACGGCCGCCTCGACCGGGCCGGCCACGACGTCGGCGGACAGGCCGTCCGGATGCTGGACATGGACCCCGAGACCTTCGCCCGCGCCTACAACGGCGTGGCCAACTCGACCCTCTGGTTCGTCCACCACCTGCTCTACGCCACCCCGACCGCACCCTCCTTCGACGCCGGGTTCCGCACCGAATGGCAGGCCTACACGGCCTACAACACCGCCTTCGCCGACGCCCTGGCCGCCGAGGCCGCCCCCGGGGCGGCCGTCCTGGTCCAGGACTACCACCTCTCGCTGACCCCGGCCCTGCTCCGCGCCGCCCGTCCCGACCTGCGGATCGGCCACTTCTCGCACACTCCCTGGGCCCCGCCCGAGTACTTCCGGCTGCTGCCCGACGACGTCGCCGAGGCCGTCCTCACCGGCATCCTCGGCGCCGACCGGGCCGGTTTCCTCACCCGCCGCTGGGCACTGGCCTTCGCCGACTGCTGCGAGCAGCTCCTCGGCGCCACCGTCGACCGCACCGCGCTCACCGTCACCCTCCGGGGGCGCACCACCGGGCTCGGCGTCCACGCCCTCGGCGCGGACGCCGACTTCCTGCGCGAGCGCGCCCACCGCCCCGACGTCGACGAACGCCTCGCCACCCTGCGCGAGGCCGTCGGCGACCGCCGCACCGTCGTCCGGGTCGACCGCACCGAGCTGAGCAAGAACATCGTCCGCGGCTTCCAGGCCTACCGGCACCTCCTGCAGACCCGCCCCGAGTGGCTGGACCGCGTCGTCCACATCGCCTTCGCGTACCCGTCCCGGACCGACCTCGCCGAGTACCGCGACTACACGGCCCGGGTCCGGCAGCTCGCCGCCGAGATCAACGCCGAGTTCGCCACGCCCTCCTGGCAGCCGCTGATCCTGCACGTCGACGACGACTTCCCGCGCTCGCTCGCCGCCTACCGGCTGGCCGACGTCGCCCTGGTCAACCCGATCCGCGACGGCATGAACCTGGTCGCCAAGGAGGTGCCGGTGGTCTCCGACCGCGGCTGCGCCCTCGTCCTGTCCCGCGAGGCCGGCGCGTACGCCGAGCTGGCCGACGACGCCCTGACGGTCAACCCGTACGACGTCATCGCCACCGCGGAGGCCCTGCACGGCGCGCTCACCATGCCCACCGGGGAACGCGCCGACCGCACGAAGCGCCTCGCCGCCGCCTCGACGGCGCTGCCGCCCCAGCAGTGGTTCCTCGACCAGTTGCACGCCCTGAACGCCCTCGGCGCCCCCGCCGGCCCCGGCCGGGTCAACGAGCCCGGCTGAGCTCCGCCCCCAGCCGCTCCAGCAGCTCCACCACGCCGGCCGGGCCCCCGACCACCAGGTCGGCCCGGTCGGCGAGCTCCCTCACCGGCGCGTCCCCCACCGCGCCGCTGCACACCAGCAGCCCGGCGACGCCCTCCCCGCGCAGCTTCTCCACCGCCGCGAAGGCCGCCACGTCCCCCAGGTCGTCCCCCGCGTAGAGCACCGACCGCGCGCCCCGCTCCCGCAGGAACCCGCTCAGCGCGGCGCCCTTGTCGACCCCGGGCGGCCGCAGTTCCAGCACCAGCCGGCCGGGCTCCACCACCAGCCCGTGCTCCGTGGCCAGCGCCTCCACCGGCGGGCGCAGCAGCTCCATCGTCTCCTCCGGCGCCGCCGTCCGCCGCATGTGCACCGCGAGCGAGCGCCCCTTGTCCTCGACCCACGTCCCGGCCGGGGCGCCGGCCCCCGCCAGCGCCTCGTCCAGCACGGCCCGCACCGCGGCGACCCCGGGGTGCACCGGGGGCGCCGTCACCACGCCGCCCTCCCAGCGCTCGGCCCCGTAGTGCCCCAGCACCACCACGCCGTCGATGCCGTCGAACCCCCCGTACTCGACGGCCAGCCCGGCGGGCCTGCCGGTGACCACCACCGTCGCCCCCACCCGCGGCACCAGCGCGCGCAGCGCCCCCGCCACCCCGGGGTGCGACCGCGCCCGGCTGGGGTCGGCCACGATCGGCGCCAGCGTCCCGTCGAAGTCCAGCGCCACCACGGCGTCCCGCGGCGAGGCGAGGACCGCCTCCAGCCCCTGGCGTCCGGCGTCCGTCCTCAGCTGCAAACTCTCCTCAAGCCCCATGCCGGGACCCATACCCACCCGCGCCCGCGGAAGCACCCGCCCGGCTACCGGGCCCCCCGGCGGGCCTCCCGGACCCGCCTCAGCTGGTTCACCAGCACCGGCGCGTGGGCCAGCGCCTCCGGCCGGTCCAGCAAGGCGTTCAGCAGCTGGTAGTACCGCGTGCTGGAGAGTCCCAGCTCCTCCCGGACGGCCCGTTCCTTGGCCCCCGCCGTCCGCCACTGGCGCCCTTCGAGCTCCAGCACCGCCACGTCCCGCTCGCTCAGCTCGCCCACGCTCCACCTCCGCCCACCACTACGGAGTGTCATTCTGCCCCGCACACCCGACACACTCTGCGCCCCGCACGACGCCCGCTCCCCGATTAGCGTCGGTCCATGACCGAAAGCTTCGCGCTGCACATCCCCACCGCCGACCTCGACCCCGACCCGCTGGACCCGGCCCAGATCGTCTCCGGCTCCCCCGAGGTGTCCGGCCGGGTGCTCTCCGAGTCCCCCGACGGCCGCCAGCTCCGCGGCATCTGGCAGATCACCCCGGGCGTCGTCACCGACGTCGAGGCGGACGAGCTGTTCGTGGTGCTGAGCGGCCGGGCCACCATCGAGATCGACGGCGGCCCGACCCTGCACGTCGGCCCGGGCGACTGCGCCGTCCTGCGCGCCGGGGACCGCACCACCTGGACGGTCCACGAGACCCTGCGCAAGGCCTACGCGATCAGCCTCTGACGCAACGCCCGCGGCGGCCCCGGGTTCACTTGCGGACCCGGGCCGCCTCCTTCACCGCGGCGTCCTGCAGCCCCTCCAGCACCTGCTTGGCGTCCCCGGTCACGGCACCGCCGATCCCGGCCTTGATCCGGTTGCTGACCTCCACCCAGGCCGGGTCCCCGAACGGGTAGAAGCTGGCGTTGGTCAGCCCGGCCGCGAACTGCTTCAGGTCCTCGTGCCTGCCGTCCCTGGCCATCTCCGTGAAGGCGTCCTGGGTGACCGGCAGCAGGTTGTACGTCTCGTCGAACTTGAGCTGGTTGTCCTTCGCGTACACGACGCTCAGGAACTTGCGGATCTCGTTGCGGTGGCCGTTGGCCTTGAACGCCATCATCCAGTCGGCCACGCCGAGGCTGCCGGTCTTCGCCAGGCCGTCCTTCCTGGGGATCGGCGCCGTCCCGAAGTCGACCTTCGCGTTGGCGGCCATCCGCAGCAGCGTCGGGTGCCCGTTCAGCATCGCGACCTTGCCCGCCGTGAAGTCGGTGAACACCGGCGTCCGGTTCATCTTGCCCGGCTCCGGGTACGTCAGCCGGGTGTCCACCAGGTTGGTCTTCAGCCAGCCGAAGGTGGCCTGGTTCTGGGTGCTGTCGATGGTGTAGTTGCCGACGTCGTCGGAGAGGCCGCCGCCGCCGCTCAGCGTCCAGAGCATCGACTCGGCCGGCGCCTCCTCGGGCCCGAGCGGCAGCCCGTACGGCACCACGCCCGGCACCTTGGCCTTGATCTTCTCGGCGGCCTGCCGCAACTCGTTCCAGGTGGCCGGCGGCTGGGTGATCCCGGCCTGCCGGAAGACGGCCTTGTTGTAGAAGAGCACCCGCGAGGAGGAGACGAACGGGATGCCGTACTGGGTGCCGAGCACCTGCCCGGCGTGGCTGAACGACTCCATCATGTTGGCCTGGGTGTCCAGCGAGAGCACGTCCGCGGCCGGGTAGAGCCGGTCCGCGGCGACCTGGTCGGCGAAGCCGCCGGTCTGCACCAGATCGGGCGACTTGCCGCTGCCCACCAGGTCGCCGACCCGCTTGCCGATGTCGGTCCAGCTGACGACCTCGACGTCGACCTTGATGCCCGGGTTGCCGGACTCGAAGCGGCGCGCGACGTCGTCCCAGTACTGCCGGGAGCTGGTCGCGCTGTCCTCGCCGTAGTCGGCCGCCACCAGCTTGAGGGTGACCGTCTTGTCGTCCTGGCCGCTGCAGCCGGTGAGCAGCAGCGCTCCGGCCAGCGCGGTGCCGAGCAGCCGGGTGGGGGCCTGGGCGCGCCTGTTCAACGCGGGTACCGCCTTCGGGGGTGAAAGGGGAGGAAAGCAGCCGGACGGGTGGAATCCGGCAGGAGGGAGCGCCACACTGCCAAAAGCCCTGCAGAGTGGTCCAGACCTCCGGGCCGTACCCGGCGGGTAGTTATCGAAGTGCGGAGGTCGTTGCACGATGCGCAACGGAGCGACGCCGATCCGCCCCCGCTCCGGCCCGGAGCGGGCCCGGGGGCCGGGGGTCGGGGAACCCGCGGCGGCGAGTGCAAAGTGCCGCACACCACAAGGTTCTGCGACAAAGCTCACCCACTTTGGACCAGACCAATCCGACAACTGGACTAGACCTCTCCGACCCAGCCAAGGGAAACTGTCCTCCGTGAAGCACGTCATCGCACTCGATGTAGGCGGCACCGGCATGAAGGCCGCGCTGCTCGCCCAGGACGGCTCCGTGCTGTTCGAAGCACGCCGACCGACCGGGCGGGAGCACGGCACGGACGCCGTCGTCGCCGCCATCCTCGATTTCGCCGCCGACCTGGCGGACGAGGGCCGCAGCCGTTTCGGCGTCGCCCCGCTGGCGGCGGGCGTCGCCGTCCCGGGGACGATCGACGAGAAGAACGGCATCGCGGTCTTCTCCGCCAACCTCGGCTGGCGGGACCTGCCGCTGCGCAAGCTGCTGGGCGAGCGCCTGGCCGGCCCGGGCGGTGTCGCGATGCCGGTCGCCCTCGGCCACGACGTGCGCTCGGGCGGCCTCGCCGAGGGCCGCCTCGGCGCCGGCCGGGGGGTCGGACGCTTCCTGTTCATCGCGCTGGGCACCGGCATCGCCGGCGCCATCGGCATCGACGGCCGGATCGAGGCCGGGGCCCACGGCTACGGCGGCGAGATCGGCCACGTCGTGGTCCGGCCGGGCGGCCCGCAGTGCGGCTGCGGCGCCCGGGGCTGCCTGGAGACCCTCGCCTCCGCCTCGGCCGTCTCCCGCACCTGGGCCGAGACCAGCGGGGACCCCGACGCCGACGCGGCATCCTGCGCCGTCGCGGTGGACGCCGGGGACCCGCGCGCGATCGCGGTCTGGCAGCACGCGGTGGACGCCCTCGCCGACGGCATCGTGCTCGCCCAGAGCCTGCTCGACCCGTCCACGGTGATCGTCGGCGGCGGCCTGGCCGAGGCCGGCGACACCCTCTTCACACCCCTGCGCGCGGCCGTCGCCGAGCGGCTGACCTTCCAGATGCCCCCCGAGGTCGTACCGGCCATGCTCAAAGACACCGCCGCTTCCCTGGGCGCGGGCCTGCTCGCCTGGGATCTGCTCTCCTTGGAGGTGACCGCGTGACCGCGCGGATTCAATCAGCGGCCTCGCCGCGGGGTACCGCCCTGTCCGGCGCCCGGCTGGTCCTGCCCGGCGGTGCCGTCGACGGCGGCCGCCTCTCGGTCGAGGGCACCCGGATCGCCGGCCTCGGCGGCGCCACCGAACCCGGCGACCTCGACCTGACCGGGTACACCGTCGTCCCCGGCTTCGTCGACCTGCACGTCCACGGCGGCGGCGGCGCCTCCTACGCCTCCGGCATCGCCGAGGAGGCCCTCAGGGCCGCCCGCACCCACCTCGAACACGGCACCACCACCACCATCGCCTCCACCGTCACCGGCGAGATCGACGACCTGGCCCGCCAGGCCCACGTCCTGTCCGAGCTCGTCGAGGACGGCGTGCTGGCCGGCATCCACTTCGAGGGCCCGTTCATCTCCCACCACCGCTGCGGCGCCCACCGCCCCGACCTGCTCCGCGACCCCGACCCCGCCCTCGTGCGCAAACTGGTCGACGCCGCCCGCGGCCACGCCAGGATGGTCACCCTCGCCCCCGAACTCCCCGGCGGCCTCGACTCCGTGCGGATGCTCGCCGACCTCGGCGTCATCGCCGCCGTCGGCCACACCGACTCCGACTACGCCAAGACCCTCGAAGCCATCGACGCCGGCGCCACCGTCGCCACCCACCTCTTCAACGCCATGCCCGGCATCGCCCACCGCGCCCCCGGCCCGATCGTGGCCCTGCTGGAGGACGAACGCGTCACCGTCGAGCTGATCAACGACGGCGTGCACCTGCACCCCTCCGTCCTCGACCTCGCCTACACCACCGCCGGCGCCTCCCGGGTCGCCCTGATCACCGACGCCATGGGCGCCGCCGGCATGGGCGACGGCCTCTACCCGCTCGGCCCCCTCCAGGTCGAGGTCAAGGACGGCGTGGCCCGCCTGGTCGAGGGCGGCGCGATCGCCGGCTCCACCCTCACCCTGGACGTGGCGTTCAAGCGCGCCGTCACCGTCAACGGCCTCACCCTCGGCCAGGCCGTGGAGTCCCTCTGCGCCGTCCCCGCCCGGCTGCTCGGCCTGGCCGACACCGTCGGCTCCCTGGAACCCGGCAAGAACGCCGACCTCGTCGTCGTCGACTCCGCCGGCCACGACCTCGTCGCCGTCATGCGCCGCGGCGAGTGGATCCTCGGCGGCGAGAGGTTCGCCCCGGTCAAGCCCGCCTGACGCGTCCCCGCCGGTCCCCCGGTACGACGACGGCCGCCCGCCCCCTCGGGGGACGGGCGGCCGTCTCACGTCCGCGGCGGATCAGGAGCCCTCCAGGACCACCTGGTCGATCAGGACGGTCCCGCCCGCGGGGGCCGAGATCGTGATCGAGTTCGACCCTGCCTGGAGCTGCGGGTTGATGTAGGTGGTGAACCAGGAGGACGCGGGGTCCTTGCCCGGCGAGTAGTTCTTGAAGGACAGCCCGCTCGGCCAGTCCTTGCCGTTCACCGCCGCGGCGGCCTTCACGTCTCCCGCCGCGTTGTTGAAGTGCACGGTGAACTTGTAGGTGCCCGCGGCGGCGACGTCGCCGGTCCAGGTGACCGACCCGCCCGGCTGCAGCGTCAGGTAGCTCCCGTCCGCGGACTTGGCGCCCTTGACGGTGTTGCCGGACGGCGCGTTCTGCCCCTGCAACTGCCCGGCGTCCACGGTGGACGGCCCGGAGGTGGCGGTGGCGGAGGCCGACGGCGAGCCGGTGGCCGACGGGCCGGCCGTTGCGGTGCCGGGGCCCGCGGTCGCCGGCGCCGTGGTCTGGCCGCCGCCCTTCGCGTTCTTGTCGCCGTCCGGGTCCCCGGTGGAGAGCGCTATGCCGGCGCCGATCGCGATGGCCGCGACCACCGCCACCGCACCGATCACCGCGCCCTTGCTCCGCCCGCCGCTCGGCCGCTCCTCCCCCGGCTGCGGCCGGGAGTGCTCGGCGTACCGGGTCTGCTGGGTCGGCGCGGCGCCGTACTCGGGCTGCTGCCCGTACGGCTGACCGGGCTGCGGGTAGCCCTGCTGCTGCGGGAACGGCTGCTGGCGCTGCTGCGGCGGGTACGGCTGCTGCCCGTACTGGGCACGGCCGACCTCCATCGGACGGTTGTAGGACGTCCGGGGTACGCCCTGCTGCGGCTCGGCCGGCTGCGCGGCACTGCCGTCGGCCGGACGGTAGAGGTAACCGAAGGGGTCGTCGTCCTGCGGGGCACCGCCCTCCGGGCTCTCGGGCACTCCGTTGCTGCCGGCGGTCGTCACGGTGGTCAACTCCCCCATCGCGTTCGCGTCGCCGGGCTTCCGTCCCGCCGGCGCCAGTGGTCGCTCGTACCCGGGAACCCTACCTGCCGACGACGACGCCGCGGAAAGACCCCTTGACAACCCGCCGGTAGCTTCGGTCGGGTGAACGGGCGCTAACCGGCCCGGCGGTGCGAACGCTCGCCCCGGGCGCCGCGCACCGAGCCGCCCCGCGCCCGCTTCTCGTCGTACATCCGCTCGTCCGCGGTGTGCAGGACCTCCTCGATGCTCATCCCGCAGCCCGCCCAGCCGATGCCGAGGCTGACGCCCACCCGCATCGCCCGGCCGTCGATCCGCATCGGCGGGATGATCGCGTTGCGCAGCCGGTGGGCGAGGTCCTTGGCCTCCTCGCGGCCGATGCCGTCGGCCAGCACCACGAACTCGTCGCCGCCGAGCCGGGCCACCGTGTCGCCGTCCCGCACCGCCTGGCTGAGCCGGCGGGCCACCTCGACCAGGACGGCGTCACCCGCGTTGTGCCCGAACCGGTCGTTGATCGACTTGAACCCGTCGAGGTCGCAGAAGATCACCGCGAGCCCCTTGTCCACCACGGCCGCCGCACCACCCGAACGGAACGGGCCCGACCAGGCGTCGCCGCCGGCGCCGTGGTCGGCCGGGACCACCGCGTGCACGTGCTCGCCGTAGCCGCCCGGCGCGGCGGGCGGCAGCGCGTAGCCCTCGGCCGTGCCGTAGTGGTGCACCGGGGCGGCGAGCGGGTCCACCCCCTCCAGGCCGTCGAACGCGGCGTGCGCGCTGTAGGAGTCGGCGGAGTAGCCGTACGACTGCGCCCCGTACGCCTGTGCCCCGTACGGCTGTGGCTGGACCCCCTCGCCGAGTCCGGCCGGGGCGACGGCGCCGACGGTCTGCGGTTCGTTGCAGAGCCGCCGCCCCAGCCGGGCCTTCAGCTCGGCGCTGTTCGGCAGCCCGGTGAGCGCGTCATGGCTGGCCCGGTGCGCGAGCTGGAGCTCGTGGCGCTTGCGGTCCTCGATGTCCTCCACGTGCGTGAGCAGGAAGCTCGGACCCTCGGCCGCGTCGGCGACGATCGAGTTGCGCAGACAGACCCACTGGTAGCCGCCGTCGCGCCGGGACAGCCGCAGCTCCGCCCGGCCGCTCTCGGCGCTGGTGCGCTCCAGCAGCGCGCGGTCCTCCGGGTGGACGAGATCGGCGAAGCTCTGCTGGCGCAGCACCGCGCGGGGGCGGCCGAGCAGGCGGCAGAGCGCGTCGTTGACCCTGGTCAGCTGGCCGCGCCCGGCCCCGTGCAGTTCGGTGATGGCCATCCCGCTGGGCGCGTACTCGAAGGCCTGGCGGAAGCTCTCCTCGCTGGCCCGCAGCGCCTGCTGTTCCTTCTCCAGGCGGGCGAGCGCGCGTTGCATCTCGGCCCGCAGCCGGGCGTTGCCGATCGCGATGGAGGCCTGGAGGGAGAACATCTCCAGCGCCTCCCTGGTCCAGGCGCCGGGCCGCTTGCCGCTGCGCGGGCGGTCCACGGAGAGGACGCCGAGGAGGTCGCCGCCGGCGCTGTACATCGGGGCGAGCAGGCCGTCGGCGGGGTGCCAGTCGTTGGCGTAGACCGGCATCGGACCGTCGCCGATCCAGCGCGGAATGTCGCTGGCCACGGCCCAGCCGCGGTCGTAGGGCAGGAAGCGGAGCGTGCCCCAGTGGTCGCTGACGCCGAGCAGGCGGTCCCAGGACTCCCGGGAGCCGACCTGGCCGAGCAGGACGGAGGGGCCGCCCATGGCGCTCTCCTCCAGCTCCCAGACGGCCGCCACCACGAGGTCCCCGTCCGGACGGACCAGACTCACCGCGGCGGCGTCGAAGCCCAGCCCGTGTACCGCGCCCTCGACCACGGCCTGCAGCGTGCCCGCCAGGCTGCGGGCAGCGTTGAGGTCCGCCACGACCCGGTGCAAGGTGCGGAGGGTCGCGAGACGGACGTAGGGCTCCGACTCGGCTTCCATGCGGGGGCTCCCCGGCTGCTTCGGATAGTTCTTGAATGGTTATCGTCCGATTGCCAGAAGAACTGAATCACAGGGAGCACAGCGTTCGGCACGCTCGGTCAGCAATAGGCCATCACTTGTGACTTAAATCACACGACACTTATGCGCTCTTAATCAGCTCATCCGCCCAATATCGGGACATAAGGCTTTATCGGCATGATTCTGGTGGTCGGCCGCAATGGCCGCGCACTGAAGCCACCAGGCGGCCGGGAGGCCCCCTGCCTTCACTCCTGGGGGTGAGACCGGCCGCGAACCGTAACCTCTGCGGCTCTGGTCCTACGACCACGGCCCGATGCCGTTTCGCGCCGCCGCCGACTACCGTGCGGTACGTGTACCCGGCTCCGCAGCCCGAAGCTGCCCTCCAAGCAACGCCCGACGAGTTCCGGGCGGCACTCTCCCAGCTCGCCTCCGGTGTGAGCCTGGTGACCGTCCACGACCCGGACGACGGCGAGGACGTCGGCATGACCGCCACGTCCTTCCTCTCCGTCTCGCTGGAGCCCCCGCTGGTCCTGATCTCCGTCCGCGAGGACTCCCGGATGGACGAGGTGCTCTCCCGCGCGCAGACCTGGGCGGTCTCCCTGCTCTCCGAGCAGCAGAAGGCGCTCGGCTCGCGGTTCGCCATGAAGGGCCGGCTCAGCGACCGGCTGCTGTTCGCCGACGCGCCGCACCACCGCGGCCCGCACAGCGGCGCACCGCTGATCGACGACGCGCTCGCCACCGTCGAGTGCCGCACCGAACAGCGGATACCCGCCGGCGACCACACCCTGCTGCTCGGCCGCGTCCTGGAGGCGGTCGTGCCCGACCCGGGCGGCCGCCCGCTGCTCTACTTCCGCGGCGGCTACCGGCAGCTCGGCTGAGTCACTCGCCCTTCGGGGCGCGCCGGCCCTGCTTCACCTCGGAGCGGTGCCGCTTGCTGAACAGCCGCCGCTCGACCATGCCGCGGCTCGGCTTCGTCGCCCGGCGGGTCTTCGGCGGCGGCGCGGTGGCCTCGGCCAGCAGCGACGCCAGCCGGGCGGCGGCGACCTCGCGGTTGCGCCACTGCGAACGGTGCTCCGAGGCGCGCACCACCAGCACCCGCCCGTCCACCAGGCGGCCGGCCAGCCGCTCCAGGGCGCGCTGGCGCCACACCTCGGGCAGGGCGGAGGAGGCGGCCAGGTCGTAGCGCAGCTCGACCTGGGTGTCGGAGGTGTTGACGTGCTGGCCACCGGGGCCGGAGGAACGCGAGAAGCGCCAGACGAGCTCGGCGTCGGGGACGACCACCGACCCCCGTACGCGGATGGGCTCGGGCATGCGCCCATCATCCCGCGCCGGGGCAGCACCGGTCACCCGGTTTTACCGGGACAATGGCCTACGTGATCGAGCTCGGCTACTCCCTCTCCAACCGCTTCCCCGACCCCCCGCAGACCGACTACCGGACGGCCTCCGTGCACGCGCTGCGGTACGACCTGTTCTGCGGCGACGTCTTCCTGGACGGCGACGGCGTCGAACTGTCCACAGCCTGGGGATGGGTGCCGGTGCTCGACTTCGCCTGGGCGCTCTGCGACATCGCCGAGGAGCTGGACCGCGACCCCGCCGGCGGCCGCGCCGCCCGGGTGCAGACCGCGGACCTCGACTTCACCCAGAACACCGAGCTGCTGCGGTTCGCCCGCCGCTTCAACTGGGTCGAGATCAGCGCCACCTGGCTGCCCGACGAGGAGCCCGCCGTGGTCCGCCACGGCGACCTGCGGCGCGAAGCCCGCGACTTCCTCCACGACACCCTGGCCGACCTCTTCGACATGCACCCCGATCTGGCCGACAATCCGGCCATCTGGTCGCTCCAGGGCCGCTTCCGGAGAATCTGACCGGACTTTGATCGGGCCATTGCCCGAACGTGATTCACCCAAAAGAATTTGCCGTGGAGCCTGGAACCAAGCCCTCGGTCTCTCGCGTTATCCCGGGCAAAAGCAACGAAGGGACAGCAAACACCATGCCAGTGAGCCTCTCCAAGGGTGGCAACGTCTCGCTGACCAAGGAGGCCCCCGGCCTGTCCGCGGTCACCGTCGGTCTCGGCTGGGACGTCCGCACCACGACCGGCGCCGAGTTCGACCTGGACGCCAGCGCGATCGTGCTGAACGCGGACGGCAAGGTGCTGTCCAACAGCCACTTCGTCTTCTTCAACAACACCAGCACCCCGGACAGCACCGTCGTCCACACCGGTGACAACCGCACCGGCGAGGGCGCCGGCGACGACGAGGCGATCAACGTCAACCTGGCCGGCCTGCCGGCCGAGGCCGTCAAGATCACCTTCCCGGTCTCGATCTACGACGCCGTGGCCCGGTCGCAGAACTTCGGCCAGGTCCGAAACGCCTACATCCGCGTGGTCAACGCGGCCGGCGGCGCCGAGATCGCCCGCTACGACCTCTCCGAGGACGCCGCCACCGAGACCGCCATGATCTTCGGCGAGCTCTACCGCAACGGCGCCGAGTGGAAGTTCCGCGCCGTCGGCCAGGGCTACGCCTCCGGCCTCGCGGGCATCGCCCAGGACTTCGGCGTCCAGCTCTGACGCCACCCCCGAAGCGCCCGGCCCCCTCCGTCAGGGGCCGGGCGCTTCGGCGTTCCCGGCCCGCACCCGTGCGGCCGGCCCGGGGAACACCACGGCGCAGGAAGCCGGGCGGGCCGGCCTCCTGCGCCGGGGCGGCAGGCGGGAGGGGGAGGTCAGCGCGAGGCGCGCAGCTCCGGGAGCTGGAGCAGCTCGGTCTCGTCGTCCGGGGTCAGGTCGACCACCTTCGGCTGCACCTGGGTCTCCTCGGCCGGCTCCGCGTCCTTGCCGGCCGCCACCCGGACCTCGGCAGCGGCCCGGGCCCCGGCCTGCGCCCGGCTCTCCGCCTGCGCGGCCACGGCCTCGTCCCCGACCACGTCGGCCAGGTCCGCGCGCTCGCCGAGCTCCGCGACGCTGCCGACCGCCGGCGCCGGGGCCGCCGGCCGGACCGCCGCACCCTGGTTGCGGCCGAAGAAGCTGAAGCCCTGCCCGCGCGCCGCACCGGACTGCGCCGACCGCGGCCGCTGCCGCTCCGCCGGAACGGCGGGCGCGGCCCGGTCGCCGCCGAGCTGCCCGACCGTCGCCGTCAGCGCCGGCCGCACCGGAGCCGCAGGGGCGGCCACCGCAGGCCTGGACGCCTCCGGGGCGGGCACCGCGGGGGCCACCGGGGCCGGCACCGCGGGCACCACCGGCGCGGGCGCGGGAACGGGCGCGGGGACGGTCGCCAGCGTGGAGACGGTCACGGGCGCCGTACGGGCGCGCAGCGCGACCTCCGCACCGGCCACACGCTCCCGCTGCTCCTGCTGCACCGCCGCACGCCGCTCCAGCTGCCGCAGCACCGCCGCGGCCCGGACGAACGCGGCCGGGCTGGCCGGGTACTTCGGACGGCTCGCGGCGAGTGCGCGCTGCGCCGCCTCGGCCTCCTTGAGCGCCTGCTCGGCGACCATCACGGCACGCTCGCGCAGCAGCCGGGCGATCTCGGTCTCGGCCTTGGCCAGCCGCGACTTCTCCGCCGTCAGCCGCCGCCCGAACCGGGTGGCCCGCTCCTCGGCGACCTCCGCCGCGTACTCGGCCTCGGCGAGCTGCTCCTCGAAGCGCTCCTCGGCCCGCAGCCGCTGGGCGACGGAGACCTCGGCCGCGGCCCTGGCGGCCCGGTCGCGCTGGCGCAGCAGCACCGCGATCCCGAGCGCCGCGAGCACCGCGGCCACGCCCACCGAGCGGACCAGGATGGTGTCCTGACTGAAGAGCAGCGCGGCCACCGCGGCGACGATGAGCACGCCGGCGGCGGTGGGGGGAAGGACCCGGCCGAGGACGGAGGAATGACGGTGGCGTCCGCGAGACATGCCAAGAAACTAGCGTGCGAATTGGGGCCGTGTCAGCCCAGGGTCCGCTTTGGCCCTTGACACTGCGCAAGCTTTACCGCATGTGCCCGGATCCTCACCCAAGATCACCGACGGCCCCGCCCCCGGCCCCGGAAAGCGGCCCGTTCAGCGGTGGGTGGCCGCCCGGCCGCCGGGCCCGCCCGGGGCGCCCGGGTCGTCGTGGTTCTCGGGCAGCTTGCAGACGTGCTGGAGCCAGAGCGCCGCCGCGATCACCGCGGCACCGGCCAGCACCGAGAGGCCGGCCGTCACGGCCTGGTCCTTGCGGGCCGACACGTCCAGCTCGCCCAGCAGGTAGATCCCGGCGCCCGCGTAGATGCCGGTGACCACCGCCGCCACCAGGGCGCTCGCCTGGCCCAGCACGACCGCGCGGGCCGCGCCCAGCGGGTCGACCGCCTTCGCCCCGGGCTGGCGCTCGCGCGCCGCCTTCAGCCGGGAGCGCAGCGAGATCGCCGTGGCGAGCAGGATCACCGCCACCGCGGCCAGCACGACCGGTGCCGCGCCGGGCACGGCGGGCAGGGTGTCCAGGGAGGCCCAGAGCTTTGCACCGGCCCAGGACAGCGCCGTCGTGGCGGCGGTGATGCCGACCAGCAGGCGGAGGCGAAGCAGCTTCACTCGGACGTGGTTCCTTCCCGGGGTACCGAAGTCGGGCGGCCGCCCCGGGGCTCGGGTACGACGGCGCCAGGCCACCGTACCGGCCCGGCCAGGCGGGCACCTGTGCACGGGGCGGACACCTACTCGTACGGCCGGGGCCCCCGTCCGAGTTCCCCGGCCGCCCGGGCGGGCCCCTCCCCGCCCGCCCGGCCGGCCCGCGGTCCTACTCCGGAAGCGTCAGCCGGATGTCCTCGCGCCGCCGGACGCCCTGGGCGTCCGGGCCGCCGAGCGCCTCCAGCAGCGCGGCGACCTGCCCGTGGCCGGGCACCTCGGCCTCCGGCTGGGCGTCCAGCCACGGGGCGAGCACGAACGCCCGCTCGTGGGAGCGCGGGTGCGGCAGCAGCAGCTGCGGGTCGTCGCTGGTGACGCCCTCGTAGGCGAGGATGTCGACGTCCAGGGTGCGCGGGCCCCAGTGGACGGTGCGGACCCGGCCGAAGGCGTCCTCGATCGCGTTGCCGCGCTCCAATAGGTCTCGCGGGGGCAGCGAGGTGCGCAGCACGACCACGGCGTTGTAGTAGTTGGGCTGCTCGTCGGGGCCGCCGACGGCCTCCGTCTCGTACACGGCGGAGACGGCCTTGATCCGGAGCCCGGGAGTGTCGGCGAGGGCGTCGACGGCCCCCTGCAGGGTGTCCAGGCGGTTGCCCAGGTTGGAGCCGAGGGCGATCACGGCGCAGCGCTGGGCGTGCAGCGTGGCGTCGGCCGAGTCCACCCGGCTCTCCAGATCGAACGTGGTCGGCGAGGCGGTCGGGTCAGTGGTGCTCATGCGCCCGCCCCGCTTCGGCCGGCGAGGGCGTTCGCCCGCGCGTGCCTCTCCATGGTTCGCTCGCTTCGCTCGCTCATCGGAATCCCTCTGGCTGGAACGGGGTACGCGGTCCAACTCATGCGCGGCCCCGGTGAATGGTCACGGTCACGTCGTCGAACGGCACGGTGATCGGGGCGTCCGGCTTGTGCACGGTGACCTCGACCTCCTCCACCGCGTCGTGCTTCAGGCATTGGTCGGCGATGCGCTGGGCGAGGGTCTCGATCAGGTCGACGGGCTCGCCGGCGATGATCGCGGTGACCTCCTCGGCCACGATGCCGTAGTGCGCCGTGCGGGTGAGGTCGTCGCCGGACGCGGCGGGGCGGGTGTCCAGGTAGAGCACCAGGTCCACGACGAAGGTCTGACCCTCGACGCGCTCGCGCTCGAAGACGCCGTGGTGGCCCCGGGCACGCAGGCCCCGCAGGGTGACGCGGTCCAGCAAACGAATCACTGCTCCCAGTCGGACGGGCCCTGCCCCGGACACAACGTGGGCAGGCAGGGCGAAGGCGGGCATCGCGCCCGCCACTCCGTTTCGAATCTACCTGCGAGCGCGGACAACGCCTGACCGTCCTACCCGGCACGAACCGTCGCCACGCACGCCGGAATGGCGATTGACGTGAACGTTCGGTGACCGACCGGAAATTCCCGGGCGACCGTCGGGGGCCGATTTCCCGACGGTCCCCGGATCAGTCCTCGTCCTCGTCGTCACCGCTGGTCAGCACGGGTGACCCGTGGTGCGACCAGAGCTTCCAGCCGGCCGGGGTGCGGCGGAAGAGATTGGTCGACACGACCTTTCCGCCGACCAGCGGCCCGAGTTCGCCCTCCTCCTCGGCCTCCCCGCCGGAAAGGATGTTCTCGGTGCACGTGACAAGGGCCACATCGCCGTGAACCTCGGCCTCGACGTCGGTCAGGATGAACTGGATGTACTCCGTGTTCGCCATGATCAGCATGTACGAGCGGGTCACCTGGGCCCGCCCGCGCAGCACCGGCCAGCCGGGGTGCACGCACACCACGCCGCCCTTGTCGTCGGCCTCGGCGGCCCCCAGCCAGGCGTCCTCGACCGCCTCCAGATCGCCGTTCTCCAGCGCCTCGTACAGCGCCCGGTTGGCCTCCAGCACGGCCTCCCGGTCCGCCTCCCGGCCCCGCTGACCCGCGGTCTCGCCGCTCACCCTGCCGTCACCTGCCACAGACCCTCCCGTTTCACCCGCCCTCGTTGCCCGTCGTCGGGCAGGAGGGGCCCACCCCTGCCGCCCGCTGCCAGGCCGCGACCACCCGGACGGCGTCCGCCGTGCCGGACACGTCGTGCACCCGCACCGCCCAGGCACCGGCCCGGGCCGACAGTACCGACACCGCGGCGGTCGCGTCGTCGCGCTCCCGGGCCGGGCGCAGCTCCCCGGTTTCCGGGTCGGCGAGCAGCGTACCCAGGAACCGCTTGCGCGATGCGGCCACGAGGACGGGACGGCCGAGCGCGGTGAGCGCGTCGAGCCGGCCGAGCAGCGCCCAGTTGTGCTCGGCGGTCTTGGCGAAGCCCAGGCCCGGGTCCAGGACCAGCTGCTCCTCCTTGACCCCGGCCGCCAGCAGCGCGTCCACCCGGGCGGTCAGCTCGCCGACCACGTCGGTGACCACGTCGCCGTAGACCGCCAGCCGGTCCATGTCGGCGGACTGCCCGCGCCAGTGCATCACCACGAACGGGATGCCCGTCTCGGCCACCACCCGGGCCATCGCGGGGTCGGCCAGGCCGCCGGAGACGTCGTTGACGATCCGGGCGCCGGCCGCCACGGCCTGTTCGGCGACGCAGGCGCGCATGGTGTCGACGGAGACCACCACCCCGGCGTCGGCCAGTTCGCGGACCACCGGCAGCACCCGGCCGAGCTCCTCCTCCTCGGGCACCCGCGCCGAGCCGGGGCGGGTGGATTCGCCGCCGACGTCGACCAGGTCGGCGCCGCGGGCGCGCAGCGCGAGGCCGTGCGCGATGGCGCGGGCGGGGTCGTGCCACATCCCGCCGTCCGAGAAGGAGTCGGGGGTCACGTTGACCACGCCCATCACGGCACAGCGGTCGAGCCGCGGCAGTCCGGCCGGCAGGGAGAAAGGCAGCGCATTGCTCATACTCCCCATTATCGAACCGGCCATTGACGAACCGGGCCCCCACCGGGTGTTTCCCGGCGGGGGCCCGGTCGGGTCCGGGGCGCGGCTCAGGCGGCCTCGGTGACCTCCGGGCGCGGCGCCGGCATCAGGCCCTGCCGCTGCGGCTTACGGCCGAAGCGCGGCATCCCGAGCGTGATGAAGGCCTCGGCCTGCATCGCGGCGAAGCCGATCCGGGGCAGGTCGCGGGTGTTGGGGAAGACCAGGAAGCGCGGCTCCCACTCGGGCTGGAACTTGGCGTTGAACTTGTACAGCGACTCGATCTGGAACCAGCGCGAGAGGAAGACCAGCAGCCCGCGCCAGGCCCGCAGGACCGGACCGGCGCCGATCCGCTCACCGCGCGCCAGCGCCGAGCGGAACATCGCGAAGTTGAGCGAGACCCGCCGGATGCCCATCGCCGGCACGGCCTGGAGCGCGGCCACGATCAGCAGCTCGTTCAGGCCCGGGTCGGCGGCGCGGTCGCGGCGCATCAGCTCCAGCGAGATGCCGTCCGGCCCCCACGGCACGAAGTGCAGCACGGCCTTCAGGTCGTCGCCGGCCTCGCCCTCCTCCGGCGCCTTGTGGGCGGTGACCACCACGCAGGCGTCGTCGCCCGGGTCGCCGAAGCGGCCCAGCGCCATCGAGAAGCCGCGCTCGGTGTCGGTGCCGCGCCAGCGCGCGGCGGCCTCGGCGATCCGGTACTTCTCCTCCTGGCTGAGGTCGGCGACCTTGCGCACCTGGCAGGAGTAGCCGTTGCGCTCGATCCGCTTGACCATCTGCCGGACGTTGCGCATGGCGCGGCCGGAGAGCGAGAAGGTGCCGGTGTCGACGATCGCCTCGTCGCCCAGCTCCAGCGCGTCCAGCCCCGCCTCACGGGTCCAGACCTCGCCGCCGACCTCGCTGCAGCCCATCACGGCCGGCACCCAGGCGTGCTCGCGGGCCTCGGCCATGAAGACCTTGATCGCGCCCGGCCAGGCCTCGACGTCGCCGACCGGGTCGCCGGAGGCGAGCATCACACCGGAGACGACCCGGTACGAGATCGCCGCCTTGCCGGTGGGCGAGAACAGCACGCTCTTGTCGCGGCGCAGCGCGAAGTAGCCCAGCGAGTCCCGCTCGCCGTGCCGGTCGAGCAGCGCGCGGACCTTCTCCTCGTCCTCGGCGGTCAGCTCCGGCTTGGGCTTCTCCGGGCGCAGCGCCAGGTACGCGGTGGTGAAGGCGGTGATCAGGCCCATCCCGCCGAGCAGGTAGGCGACCAGGTCGGAGACCTTGTCCGAGGTGTAGCCGACCGGCCCCTCGAAGCCGAACAGCCCGTACCCGACGTGCTCCAGGCGGTGGAACAGGCTCGGGTGGCCGATCTCGTACTTGGCGCGGGCGGAGACGATCAGCAGGCCGAGCAGCACGCTGATGGTGCCCATCACGACCAGGTTGGCCACGGCCCGCCAGCGGGTGCGCGGGTCGGCCTTGGCGTAGAACTCGCGCCGGTGCACCAGCATCACCGCCAGCAGCACCAGCGAGACGACCGCCGGGCCGATCTGGTGCCAGCGCAGGATGTGCAGCGCCGCGCCGACCGGCAGCAGCACGCAGACGGCGCGCCAGGCCCGCCGCTTGCGGCGGCGCAGGGCGTGGGCGAGCAGCACCAGCAGCAGGCCGACCATCAGCGTGCCGGCCGCGGCCAGCGTGGTGGTGCCGCCCGGCAACTGCCCGGCGAAGGTGTGCACCTTGGTGTGCCGGAGCTTGGGGAACACCGCGCTCGCGATGTCCACCAGTCCGATCAGCAGACAGGCGTAGCCGACCGCACCCGGGAGCCAGGCCCTCGGAACGGCGGCCGCTTGGGTACGAAGCGTCTGCAGGCCGCGACGGCGGGGCGGCTGCTCAGGGCTCGGCTCAACGGACACGGGAACGCTCATGGAAGCTCAGCGTAGAGGCTGCGGAGCGCAGTCCTGTCACTCCGGGGGAGGAGTTGTGATGGACCTTCATGCCTTTTCCTTCATCAGGCAATGCGCATACCAAACATTCGGAAACGGAAGGTAAACCGGTGTTCGGCAGGGCGCTGCGATTGAGCCGAGGGGTGGGTGCCGGAGCCCTGCGCCGCGTGGCGCGACGGGACCCCGCATGCGCGGTACGTACGGTGGACGCCGCATTCTAGGGCGCCGGTTGCGCGGGATCACCCCCGGCCTCCCGGCCCGCCCCGACGTCCGGACAGCCTAGCCGCGATGGCCTGATCTGACGGACCGCCAGACGATGAAGCGTGCCCCCGACAGTGTCCCAGCGGAAGGCCGACGGCATGGAACTGACCAGCGACGCGCTGGTGAACTCGCTGCTCGCGCTCGGCGCGGCGGCCCTGCTCGCCACACTCTGGCTCTGGCCCCGGCTGGCCCGCCAGCGCCCCCTGCCGGTGATCGGCCGGATCGGGCTGATGACGGTCACTCAGGTCTCGGTGCTGGCCGTGATGGCACTGTCGGTCAACAACTCCTTCGGCTTCTACACCTCCTGGGACGACCTGCTCAACCCCGGCGGCGCCAAGCTGGCACTCACCAGCAACGAGAACCACCACGGCGGCGCCCCGGCCTCCGACGGACTGATCCAGCCCAGCAACGAGGGCGGCATGGAGGGCGTCACCGACCTGCCCAAGGGCCCGCCGGAGGAGGTCGGCAAGATCGAGTCGGTCCAGGTCTCCGGCAAGGAGACCGGCCTGTCGGACCAGATGTTCGTCTACCTCCCCCCGGAGTACTTCGACCCGAAGCTCGCCATGGTGCGCTTCCCGGTGCTGCTGGCCATCTCCGGCTTCCCCGGCACCAGCCTGAACCTGATGAAGGACCTCCCCGTCCCGCAGACCTCCTGGGAGCTGCGCAAGGCCGGCAAGATGGCGCCCGCGATCATCGTGATGGCCCGCCCGACCGTCGCCCCGCCGCGCAACACCGAGTGCGTGGACGTCCCCGGCGGGGCGCGCACCGAGTCCTGGTTCGCCAAGGACGTGCCCGACGCCCTGCGCGCCACCTACCGGGTCAGCCGCTCCGCCTCGTCCTGGGGTGTGCTCGGCTTCTCCACCGGCGGCAGCTGCGCGATGCGGCTGGCGATGCGCTACCCGGAGGTCTTCGCCAGCGGGGTGGGCATGCACGGCGACTTCAAGGTCGCCGAGGACCAGTTCACCGGCGGCAGCCTCTTCGGCGGCGACAAGGGGCTGGCCGACCAGAGCGACCTCAACTGGCGGCTGCAGCACCTCCCGGCGCCGAACCTCTCGCTGATGGTGATGAACAGCCGCACGGAGGGCGGCTTCCCGGAGACGCTGAAGTTCGTCGAGCTGGCCCGGCGGGTGTCGGAGACCAACCCCCAGTTCAAGGTCGAGTCGCTCTACCTGGACGACGGGGGCCACAACTTCGAGAGCTGGACCCGTGAGCTGCCCGCCGCGCTGGAGTGGATGAGCGCCCGGCTCGCCTGGAACTGACGGCCCGGCGCCACGCCGCCGGACGGGTGATTACCCGCCGGTCCGGCGGGCCGGCCGGCACCCCGCGGGAACGTATCGCGACCGCCCGGCCGACCGGCCCGGGGCGGCCCGGATCCGAGCAGGAGGCCCCATGCTCAGCCCCCGATCGCTGTTCGACGAGATCTACCGCAACGACGAGGCCTACCAGCTGTTCTGCAGCATCGCGGCCGGTGGCGAGGACCAGGGCGGCTGGGAGAACGAGCGGATCACCTCACTCACCCGGGACCCGGTCCTCGCCCCCAAGATCGCCCGGCACGGTGCCGACGAGCGCAAGCACGGCCGGATCTTCACCCAGCTGCTGAACAAGCGCGGCCTGCCCAAGGTGGACGTCCCCGCCGAGGCCGACTACTGCATGCTGCTGGAGCGCCAGGGCGTCGGCCTCTCGCACGAGCGGCTCACCAGCGACGTGCCGCTGGCCGAGCGCGAGATCATCACCTACCTGGCGCACAGCCGGGTGACCGAGCAGCGCGCGGCCGAGCAGATGCGCCAGCTGGTCAAGGTGTACGGCGACAACCCCGACCTCGGCCGGGCGATGCGGATGATCTCCGCCGACGAGGACAACCACCTCGCCTACTGCCACGAGGAGCTGCTCCGGCTCACCGCCGAGGGCCACGGCCCGTACATCCGGCACACCCTGGAGACCTGTGCGCGCGGCGAGATCCGCACCCACCGGGACGTCGGCCTGGCGGTGACCGCCCGGATGGCGCGGATCCTCCGGTGGCCGCACTGGCAGCGGGCCGTGGTCACGGCCGGCGTCCACGCGCTCTACCTCTACGACCGGGCGTTCGGCTGGCGGCGGATGGTCAGGCTCCGGATGCCCGAGCGCCGCAACGCCCTGGGCACCCCGGCCCCGCCGCACGCCGAGCACGAGACGCTCTGACCGCCCGCACTACCGCCCGCACTACCGCCCGATGATGAGGCTCATCGCCTCGGCGCGGGTGGCCGGGTCACGGAGCTGGCCGCGCACGCAGGAGGTGATGGTCTTGGCCCCGGGCTTGCGGATGCCGCGCATCGACATGCACATGTGCTCGCACTCGACCACGACGATCGCCCCGCGCGGTTCGAGGATCTGCATCAGCGCGTCGGCGACCTGGCTGGTGAGCCGCTCCTGCACCTGCGGGCGGCGGGCGTAGACGTCGACCAGCCGGGCGAGCTTGGAGAGACCGGTGATCTTGCCGCTGGCCGACGGGATGTACCCGACGTGCGCCACGCCCCGGAACGGCACCAGGTGATGCTCGCAGACGGACGTCAGCTCGATGTCCTTGACCAGCACCATCTCGTCGTGGCCGAGGTCGAAGGTGGTGGTCAGGACGTCCTCCGGCTCCTGCCAGAGGCCCGCGAATATCTCCTTGTAGGCCCGGGCCACCCGGGCCGGCGTCTCCAGCAGCCCCTCGCGGTCCGGGTCCTCCCCCACGGCGAGCAGCAGCTCGCGGACGGCGTTCTCGGCCCGCTTCTGGTCGAAGGTCCCGACGGCGGGCGGACCGTCGAGCGTCACCGGGTCGATCATGCGGGCCTCGCTAACTAGTGGAGATGACTTGACTGAACAGCACGGATGCCGCGCCTCCAGGGTACAAACCCCGGTGACGCGGCATCCATTCCGTTCTTCCAGGCGCCGGATCAGCCCTCCGTCGGCGGCTCCGCCGGCAGCGGCGGGAGCTTCACCACGTCGACCGGGGCGGTCTCGGAGGCGGCGGCGCCGTTGGTGAGCGCCAGCTCCTTCGGCGACTGCACCGGCGGCCGGGTGGACGGCGTCCGACGGGACGAGCCCGTCCAGGCCGGCCGGGCCGGGCGCTTGACGATCGGCGCGAAGATCTCGGCGATCTGCTCCTTGTTGAGGGTCTCCTTCTCCAGGAGCTCCAGGACCAGGTTGTCGAGCACGTCGCGGTTCTCGACCAGGATCTCCCAGGCCTCGTTGTGCGCGTTCTCGATGAGCTTCTTGACCTCTTCGTCGACCAGCCCGGCGACCTCTTCCGAGTAGTCGCGCTGGTGACCCATCTCACGGCCCAGGAACGGCTCCGAGTTGTCGCTGCCGAACTTGATCGCACCGAGGCGCTCGGTCATGCCGTACTGGGTGACCATGGCCCGCGCGGTGGCGGTGGCCTTCTCGATGTCGTTCGAGGCGCCGGTGGTCGGGTCGTGGAAGACCAGCTCCTCCGCCGCACGCCCGCCCAGCATGTAGGCCAGCTGGTCGAGCATCTCGTTGCGGGTGGTGGAGTACTTGTCCTCGTCCGGCAGCACCATGGTGTAGCCGAGGGCCCGGCCGCGGGACAGGATGGTGATCTTGTGCACCGGGTCGCTGTTGGGGCACGCCGCCGCCACCAGGGCGTGGCCGCCCTCGTGGTACGCGGTGATCTTCTTCTCCTTCTCGGACATGATCCGGGTCCGCTTCTGCGGGCCGGCCACGACGCGGTCGATCGCCTCGTCCAGCGTGACGTTGTCGACCAGCTTCTTGTCCGAGCGGGCGGTCAGCAGGGCGGCCTCGTTGAGGACGTTCGCCAGGTCCGCACCGGTGAAGCCGGGGGTGCGCTTGGCGACGGCCGAGAGGTCGACGTCGGGCGCGACCGGCTTGCCCTTCTGGTGCACCTTGAGGATGTCCAGCCGGCCCTGGAGGTCGGGGCGCTCGACCGCGATCTGGCGGTCGAAGCGGCCCGGGCGCAGCAGCGCCGGGTCCAGGATGTCGGGGCGGTTGGTCGCGGCGATCAGGATCACGCCGCCCTTGACGTCGAAGCCGTCCATCTCGACCAGCAACTGGTTGAGGGTCTGCTCGCGCTCGTCGTGGCCGCCGCCGAGGCCCGCACCGCGGTGCCGGCCGACGGCGTCGATCTCGTCGACGAAGACGATCGCCGGGGCGTTCGCCTTGGCCTGCTCGAAGAGGTCGCGGACGCGGCTGGCGCCGACACCCACGAACATCTCGACGAAGTCCGAGCCGGAGATCGAGTAGAACGGCACCCCGGCCTCGCCGGCGACGGCACGCGCCAGCAGGGTCTTGCCGGTCCCGGGCGGGCCGTACAGCAGCACGCCCTTGGGGATCTTGGCGCCGACGGCCTGGAACTTGGCCGGCTCCTGCAGGAACTCCTTGATCTCGTGGAGCTCCTCGACCGCCTCGTCCGCACCCGCGACGTCCGCGAAGGTGGTCTTCGGGGTGTCCTTGGTGAGCAGCTTGGCCTTGGACTTGCCGAACTGCATGACGCGCGAGCCGCCGCCCTGCATCTGGTTCATCAGGAACAGGAAGACCAGAACGATGATCACGATGGGCAGCATCGACAGCAGCAGGCTGACGAAGGTGCTCTGCTTCTCCGGGCTGATGGTGTAGCCCTCGGAGAGCGTGCTCTGGTCGTTGTCGTTGATCTGGGCCTGGAGCTTGTCGGCGATCCCGACACCCTGGTCGCCGATGTACGAGGCCTGGAACTTGCTGCCGGACGGGGTCTTGCCCGTACCGGCGTCGGACAGCTTGGCGCCGTCCTTCAGCTGGATCTTGATCGTGTTCGAGTCACCGGTGGTGATCTGCGCCGACTTGACCTGCTTGGCATCGATCGCTGCGACGACCTGCCCGGTGTCCACCGTCTTGTAGCCGTTCGAGTCAGAAACGACCTGCATCAGCACGATGACGGCGAGGACGGCCAGCACGATCCACATGATCGGCGCACGGAAGTATCGCTTGACGTCCATCCATGCGGGGCGTTGCCGCCCCGTCCCTCCTGCCACTCGACGGCGCCGCGTGGCCGTGGGCCGCCGGCGCATCCGGTCTCTGCTCATGTGAAGAGCGGTTTTATTGGACCGTACCGCAGTCCGACCCACCCGTGGCGGGAGCACAGCGACACGACGTACTTCTCTTTCCCCCCGATCCAACGGGCGGGAACGGCGTACTGTTCCCGCCCGTAGCCCGAACGGGGCCCGGAACCGTTTCTCAGCCGCCGTAGACGTGCGGGGCGAGGGTGCCGATGAAGGGGAGGTTGCGCAGCTTCTCCGCGTAGTCCAGGCCGTAGCCGACCACGAACTCGTTGGGGATGTCGAAACCGACGTACTTGACGTCGATCTCGACCTTGGCCGCGTCCGGCTTGCGCAGCAGGGTGCAGACCTCCAGCGAGGCCGGGCCGCGCGAGCCCAGGTTGCCGAGCAGCCAGGACAGGGTCAGGCCGGAGTCGATGATGTCCTCGACGATCAGGACGTCCCGGCCGGCGATGTCGGTGTCGAGGTCCTTGAGGATCCGCACCACGCCGGAGGACTTGGTGCCCATCCCGTACGAGGAGACCGCCATCCAGTCCATGGTGACCTGCGAGTGCAGGGCGCGGGCGAGGTCCGCCATGACCATCACGGCCCCCTTGAGGACGCCGACGATCAGCAGGTCCTTGCCTGCGTAGTCCCGGTCGATGCGCTCGGCCAGCTCCAGGAGCTTGGCGTCGATCTCGTCCTTGCTGATGAGCACCTTCGCAAGGTCAGCGCCCATGTCGTTCTGGTCCACCGGGGATACGTCCTCAAACGTTCGGGGTCTGTATGGCCGGCGGCCCGGCGCCCCGGGGGCATGCCTGCCCGTCAGTCGCCCTGCCGCCGAAAGACCAGCGTGCCACACCTGCGGGTGGCTTCGACGCCCCCGGGTAGGTGCAGCGGCCCCTGGCCCCGCCATCCGGTGACCAGCAGGTCGATCGTTTCGAGGTGGCGCGCGAAGAGGTCCCCGGCCGGGCAGCCCGCCCGCAGCGCGGCCCGGCGCAGCACCCGGCGGCGCACCGCGGGCGGCAGTTCGGCCAGCTTGGCGGCGTCCAGGGTGCCTTCGCCCGTCCGGAGGTCGCGCTCGGCCAGTGCCGCCCACTGGTCCAGCGCGTCGGCGTCGTCCCGGAACAGCCGGGCGGTGCGGGCCAGCGCCTCGACCACTCCGCCGCCGAGGTGCTTCTCCAGTACCGGCAGCACCTCGTGCCGCACCCGGGAGCGGGTGTACGCGGGGTCGCAGTTGTGCGGGTCGTCCCAGACCGGGATCGCCTGGGCGGAGCAGGCCTGCCGGGTGGCCGCCCGGTCCAGCTCCAGCAGCGGGCGGCGGTAGCGGCCCTTCTGGGCCGGCATCCCGGCCAGCGAGCGGGATCCGGAGCCGCGGGCCAGGCCCAGCAGCACCGTCTCCGCCTGGTCGTCGCGGGTGTGGCCGAGCAGGACGGCGACCGCACCGAGGCGCTCGGCGGCCTCGTCCAGGGCCGCGTAGCGGGCGTCCCGGGCGGCGGCCTCGGGACCGCCGGCGCGGCCGACCTGGACCGGGACCGCCTCGACCGGGTCGAGCCCGAGCGTGCGCAGCCGCTCGGCGACCTGGGCGGCGCGGTCGGCGGAGCCGGCCTGGAGGCCGTGGTCGACGGTGACGGCGCCGACCCGCAGGCCGATCTTGGGGGCCTCGAAGGCGGCCGCGATGGCCAGCGCCATGGAGTCCGCGCCCCCGCTGACGGCGACCAGGACCAGCGGTGAGCCGGGCGCGGCCGGGGTCCGCGGCAGCCCGGAGGGGTGCCGGTGGGCGTTGCCGATCAGGGTCGTCCCGACGCTCGCGCCGACCAGCGGCGCCCCGCTCGGGCGCTCGCGGGGCTCGCGCACGGGCGCGGTGAAGGTGGTGCCGGCCTCGGCGGCGAGGTCGGTGAGCGTGCGGCGTACGGCCAGGCGTATCGCGGCGACAGCGGGGTGTGGGCCCACGGCGGACGGCTCCTTGGCGGAGGGGACAGGACGGCGGTGGGCGCGGCGGGGGCCGCGCATCTGTGAGCACCGTGTTACCGGGCGCTCACAGATGGTGGCAGAAAGGAGGCACCCGCTACGCCACCCGCGCCACCGGTACGACCACCGTCCCACGTTCGGGTGAATGGAGAAACGTATCTTCACCCGCCATCTGCACGACTGGACCACTCGTACGAACGGGTTTGACCGCCGCCGACCGCCTTCGGGCCGAGGACCCCTCCGAGTCCCCGGCCGGTGCGGCTCCCGAGCCGGGCGCGCTACCGCGCGACGCGGGCCACCCAGGCCCCCGGGTCGTGGATCTCCTCCTTGGTCGGCAGGGTGTTCGGCGACGTCCAGACCCGGTTGAAGCCCTCCATGCCGACCTGGTCCACCACGCCGCGCACGAAGACCGCGCCGTCCTGGTACTGGCGGAGCTTGGCGTCCATGCCGAGCAGCCGGCGCAGCACCAGGTCCAGCCGGTTGGCGCCGCGGTCCCGGCGCTGCTGGAACTTCTCCCGGATCTCCGCGACGCTCGGCACCACCGCCGGGCCGACGCCGTCCATCACCACGTCCGCGTGGCCCTCCAGCAGCGACATCACGGCCGTCAGCCGGCCCAGGATCTCGCGCTGGGCGGGCGACTGGACGATCTCCAGCAGGCCTGCGGAGGCCTGCCCGGCCTCGCCGCGGCCGCCGAGGCCGGGCAGGCCTCCGAGCGAGCCGGCCGCGTCCCGCAGCCGGTCCAGCAGCGCGCCCGGGTCGACGTCCGTCTCGGACAGGAAGGACTGCACCTCGGACTGGATGTGGTCGCGCAGCCACGGCACCGCGGTGAACTGGGTGCGGTGGGTCTCCTCGTGCAGGCAGACCCAGAGCCGGAAGTCGGCCGGGTCGACGTCCAGTTCCCGCTCGACGTGCACGATGTTCGGCGCCACCAGCAGCAGCCGGCCCGGGCCGGGGCCGTCGGGGCCCAGCCGGGGCTTGTCGAACAGCGCGGCCGGGCTGTCCGGCGCCTCCAGCGAGGGCTCGGCCGGGGCGAAGGTCTCGTACTGGCCGAGCACCTTGGTGGACAGGAAGGCCAGCAGTGCGCCGACCTCGATCCCGGTGGCCTTCTCCCCCACCGAGCCGAGGACGCCGGCCGCGGCACTGCTCGCCCGGCGCGCCTGGAGCTTCTCCACCAGCGGCTGGACGATGGTGCGGAAGCCCGCCACGTTGGCCCGCACCCAGCCGGGGCGGTCCACGATCAGCACCGGGGTCGCCGCAGCCTCGGCGAGGCTGCTGGAGCGCATGCCGGTGAACGCCCGGACGTGCTCCTCCGCCTCCAGGGCGTGCCGGCGCAACTCGGCCACCACGGCCGCCGCCTCCGCGCGGCTCACCTCCGGTCCGGGCCGCACCAGCCTGGTCGCGGTTGCGACCGCGAGATTCCAGTCGACCATGTCAGCACCGCCGCTCGCGCTCGTCATGCCCTCACCGTACGTGCTCCCGCCCACCGGGGGGAGCCACAGGTCCCGACGCTCTGCCGGACGGCCCGGACGAGGACCGCGCGGACGGCGCCCGTCCGCGCGGGATCGCACCCGTGGGCCTCCTGTCGGTCCGTCAGTGGCAGCCGCAGGCGGCGAGGCGGGCGACGATGCGGTCCATGGCGGCGCGCGCGGTGTCGACGGGTGCGCCGGTCCTGGTCATCACGGCGAAGGCCAGCAGCCGGCCCTCGGCGTCCACCACCGTGCCGGCCAGGGTGTTCACGCCGCTGAGGCTGCCGGTCTTGGCGCGGACCAGGCCGGCCGCCTCGGCCGCGCCGGAGCCGGAGCCGAAGCGCTTGCCGAGGGTGCCGGTGAAGCCGGCGATCGGCAGGCCGGTGAGCACCGGGCGCAGGGCCGGGTGCTGGTCCGACGCGGCCAGCCCGAGCAGTTGGACCAGGACGGCCGGCGGGATCGCGTTGCCCTGGTGCAACCCGCTGCCGTCACCCAGGACCACGCCCGCCGTCGGCACACCGAGCCGGCCGAGCTCCTGGGTGACCGCGGTGGCGGCGCCCTCGAAACTGGCCGGCTGGTGGGCGGCGAGCGCGGCCTGACGGGCGATCGCCTCGGCGAGGGTGTTGTCGGAGGTGGTGAGCATCCGCTCGACCAGCCGGTCGATGGTCGGCGAGTCCACCCGGCCGAGGACGGGCGCGCCGGCGGCGGCCGGGGCGGCGGCCGCCTTGGCCTTCCCCTCGACGGTGATGCCCTGGGCCTTCAGCACATTGGCGAAGGCCTCGGCGGCCGACCCCGCGGGGTCGGCGACGCGGGCGGGCGCGTCCTCCCTGCTCTTCGGGTCGACCTTGCCCTCGTCCACCATCAGCGGGGTGACCAGGGCGATGTTGGCCGCGTCGTGGTACTTGTGCTGCGGGGTGCCGGAGTACATCGACAGGTCGTAGTCGAGCTTGACCGCGGTGGTCCCGGCGGCCTTCAGCGCGGCGGCGGTCTGCCGGGCCAGCGCGTCCAGCGAGGCGGGGGCGGTGTCGGCGTCCGCGGGCAGGCCGGCGATCTGCACCTGGTCGGCGGGCAGCGCGGTGAGGGTCGGGTCGCCACCACCCACGAGGGTGATCCCGCCGGGGTCTGCGCTCTTGACGACCCGGGTGGTGAGCCGGGTGTCGCCCGGGATCAGCGAGAGCGCCGCGACCGAGGTCGCCAGCTTGGTGGTGGAGGCGGGCGTGGCGGGGGTGTTCTCCCCCGAGCCGTAGAGGAGCCGGCCGTCGGCGGCGTCCGCGACGGCGAGGCTGACGGTGCCGAGGTTCTTGTCGCCGAGCGCGGCGGCGAGCGCCTGCTGGAGGCCCTGGGTGGTGGGCAGCCCTGCGGCCGGGCCGGTCTCTGCGGAGGCCAGCACGGCGCCGGCGGCGGGGGCCGGACGGCCGGCGGACGGCGAGGCGGCGGCCGTCCCGGAACCGGCCGGGCGGGGGGTCTCGGTGGCGCCGGTGCGCCCCTTGCCCTTGCCGTTGTTGCTGTTGCTCTTGTCGCCGTTGCCCTTGTCGCCGTTGTTGCCCTTGTCGCCGTTGCCCCTGTCGCCCTTGTCGCCGTGCTTGCCGTCCCGGTCCTCGCCCTCCCCCTGGCCGGTGGTCTGCCCGCCCGGCGACGGGGGCGGCGACGCGTACGCGCCACCACCCGAGGACAGGACCGTCCCGGCGACCAGGAGCACCGCCCCGAACAGCCCCGCCGCCGTCCCTCTTCGGCGGTACCCCGCCCCGACCCCTGCGCCCACCGACCGGCCCCTTTCCTGAGCACTCACTCCCGTAGGAGACACTTGGATTCTGTCAGTCCCTACCTTGGAGGAACCGTTGGAATTCGACGTCCTTATCGAAATCCCTAAGGGCTCTCGCAACAAGTACGAGGTCGACCACGAGACCGGTCGCCTTCGCCTTGACCGCATGCTGTTCACCTCGACCCGCTACCCGGCCGACTACGGCTACGTCGAGGGCACCCTGGCGGACGACGGCGACCCGCTGGACGCCCTGGTCATCCTGGAGGAGCCGACCTTCCCGGGCTGCCTGATCAAGTGCCGCGTCATCGGCATGTTCAAGATGACGGACGAGGCCGGCGGCGACGACAAGCTGCTCTGCGTCCCGGCGACGGACCCGCGCTGGGAGCACCTGCAGGACATCCACCACGTGTCGGAGTTCGACCGCCTGGAGATCCAGCACTTCTTCGAGGTCTACAAGGACCTGGAGCCGGGCAAGTCGGTCGAGGGCGCCAACTGGGTCGGCCGCGCCGAGGCCGAGGCCGAGGTCACCGCGTCGATCAAGCGACTGGCGGAGCAGGGCGGTCACTGAGCCGTCGTGCCCATCTCGTTCGCCCGAGGCAGTTCGAGGTAGGTCGAGGCAGTCGGAGGCCGGGGTGCGCGGAATCGTCCGCGGGCCCCGGCCTTCGCCGTGTCCGCCGCCGGGCGGAGCGGCCGGGAGCGGCTGGGCGGAGCGGCCGGCCTCGCACGGCAACGGCCCGGCCCCGGGCGCGGTTGCTCCCGGGGGCCGGGCCGTCGGCAGCGGAGGCGGCCGCGGACTGTCGTCGAGGGTGCGGGCGCGCCCGCACCCGGTGCCCCGCCGGTGCTGCCGGGGCGGGGCCGGGGCTCAGCCCTCGTCGTCCAGCCGGAAGCCGATCTTCAGGCCGACCTGGTAGTGCTTGATCCGGCCGTCCTCGAGGTGGCCCCGGACCTGCGTCACCTCGAACCAGTCCAGGTTCCGCAGGGTCCGGGACGCCCGCTCGACACCGTTGCGGATGGCCGCGTCGACGGACTCGGTCGAAGACCCGACGATCTCGGTCACCCGGTAGACGTGTTCACTCATGACGGACTCCCTCAGCTGTGCGACGGCCCCCGGTCCACCGTGCACCGCCTCCGGTCGCTCCGCACCCCGGCGACGGAGCCGTAGGACGTGTCCGGGGCGCCCCCGGACGCCTCAGAACGCCGCCCGGACCTCACCCACCGGCACGCCGCCGCCGAACAGCGGGGCGGTGCCGATCCGCTCGACGGTGTCGTCCTGC
Source organism: Streptomyces sp. CB01881 (assembly GCF_002953255.1). Classification (GTDB taxonomy): domain Bacteria; phylum Actinomycetota; class Actinomycetes; order Streptomycetales; family Streptomycetaceae; genus Kitasatospora. The sequence goes on from NZ_CP026498.1 coordinate 6,177,145, forward strand.
GTCACGACCCCGAGCCGGCGCAGCCCGGCCGCCAGGACCGGCCCGCGGGCCCGCTCGGCGCCGTCGTCGATCTTGAAGGCGAGCGCCCGGCCGTCCGGCAGCGCCACCACCTGCACCGCCTCGGCGCCCATCTTGGACAGCGCCCCCGGCACCGCCCGCATCAGCCAGGTGTCGGCCCGGCGGGTGCCGGCCACGTACTCGGGGTGGGCGCGCATCGCGTCGGCCACCCGGCGCTGCGGGGTGCCCTCCGCGGCGAGCAGCAGCGCGCGGTAGCCGCGGGCCAGGCCGGTCAGGCTGACGGCCAGCAGCGGCGCGCCGCAGCCGTCCACCCCGGCGTGGGCCACCGGCTCGCCGGTGGCCTCCGTGAGGGCCTCCCGGGCGAGCTGCTGGACCGGGTGCGCCGGGTCGAGGTAGCTCCCAGTCGGCCAGCCGTTGGCGACGCAGGCGGCCAGCCAGCCGGCGTGCTTGCCGGAGCAGTCCATCAGGATCGGCGCGCGCTCGCCGCCGGACTTCAGGTGCAGTTCGGCCTCGGCCTCGTCCAGCGGGAGGTCCGCCGGGGTCTGCAGGGCGGACTCGTCCAGCCCGGCAGCGGCCAGGATCCGCCTCACGCCGTCACGGTGAAACGATTCTGCAGAGTGGCTGGACGCCGCCAGCGCCAGCAGCTCGCCCTCCAGCTCCAGGCCCGCCCGCAGCGTGGCCACCGCCTGGAACGGCTTGGCGCACGACCGCGGGAAGACCGGGGCGTCGGGGGCGCCCAGGGCGAACTCGACCGAGCCGTCGGCGGCGAGCAGCACCAGCGAGCCGTGGTGCCGGCCCTCGGTGAAGCCTGAACGTATGACCTCGGCGAGGACGGGCAGAGCGGCGGGATGGGACATGACGGAAGCCTTCCGGGGCGAGGGTGGGCCGGGGGCGAGCCGGGCCCTGCCCGCCCCCGGACGCGCTCACCCGGTCAGAGTGGGCCGCCTGCGAGCAGGTCCTCGACCCGTGCTTCCCCATCACGGTACCTGCGGGTGATCTCGGCGCTGCAGCCGTCCGCCGTCCGCAGCAGCAGCTGCCGCCGTCCGGACACCTCGCGCTCGTGCGCCCGCAAGCGGTCCAGCGCGGCCAGCAGCTCCGACTCCGGATGGGCGGCCAGGTCGGCCAGCTGGACGTCGCCCATCAGCTCGTCGGCCTCCAGCTGGGACTGGTGACCGCGCGGCGGCCCCAGCGTGACGTGCCGGGCCGAGCGCCGCACCGTCGACGGCGCGTCGGTGAGGATGGCCGGCAGCCGGTCCAGCAGGGCGCCGCCCGCCGTGGCCTCGCCCCCCGCCGCCACCCGGACGGCGGAGCCCGGCCGGCGGTCCAGCTCGGCCCGGAGGATGTCCATCCGCCCGTGCAGCAGCCGCCGGAGGTAGGAGAGGTCGGCCTCCTGCTCCAGGGTCTCCCTGCGCAGGGTCCGCAGCTGCTCCAGGCCCAGCCCTTCCAGGTCGGGCTCCTCCGTCCCGCGCTCCGTCCCGCCGTCCGGCCCGCCCTCGGTCCCGCCGTCCGTCGGGCAGGCCCGGGCCCCCGCCGGTTCCGCGCCCCCGGGTGCCCGCCCCGACCGGTCCTGCGCCGCGCTGCTCGCGTCCATCAACCAACCACCTGCCGTCGTCCGATCCCGCCCGCTCGCGGCACCCCGTCGCCTGCCGCTGGTCCGGCCCGTCCCCCGGCGGGCCGTCGCGCGCACCCGCCGCGCACACCCGTCCGTTGGCACGCCGGGGCGCCCCCGAAGGTTCCCGCCCCCGGGTGGCACCACCCGCCGGGGCGACACCACCAGAACGCCTGACCCATCGACTCGACCGCCCGGCCGAACCCGAACCGAGCCCGGCGCGGCGGACCTCTGGCGCCCCGGACCCCTCGTACGGTCCCCCAGCGTGCCACCCCGCCCATCGCCGGTGCACCGCCCGTGCACCCGAACGGCCCCCTGGCGAACGGGGGTGGCTGATACGACCGGGGCTTTCCGCAGGAACAACGGCGCCCGGCCAGGCGCAGTCGCGCACCACCCGGCGCGCGCCGCAGTCGTACGCGCCCCCAGTCAGGAGCCTCCCCGGCGCCTCCCCGCGGACCTCCCGGGGGACCTCCCGGGGGGCCCGCGGGAGGCCCGGTCCGCTCCGGCACAATGGCCGCATGCGAGCAGTGGTGCAGCGAGTGACCGAGGCCCGGGTGACCGTGGCCGGAGAGACCGTCGGCGCGATCGAGGGGCCCGGACTCTGCGTCCTGGTCGGCGTCACGCACGACGACACCCCCGCCAAGGCCGCCCAGCTGGCCCGCAAACTCTGGACCCTGCGGCTGCTGGAGGCGGACGAGAACGGCGTCGAGCAGTCCTGCTCCGACCTGGCCGCCCCGCTGCTGGTGATCAGCCAGTTCACCCTCTACGGCGACGCCCGCAAGGGCCGCCGCCCCACCTGGAACGCCGCCGCCCCCGGCCCGGTCGCCGAGCCGCTGGTGGACGAGGTGGTCGCCCGGCTGCGCGAGCTCGGCGCCAAGGTGGAGACCGGCCGGTTCGGGGCGGACATGCAGGTGGCGCTGGTGAACGACGGCCCGTTCACCGTCCTGGTCGAGGTCTGACCAGCGTCGGGGTCTGACCTACTGCGGGGTCTGACCAGTGTCGGGGCCTGGCCTACTGGGGGGCCTGCCCTACGTCGGGGTCCGGCCTACTGCGGGACGATCACATCCTGCGTCCCCGGGACCGTCCCGGCCAGCAGCACCGCGTCCACCGGGACGTTCCGCTTGACCACGGCCAGCGCGATCGGTCCCAGCTCGTGGTGGCGCGCCGAGGACGTGACGACACCCAGCGCCCGGCCGTCCGGGTCCGAGGCCAGCCGCACCTCCGTCCCGTGCGGGGGCAGCACCTCCTCGGTGCCGTCCAGGTGCAGGAAGACCAGGCGGCGCGGCGGCCGGCCCAGGTTGTGCACCCGGGCGACCGTCTCCTGCCCGCGGTAGCAGCCCTTCTGCAGGTGGACGGCGGTCGACAGCCAGTCCACCTCGTGCGGGATGGTCCGGTGGTCGGTCTCGAAGCCGAGCCGGGGCCGGTGGGCCTCGATCCGCAGCGCCTCGTACGCCCAGACCCCGGCCGCCGGGCCGTAGCCCCCGGTCAGCGTCGCCAGCTCGGCCCGCGGCAGGAAGAGGTCCCGCCCGTAGGACAGCTCGCGCACCGCCGCCGCGCCCTCCGCCGAGGCGGTGGAACCGGCGGGCAGGTGCACCACCGCGTAGTCGGCGGTCGCGTCGGCGACCTCCACCCGGTAGAAGAACTTCATGCTCTCCAGGTAGCCGATCAGCGCCTGCGCGGTACCCGGCTCGACGTGCGCCCAGGTGGTGGTGCCGTCGTCGACCAGGTAGAGCGCGTGCTCGACGTGCCCGTTCGGGGAGAGCACCAGCGCCTCGGTGGCCTGCTGCGGCGGCAGCGCGCTGACGTGCTGGGTGAGCAGCAGGTGCAGCCAGGCCAGCCGGTCGTCGCCGGTGACGGTGAGCACGCCGCGGTGCGAGAGGTCGACGAAGCCGGTGCCCTGCGCGAGGTTGCGTTGCTCGCGGAAGATGTCACCGTAGTGGGCGGCCACGCCCTCGTCGGTTCCCTCGGCGGGGACGGCACCGGGCAGCGCAAGCAGCGGGCTCTTCATACCGGCCAGCTTACGACTGGCCCCCGGCGCGCTTGGCGGTGCAGTCGGCACAGCGGCCGAAGATGGCGAAGTGCTTGAGGTCGGTGTCGAAGCCGTGCTGTTCACGCAGGCTCTCGATCAGCGGCCGGGCGATCTCCGTCCCGGTCTCGGTGACCTGGTCGCAGTCCCGGCAGACCAGGTGCAGGTGGTGGTGACGGCCGGCCAGGTGGTACGTCGGGGCGCCGTGGCCGAGGTGCGCGTGGGAGACCAGGCCCAGCTCCTCCAGCAGCTCCAGGGTCCGGTAGACGGTGGAGATGTTGATGCCGCTGGCGGTCTGCCGGACGTGGCAGAGGATGTCGTCCGGGGTCGCGTGGTCGAGGGCGTCGACCGCCTCCAGCACGAGCTGGCGCTGGGGCGTCAGCCGATAGCCGCGCTCGCGCAGGTCGGCCTTCCAGTCGCCGGAGAGCTGCCAGTCGGTGGTGCCGGTGTCCGCCACGGTGCTGTCCCTGCCAAGGTCGGGGTCCTGAGGCAAGTGTAGGGACCGGCCGGTGGCCGGTCCCTACCTCATGCGCGTGAGCTGTGCCCGGCGGGCTGCGCCCGGCCGGGGGCCGTGCTCAGCGGGCCGTGATCAACGGGCCGTGATCAGCGGAAGAACGCGATGCCGTCATCCGGCAGGTCGTTGATGTCCTTGATCAGCTGCGCCGGGCTCAGCACCTTCTTCAGCTGCGCCGACATGTACGGGCGCAGCGGCACCTCGGGCGCGGCCTTCTCGCCGACCCAGAGCAGCTCGTCGTTGACGAAGCCGTACAGGCGCTTGCCGCCGGAGTACGGCGCCGAGCCCTCGATCCGGGCCACCGCGTCGGTGGACACGTCGATCTGCGGCTTGCCGTCGGCCAGCTCGCCGTACCAGATCTCGACGGTGCCGTCGTCACGGACGGAGGAGATCTCGATGCCCCGGACACCGCTGGTGCCGTCGTGGTTGCTGGTGATGCGCCAGAACGAGTGCTCGTTCTCCAGCGGGCGGACCTTCTCGCCCTCGTTGTCCAGCACCCAGGTGCGGGAGCGGAACTCCAGGAAGGGCCGGCCGTCGTGCCGGAAGACGACCTCCTGGCCGAAGTTGCACTTCTCCGTGCCGGGGAAGTCGTAGACGCCCGCGCCTTCCCAGGTACCGAGGAGGAAGGCGAGCGGAACGACGTCCTTGTGGAGGTCAGAGGGGATCTCGATCATGTTCCTGGTCACTGTCGTCGGTGTGGGTCTGCTTCAACCGTACGGCAGCGGATCAGCGCTGGCCCTGGTACAGCTTCATCACCGAGAAGATGGCGAACCAGGTGATCAGCACGGCCATGAGGGCCAGCAGACCGTCGAAGAAGATTTCCAGACCGGACACGGGGGGCTCCCAGGGCGGCGACAGTGTGGGTGGATTTTGCTGCGCTCACTCTATCCGCCGGGTGTCGACGGGTCTCGGTGAGCCCCACCACGTCGGCGATCTAGGGTGTCGGCATGTCGTCGAACGCATCGCAGAGCGCGAAGAAGCTCGTCATCAAGGTCACCGCCGGGGCGGACGCGCCGGAGCGCTGTTCGCAGGCCTTCACGGTGGCGGCGGTCGCCGTCGCCAGCGGGATCGAGGTCTCGCTCTGGCTGACCGGGGAGTCGTCCTGGTTCGCGCTGCCCGGGCGCGCCGCGGAGTTCGAGCTGCCGCACGCGGCGCCGCTGCCGGACCTCCTGGAGTCGGTCCTGGCGGCTGGGACCGTCACCCTCTGCACCCAGTGCGCGGCGCGGCGCGGGATCGAGCAGAAGGACACCGTCGAGGGTGTCCGCATCGCGGGCGCCCAGGTCTTCGTCAGCGAGATCACGGCCGACGGCGTCCAGGCACTCGTCTACTGACGCCCCCACGGGCCGGGGCCGTTCCGGTCGGGGCGGTCCTGATCGGGTCGGTCCCGGTCGGGGCGGTCCCGGTCATGGCCGGGGTCGTCCCACTTCGGGTCGTCCCAGCGCGGGTCGTTCCACCAGTCGTCCTCCGGGTCCCGCTTGTTGGCGAAGACCGCGGCGGCCGGGGGGATGACCATCGCGACCAGGCACATGCCGATCGCGGCGGGCACGGACCAGAACCGGACCGCGCCCCAGGCCAGCACGAACAGCCCGAGGCAGACGGCCATCATGGCGAAGTAGTAGCGGTGGCGCCGGCGTGCCTGCACGGTTCCACGGTATGCCCGAGGGCCCCTGCTCGGCAGGGGCCCTCGGTGACCCGCCCGTCGTACTCGCGGGGGTGGGATCAGACCGCGATCGCGACCTCGGTCAGGTTTCCCTGGGAGGCGACCACCTGGCGGTCCACGGTCTGGCCCGGGACCAGCGCACGCAGCGTCCACTTGCCCGGGCGGGCGAAGAACCGGAACTGGCCGGTCGCCGAGGTGGGCACCTCGGCCGTGAACTCGCCGCCCTCGTCGAGCAGCCGGACGTAGCCGTTGACCGGCTCGCCGTCTCGGGTCACGGAACCCTGGATGATCGTCTCGTTCGCCACGTCAACTCCTGCCAGGTCCGGGCCGCCGGCCTTCGCACCGCACATGTCTTGTCTTCCCTTCCGACTTACGGTTTCGAGCCGTGGCTCAGTTGCCGAGCTCGATCGGCACGCCCACGAGGCTGCCGTACTCGGTCCACGAACCGTCGTAGTTCTTCACGTTCTCCTGGCCGAGCAGCTCGTGCAGCACGAACCAGGTGAGCGCGGAGCGCTCGCCGATGCGGCAGTAGGCGATGGTGTCCTTCGCCAGGTCGATGCCCTCGGCCTCGTACAGCGCCTTGAGCTCGTCGTCGCTCTTGAAGGTGCCGTCGTCGTTGGCGTTCTTGGCCCACGGGATGTTGCGGGCGCTCGGCACGTGGCCGGGGCGCTGCGACTGCTCCTGCGGGAGGTGGGCCGGGGCGAGCAGCTTGCCGGAGAACTCGTCGGGCGAGCGCACGTCGACCAGGTTCAGGTTGCCGATGGCGGCGACCACGTCGTCGCGGAAGGCGCGGATCGAGGAGTCGGCGGCCTGCGCCTTGTACTCGGTCGCGGCGCGGGCCGGCACCTCGGAGACCAGGTCGCGGGAGTCCAGCTCCCACTTCTTGCGGCCGCCGTCCAGCAGGCGGACGTCACCGTGGCCGTACAGCTTGAAGTACCAGTAGGCGTACGAGGCGAACCAGTTGTTGTTGCCGCCGTAGAGGACGACGGTGTCGTCGTTGGCGATGCCCTTGGCGCTGAGCAGCGCCTCGAACCCGGCCTGGTCGATGAAGTCGCGGCGGACCGGGTCCTGGAGGTCGCTCTTCCAGTCGATCCGGATGGCGTTGCGGATGTGGTTCTTCTCGTACGCGGAGGTGTCCTCGTCGACCTCGACGATGGCAACCTTCGGGTCGTCCAGGTGGGCCTGGACCCAGTCGGCGTCGACCAGGACGTCGCTGCGGCTCATGGTGGTGTTCTCCATCCGGGGGCGGTTTGCGGAAGGTGCTGCTGGAGGGGTCCCCCGGCCGGAGGCTGGGGAGTGTGCTGCGGGTCGCCCGACAGCGGCCGGTCCGAACTCTCGTCCGAATGCTGGGACGGGAGGGGGTCTGCGGTGCGGCCGGGCGGTGGTCTGCGACGGGCAGCGGCGACGGCGGCCCCGAAATCCGGGCCAGTCACCTGGGGAATCGGCGGCGGGCTTCAACGGCCCTGCCAAGACGCCGAGTTAGCGCATTCGACACAGACAGGCGGCCACGCGGCACAGGTCTACCGCCCGCCGCTTCGTGAGGTCCGTCTGTCGCTTCATGCCGACGATGCTAGGGACACCGGGCGCCCGCTGTCATCAGCGTATCGAATTTTGAGACCAGATGAATCGAATGCTGAGATTTGAGGATTCCATGGGCGGCGGAAACCGGCCAACGGCCGTTCGGAGGTCCGCACAGGAGCAGGAACGACACCGCTCCGCGGCCGGCGCTGGACAGCGCGTCTCGCGGAGCGGAATGGTCGGTGGGTAGGGCCGTGGACGGCCGCGGTCAGCCGATGACCTTGACGTCCTTGCCGTCGAAGGTCAGCTGGAGGCCCTCCTCCTGCGGGGACACCGAGGCCAGCTTGAGCCCGGCGGGCAGGGCGGTGAGGGTGAAGCTCACCGGCTCGACCTGCTGGTTGGCCAGTCCGGCCAGCATTCCGGCCATGCTGCTGAGCTTGAAACCGTCCGCGGTGACGGTGTTGCCCTCGCTGTGCACCGAGCCCTCGCCGATCGGGAGCGGCCCCAACGCGGCCTTGAGCTTGCCCGGACCGCCGTAGGAGAGGCTCAGCCGCGAGCCGGAGCCCAGCCCGAGCTTGCCCGCGCTCGGCACCAGCTGGGACGCCGGGGGCAGCAGCTGGGCGAGGTCGGCGTACGAGATCAGGCCGGTGCCGGTGCCGCTGTCCACGACGGCGCTGGTCATGCTGTCGCTCACCGCGACCCCGGCCAGCCTGGCCTTGAAGGAGTGCAGCGCCACCTGGTGGGTGCCGTCGCCCACGGTCAGCCCGTCCGCCGAGATCTTGACGTCGTCCAGCTTCATCGACAGCACCTGGGTGAGGAACGGGAAACCCTCGATCGACACGTCGGGGCGCTGGCTCATCCGGCCGCTCTTCGCCATCTGGTCGGCGGCCTCGTCCTCGGCCACCCCGACGGCGATCCGGTCGGCCCCCGCCAGCAGGCCGCAGAGCACCGCCAGTCCGATCGTCGCCTTCAGCCAACCGCGCATCGCTCTCCCCCGTCGTCGCCCGTCGCCGTCGTCCTGCTGATCGTCGTTCCGGCCCCGCACATCCGGCACGGGGCCGCTCCCGGCACGACCGTACGACGTCCCGTCCCGGAGCATGGTTCCGGGGCGGGACGTCGCGGAGGGGGCACTGCGGGTCAGCCGGCCAGCAGGCGGGTGGCGATCCAGACCAGCGGCGAGGCCACCGCCAGCGGCAGCGCCACGCCCGCCGTCATGTGCACGAAGCGGGACGGGAAGTCGTACCCGGCCACCCGGCGGCCGACCAGCGCGCCGAGGCCGGCCAGAGCCCCCAACGCCAGGGGCGCGCCCACGACCAGGCCGAACACCACGGCCGCGAGCAGGCCGAGCACCGGACCCACCGGCACCGGACCCAGCTGCTTGGGGCCGGGCAGCGGCGCGGCCGCCAGCACGGTGGCCAGCGCGACGGCGCCGACCGCCGCCGGCACCCAGTCGGCCAGCAGCAGCATGGTGCAGAGCACCGTCACCACGGTGGCCGAACCGAGCACGGTCAGCGCGTAGAACCGCTCCTTCGGGTCCGCGGGCCGGAACGTCTGCAGCACCAGGACCAGCAGGAAGAACCCGCCGAGGGTGCCGACCACGGCCGCCGCACCGCCGTGCGAGTCGGCCAGCAGCACGGCCACGTCGGCCGTGAGACCGGCCAGCGCGGCCAGCGCGATGCCCTGACGGGCCGGCCACATGCCGTTGAGGCGGAACCAGCCGGCCGCCGTCAGCGCCTGGAGCGCCGCGACGACCAGGGCCAGCCCGAACTGCCCGAGCGCCGCGCCGCCGGCCAGCAGGGCGGCGACGGCGGCGGTGATCAGGGCCGGCTGGAAGCCCGGGTCGATGATCGGCGAGCCGGTCCGGGGCGTCCGTGCGGGTGCGGTGGGCGCGGCAGGGCCGGTGGGCACGGCAGCCGGGGAGGGCTGCGCGGGGACGCCGGCGTACGGCGCGCCGTGGTGCGGCGTGCCGTGGTGCGGCGTGCCGTGGGCGGCGGGGACGACCGGGCGCTTGAGCGTCATGGTCGGCTGGTCGAGGGCCGGTGCAGGGGCCTGGACCTGGGCCGGGGCCTGAGCGTGAGCCTCGGCCGGGGCGGATGCCGGGGCGGGTGCCTTGGCCGGCGCCGCACCCCCCACCACCACCGGTGGGAGCAGCGTCGTGGCCGCGGCGTCGTCCATCGGCGGGACGGGCGGGAGCAGGGTCGTCGCGGCGGCATCCATCGGCGGGACGGGCGGCAGCAGCGCGGTCGCGGCGGCGTCCACGGGCGGCTGCCCGTACGGCGGCCGGCCGTACTGCTGGTCCTGTCCGTACTGCGGCTGCTGTCCGTACTGCGGCTGCCCGTACTGCTGGTCCTGCCCGTACTGCGGCTGCTGCCCGTACGTCTCCTGCCCCGGCGCGTGGCCCTGGCCGGGGGCGTACGGCTGAGCCGCGTGCCCCTGCTGCGCATACAGCTCCGGCGCGTACCCCTGCTGCGGGGCGTACGCCTGCTGCTGCCCGTACGGAGGCTGCGAGTGCTGGGGCTGCTGGGGCTGTGCCTGCGGCGGCTGCTGCTGCCAGCCGTCCGGGCCGCCGTTCACCTGGTTCGGATCCGTCACGCCGCTCACCCTCCCGCGAACGGCGGGAGCACCTCGACCGTGCCGCCCTCGGTGAGGGCCACGGTCGTGTGGTCGCGCCCGCCGACCGGCGAGCCGTCCACCAGGTAGGAGCAGTGCCCGAGCAGCCGGACGAGCTTCGGCCGGTCGGCGTGCCGCTGCCTGGCCCCGGCCAGCGCCTCCGCCAGGGTCGCCGCCTCGTACGGCTCCTCGGCCAGCCCGGCCTCCGACTTCGCCGCCGCCCAGTAGCGGATCGTCCCGCTCACCGGGGCGGTGCCCGCCGGCTCCGTGGTCGCACCCATGGCAACCCCTTCTCGTCGTCCTCGCCCCGGCCCGGATACCCCGGTCGGGTCGCCATCGCAGCGGCCGGACTCCACCCGAAAGGTGTACGCGCACGGTGCCGCCGATGTGCGTCCCATGATGGCGTGTCCGCCGCCGCGACCGGCAACCGCCCTGGCCCGGCGGGTCCCGGCGGGCCGCCGAAGCTGTGGCCAGGCTCACCCCTGGCGGGCCCGTGATCGGCGAACCGCCGCTTTCGGGCCCTCCCGGGGCGGGGGCCGGTCGGCTATCCTCGACCCCTGAGGGATCCGGGCAGAGTCGCCCCCGGGTCCTTTTGTGCTTTCAGGACGCCAGTACGGACGTTCTTGCGATTCGTCGGTCCACCCCCGGCGCGTCGCGGGAACCGCCCCGCCATTCGCGGCACAACGACGTGCCGGGGAACGGCCGGGGTGTACGGAAACCCGGCGCCGGGCCGCCGCCCGGCACGGGACAGACCCGGAAGGTTCGCGGGATGAGCAGGGCAGAAACGGTGCCTCAGGGGTTGCGGGACCCCTGGCGCGCGAGCCGTTCGGTCGTGCACGCCGGCGAGTCCTCCGGTGGCAACCCGGTGCCCTCGCTCTCCCCCACCCTCCCGTCGCCCGCCGCCGCCCCTCCCGGGACGCGCTGCTCGCGACACCACCCAGATCGAGCGCCAACCGGCTGTGGCGGCAGCCGTCACGCGACCGCGACGACCCGGAAAGGGGACTAACCGGGTATGAGTTCTCTACTCCTCCTCACCAACGCGCTGCAGCCCTCAGCGGAGGTGCTGCCCGCCCTCGGCCTGCTGTTGCACAACGTCCGGGTGGCGCCGGCCGAGGGCTCGGCCCTGGTCGACACCCCCAGCGCCGACGTCATCCTGGTCGACGGCCGGCGCGACCTGCCGCAGATCCGCAGCCTCTGCCAGCTGCTGCGCTCCACCGGCATCGGCTGTCCGCTGATCCTGGTGGTCACCGAAGGCGGCCTGGCCGCCGTCACCGCCGAGTGGGGCATCGACGACGTCCTGCTGGACACCGCCGGCCCCGCCGAGGTCGAGGCCCGGCTGCGGCTCGCCCTCGGACGGCTCCAGGTGGTCACCGACGACAGCCCGATGGAGATCCGCAGCGGCGACCTCTCGGTCGACGAGGCCACCTACTCCGCCAAGCTCAAGGGCCGGGTGCTCGACCTCACCTTCAAGGAGTTCGAGCTGATCAAGTACCTCGCGCAGCACCCCGGCCGGGTCTTCACCCGGGCGCAGCTGCTCCAGGAGGTCTGGGGCTACGACTACTTCGGCGGCACCCGGACGGTCGACGTCCACGTCCGCCGGCTGCGGGCCAAGCTCGGTGTCGAGCACGAGCAGCTGATCGGCACCGTGCGCAACGTCGGCTACCGCTTCGTCGTCCCCGAGAAGCCGGACAAGGGCGAGCGGCCGGACCTCGCCCAGCGCACCTCGGCCCCGCTGGAGGCCTGACCGGAGGCCTGACCGGAGGCCGGGCGGCACCCCCGCCCGGCCCGTCCGGATTCGCCCCGGACTGTCCTGCGGACATCGTCCGGTAGTCGGGCTCACACTGCCCGAGCGGACGCCACACGCGTAGAATCCCCCCGTGGCCAAAGTGACGCGCGACGATGTAGCCCGACTGGCTGGGACCTCGACCGCGGTCGTCAGCTACGTCATCAACAACGGGCCGCGCCCGGTCGCGCCCGCCACCAAGGAGAAGGTGCTCGCGGCGATCGAGCAGCTCGGCTACCGGCCGAACAGCGTCGCCCAGGCGATGGCCTCCCGCCGCACCAACCTGATCGGCATGGTCGTCCCCGACGCCCGCCAGCCGTTCTTCGCCGAGATGGCGCACGCCGTGGAACGCGCCGCGTCCGAGCGCGGCAAGCTCGTACTGATCGGCAACTCCGACTACGTGGACGACCGCGAGGTCCACTACGTCCGCGCCTTCCTCGGCATGCGGGTCTCCGGCCTGATCCTGGTCAGCCAGGGCCCCTCGCAGCGGGCCGCCGAGGAGTTCGCCGCGATGGAGGGCGCCAAGGTGGTGCTGCTGCACCGCCGGCCCGAGGCGATCGACGACGTCGCCGTGGTCACCGACGACGTGGGCGGCGCCGAGGCCGTCGTCCGCCACCTGCTGGAGGAGCACGGGCACTCGTACGTGGCCTGCTTCGGCGGCCCGGTCGAGTCCCCCGCCCCCGGCGACCCGGTCATCGACCACGTCGAGGGCTGGCAGCGGGCCATGGACGCCCACGGCCTGCCCACCGAGCCGTACCTGATCGACGCGCCCTTCCACCGCTACGGCGCCTACGAGGTCGCGCTCGGCGTGCTGCGCTCGGAGCAGCGCCCGTCGGCCGTCTTCTGCTCCACCGACGACCAGGCGATCGGCGTGCTGCGGGCCGCCCGCGAGGTCGGCCTGCGGGTGCCGGAGGACCTCGCGGTGGCCGGCTTCGACGACGTGCCCGAGGCCGCGCTCGCCGACCCGCCGCTCACCACCGTCGCCTCCGACCGCGACGCGATGGCCCGGGCCGCCGTGGACCTGGTGCTGGACGACTCGCTGATGGTGCCCGGCTCGGACACCGAACGGGTCCGCAAGTTCCCGTCGCGCCTGGTCATCCGCCGTTCCTGCGGCTGCAACCCGACCGGGGCCCCGACCCCGGCCTGACCAGGCTTTATGAGAAGTCAACGGGCTTCTCGGAGCGTTCTGAGCCCGCTCTCATCACATTCTCATCCACCGGGCGGACGTTGGTCGGCATGAGCGATCGACAGCACGGCAGCGAGCAGAACCAGCCCCACGAGCGGTACGGCGAGCGGTACGACGAGCAGTCCGGTGGCGGTCAGCCGTACGGACACGCGTACGGCGACGAGCAGCCGCAGGCGTACCCGGACCCCGCCCGGATGCAGGTCATCCCGGGCACCGTCCTCGACAGCGCGACCACCGGGTACCCGCCGGCCACCGGCTACCAGGCGCCCGGATACCCCACCGCCGGGACCCCCTCGGTCGGGACCCCGCCCCCTCCCCCGCCCGCCGGGCCGCCCACACCCCCGCCGCCGCCCCGGCCCGAGGGGCCGGCCTCCCACGGCGGCCGGGCCCGGCGCGGCTTGCTCCGCGGCCGGGTCGCCCTGGTCACCGCCATCGCCGCGGTCGCCGCCGTCCTCGGCGGGGTGACCGGCGGCGTGGTCGCCGCCGAGGAGCACGGCTCCGCCGGCCGGACCGCGACCGTCGCCAGCCCGGTCTCCGCCCGCTCGGACGGCAGCGCCGACGTCGCCGCCATCGCGTCCGCCGTCTCGCCGAGCGTCGTCCAGATCACCGTGAAGACCGGGAACGGTACCTCCACCGGCACCGGCGTCGTCCTCACCAAGGGCGGCCAGATCCTCACCAACTACCACGTGGTCTCCGGCGCGGCCGACGGCGGCCAGGTCACCGTCAGCTTCAAGGACGGCTCCACCGCCAAGGCCACCGTCACCGGCACCGACAAGGCCCTGGACGTCGCCGTGATCACCGCGAGCGGCGCCGGAAACCTCACCCCCGCCACCCTCGGCGACTCCTCCACCGTCGGGGTCGGCGACCCGGTCGTCGCCATCGGCAACCCCGAGGGCCTCACCGGCACCGTCACCTCGGGCATCATCAGCGCCGAGAACCGCGAGGTCACCGTCCAGGTCGACGAGGGCACCACCAACGGCAACGGCGGCTTCGGCTTCCCCAACCTGCCCGGCCTGCGCGGCAGCACGCCGCAGAGCAACGGCGAGACCGCCACCTACAAGGCCTTCCAGACCGACGCCGCGCTCAACCCCGGCAACTCCGGCGGCCCCCTGATCAACGCGAGCGGCCAGGTCATCGGCATCAACTCGGCGATGTACTCCGCGAGCGGCTCCAGCTCCACCGCCGGCAACAGCAGCGCCGGAAGCGTCGGCCTCGGCTTCGCCATCCCGGTCAACGACATCAAGCAGGTGCTGCCGAAGCTGCAGGCCGGCCAGAACATCTAGACGGACAATTACTCCGAGCAGGTCCCCTCGCTGAGCAGGTCCCCAGCAGGCTCTCCGACGATGAGAAAGGGCAACCGCCCATGAGCCCGTCCGCCGACGACCGCACCCCCGCCGAGCCCGGACAGGTCTCCGCCCGGCTCCTCGTGGTCGACGACGAACCCGCCCTCCGGGACGCCCTGGAGAGCAGCCTCGCCTTCGAGGGCTACGAGGTCGCCACCGCCACCGACGGCTACGAGGCCCTGGAGTCCGTCGAACGCGACAAGCCCGACCTCGTCCTGCTGGACATCATGATGCCCCGGATGGACGGCCTCACCGCCGTCCGCCGGATGCGCTCGCGCGGCGACACCGTCCCGGTCCTGATGCTCACCGCCCGCGACGCTGTCGGCGACCGCGTCACCGGCCTCGACGTGGGCGCCGACGACTACCTCGCCAAGCCCTTCGAACTCGACGAACTGCTCGCCCGCGTCCGCGCCCTGCTCCGGCGCAACGCCCTCGCCACCGAGGCCGCCGCCCGCGCCGCCGCCGTCGAGGACGACACCGAGGTCCTCGCCTTCGCCGACCTGCGGATGAACACCGCGACCCGCGAGGTCACCCGCGCCGGCAGGCCCGTCGAGCTCACCCGCACCGAGTTCATGCTGCTGGAGATGTTCCTCTCCCACCCCCGCCAGGTGCTCACCCGCGAGCAGATCCTCAAGGCGGTCTGGGGCTTCGACTTCGAGCCCTCCTCCAACTCCCTGGACGTGTACGTGATGTACCTGCGCCGCAAGACCGAGCAGGGCGGCATGCCCCGGCTCATCCAGACCGTGCGCGGCGTCGGCTACGCCCTCCGCCCGGCCGCCGGCACCCCGGCGTGAACGGCACCGCCCCGCCCCCGCCCCTGACGCCGCCCCTGACGCCACCCCGCGCCCCGCGCCGGCGGCGGGTGATCAGCTGGTACCGCGCCCAGTCCCTGCGCAGCCGGCTGACCATCCTGACGGCGGCGGCGGTGGCGGTGGCGATCGCCCTGTCCGCCCTGGCGTGCTGGTTCATCGTGGAGAAGCAGCTGTACGGCCAGGTCCAGCACGACCTGGAGAACGTTCCGCCGCCCCGCGCGGCGCCCCTCCAACTCCCGTGCGCCACGACGCCGGAGGCGGCCCTGAAGAAGGTCCAGGAGAACCAGGAGGCCGGCGTGCTCCCGGAGCCGCCGGCCGGTGGTCCGGCGTCCCGGGACACCCAGTTCGTCTGGGCCGACCCGGCCTGCGTCACCCTTCCGGCGACCGCCACCAGGGCCATCGTCATCCAGCCGAACGACGCCCGGGCATTCGCGCTCAAGCCGAACCAGGCGATCATCCGCGACGGCCGCTTCACCAATGGCGAGCCCGCCATGGTCAAGATCACCCTGGCCCGTACCTCCACCCACTCCTCCGTGCTGATCATGGTCGCCACCCCCACCAAGGCGGTGGAGGAATCCCTCAACCAACTTGCCCTCATCCTCGGCGGGGTGGCCCTCGGCGGAGTCATCCTCGCCGGCCTCGCCGGGCGCCTGGTCGCCCGTTCCGCGCTCAAGCCCGTCGACCAACTCACCGACGTGGTCGAGCACATCGCCCGCACCGAGGAGGTCGGCAGCACCATCCCGGTGCACGGCAGCGACGAGATCGCCCGGCTCTCCACCTCCTTCAACTCCATGTCCACCGCCCTCGCCAACTCCCGGGACCGCCAGACCCGGCTGATCGCCGACGCAGGGCACGAGCTCCGTACGCCGCTCACCTCGCTGCGCACCAACGTCGACCTGCTGATCCGCAGCAACGAGACCGGCCGCCCGCTGCCCCCTGCCACCAAGACCAAGCTGCTCGGCAACATGAAGGCGCAGATGCAGGAACTCACCGTCCTGATCGGCGACCTGCTCCAGCTCTCCCGGCCGGACTCGCCCAAGCCGGTCCGCAACCTGGCCGTCGTCGCCCTGCACGAGATCGCCGAACGCGCCGTCGCCCGGGCCAAGTTGCGCGGTCCGGGGCTGGCCTTCGAGACCGATGTCGCGCCCTGGTTCGTGCACGGCGACGCCGCCGCCCTCGAACGGGCGGTGATCAACCTGCTGGACAACGCGGTCAAGTACAGCCCGCCGGGCGGCACCATCGAAGTCCGCCTCGACCAGGGCGTGTTGACCGTTCGCGACCACGGACCGGGCATCCCGCCGGACGAGTTGCAGTACGTCTTCGACCGGTTCTGGCGTTCACCGTCCTCGCGCCAGCTCCCCGGCTCCGGGCTCGGGTTGTCGATCGTCGCGCAGAGCGTGCGGGAGTCCGGCGGCGAGGTGTCGCTCGGCCCGGCCCAGGACGGCGGCCCGGGCGCGCTGGCCACCGTCCGTCTGCCGGGCGGCCCGGCCCCCACCTGACGGCGCCGGGAACGCAGAACGGGCGGGGCGCCCCGACAGCGCCCCGCCCGTCCTTGCCGGCTCACGGTCAGTCGATGTCGCTGCCCGGGCCGATGACCTTGATCCGGTCCTGCGCCGGCGCCTTCAGCGGCGAGGCCGCCGAGCTGTGCGCGCCGAGGTAGGCGGCAAAGACGTCCAGGTCCGAGGCGCCGACCAGCTTGTCGGTGCCGGCCGCGAAGGCCGGGAAGCCGTCGCCGCCGCCGGCCAGGAACTCGTTGGCCGCGACCCGGTACTTGCCGGCCGGGTCGATCGGGGCGCCGTTGAGGCGGATCGAGTCCGCCACCACGCGGGCCGCGCCGGTCTTGCGCATGTCCAGCGTGTAGGCCAGGTTCTTCGAACCCTGCAGGATCTTCGGCGCGGCGTCGTTCGGGCCGCTCACCTGCTGCTGGAGCAGCTGGACCAGCTGGGCGCCGGTCAGCGTCTTGACCTGCATCATGTTGGTGAACGGCTGGACGGTGAACGCCTCGCCGTAGGTCACCACGCCGTCGCCCTCGGCGCCGCTCGCCTTGTACACCAGGTCGGAGCGGATGCCGCCGGGGTTCATGAACGCGACCTGCGCGCCGCCCTTGTCGGCGGGGGCCAGGCCCTCCAGCTGCGCGTCGGCGATCACGTCACCGAGCGGCTTCTCGAGGTCGCTGCTGCCGCGGCCGTTGATGTCCGAACCGACGTAGCCGACCGGGCGGTTGGCGATCGGCGCGGCCAGCTTGGAGTAGTGCGCGATCAGCTCCGTCATGTCCGGGGCCTTCTCGACGGTCCGGCGCACGACGTGGTTCTCGGCCTTGACCGACGGGCGGACGATGCTGCCCGTGGTCTTGTCGAGCTTCAGGTCGATCTCGGTGTAGAGCCGGCCGAAGGAGGCGGCACTGGTCACCGAGCGGGGCACGCCCTGCGGGTCCGGGATGGTGCAGGCGTACGCGTTGTGGGTGTGACCGGTGACGATGGCGCCGATCGCCGGGTCCAGGTTCTTGGCGATGTCGACGATCGGGCCGGAGATGCCCTGGCCGGCGGTGCCGCAGTCGTAGTTGTACGTGCTGCTGGCCGGGTAGCCGCCCTCGTGGATCAGCGCGACGATCGAGTTGACGCCCTGCTTCTTGAGCTCGGCGGCGTACTTGTTGATCGTGGCGACCTCGTTGCCGAACTTCAGGCCCTTGACGCCCTCGGCGGTCACGATGTTCGGCGTGCCCTCCAGGGTGGCGCCGATGAAGCCGACCTTCACGCCCTGCGACTTGGTCACCCAGTACGGGGCCAGGATGGGCTTGCCGGTCTTCTCGTTGGTGACGTTGGCGGCCAGGTAGTTGAAGTTGGCGCCCTTGAACTTGCGCCCCTCCTCGTAGCAGCCGTCCACCGGGTGGCAGCCGCCCTCCTGGAGGCGGACGAGCTCCTTGGCGCCCTCGTCGAACTCGTGGTTGCCGACCGCCGTGACGTCCAGGCCGAGCTTGTCCATCGCCTCGATGGTCGGCTCGTCGTGGAAGAGCGCCGAGGTCAGCGGGGAGGCGCCGACGATGTCACCGGCGGCGACGGTGATCGAGTCGTCGGCCGGGATGCGGGCCTGGCGCAGCGCGGTGGCCAGGTACTCGATGCCGCCCGCCGGAGTGGAGACGACCTGGCCGGTGGCCGGGTCGATCTCCTTGATGGTGCCGGAGGAGCCGGCCGGGGGCTCCAGGTTGCCGTGGAAGTCGTTGATCGCCAGCAGCTGGAGGTTGACGGTCTTTTGCCGCTTCGCGTCGGCGGCCTGGGCGGCGGTCGGCATGGCCACCGTGCCGACGAGGCCGGCCGCGGCGATCGCGGCCAGGGCTGCACGTCGGGATCTGGCAGTGAGCATTCTGAGGGGTCCCCTGCACCTTGAGAGAGCGCCCAGCTGTGGACAGGTCCGGGCGGGCGACGATGTCGTTGCGCGAGTGCAGCCTAGAGTCAACGCGCGTAGCTGTCAGGACCCTGAACGTAACGACAGGGTTACCTACTGACGAATCGTCGCCGCACACCGGACTCCGCCGGCCCTCCCGGACCGGCCGGCTCCTCGGCCGCAGGCCCCCTCCGGGTTCACTCCGGGGCCACGGCCGAGCCCCGGTCAGACTCCCGGCTCGGCCGCCAACTGCCGCTCCGCACGGTCCCGTTCGGCCACCGCGTCCTCGGTCATCGCACGGTCCGTGTACACCAGCGGCCGCTCGGCCTCGGTGATGATGTGCTTCACCACCTGGACGTTGCCGTTCACGTCCCAGACCGCGATGCCCGGCGAAAGTGTGGGAATGATCTCCACCGCCCAGCGCGGCAGACCCAGCACCCGGCCGGTGGCTCTCGCCTCCTCGGCCTTCTGCATGTAGATGGTCCGGGTGGAGGCCATCTTCAGGATCGCCGAGGCCTCCTTGGCCGCCGCACCGTCCACCACGTCCGACAGGTGGTGGACCACGGCGACGAAGGAGAGACCGAGGCGGCGCCCGAACTTCAGCAGCCGCTGGAAGAGCTGCGCGACGAAGGGGCTGTTGATGATGTGCCAGGCCTCCTCGACCAGGAAGATCCGCTTCTTCCGGTCCGGCCTGATCCAGGTGTGCTCCAGCCAGACGCCGACGATCGCCATCAGGATCGGCATCGCGATCGAGTTGCGGTCGATGTGCGAGAGGTCGAAGACGATCAGCGGTGCGTCCAGGTCGATGCCGTCGGTGGTCGAACCGTCGAACATGCCACGCAGGTCACCGTCGACCAGCCGATCCAGCACCAGCGCCACGTCCAGGCCCCAGGACTGCACCTCGTCCACCCCCACGCCCAGGGACTCCACCGAGGACAGCTCGGGGCTGCGCAGAGTGTTGATGATGTCGTCCAGCACGGGCTGGCGGTCGGTCACCGTCGCCACCACGTGGGCGTGCGCGGCCTTCAGCGCGAAACCGGCCCGCTCCTCCAGCCCGCGCCCCATCGCCACCTCGATGATGGTGCGCAGCAGCGACAGCTGCCCGGTCTGGGTGATGGCCGGGTCCAGCGGGTTGAGCTTCACCCCGCCGTCCCGGGCGGCCATCGGATCGAGCCGGATCGACTTTATGCCCAGGGCGTTGGCGATCAGATTCCACTCGCCGACCCCGTCCTCGCCCTGCGCGTCCAGCACCACCACCTGCCGGTCCCGGAAACGCAGCTGGCGCAGCACGTACGTCTTCTCCAGCGCCGACTTGCCGTTGCCGGACTCGCCCAGCACCAGCCAGTGCGGGGCCGGCAGCTGCTGCCCGTACAGCTGGAACGGGTCGTAGACGTACCCCTTGCCGCTGTACACCTCGCGGCCGATGATCACGCCCGAATCCCCCAGCCCCGGGGCGGCCGTGGGCAGGTAGACCGCCTGCGCCTGGCCGGTGGAGGTGCGCACCGGCAGGCGGGTGGTCTCCACCTTGCCGAACATCAGGCTGGTGAACGCGTCGGTGAGGTTGCCGATCGCCATACGGGGCCTCCAGGTGGATCAGCGGCGGATGCCGGTGGCGAACGGCAGGGTGTTGACGAACGCCCGGTGGTGCTCGCGGTCGCACCACTCCAGCTTGAGGTAGCTCTTGCCGGCCGAGGCCCGGATGGTCCGCTTGTCGCGGGCCAGCGCCTCGGGGCTGCGCGAGGAGACCGTGATGTAGCCGACCAGGTTGACCCCGGCCGCGCCGGACGCCAGGTCGTCACCGCGCTGGTCGACCCGGCCGGTGTGGGCCAGGTCGCGCGGGTCGACCGTGCGGTTCATCTTGGCGGCGCGGCTGGCCTCCGCCTCGTCGTTGGTCTTCTCGGTGAGCATCCGCTCGATCGCGACGTCGGTGGGCTCCAGGTCCATCGTCACCGCGACCGTCCGGATCACGTCCGGGGTGTGCACCAGCAGCGGCGCCAGGAAGTTGACGCCCACCGGGGTCAGCGGCCACTCCTTGATCCAGGCGGTGGCGTGGCACCACGGCGCCCGGGTCACCGACTCCCGGGTCTTCGCCTGGAGGAACTGCGGCTCCGTCGCGTCCAGCTCGGCCGGCCAGGCGTTGCGCCGGGACATCGCCTGGATGTGGTCGATCGGGTGGTCCGGGTCGTACATCGAGTGCAGCAGCGAGGAGAGCCGCGCCTGGCCGAGCGGCTGGCGCACCCGGATGTCCGCCTCGGCCAGCCGGGCGCAGATGTCCGTCAGCTCACGGGCCATCACCGCGGCCAGGCCCTCGTCGTCCCGGGCACGGCGCCCGGTCGCCGTCCGGCCCATCGCGTGCGCCTCGGCCGCCAGGTCGCGGGTGTAGTGCATGCAGGCCACCAGGTACGCCCGGTGCTGCTCCGAGGAGGTCGACACCATCGACTGCAGCTGGTCGTACGAGTCCTGCAGCCAGCGCGGTGCGTCGTGGTCGCCGCGCCGCTCCACGTCCTTGGCGTGCGCGTCCGGGTCGGCCGGGAGCGTCCGGGCAAGGATCTGCAGCCGGGTCACGAAGCCGTCCCCGTTGGCGACGTGCTTCAGCAGCGTGCCGAACCGGTCGACCAGCGCCTCCTGGTCCTCCGAGTCGCGCAGGCCGACGCCCGGGCCCTCGATCTCGATCGCCGCCGTGACCGTCCGCCGCTCCAGGTGCATCAGCACCCCGACCTCGTCCGGCCCGAACGGGGCCGCCAGCCAGCGCAGCCGCCCGACCCCCGGCGGCGGGCCGACCTCGACCTCACGGCCGTCCAGCCGGGTCCCCGCGTCCATCGCGTCCGACTTCCACACCGCCCGGCCGCTGCGGACCGTCCGGCGGTAGGTGCGGTTGATCTCCACCCACTTGTAGAACGTCCGACGCCGGTACGGCACGTACACCGCCGCGATCGCCAGCAGCGGCAGGCCGACCAGGCCCGCGATGCGCAGCGGCAGGACCGGCATCATCAGGCCCCAGAGCATGCCGAGGAACGCCCCGAAGATGATCAGGACGATCTCGCCGGACTCCCGGTTGCGGCCGATCGGCGCGTTCGGGCGGGCCTTGCCGATCAGGTAGGTGCGGCGCTGGTGCACGTACGGCTGGGCGTACTGGGCACCGTACTGACCGAGTGGTTCGCTGCTCACTTACCCGTCACCCTCCCTTCGCTGGATTGCTGTCGCGGATCGGTACGTCTCGCATCGGCACCGAGGCCGGCGGTGCGGCCTGCTGCGGCGGCGCCGGGGTGCGCGCGGCATGGGCGGCGATGCCCGGCGCGACCGAGCCGCCACCCGAGCCCGCACCGCCCCCGCCGACACCCTGCGGGCCGCGGTCGCCGTGCGTGCTGATGCCCTGCTTCACCAGGTTCGCCGTCCCGTTGATCATCGCCGAACCGGCCGACACCGCGTGGGCCCGGGCGTTGCGCATGCTCATGATCTCGTCGCCGAAGCCCGGCACGAAGCGGTAGACGGAGGCGCTCGCGAAGATCGACAGGAACAGGATCGCCAGCCCCGACAGCACCCGGGCGAAGTCGTCGCCCGCCCCGGCGCCGGTCGCCACCGCGCCGGCCAGCCCGAGGATGATCACGATGATCGGCTTCGCCAGGTCCACCGCCAGCATCACCCCGGCCCAGCGGCGCACGTGCTTCCACAGCTGCTTGTCCACCAGCCCCGCGTACACCGCCGTCCCCAGCAGCGCGCCCACGTACAGCATCGCCGCCCGGATCAGCAGCTCCACCCAGAGCACCGCCGCCGCCAGCACGGCCACCAGCGACACGATGATCAGGATCAGCGGGCCGCCGCCCATCGACCCCTTCTCCAGGGTGTCCGCGAACCCGCCCAGGTACGTCCCGGTGTCCGACTTCGTCCCCACCGCGATCGCCTTGGTCAGCCCGTCCGTCGCGCTCACCACGGTGTACAGGATCAGCGGCGTGAACGCCGACGCCACCACGGTCAGCCACAGGAAGCCGATCGCCTCCGAGATCGCCGTCGTCAACGGCGCCCCGCGCACCGCCCGCTTCGTCACCGCCAGCAGCCAGAGCACCAGCGTGATGATCGTCGACGCGGCGAACACCACCGCGTACTGCTGCAGGAACGACGCATTGGTGAAGTCGACCTGCGTCGTCCCGTCGATCGCCCCCGACAGACTCCGCACCACCCACGCCGCCGCCTGCGCACACCCCTTGGCCAGCGACCCGAGCGGGTCGGTGACCCCGCCGACTCCCGTCCCGGGGACGGAGCCACCGCCGGGCTTGGAGGCGCAGTAGACACCGCTACCGGGAAGTGGCAGCACGTCACAGTCGTTGCCGCTGGGCGAGGCCGTGGGGCTCGGCGTGGGCTCGGCCAAGGCCTGTGAGGCCAGTGCCAGGGAGGCGACCTGAAGAGCGACCAACGCTCCCATCACCCCACCGACCCGGGACATCTTCCTGGTGACGGCATCAACGGGCATAGCGGAAACCCCCGAACTGCTGGACGGCGCCGGTGATCTCCTCGGCGGTGGCGGCCTGTTGGTCGCCCGGCATCGGGGCTGGGCCCTGCCGGCTTGCGTAGTCGGTGAGCTTCCAGTCGGCACCCGTCCAGCGCAGGGTCAGGGTGAGGGTGAACCAGTTCTCCGTGACGGGCTGGACGGAGCGTTCACCGGCGAGGCCGGTGAGGCCGGTGCACCAGACCTCGACCTTGGCGTCGGTGTCGCTGTAGCCGACCGACTTGGTGCCGGCCGGGACGGTACGGCTGACGAAGGTGAGTCCCTTGGGGGCGCGCCCCTGGGCGTCGAGGCCGTAGCGGGCGGCCGTGTCGCCGCCGAACCCCTGGTCCAGGCGACTCTGGAGGGCCGCCGTGGCGGACGGGTCGGCGATGGTGGCGACGATGGTGTGGCGGCTGTCGGTGCGGAACATGTCGGCGGAGCCGATGGCGACCGCGTAGTTGGCGGCGGCCGACTGCGCGCCCTGGTCGGTGTGCGGGAAGCCGCCGGCGATGCCGTTGCTGGTGGTGCTCACGGGCTGGTCGCCGCTGGGGGCGGGCCCGGCGCCGGAGGCCGCGGTGGGTGCGGCGTCGGCGGAGCGGCCGGTGGTGGTGCCGGGGTCGGCCTTGCCGCGGTTGGCGATGGAGATCGCGACCACGAGCAGGGTGACGACCACCAGGACGGTCAGCATGGTGCGCAGCGGCCGGGACTGACGGGCGGGCGGCTGGGAGGAGGGCTGTTCACCGACCGGCAGCCGCGTACGGGTGTGCGGCTGGTCGTCGGACAACGGCACGGCGGCCCTCCTGGTGCGGGGAGCCGGGGCGGCTCCGGGGCCCCTCCGCCCGTGGGCGGGCGCGGAGGGCGGGGTGATGGGTGGACTCCCGGCGGGGACTCCGGCGGATCGTGACGGCCGGACGGCCGGGCGGGCTCACCGCCGGTCCCGTCCTTGCTGTCCGATCGTCAGATGGCCATGCCGTAGACAATGGTGAACAGAGTGCCGAGTGATCCAATGATGAACACGCCGGTCAGCCCGGCGATGATCA
This sequence comes from Streptomyces sp. CB01881, assembly GCF_002953255.1. Taxonomy (GTDB): domain Bacteria; phylum Actinomycetota; class Actinomycetes; order Streptomycetales; family Streptomycetaceae; genus Kitasatospora. The sequence goes on from NZ_CP026498.1 coordinate 6,201,128, forward strand.
GCCCCTTGCCCTGCTCGGCACCGAAGCTGTCGCGCATGGCGGTGGCGCCGATGCGCTGCTTGGCCGCGCCCCAGACGGCGATGCCGAGGCAGGCCAGGATCGCCACGGCCATGACGACCTCGACCATCACCCGGGCCTCCGACCCGAGACTCGCGAACGGGCCCCAGTCGGGGGCGATCCCGCCGATGATGGTGTCGATATTCGGCTTCTTAGGAGGGTCCTCGGCCAGGTGGCCGATCGCGATGCTGTTCACGCTGCTCAGGTTCATTTCCATCTCACCGCCCGATCAGGCAAATTCAAGGGCCCAGACCCCGTCCGCGCGAAGGGTCGGTGCCTATTCTTGGCCAGATCTGATGTCGACTTGGCTGCTTCTCGCGGATTGGTCGTGAGGTATGGGACACGTACGCGAGGATGTCCACCGTACGAAGGATAGCGCTCACTCTTTGTATCTCTGATGATTGCGGTGAGCAACGCCTTCCGGGACACTTCGACTGACGACTCGTCGGGATGGTGCTGATGGTACTCCGGAAGGCCGGTACGGCCGCCGCCGCTGCGGGAGTTGTCGCGGTCGGCTTCATCGGACTTGTCACGTTCGGGACGTATGCGGCGAGTGGTGCACCGCAGCAGTCGGCCAATCGCGCCGCCCTCTCGCCGGGCACCGTTCCGGCGGCCTACCAGGGGCCGATCCAGCAGTGGGGATCGCTCTGTCCGGAGATCTCCCCGCCGATGCTCGCGGCGCAGCTGTACCAGGAAAGCGGTTTCGACCCGCGCGCCCGGTCGGGCGTGGGCGCGCAGGGAATGGCGCAGTTCATGCCGGAGACCTGGGGAACATACGGCACGGACGGCAACAATGACGGCAAGAAGGATGTCTGGGACCCGATGGACGCGATCGCCTCGGCGGCCACGTTCGACTGCGCGCTCGCCAAGGACGTCGCCAAGGTGCCGGGTGACCGCCAGGCCAACCTGCTGGCCGCCTACAACGCCGGCCCGTACGCGGTGACGAGGTACAACGGGGTGCCTCCGTACAGGGAGACGCAGGGCTATGTGAAGAACATCCAGGCGATGGCCCGCAGCTTCACCGCGCCGACGGCGCCGGTGGAGGTCTCCCAGCAGTCGTCCGGCGCGATCTACTTCGCGCAGACCAAGCTCGGCACCCCGTACCTGTGGGGCGGCGAGGGGCTGCCCTCGCAGAACGGGCGGTTCGACTGTTCCGGGCTCACCCAGGCCGCGTACGCCAGCGTGGGCATCACGCTCCCCCGGGTGGCCAACGACCAGTGGTACGCCGGGCAGCACCCCTCGCGCGACCAGCTCCGCCCGGGGGACCTGGTGTTCTGGGCGACGGACCTCACCGACCCCCGCAGCATCCACCACGTCGGCATCTACGTCGGCGGCGGCTACATGATCAACGCTCCGCACACCGGCGCGGTGATCCGCTACGACAAGATCGACACCAGGGAGTACATCGGCGCCACCCGGGTCACCTCGGACGGCGCCCAGGCCCTGCCGGGGCGCAACGCGGACGGCAGCATCACCGCCCCGAGCCGCCCGGCCGATCCCGCCCCGGCCAACCCGGCCGGCCCGGCTCCGGGCGGCCAGTCCGCCCCGGCCAACCCGGCGACCGCCGCGGCGGCACCGGCCGCCCCGGTGTCCCGGGCGGCCGTCGCGGCCGGGCCCGCACCGACAGGTCCAGGTCAAACACCTGCAAAGAGCTGACCCGCCCCGGACCGTCGGGTGTGCGTGCCCTGTGGACGCTGAGTCAAGTTTCGATAACCGCGTGTTTCCGTGGAACGCTGTGCACCGGTTATGACGTTGTGTCCGATGGCCCCGCGTCACCTTCCCGGCCGGGAGGGACGGGCGGGGCCAGGGCCGGAACCAACAGCTGCTGCGGACCAGAAGGAGGTGCGGCGTGTCGACGCCGCTTGCCGACACGACCAACCCCGACCTCGGCCTGCTCTACGCCGTCAACGGCCTGGCCAAGCGCTCCCCGGAGTGGCTGGACCACCTGGTCTCCTGGATCGGCGAGTACGGCATCCTGATCGGCCTGGCCCTGCTGGGCCTGGTCGGCTGGCTGCAGGCGAGACGCCGCCCGGACGCCCCGGTGGCCGTCGCGGGCCTGCTGTGGGCTCCGCTGTCGGTCGCCATCGCCGAGCTGGCCAACCTGCCGATCGCCGCCATCGTGGACCGGCCGCGCCCGTTCGTCGACCACGCCGGGCTGGACGTGCTGGTGGACGGCAAGGCCGGCACGCACTCCTTCGTCAGCGACCACTCGACGATGTCGATGGGCATCGCGGTGGCGCTGTTCCTGGTGAACCGGCGGCTGGGCTGGATCGCCGGCGGACTCGCCCTGCTCCAGGGCTTCTGCCGGATGTACATGGGCGTCCACTACCCGACCGACGTGATCGGCGGCTTCGCGCTCGCCACCGCAGTGGTCCTGCTGCTGGCGCCGATCGCGATGGCCGTCCTGGTCCCGCTCTGCCACGCGTTGGGCCGCACCGTCGCCGCACCGCTGATCAGGGCGCCGCAGAGCGGCCCCCGCCCGCGCGGCGGCCGGCGGCGGGGCGGCGACGGACGCGGCACCGTCCGGACCGACGAGCAGCCGCCGGAGTCCGACCTGGCCGCCTGAGCCCCTCCCCGCCTCCCCCGGGCCGCACGCGGGCCGGGGGCCGGGGCCCGGCTACGACCCGGGGCCGTCGTTCGCGGTGAGGTGGTCGGCGGCCTCGCGCCGGGTCAGGTCGCGGGAGCGGCGGGCCGGTGAGAACCAGCCACAGCTACAGATCGCGAAGCAGAAGGAACCGCGCTCGCTGATCGCGACGCGGTGCTCGGGCATCCGGGCGGTGCCGGGGTCAGCCGGCAGCTCACTGTGCACGTGCTTCACCGTAACGCCCCGGAAGCCCGGCGCGCGACGTCCAGTGCGCGCCGGGTTCCGCGTAACCCCTCGGACCTCAACTCGTTTGCCCGACAAGAGCTCTGCCCACCCGGTGGTGGTGACCGGCGGGGCAGTCGGGCCCGAGGGGGTTGTCGCGAGATGAAGATGACCGGCGTGCAGCGCAGCGGCCGGCGGCACGGCCGCCCGCTGCCACACCTGCGGTCGGCGGCCGGGGCCTTCGTGGTCGCCGCCGCCCTGGCCGGGCTGGCCGGCTGTACGGGCGGCTCCGCGGCCTCCAGCGGTTCGGCCGACCGGAAGGCCGCCGCCCCCGACCAGCTCTCCGCCGACCCGCTGACGGCCGTCCGCAACGCCGCCGACATCACCGGCCGGACGGGCTCCGCGCACACCGGTACCGAGCTGGTCACCGAGTCCGCCGACAAGAAGGCCGTCTTCACCGGCACCGGCGGCTACGACTACGTGAAGCGGATCGGGCGGCTGGAGGTGGCGGTGCCGCCGGGCGCGGCGACCACCGGGAAGATCGTCGAGGTGGTCCTGCCCGGCACCGTCTACCTGCAGAACAGCGGCGCCAAGGTGCCCGAGGGCAAGTGGGTCAAGCTGGACGTGCGCCAGCTGCCGGACGGCAACCTGGTCTCCAGCGGGGCCACCGACCCGGCCTCCGCCACCGGTGCGCTGCGCGGGGCCCAGAAGGCGGACCTGGTCGGCACCGAGACGGTCGGCGGGGTGGCGCTGAAGCACTACCGCGGCACCCTGGACCTCGCCAAGGCGGCCGAGGCCACCGGCGGGCGGGGCGGGGACGGCCTGCGGATGGCGGCGCAGACCTTCACGGTCAAGGAGGTCCCGTACGACGCCTGGCTGGACGAGCAGGGCCGGCTGCACAAGGTGGTCGAGGTGTTCACCTTCGCCGGGGTGGCCGGCTCCAAGGAGGCGAAGGACCAGGTGAAGGTCACGTCGACCACCTCGTTGGCCGACTTCGGCAAGCCGGTCGAGGCGGCCGAGCCGCCGGCCGCCGACATCTACGCGATGAAGCCCACGGAGAGCCCGAAGTAGCCTGACGCAGGGGCGCCGCCGGCGTCGGTGGGCCACCCGGAGAGGGCGGGCCCACCCGTTTCGGCGACGCCGAGATGGCCCGTCCGTGCCATGTGGGCGGGCTCCGAAGTGCCTAGGCTGGACGTCGGGTGGCTGCCGCCCGGGCTGGCGAGGCGCTGAAGGGGTGGTGCAGGTGGTTTCGTCCACGGGCGGCCGCAGCGGCGGCCACGACGACGCGGCCCTCGACGAGATCGACCTGGCCGGTGAGCTGATGATCGCCGCCACGGCCAGTACCGACGACCGGCTGCCGACCGAACGGATCGACGAGGTGCTGCTGGACCGGCCCGACGGCGGGGCGTCCGCCGACGGGCCGCCGGGGGGCGGGCAGTAGCGCCCCTCGTCAGCTGCGCAGCAGCCGGGCGATCGCGGCGGTGGCCTCCGCCACCTTGGCCTCCAGCTCGGTGCCGCCCTCCTCGGCGGCCGCGGCGACGCAGTGCCGCAGGTGCTCCTCCAGCAGCGAGAGCGCGAAGGACTGCAGGGCCTTGGTGCTGGCCGACACCTGGGTGAGCACGTCGATGCAGTAGACGTCCTCGTCGACCATCCGCTGGAGGCCGCGGATCTGGCCCTCGATCCGGCGAAGCCGCTTGAGGTGGGCGTCCTTCTGGGCGCTGTACCCGTGCTGCCCGTGACCGTGCCCGGTGTGCGGGGCCGCCTCGGCGGCGGCCGGCGCGGGCTGGTCACCGTTCGGTTCGGTACCGGGCGCGTGGTCCGGCTCGGTGCGCGCTTCCGTCGTGGTCATCGGCCCGCCTTCGTCTGGGTGCCTCGGTGGCTGCGTCGACCACCAGTGTCCAACACCGTGACCGGTCCTGGTGTTCCTCCGGCCCGGTCCGCCGGCCCCGAGCGGGCACGACCCCGGTCCAGACCCGGTCCTGCCCCGGTCCGGCGCAGGTCCGGCGCACGTCCGGCCCCGGTCCAGACCCGGTCCAGACCCGGTCCGGAGCACGCCCGGCGCGGGCCGGGAGCGGGTGAACGGCGCCGGGCGGGCGGCCGCCGGAGGGGTGCCTCCGTCCGGACCGACACCGCCGTCTTCCGCGTGCACGGCGGGGGCAATCCGTACGAGGTTCCGTCAGACTGAGGGCTCACGTCCGCACATGGGTGTGCGGGCCGGGTCCACTGCTGCGGCAGCCAACCGGAAGGGGAGGTTCCGGCTCCTCCCCACCACCCCGTTTGCGCGATTGCGCTTGGTTGCACCTAGCATCGTTCAGTCCCTACCCCGCACATCGGAGATTTCCGTGCGTTTTAGCCTGACCCCGAAGGAGACGAGCTTCTACGACATGTTCGCCGCGGCCGCGGAGAACCTCGTCGTCGGGTCGAAGCTCCTGCTGGAACTGCTGGGGGCAGACGTGTCGGCCCGCGCGGAGATCGTCGAGCGCATGCGCGCCGCCGAGCACGCCGGGGACGACACCACCCATGCCGTCTTCCACCAGCTGAACTCGTCCTTCATCACGCCCTTCGACCGCGAGGACATCTACAGCCTCGCGTCGTCGCTGGACGACATCATGGACTTCATGGAGGAGGCCGTCGACCTGGTCGTCCTCTACGACATCCAGACCCTGCCCAAGGGGATCGAGCAGCAGATCGAGGTGCTGGCGCGCGCCGCCGAGCTCACCGCCGAGGCGATGCCGAACCTGCGGACCATGTCGAACCTCACCGAGTACTGGATCGAGGTCAACCGGCTGGAGAACCAGGCCGACCAGATCCACCGCAAGCTGCTCGCCCACCTGTTCTCCGGCCAGTACGACGCCATCGAGGTGCTCAAGCTCAAGCAGGTCGTGGACGTCCTTGAGGAGGCGGCGGACGCTTTCGAGCACGTCGCCAACACGGTGGAGACCATCGCCGTCAAGGAGTCCTGACCCTCGTGGACATGGCTGCACTCATCGCCGTCCTCGGCGTTGCGTTCTTCTTCACCTACACCAACGGCTTCCACGACTCCGCGAACGCCATCGCCACCTCAGTCTCCACCCGGGCGCTGACCCCGCGGGCCGCGCTCGCGATGGCCGCGGTGATGAACCTCGCCGGCGCCTTCCTCGGCAGCGGCGTGGCGCACACCGTCTCCAGCGGCATCATCGAGACCCCGACCGGCAACCAGGGCATGGCGATCCTGTTCGCCGCACTGGTCGGCGCGATCACCTGGAACCTGGTCACCTGGTACTTCGGCCTCCCGTCCTCCTCCTCGCACGCGCTGTTCGGCGGCATGGTGGGCGCCGCGCTGGCCGGCGGCACCGAGGTGATCTGGAGCGGCGTCCTGGACAAGATCGTCATCCCGATGATCGTCTCCCCGATCGTCGGCCTGATCGGCGGCTTCCTGGTGATGCTGGCGATCCTCTGGATCTTCAAGCGGGCCAACCCGCACCGCGCCAAGCGCAACTTCCGGGTCGCCCAGACCGCGTCCGCCGCGGCGATGGCGCTGGCACACGGCCTGCAGGACGCCCAGAAGACGATGGGCATCGTGGTCATGGCGCTCACCATCTCGGGCCACCAGACCGGCAGCGACATCCCGACCTGGGTCAAGATCTCCTGCGCCACCATGCTCTCGCTGGGCACCTACGCGGGTGGCTGGCGGATCATGCGGACCCTCGGCCGCAAGATCATCGAGCTGGACCCGCCGCAGGGCTTCGCGGCCGAGGCCACCGCCTCGACCGTCATGTACATCACGTCGTTCGTCTTCAAGGCGCCGATCTCCACCACCCACGTGATCACCTCGGCGATCATGGGCGTTGGCGCCACCAAGCGGATCCGCGCGGTCCGCTGGGGCGTGGCGAAGAACATCGTGCTCGGCTGGTTCATCACGATGCCGGCGGCCGCCGTCGTCGCAGCGCTGATGTACTGGTTCGTCCACCTCTTCTGGGGCTGAGCACCCCGGACCGTCGCGAACGCGGCTCCGGTGGAACTGACAGGGCCCGCCCCCACATCTCGGGGGCGGGCCCTTCTTCATACTTCGCGGCGGCACCGCCATGCAGCACCGCGAAGCAGTCCGTGTCCCGGGCGCTCCTTAGCCGAAGCGGCCCGAGATGTAGTCCTCCGTCGCCTGCACGGACGGGTTGGAGAAGATCCGCTGGGTGTCGTCCAGCTCGACCAGCTTGCCCGGCTGGCCGACCCCGGCCAGGTTGAAGAAGGCGGTACGGTCGCTGACGCGGGCCGCCTGCTGCATGTTGTGCGTCACGATGACGATGGTGAACTGGTTCTTCAGCTCGCCGATCAGGTCCTCGATGGCGAGGGTGGAGATCGGGTCGAGCGCGGAGCAGGGCTCGTCCATCAGCAGGACCTGCGGCTCGACCGCGATGGCGCGGGCGATGCAGAGGCGCTGCTGCTGACCGCCGGAGAGGCCGGCCCCCGGCTTGTTCAGCCGGGTGTGGACCTCCTTCCAGAGGTTGGCGCCCTTGAGGGACTTCTCCACCACGTCGTCCAGGACGGACTTCTTGCGCACACCCGCGAGCTTCAGCCCGGCGACCACGTTGTCGTAGATCGACATGGTCGGGAACGGGTTCGGGCGCTGGAAGACCATGCCGACCGCACGGCGGACCGCGACCGGGTCGACGTTCGAGGCGTACAGGTTCTCGTCGTCCAGGAGCACCTTGCCCTCGACGCGGGCGCCGGGGATCACCTCGTGCATCCGGTTGAGGGTCCGCAGGAAGGTGGACTTGCCACAGCCGGAGGGGCCGATGAAGGCCGTCACCGAGCGGGGCTCGATGCTCATCGAGATGTCCTCGATGGCCTTGGTGGTGCCGTAGTAGGCGGACAGTCCGCTGACGTCGATGCGCTTGGCCATGATCTTTCGTCTTCTCTCAGCCCGCGGCCGGGGGCCGCTCGGGAATCCGTGTCGTACGTCAGTCGGAGGCTCAGTGTCCGGCCTTGGGCGAGCGCCAGCGTGCGATGCCCCGGGCGATGAGGTTGAGCCCCATCACGAAGGCGATCAGCACCAGCGCCGCACCCCAGGCACGGGCGTAGCCGTACTGGTTGTTCACCATCGCGTACTGCTGCCAGATGTACATCGGCAGCGACTGCTGCGGCCCGTCGAAGGGGTTGCTGTTGATGTAGTCGGCGCCGAAGACCAGCATCATCACCGGGGCGGTCTCACCCGTGATGCGGGCGACCGCGAGCATCACACCGGTGGTGATGCCGCCGATGGCGGTGGGGAGGACGATCCGCAGGATGGTCTTCCACTTCGGCACACCGAGCGCGTACGACGCCTCGCGCAGCTCGTTCGGGACGAGCTTCAGCATCTCCTCGGTCGAGCGGACCACCACCGGCATCATCAGGATCGCCAGCGCGAGGCTGCCCGAGAAGCCGGAGTAGTTGAAGCCGAGGGCGAGGTTCCACAGCGAGAGGATGAACAGACCGGCGACGATCGACGGGACGCCCGTCATGACGTCGACGAAGAAGGTGACCGCCTTGGCGAGCCTGCCGCGGCCGTACTCGACGAGGTAGACGGCGGTCAGCAGACCGATCGGCGCGGCGATCAGGGAGGCCAGCAGCACCTGCTGCAGGGTCCCGATCAGCGCGTGGTAGATGCCACCGCCGGGGCCCGACTGGAGCACGCCCCTCATGGAGTGGCTCAGGAAGTTCCCGTTCACCACGTCGGCGCCCTGCTGGACCGTGTAGACCGTCAGTGAGAGCAGCGGGATGACGGCCAGGATGAAGGCGACCCAGACCATCGAGGTGGCGAGCCGGTCCTTGGCCTGACGGCGGCCCTCGACCTTGGCCGAGGACAGGTAGCTGATGGCCAGGAAGAGGAGCGCGGAGATCAGGCCCCACTGGATGTGGCTCTCCAGGCCGCCGAGGGCGCCGATGCCGCAGCCGAGGGCGATCGAGCCGGCGGTGGTCGCGGCCGGGGCCCACTTGGGCAGCCGGTTGGCGGTCAGCGGGCGGCCGACCGGGCGCGCGTCCGCCGGGACCGAGGTCGTAGCGGCGCTCATGCGGCCCTCCTCGCAAAGCTCGTCGGGGCGCATGCGCGCAACCCGCACCTCTTACTGATTCGCTCGCTGCGCCCGCTCATGCGTTGGCCCCCGAGTACTCCTTGCGGCGGGCGACGATCAGCCGCGCGGCACCGTTCACCACCAGGGTGATCACGAACAGGACGAGGCCGGAGGCCATCAGCGCGTCCCGGCCGAAGGGCTGGGCCTCGCTGAACTTCAGCGCGATGTTCTGCGCGAAGGTGCCGCCGCCCGGGTCGAGCAGGTGCAGCGAGAGGACGTTGTTGGAGGAGAGCACCACCGCGACCGCGATGGTCTCGCCGAGCGCGCGGCCGAGGCCGAGCATCGACGCCGAGATGATGCCGGGGCGGCCGAACGGCAGCACCGCGGTGCGGATCATCTCCCAGCGGGTCGCGCCGAGCGCGAGCGCCGCCTCCTCGTGCATCCGCGGCACCTGCCGGAAGACCTCGCGGCTGACCGCGGTGATGATCGGCAGGATCATGATCGCCAGCAGGATGCCCACGGTGAAGAGGGTGCGCGGCGTGGTGCCGGCGCGGGACTGGTCGAAGATGTACGTCCAGCCGAGGTACTCGTCCAGCCAGCTGGTCAGGCCGTCCAGGTGCGGCACCAGGAAGAGCGCGCCCCAGAGGCCGTAGATGATGCTGGGCACCGCCGCGAGCAGGTCCACCAGATAGGCGAACGGCTGTGCGATCCGGCGCGGCGCGTAGTGCGAGATGAACAGCGCGATCCCGATGGCCACCGGGACGGCGATCGCCATCGCGATCAGCGCGCTGACGATGGTGCCGAACGCGAGGACGGCGATGCCGAAGACCGGCTTCGGGGCGTCCGGCGTCCACTCGAAGGTGGTGAGGAAGTTGCCCTCGTTCTTGCCCAGGGCGATGCCCGAGCGCCAGGTCAGGAAGCCTGCGATGGCGGCCATGACGACCAGCAGCAGGATGCCCGACCCGCGGGACAGGTTCATGAAGATCTTGTCGCCGACACGACTGTCGCGCTTGCGGCGTTCCCTGCCTCGCGGGGCGGCAGGGGATGATGAAGTCATTGGTCTACTCCGGTCTGGTGGTGCTGCCCCGAGGGGGCGGCACCCTGGCGGCGGTGCCCCGGACGTGCTTCTCGGTCACTGCATCCGGTGGAACGGCCCCGGCCCCCCTCGTCCACGGGGCCGCTCCACCGGAGGTCTACTGGGTCAGGCCAGGGTCGGGATGACCGCGTTGACCTTGTCGGTCAGCTCCTTGGGGAGCGGGACGTAGCCCTTCTCGCCGATCGCCTTCTGGCCGGCGTCGCTGATGCCGTAGGCCAGGAACGCCTTCAGCGTGTCGAGGGTGTCGGCCTTGTTGCCCTTGTCGCAGACGATCTCGTAGGTGACCAGGACCAGCGGGTACGAGCCCTCTTCCTTGGTCGCGTAGTCGAGGGTCAGCGCCAGGTCGCTGCCGGTGCCGGCGATCTTGGCCTTGGCGAAGGTGTTGGCGGCGTTGGCGGCGGTGGCCTCGACCGGCTTGGAGGCGCCGGTGTTGATGGCGGCGCTCTTCAGGTTGTTGATCTGGGCGTACGACAGCTCGGCGTAGCTGATCGAGTTCTTGACCTGCTTCACCTGGGCCGCGACACCGGCCGAGGTGTTGGCCGACTGGCCGCCCTTGCCCGCCCAGGTCTTGCTGGGCGGGTAGGCCCAGACGCCACCGGAGGTCTTGGCGAAGTACTTGGTCAGGTTGTCCGTGGTGCCGGAGTCGTCCGAGCGGTGGAAGGCCTGGATGTCGGCGTCCGGCAGCTTGGCGCCCGGGTTCAGGGCGGCGATCGCCGGGTCGTTCCACTTGGTGATCTGCGAGTCGAAGATCTTGGCGGTGGTCGGACCGTCCAGGACCAGATTGTCGACGCCCTCGACGTTGTAGACGATCGAGATCAGACCCGCGACGAGCGGCAGGTTGATGCCCTGGCCGCCGGTGCAGGCGGTCTTGGTGGCGTCGACCTCGGCCGGCTTCAGCGCCGAGTCGGAACCGGCGAACTGGACCTTGCCCTGGGTGAACTGCTGGACGCCCGCGCCGGAGCCGCCGCCGCCGTAGTTGATGCTGGCGCCGGAGCAGGCCGCGCCGAAGTTGGTCTTCAGCACGTCGATCGCGGTGCCCTGCGCGGTGGAGCCCGCGGCGATCAGGGCGGTGGGCTTGCTGCCACAGTTGATGGCCGCGGCGGAGGCGGAGCCGCTGCCGGAGCCGCCGGCGTTGTTGTTGTTCTCGTCCGAACCGCAGGCGGCGAGCGACAGCGAGCTGACGAGCGCCATGGCACCGATGGCGAGGGCCTTGGAGCGGCCGTTCCGCTGGAGCTTCACAGGGGTGTCCCTTTCTGTGGCATTGCCCGGCGCGCGGGCCGTGCGAACACGGCGTGGCGCGGGTTTTGCTGTGGTCCGGGGCCCGTTCGGCCCTCCGGTGAACCCGAAGTTAGGCCGGGGAAGTGACACGACAGCCGGTCGTAAGTGAACGGGGAGTGAACCTCGAACGGATGGCAGGAAACTACGTCAGGTAGTAACGGTTGCGTCACGGCAAGGGCGCGGGGAGATCACTTCCATCGTTCCTTCACGACACGCGACGGGACCTCAGGACTGCCGGACCGGCCTCGCCCCCAGCGCCTCCAGCAGCGCGTCCACGAGCAGCCGGTCCCGGTCGTGCGTGAGCCGGGCGCGTGCCTTCCCGGCCGGCAGCCACTCCAGCCGGTCCACCTCCCGGTTGGGCCGGAACGCCCCGGCCGACGGCACCGCCGCCCAGTACCGGACCTCCTTGGGACGCCCCTGCGCCAGGTAGTGCTGGGCCGGCAGCTCCTCCCCCAGCACGCAGGAGAACCCGGTCTCCTCGCGCACCTCGCGCAGCGCCGCCTCCACCACGCCCTCCCCCGGGTCGAGCTTGCCCTTCGGCAGGCTCCAGTCGTCGTACTTGGGCCGGTGGATCACCGCGATCCGCGGCCGCCCCAGCCGGCCGCTCTTCTTCGGCCGCCCGGGCAGCCAGAGCACCGCTCCCGCCGCCAGGACGACCGGCGGCCGCCCGGCGACCGGGCGGCTGCTCGTGGAGGGACCGTCGGCCTGCTCGGTGCTCAGGCGGTTGCGCAACTCATGCCATCCGGGGTGCGGGGGAAGGCCCCCAGCCCTCGGCCGGGGGAATCTCCAGCCAGCCGTCCAGGCCTGGCGGGAGCTCGGGCCACCGGCGGCCGAAGGCGTACCGCGCCGCCTCCACCTCCAGTCGCTGATCAGCATGCACCACGCCCAGCACGTACGCGGTGGCGGGTGTGATCCTCGGCGTCCGCGCCGCGGTGGCGGCGGTGACCGCCGCGTCCGCCGCCTCCTGGTGCCGGCCCAGCACCTCGTCCAGCTCGTCCAGCTCCGCGGCCGGTCGTCCGCACACCTCCAGTGCGTACCGGGCCCGCTTCACCAGGATCCGCACCCGGCCCCACGGCGCGTCGTCCGCCGCCAGCGCCGCGTCCGCGTCCACCACGCCCCGGGCCGGCGGAACCGAGCCGAGCCGGCGCAGCCCGTCCCCGCCGTACGGGGTCGCGGCCCGCTGCAACGGCAGCTGCTGGGCGCTCGCGGTCAGCGCGGTGAACGCCGCCGCGGCCTGCGGCAGCAGCACCGCACCGGCCCGGCCGTCGGCCGCCTCCAGCAGCGGCGCCTCGGAGACCAGCAGCGTCATCCGGTCCGCCAGCGCGTGCAGCCGCGCCGACCGCAGCTCCTGGAGCACCGACGTGTGCGCCCTGGTCCGGGCCAGGGTCAGCTGGCGGTCGAGCAGCGCCCGGGCCTTCGGCGCCCCGGCGTGGCCCGCGAGCATCCCGGGGCCGTCCGTCTCGGTGCCGCTCAGCGCGTCCAGGGCGCCGAGCAGCCGGGCCGACCGGCGGACGTACCCCGGCTCCAGCGCCAGCAGGTTGAGCAGCCAGCGCAGCTCGGTGCGCGACTCCTGCGCCCAGGTCTGTTCGAACGTGGCGCCGAAGGTGTGCAGCAGCCCGCCGATCCGCCGCACCGCCCGCAGCAGGTCCGCCGTGCCGACGGGAGGGACGACGGCCGTCCCCGGTCTGGCGCCGACCTCGCCCACCGCCTGCGGCAGCGCGCGCAGGAAGACGCCGGCCTGGGCGGTGAGATGGCTGGAGAGGATGTCCCCGGCGGTCGCTGTGGAGGCCGCCTGGGCCGTCATCGGCGCATCGGTCATGACTAGGTAGATCCCCGTTCCCCCGGGGCCGTCCCCCGGGGCTGGTGGCCGACCGCTGCGGCGGCTCCCCGACCGCTCAGCGGCTCGCATCGGTGGCTCGCGTCCGTGACCCGCGTCCGTGGCCTGCCTCGGCCCCGGTCGCGGTCGTCCGCGTCGGTGGTCGTGGCCGGGCGCCGTGGCAGCGGCGCCCGGTCACCGGGCCGCGGCGGCCCGGCGGCGCTGGCGCGAGTCGATGAGCAGGTCCTGGACGTGCCGCAGCGCCTTCCCGTCGGCGTCCTGGGCGTGCCGTTCCCACGCCCCGTCCGCCCCGAGGTGCCAGGACTCGGTCTCGTCCGACACCCCGAGGTCGATCAGCCCGGACAGCTCGGCCCGGTGGGCCGGGTCGGTGATCCGCAGCAGCGCCTCGATCCGGCGGTCCAGGTTGCGGTGCATCATGTCGGCGCTGCCGATCCACACCTCGGGATCGCCGTTGTTGCCGAAGACGAAGATCCGCGAGTGCTCCAGGAAGCGTCCGAGGACGCTGCGGACCCGGATGTTGTCGCTCAGGCCCGGCACCCCGGGCCGGATCGCACAGATCCCGCGCACCCAGACGTCCACCGGCACCCCGGCCCGGGAGGCCCGGTAGAGCGCGTCGATCACGGCCTCGTCGACGATCGAGTTGACCTTGAGCTTCACGTACGCCGGGCGGCCCTCCCGGTGGTGGGCGATCTCGCTGTGGATCCGCGAGATCAGCCCGTCCCGCAGCCCGCGCGGCGCGGTCAGCAGTCGGCGGTAGGACTCCCGGCGCGAGTAGCCGGAGAGCCGGTTGAAGAGGTCCGAGAGGTCGGCGCCGACCTGCGGGTCCGAGGTCAGCAGCCCGATGTCCTCGTAGAGCCGGGCCGTCTTCGGGTGGTAGTTGCCGGTGCCCACGTGCGAGTAGCGGCGCAGGGTGTCGCCCTCCTGGCGGACCACCAGCGACAGCTTGCAGTGCGTCTTCAGCCCCACCAGGCCGTAGACGACGTGGCAGCCGGCCTCCTCCAGCTTGCGGGCCCACTTGATGTTGGCCTGCTCGTCGAAGCGCGCCTTGATCTCGACCAGGACGAGCACCTGCTTGCCGGACTCCGCCGCGTCGATCAGCGCGTCGACGATCGGCGAGTCGCCGGACGTCCGGTACAGCGTCTGCTTGATCGCCAGCACGTCCGGGTCGCCCGCGGCCTGCTCCAGGAAGGCCTGCACGGAGGTGGAGAAGCTGTCGTACGGGTGGTGCAGCAGCACGTCGCGCTCGCGCATCGCGGCGAAGATGTCCGGCTGCGAGGCCGACTCGACGTCGGTCAGCCCGCGTGCGGTGCCGGCCACGAACTTCGGGTACTTCAGCTCCGGGCGGTCCAGGTCGGCGATGCCGAACAGACCGGTCAGGTCCAGCGGTCCGGGCAGCGGGAAGACCTCCGCCTCGGTGATGTTCAGCTCCCGCACCAGCAGGTCCAGGATGTAGGGGTCGATCGACTCCTCGACCTCCAGCCGCACCGGCGGGCCGAAGCGCCGTCGCATCAGCTCCTTCTCCAGCGCCTTGAGGATGTTCTCGGTGTCGTCCTCCTCGACCTCGAGGTCCTCGTTGCGGGTGACGCGGAAGGCGTGGTGCGCGAGCACCTCCATACCCGGGAAGAGCTCCTCCAGGTGCGCGCCCATCACGTCCTCCAGCGGCACGTACCGCTGCGGCGAGGCCTCCAGGAAGCGGGCCAGGGACTGCGGGACCTTCACCCGGGCGAAGTGCTTGTGGCCCGAGACCGGGTTGCGGACGACCACGGCGAGGTTGAGGGAGAGCCCCGATATGTAGGGGAAGGGGTGCGCCGGGTCCACCGCCAGCGGGGTGAGCACCGGGAAGATCTTCTGCCGGAACAGGGTGTGCAGGCGGGCCTGCTCCTTCTCCGCCAGCTCCGGCCACCGGACCATCTCGATGCCTTCGGCGGCGAGGTCCGGCAGGACCTCCTGCTGGAAGGCGGCGGCGTGCCGGGCCATGAGCTCGCGCGAGCGGGTCCAGATCAGGTCCAGCACCTCGCGCGGCTGGAGGCCGGAGGCACTTCGCTGGGCCACTCCGGTGGCGATCCGGCGCTTCAGGCCCGCCACCCGGACCATGAAGAACTCGTCCAGGTTGCTCGCGAAGATCGCCAGGAACTTGGCGCGCTCCAGCAGCGGGATCGCCGGGTCCTCGGCCAGCTCCAGGACGCGCTCGTTGAACGCGAGCCAGCTGCGCTCACGGTCCAGGAAGCGGCCCTGGGGAAGCTCGTCGAGGTCCTGCTCGTCCGCGGCCGGCAGCTCCGGCGGTATCCCCAGGGCGCTGGACATCCTGGCCGGAGGGGACAGCGGGGCAGAGACGGGGCGAGGAATGCTCATGGGCTCCAGCTCCTCCAGCAGGACGGGGTCCGGATGCGACAGGCTCTGCGGGCCGTCGTCCTCGCCCAACGCCAACGCCCACCCGCCCGGCGCGGTCAACACGGGACCGGCCGGCAGGCGCCGCCGACGCTGCACGAGCGAGACACTACGGACTTCATCCTGTGATCTTCACGGCAGCAATTGAATCCACGGTAAACACCGCATGGCCAGGAGGAAAGCTGAGTCGGTCGGGGTCGCGGTCGGGCCGGTGTTTGTGCGACCGGCCCGTTGCCCGGAACCCGACTCTCCGCTATACCCCGCCCGGCTCCCGGTGGGTGCGGTACTCGGCGCGGTACATCAGGTCCACCTCGTGAATGGTGAACCCCAACCGTTCATATACCCGCACAGCGGCCGGATTGTCGGCGTCGACGTAGAGGAGTACGGTCTCCAGCCCGCGCTCCCCCGGGCCGCCGCCGGTGAGGTGCCGCAGACCGGCCGCGGTGAGCGCCCTGCCCAGGCCGCTGCCCTGCTCGGCCGGGTCCACCCCGACCACGTACACCTCGCCGAGGGCCGGCCCGGTGGCCGTCGCCGGGTGCACCTTGGTCCAGTGGAAGCCCACGACCCTGCCGTCACGGGTCGCGAGGAAGAAGCCCGCCGGGTCGAACCACGGCTCGGCCAGCCGGTCGGCGAGGTCCTGCCCGGTCCAGGCGCCCTGCTCCGGATGGTGGGCGAAGGCCAGCGCGTTCAGCCGCAGCCACTCGGCGTCGTCGGCACCCGGGCGGAAGGTCCGCAGCTCGACGCCGTCCGGGAGGGCGACCTCCTCGGTCTGCGGCCCGGTCCGGCGCATCTGCCGCAGCTCGCGGACCAGCTCGGCACCGTACCGTTCGGCCAGTCGGCGGGCGGCCGGGTGGCCCCCGTGCACCCAGAAGTCGACGTGGTCCCGGCCGGCCCGGTGGGCCTCGGCGAGCACGGCGTCCACCAGCGGACGGCCGAACCCGCGCCCGCGGGCGTCCGGGGCGACCACCAGCTCGGCGGAGGGGTTGGCCGCGCCGGCCTGCGGGACTTCGAGCTGGCCGTAGCCGGCGACGTCCACGCCGGTTCCGGCCTCGTTCCCCGACTCCTTGCCGGCCTGCTGCACGAGGTGGATCACGCCGGGGCGGGCCGCGTCCGAGGAGCGCAACCTGAGCCGCCCCTGCTCGGACACCGCCTCCCGGCCGTCCACGGCCTGGGCCGCGGCCAGGACGCGCAGTGCGCCGTCCCGCGACTCCGGCGGCAGCACCTCCCGCGCGACCACGGCGCCCTCGCCGGTCGCCGGAGTGCCGTTGTAGACCCGTCCCTGCTGAGCGTCCTGATCGTCCATGCCCTGACGATACGTCAACCGGAAATGCAAAGAACCCCCGATCCGTGATGGATCGGGGGTTCTTTGTGAATGATTGTTCGGCGGCGTCCTACTCTCCCACAGGGTCCCCCCTGCAGTACCATCGGCGCTGTGAGGCTTAGCTTCCGGGTTCGGAATGTAACCGGGCGTTT
>NZ_CP026498.1:6222903-6296948 GCF_002953255.1 Streptomyces sp. CB01881
GTTCACACCCGCGTTGAGCGGCACGGCAACCACCGGAATAGGGCGGCCCCGCGCACTGCGTCCTCGCTGTGTTATTTCAAAAGGAATCTCCAACCCCAGAAGAATCTGAGGCCGGGGATGTCAACATATCTGGCGTTGACTTTTGGCACGCTGTTGAGTTCTCAAGGAACGGACACTTCCTTCGGACCGCCTTCCAGCGGGCCCTCCGGGCGCTTCGTTCTTTCGTGTTCCCAGCTTATCAGATGTTTTCCGCTCCGTTTCCGGCGCTTCGTTCACCCAACTCGCTGGTGTCTTCTGCGGCTTGACGCCCCGTCCGACGTTCCAAACTCTAGCCCATCACCGCTCCGAGAAGCGAATCCGGCCGCAATCCATATAAACGGACACGCCGAATAAGACCCGAGCCGCACCGCCGAAAAAGGCAAAGCGCGACCCAACCCGAACCGGGAAGTGGTGTTTCTAGGGATTGGCTGCCCCGGGACCGTCCGCGCCGATGCGTGTCCGGTGCTCCCTGCCAGGCAGCTCGAAGAACACTAGACCTCTTGGGCCCCCGGGTCAACCCCGGCCATCGGCCCACTTCCCGGGCTCGGTCTCGGGCCCACTCCCGGGCTCTGTCTCCGGCTCCGCCCCGGAGTTCTGCCCCGGCTCCAGCTCCGGCGGGTCCTCCTCGGCCGGCAGCTGGAAGGCGAGCACGGCGACGTCGTCGTCGTGCTCCGCGGTCACCCCCATGGCCCGGAGCAAGCGGGCGCAGATGACCTCGGGGGCGCCTTCCGCGCCGGTGAGGGTGCGGGCCAGCAGGTCGAGGCCCTGGTCGATGTCCTCGTCCCGGCGCTCGACCAGGCCGTCCGTATAGAGGACGCCGGTGGTGCCGGGGAGCAGGCGCAGGGTGTGCGAGACGTGGACGCCGCCACCGGTGCCGAGCGGCGGGCCGTTCTGTTCCTCGCTGCGCAGGACGGTGCCGTCGGGGCAGCGCAGCAGGACGGGGAGGTGGCCGGCGGAGGCGTAGGTGAGGGTGTGGCGCTGCGGGTCCCAGACCGCGTAGGTGCAGGTGGCGATCTGGTTGGCGTCGATCTCCATGGCAAGCCCGTCCAGCAGGCGCATCACCTCGTGCGGGGGGAGGTCGAGGCGGGCGTAGGCCCGGACTGCCGTCCTGAGCTGTCCCATGACCGCGGCGGCGCGCAGGCCCCGGCCCATGACGTCGCCGATGACCAGGGCGGTGCGTCCGCCGTCGATGGCGATGACGTCGTACCAGTCACCGCCGACCGCCGCCTCGGCGCCGCCCGGCTGGTAGGTGGCGGCGACCCGGAGGTCGGCCGGCTGGTCGAGCTTCTGCGGGAGCAGGCTGCGCTGGAGGGTGACGGCGGCCTCGCGGTGCCGGCGTTCGGACTCCCGCAGGCGGGTGGCGGCAAGGACCTGGTCGGTCACCTCGGCGGCGAAGATGAGCACCCCGGCCGGCGGCGCCCCCTTGTGCTCCCGGTGCTCCCGGTGCTCGTCGGTCTGCCCCGGCTCGGCGCGGTGGTCCTGGCGGCTGAGCGGGACGCAGGAGACGTTGTAGTAGCGGTTGCCGGTGAGGCCGAGGATGCACCGGGCCTTGACGCTGCGCGGGCGGCCGCCGCGGATGACCTGGTCCATGAGCGGCAGGACGCCCATGGTTCCGAGTTCGGGCAGGGCGTCGCAGGCGGGCAGGCCGGTGGGGCGGTCGCCGAAGAGTTCGCGGTAGGCGCGGTTGGCGTAGCCGAGCTGGTGCAGCGGGCCGTAGGTGACGGCGACGGGGGCGGGGATGCGGTTCAGCACCTCCCGCAGGTCCTGGGGCTTCTGCGGGTCGAGCACCTCGGTCGGGCTGACGAGGCTGGTGGGGTCGCGTGGGCTGGGGACCACGACGTCGCCGGACGGCGCGCCCTGGTCGGTGCCGTTCCCGGTGGGCGGGGCGGCACGCCAAGGGACTCCGGTGAGCCGGGCGCTCCAGCGCATGAGGTTCAAACGACGGCCGCTTCCTCGATTTCCAGGCATATCATCACTTTTTGTGTGCGCACTGGCACACGGGGTAATGACTCGGTTGGGCAGATCCTGTCAGGCGGAGGCCCGATTCCGGAAGTCGCGCGCCCACGGCGCGGCCGTCATGTCAGTCCGGGCCCGGCCGGGAGCCGGACCCGGGGCCCGGTCCGAACCCCGCCTCGAACTCCGAGCGCGGGTGCTCGACCGCCCCCAGCGAAACCACTTCGCGGGAGAACACCCCGCCCAGGAGCCAGTCCATCAGCACCCGCACCCGCCGGTCGGAGCTCGGCAGCCGGCGCAGGTGCCGGGCCCGGTGCAGCCACCACGCCCGCCGGCCGGTCAGCCTGCCGCCACGCCGGGTGTGCGCGACCGCGCGGCCCAGGCCGAGCGAGGTGGAGCAGGCGGCGCGGTCCGGCCGGTACTCGGCGATGCCCACCGCCCGCGGGCCGCCGTCCAGCGCGACCAGCACGTTGGCCGCGAGCAGCTCCGCCTGGGCGAAGGCGTGCTGCGCGTTGGGGGCGCAGGAGGCGCCGTCCGCGTGCGGGTCGGGTACGGCGGCACCGTCGCCGGCCGCCCAGACGCCGGGGAGCGCCCGCCCGTCCGGAGCGAGGACCTGGAGGGTGGCGAGGCAGCGGACGCGGCCGGAGGTGTCCAGCGGCAGGTCGGTGTCGCGCAGCAGCGGGGACGGGCGCACCCCGGCCGTCCAGACCAGGGTGCGGGCGGCGAAGCGGCTGCCGTCGGAGAGCGCCATGACCCGGCCGGCGGCCGAGTCCAGGGTGGTCCGCAGCCGGACGTCGACACTGCGCTCGCGCAGTTGCGCCAGCGTGTGCGCGGCCAGTTCGGGGGACTCCTCGGCGAGGATCCGGCCGGAGGCCTCGACCAGCACCCAGCGCAGGTCCTCGGGGCTGACGTTGTGGTAGCCGCGGACCGCGTACCGGGCCATGTCCTCCAGCTCCGCGAGGGCGCCGACGCCGGCGTAGCCCGCGCCGACGAAGACGAAGGTGAGCGCGGCCTGGCGCAGGGCCGGGTCGCGGGTGGCGGAGGCGAGGTCGAGCTGCTCCAGGACGTGGTTGCGCAGGCTCACCGCCTCGCCGACGGTGGAGAAGCCGAGGCCGTGTTCGGCCAGGCCGGGGACGGGTGCCGTCCGGGAGACCGAGCCCGGGGCCACGACGAGGACGTCGTAGTCCAGTTCGACGGGGGCCGGCGGTTCGCCGTGGCCGGCGGCGTCGGCCCAGGCGCGGCGGGTGGCGTGCTCGATCCGGGTGACCCGCGCCGTGAGGACGCGGCAGTCCGGCAGCGCGCGGCGCAGCGGGACGACCACGTGGCGGGGGTCGATCGAGCCGGCCGCGACCTCGGCGAGCAGCGGGTGGTACGTCAGGTAGGGCTGCGGCTCGACGACGGTGATCTCCACGTCGCCGCGCCGGAGCCGCTCGCGCAGGCCGCGCTGGAGGTGCAGCGCGGCGGACATCCCGGCGCAGCCGCCCCCGACGATCAGGATCCTGATAGCGCACCTCCTGCCGAAGTGACCTTCCCGCCGGCCCCGTCGGCCGGGGCGCCCCCCACCACGCCCTCCATGAAGGACCGCCGGAGGGCCTCTTGTCCACAGTCCGTGCCGAGGCAGTTGGGACGGGAGTGGACAGGTGGGGCCGGATGTGCTGCCGGGGTGACTTTCTGACGCACTTTCGGCTTTCAACGGCGGTGAACTATGGTCGGATTGTGTGTCGGAGCGGCCATCGCCATGTCAATCGGCGGCGACGCACCGTGGAGCTGCCATTACGGCCAGTTCCAGCGTTGGCGGGAGCAACCCGACTGCGGGAGCGTGATCCGGGGAAGGGTAGTCCCGGACGAGGCCTCAAACGTGTGGTCTTCATGCGTATGCGGCCGGACACGTGCGGTCCGGCGATCGTGGTCGGGCACCACCTGGGCGGAGCGAACGGCACGACCGGCACGAGCGATGGGTCATCTGGTCATTTCTGACAACGGACGGAGCTGCACCGGGGGGTGCAGGGGCGGGCGACGACAGGGTCCGGGATCGGGCGCCTGCGGGGGAGAGTTGGGATGATGGAGCAGGAACGACTGTTGGGGCGGGATGCGCCGCGTGCCGTCCCGGGTGTGGTGCCGGAGCAGCGCGGCCCCGGCGGCCTTCCGGAACAGGCCACGGTGGCGTACGCCGGGGTGCCGTACCGGAGCGAGCCGCCGCAGGGCGGTGGCGGGCCCGTACCCGGGGCCCGGTTGCGGGTGGACGCCCGGCGCAACCTGGAGAGCGTGCTGCGCGCGGCCCGCGAGGTCTTCGGCGAGTTCGGCTACGGCGCGCCGATGGAGGAGGTCGCGCGCCGGGCCGGGGTCGGGGTCGGCACGGTCTACCGGCGCTTCCCGAGCAAGGAGGTGCTGGTCCAGCGGATCGCCGCCGAGGAGGTGGCCTGGCTGACGTCGCAGGCGCGTGAGTCGCTGTACGGCGGCGGCGGTGCCTGGGAGTCGCTGGCCGGGTACCTGGCGCGGGCGGTGTCCACGGGTGCCGGGCGGCTGCTGCCGCCGGAGGCGTTCCGGTACGCGGACGAGCTGGGCCGGGTGCCGGAGCAGCGTTCCGGCGATCCGGTCGGGGCGGGCGGGCTCCCAGGGGGCCGGTTCGAGCCATCCGGCGCCGGGCCGTTCGGCTCCGGGTCGTACGGCTCCGGATCGTACGATGCCGGACCGCAGGGTGCCGGACCGCAGGGTGCCGTGGCGCAGCAGGGCGGCGCCGAGCCGCCGGCGGCCGATGCGGACCCGCGGCTGTTGCTACAGCTGCTGGCCGCGCTGGTGGCCCGGGCGGGTGCGGCGGGCGAGCTTCGGCCCGGGGTCACGGTGGCCGACGTCGTGCTGGTGCTGACGGCCTCGGTGCCGGTGCACGCCACGCGCGCGGTGGCGGGCGAACCCGTGCACGCATCGGCCGTGGTCCCGGCGGGGGGTTCACCGACGAGTGGCCGGCCGACGGACGGTCAGGCCTCCGAGGGCCCGGCCGACCGGCTGCTGCAGATTCTGCTGGACGGGCTGCGGGCGCGCTGAGTCCCGGCGCCCGGGCGCGGCCGCCGTCCGCTGCGGGCAGGTGAGTTGGGCGTCGGACCGGGGCGCACGGACAGGTCGCGCGCTCCGCGCGTCCGCCGTGCCGCCGGGCGCCGTGCGCGGGACGAACACAGCCGCGACGGCCCCTCGGAAGAGTGGGTCACGGCGGTCCGGCTACCGCCCAACTCTGCGCTATGCCATCCTTTGCCCGTGGTTGGAGCCAATGTCCCGATGCGCGCCGTTCGCGCGCACCCGGCGCCGCGCAGCGGGGAATCGTGCGCCCACGCCCTCCCGCACGCCCTGCCACACTTCGGGGGCTGTCGTGGAATCTGGGGTCCGTTGTGAGCGCCGAGGAACAGAACGACTACGGCTACGGCCTCGACTTCGGCCGATCCGGTACGGGCGGGCCGGAGGGCGTGGCTGAGGGCCCGAGCGCTGGTACGCCCGGTCACGCGCCCGGTCACGGGCCGGGGCGCGCGCCCGGCTCCCCGCCCGGGCGCTCCGGGCCGTTGCCGTCCGGACACCAGTCCGGACACCAGGGGGCCCGCGGGAATCCGGCGCATCCGGGACAGGTGCCGGACCAGGCCGGCATGCCCAGCCGCGAATCGCTCTCCGCCTCGGCCGCCGCGCTCCCGCCCGCCCGCGTCCCCGGCCAGGCCCCGGCCGGACGGGGTGGGGTCGCCCCCGAGGCCTTCGTCGGCAACGGCGTCCCCGCCCGCCCGACCGTGCCCGCCCCCGCCGACCCGGTGGACGGCGAGCGCCCGCCCTCGGACGCCGAGTTGACCGCCCTCGTCCGGTCCGGTGACGACACCGCGTACGAGGAGATCTACCGCCGGCACGCCGACGCGGTGCGCCGCTACGCCCGGACCTGCTGCCGCGACAGCTTCACCGCCGAGGACCTCGCCGGCGAGGTGTTCGCCCGCACCCTGCAGGCGCTGAAGGCGGGCAAGGGTCCGGAGTTCGCCGTCCGCGCCTACCTGCTGACCGCGGTGCGCAACGTCGCCACCGCCTGGACCCGCAGCGAGCGGCGTGAGCAACTCGTCGACGACTTCAGCGTGTTCGCCCAGACCTCGGCCGCCACCGTCGACCTCGACCTGGCCGACCCGGGGGCCGACGCCTGGGCGATGGCGATGGCCGACCAGCGCATGGTCATGCAGGCCTACGCCGAACTGCCCGAGGACGACCGGATGGTGCTCTGGCACACCGAGGTCGAGCGGGAGTCCCCGAAGACCGTCGCGGTGATGCTCGGCAAGACCGCCAACGCCACCGCCGTCCAGGCGCACCGCGCCCGCGACCGGCTGGCCGCGGGCTTCCTCCAGGCCCACGTCTCGGGCAGCCAGGACCGGGACTGCGCGGCGTACGCCAACCGGCTCGGCGCGTACGCGCGCGGCTCGCTGCGCAAGCGGGCGTCGGCCGAGGTCGGCCGCCACCTCAAGGAGTGCGACCGGTGCACGGCCGCCTGCCTGGAACTGTCCGAGATCAACCACGGCCTGCGGGCGCTGCTGCCCGGCGGCGTGCTGGTCTGGGTCGGTGTGGGCGGGTTCAGCGCCGCCGCGGCCGCCGTGGGCGGGGCTGCGGCGGTCGGCGGTGCGGCGGCGGGAACGGCGGCGGCCACGTCGGCGGGTACGACCGCGGGCACGACGGCCGGTGCGACGGCCGGTGCGGCCGGGGGCGCCGCCGGTGGTACGGCGGGTTCCGGCGGCGGGGCCGTCGGCGCGGTGGCCGGTGAGGGCCTGGGCGCCGCCGCCAAGGCCGGGATCGCCGCCGCCGTCGCGGTGGCCGCGGCCACCGCCGCCGCGTACGCGCTGACCGGCGCGCCCGAACCGAAAGCCCCGGTGGCCGCTCCCCCGGTCTCCGCCCCCGCCGTGCCGGCCCCGCCGCCCGTCGCGGCGCCGGAGCCGCCGAGCCCGGCCCCGAACAGCCCCGTGCCGGTGCCGGAGCCGGTGGAGGAACCGTCGCCGGGCCCGTCCGCCACGCCCGCGCCGAAGGCCCCGCCCGCCCCGGCTCCCAAGGCCGTGCCGCCGCCGGCGCCGAGCCCGCGGCCGACGACGGCGGCGGCCGCGCCGACCACCAGCCCGACGCCCGGGCCACAGCCGCCGAAACCCCCCGTCCCGAAGCCCACCGTCCCGGAGGTGCCGACGCCGGTCGTACCGCCGGTGCCCACGCCGGACGTCCCCGTGGTGCCCACCCCGACGCCCCCGCCGGTGCCGACTCCCAAGCCGCCGACGCCCAAGCCACCGACGCCGACGCCGACGCCGCCCGCCCCGACCGACTTCTGGGCCGACGACCTGCCGGTGCTCAAGCCCGGCAACAACCGGGTCCCGCCGCCGGGCCCGAGCATCCGGCAGAAGGGCAGCGACTGGTTCTGGCAACGGGACAGCGTCTCGATCGGCGGCACCCGGCACGCGCACGGCATCACCGTGCACGCGCCCGCCGGCACGCTGGTCGACCTCAACCGCGGCTGCACGTCCTTCGACGCGCTGGCAGGAGTGGACGACATCACCGCCTCACCCGGCGGCGTGATCTTCTCCGTGCAGGGCGGCGACGGCCGCACGCTGTGGAGGTCGCCCGTCCTGGCCACGGGCGACGACGCGGTGCCGGTGCACGTGCCGCTGGACGGGCAGCGGTCGATCCGCCTGGTGGTCACTCCCGCCCACGGCGTCTGGTCGGCCCTGAACGCGGCGGACTGGGCCGAGGCCCGCTTCAGGTGCGTCTGAAGCGGGCGTCGGGGGGGCTTGCCGTGAGGGGCGGGCGGGTCAGATCGCGCAGGATCCGTCCGCGCACGCCTCGCCGGCCGCGGCGACCTGCACCGGCACCGGGCGGCGCTCGCCGATCTCGGTGGCGACCTGCTCCAGCACCTTGCGGAAGGTCTCGGCCTCCTGACCGCCCTGGACCGCCCACTTGCCCTCGAAGACGAAGGTCGGCACGGCGGTGATGCCCAGCTCACGGGCCTCGGCCAGCTGGGCACGGACCTCCGCGGTGCCCTCGTCGCCGGCCAGGTAGGCCGCCACCCGGTCGCGGTCCAGGCCGGCCACGACGGCGACCTCGGTGAGCGCCGCGCGGTCGCCGACGTCCACGCCGTCGGTGAAGTGCGCCTTGAGCAGCGCCTCCTTCAGCCGACCCTGCACGGCCGCGCCGTACTCGGTCTCGGCGAGGTGGAGCAACCGGTGACCGAGGAAGGTGTTGGCGTGCAGCGCCGCGTCGAAGTCGTAGGTGATGCCCTCGGCGAGGCCCAGCTCGGCCACCCGGGCGTCCATCGCGACGGACTGCGGGCCGTAGCGCTCGGCCAGCCAGGCGCGGTGCGGGCTCGCCGTGGCGGGCGCGTCCGGCACCAGCTGGTACGGCCGGTAGACCACCTCGACGTTCTCCTTGCCCGCGAAGCCGTCCAGCGCCTCCTCGAAGCGACGCTTGCCTATGTAGCACCAGGGGCAGGCGATGTCGGAGTAGATCTCGACCTTCATGACGGGGTTTCTCCAGGGGGTGGGGAGCATGGTTCCGAGATAGGTGAACGATGAACCATCTCGGGACATTCCCGGCAGCGCGCAGTGCGGCGGCTCAGGGTGCCGGCGGAGCGGGGACGACCAGGACCGGGCAGCTCGCGTGGTGGACCGCCGCCGAGGTGACCGATCCCAGCAGCAACCGGGTGAAGCCGCCGTTGCCGCGGGTGCCGATCACCAGCGTGTGGTGCCGGGCCGACGCCGCCAGCAGCACCTCGATCACGTTGCCGAGCACCACGTACAGCGACAGCTCCCCCTCGTACCGGCGGGTCCGGGCCCGCTGCACCGCGGCCACCGAGCGGCGCAGGCCGTCCGCCATGCTCTCGACCAGCGTCTCGACGCTCTCCTGCACCAGCTCGGCCATCCCCGGCGGGTAGCCGCCCGGCGCCGGGTTGACCACCGCGAGCACGTACAGCGGCAGGCCGAACCGCTCGGCCTCGGTCATCGCCCGGTCCAGCGCCCAGAGCGAACCGTCCGAACCGTCGCACGCCGCCAGCACCCCCGGCGGGCGGCCCGTCGGCGGCCGGCCGAGCACCGACAGGACGACGGGGACGGACGGATCCGGGCTGGCGCTGGTCACCACGGCCTCCACGGGAGCGGGACGGGACGGGCAGGACGGGCAGGACGGAGGGAGCGAGTCGGAATGGCGCCATGATTGCCCGCCCGGCCCGTCCGGACGGGCGTGCCGCGCCGGAGCCCCGGCCGGAGCCCCGGCCGCGCGGGTCAGGCGAAGCGGGCCGGGGCCAGGGCGGCGCGCTCGGCGACCGGGAGGCCGGTCCAGCAGGCGCCGTGCCGGCGGGCGCGGACGCGGCGGAGCCAGAGCTCGGTGGCGACCAGTTCGGCGAGGCCGGCCAGGGTGCCCGGCGCCGGCGGGGTGGACGGGTCGGCGGAGCGGGCCAGGCCGGCCCGGACGGCGGCGAGGTCGATCAGGCCCGCCTCGGCGAGCAGCGGGGCGTCGAACAGTTCGGCGAGGCCGTCGGCGGCGAGCCGCAGGCCGGCCCGGGCGGGGGCGGTGCGGTCGGGACGGGTGCCGCGGCCCCAGTCGGACGGAAGGTCGGTGCGGCCGGCCCCGGTGAGGACGGCGTGCAGCAGGGCGGACCGGGCGCCGGGCTGGAGTCGGACGTCGTCGGGGAGCAGCCGGGCCGCGCGGACCACCTGGTTGTCCAGGAACGGCGCGTGCAGCCGCTGGCCGGGCTGTTCGGCGGCGTGCACCAGGGTGCGGAACCCGCGCGCGTGCCGGTGCAGGGCGTACCGGGCCCGTCGCGCGCCGGGCAGCTCGGCGGGCGCCGGCTCGCGCGCCGCCAGCCGCAGCCGCAGGGCGACGGCGGACAGCGCCTCGTCGGAGAGCCAGCGGGCCGCCGGGCCGGGGACGCACCAGGCCAGGTCGTCCGCCGAGCGCGCGCCCGCCGTCCCGCCCCCGTCCGGGACGTGGCGGAGCGTCAGCCGTACCGCGGCGTCGTCGAGCGCCTCGGCGTAGCGGATCCGGGAGAGGCGGTGGGCGGCCCGGACCACGGTGAGCGGGGTGCGCAGCGCGCCGGCCAGGACGCCGACGGCGGCCCGGTCGGCGCCCGCCAGCGCGGCGACCGGGGTCAGCAGCTCGCGCGGGCGGCCGGCCCGGACCAGGTCGGCGAGCCGGGCCGGGTGGCCGTCGAGGACCTGACGGGCGCCGTAGCCGGTGAGGTGGTCTGTGCCGCCCGCGCCGAAGCGGGCCTCCGCACGGACGGCGGCGACCAGCTCGGGGCCGGGTTCGTCGGTGAGCCGGCCCGCCTGCGGGTCGGCCCGCAGGTCCGCGTACGGGAGGGTGCCGGGCCCGGGGGCGAGCACGGTGTGCCGCAGCCGGGGGAGGTCGGGGGCGAGCGCCAGGGTGGCCGGCGTCTCGGTCTCGTCGAGGGTGACGGCGGCCAGCTGCTCGGGCGCGGACGGCGGCCGGGCGGCCGGGCGGGCCCAGGAGCCCTTCACGGCCCCGCTCCTGGCGGCGGCCCCGGCGCCGTCGCCCCCGGCCGCCGTCGCCCCCTGGGCGGGAACGCCCGCGCCGGGCGCCGGGGCGAGCGGCACGGCGGCGGCGAGCAGCGCGACGGTGGCGGACGCCGTTCCGTACGAGAGGTCGACGCCCAGCCGGGCCCGGCCGTTGCCGGCGGCACCGGGAGCGGGGGTGCGGACCCGGGAGCGGACCGACTCCAGCAGGGCGCGGGTGAGTTCCCGGACGGCGGGCGCCTCGCCTCGCTGCCGCGCCGCGCCGCCCGGCTCGTCGTACGCCGAGAGGTAGGGGCGGCCGCCCCGGATGGCCAGCGCGTGGCCGGGCGGCACCTGCTGGACGCCGAGGTAGGGGGTGCCGGTGCCGAGTGCCTCCGGGGACTCGGGGCAGGCCAGCCGGGCGGCCAGGTGGCCGGTGTCGAGGGGCGCGCCGATCAGGTCGGCGAGCGGGAGGGCGGCGGTGGCGTACGCGGTCCCGCCGGCCCAGGGGGTGTGGAAGACGGGCTGGGCGCCGGCCAGGTCGGTGAGCAGCACGGTGGAACGGGTGCCGGTGCGCAGCACGACGGTGTAGCTGCCGGGCCAGGCGGTGAGGTGGCGGACGGCGCCGCCGCGGGCGGCGGCCAGGCCGGCGGCCAGTTCGGCGTCGGAGGCTCCGCAGTGGCCGAGGACGGCGAGCCGGGTGGTGGCGGGGGTGTCCTCGGCGGGGTCGGGGCCGGCCGGGCCGGTGGTGACGGTGGCGGGGGCGCCGGGGCGGATGGTGGCCAGGCGGATCTCCTCGGGCCGCCAGTCGCCGACCGCCCAGAGCGGGTTGGGGCCGGTCCAGAGGGCGCGCGCGGCGATCGGTGCCACCGCGCCGGGCGCCTCGTGCGCCGGGGTGCCCGGCCGGGTCGTGCCCGTGCTCCAGCCCGTCAGCCACCGCATCGCGCCTCCACCGGACGAGGACCTGCCGCCGTGCGGCGCCTCCGCCGCCGGGCAGCCCCGTGCCAGCCCGTGGCGCGCCGCGGCGGCCGCCCACCGCGGATCCGGCGCGCCGTCAGGAGACATCGTGCCACCGGTTCGCCGCGCCGTGACCGGAGTTGGCGTTTCCGATTTCGCGGCGCCGGGCCGCACCGGCCGGCTGCCGGGCGGCGGTGCCCGGTGGCGCCGCGGCTCCCGCCGGGCGGGCCGGGCCTCCCCCTCCCCGGCCCGGACCGCCCTCGCGACCGCCTTGTCATGGCCATCGCGAGATGGCCGAAAGGCGTCGTTCGGCCCGGGAGGGCATCCGCATGCCCTCCCGGACTCCGCCGCCGTCCGCGGGGATTGAGACGGCGGCATCCCCCGGCCCGCCGGGTCCTCGACGGCGGGCCGACCCACGACCACCAGCGAATCGCCGACCAGCCGGTCGGGCCAGGGGGCACGGCCGGGCGCACATCGACACGGGACCGGAGCACAACGCTCCGGCGCGCGGCCGGGCCGACCACCGGCGGCCGGTTCCGAGCGGTCCGGACCAACCCCGCCGCGCCGCCCGCCGGAGCACCGGCCGGCCGCCGCCGGGTGCGCGATCCCGCCATCCGGAATGCGGCCTCTTAACCCTCGGAACGCGTCCGACTACTCTAGGTACAGCAGCTACGGCCCGGTGCCGCCCGGGCCCCGCGCACAAGGCCGCAGGAGGTGCCGCCGCCACCATGACCGTCAGCCCACGAGGACCGAACGAACGGCTCGGCACGCTCCTGACCCTCGCGCAGATCAGCAACGCCGGCCTGGCCCGCCGGGTCAACGACCTCGGCGCCCAACGCGGACTGACGCTGCGCTACGACAAGACCTCGGTGGCCCGCTGGGTCAGCAAGGGCATGGTCCCGCAGGGCCCCGTCCCGCACCTGATCGCCACCGCGATCGGCGGCAAGCTCGGCCGGCCGGTGCCGCTGGAGGAGATCGGCCTCGGCGACACCGACCCGGCGCCCGAGCTCGGCCTGGCCTTCCCGCGCGAGATCTCCGAGGCGGTCCGCTCGGCCACCGACCTCTGGCGGATCGACCTCGACCTGCGGCGCGGCCCCGGCGGCGGCCGCTGGAGCGACAGCCTGGCCGGCACCTTCTCGGTCGCCGCGTACGCGACCCCCGTCTCCCGCTGGCTGATCACCCCTGCGGACGGTTCGGTGGCCCGCGAGGCGGCGCGCACGCCCGCCGACGCGGGCTCCTACCGGGTGGGCCACTCGGACGCCGCCAAGCTCCGCGAGGCCGCCCAGGAGGCCCGCCGCTGGGACTCCAAGTACGGTGGCGGGGACTGGCGTTCGTCGATGGTGCCGGAGTGCCTGCGGGTGGAGGCGGCGCCGCTGCTGCTGGCCTCGTACAGCGACGCGGTCGGCCGGGCGCTGTTCGGCGCGACCGCCGAACTCACCCGGCTGGCCGGGTGGATGGCGTTCGACACCGGCCAGCACGAGGCCGCCCAGCGCTACTACATCCAGGCGCTGCGGCTGGCCCGGGCCGCCGCCGACGTGCCGCTCGGCGGCTACGTGCTGGCCTCGATGAGCCTGCAGGCCGGCTACCGGGGCTTCGCCGAGGAGGCGGTCGACCTCGCCCAGGCCGCCCTGGAACGCAACCGGGGCCTGGCCACCGCCCGCACCATGAGCTTCTTCCACCTGGTCGAGGCGCGGGCCCAGGCCAAGGCCCGCAATGCGGCGGCGTGCGCGACGGCGCTCGGCGCCGCGGAGAGCGCGCTCGAACGGGCTCGCGCCGGGGATCCCGATCCGGCGTGGATCGACTTCTACGCCTACGACCGGCTCGCCGCCGACGCCGCCGAGTGCTTCCGGGACCTCGGAGTGCCCTCCAAGGTCCGCCAATTCACCCGCGAGGCACTGGCCCGCCCCACCGAGGGCTACGTCCGCTCGCACGGGCTGCGGCTGGTCGTCTCCGCGATGGCCGAGGCCGAGGCGGGGAACCTGGACGCGGCGGTCGCGGCCGGCGAGCGCGCCGTCGAGGTGGCCGGCCGGATCTCCTCCCAGCGCAGCCGCGAGTACGTGGTGGAGATGCTCCGCC
This sequence comes from Streptomyces sp. CB01881, assembly GCF_002953255.1. GTDB lineage: Bacteria > Actinomycetota > Actinomycetes > Streptomycetales > Streptomycetaceae > Kitasatospora. The sequence goes on from NZ_CP026498.1 coordinate 6,236,418, forward strand.
GCCTCGAACCCTTCCAGGGGGAGCGCCGGGTGAGGGAGCTGACGGAACGGGCGCGCGCAGTGATCGTCGCCCCGGCCTGAGCGGGACGCCCGACGGTAATTCGGATGCGCCGACGGGAGAGGCCTGGCTATGGTCTCTCTCGTCCAGGTGCGCAGGCAGGGGTTACTTCCTTTCGACGGAGCGTGTCGCGGGTTCGAGTCCCGCCATCGGCTTCGGGCCGGTGTAGCTCAGTTGGTAGAGCAGCTTGTTACCCCAGCCGCTTCGGAACTCTGGACACTCATACGTGAATAGGTTTTCCGCACCTCCCGGTGCGACGACAGCGGTTACTTCGTGGAGTGCCCCGGCGGGGCGCGTTGAATCGGAAAACCAAACCGCCGCCACCTTTGATCTCGGGAGGCAGAGCGCCGGGGTGCCCGGTGCGCAGGCGGGGGTTACTTCGGATCTTGCGGTTCCGGGTTCGAATCCCGGGCGTGCCGTGCGCGAGCGCGGTCGCTAGCTCAATCCGGTAGAGCACAAGGCATTACACCTCCGCCGAGGCCGGCCGCCGGGCCGGCACGATCTCGGGCACCCCTTCCTTTGCCATGCCTCCTGCCCGTCCGACCAGTCAGCAGGGGGATTCCACCATGTCGCGTTTCAACGTCCGCACGGCCAGGCCGAGTCCGGGCTCGCCCGTGACCACCACCGGGCGGCGCACCGCCAACCACAACGGCGGCACCGGATTCCTCCGCGACGCGAAGTCCGAACTCTTCCTGCTCTCGGTGGCCAACCTGGTCGGCCAGGACACCTTTTACGAGACGGGCGGCGACCGCGACGACCGCTACACCGCACTGGTGCGCGAACTCGCCGTCGTCGAACCGGAGTGGACCCTCGGCCTGCTGCGCTGGCTGCGGTCCGACGCACACCTGCGCACGGCGGCGCTGGTCGGCGCCGCCGAGTTCACCCGGGCCCGGCTGGACGCCGGGGCGCCCGGCCACTCCCGGCAGGCCGTCGACGCGGTGCTCCAGCGCGCGGACGAACCCGGCGAGCTGCTCGCCTACTGGACGTCCCGCTACGGCCGCGCGCTGCCCAAGCCGCTCAAGCGCGGCATCGCCGACGCCGTCCGCCGGCTCTACCACGGCCGCTCGCTGCTCAAGTACGACACCGCGTCCAAGGGTTACCGCTTCGGGGACGTGCTGGAGCTGACCCACCCCTCGCCCGACCCGGCCAAGCCGTGGCAGGGCGAGCTGTTCCGCTACGCCCTGGACCGCCGGCACCGGCCGGAGGAGGCCGTCCCGCCCGCCGCCGACCGGCTGCTCACCGCCAACCGCGAACTGCTCGCACTGCCCGTCGAGGAGCGGCGGGCGGCGGTCACCGCAGAGGGCGGCGCCGAGCGGCTCGCCGCGGCCGGGCTGACCTGGGAGGCGCTGGCCGGATGGCTCCAGGGACCATTGGACGCGGCCGTCTGGGAGGCGGTCATCCCGTCCATGGGCCCGATGGCGCTGGTGCGCAACCTGCGCAACTTCGACCAGGCCGGCGTCCCGGACGAGGTCGCAGCCGAGGTCGCCCGGCGGATCAGCGACCGGGAAGAGGTGCACCGCTCCCGCCAGTTCCCGTTCCGCTACCTCGCCGCGCACCGGCACGCGCCGTCGCTGCGCTGGGGGCACGCACTGGAGACCGCGCTCTCCCACTCACTCGCCAACGTGCCCTCGCTCCCCGGCCGGACGCTGGTCCTGGTCGACCGCTCGGGCTCGATGTTCGACCGGCCGAGCGCACAGACCCAGCTCAACCGGGCCGACTCGGCGGCGATCTTCGGAACCGCGCTGAAGGTCCGGGCGGCCGACGCCGACCTGGTCGAGTTCGGCTCCACCAGCCGGGTCGTCGAGGTGGGCAGGGGGGAGGCGGTGCTGCGCGTCCTGGAGCGCTTCGGCGACCTCGGCGGCACCGACACCACCACGGCCGTCCGCACCCACTACCGCGGACACGACCGGGTCGTCATCGTCACCGACGAGCAGACCGGTCCGGGCCACTGGAGCGGCGGCGACCCGCTGGCCGCCGTGCCGGCCGGCGTCCCCGTCTACACCTGGAACCTGGCCGGCTACGCCACCGGCCACGGACCGAGCGGCTCGGCGAACCGGCACACCTTCGGCGGGCTGAACGACGCCGCCTTCCGGCTGATCCCCCTGCTCGAATCGGGCCGGGACGCGACCTGGCCGTGGCTGGAGCCGAAGGGCCGCTGAGGCCCCCTCGACCGGCACGGCCCGCCGTGGCAGCATCGGCGGCGGGCCGTGCCGGGGCGGAGCGAGGAGCGAGCGGTGGCGTACGACATCGACGTGCTGGTGGTGGGCGGGGGAATCGTCGGGCTGTCCACGGCGTACGCGCTGACCCGGGAGCGACCGGGGCTGCGGCTGGCCGTGCTGGAGAAGGAGGCCGGCTTCGCGGCGCACCAGACCGGCCGCAACAGCGGGGTCATCCACAGCGGCGTCTACTACCGGCCGGGCTCGCTCAAGGCCCGGTACGCCGTCGCGGGCGCCGCCGAGATGGTTGGGTTCTGCCGCACCCACGACATCCCGCACGAGGTGACCGGCAAGCTGATCGTGGCGACCGGCCCGGCCGAACTGCCACGGCTGCGGGCGCTGGCCGAGCGCGGCCGGGAGAACGGCATCCCCGTCACCGAGCTGGACCGCGCCGGGATCGCCCGGTACGAGCCGCAGGTCACCGGCATCGCCGGGCTGCACGTCGGAACCACCGGGATCTGCGACTTCCCCGCCGTGGCCGGCACCTACGCCCGGCTGGCCCGCGAGGCCGGGGCGGAGCTGCGGACCGGGACGGAGCTGCGGGCGGTCGCCCGCCGGGCCGACGGGGTGACGGTGCAGACCTCCGCCGGGGAGCTGCGCTGCCAGGTCCTGGTGAACTGCGCGGGCCTGCACAGCGACCGGATCGCCCGGCTGGCCGGCGACGACCCCGGCGTGCGGATCGTGCCGTTCCGCGGCGAGTACTACGAACTGGCCAAGGACCGCCGGGAGCTGGTCCGCGGCCTGGTCTACCCGGTGCCCGACCCGGCGTTCCCCTTCCTCGGCGTGCACCTGACCCGGGGCATCCACGGCGACGTGCACGTCGGCCCGAACGCGGTGCCCGCACTGGCCCGCGAGGGCTACGACTGGCGCACCGTGCGCCCCCGCGACCTGGCCGGGACGCTCGCCTTCCCCGGCACCTGGCAGATCGCCCGCCGGCACTGGCGGTACGAGCTCGGCGAGCTGCACCGTTCGCTCTCCAAGCGGGCGTTCACCACCGCCGTCCGGCGCCTGCTGCCCGCCGTCACGGCCGAGGACCTGGTGCCGGCCACCGCCGGGGTGCGGGCCCAGGCGGTCGGCCGGGACGGCTCGCTGCTGGACGACTTCGCCTTCGCCGGGTTCGACCCGGAGGACCCGCGCTCCACCCGCCGCCTGGTGCACGTGCTGAACGCGCCCTCCCCCGCGGCCACCGCCTCGCTCCCGATCGGCCGCGAGGTGGCCCGCCGGGCGCTGGCCGCGCTGGAGGCGGGCGGGTGACCGCACCCGGCGCCCCGGCGCACGTGCGGTGCGCCCGGCACGTGCGCTGCGCCGGGAACGCGCGGTGCGCCGGGTGCGTCGCGTGCGTCACAGGCCCTGCGGCCCGTGCGCGGCGGCCCCGTAGACTCGGGTGATTGTGACTGCCACCGCCCCGATCCCCCAGCAATCGCCGTCCGCCCGGCTCTCCGCCGCGCCGGCCGGCTACCCCGCGCCGATGTACCCGCACCGGGCCACCGAGGCCCAGCACAGCGAGCGGCGCATCCGCAGCTTCCAGCCGCGCCGGGGCCGGATGACCAACGCCCAGGCGGGCGCGCTGGACCGGGGCTGGGAGAAGTACGGCATCGCGATCGACGGCAGCCCGCTGGACCTGCGCGAGCTCTTCGGCGACCTCCCGGTCACCCTGGAGATCGGCTTCGGCATGGGCGAGACCACCGCCGCGATGGCCGCCGCCGACCCGGCGACCGGCATCCTCGCGGCCGACGTCCACACCCCCGGCCACGGCAACCTGCTCGGCATGCTGGAGCGCGACGGCTCGAAGAACGTCCGGCTCGCCGCCGGCGACGCCGTGATCCTGCTGCGCGACATGCTCCCCAACGCCTCGCTGGCCGGCCTGCGGGTCTACTTCGCCGACCCGTGGCCCAAGCCCAAGCACCACAAGCGCCGGCTGGTCCAGCCGTCCTTCCTGGAGCTGGTGCTGCCCCGGCTGGCCCCCGGTGCCCTGGTGCACTGCGCCACCGACTGGGAGCCGTACGCCGAGCAGATGCTGGAGGTGCTCTCCGCCTCGCCCGAGCTGGAGAACCTGCACCCCGAGGGTGACGGAACCGGCTGGCTGGAGCCCGCCGACCACCCGGACGGCAGCATCCCCGGCTACGCACCGCGGCCGGACTGGCGGCCGGTCACCAAGTTCGAACGGGCCGGCATCGCCAAGGGCCACGTGGTGCACGACCTGCTGTTCCGCCGCCGCTGAGCCGCCGCCGGGCGTTCGACCCGGTGGCCCCGCGGAGCCCGTACGGCCCGGACCGGCCCGGCCCGGGCGGGGGGATTCGTCCCGAGTCCTCCCGTGGGGCCGGTGCCTTGGCCTACCCTGTGCCGGGTGAGCAGCCCGTCCGGCGGCGGCTTCCGGACCACCGTCCGGGCCACCGCCGACGACCGAGAGGTGCCCACGCGCACCGCCGGCACCCGCACCATCCCGGGGCCCCGGAGGCGCCGGGCCCACCGGATCGTGCCCTGGACGCCGCCCGTCCCCCCGCCGTCCGTCCCCGTGCCGTCCGCGGCCGTGCCGCCCCGGCCGCCGCGCCCCGCCCGCCCGGTCGCGCTCTCCTCCGTCACCGCGACCGCCGTCCTGACCCTGGCCGGCTGCGGCGTCCTGATCCTCCACCTGGTCCGCCGCCAGACCGGCACCACCGGGCTGCTGGTCGGCCTCGGCCTCGCGATGGTCCCGCTGCCCTTCGTGCTCGGCGGCCTCGCCTGGCTCAACCAGACCGCCCGGGTGCCGCTGCGGCACACCGTGTTCTGCCTCGGCTGGGGCGCCTTCGCGGCGACCACCGTCGCCATCCTCGCCAACGGCTGGACCAGCACCTACCTGACCGCCCACCAGGGCGGACTCGGCGAGATGCTGGGCGCCGACCTGGTCACCCCGGTGATCGAGGAGAGCGCCAAGGGCGCCGCGCTGCTCGTCCTGCTGCTCCCGCTCGGCCAGCGGTTCCGATGTCGCGGCCACCGCACCGACCGCCCCTGCGCGACCGTCCTGCACCGGCTCCCCGGCCCCCGGCCGCCCCGCCCGTACGGCCGGCGGCCCGCCCTGCCGCACGCCCGCGGACGGCTGCGCCCCTACCTGCGCCCGCTGCCGTACCTGCGCCCGTACCCGCTGACGCACGACCGCCCGCGCGCCCGCGCGCGGCCGCGCACGCTGGCCGCCGGCGTGGTCCTCGGCGGGATCACCGCCTGCGGGTTCGCCTTCACCGAGAACGCGCTCTACCTGGGGCGCGCCTTCACCGACGACCAGCAGCAGCGGCTGGACAGCATCGGCCTCGGGGCGGCGCCCAGCCTGCGGGACTTCGACAGCACCGTGCAGACCTTCGTCCTGCGCGGCCTGCTCTCCCCCTTCGCGCACCCGCTCTTCACCGCGCTGACCGGGCTGGGCCTGGCCGTCACCCTCACCACCGGCCGCCGCTGGCTGGCCCGGCTGGCCGCCCCCGCCGGGCTGCTCCTCTCGATGGCCCTGCACGGCACCTGGAACGCCGCCGCCGACCTCGGCACCCACGGCTTCCTGCTGGTCTACGCCGTCCTGATGGTGCCCTGCTTCGCCGCCCTGGTCTGCTTCGCCGCCTGGGCCAGGGCCCGCACCGCACGCCACGGAACCCGCCGGACGAAGGCACCGGAGCGGGCCCGCTGAGGAACGGATTTCCCATCCGCGCGACTTCCCCGTATTGTTGGGTTCACCGACGCGGGGTGGAGCAGCTCGGTAGCTCGCTGGGCTCATAACCCAGAGGTCGCAGGTTCAAATCCTGTCCCCGCTACTCAGTAGCACGAAAGGCCCGGAGGACTCGTCCTCCGGGCCTTTCGCATGTGCGGGTCCGTTCTGCGAAATAATCCGTTGCCCTCCTTCGGGGGAGCTGCCTACAGTGGCGGCACACTGAAAGGAGGTGATCCTGGTTGAGTACCGTCAGGATGTGTGAGGTGGCTGCTCGCTAGAGCCGCCCCTGCCTGCGCAGGGCGAGGTCCTAGGCCTCCGGCAGGCGAAATCCCAAGCAGTCACCCGGCCCGTGGGCTCACCGGAACATCCCCGGTGCCTCGGCGCCCGGCCCCTCACAGGGCCGGCGCGGAGGAGCAGCCCACGGGCCGTCTGCGTTCCGGCCGCGCTCCGACGGGGGCGGCCGGGGCGTTCCGGGGGCCCGGAGACGGCAGCGCCCGTCTTCAAACTCCCGCCAGGCAGGCGGGAGTTTGAAGACGGGCGCTAGGCTCGGCCCGGATTCCGGAGCGGAGCCGGACGGGCACAGGGGGTAGGCGATGGCGAGGACGACCCGTCGGGCGGGGGGCGCGGCCGGACGTGCGGCGCAGCGGGCTGCGGCCGGAGTGCTGCCCGGGGTGGGGGTGCTCGGGCTGCTGCTCTTCTCGCTGGGCCGCGAGCACGCCTGGCAGGCGCTGGGCGGCGGCCTGGTGGTGGCCGGGGCGTCGGTGGTGCTGGGCGGTGCGCTGGGGTTCCTGTTCGGGGTGCCCCGGGTGCGCGGCGGGGCCGGCCCGAACGGTGAGCCGCACGGCTCGTACGCTCCGAACACCAATCTGGAGCAGGTCTCGGACTGGCTGACCAAGGTGCTGCTGGGCGTCGGGCTGACCCAGCTCGGCTCGCTCGGCGAGCGCCTGCACCGGCTCGGTACCGCGCTGGCGCCCGCGCTGGGCGGCGACGAGGGCGCGGTGCCGTTCGCGGTCGCGCTCGTCCTCTACTTCCTGGTGTCCGGCTTCCTGGCCGGGTGGCTGGTGACCCGGCTGACGCTGCCGCAGGTGCTCTCCGACGCGGACCAGGCGCTGGACCTCTTCCTGGCCGGCCAGGACCGCGACCGCAAGGGCGACAAGGTGGGCGCGGACGACTTCCGGGTACGGGCGATGCAGCACCTGGGGCTGCTGGGCAACAGCGCGGAGCGGCCCGAGCAGCTGGCCGGCCAGCTGCCGCCGAGCGCGGCGGCCGGTCCGGAGGGCGTGGTGGCCGAGGTCCGCTCGACGGCGCGGCGCTCGGCGCTCACCGCGGAGCAGGTGCGCGAGCTGTTCGCGGACGGTTCCGAGGGCCGGCGGATCCAGGCGCTGGCGCTGATGCAGGGTGACCCGTCGCTGGCCGACCTGTCCAGCCTGCTGGACGCGATCGAGCAGCCGCGCTCGGGCTTCGAGCAGTACCACGCGCTGCTGGCCGCCCGCGGCCTGCTCTCCCGCCTGCCGGCTGCCGAGGCGCAGCGGCTGCGCGAGGCGGTGGCCGGGCGGCTGATGGCGCCGGACGGCATCCCGTACGGCTCGGACCGGAGCTGGCTGGCGGAGAAGATACTGTCCCGGCTGGAGGCGCCGGCCGCACCTTCGCAGGTCGCCCCTGCGCAGGTCGTCCTCCCGCAGCAGGCCGGACCGGCCGGCGAGGCGCAGCCGCAACCGCAGCCGCCCGCCTAGACCCGCCCGGCTCGCGACCGCCGGCCCGCGACCGGCGCGGCCCGCGACCCCGGCCTCGGAGCCGCCGGACCGGCGGGCGACCGTCAACCGGCGGCGGCCCGGCGGCGGCGGTCGGCGGCCCGGAGGACCAGGACGCGCCCCGGACGCCCCGCGCCACCGGCCGGCAGGCGGCGGACCTCGCTGGCGATCCGGCGCTCGCCGAGGGCGTGCCGCAGCCCGTCGAGGTGGGGGCAGTGGCGGCCGGCGCCGTCGCACAGGGGGTGGACCCGGACCTCGCCGTCGGGGTCGGTCACCCGGACCAGCTCGGCCAGCGCGGCCACCTGCCGGTCGGGACCGAACAGCTCGGGGTAGGCGAAGATCAGGTACCCGCTGAGGGTGAGCGCGAAGGTGCCGTCGGCGAACGGCAGCCGGGGCAGTGCGGCGGCCACGTACTGCTGCGGGTGGGCGGCGGTGTCGGCGGCGAACAGCCGGCGGGCCCGGTCCCAGCTGCGCAGGTAGCGGTCGTACGGGTGGAAGTGGGGCGCGGGGTACAGCTCGGGGCGGGCGTGCAGCGCGGCGGCCATCGACGCCCGGGCGGCCAGTGCGCCGGCCTCGACCTCGGGGACGGGCCGCGCGTACGCCGGGTCGGCGGCGATCACGTGGCAGCCCAGTTCGCGTGCCTCGGCGGCCAGGCCGGCCGCTCCGCCGGGGCAGTCGAGCAGCGGCCCGGGGAGGGCGGCGAGCTGGGCGCGGGTCAGCCCGAAGAGGCCGCAGTACTCGTCCAGCGGGCGGGAGGTGACGAGGACTCCGGCGGCCGGCCCCGGCTCGGTGCGGTTGGTGCGGGCGGTCATCCGGCCATGCGAACACGGGCCGGCCCCGCCCGCATCCGGAGCGTCCGGGCGCGGGCGGGGCCGGTGGAGCGGTCAGCGGGTCGGCGGGTCAGCGGGTCAGCGGCCGAGCAGGCCCCGGACGGCGAGGCGGTTGACGTTGGTCAGGCCGCGCAGCAGCTGCGGGGCGAGGAAGACGAGGAGCGTCCCGATCAGCGACACCCCGGCGATCTGCCACGGCGACTGGATGTAGTAGACGTGCTCGACCCCCTTGTCCCAGTAGTCGAACACCCGGTAACCCGGCCAGTCGGTGTAGGTCCGGAAGCTCCAGTGGTAGGCGGGGTAGAACGCGAGCACCCAGCCGACCAGCGTGAAGACCAGCGACAGCGAGAAGCTCAGCACCGCCCAGGGGAACATCAGCACCTGGTACAGCGCGGCCTTCCAGCCGGCCACGTCCGTCAGCCGCGCGGTGACGGCGCCCCAGGCCCCGGGCCGCACCGCCCGCACCGGCTCCGGGCCCGGCACGTCCAGCGCCAGCATCCCGCGGGCCCGGGCCCGCTCCAGCCGGCCGAAGCCGCGGGCGCCGCTGGTCAGTCCGGCCAGCACCGGCAGGCCGAGGACGGTGACGAAGGTGGCGAGGCCGAGAGAGAACAGCGTGACGGAGAAGACGAAGCCGGCGATGGCGACCGGGAACCCGCTGAGCACGAAGCCCAGCTCCCGGTAGTAGTAGGAGGAGAACGGCGCCCGCCAGGCGTAGGGCGGCTCCTCGGTGCGGCGGGCGCCGTCGTGGCGGTCGTACTCGCTGCGCAGTGCGTGCTCGCTGGTCGTCATAGCCGGGCCTCGGTCCTCGGGTCTGTGGCGGTGCCGTTCGGGCTGATGGGTTAACCCTGTCAAGGAAGCGGCCTGCCGGACATCCGGCTCCCCGCCGGAGCGGGGGTGGGGTTAACCCCCCGTCCGGGCGGCCACTCGTCCTGGAGCAGGGAGTACTGGAAGGAGTCGTGCCAGGCGCCCCGCAGGTGCACGTCGTGCCGCACCCGGCCCTCCAGCCGGAAACCGGCCCGGGTGAGCACCCGGGCCGAGGCGTCGTGGTCCACGTCCACCCGGGCGGCCAGCCGGTGCAGGCCGAGCGGCCCGAACGCGAAGTCGCAGAGCAGCGAGGTGATCTCGCCCGCGTAGCCGTTGCCCCAGGTGTCGGCGCGCAGCGCGTAGCCCAGGAGGGCGGAGCGGTGGCCGCCGAGGGTGAGGGCGGCGTTGCCGATCGGGGTGGCGTCGGCGGGGTCGTCGGCGTCGGTGCGCCGGGTGACGGCCAGTCGGTAGACCGTCCGCTCGTCCTGGAGCGCCTCCTCCAGGTACTGCTCGACCTGGTCGGCGCAGTCCTCGCGGTCGCGCGGCTCGAAGGGCAGGTAGCGGGTGGCCTCCGGGTCGCCGAAGATCGCGTGCAGGGCATCGACGTCGCCCGGCGTGTGGTGGAACTCGCGGATGGCCAGGCGGGGGCCGGTGAGTCGGACGGGGACCATGTCTGCCGACCCTACCCGCGCTTTCCGATTACCGTACGTCACATGGAAGAAGATGACCTGCGGCTCGCCCCGCGCACCAAGGCCGCCGACCTGCTCGCCTGGGCGGAGGCCGAGGGCCGCGCGCCGGTGGCCGAATCCGCGGTGCGGGCGGTGCTGGCGCTGCTGGAGCTGGGCGAGAGCAGGATGCACGACGGCTGGCCGGAGCTGACCTCGAACGCCGTGGAGCAGCTGCTGTACGAGCGGCTCCACCTGTACGTCCAGCCCGCGCCCGAGCAGGACCCGCTGGCGTACGGCGAGGCGGTGCGGCTGTTGGTCGACCACCAGCGCGCGGCGAAGCGGCTCAACGCCAAGCGGCAGGAGAGGCTGCACGCGGAGGCCGAGTGGCAGGGCGAGGTGGCCGCCGGGCTGCTGCGCCGGGCCGACCTGGTGACCTGGCCCCGGCTCTACGCGGTGCTGCTGTGCGCGCACGACGTCGACCTCGCCGACAAGGCGGCGGTGCGGGAGTGGCTGACGGCGTTCCGGGAGCTGGCCGAGGAGGACCGGCGGGCCGCCTTCGAGGCGCTGGCGGCGGCCGGCTGGCTGGACGAGGCGGACGAGGAGGGCTGGGGCGCGGCCCGGGTGCTCTCGGTCGGGATGGCCACGGACGGCGCCCGGCGGCTGCTGGAGCAGGGTCTGATGCGGCGCAGCTACCGCAACCTGGCGGAGCTGACGGCGCTGGGCCGCCCGATGCCGGACGAGCTGGCGGGGGACTTCGGGGCGTTCGAGGAGGCGGCGGTCGAGGCGGCGCTGGACCTCTTCGGCGAGTGGACGGTGCCGGGGCTGCCGCGGCTGCTGGTGGCGGAGTTCCCGGACCTCGCGCCGGAGCCCGGCCAGGAGGAGATCGACGCGTACCTCGCGCAGCTGCCGGGGGAGTGAGCGCGGGGGCGCGGGGGCGCGGGCCTCGTCCGGTCCGTGCCGCCGGGTCGTGCCCTTGAGCGGGACACACGGGTGCCCCGGCCGTCGTCGTAACGGCCGGGGCACCCCGGTGCTCGTCAGGGGGTGATGCCGCGCTGCTCGAACCAGCTCTCCGGGTCGACCGGGGCGCCGCCGCCCGGGCGGACCTCCAGGTGCAGGTGGGGGCCGGTGACGTTGCCGGTGGCGCCGACCTTGCCGAGCTGCTGGCCGGGGACGACCTTGCCGGAGCCCTTGATGATCGAGGAGAGGTGGCAGTACCAGATCTCGGTGCCGTCGGGCAGCGTCTCGACGATCCGGTAGCCGTAGGAGCCGGCCCAGCCGGCCGAGGTGATGGTGCCCTGGCCGACGGCGTAGACCGGGGTGCCGGTGTCGGCGGCGAAGTCCAGGCCGGTGTGCAGGTGGGCCCAGTACGAGGCGCTCTGGCCGTAGTGGGCGGAGAGGTTGTAGTCGCGCACCGGCAGGTTGATGGCGGCGAGCTTGGCCTTCTCGGCCTCCTCGGCGGCCCGCTTGGCCTCCTGCTGCTGGGCGGCGCGCTTGGCCTCGGCCTCCTTGGCGGCCTGGAGCCGGGCGCCCTCCTCGGCGGCGGTGCGCTGGCTGTCGGCCTGCTGCTGGATCCGGGCGGCGAGGGCGAGGCCGGGGTCGGCGGCGAGGGCGACCGGCGTCTCGTCGGGGGCCTCGACGGCGGGGGCGGCGGCCGGGGTCGCGGAGGCGAAGCCGGTGGCGCCCAGGGTGGCGGCGACGGCGGTGACGCCGAGCAGCGGAGCCGTTCCGCGGGTCTGACGCGGCATCCGGTGCCGGTTGGCCTCGGCGGCCTGCGGGGCCGCCTCGTCGGAGGGCCCGCCGTACTCGCCCGGGTGGGCGGGCGGCCAGGGGTGGTCGAGCAGCTGGGTGCCGGCGGAGGAGCCGGGCAGGTTTGCCGGAGAGTGCGTCGACGCCACGGAGGCGCGCTCCTTTCCTTCCTTCGCGCCTACCGGGTTAGCTGACGGGTTCGGAGCAGGAAGGTCTCCTACGGCTGGGCCTGGGCCCGGCCGATTCACCCCAAGGAACGTGGTTCCCCGGCTCCCTGGCCTGCCCGGAGGCCGGCCGGCGGGATTAGGCGACGGCGCACGGTGCCGTCTGGGTACGGCGTTGAGGACCGCGCTGCGTTATCAAACGTTAATCCTAGGAGCCCCTGATTCCAAGCCATCCGCCAGGAGCAGCCGGACACAGCCCGGACACTACGTGACCCGATGGGCATTTTGGGGCGATTGACAACAACTGACACTACCGAACGTCATTGGACGTCAACGAACGAACCCCTACTTGAGTACCCCTACTCATGTGCGGCCCGGCCCGGCGCGGCCATCCTGACGCCATGAACGCACCGATGCAGTCACGCACCACGGCCGCGTACTACGTCCAGGCCGTGCTCTCCTTCGCCCTCTCCGCCGGCGCCCTCGCGACCGGGATCGCCTACCTCCCGGTGGGCGGCTGGACCCGGGCCTTCCTCGGGGTCGGCCTGCTCTACACCGTCACCTCCTCGTTCACCCTGGCCAAGGTGGTCCGCGACAAGCAGGAGAACAGCGAGATCGTCACCCGGGTGGACCAGGCCCGGCTGGAGAAGCTGCTGGCCGAGCACGACCCGTTCAAGGTGGAGGGAGTCTGACCCGGGCCACCCTCGGGTTCTGTCGATAGCTTGACAGCTAAGGCTATTAGCCTTAGCTTTGTGGCTGTCGGCACCACCGCCGACGTCCCGGCGGACCGAGGAGGCCCCCATGTCCCGCACCACCGCCCCCACCACCCGGTACCTCGACGTCACCGGCGGCCGCATCGCCTACGACGACACCGAGCAGGGCGACGGCGCCCCCGTCGTCCTGCTCCCGGGGATGCTCGACAGCCGGGCCGCCTACCGGCACCTGCGCCCGCTGCTCGTCGCCGCCGGCCGCCGCGTGATCACCATGGACCTGCGCGGCTTCGGCGACTCCTCGATCGTCTGGGACGACTACTCGCCGGCCGCGATCGCCGCCGACGTCCTCGCCCTGCTCGACCACCTCGGCATCGGGCGCGCCGTCCTCGCCGGCAACTCGTACACCGGCGCGACCGTGGTCAAGGCCGCCGGCGACGCACCCGAGCGGGTCGCCGGGATCGTCCTGCTGGACGCCTTCGTCGAGAACCTGCCGCCGAACGCCCTGCAGCGCGCGATGTTCGGCGTCATGGGCAAGCTGCTGGTGCACTCCCCCGCCTTCTGGGGCCTCTACCACCGCAGGATGGCCTACCCGACCGCCAAGCCGGCCGACTTCGACGCGTACGTGGACGGGCTGGTCGCCGCGATGCGCACGCCCGGCCGCAAGACCGCCACCCGCGGCCAGGTCCGCGGGGACTCGGCGCCCGTCGGCTGGACCGCGGCCGTGCGGTGCCCGGCGCTGGTCGTCATGGGCAGCAAGGACCCCGACTTCCCCAAGCCGGAGGTGGTCGCCGACCGGCAGGCCGCCGCGCTGAACGCCCGCAAGGTGATGATCGAGGGCGCCGGCCACTACCCGATGGCCGACCACCCGCAGGCGACCGCCGACGCGCTGCTCGGGTTCCTCGCCGAGCTGGCCTGAGCCCTCCCGCCCCACCGGAACCGGACCCACGGAGAACCGCCCCCATGCCCCGAGTAGGACTCACCCCCGAGCAGGTCGTCGGCCACGCCCTCGCCCTCATCGACGAGCAGGGCCCCGAGGCCCTCACCCTGGCCGCGGTCGCCGCGCGGGCCAAGGTGGCCACGCCCTCGCTCTACAAGCACGTCAGCGGCGGCCTTGCGGAACTGCGCCGGCTGGTCGCCGTCCGGGTCACCGAGGAGCTGGCCGACCGGCTCGCCGAGGCGGCCGTCGGCCGGGGCGGGGACGACGCCGTCGCCGCCGTCCTGCGCGCCTACCACGCCTACGCCACCGAGTACCCGCACCGCTACAACTCGCTCCCGCAGGCTCCGCAGCCGGACGACGACCTCACCCGGGCGGCGACGCGGCTGGTCGGCGTGATCATCGCGGTGCTGCGCGGGTACGGGCTCGCCGGGTCGGAGGCCGTCCACGCCGCCCGCGCCGTCCGCTCGGTGGCCCACGGCTTCGCCTCGCTCTCCATCGGCGGCGCCTTCCAGCTCGCCGAGGACCTCGGCGACACCCAGGACCGGCTGATCGCCGTCCTCACCCACGGCCTGCGTGACTGGCCCGGGGCCTGAGGCGGGGCGTGCCCACCGGGGCCGGTCGCGGGGGCCGGCCGCGGGGACGCCGAAGGGCCCGGAGCGTGATCGCTCCGGGCCCTTCGCGGTGGTGGGCCTAACAGGACTTGAACCTGTGGCCTCTTCCTTATCAGGGAAGCGCTCTAACCGTCTGAGCTATAGGCCCTTGCCGCTCGCCGATCCTACTCGACCGGCGGCCCGTCGGTCGCACCGGGTACCACGGCGGTCCGGTCCGGGGGCCGCCGCGCCACCTGGGCGACCATTCACCGGCTTAAGAAATAAGGTATTAAGAATTGAGTGTCCGATAAGGCACCACCCCGACAGGGCAACGGAAAGGCCGGGCATCCCATGGACCTGTCCTCGCCGTGGCTTCCCCCCTCCGAGGACGAGAGCCGGACGCCGCGCAGCAGCCCCACCGCGCGCAGCGCCATGCGCTGCGTCCGCTTATTGCTCGGCTGCGCCGGCGCCGCCGAACTCCTCGGCACGATCCTCGCCGAGGGCCCCGGCTGGATCACCGGCGAGGGGTCCGCGCTCTACCTGCTGGACTCCGCCGGAATGCTCCGGCTCGCCGCCTCCCACGGCCTGCCCGAGTGGGCCCACGAGCGGTACGGCGTGGTCGACCCGGCCGGCGACCTGCCCGCCGCGATGGCGCTCAAGCTGCGCCGGCCCTACCTGCTCAGCCCCGAGCGCACCAGCGTCGACTACCCCAACCGCAACGCCGGCATGGGCACCGGCATGGTCGCCATCATCACCCTGCCGATGGTCGTCGACGAGCAGCCGATCGGCGTGCTGGCCCTGGCCCTCGCCCACCGGGGCACCGTCCCCCGGCGCGACCTCGACGTCCTGGAGACGCTCGGCGACGCCTGCGCCCACCGGCTCTCCCACCTGCTCGACCACGCGAGCGCCGAGACCGGCACGCCCAGGGGCGGGCGCCCGGGCGGTGCGCCCGCGACCGGCACCGGAACGCCCTCCGGCCCCGACGGGAACAGCCCCGCCGGGAACGGACCGAACGGGAACGGACCGAACGGGTACGGACCGGCCCCGGACGACGCCGGCCGGGCCGCCGGGCTGGCCCACCCGATGCTCTCGCTCGCCGTCCGCTCCGCCGGGCACGGCGCCTTCGAACGCGACCTGGTCACCGGCGAGGCCTACTGGGACGCCCAGGCCTACCGGGTGGCGGGCCAGCCGCCGCCGGCCGACGGGGGCCCG
The DNA here is from genome assembly GCF_002953255.1 of Streptomyces sp. CB01881. GTDB lineage: Bacteria > Actinomycetota > Actinomycetes > Streptomycetales > Streptomycetaceae > Kitasatospora. Next base: position 6,251,776 of record NZ_CP026498.1, read on the forward strand.
GCGGCCGCACCCGACCTGGACCGGATCGTCCACCCCGAGGACCTGCCGGACTTCCAGGCCGCCCTGGCCGAGGCGCTCGCCACCGGCGGCCCGTACCGGATCACCTACCGGGTGCTGCGCCGGGGCGGCGGCGTGGTCCGGATCGAGGAGACCGGCGAGGTGATGCTCGACGTGCACCGGCGGCCGGTCCGGATCGCCGGGCTGGTCGCCGACCGGGACCGCGCCCGCGCACCCGGGGAACGCCCGCCCGCCGGCCGGCCGGGCGGCGCCCCGGCGGCCGGGGCCCGCTCGGCGCTGCTGCTGGCGCTCACCCGGGCGCTGTCCCGCGCGGTCACCGTCCGGGACGTCACCACCACGGTGACCGACATCGCCCGCCCGGCCTTCGGCGCCGCCAGCATCGTGCTCGACCTGGTGGACGAGGGCCGGCTGCTGCCCGTGTCGCACACCGTCTACGGCGGGCCGCGCCGCACCGAGCTGACCAGGCTGGCCGACCTCTCCGAGGGGGTCATGCAGCACGCGCTGGCCCGCTCCACCCCGCTGTTCAGCGAACCGGGCCGCACGGGGCGGGCCCCGGACGGCGGCGGGCCGCTCACCCCGCCCGCCTGGACGGTACTGCCGCTGGTCGCCTCCGGGCGGCAGGTCGGCTCCTGCCTGATCACCTTCGCCACCGAGCGGGCCTTCGGCCGCGAGGACCGCACCCTCTACTCCGCGTTCGCCGGCGTCCTGGCGCAGTCCCTGGAGCGCGCCCGCCTCTACGACACGCACCACCACCGGGCCACCGAGCTCCAGCGCGCCATGCTGCCGCGCACCCTGCCCCGGCTGCCCGGGATCGCCAGCGCCGCCCGCTACCTGCCCAGCACCGAGGGCATGCAGATCGGCGGCGACTGGTACGACCTGCTGCGGCTGCCGGAGGGCAGGATCGGCCTGGTGATCGGCGACGTCCAGGGCCACAACGCCGAGGCCACCGCCGTGATGGGGCAGCTGCGCAGCGTCCTGCGGGCGTACGCCACCGACGGGCACGACCCGGCCGCGACGCTGGCCAGGACCAGCCGGCTGCTCTCCGGGCTGGACACCGACCTCTTCGCCACCTGCCTCTACCTCACCCTCGACCCGGCCGACGGCACCCTGCGGGCGGCCCGCGCCGGGCACCCGTCGCCGGTCCGGATCACCGACGACGCGAAGGCCGTGGAACTGGACCTGCCAGGCGGCCCCCCGCTGGGCGTCGACCCGGAGGCGGCCTACCACCTGTCGGTCGGTCACCTGGCGGCCGGCGAGACGCTGCTCGCCTACACCGACGGCCTGGTCGAGGACCGCGAGGAGGACTACGACGAGTCGGTGCAGCGGATGCTCGGCGGGCTGGAGCTCTGGGCCCGGCAGACCGGGCCGGGCCGGATCGGCCCGGCGCCCGCCCTGGAGCGGCTGGCCGACCTGCTCACCCTCAACGTCACCGAGCGCCGCTCTCGGCCGGACGACGTGGCACTGCTGTTGCTGCACCGGATGTCAGCAGGGCAATAAACGGTTCGGCGGCCGGCGCCGCGGGCCGATCGCGGGCGAAGCAGACCGGATTGCCGCCGTATTGACGGGATATTGACGACATCCGGTCACTTGGCGAGATCCGGTCACACCATCGTAGGATCATCACCCTAGAATTCGCCGCGTGACGATGACTCAGTGGTGCGCAACGGCAACCGGCGTTCTCGCCGCCCTCGCCCTCGTGGCCGCCGCCCGCTACCGCGCGGTCTCCGTCACCCACCGCCGCCGTCACGACCGCCAGCAGCACGAACTCGCCCGCCTCCGGGAACAGCTGACCACCGAACTGGCCCGGCGCGGCAGCGAACTGGCCGCCGTCCAGCAGGAACAGGAACTCAACGCCTCCACCCAGCGCGCCTTCCTCAGCGTGGCCCGCCGCATCCTCGTCATGGCGCACGACCAGCAGGCCCTGCTGGACGAGATGGAACGCACCCACGACGACCCGGCGCTGCTGGAGGGCCTGCTCAAGGCGGACCACGCCGCGGCCCAACAGGCCCGCCTCGCCCAGACCCTGGCCGTCCTCTGCGGCGCCCGGGCCGGGCGGCACTGGCCGGAACCCGTCTCGCTGGAGGACGTGGTGCGCGGCGCCCAGTCGCGCATCCTGCCCTTCCAGCGGGTGGTGGTCCGCAGCCGGATCGAGACCGCCGTGGTCGGCGCCGCCGCCGAGGCCCTCATCCACGCCGTCGCCGAGCTGCTGGACAACGCCACCCGCTACTCCCCGCCCAGCACCCAGGTGTTCGTCACCCTCATGCCGGTGCACAACGGCGCCGTCATCGAGATCGACGACGGCGGTGTCGGCATGCCCGAGCAGGCGGTCGCCAAGGCGGCCTCCGCCCTGGCCGGCGGCTCCGCCCTGGAGGTCTCCCGCCTCGGCGAGGTGCCGCAGCTGGGCCTCGCGGCGGTCGGCCGGCTCTCCGAGCAGTACGGCTTCCGGGTCACCCTCAGCTCCGCGCCCTCACCGTACGGCGGTGTGCGGGTCGTGGTGCTGCTGCCGAACGCCCTGCTCACCGAGCCGCTCCCGCCGACCGTCCCGGGCCTCGGCCCGGACGACCCGGCGTTCACCCCCGGACCGCGCCACCCCGCACCCCCCCTGCACCCGGCCGCACCCACGACCGCGTCCCAGGAACCCACCCGGCCCCCGGTGCCCGGACACCCCCTGAGCCCCGGGCACCCACTGGTGGACACCCCGCCGGCCGACCGGTCCCCCTCGGCCGGCCCCGCCGTCCCACCACCGCTGCCCCGCCGGAGCCACCGGCGCGACCGCGCCGCCCGCCGCGGCGCGCCGGCCTCTCCCCCGCCGGCACCCGCACCGCCGTACCGCTCGGCGCAGGACGCCCAGGCGTTCATGGCGATGTTCCAGGCCGGGACGGCCAGCGGCCGCTCGGCCGTCCGGGCCCACGCCCACCCCGATCCTTCCCATCCCGCTTCCCCCCAGCTTCCCCAGCGCTTCGGAGAGTTCCATGACCACCACCCCTGACCTCGGCTGGCTGCTCGCCGACATCGTCTCCGTCCCCGAGGTCCGGCACGCCGTCGTCGTCTCCAACGACGGACTGGAGATCGGCCGCAGCGCGGGCATCCTGCGCGAGGACGCCGAGCGGCTCGCCGCCGCCTGCTCCGGCCTCCAGTCGCTGGCCCGCGGCGTCGCCCAGGGCTTCGGCGGCCACGGCAGCGCCACCCGGCAGATCATCATCGAGTACGGCGGCGGCTACCTCTTCATCGTCGCCGCCGGGGCCGGCGCCCACCTTGCCGTGGTGACCGGCGAGGCCGTCGACGCCGGCCTGGTCGCCTACCAGATGCAGGTCCTCGTCGAGCGGATCGGCACCCACCTCACCAGCCCGCCGCGCGTCGACCACGCGGCGGGGGGACAGCGGTGACCGGGCCGGTCCGGCCCTATGTGATCACCGGCGGACGCAGCCGGCCCACCCGGGCCGCGCTCGCCGTCGAGAGCCTGGTCAGTGCCTTACCCGACCGGCCCGAACTGCCCGAGGACGCGCTGCTCAGCCGCGAGCACCACCGCATCCTGGACCTCTGCCGCAGCCTGCTGTCGATCGCCGAGGTGGCGGCCCACCTGAGGCTGCCGCTCGGCATCGTCAAGGTGCTGGTCGGCGACCTCTGGGACCTCGGCACCGTGCAGGTGCTCCCGCCCGTCCCGCAGGCCGAGCGCCTGCCCGCAACCCTCCTGGAAGAGGTGCTCGTTGGCCTCCGCCAACTCCGCTGAAGCCCCCGCCGAGCCCCAGTACCTGCCGTCCTCCGTGCAGGGCGCGGTCAAGATCCTGGTCACCGGCCCGTTCGGGGTCGGCAAGACCACACTGGTCGGCTCGCTCAGCGAGATCACCCCGCTGCGCACCGAGGAGGTCATGACGGCCGCCAGCAGCGGCATCGACGACCTCACCGGGCGCGGCGACAAGAGCACGACCACCGTCGCGCTGGACTTCGGCCGGATCACGCTCAACCCGCGGCTCGCGCTGTACCTGTTCGGCACCCCCGGGCAGCAGCGGTTCCGGCCGCTCTGGGACGACCTGTCGCGCGGTGCGCTCGGCGCCATCGCCATGGTGGACCTGCGCCGCCCGGACGAGAGCTTCGACGTGCTCGGGCGGCTGGAGGAACAGCAGATCCCGTTCGCCGTGGCCGTCAACACCTTCCCGGACACGCCGACCTACCCCGAGGAGGAGCTGCGCTCCGCCCTCGACCTGCTGCCCGACGTGCCGATCCTCTACTGCGACGCGCGGGACCGGCGGGCCGCGTACGACCTGCTGATCGACTTCGTCGGGCACCTGCACGCCACCGCCGTCCTGGAGCTCCACCGATGACGAATCCCGAGCCCGGCACGGCCGTTCCCCCGCTCACCCCGCTCACCCCGCCGCCCGGCTGCCCGGCACACGCCGGCGGGGGCGCAGGGGGCGGGTTCCCGGCCGGGGGGCCGCTGCCGGCGCTGTACGGCCCGGCCGTCGCCGACGACCCGCACGGCCTCTACGCCCGGCTGCGCGACCGGTACGGCCCGGTCGCGCCGATCGAGCTGGAGCCCGGGGTGGAGGCCTGGCTGGTGCTCGGCTACCCCGAGCTGCTCGAACTCACCCGCAACGAGGCCCTGTTCTCCAAGGACTCGCGCGGCTGGCGGGTCCCCGCCGAGGGCCGGCTCGCCGCCGACTCCCGGTTGCTGCCGATGACCGCCTGGCGCCCCACCCTGCTCAACCTGGACGGCGCCGAGCACCAGCGGCTGCGCGCCGCCGTCTCCGACACGCTGGCCGAGATCGACCACCGCCAGCTGCGCGAGACCACCGAGGCCGCCGCCCACGCCCTGATCGACAGCTGGGGGCCGGACGGCACCGCCGACCTGGTCGCCCAGTACGCACGCCGGCTGCCGCTGCTGGTCTTCACCCAGCTGGTCGGCCTGCCCGCCGAGGCCGGGCCCCGGCTCATCGAGCTGATCAGCCACTTCGTCGACAGCAGCGAGAAGTCGGTCCGGGCCAACGCGGAGTTCCAGGCCATCCTGGTCGACCTGGTCCGGCAGCGGCGCGTCACGCCCGACGCGGACCTCACCTCCTGGCTGCTGGCCCACCCGGCCGCGCTGACCGACGAGGAGGCCGTGCACCACCTGGTGGTGATGCTGGTCGCGGGCAACGAGACCAGCATCAACTGGACCGGCAACACCCTGCGGCTGCTGCTCACCGACCGCCGCTTCCGGACCACCCTGACCGGCGGCCGGCTCACCGTCGCCGACGCACTGGAGGAGGTGCTCTGGCGCGACCCGCCGACCCAGAACTTCCCCGGCCGGTGGGCCACCGGCGACACCGTCCTCGGCGGCCAGTACATCAGCGCCGGGGACATGCTCGTCCTCGGCCTGGCCGCGGCCAACGCCGACCCGGCCGCCCAGGGCGCCGCCTCCGCCGCGCACGGCTCCCTCGGCGGCAACCGGGCCCACCTGGCCTGGGGCGCCGGCCGGCACGTCTGCCCGGCCCAGCACCCGGCCCGGATCATCGTCGAGACCGCCGTCGAGACCCTGCTGCACCGCCTGCCCGACCTCCAGCTGGCGGTACCGCCGGGTGAGTTGGCCTGGCGTCCGTCGCCCTGGTCGCGCGCCCTGGTCGGCCTGCCGGTGCTCTACAGCGCCTTCACCCCGCCCCGCCCGCCCGCTCCCGAGAGGCCCGCATGGACACCGCCGCACCCGAGCACGACCGAGACGGCCACCAGCCCGGACCCGGCCGCCCCGGACCCGTCGGACTCGACCCCTTCGGACGCGACCAGCACGGCGAGAACGCGCGGCTCCGGGCAGCCGGGCCCGCGGTCCTGGTGGAACTCCCTGGCGGGGTGGTGGTCTGGGCGATAACCCACCACGACACCCTGCAGGAGCTGCTCGCCGACCCCCGCGTCGGCAAGAACCCGCAGCTGTGGACCACCTTCACCGAGGGCCGCCTGCCCAAGGGCTGGCCGCTGCTGAACTTCGTCACCGTGCCCGGCATGGTCACCGCCGACGGCGCCGACCACCGGCGGCTGCGCGGCCTGGTCAGCCAGGCCTTCACCCCGCGCCGGATCGCCGAGCTCCAGCCCGCGATCGAGGCCCGGACCGTCGCCCTGCTGGACGACATCGCCGGGCTGGACGGCGAGTTCGACCTGCGCGAGCACTTCGCCTACCCGCTGCCGATGCAGGTCATCGGTGAACTGCTCGGCCTGCCGCCGAAGCAGCAGGACGCACTGCACGAGCTCTCCGACACCCTGGTCTCCAGCTCCGCGACCCCCGAGGCCGCGATCGCCGCCCAGCAGGGCCTCCAGGCGCTCCTCGCCTCCGTCGTCGCCGCCAAGCGCGCCGAGCCCGGCGACGACCTCACCACCGACCTGATCGCCGCCCGCGAGGCCGACGACCGGCTCAGCGAGCCGGAGCTGGTGGGCACCCTGCTGCTGATGCTGGTGGCCGGCCACGAGACCACGCTCAACCTGATCACCAACGCCGTCCGGGCCCTGCTCGCCCACCCCGACCAGCTGCGGCTGGTGCTGGACGGCTCGGCGTCGTGGTCCGAGGTGGTCGAGGAGACGCTCCGGTACGACTCGCCGGTCGGGCAGTTCCCGCTGCGGTACGCGGCCGAGGACATCACCGTCGGGGACGTCGTCATCCGGCGCGGCGAGGCACTGCTCGCCTCGTACGCCGCCGCCGGCCGGGACTCCGGGCACTACGAGGACGCCGACCGCTTCGACCTCACGCGCCGGCCGAACCGGCACCTCTCGCTGGGCCACGGCCCGCACTTCTGCCTCGGCTCCGGGCTCGCCCGGATGGAGGCGGAGACGGCGCTGCGGCACCTGTTCGAGCGGTACCCCGGGCTGGCCCTCGCCAAGGACGCCCGGCCGGAGCCGATCGGTTCGTTCGTCAGCAACAGCGTGCGGACGCTGCGGGTGACGGTCTGAGGGGTTCGCGGTGACCTGAGGGCGGCCGGGTCGTTTGGCGTTCCATGAAGAAACTCGCCACCCTGGCCGCCCTCACCATGGCGGGCCTCGCCCTGGCCGCCCCCGCCGCGTCCGCCGCCACCTCGGTCGCCTCGCAGCCGGACGCCCTCGACGGGCTCTCCAGCGGCCTCAACCTCTCCCCGACCGACCTCGCCCTGCACGAGGCCGCCAAGCTGCCGGTGGCCGGCAGGCTCGCGCAGCAGGTGGAGGCCGTCGGCACCAACCAGATGACCCACCCGGGGATCAGCGGGCAGGTCCTGAACTGACGAGCGGACCCGCCCCGGCTGACCGGCCGGGCCCTCGCCCACCCGACGGACGGGGTCCGGGCGCGCCCCCGTGTGCGCCCGGACCCGTCCGTCCGGCGCCGTCACGCGCCCGGCCCTCGTCCTGCCCGGCCACGGGCCGGCTCGGCCCGCGCCGGGCTGCTCAGCCCTCGGCGAGGGCGTTCAGCTCCTGGTAGGTGAGGCCGCCGTCGAGGGCCGTGTAGCTGCCCGCACCGTAGACCTCCTCGGCGGCCCGGCGCACCGCCGCGTACGCCACCTTGGCCAGGCCCGGCCCCAGGCTGACCCGGGCCACACCCAGCCCGGCCAGTTCCGGCACGGACGGCGAGCCCGGGCCGGCCAGGACGTTCAGCGGCGCGGGGACGGCCTTCACCAGGGCCGCGATCGTCTCCGGGTCGGCCACACCGGGGACGAACACCCCGTCCGCGCCCGCCTCGACGTACGCGCGCAGGCGGTCGACCGCCTCGTCCAGGCGGCCGGCCGGGTCGCCGATCCCGTGGAGGAAGACGTCGGTGCGGCCGTTGATGAAGAGCCCGATGCCGGCCGCGTCCGCCGCCGCCCGGGCCGCCGCGATCCGCTCGGCCGCCTCGGCGGCGGGCCGGGCCGCGTCCTCCAGGTTCACCCCGACCGCGCCGGTGGCGAGCAGGGCCGCCACCGTCCGGCCGACCTCGGCCGCGGTGGCACCGAAACCGCTCTCCAGGTCCGCCGTGACCGGCAGGCCGACCGAGCGGACCACCAGCGCGGTCTGGGCGAGCACCTCGTCACGGTCGGCCGCGTCCCCGTCCGCGCTCCCGAGTGCCCAGGAGACGCTGGCGCTGGCCGTCGCGACGGCCTGTGCGCCGGCTGCGGCGACCAGCCGCGCACCGGCCGCGTCCCAGACGTTGGCGAGCACCAACGGCTCGCCGGGACGGTGGAGTTCGCGCAGGGCGCGGGCCTTCTGCTGCTGGAGCCGAGTGTCCGTCATGTCGGCGACCCTACTTCGCGGCCGGGCTGAGGCGGGAGGTGACGCCGATCCGGTTCCAGGCGTTGATGGTGATGATCAGCGCGATCAGCTGCGCCAGTTCGGCCTGCTCGAAGTGCTCGGCGGCCTCGTCGTAGACGGCGTCCGGCACGTGCCCCTGGGTGAGCAGGGTGACCGACTCGGTCAGCGCGAGCGCCCCCGGCACATTCGGGCCCGAATTTCCTGGGCCACTTCGGGGCCGGCCCCCCGGGACTCAGGAGCGGTACACCGTCTCGCCGCCGTCCTCGTGGTACAGCTCGACGACGTGGGCCAGCCCGAGCGCGGAGAACGCGGACAGCAGGTCGCCGATCCGTCCGGGCACCACCACGCCCCCGAAGCGCAGGGGCGTGTCGGGGCGCAACTCCAGCTGGGCGTAGGTGTGCTCGACCTCGTACTCGGTCCATCCGGACCTGCGCACCCGCCAGCCGGCCCCGCGGAAGGCCCGCGCGACGTCCAGGGCGCCCGCTGCCGACGGGAGGGAGCCGTAGACGTTGTTGCCGAGGCCCAGGTCGTACCCGCCCTGGTCGAACCGCGGGCCGACGGCGGCGCCGGAGGTGAAGTCCACGGCGGCCAGTATGGCGGCGGGAGGGGAGCGGGGCCAGGGCCCTCCCGGAATGCGAACGGCCGTGCGAGGATCGGCGGCAGGGTGGTGCGCGGCCGCCCGTTCGGCGAGGTCAGGGGGCCCTGCGCGTGTGTACGGCGTTCGTCAGCATCGAGCCGTCGTCGGCGGTGCCCGTGCTGCTGCTGTCCGTCCGGGACGAGTACGCCGGGCGGCGCTGGTCGCCTCCGGACCACCACTGGCCCGGACACCCCGCGGTCGTCGGCGGGCTGGACCTCGCGGCGGGCGGCACCTGGCTGGCGGTCGAGCCGGGCGCCGATCCGGCGGCGGCCTGCCTGCTGAACGGCTTCGGCACCATGGCCCCGGCGCGGGGCCGGCTCTCCCGCGGCGAGCTGCCGCTGACCGCCATCCGGGCCGGCGGGATCGGGCACCTCGACCTGACCCGCTACGACCCGTTCCACCTGGTCGTGGCCCGGTCCGGCGGCGCACGGGTGCTGAGCTGGGGCGGCAGCCGGCTGGAGGAGCGCGAACTCCCCTCCGGCCTCAGCGTCGTGCTCAACGACGGGCTGGAGGGGGCGGCGCAGGACCGCACGACCTCGGAGCTGGTCCGCTCCCTGATGGCCGCCCGGGCCGCCCGCTTCCGCGCCCGCTTCGGGGCCGCCGAGCGGCCGCGGCCGCTGCCGGACGCGGGGACGACGGAGCAGGCCTGGGGCGCGTGGCTGCCGATCGTCTCCGGCGACGGCCTCGCCCTGGACGACCCGGCGGCGCTGATCCAGCGGCGCGACTTCGGGGACGGGCGGATCTGGGGCTCGTCCTCGATCTCACTGCTCGCCTTCGGCCCGGCGGGGGTCCGGTACGACTTCGGACCGGCGCCGGTGGGCGGCCCGGCCGGCGACGGCTGGCGCCGGATCGTCTAGACGGGGGGAGTGGACGGCACCGACTCCCCCCGGTCTCGCCTCAGTCCTGCGCGCGGGCCTTGAGCCAGCGGCCGGCGGTGCCCGCGCTCATCGTGTAGAAGAACTCGACCTTCAGGCCCGGCTCGTCGGTGAGCGACTCCACCCAGGTCATCGGCCAGTTCCGGCGCCCGTAGTGCCGGTGCACGGCACGGGTGAAGGCGGCCAGGTTGCCCTGGAGGTTCTTCTTCTCCATGCCCAGCCGGGTGGCCAGGGTCGTGTAACTGACCTTCGTGTCGGGCTGGTCGGCCAGGACGTCGAGGACCCGGGCGACCGCCTGCACCGATCCCAGCGGCTCGATCATCAGTCGGCGGAAGTCCTCGACGGTCCACTCGACGACCGGCAGCTTGCCGTCGTCCGCCGGGTCCGGCTCTCCGGAACCGGCCGGCAGAGCTGGGGAGACGGCGGGAGTGGCGGCCTCGGCGGCGGCCAGCTCCGCGAGGAAGGCGTAGACCTTGGTGACGTGCTCGGCCGGCACCGGCACCATCACGAACTGCGGCTGGCTCTCCCGGGACACGGGTTCCTCCCCCTGCTCCTGCCGCCCGACCCACTGTCCGGCGGCAGGAGCGATACTGACACACCGACAGTTCTGGCGTCCAGGCGGTACTGCCATCTACTCTGCAGATACTCTCCTCTACTGTCGGATGGCGCCTGCGGAACGGAACCGGCCCGCGCCTCGGTCACCGGCCGGGTCCGGCCTCCCGCGCGGCCGGCCGACTGGCAGGCTTGGGACGTGACATCAGGGACCGCCGAGGAGTTCACCGCCCACCGCCCCAGGCTGTTCGGCCTGGCCTACCGGCTGCTCGGCTCCGCCGAGGAGGCGGAGGACGCGGTGCAGGACGCGTACCTGCGCTGGAGCGGCGCCCGGCGTGCGGAGATCGGGCACCCGGGGGCCTGGCTCGCCAAGGTCGTCACCAACCTCTGCGTCAACCGGCTCACCTCGGCCCGGGTGCAGCGCGAGCAGTACCCGGGGCCGTGGCTGCCGGAACCGGTGCTCACCCAGGACGGCGCCCTCGGCCCCCTGGAGTCCGCCGAGCAGCGGGACGCCGTGTCGACGGCGCTGCTGGTCCTGCTGGAGCGGCTCACGCCGACCGAGCGGGCGGTCTACGTGCTGCGCGAGGCGTTCGGCTACAGCCACCGGGACATCGCCGGGGTGCTCGACCTCGGCGAGGCCAACTGCCGCCAGCTGTACCGCCGGGCGGTCCAGCGGGTGGCGACACCCGAGGCCCGGTTCACCCCCGCGGCCGAACAGCGGCGCAAGCTCGTCGCCTCCTTCGTCACGGCGGCCCGCGAGGGCGACCTCGCCGGCCTGGAGCGGCTGCTCGCCCACGACATCGTCTGGTGGAGCGACGGCGGCGGGAGGACAACGGCGGCCCGGCGCCCCCTCGTCGGCCGCGAGAAGGTGCTGCGCTTCCTGCTGGGCGCCGGCGAACGGTTCGGCGGCGACTGGGAGTTCACCGTCGCCGAGGTCAACGGTGCGGCGGCGCTGGTGACGCACGCGGGCGGGAAGCTGGTCTGCGTCGCGTCCTTCGACCCGCGGGGCGACGTCATCGCCGAGGTCCGGGTCGTGCTGAACCCGGAGAAACTCGCCTTCGCAGGCCGCCAGCTCGCCGCCTCGGCGCCCCGGGTGTGACCCGTCGCCGGGAGCCGCCCCGGGGCCCTTGTCACAAAACCGGGGGCTCGTCGGTTCTCAGCCGTTGACGCGCGCTCCACCGGGGAGCGCGCACCCACCGAAGGGACGGCAACCGCGATGACCACGATCCTGGTGACCGGCGGCACCGGCACTCTCGGCCGGCTCGTCACCGAACGGCTGCGCGCGGACGGGCACGAGGTGCGGGTGCTGAGCCGGCACTCCCAGCCGTACGCCGTGGACCTGCGCGAGGGCACCGGACTGGCCGAGGCCGTGGCGGGCGTCGAGACGATCGTGCACTGCGCCACCTCCCCGCGCGGCGGCGACGAACAGGCGGCCCGCCACCTGATCGGGGCGGCCCGCCGGGCCGGCGTACGGCATCTGGTCTACATCTCGATCGTCGGCGTCGACCGGGTGCCGCTGGCCTACTACCGGGCCAAGCTCGCCGTCGAGAAGCTGGTCGAGGAGTCCGGGCTCGGCTGGACCGTGCTGCGCACGACGCAGTTCCACGACCTGGTCCTGGAGCTCCTGCAGGCCTCGGCCAGGCTGCCGGTCATGCTGCTGCCCTCCGGGGTCGCCGACCAGCCGATCGAGGTGGCGGAGGTCGCCGCCCGGCTGGCCGGGCTCGCGACCGGGGAGCCGGCCGGGAGGGTGCCGGACATGGGCGGCCCCGCGGTCCGGACGTTCCCGGAGCTGGCCCGGGCCTACCTGCATGCGACCGGACGGCGCCGTCCGCTGCTCAACGTCCGGCTGACCGGCCGGGCCTACCGCGCGCTGCGGGCCGGCGGGCACCTGACGCCGGAACGGGCGGTGGGCGAGGGCACCTTCGAACAGTTCCTTTCGGGGCGATTTCCGGCCGAAGGCTGACGCCTCCGTTGCGGCGGCCACCCGGGCGCCCAGACTGGTCGGTATGGAAACCATGGTGTCCGTCGGCAACGGTGAACTCTGGGCAGAGGACTCGGGAGGGGACGGGCTGCCGCTGGTCCTGGTCCACCCGGGCGTCGGTGACTCGACCATCTGGGACCCGGTGCTGGCGGCGCTCGCCGCGCGGTACCGGGTGGTCCGCTACGACGCCCGCGGCTACGGGCGGTCGCCCGCACCCACGGGCGCGTACTCCCCGTCCGCGGACCTCGCCGCGGTGCTCGACCACTTCGGGCTGGCCCGTGCCGTGCTGGTCGGCTCCAGCATGGGCGGGGCCGCCTCGGTCAGCCTGACGCTGGACGCCCCGGAGAGGGTGGCCGGGCTCGCGCTGTTCGTCCCCGGGGTCACCGGGTACGACTTCGACGAGTCGGACCTGAACCAGGAGGTGGCGCGGCTGGCCGAGGCCGGCGACCTGGAGGGCATCGTCCGGCACGGACTGGGCCTCTGGGGGAAGGTCGGCGGGGGCACGCCCGAGGCCGATCCGGTCGCCGCCGCGCACCTGCGGGCCGTGCTGCCCGCCTGGTTCAGCAACGTCGGCCACCAGCAGCCCGACGCGCCGGCCTTCGACCGGCTCGGGGAGATCGCCGTGCCCACCGTGCTGGCGCTGGGCGAGCAGGACCGCCCGCAGGTCGTGGCCTGCAACGAGCAGATGGCGGCCCGGATCCCCGGCTGCCGGCTCGTCCGGCTGGCGAAGTCCGACCACTACCCGACCCTGCGCGAGCCCGAGGCCGTCGCCCGGCTCGTCGAGGAGCTGTACGCCGAGGCGCGGTGAGACCGTCTCCCGCACGGGAAGGCCGGCCGGGCCGGCCTCCCGTGCGGGAGGGTCAGGCCGCGCGGGCGAGCAGGCAGAGGTGGGAGCGGTTCGGGCGGCCGTCGGACGGCTGCTCCAGGCGGCCGGTCACGGTGAAACCGGCCTGCGCAGCAGCTCGGCCTGACGCGCGGCGGGGAGGACGTACGACGCGTACGTCACCGGGGGACGCGGTCGGCGGCCACGGTGTCGTGACGGTCGCGGTGCTGCCGGGGCCGGGGCCGTGGCGGGGCCGGGGTCGCGGCGGGGCCGGGGCCGTGGCGGGGCCGGGGTCGCGGCGGGGCCGGGGTCGTGGCGGGGCCGGGGTCGTGGTGAGCCCGGATCAGGTCCACTGCTCGGACGGCTTGACGCCCGGGAGGGGCTTGCCGATCAGGGCCAGCGGGATGAAGAAGTTGACCTGGCCGATGGCGATCGCCAGCGTCGCGATGGCCGTCTCGTCGTAGTGCGCGGCCGCCCGGGCGTACAGCTCGTCGGAGACCCGCTCGCCGTGCGGGGACGGCTGGAGCACCGCCTCCACCAGGGCCAGCGCGACCGCCTCGGCCCCGGTGAAGCACGGGGCGTCCTGCCAGGACGCCACCGCCGTGATCCGCTGCTCGGACTCGCCGGCCGCGCGCAGGCTCTGGGTGTGCATGACCGTCAGGTAGGTGTTGCCGACGATCTGGCCGGCGCGCAGCTGGACCAGGTCGATCGTGGCCCTCGGCACCGAACCGTTGCCGGTGGCCTTGAACAGGGCGCCGGCCACGGCCCCCAGCTCGGGGACGAGCTTCGCGGGGTTGGACATCCGCGAGCCGGGGGTGGTCGCCGTGGCGGTGACGGTGGCGGTGGGCTGGGCTTCCATCGTGGTGTTCCTCTCGGTCCTTCGGTGCCTTCACCCGTCCGACGGATCCCGGAAGCCCGATGTGACAGGTGCCGGCAAGTTCCTTCCGGCCGGCTCAGCGACCTGCTCAGCGACCGGCTCAGCGGCCAGCTCAGCGACCGGGGAACGCGCCGATCAACCGGGCCAGCTCCACGGGCCGTTCGAGGTGGAGGTCGTGGCCGGTGCCGGGGACGCTGACCGCCACGGCCTCCGGGCCGGTGGCGAGCATCCGGCCGATCTGCTCGGCGTCGATGATGCCGGACTGCCCCAGCACGGCCAGGGTCGGACAACTGATCCGCGCCCACTCCTCCCACCAGGAGCGGTGGACGTTCTCCGCCAGGGAGGCGACCATCACCTCCTTGTCGAAGCACGGCCACCAGCCGCCGTCCCGTTCCTCCAGGCCGGCCGCCCAGCCCTCGCCGGGCCCGGACCACCCGAGTCACGGCAGACGAGCCGCACCCCGTCCCGGACGACCTCACGAACGACGAACCTCATACCGTGGCCTCCAACCGCCTTGCGCGTTCCGTCAGATGGCGCCGCTCGGGCGCGCTGGTCGTGCGGCGGGCCGCCTCCCGGTAGGCCTCCACCGCACCGGGCCCGTCGCCGAGCAGCTCCAGGAGGTGGGCCCGGGTGGCGGCCGGCCGGTGGCTCCGGGCCATGGCCCTGTCGCCGTCCAGCGTCGCCAGCAGCTCCAGCCCGGCCGCCGGTCCGTGCACCATGCCCACCGCGACCGCGCGGTTCAGGGTCACCACCGGGTTCGGCCCGAACCGCTCCAGCAGCTCGTAGAGGGCCAGGATCTGCGGCCAGTCGGTGGCCTCCGCCGACCCGGCCTCGTCGTGCACCGCCGCGATGGCCGCCTGGAGCTGGTACGGGCCGGCCTGCCCGCGCGGCAGGGTGCGGCTGATCAGCTCCACACCCTCGGCGACGAGCCGGCCGTCCCACTGCCCGCGGTCCTGCTCCGCCAGCGGCACCAGCTCGCCGCCGGGGCCGGTGCGGGCCGGGCGGCGGGCCTCGGTGAGCAGCATCAGGGCGAGCAGGCCGGCCGTCTCGGCGTCCCCGGGTTCCAGGCGCAGGAGCAGCCGGGTGAGGCGGATCGCCTCGGTGGAGAGCTCGGGCGCGGTGAGGCCGTCCCCGCCGCTCGCCGTGTAGCCCTCGTTGAAGACCAGGTAGAGCACCTGCCGGACCTCGGCCAGGCGCCCGGCGCGCTCCGGGCCCCCGGGTGCCACCGGAGGCAGGCCCTTGACGGTCTGCTTGGCCCGGCTGATCCGCTGGGCCATCGTCGCCTCGGGGACCAGGAAGGCGGCGGCGATCTGCGCGGTCGTCAGGCCGCCGACCGCGCGCAGGGTCAGCGCGATCCGGCTGGGCGCGGAGAGGGCCGGGTGGCAGCAGAGGAAGAGCAGCGCGAGCGAGTCGTCCCGGTCCGTGTCCGGCCGGGCGTCGGCGGCGTGGCCGAGCAGCGCGGACCGCGGGGTGGCGAGGGCGAGGGCGTCCTCGCGGCGGCGGCGGGCGGTCTCGCTGCGCACCTGGTCGACCAGGCGGCGGGAGGCCACGGTGAGCAGCCAGCCGCGCGGGTTCTCCGGCACGCCGGTCCCGGGCCACTGGAGGGCGGCGGCGAGCAGCGCCTCCTGCACGGCGTCCTCGCAGGCGTCGAAGACGCCGTACCGGCGGACGAGCGCGCCGAGGACCTGCGGCGCCAGTTCGCGCAGCAGGTCCTCGGCGGCGTGGGGCAGACCGGTCACACGTCCGCCGCCGCGTCGTGCAGGATCGGCCAGAGTTCGACCGGCTCGACGTCCGCGAACGGCATGTCGGCGGCGATCTGCTGGGCGCGCTCCAGGCTCTCGCAGTCCAGCAGGTAGAAGCTGGCGAGGTACTCCTTGGTCTCCAGGTACGGGCCGTCGGTGACCGCCGGGAGACCGTCCTGACGGCGCACCAGCTGGGCGGCGGCCGCGTCGGCCAGGCCGTAGGCGCCGATCAGCTCGCCGCTCTCGCGGTACTTCCTGTTGAACGCGTCCTGCCTGGCGATCGCCTCGGGCCAGGCCTCGGCCGGGAACGCGTCCCACTTGGCCTGGTTGCCGTAGATCATCGCGATGTACTTCATCTCGGGTGTCCTCCCCGTCCCGCGCGCCCCGTCGGCGCGCTGTCACCCTTCAGTCGGAGCCGCCCCCGCGTGCTCGACATCCCCCCGGAGGGATTTCGAGGATGATCGGCGCCATCGCCGACCTGGTGCAACTCGGCCCGACCTGGCGCAAGGCGGCCCGGCCCAGCCGGCGGCGGGGCGCGGCGGCCAACCGGCCCGCCGCGCCGCCGCTGCGGGCTCAGCCGTCCAGGACGGCCGACAGGTCGAGCCGTGCCAGGCGCTCCGGGTCGGTGAGGAAGTCCAGCGCGATGATCCGGCCGCCGTGGATGGTGAACGCCATGAGCGAGAGCGGCCGGCCGTCGGCGAGGGCGAGCATGCCGGGCGCGCCGTTGACGAGGACCGGGCGGCCGTCCTGGGCGAAGCGGGCGAAGGTGACCGCCTGGGAGGCGACGTCGGCCGCGCCGCGGCGGACCAGGCCGGGGCGCAGCGTGCCGCCGTCGGAGCGGGCCACCACGTCGGGGTCCAGGACGGCGAGCAGCGCGTCGAAGTCCCCGGCGCGCGCGGCGGCGAGGAAGGCGTCCACCACCTCGCGGCGCCGGGCCCGGTCGGTGTCGGGGGCGGGCGCGGCGCCCTGGACGCGGCGGCGGGCGCGGCTGGCGAGCTGCCGGGTGGAGGCGGAGGTGCGGCCGAGGATCGGCGCGATCTCGTCGAACGGCACGGAGAACAGGTCGTGCAGGACGAAGGCAAGCCGCTCGGCCGGGGCGAGGGTGTCCAGGACGACCATCAGCGCGATGCCGACCGAGTCGGCCATCAGGACCTCCTGTTCGGGGTCGACGACCCCGAAGGCGCCGACGACCGGGTCGGGCAGCCGGAACTCCCGCCCGTCCTGGCCCTGGAGCGGGTCCTCGCGCCGGGCCGTGCGCGAGCGCAGCAGGTCCAGGCAGATCCGGCCGGTCACGGTGGTCAGCCAGGCGCCCAGGTTCTCCACCTCGGTGGTGTCGGTCCGGCCGAGCCGCAGCCAGGCCTCCTGCACAGCGTCCTCGGCCTCACTCAGCGAGCCCAGCATCCGGTAGGCGACCGCCCGCAGTTGGGGCCGGTGCTCCTCGAACTCCCGCGCCTGAAAATCGTCCCCGCTCACCCGTCACATCCCCGCGCTCTGATCCGTCGGTGCTCTGGAAGGACGATAACCGGCCGGGCCCGCGCGGCACCCGGCCCGATGCGGTGCGCCCTCCCACTCCCCTCCGGGCCTGCGGGGAGAGGCCTCTGAGCGCCCGTCACCGGGGCGACGGGCGCGGATTCACCTAGGCCGGCACGCCGCTCACGAGGTTGATGTCCACCTGCCCGCCCATCGTCGCGATGCGCCAGGCCGCGATCTCCTGGTAGGCCGCCGAGGAGTACCAGCCGCGGGCCGCCTCCCCGGTCGGGAACTCCAGGACGGCCGTCTTGGTGAAGCCCCCGGCGCCCTCCAGCCGCTGCGGCACGTCGAAGGCCAGGAGGCGGCCGCCATAGGGCTCCATGGTCGCGCCGACGTTGGCCAGGTAGTGGCCCAGGTCGCTGTCGGGGGTGCTGTCGCTCCTGGTGATGACCACGTAGTGCATGTCGCGCTCCCTCTCCCCTGATCGCCGTGGCGGCGGGCCCGGGACGCGGACCAACCCTTCAACGGCGAATGTTTTGACGTCGAAGTGATCGCCGTGATGAACGGTAGGCCCCGCCAACATCGATGTCAAACAGTTCAACGTCGAAGCTTCTGCTAGCCTGACGGCGTGAACGATGCGGTGGACGAGGTCATCGAGCGGTGGCAGGCCATCCGGCCCGACCTGGACACTTCGCCGATCGGCGTGGTGGTCCGGATCTTCCGTGCGTCCCGCCTCCTGGAGCAGGGGATCAAGGACTACTTCGAGGCCAACGGCCTGGAGTCCTGGGAGTACGACGTCCTCGCGACACTGCTGCGGGCCGGCGACAGCAGCACCCTCCGGATGGGCGACCTGGCCGGGGCCGCGATGATCAGCCCGGGCGCCCTGACCAACCGGATCGACCGGCTCGCCGCCAAGGGGCTCGTCACCCGCGCCACCGACCCCGACAACCGCCGCCTCGTCCGCACGAGCCTCACCGACGAGGGCCGCCGCCTGGCCGACGGCCTCATCGAGGGGCACCTCGCCAACGAGCTGAGCCTCATCGAGGCCCTGACCCCGGAGGAGCGGGAGCTCCTCACCGGCGTGCTGCGCAAGCTCCTGCTCTCCCTCGGCGACCACGGCTGACCCGCGGGCCGCGA
Source organism: Streptomyces sp. CB01881 (assembly GCF_002953255.1). Taxonomy (GTDB): domain Bacteria; phylum Actinomycetota; class Actinomycetes; order Streptomycetales; family Streptomycetaceae; genus Kitasatospora. Next base: position 6,270,099 of record NZ_CP026498.1, read on the forward strand.
ACCCCTTGCGCCCGACGGGCCCGGCGGGCGGGATGAGGGCCGGCGGCCGGAGGTGCCGCACCGGTCCGGCGCAATGGAGCGGAGAACGGGTCCGCGCGGGGGAAGGCGATAATCACCCTACGGACAGCATCGGCAACGGAACGCACGGAACGGCCCCCAGCCCATGACCCCCTCCCGGGCCAGCACCCGCACCACCGCGTGGACCGCCTTCGGCGGCGACCTGCACCTGGACCTCACCGGACGCCGGGCCGCCGGCGCCGGGGTCCGGGCGGCGCTGGAGGACGCACTGCGGGAGGCGGTGCAGGACGGCCGGCTGGCGCCCGGGACGAGGCTGCCGTCCTCCCGCGCGCTCGGCGAGGACCTCGGGATCGCCCGCAACACCGTGGTCGAGGCGTACGGGCAGCTCACCGCCGAGGGGTGGCTCACCTCGCGGCAGGGCTCCGGCACCACGGTGGCCGAGCGGACGACGCCGCGCCCGGCCCGACGGGCGGCCGGGCAGCCGCGCGGCCGCCGCACCGGCCGGTTCGACCTGATGCCGGGGCGGCCGGACGTCTCGCTCTTCCCGCGCAGCGCCTGGCTGTCCGCCGCCCGGCGGGCGCTCGCCACCGCACCGCACGAGGCGTTCGACTACGGCGGCCCGCTGGGGCGGATCGAGCTGCGACAGGCGCTCACCGACTACCTGGCCCGGGTGCGCGGGGTCCGCACCGACCCCGACCACCTGCTGGTCTGCGCCGGGTTCTCGCAGGGGCTCGGCCTGCTCTGCAGCGCCCTGCGCGGAGCCCGTGCCCGCTCGCTGGCCGTCGAGGGCTACGGACTGCCGCCGCAGCGCGAGATCGTCCGGGCCGCCGGGCTCACCCCCGCCCCGCTGCCGCTGGACGGGTCCGGCGCCCGCACCGACCTGCTGCACGGGCGGCGGGACGCGGCCGTCCTGCTCACACCGGCCCACCAGTACCCGACCGGGGTGGCGCTGGCCGCCGAACGCCGGGCCGCCGCCGTCACCTGGGCGCGCGAGCACGACGCGTACGTGATCGAGGACGACTACGACGGCGAGTTCCGCTACGACCGGCAGCCGCTGGGCGCGATGCAGGCGCTCGACCCCGAGCGGGTGGTGTACGCGGGCACCGCCGCGAAGAGCCTCGCCCCCGGTCTGCGGCTGGCCTGGCTGGCGCTGCCGGACGCGCTGGTCGAACCGGTGGCCCGGCTGAAGCAGTTGGCGGACACCATGTCGCCGGTGCTCGACCAGCTCACGCTCGCCGAGCTGATCACCTCCGGCACCTACGACCGGCACGTGCGCCGCTCCCGGCTGCACTACCGCCGCCGCCGCGACCGGCTCGTCGCGGCGCTCGCCGAACGGGCCCCGCACGTCCGGGTGACGGGCATCGCCGCCGGCCTGCACGCCGTGCTGCAACTACCGCCCGGCGCGCCGCCGGAGGCGGAGCTGCTGGCCCGCGCGGAGGCGGCCGGACTGGTCCTCAGCGGCCTCACCTGGCACCTCGCCGAGCCCGGTCTCGCCCCGGACGCCCCGCCCGCCCTGGTGGTCGGCTACGCGACCCCGCCCGACCGCACCTTCCCGGCCGCCCTGGACGCGCTCTGCGAGCTGCTGCGGGAGCGGTGACGGGAGCGGTGACAGGTGGCGGGCGGCCGGAGGCCCGAACGGGCTTGCCGGAAGGGCTACTTGTTGCGGTTGCCCAGCTCGAAGAGCAGCATGATGAAGCCCGCGAAGCCGTGGGTGGCGACCATGTAGATCAGCACGCGGATGCCGACCCGGCGGTTGGCCCACTTGCCGGCGTCGATGGTCTTCGGGGCGTCGGCGGCACGAGCCTCGCCGGAAACGCCGGGAACGGCTGCGGGGACGGTGGCGGGGATGGTGGCGGGATCAGCCATGGGAGATCTCCTCCGGGAGTTCTGACGTGCGGTCAGTGAGGTGCGGCAGGGCCGCCGCCGAGACAGAGTTCGCCGCCGGGGCTCTGCAGCAGGGTGTGGACGAAGAGCAGCTCCACCCCGTCCGCCGAGTCGGCGGCGATGCAGTGCGGGGTGAGCGAGTCGAAGTGCGCGGAGTCGCCCTCCGCGAGGAGGTGGACGCGGTCGCCGAGGGTCAGCCTCAGCCGGCCCTGGAGGACGTAGAGCCACTCCTCGCCCGGGTGGACCCGGACCACCGCGTCCTGCACGCCCGGGGGAACGTGCACGCGCAGCGCCTGCATCGCCCGTCCGGGCGCACCGGCTCGGCGGTAGCCCCAGCCGCCCGCGCGGCCGGGTTCGATCGCGCCGCCGCGCACCACCGGGTCCGGCTCCACCATGGCCTCGCCGAGGAGGCCGGAGACGGAGGTGCCGTAGGCGCGGGCGAGGCCCAGCAGGACGGGCAGCGAGGGCTGCCGGCGGCCGGTCTCCAGCCGGGACAGATAGGCTGGGGAGAGACCGACCCGGGCGGCGGCGACCTCCAGCGTGAGGCGGCTGCCGAGCCGGTGCTCGCGCAGCCTCGCGGCGAGGCCGGCGACCTCCTGGTCGTCGAGCTGGCCGCCGGTGGCGGAGGGGCCGGGTGGACTGGTGGTCATGTGACCAGTGGACACCCCACGTGCCGCAGGGGCAAGAAATTTGCCTCAGAGGCAAACCGTCCGTGGAGCCTCACGGACGGGGGATGTTCCGCAGGTTGCTCCGGGCCAGGTCGATCATGCGCCCGACCCCGCCCGAGAGCACCGTCCGCCCCGCCGCCAGGGCGAAGCCCTTCAGCTGGGCCGCGGTGATGTGCGGCGGGACGGAGAGCGCGTTCGGGTCGGTGACCACGTCCACCAGCGCCGGGCCGGGCCGCTCCAGCGCCTCCGCCAGCACCTCCCGCACCCGCGCCGGATCGGTGACCCGCTTCGCCGGGACGCCCATCGCCCGGGCGATCCCGGCGTAGTCCACGTCGCCGTTGTCGATCTCCGACTCCGGGTAGCCGGAGACCAGCATCTCCAGCTTGATCATGCCGAGCGCGCCGTTGTTGAACACCACCGTCTTCACCGGGAGCCGGTGCTTCGCGACCGTGAGCAGCTCGCCGAGCAGCATCGACAGCCCACCGTCACCCGCCATCGCCACCACCTGCCGCCCGGGGCAGGCCAGTTGGGCGCCGATCGCGTGCGGCAGCGCGTTGGCCATCGAGCCGTGCAGGAACGAGCCGATCACCCGGCGGCGGCCGTTCGGCTGGAGGTAGCGCGCGGCCCAGACGTTGTTCATACCGGTGTCCACGGTGAACACCGCGTCGTCGGCGGCCACCTCGTCCAGCACCGAGGCCACGTACTCGGGGTGGATCGGCAGGTGCTTCTCGACGTCCCGGGTGTACGCGCCGACCACGTCCTCCAGGGCCCGGCAGTGCTTGTTCAGCATCTCGTCCAGGAACGCCCGGTCGTGCGCGTCCTTCGGCTCCAGCAGCGGCAGGACGGCGCGCAGGGTGGCCGAGACGTCGCCGTGCACGGCGAGTTCGAGGGGGGTGCGGCGGCCGAGCCGGGTGGCGTCGTGGTCCACCTGGATCGTGCGGGCCTGCGGCAGGAAGGAGTCGTACGGGAAGTCGGTGCCGAGCAGCAGCACCAGGTCGGCCGCGAAGAGCGCCTCGTGGCAGGCGCCGTAGCCCAGCAGGCCGCTCATGCCGACGTCGTACGGGTTGTCGTACTGGATCCACTCCTTGCCGCGCAGGGAGTGCCCGACCGGCGCGTGCAGGGCCTGCGCGACCTCCAGCACCTCCGCATGCGCCCCGCGCACACCCGCACCGCAGAACAGGGCCACCGTGCGGGCCTCGTTGAGCGCCCGGGCGAGCGCCTGCACCTGGGACCAGGGCGGCGCGGCGACCGCCTGCTCGGTGAGGAAGTGGCTGGTGCCGGTCGGCCCGTCGGCGCCCAGCGCGGCGACGTCGCCCGGGAAGGCGAGCACGGAGACGCCCTTGGCGCCCAGTGCGTGCTGGATCGCCACCCGGACCAGGCGGGGCACCTGGGCCGGGGTGGAGACCATCTCGCACCAGCTGCTGCAGTCGGTGAACACCCGCTCGGGGTGGGTCTCCTGGAAGAAGCCGGTACCGATCTGCGCGGACGGGATGTGCGAGGCCAGTGCGAGCACCGGCAGGCCGCTGCGCTGGGCGTCGTACAACCCCTGGATCAGGTGCGTGTTGCCGGGGCCGCAGGAGCCCGCGCAGACCGCCAGGCGGCCGCTGAGCTCGGCCTCGGCGGCCGCGGCGAAGGCCCCGGCCTCCTCGTTGCGGACGTGCACCCAGCTGATCCCGTCGGCCCGGCGGATCGCGTCCACGACCGGGTTGAGGCTGTCGCCGACCACCCCGTACACCCGCTCCACCCCGGCCTGCCGGAGCACCTCGACCATCTGCTCGGCCACACTCACCACGGGGGCACTCCTCCACCGGCCGCCGGTTGCCACAGGACACCAGCACCCTCCTGCGCGCGGGAGGGCGGCGCATGCGGGGACCGGCCGAAGGGGTGACGGACGGAGGCGCCTCCCCGGCACCCCGGGCCGGGAAGCCCCGGGGGCGCCGGGCCGCTACTCCGCCGCGAGGTGCTCCGTGCCCGGGCCCGGGCCCAGGGTGCCCGCGGCCACGCCGGCCTGGGGCTGGCGGCGGGCGGGCTCGCGGCCGGGGGGCTGGCTGCACCGTTCCTGGACGGGCGGCGCGGTGGTCGGAAGGGTGACCGGCCGGCCCGCCTTCACCTGGACCGCCTCGCCGTCGTGCCGCAGGTGGATCACCTCGCCGCGGCGCAGCGTGTACGTCGTCCCGTCGTGGGTGATCCGGACGCCGAGCAGCTGGCCGCGCACCATCAGCGAGAAGCTGAGCTTCATCAGCCCGGACGGCAGCCGGGGCCGGAAGGAGAGCGTCTCGCCGTGGTCGCGGAGCCCGCCGAACCCGGCCACCAGGGCGATGCAGGCACCGGCGAGCGAGGCCATGTGCAGGCCGTCGCTGGTGTTGCCGCCGAGGTCGTGCAGGTCCATCAGGGCCGCTTCGGCGGTGTAGTCGTACGCGAGGTCCATCTGGCCCACCTCGGCGGCGATCACCGCCTGGGTGCAGGCCGAGAGCGAGGAGTCGCGGACGGTCAGCCGCTCGTAGTAGGCGAAGTTGCGAGCCTTCTGCTCGTCGGTGAAGGCGTCCCCGCGGACCTGCATGGCGAGCACCAGGTCGGCCTGCTTGACCACCTGCTTCCGGTACAGGTCGAAGTACGGGTAGTGGAGCAGCAGCGGGTAGTTCTCCGGCGGGGTGCGCTCGAAGTCCCAGAGCTGGTGGTCGGTGAAGCCGTCGGCCTGCGGGTGGACGCCGAGGTTCTCGTCGTAGGGGACGAACATCGCGGTGGCGGCGTCCCGCCAGGCGGCGGTCTCCTCGGTGTCGACGCCGAGGGCGGCGGCCTCGCGCGGGTGCCGGCCGGCGGCCTCGGCGGCGGCGCGCAGGTTGGCCTGCGCCATCAGGTTGGTGAAGACGTTGTTGTCGGCGACGGCGCTGTACTCGTCCGGCCCGGTGACGCCCTCGATGCGGAACTTGCCGACGGCGTCGTGGTGGCCGAGCGAGCGCCACATCCGGGCCGTCTCGACCAGCAGCGCCAGCCCGTACTCGCGCTCGAACTCGACGTCGCCGGTGGTCCGGACGTAGCGGGCGACGGCGGCGGCGATGTCGGCGCCGATGTGGAACGCCGCGGTGCCGGCCGGCCAGTAGCCGGAGCACTCCTCGCCGCGGATCGTCCGCCACGGGAACACCGCTCCGGAGAGCCCGAGTTGGCCGGCCCGCTCGCGGGCGAGCGGGAGCGTGGTGTGGCGCCAGCGCAGTGCCTGGTTGACGGCGGAGGGCAGGCAGTAGGTCAGCACGGGAAGGACGAAGGTCTCGGTGTCCCAGAAGCTGTGCCCGTCGTACCCGGGACCGGTCAACCCCTTGGCGGGGATGGCCCGTTCCTCGCTCCGGGCGCCCCCCTGGAGCACGTGGAAGACGGCGAACCGGACAGCCTGCTGGAGTTCGACGTCGCCCTCGATCTCGACGTCGCTGGTCTCCCAGAACTCCTTGAGGAACCCGGCCTGTTCGGCCACCAGGCCGTCCCAGCCGGTGTACCGGGCGGCGGTCAGCGCGGCCTCGACCTGGTCCCGGACGGCGGGCAGCGAGCGGGTCGCGGACCAGCCGTAGGACATGAACTTGACCAGCCGCAGCCTGGCGCCGGGTTCGAGCACGGTGGTGACGCTGATCCGGCAGTGGTCGGTCTCGGCCTCGGCGACGGTGTCCAGCCGCTCCGGACCCTCGATGACGTGGTCCATCCCGGCGGCCACCCGGATGCCGCTGTACCGGGTGCGGTGCACCAGGACGGCCTTGCTGCCGCCGGCGTGGTGCACCTCGGCGAGGAGCGGGGCCTCCAGCACGGCGGCCGCCCGCGGGTCGCCCTCGGGGCCGCCGGGCAGCTGCTCGTTGGCGACCAGCTCCGACTGGAGGACGATCCGCACCGGCCCGTCCACCGCCTCCACGGTGTACTCGACGGCGGCGATGGCCCGCTGGGTGAGCGAGACCAGCCGGGTCGAGCACACCCTGATCGTCCGCCCGGCCGGGGAGGTCCACTCCGCCTCGCGCCGCAGCAGCCCGTCACGGAAGTCCAACCAGCGCCGGTGGCTGATCAGTTCGCCGTAGCGCAGGTCGAAGGGCTCGTCGTCCACCAACAGGCGGATGATCTTGCCGTTGGTCACGTTGATGACGCTCTGGCTGGACTCCGGGTAGCCGTAGCCGCCCTCGCCGTACGGCAGCGGGCGCAGCTCGAAGACGCCGTTGAGGTAGGTGCCGGGCAGCCCGTGCGGCTCGCCCTCGTCGAGGTTGGCGCGCAGGCCGATGTGGCCGTTGGAGAGCGCGAAGACGGACTCGGCGCGGGCCATCGCGGTCAGGTCGAGGCCCTGTTCGGCGATCTGCCAGGGGTCGACGCTGAAGTTGTCCAGGCTGGTCATGCCGTTCCCTCCTCCAACAGCTCGGCGAGGTCGTCGACGACCACGGTGGCGCCGTCGCGGCGCAGCTCGTCGGCCTGGCCGGTGCGGTTCACTCCCACCACGGCGCCGAAGCCGCCGGCCCGGCCGGAGGCGACCCCGGCGAGCGCGTCCTCGAAGACGGCGGCGTGCGCGGGTTCGACGCCCAGCGCCCGGGCGGCGGCCAGGTAGGTGTCGGGCGCGGGCTTGCCGGGCAGGCCCTCGCGCCGGGCGACCACGCCGTCCACGATCACGTCGAACAGTTCCTCGATGCCGGCGGCGCGCAGCACGTCCCGGCAGTTGGCGCTGGAGGAGACCACCGCGCTGGGCAGCCCGAGCTCCCGCAGCCGGTGCACGTACGCGACCGAGCCCTCGTACGGCTGGACGCCCTGCTCGCGGATCATCCGCAGCACGGTGTCGTTCTTGGCCAGGCTGATCCCGTGCACGGTGCGGGCGCCGGGCGGGTCGGCGTCGGTGCCCTCGGGCAGCTCGATGCCGCGGCTGCCCAGGAAGGCGCGGGTGCCGTCGAGTCTCGGGCGGCCGTCGACGTGGACGTCGTAGTCGTCGACGGCGTCGAAGGGGACGAACTGCCCCCCGGTGCGGGCCGATTCGGCGCGCAGGAAGGCGTCGAAGGTGTCCTTCCAGGCCGCGGCGTGCACCTTGGCGGTCTGGGTGAGCACCCCGTCGAGGTCGAAGAGGAAAGCACGGATGTCGTCCGGTAGCCCCAGCATGGGTGCAGTCTTACCCGCGGACACGGGGAAGCCGCCCATTCCCGGCGGCGCGTCGCGGGATCGGGCGGCTTCCCGGGCCGGGTCGGACGGCTCCGGGGACCGTGGCGCGCTACGGCGTGCCGGGCGGGGCGATCAGTGCGAAGACGGCGCCCTGCGGGTCGGTGACGACCGCCATCCGGCCGGCCGGCATGTCGAACGGCGGCTGGATCACCGAGCCGCCGGCCTTGACCAGGGCGTCCACGGTGGAGTCGGTGTCGTCCACCGAGAAGTAGGTCATCCAGTGCGGGGGCGTGCCGGGCGCGAGGTAGTCGGCCACCTTCTGCATGCCGGCCACCGCCCGGTCGTCGACGCTGAGCGAGTAGTAGCCCTCCGCGCCCTCCATCGCCGCCGGGCGCAGACCCAGTGCCCGCTGGTAGAACGTCCCGACCGTGTCGGTGTCGGTGGTGTTGAGCTCGCTCCAGACCAGCGAGCCCGGCTCGTTGACGACGCCGGCGCCGATGAAGTCGACCTTCTGCCAGACGCCGAACACCGCACCGGCCGGGTCCGCGGCGACCAGCATCCGGCCGACGGTGCCGACGTCCATCACCGGGTAGAGGATCGTGCCGCCGCTCTCGGCGATCGCCCGGCCGGTGGCGTCGGCGTCGTCCGAGGCCAGGTAGGTGGTCCAGCCGACCGGCGGGACGGGCTGGCCCTCGGGGGCCGCCTGCGCCATGATCCCGGCGACCGGCTTGCCGTTCAGCAGGCACATGGCGTAGCCGCCGAACTCGGGCGGGCCGATCTCGCCCTGCCAGCCGAGGAGGTCACGGTAGAAGTCGATCGCGGCCTGCTGGTCGCTCGCCATCAGGTCGACCCAGCACGGGGTGCCGGGCTTGTACGGAGCGTTGACTGCGGGCATGGCTGGGCCTCCAGGAGCGGTTGTCCACCGCCGGGGCGGGCCGGGCGCACGTCCGGTCCCGGCTGCGGCCCCGGCGGGGGCTGCGCGGGTACGGCGGAGGTGCGGCCGGTCGGCGGTACACCGCCCACCATCGCCGCGCCCCCGTCTTCCCGCCACCGGACGGCGCCCGGCGGGCGACGGGCGGGTGACGGACGCCCGGCGGGCCGGGAGGGCGGGCCCTAGGAGTCGTGCGGCGCCGGCTTCACGAAGTACGGCTGGACCTTGCCGCTCTGGGCGTAGTCCTTGAGCCGGACCAGCAGCTCGGCCCAGGTGCCGGCCACCATCGGCACGCCGTCCTCGGTGCCGGGCTGCCACCCGCCGTGGCGGAACAGCAGCCGGGTCCGGTCGGGCGCCTCGGGCTGCCCGGCGAGGTCCCAGCTGATCCAGGTGCCGGCCCAGTGCGGGGGGAAGGTGCCGACGTTCGTCCAGACCACCCGGTCCCGGTCGGCCCGCTCGCGGCGCAGCCGGAACGGCTCCGGGACGCCGGGGAAGTCGAACAGCAGCACGTCCCCCTCGCGGGCCACCTCGGTGGTCCACCAGCCGGCCAGCCCGTCGTGGGTGTTGAGCGCGGCGAGGACGACGTCGCGGGGTGCGGCGATGTCGAGCTGCAGGGCGATCTCGGCCATGGGGTCCGCCTTTCGGGCCTGCGCCCCCCGATCGGTCCCCCTCCGGCCACCATGGCACAGGGCCCGGGATCGGCACATCCCGGGCCCGGAGCGGCCGGGCCGGCCGCTACCGTGCGTTATCCGCCGCTCCCGTAGCTGGTGCCGGCGCAGATGTCGTCGTCCGCCGAGCGGGTGTTCTCGGTGACGCTGGTGGGCAGCGGGACCGGCGCCGCCGGGGCGGACGGCGCGCCGGCGGCGGCCGATCCGGTCGCGGAGGCCGCGCCGCCGCCGTTGGCGGCCGCGAAGTCCTTGCCGACGACCACGATGACGCCCGGCGAGGAGCCGGCCTCGACGGTCGCGCCGGGGAAGAGCTCGGCGACCTTGTCGGCGTTGGCCTTCTGGCCGGAGCCGTACTCGACGACCGTCTTCGCGTGCTTGGTGCTGGCCGCGGGGCCCGCCTTGGTGGCGTTGAACTTGGCCCCCTTGAGCAGCTCGGCGGCCTTGCCGTCCACCCCGCTGGTGGTGGTCCCGTTGTAGACGGCCACCTTGACGGCGGAGTTGCCGGCGTCGGGGGCGGGCGGCGCCGTGGTGGTCGCGGCCGGCGCGCTCGGCGCGGCGGACGCGGTGGCCTCGGCCGGCTGCTCACCGGTGGCGTTCTGGCCGTCGATGGTCCGGTCGGCCTTGATCGTGTCCCAGAGCTTCTTGGCGTCGGACTCGATGATATCGAGGTCCTGGTCCTGGGTGCGGAAGCGCCAGGGCACCGTCACGAACTTGAGGTCGTGCATGTCGATGTTCTTCAGCGAGAGGCCGAAGGAGAGCAGCTTGTCGGCGGAGCTGAGACCGGGGTCGACGACCATCGACTTGGTGGCGGCGTCCGCGAGCGGCAGCAGGGTGGTGGGGTTGAGGCCCTGGCCCTTGATGTTGGAGGCGAGCGAGCCGAGGAAGGCCTGCTGGCGCTTCATCCGGCCGATGTCGGAGCCGTCGCCGATGCCGTGGCGCAGCCGGACGTAGTCGAGCGCCTTCTGGCCCTCCACCTTCTGCTTGCCCTGCGGCAGGACGAGGTCGCCCTTCTTGCGGAGCTTGGGGTTGATGTCACCCTCGTAGATCGGCTTCGGCAGGCAGATCTCCACCCCGTTGACGGCCTTGGTCATCGCGGAGAAGCCCTGGAAGTCCACCACGATGGTGTGGTCGACCCGGATGCCGGTGAGCTTCTCGACGGTGTTCTGGGTGCAGGCCGGGTTGCCGTCGTCGGTCTCGCCGGTGGCGAAGGCGGCGTTGAAGAGCTCGCTGGCCGACCCCTTGGTCCACTTGCCGTTCGGCAGCTTGCACGGCGGGATCTGGACCTTGGCGTTGCGCGGGATCGAGATGCCGACGGCGTGCTTGTGGTCGGCGTAGACGTGCAGCAGGATCGTGGTGTCCGAGCGGGCGCCGCCGTCCTCGCCGCCACCGAGGTCGGAGTTGTTCTTGCCCCGGCTGTCGGAGCCGATCAGCAGCACGTTGACCGGCTTGTTGCCGTCCGCGTCGGCCTGCGCCTCCGGCGGGCGGTCGGCGGCGATGGCGTCCGCGTCGAAGGACTTGATGTTGCCGTTCAGCTTGTAGTAGATCGCGCCGCCCGCACCGGCGATCAGCACCAGCACGCCGGCCGCCGACCAGGCGACGATCTTCTTCACGTTCTTCTTGGGCTTGCGGCTGTTGCGGGCCGCCGCGCGCCCGCCGGCCGCCGACGCCTCGGGGGCCGCCTCGCCGCCCTTGCCCGGTGCGCCCTTCCCCTGGGCCGCGCGCCGGGCCTCGGCCCGCCCGCCGGTCCGTGGCTGCGGCACCCCGCCGTCGCCGTCGTCGGTCGTGAGCGCACCGGGCGCGTCGTCACCACGAGCCGGGCCCTCGCCCCACTGACCTGACATCCGTGTACCTTTCACCGGCGGACGCGGCGCCCGTCCTCAGGGGCGCGCTACACAGAGAGAGACGGCCTGAAGTGCCCCCGGGTTGCACATACGAAGGTCATAATGACCGACGAACGCCCCCTGAGACCGCCCCCGCACCCCCTCCGGAGCCCCCGCGATCACAGGAACCCCGTTCGGAGCATACAAGCCGGTCATATTTTCTCGGCCCGCCCGAGCGGCTCGGGCACCGCCCGGAGGCCGGCGGGTACGGGGCCCGGGAGGCGCTCTCCTCACACCGTCCGACGGAAAGGGGCCGTGCAACGCCGGGCCCGCGTCCGGGAAGGGGTGCGCGGCAGGTGAACGGCGGGTCGGGCGGGAGGGGTGGTGAGGGGTGGCGAAGCGTCAGGACTGCTCGGACAGGCCGCCGGGCGGGTTGTTGCGCAGGCACGGCTCGCTGGCGTCCTCGACCACGCCCTGCTCCAGGAGCTCGTCCACCCACCGGCCGAGCGCCACCCGCACCAGCAACGGGTCCATCCCCCAGGCCCGGCCCAGGTCGATCGCGGTGGCGTCGAGGCGCCACCCGTGTTGTTGCAGGGCGATCCACATCGCCGCCGCGGAGGCCCCTCCGGTCCACCGCGCGCCGGTGGCGTCCCGGCGCAGTTCGAGCGTGCCCCCGGCCCCGACGGAGCCGGTCACGCCGGACACGGGCCGTACCCGCGTCCACATCTCCTCGTCCTCCCTCAACGCAAGCTCCTCTTGGCTGGCCGGTGCCCGGCAGCCGGCCTTCGGAACCGGTAGCTCCTCACGCACGGCCGACCGCTGTCGGTAACAGTGCCAGGCTAGGGCGAGGCCGCAGTCGCGAGAACCTGCCAAAGCCCCCTATGAGGGGTGGAGTTAGCCCCCCACGCCCCATAGGGGGTGCCGGACGTGCCGGCTCAGTCGGCGGTCGTGGCCGCCGGCACTCCGCCTTCCGTCGGGGCGCCCTCCACGGCGGCCCCGGCATGGTCGACCGCGTTGACGAACACCCGCATGGCGTGGGCGATCTCGTCCCCGTTCGGCGCCCCCTCCGGGTCGAGCAGCCACTGGAGGCCCAAACCCGAGACCAGCGCCAGGTGGAACGATCCCACCAGCCGCATCGTCTTCTCGTCGCCCTCGCCGATCGCGTCCAGCCCGAGCGGCGCCGCCAGGGCGAGCCGGGCCCGCTCGTAGGCGCGGGCGAGCTGTTCCCGCAGTCCCGGCACCCGGTCGGCCTGGGCGAACGCCTCGATGCTGGCGAGCAGCATCGGCCGCTGCGAGACGAAGAACTCCGTGACGCTCCGCCAGGCCGTGTCGATCGAGGGATCGGTGGCCTCGTCGAGGATTCTGCGGAGCTCGGTACCCCACTCCTCGAACGATTCGATCACCGCCTCGCTGAGCAACGCCTCCTTCGAGCCGAAGTGGTACCCGATCGAAGCGAGGTTGGCCCCCGACGCGGCGACGATGTCGCGCGCGGTGGTCCGGGCGTAACCCCGCTCATGCAGGCATTTCTTGGCACCAGCCAACAGATCTTCACGATTTCCCACGATTCCCATCGTAGCTACGGAAAGCCGTTTGCGACATACGTTCGTCAGAGACGGTCGTACATCTTAGACGAGCGTACTAGACAAGCATCTAGGACGTACGTATGCTTCAACCATGAACGCCGACACGCAACGTGCCGACCGGAAGGCGTGGATCGGCCTTGCCGTCCTCGTCCTTCCCGTCCTGCTCGTCTCCCTTGACATGCACGTCCTGTCCTACGCGCTGCCCATGATCAGCAGCTCGTTGGAACCGAGCAGCTCGGAGCTGCTGTGGATCATCGATATCTACCCGTTCATGCTGGCCGGGCTGCTGCTCACGATGGGCACGCTCGGTGACCGGATCGGCCGGCGGAAGCTGCTGATGTTCGGTGCGGTCGCCTTCGGCACCGCGTCCGCCCTCGGCGCCTACTCCAGCAGCGCGGAAATGCTCATCCTGACCCGGGCGCTGCTCGGCGTCGGTGGCGCGACGCTGATGCCCTCGACGCTCTCGCTGATCCGCAACATGTTCCACAACGCGGAGCAGCGCCGGACCGCCATCGCCGTCTGGACCGGGGCGTTCGCCGGCGGCGCCATGCTCGGACCACTCATGGGCGGTGCGATCCTGGAGAAGTTCTGGTGGGGCGCCGTCTTCCTGGTGAACCTCCCGGTCATGGCGGTGCTCGTCGTGCTCGCGCCGCTCATGCTCCCCGAGTCCAAGGACTCGAACCCCGGCAAGTTCGACTTCACCAGCTCGTTCCTCTCGCTGGCCGCGCTGCTCCCCACCATCTACGGCGTGCAGCACATGGCCGGTGAGGGTGTGAGCGCCCTGCCGATCGCCACCATCGTGATCGGCCTGACGGTCGGTTACGTCTTCCTCCGCCGCCAGCGGATGCTCGCCGAGCCCATGCTGGACACCAAGCTCTTCCGCAGCCGCGCCTTCACCGCGTCGATCGCCGCCAACACGCTCGGCGTCTTCTCGATGGTCGGCTCCAGCCTCTTCACCACCCAGTACCTCCAGATGGTGGCCGGCGTGCGGCCCTTCGTCGCCGGTCTGTACGCCCTCCCCGCGGCCGGCGCCGCGATGACCGCCGCCTCGCTGGCACCGCTCCTCGTCCGCCGGGTGCGACCCGCCTTCGTCGTCGGCATCGGACTGCTGATCGGTGCGGTCGGCTTCACGATCCTCGGCCAGGTCGACGGCGGCACCGGCATCGCCGCACTGGTCGCCGGCACCGCGGGCATGGCCGGTGGCATCACGCTCGTCCTGACCATCTCCTCCGACATGATCATCTCCACCGCGCCGCCGGAGAAGGCGGGCACGGTGTCCGGCCTCTCCCAGATCGCCACCGAGTTCGGCGGGGCGCTCGGCATCTCCATCCTCGGCAGCGTCGGCACCGCCGTGTACCGCTCGGACCTCGCCGACAAGGCCCCCGGGGGGATCGCCCCGGCGACGCTCGAATCGGCCCGCGACACGCTCGGCACCGCCCTCGACGTCACCACCCGGATGCCGAAGGACCTGGGCGAGGCGCTCGCCGACGCGGCCCGCACCTCCTTCACCCACGGCCTCCAGACGGCGATGTTCACCGCGGCCGGACTGCTGGTCCTGATGGCCCTGCTGGCCTTCACGCTGCTGCGCAAGGTGACCATCCCGACCAAGTCCGACGAGCCGGCGGCCACCGAGGCCCCGGTGCAGCACGAGCCCGAGCCGCAGCCGGTCCACGCCTTCCAGGGGGCGCAGAACCCGTACGGCTACGACACCTACGCCACCTCCCAGGACCGGTCCACCGGGTACCGGGCGTCGAAGGAGACCGACTTCTTCGGCGGCCAGGACCGTCCCGGCCGGTACGGCGCCCCGAGCACCCACGGCGCCGGTGACTCCTACGGCACCGGGGACTCCTACGACACCGGTGACTCCTTCGGCGCCACGGACCTGAGCCGGGCGCGGCACCGCCGGGGAGGTGAGGAGAACCCCTTCGAACGGCGGTGAGTGAACGGCACGACAGCGGCAACCGAAGCGTGTGCCGGACCGGGAAACCTGGTCCGGCACACGCTTCTTGTTATTGGGGGGCGGGGTGCGAGGGGGACGGGGGCTTCCCGCGCTCCGAGGCTGCGGGACTCCGGGGCCGCGGGCCCCTGGGATGTCCGGGGGCGGGGTGGCCGGGGCGGGGCTCCAGACATCCAGGCCTCGGGGCCTCGGGGCCTCGGGGCTGTCCTACGGCGAGGCGGCGGGACGGCGGGCGCACGGTGGGGCCGCCCGGTGGAGCGCGGTGGCCGGCCACGCAGCGTCCCCGCGGCGACGGCCCGTCCGGGAGGGCCGGGTGGAAGGGGACGGACAGAGAGGACGGCCGGCCGCGACGGACACCCTCCCCGGCCGGACTCCCTCCCCCGGCCGGGCAGCCGGGCCCGGGCGCGCGAAAAGGCCCGTGCCGCCGGAGCCAGGGGAAGGCTCCGGCGGCACGGGCCCGGCCGGGGCGGACCGTCGGTGGGGGGCGACGGCCCGGCCCGGCCTCGGGGAGGCTGGTCCTCATGGTTCCCGCCGGGGCCGGCGGCCCCCGCGATCTCCCCGGGTGGTTCGGTCGGCAGGGCGCCCGGTCAGACGCCCAGTTCGTTGTCGAGGATGTCGAACAGGTCCTCGGCGGAGGCTGCTTCGAGTGCGGCCTCCGCGGCGGGCTCCGTCCCGTTCTCCTCGGCCCCCGGACCGTCGGCCCAACGGGCGCTCAGCGCCCGCAGGCGGGCGGCGATCCGGGAGTGCTCGGCGCCGTCGGGGGTGGCGGCGCCGAGCACGGCTTCCAGGCGGGCCAGCTCGTCCTCCAGGCTGGGCGCGCCGGCCGTCCCGACCAGTTCGCCACGGAGGTAAGCGGCGACGGCGGCCGAGGTCGGCTGGTCGTAGATCAGCGTGGACGGGAGCCGCACCCCGCAGGCCGACCCGAGGCGGTTGCGGAGTTCGACCGCGGCCAGCGAGTCGAAGCCCAGCTCGGAGAAGCCGCGTTCGGCGTCGACCGCCTCCGGGCCCGCGTGGCCGAGGACCGCGGCGACGTGCGTCCGGACCAGGGTGAGCAGCAGCGCGAGCTGCTCCTCCCCGTCGAGGGCCGACAGCCGCTGGACGAGGCCCTCCGCGCCGCCCTGCCGGCCGCTCCCGGCCGCCCGGCGGTCGCGCCGCACCGGCACCCGGACCAGTTCGCGCAGCAGGTGCGGAACGCCCTCCGCCGCGGCCCGCGCCCGGATCGGGGTGCTGTCGAGGCGGACCGGGAGCAGCACGGCGTCGTCGGAGCGCAGGGCCGCGTCGAAGAGCGCGAGGCCCTCCGCCACCGGGAGCGCGGTGACCCCCGAGCGCGACATCCGCGCCCGGTCGGTCTCGCCCAGGCCCTCGCCCATGCCGTCGCCCGACTCCCACAGGCCCCAGGCCAGCGAGACCGCGGGGCGGCCGGCCGCCCTGCGGTGCTGCGCCAGGGCGTCCAGGTAGGCGTTGGCCGCGGCGTAGTTGGCCTGGCCGGCGCTGCCGACGGTGCCGGCCAGCGAGGAGAAGAGGACGAACGTGCGGACCGGGTGACCGGCCGTCAGCTCGTCCAGGAGGGCGGCGGCGTCGAGCTTGGGCCGCAGCACCGCGTCGTAGCGCTCCGGCGTCAGGGACGCGAAGGTGCCGTCGTCCAGGACGCCCGCCGTGTGCAGGACCCCGGACAGCGGGTGCGCGTCGGGGACGGCGTCCAGCACCTCGGCCAGGGCCGCCCGGTCGGTGACGTCGCAGGCCCGGACGGTGACGCTCTTGGCGCCCAGCTCCAGCAGTTCGTCACGGAGCGCCGGGACCCCGGCCGCCCGCTCCCCGCGCCGGCTGAGCAGCAGCAGGTGCCGCACGCCGTACCCGGAGACCAGGTGGCGGGCCAGGACGGTGCCCAGGCCGCCGGTGCCACCGGTGATCAGCACCGTCCCGTCGGGGTCGAAGGCCGGCTCGGAGTCACCCGTGGCCGCGTCGGCCGCCGGCGGTTCCGCCCGGACCAGTCGCGGGACCAGCAGCGAGCCGTCGCGGACCGCCACCTCCGGTGCGCCGAGGGCCACGGCCGCGGGCAGCGGCCCGAAGCCGTCCGCCGGGTCGGCGTCGACGATGGTCAGCCGCTCCGGGTACTCCTCCTGGACCGAGCGCAGCAGGCCCCACAGCGGTGCGTGGGCGAGGTCCGGCACGGCGTCCCCGGCGGCGGCGGCGACCGCGCCCCCGGTGAGGACGACCAGGCGGGCGCCGTCGAGCCGGTCGTCGGCGAGGAGCCGGCCGAGCAGCCCGGCGGTGCGACGGACGACGGCCCGCGGCTCGCCGGCAGCGGTGGCCGGGTCGTGCACGACGATCACCTCGGGCGCGGTGGCGCCCTCGTCCAGCGCCCGGATCAGCCCGGCGGCGTCGGCCCAGACCCCGGCACCGGCACCGAGCGCCCCGGCATCGGGCTCGCCGGCGCCGAGGACGGCCCAGCGGACGTCCGGGACGGTGGCGGGGGCGGCGGCCGTCCGCCACGAGATCCGGTACATCGCGCCGGCGGCGTCCCCGGCCGGGGCGAGCTGCTCGGCCGGAACGGCGCGCGCCACCAGGGAGCGCACCGAGACGACCGGCGCACCGGACGGGTCGGCGGCGTCGACGGCGACCACCTCGGGCCCGGAGACCCGCAGCCGGACCCGCAGCGCCGTGGCACCCGCCGAGAACAGCGTCACGCCGTTCCACGAGAACGGGAGCCGCGGGCCCGAGGCCGGATCGTCGTCGTCCACGGCGGCACCCGGCAGCAGCGTGGCGTGCAGGGCCGCGTCGAGCAGGGCCGGGTGCAGGCCGAAGGCCGCACCGTCCGCGTGGGCCTGCTCGGGCAGTTCCACCTCCGCGAAGACGTCGTCTCCGCTGCGCCAGGCCCTGCGCAGGCCCTGGAAGACCGGGCCGTAGCCGTAGCCCTGCCCGGCCAGTTCGTCGTAGGCGTCCGCCACGGGGAGCTCCTCGGCCCCGGCGGGCGGCCAGACCGTCAGGTCCGCGCCCTCCTCGGCCGGCTGGTCGCCGGGCAGCAGGACGCCGCTCGCGTGGACGGTCCACTCGCCGTCCGGGCCGGCGCCCTCGGGCCGCGCGTGCACGCGGACCGGCCGCTGCCCGTCCTCGTCCGGCGCGCCGACGGCCACCTGGACCTGGACCGCGCCCTGTTCGGGCAGGACCAGCGGGGCGGTCAGCGTCAGCTCCTCCAGGCGGCCGGAGCCGACCTGGTCACCGGCCCGGACGGCCAGCTCCACGAACGCGGCGCCCGGCAGCAGGACGGTGCCGGCCACGGCGTGGTCGGCGAGCCAGGGCTGCGCGGCCACGGAGAGCCGGCCGGTGAGCACCACCCCGTCGGAGTCGGGGAGTTCGACGGCGGCACCGAGCAGCGGGTGCGCGGTGGGCCGCAGGCCGAGGGCGGAGGCGTCCACCGCGGCGGGCGCCGCGTCGAGCCAGTAGCGCTCGTGCTGGAAGGCGTACGTCGGCAGGTCGGTGCGGCGGGCGCCGGACCCCTGGAAGAGGCCTTCGCCGTCGAGCCCCCAGCCGCTGACGTAGGCGTCCGCGACGGCGGCGAGGAAGGTGCGGACCTCGTCACGGCCCTTGCGCAGGGCGGGCACGAGCAGGGCGTCGTCGGGCTCGGCCAGGCAGGCCTGGGCCATGCCGGTGAGGACCCCGTCCGGGCCCAGCTCCAGGAAGCGGGTCACGCCCGCCTCTTCGAGGGAGCGGATGCCGTCGGCGAAGCGCACGGCCTGGCGGACGTGGCGCACCCAGTACTCGGGGTCGCGCAGGTCATCGCCGGCGGCGATGCGGCCGGTGACGTTGGAGACGACGGCGACCTTGGGCTCGGCGAAGGACAGGCCCCGGACCACGGCCCGGAACTCCTCCAGCATCGGCTCCATCAGCGGCGAGTGGAACGCGTGCGACACCGTCAGCTGCTTGACGCCGGCGCCCGCCGCCTCCAGCTTCTCCATGACCTTGCGGACCGCCTTCTCGGCGCCCGAAACCACCACCGAGGAAGGCCCGTTGACCGCCGCGATGCCCGCCTCGGCCTCATGGCCCTTCAGCAGCGGCAGCACATCGGCCTCGGACGCCCGGACGGCGACCATCACGCCGCCGGCCGGCAGCGCCTGCATCAGCCGGCCCCGCGCCGCCACCAGCTTGCACGCGTCGGCCAGCGACAGCACCCCGGCCACGTGCGCGGCCGCGATCTCACCGACCGAGTGCCCGGCCAGGAAGTCCGCCCGCACACCGAGCGACTCGACGAGGCGGAACAGTGCCACCTCGACGGCGAACAACGCCGACTGGGTGTAGACCGTGTCGTCCAGCGAAAAGGCCTCGCCCGCGATCACCCCGCGCAGCGAGACACCCAGCTCGGCGTCCAGCAGCGCACACGCCTCGTCCAGCGCGGACGCGAACACCGGGAACACACCGGCGAGTTCACGCCCCATGCCGACGCGCTGCGCGCCCTGGCCGGTGAACAGGAACGCCGTCCGGCCACCACCGGTCCGGCCCCTGACCGCCAGGTCCGAGGGCTTGCCCTCGCCCACCGCGGCCAGGCCCGCCAGCACCTCCGCCCGCGTCGAACCCAGCACCACCGCGCGGTGGGCGTGCGTGGTGCGCGAGGTCAGGGAGGAGTAGCCGAGGTCCAGCAGCCGCGAGGGGTTGGCGGCGACGAACGCCCAGAGCCGCTCGGCCTGGGCCCGCAGCGCCTCCTCGGTACGGCCGGAGACCGCGAGCGGCACCGGTGCACCGTCGGGCCACTGCCCCTCGGTGGCCCCGGCCTCCTCGGCCGGGGCCTCCTCCAGGATCACGTGGGCGTTGGTGCCGCTGATGCCGAACGAGGAGACGCCCGCACGGCGCGGCACGCCGTCCTTCCGCTCCCACGGCCGGGCCTCGGCGAGCAGCTCGACGTCGCCCGCCGTCCAGTCCACGTGCGAGGACGGCGCGTCCACGTGCAGCGTCTTCGGCAGCACCTCGTGGCGCATCGCCTGCACCATCTTGATGATCCCGGCGACGCCGGCGGCGGCCTGGGTGTGGCCCAGGTTCGACTTCACCGAACCCAGCCAGAGCGGGCTGCCCTCGGGGCGGCCCTGGCCGTAGGTGGCGATCAGCGCCTGCGCCTCGATCGGGTCGCCCAGCGTGGTGCCCGTGCCGTGCGCCTCGACGGCGTCCACGTCCGTGGTCGTCAGACCCGCGTCGGCCAGCGCCGCCCGGATCACCCGCTGCTGCGACGGGCCGTTCGGCGCCGTCAGGCCGTTGCTCGCACCGTCCTGGTTCACCGCCGAGCCCCGCACCACCGCGAGGACGGGGTGGCCGTTGCGCCGGGCGGCGGAGAGCCGCTCCACCAGGAGCACGCCGACGCCCTCGCCCCAGCCGGTGCCGTCGGCCGCCTCGGCGAACGGCTTGCACCGGCCGTTCGCGGCGAGGCCGCGCTGGCGCGTGAAGTCGATGAACGTGTCCGGGGTCGCCATCACGGTGACACCGCCCGCCAGCGCGAGGTCGCACTCGCCCCGGCGCAGCGCCTGGATCGCCCAGTGCAGGGCGACCAGCGAGGAGGAGCAGGCGGTGTCGACGGAGACCGCCGGGCCCTCCAGGCCCAGGCTGTAGGAGACCCGGCCGGAGACCACGCTGCCCAGGCTGCCGTTGCCGAGGTAGCCGCTGACGTCCTCGGGGACGGCGCCGAGACGGGTGGCGTAGTCGTGGTACATCACGCCGGCGAAGACGCCGGTCCGGCTGCCCTTGAGCGAGGCCGGGTCGACCCCGGCCCGCTCGATCGCCTCCCAGGACGCCTCCAGCAGCAGCCGCTGCTGCGGGTCGAGGGCCAGCGCCTCACGCGGGCTGATGCCGAAGAACTCGGCGTCGAAGTCGGCCGCGTCGTAGAGGAAGCCGCCCTCGCGGCTGATGGTCCTGCCCGGCTTTCCCGGCTCGGGGTCGTAGATGGCGTCGGTGTCCCAGCCGCGGTTCTCGGGGAATCCGCCGATGCCGTCGCGGCCGGCGGCCAGCAGCTCCCAGAGCTCCTCGGGCGAACGGACGTCGCCGGGGAACCGGCAGCTCATGCCGACGATCGCGATCGGCTCGTCGTCGTTCAGCACCACCGCCGGGGCGGCCTCGGAGCCGGACTCCTCCTCGGTGCCGACGAGTTCGTCCCGCAGGAAACGGGCCAGGACGTCGGAGGCCGGGTAGTCGAAGACCAGGGTGGCGGGCAGCCGCAGGCCGGTCTCCTGGTTGAGCCGGTTGCGCAGGCTGACGGCCGCGAGGGAGTCGAAGCCGAGCTCCTTGAAGGCGCGCTGCGGCTCCACGGCGTCCTTGCCGCCGTGGCCGAGCACGCCCGCGACCTCGGCGCGGACCAGGTCGAGCAGGAAGGCGTCCCGCTCGTCCGCCGCCAGGCGGAGCAGCCGGCCGCGCAGGCCGTCGGACGCGTCGGCTCCGGCGGCGGCCCGGCGGGTGGCCACGGGGACCAGGCCGCGCAGCATCGCCGGGACCGGCTCGGCCGAGCGCCGGACGGCGGCGAAGTCCCAGTGGACCGGAAGCAGCACCGGCTCGTCGGACGACAGCGCCGCGTCGAAGAGCGCCACGCCCTCGTCCTCGCCGAGCGCGAGGACGCCCGCCGCGGCGATGCGGTCGATGTCGGCCTGGGAGAGGTTGCCGCCCATGCCGGTGCCGGTGTCCCAGAGACCCCAGGCCAGCGAGAGGGCCGGCAGGCCCTCCGACCGGCGCGCGCGGGCGAGGGCGTCGAGGTAGGCGTTGGCCGCGGCGTAGTTGCCCTGGCCGGCGCCGTCCAGCGTGCCCGCGATGGAGGAGAACAGGACGAAGGCCTTGAGGTCGAGGTCCCGGGTCAGCTCGTGCAGGTGCCGGGCCGCGTCGGCCTTCGGCCGCAGCACCGCGTCCACCCGCTCCGGGGTGAGCGAGGTGATGGTTCCGTCGTCGACGATGCCGGCGGTGTGGATGACGGCGCTCAGCGGGTGGGCCTCGCCGATGCGGTCGAGGACGGCGGCCAGGGCCTCACGCTCGGCGACGTCGGCGGCTTCCAGCCGGACGGATTCGGCGCCCAGGGTGAGGAGTTCGTCGCGCAGGCCGCTCGCGCCGGGGGCACTGCCGCCGCGGCGGCTGACCAGTACGAGGTGGCGGACGCCGTGTGCGGTGACCAGGTGGCGGGCGATGACGGCGCCGAGGCCGCCGGTGCCGCCGGTGACGAGCACGGTTCCGGTGCCGTCGAACGGCGAGCCGGTACCGGTCTCGGCGCGGACCACGCGCGGAGCGAACACCGCGCCGTCGCACAGCGCGAGTTCGGGCTCGCCGGAGACGACGGCGGCGGGCAGCAGGGAGGTGTCACCGTCGGTCGGCTCGACCAGGACGAACCGACCGGGCTCCTCGGCCTGCGCGGAGCGCACCAGACCGGCCACGGCGCCGCCGGCCGGCGAACCGGCCTGCGTCAGCACGACCAGCTTCGAGGCCTCGAAGCGGTCGTCGGCCAGCCAGGACTGGAGCGTCGCCAGGACACGGTTGACGGCCTCCCGCACGTCACCGTCGCCCACCGGCAGCACCACCACGTCCGCACCCGCCGCGGACCCGAGGTCCGCAACCGGATCCACACCGGACACCCCTGCGCCCAACGCCACCCAACGACCCTCCCGCACCACAGCCGCATCCACCGCGAGCTGCGTCCGGTCCAGCCGGAACAGCGCGTCGTGCGCGGCGGCCGGGGCGGCGGAGAGCTGCTCGGGGGTGACGACGCGCAGGGCGAGGGAGTCGACGGAGGCGACGGGCGCGCCGCTCGGGTCGGCGAGCTCCAGCGAGAGCGCGTCCGTGCCCCGGGCCGTGAGGCGGACCCGCAGCGCGGACGCCCCGGTGGCGTGCAGGCGCACGCCGCTCCAGGCGAAGGGGAGACGCAGCGCGGTGTCCGCCGCCTCGGCGCCCTGGCCCGCGGCGTGCAGGGCCGCGTCGAGCAGCGCGGGGTGCAGGCCGAAGCGGGTGGCCTGCTCCCGCACGTCCTCGGGCAGGGCGACCTCGGCGAAGACGTCGTCGCCGCGCCGCCAGGCGGCCCGCAGCCCCTGGAAGGCGGGCCCGTAGCCGTAGCCCTGCGCGGTCATCCGCTGGTAGGCGTCCGACACGTCGATCTCGACGGCGCCCTTCGGCGGCCAGGCGGTCAGGTCGAAGGACGGCCCGCCCTGGCCCGGCAGCAGCGTGCCGGTGGCGTGGACGGTCCAGGGGCGCTCGCCCGCGGCGCCGTCGGCCGACCGGTCGTCGGGGCGGGCGTGGATGCGGACGGGCCGGCCGCCGCCCTCGCCGGGGGCGCCGACGGACACCTGGAGCTGCACGCCGCCGCGCGGGGGCAGGACCAGCGGCGCGGTCAGGGTCAGTTCGTCCAGCAGGCCGTAGCCGACCTGGTCGCCGGCCCGGATCGCCATCTCGACGAACGCGGTGCCGGGCAGCAGCACCGTGCCGCCCGCGGCGTGGTCGGCGAGCCACGGCTGGGTCTCCAGACCGAGCAGCCCGGTGAGCAGCGCCTCGTCGGCGCCGGCGATGGCGACGGTGGCGCCGAGCAGCGGGTGGTCGGCCGCCGCCAGGCCGAGCGCGGCCGGGTCGCCGGCGTCGGCCACGGACTCGGGCCAGTAGCGCTCGTGCTGGAAGGCGTAGGTCGGCAGGTCCACCCGGCGGGCGCCGCGGCCGGCGTGGAACGCCTGCCAGTCCACCGGGACGCCCAGGGTGTGTGCCCGGCCGAGCGCCCCGGTGAAGTCCTCGACGGGGGCGCCCTGCCCCGGCGGGGCGATCACGGCGGTGGGGACGTCGGCGGTGGCCGCCGCCAGGACGGTGTCGGCCGGCAGGGGGGCCGGGCCGGCGTCGACGAAGAGCGTGTGGCCGTTCTCCACCAGGGTCCGTACCGCCCGGGCGAACTCCTCGTCCGTCCGGGTGAGGTGGAGCTGGACGGCGGCCGAGCCGCCGGCCGCGGCCGGCGGCTCGGCGGTGGCGTCCGCGGCGAGCCGCGCGGCCTCCTCCGGTGCGAGCGCACCGGCCAGCTGGGCGGCGGCGATCGCGCCGCTGCCGTGGCCGACCACGGCGGTGGGGCGCAGGCCGTGCGCGCGCCACAGGGCGGCGAGCGCGACCTGGACGGCGTAGGCGCCGGCCCGCGCGACGTCGGGCCGGTCCGGGGTCGGCGCCGTCTGCGCTCCCGCGACCACCGCGGTGAGGTCCCAGCCGGTGTGGGTGCGCAGCGCGGCGGCCACCGTCCGCAGCCGCTCGGCGAAGAGCGGGGAGGCGGCGGCCAGCGCGCGGGCGACCGGCGCCCAGGCGGCGGGCCCGGCGCCGGGGGCGCCGGCGTGGTCGGGCAGGACGAGGACGGTGCGGGGTTCCCGGCCCGCCACGCCGCGAGTCAGGGCCGCGGACTCCTCGCCGTCGGCGAGGGCGCGCAGGCCGGCGCGCAGGTCCGCGTCGTCGGCGGCGGTCAGCACGGCCCGGTGTTCGAGGGCCGCGCGGGACAGGGCCAGGGAGTGGGCGGTGTCCGGCAGGGCGCGGGCGTCGGCCGTCTCCTCCAGGTGGCGCAGGAGGCGCTCCGCCTGGGCGCGGAGGGCGGGTTCGTCCCGGGCGGAGAGCACGAACGGCAGCGCGGCGGAGCCGTCGGCCGTCCAGGCCCGGGGCTCGTCGGTGCCGGTGTCCCCCGCGTCGCCGCGGGCCGGGGTGTCCTGGACGGCGGCGTCCTCCTCGGCCGGCGCCTCCTCGATGATCACGTGCGCGTTGGTGCCGCTGATGCCGAAGGACGAGATTCCGGCCCGGCGGAGCTCACCGTCCGCCTTCTCCCACGGCCGGGGCTCGGCCAGCAGCTCGACGGCGCCCGCCTCCCACTCCACCTGGGAGGTCGGCGCGTCCACGTGCAGGGTCTTCGGCAGCACGCCGTGGCGCATCGCCTGGACCATCTTGATGATGCCCGCGGCGCCCGCCGCCGCCTGGGTGTGGCCCATGTTGGACTTGATCGAGCCGAGCCAGAGCGGCTGCCCCTGCGGCCGCTCCCGGCCGTAGGTGGCGAGCAGTGCCTGCGCCTCGATCGGGTCGCCGAGGCGGGTGCCGGTGCCGTGCGCCTCCACCACGTCGACCTCGGCCGCGGAGAGCCGGGCGTTGGCGAGCGCGGCGCGGATGACGCGCTGCTGGGAGGGGCCGTTGGGTGCGGTGAGACCGTTGCTGGCGCCGTCCTGGTTGAGGGCGGAGCCGCGCACCACGGCCAGCACCCGGTGCCCGTTGCGGCGCGCGTCGGAGAGGCGCTCCAGGACGAGCATGCCCACGCCCTCCGACCAGCCGGTGCCGTCGGCGGCCTCGGCGAAGGACTTGCAGCGCCCGTCGGGCGCGAGGCCGCGCTGGCGGCTGAACTCGACGAACGTGCGCGGCGTCGACATCACCGTCACACCGCCGGCCAGGGCCAGCGTGGAGGTGCCCTGCCGCAGCGACTGGGCCGCCAGGTGGACCGCCACCAGGGAGGACGAGCATGCGGTGTCGATCGAGATGGCCTGGCCCTCCAGGCCCAGGCTGTACGACACCCGCCCCGACACGACGCTGCTGTCGGTGCCGACGACCAGGAAGCCCTCCGCGCCCTCGGCGACCGTGCCGGGCCGCGCGTGGTAGTCGGCGGCCATGACGCCGACGAACACCGAGGTCTGGCTGCCGCGCAGCGTGTGCACGTCGATCCCGGCGTGCTCGAAGGCCTCCCAGGACGCCTCCAGCACCATCCGCTGCTGCGGGTCCGTGGCGGACGCCTCGTGCGGGCTCATGCTGAAGAACGGCGCGTCGAACAGCGGGGCGTCGTGCAGGAACCCGCCCTCCTTGGCGTACGTCTTGCCCGACCGCGAGGCGTCGGTGTCGAAGACGCCTTCGAGGTCCCAGCCCCGGTCCTCGGGGAACCCGGTGACGGCGTCCCGGCCCTCGGCCACCAGCCGCCACAGGTCGTCCGCGTTCTCGACCCCGCCGGGGAAGCGGCAGCTCATCCCGACGATGGCGATCGGCTCCTGCGCCGCGGCGGTGACCTGGTCGTGCCGCCGGCGCAGCCGCTCGTTCTCCAGCAACGACTTGCGCAGCGCGTCGGCTATCTGCTCGACAGAAGTACTCACAGTCCTATGCCTTCCTCGGTCACTCGGAGTCGCTGCGCCGGGCCGCCTCGGCCAACAGGGCCTCGACGTCCATCGCCATGATCGATTCGCTCTGGTCCGCCTGCGCGGTGTCGTCCTGCTGCTGCGCGGTCCCGCCGGGGGCGGCGAGCGCGAGCAGCGAGTCGAGCAGCCCGGCCTCCCGGACACGGGCGAGCGAGAGGGTGCCGATCGCCTGGCGGAAGGCCTCCTCGTCCGGCTCCGTGCCGGAGCCGGCCGCCACCTCGGGGATGTCCGGGAGCAGTTCGGTGAGCAGGTACTTCGAGAGCGCCACCGGGCTCGGGTAGTCGAAGATCAGCGTCGCGGGCAGTCGCTGCCCGGTGGCCTTGTTGAGCCGGTTGCGCAGTTCGACGGCCGTGAGCGAGTCGAAGCCGACCTCCTGGAAGGAGCGCGCCGGGTCCACCGTGGCGGCGTTGGTGTGGCCCAGGACGGCGGCCACGTGCGCGCAGATCAGGTTCTGGAGCAGGTGGAGCTGTTCGTCCTGCGAGAGGCCGGCGAGCTGGGACTCCAGGCTCTCGTCCGCCGCGGGCGCGGCGGCCGGACCGGCCTTCGCCGCCCGGGGCGCGCGGGGCTCGGCCGTCGGGACCAGGGTGCGCAGCATGGCGGGGACCCCGCCGGTGCGGGCCCGCAGGCCCGCCGGGTCCAGCTTGACGGGCAGCAGCACCGCCTCGTCGGCGCCCACCGAGGCGTCGAACAGGGCGAGGCTCTCCTGCGCCGAGAGGCCCACCACGCCGGAGGAGTTGATCCGCTGGACGTCGGTGCGGCTGAGGTTGCCGCCCATGCCGGTGCCGGTGTCCCAGAGACCCCAGGCCAGCGAGAGGGCCGGCAGGCCGTCCAGCCAGCGATGGCGGGCGAGGGCGTCGAGGTAGGCGTTGGCCGCGGCGTAGTTGCCCTGGCCGGCGCCGTCCAGCGTGCCCGCCACCGACGAGAACAGGACGAACGCGCGCAACGGGAGGTCCCGGGTCAGCTCGTGCAGGTGCCAGGCGGCGTCGGCCTTCGGCCGCAGCACCGCGTCCACCCGCTCCGCGGTCAGCGAGCCGATCGTGCCGTCGTCCACCACACCGGCCGTGTGCACCACCCCGGCCAGCGGACGCTCCTGCG
>NZ_CP026498.1:6296958-6302092 GCF_002953255.1 Streptomyces sp. CB01881
CCACCAGCACCGACACCCAGACCCAGCAGTTCGTCCCGCAGCTCCACCGCACCCGGCGCGGCCTCACCACGACGGCTCACCAGCACCAGGCTCCGGACACCGTGCCCGGTCACCAGGTGCCGGGCCACCACCGCACCCAGACCACCCGTACCACCGGTCACCAGCACCGTCCCGGCACCGTCGAACGGCGACCCCGACCCGGCCTCGGCCCGCGCCAGCCGCGGCACGAACACCCCGCCCTCACGCAGGGCCAGCTCCGGCTCACCCGACGCCACCGCGGCGGGCAGCAGGCGCAGCGCGGCGTCGCCGCCGGCCAGCTCCACCAGCACGAACCGCCCGGGCTCCTCGGCCTGCGCCGACCGGACCAGACCGGCCACCGCGCCACCCGCCAGCGAACCGGCGTCCGTCAGCACCACCAGCCGCGACGACTCGAACCGGTCGTCCGCCAGCCAGGACCGCAGCACCTCCAGCACGCGGGACGTCTCCGCCCGCACCCCGGCGGGGCTGTCGTCCGGCCCGCCGGCCGGCAGCAGCACGACCTTCGCGCCGGTGACCGCGCCGAGCTCCGGGGCCGCCTCCAGGCCCCACTGGGACGCCCAGACGTCCGCCTGGGGACCGACCACGGCCCAGCGGCCCTCCATCGGCACCGCGGGGTCCAGCGGGTCGGCCACCCACTCCGTCCGGTACACCGTGCGGTTGTCGCCGCCGCGCGCCGCCTCGATCTGCTCGACCGACACCGGCCGGGCCACCATCGAGCCCACCGTCATCACGGGCAGGCCCGCGCTGTCGGCGATGACCAGCGACGACTCGTTCGGCGCCGAGGAGGAGACCTTCACCCGCAGCCCGGTGACGCCCGGCGTGAGCAGGGAGACGTCGGACCAGGCGAAGGGCAGCGAGGCCCCGTCGGTGCCGCGCGGGGAGTTGTCGAGCAGCTCGGTGGCGTGCAGCGCGGAGTCGAGCAGCGCGGGGTGCAGGCCGAAGGCGGCCGCGTCCACGTGTGCCTCCTCCGGGAGGGCGATCTCGGCGAAGATCTCGCCGTTGCGCTTCCAGGCGGCCCGCAGGCCCTGGAAGACCGGGCCGTAGGCCAGGCCGTCGCCGGCCAGTTCGGCGTAGAGGCCGTCCAGGTCGACCGCCTCGGCGCCCTTCGGCGGCCAGACCCCCAGGCCCGCACCCGCCTCGGGCGAGGCGTTCGTCAGCGTGCCGGTGGCGTGCTTCAGCCACAGGCGCTCACCCGCCGTCTCCTCCGGCCGGGAGTAGACCGAGAACGGGCGTCGGCTCGCCTCCTCCGGGTCACCGACGACGACCCGCAGCTGGCAGCCGGCGCGCTCCGGGAAGACCAGCGGCGCCTGGAGGGTCAGCTCCTCCAGGAAGCCGTGACCGGAGTGCAGGCCCGCGTGGACGGCCAGGTCGACGAACGCGGTGCCCGGCAGCAGGACGGCGCCGGCGACCGCGTGGTCGGCCAGCCACGGGTGCGAGTCGAGACCGACCCGGCCCGTGAACAGGTAGCCGTCGGAGTCCGGGAGTTCGACGGCGGCACCGAGGAAGGGGTGCTCCGTCGCGGCCTGTCCCAGGGACGCGGCGTCCCCGGCGGCGGCCACGGCGTCGAGCCAGTAGTGCTCGTGCTGGAAGGCGTAGGTCGGCAGGTCGGTGCGGCGGGCGCCGGTTCCCCGGAAGACGGCCGTCCAGTCGACGTCCGTGCCGGCCTCGAACACGGCGGCGAGGGCGGCCAGCAGGGCCGGGGCCTCGTCGCGGCCCTTGCGCAGGGCGGGCACGAGCAGGGCGTCGCCGGGCTCGGCCAGGCAGGCGTGGGCCATGCCGGTGAGGATCCCGTCCGGGCCCAGCTCCAGGAAGCGGGTCACGCCCGCCTCTTCGAGGGAGCGGATGCCGTCGGCGAAGCGGACCGCCTGGCGGACGTGGCGCACCCAGTACTCGGGGTCGCGCAGGTCATCGCCGGCGGCGATGCGGCCGGTGACGTTGGAGACGACCGCCAGCTTGGGCTCGGCGAACTCCAGGCCGGTGACGACCGCGCGGAACTCGTCCAGCATCGGCTCCATCAGCGGCGAGTGGAACGCGTGCGAGACGGTCAGCCGGACGGAGGCGATGGCGCGCTCCTCCAGCTTCTCCACGATCTTGCGGACCGCCTTCTCGGCACCCGAAACCACCACCGAGGCGGGGCCGTTGACCGCCGCGATGCCCGCCTGGGCCTCGTGGCCCTTCAGCAGCGGCAGCACATCGGCCTCGGAGGCGCGGACGGCGACCATCACGCCACCGGCCGGCAGCGCCTGCATCAGCCGGCCCCGCGCGGCGACCAGCTTGCACGCGTCGGCCAGCGACAGCACCCCGGCCGCGTGCGCGGCCGCGATCTCACCGACCGAGTGCCCGGCCAGGAAGTCCGCCCGCACACCCAGCGACTCGACCAGGCGGAACAGCGCCACCTCGACGGCGAACAGCGCCGACTGCGTGTACACCGTGTCGTCCAGCGAACCGCCGTGACCCGCGATCACCCCGCGCAGCGAGACGCCCAGCTCGGCGTCCAGCAGCGCACACACCTCGTCCAGCGCGGACGCGAACACCGGGAACACACCGGCGAGTTCACGCCCCATGCCGACGCGCTGCGCGCCCTGGCCGGTGAACAGGAACGCCGTCCGGCCCTCGGGGCGCACAGCCCCGGCCCCGGCGCCGTTGCCGGCGGCGACCGCCGCCAGGCTGCCCAGGAACTCCTCGCGCGTCGAGCCGAACACCACCGCACGCCGGGCGTGCGCGGTACGCGTGGTCAACGACGAGTAGCCGAGGTCCAGCAGGCGGGAGGCGTCGGCGGAGACGAACGCGTGCAGCCGTTCGGCCTGGGCGCGCAGCGCGGCCTCCGTGCGGCCGGAGACCGCGAGCGGCACCGGTGCACCGTCGGGCCACTGCCCCTCGGTGGCCCCGGCCTCCTCGGCCGGGGCCTCCTCCAGGATCACGTGGGCGTTGGTGCCGCTGATGCCGAACGAGGAGACGCCCGCACGGCGCGGCACGCCGTCCTTCCGCTCCCACGGCCGGGCCTCGGCGAGCAGCTCGACGTCGCCCGCCGTCCAGTCCACGTGCGAGGACGGCGCGTCCACGTGCAGCGTCTTCGGCAGCACCTCGTGGCGCATCGCCTGCACCATCTTGATGATCCCGGCGACGCCGGCGGCGGCCTGGGTGTGGCCCAGGTTCGACTTCACCGAACCCAGCCAGAGCGGGCTGCCCTCGGGGCGGCCCTGACCGTAGGTGGCGATCAGCGCCTGCGCCTCGATCGGGTCGCCCAGCGTGGTGCCCGTGCCGTGCGCCTCGACGGCGTCCACGTCCGTGGTCGTCAGACCCGCGTCGGCCAGCGCCGCCCGGATCACCCGCTGCTGCGACGGACCGTTCGGCGCCGTCAGGCCGTTGCTCGCACCGTCCTGGTTGATCGCCGAACCCCGGACCACGGCCAGCACCTCGTGCCCCAGCCGGCGCGCGTCCGACAGCCGCTCGACGAGCAGCACGCCGACGCCCTCGCCCCAGCCGGTGCCGTCGGCCGCCTCGGCGAACGCCTTGCAGCGGCCGTCCTTGGCGAGGCCCCGCTGGCGGCTGAAGTCGGTGAAGGTCTCGGGGGTCGCCATGACGGTGACACCGCCCGCGAGGGCCAGCGTGCACTCGCCCCGGCGCAGCGCCTGGATCGCCCAGTGCAGGGCCACCAGCGAGGAGGAGCAGGCGGTGTCGACGGAGACCGCCGGGCCCTCCAGGCCCAGGCTGTAGGAGACGCGGCCGGAGACCACACTGCCCAGGCTGCCGTTGCCCAGGTACGTCTCCAGGTCCTCGGGGACGGCCCCGAGACGGGAGGCGTAGTCGTGGTACATCACGCCGGCGAAGACGCCGGTCCGGCTGCCCTTGAGCGAGGCCGGGTCGATGCCGGCCCGCTCGATCGCCTCCCAGGACGCCTCCAGCAGCAGTCGCTGCTGCGGGTCGGTGGCCATCGCCTCGCGCGGGCTGATGCCGAAGAACTCGGCGTCGAAGTCGGCGGCGTCGTGCAGGAAGCCGCCCTCGTCGGAGTAGGTCTTGCCCGGCTTGCCCGGCTCGGGGTCGTAGATGCCCTTGTTGTCCCAGCCGCGGTTCTCGGGGAACCGGGTGATGCCGTCGCGGCCGGCGGCCAGCAGCTCCCAGAGCTCCTCGGGCGAACGGACGTCGCCGGGGAACCGGCAGCTCATGCCGACGATCGCGATCGGCTCGTCGTCGTTGAGGACCACGGCGGGGGCCGCCTCGACGGCCGGGGTGTCGGCCCCGACCACGGTCTCCTTGATGTGGTCCGCGAGCGCCTGGGGCGTCGGGTAGTCGAAGACGAGCGTGGCGGGCAGCCGCAGGCCGGTCTCCTGGTTGAGCCGGTTGCGCAGGTCGACCGCCGACAGGGAGTCGAAGCCGATCTCGGTGAAGGCGCGCTTGCTGTCGATGGCCGCGCCGCTCTCGTGGTGCAGGACGGCGGCGACGTGCGTGCGCACCAGGTCAAGCAGGACCCGGGTGCGCTCGTCCGCGGAGAGCCCGGCGAGCCGCTGGGCGATCGGGGACCCGGCCCGCTCGGCGCCGCTCTTCTCGGCGGCGCGGCGGGCCGTCGTCCGGACGAGGTCGCGCAGGACCGCCGGGACGCCGTCGGCGCGGGCCCGCAGGTCCGCCTGGTCGAGGCGGACGGGAAGGAGGACGGGCTCGTCGGTGGCCAGCGCGGCGTCGAACAGGGCGAGGCTCTCCTGCGCCGAGAGGCCCACCATCCCGGAGGAGTTGAGGCGCTCGATGTCGGCGCGGCTGAGGTTGCCGCCCATGCCGGTGCCGGTGTCCCAGAGACCCCAGGCCAGCGAGTGGGCCAGCAGGCCCTCCGACCGGCGCTGGCGCGCGAGGGCGTCGAGGTAGGCGTTGGCCGCGGCGTAGTTGCCCTGGCCGGCGCCGTCCAGCGTGCCCGCGGCGGAGGAGAACAGGACGAAGGCCTTGAGGTCGAGGTCCCGGGTCAGCTCGTGCAGGTGCCGGGCCGCGTCGGCCTTCGGCCGCAGCACCGCGTCCACCCGCTCCGCGGTCAGCGAGCCGATCGTGCCGTCGTCCACCACACCGGCCGTGTGCACCACCCCGGCCAGCGGACGCTCCTGCGGTGCGG
>NZ_CP026498.1:6302102-6326733 GCF_002953255.1 Streptomyces sp. CB01881
CGACTCCGCACCCAGACCCAGCAGTTCGTCCCGCAGCTCCACCGCACCCGGCGCGGCCTCACCACGACGGCTCACCAGCACCAGGCTCCGCACACCGTGCCCGGTCACCAGGTGCCGGGCCACCACCGCACCCAGACCACCCGTACCACCGGTCACCAGCACCGTCCCGGCACCGTCGAACGGCGACCCCGACCCGGCCTCGGCCCGCGCCAGCCGCGGCACGAACACCCCGCCCTCACGCAGGGCCAGCTCCGGCTCACCCGACGCCACCGCGGCCGCCAACAGCGACGCGTCACCGCCGGCCAGCTCCACCAGCACGAACCGCCCGGGCTCCTCGGCCTGCGCCGACCGGACCAGACCGGCCGCCGCACCGCCGGCCAGCGAACCGGCCTCCGTCAGCACCACCAGCCGCGCCGACTCGAACCCGCCGTCCGCCAGCCAGGACTGAACCGTCGCCAGCACACCGGAGACGGCCTCCCGCACGTCGTCGCCGCCCACCGGCAGCAGCACCACGTCCGCACCCGCCGCGGACCCCAGGTCCGCAACCGGCTCCACACCGGGCACCCCGGCGCCCAGCGCCACCCAACGACCCTCCCGCACCACACCCGCATCCACCGCGAGCTCCTTGAGGGAGAGGCGGTAGAGCGGGCCGGCGCCGGTCGAGGAGAGCTGGGCGGAGGAGACCGGACGGGCCAGCACCGAGCCGACCGACATGACCGGCCGGCCCGTGCCGTCGGCGATCAGCAGCGAGGACTTCTCCCGGCCGTCGACCGCGATGCGCACCCGGAGCCTGTCCGCGCCCACCGCGTGCAGGGTGACGTCGTTCCAGGCGAAGGGCAGCAGGGTCGCGTCGTCGTCGGTCCCGGCGTCGGGGAACGCCAGGTCGGCGGCCTGGAGGGCGGCATCGAGGAGCGCCGGGTGCAGCCCGAACGCGGCCGCGACGGGCTGCTCGCCCTCGGGCAGGGCGATCTCGGCGAAGATCTCGTCGCCGCGCCGCCAGGCGGCCCGCAGCCCCTGGAAGACCGGGCCGTAGTCGTAGCCCTGCTCGGCCATCCGGGCGTAGGCGCCGGAGAGGTCGAGCGCGGTGGCCTCCTGCGGCGGCCAGGCGGTGAGCTCCGCCGGGGCGGCCGGGCCGGCCTCCGGGGCGAGGACGCCCTGGGCGTGCTGGGTCCAGGACGCGTCGAAGGAGGCGTCGTCGCCGGCGCGGGAGTGGATCGCCAGGGTGCGGCGGCCCGAGTCGTCGGCCGGGCCGACCACGATGCCGACCGCGACCCCGCCGGTCTCCGGGAGGATGAGCGGGGCCTGCAGGGTCAGCTCCTCCAGGGCCTGGCAGCCGACCTGGTCACCGGCCCGGACGGCCAGCTCCACGAAGGCCGTGCCCGGGAGCAGGACCTGCCCGCGGATGGCGTGGTCGGCGAGCCAGGGGGTGTTGCGCAGGTCCAGGCGGCCGGTGAGCACGACGCCGTCGGTGCCGGGCAGCTGGACGCCCGCGCCGAGCAGCGGGTGGTCGACGGCGAGCTGGCCGACGGAGGCCGGGTCGGTCTGGGACGTGCCCGCGTCCAGCCAGTAGCGGCGGCGCTGGAAGGCGTACGTCGGCAGGTCGAGGGCCGGGGAGACGGCGTTCGGGAAGAACGGCGTCCAGTCCACCGCGTTCCCGCGGGTGTGGACGTGGGCGAGCGCGGTGAGCAGCTCGCGCTCCTCCGGGCGGTCCCGGCGCAGGACCGGGGCGAGGAGGGCCTCGTCGGAGTGCTGGAGGCAGGGCTGCGCCATGGCGGTGAGCACGCCGTCGGGGCCGAGTTCGAGGTAGGTGGTGACACCCGCCTCCTCAAGCGCGCGGACGCCGTCGGCGAAGCGCACGGCCTCGCGGACGTGGCGCACCCAGTACTCGGGGTCGCGCAGCTCCTCGCCGGTGGCGAGCCGGCCGGTGACGTTGGAGACGACGGAGATCTGCGGCTCGCCGAAGCGGACGGCCCGCACCACCCGCCGGAACTCCTCCAGCATCGGCTCCATCAGCGGCGAGTGGAAAGCGTGGGAGACCGTCAGCCGCTTTCCGCTGATGCCCTGCTCCGCCAGCGCGGCGACGATCTCGTCCACCGCGGCCTCGGCACCCGAGATCACCACGGAGGCCGGGCCGTTGACCGCGGCGATCCCGGCCTCGTGCTCGCGGCCCGCCAGCAGCGGCAGCACGTCCGCCTCGGCGGCGCGGACCGCCGCCATGACGCCGCCGGCCGGCAGCGCCTGCATCAGCCGGCCGCGGGCGGCCACCAGGACGCAGGCGTCCTCCAGCGAGAAGACCCCCGCGACGTGCGCGGCGGCGATCTCGCCGACGGAGTGGCCGGCCAGGTGGTCGGGGCGCACGCCGAAGGACTCCAGCAGGCGGAAGAGCGCCACCTCGACGGCGAAGAGCGCCGTCTGGGTGTAGGCGGTCTGGTCCAGGAGCGCGGCCTCGGGGCTGCCGGGCTCGGCGAACACCACGTCGAGGAGGGGGGTCTCCAGCTGGAGGTCCAGGATGTCCGCGGCGTCGTCCAGCGCGTCCGCGAACACCGGGAAGGTGTCGTACAGCTCACGGCCCATGCCGAGGCGCTGGGCGCCCTGGCCGGTGAAGAGGAAGGCGAGCAGGCCGGGGCCCGTGTGGCCGGACACCACGCCGGGCACCTGGACGCCCTCGGCGAGCGCGGTCAGCCCCGCCACGAAGGAGTCCCGGTCGGCGGCGAGGACGACGGCGCGGTCGGTGTGGTGGTCACGGGTGGTGGACAGCGCGTGGCCGACCTCGGCGGGCGGGGCGTCGGAGCCGGAGGCGAAGCCCGCGAGGCGGACGGCCTGGCCCCGCAGGGCCTCCGCGCCGCGGCCGGAGACCAGCCACGGGACGAGGGTGCCGGGGTACTCGGCGACGGGCTCGGCGGGCGCCGCGGCCTCCGCCTTCTCGGCCGGCGGGGCCTCCTCGATGATCACGTGCGCGTTGGTGCCGCTGATGCCGAACGCGGAGATGCCGGCCCGGCGGGGCTGCCCCTCGGCGGCCACCCACGGCCTGGTCTCGGTGATCAGCTCGACCCGGCCCGTGGACCAGTCGACGTGCGGGCTCGGCGCGTCCACGTGGAGGCTCTTGGGCAGCATGCCGTGCTGCATGCCCATCACCATCTTGATGACGCTGGCGACGCCGCCGGCGGCCTGGGTGTGGCCCAGGTTGGACTTGATGGAGCCGAGGAGCAGCGGCCGGTCGGCCGGGCGGCCCTGGCCGTAGGTGGCGAGGACGGCCTGGGCCTCGATCGGGTCGCCCAGGGTGGTGCCGGTGCCGTGCGCCTCCATGGCGTCGACGTCGGCGGAGGTGAGGCCCGCGTTGGCCAGGGCCTGGAGGATGAGGCGCTGCTGCGAGGGGCCGCTGGGGGCGGTGAGCCCGTTGCTGGCGCCGTCCTGGTTGATCGCGGAGGAGCGGAGCAGCGCGAGGACCCGGCGGCCGTTGCGACGCGCGTCGGAGAGCCGCTCCAGCACGAAGATGCCGACGCCCTCGGAGAAGCCGGTGCCGTCCGCCGCCGCCGCGAACGGCTTGCAGCGGCCGTCGGGGGCGAGGCCGCGCTGCGCGCTGAAGGCGCTGAACATGCCGGGGCTGCCCATGACCGTGACACCACCGGCCAGGGCGAGCGTGCTCTCCCCCTGGCGCAGCGAGTTGGCGGCCAGGTGGAGCGCGACCAGGGAGCCGGAGCAGGCGGTGTCCAGGGTCATCGCGGGGCCTTCGAGGCCGAGCAGGTAGGCGAGCCGGCCGGAGATGACGCTCGGGGTGTTGCCGGTCATCAGGTAGCCGGCCAGGCCGTCCGGGGCGTCCTGGATGCGGGTGCCGTAGTCGTGCACCTCCGCGCCGACGTAGACGCCGGTGCGGCCGCCGCGCAGGGTCTGCGGGGCGATGCCGGCCCGCTCCAGGGCCTCCCAGGCGGTCTCCAGGACGAGCCGCTGCTGCGGCTCCATGCCGACCGCCTCGCGCGGGCTGATCCCGAAGAACTCGGCGTCGAAGAGGGTGGCCTCGGAGAGGAAGCCGCCCTCGCGCACGTAGCTCTTGCCGGGCACGCCGGGCTCGGGGTCGTACATGCCGTCGACGTCCCAGCCGCGGTCCCTGGGGAACGGGCCGATCACCTCGGCCTCGTCCATCAGCAGGCCCCAGAGGTCCTCGGGCGAGCCGAGGTCGCCCGGGTAGCGGCAGCCGATGCCGACGATCGCGATCGGGTCGTCGTGGTCGCCGATCCGCTCGGCGACCACGGTCTCCGCGACCAGGCCGAGCGCGGTGCCCCGCAGGAAGGCGGCGAGCGCGGCGGTCGAGGGGTGGTCGTAGGCGAGGGTGACCGGCAGGTCGAGCCCGGTCGCCGCGGCCAGCCGCGCGTGGAGGTCGACCGCGGCGAGCGAGTCGAAGCCCAGTTCCAGGAAGGGGCGGTTCTCGTCGACGACACGCGGCACCTCGGCGCCGGCGTGCCGCAGCGTCTCGACGACCTGCTCGCCGACCAGTGCCACCGCAGCGCGCAGCTGCTCGGCCGGCTTCAGCCCCGACAGACGGCGGGCCAGCGCGCTGCAGTCCTGCACCGGCGCGCCACCCGTCTGGTGAACCAAGTTTTCGGACTCGCTCATTCCGCGCACTCCACTACTCATCCAGTTGCTGGCAGGCGAAAGGGTCGGGCGGCAGACGCCCCGGGCTCCGGGCGGTAGGCCCTCCACGCTCCGGACGGCAATACGCCCCAAAACTAACGACAGGGATCAGGCGGGCCACACCCCTAACGGCCCCTATGCCGGGAGCCGGACCGGAGGGCCACCGCTATCCGGGCAGCGGGCTCCGGAAGGCCTCGTCGTCGAAGGTGCGCTGTATGTACGTGAGCGCGTCCAGGAGTTCACGGGACGTCACCCTCCGGTTCCCCGAAGCCTCCGCGACGCGCCCGATCGGCAGGGCCCCGGTGGTCGCCCAGCGGAGCCGCCCGGTGCCGTCGATGAAACTGCGGGTGCGCCCCATGTTGTCGGGGTGCACGCAGTAGGGGACGTCGAGGTACCCGCGCTTGAAGGCGAGCAGCAGTGCCTGGCCCACGTCGTCGTGGAGGTTCAGCACCGCGTCGACGAGGGCCGCGGCCTCGGTGTAGGTCTGGGAGTCGGGCCGGGGGCCGCCGCCCTGCCGGTCACCCGCCCCCGCGCCGAGGGCCGGGACGGCGGCCTCGGCGGCCGCCACGTCCGAGGCGTACTCCAGCGCCGCGACGTTCTCCTCGATGGTGGGGATGCGCCGGGACTCCGCGACGGTCTTCACGATGATGCGTTCCGAGCCGGTCCGCGCCGCCAGCCGGGCCGCCTCGCCGAGCAGCGCGTAGGAACCGGCGTCGGTGGTCGGGTACACCCCCATGTAGGTGTAGATCACCACGTGCCAGACGGTGTCCGGCAGCAGCCGCGCGCACAGGGCGCGCAGGGCGGCGACCGCCTCGACGTCCTGCTCCGGGTGGGTCTGCTGGGCGTAGCTGACCGAGATGCTGCGGATGCCGCAGCGGTGGAAGAAGAGCGCTTCCAGGGCGCTGATCGCCACCAGCAGGCTCGGCGGGCAGAGCTGCCCGAGCATGCAGCCGCCGAAGGACTCCAGGTGCGGTTCGACACCGCTCTCGCGCAACTGCGAGAAGAGCCTGCTGGAGCGGTCCCACTCGCGGACCGACTGGTCGAGCGGGGTGCGCCCGTACGGCAGGCAGTAGGAGACGGGGCCGCCCTCGGTGGCGCTGAGGCCGGCCCGCACGAGCGCCTCGAAGATGTGGAACGGCTTCGCGGAGCCGTGCCGGACCTGCACCGGGAAGCCGGGGCCGTGCAGCCCGGCGAGGACCTCCCGGGTCTGCTCGCGGCTGTAGTTGACGATCGGGTAGCCGTTGATGCCGGTGCCCAGGCGCAGCGCCTCGTCGACCGCCGCCGTGTCCCCGACCCGGGTGTAGCTGTCGAGGGTGAGGGTGCCGACGGTGGTGGCGCGGGCGTTCCTGGTGGCGGCCAGGCCGCGGCGCATCCGCGCGGGGTCGCTGAACCCCATGCGCGGCTGCACCACCAGCCGGCCCGCCTCGTGCGCGGCGCGCACGAAGCGGCCGAAGTCCGCGGGGACGGTCTCCGTCCGGGCCTCGGGGACTCCCGCCGGGACGGCGGGGGCCTTGGCGTTCTCCTCGGTCACGTGAGCGCTTTCTGCGGCAGTGTCACCAGGAAGCGCTCGAAGGAGCCCTGCTCCGTGCGGCCGTCCTCGAAGACGGCGTTGAAGCCGGCGTCCACCAGCTCCTGGAGGCGGGCCTCGTCACTGCCGCCGGAGATGCCCAGCTTGCCGCCGATCACCATCGGGGTGCGGGCCAGGGCGGGGACGGCGCGGAGCTTGCGGATGACCCGCACGCCGTCCTGGTAGCCATGGCCGTTGACGCTGCTGATCACCACGAGGGCCGGGTCGTGCGCCCGGATCTCCGACTCCAGCAGCTCGTCCGGGACGGTCGGGCCGAGGTTGACGACCTCGTAGCCGAGCTCCTCGATCAGCAGCTGGAGGAAGACGAGGTTCCAGGTGTGGGCGTCCGAGGAGAGCCCGCTGACGATCACCGTCCCGCCCCGGCGGTCGGGGGCGGCGGGCAGGGTGGTCGTGTTCGGGCCGGCGGCGACCGCAGCGGTACCGGTCAGGGTGAGCTCGCTCATGCGTACGTCCTGACGTGTTCGATGCGGGAGACGGAGACGACCTCGGTGCCGCGCACCACGACCTCGGTCGGGGCCGGGCGGCCGAGGAACATCAGCAGGCTCGACGTGGGCCCGTACGCGCCCGCGTTGGGGATCTCGATGACGTCGCCGCCGTCCAGCGGCGGCAGCTTCACGTCGCGGCCCAGGACGTCACCGGGGGTGCAGAGCGGGCCGACCAGGCTGGCCTTGGTCCACTCGGTGGTGTCCGCGTCCTGCGGGTCGGGGCTGACGGCGACCGGGAGCAGGCGGCCGAGGCCGGACATGCCGCCGAAGGTGTTGATGCCCGCGTCGAGGATGACGAAGGTGCGGCCGCGGCTCTCCTTGATGTTGACCACCCCGGCGAGCAGCGTGCCGCCGTCGCCGACGAGGTAGCGCCCGGACTCGCAGGCCACCGTGGGGAACCCCTCCCGCCAGCGCGGGAAGTGCTCGTCGAGGATCTCGGTGAGCGCGGCGCGCAGCCGGGTGTAGACGGGGCGCTTGCCCGGCACCGCGTACGGGGCGGAGAAGCCGCCGCCGATGTCCAGGAACCGCGGTTCGATGCCGGTGTCGGCGAAGGTCTTGGCCGCGACGGCGACGGTGTTGCGGAACTCGCCGATGAGGGAGTCCTCGTCGCGGGCGTTGCTCAGCGGGAAGAAGTGGGCGCCGGCGAGGCGGACGCCCTGCACCGCGCGCAGCCGCGGCATCAGCTCGACGAGGGTCTCGCTGTCGATGCCGAACTGCGAGGGGGCGCCGGTCATCCGGATGCTGGTGGTGGCGCTCGCCGAGACGCTGTTGATGCGCAGCAGGGCGTCGGCGACGACACCGTGGCGCACGGCGACGGCGCCGATGTGCTCCAGGTCGGTGGCCGACTCGACGGAGAACGTCCGCACGCCCTTGGCGATCGCCTCGTCCAGCTCGCCGTCGGTCTTGCCGGGGCCGGTGTAGAGGATCTCCGCCGGGTCGAACCCGGCGGTCAGGGCGGCGGTGAGCTCGCCGGTGGAGCTGATCTCCGCACGGCAGGCGTGGTC
Organism: Streptomyces sp. CB01881; assembly: GCF_002953255.1. GTDB lineage: Bacteria > Actinomycetota > Actinomycetes > Streptomycetales > Streptomycetaceae > Kitasatospora. The sequence continues at coordinate 6,309,809 of NZ_CP026498.1, forward strand.
GGAGCCCTCCCGCAGGGCCCGGAGGACCTCCGGGTGCGGGTTGGCCTTGACCGCGGCGAAGAGCTCGAAGCCCTCCGGGAGCGAGGCGAAGAGGTCGTCCCTGGCCGCCTGGACCCGGTCGAGGTCGTAGACGTACAGCGGAGTGCCGTAGCGCTCCGCGAGGTCGGCGTAACGGGTCACTTGGAGGTCCCCTCAAGAAGCTCGACGAGCTTCTTCTTGTCGTTCTTGCCGTTCTGGGTGAGCGGTATCGCGTCGACGACGTAGCAGGTGGAGGGCACCTTCTGGGCCTCCAGGCGGGCGTTGAGCTCGCGCAGGACCTCGGCCCGGCCGCGCTCGGTCTCGACGAACAGGACGAGGTCGCGCTCCCCCTCGGGGGGCAGCACGGCGGCGGCGCGCACGCCGTCGATGTCGGTGGCGGCGGACTCGATCTCGACGGTGCTCATCCGCACGCCCTTGCGCTTGAACATGTCGTCGCGCCGGCCGTCGAAGTACAGGTAGCCGTCCTCGTCGAGGCGGCCGTAGTCGCCGGTGTGCAGGCGGCGGGCGCCGGTGACGGGGTCGGTGCGGAACGCCCGGGCGGTCTGCTCGGGGTTGCGCCAGTAGCCGGGCATGACGTGGGGGCCCACCGCGACGATCTCGCCGATCTCCCCGGGGGGCAGTTCGCGGCCGTCCTCGTCCAGGATGAGCACCTCGGTGCCGGGCAGCGGCAGGCCGACCGCGTCGGGACGCTCGCGCTCCTGCGCGGGCGGCATGACGGTGATGCGCTTGCACTCCGTCTGCCCGTACTGGCGGACCACCCGGCAGCCGGGGAACTTGGCCCGCAGCGCGTCGATGGTGGCCTGCGGCAGTGCGGCACCGGTGTTGGTGAAGAGCCGGACCTTCGGCGCCGGGTCGTCCTCGCGCTCGGCGAGGCGCACGATCATCGCGGCCAGCGAGGGCACGATCGGCACGATGGTGGCCCCGGACTCGCGGATGCGGCGCAGCAGCACCAGGTCGGAGGCGCCGTCGGCGAGGACGATCTCGGAGCGGCCGAGGACGGAGAGCAGGACCTTGTAGAGGCCGTAGTCCCAGGAGATCGGGAAGCGGCAGAAGACCACGTCGCCCGGGCGGTAGCCGATGACGTCCTCGATGGCCGCGGACGCGAAGGTGATCTGGGCGTGCGGGCAGATCACCGCCTTGGGGGCGGCGGTCGAACCCGAGGTGTAGACGAGGACGGCCACGTCGTCCGGTTCGACCGCGGCGTGCTCGGTGCGGGCGCCGGCCTCGGTGTACTTCTCGATCTCGGTCCAGACCGAGTCCTGGTCGCGGACGACCGCCCCGGTGAGGGTTTCGACGTTCTCCGCGGCGGCCGCGGTCACCAGCACCAGGGCCGGCTCCGCGTTCTCCAGGACGGGCCCGAGGTGGAAGTTCTTCATCCCCGGATTGAGCGGGACGAAGACGACGCCGCGCATGGCGGCGCCGAAGAACATGGCGACCAGTTCCCGGGTGGTGGGGACCTGCACCACGAGCCGGTCGCCGCGGCGCAGGCCCTGGTCGGCCAGCCAGGCGGAGAACGCCTGGGCGTGGGTGTCCAGCTGCTCGTACGTCCAGCTGCCGGCGGTGTCGCTGACGGCCGTCGAGCCGGCCGAGTCGGCCACCGCTTCGGCCAGCAGTTCATGCACGAGTCCGGTGCGGCCGGAATTCCCCGCAGCGGTTATTTCTGCGGTTATTCGATCCCCGTAGGAAAGGGTGTCCAACGCCATTCTCCTGTCGCCGAATCCGGGAGCCGCGCCGGCCGGGCAAATCGGCCGGCGCGGACCTCGAATGGGGGATTCAATCCCCAACGACGCTACTTAGCGGAGGGCCGGACACACCACCCCTAGTTCCCCCTACTGCCGCCGGCTTCTTTACCGGCGGCAATCAGGGCGACCGCGCGAATCCTCAGTTCCTTGCGGTCGACTTTCCGGTTGGCGTTCAGCGGAAATTCACCGAGCAGTACATACCGCTTGGGCAGGAGCCCTTGCGGAATGATCTCTCCCAGTTGTTTCGCGAACGCGGCGGGGCGGACCGCCTCGGGACCGGTGTAGAAGACGACGAGCTGGGTGCCGTCGTCCGTCACCGCGTCCACCGTGACGGCCTCCGTGACGCCCTCGACGGTGCTCAGCGCGTGGTCGATCTCGGCGAGCTCGACCCGCCAGCCCTGGAGCTGGACCTGCGCGTCCATCCGGCCGAGGTAGGCGAGCTGGCCGGCGGCCGGATCACCGACCCGCCGGACCCGGTCGCCGGTGAGGTACCAGGTCCGGCCGTCGCGTTCGACGAAGCGGCCGTCGGCGTCGGAGGGGTCGAGGTAGCCGGGGGCCATCTGCGGTCCGGAGATGCAGAGTTCGCCCTCGTCGGGCACCACCCGGCCGTCCGCGTCCAGCAGGGCGTACTCGTGGCCCTCGTGGACGGCCCCGATCGGCACCACGCCGTTGACGGCCAGGCCCGGCGAGAGCTGCGGGTCCCAGCGGTGGGCGGCGATGGTGACGGTGAACTCGGTGGGGCCGTACAGGTTCTCGACGACCGAGCCGGGCGCCGCCTGCTGCCAGTCGGCCGTGTCCTGGCACTTCAGCGCCTCACCGGCGAAGAAGCTCCAGCGCAGGCCGGACAGCGCGCCCGGGGTGAGGGCGCCGGTGCGGCGGGCCAGCGAGATGCCGCTGGGGGTGGAGAACCACACCGTCATCCGGTGCTCGGCCAGGTAGCCGGGCAGGTCCCGGTAGCCCTGGGGCGGCACCCAGTGGGCGGTCGCCCCGGCGCCCCAGGCGCAGAACAGGTCGAACAGCGAGCAGTCGAAGTTCAGGTCGAACGTCTGGGAGAACACGTCGTCCGGGCTGAAGTCGTAGCGCCGGTCGAGCAGGTCGAAGTAGTGCGCGGTGTTGCCGTGGGTGAGCGGCACGCCCTTGGGCCGCCCGGTCGAGCCGGAGGTGAACAGCAGGTAGGCGCGGTCCTCCGGGGCGACGGCGACGGGCGCGTCGAGCGCGTGCCGGTCCTGGACGTCGACCCGGCGCAGGCCGGCGCCCAGCACCGCGTCGTCCGGGACGAGCACCGGGACGTCGCTCCCGGGCCCGAGCAGTCCGGGCAGCGCGGCGCTGCCCGGACCGTCCGCGATGACCGCCGACAGCGGCGCCGCGTCCAGCATCGCCCTGGTCCGGGCCTGCGGGAAGTCGGGCCGCAGCGGCACCACGGCGGCGCCCGCGTAGAGCGCCGCCAGGATGCCGGTGTAGGCGGTGACGCCCTTGCCCGCGAGGACGCCGACGGCCGCGGGCCGCCCGTCCGCCGCGGCGAGCAGCGAGCCGGCCCAGCGCAGGGCCAGCTCGTGGGTCTGCTCGTACGTGCGCGTCTCGGCCCCGGCCCGGAACGCCGCGCGCTGCGGCGAGAGGGCCAGGCCGCGCAGGAACCGCCCGGCGAGTGTGTGCGCAGACGGCTCGGCCATCACGCGGCCGGCTGGAGCAGCGAGGAGAGCGCCGCCCACAGGACACCCGGCGACCGGAAGGTCTCCAGGCTCAGCGCGTCGTCCTGGAAGCGCACGTCGTAGGCGTTCTCCAGCGAGGCCAGCAGCTCGACGGTGCCGAGCGAGTCGAGGCCGAGGTCACGCAGCGGCGTGTCGGCCTCCAGCTTCTCGTCCTCGTCGAGGAACGGCAGGTAGGTGAGCAGGATCTCTTCGAAGGTCTCGTCCCACATGGGTGGTCTCCCTGGTCGGTGAGGTGGAGGCGGATGAGGGGGGCCGGGCGGTGCCCGGGTGGAACGGGCTCAGGCCGCGTCCGCCGCCGCCCGGCGGGCGCGGGAGCGCGGACGCATGGCGGCGGCGGGCGAGGCCGCGACGACCTCGAAGTTGTCGCGGGTCACCGGGACGCGGCCGAACAGCGAGTCGGGCCCCGACACGCAGACCCTGCTCACGCCCAGGTCCTTCAGCGTGGCGACGACCGCCGGCCACCGCATCGGCGTGACGAAGCTGTCGAGCAGCATGGCGCGCACCTCGGCGGCGGTCGTCAGGACCCGGCCGTCCTGGTCCGCGACCACGGGGAGCTTCGGGTCCTGGAACGCGAGCCGGCCGAAGACCTCCTGCTCGACCCGGTCCCGGAGCGCCCCGAAGGCCGTGCAGTGCACCGGGGGCCGCATGGTGTAGAGCGACATGCCGCCCAGCGAGCGCAGTTTCGGCAGGAACCACTCCAGGCTCGGCTCGCGCATCGACACCATGTGGAAGTCGTGGTCGACGTAGCACGACACCTCGTGGAACTCGCCGCGCTCGTCGAACTCGGCGAACAGTTCCTTCAGTTGCTCCTGCGGGGTGCGCAGGAAGGAGTGCGTCACGACGTCCTGGTGCTCGGTGCGGAACCAGTCCTCCATGCAGCGGGCGACCTCGGCCGTCATCACGACGGCGTCCTCGAAGGAGAGCGCGCCCGAGTACGCGGCGAGGACCTTCTCGCCGAAGCTGGGGCCGGTGCAGACCTCGGGCACGAAGCCGAGCTGTCCGGCCGCCCACTCCGCGGAGGCCAGGCAGTTCACCAGGAAGGCCACCTGGGAGGCCTCCGAGTAGTCGCCGCCGTCCTGGTCGTCCCGGAACCGGTCGAGCAGGTCGTAGCCGAGCGCCTCGTCCGCCCGCGCGACGAGCTCGCGGGCGGCCGGGTTGATCAGCATGAACTTGCCGACCTCGGCGAAGGGGGAGGCGCTCATGCCGGGGAAGACGATCGCGGTCTCCGCTCTGATCGCGGCGTCCGCTCTGGTCACGGTGTTCATGAAGCTACCTCTCAGGCCTCTGGGGCCAGTTGACGGCCGGTCTCTGCATCGGTGACCGTGATGGCGAGGGCCGGGCAGGTCTCGGCCGCGTCGAGCACCGCCTGGTCGGGGCCGACCGTGCCGGCCAGCGCGACGGCCTTGTCGGCTTCGTCCATGACGAAGTGGCGCGGCGCCGCGGCCACGCACATCGACGAACCGATGCAGGCCACCGTGTCGACGGTGATGTTCCAGCGCGTTCCGGGCAGTTCACTCACCAGGTCACCCGCAGACCGAGCGGGCCGCGCACCAGGCCCCGCTTCCAGGGGACGCTGTCCGGATCGTCGGCCAGGGCCAGCTCCGGGAAGCGCCGCACCATCGTGCCGAGCATCACCTGAAGCTCCAGCCGGGCGAGTTGGGCGCCCACGCAGTGGTGCGCGCCGTGCCCGAAGGCAATGTGCGGGTTGTGCTCACGGGTGATGTCCAGCCGGTCCGGGTCGGCGAAGACCGCCGGGTCGCGGTTGGCCGCCGACAGTGACGGCAGCAGGAACTCGCCCGCGCGGACCGTCGTGCCCCGGATGTCCACGTCCTCCCTCGCGCAACGGGGGAAGAGCGCGGCGGAGTTGAACGGGATCCAGCGCAGCAGCTCCTCGACCGCCCGGGGCACCAGCGCCGGGTCCCGGCGCAGCAGGCCGAGCTGATCGGGGTGGGTGAGGATCGCGTACAGGAAGTTCGGAATCTGCGAGGAGGTGGTCTCGGCGCCGGTGGTGATCAACCCGACGATGTGGGTGGCGAGTTCCTCCTCGCTGAGGCGCTGCCCCTCGTCCCGGGCCCCGACCATGATGCCGACCAGGTCGTCCGTGGGGTGGGCCCGGCGGGTCGCCACCAGTTCGGCGACGTAGCCGAACAGCGCCTCGAAGCCCTCGCGGACCGAGTCCTCGCTGCCCTCGGCCGTGGACATGATGGCCTGGGACCACTCCTTGATGTTCTGCTGGTCCTTGTCCTCCAGGCCCATCAGCTTGCCGATGACCGCCGAGGGGATCTGAAAGGCCAGGGACTCGACCACGTCGAAGACGCGGTCCCCGGGCCGTGCGACCAGCTCGTCGAGCAGTCCGTCGACGGTCTGCTGGGTGGCCTCCCGCATCGTCTCGACCCGGCGGGCGGTGAACACCTTCGCCATGATCTTGCGGACGCGGGCGTGGTCGGGCGGGTCCATGCCGAGCAGGCCGGTTCCCGAGACGTCGACCTCGCGCAGCCGGGGCGGGTCGCCGGCGTTCGCGAGCTCCCGGCTGAACCGGGGGTCGCTCATCACCAGTCGCACGTCCGCGGCCCGGGTGACGAGCCAGCCGGTCTCACCGAACGGCATCCGTACCCGGCTCAGCGACTCCTCGGCGCGCAGCTGCGCGTAGGCGGGGTCGAGCTCCAGGGCCCGGGCAGGGCTGAACGGGTACGCGTGTACCCGTGATGTGCTCGCCGTCATCCACGACCTCCGGGTGGTATCTCGTCGCCGGGGGGCAGCCCGGCGCCGGGGAGCAGTCCTTCGAGGTAGCCGAGCAGGATCTCCTTGAACCGCTCGGGCTCCTCCAGGTGCGGGAGGTGGCTGGAGTCCTCCAGGATCTCCCAGCGGACCTCGGGGATCCGGTCGAAGTACGGCTGCACCGTGGCCGGCGTGGCCTCGTCGTGCCGACCGGTGATCAGCAGGGTCGGCACCTTGATGCGGTCCAGCTCGTCCTCGACGGACCAGTCCTTGAGCGTCCCGACCACGTGGAACTCGTTGGGGCCGTTCATGGTGTAGTAGACGGTCGGGTCGTCGTAGATCTCCATGAAGGAGGCGACGAAGTCCCGTGGCCAGGGCACGACCCGGCAGACGTGGCGGTCGTAGAAGACCCGCATCGCCGCGAAGTACTCCTCGTTGTCCGTCGTGCCGGCCGCCTCGTGGTGGCGCAGCGTCTCCTGGATGTCCGCGGGCAGGGCGGCCCGCAGCACCTCCATCTCCTGGAGCCACAGGACGTAGGAGGCAGGGGAGTTGGCGATGACCAGCCCCCGCAGGCCGGCCGGCCGCTCGGCCGCGTGGGAGGCACCGAGGATGCCGCCCCAGGACTGGCCGAACAGGATGTAGTCGTCCGCCACGTTCAACGTGTCGAGCAGGTTTTCCAGTTCGTCCTTGAAGAGCTGGACGGTCCAGAAGTCCTTCCCCCGGTCCGGGAGATGGGTGGAACCGCCATTGCCGATCTGGTCGTAATGGATGACCGGCCAGCCGGCGTCGGCGAGTTCGGTGAGCGCCAGCAGGTAATCATGGGTACTGCCGGGGCCCCCGTGCAGAACCACTACCGGGGGCCTGCCGGAAGTCAGGTCCCCGGTCACGCGGTACCAGGTCTTGTATTTCCCGAAGGAAACAACACCCTTGGCACTCGGCGGTCTAGACATCGTTGTATTCCTCTCCGATTTGTCCGGCGAAATTACCCACCTCCGGGCTGAACTGCCTGGGTCCACCGGGGAGGACGTGCCCGTACTGACGGCGCACGGGACCTGTGTCCTGTGGACGCACGCTATACGAGCCGCCTTCCCCGGACAGCCCCCTAAGCAGCCCCTACGAACCCCAGAGCCCGGGAATTCCTCAACGGCCGGACGCAAACTGACGGCATGTCACCGACACCCAGTCCTCGACGACCGCGGCCGCGTCCGCCGCATAGGCCTCGATGATGGTGAAATGCGTACCCGGAATCTCGGTGAGGGTGTGCGCGGTCGGCCAGACCGCCCGCCACTCCTCCTCACCGGCCTTGGGTACGGCCACGAAGGACTCCGTGGGCCGTACGAACAGCACCGGGGTCTCCATCTCGGCGGGCCGCAGACCGCCGATCAGTTCGACGTAGCGGCCCATGGCGCCCAGGCGGGTCACGTTGAACCCCCCGAAGTCGTCCTCCCGGTCGAACATGCCGACCATCATCTGCCCCCAGAACCCGTGCGACTGGTTGTCGTCGTCGCCGGTGTTCGGCAGGTAGGAGTCGAGGAGCACCACCCCGGCCGCGGGGGTCCCCGCGCGCTCCAGGTGTTCCGCCGCGGCGTGCGCGAACTGCCCGCCGGACGAGTAGCCGACGATCACGAACGGCTGCCCGTCGGCCGCCTGGAGGATCTGCGCGGCGAAGGCCTCCACGGCCGCCGGCGCGGTCGCCGGCAGCCGGTCGTCGGCGTGGAAGCCGATCACGGGCAGGGCGACCACGTCCCGCACGTCGCGGAAGCCCGCCGCGAACCTGGCGTACTGCTGGGCGCCGCCCATCGCCATCGGCGACGGCAGGCAGACCAGCGCCGGGCCCTGCGGCCCGCGCGCCAGCCGCACCGGCTCGGGGAGCGCCGCCGCCCCCTGACCGCCCTCGGCGGCCGCCTTCTCCAGGTCCGCCAGCGAGTGGAACCAGGGCCGGATGTACCCGGCCGCCTTCAGCAGCCGGATGCCGCCCGGCAGGTTCTCATTGAAAACCGCCTGGCGGAACAGGCCGCGGAAGGACTCCGGGTCCTCCCCCGGACGGTCCGCCTCGGGCGCGGCCGGGCCGGGCCGCGCGGCCCGCTCGCCGACGGCGGCCAGCCGCTCGCGCAGGTGGGCGGCGAGCGCCACCGGGTTGCGGTGGTCGAACAGGGCGCTGGTGGTGAGGTCCGCACCGGTCGCCTTGTTCACCACGTTGCGGATCTCCGTCGCGGACAGCGAGTCCACGCCGGCCTCCAGGAAGTCCCGCTCCGGCTCCACCTCGTCCGCCGAGGCGTAGCCGAGGACGACGGCCGTCCGGCTCAGCACGACGCCCAGCAGGATCCGCTCCTGCTCGGCGGCGTCCAGAGCGGCGAAGTCGGCCGGCAGACCGCCCGTGACACCCGCCCCGGCGGCCCGGCGCACCGGCACCCGCACCAGCTCGCGCAGCACCGCGGGCACGTCGACCACGGACGCCATGGCCCTAATCGGCGCCGTGTCGAGCCGCACCGGCATCAGGCTGGACCGGTCGGCGCGGAGCGCCGCGTCGAAGAGCTCCAGGCTCTCGTCGGTGGAGAGCGCCAGGATCCCCGAGGCCGCCAGGCGCTGCCGGTCGGCCTCGCTGATCGACTCGGCCATGCCGAGGGTCGCGCTCCACAGGCCCCAGCCGAGCGAGACGGCGGCCAGGCCGGCGGCCCTGCGCCGCTGCGCCAGGGCGTCCAGGAAGGCGTTGGCCGCGGCGTAGTTGGCCTGCCCCGCGCTGCCCATGGTGCCGGCCAGCGAGGAGAACAGGACGAACGCGGCCAGGCCGGCGTCCCGGGTCAGCTCGTCCAGGGCCACGGCGGCGTCCACCTTCGGACGCATCACCCGCTCCAGCCGCTCGGGGGTCAGCGTGGCGATGGTGCCGTCCTCCAGCACGCCGGCCGAGTGCACCACGGCGGTCAGCGGGTGCGCGGCCGGCACCGCGGCGAGCAGCCCGGCCAGCGCCGAACGGTCGGCGACGTCGCAGGCGGCGAGGGTGACGCCCGCGGCGCCCGCCCTGAGCAGCTCGTCGCGGAACTCCACCGCACCCGAGGCCTGTTCGCCGCGGCGGCTGACCAGCAGCAGGTGCCGCACGCCGTGCGCCGTCACCAGGTGCCGGGCGACCACCCGGCCGAGCCCGCCGGTGCCGCCGGTGATCAGCACGGTGCCCTCGGGGTCGAACACGGGCGTCCCGGTGGCCGCGTCGATCTGCGATGCCCGGCGCAGGCGGGGGGCCAGCAGCCGGCCCCCGCGGACCGCGAGCTCGGGCTCGTCCAGGGCCACCGCGGCCGCCAGCAGGCGCGGCGCCGTCCCGGCTATCTCGGCGTCCACCGTGGTGAAGCGGCCCGGGTACTCCTGGTGCACGGACCGCAGCAGGCCCCAGACCGGGGTCTCGGCGAGCCCCGGCACGGCCTCGTCGGCGGAGACCGCCACCGCGCCCTCGGTGAGGACCAGCAGGCGGGAGGCGTCGAGGCGCGGGTCCACGACCCAGCGCCGGAGGACCTCCAGGGTGTACCGGGCCGTCGCGTGCGCGTGCTCCGCGGTGCCCGCGCCGGCCGCCGGCGGCTGCCGCAGGACGACCACCTCGGGCGCGGCGTCACCCGCGTCCAGCGACGCGGCCAGCGCGTCGAACTCCGGGTACACCGGCGTGCCGGCCCCGAGCGCGGGCACGTCGCCGCCCAACACGGCCCAGCCCGCCGTACCGGCAACGGACTTGGGCGTGGGGACGACCAGCCAGTCCAGCTGGAACAGCGCGTCTCCGGTGCCCGCGGGCCTCAGCCCGCCGGCCGGCACCGGGCGCACGGCCAGGGAGCCGATCGAGGCCACCGGGCGGCCCTCGCCGTCGGCCAGGTCGAGCGTCACGGCGCCCGGCTCGTCCGCCGCCCGGACCCGCACCCGCAGGGCGGTCGCGCCGGTGGCGAAGACCTCGACGTCGGACCAGGCGAACGGCAGGCCGCCGTCGCCCACGGCCGGGGACAGGCCCACCGCGTGCAGGGCCGCGTCGAAGGCGGCCGGGTGCAGGGAGAACGACTCGGCGTCGGCCTGCGCGCCGTCCGGCAGGACGACCTCGGCGAACACCTCGTCGGCCAGCGTCCAAGCGGCGCGCAGCCCCTGGAAGACCGGACCGTAGACCAGACCGCTCTCCGCCAGGTCCGCGTACAGCTGCGCCACGTCGGCGGGCTGCGCGCCCGGCGGCGGCCACGCGGCGCCGTCGGCGCCCGGCGCGCCGTGGCCCGCCGCCACCACACCGGTGGCGTGCCGCGTCCACTCGGTGCCGTCCTCCGCGTCGCCGGCCCGTGCGTACACCCGGGCCTCGCGCTCGCCGTCCTCGTCGGCGCCGGTGAGCACCACCTGGAGCACGACGGCGCCGCTCTCGGGCAGCACCAGCGGGGCGGTCAGGGTCAGGTCCCGGATCCGCTCGCAGCCGACCTGCCGGCCCGCCCTGAGCACCAGGTCGGCCACGGCCGCCCCCGGCAGCAGGACCGTGCCCGCCACCGTGTGGTCGGCGAGCCAGCGGTGGGTGTCCAGCCCGATCCGACCGGTCAGGACCAACCCGTCGGAGTCGGGGAGTTCGACACCGGCCCGCAGGAACGGGTGCCCGGCGTCGACCTGTCCGAACGCGGCCGCGTCGCTCAGGTCGGCCGCCGCGTCGAGCCAGAAGCGCTCGTGCTGGAAGGCGTAGGTCGGCAGGTCGGTGCGGCGGGCGCCGGTGCCGTCGAAGAGGGCCGTCCAGTCGACGTCCACGCCTGCCTCGAACAGCGCGGCGAGGGCGGCCAGCAGGGCCGGGGCCTCGTCGCGGCCCTTGCGCAGGGCGGGCACGATCAGGGCGTCGCCGGGCCTGTCCAGGCAGGCGGGGGCCATGCCGGACAGGATGCCGTCGGGGCCCAGCTCCAGGAAGCGGGTGACGCCGGCCTCCTCCAACGCCCGGACGCTGTCGGCGAAGCGGACGGCCTGGCGGACGTGGCGCACCCAGTAGTCCGGGTCGCACAGCTCCTCGCCGGCGGCGATCCGGCCGGTGACGTTGGAGACGACGGCGGCCTTGGGCTCGGCGAAGGAGAGGCTCCGGACCACGGCCCGGAAGTCCTCCAGCATCGGCTCCATCAGCGGCGAGTGGAAGGCGTGCGAGACGGGCAGCTGCCTGATGGCGACACCCGTCGCCTCCAGCCGCTCCACCACCTCCCGGACGGCCTTCTCGGCACCCGAGATCATGACGGAGTCGGGCCCGTTGACGGCCCCGATGCCGATCTCGGCCTCCCGGCCCTCCAGCAGCGGCAGCACGTCGGCCTCGGACGCCCGGACGGCGACCATCACGCCACCGGCCGGCAGCGCCTGCATCAGCCGGCCGCGCGCCGCGACCAGCTTGCACGCGTCGGCCAGCGACAGCACCCCGGCCGCGTGGGCGGCCGCGATCTCGCCGACCGAGTGCCCGGCCAGGAAGTCCGCCCGGACACCGAGCGACTCGACCAGGCGGTACAGCGCCACCTCGACGGCGAACAGCGCCGTCTGCGTGTAGACCGTGTCGTCCAGCGAACCGGCCTCGCCGGCGATCACCTCGCGCAGCGAGACGCCCAGCTCGGCGTCCAGCAGAGCGCACACCTCGTCCAGCGCGGACGCGAACACCGGGAAGGCCCCGGCCAGTTCACGCCCCATACCGACGCGCTGGCTGCCCTGCCCGGTGAACAGGAACGCCGTCCGGCCGGTCCGCAGCTCCGGGGAGCCGCCCTCGGCCACCGCGGCCAGGGCGGTCAGCAGCTCCTCGCGTGTCGAACCCCGCACCACCGCGCGCCGGTCGAACACCGTCCGCGAGGACGCCAGCGAGAGGCCGACGTCCGGCAGGCGGGAGGCGTCGGCGGCGACGAACGCGTGCAGGCGGTCCGCCTGGGCCCGCAGGGCCTCCTCCGTGCGGCCGGAGAACGCGAGCGGCACCGGCACACCCGACGGCCAGCCCGCCCCCGGCTCCTCGGAGGCCTCCTCGACCGCCGGCGCCTCCTCCAGGATCACGTGCGCGTTGGTCCCGCTGATGCCGAACGAGGAGACACCGGCCCGGCGCGGCGCACCGTCCTTCCGCTCCCACGGCTGTTCCCGCGTCAGCAGCTCGACGTCGCCGGCGCTCCAGTCCACGTGCGAGGACGGCGCGTCCACGTGCAGCGTCCTCGGCAGCACCTCGTGCCGCAGCGCCTGGACCATCTTGATGACCCCGGCGACGCCCGCCGCGGCCTGCGTGTGGCCCAGGTTCGACTTCACCGAGCCCAGCCAGAGCGGGCTGCCCTCCGGCCGGCCCTGGCCGTACGTCGCCAGCAGGGCGTCCGCCTCGATCGGGTCGCCCAGCGTCGTACCCGTCCCGTGCGCCTCCACCACGTCGACGTCGGCCGGCGCCACCGCGGCGTCGGCCAGCGCCGCCCGGATCACCCGCTGCTGCGAGGGGCCGTTCGGCGCCGTCAGGCCGTTGCTCGCACCGTCCTGGTTCACCGCCGAACCGCGGACCACCGCCAGGATGCGGTGGCCGTTGCGCCGGGCGTCCGAGAGGCGCTCCACCAGGAGCACGCCGACGCCCTCGGCGAAGCCGGTGCCGTCCGCCGCCTCGGCGAACGCCTTGCAGCGCCCGTCGGGTGCCAGCCCGCGCTGGCGGCTGAACTCCACGAAGGTGCCCGGGGTCGCCATCACGGTGACGCCGCCCGCCAGCGCGAGGTCGCACTCGCCCCGGCGCAGCGCCTGCACGGCCAGGTGCAGGGCGACCAGCGAGGACGAGCACGCGGTGTCCACCGACACCGCCGGCCCCTCCAGGCCGAAGGTGTAGGCGACCCGGCCGGAGACGATGTTCCCGCTGCCGAAGCTGTTCGGGTAGTCGTGGTACATCACGCCCGTGAAGACGCCCGTCCGGGTGCCCTGGAGCGTGGCCGGGCGGATCCGGGCGTGCTCCATCGCCTCCCAGGAGGTCTCCAGCATCAGCCGCTGCTGCGGGTCCAGGCCCGCCACCTCGCGCAGGCCGATGCCGAAGAACCTGGCGTCGAACTCCCCCGCGTCGTGCAGGAAGCCGCCCTGGTCGCTGTAGCTGGTGTTGGCCCGCTCGCTCTGCGGGTCGTGGAGCCGTTCGAGGTCCCAGCCGCGGTCGGCGGGGAAGCGGCTGATGCCGTCCCGGCCGTCCCGGACGAACTCCCAGAGCTCGTCCGGGCCGGCCGCGCCGCCGGGGAAGCGGCAGGCCATGCCGACGATCGCGATCGGCTCACGCGTGGCCGTCACGAGCTTGCGGTTCTGCTCCCGCAGGCGCTCGGTCTCCTTCAGCGAGGACCGCAGTGCCTCGACCAGCTTCGAATCGTTCTGGCCCATGTCGGCCTCACGCCTCCCGCGTCGTGTCGTTGAGCGCCATCGAGATGAGGCTCTCGGCGTCCATGTCGTCAATGTCCTCGGCGTCGCCGCCCCGGTCGTCCGCCGCGTCCCCGGCGGGCTCGCCGAGCCCGGCCAGTTCGAGCAGGCTCTCCATCAGCCCGGTCTCCCGCAGGCGTGCCAGCGGGATCGACTGGAGGGCGAGCCGCACCCGTGCCTCCGGGTCGGCGGGCAGCCCGTCGGCGGCGGCCACCGGGGTCTGCGGGGCGAGCTGCTCCCGCAGGTGCCGGGCGAGGACCCGGATGCTCGGGTAGTCGAAGATCAGTCCGGCGGGCAGCCGCAGGCCGGTCTCCTCCCCCATGCGGTTGCGGAACTCCACCGACGTCAGCGAGTCGAAGCCCAGCTCGCCGAAGGCGCGCTCGACCTCGATGGAGTCCGTGTCCTTGTGGCCGAGCACCAGCGCGGCCTGACCGCGCACCAGCTCGACGAGGACCGCCTCGCGCTCGTCGTCGGACGAGGCCGCGGCGAGCCTGCCCCGCAGGGCGTCGGCACCGGAGGCGGTGGTCCCCGCCGTACGCCGGGCGACGGCCGGGCGCACCAGCCCCTGGAACAGGGACGGCAACTGGTCGGCGCCCGCGCGGCCGAGCGTCCTGAGGTCCAGGGCCACCGGGACGAGGGCCGGCAGGCCGGTCCCGAGCGCCGCGTCGAAGAGCCGCGTGCCCTGCTCCTCGGTCAGCGCCGCGACGCCGGAGCGTGCGGCGCGCCGCACGTCGGCGTCGGAGAGGCCGCCGCCCATGCCGCCGGTGCCCCAGAGGCCCCAGGCGAGCGAGGTGGCGGGGAGTCCGGCCGCGGCCCGGTGCTGGGCGAGGGCGTCCAGGAAGGCGTTGGCGGCGGCGTAGTTGCCCTGGCCGGGGCCGCCGAGGACCCCGCCGACCGACGAGAACAGGACGAAGGCCTTCAGGCCGAGGTCCCGGGTCAGCTCGTGCAGGTGCCAGGCCGCGTCCGCCTTGGGCCGCAGGACGGCGTCCAGGCGCTCCGGGGTGAGGGAGGCGACGGTAGCGTCGTCCAGCACACCGGCCGCGTGCACCACCGCGGTCAGCGGGTGCCCGGCGGGGACGCCGTCGAGCGCCCCGGCCAGGGCGGCCCGGTCGGCGACGTCGGCGGCCGCGAAACGGACCGACTCGGCGCCCAGCGCCTCCAGCTCGCGCCGGAGCTCCGGCGCGGACGGCGCGTCCGCGCCCCTGCGGCTGAGCAGCAGCAGGTGCCGGACGCCGTGCTCGGCCACCAGGTGACGGGCGAAGACGGGCCCCAGCCCGCCGGTCGCCCCGGTGATCAGGACGGTGCCCTCGCCGTCCCACGGGGACTGCGGCTCCGCACCGGCCGGCTCCTCGGCCACCCGGACCAGGCGCGGCACCAGGACGGTGCCCGCCCGGACGGCGGCCTGCTCCTCGCCGGAGGCCAGCACGGCGGGCAGCGCCCGCAGCGACGCCTCGTCGCCGTCCACGTCGACCAGGACGATCCTGCCGGGGTTCTCCGCCTGTGCGGAGCGCACCAGACCGCCGACGGCCGCGCCCGAGGGGTCGGCCCCCGGCCCGTCGTCCTCGATCGGGCCGACCGCGCCGCCGGTCAGGACGACCAGCTTGGCGGCGGCGAAGCGCTCGTCCGCGAGCCACTCCTGGAGCACCTCCAGGACGCGGTGCGTCTCGGCGCGCACGGCCTCCGGCGAGGCCGTGGCCGGGGCGTCCGGGCCGGCTGCCGGCGCGCCCGCCGGCAGCAGCACCACATCGGCGCCGACCGCGGCGGCCGCCTCCTTCGCGGGGACGGCGTCCAGGCGGCCCGCCAGCTCGTCCGGCCGGTCGGCCAGCAGCGCCCAGGTGCCCGTCCGCCGGACGGTGCCGGCCGGGGCGGGGGTCCAGGCGACCCGGTAGAGGGAGTCGTGGAACGCCCCCGTGCCGACCTCGCCGGCGGACACCGGCCGCAGGGCCAGCGAGCCGACCGAGGCCACCGGCAGCCCCTGGGCGTCGGCGACGTCGAGGGCCACCGCGCCCTGGCCGGCCACCGGGCGCAGCCGCACCCGCAGCAGGGTCGCCCCGGTGGCGAACAGTTCCACGTCGGACCAGGCGAACGGCAGCTCCGCCCGCTCCGACTCCCGCGCCAGTCCGATCGCGTGCAGGGCCGCGTCGAGTGCGGCCGGGTGCAGACCGAACCCGTCCGCGCCCGCCGTCGGCTCCTGCGGCAGTGCCACCTCGGCCAGGACGTCGTCCCCGTGCCGCCAGGCGGCCGTCAGGCCCTGGAACGCCGGGCCGTAGAGCAGCCCGCCGTCCGCGAACGTCTCGTACATGCCGGCCAGTTCGATCGGCTCGGCGCCGGCCGGGGGCCACGCCGCCAGGTCGAACGACGGCCGGGTGGCCGCCGCCGCGAGGGCGCCCGTCGCGTGCCGCGTCCACGGCACCTCGGCCGGCGCACCCACCTGGCGTGCGTGCACGGTGAAGCGGCGCGAGCCGTCCGCGTCCGGGCCGGCGACCGACAGTTGGATGTCGGCCGCGCCCTTCTCCGGCAGGACCAGCGGCGCTTCCAGCACCAGGTCGGCGACGCGCCCGCAGCCGACGCGGTCGCCGGCGTGCAGGGCCAGGTCGACGAAGCCCGTGCCGGGGAAGAGCGTCGCCCCGCCGAAGGCGTGGTCGGCCAGCCACGGCGTGGTCTGGACGGAGAGCCGGCCGGTGAACAACCCGCCCTCGTCCCCGGCCAGTTCGACCGAGGAGACCAGGAAGGGGTGCTCCGGGGAGACGAATCCGGCGGCGACCGGGCCGGCGTCGAGCCAGTAGTGCTCGTGCTGGAAGGCGTAGGTCGGCAGGTCGACGCGGTGGGCGCCGGTGCCGGTGAACAGCGCCGTCCAGTCGACGTCCGCACCCGCCTCGAACACGGCGGCGAGGGCGGCCAGCAGGGCCGGGGCCTCGTCGCGGCCCTTGCGCAGGGCGGGCACGAGCAGGGCGTCGTCGGCCTCGGCCAGGCAGGCCTGGGCCATGCCCGTCAGCACCCCGTCCGGGCCCAGCTCCAGGAAGCGGGTCACGCCCGCCTCTTCGAGGGAGCGGACGCCGTCGGCGAAGCGCACGGCCTGGCGGACGTGGCGCACCCAGTACTCCGGGTCGCACAGCTCCTCGCCGGCCGCGATCCGGCCGGTCACGTTGGAGACCACGGCGACCTTGGGCTCGGCGAAGGACAGGCCCCGGACCACGGCCCGGAACTCCTCCAGCATCGGCTCCATCAGCGGCGAGTGGAACGCGTGCGACACCGTCAGCTGCTTGACGCCGGTGCCCGCCGCCTCCAGCTTCTCCACGATCTTGCGGACCGCCTTCTCGGCACCCGAAATCACCACCGAGGAAGGCCCGTT
>NZ_CP026498.1:6326743-6327897 GCF_002953255.1 Streptomyces sp. CB01881
ACCATCACACGCCGGCAGCGCCTGCATCAGCCGGCCCCGCGCGGCCACCAACTTGCAGGCGTCGGCCAGCGACAGCACCCCGGCCACGTGCGCGGCCGCGATCTCACCGACCGAGTGCCCGGCCAGGAAGTCCGCCCGCACACCCAGCGACTCCACCAGACGGAACAGCGCCACCTCGACGGCGAACAACGCCGACTGCGTGTACACCGTGTCGTCCAGCGAACCACCGTCGCCCGCGATCACCCCGCGCAGCGAGACACCCAACTCGGCGTCCAGCAGCGCACACACCTCGTCCAACGCGGACGCGAACACCGGGAACACACCGGCGAGTTCACGCCCCATACCGACGCGCTGCGCGCCCTGGCCGGTGAACAGGAACGCCGTCTTGCCCTCCAGCCGGCGCCCGGCCCGCACACCCTCCAGGGCGGCCGTCAGCTCCTCCGGGCCCGAACCCAGCACCACCGCCCGGCGGTCGAACACCGCCCGCGAGGACGCCAGCGAGAACCCGGTGTCCAGCACCGACGCCGACCCGGCCGCCGCGAACTCCCGCAGGCGCTCGGCCTGGTCACGCAGCGCGGCCTCCGTCCGGCCCGACACCACCCACGGCACCGGCGCACCCGACGGCCAGCCCGCACCCGGCTCCCCGGCGACGTCCTCCGCCGCCGGGGCCTCCTCCAGGATCACGTGGGCGTTGGTGCCAGAGATCCCGAACGAGGAGATACCGGCCCGGCGAAGCACACCGTCCGTCTTCTCCCACGGCCGGGACTCGGCGAGCAGCTCGACGTCACCCGCCTCCCAGTCCACGTGCGTGGAAGGGGTGTCGACGTGCAGGGTCTTCGGCAGCACCTCGTGGCGCATCGCCTGCACCATCTTGATGATCGCCGCGACGCCGGCGGCGGCCTGGGTGTGGCCCAGGTTCGACTTGATGGACCCGAGCCAGAGCGGCCGGCCCTCCGGCCGGTCCTGGCCGTAGGTGGCGATCAGCGCCTGCGCCTCGATCGGGTCGCCCAGCGTGGTGCCCGTGCCGTGCGCCTCCACCACGTCCACGTCCGCCGTGGACAGGCCCGCGTTGGCCAGCGCCGCCCGGATCACCCGCTGCTGCGACGGACCGTTCGGCGCGGTGATGCCGTTGCTCGCACCGTCCTGGTTGATCG
>NZ_CP026498.1:6327907-6343310 GCF_002953255.1 Streptomyces sp. CB01881
GCGCGGTGATTGCTCGCACCGTCCTGGTTGATCGCCGAACCGCGGACCACGGCCAGCACCTCGTGCCCGAGCCGGCGCGCGTCCGACAGCCGCTCCACCAGGAGCACGCCGGCGCCCTCGCCCCAGGCCGTGCCGTCGGCCTCCTCCGAGAAGGCCTTGATCCGGCCGTCCGGGGCCAGGCCCCGCTGGCGGCTGAACTCCACGAACACCTCGGGGGTCGCCATCACCGCCACGCCGCCGACCAGGGCGAGTTCGCACTCGTTCCGCTGGAGGGCCTGGATCGCCCAGTGCAGCGCGACCAGCGAGGACGAGCACGCGGTGTCGACCGACACCGCCGGGCCCTCCAGGCCGAAGGTGTAGGAGACCCGGCCGGAGACCGCACTGCCCATCGCGTGGCTGGTCGGGTAGTCGTGGTACATCACGCCGGTGAAGACGCCCGTCCGGCTGCCCTTGAGCGAGGCCGGGTCGATGCCCGCCCGCTCGATCGCCTCCCAGGACGCCTCCAGCAGCAGCCGCTGCTGCGGGTCGAGGGCCAGCGCCTCGTTCGGGCTGACCCGGAAGAAGGCCGCGTCGAACTCCGCCGCGTCGTGCAGGAACCCGCCCTGGTTGACGTAGGTGGTGTCGGGGCGTTCCCGCGTCGGGTCGTGCAGGCGCCCGGTGTCCCAGCCCCGGTCCTCGGGGAACTCGGAGACCGCCTCCCGGCCCTCCACGACCAGGTCCCAGAGCTCGTCGGGCGTGGTGACGCCGCCGGGGTAGCGGGCGGACATGCCGACGATGACGATCGGGTCGTCGGACGAGGCGGCGGTCGCGACGGCGGACCGCCGGTCCGCGGCGTCGTCGGCCGAGCCGACCAGCGACTCGTAGAGGTGCCCCGCGAGCGCCGAGGACGACGGGTAGTCGAACACCAGGGTCGCCGGGAGCCGGAGGCCGGTGGCGGTGTTGAGCCCGTTGCGCAGCTCGACGGCGGAGAGCGAGTCGAAGCCCAACTCGCTGAAGGCGCGCTCGGGTTCGATCGCGTCCGGCGAGCTGTGGCCGAGCACGCCCGCGACCTGGGCCCGGACGACCTGCAGCAGCAGGCGCTCGCGCTCCTCCCGGTCGAGCCCGGCGAGCCGGCCGGCCAGCGAGTCGGCGCCGCCCGCCGGCCCACCGCGCGCGGCCGTACGCCGGGCCACCGGGACGACGCCGCGGAACAGCGCGTCGAGGTCCTCGCCCTGGGCGCGCAGGGCCGCCGTGTCGATCCGGATCGGGGCGAGCGCGGGCTCGCCGGTCGCGCGGGCGGCGTCGAAGAGCGCGAGGCCCTCCTCCGCGCCGAGCGGCACGATGCCGCCGCGCGCCATGCGGGCGCGGTCGGCCTCGCTCAGGGTGCCGACCATGCCGCCGCCCTCGGCCCAGGGTCCCCAGGCGAGCGAGGTGGCGGGCAGACCGGCCGCGGCACGCCGCTCGGCGAGCGCGTCCAGGAAGGCGTTGGCCGCCGCGTAGTTGCCCTGGCCGGGGACGCCGAGGACACCGGCGGCCGAGGAGAAGAGGACGAACGCCGTCAGGCCGAGTCCGGCGGTCAGCTCGTGGAGGTGCCAGGCGGCGTCGACCTTGGGGCGGAGCACGGCATGCAGCCGCTCGGGGGTCAGCGACGCGATGGTGGCGTCGTCCAGGAAACCGGCCGCGTGCACGACCGCGCGCAGCGGCCGGTCGGCCGGGACGGCGGCGAGCAGCGCCGCCAGGGCGTCCCGGTCGGCGACGTCGCAGGCCTCGACGGTGACGCTCTCGGCGCCGGCCCTGGTCAGGGACGCGCGCAGCTCCTCCGCCCCGGGGGCGGCGGCGCCGCGCCGGCTGACCAGCAGCAGGTGCCGGACGCCGTGCTCGGTGACGAGGTGGCGGGCGAGGAGGGCGCCGAGCCCGCCGGTCGCCCCCGTGAGCAGCACGGTGCCCGCCGTGTCCCAGCCCTGCCCGGCCGTCCCGGCGGAGCCCTCGGCGGACTCCCCGGCGGAGGCCGCGGGGACGGCGGCGCGGGCGAGCCGGGCGGTGGTGACCTCGCCGCCGCGGATCGCCAGGCGGTCCTCCCCGGCGGCCACCGCGGCCGGCAGGGCACGGGCCGACGCCGGGTCCTCGTCGAGCTCGACGAGGACGATCCGGCCCGGGTTCTCCGCCTGGGCCGAGCGGATCATCCCGCTGACGGCGGCCCCGACCAGCGGGAGGACACCGTTGGACGCACCGGCCCCGGGGACCACCACGACCAGCCGCGACCCCTCCGCCCCGGCCTCGGCGAGCCTGCCCTGGACGGCGGTGAGCACCCGCTCCGTCTCGGCGTGCACGGCGCTCACCGGGTCCTCGTCGGATGTGACGGTCCAGCCGGCCGGGAACAGTACCTGGTCGGCCGGCCCGCCGTCCGGCACCGGGACGACGCCGAGGCGCCCGGCCCAGTGGGCGGTGTCCGCCCCGGACACCGCCCAGGTGCCCTGGGCGGCGCCGCCCGTGACGGGCGTCCAGGAGACCCGGAAGAGCGAGTCGTGGTGCGCGGCCGCCGCGGCCTTGATCTGCGCGGCCGAGACCGGCCGGACGGCGAGCGAACCGACCGAGGCGACGGGGCTGCCGGTGGCGTCCGCGAGGTCCAGGGCCGCCGCGTCCCGGCCCGGCACCCGCCGGACCCGGACCCGCAGGTGCGTCGCACCGGTCGCGAAGACCTCGACATCGGACCAGGCGAACGGCAGGCCGCCCTCCGAGACCGCGTCGGAGACGCTCACCGCGTGCAGGGCCGCGTCGAAGGCGGCCGGGTGGAGGGCGAACAGGTCGGCGTCGGCCTGCGCGCCGTCCGGGAGGACGACCTCGGCGAACACCTCGCCGTCGCGGCTCCAGGCGGCCGTCAGCCCCCGGAACAACGGCCCGTAGGCCAGGCCGCCGGCGACGAAGTCGTCGTAGACGGAGTCGATCGCGACCGGCTCGGCGCCCTTGGGCGGCCACGCCGCGAAGTCGAAGGCGGCGGCGCCCCGGCCCGGGGCGAGGACGCCGGTGGCGTGGCCGGTCCAGGCCGTCTCGGTGTCGGCGTCGGCGTCGCGCGAGTAGATCCGCACGTTCCGGACGCCGCCGTCGCCCGCCGCTGCGAGCAGGACGAGCACCTGGACGGCGCCGCGCTCCGCGAGCACCAGCGGCGCTTCGAGGACCAGTTCCTCCACCCGGTCGCAGCCGGCCTGCCGGCCCGCACGGAGCACCATCTCGATCAGTGCCGTGCCCGGGACCACGACGGAGCCGGACACCACGTGGTCGGCCAGCCAGCCGTGGGTGTCGAGGGAGAGCCGGCCGCTCAGCACGGTGCCGCCGGAGTCGGGCAGTTCGACGGCCGCACCGAGCAGCGGGTGCTCGGTGGCGACGAGCCCGAACGCCGACACGTCGCCCGTGTCCTGCGTGGCGCTGAGCCAGTAGTGCTCGTGCTGGAAGGCGTAGGTCGGCAGGTCGACGCGGTGGGCGCCGGTGCCGGTGAACAGCGCCGTCCAGTCGACGTCCGCACCCGCCTCGAACACGGCGGCGAGGGCGGCCAGCAGGGCCGGGGCCTCGTCGCGGCCCTTGCGCAGGGCGGGGACGAGCAGGGCGTCGTCGGCCTCGGCCAGGCAGGCCTGGGCCATGCCGGTGAGCACCCCGTCCGGGCCCAGCTCCAGGAAGCGGGTCACGCCCGCCTCTTCGAGGGAGCGGGCGCCGTCGGCGAAGCGCACGGCCTGGCGGACGTGGCGCACCCAGTACTCCGGGTCGCACAGCTCCTCGCCGGCGGCGATCCGGCCGGTGACGTTGGAGACCACGGCGACCTTGGGCTCGGCGAACTCCAGACCGGTGACGACCGCGCGGAACTCCTCCAGCATCGGCTCCATCAGCGGCGAGTGGAACGCGTGCGACACCGTCAGCTGCTTGACGCCGGTGCCCGCCGCCTCCAGCTTCTCCACGATCTTGCGGACCGCCTTCTCGGCGCCCGAAATCACCACCGAGGAAGGCCCGTTGACCGCCGCGATGCCCGCCTCGGCCTCATGGCCCTTCAGCAGCGGCAGCACATCGGCCTCGGAGGAGCGGACGGCGACCATCACGCCGCCGGCCGGCAGCGCCTGCATCAGCCGGCCACGCGCGGCCACCAACTTGCAGGCGTCGGCCAGCGACAGCACCCCGGCCACGTGCGCGGCCGCGATCTCACCGACCGAGTGCCCGGCCAGGAAGTCGGCCCGCACACCCAGCGACTCCACCAGACGGAACAGCGCCACCTCGACGGCGAACAACGCCGACTGCGTGTACACCGTGTCATCCAGCGACCCGCCGTCGCCCGCGATCACCCCGCGCAGCGAAACACCCAACTCGGCGTCCAGCAGCGCACACACCTCGTCCAACGCGGACGCGAACACCGGGAACGCCGACGCCAGCCCGGCGCCCATCCCCACCCGCTGGCTGCCCTGCCCGGTGAACAGGAACGCCGTCTTGCCCTCCAGCCGGCGCCCGGCCCGCACACCCTCCAGGGCGGCCGTCAGCTCCTCCAGGCCCGAACCCAGCACCACCGCCCGGCGGTCGAACACCGCCCGCGAGGACGCCAGCGAGAACCCGGTGTCCAGCACCGACGCCGAACCGGCCGCCGCGAACTCCCGCAGACGGTCCGCCTGCGCCCGCAGCGCGGCCTCCGTCCGGCCCGACACCACCCACGGCACCGGCACACCCGACGGCCAGCCCGCACCCGGCTCCTCGACAACGTCCTCCGCCGCCGGGGCCTCCTCCAGGATCACGTGCGCGTTGGTGCCGCTCAGGCCGAAGGAGGAGACACCCGCCCGGCGCGGCCGCTCGCCGCGCTCCCAGGGAGTGCGGGCCAGCAGCAGCTCCACGTGCCCGGCCGACCAGTCGACGTGCGTGGACGGGGTGTCGACGTGCAGGGTCTTCGGCAGCACCTCGTGCTGCAGCGCCTGCACCATCTTGATGATCCCGGCGACGCCGGCGGCGGCCTGGGTGTGGCCCAGGTTCGACTTCACCGAGCCCAGCCGGAGCGGGTGTTCGGCGGTACGGCCCTGGCCGTAGGTGGCGAGCAGCGCCTGCGCCTCGATCGGGTCGCCCAGCGTGGTGCCCGTGCCGTGCGCCTCCACCACGTCCACGTCCGCCGTGGACAGGCCCGCGTTGGCCAGCGCCGCCCGGATCACCCGCTGCTGCGACGGACCGTTCGGCGCGGTGATGCCGTTACTCGCACCGTCCTGGTTCACCGCCGAGCCGCGGACCACCGCGAGGACGGGGTGGCCGTTGCGGCGGGCGGCCGAGAGCCGCTCCACCAGCAGGACGCCGGCGCCCTCGCTCCAGCCGGTGCCGTCGGCGGCGTCGGCGAACGCCTTGCAGCGGCCGTCGGCCGCCAGCCCGCGCGCCTTGCCGAAGGCGATGAACGGGTCGGGCGTCGCCATCACGGTGACACCGCCGGCCAGGGCGATCGAGCACTCGCCCCGGCGCAGCGCCTGCACGGCCAGGTGCAGGGCGACCAACGAGGACGAGCACGCGGTGTCCACCGACACCGCCGGCCCCTCGAAGCCGAACGCGTAGGAGACCCGGCCGGACAGCACCGCGCCGTTGGTCCCGGTGGTCATGTAGGCCGCCGACTCCTCCGGCAGCTTCATGCCGAAGTAGGACTGGCCGTTGGTCCCGACGTAGACACCGACCGGGCCGCCCTTGAGGGAGTCCGGCGAGATCCCGGCCCGCTCGAACGCCTCCCAGGACGCCTCCAGCAGCAGCCGCTGCTGCGGGTCCATGGCAATGGCCTCACGCGGGCTGATGCCGAAGAACTCGGCGTCGAACCGGGCGGCACCGTGCAGGAACCCGCCGCTCCGGGTGTAACCGCTGGCCGCCTGCTCGGCGTCCGCGTCGTACATGCCGCCGACGTCCCAGCCACGGTCCTGGGGGAACCCGCCGATGGCGTCCGTCTCGTTGAGGACCAGGTCCCAGAGGTCTTCCGGGGAACGCGTGTCACCCGGGAAGCGGCAGGCCATCCCCACGATCGCGATCGGCTCCGCCTCGATGTCGCGCAGCCGCTCCCGCGTCTGGGCGAGGTCGGCGGTCGTCCGCTTGAGGTAGTCGAGCAGCTTCTTTTCGTTCCCCATCAGGGCCTCACCAATTCTGTTGAGAAAGAGTCCAGGAACCTGGTCACGCGATCCCGAGTTCTTTGTCGATGAAGTCGAAGAGTTCGTCGGCCGAGGCGTCCTCCAGCTGGTCGGCGACCGTGCCGGCCCCCCGGGTGCCCTGGGCCTCGTTCACGCGGGCCACCAGGGCCTGGAGGCGGGAGAGGACCTGCGTCCGCTCGATCTCCTCCGGGGCGAGGGACGCCACCACGGCCTCCAGCCGGTCGAGTTCCGCCGCGACGCCGGCCGCGCCGCCGCTGCCCGCCGGTGCCAGCTCGCCGTGCAGGTGCTCGGCCAGGGTGGTGGGGTTGGCGTAGTCGAAGAGCAGCGTCGCCGGGAGCTTCAGCCCGGTGGCCGCGTTCATCCGGTTGCGGAACTCGACGGCGGTCAGCGAGTCGAATCCCATGTCCTTGAAGGCGCGGCCCGGCTGGACGGCGTCGGGGCCGTCGTGGCCGAGCACCGTGGCCACCTGGCCGCGGACCAGCCCGAGGATGGTGCTGCGCTGCTCGCCGCCGGTGAGCGCGCCCAGCTCGCGGGCCAGCGCGGAGGCGTCGGCCGGGCCGCCCGCCGCCGGGCCGCCCGCCGGACCGGCTGTCGCGGCCTTCACCTCGGGCAGTGCGCCGATCAGCGGGCTGGGCCGGCCGGCGGTGAAGGCGGGTGCCAGTTCCGCCCAGTCGGCGTCGACCACGCCGATGACGGCCTCGCCGCGCTCCAGCACCTCGTGCAGGGCGTTCACGGCGAGCTCCGGGTCCAGCTCGGTCAGGCCGCGCCACCAGGCACGCTCCTGGATCTCTTCCTGGGTGGCCATGCCGCCGCCGCCCCACGGGCCCCAGGCCACGGAGGCCGCCGGCAGGCCCTGCGCCCTGCGGTGCTCCGCCAGCGCGTCGAGGTAGGCGTTGGCCGCGGCGTACGAGGCCTGGCCGGCGCCGCCGAGCAGGCCGGCGATCGAGGAGAACGACACGAAGGCGGTCAGTTCGAGGTCCCGCGTGAGGTCGTGCAGGTTGCGGGCGGCCTCGATCTTGGGCCGCAGCACCCCGGCGATCCGCTCCGGGGTGAGCGAGCCGACCGTCCCGTCGTCGAGCACGCCGGCCGCGTGCATGACGGCGGTCAGCGGGACGTCGGCGGGCAGCTCCTTCAGCAGCACGGCGAGGGAGTCGCGGTCGGCGGCGTCGCAGGCGGCCACCGTGACGCGGGCGCCCAGGCGGGTGAGCTCCTGGGCGAGCTCGGCGGCGCCGGGGGCCTCGATGCCGCGCCGGCTGGTGAGCAGCAGGTGCTCGGCACCGGCCCGGGCCAGCCAGCGGGCGACGTGCGCGCCGACGGCGCCGGTGCCGCCGGTCACGAGCACCGTGCCGGTGGGCCGCCAGGCGACGCGCGGCGGGCTGGTGTCGGCGGTGGCCCGCTCCAGGCGGCGGACGAAGGTGCCGGAGGCCCGTACCGCGAGCTGGTCCTCGCCCGCCGGGTCGGCGAGGACGTCGGCGAGGCGGGCCAGCAGCGCGGCGTCGGGGGCCCCGGTGGCGGGGAGGTCGACCAGACCGCCCCAGAGGCCGGGGTTCTCCAGGGCGACGACCCGGCCGAGGCCCCAGACCAGGGCCTGTCCGGGGTTCGGCAGCTGTTCGGAGCGGCCCGCGGCGACGGCGCCGCGCGTCACGCTCCACACCGGCGCGGCCGTGTCCAGGTCGGCGAGGGCCTGGACGAGCGCCACGGTGGTGGTGAGGCCGCGCGGGGCGGCGGGGGCGCCGGCGTCCGGCTCCGCGTCCTGGCCGAGCAGCGACACCACGCCGTTCAGCGGCGCCGCACCGGCGAGTGCCGCGGTGAGCTGCGCGGTCAGCGCCGCCCGGTCGGCGCCGGCCCCGGCGACGCGCAGCGTCAGGAGCCGGGCGCCACGCGCCTCAAGGGTCCGCGCGACGGCCCCGGCCCACTCCTCGTCCACGCCCTCGGCGGGCAGGACGAGCAGCCAGCCGCCGGTGAGCGCACCACCGGCGGCGCCGGTGTGGGGCCGCCAGCCGATCCGGTAGCGCCAGCCCTCGACGGTGGCGTGCTCGACGCTGCGGGTGCGCCAGTCGGCGAGCAGCGGGAGCAGCGTCTCCAGGGAGGAGCGGCTGTCGCCGTCCGCGTCGAGAACGGTGGCGAGGTGGTCGAGGTCCCGGTGCTCGACGGCGGACCAGAAGGCGCCGTCGCCCGCTCCCGGGCCCGGGCGGGCGCCGTCGGCGCCGTCCTCGGGCTCGGCCCAGTACCGCCGGCGCTGGAACGGGTAGGTGGGCAGGCCGACCCGGCGCCGCCCGGTGCCGGCGAGCGGCGCGGCCCAGTCCACGTCGACGCCGCGCAGGTGCAGGGCGGTGAGCGCGGCGGTCAGGGCGCGCGGCTCGGGGGTCCCGGCGCGCAGCAGCGGGACGGTGAGGACGTCCTCGTCGAGGGTCTCGCCCGCCATCGCGGTGAGGGTGGCGCCGGGGCCGATCTCCAGGCAGGTGGAGACGCCCAGGGCGGCCAGCGCGCGCAGCCCGTCGTGGAAGCGGACGGTGCCGCGGACGTGGCGCAGCCAGTAGTCGGGGGTGCGCAGGTCCTCGCCCTCGGCGAGCGCGCCGGTCACGTTGGAGACGACGGGCACGGCGGGCTCGTGGAAGGTCAGCCCGGACAGCACCCCGGCGAAGTCGGCCAGCATGCCGTCCATCCGCGGGGAGTGGAAGGCGTGGCTGACCCGCAGCCGACGGGTGCGGGCGCCGCGGTCGGCCAGCAGGCCGGCGACCTCGGCGACGGCGTCCTCGTCGCCGGAGAGGACGACGGCGGACGGCCCGTTGACCGCCGCGATGCCGAGCCGGTCCGCGCGGCCCTCCAGCAGCGGCAGCACGTCCTGCTCGGCGGCCTGGACGGCGGTCATCGCGCCGCCCTCGGGCAGGGCCTCCATCAGCCGGCCGCGGGCGGCGACCAGGGCCGCCGCGTCGGCCGCCGAGAGCACCCCGGCGACGTGGGCCGCGGCGATCTCGCCCACCGAGTGGCCGATGAGCACGTCGGGGCGGACCCCGAAGGACTCGACCAGCCGGTAGAGGGCGACCTCGGTCGCGAAGAGCGCCGCCTGGGTGAAGACCGTGCGGTCGAGCAGCGCGGCCTCGGGCGAGCCCTCGGGGGCGAACACCACCTCGCGCAGGGGTCTGGGCAGCCGGGTGTCCAGCTCGGCGCAGACCGCGTCGAAGGCCTCCGCGAAGACGGGGAAGGCCTCGTACGCCTCGCGGCCCATGCCGGGGCGCTGGGCCCCCTGGCCGGTGAAGAGGAAGGCCGTCCGGCCGCCGCCGCGCACCGCGCCGCCCGCGTCCTCGCCGGTGGCGATCCGCTCCAGCGCGGCGAGGAGTTCACCGCGGTCCGCACCCGCGGCCACGGCCCGGTTCTCGAACAGCGAGCGGGTGGTGGCCAGGGAGTACGCGATGTCGGCGGCGTCCAGGCCGGCGCGGTCGAGCAGGTCGGCGTGCAGCCGCGCGGCCTGGGCCCGCAGCGCGTCCTCGCCCCGGGCGGAGACCGGCCAGGCCAGGTACGGCGCGGGGGCGGGCCGCGGCTCGTCGGCGGCGTCCTCGGCGTCGGGGAGGGACTCCTCGATGATGGCGTGCGCGTTGGTCCCGCTGATCCCGAAGGAGGAGATGCCGAACCGCCGGGGCCGCTCGCCCCTCGGCCACGGCACCTCGTCGTTCAGCAGCTGCACCCGGCCGGCCGACCAGTCGACGTGCGGGGTCGGCTCCCCGGCGTGGATGGTCCGCGGCAGGGTCTCGTGCTGGAGCGCGAGGACCATCTTCATCACGCCCGCGACACCGGCCGCGGCCTGCGGGTGCCCCATGTTGGACTTGATCGAGCCGAGCCAGAGCGGCCGGTCCTGCGGCCGGTCCTGGCCGTAGGTGGCGAGCAGCGCCTGCGCCTCGATCGGGTCGCCCAGCGTCGTGCCGGTGCCGTGCGCCTCCACCGCGTCCACGTCGGCGGCGACCAGCCCGGCGTTCTTCAGCGCGGCCCGGATCACCCGCTGCTGCGCGGGCCCGTTGGGCGCCATCAGGCCGTTGCTGGCGCCGTCCTGGTTCACCGCGGAGCCGCGCACCACCGCGAGGACGGGGTGGCCGTTGCGGCGCGCGTCCGAGAGCCGCTCCAGGACGAGCATCCCCGCGCCCTCCGACCAGCCCGCGCCGTCGGCGTCGGCGGCGAAGGACCGGCAGCGGCCGTCCGGGGAGAGCGCCCGCTGCCGGCTGAACTCGATGAACAGCTGCGGGGTCGCCATCACGCAGACGCCGCCGGCGAGGGCGAGCGAGGAGTCCCCGGCGCGCAGCGACTGGCAGGCCAGGTGCAGCGCCACCAGCGAGGACGAGCAGGCGGTGTCCGTGGTGACGGCGGGCCCCTCCAGCCCGAAGGTGTAGGAGACGATGCCGGAGACGATGCTGCCCGCCGTGGTGCTGCGCGGGTAGTCGTGGTGCATCAGCCCGGCGAAGACGCCCGTCCGGCTGCCGCGCAGCGTCTGCGGGTCGATGCCGGCCCGTTCGAGCGCCTCCCAGGACACCTCCAGCAGCAGCCGCTGCTGCGGGTCGGCCTCCGGCGCCTCGCGCGGGCTGAGCCCGAAGAAGCCGGCGTCGAACTCGGCCGCGTCGTGCAGGAAGCCGCCGCGGCGGACGTACGTCCGGCCCGGCTTGCCCGGCTCCGGGTCGTACACCGCTTCGGTGTTCCAGCCGCGGTCGGCGGGGAAGTCGGACACCACGTCGGCGCCGTCGGACACCAGCTGCCAGAGGTCCTCGGGGGTGGTCACCCCGCCGGGGTAGCGGCCGCTCATGCCGATGATCGCTATGGGTTCGTGCCGGGCGTCCTCCGCCTCCCGCAGCCGGCGACGGGTCTCCTGGAGGTCTGCCGTCGCCCGCCTGAGGTACTCGCGGAGCTTGTCGTCGTGCGCCATCGCTGTCTCAGCCTTCTGGGAGGGGTCGGGAGGGGCGAACGGGAGGGCCGGGGCCCGGGCCGGGTCCCGGCGTGCGGGCGGCGGACCGGGTCCCCGGCCGCCGGGTGGCGGCCGGGGACGCCCGGAGGGGAGGTGGAGCCGGTCAGCCGATGCCGAGCTCGTTGTCGAGGAAGTCGAACAGCTCGTCGTCGGTGGCCTCGTCGAACCGCTGGGCCGTGCCGTCCCCGTCGGGCTGCTGCTCCGTCCACCGGCGCAGCAGGCCCTTGAGCCGGGCGGTGACGGCGGCATGGTCCTCGTCCGGACCGGCCTGCGCCAGCGCGACCTCCAGCAGTTCGAGCTGCGCGTCCAGCGACTTGGGGGCGGCGTCGGCCGGGGCCAGCGCGGCGCCCAGGTGCTGGACCAGGGTGGCCGGCGTGGGGAAGTCGAACACCAGGGTGGTCGGCAGCCGCAGGCCGGTGGCCTTGTTCAGCAGGTTCCGCAGCTCGACCGCGGCCAGCGAGTCGAAGCCCATGTCCTTGAACGCCCGGTCCGGGTCCACCGAGTCGGCGGACGCGTGGCCCAGCACCCCGGCGACGTGCTCGCGCACCAGCGCCGAGATCTGGCGGGCCCGGTCGGCCTCGGAGAGCTCGGCCAGCCGTGCGGCGAAGCCCCGGTCGGGGGCGGCCACCGCCGCGGCGGCCCGCCGGTTGCGGCGGCGCGTCGGGGCCCGGCCCATGCCGCGCAGGGCGGTGGGCAGGTCGTCGGTCCGGTTGGCGAGGGTCGCGAAGTCCAGCCGGATCGGGACCAGGACCGGGTCGCCGGAGGCGATCGCCGCGTCGAACAGGCGCAGCGCGTCCTCGGTCTCCAGGGGCGGCATGCCCAGCCGGTTCATCCGCTGGAGGTCGGCGTCGCCCATCTGGCCGGCCATGCCGTCCGTGGACGCCCACAGCCCCCAGGCCAGCGACACGGCGGGCAGTCCGGCCGCCCGCCGGTGCTCGGCGAGCGCGTCCAGGAAGACGTTCGCCGTGGCGTAGTTGGCCTGCCCGCCGCCGACCAGCAGCCCGGCCGAGGAGGAGAACAGGACGAACGCGCTCAGCCCGAGGTCCCGGGTCAGCTCGTGCAGGTGCCACGCGGCGTCGGCCTTCGGCCGCAGCACCCCGTCGAACCGCTCGGGGGTCTGGGTGCCGATCGTCCCGTTGTCCGCGATGCCCGCGGTGTGGACGACCCCGCTGAGCGGCGGCCGGCCGGCCGGGGCCGCGGCGAGCACCGCCGCCAGGGCGTCCCGGTCCGAGACGTCGCAGGCCTCGATGGCGACGGTCTCGGCGCCGGCCTCGGCCAGCGCCGCCCGCAGCTCCTCGGCGCCGGGAGCCGCGGCGCCGCGGCGGCTGAGCAGCAGCAGGTGCCGCACCCCGTGCCGCTCCACGAGGTGACGGGCCACCAGGGCGCCGAGCCCGCCGGTGCCGCCGGTGACCAGCACCGTGCCGTCGGGCCCGAAGATGCCGGTCCCGGCGTCCTCGGCCGGCACCGGGGTGCGTCCGAGTCGCGGCAGCAGGACCGCCCCGGCCCGCACGGCCGCCTCGGGCTCGCCCGACTCGACGGCGGACCGCAGCGCGGCCAGCGTGCCGCGCCGGCCGTCCCAGTCGATCAGCGTCAGCCGGTCCGGGCTCTCCGCCTGGACCGACCGGACCAGGCCCCAGACCGGCCCGGTCACCACGTCCACCGCGGTGTCGCCCGCGCTCACCGCGCCCGAGGTCACCACGACCAGGCGGGAGGAGGCGAACCGCTCCTCGGCCAGCCAGGCCTGCACCTCGGCCAGGACCCGCCCGGCCACGGCCCGCAGCTCGGCCGGCACGTCCCCGGCCTCGGCGGCCGGGTCGGGCAGGCAGGGCAGCAGCACCACGTCCGGGACGGGCGCGCCGTCCCCGACGGCGGCGGCCAGCGCGGCCACCGACGGGTAGCCGGTGGCGGCCCGCCCGGCCACCGCCGCCCAGGCGTCGCCGACCTGGCCGGCGACCGCCCAGCGCTGCGCGGCGCCGGTGGCGGGGGTGCCGAACACGGCCGACTGCCAGCCCAGCCGGAAGAGGTTCTCCACGTTCTCGGCCTGGGCGACGCGCAGCTGCTCGTCCGAGATCGGCGGCGCGAGCAGGTGGTGCACCGCGGCGATCGGGGCACCGGTCGCGTCGGCGATGTCGACCTGGGCGGTGTCCGGGCCGTTGGAGTCGCAGCGCACCCGGATCGTGGTGACCCCGGGGGCGAACAGCCGGATGCCGTGCCAGGAGAACGGCAGCCGGGGCACGCTCGGGCCGCCCGGCTCGATGAACAGCGAGGCGTGGAACGAGGCGTCCAGCAGCGCCGGGTGGAGTCCGAACACCTCGCCGTCCGCACGGGACTGGCGCGGCAGCGTGATCTCGGCGAAGACCTCCCGGCCGTTGCGCATCCAGGCGCGCCGCAGGCCCTGGAACACCGGTCCGTAGCCGTAGCCCCGGCCGACCAGGCCCTCGTAGGCGCCCTCGACGGGCACCTCCTCGGCGCCCTCCGGCGGCCAGGCCGTCAGGTCGTAGAGCTCGCCCTCCTCGACCTCGTCCCCGACGATGCCCTCGGCGTGCCGGGTCCACGCGGAGTCGGGCCCGGCGTCCTCGGACTGCGAGTACACCGACAGCGTGTGCTTGCCGGCCTCGTCCGACCCGCCGATGACCACCCGCACCCGCATCCCGCCGCGCTCCGGGATCACCAGCGGCGCGCCGATCGTCAGCTCCTCGACCACCCCGCGGCCGACCTCCTGGGCACCCCGCAGGGCCATCTCCACGAAGGCCGAGCCGGGCAGCAGGACGGTGCCGAACACCGCGTGGTCGGCCAGCCAGGGGTGGCTGTCCAGGCCGAGCCGGCCGGTGAGCACCACGCCGTCGGAGTCCGGGAGTTCGACCACGGCGCTGAGCAGCGGGTGCGCGGTCGCCGCCAGGCCGTGGGCCGCCGCGTCCCCGGCGTTCGCGGGGCCGGCGTCGAGCCAGAAGCGCTCGTGCTGGAAGGCGTAGGTCGGCAGGTCGGTGCGGCGGGCGCCGGTGCCGTCGAACAGCGCCGTCCAGTCGACGTCCGCACCGGCCTCGAACACGCCCGCCAGGGCGGCCAGCAGGACCGGGACCTCGTCACGGCCCTTGCGCAGGGCGGGCACGAGCAGGGCGTCGTCGGGCTCGGCCAGGCAGGCCTGGGCCATGCCGGTCAGCACGCCGTCCGGGCCCAGCTCCAGGAACCGGGTGGCCCCGGCTTCCTCAAGGGAACGGATGCCGTCGGCGAAGCGCACGGCCTGGCGGACGTGGCGCACCCAGTACTCGGGGTCGCGCAGGTCCTCGCCGGCGGCGATGCGGCCGGTCACGTTGGAGACGACCGCCAGCTTGGGCTCGGCGAACTCCAGGCCGGTGACGACCGCGCGGAACTCGTCCAGCATCGGCTCCATCAGCGGCGAGTGGAACGCGTGCGAGACGGTCAGCTGCACGGAGGCGATGCCGCGCTCCGTGAGCTGCGCGACCACCTCGCCGACCGCCTTCTCGGCGCCCGAAATCACCACCGAGGAAGGCCCGTTGACCGCCGCGACGCCCGCCTCGGCCTCATGGCCCTTCAGCAGCGGCAGCACATCGGCCTCGGACGCCCGGACGGCGACCATCACACCACCGGCCGGCAGCGCCTGCATCAACCGGCCCCGCGCCGCCACCAGCTTGCACGCGTCGGCCAGCGACAGCACCCCGGCCACGTGCGCGGCCGCGATCTCACCGACCGAGTGCCCGGCCAGGAAGTCGGCCCGCACACCCAGCGACTCCACCAGACGGAACAGCGCCACCTCGACGGCGAACAACGCCGACTGCGTGTACACCGTGTCATCCAGCGACCCGCCATCGCCCGCGATCACCCCGCGCAGCGAGACACCCAACTCGGCGTCCAGCAGCGCGCACACCTCGTCCAGCGCGGACGCGAACACCGGGAACGCCGACGCCAGCCCGGCGCCCATCCCCACCCGCTGGCTGCCCTGCCCGGTGAACAGGAACGCCGTCCTGCCCTCGGAGCGCCCGGCGCCGACCTCGGCGCCGTCACGCGCGGCGAGCTTCTCCAGCCCCACCATCAGCTCGGTCCGGTTGCCGCCGAGGACGACGGCCCGCCGGTCGAGGACGGCACGCGAGGAGGCCAGCGAGAAGCCGAGGTCGAGCGGCGACTCGTCGGTGCCGGCCGCGAACTCCCGCAGCCGTCCGGCCTGTTCCCGCAGCGCGGCCTCCGTCCGGCCCGACACCACCCACGGCACCGGCACACCCGACGGCCAGCCCGCACCCGGCTCCTCGACAACGTCCTCCGCCGCCGGGGCCTCCTCCAGGATCACGTGGGCGTTGGTGCCGGAGATCCCGAACGAGGCGAGGAG
>NZ_CP026498.1:6343320-6464421 GCF_002953255.1 Streptomyces sp. CB01881
GGGCGTTGGTGCCGGAGATCCCGAACGAGGAGACGCCGGCCCGGCGGAGCACACCGTCCGCCTTCTCCCACGGCCGGGCCTCGGCGAGCAGCTCGACGTCGCCCGCCGTCCAGTCCACGTGCGAGGACGGCGCGTCCACGTGCAGGGTCTTCGGCAGCACGCCGTGGCGCATCGCCTCGACCATCTTGATGATCCCGGCGACACCGGCCGCGGCCTGGGTGTGGCCCAGGTTCGACTTCACCGAGCCCAGCCAGAGCGGGCTGCCTTCGGGACGGTCCTGACCGTACGTCGCGAGCAGCGCCTGCGCCTCGATCGGGTCGCCCAGCGTGGTGCCCGTGCCGTGCGCCTCGACGGCGTCCACGTCCGCCGTGGACAGGCCCGCGTTGGCCAGCGCCGCCCGGATCACCCGCTGCTGCGACGGGCCGTTGGGGGCGGTCAGGCCGTTGCTCGCACCGTCCTGGTTCACCGCCGAGCCCCGCACCACCGCGAGGACCTCGTGCCCGAGCCGGCGCGCGTCCGACAGCCGCTCGACGAGCAGCATGCCGACGCCCTCGCCCCAGCCGGTGCCGTCCGCGGCCTCCGCGAACGCCTTGATCCGGCCGTCCGGGGCCAGCCCGCGCTGCTGGCTGAACTCCACGAAGGTCTCGGGCGTGGGCATCACGGTGACGCCGCCCGCGAGGGCCATCGTGCACTCGCCCTTGCGCAGCGCCTGGATCGCCCAGTGCAGCGCGACCAGCGAGGACGAGCACGCGGTGTCGACGGAGACCGCGGGGCCCTCCAGGCCCAGGCTGTAGGCGACCCGGCCGGAGACGACACTGCCGGTGTTGCCGTTGCCGATGTAGCCCTGGAGCTCGTCGGGGATGGTGCTGAGGCGCGAGGCGTAGTCGTGGTACATCACGCCGGCGAAGACGCCGGTCTGGCTGCCCTTGAGCGAGGACGGGTCGATGCCGGCCCGCTCGATCGCCTCCCAGGAGACCTCCAGCAGCAGTCGCTGCTGCGGGTCGGTGGCCAGTGCCTCGCGCGGGCCCATGCTGAAGAACTCGGCGTCGAAGTCGGCCGCGTCGTGCAGGAAGCCGCCGGTCTTCGCGTAGGTGTGGCCGGGCTTGCCGGGCTCGGGGTCGTAGATGCCCTGGGTGTCCCACCCGCGGTCGGACGGGAAGCCGGTGACGCCGTCCCCGCCCGCGTCGACCAGCCGCCAGAGGTCGTCGGGCGAACGGACGTCCCCCGGGAAGCGGCAGCTCATCCCGACGATCGCAATCGGCTCATTCTCCCGGCGCTCGTTCTCGCGCAGGCGCCGTCGAGCTTCACGAAGATCGGCTGTCGCTCGCTTGAGGTAGTCGAGAAGCTTCTCCTCGTTGTCCACCCAACGTCTCCTCACTGGTCCGGCCAGGAATTCGCGTGCTGGAAATGTCGATTCGGCTTGCGGCGCCGGAATCGGGACATGACGAATAACACCCAGCGGCGCATATATTCGTACGCTACGCAGGCGGCCCCTGGCCCGCCCACCCCTAACCCGCCCCTACCCGCCCCTATGGCGGGGGACTTCCGGGGCCGCGCGAACCGGGCCGACCACTGTGGATTCCCAAGTCCCTTGCCGCGCACGGGTGGCACCAATAGCCTGCAACGGAAGACGGTCACCGGGACCGCCAGCCGCAGCGTAATTCACCGCTCGGCTTCTCGGGAACACCCGACCCCAGGAAAGGACGCAGGAATCATGGGAGAGGCAGCGGGAGTGGCCAGTCCGTGGATTCGCAGGTTCCACCCGTCGGCCGACGCCCCCGTTCGGCTGGCCTGTTTTCCGCACGCAGGCGGTTCGGCCTCGTTCTATTTCCCGCTGTCACAGGCACTGGCGCCGGCCGTCGACGTGATCACCCTGCAGTACCCGGGCCGCCAGGACCGGCGCCACGAGGCGGGCATCGGCGACCTGCACGACCTGGCCGACGTCCTGGTGGAGGAGCTCCGCCCGTGGACGGACCTGCCGCTGGTCCTCTTCGGGCACAGCATGGGTGCCTCGCTGGCCTTCGAGGTCGGCCGCCGGCTGGAGCGGGAGGGGATCACCCCCGTCGCCCTGGTCGCCTCCGGCCGCCGCGCGCCGTCCCGGCACCGCGACGAGTACGTGCACCAGCGTGACGACGAGGGCCTGGTACGGGAGTTGAAGGAGCTCAGCGGCACGGAGCCGGGAGTGCTCGGGGACGAGGAGCTGCTCCGGATGATCCTCCCGGCGATCCGCAGCGACTACCGGGCCGCGGAGACCTACAAGTACCGCCCGGGCTCCGACCTGAGCTGCCCGGTCCACGCCCTGGTCGGGGACAAGGACCCGAAGGTCACCGTGGACGAGACCCGCTCCTGGGCCGACCACACCACCGGGCCCTTCGAGCTGACCGTCTTCGACGGCGGCCACTTCTTCCTCGCCCCGCACGCCGCCGAGGTCAACCGCATCCTCGCCGATCGTGCCCGCGCCCACGTGCGCAGCACGGCCGGCGCCTGACGGCGGCCCGCCCTCCCGGCCGCTTCCCCCGCGCCGGGACGGGCACCGCACTCCGTGCCGGGGCCGCCACCGTCAGGCGGCCACCGGCACGGCCCTCCCCCTCACGCCTCCCGCTCCGCCAGACCGTTCGGCCCCAGGGCCCCGTCCCGGCCGTCGAGCAGCTCGTCCGGCTCCCGCCGCAGCTGGAGGCCCTCCAGGAGTTCGTCCCGCCGGCTCACCTGGAGCTTGCGGTAGATCCTGGTGAGGTGCTGCTCGACCGTGCTCACGGTGATGTAGAGCTTGCGGGCGATCTCCCGGTTGCTGTGGCCGACGGCGGCCAGCGTGGCGACCCGGCGCTCGGCGTCGCTCAGCGCGGTGGACCCCGTGTCCTTGACGCCCTCCGGCTCCTCCTTCTCCGCCGCGAAGTTCTCGCCCGGCAGGTCCCCGAGGAGCTGCGGCGGCACGGCGTCGACGTGACAGAGCTTGGCCTCCTGGACGGCGCGCCGCCCGGTGGCCCGGGCCCGGCCGAAGTCGCCGAGGCGGTGGTAGGCGGAGCTCAGGTCGGCGAGCGCCCGGACCAGTTCGAGCCGGTTGCCGGAGCTCTGGAGCAGCTCGACCGCCTTCTTCAGGAGCCTCGGCCGCTGGCTGATGTCCTCGGCGGCGGCCTTGACCCGCAGCGAGGTGCCGCGGATCGCCGCCCCCTGGGCATCGGGCAGTTCGAGCTGGCGCTCGATCAGTTCACGGGCCACCTCCGGGCGGGCCAGTCGCAGGTAGGCCTCGGCGAGGTCGCTGCGCCAGGGCAGCAGCGACGGCACGTCGGCCTTCCACTGCTGCATCTTCTCCCCGCAGGTCTGGAAGTCGCTGAGCGCGGCGAGCGCCCGGTCGACCGCGAGGTGGTGGTGGCCGCGGGCCCTGAGGTAGAGCATCCCGAAGGCGGTGTCGAACATGGCGTCGGGGACGAGCTGGTTGAGCAGCTCCGCCGCCTTCTCGTGGCGGTTCAGCGCCGTGTTGACCATGACCAACGTGGAGACCGGCAGCCCGATGAGGACGCCCCAGCCCTTGGGCTGGAGCCGGCCGAACGCCGCCTCGGCCTTCGCCTCGGCGATCGCCAGGTCCCCCTGCCGGAAGGCGATCTCGGCCCGGACGCTGCCGAGCACGGCCTGCCAGGTGTTGGCCCGACGGCGCACCGCCTCGTCGATCAGCCCGTCGCACCAGACGGTGGCGAGGTCGGGGCGCCCGGCGAACTGCAGCGCGAGCAGCGCGAAGGCGATGATCTCCAGGGTGCTGTCGCTGAGCAGGCAGCTCTGCAGGATGTACTCGGCGCTGACGACGGCCGCGTCGGACGACTCCCGCTGGAGCACGTCGGTGAGGGTCGAGGTGGCGCGCGACCAGGGGTTGCCGAAGGAGCCGCCGACCTCGGGGCCGCCGGTGACCTCGCTCCGCTCCTCCATCGGACTGCCCTGCGAGGGGCCGCACATCGCCATGAAGATGAGGCTGAGCTCGGCGGCGAGCTGGGCGTCGTCCAGGTCGCCGACGGCGTTGAGGGTCTGGAACACCTCGCCCGCGCCCTCGATGTCGCCCTGCCAGAGCAGGTACCGGATCACGTTGACGGCGTCGCGCCCGGTAAGGAAGCCGGCCCGCACCGCGCTGCGCAGCGTGTCGAGGTGCGGGAGGATCGTCGCCGGGTTGATCCGCCAGGCGGCCCGGGCGAGCATCGCCGTGATGGCGAGCCGCTCGTCGTCGTTGACGCAGGCCTCCAGGGCGAGTTCGAGGCAGGCCGTGGCGTGTTCGGCGTCGTTGCCGGCGAGGGCCTGGGCGGCGGCGTCCCGCAGGACCTCCATCGCCCAGCGGCCGGAGGCGCGGTCGGCGGCGAGCAGGTGCCGGGCGATCTCCGCCGTGGTGGAGCCCAGCTTGTGGAGCAGTTCGGCGCAGAGCGCGTGGAGCTGGGAGCGGTCCTCCGCCTCCAGGCTGCCGAGCACGGCCGCGGCCACCGGGGCGGGGAAACCCGAAGGGCCGAGCAGTCCCGCGCTGCCGAGGATGTCCAGCATCTCGGCGGCGCGCTCCGGCATCACCCCGAGCAGCCGGGCGATCAGCGCCGGCGACGCGTGGGCGCCCAGCACCGCCTGGCCCTGGGCCACTTCGAGGAGCGCGGGCTCCCAGCGGTGCAGGATGGCGCGGACGGCCTGGTCGAAGCCGAAGCCGGGCGGGCCGTCCCGGAAGCCGTCGTCCT
Organism: Streptomyces sp. CB01881; assembly: GCF_002953255.1. Lineage (GTDB taxonomy): Bacteria > Actinomycetota > Actinomycetes > Streptomycetales > Streptomycetaceae > Kitasatospora. The sequence goes on from NZ_CP026498.1 coordinate 6,348,018, forward strand.
CCAGCTCGTCCTGGCGCTCGCGGCACTCCTCGACCAGCGCACCGGCCAGCATCGGGTTGCCGCCGCTCAGCCCGTAGACCCAGCCGGCGACCCGGTCCGCGCTCTCCCGGCCCAGCCAGTGGGTGGCGAGTTCGCGGACGCCGTCCCGGGAGAGCGGGTCGAGGCGGATGCGGTGGTGCGACTGCCTGGTCGTCTCGGCGTGGAAGAACGGACGGGTGGGCCTGGGTCGCGACCACTCGTTCAGCACCAGCAGGACGCGGGCGGAGTGGATGCGGCGCCGGAGGTAGAGCACGACCTGGAGGGAGGCGGCGTCGACGAAGTGGACGTCGTCGATGCCGATGACCACCGGACGGTCGGCGGCCAGCTCCAGGATCAGCGCGCACAACTCGCGCGTCCCCGGGACCGGCCGGCGGTTCAGGTCGTCCGCCTGGTCGTCGGCACCGGTGGGCCTGCCCGCCAGCTGGAGCAGGTCGGCCGCCCGGTCGGCCACCTCGTCGGGCAGCGACGGGTCCTGGAGGAGCTGGCTTATCGCGCCCATCGGGAGGGCCTGTTCCGCCTTGGCACCGGTCGCCCGCAGAACCAGGGCGCCGCGGCCGGCGGCCCGGTCCGCGAAAACGTTCAGCAGCTCGGTCTTCCCGCTGCCGAGCGCCCCGCTGACCAACGCCACCGTCCCGTTCCCCTCGGCGCATTCGGCAAGAAGGGTGTCCAGGGTGTCCAGGGCTTTTAAGCGATCGGCCAGAAACATTGCTTTCCCCCTAAGCGAATCAAGCATTCCCCGCAGGTTTACGGCCAGGAGCACGGCATCGCGCAACGCGCCCGCCAAACCCACCCGGTCACCGCCCCACCGGGCCGCTCCCGGGCAGGCGTCACCTGAAACCCACTCCCCCACCACGCTCAGTGATTGTTTCTACACCGATCAGCGAGGGGATGCCGTGACCCGCATCACAAACCGGCCTAGACCATAACGCGTACCCGACAAGGGATCGGTTCGGCCCGCCGAAGGACAGCCGACCCCCATTGGCCGCTTCCCCCCACGGGCCCGGTGCTGGGCCGGCCGGTACCGCGGCGCTCCGCCGACGCCTTGGTCCGGGTCACTATCGCGTCCGGCACGCCGGACGTCGCTCTGCTCTTCTGTTCTTCCGACACTTCCGACGCCACCGGTGCGAGTGCGCCGGTGGTCCCCTTCCCCCGCCCGCCACCACCCGGGCCGCCCGGAACCGGGCGGCAGGAGGAATGACGGGGCCGACGCCCGCGCGCCGGAACCAGGGACGGGCATCCGGGGCTGGACAGTCACCGGAAACCGGCAACTGCGCTGCGTCGCCATCAGATTGCCTCCCGCCGCGACGCCCTGGCAAGTCGTGCCGGACCGGAACCGCCGAGGGTCTCGGCCCGGCGTCCGGCAATATGTCCGGATTGGCCACCGGATGCCCCGAGCCGCGAACGCCCCCGGGCGCCGCACCCCGCGACGGGAACGGACCGACGGCCCCAGGGGACCCCAGGGGTACCGAAGCGGGCCGGCGCCGCCGCACCGCCCGCCCGGCGCCACCCGTTCCGGCCCGCCGCCGCCAGCGGACGGGCCTGCCGGTACGGCGGATTCCGGACTACTCACCGTCAGCGATTCGGCCATTGCCGACTCCGCTTCCGCAACACCGGGCCGGCCGGGAACCCCGCCGCCCGCGAGCCCGTTGCCCCCGTCGACCGGCCGTCCTCACCGACGGCCTTCCCGTCCGCCCCTCGCTCCCTCGTCCCCTCGCTCCCGCAACGGAATCCTCGTGCCGACAGACTCCTCCTGCCGACAGAAGGCGCGGTCCGCCCGCCGCCGCCGGGCACCCCGTCCCGCGTCCGGCCCGGGGTCGGGCCCCGGCACGGCCACGGGGGGACGGGGCCGTGCCACCCGCGCCGGACGCACCGGCCGTGCCGGCCGCTGTCAGGCGCCCACGCCCGCCTTCACGATCTGTCCGCCGTCGACCTTGAGCTGGAGCCCGGTGACGTAACGGGACTCGTCGGAGAGCAGGTAGACGACCGCGTGCGAGACGTCGGACGGCTCCACGCAGCCGACCGGCAGCGCGGTCAGGCTCTCGTACACCGGGACGGCGTCCTCCGGGCCCGGCGCGTCGAGGTCCGGGCGGAACACCTGGTGCATCCGCTCGTTCAGGATCATCGGCGTGGACACCAGGGACGAGTGCACCGCGTTGATCCGGCGGCCCGACGGGCCGAGCTGCACGGCGAGCGTGTTCACGTAGTCCACCAGACAGCGCTTGGCGAACATGTAGCCCGCCATCCCCGGGCCGCCCGGGTTCTCGCCCTGCCCGGGCAGCAGCCCCGCCACCGAGCCGATCACGACCACCGAGCCGCCCGCGCCGAGGTGCGGCAGCGCCGCGTGCACCGTGTTGAGCGCCCCCGACAGGTCGATGTCCACGCTCTCCGTGAAGGCGTCCACCCCGCGGTCGGCGCCGATCGCGATGATGCCCGCGTTGGCGACCACGGCGTCCAACCGGCCGAGCTCCGCCACACCGTCGGCGAACGCCGCCCGGACCGCGGCACCGTCACGCACGTCGGCCCGCCGGGCGAAGGCCCGGCGGCCCGCCTTCTCCACCAGCCGGACCGTCTCCGCCAGGTCCTCCGGCGTCGCACCCGGATAGCCGGTGGCCGCCACGTCCGCGCAGAGGTCGACGGCGATCACGTCGGCGCCCTCCTCGGCGCAGCGCACCGCGTGACTCCGACCCTGCCCCCGGGCCGCCCCCGTGATGGCAACCACCTTGTCCTGCAAGCGACTCACGCCGACTCCTCCGCTTCGCGATCCCCCCGTTCCGCGAGCCTAGGCAGGGCCCCCCGGCCCCCCAACCCCTATTCGCGGGCGGCGCCGACAGTGGGGTCCTCCCTACCCCGAATAGGGGCGTTAACGGGATTACGGCAGCTCCGCCGGATGAGCAGACTGGCGTTCATGACGTTCGAAGCCCTGGTCACGCCAGCGTCGCCCGTGCCGGACACCCGGGAGACGGGCAGCGATTTCGCCGCCCTGTCCCGCCGGATCTCGGAGGCCGGCCTGCTGGACCGGCGACCGCTCTACTACACGGTGCGGTTCACGCTGGTGGGCCTCTCCCTCGTGGGCGGCGTCGCCGCGGTGGTCGCCCTCGGCGACTCCTGGGCGCAGCTGCTGGTCGCCGCGGCCATGTCCGTGGTCTTCGGCCAGATCGCCCTGGTGGCCCACGACCTGGCACACAAGCAGGTCTTCAGCTCCCGCCGGGCGAGCGAGGGCTGGGGCATCTTCGTCGCCGACCTCCTGCTGGGCATGAGCTACGGCTGGTGGATGAACAAGCACAACCGCCACCACGCCAACCCCAACCACGAGGAGAAGGACCCGGACGTCTCGCCCGACATCCTGGTCTGGTCGAAGCGCCAGGCCAGCGCCGCCAAGGGGCTCCCCAGGTTCGTCGGAAAGCACCAGTCGCGGTTGTTCTTCCCGCTGCTCATGCTGGAAGGCCCCAACCTCAGCTACAACAGCTTCCGGGCCCTCAACAAGCCGACCATGAAGCGCCCCGTCGTCGAGGGCACCCTGCTCGTCGCCCACTTCGTGCTCTACCTGGGCGGGCTCTTCCTGCTCCTGCCGCCGGGCCTCGCCGTCGCCTTCATCGTCGTCCACCAGGCGCTGTTCGGCCTCTACCTCGGCAGTGTCTTCGCCCCCAACCACAAGGGCATGACGATGGTCACCAGTGAGGACCAGCTCGACTTCCTCCGCCGCCAGGTGCTGACCTCCCGCAACGTGAAGGGCGGCGCGTTCATCGACGCCCTCATGGGCGGGCTCAACTACCAGATCGAGCACCACCTCTTCCCCAGCATGCCGACCCCCGCCCTCCGCAAGGCGCAGCTCATCACCGAGCAGTTCTGCGCCGAACTCGGAGTCTCCTACCACCAGACCGGGCTCATCGCGTCCCACCGCGAGGCGCTGCGCCACATGCGCGCCATCGGCGAGCCCATCCGGCTGGAGTTCTGACCGGGGCGACGCCCAGAGACTCCGGCCCGGTGCCCTCCGCTCATCATCCCCCGTATGAACGGAGGCACCGGGCCGGTAACAACCCGCCCCGCTCCCCCCGGCTCCCCCCGCTCCCCCCGCACGCCACCTGGACACCCCCGACCGACCCCCTCCCCCGGCCCCCGCACGACTTCCCGAAGCACGAAGCCGCCGGCGCATCGCCGCCGCGGCCGCAGCACGGCAACGAACACGGAGAGCACCACAACGACGTTCCCAGCGATGGGCCATCGGTCAGGAGGCCGTCATGACGTCACCACACCCCCCGGCCCTGCCCGAGGACGCGTTCGTCTGGGACGCCCTCATCGGTTCCGGATTCGCCGACGCCCTCCAGGAGGGCCTCGCCCGCGCCGCCCACCGCACCCGCCTCCAGGACTTCGCCGCCGATCCGCCCGCCCCCGGCGGCGGTGACGCCGGACACCGGCTCCGCGCCCGTCTCCCGGCTCCCGCCGACCAGCCCGCGCTGCGCAAGCCCCGCTCCGCAGCCACCCGCCGGCACCACTGAACCGCCGGCCCCCTGAACCCCCACGGCCTCCGCGGCCCCGGCCTTCCCCCCGTGAGGCCCGGGCTGCGGGGGCCGTGGGCTGCCCTGTCCGCCGCCGGCCCTCCCGGAGCCCCCTCCCGTGACTCGTCCCCCGAAGTCCTCTCCCTGGGCCACTCCCTGGGCCACTCCCGGAGGTCTCAGAGGTTGAGGTGGGCGAGCACCGCCAGCACCCGCCGGTTGTCGTCGCCCGACTGCGCCAGCCCCAGCTTCCCGAAGATGTTGTTGGTGTGCTTGCTCACGGACTTCTCCGTGATGCAGAGCTGACGCGCCACCGCGGCGTTGCTGCGCCCCTCCGCCATCAGCGCCAGCACCTCCCGCTCTCGCGTGGTGAGGGACTGCATCGACCCCTTCGCCGAGCTCCGCTCCAGCAGCTGGGAGATGACCGAGGTGTCCATCGCCGTCCCGCCCGCGGCCACCCGCCGCACCGCGTCGACGAACTCGCTCACCTCGAAGACCCGGTCCTTGAGCAGGTACCCGATGCCGCCCCGGTGGTCGGTGAGCAGCTCCTTGGCGTAGAGGTGCTCCACGTGCTGCGACAGGACCAGCACCGGCAGCCCGGGCAGCTCCCGGCGGGCCTCGGCCACCGCCTGCAGGCCCTCGTCCGTGAAGGTCGGCGGCAGCCGCACGTCGACCACCGCCACGTCGGGACGGTGCTCCAGCAGGGCCTGCAACAGGCCGGGGCCGTTGTCCACGGCCGCGACCACCTCGAAGTCGTTGAGGGTGAGCAGTTGGGTGATCCCCTCCCGCAGCAGCGCCAGGTCCTCCGCGATCACAACACGCATGGCAACTCCATCGTCACTGTGGTGGGGCCCCCCGCCGGGCTCTCCAGGTCGAGCGTCCCGTCGAAGGGGGCGAGACGCCGGCGCAGGCCGTGCAGCCCCCCGCCCTCGCGGACGGTCGCGCCCCCGCCCCCGTCGTCGCCGACGACCAGCCGCAGCCGGCCGTCGACGTAGCCGAGCCGCACCCACGCCGAGGTGGCCGCACTGTGCTTCGCCACGTTGGCGAGCGCCTCGGCGAGCGCGAAGTAGCCGGCCGACTCGACCGGCGGCTCCGGCCGCGCGGGGAGGTCGATGTCGACCCGGACGGGAATGGGCAGGTCGAGGGCGAGCGCCCGGACGGCGCCGTCGAGGCCGCGCTCGGCCAGCACGGGCGGGTGGATGCCGCGGACGAGGTTGCGCAGGTCGGCCAGGGCCTGGGCACTGGCCTCGCGGGCGTCGCCCAGCAGCCGGTACGCGGTGTCGGGGTTCCTGTGGAACATCTGCTCCGCCAGCCCGAGCTTGAGCCCGATCGCGACCAGCCGGGCCTGGGCACCGTCGTGCAGGTCGCGCTCGATCCGCCGCAGCTCGGCGGCCTGGGCGTCCACCGCCGCGGACCGGGTCTCGGTCAGCTCCGCCACCCGCCGGGAGAGGTAGGCCTTGGCCGTCGGGGAGAGCAGCTTCTGGGTGATCCGGGTGTGCACCCTCAGCAGGCGTCCCGCGCACCAGAACCCGAGGTACATGATCCCCAGGCCCTGGAAGAACGAGAGCACCGCCGTCGTGGTGCTGTGCACGGGCCAGATCAGCCCGTAGCCGTAGGTGGGGTCCATCAGCGGCCAGAACAGCGGGGTGGCCACCACCCCGTGGAGCCCGTAGATCATCAGCCAGCCCGGCAGCAGCCCGAAGAGCAGCCCGACCGGGGCGTCGATCAGGAGCCAGAGCAGGTCCCGCCAGGTCGACAGGTCGGTCAGCAGCAGCCGGCAGTACCGCACGCTGCTGGGCACGTCCAGCGGTTCGAAGTCCTCCCCCTCCTGCGGCCGGTAGGGGCTGGGTATGTCCACCCCCCACCAGGAGCTGAGAAGCCGCCGGTGCAGATCGGCCACGCCCCGGACGGCGAACAGCGCTATCGGCAGGGTGAGGACACCGACGCCCAGCGGGAGCGCCAGGATCGAGACCACCGAGAGCGCGAGCATCGGGACGGCCCCGAGCTGGGAGAGCACGGCGACCGCCACGCCACGCCGTGCGGAGACCAGGGCCGCGCACAACCAGGGAACGAGTTCGGAGCGCAGCCACGACCGTCGGGCACTGCTCACGGGCACATCGACTCCCCGCCCCCGTCTCGTCGGTGCACGTCTCCTGCTACGCAGCGTACTTGAGCCGAGGCGTTCCGGATGGGGGGAGGGGGAGTTTTCTCCACCTTGAGAAGTGGGGTTTCACCGGTTCTCCCCGGGCGTCCCGCCGACAAGACTCGTCGTCATGAGCACTGAGTCCGCGACGATGCCGGATGCCCCCGACCTCCGGCGGAACGCGCCCCGGTCCGAAACCGGCGGCAGCGATTTCGCCCAGCTGAGCCGCCGCATAGCCGCCGAGGGACTGCTCGACCGGCGCCCGGTCTACTACACCGTGCGCTTCGGCCTCGTCCTGACCGCGTTCTTCGGCGGCTGGTGGGCCCTGTTCGCCCTCGGCGACACCTGGCTGCAACTGCTCCTCGCCGCCGCGATGTCCCTCGTGTTCGCCCAGATCGGTCTCGTCTCGCACGACCTGGCCCACCGCCAGGTGTTCAACCAGCGCCTCCACAGCGAGATCGGCGGCCGGATCGCCGCCAACCTCCTGATGGGGATGAGCTACGGCTGGTGGATGAACAAGCACACCCGCCACCACGCCAACCCCAACCACGAGGAGCGCGACCCGGACGTCGCCCCCGACATCGTGGTCTGGTCCAAGCGGCAGGCCAGCCAGGCGAGCGGGGTCGCCCGGTTCATCGGCCGGCGGCAGGCGTACCTCTTCTTCCCGCTGCTCCTGCTGGAGGGCATGAACCTCAGCTACAACAGCTTCCGCGCCCTCAACAAGCCGACCATGAAGCGCCCCGTCATCGAGGGCACCCTGCTCGTCGCCCACTTCGCGGCCTACTTCGGGCTCGTCTTCGCCGCCCTTCCGGCCGGCAAGGCGCTCGCCTTCATCGGCGTCCACCAGGCACTGCTCGGCGTCTGCCTCGGCTGCGTCTTCGCCCCCAACCACAAGGGCATGCTGATGGTGACGCCCGAGATGAAGCTCGACTTCCTCCGCCGCCAGGTGCTGACCTCCCGAAACGTGCGGGGCGGCGTGCTCATCGACGTCCTCATGGGCGGGCTCAACTACCAGATCGAGCACCACCTCTTCCCCAACATGCCGACCCCCGCGCTCGGCCGCGCAGCGCAGATCACCAGGGAGTTCTGCGAGGAGAAGGACATCCCGTACTACGAGACCGGCATCGTCCGCTCGTACCGCGAGATCCTCACCCACCTGCACCGCACCGGCGAGCCCATCCGCGCCGCCGGCTGACAGACTCCCGGTGCGCGACCCGCCCCCGTGGTCGCGCACCGGGCCCCCCGCCGATGCCCGAGCGGGAAGCGCGGAAGGCCCGGCCGGATCCCCCCGGCCGGGCCTTCCGGCGTGCCGGACGTGCCCGAACACGACATGTGCCCGAACACGACAGCACCCCGGCCGGAGAACCCGGCCGGGGTGCTGCGTCACGAACCGAGGGGGTGTGGCCCCCTCATCCCAGTGTGGGCCGCCAGGGGCTCGAACCCTGAACCTACGGATTAAAAGTCCGCAGCTCTGCCAATTGAGCTAGCGCCCCCTGCTCCACCCACGTCCACCCTCGTCCAGGTTTCCGCAGGTCAAGCGGGGTACTGCTTCGGTCCTCGTCCAGGGGAGTCTACTCAGGTCTACCCCGATGTCAGGCGGATCCGTCCCCGCACTGTCCCCGCTCTATCCCCGCACCGTCCCCGCGTTGGGCCGGCCAGAGGGCCAGCCAACTGTGATCACTGATCGTGACCAGGGCCGATGCGCTGTCGGAAACTCGACGGCTTCGGATCTTCCAACACAAGGGAAGGAGTTTCCTCCTCCCGCAGCGGAACCGACCACCAAGCTACCGGATCACGCCCTTGGCGTCGCCTGTGACTGCTGGTCGGCTCCGCCGGGCAGGCGGCGGAACGTCGCCCACCCGGCGGCCCAGATCCGCTACTCGGCTGCGGCCGGCTCCGGCACCTGATGCAGTTCCTTCGGCACCTCGTGGACCGCCCACCCCGAACCGCGGCTCCAGCGGTAGACCGCCGCCGGCTCAAACCTGGACGCCACCCAGATGTCGCCGATGTGGTCCGGGACCTCCGGGTCGCCGACCGGCTTGAACCGGTTCCTGAGCGCCAGGCCGACGGACATGTGGGACGTGTCCGACCAGATGAACAGGTGGGCTTCCGGCGCGGCCGCCAGCTTCTTGACCTTGTTCTGGCCCTCCGACGTCGCCAGGAAGTCGGAGACGTACGGGGCGATGTGCTCGGCCGTGGGCGAAGCTACGCCGTGGCTGAGGGTGGAGGCGAAGATGCGACCGGCCCGCGCCGGGTCGGTGCTGATCTGCGCAACCGAGATGACGTCGATGCTGTTCATCATGTCCAGCTCGGCGGCGTACTCCGGCACCGGCCAACCGTTGGCCCACCGGGTCTTGTCCTCGTAGGGCTCCAGGCTCGCCCGGGTTTCCCCGCGCTGCTCCAAGTTCTTGAGGAGCTCCTTGAGCTTCGTGGCCGGCGGGCCGCCGATCCGCGCACCCGAACGGAACCGGACCGCCCAGGCACCGAGGAGTCCAGGGATCACGGTCTCGTCGTACTGCCTGTTGATCGACTTCCACATGGCCTGGTTTTCGCCATCGGTAGTGGAGCTGATCTCCAGCCCGATCGTGCGTGCGTGGTCGGGCTCATCGGGACGGGCGAGCCAAGCATCGATCATGCCAGGCCCGGTCTGGTCGTCGACCGCCACCGTGCGGGTGCCGAGCACCTCGTTCACGATGGCTGCGGCCAGGTTCTCCTCAGGGGTCGGCTCGACCCCTCGCTTCTTCGCCATGCTACGGAGAGTAGGCGCTGTCACTGTCCGGAGTCGAGCGATTTTCCGTTCAACTCGGTTGACTGTCTGTCGAGTTCGCGATCAAGGCCATCCGCATGGACACCGCGGGCGCTCGGGGTATGAGGTGTCGGCCGAGAGCCCTCCGGGGCCGCCTCGGGCCCGACCGGGGCCGGCTTGGCCCGGGGCGGCCCACGGGTGTGAGAGGTCGTTCAGGCGACCTTCCCGGCGGGCAGGGCGGGGACGGCGGGCAGGAGGACTGCCTGGAGGCCGTTGTTCCACATCTGCGACTCGCTGCCCTGCGGCCGGAAGTGGCGGGCGCGGTGCCGGGGGTGCCTCCACAGGTGGCGGAGCGCCCAGATGGTCTCGTTGCGGCTGCGCCACCACCAGGCCTCTTGCGGCGATGGGGCGAACTCCCGGTCCCTGGGGATCGCGGCCGCTGAGGTCCCGTCAGGGCCGACGATGTGCTCGACGGCGATGTCCACCGTGCCGTTCTCAGAATCGAGGCTGATGAGCAGGGCGCTGGCGGAGGGGTGCTGGCTGCGGATGCGTGCGGCAAGCGCGCCGGCTACGTCGGGGGCGGGCAGGCGGAGCAGGTAGCGGGCTGGGGCGTCGGCGCCCATCGGGACTACGGGGAGGCCGCTGACGTTCAGGGCATCGGGCAGGAGACCTTCCATGTCCCGGATTCGCAGGTGGTCGCGGAGCGATATGCGTTCGCCTTCCCGACGCCGCCACAGCTCTCGCCGGTGCGGGGTGACCAGGACGGTGCGGACCTCGGGCCACAGGGCCTGGATGCGTGGGCCGCCGGATTCCTTGGTGAACTCGATGCTGGCTGTTCCCGGGCGGAATGCCCTGGCGGTGGCGGCGAGGACTTCGAGCGCGGCGGCGGCCAGTGCCGCCTGGGCGTCGGCGACGGCGGTCAGTGCGGCGTCGTACGGGCCCTGGAGCTCCGCGCGCTGGAAGGGCGCAGGCATGGGCGGTGGGGCAATCACGATCTTCGGAGTTGACATGAGGTGTCCTGGGTTGGGGCCGGGCCGCGCGGCGGCGGCCCGGCTCGCGGGTCACTTGGCGGCGGCGAGCTGGCGGTGGGCCAGGTCGGCCAGGCGGTCGCCGAGGGCCTTCGCGGCGCGAAGCTCAGCGGAGGAGCGGCCGGCCCCGGAGGCGCAGCTGTCGAGGAACTGCGTGGCGATGGTGGTCAGGCGCCACATCGCGAGGGTGTCGTAGGCGGGGATGGTGCGGGTCCAGCCGCCCTCGGGGCCGATGCGGTGGGTGATGCCGGCGCGGTAGGCGAGCAGCAGCCGGTCGTCCGCCTCGTCGCCGGTGTAGTCGCCTGGGAGTCGTCCGCTGCGGGTCAGCCACTCGCAGAAGGGGCCGGGCAGGACGAGGGTCCATCGGCGGCTGGAGACGACGTGGTGGCGGGCCTGCTCGGCGTGGGCTGCGGCGTAGCCCATGTGGCGGTGCACGGCCTCCGGGTCGGTGTCGACCGCCTGTAGTGCCCAGTCGTAGCCGCAGGCGGCGTGCTCGTGGTGGCGGCGGGCGGAGGGGCCGAGGGTCTCGTCGGCGGCGCTGCGGCGGTGCTTGTCTCGGGCAGTTTGGAGGTCACCGGGGGTGGCGGGTCCGGGCGCCGGTGTGGTTGGGGTGGACATGGCGGCCTTTGCTTCGGGGCCGGGCCGCTTGGGGCGGGCCGGCTGTGGGCTGGGGGCTTGCCGGGTGGTGCCCGGCTGTTGCCCCCAGCCTCCCCAGCGAAGCACGCCGCTGAGAACATCAACTACCGCCCTAGTCAAGATAGTTGAGGTGTCGAGGATCCCGCTGCGCGCCTTCGGGTGGATCAGCCGGCGTAGGAGCTGAGGAAGTCGCGCGCGGTCGCGGAGTCTCGGCGCCGGGCGAGTTGCGCGCAGAGGCTGTCCAGGGAGCCGCTGGAGCGGGCGGAGGCGACGCCTCCGAGCAGGACGACGGCCTCGGTGGCCCGGCCGACGGCGTGGTCGACGTCGTCCTGGACGAGGTGGGCTTCGGCGGCCCGGGTCAGGAAGAGGGCGTGGTCGCGCTGGCAGCCGGACTGGCCGTACGCGGCTGCCAGCGCGGCATCGAAGTGGCGCAGGGCCCGGCTCGGATCGCCTAGGTCGAGGGCGCACGATCCGGCGAGGTTCTCCAGCTCGCCGCGGTTGAACCAGTAGGCCCACGCCGGGTCGTCGTCTCGCGGACCGCGGTCGAGGGCTTCGTAGGCGTCGCTCAGGGCATGGGCGCAGTCGGTCCGCCGGCCGGTCTTCGCGTAGGAGCGGGCGAGGCGGGCGTGCAGCATCGCCTGCACGCGGGGGGTCGCTGTGCGGGCGACGGCGCGCTGAGCGGTCTGCACCAGGTCTACGGCCTCGGCCGGCCTGCCGACGGAGTAGACCTGGATCGCCATGAACGCGAGTGTGTTGGCGCCGGTGGCGTGGTCGTCGGCGCCGGCTGCGGCGCGCAGCGCGGTGAGGTAGTGGCGTTGGGCGGCTGCGTGCTGGCCGGCGTCGAATGCCAGCCAGCCGTTGATCCGCGAGGCTTCGGCAACCGCGCTGTGGAGCCGACGGCCGACGTCCTCGGTGTACCGGGCGTCGTCCAGCAGGCGGGCGGCGAAGCTCAGTTCTTCAGCAGCCAGGGAGCGCAGGCCGCCGCTGCCGAGGGTGTCGTCCAGGCGCCGCAGGTCGTCCAAGCGCTGCTCGATGCGGTCGACCATCTGGTGGTCGACCTGCAGCCGGCCTTCGGTGGCGGCGGGGGCGGGATGTCCAAGTGAGGTGAACCAGTGGTCGGCGGCGCCGGTGAGGGTGGCGCCGGTAGCGATGAGGAAGCCGCGTCGGTCCATCAACAGCCCTCCACGGGCGGTGTCGGCCAGGGCATGCAACATGCCCGCTTGGGTCCACGGTAGGTCTATGACGGTGCGGTTATCGAGGGTCAGGAGCAGCCAGTCGGGCCAGCCGAGGGTGTGGACGGCCTCGGGCGGAACCCGGTGGAGGTCGGCCATGGCGAGCTGCGCCGTCAGCTCGGGGACGGCGGTGCCGTTCTCCCAGCGGGAGACCTTCTCGCGGCGGGTGGCCATCGTGCCGTAGCCGAGGGCGGCGTGCCGCTCGGCTACGCGTCGTAGGTAGGGCTCCGCGCCGAGTCCGAGGCGATCGCGTAGGAACGCCAGCGGGTGGGCGTGGGTGGGGAGGAGCTTCGTCACGAAGGTGTGCCCCCTTGGAGGTGGGTGGGCGACAGAGCGTGGACGGTGCCGGGCAACCGTATGCGGTCGTGCCGACACCACGGCCAGGAGCACGTAGGTCGGCAACGCGAAGCAACAGGGCGGCACTTCCGAGCACCCTCAGCCGCGGGCTTTTCTGGACGAGCCGTCAGGGCTGGCTCGTTGGGGGCCTGCCGGGAGCAGAGAGGGTGACGGATGTCTGCATACGCGGATGAGGGATCGGAACGCACGGGTGTGTGGCTGGTGGGGGCCCGCGGTTCGGTGGCGACCACCACGGTGGTGGGGGCGCTGGCGATCCGGGCCGGGCTGGCCGACACCACCGGCATGGTGACCGCGCTGGAGCCGTTCGCGGCGTGCGGGCTGCCGGCTGTGGGGGACCTGGTGTTCGGCGGGCACGACGTGACGCAGACGCCCTGGGCGAAGAAGGCCGAGGAGCTTGCCGCGGGCGGCGTGCTGCCCGCCCGGCTGGTCGATGCGGTGGGTACCGAACTCGCTGCGGCGGAGGGCGAGCTGCGGGCGGCGCCGGCCAGTGGGCACCCGGGGCTGGACGCTGAGCAGGTGATCGCGGACCTGATGTCGTTCCGTGAGCGCAACGGGCTCGCCCGGGTGGTGGTCGTGCACGTGGCGTCGACGGAGGCCGCCGCGGCGCCGCACGAAGCGCACGCGAATGAGAACGCGCTCGCCGAGGCGCTGGCGGCCGGTGAGCCGGTTCTGCCGCCGAGTTCGGTGTACGCCTGGGCGGCGATGCAGGCGGGCTGCGGCTACATCGACTTCACGCCGTCCACGGGTGCCCGGCTGCCGGCGCTGGACCAGGCGGCCCGGCGGCGCGGGGTGCCGTACGCGGGCCAGGATGGCAAGACGGGCGAGACCCTGGTGAAGAGCGTGCTCGCGCCGATGATGGCGCAGCGGAACCTGCGGGTGACGTCCTGGTCGTCGGTGAACCTGCTCGGTGGCGGGGACGGCGCGACGCTGGCGGAGCCGGCGGCGAACGCCTCCAAGACGGCCAGTAAGGCCCGGGTGCTCGAGGCCACCTTGGGCTACGTGCCGGAAGGCCCGGTCCGCATCGATGAGGTGCGGGAGCTGGGGGACGCCAAGGTCGCGTGGGACCTGATGACGTTCGACGGGTTCCTCGGCGCCCGGATGCGCCTGGACTTCACGTGGCAGGGCATCGATTCCGCGCTCGCCGCACCGCTGGTGCTCGACCTGGCTCGGCTCGTCGCCCGCGCCCACGAGGCCGGCCGGTGCGGGGAGCTGGAAGACCTCGCGTTCTTCTTCAAGGACCCGGCGGCCGGTGTGCCGCATGACCTCGCCTCGCAGTGGAAGCGCCTGTGCGCGTTCGCCGACGACCTCGCCACTATCCCCGTCCTGGCCGCCTGATCGGAGTTCTCCTGATGGACCGCAACAACCTGACGTACGTCCCGGCCCAGGTCCGGCGCGAGGACGGGCCGTTCGAGATCGTGGAGCGCAAGGGCCACGGTCACCCCGACACTCTGGCTGACGCGCTCGGCACGCACCTGTCCGCCGTGTACTCCCGGTACACCCGCGATCGCTTCGGCGCGGTGCTGCACCACCAGTTCGACAAGACGGGCATCTTCGGCGGCCGCGTCGAGGTCGCGTTCGGCGGCGGTCGGATGCTGTCGCCGGTGCGGGTGCTGCTGTCCGGCCGGGCATCGGGCTCCTTCGCCGGGGAGGAGATCCCCGTCCGCGACATGCTCATGGAGGCAGTCGGCGAGTTCTTCGCCGAGCGGTTCCCGATGCTGGACACCAAGCGGGACCTGCGGCTGCTGTACGAGGTGAGCCAGGGTGACAGCCCCGGCGGCGTCGGGGCCAAGGACGAGGCCAACGTCCGTAGCCGCTGGTTCGCTCCGCAGTCGCTCGCGGACCTGCCCGAGCTGTCCAAGCTCGCCTGCAACGACACGTCGTCCGGGTGCGCGTTCAGCCCGCCGACCGCGACGGAGCAGCTGGTGCTGGATGTGGAGGGCGTCCTGGCCGGCGGCCAGCGGCCGGCGTGGCTGGGCAGCGACATCAAGGTGATGGCCCACCGCTTCGGCAACCGGGTCGACCTGACGTGCGCGGTCCCCCAGCTGTCCTCGTACGTCCCCGACGTCGCCACCTACGTCGCCAACCGGGAGGCCGCCCGGGAGACCCTGGCGCAGTACGTCGCCGAGCGGTACCCGCAGCTGGACGTGCGGCTGTGGCTGAACACCCGCGACGACGAGGACCGGCCGGAGCTGTACCTGACCTACACCGGCTCGTCCATCGAGACCGGCGACGAGGGGCTGGTCGGGCGCGGCAACCGCTACGGCGGTCTGATCGCCGCGAACCGGCCCTACACGATGGAGGGCATCTCGGGGAAGAACCCGGTCTACCACACGGGCCTGGTGTACTGCGTCGGCGCGGACCTGATCGCCAGCCTGGTGCACAGCGAACTCGGGCACGGCGCGGAGGTGATCCTCGTCGGCCAGAGTGGCCGGGAACTGGTCGACCCGTGGGCCGCCGTGGTGCGGGTCGAGCCGGCGGCTGACGGCCGGCCCGCGCCGGACGTCGAGCTCGTCGCGGACCTGGTGGACCGCGGCCTGGCCAAGCTGCCGGACAGCGTCGAGGACATCCTCGCCGGCGCCTACCGGATGCACTGACCACGATGACCAGCCGACCGGCCCGCCCCGCCTTCACGCCAGCCGTCGATCAGGCCACCGGCGGCTACACCATGCCGCTGGACGTCCTGGCCCGGGCTGCGGGGCGGGCCGGTCTGCGGACCCTGGAGGTGCCCGCCTTCGCCGTGGACGCCTACCTGCAGCAGCACGGGCCAGCCGGGCTCGGCGCTCTCCTGGATCGCTGCGGGGTGCGTATCGGGCAGTTGTCCTGCGGCAGCGGCGTTCCGGCCGACCTGACCGTGCCCAGCGCCCAGTGGCCTGCGGCGGTGGCTGCTTGGCGGGGCGCGTGCCGCACCGCGCTGATGGTCGACGCCCGGCTGTCGGTGTTCGTCCCGCGCGCTGCGCAGGACTTGACGCTGGTGGCCGGGCGGCTGAGCGAGCTGTCGGCGGTGGCCGCGTCGGTGAGCCCCGGCCTCGTGGTCAGCGTCGAGATGCACACCCCGGTGCTGCTCGCCCACGCCGCGCGGCTTGTGGAGCTGGTGCCGGCGGCGCGGCTGCTGGTGGATGTGGCGGCGCTCGCGCTGGCCGGCCTCGACCCGGTGGCGCACGTGCGGGCGCTGCCCGCGGGCTCGGTGGGCTGGGTGCACTTGGCTGACCTGCCGCATCTCCCGGCACCCGGGGAGCGCCCTGAGCGGCTGCTACCCGGCCTCGGGTGCCTTCCCCTGCCTGCGGTCCTCGGCAGCCTGATGGAGGGCGGCTACAGGGGCCCAGTGTCGGTGGAGGTACCGGCGCCGTCCCCGGACAGGGGCCGGGTGGCCGCCGCCGGCTGCTGCTTCACCACCGGCCCGCTGGCCGGCTTCTTCGACCTCACCGAGTAGGAGAGCACAGGTGGACATCGACCTGCGGTCCGCTCTGCGACTGGGCCGCGACGCCTTCGGTATCGCCGCCGAGTACGGCGAGAAGCTGGCCGGCGGCGCCAGCGCGAACTGGTCTGCCGCTGTGCATGAGAAGCAGGCCGGCGAGCCGCGATGGGTACTGCGGTGCTGCCTCCGCGACCCGCGCCCCGAGCGAATCGCCTTTCTGCAGGAGTTCGCGTCCGCCGCGCGCCGGTCCGGGCTTCCGGCGCCTGTCCCTCACCGGACTGTGGATGGCCGCTGGTGGACGGCCGACGACGACGGCCGCCCCTGGGTGCTGCTGTCCCACCTTCCCGGGGTGCCTCTGGCCGGATCCGCGATCACGGAGGCCGGGGCGGCATCGGCAGGCGCCCTGCTCAGCTCCTTGCATGCCCTGGACACGGGCCCGGCCGCGGGCGCTCCCGGCCCCGACTCCCCATGGGATGCCTGGCTGACCAGCCCCGAGGCGGCCTGGCAGGCAACCGAGCACGCGTGCGGACAGGACGCCGGCCTTCTACAGGCGTACGAGCCGTTCGTGGAGGCCCTGCGCCGAGCAGGCGCCCCGCTTGTGGAGCTGACCGACCGGAGCGTGACCCATGGCGACTTCCACGGGCACAACCTGCTGACCTGTTCCGGTCCGGCCGGACCGGTCAGCGCCGTCATCGACCTCGACGCCGTTGCCCTTCGGCCCAGGGCGTTCGACCTGGCGACGGCCATCTTGATGCTCGCCCGCACCGGCAGCGGGGACTACCGCCTCCAGCCGCACCTGGCGCGGGCGCTGCTGAGCGGCTACCAGCGGGGGGCCACCCGCCCGATCACGCACGCCGAGCACGCGGCCCTGTGGCCGGCCATGGTGCTGTCCCAGCTCCCGGACCCGGGGCACCTGGCAGCGCTGCGCCGACGCGGTCTGCCGCTACGGCAGGCCCTGGTCCGGCCGCTGGCGGCGCTGCAAGCGCTCGGGGCGCAGCGCCCGCTGGCGGCCGTTCCTCGGCCCCGACGGCCGCAGCCTGGTCGCCTGGTGCTCGGCTGCGACGGAGCGCAGGCTGCCGTCACCGGCCCCGGCGCCTTCCTGGACGCGCTCGCTGAGGCGTGCCGCCCGTGGCTGCGCGCTGCGGCCCCCGAGACAGCGCCGGACGGCATGTGGACGCTTCACGCCGAGGCCTCGGTCGGCAGGTCTGGGGCCGTGGTGGCTTCGCGGTCGGGTGCTGAGGTCCGCCGGGCCGGGCGGGCCCGAGAAGTCCGTGTGGCTCCGCCGACTGGCACCGGCGATGTTCTCGTTCCGGCCGTGCGGTTGCTGCGGGCGCTGATGCGGCGCCAGCTCGCCGCTTCGGGTGAGCTGTTCTTGGATGCGGCCGTGCTCGACCTGCGCGGGCGCGGCGTCGCCCTGGTCGGGGGTTCGTGCTCCGGCAAGACGAGCACCCTGATCAGCGCGCTGCACCGGCACCCGTCTCGGCTGGTCGCGAACGACGACGCTTCGGTGCGGCTGGTCGGTCCTGACGTCCAGGCTCGCGGATACCCCCGGGCCGTCGAGGTGCGGCGCGAGAGCCTGGTGCACCTGGGGTCCGCCGCCGGCCTGCTTGAGCACGCTGCAGCCGGATCCGCCCCGGCCGGGCCGCTATACCTGACCGCGCCCGCCTTCGCGGCCGCTCTGGGCGTGCCAACCGCCGCGGCTGTGCGCCTGGATGCCCTAGTCCTGCTCACGGCCTGGCCGTACCCACCGGCCCTGCGCCGCCTGGGCCCGGGCGAGGCCGCCGCGAGGATCAGCGCCCACCTCGCCCCGGCCGACCCGTATGAAGGCTGGCTGGACCTCGATCTACCAGTGCCGGCGCCGCTCCCGCATGCCGCCGCGCGCCTGACCGCGACGCTGCCGGTGTGGGAGCTCGCCCAGCCGATCACCGCGCTCGCCGAGTCCGCTGACCTGCTCGCCACCCATGACCTCGGAGGACACCGATGACCCCGCCGCCCCTAGCCGCCGACCACCACCCGCCCACCGAGCTCGCCCGCGTCGCGTTCACCGAGCTGACCGGAGAACGAGTGGAGCGCATCGCCCCCATCTCCCAGGGCTGGGGGCACCTGTCGTGGGCCGTGCGCACCAACAGCGGCCGCTACTTGATCAAGTCCGGCATCCGCCGCCCCCACCAGGCCGACCTGTACCGGCAGGTCACGGCGCAGCAGATCGCGGCGGCCAGCGGAGTCAGCACCCCGCTCGTCGTCGCCGTGGGAGCAGCCGACAGTCCGCTCCAGCGGCCCTGCTACGTGCAGACGTGGATCGAGGGCGCTGACGCGGCCACGATGCTGCCCCGCATGGACGCCCAGGAGACCGCCCGATTCGCCGGCGCCCTCGGCCGCCAGGTGGCCACCGTCCACCAGATTCCGGGACCGCGGTTCGCCGAGGACTGCGCCGCGACGACCACCTACCCCACGTGGCCTGCCGCCTGCCTCGCGCGCCTCCAGAAGCTGACAGCCGCGATCGAGGAGACCGCGGTCCTGCCGCCGGCCGTGCTGTACGCGGTCGCCGACCGCCTCACCGCGCTGGTCGGCCAGCTCGGCGAGAACGTCGTCCCCCGCCTGTCCCACCGGGACCTGTACCTGCCCAACACACTGATCACCAGCGGGAACGGCCAGGTCGCGATCCTGGACTGGGAGGCAGCGGCTTTCTACGACCCTGTGTGGGACTTCGTGAAGCTCGGCATGTGGGTGTTCGAGCGGCACCCTGAGCTGCGGGCGCCGTTCCTGGCCGGGTACACGGACGTCGCGCCGCTGCCGGACGGCTTCCACGAGCGACTGATGATCTATCAGGGCATCGAGTACCTGGCGGGGTTCCCGTACTTCGGATCGGCGTGGCCCGACGACGGGATGCTGGCCGCCTTCCGGACCCTGCTGGCCGGATGGATGGACGCGCAGGGTCTCGACGGGGAGCGCCCGTGACCGCCACCTCCCCCGTCGTGCTGGTTGCGGGAGGGAGCAGCGGCATCGGGGCCGGCGTCGTACGCCGGCTGCACGGTGACGGCTACCGGGTCCTGGCCACGTACCACCGGCATCCCGAGCGGGCCGAGGCGCTCGTTCAGGCTCTGGATCCGGACGGCCGGCGGCTCGCGTTCGTGCCCTCCGACCTCGCAGATCCGGCCGGGCCCGGGGCGCTGGTCGATGAAGCAGTGGAACGGTTCGGGCGCCTGGACGGTGTGGTGCACTGCGCGGCCACCATCGACACCACGCCGCTGGACGAGCTGACCTCCGAGGCCTTCGAACGTGTGCTGCGCACCAACGTCACCGCGGCGTTCCTGCTGCTGCGTGCGGCCGCCACCCGGACCACGATGAGCAGCGCCGTGGTGATCTCCTCGATCGCCGCGACCTACACCGGCCCCGACTCGGCCGCCTACGAGGCGTCGAAGGCCGCTCTGTCCATGCTCACCCGCTCCCTCGCCGACCACTACGCGCCCCGGGTCCGGATCAACGCGATCGCGCCCGGGGCCGTCGAGACGGAACGCAGCCTCGCCGCCGAGGGCTTCCCCCGCGCGATGCTGCAGCGCCGCATCCCCCTGGGCCGGCTCGCCGAACCAGCCGACATCGCCGCCACCGCCGCGTTCCTCCTCAGCCCGGACTCCGCATACCTCACCGGGCAGGCCATCACCGTCGACGGCGGCCTGTCCCTCAAACTCACCTGACCGGAGGCGCCATGATCACCAACCACCCCGTCGGCGAGCAGGCCGCCGCCCGGCTGCGCCGTCTCGTTCCCGGCGGCGCCCACGCCTACAGCAAGGCGGCCGACCAGTGGCCGACCACCGCTCCGCCTCTCCTCGCTCGCGGCCAGGGCGCGTGGGTGTGGGACATGGACGGGCGCCAGTACACCGACTGGTTCGCCGGCCTGACGTGCTGCCCGCTCGGCCACGCGCACCCGGCGGTCACCGCCGCCATCACCGCCGCCCTTGAGCGCGGCACGGCGTTCCAACTGCCCGCCCACGCCGAACTAGCCGCCGCCGAGACGTTCCTCGAGGTCGTCGCGCCCGACGACGAGATGGTGAAGTTCGCGAAGAACGGCTCCGACACCGTGGACGGCGCGCTGAAGCTCGCCCGGTACGCCACCGGACGGACGAAGGTCGCCCGGTGCGCCGAGCACCCGTTCTTCTCCACTGGGGACTGGTTCATCGGCACCACCGCCGCCAGCGGGGGCACCCACCCGGAGCCGGCCGCCCGCACCCTCGACTTCTCGTACAACGACCTCGGGTCCCTCGAGCGGCTGTTCGCGGAGGACGGCAAGGATCTGGCGGCCGTCATCCTGGAGCCGGTGCGGTTCACCCCGCCCGACCCGGGGTTCTTCCAGGCGCTGCGCCGCCTGTGCGACCGCCACGGGACCCTGCTGATCTACGACGAGACGGTGAGCGGGCTGAAGTGGCGGCTCGGCGGGGCCGGCCCCCTCACCGGGATACGGCCCGACCTGACCTGCTGGGGCAAGGGCATCGGCGGCGGCCTGCCGCTGTCCGCACTGACCGGCGGCCGGGACCTGATGCAGTTGGGCGACCACGCCCGGCCTCAGGCCGGCCAGCCCCCGCTGTTCCTGCTCTCCACCACCCACGGCGCCGACACCGCGAGCCTGGCCGCCATGGTCGCCACCGTCACCGAGATGGCCGCCGCCAACGCCATCGGCCGCGCACACGCCGCCGGCGCCGAGCTTCGCGGCATGGTGAATGCGATCCTCGCCGAGGAAGGTGTCGAGCAGTCCGTCCGGCTGGCCGGCTACGACTGCTTCCTGAACATCGAGACCGCCGAACCCGGGTTGAAGGCGCTGTTCCTCCAGGAGGCCGTCCGGGCCGGCGCCCTGGTCCGTGGGATCTTCTACCCCACCGCCGCCCACACAGCGGAGCACCTGGAGCAGACGGCGGTCGCAGTACACCGGGCCGCGCAGGTCTGCGGCCGGGCACTGACGGACGGCGCGGGGGCCGATCTGCTGCCGGTACCGGCGCGGCGTCCCCTCTGAGTGCCGCTACCCGCGGGCGGCGCTGTGGCCGGCGCCGCCCGCGCGCAGCAGGGCCTCCACGCCGTCCGGGTACCACGGCATCCGCTGGCTGGCCTGCTCGACCGGCACCCAGGCGACCTCGGTCACGTCGTCGTCGTGCTTGCTGGCGGTCGGCTCGCCCGAGAGCAGTTGGGCACTGAACACGGTGAACACGTCGTGCAGGTCGTCCGTGATGCGCTCGCTGACGTCGACGATCCGCCGGGCCTCCACCACGACGCCGGCCTCTTCTTTGGCCTCGCGCTCGGCCGCCTCCGCCAAGGTCTCCCCTGGTTCGCGTCGGCCACCGGGCAGGCTCCAGCTGTCGTCGTTGCGCACCAGCAGGACGTTCTCGCCGTCGCTGTCGCTGATCAGCACGTAGGCCACATCGACGCGGTCCGCTGGCATCGTCGCTTCCTCTCGGTCGTGCACTCGATTGTTCCAGGGCTGGGCCCGTAGCGCGGCGCGGCGGGCCTCGGCGCTGGAACGGCCACGGCCCCGAATACGGGGCCGTGGCCGTTATACCGTGCGGCCCTACGCGGGTGGGCGGGAATCCTCGTTCCTGCCGGGTTCCTGCTCTCGCGGCCCGTGGACGTCCTCCCACGTGGGCCCGGTCGGGCAGTCGGTGAAGCACAGGACGCCGGCGGCGGCGCCGCAGTCCTCGCAAGGGTCGGGCACGAAGAGGTAGTCGGTCATGCGTTCCGTTCCTCGGGTGTCGAGTCGTGTGTGGGCGGGGGCGGTACTTCGACGAGTCGGCCGATCAAGGGGGCCATACGCAGCGCGAAGATCGCGCTGCCGTGGGCGTTGGCGAAGCCGCGGCAGATCGCGCCCTTCGTCCCGGGCGGGGCGAGGGCGGGTAGCGTCGAGTGGCAGACGATGTGCCCTCGGCGGGCCAGTGCTTCCTGGGCGAGCTGGCGCAGCCGTCCGGGGGCGAGGTGCATCAGGTTCCCCGGCCGGTAGATGCACGTGCCGCACAGGTCGGCGAGGACCCGGACCTCCCCTGTGGCGGGGTCCGCGACGGCCGGCGCCGGGTCGTCGTCCGGCTCGGTGTGGGCTTCGCTGTACTTCACGGTGTCCCCCTGGTTGTGGTCGAAAGGGCTGCGGGCCACGGCCAGGACGGGCGCCAAACGCCCGCCCCGGCCGGACGGTCAGCGGTCTCGGCGGCGAAGGCGGGCTTCGCGCTCCTGCCGGGCCAGGTCGGTGATCTCCTCCATGGAGCCCGTCATCGCGAGCTGCTCCATCAGGAGTTTGGCCAGAAGGTAGCGCGGGTCGGCCGTCCTTGCCCGGTCGAGGGCGATGAGCGCGGCCGGGATCTCCCCGGCGACGGCGGCGGCGTACCCGGCGAGGGTCAGGGGTGCGGCGGCGAAGGTCGTGCTGTCGCTGGCGCAGCGGGTGAGCAGCGCCCACAGCTCGCGGGCGCGCGGGAGTTCGCTCGGTTCGCTGTAGCCGAGCGCGATGTCCCGCAGGGGCCTGTGCCGCAGCCCGACGATCAGCTCCGCCGTCTGCTCGGGGGTGAGGTCCGTCAGTGGGGTGTCGTCGCCGCCACCCAGCAGCAGCCGGTCGAAGATCGCCGTGAGCCGTTCGGTCTCGGCGTCGAAGCTGGTCGACCGCACGCGCTCGGCCCGCAGGCCGACCGCCTCCACATTCGCAGCCTGCTGAGCTTCCGTGTCCCTCCCGGTGACGGGCTCGAATGCGGCGAGGATCTTGGCTTCGCTGGGCGGCGTCGGGATGCCGGCGGCGCGGGCGTTCATGGTGACCACGCCGGGGTTGTTCGGGCCGTCCACAGGCATTCCCTCGACCCGGTAGTGGGGGTTTTCGTGGTGGTAGAACCACCAGTGAGTGGGGGTCACGAATATGACGCCGAGAGTGTCGACGCCGTGGGCTTCGGCCGAGAGTAGAAGCGCGTCCGCGAGGACTTGGTGCCGGCTCATCGCGTTGTAGCCGTCGCCGGCGTCCTTCTGGCTCGCGCACAGGTACAGCAGGATGCCGGCCGGTCCGGTGGCGAACTCCTCCAGGCGGTGCAGGGTGTTGTGCATCATTTGGTGGGCGGCCTGGTGCGGGTCGTCCGTGCCATCGGGCAGGTCGAACTTCTGGCTGAACAGCGGGCCGTCGCGCATGGTGTCGTGGGCGAGGACGAACACCGTGCCGTCGGGGCCGTCGGGCTGGTAGCTCAGCAGGTAGGGCAGTGCTTCGACGGCCTGCGCGGCGTTCCTGACGTCGAAGGCGGGCACCGTGTTGATGTTCAAGGGACTGTCTCCGTTCGCGGGGTAATCGGGCGGTGGGCCAGGGGCCGCTTGACCAGCGGCCCCTGGCGCGGCTGACTCAGCCCGTGGCGGGGTTCTGTCGGGCGGAGCGGCTCAGGCGCAGGTGGCCGCGCAGGTGCTCGAAGGAGCCTCCGCTGTTGAGGAGGTTGTTGATCACGCGGGTCAGGTCGTATCCGGGCTCGGCCTCATCGGCCGCGTGGAGAGCGAGGCGGGCGATCCCGTCGTCGCCCATCGCCCAGGCGGTCGTGGCGTAGAGCGCGAGAGGGGCCGCCGCCAGATCGGAGAACGGGACGACGCAGCGCCGGGCGAGGTCGTGCCACAGCTTCCTCGCGGGCTCCAGTTCGCCGGGCTCGCAGTGCTCCAGCGCGGCGTTGCGCACGTCGGTGTACTGGAGAACCAACAGGAGCCGGGCGGCAATGTCGTCGGTGGGGCCGGAGCCGGTCTTGAGGTTCCGGATCGTGGCGGACACGAGGTCGATGCCGTCGTCCACCACGGTCTGGTGGCCGTCGGAGCGGATCTCGTCGCGGAGCGCGCAGAGTGCGGCGTCGAGGAGGGAGGCGGTACAGATGGCCTCGACCCCGGCGACCGGCGCGAAGCTGGCGAGCACGTCGGTGCTGCGCGGGAGATGGTGGGCGGCGAAGGTGCCCGACGCCGGGCGGATCGGGTGAGCCTCGTGGAGGCTGCTCGGGTCAGCGGAGAGCATCGACCAGTAGTGGGTCCGGGTGATGTACAGGCTCTCCGCCAGCCGGATGCCGCGCGCGTGGCAGGCGGCACGCAGGTAGGCCGCGATGGGCTGGTGGGTCTGGCGGGACTGTGCGCCGCAGTCCGGGTCCCTGGGGTCCGCGCAGACGTAGGCGGCGAAGGTGCGGACCCCTCGGCTGGCCGTCTGGTGCAGGAGGAAGTCGACCATCTCGTCTGTGGCCGGCTGCCACTTGGCGGGGTCGGTGGGCAGGCGGCCACGGACGAAGCCCATGGGCTCGCTCGCGCCGGGGGTCAGGCCGATGAGGACGATGCTGTCCTCCGGGTGGAAGCCGAACAGGTGGGGCAGGAGGTCGACGAGCCCTTGCGGGCCGACGAGGGCGACGGTGCCGTGATCGTCGTTCATGTGGTTCCTATCGGGAGGGTCCGGGTTCGCGGCCCGGACCGGCATCCAAGAGACTTCCGTCTCTTTTCTTGACCCAAGTCTATTTGCGGGCAGGGTTGTTGGGCACACCCCAGGCCGGCCAAATCAGGGGCGGCCCGACCCCGGACGGCCCCCGCCGGGCCCGCGCAGGCACCTGCTTACGGGCGCCGTGGCGACCGGGGGCAGCGCCCCCGGTCGCCGGGACTATCAGGCCGCGAGCAGCAGGGCCTTCGCGTCGTCCTTGAGCGCGTTCTTCTGGTCGTGCAGCAGGGCGGTCATGGCCAGGTTGTTGCGGTGCTCATGCTCGGTCAGGGCCTCGGGCACCTTGACGGTGCGGAAGTAGTCATCGAACTCGATGACGGCCTGGAGGGCGGCCCAGCGGGTGCCCCGGATGTTGTCCTGGGTATCCGCCTCGGCGAACAGGTGGTGCAGGCGGTCGCGGCGCTCCTGGTGAGCGGCGACCAGGTTCTTCCGGGTCCCCTCAGCCGGGGGCGTCCACAGCTGGGCGATGAGCTTGTCGAACTCCTGGTTGGTCATCGCGGTCTGGAACAGCTGGGTGGCCTCGGCCTCGAATGCGGCCGCGTACCGCTCAGTGAAGCCGAGCGCACGGCGGGCCTCCTCCAGCTGGGACAGGGCGTCAGAGGTGTGGCGGATCTTCCAGGTGCGCTGCGCCTCCGTCACAGCCAGGTCCAGGGTGTTGGTGCACACCGCCCGGATGGGGGTCTCGACGGCGACAGCGGCGGATCGGCCGTCGTGGCTGTTGGCGAACAGGGTGTACAGGTCGATGCGGTCGGCCGCGCCCTCGGGGTCGAGGGTGATGCTCGGGGACATGGTGGACATGAAGACGACCCGGCCGCCGTCGAGGGCCCCGGCGGTCTCATAGGTGACGTGGCCGCCGCCGACCAGCTCATCCAGGAAGGCGAAGGCCTCGCGGTTCTGGATGGGGGTCCAGGTGTTGCCGACCAGGCCGCCGAGCCAGTCGCCCGTGTCGTCGCGGAAGGTGCCGAAGCGGTTGGGGATCTTCTTGCCGAGCTTGCCCTTGTGCATGGAGAGCAGCGGGCGCTTCTCGACCTGCCAGTCCAGCTTGGCGAGGTGCAAGACCTCCTCGCTGGTCTTGGCCTCCTCGGTCACCGTGCCGAGGCCGTGCCAGGCGGGCTGGCGGTGGGAGTAGAAGGCGGCCTCGCCGGTGGTGTTGTCGATGGCCCCGGCGTCGGCACGGCCGGTGATGACGGCGCTGTCGCGCATGCGTGTCTCCTGTGTGGTGTGGTCCGGGTTCGCGGCCCGGACTGGCAACCTTTCGGACTTCTGTCCGCTTTCTTGACTCAAGTCTAGATGCCGGGGGCGCCCTTGGGCACACCCAACTTCGGCTCGCAGCAGGCATCCTGGAGAAGCCGAGGGAGATGGGGGCGGGGAAGCCACAGAGCGCTAGGCCCGGATCGGTTTGGCCTGACGGCTTGTCGGCTGACACACTCGGCGGGGTCCTCGCGGAGCGCCGTCGGCGCGGCGACCGGCCACTGAGCGGAGCTCCGCGCGCTTCACGCTGGTGCGCTGCAGGAAGGGAGTCCGGCTGGTGGATGACGAGCCACTGGAGTCGTGGATGGCCCGGCGGGACGCGTCCCGCCGCCCCGTGGGCGCCTTGAAGGCGGTGCGACTGGACGGCACCGAGGGCGCTGCTCACGTCCGGCCGGAGGAACCGCGGCTGGTGATGCGGTGGGATGGTGTGCAGTGGCTGCCGGAGACGGTCGTCGCCGACTACGCAGCGGCGCAGCGCCTGCTGCACGGGGTCGACGGGGACGGCGTCGTCCGGCCGGTGCCGGCGCCGAAGCTCGGGCGGGGCACCGGTCGTCACAGGAAGCCGCGGTGATGGGCCCCGGCCCGTCCTGGGGGCGGGGGTGCCGCTAGCCGCGCTTGCGGTTGCGCAGCTCCAGGCCGGCTTCCTTCGCGTAGCGGGTGATCAGGGCGGACTCCAGCCCCGACGCCTCGGACAGCTCGTAGACGGTGCGGGTGCGGTCCGGGTAGGCGGCCACGACGGCCTCGCGGCGTAGCCTGCGCATGTCGGTCAGCGTCGAGTCGACCTCGGACAGGGGCTCGCGCAGAGCCTCCATGATCTCGACATGGGTGAGGCCGGCTTCCTCGAGGGCCTTGACTGCCTCCTGGAGGGCCTTGGCGGCGCCGGCCAGCTTCGTGCTCGGCTTCCTGCCGCTCATGATGCTCCTCGCGTGATGGTCCGGCTTCCCGGACGGGGGTACGACGTCATGTCTATCAGTCGGCCGGAGGGCGGTGCGAGGAGCGCTCGCACCGCCGCCCCGATGCGTTAGTCCGGCTCGCCGGGGATGGCCGTGCGCATGAAGGGCGCGCCCTCGTGGAGCAGCGCGCCGATGTCGGACACCTCGAGTTCGATGGCGGCCGGGGCGCGCCCGGTGCGCTGACGCAGGGAGCCGATCACGATCACGCGGTCGCCCGCCCTGAAGGTGTCGGCGATCAGCGGGGCCGTACCTCGCCAGGCGACGCACCGCAGGAGCAGCGGAGCGGCGGCGGCCCGGCGCTTGCCGCGTTCGGCGAGGGCGGGGCGCTCTTCAAGGATGAACGTGACGTTCTGGACGGGGCTGCCCGGCATGCGGTGAAGTTCGGGGCTGGTGCTGATGCGGCCGATCCACGTCTGGGTGCTCATGGGTCACCAGCCCTGGCCGGCCACGATGCCGGCCAGCTCGGGGGCGTCGGTGACGGCGGCGGCGTTGAGCTCCTGCTGCTGGGTGAGGCGTTCGACCAGGTCGGCGTGTTCCTCGAAAGCCTGGCGCAGGTGGGGGTGAGCGTAGGTCTCGGCGAGCTCATCCAGCGCCATGCGCAGCTGCCAGGTGAGCCGTTCCTGCGGCGTGGTGTAGCGCGTGCGGATGGCTGCGGCGTCGTAGATGGAGACGAGTCGCGCGAAGATGCCCCAGCGGCGGCCGGAGCAGGCGTAGTAGTGGATCCACCGGGTCCGGCGGGTGGGGCCGGACTCCTGGTAGGCGAATCGCACCTCGCCCAGGTTGGGCAGGAAGATCCAGTCCCCGTCTCGGGCGGCCCGGTGGAGGTCGTGGCCGTCCGGCGCGATCGGGGTGATGCTGCTGCGCCGCACGTGGGCGAGGGACCGGCCGGTCTCGTCCACGAGGGTGTGGCATCCCTCGTCGCGGGCCGTGATGTCCTGGCCGTGGTCGTCGTCGCAGTCGTGCACGGTGGCGGTGAAGGTGAGTCCGTGAAGTTCAGCGATGCTGCCGCGGTAGCGGACCGGGAAGCCGGCCATGTCATGTCCCCCTGTGTGGCTGCTGGCTGGGGGGCCGGAGGGTTCCGGCCCGGCGTGTCGCCAGGGCCCGCCGCAGCGGGTGCGGCGGGCCCCGGCGGGGCTGTCAGCAGCAGATGCTGGCGACGTAGCGGCCGATGGCATCCCGCAGCTCCTGGGCATCCAGGGCCCCGGGCTCGTCCAGGCAGTCGGCGTTGTAGATGGTGATCTCGCCGGCGGCGTTGAGCGGCAGGGTTCCGTGTTCGGCGAACCGGAACTGGTTGACGTCCAGCTGTCCGGCGCGGGGGGAGATCACCCGCACAGTGATGCCGTCGTAGGTCTCGGAGCGGATCGTCTGAGCGAGTGAGGCGATGAGGATGAGGTCGCCGACCCGGCACACCTGCTTGATGCCCGAGACGGCGGCGCCGACGAGCGGGCGGATCTTGGCGAGGACGTCTCCGTGGCTGACGTGCGGCATGTTTGCTCCCTGGTTGGGCCGGGGTTCGCTTGCCCCGGCTGGCGGTACCAGCCTCCATCAATAACAGACTCAGGTCAATTATATTTACCTGGGTCTGTTCTATTGGGATTCGGCAGGCCCAGCACCCTCGGGAGCGACCGGTAGGTGCGCGCCGAGCGCCGCTTCGATGAGTCCGCAGACCGTCCTCAGCGCCTCGTTCCAGCCGTCCGACCACGGATCCTCGCCGCGCTGCTCACCGAGGGAGGCGATCGACGTCAGGGCCACCACCATGGCCGGCACCGGCACCTCGACTACGCGGGTCGCCCCGCCGTGCCCGTGGATCGCCTCGACGCCCCTCGCGCGGTCCCACGCGACGGTCGAGCCCCACTCCCCCCTCCACCGGGTGACGGCGGCAGAGCCCGCGGCAGCCGAGAAGTAGCAGCCCTCCGCGACCGTTCCGGTGCCCGAGACCCCGGACACGTCCACGTCGCGGCGCAGCACGTACGGCGTGGGCGGCGCCGGGTGGAACTGATCGAAGAGGCCGGATAGGCGGTCCGCGAGGCCACTGTTCATGCCGCGTCCCGCGCCGCCGCGCGCGTGCCCTTGGGGTCCTTGCGGATGGAGCTGCCGGCCTCCGGGAGCGCGCGCCGGCCGTCCGTGAGGTCCTTCAGTCGCTGGTGGGGGCGGAAGCGGGGGACCCGACGCGCGGGGATCGTGACCCTGTCGCCGGTCTGGGGATTGCGGGCGAGGCGGCTGGCGTGCTGGGCGGGCTCGAAGGTGCCGAAGCCGGTGACGGAGACGGAGTTCCCCTCGGCGAGGGCGCGGGCGATGGTGTCGAGCACGACCTCGACGGCCTCGGCGGCGGCGCGCCGGCTCCCGAGCTGGGGGGCCACGCGATCGACGAGGGTGTTCTTGTTGACGTTCATGATGGGCTTCCTGTCCTGGTTGCTGCGGTCGGGATTGGTGCCGGGCTGGGCGCCGGTGAGTCGTCACGGCGCCCGGCCCGGGGCTTAGAGGCCGCTACACGGCGAGCTGCGGCGCGGGCGCCGGAGCCGGGCTGGGCGCGGGCAGAGGCGGGGTGACGACCGGCTTGGCCGGGCCGGGCGGCGTGGCACAGCCGGGCTGGGCGGGCTGCGATGCCGGGATGGCGGGCGGCTGGCTGGGGGCGTCGGCGGTGCGCGCCACGGCGGCGCCGCTGATGGTGCCGAGCACCAGTCCGGCGAGGAGAGAGCCGACGAACAGGGCGGGGCTGCGCATAGCGGAGTTCCTTCCTGAGGTGGGGCCTGACCGGCCCCGCGCGGGGGCGGGGCCGGTCAGGTTCCGGTTAGTGGCCGGGGGTCGGGCGACCGGGCACCAGGGGCGGGACGCTGGTCGGGACGGGCGAGGGGCTGGAGGTGGCCGACGGGCTCTGTGCCGGGGCCGGGCTCACGGTCGCCGTGGGCGAGGGGGCGGGCGCGCAGATCGTCGGCGCGCCGGTCGGGGCGGGCGCCCCCGGGGTGGGGGCGGTCTGGACGTGGGTGACCGTCACGGTGACGGTCGGGACGGGGGCGGGCTGCTCGGCCGTCTGGGTGACGACGGCCGGGGCGGGGGTGAGACCCGGGGCCGGGACGGCGGGCGCCACCGGCAGGGCCGGGGCAGCCGGGGCGAGGACCGGGGCCGCCGGGACCTGGGTCGGCAGGGCCGGGAGGGTCGGGGCCTCGGTGTTGAGCTGGGCCGGGGCGGCCGTCAGGGTCGGGACGAGGTTGGTCGGGACGGGCTGGGCGCTCGGGGCCGGGGTGGCGGCCGGGCGGCCCATCACGACGGACCCGGCGACGAACCCGGCGGCGGCGAGGCCGAGGGCGACCACGGTCCGCTTGTCGAGGCGCTTGGCGGCCGGGCGGGTGCCGGACTGGGCGTTGGCCTCGGTGGCGGTGGTGTCGGTCATGGGGCTGTGACTCCTTGTGCGTTGGGCCGGGGCTTCGCGTTTCCCCGGCTGGCAGGACCAGCCTCGCACATAACAGACCTGAGTCAAATAACTAGACTCTAGTAACTTTGGGTGCGGGGTGGGCACTCAAAGCGCCCACCCCGCAGCCGAGTTGGAGACCTACCGAGCACGCAGGCCGTGAGCCGTCTGGTAGGCGTACAGCCACGTCACAGGCCCCGTCAGCCCGTCCGCCGGCCCGAGATCATCGACGTAGTGCTCCTGGAGGGCGGCCACCTTCTCCAAGTCCAGCGACTCCATGTCCTCGCTCGGCCCGACCCGGTACGCCGGCCCCCAGTCGCCGGCCTGGAGCCAGGTCTGCAGCTGCTTGGCGTACGGGCTGTGCGCACCCAGGACGAAGAACTCGCGGCCCGGGAACGGCGGGGCCGGGATCTGGAGCTGCTGGCCCACCTGGATCAGGTCGGGGTCGGAGATGCCGTTGAGGGTGACGAGCTGCGTCACGCTGGTCTCGAAGCGGCCGGCGAGGGCGCTGAGGGTGTCGCCCGGCTGCACCGTGTAGACGCCTGCGCCCTCCCCCGAGGGCTGCGGCGCCGGCTGCGCACCGCCACCCCCCTCGGGCCTGGGTGCGCCGCGCTGGACCCAGGCGTACAGGTCGTCGCCGGGGCAGTCGGTGGCGTAGCCGTCCCGGTGGCCCCGGACTTCGCCACCGGCGCCGCCCTCGCTGCGGCAGTACTCGATGGCGTCGACCAGGCCGTCCAGCAGTGCGTCCGTCGGCGAGGTGATGCCCGAGGTGCCGACCATCGCGCACACCGCGTAGTGGCCCGCGTTGAGCGCCGAGTTGCCGTTCGCCCCGTTCCGGTGACCGAGGCCGCGCCCCTCGTGCACGTAGCCGTGCGGGCACACGACGAACGAGTACGCGATGTCGATCCAGCCCTCGTCCCGGTTCGCCATGTGCGAGGCCTGGATCGCGCGGACGTGGCCGGCGCAGCGGTCGTGGTCGGCCAGCAGGGCGTCGGGCACCGGGGAGCCCTCGTAGTGGATCTTCACGCCCCGGGTGGAGCTGATGCGGGTGTAGGAGCCGGTGGGGTCGGCTGCGCCCCACTCGGAGCGGGAGACGAGCTTCATCGGCCCGCCTCCCGCCCGAAGCCGGCCCGGCGGTGGCTCTTCTGGTTGGTCGGCACGGTGTCCTCCCAGGTGGGGTGGTTGGTGTGCCGGGGAAGCTATGCCGGGGCCGCCATTAAGGTCGCGCCGTCAGCTGCCGGTCTTCTCGACCAACACGCCGTCGTCGTAGACGAATCGGCGCGTCCGCTCGTAGTCGGCGGGCAGGAAGATTGGAACCGTGCCGCCGCCCTCGGCCGGCATCAGCCCGGTGCGGAAGCCGCCGGTCAGGACCATCACCCACTCCTGGGGCTTGGCCTCGGAGAAGCCTTCCGGCAGGACGGCGCCTTGGGAGGCGCGCCGCTCGGTGGCGCGGCGGGCGTGCTGGCGAGCCATGTGCGGGCACAGGGTCAGCGCGGCCTCGGCGCCCCCCTCGTGCATAGGCGGGTCGCTGTAGGCGCCGGACTCGGCCGACTTGGGGCCGCCTAGGAACGCGACGAGGCTGCTCATCGGCTTGGCGCACAGCGAGCAGTGCCACTGGATGGCCAGGATCATCGCGGTCCGGCCGTCGATGGCCAGGAAGTCGGCGGTGCCGTCGGGCCGCTCGTTCACCGCGGGAATCGGGAGACCGCGCTTCGGGTCGATCGGCCGGGCCGCTAGACCAGGTGGCAGCTCAGGCAGGGGGGTAGTCGACATGTCTCCTCCAAGGTGGCCCCCGTCGCAAGGGGGTTGGCAGATGGACGACCGCGCCCGCCGGCAGTCCGCTCGCGTGTCGGGCTTGTCGCTAGCAGGTTCGGCACGACAGGGCCAGGCCCGTCGCAGCTGGGTCCGGGGAGCAGCAGGGCCCGGCACGGGCGGGCCCCACCACAGTCCCCACCCCGTCCCGGGGCGGACAACAGGGCTCAGCGCGCGGAGCGGACGACACCCTCCGGGGCCATACCCTGAGCGTCGAGCAGGTCTTCCGATACCCAGTAGGGCTCGACCAGCGCGGAGTCCGCGACGGTACGGCCCGGGCCGCACCAGACCGTTTTCAGGTGCCCGCTGCGCTGATGCGGGCGCAGCCGCCAGCCGCCCCGTCCGCTGCTCCCCGTAGGCGCCGGCCTGGGGCCTTTACGGGCCTCCTGGGCCCGGACGCGGGCCGCCTTGAGAGCAGGGCCCAGCCGCCATCCCAATCGCAGGAACTGGTCAGGCTTCTTCCAGGAGCGCTGCTGGTCACGTTTGGCGCTCTTGCCCCTGCCCGCGCCCTTCGACGTGACCTTGGAGGCCTCCTGAATGTCCGCCTTGGACGAGCACAGGTACATGGCGAGCCGCAGAACGTGCCCGATGAAGCTCACCTCACACTCCGTCGGCTCCTCGCGGCCAACCTTCCGCGCGTTGCGCATCGCCAGGTCCTGCACGGTGAACCGCGCCTCGGCGTCGGTCGGGATGGAGCAGTACAAGTAGTCGAGTCCGACCGCGCCCCGTTCCTCGCTCCGGTACTCGACCACCGCCACGGCGGTCAGCTCGCCCATGCGCGGGTCGGTGGTGTGGCACAGCAAGGTGCTGTCCTTCACCCGTCCGCACAGCATCACGGCCAACAGCCGGCCAGGCCCGCCGTCCAGCGCCACACACGGCCACGGTTCGGCGAGGACGAGCATCGGGTTGTTTGGTCGCCGCAGCCGCCGGAACACACCTCCGGCCATCATGCCGACCGCGTAGCTCTGGAGTTCGGACCCCATGTCGGGGTGCACGGCGTACACGCATTTCTCCCGACCCCACAGCCTCCACATCGCCGAGAGGGTCGTCATGTTCCTGATCTCGTGCACGCCCAAGTCACCAGCAGACCCAGCAGCGATCATGGCGCCGCCCTCGATCGCCTGCTGGGGCAGCAGCCCGAGTCCTATGCGACGCAGGATGCGGTCTGCGGTCTGCATCTCCCACTCCACCCGCTCCGCCGCCTCGGCCACCATGCGGCCGACCATCACGTCCTTGCTGGCCATCCCGGCCCTCCACCCCCCGGGCCCCGGCGGCCCGACGTCCCCAACACTCACCAGACAGGGCAAAGGCGGACAACAGCCTTATACAGCATCAGACTTGGGAATTCAGGACTCCGGTCCTTCGACGAGCTCGGCGTCGACGACCTGCGCGTCCTCCTCCAGCTCGGCAGCGAACTCCTCGCGGATCTGAGCCAGGCGGGCCGCCAACCGGTCGATGCCCTCGCCCACCCCACCCGGAGCCGGCAGCTCGCCACCACCCGCGGGCGCCAGCTCGATCCGGGCCTGCGCCGCGCGGCCGAACGACTCCGGCGCGAGGCACGCCAGGAGGAACTGCGCCGCCCGCCAGTCCGGCTGCGCGAAGTCCCGCTCCGTCTGCACCACCTGCTGGCCGGTCTCCGGGTCCCGCACCACCCGGGTCCGCTCCCGCAGCACGTGCCCGCCCTGCGCCGCCTTCCGCACCAGCAGCACCAGCTGCGCCTTGCCCTCGCTCCGCGCGCGCATGAACCTGTCGCGAAACTCGCGAAACTGCCGCTCCCCTGCCCTCGCTCGCTGGCCGGCCTCGATGCGCTGCTGCTCCTGCTCCCCCCGTTCCAGCCACCGGTACACCGTGCTGGCGTGCACGCCGGCCATCGGTGCCGCATCGCTCACCGGCACGCCGGCGCGCACCGCGTCCAGCAGCCTCTTCTCCACCTCCGGTTCGAGGGCTGGGCGGCGGCCACGGCGGCCAGGACGAGGGGTATCCACAGTGGGGACGGTACGTCGGACAGCAGGTCAAGGGCGCTCCGACGACCGCCCCGCTGTGTGCCCGGGGCGGACGTCCGGCGGCTGTCAGGCGGGAGCGTCGGAGCGGGCGGCCCGACGCTCCTGGAGCCGCCTACGGGTCTGATCGGGGCTGGGTCGCACCCAGGCGTGCCAGCCTGCCTGTTCGGTCCACTGGCGGGCATGCCCGCGCTCGGGGAGGCCGCAGTGGGCGCAGCCGCCAGGGTCGGCGGCCGGGGACGGTTCGGTGCTCATGGCTTCCTCTTCACTGGGGTCGGGGTAGTCCGGGCAGGGCTGCGCCCGGTACCCCGTCGGGGCACCGGGCGCAGCTGCGGGGCTTCTACTCCCAGCCGAGGGTGTAGACGAACTCGTCGTACGCGTAGCCGGTCGCGCCGCTGGCCATCGGCGGCAGGGTGACCACGGCCGCCGGGTCGCCGTTCTCGTCCATCGTCAGGTCCTCCACCGGCCAGCCGAGGGTGGTCTGCCGGGGGCCGTCCTCGGTCTCCCACACCGTGACCACCAGGGCGTCGTCCGGCAGGGCCACGAGCCGCCCCCACAGCATGGAAGCGCTCATGGCGTCCTCGACGGTGTTCACCTGCGGCAGGCCGACCACGCAGACCCGGCGGCCGTTCTCGTCGCGGACGTGGGCCTGGACCGGCCAGGCGACGACGGCCCAGCCGGACCCGTCGTCGGTGGCGCGCTCGGCGACGACCAGGGCGTCGGCCGGCATCTCCAGGAGCCTGGTTCGGAGGGTCGAGACTCGCAGGACGTCTGCGGGCACCTCAAGGGGGACAGTCAGCAACATCGTTGGTCTCCTTGACCGGTAGGCGGCCGGGATTCGCGGTCCCGACCTGGCTCTGCCATCCTCCACCGACACCGCGCGCCTTGGGCACAACTGCCGCGCCCGGTCAGGACGGTGACGGCATCAGGGCGAGGACTTCAGCGCGACGGGCCAGGTCGGTGTCCAGCAGCCCGGTGAGGTGGGTGGTGACCATGGCCGCGTCGTGCGCCCGGGCGCCGCGCAGGGTCATGCAGGCGTGCTGGGAGCGGATCAGGCACGCTGCGCCCTGGACGTCCAGGTGGGAGTCGAGGGCTTCCACCACCTGCCGGCCGAGGCGCTCTTGCACCTGCGGACGGGCGGCGTACTCCTGGGCGAGGCGGGCCAGCTTCGACAGGCCCACGATCCGGGCGCCGGGCTTGGGCAGGTAGGCGACCGTCGCCCGCCCGGGGAACGGCAGGACGTGGTGCTCGCACAGCGCCACGAACGGCACGTGGACGGCGGCGATGATGCCGGGCCGCTCGTCCTCGGGCGGGAAGGTCACCTTCAGGTGCCGGGCCGGGTCGAGGTGGACGCCGCTGGTCAGCTCGGCGAGGGCCTTCGCCATGCGGCGAGGCGTGTCGGCGGTGGACTCGCTGTCGCACGGGATGCCGAGGGCGGCGAGCAGGCCGGCGGCGTGATCGGTGGCAGCGTCCAGGTCGATGCCGTCGGGAAGGGTGGGTGTCATCGGTTGCGCTCTCCAGGCCACAGCAGCACGTGCTGCCGCATCGACAGATTCCAGCTCTGGCCGATCACGTGCTCGGCCAGGGAGCGCGCCACGTTGGTGGTGCGCTCGGCGGTGGTGCCTTCCGGCATCACCCACACGGCGTGCGGGGGGATATGGAACCGCTCGACCAGGGCGGCGATCTCCTCGAGGTCGTCCGGGCCGGTGGCGACGAACTTGAAGCGGGCCCGGTCGCGGTGGGAGAGCTCCGCGAACGCCGCCAGCGCCTCGGGGACGATCCGCCGGTCCTCGTCGTCGCCGGCGTTGGCCAGCTTCGGGCTGACGTTGAAGGTCAGCCGCGGCACGCCGAGGGTGACCGGCTGGGGCACGAGGGTGCCGTTCGTCTCGACCTCGACCCGGCGAGTTGTGTGGCGCAGTACCGCCATCCACGACCGCCAGCCGTCGGTCTTCTGGTGCAGCAGGGTCTCTCCGCCGGTGATGACCACGAGGGCGTGCGGGTGCGCGGCGACCCACTCGGCGAGGTCGACGACGGGGACGCGGGTGATCTCCTTGCGCAGGTCGAACCGCTTGGCGTCCCACGAGTACGGGGTGTCGCACCAGGTGCAGCGAAGGTTGCAGCCGCCGAGCCGCAGGAACAGGGCGAGCCGCCCGGCGGACGGGCCCTCTCCCTGCACGGTGGGGCCGAACGTCTCCACCACGGGCAGACTGGCCGGCAGGACGAGTGCGCTCACTGCTGCGCCGCCGTCCACGAGGCGGCGTTGACCGCTGTCTCGGACACGCGCACGTGGGAGACGACGGCGCCGGCGGCCCTGGGCAGGGTGTGCAGGGCGTCGGTGGCGACCCGGCTCAGGAGCTCGGCGACGGCTTCGACGCTCGGCCAGCCGAGGTCGGCGGCGTGCCGCTCCTGCTCGGTCGGGTCGTCCGCGCCGAACCGGAACAGCTTGCTGCCGTGTCCGGCGAGGATGGGCGCTAGCGGGTCGGTGTGGCCGAGCATGGCGCCGTGGTCGAGGAACGTGTCGATCCACTCGCGCAGGGCCCGCTTGAACCCTCCGAACTCCACGACGGTGCCCGCAGCGAGGTTGGGCGAGGTGACGGTGATCTCGGCCCACCAGCTGTGGCCGTGCAGGTTCTCGCATTTCCCTGCGAGGTGCGGGAGCCGGTGGGCGGTCTCGAAGTTGTGCCGCACGGTGACGGCGTGCCGCACGGTGAGGGCGCTGTTGTCGCTCACGCCTTGTCCTCCTTCGGCAGACGGATGACGGCGCCGGCCTCTCCGTCCTCGGAGACGGCCACCTCGTCCAGGCGCAGGCCCATCGCGGTCAGGTGCTCGGCGAGGGTGCGGGCCAAGGCCTCGCACGAGGCGGGGCCGCACTCGCGGTCGCCGGGGCCCCACCAGGCCCGGATGTGATCGGCCAGGTCGTGGAACTCGGTGTCGCGGTCGTCGTGGCCCACGTGGACGCTGGCGCGGATGTGGAACAGGTGGCGGTGCCGGGCGCGCAGGTAGAGGCGGTGCTCGGGAGCGGCCGGCCAGTGGTGGAAGCCCGGCAGCCGGACCTCCGCCCACACGGTCGCGGTCGCCCCGCCGGGGGTCGTGATCATGGTGTCTCCTTGTCGGTGATGGGCGGGTAGGACTGCTGGCCGAGCAGCTGCTCCCTGGTGGTCCGCGCGAGACTCCACACGGTGGTGGTGGCCTCGACGGTCTGCGCGCACATGAGGCAGCAGGCCGTACGTCCTCGTGTCGGGTGTGCCGGCTGGTCGAGGTCGTAGCTGAACCCGCGGTCGATGACGCCGACCTTGCGCAGCAGGGCGGAGTCGACGCGGACGTCGGGCCAGCGCAGCGGGCCGAGCCAGGTGGAGGAGTCGCAGGAGTCCGGCGGTACGGCCAAGCACCACTCGTTGACGGTCAGGCCGAGCACGTGGACCCACAGGTCGGGGTACTGGCGGTGCCGCTCCCACAGGGTGTGCATGAGCCTCAGCCGCACCGGGGTGGGGGCCTGGACGACGTTGCCGAAGCAGATCCGGTCGTACTGCTGCGCCAGCTCGTCGAAGTAGTCCCAGCCGTCCACCAGCGGGTGGTAGACCGGGATCGGGGCGAGCCCTTCGCCCTCCAGCCGGGCGCGGGTGCGGATCTTGTTGTCCCGGCCGCCCTGGTCCAGCTCGATGTAGCCCCACAGCCGGTCGCCGTGGCGCTGCACCAGCTCGACGTACCGGGTGTACAGCTCCTCGAAGCCGTCGATCTCCTCGGGGGCCAGGCGCAGTGCCTCGTCCATCGTCACGCCGGGGTGGGCGCGCTTGTGCCGGTTGGTGAGCCAGAAGATCCCGCTGTCCAGCAGGACCTGGTGGCTGGCGTCCAGGAGCGCGACGAGGCGACGTTCATGGCCGGCGGTCAGCAGGTCGTTGGTGGCGAGCAGGACATGGCGGGGGTAGTGCTCGGAGTCGCCCGCGGCGAAGTAGATGTGCCGCTCGTCCTTGTCGAAGGCGCCGCCGCCGGTCTGCCGGATGGCGGGGGGACGGGTGCGGGGGCTCATCGGAGCGTCTCCTCTCGGTCGAGGCGGGCGGGGGTCGGGCTGCCGGTCAGCTCCTCGATGCGGTGCGCCGCGTGGTGCCAGCAGCGGCCGAGGGCGGTGGCCGCGTCCGCGCAGATGCGCGCGGCGGCCTCGTAGGAGGCGGTGTCGCCGGGCGCGTACCGGAAGCCGGCGGGCAGGTTGCCGACGCGGCGCAGCAGGGCGGTCTCGATGCGCTGGTGGTTCCAGCGCAGCGGGGCGAGCCAGGAGGAGGAGTCGCAGGAGTCCGGCGCGAGGGGCAGGCACCACTCATTGGCGGTGAGGCCGAGCGCGTGTATCCACAGGTGTGGATAACTGCGGCGCCGCTCCCACAGGGTGTGCAGGATGCGCAGCCTGACCGGGGCCGATGCCTGGACGACGTTGCCGACACAGATCCGGTCGTGCTGGGATGCGAGCTCATCGAAGTAGTCCCAGCCGTCCACCAGCGGGTGATAGACCGGAATCGGGGAGAGGCCCATGTCCTGGAGCGAGGCGCGCTGCGCCCGCTTGTGCACGAGGCCGCCCTGATCCAGCTCGATGTACCCCCACAGCCAGTCCCCGTAGGTCCGAGCCAGGTAGACGTACCGGTCGCGCAGCTCCTCGAAGCCGTCGATGCTCTCGGGCGGCAGCGCCAGGGCCTCGTCCATCGACACCCCGTGCGCGCGCCGGTGCCGGTTGGTCAGCCAGAAGATGCCCGAGTCGAGGAGCACCCGGTTCCCGGCGTCCAGGAGGCCGCGCAGCCGCTGCTCCTCGGCGTCACCCATCAGCTCGTTGACCGCGGTCAGGACGTACGGGCCGGCGTTGTACTCCCCTCCGCCGGCGGTGAAGTAGATCGGCCCCTCGTG
Organism: Streptomyces sp. CB01881; assembly: GCF_002953255.1. Classification (GTDB taxonomy): domain Bacteria; phylum Actinomycetota; class Actinomycetes; order Streptomycetales; family Streptomycetaceae; genus Kitasatospora. Next base: position 6,386,868 of record NZ_CP026498.1, read on the forward strand.
CGGGTCGAAGGTTCCCCCGGCGGTCGGCAGGACCGTCGTCACGACTCGTCTTCCACGAGCAGGGGCTCCTGCCCGCTGATCCGCGCCCACTTGTCGAGGAGGTGGCCCGCGAGGTAGCGCTCCGGCTGGACCATGACCAGTCGGCGGCCCATCGCGCGGTCGGCGAACGGGGCGAGCGGGGTGGGGTAGGGAAGGAACAGGCTGTCGTCGATGAGCAGCGGCGACCAGCGCGGCCATCCGTCGAAGACCTCGGCGACCACGAGGCGATGCTCGCCCAGCTCCCAGACCTGGCCCTTCTCGACCTGGTGCTCCGGTTCGCCCACGGTCACGCCAGCCAGGGCGAGCAGGTCACCGCGGGTGGGCTGGTCCGGCTCGCTGTCCGCCTCCTCCTCGCCGACGTCCGCGCGGGCGGCTTCCCCGGAGTCGAGGTCGGCGAGGAGAGCATCGAGCTGGCCGTGATCGAACCCGGTGGCGGCGAACAGGTCGGCGTCCACCGCTTCCAGGCTCGACAGCATGTCCGCCAGGCCAGCGTCGTCCCATCCCCCGCGGGTGGTCAGATGGTTGGAGGCGATGAGGTACGCCTCGGCGTGCGCGTCATCGCGCGAGGCCCAGCCCCGCACCACCGGGACCGTCCAGACGCCGTCCTCAGTGACAACTACGCCCTCCGGCGCGTCCTTCCCGGCGTCTCGGCGGCGGACGAGGGTCTCGTAGCGGCCGTGGCCGGCCACCAGGCGCCCGGTGCGCTCATCGAGGAGACCGGGCTCGGTGAAGTCGAACTGCTCGACAGACAGGTCCAGCCCGCCGTCGTCGTGCCCTTTCGGGTTCCGCGTGGCGGGCTGGATGTCGTCCAGCGGCATGTAGTCGATGTAGCGGGGGGCAACCATGAGCGGGGAACCTAGGCGGCCTCCCCCGTTAGGTCACGTCGACCTAACTGCCCGACGGCCGGTGAGGGTTCAGCTCTCCTCGGCGCGGTCCGGGGCGTGGGTGCCCTGCTCGACGCGGGGGAGGCGGGCCCGGGTGGGGCCCTGGCGGCTGAACGGGTCGCCGTAGGCCGCCACGAGCGAGTCGTAGATCGGCGTGCCGGCCTCGCGCGGGCCGCCAATCGTTGCAACGGGTGCCGCCACCGGGACGACGACCGGGACGGCGGGCGTCCCAGCCGGCAGCGCGGGACGGGAGGCGAACCAGGCGGAGGCGGACGGGTCAGCCGAAGATCCAGAGCTGGTCATGACGATGTAGATCCCTTCAACTCTCTTGATGAACATGGACGTTAAAAAGCTCGACCGGTGAGGTCGCGGCGAGCCTGGTGCCGGAGATGCGGCCCAGGCCCGCCACGGCCGTGCAGCGCGCCGCCTACGGCGCGTGCCGCGTTTGGCGGCCTTACGCGCTCTTGCTGCCGCGCTTCGCGGCCCGCACGCGCCGCACCTCGTCGCGGCCGGCGGTCTGGACCCGCTTCGTCGGGTAGTCCAGCTCGTCGAGGGAGGGACGCTCACCGGGCGGGTTGTCCCAGAACGCCTCCAGCTGCCGCACGCGGGCCGTCAGGTCCGGCTCCGGGTCCTTGAGACGCCCGCCCGTCCGGACGTACTCGTACTCGCCGTAGGTGCCGTAGGGCACGCCCTGCAGCAGGGTCTTGGCGATGGACTGCTGCTTGTCGGCGTCGGACTTCGCGGCCCGGTGCCGGTCGTAGTCCGCCAACGCCCACTCGATGTCGGCTCGGTCCCCGATGAGCGTGTACGACTCCGGGGACCGGCCCGCCGATGCGGCTTCCTGCATGTTCCAGCAGTGGATGCGGGCTGGGCAGTACCGCCGGCAGATCGGGTCGTTGCTCGGGCCGGGCCGGTCGCGTGGCAGCTCGGTGCCGAGGTCGAGGGCCGTGGCTATGGCGGTCAGCCGGGCCAGCGCGCGCCTGGCTGCGTTCTCGTCGTAGGGCCTCGCGAACTCCTCGTCGGCACCGCTCTTGCGCTCGAAGTAGATGATCCGCACCTCCCGGACCAACTCGCCTGCCAGGACCAGGGCGAGGGCGTAGAGCTGCGCTTGGTCCCAGACCTCCTCGGCCGGGCCCTTCTCGCCGACCTGGGACCACTGCCAGTCTCCGGCGGTCTTGAAGTCGTACAAGATGCCGGTGATCGGGTCGTACTCGTCGTAGCGGCTCGGCCGGTCGAGTCCCGGCAGGGTGACGCGCTGCTCGTACAGCCGCCATGGGTAGAGCACTCGGCGCCGTGCGGCGACCGAGTCGTGGATGAGGATCCCGGCGGTGGCCGCGCGCCGGTCGGTGGGCGCCGGGGTGTAGCCGGGGGGCGGGTTCTCCCGGTACCAGATGGCCCTGCGGCAGGACGTCGTGTCGGAGGCCCCGATCGACCAGTGCCCCTTCGGCCGGGGAGCGCGACGGCTACGCCGACGTGTGCGGTCGTACTCAGCAAGGTCCTGTCCGAGGCTGCGCCCGGTGCCGGCTTGGGCGCGTTCCCGCAGGAGGTCGGCCAGATCGCGGCGGTACCTTCCGCAGGCGGTTGGGGCGTGGCCGCCGGAGCGTTTCCTACCCCGGTGGACATGGCGAGGGGCGCCGCAGCGGCAGGGCAGCATGCGGGGGCCGATGGTGGTGGCAGCGGCTGCGAGTTCGCGGGCACGCTGGATGAGCAAGGGGTCCAAGGTGATTCCCGAAGGTGGGCAGGCCGGCCAGCCGCGCGAGGCGACTGGCCGGCCTGCGGGTAGGTGGTGGCGCTCAGGCCTGATCGGCGGCGCGGCGACCCCACGCGCGGTGGTCGGGGTTCTGGCGAACGAGCATGCCGCCAGCGGCGAGGTACTGCGCGGCGTCGTCGTTGTATTCGCGAAGTGCGGCGACGACATGGTCTCGAAGCCCGTCGAGGAGCTGGCTCAGCTCTTCGGGTGTGGCCTCGGTGGTGTTCTTGCCGTTGGATTCGCGCCAGCGCCGGGTGACCTGGGTGACGTTCCTGCCGAGGGCAGCCGCGTAGGCGCGCAACTCCGCGCGAAGCTCATCGAGTGTCGGCGGCCCAGCGGCGTCATCCTGCGATGGACTCGGCTGCTGGTCACCGCCCTGCTCGGGCTCTGCCCCGCTGCCCTCCGTCGTGCTCTCCACCACGGTGCCACGGATGATCACCGGGCCAGGCTGGGACGCCTCCGAGCGGGCAGCGCGTCGGCGCGCTGCGCCTTCTTCGCGGGCAAGCTCTCGCTGTTCCGCGTCCGCGCGGCCCATCTCGTCGTGCTCGTAGATGCCGGTCAGCTCGCGGGGGAACGCGACACGCCATGCCTGAGCCTCGGCCACCTTGCCGATCATGTGGGTGCCCATCCCCGGCCAGAGCCCGGAGAGGACCTTGTTACCGGTCCTCCGCCCCTCGCCGAACGCGTCATTGGTCCACTCGTCCTTGGTGACGGCGAACTCCTTGAACAGGGCGACAGCCTGGGAGACTGTCCGGTCGCCCGCGATGCTGTAGTGCTCGATGCGACACATGGCGGCGGCGGGGTGCTCCTCGCCGAGCCAGACGTCGACCCACCGGCGGCGGTTGATGCCGTCCTCGCCCTCGACCCACCACTTCGGGTCGTCCTCGGGACCGGTCCAGAACGGGCCCTGGCGGCGGATGAAGCGCTTGGTGCGCTGGCCGATGTGCCGGAACCCGTCGATGCCGGTCTGGGCGGTGTAGATCAGCTCGTCGGGCTTGTTGTACACCTTGCGGGTGCGCCCGATGTAGTAGATCTCGCGGCGGAACGGGTCCAGGCCTGTGCTCTTGCAGATGTGGAAGAACGCGACCTGCTCGTGGGTGGGCGCGTTCGCAAGTCCGATCGAGGCCAGGGCCGATCGCTGCGCCTTGGTCCAGAACCGCTGATCGGCGGTGATCTCCAAGACCTGGTCGGCGGTCTGGATCGCCATCTCGGCACGGTTGTCGTTCAGCGGCGTGATCGGCTCGGGCGGGGCCGGCGCATCCTGCCGGACGGCAGCAGGCTTGTCCTGCTGGGTAGTTGTCACCGTGAGGTGCCTTCCTTATCTCCGTGGCGGCACCGGGGTTCGCAGGCCCCGGTGTGGCTGCCTGCGTCTACCCTCCCGCTCCGGGGACGCCCGTGGGAACACCTCACCACGTGGCCAAATCGGCTGCGGAGACTGGAGATTAGGAAGAGTGGCCGCCGGGCCAGCGGGGTGCGAATCCCGCCCGGATTCTCGCGCTCCCCTGATAGGAGACAGCCCCGAAGGGTTGGTTGCCAGAGCACGAGGCCGGTCGGCCCGGCGGTCACATCTTCACTCTAGGGTACGGCCGGCGCCAGCCGAAGGTCGATCACCAACCGGAACGGCGGTCCGGAGCGGTAGCCCGCTCCAGTGCACCGGCCCCGGCGTGCTGCCACAGGCCGTCGTAGAACGTCTTGGACGCCACGACGGCCAGCGCCACGGTGGTCAGTGCGGTCTGGGCGTGCGCGATGTCACCACGGGCCAGCACGGTGACGATGCCGACGATGGCGGAGGCCACGGCGCCGACCACGGCGCGTACCGGCTTGGTCCAGTGCGGCTGCTGGATGAAGGCGGTGGCCCAGGGCGTGATGGCGCCGAGCAGCAGGCCCCACGCCTCGGTGTCGTTGAGGAGGTCGTTCACGGTTGTCTCTCCCGGGTGCTGGTGGTGTGCGGGTCGGATTTGGCGGTCATAGGGGCCAGGTGGCGACCAGGGCGAGGGCTGCGCCGGCCAGGTAGCGGCTGGTGAACCGGTAGCGGGCCAGGATGCTGGCTGGTGTGACTACTCCCGGGGTGGCCGCTCGTCTCTTGACAGCGCGGCGGGCAAGCCGGCCAGGGTCAGGCCGGTGACGATCACGCTGGGGTCCGCCGGAGGCGTCCACACCTCCCGGACGATCACGGCCATGCCGAGGACGAACAGGACCAGGTCCCGCACCGTCCTCAGCCCGGTGATCTCGCGCCATCTGGTCCTCCGTCGGGGTCGTCGGCCAGCGGGTTCCTGCTGGCCGTCCGGGGGCCGTTCCACAGCCGGGGACGGTAGGACGCTGCGGTGCTTAGGGTCGCGTCGAGGTGTTCTGCAGCTCGGCGAGAGCGGCCTCGAGCTCCGTGATCCGCTGGTCCTTGGCGGCTTCGCGGGCGGCCCGGACGGCGTTCTCCTCGCGGGCGAGCGCAAGCTCGGCTTGGGCCTTGCCCCATGCCTCGGTCAGCTGGGCGCCGAGGCGGGCGATGTACGGCTCAGCGTCGACGGTGATCGGCTCGGCAGTGTGGTTCATGGAGGGCGTCTCCTTCACGGTCCTGGGGGCACTGTGTTGGTGGGGCAGTCCGGGTCGCAGCGGCAGGTCCGCTGCGTGGCGAGGATCTGAGCCTGTTCGCGAAGGTGCCGGACGCCGGCGCGCAGAAGGGCGGCCTCCACAGGGCTAAGTCGCCGGCTCTCAGCGTGTCCGAGGAGGTGGTTCAGCTCCTCGTGGGTCGGCGGCTGGCTCATGCCGAGGGTTCTCCGCTGCTCGCTTGGTGGGCTTGGTCGCGTCGGGGCACGGCAGCGTCCCACATGGTGGTGGTGAAGGTCTCGGGGAAGCTGGCAGGGCCGCGAGCCGGGGGCGGGGTGCCGGTGATGTTGGCCGCCAGTTGCTGACGGGCTTGCTCGACGAGGGCGGTCTTCGCGGCGACGCCTTCGGCCGTGATGCCGTGGGCGGTGCGGATCACCGCCAGCGGGTCGGGTGCTGGCCGCGCCGCGGCCTGGCCGCTGCTGGTCTTGCCCAGCCGGTGGGCGGGGGTGACGACGTGGACGCGTGTGCGCTTGGCTTGCTCGATTCGCTCGAGGTGGGCGGCGCGCGCCGTTGCCCGGTCGGGTGCGTTGTGGAGGGTGATCGGGGCGTCGTCGCCGATGGCCAGGCCGTGCATCGCTTGGGTGGACGGGGCGGTCAGGCCCTTGGCGGCCGCGGGGTCCTGCGATCGATGCTCGATTGGGTCCGGCAGGAAGGGCTCGTGCAGCACCATGTCGAGGATGCTCGCCAGGCCCTCCGGAGTGGTGTGGTCGACGTCGTACTCAGCTGCTCGCCATTCCAGGGTCGAAGCCGGGAAGACGGTCACGTGGTGCTCGCCGTCCGGCCTGCGCTGCCTCACCTGCCAGCAATCTGTGGACCCAATGCGGATCTGGGTGACATCGGTGATCTCGTAGCGTTCAACGGGCATGGTCTGCTCTCTCGTCAGATGCGGAAGGACCAGAAGCCTGCGCTTCCGTCGGGGCTGGCGGATTCGAGGCTGACGGTGAAGCCGGTTCGGGAATTGGCGACGACCTGCCATTTCCGCAGGGCGTGAGAGTCGCGGAGCGTGACGATGGGCACCATGTCGGAGTTCATCGTCGGCCCGTAGGCGAGTGCCATCGCTGCCCAGTTGTTCATCTGCACTGTGCCGGTGCACAGCCCGTAGTCGGGTTCGGCGTACCAGTAGTTCGGCCAGGTCCCGCGGTACTGCACGGCGGCGTTGTCGATCCAGATCTCGCTGCTGGAGCCGTCGTCGTTGCGCCGGCCGATCCAGGCTCCCCGCTCGGTGGCGTAGGCGTAGCCGTGCAGGGTGTTCTGTGTGAGGTAGACGATCGAGGCGCCCTCGGCGGCCATCCGTACGGCGCCGCCCCAGGGCTCCTGAGTGTCGGTGCGGATGGTTTCCAGGGTGGATACGTAGTCGGTCAGGTAGAGGCGGAAGGCGGAGTCCTGGTCGCGAAGTTTGAAGGTGCCGCTGTTCAGGCCGATGTAGGCGCCGCCACTGCCACCGCCGACTGCGTTGATGAAGGCGTAGTTGTCACCGCTGGTGGGGAAGAAGCGGATCTCCGGCAGGCCGCCGCCGGGGTTGATCTCGATTCGCTGGCCGCTGACGCCACTCGACAGGCCGCCGACGATCTTCACTGAGCCGTCGCCTGCGGCGATGGCGACGGTCTGGACGCCAGCCGCATTCCACGCACCGATTCCTCCGGAGTTCAGCTCAACCCTCGCGCCACTCTCGGCTGTCTTGATGCGGGCGGAGACTGTGACGTCGGCTTTGAGCTGGCCAACTGTCAGCTTGCTAGCGGAGACGGTGCCGATGTTCGCGTCCTGGATCGTCGCGAGCGCGATCTTCGCGCCGACGATGGTGGCGTCGGCGATCTGGACGGCGCCGATGATGTTGGCAGGGAACTCCAGGGCCTCCAGGGTGAGCATGTCGACCTCGGTGACCGAGGGGGTGCCGCCGTCCACGTTGAGCAGCAGGTGCGGCCGGACGTAGCGGACGTTGGGGTGGAGGCTGGCGGGTTTCTGCGGGTCGGGCTGGGTGGTCCAGAAGGGGCCTGCGGCGGGGCCGTAGCCCTTAAGGAAGCCGGTGAGGGTGACCCAGCCGCCTCCGGGGCTGAGAGGCGTGGCGTTGGCGGCGACGGCGAACGGCAGGTCTACCGCATTGGTGCCGGCGGTGTTGATCCGGGTGAGGCCGTCGGCGGCGATCCCGGTGAGGCCGGCGGTGATCTTGCAGGCGGTGCCAGCGGTCTGCCGGACGCGCACGGACATGCGGTACAGGACCGCCGGGTCGAGGAGCAGGTTCTCGGACCACTCCAGGCGCAGCACCTTGGAGGCGACGAGGGCGCGGGCGCCGGTGGGGGCGTCCGGCCGGGCGGCGGTGCTCCACGTGGCGCCGGCATCGCCGGAGGTCTTCACCCACCGCGGGTCGTCGGAGGCGAAACCGGTGAAGAAGGAGGTCTGGAGGCTGGCGCGCTCGACGTCCGCCCACTTGCCCGCGGTGAGAATCTTGTCGGCGAGGTCGGAGCCGATCACCATGTCGGGGATGGCGGAGACTTCGGCGGATGGCGAGGAGGCGTTGCCTGCCCTGTCGACGGCCCGGAACTTGAGGTAGTAGGTGGTGCCGTAGCTCAGGCCGGTGACCGGTGCGGCGGCTGCGCCGGTCAGCCGGTCGACCACGGTCGCGGCGGTGGGGGTGAAGCCGGCGGCGGTGGAGGCGTGGACCTCGAGGGCCGCGAAGTCGGCGGGCATTGTCTCGCCCTGGGCGCCGCGCCCGTCCCAGGTGGCGCGGATGCCGCCGATCAGTCGGGCGAGGATGGGCTTGGACGGGACGGGCGGCGGTGTGGTGTCGGTGGCGAGGATGATCTCCTCGGACAGCTGCCAGCCGGAGGAGTTCCCGGAGGCATCGACGGTGCGCACGCGGGCCTGGACGCGCTGGCCCGCGGGCAGCTGGTCGTAGTGCGCGACGGTGCCGTTCACGGCCTGCTCGGGCGACCACTGCGGGGTCTGGCCGCCGATGGGCAGGCCGGGCAGCAGGTACGAGACGTAGTAGTTCCCGGCGTCGTCGTACACAGTGCCGTCGGCGTTGTCGGTGACCTTCGGCCAGGACACGGCCAGGGCCGCATGCTGCTGGCCTTCGGAGTCCAGGTAGGCCCAGGAGCCGACCAGGACGGCGGCCGGCGCTTTGGGTGCCACCGTGTCGTTGCGGTCGCCGAGCGGCGGCAGCGGGGTGCGGGAGGCGGATGCGGCGCCGTTGGTGAGGGCGTCCAGGCGCCGCTGGATGCGGATGCGCTGCTCCACGAACACGTCGTTGAGTTCGAGGCTGCTGGTGGGATGGCCGCCCTCGTCGTAGGTGGTGGCGATGGTCCGCACCCGCAGCGGCTCCAGGGTGGCCGGGTCGGTGCGCCGCTGGTCGTAGCGGATGTAGTCGCCGGGCTGGTAGTCGATGCCCGGGCGGTGCTGGGTGGCGGCCGGGTCGAGTTCGATGGTGAAGCCCTCGGCGGCCGAGGTCATACCGCCGAGGGTGACGCGGGCCAGCTCGGCGAGGGTAGCGGCGTCGGTGATGCCTCCGCGCCCGTCGAACGCCTCGCGGCGGCCGAACCGGGCGGCCGCGGTGGCGTCGACGACCTCGGCCAGGGCGCCTCCGTCGCCGGCGGCCAGGAGGTGCGAGCGGACGGTGCGGCGGGAGCGCTGCCGGGGCCCCTTGAGGACGTCCCGGCCCAGGTAGAGCACGATGCCGGGGTGGTCGGTGGCGCAGACCGTGTCGGGCACGTAGGCGCGCAGCCGGTAGCCCTCCATCCGTACGTCGGCCCAGCCAGCGCCGGTGATGGCCTGCACGGTCTTGATTAGATCGCCGCCGGCGTCGTACTGCGCGGTGTAGGTGGTGGGCCAGGGCCGCCCGGCGCTGTCGGTGGCGGAGGTGAAGTCCCAGGTGACCTCGGGCAGCGCGCCGCGAGCCTGGGCGCGCTGCAGCAGGGTGGCGAGGATCGCGCCAGGGCTGGCGTTGACGAACGGGAAGTGCGGGTCGAGGCCGATGACCGGCGCGCCGGGGGTGTGCCCGGCGGGGTAGATCAGGGCACGCTCCAGCAGGGCGAGGGATCCCCGGCAGCCGACCTGGACGGGGCGGGCCTCGCCGCCCCCGTCGGCCGGGTCGTCGCCGTCGTCCTCGAGGAGATATCGCTCCGGCCGTTCGGTGCCGTCGATGACGAGCGCGATCCGCGGGTCGTCGCCGGACAGCAGCGCGGCACCGGGGGCGTTGCGGGCGTAGGAGAAGGTGAGGGCTCCGGGCCCGTTGTGCTCGGACTGGACCTTCAGGCCGCTCGGGTAGGGCAGCAGCCCGAGCAGGGGCCCGCTCGGGCTGTAGACGCGCAGGTGGATGGCCACAGTGGTTGCTCCGGTGTCAGGTCAGGTAGGCGCGACGGCCGGTGACGGTCAGCTGGGTGCCGGCGCCGGGGTTGGTACCGGTCAGGCGCACGCTCGGCGGTATGCCGGGACGGCCGGGGGCCAGGCGCAGGAAGGCCGGTCCGGTGTTGGTCAGGCGCGCCGGGTCGGGGACGAGGCCGCCGGTGCCGGTCAGCTGCCAGGTGGCGGAGTCCACGGTGAGGGACTGGCCGGCGGCGATCTGCCCGGTGTAGGTGAAGGAGTCGCCGTTGCGGCCGGGCCCGTCGCTGGTGTCGGTGACGGTGGGCGCGGTGATCGGCCCGGTGATGCGGTAGGCGAGCTGCTCCATGGGTGCGGTGGCGTCCGCGAACGGATCAAGGTCGAGGTCTTGCGGCAGCGGGGAGCCGGGGGCGGTGGCCTCGAAGGCGATGTCGCCGGACTCCCAGTAGCCGGCGGGCACGTTGACCTCCACGCCGACCCGCAGGCCGTTCTGGCCGAGCGGGGTGGGCGCGAGGGCGGACAGGACCTCGCCCTGGCAGCGGCGGAGCTGCCCGGCTGCGGTGTACCGCTCGAAGGTGAGCAGCCGGTGCGGCCGGGCGATGGCGCGCAGCAGGTCTTCCCATGCCTGTTCGACGGCCTGCCAGCCGCCCGCTCGCGGGGCCAGCCACAGGGCGAGGGTGAACTTGCCGGGGCCGTGGTGCTTGGGCCTCCACAGCTCACCGATCCGGTTGGGCACGGCGGCGTTGGCGCCAACAACCACGGGGGTCGTGGCCAGGCCGGACCGGTACTCCACGTCCCGTACGAGGCCGTCAGTGAGTTCGTAGCCGTCCACCAGCCACCGTTCGCGGGCCATCAGGCGCTCTCCTTGTCGAACAGGCCGAAGCTCGCGAGGGCACGCAGCCGGTTGTTGACGGTCTCGCCCGGGGACTCCGGCAGCGGGTTGGTGATGTACTGCACGATCGCGCCGGGCGAGATGACGGTGCCGATGCGGTCGCCCTGGCCGCCATCGGCGAGCTGCCCGCGGGCGGCGTTGAGGGCGCCGACGGCCGAGGTGCCACCGAGACCACGCACGGTCTGCGGCGTGAGGACGCCTTCGCCGGGGCTGAGCCGGGCCAGGGTGGAGTCCTGGCCGGGCGCGTACCCAGGGACGACGCCGCCGGTGGCGTAGCCACGGACGAAGGACAGAACACCGTCCACCGCCCGGTTGACCATGCCCCGCATCATGTCGCCCCAGGCGTTGTCGGGCATCCAGTTGAACCAGCTACGCAGGGGGTTGAGGGCCTTGGCCAGGGCGCCGGCGGCCCAGCCCCGTAGCCGGTCCATCGCGCCGTCGACGATGCCACCGAGGAAGTAGCCCTGGACGGGCGCGCCGGCGTCGGCCAGGCGGCCGGCGCGGGCGGCATCGTTGAGCGCGGTGATGCCGCCTTCTCCGCCGAGCTGCCGCACGGCCTGCGGGATCAGGACGCCCTCACCGGGGCTGAGCATCGCCGGTACGGTGTCGCGGCCCGGGGCGTAGCCGGGAACGACACCGCCTCGCGCGAAGTTGACGGTGAAGCTGGGGAGTTTGCCGAGGCCGAAGGCGTCGGCGAGGGAGTTCCACAGCCGGCGGATACCGCCGTCGTAGACGGTGTTGACCCAGAACTTGATGGGCCAGCCGAAGACCGTGGTCAGGGTCGGCCAGATCCACTTGACGAAGTCGACGAGGCCCTGGAGAGCGATCCGCACTCCGGAGACGAGGCCGCCGATGGCGGCGTTGACCACGTTGCGGAACCACTCCGATCGCTCGTAGGCCGTGATGAAGGCGACGACCAGGGCCGCGATGGCGGTGATGATCAGCATCAGCGGGTTTGCGGACAGCGCGAGCATGGCCACCCGGACCGCAGCGATCGCGTTCGAGACCGCCATAAGTCCGGCGGCGACGCCGGCGATCGTCAGCAGCGCGGACACGAACGCGCCCATGCCGGGGATCGACAGCAGCACCTCCACGGCGGACGCGACGCCCTGCATGACCAGCAGGAACCCGGACAAGGTGTTGCCCAGGCCGCCCAGCTCGGCGGCGATGTTCGCCACCGAGGTGATCAGGCCGAGCAGTTGGCCCCACAGCTGGCCGTTGCCGAGCGCCCCGGCCAGCTGCATGACCGCGGGCAGGAACTCGGTGCGCAGCCGGGCGATCAGCGGGGCGAGCGCCGGGTTGTTCGTGAAATTGAACCAGGCAACGCCGACGGCTGCGACCAGGCGGCCAAGCTCCTGGACGACGGGGACGGTGTTGGCGAAGTACCCGGCCAGCTTGGCCTGTGTCTCGCCCTCGCCGGTCAGCGTGCGGAAGCTGCTGGCAGCGCTGGCCAGTGAGGTGAGCAGGGCTTGGCCGGCGGGGGCGGCGGCCTGGCCGATGTGGAAGACACCGACTGCGATGTCCCGCAGGATGCCCCACAGCTGCGCTCCGGTGTCCCCGGCGCGCTGGAAGAACGCGCCGAGCTGGCCGCCGTCCCGGCCGGCCTGCACGAAGGCGGCAGCGGCGGCCATGCCGCGTTCGGCGGCGCCGGCCAGGCGCTCCAGCAGCGGGCCGGCCGCGACCGTGATGTTGCGCAGGACATCGGCCGCGCTCAGGCCGGCGGTCGCGAGCGAGGCGATGACCCGCGTGTTGGTCGCGGCGATCTGTGCCAGGTCCGCGCGCCAAGGCCCGGAGGTGACCATCTCCGCGCCCCGGATCGCGACCTGGCCGAGTACCTGCCCGGTCTGGGCGAGCGCGCTGTTGAAGATCGGCAGCAGCTGCATGCCGCGGGTGATGGCCGTCTCCAGCGGCGGCAGGAGCGCTTCCTGCGCGGTGTCCCGCAGCCCGCGCAGGGCCGGCTGGACGGTGCCCTGGAGAAAGCGGGCGAAGCGCTGCCCGGCCGGGGACAGCTTGTCGAGCGCGGCGGCGGCCGCGTTGGCCGCCGTGCCGCCGGCAGTCAGCGCCTGAGTCTGGTCCCGCAGAGCCCGCGCGACGTCCCGCTGAGCGTCCGCTATCTGCTCGGCGGAACGCTTCTGCTGGCGCTCCGCATCGCGAACGGTGCGGTCGAGCTCGGTGTGGGCGTCCTGGACTTCCCGGACGGCCTCGACGCGGGAGCGGGCAGCCTGCTGCTCCGCGTCTTGGACGCCCCGGACGGCGTCCTGCTCCGCCTCCTGGGCTCGGGTCAGCTCCTGCTTAGCGGCGGTGACCTGGTCGCTGCCCTCGACGCCTTCCTGGTTCGCCTTCTTGACGTCCTCGGCGAGCCGCTGATTGCGGACCCGGACGTCCTCGAGCTGGTTGGTGGCCTCCTGGAAGGCGATCTGCGCCTCGCGCCGGTCGGTCTCGGACGCGAACGGCGAGGTGTTGACCTCGTTGAGCCGGGAGCGGGCCTGCTCCAGGCTGAGCAATGCCTTCTGCTCCTCCAGCGGCCCCCGGGCGGCGTCCCGGTTCAGGTCCTCCAGGGAACGCTGAGCATCCCGCCGGGCGTCGTTCAGTGCTTCCTGCGCGCGGGTCGCCGCCTGGTTGGCGCGGGTGACCGTCAGCTCGGCCGCCGCCAGCTGACGGTCGGCAGCGGCCACGGCAGCGGCGGCCTGCTCCTGAACGTCCGCGAGGCGGCGGCGGGCCTGCGCGACCTGCTCGGCCCCGCGAAGGGACTGCTCGTCGGCGTCGCGCTGCGCGGCACCGAGGCGGCGCTGGGCGTCCGCGACGCGGTCGGCGGCGGCCTGCCTGGCCTGCGCGGCGGCGCTGGAGGCTCCGGCGGACTGGGTATCCGCCTGCCCGAGAGCCTTCACGGCGGCGCCAATGCCGCTGAACGCAGCCAGGATGGTGCCGGCGCCCTGGGCGGCGGCGCTCATCGCTCCGGGCAGCGCACCGAGCAGTCCGACCGCAGGGGCAGCGGCCGCGCCCATGGCGAAGAGGCCGCCGGCTGCCTGGGTGAGGGCCTGGCCGAGCGCGAGCGCACCGGACGCCATCGCGGGTAGGCGCATCAGCCCGGCGATGGTGGACCCCAGCCCATCGGCGGCCTCGGCGAGGCCGCCGCCCGCGCCGCCTCCGCCGGTGTTGATCGGGATGTCCAGCGCGCGGCCTGCCGTCGTGCGGAACGCGGCGACGCGCGCGGCAGCGGCGGTCGTGTCGACCTCGACGCGGACGTTGACGGACAGACCGGCCAGCGCCGCCCGCACTCGGGAGCGCAGCCCGGCGGTGTCGACGTCCAGGCCGACCTTGACCGTGTTGGTGGCGGCTTCGACTGCGACCTCGACGCGGCGGCGCAGGTTGCCGGTGTCGAACGCGACGCCCACCCGCACGTAGGCGCCCCGGGCGGTCGCGGCCCGGATCTTCTCGGCCAGGCCCGAGGTGTCGGCATCGACCGCGACCTTGATACGGGCGCGGGCAGCCTGGGCGGCGGCCTGCACGCGCTGGCGCAGCCCGGTGGTGTCGGGCTCCAGCCGCACCCGCGCGCGCAGGTTGCGGGTCGCCGCATCCACTCGGGCCCGCGCGTCCTGCGCGAACCCGGATGAATCAGCGGCGACCTGGACGACCAGGCGACCGGAGTCGATCTCATCCGTCACCGCGGGGCGCCTTCCTGGTAGTGCCGCGCAGGACGGCGACCGCACGAGCGATCCCGTCCGCGTCGTGTCCCTGCGTGTGGCCGGCCCGCAGATGGGCCGGGCGGGGCAGCTCGACCGGCTGCCGCAGACGGCGCTCCGCCGCCATCACCGAAATCAGCTCGACGGCCTGCGCGAGGAGTTCCTGCGTCAGGCCCCAACGATCGGAGCCGACTTCGCCGGCGTCACGGCGCAGCAGCGCCTCAGCAGGCAGTCCCCGCATCAGGGTCAGGAGGCGGCGGGTGCCGAGGAATCCAGGGTCACCGGGCCGTCGCCAGACGCCCCGGGCGTCGAGGTGGTAGAAGCGCTGGAGGTCGGCTTCGAGGTCGTCCCAGCGTTCGAAGGCGTCTCGGACGGCCCGATGAGTTCCCCCAGGCCCGCACCCCCGCCCATGTACTTCGTCCAGGCGTAGCGCACCAGCTCCAGCACATCGGAGTGACTGGGCCGCTCGGCCATCAGCCGGGTGTAGCCGTCCTCACCAAGCAGGCGCCGGCCCATCTCCCCCGCAGCGGCGATCAGGTCGGACGGAAGGCCCGGCTCCGAACCGAGGACGTCCACGATCAGGCCGGCGGCCTCCGCCTGCTGCTCACCCTTCGACTGGGCGGCCTCCACCAGCTTGCGCAGCAGCAGCGGCAGGTACGGGATCCCGATCAGCGGCTGCCACACCTCCAGGGGCAGTTCGGCCGGCAGGAGCGCCACCTGGGCGCCGCCGAGGATGATCGGCTCCTCCCCGACTGTGTACTCGGCCTTCGCGGCGCGCGCCTTGTCGGCGGCGGCGGCCAGACGGCGCGTACGTGCGGCGTCCAGATCGATCCCGGGCATTCAGGGCTCCTCGGTCTGTCGGGCGAGTGATCGCCGCAGACGCTAGGAGCGGGCCAGGGTTAGCGTCGCCCCGAGACGCTGGCCAGAAACGGGACGAGGGGGCCCGTGAACGCGGCGGAGGGGCCCACGCCTGGCGTGACCCCCTCCCGGGTGCAGATCGGCCGCTAACGGCGGCCTACACGGGCCTCAGGGCCGCGTACAGCCACTCCAGCGCGGCTCCCAACGCTTCGGGCTGCGTGGTGTACAGCCGCTCCCGCCACTCGTCCCTTCCGGCCCATCCGTCGGTCTCCGAGGACCACCGCCAGCCCGGACCGCACGGGCCCCACTCGCACATGCACGACTCGGTGTAGAAGACCCTCACCCGCCGTCGGGCCCACGGCCGGATTCGTGCGCTTCCGGACGCGATCGCCTCGACCCGGCCTCCCGGGCGCTGCTGAATGCCGTACCAGCCCGGCGCCAGCTGCACGAGCGTGCCGAACCGGGTGTACTCGCCCTCCTGGTCGAGCCGGACGAACGTCCCTTCCGGGTAAGGCAGTTCCATGGTTCCTCCCCATGCCTGTTGTGGTCCGGCCAGCCTCAGCGGCGGCGGCCGGCGCTGGGCACAGCGAAGCCCCGGCCGGGGGGGGTTGGCCGGGGCTTCGCGGAATGCAGCCGGGCCCACCCTGGGGGGTAGGGCGGCCGGGCTGACACCACCACAGTAGGTGCACGAGCCACCCATGGGCACAGCGGCAAGAACGCCAACTTCGTTGGCAGGAAGGACGTTCAGGCGGTCGGGGCGAACCCGGGATCGTCGGTGAGGTCATACCAGGGGTCACCGACGGCGCCGCCAATGACCTTGAGCTCCAGCGGCAGCGTGGACTCCGCGTCGTTGGGGAACTTCTGGTTCACCGAGGCCACCTGCTCGCAAAGCGGCACGATCCGCCGGTAGTGCTTGGCCCCGTCGATCAGCTCGATCACCGCCGCGAACTGGTTACGGCCACCCACAGCGGGCGGCGTGTACCGGTAGAACGTCTTCCCGCCCGCAGTGACGCTGGTGACCGCGCCACCGCCGTACACCGCCACGATGTTGGTGGCGTTCCACTCCTGCAGCTCGACCTTGGCCGTCGCAGCGTCCTCGGTCTGGATGGTGCGGGCCGCGTACCGAAGCTGATGAGACTTGATCTCCTCGAACTTCGGGTCGGTGTTCCACTCCAGCGACCCGGGCTTGAACAAGCCCACGTCCTTCCAGGCGGCCGGCATGGCCACGATCGGATCGGCGGGCGCGACGGTACCCGGCACCGCCAGGTACAGCCGCGCCATCTGGGCGACGAACATGCTCTCCGTAGGCACGAACGATCTCTCCTCGGGGCGGACCGGTAGGTGTGCCGGACCGTAGGCGCCCGCCGGCCGTAGCGTCGCGCCGTCCCCGCACGGGCTGGGCGGCCCCTTGTCCGCGCGCGTGGGGCTGTCGCAGAAGTCGCGAAATCCCGTGGTTCAGCCGGCGGCGGGATGGGCCGTCAGCGCCACGACCCCGAGGTACCGGCCCTGCCCGGTCGGCTCGGGCAGCCACCCTCCGGTGGACAGGGCCTGTACGGCGGTCACCACCGGCTGTCCCGGCAGCGCGGGCCGCACGGTCAGCTCGTGCAGCGCCTTCACCGCGGTGCTGAACGCCAGGTGCAGCGCGGGCCGGGCCGTGGAGCGGTCGAGATCGCCCAGGGCCTCCACCTGGATGTGGAACGTGCCGAGCCAGCGCCAGCCGGCGGCGGCTCCGCCGGGGATCTGCGTGATGCGGATACGTGGGTAGGGCGGTGCGTTGCGCGCCCCGATCCGGCCCTTGCCGCCCAGCACGCCCGTCAGCTCCTCGTGGTTGGACAGCCAGTCCACCACGAGGAGTTCGGCGTCGAGGGAGGCGAGATCACGCACTCGGCTTGGCCTCGGCCTTGTCCGCCGAGGGCTTGGCGGCGAGCTGCTTGCGGGACGGCTCGGGCGCCAGGGCCTTCGCTACGGCCTCCGGGTCGGACGGGTCGACGCCGGCCACGTACCCCGAAGCGATGAGCTGCCTGGCCTCGTGGTGCGGCACCTCGATCTCGTCGCCGGGGGCCAGGGCCGCGCCGTCGCGGGTCAGGTGGTGGGCGAGGGTGATCCGGACGTTGCTGGCCATGGGGGCTCCTTCAGGACGGGATGGGATGACCCGCCGAAGGAAAGCAAGCCGAGGCGGCTACCGTCCCGCTGTGCCGGATGCGGCACGGCCGTCGGGCCTTGCGGGTGCTGTCAGCGGTGGCGGGTGGCGACCTGCGCGGCGGCCCTGCTCATGAAGTGCGTGCCCTCACCCTGCGCGAACTCGGCATCGGCGGCGCCCGGGAAGTCGCAAACGACCTGGGCCTCGGCACGCGAGCCGCGAATGGCGGCCTTGCCCGCAGTGATGGACGCGGCAACGGCCTCGGGGTCCTCGGTGACGGTGCACCGGCAGCCGGCAGTCTCCTCAATCGGCCCGCTCGGGTCGCGAGGACCAGCAAGCAGAGCACCACCCACGTTGAACGGCACCGGAGCAGCCCGGGTCTGCCCGTCAGCGTCCCGGTGACTGGGCCGTGCGTGCCCGTCTTCACGTGTGTGCCAGGTCTTCGCGCCAGGCGCCAGCCGCCGGGCTTCGACAGCCACCTCTTCCGCAAGGCGCTCGGCGCGCCGGGCCAGCAGTGGGGCCAGCCGGTCCGCGATATCGGGCGGCAGTTCGAGCCGTGCCATCAGCGGTGTCCTTCCGGTCGGGTGCCGCCCGCAACCCGAGGCCGGGCCGTCACACGCACGTAGGTGAGGGCGGGGTCCACCGCGTTGCGCAGCTCGTCGGCTGCCAGCACGGTCCACTCGGCGCCGGTGGCTGGCTCCGCCACGATGTCTCCGGCGAGCAGGAGTCCCGCCCGCGGGTCCACGGCCAGAAGCCAAGTGCCGTCCGTGTGGGGTTGAGCGCGGCCAGGCCACGGGCCACGCAGTTCACCGGGCGGCCCAGTCGTCTCGTCTCCGTACGCGTCGAGCACGGGCATGCCGCGGGTGCGCACGCCGAGCTGCCGGGCGGCGAGCAGGACGGCCATCACAGGCCGCCCGTGCCGGGGATGCCTCGGATCGTGAGCCCGGGCGGGGTGGGCCGTACTGGGGCCTGGTAGACCCGGCGGCCGCGCAGCCGCCATCGGTCCGTCGTGGCCAGGTCTGGGGGCGCGAGCAGGGCGGGCGGTTCGGCGGCGGTGTCGTAGGTGACGGACTGGCCCTCGACGGAGGCGGAGGAGATGCGGCGCTGCCGGGCCGGCGCGTCGGCCAGCAGCGGGTGATGGCAGGCGGTGGCCCGAAGCCACAGGCGTAGCGGGGCGGTCTCCGGCATGGAGCGGGCGTCGATGCCGGCCAGGTACCGGACGGTGTAGGTGGGCGCGCCGATGCCGAAAGGGCCGGGCGGAGAGTTGGGCTCCGAGGTCGCGGACAGGACGGTGACGACGGGGGCGTGGTGCAGGATCCAGCCGTCTGGGCCAGCGTGTACCCCGGTCTCGGTGTACTCAGCGGGGAGCAATGGCCGGCCAAGGTGGGCCACGAGGGCGTCTTGGGCGTCCTCGATGGCGGTCTCGATCCGTTGACGCAGCTCGTCGACGAGGGGCGTTGGGTAGCCAAGGCGCCGAGCGACGTCCTCCGGCGTGACGATCAGCTCCACTGCATTCCTCCTTCACCGGCTGTCGGAGGCTGACGTTAGGCAGCGGCTGAGATTGTGTCGTCCTGGCCCCGACGGCCGGTGGTGCGCGTTGTGATTGCCGATGCGGGTGACGGCGTCCTTATCAGGCGTCGCGCAGCGGCCCGAGTACGTGGTTGCGAGCGGCGCGGGCAAGAGCGCCTTGGGTGGCTGTCGGGATGCCGGCTCTGTTCCAGTGAAAGATCACCATGTGCGCGAGGACGGCGCGCAGGCCTCGGGTTAGGTCTCCGGTCCGGGCCGCTGCGGCGAGGGCTTGCCCAGCGGTGTGGAACTCGTAGGCCCACGTGGCGGCGTACTCCAGACGCGCTCCGGGCCGAGCAAGAGCGCCGGTGTCGGCTGACAGGAGCGTGCCGACGCTAGCGGTCAGCCGGTCCAGGTCGTCGGTGGCAGTCTCGGGGAGGGGACGCATGTGTGTGACGCGATCCCAGACGTCTCCCTGCTCGGTCCATTCCTGACCGGCCGCGCGAAGCATGTGGCTGCACAGCATCATCGAGAGCTCGCGGCGGCCGATCACCGGGCGGGGCGAGTCCGTGTTGCGCCAGTGGGTGTGGACGAGGATGGCGCGGCTGTCGGCGTGGAAGAGCCGGTGGGCGGCGGCGATGCCGTGGGGGCCTCCGAGGGCGGCGGCCTCGGGTTCGTAGATGCCGGGCCACCAGGCCGTGATGACGTCTTGCTCGCGTAGTCGGTCGAGTAGGCGGGCCGTCGCTTTCTGGAAGTCGTCGGCGGTCGCGGCGGGGCCTCGCTGGAGGCGGAGGCGCCAGCAGGGGTGTTTGCGGACGTACCACCA
Source organism: Streptomyces sp. CB01881 (assembly GCF_002953255.1). Classification (GTDB taxonomy): domain Bacteria; phylum Actinomycetota; class Actinomycetes; order Streptomycetales; family Streptomycetaceae; genus Kitasatospora. The sequence goes on from NZ_CP026498.1 coordinate 6,406,361, forward strand.
GGCGTGCACGGCGCCGCTGTTCTCGGCCTGGCGCAGGTGGGGGCCGAGATGGGCGGCGAGGTGCTGCTCTGCTTGGTCCCAGTCCGCGGGTTGTACGTACACCTGGATCCAGGCTCCGGTGGCTGCTGCGGTGGTCTGGGTGGTGAGGGCGTTCAGCCCGGCCGCCCGGTAGAGGTCCAGTGCGTCTGTCAGCTCGTTGGGGCTCAGGCCGGCCAGGGCAGCAGCCTCAGGTAGCGGGGTGCCGCTGAGGGCTGACAAGACGGCTTTCTCGGCCTGGTGCGGGGCGGGTGCGTCGGTCATGGGTTCCAGTCCGGTTCAGGAGAGCAGCAGGCAGGCGTCCCAGCTGGTGGTGGGTGCGCCTCCTCGGTCGGTGGCGTGGAGGGCGAGCGCTGTTCCTGCGGTGCCGTCGAGGAAGCCTGGCTGCCGGGCCGGAACCTGCGCGTGGAGCAGCGCTCGAAGGGCCGGCAGGTGGGCGGTGAACTGGTCGGGGCGGGCGGCATCCTGGGCGACGCGGTGAACGGTGTGGAGCAGGCCGGCGGCGCCGTGGCATAGGCCGGGTTCGCCGATCTGCGCGAGCTGGGCAGGGTCGGTGATGCAGCGCAGCAGGGCGTGTTCGGCAGCCTTCTTGCGGCGGTCGTCGCCGAGGGCAGTGGCGGCGAGCTGCTGGGCGCGGGCCAGGCCAGGGGTGCCGTAGCACCAGCTCGGCCGACGAGGGCCTTCCTGGAAGACGGTTGTGAGGCGGTGTTCGTCGGCGGTAACCCATTGCGGCCACCACGGTCCGGCCGGGACGTCCTGCCGCAGGCCGTCCAGCCAGGCCAGGATGCGCAGCATGGCGTCGGCGTGGCCGTCCACGAGCGCGCCCGCGCTTTTTGCGAGGGCGAGCAGAGCGAGGGGGCCGGTGATGCCGTGGGCGAGACCGAGGTTGCCGTGGCCGCCCGGGAACGCGCCGGAGGTGCGGCCGGACGGGTCGTGGCGCACCCACCAGCCGGGCAGGTCGCTGCCGGGAAGAGGCTGGGTGAGGCGTACGAGGTAGGCGAGGACATCGTGCAGGGTGTCGCTGCGCGGGTCGCGCTGCAGAAGGTAGGCGCCGAGTCCGGTCAGCCCGTACAGCAGGTCGTATTCGGAGGCGGTGGTGTGCTCGCCGCGGTCGATGCGGGCGTGGGCCTGGTCGAGGCGGCGCGTCGTGAGCTTGGTGACGGCCGCGTCGAGGGTGCGCAGGGTGTCGCGGTGGTGGCCGGTGGTGCCGGCTGCGGTGTTCAGGACGAAAGCGAGGGCGGGGGCGCCGACGAACAGGCTCGCGTCGTCGGAGGCGATGAGCGGGCTCGCCGCGATGCTGACCAGCCACTCGCGGACGCTGGCCCAGCTGCCGACGCCGATCTCGGCGCGTTCGATGTGCAGCAGGGTGATGCCGACAGCGCCGGTGGCGAGGGCCTGCGAGTGCTGGATGTCGTCGGGCCCGCACGGCACCACCGGCCGGGAGGCAGGGGCGGTCGGGTGCGGGTGGGCGGTGCGTGCGGTCATCAGGTGGCTCCGTGGGTGCGGGTGGTCCAGGAGAGGGCGGCGGCTCGGGCCAGGCGCCGGCATGCGCGTTCGGCGTCCGGGGCGATCCCTGCGGCTCGGATGTGGTGCATGTGAAGCAGGGACGTCAGGACGGTGTCTGCCGGCGGGCCGTCGAGGACGATGAGGCGGCGGCGGTACGCGTCCAAGGCGGCGCGGCGCCGCGCCCAGGCTTCGGTGATGCCCGTCCCGGTGGCGGCGCGCAGGGCGGCCCAGGTGTCGGCCGGGTCTGCGAGGGCGACGGCCTGGGTGAGCAGCGTCCGGTCCGGGGCGGAAGCGGGGGTACGGGCGAGGTTGTCGATGAGCCAGCGCATCCCGGCCTCGGTGCCGCCGAGGAAGCTGGCGGCGATGTCGGTCATGCTCGCGGCGGTGAGCGCGGGGGCCGGGAGCCGGCCAGGCCCGGTGTGCTGGAGCTGGGCGAGGACCGCGGCGGAGTCCGCGACGAACACCCACTCCGCGAGGCCGAGCAGCTGGCCCTCGCCGTAGCGGCCGGTCTCGGGCCAGTAGGTGTCCCACTGGACCCGGCCGGTGGCCAGGCCGGCGTCGGCCAGGTTCTGGACCCAGATGCCGACCTGACGGGCGGTCTCGGCGAAGCCGCCGTCCCCGTGGCGAATCCGTAGCCGTAGGTGCGGGTCGGGGTCCTGGTAGCGGATGAACCACCACGGCGATTCCCCGAAGGTCGCGGTCAGTTCGGGTAGGCGTGCCAAAAGGTCGGTGTGGCGGGCCGCGTGGGCATACACCTTCGCGTACGCCCACCCCGGGCCTGGAGCGCCCGGAGAGCGGCCCGGGGCGGGCGCGGCGGGGTGCCGGGGCGCGGGCAGGCGAACAGGCTCCTGGGTGGAGACGAGCGGGATGGTGAGTTCGTGCGCGCGGCCACCGATCCAGCCCAGGGCACTGGGCACGGGTGCCTCTCGCAGGATTGCCCGGCCGTGCTGGTCGAGGTGGGCGCGCAGGAGCTGCCGGTGGTGGCGCTCGGCGAGGTCGAGCCGTAGGCGCTGGTCACCGTCGCCGAGGTCGAGGGTGTCGGCCATCAGCCGGCGTTCGCGTAGCGAGGCCAGCGCGTTGTCCCAGTCCCGCCACGAGGCTGCAGCCGGAGGAAGATCGGTGCCGTGCAGGCGCCATCGGGCCGGGGCAAGGATGCTGCGCCCGTGCCGGACAGCAGGCAGGTAGGGCAGCTTCCCGGCGGCTGGCCCCCAGGAGAACGGCGCCAGGACGGCAGCCCGGGCCCGGGGCAGTTCGGCCAGGAAGCGGACCAGCGGGTGGGTGAAGTTGCTCAGCTGCACTGCGTTGAGGACAGCGGGCTCGACCGGGCGGCCGGTGAGGCGGGAGACCAGCCATATGCGTCGGGCGTCGGCGGTGACCGCGAGGTCCGCCAGCGCCATGGTGCCCTGCTCGTGCTCGGCGACCGTGATCGTCTCGGTCAGGACGGCAGGAGTGCGGGCGACGTTCTCGGTGCGCACGCGCAGCGGCGGGCTGGAGAGCTGGGCGCGGACGGCGCCGGCGGCGAGCGCCGGCGCTCGGCGAAGCGCCCCGGCCATGCGGCGGCGGTCGGCGCTGTCGAGCAGGTACAGGAACCGGCCCGTCGTGGTTCCTGCGCCTTGGGCGAGGCCGGTGACGACGAGCGTGAACAGTCCGTCGTCCAGCTGGGCCTGGGAATCGCTGTGGAGTTGGAAGCACAGCTCCAGGTGGGCGGGCGTCTGTTCCACCGGTCCGTTCGCCAGGCGTGGAAGCACATCGGTCACGTCCACCACCGCCAAGCCGTCGAGCGCGGCCAGCTGCGCGACCTCGAGCAGCGTGGCATCGCGGTCCTGCATGGCTGGCGGTTCGACAGGCAGCGGGGAACCGCGGTACCCGGCCGGGTAGCCGAGCCCTGTGTCGGGCTTGACGAGGTCCAGCAGGGGGACGTGCGCGCCTGGGCCGTAGCGCTCCAGGAAGCGACCGTGGTAGTCCCTCCAGGCGGGCGGGCCTTGCGGGTAGGGGCTGGCGAGTGCCAGGGCATCGGCCGCGCGCTCGGCTTCCTTGGCCACGCACGCCGGTATCACCAGGGCGCAGTCCAGCCGTAGGTCCACGGCCAGCAGCGGCGTGACGTCACTGGGTACAGCCGCCATGATGTTCAGCGCGTCCAGGCGGGAGCTGCCCTGCCGTGCGGGGTCCTCGCCGTTGTGCCGCTCTAGGCGGCTGTGCAGAGCAGTGAGCAGGCGCACGGATGGTTCCACGGAGCCGAGGTCGGCGGCCCCGACGTGCCCGAGCTGGGCCAGGACGTGGCCGAGCGGGTCGGAGGCGGTCATGGGCGGCCGTAGCGAGGTGATGAGCATGCGCTGCTCCACGAGCTGCATGACCAGCCGGTCGATGGCTCCGGGGGGAGCGTCCGGGAACTCGGCGCCCACCTTCTGGACCAGTTCCTCGAGCGGCACAGCGTCCCGGGCAGCGGCCAGGATCGCCGCGACCGGCGGGGTCCGGCGCGCCGACACTTCCTGAGGCGCGTCACCGCCTGGTGGCGGCTGACGGCACGGCAGCACGAGCTGATCGCCGCGCACCTGGCAGGTCGCATCCGCGATCACCAGCAGGCGGCGTAACAGGGTTCCCTCGGCCTCCAGGCGATTCACGACGCCGGCCAGCCAGGCCGCGTCTGGCCGCGCGGCTGCGCGGTGCCTACCGGCCCAGGAGACCTCAAGGCTGTCGCCCAGCCGAGCGGGCGCGACGCCGGCGAACAGTCCGAAGGGCGTCGCCCGGTGCCGCATCCGCAAGACGTAGCGCACCAAGGACTCCCCGAGCCGGCGCAGCTGGCGGTCCGAGGTGATCCGGCCGGCGCAGGCCGCTCGCACCCGTGAGGCGAGGACCGGGCTCGCCAGATCCACGGCGCCGGCCGCATCGGGACTCGCCCACGCTTCTGCCAGCCACCGCTGCCACGCGGCGCCGTCCGGCGGGTCGTCGCCGCTCAGGTCTGGCCATGGCCCGATGGCCGTCTCGCTGTCGGCGGTGGCTCGCAGCAGAACCGCGTCTACGGCCCGGAACATCCCTGCCCCCCAGTCTCTACGTCGGTTGGTCGGATCACCCGGCGTGCCGGGGCCCGGCTGGGCCCCGGCACGCCGCTCGGTCAGGCGACGCAGGTGCTGTTGGAACAGGCGCTCGCGCAGGTCTGCCCGCAGCCGTCGTCGGTGCTGCTCATCAGCTCGGCGATGACCGGACCCTGCTCGACGAGCGTGACGTCCAGCTCGAAGTCGTTGATCTGGGTGTTCTTCATGTGCGATTCCTCCTCGTGGAGTTGCCGGAATGACAGGTGGTGCCAACCTGGCCCTTGGTCTTGCCGGTCTACGGCTGCTGGCCGGGCCAGGAGATCGAGATGCGGGTGTGGGTCTTGTCGACCACGCGGCCCGCGGGGAGTCGGTCGTCGGGCGTGCTGGCGGGGTGGACCTCGATGCGGGCGCCGGGGCCGCCCCGGTGGTCCTGATCCCAGGTGCGGATCTCCTTCACCAGCCCGGCGGCGGCTGCGGCGGCGGCCGGGCCGTGGCCGAACGCCCCGAGCTCGAAGCGGGTCCGGCTCTCGTCCACGGCTCGCACGGTGCGGTAGGCGAAGGTGCTGCCGGCCACGAGCGTGGCGAGACCGAGGGGCGAGGCGGACGCGACGAGGCCCTTGTCGCGCGCGCCGACGGTGGCGGTCAGCCGGGCGTGACCGTCCAGGGCGGTGGCCAGCCACAGGTCGAGGTCGTCGATCGGCTCCTCTCCGCCGACCGTGACCCCCGACCACACCTCGTACCGGGGTGAGGCCAGCGCCGCGCGCAGAGCCTCGACGTCGACCTGGTCGCCGTTGTCCAGGCGCAGCCCGACCTCCTCGTTCGGCACGTCGTGCAGCAGCACCAGGCGTTCGCGCTGCTCCCCGGCGCCCTGCATCGGTACGAAGCCGCACAGCTCGTAGCCGCGGCTGACGAGGTGGTCGCCTTCGCGGACCAGAACGAAGGAGCGCATCAGGCCGCGTACGCGCAGCGGGACGACGATCCGCCCGCCGGGTGTCAGCTGCTCCAGCCAGGCCGGCGGGATGTCGGGCGCGCCGACCGTGACCTCGATCAGGTCGAACGGGGCCCGGTCCGGGACGCCGAACTCGCCGTCGGTGGTGACGACGTGGACCCGCTCGTACCCGGACTCCGCCAGGAGCCGACGGGCCCGGTCGGTGACCTCAGGGTCGATGTCGATGCTGGTCACGGCGCCATCGGAGCCGACGAGTTCGGCGAGGTAGGCCGCGTTCATGCCGCCGGAGCCGATCTCCAGCACCTTCTCGCCCGGCTGCGGGTTCGCCTGCTCGAGCATGAACGCCTGGACGTTGGCGGCCGAGACGGAGCTGATCGCCAGCCCGTCCTTGTCCCGCTTGGTGACGACGGCGCGCTGCGGGTCGTAGGCGTCGGCGAGCTGCGCCTCGGGGGCGAACAGCTCTCGGGGAACCAGTCCCATGACGTCGGCGACCCGATCGGTGCGGATCGCGCCCTGGTCGCGCAGCTGCTTGACGAGGCCGGCGCGCAGGGCCTGCGGGGAGTCAGAATCGAGCGGAGCGGTGTTCAAGAGGTGCTCTCCTTCGTGTCGGTACGCGCCGGGTTCAACGAGCCTGGCTGGGCGGGGCCTCGTGCTGCTGTCGGACAGGCGGGGCCCCTCGATCCTCGCTCTCCGCCGCTGCCGAGTAAGGCAGTTGGACGCGGCGTGGGCAAGGAAGTCTGGGAGGACTGGCCGTTACGATCGCGCCGGGCCTGGTTGCGGATTTGTTCGGCGGCTGCCGTGCCGCGTCGCAGCCGCTCGGGCCGGTACAAACACGCCTGGACGATCGCGCGGGCGAGGGCATCGGTGTCCCCTCGGTCTGCGAGCCAGCCGTTCGCGTCGTGGCCGCCGGTCGTGATCTCCCGTTCCAGGCTTCCACCGGTGGTGCCGATCACTGGCAAGCCGGTGGCCATTGCCTCGTAGACCGCGCGGGTGGTCTCGGCCGAGGAGGCGAGAAAGAGATCGGCGGCCGCGAGCAGGACCGGCCGTTCCTCGAGGTCGCACGCCGCCACGATCACGTCGCTGTCGGCGGACGGCCAGGGTTGGGACGAGCTGGTGGGCGGGCACAGCACGAGCACCGGGGCGAGGTGTTCAGGAAGACGTGGCGGTCCGACCTTCAGGAACCCGTCGAGGAGGCTGGGAAGGAACTGCAGCTCGCTCTCCTCGGGGATGGCGACGACGACCGGTCGCAGTTGCACGTCCTTGGTCCACAGCATCGGCAGACCGCGGCTGGAGACCACGTGGTGCCGGCCCCGCGCGTTCGACCCTGCCTGCCCGGGTTTCATCGCCGCCTGCGCGAGGACCCGGGCCCGTTCGGCGGGGAGCAGCGCTCGTGGTCGGAACGACGTGGTGTCAACGAGCATGGTCGCTGTCCTTGGGCCTGTCGGGATGGTTGAGGGGGCTGGGCCAGCGGCCCCGGGGGGCGCTGCGTGTTCGCGAGCGCGCGCCCGCGCCCGGGGACCGCCGGCTGCGGGTCGGCCAGTGGGAGGTGGCCAAGCCCGCCCCCGGTCCTCGGGGGTTAGTGGGGACCGGGGTGGAGCCCCGTCCCGGCCAGTGGAGCCGCCAACTGGTCGGGACGGGGGACTCAGGGACGCCGCGCGGGGGGCCTTCGCAGCTGGGTGCGGGCTCGGCGTAGCGCGTTGGCGAGGTTGTGCGGGTGGGTGAGGAACTGGCGGCCGTCGGGCGGGACGAGCCAGGTTCTGCCCTGAGTGCGGGGCAGGCCCGGGGCAGGCATCGCCACCGTGACCGCTGGCGAACCGTCGATAGCTCGTGTGATCAGCTCGGAGTCCCGCATCTGCCAGTGCTCTCCCTGGCGCAGGGCGATCAGGAACTCGACGGCGTGCCGGGGGCGGTTGAGCAGGACGGGGCCGACCACGACGCCGGCCAGCTGCATGTCCTGGAGCGCCGCTGTTCCGAGGCGCTGGTCGGTGACGCGAACGACGTTGAACCGGCGGCCAGTCTCGATCGCCGCGAGCTGGCCGGCGCGCCATTCCGTGAACGCGGTAGCGGCCTGCCGATTGGCCGACGCGAGCCAACGCGCGCCAAGGATGTGGGCGGGCGCGGGGTGGGGGCGCCGAGGGGCTGTCGTGAGCATCGCGCTCGTCCTTCCTGGGTCAGGCGGGGCAGGGGACTCCGCGGCCGGGCAGGCGCGGCTCCGTGCCATCGCTGGGCGCTGCCGTGAGCACATAGGTCACGTAGCCGTGGGTGAAGGTGACGGCGTGGCTGCGGCCAGCGGCAAGGTCGTCCACCGCCCGCGCGTAGCCGTCTCGGCTGTCGAGCCAGGCAATCGGCTGGCTGTCGTCGGCAAGTTCGAGTTGCTCGGCGAGCCGCTGGACCTGCCGCCGTAGCACTCGGACGGCCAGGCGTACGTCCGGGGCGCCGCCACTCCAGATCCGCAGGGGCTGACCCGAGCTGTAGTAGGCGGTCACGGTGCACCAGAACGGCTCTGGAGGTGACCAGGGGCGATCGCGAACGAAGACGCTCTGGCCCTTGCCTGCCCCGTGAGTTGCCTGCGAGCGGGACGGCGGGCGAGTCGTCGGGGCCGGGCGGCGGGGCCGGCCGACGGCCCTCAGGGCCCGACGGATCGCGCTCTTCACGGGATACTCCTTGACGTGTCTTTGGCGGCGAGGAGGACCCTCGCCTGCACCTTCTTGGTCGTACAGGTCGTCACTACGTCCATGCCGTCTGCAAGCTCGCGTACGAGAATCAGTCCACGGCCGTTCTCGCCGTGCGGGCTGGAGGTCTTCGGCAGTGACAGATCCGGCCGGGAGTCCAGGACCTCGATCCGGCAGCCGCCGTCGATCTCCTGAAGCCGCAGTCCGACCTCGTCGCCTTCCTGGCTGGCGTGTCGGATGGCGTTTGTCACCAACTCCGAGCAGATGACGACAAGGTCGTGTGCTCGTTCGCTCTCCAACCCCCACTCTTCGAGTACTGTGCGCACCCGTCGGCGCGCCATGGAGACCGTGGTCGGCGACGCCTTGATCGTGGCCCCCCAGCGGCGAGGGGTTCTCGGCTGCTCGGCGGCCACCATGTGCATCGCTCCCGTCATCAGGAGCGTGTGGACGCCCCGTCCTTGGTTCGCTTGCGGGGATCAACCATGGACCGGCAGCGGAGACATAACCACCGCCGAAGCGCCGACACTTGGCTCCCGTTCAGGTGAGCCGAGAGACAAACTGTGGACAGTTCGCAGACACTTCTCCACGGCCTATGGGATCACCGGCCCCGCAGTGGTAGGCAGGGTGATGAAGTAGTTCGCAGCTGGGGCTGCGGCCCCGAAGGGACCGCGATGAACACGCTGTTCGAGGCCTTAGTCACCGAGGCCGGCATGGACTTCCGCAGCTTCCTCGCCGAGTACAGGCGGGTCGCAGCGCTCCTCTACGAGAGGACCGGAGATCTTGCCTTCAGAAACGTCGTTCTGACGGACAAGAGCTTCACGCGATGGCGCGCGGGCCAGGTTGCCCGGCCTCACCACCCGGCGCCCGCGATCCTCAAGCACATGTACAGCCGGCCCGTGGATGAACTCTTCGCGCCCTGCACCGACGAGCAGATCCAGGTGCTGCGCACAGCGCCAACTCCTGTGCTCGATGAAAGAGAACTCGCAATGACCGCACGAAACGCCCGTGCTCACGCCGCTGACGCCGCCTCGCAGCTGCTCCCCGATCTCAGCCTCGACCAGCTCGAGGACGACATGGTGCGCCTGGTCCGGGCGAACACCATGACCCCGCCTCACGTGATCTTCATGCAGGCCAAGGAGCTGCTTGGCCTCGCCACAGTGATGCTCGACCGTACGCAGGTTCTGTCCCAGCGCGGTCGCCTCTACGTCGTCGCCGGCCAAGCATCAGCGCTGCTCGGTGCCTGCGCATTCGATCTCGGTTCTATGCCGACCGCGGTCGAGCTGATGCGCGCCTCTGCCCTGTACGGCCAGGTGGCGGAACACGGGCCGCTCCAGGCGTACGCTCACGGCTACCTGGCCCTGTTGTTCTACTGGAACGGCAACCCCGTCCACGCTGTTCGCCAGATCGAGCGGGCCCAGTCGTTCCGGGGAGTCGGCGCCACGGGCAAGGCAAGGCTGGCCGCGATCGCTGCCCGCTCCTACGCGCACCTGGGCCGCGCGGAGGAGGCCCACGCGGCAATAGAGCAAAGCCTGGCCGATCGCGGCCCCGCTGTGGACGACCTCCACGATGGGATCGCCGGAGAGTTCGACTTCAGCTTGGAGCGCGTCGCCATGAGCAACAGCGCGACGCTTCTGCTTCTCCGGGATGGCGCCGGCGCGGAGGCCTCCGCACGGCGGTCGCTGGAGCTGATCGCCTCCCAGTCTTCGGAGTCCACACCGCTGGTGGTTGCCCCACAGGCTGGTGCGGACCTGGCGACGGCCCTGCTGATGCGGCGGGACCTGGATGGCGCCGCCGACGCGCTGGGTCCCGTGCTGAGCCTTCCGAGGGAATGGCGCGGGGCTGGACTCGTCGGCCGGGTGAACGCGGTCCGAGTTGAGCTAACGTCGCCGGCCTTCCGGGACGCTCCCCTCGCACGGAGCCTCGCCGAGCAGATCGACGACTTCACGCTGGTCGCCGCACCGCGGATCCTGGGCCCGGGCGCGGTGCGGCTCGCCATCGATGGCAGCACCAGCTAGCGGACTCCCTCCAGGATGGCGTCCTCCTTGTCCGGAGAAATTCCGTGCTCGTCCCAGCGCTGGTGCGGCACAGGTACGTTGCCCTGCTGGAGCCAGGTCCACGTATCGGCGACGGTCTCGGAAAGCGGCCGGCTGCGGAAGCCGGCCGCGATCGCTGACGACGAGTCGATGGCCCAAACGCCGGGGTGGGTCCGCCAGAGGGGGATCTCCGTCCACTGGCGCAGACCGCTGCGAAGCAGGACCTCGTCGGTGACCCACACCAGCTCGCCGGAGCTGCTGGTCACGTCCATGCATGCCTGGAGGAAGCCGTCCATCGTCTCGCGGCCCACCGGTGCGGTGACGTTGTGGACCTGGTGTCCGACGCGCTGGACCTGGTCGAGCGCGAAGGCGGCCACGTCCCGCACATCGACTGGCTGGATCGACTTCGCCGGGTCGCCGGGCGCAAGGATGCGTCCTCCTCGCTCAGCCCGGCGCAGCCACCAAGGCAGCCTGCCAACGTACTCACCCGGCCCGAGGATGACACCCGGCCTGAGCAGGCTCGTGCGGGTGAGGCCGAAGGCCTCGGTCACCGCGCGCTCGGCGCCAGCCTTCTGCTGCCCGTAGTGGGTGTCCGGGCCTGGCCACCCCTCGGGCAGCTGTCCGTACTCGGGGCCAGCGTCGGCAGGGGCATCCAGTGTGGGCGAGTCCACGGTCAGAGGCTCGCTGGGCCAGCCCTCGTAGACCGACACCGTGGAGATGTAGACATACCGGCCGACGACCGGCTCCAGGGCCCGGGTGCCGGCCAGGACAGCACGCGGCGACAGCTCGGAAGCAGAGGTGTCGATCACGGCGTCCCACGGGCCATGCTCCGCCAAGCGCGCCATGTCCTCCGCCCGCTCCCGGTCGCCGTGCACCGCGACCGCTCCGGGCACCTGGATACCGGACAGGCCGCGCGTGAACGTGGTCACCTCCCACCCTCGTTCCAGCGCGCCGCTCACAACCGCCCGGCCCAGGAACCAGCCACCGCCCAGTACGAGAATCCTCATGCGGGCGATCCTGCCAGTCCCGCTCCTTGGTGCGCAGCCGCCCGCGGGATCGGGTGTCGATTACCGGTCACGGAGCAGGTCGAGGCACCGGTCAACGAGCTGCTGCTCCAAGTCGTCCTCGATGGAACGCACAACGGCCAGGGCGTGGGTCTCCACCGTCTCGGGGGAGACCCCCTCGAAGCTGCTGCCGTCGTGCAACTCGATCCACAGCTGCTCTCCGGGGAGCCGGCGTAGTGCCTTACCGGTGACACGGCCACCCGCAGCGCTCGGCGGCACCGCGCTGCCGTCCTTGAAGTCGACCTCATCCAGGTGTTCAAGGGCGTCTCGGATGTTCTTCAGCAGCTCGTCCGGTTCCACCGGGTCTTGGCCGCGCTCGCTCCGGAGTCGGCCTTCCCACCGCTCAAGCTGGTGGGCCGCCCAGACGAGCATGTGTTCCTCAGCCCACTGCTCGCGGAAGTTGGCTTCGATCTCCTCCGTGGTGGGGCTCCAGTCCTCCATGTGCTCGTAGTTCCTGCTGTCCCGGGCGGCCCTCACACGTACGGCCCGTGCCCGTTCGGCCTGCCGGACCACCGCCTCCGCCCACGTGCGGACGAACTGCAGCGCGTACTCCTTGGTCTCACTCACCTCGCGAGGCTATGGCACCCGGGCGCGGCGGGGTCGATCTGGTCGTAGAGGTCCGGGCGCCGCCGCCAGCGGCTGGACAGCCGGAAGCCCGTCCCCAGGTTCGGGGACGGGCTCGTGACTGCGACCGGGGCTACTCCCCGCCGAGGGCTCGCTGAAGCTGGTCGAACTCGGCCCGGGGGATGGACTGGGCGGGGGTGTAGAGCAGTTGGGTGACGGTTCGCCGGCTTCCGGTGTAGGTGCGGCGCTGGTAGATCCGCAGGCGCGGGTAGACGACGGTCCACTCGGGGTGGGTCAGGTCGAACAGCTCGGCGAGGTCGCGCGGAAGCTCGTTGCCGTCCTCGCCCACGAGGTCCGTGTGGTCGACGACCAGGGGCTGGTGGGCGGTGATCCCTGGCTGCGTCGGCGGCTCGGGACTGGGCGCCGGCTCGGGTGCGGGGGGCGCCGTCGGCGGTTCGAGCGGGGCGGCGGCCGACAGCTCCATGCCGGGCGGGCTGGCCGGCGGCGTAGCGCTGCCAGCCTCGGGGGTGTCCTGCGGCTTGGGCGGGCTGGCGGCCGTCTTCACGGGCGGCTTGCGGGTGGCCATCAGGGGGTCGCCTTGAAGGTGCCGTAGACGAAGGACTCGGGGCGGGGCACCTCGAGGCCGACGCGCTCGGAGCCGCGCACGGTCACGACGCCGCGCTCGAAGTTGTCGCGGTTCTCGGTGGAGATCTGGACGGAGACCTGCTCGCGGTCGTAGAGGCGGGCGCCTAGCCCGAACGAGCCGATGAGGAACTTGCCCTCGTTGATCGCCATGGAGTCGACGACGGCGAGCCGCCAGACGACCTTCTGCGCGCCGACCGCGACGTTGACCGCGACGCGGTAGGCGCCCTGGTTGTCGGTCTCCAGCTCCAGGTCCTCGAAGTCGAAGGGGTGGAGGACGATGCCGGTCGGCGGGAAGTAGGCGAGGAACGCCCGGGTAGCGGCGCGCCGGATGGCGGCGGACTGCTTGTCCGGGTCCACCTGGGCGTAGGTCTGGACGCCCTGGGTGTTGACGATGCCGGTGATCCTCTCGTCGCCGCCCGGGCCGTAGAGGATCTCGTTGTCCTCGGCCATCTTCACGCCGTCGACCATCTCGCTGTCGATCAGGTCGCGCAGCCGCGGTTCGTCGGCGAGCGTGTTCTTGTGGATCGGCATGGTGTGCGCGATCTCGGCAACCGGGTAGGTGACCGTCTTGAAGGTCAGGTTGGACTGGCCGGCTCGCGCGAACACCTCCACCGCCGCGCCACCGCCGGGCGGCACCTCCATGGCGCGCTCGGGGACGATGCCGGCCGCGTTGGTGAAGCCGGTGACCCGCACGCCGTACAGCAGGTTCGCGGTGGTGGTCTGCGAGGGGAAGAGGTCGCGGACACGCCCGGGCCGGACGGCGCGGGGGACGATCTCCAGTCGCTCCGGGGTGCCGAGGCCGAGGACGGAGGCGGTGCCGGCGGACCGGCTGAAGATGTCCTTGCTGAGCTGGTCGAGGGCGTGGCCGTCGACGGTCACCATCTCGTCGAACGAGCCGCGGAAGCCGGCCGCGCTGAGCGCCTTGAATTCGTCGGAGTCGACGAACCGCTGGCCGAGGCTCTTGGCCTGGCCGGCGCCGAGGCGGGCGGCGAGGGCGGCGTCCTGGGGGGCGTAGGGCTGGCTGGCCGGCTCGTTGAGGAAGGACTCGATGCTGGCGGCGCCCTCGAGGTCGGTGATCAGCTGCTTGATCGCCTGGGCCTCGCCGAGGGTCTTGCGGAAGGCGGCGGCCTTCTCGGTGGAGACGGTGACTCCGCCGTCCTCGATCGTGAAGGCGTTGCTGATGGTGTCGAGCTCGGCGGCCTTGGTGCGCAGCGCGGCGTTGAGTTCCTTGAGCCGGTTCTTGTCGGCGGTCACGAGGTGACGCTCCTTGGGGTTGGGCCGGGCCGTCCCGCCAGTGCGGGGCGAAGGGGTGTCACGTCGTGCGCCCGGTCAGCACCGGTGCGCCACGGCGATCGGCACACCGTAGGAGCGGCCCGTCCTTAGTGTCGCGTCGAGCCGCCGCCTGTTGGCGGGCATCCGTTTTCGCCCCGCTCTCGCGCCATAACTCTTGTGCCGGTCAGCGAAGTTGGGTGTGCCCAGGGTGGGTGAGGTTGGTGACTGTGGAGAGCGGTCCCGCAGAGCGTTGGACGGCTGGGCCAGGGCTCGGCCGATACCGACACCGACGATCGGAGTCCCGACGTGTATCCCTTCCCCCGTCCCGACCTGCCGCAGATACCGGGAGACCTTGACCTGGCTGCGGCGGCGCCGGCCGGTCAGCCAGGCAGCGAGCTGGCTGTGGCCGGGACCCGGTACCAGGTGCTCTCCTCGGGCGCGGGCTGGGTGCTGCGCGTTGCCGGGCCTGGTGGGAAGACGGCGCTGTACGGGCCGTGCGCGGTGGAAGGGCGAGCGGAGGCGTGGATGCACCAGCTCGCTGCGTGGTCGCTGTGGCCGATGGCGCAGGTGCGTGGGACCTGGGGCTGCCTGACGCGAACGGACGAGGGCTGGTTCACGGCCCTGGCCTTCCCGCTCCTCACGCCGCAGGTGCAGATCCATGCGGACGTTCGGGCCGCCGAGGAACACGCCGCCGGCCACCTGATCGCTCCGGCCGTCTGGTCGGACGCCGCAGACTCGGGTCTGCCGGATGCGGTGCGGCGGGTCGAGGAGCAGTTCTGGGTGCGTGAGGGCTACCGGGTCCTGGCCACATGGGCGACCAGCTCGTTGGGAGAGCTGACCCGGGAGGCGTATCGGGGGCGGGTGCTGGCTCGGGGGAACTTCCCGAGCGCGGACCTCGCTGAGCGTCTTGGGGTGTCCGTCGCCACGATCTCCGGCGCCACGACCGGGCGAAGCTGGGATCCGCCGATCAACCGGGCGCGCGGGGTACTCGCGAGCGGCAGGCGGCACGCCTGGTAGCCGCGTCGCTTCCGTGTTCGCAAGCCCGCAGCGCCCCCACCGTTCTGGTGGGGGCGCTGCGCCGTGTCAGCGGGTGACGGGCCGGTCCCACAGGGCCGCCCAGGTGAGCGGTCCGATCTCTCCGTCGTCGTCCAGTGGCCAGCCGTTGGCCGTGGAGTCCTGCTGGAAGGCGACGACGGTGGATCGGGTGTGCTCCCCGTACCAGCCGTCCGCGCCGTCGGGGCCGACGTTCCAGGTGCGTTCGATCAGCCGGGCCTGCGCGGTTTGCACGTCGGAGCCGTGCATCATCGGTTCAGCGAGGCGCAGGATCCGGCCAGGGAAGGGCGGAGCGGCCGACGGGCCGGACGGCGGCACCGGCGCTGGCGCCGCTCCCGAGCCGCCAGGCCTGGGCGCGCCCTGCTGGATCCACACGTACAGGTCGTCGCCGGGGCAGTCGGTGGCGTAGCCGTCCCGGTGGCCCCGGACTTCGCTGCCGGCTCCGCCCTCGCTGCGGCAGTACTCGATGGCATCGACCAGGCCGTCCAGCATGGCGTCCGTCGGCGAGGTGATGCCGGAGGTGCCGACCATGGCGCACACCGCGTAGTGGCCGACGTTCAGGGGCCCGTTGCCGTTCGCGCCGTTCTTGCGGTGGAGGCCGCGTCCCTCGTGCACGTAGCCGTGCGGGCAGACGACGAAGCTGTAGGCGATGTCAATCCAGCCCTCGTCCCGGTTCGCCATGTGCGAGGCCTGGATGTCCCGGACGTGGCCGGCGCACCGGCCGTGGTCGCTGGCGAGAGCGCCCGGAACGGCGGACCCCTCGTAGTGGATCTTGACGCCCTTGGTGGAGCTGACAGGAACGTAGGAGCCGGTGGGCCGCGCCGCGCCCCACTCGGAGCGGGAGACGAGCTTCATCGGCTCGCCTCCGGCTCGCTCCAATGCCTCATTCGCACGGTGTCCTCCCGGTTTGAGTACTTGGTGCCGGGAAGCTAGGCCGGGGCCGTGGCTAAGGTCGCGTCGTCACTTGGCGGCGTTGGCGCCCTCGTGGGCATCGGCGAACAGGGCCAGGGCAGCACTGATCTCGCCCAGGTGCAGGGTCGTGGCGGCCTGCTTGCTCTGCGACGGCGGGTCGTCCGTCTGCTGCCAGGAGATGCCGGCGGAGTCGAGCACGGCGACCAGCTGCTGAACCGCGGTGGCCAAGCGGCCGGCGTTCTCGCCGGACAGGGCCCGGCCTTCCTTGCTCTCCACCGTGGTGAGGGTCTTGAGCTGGGATGTGACCCGGTCCAGGTCGGGCACGAGCGGGGCGAGGGCGGCATCCGCGCCGCCGCCCTCAACGTCCAGGACCAGGCGCACCGGGGTTGGCGGGCCGGCGGTCGGCTGTCCTTCACCGTCCAGGGTGTACGGCACCTCCCAGGTGGTGGCGCCGAAGCCGTCCTCGGTGTACTTCCACAGGGAGGCGATCACCCGGTCCGGGTAGGTGCCGATGATTTGAAGAGTGCCGCCGCCGAACTCGTCGGGGGTAGCCGGCAGAAGCCGCTGCTGCACGACGGCGGTGATCGCGTCGATGCGCTCTTCCAGTGTTCCGGCGAGCGGCGCGAGTTCGACCTCGGCTTCGCGCAGCAGTCCGCGGGCCTTGGCGTCCCGGTGGCGCTTGAGGTCGAGGGTCGAGGTGTACGGGTTTGCGCCGAACAGGACCGGACTGTACTCGTACAGGTCGAGGTCGGTGATGTGCCGGGCGCCCTTGCTGCGCTTGGCGGTGCGGACCTTGTAGCCGATCGACCACTGCACCTGGTCGCTGAAGAACTGCAGGTTGGCGTACATGTCCTGCCCGGCCTGGGTGGCGAGGTTGCAGCGGCCCTTGACGAGCAGCGCGCCCGCCCCGGGGGGCCAGGGCTGCCCGTCCGGGAGGGTGGCGGGCAGACGCGCGTCGCCGGGCAGCAGTTCCTCGATGTGCTCGGTGCGGGCGGTCCACACGTTCCAGTCGTGCGACCACACCCCCTTGGGGGTGAGCTCGGCCAGGGTGCGGGCGTAGGCGCCCGGCTCGATGACGTCGCCGTCGTGGTCTAGGAGGCCGGTGACGGACACGAGCGTGGTGAACGCGCCCTGCTCGTCGTCGGTCTCCAGGACGCCGAGGATCGCCTGCTTGTGGTCCAGCGTGGCGCTGGCTGTGCGTGCTCCCACCGTGTCGCTCCTCCGAGGTTGGTGCCGGCCACCGTAGGCGCCGGCGGGGTGTTGGGTCGCGCCTGGCCTCAGCCGAAGTAGTCGTCCGTCTCGTCGGGGTACACCTCGTAGATGTGCCACTCCCCGGGGCCGGCCAGGACGACGATCTCGGTCTCTTCCAGGCAGCCGATCCCGGTCCCTGGGACGGCCAGGATGCGGGTGACCGGTACGTCGCCGCTCATGACGTAGCCGGACACTTCGCCGCCTTGCGTGGCGAACTCCTCCGCCATGTGGTCCTCGGTGGAGAACGAGGAGAGTGGCCGGAGCGGGAGGTCTGTGATGGTGCCGGACCCGTCGATCTCCCTGGTGTGGGAGTCGTCGTAGTCGCCGGTGAAGCCGCGGTGCACGGTGACGTGGTCGATTCCCAGGGTGGCGAAGTGTTCCTGAGTGGTCTCCCACATGGCGGTGAGGAAGGCGTCCAGCACCTGGCCGTCCTCGGCGAGAACCTGCTGTGTCTCGGCTTCCAGTTCCTCGTGGCCATGGTCCCAGGGCATCGTGTCCGCGAGGTTGAAGCGGCGGCGGGCTGTCTCCTGTAGCGCAAGGGCGTGGGGGTCGTGATCGTTGGCGGTGGAGGCCCAGCCGGCCACCAGGTGGGAGACGGCCTCGGCGCGGGCGAAGTCGCGGTACTCGTCGCCGGTCATCCGTGTGTAGCCCCACGGCTCTCGGCGGGTCCCGCTGTCCAGGTCGGCCTGATCCACGTACTCGGCGTACCCGTTGGCGCCGCTTTCCGGCTGGTAGGCGGCAAGTTGCCCGGCCCGTACTCGGGTGAGGCGGTCGCGTTGCCGGTCGGAGAGCAGTTGCTCGTCTGTGATGGCGCTCATGCGCTGGGCAAGCGAGCCGCACATGGCGGCCTTGACCTTCCCTGCGGGGCGATGACGGCTGCCGAGCAGCTCCGAGTCGGGGATGTGCTGGCTGTTGGATCGGGTGCCGGGGAGGGCTGCTGGCGCGGTGCCGGCGTGTTCGGCGAAGCGCCCGCGGTTGTCTCGGCGGTGGCGGTGTTCGTCCCACGGGCCAGTCTTGGCCCGCAGGCGCAGGGTGACGGTGGTGGGCTCGGCGTGCACCGTGCTGCTTTCTGCCGGGCGGTGTGGGTCGCGGCAGGCTGGCAGCGCAAGGGGCGCAGCGTCGCGCCGAGCGCAGGGCTGAGCAAACGTCAGTCAGCGGGCTGCCAGTGCCAGGTGCCCGGGCCGGCTAGGACGACGACCTCGGCTTCGTCCAGGCAGCCGATTCCGGTGGCCGGAGTCGCGATGATGCGCCCGGCGGGCACGATGGCGCTCATGACGATGCCGGGCCCCTCCTCGGTGGCGAACTGGTGGGCCACGTCGGGGTCGAGGGAGAACGCCGAGAGGGGGCGCAGGGCTGGGTCGCTGAGGGTGCTGGTGTCGGCTGCCCACCCGGCGGGCGGTTTGCCGTCGGGGGTGCTCATGCCTCGGAACACTGTGAGGGAGCCGAGGTTGGCTTCGGCGAGGTGGGTCTGGGTGCGGTCCCACATGGCGGTGAGGAACGCTTCGAGCGCGAGCCGGTGAGCGGCCTGGTGGTCGGCGGTGGCCTGCACGAGGTGGTCGACGCTCGGCCAGTCGGCGGTCGGCTGCAGGCCGAAGTGGTCGCGGGCGGTTGCTTGAAGCGCGAGGGCGGCGGGGTCCTCGTCGTTGGAGGTCATCGCCCAGGTCGCGACCATGCGGTTCACGGCTTCCGATCGCAGGAGGTCGCGGGCCTTATCCGGGCTGACCTGCGTCCACGAGGGGTGTGGGGGCGGGCTGCCGGGGCCGGTGGTGCGCAGCTGCCCGGTCTCCGGGTCCTGGTGTGCGGTGGCGTAGCCGTTCTGGACGTTGGCCAGGCGGGTGCGGTCGTTCTCCGCGAGGAGGGCATCGTCCGGTACGTCATTCATGTCCCGGGTCAGGCCGGCGACGACGTTGGCCTTGTATGCCTGCGCTACGCGCTCGCTGTCGCCGTCCCGGAACACCAGGCCGTGTTCCTCCTCGTCGAACCGCGGCTGCGAGCGTGGACCGCGGGCGGGCCGGGCTGCGGCGGCCCGGATGCGTTCGAGTAGCGGGTCGGTGCTGGCGCCTGGCGTGTGCGCGAAGCGTCCCTGGCCATCCCGAGGATGCAGATTCTCGCGGAAGGGCTGCTGCTTCACGCGGAGGCGCAGGTGGATGGCAGGAACGGCAGAATTCGGCACGGCACTCCCTCGGCAGCGCTGGGGCAGAGGGGGCACAGTGCCAAGAAGTCACCGATAGCGTCGCTGCGTCGCGGGACCGCCGATCCGCGTTCCGGCCTGCGCAGTTCGGTGAGGGCGCGGGATCAGGAGGACGGGTCGGCTGCGGGCTCCTGGTGGGCCTCGTCCAGCAGCTCTTGGGGGGCGGCCTTCCCGAAGGGCTGGGTCAGGACGCGGCGGGCCGCCTCGCGCCGATCGATGCCGAGCACTTCAGCGAGGCCGTCGAGCGTGGTCACGGGGTTGCCGTTGGCGTAGCGGATGTCCCAACGCCGGCTGCGGATCCAGTCCTCGTTCAGCTGCTGCCGGTCACTGGGTGGGGTTCCGGTGGTCATGCTCCATCCTCACACGTGCGCCTACGGGCCCTGGGCGGGCCCGTAGCGGGCTTGACGGGGGGTCAGTGCTGGATCCGCCAGGCCAGGCGGCATCGGCAGTTCAGGGCCTGCCCCGGGGGCGCCTCGGGGTCGGCGGGGTGGCGCAGCAGGTCCTGCCCGACGGTGAAGGGCTGGCCGAGGGGCTGGGTCTGGCCGTCGGCGGCGTCGTGGTCGGGGCGGGTGCGGGCGTCGTCGTGGGCGACCCAGCGGCGTACGAGGCCGGCGCGGGCGGTCGCGGCGGCGGCCTGGTCGCGGGCGGTCTCGATGGTGGCGGTGGCCAGCCAGGTGGCGGTGGCGCTGGCCCAGGTGGCCATAGTGCGGCCCCAGGCGCGGATGGTGGCGGTGATGCCGGCGATGTCCGCGCCGGATCGGTCCTCGGTGCGGACATCGTCGCCGAGCCGGTCGGCCTGCCGGGTGACGGTCTCGGCCAGGCTTGGGGCGAGCGCGGCCCAGGCGGCGACGGGGGGCGTGCCCGGGACGTCGAGGAGCCGGTGCATCTCGTGGGCGGCGGCGTCGCCGGCCTGCTCGATGAGGGGCTGGAGGGCCTGCTCGGCTTCCTGCTGCCAGGTCGCCGTGTCGATCATCTGCTCGACGGGCAGGTCCTTGCTGCCGGTGCGGGGGTCTGCGGCGCCGCGGTCGTCCCAGTGGCGGGTGCCCTGGCGGTTGCGGGGCGCGTTGAGGCGGGCGATGGTGCGTTCGGTCCATCGGACCGCCAGGGCCTGGAGGGCGTCGTCCAGACGATCGCGGAGGTCGTGGGCCGCGTTGTCGTCGAGCGGCAGGTCGCCGGTGGCGGGGTCGAGGGCCTTGGCGGCGCGCGCGGGCGGCTGGCCGGGCTGGGGCGGGCCGGCGCCGAGGGCCTGGGCGTCGGCGGCGCGAGCGGGCACCGGGGTGCGGCCGGAGGTCAGCCACAGGGCGCGGGTGGCCGGGGTGTCGTCCACTTCGTCGGCGTACCCAGCGAGTTCGGCGTAGGAGCGGACGGACCGGACGCCGGCGGCGACTTCCTCGCGGGCCTCGGCGAGCCGCTTGGCGCGGGACTCACGGAGCACGTCCACGTCGGAGACATCGAAGTACGCCTCGTTTCCGTCGCCGGCGTCCTCCTGGAAGGCTGCCGCGACCAGGCGCAGGTGCGGCGGCATCGTGATCTCCCAGAACATGAGCTTCTCGGCGCGGGCGTTGTCGTAGGTGCGGCCGCTGGCGTTGCCGAGCTGGGATTCGGGCACGCCGAACGCAGCCAGGAGCTCGACCTTGGAGTTGAGGGAGACGGTCTCGTAGGCCATGTCGCGCGGGGTGGCCGAGGTGTCGGTGACGGTGACGTTGCCGCCCGACAGGACGGTCCACGCGCCGGCGGCCGACGGGCCTCCGGCGAACTTGGCGCGGAGCACGCGAAGTTCGGCGTCGTCCATGTCGCCGTCGATCCCGATGACGCCGCCGGGGCGGGCGTCGTTGTGGACGAAGCTCAGGTTGTAGTGGCGGGTGAAGAAGTCGAGGTCGGCGGACAGGCCGGCGGCCTCCAGCGGGGTGATGCCGGAGTAGGGGTCGAGAGGGTGGGGGTTGCGGATCCACCGCACCTGCTCGACGTCCAGGGTGCGCAGCTCTCCCGTCGGTGTGACGGTCTCGAAGTGGGATACCAGGTCCGCGCCCTTGCCGGGCACCGGGCGGGTGCGGCCCGGGGGCAGCAGGTCGATGCGCAGCAGGTCGCCGCCCCTCGTGAACGTGGGCTCCAGGAAGACGCCGCGCTTGGAGAGGAGCAGCTGCATGCTGACCCGCTTCTTGAAGATCCAGGCGCCCTCGAGGGGGTTGGCCTTGACGTTCATCGCCTCGTACAGCGGGTGCACGGCGAGTGGCGGCAGCGGGTCCTCGGAGGTTCCGCTGCGGGGACGGACGCGCAGCAGCCGGTCGGCGGCGTGGTTGGAGATGGTGTCCACGGCCTTGTAGATCCACACGGCGCGTTCCATGCCGTCCTGGACGGCTCGTTCGACGGACCACGGCCGGGCCCGGTCGATGCCGGCGGGCGACCAGTTGAGGGAATAGTTCGGCTCGCTCTTGGTGGCCGGCAGCGGGGTTCGGCGCAAGGTGGGAAACCAGCGGCGGGACATGGGTGGGGGTCCTCCTACTGCTGCTCGTCGTCGCGGCCCAGGACGGTGGCAGCTGCGAGCGCGCACAGGCTGGTGCAGGCCGTGCCGAGCCGCATGTCCGTGGTGTAGGCGGCCGCGTTGAGGCCCGCCGTGCCGAGGGCGAACAGCGCTACGGCGGCGATGTCGCACACCCGGCGTGCTGCCGGGTGCGCGACATCGTTCTTGGCGCGCGGGTTGGGCCTCCTGGGTGTCGTCACGGCACGCAGGCTAGGCAGCCCCGCTGCTTAGCGTCCCGGTGTGGCTGGCGGCGGGGGTGCGCCGCGCACCCTAGGCGCTGGCGAGCCGGACGGCGGACGTGCCGGCGGTGCCGGCGGGATGCGCCTCGGGGGTGCGGCGCTTGCGGGTTCCGACGGGGCCGCCGTGGAGGGTGGGGTCGGAGCCGGGGCACTCGGTGTGCAGGGCCTCGTCGTAGGGCTTGCGGCAGTGGATGCACATCACCTCGGCGGAGGAGACCTTGGTGGTGGCCGGAACGCGGTAGACGCCGCGTCGGCGTGCATATGCAGCGCCCTGCGCGTCCACGGGGACGTAGGCGGCGATAACCCATTCATGCGAGAGCTTCTCAGCGGCCGTGGTCATTTGGAAGCTCCTTTCCGAGCAGCCCGGCGGGGGCAGGCCTCGTAGCGCATGAACTGATTTGTGAGCACTGATTCATCCTTTTCTCGCCAGGGGCGAAGGTGCTTCCGACGTGGGGATGGAAGCACTTCCGTCTCGACCTAGTTATCCGAGTAAGGAGAAATAGAGGGGTGTGGTGAGCGTGGTCCAGACATTTGACACGCCACCGCCAAATCCCCCTCATCCCCCGACGCCGTCTGGCATATGCAGTACGGCTCTTCATGATTCAATAACCGCCATTGCCGCCCCCGCCACTCCTTTTAATGTGATGTCTATCACATGGCTTGACATGCAACTTTTGGGCCGAATGCCCGTCTAACAGGTGGGATCCACATGCGTGCATTAGACGTGCCGTCTAACAACTCTCGGTATGCGATTCGATCGGCCCTATGCGACAAGTCGGACCTTTCGGCGACGCGCCTGCGGCTCATACAGCGCCAGCAGCAGAGCCTCTGCTCGGTCTGGAGAACTCACCCCCCTCGCCTTCATTGACCGCTTGGACTCGATCACCGTCCGGCCGCTCGCGCTCGTGCCGAGCTTGGGCGCGGACAGCTGGGCCTGAGTTCGCCGGTCCACGCGCAGGCGCAGCGCCGATGCGGCGGGCGAGACCAGCGCCCGGGTCGCCAGCCACATCTCGTCGCGCTGCGTCGCAGGGCGCAGCGTGGCCGCCTCGTCGTCCCGGCTCGGCGCCTCACTGACGACGACCGACACGATCTCCGCCTCGTGCAGCCCTTCCCGCCGCCACGCCGCCAGGAGGCCGGCCACACCCCAGCCGACCCCGACTCCATCGACCTTGACCCGGACGGGGAGCCGGGTGCCGAGCGTCCCCGCGAGGACCTGAGCCGCCAGGATCTCGCGCAGCACGACGCCGGCGACCGCGACGGGGTCGGCGTTGTCCTGGCCGGCCGTGGCGTGGCGCAGCTCCACAAGGTCGCCGACCGCGCGGGCGATCACCATCTCGTCTCCGCCTCCGGCAGCGACGTCGACGCCCAAGCGCACCCACGCGCCGGCCTTCACCCGGTACGGGGAGGTCTCGCCGTCCAGGCCGAGACCCTTGAGCACGTGGAAGTCCTCACCGTCGGGCTCGGTGGCGTCGGCTGCGGCCTCGATCCAGGACGCCGGGATGGCCCGGGCCTGGCCGCCGCGCGGGAACTGGGCGTGCACCTTGGCCTGGACGAACGGAGCGTCCTCCCCGTGGTCCCGGATCGTGTCCTGCACCCACTCGGGGTCGACGAGGTGGGAGGCGAGCAGGTGCGCCGGCGCCTGCGGTGGGCAGGACCGGCAGCGCCGGGTCCGCTCGCCCGACATCAGCGGGGTGTCGTAGACGCTGATCGGGAGCACGTGCACGGCCGGGTCGGCGCAGGTCTGCTCGAACCAGCTGCCCTCGTCGTCGGTCGGTGGGTTGCCGATCAGCAGGGCTCGGGTGTGCTCGCCAGTGAGCACTCCGCGCATGGCAGCGCCGATGATCCGGCCGATACCGCCGGCCTCGTCCACGATGAACATCAACCGCGGTGCGTGGATGCCCTGCACGGCGGACTCGTCGTGGTCGGGAGCCGAGAAGCCGTACGCCACCACGACGTCCGAGCCGTGGGAGTCCGGCATCTTCCACTGGGTGACGCCCACCTCTCCGGGCAGGCCCGCCCGGGCGACGATCTGCCGGATGTGGGGCCACATCTGACGCTGCACCTGCCGGGCACGGGTGGCGGTGGTGACCGTGAGGGCGGTGCCGGGCGGGTGGACGACCGAGGACCACACGGCCGCCCTCGCCGCGATGTGGGTCTTGCCGGAGCCGAAGCACGAGGGGACGGCGACCCGGCGGTGGTCCACCAGGGCTTCCAGGATCTCGCGCTGGCGGCTCCACTGGGATTCGCCGAGGACGTCTTCGACGAACCCGACGGGGTCGTCGGCCCACAGGGCGTACGGGGTGCCGGCCTCGTCCTTGGCGGCGGCGAGGACCTGGGCCCAGTCTCTGGCCGCTAGGCCGTCGTAGAAGCGGCGGCGGACGGCCGGTGGCGAGGCTGCGAGGTCGGTGTACAGGCGGCGGCCGGCCTTGCCAGGGCGAGGCGCTGGCAAGGATGGCAGGGGCTGCTTCACGCGCTCCCCCACGGGTCGGGATCGATCGGCAGGCCACAGTGCACGGCTGTCGGCGGTGTGTCGCGTCGAGCCCCACAAGACGAGAACATACCTCAGTCAGCTTTATGGACTTAAGTCTGTTTCTCTGCGAGGCTGGTCCTGCCAGCCGGGGACCGCGAACCCCCAGCCCACACACAAGGAGACCAACCATGGCCCTGACCAACCGGATCACCGCCCGCCACGCCGCCGTCGCCCTCGCCGTGGCCGCCGCATTCACCACCGGAACCACCCTCGCGTCCCGCCCGGCCGCCACCCCGGCCACTCCCCTCACCCCGGCCGCCCCGGCCACCGCGTTCCTGAGCCCGGCCCCGGCGCAGCCCGTGATCACCCCCTCCGCTCCCACCGCCCCGGTCCTGCCGACCTGCCCCGCCCCGGCCGCCGCCGCACCCGGCCTTGCCACCGCCACCCTGACCACCCCCATCCCCACCATCACCGCCCCGGCCGCCCCGGCGACCGTCACCGAGCCCGCCCCGACCGTCACCGTGACGGTCACCGCCACTCAGGTGGTCACCGCCCCGACCCCGGCCGCACCCAGCACCAGCAGCCCGGCCACGATCCTGCCGACCGCCCCCCAGGCCCCGAGCCCGACCGCCACCCGCAGCCCGCTGCAGCCCAGCAACAGCCCGCAGCCGACCCACTGACCGCCCAGCCGGGCCCTTCCCGCACCGGGAAGGGCCCGGCCCGTTCACCGGCCGACGTGCTGCGGCGGCAGAGAGAGCACCCACCCCTGCGCCGTCTTCGTCGCCACGACCCCGAGCTCCGTACGCGCCCGCTGAACCGTTCGCGGAGCCAGGCCCACGCCTGCAGCGGCCGCACTCACATCCCGGGCCGGCACGGGCCCCCCGGCCAGCAGCCCTTCCAGGAACCTGTAGGCCCCGGTGCTCGCCGGACGCCGACGGCACAGGTCGGCGCTCTCGATGGCCCGGCCCGTGCCCCGCGAGAAGCGCGAGTTCCACACCACCGGCCGGTTACGGACGGCCTGGCAGAACTGCAAGCCACCCATGACCTTCCACGACTCGCTGGCAACCGGCACCAGCGCCTTCGAGCGCTTAGGCCCGTTCACAGCCATGTGCACCGCCGCGACACTCCCCAGCTCCGCAGCCTCCTGCGCGCGGCGCGATGCCAGCCAGCCGGCCCGCTTGGACGCGTCCCTCACCGCCAGCACGGCCACCCCGAGATCCTTCGACATCTCGCACAGCGCCTGCAACGCCATCTCTGCGGGCACCCGGTAAGGGCACACCAGCATCACGTCCACCACGAGCAACTCGACGCCCCGGCCGCGCAGCAGTTCCTCAACCTGCGCCAGGTCGGCCGGCAGTCGCAGCCCCCGCTGGCCACCGCGCCCACCCAGGACCTCAATCACTTCGGTCCGCCCGGAATCCGCACCAGAGGCCGCCAGCAGCCGCCGCGCGTCGGCCGTGGTGTGCGGCGCCGTCAGCACCACCACGTCGTGGCCGGTGGGCGGGTGCTGGCCGTCCGGAAGACCAGACCCGGCCGACGCGCGAGCCGCCACATCCAACGCCACCGCCAGGGTGTTGACGCCGTCCTCCCCGTCGATCAGCGTCAGGCCGACCGACGGAAGGTAACCCGGCCAGATCCAGCCCGGACCGTCCTCGAACGCGGGCGGCGGTACCACCACGTACTGCGCGCCGATCCTCAGAGCCGCCGCCACGTCTTGCGGGTCGCAGCCGGCGCCCAGGCAGTCCAACTCGACTCGGGCATCGCCAGCAGCAAGCACGAGTAGGGAGCCCTGCCGGTCGTCGTGGGCTGGGCACCTTGCCAGCCATCCCCCTTCAGTCGGCCTCACGTTCCCCCAGCGGCGCAGCGCTTGCTGCACCACCTCGTAAGGACTCTCCGACAACTCGATCATTCCTCCTTCGTTCAATCGGCGAGAGTCGCGTCGCTTCGCAGCGATGCGCCCCGCCCCCTCTTCGATGCGCCGACCGGACAGGCCGACTGACGCCACGACAGCTCGTGACTACAGGACGTCCCAACTGGCAGGCGGTTGCGCCAAACCGAGCAGCCTATCCCCGGTCCGGGACCGGGCCACAGGTCCGAACGTCCCTGTTCACCGGGCCAGGCGGACACGTCGCCGCATGCGGCACGAACAGCCGCTCGTACGGCAGCAACGGCAGCTCCCGGGTGGGCCGGCGTGAGCGAATCGTCCCGACGCCATCCCGGTAGACCGCGGTGTTCCCCCGATGGGAAGGCTCAGGGTCGACGGCCAGGCGCGCCCCCGAGATGGTCACCGTCCAGTGCACCGGGCGCCGGCACCTGCGGCACCTCGACAGCCCTCGACGCGGCAGCACGGCTCACACCCCGCCGGTCGCCGGATCCGGGACGGCAAGCAGCGCAGCCACCTGCCGCCAGCCGTACATCGCCACCGCGTTCGCCTGACCGTGCTCGGCGATCGCGTCCAGAACATCCGCCGGTTCAACCGCGCCCTGGTCGCCCCCGGGCAGCGCCGCCATCAGTGGACGCTGCCCGGGCATGACCGTCGACGGCGGGCGCTTCCCGCCAGCAGGCAGCGCGTCCACGAGAGTCAGCGTCCTCGGCCCGGCCGCTGGCGAGCTGTCTTCCAGCGCGATGCGCCGCTCGATGCTCGCGAACCGCTCGGCCACCGACACCTGCGCCGCGTCTGCCACCCCTCGGTGCTGCGCCGGCCGCGTAGGGCGCTCTGAGGCCTGATCCGCAGGCGCCCCGGGCCGGAGCCGCTGCTCCCGCACCCACTTGCGCCACATCGCCTGCCAGTCGGCGCCCTGCGTGCCACGGCCGCGGTGCCAGTCCACGAACGCCTCGGTCGTGGCCGCCAGGCCTTCCCGGCCGCCGAGCCGGTCGAGGTGCCCCTCGGCAGCCGCCCACAGCAGAGCCGCCTCATCGGGTTCGAAGCCATCCGGAAGTGGGTGCCGGCGCGCCGGCCCCCACGGACGTACAGGCTCCCCACACGCATCAACCCCCTCCCTTCGGGAGGGGAGGGCAGGGGCCGGGCGCGCGCGAGGATCAGTTCGGTCCCCGGGGGACTCAGCGCCCTGACCTGGGCCGGTGTTCGTAGCGGGCGCGCGATCGGCTACCCGGTTGTCCGGTGAAGCGTCATCATCGGCGGGCGGATGACCGCCGCCGCGCTGCTGGCGCTTCTTCTCCGCCGCGCGCCGCCGGCGCTCCTGAACCTGCCGGCGGCTGGGGTTTGCGTCCAGGTAGTCGTGCATCACGAAGTCGCCCTCACGGACCTGCGGGCACTTCGGGCAGGTGTGCCGGGCGGCGTGCCACAGCCCGGCCGCCACGAGCTTCCGGACCTGCGAGGCGGTGCCGTTCTTGGCGGCGACCGCCCCGGGGATCACGCCGTCGGTCAGGTGGGCGCTGGCGTAGGCGCCGCAGCGGACCCACAGGCCAAGTGCCGCGTTGCCCGCCGAGAGGGTCTTGAAGTGGTCGTCGGTGCTGTCTCCAACAGCGAACCAGGACATGCCGGTGGTCTCCTACCAGGGGTTGTGTGCCGGGGCCGCAGTCCGGCAGATGGGTGGTCGGGCGCCGGGCCGTTCAGGCCGCCACGTCTGTGGGAGCGACCGCGTCGATGCCGAGCAGGGTGCGCAGCTTGGCGGTAGGAACCAGGAGGCGCCGGCCGACCGAGATCGTCGGGATGTCGCCGCGCCGGGCCGCGTTGTAGCTCGCGGCCTTCTGCAGGCCGAAGAGCCGGCCAGCCTCTGGCACGGTCATGGTCGGCTGGACTCGCGGGTCGGGCAGGACGGGAGTGTCGTCTGTCGTCGTCATGCCTGCACCCTGTCCCGGGCCGGGCCTTTTCGTCCCGCCGTCCACCTCCGGCACCGCCTGTCTCGGTACGTCTCATCAGCCACTCGCGCGGTACACGCGAGGCCACATTCATGCAGGTCACAGGGCATTCACGCCGCAGATGGCGTTCTTGACCTAAACGCGCTGACACAGGGTCACCTAAGTAAACGCGGGCTCTCGACCTGCTGAAACTCCCTATTTCACCGGCTAGTTGTTCGCTCGCGGTCCACACCCGTCCAGGCCTGTCCACGCGCACCGCAGGCAGACCACCTGTGTCCAGGCTCGACGCGACCCAAGGCACCCGCGCGCGTACGGTCTCCAACTTCCCCACCGCCCTGGGTCTGTGCCCCCACAAGCGCAGGTCCGTGACTGTGGGCACGCCCTGCACATCGGCCCGCTACGGGCCCGAGCACCGGATGAGAGGCCATGACCCCGCACCACCCGCGCCGCCGGCCGGAGGCGATCCGATGAGCAGCACCGGCTCGGTGTACCGCCGATGCACCTGCCGCGAGCCTGTCCGCGATGAGAACGGCAACCAGGTCCTCGATGCCGGCGGCAAGCCCAAGACGCGAGAGCTCGGCTCGAAGTGCCCCAAGCTCAAGGGCAAGAAGGCCCATGGCACCTGGTGGTACTACCTGCCGCTCAAGCCTGGCCCCGACGGCAAGCCTCGGCGTGACCGCAAGGGCGGCTACGAGGACAAGGACGAGGCCCAGAAGGCGCTGACCAAGGCGATCGGGAAGACCGACCGCGGTGAGGTGATCGATCACCGCACGACCGTGGCCCAGTTCCTGACCAAGTGGCTGGAGGGCAGGAAGACCCTCGAGCCCACGACTGCCAGTTCCTACGGCAGCCACATCCGCAACTACCTGCTCCCCGCGCTCGGGGACATCAAGCTGGAAGACCTGACGGTCGGCCCGATCCGCGACATGTTCGACGAGATCGAGGCGCGCAACCTCGTGATCGGATACGAGGTGGCGTTGGTCGCCAAGGCGCGGGCGGAGTACGCCGAGTGGAAGGCCGTGTACGGCCGCAAGCCCGGCCGGCCGAAGGCCGACGCTGCGCCGCCCGCCGTCCCACCGCCCGTGATACCCAAGCGCGAGCCGCACCCGCAGATGCGGGTCGTGGCTCCCGCGACGATGCAGCGCATCCGCGCGACGCTTCGGTCCGCCCTCACCCAGGCGATCCGTGAACTGCGGATCACCACGAACTGGGCGAAGCTTGTCGAACTGCCCTCCGGCAAGCGGCCCAAGGCCCTGCTGTGGACACCTGAGCGCGTCGCCGAGTGGCGGCGGACCAGCGAGAAGCCGTCCAAGGTGATGGTGTGGACTCCCGAGCAGGCGGGACAGTTCCTCGACGCGATCGAGAGCGACTGGCTTCGCGCCTTCTGGCACCTCGCGATCTTCCGAGGCCTCCGGCGCGGCGAAGGCGCCGGGCTGGAGTGGGCCAAGACCAGCCTCGACACCGCACTCATCACCGTGGACTGGCAGATCGTGACGGTGGATGGCAAGCCGCTCGGCAAGGCCCCGAAGCAGGACAGCGTCCGCACGATCGCCCTGGACAGCCACACCCTCCAAGAGCTTCGCGATCACCGCGACCGCATGGAGGAAGCCCGGAAGGAAGCCGCCGACGCCGGCCTACCGTGGCCCGAGCACGGCAGCGTCTTCGTCCGCGAGGACGGCGCCCCGATCAACCCGGACTACCTCACCGACCGCTTCGAGCTGCTGTGCGAACGCCTCGGACTCCCCCCGGTCCGCCTGCACGACCTTCGGCACCTGGCCGCCACGCTGCTTCTCGGCTCCGGCGCCGACCTCAAGGTCGTGCAGGAGGTGCTTGGGCACTCGACCATCGTCCTGACCGCCGACACCTACACCTCCGTGCTGCCCACGCTGGACCGCGAGAGCGCGGAGAAGGCTGCCGCACTCGTCCCCATGAAGACCCGCAGGACCAGCGACCAGCAGGCATACGTTCTGACCCTCGGCGGCCTCGAAGTCGCCGTGGTCACGAAGGAGCACGCCGAAGCCCTCGTGAACGAATGGAACACGCTCGTGGACGACCACGGCTCCGGGTTCGCGCATCGCCTTGCGGTGATGCCGGAGGAGGCCACGTCCTGGTCCGGTTTGGGCCGTCTCTGGGATCGGTTGCCTCGGCACACGGTCATCTTCTCCATCGCGGCCGCCTTCGACCGACGCAGCGGAACGCTGCTCTACCAGGCGCCCCTCATCGGCGGCCCGGCGTGGGAGTTCGAGCGGGACCTGTTCACCGACCAGGCCGCCCACAGCTCCGTAGAAGCACGGCTGGGCCTGCGCGGCCCGATCGAGGTCGTTGTCCGCGGCACCGACCAGGACGCCGTAATGGGTGCGTTCGCGCAGGCTCGCCAGGAAGCAGAAGCGCTGCAGCTGCGGTTCCAGCCTTCGACCGGACCGGATCAAGGCGAAGCCTCGGGCTCGGCCGACGCGGCCTGATCTCCGCGCCGGCAGGACCAGCGTGCGGTCGCTCAGGTCAGGCGTGCAGGCCAGCCATCTCCTCCAGCTGAGACGACGACCGCTTGGGACCCCGCGCCTCGCGGGTGCCCTACCGCCAAGTCCCTGATGGGTGGCCGGCAGAGAGACTCTTGGTCGGCGACATGCAAGCAGGTCGGGCCCGGTACGTTTCACGTACCGGGCCCGACCTGGATTGGTAGCGGGGACAGGATTTGAACCTGCGACCTCTGGGTTATGAGCCCAGCGAGCTACCGAGCTGCTCCACCCCGCGTCGGCACCGCTGACTGTACGGTACGGAAGGGCGCGGACGGTAATCAGTAACGCGGCCCTTGCTGCGGGTAGGAGGGCCGCCGCCCGCCCAATACTCAGGCATGTTCGAGCGGTTGGACATCGTCTGGAACCACGTCTGACCGAGTCCGCAGGACCCGCGGGCGATGCCTCAGCCTCCGAACTCTGGGACCGTCTGGCCGGCTTCGATCTCCACGACGACGTCCGGCACGACCGGAATGTACGTCATCGGCGCGCTACCAGGGAGCCCACCCGATTGTGCCAGGCAACTCCTCCAGCTGGTCGCCTGCCGGGCGCAGCTGGCCATTGCTCGATCACCGATGGCGCCGCAACGCTGAGGTGCAGCGTGGAAAAGCCGACCGCGACGACACCGGCGCCGAACCGCGTGCACAGGGGGGCCAGCCCCACCCGGGGTCAGCCGGGCCTGCGTGGGTTACGCAATATCGGGCGTACGCGGCCGAGTATCCAGAGATGATGTGGAGCAGGAGACCGGCTGACGCGACGGAGGATAGACATGGAGCGGTTGGAGCTGATCGTCGTGCAGCTCGAAGAGGCCAAGGGGATGATCGAGAAGGGGCGTGTGCCCAACCTGCGGTTGGCGTACCTACTCATCGACAGCGTGACCGAGCTGATCCTCCACCGAACCGTTCAGACGGAACTCCTGCACCAGGACATGCTCAAGAAGCTGCTGTTGGCCTACCAGCAGAACGCGGCCTACGGAATACCGGAAGACGCGGAAGAGGTCGCGTCCGTCGAGGCGCAGATCCTGTCCAAGTCCGACCTGAAGGGCATCGACCGCAACTTCGACGCCAAGGTCGGTCTGTTGGTCCGCCGCAACCTGCTCGACAAAGCGCTCGGCCCCGTCCTGGAAAAGCTGCACAAGTACCGCAACGAGATGTATCACCGCGACAAGCAGAGGCCCGAGATCATCAGGCCGGCCACCCTGATCTACTTCGACTCCGCATGCACAGTGCTGGAGTCGTACCGCCAGATGGTCATCAGCTACCCGGCCGACCTCGGCTCGGAGATCTGCCGCTTCACCGAAGGCAGGCACCCGGGCTTCGGCGAAGCGGAAGACCTCCCGAAGAAGATCGCCGCACAGCTACGCCGAGAGGTGGGACTCGACCTCCCGCAGGTGAGGGGTGCCCTCACCGCCTACCTTGATGCTCGGCTTGACCAAATGGTCGACGGCCTGGAGTTCATCGAGGACAACCTTTCCGGCCCGCCCCTCGTGCGTGGCGACGCCTTGCGGCTAGTGCAGGCGAACCTTTCCGCGAACCCGACGCTCGAACAGGTGCGTGGGCGGAAGTATCCGTACTCCAAGGTGGACCTGGAGCAGTGGCGAACCCGGATTGCCGCTCTGGAATCCATCGACGACAGGCACGCACTGGTCAGCGAGTACGCCGCCATCGAGGACTCCTTCGAGCCCCTGGAAGAGAAGATCAGCGAAGCTGTGTTCCAGGTCGACTGCGAGGTGCAGACCCAAATCGACTTCGCTCGCGGCAAGTAGGGGGCTCGACAAATCGCAGCACAGCACCGTCGGCGGGCGATACGGTCGTTAAGGTGCCCGTGGCGCCGGACTGATCGGGCGTTCCGCCGGTGGCTCGCAGGCTGATCCTCACCCCAGGAAGTCCGTCCGTGGAGTCCTGCCGGCCCTGACTACGCGGCGGAAGGAGGTGGCCCGATGTGGTTGAGCTTGGTTCGGGCCTCGACGCGGTCCTGGACGGCAAGCTCGGCCCAGAAGGTGTGCGCCCACACGACTCGCGCGGCCTCGCTCTCGGCCGCCAGCAGCCGCGAGCTCTGGGCACGCTGCTCGTCGGTGAGCTCCTGGCCTTCGCTGGTGCCCCAGACCGGCAGAGTGGCGAGGAATGCCGAGCGCTCGGCCCGTGCCGCCTCCAACGCCCACTGCGCCTGGCGCAGGTCCTGCGGATAATCGAACATCTTGTCGTTCTTCGCCACGGCCGCGATCGTACGCCAGCACAACCGGGGAACTCCGGCAGGCCCGCCGGGCGTGCGTCCAGCGGACTGACCAGGCGGTACGCCAGACAGTGGATCGGTGGCGCCCAGGCTGCTGTGAGGCCTGTGAGGGGGTGCTCGAACGGCACCCCCTCCGGCTCACCAGCGGTGCAGGTTGACCACGATGGCCACCACTGCCGCCAGCGCCTGGAGCACTCCTCGTGCGTACTCCAGCCACTGAGGCAGCGGCGCCTCGGCACCACGAGCGTTGTCGGCCAGCGGCCGCCGGCGAAACCAGCGCTCGATCATGGGCTCACCCTCCTTCCGGATCTCAGGCAGGACGTCCTCGCACCAGCCCCAAGCGACCGCAGGTTACGGCCGCTAGAAGTGCCGGAGCGCAGACCCTTCCTGCGCCTGTGAATAACTGACGGGCCGTGGAGAAACAGCTGGCGCTGTGTTGACCCGTCCGGGTGATGCGCCGCCCGACTACCTCCCTGCCCGCGATCCCATCTGAGCACTGCGGCCATCCGCAGGTTCCCGGCAAGTTCGGGGGGTTCTTCTGCGGGCCGGCGGACCGCTACCGTCGCGCCATGGCCCGCACCTCGCCAAGCCCCGCCGATGCCCGTCTCATCGAGTACGCCAGGAGCCAAGGAGTCGAGGTCACCGCCCGTCAGCTGGAGCGCTGGCGGGGCAAACCCGACCCGTTGCTCCCGCGCAACGAACGCTCCTGGCCTGGACGGCCTGTCGGCGGCAGCTCCTCGACCGCCGACGGAGAGATCGGCGAGCTGGTGGCCTGGCTCGGGAAGCACCAGAAGCAGGGCCGGAGCCGCGACCACCTGATCCTCGGCGCCTTCGCGGCCGGCCTTCGAGTTCCCGAGAGCTCAGTGCGCAGCGCGTTCGGTCGGCACGTGATCGAGATGGCCGCCGACCTCCGGAAGAACCTCGGCCCTCTCCTTCCTGGGGCCGACCCGGACGACTGGGTGGGGGACGGGGCGTCGCGGATCGCGCTCGAGCAGCAGCACCGCGGGGCGGGGGTGAACCGACGGATCCGCAAGATCGACAAGTCGCTACGCGAGCTCCCGGCCCTTGCCGAGTTCTGGCCCACGATCGGCGCCCTGGACGGCTCCGCCGGCGCCGAGCCGCTGGACAACGCCGGACTGGCGTTCCACTCCGTGCTCGGGATCCTGCTTGGAGCCGATGGCATCATGCCGGAGACAATCGCCCGGGTCGTTCGAAGCCGCTCCGGAGTCAGCGATCTCAACCCCGGCGCCTACCTGCTGGAGACCGACAACGGCGATCCTCTCCAGGCCCTCCGCGACGCACCGGCGCACCAGGTGCCAGGGTTGCCGGAAAGCAGCATGCTTCACCACCTCCACTCACTCGTCCTGGACACACCACTGGAGCGCCTGCGGGCTGCTTGGCAGGCGGCCGGCACTCTCGCCACGTGGGCGGAGGACCTGTGCGCAGCCGTCGAAACTGAGATCGCATATGGCCTTCCTGGACCCGCCAGCGAGAAGTGGATCTACGGCATGCTGTTCTCGCTCAGCCGGGACCTGATTCGGGTGGGACTGGCTGAACCGAACCCGACGCCAAGTCAACAGTGCTCGTCGGCACTGTCACTGCTGTTCGTGGCCGGGGGGACCGAAGCAGCCCTCGCGCTGGCCGACGAGGACGGCCGGCACCGTGCCGATCTCCTGACCCCAGCGCCCCTTCGCCCCTTGGTGGCCGGCCTGCCCGCCAGATGACGTGCACTGCGGCGGCACGGCGCGGCCGCGCCGACCGGTGGGACCTCAAGGCTTCAACTGGTCCCGCATGTCGTCGTAGATCGGCGTCACACCGACGCGCTCGAAGAACGCGTTGGCGAAGGAGAGCATCGACATCCACGCCCAGGCAGCGCAGCCATGCCCCAGGCAGCGGTCCGGGAAGAACGGGTTGCCCTGGCTCGTGAACGGGTTCTCCGTGAAACTCCGGTCGGACAGGCCCTTGGCGATGCCCTTGAGAGCTTCCTGCGACGCCCCCGCCCCTGCGCGCCATTCCGGGCGGTAGTGCACCAGCTCATTCCGGAGCTGGACCACCAGCCGAGCATCCTGGAATGGCTTGGTGCCGGCCTCGAAGGGCTCGCGACCGAGTAGCTCAAGCACGAGCTCGATCCGCTCCAGAAGCGAGGTCCGCCTCCCGAATACCTTCATCAGGAACGTGAGATCGCGACGCTCGTCCGGCGGTAGCCCACCCTTGGCGCCCGCGAGCTCCAGGTTGTCCTCGGATGCAGAGCCCAGCAGTTCGTTGAGCGACGCCTCCAGGAACGCGACCGAGGCGAGAATCGACGCCACCGCGTAGGACTTGTGCTCTTCCGCCTCAGCCACCGACCACTGGAGTCCGCGACGCTTCTCGTCTTCGCTCGGCGCCGTTGGATTCCGCTCCAGTTCCCCACACCTTCGAGAGAACAGCGTGGCCGCACGCGCCTGATCGATCGAGTACCAGTGCCAGACCGCCACGGTGGCATCGAGGGCGTTCGCTCTCACCATGCCGAGCAGTCTGATGCCCGCCCTTGCCCACCAGCACGAGCCACGCCGCGGCGTTCGCCCAGTCTGCCGTGAGGTCGTCAGCCTCCCGATCGCTGTCTGGACGCCGTTTGGCCCACGGGCCTCGGAGGACACGGTCCGTGATTTTCAGAGCTTGAAAGAGACCCCGTTGGACGGCTGTGGACGTGGACGGAAAGGGGGGCGGTGGAGGCCGCGCGGGGGCGCTGTCCCGGCAGAATCCCCGCCGGGGGACATATCGGGCATGATTTCGGGCCGGCGAGCCACGCCAACTAGGCGTCAGAAATGAAAAGAGCCAGGTCAGATGATGTCTGACCTGGCTCCTGCTCTGTGGGCCGCCAGGGGCTCGAACCCTGAACCTACGGATTAAAAGTCCGCAGCTCTGCCAATTGAGCTAGCGGCCCGTGGCCCGCCCGTGCGGAACCGGCCACCGCGATCCTACCCGGTGTGACCCAGAGCTCCGCCAGTGGATTGCAGGGGCGCGCCGGGTCTCAGGAGGCCCGTTCGGCGGGCGGGCGGTAGTGCGCCGCGCGGACCCGGCGGAGCCAGGCCTCGGCGGGGCGCGGGTCGGGGGCGGCGGGGAGGACACCGGGGCGGGAGAAGCGCTCGACGGCTGCCGCGAGCAGGGGTTCGGCGGTGGCGGGGTGGTCGGCGATGCGTTCGCCGAGCCGGCGGACGCGTTCGGGATCGGGGATGCGGACGACGTTCTCGCCGGTCTCGTGGAGCCGGACGCCCTGTTCGACCAGGCGGACCAGGTGGCGGGCGTGCTTGGCGGCCCGGCGGCGGGCGGCCGGGTCGGTGGTGTCGCGGGTGAGCAGCTTGCGGAACTGCTGGTCCGCGTAGCCGAGATAGGAGTTGCGGACGGCCTTCGCGCTCAGGAAGGACGTCCGGATCGCGATCAGCTCCTCCCCCAGCGGGCTGCGCGTCTCGTACAGGTCGTCCGGCAGCCAGGCGAGTTCGGAGGCGGTCGGGTTGCAGCCGAGCGCGAGCCGGCACCACTTGGCGGCCTCGTGCAGCGTCACGTCGGGTTCGGTGCTGACGTGCGACTCGGCCGGGCGGTGCAGCCCGTGGAACTCCTCGGTGGGGGCGGCGAAGAGGCCGAGCCGGTCGATGTCGGAGCCGGCGTGGGCGAAGCCGTACGCGGTCGAGCCGACGACGCCCGAGAGCAGGACGGTGCCGGGTGCGGTGGTCATGGGCGGGCCTCCTTACGGCCGGATCTCGGCGCGGTCAGAGGAGTCTGCCCTGCGGGGCCGCGCCGGGCGAATGAATTCCGACCGGGGGCCGGGGCGGACGGACGGGCTGCGGCCGGGGCCGCGCTGGGCGGGCCGCTTCCGGCCGGGCGCCGGGGCTCGCTGCGCGCGGCGGACGCGCCGGGCGGACGGGCTGCGGCCGTGTGCCCGGGCTCGCTGCGCGCGGCGGCCTCCGGAGGCTTACCCGCCCGGCCCGCGGGTACCGTTCGGACCATGACCGACCCGGCCGCCACCGCCCGCCCCGAAGTCGTCCTCGTCACCGGCGGGGGGCGCGGCATCGGCGCCGCCACCGCCCTGCTGGCAGGGCGGCGCGGCTACCGGGTCTGCGTCAACTACCGTGCCGACGAGACTGCGGCGGCCGCCGTGGTCGCGGCGATCCGGGACGCCGGCGGCACGGCCGTCGCCGTCCGGGCGGACGTCACCCGCACCGCCGAGGTGGAGCGGCTGTTCGCCACCGTGGACGCCGAACTCGGCCCGCTCACCGCCCTGGTGAACAACGCGGGCACCCTGGAGCGGCAGTGCCGCCTGGAGGAGATCGATGAGGACCGGCTGAACCGGATCTGGGCCTCCAACATCACCTCCGCCTTCCTCTGCGCCGCCCAGGCCGTCCGCCGGATGTCCACCCGGCACGGCGGGGCGGGCGGTGCCATCGTCAACGTCTCCTCGGCCGCCTCCCGGCTCGGCTCGCCGAACGAGTACGTCGACTACGCGGCCGCCAAGGGCGCCGTCGACTCGATGACCCGCGGGCTGGCCCTGGAGGTCGCCGCCGAGGGGAT
The DNA here is from genome assembly GCF_002953255.1 of Streptomyces sp. CB01881. Taxonomy (GTDB): domain Bacteria; phylum Actinomycetota; class Actinomycetes; order Streptomycetales; family Streptomycetaceae; genus Kitasatospora. Next base: position 6,443,883 of record NZ_CP026498.1, read on the forward strand.
CCGGGTCAACGCCGTCCGCCCCGGCCTGATCCACACCGGCATCCACGCCCTCGGCGGCGAGCCCGGCCGGGTCGACCGGGTCGCCCCCGACCTGCCGATGCGCCGCGGTGGCCGGCCGGAGGAGGTCGCCGAGTCGATCCTCTTCCTCCTCTCCCCGGCCTCCTCCTACATGACGGGCGCCTTCCTCGACATCGCCGGCGGCCGCTGACCCTCTCGCGCCTCCCGGTCCTCCCGCCTGCCCCCGCTCCCTCTACTCCCTCCTCCCGTCCCCCTCCCTTCCCTCCCCCACCTTTTCCCTTCCTTCCCCCGGCAGGCCGTTTGTCCGTACGGTGGAACCCATGACCGACGACCTGCCGGACCGTGAACCCGACCTGCCGTCCGCCTTCCTCGACATCCCCGGTGTGCGCAACTTCCGTGACGCCGGCGGTGTCGGCGCCCTGCGCAAGGGCGTGCTCTACCGCTCCGGGTCCTTCCACAACCTCGCCCCGGAGGGCGCCCAGCGCCTCAAGGCGCTCGGCCTGCGCACGGTGATCGACCTGCGCAGCCCCGTCGAGCTGGAGGTCTGGCCGGACCTGCGCCACGGCCTCGACCACGAGACGCTGAACCTCCCCACCCTCCCGGCCAACCGCGAGGACACCGACCGGCCCTGGCCCGAGGACCAGGAGACGCTCTACCCCTTCATGGCCGAGACCGCCGGCCCGTCCCTGGTCGCCGCCATCCGCCGGCTCGGCACATCGGACGGCGTCCCGGCTGTCGTCCACTGCGCCGTCGGCAAGGACCGCACCGGCCTGACCATCGCCGTCGTGCAGTCCCTCCTGGGCGCCTCCGACGCCGACATCACCGCCGACTTCCTGCTCTCCAACGCCGGCCTCGGCCTCCTCGACGGCCCCACCCCCTACCTCGACGAGACCGGCACCGAGCGCGTCTCCCGCCCCGTCTCCGCGCCGCTCCTCGCCTCCTCCCTCACCTGGATCCGCACCCACCACGGCTCCGTCCCCGCCTACCTCCGCTCCCACGGCACCACCGAGGCCGACCTCACCGCCCTCCGCACCAACCTCTCCGCCTGACCCGTTCCCCCGGGGGCACCGGTGGCTGGGCCGGCCAGCGCCGGCCCGCCGCTGTGCACCGTCAGGTCAGCAGTTCCATCACGATCAGATACCCGATGCCTGCCCCCGCCCGATCGCAGCATCCGAGCCCACTACGGTCATCACTAGTTTGATCAGATGGCCGGATCAGCCGGTCGCTTGGATGTGCGGGCAGGAAATGAGCAACAACTCAGACGACTGGAAGTTCGACGTCCCCACCAGCGGCAGTAAGCGCCTGCCGCCAGATCCGCGGTACGTGGAGGCGCTGAGCAGCCAAGGCTACGGATTCGAGATCGCCGTGGCGGACCTGGTCGACAACTCGATCGACGCCGGTGCCCGCGATGTCGTGATTCATTTCCTGCGCGACGGTGACCAGCTTGTCAGCCTGCTGATCGTGGACGACGGGTACGGCATGGACGATGCCGCGCTGGATACCGCCATGACCGTGGGCGGCCGGCGGGAGTACGAGGACTCCGCTCTCGGTATGTTCGGAACGGGCCTGAAGGCAGCCTCGCTCTCACTGGCCGAATCCCTCACCGTCATCTCCAAGACCAAGCGCACCCGCGCCGCCGGGCGCCGGCTGGTCGGCGCCGGCTTCCAGACGGACTTCCAGTGTGGCGTCGTCGATGCCGAATACTGCCAGTCCCTCATAGACCGCTACTACGAGAAGCCCATTACCTGGCACGGCACCGTGGTCCGCTGGGACGGGGTGAAGGACTTCCCGAAGCACGGCGGGAGCGGCCAGACGGACCGCTACCTCACCAAGGTCATCAACCGGCTTGGCCTGCACCTCGGCCTGCACCTGCACCGTTTCCTGGAGCGGGACGACTTCAATATCACCATTGCCGTCGAGGATGTCCGCACGCGCATGGTCTATCTGAACTACGGGGTCGAACCGCTCAATCCCTTCGGGTATCCGGTCTCGGGGGCGCCGGGCTATCCGCGCGAGTTCGAGGCAGACCTGGACACCCTTGGCACGGTCAAGGTCGTCGGCCACATCTGGCCGCCCAAGTCCAGCCTGGACGAGTACCGGGCGGTCGGGTCCGTGCAGGACCGGCAGGGGTTCTACTTCTACCGCAACGACCGGCTCGTACAGGCAGGCGGCTGGAACGGCTACCGCCAGGCCGAAGCTCATCTGTCGCTCGCCCGTGTTGCGGTCGACCTACCGCCTTCCACGGGGGACGTCTTCCGTCTGACGGTGAAGAAATCCGGGGTCGACACGTCGCCGGCCTTCCCCGCGGCACTGGAGCAGGCCACCGATTCCACCGGCCGTACGTTCCGCTCATACGTGGAGGACGCCGACCAGGTCTACCGCACGGCCCGCAAGCGCACCGCGACCGCACGCAAGGCCGTCATCCCGCCCGGGCGGGGGCTCGCGCCTGAGGTCCGGCGCGTCATCGAGGACGAACTTCCCGTGCTGCCCGGTGAAGAGCCCATTGCCATCCTCTGGGGCCGGCTCGCCCCCGATCAGTTCTTCGAGCTGGATCGTGAGGAGCGGACCATCGTCCTCAACCAGCACTACCGGGCGGCCCTTCTCGGCGGTCGCCGTGGCGGCCTCAACGACGTGCCGATGGCCAAATCGCTGGTGTACCTGCTCCTGCACCAGGTGTTCGAGAAGGAGTACAGCGGATCCAGGGAGAAGGACAACCTCCTTCTCTGGCAGAACATCCTGGTCGCTGCCGCACGCAATGAGCAGGACCGCCTCGACCGCAATGAGCAGTGATTCAGATCCATCCCTGTCCCGGAGCTGACCCTGATGACCGACGACCTGCTGGAAATCCATGCCGCCGTGCACGCGCTCATGCGCGAATCCGGACCGCGGCGCCTGTCCAAGTACCTCGCAGTCCTGGGCGAGGACATCAGCCCGGAGGCTGATCTCACTGAGCAGCGCCTGGCGGCGCGGCTGGGCAGCGCCGAGGCGGGTGACCCGCTGCTTGAGATGTGGCGGAAGCTGCTCAAGCACTGGGACCATGAAGAAGAGGCTCCCTGGGCGGCGGCCACGGCGCCCAACACGGTGGAACGCAGGTCAGCCGTCTACGCCCTGCTCGGTATCAGCGAACAGCTTCAGGAAACCGTCACCCAGGCCGTACCTGTGGCCGTGGCCGCTGGCCCTGTGGTCATCAGCAAGGAACGCCCGGACAACGACTGGTACGAACAGAGCCGTCCAGCTCGCTCGTTCTACTGGCCCGCCTACGAGAAGTACCTGCTGACACAGCGGAAGTGGTCAGCTGACGCGGTGGCCAGCCTCGACCAGGCAACCACGCAGGTAGTCTCCCGGCTCGCTGATCCGACGTCCCCTCTGCCTTACCAGGCCAAGGGGCTGGTAGTCGGCTACGTCCAGTCCGGCAAGACCGCGAACTTCACCGGCGTCGCGGCCAAGGCCTTCGACGCGGGCTACCGCCTCGTCATAGTCCTCGGCGGCACTCTCAACCTCCTCCGGCGCCAGACCCAACGACGGCTGGACATGGAGCTCGTCGGCCGGGAGAACGTCCTGGGCGGCATCGACCCCGCTGATCCCGTGGCCATGGAGGGCGTCGACTACCAGGACGACAAGGACTGGGCTGCCGGCCGTTTCCTGAAGCACGGGGCCCAGCCGGCTCTCCTCGGCCACTTCAACATCGAGCGCCTGACGACTCGCGACGATGACTACCGCTCTCTGCTCCGGGGGATCACCGCCTTGGAGTTCGACAAGCGCGAACCCGAACTCCCGCTGTACGACCCTCGCAACCTGCACCGTACGGCCGGCCGTCTGATGGTCGTCAAGAAGAACAAGACGGTGCTCACCAAGCTCGTCCGCGACCTCAAGAAGATCCGGACCAGCCTCGCGGAGATTCCGGTCCTCATCATTGATGACGAATCAGACCAGGCCTCCGTCAACACCTCTGATCCCCGGAAGTGGCAGGACGGCGAGACTGAACGGACCGCGATCAACGGCCTGCTCTCCTCCCTCATCAAGATGCTCCCACGCGCCCAGTACGTGGGGTACACGGCCACGCCCTTCGCCAATGTCTTCATCGATCCGTCGGACGTTGACGACATCTTCCCGAACGACTTCCTGATCTCCCTTCCCCGCCCGTCCGGCTACATGGGAGCCCAGGACTTCCATGACCTCGGCTCGGACATCAGTCCGGAGCACCGGACCATCGCGAACTCCCAGGAGAAGGCCCACGTCCGGAGCATCGAGGCTCCTGACGGGGAGTCCGTCTCCCCTGAGGAGGCAACGGAGCACGCCGACTCCCGCTACCTGCGAGAAGCGCTCGACATGTACGTGCTGGCCGGCGCGATGAAGCTCTATCGCGAGGACCAGGGGGCCGACCCGTACCGGCACCACACCATGCTCGTTCACGAGTCCGTCAAACAGACCGAGCACCGCGATCTCGCGGAGCGGCTCCAGCGGCTCTGGGACACTTCCGACTACTTCGGCCCGCGGGGCCACGCCCGCCTCCGCGCATTGTTCAGCTCGGACGTCCAGCCGGTATCCGCACTGCGGTCCGAGGGCTTCGCAGTGCCATTCTCCTTCGACGGACTGGCACCCTACGTCGGCCCGGCCGTGATCCGGATCGGGGGCAACAACCACCCCATTCTGATCGTCAACGGCGACAAGGACATCGAGCAGCCGGAACTCGACTTCGACTCCCAGTCGGTGTGGAAGATCCTGGTCGGCGGTACCAAGCTTTCCCGGGGCTTCACCGTCGAAGGCCTGACCGTGACCTATTACCGCCGCAGTACCGCCGCCGCCGACACCCTCATGCAGATGGGCCGCTGGTTCGGTTTCCGGCACGGTTACCGCGACCTCGTCCGGCTCTACATCGGCCGCAACGAAACCAGAGGCCGCCAGACCGTCGACCTCTATGAAGGATTCGAGGGGATCTGCCGTGACGAGGAGTCCTTCCGGTCACAGCTCGCCCTCTACAACGCGGCAGGCGGTCCGCCGCTGACCCCGGCCCAGGTGCCGCCGTTGGTGGCCCAGCACATCTCATGGATCAAGCCGTCGGCCCCCAACAAGATGTTCAACGCCGAACTCGTCGAGATCCGGTCTCCGGGCCGGTGGGTCGAGCCGGCCGCCCACCCGGCCGCCGCTGCCGATACCCGGCACAACACCGACTGCTGGAACCCGGTCTACGCCGCTCTCGGCGGCGGAGAACGGCTTACCTTCGTGCACCTCGGCCAGAACGACCGGGGCTCGTACACTCGCTTCGCCGCCCAGACGGGGGTCGTCAGCCACGACGTTCTGCTCAAGATCCTGGCCGGCCTGCGGTGGGACCGGCCGGAGCTCTTCGCCCCGCACCTCAGCTACCTCGCCGATCCCAGTGAGGCGGGCGCAGCGGCCGACGACTGGGTCGTCATCGCCCCCCAGCTGAGCACGGCCGGGGCAGCGAGCACTGACCTGCACGGAAGCGGACCGCTGACCGTCGTCAACCGTGCCCGCAGTGCGAGCGGCGTGTTCAGCCGCATCAGCGGTATGGCTCACCGGCAGCCAGCAGAACGGATCGCCGGCCTGCTGCCGGCTACGGGGGAAGACCCCTTCGCCTCCCAGCTCGCCAAGGCACGCCGCGGTGCGGTCCTGCTCTACCCGGTGGTCGACCAGCATTCCGCGTCGAGGAACGGCAGCCCGGAGCCCGGACCGGTGACTACGGCCTTCGCCCTTCTTCCGCCCGGCAGCACAGACGGCACGGAGCACGGTCCGCTGATTCGTTTCCGGACGATCGATTCAGGAACGGACTCGCCGGTGGTGACCCGGATGCCGGACTGACGGCTCGCTCCGGTCTCAGTCCGCGGTGGCTGCCTTCAGGACCAAGTCGGCTTCGTCGTACCGCTGCGCCGAGTTGAACAGGCGGACGATGCGCAGGACGTCGTCGTGCGGGCGCCGGGCCGCGCTGTGCAGCAGAGCATCGGCGGCAACGGCGAAGCCCCGCCCCTGACAGGCCGTCACCACATCTGGGATCCGGTGCACCGGCAACTTGTCGCCGACTTCGGCCAGAACCAGATGTGCGTCCCGGTCACGCCCTGCCAGAAGGTGCTTGATGGCATCCTCAAGGCCTGCTCCCAGCGGCGGCAGGTCGGCCACGCTCTGCCGGTCCCCCTCCGGAAGGGGGACCGGCAGGTTCTGCTCGATGCCGACCACGGTGTCAGCGGGCCGGCGAAGCGTCCGGCGGACAGCACGGCGACGGATCGCCGTCGCATTTCTGCGCCGTCGCAGGACAGCGCGCCTGCCCGCAGGGGGACGTACGACATCGCAGGTCGCGGTGCAGTGCCCGCACTGCGTGCACTCCTGGGAATCCCAGTCGCGGCAGCGCTCACAGCGACGCGCATCCGCGTGCAACCGCTCCAGCTCGCCCAGCGATCTCGGCGGTTCTGCCCCGGAGTCCTTCCACGCCGCAGCATGCAGATCCTTGACCAGCTCCATCGGCGGGATGTGACGGGCCCTGAGGTATCCGCTGAAGGCGCTCTGCGAGTAGTCGAAGCGGCGTGCGTTAGCAGCAAGAGTCCCGGGTTTGGGTGGTGCGGCCCCCGGCTTGGCAGTCGTTACGGAGACCGGCTTGAGACACCGGTACAGGTCGCCCAGGCCCGCGGCCAGCGCCTGCTGCTCCCGGGTACTCCCTTTGACGAAGCTTCCGCCAACTCGGCCAAGCGGTGGCACAGCCCCTCCTCAGTGTCCGCACAATCGTGACCATCCGAGTGTGTCCGGTCAACAAGACGGCGCAAAGACAGCCCTGTTCAGAGTTTCACTAAAGATCGTTTGCGGCTGGCGCCAGCCCCACTTCCCGCCCTTAACTGGAACTGTCCACGTGGGTGGTCCGATGCACGGGCTGCTCCATGCTCCGGTGCGCTGCAGCCCGCGTGGACTCCATAGGCCCGACTGAGAGGAAGCGCCGTGGCACTCCCGTCCTGGGAAGACGAAACCCTGGGTTCGATGAAGCGCGTGGCCCTTTGGCTGGCCACCGAGGTCGGCGAAGGCGGCATCTTCACCTACACCAGCCTCCGTGAGGTCTTCCCCAGCACCACGCAGATCGACCGGCGCGTACGGGACCTCCGCGAGCGCGGCTGGCGCATCGACACCGCACGGAACGACGACACGCTCGGGAGTGACGAGCGGCGGCTGGTATCCGTGGGCGAGCCCGTGTGGGAGTCCGGACACGGACCGGGCAAGAAGGCCGCCGGCCTCAACGGAGCCCGGCGCCGTGAAGTACTGATGAAGGACGGCAACATCTGCCGGAGCTGTGGCATCACGCCGGGCGAGGAGTATGCCGAGTCCTACGAGACCGCGCAGCTGGACATCGCCCGCCGCCCGGTGAGGCACGCCGACGGGAGTGTCACGACCGAGCTCATCACCGAGTGCCGTCGCTGCCGGGTGGGAGCGCCCAAGGCGGAGGCCGACGAAGCCAGGACGATCGCGGCGATCGACGGCCTCGGCAGCATGGAGCGCCAGCTGCTCGCTTCCTGGGTGAAGGCCGACCAGCGGGACTTCGGCAAGGTCGAACTCCTGTGGGCCGCCTACCGCACGATGCCCGCAGAGTCCCGGGCACTCTTCCGGAACTCCCTGGAAGCCAGCCTCCAGCAGTAGGAATCCCCCTGCGTGGCGGCACCAGTACCGCCCAGCACCTACCAGACATACATCCCAACCTGAGGAGAACTGCGGCAATGAGCCCGGACCTTGGCCGGCCCCCGATGGCGGTACAGAACCAGGACCTGGTGGAGAAGCGGCTCCACGAAGCCTCCCAGGCCGGCGGGGTGCGCGAGTCGCTGAAGATCGAATGGCGCAGCCAGCCGCTGCACATCGAAGTCATCGACATGCCGACCGACAGCCTGTACTACAACCCCGGAACGCACCGGATCCGCGCCCAGCGCAGCCACGACCCGAAGCTCGACGCCACACTGGACGCCGACCCGTGGAGCCCGGAGAGCCAGGAGTACCTGCACTACCTTCTCCAGGCCAAGCCCTCGAAGACCGACGAGACCGACCCGGACTTCTCCGAGCTGAAGAAGAGCATCAAGGAGTTCGGCCAGAACGACCCTGGCCTGATCACCCGCGAGGGAATCCTCGTCAACGGCAACACCAGGCGTGCCGCGATGAAGGAGCTCGGCCAGCAGACCATCCGGGTCGGGGTCCTCCCCGGCGACTGCACCTGGGCGGACATCAGCACGGTCGAGCTGTCGCTCCAGCTGCGCAAGGACCACCGGCGCGACTACTCGTACATCAACCGGCTTCTCGCGATCGAGGAGCAGATCGCGCTCGGGCGGCCGCTCGGGAGCATCGCCCACGAGTTCCGGACGACCGTCCCCGCGTGCGAACAGGACCTCTGGGTGCTCGCCTGCATCCGGGAGATGATCGACCGCAGCTCCAACGGTGGCGTCGGCCTGCGCCTGGTCGATTTCGAAGAGCACCAGGAGAAGTTGAAGGAGCTCCGCCGCCGTTACGCCAAGGAGCTGGCCGCCAACAAGCGCGAGGAGGCTGAGCTGATCAAGGAGACGCGGATGGCGGCGATGGTCCTGGGCTTCTCCAAGACCGACGTCCGCGTCATCGAAGACGACTTCCATGACAGGTACCTCGCCCAGCGGCTGCCGGACGAGCTCCGGCCTGCCGCCGCCAGTGCCCCGGTGGCGGTGGCGATCCCCGGGCTGGGCCGTTCGGTCGCGCCGGCCGAGACGGCCAAGGTGGCTACCGCGAAGGCGTTCACCGATTCGGTACTCCGTCTCAAGGCCGCCGAGGCGGCTGGCGGCAAGCTTCCCCCGGATCAGGTCAGCGCCGCGTCACGGAGCTTCCAGGCCGCGCGTGAGGCGGTGGAGGGCGCGCTCGACCCGGCTGGCCGCGATGCCCGGCTCCGGAAGCGCAAGCGGGCAGCGCCTGACCGGCTCAACGACGCCAGCCAGGACATCGACCAGTGCATCACCGACCTGGTACTGTCCCGCGGTTCCCGCAGTCTCGACGAAGAGGCGTTCGACGAGGCGGTCCTCCAGCTCCGCGCCAGTCTGGCCAAGCTCGCCAAGGAAGCGCAGCGCAGCGTCACCGAGGCCGGAGACGGAGTCACCTGGCTGTTGAGTGCCGTACGGCAGGAGAGTTAGTGAGCCTGACAGCAGAACCGTCTCTGCAGATCGGCTTCGACGTCACGCGCACCGCTGCTGTCCTCCGGGCAGCAGCGGGCTTCCAGAGTGAGCTCGCCAAGCTGTCACTGCGCTTCGGCAACGGCAGCATGCGGGGCCCGGTCTCGGCCGAGATCCCGCTCGACGACTTCCTCGCAAGCCTCGAGGAGCTCGGCAGCTGGCCCGCGCCAGAGAGCGTGCAGTGGGAGGAAGCTCTCGCTGAGCTGGCCGGGAGTGTCCTGGACGATGCCGACCTTGCCCAGAAGCAACTGTCGGGGGAGGCTCCCGAGCAGCCCGCCGCGGACCCGGACAACGTGCTTGGCCTCCTGGGCGAGGACTGGGAGGCCGGGCTCACCTCATTCCAGCAGCGGGACGTGGCCCGGCTGCTGTCACTGCGGCACGGAGCCAACTTCAGCGTCCCCGGCGCCGGGAAGACGCGGACCACCATGGCAGTCTTCGCTGCCCTACGGGAACAGCGGGAAGTCAGCCGGCTGCTGGTGGTGAGCCCGAAGTCGGCCTACGAGGCGTGGCAGACCGAGGCGGTGCTGTGCTTCCGGCAAGCTCCCCGGACCGTTGTCATGGCTGGCTCGCCCGACCCCGGTGCGGAGATCCTGATCGTCAACTACGAGCGGCTGGACCGCCAGCTGGCCGCACTGGCCGGCTGGTTGAAGGCCGGGCCCAGCATGCTCGTACTCGACGAAGCGCACCGGATGAAGCTGGGATCGCAAGGCATCTACGGCGCGGCCTGCATGGCCCTGGGGCCGCTCAGCAAGCGGCGCCTCATCCTCACCGGAACTCCTGCCCCCAACGGCGCCCGTGACCTGGAGAACCTGCTTTCGTTCGTCTGGCCCGGCCACGGGCGCCGGGTGGTCAACCGGGCCGTCGCCGGCGGCGATCTTGCCCACGCCAGCGCCGTGCTCCGGCCGCTCTACACCCGCACGACCAAGCGGGAGCTGGGGCTCCCCCCGGCCGTCACCACCATCCGGTATGTCGATATGCCCGCGCTCCACCGCGAGATCTACGACGCCCTGGCAGGGCAGTACTCGGCGCGGGCGGAGGCAGCCCGTTCCGATTTCGAAGCACTCGGGAAGTCCATGCTCCGAATGCTGATGGCAGCAACCAGCCCGGCCCTGCTCAACCAGGGGAACAGCCTGTACGAGCCGCTTGAGTACCGGCTTGATCCGCAGGAGGTGCCCGAGAACGCCTCACTGCAGGCTCTGCTGGCAGACCTGCCGTCGTACGAACTGTCGCCGAAGTACCAGGAGGCCCGGCATCTGGTGGCCGAGAACGCCGCCAAGGGGCGCAAGACACTGGTCTGGGCAAGCTTCGTAAGGAGCCTGACCACCCTGGAACTCATGCTCAAGGACTTCCAGCCCGCAGTGGTCCACGGTGGTACAGCTGACCGTGACGAGCAGATCCGGAGGTTCCGGGAGGACCCTGACTGCGCAGTGCTGATCTCGAACCCGGCCACGCTGGGCGAAGGGATCAGCCTCCACCAGGTCTGCCATGACGCCGTTTACGTGGACCGGGACTTCCAGGCCGGACGGTTCCTGCAGAGCCTGGACCGGATCCACCGCCTGGGCCTGCCTCCTGGGACCGAGACCCGGATCACGGTCCTGGCCTGCCGGGGGACGGTCGACGAAACGGTGGCCAAGCGGCTGGAGTTGAAGCTCCAGTTCATGGGACGGATCCTCGATGACCCGGCTGTCCAGCAGCTGGCCGACCTGCAGGAGGAGCCCGCCATCGCAGCGGGTATGAACATGGCCGATATTCAGGCGTTCCTGGAGCACCTCGATGCCGCAGCTGCCCGCTGAGGGGACGATGAAGGCCGCCGTGCGCTGGCTCCGTGCTCTGCGCACGGCGGACGTCGACCGCGCCCGTGCGCTCTTCATCCACCACGACGCGTACGCGGACCTCACCCCCGACCAGTACAGCAGCGGCCTGGAGTGGCTGCTGCGGATCGGCATGGTGCCGGTCCCCCGCGCGGCGCAGGCATCCCCCGCACTGGAAGAACGATTCCTCAACCTCCAGCTGCTGGAGAAGTCCCTTGAGGCGGCCCGTCCCGACTGGATCACCGGCGGCAACGAGGCCGCCTTCGACGGCACATGGCTGCCCGCCCCCGGCCGGGCGGTCGCCGAAGTCCTTGGTCTCAGCAACACGGATGCGGCTGCCGCTGTGGAGAAGGCCTGGCTCACCGAACGCGCACGCGTCGGAGCTGCCGGGGAGCAGGCTCTGGTGACTCTGATCGCGCGCAGCGTACATGCCGAGGTTGTCCATGTGTCGGCCTTCTCCGACCGCTTCGGATACGACATCGCGGTGGAGTCTGCTCATTCCAGAGTCCACCTGGAGGTAAAGACCACAACGAACACGACGGGGCAGACGATCTTCCTCTCCCGTCACGAGTACGAGACCATGCGGACCGACCCCGCATGGCATCTGGTCTTCCTGCTGCTCGACGAACAGGAGCAGCTGACGACCGTGAGCACGGTCTCCCAGGCATGGATAGCCAGGGCGGTGCCACGCGACCAGCACTCTCACGGCGCGAAGTGGGCCTCCGCCCGGCTGCCGCTCCCCCCGGCCGCTCTGACCCCGGGCATCGAGGCCTTGCACGAGTACCTGTTGCCCGGGGCACCCGCCACTCTGCTCACCGGATCCGGCCAGTCCCACGCTGTGCACGCGTAGGCCGGGCCGGTTGTTGTCAGCCCCTGCTGGCACAATCAGGCAGAGCTACCAGCCAGGTACCAGCGGGTACAGCCGAACGCGCCAGACCGCCTTCGCCTCTGCGACACTTGGCTTTTGCGTGTCACAGCCAGGGAGGACGACCCATGACCACCAGCGAAGAGCCGCTGACCTCAGTCGAGATCTGCGCCGGCGCTGGCGGCCAGGCGGTAGGCCTCCACAAGGCAGGCTTCAAGCATGTAGCCCTCGTCGAGATCGACAAGCACGCAGCGGCCGCGCTGGCCAAGAACGTCCGGGAGCGCGACGGGTGGGAGTGGGAACGGGAGCACGGCACCGTCCACCCGATGGACGTGAATGAATTCAAGCCTGCCGAGCACATTCCGGGTTTCGAGCACGGAAGAATCAGCCTGCTGGCAGGCGGGGTTCCCTGCCCGCCGTTCTCGCTGGCCGGCCGCCAACTCGGCCGGGACGACGAGAGGGATCTCTTCCCGAGGATGCTCGAACTCGTCCGGGAGATCGGCCCCAAGGCCGTCATGATCGAGAATGTGCGCGGCCTTCTCCAGCCCGAGCACAAATTCGCCGGATACCGGAAGCAGATCATTTCAGAGCTTGAAGAGATGGGCTACCAGATCTGCAAGTGGGATCTGGTGGAGGCAGCAGATTACGAAGTACCCCAGCTCCGCCCGCGGGCCATCCTGGTAGCTATCCACTCGGACTACTACGCGGAGAAGTTCGAGTGGCCGGTCGGCAATGGCAAGCAGAAGAATGTTTTCCAGGCCCTGAAGAAGAGCATGCAGGAGCGCTACGACAGGGCGAAGAAGCTCTACCCCGAGCTGACAGAGAACCTCGAGGAGCAGCACCGGTTCTGGGAGAAGCACGCCAAGGCCGGCGGCGTCGCCCCCACTCTGGTCGGCGGTTCCAAGAAGCACGGCGGCGCTGACCTCGGGCCGACCCGGGCAAAGGCCGCCTGGAGCAAGCTCGGCGTCGACGCAATGGGCGTAGCCAATGACGAGGACGGCGAAATCAACGTCGCCCGGGACTTGCTGAGCAAGAGCGGGCCGAAGCTTACCGTACGCCAGGCAGCCATCATCCAGGGATTCCCGGAAGACTGGCATTTCGAGGGCGGGAAGACCGCCAAATACCGGCAGGTCGGCAATGCGTTCCCGCCGCCGGTGGCAGAGGCTTTCGGAAAGAACATTGCCGCGGTCCTCAGCCTCGGCCGCCGCCCGGACAGCGAGAAGCAGGCCGCACTTCCGGCTGCTGCCGGCAACTCAGGCCTGAGCGTCGCGCATGACGGTCCGGGCATTTCCGCGACGTTCTCTGACGACCGTGCCGATTTCCAGAGCACACCCCTCCGGTGATTCGTGCTCCCAGAACCTGAGGACCATCCAGCCCGCCGCTTCCAGCTGGGCATCCGTGTCGCGGTCCCGCTCGACGTTACGAGTGACCTTGTCTGACCAGTAGCCCGGATTGGTCCTCGGCGAGACATAGTGATCGGGACACCCGTGCCAGTAGCAGCCGTCAACGAACACGGCCACCTTCGCCGGGCGGAAGACCAGGTCAGCCGTACGCCGGAGCCCGGGAAGCGGCCGGGCAGCGACACGGTAACGGAGGCCGTCGGCATGGACGAGCTGCCTGATCCGCATCTCCGGCTTCGTGTCGCGGCTCCGGATCGCCTGCATGTTCCGCCGGTTTGCCGCGGATGACGCCCAGGACCCCTCCGGCGGAATCCAGGTATCAGCCATTGGGCTTCCTCGTCTTGGACATCGTCTGCTGCGCTGACCTCTCTGCTCCCAGGTTAGACCGTATGAAGTGCGCTGCTTGTGTGGTTCGGGTCCGCCCCGGGGCGGGAGATTCCCGGCCCGGCGGTCCGGGCGTCAAGCCCGGAGCCGCCGCTTCGCGGTCGCTGCGCGAGCCTTGACGTCGGTCCGTCGGGCCGGAGCTTGTCCGGCGACTGTCCGGGGCGGACCCGGCAGGTGCGGGTGCGGGCCGGGCAGCAACGGTCCGGAGCCTCACACGCAAGTTGTCGCGGGTTGCCGCCTCGGTGGACCGTGGGCGGTAGTGCCGCAATTGCGGGAGGCACCGGATGTATACCGAGCGTACTGCTGTCGGGCTGGACGTTCACGCCCGATCCACCATGGCCTGGGCCCTGGACGGCGTCACTGGTGAGGTCTTCACCGAACGCCTGGTCCCCGCCCCGGTACGCCAGCGCGGCGAGCAGGGCAACCGTCGGCTCCACCAGCGCTGGGCGGCCCTGGACGCGCGTCGCAAACGCTCCACCATCGCCGTGGTCGCCGTCGCCAGGGAAATGTCCGGCTGGTGCTGGAGTCTGGCGACCATGGATCCCTGACCACCACCCCGTCCGCCCACAGACCGGCTGGTGGGAGCCGCCGCCGGCGGTGCAGCGCGAGGAACGATCCGCGTCGGCCCTATGAGCAGTCTGCCGAACACGCAGGCCACGCCCGATAGTTAGACAAGCGACCCGTTCCCGACGCACAACCGGTCATGCGGTAGCCAACCCGCGCATATCAGGCTGACCGCGCGTCGCCGCCACCACACGCACCCAAGCGGGCTCCCACCAGCCGTCATCGCTTCACCGTCGCACCCTCGCCCCCACCGAGGGTGCGACCAACCATGCACCACTTGACAAAACGCCCTACATATCAGGGCCCACGGCCCGGCCGTTAGTCCTGCCGTTCCAGGTGCCACCACTGGGTCGGGGAGTCGGCGTCCTCGCGCTGTTCGACGGGGGCGCCGGGGGTGGGGGCGGCGCTGAGGGGCTTGCCGCTGATGAAGCTGGTGAGGGTGTAGGTGCCGGGAGCGTCCAGGTGGTGTTCGAGGAGCCACTCCTGGGCGCCGAAGGCGTTGGCGGACCACTGCTGGATGGGCACGCCGTCGTCCGTGGAGGCGCCGGTGACGTCCAGGCGCTTGCCGCTGCCGACGTTCTCGAAGTGGTAGAGGGCGCCGCCGGGGTGGACGGCGGTGAGGTGCCAGAGCTGGGCGTCCGAGCCGTCGTCCGCGCCCAGCCGGACTTTGGCGCCGCTGCGGCGGCTCCCGTCGGCGACCTCCAGCAGCAGGCCGCTGCCGACGTTGCGCACCCGGTAGGGGCCGTCCGTGATCACGTGGTCAGTCACGGGGTGAGTCTGCCACCGGGCGCCGCCATGCCTCGTACCCGAAGGCCGCCGCGAGGACGCCCGCCGTCGCGGCCACCTCGGCCAGCGCGGAGACGCCGGTGCCCAGCGGGACCACCGCCACCAGCAGGGCGGCCGCGGCGAGCCGGGGCAGGTTGGGGGTGAGCGCGAAGGTGCGGCGGACGGCGGTGTTGACGGTGAGGAAGAGCGCGACGCCGCCCGCCAGTGCGGCGGCCTGGGCCAGGGTGATCGGGGCGTCGGGGTGGGCGACGGCGGACTTCACGCCGGCGGCGAAGAGCAGGACGCCGAGCAGCAGCCCGTAGTGGCCGAGGTTGTAGACGGAGACCGCGAGCTGGTTGCGGCGGTACGAGGGGAGCGCGGCCATGTGGTGTTCGGCGCGGGTGTCGTCGTCGCGGCCGAAGTACGCCCACCAGAGGCCCACGCAGACGGTGAGGCTGAGCACGGCGACGGCGGTCAGCGCGAGGCTGAGGTCGGCGGTGCCGGCGCCGACGCCGATGGCGATCACCGACTCGCCGAACGCGATGATCACGATCAGCCCGTGGCGTTCGACGAAGTGGTCGGCGCGGAGCTGGAACTGCGGCAGGTCGACCAGCCTGGGTATCGCGAACTGCAGGGCGAAGGCGGCGGCCCAGAGGGTGAGTTGGGCGGTGCCGGTGAGGTAGCCGCCGGCCACCACCAGGGCGGTGTTGACCAGGTTGAGCCCGCCCATCCGCAGCACCGGTCCGAGCGCCACCCCGGAGGCGGCGAACATGCCGGTGTGCACGGCGACCACCAGCAGGTACGCCCAGCCGAAGGCGACGCCGCTGCCCTCGAAGGCGTGCGGGACGGAGAGCGAGATCACCAGGAAGCCGGCCATCGCGAGCAGCAGCAGGCCGCGGCGGCCGTGGTTGCTGGGCGGCATCGCGTTGGTCAGCCAGATGAACGCGTCGTACATCCACCAGATCACCGCCAGCATCACCACGACCTGTGCGAGTCCCCCCAGGTCGAGGTGGTGGACCAGGCTTCCGGTGAGCTGGGTGACGGTGAAGACGAAGACGAGGTCGAGGAAGAGTTCGAGCGGGGACGCCCGCAGAGCGGGTTCCTCCGAGGCCACGGAGGGGGCCGACAGGGCACGAGTGACGGTCACCCGCGCGAGTATGCGGTACACCGCCCGGCCCGTGCGCGCGTTTTCCGACTATCGGACCGCCGTTGCTCACCACACCCGCCCACCCCACTCCGCGCACACCGCCACACCTCACCCGTGCACACCACACCCCAGCCACGTCCCAGCCACGTCCCAGCCGCGCCCCACCCGCGCCCCGGCCGGACGCCCCGTCAGGGCGGGCGCCTATGCTGCGGCGAATGGTGTCCGACCGAATTCCCCCGCACGGCGGGTCCGCTGACCCGTCAGACCGTCAGCAGCCGACCCTCGAACACGCGATCGCCGAACTGGAGGCGGCGGCCGACGCCGTCGACTCCGAGCGCTTCGACGCCGCCCTCCGTCTGGTGGGCGGGCTGCTCGGACCGGCCGGGGAGCGCGAGTCGGCGGCGGTCGGCCCGCGCCTGGCCGCCGTGCTGCCGTACGCCCCGCCGTTCGAACGGGCCCACCTGGCGATGATGGTGGGCGCCTGCGTGGAGCGCGGCGCCGATCCGGTGGCCTGCGCCGGCCAGGTGCTGTCCGGCCTGCGCGGGGCGCTGAGCGGTGCACTGCTGCTGATCGAGCGGTGGAAGGAGACGGGCGGCGGCGATCTGCCCGACCCGGACGCGGACTCCCCGGGGCAGGCGCACGCCCGGATCGCCGACCCGGACGACCCGGACGCGTGGCCCGCCCACAAGGCGGTGATCGGCTGGTGGACGCTGCACCTGTGGCAGATGGCCTCGTTCGCGGTGTACACGCACGCCGCCGTCCGCGCCTCCGCGTGGTCCTCCGGCGTGACGGAGGTGCTGGCCGAGCTGATCGAGCGCTACGGCGAGGAGCAGCATGACCTCAAGGGCCTGCTCTACCTGATGAGGACGCTGGACGACGAGCCGCTGCTGGTGCTGGACCGGCCGACCGGGACCGGTTACCTGGTCCGGATGGACGGTCTGACCGACAACTTCCAGCTGCACACGCTCCTTGCTGACTTGCTGATCGGCGGCGGCCACCTGCCGGGCGTCCGGCCGGACCCGGAGGTGGTCGCGCTCAGCCGGACCGAGGAGGTGGACGGCCGCCGGGTCACCGCGCTGGGCGCGTTCAACCTGGTCGCGCCGGACGGGTCGTGGATCTGGAACGAGGGCACGCCCAGCGACATCCCGGTGGTGGACGGCGTCCGCACCCTGGTGCTGGACCCGCAGCCGTACGAGCGGAGCTGGGCGGCCGGCCGGTTCATCCAGCAGGTCCCCGGCGGCCTCCGGCTGGAGCGGGTGCTGCCCCCGGCCGAGGCGGCCGAACGGCTCGCCCGGGCCGCCGCGGCCCACCCCTTCGAGGAGGCGTTCGGCTAGACCGAGGAGGCGTTCGGGTAGCCGGACCGCAGGACCGGCCGACGGTCGGGCTAGGGTCGGGACGTCCGGAAGATTCGAGAAGTACCGGTCCGAGCGCCCTCGGGAGCCGAGCGGAGCGCCGAGGAGTCCGGGGCCGCGGGGAGTCCGTGGCCCGAGGACTCCGGGGAGCCCCGGAGCGTCCTGAGGAGCCTCGGGGAGTGGAGTCGACGATGGCGAGGATCCCGAACGTTCTCTCGGCCGCGGCACCCGCCGCGCTCACCGCGGCGGGCGGCCTGGTCGGCGGCTACGGCGTGGCCCGTTGGACGGGCCGGCGCGAGCTGGGCGGCGCGGTGCTGGCGGTGGCCGGGGCCGGCGCGGCCGCGCAGTGGCAGCGCCGCTCCGGCACGGCGACCGCGGCCGCGCTGACCGGGCTGTACGTGGCGGCGTTCGGCGGCTCGCACCCGCTGGCGAAGAAGATCGGCGCCTGGCCGTCCGTCTTCGCCGTCACCGGAGTGGTCGCCGCCGCCTCGACCGTCGCGACCGCCCTGACGGGCCGCAAGGCCTGACAGCGCGGAGGGCCTGACGGCACCCGGGGCCCGACGGCGCGCGGGAACCGACGGCGCGGCCCCGCCCCCGTCGGTTCGGCGCGGCCGCCGTCGGCTGCCCCCGCGTCAGCCGACGGCCGCGCCGAACCGGGCCTCGAAGGCGGCCCGGTTCGCCGAGACGGGCGTGCGGTCCCACACCGCGAACACCACCCGTTCGAAGGCCGCGCCGTACTGCGCCAGCGCCCCGTCGAACGCCTCGGCCACCTGGGCCGGGTCGTTGCGGAAGACCCCGCAGCCCCACGCCCCCAGCACCAGGGTGCGTATCTCGTGCCGGGCCGCCGCCGCGAGCACCCGGACGGCCCGCTCGGCGAGCACGCCACGGACGTCCGAACCGGCCGAACGCCGTTCGAGCTGACCGGCGTTGGGCGCCGGCGAGGTCAGGAACGTCACCGGGTACGGCTTCGCCAGCAGCTCCCCCTGCGCACCCCGGATCACCGGCACGTCGGGCGAGACGATCACCCGGTGGCTGTACCGCAGGTCGCCGGAGGCGCGGTGCGCCTCGTAGTAGTCCGGCGCCTCCAGCAGGCAGGAGTACAGCAGGGCGCTGCGGCAGATGTCCTCCTCCTGGGCGCGGGCGCCCCGCAGGTAACCCCCGCCGGGGTTCCGCGCGGAGGCGAAGTTGAGCACCCCCACCCGGCCTCCGCCGGCCCCCACCAGCCGCCGGGCCGCCTCGATGCTGCCCTCGGCCGTCACCTCGACCGCCCCCGTGCCCGGCCCCGGCGCCCCGGCCCCCACCAGCGCGTCCAGCGCCTCCGGCGTGTACGACACCGTCCCCTCCCTGGCCACCGCCAGTCGCTCCGACACCTGCACGAGCTCGCCCCCGGACGCCCGGTAGCTCCCCCGCTCGGCGATCTCCTCGTTCACCGCCGCTACGTGATGCAGTCTGCTGCTCATGTCCGCGACCGTACGGGACCGGGCCGCCCACGCGCCACAGGTTATTCTCACGACCAGAACAACCGGCCGCGCGACAGCGGTCCGCGGCAGGTCCCGCACCGGACGGCGGGCCGCGCGGGAACGACGACGGGCCCGCCCCACCGAAGTGGAACGGGCCCGTGGTCAGTACGTCCTGTGCGACGTCCTACGCGCTACTCGCGCGCCGTGCGGCGTCAGTTCTTCCAGCGCGGCTTGCGGTCGTCGCGGTTGAAGCCGCCGCCACGGTTGTCACGGTCGCCGAAGCCGCCGGAGCGGGCACCGCGGTCGTCACGGTCGCGGTTGAAGCCGCCGGAGGCCTGCGGGCGGCCACCGGAGCGGTGGTCGTCGCGGCGGGAGAACGGACGGCTGGAGCCACCGCGCTCGTCGCGGTCACGGCCGAACGCCGGACGGTCGCCGAAGGAGCGGGCCGGACGGTCGCCGAAGCCGCCGGAGCGGCCGCCGCGGTCGTCACGGTCACGGTTGAAGCCGCCACCACGGTTGTCACGGTCACCGAAGCCACCGGAACGGCCACCACGGTCGTCACGGTCGCGGTTGAAGCCGCCGCCACGGTTGTCACGGTCACCGAAGCCACCGGAACGGCCACCACGGTCGTCACGGTTGAAGCCACCGGAACGGCCGCCGCGGTCGTCACGGTCACGGTCACGGTCACGGTCACGACCGAACGCCGGACGCTCGTTGCGCGTCTCGCGGAAGGACGGGGTGCGCTCCTCCGCCACCGGGGCGGCGGTCTCGACGACGGTCTCCGAAGCCGAAGCCCCGGCGGAGTCGGCCTCGGCGGCCGGCGCCTCGTCCTCGATGCCGAGCTCGGCCCGCTCGCGCGCGGCACGGGCGGCCAGGCGGTCGGCCTCCTCGCGCAGCTCGGTGGCGCGGCGCTGCGCGCGCTCCAGCTGGCGGGTCATGTCGGCAAGCTCGCGCTCGGCGGCACCGGCGATGCCGGCGGCGCTCTCGGCCTGGACCTCGATCAGCGAGCGGGCGCCGGTGATCTTGGCGACCTCGGCGTCGAAGGCGTGGTCGAGGATGTGGCGCGAGGCGTCCACGCCCGCGTCCTCCATCAGGCGGAACACGCCGCGGCGCTGGTGCGGCAGCACCAGGGTGACGACGGCGCCGGAGCGGCCGGCACGCGCGGTGCGGCCGGAGCGGTGCAGGTAGTCCTTGTGGTCGCCGGCCGGGTCCACGTTGAGGACCAGGTCGATGCCGTCGACGTGGATGCCGCGGGCGGCCACGTCGGTGGCGACGACGACGTTGACGTAGCCGTCCTTGAAGTCGCCGAGGACGCGGGTACGGGCGCCCTGGGTCATGCCGCCGTGCAGCGCGTCGGCCTTCACGCCGGCCTCGATGAGCTGCTCGGCGACGCGGTCGGCGCCCATCTGGGTGCGGACGAAGATGATCGTGCGGCCCTTGCGGGCGGCGATCGCGTTGGTGATCGGCGCCTTGTCCTTGGGCTTCACCACGAGGATGTGGTGGGTCATGGTGGTGACCGCGCCGGCCGACGGGTCGACCTCGTGGGTGACCGGGCTCTTCAGGTAGCGCTTGACCAGGGTGTCGATCTCGTTCTCCAGGGTGG
>NZ_CP026498.1:6464431-6520571 GCF_002953255.1 Streptomyces sp. CB01881
AGGAAGCCCATGTATCTGGTCGGCCTCGTCGAGCACGACGGTCCGGACGTCGGCCAGCTTGGCGCTGCCGCGGTTCAGCAGGTCGCGCAGACGGCCGGGGGTGGCGACGAGGATGTCGACGCCGCGCTCCAGCGCGTAGATCTGGTTCGACATCGAGGTGCCGCCGCAGACGACCTTGAGCTTGAGGCCGAGCACCGAGCCGAACGGCTCCAGGGCGTCGGCCACCTGCATGGCCAGCTCGCGGGTCGGGACGAGGATCAGGCCGCGCGGGTGCTTCGGCTTGGTGCGCTCGCCGTCGGCGAGGCGGGTCAGCAGCGGCAGGCCGAAGCTGAGGGTCTTGCCGGAGCCGGTGCGGCCGCGGCCCAGCACGTCCTTGCCGGCCAGGGCGTCCGGGATGGTCGCGGCCTGGATCGGGAAGGGGGTGGTGACGCCGCGCTTGGCGAGGGCGCGCACGACGTCGTCGTGCAGGCCCAGGTCGCCGAAGGTGATGGTGGGCTCGGCGTCCTCGGCGGACTCCTCGTCCGCGACGGCCTCGTCGACGGCGGTCTCGGCGTCGGAGGAGTCGGCGACGGCCTCGGCGGCGTCGGCGGTGACGTCGATCAGCTCGGCGTCGGTTTCGGGGGTGGTGACATCGGCGGCGGACTCGCTCGCGGGCATGGCGAAGCGGGCGTCGTCAACGAGAGACATGCAAAACCTTCCGGAAGTGGCACGCGCCAAAGTCCGGGTTCTGTTTCACAACCGCCTCTATGCGGTCAGCCACGGATCGCCGGAACGCGCCAAGGGCGCCAGATGGGAATAGGGCGCCAATCAAATGAATCAAACGAACGATCTACCACCATAGACGAACCTCGGGATCAGAGGCAAATGCGCTGGCCAGACTGCTAATGCCCGCCCGGGCCGGGGCTCGGGGCCGAAGATCCGGAACTTCCGGAGGAGGGTTCGGTGGTCGGCGGGACGGTGGCGGCGGGCGTGGTGTGGCCGGGATCGGGAGTGGCGGACGGCCGTCCGGCCGGACTCGCCGCCGCGGTGCTGGTCGTGGAACCGCCGGAGCGCCCGTCACCGGTCCCGCCGCCCGGGCCCGCGGTGGCCCCGGACCCGCCCGCACCGCCCGTGGCGCCGCTGCCGGTGCCCGCCCCGCCGCCCGACGAGCCCGCGCCCGGCTGGGGTGCGGTGCCGGCGCTCGCGCCCCCGGCTGAACCGTTCGCGCCGGGAGCAGCCTCACCGGACGCGGCGCCGGGAACCGTGCCCGCGCCGTCGGTCGCGCCGTTCGCGCCGGGGGACGCCGCCCCCAGTACGGGGGTCAGGCCCATTCCCGGCGCGCTCTCCGTCTGCACGCCCCCGACGCGCTCCGACCGCCCGGACACGCCACCCTGGTGACCGCCGCCGCTCGGCGCGGCCGACCCGCCGCCCGCGGCCCTGCCCGGCGTCCCGGCCTGGCCGACCGGCACCGCGCCGTGCTTCTCGTCCGCCGCCGGCCCCACCGACATGCAGCCGGTCAGGCCCAGTCCGGCCACCGCCAGCACCGCCGCCGCCCGCACCACGCCGTTCCGCACCGCCGCCGCCCTCGGCGCGGCCTCCCGGACCGCCACCGCCCGCACCACCGCCGGACGGCCCTCCCGGGCGCCCGCCCCGCGCGCCGAAGTCACCGCACGCACCGCACGCATTGCCGCCACCGCGCTCCCTCTCCCGCCGCCCCGTCCGGGGCCGCCCGGGCCGATCACCGGCCGCCCACCGCGCCCGGCACTACCGGTGCCCAACGCGCGCCCGGGGTGACGGGACACGGGCAGCCCGGCAGGAAGCCACCCGGCGCCATCCGCCCGGCGCAACCCCGGGGCTCCAAACCCCCCGGGGGCCCGAACTGCCCGGGGACCCCGCGCCCCGGGACCTCTCCGGCCCCGCTCAGCCCCAGAGCGCCGAGGCCAGACCCGCCCCCGCGTACACCGCCGCCAGCCCCACCACCAGGCTGCCCGCCACGTTGGCCACCGCGTACCGCCCGGCGCCGCTCTCGGCCAGCCGCAGGGTCTCGTACGAGAAGGTCGAGTACGTGGTCAGCGCCCCGCAGAACCCCGTCCCGAACAGCAGTTGGAGCTGCGAGGACGCCGCACCCGCCGCCACCGCCCCGGTCAGCAGGCCGAGCACCAGGCAGCCGGACGCGTTCACGGCGAAGGTCCCCCACGGGAAGACCGAGTCGTGCCGGGACTGCACCGCCCGGTCGGTCAGGTACCGCAGCGGCGCGCCGACCACCGCCCCGGCCAGCACCAGCAGCCAGTTCACCCCGCCACCCCCGTCCCGGATCCCGCGCCGGACCCGCCCGCACCGGGGCCACCCGCACCGGGGCCCGTTCCCGCGTCGGACCGGCCCCGTCCCGCGTACCTGATCACCTCGCACGGGTCGAGCACCACCAGCCCTTCCGCCACCAGCTCGTCCAGCTGCGGCAGGAAGGCCCGCACCCGCTCCTCGGCGTCCACGATCACCACCGCCACCGGCAGGTCCTCGCTCATCGACAGCAGCCGCGCCGTGTGCACCAGCGACGAGGCACCGAAGCCCTCGATCCCCCGGAACACGCTCGCCCCGGCCAGCCCGGCGGCCCGCGCCCGGTGCACGATCTCGCTGTACAGCGGGCGGTGGTGCCAGCGGTCGTTCTCGCCGACCAGCACGGTGAGCCGCAGCGCGGGCCCGGTCAGACCGGTCATCGCCCCTCCCTTGCGCCCCGGCGGATCAGACGCCGCGTCAACCCCGCCGCCGCCCACACCGCGGCCAGCGCCGCCAGCAGCGTCAGCCCCAGGTAGGCCGGCCCGGCGCCCGGCCGGCCCTCCTCCAGCAGCCGCCGGATGTCCACCGCGTACGTCGAGAAGGTGGTGAACCCGCCCAGCACGCCGGTCCCGAAGAACGGCCGCAGCAGCGGGTGCGCCGGCCGGCCCTCGGTGATCGCCACCAGGAACACGCCGATCACCGCGCAGCCGACCACGTTCACCACCAGCGTGGTCCAGGGGAAGTCCGCAGGCCCGTCCGGCCAGAGCAGCGCCGCCCCGTAGCGGGCCGACGCCCCGACCGCCCCGCCCAGCGCCACCACCGCGACGGCCGGCCCCTGCCCGCGCAGCACCGGCGGCCGCCGCGGCACGGCCGCCCCGGGCCCCACCCGCGGCGGCCCGTCCACCGCGCTGCCCGCGGCGCCGCCCGCCGGGCCGCCTGCTGAACCGTTCGAGGTCGCCATGGGCCCATGAAACACCGGCCCCGACCGTCTGGCACGCCGTCACCCCAGACCCGACAATGATCCGGT
This sequence comes from Streptomyces sp. CB01881, assembly GCF_002953255.1. GTDB lineage: Bacteria > Actinomycetota > Actinomycetes > Streptomycetales > Streptomycetaceae > Kitasatospora. Next base: position 6,467,712 of record NZ_CP026498.1, read on the forward strand.
GGAGATGACCCGGGAAGAGTTCGAGACGCTGGTCAGTGACGCACTCGACCAGATTCCCCCGCAGCTCGCGGCCATGATGGACAACGTCGCCGTCTTCGTCGAGGACGAGCCCGACCCCGCCGACCCCGAACTCCTCGGCCTCTACGAGGGCACCCCCCTCACCGAGCGCGGCGAGTGGTACGCCGGCGTCCTGCCCGACCGGATCATCGTCTACCTCGGTCCGACCCTGCGGCACTGCGAGACCCGCGAGCAGGTGGTGGACGAGGTCCGCACCACCGTGATCCACGAGGTCGCCCACCACTTCGGCTTCGACGACCACGAGCTCGACGAGCTCGGCTGGTCCTGAACCCCCGCCCCCACCGGTCCCGCCCGGTCGGTCGAAACCCGTTTTGGCGTTCGGCCCGAGATCCCATATGCTTCTCGACGTCCCCGGGAACGCTGGAAACAGCCGGAACGGCCGCAAGCCCTCATCGTCTAGTGGCCCAGGACGCCGCCCTTTCAAGGCGGTAGCACGGGTTCGAATCCCGTTGGGGGCACGCAGTACCGTAGTAAAGTGCAGTGCGCAAGACCTCATGTGGAGAAATCCGCACTAGGTCCCGTGGAGCAGTTGGTTAGCTCGCCACCCTGTCAAGGTGGAGGTCGCGGGTTCAAGTCCCGTCGGGATCGCTCGTCTCGCAAGAGACGGTGCAGTACGGCCAGGTAGCTCAGTTGGTACGAGCGTCCGCCTGAAAAGCGGAAGGTCGCCGGTTCGACCCCGGCCCTGGCCACATAGCCTGACCAGGTACGATGCCCTCGAAGCAGATCGCTTCGGGGGCATTTTCGTGTTGTTGACGCCAACGGGACAGCGGACGGTCGTTTCTCCCGCCCGGTCGTGAGTACGTGACGTACTTGACGTACTTGACGTACTTGACCGCTAGCGCGACCCTGGTTCTCGGACGAGGAGGCTCCCAATGACAGCAGTCCACTACGAGAGCTACACCGAAGCCCGAGCACACCTGAAGGATCTACTGGACGCGGCGGGGCAGGGCCGGGTCGCAACCGTTCGCCGAGACACCGGCCGTGCGGCCGTGGTCGACGCAGGGCGGCTGCGCCACGCCCTCACACTGCTGTGCCCGTCCAAGGCCCAGATGGTCGCCGAGGGCGGCGGCTGGTCGGTGTTCTTCCCCGGCCTCCCTGTCGCCGCGGACGGCGGCACGTTCGATGAGGCCATCGACGAGATGGTCGAGGCGCTGCGCGAGTACGCGGAGGACTGGCAGGACCGGCTCCTGAACGCGCCCAACCATCGCGACAACTGGGGCCTGGTTCAGCTGATCGGCCTCAGCGACGACGAGCAGCTCCGTGATTGGCTGCTCGGAGTCGCGAAGTGACCTGGCCTCAGCCGACACGCGAACGGCACGGGCAGTTCTGCACGGGTGAAGGCTGGGACCGCGTACGTGACGCGCGCGGCCGCACCGGCACCCACCACATCACCTATGAGTTCGGGCTCCCCGACGGGCGGATCCTGCGGACTCGGGTATCGCATCCGGTCGACCGCACCGCGTACGGCGCGAGCATGTGGGCACACATCCTCCGCGATCAGCTGGACGTGACGGAGGATGTCTTCTGGCCGTGCGTCCTGGACGGCACGCTTCCCGATCGAGGCGCGCCTGAGCCACCACGCGAGGCGCTTCCCGTAGATCTGGTCTACATGCTGATCAACCGCGTCGGGCTCACCGAGGACCAGATCGCCGAGCTGAGCAAGGCCCAGGCGATCGAGCGACTCCAGCAGTTCTGGACCGAGGGGCACTGATTCCGGTCGCTGGATCGCGGCCCGGGGCCACCCGGTCTCCCTTGGCGAGCCTCACGCGCGGGAAGGACGGGCGTCAGCCCCGCAGCGCCCGATCGTCGAGGCGGCGCAGCAGGCCGGGCAGGTGCCGATGCTGGTCGCGGAGCGCGGCCAGCCGCTGCCGGAACTGGAGGCCGCGTCCGACGTGGTCGCAGGCGTCACGGAGCTGGACCAGGAGGGCCACGGCAGTGTCGTAGCGGGCCGTCTGCTTGCGGGCGACGTGGTTCTCGACCTCGTGCCAGATCGCCTCCTCGTCGGTGGCCAGAGCTGTCAGCTTCTTCGCCCGCGCCTCGGCTCGAACCCGGTCGGCGCGCTGTCGGCGTTCGGTGGCCCGCGCGTGCGCTGCGTCCAGCAGTTCCGCAACGGAGCGCTGCCCCGGCACCGTCGCGACAGTGGGTTCGCCACGCAGGCGGCGCACGAGTTCTGCTCCCAGCTGAGGCTCATCACCCACCGCGAGGCGCAACAGCAGGTCGTTCTTCTCCGTCTCGGGCAGTGCGGCGATCAGCGGCGCCAACTCCTTCTTCCCGGGCCGCTTCCGAGGCACGGGGGCGGGCGAGCTGGCCTGGGCGGCGACCGCCAGCAGGTCGGCGTCGACACGCAGGAAGTCCGCGAGCGCTCGCTGCGGTGCGGTGAGCCGGTCGAGCCCGGCCGGTACCGGAGGCTCGACTGCTTCCTGGTAGGTCTCGTCGTCGTCCTGGAGTTGCCAGGCGCCGATGCCGGACAGCCACGCGAGGTACAGGGCGCGGTGATCCCCGGAAGCCAGCTCGGCCCGTACCCCGGCGATGGCACCGAGCGAGTCCTCGGCGCCCTCCTCCCAGTCCCCGCCCTCGTCCTCGCTGCGTAGGTCCAGAACGAGGTGGGTCTTGGTCGTCCATGCCTCGACGCACTCGTCGAAGAAGTACGGCTCCAGCGCCCGCAGCGTGAGCTGCCCCTTGGGCAAGCGCAGGATCACCTGATGGGTGCCCCAGTTGGTCAAGTAGAGGTGAGCGTCGTAGTACTGCTCCACCATCCGTCTCGGGTCACCTCGAAAGTTGCCCCACTGGTATTCGTTGGTGAAGCTGGCCGCGGTGATCCGGGCCCGGGTCGACAGCGACCGCAGTTCTTCCTGCTCCTCACGGGTCAGCGGGCGGTCGATCGCCAGGAACTCGTAGTACTGGTACTCGCTCATCGCCGCGACCCTAGCGGGTCTGCCGACCATCGATGATGGAATCCGTCAAGTCCAAGGCAGACAGGAACCGATGATGGAACCCGAGCAGCCACGCACCGTCGAGCAGATCCGAGATCTCGTCAGCTGGATCGGCGCGGGACGCAAGCTCACCCAGACGGGCAAGGTCACCCTCGCCGACGCGCGGGTCCTGGTCGCGCTCCTGCGTACCGGCGACACCATCGACGCGGCCATCGGTGACAGGATCTTCAAGACCAAGTCCAGCCAGGAGCTGTACCACCTGAACCTGCTGGTGGAATGGGCCAAGGCGGCCCGGCTGCTGCGGGTCGTCGGCGGCCGTCTGGTGCCGGTCAAGAAGAACGCGCGCGTGCTGGAGGACCCCGAGCGCATCCTCGACGCACTGTTCGAGGCCCTGCCGCGCATCAGTGAAGCGGTGCTCCCCTCCGGGTGGCTCGGCTCGATCTTCGCCGAGGAGTACCCGGCCGGGCTTCGGGCGCTGCTGACGAGCCTGTATGCCGCCGACGACCTGGTTCCCGAGCAGGAGCTTCAGGCTGCTGTCTGGGACAAGGTCTCCGGGTTCTACGTCCTCGACGATCTTCCCGAGGACCGCCTCCGGCTGCTGCGCCAGAGCAACGACCGCGACGTGGACCGCTTGCTCGCGACGCTCCTCGGCCTCGGCTCGGTCCAACGCATCGGCGACGCTATCGCCCTCACCGCGCCGGGCCGTCAAGCGGTTGCGCAGCTGCGCGGGGAAGCGCGCCCCGGCGATCCCGTCTACCAGCTCCGCATCGAACTAGCCGAGGTGGAACAGCCCGCCGTCTGGCGCCGCGTTCAGGTCCCCGCCGGATTCCGCCTCGACCGACTGCACCTGACCATCCAGGCCGCCGTGGGCTGGCAGAACTGCCACTTGCACGCGTTCGACGTGAAAGGCGTCAACTACGGCCGTCCCTCCTCCGAACTCGACTTCGTCGACGAGACCGCCGCCGCCCTGGACGCCCTGGTCAAGGAGGGAGAGTTCCTCGACTACACCTACGACTTCGGTGACTCGTGGGAGCACCGCATCCTCGTCGAGCGCCAAGTGGCTGCCGAGGCGGGCCACCGCTACCCGCTGTGCGTCGACGGAGCAGGAGCCTGCCCGCCCGAGGACTGCGGTGGCCCGGGCGGATACGACGACCTCAAGCAGGCCCTCGGCGACACCGCCCGTCCCGAGCACGAGGACCTGCTGCGCTGGCTCGGCCTCGAAACAGCGGCCGGCTTCGACCCGACCCACTTCGACCTGCACCGGACGAACCAGCGGCTCCGCGCTCTCGACTGGTGAGCCCACCGGCTCGTCCGTGCCGGATGACGCCAACCGGCCTGGATGGCGGCGTCCGAGGGCAGCCGTCTACGGACGGCAGAAGAGCTCAAATCGGGGCATCCCGACGCCCCGGCTTGGCCTGAAAAGCGGAAGGTCGCCGGTTCGACCCCGGCCCTGGCCACCGTACGAGGAAGGCCCCGGAGAGTCTCCGGGGCCTTCTGCATGCCGCCTGGCAGGCCGACGGCGCGGCGGACGGCTGGCGGTCCGACCGGTCAGCGGTCCGACCGGAAGGCCCCGGCAGCGGTCCGGGCCGCGGAGCACCCGGCGAACGACGCATTCGGGCGATCACGGACACCGCTCCGGACTACCCTGAGGGTGCTGCCCGGCACACCCCCAGGGGAGAGCGCCCATGAACCCGGAGCACTTCGCACTTCTCGAAGAAGCCCGCAGGAGCCTGCCGGACGGATTCAAGGTGGAGATCTCGGGCGACACCATCGTCATGACGGTCAGCCCCTCCGGCATCCACCAGCGGAACCTGCTGATGGTCCGGCGCCAGTTCGACGCACACGCCCCGCTGGAGCTGCTTCCGAGCGAGAACACCGACCTGGTCTCACCGAACGTGGGCAAGAGCCGCAACCCTGACCTGACGTACCTTCCGAGCGAGGCGCTGGAGACGTCCGACAACCAGGTCCCGTCGGAGGCCGCCGCTGTCGCCGTCGAATTGGTCTCCCCCTCGAACCCGGAGAACGACTGGGTCGGCAAGGTGCGTGACTACCCGCTGATGGGCATTCCGCTGTACCTGTTGATCGATGCCAGGCAGAAGACCGTCACCCTGTTCAGCCGGCCCGACGGCACGAAGTACCACCGCCGCGAGGACATCGAGTTCGGGGAGACCCTGCACATCCCCGAACCGTTCGACTTCGACCTGACCACGAGCGACCTGCTGCCGTACTGACCTGCACCGGGCCTCTGCCCGGCCCCGCCGTCCGGGTCCGGGCCGGTCACGGGTGGGCGGCCGGCCCTACCGGCCTCCGGCGAGGTGGGTGGTGAGCCAGTCCGCGGTGGCCGGGAGCCAGTCGGGGAGGGCGTTGCCGAGCAGGTGGTTGCCGTGCGGGACGAGGAGGAGCTCGGCCCGGGGGGCGTGGTGGGCCAGGGGTTCGGCGTTGGTGACGCCGGGGATCCGGTCCTCGCCGCCCTCGACGACCAGGAGGGGGCCGGTGACGGCCGGGGCCAGGGCGGAGAGGTCGACGCGGCGGGCGAAGGCGCGGGCGGCCTCCGGACTGCCGCAGCGCTGGGTCAGGGTCGCGGTGACGAAGGGGACCAGCGCGTCCCAGTCCAGCCGGTACGGGCCGCTGACCACGGCGGTGGCGCGGACCCGTGGCTCGTGGGCGGCGGTGACCGCGGCGTAGTAGCCGCCGAGGCTGAGGCCGATCACCCCGACGCGGCCGGCGTCCACGCCGTCCCGGGCCGCGATGGCGTCGATCACCCGGCCGACCACGCGGTGGTAGTCCGGGTCGGGGGCGCTGGTCGCGGCGAGGACGCCCTGACCCGGGCCGTCCATGGCGAACACGGCCGTGCCCCGGGCGAGCAGCGCCTCGGCGACGGCGTGGAACTCCTCCTTCCCCGAGTCCATTCCGGGTACGACCACCACCACCGGTGACCGCCCGCCACCGGCGGGGCGGCGGAGCCAGCCGGCGAACGAGGCGCCCTCGATCCGCTCGGCCGACGGGTCGAGGTGGGCCAGGGCGCGGCGCATCGCCCGGTCCGCCTCGGTGGCGGCGAGGGCGGCCGCCTCGCGGTCGGGGTCCGGGAGCAGCCCGGCGAAGTGGAACCAGCGGGCGGCCGTCCGGTACGCCTCGCCGGCCGTGCGGTGGTGGCCCTGCGCGGCGGCGCGGTCGGCGGCGGCGAGGTGTCGTCGGCCGGCGGCCCGGCAGGCCTCGGGCCACGCGGTCAGGGACGGCAGTGCGGCGGTGACGCGGGTGTACTCGTGCGGGTCCAGCCCGGCGCCGGTGGCGCGCGGGCGGTTCTCCCCGACGAAGGCCGGCAGCAGGTCCGGGTGGTCGAGGAAGGAGAGGTCGGGGGGATTCGTCATCAGGTGTGGCTCTCTTCGACGGTGGGTCAGTTCCTCGGCGGCTCGACGCGCCTCAGGACAGGGTCAGGACGGCCTTGCCGCGGATCCGGCGCTCCCGCAGGTCGGTGAGGACGGCGGCGGTCTCCGTCCAGGGTGCGATCCGGCCGATCTCCGGGGTCAGCCGGCCCTCCCCGACCAGGCGGACCAGGGTGGCGAGGTCGTCCCCGTCGGGAACGTCCGAGTCGGCGTAGTGGAAGTGCCGCAGCGTGGCGGACTCCGGGCCTGCGAAGAAGTCGAAGAAGTCGAGCGTCGCGGGCGTCCGGGAGGCCTGGCCGAACCAGATCAGCGTGCCGCGCCGGGCCAGCCGGGCGAGTGCCAGGGGCAGGTTCGGACCGCCCGTCGACTCCAGCACCAGGTCGTACGGGCCGCGCGCCGCGCCGACCTCGTGGACGACCTCCGCCGCGCCCAGCTCGGCCAGCCGCCGGCCCCGCTCGGGCGAGGCCGTGACCACGGTGAGTTCGGCACCGGCGGCCGCGGCCAGCTCGGTGACGTAGTGGCCGACGCCCCCGGAGGCGCCGGTGAGCAGCACCCGACGGCCGGCCAGCGCGCCGGCGGTGCGGAGCAGGCGCAGCGCGGTCAGCCCGGCCAGCGGGAGGGCGGCCGCGCGGACGCTGTCCAGGTCGTCCGGGAGCTCGGCGAGCGAGGTGGTGGGCACGCGGACGTACTCGGCCCAGCCGCCGGCGGGCGGGTGGCCGACCACCCGGCGGCAGGCGGCCGGGCCGGAGCCGTCGGCGGCGGCCTGGACGACCAGGCCCGCGATGTCCTTGCCGGGGCGCCAGCCCGGCTCGGGCGCCTCCAGCTGGAAGGTCTCGCCGCGGTTCACCGAGAACGCCTCGACCTTCACCAGCGCCTCGCCCGGCCCGGGCCGCGGCTGCTCCACCTCCGCGAACCCGACCGCCGTGTCCGCCCGTCCGGTCGCCGTCAGCGCCTTCATGACCTTCGCCCTCCTCCGCCCCCTCGCCGGCCGGTCCGGCCGAGGTGGTGTCCCCAGCACACCGCGGGCCGTCGCACCCGGTCCAACAACCGCCCGGGTGCGACGACAACCGTCCGTTGTCACGCCGCCGGGGCCGGCAGCGCCCGGCCGCCCGGCGGGGCTCCGTCACGCCTCCCCCGCACCGGCGCGGGGGAGGCGGACCGGGCGCGCGGCCGGGCCCGTACGCTGGGCGGCCATGGATCTCGATCTCGCCCAGGTCCGGGCCTTCGCCGTGGCGGCCGAGGAGCTGCACTTCGGGCGCGCCGCCGCACGGCTGGCGATCAGTCAGCAGGCGCTGTCCAAGCGGGTGGCCCGGCTGGAGGCGGCGCTCGGGGCGCGGCTGCTGGACCGGGACGCGCGCGGGGTCGCCCTGACCGGGGCGGGGCGGCGGTTCCTGGAGCCCGCCCGACGGCTGCTCGTCCACGGGGACCACGCGGTGGCGGCGGTGGCCTGTGCGCGGCGCCCGCTGCGGATCGACGTCTGGGGGCACCTGTACGCGCCGATGCGGACGGTCGCCCAGGCGGTCGAGGGGGTCCCGGGGCTGGAGGTGGAGCCGGAGCCGGGGCGGGACCTGCCGTCGGTGGCGGCGGCCCTGCTGCGGGGCGAGTCCGACGCCGGGTTCGGCCGGGTGCACCCGCTGCCGGACGGCCGGGACACGGGGCTGGCGCACCGTCTGGTGCGGCTGGAGCCGGTGGACGCGCTGCTGAGCACCGATCACCCGCTGGCCGGCCGTGACGTGCTCCGGCCGGCCGACCTGCGGGACAGCGTGCTGCGCTACCCGGCCGCGGTGGACCGGCTGGACTTCCTGACCCGGTTCGCCGACCGGTTCGGCATCGCGGGGCGGACCGGTTCGGCCAACCTCGGCCTGGAGCACTTCGTGGAACGGGTCCGCACCGACCCGGCCTGCTTCTCCCTCCTCCCCGCCGACTGCCCGCTCCCGGAGCCGCCGGCCGCGCCCGGCCGCCCCGGCGTGCGGACCGTGCCGCTCGCCGACCCGACCCCGTTGTACGCCTGGTCGCTGGTCTGGCGCGACGGGGACGGCCCCGGCACCGAGCAGCGGCACCCCCAACTGGACCAGCTGCTCCGGGCGTTCGGTGAGGAGGCGCGGCGCAGCCGCTGGCTGGAGTACGACCCGGCCCGTGACTGGCTGCCCGGTCCCGACCAGGAGGCCCTGGACGCGTAGGCGGAGGGCCACCGGCAAGGGGACGGGGTCAGCGCAGCCAGTCGGTGGTGGTGGCCAGCAACGCGCCGTCCGCCCCGTAGACCTTGATGTTCCCTCCGGCCGAGGCGGCGGCCCGGGGGATGGCGACCCAGCGGACGGGCGAGTCGCCGACGGTGACCAGCGCCGGTTCGGTGGTGGTGCCGTCGGGGAGGGTCACGACCAGCTTCGCGGCGTCCGAGCCCACCTGGAGCAGCACCACGGTCGGTGCGTCCTTCATGGCCGGGTCGGGCGCGTCCTTGGCCCGCGGGCCGAGGGCGGAGCCCGTCAGGTTGCCGTACGGGTCCGTGGCCCTCGGCGGCTCCCCGCCCGGAGCCGGGGTCTCGTGCGTCGCGTCGACCGGGAGCCGCTTGCCGTCCAGCGTGACGTAGAGGTCCACTGTGTCCTGGCCCTCGTGCCGGTACTGCCGCACGAAGTCCTCGGTGGGCTCGGGCAGGTCGGGGCGGGCCGTGCGCTGGTCCTGCCAGATCAACCGGGCCTGCTGGTACGCCTGGTCCTTGCCGGTGGCGGGCCAGAGCGCCGCCCACGCCGTCCATGCCTTGCCGTTGGACGTGCCCTCCGCCAGCTTGACCCGGACCGGCGTGAACGGGTCCCGGGCCGCAGCCGAGACCGTGGCCGTCGGCCGGGCCGACGGGACCGCCACCGAGGCCGCCGTCCCCGGACTCGCACCGGCACCCGACGCACCCGGCCCGGCCGCCGCCGTCATCACCTTGGCCGCACCGGCTCCGCCGCCGCCCTCGCCCAGCACGACGCCGCCCCCGGCCATCGCGACCACGGCCAGCGCCAGCGCCCCCGCCGCGGCCGACCGCCGCCGCAGCCGCCTGCGGCGGCCGCCCGCCAGCACCCGGTCGTAGGGCACCGGCCCGATCTCCACGCCCTCGGCCAGCCCGGCCAGGCTCCGCGCCACGACGTTCTCGTCCTGCCCGCTCATACCGTTCCTCCGATGCTCGTCATCCCGATGAGTGAGGTGGCGGCCCGGAGCTTGGCGATCCCCTTGGACGCCTGGCTCTTGACCGTCCCGACCGAGCAGCCCATCGCCGTGGCCGTCTGGCCCTCGCTGAGGTCCTCCCAGTACCGCAGGACCACCGCCTGCCGCTGCCGCGCCGGCAGGGTGGCGAGCGCGGCCAGCAGGGCCGCCCGCTCGTCCAGCCCGCCGAGGCCGTCCGGCCCGGCCTGTTCCGGCACGGCCGTGACCAGGTGCTCCGGCACTCTGCGGCGGAACCGCCGGGCGTGCTCGTTGACCAGGATCCGGCGCACGTACGCGTGCGGATCGCCGGTCCGGCGGACCCTGCCCCAGGCGACGTAGGCCCGCTCCAGGGCCTGCTGGACCAGGTCCTCCGCCGAGTACCGGTCCCCCGCCAGCAGGTACGCCGTGCGCAGCAGCCGCGGCCAGGCGGCACCGGTGAACGCGCGGAACTCGTCGTCCCGCTCGGTCTTCTGGGCTCCCATGAGCACCTCCTCATCCCCCCAGAGCCCACCGCCGCCCCGAACCGTTGCCCGCCGCCCCGAACCCGTTGCCCGCCGCCCTGCCCGGACCGCCCGGACCGTCGCCGGCCGCTCCCCCACCACCCCCGCACCGCCCCCGCACCGCCGTCCGAACGACGCCCCGGACGGGGTTCGCACATCCCCCGCGGCGGCTGTGACACTGGAGGGGCTCGAAAACCGAGGTGCGCGCCGCCGCATCTCCTTGCGAACCTAGAGGGATGCCCGCCGTGAGTTCTCCCGCAGTCCAGTCCGCCGACGCCCCCGCCCAGGGGCCCAGCATCGGCGAGCTGGCCGCCCGCCTCCCCGAGCTGACACTGCGCGACGAGGTGCGGATCGGGCGCCGGCTGGAGGGCGCCCGCCGGGTCCGCAAGCCCGACGCACGCCAGAAGATCGCCGACGAGATCGCCGGTGACATCGACCGCGCCGAGCTGCTGGTCGAGCAGCGCCGGGCCGCCGTCCCGAAGATCACGTATCCGGCCGAGCTGCCGGTCAGCCAGAAGAAGGACGAGATCCTCGCCGCGATCCGCGACCACCAGGTGGTGATCGTGGCGGGCGAGACCGGCTCTGGCAAGACCACGCAGATCCCGAAGATCTGCCTGGAGCTGGGCCGCGGGGTGCGCGGCCTGGTCGGCCACACCCAGCCCCGCCGGATCGCCGCCCGCACGGTGGCCGAGCGCGTCGCCGAGGAGATGAACACCCCGCTCGGCGAGGCGGTCGGCTGGAAGGTCCGGTTCACCGACCAGGTCGGCCAGGACACCCTGGTCAAGCTGATGACGGACGGCATCCTGCTCGCGGAGATCCAGACCGACCGCGAGCTGCGCCAGTACGACACCCTGATCATCGACGAGGCCCACGAGCGCAGCCTCAACATCGACTTCATCCTCGGGTACGTCAAGCAGCTGCTGCCCCGCCGCCCGGACCTCAAGGTCGTCATCACCTCGGCGACCATCGACCCCGAGCGGTTCGCCCGTCACTTCAACGACGCCCCGATCGTCGAGGTGTCCGGCCGCACCTACCCGGTCGAGGTGCGCTACCGCCCGGTCGTCGACGACGCCGACGCCGAGGACGACTCCACCGAGGCCGACCGGGACCGCGACCAGATCCAGGCGATCTGCGAGGCCGCCGAGGAGCTCCAGGCCGAGGGCCCCGGCGACATCCTGGTCTTCCTCTCCGGCGAGCGCGAGATCCGCGACACCGCCGACGCGCTCAACAAGCTGAAACTGAAGTTCACCGAGGTCCTCCCGCTCTACGCCCGGCTGAGCTCGGCCGAGCAGCACAAGGTCTTCCAGCGCTCCAACTCCCGCCGGATCGTCCTGGCGACCAACGTCGCCGAGACCAGCCTCACCGTCCCGGGCATCAAGTACGTGATCGACCCGGGCACCGCCCGCATCTCCCGCTACAGCCACCGCACCAAGGTGCAGCGGCTCCCGATCGAGGCGATCAGCCAGGCCAGCGCCAACCAGCGCAAGGGCCGCTGCGGCCGCACCTCGGACGGCATCTGCATCCGGCTGTACTCGGAGGAGGACTTCCTCTCCCGCCCCGAGTTCACCGACGCCGAGATCCTGCGCACCAACCTGGCCTCGGTCATCCTCCAGATGACCGCCGCCGGCCTCGGCGACATCGCCGCCTTCCCGTTCCTGGACCCGCCGGACTCCCGCAACATCAAGGACGGCGTCAGCCTCCTGCACGAGCTCGGCGCCCTCGACCCGAACGAGAAGGACGTCCGCAAGCGCCTCACCCCGCTCGGCCGCCGGCTCGCCCAGCTCCCGGTGGACCCGAGGATGGCCCGCATGGTGCTGGAGGCCGACAAGAACGGCTGCGTCCGCGACGTCATGGTGATCGCCGCCGCGCTCTCCATCCAGGACCCGCGCGAGCGCCCCACCGAGAAGCGCCAGGCCGCCGACGACCGGCACCGCCGCTTCCAGTCGGAGACCTCCGACTTCCTCTCCTACCTGGCCATGTGGCGCTACGTGCGGGAGCAGCAGAAGGAGCTCTCCTCCTCGGCCTTCCGCCGGATGTGCAAGGCCGAGTTCCTGAACTACCTGCGGATACGGGAGTGGCAGGACATCTACTCCCAGCTGCGCACGGTCGCCAAGCAGCTCGGCGTCACGATCGAGGAGCCGGACCCCGACGCCGAGCCGGACTCCGACCGGATCCACCAGTCGCTGCTGGCCGGCCTGCTCTCCCACATCGGCCTGTTCGACGTGGAGAAGCGCGAGTACGGCGGTGCGCGCGGTGCGCGGTTCGCGGTCTTCCCCGGCTCGGGCCTGTTCAAGAAGCCGCCGCGCTGGGTGATGTCCGCCGAGCTGGTCGAGACGTCCCGGCTCTGGGCCCGGATCAACGCCAAGATCGAGCCCGAGTGGGTGGAGCCGCTGGCCGGCCACCTGATCAAGCGCAGCTACAGCGAGCCGCACTGGGAGAAGAAGGCCGGCGCCGTGCTGGCGTACGAGAAGGTGACCCTCTACGGGATGCCGGTCGTCGCCCAGCGCAAGGTCAACTACGGCCGGATCGACCCGGAGCTCTGCCGCGAGCTGTTCATCCGCAACGCACTGGTCGAGGGCGACTGGGAGACCCACCACAGGTTCTTCGCCGAGAACCGCAAGCTGCTCAGCGAGGTCGAGGAGCTGGAGAACCGGGCCCGCCGCCGGGACATCCTGGTCGACGACCAGACCCTGTTCGAGTTCTACGACGGCCGCCTGCCGGACGACATCGTCTCCACCCGGCACTTCGACTCCTGGTGGAAGAAGGCCCGGCACGACCAGCCGGACCTGCTCAACTTCGAGAAGTCGATGCTGATCAACGACGCCGCGGACGGCGTCACCGAGGCGGACTACCCGGACCACTGGCAGCAGGGCAAGCTCCGCTTCCAGCTGACCTACCAGTTCGAGCCGGGCAGCGACGCGGACGGCGTGACCGTCCACATCCCGCTGCCGGTGCTCAACCAGGTCACCGCGGAGGGCTTCGACTGGCAGATCCCGGGCCTGCGCGAGGAGCTGGTCACCGCCTGGATCAAGTCCCTCCCCAAGGCGGTCCGGCGCAACTTCGTCCCGGCACCGGACTTCGCCAAGGCGGCACTGCGCCAGGTGAAGGACCGCCAGGAGCCCCTGCTGCCGACCCTGGAGCACGTCCTCAAGCGGCTGACGGCGGTCACCGTCCCGCCGGAGGCCTGGGACGACGACCGGGTGCCGGACCACCTCAAGGTGACCTTCCGGGTGGTGGACGGCCGCAAGAAGCTCGCCGAGTCCAAGGACCTGGAGGAGCTGCGGCTCCGGCTCAAGCCCAAGCTGAAGGAGACGCTCTCCTCGGCCGCGTCCGGCCAGGGCATCGAGCAGTCCGGGCTGACCGCCTGGCCCGCCTCGCTGCCCGTGCTCCAGCGCACCTTCGAACAGCGCTCGCGCGGCCACTCGCTGCGCGCCTACCCGGCGCTGGTGGACGAGCGGGACGCGGTCGGCATCAAGCTGTTCGACACCCCGCAGGCCCAGGCCAAGGCGATGTGGGAGGGCACCCGGCGGCTGCTGATGCTGACCACCAACTCGCCCGCCAAGTCGATCCAGGGCCGCCTGGGCAACCAGGCCAAGCTCGCCCTCTCGTACAACCCGCACGGCTCGGTCCCGGCGATGTTCGAGGACGTGGTGGCCTGCGCCACCGACCGGCTGATGACCCTGTCCGGCGGACCGGCCTGGGACGAGGCGGCCTTCGGCAAGCTGCACGAGAAGGTGCGGGCCGACCTCTACGACCTCTCGGCGGACACCACACTCAAGACCGCCACCGCGCTGATCGCCTTCCACAAGGCGTCGACCCGGCTGAAGTCGGTGAGCAGCCCGGTCCTGCTGACGGCGGTGAACGACATCCGGCTGCACCTGGCCTCGCTGGTGCACCCGGGATTCGTCACCGAGACCGGCTGGCAGCGGCTGACGGACCTCAAGCGCTACCTGCTGGCGGTGGACCGCCGGCTGGAGGCGCTGCCCAACCACCCGCAGCGGGACGCCCAGCAGCTGCTGAAGGTCCAGCAGGTGCAGCAGGAGTACGGGGAGCTGCTGGCGGCCGTGCCGGCCGGACAGGAGCCCTCCCCGGAGGTGCGGGCGATCCGCTGGATGATCGAGGAGCTGCGGGTCAGCTTCTTCGCGCAGTCGCTCGGCACGCCGACGCCCGTCTCGGAGAAGCGGATCGCCAAGGCGATGGAGGCCGCCAGGGCCACGCTCTGAGCCGTTTCCCGCCCAGCTCAGCGGCCGGCCCGCGGGCCGGCCGCTGAGCTGGGCGGGGGCCCTCAGGAGCCAGTTCGACCTGGGGGCCCACCATGGGCTACGATCTGTCTTGTTCGCAGCGCGGCAAGCAAAGCGAACGGATCAGAAAACTCTGGTCCCGTGGAGCAGTTGGTTAGCTCGCCACCCTGTCAAGGTGGAGGTCGCGGGTTCAAGTCCCGTCGGGATCGCCGTCGCCGAGAGGCCCGGAACCGTTTGGTTCCGGGCCTCTCGCGTTTTGTCCGGCCCCTCCCCTACCCCGAGCTAGGTCTAGACCACAAGTGACAGTCCGTGTGACTGTCGTCACTTCCCTTTTCCCGAGAGCGCCCGGGCGGGGCCCCTTCCGGGCGGGCGCTAATTTAATATGTAAAATTGCACAGCTATTCACTGTAAATCCCCCCCGCCCCCGAAGCATCAAATCGTTATCCGGAGTTCAGCATTCCGTACCGTCGGACGGGAACGCCGACGCGCTCCGGGCACGGCAAAGGGGCCGCTTACCGGACCCGGCGGAGTCCGGTAAGCGGCCCCTTTGAAAGAGCCTTCGGCCTATCAGGCCTCGGTGCGCTGAGCGGGAATACCGGCCAGCAGAGCGCGCACCTCCGCCTCGCGGTAACGGCGGTGGCCGCCGAGGGTGCGAATGGACGTGAGCTTGCCCGCCTTGGCCCAACGGGTAACCGTCTTGGGGTCCACGCGGAACATGGTGGCGACCTCTGCCGGCGTCAGCAGAGGTTCAGCATCAGGGGTACGAGCGGTCATGAGCGGCCTCCTCGGGAGAACCGAACCAGGGCGGTTCTATCCTTCAAATTCTGCACCTTGGCCCGCGATGCCCGAAATGGCATAGACGGGCCGAGTCGGTTATAGGACGAACGGCTTGTCCTGGTGTCTACAACTACACCATCCGTCCAGCCCCATCGACCAAACCGCCAAAATTGACCCCTCACGGGTTCAAGGCTGACGGATAGCGATGGACCACCCCATAACGGGCAGTCACCTTATAGTGACATCCGGTTACGAGGTGACCAGACCTGTCGTTTCCTCGCAAAGCACGCATCGAGTCCAGAACCACCCAAAAGTGGGCACGCTCACGTGAAGTTGGGCTGGTTGTCCCATTTTTGCACATAGGGGTAAGTTCGCGTCAACGGTGAGTAGTGTCACGTTCGACAGGTATTGACCCGAACCGGGACCTTGGTCATGTGGGTCGGGCCGTAGGACTCTTACAGTCTTACAAGTACCACCGACACCCACCCCGGCCAGCGGTGACGCCCCCTCAGCAGGGCCCGCCGACCCCGCCGGCGCCGCCCTTCCCGACACCCCGGGCGCCCGCACCAGCCCGGGAGACGCCCGCCCGGCCCGCGGAGGCGGTCAGTTCGCGTACCGCAGCGCCAGGACCCGGCGCCAGCGCCCCGCCAGCTCCTCGTAGGCCCGCTCCGCCTCCGCCGCGTCGCCCGCCCGCAGTGCGCGCAGCCCGTCCTCCAGCTCCCCCGCCGAACGGTCCGCCAGCAACCGCTCCGGCCCCAGCAGATGCACCAGTCCCCCGTAGTCCAGCTCCACCAGCGAGCGCGGGTGGAACTCCTCCAGCCACCGCCCGACCCGCTCCGCCCCTCGCACCAGCTCCCCCTCCGGCACCGCCTCGCGCAGCGCCCGGTACGCCCGCGCCACCCGCCGGCGCGCCTGCGCCATCGGCGTCAGGTAGAAGAGCGCCGCCTTCTCCCCCGGCCGCCCCGTCCCCTCCTCCGCCGCCCCCGCCGGCACGAAGCAGCGGTCCTCCTCCCCGAACGGCAGGAACCACCGCACCGGCACCTCCCACCGGCTGGTCAGGATCCACGGCCGGGCGTCCGGGTGCTCGGCCCGCCAGCGCTCCCGGTCCGCCTCCGCCGCCTCCCTGGTCGCCGGCGGCAGCGCGGTGTCCACCAGGGCCACCGGCGCACCCGTCCGCAGCTCCTCCAGCGCCTGCCAGCTGCGCAACCGGGTCGCCCACGGGCAGACGTAGAGCACCCCGTCCAGCGAGCGCACGAAGGCCCGCTCGCTCTCCCGCTCCGGCAGCGGCCGTGGTGTGCGGCCGACCAACTCCGCGAGCGCGGCCCGCTGCTCCTCCAGCACCGCCGCGGCCACCGGCTGCCCGGCCTCCGCCGCGTCCGGACCGCGCTCCGCCGCATAGGCCTGCCAGTGCGCCCGCTCCGGCTCCGGGTAGGCGGCCAGCGGCTCGTAGACCCGCAGGTGGGCGGCGTAGGGCGGAAGTACGGATGTGCGTACGACGGTCACGTGCTGCATCGTCGCACGCACCGGCCGTCCACCGGGAGGGCTCCGGCCGGGAACCGTTCGCGAACGCACTCCGCACGCCCCCGTCTCACCACGCGGACAACCGCCCCAAGCTCGGGCAAGAGGGCGGATCCCAGGCGCCCCCGCGACTACGCTTCGCCATAGGCGCCCGCACCACAGCAGCGGGCCTCAGATACTGGAGTCACCACAGTGACCGACGTACAGACCGCATCCGCCACGCACCCCGCACCCGGTGTGCTCAGCAGGATCTTCCGTACCGAGCAGGACGGCGCCCCCGGCGACGGCCACGAGCAGGTCGTCCTCTGCCACGACCGCAGCTCCGGGCTCAAGGCGATCATCGCCATCCACTCCACCGCGCTGGGCCCGGCCCTCGGCGGCACCCGCTTCTTCCCGTACGCCTCCGAGGAGGCGGCGCTGGAGGACGCACTGAACCTCTCGCGCGGCATGTCCTACAAGAACGCGCTCGCCGGGCTCGACCTCGGCGGTGGCAAGGCCGTCATCATCGGCGACCCGAACAAGGACAAGAACGAGGCGATGCTCCGCGCCTACGGCCGCTTCGTCGAGTCCCTGCGCGGCCGCTACATCACCGCCTGTGACGTCGGCACCTACGTCCAGGACATGGACGTCATCGCCCGCGAGACCGAGTTCGTCACCGGCCGCTCGCCCGAGAACGGCGGCGCCGGCGACTCCTCCATCCTGACCGCCTTCGGCGTCTTCCAGGGCATGCGCGCCTCCGCCCAGGCCCGCTGGGGCCAGCCGACCCTGCGCGGCAAGCGCGTCGGCGTCTCGGGCGTCGGCAAGGTCGGCCACTACCTGGTCGGCCACCTGGTCGCGGACGGCGCCACCGTCGTCGTCACGGACGTCTCCGAGGCCGCCGTCAACCGCGTGCGCGCCGCCCACCCGGAGGTGGAGGTGGTCGCCGACACCGCCGCCCTGCTCCAGGCCAAGCTGGACGTCTACGCCCCCTGCGCCCTCGGTGGCGCCCTGACCGACGACTCGGTGGCCGCGCTCGGCGAGTTCGGCACCTCCGTGGTCTGCGGTGCGGCCAACAACCAGCTGGCCCACCCGGGCGTCGAGAAGGACCTCGCCGACCGCGGCATCCTCTACGCCCCGGACTACCTGGTGAACTCGGGCGGCGTGATCCAGGTCGCCGACGAGATCGAGGGCTTCAACTTCGAGCGGGCCAAGAACAAGGCCACGAAGATCTTCGACACCACCCTGGAGATCTTCACCCGGGCCACCGCCGACGGCGTCCCGCCGGCCGTCGCCGCCGACCGTCTGGCCGAGAAGCGGATGCGCGAGATCAGCGCGCTCCGCTCGGTGCTGCTGCCCGGCGCCCGCCGCGCCTGATCCCGGCGGAGCGGTCCGGTGATGCGCGGGGTCGGTCGTCCGCCCCCGCGCATCACAATGTGGAACCGGATTCTCACTTCTGCGCCCGATCGGGTGATCCAAGGCCCCCTAAGGGGGGATAATCGATCCGGGAACAACGGACCTGAGACACCTACGGACGGCGCGCAAAATGCCGCAAAACCTCCCCTGACCTGGGACGACCTGGTCGCGGGTGCGGCCGGTGCGCGCCACGTCACACCGACGACGTACCGTCCAGCGGCAGAAACAGGTACCGTTAATGCTCCAAGGGACGGTTCTCCCCATTCGGGCAGACCGCTCCTGATCATGAACACGTGTCAGACTCGGGGCCGTGAGCCCCATCGTTGAGGGGGTCGACCCATGGGGCGCGGCCGGGCCAAGGCCAAGCAGACGAAGGTCGCCCGCGAGCTGAAGTACAACAGCGGCGGGTTCGACGCCAATCGTCTGTCCAGCGAGCTGGGCGTATCGCCCTCCACCGCCTCGATCGAGCCTGAGCCGATCGAGGAAGAAGAGGACGACGACCCCTACGCGGAGTACGCGGCACGCTACGCCGCCGACGACGAGGACGACGACGCCGATTCGGGTACCGGGCCCTCCCGGGCCCGCCGCCGCGCGTAGTCCCAGTCTGGCCTGACCGGCCCGTGCGCCCCCGGCGCCGGGCCGGTTTTCGCCGTTCCCGCGTGCGTTCACCCCGTCGGGGACTCCCGTCCGGGCCTCCCGTGCGGCTCCCCCCGGCGACCGCCGGGCACCCCGCGCGGCCGGCCGCCGTACGGAAAGGGCCCCTCCGGTGGAGGGGCCCTCTGCCGTGCTCAGGCGGCCGCTCAGCCGGCCGTGAAGCCCTCGTACGCGTTGTAGAGGGCCGCGCCGCCGTCGTGCTCGTCCGCGCGCTCCACGACGTCGCCGAGCAGCCAGGCCTCGACGCCGCGGTCCTCCAGGATCGACAGCACGACGTCCACCGAGTGCGGCGGGACGACCGCGACCATGCCGACGCCCATGTTGAGCGTCTTCTCGATCTCCAGGGTGGCCACCTTGCCGACCTCGGCGACGGTCTGGAAGACCGGCAGCGGGGTCCAGGTGCCGCGGTCCAGGCGGGCGTGCAGGCCGTCCGGGATGACCCGGGCCAGGTTGGCCGCCAGGCCGCCACCGGTGACGTGCGAGAAGGCGTGGACCTCGGTGGCGCGGGTGAGCGCCAGGCAGTCCAGCGAGTAGATCCGGGTCGGCTCCAGCAGCTCCTCACCGAGGGTGCGGCCGAACTCCTCGACCTTGCGGTCCAGCTTCCAGCCGGCCTCGTTCAGCAGCACGTGGCGCACCAGCGAGTAGCCGTTGGAGTGCAGGCCGGAGGCGGCCATCGCGATCACCACGTCGCCGGCCCGGACGCGCTCCGCGCCCAGCAGCGCGTCCGCCTCGACCACACCGGTGCCGGCGCCCGCGACGTCGTACTCGTCCGGCCCGAGCAGGCCCGGGTGCTCGGCGGTCTCGCCGCCGACGAGGGCGCAGCCGGCCAGCGCGCAGCCCTCGGCGATGCCCTTGACGATCGCGGCGACCCGCTCCGGCACGACCTTGCCGACGCAGATGTAGTCGGTCATGAACAGCGGCTCGGCACCGCAGACCACCAGGTCGTCGACGACCATGCCGACCAGGTCGTGGCCGATGGTGTCGTGCTTGTCCATGGCGGCGGCGATGGCGACCTTGGTGCCCACGCCGTCGGTGGCCGAGGCCAGCAGCGGCCGCTCGTAGCGCTTGAAGGCGGACGCGTCGAAGAGCCCGGCGAAGCCGCCGAGGCCGCCGACCACCTCGGGGCGGTTGGCCTTCTTCACCCACTGCTTCATGAGCTCGACGGCGCGGTCGCCCGCCTCGATGTCGACGCCGGCGGCGGCGTAGGTGGCGCCGTTCTGGTTCGTGGTCACTGCGGTGCGGCCCTTTCGGGTCTGTGCCCCCGCGGGTCTTGGTGCCCTCGTGGGTCAGGGGGATGGAACAGCGGTGGGGCCCCGGGTTCCGGGACCCCACCGTCGGGTCGTTACGGGCGGCGCAGGGCGTCGGCCGCGCCCGCTCCGCCGAGCAGGGACTGGACGCCGTCCAGGTCGCTGCCGCTGGTCGGCTTGCCGCGGACCGCCGGCGGCTGCTGGCCGCCCTTGATCTCGGCCTCCAGGAGGAGCTTGCCGAGCAACGCCGGGTCGGGCAGCTCCATCGGGTACTCCCCGTCGAAGCAGGCCCGGCAGAGCCGGTCCTTCGGCTGCTTGGTGGCCTCGATCATGCCGTCGATCGAGATGTACGAGAGGGAGTCGGCGCCCAGCGTGCGGCCGATCTCCTCGATGGTCATGCCGTTGGCGATCAGCTCCGCGCGGGTGGCGAAGTCGATGCCGAAGAAGCAGGGCCACTTCACCGGCGGCGAGGAGATCCGGATGTGGACCTCGGCCGCGCCGGCCTCGCGCAGCATCTTCACCAGCGCGCGCTGGGTGTTGCCACGGACGATCGAGTCGTCCACGACGACCAGGCGCTTGCCCTGGATGACCTCGCGCAGCGGGTTGAGCTTGAGCCGGATGCCCAGCTGGCGGATGGTCTGGCTGGGCTGGATGAAGGTGCGGCCCACGTAGGCGTTCTTCACCAGGCCGGAGCCGTACGGGATGCCGCTGGCCTCGGCGTAGCCGATGGCGGCCGGCGTCCCGGATTCCGGGGTCGCTATCACCAGGTCGGCCTCGGCGGGCGCCTCGGCGGCCAGCCTGCGGCCCATCTCCACGCGGGAGAGGTGCACGTTGCGGCCGGCGATGGAGGTGTCGGGGCGGGCCAGGTAGACGTACTCGAAGACGCAGCCCTTGGGCTTGGCCTCGGCGAAGCGGGAGGTCCGCATGCCGTTCTCGTCGATGGCGATGAGCTCGCCGGGCTCGACCTCGCGGATGAAGGAGGCTCCGCAGATGTCGAGCGCCGCCGTCTCGGAGGCGACGACCCAGCCGCGCTCCAGCCGGCCGAGCACCAGCGGGCGGATGCCCTGCGGGTCGCGGGCGGCGTAGAGCGTGTGCTCGTCCATGAAGACGAGCGAGAACGCGCCCTTGACCTTGGGCAGGACCAGCTTGGCCGTCTCCTCGATGGAGAGGTCGGGGTGGCCTGCGAGCAGGGCGGTCACCAGGTCGGTGTCGTTGGTCGCGGCCGTCCGGCCCGAGCGGGAGACGTGCTCCTCGCCGGGGAGTTCGGCGACCATGGCCGCCAGTTCGGCGGTGTTCACCAGGTTTCCGTTGTGCCCGAGGGCCAGCGAACCGTGAACGGTCGCCCGGAAGGTCGGCTGGGCGTTCTCCCAGACCGAGGAACCGGTGGTCGAGTAGCGGGCGTGTCCGACGGCGATATGCCCGTGCAACGACCCCAGGGAGGCCTCGTCGAAGACCTGGGAGACAAGCCCCATGTCCTTGAAGACGAGAATCTGGGAGCCGTTGCTCACTGCGATGCCCGCGGATTCCTGACCGCGGTGCTGCAGGGCGTAAAGGCCGAAGAACGTGAGCTTGGCGACCTCCTCGCCGGGAGCCCAGACACCGAAGACGCCGCAAGCGTCCTGGGGGCCTTTCTCGCCGGGAAGAAGATCGTGGTTGAGTCTTCCGTCACCACGTGGCACGCCTTCGAGTCTAGGGCAGTTGGCACAGGCTTCCGGAACCCGGGCGGGCGGGATTGTTGGGCGATCGTTTGGCAACGCGCGTAGACAAAACCCCTTACCAGGTGCGGATTTCGGCGGGGCCGAATTCGCCCCGGAGGCGCATGGCCTTGTGGTTCGCGCCCGTTGGTGCGCTGTCGGCGGCTCGCCGGTGCCTTCCGTGTGCGGACGACGTGCGGGTGAACGGCGGGGAACGTGAGCCTGCTCACCCGGGCCCCGCGGCGTCGGCCGCCGGGCGCCGGGCGGACGCCGAAACCGTCAGACGGCGGGCAGCAGCAGTCCCCAGGCACCCGGGTGGACCGTCCAGGTCCGGGCCCGGACCGGGCCGACCGGGTGACCGTCGGCCTCGTAGCCGAACCCGCGCCCGGCCACCGAGATGCTCGCCGCCCGGGCCCGCACCAGTGCGCCCGGTGCGCGGACGACGATCTCCATGACGCCGGCCCCGACCGCCTCGCCGCCCGGCAGGGTCACCTGGACCCCCCGGACCGGGCGGTGGACATCGGCGAGGAGCTTCCCGTCCGCCTCGACGCGGAGCCGGGAGCTGTGCTCGCCCTTGCCGGCGCCCCCGGCCGCCCCGCCGTCGGACGTGAGTGGGGTCCCCTGCTCGGCCGCAGCCAGTTTCGCCCATAGCGAACGCCAGCCACCCGTCCGGCCCACCACCCGGCGCGCCCCGGCGCCGGAGATCCGGACCCCGCCGAGCGCCACCCCGCCACCGTCGTCCACCAGCAGGTCGAGCTTGCGCGGCACGCCCGAGAGGACCGCCCGCGCGGCCGGCACCGGCTCCCCCGGCACGCCCAGCGCACGGGCCGCCACCAGCTCGTTCGCCCGGCCCACCGGGACCATGCCCACCGGGTCCGCCCCCAGCTCACGCTGCCGGTACAGGGCCTGGAGCACCCGTTGCAGCGCAAGATCGGAACCGATCACCACCGGTCGCCTCCGACCCCGGTGCGAAAGCACCCGGTCGAGCTCCGACGGGCTCTCCGGATACGCCACCTTGACGTCCGCCCCTCCGCAGAGGACGTCCTTCGCGATCCGCACCGACTCGCCGTCGGTCTGCCGGGCCGCCGGGTCGAGGAGCAGCAGGAGCGGCTCGGGGCCGCCGGTTGCAGGCGTGGACAGGGACGACACGACCGGTCCTTCCTCAGGTAATCTCTCGGTGCAAGAGCCCCTTGCGCTATTGCGCCAGGGGCTTCGTCTATCTCGGGGCAGACTGCGGCCTACGCAGGATGCCCCAACCGGAAGGGGTGTACGCCTGTGCCGGCACTCGTGCTCGTTGGCGCTCAGTGGGGGGACGAGGGCAAGGGGAAGGCGACCGACCTCCTCGGTGGCTCCGTCGACTACGTCGTCCGCTACCAGGGCGGCAACAACGCCGGTCACACGGTGGTCATCGGCGACCAGAAGTATGCCCTGCACTTGCTCCCT
Source organism: Streptomyces sp. CB01881 (assembly GCF_002953255.1). GTDB lineage: Bacteria > Actinomycetota > Actinomycetes > Streptomycetales > Streptomycetaceae > Kitasatospora. Next base: position 6,490,755 of record NZ_CP026498.1, read on the forward strand.
TCCGGCATCCTCAGCCCGAATGTGACGCCGGTGATCGGCAACGGCGTCGTCATCGACCCGGGCGTGCTGCTCTCCGAGCTCAACGGCCTGAACGAGCGCGGCATCGACACCTCCAAGCTGCTGATCTCGGGCAACGCCCACCTGATCACGCCGTACCACCGCACCCTGGACAAGGTCACCGAGCGCTTCCTCGGCAAGCGCCGGATCGGCACCACCGGCCGCGGCATCGGCCCGACCTACGCGGACAAGATCAACCGCGTCGGCATCCGCGTGCAGGACCTCTTCGACGAGTCGATCCTGCAGCAGAAGATCGAAGCCGCGCTGCACGACAAGAACCAGCTGCTGGTCAAGCTCTACAACCGCCGCGCCATCCCGGCCGAGCTGGTGCTGGAGGAGTACCTCGGCTACGCGGACAAGATCAAGCCGTTCCTGGCCGACACCACGCTCGTCCTGGACGAGGCGCTCAAGGCCGGCAAGGTGGTCCTGCTGGAGGGCGGCCAGGGCACCCTGCTGGACGTCGACCACGGCACGTACCCCTTCGTGACCTCGTCGAACCCGACTGCGGGCGGCGCCTGCACCGGCGCCGGCATCGGCCCGACCAAGATCGACCGGGTCATCGGCATCCTGAAGGCGTACACCACCCGCGTCGGCTCGGGCCCGTTCCCGACCGAGCTGCTGGACGCCGACGGCGAGGCCCTGCGCCGCATCGGCGGCGAGCGCGGCGTCACCACCGGCCGCGACCGCCGCTGCGGCTGGTTCGACGCTGTGATCGCGCGCTACGCGACCCGGGTCAACGGCCTCACCGACTTCTTCCTCACCAAGCTCGACGTGCTCACCGGCTGGGAGCAGATCCCGGTCTGCGTCGCCTACGAGATCGACGGCAAGCGGGTCGAGGAGCTGCCGTACAACCAGTCGGACTTCCACCACGCCAAGCCGGTCTACGAGACGCTGCCCGGCTGGAGCGAGGACATCAGCAAGGCGAAGACCTTCGCCGAGCTGCCGAAGAACGCCCAGGCGTACGTGAAGGCACTGGAGGAGATGTCCGGCGCGCCGATCTCGGCGATCGGCGTCGGCCCGGGCCGTGACGAGACGATCCAGATCAACTCGTTCATCTGAGCCGGCTGAAGGCCGTGCGGGACGCGCGTCGTCCCGCACGGCCTTTTTCCCACCCGCAAGCTTTTGCACTAGTGCAATAGCCCATTGCATCTAGTGCATAGTGCCGCTACCTTCGGGATCATGACTGCGAAGCTTCCCGTACCCGTGACCCTGACCGGCCGCCACGTCCGCCTGGAGCCGCTGGGCCGGAGCCACCTCCCCGACCTCTGGGCCACCGTCGGCCCCGACCCGGAGGTCTGGCGCTGGATCCCGAACCTCCCGCCGGCGACCGAGGAGGAGCTCGGCGCGATCCTCGACGTCCGCATCGCCGAGGCGGCGGCGGGCAACGCCGTGAAGTTCGCGGTGATCGACCTGGCGAGCGGCCGTGCCGTCGGCGTCACCGGGTACTACGCGTTCAACGCGACGGACGAGTACGTCGAGATCGGCGGCACCTGGTACGCCCGGTCGGTGTGGCGGACGGCCGTCAACACCGAGGCCAAGCTGCTGCTGCTCGTCCACGCCTTCGAGGACCTGGGCATGGGACGGGTGTTCTGGAAGACCGACGCCCTCAACGACCGCTCGCGCAACGCGATCCAGCGGCTGGGCGCCCAGTACGAGGGCATCCACCGGCGCGAGAAGCTGCGGGCCAACGGGGTCTGGCGGGACACCGCGTACTTCTCGATGCTCGCCGACGAGTGGCCGGCCGCGCGCGAGCGGCTGACCGCCAGGCTGGCCGCCGGCTGACCGCCCGCACCCCCGGCCGGGCGGCCCCTACTTCTCCCCGCCGGCCCGTGAACGGCCCGAGGTCAACTCACGGCCGGCCGAACGCCCGTCGCGCGGGACCGAGTTGACCAGCCACACGAGCCAGCCCATGAACAGCAGCGAGACGAACAGCCCGGCCAGCAGGACGACGGCCATCAGCCGCCGACCGCCACGACGGCCCGCGCTGCCCGCACGGCCCCGCCATCCGACCCGATGTGTTCCATACCTCCTCCATCGGCAGGCGCCTGTGCGAGATCAAGCGTTCCGGCCGGCACCCGGCCCACCCGCCGACGACCGGCCGCGCCAAGTGCCGCGATCTGACAGGCTGGTAGCCATGAACGACTGGCAGAAGCCCTCGCCCACCGGCGAATCCGACGAGTCCCTCGAAGTCCGCACCGTGGACGGCATGGTCGAGATCCGCGATCCCGGCACCGGCGGCATCATCGTCCGCACCACCCCGCGCAAGTGGGCGGCCTTCCTCCTCGGTGTGAAGGCCGGGGAGTTCGACCACTTCGTCGCCTGACGGCCCGGACGGCCCGGACGGCCCGGACGGCCCGGACGGCGCGGACGGCGCGGACGGCCCGGGCGGCGCGGACGGCCCGGGCGCGCGCCTCCGGCGGAGGGCGCGCCGGGCCTGACCGCAGGAACCGCCGGTGGCCCGACCCGGGGCGCATGGTGCCGGGGCGCACGTGCCGGGGAACGGGGTGCCCGGACGGGGTGCGGTGGCGGCGGCCCGTCCTCACCGCCGCACGCGGGGCGTCCGTCCACCGGGTGAAACGGGCGGGAGGAGCGGGTCCGGGCTTCGATAGGATTGGGGTGCCCACAGTGGAACTTCGCTCTGTGTGGCAGCCCGGGAGCCGGCGGATGCGTCGGACTCCCGTTGCGGCCCCCAGACCCTGCGCCTGTCACGGCACTCCGGGGTAGGGGTGCGTGCGGGAGAAATTGGAGCATCCGAGGATGGCTCGGCACCTGATCACCAGCGCCCTCCCCTACATCAACGGGATCAAGCACCTGGGCAACATGGTCGGGTCGATGCTCCCGGCGGACGTCTACTCGCGGTACCTGCGCCAGCGCGGGCACGAGGTGCTGTACATCTGCGCGACCGACGAGCACGGGACGCCGGCCGAACTGGCGGCGCAGGAGGCGGGGCTGCCGGTCGCCGAGTTCTGCGCACAGGCGCACGACCGGCAGAAGGCGGTGTACGACGGGTTCCGCCTGTCGTTCGACCACTTCGGGCGCAGCTCCTCGCCGCAGAACCGGGAGATCACCCAGGAAATCGCGCGCGAGCTGCACGCCAACGGGTTCATCGAGGAGCGGGCGATCCGCCAGGTGTACTCGGTCACCGACGGGCGCTTCCTGCCGGACCGGTACATCGTCGGCACCTGCCCGCACTGCGGGTACGACAAGGCGCGCGGCGACCAGTGCGAGAACTGCACCCGCGTGCTGGACCCGACGGACCTGCTGGAGCCGCGTTCGGCGATCAGCGGCAGCTCGGACCTGGAGGTGCGCGAGACCAAGCACCTGTTCCTGCTCCAGTCGAAGCTGACCGACCAGGTCGAGGCCTGGGTGGCCGAGCACGGCGACCAGTGGCCGGTGCTGGCCTCCTCGATCGCCCGCAAGTGGCTGACCGAGGGCCTGCAGGACCGCGCGATCACGCGTGACCTGGAGTGGGGCGTGCCGGTGCCGGCCGACGTGTGGCCGGAGCTGGCGGCGGAGGGCAAGGTCTTCTACGTCTGGTTCGACGCCCCGATCGAGTACATCGGCGCCACCAAGGAGTGGGCGGACGCGGCGGCCGACGGCGAGGTCCGGGACTGGAAGTCCTGGTGGTACGAGGCCGACGAGACCGTCCGCTACACCGAGTTCATGGCCAAGGACAACGTCCCGTTCCACACGGTGATGTTCCCGGCGACCATCCTCGGCTCGCGCAAGCCGTGGAAGAAGGTCGACTACGTCAAGGCCTTCAACTGGCTGACGTACTACGGCGGCAAGTTCTCGACCAGCCAGAAGCGGGGCATCTTCACCGACGTCGCGCTGGAGCTGCTGCCGGCCGACTACTGGCGCTACTTCCTGATGGCGCACGCGCCCGAGTCGGACGACTCCAGCTTCACCTGGGACCTCTTCGCCTCGGTCGTCAACAAGGACCTCGCCGACACCCTCGGCAACTTCGTCAACCGGGTGCTCTCCTTCAGCCGCAAGCGCTTCGGCGACGACGTCCCGGCCGGGCACGCGGCGGGCGAGGCGGAGGAGCGGCTGGGCGCGCAGATCGCCGAGCTGCTGGCCGAGTACGAGGCCCAGCTGGACGCCCTGAACTTCCGCAAGGCCGCGCAGAGCCTGCGCACGCTGTGGAGCGCGGGCAACGCGTACCTGGACGAGAAGGCACCGTGGCTCCAGGTGAAGACGGACCCGGAGGCGGCCGCGCTGACGCTGCGCACGGCGATGAACCTGATCCACCTGTACGCGGTGCTGTCCGAGCCGTTCATCCCGGCCGCGGCCCGGGCGATGCGTGACGCCTTCGCGCTGCCCGCCGGGGCCCCGGCGCGTGCGCAGGCGTGGGTGAGCCCGGAGGAGGCGCGCGCGCTGGACTTCGTGCCGGCCGGGACGGCGTTCACCGTGCCGCCGGTGCTGTTCGCGAAGATCACCGACGAGGACCTGGCCGGCTGGACCTCCCGGTTCGGCGGCGAGTAGGCGCCGGACGGACACCTGCGGGGCGGCCCCCGTCGCGACTGCGCGACGGGGGCCGCGCGCTTCCCGTCAGGGGGCGGTCTCGGCGGCCACCCAGGCGAGGTAGCCGCTGCTGCCGGCGACCACCGGGACGGCGACGACCTCGGGGGTGTCGTACGTGTGGTGCTCGGTGATGAAGGCGGTCAGGCGGGCGGCGAGGTCGGCGCGGGTCTTCAGGTCGACGCGCCACTCGGCGCCCTCCTGCACCTCGCCGTCCCACCAGTAGACCGACCGGACGGGGTAGACCTGCGCGCACGCGGCCAGGCGCTCGCGCACCACGGCGGCGGCCAGGGCGCGGGCCGCGGGCTCGGCGTCGTGGGTCGTGGTCACCACGACGACATCGGGGTTCGGGGCTGCCATGCGGTGACCGTACCGCCCCGCCGCCGGGCGGGGCCGCACGGGAAGTCGGCCGGCTCGACCTCCCATGCGCGGGGGCCGAGTGCGGGCGCGGGAGCCGGGAGCCAGGGGCTGGGAACCGGGAACCGGGGGCCGGGAACCGGGGGCCGTGAGCCGGAGCGGGCGCGAAGGCGCACCGGGCGGGGCTGACGCGATCAGCCGAGCGACTGGCGGGCCGTGGTGAGGAGCGGGACGAGGTCGGGGGTGGCGGCCGCCACCTCGTCCAGGGCCGCGGTGAGGGTCTCCTCGTAGGTGGCGCGGGCCTCCTGGTGGCGGGCGCGGCCGGTGGCGGTGATGACGGTGTAGACGCCGCGCTTGTCGTCCGGGCAGAGGTCCCGGTAGGTGAAGTCCGCGGCGTGCAGGCGGGCGACCAGGCGGGTGACCGAACTCTGGTTGAGGCCGAGGCTGGTGGCGAGGTCCTGCATCCGCAGCTCGCCCTTGGGGGCCTCGGCGAGGAAGCCGAGGGCACGGTACTCGGAGAGGCCGAGACCGTGCCGGCGCTGGAGCGCGGTGGTGAGGCGGCTCTCGACGTGGGCGTGCAGGGCGGTGAGCCGGCTCCACATCCGGGAGTCCGACGGGCCGGCGTCCGAGGCGTCCGGAGCGTCCGGAGTGCGGGGGCGTGCACCGCCGCTGGTGGGGTGGGGTTCCGAGGCCATGGGCTGCTCCTGGCGCAGGCGGGGCGGGTTGACACAGGTTACTTGTACATGCATGCTCTTGCCCAGCCGAAATCAATTTGCACATACATGCAATAACTGACGCACCATGCACCCGGGGGTTCCCATGGCCTGGATCTACCTGCTCATCGCCTCGGTCTTCGAGGTCGTCTTCGCCCTCGCGACCAACGCCACCCGCGGCTTCACCGTGCTCGGACCGTCCCTGCTGACCACCGCGGCCGCCGCGGGCGGGATCTTCTTCCTCAGCCTCGCCCTGAAGACCCTCGACGTCGGCGTCGGCTACACGGTGTGGACCGGGATCGGCTCGGTCGGCACCGTCGTCCTCGGCTCGGTGATCTTCCACGAGTCCATGAACCCCGGGAAGGCCGCGGCCTTCGTCCTGATCATCGGCGGCGTGCTCGGCCTCAAGCTCGCCGACAAGGTCGCCAACGAGCCCGCCGACAAGCCCGGCGGCTCCGAGCAGCCCGTCACCGCCTGATCCCGCACGCCCTCCTCGCCCCGCGCAGCGCCACCCCGACCGCCCCCAACCACTCAAGGAGCACACCGTCATGGCCTGGGTCTTCCTCGCGATCGCCGTCGTCTTCGAGATCGCCTTCGCCCTCGGCACCAACGCCACCAACGGCTTCACCAGGCTCTGGCCGTCCGTCCTCACCCTGGTCGCGGCCGCGGGCGGCATCTTCACGCTCAGCCTCGCGCTCAGGACGCTGGACGTCGGCGTCGGCTACACCATCTGGACCGGCCTCGGCTCGATCGGCACCGTCGTCTTCGGCGCCCTGGTCTACAAGGAGCGGATCACCCTCCCCAAGCTGCTCTCCTTCGCCTCGATCATCGCCGGGGCCGTCACCCTCAAGCTGGCATCCGGCCTCTGACCGGCGGCAGGGCAGGTGCGCCTCGCGCACCTGCCCTGCCGCCGGCCCCTACTCCGCGGCGGCCGCCCGGGCGGTGTGGACGGTGACGGCGACGAGGTAGAACGCGTCGGGACGGGCGAGGATGCCGGCCGGGGCGTCACGGTCGAGCAGGACATCCAGGGCGGCGAGGTCGTCGGCAGCCAGGATCCCGTCCAACTGCTCGCGACGGCGTTCGAGTTGGGCGTGCAGGTGCTCACGGGCGAGCGCCGCGAGCGGGGCCGGCCACTCGACGAGGAAGGTACGCGAGCCGGTGGGGGTGAGGCCGGCCCGGGAGAGCATGGCCGGCCAGTCCTCCACTTCGTCGACGACGCCGGGGAGTTGGGCACGCATCGCGGCGAAGGCGTCCTCGTACGCGGCGTCCAGCCGGGCCTGGAGGCCGGGACGGCCGAGGCCGAGGTCGCGCGGCAGGAACCGCAGCGGCAGCCCGCGTTCGGCGACCGCGAGCATCCCACCCGGGCGCAGCGAACCGGCCAGGGAGGCCAACGCCGCCTGCTGGTCGCCGAGATGGTGGATCGCCTGGGACGACCAGATCAGGTCGGCCGCACCGAGCAGGCCGAACTCGTCGGGCAGATCGGCCTGTCGGGTGGCGACGCGGCCGGACGAGCGGGCCTCGGCCCGGGCCAGCAGAGCGGCCGACCGGTCGACGGCGACCACCTCGGCGGCCGGGAAGACGTCGGCGAGCAGACCCGCCACGACACCCGGGCCGCTGCCGACGTCGAGCACCCGGCCGACGGGGGCGCGGGCCGTCAACTCGCCCAGCCACTGGGTGGCCTGGGTGAATGCGGGGGTGTGCAGTTCGCCCTCGCGCTCCAGGAGGTCGGCGAGCGCCGACCAGTCCGTGTCGGTCGCGTGGTGGCCGTGGCCGTTCCCATGACCATGGCTGTGCCCATGGCCGTGGTCGTGGTCGCGGTCGTGCGCGGCGGCGGCGACGGGGGCGGACTCGGGGGCGTCGTGGCGGTGCGGGCGGTGCATGGCTGACTCCGTTCGGATCGGTGGCTTCAGGGCGGCACTTCAGAGGGAGGTGGCGGCGAGCGCCTGTTCGACCTCCTCCTCCACGAGGTGGTGGTTGACGGCGAACCCCGCCGCCGCGCCCTGGCCGGCCGCGGCCCCGCCGGTCCTGCCATGCCCACCCGCCCTGCCGGTCGTGCGGGTCGTGCTGGTCCTGCTGGTCCTGCCGGCACTGTCCTGCCTGTCGCTCACGGCGATCACCTCCACCGCCAGGCTGCGACGGCCCCCGCGACACCGGCAAGATTTGTTGCCGGTTCCGCAAACGGCGGCGCCGCCCGGGCACCGCCCTGCCGGTCACCCGGTGCGGCGCCAGTACGAGCGGGCGGCAACCGCGAGGGCCACACCGTAGACGGCGAAGGCGCCGAGGCCGATCCAGCAGACCAGCAGCACGTCCGCCTCGGTGGGGAAGTCCCCGCGCGGCACGGTCACCACGCCGGTCGTGCCGAGCGCCGCGTAGCCGACGCCGAGGATCCCGTACGGCGCGAGGGTGGCGGCGCCGAGCAGCGCGGGGGTGAGCGGCAGCCAGCGGGGGACACGGCGGCCGCGCAGCAGCAGGGTCCAGCGCGGGAAGACCTGGCCCCACGGACGGACCAGGCCCCAGAGCAGGAACACGCCGAGCGCCGCCAGGAGCGCCGTCGCGTCGACGCCCCAGGAGGCGAGGGTGAGCCAGAGCCCGGAGGCACCGTTGCGCTCGGCGTCGGCCAGCATCGCGGCACCGCTCAGGCCCGCGAACGTCCCGCCCACCGCCCAGGTCGTCTTCATCACGACGTACGGCGCGAACGCCAATGTCCCGGCCAGGGCGGCCAGTTGGACGCCCCCTGGGGCCGCCGAAGGTGCCGGGGCCGTACCCGTGCCGGCCGTCCGGGCGGGCGGACGACCGGTGCGGGCGGTGGCCGCCAGCAGGACGGCGCCGAGCGCGGACAGCACCCGGTGCGCCGTGTCCGCCCAACTGTCCACGTCCTGGCTGAAGACCAGCGTGATGACGTCCATCAGCAGGCCGAACGCCGCCGCGCCGGCCAGGACGCAGAGCGTCCGGAGCACCGGCCGCAACCGGGAGGCCCGTCCGCCCCGCGCCACCGCCGCCGCGGTCAGGAAGGCGGCGGCGCCCACCGTGGCGACCGCCCATCCCAGCCAGGTCGCGCCGAACAGCGCCGTCCCGCTCACCGCGCAGCCGGCCCCGAAGGCCGCGTACGCGACACCCCAGGCCATCACCGCCCGGCCGTCCGCCGCCCGCACCGCCACCCTCACCGTCGCCCAACCGCTCGCTGCCGTCATGCCCCCAAGCTCGCACCGGCCGCCCCGCCCGGGCCTCCCCTCCCCGGGGGAACCCGCTCCCCCGGCGGGGGGACGACCCGCCCCTCATCCTGACGGCCCGCCACTTTCCTCACCCGACGGCCCGCCCCTTGCCATGTCCTGACGGCCCACCACTTGCCCTTGAGTGCACTCCAGGCCCTACCCTCGGGCCCAGCGGCCGCGCCCCCACCCGGGACACGGCCACCCATCCACCACCAGGGGGACAGAACCTTGCGCTACCGCGTCCTCGGCGGCACCGGCATCGAGGTGAGCGCGTACTGCCTCGGCACCATGATGTTCGGGGCGGTCGGCAACCCCGACCACGATGACTGCGCCCGCATCATCCACACCGCGCTCGACCAGGGCGTCAACTTCATCGACACGGCCGACATGTACTCGGCCGGCGAGTCCGAGGAGATCGTCGGCAAGGCACTGCAGAGCCACGGCAGCCGCGACGACGTCGTCCTCGCCACCAAGGTGCACTTCCCGATGGGCGAGGGCCGCAACCGGGGCGGCAACTCGCGGCGCTGGATCGTCCGCGAGGTCGAGGAGAGCCTGCGGCGGCTGCGGACCGACTGGATCGACCTCTACCAGGTGCACCGGCCCGACCACACCACCGACATCGAGGAGACCCTCTCCACGCTCGGCGACCTCGTGCGGGCCGGCAAGATCCGCGCCTTCGGCTGCTCGACCTTCCCCGCCGAGCAGCTCGTCGAGGCCCACCACGTCGCCGAACGCCGCAACCTGCCGCGCTTCCGCACCGAGCAGCCGCCGTACTCGCTGCTCGCCCGCGGCATCGAGCGGGACGTGCTGCCGACCGTGCAGCGGCTCGGCATGGGCGCGCTGACCTGGAGCCCGCTCGCCTCCGGATTCCTCACCGGCCGCTACCGCAGGAACCGCCCGATCGACCTCACCACCGGCCGGGCCGCCCTGACCCCGGCCCGCTTCGACCCGGCGCTGCCGGTCACCGCGGCCAAGCTCGACGCCGTCGAGGAGTTCACCGCGCTCGCCGACGACCTCGGCCGCACCCTGCCCGAACTCGCCCTCGCCTTCCCGCTGGCGCACCCGGCCGTCACCTCGGTGATCATCGGCCCGCGCACCGCGGAGCAGCTGGCGGCGGCCCTCAAGGGCGCCGACCTCGTCCTGGACGACGACGCCCTCGACCGCATCGACGCGATCGTCCCGCCCGGCACCGACCTCTACCGCCCCGACGGCGTCTGGCAGCCCCCCGCCCTCGCCGACGCCGCCCTCCGCCGCCGCCCCCTCACCGACCGCGCGGCGGGCTAGGGTCCGTCGCCAGGCAGGCGGTCGTTGGAAGACGGCCCCTAGGGTCGGGCCGCTCCGCGCAGCAGGTCGATCACGCCGGTGAGGTCCTCGTCGCCGCCGCCCTCGGCGAGCCGGCGCCGCATCAGCCGGAAGTAGGGGTCGATCAGTTCGGGGCTGACCCCCTGCTCCTCTGCGGTGCGCAGGAACGTCGGCGTGCCCGCGACCTGCATGGCGAGGTTGGAGACGACGTCCCGGGTGTAGTCGCCGCTCTCCAGTTGCTCGGCGGTCCTCGCCACCGAGCCGGACATCGCCGTAATCCAGGAGGTCAGCAGCGGGGCGAGGCCGGCCGGGGCCACGGCCTCCTCGCGGATCAGCGCGAAGGCGTGCGCGACGCCGGCGAACATGCCGTACATCGCGCTCAGCAGCGCCACGTCGTGCAAGGCCGCGAAGCCGTCGTCCTCGCCGACCCAGGTGGTGCCGGCCGGGACGGCGAGGGTGGCCCGGTGCTCCTCGAAGAGCGCGGGCGAGCCGCTGTAGAAGACGTACGGGCCGGCCGCCGCGACGCCGATCATCGGCGGGACGGCCATGATCCCGCCGTCCAGGTAGCGGGCACCGCGCGCGCGGGCCCACTCGGCGCGGGCCCGGGCCTGGCCGGGGGTGCCGGTGACCAGGTTGACCACGTCCTTGCCGGTCAGGTCGACGCCGTCCAGCGCCGCCCCGACGGAGGCGTCGTCCAGCAGGCAGACGACCAGCAGCCGGTTGGCCGCGACCGCCTCGGCGGCGGTGGCGGCCACGGCCGCGCCCTCGGCGGCGAGCGGTTCGGCCCGGGCGGGGGTCCGGTTCCAGATGGTCAGCGGGTGCCCGGCGGCGAGCCAGGTCCGGGCGAGCGCGGCGCCCATCGCGCCGAGGCCGAGCAGGGTGAGGGGGGTCTTCGCAGCGGGGTCAACGGTGTTGCGTGCCATGCGGATCAGGCTCGTCGCCGGCCCCGGGGCCGATCAAGTACGCACTTCGAAGTGGGTGGTTACCCTGAGGTGAGCGAGCAGGCCGGAGAGGTGGGGGCATGGCGACGGTTCCGAGGCCCGGTGCGTACGTCTGCGGGATCGACGCCGCGATGGACGTGATCGGCGGCAAGTGGAAGGTGCTGATCCTCTGGGCGCTGGCGGAGCTCCCGAACCGACGGTTCGGCGAACTGCGCCGCCAGGTGCCGGGCATCACCGAGAAGGTGCTCGCCGCCCACCTCCGCGAGCTGGAGGCGGACGGCATCGTGCACCGCGAGTCGTACGACGAGGTGCCGCCGCGGGTCGAGTACTCGCTGACGGCGGCCGGGGTCCGGCTCAACGAGGCGCTGGCGCCGCTGGGCGCCTGGGGGCGCGAGCACGTCCTCGGCGGGCAGCCGCACCCGGCGTGAGCCGCCGTCAGGCGACCGGTGCCGTCGGACGACCCGTGCCGTCAAGCGAGGGGTGCCGTCGGACGACCGGTGCCGTCAGGCGATGGACGCGGCCACGATCGCCGCGACTGCGAGGTTGCAGCTGGCTGAGACCCAGACCGCCGGGTGCGGCTCGGGGTCGACCAGGATCGCGCCGAGCTTGCCCGGCGTGAGCAGGTCCACCACCCAGAACGCGACGGCCATCAGCACCAGCCCGAGCACACCGAAGCAGGCGGTGGAGACCAGGCCCTTCCCGAAATCCTCGTAGGTGTAGAGGATCGCGGTGAAGACGATGCCGCCGATGCCGAGCAGCGCCGAGCTGAGCAGCACGGCGGCGTTGCGGTTGCGCTCGACCCAGATCTGGTGGCCCAGCTTCCCCGGCGTCAGCACGTCCACCAGGCCGACGCCGAGGAGCAGCAGCACCACGCCGACGCCACCGAAGGCGGCGGCCGCACCGAGGCCGTGCAGGATGTCGTTCACAGGTCTGTCCCCCGCGGTCCACTCACTGATTCCAGCCCGGTCCGGCTGGGTCCAACGGTCAAGGATCGGCAAAACATATCCCATCGGGCCGCGGCCCGGCCGGGGAAGCGGGGCCCCTCCCTTATCCTCCGGCCCCACGCGTACCATCGGGCGCCATGACGTCGCCACCGCCCTCCGCCACAGCCACCGGATCCGGTACCCCGGTGCCGGACGCCCGACGCCGCTCGGGCTTCGTCGCCCTCGGCATGGTCGGCACCCTGGCGCTGGCCCTGTCCGGCTGCTCCTCCTCCAGCAGCAGCCCGCCGAGCGCTGCGTCGACCCCGCCACGCTGAAAGTGCTGGACAGCCACTCCTGCAAGAGCGGCGGCACCACGGCCGACCAGTGGAACTCGCTGCACGAGCGGCTGGTCGCCTCCTGGGCCCGGCAGAAGCACCTGCTGCCGCCCGGCCCGGTGCACTTCGCGCACTCGCGCGGCGACACCGAGGGCGAGGACTGGATGACCACCCTCTACCTCCAGGAGTGCGCCGAGCAGGCCGGGATCGAGACGGTCGGCATCGCCATGGAGGACATCGGCTGGGACGGCCTCTCCGGCCGCTTCGTCGACCTCGAACACCGCTTCATCCGGGCCGCGTTCAAGCTCTACCCGTGGGAGTGGCTGACCGAGGACGAGTTCGGTGAGCAGCTGCTCGACGTCATCGACCACGGCGGCGGCACCGGCTCCACGCTCTGGATCGAGCCGGCCTGGAAGATGCTGCTCTCCAACAAGGCGCTGCTGGCGGTGCTCTGGGAGCTCAACCCCGGCCACCCCAACCTGCTCCCCGCCCACCTCGACGGCCCGCGCGAGCTCGCCGGCCCGGACGGCCCCGGCTACGCGGCCAAGCCGCTGCTCGGCCGCGAGGGCGCCGGCATCCGGATCGTCGGCCCGGACGGCGGGGAGACCCGGCTCGCCGACTGGGCCGGCGACCCGGACCGCTACGGCCCCGAGGGCCACTGCTACCAGCAGTACCACCCGCTGCCCGACTTCGACGGCAACCGCCCGGTGCTCGGCGCCTGGGTGGTCGACGGCGAGGCGGCGGGCCTCGGCATCCGCGAGACGGACGACAGCCCGATCACCCACCAGGGCGCCCGCTTCCTGCCCCACGTCATCGTGTAGCCGCGGGTCAGTCCTCCTCCGTCAGGTGGTCGACGCAGGCCGCGACCGCGAGCAGCAGGCCGGTGTCGGCCCCGTCGGCGATCTCCACGCCGTAGGTGTCCCGGACCCGGAACCACTTGCGGGAGATCCGGGCGAGCTCGTCGCCGTGGCCGTTCTCGATCCGGTAGTCCTTGTCGATCAGGTCACCGTGGATCTTCAGCTCGCCGCCGTCGGCCAGCTCCACGTGGTACTTGTCGCGGAACGGCGTGAACAGCTTCTCCCGGACGGTCGCGACCGTGTCCCCGTCGGTGTTCTCGATCCGCATCGCGTCCCGGACGGTGAACGCCTTCTCCTTCAGCACCGCGACCACCCGGCCACCGGCGTCCTTCAGCTCGAAGGTGTGCCGGAGCCGCAGCACCTTGCCGTCCACCAGGAACGCCTTGTGCCCGTGGTCGTCCTCGATCCAGTAGTCGTCACCGATCGCGAACAGCTTCTCCCTGACCAGGTACCGCATACCGCCTCCAGTTCGTGGGCGTGCGCCGTGGGTGTGCCCCCGGGTGCGACCCGTGGGCGTGACCCGTGGGCGTGACCCGTGGGTGTGACCCCCCGCCCGCCATTCGACCCGATCGTCCGCCCGGGGTGAAGCACCGCCACACGGGCACCGGGAACGACGGACCCCGCGGGCGGCCGGAAACCGGCGGCAGGGAACTGGCGCTCGCCGACTTCCGCAGCAAGATCACCATCCTGGACTTCTGGGCCTTCTCGTAGGGGTCTTGCCGCTACATGGTCAACATGCACCGGTCAGACTCTCGGCAACCCTCAAAGTTGATAAGTTCAATTAGCCACCGATGGCATGTATCAACTCCGGGGAGAGCGACGTTGGCAGGACGAGGCAGGCCCAGCCGCAGTACCGTCTACAACCGACTCACCGGCGCGCTGACCGAGCTGAACGAGCGCTTCGGCGGACTCCCCAGTCCCAGAGAAGCCCAGGAGATCTGGGACGACATCTGGCATCAGGAGACGCACCACTCCACTGCGCTTGAGGGCAACACCCTGGTCCTTCGCGAGGTGCAAGCACTCCTGGATCAAGGTCGAGCCGTCGGAGCCAAGCCGCTCAGCGAGTACAACGAGGTCCAGGGATACGCTGACGCCGCCCGCTGGGTCTACGGCCAGGCGCTGGAGCCGGACGCTTGGCATGACGGCCGCCTCGTCACCCTCGGCGAGATCCGGCACATCCACCACGCGGCCATGACGCCGGTCTGGAACGTGGCACCTCACCCGGACGCGGGCGACCGCGAAGGCCCCGGCAACTTCCGCGAGCACGACATCGCCCCCTTCGCCGAGGGGATGACGCCGCCACGCTGGCCGCTGGTGCCGGCACAGGTCGAGCAGTGGGTTACCGAGGTCTGCGCTCTTGGCCAGCTGATTGAGAAGAGCACGGATCTCGGCCGCCCCCTTCCCGAGGAACTGGCCCGCATCCACAACCAGTTCGAACGAATCCACCCGTTCCTCGACGGGAACGGCCGAACCGGTCGACTCGTCATGAACCTGGTCCTCGTCCGCCTCGGGTATCCGCCGATCATCATCCTCAAGCGGCAGCGCGACGCGTACCTGACCGCGCTACGCAGGGCGGACACGGGTGACTTCGGCGCCCTCGGCGAGCTGATCGCCCGGGCAATGGAGGACAATCTCAACCGCTTCATTGTCCCCAACGTGGCCGGCCCCGCGAGGATGGTCCCACTCGCCGCGCTCATCGATGATGAGTTGTCCCTTGCAGCGCTCCGGCAGGCAGCCCAGCGCGGCCGTCTGAACGCCGTGCAGGGCCCTGACGGAGTCTGGCGCTCGTCCCGGAAATCGGTCGCGGCTTACAAGGCCGCCAAACATCAGCGCAGGCCCCGCTCCACGGCATGACACCCTGCACCGGAATGCAGACGGGAAGCGTGGGGTTTGATTGGGGCATGGCTTCTCGTGCACGTGTCCGCGCCCCTGAACTGGTCGGCGCCGGTGGATGGCTCAACACCGGCGGCAAGGACCTGACCCTTGCCGACCTCCGAGGTCGCATTTTGGTACTGGATTTCTGGACCTTCTGCTGCATCAACTGCCTGCACGTCCTGGACGAGCTGCGGGAGCTGGAGGAGAAGCACCGCGACACCGTGGTGATCGTGGGCGTGCACTCGCCGAAGTTCGTGCACGAGGCCGACCACCAGGCCGTGGTGGACGCCGTGGCGCGGTACGAGGTGCACCACCCGGTGCTGGACGACCCGGCACTGGCGACGTGGAAGCAGTACGCGGTGCGGGCGTGGCCGACGCTGGTGGTGATCGACCCCGAGGGGTACGTGGTCGCCCAGCACGCCGGCGAGGGGCACGCGCACGCCATCGCCAGGCTGGTGGAGGAGCTGGAGGCGGAGCACGCCGCCAAGGGGACGCTGCGCCGCGGCGACGGCCCGTACGTGGCGCCGGAGCCCACCGCGGGCGAGCTGAAGTTCCCCGGCAAGGCGGTCCGGCTGCCCGACGGGCACTTCCTGGTCGCCGACTCCGGGCACCACTCGCTGGTCGAGCTGGCCGAGGACGGCGAGACGGTCGTCCGCCGGATCGGCGACGGGGTGCGCGGCCTGGTGGACGGCACCGCCCCCCGGTTCAGCGAACCGCAGGGCCTGGCGCTGCTGCCGGAGGGGTCCCCGTACGACGTCGTGGTCGCCGACACCGTCAACCACGCGCTGCGCGGCGTCCGGCTGTCGGACGGCGAGGTGACCACCCTGGCCGGCACCGGCAGGCAGTGGTGGCAGGGCTCCGCCACCGAGGGGCCGGCCCTCGATGTGGACCTCTCCTCGCCGTGGGACGTGGCCTGGTTCGACGGCAGGGTGTGGATCGCCATGGCCGGCGTCCACCAGCTCTGGGCCTACGACCCTGCGGCCGGCACCGTCGGCGTGGCGGCCGGGACCACCAACGAGGGCCTGGTCGACGGACCGGCCGCCGAGGCCTGGTTCGCCCAGCCGTCCGGCCTGGCCGTCTCGGCGGACGGTGAGAGGCTCTGGGTCGCCGATTCGGAGACCTCCGCCCTCCGGTGGGTTTCACGTGGAACGAACGACGTCCACACCGCCGTCGGCACCGGCCTGTTCGACTTCGGGCACCGCGACGGCGCCGCGGAGCAGGCGCTGCTCCAGCACCCGCTGGGCGTCACCGTGCTGCCCGACGGCTCGGTGGCCGTCAGCGACACCTACAACCACGCGCTGCGCCGCTTCGACCCGGCGAGCGGCGAGGTCACCACGCTGGCCACCGACCTGCGCGAACCCTCGGGTGCGGTGCTGGTCGACGGCGACATCGTGGTGGTCGAGTCGGCCCGGCACCGGCTGACCAGGCTGCGGCTGCCCGAGGAGGCCGTCCGGGTCGAGTCGGTCGCGCACCGCACCCAGCGGGCCGCCACCGAGGTCGCGCCGGGCGCGTTCCGGCTCGACGTGGTCTTCTCGGCGCCGGCCGGCCAGAAGCTGGACGAGCGCTACGGCCCGTCCACCCGGCTGCTGGTCAGCTCCACCCCGCCGGAGCTGCTCGTCTCCGGAGCGGGCGCGGACTCCGCGCTCTCCCGCGAGCTGGTGCTCTCCGACGAGGTGACCGAGGGCGTGCTGCACGTCTCGGCGATGGCCGCGTCCTGCGACGACGACCCGGAGATCGAGTTCCCGGCCTGCCACGTGCACCAGCAGGACTGGGGCGTGCCGGTGAAGCTGGTCGCCGAGGGCGCGCGCCGGCTGCCGCTGGTGCTGGCCGGGATGGAGTAGCCGCCGCACCGCACGACGAAGGGCCCGGCGCGTGCCGGGCCCTTCGTCGTGCCGCTGCTCAGCCCTCCAGGAAGGCCTTGATCGCGCTCGCCAGCAGGTACGGGTCGTCCGCCCCGCACAGCTCGCGCGCCGAGTGCATGGAGAGTGCCGCGATGCCGCAGTCCACCGTCTGGATGCCGAGGCGGGCCGCGGTGATCGGGCCGATCGTCGTGCCGCAGGGCATCGCGTTGTTGGAGACGAAGGTCTGCCACGGCACGCCGGCCTTCTCGCAGGCCGCCGCGAACACCGCCCGGCCGACGCCGTCGGTGGCGTACCGGTTGTTGACGTTGACCTTCAGGATCGGCCCGCCGTTGGGCATCGGGTGGTGCCCCGGCTCGTGCCGCTCGCTGTAGTTCGGGTGGACGGCGTGGCCCATGTCGGAGGAGAGGCAGACGGTGCCGGCCAGCGCCCGGGCGCGGTCCTCGGGGCTGCCGCCGCGCGCGTAGACGGAGCGCTCCAGGACGTTGCCGAGCAGCGGGCTCTGCGCGCCGGTGTCCGACTCGCTGCCGGTCTCCTCGTGGTCGAAGGCGGCCAGCACCGGGATGTACGGCAGCTCGGCGCCGTCCGTCCCGGCCGCGGCGGCCACGGCGGCCAGGGCGGCGGCGGCGGCGTGCACCGAGAGCAGGTTGTCCAGCCGCGGACCGGCCAGCAGCTCGCGGTCCCGGCCCAGGTAGGAGGCGGGCTGGACGTCGTGCGTCATGAGGTCCCAGCCGGCCACGTCGGCGGCCTCGACGCCGGCGCGCTGCGCGACGTACGCGATCAGCGAGCCCTCGTCCACCGGGCCGAGGCCCCAGATCGGCGTGAGGTGGCGCTGCTTGTCGAGCTTCATGCCCTCGTTGACCTGGCGGTCCAGGTGGATCGCCAGCTGCGGCACGCGCAGCAGCGGCTCGTCCAGCTGCACCAGCCGCGCGCTGCCGTCGCGCAGTGCGAGCCGGCCGGAGAGGCCGAGGTCCCGGTCGAGCCAGGTGTTCAGCGGCACGCCGCCGTAGATCTCCACCGCGACCTGCCGCCAGCCCGCCGAGCCGGTGTCCGGCACCGGCTTGACCCGCAGGTTCGGCGAGTCGGTGTGGGTGCCGACCACCCGGAACGGCGTCTGGGGGCCGGCGCCCTCCGGCACGAACCAGGCGATCAGCGCGCCGCCGCGGATCAGGTACCGCCCGCCGGCCGCCGCGTCCCAGGCGTCCGTCTCGGAGACCTGCCGGAAGCCCGCCTTCTCCAGCCGCTCCGCGGCGCTGGCGACCGCGTGGTACGGCGACGGTGAGGTACCGAGAAACGCGATCAGATCATCGGTGTGCGTCCGGTCGAAGAAGGCCTGGCGGGCGGCGGTCGACATGCTGCTCCTGAGTCGAGGGAGGGCTGAGGCCGGATGGGGGGTCGGCTTCGCACCTTGAGCATATGCCCGTACACGGACATGACACTCGGAACCTCCCAACGGATGCAGAACGCAGACAGAACCGTGAACTGACGCCGTGAAGGGTGTCACGCACCCAACGGTTGCGCCCGGTCGCGGACGGTCATGGCAGGACCGCCGACGGCTCCGGGCACACCGAAGGGCCCGGTCGGAACCGGGCCCTTCGGCGTGAGGGTTGGGTCAGGCGGTCAAAGCGGCGTCACGCGACGGGGGTCCCCCGGACGGAGTCCGGGGAGCGTCCCGGGGAGGGTGACGGCGGGCGCCGGGTGGGCGGAGGCTAGAACGCCTCCTCCGCCAGCTCCATGATCTCGTTGTCGATGCCCTCGGCGATCAGGCGCTGCGGGGTGACGGTCGGCAGGATGTTCCTGGCGAAGAAGCGGGCCGCCGCGACCTTGCCCTGGTAGAAGGGGACGTCCTTCTCCGAGGCGCCGGCCTCCAGCTTGGCCAGGGCCACCGCGGCCTGGCGCAGCAGCAGCCAGCCGACCACGACATCGCCGGAGACCATCAGCAGGCGGGTGGTGTTGAGGCCCACCTTGTACATGTTCTTGACGTCCTGCTCGACCGAGGAGAGGTCGGCGAGCAGCTTGCCGACGATGGCCTCCAGGTCGCCGGCGGCCTTGGCGAGCAGCTCGCGCTCGGCGGCCAGGGCGTCGCCGCCCGCGGCCGAGCCGAGGAACTTCTGGATCTGCTCGGACAGCGCGGTGAGCGCCTGGCCGCCGTCCTTGACGATCTTGCGGAAGAAGAAGTCCTGGCCCTGGATCGCGGTGGTGCCCTCGTAGAGGGTGTCGATCTTGGCGTCCCGGATGTACTGCTCGATCGGGTACTCCTGCAGGTAGCCGGAGCCACCGAAGGTCTGCAGGGACTGGGCGAGCTGCTCGTAGGACTTCTCGGAGCCGTAGCCCTTGACGATCGGCAGCAGCAGGTCGTTCAGGCGCTCGGCGGCCTCGTCGGTCTCGCCGCGCAGGCGGGCGGCCAGCACGTCGTCCTGGGTGGAGGCGGTGAGCAGGACCAGGGCGCGCATGCCCTCGGCGTACGCCTTCTGGGTCAGCAGCGAGCGGCGCACGTCCGGGTGGTGCGTGATGGTGACGCGCGGGGCGGTCTTGTCCAGGAACTGCGAGATGTCCGCACCCTGCACGCGCTCCTTGGCGTACTCCAGGGCGTTGAGGTAGCCGGTGGAGAGGGTGGCGATGGCCTTCGTGCCGACCATCATCCGGGCGAACTCGATGATCTTGAACATCTGGCGGATGCCGTCGACCTTCTCGCCCAGCAGCCAGCCCTTGGCCGGGTGCTTGGCACCGAAGGTCATCTCGCAGGTGTTCGAGGCCTTGAGGCCCATCTTGTGCTCGACGTTGGTGGCGTAGACGCCGTTGCGCTCGCCGAGCTCGCCGGTCTCCCAGTCGAAGTCGAACTTCGGCACGATGTAGAGGCCGAGGCCCTTGGTGCCCGGCTTACCGCCCTCGGGGCGGGCCAGCACCATGTGGATGATGTTCTCGGACATGTCGTGCTCGCCCGAGGTGATGAAGCGCTTCACACCCTCGATGTGCCAGGAGCCGTCCTCCTGCTTGATCGCCTTGGTGCGGCCGGCGCCGACGTCCGAGCCGGCGTCGGGCTCGGTCAGCACCATGGTGGAGCCCCAGAGGCGGTCGGTCATCCGCTTGGCGACCTCCAGCTGCTCCGGGGTGCCCTCCTCGGCGATGACGCCGGCGAAGGCCGGGCCGGAGGAGTACATCCAGACGGCGGGGTTCGAGCCGAGGATCTGCTCGGCGAACGCCCAGATCAGCGAGGACGGGGTGACCTGGCCGCCGATCGACTCCGGGATGCCCAGGCGCCACCACTCGGCGTCCATGAAGGCCTGGTAGCTCTTCTTGAAGGAGGCCGGGACGGGGGCGGTGTTGGTCTCCGGGTCGAACACCGGCGGGTTGCGGTCGGTGTCGGCGAAGGACTCGGCGAGGTCGTTCTCGGCAAGGCGCGCGATCTCGCTCAGGATGCTCTTCGCGGTCTCGACGTCCATGTCCGCGAACGGTCCGGTGCCGTAGACCTGCTCGCGGCCGAACACCTCGAAGAGGTTGAACTCCACGTCCCGCAGGTTGGACTTGTAGTGACCCATGGCCGTTTTCTCCGGTTCGTCGCTTCCGGGAGACCGCCGCGTTCGGGCGTCCCGTACCCACCAGTAAGCATCATGATGCTACCCAGCGGTAACTTGTTTCAAGCCCCTGGCGGTGAATCCGCTATGAACGTGGTCACGTCCCACAAGCCGGGACGCCCACTCCTTGTCAGGATCGGCGCCCGCACGAGCGGCTGCGCTCCCGATAGCCTGTCCGTGTGTACGGCTATGACCAGAACGCATACCCGGGCGACCCCTACCAGCAGCAGGCGGGACCGCAGCCGGGCATGAACGGCATGCCCGGCCCCGGCCCGTACGGCGAGCAGCCGCAGGCATCGCAGCAGTCCCTCTACCCCGAGCCGTCGCCGCCCTCGCTGGCGGACGCCGTCCGGGCCTTCACCACCGGGTCGATGGCGGTGGAGGACTTCCAGGCCATCTTCATCACCTCCAAGGTGCACTGCCCGCGCGGCGACCGGCCCGGGTTCCTGGCACTGCACAACACGCCGACCCCGGTGATCCCGATGTTCAGCTCGCTGAAGGAGCTGCGCCGGTACGCCGGCAAGGACTCCAAGCACTTCACCGTCACCGGCGCCGAGATCCTGGACCTGCTGCCGACCGGGTACGGCTTCGCGCTGGACATGGAGGGCGAGCACCGGATGGTGTTCGACGCGAAGGCGGTCGAGCAGATGGTCGACTTCACCATGCGCCGGATGTACGGCTGACGGCAGCAGGCCGCTTGGCGACCGCCCGCCGCCGCACGCAAGGCCGGCGACTGGCGGTCGCTTCGGACCCGATCCATCCTGGAAGGGGCCGCGAGGCCGAGTCGTCACTACATAGTTCAAACTTCAACTTGCTTCTTGTTGAGGATTGAACTAATCTCGTGGACGTAGGCCAGAGGAACCCCCCGAAGGAGGCCGACATGCCCGCCGTGACCGTCGAAAACCCGCTCGTTCTGCCGCGCGTCGCAGCGCCCGCCGAAGGCGCCCGTCCGCGCCCGGTGCTGGCCGTCTCCACCGCCCCGGAAGGATTCGAGGGCGAGGGCTTCCCGGTCCGCCGCGCCTTCGCCAAGATCAACCAGAAGTACCTGGACCCGTTCATCATGATGGACCAGATGGGCGAGGTGGACTACGCCGCCGGAGAGCCGAAGGGCACCCCGTGGCACCCGCACCGGGGCTTCGAGACCGTCACCTACATCATCGACGGCACCTTCGTGCACCAGGACTCGCACGGTGGCGGCGGCGTCATCACCGACGGCGACACCCAGTGGATGACGGCCGGCTCCGGCCTGCTGCACATCGAGACCCCGCCGGAGTCGCTGGTCATGTCCGGCGGCCTGTTCCACGGGCTGCAGCTGTGGGTGAACCTGCCCGCCGCGGACAAGATGATCGCGCCGAAGTACCAGGACATCCGCGGCGGCAGCGTGAAGCTGCTCGCCTCGCAGGACGGCGGCGCGCTCGTCCGGCTCATCGCCGGTGACATCGCGGGCCACCAGGGCCCCGGCGCCACGCACACGCCCATCACGATGATCCACGTGTCCGTGAACCCCGGCGCCCAGGTCACCCTGCCCTGGCGGGCCGACTTCAACGGCCTGGCGTACGGCCTCGCCGGCAGCGGCTCCGCGGGTGAGGAGCGGCGCCCGTTCCACATGGGACAGGCGGTCGTCTTCGGCGAGGGCGACTCGCTCACCATCCGGGCGGACGAGGCCCAGGACACCCGCAGCGCCAACTTCGAGGTCGTCCTCCTCGGCGGGCAGCCGATCCGGGAGCCCGTCGCCCACTACGGCCCGTTCGTGATGAACAGCCACCGCGAGCTCCAGCAGGCGATGGAGGACTACCAGGCCGGCCGCCTGGGGACCATCCCCACCAGCTGAGGTGGTGACCGGCACGGGCGGCCGGTGCGGCAGGTTCCTGCCGCACCGGCCGCCCGTGCGTCGTCGGTCGCCGTCGCCGGACGCACCGGCCCCGGGCGGCGGACGGGTCAGACGCCGACCAGGCCCGCGCGGATCACGTCCCTGCGCAGGGCGCTGAAGCGGCCGCCGGAAGCACGGTCGAACTCCACGATCCACTCGAAGGTGTTGGGCCTCTCCCCGAGCCTCGGCAGGGCCTCCTCCAGGTACCCGCCGCCGCGCCGTTCCAGGAGCTTGGGCAGGACCCGGGCCATCAGGGCGCTGGAGAAGTCGACGTACTGCGGCTTGCCGCGCCGGCGCTGGTCGATGAAGGAACGCCACTCGGAGGCGCTGCCGACGTAGTCGGACGGATCCTGCTGGAAGAGCGAGGTCTTGACGAAGACCTCGTCGGGCACCCGGTGCCCGGCCCGCCAGTCGGTGAGGCGGAGCAGGTAGGAGACCTCCTCCTCGGCCGGTCCGGGCTGCGGGAGCTCCCCCTCGCCCAGGAACCAGCGGCGGCGGTGGAGCAGGACCCGGCCGGCCCGCAGCCGGGGCAGGCCGAGGACGCCGCCGCGGTCGCGCTCGGCGAGCCGTTGGCGCGCCTTCTCCTGGAGGTCGAGCACCAGACGGCCGGAGCCGACCAGCCAGTAGGCGAGCCGCAGCGGGAAGGGGTACATCTCGCTGTACTGCGAGCCCAGCGGGAGCACCCGGACCGGCCGGCCGTCGCGGTCGAGCAGTTCCAGGCGGTCCGCCGACGGGTCGTGGCGCAGCGTCAGGGTGGCCCACTCGCGCGGGGTGACGGTGTCGGGCAGCACCTGGGGGTGCAGGTTGATGTTGGTGCGGTACAGGCCGCGGTCCTCCAGCACCCGGGCGCCGTCGGCGCCGTACAGGCCGAGCAGGCGCTCGGCGAGCCGGTCGACGGCGGGGCCGCCGGTGCTGCTCGCGGCGTGCAGGAAGCGGGAGTTCAGCGAGGCGTGGCCCGCGTAGGCGTCGTTGACGACGAGCAGGTCGTCGGTGGGCTGGATGAGCACCCCGTACGAGAGCGGGACGGCCCGGAAGCGGTCGGGCAGCCCGGCGGTGAGCTCGGCGAGGTAGCCGGCGTCCCAGATCACCTCGTCGCGGTGCCGGCCCGCGTGCACCTCGCGGACCAGGGCCCCGACGGCGCGGCGGCGCAGGGCGTGGAGCTGCCCGAGGCTGCCGTCGTCGGGCCCGAGGCCGTCGGGGCCGGCGGTGCGCAGCAGGTCCTCGCGCCGGTAGACCTCGTTCACCAGCTCCTCGGCGTGCTCGACCAGCCCCACCGAGGCGCCCGCGCCGAAGCGCTCGACGAAGGCGGCGGTGAGCAGGGCCCGGACCTCGTGGAAGCGGTCGTAGGCGGACTGGAACTCCAGGACGTCGGCGAGGTCGCCGAGGGCGCCGGTGTAGCCGGCGGGGCTCGGGGCGGTGGGCGGGAAGACGAGGTCCTCGTTGACGTGCAGCCGGGCCGGGCGCCCGCTGACCTCCAGGAGCCGCTCCTCCAGGTGCGGCAGCCGGCCGACCAGCGCGGGGCGCTGGCCGGCGGGTGCGGTCTCGATGCCCTCGACCACGTCGGCGAGTTCGTCGAGCAGCAGGCCCGCCGCCGGGTGGTCGCCCGACAGGCGGCGGCCGAGCGCGCGCAGGCCGGTGCGGTCCTGCTCGTCCGGGCCGGGAGCGGCGGTGAGCATGCCGGCGGCGACGACCTTGGCGACGTAGTCGGCGCCGGCCTCCCGGCTGCCGCCGGTCCTGGCGGCGAGGTCCTCGGCCAGGTGGTCGACGTGGTACGGGCCCATCCCGGCCATCGCGAGCAGCAGCCGCAGGTGACGGGTGAGCGGGGCGGAGAGCATCCGCACCTGGTCGCCGTCCACGCGGGGGAAGTAGACCCGGTCGGCCTCGGCCCGGAGGGTCGGTGAGACGGTGACCCAGCCGGTGGGGCCGCCGGTGACCGGCAGGCCGCCGAGCACGTGGTTGAGCACGGAGCGGTCGATCTCGGCGAAGGCTCGCGCCGTGTCGCCGTCGAACTCGACCTCGTCGAGCTGCGGGCCGTCCTCGTCCCAGTGCGCCAGACCGACGGCGGTGAACTGGGAGAGCGGGCTGGTCCGCAGCAGCGCCCGGGTGACGTACTGGATCAGTCCGCGCTCGGACTTGCGCAGCTTGCGGTCGGCGGCGCCGCCGGCGGCGCCGTACCGGACGGCCGTGTCGTGCACGGTCGGGGCGAGCAGCGACACGGCCTTGCCGAAGGTGGGGTGGTCGAGCAGGCCGGCCAGGTTGCGCCGTTCCAGCTCGATGGCCTCGCCGTAACGTTCGCGGATCCGGTCGGCGACGGCGGTGTACTCCCGGTGGAGCGCGAGCCAGGCGCTGGTGGCCTCCGGGAGTCCGTCCGCCGCCGCGCCCGGGTCGCGGCCGTTGAAGATCGCCCGGCGCAGCGCGACCACCCCTCGCCGGCGCTCCGGGTCCTCAACGGTGCCGGCGAGCGAGTAGAGCTCGTCGCAGGCCAGCGGCTGCCAGGAGTCCCGCTGCTGCTTGATCAGCGCGAGGTGGGCGAGCGACCTGCGCAGGTCCTCGGTGGAGAGGCGGTGGGCGGGCAGCGGGTTGACGCGGAGCTGGACGGTGTCGGCGATGCCGCCGTCCGCGCGGGGCGGATCGGCGGGGTGGTCGGGGTGGTTCATGGCCATCCTCTCTGGGGACCAGTGGTGGGGCCGGTACGCCCGGCGCGGCCCGGAGGCCGCCGCCGCTCAGAAGCGGCGGGCGTTGCGGCGGAAGGTGACCCAGCACAGGGCCAGGCCGCCGATCAGCCAGGCGGTGAGGACCAGCGCGATCCGTCCGTGCTCCCAGGCCCCGGCCGGTTCGGCGGCGGCGAAGGACTCGGGCAGGAAGGCGGAGCGGATTCCCTGGGTCATCCACTTGAGCGGGAAGAGCGAGGCGACGATCTGGACCGGCTTGGGCAGTGCGGTGATCACCCAGAACACTCCGGAGATGAACTGCAGGCCGATGTAGGGGAAGTTGACCAGCGCGGGGGCGTTGCGGGCGGACCGGGCCAGGGAGCCGATGGTGATGCCGATCAGCGCGGTGGAGACGGTGCCGAGCAGGAAGACCCACAGGAAGGTGAACCAGTGCGCGGCGTCCTTCGGCAGCTGGAAGCCGAACATCGCGACGCCCAGGGCCAGGATGACGCCGACCTGGACGAGGGCCTGGGTCAGGATCAGCACGACCTTGCCGATGAAGTACGACACCAGCGGGAAGGGCGTACCGGAGAGCCGGCGCAGGGTGCCCTCGTGGCGGTCGACCGCGATGCCGATGCCCATGGTGCCGAGGGCGGAGGACATGATGGTCGAGCCGATCATGCCCGCCACGGTGACCTCGCGCATCTTGATGCCGGTCCCGGGCACGACCTGGTCGAAGAGGCTGCCGAAGATGACCAGCAGCATGATCGGCATCAGGATGCTGAAGACCATGGCCTCGCGGTTGCGGATCAGCAGCCGCACCTCGAACAGGCCGCGGGCCAGGCCCAGGCGGATCGGGGACGGGAGCGGCGCGGACCCGGCGGCCGCGGCCGCGCGCGGGGTGGCGGGGGCGCGGGGGGCGGCGGGAGCGGGGGCGGCGATGGTCATCGGGCTTCTCCGATCATGGCGAGGTAGGTCTCCTCAAGGCTCGGGCGGTGCACCTGCAGGTCGGGTACGGCGCCGGCGAACTCCCGCGACAGCTCCTCGATCAGCTGCGCGGGGTTGGTGGTCTCGCGGCGCTCGCGGCCGTTCGGGCCCTGCCAGGTGACGACGGTGCCGGCCTCGGCGCGGCCGCCGAACCGTTCCGGGGTGTCGACCTCCACCAGCCGGCCGTTGGCCAGCACGCCGATGCGGTCGGCGAGCTGCTCGGCCTCGTCCAGGTAGTGGGTGGTCAGCAGGATCGTGGTGCCGTCGGCGGCGAGGTCGCGGATCAGCTGCCAGAACTGGCGGCGGGCCTCCGGGTCGAAGCCGGTGGTCGGCTCGTCCAGGAAGAGCAGTTCGGGGCGGCCGACGATGCCCAGGGCGACGTCCATCCGGCGGCGCTGGCCGCCGGAGAGGTCGCGCAGGGCCGCGTCCTTCTTCTCGGTGAGGCCGACGACCTCCAGCACCTCGTCGACGTCCCGGGGGTCCGGGTAGTACGACGCGAACTGGGCGAGCATCTCCCGCACCCGGGCGTCCGGCTGGTCCTGCGCGGTCTGCAGGACCACGCCGATCCGGGACCGCCAGCGGCGGTCGGCGCGGGCCGGGTCCTGCCCCAGGACCAGCACCTCGCCGCCGGAGCGGGGGCGCAGGCCCTCCAGGACCTCGACGGTGGTGGTCTTTCCGGCGCCGTTCGGGCCGAGCAGGGCGAACACCTCGCCGCGCGGGATCTCCAGGTCGACGCCGTCGACGGCACGGTGGGAGCCGTAGCTGACCTGAAGGCCCCTCAGCACGATCGCGGGTGCGTCGTGACTCATCTCATCTCCTCGTGTTCCCGCTCCGGGCGGCCGGGGCGGTGTGGTGCGGCGGTGCTGTCCGCCGGTGGGCGGCCGGTGAGGCCGGGGGTGGCGGCCGCTCGGGCCGCCGCCGGGGTGGCGGCCGGTCAGGCCGCCGGGAACTTGGGGCGGACGTCCTCCAGGAACAGCTGCAGGCTGCGCTCCGCGACGTCGCCGGGCATCGCACCGAAGTCGGCCTGGAGCAGGATGTGGTCGGCCTGCACGACGTCCTGGAAAGCGGCGAGCTTCTCGGCGACGGTCGCCGCGGAGCCGACGACCGCGCCGCCCTCGGTCCGCAGCCGCTCCGGCGTGATCATCCCGACGTACTTCCCGACCTGGTCGTAGCCGGGGTACGCCTTGGAGGTGGCGCTGTTCCAGGACGAGGTGGCCCCGCCCCAGACCCGCAGGTACTCGGCGAGCAGCGGGTCGCCGAGGCGCTGCGCCTGCGCGTCGGTCTCGGCGGTGAACACCGGCAGGCTGGCGGCGACCCGGGGCTGCTGCCCGCTGTCGCCGTGGGTGCGCTCGAACGCGTCGCGGTAGAGCGCGACCTGCTCGCGGACGGCCTCCAGCGGGGTCAGCGACGGGGTGATCAGCAGCCCGAGGCCGAGCTCGCCGATCCGGGTGAAGCTCTCCGCCGAACGCACCGCGGCGGCCCAGACGGGCGGGTGCGGGGTCTGGGTGGGCCGGGGCAGGATGGTGGCGTCCCGGTAGGAGAAGAACGGGGTGTCCTCGGTGACGTTCTTCTCGGTCCACAGGCGGAGCACGGCCTTGATGGTCGTCTCGAAGCGCTCCCGGCTGGTGTCCATGTCGACGCCGAAGGTCTCGAACTCGTACGGCAGGTAGGCGCGGGCGAAGCCGATGTCGACCCGGCCATGGCTGATCGCGTCCACCATCGCGGCGTACGAGGCCAGCTTCACCGGGTGGTGGAAGGCCGGCAGGACGCAGCCGGTCATCAGCCGGATGTTGGTGGTCTGCGCGGCGACGGCGGCCAGGAAGCCGAGCGGGCTGGGACAGTAACCGCCGTACGGGTGCAGGTAGTGCTCCGTCATCTTGACGTGGCTCATCCCGGCCTGGTCGGCGATCCGGGCCAGCGCGAGGACGTCGTCGAAGTAGGCGGTCGGCGACTTGGTGTCCGGCCCGGCGTCGGGGAGCAGCGAGATTCCGAAGTCCATGGTTTTCACTCCGTGGTCGTGGTGGCGGTGGTCGGGGCGGGTGCGGCGCGGCGGATGCGCTCCTCCCAGGTCTCGCCCAGGGCCAGGTCGGTGGCCTCGGCGAGGGCGAAGCAGAGGTAGTAGCGGTGCAGCGGGGTGACGTCCAGCAGCGGCAGCAGCTCGTAGAAGAAGTTGAGGAGGCTGCGGTAGGAGGCGAAGGAGTCGTCGGGGTTGGTGGTGATCCCGTACTGCTCGGTCAGCGCGTGGAAGCGGGTCGGCGGCCGGGTGCTGCCGTCGGGGGCGGCGGGTGCGAAGCCGTCCAGGTAGGTGTTGCCGAGCCGGCCGGAGCGGACCAGCGCGTCCAGGTAGCCCCAGCCGTAGCGGAAGCCGGCGTGCCAGCCGGCGGTCTCCGGCCCCGGCCCGTCGGCGAGGTGGCGGCGCACCAGGGCGGTGAGGTGGTCGGCGTCCCGCTCGAAGCGGCGCCGGAAGTCGGGGCGGTGGTCCTGCCCGGCGAGCGGCGAGGCGAGGAAGGCCTCGGCGTGCGAGCGGAAGGACATGGTGCCGAAGGGCATCCGGCCGGGGTGCGTGCCGGCCAGGGTGGCCATCACCTCGGCGAGGTGGGCGAGCAGCGCGTCCTCGTCGCGGTGCTCGCGCAGGGTGGCGAGCAGCGGGTCGAGCAGGGCGGCCTGGACGGCGGTGCGGGCCTCGCGCAGGTCGGGCAGCCAGTCGGCGCCGGCCTCGTCGGAGGCGATCAGCACGGTGCCGGGGGCGCGGAGCGGCGGCGCGGAGCGGCCGGTCTGCTCCCACTGCTCCATCCGGCGGGCCTGGCCGAGGTAGTCCGCCTCGGTGGGGCCGTCGAGCGCGGTGCCGGCCAGGGCGGACTCGGCCCGGGCGGACCAGCCGGAGACGTCCAGCGGGCGGCCGTTCTCGGGCCGCACGACGACCTCGTAGTGGGGCCCGCCGCGCCAGCCGCGGCGCAGGTGGACGGCGCGCAGCCGGTGGTCGCGGCGCAGTCCGGTGGCGAGCGGGCCCAGGACGTCGGCGACGTAGGCACGGGGCTGCTCGGGGCGGCCGTGGATCCGGATCACCAGCGGGTCGGTGGCGGTGGTCATGCGGATCTCCTTGGCGGGCGTCGGGTTCGGCACGGCGGACGGTCCGGGGTCAGCAGCAGCAGGTGGCGGAGGAGGACGAGGAGCAGCAGAACCAGCCGCCCCAGTTGGAGGCGCCCATCTCGGGCAGGGCGATCGCGTCGCCCAGTTCCAGTACGGACAGCTCCTCGATCTCCAGCTCGGTGGGATCGGCCGGCGATTCGGTACGTCCGGCCCGGTGGTGCTCGGTCATGGCTCCTCGCGAAGGTTCGGCGACTGGGTGGGGTGGGGTCCGAGGCGGCTCGGGGCTGCTCGGGGTGGTGCGGGGTGGTGGTGCGGGGTGGTGCGGGGCCCCGCGGGTGCCCGGTGGTCCGGAACACCCGCGGGACAGTGCCTGGCGCGCCGCTCCGCGGTCGCGGCCGCGCGCCGGTGTGCGTGCCGCTGAATCAGCAGCAGCAGGTGGAGGAGGAGGACGAGCAGCACATGGTGCCGCCGCTGGAGGCACCCATCTCCGGCAGGGCGGCGGCGTCGCCGACCTCCAGCACCGACAGCTCCTCGACGTCAACGGCCGGGACCTCGGCCGACTCGACCTGCGGGGTGTTGATGGACTCGCTCATGATGGAACTCCGTTTCTCAGTGCGCTTGTTGACGCTGAATCAGCAGCAGCAGGTGGACGAGGAGGACGAGCAGCACATGGTGCCGCCGCTGGAGTGGAG
>NZ_CP026498.1:6520589-6666412 GCF_002953255.1 Streptomyces sp. CB01881
CGCTGAATCAGCAGCAGCAGGTGGACGAGGAGGACGAGCAGCACATGGTGCCGCCGCTGGAGGCACCCATCTCCGGCAGGGCGGCGGCGTCGCCGACCTCCAGCACCGACAGCTCCTCGACGTCGACCGCCGGGACCTCGGCCGACTCGACCTGCGGGGTGTTCACGGACTCGCTCATCTGTGGATCTCCATGGGATCTCGTCGGTTCGCTCCGGGAGCGGGCCCGTTCGGGCCGCGTTCCGGACTCCGCGCGGCGGGCGCCGGCGGAGCGGGGCCGGCCCGGGAGGGCCGGCGCTCACCCCTGACGGGGGAGGTCTGTGGGGGGGATCAGCCGATCCCGGGGAATGGGCCGCACGGGCGGCCGGATGTTCGGCCGGCCTGCGGCGGGGGCGCCCGGTCGGGCCGGGCGGGCACCCGGTTCGGCTACGCGGGCGCCTGGTCGGACAGTTCGGCGACCAGCAGGACACCGGTGTCCAGGCCGTCCAACTGCGCTGCCATGTCGAGCAGTTCCTGGTCGTGCACCCGCGGCCAGCGCACCGCGAAGCCGTGGGCGGCCGCGGCGTGCGCCAGACCGCAGCGCAGCCCGTCCAACACCGCCGGGTCGGTCTGCGGCTCGCCGGCGAGCGCGCACCAGAAGGATCCGTCCGGCCCTGTGGCCGGCGTGCCGAGGGCGGCCGCGAAGGCCTCGGCGAAGGCGTGGCCGTGGTACGCCCGGCCACCGAGCGGGAGGAGGACCCGGCCGTACCGGCCCGCCGTCCGCTCCAGCGCGAACCAGCGGCCCTCCGCCAGCGGCGGCCCGACCCGCTCGGCGAGCTCCGGCAGCAGGGTGGCGCAGGCGCGCTCGTACCCGCTCACCGGGGCGGCCGTCGTCCCGGCCGCCGTCCCGGTGACGGTCACGCCGCGGCCGCCGTACGGTGGCCCGCCCAGAGCTCGATCAGCACGCTGAGCAGGAAGACCTCCTGCTCGGGGCCGAAGCCCAGCCGGTTGAGCGTCATGTGCAGGTGCGAGGCGAGGATCTCCGGCGGGCTGGAGCTCAGCGTCCCGGCCCGGGCGGCGTCCCGCCAGACGTCCATGGCGGCGCCCAGCCGCTCCGCCCACCGGTCGGCGGCCCGGCCGGCACCGGGCAGGGCGCCCGGCCCGCCCGGGAAGCGTTCGGCGAGCAGTCCCGCGGAGCGCAGCGACGCCTCGCGGGCGGCGAGCGGGTTCATGCCCGGGTGCTCGGCGCGCCCGGCCCAGGTCAGCCAGGAGGTGCGCAGTCCGCGCAGGAACCGCTCCTGGGAGACCTGGTCCGGGTCGGCCGCGCGGACCGCCGCCGCGATCGCGAGCAGGGCGAAGGAGACCCGGGCGTTCCAGCTCGGACGGGTCCGCAGAACGGCCGTCACCAGCTCGCTGCTGTCGCCGAACAGCGACTCGCTGAGCCCCAGCCGGGCCGGACCACCGTAGCGGTCGGTCTCCGGGGTGTACGGCTCGCGGTGCACCCCGCCCGGTCGCAGCTCGGCCAGCGGCAACGCCTCGAAGCCGTCCGCGCCGCCCTCGCCGGCCTTGGCGATCGGGCCGGTGCTCCGGTGGTACTGCTCGGTGCTCATCCGCTCGCCGTCCGGGATGCCGGCGTTGACCGGGGCCAGCCGTTCGGCGAGCGCCGCCGTGACGCCGGGCTCGGCCGACTCGTCCAGACCGGCGAGCCGCAGCCGCAGGTGCGGCCCGTGCTGCCAGTACCGGATGAAGAACCAGCCGGTGATCGCGCCGTCGGCCCGCAGCTCGCGCACCACCGGTTCGACCACGTCCAGCAGGACGGTGTCCACCAGCGCCGGTACGGCGGAGTCGAGGTGGAGGTGCCAGCAGCTCCAGCGGGGGCTGCCGCCCGGGGTGGCGGTCATGACCGCAGGTCCAGCATCGGCTCGCGGAACCGGCCGGTGCCGCAGACCACCTGGAAGACGGCGGTCTGGTCGCGGTCCAGCTCCAGCGTGCGGGCGATCCGCACCTCGTCGAAGGCGCGGGCCGGCCGGGCGTACATGCCGTACGCCGCTGCTCCGAGCACCAGGCCCTGCGCCGACCAGCCGCACGCGTACTGCAGCAGCTTCCACGCGCTGGGCCCGAACTCGGCGAACAGCGCGCGCAGGTCGGCGGTGAAGGTCCAGACGAAGGTGGCGTGCCGCACCGGGCAGTCGTTGCCGCCGCTCAGCGGGTACCCGAACTGGGAGTCCAGCGCGGCGTGCACGCCGGGCCGGGCGAGGTGCCCGGTGAGCCGGTTGTCCTCGACGCGGTGGATGCCGTCCGGCAGCCCCTCGACGTCCTGGGCGCAGAGGGTGAGCCGGACGTGTCCGGCGACGGCGGCGAGCAGCGGGGACGGCGGCGGCGCGCAGGCCAGCGCCAGGCTGTCGGCGACGGCCGCGTACGGCTGGGGCGCCCGGACGCCGGAGAAGCCTCCGACCCCTTCGGGGGTGCGCCCGGCCGTACGGTTCCAGAGCACCTCGGCCCAGCTCAGGCCGTTGCCCTCGACCGGGTACGGGCCGGTGCCGGTGACCTCGCCCGCCGGGGCGGGCGCGCCGGACGGCCGGGTCATCCGGTCGATCCGCAGCACCCGGTCCAGTGCCGGGTCGCCGGTCGGCGCCGGCCGGTCGGTGCCGGGGCGCCAGCGCGGGGTCGCGCCGTCCAGCCGGACCGCGACCGGGTAGGCCCAGCCCTCGGCGGGCCGGATGCCGATCCGCTCGGCCAGGCCCTCGGGGTCGGGGGTCGGCAGTTCCAGCTCCGCCCGGACCCCGAACAGCTGGGCCGCGAGGTACAGGCTGCGCAGGTTGTGACCGATTTCGAGGTCCACCAGCGGGCCGCGCAGCAGCGCGTACTGCGGTGGCAGGTCGGTGTGCCGCCCGGCCAGCACCACGGTGGTGCCGTGCTCGCCGTCGGCGGCGGGGGTGCCCTCGACGTCCAGGAGCGCGTGGCGCTGGACGTCCAGGTAGCGGGTGGCGCCGTCCTGCAGCAGGTAGGGGCGGACCGGGAACTTGCTGCGGACCGACGGCACGACGCGGTGGTCGTTGAAGGAGTTCGACGGCTCCCGGCGCTGCAGGCCGAACGCGGTGACCAGCAGGTGGTCCAGGGTGTCCTCACCGGCCGCCGGCCCGTCCGCCGGCCCGAGGCCGGCGGGGAAGGGGGTGCGGCGCAGCAGCCGGGAGGTTCCGAGGGCGAGCGGGCGGCCGGCGTCGGGGCGGACCGCTGCGGGGAGCTGCCCGCTGGTGGTGCCGATCGAGGGGTCGATCTGCGGGCCCGGGGCGACGAAGGCCTTGCCGGCGCCCTGTTCGAAGGCGAAGCGGCGCAGTTCCCGCAGCTCTTCCGTGCCGTGCGGGGCGTCGGTGGGCCGCGCTTCGGCGGTGCCGTGCGGGGTCTCGGTGCCGTGCGCTTCGGCGGTGCCGTGCGGGGCTGTGGTGCGGCGCGCTTCGGCGGTGCCGGGCAGAGCGCCGCGTTCGAGTGTCAGGCTCATCGGTCCTCCTCTCACGGGAACGGGTGGGGGTCGAGCGGAAGGTCGTCGGCGGTGACCGGGCGGCCGTCGACCAGGAGGCCGTCGGTCAGCCTGGTGAGGCCGAGCAACCGCTGGTTGGCGTGGCCGAAGGTCATCGGCAGCGTGCCGGGGACGATCACCTTGGCGGCGGCCAGTCCCAGGTCGCGGTGGTCCCGGGTGGACTGGTCGACGACGATCGCGGTGTCCATTCCGGCGTCGGCGTACAGGCCGAGCACGGTCTCCAGCGAGGCCCGTACGTCGGGCCGCGCGCCGGCCGCCGGACGCAGGGCGTCGGGCCAGCCGGGGAAGGCCTCGTCCAGCCGGACGACCGGCCCGCCCAGCACCTCGGTGACGCGGGGCAGCAGCTCGGGCCGCTTGTAGAGCTGGTAGTGGTCGTCGAGCACGCGCACCTCGAACGGGTCGGCGATCATCCGCTCCACCGCCGCCGGGTCGAACGGCACCCGCTCGTGGACCAGTTGCGCCAGTTCCCACAGGCCGGCCTCGACCGCGGCCTCCGGGTCCGGGTGGGTGCCGGCCGCGGAGTAGCTGGCGGGGAACAGCCCGTCCCGGTGGACGGCCAGCACCCACACCGAGGGCAGCGGGACGTCCTGGCTCGCCGCCAGCAGGTGCACGTCGTAACCGCGCGAGCGGATCAGGCCGATCAGCTCCCGGCTGCGCTCCCGGCGCACCGACGCGGGGTCGATGGCCGGCAGCGGGCGCCGCCGGTGCCAGGCGAGCAGGAACGCGTCGCGCTCGGTGACCTCGAAGAGGGCGTGCAGCGCCGCCTCCTCCAGGCTCGCGCCGAGCGCGCAGCCGCTGGAGGACTCCAGGAAGTGGATCTTCCGGTCGCCCTCCCGCTGCAGCTTGTACTGGTAGAAGCCGACCTCGGCCGGAACCAGCACCGGCTCGCCGGTGGGGATGCGGTGGCCCCAGACCCAGTCGGTCGGGGTCTGCGGCGCGTACGGCAGCACCCGGCAGTAGGGGTGGGCGAGCTGTCGCGCGGTGTGCCCGCCCAGCGTGGCCGGGTCCAGCGCGGGCAGGTCGATGCCCTGGTAGGCCAGGTTCCTGACGACCCGTCCCGTGCCGTACGGGAAACCGCCGATCCGCTCGTACATCTCCAGGATGGCGACGGGATCGCTCTCCCGGTAGGTGGCGCCGCGGCCGTGCCCCGCGCCGACCGGTCCGCCCGGCATCACGGCGTTGCTCATCGCGAACGGGGCCTGGGTCTCCCGCTGCACCCCGACGAAGGGGCCGAAGCGGGCGTCGACGGTCCGCCGGTGCAGCTCGTCGGCGGGCATCGGCAGGCCGGGGCGCTCGCGCAGCGGCAGCTGCTGCGGCGACGGGCGGTCGGCGAGCACCAGGGGCTCCGGCGTCCGGACGGGCGGCGCGGCGGTGCGGTCGTGCGGCATGCCCGCGTCCCCGCAGACCGGACAGGCGTGGTACCGGGCGATCCGGTGGCGGCGCAGTCCGCCCGGACGGACGGACAGCAACTCGCCCGGGGCCAGGGGGGTTCCGGCGGTCAGCGCGGCCCGGGCCAGCAGCGGGAGCAGCGGCGACGCGCCGGTGCCGGAGCGCCGGGCACCCCACTCACGGACGATCGGGTGGCCGCCGGCGATCGGCGCGGCGAGTCGCTCCCGCGCCTCGGCGCAGCCCGCGCAGGAGGGCGCGGGCGCGGCCGCGTCCCACAGCGGGCCGATCTGCACCTCGTCCGGGAGGACCCGGACGGAGAGCAGCGGCACCCCGGCCTCGCGGGCCGCCGTCCAGGCGGCGCGCTCGGCCTCGGTGTCCCAGCCCTCGGTCACGCTGAGGCGGGCACCGTGCAGCTCGGCGAACTCCGCCCAGGGGGTGGACGGTTCGGTGATCGTCAGGACAGCCATACCGGCCCCCAGCACAGCTTCTGCTCCCCGGCCAGCGGGTCGGCGACGACACGGACCCCGAGCGGACGCACGCCGTGCGCGTGGCAGTACGCCTCGATGTCCCCGGCCAGCGCGTTCAGCTCCGGCTCGGCCATCAGGTCGATCAGTTCGGTTCCGGGCGCCGGGTCGACGGTGCCGGGGTGACCGGCCTGTCCGGCCCGGCGGGCACCGTGGGCCGCGGCCAGCGCCAGGCCGGCGGCCCGGTCGGTGCTGTCGCCCCACGCGGAGCCCAGCACCGCGCCGGTACGGGCGTCCGCCACGGTGACGGTGCACCAGGGGCCGGCGAGTCCGGCGGGGCGGCCGAGCGTGAGCACGACCGGCTGGTCCTCGTACTCCTCCAGGGTGCGCCAGAACCGCAGGGTGTCGTGGTCGGTGATGTCGTCCCAGCCCAGGACGGTGGCCGGCGCCGCGGCCGAGCGGGCCAGGATCCGCAGGACACCGTCCAGCAGCCAGCGCGCCTCGGTGGTTCCGGCGGCCGACACCGAGCGCTCCAGGAGACGGATCCCGGGCGGGTACGGCACGGCGGCCAGGACGCGCAGCCCGGCGAGGATCGCCTGGACGGCGGCGGAGCCGTGGTCGATGCCGCGGCGGACGAGGGGCGTGCCGAAGTCGGGGGTGAGGCCTTCGAGGACGGCCAGCGCGGACGGGAGCTGCGGCAGGTCGTCGGGGGCGATCCACCGGAACGGGCCGGTCCAGGGTGCGAACAGCGGCAGCGAGTCGGTGAGCACCTCCTCGGTCACGACCGGCGCGAGCCCCGACGGGTCGGCGTCACCGAGGCTGCGGATGCCGCTCCACTCGGCCTGGCCCGTCCCGGCCAGCACGGCCTCGTCGGTCTCCAGCGCGGGGCCGTGCACCACCGAGACGGAGCTCTCCGGCGTGCCGAGGCCGATGTGCTGGAAGGCCCGGTGGGCGGCGAGCGCGCCGGCCATGATGGCGCCGGTGGGCGACGGTACGGTCCGCGCCTGGTCGCCCTGGCGGATCACCGCACGCTCGACCAGCCTGCTGTGCAGACCGCGCGCCTCGCCCGCCGTCCGCAGCGGGCCGACGACCTGGGGACCACCGGCCCTTGACGTGTCCGCGGTGGTCACCGGGACGATCGCGGCACCGGGCGCGAGGTCGGCGGTCGCGTCGACCGACGGCGCGGCGTCCACGACCACCGCCACGCAGGCACCGGACAGCAGTCCGGCGGCCTCGGCGGCGGAGGCGGGCAGCACGACGCGGTCGAGCTCCGGGTCGAGCAGCAGCAGCTCGGACGGGTCCGGGGCGCTCCCGTCCGTACCGGCCAGGACGACGCTGCCGAAGCCGGCCGCGGCCAGGCCGCGGGCCGCCGACTCGGCGGCGGGCCCCCGGCCGAGGACGACCGCCCGGCCCTCGCGCACCCGGCGGAAGGCGGTGTACGGGTCGTCGCTGCGGGTCTCCAGGTAGGCGAGCGAGTCGCCGTACGCGGCGCGCTCGTCCGGCCCGGGCTCCGGGGTGTCCAGCCGGTCGAGGTCGAACAGCAGCTCGCGCAGGAGGAGCTGCCCGGCCACCCAGCGCACGACACCGCGGGTCTTCTCGGCGCCGGCCGCCGCGACCAGTTCGTCCTCGGTGGCGCCGCGGTCCAGCAGCGGGGTCAGCCGGTCGACCAGCTGGAACAGGCTCGCCGGGCCGGCCAGCAGGAACGCCCCCTTGGCGGCGGAGACGTACACGCCCTTGCTGACCGGTGCGTAGTGCACGCCGGGGCGGGATCGCACGCCGCGGAGCGGCAGCGGAGAAGGTGCGGCAGACATCGGTCCTCGATCGCGGGTCGGATCAGGCGGATCAGATCGGGTCAGGTCGGGTGGGGCGCGGCCGGGCCGGGCTCCGGCGGGGCTCCGCGGTCACTCCCAGCGGAGGTCGCCGTGGCCGCCGTCCTTGCCCGGCTTGTGCGCGACCGGC
This sequence comes from Streptomyces sp. CB01881, assembly GCF_002953255.1. GTDB lineage: Bacteria > Actinomycetota > Actinomycetes > Streptomycetales > Streptomycetaceae > Kitasatospora. Next base: position 6,527,916 of record NZ_CP026498.1, read on the forward strand.
TTCGGGACGAGGTGCAGCGGGTCGGCGTCCGGCCCGGCCGCCTGCACGGTGATGGTGGCGGCAGCGGCGGCGGTGGCGGCAGCGGCGGTGGTGGCGGCGGACGCCGGGCCGGCCATGACGGCGGTGGCGAGAGCGGTCAGAACGAAGCAGGAAGCAAGGCGCTTGCCCATGGTGTTTTCCCCCGTTGTGTCGATCGCCGGATCACGGCGTCGTACGTTCCCTCAGGCTCCTGCGCCGTTCCCGGCCGGGAGCCGCACCTGCTTTCCGGTGCAGCTCCACATTGGCCCGCCGATCGGGGGGATCTCCACCCAGCGCCCCTGTCATAAAGTTGCAGCGCAGTGAAATCACTATGATCAAACGGGGGCAATCATGGTCTTTCCGGACATCCTTCCATCACTTTCAGGCCGTCTCGACGAGACCGCGGCGAGGGTGTTCACCTGGGCCGTCAGGCACGGCCGGCTGGACGAACGGGCGGCCGACGAGCTCGGCCTGACCCCCGAGCAGCTGGAACGGGCGACCGACGACCTCTCCGCACTCCACCTGCTACGCCCCGCCCCCGACGGCTCCTCGGCGCTGATCGCCACCAACCCCGAGCTCGCCGCCGCCGAACTGATCGGCCCCATCAACGCCGTCCTGCAGGCACGCCAGCAGCAGGCCGCCCAGGTGCGGACCGAACTGCTCGGACTGGTGCCCTTCTATTACGAGATGCGGCGCGAGCGCAGCAGCGCCGAGGCGATCGACGTGATGGAGAACCCCGACGACGTCCGCGCCATGTTCCAGGAGCTGGCCGCGAACTGCCGTACGGAGGTGTTCAGCGCCCACCCGGGCATCGGCTCCACCGAGGGCATGACGGACGCGCTCGCCCGCAACCTCGAACTGCTCGAACGCGGCGTGCGGATGCGGGCGCTGTACCAGCACACCGTCCGCGTCAACCCGGCCATGCAGAGCTACGCCAGCCAACTCACCGCCTCCGGCTGCGAGTTGCGCACCGACAACGAGATCGTCGACCGGGTCGTCATCGTGGACCGCGAGGTGGCGTTCATCCCCCGGACGGGGATCGGCGCGCCCGCCGGCGCCGTCATGGTGCGCGAGCCCGCCCTCGTCGACTACATCTACCGTTCGCTGGAACAGTGCTGGGGCCGGGCCATGCCGTTCGACCAGGAGGAGACCCGCAGCGTGGTCGCGGGCTACGGCGAGGCCGGCGCGGCGATCAAGCGCTCCATCGCCCGGATGCTCGCCGAGGGCAGCACCGACGAGCAGGCCGCCCGGCGCCTGGGCATGTCCGTCCGCACCTGCCGCCGGCACATCGCCGAGCTCATGGACAGCCTGGGCGCGGACAGCCGCTTCCAGGCCGGCGTCCTCGCCGAACGGGCGGGCGTCGTCACCGCGTCGGCCGCCTGAGCGGACCGCCGTCCGCCGCCCGGGACCGCGGCACCGGCCCCCGGGCCGCCCCGGGCCGGACCGCCGCACCGGCCCGGCCCGGCCCGACGGCCGGGGCTCCCGGCCGTGACCAGGGCCACGGCCCCCGTCACAGCAGCGCGTAGAGGGCCGAGGCGTCGTCGTGCGCCTTGCCGCGCGGCCAGCGCTCGCATGCGGTGTCCGTCCGCTCGACCGCCCGCACCTGGGCGATCAGCTCGCCCGGGCCCGACTCGGCGAGCAGCCGCAGCGCGTCGGCCCAGCTGCCCAGGCCGAAGCGCTCGGTGTAGCGCGAGGCGCCGTCGGTCAGCGCGGCCACCGCGTGCAGCCGCTCCGCGTCGACGAAGCCGGTCTCGGCGTACCGGGCCGCCTTCGGACTGGCGGCCGCGATCCACGGGCCGTTGCCGGTGTTCCGGGCGGCGCGGACGGCCAGCACGTACTCCAGGTGCAGCGCGGCGCGCTCGGCCGAGCCGGGCACCGTCGACCAGACCTGCCGGCGCAGCTCCTCGCCGCCGGGGAAGCGCTGGTTGTCGCCGATGACCTTCGGCGGGCCGTCCTTGAACTGGAGCACCAGCAGCGAGTCCCCGAGCACCAGGTACTCCAGCGCGGCGCCGTGCCGGCGGGCCGCCACCACCATGGCGGCCGGCGTGTTGGGGTGGCCGAGGTCGCAGCGGCCGCCGTGCAGCGCGGCGGTCTCCGCGATGGCGTCGGCCAGGCACTCCCCGATCGACCGGTCCGCGCGGTCGGTGAGTCTGGCCAGCAGGTGCACCCCCAACCGCCGCACGTACCAGGGGGTGCCGTGGCGGCACCCGGACTCCAGGCCGGTCGGCGAGCTCGAACCGTCGAGCAGTACGAGCGCCTCCGGCGAGGCCGCCGCGAAGTCCTCGCTCTCGCGGTCCGGCCGCCGTGCTTCCCCTGCGAGCTGTACCTGCATCCCGACAGTGTGGCCGCCGGGCGGGGCGCAGGCCCAGACCCGTGCACGCGGCACGCGGATCCGTCCCGGTGGCAGTGGGGGAAATTCGGCCATACCGTCGGATACCGAGTGGACAATTCGGCCAATCAGGGCCTGTCGGGTTTGGGATCTCCTTCGAGGGGCCCGGCCCTCCGGGGCTGACGGGCCTCCCCGGACTGGCGAGGAGCGAGAAATGGTCTGGCAGTTCTTCGTGCTACTGGCCGCCTCGATCGGCTTCCCGATCGCCGCACTGCTCTTCCTGATCGGCGGACCCCGCTTCCCCGACGAGCAGCCCGACCGTCGCTGAGCCCGGCCCCTGCGGCCCGACTCCTGCGGCCCGTCGCCGGACTCCCGCCCCCGAAGGCCCGGCAACGCCCCTACCGGACGGGCGGGGCCCAGCCGGGGTCGCGGCCGAGAAGCGCCAGCACGCGGTCGAACGACCCCGCCCCGCGGGGCCACTGACGAGGCTTCCGGAAGGCGGCCCCCGGCACCCGGTCCTCGGGCGCGGCCGGCACCAGCACGGCCGCCGAGAGCAGGGCGGACGCCAGCCACTCGTCGGCGTCCACCGCCCCGGCGACCTCCTTCGGCGTGCCCAGGGCGGCCGCGACGTCCCAGGCGTGCACCAGGGTGTCCAGCAGGTGGAAGCCGACGGCCTGGCGCAGCGGGAAGGCGGCGCCGTCGCGGATCTCCGGCAGCCAGAGTCCGTGCCCGGCGCGCGGCGCGGCGTGCGCCTCGGCGAAGGCCGCCGTCAGCTCCCCGGCCGAGAGCCGGAACGCGCCCGCCGGATCACCGTCGACCGGGACGTCCCGCCAGAGCGCCGGGTCGGGCCCGGCGCCCCGGGCGGCCGCGGCGAAGCCCCGGTGCTGGCCGACCACGTGCTCCAGCAGCCGGCGGAGCGTCCAGCCGGCGCAGGGCGTCGCCAGCACCAACTGCTCGGGCTGGACGGTGGCCACCACCTTGCCGGCCAACTCCAGCGACCTGGTGTGCAGTTCGAGCAGGATCATGCCGCGCCGACCTCCCGTCCGGCCGCCTGCGCGGTCTCCCCGCCGGCGGGGGGAGCGGCCGCCAGGAAGCCGACGGCGTTGTCCACGACGGTGGGCTCGGTGAGGATCCGGCGGTGGCCGAGGCCCCGGGTGACGATCAGGTCGAGCCGGTCCCCGTACGCGGCCTTGAGCCGGTGGGCGTGGGCGAGGGGGACCACGTCGTCGTCCTCGTCGTGCGCGACCAGGATCGGCAGGCCGAGCTCCTCGGGCCTGCGGGCGGCGTCGAAGTACGCGCCGACGTCGGCGACGCCGGGGAACATCTCGTGGTTCATCAGCCACCGCAGCCGCCGCTCGACCACGGCGTTCAGCCCGGCCCGGGCGCAGAAGGCGGCCGGCATGAAGGAGACCTCGCCGACCCCGGCGAGGGCCACCAGCCGCCCGGCCCGCAGGCCGCCGCGCAGGGCGAGGAAGGCGGCGTTGACGCCGAGCGAGTGCGCGACCAGCGCCTCGAAGTCGCCGTAGCGCTCCTGGAGCCGGACGGCGATGTCACGGTGGTCGAGCACGGTGGAGGTGCGGCCGCCGGAGTCGCCGTGCCCGGGGGCGTCGTAGGCGACCGGGCTCAGTCCGAGCGCCCGGAGCCGGGGGACGAAGTCCGCGAACCGCGAGGCGCGGGACTGCCACCCGTGCAGCAGCAGGACGGGCCGGGTGCCGTCGCCCCAGCGGTAGACCACCACGCGCTCGCCGTGGTGGGACAGCTCCTCGGTGACGGCGCTCCGGTGGACCTCGCGCTCGCGGATGCGCACCCGGCCGCGCCCGACGGGGTGGCGGAACAGCCGGAACGCGGCCCGGCCGGCCAGGCCGGGGGCGATCAGCGAGGTGGCGTTGAGGGTGGTGCGGATCAGTGTGACGGCCGGGTCCATCGGGTCTCCCTGTCGGTGCTGACGGGTCTGCCTGGGTGCGGGGGCCGAACTCGGGGAGATATTAGCACGACCGTTCGTGCAGTTTTATGGGCGCAGACCTGCGTCTCCTCCGCCCGGGCGTACCGGGCGTACCGGGCGTACCGGGCGTCAGACCAGCTCGGAGGCCCCCGGGTCGGTCGCCTCGGCCCGCAGCAGGCGCAGCACCGCGCGCCCGGCCCGGTCGTACGGGGTCTCCTCGTCGAACAGCAGCGCCTGCGAGTTGGCCGCCTCCATCACCGCGACCAGCGCGAAGACGAGGTCCTCCAGGTCGGCGTCGGCCCGCAGCCCGCCCGTCGCCCTGGCCTGCGCCAGCGTGTCGAGCAGCAGCTCGTGCCACTCCCGCGCGCAGCCGGCCAGCGCGTCGCGCAGCGGGCCGGGGCGGGCGTCGAACTCGGCGGTCACCTCGAAGAAGAAGCAGCCGCCCTCGAAGACCCGGACCCGCGAGTACGCGAGCCAGCTCTCGCAGAGCGCCCGGGCCCGGCCGAGGCCCGGGGCCACGCCCTGCACGGGAGCGACCACCGCGTCCGAGAAGATTCGCCGGGCGGCCCGGACGGTCGCCAGCTGGAGCTCCTCCTTGGAGCCGAAACCGGCGAACACCCCGCTCTTGCTCAGCCCGAGGTCGGTGGCCAGCCGGCCGATCGACAGCGCGTCCAGGCCTTCGACGGAGGCGATCTCGACGGCCCGCGACAGCACCGCCCGGCGGGTCTCCTCGCCGCGCACGACCCGCCCGTCGGCGCGTCCGTCGGCGCGGACGGCCGTGCGTCCCTCGGTGCGTCCGTCCTTGACCGAACCGCTCACGGTCCACCTCAGCTGTCCGTCGTGGCGGGAGCGCCGCCGGGCGGCCCACAGTCGTGAGCCGCCCGGTGCGCCTGCGTCCAGCCAGGGTATAGCGGTCGCCACTCCCACCCGCCCGCCCGGCGTCACCCGGCCGGGACGGCGAGGGCGGGTGCCCGCAGGGCCTGCCTCGCCGGCAGGGTGGTGGCGGCCAGGGCCAGCACCGCGGCCAGCGCGAGCACCCCGGCGTATCCGGTCCAGCCCCAGGCCACCCCGGCCGCGCCCGTCATGCCGAGACTGAAGGCGGTGAGCACCGCGAAGGCGATCGCCGAGCCGACGGTGACACCGGTGACCACCACCGCGGCCGACTCCAACCGCAGCATTCCGAGGACCTGGCGGCGGGTGGTGCCGGTCAGCCGGAGCAGGGCGAACTCCCGGCGGCGGTCCGCGGTGGCCATGGCCAGGGTGTTCACGACCGAGATCGCGGTGAAGCCGAGCACCAGGGCCATCCCGAGGTAGTTGGCCTCGGCGCCGTTCTGCCGGGCCTCGGCCGCGATCTCCCCGGCCTGCGCCCGGTCGAGCACCCGCACCCCGGGGAAGCCGGCCACCGCCGCGGTCAGCCGCTCCCGGGTGACCCGGCCGTCGCCGGCCACCAGGACGGCCGCGGCGAGCGGGTTGTCGACGTGCCGGGCCAGCAGGGCGTGCGAGAGCGTGAGGTCGCCGAAGCCGAGGCCGCGGGCGTAGACGGCCCGGACGGTCAGGGTGGCGGGGGTGCCGTCGCCGAGGACCAGCCGGACGGTGGAGCCGGGGCGGACCCCGAGGGCGCCGGCCGCCGTCTCGCTGACCGCGAGGTCGCCGTCGCCGAAGTCCGCCAGCGTGCCCGCCGTGACGCCCGGGTCCCAGCTCGCCGCCAGTCCCCCGGTGGTCATGCCCTGCACGGTGTACTTCTCCAGGTCGATCCGGGCCGAGCTGCGGAGCACCTCGGTCGCCGCGGTGACGCCGGGGAGCTCCCGGACGGCCTGCGCCGCCCGGCCGGGCACCCCCGGCGCGCTCGCGGCCAGCGTCCACGGGGCCCGGACGCCGTCCTCGGCCTGCCGGGCGGCCGCTCCCCCGAGGGTGGACTCGGTGAACAGCACCGTGCAGACCATCGCGGTCAGCAGGGCCAGCGGCGCGGCGGCGGCGCCGAGCCGGCGGGACTCGGCCCGCAGGTTGGCGGCGGCCAGGTGGCCGCTCACCGGGAAGATCCGCAGCACCCCGCCGAGGACGGCGGACGCGCCCCGGGCCAGCACCGGGCCGAGCAGCGAGACCGCGACGGCCAGCACCACCACGGCGGCGAAGGTCACCGGGGTGGCCGCCTTCTCGGTGTCCAGCGCGGCGAGGACGGCGACCAGGACGATGCCGCCGGCCAGCACCACCACGCCCGCCACCGCCCGCGCCCACCCGGCGCCCGGCACCTCGACCGCGGCCTCGGACAGCGCCTGGCCGGGGCGGATCCGGGACGTCCGGCGGGCCGAGATCCGGGCGGCGGCCCAGCCGGCCAGCACGGTCGCGGGCACCGCGGCGAACACCGGGAAGACGCTGAGCGTGTGGTGCAGGGTCTCCGGCACCGCGCCGAGGCCGACGAAGCCGTCGTACAGCCACCCGCCGGCCGGCAGCCCGGCCAGCGAGCCGAGCACGCCGGCGGCCAGACCCAGCAGCAGCGCCTCGCCGCCGATCATCTTCCGCACCTGCCCGGGTGTCGCCGCCACCGCGCGGAGCAGGGCGATCTCCCGGCCCCGCTGCTGGATCATCAGGGCGAAGGTCCCGCTGACCACGAGGACGGCCACCAGCAGCGCGGTGCCGCCGATCGCGGCGCCCATGCTGACCAGCTTCACCCGGGCACCGGCGGCGTCCGGGAACTCCGCCTGCCCGCGGTCGGCGCCGCGGTGGACGACGGCGTTGCCGCCGGCCAGCGCCGGGGCGAGGTCGCGGGCGAGCTTCGCCGGGTCGGTGCCGGGCGCCGGCAGGACGGCGATCGCGGCGGCTCGGCCGGGCCGGTCGGCCAGCCTCCCGGCCTCGGCCGGGCTGAAGAACAACGCGCTCTGACTGGTCAGTCCGCCGCCCCGGGCGGCGGCGATGCCGGAGATCCGGTAGGCGGCCGGCGTCTGCGTGGAGCGGACGGTCAGCCGGTCGCCGACGTGCAGTCCGGCCCGGGCGGCGAGGCCCGCGTCGACCACCAGCTCGTCGTCGGCGCCCGGCGCCCGGCCCTCGGTGAGGGTGAACGGGGTCAGCTCGGCGGAGGCCCAGGAGTGCCCGTACCCGGGGAGCCGGTCGACGGCCACCGGCTGGGCGGGGAAGGTGAGTTCGGGAACGACGGCGCGGACGCCCGGCACGGCGGCGATCCGGTCGGCCAGGGCGGCGGGCAACCAGGCCCGCTCGGCGAGCGGCTTGGCCTTCTCCTTGGCCTTGGTCTTCCCGTTGCCCTTGTCCTTGACGACCGTCTGGTGCACCTGCTGGTCACCGGCCACCACGAGGGGGGCGCCCGCGTACCGCTCGGTGCGGATCTCGCCGCGCAGGCCGGTCTCCAGCAGGGTGCCGCAGGCGGTGACGGTCAGGGCCGCGAAGAACAACGCGCAGAAGGCGCCCACGAAGCTCGACCGGCGGGCGTTCAGGCTCTGGAGTGCGTAGGAGAGCAGCATCAGGCCCGCACCCCCGGGCGCATCGGGGCGCGGCCCGCCCGGCGGGAACGGCACTGCGGACTGGGGTGACGGAGCGGCGTCGGCATGGCCCCACCCTCCCGCGCGGCAGGGCGCGGACGCAGTGCGGCGGTCCGGCGGATCCGGGCGGGGGTTAACCCCCTACTCGCCCCGGCGGTGCGCCCCCAACTCCGCTTCCAGCACGGCCGACTGCGCCAGCAGCCGCTCGTCGGCGCCGGCCGGGGCGACCACCTGGAGGCCCAGCGGCAGGCCGTCCGCCGCCGGTCCGGCCGGCAGGCTGAGCGCCGGCAGCCCGGCGAAGCTCCACGGCAGCGACATGGCCGCGTCACCGGTGGTCCCCAGCCCGGCCGGGGCCGGCCCGGTCGCCGCGGGCGTCAGGACGAGGTCCGCCCCCGAGGCCGCCCAGGCCTCGGCGAGCAGGCCGCACAGGTGCTCGCGGGCGTGCAGCGCCGCCTCGTAGTCCTCCGGCTGGACGGACTGGCCGTGCCGGATCCCGGCCGCCGTCTCCGCCCGGTAGAGACCGCCGAAGCGGACGAACCAGTCGGCGTGGGTACGGGCCAGCTCGAAGCGGTTGATCGTCCGCAGCAGGCCCAACAGCTCCGCGAGGTCGGCCGGAAGATCGACCCGACGGACCGTCAGTCCTGCTGCGGCCAGGTGCTCCAGCTGCTCCTCGAAGGCCTTCCGCGCCTGCGGACCGGCCTGCTCCAGACAGGGGCCGGCCGGCACCCCGAGGACGGGTGGCGCGGCGGCCCCTGCCGCCCGGGCCTCCTCGGCGCGCCAGTCGTCGCAGAGCAGCGGCGCCGCCAGCGCGGCGCCCGCGAGGTCCGCGGTGAACAGGCCCGGGGTGTCGAAGGTCGGCGAGTGCGGGATCACCCCGTCCATCGGGATCCGCCCGTGCGTCGGACGGAAGCCCACCACCCCGCAGTAGGCGGCGGGCCGGATCACCGAGCCGCCGGTCTGGATGCCGATCGCCAGCGGCACCAGCCCGGCCGCGACCGCCGCCGCCGACCCGCTGCTGGAACCGCCCGGGGTGTGTCCGGGGTGGTGCGGGTTGCGGGTCGGGCCGGGGGCGGTGCCCGCGAACTCGGCGGTCACCGTCTTGCCCGCGACCAGCACGCCCGCCGCCCGCAGCCGGTCCACCACGGCGGCCTGCGGCCCGGCCAGCACACCGGGCGGCAGGGCGGAGCCGGCGTGCGTCGGCAGGCCGTCCACGTGCACGATGTCCTTGATCCCGACCGCCACCCCGTACAGCGGCGGCGCGGTGGCCGGGTCGGGGTGGCGCGCGGCCAGCGCGCGCGCCTCGGCGTGCAGCCGCCCGGGCCGTCCGGGCTCGGGCACGAACGCGTGGAGCAGCGGGTCCACCTGCTCGATCCGGGTGCAGAGCCGGTCGACGTGGACGGACAGGCCGGGATCGCCGGCCCGCAGCCCGGCGGCCTCGCGGGCCAACGACCTTGGCCGGACCAGGGATTCGTCCATGCCGACCACAGTAGACCCGCCGGCGGGTACCGGCACCGACCGTCGCACGCCTACGGGTTCCCCTGGTGCTCGCTCCCCAGGTAGGGCGTCTCGCGCAGGTAGTACGCCCCGCAGGTGTGGCAGCAGAGTTCGGGCGTCTTGCCCCAGTCCACCGGCTCCCGCATCGGCGCACCCTCATCGAGGTCCCGGCCGCACATGGCCACGGCGTCGGAGCCGCGGACCATGTGCCAGAGCCTCACCCCGGCGGCCGGGCCGCCGTCGCCGTACTCGGCGCGCATCTGGTGCATCATCTCCCCATCGTCCGGCGGCCGTCCGGCACCGGCAACCGGGGAGGGCGCCAGGACCGCGGCCGGACGGCGGCGGCGGGTTCAGACCAGGCTGCCGTGCAGCCGCAGCCGGGCGATGCCGCCGTCCGGGAAGACGTCGAGCCGGACGTGGGTGGCCGGCCGCGGCGCGTCCAGCACCAGGCGGTGGACGGCGTCGGGCTGGAGCCTGGTGCGCGGGACCAGCTCGAACCACTCCTCCGGGTCCGCCGCCTGCTCGTCCCGTCCGTGGAGCGCGGCCCAGCCGGCCGCGTTGCCCACGTAGTAGCCGGTGTCGATCTCCACGGCGCGGATCGCACCGCGCCCGGCCAGCCGGAGCCGGACCCAGTCGTGGCCGTCGTCCCGGCGCCGGCGGTTCTCCCAACCATCGCCCATGGCACGGGACTTGCCGGGAAGGGCCAGGTTGGACGGGGGCGAGAAGAAGCGGTCCGAGGCGTCCTCGACGGCGCCGCCGTGCTCGATCGCGGCCAGGTCGAAGGTGCCGAGCGCGGCCAGCCAGGCGGTGTCCGGCCTGGCCTCGCCGTGCACCCGGAGCCGGGCGATGCCGCCGTCGGGGTACTGGCTGAGCCGCAGGTGCGTGAAGCGGCGGCCGCCCTCGACGGTGAAGCCGTTGGCCGCGTGGCCGCGCACCGGCGAGCGGGGCACCAGCGGGTGCCAGACGACGGAGTCGGCGAGCAGCTCCTCCGGGCCCGGGGTGCCGGGGAGTTCGGTGCCTTCGAGGCTGATCTGCTGCGGGTGGTTGCCGCGGAAGTGCGCAGTGTCCACGATCACGCCCTGGACGACTCCCGGCACGCCCAGGCGGATCAGCGCCCAGTCGTGGTCGTCGGCGGCCGGGTGCGGGCGGTCGGCGCCGGCGCCGCGGCGGCGGCGGGTCTCCCAACCGTCCATGATCTGGCCCTTGTTGCCGAAGGTGTGCGGACGGAACTCGGCGGGCTCGGGCAGCAGCAGGTTCTCCCGCTCGGCGAACAGCTCGTCGTTGGCGGCGATCACGGCGCCGCCGAGCCGGCGGTCGGCCAGGTCGGTCAGCGCGGTGAAGGCGAAGTCGCCGGAGCGGTAGTCGGCGTACGGATTGCCGCCCCCGTAGGGCAGGGCGTCGGCGTCGGGAAGGGTCCCGGGAGCGTTGTCGGTGGCCATGCGTCCACCATGAACCCGGGGCACTGATCAGGTCCATCACAAAGAACTGAGCAAACCGTTCACTGCGACTGAACGGTCTGCACGGTCACCGCCACCTCGGCCAACGCCGCCAGCACCCGGCGCAGCGGCGGCGTCCCCTCCGTCCCGGCCCGCACCGCCGCGACCACCCGGCGGGTCGGCAGGTCGGCCGGCAGCGCCCGGACCACCGCGCCGCCACCGCGGCCCGCCGAGGCCAGCCGGGGCACCAGCGCCACCCCGAGGCCCGCCGCGACCATCGCCAGGATCGCCGTCCAGTCCGCCGCAGTGTGCGCCCGCTCCGGCACGAACCCGGCGTCCGCGCAGGCCGCCGACGTGATCTCCCGCCAGGGCCCGGCGGCGCCGTAGATCCACGGCTCGTCGGCGAGGTCCGCCAGCCGCAGCCCCGGCACGCCGGCCAGCGGGTGGCCCGGCGGCAGCGCCACGTCCAGCGGGTCGCTGAGCAGCACCGACTCCACGAACCGCGGGTCGCCGCCGGCCGGCTGCACCGCGAGCGACAACGCCAGGTCGACGTCGCCCGCCGCCAGCAGCCCGTACGCCCCGGCCGCCTCCGCCTCCACCACCCGCACCGCCAGCCGCGGCGCGGCTTCGCGCAGCCGGGCGATCGCCGGCACGAGCAGCCCGCCGATCGCGGTGGCGAACGCGCCCACCCGGACCTCGCCCGCCTCGCCGTGCAGGTACCCGGCCAGCTCCGCCTCGGCCCGCTCCAGCTGACCGAAGACCAGCTCCGCGTGGCGCAGCACCAGCCGGGCCGCGCTGGTCAGCCGCACCCGCCGCCCGTACGGCTCCAGCATCGGCGCGCCCAGCTGCTTCGCCAGCGCCGACACCTGCTGCGACACCGCCGACGGCGAGAGGCAGAGCCGCTCGGCCGCCGCCGTCACCGTCCCGCACTCGTCCACCGCCCGCAGCACCCGCAGCCGCCGCAGATCCCATTCGCCCACCGCACCCATCGCGCCAGCGTAAGTCCGCGCCGGCGGCGCCCGCCGGGAGCCCGTCGGCCGGCTCCCCCCTTCAGACGTTCAGCAGGGCCGGTAGTGCAGGAACTATGTCCCTCGCAGCCTGCAATGCAGCTCGCACCCGTGCGGCTCCGGCGGCGGCCACGGCCGCCCCACCGCTAGCCTGGACCGTTCGCCCACCGATGCCCGCGCACGCGGCACAGATGCCCGGCTGCGGCATGGGGTCGTGGCACTTGGCGCACTCGGCATAACGGGGCTTGGAGCGCTGCTGCGGGACCGGAACGGGAGGCATTTTGCGCTTCAGGCGGCTGCGGAGCACGCCGACCGGGGAGTGCAGGGGCACGGGCAGGCCGGGCAGCAGGGCCTGGGCCAGCTCCTGGGCTGTGCTGCCGCGCTCCAGCCACTGGGCGACGAGCGGCGCCAGCTCGGTAGCCTCGGCCTCGCCCAGCCGCAGGCGCGGCTCCGCACGGAGCACCCGGAACAGCGTCGCCATCGCCTCACGGAGCCGTTCGTCCGGTATGGCCGGAGTCTCCTGGTCGAGGGTGTGGCCCTCCTCCCGCCCTTCGGGCCGAGCGGCGGTCTCCCCGCCAGCAGTCGGCTGCTGGTCGACCTGCTCGGCAGGGTGGGAGGGTTCTTGGTACCGGTTCTTTACAAGAGGGACGTCAGCGCGGCCGGTGGTCGCCTCACCGGAGACCGGACGGGTGACACCCGGCACCGCCAACTGCGGCGTGTCGTAGACGTGCGTCTCGGTGCGGATCGTCCCGTCCGGCATGCGGATCTTCTCGACCCGGTAGTACCCGGCCTCGGTCAGCTCCTTCAGGGCCTTGCGGATCGCCCCACGCCCCTGCGGGCTGGGGTCGGCCATGTGCCGGCCGTCCTCGCGCCAGCCGTCCGGACGGGAGAGGAGGTCCGCGAGCAGGCCGCGGGCGGTGTAGGACAGCCGCCGGTCCTGCAGCAGGCCGTTGGGCAGCACGGTGAAGTTGCGCATGTGGGCGCTACGATGGACACGCATTGGGAGTGTCAGCTCCTGTTGCCGGACCCCGGGGTGTTGGTAGCACCGCCGGGGTCGCCTATTTTCGGTTGGACCACGGAACGTACCACGTCACCCGCTACACCAAGGTCCTTTTGCCGCAGCGGTCTTGATCACATCAAGGCCTGTCGTTTCTTGGCGGAGCCGTGTGCGGCGGCTGTCGCGGGTTGCGCGCGAATGTCGGGTGGCCGAGCCCACCCGGCCGCCTTTGCGGTCAGCGGGCGGCGAGGAGTTCCCCTCGCTCGACGGCGTCGCGCAGGACGGCCGCGAAGTCCTGGGGCAGGAGGTTGACCATGTCGAGGGCGTCGGCGGTCAGGGGGATCTCTTCGAGGATGTACTCGCCCCGGCCTTCCTGGCTGAACTCGGGGCCAGTGCGGTCCTCGAAGCTCCACTTCTCGATGGTGGCGAGGTAGAAGTCCTGACGCTCGTCGTCCGTCTCGATGGTGTGGAGGAGGCTGACGATCTCCGCCTCGCCCGCGATTTCCTCGCGGACCTCGCGCAGGAGGGCGTCCTCGGAGCCGGCATCGGTCGGCTCAATCTTGCCGCCGACGATCACCCAGTACGGGTCGATGCCGGGACGGATGCGCTTGATCAGCAGCATGGTGTCGTTCGGGGTGAGGAGGACGGCGCGGACGCGGTGCTGCATGGTGATCTCTTCCCTCTCGGTGGTCTCGGCAGTGTGGGGCGGGTCAGTGGAGGAGCCAGCCGCCGTCGACGTGCAACGACTGGCCGGTGATGAAGGACGCGCTGGCGGCAGATCTGGTCCTCGGGTCGGGCACGGTGGTGGGCGGGCAGGTCATTCTCCGCCTCGACCTGGATGGCCCCGGGTACGACAGTGTTCACGCAGATCCCGGCCGGTCCAAGTTCCCTGGCCAGCGACCTGGTGAGGCCGAGGAGTCCGGCCTTGGCGGCGCTGTAGGCGGCGAGTCCGGGGCGGCCGGCGCGGGCGTTGACGCTGCCGATGTTGACGATCCGGCCCCATCGGCGATCGGCCATGCCCGGGGTGATGGCCCGGCAAGTTCGGTAGTGGATCGTCAGGTTGGACTCGATGGCGCGCGCCCACTCGTCCTCGCCGAGCTCGTCCCACGGGATGCGCGGGTAGACGCCCGCGTTGTTGATGAGGACGTCGACCGGCCCGAGTTCGGACTCGACCTGACTTACCAGCGCGGCGACGGCGTTCGAGTCGGCGAGGTCGGCGCTGACCTCGATGCCGCCGCGGCCCCCGCGCCGCACGTCGGCGAGCACGGTGCGGGCCTGGCGGATCTGTGAGAGGTGGTTGACGGCGACGCAGGCGCCGGCGGCGGCGGCGAGCGCTCGGGCGATCGCGGCGCCGATCCCGGTGGCTCCGCCGGTGACCAGCGCCACTCGGCCCTGGAGCGGCAGGGCGGCGATGGGCAGTTCAAGCGGCGTGAGTGTGGTCATCGTCGGTCCGATCGTCGGGGCCGGTGGCCGGCGCGGGCTGGGTGCGGGTGAAGGTCTCGCAGACGGTCTCGGGCTGCTGGGTCTTGGCGAGCTTGGCCAGGAGCAGGAGGAGGTCGTGGCCGGTGAGACGGCCGGGCGGGATGACGCCGAGGATTCGCAGGGCGAGGAAGTGCCGGATCTGGTAGAGGAAGCGGTCCGGATCCAGCCCGGCGGCAAGCGCGAGGTCGGCACGAATACGCTTCAGCAGGTGGTCGATTGCGGCCTGGCGCCCGGCACCGACCGCCCAGGTGTAGCGGACTTCCAGACGGCGGTGGTGCTCGTCGTGGTCGACGTGTTCGAGGTGCGGGGTGGTGACCGGCAGCAGGGCACTGGCAGCATGCGGGCGGCGGCCTGCCAGCCCTGGACCTCGGCCTCCGCTGCGGCGGGGGCGAGGATCTTGCGGAAGACCGGCAAGCCGGTGCACGAGGACCTGGCCGCGATCATCACAGCATGCGGCGAACGGATCGACGTCGTGGCCTGACTAAGGCGTGTCTCTTTGATGGGCTGAGCAGTTGATCGGATGTGTCTGTCCGGTTGGTAATCAGTGATGCGATGTGGGACCGGATTGAGCCGTTGATGCCGGCCGATCCGGCCCGTAGACGGCGGTGGGCGGACCACCGACGCACGCTTGAGGCGATCGCATGGAAGTACCGCACCTGGTCAACCTGGCGGGATTTGCCGGAGGAGCTGGAGCCGTTCCAGACCGCGCACAAGCGGTCGTTGCGGTGAGCGGCCGACGGCACGTGGCAGCGGGTGTTCGCACGAACGCAATGAGCGCCAAGGTCCACAGGGCGAGGTCTTCGCACTCTCCCTCGACGGCATCGACTTCGACCGCCGCATGGTGACGGTCCGGCGCCGAATCCGCTTCGTGGCAAAGAAGATGGTGTTCGCGCTGCCGAAAGGCGGCAAGGTCCGACAGGTTCCGCTACCCGACGGCCTGGCGAGCGCGCTGAAGGCCCACATGAAGAAGCACCCGCGACTCGGGTCACGCTCCCCTGGCGTACTGCCAACAGTGACGCCCACACGGCGAACCCGGTCTTCACTGACCGCTACGAGGCGGCCCTCAGGAGGGCGTCGTCCTGCCACTTGAGGATCTTGTCGAAGCTGACGATCGCGCCGCGGAGCGGGTGGTTGCGGAGCTGGACGTGGTCGGTGAGGGCGTGGATCAGGAAGAGGCCGCGGCCCGACTCGGCGGTGAGCTCGGGGAGGGTGTCGAGGTCCACCGGGCGCAGGGTGGGGGCCGGCGGGCGGGGCGGGAGGACGTGGGTGTCGTAGGGGCGGCCCTCCCGGCGGGGGCGGTGGGCGGTGAGGACCGGGGCGGGGACGCTGGCCCGGCCGCCGCGCCGCGTGCGGCGGGGCCCGCGGCCGGCCGCCGCCGGGCGGGCCGGCGGGGCGCTCGGCCGGCGCAGCGGGAGCGGTCCGGCGGCGGGGGCGGGAGCTGCGGGGGCCGGGGCCGGGAGGCCGGGCCCGGCGTCGGTCACCTCGATCCGCAGCAGGTCGCCGCTGATCGACGCGGAGACCTGGAAGCCCTCGTCCGGCCGGCCGCCGGCGCCGTGCTCGACGGCGTTGGCGCAGGCCTCGCTGAGGGCGACGCCGAGGTCGTGGGCGACCTGCGGGTCGACGCCCGCCGTCGCCATCGCACCGAGCAGGATGCGCCGGGCCAGCGGAACGCTGGCCGGGTCGCGCTTGAGGTGCAGAGTCCACCAGATGTCCACGGGAGGTCCCTCCTGGCTGCGGCTCCACATACAACTAGGTATCTCCGGGCGATCCGGCGGTGAACCGTGCCTGAGGTCCGTCACCGCCCGTTCGGCGGATGGACTGGGGCCGCGGACTGTGCCGAGCGGCGCACACCGGGGTCCGCACGCCGGGGCCGAACGGGGCATTCGTGGGACTTTCCCACCCTGCCCGTGTCGCCCTCGTAGGCGATGAGAGGATGGGGCCCGCCATGACTGCCCTCGCCGCCGCCCCGCACCCGGGCGCCCCCGCACCGGACGCGCCGGTGGGGGCCGCCGCCTGGGACCTGCGGCTTGCGCGGGCGGTGCCGTTCGCCCTGGTCTGCACGCTGATAGCGGCCGCCGGGCACGCCCTGGCCGGCGGCGGGAACGTGGCCCCGGCCGCGCTCGCGACCGGCTTCGCGGCCGTCCTGGTGCTCGCGGTGGCCCTCGGCGGGCGGGAACGCTCGCTCGGCGCCATCGCCGGTGCGCTCGGCGCGGGCCAGCTCGGCCTCCACTGCCTCTTCCACGCCGTCGGCGGTCACGCCACCGCGGCGGCCGGCGCGATGGCCGGCATGCACCACGGCGGCGCCGGCGGCTCCGGGCCGCTGACCCTGCCGCAGGTGGCCGGCCGGCTGATCTGCAACGAGGCCCGGCCCGGCACGCTGGCCGGCCTGCCCGGCAACCCGACCGCCGAGCAGCTGGTCTCCAGCGCGGGCCTGGACCCGCAGGCGTACGCCGTCGCGCCCTGGTGGCAGGGCGGCGTGCTCGGCATGACGCCGTCGATGTTCGCGGGCCACCTGGCCGCCGCCCTGGTGGCCGGCTGGTGGCTGCGCCGGGGCGAGGCGGCGCTCTGGCGACTGGTCCGGATCACCGCCACCGCCGCCCGGGACCACTGGGCAGCGCCGCTGCGGACGGCGTTCGCGCTGGCCGCCGCCCTGCTGCGCGGCCTGTTCGGCACACCCGGCGGCCCGGCCCGCCGGTTCGGCGCGCGCGGCGGGGAGCACCCGCTGCCGGCCGGTGCCGCACTGCGGCACAGCGTGGTGCGGCGCGGTCCTCCGTTCGGGGCGCTCGCGTACTGACCCGCCGTCCCCGGTGCTCCCACACGCACCGGGCCCGGGTGTACGCCGCAGCCGGCCGCACCCGCACTCCCGTGGTCAGCGGCCTCCCCACATTCGTCCCCACGCCGCGCGGCCCCGTCTGCGCACGGATCACCGTGCCCGCCGGGCCTGCCGCCGAGCCTCCGAACGGAGACCCCGAAATCATGCGTTCCCTTCCCGCCCGTCGCATCGCCGCCGTCGCCCTCACCGCCGCCGCCTCCGTCGTGGCCCTGGCCGGCCCGGCCTTCGCGCACGTCACCGTGAACCCGGGCAGCGCCCCGCAGGGCGGCTACACCGCCGTCGACATCCGGGTGCCGAACGAGAACGACACCGCCTCCACGGTGAAGCTGGAGCTCAGCCTCCCGCTGGACCACCCGCTGGCCTCCGTCCGGACCCTCCCGATGCCGGGCTGGACCGCGACCGTCGAGAAGTCCAAGCTCGACAAGCCGATCAAGGTGCACGGCAACGACGTCAACGAGGCCGTCTCCAAGATCACCTGGACCGCCGAGGCGGGCACCAAGATCGCCCCCGGCCAGTTCCAGGAGTTCCGCGTCTCGCTCGGCCCGCTGCCGACCGACACCGACAAGCTGACCTTCAAGGCGCTGCAGAGCTACGACAACGGCGACGTCGTCCGCTGGATCGACGAGGCCAAGGACGGCCAGCCGGAGCCGGCCAAGCCCGCGCCCGTGCTCGCCCTGACCAAGGCCGCCTCCGCCGACGGCCACGGCGTCACCGCCTCCGCCGCCCCGGCCACCGACGGCCACACCCACGACGACGGCGCCAAGGACGAGGCCGCCGGCTCGGACAAGGCCAACGACTCCACCGCCCGGGTGCTCGGCGTGGTCGGCATCGTGGTCGGCGTGATCGGCGCCGCGTTCGGCGTCCTCGGCCTGCGCCGCAAGAACGGCGGCTCGGCCTCCTGACCCCTCACACCGGCGGGGCCGCCCCGCGCCGCACCCCTGCCCGGGGCGGCCCCGCCGGTGCTCCACCGCGCACGATCGGACCTCCCATGCCCCGCACCCCCCGTACCGCCCGCCTGGCCGGCGCCGCCGCCGTCGCGCTCGCCGCCGCCCTCACCCTCACCGCCTGCGGCTCCGACGGCGGCGGCACCAGCCCCGCCAAGGTCACCCGGCAGAAGGCCGACTCGCCCTACGAGGGCACCGTGCTGGGCAAGAACTTCGAGAAGCCCGACCTCCAGCTGACCGACACCGCCGGCCAGCCGTACGACCTCCGGCAGAAGACCAACGGCAAGGCCACCCTGCTCTTCTTCGGCTACACCAGCTGCCCGGACGTCTGCCCGACCACCATGGGCGACATCGGCGTGGCGATGAAGAAGCTCTCAGCCGAGGAGCGGCAGAAGGTCAACGTCGTCTTCGTCTCCACCGACCCGCAGCGCGACACCCCGCAGGTGCTGCGCACCTGGCTGGACTCGATGGGCAGCGACTTCACAGGCCTCACCGGGGACCTCGCCAAGGTGAAGACCGCCGCCAAGTCGCTCGGCATCATGATCGAGGACCCGGTGGTCAACGGCGACGGCACGGTCACCTCCACCCACGGCGCGCAGGTGCTGGCCTTCCTGCCCTCGGACGACAAGGCGCACGTCCTCTACCTCAGCGGTACCGAGGAGAAGACCTACGAGCACGACCTGCCGCTGCTCGCCAAGGGGGTCTCGGCGTGAGGGGCACCGGCGTCCCCGGTTTCCGGCGGACCGCGCTCGCGGGCGCGGTGCTGGCGACGGCACTGGGCGGCGGCGCCATCCTGGTCGCCTGCGGGGCGGGCGGCCAGGACGGCGCCGCCGACGACGGACCGGCCAGGCTGAGCGTCGCCGGCTCCTACATCCCGCTGCCCCCGGCGGGCGGGATGGCGGCCGGCTACCTGACCGTGCGCAACGACGGCGGGCAGGACCAGCTGGTGAAGGTCTCCAGCCCGGCCGCCCAGTCGGTCACCATGCACCGCTCCACCGCCTCCACCATGGAGCAGGTCGAACGCCTGGACGTCCCCGCGCACGGCGCGTTGCAGCTCGCCCGCGGCGGCACCCACCTCATGATCATGGGGTGGCAGAAGACCCCCGCCCTCGGTGACGAGCTCGAACTCGACCTGACCTTCGCCAGGACCGGCACCATCTCGGTCAAGGTGCCGGTCAAGGAGCTCACCTACCGCCCCGGCCAGCAGTAAGGGACCCGCGAGATGCCGAAGGCCGCCTTTCCGCAGACCCTGCCGCCGGGAACCCCGCCGCCGCGGACCGCCGGAGGCCGGACCGCCCGCCACCGGATCGCCGCGCTGCTCGGTCTCCTCGGCGCCGTCCTCGCGCTGATGCTCGCCGGCGCCGGCCCGGCCTCCGCGCACGCCACCCTGCAGTCCACCGACCCGGCACAGAACTCGGTCGTCGCCGCCGCGCCGCAGACCGTCACGCTGACCTTCAGCGAGGCGGTGTCGCTCTCCGGCGACTCGGTGCGGGTGCTCGACCCGGCCGGCCGGGCGGTCGACACCGGCAACCCGGCGCACGCCGACGGCAGGGACAACACCGCACGGGTCGGGCTCAACAGCGGGCTGGCCAACGGCACCTACACGGTGGCCTGGCGGGCCGTCTCCGAGGACTCGCACCCGATCGGCGGCGCCTTCACCTTCTCCGTCGGAGCCCCCTCCGACACCTCCGTCTCCGCCACCGCACTGAGCGGCGCCGAGGCCGACAGCACGGTCGCCGCCCTCTACGGCACCGGCCGGACCGTCGCGTACGGCGCTTTCGCGCTGCTGGCCGGCGCGGCCGCGTTCGTGCTGATCTGCTGGCCCGCCGGAGCGGTGCAGCGCTCGGTGCAGCGGCTGCTGATGTCCGGCTGGGTGGCGCTGCTGGTCTCCACCGTCGCGGTGCTGATGCTGCGCGGCCCCTACGAGCGGGGCTCCGGCCTCGGGCAGGCCTTCGACCTGTCGCTGGTGCGCGCCACGCTGGACGAGCGGATCGGCACCGCGCTGGCCGCCCGGCTGCTGCTGCTCGCCGCGAGCGGGGTGTTCCTGTCGCTGCTGGTGGGCCAGCTCGGGCAGCCGCCGCGGACGGCCGGCCCCGCGGCCGGGGGAGCGGAGGAGGACGCCGAGGAGTCGGAGCTGCGCGAGCTGGAGCAGCGCGCCGCCGAACGGCCGCAGCGCGAGGCCCGGCTGGGCCTCGGGGTCGCCGGACTGGTGCTGGCGGTCGCCCTTTCGGCGACCTGGGTCGGCGCCGACCATGCCTCGGTGGGCATCCAGGTCTGGCTGGCGCTGCCGTTCGGCATGCTGCATCTGATCGCGATGGCGCTCTGGCTCGGAGGCCTGGCCGCCATGCTGGTCGGCCTGCGGCACGGGATCGGCGCGGACGTCGCCGACCGCTTCTCCAAGGTCGCCTTCGGCGCGGTCGCGGTGCTGACCGCCACCGGGATCTACCAGTCCTGGCGCGGCCTGGGCAGTTGGGGCGCGCTGACCGGCACCGAGTACGGGCGGCTGCTGCTGGTGAAGACCGGCTGCGTGGTCGCGATGCTCGGCGTCGCCTGGATCTCCCGGTCCTGGCTGGCCCGGCTGCGGGCCGACCCGGAGGAGGCGGTGGCGGTCGCGCCGGCCGAGGCGCCGGAGCCGGTCGTCGTGGCGGCGCACTCCGACGACCCGGTCCGGCAGGCCCAGCTGGCCCGCCAGCAGGCCGCCCGGGAGAGCGCCGGACGCGACCGCGGGCTCACCCCGACCCGGGCCGGCCTGCGCCGCTCGGTGCTGGTCGAGGCGCTGGTCGCGGTGGCCGTGCTGGTGGTCACCACGATGCTCACCAACTCGCCGCCCGGCCGGGTGGCCGGCGAGGTCGCGGCCGGGGCACCCGCCGCCGGTGCCGGCCCGGCCGCCCCGGGCGTGCCCGCCCCGCAGACCGTGCCCGGCCAGACCCTGGAGCTGAAGCTCCCGTACGACACCAAGGGCCGGACGCCGAACGCCAAGGGCACCGCCACCGTCACCCTCAACCCGGCCCGGACCGGGCCCAACGAGGTGCACCTCAAGCTGGACGGCGCGGACGGACAGCCGGTGGAGGTCCCCGAGGTGCAGCTCGCCTTCACCCTGCCGGACCGCGACCTCGGCCCGCTGCCGGTCACCCTGACCGCCGAGGGCACCGGCCGCTGGAGCGGCACCGCGCAGCTGCCGCTGGCCGGCAACTGGGTGGTGTCGGTGCAGGTCCGCTCCTCGGACATCGACCAGACCACCGAGATCAAGCCGCTGAAGATCGGGTGACCGCGATGGACAGCACCAAGAGCACCAAGAGCGCCGAGAGCACGGAGAGCACGGGGAGCGCCACGACCGACGGGCCCACCGGCGGGAGGCCCCGCCGCGGCGTCACCCGGCGGGCCCTGCTGGGCACCGCCGGGGCCGGGCTGGTGGTCGGGGCGGGCGCCGGCGTGGCCGGGGCGGCCGCCCTCGACCGGTCCCCGGCGGCCGGGCCCGCCCCGGCCGGGCCCGCCCTCGGCGCGGGCCGGCTGCCGTTCCACGGGGAACACCAGGCCGGCATCGTCGAACCGCAGCAGGCCCGGATCCAGCTGGCCGCCTTCGACCTGGTCGGCGGGACCGGCCGGGACGGCCTGCGGACACTGCTCCAGCGCTGGTCCCGGACGGCCGCCCGGCTCGCCGGCGGCGAGCCTGCCGACGAGTTCGAGAACCAGGTCGCGCTGGACGCCGGCCCCTGCTCGCTCACCCTCACCTTCGGCTTCGGCGCCACCCTGTTCGACAAGGCCGGGCTCGCCGACCAGCGCCCGGCCGCACTGGAACCGCTCCCCTCCTTCCCGGCGGACGCCCTCGACCCGGCCCGCGGCGACGGCGACCTGTTCGTCCAGATCTGCGCCGACGACGCGCTGGTCGCCGTACACGCACTGCGGGTGCTCCAGCGGCAGGCGGCCGGCACGGCGGCGCTGCGCTGGCAGTCGGCCGGCTTCGCCCGCACCCCCGGCGCCGCCACGCGGCAGATCACCGGGCGCAACCTGATGGGCCAGGTCGACGGCACCAACAACCCCAAGCCGGGCGAGGACGACTTCGCCGCCAAGGTGTTCTGCGCCGCCGGGGGCGACCAGCCGGCCTGGCTCGCGGGCGGCTCGTACCTGGTGTTCCGGCGGATCCGGATGCTGCTGGACAACTGGGAGGCGCTGCCGCTGGACCGCCAGGAACGGGTGATCGGGCGGCGGAAGTCGGACGGCGCCCCGCTCTCGGCGGCCCCCGGCAGCAGCGAGTTCACCCCGGCCGACCTGGCCGCGCAGGGCCCGGACGGCTCGCTGGCCATCCCGGCCGACGCGCACGTCCGGGTCGCCGCGCCGGCCGCCAACGGCGGGGCGGCGATGCTGCGGCGCGGGTTCTCGTACCACGACGGCCTGCTGGCCGACGGCTCGCCGGACGCCGGGCTGCTCTTCCTCGCCTTCCAGGCCGACCCGCGCAGGGGCTTCACCCCGGTGCAGCGCAAGCTCTCCCGGGGCGACGGCCTCTCCCGCTTCCTGCGGCACGAGGCGAGCGGCCTGTACGCCGTCCCGCCCGGCACCCCGCAGGGCGGCTACGTGGGGCAGACGCTGCTCGGCTAGGCCGGGCGGGGCGCCCACCACACGTCCGTGGCGCCCCACCCGGGCCGCCGGTTGCCCACAGGCCGGAACTCCCCCGTGGGCAACCGGCGAAATGGTTAAGGTGACGTGCTCGGTATCCCTTTCGCATGGAGGCGCGGCATGTCGGCGACCCGCTACACCTACCTCGGCCCGGCGGGCACCTTCACCGAGGCGGCGCTGCGCACCCTGCCCGAGGCGGCGACCCGGGAGCTGGTCCCGCTGGCCTCGGTGCCGCTGGTGCTGGACGCGGTGCGCGGCGGCGAGGCCTCGGGCGGGTTCGTGCCGATCGAGAACTCCGTCGAGGGCGCCGTCACCGCGACCAACGACGAACTGGCCTCGGGCACCGCGCTGATGATCTACCGCGAGGTGCTGCTGCCGATCTCCTTCGCGCTGCTGGTCCGGCCCGGGACGGAGCTGACCGACATCAAGACCGTCACCAGCCACCCGGTGGCCCAGCCGCAGGTGCGCCGCTGGCTGGCGGCCAACCTGCCGGAGGCGCGGTGGGAGTCCTCGGCCTCCAACGCCGACGGCGCCCGGCTGGTCGCCGAGGGGCGGTTCGACGGCGCGTTCGCGGGCGAGTTCGCGGCGCCGATCTACGGCCTGGACCCGCTGGTCAAGGACATCGCCGACGCGGCCAACGCGACCACCCGGTTCGTCCTGGTCGGCCGGCCCGGGAGGGTCTCCTCACCGACCGGCGCGGACAAGACCTCGATGGTGGTCTGGCTGCCGGACGACCACCCGGGCGCGCTCCTGGAGCTGCTCCAGGAGTTCGCGGTGCGCGGGGTCAACCTGATGCGGATCGAGTCCCGGCCCACCGGGGAGGGGCTCGGCAACTACTGCTTCCTCATCGACTGTGAGGGGCATCTCGCCGACCGCCGGGTGAGCGAGGCGCTGATGGGCCTCAAGCGGATCTGCCCGCAGGTGCGTTTCCTCGGCTCCTATCCGCGGGCCGACCAGCAGGCCTCCGAGCACCAGCGGCCGGGGACCTCGGACACCGATTTCACCGAGGCGGCCGACTGGCTCTCCCGCTGCCTCGACGGCCGCGGCGACATTTGAGGACCTGGCGGCATCTGCTCGCCGGCTTTTGTCCTCCTGACCTTTTCCAACCGTTTTCGACCCCGCCCGGACGGCGGTGCGGGTGACCGCACCGCCGTCCGGCCGTCGTCCACAGGGGCCTGCGCCGCCGGAACCGGATGTCCACAGGACCGGCCACTGTCCACAGCCCCGAGTTATCCACAGGCCTGGGGGCGAGTCGACAAACCGGTATAGCCACTACGCGTATCGGTCGGATCATCGGTTAGCGTCGCAGAGATGACCAATCGGACCAGAGTCACCCGTGTACCGGCAAATCACCCGTTCGAGTGCTTCAATTTCCTCATCCAAGAAGGTCAAGTGAGGTTTGAAACCTCAATTCCTTAGTCGGACGCGTCGTCCACCGGGGAGGCCAGGCCGTCCACAGCCCACCGGATCCTCCTGTGGATAACCTCACAGCGAGCCGTTCCTCACAGGGGTTGTCCACAGGCTCCGGGGAGTTATCCCCAGGGGAAAACCCGTACCGGTGGAGGGGCCCCCGCCCGGTAGGCTTGGGCCCGTGATTGACCTTCGCCTGCTTCGTGAGGACCCTGACCGAGTGCGCGCCTCGCAGCGCGTCCGTGGCGAGGACGTCGACCTGGTCGACGCCCTCCTCTCCGCCGACGAACGGCGCCGGTCCTCGGGCAGTCGCTTCGACGAACTGCGCAACGAGCAGAAGACGCTCGGCAAGCAGGTCGCCAAGGCCCAGGGCGAGGAGAAGACCGCCCTGCTCCAGCGCACCAAGGAACTGGCCGCCGAGGTCAAGGCCGCCGACGCCGAGCAGAGCGCGGCCAAGGACGAGGCCGAGCGCCTGCTCCGCTCGCTGGCGAACCTCATCGACCCGGCCGCCCCGGTCGGCGGCGAGGAGGACTTCGTCACGCTGGAGGAGATCGGCACCCCGCGCGACTTCGCCGCCGAGGGGTTCGAGCCCCGCGACCACGTCGAGCTGGGGCAGATCCTCGGCGCGATCGACACCGAGCGCGGCGCCAAGGTCGCCGGCGCACGGTCCTACTACCTGACCGGTGTCGGCGCGCTGCTGGAGCTCGCCCTGGTCAACATGGCGATCGCCCAGGCCACCGCGGCCGGCTTCACCCCGATGATCACCCCGGCCCTGGTCCGCCCGGCCGCCATGGACGGCACCGGCTTCCTCGGCCAGGCCGCCGAGAACGTGTACTTCCTCGCCGAGGAGGAGCGCTACCTCGTCGGCACCAGCGAGGTCCCGCTCGCGGCGTACCACATGGACGAGATCATCGACGCCGAGAAGCTGCCGCTGCGGTACGCCGGCTACTCGTCCTGCTTCCGCCGCGAGGCCGGCACCTACGGCAAGGACACCCGCGGCATCATCCGCGTCCACCAGTTCGAGAAGGTGGAGATGTTCGTCTTCACCTCGCCCGAGGACGCCGAGAACGAGCACCGCCGCCTGCTCCAGTGGGAGAAGGACTTCCTCAACGCCCTGGAGCTGCCCTACCGGGTGATCGACGTCGCCTCCGGCGACCTCGGCTCCTCGGCCGCGCGCAAGTTCGACATCGAGGCGTGGATCCCGACCCAGGGCAAGTACCGCGAGGTCACCTCGACCTCCAACACCACCGAGTACCAGTCCCGCCGGCTCTCCATCCGGATGCGCGAGGAGGGCAAGGTCCGCCCGCTGGCCACGCTGAACGGCACCCTGGTCGCCGTCCCGCGCACCATCGTCGCGATCCTGGAGAACCACCAGCAGGCCGACGGCTCGGTCGTCGTGCCGGAGGCGCTGCGGCCGTACCTCGGCGGGCGCTCCGTCCTCCCGCCGGTCAAGTAGCCACCTGCCCCACCTGCACCACCGCCCGAAAGCAACTCCCGGGAGACGTACGGCCCATGAGCAGCATCAGCCCCAGCCCCGTCTCCCCCGTCGACGGTGGCGGCCTGCCCTTCCGGCTGGTCGCCACCGACCTCGACGGCACGCTGCTCACCAGCGAGGAGACCGTCTCCGCGCGCACCCGGGCCGCGCTCGCCACGGCCACCGGTGCCGGGGCGCTGCACATCATCGTCACCGGCCGCTCCGCCGCCTGGGCCCGGCCGGTCTTCGACGAGATCGGCTACCACGGGATAGCGGTCTGCGGCCAGGGCGCGCAGGTCTACGACGCGGGCGCGCACAAGCTGCTCACCTCGCTCACCCTGGACCGCCGGCTGGCCGCGCTGGCGATCGCCAAGATCGAGGCGGAGACCGGCCCGCTGGCCGTCGCCGCCAACCAGGACGGCCTGGACGGCGAGGTGCTGGCCGGCCCCGGCTACGAGCTGCTGATCGGCTCCGACCTGCCGGTGACGCGGGTCGCCAAGGACGAGCTGTTCGCCTCCCCGCTCAGCAAGCTGTACATCCAGCACCGCGGTCTGACCGACGACGGCCTCGCCGAGGTCGCCCGCCGGGTGGCCGGCGACCTGGTCGGCATCGTCATGGCGGGCGCCGGCATCGTCGAACTGCTGCCGCTCGGCCTCTCCAAGGCCACCGGGCTGGCCGTCGCCGCCCGCCGGCTGGGCGTGAAGGCCGCCGACACCATCGCCTTCGGTGACATGCCCAACGACGTGCCGATGTTCGGCTGGGCCGCGCACGGCGTCGCCATGGCCAACGCGCACGCGGAACTGCTGGCGGTCGCCGACGAGGTCACCGTCAGCAACGACGAGGACGGCGTCGCGGCCGTCCTGGAGCGGCTCTACCCGGCGCAGTGAGCGGCCGGGGAACCGGCGGGGCGGGTGTGGACCGGGTCGCGGATCGTTCCGGCGGCACCCGGATGCTGACCGTCACAGAAAGAGTTTGTATGCTCCGCTGAAGCCCCGCGTCTCCCGGTGCGGTGCTCCTGTGCGGTGCTCCCGGCGGACCCGGGCCGTGCCCCCGGACACGTACAGGATTGCTGCTTCCGCCGCTGAGAGGTACGCGCATGTCAGGCCAGTGGGACGAGAGCACGTCGGGGGCGGACGGCCGGCGGCGCGCCGAGGGCGGCTCGCGGGGCGGCGGTTCGCCGCGTGGCACCGGCGCGCGCGGCGGCAGCACACGTGGCAGCGGCACGCGCGGCGCGGGCGCTCAGGGCGCCGGCACCCCGCGCGTCGCCCGCACCGAGCAGGCGGCCGACGCGGGCGAACGCGTCCCCGCGCCCCGGCCCGGCGGCCGGGCCGAGGCCCGGCGGGCCGCCCAGGGCAAGGGCGGCGGCCGCGGCAGGTCCGACGGCGACGGAGCCGCGGACGCCTCCACGGCGGGCGGCCGGGCGGCCGCGCGCAACAGCCGCAAGCCGAAGCGGAACGTCAAGAAGATCGTCGCCTGGTCGGTGGCCGGCGTCCTCGTCGTGCTGGCCGGCACCGGCGGCGCGATCTACTACAAGCTCAACGGCAACATCAAGTCCTTCGACCCGGAGGCGGTCTCCACCGACCGCCCGCCGGAGGCGACCGCCGACGCCAACGGCAACAAGCCGGTCAACGTCCTGCTGATCGGCTCGGACTCGCGCGCCGGCAAGAACAGCGACCTCGGCGGCGGCAACGAGGGCGGCGCCCGCTCGGACACCACGATCCTGCTGCACGTCTACGCCGACCACAAGCACGCGGTGGGCATCTCCATCCCGCGCGACGCCCTGGTCACCATCCCACGGTGCAAGCTGCCGAACGGGACGTGGAGCAAGGAGGCGTCGAACCAGATGTTCAACTCGGCCTTCTCGGTGGGCAACAGCGAATCCGGGAACCCGGCCTGCACGCAGAACACCGTCGAGAAGCTCACCGGCATCCGCGTCGACCACACCATCGAGGTGAACTTCGAGGGCTTCGCGGCGATGACCGAGGCCGTCGACGGGGTCGACGTCTGCCTGCCGAACGACATCTACGAGGGGCACCTCAACCCCAACCTGGGCAAGAAGGGCAAGATCGTCCTGCCCAAGGGCAAGCAGAAGCTCTCCGGCCAGAAGGCGCTGGACTACGTCCGGCTCCGGCACGGCATCGGCGACGAGTCCGACGTCGGCCGGATGAAGCGCCAGCAGGCCTTCCTGGCCTCGCTGATGGCCAAGGTCAAGGGCGAGGGCCTCAGCCCGACCACGCTGCTGCCGCTGGCCGACGCGGCCACCAAGTCGATGACGGTCGACCCCGGGCTGGACTCGGCCAAGAAGCTGATGGACTTCGCGCTGTCGATGAAGAGCATCGACCTGCACGACGTCAAGTTCCTCACCGCTCCGTGGCGTTACAACGGCCCCCGGATCGACCTCGTCCACCCGGCGGTCGACAACCTCTGGAAGACCCTGCTGGCCGACCGGACCATCGACGGCCAGGACGCCACCGGCAAGCAGGACGACGCGCCCCAGACGCCGACCGCCGCACCCGAGACCACCACGGCCGCGCCGTCGCCGGCCGCCGTGGACACCCCGGTCAAGGTCGCGGTCTTCAACGGCACCACCGCCTCCGGGCTGGCCGCCAAGGCCGCCGAGACGCTCAAGGCCGCCAAGGTCACCGTGACCGGAGTCTCCACCGCCAAGAACACCAACAAGGCGGTCACCACGGTCGAGTACGGCAGCGGGCAGAAGGCCAACGCGGAGAAGGTCGCGGCGCTGTTCCCGAACTCCACCCTGGTTCCCACCTCGGCGGCCGGGATCAGCCTCGTCCTCGGCAAGGACTTCGCCGCCGCCAACGCCGCCGCGGCCCCTGCCGCCGCCGCCCCGAGCGTCCCGGCGCCGCTGCCCACCGAGGTGGTCAACGAGGCCCGCTCGGCCGACGACGACATCTGCAGCAACGTCTCCTACGGATAGCCGTCGCCGGCCCGCTCGGACCGTCCCCCGGGGCGCCGGAGCGGGCCGGGGCCGGGAGCGGACCGGCGCCCGGGCGGTCAGAGCGCCGCGCGGATCCAGCCGTCGACCAGGCCGGTGAGGTCCTGGTCGGCCTGGCCGTGGTCGACCACGTGGGTGCGGATGACGTCGCCGCCCCCGTGCCCGAACAGGCCGCCGCGCTTGTCCGCCTCCAGCACCACCTCGACCCTGTGCGGGGTGGTGACGAAGCTGACCTCCAGCGAGTTGCAGGAGTGCGCGTACTGCGGCGCCGAGGAGAACTCGATCTCCTGGTAGAAGGGCAGCGTCTGCCCGGTGCCCCGGATGTGGCCGGCCTCCAGGTCGGCGGAGCGGAAGCCGAAGCCGAGCTGGAGCAGGGTGTCCAGGATCCGGCGCTGCACCGGCAGCGGCTCGACCTCCAGCGGGTCGGAGTCGCCCTTGTCGAGCGCGCCCGCGATGTCCACCTCGGTCCGCACGCCGAGCTGCATCCCGTGCAGGCGCTGCCCGGCGACGGTGGTCACCGGCGTCTCCCACGGCACCTGGACGGCGAACGGGATCGACCGGTTCTCCCCGGGCGCCAGCACCAGCGGGGCCGTCACCGAGAACTTCGCGAACGGGTACAGCCCGGTGCTCTCGCCCTCCTCGTGCTCGATCTCCACCCGTGCGACCAGCGTCAGCGTGATCCCGCGGATGTCCGCCTCGACCGTCCCGCCGGTCAGCTCGACCGTCCCGTACAGGGTGCCGCCGGGCTGCACCACCGGCGTGGTCAGAACGGTGTCGACGCCGGGGCCGCCGACACCGAGGGCTCCGAGCAGCTTCTTGAACACCATGCGGGCGATCTCCTCGTCTAGGGATGGACCGAAGTCGTCGGGTGCAACGCCAGGGCGGCCCGGACGGTTCCCGGGCAGGTCACGCGGCAGTTGTAGGATGACCGGGCAATCAGTTGTAGGATGACCGACGACCAGACCCGAGGGGAGCTCCGCCATGACCGCGCCCGGCCACAGCCAGGACACGTTGCAGGCCGCCGGACGGCGCTCGCTGGTGGACACCGCCATCGACCAGCTGCGCGAGCAGCTCGCGGCGGGGGCCTGGCCGGTCGGCTCGCGGATCCCGACCGAGCACGAGCTGGCCGAGCGGTTGCAGGTCGGCCGGAACACGGTGCGCGAGGCGATCCGGGTGCTGGTGCACGCCGGCATGCTGGTCTCCCGGCAGGGCGAGGGCACCTTCGTCCGCAGCACCAGCGACCCCGCCGCCGTCCTGCGGGGCGTCCAGCGCTCCGGGGTGCGGGACGTGCTGGAGGTCCGTGCGGCACTGGAGGCGGAGGCGGCCCGGCTGGCCGCGCTGCGGCACACGCCCGAGGACGTCGTCCGGATGCGGGCCGCGCTGGCCCGCGAGGCCGAGGTGATCGCGGCGCACTCCGAGCGGACCGGCCGCGAGGCGACCGTCGAGCACGACCTGGAGTTCCACACCGCCGTCGTCGAGGCCGCGCACAACCCTGCGCTGACCGAGGTGTACCGCTACTTCGGCGCCTCGGTGCGCGAGTCGATGCGGACGGCCTTCGGCGACCACGAGATGCCCGAGGTGGTCGTGGCCACCCACGCGGCGCTGGTGGACGCGATCGAGAGCGGCGACCCGGACCGCGCCGAACGCGCGTGTCGCGCGCTGCTCGCCGAGCCGATCGCGGCCGTCGAGCAGCTCCTCGCGGCCATCGCGGCCCGGAAGTGAGCGGTACCCGCCGGTACCCGCCCCTTCCGCCGTCCGCCCCCGGTTCCACGTTTCACGAAAGAGCAGCACGCCCCATGGCAGTCACCCGTGCCCAGCAGCCGGTTGTCACCACCTCCCCGCTCCCCGTCCGCAGCCGGCTGGCCCACCCCGCGCTGCTGCTGACCGGCATCCTGCTGGTCGCCCTCAACATGCGCGCCTGCCTCGCGGCGATCTCCCCGATGGTCGGCGAGATCCAGCGCACCTTCGGCCTCTCCACCACCGCGAGCGGGCTGATCACCACCGTGCCGGTGCTCTTCCAGGGCGCCGGCGCCCCGCTCACCCCCCGGCTGACCAGGCGGTTCGGCACCGAGCGCGTGGTGCTGGGCGCGGTGCTGGTGCTCGGCGCGGGCGTGCTGCTGCGGGTGCTGCCCTCGGTGGCCGCCCTGTACGCGGGGTGCGTGGTGATCGGCGTGGCGATCGCGGTCCTGAACGTCTCGATGCCGGGCCTGGTCAAGCGCGAGTTCCCGGGCCGGGCGGCGGCCATGACCGGCGTCTACTCGACCACCATGCTGGTCGGCGCGACGCTGGCGGCCGGGACCTCGGTGCCGCTGGAGCACGTCCTCGGCGGCGGCTGGCAGGCCTCGCTGGGTGCCTGGTCGCTGCTGGCGCTGGTCGCCGCCGTGGCCTGGCTGCCGCAGGTGCTGCGCGCGCGTCAGGAGAAGGCGGCGGTGGCGGCGCCGGCCCGGCCCGCCGCGACCAGGCCGATCGAGGGGATCTGGCGCACGCCGCTGGCCTGGCAGATCAGCCTCTTCATGGGCATCTCGTCGCTGCTGGTCTACACCCTGGTGGCGTGGATGCCGACCATCCTGGCCGACCACGGGATGGACCGCGGCGAGGCCGGCCTGGTCTTCGCGTTCTCCAACCTGGTCCAGGTGACGGGCGCCTTCCTGGTGCCGCTGATGGCCGGCCGGATGACCAGCCAGCGCACGCTGGCCGTGGTGATGGCCGCGCTGAACGCGCTCGGCATCACCGTCCTGCTGGTCTCGCCGGTGCCCGGTGCCTGGGTGGCGGCCACCATCCTGGGCGTCGCCCAGGGCGGTTCGCTGGGCCTCGGTCTCGCCTTCATCGTGCTGCGGACCGACAGCGCCGCCGGCGCGGCCCAGCTGGGCGGCATGTCGCAGGCGGTCGGCTACCTGGTGGCGGCGGCCGGCCCGGTCGGCGCCGGGGCGCTGCACCAGCTGACCGGCGGCTGGACCACCCCGCTGACGCTGATGCTGGTGCTGGCCGCCGTCGTCGGCGTGGCCGGCTGGGGCGCCGGACGCAATCGGACGCTCTGAGGCGTCCGGCCGCGGCGGGCCCGGGGCGCGGGAGACCCGCCGCGGCTACTCCTCGGCGGCCAGGGTCAGCCCGGCCAGCTTCACCGAGGCCAGCACCGCCGCCCCCACCGTGAGCACCAGCAGCAGCGGCACCGCCACGCCGAGCCCGACGTCGGCGGTGATCGCACCGTCCCCGGCCACCGCCCCGGCCACCGACAGCCCCCACTGCTGGATGCTCAGCGTCCTGGCGCCCTCGACGAAGTTGCCGATCAGGGACTCCCAGACCAGCGCGTACGCCAGCCCGGCCACCACCGCGTGCCGGGTGACCACGCCGAGCAGCAGGAACAGCGCGCTGTACGCGGCCCCGGCCACCAGGGTGGCGACGGTGTAGCCGAGCGCCAGCCCGTCCTCGGTGCCGTACAGCAGCAGGCCGGCCAGGAGCGTCGGGACCGCCGCGAAGACCCAGGTGGTGCCGACGGCGACCGCCAGCTTGGTGGTGATGATCTTCCAGCGGGGCAGCGGCTTGGCGAGCAGGTAGACGATCGAGCCGTCGTCGATCTCGGTGGCGATGGCACCGGTGCCGACGACCAGGCCGAGGATCGGCAGCAGCGTGCCGAGGCCCAGCTGGCCGAGGATTCTGACGGTCAGGTCGTGCTTGTCCCCGCTGGAGCCGCTGGCGATCGCCGAGACGAGCAGCAGCAGGGCGGGGACCACCAGCAGCAGGATGCCGCGGCGGCGGCCCAGCAGGCCGCGCAGCGTCAGCCTGGCGACGGTCGGGTTCATGGTGTGGTCGGCCTTCCTGGGTCCGGGTGGGTGCGACGCGTCCGTGGGCGCTAGGCGGAGACGAGGTAGGAGAAGACGCTCTCCAGCGACTCGTCCGCCGGTGCGACGGTGTACAGCCGGACGCCGGCCTGCTGGGCGACCTTCGGCAGCAGGGTGGTGAAGCCCTGGAAGTTGACCGCCTGGATGCGCAGCGCCTTCTCCTGCTGGTCCAGCTCGATGCCGGCCGTCGACGCGTCGGCGATCAGCGCCGCCGCGAGCCGGCGGTCGTCGCTGGAGCGGACCAGGTAGCGGTGCGGGCGGTCGGTCATCAGCCGGCGGATCTTCCGGAAGTCGCCGGAGGCCGCGTGCCGGCCGGCCACCACGACCTCGATGTGCCGGGCCAGCTGCTCGACCTCCTCCAGGATGTGCGAGGAGAAGAGCACCGTCCGGCCGTCGGCGCCGAAGCGGCGCAGCAGCTCCATCAGCTGGAGCCGCTGGCGCGGGTCCATGCCGTTGAACGGCTCGTCGAGCAGCAGCACGGCCGGGTCGTGGACCAGTGCGGACGCCATCTTGACGCGCTGCTTCATGCCCTTGGAGTAGGTGCCGGTCTTCCGGTCCTGGGCGTACTCCATCTCGACCAGGGCCAGTGCCCGCCGCGCGGCGGCACCCGGGTCGGCGAGCCCGTGCAGTTCGGCGTTGGCCAGGACGAACTCCCAGCCGGTCAGGTAGTCGTACATGGACTCGCGCTCGGGGACCAGCCCGATCTGCCGGTACACCTGCTGGTTGCGCCAGATCGGCGCGCCGTCCAGGGTGACCGCCCCGGTGGAGGGGGCGAGGAATCCGCTCATCATGTGGATGAGGGTGGACTTCCCCGCGCCGTTCGGGCCGAGCAGACCGGTGATGCCGGGACCGATCGCCATGCTGACGTCGTTGACGGCGACCACGTTGCCGAACCAACGCGAGACCTTGTCGATGGTGATGGTGGCCATGGCGCCCTCTCAAATCCTGCGGTTGTCAGATGCGGCGGTAGCGGCGCAGCAGCAGCGCGTACGAGCCGGCCACCATCGCGACGGCGACGGCGGTGAAGACGGCCACGCCGAGGGCGCCGGGCGCGTGCATCCGCTCGGGGCCGCTGCCGAGGTCGAACAGCTGGTTGGTCAGGCTCTCCACCAGAGCGCCGGGCGAGAGCAGCACGATCCACTGGGCGGAGTCCGGCACGGCGGAGGAGACGCCCCGGCTGATGCCCACGACGATCCCGACCACCGCGGTGGAGACCGCCAGGTAGCCCATGATCGCGGCCACCCCGAAGCCCCGGCGCGGCGTGGCCGCGGCGATCACCACGGCCACCGAGGTCGGCACCACGGCGTACAGCACCGCGGTGACCAGGCCGTAGACGAAGTGCGCGCTCTGGTGCCCGAAGTCCAGCCCGCCGAGCAGCGCGCCCACGTACAGCACCAGCAGCGGAGCCGCCATCAGCAGCAGCTGGGCGGTGGCCATCGCGGCGAACTTGGCCCGGACGTAGTCGGCCCGGGTGATCGGGCGGGAGAAGTAGAGCGGGACGGTGTGGTGGCGCAGGTCCCGGGAGAGCAGGACGGGCGCCTGCGAGGCGAGGAAGATCGAGACGACCAGCCCGACCGCGCTCAGGTACTGCGGGTAGTCGATGGGCAGGTCCTCGCGCTTCGTGGCGAGGGTGATCGCCACCGTGATCGCGGCGGGCGCGATGACCGCGCCGAGCACCAGCATCGGCAGCACCTTGGACTTGCCGGAGCGCCCGAGCCCGTACGCGGCGCGCAGGCTCTGGGTGAACAGCGAGCGGGTGGCGTACGCGCGGCCCAGCCGGGGGCCGGTGTAGCCGCGGTAGCCGATGTCGTGGATGACGCCGGAGTCGGCCGGCCTGGTCTCAGGAGGCAGCGACATCTGCGGTACCTCCCTGCGGTGCGCCCGTGTCGGTGTCGGAGTCGGTGTCGGTGAACAGTTCGGCGACCCGGTGGCGGCGCTGCTCCAGCCGGACCAGCCCCAGGCCGAGGTCCGCGACGGCGTCGCGGATGGCGTCGTACGTCGCGTCACCCGCGAGCCGGACCAGCAGGACCCGCGGGCCGTCCGTCTCCGCCGAGAGCCCGGCGGCGGCCAGCCGGTCGCGCACGGCGGCGCTCGCGTCGGGGGCGTGGTCGTCCGGGAGGTCCGTCACCTCGACGACGAGGGTCGCCGTCGCGCCGGTGAAGGAGGCGGTGGACGAGGACCGCAGTAGCTTGCCGCCGTCGATCACCACCAGGTGGTCGCAGGTCCGCTCCAGCTCGCCGAGCAGGTGGGTGGTGACCAGCACCGAGATGCCGAAGTCGGTGTGGACCCGCCGGATCAGGGCCAGCATGTCGTCCCGGCCGACCGGGTCCAGCCCGTTGGTGGGCTCGTCCAGCAGCACCAGCTTCGGGTCGTGCACCAGCGCCTGGGCCAGCTTCACGCGCTGCTTCATGCCCGTGGAGTACCCGCCCATCGGCCGGTACCGCTCCTCGTAGAGCCCGACGTGGCGCAGCGTGTCGGCCGTCCGTTCCCGGGCGGCCGCCGCCGGCAGTCCGGCCATCCGGGCCATGTGCACCACGAACTCGGTCGCCGAGACGTCCGGTGGCAGGCAGTCGTGCTCCGGCATGTAGCCGACGCGCTCGCGGATCTGCGACCCCTGGGTGGCGATGTCCAGCCCGAGGACCTGCCCCGTACCCGAGGTCGCCGGGGCCAGCCCGAGCAGGATCTTGATGAGTGTGGACTTGCCCGCCCCGTTCGCCCCCACCAGGCCGACCACCCCGGGCTCCACCTCAACGGTGAGCTGATCGAGGGCGGTGACCCGGGGGAACCTCTTGGTGAGGCCGTCCGTCTTGATGACAGTGGACACGTTGCTCACCGTAGTGCGCCCGCGCGGTGCAGGTCGTGAGCTGGAATGACGAGCCCTCCTGCTGCTGCGGTATGACGTTCTCCCACCTGTCCCCTAGGGGTCGGCAGAGCCGATCTCCGCTTGTACTCTTGTCGGACTCTGACGGGGGACGCTCGGGCCCGGGTGCCCGACGGGACGGAAGTGAGCACATGACCGACCGCGCGACCGAGTTCGACCGGATGATGAACCCCTGGGCGTACGGCTCCGACGGCAACCTGACGGCGAAGGCGCAGCAGCAGGAGACCGCGCGCACGCGGCTCAACTCCTCGAACGCCCCGGGCGCCGGCGGCGGCACCGTCGACGTCGACCCGGCCGCCCTGGACGCCGCCGCCGGCGCGTCCGACCAGATCCACGGCCGCCTGAACGGCGACGGCCGGGCCGCCGACGACGAGACCACCAAGGTGTCCACCTCGCTGGCCAACTGGAGCACCGGCAAGGCCGCCGCGCAGACCGCGTCCACCTGGGACCAGCAGATCGCCGCGCTCAACACCACGATCGGCGAACTCACCCAGGCGCTGCGGCAGACCGCCACGAACTACCGGACCAACGACACCGCCGTCAAGCACGACCTGGGCGCCTGAGGGGGACTGACAGATGGTCGACTTCCACGAACTGAGCACCGCCAAGCTGGACGTCCTCGGCGAGGCCGCCACCGCCTGGGAAGACGTGGTCAAGAAGCTCCAGGCCATGGACCGGGACTGGGACGGCTCGGTGGTCGCCAAGGTCAACTCGGCCAACTGGAGCGGCCCCTCGGCCGACCAGGCCCGACCCAAGCTCCAGCGCGTCAACGAGCAGCTCACCGCCGCCGTCACCGAGGCCACCGCCATCGCCTCGGTCTTCAAGGACGCCGGGAACGACTTCCAGGCCGCCAAGGGCAAGCTGGACAAGGCGGTGGCCGACGCCCGCGGCGCGGGGCTGACCGTGACCGACGACGGCACCGTCAGCTGGCCGCCGGCCGACTCGGCCACCCGGCACGACCCGGACGCCAGCCGGGCCTACAACGACGAGTACCGCACCAAGGCCGAGGCGGCGCGGAAGGCGATCGACTCGGCCGTCCAGGAGGCCACCGCCGCCGACGAGCGGGCCGCCTGGGCGCTGCGCTCCGACGCGACGGCCCCCGACGACCTGAAGTCCTTCAACGCCAAGGCGGTCGGCGCCGGCCCGGACGCGGACGGCATCCGCGCCGCCCAGCTCGCGGGCAAGGGCGGCAAGATCTCCGACGCCGAACTCACCGAGCTCAACTCGCTGTTGGCCGCCAACCAGAACGACCCGCTGTTCTCCACCCGGTTCTACCAGGACCTCGGCCCCAAGGGGACGCTCCAGGCCTGGAACAGCATGGTCGGCGACGAGTCGCAGTTCAACGGCGCCAGCGACGCCCGGTGGAAGCAGTACCAGGAGCTCCAGAAGAACCTCGGGCTCAACCTGGCCACCGCCACCCGCACCACCAACGTGCCCCACCTGCCCGACCAGTGGGCCGCCGACCTGCGCAAGGCCGGCGCCGAACCGCTCTGGGACAAGCCCTACCGGCAGAGCGGCATGGACTACGCGCCCTACGGCTACCAGGTGCTGTCCGGCATCCTGCGCACCGGCGACTACGACCCGCACTTCCTCAACCCCATCGCCGAGCACGTCACCCAGCTCGACACCGACGAGAAGTACTGGCCCGCCCCGGTGTTCGGCCCGCGCAGCGACCGCCGCGGCTTCAACCTGCTGGGCCAGGACGGCGGTTCGGGCTTCGAGCCGACCACGGCCATCCTGGAGGCGCTGGGCCACAGCCCGGAGGCGGCCACCAAGTTCTTCCACGACACGCCGACCGCCTACAACACCGACGGCACCGTCAACCCGAACGGCAAGGCCAAGCCCGCCGACTACCTCGACTACTTCACGCACGACAAGGAGTACACGCCGGACACCGTCTCGCAGAAGAGCGAACTGCGCCAGGCGGGGATGAAGAGCGGTCCCGACGCGCTCGGCCACGCGCTGGAGGCGGCCACCACCGGCCGGGCCTACGACGACCACTCCGGCACTGCCGCCAAGCACACCGCCGACCAGGCCGACGTCATGAACAGGGTCGTGCAGACCTTCGGCACCCACGGCAACGGCGGCGTCCTCGACGACCTCAAGGGCGAGGACGCCAAGTTCGCCCCGCTGCGGGACAGCCTCGGGCACATGTCCGCCGACTACATCGGCGACGTCCAGCGGGCGCTCTCGCCGCACAAGGACGACCTGCCGGTCAACGGCGCCCCGGCCGGCCTGAAGGAGGCCCCGGTCCGCGGCCTGCTGGACGCGCTCGGCCGTGACCCGGACGCGTACGGCGCGGTGGCCAACGCCAACCAGGCCTACTCCACGGCGCTGGTCCGCGGCCACATCGAGAACGGGACCGACTTCGCCCGGCTGGAGTCCGACATCGACTCCACCTCGCGGGCCGGCGGCGTCATCGGCGGCATCCTCAACGAGGCCCGGATCAACGAGGTCCACCAGGAGCACGCCACCTCCGACAAGGAGTACAACGAGGCGCTGGAGAAGAACGCCGGCTACGCCAAGACGGCGTTCACCACCACGATCGGCGCCGTCACCGAGAAGGT
The DNA here is from genome assembly GCF_002953255.1 of Streptomyces sp. CB01881. Lineage (GTDB taxonomy): Bacteria > Actinomycetota > Actinomycetes > Streptomycetales > Streptomycetaceae > Kitasatospora. The sequence continues at coordinate 6,565,630 of NZ_CP026498.1, forward strand.
GCCGATCGCGGGCGAGGCCGCCAACTTCCTGGTCGAGGAGATCACCGACAGCGTGGTCAAGGCCAACGAGCGCGACACCACCGAGGACGGCCGCCAGGAGGGACGCGACTACGTCGCCGAGGGCCGGGAGGGCACGGCGCTCGGCGCCAAGCAGGCCGTCATCGACGCCGCCAACGGCACGAAGCTGAGCCCCGAGGACGTCCGGAGGCTGGCCGACAGCGCCGGCGACCGGGCCCTCGACGGCTACACCGACGGCTCCGGCGGCAGCCAGAGCTCCAACGGGACGGTCTCCGGATGACGCGCGCAGCACGCCCCGCGGCGGCCGCCGGGCTCGTACTGGCCGCCGTCCTCGGCCTCGCCGCGTGCGGCGGCGGCGGCTCGGGCAAGGCCGCCGGCGGCGCAGCGGCGTGCGACGGGGTGGTCGCCACCGACCGCGCGGGAGCGCTGCTCGACGACGGCGCCGCCCCTGCGTACAAGCTCGACAAGCAGCTCGACGCCGCCCAGCAGCCCGGACTCCAGCTGCTGGGCTGCACGGCGGAGGCCGCCAAGGGCCTCGGGCTCAGCGTCCGGCTGACCGGCAGCGAGACCCCGGGCGGCGGCCTCAAGGGGCCCGAACCGCAGCCCGGCGAGCCGGTGTACTCGCTCGGCTTCGGCGACCGCAGCCAGGTCACCCGGTGGGGCGCCCGGCTGACCTTCCGGTGCGACGGCACGTACGCGAAGTCCGGCAAGCCGCTCTACTTCACCGCCGAGGCCGCCCCGTACCAGGCCTCGGGCCCGGCACCGCAGTCGCCCGCCGCCCGGTGGACCCCGGAGGCCTGGGCCAGGCTCGCCACCGACAGCGCCCGGCGGGCGGCCGGCGGCGTGCTCGGCTGCACCGCGCCGGTCGCCTGGCCGAGCGGGGAGCCGGCGCTCTCGCCGGCCACCGCCGCGCCGGCCCCGTCCGGCACCTCCGGGTGACGTTGCGGACCGACCCCGCCGCCGGCCCGCCGACGGGGCGCCGCCTGGTGCTCGGCGCCCTCGGCGTGGCCGTCGCGGGCGCCGGGGCCGTCGGCTGGCTGGACTGGGACCGGCACCGGCCGGCCGAACCCCCCGGCCGGGCCGCGACCCTGTGCGACCTCCCCACCGGGGCCGGGACACCGCTCGGACGGCTGCTGCCGGACGGCGGGCAGGAGACCGAGGAACGCCTCTCCCGGTGGGTGCTCTCGACCGACCCGAAGGGCTGTTCGGTCCGGGTGGACGGCCGGGCGGCGCTGACCGTCCGGGCCACCGTGCACGACGGCTCCGTGGAGCCGCTCCCGGTCGGCGACGCCCGGCCGGACGAGGTGAGGAGCTTCGGCGCCGGCTCCCGCTCCGCCTCCTGGCCCGCCGGCGCGGCGGTGGCCGAGTACTGCCCCGGGAAGCAGCAGCCGATCCGGCACGTGGTGGTGGAGGTGGCCCCGGGCGAGGCCGCGCGGACCGGGCGGCCGGACGGCGACCGGGCGGACTTCGAGGCCATCGCCCGGGGCCTGCTCGGCGCCTACCAGAAGGCGGTGTGCGCGTGAGGGTGACCCCGGACGGCACACGACGGGCCGGCGCCGCCCTCGGTGTCCTGGTCCTGCTCGGCGGCGGCCTGGCCGGCTGGCACGCGTACCTCGACGCCGCGGCGGACCACCCGCCCGCGGTGTCGCTGAGCCACGGCGAGTGCCGGGGAGCCCTCGCCGACGAGCGGATCGGCCGGCTGCTGGGAGCGGCCCGCACGGTCCGGGTGGAGAGCGACTACCGGCCCGCGGAGGCCGGCCGGCCGCCCCGGCTCCGTTGCTTCGCCGCCGGGCAGGGCGAGCACGCGCTCTCCTTCGAGGTCGAGGCGGCGCGGTCGGCCGAGGAACGCGCCGACGCCGCCGCGCGGGCGCTCCCGAAGGGGGCCCGCAGGTTCGACGGCGGCGGGGCCGACCACCGCACGGGCGTGCTCCGGTTCGACTGCGCGGTCAAGGCGCCGGAGACCGGCGAGGAACGCACCGCCTACTACCTGGCCACGGTGAAGGCCGGCCTGCGGGACAGACCGCCGGCCACCGGGCCCGGCGAGGAGACGATGGCCGAGCTGGCCGTCGTGCTCGGCCGGCAGGCGGCGGAGCAGGTGCTGGGCTGCACCGGCCCGGTCGACTGGCCGGCCACTCCGGTGCGCTCCGCCTGACACCCGCACTCCGGTGCGCCTCGCGTAGCGCCCGTGCTCCGGTGCGCCTCGCGTAGCGCCCTTCGCGGGGGCGGGCGGCGCGTGGGGCGAGGCTCCGGCGCGGTGCCCACGAGCGGTGCCCCGGGGCGGGCGCTTCCCCGGGGCGGGCGGCGCACGCGTGGCACCGCCCGCCCGGGGATCAGGCCAGCAGGTCGGACTGGAGGGTGACGACCTGGCGGAAGGCCGCGGTCTTGACGCCCTTGGGGTTGGTCATGGTGACGACCCCGACGACGTCGCCCGCCGACAGGTACGCCACCCGGCCGGTCGGTCCCGCGTCCGGACCGGTGGCCGGGGTCTCGCGGGTGGCGAGGTCGACGCCGTTGACCGAGTCCCAGCCCTGGGTCGGGCCGGTCTTCAGGCCGGGGACGCCCTTCGGGTCGCCCTTGGAGCGCAGGTCGGCGAAGACGTCCCAGGCCTCGGTCGAGCCGCCGAAGGCGAGCAGGCGGATCTGGGTGCGGGTGCCATCGGTGGCGGTCCACTCCCGGACGGTCGCGGCGCGGCAGGCGTTCTGCAGCAGCAGGGCGCGCAGCTCGGCCGCGTCCTTCTGCTCGCCGGCGAGGGCGTCGCAGGGCACCCAGTCAGTGGTGGCCGCGGTGGTGGCCGCAGCGGTCGGGGCCCCGCTGGAGGGGGTGCCGGACGCCGTGGCACCGGCGGTCGGGCTCGCAGCCGCGCCGACGGACGCGCTCGACGAGGCCGACGCGCTCGCCGGTGCCGTCGGGCTGGGGAAGACCACCGGCGCCAGCGAGCCGCCGGCCTCCTTGGGGGCGGGCAGGAGCAGGTACCGCAGGTCGGCGGCGTGACGGCTCTTGCTCTCCCTGGGCACGGCCTTGCCGGAGGGCAGCGGCGGCAGGACCAGGGCCGGGAAGGTGTAGCGGCCGTCGCGCTCGGTGGCCAGGCCCGGGATGTCCGTGCGGTCGGGTGTGGTGACGGCCACCGCGGCTTCCGTACCGGCGAGCGCGCAGACCAGGACGGCGGCGCTCCAGCGCACCGCCGCGCGGCGCCGGCGGGTGCGGCGGGCCGCGAGCTCCTCCGGGCTCAGCGGCTCGGGGACCGGCGGGGCGACGGGGACGCCCCACGGGTCGGCGGCGGGCGCCCCGACCGCGTCCTGACCGGTGACGGCCCCCGGCGAGGGCGGCGCGAACGCGGCCGGGGGTGCGACGGGCGGCGGCGCGGGCGCGTCGGCGGGGCTCGCCGCGCCGTCCTGCGGGGTGACCGCGCTGTCCTGCGGGGTGGCGTGGTCGGTCATGCGGACGCTCCCGGGGTGGCGAGGCGGTCGAGCTGCTGGGTGAAGAGCGAGACGATCTTGTCCTTGGGCAGCGGTGCCACGCCCTCGGCGGACATCACCACCAGGAGGTCGCCCTCGGCGGCCGAGCACTCCAGGTAGTCGATCGGCGCGGCCGGCGGGGCGGGCATCAGGTAGCAGTGCGCCTCGGGGTGGTTCGGGATCGCGGGACCGATGCGGAAGATGCCGGTGTCGCCCGTGAAGACGGCGGTGTACTCGTTCAGCTTCTGCACCTCCTGCTGGTTGAACTGGCGCAGCTTCATGCCCATGACCAGGTCGTCCCCCTTGGCCTTGTAGCTGCGCACGCCGGTGGCCTTGACGTGCAGGCCCTGCCAGTACTGGCGCAGCTTCTCCTGCTTGTCCTTGGGGATCTGCTGGAGGTCGTCGTCCAGCTCGGCGGAGAGCTGGTCGGCGCTCAGCTCCGCGTCGTTGCCGTAGCCGCCCTCGTCCGGGCCGAGCGAGTACCCGACCGGAACGGGCAGCAGCAGGTCGCGCAGCGAGCCGAAGTGGTTGCCGTTGGACTTGGCGCCGAACGGCGTCGGTGTGGCGGTCGGGGCGGGGGCGGCCGTCGGCCCGGCGGCGGAGACGGGCGCGGGGTCGTCGTACTGGGTCTTGATGATGCCGATGCCGATGCCCACGCCGACCAGGGCCGCCGCGACGGTCGCGCCGGTGGCGCGCAGCAGGCGGCGGGAGGACGGGGCGGGGCTCGCAGGGGCCGGCGCCTCGGGGGCGGACGGGGCCGCGGCGAACGCCGGCGGCAGGGGCGCCCCGGGGGCGGGCGCCGGCTCGGGGGTCGTGGACCCGGTCACGCTGCTGTCGCTCATACCAGCCGCTCCCACTGCTGCTTGGCAAGGCCCTTCAGGACCTCGGGGTCCACGGGCTGGGTGCCGAAGACCTTGATCTCCATCACCACCGTGCCGCGCTGCGCGAGCGCGGTGCCGAGGTAGAACTGCTCGGTGGTCTCGGCCCAGTACGAGGCCTCGCTGTCGACCTGGTAGCCGCCGTTGGCGTCGTCGGCGAACGGCTTCAGCCGGTAACCGGACGCACGGGACTTGGCCTCGGCGGCGCGGTCGGCCGAGAACTGGATCAGCGAGACCCGGACCTTCAGCCCGTCCTTCATCCAGTCGGCCTCGGCGGCGCGCCGGAACTCCCTGGCGTTCAGGTTCTTGAAGGCCTCCGCCGACCGGCCGCTGTGCTCGGCGAGTTCGCCGACCGAGATCCAGCTGGGGGTGTCCGGGTAGTCGCCCCACGCGGTGCTGCCGGAGGGGGCGGAGATCAGCAGCTTCCGCAGGTCGCCGTCGATGGCGAGCGGCTTCGGCGCGGCCGCGGCCACGGCCGCCGGGTCCACCGACCCGGCCGGGTAGGACGGCAACGCGACCTGGATCGGCGGCAGCGGCGTCGGCGGGCGGCTCGCCTGGACCGCGTAGCCGACGGCGCCGCCGACGACGGTGCCGAGCACCAGCCCGGACACCAGCAGCAGCACCGGCCGCGGACGGCGGGGGCGGCGGACGGGCGCGGGCGCCTCGGCGGGCGGGAAGGCGAACGGGAGGGCGGGCGCCGGCACGGACGGCATGGCGGACGGTACGGCGGACGGCATGTCAGGCGCCGTGGCGGGCTGGCTCGCGGGCGGGCTCGTGGGCGGCGCGGCCGGCGCGGCAACAGCCGGCGGCTCGGCGGCCGGCGCGGCAACAGCCGGTGCGGCGGCCGGCGCGGCAACAGCCGGTGCGGCGGCCGGCGGAAGCGCGTCGGCGGGCGACGGCTCCACGGGTTCGGTGGTCACGGAGTGGCTCCAGAAGGGGAAGGGTGACGGCGGACGCGGGCGGCGGCGGAACTCAGCCGCCGGAGGACAGCCACTCGCGCTGGCGCTTCATCAGTTCGCTCAGCAGTGCCTTGTCCGGATTGCCCTTCACGTCGACGTCGATCGTGTACTGCACGTCGCCCTGGCTGGAGATGCCGGTCATCGAGCCGGTGTAGGCCTGCTGCTTGGGCTTGTGCACGTAGCCGTGGGCGTTCGGGTCCCCGTCGATGTCGATCGGGTCCAGCTTCATGGTGTAGTTCCTGGCGAAGTCGCCCGCTCCCCCGGTCGACGCGAAGCGCATCAGGGTCACCGTGACCTCGGCCTTGCCGTCCGCCGTGCGGTACGTGCGGTTGGCGGCCTCCTTGTACCCGTAGGAGCCGAGGATGCGCATGATGCCGTCCTGGTTGCCGAAGTTCGCGGCCACCTCGTCGTCGGTCATCGTCATGCCGTCGGCCGGGCCGTAGGACTCGCCGCCGTCGGGGATCGGGAGCAGGAAGTAGCGCAGGTCACCGTCGTGCCTGCCGCCGCTGACGCTGCCCTTGACGGTGCTGCTCGGCTTGGGCGCGGGCGCGGCGGTGGCCGGCGCCTCGGTGGTCGGCGCGGCGGTGGGCGTGGCCTGGGCGGTGGCGGAGGCCGACGCGCCCGGGCCCGGACTCGCACTGCGGCCGTTCTGCCCCGCGTTCGGCGAGGCACCGGCCGCTCCGGCGACGACGGCCGGCCCGGGGTCCGGCTTGCCGACGGCCACGGTGACGGCGGCGCTGGCCGCGGTCACGGCGAGCAGGCCGGCGGTGGCCAGGGCGACTCCGACAGCGCGCGGCAGCTTCCGCGCGGACGCGACGCCCTCGACGGGCGCGGCCCCGGGCGCGAGCACCGGCGCGGGAGCGGCAGCGGAATCGGGTGCAACAGCGGTTTCGAACGACGCCGCGTGCGCCGGGTCGGCGGCAGACGGCACGTTTTCGGGCGCGGACAAGGAACTCCCCCGGGGGACATGTGGGATGTCGCGCACGGGCCCCTCGCGGGCCACCCCCGTGGCTCCCCAGGCCGACCGTCACGCGTCTCGCCAGGAATTATGAGAGCCCGTCCACTCCGGTGCCAACAAAGTTAATCGCCGCACTCCCACCCATGCTCGACTATTCGGACACGCCGTGATCGAACCGCAATGGGCGGGTCGGCCCCCGCTGCCGACCCGCCCCCGCCATCGCATCGCACCACGCCACGCCGCGGCGGCCCGCACCACGCCGCACCGGGCCGGGCCCGTCGAAGGCTTGACGGCCTGCCACCGTTCGCCGCGCGCCCGGTCCGGCCGTGGAGACCCGGTGACCCGGCGACCCGGTTCAGGAGTGGGCGCGCTCGGTGGCCTCGACGACCTTGCCGGAGGAGTCGATCGCGATCTTGTAGTCGCCGGCCGAGCAGGGGTAGAAGCCCTTGGTGCTGGTCGGGTCGGCGAGGCACTCGCCGATGTGCTTCACCAGGTCGGCGACGTTGACGTCCTTCGGGGCCGTCATGACCGAGTTCAGATGCCCCTTGACGGTGGGCGCGAACGGCGCGCTCTTGTCGGCGCCGGTCGGCTGGAAGACGACGTCGTTGACGCCGCACGCGGTCTTGGTGTCCTTGTAGACCAGCGTGGTCGCCGTCGTCCCCTTCACGGGGTAGACCCACTTCTGACCCGCCGGCAGCGGCGTGGCGTCGCAGAACCCCTCGGCCCCGTCGCTCGCCCCCGCCGAGGGCTTGGCCGCCCCGCCGGGCTTGCCGCTCTGGCCCCCGGTCGGCGCCGCGGAACCGGTGGCCGCGGCGGTCGGCGCCGTCGTGGCAGGGGCCGTGGTGGCGGGCGCGCCGCCGCCCGCCTGGTCGGAGGAGTTGTCCGGCCCGCAGGCCGTAAGCCCCAGCGCCGCGGCGGCCACCAGGCCGACGCCGAGGACCCGCTGGACGATGACCGTTCCCCGGAAAGCAGACATGCTGAAAGAACCCCCGTTTAACGCATGATCAGATTGTGAGGTGCGGCGGAAAGACTAGCGCCTCGGTCCGATACCGTGACCGGTGGCGGGGCAGGGGCCCCGGCCACGCAGAACGCTCGGGGGAGCTCGCATGCCAAATCCTGATCTGGCCTCGCAATTCACGGTCAATCCGGCCGCACTGGACGGCTGCGGGCAGAGCGCGCAACACATCGGCGGGCAGATTCCGGGCGAGACGACGAAGATCACCGCGCCGAGCGACCAGGCGTCGGCGACCCTCGCGGGCTGGCAGACCGCCGCCTCCCTGCACAACTGCAGCACCAACTGGAAGACGCTGCTCGACAAGCTCGGCGGCGACATGTCCACCTGCGGCAGCAAGCTCGTCCAGACGGCCGCCGGCTACCGGCAGGGCGAGCAGAGCGCCTACGCGCACCTGCGGGGGAGCAACGCGGCCGCCGCCGGCGGGGCACCGGCCGGCGCCGCCACCGACCCGTTCGGGACGGTGCTGGCGAGCGAGACCGCAGGCGCCGGCCGGAAGGACCGGTAGCCGTGGACATCGCGACGCTGTACAACGCCAACATCAACAACATCACCATCGCCAAGAACGCCTACGACGCCCTGGCCACCGCTTTCGGGCAGCACGTGGAGGCGTGGCAGCGCGAGGTCGCCGACCGGCTGGGCGCCTCGCACTGGACGGGCGACACGTCCGACAAGGCGCAGGCGGAGATCCGGGACCTCAGCACCAAGCTCCAGGCCGCCCGCCAGGAGATCTCCTTCGTCAGCCGCGCCCTCGCCGACGCCGCCGAGGCCTTCGCGGCGGCCCAGTCCCACCTGATCAAGGCCCTCGACGACGCCAAGGCGAAGAAGTTCGAGGTCGCCGCCGACGGCCGCATCACCTGGGACAACGAGCCCACCTCCGCGAACTACGCCGGCGACGGCGCCGAGGCGGCCGCCAGGGACATCAGCAAGCGGATCACCGACGCGCTGAACGAGGCCGACCACTCCGACGGGGAGATCGCCAAGCGGCTGAACCACCTCTCCCACAACGCGACCAGCGGAACCGGCCTGGACGCCGGCACCGCCAAGGCCGACCAGGACGCCATCGCCGCCCTCGACCAGGCGCCCCCGGCCGGCACCGACCCCAACGCCGTCAAGGACTGGTGGAACAGCCTCACCGACGAGCAGCAGCACCGGTTCGTCCTCAACCACCCCGACCAGATCGGCAACCTCGACGGCATCCCCGCCGTCACCCGCGACCAGGCCAACCAGATCCGCATGGCGCGGACCAAGCAGGACCTCCAGACCCAGCTCAACCAACTGGGCCCGGAGCCGCCGAAGACCGTCGTGACCGCGGGCGGGATCATCACCAACCCCATGTACAGCGCGTGGAAGACGCTGCACGACGACGCACAGGAGAAGCTCGACAGCATCAACACCATCGAGAGCCGGCTGAACGGCGACAAGCTGAAGGCCCGTGACGGCAGGCCGGCGTTCCTGCTGGGCTTCGACACCACGGGCAAGGGGCGGGCGATCATCGCGATCAACAACCCCGACACAGCGGACAACGTGCTCACCTTTGTCCCGGGTACGCACGCCCGCTTCGGTCAGGCTCCCGGCGACATCGACAAGGCGGACGAGATGGCCAAGACCGCCGCGGAAGCGGACCGCACCAAGACGACGGCGACCATCGCCTGGGTGGGCTACGACGCGCCGCAGAACCTCGTCCCCGAGGCCTCGTCGGACTCGTACGCCGAGAACGCGGAGAAGGACCTCGCCCGCTTCCAGACCGGCCTGCGCACCACCCACGAGGGCGCACCGTCCCACAACACCCTGATGGGCCACAGCTACGGCAGCGTCACCGTCGGCTTCACCATGCGGGACCTCAGGCCCCCGGTCGACGACGTCATCCTCGTCGGCAGCCCCGGGGTCGGCGTCGACCACGCCAAGGACCTGAACATCGACCCCTCCCACGTCTACGTCTGCCGCGGCAGCGAGGACACCATGATCAAGAACGTCGCACGCACCGGCCTGGCCTTCGGCACCGACCCGGTGGCGGACGAGTTCGGCGCCCAGCACCTGCCGGCCGGGGACACCGACCACTCGCACTACTGGAAGCCGGGGACACCGCCGGTCAAGGCGTTCGGCGCGGTCGCGGCCGGGAAGTGGGCCGGCTGATGAACCGGACGAGCACCCGGCGGGTGGCCGCGGCCCTGGCACTGCTGTTCACGGTCGCGGCGTGCGGCCACGACTCCGACAAGCCGACCATGACCCGGGCCGAGGCGAAACAGCGGACGCAGGACTACATCGCCCAGGTACTGGCCGCGTTCCCCCAGCCCGTCACCGCCGCCGCCGGGCGGGAGAACGACGGCTACTGCTTCAAGGACGACGCGGTCTCCGAGGAGGACGGCCGGGTCAACGCCGTCACCGAGAAGACACTGCCCGGCGTCCCCCTGGCGAAGCACGCCGAGTACGTCGCCGCCTTCCGCAGCAAGGCCGAGGCACTGGGCTTCACCGCGACCGGCTCCGGGACGTCGCTCTACTTCACCAACAAGTCGAACGACTTCTCCGCCAGCATCATGGAGATCGGCGACGCCGAACGGACCCTGCAGATCGGCTTCGTCTCCCCCTGCGTCTGGCCGGACGGCACGAAGCCGCCCGGCTAGGAGCGCGCCACCGGACCGGCCCGGGACACCCCCGGGCCGGTCCGGCCGCGGAGGGCCGGAGGCACGCGTGGCGACCTCCTCGACCGCGGCGCCGCCGGGTCCTGCGAGGAGACCGAGGAACCGCGAAGGAGGACGACGACGTGACCGACCTGCCGGAGGACACCCCCGAGAGCGCCGCGCGGAGGCTGGACAAGCTCCGGACACCGTCCGAGATCGATGCGGCGTTCGATCGTGGCGACCCCGACGTCGGGACGGCCGTCATCCGGCTGGTCTTCAGCTGCGAGGACTTCGACGTCGTCGCGTCGCGGGTGGAGCGGGCACTGCGGTCGGCGGACTTCACCACGCGCGAGCGCGGCTGCACGGCCGCCGGGGACATGACGCGGGTGTTCGGGAGGCTGTCGCCGGGGATCTACCGGCGGCTGCGGGAGATGGGCCCCAAGGGCCAGGCGGAGGACCCCGTCTCGGACGTTCTGACGTTCATCCCGTTCCGCGAACTTCCGCGGTGGTTCAAGCTGCAGAAGATCCGCAGCAGGGTGATGCGGTTCTGCTACCGGCGGTGGAGTTCGATCGTCGATGCCGGCGACTTCACGGCCCGGCTGGTGAAACGCGTGGCCGGCCGCCCGCGCGGCCGTGCCGGGGGATAGCGGCGGTCCTCACCAAGGGTGCCCGGGAGCCGCCCGGGCTCAGATCGCGATCAGTCGGATCCGCCTGCCGCAGAGCTTGGCCATGTCGTCGACATCCGACGTGAGCATCGCCACCGGTCCCGGTTGGCGCAGTGCCATCTCGGCGACGGTCGCGTCGATCGCATACTTGTGGCCGTGCAGGCCCGCCTGCTTCAGCAACTCGGCAGAGGCTCGGGCGGCCTGCTCGGTGACCGCCTCGATCTTGACCTGTGAGAGCACCCAGTGCAGCCGAGGAGCGCTCACCCGGGCGTGCACGACCTCCACGATCGTGTTGGCGCAGACCACCAGATCGGCCGCCATGGAGTGGAAGGACCGGATCATCGCGAGCACGCCACGATCCTGTGCGATCCAGGCGGATACTCCCTGGGAGTCCAGTACGACGGTCTCGACACGCTCGCTCACGCGGCGGTCGCCGCGTTCTCGGACCCGGCCGAGCCGAAGATCTTCGCATGCGCGGCGGCGAGCTCGTCGTCCGTGAACGCGCCGTGTTCCTCCTCGTAGCGGCGCAGCTCCTCACCGAGCAACTGGTGCCTGATCTGCCGGGCGACCGCTTCGGCGACATAGCCGGAGACGTTGTCCGTCAGTTTCTTCAGCTCCGCCACCTGCTCGGTGGGCAGGGTGACCGTGATCCGCGTCGTAGCCGCCATGACGCGAGCATACTGCGGTATGCCTCGGCTTCGCCGGCCTTTGCCGGCACAGGGTCGACCGCATGCGCTTGAGTACGGTGATCCTCGTCCACCGGCGGGCCGAGGGACAGAAGATCTGCCGGCGGCCCGGAAAGGCCGCCGGCCGGTGCTCGGGGCGTGAGCGGCCCCCAGCTGGTCACGGTCCTTCCCGGGCGCGTCCGCGGTGGCGTGCACGGCCCTGCTCAGGCGGCGGGCGCGGTGGAGCGTTCGCGCAGGAGGAGTGCGGCGTTCAGAGCGACCACCGCGGCGGCGAGGCCGTGGACGCCGAACGCGGTGGCGGCCGACCCGTGGTTGCCCAGGACCGTCAGCATGTCCGTGACGGGCGCGAAGGTGAACCCCAGCAGCGCCCAGCCGAGGGCCTTGCGGTGGCCGGTCAGCAGGAGCGCGAAGACGCCCAGGCACATCGAGATGTCGCGCCCGCCCTTGACGGTGAGGAAGCCCGTGCCCTCGTGCTCGGGCCAGCTCGGCAGGCCGAAGCCGGCCGCGGACGCCTGCGGGTCCAGCAGGTAGAGGAGACCGATGTACAGGAGGAACAGACCGCTCAGGGCGGAGAGGACGGTGGTGAAGCGCTTCATGGCTTTCCTGTCTTTCGGGGAGTTCGGGGAGTAGGGGCGGTCCGGGCGGAGGCGGTCGGGGCGTTCAGCCCCGGACACGGCGGGTGGCGCGGGCGTACTGCGCGCGGCCGACGGCGTACCAGAGCAGTCGGGCGGGGAGCGGCAGGCCGCCGAGGATCGCCGAGCGTTCGGCCGCGTCGGCCTCCTCAAGGACCATGCCGAGGAAGAACAGCAGCTTGGGTTTGGGCGTGTTGGCCAGGAAGTGCTCGCCCATCGCGTTCCATTCGTGCAGCCACAAGTGCTGTGCCGCGAGCGGGAGCAGTGAGGTCTCCTCCTCGTCGAGGTGCTCGACGAGGACCACGCGGTGCTCGGCGAGGGCGGCGGTGAGCGCGTCGCGTTCCGCCTCTCCGGCCCCCGACTCCCAAGCGGCAAGGGCTGCTCCGGCCGCCGCGAGGGTGGCGGCGACGCGTTCGTGCTGGGCCTCCATCCGCAGGACGAGGTCGGCTTCGAGGTCGACCCGGGCCAGCAGCGGAGGCCACAGGAACGCGTCCTCGCCGTGGTGGTGGTTGCTCAATCCGAGCCGGTAGTCACGGAAATGGTCCGCCAGAACACGGGCGCGGGCGGTGTCCCCGGGAGCCGCGGCGGCGATCAGCTCGATGAGCAGTCGTGACTCGCGGCGCATTCCGCGGTGGATGACCACCATCTCCCGGGTGTTCGGGCGGGTCTGCACGGGTGCGTTCGTGGTGTCCATGCGAGAAGCCTCGCCGGGGGCTCCTGGAGGGCGCTTGGAAGCGACTTGGAGGAGAGCGGGCCCTCTACGATGTGCCTGGTGATGGTCTCCATACACGTGCTCGGCTCCTTCACGGCCGAGTGGAACGGCGGTCCCGTCCCGCTCGGCGGCCGACGGCAGCGCGCGGTCCTGGCCCGGCTGGCGGTGGCGCGCGGCGCGGTCGTCTCGGTCGACCGAATGGTCGAGGAGATCTGGCAAGGGGCCCCGCCCGCACGGGCGGTGACGTCATTGCAGGCTTACGTGTCGAACCTGCGACGGCTGCTGGAGCCCGGCAGGGCACCACGCACTCCGGCCACCCTGCTGGTCAGCGCACCACCCGGGTACGCGCTGCGCCTGCCCGACGGCGCCGTCGACGCCTGGCGGTTCGAGCGGCTGCTGGGGGAGGCGCGCGAGGTCGCGCAGCGGCAGCCGGAGACCGCGCGGCGTCTGCTCGGCGAGGCGCTGTCGCTGTGGCAGGGCGCGGCGTACGCCGAGTTCGTCGACGAGTCCTGGGCCCGTGCCGAGGTCGCCCGTCTGGACGAGCTGCGACTGGTCGCGCGCGAGCTGAACGTGGTCGCCGGACTGAGGTCGGAACAGGCCGCCGTGACCGTTCCCGAGGCCGAACTGCTCACGCTCGACGAGCCGTTGCGGGAGGAAGGCTGGCGGCTGCACGCGCTGGCGCTGTGGGCCGCGGGCCGGCAGGCCGACGCGCTGGCGACGCTGCGCCGGGCCCGCGCGGTCCTGGCGGCCGAGGTGGGTCTCGACCCGGGGCCCGCGCTGAACGAGCTCGAAGCGGCCATCCTGGGCGGTCGCACCGCGGTGCTGCGGACCGCGACGGCGGCTCCGCAGCACCGGCCGCCGACCCCGCCCGAAGGCCGGAACATCCCGGCACCGTCTGGCCGACCCGCCACCGGCACGCGCCTGTTCGTCGGCCGCGAGGCCGAATTCGCCCGGCTGGTGGAGGCCGCCGGCCGGGCGGCCACCGCGGGGCCCGGGGTCGCGCTGGTCACCGGCGAGGCGGGCCTCGGAAAGTCGGAGCTGCTGGAGCGGCTCGGCGAGCGGCTCCGTGGTGACGGCTGGCTGGTCGCGGTCGGCCAGGCCACCGACGACGAGGGCGCGCCACCGGCGTGGCCCTGGGTGGCGGCGCTGCGGACGATCGCCGCCGCCGCGCCACCCCCGGCCGAGTCCACCGAGGTCCTGGCCCCGCTGCTGTCCGACCGCGCATCCGGCCAGGGCCCCGAGGAGGACGTGGCCGCCGGCCGGTTCCGCCTGAACCGCGCGGTGTCGCAGTGGCTCGCGGCGGTGTCCCGCGAGCGGCCGTTGGCCGTGCTGCTGGACGACCTGCACTGGGCCGACGCCGAGACGCTCGCCCTGCTGACCGGCCTGACCGACCTGCCCCCGGGGACACCGGTCCTGGTCGTGGCCGCCTACCGTCCGAACGAGATCGAGGGCCCGCTCACGGACCAGCTCGCCGTGCTCGCGGGGCGGTCGCCGCTGCGGCTGCCGCTGCCGGGGCTGCCCGCGTCGGCCGTCGCCGAGGTGATCAAGGCGGTGGGTACCGGGCCGGTGGACACCGGGACGGTCGCCGCGCTCGCCGAACGCACCGGCGGAAACCCCTTCTACGTGTGGGAGAGCGCCCGACTGCTCAGCAGCGAAGGTGCGTTGGTGGCCCTGTCCGAGGTGCCGGAGGGAGTCCGGGACGTGGTGCGCCGCAGGCTCGGGCGTCTCCCCGAGGCGGGGGTGGCGGTGCTGCGGCTGGCCGCGGTCGTCGGGCGTGAGGCGGACGTCGAGCTGCTGGTCGGCGCTGCGGACACCGACGAGGACGGAGTCCTGGGCGCGCTGGACGCCGGGCTGGTCGCCGGGCTGCTGACCGAGCCCGCCCCGGGCCGCGTCCGGTTCACGCACGCGCTGGTACGCGACACACTGCTCGCCGATCTGAGCGGCCTGCGGGCCAGGCGCATGCACGGGCGGATCGCGGCCGGCCTGGAGCGGCTCGGTTCGAGTGATGTGTCCGCGCTGGCCCACCACTTCGCGCGGGCGGCGGCATCGGCCACGGCCGCCAAGGGCGTTCACTACGGCCTGCGCGCGGCCGACCTGGCGGCCGCCCGCTACGCCCACGACGCGGCGGCCGATCTGCTCGCCGCGGCGCTGGACTGCTTCGACCGGACCCCGGTCGGCCCGTCGGGGGACCGGGCGGCAGAACGCGTCGACCTGTTGGGGAGGCTGCTGCGCGCCCAGGTGCGGGCCGGGGCGGTCATGGCCGCCCGCGCGACCCGGCAGCGGGCGATCGAGTGCGCGGTCGGCACCGGACGGAGCGAGCTGGTGGTCCGCGCGCTCACCGCGTGGTCCGAACCCACGCCGTGGCAGACCCGGCCGTACGACACGGTCGACGAGCCCGTCGTCGCGCTGCTCGGCCGGTCGCTGGACCTGCCGGATCTGGAACCCGCCGCCCGGTGCGGGCTGCTGCTCGCCTACTGCGCCGAGCTGTCCGACGAGCGGAACCCGCGGGTGCGGGCCGCGGCCGAGGAAGCCGTGGAGATCGCAACGGCCCTGGGGGATCCAGGCCTTCGCGCGAGGGCGCTCGCGGCGCTGCTCCGCGAGCTCGACATCGAGCACGAGGGACGCGAGCCGGCGGTGCGGAGCGAGGAGCTCGTCCGGCTCGCCACCGAGCACGACCTCCCTGCCTTCCGCTGGTTCGGTCTGTTCAGCCTGTCGACCGCCGCCGCCGCCGAAGGCGATGTCGCCGGTGCTTACGGCCACATCGACACGTGCGTGGAACTGGCCCGGGCCTACCGGATGCCGGGGCCCGTCGTGGTCGGTCAGACCGCGCTGGCGACGCGAGCGCTGATCGAAGGGCGCACCGAGGACGCCGAGGAGCTGTACGCCGAAGCCACCGCCGGGATGGCCAGGCAGGGCTCTCCGCACGCCGACGGCTTCCTGCAGATCGCGACGGCGACGGTCCGGGCCGCCCAGGGAAGGCTCGGCGAGTTCGTCCCGCAGGCCCGGCAGCTGACCGAGGAGTACGGCCCGCCGATGGCGGACCTGCTCGCGGCGGCCCTGTGCGCCGCCGGGCAGCAGGACGAGGCCCGCACCATCCTCGCCCGGGTCGGGCCGCTGCGCACGGACTACCTCCTCAAGGTCTTCGCGACCTTCCGTGCGATGGCCACGGTGGCGCTCGGTGAGAAGGAGCTGGCCTCCGAGCTGTACCTCACCCTGCTCCCCCACCGTGACGCGCCTCCGCCCTCCTCGGGCTTCACCCTGGCGATCCGCCCGGTCGCGTACACGCTCGGCGAACTCGCCCGTCTGCTCGGCCGCGACGCCGAGGCAGCCGGGCACTTCGCGCACGCCGCCGGCATCGCCGAACGGTGGAGCACCGCTCTGGGGCATGGCAGCAGCGGCTGACCGGGGTCGTGGAAGGCGGTTGTGGGCGCTGGTCACCTCGGTCAAGCATCGTTCACCCATCGCACGCTGAACTGCGAGAACTCAGGCGAGCAGGGGGAGACGAGTCAGATCTCCTCGACCGCGACGCGCGGATGGCACAGCCGGCGCAGGTCGTCGGCGTCACTGGTCACGACGGTCACGTCGCCGTGTTCCAGATGAGCGGTGGCCGCGAGCATCGCGTCGATGGCGTACTTGTGCCCGTGCACCCCTTCGGCCACCAGCAACTTGCTTGCGGCACGGGCGATCTCCTCCGTGATGGGCCGCACCTTGGTCAGGGAGACGGCGTGATCGAACGCCGCCTGGGGGACCTTGGGATCGCGCGCCTCCACCAGGGTGGCCGCACTCGTCACCACCAGGAGATCGAGTGTGCGGGCAACGTCCAGCCATACGGCCATGTCCCGGTGCCGGCGGGAGAGCTTGGAGAGCGCCTCGCTGTCGAGAACGAGGGTGCCGCTCACGCGGCGTCCGCCGGAGCACCGTCTCCGCGGTGAGCGGCGTGGTGCGCACGGATGCGCTCGGCCTTGGCCGCCACCTCTGCCGGGTCAACCGGCCCGTGCTCGGCCTCGGCGCCCGCAATGTACTCGTCGATGGCCTCGCGCTGGAGCTGCCTCTGCACGGCTTCCTCGATGTACGAGGAGACGCCCTGCTTCCCGGCGCGTGCGCGGATCGCTTCCAGGGTCTCCGCGCGCAGAGAGATGCTGGTGACTCGGGTCTTGCCGGGGCGGGAGGAGTCCATGGCGAAAGTGTATGACATCATGTGTGATCGCCGCGGGCTGTTCTCGCCCCGGCATTCACAAAGCGGCCGACGAGGCTCCCGTAGGGTCGAGTTCATGCGACTGAGCACGGTGATCCCCCCGGCACGTCCGCCGGGCCGCGCGGGTCGCCGTGGGTGACCCAGCCCTGCCCGTACTCGGCCGCCGGCTTCAGCCCGCGCGGGCCGGTGGCGGCTTCAGCCCGCGCGGGCCGGTGGCGGCGACGTGGAAGGAGACCCGCGGGGTCTGCACGCAGCCGGGGATGTTCCTGGCCTCGACCGCGCTGCAGTAGGTGCCGTGTCGGGTGGTTCGGGGCCCGCTCCGCCCGGCGGTGCGGGCGGAGCGGGCCGCCGTTCAGGAGGAGAGGCGGTTCAGTGCTGCGGTGGCGGTGCCTTCGACGGAGCCGGCCTGGCCGGTGACCTCGACGATGGCGACCTTGGTGCCGCTGCGCAGGACCGCGACCCCGCCGGCGACGCCGCCGTCGCCGTTGTAGGCCGGGTACCAGCGGGCGGTGCCGCCGGTGACGGTCAGGGTGTGGGCCGCGCCGTAGTGCCAGTGGCCGGCGGGCTCGTCCTGGCAGTCCTGGACGAGCGCGACGAGCTGCTTCTCCCAGGCGTCGGCCGCGGTCCCGGTGGGGGCGCTCGCGGCCGACTCCCGCAGCATGCCGTGGTTGTCGAAGGTCCAGTTCACGGACGCGTACGCGGTGGCCTGGCCCTTGGTCAGGTCGCGCATCGTCTCCTCGCCGGAGCACGCGGACAGCGCGTCGCGTCCGGTCAGCTCAATGGTCGCGCCGACCGGGGTCATGCCCTTCTGGAAGTCCTCGCTCTGGACGAGGTGGGCGGAGCCGAGTCCGGGCGCCGCGACCGCAGCCGGGCGGGCACCGTTGTGCGCGGCCCCGGCGGCGGTGGCCGACTGGGTGCCGACGACGCCGGCCATGATCAGCGCGGCGGCGAAGCAGGCCGCGGCGGCGACCCGGTTGCGGCGAACGGACTTCTGCTGGACGGTCTGGTTCTCGGTCATCTGGTCCCCCTGCTGGTCGGGACGCCTGCTGCGTCCTCGTACAACCGGGGAGATGCCGCCGGAGGAGGGAAAGTTGGAGCCCTGACCGGCTGTTTCACAGCTGTGACAGAGTGGTCCTGACGACGCGGTCCATCGCGGCCGTGCCCAGGCAGGCATGGACCTCCAGCACCCCGTAGTGGTTGCCGCTGCGCAGCACGGCGATGCCGCCGCAGGGCTCCTTGCCCTCGGGCGCTCTGCCGGTGGTGTTGAACGATCCCTGGTAGTAGCCCATCCAGCTCGCGGTGACGTCGGGGGCGAGCTGCAGCGTCGTGGTCCTTCCGTAGACCCAGTGCCCTGGCGGTTCCTCCTGGCAGGGCACCTCCTCCAGCAGCAGGCGTTCGGTGAAGTTCTGCGCCCGGGAAGGACTCGGGGCCTCGGCGGCGACCTCGCGGGCGACCTGGCCGTCGCGGTCGGCGGCCACCGTGGGGTCGTCCGGGTCGGTTCGGGGGCTGGTCATCAGCCCGCGGAAGTGGGCACCGCGCCCGCCCAGGGTCTGAGTGAGGGTCTTCTCGCCGGTGCAGGCCGCGTTGGCGTAAGCCCCGTCGCCGTACCGGTCGGTGACGTGGATCCGCCCGATGCCGAACTCCGGGCTGAACGCCGCGGGTTCCAGAAGGTTCGCGGTCGTCACCGGCCCGGTCGCACCGGTCGGCGAGGCGAAGCCGGAGCCGGAGGCCGAGGCCGAGGTCGCGGGCGTCGGGACGGGCCCGCCGGGCGTCGCGAGAGCGGACGCGCCCTGGGATGCCCCGCCGACCACGGCACCCGACCGCGCTGCCGGGTGCGCGGTAGCGCCGGGGGGCGGTGGCAGGACGAACCGGCCGGTCGCCAGCCCGAGCGCGGCGGCTGCCACCAGGGCGGCGACGGCGGACCGGGGCCGGACGACGGCGTGGCCGCCGCCCGCCGCGGGACCGCCGTTCACAGACCGGTGACCAGGCGCTCGCGCATGAAGCGGCGGGCCTGGTGGATACGGTCCTTGACCGTGCCCAACGGGGCGTCCAGCTCCTCGGCCACCTGGACGTAGGTCAGGTCGCCCAGGTCGCGCAGCACGAAGGACTCCACCAGGGTGGGGTGCTGCTGCTCCAGCGCGGCCAGCGCCTCCATCAGGTCGAGCCGGGTCCCGGCGATGACGCTGGTGGTTCGCGGGTCGACGGACTCGGGGAGGTCGGCGTGGCTGTCCTCGGCGCGCCGGCGCATCGAGCGGTAGGTCGACCGGGCGGCGTTCGA
This sequence comes from Streptomyces sp. CB01881, assembly GCF_002953255.1. Taxonomy (GTDB): domain Bacteria; phylum Actinomycetota; class Actinomycetes; order Streptomycetales; family Streptomycetaceae; genus Kitasatospora. Next base: position 6,584,699 of record NZ_CP026498.1, read on the forward strand.
GGCGATCACCGTCACCCAGCCCAGGAAGGAGCCGTGGCCGCCGTACTCGCCCAGGTGTGTGCTGATGGACAGGAGCGCGTCCTGTGCGGCCTCCTCCGCATCGGCGTGGTGGGGCAGGAATCGCGAGCAGCGACGCAGCACCACCGGCCGCAGCTTGGCCAGCAGGTATTCCCTCGACCCCTGGTCCCCCGCCTGAGCAGCCGCCACGAGCCGTTCCAGCTCACCTTCCTCGAACACCCGGATCCCCCGTTTCGTCCCGCCTGGCATCCCACCCCGCCGAACGGGAGTTCCGCACTCCCCCCGACTCCGGCAGAATGCTGCCACATGCACAAGCTCGGCCGTTATCTTCTCCTGGAGCGGCTCGGCGCCGGCTCCTTCGCGACGGTCTGGAAGGCCTACGATCCGGAGCTCGACACCGAGGTCGCGGTGAAGGTGCTGGCCGAGAACTGGGCTGCCAACGCCGATGTGCGCGAGCGGTTCCTGGCGGAGGCGAGGCTGCTGCGCCGCATCGCCAGCCCGCGGGTGGTCCGGGTGCACGACGTCGGGGTGCAGGAGGACCGGCCCTACTTCGTCATGGACCACGTACGCGGCGGCACCCTGGCGGACCAGGTCGGGCAGTGCGACCCGCAGGAGGCACTGCGGCTGGCCGCGGAGGCGGGCTACGCGGTCCAGGTCCTGCACGAGGCGGGCGTGGTGCACCGCGACGTCAAGCCGTCCAACCTTCTGCTCGCCACCGGCCCTGCGCCCGCCGCGGTGCTGGTGGCGGATCTGGGCAGCGCGAAACAGCTGGCCGACGCATCCGGGCTGACGGTGACCACGGGCACGCCCGCGTACATGGCACCGGAACAGGCCTTCCAGACCGGCGGGATCGACGGGAGAGCCGACGTGTACGCGTTGGCCGTCGTGGCCTACGAGCTGCTGACCGGGCAGAAGCCGTTCGGCCCGGGCGGACGCGCCACAGCCCTGATGACCGACCAGCCGACCGCCTGGACGCTGCCGGCGCTCCCAGCCGGAGCGGAGCTCCCACCGAACGTCGCCCTGCTGCTACGGACCGCGATGTCCGTCGAGCCGACGGACCGACCTCCGACCGCCCGGGCCTTCGCAGACGCGCTGCTGGCTCCGGTCCCGCAGTCCCGGCCCCCGGGGCCCGTCCGGGAAGGCCCCGGGTGGCTGACCCCGCGCGCGGTCTGTCTGGCGTCGGGCGCGGTGTTCACGGCGACGACCCTGCTGAGCTGGCTGCAGCGTTGAATCCGGCAGGGAGCCGGTCCGCACCGGCGGTCGTGTCCTGGAGAGGAATCCGGCCGCGAACGCGTGAAGGATCCCGGTTCTCTTCGTCACCGGACGGGCGGACCGAAGCGCTTCACAGAACGTGCTCGATCCTCATGCGTTCCAGGGGGTCGGGCCGGTCGGCGGCGCACCGTAGTCCGAGCTGCGGCGGCACCGGCCTCGCGAGGTCCGCCGAAAGCACGGGTGGTCATGGGGCCGGCGGAGAACCGGTTCCGCCGAGGGGCGGGGTTCAGCCGCGGACGGCTGTCACCAGCCAGGCCGCAGTGCGCAGGTGGACGCCGGAGTCGCGCTCGTGGGCCCGGAACCGCCGGGTGAGGGTTGCGCGCGCCTGCTCGGCCGCGTCCTCGTCGAGCTGGTCGAAGAGGTGCTGCGCGGGGCCCGTGCTCAGGGCGAACGCGGCCGCGTCCGAGGCATCGCGACCCCAGAACCCGTCCGCGTCGACGGCCTCGACATTGACGGCGTCGAATCCGGCGGAGGCGAGGACCGTCCGGACCCGGTCGGGGTCGGCGAAGGAGAACATGCCGGGCTCGGCGTCGCGAGCGGGCGCAGGTGCAGGCGCCGGAGCGAGATCGGCCAGTACGGTGAACAGTTGGACCCAGTCGGAGCGGGCCGGCTCGGCCATGCACACGAAGGCGAGGCGGCCGCCGGGGCGCAGGGCGCCCGCGATGTTGGCGAACGCCGCGATCGGGTCCGCGAAGAACATGACGCCGAAACGGCTGAGGGCCACGTCGAAGGTGCCGGACGGCAGGGGATGCACCTGCGCGTCCCCTTGCTGGAATTCCAGGTTCGCGAGGTTCTCCTCTGCGGCCAGGGCCCGCGCCCGGGCCAGCATGGGCCCGGAGAGGTCGAGGCCCAGCACGGAGCCGCGCCGGGCCGCACGGGCGGCGAGCCTGCTGCTCTGCCCGGCGCCGCAGCCGATGTCGAGCACCCTGGCCTCCGGCCGGATGGCCGCCGCGGTCAGCAGTGGATCGTTGAAGCCCTGGTTCACCGCGTTCCAGCGGTCGGTGTGCTCGCTCCAGTGACGGCCCTCGTCGCCGTTCCAGGCCTGGGACTGCTCGGTGTTGACGATCGCTTCCATCAGCTCGACTCCCGGTGCGTGCGTCGTTGGCGTGGCGTGCCGCGGTCTAGTATGGGCGCCCGCCCATAAAAGTATGGGCACTTGCCCATACTGGCAAGTGCCTTTCAGGAGGCAACCGTTGTCACCCCGAGGTGTGGCCGTACCGAACGTCCGGGAGCGGCTCTTCGAGGCCGCCGAACGCGTGCTGGAGCGCGACGGCCCGGCCGCGCTGACGAACCGGGCCATCACCGAGGAGGCAGGCTGCGCCAAGGGCCTGCTGTACAACCACTTCACCGACCTGGACGACTTCGTCGCACAGCTCGTGCTGAACCGGTTCCAGCGGGTGGTGGACGGGCTGGCCCCCCTGCCCGCCCGAGCGGGCACGGGCGACGTGCTCGACAACCTGGTCCAGGCGGCCCGGACGCTCCTCGGATCAAACGGCCCGGCACTCGCCGCGGCAGCCATGTCCCGATCACGGGCGACCATCCACGTCAGGCAGGAGTGGGCCGGCGGAGCGGCCGGACCGGCCTCGGCGGAGGAACTGCTCACCGGCTACCTGGAAGCGGAGCAAAAGCTCGGCCGGGTCTCCGGAACGGCCGACTGCGCCATGCTCGGGCTGGCGATCGCGGGCACCGTCCACCACCTGGTGATGACCGGCGCCGCAGTCGGCGAGGAGGGAGGCCGGCTTGTCGCACGGCTGGTCACCGCCGTCGCCGCCGGTGCGGTGGCTCCTCCTCCGTGATCCCGGTCCGCCCGGCCCCGGACTGCACGGAGCAGGTCGCCGGGAGAGAGGAGGTGACGACCGCAGGTGCCGCGCGCGTCAGGGCCACCCTGCACTCCGCCACGGCGGGCGGGCGGCCTGCGCCAACCGCTGCCCGAGTGGCGCGCATCGGCGCACAGCCGGCGCGTCCGGCCAGGGTCGGTGGCATGCGTCTGAGCACGGTGATCCTCCCCATCCACCGATGGGCCGAAGGACAGAAGATCTGACGGCGGGCCGAGGACCTCGGCTTCCACGCCGCGTACACCTACGACCACCTGTCCTGGCAGTCCTTCCGGGACGAGCCGTGGTTCGGCTCCGTCCCGACCCTGACGGCGGCCGCGACGGCCACCGAGCGGATCCGCCTCGGCCCCTCGTGACCTCGGTCAATCCTTTTCACCCATCGCAGCCTGACCTGCGATGTTTCGCCGGTTCAGCCCCTGATGCCACTATCCCTGCGAGTCGGCGGGCCAGAACTTGGGCGGGGCGCTGGCAGGATCCACGATCCGCAGCGGCTTTGCTGGGACGGGTCGACCGCATTCAGCGAGATCAGACGCTGGCCGTCCGCCTGCTACATGCTCGACGACGTGGTGCTTCAGGAGCAGCCGCACGATCCGTGCCATGGGAAGCGGCACATTCTCGTCGAGCAGCAGCTTCAAGACGCTGCCTGCCGGATTTCCGCGTCCTCGTAACTGTCGACATAGTCGGCGGCAGCCAGTTTGGGCTCGTACGACATGCGGCACCTCCTTGGCTCCGGACGACGATCCGACGCTACTTCATCGTCCCGTACCGGCATCAGGCTCGCCAGCATTTCACGCGGATGAGGTCGCCGAGACGCGCCCCGCTCTCGTGAGCTTCCGCCGTCGGCCGCCGGCGGCGAGCTCGCTGAGGCGCTCGCCGATCACGGAAACTCCGGGGCGGGGCTCCTGGGCGTAGTACCAGGGCTTGCGTCGCCGCAGCAGTTCCTCGCCGTGCTCGATCCAGGTGAATTCGGGTTTCCTCAGCAGCTTCCGGAACACCGCATCGGCGGCTTCCGGGTAGGCGGCGACCAGTCGGCGGATCGGGAGCGGCGCGATCGACTCTTCGCGCAGGTACGTGCGCAGGCGGTCCTGGTACTGCCTGCGGCCCGCGAGGGCCGGGTCGGCGAAGAGGTCCTGCAGGAGCCCGTAGTCCGCGTAGAAGTTGAGTCCGTCGACCTCGTCGTAGATGACACCGACGGTGTCCGAGTCCGCGAGGTCCTGCGGCAGTTCGAAGGCCGGGAAGTCGAGGCCCGGAAGCTGCCTGCCTCGCGCACGGTCAGGGTGCTCGGCGATGGCGATCTCCTGCCGGTGCCGGTAGTAGGCGTTGAGGTGCTTCTCGGCTTCGGCTGGGGGAAGGACCAGTTCGTCGGCGCCGGAGAACTCGACGAACGCGGCCCGGTCCTCCCGCATCCGCTCCCATCCCTGCTCGATCTTCTCGGGGTTGCGGAAGACCAGTTCGGGTTGGCTGGTGGCCAGTTGGAGCGCGGCCCGGGCGATCTCGGTGGCGCTGGACTTCGGGTAGGACGACATTATCCCGGAGATCAGCCACACACCGTCGGCCGAGTGGACGGGCACCAGGCAGGTGAGGAGGAAGCCTCCCTTGGAGACTCCACGGAAGGCCCTCGACCCGACGTTCGAGTACACGCGGTACTCCAAGTCATCGACCAGGTTCAGCAGGATGACCGCATCCCCGTCCTTGCGCCGGATCTCGAAGATGCCCTCGACCGGGTCACGCCAGCCGAGCAGCATTTCCCGATCGACCTCACTCAAGTCCCGCCGTGACGCGACGAATCGGTCCACCACGGTCGCACCGTCCGGCAGGCGGTACCGCAGGATGAAGTGGTCGATGATCTGGACCGCTTCACCCTCGTCCAGCAGCCGCTCCGGGCCCGCGGCCTCAAGCAGGAGCGGAGTCAGCCACCGGTCGAAGCGCGCGCTCTGCCCGAAGCTGACCAGATCCCCCTTCAACTCGGCGCTGCGCTCGATGAGATCGCTGAGCGAGCGCTCATCGATGCCGTGATTTGCGTCCCGTACGGCGATCGCCACGTTGTGCCTTCCCCTGCAAGCCGGTTCCGAAGAGATGTGCGAGCCGCTCAGCCGGCCCAGTACCGGTAGGCCTCGATCCACTCGGCGCCGCCCGGGGCAGGGGTCGGCATCGGCAGGTCCAGGATCCCGATGCTCTGTCGATCGGGCCCGCGAGAGCACAGTGCGACGATCCGGCCGTCCTGGCCGAGGTCGACTCTGCGCACGGTCATCTCGACCCCGAGAACCGTCGCGTTGAACGGCACCGCGAGGTTCTCCTCGATCATGGTGAACAGGCCGGTCAGCTGCTCGTCCTCGGTGTAGGCGTCGACGGTAGCCTCATCGACCATGGCCTCAAGCTCGGCTTCACCCAGAACATCCATGGCGCCACGTTAGCGGCCACGCAGGTGACGTCACCGCGGGTTGCCCGAACCTCACCCGCCGGAGCGAACGCGTAGGGTCACCGGTATGCGTCTGAGCACAGTGATCCTCCCCATCCACCGGTGGAACGAGGGCCAGAAGATCTGGCGGCGGGCCGAGGACCTCGGGTTCCACGCCGCGTACACCTACGACCACCTGTCCTGGCGGTCCTTCCGGGACGAGCCGTGGTTCGGCTCCGTCCCGACCCTGACGGCGGCCGCGACGGCCACCGAGCGGATCCGCCTCGGCACCCTCGTGACCTCGCCGAACTTCCGCCACCCCGTGACCCTGGCGAAGGAGCTGATCACGCTGGACGACGTGTCCGGCGGGCGGGTGACGCTGGGGATCGGGGCCGGCGGGACGGGGTTCGACGCGACGGCGACGGGCCAGGAGGCGTGGTCGCCGAAGGAGCGGGCGGACCGGTTCGGGGAGTTCCTGCCGCTGCTGGACGAGCTGCTGCGCACCGACGCCACGACCCGCGAGGGCACGTACTACTCGGCGGTCGAGGCGCGGAACATCCCCGGCTGCGTGCAGACGCCGCGGGTGCCGTTCTACGTGGCGGCGACCGGCCCGCGCGGGCTGAGGCTCGCGGCCGAGTACGGCCAGGGCTGGGTGACGTACGGCGACCCGCGCGGGCCGGCGGACGTGCCGGTGGAGCAGGCGCCCGAGGTGATCGCGAAGCAGATCGAGAAGCTGACGGTGGCCTGCGAGGCGACCGGGCGGGACGTGGCGACGCTGGAGAAGGTGCTGCTCCAGGGCTCGACGGCGGAGAAGCCGCTGCAGTCGGTGGGCGCGTTCGTGGACTGGGCCGGCCGCTACCGGGAGCTGGGCATCACCGAGTTGGTGATCCACTGGCCGGTCCCCGACTCGATCTTCGAGAACGACCTCGCCGTCTTCGAGGAGATCGCCACCGAGGGCCTGGCCCAGCTGGGCTGACCGGCCCGGGCCGACCGACCGGACGGAGCGCTCACCCCCCCCGGGGTGGGCGCTCCGTCCGCGTTTCCGGTCCGGGAGGACGCCTCCGCGCGGCGCCCCGGACCGCGCCCCGGCCCGCCGACAGGGGTCCGACAGGGGTCCGACGGGGTGGACCCGATGGGGTGGGTGCGATGGATAGGGCGTGGATAGGCGGGTGGTAGCGGCGCCGGTTCGGGCGGATAGCAGGGGCCGGGAGAGTGGTGCTCACCAAGGCGACCTCCGCCGAATCGTGAGGACACTCAAGATGATCGAATACCAGACCCGCCCGGCGTCGAGGGGGGCGACGTCCCCTGATGCCGCCGTCGATGCCGCCGTGCTCAGCACGGTCGTCAAGCGCTTCACCAGCGCCAAGGGCGAGGAGTTCACCGCCGTGAACGGGCTGGATCTGCGGATCCGGCGCGGCGAGGTGGTGGCGTTCCTCGGGCCGAACGGCGCCGGCAAGACGACCACCATCGACATGCTGCTGGGGCTGACCCGCCCGGACTCGGGGCAGGTGCAGCTCTTCGGGCAGGCGCCGCAGCAGGCGGTGCGGGCCGGGAAGGTGGCGGCCGTCCTGCAGTCGGGCGGACTGCTGCCCGACCTCACCATCGGGGCCACGGTGCACATGCTGGCCTCGCTCCACCCGGGTGCCGACCCGGAGCGCTGCATGGCCCGGGCCGGCATCGGAGAGCTGCGCAACCGCCGGGCGTCGGCGTGTTCGGGCGGTGAGCAGCAGCGGCTGCGGTTCGCGGTCGCCCTGCTGTCGAACCCCGAGTTCCTGGTGCTGGACGAGCCGACGGCCGGGATGGACGTCGCGGCCCGCCGGGACTTCTGGGCCGCCGTCCGCGAGGACGCGGCGCGCGGGATGACCGTCATGTTCGCCACGCACTACATGGAGGAGGCGGACCAGTTCGCCGACCGGGTGGTGATGATCAACAAGGGGTCGGTGGTGGCCGACGGTTCGGCCTCGTCGATCCGGGCCGCGATCAGCGGACGCACGGTTTCCGCCCTGATCAGCCCGTACGAGGCGGAGCTGGTGGCGAGGTCCGCCGGTGTCCGGTCCGCCACCACGCGCGGTGACCGGTCCTTCTTCAACTGCACCGACTCGGACGCCCTGTTGCGGGTGCTGGTCAACGAGACGTCGGCGACCGAGATCGAGGTCGCCCCGCGCAGTCTCGAAGAGGCCTTCATGGCCATCACCAACAACGGCCGCTCCGTCCAGAAGGGGATCTGATGGCCGCCCTCTCGGCGCCGGGCACCCGCCCGAGCTCCTCGCCGTTCGCCGGCGTGAACCCGACCTTCGTCCGCTACGAGCTGCGGCGGCGGTTCAACCGCCAGACCACGATCTTCACGGTGCTGCTGCCGGCCGTCCTCTACCTCGCCCTCTTCCGGACGAGCCCGAACAACGCGACGCTGCCGCACGGCAACTTCGCCGCCTGGATGATGATCGGCCTGGCCGTGTACGGCGCCGCGACGGCGGCCGTCAGCTCGGCGGCCACCATCTCGGTGGAGAAGTCGGTGGGCTGGATGCGCACGATCGCGCTGAGCCCGCTCACGCCGCCCGGGTACCTGCTGGTCAAGGTGGCCTGCTCGGTCCTGATGGCGGGCGTGCCGGTGGCCATCGTCGGGGTGCTGGGGGTCGCCACCGGCGCGCACGCCGACGCCGGCGTCTGGGTGACGTCGCTGCTGGTCGCCTGGTTCGGTGCGGCGGTGTTCGCCGCACTGGGCATCGGGATGGGGCTGGCCCTGAAGCCCGACGTGGTGATGCACATGCCCGGCCTGACCATGACCGCGCTCGCCTTCCTCGGCAACCTGTTCATCCCGCTCAGCGGGACCATGCTGGAGGTCTCGCGGTTCACCCCGATGTACGGGGTGGCGACCCTGGCCCGCTACCCGCTCACCGACGGGTACTCGTTCAGCGGGGAGCACTCCAGCGTGGCGGGTGCCGTCTTCAACCTCGTCGCCTGGTTCGCCGGCTTCTCGTTCATGGCGATCCGCCGCTTCAGCAGGAGCACCGGCCGGCAGTAGCCGCCGCCCCACGGTCACCGCACCACCCGCTCCGACAGCGCGCCACCACCACCCGCTTCGGCGGCGCACCACCACCCGCACCACCACCGACACCGCACCGGACGCAGAGCGCCGTGCGAAGGGCACCAAACACGAAAGGGGGATAGAACAAATGTTCGCATTCATTGCGCCGGGCCAGGGCTCCCAGACCCCTGGGATGCTGGCCGGCTGGCTGCGGGACCCGGTCCACGCGGAACGCGTACGGGCCTGGTCCGAGGCCGCCGACTGCGACCTGGTCCACCTGGGCACCAAGGCCTCGGCCGCCGAGATCGCCCGGACCGAGAACACCCAGCCCTTGCTGGTCGCCCAGGGCCTGCTGGCGCACGCGGCGCTGGACCGGGCGACGCCCGAGGGCAGTGCGGTGGCGGCCGGCCACTCGGTCGGCGAACTCACCGCGGCCGTGTTCGCCGGGGTGCTGACCGCCGCCGACGCCGTCCGGCTGGCCGCCGTCCGCGGCCGGGCCATGGCGGCGGCCTGCGCCGAAGCACCCACCTCGATGGCCGCGGTGGTCGGCGGGGAGCAGCCGGACGTACTCGCCCGGCTCGACGAACTCGGCCTCACCGCCGCCACGTTCAACGGCCCCGGCCAGATCGTGGCCGCGGGGCCGACCGAGCGTCTGGAGCAGCTGGCCGCCGCACCGCCGTCCTCGGCGACGGTCAAGCCGCTGCCGGTCGCGGGGGCCTTCCACACCCCGTACATGGAGTCGGCGCGGCAGGCCTTCGCGGCCGCGGCCGGGGCGGTGCACTTCGCCCGGCCGTCCCAGCTCCTGCTCTCGAACGCCGACGGCACCGTGGTCACCTCGCCCGAGGACGTCCGCCGGCGGCTCGTCGACCAGGTGGTGCGGCCGGTCCGCTGGGACCTGTGCCTGCGGACCCTCGCCGAGCTGGCGCCCGAGCTGACGGTCTCGCTGCCGCCGGCCCGCACGCTCGCCAACATCCTCAAGCGTCAGCACCCGGACTTCGAGGTCCTGTCCGTCAACGCGCCCCGGGACCTCACCCGGGCCTACGAGCGGCTCGCCGCCGCCGCCGGAAAGGAGGAGCCCGCTCATGCTGGTGCCTGATCTCCTCGACCACCCACTCGCCGAGCGCGGCGACCACCCCGCGGTGACCGACACCGAGGGCACCCTCGACTACCGCGGGCTCGGCAGCGCCGTGGACCGCGCGGCCGGCTGGCTGCGGGGCCAGGGCGTCACCACCGGCGAGCGGGTCGTCTACGCCGGCGGCAACGACCGTGCCTTCCTCGCCCTCTTCTACGCCACCCTCCGGATCGGCGCGGTCTTCGTGCCGGTGCACCCCGAGCTGACGGACGGCCAGATCGGCCACATCGTCGACGACTGCTCCGCCGCCCTGGCGCTCTGCCCGCCCGCCGCGGGCCGCCTCGCCGGCCGCACCGTGGAGGTGGACCGCGCCTGGGAGGAGATCCTGCGCGGCCCGGAGGACGACTTCCGCGCCGAGCTCCCGGACGACGCCGTCGCGATGCTGATCTACACCTCGGGCACCACCGGCCGGCCGAAGGGCGTGGTCTGCCCGCACCGCCAGATGATCACGGCGGTCGAGGCGGTCAACGCCTGCCTGGGCTACACCGCCGACGACGTCGTCCTGTGCCGGCTGCCGCTCTCCTTCGACTACGGGCTCTACCAGGCCCTGCTCTGCGCGCTGACCGGCGGCACCCTCGTGCTGGCCAAGCGCAGCCACGACGTCGCCCTGCTGCGGACCATCGAGCGGGAGGGCGTGACGGTCGTCCCGCTGGTCCCCTCGCTGGCGCAGATGCTGACCCTGCTCCAGGGCAAGCTCCGCCGTCCGACCAGGGTGCGCCTGTTCACCAACACCGGCGCCCGCCCGGGCCGGGCGGTGATGGCCGAACTGCTGGACGTCTTCCCCGGATCGTCGTTCGCCTCGATGTACGGCATGACCGAGTGCAAGCGCATCTCGATCCTGGACCCGGCCGAGTACACGACCCACCCCGACTCGGTCGGGCGGCCGATCCCCGGCGACCACGTGCGGATCGTGGACGCCGACGGACGGACGGCCGGCCCGCGGACGGTCGGTGAGATCGTCGTCTGGGGCCCGACGGTGATGGCCGGCTACTGGCGCATCCCGATGGACGAGCAGAACCGCTTCGTCCCCCGCGCCGACGGCTCCCTGGAGCTGCACACCGGCGACCGCGGCTACCTCGACGAGGACGGCCGGCTCTACTTCGTCGGCCGCGACGACGACGTGATCAAGCGGCGCGGCATCCGGGTGGCCCTCACCGAGATCGAGGACGCCGCCGAGCGCATCCCCGGGGTGACCGCCGCCGTCGCGCTGCGGCCCGACGCCGAGGGAGCGCCGCTGGCCCTCGCCGTGCAGAGCACCCTGTCGCCGGACGAGATCCGCGCGCTGCTCAAGGGCCGGCTCGACCACGCCCGGATGCCCGACCTCATCGTCCCGATCACCGCGGTGCCGCTGACCGCGAACGGCAAGCCGGACCGCGCGGCCGCCAAGCGCCTGGTCGGCGAGCCGGCCGACGAGCACGGAGCAACGGCCCCCGCGGCCACGACAGTCACACAGCCTCCCTTCGCACAGACGAGGACCATCCATGAACCAGTCGCAGTTTGACCAGCTCGTCGAGCGGATCTGCTCGGTCAAGGTCACCGACCCGCAGACCCCGCTCGTGGACCTGGGCGTGGACTCGCTCCACACCATCGCCCTGGTGATGGCCGTCGAGGAGGAGTTCGGGATCGAGGTCGACCCCGACGCCCTCGCGGACCCCGCACTCGCCTCCCCCGCCGGCCTCCTGCAGTACGTGCAGACGCGGGCCGCCGCCCCGGCCCCGGCCGGGATCTAGGAACCGGGAAACCGATACCCATGTGGACCGACACCAGACCCGCGGCCGAGATGCCCCGGCTCTTCGAGCGGGGCGGGGACCTCATCTCCTTCGCGGGCGGCCTGCCCGACCTGGACGTCCTCCCGCTGGAGGCGATCTCCGGTCAACTCTCCCGCCTCGTCCGGCTCGGCGGGAAGCTCGCCTTCCAGTACACCACCCCGCACGTCGCCAAGGCCCTCGTCCCGGCGATCAAGGACCTGATGGCCCGTGAGGGCGCCCACGCGGAGGCCGCGAACCTCGTCCCCACCAGCGGCTCCCAGATGGGGCTGATGGCGGTGGCCCTCGGGCTCGGCGCCCCGGGCGAGACCGTCCTGGTCCAGACGCCCGCCTACCCGGGCGCCACCGCGGCCTTCCGGACCGCCGGCCTCGACCTGCACTCCGTGGCCGACGACCGGGACGGGATGGACCCCGCCGAGCTGCGGCGGACGGTCCTGCGCCTGCGCGCCGACGGCCGCACCGCGCGGCTGCTCTACTGCAACCCGACCAACCAGAACCCGACCGGCCGCACCCTCTCCGTCGAGCGCCGCAAGGAACTGCTGGCGGTCTGCCGGGAGCTGGACCTCCTGCTGATCGAGGACAACCCGTACGGACTGCTCTCCTTCGACGGCGGGACGACCACCGCGTTCCAGGCGCTCGACCCGGACCGGGTGGTGTACCTGGGCACCTTCTCCAAGATCTTCGCCCCCGGCCTGCGGTCCGGCTGGATCGCCGCCCCGGACCACGTGCTGCCGGCCCTCAGCCGCACCGCCGAGGTGATCGCCCTCTCCCCGTCCGCCCTCGCCCAGGCCGCACTGGCCGCCTTCCACACCCGGGCCGGCTGGACCGACCTGATCGACGGCTACCGCGCGAGCTACCGGGAGCGCTGCGGCCTGATGGCCGACGCCCTGGAGCAGGAGCTCGGCACCTCCGGCCCCTGGACGTGGGAGCGCCCGAACGGCGGCTTCTACATCTGGCTGCGCCACCGCGACGGCGTGGACACCGCCCGGTACGCCGCGGCGGCGGCCGAGCACGGGGTCTCCTTCGTGCCCGGCGGCCACTTCAGCGTCGACGGTGAGCACGCCGACGGCCTGCGGCTCTGCTTCAGCCACGTACCGAGGAAGAAGATCGCCGAGGGCGTCGCCCGGCTGGCCGCCGCGCTCGCCGGGCCGGCCCCGGAAGGCGGGGACCGATGACCGGCACCCTCCAGGCGGCCGGCCCCCTCGAAGCGGCCGCCACCGGCGGGACGCCCCGCGCCCTCGACTGGTCCGCCCTCGCCCCGTCCCACCGGCTGGGCACCACCGACTGGCAGGTCTGGGGGGTCGGACTGCTCCGCAACGCGGGCTTCCCGGTCTCCGGGCTGCAGCTCCTCGGCGGCGGGCACGCCCCCCGCGCGGCGGCACGGCTGGAGAACGGCGAGGACGGCCACGAGGCCTTCCTGGCCGCCTACCAGGCCGACTGCGATGCCGAGACGGCGCAGCTGGCCGGGCTCGCCCGGGACGAGAAGGTCCGCCTGGCCATCGCCTGGCAGAACCGCACCGTCTACCAGATCCTCGACTCCCTCGCCTCCGGCAGGGGCAAGGAGACCAAGCGCCGCCAGCGCGAGCGCACCCTGGCCATGTACTGGCTGCGGTACTGCGCCAAGGCCGAGACGATCGGCTTCTTCGGCCCGGGCGCGTGGATCTCCGTCGGGCGGACCGAGCGGGCCGTCGAGTTCGAGCACGGCCCGTCGCTCACCTCGGCGAGCCGCACGTCCTTCGAACGCTGGACGGTGGCCGCGCTGGCCGACTGGATGGCCGGGCAGCCCGGCGCCCGCTGGTGGTTCCCGCCGGTGCTGCGGCCCGACGTCCACCTCGACGGCGACCGGCTGGTCCTGTCGAACCGCAAGGTGCTGCGGCTGCGCGAGGACGACGTCCTGGTGCTGCGCCTGGCCGACGGCGACCGCAACGGCGAGGCCGTCGCCGACGCGCTGGTCGCCGGGCACGGGTGGGACGCGGCGACGGCGCGGGAGCGGGTGGACAAGGTCCTGAACCGGCTGCTCCGGCAGCGGGTGCTGGCCTGGGACGCCAACATCCCGGTCGACGTGCGGGCCGAGGAGGTCCTGCGCAGGCGGGTGTCGGCCGTCGGCGACCCGGAACTGTTCGTCCGGTTCGACGCGGTGCTGACCGAACTGGGCCGGCTGCGCGACGGCATCGACCGCGCGGCCACCGCCGAGGAGCTGGTGGGGGCGCTCGACGAGCTCGACGCGTTCTTCACGGCCACCACCGGGCAGGCCGCCTCCCGTGAGGAGGGCAAGGCGTACGCCGGCCGCACGCTCTGCTACCAGGACGCCCTCCGGGACTGCCGGATGGACCTGGGGCGGGACTTCCTGGACGGCATCGCCCGCCCGCTGGCCCTGGTCGCCGACGCGGCGGACTGGTTCGGCAACCGGCTGGCCGAGCTGGTCGAGGCGGAGGTCGCGGCCCTCGTCCGGGCCGCCGCACAGCGCCACGGCACGGTGAACCTGGCCGACGTCTGGCCGCAGGTGCTGGCCCTGTTCTGGGGCGAGCACAACACCCCGGTGCAGGCCGCGACCCGCGAGCTGGCGCAGAAGTGGCGCGAGGTCATCGCGCTGGACCCGCAGGCCTCCCCGGCCGAGCCGGTCCGGCTCTCGGTCTCCGGGATCGAGGACCGCGCCCGCGCCGTCTTCGCCACCGGCCCGGTCCGCTCGCCGCACCTGGCGGTGCACAGCCCGGACCTCCAGGTGGTCGCCCCGTCCGTGGAGGCGGTGAACGCCGGCGAGCACACCGTGGTCCTCGGCGAGCTGCACGCCTGCCTGGCCACCCTCGACCTGCCGTTCCTCGACTGGACCACCGACCGGGGGTCGCTGCGGGACAAGGTCAACGAGGCGATCGGCGCGCCGCGGCTGGTGCCGCTGCTGCCGGTCGGCTGGAAGCGCAACAGCGGCCGGATGGTGCCGGCGCCGATCGGCGCGGGGGACCGGCTGATCGGCTTCACCCGGGCGCCGTTCGACGAGCGCGACCGGATCGAGCCGGCGGTCTCCATCACCCTGGCCGAGGAGGGCGGCACCGTCACCGCCACCACCGCGGACGGGCGCACCTGGACCGTTCCGGAGCTGCTCGCGGTGCTGATCTCGATCATCGCCTGCGACGCCTTCAAGATCGGCCTGGACCGCAGCCACGCCCCGCGGATCACCCTCGACAACCTGGTGCTCTTCCGCGAGACCTGGCGGCTGCCGGCCGAGGGCGTCGCCCTCGCCCCGAAGGCCGACCGGCACCGCGACTACCTGGCGGTGCGCCGCTGGGTCACCGGGAACTCCCTGCCCGACCGGGCCTTCGTCAAGTTCCCCGAGGAGACCAAGCCCTCCCTGGTCGACTTCACCAGCCCGACGCTGGTGCTCTCCTTCGCCAACCTCGTCCGCCGGGCCCGGCAGCTCGACCCCGACGCCGTGGTGACCGTCAGCGAGCCGCTGCCGGCCCCCGAAGAGTCCTGGCTGCCGGACGCCGACGGCGAGCGCTACGTCAGCGAGCTTCGGCTCCAGATCAGCAGGAAGGTGCCGGAATGACCGTCCTCGTCCCCGACAACGCGGCACCGCGGGTCCGCCCGCGCCCCCCGACGAAGCCCGACATCGTGGCCACGATCGGCGGGACCCCGCTGGTCGCCCTCGACCGGCTGTTCCCGCCCACGCGCTTCCAGGTGTACGCCAAGTGCGAGCGGTTCAACCCCGGCGGGTCCATCAAGGACCGCGCCGCCAAGTCGATGATCGAGCAGGCCATCCAGACCGGCCGGCTCGTCCCCGGGGTCTCCACCGTCGTGGAGTCCTCCTCGGGCAACCTCGGCATCGCCCTCGCCCAGCTCTGCAACTTCTACCGGCTCAACCTGATCTGCGTGGTCGATCCCCGGACCACCGCGCAGAACCTCGCGATCATGCGGGCGTACGGTGCGCGGGTCGAGGTCGTCGAGCACCGCGACCCGGAGACCGGCGAGTACCTGCCGGCCCGGATCGGCCGGGTCCGGGCGCTGCTGGAGAGCGTCCCCGACGCGTGGTGGCCCAACCAGTACGCCAACGAGTACAACGCCCGGGCGCACCGCACCACGATGCGCGAGATCTGCGAGGCGATCCCGGGCGGCCCCGACTACCTCTTCCTGGCGGCCGGCACCTGCGGCACGCTGCGCGGCTGCGCCGAGTACATCCGGGACAACGGCCTGGAGACCAAGGTCGTCGCGGTGGACGCGGTCGGCAGCGTCATCTTCGGCCCGCCGGAGCCGTGGGAGAGCTCGCACAAGCGCACCATCCCCGGGCACGGGGCGGCGGTCGTCCCGCCGCTGCTGCTGCCGGGGCTCGCGGACCGGGTGGTCAAGGTGACCGACTCCGAGTGCATCCGCGGCTGCCACCAGCTGCTGGCGAAGGAGTCGATCCTGGCCGGCGGGTCCTCGGGCGCCGTCATCGCCGCCCTCCGGCAGGCCCCGGCCTGGATCGAGCCGGGCGCCACCTGCGTCGCGGTGCTGCCCGACGGCGGCGACCGCTACCTCGACACCATCTACTCCGACCAGTGGGTGGAGTCCTACCTCCGGCAGTACCTGCCGGACCACGACCACGAAAGGAGTGAGTCATGAGGATCCTCGGCCGCGACGACGTCCGTGCGGCGCTGCAGGGCCTGGACTCCACCGTCCTCGACTCGGTGCGGACCGCCTACGTCCTGCACGGCCAGGGCCAGTCGGACCTCCCGTTCTCCACCTTCCTGCGCCCGCTGGGGCGCCCGGACTCCCGGATCATCGCGCTGCCCGCCTACCTGGGCGGACCGGCCCCGGTGATGGGCCTCAAGTGGATCTCGTCCTTCCCGGAGAACCTGAACCGGGGCATGCAGCGGGCCTCCTCGCTCTGCATCCTCAACGACCTGGAGTCCGGCTACCCGGTGGCCCTGATGGAGGGCAGCCAGATCTCCTCGGTGCGGACCGCGGCCAGTGCCGCGCTCGCCAGCGCTCTGCTGAGCGGCGGCCGCCCGGTGCGCACGGTCGGGCTGATCGGCTGCGGCACCATCAACCACCGCGTCGTCTCCTACCTGACGCAGGTCCACCCGGACATCGAGACGGTGTTCCTCCAGGACGCCTTCCCGGAGCGGGCCAAGGTGTTCGCCGGGGAGCTGGCCGCGGAGTACCCGGGGATCGACTTCCAGGCCGTCGACGTGGCCCGGGCGCTGAGCGCCGAGACCGTCTCCATCGCCACCACCGACTCCAGCTACTGGCTCGACCTGGCCGACCACCCGGACCGGCCGCACGGCCAGGTGATCCTGCACCTGTCGCTGCGCGACCTGAGCGCCTCCTCGGTGCTCGCCGCCTACAACGTGGTCGACGACGCCCAGCACGCCGTCCGCGAGCAGACCTCCCTGCACCGCGCCGAACAGCAGGTCGGGCACCGGGAGTTCGTCCACGCCGAGATCGGCGCCGTGCTCGACGGGCGGACCGCCTTGAGCGACCTGGCCCGCACGGTCGTCTTCTCGCCCTTCGGCCTGGGCGTCCTGGACCTCGCGGTCGCGGAGGCCGTCCTCACCGCCGCCACCAAGGCCGGCCTGGGCACCGAGGTCGAGGGCTTCGACCCGGGCAGCCACAAGGTCACCTCGACCCTCGTGGGAGGTACGGCATGAGCGCCCCCGGACGGCTCTTCGCCGAGGGCACCAAGGCCCTGGTCACCGGCGCCTCGCGCGGCATCGGCGCGGCGATCGCGATCGCGCTGGCCGAGCACGGCTGCGACGTCGCCCTCAACTACCGCTCCAGCGCCGGGAAGGCGGAGGAGGTCGCCGAGCGGATCCGGGCCCTGGGCCGGGGCGCCCTGCTGGTCGGGGCGGACGTCTCCGACGAGGCCCAGGTGGCCGCGATGTACAAGGAGATCCGCTCCGCCTGGGGCTCGCTCGACGTCGCCGTCCTCAACTCCGGGGTGACCGCCGACGGCCACATGGCCGCGATGAGCTCCGCGAAGTGGCAGGAGGTCATCGGCACCAACCTGACCGGCGCCTTCCTCACCGCCCGCGAGGCGACCAAGCAGATGTACGCGAGCGGCGGTTCGATCGTCCTGATCGCCTCCACCAGCGGCATCGCCGGCCGGGTCGGCCAGGCCAACTACGCCGCCAGCAAGGGCGGTGTGATCTCGATGGCCAAGACCCTGGCGTACGAGACCGCCGGCCGCGGCATCCGGGTCAACGTGGTGGCCCCCGGGTTCATCGACACCGACATGGTGAAGAAGGTGCCCCCGAAGCAGCTCAAGGAGGCTGCCCAGGCGATCCCGCTCGGACGCATGGGGACGCCGGAGGAGGTGGCCCAGGCCGCCGTCTTCCTGGCCAGCCCGGCCGCGTCCTACATCACCGCCAAGGTCCTCACGGTCGACGGCGGAATGCTCTACAGCTGACCAATTGCACCACCGTGCAAGTGAACTGACCAATCGTCAATCCCGAGAAAGGGAACCCCCATGTCCGTCGCCACCTTCGAGGACGTCCGCGCCCAGGCCGAGCAGCGCCTGGAGAAGAACATGAAGATCAAGTCGATGATCATCGACCGCCTCGGCCTGGACGCCGAGCCGGAGGTCGTCTCCGACAACCAGCCGCTGTTCGGCCGCGGCCTGGAGATGGACTCGCTGGACACCCTGGAGATCGTCGTCATGATCAACAACGAGTACGACGTGCTGATCAGCGACGACGACTTCGAGGCCTTCGGCTCGATCAACGCCCTGGTCGACTTCATCGAAGCCCGCGAGGTCTGATCATGACGATCGCGCCGGAGACCGCGCCCGCGCGCCGGGCCATGGCGGTCAAGGAGCCCAAGGCTCCCAAGGAGACCTTCAGTTACTCCTCGGACGACATCAAGCGGATGCTGCCGCACCGCTGGCCGATGCTGATGATCGACCGTGCGTACGACGTCGTGCCCGGGGTGTCCGGGCGCGGGATCAAGAGCGTCTCGGTGAACGAGCCGTTCTTCGCCGGCCACTACCCGGACCACTCGATCATGCCCGGCGTGATGATCGTCGAGGCGATGGCCCAGCTGGTCGCCGTGGTCTACGTGGCCGAGCTGCTGGAGGCGGAGAACGCCGGGACCGGCGACCCGTCGGCCAGCGTCGGCTACCTCGGCTCGATCAGCTCCATGAAGTTCTCCCGGCTGGTCGTCCCCGGCGACCAGCTCCAGCTGGAGGCCAAGCTCGGCCAGAAGCTGGGCGGGCTCCGCTCGGTCTCCGTCCGGGCCACCGTCGGCACCGAACTGGCCGCCGCCGGCTCGCTGATCGTCACCACGGAACGCAAGGGCTAGACCCCGCCCCCACCCAGCGGAACCAGAAGACAAGGAGGTGTGGAATGTCCATCACGATCCGCCCGTACCAGGAGGGCGACGCGCACGACATCGCCGAGCTCTACGGCCGTCACCGCGACAACCCCAACCCGGTGGCCGGCGGGATCAGCGGCGACGAACTGGAGCGCGAGCTGGCCGAGCGGGACACCGCGACGTTCCTGGTGGCCGTCGACGACGGGCGTGTGGTGGGCACATTCGGGCTGTTCCACAGCACCGGCCGGCGGTCCGCCCGCGCCGGTGAGCTCATCGCCGACATGTTCTTCGTCGCCCCGGCCTACCGCAACGGTGTGATCACCGGGCGGCTGTTCACCGAGGCGGTCGAGTGGATGATGAAGTGCGGCTGCCTCGTACTGCGACTGACCGTCAATCCGGCCAACACCGTGGCGTTCAAGCTGTACCGCCGGGTCGGCTGCGTCTCCGTCGGCGAGACCGTGCCCGGCGAGGACGGCAACGTCGAGCTGCACAACTACATCCCGCTGATCCTGCGGAGCGTCTTCGCCGACCTCGACCCCGAGGCCGTCGCCGCCCTGGGCGGGCTGAGCAGCTTCGGCAGCGTCGCCGGCGGCCGCGACGACGAACTCCGTTCCGACGTCCGCCTGCTGGACGGCGTCCGCACGGTGGCCTACGCTCTGGCCCTCGGCGAGTACCGGATCGACGCGGTCATCGACGTGGACCGCGGCCTGATGCTCGGCGCGGAGCTCACCGCCCCCGACGGGACCACCCGGCCGCTGCGGATCGCCGAACCGCCCTACCGGGTCCGCACTGCGCGGCAGGCCGAGCCGCACCGCTTCGAGTCCGACGGCCTGGTCTGCGAGGTCGACGGCGGCGACGGGACGGTGAGCGTCCTGACGCCCGGCCACCACGGGCCGCTGTTCGTCTCCACCTGGCCCAGCTGCGAGGCGGACCGGTCGGCGGGCTGGCGCGAGGGCCAGCCGCGCGACCTCGACGTCGTCCCGGTCGAGAACGGGGTCCGGGTCGCCGAGCGGTCCGGGGAGGACGAGGTCGTCGGCACCATCACCCTCACCGACGGGGTGCTGAGCCAGGACTTCACCTTCACCACCCGGCCCGGCCGGATCTTCCAGACCATCGGGCTGCGGCAGGGCGCCTTCGCCCTGTCCGACCCGGCGGACGGCACCACCGGGCGGCACCTGCTCGGCACCGGGATCGGCGTCCGCGACGCCTCCGAGGTGGTGGCGGCCTCCCAGGTCGCCCCGGCCGGCAGCGAACTGGCCTGGAACGACGGCACGACCCGGATCGAGGTGCCGGCCGGCCGGCCGATCCGGCTGATCCACAGCGGCCTGATCGAGCGCCACCTGGAGCAGGACGCGGACGGCGTGGCCCGGCTGCGCACCGTGTTCCGCACCGACGCCGGCACCGACGCCGGCACCGGGGCCGCCGCCCGCGGCACCGCGACGGCCCGACCGGCCGCCGAGACCCGCAGGCTCCAGGTGCGGGCCGCCGCCGCGGGGGTCACCTCCTGGACCGAGGGCACCGTCAAGGTCCTGCGCAGCCCGCACCCGCGCACCCGCGCCTTCGGCTGCAACCCGCGCTGGACGGCCGGGATGTGGGTCACCCGCGAGCACAGCCGGTTCAGCCTCGCCACCGGCCTCGGCTGGGGCGTGCCGGCCGGCACGGAATGGGAGGAGAAGCACCCGCTCGGCCTGGCCGCCCCGCAGGAGCGGATCGACTGGGAGGTCACCGCGCCGGAGTCCACCGCCGAACCCGTCCGGGTCGACGTCCGGGCCCCCGGCGCCGAGGAGGAGATCGTCCTCTGGATCACCCCGAACACCCCGTCCCGCACCGGCGTGGTGCTCGACTCGGCCGGCACCCGGTGGGAGCTCGACTCCTCGGAGTTCCGGCAGGTCTGGGCCACCGCCGCCGCCGTCCGGCTCGCCGACGGCAGCTGGCTCGACGTCCGGCCGGCCCACCCGGGCGCCGGCGAGCCGGAGATCGTCCTGCGCACCACCGCCTCCGGCCTGCTCATCGGCTGCGTCTCGGCCGCCGGCCCGCACGGAGCCGAAGCCGCCTGGCAGTTGGCCGTGCACCGCGAACCCGTCATCTGATCCACCGCTCCACCCCACGCACCACCGCGCACCACCACACACCGAACCCGTGAGAGGAAACCGCCCATCATGACCACGACCGTTGCCGTGCCCCGCACCGCACAGGACGACTACACCACCGTTCGCACCGCCATCGGCGTCTACCGGATCAGCTCCCCGCTGGTGCGCGTCTCGGGCGGCGACCGCTACACCCTGCTCGACCAGTTCCTCGCCAAGTCGAGCGAGTACGTCGAGCCGGACTCCGTCCGCGAGGCCCTCGCGCTGAACGCCGACGGCACCCCGTTCGCGATCGTGCTGCACTTCGAGATCGGCGACGACTCCTGGCTGCTGCCGCGCACCCCGATCACCACCGAGGCGCTGCGCAGCTACCTCGACGAGCTGGACACCACCGGGGACGTCACCGTCGAGATCGACCCCGAGGGCTGGGGCGCCACCGCGTTCGAGGGCCCGCGGGCCTGGGCGGCGGCCGCGAAGTTCGTCGAGTTCGACGTCTCCGGCCTGACCCTGCACGGCGTCACCGAGTCCTCGGTGCCGTCCGACCCGACCGCCCTGGCCCACCTGGCCCGCGTCGGCACCACCGGCGAGTACGGCTACCTGCTCATCTCCAACGCCCCGGAGGCCGCCCACGAGGCCGCGGTCGCCGCGGTCCTGGCCGAGGGCGGCGCCGAGGTCGGCCCGGAGGGCCTGGCCCGCGTCCAGGCCGAGGCCGGCATGGCCGTCTACGCGGCCGGCTTCGCCGGTCTGCCGGTCCACGAGGCCGACCTCGCCTGGATGATCGACTGGAACCGGATCGGCGAGTTCACCGGCTCGGACGACCTGGTCAAGCCGACCACCGAGCTGGCCAGGCTGACCGCCCTGGCCGCCCCGGCCGGCACCGCGTTCGCCGCCGGCACCGAGGTGACCGCCGGCGGCCAGGGCGTCGGCACCGTCCTCTGGCAGGCCCCGTCCGCCAACCCGGACGAGGAGCTGGTCTTCGCCCTCCTGAACGCCCCGTTCTGGGTCCCCGGCCTGGAGCTGGCCGCGCAGAACGAGGACGGCGCCGAGAGCCCGCTGCGCACCGTCACCCTGCCCCGCGTCATCGCCCGCTCGCTCACCACGAGGATCTCCTGATGACCACCGAGCGCATCGCCCTCACCGGCCTGGGGCTGATCACCGGGGCCGGGGACGACGTCGAGAAGAGCTGGTCGTCCATCTCCCAGGGGATCTCGGGCATCAAGACCAACACCCTCTTCGACACCGCCGAACTGCTGACCGACTGGGCCGGCATGGTCACCAGCGAGCAGCCGGCCGACCTCGACCGCTGCTACGCGCTGGCCGCCACCGCGATCCGGGAGGCCCTGCGCACCAGCGGCCTCGACCTGGACACGGTCGACCGGGACCGGGTCGCCGTGGTGGTCGGCTCCAGCCTCGGCGCGATGCCGACGCTGGAAAGCGTCCACCGGGGCCTGGTGCTGGGCGGCGAGCTGGACGCCCCGCAGGCCGCCGCCTCCCAACTGCCCTGCGTGGGCGACTACATCGCGGCCGAGTTCGACCTCCGCGGCCCGCGCGTGGTGCTCTCCAACGCCTGCGCCGCCAGCGCGGTGGCGCTGGGCTACGCGGCGGAGCTGCTCTGGAAG
Source organism: Streptomyces sp. CB01881 (assembly GCF_002953255.1). Taxonomy (GTDB): domain Bacteria; phylum Actinomycetota; class Actinomycetes; order Streptomycetales; family Streptomycetaceae; genus Kitasatospora. Next base: position 6,607,135 of record NZ_CP026498.1, read on the forward strand.
GGCGACGTCGACCACGTGATCTGTGGTGGCGTCGACCCGCTGGCCGAGCTCTCGGCCTACGGGTTCAGCGCCCTGGGCGCCCTCGACCCGGAGCCCTGCGCCCCGATGTCGGCCTCCACCGGCCTGACCCTCGGCGAAGGGGCCGGCTTCATGGTCCTGGAGTCCGCGGACCGGGCCGCCGAACGCGGGGCCCGCGCCCTGGCCGAGCTCGGCGGGTACGGCCTCTCCTGCGACGGCTACCACCAGACCGCGCCGGACCCGAGCGGCAAGGGCGCCGCCGCCGCCATGGCGCAGGCCCTGGAGACGGCCGGCCTCGGCCCCGAGGACGTCGACTACGTCAACCTGCACGGCACCGGGACGCCCGCCAACGACGTCTCCGAGCCCAAGGCGGTCAAGCTGCTGTTCGGCTCCGAACTGCCGCCGGCCAGCTCCACCAAGTCGATGCTCGGCCACACCCTCGGCGCCGCCGGGGCGGTCGAGGCGATCGTCAGCACGATGGCGATCGACCGCGGCGTCGTCCCGCCGACCGTCAACACCCGGGGCGTGCCCTCCCCGTTCGGGCTGGACATCGTCCCCGACACCGGCCGCCCGGCGGCGCTGGAGGTCGTCGCCTCCAACTCCTTCGCCTTCGGCGGCAACAACGCCACCGTGGTCCTGAACAAGCCCGGCCGCCAGACCAGGTCGCCGCGCCGGACCGCCCCGGTGCACGGGGTCGTGGTGACCGGGGTCGCCGGCCTGGCCGGTACGGCCGGCTCCACCGCCGAGCTCACCGCCGCCCTGGCGGAGGGCCGGGCGAGCTTCGCCGGCCTCCAGCACGTCGAGGGCGTCGGCGAGCGGCCGATCGGCCGGGTGGACGTCAAGGCCGTCTCGCGCAAGCTCAACCCGAGCAAGGCCCGCCGGATGGACCCGCTGGGCCTGCTCGCCGCCGGCGCCGTCGCCGACCTGTACGAGCGGCACGGCAAGCCCTCGCGGGCCGAGGCCGAGGGCACCGGCATCGTCTTCGCCACCGGCTACGGCCCGGTGACCTCGGTGCTCCAGTTCCACCGGGGCGTGCTGGAGCAGGGCATCACCGGGGCCAACCCGGCGATGTTCGCCAACACCGTGGTGAACGCGGCGGCCGGCCACGTCGCGATGCTGCACCGCTACCGCGGCTACACCGCCACCATCGCCAACGGCGGCACCAGCTCGGTCCTGGCCCTCCAGCTCGCGGCCCGGGTCATCGCCCGCGGCGCCGCGGACCGGATCATGGTCGTGGTCGCCGACGAGTTCCCCGAGCAGGCCCTGGCCACCCAGGCCCGGCTGCCCGGGTACGCGCGGACCGCCGAGATCGTCCCCGGCGGCCGCACCGGGACGGTGCTCAGCGAGGGCGCCGCCGCGATCCTGCTGGAGAGCGAGGCCTCGGCCGCCGGCCGCGGCGCGGACGTCCTCGCCTCGGTGAAGGGCTTCGGCGCCTCCGGCGAGTCGGTGGGCATCGGCCGGCTCGGCCGGGACGGCGAGGCCTGGGCCCGCGCCCTGCGCGCCGCGATGGCCGAGGCCGGGTCCTCGCCCGAGGAGATCGACACCGTGGTGTCGGCCGCCTCCGGCTACAGCCTGGTCGACCTCGCGCAGTCCCGGGCCCTGGGCCTGGCCGGGCTGGCCGACCGCCCCACCGTGGCGCCGAAGGCGCTGCTCGGGGAGACCTACGGCAGCGCCGGTGCGCTCGGCCTGGTGGCCGCGCTCGGCGGCGGGGAGCCGCAGGGACGGCTGCTGCTGTCCAGCTTCGCCTACGGCGGCAGCTACGCCGCGGCAGTGTTCGACGCGAGGTCCTGATGGACACGGCGCCGATGGACGCAGCGTCGGGGGAGGGCCGGGCGGACGGGGCGGTGATCGACTGCCTCGTCACCCGCCACCCCCACCTGCCGCGGGACCGGATGGGCCACCGCCTGAACGACGCCGGCCGCTGGCTGATCACCGGGGCGGTCGCCCGCCTGTACGGGCTCGCCGTCACCGGGCGGGACCTCGCACGGGACGAGCACCGGCGCTGGAGCCTTCCGGCGTACGGCCTGACCGCCTCGGTGGCGCACTGCGCCGAGTACAGCACCGTCGCCCTCTCCACCGGCCCGCAGGTGGGGGTGGACCTCCAGGACCACCGGGACCGCCCGTACGCCATGCAGTGGCTCGGCGACCTGCTCGGCAGACCGGCCGGGGAACCGGCCACGATGCGGGACTTCGCCGAGTGCGAGGCGCTGATCAAGGCCTCGCACATCCGCAAGGAGACCTTCGCCGGGGTCCGGCTGCCGGCCTGGCAGCCGGGCTGGCGCCCGACCAACACCGGGTACCTCGTCCGGTCGGCCGGCCTCGGCCGGGGCCTGCACCTGGCCCTCGCCACCGATGCGGCCGCCCCGGTGCGGTGGTGGTGGCAGGACCGCCCCGCCGCGCCCGCCACCCGCACCGACGCCCTGACCTTGGAGCCAGCAGCATGACCGCCACAGCGACGACGACCGCGACGGCCGCCCGCCCGGCCGCCCGCCCGTACACCCGCCGGATCTCGCAGATCGAGCGCGGCTACCTGAACGCCGCGGCGACCGGGACGCCCCAGCTGATCCAGATGGTGATCGAGGGCGAGGGACGGATCGACCCGCAGGAGCTCCGGGAGGCGGTCCGGGCGGCCACCCTCGCCGGCCCCGGCCTCGCGGTCCGGCGGCGGGGGGCGTCCTGGCGCGCCGACGACACCGCCCCGCCGGTCGTCGAACTGCCCGCCCCGACCGGGTTCGACCACCCGTTCTTCCACCGCGACCTGGACGTCGTGGCCGGTCCGGTCTGCGAGGTCGGCCTCGCCGACGGGCCGGTGACCCGGCTGGTCGTGCGGGCCAGTCACATCGTCACGGACGGCCGGGGGCTGCGGCACTGGATCGAGGACGTGTTCCGGGTGCTGCGCGGCGAGGAGCCGCTCGGTGCCGCCGCCACCGTCGACGACACCCACTTCCGGACCGCGGCCGGCACCGTGCGCCCCGCACCGGCCCCCGCCCGGGTCGAGGGCTTCCCCGCGATCCTCGGCAACGGCCCGGCCGACGGCACCCCGCTCTGGCTCCGGCGGAGCGTGCGGGCCTGCCCGTCCGCCGTCACCGCCCGGGTGGCCGCCGCCGTCTCCCGCCGGCTGGCCACCGACACCGGCCGGCTGATCGTCCCGGTGGACCTCCGCCGGCACGACCGCTCGGTGCGCTCCACCGCCAACCTGACCTCCCAGCTGGTCCTCGACCTCCACCGGGACGACAGCTGGAACCGGGTGCACAGCCAGCTCCTCGCCGCGATGCTGCGCAAGCGCGAAGTGGCCGTGCTGGACCGGGACTTCCTGCGCAGCAACCCGTTCGCCAACTCGCTGCGCGAGGCCCAGGAGCTGGACGGCAACACGTTCCCCTGCACGGCGATCCTGACCGACCACGGCCGGATCGACACCGGGCTCTACCGCACCGACCGGTTCCGGCCCACCGAGTACTTCACGCTGCCGATGCTCGTGCCCTACGCCGAGATGTTCCTCAGCACCTGCCAGATCGACGACCGGACCGAAGTGACCCTCTCCTGCCGGAACCGCCCCGGCGCGCGCGAGGCGGCCGAGGCGGTCCTCGACGAGGTCCAGCGCGGCCTCGCCGACGCGGACTGACGTGGCTCAACCACCCTGCTGACGATGAAGGACGTTCGAAGATGCCGACGACCAAGCTGAGCACCAAGGAAGCCCCGAGCCCTCCCGGACCGGTGGAACTCCCGGCGGACCCCGCCCCGGTGAAGGAGCCGGCCGCCCAGGCCGAGGCCGTCTCCGAGCCCGCCGCGCGGAAGGCCCCCGCCCAGCGGACCACCGCCCGCAAGGCCGCCGCCAAGAGGAGCCGGAAGCCCGCCACCGCGAAGACCGGCGCCGAGAAGGCCGCCACCGGGAAGCCCACGCCCGCGAAGGCCGCCGCCGAGGAGCCCGCCACCGGGAAGACCTCCGCAACGGCCCCCGAAGCAGCCACCGAAACCACCCCTGACGCCACGTCGGAGACCGCGCCGGAGACCGGGCCCGGACCCGAACCCAAGGCCGAACCCAAGACCGAGGTCGCCCCCGACTCCTCCGGGCCCTCCGCCTCCGCCCTCCTGACCATGGCCGCGGCCATCACCGGCGGCTTCCTCGCCCTGCTCGACACCACCATCGTGAACGTGTCCATCGAGGACACCACCGCCCGGTTCGGCGGCATCAACCAGGTGCAGTGGGTGGTCACCGCCTACCTGATCGCCCTCGCCGCCGTCATGCCGGCCACCGGCTGGCTGGCCACCCGCTTCGGCGCCAAGCGCGTGTTCGCCACCGCGACCGCCCTCTTCGCCCTGGGATCGGCCGGCTGTGCGGCCAGCCAGACGCTCCCCGAGCTGATCGCCGCCCGCGGCCTCTCCGGCGCGGCCGCCGGCGTGCTCACGCCCGTGTCGACCATCCTGCTCACCCGCGGCGTCCCGCGCGAACACCTGGGCCGCGTCCAGGCGTTGAACGGCAGCGTGATGCTGATCAGTCCGCTGCTGGGGCCGACCATCGGCGGCCTGCTGGTCGCGGCCGGCGGCTGGTCCGCCGTCTACCTGATCAACATCCCGCTCTGCATCGCCCTGTTCGCGGTCACCCTGCGCTGGGTGCGCAAGGACGCCCCGGACGGCCCGGGCGCCCGGCCGCTGGACGTGGTGGGCCTGCTCTCCTCGGCGACCTGCACGGTCTGCACGGTGCTGGCCATCCACGAGTTCGCCGACAAGGGCGTGACCGCCTCCCCCGTCCTGCTGGCCCCGCTGGCCCTGGCCGTGGTGAGCGGCACGGTGTTCGTCGTCCGCCAGCTGCGCGCCCGGTTCCCGCTGCTCGATCTGCGCCTGTTCCGCAACCGCGTCTACGCGACCGCCGTGATCAACGTGTTCTGCCTGGGCTTCGTGCTCTACTCGCCGATGATGCTCATCCCGCTGTACTTCGAGAGTGCGCGCGGCGAGAGCTCCGTGACGACCGGCCTGCTGATGTCCACCGGCGGACTCGGCGTGGTGACCGCCGCCTGGCTGTCCCGCGTCCTGCTCAGGAAGCTGGGCGGCGGCGCCACCGTCGTCATCGGCATCACGCTCACGATGCTCGCCACCGCCCCGCTGACCACGCTCACCTCGGACACGTCCTACCTGCTGATCTGCGCCAGCCTGGTGGTCCGCGGCCTCGGCACCGGGCTGACCATCGTGCCGACGATGACCCGGGCGTTCCAGTCGATCCGTCAGGAGTCCATTCCGGACGCCTCCTCTCAGCTCAACCTGACCCAGCGGATCGGCGGCGCGCTGGCCATCGCGGTGGTCACGGTGGTCCTCACCCAGGCCGCCGAGGAGCGGCACGGACTGGTGCCGGCCGCCTTCGCGCACTCCTTCGGCTGGCTGTTGGGCGTCTACGCGCTCACGCTGGTCCCCGCCCTGGCGCTGCTCGCGGCGGACCGCCGGGAGGCGCGCCTGAGCGGGGCGAACGCCTGACGCCTGCTGCCCGAAGACGTCATCGGGACGTCCGGAGTCAGCGAGTGGCGGGGAGCCAGCCGTCCTGTACGGCGTGCACCCCGGCCTCGAACCGGCTCCGGGCGTCCAGGCGTTCCATCAGGTTGGCGGCGAACCGCCGGGCGGTCCGTGGCGAGACGCCCATCCGCTTGGCGATCGCCTCGTCGGTGTAGCCCTGGGCGAGCATCTTGAGGACGGCGTGCTCCTGCGGCGGCATCCCGTTGGCGTCGCACTTGGGGGTGTCCCCCACCGGGATGGCCATGGTCCACACGCTCTCGAACAGCGCGCACAGGGCGGCGACCGTCCCGGCGCCGCGCAGCACCACCGCACCGGCCCGGGTGTTGTCGGTGTCGATCGGCAGCACCGCCTGGCGCTGGTCGAAGATGATCATCCTGATCGGCAGGTCAGGCACGGTACGCACCTGCCCGCCGTGGGAGTTGAGCCAGGTCACGTGGTCGAGCGTGGGCCGGTGGTTGCGGACGCTGTCCAGGTAGACCGTCCGCATCTGCACCCCGCGTTCGAGTAAGGCGGAGTTGGGCTGCCGGCTGGCCCGGAGGTCCTCCTCCGTGTGCGCGCCGCCCGGCGCGAAGGTGGCGACCTCCTGCCGGGCCGATCCGGCCAGCTCCGCCAGCCGTTCGCGGATCGCCTCCGGCCCGACCAACTGCTCGGACGCCTCGTCGGTGGCGGCCGGGCGCAGCGCCGAACACTCGGCGATCAACTGGGCCGCGGCGGCACGGGACGCCTCGACCCGCATCTGCTGGGCCGCCAACTCCGCCTGCTGCCTGGCCAGCAGGACCTCCATCGCGGTTTCCGGGCCGACCGCCCGGAAACCTATCCCCTCCCGGGCCGAGGGCTGGATCAGCGCGAGTTCACTGAGCCGGTCCAGGCCGGTGCGAACCCGCTCCTCGGTCATCCCCAGTCCGACTGCGAGCGCCGCGACACCACCCCGGGGATTGCTGAGCATTCCCCGGTAAATGGCCTCCGCCTCGGCGTCCAGTCCCAAGACATCCAGCATTGATGCGAACCCCCTCGATCAGCGCCAGCGATTCATCTGGGGGGGAGCTTACTGACCTTGAGTAGCCGTGTGCTGACTCCGGCGTTCCCGGAAGATGTCGGCCTCGTGGGCCGGACGGACGGCGGGCCGAACACGGAGGTGGAGGGCGGTGCACGCGCGACGGGTACGGACGGCCGGCACCCCGGCCGGCTCCGCCGACGGCCGGCAATCCCCCCCTGCTAGACCGCGTCCAGCAGGGCCGGCCGCCCCACCGGGAGTACTTCCGGGGCGAATTCGGCGACCGCCCCCTCGACGAGCAACTCGCGGGTGCAGTCCCGGACCAGACGGTGGAACGAGAAGAGGGCCGGCGCCTCCTGCCGGATGAGGTTGTTCTCCAGGAGCACGTCGACGTGACACTCGACCTCGTCGGCCGTCAGACCGGTGATGGCCGCCGCCCGGTCGAGGTCGAAGGAGGCGGCCGGGTGCAGACTGACCAACCGGCTGAAGCGCTGCTGGGCGCCGTCGAGGTGCTGGTAGGACGCCCGCAGCAGGGACATCACGTCGCGGTCGGCGGTCTGCAGGCAGCGGGCGCGGCGCGCCGAGCTCGCCAGCCGGTCCACCAGGTCGGCGACGGCCCAGGCCGGACGGTCGCGCAGGCGGGTCGCGGCGATCCGGACGGCCAGCGGCAGGTGGCCGCAGAGCTCGACCGCCTCCGCCACCCGGGCCGGTTCGCGGGCCACCCGGTGCTCGCCGGCGATCCGGCCGAACAGCGTCACCGCGTCCTCGGGCGGCAGGACGTCGAGGGGGAGGGTCAGCGCGCCGTCGAGCGCGGTGAGCTTGCGCCGGCTGGTCACCAGCACCAGCGAGCCGCCGGTGCCCGGGAGCAGCGGCCTGACCTGGGCGGTGTCGGCCGCGTCGTCGAGGACGACCAGGCAGCGGCGGCCGGCCAGCCGGGAGCGCCAGAGGTCGCTGCGCTCCTCCAGGCCGTTCGGGATCTCGTCCGGGCCGAGGCCGTCGGCGCGGAGCAGCGTGGCGAGCGCCTGCTCGGGCGGCAGCGGCCGCCGGGTCGCGCTGAAGCCGTGCAGCCCGACGAAGTACTGCCCGTCCGGGTACTGCGGGGTGACCCGGTGCGCGACGTGCACCGCCAGGGTCGTCTTGCCGACCCCGCCCATGCCGTCGATCGCGAGCATCAGGGGTGTTCCGGCGGGGCCGAGGCCGACCGCGCCCAGCAGGGTGTCCTGTTCGGCGGCGCGGCCGGTGAAGTCCGTGAGGTCGTGCGGGAGGCAGTTCCGGTGGTTGCGCGGCGCCGGCGGCGCGGCCTCGGCGGGAGCCGGGCGGCCGTCGGGTCCGGGCGAGGGGGCCGCCGCGGCGCGGTCGATCGTGCTTCCGGGGCCTGCCGGTCCGTGGACGCCGGGGGCGTCGGCGAGGATCTCCGAGTGGAGCGCGCGTAGTTGGGGGCTCGGTTCGAGGCCGAGTTCCTCCGCCAGGAACCGCCGGCCCTCGTCGTAGACGGCGAGCGCGTCGGCCTGCCGGCCGCTGCGGTAGAGCGCGATCATCAGGCTGCCGCGCAGCGAGTCCCGGAGCGGGTACTCCGCCAGGAGCGCGTGCAACTCGCCGACCAGGGAGCTGGATTCACCGACGTGCAGGCGCAGCGCCATGAGGTCCTCGACGGCGGTCAGCCGCTGCTCGTTGAGCTTCACCGCGGCGCCGGTGACGGCGGGGCAGTGGATGCCGGCGAAGGCGTCGCCCCGCCAGAGGTCGACGGCGGACTGGAGCAGTCGGATCGTCTCGGCCGGCCGGCCCTCGCGCTCCGCCGCCCTGGCCTCGCGGACCCGGCTGGTGAAGCGGTGCGCGTCGACGGCGTCCTCGGGGACGACGAGCCGGTATCCGACGTCCACGGTGACCAGCCGGCACTCGCTGGAGGAGGACAGGACGCGGCGCAGGTCGCGGATCGCGTTGTGCACCTGCGGCCGGGCCGACAGCGGCGGGTCCTCCCAGAGCTCGTCGACCAGCACGTCCATCGGAACGACCCGGTTGGCGTTGAGGAGGAGCAGTGCCAGAAGCCGCTGCTGCCGCATGCCCCGGACGTCCACCAGTTCGCCCGCCTGGCGCGTCTCCAGCGCACCCAGGACCAGGAATTCCATCATCTTCGCCCCCGTTTTGCTTCGCCCGAATGCAGCGCCCTCTCCCGGGAGCTGTCGGTCATCTTCGTGACATCCGGCCGGTGTTCGTCATTGCCGGGACCTTCAGCCCCAGGTGACGTCGTCGTCGCGGTCGTTGTTCGTGGTGATCTGGACGGCGGCGATCTCGTGCGAGGCGTTCTTGGAGAAGTCCGCGGAAGCCGCCTGCGCGGTGACCGCGCCGAAAGCGACGAGCGCGAGGGCGACGAACTTGGAGACACGGGTGGCCAGCATGGATTTCTCCTCAATTGGTTTTCCGCATTCTTCCCGGGTGGGATTTCCCGGGGCCTTCGCCGGCGCTCGCTCCCTGCCGACATCTCTACTGTGCTGGACGGCCGGGCCGGTGGGAACAGGCGTCGCCTGGACGGAACATGCACTGTCCTAAGCCGTCCACCCCGGCCCTTCGGCGGCCGGCGCCGGGCTTCCGGGAGCAGTACGGAAACACCTGCTCTGACCTGCGGTGACGCACCCGGGAGCGGCCGTCGGTGACGGCCGGCCCGAACCGGTCAGCAGGCGTCCCACCACGGGCCCGGGACGAGGGCCGCGCCGACGGACAGGACGGCGAAACCGGCCAGGCCGGGGTGGTCGGCCACGGCGCGGGCCGACAGCCGTGCCGCGCCGGCCTCGGCCTCGGCCAGGGCGGGCGCAAGGCTGAAGATCCCCAGTGTCACGCCGCCGGACCCGTCCGGATGGACCGCGACGTGCTCCAGGCCGTCGCGCTCCTCCGCATAGGAGCTGATGATTCCCGCCAGGCCGGGCGGGGCGGTCGCGCCGCCCGAGGCCCGCAGGCGCACATGGATGAGGTACATATCTCCATCTTCAGCGCCGGAATTCGGTACTCGGGCCGGTCGGGGTAGACGCTTTATGCCATGGCATAAAGCGTCTACCCCCAGCACTAGTACGACAAATTGGACCGTCGCCCGCCGCGATCATTCGAACACGGGTGATGTCTGCGCAGGTCAGACCGGGATGGACGAAAGGGGACAAGCCGGCGGCGCCGAGCTGCCCGGGAGGTGAAACGCCGGAGCCCCCCGGCCGGAACCGTCCGCGCGGGCACGACGGCACCCCGCGGAACGCACCGGAAGGACTACGACGACGGCGCGCCACCTGTGGACGCGCGACGTAGCCGCCACCGCCGGGGCGCCCCGGCCGGGGCACTGCGGGTGGGTGCTACGGGTGGGGGCGGGTGCGCTGGGCGGGGAAGGGCGGCGGCTCGGTGACGCGGCGCCGGGCGATCTCGGCGAGGGTGTCGAAGATGATGTCGCCGAGCAGGACGGGATCGCGCAGGGTGTCCGGCGTCCGGTGCGTGACCGGGCCGGCGGTCGGTGGGCGCTCGTCTTCGAGGTGGCGAGGTGGCATGGCTCTTCCTGCCGACGGGGTGGCCTTGGGCGGTCATGCCCGCCCGCCCCCGGAGCGACACCCCCGGAGCGGCCGAAACGGCCGGAAACCTCGCCCGGGGGCCGAAACCTACGCGGACGGGATACAGGGTGGGGGTATTGTCGGCCGGGTGACGGCGGTGGGCGGACGACGGAGTTCCGGGCAGAACGGCGGGCGGGCGGCCGCCCGGCTGCTGCTGCTCTGCGCGCTGCTCGCCGGGCTCTTCCTGATGCACGGCTCGCCGACCTCGGCGGGCGGCTGCCACCGCCCGGAGCCGGCCGCGGCGCCCGTGATGGCCGCGGCGCACGCGGTGGCGCAGCACCACGGCGGCCCGGACACCGCTGCGGGCCTCACCGCACCGCGGACGCACGGCGACGGCCGGCCGGCCGTCTCCTGCGTATCGGCCCGGGACCGCGACGGCGCCGCGCTGCCCGCCCCGGGGCCGTACGCCCTCGCCGCGACCGCCCTGCTGCCCGCCGCCCTCGCCGGACCGCGCCGTCGGCCGGCCGACGGCCCGCGGGCGCCACCCGCCGCCGGGCGGGGACTGCTGCTCCGCAAGTGCGTCGCACGGACGTGACCGGGCCCGCGCCGGACCTCCCCCGGAAGGAGGCCCGGGCGCGCCGCGTCCTGCCCGTACACACCGGAAGAGAACCCACCGCATGTCCCTCCGTACCCGTACCCGCCGTACCCCGGCCCGCGCCCTGGCGCTCACCGCCGGGACCGCCGCCCTCTCCCTCGCCCTGGCCGCCTGTGGCTCCGACGCGATGAGCGGGATGGACCACGGCGCGAGCCCGGCGGCCACCTCGGCCGCCGCCACGGCGGGCGGTGGCCACCAGGGCCACCAGATGCCCGGCGCAGACGCCGCCTCCCCGGCCACGGCCGACGCCGCCGACGCCCCCGGCCTCGCCGCCGAGCGGAACGGCTACCGCCTCACCTCCACCGCCGGGACGCTCACCGCCGGCGCCCCCGCCGAGTACCGGTTCACCGTCACCGGGCCCGACGGCAGGCCGGTCACCGCGTTCCGGACCGACCAGACCAAGCGGATGCACTTCTACGCCGTCCGCTCCGACCTGACCGGCTTCCAGCACCTGCACCCCGAGATGGCCGGCGACGGCACCTGGACCGCCCCGCTGGCCGCGCTCACCGCCGGCACCTGGCGCGTCTACGCCTCGTTCATCCCGGACAGCGGCGCCGGCCGGGGCACCGGCCTGGTGCTCAGCCGGACGGTGACCGTCCCCGGCGAGGGCGCGGCGGCCGCCGCCGAGCTGCCCGCCGCGACCGGCACCGCGACCGTGGACGGGTACACCGTCACGGTCGAGGGCACCCCGGTCGCCGGGAAGGCGGGCGAGCTGAAGGTCACCGTGAGCAGGGACGGCAAGCCGGTCACCGACCTCCAGCCGTACCTGGAGACCTTCGCCCACCTGACCGCCTTCCACGCCGGCGACCAGGCCTTCGCCCACCTCCACCCGGAGACGAAGGCCGAGGCCGGCGGCACCGGCGGCCCGTCCCTGCCGTTCCACGCCGAGCTGCCGGCGGCCGGGGACTGGCGGCTGTTCCTGCAGTTCCAGACCGGCGGGCAGCTGCACACCGCCGGGCTGACCCTCAAGGTCGGTTAGGGTCCGCCGAGGACCGGCCCCGGGCAACCCGCCGCCGGGAGGCCGCCGCCACGGCGGTGACCTCCCGGCGGCGGTAGGCGAAGATGGACCGGTGACCACACCCCGCACCGCCCCCCGCCTGATCGCCACCGACCTGGACGGCACCCTGCTCTGCTCCGGCGGGACCGTCAGCGCGCGCACCGCCGCGACCCTCGCCGCGGCCGAGGCGGCCGGCGTCCAGGTGGTGTTCGTCACCGGCCGGCCGCCGCGCTGGATGCAGCAGGTCAGCGCGCACATCGGCGGCCACGGGGTGGCGATCTGCTCGAACGGCGGCGCGGTGGTGGACGTGCGGCGCGGCGAGCTGCTGGAGTCGTTCCCGCTCGACGCCGGCACCGCGCTCGACGTGGTGGCGGCGCTGCGGGCCAAGCTGCCCGGCACCGCGTTCGCCTTCGAGTACCCGGCCGGGTTCGCCCGCGAGCCCGGGTACGCGGTGCCGATGTGGGGCCAGGACGAGGACCATCCGGTCGGCCCGGCGGAGGAGCTGCTCGGCACCGGCGGCCCGGTCCACGGCCTGTTCAAGCTGCTGGCCAAGCACCCGGACCTCGACCCGGACAAGCTGCTCTCCGAGGCGCGCGAGGCGGCCGGCCACCTGGCCGAGATCACCCGCTCCGCGCCGATACCGCTGCTGGAGATCAGCGCGCCCGGCGTCACCAAGGCCAGCACGCTGGCCCGCTGGTGCGCCGGGCGCGGGATCGACCGGAGCGAGGTGGTGGCCTTCGGCGACATGCCGAACGACCTGGAGATGCTGGCCTGGGCCGGCACCGCCTACGCCGTCGCCAACGCGCACCCGCAGGTACTGGCGGCGGTGCCGCTGCACACCGTGAGCAACGAGCAGGACGGCGTGGCGGCGGTGCTGGAACGGCTGCTCGCCCCGTGAACGCCGTTACCCGAAGCGGCCGTTGACGTAGTCCGAGGTCCGCTGGTCGCGCGGGTTGCCGAACAGCTGCCCGGTCGGGCCGGCCTCGACGATCCGGCCCGGGGTGTCGTGGGTGGCCAGGAAGAACGCGCAGGACTGCGAAACCCGCTGCGCCTGCTGCATGTTGTGGGTGACGATCACGATGGTGAGCCGCCCGCGCAGCTCGGCGATGGTCTCCTCGACCCGCCGGGTGGAGGTCGGGTCGAGCGCCGAACACGGCTCGTCCATCAGCAGGATGTCCGGCGAGACCGCCAACGACCGTGCGATGCACAGGCGTTGCTGCTGGCCTCCGGAGAGGGAGCCGCCCGGGGTGTGCAGCCGGGTGGCGACCTCGTCCCAGAGCCCGGCCCGGCGCAGGCTGGTCTCCACCAGGTGCTCGCGCTCCTCCTTGGAGACCTTGATGCCGGCCAGCTTCAGCCCGCTGGCGACGTTGTCCTTGATGGACATCGCCGGGAACGGGTTGGGCCGCTGGAACACCATCCCGATCCGGCGCCGCACCTCGGCGGGCCGCCGCCCGGGCCGGTACACGTCGTCGCCGTCGAGCAGCACCTCACCGGCGAGCGCGGCGCCGCGCACCATCTCGTGCATCCGGTTGAGGATCCGCAGGTAGGTGGACTTGCCGCAGCCGGACGGGCCGATCAGGGCGGTCACCTCCCCCGCGGGCATGGCGAGCGAGACCCGCTCCAGCACCTTGTGCGAGCCGAACCAGGCGGAGACGTCGCGGGTCTCCAGGCCGGCCAGCGGCCCGCCGTCCGCGGCGGCCGAGGCGGCCGCCGGGACGGGCGGCAGCGTGAGGGTGGTCTCGGCCGCCGGGCCGGCCTGGTCGTACGCGTCGAACTGCGGGGCGTCGGTCATCGGTACGTCGGTCATCGGTGCATCCGTCATCGGTACGGTCCTCCGGGCGCGCTTCAGTAGAGGTTGGGCAGCAGGGCGGCGGCGTTCTCGTACACCGCCCAGAGCAGCGCGCCGACCACCGGCGCGAGGCTCAGGTAGGCGGCCGAGCGGTGCCAGACCCGGGCCAGCACGGTGGCGGACACCACCGCGGCCAGCAGCCCGAGCATCCACAGCTGCAGCGTGGCCAGCGCGCCCTTGTCGGCGGCCAGCGCCTTGTCGTACGGGACGGTCGCGGGCCGCCCGCCCGGGTTGGTCTCCGGGTCCCCGTCCAGCCGGGCGCCGACCAGCACCGTGGAGCCGGGGATCCAGTCGGAGTCCCCGGTGACCAGCACCAGCCGGTTGCGGACCGGGTCACTGATCGGGTGGTCTCCGTCCCCGTACACGTTGACGGTGTAGGTGAACCTCCCCTGGCCGGTGGTCGCCTCGATCTTGTCGCCGACCCGGAGCCTGGACAGCTCGGCGAACGGCGCCCCGAAGCTCGCCCCGCGGCCGAACACCACCGCCACGCCGGCCTGCCCGGGCAGCGCGGTGTCCCGGCGGTGGCCGGGCCCGCGCATGAGGTCCCGGCCGGTGGTGCCCTCCACCACGACGGCCTGGTGCAGGCCGATCGCCGGGATGTCGAGCAGCGCGACCGGGTCGCCGTCGGCCGCGGCCCCGGTCGGGGCGACCGCCCGGGCCAGCTGGTCCCGGAAGGTCTTGTGGGCGGTGGACTGGTAGTGCCGCTCCTGGACGTGCGAGAGCGTGAAGAGGTAGCCGACGAAGCCCGTGATCAGCACCGCCAGCAGGCTCACCGCCCACGCCCCCTGGAGGAAGCGCCGCCGCGCGGGCGAGGCCGAGGACGCCCTGCCGGCCGGCTCCGGCGACGCCGGGGCGGTGGTCCGGGCGGGGGCGGGGTCCGCCGACGGCTGCGCGGGAAGGGGCGGCTTCTCCAGCGCCGGGGCCGTCACGACCGGCCCCGGACGGAGTTGCGGCGCCGCAGCAGCCGTCGGCCGAGCAGCGGCGGGACGAGCACGACCGCCAGCAGTTCCAGCGCGGTGAGGGAGGAGAGCATCCAGTCCTCGGGCCGCCCGTCGACGGCGACCACGTTGGCCGCGACCTCCCCGCCGCCGCCCCGGCCGCGCGCGACGACCTGGCCGGTCTGCGGGTCGATGACGTCGTCCCCGGCCGCGGCCTCGCCCCCGCCGGCCGTCCCGGCGGCCGGGTCACCCGCGGCGCCGCCGGCGCCGGCATCCCCACCGGCACCACCGGCACCACCGGTGCCGCCCGCGCCGCCCGAGCCACCGCCCGAGCCGCCCGCGCCCCCGGACCCGCCGGTGCCGCCCGCGCCGCCGGCCGTGCCGGCCGCGCCGGGCGTCTTCCCGGTGCCCGCCTTGCCGCCGGTGCCGCCCGAACCCGCGGCGCCGCCCGCGGCGGAGCCCCCGGAGGTCCCGGAGGTCCCGGAGCCCGAACCGCTCTTCACCGCCTTGCCCTCCTGCACCGTGCAGTCCAGCGGCGCGCCCTTGGCATCGCACGGGCTGGGCTGCGGGGCGTCCTTGAGGACGGTCAGCTCGCCGGCCCCGTTGAAGGTCGGGTTGGCGCAGTTGGAGAGGGAGTTGGGGTCGACCGGGCTGGCGTTGCCGGGGATGTGCTGGGTCTGCAGCAGACCGCCGCGCACCAGGTTGCGCGGGATCGGCGAGTAGCCGAGGCCGTCCGCCTCGCCCTGGCCCTCGCAGAGCACGTAGGCCAGGAAGCGGCTGAGCGCGGAGCCCTTCTCGTTGGTGAACTTCGGCAGCGGCTTGAGGCTGTTGGCCCGCGGCACGATCAGGTAGCTGTAGCTGGAGATCGGGTACGACCGCGGGTCGTTCATCGAGTAGACGCCGTCGAGGTTCTGCTGGAGGTAGTTCGGGTCGTCCGGCGAGGTGGAGTCGTCGACCCCGCGGATCCTGGCGGCGGTGAGCGCCACGGCGACGTTCGACGCGGTCGGCAGGGAGTAGTAGCCCGCCGGGTTGAGCACCTTCACGACCGGCCAGTTGCTGCGCTTGGCGAAGGCGTACTCGTCGTAGCCGATGGTGCCGACGCCGGCCGGGGCCTTGATGTAGCCGGCGACGACGTCGGAGCCGTTCTGGGCGACCATCCGGCCGGACTTCGGGAAGAACTCGGTGTAGTCGCCGCACGCGACGCCGTTGACGCTCTTGCAGTAGTCGTCCCACTGACCCTGGTGGGTGTGCTCCATCCACCGGGTGAACTGGGCGGTCGCACCCGAGCCGTCGGAGCGGACGACGGGGGTGATCGGCGTGCTGGGCAGCGCCTTCCCGTAGTCCGCGGTGATCTTCGGGTCGCTCCAGTTGGTGATCTTGTTGGTGAAGATGTCCACGACGGTCTGCGGCGAGAGGCGCAGGTCCCGGACCTGCTTGCCGCCCACGACCAGGTTGTACATGAAGGTGGTGCCGCCCGCCGTGACCGGCACGTAGGAGTAGCCGTAGACCGGGTTCTCCGGGTTGCCGGAGCCGCTGCTGTGACCGCCGGACCCCAGCCCGTCGTCCGGCTTGGTGCGGAACGGCACGTCCGAGGCGGTGAAGTCGTCCTGGCCGATGCTCCACTGGGTCCGGCCGGCGGCCGACCCGACCGGGTTGAAGTTGATCTGGATGCCCTGCGGCGCGACGTCCTGGCGCCACTGGTCGATGGCCGGTCCGGCCCAGCTGGAGCCGTCCGCGTTGAGGGCGACCGCCGCGTACGCGGGGGTGCTCTGCCCCAGCAGCAGGGAGGCCGCGGCGAGCAGCAGGGACAGCAGCACCGCGAGGGTGCGGGCCACGGGGCGGCTTGCGGCCTCCCACGACATGGGAACTCCTCTGGTACGGAGGGTGGTTGGGCGTGACATCAGTACTCCCCGACGGGTCGGGCGGCGACGGTGCGGCCCGGGGCGGGCGCGGGGGCCCCGGCCCGGGCGGCGGCCTCGGCACGGCGGGCGTCGCGGTCGATGCGCCGCTTCTGACGCCGCGACAACTGCCCGGGCCGGCGGCCGCCGAGCACCCGCGCGGTGACGAAGAGGATCAGCACCACGGCCATCAGGGTGAGCGCGGCGGCGAACGCCCGGGCCACCATCTCGGGGTAGGGCTGCTTGACGTAGTTCCAGATGTAGAGCGGCAGCGACACCTGGTGCTCGCTGAACGGGTCGCCGTTGAACTGCGAGGTGAAGCCGGAGGTCAGCAGCACCGGCGAGGTCTCGCCGACCCCGCGCGCCATGCCGAGCACCACCGCGGTGACCAGGCCCGGACGGGCCGTGGGCAGCACCACGTTCCACACCGTGCGCCACTGGCTGCCGCCGAGCGCGTAGGAGGCCTCCCGCAGCGTGCCCGGCACCAGCCGGATCACCACCTCGGCGGCCCGGGTGACGATCGGCATCATCATCACGGTGAGCGCCAGCGAGGCCGCGAACCCGCTCTTCTCGAAGCCGAAGGTGATGATCACGATGCCGAGGATGAAGAGCCCGGCGACGATCGACGGCAGCGCCGTCATCGCCTCCACCAGCGTGCGCACCGGCCGGGCCATCCGGCCGCCGACCTCGGACATGAAGACGGCCGCCGCGATGCCCAGCGGCACGGCGAACAGCGTGGCCAGGCCCAGTTGTTCGAGCGAGCCGACCACGGCGTTGAGCGCCCCGCCCGAGGTGATCGGGGAGAGCGCGGCGGTGTGGTCCATCGACTCGGTGAAGAAGTTCAGGTGCCTGGCGGCCTCCAGGCCGCGCGACAGGACGTAGCCGATCTGGTCGACGATCAGGGCCACCACCAGCAGCCCCGAACTCCAGGCGACCGCCGCGACCAGCCGCTCGCGGACCAGCAACGGCCCCCACTGGAGCCTGCCGAGCGCGAAGTAGCCGGCCAGGAAGAGCAGGTACCAGCAGACCAGGAAGCCGAGCACGCCGCTGAACGGCAGGATGCGCTCGTACAGCATCCAGTCCAGGGCGAGCGAGCCGGCCAGCGCGCCGACCGGGGTCAGCACGTCCTCCCGGGTGAAGCCGCCGAGCCGCACCTTCTTCTCGGGGCGGTCGGGCGCGGGCGCCTCCGGCGGCGCGCCCGGGGCGGGTGGCGCGACGGGCGGAAGATCGAGGGTGGTCATCGGGTGGTCCCTTCACGGCCGATCGCCGGCGGTTGGTACGGGTCCGGGCGGTGCGGGGCCGGACGGTGCGGGGCCGGACGGTGCGGGGCCGGACGGTGCGGCCCCGGGCAGTGCGCGGCCATCAGTCGGCCGTCGAGGCCCCGGAGCGGGACCGGTTGATGACGAAGCCGGCCGCCAGGTTGACCAGCAGCGTCAGCGAGAAGAGCACCAGGCCGGCCGCCATCAGCGCGGAGAGCGAGAGGTCGTCGGACTCGCCGAAGCGCAGCGCGATCAGCGCCGAGATCGAGTTGGCGCCGTTCTCCAGGATGTGCGTGATGGCCTCGAAGTTCGGCGAGATGATCAGCGCGACGGCGATGGTCTCGCCCATCGCCCGCCCGAAGCCGAGCATCACCGCGCCGATCACGCCGCCGCGGCCGAACGGCAGCACCACCGTGCGGATCATCCCCCAGCGCGTGGAGCCGAGCGCGAAGGCGCCCTCCCGCTCGCCCTGGGGCGCCTGCGAGAACACCTCCCGGCTGAGCGAGGTGACGATCGGGATGATCATCAGCGAGACGACCACCCCGGCGATGAAGGTGGAGGAGGTGTACGAGGTGCCGATGTCACCGGTGCGCACCTTGAGGAACGGGATCGCATCGCCGAGGTGGTTGGCCAGCCAGCGGACGAATCCGATGATCCGTGGCTGGAGGAAGAAGAGCCCCCACAGCCCGTAGACGATGCTCGGGATCGCCGCCATCAGGTCGACCAGCGAGACCAGCGTCGCCCGGAGCCGCTGCGGTGCGTACTCGGAGATGAAGACGGCGGTGCCGAGCGCCACCGGCACCGCGATGACCAGGGCGATCACGGCGATCAGCAGGCCGTTCGGGAGCACCGCGGCGATGCCGAAGTTGTGTGCCTGGGTCTGCCACTTCTGCTCGGTGAGGAAGGACCTGCCCACCTCGCGCAGCGCGGCCGCGCCGCGCAGCAGCAGGAAGAACGCGATCAGCCCCATGACGGCGAAGACCGAGAGGCCCGCGGCCCGGAGCAGACCACGGAACACCCGGTCGCCCGGCGGCGCGGGGGCGGTGATGGTGCGGGGTACGTCGGGATCAGGCTGTGGAGCCCCGGCATGGGGTGCCGCGGGCTCGGCGGCGGCTGTCATGGTCTGCTCTCCGGGACGCTCGATGCGGACGTGCTCGGTACGGGAGTGCTCGGTCGGTACGGGGCCCGGACTCCGGACAGGGCCCGGACTCCGGACGGGGCCCGGACTCCGGACGGGGGCCGGAGTCCGGGGCGGGCTCGGCGGGGCCGGGACGGCGGCCCCGCCGAGCCGGTGCGGCCGGCTGCTGCCGGCCGGTCAGGGCCTGCGGCGCAGCCGCGTCCAGCCTCCGCGCAGCGCGGCCGTCGCCCTCGCCCCGGCGGGCGTGCCGCCGAGGAGGAGGGCCGCCGGGCCGCCGATCAGCAGGACGAGGCCGGTGACCAGGGCGATGGGCAGCAGCAGGCGCGCGCCGCCGGCCCGGTCGGGGGCCGGGGTGCCGGCCGCCACGGGGGCGGCGGCGAGCGGACCGCCGGACGGGCCGGCACTGGGCTTGGCACCGGCCGCCGGGCCGCCCGCCGCGGGGGCGGCGCCGCCGGCCGCACCGGAGGTTCCGGCCGCGGCACCGAGGTCGCCGGAGGTACCGGACCCGCCGGTCCCGGAACCGGAGCCCGTGCCGGAACCGAAGCCGGAGCCGGAGCCGGAGCCGGAGCCGGAGCCGGAACCGGAGCCCGATCCGCCGGTGGCGGCTCCGGACGTACCGCCGCCGTCGACGGGAGTCGTCCCGCCGGCCGCGCCGCCGGAGTCGACGGGCGTGGCCGCGCCCCCCGAGGTGCCGCCGCCGGTGGTCCCGCCCTCACCGCCGGCCGGGGGTGCGGGCGGCGGCACCTGGTTCCCGGGCAGCCTGCCGTCCTGGGCCTCGGCGTGCGTCGCGGCGTCCTGGGCCTGCTGGCGCTGGGCGCTGGTCAGGCTGAGGAAGCCCGGTGCGAGCCTGCCGGGGGAGGTGCCGTAGACCTGGCCGCCGTCGGTGACCGTCCGCAGGAAGCGCGCGATCGCGGCGGCCTTCCCGGTGGCGACGCCCGAGGTGGGCACCATCGCGTACTGGACGGTGGTGAGGGGGTAGGCCTGCCGGTCGCGGGAGAACTCGGTGCCGGAGGCGCCGTACGGGAGCTCCTGGGTCCCGGTGACGGCGTCGACCGGCATGTCGGCCAGCGCCGACTGGAAGCCGGCGGCGGTCGGCGGCACGTACTCGCCGGCCGGGTTCAGCAGTGCCGCCTCGGGCAGCGAGTACGCCTTGGCCTGGCCGGAGTCCATGATCGCGAACAGCGTGCGGACGCCGCGCTCCATCGGCGGGCAGGCGTCGTGGCCGCCGACCCCGTTGATGTCGGTGTTGACGCAGGTCGGCTGGTTCTGGAGGGTCTTGCGGGAGACCCCGACCAGGCCGTCGGCGCCGATCGGGTTCCACTCGAACTGCTTCCAGTGCTGGAGCACCTCGCCGGCCTTCGGGTCGGTCACCCCGGAGTCGTCCTGGCGCTGGAGCGAGTCGACCGGGTAGCCGCCGAACTTCGGCCGCTGGTAGACGGTGTTGACGTGCATGCCCCACGGGTCCGCCTCGCCGTCCAGGAACCGTGCGGCGTCCGGGTCGGCGGCGATCCAGGAGGTCAGCTGGTAGGTGAGGTCGGTGGTGCTGCCGACGACGACCGGCAGGAACCGGGAGCAGGTCTCCGGCCAGTGGATGCCGTTCTCCGGCGTCTCCGGGTTCAGCTTCAGGAACTCCGGGTCCCGGAGGAAGCAGGTCGGGTTGCCCTCCACCGTGGGGATCGCCAGACCGGGGGACGCGTAGGACTGGGTCAGCAGTTTGGCGACCAGCCGGGCGTTGAGCCTGAGGTCCCGGATCTGCCGGCCGGTCTTCTGGTCGTCTACGACGTAGACGACGGAGATGCCCGAGGTGGCCAGCGGGGAGTAGACGTACCGCCGGGCCGGGGGCGACCGGTCCGGCCTCGCCGTGAGTGCGACGTCGGGCCCGCTGCCGGAGAGGAAGGAGGCCCGGGCCTGCGGCTCGCCGCCGCCCAGGGTGTACTGCACGGTCATCGGGTCCTCGCCCAGGCAGAGGCCCGAACGCCACTGCTGCATGGCCCGGTTGGCCATCTCCAGGCCGGCCAGCTTGAACGCCGCGGCCTGGGCCTTGCAGTCGCCCGGGGTGGGCGCGAAGGAGAGCGGGACGACGACGTGGTTGCCCCAGGCGCACTGCTCGCCCACGAGGTGCTTGAAGGAGGGGCCCGGGTTGTCGTTGGTCTGGAAGGTGACGGTGTAGTCCGTCGCCGTGTTGGTGAAGTAGTCGACGTCGGTGGTGTGGTCGCTGCAGTCGGCCGCGCCGTTGCGGATGCTGTACACGTCCGCCGGGTCGCCGCCGTAGTTCGGCTCGATGACCAGCGAGCAGGCGTGGGTCGCGTCGCAGCCGAGCGACGGGCTCTGCTGGGCCGTCCAGACCTCGATGTTGGCGACGCCGGAGCCGTCCGGGCCGGTCGGCGCGAGGGCCATGTTCGACTGGAAGTCCGGCTGGGTGGTTCCGGCCGGCGGGGCCGTCTGCTCGAAGCCGGCGGCCGGATCGGCGTTGTAGAGCGTGGTGCCGTAGCAGTCGGTGATCTTCGGCTGGGTGCCCCGGCACTGGTAGACCCGCACCGCGTAGGCGATGGACGCGCTCCCCTTCGGGACCACAGTGGCGGGGGTGCCGGTGACGAAGTTGACCGTCGGGGTGAAGCCGCTCCACGAGACCTGGAGCACCTGGTTGACGAGGTCGGCCGTCTGGGAGACCGTGACGCTGCCCTCGGGGCCGTACGTCCCCGTGCCGGGCTGCCAGACCTTGGGGCCCGGGACCGTCGTGGGGGCCGCCGCCTTCGCCTCGGGCAGCGCGCCGATCGCGACCGGAACGGTGCCGACTGCCGTCACCACGGCCCAGACGATGGCCAGCGCCGGTAGTCGACGGCGCCACCACCCCGGTGTTCGGGGTTCGGGCGGGCGGATTCTCATCGGGCACCTCCGTACGTCCCGCGCCGGGCACTGCGCGGCGCGGAGGATGGATCAGGCTGCGAGCGGCCGGCGATTCCGGTGCGCATCCATTCGGCCAGCCGGAGGTGGCCGGATCCGGTCGGCCTGATGTACGAGGGCCCAACGCGACAACTCTGTACCGGAGTTGGGAACTCCGAAACGAACGACGTGGGCCCGCGCTGTGGCGCGGGCCCACGGAAACACCCCGGAACCGTCAGGAGGTCAGCTACCGGCGGTGAAGGTCAGCGAGAACGAGCCGACCGACTGGCCGGCCTTGAAGAAGGAGGTGTTCAGCTTGGCGTCCACGTACTGCGCGCCCTCGGCGTCCACCTGGAGGTCGGCGGCGGACAGGGTCTGGGTGGTCCCCGCCCTGTTCACCGTGGTGGCGCCGGCCGGGTCCAGCAGCGCCACCGGGGCGGTGCCGTCCACCGGCACGCCGGTGAGCTGCCAGGTGTCGGCACTGAAGGCGAGCTGCTTGAAGACGGCGCTCTTGCCGGTGAAGACGTTGATGAAGAGCAGGCCGCCGCCGAGCTGCACGTTCCCGTAGTACGCCGGGAGGTTGACCGAGCCGCCGGCCACCGGGAAGGTCGCCGAGAAGCCGGCGGTTCCGTCGTAGGACGGGGTCGCCGACGGGAGCGGGATGACCACCAGGCCGTTCACGGCGGAGTCCTTCAGGAAGGTGGTGTTCTCGTGCACCACCGCGCTGCCGGTCGGGGCCGCCGGAGCGGTGTCGGCGACGGCGACACCGCTCGCACCGGTCACGGCGAGGGCCACGGCGGCACCTGCGGCGGCGAGGCGGGCGCGGTTACGGGACATGCTGAACTCCTTGGGAGAGGTGAGGGGTTGTGCGTGGTGGAACACCGGCCTGCGGGCCGGACCGGGCCCGGCGGCCGGGGGTTCGGCGCCCCCGGCCGCCGGTCGCCGACGGGAGGTCAGCTGTTGTTCTGGATGGTGCTGCCGCAGGCGGCACCCGGGAGGGGCAGGAAGCCGTAGCTCTTGATGTCGTTGGTGCCGTTCTTGCAGATCCAGCCGTTGGTGCTGGCCGGGCCGAAGATGTTGCGGAGCGCGGCGCCGTGGGCGTCGGTCGCGGTCCACTCGGCCTGGCGGACCACGTTGTAGACCACGCGGCCGTACGCGGTGGCCGCGAAGGCCGGCGAGAGGGTGTTGGTGGCGGTGAGCGGCGAGACGCCGTCCACGCTGCGGATGGTCAGGGTGCCGGCCGCGTCACTGCCGCTGCTGTGGCCGTTGAAGACCTGGCCGATGTAGTGCGCGACCGAGTACGGGAAGACGGAGGCCGCGTTGGTGAACACCGGGTCGGTGCCCTCGTTCTCCTGCGGGCCAGTCACGACGCAGCCGCCGAGGGCCGGGTTGCCGATCGCGGACAGGAAGAAGGACCGGGTGCCGGAGTTGGCCTGCGGCAGGTACGGCTTGATGGTGGTGCCGGCCGGGACGGCCGGGACCAGCGTGTGCCAGTCGGTGGTGGTGCACTCGTAGATGGCCTTGAGCTGCGCGGTGGTGAGGTTCGCCGGGGCGTAGCCGCCGGACGGGGCGGACCAGGAGACGGCGTCCTTGGCGAAGGCCACGAAGACGTCGGTGGTCGGGTCGCCGCCCGGGTTCGGCTTCGGGCCGCGCGAGGAGCGGGCCACGTCGACCTGGCTGCCGATCGCGTTCAGCGTGCTGATGCCGGCGCCGGAGCCGTTCGGACGGGGGATGGAGGTGGCGCCGGACTTCGGGGTGATGGTGGCGGAGCCGGTCGCGTCCCAGCTGTAGTAGCGCGGCGAGGTGGTGTCGCCGATGCTGGTCAGGTACGCGTTGTAGTCGGTCGAGAACTGGTTCGACACGGCCTGGGTCGTGTCGGAGCCGACGCTCACGATGTCCTGGGCGGCCGGGGTGACGGTCGGGTCGGCGAGCGCGGTACCGCTCGCGACGGTCGCGACCGAGGTGGCGATGGCGGCAACGGCGAGCAGCTTGGCAGCGGTCTTGCGCATGTTCCTGTTCCTCCGGTGGGAGAGACGTACATCGCTGTACCCGGGCCCTGGTCGGGGCTCCGGGGCCGGTGACCGCGTCCGCGGCGGCCGCTCCGGCAGAGCTGATCCTGTCGGGCGCGGCGGCTGTGCCGGAAGGGCCGTCGGTGGCGGCCGGCGATTGTCGACTCATCGGTTCGGACAGGTTTAGCAACTGGTCAGCACGGCCGTGGCGGGCTGGAAAGCCGCAGGTCGGAGGCCGGTGACGTTCTTCTCCAGGTGGCGGCCCGGGGGGTTGCCGGAAACCTGCGCTTCACCGGGGAGGGGGGTTTCGGGGTGCGCGGGTCACCAGGGCCGGCGGTCGCCCTGGCCGCCGCGGCGCAGCTCCCGGCCGATCCACTGCAGCCCGGCGAGGAAGCCCTCCACGCCGGCCTGGCACTGGTCGCGCCGGAGGTAGCCGCGGGCGCTGCGGGCGACCGGGCCGTCCTCGCCGGCGCCCGGCCGGGTGCTGAGCAGCGGCAGGTGCGCGGTCCAGACCCAGAGCCGGGCCTCGGACTGGCCGACGGTGCACCGCAGGGCGGCCCGCTCGATGATCAGTTCGCGGACGGCGTCGACGAGTTCGTCCTCGTCGCGGTAGGTCCGGACGCCGACGCCGAGCCGGCGGCCGTTGGCCGCGCGCAGGGCCCAGCCGACGCGTCGGTCGGGGGCGGGGACGATCAGCAGGCGCGGGCCGCGGCGCTCAGCGGGCGGCATCGGGCGCTCTCGACGGCCCGGGGGCTCTGGACGCACCGGAGGCCCTGGAGATCTCAGATACTCGCAACGGGACTGCGGGATCGGGGAGTTCGAGTGCGGGATGCTTGGCCAGCAGCACCACGAACCTCCGGAAGGCGTTCTGGCAGGTCGCGTACCGCTCGTACGCGCGGCTGGAGCGCACCTCGGGGAGGCCGCGCGAACCGGGCACGACCCAGATCCAGCCGATGCCGTCCCGGACGTGGGTGATCCGGGCGACCAGGCCGTCGGCGCCGGCGCGTAAGCCGTCGAAGCCGCGCTCGGCCTCGCCGGCCGTCCGGTACGCGGCCGGTGTGATCGCCACGACCCGGCCGTTGGGCGCCTTGAGTTGCCAGCGGTACCGGCCGTCCGGCGCCCGTTCGGCCCGGAAGCCCCCTCGACTTGCCCCTGCTGCGGTGTGACCGCGGCCTGACGCGTCCACTGTTCCCCCAGTCCGGTACCCCTCCGAGACGGGAGTAAAGCTATGTGTGCACACGAGCGGGCCGGAAGGGCAGGAAATGCACAACTTGCTCCGTTGGCCGGGAAGTTCTCCCTCGTTAAACTTTCACCGACTGCACACCAACCGCCCGTCTCGCCTCCCTCTCGCGCACAGCCCGTTCGAAGGCGAGCCACCCCCGGGACGCCCCCACGGCAGGCCCCCACGGCCCGCCCCACGGCCCGCGGGCGACGGTCCCTAGAGCCGGGCCGTCCAGCGGACCATCGTCCCCCTCCCGTACGGTCCGGGCTCGTGCCAGGCGTCCCCGCCGAGCACCTCGGCCCGCCGGGTGAGGTTGCGCAGGCCGCTGCGCCGGCCCCCGGCCGGGATGCCGACGCCGTCGTCGGTGACGGTGAGCAGCACCCCGGGCCGCCCGCCGCGGTCCAGCGACTCCGGATCGCCGCTCACCGGGTGCCCCTCGTCGTCCAGGTGCACGGTCGCGTCGACCTCCACGCCGACCCGCGAGGCGCGGGCGTGCCGGGCCGTGTTGGAGAGCATCTCCCGCAGGGCGGCCAGCAGTTGACGGCCGGTCTTCTCGCCGACCAGGCTCTCCACCGGGCCGGTGAAGGTCACCGACGGCTTGAACCCGAGCGCCGCCGCGGCCTGGCTGCCCTCGCGCAGCACCCTGGTCCGCAGGGTGTCCGGCGCGTCGCCGTGGTTGTCGTGCTGGAGCGCGTAGATGGTGGTGCGGACCTCCTGGATGGTGGCGTCCAGTTCGTCCACCGCTTTGCCGATGCCGGTCCTGACCTCGGGGACGACGGCCCGCCGGGCGGCGCTCTCCAGCATCATCCCGGTGGCGAACAGCCGCTGGATCACCAGGTCGTGGAGGTCGCGGGCGATCCGGTCGCGGTCCTGGAAGACGGCGAGCCGCTGCTGGTCCCGCTGACCCTCGGCGAGCCGCAGGGCGAGCGCGGCCTGCGAGGCGAAGGTCTCGGCGAGCTGCTTCTCCGTCTCGGTGAACGGCAGCGCGCCGCGCGGGCGCCAGACGCAGAGCCCGCCCAGCACCCGGCCGGCCGCGACCATCGGCACCGCCATCGACGGGCCGAAGTTGCGCGCCAGCCGCATCACCACGGTCGGGTCGCTGGACATGTCGTCCAGGTAGACGCTCTCGCCCTGGAGGAGCCGGGAGGCGAAGCTGTCCTTCGGCAGCAGCTCGCCGCGGACGAACTCGGCGGCCTCGCCGGAGGCGTGGGCCACCCGCATCTGCCCGTCGTCGTCGCCGTCCTCGGTCGGCAGCAGGATCATGCCGAGTGCGGCGTCCGCCAGCTCCCGGACCTGCTCGGCCGCGACGGTCAGCGCGACCTGCGCCTCGTCGGTGGAGAGCAGGGCGGTGGTGACGGCGGCGGCGCCCGCGATCCACCGCTCACGGCGCCGGCCCTCCTCGTAGAGCCGGGAGTTCTCGATCGCGACGCCCGCCGCCGCGGCGAGCGCGTGCACGACCTGCTCGTCCTCGGGGGTGAACGCGCCGCCGCCCTTCTTCTCGGTGAGGTAGAGGTTGCCGAACACCTCGTCCCGGATCCGGATCGGCTCGCCGAGGAAGGTCCGCATCCTCGGGTGGTGCGGCGGGAACCCGGAGGAGCGCGGGTCGGCTCCGAGGTCGGTGAGGCGCAGCGGCTCGGGCCGGTCGATCAGCGCGCCGAGGATGCCGCGGCCGGCCGGCAGTTCGCCGATCGCGGCGGCGGTCGCGTCGTCGATCCCGACGTGGATGAAGTCCGCCAGGCCGTGGCCGCCGGGCGCGATCACCCCGAGCGCCGCGTACCGGGCGTCGACCAGTTCGGCGGCGCCGGTGGCGATCCGGTGCAACGTGGCGTGCAGGTCGAGGCCGGAGCCGACCGAGACCACGGCCTCCAGCAGCCGCTGCATCCGGTCGGTGACGGCGGCGGCCGACTGGAGACGCTCCGCCACCTCGGTGACCAGGGTGTCCAGCCCGAGCGAGGAGATCTCGGGCACCCGGTGGGGTGTCGGGTCCGGTCCCGGGGCCGGTGCCGGGCGGGGTGCGGCGGCGTTGGGCAGCTCTGGCGTGGGGTCCATGCTGACGAGCGTAGTTTGTACGGTTTTCTGCCGAAGGGTGGCGCGACCCGTCAGCGCCCGGCCAGGCTCTCCTCCAGCTGCCCGCCGGCCTCCAGCAGCCCGTCCGCCTCCAGCTCGCGCTCGCGCATCGCCCGCAGCCGGCCGCCGGGCAGGGCCACCAGCTCCGACCAGGTGCCGCGCTCGGCCACCCGGCCCCCGTCCAGCACCAGCACCTCGTCGACGGTGGTGTCGTCCAGACCGGCCAGCCGGTGGGTGATCAGCACGGTGGTCCGGCCGGCCGTGGCGGCCAGCAGGTCGGCGGTGAGCGCGTCGGCGGTGGGCAGGTCGAGGTGCTCGGCGGGCTCGTCCAGGACCAGCACCGGGAAGTCGGCCAGCAGCGCGCGGGCGAGCGCGAGCCGCTGGCGCTGGCCGCCGGAGAGCCGCGCGCCGTGCTCGCCGACCATGGTGTCGAGTCCGGCCGGGAGGGTGTCGGTCCAGTCGAGCAGCCGGGCGGCGGCCAGCGCCGCGCGCAGTTCCTCCCCGGTGGCGGCGGGCCGGGCCAGGCGCAGGTTCTCCCGGAGCGAGCTGTCGAAGACGTGGGCGTCCTGGGCGCAGAGCCCGATCACCCGGCGGACGTCGTCCCCGGCCAGCTCCCGGCTGTCCACCGCCTGGGGGCGACCGGCGGCGAGCGTGACACTGCCCGCCGTCTGGTCCAGGAACCGCAGCAGCGCGTGGGCCAGCGTGGTCTTGCCGGAGCCGGACGGGCCGACCACGGCGATCCGGCGGCCGGGCGCGAGGTCGAGGTCGACGCCGGCCAGCGCGTCCACCGTCTGCCCGGGGTGCCGGACGGTCAGCCCGCGCACCGCGACCGGCAGCGGCCGGTCGGGCAGGGCGGCGGGGTGCTCCGGCTCGGCGACCACGGCGGGCGCGTCCAGCACCTCGGCCAGCCGGGCCGCGGCGGCCCGGCTGCGCCGCCTGGCCTGCACGGCGAGCGGCATCCCGGTGACGGCCTCGAAGGCGGCCAGCGGGGTCAGCACCACCACCGCCAGGCAGACCGGCGCCAGCGCGCCGCCCTGCACGCCCTGGATACCGACGGCGGCGGCGCCGGCCACGGTCAGCCCGGTGAGCAGCGCGATCAGCCCGGTGCCGAGCGCCGTGGTGGCGGCCGAGCGGGCGGCGAGACCGGTCAGCGCGGCGTCGGCGGAGCGGACGGCGGCCAGCCTGCCGGGCAGCGCCCCGGCGACGGTCAGCTCGGCGGTCCCGGTGAGGGCGTCGACCACGGCGGTGGACAGCCGCCCGCGGGCCGGTGCCTGCCGTTGCTCGGCGCCGGCCGACCAGCGGGCGGCCAGCGCGGGGACGACGGCCCCGGCCAGCAGCAGTCCGAGGCCGAGCACCAGGCCGGCGGCCGGCAGGAAGGCGGCCATCGCGACGGCGGCGGCCAGCGACACCACGGCGGCGACGGCGGCCGGCAGGCGCCAGCGCAGGTAGTGGTCCTGGATCGCGTCGACGTCGGCGACCAGCCGGGAGAGCAGGTCGCCGCGCCGGAAGGCGGGCAGCCCGGCCGGGGCGAGCACGGTCAGCCGGCGGTGGACGGCGGCCCGGAGCGTGCCCAGGGTGCGCAGCACGGCGTCGTGCGAGACCAGCCGCTCGGCGTAGCGGAAGACGCTCCGGCCGATGCCGAAGGCGCGCACCGAGGTGACGGCCATCATCAGGTAGAGGACGGGCGGCATCTGGGAGGCGCGGGAGATGAGGTAGCCGGAGGTGGCCATCAGCGCGACGGCGCAGCCGAGGGCGAGTGCGCCGAGCAGCACGGAGAGCGCCAGCCGGGGCTTCACCGGCTCCGCCCCGGTCCCCTCCGCGCCGTCCGCCCCGGCGTCGTCCGCGACCGGCACCGGCCGGCCGCTGTGCGCGGGCACCGGCGGCCGGGGCCCGGCGGGCACCGCCGGCCCGGCCAGCCGGACCCGCCGGTCGGCGGCCGCCAGCAGCGCCGGCCGGTGGGCGACCAGCAGCACGGTGCGTGCCGGGTCTGCGGCCAGGGCCCGGACGGCGTCCACCACGGCGGCCTCCGACTCGCCGTCGAGGTGGGCGGTCGGCTCGTCCAGCAGCACCAGCGGCCGGTCCTCGGCGAGCAGCACCCGGGCGAGTGCCAGCCGCTGCCGCTGGCCGGCCGACAGCCCGGCGCCGTCCTCGCCCAGCCCGGTGGCGAGCCCCTGCGGCAGCCGCTGCACGAAGTCGAGCGCGTGCGCGGCCCGCAGCGCCGTCCGCAGCTCCTCCTCGCCGGCGTCCGGCCGGTAGAGCCGCAGGTTGTCGGCGACGGTGCCGGCGAACAGGTGCGGGTGCTGCGGCACCCAGGCGATCTGGCGGCGCCAGCTCTCCGGCTCCAGCCCGGCCAGGTCGTACGCCCGTCCGTCGGCGGCGGTGACCGTGACGGTGCCGGCGGCGGGTGCGGTGAGTCCGAGCAGGACGGCGAGCAGGGTGGACTTCCCGGCCCCGCTCGGTCCGGTGAGCGCGGTGGTCTCCCCCGGCCGGAGCGTCAGGGCGGCGCCGTCCAGCGCGGGAGCCGTCCGGCCGGGGTGGCGCACGGTCAGGGCCTCGCAGGCGATCACGGCGCCGCCGAGGGCGGGCGCGGTGACGGTTCCCGCCGCCGGGAGCGGCGTCTCCAGCACCTGGAAGAGCTCGTCGGCCGCGGTGAGGCCCTCGACGCTGGAGTGGTAGAGCGCGCCGACCTGGCGGATCGGGAAGTACACCTCGGGGGCCAGGATCAGGATCAGCAGCCCGGTCTCCAGGTCGAGCGTGCCGTCCACCAGCCGGAAGCCGATGGAGACCGCGACCAGCGCCACCGAGAGGGTGGAGAGCAGCTCCAGGGCGAAGGAGGAGATGAAGGCGATCCGCAGGGTGCGCAGGGTGGCCCGGCGGTAGTCGGCGGTGATCCGGGCGATGCCGGCGGCCTGGGCGCGGGCCCGGTTGAACACCTTGAGGGTGGGCAGCCCGGCGACCACGTCCAGGAAGTGGTGCGAGAGCCGGGACAGGGTGGCCCACTGGCGGTCCATCCGGGACTGGGTCGCCATGCCGATCAGCACCATGAAGAGCGGGATCAGCGGCAGCGTCCCGGCGATGATCGCGGCCGAGGCGAGGTCGACCCCGGCGATCCGCAGCAGCACGATCACCGGGACGACCACGGCGAGCGCGAGCTGCGGCAGGTAGCGGGCGAAGTAGTCGTCGAGCGCGTCGATGCCGCGGGTGGCGAGGGTGGTGAGCTCGCCGGTGCGCCGGCCCGCCAGGTAGGCCGGGCCGAGCGCGGTGGCGTGGTCGAGCAGCCGGCGCCGCAGGGTGGACTTCACCCGGGCGACGGACCGGTGCGCGGTGAGTTCGGTGAGCCAGCCGACCAGCCCCCGGCCGACCGCGGTGAGCGCCAGCAGCACCAGCGGGGTGGTCAGTTCGCCGAGCGTGGCGCGCTGCTGGAAGGCGCGGACCACGATCTCGGCGATCAGGCCGGCCTGGGCGACCACCAGGGCCGCGCCCGCCGCGCCGAGGACCACCGATCCGGCGAGGAAGGCACGGGTGGTGCGGGCGTGGGCGAGCAGGCGGGGATCGACCGGCTTCATGGCGTCAGGCCTGGTCGAGGGCGGCGGCCGGGTCGTGCCCGGGGATGTGCTGGACGCCGATGCGCCGGCGGAACACCCAGTACGTCCAGCCCTGGTAGAGCAGCACGAGCGGGGTGAAGACGGCGGCCACGACGGTCATCAGCTTCAGCGTGTACGGCGAGGAGGCCGCGTTGGTGACGGTCAGGCTCCAGCCGGCGTTCAGGGTGGACGGCATCACGTCCGGGAAGAGCGACAGGAAGAGCATCGCGACCGCGGCCACCACGGTCGCCCCGGAGAGGACGAACGCCCAGCCCTCGCGGGCCAGCTGGTTCGCGGCCAGCGCGCCGGCCAGGGCCAGCACCGCGGCCACCAGCGCGGCCAGGCTCCAGCCGTTGCCGCTGTCGGCCTGGGTCCAGACCAGGAAGGCCGCCGCCAGCACCGCCGTCACCAGGCCGAGCCGCAGGGCCATGGCCCGTGCCCGGTCCCGGATCTCGCCGACCGTCTTGAGCGCGGCGAACAGCGCGCCGTGGAAGGTGAAGAGGCTGAGCGTCACCAGGCCGCCGAGGAGGGCGTACGGGTTGAGGAGGTCCCAGAGGGTGCCGACGTAGTTCTTCTGCGCGTCGATGTCGACGCCGCGGACGATGTTGGCGAAGGCCACGCCCCAGAGGAAGGCCGGGAGCAGCGAGGTCCAGAAGATGGCCTCCTCCCAGTTCCGCTGCCAGCGCGGCTCCGACCGCTTGGCCCGGTACTCGAAGGCGACACCGCGGACGATCAGGCAGACCAGGATCACCAGCAGCGGGATGTAGAAGCCGCTGAACAGCGTCGCGTACCAGTCCGGGAAGGCCGCGAAGGTGGCGCCGCCGGCGGTCAGCAGCCAGACCTCGTTGCCGTCCCAGACCGGGCCGATGGTGTTGATCAGGACGCGCCGCTCGACGGTGTTGCGGGCCAGCGGCTTGGTCAGGATGCCGATGCCGAAGTCGAAGCCCTCAAGGAAGAAGTAGCCGGTCCAGAGGACGGCGATCAGGACGAACCAGACGTCGTGGAGTTCCATGGTCAATCGGTCCTATCGATCCTCAGTAGTCCTCAGTGGTCCTCAGCGGGCGTCAGTAGGCGAAGGCGAGCGGCTTGTCGGCGTCGTCGTCCCGGGACGGGCCGCGCAGCGACGGGTCCTCGGCGGGCGGCTGCTCGGAGGTGACCGGGCCGGCCTTCGCGTACTTGACCAGCAGCCGGACCTCGATCACGGCGAGGATCGCGTACAGCACGGTGAAGGTGGTCAGGGCGCCGATCTGCATGCCGACGCCGACGTTCGGCGAGACGGCGCTCGCGGTCGTCATCAGTCCGAAGACGGCCCACGGCTGGCGGCCCATCTCGGTGAAGATCCAGCCGAAGCTGTTGGCGATCAGCGGGAACCCCATGGTGAGGATGCCGATCCGCCAGCTCCACTTGGTGAGGAACGGGCCCAGCTCCCGCCTGGGGGTGAGCATCAGCCTGGGCACCTCGGTCTCGCCGGTGCGGAACTCCGGTGCCAGGAGGAACCGCTTCCTGGTGGTCCAGAGCCCGACCAGGCCGGCCACGAAGGAGGTCATCCCGAAGCCGATCATGAGGCGGAAGCCCCAGTAGGTGACGAAGATGCTCGGGATGTAGTCCTTCGGGTTGCCGCCGTACTTGGCGGCCTCGGCGTTGGCCGTGTCGTTGATGCCGGGGACGGACGAGCTGAAGTCGCTGTTGGCGAGGAAGGAGAGTATCCCCGGGATCTCCAGCTCCACCGAGTTGTGGCCCTTGCCGACGTCGCCGACCGCGAAGACCGAGAAGGGCGCCGGCGCCCGGGTGTCCCAGAGGGCCTCGGCGGCGGCCATCTTCATCGGCTGCTGGCGGAACATCACCTTGGCGAGCGAGTCGCCGCTGAGCGCGGTGCCGAGGCCGAAGACGACGGCGAGGACGAGACCGAGGCGCAGCGAGGTCCGCATCACGGCGGTCTTCCTGGCGTCGGCGGTTTCCGGCCGGCGCTTGGCCTTCCAGAGGTGGAACGAGGCGATGCCGACCATGAAGGCCGCGCCGGTGAGGAAGGCCGCGGTCAGGGTGTGCAGCACGACGGTGACGGTGGTGTCCTGGAACAGCACCCGCGTGATGTCGGTGAGCTGCGCCTTGCCGGTGGCCGGGTCGATCGTGTAGCCGGTCGGGTGCTGCATCCAGGAGTTGGCGGCCAGGATGAAGTAGGCGGAGAGCACGGTGCCGAGCGAGACCATCCACATGCAGGCGCAGTGCAGCTTCTTCGGCAGCTTGTCCCAGCCGAAGATCCAGAGCCCGATGAAGGTCGACTCGAAGAAGAAGGCGATCAGCGCCTCCATCGCGAGCGGGGCGCCGAAGACGTCACCGACGAACCGGGAGTAGTCCGACCAGTTCATGCCGAACTGGAACTCCTGGACGATGCCGGTGACCACGCCCATCGCGATGTTGATCAGGAAGAGCTTCCCCCAGAACTTGGTGGCGTGGAAGTACTTCTCCTTGTTCGTCCGCACCCAGGCCGTCTCCAGCCCGGCGACTATCGCGGCCAGGCTGATGGTGAGCGGGACGAAGAGGAAGTGGTAGACGGTGGTGATGCCGAATTGCCATCGCGCGATGGTCTCGTGAGCGATTGCCAGTTCCACGTCGCCCTCTCTCCAACCGACCTGTCACAGGTCACGTTCCGGACAAACTTCACAAACGTCATCTATAGCCGTAGACCACTGCTCAACGGCGCAAGCTTGTCCGCTTGTGAACGTGAACACGTTCACAAGGGCCAGTATCCATCATGCTTACGAGTGATTTGCAGGCGGGGTGGGTTTGACCGGCGGCGATGCCGTGCGCACAGTCTGCGAAGTCGCCCGGGTCGGCCACAACGAGCGGCCGGGCGAGTGCGGTGATGTTCTTGGACGGTCCGGCGCTTGACAGGCGCCGGACCGTCCGCTTCGGCCTAGTGGCTGCCGTACGGGCGGGTGATGATCTCCAGCCCGTGGCCGGCCGGGTCGAGGAAGTACAGCCCCCGGCCGCCGTGGTGGTGGTTGATCTCGCCGGGCAGCTTCATGTGCGGGTCGGCGTAGTAGGCGATGCCGTCCGCCTCGATCCGGGCGAAGGCCGCGTCGAACTCCTCGTCCGAGACGAGGAACGCGTAGTGCTGCAGGACGATCGACTCCGCCGGGACCGTCGCGAAGTCGAGGGTGACGCCGTTGTCCGTGGCCACGGGGACGAACGGCCCCCACTGGGCCCCGACCTCAAGGCCGAGGACTCCCGCCAGGAACTCGGCGGACTCCCGGTTGTCCCGGGCGTGGACGATCGTGTGGTTGAACTGGACTGCCATGTTTCGAATGCCTCCGTAAGGCACTCACGGGCTACCTCCATGCCTCACCCGGACGGTGACCGACACGCGATGCCGTACCCCGATCCTAGGACCGCCCCCCGGCTCCCCCGCAAGGGTGTTTTCCGGCCCGTCCCAGACTCCCTCTCCATGCGGACGATGCGGACGATCATCGAGTCGATGGCCGGGCGGCCGGCCGGGGTGCCGGGCGTCGTCGGGGTGACGCTGGGCGGCAGCCGGGCCCGCGGGCGGCGGGCGGCGGGCGGCGGGCGGCGGGCGGCGGGCGGCGGGCGGCGGGCGGCGGGCGGCGGGCGGCGGGCGGCGGGCGGCGGGCGGCGGGCGGCGGGCGGCGGGCGGCGGGCGGCGGGCGGCGGGCGGCGGGCGGCGGGCGGCGGGCGGCGGGCGGCGGGCGGCGGGCGGCGGGCGGCGGGCGGCGGGCGGCGGGCGGCGGGCGGCGGGCGGCGGGCGGCGGGCGGCGGGCGGCGGGCGGCGGGCGGCGGGCGGCGGGCGGCGGGCGGCGGGCGGCGGGCGGCGGGCGGCGGGCGGCGGGCGGCGGGCGGCGGGCGGCGGGCGGCGGGCGGCGGGCGGCGGGCGGCGGGCGGCGGGCGGCGGGCGGCGGGCGGCGGGCGGCGGGCGGCGGGCGGCGGGCGGCGGGCGGCGGGCGGCGGGCGGCGGGCGGCGGGCGGCGGGCGGCGGGCGGCGGGCGGCGGGCGGCGGGCGGCGGGCGGCGGGCGGCGGGCGGCGGGCGGCGGGCGGCGGGCGGCGGGCGGCGGGCGGCGGGCGGCGGGCGGCGGGCGGCGGGCGGCGGGCGGCGGGCGGCCGCGGTCAGGGCCGCCCCAGCAGATGGGTTCCGGCGGTCGAGGGGCCGCGGGCGGTGAAGTACTCGGTGAACCCGCGGAGGAACTCCACCTCGGTGATGACGCCGTCCCCGTCCACGTCCAACTGCCGGAACCCGTGGGAGAGTTCGGCGGGGTGTACGCGGCGTCCGCCGAACACCGCGCGGTACTCGTCGGCGTCGAGGGTGCCGTTGCCGTCGGTGTCGGCGGCGGCGAAGACGGCGCGCAGGGCGGGCAGCAGGCCGCGTTCGAGGTAGTCGGGGTCGCGGTCGCAGCCGGCCAGGGTCGCGGCGACGAACTCGGCCCGGCCGATCCGCCCGTCGCCGTCGGTGTCCATGGTCGCGCGCAGCTGCCCCCACCAGTCCTCGAAGGCGGCGCGGACGCGGTCCTCGGCCTCCTCGGTGAGCTCCAGCTGCCAGCAGACGTTGTGCGCCATGGCCTGGAGGTCGTGTGCGGTGACGTAGCCGTCGCCCGTCTGGTCGAGGACCTGGTCGAAGAACCGGTCCAGCCGGGGCGGCCGGGTGTCCTGCCGGGGCGGGCGGCGCCGGGGCGGCACGGCCGGCCGCCGGAAGCGGTAGCGGCGCCGCTCGGGCAGCCTGGTCATCAGTGCCCGGCCGCCGTGGTGCAGCACCCGGGAGAGCAGGGCCGCGCGGCGGGTGCGGACCAGGCCGAAGCGCTCGCGGTAGACGGCCGGGAGGTCGGCGACGGTGAGGGCGGTGGCGACCCGGGCGGCGACCGCCCGCAGCAGCCGCCAGCCGGCCGGCCCGAGCCAGTGCAGCCGCCGCGGGCAGGGCGCCTCGTGCAGCATCTCGTACAGCAGGTGGCGCGCCTGGTCGGTGAACTCCAGCTGCTCGCGCGCCATCGTGCGGAAGTAGCCGGGGAGTTCGGCCGCCGTGCGCGGCAGGGAGCCCTCGGGCAACCGGAACGCGGCGACGACCGCGGTGAACTCCCCGTACACCGCTTCCAGTTCGGTCGCGGTGTACCGGTCCCCGCTCAACTCCCGCATGGTGACGACGGATTCGAAGAGGGTGAGGAGCACCCAGGCCCGGGTGGCCGGGTCGTGGGAGTCGTACGGCCGGCCGTCCGGGGTGGTGCCGCGGATCCGCCGGTGGGCGCGGTCGAGTCGCCCGACCTCGCGGTGCAGCGCCTCCTCGTCGGCCTGGAACAGCCGTTGGCCGCTGCCCATGGTGTGTTCGACCCGCCGCCAGGGGTGGCCGCGATAGGTGGAGTGCTCGGTCATCCCGGCCGAGACCACCGGGTGGGAGGCCTGGAGGACCAGCAGCCGCCAGGCCACGAGCGCGATCCGCCACTCACTGAGATCGCGCCGGAAGGAAACGCCCGGCCCGGGCGGCGGCAGCGGCATCGGAAACGGCCCTTCGTCGTTCTGCGGATTCCCCGTCGGCGGCGGCCTTCCCGCTGGACCGACGGCAAAACTCCCCCAGAATTAGACGGATTTACCTACCGCCCCTGGGAAATGGCAGCGGACTCCTGGGCCAGTGCCGCCAACTCCGCGAGGTCCTCCGGCCCCAGCCGCAGCGAGGCCGCGGCCACGTTCTCGTCCAGGTGGGCCGGCGAGGAGGTGCCCGGGATGGCCAGGACCGCCGGCGAGACGGCGAGCAGCCAGGCCAGCATCACCTGGGCCCGGGTGGCACCGTGCCGCTCGGCGACCCGCCGGAGCGCCGGGTGGTCGGGCACGCCGGTGCCGCCGAGCGGGAAGAACGGGACGAAGCCGATGCCCCGGGCCTCGCAGTCCGCCAGCATCCCGTCGCCGTGCTCGGTGTCCAGGACGCTGAACTTGTTCTGCACCGCGACCACCGGCGCGATCGCCTCCGCCTCGGCGAGCTGCGCCGCGCTGACGTTGCTGACGCCGAGGTGCCGGATCAGCCCCTCCTCGCGCATCGCGGCCAGGGCCTCGAAGGGCGCGGAGATCGACGACTGGCTGGGCATCCGCCGCAGGTACACCAGGTCGAGCCGGTCCACACCCAGCTCCCGCAGGTTGCGGTGGACGGCCTCGCGCAGCTCCGCCGGGCCGGCCGGGTTCATCCAGGTGCCGTCGGGCTCGCGGCCCGGGCCGACCTTGGTGGCGATCACCAGGTTCTCCGGGTAGGGGTACAGGGCCTCCCGGATCAGCGTGTTGGCGAAGACGTCCCGGAAGAAGTAGAACCACGCGGTGTCGATGTGGTCGATGCCGAGCTCGACCGCCCGGCGCAGCACGGCACGGCTCTGCTCGGGATCGCAGGCCGGGCCCTGCCAGTCCCGCATGGGCAGCTTCATCGCGCCGAAGCCCATCCGGGACACCGGCAGGTCGCCGCCGAGGAGCAGGGAGCCGGACGCGGTGACATGAGGTGAGGTCGTCATGGCATCAAGACTCCGGCGCGCTCGCCAATCCGCCGTCCGATCTGGCAGCTTGCTGCCATGAGTACCGATCGGATCATCACCCTGCACGGCGAGGAGGAGCTCGTCCGGCTCGCCGGCCACCTCTTCGTCGGCTCCCGCGAGGAGTTCCTGGTCGCGGCCGCCGACCTGGTGACCTGGTCCACCGGCGTCAACGCCGCCTTCCGCGAGGGCAAGCGGCCGCACGTCGTCCCCGGCCTCACCATGCGCAAGCTGTACACCCGGCGGGCGATGGCCGACCCGGAGTCGGTGCGGCGGCTGCTGCGGATCGCCGCCTCCGGCATCGAGGTCCGGATCTGCGACGGACCGCTGGCCCGCGAGGCGATCATCATCGACCGGCGCACCGCGATCCTGGCCGGCGCACCGGTGCGCGGCGTCCGGACGTACACCGTGGTGCACTCGCCGGAGGTCGTCGACGGCGTCCGCTCGCTGTTCCGCGCCACCTGGGAGACCGCCACCGACCTCGCCGACTGCGCCGCCCCGCCGGACCTCACCGAGCAGGCCCGGCACATCCTCCGCACCCTCGCCGCCGGCCACACCGACGAGACCGGGGCCCGCCTGCTCGGCCTCTCGCTGCGCACCTACCGCCGCCGCGTCGCCGAGGTCATGACCGCCCTCGGCGCCACCTCCCGCTTCCAGGCGGGGCTGCTGGCCCAGGGCCTGACAGGGGAGGGGGTCAGCCCCGACGACCGCCGGTGACCCCCGGTGGAACAGCTCTGCGCGGAATGCCGTGGGGGAGGCCGGTGCACCGGCCTCCCCCACGGCATCGAGTTCGCGGCCGCCTCCCGAACGGGCGCGAACGGGCGGTCAGGCGGTCTGGCCGGCCTTGCGGCGGGAGACGTGGACGGCCGCGGCGCCCAGGCTGATGGCGAGGCCCGCGCCCAGCGCGAGGTACGGGGTGGCCGGGTTCGAACCCGTCTCGGCCAGCTCGGCGGCCGAGGTGGTCGACGTGGTCGAGGTGGTGGACGTGGTCGAGGTGGTCGTCTTCGCCGAGGTGGCGGTCGTGCTCTTGGTGCTGCTCTTGGTGGTGCTCGTGTCGCCGGCCGTCGTGACGGCGGTGTCCGCGACCGGGGTGACGGCGCCCGGCTGCTGGGTGCCGGTGGAGTCGGCGGGGGCCGGCGGGGTGTTCTCCTTGGCAGGCTGCTGGGCGTCGGCGGCCTTGGCGTCGGCGAGGGCCTTGTCAGCGGTGGCCTTGGCGGCTGCGGCGGCCTTCTTGGCCTCGCCCAGCGTGTACAGCTTCCGGAGTTCGGCGACCCTGGCGTCGTCGAGGGCGTTGCCGGCGGCGGTCCTGGCCTTCTCCGCGGTGGCGTTGGCGGCGTCGGCGGCCTTGGCCGCGTCGGTGGCCTTGTGCAGGCGGGTCAGGATGGCGACCCGCTCGTCCTCCGTGGTCGCCGGGTCGTCGAGCTTCGCGGTGGCGGCCGTGGCTGCGGCCAGCTCCTTGTCGGCGGTGGCCTTGGCGGCGGCGGTCTCCTTGGCGGCGGCCCGGGCCGCTTCGAGCTTGCCCAGGTAGGGCTGCGAGTCGTTCATGAAGGCCTCGACCTTGGCCTGCTGCGCGGCCTCGGCGGCGACGGCCGCGTCGTACGCCTTGGCGGCGTCGGCGGCGGCCTTCTCCAGTGCGGCGATCGAAGCCGTGTCGTTCTGGGTCTGGGCCGTCGAAGCCGGTGCCGCGAAGGCGGGTGCCCCGGAGAACACGGCGGCGGGCGAGACCACGGCGGCGATCATGGCAGCCGAAACCAGAGTACGGCGGAGGTTCACGGTGATCCCTTTCGGATCGAAGAACAGCAAAAGCCGTTGTCAGAGCGGTCATTACCGCTCAGCGGGCTGATCTTATGCATACGGGTTCCGTACGCTCCATGCCGCTTTCCGGCAGGAAGGGAGGCCGCCGGACTTCCTGGTTCGCAGAGGAACTGACGCCACGCCAGGTACGGCAGTGCCCACCGGACCCACCGGCCCACCGGACCCACCGGCCCACCTGGCCGGCGAGTGCCTCGGCGCGGGCACCTCGGCGACGGCGCCTCAGCGCTGGTGCGGGAGCTCCACGCGGAAGGTGGCGCCGATGCCGGGCGCGGTGTGCAGGGTGAGGGTGCCGCCGTGCGCGTGGGTGAGGGCGGTGGCGATGGCGAGGCCGAGGCCGGCGCCGCCGCCGTCGTGGCGGCTGCGGGAGGCGTCGACCCGGTAGAAGCGGTGGAAGACCAGGGCGGCCTGGTCGGCGGTGAGGCCGGGGCCGGAGTCGGCGACCTCCAGGAGGCAGAGGCCGTCCACGGTGCCGACGCCGATCCGGACCGGGGTGCCGGGCGGGGTGTGCTTGACGGCGTTGCCGACCAGGTTGGTGACCACCTGCCGCAGCCGGGCCTCGTCACCGACGACGGGCGCCGGGCCGGGGGCACCCGTCCCCGCGGGACCGGTGAGGGCGACCGGGCGGGACGGGTCGAGGGCGGTGAGGTCGTGCAGGGCGTCCGCGGCGAGGGTGCGCAGGTCCATCGGGGCCAGGTCGAGCGGGCGCTCCTCGTCGATCCGGGCGAGCACCAGCAGGTCCTCGACCAGGGTGCCCATCCGGACGGCCTCGTTCTCGATCCGGGCCATCGTCCGCCGGACGTCGGCGTCGGTGGGCAGCGCGCCCATCCGGTACAGCTCGGCGAAGCCGCGGATGCCGGCCAGCGGAGTGCGCAGCTCGTGCGAGGCGTCGGCGACGAACCGCCGCATCCGCGCCTCGGACTCGGCGCGGGCGGCGAACGCGGCCTCGATCTGGGTGAGCATGCCGTTGAGCGCAATGGAGAGCCGGCCGACCTCGGTGCTCGGCGGGAGGGCGGGCATCCGGTGGGAGAGCTCGCCGGAGGCGATCAGTTCGGCGCCCGCCTCGATCCGGCGCAGCGGCCGCAGCCCGGCCCGGACGGCGAAGAACCCGAGCACCGCGATCAGCACCAGCACCGCGCCGCCGATGCCCAGGAAGGCGGTGCGCAGCCGTCCGACGGTGGCGTCGATGTCCTCGCGTGAGACGGCGACCATCAGGTACGCCGGGGTGGGGGCCGGCGCGGCGAAGACGCTGGCGGGGGCGGTCTGCCGCTGGAGTGGCAGGAGCAGCGCCCGCCAGGTGCGCTGGCCGCGCTGGTCGGGCAGGTCGAACGGGGTGTCGGCGGTGGTGGCCGCCGGGTCGAACCCGGCCAGCTGCGGCGCCGGGTCGTTGTCGGAGACGGGCTGGCGGACGACCTGCTGGACCTTGCCGTCGCCCGAGAGGTACTGGACGAGGTACTGGCTCGGCAGCGCCGCCAGGTAGTTCGGGGCGGACCGCTTGCCGGTGACGGACGGCTGCCTGTTGTCCGGCCAGGTGATCCGGCCGGGGGCGCGCTTCGAGAGCGGTTCGGCGAAGCGCTGGAGCTGGTCGTCGAGCCGCTGCACCAGCTGCATCCGGACGGTGCCGAGCACGATGGTGTCGCTGACGGCGAGCCCGGTGGTGACCAGGGCGAGCACCAGGACGAGCAGCCGGGCGCGCAGGGACAGCCGGGTGAGCATCGGAGGGGTTCCGTCAGTTCTGCGGGGGGCGGCGCAGCGCGTAGCCGATGCCGCGCACCGTGTGGATGAGCTTGGGGCCGTGGGCGGGCCCGGAGTCGAGCTTACGGCGCAGGTAGGAGATGTAGGACTCGACGATGGAGAGGTCGCCGCCGAAGTCGTACGCCCAGACGTGGTCGAGGATCTGCGCCTTGGAGACCACCCGGCCGACGTTGGCCATCAGGTAGTGCAGCAGCTTGAACTCGGTGGGGGAGAGCGCGACGGAGGCGCCGCCGCGGGTGACCTCGTGGGCGACCGGGTCGAGGGTGAGGTCGGCGACGACCAGCCGGCCGTCCTCGGTGGGGCCGCCGGCCCGGCGCAGGATGGCCCGGATCCGGGCGATCAGCTCCTCCAGGCTGAACGGCTTGGTCACGTAGTCGTCGGCCCCGGCCGCCAGGCCCTGGACCTTGTCGCCGACGCCGTCCTTGGCGGTGAGGAAGAGCACCGGCAGGTGGTCGCCGTGGTGGCTGTGGGCGGGGCCGGTGATCTGGCCGCGGCTGGTCTGCTCGCGCAGCCGCTCGACCACGGTGAAGCCGTCGAGGTCGGGGAGCATGACGTCGAGGACGACCAGGTCGGGGCGTTCGGCGGCGATCAGGGCGAGCGCCTCGGTGCCGCTGGCGGCGGAGGCGACCCGGAAGCCGGAGAACCGGAGCGAGGCGGAGAGCAGCTCGCGGATGTTGGGTTCGTCGTCGACGACGAGGAGGAACGCCTCCCCCGGGCCGCCGGCCACCGCGGAGGTTCCTGGTGTGGACACAGTGCCTTGCACGGGGGTTCTGCCTCCCGGTCGGACGATGGTGTTCAGCTTGAGGCTAGCCCGGGGAGGCTATGCGCCATCGATGAATGTTGGATTAACACCTTATCGGGCGGAATCGAACGGACAGGCCTGGCGGGCGGCCTTCGATGGTGTGCGCACGGGCGGGGACGCCCCGGGCACCCCGGGCACCCCGGGGAACGCCTGCGGCCGGGGAGGGCCTCCGGCGGGTGGGCGGCGGCCGGCGGACCGGTGACGGTCCGCCGAGCCGGTTCACGGGCGGCCTCCCTCACGGGGCCGTCCGTGCGGGTCGGGTGGACGAGGCACTCCGGCGGACTGCGGCCGCCCCGGATGTGACGTATGCCACCATGCCGCTCGGCGCACCCGGGCGCCGCGGACACCGCGCCCGGCGAGCCGCGAGAGGGGTTCCACGGCGGGATCGGCAGCGACCACGGACCCGCCCGGCCGCCCCGGAGTTGCCCACCACCCACGGCCGCGGTGTCGATCGCGTGGCCAACGGCGCTGCGGGGGTACCCGATTGAGGTCGCCACCCGGCCACCCCGCGCAGTATGACCGTGATCACATCCGGTCCTGACGGGCCGTCGCGATGCCGCCCCCACCGCGTCTGCGTCTTCGGGGGGTCTGTCCTCACGAACGGCTAGGAGACCGGACTGTGCGTGCTCAGCAAGGGGCCGAGAAGGAGAAGCCCGGACAGCGGCGGTGGAACCCGCTGCGGCGGATCGACTACCCGCGCAGAGGGCGGCGCGGGGTCCGCCGCTGGCTCCCGTCCTGGCGGCAGCTGCTCCTGGTGACGGGGACCGGGGTGGCGGTCCTGACGGGATGGCTGGCCTGGTTCTTCGCGAAGACCGACGTCCCGGACGACATGAACTCCTTCGCCACCCAGCAGAACAACGTCTACTACTGGGCGGACGGCACCGAGATGGCGCGGATCGGCGAGGTCAACCGGCAGGACGTGCCGCTGGACCGGGTGCCGCAGCCGGTGCAGTGGGCCGTGCTGGCCGCCGAGAACGAGACCTTCTACTCGGATCCGGGGATCTCGGTCACGGGCATCGGCCGCGCGATCTATCAGATGGCCTCGGGCGGCGACACCCAGGGCGGCTCGACCATCACCCAGCAGTACGTCAAGAACAGCTATCTGAACCAGCGCCAGGACATCTCCCGCAAGCTCAGCGAGATCGTCATCGCGATCAAACTGGACCATCGCATGAGCAAGCGGGACATCCTGGCCGGCTACCTGAACACCAGTTGGTTCGGGCGCGGCAGCTACGGCATCGAACGTGCCGCGGCGGCGTACTACGGCAAGGACGTCTCGCAGCTCGACCCGAGCGAGGGCGCCTTCCTGGCAGCCCTGCTGAAGGGGGCCGGGCAGTTCGATCCGGCGATCAGCGCGGACAACCACCGACGGGCCGAGGACCGGTGGTCCTGGATCCTGGACCGGATGGTGAAGGCCGGCAAGCTCTCCGCCGCCGAACGCGCCAAGTACACGGTGTTCCCCGAGCCCCGGACCCAGCCGAAGGCGGCCGGACTGAGCGGCCAGGTCGGGTACCTGGTGGACATGGCCAGGAACTACGTCGAGAGCCACAGCGACATCACGGCGGCCCAGTTCGACCTCGGCGGCCACCAGATACACACCACCTTCGAGAAGCCGAGGGTCGACGCCCTGGCCGCCGCGGTGCAGGACGCCACCAAG
The DNA here is from genome assembly GCF_002953255.1 of Streptomyces sp. CB01881. Lineage (GTDB taxonomy): Bacteria > Actinomycetota > Actinomycetes > Streptomycetales > Streptomycetaceae > Kitasatospora. The sequence goes on from NZ_CP026498.1 coordinate 6,650,202, forward strand.
GGGATCGACCCCGCCGGCCGCGACACCGACCGGTTCCTGCGGGTCGGCGCCGCCTCGGTGGCCCCCGACGGGAGGATCGTCGCGCTCTACGGCGGCCCCGACTACCTGAAGCAGGGCTTCAACAGCGCCAACACCTCCACGGTGCCGATCGGTTCGGCCTTCACCCCGCTGGTGTACGCCGCCGGGCTCAGCCAGGGCGTGCAGCGCCAACGGGACGGCAGCCGGACCCCGGTGCTGCCCACCACCACCTACAACGGCGACAACGGCGTGAACGTGATGACCCCGGAGGGGCCGTACTGGGGGCGCGACGGGAAGATCGTGAAGACCGCCAACGACGGCAGGCGGGACTGGGGCAAGGTCACCCTGAGGAGCGCGGTGGAGCAGTCCGTCAACGGGCCGATGATGCAGCTCGGCATGGATGTCGGCCTGGACCGCGTGCAGAAGACCGCCGCGGACCTGGGCCTGCTCCCGGCCAGCATCGGCGAGCTGGTGCCGGCCTTCGGGGTCGGGAACTCCACGCCGAGCGCGATCAGGACCGCCGACGCGTACGCCGCCTTCGGGGCGGGAGGCAGCCACACGGACCCCTACTCGGTGCTCGGCATCACCCGGAACCGCGAACCGCTCGCGCTGCGCCTGCCGACCGCCGTGCAGGCGCTGACGCCGGCGGCCGCCGGGGAGGTGGACGCGGCGCTCAAGGACGCGGTCCGCACCGGGAGCGCCGCGCCGGTGGCGGGGGCCGGGCCGGACCTGGCCGGGAAGCCCGGTACCACCGCGGACCGCACGGCGGGGTGGTTCGTCGGCTACAACGGGCAGGTGTCCACGGCCGTGACCGTCTTCCGGGCGGACCTGAAGGACATGAAGCTGCTCTCGCTGGAGGGGTTGGGCGGCGCGGCCCCGGACACCCCGGACTCCGAGCTGCCCACCCGGATCTGGACCTCGTACATGAGGACGGCCGGTGGCCAGGAGAGCCGGGCGGACGCGAGCCGCCGGTAGGGGCGGCCGGGCGGCCCGGGCGGATGCGGGCCCCGCGGCCGCCCGGGCCGGGTCACTCGACCGGCCGGATCACTTGGCCAGCCGGGTCACTCGACCAACCGAATCACTTGACCAGGCGCGACCAGTCGGCCGGCTGCCCGGGGTCCAGCTGGCGCAGCCTGTCGAGCACCTTGGGGTCCTGGGCGTCCAGCCAGTCGGCGACCTGGCGGAACGAGACGCAGCGGACGCCGTCGCGTTTGCAGACGCTCTTCATCACGTCCTCGATGGCCTGCATGTAGATGCCGCCGTTCCAGGTCTCGAAGTGGTTCCCGATGAAGAGCGGGGCCCGGCTGCCGTTGTAGACCCGTTCGAAGCCGGCGAGGTAGGTGTCGCGGGTCTCCTTCTCCCACGCGGCGTACTTCTTCGGGTCGCCCTTGGTGCTGTCCCCGGACTGGCCGGCGAGGAAGTTGAAGTCCATCGCGAGACCCTGGGTCGACCTGCCCGGGTAGGGCAGCAGCTGGAGCGGGAAGTTCCAGATGTCCCCCTTCTTGCCGGGCCAGACCTGGAACTCGCCCGGCGAGCTGGCGTCGTACCGGAAGCCGGCCGCCTTCTCGGCCGGGAGCAGGGCCTTCTGGCCCTCCAGGCAGGGGGCGCGGCCTCCGACCAGCTCCTTGGTGTAGTCGAAGGGCAGCGGTGGGAGGTCCTTGAAGCCGGTGTTGGTCTTCCAGTTGGTGACGAAGGAGACCGCCTGGTCGAGCTCGCTCTTCCACTCCTCGGTGGTCCAGGCGCCGCCGCCCTTGTCGCCGCAGAAGTGCCCGTTGAAGTGGGTACCGATCTCGTTCCCGGCCTGCCAGGCCAGGCGCACCTGCTCCAGGGTGTCCTTGATGTGGGCGTCGGTGGCGAAGTCGATGGAGGCGGCGCCGACGTCGTGCTGCGGCGGACGGTAGAGCGCGCGCCGGGACTTGGGCACGGTGTAGATGCCGCTCAGGAAGAACGTCATCCGGGCGTCGTTCTCCTCGCCCAGCTTCCGGAAGCGCGAGAACAGGTGGTCGTCGCCCTCCAGCGCCCCGTCCCAGGAGAACACCACGAACTGCGGCGGCTTCTCGCCGGGCTTCAGCTTCTCGGGCGTGGGCTGCCCGGGCTGCGGACCGGTGTCGGAGGTGGAACCGTCACCGAGCACCTTGACCTGGCCGTCCCAGGTCGGCGAGGGGCTGGGGCTCGGACTGGTGCCGGGGCCGGTGCTGGGGCTGCCGGACGGTGTGCCGCTCGGGCCGGGTGCGGGGGTCGAAGGAGCGACGTCGGCGGCGGTCGGTCTGTCCGGGCGGGAGTCTCCCGTGGCCAGGGTGAAGGTCGCGACGACCCCCACGGCCAGCAGGACGGCCACGCCGCGAACAGTCCGCACCGTTCCCTCGCTTCTCCGACACAGGTCAGATGATGTTCGGAAATTTCAGCCCTACAGTTCGATCATCAGAACACTTTGATCGATAGGTGTCGAGGCGGAGACCCCACGGACGGCCGGGATTCCACTGCCCAACTGCCGTGTCATACAAGGAATCTGACGCTAGATGGGCTTTTCGTGCAGCTCCTCGGGCCTCGAAATCCGGGCTGATCGGGCAACCGTCGGCAGGAGACCGGGCAGGTCCGGCCCGGGTGACCGGTCCTTCGGCCGCCCGCCGGGCCACGCACACGCGCGAAGGCCCCCGCCCACCAGGGGCGAGGGCCTCGCGAAACGTCCGGCAGCTGCGGGGTCAGCCGCCGGACGGGTTTCGGTTCCCGCCGCCGAAGCCGGAGGCGCCCTCGACGAGCTGGGTGGCGTTGTAGCCGCCGTTCGCGTCCGGCGTGCCCATCACGGTGACGCTCTGGCCGGGCTGGAGGTCGGTGACCTTGCCCTCCTTGTTGAGCTGCACCTTGGTGGCGTCGCCGGTGGTCACCTTGACGGTGTTGCCGTTGGCGTCGGTGAGGTAGACCGTGGTGCCGTCGACGGCCTTGACCGTGCCGCGGGTGAAGCCGCCCTGCCCCCCGGCGCCCTGGCCGCCAGCGCCCGGACCGCCCTGGCCCGCGCCCTGGCCGCCCTGGCCGTTGCGGCGGTTGCCGTTCTGCCCGCCGAAGCCGGACGCCGCCGCCCTGGGCTGCTGGCCGCCTGCCACCGCCTTGCCGGACCCGCCGGAGCCGTGGCCCTGCTGGTACCAGACGCCGCCCGCGAAGGCGGCCGTGGCGATCACCGCGCCTCCCAGGGCGAGGCTCAGCCAGGGCAGCTTGCGGCGCGGGGGTGCTGCCAGTTCCGCGGTGACGTCCCGGGCGTCCGGCGCGGTGGAGAGCAGGGCGACCTGCTCGGCCGGGGTGCGCGGCTCGATCTCGTTGCTCATGGGTGTCTCGTCCTACTCGTGGGCTACTCGTGGGCTGCGTACGGGCTACGCGGGGTCACTCGTGCCGGAGGGCGTCGATCGGGCGCAGCGAGGCGGCCCGGTTGGCGGGGTAGCTGCCGAAGAACAGGCCGATGGCGACGGCGATGCCGAACGCGCCGAGCACCGATTCGGGGATCACCACCGGCTTGATGCCGACGATGCTGAAGTGCGAGCCGGCGATCCCGGCCAGCACGCCGAGCCCGGCGCCGATCACCGAGAGCAGGGTGGACTCGGTAAGGAACTGCCCGAGGATCACCCCGCGCGGCGCACCGAGCGCCTTGCGGATGCCGATCTCCCTGGTCCGCTCGGTGACGGTGACCAGCATGATGTTGGTGATGCCGATCCCGCCGACCAGCAGCGAGATCGCGGCCACCGCACCCAGCAGCACCGTGAAGGTCTTCGTGGTGGACTCGCGGGCGGTGAGCAGCGAGGCCTGGTTGCTGATCCGGAAGTCCGCCTTGCTCGGGTCGGCGATCGCATGGGTGCCGAGCAGCACCCGGGTGATCTCGGACTGCGCGGTGGTGGTGGTGTCCGCGGAGGTGGCCTGCACCAGGATCTGGTTGACCGAACCGAAGCCGGTGAAGGCGTTCTGCACGGTCGGCAACGGGGCGATCACCACGTCGTCCGGGTCGGTGAAGCCGGTGCCGCCCTTGGCCTGGAGCACGCCGACCACGGTGAGCGGGGTGCCGCCGACGGTGATCTGCTTGCCGACCGGGTCGGCGGTGGCGAACAGCTGCTTGGCGGTGGTGGCGCCGAGCACGGCGACCTTCCGGGAGCCGAGCACGTCGTCGTTGGAGAAGTACTCGCCGTGGCCGATCTTCTGGTTGGCCGTCTCGAAGTACGCCGGGTAGGTGCCGACGATCGAGCCCGGGCTGTACGAGATGTCCCCGTACAGCGCGGTGCCGCTGGTCGTGACCACCGGCGCGACGGACTTGATCGCGGTCGCCTCGGTGTCGCTCGCCAGCGCCTTGGCGTCGGCGACCGTGAGCTTCTTCGTGGTGGACGCGGTGCGCGAGCCGCCGAAGGACGCGCCGGAGCTGACCGTCAGCGAGTTGGTGCCGAGCGAGGTGATCGACTCCTTGACCGCCTCCGAGGAGCCGTTGCCGACCGCGAGCAGCAGGATCACCGACGCGACGCCGATCAGCACCCCGAGCATGGTCAGGGCGGAGCGCACCTTGTTGGCCGCCAGGCCGCCGACGGCGAAGCGGAGCATCTGCCAGAGGATCACGCGAGCACCCCCCGGGCCTCGGACGCGGCGCGCAGGGCGGGCGGCGGCCCCTCCGCCGGGGCCTGCCGGACGTCGCTGATGATCGCGCCGTCGACCAGCCGGATCACCCGCTTGGCGTGCAGCGCGACCTCGTCCTCGTGGGTGATCAGCACGACCGTGCGGCCGGTCGCGTTGAGGCCGTCGATGATCGCCAGCACCTCCTCGGTCGAGCGGCTGTCCAGGTTTCCGGTGGGCTCGTCGGCGAGCAGCATCGCCGGGGCGGTGACCAGGGCCCGGGCCACCGCGACGCGCTGCTGCTGACCGCCGGAGAGCTCGTTGGGCCGGTGCCCGGCACGCTCGGCCAGGCCGACCAGCGACAGCGCGGCCAGCGCCCGGCGGCGCCGTTCGGCGGCCCGCACGCCCGCGTAGGCGAGCGGCAGCTCGACCTGGGCGAGGGCGGTGGTGCGGGGGACGAGGTTGAAGGACTGGAAGATGAAGCCGATCTTGCGGTTGCGGACCAGGGAGAGCTGCTGCTCGTCCAGGTGGCCGACGTCGATGCCGTCCAGCAGGTAGCGGCCCGAGGTCGGGACGTCCAGGCAGCCGAGGATGTTCATCAGGGTGGACTTGCCGGAGCCCGAACTGCCCATCACCGCGACGAAGTCGCCCTGCTCGATGTCCAGGCCGACGCCCAACGGCTCCCCGGTGGCCGGGTCGGAGGGGCCCCGCAACGCGTGCACGATGGCGTCGCCGTGTCCGTAGGACTTGGTCAGGCTGCGGATCTGGATGACCGGCGGTGGTGCGGAGGGCACCCGGTTGTCGATGACGTGGCGCCTCATCCGCGGTTACCGCCTCGGCCCGCGCCGCCACCACCGGCACCGCCGGCGGCGCTGCCGATCCCGGCCACGCCGGCGCCGCCCGCTCCGCCGCCGCCCCGGCCGCCCTGACCGCCGTTCGCGCCCGGGAAGGAGCCGTTCGGGAAGCCGTTGGTGCCGCTGGTGGTGGCGAGTTCGACCTTGTCGCCCTCCTTCAGACCGGAGACCACCTGCACGGTGGTGTCGCCCTCGACGCCCACGCCGACATCGACCCGCTCGGTCGTCCCGTCCGGGTGCACCACGGTCGCGGTCCGGCTGCTGCCGGTGCCGGCCAGCGCCGCGGTCGGCAGCGACAGGGCGTTGTCGGCCTCGCCGGTGACCACGGAGACGGTCGCGCTGAGCCCGGTCCGCAGCTTGCTGGTGTCCCCGCTGATCTGCAAGGTCGCCGCGTACTGGACGGCGGCCGCACCGCCGCTGCCGCCGCTGCTCGCCGGGAGCGAACTGACCGACAGCACGGTGGCGTTGAGCTTGGTGTCGGACTGCGCGTTCAGGGTGACGGTGGCCGCCTCGCCCTTCTTCAGCTTGAGCGAGTCCAGCTCGGAGAAGTTGGCGCTGACCTGCATCCCGGTCGGGTTGGTCAGCACGATGAAGCCGCTCGGAGCGGCCGAAGTCGTGGTGCTGCTGCTGGACTTGGCGCTTCCCGAGGTGCTTGAGGTGCCACCGCCCACGGTGTCGCCGGCCTTGCCCGAGACGGACGCGACCGTACCGTCCACCGAGGCGGTGAGCGTCGTCCCGGCCAGCGCCGTCTGGGCGTTGGAGAGGTTGGTCTGCGCGGTGGCCACCTGCTGCTGGGCCTGGGCCACCGCGGCGTCGTCCACCTTGGTGGTGGTGATGGTGGTGGTCTGCGGAGCGGGCGCACTGCTCGTGCCCGCTCCGCGCTCCCCACCACCCGCGCCGCCGCCACCGCTGGACGGCTGCGCGGTCGCCGGGATCTGCTGGGTCGTCGTGGTGGTGACCCCGGCCTGGGCCTTGGTGAGGTTGGCGTTCGCCGTGTTCAGTGCGGACTGGGCGGCGTCCACCTGCTGCTGGGCGGTCGTGGTGTCGACGGTCGCCAGCACCTGCCCCTTCTTGACGCTGTCGCCCACCGCGACCTTGACGGCGGTGAGTTTCCCGCCCGTGGTGAAGTCCTGGGCCGCGTCGGTGGGCGAGGCCAGCGTGCCGGTTCCGGACACGGTGGCCAGGACCGTGCCCTTGGCCACGGTCGCGGTCCGGACCTGAGCCTTGCCGGAGGCCTTCTCGGTACCGCTGTCCAACGTCGTGTACGCCAGAGCCACGGCGCCCACCAGGGCCACGCCGAGCGCGGAGTTCAGGAGGACGGCACCACGCCGTCGCGGGAGCACCTTCATGACGGACAGCTTCCCGGGGCGCTCTTGCGGAGTCCTGGGCGCGCGCTGGGAGAACGCTGACCGGCCGAATCCGGGCATCCCGGGATGATCCACCCTGCTCACACGGTCGGCTTGGCGTACCGCTGGCCGTCCGTTGACCGGACTCCCAGCAGACTCCCAGCAATCCCCAGCCATCCGGGAGCAGCCGGGGCGGGTGACGCCGACGCGGCGACCCGACCCGACCCGACCCGACCCGACCCGACTGGCAGCCGTGTCGCACCGGTGCTTCCATGAAACGTGCCGCAGTGACCGTGCATCTCGTGAATGCGCCCGAGGCCGGACCGCTCATCCCTTGCCACCGATCTCCGTCCGGTCCGGCTTTCTCTGCGGGAGACCCCGGAACGCATACCGGTACCCGGGGTGCCGAAGGGAGCCGTTCATGGCCACGTACACCAAAGAGCCGTCCACCTGCGAGTCCGAGATCCTGTTCATCGGAACCACCGGGCTCAGACACCCCACCGTCCACCCCGACACCGTGGAGATGTACATCGACGTCGTGGCGCCCGACCACTGGAGCACCACGTACTTCGAAGAGGTCTCGCTCTACATCGAGGTCCTGACGGCCGGCGTGAAGCTGGCGCCGGGCGCTGCCGACGGCAACGCGACCATCGGTGAATGGTCGGTCTGGGAGGGCGGCGACTGGGTCGTCAAGGAGCCGGGCCGACCGCCCACGGATCGACTGCGGTTGAGGCGGTTCAAAGAACGCGTGACGGGTGGCGGCATCAACGGCCTGACCATCTACCTCAGTGTGACGGGCCTCCCCGAGGCCGGAGCACTGGAGCTGAACGCCTACTGCGATGCGATCTACGCCGTGGCCGACACGAAGAGTTGCAGGATCCACATGCAGGACTTCCACGTGGGCCAGAAGCTGACGGGGTTCCTGGGCCGAACCCCCGCGTGAACGACCGGCCCGGCAGGTGCGCCTCGCACGGGCCTCGCCGTACAGCCCGGGGGCGGTGGACGCCCGACCATCCGGCCGGCGCCCACCGCCCCGCCCGCGCTACGCCGCGGCGCCGCCCTTGCGGCGGCGGAGCAGCACGACGGCGGCGGTGCCGGCCACCAGCGTGGCAGCGCCGACGCCCGCGATCACCGGCGTCGCGGAGGACGACCCGGTCTCGGCGAGCCGCCCGGCGACCGGGAGCTGGGTCCGCTCGTTGCGCGGAACGTCCTTGCCGGCCTTGGTGACACCCGGCAGGGCCGCCGCGTCCGCGGGGGTCACCGGGGTGGGCTTGGCGTCCTCCGGCTTCCCGGCCGGGGTGCCGGCGGCGTTGACGGTGAACTTGAAGAGGTTCACGTCGCCGAAGTCGCAGTCGCCGTTCTCGCTGAGCGAGTAGCCGCTGGTGAGGAAGAAGCCGTTGGCGGTGGGGGCCTTGGCGTCGGCCTTGATCCGCATCTTGGCCTCGACGTACTCGCCGGCCTTGATGGTACGGGCGGTGGCGAAGAAGCCCCACTCGTCGTAGCGGTACGCGTTCTTCCACTGCTTGGCGGCGGAGTCGTACCACTCGACGGTGACCAGCAGCTCGCTGACGTCCTTGACCGCCAGCCCGTCGGTGCCCATGTGCAGGTCCAGGTCGACCTGGGTGAGGGTCTGGGACGTGGTGTTGCTCGCGCGGTAGGTGAACTCGTGCCAGCCGGAGCCGGCTTCGAGCTTGGAGGGCAGGCCGGGCAGCGAGGTGTCGATCGGCTTCTTGTCCGCGACGGGCCAGTTCTTGCACTCGCTGGGGAAGGCCGTCTTGAGGTCCGACGGCGTCGCGCCGGAGGTCGGCGTGGACGGCCCGGCGGACGGCGAGGCCGAGCCGGTGGAGGCGCCGGCGGAGGGGGTGGCCCCGCCCGGCTTGGTGGCGGAGGCGGAGACGGAGGCGTGGGCGGACGGCGAGGCCGATCCGGTGGGTGCGGCGGCCGAGGGCGAGCCCGACGCGGACGGCGAGGCCGGGGCGGCGGACGTGGCCGAGGCGGACGGGCTCGCGCTGGACGTGGCGGTGGGACCGGTGGTCGCGGTCGCGGAGGCGGCCGGAGCGGTCGCCAGCGCGACCGAACCCAGGACCACCGCGGTCGCGGCCGACGCCCAGACACGGCGGAGGTTCATCAGCGTTTTCGCTCTTTCCGAGTGAAGGAAGGTTTCCTCTCTGACCAGTGGGGCCAGAGTGAACCGGTTGGACGTCGGTTAGACCGTCCGGACGCCGATTGGTTGTAGACGGTGAGTCAGTTGATAGCCAGATCACATGAATGCGTCACAGCAGCCGCCACACCGGAACGACCAGGCTTGCCTAGTCCAGCAGGTGACGGCACCAGGAGAGGGCGTGGGTCGCGAGCCTGGCCAGGTGCGGGGGTGCATCGGAGCGTGACGCCCTCACGGCGCGGATCCCAGCGGTGGTCACAGCGAACGCGACGATGTCCTCCTCGCCGACCTCCTCCCATACGCCCACCGTGCGCGCCCACCGCTCGGCCGAGGCGGGGGTGTGTCCCTCTCCGATCAGCCGCAACACCATGAACGCGGTATCGACCCAGCTTGCTGCCCGACCGGCGCGCGCCCAGTCGACGACGTGCAATCGGTGCCCGTCGTCCACCAGCAGGTTGTACTTCGACAGGTCACAGTGAGCGAGGGTGTCACCCGCCACCGCCCCAGGACCGCGCTTCTCCCAGAGGACCAACTGGTCCAGTCGGCCGGCCACCCACGGATCGAGGCCACCTTGGGTCGCTACCCGGTCCCAGGCCGCGAACCGCTCCCACCGCTTCGACAGCGGCAGCGTGCCGACTTCGGGCACAGGGGTGAGCCGATCGGCAGCGTCTGACAGCGTCCGGGCCACCTCCGGCAGATCGGGCGATCCCGGAGAGAGGTCGGCGACGCGGCCACTCACGTACTCGAAGCCGAGCAGTTGCCACCCCGACTCGCTCACGTCCCACATCAACGCGGGAGAAGTGAACGTCACGTGCGGGTTGGCGGCCGCCTCGACTCGGCACTGGCGACGGGCGTCACGGCTGTCCTCCATGCCCTTGCAGAACACCCTTTGGCCGTCCGGGCAGTGCAGGACGGCGGCGAAGTGGCTGGAGAGCCCGAAAGGAACGTCGTCCACGGCCAGGGGTTCGCCTGCCCGGCCGGCCACGGCACGTCGTACCGCCTCGGGTAGCTCCTGCCACTTCAGCCTCCGCTTCACTTCAGCCTCCTGGGAGCGCTGGTACTACTTCTTGCCACCGGAGTTGGGGCTGTCCGTGCATCCGGCATGGCACTGGGTGCAGTCGGCCAGGTTCGGCCAAAGCTCGCGGTCCACGACGAAGTGGGCCGCCTCGATGTAGCTGATGGTGTCCGGCCTGGCGGCCTTGTCGTCCTCGCCGTCGGTGGGGACGTGGTGGATGTACTCGACGCCGAGGGTTTCGCACAGGCCGAAGTAGAGGACGGTGTCCTCGATCAGCTTGTGCCAGCCCTTGTCCACCTGCTTGGAGGGCGACAGCCTCACGTCGCGGTGACGGACGGCGGTGGCGAGGAACGCCAAGGCCTGGTCCAGGATCCGCCGGGCCATGTCCGGGGTTTCGCCGTCCTTCACGAGCCGGGCGGCAATGCACTCGAAGGTGTCGTTGTCGAGCAACGACGATCCGCTGATCCGTTCTGCGCTCGCAGTGGTCACAGTGGCTCTCCTTGATCGGGGTCGGACCGGCCACCGCTCTGTGCGGTCGGCCTGTACGGCCTCCTCCGTCGGGCGAGTCTCAAGTTAGGGTCGGTGTTTCCCGAGCCGCTAGCAGCTTTCCTGTTCCCGCAAGAACTCGTCTCGTACGCCTTCGACCATGCGCCGCATCTCGTCACCCGACAATGCCGCAGCCGCAAATCGATCGAACTTGTGAACATACATCTCAACGTCTCGCGGGTCAGTGACCATCACCTCGGCATGGACGGTTTCGACCGTGACCATGCGGTCGTCCCGGATGGCGAAGGAGTGAGCCGGCACGTCGACCTGCGGTGCAGCCAGAGGAACGATCCGAATATCCACATGGGGCAGGCGAGAAACAGAGATGATGCGGTCCAGTTGTCCGGCCATCATTGCGGGCGGCACGAGGCGCCATCGGAGTACGGGCTCGGTGATGACGAATTGCAACGTCTTGGTGGCGTCGTAGAGAGATTGCTGCCTCGCGAGGCGTGCGGCGACCGCCCGTGACAGCTGCTCCTCCGTGAGATCTCTTCTCCCGAACACGGCCCGCACGTATTCCGGGGTCTGCAACAACCCGGGGACGAGGGAAGGCTGGAACAGGCGAAGCAGTCGGGTGGAGTCGTCCAGCGCTTTGATCTGCTGCTGCTTGCGGTGGTAGCCCAGGCGCCGGATCAAGCGCCACGCCGTCGTCTCCGTGGCCTCTGCCCGCGCGGTGGCCATGTACGCGGCCTTGACCTCCTCGGACACGCCTATTGCTGTGAGGATGCGCTCCACGTCCACAACCGTGGGTGGCACCTTACCGGTCTCGATCTTGCTCAACTTGCTCGGAGACATGACAGCGCCACGGGCCACGACCTTGGCCTCCTTACCGGAGGCCTGTCGCAGTTCCCGCAGCGCCGCCCCGAGCCGACTCCTGTTCACTTGCCGTACTCTGCCCACCACTCCGCGAACGGCACGGAATGCGCCATCACAGTGTCACGACACGCTCTGAATTCGTCGACCCTGCTGCCGCCGAGGAATTCTGCCCCAAGATACTTGCCGTTGTCCTCGTAGCTCATCGCGACCACAGTCTCGTCGTCGAAGAGCCAGAAGTCCGACGCCTCCGGAGTCGGATTCTCCTGACTGGTGGTGTCGAGAATGAAGAACTCTTCTCCGGCCGCCATGTTCCGGTGATATCCCCATGCGAGTTCGAATCGCAGATAGTCGGTGAGCGGGCGCGAAAGGATGTGAACGCGGTACATGCGCTTTCCGGCTCGCGTGGCGTCCGCCACCGTCTTGACCCAGCCGGCAGTCTTGTATTCCTCCGGCTGCTCCTCACCGGCAAGGAATGCGCGATAAGCGTCCACTCCGCCGGACTGGCTGTAGTCGTCCAACGTTTCCAGCCGGAACGCCTCTCGGCTGAACTGCGAGAGCCACTCTCCGAGGGTCCTAGATGAGGTTGTCACGGACGGCCTTTCGGATGAGCTCGACGGGAATCTCAACCAGCGTCTCGTGAGCCGGAATCCGGAGATCGTGCTCTGTCACCCGCTCGCCTTGGACGGCGAGCGTGCCCCGGTCCGTCAGGTAGAGGGTCGGGCACTCGCCCTCATCGCAGGAACCTACGAGCCGTGTCAGCTCCACTGTTGCCTCCTCGCTCGGTTTCATGACGATGCTCCCGAAGCGACCGGGGCGCGGGCAAGGGGTTCAGGTTTCCGCTACTGGAAACCGGCCCAACTTCGAACGGGTACTCGGAAGTTCATGAACCTCCACGCCGCTCACCCGGCGACGGCCGCAGGAACGATTCGGCGCGCGGGTTTCGCAGCGTGGTGGTCAATGAGGCCACCGTCGGCGGCCTCGCGGAGAGCGACCAGGCCACCACCAGTGCGGCCCCTCCGCGGTCCTTGCCCGATCCGCCGGCGATGACTTCGCCGGAGGGAAATCGGTGGCCGAGAAGGTGCGCCGGGTTGGCAGTTGTGACGTCTACACCGGTTGGATGCAGGTGGACGTCCACCCGATCCCTGGCCGGTCACGGACGACTTCTCCGGCCAGGACAACGCAGGAGGAACGACGTGGCTCAGCTCCTGAGAGTTCAGAACTTCAACGTCTCAAGTGACGGAATCGGTGCCGGCGAGGACCAGAGTCTGGAGAATCCTTTCGGCCACATCCGTCCCGAGAGGCTGTTCGCCTGGGCAGGCGCCACGGCGAGCTGGCCCATGCGCACCGACCCCGGGGGGAGCCGGGGCCTCGACGACCACTTCACGCGGGACTACGCGCGCAACATCGGCGCCGAGATCATGGGCCGCAACAAGTTCGGTCCCCAGCGCGGGCCGTGGCAGGACCACGAGTGGCGCGGCTGGTGGGGTGACGAGCCGCCGTTCCGCACCCCGGTGTTCGTCATGACCCACCACGAGCGTCCCTCGTTCACCCTCTCCGACACCACCTTCCACTTCGTCGACGGCGACCCGGCCTCGGTCCTCGAACAAGCGCGGGAGGCGGCGCAGGGCAAGGACGTCCGGCTCGGCGGCGGGGTCAGCACCATCCGGCAGTTCCTCGACGCCGACCTCGTCGACACCATGCACGTGGCGGTCTCGCCGGTGAAGCTCGGGTCCGGGCTGCGGCTCTGGGAGTCACCCGACGAGCTGCTGGACCGGTTCCAGCTGGAGGTCGTGCCCAGCCCGAGCGGCGTGACGCACCACCTGTTCTGGCGAAAGTGACACGAGGCCCGGGCGAGGGCTGGGAACGCGGCTGATCAGGGCGCGCTGCGGCCCCCTCGCGCGGTAAGCGCGAGGGGGCCGCAACCGGGTTCAGGAGGCGCGATCGCCGTGGTGGTCGAACTCGCCGGCTTTGATGCCCTGGAGGAACGTGGCGAACCTGCCGGGGGCGGTGCGGAGGATGAGGTCGCCGTCGTCGGACTCGCGGAGTTCGACCAGGCCATCAACAGTGCGGATCTCGACGCAATTGTCACCAGCGCTGCTAAAGGAAGACTTCTGCCACTTGCTCGGGAACATCTCAGCCCTTCAGGTCTTGAGCAATCGAACGGATGAGGTCGCGCGACTCCTCGTCGGTGAGTGCCGCCTTCTCAATGCGCCCAAAGATGACGCGATAGGTATGAAGTTCATTCGGGGCATCGGAGAAGACAGGCCCTCGCGATGTGTCCATTTCAACCGTATCCAGCTCGGGAACCACGCCGAAGCTGTAGATGATGTTCTCGATCGCGCCCGGGTACGTGTGCGCATTGAAAGGGATCACACGGATACTGATGTTATCTCGGAAGGAGTCCTCAAGGAGGCAGCCAAGCTGTGCCAGCAGCACCTCGGTACCGCCGAAGCGCGTGAGGAGGCACGACTCGTGGAGGTAGGCCTCAAGCTTCTTCTGCGGACTCCGGAGCAGAGCGCTTCTACGCCGCGTCCGAAAGGCGGCGTGCAGGTCGACCTCGTCGACGGCGAGACTGGGGATCCTCCGACCGAACACCCCTTTCACGTAATCACTGGTCTGGAGCAATCCTGGCAGGAACGCTGACGTCCAAACCCTGATCGTCCCTGCGGCAAAGTCCTCATGCTCCGCAGATTCGAGGAAGGTATCGGGCAGGTGGCTTCGGTACTCCTCCCACCATCCCTTCGTTCGGCCCTGCGTCATGCTGCCGAGCGCGTCGATGAGCGACTGATTGGTACAGCTACAGGCTTCGGCGATCGTGCGGAGCCGCTCTGCGCTGACGCTGGTCTTCCCGCTCTCCATCTGGGTCACCTGCGCGGCACTCACGCCGAGCGCGCGAGCGAGCTGGCTTCCACCAAGGCCGGCTTGCTCTCGCATCCTCCTCACCTCGGCGCCCAGGCGGCGCTGACGAAAGGTTGGGTTCTGGCGACCTGGCATGACGTCCTCTCAGCTTTCCGTGAGATCAGTGTGCCGTGCGGCCCTCAAGCCGAGCCACCGGTCCCACGGGAGAGGTAACTTCGCCGAAGGCTACCTAAATTTAAGTTCCAGTGCGTTATGGTCGTCCCAGGTCGATCCGATGGATCGTCAGTAACGCCTGTTTCCAGGGCAGTAGGCGCCTGCTGCCCGCGCACCGCAGAGCAGCCACGCGTGGCATCCACCAGCCCCGTCCTGGCCTGGCTCACGGCGACGATTCCGCCGGTGAACGCCGAATCCCACCTCGCTCAACCTCACTCGGAGGTTCCTCATGTGTGCCTTCAACCCGCCCGACTGGTCCGCCGCCCGCGCCGAGCTGCGGGACGCGCTCGCCGCCGCGTCCTGGCCGCCGGACCTCATCCACGACGCCGAACTCGCCCTCTGCGAGCTGTACGTCAACGCCTGGCGCCACGGCGGCAGCCCCGCGCCCCTGGTCGTCGTCCTGCTGCTGAACCGCACCCTGCGGGTCTCGGTCGCCGACGACAGCCCCGACCTCCCCGAACCCCGCACGCCCGCCGACCCCTACGAGCTGTCCGGGCGCGGTCTGCACCTCGTCCGCTCGCTCACCCACCGCTTCGGCGCCCAGGCGCGCAAGCACGGTGGCAAGGTGGTCTGGTTCGAGCTGGAGGTGGCCGCGTGACCGGCCCCCGCATCCCGATCTCCCCCGACGACCCCCGCATGCACGACTACACCGACGCCCACGTCACCGCCCTCCTGCGCGAACTCCACGAGCGCGGAGGCAGGTTCGGCATCCAGTGGGGCTCCGCCACCACCCACCACAGCGCCGTCGACGGCCGCATCCTCGTCAACTTCGGCCACGCCCCCGTCCCCACCCTCCTCAACCTCCTCCACCTGCTCCGCGACACCGAGAGGGACCAGCCGTGGGAGTCCTGATCCCGATGGCCGGCCAGGCCGTCCGCACCGAGCGCACCACCGTCCACTACCTCGCCGTCGAATGCGTCCCCGACGCGGCCCTGCAGCTGCGCGCCGCGGTCGACCTCGACGTCCACGCCGCCCCGGGCGAGCAGCTCGCCCTGCCGCTCACCCGCGAGCAGGCCGAGGAACTCCTCCACGCCCTCGCCGCCCACCTCGGCCACCGCGTCATCGGCATCCGCCGATGAGAACCGGCACCGCGAGCTTCCTCGTCGGCGCGGCGTTCGCCGCCCTCCTCGCCCTCGCGATCGCCACCGTCGTCCTGGGCGTCGTCACCGCCCTCAGGGTCGGCGATCAGGCCCACGCCGCCGGGCCGCCGGCCCCGATCACCCGGCACGGCCGCTGGGAACTGCGCAGACTCCCCGACGGCACCCACGAGTACGCCTGGATCGCCCGCCAGGCCGGCCACTACGGCCCCGAACTCCCCCCACCACCCACCACCCCCAACCCCACCCCCGGCCGCCACCGCAGCACCCCCGGCCGCGGCCGGCACCGCATACCCGGCTGAGCAGCCCACGCGAAGGCCCCCGCCCCCGGGCGGGGGCCTCGCCGGTCCCCGGGCCCTGTTGCAACCCGCCGATCACCGGCCCCCGCACCCCCTCGCCGGGCCGTTCGGAGGGTTCCGAAAAAAGTTCTGGAACCACCTGCAACCCCCGGCGGGGATGCACGTCTATACGGATGAAGGCACGGAGAGCGAGACCGGCAAACGCAAGGCCGGGGGGCGCTACCGCTGGACGACAGCGGGCAGCCGGCCGTCTTCACCACACCATCCGCACCATGACCCTGGGGATTCACGTCATGCGCAAGTCCGTTATGCCCTCGATCGCGAAGAACGTCCGCTCGATCTCCGGCCGCCGCCGCCTCGCCACCCTCGCTGCCACCGTCGTCCTCGCCGGCTCCGTCCAGCTGAT
>NZ_CP026498.1:6666435-6774019 GCF_002953255.1 Streptomyces sp. CB01881
TCGATCGCGAGTCCGCTCGACCTCCGGCCGCCGCCGCCTCGCCACCCTCGCCGCCACCGTCGTCCTCGCCGGCTCCGTCCAGCTGATGACCGCCGAGTCCTCCTGGGCTTGCGGCGACGGTCCGCAGTCGAAGGCCGCCGCCGAGGCCAAGCCCGTCACCCCCGCCGCCGCGCACAAGGGCAACCTTGAGGCCGGATTCCACATGACGCCGGACGGGCAGACCATCACGGCCGGCGGCGGGAAGGTCGAGATCGGCGTCGGGGTCACCAACTTCACCGGCGCGCCCTACGAGAACGTCGCCCCCATGATCGCGCTGTACAACGAGAAGGGCGCCACGCGGATTCAGGACTTCACGGTCGAGGCGGCCACGCCCGGCGGCTGGAAGAAGCTGACCATGCTGCCCGGCTGCGACCCGGTGATCCACGCGGACACCAGCGGCCTGAAGGCCAAGCGCCTCGACGACGGCCGGGCCGTCAACTTCGGGTTCCGCATCTCGGTTTCCGCGAATGCCGCCGCGGACCTGAACGGGCTCCAGATCTTCATCGGCGGGAAGGCCGACGGCTTCCCCATGTCGAAGGGCGAGTCCCACACCTTCAAGGTGGTCCACCCCACCGCGCCGGCCAAGCCGACCGCGAAGCCCACCACCACCGCGAAGCCCACCACTAAGCCCGCCCCCGCCAAGCCGGCCGCCGACGCGACCCCCACCACGGCCCCGACCACCACCAAGGCCCCGGCCGCCGCGCCGTCCGCCACGCCCTCGGCCCCCGCCACCACCGCCCCGGCCGGCACCCCCGAGCTCGCCCAGACCGGCTCCAGCTCCACCAACGGCTTCCTCGCCGCCTCCGCCGCCGCCTTCGTCGCCCTCGGCGCCGGCGTCCTCATCGCCGTGCGCCGGCTGCGTCCCCAGCGCTGACCGACCCGCACGGAAACCCGAAGGGGCCCTCCTCCGCACGGCGGTGCGGAGAAGGGCCCCTTCACCCATCCTGGGCAGTTGGCGAAGGTGGATTGCTTCGCCCCGCTGGATTCATCCAGCGGGGCATCGTCTCGGCCGGAACCTCCCCGAGCCCCTCGGCTCGCATTGACACACCGCACCCCCGCAACAGCAAACGTCGGCCTCTGAGACCAGCCTCAGAGGCCGACATCACTCACCGCAGTCAATCAGTCACATTCGCCACAGCATCCCCTGACGGGCGGGTGCCTCGCCGCCGTTCCCTCGATGTCGCTACGCAGCCTGTAGGTGCCCGTGAACGACTGGCCGGCGAGCACGTCGAGACGGAGGCAGGACACCGTATGGCCAGTGGCCCATGCCGACCGCTCGCCCGCAACGGCAGAGCGCCAAGTTCGTGCTAGGAGGTGGCCGTCGGGGCGGACGAAGGCGAGCCCGACGGAGGCATCAGGCAGGGGGTGGTGATACCGAGGACCATACGGTCGTCACCAGCGGTACTGGAAACGTCCACCACATACTGGCTGTTGGGGTGGCGGGCCGTGAGAATGGCGGTCGCCTTGGTAGGGGGCGCCTCCTGGTAGTCGGTGATCTTTAGGCCCTCGTTCGTGAGAACCTCCCGGACTTTGCGGACAACCTCGTTGTGTCCAGCGTTAGGAACGTTGCTGTGCACCGCGAAGTCGAGTGTGAATCGGCCATCAGTCGCGGATTCACCGTTCCTACCCACGCAGGAGGTGAAGACCTGCTGAGCCGGTTCGTCGTTGATCTGAATCCCGGCGACCTGGGAGAGGTGCGCGGTGAGCTGCTCCGCCCAGTCGAGCGCTTCCTGGCGGGACTTCACAGGCAGGGGATCGTTCTTCCCGCTTCCGGGACTGGACACGCAGGCTCCAAGGGTTGCGGCCAGCAACGCTGCTGCGCCCAGGCGCAACAGGCGAGTGCCGGCGATTCGCGGATGACTGGACGAGCTGGTCATAGGTTCCATTTCGGGGCAGAGAATCAGTGAGGAATCTGACCCCAGACCGGGTCCTCTTTCCAGGTAGTGCTGGGCGGCTGTCCAGCGATGATTCTGCCCTGATTCTCAAGACTGTCGGACTTGTCGTTCCAATAACCGCCATGGCCGGATGTGTCGATGTGGATGTTGTTGCCTCCGAACCCGGCAATGTGCGGTGACGGCCCCAGGGTCAGGCCGCCGACGACACGAGTGGCATCGTCGGTCGCCTCTCCGATCCAGACATGGTTGGGGTCGATGTTCAACTGCTCAGCGGTGATGACGTCCATCCCGGGACTGCCAAGGGCGACGATGTCGTCGGCTTGCAGCCCGCCTGCGTCTTCGGCGGCGACGCCGACGGCGTAACTGCCATAGCTGTGCGCAATGTAGGTGAGATGTGTCTTCGGATCACCGTGCGCCACCCTGAGGCCTTGGGAGAACCTCCGCATGTCCTCGGCACCGTCGATTCCACGCCTGGGGCTTGCCGCCCCGGCAATGCTCTCCGGAGTGTCGTAACCAAGATAGGAGATCACTGATACGGTCTCGCCCGCCTTGGCATACCTCTCCCCCTTGACCTGGAGCTTGCGGATGAGGTCCATCTGTCCCGGGACGCCCGGGAACTCGGTGTTGGTGCCTGGGACGAAAACGGCGGTGTGCTTGGCCTTGTCCGGGTTGCCGGTGGCGACGATCGCACGCCCGTCTCCCTCGTACGCCTCGGGCTCGATGGCGAGGAGGAACATTTGCTTCGATTCGTCCTTGGCGGTGGCGCTCTCCTCCAGCTTCCTCTTGATTTCCACCAACGCAGCCTTGCGTTTGTCATACGCCTGCTGGTCCAGGCCGAAAATGGACGGTGAGCCGACCATGAGCGCGTCGAGCTTCTGGTCCAGGACGAGACGGTTGGCCTCGTCTCGGACGGTCGCTGGCAGGCCGTCGAGGTTGCCGATCTTCGCGGCATTGAGGGTGAGGTAGGCCTCCCGCTGGTCCAGGGTGAGACCGTTCCACCAAGCGGCATTCTTGGCGGGGTCCTTGCCGTCGGGGATGTACGGGTCAACCAGGCCGAGGTCCCGCATCACGGCCTCAGCAGCGGTCTTGGCCTCGGCCAGGGAGCCGTTCGCGCGAGCAGGGTCCAGGGTGTTTGCGCTGAGCTGGACCAGGGCGTTGTGGCCCTGGTCGCTCGCCGTCTGGGCATCCTTCAGAGCGGTGTTGATGCGGTCCTGGTAGTCCTTCTTCTGAGAGGCGAGCTTGCGGCGCGCGTCCTGCGCCTCCGGGTCGTTGTGGTCACCCCGTTCCTCGGGCGGTAGGCCGACGGTTCCGTCGGCGGACACCATCAACCCGGCATCCACGGCGCGGTTCACGGCGTTGGTCAGGTTGGTCTGCGCCTGGTACATGCGGTCGGCGACGGTGTTCAGCACCAGGGCCGCAGCTTCCGACTCCATCCGGACGACGTCCATCTGCTGTTCGGTCTTCACCATGAACGGAAGCGCGGCCTTGGCATCCTCGCCCTCCCAGCCATGACACAGCGGTCCGTTGACCTGATTGCGATGCCTCTGACTTGTGCCCTCCATAGCGTGGCCCAGGGCTTTCCAGGCCTTCGCGGCGTCGCGCAGCCCGTGCGGGTCGAACTTCACCAAGAGCTCGTAGCTGCTGCTCACTTGGCCGCCTGCTGCGCTGCCCACCCGCCGGCGACGGCCTGATCGTTGTGTGCGTGGGCGTCGGCGTTCGCGTTCAGGTTGCTCGCAGTGTCCGCGAGGCGCTGCCGGAGGGCGCCGAGCGGCTTGGCCCAGCCACTTCCCAACTGCCCGAGCCCACCGGCTATGGACCAGCCGGTGAGCTGGCCGGAGGCGGTGGTGCTGGTGTTCACCGCGTTCTGGACGGGAGCACCGAGCTCCTCTCCCAGGCTCTTCACGATGCCTGCGGAGGCCCGCAGGTCCGCCGGTTGGATGACGACCTTGCCAGCCGAGTCTTTGTCCGACATTGCTTCCCCTCCCCGGAGTCGGATACGTGCACCCGCCCGCAGAAGGCGAACTACAGGCACTGCGCTCCGCATCCGTACAGATACTCAGATGGTATGCCCGCCTGTGACGGGCGGAGTGCGATCCGGGTGGGCATCTGCCTTGAACCACGAACGATGCATCACCGCACGGGCCGGCGCGCGTGGGGATCCGGTGTTCTTCGGCAGCGAGGCGAGCGAGGACTTCACTCCCCGGCCGGGGGTGAGACGGCCGGCGCGGCGGTGAGTTCGTGGCGCGGGAACGACACCGCCGCCAGCAGGCGCAGGCCCGCCTCGGACGGTGAGCCCGGGGCCGCGCTGAAGAGCAGCATCCGGTGTCCGGACGCCTCCGGCAGCGGCAGCGCCTCAAAGTCCAGCGACAGCTCCCCCACCACCGGGTGGTGGAACTCCTTGCGGCCGAACAGGCAGTCGTGCACCGGGTGGCGGGACCACAGCTCCGCGAACTCGGCGCTCTTCATCGACAACTCGCCGATGAGCTCCGCCAACTGCCGGTCCTCCTGGTGGCGCCCGGCGGCCAGCCGCAGGAACGCCACCTGGGCCCGGGCCTCGGTCTCCCACCGGGGGTACAGCGCCCGGGTGCGCGGGTCGAGGAAGAGCAGCCGGGAGAGGTTGGGCCGGTCCGCCGCCCGCTCGGGCGCGGCCGCGTCGAGGTGCCCGGCCAGCAGGGCGTGGCCGAGCGGGTTCCAGGCCAGCACCTCGTTGCGCCGCCCGACCGCCGCCGCCGGGACGTCGGTCATCGCCGCGATCAGCTGCCGCACCGCCGGCCGGGCCCGCTCGAAGCGCTCGGCGGCCCCCCGGCCCTTCGCCGGCCGGCCCGGGCGGGCCAGGTTCCGCAGGTGGGCGTGCTCGTCGGCGTCCAGGCGCAGCGCCCGGGCGACGGCGTCCAGCACCTCGTCGGAGACGTTGCGGCCCTGTCCCTGCTCCAGCCGCGTGTAGTAGGTGATGCTGACGCCCGCCAGCTGGGCCAGTTCCTCGCGTCGCAGGCCGGGCACCCGCCGCCTCGTCCCGTACGCGGTCAGGCCGACGTCCTCGGGTTGCAGCCGGGCGCGGCGGGTGCGCAGGAACTCGCTCAGCTCTGCCGGATTGTCCATGCGTCCAGTGAACACGGCCGGGCCCCGCCGAGCCTGTCCCTGTCAGTGCCACCCTTCGCGGGGGTCTGGGTAGGCCCCGCGGAGCCGCGCAGGCTGCTGCCGTACCCCGGAGGAACCCCCACCGTCGAAAGGCAGCGGAGCCATGACCGCCACCCTGTCCGAAGCACCACCCGCCGTGAGGGCGGCCGGCATGACCGGCCGGCAGCGCCTCGTCCTGGTCGTCCTGCTGGCCGCCCAGTTCATGCTGGCCGTGGACTTCTCGATCCTGAACGTCGCCCTGCCGGTGATCGGCCAGGGCCTCGGCTTCACGCTCGGCGGCCTGCAGTGGATCGCCACCGCCTTCGCCCTCTGCGCCGCCGGCTTCACCCTGCTGTTCGGACGGGTGGCCGACCTGGTCGGGCGGCGCAGGGTCTTCCTGCTCGGCCTGGCCGTGCTCGCCGTCGCCTCGCTGGCTGGCGGCCTGGCCACCAGCCCGGAACTGCTGCTGGCCGCCCGGGTCGCCCAGGGGCTGGCCACCGCCGCCGTCACCCCGGCCGGGCTGGCGCTGCTCACCACGGCCTTCCCCGAGGGCCCGCTGCGCGAGCGGGCGCTGGGCCTGAACGGCGCGCTGATGTCGGCCGGCTTCACCTCGGGGGCCGTCCTCGGCGGGCTGCTCACCGACCTGCTCAGCTGGCGCTGGGCGTTCCTCGTCAACGTGCCCGTCGCGCTGGCCGTGCTGCTGGTCGCGCCCCGGCTGATCGCCGAGAGCCGGCCGGAGGTGCGGACCCGGATGGACGTGCCGGGCGCGGCCACCGTCACCGGCGGCCTGCTCGCCCTGGTCTACGGCCTGACGACGGCCGGCGAGCGCGGCTGGGGCGACCCGTCGGCGCTCGGAGCGCTCGCCCTGGCCGCGCTGCTGCTGACGGCGTTCTGGTTCGTCGAGCGCTCCGCCGCCGCCCCGCTGGTGCCGGTCCGGGTGCTGCGGCGGCGCACCGTGGTCTGGGGCAACACGGCCGGGCTGCTGGCCTTCGCCACCGAGACCTCGCTGGTCTTCCTGCTGACCCTCTACCTCCAGCGGGTGCTCGGCTTCTCCGCGCTGGCCACCGGCCTGGCCTTCGGCGTGCTGGGCGCGGGCACGGTGCTGGGCGGCGTCCTCGCACCCCGGGTGATCGGCGGGCTCGGCAGCCGGGGCGCGCTGCTGGCCGGCTTCCTCGTCCAGGCGGCCGCGACGGCGGCGCTCGTCCTGCTGGGGGCCGACCGGGCCTGGCTCGGCCTGCTGCTGGTGGCGACCTTCGTCGGCGGGGTGGGCAACATGCTGGCGATCGTCGGCTTCATGGTGACCGCCACCTCGGGCCTGCCGGACGAGGAGCAGGGCCTGGCCACCGGCGTCGCCACGATGACCCAGCAGGTCGGCATCACCCTGGGCACTCCGGTGATGAGCGCGGTCGCCACGACGGCGGCCGCGGGGGGCACCGTGCTCACCGGCGTCACCTGGGCCGTCGCCGTCAACGCCGCCCTGGTGCTGCTGGCCGCCCTCGCCTCGGCGCTCTTCCTGCGGCGCGGGTGAGGCGCCCGCAGGGCGACGGAGTGGGAAGTCGGACCGGCCGGCTTCCCACTCCCTCTGCCGTGACCCGCGCTACGGCGCGACCCCGTGCTACGGCGTGACGACCTGCTTCACGAGACCCACCTCGACGATGTTGGTGATCCTGCCGGAACCGTCCAGCACGATCTCGTGGGTGCCGCGGTCGTAGCAGGGCTCGGTGTCGGGGGCCGACGTGTGGTTGAGGCAGAAGTCGGTGTGCGCCGCGAACTGTGCGAGCGGGACGGCGTGCAGCATGTTGTTGAGGTCGCTCAGCTTGGCGGTGGCGCCGGGCGCGAAGGTGTAGGTCTTCTCCTCGCCCGCGTCGATCCAACCGCCCGTCGGCTTGCCGCAGAGGTAGGTGGTGTCCTTGGCGTGGACGGTGGTGGCGGTGGCCGCCTTGGACAGGTTCACCATCCGGTGGTTGGACGGGATGCCGGGCGGCAGGCAGCCGCCGGTCGCACCGCCGCTGGGCTTGCCGGCCGAACTCGCGGCGGCGGGTGAGGTGGGCGCGGCACCGGTGGGCTTGCCGGTCGCGGTGGCGCCGCCGGTCGGCGCGGGCGCGGCGGTGTTGGCCGGGGTGGGCCCGGCGGCGGTGGTGGCCGGCTCCGGGTCACCCGGGCCGCAGGCGGTCAGGGTGACGGCGGCGGCAGCGGCGGCGACGGCCAGGAGGGCTCTGCGAGAGGACACGGTCGATCCTTGGGGCGAGTGGTCGGGGAACGGGGACGGGGCGGACCGGACGGTCACCCGGTGTGGACCTCGGTGATCGCGGTGATCTTGCCGGTGGCGTCCAGGGCGAGGTCGTAGTCGGTCCCCGGGTCGCACGGGGAGGCCGCATCGTTGACGTGGTTCACGCAGTGCGTGGTGTGGTCGGCCAGCTGGGCCAGCGAGACCGGCTTCTGGCCGTCCAGCGTGGTCAGCGCCGCCTTGGCGCCGGGCGCGAAGGAGTAGGTCTTGTCGTCGCCCTTCGGCCACCAGCCGCGGTCGGGCATGTGGCAGGTGAACTCGCCGTCCTTGGCGACCACCGCCGTGGCCGTGGTGGCCTTGGTGAGGACGACCACCTTGTGTCCGGCCGGGACGGGCTTCATCTCCCCGGGCTTGCAGTCGGCTCCGGCCTGGCCGGGCCCCGCCGTCGCACCGCCGGCGGGCTTGCCGGTCGCGGCGGCACTCGTGGCGGGCGCGGCACCGGTGGGCTTGCCGGTCGCGGCGGCGCCGCCGGTCGGCGCGGGCGCGGCGGTGTTGGCCACGGTGGGCCCGGCGGCGGTGGTGGCCGGCTCCGGGTCACCCGGGCCGCAGGCGGTCAGGGTGACGGCGGCGGCAGCGGCGGCGACGGCCAGAAGGACATGACGAGAAGACATGATGATGGTTCCCCCGTTTGGCGGGCGGCCGGACGGCCACCCGGGCTGACGGTCGCACACATTAGCGACTCAACAGCCCCCACCGCCCCTGGAGCATCACCTGATACCGGATCAGGACAGCATCCGGACACGACGGCACCGGGCGGCGCCCTGACGTCACAGGCCGGAACGGGGACGACACGGGAGCGCCAAGGGACGACGAAGGGGCGCACCGTCGAACGGTGCGCCCCTTCGTGAAACCGTCCGGGCCGGGTCAGCCCTCGATCGTCTTGCGGAAGGCCTCGGCCACCGCGAGGAAGATCGAGTTGCCCTCGGCCTCGCCGATCGAGATCCGGACGCCCTCGGGGAACGGGCGGACGATCACGCCGGCCTCGGCGCACGCGGCGGCGAACTCCTGGGAGCGCTCGCCGAGCGCCAGCCAGACGAAGTTGGCCTGCGAGTCCGGGATCTCCCAGCCCTGGGCGCGCAGCCCGGCGACCACCCGGGTCCGCTCCTCGACCAGCGACTCGACCCTGACCATCAGGGCCTCCTCGGCCCGCAGCGAGGCGACGGCGGCGTCCTGGGCGAGCTGGGTGACGCCGAACGGCACCGCGGTCTTGCGCAGCGCGGTGGCCACCGGCTCGTGCGCGATCGCGAAGCCGACCCGCAGGCCCGCCAGGCCGTACGCCTTGGAGAAGGTGCGCAGCACGCACACGTTCGGGCGGTCGCGGTAGAGCTCGATGCCGTTGGGGACCTCGGGGTCGCGGATGAACTCGATGTACGCCTCGTCGACGACCACCAGGACGTCGGCGGGGACGGCGTCGATGAAGCGCTCCAGCTCGGCGCGGTGGATCACGTTGCCGGTGGGGTTGTTGGGGTTGCAGACGAAGATCAGCCGGGTCCGGTCGGTGACGGCCGCCAGCATCGCGTCCAGGTCGTGGTCACCGCCCGCGGTGAGCGGCACCGGGACCGGGGTCGCGCCGGCGACCTGGGTGATGATCGGGTAGGCCTCGAACGAGCGCCAGGCGAAGATCACCTCGTCGCCCGGGCCGGCGGTGGCGAGGATCAGCGACTGGGCGACGCCGACCGAGCCGGTGCCGGTGGCGATGTGCTCGGCCGGGACGCCGAAGCGCTGCGCCAGCTCGGCGGTCAGCCCGGTGACCGCCATGTCCGGGTACCGGTTGAACGAGCCGGCCGCCTTCACCGCCGCGTCGAGCACGCCGGGCAGCGGCTCGTACGGGTTCTCGTTGGAAGACAGCTTGTAGGCGTCGGCGCCGGCCGGCTTGCCGGGCTTGTAGGTGGGGATGCCGTCCAGGGTCGGCCTCAGCCGGGGCCCCTGCGGTGCCGTTCCACTCACGGTCCTGCTCCTTCTCTTCCACTCGGTCGAGCTCGCGGCGTTCTCGCCGCTTCGAGCTGCCTCCGGTGCGTCCACGCCCGGCTCGGACGGGATCGCCGTCGTACCCGGGGACTCGCGACGCACCCGGACCACCCCGGTCGGGTGCCCTGAACGATACCGACCGCCGCTCACCCGTAGGAGTGAGATGCCCGGTCGGGTGACGGGCGCAGATCAGCCATTCTGCCGGGTTCCTTTGGCACATGTCAGAGGTAAGACGGCTGGTTTCGTGCGGGTATCGAAGGGGCGCACACGGGCTCACTCATGGAGAAACGTATCTCCAAGGCCCCCCGATGCGCCGGTCACAGACCCTTGTCAGGAGCCATACGATCGGTCCGCCATGACAGCAGCAGCCAACCAGAGCGGTCGGCGGCCCACCACCTCACGGCGTCTGGAGCGGGCCGGCATCCGGGATGTGGCAGCAGCCGCAGGAGTGTCGATCACCACCGTCTCCGACGCGCTGAACGGTAAGGGCCGCCTGCCCGATGAGACCAGAAGCCGCGTGCGCGAGGTCGCCGAGCGCCTCGGCTACCGCCCCTCGGCCGCCGCCCGCACCCTGCGCACCGGGCGCTCGGGCCTGATCGGACTGACCGTCACCACCTACGGCGAGGAGCCGTTCACCTTCACCGAGTTCGCGTACTTCGCCGAGATGGCCCGCGCCGCCACCAGTGCCGCCCTCGGCCGCGGCTACGCGCTGGTGGTGCTGCCCGCCTCCTCCCGGCACGACGTCTGGGGCAACATCGCCCTCGACGGCACCGTGGTGATCGACCCGCCCGACCAGGACCCGCTGGTCAGCGAGCTGTACCGGTCCGGCGTCCCGGTGGTCAGCGACGGCAAGCCCGGCAACTGCCCGGTCACCGCCTGGGTCGACAACGACCACGAGGCCGCCGTGCTCGGCATCCTCGACCACCTCTCCGAGGCCGGCGCCCGCCGGATCGGCCTGCTCACCGGCACCAGCACCGACACCTACACCCGGCTCTCCACCGAGGCCTACCTCGGCTGGTGCGCCAAGGTCGGCCAGGAGCCGGTCTACGAGGCCTACCCCGCGCACGACCCGGCCGCCGGCGCCGTCGCCGCCGACCGGCTGCTGGCCCGGCCCGACCGGCCCGACGCCGTCTACGGCCTCTTCGACCCCAACGGCACCGACCTGCTCGCGGCCGCCCGCCGGTACGGCCTGCGGGTGCCGGACGACCTGCTGCTGGTCTGCTGCAGCGAGAGCGACGTGTACGCGGCCACCGAGCCACCGATCACCACGCTCTCGCTCAAGCCCCGGCGGATCGGCACCACCGTCGTCAACCTGCTCATCGACGCCATCGAGGGGGTGGACTCCGGAACGGGCGTCGACATCGCCCGGCTCTTCCCGCCGCGGTTCCGCACCGCCGGCAACGGCCCGCCGCCCGGCACCCTGATGCCCACCGAGCTGATCGTCCGCGCCTCCTCCCAGCGCCGGAGCCCGCGCACCACGATCAGCCCGCCGCGCCCGCCGGGCGAGGTGTAGGTGCGCCGCGGGCCCGCATGAGCGTGTACCGGGCCCTCGTGCGTGTGCCCCGGGCCCGCCCCGGGGTGCACGCCGGGGCGCACGCCGGGCGGGCCGCCCGTACCCCACGCCGTGACGGGCCCAACGGGGTCTAGACCATACCCAGCCGGGACAAATCGGACCTGACGGACCGCCCTGCTGACGCTCCGGAGGATTGGATACCCACCAGGTGACGACGCCGGGAGAGTGGTCTTCCTATGATGGGCGAATGACACCCGAGGACCGCTTCCCCGGGCCTGAACACCCGGACTCAGGCCCCCGCCACCAGCCGGACCTCGACGTGCTGCCCTACGGCACCTACTACGAACCGGAGCCGGCCGGGTACGCCGAGGCGGCGTACGAGTCCGAGACGTACAGCGGCTACGGCGGCGCCCGCTACCTCGAACAGCACTGGCCGGCCACCGGACACCCGCACGACGGCCACACCCAGCACGACGGCCACGCCCCACAGGGCGCCCACGCGCAGCAGGACCACCACGTCCAGCACGACCACCACGACCCGCAGGGCGCCCACGGCCCGCAGGCCGCCCACCCCGGGTACGAGCCGACGCTCCCCGACCGGCCCTCGCCCGCGCACCAGATCGACGACCCGCCGACCATCGAGCTCGGCCCCCCGCTCCCCGAGCCCGGCCTGCCGTACAACCCGTACCCCGCGCCCGCCCCGAACGAGCCGCCCGGCCCGCTCTACGTCGTCGGCGACGTGCACGGCTACCTCGACGAGCTGCTCGCCGAGCTGCGCCACCAGGGCCTGATCGACGCCGACGGCCACTGGTCCGCCGGCCGCTCCCGGATCTGGTTCCTCGGCGACTTCACCGACCGCGGCCCCGACGGCATCGGCGTCATCGACCTGGTCATGCAGCTCGCCGCCGAGGCCGCCGCCGCCGGCGGCTACTGCCGGGCCCTGATGGGCAATCACGAACTGCTCTTCCTCGGCGCCGCCCGGTACGGCGACGAGCCCGTCCAGTCCACCGCCGGCACCGCCTCCTTCCTCGCCGCCTGGCGGCTCAACGGCGGGCAGCAGCACGACCTGGACCGGCTGGAGGCGCACCACGTCAGCTGGCTCTCCCGGCTCCCCGCCATCGCGCTGGAGGACGGCCACCTGCTGCTGCACTCCGACACCACCGCGTACCTGGAGTACGGCGAGTCCATCGCCGAGGTCAACGACGCCGTCCACGTCCTGCTCGCCGACGAGGGCGTGGACGAGTGGTGGGACTGCTTCCGCCGGTTCACCAAGCGCTTCGCCTTCCGCGGCGACGCCGGACCGACCGCCGTCCACGAGCTGCTCGACACCTACGGCGGCTCGCGCGTCGTGCACGGTCACAGCCCCATCCCGTACCTCACCGGCGCGGTGCACGCGGACGACGGCGCGCCGCCGCACATCCCCGGCCCGTACATCTACGCGGACGACCTCGCGGTGGCGATGGACGGCGGCGTCACGATGGAGGGACGCCTGCTCGTGGCCCGACTACCCGTCAACTGAACACCCGTTCCCGGCGCCCGCCCCGGACCGCACGCGCGGCCCGGGGCGCGAAATTCCGGAAAGTTACTGTCAGCGCGACCGCACCCGCCCCTACCATCGAGGCACACCACACCCGGCCGCCCGTGTGGCGGACCGTCTCCGTGCCCGCAACAGTGCACCCCGCGGGCCCGAGCGAACCGGGTTCCGCATGAACGGGGTCCCCATGAACAACGCCCCGCACCTGCTCGCCGAGGACCGCCCGGACTTCGAACGCCTCCTCGACGACGCACTGCGTGACGGCACCATCCTGACCGCCCTGCGCACGCCCGGCGCCCTCACCGGCGACCAGCTGCGCACCCAGGCCCTGCGCGCCGCCGACGGCGTCGCTGCCGCGGCCGCCACCGAGTACGAGCACTACCTCCGGCTGCGCGAGAGCCTGCGCAGCACACCCCCGGCCGCCCACGACGGCGAACCCGGCGCACCCGGGCTGCTGGCCCAGCTGCGCTCCGGGAGCGGCGGCGCCGGACTCTTCCCGGTCCTCACCGTCCTCACCCCGATCCTCGCCTGGGCCGCCGCACTCGTCCTGCTGCTCCTCGGGTACGTCCTGCGCGCCGCCGACCCCGAGCCGGCACTGGCCCGCTCGCTGCTGACGGCCGGCTGGGTCGCCCTGGCCGCCGGGGTGGTCGCGATGGTGGTGGGCATCGTCGGGCTGATCCTCACCGCCCTGCGCGACGGGTCCACCGTGCCGGCCCCGGCCGGGGCCGATCCGGACCTCGCGGCCGAGCTGGCCGACGCCCGCCGCGAGTGGCAGCGCGCGCTGCGCGACCGGGCGCTGATGCCGTACCTGCACGCCGCCCTGCGCGCCGACCCGGCGCCGCCGACGGCCGCCGCCGTCCCCGCACAGGCCGGGGACCCGGCCCGGCCCTCGGCCGGGGAGCCCGCCCGGCCCGACGCGCCCCGCCCCGACTACAGCAGCCCGGACTTCAGCAGCCCCGGGTACACCGGGCCGGGGTTCAGCAGCCCCGGC
Source organism: Streptomyces sp. CB01881 (assembly GCF_002953255.1). Taxonomy (GTDB): domain Bacteria; phylum Actinomycetota; class Actinomycetes; order Streptomycetales; family Streptomycetaceae; genus Kitasatospora. The sequence goes on from NZ_CP026498.1 coordinate 6,679,780, forward strand.
GCCGAGGGCCTCACCGACCCCGAGGGCCGGGAGCCGCGCACCGCCACCTTCACGACCCCGGACTTCACCGGCCCCGGCTACACCGGCCCGGCCTTCACCAGCCCGGACGACGTCTGACCCCGGCCCCGCCCGGCACCGCCGCGGAGGGCCCGCACCCTCCGCGGCCGGGCCGCGGCGCAGCTCACCCCGGCGCAGCTCACCCCGGCGCAGCTCACCCCGGCGCAGCTCAGTCGGCTGCGGTCAGCACCTTCACCTCGGGCGGGCCGTCGAGCAGTTCTGCCGTCCGCTCCAGGGAGCGGGCCAGGTGCGGGCTGGCCAGGTGCGCCTCGAACGCCTCCCTCGACTCCCACTTCCTCCAGCACCACCCAGGCCCGCGGGTCGTCCGGGTCCACGTAGTTCCGGTACGAGAGACAGCCCGGCTCCGCCAGGCTGGGCGCGACCATGGACCGTGCCTGCGCCCGCATCTCCTCCTCGCGCCCCGCCCTGGCCCGCAGCACCGCGACGGCCGTGATCCGCTGAGACATCCCGTCCCCCTTCGTCCCCGTTGTCCCTCGTCGTCGACGCCCCTCGGCCCCGACGCCCCTCGTCCGAACGCGCCGGCCCGCGAGGATCTTCCCCGGCCGGCTCCTCCCCGGGCCGCGCTACCCCGTTCCGGCGGCCTCCGTGGCGGCTGCCTCCGTGGCCGCGCAGACGAACGCGCGGAGCCGCTCGGTGGTGTTGCTCTCCCGCCAGACCAGCCCCCGCACGATCGGCGGCGCGTCGTGGATCGGCACGTAGACGAGGTCGGGCCGGGGGTAGTAGCGCCGCGAGTGCTCGCCGACCGGCAGCACGCCCCGGCCCAGGGCGACGAGGGTGAGCATCTCCGAGAAGGTGTTGCCCACCGGCCCCTTCGGCACCGGCCGGCCTGCCGGCGTGAGGTCGGGAGTCCGGTCCCGCTTGAACCCGGCCGAGGTCACCGCCGGGTACTGCACCACCGCGTGGTCGCCGAGGACCTCGGCCGAGACCTGTTCCTCCCGTGCCAGCGGGTGCCCGGCGGACACCGCCAGGACCCGCCGCTCCGTGAGCAGCACCGGCCCGCAGACCAGGCCGTCGCCGTCGAACGGGTAGGCGGCGATGAGCAGGTCGACCGAGCCGTCCAGCAGGCTCGGGCGGGAGTTGAAGAGCTGCACCTCGCGCACCTCGACCCGGCAGCCCGGGTGACGCTCCCCGAACAGCCGGACGGCCTTGAGCAGCAGCGGCGCGGTCCACTCGCCGAGGAAGGCGACCCGCAGCTCCCCGCTCACCCCGCGGCCCGCCTCCACCGCCCGCCGCACCGACTCCCCGATCCCGGCCACCAACGGCGCCAGGTCGTCCGCCAGCCGCCGCCCGATCGCGGTCGGCCGGACGGAACGGCTGGTACGTTCGAACAGCCGGGCGCCGACCCGGCGCTCCAGCTTCCCGATCACCTGGCTGATCCGCCCGGTGGTGACGCCCAGCCGCTCGGCGGTCCGGCCGAAGTGCAGTTCCTCGGCGAGCGTCAGGAAGGCCTCGATCTCGTGCCGCTCCCACATGCCCCGACATCCGATCGTTGAGTCCGACTCAACGATCGTAGTGCAGAGCGGCGTTGATGAATCCCCCCGAACAGCGGATCGTGGAGGACGTCACCAGGAACCACCACTCCACCACTCCACCACCCGGGAGCCCGGCATGGCCGCCGTCCGCGTCAAGGCCTTCGACCACCTCGTCCTCAACGTCCAGGACGTCGAGCGCTCGCTGGAGTTCTACACCGGCCTGCTCGGCCTGGAGCCGGTCCGGGTCGACGAGTGGCGGGCCGGGAAGGTCTCCTTCCCCTCGGTCCGGGTCAACGCGGAGACCATCATCGACCTGTTCTCCCGCCCCCGCGGCGAGTCCAACGTCGACCACATCTGCCTCACCGTCGAGCCCCTGGACTGGCAGGAGGTCGTCGACTCGGGCGTCTTCACCGTCCTCGACGGCCCCGGCCCCCGCTACGGCGCCCGCGGCACCGGCTCCTCGCTCTACGTCCAGGACCCGGACGGCAACACCGTCGAGCTCCGCTGGTACGCCGAGGACGCGGACGACCGGTAGGGAAGCTCAGCAGGGAAGCAGCACCGAGGTGTCGAGGACGAAGCCCGGCAACGCTGCGCAGCGCCGCACCGGGAAGCCTCCTCCTGCCTCCCGGTGCGGCGCTGCGCGCGTGGTGCCCTCAGTCCGCCAGTGGCAGGCAGCCCCGGTTGCCCTGGGCCGCGAACTCCTCCGACTCGGCCTGCATGTCCGCCGGCGCCTTGACGTCGTAGCCGGGGCCGAGGTGACGGCGGTGGAGCCGTCGCCGTGCTCGTCGCGGATCTGCCGGGAGATCTTCATCGACCGGAACTTCAACAGAGCCGCCATGGGCCGGTCCGCTGGGCCCGCCGACGCCGTCCGCCCCAGGCTCGTGGTGCGGACCTGACCGGACCCGCACGGCCCGTGCTCTCGGCACCTGCCGGGGGACCCGGCCAGAGCGGCCCACCGACCGGCCACGACGGTCAGGTTCGAGCGCGTGTATTCGTACCGTTCAGGCAGAGAGCGATATTACGTACCGCAGCGGTGAGTTCCTCGATCACCCGGGCGGCCTGCTCCGCGTTGTGGAAAGCCGGACGGTCGGCCATGGCGAGGTCGAGGGCTCCCGTGAGCCGAAGTACCGCGTCAACGTCCTCAGGGGAAGCGGAGGGCTGCACGGGGCCGGCGGAAGGCTCCGGATGCGACATGTAGCCGGAGGGCGGCTGGTGGGCGGAAGGGGCCTGAAGCTCCGGCGGTGCGGGGGTGGCGGCAGGCAGGAGATTCACCTGGGGCGCCGAGAACATCGCATTCACCGTAGGGGCAAAACCGCTCACCACCGGAGCGTCCTCGGCCGACTTCGTGTAATCCGACGCGAGTCTCGTCCGTGGCAGCGTGAAGCTCTCTCCCTCCGGGAACAACAGGTCGGGAGCCGAGTGGGGTTTGCGCGCGGTGTACTCGGCCCTCCACCGCATGCGGTAGCAGTCGACCTGGTCGGCGCAGGCGGTGCGAGCGTGGAAGACCGCGCTGTCGTGGCCCAGTTCGGGGTACCAGAGGTTCGGGCCGGGAAAGCGCACCGTCCGCACCCGGGGCTTGATGAACTCCGCACAGCCCATGCAGCAGTCGGGCGGAACGATGAGAGCGACACCTCGGTTGTGCTCGGCCGGCCGGGGACCACCGTCCCAGCGGTACTCCCCGTTGTGGCAGGGCGGCAGTTCACCGCAGGTGCGGCAGACGGCGTAGTGCTCCGGGAGGACCTGCCAGTCATGGCTGGCCGGCGCGCACCAGTGTTTCGGAGTCGACCTGGGGAGGTTCTCGTTACGCAGGACCAGGATCACGGGGCGCTTGTAGAAGCTGGCCCGCTCGGGGGGCAGCGTGGTCGCCTCTCCGCTCGCACCGTGGAGGTTCTCGGCGTGCCTCCACAACTCAACGTGCTCACGCCAGGCTTTCCTGTAGGACTCGGGCCACTCGCGGTCGGGGTACTCGTGGATCTCCAGAAGGTGCCAGGGCTGCCGGTCCAGGACGACGGTCTGACCCACCCGCAGGCGAAGGTACGCTCCTTCGTCGCTGTGCTCGGGCCAGTCGGTACGGCCGATGCGGACAGGCTGATCGGGGAGCCATTCAGGAACACGCATGATCTACGCTCCTCGACATCGGGACAACCAGGCCATCACTTGGATAGTTCCTGACATTCTGAAGCATTTCGGACGGGTGACGACTCTGACACGCACGTGAACTGACCATGGACGCCATACAGCTCAACACCCACCGAAGTCCCCATCGCTGGTGGCTGCTCGTGTGGGACGCACTCGGGCAAACGAACCGGGCCACTCGTGGCTCCTCGGAACCCACAGACCGTGGGTGTGCCGGATTCCCGGACAAGAACCCGATCCGGCAGCCGGACATGACGAAGCGCCGTTCCAGGAAGCCGGAGCCGCCCGGAACGACGCTCGTCCCGCATCAGTCCGTCAGCGGGAGGTAGACCCGGTTGCCCTGGGCGGCGAACTCCTCCGACTTGGCCTGCATCCCGGCCAGCGCCTCGGCGGCGTAGCCGGCGGCGGCCGAGGTGACGGCGGTGGAGCCGTCGCCGTGCTCGTCGCGGATCTGCTGGGAGATCTTTATCGGGCAGAGATTCAGCACGAACCCAGCACGTTTCCCTGGTGCCCGACGTGCCAACGGCCAACGTCCGCCAGATTCCGATACCCACCAGCCCTCCGAGTGTCGCATCTTCCTCGGCGTCACCCTCTGCTCTCGCAGGACCCGCTGATGAAAGTCCATGAAAGAGGAACCCCAGCCGACGCACGGCTGGGGTTCCTCTATGCGGTAGTACCGGTCAACAGGTCGAGTCGGGCCCGTTCCCACGTGCCGGCAGGCCGCACCCGATCGTGATCACCGCGGATCGGACGGGTCAGCGCTGCAGGGTGAGGACGCCGGGCCGGTACGGCAGTTGGTCGTAGGGGCCGCCCGCGGTGGGGGACTTGCCCTGGTAGAGGAACTGCAGGTTGCACGGGTCGATGGTCATGGTCTGGTCGGGGTTGCTGCGGACCAGGTCGCCGTGGCTGATGTCGTTGGTCCAGGTGGCACCGCTGTTGGCCTTGCCCGCGAAGGGGTTGCTCTCGCTGGCGGCCTGCGGGGTCCAGGAACCGTTCAGGCTGGAGGCCGTGAACGAGCGGAAGTAGCGCCCGTTCGCACCCTGCGCCTCGACGATCATGAGGTACTGGTTCTGGTCCTTGACCTTGTAGACCTGCGGCGCCTCGAACAGGTTGTTCGTGGTGTCGCTCATGACCGTCGTGTACGACGAGCCGAAGCTGCCCGGGAAGTTCCCGATCGGCATGCTCGCCCGGTAGATGCTGCCATTGTCACCGGCGAAGAACAGGTACATGTTCTGGCCGTCGGCGATCAGGGTCTGGTCGATCGGGCCGGTGCTGGACTTGGGGATGCTGCCGGTGAACAGCGGCTGCGGCGCGGACCAGCCGTTGGGGTTCGTCGGGTCGCTGGAGGTGCGGTAGATGAACGGCCACTGACCCCACTGGTAGGCGAGCACCCAGATGTTCTTGGGCGCGAAGTAGAACAGTGTGGGCGCCACCGCGGCCTGGCCCATCCCGCTCTGTCCGGCCGACGCCATGTCCGACCAGTTGGTGAACGGGCTGAACATCATGGAGCCGTACGACGACCCCGACACGTTCGAGCCGTAGACCAGGTGCTTGCCGTTGTACACGACGTTCGTGAAGTCCTTCACCGAGGCCCACCCGTTCGCAGGCTGCGCCAACGCACCCGTGGAGGACCACCGGTAGCTCGACGGAAGGGCGCAGGTGCCGCCCGGCGCGGGCGTTGTCGGAGTCGGAGTCGGGGTGGGCGACCCGGACGACCTGAAGGTCCAGTGCTGGTTGGCGGCGCCCCAGGAGTCCCAGATCTGGACGGCGGTGCCGTTGGCGGTCTGGTTGCCGGGGGTCTCCAGGGCCCGGCCGCTGGCGACGTTGGTCAGGGTGTAGGAGCCGTCGCCGTTCTGGGCGGCCTTCCAGTGCTGGTTGGCGCCGCCGTTGTTGTCCCAGACCAGCAGCTTGGTCCCGTTGGCGGTCTGGCCGCCCGGCTCGTCCAGGACCCGGCCGCTGGCGACGTTGGTCAGGGTGTAGGAGCCGTCGCCGTTCTGGGCGGCCTTCCACTGCTGGTTGGTGGCGCCGCTGGCGTCCCACACCTGGAGCGGGGTGCCGTTGCCGTTCTGCCCTGCGGGCTGGTCGAGAACACGTCCGGCGGCGCCCACCGCGGAGAGCGTGTAGACGGTGCCGGAGTTGATGCCGCCGCCCGGCTTACCGCCGCCGGCGTTGCCCAGAGTGGTGAGTACGGTGTTGTAGGCCGGCTTCTTGTTGCCGTTGTTGTCGAACAGCAGCGGGTTCTCGCCGGTGCGCCAGGAGTCGCTGTCGCGGATGCCCCACACCGTGATGCCGGTGCAGCGCGCGACGGCGAGGCAGTCCTTGACGGTGTTGTCGTACGCCCCGGCGGACGCCTGGGCGATGTCGAGCTCGGTGATCTGGACGTCCACGCCGAGCGCGGCGAAGTTGGACAGCGTGGTCTGGAAGCTGGCCGGGGGGCCGCCGGCACCGAAGTGGCTCTGGAAGCCGACGCAGTCGATGGGCACGCCGCGGGACTTGAAGTCCTTGACCATGGTGTAGACGCCCTGGGTCTTGGCGTCGGTCCAGTTCTCAAGGTTGTAGTCGTTGTAGCAGAGCTTCGCCGAGGAGTCGACGTTCCGGGCGGTGCGGAAGGCCTCCTCGATGAAGCCGTTGCCCAGCACGTCCTGGAACACCGAGCTGCGGTGCTGGCCGCTGCCGCCGTCGGCGAACGCCTCGTTGACCACGTCCCAGGCGTAGATCTTGCCCTTGTAGTGGGTCATCTCCTGGGTGATGTGATTGTTCATCACGCTGCGGAGAGTGTTGGCGTCGTTGATGGAGCGGACCCAGTCGGGCAGCTGGGAGTGCCAGACCAGGGTGTGGCCGCGCGTCTTCTGGCCGCGCGCGGCGGCGTGGTTGACGATCGAGTCGGCGGGAGCGAAGTTGAACGACCCGCGGGAGGGTTCGGTGGCGTCCCACTTCATCTCGTTCTCCGGGGTGACCATCTTGAATTCCCGGTCGAGAATGGTGGAGTACGTCGAGTCGCCGAGCCTGCCCGTGGACACTGCGGCGCCGAAGTAGCGGCCGCTGACGGCCGCTGCGTCGGCGAGGGTGGTCGGCGTGCCGGCGTTCGACGTGAACGCGGCCTGGGCGACCAGCGGTACGGCTGCACCCACGGCGGCGAGCGCCACGGCGGCGGCGATCAGGCGGCGGGTCGGCGGCCGGCGGCGATGAGAGCGGTTCTGATCTGGCAACAACTTGTCCCTCTGGCGCAGTGGGCCTTGGTCTTGGCCACGGTTACCTGCCAGTTGCCGCCACGCACACAAAGGTTGCCGTGATCGGGAGAACTTTTTTGTCGAGCCGGAGATCGGCGCGCCGTCAGACGCAGTGGGGCCGCAGGCCGTTTGGCCTGCGGCCCCGCTCAGGGGGTCGGGATCAGGAGGGGTCGCCGTACTGGAGACCGCGACCGTTGGTGCCGATGTACACCCGGCCGTAGGTGTCGGGGTCGCCGGTGACGATGCCCTGGCCGGCGAAGTTGCCCCACTGGTGGGCGTCGTCGTTGATCCGGACCCAGCTGGCGCCCTGGTCGGTGGAGCGGAAGACGCCGGCGACGCCCTTGACGGTGCCGATCAGGTACAGCGCCTGGTACGAGGTGCCCGGTGCGGCCTTGCCGAAGCCGAGGGCGGAGGCGGACTGCACCGAGGAGAGCGTGGTGAAGCTGCGGCCGCCGTCGGTGGAGTGCAGCAGACCCCTGCCGCCGCCGGAGAGCCACAGGTCACCCGCGACACCGGGGACGGCGCTGAGCTTGCCGCTCGGCAGGTCGGAGGCGCGGGCACCGAAGGTCGCACCGCCGTCGGTGCTGGCGTAGAGCGTGCCGTTGCTCAGCGAGTAGAAGGTGTTGGCCGAGGACCGGTCGGCGACGACCACGGCCCCGTTGCCGAGACCGTTGACCTTCGACCAGCTCGCGCCCCGGTCGGTGGAGCGGTACGGGGCTTGGCCGACCTCGGTCCAGACGAAGCTGGAGCCGTCCGCCGCGATCGCGATGTGGCCGCTGTCCGCACTGGGCACCGGCTCGCCCTTGAAGCCGTTCCAGGTGTGGCCGCCGTCGGTGGAGAGGGCACCGTCCTGCTCGCCGCCCCTGCCGACCCGGACCACCAGCGAGGGGTTGGACTGGGCGAAGTCGACGGAAGTGCTGTTGTAGATAGTCGGGTTGACCAGCCGCCCAGTGGGCTCCTTCTTCAGGTCGTCGTACACGAAGCCGCCCTGGTCGCCCATCGAGGTGATGAGGGCGGCGGCGCCGGGCGGGGAGACCGCGTCGTACAGCGCCGTCTCCTCCAGCCCACGGGCTCCGATGGTCCAGTGACTGGTGCCGCCGTTGTCGGTCGCGTTGGCGTCCTTGCTGGCCCAGATGCCGTTGCCGGTGCCGTACATCACGTGCCCGGAGTCGAAGGGGTCGATGCTCAGGGCGGTCATCCAGTGCCCGATGCCGGTGCCGAGGTACGGGGCGAGGGAGGCGTCCCGCACGGACCTGTCGGACTGGGCCTTCCAGGACGCACCGCCGTCGGTGCTGCGGTAGACCTCGTCCTGCGGCCACCAGCGGTCCAGCGTGGTGACCATCACCGTGGACGGCTTCTGCGGGTCGACGGCCAGACCCGCGAACCCGTAGCCGCCCTGGGACGGCGAGATGTTCTTCCACGCCCCGCCGGAGGTGTTGTACTTCCACACCGAACCCGCCGTCACGTCGTTGGGCCCGGGGGCGTTGCTGTACGTCAGGTACAGCGAGCCGTCACCGGAGAGCACACCGTGCTGCGGCACCTGGCCGGTGGGCTGCCCGGAGACCGCGTGCCAGGAGTTGCCGCCGTCGGTGGACCGGTACAGGTTGGTGGACCTGTCGGCGACGCCGACGTAGATCGTGTTGCTGCCGGCCGGGCCGTACGTCACGAAGGAGATGCCGGTGCCGAAGCTCGCGCCGTCCTTGACCGGGAACGAGGGGACCTGGTTCCAGGTCTGGCCGTGGTCGGTACTGCGCCACAGGCCGTTCTTGCGGGTGCCCAGCAGCAGGTTGTCGTGGTTCGCGGGGTCGATCACCAGACGCTCGCCCGCCCCGCGGCCGTCCTCGTTGCCGCCCAGCTTGAACGGCAGATCGGTGCGCTGGAAGGTGCGGCCGCGGTCGGTGGAGCGCAGGATCGAACCGTTACCGGCCCAGTCGTTGGTGTAGGTGCCGGCCGCGAGGTAGAGCCGGTCCGGGTCGACCGGGTCGGTGGCCAGCGACTCGATGCCCAGCAGGTTCCAGTCCTTCTGGCCGACCCAGTCGGTGAGCGGTGTCCACTGCTCGGCGCCGGTGTCCCAGCGGTACGCGCCACCCATGTCGGTGCGCGCGTACAGCAGGCCCTTCTCCTTCTGGTTGAAGACCAGGCCGGTGACGTAACCGCCGCCCGCCACCGGGGCGTTCTGCCACACGTACGGCCCGGACCCGGTCTGCGCGCCCCCGCTCTCAGCCACCTTCACCAGCTTCCACTGCTGGTTGGCACCACCCCACCCGGGCCACTGGATGATCTGCGTGCCCCGGTCCGTGGAGTTGCCCGTGACGTCCAGGACCTGACCGCTCTTGCGGGAGGTGAAGGTGACGGCGTCGGAACCGCTCACATCGTCGATCCGCCACTGCTGGGACGCTGAGGACCTGTCCGTCTGCTGCTCGGCGGCAGCCGCCTGGCTGGTCGAGTCGCCCGCTATGCCCAGCACCTTGCCACTGTTGCGGTTCACCAGCTCGTAGTAGCCGTCCCCGGTGGACTTCACTTTCCACTGCTGGTTGGCGGTGGTCTGGTCGCTCCACTGCTGGATGCGGGTGCCGTCGGCGGTGGAGAAGGCGTTGACGTCCACCACCTGGCCGCTACGGACCGAGACCAGCTTGTAGTAGGCATCGCCGTCGACCGTCGCGGCCTGGGAGTCCTCGTGTACGAACACGAAGTACGACCCGACGGTGAGGGACACACCGAGCGCCAGAGCGGTGGCGCTCACACGACGGCGGTGGCGCCCGCGGCGACCGCCGTTCGAGGGGTTGCTCATGGGTAGACGTTCTCCTTGCGCACTGTGCACGAGAGTGAGGGCGGATCCGGACACCGGAACCGGCCGGATCTGTCTCCTTGTGGTCACAGGCTCCGCAGAGGGTTGCCGCGCACCGGAAACTTTTTCTGGTCACCTCGTGGTGAGGTGGACGTTGATCAGCGTCCAGGGTGACGTCGGCGCCCTCGGCGTCGACGTTCCACACCCGCGTACCCCAGAAGGGTCGGCGTCCTCACAAGCGGCTCAAGAACACGGCTGAGCAGTCATATCGGATGCGGTGGCGCTGAGGAGCACCGCCGCACACGTCGGCTGAACGGCTCCTGCCGACGCGCCACCGGCGCGGACCAGGCCGTCCAGCCATGCCCGGCGGCGGGTGAGCACGGACGGTTGGCGGTTCACTCGTCGTCCGCTTCTTTGCGCAGATACGCCTGATGTCACGCGCGACCGGCGCCGCCCCACCCGAGTGCAGCGCTCCCTTGCCCTGAGACCCGGGCGGAGCTCGAAGAGATTCGCCGGCTCTTCGACGGCCGGCTCGTCCACTGTGATGCCCTCGGCTGTGGCCTGCTCACGCAGACAGACCTCAACGTCGTCCGGCACCTGAATGGACATGCGGACACCGTACCGCGCGCCTGCGCAGGAGGGCCGGAGCTCGGCGGGGACAATCCGGCCGCCCGGTAGGCCTGTACAGCGAAGCGCCGTCCCGGAAAGCGAAAGCCTCTCGGGACGGCGCTCGTCTGTAGGTCAGTCGGCCAGCGGGAGGTACACCCGGTTGCCCTGGGCGGCGAACTCCTCCGACTTGGCCTGCATCCCGGCCAGCGCCTCGGCGTCGTAGCCGGCGGCGGCCGAGGTGACGGCGGTGGAGCCGTCGCCGTGCTCGTCGCGGATCTGCTGGGAGATCTTCATCGAGCAGAACTTCGGTCCGCACATGGAACAGAAGTGGGCGGTCTTGGCGGGTTCGGCGGGGAGGGTCTCGTCGTGGAAGGCGCGGGCCGTCTCCGGGTCGAGGGCCAGGTTGAACTGGTCCTCCCAGCGGAACTCGAAGCGGGCGTCGGAGAGGGCGTCGTCCCACTCGCTCGCGCCGGGGTGGCCCTTGGCGAGGTCGGCCGCGTGGGCGGCGATCTTGTAGGTGATGACGCCGGTCTTCACGTCGTCCCGGTTGGGCAGGCCCAGGTGCTCCTTGGGCGTGACGTAGCAGAGCATCGCGGTGCCCCACCAGGCGATCATCGCCGCGCCGATGCCGGAGGTGATGTGGTCGTAGCCGGGCGCGACGTCGGTGGTGAGCGGGCCCAGGGTGTAGAAGGGGGCCTCGTCGCAGATCTCCTTCTGGAGATCCATATTCTCCTTGATCTTGTTCATCGCGACGTGACCGGGGCCCTCGATCATCACCTGGACGTCGCGGTCGCGGGCGATCCGGCCGAGCTCGCCCAGCGTCTGGAGCTCGGCGAACTGCGCCTCGTCGTTGGCGTCGGCGGTGGAGCCGGGGCGCAGGCCGTCACCGAGCGAGAAGGTGACGTCGTAGCCCGCGAGGATGTCGCAGAGCTCCTCGAAGTTGGTGTAGAGGAAGTTCTCCCGGTGGTGCGCCAGGCACCAGGCGGCCATGATCGAGCCGCCGCGGGAGACGATGCCGGTCTTGCGGCGGGCGGTGAGCGGCACGTAGCGCAGCAGCACGCCGGCGTGGACGGTCATGTAGTCGACGCCCTGCTCGCACTGCTCGATGACGGTGTCGCGGTAGACGTCCCAGCTGAGTTCCTCGGCCTTGCCGTCGACCTTCTCCAGCGCCTGGTAGAGCGGCACGGTGCCGATCGGCACGGGGGAGTTGCGCAGGATCCACTCGCGGGTGGTGTGGATGTTGCGGCCGGTGGAGAGATCCATGACGGTGTCGGCGCCCCAGCGGGTGGCCCAGGTCATCTTCTCCACCTCCTCCTCGATCGAGGAGGTGACCGCGGAGTTGCCGATGTTGGCGTTGATCTTCACCAGGAAGTTGGTGCCGATGACGGCCGGCTCCACCTCGGGGTGGTTCACGTTGACCGGGATGACGGCGCGGCCGCGGGCCACCTCGGCGCGGACGAACTCCGGTGCGAGGCCCTCGCGCAGGGCCACGAACTCCATCTCCGGGGTCACGATGCCGCGCTTGGCGTACGCGAGCTGGGTGACGGCGGCGCCGCCGCGGCCGCGCAGCGGGCGGCGGGGGCGGCCGGGGAAGACGGCGTCGAGGTTGCGCAGGTTCCCGCCGCGCGGCGAGGTGTGCTTGATCCCGTCGTCCTCGGGGCGGGCCTCGCGGCCGTCGTACTCCTCGACATCGCCGCGCTGGCGGATCCAGGAGTCGCGCAGCGCGGGCAGCCCGCGCCGGACGTCGGGTTCGTACGACGGGTCGGTGTACGGGCCGGAGGTGTCGTACAGCGGGACGCTCTTGCCGTTGGTGAGCACGACCTCGCGGTACGGCACGCGCAGGTCGGGGCGGGACCCGTCGCGGTACGCCTTGCGCCAGGCCGGGGTCGGGTAGCCGGTGCCCGCGCTGCTGACGGCGGAGTTCTGGGCAGACTGCGGCTGTGCGTCGAACGTGGTCATCAGACCTCTACTCCCTACGCCGGCATTACCCGGTCAGGTTCCTGCGGTCGACGCAGCGGTCGGCACGTCCAGCGACGTACCGGTCAGCGTCCTCTCAGCCCGGTGCTCCGAGCTCCCGTGTCCGCAGGCGGTGTTGCCTGCGCATGACGTCCAACACCGTAGCGAGCGGATCGCCGCTGGTCCAGAGGGGGTCCACGGCCGGGCGATTCCGGCCGCGGGCCCACCGCGGGGCCCCGGCCGGGCAGACTGGCTGCACGCGGGGGGCGGGGCGACGAGGGAGGGCGTAGTGGTCGGGAGCACGGGCCGGGTGTCCGGGGCGGTCGGGGCGGGACTGGTCGGCGAGGTGATGGTGCACGTTCCGCAGCGCCAGGGGACGGAGGCGTTCCTCGCCTACCTGGCCGTGCCGGGTGACCGGCTGCCGGTCGGGACGCCGGTGGTGGTGATCGAGTACCAGCCGCCCAGGACGGTCTACGTGGCCCCGGTGCTGCCGTGACGAGCCCGTCACGGCCGTGACGAGCTTGTGACAGGCCGTCATGTCATCTCCCTTCTCTTCGGGTTGCGCCGAGCGGACAATCCGAACCGGTGCATCTCATGCGCCGGAAGGGGGAGTTGAACCATGTTGTTCGTCATCATCGGGGCGGCCGCCGCGGTGCTGCTGTTGGGCATCACACTCTTCAAGCTCATGTGGCGGGTGGCCGAGCCCAACGAGGCGCTGATCATCTCGGGCTCCCGGCACAAGACCGAGGGGGTCGGCGACGGGCTGGGCTTCCGGATCGTCACCGGCCGGGGAACCTTCGTGACACCGGGCCTGCAGGGCGTCCGCCGGCTGTCGCTGGACCTCAACGAGGCCGAGCTGGACGTCGAGTGCGTCACCACGCAGGGCATCCCGGTCCGGGTCAAGGGCGTGGTGATCTTCAAGATCGGCGACGACGACGTCTCCATCGCGAACGCCGCCCGGCGCTTCCTCGACCAGCAGAAGCTGATCAGCCAGCGCGTCCACAACGTCTTCGCCGGCCACCTGCGCTCGATCGTCGGCGGGCTCACCGTCGAGGACATGATCCGCGACCGCGAACGGCTCACCGGGGAGACCAGGGCCGCCTCGGGGCTGGAGATGGAGAAGCTCGGGCTGATCATCGACACCCTGCAGATCCAGGAGATCATCGACCCGACGGGCTACATCAAGAACCTCGCCATCCCGCACGCCGCCGCCGTCCAGCGGGACGCGCGGATCGCGCAGGCCGTGGCCGACCGGATGGCCACCGAGGCGGAGCAGGAGGCCGCCGCCCGCAAGGCCGAGGCGACGCGCGACAGCGCGATCCAGCAGTCCGCCTACCAGGCCGAGCGGGACACCGCCAACGCCAGTGCCCAGCAGGCCGGTCCGCTCGCCGAGGCGGCCTCACGGCAGGAGGTGGTGGTCCAGGAGACCAAGGTCGCCGAGCTGGAGGCGCGCCGCAAGGAGCAGCAGCTCCAGATCGACGTCCGCAAGCCGGCCGACGCCAAGGCCTACGAGACCCGGACCCGGGCCGAGGCCGACCGCGACGCCCGGATCTCCGCCGCGCAGGCGCAGGCCCGGGAGACCGAGCTGAAGGCGGCGGCCGAGGCCAGCCAGGTCCGGGTCGCGGCCGAGGCGGAGGCGGACGCCACCAAGCTGCGCGGGCTGGCGTCCGCCGAGGCGACCCTGGCCACCGGTCAGGCCGAGGCCGCGGCCGCCGAGGCCCGCGGTCTGGCCGACGCGACGGCGGCCAGGGCGATCGGGCTCGCCAAGGCCGAGGGGATCAAGGCCAGGGCGCAGGCCCTGACGGAGAACCCGGACTCGGTGGTGGCCCAGGAGCTGGCGGAGAAGTGGCCGGACATCGTGCTGGCCGCCTCGGAGTCGTTCGCCAACGTCGAGCACATGGTGCTGCTCAACGGTGCAGACGGCGTGGGGGAGTTGTTCACCAAGGCGCTCACGATGGGCGGGACCGGCCTCGGCCTGGCCCGGCAGATCATCGGCACCATGAGCGGGCAGGAGGAGCCGGCCCCGGCCGCCCCGGCGGCCGCCGCGGTGCCCGTCCAGCAGATCCCGGTGGAGGACTGAGCACGTCTCCCAGGTGCCCGCCCGCCGCGCCGGCGGGCGGGCACCCGCGCGTCACCGATCTTTATCAGCCAACCCAGTGACTGGAACGATCACCCCTGGCACCATAATGCTCACAACTGCTCCGCAGAGACTCCCCCGGCGCCTCACCGCTACGGGTGGCACTCGCGTCGAGCAGCAATGGACATTCACAAACCGGGGGGAAGCACAAAGTGCGCCTTCGTCATGCCGTCGGCCTCAGCGCCGCCGTGGTCTCAGCAGTGGTCGGACTGCCGCTCCCGGCGGTCGCGGCCGAACCCGCCGCCGTCATCTACGTCGACAACAGCCCGTCCGCCGGCTGCGACGACCACGGCACCGGTACCGCCGCCAAGCCCTACTGCACCGTCCAGGTGGCGGCCGACGCCGCCCTGCCCGGGCAGACCGTCCAGCTCGCGCCCAACAGCGAGCAGCTCGGGGACCTCGTCATCACGCGCTCGGGCGAGATCGGCAAGCCGATCACCTTCCGTGGCAGCCCGTTCACCGGCATCAACGACTACACCCAGCCGTCGATCAGCCCGAAGTCGCGCAACCCGGTCCGGCTCACCAACGTCCACGACGTCGTCGTCACCGGCCTCGGCCTGCCGACGGTGGAGCTCTCCGGCTCCTCCCGGGTGGAGCTGTCGCAGAACTGGTACGAGGAGGTGGGGGAGAGTCTGCGACCCGCTGTCGCCGTCAGCGGCCAGGTCGAGCAGATCACGATCGAGCGGTCGGTCTTCTACCACACCCGCGGCCTCGTCATCGGTGCCGGCGCCCAGCACACCACCATCGCCGCCAACCAGTTCAGCATGTCGGCCGGCGTCGCGATCGACATCACCGATGCCCCCGACACCGTCGTCAACAACAACACGCTCACCGGCGGCCTCACGCAGGGCCTCGCGCTGAAGGGCGCCTCGGCGGGCTCGGCGATCGTCAACAACATCGTGAACGGGTCGAGCGTGTCGGTCTCGGCGGCCGCCGCCACCGGCACCAGGCTCGACTACAACATCGTCCACCCGGTCCAGGGCCTGCCGGCCTACACCTGGGCCGACCGGGGCTACCAGTCACCCGCCGAGCTGAACGGCGCCACCGGCCAGGGCGCCCACGACATCGACCACGCGATCACCTTCGAGAACGCGTTCCTGCCGCTCGCCGTCCCGACGCTGGACAGCAACGCCGCGATCGACTCCGCCGACCCGCTGCCGGTCCGCGGCACCTTCACCGACCTGGTGGGCAACGGCCCCACCGACCACCCGCTGGTCGCCAACGGCGGCCCGAACAGCAGCTTCCGCGACCGCGGCTCCTACGAGGTGCAGGGCCTGCTGTCGGTCGAGCTCAAGGCCGCCGGCACCGTCCACCCGGCGCCCACCGGCCCGGGCCCGCTGACGGTCGACCTCACCGCCGAGGCCTTCAACCAGTGGGGCGGCGCGCTCACCTACACCTTCGACTTCGGGGACGGCAGCGCGCCGCTGACCACCGCGGAGAAGACCGTCCGGCACACGTACCTCAAGACCGGCGGCTTCGTCCCCAAGGTCACCGTCATCGACACCCGCGGCGGCCGCAAGAGCGACGCCGTCGACTTCCCGGTCAACGTCACCTCGGACAGCCAGCTGACCCTGTCGTTGACCGGCCACGCCATGAACCAGCGGGACCCGCTCGGCTTCCAGGTCGACGCCACCGGCACCACCTCGCCCTGGGCGATCACCAGCTACACGTTCGACTTCGGCGACGGCACCACGCCCGTCACCAACAACGTCGGCAGGGCCGAGCACGCCTTCGCCGAGCCCGGCACGCACACCGTCAAGGTGACGGTGACCGACGACTCGGGCCAGACCCGCAGCGGCGACCTCCCGGTCACCGTCAACTACGACGCGGCCGGTTTCAAGGCGCTCTCCCCGACCCGGGTGCTCGACACCCGCTGGCCGGGCGCCCAGAACCACAAGCTCGGCCCCGGCGAGACGTGGAACCTCAACGTCCGCTACCCCAGCGCCACCGGCGGCGCGACCGTGGTGCCGCCCGGCGCCACCGCGGTCGTCCTCAACCTGACGGCGACCGAGGGCACCCAGAACAGCTTCCTGAGCGCCTACCCGACCGGCGGGGCGCGGCCGATCACCTCGAACGTCAACTTCGGCCCCAACCAGGACGTCGCCAACCTGGTGACCGTCCCGGTCGGCCCCGACGGCCAGGTGACCATCCGCAACAACGCCGGCACGGTGCACGTCGTCGGGGACGTCCTCGGCTACTACTCCCCGTACACCGACCAGTGGTACCAGCCGGTCGCCCCGGCCCGGCTGCTGGACACCCGCACCACCGGCACGCCGCTCGGGCAGGACTCCTCCCGCCGGCTGAAGATCGCCGGCCAGGGCGGCGTCCCCGCCGACGCCACCTCGGTGGTCCTCAACATCACCTCCACCGAGTCCAGCGCCAACAGCTTCTTCACCGCCTACCCGGCCGGCAGCGCGCTGCCCGTCTACGGCTCCAACCTCAACACGGTGCCCGGCCGGGACATCCCCAACCAGGTGGTCGTCCCGCTGGGCGCCGACGGGTCCATCGACATCTACAACCACGTCGGCACCGCCCACGCCATCGTGGACGTCTTCGGCTACTACACGCCGAACGGCAAGGGCCGGTTCGTCCCCGTCGTCCCGACCCGGCTGCTGGACTCCCGTGACAACGGCGGCGCCAAGCTCGGCCCCGGCGGCACCCGCACCGTGACCGGCGTGCCGGCCGGCGCGATGGCCGCCGCGGTCAACCTGACGGCGACCGAGACCGAGCAGAAGACCCACCTCATCGCCTGGGCCACCGGCTCGGCCCGCCCCGACACCAGCAACCTGAACGCCAGCCCGAACCTGGACGTGCCCAACCACGCCACCGTCCCGGTGGACGCGCAGGGCCGGTTCGACCTCTTCAACAACGCCGGCAACACCCACGTGGTCGCCGACCTCTTCGGCTACTACCAGGCCTGGTGACACCCGGGCACCCTCCGGGGTGACCCGTCCGTCCGCGTAGTCCGCCCGCGCCCGCCCGAGCATCCGTGCTCGGGCGGGCGCGGTGCACCCGTACCCATCTGTCCGTGCCCACCCCTGGGGAAACACCAGTGCGCCTTCGTCATTCCGTGGTGCTCGGCACCGCCATAGCCTCCGCCGCCGTCGGCCTTCCGTTCTCCGCGGCGGCCGCCGAACCGCCGGCCGTCCTGTACGTCGACAACACACCGTCGAAGCCGTGCGACGACTTCGGCACCGGAAGCCAGGCGGTGCCGTTCTGCACCCCGCAGGCCGCCGTCGACGCCGCCCGGCCGGGTCAGACGGTCCAGTTGGCCGCCCGCACCTGGAAGGGCGAGCTCCGGATCACCCGCTCCGGCGAGCCCGGCCGGCCGATCGTGATCAACGGCTCCCCCCTCGCCCCCGACAGCGGGCCGCGCCAGCCGGTCCTGCGCAACACCGCCGGCCACGCGGTCCGGGTCTCCGGCGCCCACGACGTGGTCGTCCGCGGCCTCGCGGTCCTCGACACCCCCGAGCCGGTGCTGATCGAGAACTCCAGCCGGGTGGTCATGGACCAGCTCTACCTCTTCCAGCGGCCGACCGGCTTCCCGGAGCCCCCGGTCGAACCGGGCGCCGCCACGGTCAGGGTCACCGGCACCAGCGACTCCATCACGATCAGCCGCTCGGTGATCGGCTACGGGCGCGGGGTGGTCCTCGACGCCGGCACCCGGGGGACCACGGTCGTCGGCAACGACCTCAGCTCCAACACCGACGGTGCGATCAAGGCCACCGACGCCGTCGGCACCGTGGTCGTCAACAACACCGTCACCCTGCCGATCGGCCCGGGCGTGCGGCTGGCGGGTGCCTCCACCGGCGCGGTCGTCGAGAACAACGTGATCATCCCGAACGTCGAGAACCCCGGCAACGGCCACGGACTCATCGTCGTCGAGGCCGGCGCCGTCGCCGGGACGAAGGTGGACTACAACGTGGTCCACCCGACCGGCACCGACCCGGCCTACGTCTGGGCGGGTACGGCCCACCGCGGCCCCGCCGAGCTGACCGCCGCCACCGGACAGGGCGCGCACGACCTCGACTCCGACATCGGCTTCCGGGACGGCATGCTCGGGGGCTACCACCGGCCGACCGCCACGGCCGACGCGCTGATCGACTCCGCCGACCCGGACGCGCCCGGGGTGCTCGACACCGACATGTGGGGCCGGGCCGTCGTCGATGCGCCCCACATCGCCAACTCCGGCCCGCACGGAAGCGCCCGCGACCGCGGCGCGACCGAGATCCACGGCCTGACCGGCGTCAATCCCGTGATCACCGGTACCGAGACGCGGTCCCCGCAGGGACCGGTCCCGCTGACGGTCGAGGTATCCGCCCGGCCGTCCAACGGCTGGCCCACCGCGCTCACCTACACGTACGACTTCAAGGACGGCAGCGCCCCCCTGGTGACCGCCGAGGCCACCGTCCGGCACACCTACACCGCGCCCGGCACCTTCAAGCCGACCGTGACGGCCGCCGACGGGACCGGCGACGTGGTCAGCGGGGAGTCGTTCGGATCCGTCGTCATCGCCGCCGCCCCCGGCCCGCTGAGTGCCCGGCTCGCCGTGGCCCCGTCCGCCACGGAGCCGCTCGGCTTCTCCTTCACCGCGAGCGCCACCGGCCCGTACCGGGTCACCGAGTACGGCATCCTGAGCTTCGGCGACGGCGGAGGCGCACAGTGGGGCCCCGGCAACACCTTCTCCCACACCTACTCCCGGCCCGGCGACTACGACGTGACGCTGGTGGCGCGGGACGAGAAGGGCAACTCCACGTCCTGGGTCGAGAGGGTCACCGCCGCGTACGCCCCGTCCGGCTTCACGGCCCTGTCGCCCGTCCGCGTCATGGACACCCGGATCCCCAGCACCCGCTACCAGCATCTGCAGGCGGACAACGCACTCAGCCTCAAGGTCCGCGAGACTCAGGACGGCACCTCCAGCGGCGTTCCGGCCGGGGCCACCGCCGTCGTGCTCAACCTGACGGCGACCGGCGCCTCCGGGCGCGGGTTCCTCAGCACCGCTCCCGGCCAGAGCGGCACCTCCACCACCTCGAACGTCAACTTCGCGCCCGGCCAGGACGTCTCGAACCTGGTGACCGTCCCCGTCGGCCTGGACGGCGAGGTGTCCATCGGCGCACACGGCGCCTCCCTGGACGTCGTCGCCGACGTCCTCGGCTACTACCGGCCCTCCGCCGCCGACAAGTTCACCGCCCTGGCCCCGGCCCGGCTGCTCGACACCCGCGAGACCGGCGGGCCGATCGGCCAGGACGGCACCCGCCGCCTGAAGGTGGCCGGCAACGGCGGCGTGCCCGCCACGGCCCGCTCGGTGATCCTCAACGTGACGGCCACCGAGTCCACCGCCAACAGCTACGTCACCGTCCACCCGGCCGGCACCCCGCGCCCCGCCGCCGGCTCCAACCTCAACACCGTCCCCGGCCGGAACATCACCAACCAGGTGGTCGTCCCCCTCGGCACGGACGGCTCGATCGACATCTACAACCACAGCGGCAGCTCGCACGCGGTCGTGGACGTCGTCGGCTACTTCAGCCCCGAGGGCAGGGGACTGTTCACGCCCGTCCTGCCGAGCCGGTTGCTGGACTCCCGCAGCGGGGCCCCGCTCGGCGCCGGCTCGGTGCGCACCGTCACCGGCGTCCCCGCCGGTGCCACCGCCGCCGCCGTCAACCTGACCGCCACCGAGACCACCGAGGCCACCCACCTCACCGCCTGGGCCACCGGCACCGCCAAGCCCGGCACCAGCAACCTCAACGCCACCCCGGGCCTGGACGTGCCCAGCCACGGCACCATCCCCGTGGACGCCCAGGGCCGCTTCGACATCGCCAACAACGCCGGTTCCACCCACGTGGTCGCCGACCTCTTCGGCTACTACCGCAACCAGTAACCCGGACCCCCCACCGATCGAGTAGCCCGCCCGCGCCCACCTGAGTACCCGTACTCAGGTGGGCGCGGCGCCGTCCGCCGGAGCATGGGGGCATGCACCCAGCAGCCACCGCACGGATCGGCATCACCGCCGTCGGATCCCACCTGCCCGCCCGCCGCCTGACCTCCCAGCAGCTCCAGGACGAGGTCACCGCGGGCGGCCGGCTCCGCCTTCCGGAGCGGATGTTCGAGAAGGCGACCGGCATCGTCACCCGGCACTTCGCCGCCGACGGCGAGTACGCCTCCACCCTGGCGGTCGGCGCCGCCCGGCGCGCCCTCGACGCCCGCGGCCTGGACCCGTCCGACATCGACCTGCTGCTGTACGCCTCCGCCACCCGGGACATCTGCGAGCCGGCCACCGCGCACCTCGTCCAGGCCGAACTCGGCTCGCGGGCCCACGCGTTGGACGTCAGCAACGCCTGCAACAGCTTCCTCAACGGGATCGACCTGGCCCGCGCGATGATCCTGGCCGGCCGGGCCCGGCGCGCCCTGGTGGTCACCGGCGAGACTCCCAGCCGGGCGATGCGCCGCGACCCGGGCGGCCTGGCCGACTTCCGGGACGGCTTCGCCGGCTACACCTTCGGGGACGCCGGCGCGGCCGTGGTCGTCGAGGCCGTCGAGCGCGGCGGCATCCTCGACATCGAGACCGAGACGGCCTCCGAGCACTGGGAGGCCGGCGGCATCCCCGGCGGCGGCTCGCGCCACCCGCGCGGCGACGAGTACAGCTACTTCCGGGGCGGCGGCAAGGAGTTGCGCGGCGTCTTCGAGAAGATCGGCGGCGCCATCCTGACCAGGGTGGCGGCCCGCACCGGCCTCGGCTGGGACGACTACGCCCGGGTGCTGGTGCACCAGGTCACCGTCCCCTACCTGGACCGCTTCGTGGAGCTGACCGGCGTGCCCGCGGAGAAGCTGGTGCTCACCGTACCGGAGCTGGGCAACATCGCCAGCGCCACTATCGGTGTTCAACTCGACCGAATACGGCCCGAGTTGAACCCGGGTGACAAGGTGCTGCTGATCGGCCTCGGCGGCGGGGTCAGCCTGATGACGATGGTCTGGGAGGCGTCGTGAACGCCCCGACGGAGCTCTGGGTGGTCGTCCCCGCCTACCAGGAGGAGGCCCGGATCGAGGGCACGCTGAACGCCCTCGCCGCCCAGCGGGACCGGGAGTTCACCCTGCTGGTGGCCGACAACGGCTCCACCGACAGCACCGTGGCGAAGGTCCGGGCCTTCGCCGAACGGGCGCCGTTCCCGGTCGAGGTCCTGGTCGAGCCGGAGAAGGGGGTCGGCTCGGCGATCGACACCGGGTTCCGGCACGCCATCGCGCACGGCGCCACCCTGCTCGCCCGCACCGACGCCGACTGCCTGCCGGAACCCGGCTGGACGGCCGCCGCCCGGGCCGGGATGACCGAGTCCCGCGGCCTGGTCTGCGGCCGGGTCACCGCCCGCCGGGACGAGCACGGGCCGGCCGGCCGCGCGGTGTTCCTGGTCCTGGTGGCGCTCGGCGCGTTCTTCGGCCGGATCCGGCCCGCCCACCGCCGCCGGCACGGCTACCTCACCCCGTACCGGATGCACGCGGGCAACAACATGGCGATCACCGCCGAGCTGTACGAGGCGGTCGGCGGGATGCCGCGACGCCCCTCGCCCACCGACCGGACGTTCATCAACCGGGTGCGCCGGCACACCACCGCCATCGTCCACCGCCGCGACATGGTGGTGCAGAACTCCACCCGCCGGATCCGCGCGTACGGCGTGGCCGGCACCGCCCGCTGGTACCTGGAGCGGGGCCCCGGCGGCCGCTCCGCCGACGTCCGCTGAGCCTGCCCGCCGACCCACCGACCGCCAACCGCCGACCGACCTCCCGCCGACCGACCTCCCGCCGACCCGCCCGCCGACCCCGCTCCGCTGAGGACACACCGTGCTCGACCGGCTCGCCCACGCCCTGCGCACCGTCCACCCCGACCGGCCCGCCGTGCTGCACCACACCCGCACCGGCGCCACCAGGGTCCGGATCCGCCGCGGCGACCTCGCCGACCTCGCCGACGTCTACGCCGCCGCCCTGCACGCCCGCGGCCTCACCGACGGCGCCACCCTCGGCGTCGCCGTCCGCCCCGGCCCCCGGGCGCTCGCCGTGATGCTCGCCGCGCACCGGCTCGGCCTGCGGACCGCCGTCCTCGACCCGACCGCCGGACCGGACGTGCTCGCCGCCCGCCTCGCCCTGGCCCGGCCCGACCTGGTGCTCGCCGACGCCGCCGCCCAGGCGGTGGCCGGCTGGGCCGGCCCGCTCGCCCGCCGCGCCGACCTCGCACTGCCCCGGCTGGCCGCGCTCGGCCCGGTCGCCACCCTCGGCCGCCGGCTGCCCGGCTGCGCGCCCCGGCTGCGCACCGACGCCACCGCCGCCCCCGCGCCCCGCACCGGCGGCCGCGACACCGACGCCGTGATCGTTTTCACCTCCGGCACTACCGCCCGCCCGCGCGCCGTCGTGCACACCCGGGACGGGCTGGCGGCCGGCCTGCGGACCGTCACCGATCTCGTCGGGCCCCGCCCCGGCACCACCGTGCTCGGCGGCACCTTCTTCGTCCTCGTCCCGGCCCTGGCCGCCGGCGCCACCGTCGCCCTCCCGGCCCGGACGCCCGCCGCACTGGCCCGCCAACTCGCCCGGCTGGCACCGGCCCAGACCTACCTCACCCCGCCCCAGCTGCGCGCCGCCCTGCGCTCCGGGGCCCGCTTCTCCGGCCGGGTCTGGACCGGCTCCGCGCCCGCCGACGCCGCCCTGCTGCGCCGGGTCAAGGAGGCCGGCGCCGAACAGGCCTGGGGCGTGTACGCGCTCACCGAACTGTTCCCGGCCGCCGCCGTCGAGGAGGCCGCGAAGAGCGCCTTCACCGGCCCCGGCGACCTGGTCGGCGCGCCCCTTCCGGGCGTCCGTACCGACCTCGCCCCGGGCGGCGAGCTGCTGCTCACCGGCCCCGGCGCCCGCCACCGCTACCTCGGCGAGGACCCCGACCCGTGGGTCCGCACCGGCGACCGCGCCACCCTCACCCCGGACGGCCGGATCGTGCTCGCCGGACGGCTCAAGGACATGGTGCTGCGCGGCGCCGAGAACATCTACCCCGGCCTGTACGAGCCGTCGCTGCACCTGCCCGGCGTCGAACTCGCCGTCCTGGTCGGTGTCCCGCGTACCGACGCGCCGGGCGACGAACGGCTGGTCGCCCTCGTCCAGCCGCGCCCCGGCACCGACCCGCACCGGCTGCGCACCGCCCTGCAGGACCCCCTCGACCGGATGGGTGCCGCCCGGCCGGACGCGCTGCTGTTCGGCGCCGTCCCGCTGACCGGCCGGTCCCGCAAGCCCGACCGGGCCGCCGCCTCCGCCTACTGCGCACGGGAGTTGACCACGTGACCAGCCCGCCGACCCGAGCCGTCCCCGCCCCGGCCGCCGCCTCCCGGGCCGCCCGCCGCCGCGACCGCCGGGTCTACCTGCGCAGCCACCCCGTCCTGTTCGCGCTGCTCTGCGCCACCCGCCGCCGCCCGGTCGTCCGGCTCGGCCGCACCGTCCTGGTGCACGACACCGACGCCTACCGGGAGGTGCTCACCCGTGTCCCGCTCGACCGCACCGCGCCCGGCACCACCGGCGGGGCCGCCGCCGAACTCACCGACGGCGGGCTGCTGTTCGACCAGGAGGGCAGCGAACACCGGGCCGCCCGCCGCGAGCTGGCCGGCGACCTCGGCGCCGGCGCGCTCGACCGGATCCGGCCGCACTGGCAGGCCGTGCTCGCCGACCGGGTCCCGGCCCTCGCCACCGGGCAGCTCGAACTCGTCGACCTCGCCCTGGAACTGGCCGGAGTGACGACCGCCGCACTGACCGGCTCCGACGCCTGCCCGCGCGCCCTCGCCCGGGCCGCCGCCGAGGCCGCCGCGGCGGCCGCCGCCGACCACCTGCCCGGCCCGCGCCGCCCCGGCCGCCGGGCCGACGCCACCACGGCCGCGGCCGGGCTGACCGCCCTGCTCCCCGACCCGCTCGACGCCATGCTCGCCGTCGCCGCCGTCAACACCACGGTGGCCGCCCTCCCCCGGGCCGCCGCCTGGTGCGCCGACGCCGCCCTCTGGCCGACGGTGGACGCCTCGACCGCGCCCCGGCTCGCCGCCGAACTGCTCCGGCTGACCGCCCCCTCGCCGCTGCTCCCCCGGGTGGCCGCAGCCGACGCCACCGTGGCCGGCCGCCCGGTCCGGGCCGGCGACCGGCTGGTCCTGATCGCCCGGCACGCCGCCCAGGCCCACCGGACCGCCCCCGCCCCCGGCCCGGCCGCCGCCCAGGCCGTCTTCGGCGCGGGCCCGCACGCCTGTCCCGGTGCCGGCCTGGCCCGCGCCCAGCTCGCCGACATCCTGCTCGCCCTGGCCCCGTACCGGCCGGTGGTCACCCGTGCCCGCGTCGACCGCCGCGCCGCCCTGCCCGGCTACGCGGAACTCACCGTCCGGGCGGGAGCCCGCCGATGCGGATAGCCGTCACCGGCGCCGGCGGCTTCTGCGGCTCGCACGTCGCCCTCGCCGCCGACGCACTCGGCCTCGACGTGCACTGCTACGGCCGCTCCCCCGGCCCGGTCGGCCGGCACGTCCGCTGGGACGCCACCGAGGGGGCGCCGGACCTCACCGGCACCGACCTGGTGGTGCACTGCGCGGCGGCCGTCGCCGACCTGCCCCCGGGCTCCCCCGGCGAGGCCGGCCAGTACGCCGTCAACGTCACCGGCACCGAACGCCTGATGCGCGCCGCGGCCGGCCGCCCGGTCGTCTGGGTGAGCAGCGCCAGCGTCTACGACCCCCGGACCGGCCGCGCGTGCGTCACCGAGCGCCACCCCACCGAGGGCGGCCACCTCAACGCGTACGGGCGGACCAAGGCCGCCGGCGAACGGATCGCGCTGGCGGCGGGCGCCGTAGTGCTGCGCCCGCGCGCCGTCTACGGTCCGGGCGACCCGCACCTCGCCCCGCAGCTGCTGGCCCGCGCCCGGCGCGGCCTGCTGCTGCTCCCCGGCGGCGACGTCCGGATCAGCCTCACCGCCGTGCAGAACCTCGCCGACGCGTGCCTGGCCGCGCTGGGCCTGACCGGCCGGGCCGCCTGGGCCCCGGGCGCGTACAACATCGCCGACGGCCGGCCCTACCGGCGGGACGACGCCGTCCGCAGGGTGCTGGCCGCCCACGGCGTCCGGGCGCGGATCGGCCACGTGCCCGTGCCGCTCGCCCGGCTGGCCGCCCGCACCGGGCGGTTCCCCGGCCTGACGCCGTACGCGGTCGACCAGCTCGCCAACAGCGTCACCCTCGACCTCACCCGGGCCCGCGCCCAGCACTGGCAGCCGCGCTGGGACCTCGACACGGTGCCGCTCCACCCGGCGGCCCGGGCCGGCTCCCCGGCGGACGACTGACGCCCGCACCCCCGGCGAGGGGGTACGGGCGTCCGTGGGGCCGGTGGGTCAGCTCTTGGCGGCCTTCTTCACCAGGATCACCACCGCGGCGGCGATGCCGACCACCACCAGCAGCTTGAAGGCCAGGCTCAGCAGCGCGCCCACCACGCCGAAGACGAACCCGACGATGTTCCAGGCCACGATCAGCACCAGCACCGGGACGACGATGTTGCGCACCCACGAGGGCAGCGACTTCCAGAGCTCAGCCATGTCCGTTCCTTCTCTCCCCTCGGGCCGGCTGCCGTCCGGTGCCGCATCCCGCTTGCTTTCGATACTTCGATCGTACGGGGGCGCACGTGCCGGAACGAGAGCCAACGGCCCGGAGAGAACCCGGAGATCGCCCTGACCCGGCCCCCCGGGAAAACCCCCGGGAATTCCTTCGTACCGCCTGCAACCCCGGCCGGGTCCAGACGTCCTGGAGATACCGGAGCATCCGGAACTGCCGGTGCACCAGCATCACTTGGGGGGAACCAAGCATGCGTGTCCGTACTGCCGCCGCCGTCGCCGCCGTCACGGCCCTGACCCTGACCGCACCGCTCCTGGCCATGTCACCGGCCGTCGCCGCACCGGCCGCCGCACCGGCCCTCGCACCGGCGATGATCCCGACCGACACCACCCCGGCCGCCTTCGTGCCCACCGGGCTCAAGCGCGTCCTGGACACCCGCGACGCCCAGCGGACGCCGGACCTCCAGCGGCGTCCGCTCGGCCCCGGCGAGAACTACTCGGTGCCGCTCTCCGCCTGGGCGGACGAGGCCCCGCGCGAGCGCCCGGTCGTCCCCACCGACGCGACCGCCGTGATCGTCAACGTGACCGCCACCAACCCCGGCGCCGACGGCCACCTCACCGTCCGCCGGGACGCCGCCCAGCCGGGCGCGCCGCTGACCTCGACCCTCAACTTCAAGGCCGGCGAGACGGTCTCCAACATGATCAGCGTGGCGGTCGACGAGCGTGCGGTCGGCGCCTCCCCGCAGATCAGCGTGTACAACAGCGCCGGCACCACCGATGTCGTGGTCGACGTGGTGGGCTACTACCGGCAGGGCGCCGCGGACAAGTACGAGCCGGTCAGGCCGACCCGGCTGGCCGACACCCGCACCGCCGGCGGGAAGGTCGGGCAGGGCGGCGTCCTCACGGTCGACGCCGCACGGAAGGACCGCGGCGCCGGGGACGCCAAAGCGGTGCTGCTGAACGTCACCGCCGTCACGCCCGGCACCGACGGCCACATCACCGCGTACCCGTCCGGCTCGGCCCGCCCGGCCGAGGGCTCCAACCTCAACTACACGGCGGGTCGGACGGTCGCCAACCAGGTCGTCGTCCCGGTCGGCCGCGACGGCAAGGTCGACCTCGCCAACATCGGCGGCCCCACCGACGTGGTGGTCGACCTGATCGGCTTCTACAGCCCCTCGGGCCACGGCCTGTACAGCGCGCTCCGCGAGCAGGGCCGGCTGTACGACACCCGGGGCCGCGGGGTCGGCCTGCTGCCGTACTCCGCCACGGCGGTGCCGGTGTCCGGCATCGGCTTCATGCCGCCGACCCCGTGGGTGGTCACCCTCAACGTGACCGCGACCGAGCCGACCGCCGCCGGCCACCTGGAGGCGAACGGGGTCGACTCCACCTCGACCGGCACGTCGAACCTCAACTGGACGCCGGGCCGGACGGTCGCCAACGGCGTCACCACCGGGACCGCCGCGGTCCCGGGTTCCATCGGCGCCGTGTGGTTCCGCAACAACGCGGGCTTCACCCACCTGCTCGTCGACGCCACCGGCTACTTCACCACCGGCTGACCGGTCGCGGCACCGGCCCGGCGGCCCGTCCCCCGTGGGGCGGGCCGCCCGGCATGCCCGGGCAAATGTTTCGACAAAACCCTGCAACCTTTCCCCCGCCGGTCGGTCTACTGATCGCAGAGACCTCCGGCCAGGGCCGGAGGCCGCCGACACGGGGGATCCCACATGAACGCAAGACCCGCCGCCCTCGCCGCAATCACCGCGCTGGTCCTCACCGGGCCCGCCGTCGTCGCGGCCCCGGCCGCCGTGGCCGCACCGGCCGCACCCGCCGCCGCCACGGCCGGCGACCTCACCACCCCGGGCGGCTTCACCGGGATGAGCCCGACCCGGGTCCTGGACACCCGGAACGCCCTGCTCGTCCCGAACGGCGAGCAGCGTCCGCTCAACCCCGACGAGTACTACACGACCCCGCTCGTGACGTTCACCTCGCACATGCCGCCGACCACCCACCCCGTGGTGCCCGCCGACACGACGGCGGTGGTGGTCAACGTGACGGCGACCAGCCCGACCGCCGACGGCTACCTCACGCTCAGCGCGGCCGGCCACCCCGGTACCGTCCCGGCCACCTCCAGCCTCAACTTCAAGGCCGGCAAGACGGTGTCCAACCTGGTCACCGTCGCGGTCCTCCCCGGCACCACCCCGGCGATCACCGTCTACAACCACGCCGGCACCACCGACGTCGTCCTCGACGTGGTCGGCTACTACCGGGCCGGCGCGACCGACAAGTACGCCCCGCTCACGCCCTCACGGCTGGTCGACAGCCGCACCGACGGCGGGCGGCTCGGCGGGGACGGCGTCCGCTCGGTCCAGGTCGCCAGGCCCGAGCTCGGCACGGCCGACGCCCGCGCGGTGATCCTCAACGTCACCGCCACCGAGGCGACGGCGGACAGCTACCTGACGGTCTACCCGACCGGCACGGCGCGGCCGTCGGTGGGCTCGAACGTCAACTTCAGCGCGGGGAAGACCGTTCCGAACCAGGTCGTGGTCCCGGTCGGCGCCGACGGGAAGATCGACGTCTACAACCACGTCGGCTCGGTGGACGTCGTCGTCGACCTCGTCGGCTACTACGGCCCCTCCGGCACCGGGCTGTTCAGCGCGCTCGGCACCCCGGTCCGGGCCTACGACACCCGGAGCTCGACGGCCGTCGAGCCCGGCGGCACCCGCACCGTCCCGGTGGTCCAGGGCCAGTTCATGGGCGCGGCCCTCAACGTGACCGCCACCGAGCCGACCACCGACGGCCACCTCACGGTGTACCCCGCCGCGGCGGCCCGGCCGAACACGTCCAACCTGAACTTCACCGCCGGGCTGACCGTGGCCAACTCCGTCACCACCAGGACCGACGACGGGCGCGTCACGATCTACAACAACGACGGCTACACCCACGTGATCGCCGACCTCACCGGCGTCTTCGTCGCGGGCTGACACACCGGGGCCGTTCCCCCCGTGCGGGCGCACGGGGGGAACGGCCCTCCGGTCAGACCGGCCAGGTCTCGCCGCGCCAGGCGGCGTCCCAGAACATCCACTCGTACCGCGAGGTGGTGGTGAAGTGCTCCACCACCCGGCGGCGTTCGGCCGGGGAGATCTCCTCGCCGAGCCGGTCGGCGAGCGCGAGCACCCGGCGCACCACGGACTGGAAGGCCTCGTCGCCGTAGGTGGCGATCCACTTGGCGTACAGCGGGTCGGGGGAGCCCTTGGCGAGCAGTTCGTCGCCCACCCGGGCGTAGATCCAGTAGCAGGGCAGCACCGCACCGACCGCCTCGGCGAAGGAGCCGCCGTAGACGGTGGCCAGCAGGTAGCTGGTGTACGCGCGGGTGGTGGGCAGCACCGGCTCGGCGGCGGCCTCCTCGGCGCTGCCGCCGAAGGCGGTCATGAAGTCGGCGTGCATGCCCTGCTCGGCCGCCAGCGCGCCGACCGCGTCGTCGGCGAAGGCCCGCACCTCCTCCTCGCCGGGCGCCTTGGCGGCGCAGACGGCGAGCGCGCGGGCGTAGTCGCGCAGGTAGTGCGAGTCCTGGACGACGAAGTGGCGGAACGCCTCGCGCGGCAGGGTGCCGTCGGTGAGGCCGCCGATGAAGGGGTGGTCGAGGATCTTGGCGTAGACCGGCTCGATCGCCGCCCAGAGTTCTTCCGTCAGGCTCAGGCTCATACCCCGACCCTAACCGGGCGGCCGCCGTCGGCCGCGGCGCCGTTCAGTCCTCGGGCGGGGAGAACACCACCAGCACCCGCAGCTCCTCGGTGACGTGGTGGAACCGGTGCGGCACACCCGCCGGGACGTAGACCACCGTCCCGCGGGCCACCGTCGTGGTCTCGTCGCCGACGGTCAACTCGGCCCGTCCGCTGACCACCTGGTAGATCTCGTCCTGGGCGTGCGCGGTCTGCGGGTCGGTGTCGCCGGGGGAGAGCGCGTAGAGGCCGGCGGACATCCGCGGCTCGCGCAGGAAGCGCAGGTAGGCGCCGTCGTTGGCGGCGCGCTCGGCGTCCAGTTCGTCCAGCCGGAACAGCTTCATCGGGGTGCCTTCCTCCTCCGGGTCCGGGTCCTGGGGCATTCAACACCAAACATGCTCGTCAGGAGCTTCCCCCGCCCCGACGGGCCTGCGACGCTGGCCCCATGAAGGGTTTCGTCATCAAGACACTTATCAACGCGGCCGCGATCTGGGTGGCCGCCTGGATCGTCGCCGGCATCACGCTGACCGGCAACGACTGGCAGCACAAGAGCCTGACGGTGATCGCCGTGGCGCTGGTCTTCGGCGTCGTGAACTGGCTGATCAAGCCGGTGGTGAAGCTGTTCTCGCTGCCGCTGTTCATCCTCACCCTGGGGCTGATCACCTTCCTCATCAACGCCCTGATGCTCTGGCTGACCTCCTGGGCCTCGGACAAGCTCAACCTGGACTTCCACGTCGACGGGTTCTGGGCCGCGCTGTTCGGCGCGCTGATCATCAGCCTGGTCTCCTGGGGCCTCAACCTGGCACTCGGCGACGACGACTGAGCCGCCGCGCCCCGCGCCGGCCCCGGCGAACGGCCCCGGCGGAAGAGGCCCGTACCCGGTTCCCCACCGGGTACGGACCTCTTCCGAGCACCCCCCGAACGGACGTACCCGGCCACACCGGCGTTTCGGGCCCGGCCGCCTGCGGGAGACTCCCGCACAACGCTCCGGCCACGGAGGTCGCCATGCGCACCCCGCCCCGCCCCGTCGTCAAACGCACCGCGCGGGCGATCCTGCTGGAACTCGACCCGGACGACCCGCACGGCCCGGCCTCGATCGTGCTGATCAAGCGCACCAGGCCCGGCTCCCCGCACCCGTACTGGATCACCCCGGGCGGCGGCGTCGAGCGCGGCGACCGCACCGTCGTCGACGCCCTGCACCGCGAGGTCGACGAGGAGCTCGGCGGCAAGGTGGTGGACGTCGTCCCCGCCTTCGTCGACACCGTCAGCCACACGCACCACGACGACGGCACCCTGCTCCACCCGCACGGGGTCAAGGTGCAGCACTTCTTCGCCTGCCGGCTCGCCTCGATGGACCTCGCACGGCGGCACGGGCCCGAGGTGGAGGAGCCCAACGGGGAGTACGAGGTGGTCCGGCTGCCCTTCACCCGGGAGGGCGTCACCTCGGTCAACGTCGTCCCGCCCAGCCTGCGCGCCTACCTGGCGGCCAACATCGAGGGCGTCCGGGCGCTCCTGGCCCCGGACCTCGGCTGAGCCCCGCGCGGCCGGGCGGCACGCCCGTCGCCCGGCCCGGCGTTCAGCGCCCGCCGTCCAGCCGACCGTCCAGCCGGCTGTTCAGCCCGCCGCGAGGTCCCCCACCAGGTCGTGCCGGATCCGCTCCGCCGCCACGCCGGCCCGCAGCAGCACGCCGACCCCGCGCCGGACCATCGCGGCCGGCCCGCTGAGGTACGCGTCCCGGCCGGTCCACGGCCCGAACCGGCCGACCACCTCCGGCAGTTCACCGGTCAGTGTCCCGCCGCCCGAGGCCCCGTGGCCGGACAGCACCGGGTGCACCGAGAGCCACGGATGGCGCCCGGCCAGCGCGCGCAGCGCCTCCAGGTCGTACAACTCGGCGGCCTGCCGGGCGCCGTAGAAGACCTCCACCGACCGTCCGGCCGCGCCGTGCTCGGCCACCTCCTCGACCAGCGCGCGGATCGGCGCGATCCCGGTCCCCCCGCCCAGGCAGAGCAGGTCCGCGCCGGACGCGTGGTCGACCGTCATCGCGCCGGAGGCCGGGCCCAGCCGCAGCACGTCCCCGGGCGCGGCCCGGTGGACCAGCGCGTTGCTCACCCAGCCCGCCTGGACGGCCTTCACGTGGAAGGTCAGCAGGCCGTCCGGCCGGGGCGCGGTGGCGAAGGAGAAGTGCCGCCAGACCCGGGGCCACCAGGGCGTCTCCATGCTGGTGTACTGCCCGGCCCGGTAGGGGTACGCCTGGTCGGGCCGGACGGTGATCACCGCGACGTCCCCGGTGCGGCGCTGGTGCCCGACCACCTCGCCCTGCCACCAGGGCGGCGAGGTACGGGCGGCGTCCTCGGCCGCCTCGATCATGATCGAGGAGACCAGCCGGTACACCCGGCGCCAGGCCAGCTCGGTGTCGGCGTCCCAGCGGCCGCCCGCGTACCGCGCCAGCGCCTGCACCAGGCACTCGCCCACCGGGCCGTAGTGGCCGGTCAGCGTGCCGTACCGGCGGTGGCCGCGGCCGAGCGCGCTCAGGTACGTCCGCAGGCCCTCCGGGTCGCCGGCGCTCCGGGCGGCCATCAGCAGCGCACGGAAGAGGCGGTCGCGCTGGACGTCCATGGCGGCCGGGAAGAGCGCGCGGACCTCGGGGTGGTGCAGGAAGATCAGCGCGTAGAAGTGCGCGGTGGCCCGGTCGGCGACCGGCTCCACCACCGCCAGACTGGCCCGGATCAGCTCGATGTCCCGCGCGGTGGGCGGCTGTTCGGCGGCGGTGCGCAGGTCGGGCACGGGCGTGGCGGCCTGCGCCGGACGGGCGCCGCCGAGGGTCTGCAGCGCCCAGGCCCGGCTCCAGTTGTCGCCCGGTCCGGCCCAGTTGAGGCCGGGCGCGTGGGTGAACAGCGGCTCGATCACGGGGGTGGGCGGCCCGGCGGGCGTGGACGGCGCCGGAACGGCGGGCGGCCCGGCCGGTGGGTCGGGGATCGCCACCCGTACCGGGGCGGCGACCGGGGCCGTCGCGACCAGGCCGACGGGGGCGGGGAGCCCGGACGGCGGCGGAAGGTCCGGCGGGTCCAGCGGCATCGGCGGGAGCACCGTCACGGCGCCCGCCCCGGGAGCCGGAGCAGCCGCCGGCGCGGCGCCCCGGGCCGCGAGCGACGCGAGGTCCGCGGCCGGGGCCTGCGGCATGCTGTCCGGCGCGACGTCCGGCAGACCGCCCGGTGCAACGGCCTGCGGGATGTCCTGTGCGGGGTCCTGCGCGATGCCCGGCGTGGTTTCCGGCGCGGGGCCCGGCATCCCGGGGACGGCCGCGACGCCCGCCGAGCCGTGCCCGCTACGGACCAGAAGTGTTCTGCGGGACTTCACCGCAACGTTTCGAGTACCCAAGAGAATCGTTTCGCCTCCGGCCGGCCTGCGCCACCACCTGGCTTGTCTCCACTGACGCCTAGGCAGCGTGGCACGCCCGAAGTACTCATCCGACAAATCGCGTGAAGCCCGGACACCCGCCCTCCGCACGCGCTACTCTCGCTCGATCTGCGGTCGCCTTGCGTGGCATCACGGCCACGCAAGGCGATCATCCGCAGGTCACAGCTGGCGCAACAGCATCCCCGGCTGCTCGACGCAGTCCGCCACGAAGCGCAGGAAGCCGCCCGCCGTGCCGCCGTCGCAGACCCGGTGGTCGAAGGTGAACGACAGCTGGGTCACCTCGCGCACCGCCAACTCGCCCTGGTGGACCCAGGGTTTGCCGACGATCCGACCGACCCCGAGCATCGCCGCCTCGGGGTGGTTGAGGATCGGGGTCGAGCCGTCCACGCCGAACACCCCGTAGTTGTTCAACGTGAACGTCCCGCCGGTGAGTTCGGCCGGCGTCAGCGATCCCACCCGGGCCGCCTCGGTCAACCGGCCCAGCTCCGCACCGAGTTGCTCAGTGGAGAGCAGCTGGGCGTCCCGCACCACCGGGACGACGAGGCCGCGTTCGCCCTGCGCGGCGAAGCCCAGGTGCACCGCGGAGTGCCGCAGGATGCCGGAACCGTCCTCCGTCACACTGGAGTTGAGCTCGGGGAAGCGCGCCAGCGCGACCGTGCAGATCCGCGCGAGCAGCGCCAGCACGCTCACCTTCGGCCCCGGGGTGGCATTCAACTGCCTTCGCAACGCCATCAGTTCGGTGGCATCGGCGTCCACCCAGCAGGTCGCCGCCGGGATCTCCCGGTGGCTGCGGGTGAGCTTCTCGGCCACCGCCCGGCGCAGCCCGCGCAGCGGGACGACGCCCTCCACGGCGGCCGCCGGTGCCGGTGCGGCCGGCGCGGCGGGCACGGCCCGCGCCGCGACCGCCCGTTCGACGTCCGCACGCAGGATCAGCCCGTCCGGGCCGCTGCCGGTGACCGACAGCAGGTCGATCCCCTGCTCCCGGGCCGCCCGCCGCACCAGCGGCGAGATCACCGGCACGACCACCGGAGCCACCGGAGCCGCAGGTGCCACCGGGGCAGCCGGAGCAGCCGGAGCAGCCACGGCAGCGGAAACGGCGGCGGAAACGGCCGGCACCCCCACCCGCCGCCGCCGGCCGCCCCGGTCCGGCTCCGCGACGCCGTACCCGACCAGCGGCCGCTCCACCTCACCGGCGAGCGGCCTCGCGACGAGCGGCTGCTCGCCCTCCCCGGGCGCCACCGCGACGGTCACCAGCGGCGCGCCGACCGCCACCTCCTCGCCCGGCTCGCCGTACCGGGCGGTGACCACCCCGCCGTACGGGCAGGGCACCTCGACCACGGCCTTGGCCGTCTCCACCTCCACCACCGGCTGGTCGACCGCGATCACGTCGCCGACCTCGACCATCCAGCGGACCACCTCCGCCCCGGTGAGGCCCTCACCGAGGTCGGGCAGGGTGAACTCGCGCACGACGGGCATCATCCTCAGTCCTCCCACTGCAGCCGGGCGACCGCGTCCAGGATCCGGTCCACCCCGGGCAGGTGGTGGTGCTCAAGCATGGGCGGCGGGTAGGGGATGTCGAAGCCGGTGACCCGCAGCACCGGGGCGGCCAGGTGGTGGAAGCAGCGCTCGGTGACCCGGGCGGCGATCTCCGCGCCGGTGCCGCCGAAGCCGCTCGCCTCGTGCACCACCACGGCCCGGCCGAGGGAGCGGACCACCCGGCAGACCGTCTCGTCGTCGAACGGCACCAGGGTGCGCAGGTCCAGCACCGCGAGGTCCCAGCCCTCGGCCTTCGCCGCCTCGGCCGCCTCCAGGCAGACCGGCAGCGAGGGCCCGTAGGTGATCAGCACCGCGGACGTCCCGGTGCGCCGCAGCACGGCCTGGCCGATCGGCTCGACCGGCGCCGACGGGTCGAACCCGTCCTTGCCCCAGTAGAGCCGCTTGGGCTCCAGGAAGACCACCGGGTCGTCGGAGGCGATCGAGGCCCGCAGCAGCCCGTACGCGTCGGCCACCGTGGCGGGGGTGACCACGTGCAGGCCGGGGGTGGCGGTGTAGTACGCCTCGGAGGCGTCGCTGTGGTGCTCGACGCCGCCGATCCCGCCGCCGTAGGGGATCCGGACGGTGATCGGCAGCGGGAGCCTGCCGGCCGTGCGGTTGCGCATCTTGGCGACGTGCGAGAAGAGCTGCTCCAGCGCCGGGTAGGCGAAGGCGTCGAACTGCATCTCCACCACCGGGCGCAGCCCGTACATCGCCATGCCGATCGCGGTGCCGAGGATGCCCGCCTCGGCCAGCGGGGTGTCCAGGCAGCGGTCCGGGCCGAACTCGGCGGTCAGCCCGTCGGTGATCCGGAAGACGCCGCCGAGCGCGCCGACGTCCTCGCCGAGCACGTGTACGGCCGGGTCCTCGCGCAGGGAGTCGCGCAGCGCCGCGTTGAGCGCCTGCGCCATGGTGGCGGTGCGCGAGGAGACAGCTGTCTGGTTCATCGGTCGTGCACCTCGGCCTCGGCGGCCAGCTCGGCGGACAACTGGGCGGCCTGCTCGCGCAGTTGCGGGGTGGGCTCGGCGTACACGTGGGCGAACAGGGCCATCGGGTCCAGTTCGGCGTCGGCGTGGAACTCGGCCCGCATCCGGGCCGCCAGCGCCTCCGCCTCCTCGGCCGCCTCCTGCACCAGTGCGTCGTCCAGCACGCCGAGGGCGCGCAGGTCGCGTTCCATCAGCAGGATCGGGTCGTGCTCCCGCCAGGCCGCCACCTCGGCGTCGTCCCGGTAGCGGGTGGCGTCGTCGGCGTTGGTGTGCGCCTCGGCCCGGTAGGTGAGCGCCTCGACGAGGGTCGGGCCGCCGCCGGTCCGGGCCCGCTCGACGGCCTCGGAGAGCACGCCGTGCACGGCGGGCGCGTCGTTGCCGTCCACCAGCCGGCCCGGCATGCCGTAGCCGACGGCCTTGTGGGCCAGGCTGGGCGCGGCCGACTGCGCGGTGAGCGGGACGGAGATCGCGTACCCGTTGTTCTGCACCAGGAAGACGACGGGGGCCCGGAGCACCGCGGCGAAGTTCAGCGCCTCGTGGAAGTCGCCCTCGCTGGTGCCGCCGTCGCCGAGCAGCGCCAGCGCGACGACCGGCTCGCCGGCGAGCTTCGCGGCGTGCGCCAGCCCGACGGCGTGCGGGGCCTGGGTGGCCAGCGGGGTGCAGAGCGGGGCGGTGCGGGTCGCGCGGGGGTCGTACCCGGTGTGGGCGTTGCCGCGCAGCAGGGTGAGCGCCTCCAGCGGGTCGACCCCGCGGGAGACCACCGCGAGGGTGTCGCGGTAGCTGGGGAACAGCCAGTCGCGCTCGCCGAGCGCCAGCGCGGCGGCGACCTGGCAGGCCTCCTGGCCGGTGGAGGCCGGGTAGACGGCGAGCCGGCCCTGCTTGGTCAGGGTGGTGGCCTGCTGGTTGTAGCGGCGGCCGACCACCAGGCGGCGGTACAGCTCGCGCAGCAGCGCGGGGTCGTACTTCTCCAGCTCGGGAGTTCCGAGCACGCGGACCGGCGAGGCGTCCGGGAGCAGCGGTGCCGGATCGGTGCGCGGGGCGGTCGCCCCGGGCAGCCAGCCGGGTACCGCCGTGCGGTGTCTGTGGTCGAGAACGGTCATCTCGGGGCACCTCCAGGGGTGGCGGGGGCTCCCTACCGATTGTTCGGTCGTCTGTTCATCTTGACCAGAAGCGTGACAAGGTGCTGGACAATCGGCCCGGGCGGCGGTCGACTGGTGGCAGTGCGTCCAATCAGTGAGGGTGGGGGGTCATGTCGGCTGAACAGACGTCCAGACTCGACCGTGTCGACCGGGCGATCCTGCGGCTGTTGCAGCAGGACGGTCGCGCCTCGATCCGCTCGGTGGCCGAGCGGGTGCACGTGTCCCGGGCGAATGCGTACGCCCGGATATCCAGGATGGTCGAGGACGGCGTCATCCGCGGCTTCACCGCCCGGGTCGACCACGAGAAGGCAGGTCAGGGCGCGTCCGCGTACGTCACCCTGAAGATCGTCCAGAACTCCTGGCGGACGGTCCGCGAGCAGTTGCTGGCCCTGCCCGGGGTCGCCCACATCGCACTGGTCGGCGGTGACTTCGACGTGCTGCTGCTGGTGCACACCGCCGACAACCACGCCCTGCGGGAGCTGGTCCTGGGCAGCATCCAGTCCATCCCGCAGGTGCTCGGCACCCGCACGATGCTGGTCTTCGAGGAGACCGACCAGGTCCCCCCGGACTGAACGGGGCCTACCGCGCCCGCAGCCCGTCGAACGCCAGGTGGACCACCGCGTCCGCGACGCCGTCGGCCGCCTTGAGGCCCGGCCGGTACCACTCCACGATCGAGTTGATCATGCCGAAGAGCAGCCTGGTGGCCAGCCGGGGCTCGACGTCCGCCCGCAGGGCGCCGTCCGCGACGGCCGCCCGCAGCAGCTCGGCGACCTGGTGGTCGAACTCCCGGCGCCGCTCCAGCGCCCACTGCTCGGTGGCCGTGTTGCCGCGCACCCGCAGCAGCAGGGTGACGTACGGCAGCTCCGCCAGCAGCACCTCGGCGGTCCGCCGCACCACGTGCTCCAGCCTCTCCACGGCCGGCCCCGCCACCGCGGCCGGCTCGGCGAGGATGCCGAACAACCCGTCCAGCGCCCGCCCGACGGCGAGCCGGAGCAGCTCCTCCTTGCCGCGCACGTGGTGGTAGATCGAGGACTTGGAGATGCCCGCCGCCCGCGACAGGTCCTCCATCGAGGTCCCGTCGTATCCGCGCTCGTTGAAGACGTCGACGGTCACCGCGAGCAGCGACTCCACGGTGTAGGCGGTGCGCGTGGTGTGATCGGCCATCCTCCGAGTATCCCCGCCCCCGCCCGGCCGGGTGCGCCCGGGTCGGCCGGTACCGGACGGCGGTGACGCCGCACCGGGTTGGTCCACACCAACCGGACGGCCGCACGCTCTAGAATTCGGCGGACGATCGTCCAAGGCCAGCAGGGTGGGAGCATGAGCGCAATACCGGCAGTCGCCTCCGACGTGCCCGAGCAGCGCAGCGACGAACCGGGAACCGGGGCGGAGGCCGGCTGGCGCGGGCGGGTCCGCGCCCTCGTGCTCCGCTTCGGGCCGGCCGTCTGGTGCTACGCGGTCCTCAAGCTGCTCGGCTTCACCGTCTTCATGAAGCTGCTCTCCTTCTCCGGCGACTACGTCAAGAAGCACCCCCGCTTCGGCGGGGGCGCCAACCCGTGGGACGTGCTGGCCAGCTGGGACGGCTGGTGGTACCAGCAGATCGCCGAGTCCGGCTACCACCCGGCGCTGATCCCGGTCCCCAACGGCCTCCCCGGCTTCACCATCGAGCAGAACTCGGCCGCCTTCTTCCCGCTCTACCCCGGCCTGATGCGGCTGGTCTCGGACACCACCGGGCTCGGCCTGTACGGCGCCGGGATGCTGGTCTCGGTGGTGGCCTCGCTGTTCGCCGCCGCCGGCATCTACGCCGTGGTGGACCGGATGGCGGGGCAGCGGGCCGGCGTGATCGCGGCCGGGCTCTGGGCGATCGCCCCGGGCTCGGGCGCCGAGTGGGCCGTCTACTCCGACTCGCTGTTCGTCGCGCTGGCCGCCTGGGCCTGCTACTGCGTGATGAGCAGGCAGTGGGTCGCGGCAGGCGTGATCGCCCTGGTCGCGGGGCTCAACCGGCCGACCGCGGCGGCCCTGATCGGCGCCGTCGGCCTGGCCGCGCTGGTCGAGCTGTTCCGGCGGGAGAGCGGCGTCGTCCGCCCGCTGGCCGCGATGCTGCTGGCCCCGCTCGGGCTGCTCGGCTACGTCGGCTGGGTCGGCTGGCGGGTGGACGACTGGGGCGGCTACTTCAAGCTCCAGCACGACGCCTGGCTGCACTACTTCGACTTCGGCCAGGGCACCTTCTACGCGATCCGCGGGGTGCTGCTGGGCCGGACGGACTACCCGTTCGCCTGGCCGACGACCGACCTGCTGGCCACCCTGATCGTGCTCACCCTGCCGGTGCTGATCGTGCTGCTGGTCCGGCTCCGCCCGCCGCTGGTGCTGACCGCCTACACCCTGGCCACCATCGTCTCGGTGCTCGGCAGCCTGGGCATCTTCGGCAACACCTCGCGCTACCTGCTGCCGGCGTTCCCGCTGCTCATCGCGCTGGCGGTGGCGATGCGCAAGCTCAGCTGGCCGGTGCTGGCCGCGGTGCTCGGCACCGGTGCGCTGGCCTCCGGCTGGTACGGCGGGTACGTGATCTTCGAGCTGGGCATCCCGTAGGCCGCGGCCGAAGACTCCTACGGGGGCGCGTCCACTCCGGACGCGCCCCCGTCCGTTTCCCCGGCTCCGGCCCCTGCTCCGGAACCCCGTCCGGAACCCGTCCGGAACTCCGGTCGGGCATACCCTCTTGAGCCGACCGATCGTTCGGTTACTCTGTGACGTGTCCCGTCCTCCCCTCTGAGGAGCGCACACCATGTCCGCAGCGGTCACCCACCCCCTCGTCGCCGAGCTGGTCGAACGCCACCAGGCCACCCTGGACGCCGCGCTCGCCGCCGCCGCGAAGCGCGACTACTGGTCGCCCTACCCCGAGTTCCCGAAGGCCTACGGCGAGAGCGGCGCCGCGGACGGCAAGGCCGCCTTCGAGGCCCTGCTGAACAAGCCGTTCGCCCTCGAAGGCCACCCCGCCGACGGCGACCTGGTCGGCGGCGAGGCCTCCCCGTACGGCGTCGAGCTGGGCATCGGCTACCCGCACGCCGAGCCGGACGCGCTGATCGCCGCGCTGACCGCCGCCCGGCCCGGCTGGGCCGCCGCCACCCCGCTCGACCGCGCCGCCGTCTGCCTGGAGATCCTGGCCCGGATCAACGCCCGCTCGCACGAGTTCGCGCACGCGGTCATGCACACCACCGGCCAGGCGTACGGCATGGCCTTCCAGGCCGGCGGCCCGCACGCCCAGGACCGCGGCCTGGAGGCCGTCGCCTACGCGTACGCCGAGCAGACCCGGCTGCCGCGGCAGGCCGGCTGGACCAAGCCCCAGGGCAAGCGCGACCCGCTGGTGATGACCAAGGACTTCACCGTCGTCC
The DNA here is from genome assembly GCF_002953255.1 of Streptomyces sp. CB01881. Taxonomy (GTDB): domain Bacteria; phylum Actinomycetota; class Actinomycetes; order Streptomycetales; family Streptomycetaceae; genus Kitasatospora. The sequence goes on from NZ_CP026498.1 coordinate 6,719,950, forward strand.
CGCGCGGCCTCGCGCTGCTGATCGGCTGCAACACCTTCCCCACCTGGAACGGCTTCCCGGGCCTGTTCGCCTCGCTGGCCACCGGCAACCCGGTGCTGGTCAAGCCGCACCCGCGCGCCATGCTGCCGCTCGCCCTCACCGTCGCGATCGCCCGCGAGGTGCTCGCCGAGGCCGGCTTCGACCCCAACCTGGTCTGCCTGGCCGCCGAGCACGAGGGCGGCACCGTCGCCCAGACGCTCGCCGTGCGCCCCGAGATCAAGCTGATCGACTACACCGGCTCCACCGCCTTCGGCGACTGGCTGGAGGAGCACGCCCGGCAGGCCGAGGTCTACACCGAGAAGGCCGGCGTCAACACCGTCGTCATCGACTCCACCGACGACTACAAGGGCATGCTGGGCAACCTGGCCTTCTCGCTCTCGCTGTACAGCGGCCAGATGTGCACCACCCCGCAGAACCTGCTGATCCCGCGCACCGGCGTCGACACCGACCAGGGCACCAAGTCCTACGACGAGGTGGTGACCGACCTCGCCACCGCGATCGAGGGCCTGCTCTCCGACGACGCCCGCGCCGCCGCCCTGCTCGGCGCCGTGGTCAACCCCGGCGTGCTCCAGCGCACGGTGGCCGCGGCCGGCGGCGAGTACGGCGAACTCGCGCTCGCCCCGCGCGTGGTGACCTCGCCCGAGTTTCCCGCCGCGACCGTCCGCACCCCCGCGCTGGTCAAGCTGGACGCCGACAAGCCGGACGACCGGGCGGTCTTCCGCACCGAGTGCTTCGGCCCGGTCTCCTTCGCCGTCGCGGTCGAATCCACCGCCGCCGCGGTCGAGTTGCTCCGCGACACGGTCCGCACCCAGGGCGCGATGACCGCCTCCGGCTACACCACGTCGACCGAGGTCGAGACCGCCCTGGTCGAGGCCGCCCTCGACTCCGGCGTCTCGCTCTCGCTCAACCTCACCGGCGGCGTGTTCGCGAACCAGACCGCCGCCTTCTCCGACCTGCACGGCACCGGCGCCAACCCGGCCGCCAACTCCGCGTACTGCGACGGCGCGTTCGTCGCCAACCGGTTCCGCACCGTCGAGGTCCGCCGCCACGCCTGAGGCACCGGGCCCACGGGCCCGGCTCCGGGCCCCGGCGGCACGACGCCGGGGCCCGGAGATTCACAGCCCCGCCCCTGGGCGGCGATGATGGAGGCCGGGAGAACGCCGAGATCGGCGTCCAACCTCCGTCCGACCACCGGGAGCTGACACATGACCGCCAAGCAGACCGTCACCGACGTCCTGATCGTCGGCGCCGGACCGACCGGGCTGCTGCTGGCCGGAGACCTGGCCGCCGCCGGGGTCCGGGTCACCGTCCTGGAGAAGCGCGGCGCCGAGTCCAACCTCACCCGGGCCTTCGCCGTGCACGCCCGCACCCTCGAAATGCTGGACGCCCGCGGCCTGGCCGACGAGCTCATCGCCACCGGCGTCCCGCTCGGCTCGCTGCGGCTCTTCAACAAGCTCCGGATCGACCTCGGCAGCCTGCCGACCCGGTTCCCGTTCGTCCTGATCACCCCGCAGTCGAACACCGAACGCCTGCTCCAGGAGCGCGCGGTCAAGGCCGGCGCGACCGTCCTGCGCGGCGCCGAGGTCACCGGGCTGCGCCAGGACGCCGAGGGCGTCACGATCGAGACCGTGGAGGACGGCGCCACCGTCACCCACCGGGCCCGCTACGCGGTCGGCACCGACGGCGTCCACTCCACCGTCCGCGACCTGCTCGGCATCCCCTTCCCCGGCGAGTCCGTGGTCAACTCCGTGGTGCTGGCCGACGTCCGGCTGGAGCGCGCCCCCGACGAGGTGGTCACCGTCGGCGCCACCGACGACGGCTTCGCCTTCCTCGCGCCGTTCGGCGACGGCTGGTACCGGGTGATCGCCTGGGACCGGCACGACCGGCACCCCGACGGCACCCCGCCGCCGCTCGACCGGATCGCCGAGATCACCCGCAACACCATCGGCGAGGACTACGGCCTGCACGACGCCCGGTGGAGCTCCACCTTCCACAGCGACGAGCGGCAGGTCCCCAACTACCGCTCCGGCCGGGTCTTCCTGGCCGGCGACGCCGCGCACTGCCACTCCCCGGCCGGCGGCCAGGGCATGAACACCGGCCTCCAGGACGCCGCAAACCTCTCCTGGAAGCTCGCCGCCGCCCTCCGGGGCCGGGCCACCGACGCCCTGCTCGACACCTACCAGACCGAGCGGCACCCGGTCGGGAAGACGGTGCTGCGCAGCTCGGGCGCGCTGGTCCGGCTCGCCCTCGCCCACTCGGCGCCCACCCGGGCCCTGCGCGGCGCCCTCACCACCGTCGCCGAGCACCTCGACGTGGTCACCGAGCGCGGCGCAAAGATCATCTCCGGCATCGGCATCCGGTACAGCGCCCCCAAGGACGCCCACCCGCTGGTCGGCCGACGCGTCCCGGACCTTCGGCTCACCGGCCTGGAGCAGCCGCGCGAGGACGGGCCGGCCGCACCCGAGCGGCTCTACGAGGCGCTGCGCGCGGGGAAGTTCGTGCTGGTCAGCAATGACGAGCTGTCCGCCGCCGACCCGTGGGCGGACCGCGTGGTCACCGCCGCCCCGGCCGATCCGCACGGCAAGCTGCGCGACACCGTCCTGCTGATCCGCCCCGACGGCTACGCCGCCTGGGCCGCCGTCGACCCGGGCCGCGGCGAACTGCGCGCCGCCCTCGCCGAGTGGCTCGGCGCCCCCACCGACGCCTGACGTGCGGCCGGCGGGCGCAGGGCCCGGCCCCTCAGGGGGCGGCCCTGCGCCCGCACCGGCTCAGGCCTTCGCCTTCTCGTAGTGCCGCGCCGCCTTGGCCCGGTTCCCGCACACCGCCATCGAGCACCACCGCCGCCGCCCGTTCTGCGACGTGTCGAAGAAGTGCAGGATGCAGGCCTCGTGCGCGCACTTCTTGATCCGGTGCTCCCCCTGGCCGAGCAGGCCGAGCAGGTCGTCCGCCGCCAGCCAGGCCGCCAGCCACTCCGGGCGGTCCACCTCGACCTGCTCGGCCGGCCCCTGCGGACCGAGCTCCCGCCGCAGCCGCCCGTGCCGCAGCACCTCGTTCAGCCCGGCCACCGCCACCGCCCCCGGCGCACCGTGCTCGTCGAGGTCGCGGACGACCGCCGCCAGCGCGTCCCGCGCCTCCAGCAGGGGGCCGAGCCCGGAGTCGTCGGCCCGGCAGCGCCCGGCCAGCCCGGCGGAGGCGAGCCAGATCCCGTAGCCGTCGGGTCCGGCCAGCAGGTCGTTGACCGGTGTGCCCCTCCACCGGGTGTTCAGCAGGTCCAGTGAGAGCGGTTCGCCGATCAGCGGGCGCGGGTCCCGCGGGTCTGCTGTCCGGTCCGTCATCGGTTCTCCCTCGGTCGCGCCCGGTACCCGATTCTACGTCCGGCCCGGCCTGCCCCGAATTCTCTACGTCCGGCCCGGCCTGCCCCGAATTCGTCCGGAAGGGGCCGGCCCGCCCCGGCCCGAGTTCCGGCCGGGCATCGGGCCAGGTACGCCGCCGGGTACGCGGTCAGGTATGCCGTCAGGTTTTCCGTCAGGTTTGCGGCCGGAATTCCGGCCTTTAACTGTATGGAGCAGCCTCCATTCGGTTCTCCACAGTTGACTGTTTTTTAGCAACGGATTGCTTGACCATGAGCCAATTGCCGGACTCCTTCTGACATGTTCTAGCCAGCGTCTCACCCCAGCGACGCCCTGGCCCCTGCCGGCCCCCACATGCCGGCCAGAGGAGGATTCCGTGCGCCCCCGCTCCCTTGCCCTTGCCGCGGCCCTTGCCGTCCTGCCGCTGACCGCCGTCTCGCTCGGCGTCACCGCCGCCCAGGCGGCCCCGAACCCCAACGCCGCCGCGCCCCGCGTCTCGCTGCCGAACACCGTGACCCCCGCGGTGGCCCACTCGGAGAAGAAGGGCGACGTCCCCGCCGACCAGCAGCTCTCCGTCGCGGTCAGCCTCAAGCTGCGCAACACGGCCGAGCTGGACCGCTTCCTCACCGCGGTCGCCACCCCCGGCACCCCGGAGTACGGCCGGTACCTGACGCCGCAGCAGTTCACCGAGCGCTTCGGCCCGACCCAGGCGGGCGTCGAGCAGGTCAAGGCGTACCTCGCCGCCCAGGGCCTGACCGTCGGGAGCGTCAGCGCCAACCGCCAGGTCGTCAACGCGCACGGCACCGCCGAGCAGATCACCAAGGCGTTCGGCACCCACGAGAGCGCCTACCTCGACACGCAGCAGCAGCGCACCTTCTTCGCCAACGACGCGGCCGCGTCCGTCCCGGCGGACCTCGCCGACGTGGTGCAGGGCATATCCGGCCTGAACAACCACACCGTCCGGACCACCCGGAACGTGAAGCCCTCCGCCGCGCCGAACGCGACCACCGCCGCCCCGAGCGGCTTCGGCCCGGGCCAGTACAACGGCGCCTACAACCTCGACAAGACCGGCGCCGACGGCACCGGGGTCAACGTCGCCCTCTGGGAGTTCGACGGCTACAGCTCCACCAACCTGAAGACGTACGACTCGCAGTACGGCCTGACCGGCCCGGCCGTCTCCACCGTCTCGGTCGACGGCGCCAACTACGACGCCAAGCCGGGCGAGGGCCAGGGCGAGGTCGAGCTGGACAGCGAGATCGTCCGCGGTGTCGCCCCCAAGGCGACCCAGCTGGTCTACGAGGCCCCCAACAGCGACCAGGGCGAGATCGACATGGCCGCCCAGATCGTCGCCGACAACCGGGTCTCGGTGATCTCCATCTCGTGGGGCTCCTGCGAGCCCGACACCACCGCCTCATCGATGACGGCGGTCGACAACTCCTTCAAGCAGGCCGCCGCCCAGGGCATCTCGATCTTCTCGGCCTCCGGCGACGACGGCTCCCGCGACTGCACCCGCTCCACCAGCGGCTCCACCGTCAAGGCGGTCGACTTCCCGGCGTCCAGCCCGCACCAGACCGGCGTCGGCGGCACCAACCTCAAGGTCTCCGGCAGCGCCTACTCCTCGGAGAGCGCCTGGAGCACGGCCGGCGGCGGCGTCTCCACCGTCTTCGCCAAGCCGAGCTGGCAGACCGGCACCGGTGTGAGCGGCACCATGCGCACCGTCCCGGACGTCTCCTCCAACGCCGACCCGGCCAGCGGCTTCGCGATCTACACCGCCGGCGGCTGGCAGGTCTACGGCGGCACCAGCGCCGCCGCACCGCTCTGGTCCGGCTACGCCGCCCAGTTCAACCAGAAGGCCAAGGCCGCCGGGCAGCCGGTCCTCGGCGAGGCGAGCCCGAAGCTGTACGCGGTCGCCAACAGCAGCAGCTACGGCACGACGTTCCACGACGTCACCACCGGCAAGAACCAGGACTTCTCCACCAAGGCCGGGTACGACCAGGTCACCGGCTGGGGCAGCCCGATCGCGGACGCCCTGAACACCGCGCTGCTCGGCGGCACCACCCCGCCGCCGTCCGGCGGCTGCACCCCGGCCCAGCTGATCGGCAACGGCGGCTTCGAGACCGGCACCGCCGCGCCGTGGACGGCGTCCAGCGGCGTGGTCGACAACAGCACCGGTGAGGCCGCGCACGCCGGCTCCTGGAAGGCCTGGATGGACGGCTACGGCAGCGCCCACACCGACACCCTGTCGCAGACCGTCTCGATCCCGGCCGGCTGCAAGGCCACCCTCTCGTTCTGGGTGCACGTCGACACCGCCGAGACCGGCAGCACCGCGTACGACAAGCTGACCGTCCAGGCCGGCTCGACCACGCTGACCACCCTGTCGAACGCCAACGCGGCCACCGGCTTCGTCCAGAAGTCCTTCGACCTCTCGGCCTTCGCCGGCCAGACGGTGACGGTCAAGTTCACCGGCACCGAGGACTCCTCGCTGAAGACCAGCTTCGTGATCGACGACGCCGCGCTCAACGTCTCCTGATCACCCCACCCCCACCCCGCCGGGGCGGTCCCGCAGAGGGACTGCCCCGGCGGCGTGTTTCCGCAGTGTTTCGGGTTCGATAACCCTGCGTTCGAACACTCGTGAGTACTGTCATACGCACGACTGATGACGTAGCCTCTCGACCGTGCATAGGGTTCCCCACAGCTCGGTGAAGCCGCTGACGGCGCGCCTCGGCGCCGGACCGGCTGCGCCGAACCCACCTGCTGGGGAAGGTAACCGAATGGGCTCGCAAAACCCCCAGGACGCCCGGCTGCGGCTGGTCGGCCCGCGCCCCGGTGCGCCCGCACCCGCCGCCGCGCCGGTCCCGCCCGCCGTTCCGGCACCCGCCGCAGCACCCGCCGCCGGCCGCCCCGCGCCGGCCGGGGGCTTCGCCGACGCCCTGAACCTGGCGATCGAGGCCAGCGGCCTGAGCCTGGACCGGATCCGCGCCGCCCTCGCCCAACGCGGTGTCAGGGTCAGCGTCACCACCCTGAGTTACTGGCGCCGCGGCCGCAGCCAGCCCGAGCGGGCCAGCTCACTGCGCGCCGTCCACCTGCTGGAGGAGCTGCTCGGCCTGCCGCACTCCACCCTGTCCGCGCTGCTCGGCCCGCCCCGCCCGCGCGGCCGCTGGGCCGCCGCCGCCACCACCGCACACCTGCGGCTGGAGGACATCTGGCCGGGCGAGCAGAAGATCGCGGACGTCTTCGCCGAGCTGGACGCCCCGCCGGCCGGAGAGCTGGAGCGGCTCTCCATCCACGACTCGTACTACGTGGACGCCGAGCGGCGCGGCAACCTGCTGCGGATGCGCCAGGTCGTCCGCGCCACCGTCGGCGGGGTGGCCCGCTGCCTGGTCGTGCACATGGCCGACGAGGAGGCCTCCGGCTGCCCGGAGATCACCGCCGTCCGGCACGGCCGGCTGGGCCGGGTCCGCCGCCGCCCGGAGGCCGGGCTGGTGGTCGGCGAGATCATGCTGGACCGCCCGCTCGCGCTCGGTGACAGCACGGTCTTCGAGTACGAGGTGGAGATCCCGTCGGGCGGTGCCCCGACCATGGAGTACAGCCGCCGCTTCGCGGTCCCGGTCCGCGAGTACGTGCTCCAGGTGCACTTCGACCCGGCGGCCGTGCCCGCCCACTGCGAGCGCTACGACCGCGCCCCGGGCGCGGAGGTCGACCGCCGCCGGGAGCAGCTCTGGATCGGCGCCTCGGCCAGTGCCCACGTGCTCGCCCCCGACCAGCAGCCCGGCCTCGTCGGCATCCGCTGGGAGTGGGAGTAGGTCCCACCGCGCCCCGGCGCCCGTGCGTCGCCGGGCTCGCGGGCATTCTTGTCATGCTACCGACAGCATATCCCTAACCCCTTCATGGCCGCATATCGGTTGACGCTCTCATCGCCTAACTACTAACCTCAATAGCAACGGTTAGACCCTGGCGTCCGCGGACGTCCCAGCCACGGGAGTGATCAGGTATGTCCAGCACCATCACCAGCACCCTGCAGACCGGCCACGTGGGCCTGAACGTGACCGACCTGGACCGCTCGGTGGCCTTCTACCGGCGCGCCCTCGGCCTGGAGCTGGTCAACGAGGGCACCGACCCGGACCGCCGCTTCGCCTTCCTGGGCCGCGACGGCCGGCTGCTGATCACGCTCTGGCAGCAGAGCACCGGCACCTTCGCCGGCGCCGCGCCCGGCCTGCACCACCTCTCCTTCCAGGTCGACTCGCTGGACGAGGTCCGCGCCGCCGAGCAGGTGCTGCGCGAGCTGGGCGCCGAGTTCGCGTACGAGGGCGTCGTCCCGCACGGCGAGGGCTCGGCCTCCGGCGGGATCTTCTTCACCGACCCGGACGGCATCCGGCTGGAGGTCTACACCCCCAAGGGCGTGGACGAGACCGACGCCGCCGCCCCCACCAAGTCCGCCCCGACCTGCGGTTTCTTCTAGAGCCCGGCTCGACCGAGGCCGCTCACCCCGCCAGCACAGGAGGCACGCCATGACCGGCAGCACGCCGTACCACCCGGGCGAGCGCGCGGTGCAGGCCCGGGCCGGCCGCAGCGACCGGGCCGACCACTCGGGCCGCGCGATCGGCGGCACCATCCCGGCCGTCGCCGCCCGGTTCCTGGCCGAGCGGCGGATCCTGGTGGTGGGCGCCGCCGACGCCGACGGCAGGCTCTGGGCCACCCAGCTCACCGGCGAGCCCGGCTTCCTCCAAGCCTCCGACGAGCGGACCCTCGCGGTGGCGGCCCGCCCGGCCGGGGACGACCCGCTGGCCGCCGTCCTGGCCGGGCCGGCCGAGGTCGGCACCATCGCGCTGGACCCGGCCGGCCGACGCCGGATGCGGCTCAACGGCCGCTCCGCACCGGACGGCCGGGGCGGCCTGGTGGTCGCCGCCGACCAGGTGTACGCCAACTGCCCGAAGTACATCCAGCGCCGCAGCCCGCTGCTGCGGCCGGCCGCGGGCACCCCGCACGCGGTGGCCTCCGGGCCGGTCCTCTCCACCGCCCAGCAGCTGGCAGTGGCCACCGCCGACACCTTCTTCGTCGCCACGGCCGGCCCGGACGGAAGGGTCGACGCCTCGCACCGGGGCGGCAACCCCGGCTTCCTCCGGGTGCTCGGACCGGACCGGCTGAGCTGGCCCGAGTACGCCGGCAACAGCATGTTCATGACCCTCGGCAACCTGGAGCTCGACCCGCGCGCCGGGCTGCTGCTGCCGGACTACGAGACCGGAGGGGCGCTGCTGATCACCGGCGAGGCCCGGACCGACTGGTCCGAGCAGGCCGCAGCCGGCCTGCCGGGCGCCGAGCGGGTGGTCGACCTCACCGTCACCGGCGTCCTCGAACTGGCCGACGCCACTGCGCTGACCTGGACCGACCCCGAGTACTCGCCCGCCAACCCGCCCGCCGCCGCCTGACCCGGCGTCCGGCCCGGCGGCCTCGTGGACGCCTGACCACCCGCCAGGTCCGCACGCCACGACCATCTCCGCCGGGCCCGCGCCGCACCCGGGACGCCGAACGGCCGTCACCCCCCGGCCCGACCCGCCGCGCCGAACACGCGTCCGGTCCGGGACTCCGGCCCCGGCAACACGCGCTACCGGCCCGGGAAGTGGCTCCTCTCCTGACCCGCCCGCCCGCCGCGGCGGCGGCAGGTCACCGCGGCGGGCGTCCCGACATCCAGTGGAAGAGCCCCATCGCGACACTGGTCGCCAGGTTGAAGCTGGAGACCCCGGGCTGCATCGGCACCGCGACCAGCCGGTCGGCGCGCGCCTTCAGCTCGTCCGAGACCCCGTGGCGCTCGGTGCCGAAGGCGAGCAGCGCGTCGTCCGGGAAGGCCACCGTCCGCACGTCCGCCCCCTCCGGATCCAGGACGTAGAGCGGGCCGTCCGGCAGCTCCGGCAACGCCAGCCGCTCGACGGCGGTGGCGAAGTGCAGGCCGGCGCTGCCCCGGACCACGGTCGGGTGCCAGGGGTCCAGGTCGCCGGTGGTCACCACGCCGGTGGCCCCGAAGCCGGCCGCCAGCCGGATCACCGCGCCGACGTTGCCCAGGTTGCGCGGGTTCTCCAGCAGCACGACCGGCGCCGTCCGGGGCTGCCGGGCGAGCGCGGCCAGATTGGAGCCGGTGGTGGGCCGGGCGGCCAGCGCGATCACGCCGGTCGGGTGCAGCCGCGGCACCAGCGCCCGCAGCTCCGCCTCCGGCAGCTCGGCCGCCAGGCCGTCCAGGGCGGGCACCACGTCCGCGGCCAGCTCGGCGGCGAGCGCCAGCAACGCCGCCCGGTCGGCGGTCAGCACCTGCCGGACGTCCCCGCCGAAGCGCAACGCGTGCTTCAGCGCGTGGAAGCCGTCCAGCACCACCGTCCCGGGCGCCCCGGCGCCCTCCCGCCAGGCCCGCACCAGCTCGTCGTTCATGCCGCTCACTCTGCCACCCCGCCCCGGGGGCGGCCGCACGCCCCCGCCCGGACCGCCGCCTAACGCGCTGTCGGCTCCTGCTCGCGCTGCGCCGGCGTGGCGGTTCCGCCCCCGCGCAGCGCCCGTTCCAGGTCCTTCAGCGCCTGGAGCAGCAGCCAGGCGCTGGACCGCACGACGTCCCGCTGCACACTCGCCGGCGCCGCCGCGAGCCGCTCCTCCAGCCGGACGTGCGCCTCCCGTACCGCGTCGAACTCCACCGGCCGGTCGGTGAGCAGCGCGGCCGCCGCCAGCGCGGTGGCCAGCCGCAGCTCCTCCGCGAACTCGGCCGTCCCGGGCACCGGTTCGGCGTCGGCGGTCGGCAGGTGGGCCTCCAGCAGCACGGCGACCCGCCCGAGGTGGCCGACCGCGGCGCGGGCCCGGTCGAGCTGGCGGCGGCTCACCCCGGGCAGCCCGGAGGCGTGCCGGCCGGGTTCGGCGTCGGCCCGCTGCATCGCCTGGAGCAGCTCGGAGCGGGCCTCCCGGGAGTCCAGCAGTGCCGCACGGACCTCCCGGCCGCGCGGCGCCGCCGGGTGCTCGTAGACGGCGAGCACGGCGGCCGCGTAGCGCCCGGCGGCGGCCAGCCACTCGGCCAGCCGCTCGCCGAGCCGGGCGGTCTGCCAGGTCGGGAAGAGCGCGTAGACGAGCAGCGCGACCGACCCGCCGAGCAGCGTCAGCCCGACCCGCTCCACGGCGGTGACCAGCGGGTTCCCGGCCTGCAACCCGAGCAGGAAGACCACGTACGAGGAGACGCAGACCGTCATCAGCGCATAGCCGGTACGCAGCGTCAGGTAGGCGACGCCGATGCAGAGCACCGCGAGCACGGCCAGCACCCACTCCCCGGGGTGGGCGAGCTGCACCACCAGGGTGGAGACGGCGACGCCGACCATCGTCCCGGCCAGCCGGGCCACGCCCCGGCTGTAGGTCTGCGCGAAGTCGGGCCGCATCACCATGGCGGCGGTCATCGGCGCCCAGTAGCCGTGCTCGAAGCCGGCCAGCCGGGCCAGCAGGTAGGCGAGGGTGACCACCGCGGTGAGCCGGACGGCGTGCTGGAAGACGGCCGAGCGCGGCTGGAGCTGGCGGCTCAGCGCGCGGACGGCGACCGGCAGCATCCGGAAGAGCGGCGGCTTGCGCAGCGCCCCGCCGGTCCCGACCACGGGGGTGCTGATGGTGTCCTCGTCGCCGCGTTCCAGGGTGTCGGCGGCCTTGCGGAGCAGACCGGCCAGCCGTCGGGCGGCCCGGCGGGCGGCGCCCCGCAGCTCCGGGCCCTCGACCGGGACGGCCAGCGTGAGCGCGGGCGCCGAGCGCGGGAGTTGCAGCGGATCGCCGGTGCGGACCGCCTTGGCCAGGGCGTCCATCGCCTCGGCCGCGGCGGCCAGGACGGCCCGCGCCCGGTCGCGTTCGGGGCCCTCCCCGGGGGCGCCCACCTTGGGGTCGGCGAGCGCGGCGAGGGTGGGGCGGATCCGTTCGGCGACGCCGCGCAGGCCGCGCATCTCGGGCGGCCGGTGGCGGTCCTGCCAGGGGGTCAGCGCGGCCGCGTGCCGGGCCGTCATGAACGGCGCCGGGTCGACGTGCGCGGTCGGGTCCTGGCGCAGCCGGCGGGCGTAGTCGGCGAGTTCGGCGTAGGTGTCGGCGAGCGCCTCGCGCTGGACGGTCCAGCTGCCGATCGGCCAGAGCGTGATGACGGCCGCCTGGACGAGGCCGCCGAGCGCGCAGACCAGCCCGTGGCCGAACGCGGCGAGCGCGCTGACCGGCAGCTGGACCACGACCAGCATCACCGCCAGGGTGTTGGCCGCGACCACCCCGGCGGTCGGCCCGACCGCCCAGGCCAGGCCGGCGCCGAAGGCCCAGACGGCGAGCAGCGCGGGGAACGCCCCGGGCACCCCGGCGGCCAGGTAGCCGAGGAAGGTGCTGGTGCCGAGCCCGATCCCGGCCGCGACGGCGAGTGAGGCCCGGGGCCGGAAGCTGCGCTGGAAGGTGGCCGTCCCGGCGATGAAGGCGCCCATCGCGGCCGAGGTGGCGAGCCGCGGCCCGCCCAGCGCCAGGGTCGGGAAGAGCACCACGGCGACGGCGACGGCGCCGCGGGCCGCCCGTTTGGGGTCGGTGAGCGCCCGGTCGAGCGTCAGTCCGGTCCGCGCGGTGTCTCGGAGTGCGGCGAACCAGGACATAACGGTCAGCTTAGGGGAGGGGCTCCCGCGGGGACCGCAAGCCCCCGATCCGCGCGGCCACGCCCCCGGCCCGCGCCCCCGCGCCCGCTACCCGCGCGGCCACCCAGACCAGCGCCGCCGTCGGCAGGAAGACCGCGTCCGCCGCGACCATGGCCAGCGAGAACACCGGCAGCCCGAGCAGCACCGCGATCCCCAGGTGCTCGGCCATCATCACCACCAGCAGGATGTTCTTGACCCTCCGGCTGACCAGCGTGAACGGGAACGCGACCTGGAGGATCACCGTCCCGTACGAGATCAGGAAGACCGGCAGCAGGGCCGAGGCGACCAGCCCGGAGAGCCACGGCCAGGGCGTGAAGTAGTCCAGGTGCAGCGGGTAGTAGAGCGCGGTGCCGTCCTGCCAGCGCGAGCCCTGCACCTTGTACCAGCCGGCGGTGGCGTAGATCAGCACCACCTCGGCGGCGATCACCAGCATCGCGCAGTTGTGCACCATGGTCGCCAACGCGTCCAGCACCGCCCGCGGCTCGCCGTCCGGCCGCAGCCGGCCGAGCGCCCACCAGAGCCCGGCCAGCGCCCAGAGGCCCCAGAACACCGGCGACCAGCCGACGTACGGGAAGGTGTCGGCCGTCCAGGTCAGGCCGGCCCCGGCGAAGCCGCCGAGCTGGCAGACCAGCAGGACCGCGCCGAGCAGCGCCCAGAGCACCACCCCGGTCCGGCCGGGCGCACGGCGCCGGGCGTCCAGCGACCAGACCTCGGCGCAGCGGGTGAAGACCAGGTAGACCGCCATCAGGTGGACCACGTTGTCGCCGCCGTCGCCGAGGAAGACGTTGCGGTTCTGCAGCGACAGCACGGTGACCATGAACAGCACGCCGCTCGCCCTGGTCCGCCAGCCGAGCACCACCGCGACGGCGGCCAGCACCGCCAGGTGGTAGACCAGCTCGAACCAGAGCCTCCCGCCGAACCAGGGCAGCACCGTCAGCGCGCCGTTGTCGGCGAGCAGCCGCTCGGCCAGGTCGAGCGACCAGGGCGAGGTGTCGCCGTACAGCAGCCGGCGGTTGGGCCACTCGCGGAGCAGGTGGGCCAGCCAGACCAGGCCGAAGCCGATCCGCACCGCCGACGCCTGGTGGCGCCCGAGCACCCGGCCGGTGAACGCGCCGAAGGCACGCGCGCACAGCTCCCCCGCACCGGGGCCGGGCGCCCGCGCGGGCGCCGCCGGGGCGGGCGCGGGCTGCGGGGGGACCCCGGCCGGCAGCAGTTCGTCCGGCGCCGTCCCGTTCACCCGAGCCCCCGGTAGTCCTCGTCGTTGACCGGCCACCACGGCAGCTCCCGGACCTTCGGCGGGGGCGGCGCGGCCTCCCCGCTCCAGCCCGGCGGCGGCACGGTCGCGGCCGTCACCCGGAACTCGATCTCCATGATCCGCTCGCCGTCAAAGCCGCGGCCGAACCGCTGCAACGCGATCCGCTTGAGGTACTGCTCGGCGAGCTTGCCGCGCGGGTTGGTCAGGGAGTCGTCCTGTGCGCTGTGCGAGCCCTCGTAGAAGTCCCAGGCCCGGCGCAGCAGGTTCTGGTCGGCGTGGCTGGGCGCCGGGTTGCCGCGGATCGCGGCGATGTCCCGGGCGGTCAGCCCGACCCAGTCGTGGGTCCGGGTGGCGCCGCCGTCCACGACGGTACGGACCCTGGCGTCCAGGCTGACGTTCTGCTGGAGCGGGTTGGGCGCGAACAGCTTCCAGTTCTGCTCGAACTCCGGGTACACCACGCCGTCGACCTGCTCCCGGTACTCGCGGGAGACCGAGTTGGCCGGGGCGACGTGCAGGAAGACCGCCGCGAGGAAGAGCCCGGTGCCCGTGACCAGCACCGCGGCGGCCGTGACGAGCACGGCCAGCGCCGGCGTCGACCAGGCCCCGCCACCGGACGGGGCCTGCGCACCCTCGGCCATGCACCCTCCCCAGCCGTCGGCCGGGAGGTGTCCCCACCCGGACGGGCGCCGCCGGTCCCGTCCCGGGTCGGTCGCGCGCCCATCCTGCCCTACCCCGGGCGGGGGAGCCGCCGGGGACTACAGAACGTACGCGTCCTGGCCGCCGCCGCTCACCATCGGCCGGCCGGCGCCCTCCCAGGCGTACATGCCGCCGTCCACGTTGACCGCGTCCCGGCCGTTCTGCACCAGGTACTGGACGACCTGCGCGGAGCGCCCGCCGACCCGGCAGAGCACGTACAGCTTCTCGTCCGGCAGCTCGCCGATCCGCGCGACCAGCTGGCCCATCGGGATGTGCAGCGCGCCGTCCACGTGCCCGGCGTCCCATTCGTCCTGCTCGCGGACGTCCAGCAGAGCGGCGTCGGCGGGCACGGAGGCGGCGTCGGTGGTGGGGATCTGGGCGAACATCGTCTGGCTCTCCTGGGGCTCGGTCTCGGCACCGCCATTGTCCCCCACCGGCGGCCGCGCCCCGGCCGCGCCGAGCAGCCGCTCCAGCTCGGCCTGCTGGGCGGCGGCCTTGGCGAGCAGCTGCTCGGCCAGCTCCTCCAGCAGTCCGTCCGGGTCCTGCGGGGCGAGGGCGAGCAGCTGGCCCATCGCGGTGTTCTCCAGCCGCACCTGTTCGGTGGCGGTCGCGGTGATCTTGGCGTTGAGCCACTCCAGCCGCCGGCGCAGCCAGCCGAGCCGGTCCGGGGAGTCCGGCGCGGGCGCCGCCTCCGGGGCGGTGGACCACTCGGCGGCGAGGCCCTCCAGCGCGGCGCTGTCGCCGTACGCGTAGGCCTCGTTGACCCTGGCGAGGAACACGGCCCGGCGCTCCTGCTCGGCCGGGTCGGTGGTCAGGTCGGGGTGCGCGCGGCGGACGAGGTCGCGGTAGATCCGCTGGGCCTCCCGGCCGGGCCGCACCCGGGCCGGCGCGGCCGGCGGCGCCACCTCCTGCTCCTGCACGCTGTCGAACAGGGCGTCCAGGTCGGGGAGTTCGTCCACCCTCCGACGCGCTTCGGCAGCCTGCCGGAGGTCCTCCGGGTGCCCGGTCCGGGCGGCCACCGTCTCGGCGATCAGCGCGTCCAGCTCGTCCAGCCGGGCGTAGAGCGGGCCGAGCAGCTGGTGGTGGATCAGGGCGAAGTTGTCGATCTCGACCCGCAGCGTCTGCACGTCGACGTCCATGGTGAGCCAGGCGAGCTCGGAGGCGGCGACCCGCTCCTCCAGCTCCTGCTGCTCCGGGTCGGTCCAGCGGACGGGGATCTGCGCGGTCACTTCTCGCCTCTGTCTCGTCCTGGTCGTGCCGGTGGTCCGGCCCGTACGGGGCGTCCGGCCCGTACGGGCCGGCCCGCCCGCGGGCGACCGTCCCGGTACGGCGCACCCGCGCCCCGGGCGGCCCGGCCGCCCACCCTACCCCCGCGCGCGCTGCTCCGACCGGGTGGACGGGGAGTGCGGACCGGTGTCCGTGCGCCAGATCGTCGGCCCGTCGCGCCCGCTCGCGCCGTGCCGCGCAACTGATACTGATGAATCTCCCCGTTTCGCTATCGAGCCCGACCCTGTCCGTGCTTCGCTGGTATCCGCAACAGCGTGCCTTCCTCCAGAGAGACGGCCGCCTCCAGGCGTGGCGGCCAGGCGGGAGCAGACCGAATCCATGGTGGACGAGCCCAACTCCACACCGCTTCCGGCGGCCGCCGCCGAGCCCGCGGCCGCCCAGGGTGACCAGCCGTCAGGCGTGGTCACCCTGGTGCGGCTCGCCCTCGTGCTGGTCGACCGGTCCGGCCGGATCGCACAGTGGAGCCGCGCCGCCGAGGAGCTCTTCGGGCACCGCGCCGAGGCCGTCCGCGACCGCCCCGCCACCGGCCTGCTGCCCGCCGTCGAACCGCGCAGCCTCCCCGTCCCGGCCGCCACCGCCGCCCGCCGTCGCTGCGACGCGCTGGACACCCTGGCCGCGCTGACCGCCGACGGCCGTCCCTGGGCCGGGCAGATGCCGGTCGTCGACCGCGAGGAGCACCTGCGCGACGTGCTCTGGTGGGCCTACCCGCAGGCCGGTCCCGGCGGCGGCCTGCTGGCCCTGGCCGCCGACGCCCGCCCGCTGCGTACGGCCGGCCCGCGACTGGCCCTCGGCGAGCGCCTGCTGCCGTTCGCCGCCGCCCCCGCCGCCCGGGGCGGCTTCCACCGGCTCTCCGCCGCCCTCACCCCGCCCGGCCGCCCGCTGCCGGAACCGCTCGCCCGGCTGCTGCCGGCCGGCCCCGCCGGCCACCGGGAGCAGCTGCTCGACGGGCTGGTCCGGGCCGGACTGCCCGCCCTGCGGCTGGACCCGGCCACCGTGCTGCCCGTCCTGCCCGCCGACCCGCCGACCGGCACCGCACACGCGGCCGCAGGGATCGACCGCCGCTACCCGACCGCCCAGCAGCGCGCCGCCCGGCTGGGACCGCCGCCGCAGCCCGAGCAGACCGCGCCCGGCCGGCGCCCGCCCGGCCCGCTGCCGGCCCAGCGCGAGACCGCCGACCGGCCCGCCGGGCCCGCCGGCGCCGTGAGCGGCACGCCCGCGGCAGCCCCGTCCGTCCCGGCCCCGCCCAGAGGAGGCGCCACCATCGAGCAGGCCGCCGTCGAGTCGTCCGCCAACGGCCACCAGGCCCGTCGGGGCGACCAGGCCCCACCCCCGACCGTCCCCTCCCCCGCCGGAGCGGACGGCGGTGCCCCGCCCGCCGGGCGGCTCGGCCCGTTCCTCACCAACGGCCAGGCCGGCGAGCAGCTGGCGCTGCTGAACGAGGTCGGCGGCAAGGTCGGCACCACGCTGGACCTCGGCTTCACCGCACGCGAGCTCTGCCAGGTGCTCGTCCCCCGGGTCGCCGACTTCGCCTGCGTCGACCTGGTGGACGGCCTGATCTCCGACTCCGAGCTGCCCGAGGCCCGGCCGGACGACGACACGATGCTGCGCCGGGTCGCCCTGGTCTTCAACGAGTCCGCCGGCCAGTGGGACCACGTCCTCGCCGAGGGCTCCCTGGTCGCCATGCCGCGCCGCACCCCGCCCGGCATGGCCCTCCAACTGAACCAGCCCGTCCTGGTCCCGGTGGTCAGCCAGGACGTCGCGGTGGACTACGCCGCCGCCCTGGGCGGCCCGCGGCTCGCCTCGGTGGTCACCGGGCGCTCGATGCTGGTGGTGCCGCTCTCCGCCCGGGGCACCGTGCTCGGCATCCTCAAGCTGCTCCGGCTGCCCGACCGGGCCCCCTTCGACGAGGGCGACGCCGCCACCCTCAAGGAGCTGGCCGCCCGCGCCGCGCTGTCGCTGGACAACGCCAGGCTGCACCGCGCCGAGTCCAAGGTCGCCACCACCCTGCAGCGCTCGATGATCCCGACCCGGCCGCCGCAGATCCCCGGCGTGCAGATCGCCCACCGCTACCTGCCGGGCGACTCCAAGGCCGAGGTCGGCGGCGACTGGTTCGACGCGATCCAGCTGCCCGGCAGCCGGGTCGCCCTGGTGGTCGGCGACGTGATGGGCCACGGCCTGCACTCGGCCGCGGCGATGGGCCGCTTCCGCACCGCGATGCAGACCCTGGCCGCCCTCGACCTGCCGCCCGGCCAGCTGCTGCGGCACCTGGACAACCTGGCCCACAAGCTCGGCGACGACCACCTCGCCACCTGCCTGTACGCGGTCTACGACCCGATCAACCGGACGTGCGAGCTGGCCAGCGCCGGCCACGTGCCCCCGGTCCTGGTGCACCCGGACGGCAGCGGCGAGCTGCTGGAGATCCCGGCCGGCGCGCCGATCGGCGTCGGCGGGGTGCCGTTCGTCGCCAAGACCATCGAGGTCACGGACGGCTCGATGCTGGTGCTCTGCACCGACGGCCTGGTCGAGGTCCGGGGCGGCGACATAGGAGCAGGGCTGGCCGCGCTCTGCGGCAACCTGATCGACCCCCGGCAGAGCCCCGAGCAGGCCTGCGACGTGGTGCTGGAGCGGCTGCACTCGGACGACCGCAAGGACGACGTCGCCCTGCTGGTGGCCCGCTTCGACGGCGTCGCGCCGACCGAGGTGGCCACCTGGGACCTCACCGTCGACCACCGCGAGGTCCGCCGGGCCCGCGCGCTGGTCCGCGAGCAGCTGGCCGGCTGGCACCTGGACGCCCTCGCCGACACCACCGAGCTGCTGGTCAGCGAGCTGGTGACGAACGCCGTCCGGGTGGCCAGGGACCGCGTCCAGCTCCAGCTGATCCGGGTGGACAAGCTGCTGGTCGAGGTCAGCGACGACAACCACAACCTGCCGTCCCTGGAGCCGGCCGAGCAGCTGGGCGAGACCGGCCGCGGCCTGACCCTGGTCACCAAGCTCGCCGAGCGCTGGGGCACCGCCCGCAAGGCGGTCGGCAAGGTGGTCTGGTTCGAGCTGCCGCTGCCGCCCGCCTGAACCCGGCCCGGCGGTCCGGGCGGGCGCGTCACGGAATGGCCGCGCCCGCCGGCGTCCGGCGCCGGGCCTCCGCCGCCACCTCGATCGAGGCCGCCGTGGCCACCGAGGTCGCCGCCCCCACCCCGGCCAGCACCCGCGGCCAGAAGTCCCCGAAGACCTCCACCGAGACGGCGATCA
Source organism: Streptomyces sp. CB01881 (assembly GCF_002953255.1). Taxonomy (GTDB): domain Bacteria; phylum Actinomycetota; class Actinomycetes; order Streptomycetales; family Streptomycetaceae; genus Kitasatospora. The sequence continues at coordinate 6,738,483 of NZ_CP026498.1, forward strand.
GCAGCGCGGTGATCACCGCGACGACGTGCTCCAGACCCGCGAGGTTCGGCAGCAGGACCGCCTCGCCGATCATCAGCGCCACCACCAGCCCGGCCGTGAACCAGGCCCGGCAGCGGAACGCGATGCAGATCGCCAGCGCCACCACGGCCGCCGAGGGGCCGGTGTCGCGGACGTAGGCCACCCACTTCGGGAAGCCGAACAGGTGGTGCGGCCCGATCGCCACCCCCACCCGGGCGAACAGCGTCCCGGCCAGGGTGCAGGTGTAGGCCACCACCAGGGTCAGCCGCCGCCCGAGCACGATCTCGGCGATGCCGAACACCACGAGGACCTGGGCCAGCGCCCCCCAGACCGGCAGGTCCAGCGCAGGAACGTACAGCGACAGCGGCGTGCGCAGCAGCGAGACCTCCAGCGGCAGGGCCGCCTTCACCACGCCGATGTGGGTGACGAACCGCTCGCCGCCCGGCAGGTGCTGCACGATACTGAACAGCAGGATCAGGGCGGTCGCCGTGACGGCGAGCGGAACGGCGGCGAGTTTCCTCGCCCGCAACCGCTCGCGCACCATCCCGAACAACGTTCCCCACTCGGCGACAGCGGCCGCACCGGCAATAGCCAGCGGCCCCTTTCGCACGCCCCCCGCGTGGGTCCTGTGAATCACGACCGTCTCTCCAAATCCCCGAAGCCATCCCCGAAGCCGGAACGCCTTCCCCGACTACTCCAACATTAGAAGCCGGTTAATGAATCCACATCGGCATAAATGTTGATCGCCGTCATCCTCTGGGGGGAGACAAAGCCCTGAAACACCCCCATCCGGACGACCAGCCCCCTCCGCCCCCCGGCGGAGGGACTACCCCTTCCCGTCCCGCGCCGCCACCGGCACCCGGGGAGCGGCGACCGCGGCTCCGGAGTGTCGACGACGGAACAGGGCGGGCAGGCTCGGCGCGGTGATGAAGCCCTCCGCGCGCGCGCTGGCGATGCCGATCCGCGGAATCTCGCTGCTCTTCTCGAAGAGCAGGTAGCGCGGCTCCCAGATCGGCCGGTACTTGGCGTTGGCCCGGTACAGCGATTCGATCTGCCACCAGCGGGAGAAGAAGCCCAGCACCGAGCGCCAGAGCCGGAGCACCGGCCCCGCGCCGAGTTTCGAACCACGCTCGAAAACGGAGCGGAACATCGCGAAGTTCAGCGACACCCGGGCCAGGCCGACCTCCTCCGCCCGCTGGAGGAGTTCGATCACCATGAACTCCATCAGCCCGTTCTCGGTGTCCCGGGCCCGGCGCATGAGGTCCAGCGAGAGCCCGTCCGCGCCCCACGGCACGAAGCTGAGCAGCGCCTTCAGCTCGCCGTCCCCGTCGTGGCACTCCAGCATCACGCAGCGCCCGTCGCCCGGGTCGCCGAGCCGGCCCAGCGCCATCGAGAAGCCGCGCTCGGTCGCCCCGTCGCGCCACTGGTCGGCCTTGGCCACCAGCTCGGCCATCTCCGACTCCGGGATGGCCTCGTGCCGGCGGATCCGCACGGTGTACCCGGCCCGCTTGACCCGGTTGTACGCCTGGCGGACCACCCGCATCGCCCGGCCGTCCAGCGAGAACTCGTCCAGCTCGACGATCGCCTCGTCGCCCAGCTCCAGCGCGTCCATCCCGTGCCGGGCGTAGATCACCCCGGCCTCCTCGGAGGCGCCCATCACGGCCGGCGCCCAGGCGTGCTCGCGGGCCTCGGAGAGCCAGGCGTCGATCGCGCCCGGCCAGGCCTCCGGGTCCCCGATCGGGTCACCCGAGGCCAGCGAGACACCGCCGACCACCCGGTAGGTCACCGCCGCCTTGCCGCTGGGGGAGAAGACCACGGCCTTGTCCCGGCGCAGCGCGAAGTAGCCGAGCGAGTCCCGCTCGCCCTGCTTGTCGAGCAGCCCGCGCAGCCTCTCCTCGTCCTCGGCGGTCAGCAGCTCCTTGTCCTTCGGGCTGCGGAACGCCACGTAGAGCACCAGCAGGAAGAGCACCGCGCCCATCGTGTTGATGACGGCGTTCACCCAGGTCGGCGCGTCGATCACCGAGCGCAGATGCTGGGACGGCGTGATGGTGATCATCCGGCCGACCGAGTAGCGGAAGTAGTCCCAGAACCGGGCGCCGGTGAGGTCGTTGTTCAGCCAGACCAGCAGCGAGCCGACCAGGCCGCCGAAGGCCAGGCCGCCGACGAAGGTGGCGGCCGCGGTCTTCGGGTTGGAGCTGTCGCCCTTGGAGGTGAACTCCTTCCGCCCGATCAGCAGTGCCAGCACGAACAGGCAGGTCAGCACGGTGGAGACGTAGTTCAGCACGTGGTGGTTGAACCGCTCGCCGGGCAGCACCATGGCGATCAGGTAGAGCACCGCGAAGAGCCCGGCCAGCGCCATGTTGAAGATCCACGCGGCCCGCTTGCGCCGCCGCATCGCGATCGCCAGGAACACCGACAGCACCGCGCTGCTCAGGCCGGCGGTCAGCAGGTACGGGGTGAAGTAATCGCCCTCGTTGTGTTCGGTCACCTGGTTCCGGAACGGCGCCAGCAACACCGTCACCAGGTTCAGCAGGGCGAGCAGCCGCAGGTACCAGACGGTGGCCGCGGCGGCCCGCGGCCGCCAGCGCTCGCTCAGCGCGGCGGATCCGGGCTCGGCGGACGGCTCCGGCTTCACAGTGGACGACACAGCTCAATTCCAAACGATCAGGTGGTGGGGCGCATCCGCACACGGCCCGGCGCCGGGCGCCCGCACAGGCCCGGCGGACTGGGCAGCGGCCCGACACCGCGGCCGAAGAACCGCAAAGGGGCAGCCAACTCCATGGTTCCCCACCCAGAGTGAGAATTGCGTGAACCAGGTAGCCGATTCCGACCCCCGCCGAACGGCGGGGGTCCCGGCCGTGCGCGTTTCGGCACCCCGGGCCGTCACGCCCTAGTCTCGAAACAGCTCAGCGAGACTGCATCGAGCGGACCGGCCCGCCCGGCCGCCCGAACCGAGGAGGGACCATCACCACCACCCGCGTGCTGATCGTGGACGACGAGATCCTGGTCCGCTCCGGCCTCGGCCTCATCGTCGGTTCCGCCCCCGACCTGGACGTGGTCGGCGACTGCTCCGGCGGCCAGGCCGAGCAGTGCGTCCAGCGCCTGCGCCCGCACGTGGTGCTGCTCGACATCCGGATGCCCGACCTGGACGGCATCTCCGTGCTGCGCCGGCTGCGCGCCCTTCCCGACCCGCCGGCGGTGGCGATGCTCACCACCTTCGACACCGACGAGTACATCGGCACCGCGCTGCGCGCCGGCGCGTCCGGCTTCCTGCTCAAGGACACCGCCCCGGAGCAGCTGGTGCACGCCGTCCGGGTGCTCGCGGCCGGCGGCAACATCCTCTCCCCGACCGTCACCCGCACCGTGATCGGCGGTTACGTGGACGGCGGCGGCCCGGACGCCGAGGCCGCCACGCTGGCCCGCACCCTCACCGGCCGCGAACTCGACGTGCTGGCGCTGCTCGGCGAGGGCCTGTCCAACGCCGAGATCGCCGACCGCCTCTTCCTCGGCACCGGCACCGTCAAGGACCACATCAGCGCGATCCTCGGCAAGCTCGGCGCCGCCAACCGGGTGCAGGCCGCCGTCATCGCCCACCGGGCCGGTCTGGTCCGGCCGAAGCCCGGCGACAGGGCATGAGCACCGAACCACTCCCCGCCAGACGCTGGCCGGCCTGGCTCACCGCACCGTGGCTGATGCTGCTCCTGCCGGCCCTCTACTCCCTGGTGGACGCCGCGCTGGTGGCCCGGGACGCACCCTGGTGGCAGGTGCTGCTCTCGGTGCTCGCCGCCGTCGTCCTGCTCTGGCGCCGCCGCTTCCCGGTCACCGTGCTGCTGCTGACCATGCCCGGCAGCTACGTCGACGACATCTGGCTCGCCCCGATAACCGCCGTCTACACCGTGGCCGCCGAGCGCCCCGCCCCGCGCGTGGTGGTGCCCTGCGCGACCCTCTTCGCCCTGGTCGAGTTCTTCCACTGGCCGCTCTCCGAGCAGAACTTCACGCTCGGCCGGGAGACCGCGCTGTACGCCATCCAGTCCGTGATGCTGGCGGCCGGCCCGGCCGCCACCGGACTGCTCTCCCGGACCAGGCGGGAGCTGGCGGCCCGGCTGGACGAACTGACCCGTGGCCAGGAGCGGGAGAGCCGGCTGCTCGCCGAGCGGGTGCTGGTCAGCGAGCGCGGCCGGCTCGCCCGGGAGATGCACGACGTGGTCTCGCACCAGGTCAGCCTGATCAGCATCCAGGCCGGTGCGCTCCAGGTCAGCACCACCGACCCGGCCGCCGTGGCCACCGCCCGGACGATCCGGGAACTCTCCGTGCGTACCCTCGACGAGCTGCGGCAGATGGTCGGGGTGCTGCGGACCGCCTCCCCGCGCCCGGACGCCCCGCTGGCCCCGCAGCCCCGGCTGGCCGACCTGCCCCGGCTGATCGAGGAGAGCGGCCTGGCCGCCGAGGCCGAGCTGTCCCCCGGTGACCGGCCGTGGCCGGAGGCGGTCGAACGGGCCGCCTACCGCACCGTCCAGGAGGCACTCACCAACATCACCAAGTACGCCCCGGAAGCCGCCGTGCACGTGAAGGTCCGGTCCCGGGGCCGCCGGCTGCGGGTCGAGGTCCGCAACGACGCCCCGCCGGGCCGGCCCGCCGAGATCCTGCCGGGCGGCGGCCACGGCCTGGTCGGCCTGCGCGAGCGCGCCCAGCTGCTCGGCGGCACCCTGACGGCCGGGCCGACCACCGACGGCGGCTTCGAGGTCCGCGCCGATCTCCCCGCCAGCCGGGGCTGAGGCTCCCGGCGCAGACCGCCGGCCCCGGGAACCCCCGGGGCCGGCGCACGAGCCCCGGATCCCCGCGGGCCCGGCCGGAGAACGAGAAAGCCCCGCAGATCCGAAGATCTGCGGGGCTTCACTGTGCGCGAGGGGGGAGTTGAACCCCCACGCCCTTTCGGGCACTGGAACCTGAATCCAGCGCGTCTGCCTATTCCGCCACCCGCGCATGGGTGTTTGTCGTGGTTGCCAGCCGATCAGCCGACCCGCTCGGTACCATGTGGCCTTCGCGGTTCTTCGATCCGGCTCCCTTGCGGGCGCCCCTTCCGACGTGGAAAACAGTAGCACGACCTGCGGGTCACCTCCGAATCCGTTTCCGGGGGAGGCCGAGCGCATCCGAACGGATGCCCGGCGAACAGGCGAGCGAGGGATGCCAGCCCCCTCCGGCGGGTAGCCCTGGCATGTTGTCGCCGGGATGCGTCACCCTGTGTGTCCGAGCCCACCCCCGGTCACCACACGGTCGGGGAACCGTACGGATGGCCCCGGCGTGGATACGATCAGTACGGAAGTACCGCAAGTAGGCGCGACCGGGCTCTCCCCGGATTCCGGTCGGCAGGCAGGCGAACGAACCCTGGAAGGGGGTGCCCCATGGGAGTGCTGAAGAAGTTCGAGCAGCGACTTGAGGGTCTCGTCAACGGCACCTTCGCCAAGGTGTTCAAGTCCGAGGTCCAGCCCGTGGAGATCGCCGGTGCGCTGCAGCGCGAGTGCGACAACAACGCGAGCATCTGGAACCGCGACCGCACCGTCGTGCCCAACGACTTCATCGTCGAGCTGAGCCCGCACGACTTCGAGCGCCTGAGCCCCTACTCCGGCCAGCTGGGCAGCGAGCTCGCCGGCATGGTCCGCGAGTACGCGGAGGCCCAGCGGTACACCTTCATGGGCACGCTCCAGGTGAACCTGGAGAAGGCCGACGACCTGGACACCGGCCTGTACCGGGTGCGCAGCCGCACCCTGGCCGCCGAGGAGCCGCAGCAGCAGGCCCCGGCGCAGCCGACCCAGGGCGGCGGCTACGGCCGCCCGCCGGCCGCCCCGGCCCCCGGCGCGCCCTGGCAGCAGCAGGGCGCCGCCCCCTACGCCGCGCCCCCGCCCCCGGCCGCGCCCCCCGCCATGCCCCCGGGCCCGCCCGCCCCCGCCGGCGGCAACGTCCGCCCGTTCCCGGGCGCCGGCCACGGCACCTCGGTCCGCCGCTGGATCGAGGTGAACGGCACCCGCCACCAGATCACCGGGAACGCCTGCGTGCTCGGCCGCTCCACCGAGGCCGACGTGCGGATCGACGACCCGGGGGTCTCCCGCAAGCACGCCGAGATCCGGCCCGGAACGCCCTCGATGGTGCTAGACCTGGGGTCCACGAACGGCATCGTGGTGGACGGACAGCACACCCAGCGCGCTACGCTCCGCGACGGCTCTCGAATCGTCGTGGGCTCCACCACCATCGTCTACCGACAGGTCGAAGGGTAGTGTCCGATTTGTTCGCGCGCTTCGCTCACTCACGGGCGGGCCGGCCATGTCAGAACTGACCCTCACGGTCATGCGGCTGGGCTTCCTCGCCGTACTGTGGCTGTTCGTCATCGTCGCGGTCCAGGTGATCCGCAGTGACCTGTTCGGGACCAGGGTGAACCCCCGGTCCTCCCGCCGCGGCGGTGCCGCCACGGCGGCCGCTGCGCCGGCCCCCGCACCCGGGCGCGCCCCGCAGGGCCCGTCCGGTGCCCCCGCGGCGCAGCAGACCCAGGGCGGCGGGCGCCGCCGTGGCGCCCCGACCCAGCTGGTCGTGGTGGCGGGATCGCTGGCCGGAACCACCGTCGCGCTGCAGGGCCAGACCATCACTCTGGGCCGCGCGCACGACTCCACCATCGTGCTGGACGACGACTACGCGTCCTCCCGGCATGCCAGGATCTATCCGGATCAGACTGGGCAGTGGACGGTCGAGGATCTAGGCTCCACCAACGGCACCTATCTGGACCGGCAGCGCCTCACGGCGCCGACGCCGCTCCAGCCTGGCATGCCGATCCGTATCGGCAGGACCGTCATCGAACTGCGGAAGTAGTAGCGCATGAGGGACAGCATCCCGTCCATGACCCAGAGGGGGGCTCAGGTCGCATGACCCTGGTGCTGCGCTTCGCCGCCGGCTCCCACAAGGGGCTGATCCGGGAGGGGAACGAGGATTCCGGCTATGCCGGGCCGCGGCTGCTGGCCGTGGCCGACGGCATGGGCGGCGCCGCGGCCGGCGAGGTCGCTTCCTCCGAGGTGCTCGGCTCGATCGTCCGCCTGGACGAGGACGTGCCCGGCGCCGACCTGCTGACCCTGCTCGGCGACGCCGTCCAGGGCGCCAACGACCGCCTCCGGCAGATGGTCGAGGAGGACCCGCAGCTGGAGGGCATGGGCTGCACCCTCACCGCGATGCTCTGGACCGGGCAGCGGATGGGCCTGGTGCACGTCGGCGACTCCCGCGCCTACCTGCTGCGGGACGGTTCGCTGGTGCAGATCACCCAGGACCACACCTGGGTGCAGCGGCTGGTCGACGAGGGGCGGATCACGCCCGAGGAGGCCGAGACGCACCCGCAGCGCTCGCTGCTGATGCGCGCGCTGGACGGCCGCGGCCAGGTCGAGCCCGACCTGTCGATCCGCGAGGTCCGGGCCGGCGACCGCTACCTGATCTGCTCCGACGGCCTCTCCGGCCCGGTGAGCCACCAGACCCTCCAGGACACCCTCGGGAGCTTCTACTCCCCCGAGCAGACCGTGCAAGAGCTGATCCAGCTCGCGCTGCGCGGCGGTGGCCCGGACAACATCACCTGCATCGTGGCGGACGTCATCGACGTCGGCGTCACGGACACCCTGAGCGGCCAGTTCAACGACGTCCCCGTGGTGGTCGGCGCGGTCGCCGAGACCCCGCCGTCCTCGGCCGCCGCCGACCGGTCGATCCGGGACACCCCGGCCGGCCGGGCGGCCGGCCTCGGGCGCTCCCCGCAGGGTGCCTTCGGCCCCGCCGAGGGCTACGACGGCTACGGCGCGGCCCCGGCCGGCTTCGGCCCGGCCGAGGGCTACGGCGCGGGCGAGCCCCCGGTCTACGGCACCGAGGAGTTCGACGACGAGGAGCGGCCGAAGCGCAAGGGCAAGGCGCTCAAGCTCTCGGTGGTCGCCCTGGTCACCCTGGGCCTGCTCGGCGGCGCCGGGTTCTTCGGCTACCAGTGGACCCAGGACCAGTACTACGTCGGTGTGGACGGCGACCACGTCGCGGTCTACCAGGGCCTCAACCAGAGCCTGGCCGGCCTCAGCCTGTCCTCGGTGCACACGTCGTACAAGGACGTCGAACTCAAGTACCTGCCGCAGGACCAGCGCACCCACGTCACCAACACCATCTCGGCCAGCAGCCTCGGCGACGCCGACGACAAGGCGAAGAAGCTCGGCGAGCAGGCCGCGTTCTGCCACAAGGTCGCCGACATCCGGGCCGGCACGGCCAACCAGGCCCCCGGCGCCACGACCACCGGGCAGCCGGGCGCCACGCCCGCCGCGGCGGTGTCGCACGTCGGGTTCGTGACCGCCACCTCACCCAGCCCGTCCGCCACCGTCCGGGGACCGGCGGCCGCGCCCAGCGCGACCTCCACCCCCACCCCGACACCGACCCCGAGCACGGCTGCCCCCAGCCAGAGCGCCGCCGCTCCGGCCACCGGGCCGCAGAGCGACCTGCCCGGTCTCAGCGACGAGGAGCGGCAGAGGGCCGACTCCTGCCCGAAGCCGTGACGGCCGCGACCCGACATAGGCCCGCCCGGAGCGGGCCTGCCGGCCGTCAGGGAGCGGCCACCAAGTGAGCAAGCGAAGCGAGCGAATCAACGATGGGCGCGTGCGGTCACAGACCCCTGCCGAGCGAATCGGGGTGGGCGCATGAGCACCTCCGACGTGAGCAGCGGCTCGGACAACCGCTCCGGTGACCGCCGGGCCGGGAACGTTCCGGCCGACCGCGCGTCCTCCCGGCGCCGGGGCAACACCACCATCTCCCCCCAGGGCACGCCCAACCGGCGCAACACCGAGCTGGCGATGCTGGCCTTCGCGGTGGTGCTGCCGGTCCTGGCGTACGCCAACGTGGGCCTGGCGATGGACGACTCGCTGCCCGCCGGCATGCTCGGCTACGGCCTCGGCATGGGCGCGCTGGCACTGATCGCCCACCTGCTGATGCGCCGCTTCGCGCCGTACGCGGACCCGCTGATGCTGCCCATCGCCACCCTGCTCAACGGGCTCGGCGTGGTGATGATCTGGCGGCTCGACAAGGCCGGGAAGCTGCTGCACAACAACTACCCCGCGGCCGCCAACCAGCTGATGTGGTCGGGCCTCGGGGTGGCGTTCTTCATCTTCGTGATGATCTTCCTGAAGGACCACCGGGTCCTCCAGCGCTACACCTACATCTCGATGGCGGCGGCCCTGGTGCTGCTCGCGGCGCCGGCCTTCTTCCCGGCCCGCAAGGAGGACTTCGGCGCCAAGATCTGGATCCGGATGGGCGCCTTCTCCATCCAGCCCGGTGAGTTCGCCAAGATCATCCTGACCGTCTTCTTCGCCGGCTACCTGATGGTGAAGCGCGACGCCCTGGCCCTGGCCAGCCGCCGCTTCATGGGCCTCTACCTGCCGCGCGGCCGCGACCTCGGGCCGATCATCGTGATCTGGCTGCTCAGCCTGCTGATCCTGATCTTCGAGAACGACCTCGGCTCGTCCTTCCTGTACTTCGGTCTCTTCGTGGTGATGCTCTACGTCGCCACCGAGCGGACCAGCTGGATCATCTTCGGCCTGCTGATGTCCGTCGGCGGCGCCACCCTGGTCGCCTCCACGGCCAGCCACGTGAAGACCCGCATCGACGCCTGGCTCGACCCGATGGCCGCCTTCTCGCCCAAACCGCCACCGGGCTCGACCGAACAGATCGGCCAGTCGCTGATGGCGCTGGGCTCCGGCGGGGTAACCGGCTCCGGCCTCGGCCAGGGCCGCTCCTGGCTGATCGACTTCGCCGCCAAGAGCGACTTCATCCTCGGCTCCTTCGGCGAGGAGCTGGGGCTCACCGGCCTGATGGCGATCTTCATGCTCTACGGCCTGCTGGTCCAGCGCGGCCTGCGCACCGCGGTCGCCGCCCGCGACCCGTTCGGGAAGCTGTTCGCCGTCGGCCTCTCCTCGGCCATGGCGCTCCAGGTCTTCGTGGTGGCGGGCGGTGTCACCGGCCTGATCCCGCTGACCGGTATGACCATGCCGTTCCTCGCCCAGGGCGGGTCCTCGGTGGTCGCCAACTGGGCCCTCGTCGCGATCCTGCTGAAGATCAGCGACAGCGCCCGCCGACCCGGGGTGGAACCCGCCCCCACGCCCGAGCTCCAGGGGGGACCCGTCTCGTGAACAAGCCGATCCGCCGGGTCTCGATCTTCTGCCTCGTCCTGATCCTGGCCCTCATGGTGCGCACCAACTGGGTGCAGGGCGTCCAGGCCGACGCCTGGGCCACCAACAAGAACAACAAGCGCCAGGTCTACGACCGGTACGCCCACCCGCGGGGCAACATCATCGTCGGCGGGCAGCCGGTCACCCAGTCCGACTTCGTCAACGGCCTGCGCTACAAGTACAAGCGCTCCTGGGTCGACGGCCCGATGTACGCGCCGGTGACCGGCTACTCCTCGCAGTCCTTCGGCTCCAGCCAGCTGGAGCAGCTGTCGGACGGCATCCTCTCCGGCACCGACGACCGGCTGTTCTTCCGCAACACCCTGGACATGCTGACCGGGGAGCAGAAGAAGGGCGGCGACGTCGTCACGACGATCAACGCCAAGGCCCAGAAGGCGGCCTTCGACGGCCTCGGCAACAAGAAGGGCGCGGTGGTCGCCCTCGACCCGCGCACCGGGGCGATCCTGGCGCTGGTCTCGACCCCGTCCTACGACCCCGGGGTCTTCGCCGGCAGCGAGTCGGCCGACTCCAAGGCCTGGACGGACCTCAACGCCGACCCGAACAAGCCGATGCTCAACCGCGCGCTGCGCGAGACGTACCCGCCCGGCTCGACGTTCAAGCTGGTCACCGCGGCGGCGGCGTTCGAGAACAGCGTGTTCCAGAACATCGACGACCAGACGCAGACCCCGAAGTCGTACCTCCTGCCGGGCACCAAGACCGAGCTGAAGAACGAGAGCGACAACGAGCCCTGCGAGAACGCCACGGTCAAGGTCGCCATGGACTGGTCGTGCAACACCGTGTACGGCAAGATCGGCGCCGAGCTCGGCAAGGAGAAGATGCGGGCGCAGGCCGAGAAGTTCGGCTTCAACAGCACGGTGGACACCCCGGTCCGCTCCGAGAAGAGCGTCTTCCCGACCAACTCCACCCCGGACGGTGTCGCGCTGGACTCGATCGGCCAGCACGACACCCGGGCCACCCCGCTGCAGATGGCCATGGTCTCCGCCGCCATCGCCAACAACGGCTCGCTGATGCAGCCGTACCTGGTCGACCAGGAGCGCTCGGCCTCGCTGACCACCATCTCGAAGCACACCGAGAAGCAGTTCTCGCAGGCGATCAGCCCGGCGACCGCACAGAAGCTCCAGGACATGATGGTCTCGGTCGTGGAGAACGGCACCGGCAAGAACGCCAGGATCCCGGGCCTGACCGTCGGCGGCAAGACCGGGACCGCGCAGCACGGCGAGGACAACTCCGGACTGCCGTTCGCCTGGTTCACCTCGTACGCCAAGACCGCCGACGGCCAGTCCGTCGCGGTGGCGGTCGTGGTCGAGGACGGCTCCAACAACCGTGACGGCATCAGCGGCGGCCGGCTGGCCGCACCGGTCGCCAAGGCGGTGATGCAGGCCGCACTCGGCAAGTAGGGAGCGGCCGCGACTGAGTGGAATGTCACGATCGGCACCCCCGTCCGGATACCGGTCTGGTATCGGCCGACGGCCGACTCCGGTCCGGCGCGGTCCGGGCGGTAGCGTATCCGCAAGCAGCGGGTGTGCCCGTTGCCGCCCGCGAGGCGTCACAGGGTCCTGATCGCAGAACCACCCGGGGCCGGGCCGGCGTCACTCGGAGCGTGCGGGGACACCTACGTCACAACCTCACCGGCGGGTGAGGGAGAGGGTCGGAACTATGGAAGAGCCTCGCCGCCTAGGCGGCAGGTACGAGCTCGGCGGCGTCCTCGGACGCGGCGGCATGGCCGAGGTGTACCTCGCCCATGACTCCCGGCTCGGCCGTTCCGTCGCAGTGAAGACGCTCCGGGCCGACATGGCCCGCGATCCGTCCTTCCAGGCCCGCTTCCGTCGTGAGGCACAGTCGGCGGCGTCGCTGAACCACCCCGCGATCGTCGCCGTGTACGACACCGGCGAGGACTACATCGACGGCATCTCCATCCCGTACATCGTGATGGAGTACGTCGAGGGGTCGACCCTGCGCGAGCTGCTGCACTCCGGCCGCCGGCTGCTGCCGGAGCGCGCGCTGGAGATGACCATCGGCATCCTCCAGGCCCTGGAGTACTCGCACCGGGCCGGCATCGTGCACCGCGACATCAAGCCGGCCAACGTCATGCTGACCCGGCAGGGCAACGTCAAGGTCATGGACTTCGGCATCGCGCGGGCGATGGGCGACGCCGGTATGACCATGACGCAGACCTCCGCCGTCATCGGCACCGCCCAGTACCTCTCCCCCGAGCAGGCCAAGGGCGAGCAGGTCGACGCCCGCTCGGACCTCTACTCCACCGGCTGCCTGCTGTACGAGCTGCTGACCGTGCGCCCGCCGTTCGTCGGCGACTCGCCGGTCGCGGTGGCGTACCAGCACGTCCGGGAGGAGGCGCAGCCGCCGTCCGCCTTCGACCCCGAGGTCCGCCCCGAGATCGACGCGATCGTGCTGAAGGCGCTCGCCAAGGACCGCGACTACCGGTACCAGAGCGCCGACGAGATGCGCGACGACATCGAGCGCTTCCTCGACGGCCTGCCGGTGGCCGCCGCCCAGCAGGCCGCCGCGTACGGCATGGGCGCCGCTGCCGGGTACGGCTACGACCAGAACGGCTACCCGCAGCAGCACGATCCGTACGGCCAGACCAACGTGCTGCCGCAGCAGCAGCCCGGCGGCCCCACCACGATGCTGCCGCAGGCCGGCGGCCAGCCCGGCTACGGCCAGCAGCCCGGCTACCCGGACGACGGCTACGGCCAGACCTACGCCGGCGGGCAGGGCGGTGGCGGCAACGACGGCTACGACGACGGCTACGGCCGCGGCGGCCGGCGCGGCGAGGAGCCCCCGAAGAAGAGCAACACCTCCTGGATCGTGCTGGCGGTCGCCGCCGTGCTGGTCCTGGTCGGCACCTTCTTCGTCGCCCAGGCGATGTTCAGCGACACGAAGAAGGACGACAAGAAGGACGCGCCCAAGGTCACGGCGCCGAACCTGGTCGGCAAGAGCCTGGCGGACGCCAAGACCGCGGCCCAGCAGGCCGGTCCCAAGCTGGTGGTGACCGAGGGCGAGAAGATCGCCTGCCCGGACGCCGCCGTCAAGAAGGACCAGGTCTGCACCCAGAACCCGACGGCCGGCAACCAGGTCGCCGAGAGCGCCGCGATCACGGTGCAGCTCTCCTCCGGCCCGGCCAAGGCGAACGTGCCGAACGTGGTCGGCAAGACCAAGGACCAGGCCACCAAGGCGCTCGCCGACGCCGGCTTCACCAACGTCACCACCGAGTACAAGGACGACGACACCGCTCCCCAGGAGACGGTCACCGCCCAGGACCCGGCGGCCAGCGCGCCCGGTGACCCGACCGCTCCGGTCAAGCTCACCGTGTCGCAGGGCAAGACCAAGGTCACCGTGCCCAACGTGGTCGGCCAGCAGAAGGAGGCCGCGCAGGCCGCGCTGGAGAGCGCCGGCTTCCAGGTCGACGCCTCGAAGACCGCGACGACCAACGACCCGACCAAGGTCAACACCGTCGTCTCGCAGTCGATCCCGGCCAACAGCAAGGCCCCGGCCAACGCGAAGATCATCCTGACCGTCCTCAAGGCACCGGAGAAGGCCACCGTCCCGCCGCTGCAGAACCAGAAGCTCCAGGAAGCGATCGACAAGCTGGGGAAGGCCGGCCTCGGCTACAGCGTGGTCGGCCCGCAGGACCCGAACTCGGTGGTCCTGGGCAGCAACCCGCCGGCGGGCACCCAGCTGGACCCGAACACGCAGGTGATCCTGATGACCAAGCCGGCGGAGCCCGCCAAAGGGGACACCCCCACCCCATCCGCCACCTTCCCCAAAGGGGGAAACCCCTAAGCCCTGGTTCCCCTGGTTCTGAGGCAACGCCCGAGGGCCCGTCGCAGTCGCTGCGACGGGCCCTCGGGCGTTCCGGCGGGTGCCCGGCAGAGCGGCGGGTGCTCGGGAGAGCGGCGCGGCTCCGGCGGGCGCTCAGGAGTGGCGCAGCTCCGGCGGGGGCGTCCGCTTGGCGTCCATCTCGTCGACCCGCACCAGGCTGCCCCAGACGGCCATCCGGTAGCGCGAGGTGTAGACCGGCGTGCAGGTGGTCAGCGTGATGTACCGGCCCGGGCCCTGGTAGCCCGAGCCCTTGGGGACGGGCGCGACGATGCCGGTGTCGTACTTGGACGTCTCCGGCAGGGTGTTGTCGACCTTGTAGACGTACCACTTGTCCTTGGTCTCGACCACGATCGCGTCGCCCTTGTGGACGGCGTCCAGGTCGTGGAACTTCGCCCCGTGGCCGTCCCGGTGCGCGGCCAGGGCGAAGTTGCCGGTCTCGTCCCACGGCATCGCCGCGCGGTACGGCTGCTCGTACACCCCGGCGACGCCCTCGGCCAGGGTGTCGGTGTCGGTGCCCATCCGGATCAGCACCTGGTAGTCCCTGCCCATCGCCGGGACGTGCAGGAACCCGACGCCCTCACCCGCGCCGTAGGCCGGGCCCGGCGTTCCCGAGGCGCTGGGGCTGGGGGACGCCGTCGCCCCCGGGGAGGCCGGGGCGGGCGTGGCGGGAGCGGTGGGAGCGGCGGTCGGGCCGGCCGCCCAGGAGCTGCGCAGCCGGTCGGAGGCCCGGTCCGCGGAGGCGTCGGCCTGCACGTTGGTCCACCAGAGCGAGTACGCGACGAACAGGCCCAGCACCAGGCCGACGGTGATCAGCAGCTCGCCGAAGACCCCCAGCGCGGCCAGCGCGCGGCCGCGGGCCCGGCCGGGGGGAGGCGGTGGCGGGAGGGCCTCCTCGGCCACCGGTTGCGCCGTCGCGTCCTGGGTCACTGTGCTCCCCCTCGTCCCTGTCGACCGGTGCGGCGGCCGTCCGCCGCCGCACCGCGCTGCCGCGGCCGCTAGCCGGCCGTGAGCCCGGCCGGCTTGCCCTGGCTCCGCGGCCGTTCCTCGATCATCTTGCCAAAGACGATCAGCCGGGCCTTGGAACTGAACTCCGGGGTGCAGGTGGTCAGCGTGATGTACCGGCCGGGCTGGCCGTAGCCGGAGCCGTTGGGCACCGGCTTGATCACGCTCACGTTGGACGGCGGAGTCTCCGGGATGCCGCCGGTGACCTCGTACGTGTAGTACGCGGTCGCGGTCTCCACCACGACCTTGTCGCCCTTGGTGAGCTGGTTGATGTGCCGGAACGGCTCGCCGTGGGTGTTGCGGTGCGCGGCGAGCGCGAAGTTGCCGGTCTTGTCGGCCGGCATCCCGGTACCGGTGTAGTGGCCCACCAGGCCCTTGTCGAGCACCGCCGACTTGGAGGTGCCCTCGGCGATCGGGAACTTCAGGCCCAGCTTCGGCAGGTAGACGATCGCGAAGCCCTTGCCGGGCTCGAAGGTCTCGGGCTTGGCGGGGTCCGGCGCCGGCTGCCCGGACGCGCCGGGCGCCGGCTGGGGGGAGCCGAACTGCTGCTCCAGCTGGTTGCGGGCGCCGTCGGCGGCCGCGTCGGCCTGCACGTTGGTCCACCAGAGCTGGTAGGAGACGAACAGCAGCATCACCAGGCCGAGCGTGATGCAGAGCTCGCCGACGAACCGGGCGGCCACCACGGCCACCGGCTCCTTGGGGCGTGCCGCTCCCCCGGCGCCGGCCCGGCCGCCCGCCCGGCGGCGACCGCCGCCCGAACGCACCGCCATCCGGCCCTGTGCGGCCCGCCGACGCTCCGCCCGGCCGCCGGGCGGCGGCCCGGCCGCACCGGCGGTGGCCGGCAGGAGGCGCAGCTGGAGGGTCTGGTCGGCCAGCCAGGGGTACTCGGGCTGACCGGGGCCGTCGGGCCCCCCGGCCGCGTCAGGGGCTCCTGAGCCGTCCTGACGGGGCTCCAGGGGCTCCTGGGGCTGCCCGGGCGGCCCGGGCGGCCCGGGCGGCCCGGCCTGCTCGTAGACGCCCCAGCCGTCCTCGGCCGCGCCCTGGGCGGGCTGCTGCGCCTGGTACGGGTCGTACTGCTCGTACTGGCCGTCCTGCCGGTACTGGCCGCTCTGCTGGGCCCCCTGCTGGCCCCCCTGCTGGAACTGGCCGTCCTGCTGGTGCTGCCGGTCGGCTCCGGGCCCGCCGTACTGCGGGTTCTCCGGCCCGTACGGGCCGCCGTGGCCCTGGGAGTAGCCGTACCGGCCGCCCTCGTGCGGGCCCGCCCCCGACTGGTAACGCCCCTCCGGACGCACCGCGGTCACGCCGCTCAGCCCCGGCCGATCACCGGGGCGAGCCCGGCCGAACGGCCGACGGCCTGCGGATCGCCGCACTCGGCCAGCCAGTTGGCGAGCATCCGGTGGCCGCCCTCGGTGAGCACCGACTCGGGGTGGAACTGCACCCCCTCAACCGGCAGTTCACGGTGCCGCAGGCCCATGATCACGCCGCTCCCGGTCCGGGCGGTGACCACCAGCTCGTCCGGCACGGTGGCCGGCTCGACCGCCAGCGAGTGGTACCGGGTCGCGGTGAGCGGCGAGGGCAGGCCCTCGAAGACCCCGCCGTCCTCGTGGTCCACCAGGGAGGTCTTGCCGTGCAGCAGCTCGGGCGCCCGGCCGACCACCGCGCCGTACGCGACGGCGATCGACTGCAGGCCCAGGCAGACGCCGAAGACCGGCAGCCCGATGCCCGCGCAGTGGTGCACCATCTCGATGCAGACCCCGGCCTCCTCCGGCGCACCGGGCCCGGGGGAGAGCAGCACCCCGTCGAAGCCCGTCCCGCCGTCGCGGCGCACCGCGTGTTCGACCGTCACCTCGTCGTTGCGCACCACCTCGCAGGTGGCGCCGAGCTGGTAGAGGTACTGGACCAGGTTGAAGACGAAGCTGTCGTAGTTGTCGACGACCAGGATGCGGGGCTGGCTCGGCTGGGTGGTCATTCGCGCGCTATCTCCGTGGGATGCGGGGGCTGGGAGGAGGAGCAGTGCCGCCGGGTCAGCCCGCGGCGCCGTCGCCGCCGTCCACTGTGACGTCGCCGAAGGGGAGCAGCGGTTCCGCCCACGGGAAGACGTACGTGAAGAGGAGGTAGACCAGCCCCAGGACGAGGAGCAGCGAGATGAAGGCCCGGACCAGGGTGTTCCCCGGAAGGTGACGCCAGATCCAGCCGTACATGGTGCTCCCTCGACGTAACAGACTGGGCTCAAGAGTAGACCCGTGATCCGGGGCCGCGGGGCGGGCTTCCCGCACTGGCACCCGAGCGCGGGCGTGCGCTACTGGCCGCCCGCCGAGCGCAGGTCGGCGGTGCCGGAGTAGCCGGGCACGGTGAGGTCGCCGCTCTCCTGGACCTTCCAGCCCAGCCCGTACGCCTGCACGTACTGCAGGTAGTTGCGGATCGTCGGGTCCGCCTCCACCGCCGTCCGCAGCGCGTCCGTCCTCCCGACGGCCTTCACCACGTAGGGCGGCGAGTAGACGCGGCCCTGGAGCAGCAGGGTGTTGCCGACGCAGCGGACGGCACTGGTGGAGATCAGCCGCTGGTCCATCACCTGCACGCCCTCCGCGCCGCCCCGCCAGAGCGCGTTGACGACCGCCTGGATGTCCTGCTGGTGGATGACCAGGTCGTTGACGCCGGGCTCGGGCACCCCGGGGATGCGCGCGGTGGCGTTCGGCGGGGCGTCGTTGAGGGTCACGGTGAGGCCGGGCCCCTGGAGCGGCTCCAGCGCGGCGCCCTGCCGGAGCGCGTCCTGCCGGGAGACGTCCGCGGGGTTGCCGCCCTGCTGCTCGGTGAGCTCCTGCGAGCGGGCCTGGAGGTCGGCGAGCTGCGCCTGGGACTGCTGGTTCTGCGCGCTGCGCTGGCGTATCACGTCGCTGAGACTGAGCAACGAGTTGTCGGTGCGCAGGTCGGTCCCGCGGGCGGTCTGCGCGCTGATGTAGAAGAGCAGCCCGGCGAGCGCAAAAACGGCGCAGGTCAGGGCACGGCCGACAATTCGGGTGCCGGAGGAGCGACTACTGGCAGGCCGAGGGGGAATCGACAAATTAGTCACCGTACCCTTATCTCCTTCGGACCCGCCGAGCCACTACGCTAACGGACGCCGGTGGCATGTGCGGGGGCGGTCCCCCTAGCGTTCTCCACAACCGCCATGCCGGCCGCCCGACCCCCGCTGAACCCCTGCGCGGTCTCACAGCGCATCGACAGGAGAGCTCCTCGTGCCGAAGTCTCGACTCCGCAAGAAGTCCGATTACACCCCGCCGACCACGGCCGTCGCGGTGAAGATCAGCACGGGCCGCAGCTGGGTAGCCCCCCTGATGCTGGCCCTGTTCCTGGTCGGACTGGTGTGGATCGTCACCTACTACGTGACCAGTGGCAGCTGGCCGGTCGAGAGCTGGCACAACTGGAACATCCTGGTGGGCTTCGGCTTCATCGCGGCGGGGTTCGGCGTCTCCACCCAGTGGAAGTGACGGGGCTCCAGCCCTGAGCGCGCAAGCGCCGCCCCGGAAGGACTTCCGCCCGGGGCGGCGCTGCGGTGCGCCCGGACGCGGCCGTGCGCCCGGACTTCCACCATCCGGTTATCCCGCTTATCGCGCTTATCCACATGGTTATCCACATTGGGGAAAAGTCCTCCCGGCCTGTGGATAACCTGCGCCGCGCGCCCTTTCCACACCCCCGCACGCCATCCCCCGAATGCCGAATAGGCACAGCAGGACACGCGTAGAACAGCAGTCCACAGGGCACTCGCCCAACTGGCTGTGCACGACTTCCCACACGCTGTGGACAAACGTCCGGGCGCGTCACCCGCCGTAGCGGGCCATCCCGACCAGGACCATCGCCAGCACCAGGCCCGCCATCGCGGCCACCGTCAGCGCCTGGACGGGCAGCCGGCGGTCCTGCGGGGCGTACATCAGGCCGATCGCGGTGAGCGTCCCGGCGATCAGCCCACCGAGGTGCGCGCGCCAGTCGATGCCGGTCACCGAGAAGGTGACGATCAGGTTGAAGACCAGCAGCGCGACCACCGGGCCGAGCGGCATCCTGGTCCGCTTGTACATCACCACGGTGGCGCCGAGCAGGCCGAAGATGGCGCCGGAGGCACCCAGCGAGTTCATGAACCCGCCGGCCAGCAGGAAGGCGAAGGCGCTGCCGGCCAGGCCCGAGACCAGGTAGACCGCCAGGAAGCGGATCCGGCCGAGGGCCGCCTCCAGCGCCGGCCCGATCACCCAGAGCATCACCATGTTGGTGGCGATGTGCCAGAGCTCGACGTGCAGGAAGGTCGCGGTCAGCAGCCGGTACCACTGGTCCGGCCCGGCCGCGACGCCGTACGGGAACCCGGTGATCTGCGGGCCCACGCTGAACAGCGAGAGATCCTCGGACAGCCACGGCCTGAGCACGTAGGCGGCGAGGACGAAGACCACCAGGTTGACCCCGATCAGGGCCTTGGTGACGAGCGCACCGTCCGCGGCCAGCTGCCCGCCGAACCGGGTGGTGGCCTGCCGGACCTCGCGGTTGGCGCCCTGGACGCACTCCGGGCAGTGGAAGCCCACCGAGGCGCTCACCATGCACTGCGGGCAGATCGGCCGGCCGCAGCGGGAACAGCCGATGCCCGTCTCCTGCCCGGGGTGCCGGTAACAGTGCGCCAGGCCGCCCCCGGGTTCCGGGGTCCGGTCCGTCGGCGGCCTGGGCTCGTCCGGGAGCATCAGCGGTTTCCCCTTCTCGCACGCCTGCTACGCAATCCCGGCGGCGCCCCGCCGAACGGGGTACACCGGCATCGCCAGCGTACTGCGACGGGATCGGCCCCGGGCGGCCCCGGCCTCACCCCTCCCCGTCCCGGTCTCCGCCGGCGCCGCCCCGGTCTCCCTCCTCCCGCACCGCCCCGCGTACGGCCCATCCCGGAGTGCTGCGGGACAAATCACCATGCATGATCAGCATTCAGGTGGATATGTGCATATAGGACGCCACCGAGGAGGAGAGACTCGTGACCCGTTTGGACTCAGCTCGTGAGACGGCCGGAAAGACCCGGGACACCCTCGCGCCCTACGCCGTGACCGCCAAGGTGACCGCGGTGCACCTCGCGGACGGCGCGAAGCAGCGGCTGGGCCCCGCCATGGACGCGATCGGGCCGAAGGCCGCCCACGCCGCCCACAGCGCCCGCGTCCAGTACGACAGGCACGTAGCCCCGCAGCTCGGTCACGCCTTCGCCAGCCTGCCACCCGAGGCCCAGCAGAACGCCCTCAAGGCCCTGCACCGCGCCCAGGAGGCCGCCCTGGCCGCCCGGCTCTCCGCGGCGCGCGCCACCGACCAGGCCCGGACCACGATCGGCCCCAAGGTCGTCCACGCGGTCGAGGAGGCCCGCGCCGCCGTCGTCCCCGTGGCGGTGGAGGCCCAGACCCGCGGCGCCGCCGCGCTGACCGCCCTGCACGGCAACGTCACCTCCGCCGAGATCAGCGAGCTCGCCGCCCGGAACGTCAGGAAGGAGCACCGCAGCGGCTGGGCCACCGGCCTGGCGGTCGCCGGCGCCCTCGCGATCGGCAGCGGCATCGTGGCCTGGCAGTGGTGGCGCCACCACAGCAACCCCGAGTGGCTGGTCGAGCCCCCGGCCGCCGAGCGGACCGCGGCCACCGACTCCACGGCCACGACGTCCCGTAACTCCGGCGCCCACGCCTCGGGCAGCGCCGGCCCGGCCGACGCCCAGGTGAACGGCTCGGCCGCCGGGTCCGACGCCGCCGGCCCCCACGCGGAGGCGGGCACCGCCGCCCCCCAGCCCGGCCCGCCGCCCGGCAAGCCCGCCCCCGACGACGACCGCCCCAAGCCGCACGACCCGCGCAAGCCGCACTGACCGGCCCGCCCCGGGCGCCCCGCACGCCCCAAAACGCCGATCGGCCGCTGACCCGGATTCAGGTCGGCGGCCGATCGGCTGTTCCACTGTGGAGCTTAGGAGACTCGAACTCCTGACATCTGCCTTGCAAAGGCAGCGCTCTACCAACTGAGCTAAAGCCCCTCGACGGCACTGTGCGCACCGTCGGGCACTAGCGTACCGGGTTCCGGCGGGAATCCCACGCCCTCCCCGGAACCTCACGCCCCGACGGTGCCGGGAACACCGGCCGGCCCGGTCACACGACCGGGCCGGCCGGCCCGGGAGACGCCGTGCGGCGCCTCCGAAGATCGTCGATCGTCAGATCGTCCGGGTCCTCAGCGACCGGCCGGGACCGGGTCGGTGGCCTCGGTCCACAGGTCCTGCTCGGCGCGGTCCGCCTGGACCTGACGGTAGACAAAGAAGCCGCCGAGGGCGACCAGGGCGACCAGGAGAAGCTTCTTCACCGCGGGACCTCGTCCTTCTTGCGTAGCGGACTCAACAGCCGTGCTCCGACCGGATGGCCGGGCCGACGAGTCCATGATGTGTTACGAGCACGAACGGGCTGCCGGGTGCCAGACTGCCCTTGCGGCCGATGATACACACCAGTGTCCCAATCGTGACCAGCCGCCGCTGCCTCCAACCGACCGGTCCGGCCGGAGGATTGACGCCGCACCTTCTGTCGTACGGTCGGCCCGGCCCGAGCCCGGCCCGACGGCGCCCCCGGCCCGGCCCGCACGGGTCGTCCACCGGCCCCGCACCGGCCGGCCCCCGGCGGCTGGCCCCGCGTCGGCGGCACCACCACGGCGGTACCGGCCGCCAGGTCCACCCTGGTCCTCGGCGGCGCCCCCTCGCCCTCCTCGTCGCGCAGCATCAGGGTGCTGCGCCGCTCGTCGAGCCCGTGCTGCTTGCCCGCCGCGAACTGCGCGTGCAGCTGCTCGAACCCGGTCGCCGAGACCTGCCCCTCCCGGCCCGTCCCCCGCCACGGGATCCAGCGCGACTTCCGCGCCCACAGTGCCGTCTGGTCGACGAAGGCCAGCACGACCAGCGCGCAGACCAGCCCGGGAATGCTCATCGCCCAGAACAACGCCATACCGTCACCGCCCGCCGTGCCCGTCCGCCCCCACCACCCGGAGAACTCCCGGGCCCGGCGTGCAGTTCCTCCGGCCCCCGGGAACGCCGAAGGGCCCGGAGCGTGATCGCTCCGGACCCTTCGCGGTGGTGGGCCTAACAGGACTTGAACCTGTGGCCTCTTCCTTATCAGGGAAGCGCTCTAACCGTCTGAGCTATAGGCCCTTGCCGCACTGAAAGATTAGCGGACCGACGGCCGATCTCCAAAATCCGGTCCGGCGGGGCTCGCGGCAGGGGTCTGCTGGTGAGGGGTGGTGGCGGGGCGGAGCAGCCACTCCTCGCGGGTGGCGGGGAGACGGGCGGCGCCCTCGGGGCCGGTGCGGACGGCGAGGATCTGGTTCACGCCGATCCGGTTCTCCTCGAAGGCGAGCGCGGAGGCCGCCATGTAGAGCCGCCAGACCCGGGCCCGGCCGCGGCCGACCAGCCGGACGGCCTCCGTCCAGCGCACCTCCAGGTTGGCCACCCACTCGCGCAGGGTCAGCCCGTAGTGCTCGCGCAGGGACTCGACGTCGCGCACCTCGAAGCCGGCCTCCTCCAGCCGGGCCACCGTGGAACCGACGGGGGAGAGCTCGCCGTCAGGGAAGACGTAACGGTCGATGAACGGGCTGGGGCGGTACGGCTCACCCGGGTGGTTGGGACGGCGGGCGATCTGGTGGTTGAGCAGGCGGCCCCCGGGCACCAGCAGCCGGTACAGGCCCGCGGCGTAGACCCGGTACTGCTCGGTGCCGACGTGCTCGGCCATGCCGACGCTGGAGATCGCGTCGAACGGGCCGTCCGGGACCTCCCGGTAGTCCTGGAGGCGGATCTCCACCCGGTCGGCCAGACCGGCCTCCTCGACCCGCCGGCGGGCCAGCGCCACCTGCTCCTCGGAGATGGAGACACCGACCGCCGTGACGCCGTAGTGCCCGGCCGCGTGCAGCACCAGCGAGCCCCAGCCGCAGCCGACGTCCAGCAGCCGCATCCCCGGCCGCAGGCCGAGCTTGCGGCAGATGAGGTCGAGCTTGGCCTCCTGGGCCGCCTCCAGGCTCTTCGCGGCGGGCTCCCAGTACGCGCAGGAGTACACCATCGACGGGCCCAGGACGAGGCCGTAGAAGTCGTTCCCGACGTCGTAGTGGTGGCTGATGGCCGCGCGGTCCCGGCTGCGGCTGTGCAGCCGCCCCTGGACCGCCCCGGCCTCCTCCGGCGGCGGGATGGGCTGCGGGCCCAGCGCACCGGCCCGTAGCAGGGCCCGCAGCCCCGCACGGCCCTTGGGGCCGAGCACGTCGCCCGGGCCCAGCCGGAGCAGGCGGATCTCGGGCCGTTCGGAGAAGTGCGCGACCGCCGTCAGCACCTCGTAGAGGTCGGTCCCGGGCGCGACCTCCAGGTCACCCGCGACGTAGGCCCGGGCCAGGCCCAGCTCGCCCGGCTGCCAGAGCAGGCGGCGCAGCGCGCGCCGGTTGCGCAGCACGACGGTGGGCGCCCCCGGCGGCCCGGCCGTGCTGCCGTCCCAGACCTGCACCCGCAGTGGCACCGGGACCCCCAGGAGCCCCTCCAGGGCCTCGACCAGTTGCCTTGCGAGCTGAGCCATCGCGCGCCTCCGTCCAGCCGTACCTGCACAGCCGTGCCCTCCCCGGCCGTTCGGACCGGGGGGCGGCCTGCGGCACTCGGAAACTCGACACGAGCGCACCCAGCAAATCCCACCGTGGCGGACGCCGATCCGGGCGGCACGCCGCGGGGGTCGGCTGTCACCCGAACGCCGACGGGCCCCGCAGGCTGGAACAGCCTGCGGGGCCCGCTCATTCCGTACACCCGGGAATTCCTGACCGTGGGTCAGCCACCGGCCACGGTGGCCGGAAACGGCTCCTCCCGGCCGGAGGTCAGTCCTCCTCGGCCAGGGTCAGCTCGATGCCGCCGGTGAAGCCGGCCGCGGCGTTGTAGATGAACGCCGAGAGCGTGGAGAGCGCCGTCAGCAGCACCACGTCGACCACGGCGATCAGCGAGGTGAAGGTCATCACCTTGCCGAACCCGACGTAGTCCATCAGGTTGATGCCGCTGTTGGGGGCCTCGCCGGCGGTGACCTCCTTGAGGGTCTTGGTCAGCGAGTCGAAGACGCCGAGCGAGTCCAGCGTCATCCACAGCACGGCGGCCGCCACGATGATGATGATCCCGACCGCCACCGACAGCAGGAAGCTGACCTTCATGACCGACCACGGGTCGGCCTTGGTGATCCGCAGCCGGGCCTTGCGGGTCCGGCCCAGGCCCGGCCCGGCCGCGGCCGGCGCGGCGGCCGGACGGCGCGCGGCACCGCCGGGAACCGGCGTGCCGCCGGGCGGGGTGTTACCGCTCACCCGGGTACCCCGCGGCGGCGTCGGCTGCCCCTTGGCGTACGTGGTCGGCTGCGAGAACCCGCCCGCGCCCGACGGCGGGGGCGTGGCCGGCTGGCCGCCGTACGTCGCCCCGCCCTGACCCGCCGGACCGACCGGTGGCATCAGCGAGGTGGACGAAGCCGGGTGCTCGGCCGGCGGCTGCGGCACCCCGTAGCCCCCGCCGCCCTGTGCTGCGCCCGGACGGCCGCCGGTGGCTCCTCCCGCAGCACCCGTGGCTCCACTCACTGGTCCTCCCGCACTTCCCACCAGGACGGCAACACCGTCCTGCGTCGTCACTCGTCATCCAGCGCCCGGCGGGATTGCCCGGAACTGGTCGGCGGCCGGTGCCGCCGCGCCCATTCTTCTCGACGCTGCGACACCGGCCCACGGTTCGGATCAGGCCTGGGCGTCCTCGCCGCCGGCCGCCGTCTCCGTACCCTCGGCCACCTCGGGGGACTCGGCGCCTGCGACCTCGTCCTCCAGCGACTCCTCGTCCTCGGCCTCCGCGTTGCGGGCCATGCCCACGACCGCATCGCGCTTTCCGAGGTTGATCAGTTGGACGCCCATGGTGTCACGTCCGGTTTCACGAACCTCGGAAACCCTCGTGCGGATCACCCCACCCGACAGGGTGATCGCCATGATCTCGTCGGTGTCGTCGACCACCAGCGCGCCGACCAGCGAGCCCCGGCCCTCGACGATCTTCGCCGCCTTGGTGCCGTAGCCGCCGCGTCCCTGGACACGGTACTCGTCCACCCCGGTGCGCTTGGCGTAGCCGCCGTCGGTGGCGGTGAAGACGAACGTGCCCGGACGGACGACGTTCATCGAGAGCAGCTCGTCGTCCTCGCGGAAGGACATGCCCTTGACGCCGGAGGTGGCGCGGCCGGTGGGCCGCAGCGCGTCGTCGGTCGCGGTGAACCGGATCGACTGGGCCTTCCGGGAGACCAGCAGCAGGTCGTCCTCGGCGGAGACCAGCTCGGCGCCGATCAGCTCGTCGTCCCGGCCGTGCTCGTCCTGGCGCAGGTTGATCGCGATCAGGCCGCCGGAGCGCGGGGAGTCGTAGTCCTTCAGGGCGGACTTCTTCACCAGGCCGGCCCGGGTGGCGAGAACGAGGTACGGCTTGTCCTCGTAGGTGCGCACCGCCATCACCTGGGTGATGTGCTCCTCCGGCTGGAAGGCCAGCAGGTTGGCCACGTGCTGGCCGCGGGCGTCGCGACCGGCGTCCGGCAGCTCGTAGCCCTTGGCGCGGTAGACCCGGCCCTTGTTGGTGAAGAACAGGATCCAGTTGTGCGTCGTCGTCACGAAGAAGTGGTCGACGATGTCGTCCTGCTTCAGCTGGGCGCCGCGCACGCCCTTGCCGCCGCGCTTCTGCGAGCGGTAGAGGTCGGAGCGGGTCCGCTTGACGTAGCCGCCACGGGTGATGGTGACGACGATGTCCTCCTCGGCGATGAGGTCCTCGGAGGTCGCCGTCGGAGGGGATCAGGGTGGAACGCCGCTCGTCGCCGTACTTCTCGACGATCGCGGTGAGCTCCTCGGAGATGATCTCCCGCTGGCGGACCGGGGAGGCGAGGATCGCGTTGTACTCGTCGATCTTGCGCTGCAGCTCGTCGTGCTCGTCCATGATCCGCTGGCGCTCCAGGGCGGCCAGCCGGCGCAGCTGCATCTCCAGGATCGCGTTGGCCTGGATCTCGTCGATGGTGAGCAGGTTCATCAGGCCGCTGCGGGCCGCGTCGGCCGACTCGGAGGCCCGGATCAGCGCGATGACCTCGTCGATCATGTCCAGCGCCTTGAGCAGGGCGCGCAGGATGTGCGCGCGCTCCTCGGCCTTGCGCAGCCGGAACCGGGTGCGCCGGACGATGACCTCGACCTGGTGGTTGACCCAGTGCCGGATGAAGGCGTCCAGCGAGAGCGTGCGCGGCACGCCGTCGACCAGGGCCAGCATGTTGGCGCCGAAGTTGGTCTGCAGGTCGGTGTGCTTGTAGAGGTTGTTCAGCACGACCTTGGCGACGGCGTCGCGCTTGAGCACGATGACCAGGCGCTGGCCGGTGCGCGAGGAGGACTCGTCGCGGACGTCGGCGATGCCGGCGATCTTGCCGTCCTTGACCAGGTCGGCGATCTTCAGGGCGAGGTTGTCCGGGTTGACCTGGTAGGGCAGCTCGGTGATCACCAGGCACTGGCGGCCCTGGATCTCCTCGACCTCGACCACCGCGCGCATGGTGATCGAGCCGCGCCCGGTCCGGTACGCCTCGTCGATCCCGCGCCGGCCGACGATCAGGGCGCCGGTCGGGAAGTCCGGGCCCTTGATCCGCTCGATCAGGGCCTCCAGCAGCTCCTCGTTGGAGACGTCCGGGTGCTCCAGCGCCCAGAGCGCACCGGAGGCGACCTCGCGGAGGTTGTGCGGCGGGATGTTGGTGGCCATGCCGACCGCGATGCCGGTGGCACCGTTGATCAGCAGGTTGGGGATGCGCGCGGGCAGGACGGTGGGCTCCTGCGAGCGGCCGTCGTAGTTGGCGGCGAAGTCGACGGTCTCCTCGTCGATGTCGCGCATCATCTCCATGGCCAGCGGCATCATCTTGCACTCGGTGTAGCGCATGGCCGCCGCCGGGTCGTTGCCCGGGGAGCCGAAGTTGCCGTTGCCGTCCACCAGCGGCATCCGCAGCGACCACGGCTGGGCCAGGCGGACCACGGTGTCGTAGATCGAGGTGTCACCGTGCGGGTGGTAGTTGCCCATGACGTCGCCGACGACGCGGGCGCACTTGTAGTAGCCCTTCTCGGGGCGGTACCCGCCGTCGTACATCGCGTAGAGCACGCGCCGGTGCACCGGCTTGAGGCCGTCGCGGACCTCGGGCAGCGCGCGGCTCACGATCACGCTCATCGCGTAGTCGAGGTAGGAACGCTGCATCTCGGTTTCGAGCTCGATCGGCTCGACCCGGGAGACGAAGGTGTCCGTGGTGGTGGCGGCGTCCGGCTGCTCGCCGTCGGGACGGTTGTCGTCGACCACTGGTGGTCAGTTTCCTTTCACGCGTGACTGGACTGTGCTGACGGGGGCGGCCCCCGTCACACGTCCAGGAAGCGGACGTCCTTGGCGTTGCGCTGGATGAAGGACCGGCGGGCCTCGACGTCCTCGCCCATCAGGACGGAGAAGAGGTCGTCGGCGCGGGCCGCGTCCTCCAGGGTGACCTGCAGGAGCAGACGGTGGGCCTGGTCCATGGTGGTGACGCGCAGCTCCTCGGCGTTCATCTCGCCGAGACCCTTGAAGCGCTGGATCGCGTCGTCCTTCGGCAGCCGGCGCCCGGCCGCCACGCCCGCCGCGATGGTGGCGTCGCGCTCGCGGTCGGAGTAGACGTAGTCGAAGTCGTCCTTGCCCCACTTGATCTTGTACAGCGGCGGCATCGCCAGGTACACGTACCCGGCCTCGACCAGCGGCCGCATGAAGCGGAACAGCAGGGTGAGCAGCAGGGTGCGGATGTGCTGCCCGTCGACGTCGGCGTCCGCCATCAGGACGATCTTGTGATAGCGGAGCTTGGACTCGTCGTAGTCCTCCTGGATGCCGCAGCCGAACGCCGAGATCAGCGCCTGGACCTCGGTGTTCTGCAGGACCTTGTCGATCCGGGCCTTCTCGACGTTCAGGATCTTGCCGCGGATCGGCAGGATGGCCTGGATCCGCGGGTCGCGGCCCTGCTTGGCGGAGCCGCCGGCGGAGTCACCCTCGACGATGAAGATCTCGCACTCGGCCGGGTCCTTGGACTGGCAGTCGCTCAGCTTGCCCGGCAGCGAGGCGGATTCCAGCAGGCCCTTGCGGCGCGTCAGGTCGCGCGCCTTGCGGGCGGCGACGCGCGCGGTGGCGGCCTGGATGGACTTGCGGATGATGTCCGAGGCCTCGTTGGGGTTGCGGTCCAGCCAGTCGTTCAGCTGCTCGTGGACGACCCGCTGGACGAAGGTCTTCGCCTCGGTGTTGCCCAGCTTGTCCTTGGTCTGGCCCTCGAACTGCGGCTCGCCGAGCTTGACCGAGATGATCGCGGTCAGACCCTCGCGGATGTCCTCGCCGGAGAGGTTGTCGTCCTTCTCCCGGAGCAGCTTCTTGTCCCGCGCGTAGCGGTTGACCAGACCGGTCAGCGCGGCGCGGAAGCCCTCCTCGTGGGTACCGCCGCCGTGCGTGTGGATGGTGTTGGCGAAGCTGTAGACACCCTCGGTGTAGGAGGAGTTCCACTGCATCGCGACCTCGACCGAGATCGCCTTCTCCTTGTCCTCCGCCTCGAAGTCGATCACCGAGGGGTGGATCACCTCGCCCTTGCGGGAGTTGAGGTGGGTAACGAAGTCCGCGATGCCGCCGTCGTACTTGTACGTGACCGAGAGCGGCTTGCCGTCCTCGTCCGCGTGCTCGGGGCGCTCGTCGGTCAGCGAGATGCTCAGACCCTTGTTGAGGAACGCCATCTCCTGGAAGCGCCGGGAGAGCGTCTCGAAGGAGTAGACCGTGGTCTCGAAGATGTCCGGGTCGGCCCAGAAGGTGACGCTGGTGCCGTTGCGGTCGGTGGCCTCGCCCTTGACCAGGGCGGCGGTCGGCGCGCCCATCTTGTAGTCCTGGGTCCAGCGGTGGCCCTCGGTGTGGATCTCCACCGCGAGCCGGGTGGAGAGCGCGTTCACCACCGAGACGCCGACGCCGTGCAGACCGCCGGAGACCGCGTACCCGCCGCCGCCGAACTTGCCGCCCGCGTGCAGCACGGTGAGCACGACCTCGACGGCCGGCTTCTCCTGCCCGGGGACGATGCCGACCGGGATGCCGCGGCCGTTGTCGACCACCCGCACGCCGCCGTCCGGCAGGATCGTGACGTCGATGGTGTCCGCGTGCCCGGCCATGGCCTCGTCGACGGAGTTGTCCACGACCTCCTGCACCAGGTGGTGCAGCCCACGCTCACCGGTCGAGCCGATGTACATGCCGGGACGCTTGCGGACGGCGTCAAGGCCCTCCAGCACCTGGATGTTGCTGGCGTTGTAGGACTTCTCGCCCTGGTCGGTCTGGTCTGGGGTCTGGCTGGGGTTGCCGGAATCGGCCACGAAGCGCCCTCTCTGGCACAGCACGGGCCGCATCCCCACCCCGTGTGGGCGGGCGTGCGACCACGGCGTTTCGACTCGGTTGCCACTAGCAACAGTGTTTGGCTCTCAGTCTACCGGTACGACTGACAGAGATGGGCGTTTGGCAGCCTCTGAGGGCAGATACGCCGCCCTGAATCCCCTCTGCACATGTCCCGATACTCGCCCGGGGGGCTCAGAGCGCCTGGAAGGGCCGTCAGGGGTTCCGGAAGATCCCGGTCCGCTCGGCACCGGGCGGGCCCCGGTCAGCCCCAGGTGTCGCCCGGCCCCTTGCTGCCCGGCGCCCGCAGCCGGCCGTAGCCGCGGACCGGCGCGGCCGGCCCGAGCACCTTGATGGTCTTGACCGTGCCGTGCCCCAGCTCGTGGTTCAGGCGTGCCACCAATTGCCTTGCCAGCCAGCGGAGTTGGGTGGCCCAGGCGGTGGAGTCGCACTGCACGACGAGCACCGCGGCCGCGTCGTCGTAGGAGGTGGGGGCGCAGTGCGCGGCGATGTCCGGGCCGACGATCTGCGGCCAGCGGCCCATCACCCCGCCGACCGCGGCCGAGGACTCCCACCCGCGCTCGGTCAGCAGCCGGTTGAGCGCCGCACCGAGCGGCACCGGGTCGCGGCCGTCCGAACGCGCACCGCTGCGCAGACCGTGCCGCTTCGCCTCGCGCTTCTCCCTGACCTGTTCGCCGCGCTGCTTGGCCTGCGCCCGGGCCGCCCGCAGCGCCGAGCGGGCCAGGTCGGCGCCGGTCGGTCCGGCGGCGTCCGGACCGGCGCCGGCCGGCCGCGGGAGGTTCTCGGCCGGCTCGCTCACGGCGATCTCCTATCCCCAGGCTGTGGACAACGGTCAGCCGTCCAGCGTACGGGAGCGGAGGGCTGCGGGCCGCCGGTGCACCGGTCGGGCACGGGCGGAAAGTGTGAGGGTGTGAAGGGGACCGCTCCTGCGCGGGTCGGGGGAGGCCCGGAGGCGGGGGCGCTGCCGGGCCCGGACACCGGCGCGGGCTTCGGGTGCAGGCGGTCGGGTACGGGCGGTCGGCCCGGGATGCCCGGGATGTCAGGCGTCGACCCGGCGCACCGCGCCGTCGGCCACCGCGTACCGGGCCCCGGCCAGCGCCTTCGGCACGTCCTCCGCGACGGCCGCGGTGACCAGCACCTGCTCGCCCCCGGCGACCAGCTCGGCCAGCCGGTCCCGCCGGGTGGCGTCCAGCTCGGCGAAGACGTCGTCCAGGATCAGCACCGGCTCCCCGCCGTCGGCGCGCAGCAGCTCGTACGAGGCCAGCCGCAGGGCGAGCGCGAACGACCAGGACTCACCGTGGCTGGCGTAGCCCTTGGCGGGCAGCGGGCCGAGCCGGAGCACCAGCTCGTCGCGGTGCGGGCCGACCAACGTCAGCCCGCGCTCGACCTCCTGCTTGCGGACCGCCTGGAGGGCCTGGAGCAGCTGCTCCTCCGCCTGCTCGCGGCTGGACGGCAGCTCGCCCTCGAAGGAGCTGCGGTACTCCAGCACGGTCTCCCCGCCCGCGGGCGCGAGCTGCCCGTACGCGGCCGACACCAGCGGCTGGAGAGCGGCCACCAGCTGGATCCTGAAGGCGGTCAGCTCGGCTCCGGCGCGCGCCAGATGGCCGTCCCAGACCTCCAGGGTGGAGAGGTCCGCGCCCTTGCCGCCACCGGCCCGGCGGGCCATCGCGGCGGTCTTCAGCAGGGCGTTGCGCTGCTTGAGCACCCGTTCGTAGTCCTGCCGCACCCCTGCCAGCCGGGGGGCGCGGGCGGTCAGCAGCTCGTCGAGGAAGCGCCGGCGCTCTCCCGGGTCGCCCTTGACCAGGGCGAGGTCCTCGGGGGCGAACAGCACGGTTCGCAGCAGGCCCAACACGTCGCGCGGCCGGACGTTGTCCGAGCGGTTGATCCGGGCCCGGTTGGCCTTGCCCGGGGTGATCTCCAGCTCCAGCAGCGTGGTGCGGGAGCCGGCCACCACCGAGGCCCGGACCACCGCCCGCTCGGCGCCCAGCCGGATCAGCGGCGCGTCGGTGGCGACCCGGTGGCTGCCCAGGGTGGCGACGTAGCCGATCGCCTCGACCAGGTTGGTCTTTCCCTGGCCGTTCGGTCCGACGAAGGCGGTCACGCCCGGGTCGAGGGGTACCTCGGCCCGGGCGTACGACCGGAAGTCGGCGAGCGACAGATGCGCGACGTGCATGGCTGTGGACTGCGCCCGCCTTCTGTGACTGTGCTTGCCCGGGGGCCGGCCCCGGGCGGTGACGGAACTACTTCGACTCGACCGCGTGGCCGCCGAACTGGTTGCGCAGCGCGGCGATCATCTTCATCTGCGGCGAGTCCTCCTGGCGGGAGGCGAAGCGGGCGAAGAGCGAGGCGGTGATCGCCGGCAGCGGCACAGCGTGGTCGATCGCGGCCTCGACGGTCCAGCGGCCCTCGCCGGAGTCGGCGGCCCAGCCCTTGAGCTTGGCCAGGTGCTCGTCGTCGTCCAGGGCGCGGACGGCCAGGTCGAGCAGCCACGAGCGGATGACGGTGCCCTCCTGCCAGCTGCGGAAGACCTCGCGCACGTCGGTGACCTCGGGGGCGGCCTCCAGCAGCTCCCAGCCCTCGGCGAAGGCCTGCATCATCGCGTACTCGATGCCGTTGTGGACCATCTTGGCGAAGTGGCCGGCGCCGACCGCGCCCGCGTGCACGGAGCCGAAGTCGCCCTCCGGCTTCAGCGCGTCGAAGACCGGCTTGGCCTTGGCCACGTGCTCGGCCGCGCCGCCGTACATCAGGGCGTAGCCGTTCTCCAGGCCCCAGACGCCGCCGGAGACGCCGCAGTCGACGAAGCCGATGCCCTTGGCGGCCAGCGCCTCGGCGTGCTTGACGTCGTCGGTCCAGCGGGAGTTGCCGCCGTCGACGACCACGTCACCGGGGGAGAGCAGCTCGGCGAGCTCGTCCACGGTCGCCTGGGTGGCGGCGCCGGCCGGGACCATGACCCAGACCACGCGCGGGCCCTGGAGCTTGGTGACGAGCTCCTGGAGGCTCTCGACGTCGGAGATGTCCGGGTTGCGGTCGTAGCCGATGACGGTGTGGCCGGCGCGGCGGATCCGCTCGCGCATGTTGCCGCCCATCTTGCCGAGACCGATGAGGCCGAGCTCCATGACCAAGTCCTTACCTGTGGTGACATGCCTGCCGGCGGCGCCGTTGCCGCGCTCTCTGAGCCTACGCGCTGAAGCGCAAGGGCCTCCCCGCGGTCGGGCCGACCGGGGGAGGCCTTCCACAGGCTGTGCACAGCCTGTGGGTAACGCGTCGGGACGCCGGGGCGTACCGGATCAGCCGGAGAGACGGACCGGCATGATCAGGTACTGGTAGGCCTCGTCCGCCTCGGTGTCGACCGAGGCCTTGCCGCTGAGCAGGGCCGGCTTGGTCGGCGTGGTGAAGCTCAGCTGGGCGTAGGCGGAGTCGATGGCCTTGAGGCCCTCCTCCAGGTAGCCCGGGTTGAAGGCGATCGAGATGGCGTCGCCCTCCAGGGAGGCGTCGATCCGCTCGGTGGCCTGGGCATCGTCGCCCGAGCCGGCCTCCAGCGTCAGCACGCCCTCCTCGAAGTTCAGCCGGACCGGGGTGTTGCGCTCGGCGACCAGCGAGACGCGCTTGAGCGCCTCCAGGAAGGGCTGCGTCTGGATCGCGGCGATCGCGTTGAACTCGGTCGGGAAGAGGCTGCGGAACTTGGGGAACTCGCCCTCCAGCAGCCGGGTGGTCGTCCGGCGGCCGGCACCCTCGAAACCGATCAGGCCCTCGCCCGCGCCGCCCGAGGACAGGGCGATCGAGACGTTGTCGCCGCTGCCCAGGGACTTGGCGATGTCCTGGAGGGTCTTGGCGGGCACCAGGGCGACCGCGGAGATGTCCGGCTGCTCGGGCTTCCAGAGCAGCTCGCGGACGGCAAAGCGGTAGCGGTCGGTGGCGGCCAGGGTGATCCGGTCGCCCTCGATCTCGACCCGGACACCGGTGAGCACCGGGAGGGTGTCGTCGCGGCCCGCGGCCACCGCGGCCTGGCTGACAGCCGAGGCGAAGACGTCACCGGGGACGGTGCCGGTGGCGGTCGGCATCTGGGGCAGGGCCGGGTACTCGTCCACCGGGAGGGTGGGGAGGGTGAACCGGGAACTGCCGCAGACCACGCTGACCCGCTGGCCGTCGGTGGAGATCTCCACAGGCCTGTTGGGAAGGTTGCGCGAGATGTCGTTCAGCAGCCGGCCGGAGACCAGCACGGTGCCGGGCTCCTCGATGTCGGCCTCCAGCTCGACCCGGGCCGAGACCTCGTAGTCGAAGCCGGACAGCGCCAGGCTGCCGTCCTGTGCCGTCAGCAGCAGGCCGGCCAGCACCGGCACCGGCGGCCGTGCCGGGAGGCTGCGGGCAGCCCAGGCCACCGCCTCCGCGAGGACGTCACGCTCCACCCGGAACTTCACCGGTAACCGCCTCCTGGATCGAGCGCTCCCGCTCGCACGTCTGGTTCTTCTGATCTTGGTCTTCGGTGCGGCTGACCGCCGAGCTCTGCCACTCCGCTTCCAGTCGCCGAGGACAGTCTGACGTACTCCACCGACAGACGGGGCAGACGGGCGGAAGCAAGCCGAACAGATGTCGGGGTCCGGTTGTCCACAGATTTCGGGCCCACCCGCTTTTGAACGAGTCGACTGGTCTATAGGTGTAGCAGTAGTAGTAGGGCCTGTGGAAACCGTGGATAACCCCGTTTCGGCAGGTCAGGCCCGGTTTTTTGTCCACAGGAGGTGTGGACGGCGGCTGTGGACGGACACGGCCCGCTGTGGACAGCGGAGCGTTACCCACAGGCGACGCTGGGTATCCACAGGTTATCCCCAGCGCTGTCCCCAGATCCGGGCCAGGTTATCCACGGGGCCCGGTCAACATCACGTGACGCCTTTCACACCAGGGCATGAACGCCAGCACAAGGTTGTCGAACTGTGGACGCGGCTGTGGACAACCTGGGGATAACCCGGGCGACCCTGGGGACAACCGGTGGATAACCCGGCGGGCCCTCTGGCGGCCCGGCAATTGTCCACACCCTGTGGATAACCGTTGTGCACAAGTCCACAGGCACCTGACCTGCGCGGAAGAGCGTAGCGGCGGCGGGCCTGTGGAGGAATTCTGGATAACTCGGGGCTCACCGGCCTGTGGACGGCGGAGAGGCGGCTCCGGCTGTGGACAACGGCCGTTCGCGCCCGGCGGGTTCGAATCCCTGGTCAGATGTTCGACGCCGCCTGCGCAGTGGCGCGGCGTCCGCCACCCGCAACCCTGCCCAGCGAATCGGCCGTGCACACCTGTGGATATGCCGAAAGGGCGTCAGGATGGCTCCTGACGCCCTTCAACGGCTGTGGACGGACTAGCTCTTGATGCGGTTGGTCAGCTCGGTCACCTGGTTGTAGATCGAGCGGCGCTCGGCCATCAGGGACCGGATCTTGCGGTCGGCGTGCATCACCGTGGTGTGGTCGCGGCCGCCGAACTGGGCGCCGATCTTCGGCAGCGAGAGGTCGGTCAGCTCCCGGCAGAGGTACATGGCGATCTGCCGGGCCGTCACCAGCACGCGGCTGCGCGAGGAGCCGCAGAGGTCGTCCACGCCCAGCCCGAAGTACGCGGCGGTCTGCTGCATGATGACCTGCGCGGTGATCTCCGGCCCGGCGTCCTCGTCCCCGCCCGGGATCAGGTCCTTGAGGACGATGCCGGCCAACTCCAGGTCCACCGGCGCCCGGTTGAGGTTGGCGAAGGCGGTGACCCGGATCAGGGCGCCCTCCAACTCCCGGATGTTGCGGGTGATCCGGGAGGCGATGAACTCCAACACGTCCGCGGGGGCGTTCAGTTGTTCCTGGATCGCCTTCTTGCGCAGGATCGCGATCCGGGTCTCCAGCTCCGGCGGGGTGACGTCGGTGATCAGCCCCCACTCGAAGCGGTTGCGGAGCCGGTCCTCCAGCGTGATCAGCTGCTTGGGCGGCCGGTCGGACGAGAGGACGATCTGCTTGTTGGCGTTGTGCAGGGTGTTGAAGGTG